>CAVQTV010000010.1:0-210140 GCA_963716655.1 uncultured Actinomycetota bacterium | reverse complement strand
CCAAGGGCCGCCGCTACCGCTCCGCACCGACGCCCACGGTGACCAGCCTCGCGCTGGCCGGGTCGGCGCACGCGCCGGCGTACGCCCAGGCCCTCGCCGACGTGGCGCTCGCCGGGAGCATGCTCGGCGAGGCGACCCCGCGCACCGTCGGCAACGCGACGATGGCGGCCGCCGCCCAACTCATCGAGGCGCCCGCGCCGCAGCCGTTGCAGCCGGTCCACGGCGCGCCGGCGCCGCCGGCCGAGACACCGGCGGAGCCCAAGGAGCCCGAGCCCGACCCGAAGACCGTCGAGGAGCTGCTCGCCGAGCTCGACGCCCTCGTCGGCCTCACCGAGGTGAAGGCGGAGATCCACCGCCAGGCCGCGGTGCTCCGCGTCGAGGGGCTGCGCGCCGAGGCCGGGCTGAAGGCGCCGACGATCACCCGGCACATGATCTTCAACGGCAACCCGGGCACCGGCAAGACGACCGTCGCCCGGCTGGTCGCCGGGATCTACCGGGCGCTCGGCCTGCTCTCGAAGGGCCAGCTGATCGAGGTGGACCGCTCCGAGCTGGTCGCCGGCTTCCTCGGCCAGACCGCGATGAAGACCGCCGAGGTCGTGAAGTCCGCCGAGGGCGGGGTGCTGTTCATCGACGAGGCCTACTCGCTCTCCGGCGACCAGTACGGCACCGAGGCGATCGACACCCTGGTCAAGGAGATGGAGGACAAGCGCGACGACCTGGTGGTCATCGTCGCCGGCTACCCGCTCCCGATGCAGGTCTTCATCGCGCAGAACCCCGGCCTCGAGAGCCGCTTCCGCACCACTATCGAGTTCGTCGACTACACCGACGACGAGCTGGCCTCGATCTTCGAGGTGATGGCGTCCGCCGCGGAGTACGACGTGAGCGAGGACGTGGTCGCGCGGCTCCGCGAGATCCTCAGCACCGTGACGCGGGGGCCGACCTTCGGCAATGCTCGCTACGTGCGCAACCTGCTCGAGGCCGCGATCGGCCGCCACGCCTGGCGGTTGCGCGACGTCGAGACCCCGACGCTCGAGCAGCTGCGCACGATCCTCACCGAGGATCTCGACCCGGTTGAAGTGGAGGCGTGATGACGCAGACGCAGGCGGCGCCCGCGCCCGCCGCGCCACAGGCCAAGCCGGCGCACAGCGAGGACGTGCCCAAGCTGCTCAACCGCTGGCAGCTCTTCGCGGTGCTGGCCTGCCTGGTGTTCGCGACGCTGACCGCCGGCCTCCAGGTGCTGTCGTGGAACGCCAACCGCGCGGCCGCCGACAACACCGAGCAGCTGGTCCGGGTGCAGAACATCCAGTCCACGCTGTTCCGCGCCGACGCCCTCGCCACGACCGCGTTCCTGACCGGTGGCCTGGAGCCGCCCGAGCAGCGCGCGGCGTACGACGAGGCGATCGAGACGGTCACCCGCCAGATCACCGAGGCGGCCGAGGCGCAGCCGGCCGACCGCGCCGCGCTGGCCGATCTGAGCGCCGCCGTCACCGACTACAACGCGACGATCGCGCAGGCCCGGGCCAACAACCGGCAGGGGTTCCCGGTCGGCGCCGAGTACCTCCGCACCGCCTCGACCGGGCTGCGCGACACCGCCGTCGAGGGCTCCGCGATCCCGATCGCCCAGGCCCTGGTCGCGGCGAACGCCGAGCGCGCCGAGGACGAGCTCGGCGCCCAGCACCCGTTCCTGATCCTGCTTCCGGGGCTGGCCGCGCTCGGCGTGCTCTGGTGGGTCAACCGCAAGCTGGCCGCCCGGTTCCACCGCCGGTTCAACGTCGGCATCGCGGCCGCGTTCATCACGGTCGCGGCGCTCACGATCGTGGCCTCCGTCGTCGCCTCGGTCCAGGCCAACAACAACAGCGACCTGCGGACGGGCAGCTACGACACGTCGTTCCGTGAGTCCACCGCGCGGACCGCCGGCAACGACGCCAAGGCCAACGAGAGCCTCCGGCTGATCTCCCGCGGGTCCGGCCAGGTCTACGAGGACCGGTGGGCGGTCGCTTCCGACACCGTGCAGGAGAACGCATCCGCCGAGACCACCGGGCTGTGGGCCGACTACGTCGCGGTCCACGAGGAGATCGTTGACCTCGACACAGACGGGCAGTACGACGAGGCGGTCGCGCTCTCGACCACGACCGACGCAGGCGGGTCGACCGCCGCGCTGGACGCGTTCGACGCCCGGTCGCAGGAGATCGTCGCCGAGTCCGGCGCCCAGACGACCGACGCCCTGCGCGACGGCAACACCGGCATTCTCGTGCTCGGGATCGTGACCCTGCTGCTCAGCCTGTCCGCGGCCTACCTGGCCGTCTGGGGCATCGGACAGCGACGCAAGGAGTACGCATGAAGCTCCGGATGCTCGTCGTCGCCACCGCGCTCGTGCTGGCCGGGTGCGGCTACTCCGACACCCCGATCCCCGCGGCCGTCGTACCCGAGGCCGCCCCACCGGCCGCGGCGGCGGAGTGCACCGACACCGGCGACCCGACCCGCTCCTACGCGCCGTTCCCTGGGGATACCGGAGACATACCGGCCGGCTCGAAAATGGCCGAGATCCGCGACAACGGCTTCCTGGTCGCCGGCGTCTCCGGTGACAGCTACCTGCTCGGGTCGCGCAACCCGTTCACCGGCGTGGTCGAGGGCTTCGACATCGACATGGTCAACCAGATCGCGGCCGCGATCTTCGGTACGGCGACCGGGCACGTCCAGCTGCGCGTCATCTCCGCGGCCGACCGGATCCCGCTGCTCCAGTCCGGCGAGATCGACATCGTCGCGCGCAACATGACGATCAGCTGCACCCGCTGGAATGACATCGCGTTCTCGGCGGAGTACTTCCACTCCGGCCAGAAGATCCTGGTCGCGAAGGACTCCGGCATCGACCGGGTCGAGGACCTGTCCGGCAAGCGCGCCTGCGCCCCGACCGGCACCACCAGCCTCGACAACATCCAGGAGATCGCGCCCGAGGCCATCCCGGTCTCGGCGGGCAACCACACCGGCTGCCTGCTGAAGTTCCAGAACGGCGAGACCGACGCGATCACCGGCGACGACACCGTGCTCGCCGGCCTCGCTGCGCAGGACCCCTATGCGGAGGTCCTCACCGGCGAGGCGCTGACCGACGAGCCGTACGGGATCGGGGTCAACGCCGACAACGTCGACCTGGTGCGGTTCATCAACGGCGTGCTGGAGCAGATGAACGCGGACGGCTCCTGGCAGGCGTCGTACAAGAAGTGGCTGCAGCCCTCGCTCAAGGCGCCCGCCACCCAGCCGACCCCGATCTACGGCCGATGAGCCCCCGATGAACACAGCCCCCGCTCCGCCAGGCGCGCTCGGCACCGCACCCGAGCCGGTCGTGCTCCAGGAGTACCTGGGCGCGCTGGACGACTGGGTGCGTGCGCGTCGCATCGAGCTGGACGAGCTCGACGCCGCCGCGCTCGCGGCCAACCGCGGCGACGAGGTCGCGTCCGACATGGCGCTGTCGCTGTCGCTGTGGAAGTCGGTCGCCGACCGCTGGCAGCTGATGTGGGCGACGTGGGACGGCGGCCGGGTCGGCGAGACCGAGCGGACCCGGATCACCAGCCTGGTCTGGGGCCGGCTCGACGGTGCGCCCGGTGCGCCGGCCGTCTCGCTGCCCGAGGCCTGCCGGCTCTCCGACGCGCTGGCCGGGCAGCTTCGCGCCACGCTCTCGCTGATGCCCGGCGCCGACGCGGACGCCGCGCGGATCAAGGACCTGCGGGCCCAGCTCGAGCGGGTGCGCGACCAGGTCGGCCTCGAGCCGGCGCTCGCGCGCGACGCCGCCGTCGACCGGCTCGCGGCGCTGATGCAGCGGCTGGCCGAGGTGGCCGACCGGGCCCAGCGCGGCGCCGACGTCGGCGGTCTCCTGGGGCCGCTGCAGAGCGACGCCGCGACGTTCGAGCGTGACCTGATCGTCGGCAACGCGCGCCGCCGCGAGGCCCGCGACCAGCTCGAGACCGCGCGCGAGCTGCGCTCCGACCTGGCGGCGCGCGCCGAGGCGCTCCGCACGCTGGCGGCGACCTGCGTGCGGACCGTCGACCCGTCGCCGCGCTACGCCGTACCCGACGTCGAGGCACTCGGCCCGATCCCGAACACGCCCGAGCCGCTGGCCGCGTACGTCCAGCGCCTCCGCCGGGTAGGGGAGGCGCTCACGCTCGCCGAGCAGAAGTACGCCGGTGCCCTCGCCGAGCGGACCCAGCTCACCGACCTGCTCGACGCGTACGTTGCCAAGGCCAGGTCGCTGGGCATCGCGGACCGCCCCGACCTCGCCGAGAGCGAGCGCCGGGCGCGCGAGGTGCTGGCCCGCGAGCCCGCGCCGATGGCGGTCTGTCGCCAGCTGGTCGGCACCTACCAGAGCTGGCTCGACCACTCGAAGGAGTCCGCATGAAGTGCGCCCAGCCCGGCTGCAGCGGCACCATCGCCGACGGGTACTGCGACGTCTGCGGGATGGCCGCCGTCAACAGTGAGGGAGCGGCGACGGAGTCGCCGGTCCCCGCTTCAGATGGCGCGAAGTGCACCCAGCCCGGCTGCTCCGGCTCGATCCTGGACGGCTACTGCGACGTGTGCGGCTCGCCCGGAGCCAGCGCGCCCTCGGTGGCCGGCGAGTCCCAGCCGCTGTCCGGCGGCGTGTCCGTCGCGACCATGGCCGCCAGCCGCGTGCAGTCGGCGGCGATCGGCTCTCGCCTCGCCCAGTCGACCGGCACCACCTCGACCCACCGGACCCGCTCGGGTTCGCAGCGGGTCCGCGCGGCCCGGCTCGGCGCCGGGCTGACCGTCGTACCTCCCGCACCGGCGGTCGATGCCAGCAAGGCGATCAACCCGGACCCGAAGGTCCCCGAGGACAAGCGCACCTGCTCCAAGTGCGGCACCGCGATCGGCCGCAGCATCGAGGGCCGCCCGGGACGCACCGAGGGCTTCTGCCCCCAGTGCGGCCAGGAGTTCTCGTTCACCCCCAAGCTCGGGCCCGGCGACCTCGTCGGCGGCCAGTACGAGGTGGCCGGCGCGATCGCGCACGGCGGCCTCGGCTGGATCTACCTGGCGAAGGACCGCAACGTCTCCGACCGCTGGGTCGTGCTCAAGGGCCTGCTCAACTCCGGCGACCCGGACGCGCTCGCCGCGGCCATCGCCGAGCAGCAGTTCCTCGCCCAGGTCGAGCACCCCCTGATCGTCGAGATCTACAACTTCGTGACCCACGAGGGCGCCGGCTACATCGTCATGGAGTACGTCGGCGGGAAGTCGCTCAAGCAGACGCTCAAGCAGCGGATGGCCGCCAACAACGGGGCGTACGACCCGCTCCCGGTCGACCAGGCGCTGGCGTTCGTGCTCGAGGTGCTGCCCGCGTTCCAGTACCTGCACGACCTCGGCCTCGTCTACTGCGACTTCAAGCCCGACAACCTGATCCAGGTCGGCGACGCGATCAAGCTGATCGACCTCGGCGGCGTACGTCGCATCGACGACCAGGAGTCCGCGATCTACGGCACCGTCGGCTACCAGGCGCCCGAGGTCGCCGAGGTCGGGCCGAGCGTGGCCAGCGACATCTACACGATCGGTCGCACCCTGGTCGTGCTGTGCATGGAGTTCCGCGGCTACCAGGGCTCCTACCTGAACACGCTGCCGCCGCAGGAGTCGACGCCGCTGTTCGCCCAGCACGACTCGCTGTTCCAGCTGATCGCCAAGTGCTGCGCCACCGACCCGGCCGACCGGTTCGCCTCGGCCGACGAGCTGCGCGGTCAGCTGCTCGGCGTGCTGCGCGAGGTGGTCGCCGCCCGCACGTCCGGCACCGCGCTCACATCCGCGGCGTCGGTGCTCTTCGAGGCGCCGTCGTCGTCCGCGTCGGTGCTCTCCTGGATGGAGCTGCCCGACCTCCGGCCGGACACCACCGACCCCCAGCACGCGTGGCTGTCCAGCGTCGGCAGCGACGACCCGGCCCAGCGGCTCACGGACCTCCAGGCCGCGCCGGAGTCCTCGGCCGAGGTGCTGCTCGCCCGCGCCTTCGCTGCCCTCGAGCTGCCGGACGCCGCCCAGGCCCACTCCTACGCCGACGAGCTGCTCGCCCAGGACCCGTGGGACTGGCGGGCGCTGTGGGTCGACGGGCTCGCGGCGATGCACGAGCAGGACTGGGCCGCGGCGCAGTCGGCGTTCAACGCGGTCTACCAGCAGGTGCCGGGCGAGCTCGCGCCCAAGCTGGCGCTGGCGATCGCCTGCGAGAAGGGCGGATTGCCCGAGGTCGCCGCCGGGCTGTACACGACCTGCGCCGCCACCGACGCGACGTACGTCGCCCCCGCTGCGTTCGGCCTGGCCCGGGTGCGCGCCGACCGCCAGGACACCCCGGGCGCGGTCGCCGCGCTCGACATGGTGCCGTCCACCAGCCGTGGCTACCCGGAGAGCCGGCAGCTGCGCGCCGAGGTGCTGCTCGCCGGCGGCGGCAACGACGTCGCCGTGCTCGACCAGGCGATGCGCAGCATCGAGTCGGTCTCGATGGACGCCACGGCCCGGCAGCGCTACACGGTGCGGATCCTCACCCAGGCGCTCGACGCTTTGGCGAACACCAGCGGGGCCGGTAGCAGCAAAGGCCGCACCGACCTTACGGTCGGTAGCTACCCGGCCACCGAGGTCGGCCTGCGCGACGGCCTCGAGAAGGCCTACCGCGCGCTGGCCCGCGACGCCCCGCTCCTCGAGACCCGGGTCGGGCTCGTCAACCAGGCAAACGCAGTTCGGAGCTGGACACTGACATGACCGACACCAGTACCTGCCCGTCGTGCGGCACCTCGGCGGCGGCAGGATCGAGGTTCTGCGAGAGTTGCGGCCAGTCGCTCGGCGGCGAGCTGCACGTGCCGGCCGCCACGGCACCTGTCGACGACCTCAGCCCGATCAGCGCCCCGACCCATCGCAAGGTGACCGACCAGGTCACCGACCCCGGCCCGCGGCCGTGCCTGACCTGCGGCAGCACCGTCGGTCCGGACGGCTACTGCGAGAACTGTGGTGCCAAGGCGCCCACCGAGCGCGACCACTTCCGCGACACGCCGGCGGCGTGGGTCGCCGGGGTCTGCGACCGCGGGATCGTCCACCACCGCAACGAGGACGCGATGGCGCTGCTCGCCTCGGAGACCGCGGGGGAGCGGGCCGTCCTGGTCGTGCTCGACGGCGTATCGAACTCGGTGGACTCCGACGTCGCGTCGCTCGCCGGCGCCAAGGCGGCCCGCGAGGTGCTGCGCACGCCGCTGCCGCACGGGATGGGCACGCCCGCCAGCCGGACCAGCGCGGTCGCCAAGGTGCTCGGCGACGCGGCCACCGCCGCGAACGACGCGGTCGTGGCGGTCACCGACCCGGCCTCGACGAACCCCGCCTCGGCGACCTTCACCGTCGCGGTGGTCGAGGGCGGCCTGCTCACGCACGCCAACATCGGCGACTCCCGCGTCTACTGGCTGCCCGACGGCGGCCCCGCCGTACAGGTCACCGTCGACGACTCCGCCGCCCAGCAGCAGATCGAGGCCGGCGTACCCCGTGCCGTGGCGGAGACGTCACCGCAGGCGCACGCGATCACGAAGTGGCTCGGGCGGGACGCGCCCGACGTCACGCCGCGCACCGGCCAGGTCGAGCTCACCGGCTCCGGGTGGGTGCTGGCCTGCTCGGACGGGCTGTGGAACTACGCGTCCGAGCCCGACGCGCTCGCGGCTCAGGTCGCCGCAGCGGGCACCGCCGAGCCGCTCGCCCTCGCCCTCGCCCTGACCGCGTTCGCCAACGCCCAGGGCGGGCGCGACAACATCACCGCAGCCTTGGCCCGGGTGCAGATCGCCCCCAACGGGCAGAATGCCAGCCAACCCGCGCGACAGCAGGAGGACACCGATGGCTGAGTTCACCGCCACCGTCTACCAGAACGAGTTCCTCCCGGACGGAGGCACGGACGTCAACGCGATCGTCACCGTGACCTGCGCCGGCGCCGGGACCGCCGGCCAGACCGGCGGGGGAGCGGCCGGCGAGATCATCATCGTCGACACCTCCGGCTCGATGGGCACGGCGACGATGGAGGCCGCGAAGTCGGCCGCCCAGGCAGCGCTCGCCGAGATCGTCGACGGCACCTGGTTCGCGGTCGTCTCCGGGTCCGACCACGCCGAGCTCGCCTACCCGAACGTGTCGTCGGGGCCGGGCATGGTCCAGATGAACGGCGGGACGCGCGAGGCCGCCAGTGAGGCGATCGGGCGCTTCCACGGGTCGGGCGGTACGGCGATCAGCACCTGGCTCGACCTCGCCGGCACCCTCTTCACGTCGGTGCAGCAGGTGACCCAGCGGCACGCGATCCTGCTGACCGACGGCGAGAACCGCGAGGACCGCGGCAAGCTCGACGCCGCGATCGGCCGGGCCACCGGCTACTTCCAGTGCGACTGCCGCGGCGCCGGCACCGACTGGCAGGTCGAGGAGATCCGCCGGATCGCGCAGGCCCTGCTCGGGACGGTCGACATCATCCCGGAGCCGTCGCAGATGCAGGCCCAGTTCCAGGAGATGATGCGCGCCTCGATGGCCCGCGGCGTCGCCGACGCCCAGCTGCGGGTCTGGTCGCCGCAGGGCGCGCAGATCCTCTTCGTGCGCCAGGTCTCGCCCTCGGTCGAGGAGCTCACCGACCGCCGGGTCGAGGTCAACCCGTTGACCGGCGGCTATCCCACCGGCGCCTGGGCCGACGAGTCCCGCGACTACCACGTCGGCGTACGAGTGGCGGCCAAGGCGGTCGGTCAGGAGCAGCTCGCCGCCCGCGTGCAGCTCGCGATCGGTGAGACCGTCGTCGCGCAGGGTCTGGTCAAGGCGACCTGGTCGAACAACTCCGAGCTGACCGCCAAGATCGATCAGCAGGTCGCGCACTACACCGGCCAGACCGAGCTCGCCGCGATGATCCAGGAGGGGCTCGCCGCCAAGGCCGCCGGCGACACGGCCACCGCCACGACGAAGCTCGGGCGGGCGGTCCAGCTGGCCGCCGAGACCGGCAACGACGAGGCGACGTCCAAGCTGCGCAAGGTGGTCGACATCGACGACGAGAAGGAAGGCACCGTCCGGCTCAAGGCCGCGGTGAACAAGGCCGACGAGATGGCGCTCGACACCGCCTCGACCAAGACCACCCGGATCAAGAAGTGAGCAGCTGCCCCGCCGGTCACGAGACCACCGCCACCGACTACTGCGACGTGTGCGGCATCGCCATGGACGCCGCGCCGGCCGCAGCCGACCCGGCACCGGCCGACGCGCCGGACACCGGCACCTGCCCGAACTGCAAGGCGGCCAACCCCGCCAACGCACTGTTCTGCGAGGCCTGCGGCTACGACTTCACCACCGGCTCGATGCCGCGGCCGCTCACTCCGCCCGAGCCATCGGCCGTGGTGCCGGATGCCGGGGCCAACCCGTCACCGCCGTTGACCGAGCAGTGGGTGGCCGAGGTCTGGGTCGACCCGGACTGGTACACCGACCAGGAGTCCACCGACCCGCTCCCGTCGCCCGGGCTGCCCAAGGTGGTCCCGTTGAAGAACACGTCGGTGCTGATCGGCCGGGCCTCGCGCAGCCGCAACATCACGCCCGACATCGACCTGTCGCTCCGACAACGGCATCAGCCGGCGGCACGCGCAGCTCACCACCGACGGCAGCCGCTGGTGGGTCGAGGACCTGGGCTCGTCGAACGGCACGTACGTCGGCGGCAACGTCGGCGGGCTGCCGAAGACCCCGGTGCCGGCCGGCCAGAAGCAGGAGATCTCCCAGGACGACCGGATCTACGTCGGCGCCTGGACCCGGATCGTGGTCCGGCGAGCGACCGAGGGCGAATAGCCGCTCGGTGGTTGAGGTGCGAGCGAAGCGAGCCTCGAAACCACCTCGCCGCTGACGGTGGCTTCGAGGCTCCTCGCTGGCGCTCGTCGCACCTCAACCAGCCGTGCGCGGCTACCGCTTGGTGGCGATCAGCGCGGACGCGTCGGGGGCGACCATCACCTCGACCGCGGTGAACCGGTCGTCGGTGAGCCACTGCTCGCGCAGGGTGTCGACCCGGCCGTAGCTGACCGGCGGCCAGATCTCGCACGGCGTGAAGTCGTCGAGGACGACGATGCCGCCGGCCTCGACCAGGTCGGCGACCGAGTCCACGCCGACCTCGCTGGGCTCGCCGGAGTCGAGGAACAGCAGGGAGTACGGGCCCTTGTCGAGCAGCGTCGACCAGTCCGCCGAGAGCACCTCGACCTGCGGGTCGTCGACGAAGATCTCGGCGGCCGCGTCGGCGAGCTTGGCGTTCAGCTCGGCGGTGATGATCTTGGTGTCGTCGCCGCGTACGCCGGAGCGCAGCCACGCCGTACCCACGCCGCAGCCGGTGCCGAACTCGGCCATCGTGCCCTCGCGCGTCGCGGCCAGCGCCGCCAGCAGTCGGCCGGTCTCGTTGCGGCAGAACGACACGTAGCCGGCCTTGCGGGACACGTCGAACGCACGCGACACGACGTCGGGCAGGTCGGGAGGGGCGCTCATGCTCGGCAGTCTCTCATTACGGACCAACCGTCTCGCATGTCGAACACTCCGTGGAATGTCGCCGTCCAGGACCGCTTCCTACCGTACGGTAATCACACCATGCGGAGCGTCTTCGTACTTATTGAGCGCCGCGGCGAGGCCTGAGAGAGGCCACCTCGCCGCGGAGTTTCGGCGTACGGGCTTCTCGATACATCTGCATCGAAGACGCCCCGGCGAGGTCGCCATCACTCCGCGCGATCCGCTGTCTGCATGGTTCTAGCTCCACTCGTGCAACCCACGAGCCCGGACTGACTTTCTTCCGTGGTGTCTTCGTTTCAGGTGTACCGGGCCGATCAGTACCCCAAACGCCTGACCAAGACAACCGCCACACCGAGAGAGAAAGAGCAGACCGATGTACGACATGTACCCCGAGTGGGGACCCGCCCAGCACAACCCCGACAACCCGCGCAGCCACGAGAACATCAGCGCTGCCCTGCAGGCCTCGCTCGACCTGCGGGACAACGGCGGCCAGCGTCCCGACGACAACTAGCCTTCGGCGCATGACCACGGACACTCACGCACCCACCGGTTCGATCCGCCTCGCCGTCATCCCCGGCGACGGCATCGGGCAGGAGGTGACCGCCGAGGCGCTCAAGGTGCTCGAGGTCGCCTCGCCGGACGGCGTGAAGTTCGAGCAGACCCGCTACGACCTCGGCGCCGAGCGCTACCTCGCCACCGGCGAGGTGCTGCCCGACTCCGTGCTCGGCGAGATCCGCCAGCACGACGCCATCCTGCTCGGAGCCGTGGGCGGCAAGCCCAACGACCCGAACCTGCCCCCGGGCATCCTCGAGCGCGGCCTGCTGCTCAAGCTCCGCTTCGAGCTCGACCACTACGTCAACCTGCGGCCGTCCCGGATCTTCCCGGGCGCCGCCTCCCCGCTGGCCAACCCCGGCGAGGTCGACTTCGTGGTGGTCCGCGAGGGCACCGAGGGTCCGTACACCGGCAACGGCGGTGCCCTGCGCGTCGGTACGCCGGCCGAGATCGCCACCGAGGTCTCGGTCAACACCGCGTTCGGTGTCGAGCGCGTCGTCCGCGACGCCTTCGCCCGCGCCCAGCGGCGTCCGCGCAAGAAGCTCACCCTGGTCCACAAGACCAACGTCCTCGTGAACGCCGGCGCCGTGTGGTGGCGGCTGTTCCAGGAGGTCGCCGCGGAGTACCCCGAGGTGACCACCGACTACATGCACATCGACGCCGCGATGATCTTCATGACCACCGACCCGGCGCGCTTCGACGTGATCGTCACCGACAACCTCTTCGGCGACATCATCACCGACCTCGCCGCCGCGATCACCGGCGGCATCGGCCTGGCCGCGTCCGGCAACGTCAACCCCGACCGGACCGCGCCCTCCATGTTCGAGCCGGTGCACGGCTCCGCGCCCGACATCGCGGGCCAGCAGAAGGCCGACCCGACGGCCGCGATCCTCTCCGCGTCGCTGCTGCTCGACCACCTCGGGTACGCCGACGCGGCCGCCGCCATCGAGACGGCGGTCATCGACGACCTCGCCGCGCGCACGCCGGGCACCCCCCGTCGTACGCCCGAGGTCGGCGACGCGATCGCCGCGCGAGTAGCCGGCTGACGCCCCTCGTCGAATCCCACCGATGGCCGGGCCCACCTTCGGGGGCCCGGCCATCTGCATTTACCTGGAAGGCCTACTAAGTTGTCACCCATGGAGATCAGCACCACTCCGTCGACCGCGACCGTCGACGACGCCCGCCTCGCCGAGATCCTCGAGAACCCCGGCTTCGGTCAGCACTTCACCGACCACATGCTCACCGTCGAGTGGACGCCCGACGCGGGCTGGCACGACGCCCGGATCGAGCCCTACGGCCCGCTGACCCTCGACCCCGCGACCTCGGTCCTGCACTACGCGCAGGAGATCTTCGAGGGGATGAAGGCCTACCGCCACGAGGACGGCTCGATCTGGTCGTTCCGCCCCGAGGAGAACGCCGCCCGGATGGTGCGCTCCAGTCACCGGCTCGCGCTGCCCGTCCTCGAGGTCGAGGACTTCATGCAGCTCGTCGACGAGCTGGTCCGCGTCGACCAGCGCTGGGTGCCGGACCCGGCGGGGGAGAAGAGCCTCTACCTGCGGCCGTTCATGTTCGGCTCCGAGGCGTTCCTCGGCGTCCGGCCGTCGCAGCACGTCACGTTCATGGTGATCGCCAGCCCCGCCGGCGCCTACTTCAAGGGCGGCCTGAAGCCGGTCACCCTCTGGCTCACCGAGCACTACACCCGGGCCGGCCGCGGCGGCATGGGCGCGGCGAAGACCGGCGGCAACTACGCCAGCTCGCTGGTGGCACAGCAGGAGGCCACCAAGCACGGCTGCGACCAGGTCGTCTTCCTCGACGGCCAGGAGGGGAAGTACGTCGAGGAGCTCGGCGGCATGAACATGTACTTCGTGTTCGACGACGGGCGCATCGTCACCCCCGAGACCGGCACCATCCTCGAGGGCATCACCCGCGCCAGCATCATCGAGCTCGCCGGCAAGCTCGGCCACCAGGTCGAGGAGCGGAAGTTCTCCATCGACGAGTGGCGCGACGGCGTCACCAGCGGCCGGATCACCGAGATCTTCGCCTGCGGCACCGCCGCGGTGGTCACGCCGGTCGGCGCCCTGAAGTGGGACGGCGGCGAGGTGCCGTGCGTGGCCGAGGCCGGCGAGGTGACCACGAAGGTGCGCCAGGCGCTGGTGGACATCCAGTACGGCCGGGCCGAGGACACCTTCGGCTGGATGCACCGCATCGTCTGACCGGTCAGGACTGCGGGCGCCGGCCTCGCTTGCGGTACGTCTCGATAACGAGGCGGGCGACCTCGGGGTCGTCCGCGAGCTCGGCGGACGCGAAGATCACGTTGTACTGGTGCCTGCGCTGGGCGTCCCGGGCGATCGGCGCGAAGCCGAGCCCGGCGAGGTGGCGGGCGACGTCGACGTCGAGCCACTGGTCGTCCCACTTGGCCTCGCGCTCGACCTCGATGTAGACCAGCGAGGTGCGGCTGAGCACCTCCGGCCCGCTCCCAAGCACGATCTCTGTCGCGCCCTCGACGTCGATCCAGGCCACCAGCCGGTCCTCCGGACCGGGAGTCAGGAAGTCGTCGAGCCGCACCGACTCGACCTGGACCGTCTGCGCGCTGTCGGTCTCGGTGTGCTGCTTGAGGCTCGCCATCCGGTTGGTGAGCTTGCGGTCCTTGTGACGCACGCTGGTCGGGATGACCAGCTCGACCGGGCCGTTGGTCGGCCCCACCGCCTGGTTGAGGTACTCCACGCCGGCGCCGGTCAGCCGGTCGACGTGCTTCTCGAACACGTACGGGTTCGCCTCGAACGCCAGGCATCTGGTCGCCGGCGACGCCTCCTTGAGCCAGGAACTGAACGACGCCTCGTGGGCGCCGATCTCCAGGCCGATCGTCGGCTGGACCCGCAGGCAGAGCGCGTGGAACAGCTCCTTCACGCGGTCTCCGAGCGGGCCACGCCGCATGGTCGCGGCGTGCTCGCCGAAGAAGTTACGGAAGTACAGGTAGCCCGAGTCGGACACATCCACAGTTTGCCTCCGAGACAGGCCGACAGGTTTGCGTCGAACCTAGCCGAGGACCAAGTGGCGGACCCCCTGTCCGCCTCCCGGATCGGCGTGTCCTAAGGTAAGGCTCACCTAACAAGGAGAGCCTTCGATGCGAGTTCGCGCCCTGCGGCGTCGCCGCCCTGCTGCTGCCCGCCCTCCTCGTCGCCGGCTGCGGCAGCGACGAGGACCCGACGCCCACTGCGTCCGACCCGACCGACCTCGGAGGCCGCCGAGAGCGGCACCTTCCCGGCCACCGTCGCCCACAAGTACGGCGAGACCGTCGTACCCGAGGAGCCCGAGCGGGTCGTCAGCGTCGGCGTCACCGAGCAGGACATCCTGCTCGAGCTCGGCGTGATCCCGGTCGGCGTGACCGAGTGGTACGGCGAGCAGCCGGACGCCACCTGGCCGTGGGCGCACGACCTGCTCGAGGGCGCCGCACCCCGAGGTGCTCAGCACCGCCGACGGCCTCGAGTTCGAGAAGATCGCGGCGCTCGAGCCCGACCTGATCGTCGGCACCAACGCGGGCCTGACCGAGAAGGACTACGAGCTGCTCTCGGCGATCGCGCCGACGATCACCAGCGTCGAGGGCTCGACCCAGTACTTCTCCTCGTGGCAGGACCAGACCCTCCAGATCGCCCGCGGCGCTGGGCCGCGAGGCCGACGGCCAGGCGATCATCGACGACCTCGCCGCCGACTACGCCGAGGTCGCGGCGGCGCACCCCGAGTGGGCCGACATGACCGCGACGTTCTCGCAGGGCGGCCCGTACGACGGGCTCCTCTACGTCTACCCGGCCGGGCTCAGCACCGACTTCCTCACCGACCTCGGCTTCACGATGACGACCGGCTTCGAGGAGTACGCGCCCGAGGAGGGCTCGCAGGCCGAGATCTCCGCCGAGAACGTCGGCCTGATCGACGCCGACGTCATCGTCTTCGCGACCGAGGACCAGAAGATGTTCGACGGCCTCCAGGAGTTCGGCACCGTCGGCTCGCTCGACGCCGTCACCGGAGAACCGCGCCGTCTACACCGACGACATCCTCGCCGGCGCCATCTACTTCGACACCCCGCTCAGCCTGCGCGTACACCCTCGAGCGGCTCACGCCGATGCTCGAGCAGGCCGCCGCGGGCGAGGCGCCCCGGGCCTTCCCGTCCTGACCTTTCGCCCACCGCACGATCCCGGGACAACCAAGGAGAACGATGAACACCCACCCGCCGCAGCTTCCTCGCCGGCCTGTCCGTGCTGGCCGTCGCGCCGGTCCTCGCCGCGTGCGGTGACGACTCCGGTGACGCCAAGGGCAGCTCCGCCTCCGGCAGTGCGAGCGCCCCGGCCGAGGAGGCGGCGTTCCCGGCCACGATCACGCACAAGTTCGGCGAGACCACGATCGAGTCGGCGCCGAAGCGGGTCGTCTGCGTCGGCCTCACCGAGCAGGACACCCTGATGGCGCTGGGCATCGTGCCGGTCGGCATCACCTACTGGTTCGGCGACGAGAAGCTCCAGGGCGTCTACCCGTGGGCGCAGGAGTACCTCGGCGACGCCGAGCTGCCCGACCGTCCTCGACAGCACCAACGGCATCGAGCATCGAGAAGGTCGCCGCGCTCGCGCCGGACCTGATCATCGGCCAGTACGCCGGCATCACCGAGCAGGAGTACGAGAAGCTCAGCGCGATGGGCGTCCCGGTCGTCGCGCAGTCCGGCGACTACGCCGACTACGGCATGCCGTGGGACGAGATGGCGCTCAACATCGGCACCGCGGTCGGCCAGCCGAAGGCCGCCCAGGCGCTGATCGACGACGTCAAGACGCGGATCTCCGACGAGGCCGCCGCGCACCCGGAGTTCAAGGGGCAGACCGCCGCCGTCATCACGCCGTACGAGGGACTGTTCCTCTACGGCCCCGAGGACCCGCGCTCGCGGATGCTGCTCGACCTCGGCTTCTCCTGCACTCGCTGATCACCGACGCCGAGGACAGCGAGTTCGGTGTCTCGGTCAGCTCCGAGCGGACCACCGACCTCGACGACATCGGCGTCGCGGTGTGGATCGACCTCGAGGCCGACAAGCAGGTGAAGACGCTCTTCGAGGGCACCACGGCGTACGACGAGGGCCGCTGGTTCGACATCAGCCCGGACGAACGGCTCGTACTACGTGGCGCACAGCTTCGTGACGCCGCTGAGCATCCCGTACCTGCTCGACCGCTACGTCCCGCAGCTGGCCGCCGCCGCCGACGGCGACGTGAAGACGGAGCCGCCCACCGTCACCGACTGACGTCAGAGGCTTGTCCGCAGTCGTCGCCACAACCTCGGCGGACAACAGGCAGGAGCCCGGCGCGCGTCACGGCGAGCCGGGATCCTGCGCGCCGGTAGCGTGCGCGCATGCGCCTCAAGCTCGGCCGCCCCGACATCGGCAGGTACGCCGACCGCTTCGACGTGCCGCCGTCCAAGGACGGGCGCGGCGTCACCTTCCTCGGCGTGGCCAGCCTGCTGCTCGACGACGGCGAGACCGCGATCATGACCGACGGGTTCTTCTCCCGGCCGTCGCTGCGAAGGTCGCGCTCGGCAAGGTCGCGCCCGACCACGCGCGGATCGACGCCGTGCTGGCTCGCGCCGGCGTCGACCGGCTCGCCGCCGTGCTCCCGGTGCACACGCACTTCGACCACGCGATGGACTCCGCCGTCGTCGCCGACCAGACCGGCGCGGTCCTCGTCGGCGGCGAGTCGACGGCGTACGTCGGACGAGGTCACGGCCTGCCCGACGACCGGATCCGGGTGGCCACGCCCGGTGAGCCGATGACGTACGGCGGGTTCACCCTCACCCTGATCGAGTCGCACCACTGCCCGCCGGACCGGTTCCCCGGCGAGATCACCGAGCCGGTCGTGCCGCCGGTGAAGGCCGCGGCGTACAAGTGCGGCGAGGCCTGGTCGATCCTGGTCGAGCACGCCAGCGGCGCGACCGCGCTGCTGCAGGGGAGTGCCGGCTACGTCGCCGGCTCGCTGGCCGGGCGGCGAGCCGACGTCGCGTACCTCGGCGTCGGCCAGCTCGGCGTGCAGAGCGAGGAGTACATCCGCACCTACTGGGCCGAGACCGTCGAGACGGTCGGCGCCCGCCGGGTGGTGCTGACCCACTGGGACGACTTCTTCCGCCCGCTCGACCGCGAGCTGCGGGCGCTGCCGTACCTCGGCGACGACCTCGACGTCACGATGCGGGTGCTCGACGAGCTCGCCACGGCGTCCGGCGTGAGCGTCCACTTCCCGACCGTGTGGCGGCGTGAGAACCCCTGGTTGTAACTAGTACCCCGACCACCAACCTTCGCCCGCTACGCGCCGCCCAGGACGCACGCTGGCGGCGTTGCCGTCGCTCGAAATACGAACGGGTATGACATTCGCTCCGGCGCCTTGCCATCGCACGCCCTGGACGACGCTCGCCGGGGCAAACGTTGGCGGCCGCGGTACTAGGTGCGCTTCGTCACGCCTTTCCTGAGAATTCAGGCGGGCGAGGCTCTCAGGTTGTGACGCACACCGCTAGAACCGGCGTCGGGCGATTTCGAGCCGCTTGAGCCGTCACCTACCGTCGATCGAACGCGTACGTCCTCGGCCGGAACTCCCGGTGGCTCGTTCCGAGGGCGTGACGTCAGCCGCGAGACCTGGTGCAGGAGCCGCACCCGGTTCGGTCTCGACGGCCGTCCGAGTCATCCACCTGTGAGGGAGAGACGCATGTCCAAGCGTGCCATCACCCGCGTCGTACGAAGTGGCGCATCCGTGATCATGGCCGGCGCCCTGGTCGCCGGCGTCGGAGCTGCGGCGGCGAACGCCGACGCGTCGAACGAGAACAACACCGTCCGGCTCAAGGTCGGTTCCCGCGACGCCGACCGGCTCGAGACCCGGGCCGCCCGGCCGCAGGGTCTGCTCGAGCAGGCCGGTGTCCCGGTCGACGGCAACGACGTGGTCGAGGTCATCCGCAACGGTCGTGTGGTGAAGTCCCACGAGCGGCGCGAGCTCCGCGACCGACGACCTGGTCAAGGTCGTCCGGGTGTGGCACAAGGTGCACGTCCGCAAGGTCCGCTGGGACCAGCAGACGCGCACCCGCGCCGTGAACTCCCTGAAGCCGGGCGAGCGCCGGGTCGCCGACCGCGGCCGCGCCGGCATCAAGCGCATCGCGGTCCGCGCCGAGGTGCACAACGGCCGCGTCGTCGACCGGGAGATCCGCAAGCGCTGGGAGCGCCGGCCGCAGCCGCGCGTCGTCCTGGTCGGGAAGCGGCAGCGGACGGTTCCCGGCACCGGTCACCTGAACTGGGGCGCCCTGGCCCGGTGTGAGTCCGGCGGCAACCCGAACGCGGTGAACCCGGCGGGCTACTACGGCCTCTACCAGTTCAGCATCCCGACCTGGCGTGGCGTCGGTGGCTCCGGCGTGCCGACCCAGGCGTCGTCGGGGGAGCAGACCTACCGCGCGCAGAAGCTGTACGCCGCCCAGGGCCGCTCCCCGTGGCCCTACTGCGGTCGCTTCCTCTAGGCCTTCGGCAACCGGGTGCGGAGCCCGGCGATGAGGGTCTCGACGCCGAAGGCCCAGACGTACTCGTAGTCGGCCTCGGCCGTGTCGATCGACCGCACCAGCGGGAACGACTCGGCCGGGAGCTGGTCGAGCTGGGTCTCCGGCATGATGCCGCGCGCGGCCATGCTGCGCTCGGTGCCGATCATCAGCGCCAGGAACGAGGCCGTCTTGATCGCCGCGTAGGCGTCGGCGGCGCTGAAGCCGGCGTCGCCGAACGCGGCCAGCGCGACCTCGAAGGAGGCGGTCGCCCGGGCGCCCTGGACGGGACGCTGCTGCAGCGCGTGGAAGGCGCCCGGATGCGTCGCGGCGATGCCGACGACGGCGTCGACGAACTGCCGGACCCAGTCGTCCCAGGCGACCGGGCCGGTCGGCAGCTTCGCCTCGTCGAGCAGCAGCTCGACGATCCCGTCGGTGACGGCGTCCCGGGTGGGCACGTGGTTGTAGAGCGAGGTGACGTGGACGCCGAGCTCGCCGGCGATCTTGCGCAGCGTGACCGCGTCCGGTCCGTCGCGGTCGGCGAGGCGCACCGCGGTCTGCAGGATCCGTTCCCGCGTCAACGCCGCCATGGCCACCTCCTCCAGCCGATCAGGCCTCCCTTGACAAACCTACACTGTAGGTTAGACGTTACCTACAGTGTAGGTCGACGCCGGCTCGCCCGGCCCAAGGAGGAAACCGTGTCTTTCACCCAGGCCGAGCTCGAGAAGAAGCTCGCAGAGCTCATCGACAGCCACAACGTCCCCGGCGCCCAGCTGGCGGTCCTCGACGGCGACACGATCACCGAGGTCGCGGCGGGTGTGCTGAGCCTCCGCACCGGCTCGCCCGTCACCACCGACGCCCTGTTCCTGCCGGGCTCCATCGGCAAGCTCTACACCGCGACCCTGGTGCTGATGCTCGCCGACGAGGGCCTGATCGACCTCGACGAGCCGGTGCGCACCTACCTCCCCGACTTCGAGGTCCGCGACCAGCACGCCCGCGACACCGTCACGGTGCGCAACCTGCTCACCCACACCAGCGGCTTCGACGGCGACGTCTTCATCGACACCGGTCGCGGCGACGACGCGCTCGAGCGCTACATCACGGAGATCGCCGACCTGCCGCAGATCTGCGAGCCCGGCAAGATCTGGAGCTACAGCAACAGCGGGTTCTCGGTCCTCGGCCGGCTGATCGAGGTCGTCTGGGACACGGTCTACGAGACCGCGCTGCGCGACCGGCTGCTCGCCCCGCTCGGCCTGGAGCACTCGGTGGTCTTCCCCGAGGACGTCATCCCGCACCCGAACTCCGTCGGCCACGTGCCGACCCCGAGGACCCGGAGTCGTACGTCGTCAGCCCGGTGTGGGGCCTGTACCGCTCCTGCGGCCCGATGGGCGCCTCGCTGGTCGCCAGCGCCGGTGACGTGCTCCGGTTCGCGCTGCTGCACCTCGACGGCGGCGTCGCCGCCGACGGCACCCGGCTGCTCTCGGCCGACGCGGTCACCGCGGCCCAGGCGCCGCAGATCAAGATGGTCGACGACACCGTGCTCGGCGAGGCGTGGGGTCTCGGCTGGATCCTGGACCACTTCGGCGACGTCGCGGTCATCGGCCACGACGGGAACTCGCTGGGCCAGAACGCCTTCATGCGCGTCGCGCCCGAGCAGCGGTTCGGCTTCTGCCTGCAGACCAACGTCGAGAGCGCGCTGTCGATGTACCGCGAGCTCGCCGCCTGGCTGTTCGAGGAGCAGCTCGGCGTCGCGCCGCGGCAGGACCCGGCGCCGCTCGCCTCGCCGGTGGTCGCCGACCCGAGCTGGTACGTCGGCACGCTACCAGCGCGAGGGCCTGGTCTTCGAGATCGGCCAGGCCGAGGACGGCTCCCTGATCGCGACCATCGACGCCTTCCACGCCGCCGCGGAGATGCAGGACCTGCCGCCGATGGTCGACCTGCCGCTGGTTCCCGTGGAGCGAGACCAGTCGTTCCTGCTGAAGCTGCCGATCGCCGACAGCGACCTGATCGCCGCCTTCTTCAACCCCGACGACGAGTCGGCCGCGCCGACGTACCTGCACTTCGGCGGCCGGGCCCACAAGCGCGTCGTCTGAGCAGTGGTGTGCCAAGATCCCCAGACATGACTTCCTGGCGCGACACCGCATCGGCTTCAGCGCAGGAGGACCTGGACGGTCTCCTCAACATCGTCCTTCCTCTGGCCCAGGAGCTGCTCGGCAAGAACGGGCGGTTCTACCCCTTCGGCGCTTCGGTCTCGACCGACGGTGAGACGTCGCTCACCGCGGCCGACCCGGGGCTGGGAGAACACCCGCAGCCGGACCAGGTCCTGGCCGGCCTGTACGACGGAGCGCGCGCCACCGCGGCCGAGAACCGGGCGGCGGCGTTCGTCGCCGACGTCCAGGTCAACGGGTCCGACGCAGTCCAGGTCGAGCTCGAGCACCAGGACGGGATCGCGCTGGTCGTGCTGGTGCCCTACAAGCCGGCCACGCTCAACAGGGTCCCGAAGTTCGAGCAGATGAGCGTTTCGCAGGGACGAGCCGCGGGTCTGGATCGCAGACTAGAAGCACCCCGGCGGCCGCGCCCACAAGCGAGTCGGCTGAGCAGGGGAGCCTGCGTCACGGCAGCTCGCAGTGCCCCGTCTCGACCTCCCGGCAGGTGTCGACGTCCGGACCACCGTGGGCGACGTCCGCTCCGTCGCCGCCCCAGATGCGGTCGTTGCCGGGACCGCCGCGCGCGACGTCGCTGCCCGGACCGCCGCGGAGGTCGTCGTCGCGACCCGCGCCTCGCAGCAGGTCGTCGCCGGCGTGGCCGTGCAGCTGGTCGCGGAAGGCGCCGCCGTCCAGGAGGTCTGCACCCGGCCCACCGGCCAGATGGTCGGGGAGCCCCCTGCCGAAGACCAGGTCACGACCCGGACCGCCCTCGAGTCGGTCGAGGTTCGGGCCGCCGTACAGACGGTCGTGACCTCGACCCCCGAACGAGTCGAGCTCGAAGTGCGGGTCGTCGCTGAGCTTCTCGTCGCGGCGGAGGACATCGTCACCCGGACCGCCATGCAGCGCGGAGTAGTCAAGGAACGCCGGCTCGCTGTGCACGCTGATCCGGTCGTCGCCCTGGCCGCCGAAGATGCTGGAGTGCCCGCACAGCAGGTCGTCCCCGCCGAGGCCGTGGATGGCCTGGTCGTCCCACTGCGAGTAGATGACGTCAGGGCCGTCGGTGCCGTCGACCCGCCGGTCGCCGCTGCTGCCCACGATCGTCGCCGGCTCGCCGAAGCAGGTCGGGGTGGGGGAGTCCGCCCGGGCACCGACAGCGTCGAGGGCGGCGAGGGCGGCGAACAGCAGCACCCCCGCGGCAGCCGGTCGACGAGTGCGCATCGTCCACTGTGCGACTGGGAGCAGCGGCTACGCAACTCGCCGCCGACTACCGCCCGCCGAGGATGTCCTCGGTCTCGTCGAGCAGTCGTCGAGCGTCGCTCAGCTGCCCGCCACCGGGTGGAGGGCTCTGCGTCGCCACGAGCGCGGTCCGGGCGACCGGAGCGGCGGGAGCGAGGACGATGTCGGCCTCGACCCTCAGGAGTCGAACGCCCAAGAGCCGGGCGAGCACGTTCGCATGGACGAGCGCGCCGGTCGCGAGCGACGCCTCGCCGTCCAGGACGAGCGCGTCAGGTGCGGTGGGACGCAGAGGTCGGCGGTGAGCCGTGCTCGGCGAACCGTTCGGTGACCTTCTTCGCGAGCTCCTCGATCTCCGCATACCGTTCCTTTCCTGCCTTCGCCCCGAGGACGTACCCGGCGCCGAACAGCAGTGCCGCCCGCAGCATCACGCGCTCCTCTCCCTTGACCCGGAGGGAGGAGACGACGGCACTGGCCGCCGTCACCGCACCCATGACCGCCAGGGCCGTGACCCCGGAGGTGACCATCGTCTTCATGTCCGCGTGCTCGGCCTTGCTCACGACCTTCTCCGGCGCGGACTTCCCCAACAGCTTCATTGCCTTCACTCCTCTTGGATCGGGTCGGCTCACGACCGCTTCGCGGCGGACTTGGCGGCCGCGGTCTTCTTCGACGTGCGCTTCACGGACGTCTGCTTCCTCGGTGTCGTCTTGCGAGCGGACGCTGTCTTGCCCGAGGTCCGGCTCGCGCCCGAACGGGCGCGCGTGATGGCGGCGACGAGCTCGTCGTGCCGCATCCGCGACCGTCCCTCGATCCCCAGCCCGGCAGCGATCGGCAGCAGCTCGGCGATCGTGCGCTCGCGCAGCGGACCAGCAACGTCAGCGACGTCGTCGTGTCGCTCGAGAGCCGAGGTGGCCGCAGCCGCGTCTCGGCGCAGGTCCTGTGCGGACCGGACCCGGTCGTCGACCTCGGTGGCCTGCGCCTCGGCGCGCGCTGGCGAGCTGCTCGGCGGCCAGGTGCGCCTCCTTGGCGGCCTCCATCGCCGCCTCCGCCGCCTCGTCGGAGATCCGGCGGGCCTCGGCCATCTGCTGCTCCGCGGACGCGATGTCCTCGCGCGCCTCGTCCTGCGCGGCCTGCGCCTCGGCCTCGGCGTCCCGCCGTTCGGCCGCGAGGTCGTCCTCCAGGGCACGGAGCCGGTCCGCCGCCTCGGCCTCGGCGGCCGCGCGCTCTGCCTCGACCGCCTCGTCGGCCCGGCGGCGCGCGTCCGCGACGCGTGACTCGATGGCGTCGTCGCGCTCCTTCTTCGCTGCGGCCAGCCGCTCCCGGTGCTGCTTCTCGATCTCGCGGAGCCCGTTCAGCGAGCTCGTGCGCCCGCTGGGCCTTCTTGACCGCCTCACGTTCCGCTGCTGGGCGCCCGTCGACCGCCTGCGCGGGCCTCGTCGAGCCGCGCATCGACGCGGTCGCCGCCCGGCAGGGCCTTCCGTGCCGCCTCTGCGCCGTCGGCGATCGCGCTCGCCGGTGGGCCGAGCGTCTTCGACGCCACCCACGCCGCGTTCTTGGGTAGGTCGACTACCCCGGTCTTCGCCTTCTCCGTCAGCCAAACCGCAGGATTCCTCGTCACGATGGGGCTCCCTCCCCGGCTCACGTCCCCGCATCTTGTGTGAGCGAGGTACCCATCGTGTGACGTGGCTAACGCGGTGTCGCGCCGCCCTCGGTCAGGAGGCGACGTCTCCGTCGGCGTTCAGCCAGTCGGTCAGCTCGGTCATGTACGACGTGAGCGACGGGTAGTCCATCGACTTGAACTTCCACGGGTGGACCTGGCCGGCCTCGACGGCGGCCAGGCTGCCGAAGACGGGCTGCTCCTCGAGCTGCTCGGTCGAGTAGGAGCCGCGCTGGGAGTTCAGGATGACGTCGGCGTCGTACTTGTCGGCGTTCTCCCAGCTCAGGATCTCCCAGTAGTAGTCGTCCTTGCCGCCGGTCTCCTCGAACTGCACGCCGAGGGACGCGAAGTACTTCATCGCCGGGTCGTCCTGGGGGCATCAGCGACGTAGAGACCGCTGTCCTCGGCGTACATCGGGAGCACCGTGCGGCCGGCGCCGGCCGCCTCGGTGAGCGCCGCGGAGGCGTCCTCGAACGCGGCCCGGTCGGCGGCGACGTCGGCAGCCCTCGCCGGTGTCGACGCCGAGGGAGGCGGCGAGCTCCTCGTTGGTCGCGATCACGTCGAGCGGCGGAGCCGGACCTGCTCGACCGCGACGACCGGAGCGATCGCCTTGACCTTCTCGAGCTGGGCCTTGTCCTTGAAGCCGTACATCGCTCGGGGGTGTCGCCGTCGTACGACGTGGTGACGATCAGGTCGGGCGCGGCGGCCGCCAGCTCCTCGAGGTTGAGCTCGCCGTACTGCGTGCCGACCACCTCGGTCTCCGCCAGGTCGAGGTCCTCGAACGTCGGGTCCTGGGCCGGGTCCATGTAGTGGAAGAGCGCGACCGGGGTGACGCCGAAGTTCCACAGCGCCGCGCCCGCGTCGCCGTACGCCGCGATCCGGGTGGGCGTCTCGTCGAGCTCGATGGTCTGGCCGAGGTCGTCGGTGTAGCTCCACGGGCCGGCGCTCGGGGTGGCGCTGCCGTCGGTGGCCGTCGTCTCGCCGTCGTCGCCGCCGCAGCCGGCGAGCGCGACGGCGGTCAGGACGGCGAGGCCGCCGGCGAAGATGCGTCGCCGGGACAGGTCAGGGGTTCGGAGCATGGGCCAGCTCTCTCAGAAGGTCGTCCGGGGCCGCGGCGGCGGTTGCCGCCGAGGAGGTGGGGACGACGATCGGCAGGCCGGTGCGGGGGTCGGGCAGCACGTCGGCCTCGAGTCCGAAGGTCTCGCGCGAGCATGGCGTGGGGTGAAGACGTCGGTCGGCGTGCCCTGGCTGACGATCGCGCCGTCCTTCATCACGACGATCGACGTCGCTGTAGCGGGCGGCCAGGTTGAGGTCGTGCAGCACCATCACGACGGTGCGGCCGCGCTCGCGGTTGAGCCGGGTGACCAGGTCGAGGACCTCGACCTGGTGGGCGAGGTCGAGGTACGTCGTCGGCTCGTCGAGCAGCAGCAGCTCGGTGTCCTGGGCGAGCGTCATCGCGATCCAGGCGCGCTGGCGCTGGCCGCCGGAGAGCTGGTCGAGCGGCGCGGTCGCGCAGGTCGCTGGTGTCGGTCATCTCCAGCGCCGCCTCGACGATCGCCTCGTCCTCGGGCGACCACTGGCTGAACCACCGCTGGTGCGGGTGCCGGCCGCGGCCGACCAGGTCGCGCACCAGCAGTCCGTCGGGCGCGATCGGGCTCTGCGGCAGCAGCGCCATCCGGCGCGCGACGTCGCGGGTGGCGATGTCGTGGATCGACTCGCCGTCGAGCAGCACCCGGCCGCTGGTCGGCTTGAGCAGCCGGGCCATGGTCCGCAGCAGCGTCGACTTGCCGCAGCCGTTGGGCCCGACGATCGTCGTGACCTTGCCGTCGGCGATGGTCGAGGCTGAGGTCGCGGACGACCGGCTCGCTCGCCGTACCCGACGGTGACGGACTCGGTGCGCAGTCGGGCGGCGTGGTCGTTCATGCCGACACCTTTCGGTTGGTGCGGAGCAGGAGCCAGATGAGGTACGGCGCGCCGATCGCCGACGGTCACCAGGCCGGCGGGGAGCGGGAACGGGATGACCACCCGGGTGATCAGGTCGGCGCCGACGACCAGGCAGGCGCCGAGCACCATCGACGCGAGCATCGGCGGGCGCGAGCCGGCGGTCAGGCGCAGCGCGATCTGCGGGACCACGAAGGCCACGAACCCGAGCGGGCCGACGGCCGCGACCGCGACCGCGGCCAGGCCGCACGGCGGCGACCAGCGTGAGCAGCTGGGTGACCTGGAGCCGGACGCCGAGGCCGCGGGCCGAGTCGTCGCCGAGCTGCATCGCGTTGAGCGATGCGGGCGAGCAGCAGCGCGACCGGCACCAGCACGACCAGGGTCCAGAGCAGCGGCGTGCGCCTGCTCCCAGCCGCGGCCGTTGAGCGAGCCGTTGAGCCAGACCTGGGCGCTCGCGGCGTCCTGGATGCGGGCCTTGACCAGCAGCCAGTACGTGAGCCGCGATCAGCGTCGCGGCTGAGGCCGATGCCGATCAGCACCAGCCGCTGGCCGTCGATGCCGCGCCGCCACGACAGCACGTAGAGCAGCGCCGGCGGTGAGCGAGCGCGCCGGCGAACGCGGCGATCGGCACGCCGACCTGCTGGAGCGTGCCGGCGACCAGGCCGCCGCCGTACCCGGAGGAGCCGGTGAGCACGATGACGGCGACCGCGCCGAACGCCGCGCCCTGGGTGACGCCGAGGATGTCGGGGCTGGCCAGCGGGTTGCGGGCGAAGGTCTGGGTCAGCGCGCCGGAGAGGCCGAGCGCGGCGCCGACCAGGACCGCGACCAGGGTCTGCGGCAGCCGCAGCTCCATCACGATGAACTGCTGGCCCGGCGTCGCCGCCGCCGAGCAGGGTGCGGACCACGTCGGCGACCGGGACGTCGAAGTCGCCGAGCGACGAGGTCGAGCGCGACCAGGACGGCGAGCACGACGCAGGCCGCCGAGCCGGCGACCAGGCCGGCGCGCAGCGGCACCAGCCAGGAGAGCCGGCCGACGCGCAGCGGGTGCGGTCGAGGGTGCGGCGCGGTCAGGGTGCTCATATCCGCACCATCCGGGTGCGGCGGACCAGGACGATGAAGACCGGGCCGCCGATCAGCGCCATCACGATGCCGACCTGGAGCTCGCCCGGGCGCACGATGACCCGGCCGATGATGTCGGCGACCAGCAGCAGCAGCCCGCCGATGAAGGCGGAGTAGGGGATCACCCAGCGGTAGTCGACGCCGGCGAAGAAGCGGGCGACGTGGGGGACGACCAGGCCGACGAACACGATCGGGCCGCACGCCGCGGTCGCGGCGCCGGTCAGCATCATCACGCCGAGCGACGCCGATCACCTTGTGCGCGCATCGGGTGCAGGCCGAGGGAGGTGGCGACGTCGTCGCCGAGCTGGAGCAGGTTGAGGGTCGAGGCGCTCATCGCGGCCAGCACCAGGCCGACGACGATGAACGGCAGCACCTGCCAGAAGACGTCCATGCCGCGGCCGGTGACCGAGCCGACCGCCCAGAACCGGTAGGCGTCGAGGGTGTCGATGTCGCGCAGCACGACCACCTGGGTGAGCGAGTAGAGCAGCGCGCTGACCGCCGTGCCGGCGAGCACCAGGGAGACCGGGTCCGGGCCGCCGCGGGTCGAGCCGATCGCGAAGACCGCGGCCGCGGCGAGGCCGGCGCCGACGAGCGAGAACCAGGCGTAGCCGGTCAGGTCGGTGACGCCGAAGACGTAGATGCCGATCACCACCGCGAACGCCGCGCCGGCCTCGACGCCGAGCAGGCCGGGGTCGGCGAGCGGGTTGCGGGTGTGGCCCTGCATCAGCGCGCCGGCGACGCCGAGCGCGATGCCGACCGCGATCGCCAGCACGGTCCGGGGGATCCGCAGGCTCGTGGACGATCGTGGACGCGTCGGAGCCGTCCGGGTGGAAGAGCACGTCGACGACGGTGCCGAGCGGGATGCTCCGGCTGCCGATCGCCAGGCTGAGCAGGCCGGCGAAGACCAGCAGCGCGGCGAGCACCAGCAGCCCGCGAACGGAGCCGCGAGCGCAGGCCCGGGCGCCGGGTCGGCGGCGCGGCGGCGCGGCGCCGGCGCGGTCGTCGGTCATCGTGGTCCTCGAGAACGGGGTCGCAGGACAGGTAAGGCTTACCTTAGTCGAACCGCGACGCGCCGGGCACGGGGTGCCGCCGGGTTCCGGACGCGGCCTCGCTCACAGGTAGCCTCTGCTCGTGACGACGTCGGAGCCGTCCGGGCGGAGAACGGTCGGCGGGTACACCCTGCTGACCAAGCTCGGCGAGGGCGGGATGGGCGTCGTCCACCTCGCCCGTCGTGCCGACGGCGACCGGGTCGCGCTCAAGGTGCTGCGACCGCACATCGTCGGCGACGACGAGGCCCGCCGCCGGCTCGCGCGCGAGGTCGGCTCGCTGCGCCGGGTCCGCAGCCGCTGGGTCGCCGAGATCGTCGACGCCGACCCGTGGGCGCGAGATCCCGTACGTCGCCACCCGCTACGTGCCCGGGCTGTCGCTGCACGACCTGATCGTCGAGGAGGGGCCGATCGACGGGCGCCGACCTGATCTGGTTCGCCGCCTGCCTCGCCGAGGGGCGTCGCGTCGGTGCACGAGGTCGGCGTGCTGCACCGCGACGTGAAGCCGTCGAACGTGCTGATGGAGGGCCGCACCCCGATCCTCATCGACTTCGGCCTGGCCCGGGTCGCCGACGACCCGAAGCTCACCCACACCGGCTGGCTGCTCGGCACGCCCGGCTACCTCGCGCCCGAGATCCTGTACGGCGAGGACGCGACCGCGGCGTCCGACGTGCACTCGTGGGCGGCCACGGTCGCCTACGCCGGCACCGGCCACCCGCCGTTCGGCCGCGGGCCCGTCGATGGCGATCATGGACCGGGTCCGCCGCGGCCAGTTCGACCTGGACGGGCTGCCGACCGACCTGCGCCAGGTGGTCGCCGCCGCGCTCGACCCCGACCCGCGCAACCGGCCGACGCTCGACGCAGCTGCTCGCCTGGCTGCGCCCGCTGACCACCCGCCCGGACGACCGGCGCACCGCCCCGCCGACCGCCGTGGCGCACGACCCGTACACCGTGCCGCTCGCGCTGGCCGCCCAGGCCGGCGCGGACGACGTCACCGACGTCTGGCCCGGCCACAACACCGCGGAGCCGCACACGCTGGCGCTCCCGCCCGACGGCGTCCCCGCCGACTACTACGACCAGCCGCGGGCGTCGTTCGCCGAACGGTTCCGCCGCGGCACGCTGCTCGTCGGCCTGGCGCTGGCGGCCGGCGCCGGGTGCGCGGCGTACCCCTGGATCACGACGACGCTGCTGCTCCTCCTGGTCTGGGTGCTGCGCAGCGGGTCGCTCGCCGCGTCCGCGCACGACCAGCGCCGGCAGTACCGCGGCCGGCAAGTGGTACGACGGCGTGCAGCTGCTGGTCGCCGCGCCGTGGCACCTGGTGCAGTCGATCCCGGGCACCGTGCTGCTCGCGCTGTGGAGCCTCGGGCTCGCGGTCGCGGCCGCGCTGGTCTGCTACGCGATCGCGACCGGCCTCGACGCTGTCGCTGTTCGTCTGCGGCGTGGTGCTGACCGTGTCGCTGTGGCTCGGGTCCGGGCGGCTCCCGGGTGCGCGGGCCGGTCGGCCGGGTGGTCAACCCGCTCGCCGCCGACCCGCGGCGCTGGGTGGTCGCGGCTGCTCGTCGTCGTCGCGCTGGCCGCGGTCGCTCGGCTTCCGCGCCGACCTCGTCGGGGCGACCTGGACGCCCGCCGACGGGCGGCCGCATGCCGAGAATCCCTCGCCCACGACGCGGCGGACGTGGCACGCATGACTGCCGTGCACCACCAGCAGATCATCATTTCCTAGCGCGTCGAGCC
This sequence comes from uncultured Actinomycetota bacterium, assembly GCA_963716655.1. GTDB lineage: Bacteria > Actinomycetota > Actinomycetes > Propionibacteriales > Nocardioidaceae > Nocardioides. The sequence goes on along the minus strand of CAVQTV010000010.1, from coordinate 180,681 downwards.
CCGCCCGACGCGCCAACCTCTCGTACTCCGAGAGGTTTTTTTGTGCACTGAAACAGCACCCGGACTCGGAACAGGAACCCCGATGGACCTGCACGGCGACTTCCACGTCTACGACACGACCCTGCGCGACGGCGCGCAGCAGGAGGGGCTCAACCTCTCCGTCGCCGACAAGCTGTCGATCGCGCGGCAGCTCGACGACCTCGGCGTGGGCTACATCGAGGGCGGCTGGCCGGGGGCGAACCCCAAGGACACCGAGTTCTTCCGGCGGGCGGCGGCCGAGCTGGACCTGCGCAACGCCAAGCTCGCGGCGTTCGGCGCCACCCGCCGGGCCGGGGTGAAGGCCGCCGACGACCCGCTGGTCGCCGCGCTGCGCGACAGCGGCGCGAGCGTGGTGACCCTGGTCGCGAAGTCGCACGACCGGCACGTCGAGCTGGCGCTGCGGACCACGCTCGAGGAGAACCTCGCGATGATCCGCGACACCGTCACCCACCTGCGCGAGGAGGGGCAGTCGGTCTTCCTCGACGCCGAGCACTTCTTCGACGGCTACCGCGCCAACCGCGACTACGCGCTCGAGGTGCTGCGCACGGCGTACGACGCGGGCGCCGAGGTGATCGCGCTGTGCGACACCAACGGCGGGATGCTGCCCGGCTGGGTCGCCGACGTGGTGCACGACGTACGCGAGAACGCCCAGGTGCGGGTCGGCATCCACTGCCACAACGACACCGGCTGCGCGGTCGCCAACACCCTCGCCGCCGTCGACGCGGGCGCGACGCACGTGCAGGGCACCATCAACGGGTACGGCGAGCGCACCGGCAACGCCGACCTGGTCGCGGTCGTCGCCAACCTCGAGCTCAAGCTGGACCGGCGGGTGCTGCCGCAGGGGCTGCTCGGCGAGGCCACCCGGATCGCGCACGCGGTCGCCGAGGTCACGAACTTCCCGCCGGCGTCGCGGCAGCCGTACGTCGGCAGCTCGGCGTTCACCCACAAGGCCGGCCTGCACGCCAGCGCGATCAAGGTCGACCCGAACCTCTACCAGCACATGGACCCGGCCGGCGTCGGCAACGACATGCGGCTGCTGGTCTCCGACATGGCCGGCCGGGCGTCGATCGAGCTCAAGGGCCGCGAGCTCGGCTTCGACCTGTCCGGCGACCGCGAGCTGGTCACCCGGATCACCGACCGGGTCAAGGAGCTGGAGCAGCGGCGGCTACACGTTCGAGGCCGCGGACGCGTCGTTCGAGCTGCTGCTGATCGAGGAGGTCGAGGGCGCGCGGCCGTCGTACTTCGACGTCGAGTCGTGGCGGGTGATCACCGAGACCCGCCCCGGCGACGAGGCCATCTCCGAGGCGACCGTGAAGCTGCGCGCCGACGGCGTCCGCTACGTGCAGACCGGTGAGGGCAACGGCCCGGTCAACGCGCTCGACCACGCGCTGCGCGAGGCGATCGGCCAGGCCTACCCGGAGGTCGCGAAGTTCGAGCTGATCGACTACAAGGTCCGGATCCTCGACCAGGGCCACGGCACCGACGCGATCACCCGGGTGCTGATCGAGACGACCGACGGCGAGTCGTCCTGGGTCACCGTCGGCGTCGGCGCCAACGTGATCGAGGCGTCCTGGGGCGCGCTGGTCGACGGGCTCACCTTCGGGCTGCGCCGCCAGGAGGCCTAACCGTCGCTCCCGCGACATTCGCCCGTAGAAGGTACTCGGCCACCGGCCCCTGAGGTATGAGCAGAACTGCCCATCGTCGAGGGGTGTCCTGGGGCCGGTGTCGAGCGCATCCTCACAGAAGCGGGTTCCGATGTGAGGGAGGATCGGGATGAGTCGTCGACGGCGAAGCGCCCGGACACAGGCGGTCCGGTCGCGGGTTGCTCGGGAGAAGGTGCTCCGTCGGCGCGCGCGTGCGGCTCGCCTGGGACATGCCACGACCGCAGCGGCAGCGGCCGCCGTCACCCTGACCGCGATCAGCGTGCCGGCGGCCGCCGCGAGCCCCGCAACGGCGACCCAGACGATCGCGAAGTTCGCCGGAGGTGCCGGCGCATCCCTGCTGCGATGCGAGGATCCGCGCACCCCTTCGAGCAGGCCGTTCTACGTCACCCAGGTGGGCGCCACGGTCTTCTTCACCGCCGACGACGGCACCCGCGGCCGGGAGCTGTGGAAGTCGGACGGCACCGAGGCGGGCACCGTCCTGGTCAAGGACCTGAACCCCGACGACGCGAGCTACTACGGCGCGCCGTACGCCCTGACCAACGTCGGCGGAACCCTGTTCTTCACGGTCGACGACGACATCCACGGTCGGGAGCTGTGGAAGTCGGACGGCACCGAGGCAGGGACCGTCCTGGTCAAGGACATCCGCCCGGGGGCCGGCGACAGCTACCCGGGCTCCCTCATCGACGTCGGCGGGACCTTGTTCTTCACCGCCGACGACCGCGCCCACGGTCGGGAGTTGTGGATGTCGGACGGGACCGAGGCGGGCACGGTCCTGGTCAAGGACATCCAGGCGGGTGACTACGACGGTTACCCATCCTCGCTGACCGTGGTGGGAACGACCTTGTTCTTCTCGGCCAGGGACGGCACCCACGGTCGGGAGCTGTGGAAGTCGGACGGCACCGAGGCCGGCACCGTCCTGGTCGACGACATTCGCCCAGGCGCCCGCGACGGTGGGCCGGACTTCCTGACCGCTGTCGGCGACACGTTGTTCTTCGCTGCCGTGGACGGCATCGACGGTCGGGAGGTCTGGAAGTCGGATGGCACCGAGGCCGGCACCGTCACGGTGAAGGACATCCGGCCAGGTGGCACCAGTCGCCCTCGGTCGCTGACAGCTGTTGGGGACACGTTGTTCTTCGACGCCGCTGACGGCACGCATGACCGCGAGATCTGGAAGTCGGACGGCACCGAGGCCGGCACCGTCCTGGTCAAGGACATCCGTCCGGGCCAGTACCCGAGCACACCCAGTTTCTTGACCGATGTCGCGGGGACGTTGTTCTTCACCGCGTCCGACGGCACCCATGGACAGGAGCTGTGGAGGTCGGACGGTACCGAGGCGGGCACGGTGCTGGTCGCGGACATCAACCCGGACGCCGAGAGCAACTACAGCCCCTCCTACCTGACCGAGGTCGCAGGCGCCTTGTTCTTCACCACCGACGACGGCACCCATGGACAGGAGCTCTGGAAGTCGGACGGCACTGAGGCTGGCACCGTCCTGGTCGAGGACATCAGTCCGGCGGGCACCTACAGCTACTACCGCCCCTCGGACCTGACAGATGTGGCCGGAACCTTGTTCTTCACGACCGACGACGGCACCTACGGACAGGAGCTCTGGAAGTCGGACGGCACTGAGGCCGGCACCGTCCTGGTCGACGACATCAATCTCGGCGGATCGTTCGGGGTGGCCTCGAAGGGCACAGCCAACACCCGCAAGGGCACCTTGAAGCTCAGGGTCACCGTGGCCGCTGCTGGACGACTGGCGGTGGCTCCGGCGGCCGGATCCTTGCTGAAGGGATCCGTGCAGGACGTGGACTCGCGCGGGAATGCCAGGGTCACGCTGGAGCCCACCCGGGCTGGACTGCGCCAGCTGGAGCGGACCGGCAAGCTCCGGGTCAAGGCACGGTTCACGTTCACCCCGTGCGGCGGCACGGGCACCAGCGTGACCCGTCCGTACACGCTGAAGATGAGGTGAGCGCCCGACTTTCTCAGGAGACGTCGACGAGCTGGCCGGTACCCGGGTCGACGGCGTACGCGAAGCTACGCCGTGGCTCGCGAGCGTTCGCCCGGTCGATCGGAATCACGTCGTCGACCCGGCCGTCCTGCCTCTCGAGGTCAGCGACCCGATCAGCAGGGCCAGTCGGCCACGGCCTCAAGATGCCGAGGGACTGTGCTCGGATGACCGCCCCCATCCGGTCCTGAACCTCCAGCTTCCGGTACACCCGCTGGAGATGGTTGTGCACCGTGCGCGGCGAGAGCCGCAGTCTCCGGGCGATCGTGTAGGCGGTCGCGCCGTCAGCCAGCAGCGCCAGGACCGTCGTCTCCCGCGGCGTGAGATGGACGTCGCGAGCCTGCTCGACCCCGACGGTCGCGCTCGAGGAGACGTGGACGTTCAGCAGGGTCAGGAGCGGCTGGATCCAGCGCGCGAGGTCGACGTCCGCGTCGGAGAAGTCATGTTCGCAGTGCCCCAGGATGAACGCCCGGTACCGGCCCGGCTCCAGCAGGTACGGGATGGACAGCTGGTGGTCCAAACCCATCGGGCTCGAGTACTCCAGGTAGGCCCGCTGCGCGCGGGCGGGCACCACGGTGGTCGGCACGCGGGCGATCGACATCGGGCGCGGATCGCGGCTGCACCTGAACCAGGTCAGGAGCGGGTGGCCTCCGTGAGCCTCCAGGACCCACTCGATCGGCGGCCCTGACCACGACCACGACGAGCCCGGCGGCAGTCGACTGAACTCGCCGCCGAGGCTGCCGTCCGGCTCCGCCCACGCCCACTCCGACGTCGACGGCTCGAACGTCTCGTCGACCAGCTGCGCCAGCTGAGCGCTCGGGAACGCGCGATGGTGTTCATCGAGGAGGCTGCGGACGGCCTCCAACCACAGGTCGTGGTGCGCCGGCGTACCCACCATGTCACCTCCCGAGCGACGCCCCCATGGACCCGGCGCCGGGGGCTCGCCGAACCCCACCCTCAGTCTGGCACCGCCCGCCACGGCGCGCACCCTCGACCGAACCGATCGGCCCGCAGCCCTCTAGGGTTCCCTAGGTGTCACGCTGGTCCTACCGCCCCGAGCTCGACGGGCTGCGGTCCGTCGCCGTCTACCTCGTGCTGTTCTTCCACGCGGGCATGACGTGGATCGACGGTGGATTCATCGGCGTCGACCTGTTCTTCGTGCTGTCCGGCTTCCTCGTGTCGAGCGTGGTCCTCGCCGAGATCGACGAGCGCGGCCGGTTGGGCGTCGGCGGTTTCTACGCCCGCCGGGTGCGGCGGCTGCTGCCGGCGGCCGTCGTGGTCGTCGTGGTGACCGCGTTCGTCCAGGTGCTCGTCGTCTCGCAGGTGCAACGCGTCGAGATGATCAGCGACGCCCAGGCCGCGCTGCTCTACTACGCGAACTGGCACTTCATCGCGGACGCCCAGGACTACTTCGCCTCGGCGGGCGCCGAGCAGAGCCCGTACGTGCACTTCTGGTCGCTGTCGATCGAGGAGCAGTTCTACATCGGCTTCCCGCTGCTGATCGCGGTCGTCTGGAAGTTCTCCCGGCGGCCCGCGCGCACCCTGTTCGGGACGCTGGTGCTGATCACTGTGGTCTCGGTCGGCCTGCAGCTGTGGCGCGCGCAGAGTGACGCGACGTACGCGTACTACGCGACAGACACGCGCATCTATCAGCTGACCGCGGGCGTGCTCCTCGCCCTGGCCATGCGTCGATGGTTCGCTGCCGCGCCCTCGTCCGACGTGCGGTGGCCGCTGGCGGCCTCGATCGCCGGCCTTGCGTCGTTGGCCGTCCTCGGCTCCGGGCTGCTGGAGATGGAGCCCTCGTGGCGAGGGATCTGGGCGACGGTGGCCGCGGTGCTCGCGATCGGCGGCCTGTACCTGTCGCCGCAGCGGTGGCCGTCGCGGGTGCTGGCGATGCAGGTCCCGCGGTACCTCGGCCAAATCTCCTACGGCACCTACCTCTGGCACTGGCCGGTCATCCTCGTCGTCGGGGCGCTCTTCGAGGTGCGGCCGCTGGTGCTCGCGATCCTTGCCGGTGGCATCGCTACGGGCTTGGCCGCGCTGTCGGCCGAGATCATCGAGCGGCCCCTCCGTCGGTCGCCGAAGCTGGCGCCCTTCGGCTGGCCGGTCGTCGCCGGTGGCCTGGCTCTGAGCGTTGCGGCGGCCGTGGTCATCGTGCCGCAGGTGCTGGAGAGCCCGCGGAAGCCCTCAGTTGCCGTCGGCACCGAGGGCAGCGGGCAGGCGCTGACGTCGAAGCAGGCGCGGGCCCTGCTGCGGCCGGTGCCCGAAGGGATCGACCTGATCGCCGCGCGCAGCGACATACCGAAGCGCGAACCCGTCTGCACGGCCGACGACCTCGAGGTCTGCACGGTCGTGTTCGGCGACGGGCCGCACGTCGTGCTCCTCGGTGACAGCCAGGCACAGATGTTCCAGAGGGCGTTCGAGTCGCTCGCCGAGGAGCGCGGCTGGACCTTGTCGTTCAGCGTGCTCGCCGGATGCTCGTGGCAGATGGGTCTCCTGAACGAGCTGTCGCCCGAGGAGGAGCAGGAGAAGTGCCGGATCGCGCGCGAGGGGTTCTACACCGAGACGCTGCAAATGATGGACGTCGACCTGGTCGTCGCCCTCTCCATGTCGCACTCGTCGGAGCGCTGGGAGGAGGACCTGACCGCGCCCGGAGGTCCGGCGGACGAGTCCCTGGTCGAGCGACAGGACCGCACCGGGCGGGACACGGTGGCGGCCGTCGAGGCGGCCGGTGCCGGCCTGGTGATCGTGAAGAGCGTGATGGGCACCGAGGGGTACGACCGTGAGGGCTGGGACCCGCTCGACTGCCTGGCCCGGGCGTCGTCCCTGGCCGACTGTGCGGTGTCGGCGCCACTCGAGCGGCCGGCAGTGGACGGCCTCTACGACGCCTATGCGGCCGAGGACGCCCACGTTGCGACCGTCGACCTGAACCCGGTGATCTGCCCGAGCCCGCCGCTGTGTGCCCCCGTCATCGGCACCACGGTCGTGTGGAAGGACCCCGACCACGTGACAGCCACCATCCTCGACGAGCGCCGCGAGGAGATCTGGCGCCGGATCGACGGGACCGGACTGCTCGGCTAGAGCCGGCTCGGTGGTCAGGTGCCGACGACGCGGCGGGCCAGGTCGACCCAGCCGTCGTACATCCGGTCGACCGGGATCCCGTCGAGGACGATCTGGTCGAGGATCGGCGCCTCGAGCGGCGCGAGCAGCGCCACCGCGAGCAGCGGGAGGTCGCCGGTGACGCGCAGCTCGGCGAGCAGGTAGCGCACGTGCATCGCGGCGAACGAGTAGGCGGCGTACGAGCGGGTGCCGGCACGGCCGGCCGCGCGGATCAGCTCGGCGTGCAGGATCGTGGTCTCGAGCCGGGACCGGCCGAACGCCAGCAGCCGGTCCCAGGGCTCCGCGCCCGGGCCGAGCGGCGGCGGACCCGAGATCACCGACGCCTGCCACTCGGTCTCGGAGTGGTTGAGCAGCGCGGCCATCAGCCCCTCGCGGGAGTCGAAGCGGCGGAACACGGTGCCCTTGCCGACCCCGGCCTCGGCGGCGACCGCGTCCATGGTGACGGCGTCGATGCCGCAGCTGGCCGACCAGGCGCTCGGCCGCCTCGAGCAGCGCCACCCGGTTGCGCGCGGCGTCGCGGCGCTCGCGCGGGGGCGCGTCGGCGAGGGGGAGGAGGCGGGGCTCGGACATGTCGCGATCACCCTAGTGAGCAGGTGTGACGTGGCGCTCGGAAAACTCGCCCGATCCCGGAATAGAAAACGGACCACGGTCCGTTTTGTCCAGCATGACCGACCACCATCGCCGTCCTCGTCGGCAGCCTGCGCAACGACTCCGTGAACCGCACGCCTCGCCGAGATCCTGCTCGCCGAGCGCGCCCCCGAGGGCGTCACCGTCGAGATCGTCGACGGCCTCGAGCCAGATCCCGTTCTACAACGAGGACATCGACAACGCCGAGGACGTCCCCGCGGCCGCCGCCGCCGCTGCGCGAGCGGGTCGCCGGCGCCGACCGGGTCCTCGCGGTCACCCCGGAGTACAACGGCACCATGCCGGCCGTGCTCAACAACGCGATCGACTGGCTGTCGCGGCCCGTACGGCGCCGGCGCGCTGGTCGGCAAGCCGTTCGGCGTCATCGGCGCGACCCCGACGCCGTACGGCGGCAAGTGGGCGCACGCCGACACCGTCCGCTCCGCCCGGCATCGCCGGCGCCATCGTCGTCGAGGACGTCACCGTCTCGCAGTCGGCCCTCGAGGTCGACGTGCTGACCGACCCCGACGTGCTGGCCCGGCTGACCAACGCCGTGCAGCTGCTGGTCGACTACGACGCTGCGACCGCTGCTGCCTGAGCCCGCTACGCGTCGGGTCGTGGCCGAACTCCATGACCTGACCGCGCTCGAGCAGGGCGCGCTGGTGCGACGCCGCGAGGTGTCGCCGCTCGAGCTCACCGATCACTACCTCGAACGCGCCGACCGGCTCGACTCGGTCGGCGCGTTCGTCACGCTCACGCCCGACCTGGCCCGGGACCGGGCCGCCGAGCTCACGGCGGACCTGCTGGTCTCCGAGCCGTACTCGCCGCTGTGGGGCGTGCCGACCGCGATCAAGGACCTGAACCTGACCGCGGGCGTGCGGACGACGTTCGGCTCGGCGGCGTTCGCGGACTTCGTGCCCGACGTCTCCGACGGCGTCACGCTGTCGCATCGAGGCGGCCGGGATGGTCAGCCTCGGCAAGACCAACACCCCGGAGTTCGGCTCGCCCTGCTACACCGAGCCCGACGTCGCGCCCCCGGCGGTGACGCCCTGGGACCGGACCCGGACGGCGGGCGGCTCGTCGGGCGGCGCCGCGGCCGCGGTCGCGGCCGGCCTGGTGCCGATCGCCCAGGGCTCCGACGGCGGCGGGTCGATCCGGATCCCCGCCTCCTGCTGCGGGCTCGTCGGCCTCAAGCCCACGCCGCGGGCGGATCAGTGGTCACCCCATGTACGGCGACCCGGTGGGTTTGGGCACGGCCGGGCCGATCGCCCGGACCGTGCGCGACGCGGCGGCGATGCTCGACGTGCTCGCCGGTCGTCGGGTGGGGGATCCTTCCTGGGCGCCACCTCCTTCCGAGACGTTCCTGTCGGCCTGCGACCGCGACCCGGGGCGGCTTCGGGTCGCTCGATTCATCGAACCAGTCATCACCGACACTCCCGTCGACCCCGAGTGCGTGCACCGCCTGGGAGGACGCCTCCCGGCTGCTGGAGTCGCTCGGCCACGAGGTCGTCGACATCGCGGTGCCGATGCCGCGCGAGGCGGTCCCGACGTTCGAGACCTGCTGGGCGGTGCTCACCGCGCTCTCGGTCGTGCCGCCCGGAGAAGGAGCCGCTGCTGCGGCCGCTCACCCGCTGGCTCGCCGAGCGAGGACGTGCCGTGACGCGCACCGGAGTTCGGCCTCGCGATCGGGGCGATGCGGCGGTACGCGGCCGAGGCGCTGACCGCGCTCGCGCCGTACGACGTCGTCCTCACCCCGACCCTCGCCACCCCGCCGCTGCCGGTCGGGGCGATGCGCGACGACGCGGACCCGGCCGCGGACTTCGATGCCCAGAAGGCCTTCACGCCGTGGACCTCGGCGTGGAACGTGACCGGCATGCCGGCGGTCTCGCTCCCGCTGCACTGGACCCCCGACGGGCTGCCGGTCGGCGTGATGCTCGCCGCGCGCCCCGCCGAGGAGGAGCTGCTGCTCGCGCTGTCGGCGCAGGTCGAGGCGGCGGCGCCCTGGGCGGACCGGAGGCCGCCGGGATGGTGACCGTGCGCCACACGGCGCAGCTCGACCCGGGCGAGCTCGCGGCCGCCCGCAGCGCTGTGCGACGCGTCCTACGACGACTTCGGTGACGAGGACTGGGCGCACGCGCTCGGCGGCATGCACGCGCTGGTCGCGCGAGGACGGCGTACTCGTCGCGCACGGTGCGCTGGTGCTGCGGCGGCTGCTCGTCGACGGGCGCTGGGCTGCGCTGCGGGTACGTCGAGGCGGTCGCGGTCGACGAGGAGCGGCGCCGCCGCGGGCTCGGGCACCAGGTGATGGCCGCCCTGGAGGGCCTCGCGCCGGCGTTACGACCTGCTCGCGCTCTGCTCGTCGGGTGCCGGCCGACCGCTCTACGAGTCCCGCGGCTGGTCGCTGTGGCGCGGACCGGCGTCGGCGCTCACGCCCGACGGGGATCGTGGAGACCCCCGACGAGGACTCCATCTACGTGTGGGCGGACGGGCTCGACCTGGATGCCCCGATCATGTGTGACTGGAGAGAAGGAGACATCTGGTGAGTGAGCTGACGCCGTACCTCTGTGTGGCCGACGCGCGGGCCGCGATCGAGTGGTACGTCGACGTGCTCGGTGCGGTCGTGACGTACGAGCCGATCGTGATGCCCGACGGCAAGGTCGGTCACGTCGAGCTGGCGGTCGACGGTGCCGGCTGGATGATGGCCGACGAGTTCGAGTCCGCGGGCGTCGCCGCACCCGACCCGCAGCGCGGCAACGCGGTCTCGCTGCACCTGACCGTCGCCGACGTCGACGCCGTGTGCGCCCGGGTGACCGCGGCCGGCGTGACCCTCGACCGCGGTCCCGAGGACAGCCCGCCCGCGGGCCGGGTCGCGGTCTTCCGCGACCCGTTCGGTCATCGCTGGTTCCTTAACCAGCCGTCTACGGTGACCTCATGACCAGACCGGTGATCGTCATCGTCGGAGCCGGCCCGGGCGTGAGCGGGTCGGTGGCGCGGAGGTTCGCGCGCGAGGGGTACGACGTCGGGCTGCTCGGCACCGACGAGGAGCAGCTCGTCCAGCTCGCCGGCGAGCTCGAGGGACTCGGTGCGGCGGTCGGTCGCACGGTGGTCGACGTGACCGACGTCGAGGCCGACGACCGCGGCGATCCAGCGGTTCGGCGGGTTCGCCGACCGGATCGACGTCCTGCACTTCAACCCGAGCGCGTTCCGCGAGAAGGACCCGCTCGAGCTCACCGTGGCCGAGCTGCTCGACGACGTCGCGCTCGGAGTCGGCGCGCTGCTGACCGCCGTCCAGGCGGCTCGGCCGTTCATGTCGGCGGGCGGCCGGGTGACCGTCACCGGCAGCATGGCCGCCGACAAGCCGTGGAACCGCGCCGCCTCGCTCGGCGTGCAGAAGGCCGGCGTCCGCAACCTGGTCCGCAGCCTCGACACCACGCTGGCGCCCGACGGCATCCGCGTGGTGTCGGTGACCGTGCGCGGCACGCTGTCGCGCGAAGGCGCCTTCACCCCGGACAACGTCGCCGACGCGATCTGGTCGGCGGCGCACCAGGACGAGGCCGACTGGCAGGCGGAAGTGCCGTACTCCGGCTGACGGGGCTCCGGCGCTACGGTGATCGGTATGGCGAAGGCCCGGATCGTGGACGTGCACGAGCTGGCGCGAGCCATGCCGCACGTCACGGTCTCCGACGAGTCGGCGGAGAACCCGGTCTACCAGGTGGGCGGCAAGTCCTTCATCTTCTTCCGGAACCCGCGGCCGGACGCGTTCGACCCCGAGACGGGCGAGCGCTACGACGACGTGATCGTCTTCTGGGTCGCCTCCGAGCCCGACAAGGACGCGCTGGTGCTCGACGAGTCGACGCCGTTCTTCACCACGCCGCACTTCAACGGGCACCACTCAGTGCTGCTCCGCGGCAGCCGGGTCGGCGAGCTGACCCGTGAGGAGCTGGCCGAGGTGGTCCAGGACGCTTGGCTGGCACGAGCATCCAAGCGCCGGGCGGCCGACTGGCTGGCCGAGCGGGCCGGCGCCTGACCCGTCGAGACACCCGGAATGGCTGCCACGGGCGGTCCTTTCACAGCCACTTTGCGTGTCTCGACGACCTTGACCCGCCCGCGGATCGTCAGTCCTCGCCGATCCCGCGGGCGTGCAGCGCGTCACCGGTCTCGTGGGCGCGGGCGACGACGCGGATCACGAACGGCGTGAGGTAGGACCGCGGGTGCTTGCCGAGGCCGCGGGCCCGGGCGGCGTCACGGGTCTCGACGGCGAGCGCCACGGTGCCGGGCAGCGCCTGGATGGCCAGCCCGATGGTGAGCGCGACCTTGTCGGGGTCGACGCCGACCCGGCGCAGCGGGGTGATCCAGCGGATGAACGCGTCGAGCATCTCGTTGACCGGCGTGGTCGCGCTGACCACGACGGCCGCGAGCGACAGCGCGACCAGGTCGACGATCGTCTCGATCGCCTTGTCGCGGCCGTACCAGCAGCCACTGCAGCGCCGCGACGAAGACCGCCATCAGCAGCACCAGCCGCGCGGCCCGCAGCAGCGTCGCGAGCCGGACCCGCGCCACCAGCGCGAGCAGCAGCGCGATCGCGAGGAACACCCACGACGCGGGCATGCTGCGCACCAGCACGATGGACAGGCTGAGCACGGCGAGCCCGCCGAGCTTCACGCCGACCGGAAGCCGGTGCAGCAGGCTGTCGCCGGGCTGGTAGACGCCGACCAGGCCGGTGCTGCTCATGAGACCGACGCCAGGTAGTCGTCGACGGCTGCGTCCGCGGGGCCGTCGAAGCGCACCCGCGCGTCCTCGACCACGATCACCCGGTCGCAGCGCCGGGCCAGGTCGAGGTCGTGGGTGACCAGCATCAGCTGCTGCTCCAGGTCGAACAGCAGGTCCGCGACCCGGCGGGTGTTGGCGAGGTCGAGCAGCGTGGTCGGCTCGTCGGCGACCACGATCGCCGGCTCGACCGCGAGCACGCCGGCCAGCGCGAGCAGCTGCCGCTGTCCGCCGGACAGCGCGTGCACGCTGACGTTCGCGTGCTCGGCGAGGCCGTACCGCTCGAGCACCTCGAGCGCCGCGGCGTGCCGGCGGCGCGGGTCCTTCTCGGAACGGCGCAGCGACAGCTCGACGTCCTCGACGCAGGTCGGCATCACCAGCTGCGCGGCCGGGTCGGTGAAGCAGAACCCGACCCGGCGGCGTACGGCGGCGCCGTGCTTGGCCACGTCCAGCCCGTCGACCAGCACCTGTCCGGTCGTCGCCGTCGACGAGCCCGTTGACCAGCCGCGCGAGCGTCGACTTGCCGGAGCCGTTCGCGCCGATCACGCCGACCCGGTGCTCGGTCAGCTCGAGCGTGGTCGGCTCGAGGATGACGCGGTCGTCGGTGGGGGTCGGGACGCTGACCCCGGCGGCCGCGAACGAGATCGTGGGCGTCAGCGTCGGCTCAGCAGCCACGGGAACGCGCGGTGCACCTCGGCGGCGACCAGCGCGACCAGGGTGGTCTTCAGCAGGTCGCCGATCCAGAACGGGCGTGTCGTAGGTGAACGCCTCGTGCCAGGTCACGTCGAAGTACAGCTTCATGCCGATGATGCCGAGCGGGTGGATCACGAGCACGCTGCCGGCCAGCGAGCAGAAGAAGACGTAGATCGCGCGGGTGCGGTTCTCGCGGGCGACGTACTTGACCAGGAACCCGGCCAGCGCGGCGGCGAACGGGAACGCGATCAGGTAGCCGGCGCTCGGCCCGCTGAAGACGCCGAGGCCGGAGGAGTGCTCGGCGAAGACCGGGCAGGCCGATCGCGCCGAGCAGCAGGTAGAGCGAGACGGCGAGGAAGCCGCGGACCGGCCCGAGCACGCAGCCGGCGAGCATCACGCCGAACGTCTGCAGGGTGATCGGGACGCCGGAGCCGCCGGCCGGGATCGCGCCGATGTAGGCGCACGCCGAGATCAGTGCCGCGAACGCCGCGATCAGCGCGATGTCCGTGGTGGTGGAGCGGCGCCGCTGCTCGGGGGCGGCGGTCGCGCTGTCGGTGGTCTCAGCCATGGCCATGATCGTCCTTCTGCTCGGCACCTGAACGGTGGTCAGGTGAACGGCGTTCAGGTTAGGGTTCGGACTCGCACCGGGTCAACGGTGACCGGGCAGTAGGAAGGGTGTGACATGCGCTACCACCGCGCGGACGTCGTCGATCAGGCGCTCGGCGTGCTCGACGCCTACGGCCTCGCCGACCTCACCATGCGCCGCCTCGGCAGCGAGCTCGGCGTGCAGCCGAGCGCGCTCTACCACCACTTCGCGAACAAGCAGCCGCTGCTCGCGGCGGTCGCCGACGAGATCCTCGCCCGCGGCCCGCACGCACCCCGCCCGGACGCCTGGGACGAGCGGGTCGCGGCGACCTGCACCGAGCTGCGCGACGCGATGCTCGCCTACCGCGACGGCGCCGAGCTGGTCGCGACGGCGTACTCCTTCGGGCTCGGCGCGACCACGCCGTACGACGACCTGGTCGACGCGCTCGCCGACGGCGGCCTCGACCCGGAGCTGGTGCCGGTCGCCGCGCGGACCCTGCTGCACTTCGTGTTCGGTCACGTGACCGACGAGCAGACCCACCTCCAGGCCGGCAGCGCCGGCGCCATCGAGGACGGTCCCCGCACGGAGTCCGACTTCGCGGCCGGGCTGGGGATCGTCCTCGATGGGATCCGGGTGTCGGTCACTCGTCGGTGAGCAGCTAGGACGCGTCCACCACTGCACCGTGCAGCTCCGCCAGCAGCACGGCGCCGGCGAGGTCGAGCCGGGTGTCCTTGAGCCGCGCCAGGACAGGTCGACGCCGTCGAGGGCGGCGCCGCGCAGGTCGGTCTCGGTGAGGTTCGCCTCGCGCAGCGTCGCGCCGGACAGCCGGGCGCCGTTGCAGCGACGTGCCGGTCAGGTCGGCCATCGACAGGTCGGCCTCGCGGAGGTCGACGCCGGCCAGGTCGAGCCGCGACAGGTTCGCCCCGCGCATGGTCACGCCGCGCCACTGCCCGCCGCGCACCGCGATCGGGCGCAGCGTGCACTCGCTGAACACCGAGCCGGTCAGCTTGCAGCCGTCGAACATCGCGTCGAAGAAGTTGCAGCGCCGGAAGTCGCACGACACGAACGCCGACGCCACATGGGTCGACGCGTTGAAGCGGCAGTTGTGGAACGTGCAGCCGTCGAACGTCGCGCCCTTCGTGATCGTCTCGCTGAGGTCGACGTCGGTGAACGTCACGCCGAGTACGACGCCGCGCCGAGGTCGTCGCCGTACCAGTCGAGGTCGCGCAGGTGGTCGGTCACCTCTTCCTCACCGGCGTCAGCTTCAGCAGCTCCCGCGGCCACACCGCGGTGGACAGGCCGCCGCCGACCGCGCGCTTCTCGAAGTGCAGGTGGCAGCCGTCGGGTGCGCCCTGGTCGTTGGCGCGGGCGAACATCTCGCCCGCGCGGACCACCTGGCCCTCGCGGAAGTAGACCTTCGCCGTGTGCCCGATGACCAGGTCGAAGTGCCGCTTGCGGTTGCGCAGCAGCACCGGGTTGTCGCCGTACGCCGAACCCGAGCGAGTCGTTCGAGACCACCCGCACGCGGAACCGGGCGTACAGCGGCGTGCCGCACTCCATCGCGATGTCCAGGCCGTGGTGGAAGCCGCGGTCGTCCTGGCAGCGCGGGTCGGGGGAGTAGTACGGCGCGCTGGTGCAGCCGAACGGGATCATGATCCGGTGCCCGCCGTGGAACCACGGTGAGGTGTAGCGGGTCTTGTCCTTCGTGTAGAACACCCAGCGCGGGTCGCCGGCGCCGGCCGGGCCGGCGAGAGTGGCGACGAGGGCGAGTGCCAGGAGCACGGCGGCGAGACGTCCGAGGCGCATGCGCCCCAACCTAACTAACTCGCGATCGGGTTCTCGAGCGTCCCGGCGTAGATCAGCGACTCGGCCTGGTCGGCGAGGTCGACCATCTCCAGGGTGTTGCGCAGCTGCAGCCGGTTGAGGCAGCTGTGCCGGAACTCCGGCCGGAACAGGTCGTACGACGCGGCCGCGTCCGCGAGCTCGGGGTGCTCGTCGGCGTGCTCGCGCACGCAGCGCGCGACCTCGGCCCAGAACGTCGTCCTCGTCGAGCACGCCGTCGGTCGTGCAGGATCGCGGCGAGGTGGCGCAGCACGCCGTCGAACACGTCGGTGTGCAGCGCCAGCGCCTTCACGTCCGGGCTCGACGTCGACCCGGATCCGCTCGACGTCCTCGGGCAGCGGCCGGTCGCCGCATCACCGCGACCTCCTCGCCGATGTCCTTCATGATCGCCCGCACCGGCACCTGGTCGCGCAGCACGAGCACCAGGTTCTCGCCGTGCGGCATGAACGCCAGGTCGTGCGCGAGCAGGCAGTGCACGACCGGCCGCAGGTAGGCGCGCAGGTAGCTGCGCAGCCACGTCGGTCGCGTCGCAGCCGGTGACGCCTCGATCAGCGCCGCCGCCAGCGACCGGCCGCCGGCGTCGCGGTGCAGCAGCGCCGCCATCGTCACCAGCCGCTCGCCGTCGCCGAGCCGCGGCATCGGGCTCTCCCGCCAGAGCGCCGCGATCATCTTCTGGTACGCCGATGCGTCCGCCGTGCAGCCGGTGGTAGGCGTCGCCGGTGTAGCCGATCGCGGCCCGCTCGCGCAGCACCGAGAACCCGCACGCCTGCAGGGTCTCGTCGGCGCTCGACCACGCGACGCGACCCAGTCGTTGATGGCCGGCGTCGCCGCCATGTAGCGCGGCGACAGGCCGCGCATGAACCCCATGTTCTGGATCGACAGCGCGGTCTTCACGTAGGGCTGCTCGGGCCGCGTGGTGTTGAAGAACGTGCGGATCGACTGCTGCGGCCGGTACTCGTCCGGCGCCCTCGCCGAGGTGCACCAGGTCGCGCCGGGCCAGGTCGGGCGCGAACGTGATCGCGAGCTTGTTGTCCCACTGCCACGGGTGCACCGGGATCAGCAGGTAGTCGTCCGGGTCGAGCCCGGGCGCGCGCGTCCAGCATGCGGTCGCGGGTCAGCTCGCGACGTACGGTCCGCCTCGGAGCCGCGCCAGCGAGAGCTGGGTGTGCTCGCGCCGCGCGGCCAGCCAGTGCAGCCGCACGGTGCTGCCGGTCTCGGGTGCGTACGCCGCGTAGTCGTCGAGCGCCGAAGCCGATCCGGCCGTTGTTGGCGACGAAGCCGGGTGTCCCTCGGTCATCGCCGCCTCGACCTGCTGGTAGTCGGCGTCGAGCAGGTCGTGCGACGGTCGCGGTCGAGTGCCGCAGCTTCCAGCAGGCCGACGCGAGGGTGGCCGCGAGCTCCTCGAGGTACGTCGGGAGCAGCGGGTCCGGGATCCCGAGCAGCTCGGCGAACTCGACGACGAACTCCTGCGACGTCGAGCGTCGGCCGGCTCGTCCTTGACCGTCCGCGTCAGCGAGGCCGGGTCGAGCGCCCAGTGGTCGAGCGCGAGCCGCGGTCGCGGCGAACGAGTACGTCGTGTCGCCGGCCGGCGTCGTGAGCGTCCAGCCGGTCGCCGTCCGGCTCCGGCGCGAGCAGCCGCTCGTGCGCGTACTCCGCGATCGCCTTGGTGACCAGGTGCCGCTGCGCGCGGGCCAGGTTGTCCGGGGTCAGGTGGGCGGACGTGGTCGCGCGGTCGAGGACGGACAGGGCTGCCTCCTTGGTCGGCAGGGTGATCGTGCGGAGCTCGCGGAAGCCGAACGCGGCGTTCAGCGCGCGGATCCGCTCGTTGCGCACGTCCGGCTCGACGACCACGCGTCGTACGCCCGGGTCGGCGAAGCAGTGGTCGAGCACGGCCGCGAAGACCGCGCGGGTGAAGCCGTGGACCGGGGTCGTCGGACGGCGCGACCAGCACGTGCATGCCGAGGTCGCCGGGCGCGAGCTCGGGCAGGTCCGGCGAGCTCGGAGTGCGCCGGGTCGTAGGTCTCGGCGAGGAACGCCGGCACGCCGTCGACCCGGCCGAGCCAGGCGTGGTGGTGCGGGTCGTCCTCGATCAGGCGGTACTCGCGCTCGACGTCGGCGACGCTCGGCGTCCTGCATCTGCCAGTAGACCGGCGCGGGTGCGTCACCCAGCGTGCAGCAGGCCGAGGTCGCGGTCCAGGTCGAGCGGCTCGAGGGTGATCCTCATCGGGCACCTCCTTCAGTGGTCGGGGACGCCGAACGATCTGGACGGCGATCTGCTTCTCGATCGGGTAGACCTCGCGGCCGGTCATCGCGGCGATGATCACCGAGTTGCGGTAGGCGCCCATGCCGAGGTCCGGCGCGGCCAGGCCGTGGCGTGTGCTCCTCGGCGTTCTGCACGAAGATCTCGCGCGTCGGCGTGGTCGACCGTGTAGTGCCGGCGACACGTCGAAGCGGCCCTGCTCGTCCCACGCGGATCCGGTCGCGGACCGGGTCGAGGAACGCCGGCACCTCGGCGGCGTACCCGGTGGCGAGCACCAGCCCCTCGGTGCGCAGCGTGAACGTCCTCGTCGGTCTCGTCGTGGTGGCAGGTCGAGCTCGTACGTCGACGCCGTCGCGGCGTCGCCGCCGGTCACCGTCGTGTTGGTGACCAGCGTGGTGTGCGGACCGTCGCCGTGGACCCGCAGCCGGTAGTGCAGGTCGAAGATCTCGTCGACCAGGTCGCCGCTGATCCCCTTGTAGAGCGAGCGCTGCTCGCGCAGCAGCCGGGCGCGGGTGAGCTCGGGCAGCGTCGTGGAAGTACGACGTGTACTCCGGCGACGTCATCTCGAGGGTGAGCTTCGTGTACTCCATCGGGAAGAACCGCGGGCTGCGGGTCAGCCAGGTCAGCCGGTAGCCGTGGTCGGGGCTCTCGACCAGCAGGTCGCGGTAGATCTCGGCCGCGCTCTGGCCGCTGCCGACGATCGTGATCGAGTCGAGCTCCTGGAGCTCGCGCCTTGTTGCGGCAGGTAGTCGGCTGGAGTGGATCACCCATGCCCTGCAGCGGCTCGCGGCACCCGCGGCTGCGTGCCGACGCCGAGCACCAGCCGCCGGCCGCGGAACTCCTCGCCGGTCGTGGTGGTGACGACGTACGCCGTGCCCCGGCAGTCGGTCACGTGCTCGACCGAGGTCGACCTGCCTGGCCGAACCGGACGCTGTCGAGGCGCTCGGCGGCCCAGCGGCAGTAGTCGTCGTACTCCCGGCGCAGCGGGTAGAAGGACTCGCGGATGTAGAACGGGTAGAGGTTGCCGGTCTCCTTGAGGTAGGCTGAGGAACGACCAGCGCGAGGACGGGTCGGCCATCGTCACCAGGTCGGCCAGGAACGGCACCTGCAGGGTGGCGTCGTCGAGCAGCATCCCGGGGTGCCAGGCGAGGTCGTCGCGGGCCTCGAGGAAGACGCCGTCGAGCTCGTCGAGCGGGTCGGCGAGGCAGGCCAGGCCGAGGTTGAACGGGCCGAGGCCGATGCCGATGAAGTCGTGGGTGGTCATCAGGCCACCGCCGTCGCGGCGTGCGAGCTCGTCGCCGATCTCGACCACCTGGTCGGGTGATCGCGAGGATGTCGGCGCGGGTGGCGAGCGGGTTGAGCAGGGTGAGCTTGAGCCAGCAGCGGCCGTCGACCTTGGTCGCGGCGACCATCGCGGTGCCGCGTTCGTAGAGCGTGGTGCGGATCCGCGTGGCGCCAGCGCGTCGGCCTCGTCCTCGGTGCATGCCGGCCGGGCGGTAGCGGAACACGACGGTGCTCAGCTGCGGCGTCGGCGGCGAGCTCGACGTCGGGGTCGACGGCGAGCTGCGGCGGCGACCTCGGTGGCCAGGTCGACGACGGTGTCGACGTACTCGCCGATCCGGTCGGGCCCCATGACCCGCAGGGTCAGCCAGAGCTTGAGCGCGTCGAAGCGGCGCGTGGTCTGCAGGCTCTTGTCGACCTGGTTGGGGTGCGCGGCGTCCTTGGGGTTGAGGTAGTCGGCGTGCCAGGTGACGTGGCCGAGGTGCCGGCCGTCGCGCACGAGCAGCGCGCTGGCGGAGACCGGCTGGAACCAGGTCTTGTGGTAGTCGACGGTCACCGAGTCGGCCCGCTCGATGCCGGCGCAGCAGGTGCCGGCGGGTGGGCGAGACGAGCAGGCCGCCGCCGTACGCCGCGTCGACGTGCAGCCAGGCGCCGTACGCCTCGCAGAGCGCGGCGATCTCGGGCAGCGGGTCGATCGCGCCGAAGTCGGTGGTGCCGGCGGTGGCGACGACGGCCATCGGGGTCAGGCCCGCGTCGGCGAGTCCGGCGAGCGCCCGGCTGAGCGCGCCGACGTCCATCCGGCGGTCGCCGTCGGTCGGCGACGGTGACGACCGCGGCGTCGCCGAGGCCGAGCAGCCGCGCCGACTTCTGGACGCTGAAGTGGCCGTCCCGGCTGGCCACGATCCGCAGCCGGCGCCAGGTCGGTGCCGGCCGGCGAGCGCGCTGGTCGCGCGCGAGGTGCAGAGCCTGGAGGTTGGACTGCGTGCCGCCGCTGGTGAAGATCCCGTCGGCCGTCGGTGCCGAAGCCGATCCGCGCGGCGGTCCAGTCGACGAGGTGCCGCTCGACGAACGTGCCGCCGACGCTCTGGTCGAAGGTGTCGAGGCTGGAGTTGACCGCGCTCACGAACACCTCGGCGAGCAGCGCCGGGATCACGACCGGGCAGTTGAGGTGGGCGGCGTACGACGGCTCGTGGAACCAGACCGCGTCGTCGAGGTAGATGCCGGCTCATCTCGGCCAGCGCCGCCTGCCGGTGTCGCTCGAGCGGGCGGTCGAGGTCGATGTCGGCGACCGCCTTCGCTGCCTGCTCGGGCAGCACGCCGGTGGCCGGCCCGTTGACCCGGCGAAGGGTCGTCGGCGAGGTGGTCGACCCCGAGCCGCATCGTCGCGACGTACTCGTCGACGTGGTCGGGATGGAACAGGTGGTGCTCAGGCGGAGGAGTGGCACCGTCGAAATCCTTCCGAGAATGGGATTAGGTAAGGCTTACCTTATCCATCGTCGGCGGGTCCGCACCCGGGACCCGGCATCTGGGACCTTTGTCACAGAGCTGCCGCGTTTCGAGGCTCAGGTGCCAGACGCCTCGCGCTCCCAGCCGACAAGGGGTCGAGGTGTCGAGCGGACTGTCGACCGCCGTCAGCCGAGCAGCCGCTCGCACTCCGCGACCAGCGCGGCCCGCAGCGGCGCACCCCGCTCGGCGAAGACCCGCTGGGCCGCGGCGTACTCCGCCTTGCCGTCGGCGGTCTCGACCCGCACCGGCGCGAAACCCAGGTCCGCCAGGTCGTACGGCGCCGCGCGCATGTCGAGCACGCGGATGTCGCGCGCCAGCTCGAAGCAGTCGGCGACCAGGTCGGAGCAGATCATCGGGGTCAGCCGGAAGGCGTGCTTGTAGAGGTCCATGCCGGCGTGCAGGCAGGCCGGCTGCTCGAACTCGACGCGGTCGGCCGAGGTCGGCGACAACGTGTTGAGCGGCGCCGCGGCCGGGGTGAAGAAGCGGTAGGCGTCGAAGTGCGAGCAGGCGATCCGGTGCGACTCGACGACCGCGTCCGTGCCCGGCGGCGCCGAGCCGCAGCGGCCAGTCGGCGTGCCGGGTCTCGTCCTCCGACAGCCGGTAGACCATCGCCCACTCGTGCATCCCGAAGCAGCCGAAGTTCGCGGGCCGGGCCGCGGTCGCGGACAGCAGTCGGCGCAGCGCCTCGAGCAGCGGCCGCTGCGACGCGACGTACGACGCGGTGACCGTCCCGTCGGAGTACCCCTTCAGCCCGTCGTACTACGGCGCATCGGCCAGCGCGACGCCGTACCCCGGGTGCCAGCGGCGCAGCTGCGCCGGCCGCTGGGAGTAGTAGGTGAAGAGGAAGTCGTGGACGGGGTGCTTCACCCGGTCCGACCGGCGGGCCAGGTGCGGCGCGACGAACGCGTCGACGCGGGACGCGTGTGCCGCCGCCCGGGCGGTCCACACGTCCCGGGCCAGCACCTGCATGGCATCAAGGGTAGGTCGGTCAGCCGAGCGCCGTGCTGGGCGGTGTCGCCGACGTGCACGCTGGCGAGGAACGCCAGCATCGACGCCTGGTCCCAGCCGGCGTCGTGCGGGTACTGGATGCGCACCACACCTGCGGGCTCGTCGTCGCGGGTGTGCGCCGCCATGATCGTGTAGTCGGAGCTCTCGGACACCCAGAAACGTCCGTCCGTCGTGCTCGACCGTCTCGCCGTGCGGCTCGTTGGCGTCGAACATGATGACCAGCTTGCCCCGGAAGTCGTCCGGGTGGCTGGAGGTCGAGCCGTCGTCGGGGGCGATCGTCACGGCCTGGGGCCGCTGACCCTGGACCGACCATCCGGTCGGCGTCAGGTCGAACGTGTACGGCGCGGCGTCGAACGTCTCGGCGACGAGCTGGACGCCGCTGGGCGCGGTCACGGCGGGTGTCGTCCGGGTCGGCCGGGTGCACCCGTTCAGCACGCTGCCGACGCCGACCCCGGCCGCGGCGACGACGGCCAGCCCGGCCAGCCCGAGCCGGAATCGGCGTCGGGACCGGGACCGGCCGGCTGCCTGGGCGCGGGCGAGGTCGGCGGCCACGCCGGGCGTGGGCCGCTCGGCGGCGGCCACCAGCTCCAGTGCCTGCTTCACGTCGTGCGTGGGTGTCATCGCTTTTCCTCCAGCATCAGGTGGTGTCCGGACGTTCCGAGGTACTCCCGCAGGCGGGCCAGGGCCCGGGCGTTCTGCGACTTCACGGTTCCAGGGGAGCAGTTGAGGATCCGGGCCGTCTCGGCCACGTCGAGGTCGTGCCAGTGCCGCAGTACGACGACCGCGCGCTGCCGCGGGCCGAGCGACGCTCAGCGCCGCCCGGACGAGCTCCCGGGCGTCGAGGTCGGCGGGGGAGCGGTGGGCTCGGGGCTCACGAGAGCGGGGTCCGCCACCGCGGTCTCGCGCCGCCGGTGCGCCCGCCGCGTCTCGTCGATGAATGCGTGGGTCAGCATGGTGCGGGCGTACGCGAGCGTGCTCGTAGCGCGCCGCGCTCGGGGCCACGACAGGTACAGCCTGGTCAGCGTCATCTGCACGACGTCTTCCGCGAACGCCTCGTCACCGGCGCACAGCAGTGCCGCCGTACGCATCAGGTCCCGGCGGTGGGCGCGGGTGAACTCCACGAACTCCGAGGATCGCTCGCTGTTCTTCAAGAGCGGACCTCCTCTCACCACACTGACGGGTGCCGACCCCGAAAGGGTTGCACCTGCAACCTGCCGGGCGGCCGCACCCGTCATCGGGTCGTGAGGACGAGAGTGCCGGTGGTCGTTGCGGTGGTCGTGGTCGGCGCCGTGGTGGGCACGGCGTGCCAGCCGCCGGCCAAGGACGACGAGGCGAGCGCCCCTGCCGCGTCGCGTGTGGCTCCCACGACGCCGCAGCCGGCGGCGGCCGTGGCGTTCGACCGGGCTCGACACTCGACGACCGACCCGCGGAGCATCTGGGTGATCGTCAACAAGACCCACCCGATCGCCCCGCCCGACTACCGGCCCGACATCTCCCTGGTGCGCGGCTATCAGGTCGCGAAGGTTGCCGCCGACTCCCTGGAGCGGCTGCTCGACGACGGCGACCGACGTGGCCTCGGGCTCAAGATCGCCAGCGCCTTCCGTTCCTACGAGCTACCAGGAGAGCGTGTACGCGACCACCGTCGCCACCCGCGGCCAGGCGGCGGCCGACCGGGTGTCCGCGCGGGCCGGCCACAGCGAGCACCAGACCGGGCTCGCCATCGACATCGTCACGCCCGCCGACCCGGCCTGCGACTTCGAGCCGTGCTTCGCTGACACTGCGGCCGGGAAGTGGCTGGCCCGACACGCCTGGCGCTACGGGTTCGTGGTCCGCTACCAGCCCGGCGCCGAACCCGTCACCGGCTACCGGCCCGAGCCCTGGCACCTGCGGTACGTCGGTCGTGCGCTGGCCGACGAGCTGCGTGAATCCCGGGCCGCCTCGCTGGAGGAGTTCTTCGGCGTCGGGGGTGGGAACTACGCCGGGTCGTGACGCGGCGCCGTTGTCGGCCCAGACTGTCGAGATGGACGCAACCGCCGCGCTGGACCACGCCCACGGCCACGCCACCACCTGGCTGGCGTCGCTCACCGACCGACCGGTGCCGCCGCAGGCGTCGTTCGACGACGTGGTCGCCGCCCTCGGCACCGAGCTGCCGAGCGGGCCGACCGCACCGGAGGACGTCGTCGACCTGCTCGCCCGCGCCTGCGAGCCCGGCCTGACCGCGATGCCGTCGGGCCGGTTCTTCGGCATGGTCATCGGCGGCACGCACCCGGCCGGCCTGGCCGCCGACTGGCTGGTCAGCGCGTGGGACCAGAACAACGGGCTGCGCACGCTCACCCCGGCCACGGCGGCCGTCGAGGAGGTCGCCCAGCGGTGGCTGCTCGACCTGCTGGGCCTGCCGGCGGACAGCCAGGTCGGGTTCGTCACCGGCGGGACGATGGCGAACTTCACCTGCCTGGCCGCCGGCCGCGACGAGGTGCTCCGCCGGGCCGGCTGGGACGTCGCCGAGCGCGGGCTGGTGGGCTCCCCGGGTGTCCGGGTCCTGGTCGGCGGGAGCGTCACGAGTCGGTGGACCTGGTGCTGCGCTACCTCGGTCTCGGCGCCCCCGAACCGGTCGCCGCCGACAGCGAGGGACGGATCGAGCCCGGAGCCCTGGCGGCCGCCCTCGGTCGCGGGGACACCCGGCCGACCCTGGTCGTGCTCCAGGCCGGCAACGTGCACTCGGGGGCGTTCGACCCGTTCGGCGAGACGATCGCGGTCGCCCAGGACCACGGTGCGTGGGTGCACGTCGACGGCGCGTTCGGCCTGTTCGCGGGCGCCTCCCCGCAGCTGCGGCACCTGGTCGCCGGCTACGAGGCGGCCGACTCGTGGGCGTCGGACGCCCACAAGACCCTCAACGTCCCCTACGACTGCGGGCTCGCCATCGTCCGCGACGGCGGAGCACTGCGCCGGGCGATGTCGATGCTGGGGCCCTACCTCGTGCAGCAGCCCGGCGGCGACCCGTTCGAGAAGACACCGGAGCTGAGCCGGCGCGCCCGCGGCGTGCCGGTCTGGGCGGTGCTCCGCGCGCTCGGGCGCGACGGCGTCGCCGGGCTGGTCGACGGCCTCTGCGCACGGGCCCGAGCCTTCGCCGACGGCATCGCCGCGATCGACGGTGCCGAGGTCCTCAACGACGTCCGCTACACCCAGGTGTGCGTGTCCTTCGGATCCGACGAGCGCACCCAGGAGGTCGTCCGACGGGTGCTGGCCGACGGCACCGCGTGGATGTCCGGCTCGACCTGGCGGGGCCGGGCGGTGCTGCGGATCTCGGTGTCGAACTGGTCGACGACCGAGGCCGACGTCGAGCGCTGCCTGGCGGCGGTGCGTCGGGCGGCGGAGCTTTAACGAGCCCCTACGTCCGTTAAGCATGTGACGTCGGTTACGGTGCGCCGGTGAACCTTCGTCGCCCCTGGATCGCCCTGCTCGCCCTCCTGATGCTCGCTCCGGTCGCTTCGGCCGCCGCCGCTCAGCCCACCGCCGCCCCGCGCGCGACCTCCGCAGCCGCCGCCCAGGCGCCGGCGTACGACGTCACGATCCGGATCACCGAGCACGGCATCCCGCACATCACGTCGAAGACCTTCGAGGGGATGGCGTACGGCGCCGGCTGGGCGACGATGGCCGCGGCGTCCTGCAACCTGATGGACACGCTGCTGACGGCGCGCGGGCTGCGCTCGCAGTACCTCGGCCCGGACGCGCGGTACGCCGACGGCGTCGGCGGCAGCGGCACCAACCTCGACTGGGACGCCCTCGTCACCGACCTGCACGACCGCCAGGTCGTCGAGAAGCTCCTCGCGGACCCGGTCGCCGGCCCGAGCGAGCGCGCCAAGGCGATGGTCGTCGCCGAGACCGCCGGCATCAACGAGTGGCTGAGCACCAACGAGATCACCGACCCTGCCTGCGCGGACGCGGAGTGGATCAAGCCCGACGTCACGACCACCGACGTCTGGTACGCCTTCTACCTCGCCCAGCTGATCGGCTCGACGACCCAGCTGCTGCCGGCGATCACCGCCGCCACGCCGCCGACGGGCGCGAAGCCCGCGAAGGTGACGACGCCGTCCCGTGAGGAGCTGCTGACGTTCCTGGGCAAGGGCGAGGGCGCGCAGTTCGGCTCGAACGCGACGGCGGTCGGTGGCGATGCGACCTCGACCGGGCGCGGCATGATCCTCGGCAACCCGCACTTCCCGTGGCTCGGGCCGCTACCGGTTCACCCAGATGCACCTCACCGTCCCCGGCAAGCTCGACGTCGCCGGCGGCGCGCTGACCGGGTTCCCGGCGATCAACATCGGCTTCAACCAGGACGTCGCCTGGAGCCACACGGTCTCGACCGGCTACCGGTTCACGCCGTACCAGTACACGACCGCCGGCACGCCGACCAGCTACAAGACCGCCACGCGGCACCGCCGAGCTCGAGAAGCGCGTCGTCGAGGTGCCGGTCAAGACCGAGGACGGCGTCGAGACGGTCACCCGCACGCTCTACCGGACGCCGCAGGGCTACGTCATCTCCGCGCCGAGCAACTTCATGCCGCTGGACCGACCCAGAGCTTCTGGGCCATCCGGGACGCCAACGCCGAGCACCTGCGGACGTTCGACACCTTCCTGTCGATGAACATGGCGGACTCGGTGCGCGACCTGCTGCACCGCCAGGACAAGGGCGGCGGCATGCCGTGGGTCAACACCACCGCGGCCGACCGCGCCGGTGACGTCCTGTACGCCGACCACTCCGTCGTCCCGAACGTCTCCAACGAGCTCGCGCAGAAGTGCATGACGGCCGACTGGGCAGCTGCTCTTCGGCGTCGCCGGCCTGCCCGGCCTCGACGGCACCCGGGCGGACACCGAGCTGCGCGTGGGGCACCGACAAGGACGCCCAGCGTCCGCGGCATCATCGGGCCCGAAGCGGATGCCCGAGGTGATCCGCCGCGACTGGGTGATGAACGCCAACGACTCCTACTGGATGCCGAACGACAAGGTGCAGCTGACCGGCTTCCCGCGGATCATCGGCTGCGAGAACTGCGAGCGCACGATGCGGACCAAGGTCGTCATGGCCTACGTCCGCGACCAGCTGAAGCAGGGCAAGGAGACGCCGAGGACGCTGGCCTCGCACCAGTACGCCAACCGCGTGTACGCCGCCGAGGTGGCCCGCGTCGGCGGCCGGCTCGACCAGGTCTGCGACGGCGACCGGCCTGACCGAGGCCTGCCAGGTCCTGCACGACTGGGACGGCCGCTCCGACGCGACCTCGTCGGCCGGTGCCGCGATCTTCCAGGAGTTCGTCCAGATCGTGCCCGAGGCCAAGCTCTGGGAGGTCCCGTTCGACCCCGCGCACCCGCTGACCACGCCGCGCACGCTGTCGACCGACCAGGACGTGGTCGACGGGATGGCGGCCGCGATCAAGCGGATCACCGACCGGGGCCTGGACCTGCAGCGCGACCTACGGCTCGATGCACTACTCCGGTGACCGCGGCTCGGCCGGCTGCCCGCTCGGCGGCGGTCTCGGTGACCTGTCCGGCGACGCGAACGCGGTCAGCAGCGCGTCGGGCGACCGGGTCCTCGACCCGGTGACCCGCGGCTCGTCGTACATCCAGGCGATCGCGTTCCGCGGCAAGAACGGCATCTCGGCCCGCACGATCCTGACCTACAGCCAGTACGAGGACCCGGCCTCGCCGTGGTCGGACGACCAGACCCGGATGTTCTCCGAGGAGCGCTGGGTCTACTTCCCGTGGACCGACGAGCAGATCGCCGACCGCCTCGTCTCCACCGTCCGGCTCACCGGGGACTGACTACGCCGCGGTCGATAGGCTCGGCGGGTGCGCATCGCGAGATTCACCACGGCGAGGACCCGCTCTACGGCGTGGTCACCGGCGAGCTCGACGAGTTCGGCCAGCCCGACCCGGACAGCGTGATCGTCGCGCTGGCCGGCGACCCGCTGTACGTCGGCGTGAAGCTGCTCGACGAGGAGCACCGGCTGGAGGACGTCCGGCTGCTGGCGCCGGTGCTGCCGCGCAGCAAGGTGGTCGGCATCGGCCGCAACTACGCCGCCCACGCGGCCGAGATGGGCAACGACGTACCCGACCGAGCCGCTGATGTTCCTCAAGCCGAACACCAGCGTGGTCGGGCCGGGCGACCCGATCTTCTACCCGCCGCAGACGCAGAACCTGCACTTCGAGGGCGAGCTCGCCGTCGTGATCGGCCGGATCTGCCGCGACGTACCCGCGGAGCAGGCGACCGACGTGATCCACGGCTACACGATCGCGAACGACGTCACCGCCCGCGACCTGCAGAAGAGCGACGTGCAGTTCACCCGGGCCAAGGGCTTCGACTCGTTCTGCCCGCTCGGCCCGTGGATCGAGACCGACCTGGACCCGCACGACTTCGCCGAGGGCCGCAGCGTCCAGACGCACCTCAACGGCGAGCTCAAGCAGGACGGCTCGACCAAGGACCTGATCTTCGACATCCCCACGCTGATCGCGCACGTCTCCAGCGTGATGACGCTGCTGCCCGGCGACGTCATCCTCACCGGCACCCCCGAGGGTGTCGGTCCCATGGAGGTCGGTGACGAGGTCGAGATCTCGATCGCCGGCCTCGGCACCCTCACGAACAAGGTGGCACAGCGATGAACACCCCCGTCCGCGTCCGCATGGCGCCCAGCCCGACCGGGAGCCCGCACGTCGGCCTGGTCCGCACGGCGCTCTTCAACTGGGCGTTCGCGCGCCACCACGGTGGCACCTTCGTGTTCCGCATCGAGGACACCGACAAGGAGCGCAGCACCCAGGAGTCGTACGACGCGATCATCGACCTGATGCGCTGGCTCGGCCTCGACTGGGACGAGGGCCCGGAGGTCGGCGGCCCGTACGCGCCGTACCGGCAGAGCGAGCGCAGCGACCTCTACGCCGACGCGCTGGCCAAGCTGGCCGCCTCGTCGTACACCTACGACTGCTTCTGCACCAACGAGGAGGTCGACGCGCGGCGCAAGGCGTCCGGCTCCAAGGTGATGGGGTACGACGGCTTCTGCCGCGAGCTCTCCGCCGAGCAGCGCGCCGCGTTCGAGGCCGAGGGCCGCAAGTCGGTCGTCCGGTTCCGGATGCCCGAGGGCTCGATCACCTGGAACGACCTGGTCCGCGGCGAGGTCACCTTCGAGACCCAGTTCGTGCCCGACTTCGCGCTCTGCCGGGCGAACGGCGACCCGCTCTACACGCTGGTCAACCCGGTCGACGACGCGCTGCATGCGGATCACCCACGTGCTGCGCGGCGAGGACCTGCTCTCCAGCACGCCGCGCCAGATCCCGCTGCACGCGGCGCTGATCGAGCTCGGGATCGGCGACGGTGATGCCGGAGTTCGGCCACCTGCCGTTCGTGATGGGCGAGGGCAACAAGAAGCTCTCCAAGCGCGACCCCGAGGCGCACGCGCTCGCCTACCGCGACCAGGGCTTCCTGCCCGAGGGCCTGCTCAACTACCTCGCGCTGCTCGGCTGGGCGATCGCCGCGGACCGCGACGTCTTCACGCTGGACGAGATGGTCGCAGGCGTTCGACATCAAGGACGTGAACCCGAACCCGGCCCGCTTCGACCTCAAGAAGGCCGACGCGATCAACTCCTCCCACATGCGGCTGCTGTCGGTCGACGACATCACCGACCGGGTGCTGCCGTTCCTCAAGGCCGCCGGCGTGGTCTCCGACCCGGTCAGCGACGCGGACGCGCAGCTGCTCGAGCTGGCGATGCCGCTGGTCGCCGAGCGGATCAACAAGCTCACCGAGGCCGTCGACATGCTCGGCTTCCTGTTCGTCGACGAGGCAGTCGTTCACCCGCGACGAGGCCGACGTCGAGAAGCTGCTGAACGACGACGGCCGCGCCGTCGTCGCCCGGGCGCTGGCCAGCGCTGCGAGACGCTCGGGGAGTGGTCGACGGCCGCGATCCAGGACGCGCTCCAGGCCGAGCTGGTCGACGGGATGGGGCTCAAGCCGCGCAACGCGTTCGGCCCGGTCCGGGTGGCCGTCACCGGCCGCCGGATCTCGCCGCCGCTGTTCGAGTCGATGGAGCTGCTCGGCCGCGAGCGCGAGCCTCGGCCGGCTGCAGAGCGCGCTGGGCTGACCGTGTCCGACGACGCGCCAGGGCTGCCCTACCACCTCGTCCAACGGGGTGGTCGGCCCGGTGCGTGGCGCCCGATCGTCGGCGTGTTCGTGCTGATCGCGTCGTTCGTGGTGCTCGTGCCGGTGCTCGTCCAGGTCCCGTTCGCGCTCGGCTTCGCGCTCGCCGGCCGCGACGTCGTCGACAGCCTGGAGCGGCTGCTCGACCTCGACGACCCGACCCCGCTCGGGCTGGCCTACCTGAACATCGCGCTGGCCTGCGCGATCCCGGTCACCTGGCTGATCACCCGGGTGCTGCACGGGCTCCGGCCGGGCTGGCTGGCCTCGATCATGCCGCGGATCCGGTGGCGCTGGATGCTGGTCTGCTTCGGGCTCGTCGATCGTCGCGCTGTTCGCGACGCTGGTCGTCTCGGCGTTCCTGCCGGCGCAGGGCGAGAGCACCGAGATGAGCGGCCAGCTCAACGACTTCACCGAGACCACCCGCGACTTCCTGCTCGTCGTCCTGCTGCTGACCCCGCTGCAGGCGGCGGGGGAGGAGTACGCGTTCCGCGGCTACCTCACCCAGGCCTTCGGCGGGCTGTTCGGCCGGGAGTGGGCCGCGGTGCTGTTCCCGGCGCTCCTGTTCGCGCTCGCGCACGGCAGCCAGAGCGCGCCGATCTTCTTCGACCGGTTCGCGTTCGGGGTCGTCGCCGGCCTGCTCGTCGTACGCACCGGAGGGCTCGAGGCCGGCATCGCGATGCACGTGCTCAACAACTGGCTGGCGTTCGGGCTGGCGCTCGCGTTCAGCGACATGGCGTCGTCGCTGAACCCGACCGGCGGCAGCTGGTGGACGATCCCGGTGACCCTCACCCAGTCGCTCGTCTACCTCGGCCTGGTGCTGCTCGTGGCCCGCCGCCGCGGGCTCCGGACGACCACCGAGACGCCTGCGGAGCCAGGCGTTTTGGTCGGCCCGAGACCGTCGCGTGTAAGGTTTCTTCTCGGCTCGGAGACGAGCCGGACGGCCCTGCGAACGGCGGCCATTGGGATATGGTGTAATTGGCAACACGACTGGTTCTGGTCCAGTTATTCTAGGTTCGAGTCCTAGTATCCCAGCGAAAATCGCGGCCCCTCCTGAAGTTCGGAGAGCCGCGATTTTGTTCGAGACGAGGCTTCGGCTAAAGTTTCGTTCGCTGTTCGAGGCCCCTTCGGGGAGCTGAGAACGACATGCCCCCGTTGTGTAGCGGCCTAGCACGCCGCCCTCTCACGGCGGTAGCGCCGGTTCGAATCCGGTCGGGGGTACAGGTCCGAGAAGGGGCCCTGACCAGCGGAAACGCTGGGCGGGGCCTCTTCGGCATTTCGGGCCGAATCGCTCTCGGGCAACACTGGGGCAACAGCGGGATCGTCCGGGGCAACAAGCCGCAGGTCGGCGCGCCGGGTCCGGGCGGCGTCGCGCGCCCGGTCCATCGCGTCTCCGACCTCGTCGAGCCGGTCCTCGAAGAGGTGTCCGTAGGTGTCCAGCGTCATCGTCGCCGAGCCGTGCCCGAGCATCTGCTGGACGACCTTGACGTCGGCGCCGCTGGCGATCGCGAGGCTGGCGGCGGTGTGCCGGAGCTGGTGCGGGTGGAGGTCGGGTACGCCGATCGCCTTCGCGGCAGCGGTGAAGGCTGTGCGGAAGGTGCTGACCCGTAGTGGCTGGCCGTTGCGGATGCCGGCGAAGACCAGGTCATCGGGCTGCTTGCCCGCGATGTGCTCGGCCAGCTCGTCGGCGAGGAACCGTGGGATCGGCACCTCGCGTCGCTGGTGGGTCTTGGTGGTCCCCCAGACGAGCCCCTGGCCCTGAACCGGGGTGACGGACTCGACGATGACGCGCGCGGTTGCGTCGCAGGTCGAGCCGGCGCGACGCGGAGCGCGGCCATCTCGCCGAACCGGACGCCGGTGTAGGCGAGGAACAGCACCACGAGGCGGTAGGTCTCGTTGGCGCGGTCTCGAGGCCGCTGAAGCTTGCTCGCGTCCGTCGGGTAGCCGGTCGCCGTGGCGAGGTCGTCGACCTGCTCGTGGGTGAGGTAGCGGCTGCTCGTGCTTCCGGACGCGCGGCAGGTTGACTCCGGTCGCGACGTTGCGCGCGAGCCGACCGTCCTTGACGGCCATGTCGAGGACCAGGCTGAGCACCCGATGGATCTTCTGGACGGTGGCGGGGGAGCTGGTCCCTGGCCAGCTCGGTGACCCAGGCCTGGACGTCGCCGTGGGAGACGTTGGCGAGCTTCACCCGGTCCCACCTCGGGTGGATGTGCTTGCGCAGGATGCCGGCGTACCGCGCGTGCGTGGTCGGCTTCAGGTGCGCCTGCCCGTCGAGCCACCGTTGCGCCCACTCGCCCACGGTGACCTTCGCGAGAGCGGGGTCGACGTAGGTGCCGACGACCTTGGCGCTCTCGACGCCGGCGAGGAACCGCTCGGCGTCGATCTTTCGAGAGAACGTCTTGTTGCGCTGCGCGCCGGAGGGCGTCCGGTAGTGCGCACGCCAGGACGTCTGCACGAGGACCTGGCCCCGCGCGAGGAGCCGGTCGAAGACCGCGTCGGGCTGCCGTCCGTCGCGCATCTGCAGGCTGAGGGTCGCGTAGTCGGGGTCGGCGAACCGGTGCACCTCGTCCAGGGTGAGCACGGCGCTGGGGTGTGCCCAGGCGACGGCGTGGTCGAGGACGCCGCCGCGTCCCACGGCGGGGAGCTGGTGTCGGTCGCCCATGAACGCGATCCGGGCACCGGCCTCGTCGGCGATGGTCAGCAGCGCGAGGGCGGTGTCCTGGTCGACCATCCCGGCCTCGTCGACCAGCAGGAGGTCGCCGCGTTGCAGCCGCGCCTCGTGGGCGGGCTGGGACGGTTGCCGGGTCCAGCGCCCGTCGTTGTCCCAGCGCCAGCCGTGCTGGTGGATCAGCCAGGCCGCTGAGTGGCCCTCGGCGCCGGTCTCTCGGGCCGCGACCTCGGCGGCCTTCAGCGTCGGGGTCAGGACCAGCAGGCGGTGGCCGCGCATCGCGAGGTTGGTGCGTGCTCGGGCGAGCGTCGTGGTCTTCCCCGCGCCGGCCGCGCCCTCGACCACGACGAGTGGACAGCCGCCGGTGAGCGCCGCGACCGCCCGCGCCTGCTCGGGTGTCAGCTGTGCGGCGCTCGCGCGGTGGAGCCTGGCCGGCTTGAGCGTCTGGGAGCGACGCAGGAGCCGCTCCAGGATGGCTGTCTCCACGGTGAGCACGGCAGGTGACGTCAGGGACCGCACGTGCTCGGGCGCGTCGGGTCGCAGCAGCAGCGGGGTGCAGCGTGTGACCGCGCGGGCGGTGAGGTCCTCGGCGAGCTCGGTGCGGACCCCGGCCGCGGTGGTCAGGCCTGTCTGGGCGATCAGGAGCTCGACCTGGCCGCGGATGTCGGCGGCGTTCCATGCCGACCGCTTTGCGCCGAGGCGCGAGAGCACGAGATCGACGGCGGCGTCGCGGTCGATGTCAGCGATCCGCGGGGACACGAGTGGGACGGGGCCGGCCGGGTCGCTGTACCCGAGGGCCCGCAGTTCCTCGTTCCACCGCTCGACGACCGCGGCGTCGTCCTTGGGCACGACCTTGTCGGGCCGCGCTTCCGCCCATGCCCGACGGTCCCAGGCCTCCCGCAGCCGCGGTCCGGGCTCCTCGCCGGGGTGGTCGACTCGCCACGTGGCCTCGTAGCGGTCGACGTTGCCGCGGATCTGCGCCGTCCGTGCGCTGAAAGCTCCGACGAACGGCCCCAGCTCATCGATCTCTCCGGTCTCCGGGTCCATCGTGAACCCGGCGTCGGCGAGTGCCGTCCGGAACTCCGGGTCGGTCGCGACCGCGGCGTGGCCGATGCCGTTGATCGCCTCGATCATGTCCCGCACCCCGACCGAGTGCAGCCCCCGCCACCCGCCGGCCGCCCAGCACCCGGGCGTTGACCTGGAGGTGCAGATGCCGGTGCGGGTCACCGGCCCGGGAGCGTGTAGTGCCGGATCACCGCGGCCTCGATCTGCTCCACCGGGACCTGCACCTGCCGGCCGCGAGGACCGACGCGGGTTGTGGCGTGCTCGGCGAGGTAGGCAATGATCTGCCGGGCCGCCCGCTCCTGGGCGGCGTCGAGCGCGGCGGAGACCTCCGGGTTGAGCGCGGCCGCGAGCGACCAGGTCTTCGGCCCGTTGACCGTGACCTCGACGAACCGCAGCGCGTCCGGGTCCTTGCGAAGCCGACCCTTCGGCTGCCCGGTCTCGACGACCATCCCGGCGACCCAGCCCTCGTACGTCTCGCCGTCCATGTCCAGTTTCCTCTCGACCATGACGCCACCGTCGCCCGTTGCTTCGGCGACGAATCGCATCGCGATCCCGTCGCCGTCGGCGAGGTAGTAGTCGTCGTAGCGGGCGCAGTCGCGCTCGACGTAGGTCCGCGCCGCCTTCGGAGCACCGCTGTAGAACTTCACCCCACCATGCACGCCGATCACCCCGGATCACCCGCTCCAACGCGTCCGTCGACAACCAACGGAAGCCCAGAAATGCGCGAGGGCCGCCCGACCACGGGCGACCCATCTACGACCCTTCGTAGCATGCGTGCCGCCCAGGAAGTAGAGATCGGAAGGACCGGCGGGTGGGCTTGTCGGAGACGATCTTGGAGACCGTGAAGCATCAACGGTTTCCGGTGACGAAGGCACGGCGCGGTGGGCAGGGGAGAGCTGAGGTACTAGCACGTCTGGGTGTTCATCGTCCGGCGCGGGCACCCGAGCTGACCGACCTGGCGGTGACCAGCGCGCCGTTGCAGGAGCCGGTCGAGCGGATCACAAGCAGCCAGACGATTAACCACAGGCCGAAGGTGATCAGGCCCAGCCGCTGGCGCATTGACCGGAGCCAGCCGATCGCCGACGCATTGATCCCCAAGGGCCACCGCGTGCACGACGCGCTGGAGAAGGATCAGCCGCGGGTTCTCGGCCGTCAAGATGGAGTGCGGTTGTAGTACCGGAAGCGCCGAGGCCCCCGGAGCAGGTCGCTCCGGGGGCCTCGGTCGGGATGGATCAGCCGGTCAGCCCTGCTTGCCCGGCTGCTTGACCGTCAGGACGAACGCCTTCTGCGACCACTCGTAGCGGTCGTCACCCGAGTAGACCGCCGTGATGGCGTGCTCACCCGGCGGCGGGGGCGTCTGCACGATGCAGGTCACCTTCCCGTCGACGAGGGTTCCCTCGCACAGCTGGTCCTCACCGTTGAGGAACTGCACCGTGCCGGTGGCGTCTGCTGGGATCACCCGGGCGGTGAGCTCGAGCTTCTTGCCGAAGACGACCGACTTGTTGCTGACCTTGACCGATGACGGGGCCAGCTCCGGACTCACCGGCTCGACGACGCGGACCGCCCGCGGCACCAGGACCTGGTTGCCGTTGGTGTCGGTGGCGACGTAGGTGAGCGCGTACGAGCCCGGGGTGAGGGTGTCGACGCTGCCGACCACCTCGATCAGGTCCGTGACGTCACCGTCGGTGTTGTCGACGGCGCTGACGCCGGCCAGCGGGTCGAACACCTCGCCGATCTCGACCTCGTTGTCGGTCGGCAGGGTGACTACCGGCGGGGTGGCGTCGGTGCCGGCCGCCGTGGCGACGAACACCGTGCCGAACTGGCTCATCGTGCCGATCCGGTCACCGGACGCCGTGCGGCTGTCGGCCACCCAGGCGTAGTGGTCGCCCTCGACCAGGCCCGACCACCCGACGGTCGCCGGCCAACCCGAGCGGGCCGTCGCCTCACCGATCACGGTGTCGGTCGGGGTGACGACCACCAGGCCGTCGGTCTCGAAGCTGGTGCTGCGGGTGGTCAGGTCGACCGGGAGCACGGTGTTGTCCTCCGCACCGTTGTAGCGGTGGCGGTCGTCGTACTCCGTCGCGCCGAAGTTGTCGAACATGGGCGAGTAGGTGTCGACGGCCATCTGCGACTTCTCGACGTCGAACTGCAGCAGCCGCAGCCAGCTCGCACCGAACTGGAGCAGGTCACCGGGCTTGTGGTCGGCAACGCCGTCCCCGTCGACGTCGATGTCGCCGTTGCCCAGCGTCGTGCAGGTGTCGCAGTACTCGGGACCGAACAGCTCGGATGCCGCGATCTTGTAGAACTGGTAGTCGGCCAGGAGCTCGACGACACCGTGCGAGACGGTCACGCCGACCTCGCTCTTCACGTTCGTGCCGACACCGTGCTCGTGACCCGCGAGGATCAGGAAGACGTTCTTGTTGTCGGCGACGACGTCGTTGTAGAGCCGCGAGCCGTCGGAGGAGAACGTCGCGCCGCGCCCGTCGGGCGCCGTCGACGGCGCCAGGTAGGCGTGCGTGATCAGGATGCCGTTGCGGTCGGGGTAGCGCTCGAACACCGAGCTCGCCCAGTCCGCTTCCTCCTGGGTCACGCCGTAGGACAGACCCACCGCGACGAAGTCGAGGCCACCGGCGGAGAACAGTAGGTAGTTGTTCTGGTTGTCCTGCCCGTCCTGCGCGGTCTCGGTGCTCTCGTCCCAGGCGTGGTACGTCGCCCCGACCGGCCAGCTCTCCTCGGCGGCGTAGTACCGCTCCGGGCCGTACCAGCGGTTGAACCGGGAGTCCGGGCCGGTCTCGTTGCCCAGCTGGTTGTCGTGGTTGCCCGCGACCACCTGGTTGACGAGGCCGGCCTGGTCGAGGATCGACTGCGCCTCGGAGGTGAAGTCGAACTCCGCGGTCACCTGCTCGTCGAGACCCGGGTAGAGCAGGTTGCCGTTGATGTCGGTCGCCAGCGGGTCGTTGTAGTCGTTCTCGATCACGTCACCGGTGTGGCCGGTCCACGCGATCTTCCGCTGCTCGGCGTTGTCGACGATCCACTCGGTGGTGTCGGTGTAGGACTTCTGCCACAGCGCCTGCTCCTCCGCCTTCATCAGGTCGGTGGGCTCGGCGTTGCCGTCGAAGTCGTTGTACGTGCCACCGGCCGCGCCCTCGGCGAGGTACTGCGTGTCGGTGAAGTGCGCCAGCGAGAAGTCGTAGGCCGCCGGGTCCTCGAAGTGGTCACGTTCGGCCGGGTCCCCCGCGCTGGCGTCGCGCGGCGCGAGGTTGTCGGCGAACGGGTCCTGCCCGACCACCATCGCGTGCACCGTGGTGCCGTCGACGTACGCCGCCCGCAGCTTGCCCTGCAGGCGGGTCTCGCCCTCGGTCGCACCCGGCGCCGTGGCGATCTCGACCCACGTACCGGCGGTGGCGTTCCACACGCGCAACGAGGCCGTGCGGGCAGGGTCGACGACGCCGCTCCACAGGATCTGCTGCCCGGCGACCACGCCGGGGACGTCAACGTCGAATCGCTGGAACGGGATGTCACCCGTCGACACGCTCGCGGTGGTCTCGTCGTCGTCGGGCTTCTGCTCGCCCGACAGGTCGGCGCCGTCGGCGTACTCGAACTCCAGCGTGGTGGGCAGCTTCTCGACTGAGCCGGTGAAGCCACCGGTGGCGGTCGTGGCCGTCGCCTCGCGGAACGTCGTGGTCACGTCGCTGCCGTCGGGGCTGGTTGCGATCGCCGAGAGAGAGACCTTGCCGCCCCCTTGGCCGTCGCCGGTGCCGCCGCCCGCGGGGATCGCGTCGGAGGTGAACGGCACCTCGACCCGGACCGGCTCGCCGAACACGTCGGTGGCATCGATGAGGATCACGTGGTCGCCGGCCGCGAGGCCCGCGCCGATCTCCTGACCGGGCTCGATCGGCTCGCCGTCGAGGGTGTAGGTCCAGCCGGTGGCGTTGGCCTCGTGCTGGATCTCCACCGCGAACTCGACCGGCTCGCTGAGATTGCTGCCCGCCGCGGGAGTGGTCGAGGTGACCTCGACGCCAGCGTCGGGGAACTCGCCGAGCGCGTCGATCTCGAGCGCGGCGACCTCGGAGCTGTTGAGCGCGCGACCGTAGAGACGCGCGTTGGAGACGGTCACCGGAGCGTAGAACTGGGTACCGCTCGGCGAGGTGTCGGCGCCGAGGGTCCAGCCACGAGCGGCCGCAGCGGGCAGGGTCAGCGCGCCGGTGGCCGGCGTGGTCGCGACCTGCTCACCGTTGACCCACAACTGCATCTCGGTGCCGGTCCAGATGCCGACCACGTGGAACCAGCGGCCTTCCTTGGCTATCGGCGCGATGGCGTTCTTGTAGCCACCGCCGATGTGGGCCATGAAGCCGATGCTCTCGCCGCTGACGTAGATCGCGTAGCCGCCGCTCTCCTTGCCCGAGCACACGTCCTTCTCCGACGAGGCGGGCACGACGTCGTCGTACTTGAAGGTGCACTCGATGCTCACCGCGTTGCTGATCGTCGGCCAGTGCGGCGCGAAGGCGAACTGGATCGAGTCGTCGACGCCGTCGAAGGTCGCGACCGGCTTGCCGAGCGCGGGGTCCTCCGCGATGACCGGGGTGCCGCGGGTGGTCGACGGGAGCGCCTGGGCGTGGTCGACGGCGGTGCCGTCGGCGAAGTCGACGTCGAGTGCGTCGGCGGTCGGGGTTTCAATGGCCGTGTCGTACTGCGCCGCGAGCGCCTCGGCCTGCTCGGCCGTCACGGCCTCGCTGTAGACCTTGGCGGTGGCGTAGGACGACGGCGGCGCGAACTGGGCGACCGGGGTCGTCGCGTTGGTGCCAGAGTCGGCGCCGACCGCGAACCGGTGGGCGATCGGGTTCGGCGGGACGGTGAAGGCGCCGGTCGCGGCGACCTCACCGGTAAGCCGGCCGTTGACGTAGAGCTTGAGGGTGGAGCCGTCCCACACGGACAGGGCGTGGTACCACCGGTTGCCGTCGATCGTCGTGAGGACGCTCTTGTAGCCGCCGCCGATGTGGGCCATCGTGCCGAGGTTGGGGCCGGTGACGTAGATCGAGAAGCCGCCCGCCTCCTTGTTGGAGCACAGGTCCTTCTCCGGGCTCTGCGGCATCGCTGCGTTGATCTTGAAGACGCACTCGATGGTGAAGCTCTCGGCGACCTTGTCGTACTGGCCGGCCAGGTCGAACGCGACCGCGTCGTTGACGCCGTCGACGGTCATGATGTCCCCGAACTTCGGGTGGGTCCCGAACGTCGGCTCGCCGTACGTCGTCGCCGTGAGGCCCTGGGCCTCGTCGACGGGCGTGCCGCCGGCGAACGACGCGTCGACGACGTCGGCGATCGGCAGCTCGACGGCCGCCTGGACCGGGGCCGACGCCGCAGTCGCGTCGGGCGCCGGGGCCGCTTGGGACGGGGTCGTGAGCACGCCGGTGGCCGCGACGGCGAGGGCGGCCGCCGCGGTCACGAGGCGGCTACGGAACCTCGTGGTGGGAGGAGGTTGCACGTGATGCTCCTTCGGGGGTGGAGGTGGTGGTGCGGTGCAGTCGCCGCCGGAGCAGGACCGCTCCGGCAGCGAGGATCAGGAGTACGGCGCCGACGGCGCCCATCTGGACGGCGGCGCTCGCTCCGAGGCCGGCGCCGTCGTCGGGCGTGTCGGCGGCCGGGGTGGCCGCGGTGGCCGCGGTGGCCGCGGTCGTCGTACCGCTGGCGCCGGCGGTGACCGCGAGTTGCCAGTCGTGGCTGTCCTGGGTCGAGCTGTAGACCGTGCGCTGCCCGTCGGGGCCGCTGGCCAGGGCGCGGTAGGCCGGGTGCAGGTCGGTGAGCATCGTGACCGTGACCGTCGCGCTGTCGGCGTCCTGCGGACAGGTGAAGGAGAGGTCCGCGCCACCCTCGGTGAGGTCGTCGACCGCGGTCACCTCCCCCGTGCAGTCGGCGCCCCCGGCGGAGACCGCGACGTGGTCGAGGAGGTAGGGCTCGAGCTCGGGCGCGTCGGAGACCAGCGCGCCGTCGCCGTCGTCGTAGGTGATCGCGCCGTCGAGCATCACCCGGTCCTCGGGCAGCACGCCGAGGTGGATGCCGAGCAGGGTGAGGTCGTCGGTGCCGCCGACCTCCCAGTGCACGTGGACGGCGCCGCCGTCGGAGGAGATGTCGACGGTCTGGGGGTCGCCGAAGGGATGCAGCCTCATGCGGCCCCCACCAGGTCGTGGACCGCGAGGGACGGCGATCGTGCAGCCGATCATGGAGATGCTCGCAGCGGCGAGGACCGGCGCCACCCGGGTCGCGAGGGTGAGGACGGCGTCGCGACTCCGCCGCCCGGACCACCAGGTTGCGGCCACTCAGCGCGAGGAGCCCGACCACGAACAGGACCGACGCCAGCCCGAGGCCAAACGTCATCACCAGTGCCAGCGCGAAGCCGCTGCGGCCGCTGAACAGGCCCGTGATGAGCACCAGGAACGCCGCCGGCGACGGGGTGAGGCCGCCAGAGATGCCGAGCACGATCAGGCCGGGGCGGCTGGGGCTTCCTCGGAGTGGCCCTGACTGTGGCCGTGGCCGTGGCCATGGCCGTGGCCATGTCCGTGGGAGTGACCGTGTCCGTCGCCGTGTCCGTCGCGGGCACGGAGGTGGCGCCGAAAGAGGTAGACCCCGACGCCGATCACGAGCACCCCGCCGACCAGCTGCAGCGCGGTCGTGAGGTGCTCGAGGTCGACCAGGTCGGAGAGCGAGAAGAACGTCCAGGCGATGGCGATGACCAGCACTGACACCGTGTGCATCACCGCCACGCTGCACCCCAGCCACGCGGCGTCGCGGACCTTGCCCTCGGAGCCGACGAGGTACGCCGCCGCCAGGCTCTTGCCGTGTCCGGGGCCGACCGCGTGGGCCGCGCCGGCGACGTACGCGATCAGGAACGCCGTAGGGACGAACCCCGGCGCGTCGACGAAGGCGACGAGACGGTCACCGAGCGCCGAGGCGCCGAACAGATCGATCGCGTGGGGCGACCACCCAGAGACAGGCACGGGTCGTGAGCATGGTCAAGGACGCTGAAACGGTTCAGTCCAACTGGTGGCCGTGCAGCAACGGCTAGGTGAAGAGTCCGCTCGTCCGGCTTCGAGGGTTGTCTGGATCGTGCCCAAGGAAGTCGGGTCTGCTGCACGGCGGACTGACGCACGCGGAGGGTGTTGGAGGCGGCGTGACTGAGACGCGGTGACACGGCGACGGGGCGTGCGTGACTAACGGGCTCGGGAACGGAGGAGTACCGCCAGGCGTGGAGCGCGATGTCCGATGACGAAACCGCCGCCCTGGGGGACCAGGACGGCGGCGTCTGGTCGGTGGGTCAGGTCAGGCAGACCGGCGGCCCGGTCACCTCGGTCCCCCCGGCGAAGTTCAGGTCGACCTGCTGTCCACCGCCCGCGGTGAAGAAGAACGACAGCGAGTAGGAGTCGCCGCACCGGGCCGCGACCGGCGGGAAGCCGGGGAACGGCACGAACTTCAGCTTGACGGCCTGCTCTTCGCCCAGGCACTTCCCGCCGGTGACGTTGGCCCGTCCGGGCACCTGCTCTCCGGCGGCGTCCGCCATGTTGAACCCGGCCGCCTCGTCGATCGACCACGACGTCCCCTTGGGGCAGGTGACCACTGCGTCGATCCATGCGGCCTTGCCGTTGGCAATCACATTGCCGGTGCCGGTGACGTTCGCCGACACCGGCACGGTCTCCTCGTACCCTCCGGCGTGCGCCGGGGAGGCGACGACGGCAAGCACAAGACCGATGCCGCCGACGAGCAGCGCCCGCATCTTGTTGGTTGTCATGGTTTCTCCTCCATCGTCGGGTCCCGACGGCGTCGGAATGATGGATCTGACAGTCACAGGTCTTCGATCGTTTGGCCTGATCGGATGGAACTTGACCCCAATTGGGGGTACAGGGTGATGTGAGTGCGTCCGGGTCGCGTCATAGTGGGCGCAATGGGTCACGTTCGCGAGCGGCGCCGCGGACGAGTCAGCAGTAGGTAACCGATACGCGGTTAAGCCCGCAGTTCATGCTGCACCCCGAGATTGCGGTGAGGTCGGGATGCCGGACGTCCACGGCTGAACCCGCGCGAGGTCGTCATCGTTGCCGATTGTGGAGGCTGAGCGCTCGGGCGGCCGCGAACACTTCGACATCGCGTCGACGGAAATAGCAACGACCGCCGTGCCGAGCGGCAGGAACCTGCTGCTGGGCAGCGAGACGACCAAGGTACTGGGGGCTGACACCAACCACGAGCGCCGCGGTCGGAGAGTCGAGCCACACATCGCCGTCGGCCGGGGCCCGCTGCGCCGGGACCGCGCAGTTCGACGACCCTGCTCGGCCGCCACCTTCTCGCGCCACCACTGCGCGAATTGCTCGACCGACGCATGACTCAAGGTCGGCGTCTTCCGACCGGGTGGGTACCGCCGAGCGATCCGCCCCGAAGCCACGTACCGGTCGATGATGTGGCGGTGGCAGCCGACCGCAGCCGCGGCCTCTGCAGCGGTGATCCACTCGCTCGACATAGTGGACTGATGCCACCCAGATGCGGCTCTCGAAACCCCAACGATCCGGCCACAGGGCGCACTGCTTTCCTACCGTGCGGTCATCGCGGGTGTTCCTGGCGGGGTGGAAGTGACTGAGCTGAGTTGGCGCCCTCGCCCTGTATGCACTTGCGGGGCTCATCCTCCTGGACTCAAACAGGAGCGGCATCAAACCCGGGGCGCTTCAGTGCGTGCTGTTCATGAGCGACCACCTGAGCCACCGGACGCGATCCACGCGGCCCATCGGGAGCTGCATGGTTCGATCAGGGCATGCGGCTGTCAGGTGATTGATAGATGATGCGCTCAAGATGTTGCCTCCTATTTAGGGCGATGTCAGCCCCGTCCGGCGGCCAACGCCGGGCGGGGTACTTCTTTGTACGTGAGTGCGGCCGATCTTCCCCGTATCTCAGGACGGCGGTCCGCGGGTCCGCTCGGTCCGCAGAGAATCCGCAAGATGTTCACCAGGGGTCACCGGTAGTCACCGCTTCGGATCGCGTCTGTGCAGGTGAGGGGCGGGAGGCCCACGACAGGCACCGTCAGTCACCGCACGGGGCGACAAGAAGGAGGAGAAGACCTGCAGCGCCGCCAGCAGCAGTCGCTCTCTTGAGATCCGCGAAGCCGAAGGAGCCGGAACCCGAGCCTGCGGTGCCAGCTTCGCGCGGCGGCCACGGCGATGCGAGAGGCATGGGCCAACTGGTCCACCGAGGTAGCGGACGATCTTGCCCGGGTTGTACCCGTCGAGGACCCGTCGTTCGACGAGCGGACCTGGTCGTACGCGCTGGCCAACCTCCACCACATCAAAGGGGCTCTGATCGACCTGGACAGATTGGGTGGTGGGCTCTGACCCTTGTGGCGAAAGGGTGCCTGAGAGGATGCTAGGAGGTAGGCGACTACCTAAGGAGATGGGCAAGATGCCCACAATGAAGCAAACGGCAGTGAACGTGAAGCACAGCATCGAGCACATGCTTCATGGCTTCAAGAGATCCACCAAGGCGCCGGGCAGATGCGCTCAGGGCCACTCAGTGGCAGCTGGAGCGGACAAGTGCCTCCAGGGCCACCCCAGGAGCTAGCCCCAATTCGCGGAACGCGTCTCGTCCTTCCAGTCCGCGAACTTCACAGGGTGGATGCACTCTTGGCGCATCAAGTTCGAGCCGCCCGATTGGGTGACCTCTCCGCCTCCGGGCGCCTGGATGATGGGCCCTCTCAAGTTGGACGTCCGCGGCGGTCGGCGACCTGTGGCCACTCGACATGCGGGCTTTGTTGTGAGGATGCCTTCGCACCGGGATACCGCCAGGAGCATCGTGACGTCTTCGTCCGTCCGCTGGTTGAGTTGTGGACCTCGAGTTTCGTAGCGTCCGCGTCCTCGACGGTTTGGCGACCACCTCAACGGCGGGTCGGCCTGGACGACCGCGGACCCGACGGCGCCGACCACGGCCGTCTCAGGGGGTGAGCGGCAGGTCGAGCGGCGCCCGTCGTGCCGGGGCCTACGCCGGATCTGAGCCGTCGACCCGGACCGACGACCGGCGAGCGCAAGGTGCCCGTTGTACTCTTGACAAGGAACCGATGCCCCGAAGTCTCCCGTCTGGACGCGGGGAATGTCGGTCGAGAGGCGGACGTCATGACGACGCCGAGCGTTCCACCCCGACCTCCTGGGAGTCGGCCGCTCCGGCTGCGCATGGCGCCCGTGCGGGGCGCCGGTGTCATGGACGGTGGGTGGTGGCCCAGGAGCCGCG
This sequence comes from uncultured Actinomycetota bacterium, assembly GCA_963716655.1. GTDB lineage: Bacteria > Actinomycetota > Actinomycetes > Propionibacteriales > Nocardioidaceae > Nocardioides. The sequence continues at coordinate 137,131 of CAVQTV010000010.1, read as the reverse complement.
AGCTTGTCCGCGAGCTCGGGGAACTCGTCGATCATTTCCCGGTCGAACACGGCCGAGTCGTGCATGCTCTCTTCTCGCCACCGGACTGGGACACGGCCTGGGACACGACCTCGCTCCGTATCCCCACAGCAACGGGCGCCATCAGGGCCGAATCATTCCCCCAGGACGACGCACACCTGATCCATCTCACGCTTGCGGATAACTGGATTCTCCATCTGCTCGTGGTGCCGCCGGCAATGTCCCAAGCGCAAGGAGAGGAGGCCCTGCTGGCGGCAGCCACGCACGGATACGCACACTCCGCCCACTGCCTCCTCACCACGGTCACCGATTCACCGGATCACGACCCTGCGGATCAGTGGACCGACGACGGTGGAAGCCGGCTCGACGAAGCCAGCCCAGTCCCGCAACGCAGGCGCACCTGACCATGGCCTACGTCATGCTCTACGGAGCCGGCTGGACTCAACGTTGGCGCCTACCGCCGGGCGGCGAGCAGCATGTGCGCGAGGAGATCGAGCGCGTGGGCCGACCCGAGACAAGCCAACTCTCCATCCTGGATCCGGGCAGCAATGCCGTCACCACCTTGGTCATCAACTGGAGTCAGGTGGCCGCTGCCGCCGTCCTCGACGCCGACTCGGATCCGGCCCACGAGGGCCCCACCGGTCAATACGCCTGACCGTCCGCTGCCGCCCCGGAGATCAAGCCGCGCTCCGCCGAGAGTGGTTGGTTCAGCCAGTCGTCGTCCGACGTCCCTGGCGGGCCGCGAGGCGCGCAGCTCGGCACCCCAGCAAGCCCGGCGGTCAGCAGTTCTCCCAGATGCCGAGGTCCTGCTGGTCTCGGTCGCAGCGATCTCCTCGGGGCACGAATCTCTCGGGGACACGGTGCCTCCGGGTCCGAGCCCAGCATTCTGCGAGCGACCCTCGTCCGGGCGGCTCACCCGACAACTACTTCACCGGATCGCGGCGCTCTGGTCACCGCTTCGGAGCCTGCTTGGCACCGAGAGCGTCGCATCGTCCACGCTGGCGGTGTTCGTGCTGGTCAGTGCGATCCCGGGACTCCTCCTGGCGCTGCACCGTCGGAGTCCACGAGCGGATCTTGCACCCGCCGGCTACGAGCGACCTCGGCACGAAGGGCCCTGCCCAGATCGCCTGTACAAGGACGATCATGGGTCCAGGGAGGCAGTTCGCGTCCCGCGCGGAAGGAGAAAGACGATGACGACGATGACGGCGCGGCCAGGCGATCGCCTGGTGGTGCGCAGCGTGCACGTGGGCGAGCACGTCCGAGACGCCGAGATCCTCGAGGTCAAGCACGAGGACGGGTCGCCGCCGTACCTCGTGCGATGGTCCGACACGGGCCACGAGGGTCTCGTCTTCCCCGGCCTCGACGCGTTCGTCGAACACGTGGACCGCGACCCCTCGGACGGCTGACCGGCTGACGACGGGGAGGACGACATCGTGGACTTGACCAACCCGAATGTCCTGGTCGGGGTGACGGGCGACCACAAGATCGACGCCGCCCTGGACTACGCCGCGGCCGACGCGATGCGGCGCGGGTGCGGGGTGCACCTCGTGCATGTGCAGCACCCCGGCTACCTCGGTCGGTCGGCGGCCGTCGAGCTGAGGAAGATCGACGGCGAGCTGAGGAAGGCCGGAGTCGACGTCCTCGAGCGGGCAGCGAGCCACGTCGAGAGGCTCGTTGACGAGACCGTGCCGGTCAGCACCGGGCTCGTCCGCGGAGTCGTGGTGCCCTCACTCGTCGCCGCGAGTCAGGACGCCTGCCTGGTCGTCCTGCAGAACCACCGCAAGCGGATGCTGGCCCGGGTGTCCGCGCTGTCGGTGACGAGTGGTGTGGCAGCTCGCGCGCACGCACCCGTGGCGGTCATCCCGGCATCGTGGCAACGCCCCGAAGTGCACCCGGGCACCGTCGTTGTCGGTGTCGAGGAGGCGCGGTCGTCAGATGACGTGGTGCGCGCGGCACTCGACGAAGCCCGTCGGACCCACTCCGGAGCGCGGCTGGTCCAGTGTTGGTGGATCTCGCAGCTGTACAACGATCTCGTCTTCGGGAATCACTCCGGCGCTGCGCACTCGACGCGGCTCCACCGTCACCTTGAGGCGGACCTGGCGCCGCTCCTGGAGGATTACCCCGATGTCGAGGCCGAGATCTTGGTGGCACACGCTCCCCCCGCGGATCTGCTGGTCAGCGAGTCCCGTCACGCCGTGCTCGTGGTCGTGGGCCGACACCATGCCTCCGTCCCGCTGGGCTCGCACCTCGGGCCGATCGCCCGGACGGTCCTGAGGGAGTCCAACTGTCCGGTGTTGATCGTCGAACCCAGCCGCGCGGACGCGGCCGCCTGAGCGTCGGGTCAGCTGCGGAGCGCCTCGTCGAGCGGCCGACGTGTCGTGGGCTCGAGAGGGTCGCGGGCGATCCCTGCCGGCCGAGAGCCGGGCCAACCGGCACTGTTGCATTGAGCCGTCCACCCACATCGGCGCTGCAAGATCTTCGCCCGAGCTCCGCCAAAATGGCCGCAGATCGAATCCACAGGGGTGCGTTGGTGGCGAAACGGGTCGACTTGGGGCCGGACCCACCAGTCGCACAGGAAGATCTCCCGTCGCGCGATCATTTGAACGCTCAATGCAACAGTGCCCCGTCGGGAAAGGAGCTCGGCGCTGATGAGGACGTGCGGGCGCTCGACGACGTCATCGACCACGCTGCCCTCAACGCACAGCAGGCGGCCGGCATCGCCAGCGAGATCTCCGACAACGCCCGCTACCCGGTAGTGCAGTACGGACGCTGGCCGGGATGACCCGACGCCGCCATGGAGCCACTCTGGAATGACGCGGATCACATCAAGCCGTTCAGCTCGTTGGAGCTCGGAGACGTGGCAGACGGAACCCGACAGATGCGTCTCAGGCCTTGAGGTTCTCCGCGACAACACCACCGGTAAGTCGAAACAGGGCGATGAGGCGTCCACAGAGGGACATGGCAAGGCCGCAATCGCGGTCCGACCAGCCGCCTGCAGAAACGCCCTCCCAACGGAAGGACCAACCATGAAGGCTGTCGTCTACCACGGCACGAAGCAGGTATCCGTCGACGACGTTCCGGATGCGCGGATCGAACGTCCCACCGACGTTCTCGTCAGGATCACCGCGACGAACATCTGCGGCTCCGACCTGCATATGTACGAAGGCCGCACATCGCTCGAACCCGGCACCGTCATCGGGCACGAGAATCTCGGCGAGGTGATCGAGGTCGGGAGCGCGGTTTCGCGGGTGAAGGTGGGTGATCGGGTCTGCCTTCCGTTCAACGTGGCGTGCGGGTTCTGCAAGAACTGTGAGCGAGGCTTCACGGGTTTCTGCCTCACTGTGAACCCGGCCATGGCCGGTGGCGCCTACGGCTTTGCCGATATGGGCCCCTACCCCGGCGGCCAGGCCGAGCTCCTCCGGGTCCCGTACGGCGACTTCAACTGCCTGCTGCTGCCCCCGGACTCGGTGGAGCGGGAGAACGACTACGTGATGCTTGCCGACATTTGGCCCACCGGATACCACGCGACCGAGTTGGCTGACGTGCGGCCCGGCGAGTCGGTCGTGATCTGGGGCGCCGGCCCGGTGGGACTGATGGCCGCCCTGTCGTGCAACGTCAGGGGCGCCAGCAAGGTGATGGTCGTCGACCGGCAGCCCGACCGGCTCGCGCTGGCGGAGAAGATCGGCGCCATCGGCATCGACGACAGCGTGGGCGACCCCGTCGAGCAGGTACTCGAGCTCACCGGCGGCCAGGGCGCGGACAAGGGCTGTGAGTGCGTCGGCTGGCAGGCGCACGACCCCGACGGCACGGAGCACAACTACCTGTCCATGAACGGTCTGGTGCATGCCGTCCGGGCGACCGGAGCCATCGGCGTCGTGGGGGTGTTCCCGCCGGCCGACCCGAAGGGCCCGGACAAGTTGTCGCAGGACGGCAAGATGGCCTTCGACTTCGGCACCTACTTCGCCAAGGGCCTGCGGTCGGGCACCGGGCAGGCCAACGTCAAGGCGTACAACCGACAGTTGCGCGACCTTATCGCCAGCGGCCACGCCGAGCCGTCATTCATCGTCAGCCACGAACTGCCGCTCGCGCAGGCGCCCGAGGCATACCAGCACTTCGACAATCGTGACGACGGCTGGACCAAGGTCATCCTCAAGCCCTGACAGCGCTTGTCCCACTCCCACCATCACCCCCTGTGGACCGGAGCGCTTGCCGGCTCGGAAACCGCCGCGCCGGCGGGTGTGTCGGAGACGTCCCGGCGCGTCGCCTTGCCATCTCTTCGACTACGACGGCTCTTCGGGTGAGTCCAGAATGGGAGCGGGCGCGCTTTGCTCTAGCTGGTAGGCGCTCTCTGCGATCATCCTCGGGATCGAGACCATGGCCAAACGACCGGAATTGCTTGAGTGCGATGTTCTCGCCGCAACTTTTCAGGTGATGGGACCATGACGAGCTTCAGCGGCCCAGAATGACAGGATGTGGAAGGCGGTGAAGTTCGTCGGGCCGCTTCTCCCATTCCGTCTGGTGGCGTGCGGCGGTGGAGTGGCGGGGAGCCCTTCTCGAGCAGGCGGCCCATCGCGGCCTGTGGTGAGCCCGTCGCTCGAGTTGATCACGCAGTCCGACAGGGCCCTGGGGGTGAGCGAGTGGTCACAAAGGCGGTTGTCGTCCGAGTCAAGGCGGGCGACCGGATGGTGGTCGAGGACAACGAGACAGGTGAGCGCGTCCGGTGCGCACGATGGGTTCGATCGCACCAGTGAAAGGTTGTCTCACCGCGCTCTTCATCAGCGGTTACGCCTGATCCCGATTTCCCGCCTGGACCGACACGGTCGACTCGCAAGGTTGAGCAGTGTCCGCTCCGTTGGCGGCGCGCCCCGACGGCGTATGGCTCGCCGCCTACGTGCGTCCCCGGCGGGACGCCCGCCGGCTGAGCTTCATCCAGGCGCGCTCGAAGACTCGTCGCAGTTCGAATCCTGGGTCTCGCCCGACCCGGTCTCGATCCACCGACACCACCTGCTCACAACGGAGCTCGCACGCAACGGGGTCCACTTCCTCATCGACAACGCCTGACGCTCGCTCTCGGTCACGAGCACCATCAGATACCGCATCGGAACCTCGCCCTGAGCCGGCTCCTCCGCCCATCGGCCACGGGCGAACGAACCCATCTTGGGAGATGAGGATACATACAACAGCGTTGCGGTTTGGCTCCACGCGGCAAGGCCGCGGCGCGGTCTGAGTCCTTTGTGCCCCGCGACGCATGTGCACGCGACCGGACACGACAGGTTCGCCGGGCAGCATGGTGCGGTGTTCGGGTGCCGGCTGGGCAACACTGGGGCAACACCACGGTCGAAAACGGCCGAGCATTCCCAACCTCAGTCAACGAGGGATTCGCCCTTTGACCTGCGGTTTCACTGCTTTTCGTCGTCGTCAGAAGACCCCTCGGTCGCCCTCTCACGGCGGTAGCGCCGGTTCGAATCCGGTCGGGGGTACAAACGCAGCAGGCCCGGTGAAAGCGCGAAAGCGCTGGAGCCGGGCCTGCTGCGTTTGTACCCCCATCAGGGCTCTGACCAGAGCCGAGTCGGTGGAGTCTTTTCGGAGGAGCGAAGCGGGGGAGGGAAGACTGCGCCGACTCGGCGGCCTTCCCGGGAAAGACTGCGCCGACTCGGCGGCCTTCCCGGGAAAGACTGCGCCGACTCGGCGGCCTTCCCGGGAAAGACTGCGCCGACTCGGCGGCCTTCCCGGGGAAGACTGCGCCGACTCGGCGGCCTTCCCGGGGAAGACTGCGCCGACTCGGCGGCCTTCCCGGGGAAGACTGCGCCGACTCGGCGTTGCGGCGATCAGAGCAGCCCCTGCCGCAGCGGCCCGACCCACACGTCGTCGAAGGTGGCGATCACGGGCGCGTTGGTGGCAGATCCGGACAGGTAGGTGCGCACCGCCGCTCCTCCTGCGACCTGGATCGCCGCCGTCGAGTCCGTGATGGAGGACGTCCAGGCTGCCGGCTCGGAGGTCCCCACCTTCCAGATCTTGGCGCGCACGGTCGTCGGGGACGTACCGAACACCTGGGCACGCACCATGATCCGGTCGCCCGGAGCCACGGAGAGTCCGGGCACCGTGGTCGTGCTCAGCGTGGTGTCCGTGCCTCCGACGCTCTTGAACAGAAGCAGCTGGACGGCACCGCTGGAGAGGTACTTGGGCTCGGCGACGTAGCCGTCCGAGCCCGCCACCAACCTCGGCTGAGCCATGATGAAGACCCCGCCGCCGGTCGCCACCTTGTCGATCCCGACTGACAGGCTCATGTCCGTGTTGGTCGCCGAGAACGACGTGTTGCTCACCCACGGACCGCTGCCGGCGCTGCCCATCCTGATCGAGCCCTGACCGCCCGAGACGGCGAAGTTGGACGCGGTCCCCTGACGGGTCCAGGCTCCGCCGGTGTCGGGCGAGCCCCACCCGTTGACCACCGTCCGCGAGAAGCTGTCCTGCAGGAGCGGGATCGGGGCGCTCGAGACGGTGACCTGCTTCGACTGCGTGGCGGTCCCACCTTCGTTGTCGGTCACCGTGAGGGTGATCGTGTACGTGTTGCTCGCACCGTAGGTGTGGGAGGGCGAGCTGCCGGTGGAGTCCGCCGAGCCGTCACCCCAGCTCCACCCGTAGCTCGCGATCGAGCCGTCCGGGTCGCTCGAGGCAGACCCGTCCACTCCGACCGCCAAACCGTCGGGCGAGCTGATCGTGAAGGAGGCCGAGGGCAGCTTGTTGACGTGCTCGACCGTCACGTCCTGCGACGTGGTGGCGGTCGCACCGTCGTCGTCGGTCACCGTGAGGGTCACTGTGAAGGTCCCGGAGTGTGCATAGGTGTGGTTCACCTGAGAGCCGTGGTCCGGCGACGACCCGTCACCCCAGTTCCACTCGTACGACGCGATCGAGCCGTCCGCGTCAGCGGATCCGGACCCGTCGGCCGTCACCTCGAGGTCGTCCCGAGACACCGTGAAGGCGGCCGTCGGGGACTGGTTGGGCAGCTGCCCGCCGCCGGCCAGGTAGTGACTCGTGATCGTCGACTGGCTGAGTGCCCTCGAGTAGACGGCGACTTCGTCGATCGTTCCGTCGAAGAAGTGGCTGCTGCCTCCCCATGCGGTGTCTCCGCCGACGCGCCAGTAGCCGGAGTAGCCCTGCGCGGCGGTCTGGGGATGGGTTCCGACCAGCTGTCCGTCGACGTAGAGCTTCATGCCGTCGGCGGACTGGTCGGCGACGAGGTGGTGCCACCCTCCGTCGTTGTAGCTCTGCGGAGAGGTGATGGTGTTGGTCGTGCCGGTCCAGACACCGAAGGTCAGCTGGCCGGAGTCCTCCATGTACACGTGACGGTCGTAGTTGCTGCGCGTCCCGCTCTGGGTGTCACCGAAGCCGATCAGCTTCCCGCCCCGGTTGGTCGTGGTGTTGAACCACAGCTCCTCGGAGTAGACCGTGGGGTTCTGAGACCGACTGCTGAGAGGCAACCGTTCCGCTGGAGCCGTCGAACGTGACCGACGTGTCAGTCGTGCCGGTCACGCCCGACGGCCGACCGAGCGTGTAGCCGCCGGAGTAGACGCCGTCGAACCCGTTCGGGCCCGCGTCCTTCGCGGTCGTGCCGCCGTTCTCACCCAGGCGCCAGTACAGGTCGGGAGCGTCGTTGAAGACGGCCTTGCCGTACGTGTCGCTCGGCGCAGCCGGAATGTCGAGCGTCCGCCCACTGACGGTGTAGTGCTGCTGGATCTGGGCGAGCGAGAGGGCCGACGGGTAGACCGCGACATCGTCGATCGTGCCCGAGAAGTTGCTGCTCGAGGGCTGGCTGGGCCAGCCGTTGAGGTTGTCCCCGCCGATCCGCCAGTAGCCTGCGTACGGCTGGGCCGAGGTGGTGCTGCTGTCGCCGGCGACCTTCTTGCCGTCGACGTACAGGGCCGTGCCGGCAGCCGACTGCGAGGCGACGACCTGGTGCCAGGCGCCGTCGTTGTAGCTCTTGCTGCTCTGGATCGTCCGCACCCCGCCCGGGTAGACGCCGAAGATCAGGTGGCCTGCGTTGTCCATGTAGACGTGCCGGTCGTAGCTGCCGCTGGTGCCGCTGGTGGCGTTGCCGTAGCCGATGATCTTGCCGCCGGACGTCGTGGTCGTCTTGAACCACGCCTCGGTGGTGAAGCTCGGGGTGGTCGCCATCGCCGGGCTGACCACGATGCCGTCGGATCCCCCGGAGAAGTCGGACGCGCCGTCCGGGTCACCTTGGATCGCACCGGCCGCGCCACGAGTCACTCCGCCGCTGGCGGTGGCGTCGTTGAAGCCGGCGTGGTCGTAGACGGTCGAGCCCGAGGACTCGCCCAGCCGCCAGAAGGCGGATGCGCCGTCCTGGACGACGTCCTTCTCGTAGGGGCTCGTCGTCCCTGTCCCGATGGTCACCGGGTTCGTGGCGGGCAGCGAGAGCACGTTGCCGAAGGGGTCGGTGACCTTCACCGTGTAGGTGTACGTCGAGCCAGCCGTGACGGTCTTGTCGGCGAAGCCCATCATCGGATAGGTCCAGTAGTTCGACTTCTGCGTCGTCGTGTAGACGGGAGTGCTGCGGCCGGACCGGTAGACGTCGTAGGTCAGCGTCTCGTTGTCCATGTCGTACGCGGCCTGCCACGAGACGCGCGCCGTGCCTGCGGCGAACGAGAGGGCGCTCGGAGCCGGGGCGCCCGAGGCGCGGGCCGGTCCGCGCTTGTCCGGTGCGATGTCGCTGGTCGCGAAGCGCACCAGGCTCTGCTGGGCGGCGCCGTTCACCCTCGGGAACTCACCACCGAGCACGACGTACTTGTCGTTGCCGGCCACCGACCACGCCGCCTGGTACTGACCCGTGTAGCTGCCGAGCGCGATCGCCGGGAACCACTGCAACAGCGACGAGACGCCGTAGCCGTTGTAGTTCCAGCCGTAGTTGTCCGGCCCGATGCCGGTCCCCGTCGGAGCCGTGGTGAACGCGAGCGCGTTGCGTTGGTTGATCGACCAGTCCGCATCGGTCTGGGGGAAGGACCCGATCCAGCGACAGTCGTGGGCGTGGCTCACCGAGTAGAGAACGCCGTTGACGGGGAAGGTGTCGTAGGTGTCACCGTGGCAGTCGTTCGCGAAGATGAGGTCGCCCGTCGTCGGGTTCACCGCGAACGTGCCCTCGAAGTTGCCGGACTGGAAGGCGTAGCCGGACCCGTAGACGTTCGTGCCGTCCGTGGTCAGGCCGAGGATGGCACTCCCGGCGCCGCCGTCCTGGATCACCTGGTTGGCCGGGAAGGGGAGCGTCGCGCCGGTGCTCGAGTCCACGGCACCGAGACCGCTTGCACCCACGTCGTTGAGGCTCGTGAAGCTGCCTCCGAGGATGACCCGACTACCGTCGGGCGCCAGCACCATGGTCCAGACGGCGCCGTTGGCGGTGGGCGCCCAAGGCAGGAGGGATCCGTTGCTGCGCGAGAACGCCGCCAGGCGGGTGCGGGTCTTGCTGTTGGCGCTGAAGAAGTTGCCGCCCGCGTAGACGGTCGTGTCGGAGACGGCCAGGCCCCGCACCTGGGAACTGATCGAGGCCGCGAAGCTCGTGTCGACGGCACCGGTCGCGGTGTTGAAGGCGACGATGTGGTTCCGGGCCACTCCGTCCACGGTGGTGAAGTCACCACCGACGTAGACCCGGGAGCCGTCGGGCGACGCCTTCACGACGAGACCCTGCGCGTTCAGCGAATGGCTGAAGTTCCCGACCGGCGCACCAGTGGTGATGTTGTAGGCGAAGATGTTGTTCGCCGCGATCGAGCCGGCTCCGCCCACCGCGACCCCGGGCGGGCGGGCCTGGGTGAAGGACCCGGTGGCGTAGACGGTGTTGCCGACGACCACCTGGCTCCACACGACTCCGTTGAGCTGCCAGGTCGGCAGGGCGTCGGCTGACACCGTGGCGGGCGTGCCGGCGCTGGGCGAGGTGTCCGCCACCGCCGCCGGAGCAACCGCCGCCAGCCCGACCAGGATCAGGGCCGCGCCGGCCAGAAGAGCGACGACACGCCTGAGTGCGTCCCTGCCCGAAGCCACTCGGCTCGCGTTGTGGATCATCTTCTCTTCCTTCAGCTCTGGGAGGCCGTCGACCCGCTGAACACGCCTGCGGCGTGGCGCGAGTCGAAGTCGATGTGGACGGTGACGTGGGTCAGGTCGGAGGTGGGGACCGAGAACGCGTAGGTGGCCGTCGTTCGACCGCCCGGCTTCACCAGACCGGTGAGATCCTGCGTGCCGTCGGTGTAGACCGGCCGGGCGATGCGGGCGGGCCGCCCGTAGACGGTCGTCACGACCACGTGGTCGAGATCGAGGGTGGTCATGCTGTCGTTGACCAGCTGGAGTCGCAACGAGGTCATCGGGCCACTCAGGACTCCGGGGCCCTGACCGGTGACCTTCGCCTGACGGATGTCGAGCACCGCGATCTTCACCCCGTCGGGGTAGGACAGTGTGTGCGCGAATCCGACTCGTCGCGCCGCCAGACGGTGACTGATGTCGGGGCCAGGCCGCTTGACCGGAGCGATTCGGGCTGGGGCGAGGGGATCGAGAGGCCGGCTGGTCTTCTCGCTCAGGCGGTTGTCATCGCGGGGCGACCCTGTCGAACCTCCGGCGTACGCCGCGTTGGAGGCGTCGGTTCCCGCGTCGCCACCACCCGAGGCGGAGCCGCCGCATGCCGAGGCTCCGAACGCCACCATGACGACTGCCGCGATCCAGGCGCTCGTCAACTCCCGACCGCCCGCAGGACTGTCGAAGGCTCACTGAAGCAGACCACATCCGAGGCATCTGCCCCATCCCACCGTCGAGCGGACCCCGTGCCTGGTGCGCGTGATCCTGGTTCAGGGAACAGGAGAGTGCATCGACCGACCGAAGGATCGGAGAGTGGCGATCTCCTCACCGAGATTGGGTAGTCAGGTGGTCGAGGTCGGTGCGTCGGCGATCTTCACGAGCGACACGACCGGCCGGTCCGGCACCTCGTCGGCGAGGAACCAGCGGAACGCGAGGTTCCCGCGCGCCTGGTCGAGCGTCGTGATCGCGTTCGGGTGGTCGAGCTGCGAGCGCGCGATCACGGTGGTGACCGTGCCGTCGGCGTTCGGTACGGCGGTGCCGTGGTTGACCGAGATCCGGCCGTCGGTGACGTTGTGGCCGGCCATGAACTGGTTCCAGACGATCAGGTTCCAGAACCGGCAGGTCGGCGGCCGGTGGGTGACGACCAGCGCCTCGTCGGGATCGAGGTCGAAGCTGCCGAACGAGTAGCAGGCGTCGGTGGCCGACCAGCCGAAGTTGAAGTCCGGCACCTGGTACGGCGCGGCGAAGTCGTTGGCGACCTGCGAGATCTCGTGGCCGAGGTCGTGACGCTCGTCGTCGTTGCGCACGCCCGACCGACGAGCGGGCACGATCGCGAACATGGTGCGCAGCCAGGTGAGCGTCGAGCGCAGCGACCTGCGCGGTCTCGGCGTCGCCGTGGCTGATCGGGTCGGGCTCGTCGAGCGCCTCGATCTCCCAGAGGACGCGGCGGCCGGTGACCGGGTCGACCTGGTAGTCGCGGGTCAGCACGACGGAGGCGTCGTCGGCGAGCTCGACGAAGACGCCGTCGTACCCCTCCGGCCGGGCTCGGCCCGATGCAGGAACGAGAAGCGGCCGTCGGCGTCGAACGTCAGGTCGCTGTCGTTGACGACGCCGATCACCTTGTCCGACCAGGCGCCGGGGGAGGGCTCGTTGTAGATCGTCGCCGAGAAGTAGGCGCTGTCGCCGCGCTGGCCGCTGATCCGGTAGCCGCGCTGCGGGTCGATCACGACGTACGAGTAGTAGGCGTCGGTGTTGTCGCCGCCCCAGCGCCGGTCGCGGCGGAACGGCGTGACCGTGTCGACGAAGACCGGCCGGCTCGGCTCGGCGAACAGGTAGGTGTCGAGGCCGACGCCCAGCACCGTCGCGAGCATCCGGTAGCCGTCGGCGACCGCCTGGTCGCCGCTGACCGCGCGGTCCCCGGCGAGGAACGACTGCGTCGAGGTCGCGGAGCCCGTCGAGCAGCTCGTGCCAGGCCTGCGTGGACTCCCAGTCTGTCGGTCATGCGGCGATGCCTCTCAGGAGAAGGGTGGTGAGGTGGTCGATCCAGGTGTCGTCGAGGTCGCCGTCCCCACGGAAGAGGAGGGCGATGAGCGCGGTGCCGGCCATCGCCTCGATGACGGCGTCCGGGTCGAGGTCGGCGCGGGCCTCACCGGCGGCGGCCGCGGCGACCAGCCGGTTGCGGGCGGCGCCCAGCGGCCCGGCCTGGAGGCGCTCGAGGAGTGCGGCGTGCAGCGCCGGGGTCGGCGGCGAACTCCGACACCAGGCCGGGGATCGCGGCCCGGGCGACCGGGTGGGCGAGCAGGTCCGACGGCGGTGCGCACCATGGCGCGCAGGTCCTCGGTCAGGGCGCCGTTGTCCGGGACGTGCACGCGCTCGCCGGTCGGCGGGGAACGCGGCCTCGTGGACCAGGTGCGCCTTGCTCCGCCAGCGCCGGTAGATCGCCGGCTTGGTGGTGCCGGCCCGGTCGGCGATCGGCGTCCATGGTCAGGTCGGCGTACCCGACCTCGACCAGGAGCTCGGCGGTCGCGGCGAGGACGGCGCGGTCGATGCGCCGGTCACGTGGTCTACCAGGGGCTGTCGTCATTACGAAACGCACAGTAACGTAACCGGGCATGGTGCATCTGGACGATCTCGACGACCCTCGCTTCGCTCCCGAGATCGAGGAGATCCGCGGCTTCATGACCACGATGGCCGAGGCCTGCTCGCTCGACTCGGCCGCCCTGCACGAGCAGGCGCGCACCGAGACCGGGCTGAGCGACTTCGGGCCGCGCGACTACGAGGAGCGGCTCGAGGTCCTGCTCGCCGCGATGCGCGAGATCGGCGACGTCGACGGGCCCGGCCTGCTGAACCTGCACTCGCAGCTGCTCCAGATGCTGCGCAACCGGCTGCTGCTGACCGACCTGCTCGCCCGGCACCCGGAGATCCACGAGATCGAGCTGGTGCCGCCGGTCGTCATCGCCGGGCTGCCGCGCACCGGTACGACGCACCTGCACAACCTGCTCGCCGCGGGACCGACGTTCCGCAGCCTGCCGTACTGGGAGAGCATGGAGCCGCTGCCGATGCCGGCCGAGGTCGGCGTCGAGCCGGACCCGCGCCGGGCGCGCGCCGACCTGGCGGTCGACTTCATGAACGCCGCGATGCCGTACTTCGCGCTGATGCACGAGATGACGACCGACCACGTGCACGAGGAGATCCAGCTCCTCGCCAACGACTTCTCGACGATCTTCTTCGAGACGATCGCCGAGGTGCCGGCCTGGCGCGACTACTACCTCGACCACGACCAGACGCCGCACTACCGCTACCTGCGCACCCAGCTCCAGGCGCTCCAGCACGTGCGCGGCGGCCGGCGCTGGCTGCTCAAGTCGCCGCAGCACCTCGAGCAGCTGCCCGCGCTCGAGGCGGTGTTCCCCGGCCTGACCGTGGTCGTGACCCACCGCGACCCGGTGCCGGTCACGATCTCGATGTGCACGATGGTCGCCTACACCGCCCGGATGCACCGGAGCCCGGTCCCGGCCGCGGAGATCGGCCGCTACTGGCGCGACCGGCTCGACGTGATGCTCACCTCGCTGATGAAGGACCGCGACGCGATCCCGGCGGAGCGCTCGATCGACGTCCGCTTCGACGAGTTCATGGCCGACGACCTGGCGATGGCCGAGCGGATCTACGACGTCGCCGGGGAGCCGGTGACGCCGGAGGCCTCGGCGGCGATGGCGGAGTACCTCGCCGGCCACCAGCGCGGCCGGCTGGGCACGGTCGACTACCGCGCCGCCGACGTCGGGCTCGACGAGGACGAGCTGCGCGAGCGGTTCGCGCCGTACGTCGCCCGGTTCCTCTAACGGACCTCGCCGCGGACCGCGCGCCCGGGGAAGGCGTCGAGGTCGAGCTCGCCGTCGCGGATGACGAACGTGCCGCCGACCAGCAGGTGCCGAACCCCGGTGGAGGGCCGGACCGGGTCGGCGACGGTCGCGTTGTCGGTGAGCGCCTGCGGGTCGAGCACGACGAGGTCGGCGTCGGCTCCGGGCGACGAGGATGCCCTTCGTCCGCATCGCCGGCGCCACCTCGTCGAGGACCCGGGCGGGCAGGTAGGAGCAGCGGCGGAACGCCTCGGGCCAGTCCCACAGGGCGTGCTCGCGCACCATCAGCCGCAGGCTGCGGGCGAACGTGCCCGCGGTGCGCGGGTGGGTGGAGGCGCCGGGCGGCAGCGGCCACTCGCGGGTGTCGCGGCGGTGGTCCGGCCACTCCAGCGGCATCGCGTCGCTGGCGACGATCGCGTCGGGGAAGGCGAGCGCGCGACGGAGCAGCGCGCGGTCCTCCTCGTCGCGCTCGTCGAGGAACTCGATGACGCAGGTCGCGCCCGGGTCGACGCTCGCGGAGCTCCTCGAGCCGGCGGACGTCGGCGATCCGCTCGCCGGTGCCGATCATCACGATGCTGGACGGGGTCAGGCCCCAGGCGGGCAGCCGCTCGGGGGCGAGGAAGAACGCGCCGATGCTGGTGCTGCCCATGCCGTACGGGTAGGCCTCGACGGTGACCCGCGACCCGGCGGCGCGGGCGTCCTCGAGGGTGCCGAGCACCCGGTCGACGTGGCGGCGCGAGGTGCTGTTGACGTGGCAGTGGTGCATCGCGGCGCCGGTCTCGGCGGCGGCGATCGCGACCTCGCTGGAGCCGTCGATCGGCGTGGTCGGGTCGGACTCCACCAGCTCGCGCACGTGGGTGAACGTCGGTGCTCCGGCGGCGGCCGCGAGCCGCGCGACCGCGACGTACTCCGCCGGGTCCGAGCGCGGCGCGTAGCCCATCAGGACGCCGATCCCGAGCGCGCCGGCGGCGAGCTCGCGCTCGAGCAGCTCCAGCCAGGCGGCGAGCTCGGCGGGGGAGGAGCTGCGCTGCCAGTCGAGGATGCCGAGCAGGTCCGTCGAGCGACTCGAACCGGGCGGTCGGCTCGATCCCGGCCAGCACCTGCCCGCGGGCGTCGGCCCAGGACGCGGAGAAGCCGTAGTTCAGCACCCGCCCGGCGGCCGCGGCCTCGGCGTAGGCGCGCTCGATCGGCATCAGGCCGGCCTCGAGGTCGAGGTTGGTGGTCACCCCGTCGAACGCCTGGACCCGCTGCCCGGCGATCGAGTGCACGTGACTGTGCAGGTCCACGAAGCCGGGCCCGACGACCAGCCCGGTGACGTCGACGACCGTCGCGCCGGCGTCGAGCACCGGCACGGCCGAGACCTCGGCCACCGTCCCGTCACGTACGACGACGTCGGCGATGGTCTCCGTGCCGGCAGCGGGGTCGATGACGCGGCCACCGCGCAGGATCGTCGTACTCATGGAGGTGATTCTCCCGGTCGCCCTGGTCGAGCGGCTTGTGGGATCGGACGAACTTCAGGCGCAGAGCCCGTTGGCCAGCCGCTCGCGCTGGGAGTCGGTCTCCGCGTCGTCGTCCGGGCTGCCGACGGTGTCGTCCGCCGAGATCGCGTCGCGGCCGAGCTTGCCGAGCGGCTCGTCGTCCTTGATCGCCTCCCACAGCGCGTCGGCCTCGGGGGCGAACTGGAGGCGGTTGATGTCGGCCGGGTAGGTCTCGATCGGGACCGTCACGAACTTGATGTGCCGCAGGTCGATGTCCCTGAGCTCGCGGCCCAGGTCGAAGAGCTTGCCGAGGCTGGCCAGGTCCTTGTCGAGCTGGATCGAGTCGGTGGCGGCGTCGAGGAAGCGGTAGAGCCGGCTCGGCTGCGCCAGCGTGTTCGCGGACAGCACCCGGTTCGTCATCGACGCGACGAACGCCTGCTGCCGCTTCATCCGGCCGATGTCGGAGTTGACCGACAGCACGTGCCGCTCGCGGACGTAGTTGAGCGCCTCCTGGCCGGACACGTACTGCGTCCCGGCGTCGAGGTGGATGCCGTGCGCCGGGTCGTCGACCTCGAACGGGATGCACACCTCGACGCCGTGCACCGCGTCGACCATGTCCTTGAAGCCGCCGAAGTTCACGACCACGGTGTGGTCGATGTAGATGCCGGTGAGATGCTCGACCTGCTGGACGGTGCACAGCGGGCCGCCGACCGTGAACGCCTCGTTGAACTGCACCGTCTTCGGCGCCCGGGATCGTCTCGCCGTCGACCTCGCAGTCCGGGCGCGTCGACCATCGTGTCGCGCGCCAGGCTGACGCCGTACGCCGTCTTCCGGTCCGCCGAGACGTGCAGCAGCATCGTGGTGTCGGAGCCGCCGTCGCCCGTCCTCGTTGTCGATGTCGCAGCCGTCGCAGTCGCGGGTGTCCGAGCCCATCACCAGGATGTTGAGCGGCGTCTTCGGCTGCTCGGGCTTCGGCTCCGGCTTCGGGGCGATGTGCTCGAAGTCCGGCAGCGCTTCGATGTTGCTGTCGAGGTGGTTGAAGCCGTAGACGACGGTCGCCGCCGTCACCAGTGCGACGACAAGCTCCGCGACCACGATGACGCGCAGGACGGAGCGTCGGCGTCGGCGCGTAGTTTCGGGCACGGCAGGGTTCCCTCCCCAAGGATTCCCGAGATCCAGGAGGCAAGCCTAGACGTGGGTCCGTCACGCGGTGGCAGTACGCTCATGGCCGTGTCCGATTTCCGCCAGAACAGGTCGGTGGCGTCGGTCAGGATGGAGACATGACCAGCACCGAGAGGCTCGATCATCCGGCTCGACCCGGAGTCCTGCTACCGCGCGGTGAAGTCGCGGGACCGGCGCTTCGACGGCGTCTTCTACACCGCCGTCCGCACGACCGGCATCTACTGCCGGCCGTCCTGCCCGGCCCGCACCCCGGCGTTCCAGAACGTCACGTTCCACCCGAGCGCGGCGTCCGCCCAGGCGGCCGGCTACCGCGCCTGCAAGCGCTGCCTGCCCGACGCGACGCCGGGCAGCCCGGACTGGGACGTCGCCGCGACCGCGGCCGGTCGCGCGATGCGGCTGATCGCCGACGGCGTCGTCGACCGCGAGGGCGTCGAGGGGCTGGCGGCCCGGGTCGGCTACACGCCGCGGCACCTGACCCGGCTGCTCACCGGCGAGCTCGGCGCCGGCCCGCTGGCGCTCGCGCGGGCCCGTCGGGCGCAGACCGCGCGGGTGCTGATCGAGACGACCGAGCTGACGTACGCCGACATCGCGTTCGCGTCCGGGTTCTCCAGCGTCCGGCAGTTCAACGAGACGATCCGCGAGGTCTACGCGTCGCTCGCCGACCGACCTGCGCGGCCGCCGCGGCGGCGGTGCGACCACCGGGGCGGTGACGATGCGGCTCGCCGTGCGCACGCCGTTCGCCGGCCGTGCGCTGCTCGGCTTCCTGGCGATCCGCGCCGTGCCGGGCGTCGAGGCCGCGGGCGACGGCTGGTACGCCCGGACGCTGTCCCTGCCGCACGGGTCAGGAACGGTGCGGCTGGAGATCCCCGACGCCGCCGAGCCGGGCCAGACCGCGTTCGTGACCGCGACGTTCGCGCTGGAGGACCTGCGCGACACCGGCGCCGCGACCGAGCGGGTGCGCCGGCTGCTCGACGCCGACTGCGACCCGGTCGCGGTCGGCGACGCGTTCGCCGGTGACCCGGTGATCGGGCCGCTGGTCCGCGCGCTGCCGGGGCTGCGCGTGCCGGGTCATGTCGACGGCCACGAGATCGCCGTACGCGCCGTGCTCGGCCAGCAGGTCAGCGTGGCCGGCGCGCGCACGGTCGCAGCCCGGCTGGTCGAGCAGTACGGCCGGCCGGTCGCGCATCCCGAGGACGGGCTCACCCATCTGTTCCCCGACGCCGCGACGCTCGCGTCGTTGTCGACCCGGAGGACCTGCCGATGCCGCGAGCCCGGGGCCGGGCCCTGGTCGCGCTGTGCGCGGCGCTGGCCTCGGGCGAGATCGCCCTGGACCGCGGCCCCGACCGCGACGACGTACGCCGGGCGCTGCTCGAGATCCCGGGCATCGGACCCTGGACGGCCGACTACATCGCGCTGCGCGCGCTCGGCCACCCCGACGTCTTCCTGCCGACCGACATCGGCATCCGCGACGCGCTCGCCGGCCTCGGCCGCGACCCGTCGACCGCTGCGCAGCTCGCCGAGGGCTGGGCGCCCTGGCGCTCCTACGCGCAGCTGTACCTCTGGCAGACCCTCACGAAGGAGAACTGAAATGTGGACCGTGATGGAGTCGCCGATCGGCGACCTGCGGCTCGTCGAGCAGGGCGGTGCGATCACCGCGATCGAGTTCTCGCCGTTCCGCGACCCCGACGGCCGGGTGCGCGGCGACCGCGCCGACGACAACCCGCTGCTCGTCGAGGCCGTTCGCCAGCTGCGCGCGTACTTCGACCGTGACCTCAAGGAGTTCGACCTCCCGCTGGCGCCGACAGGGCAGCGACTTCCAGCAGCGGGTGTGGACCGAGCTGCTCGGCGTCGGCTGGGGCGAGACCGCGTCGTACGGCGAGATCGCGCACCGGCTCGGCCACACCAACGCGGCGTCTCGCGCCGTCGGCCTCGCCAACGGCAAGAACCCGATCCCGATCGTGATCCCGTGCCACCGGGTCATCGGCGCCAACGGCACCCTCACCGGCTACGCCGGCGGCCTCGACCGCAAGCAGCTCTTGCTGGAGCTGGAACAGGATGCGCTGTTCTAGGTGCAGAGCTTTGGCGTCGAGATACGCAAACTGGCTGTCAGATGGCGTTGGAAACAGCCAGTTTCGTGTGTCTCGACGACCTTGATCACTCAGCAGCAGCACGCCGCAGCGACTCGACTGAGCCGTTCGGCGGCGGCGAGTACGGCGGGGGCGTGCATCCGACCGGGCTGGCGCGACAGCCGCTCGAGCGGACCGGAGACCGACACGGCGGCGATCACCTTGCCGCCGGGGGAGCGGACGGGTGCGGACACCGAGGCGACGCCCTGCTCGCGCTCGCCGATGGACTGGGCCCAGCCGCGGCGGCGGATGCCGGACAGCGCGGCGGCGGAGAAGGCGGCGTTCTGGAGGCCGCGGTGCATCCGCTCGGGGTCCTCCCACGCGAGCAGCACCTGGGCGGCGGAGCCGGCGCGCATGGTGAGCTGCGAGCCGACCGGGATGGTGTCGCGCAGGCCGGAGGGGCGCTCGGCGGCGGCGACGCAGACGCGGTGCTCGCCCTGGCGGCGCCACAGCTGAGCGGACTCGCCGGTGATGTCGCGCAGCCGCGCGAGCACCGGCCCGGCGGTCGCGAGCAGCCGGTCCTCACCGGCCGCGGCGGACAGCTCGGAGAGCCGCGGGCCGAGCACGAAGCGACCCTGCATGTCCCGGGCGACGAGGCGGTGGTGCTCGAGGGCGACGGCCAGCCGATGTGCGGTCGGGCGCGCCAGTCCGGTGCCGGCGACCAGACCCGCGAGGGTGGCCGGTCCGGACTCGAGTGCAGTGAGCACGAGGGCGGCCTTGTCGAGTACGCCCACGCCGCTTGAGGTGTCCATATGGCAATACTGCCGTCTCACAAGATGGGATGCAAGCGGTATGGTCTGTGACGTTCCATGGGTCACGCCGAAGTGAGCCACCGACGTGAGGGAGAGAGTCAATGGGCAAGACCTTGGCCGAGAAGGTCTGGGACGAGCACGTCGTCCGGTCGACACCGGGGGAGCCGGACCTCCTCTTCATCGACCTGCACCTCATTCACGAGGTCACCTCCCCGCAGGCCTTCGACGGCCTGCGGCTCGCCGGCCGCCACGGTGCGCCGCCCGGACCTCACCATCGCGACCGAGGACCACAACGTCCCGACCGCTCGACTGGGACAAGCCGATCGCCGACCCGGTGTCGCGCACGCAGGTGGACACGCTGCGCAAGAACGCCGAGGAGTTCGGCGTCCGGCTGCACCGCGCTCGGCGACGCCGACCAGGGCATCGTGCACATCATCGGCCCGCAGCTCGGCCTCACCCAGCCCGGCATGACCATCGTCTGCGGTGACAGCCACACCAGCACCCACGGTGCGTTCGGCGCGATCGCGTTCGGCATCGGCACCTCCGAGGTCGAGCACGTGCTCGCCACCCAGACGCTGCCGCAGGCGAAGCCGAAGACGATGGCGGTCACCATCAACGGCAGCCTGCCCGCGGGCGTCACCGCGCAAGGACCTGGCGCTGACCCTGATCACGCACACCGGCACCGGCGGCGGCCAGGGCTACATCGTCGAGTACCGCGGCCCGGCCATCGAGGAGCTCTCGATGGAGGCCCGGATGACGCTGTGCAACATGTCCATCGAGTGGGGCGCGAAGGCCGGCATGATCGCGCCGGACCAGACGACGTTCGACTACATCGAGGGCCGTCCCGAGGCGCCGACCGGCGCCGACTGGGACGCCGCCGTCGCGCACTGGAAGAGCCTGCGCACCGACGACGACGCCGAGTACGACAAGGAGATCGTGCTCGACGCGTCCGAGATGACGCCGTTCGTCACGTGGGGCACCAACCCCGGACAGGGCGTGCCGCTCGGCGGTGCCGTCCCGGCGCCGGAGGACTTCGACGACGAGTCCGAGCGGGTCGCCGCCGAGAACGCCCTGCGCTACATGGCTCTCACCGCCGGTACGCCGATGCGCGAGGTCGCGATCGACACCGTCTTCATCGGCTCCTGCACCAACGGCCGGATCGAGGACCTGCGCCTCGCGGCCGAGATCATCGAGGGCCACACGGTCGCCGCCAACACCCGGATGCTCGTCGTCCCCGGCTCGGCGCGGGTGCGTCTGCAGGCCGAGGACGAGGGCCTGGACGTGATCTTCAAGGACGCCGGCGCCGAGTGGCGCGGCGCGGGCTGCTCGATGTGTCTCGGCATGAACCCCGACACCCTCGCGCCCGGCGAGCGCAGCGCGTCCACGTCGAACCGCAACTTCGAGGGCCGGCAGGGCAAGGGCGGTCGCACGCACCTGGTCTCGGTGCCGGTGGCCGCGGCGACCGCGATCCGCGGCACCCTCGCCTCGCCCGCCGACCTCCAGACCGTTGGGAGCAACTGACATGGAGAAGTTCACGACCCACACCGGCGTCGGCGTCCCGCTGCGGCGCAGCAACGTCGACACCGACCAGATCATCCCCGCCGAGTACCTCAAGCGGGTCACCCGCACCGGCTTCGAGGACGGGCTGTTCGCGGCCTGGCGCTCCGACCCGACGTTCGTGCTCAACAACGAGTCGTACGCCGGCGCCTCGGTGCTGGTCGCCGGCCCGGACTTCGGCACCGGCTCGTCGCGCGAGCACGCCGTCTGGGCGCTGCAGAACTACGGCTTCAAGGCCGTCATCTCGTCGCGCTTCGGCGACATCTTCCGCGGCAACTCCGGCAAGGCCGGACTGGTCGCGGCGAAGGTCGACGAGAAGGTCGTGCAGAAGCTCTGGGACCACCTCGAGGAGCACCCCGGCGCGACGATCACCGTCGACCTCGAGTCCCGCACGGTCCGCGCCGGTGAGGGCTCCGACGCGATCGAGGACTCCTTCGACATCGACGACTACACGCGCTGGCGACTGCTCGAAGGCCTCGACGACATCGGCATCACGCTGGGTCACGACGCCGACATCGCGTCGTACGAGGCGAATCGGCCGAGTTGGAAGCCGGTCACGATCCGCGGCTGACAACGCGCCGAACGCACGTCGACCGAGGGCGAATTCCCAAGCAGGCTTGGGGATTCGCCCTCACTGCGTTGCGAAACCCGCTCAACCGACCCGGAATAGGCGCGTTTGAGAAAACCGAAAAACATCTCGGGAAACGCCGTGTGGTGATTGTGACCTGAGCCGTGAATACCTAGCGTGCATTGAGGAATGTCGAGCACGGGCTCGACCACTTGTCGTTCATTGGAAGGGAAGACAGTGAACAAGTCAGAGTTCATCGACGCGCTGGCCGCGCGTTACGAGGGGAACCGCAAGCAGGCGGCCCACGCTCTCGAGTCCGTGCTGGACACGATCACGCGCGAGGTCGCCAAGGGCGAGAAGGTCGCCATCACCGGTTTCGGGTCGTTCGAGAAGCGCATTCGAGAGGCCCGTTGGGTACGCAACCCGCAGACCGGTGCGCGGATCAAGGCCAAGAAGACCGCGGTTCCGAAGTTCACCGCTGGTGCGGATCTCAAGAACGTCGTCTCCGGGGCCAAGAAGCTCCCGAAGCTGACGCTCGCCGCCGCTCCGGCTGCAGCGAAGAAGGCAACAGCTGCTGCCAAGAAGGCGGCGCCGGCCAAGAAGGCCGCGCCCGCCAAGAAGGCCGCTCCGGCCAAGAAGGCTGCTCGGCGAAGAAGGCGCCCGCCAAGAAGGCCGCTCCGGCCAAGAAGGCACCCGCCAAGAAGGTCGTGGCCAAGAAGGCTCCGGCGAAGAAGGCACCCGCCAAGAAGGCAGCCGCCAAGAAGGCCCCGGCCAAGAAGGTCGTAGCCGCGAAGAAGGCGCCCGCCAAGAAGGCCGTGGCCAAGAAGGCTCCGGCGAAGAAGGCACCCGCCAAGAAGGCAGCTGCGAAGAAGACCGCCAAGAAGTCCTAGGACTTCACCGGTCGACAGCGACGACGGGCCGTCATCCCTCGGGGTGGCGGCCCGTCAGCTGTTGTCGAGGTACGACGGCCGCCGTGCGCGGGCCGAGACCGAGGGTCTCTGCCGCGCGCAGGTCGTCGAGGTCGTCGACGTCGCGGCGCACCGACTCGGGCACGTCGGCGAGCTCGTCGGCGCCGGCGTCGAGGTGCGCGTCGCGCGAGCCCGGTCCGAAGCGCGGGTCGAACTCGTCGTACGCGGCGACGTACAGCGTGGTGCCCGTCCCGGCCGCGTCCGGGACGAACCAGGGGTGCGGCAGCACCACGCGCGCCAGGGCGGTGTCGAGATCGTCGGCGCGCAGTGACGGCAGGTCGGCGCACAGCGCCACCGGGACCAGGTGCGGCCAGCGGCGGCGCGCCTCGGTGGCGGCCAGGCGCAGCGTGCCGTTCAGGTCGTCGCTGACACCGTCGGGCAGGGTGTCGGCCCCGAGGTCTCCGCAGCACCGTCGAGAAGTGCGCGTCGTCGGTCACGACGAGCACCTGCGCCACGGACTGCGCAGCGAGGCAGGCGGCGACGGTGTCCAGGGCGAACGCCTCCGCGAGCGCGCGCCGCACCTCGGCGTCGAGACCGAGAGGCGCGACTTGCCGACGGCGGGTGGTTTCACCGGGACGAGGACGACGAACTGCTGACCGGACATCGGCTCGATCCTGTCAGGCCGTTCCACGATTGACACAGCGTGTCCGAGTAGCCTGCGTCCGTGACGGTTCGCAAGCTGAAGCAGAAGCGCGGGTGGGCGTTCAGCGTCGGCGTCGCCATCGTGAAGCCGGCGTTGCTGGCCACCACGATCCGCGACTGGGACGGCGGCGAGAACATCCCGGAGTCCGGCGGATTCATCCTGGTGCTCAACCACATCTCGCACCTCGACCCGTTCATGGCCGCGCACCTCGTCTACGACCACGGCCGGCTGCCGCGCTACCTCGCGAAGTCCGGGCTGTTCAAGAACAAGCTGCTCGGCTACTTCCTTCGCTCCGCGGGCCAGATCCCGGTCGAGCGGCTGAGCAAGAACGCCGTCGGTGCGTACGACGCGGCGGTGGCCGCGGTCCGCGCGGGCGAGTGCGTCGTCGTCTACCCCGAGGGCACCATCACCCGTGACCCCGACGGCTGGCCGATGATCGGCAAGACCGGTGCCGCCCGGATCGCGCTGGAGACCGGCTGCCCGGTGATCCCGGTCGGGCAGTGGGGCGCTCAGCAGCTGCTCGCGCCGTACGCGAAGAAGCCGGACCTGTTCCCGCGCAAGCGGATCCAGATGAAGGTCGGGACCGTCCGTGGACCTCGCCGACCTCGCGGCCCTGCCGCGGTCCGCGGCCTCGACCAGCGGAGGCGACCGACCGGATCATGGCGGCGATCACCGCGCTCGTCGAGGATGTGCGCGGCGTGACCGCGCCCGCCGAGCGCTTCGACCCGAAGAAGGCCGGGCGTGAGCGAGATCGGCAACCCGAACCGACAGATCCCAGGAGAGGACCCGGCATGAGCAAGGTCGCCGTCTTCAGTGCCGGCTCGTGGGGCACCGCGTTCTCGATCGTGCTCGCCGACGCGGGCAACGACGTGACGCTGTGGGCCCGCCGCGAGGAGGTCGCGACCGCGATCAACGAGCAGCACGAGAACCCCGACTACCAGCCGGGCGTCGAGCTGCCGCCGACGATCGCCGGCACCCACGACGTCGAGAAGGCGCTGCACGGCGCCGACCTGGTCGTGCTCGCGACGCCGTCGCAGACGCTGCGCGAGAACCTCACCGAGTGGGCGCCGTACGTCGAGAAGGACGCGGTGTTCGTGTCGCTGATGAAGGGCGTGGAGCTCGGCACGCTGGAGCGGATGAGCCAGGTGATCGCCGAGGTCACCGGCGCCGGCCCGGAGCGGATCGCCGTCGTCAGTGGCCCCAACCTGTCGCCGGAGATCGCGCGCCGCGAGCCGGCCGCCTCGGTCGTCGCGTGCGCCGACGAGGACGTCGCCAAGCTGATCCAGGACCGGATCCACTCGCCGGCGTTCCGCCCGTACACCAGCGTCGACGTGCTCGGCTGCGAGCTCGGCGGCGCCTACAAGAACGTCGTGGGCCTCGCCGTCGGGATGGCCGTCGGCCTCGGCTTCGGCGACAACACCACCGCGTCGGTGATCACCCGCGGCCTCGCCGAGACCGCACGGCTCGCGATGGCGCTCGGCGCGAACCCGCTCACGCTGATGGGCCTGGCCGGGCTCGGCGACCTGGTCGCCACCTGCTCGTCACCGCTCTCGCGCAACCGCACGTTCGGCGAGAAGCTCGGCAAGGGGATGACCACCGAGGACATCTACGCGTCCACCAACCAGGTGGCCGAGGGCGCGAAGTCGTGCGCCTCGCTGCTCGCGCTCGCCCAGCGCACCGGCGTGGACGCCCCGATCGCGCACCACGTGGACGCCGTCGTCGACGGCCGGATGACCGCGAACGACATGATGGACGCGTTCATCGCCCGCGACACCAAGGCCGAGACTGACTAGCAGGTTGGTGGTTTCGAGGCTCGCTTCGCTCGCACCTCAACCACCGACATCGGTGGTTGAGGTGCGAAGGCGCTCTGGCGCCTGAGCCTCGAAACCACCCCGGAGATACGGTCGGCGGCATGCGCGACACGATCGAGATCCAGACCGCCGACGGCACCGCCGAGGCGTACCTGACCGGCGAGACCGGGAAGCCGGGCGTGCTGTTGTACGTGGACGCGATCGGGCTCCGGCCGCGGATCGAGGAGATGGCCGACCGGATCGCCGGGTGGGGGTACGTCGTCCTCGCGCCGCACGTCTTCTACCGCGACGGCCGCGCTGCCGACCTGGCTCCGCAGGGCGACCTCCGCGACAAGGGGGCCCGGGAGGCGTTCTTCGCGAGCGGGGATCATGGACCGCGTCGCCGAGCTCACCCCGGACCTCGCCCGGACGGACGCCGCGGCATGGGTCGCCGAGCTCGAGAAGCACGCGGGCGACGGGCCGATCGGCGTCACCGGCTACTGCATGGGCGCCCGGCTCGCTATCCGCACGGCCGGGTGGTTCCCGGGCACCGTCGGCGCCGTCGGTGGGTTCCACGGCGGCGGGCTGGTCACCGACGCCGAGGACAGCCCGCACCTCGCGATCGGCGACTCGACGGCGGAGTTCGTCTTCGGCCACGCAGACCAGGACGCCTCGATGCCGCTTGAGGCGGTCGAAGCGCTCGAGCAGACCCTGACCGAGGCCGGCCGGCCGCACCTGAACGAGATCTACGCCGGCGCCGCGCACGGCTACACGATGGCCGACACGTCCATGTACGACGAGGCCGGCGCCGAGCGCCACTTCGACGTGTTGAAGGGCCTGCTCGACCGCACGCTCCGAGCCTCCTAGCCTGACCGGGTGAGCCCGGACGAGATCGCGCAGGGGTGCCGGCGACGACCTGGTCGCCACGTTCGTCGGCCGGTGCCGCGAGATCGGTGGCGAGTTCTGGTGACCACCGTGCCGGACCTGACGCGCGCCGAGCTCGAGGCGCTCCAGCTCGAGCGCCTGCGACACACCCTGCGCACGGCGTACGAGAGCGTGCCGCACTACCGGCACGCGTTCGACGAGGCCGGCGTGCGCCCGGACGACCTGGGCTCGCTCGCCGACCTGGCCCGGTTCCCGTTCACGACGAAGGCCGACCTGCGGGCGAACTACCCGTTCGGCATGTTCGCGGTGCCGCGCGAGCAGGTGGCGCGGGTGCACGCGTCCAGCGGCACGACCGGCAAGCCGACGGTCGTCGGCTACACCCAGGAGGACGTCGACACCTGGGCCGAGCTGATGGCCCGCTCGATCCGGGCGGCCGGCGGTCGGCCGGGCGACGTCGTGCACGTCGCCTACGGCTACGGGCTGTTCACCGGCGGCCTCGGCGCGCACTACGGCGCCGAACGGCTCGGCTGCACCGTGGTGCCGGTCAGCGGCGGCATGACCGAGCGGCAGGTGCAGCTGATCGTCGACTTCGAGCCGCGCGTGATCATGGTGACCCCGTCGTACTTCCTGGCGATCCTCGACGAGATGGACCGGCAGGGCGTCGACCCGCGCAGCACCAGCCTCGAGATCGGCATCTTCGGCGCCGAGCCGTGGACCGACGAGATGCGGCGCGCGGTCGAGGCACGCTCGGGCATCCGGGCGGTCGACATCTACGGGCTGTCCGAGGTGATGGGTCCCGGCGTCTCGCAGGAGTCCGGTGAGACCCAGGACGGCCTGCACGTGTGGGAGGACCACTTCCTGCCCGAGGTCGTCGACCCGGTGACGCTGGAGCCGGTGCCGGACGGCGAGCGCGGCGAGCTGGTGTTCACCTCGCTCACCAAGCAGGCGATGCCCGTGATCCGCTACCGCACCCGCGACCTGACCCGGCTGCTGCCCGGCACCGCCTACCCGGCGTTCCGGCGGATGGAGAAGGTCACCGGGCGCACCGACGACATGATGATCGTGCGCGGCGTGAACGTGTTCCCGAGCCAGATCGAGGAGCAGATCCTCGCGGTCGAGGGGCTGACGCCGCACTACCTCTGCGTGCTGACCCGCCCCGGCAACCTCGACGAGCTCACCGTGCAGGTGGAGGCCGCGTCGGAGTCGTACGACGCCGCGCTCGGCGAGCCGGCTCGCGGAGCGGATCAAGCAGCGGATCGGCGTGACCGCGCGGGTCGAGGTGCTGGCGCCGTACGCCCTGGAGCGCTCGCTCGGCAAGGCGAAGCGGATCAGCGACCAGCGGGGTGTCTAGCCGGCGGCGGCTGGGCACAGGAAGGCATGCCCCGCCGCCCCCGCATCCTCGCCCTGGTCCAGGCAGGCGGCGCCGGAGGTCGGATGGATGTGCTGACGCGCGAGCGTGCCAAGCCGGCGCTGCCGTTCGCCGGCGTCTACCAGCTCGTCGACTTCCCGCTGTCCAACCTCGCCAACAGCGGGATCACCGACATCTGGCTGTCGGTGCAGTTCCAGGGCGCCGGGCTCGGCGAGGAGGTCGCGAACGGGCGCCCGTGGGACCTCGACCGCAACCACGGCGGGCTGCGGCTGCTGATGCCGCAGCAAGGCACCGGCGGCACCGACGAGGAGGGCTTCGCCCAGGGGAACGCCGACGAGCTGTACCGGTTCCGCGGGCATGTCATCGACTACGCGCCCGACTTCCTGGTCGTGCTCAGCGCTGACCACGTCTACAGCTTCGACGTGATGGACGCGATCGCCACGCATCGCCGTACCGGCGCCGAGTGCACGATCGTCACCACCACGGTCCCGCTCGCCGAGGCGACCGACCATGCCACCGTGGAGCACGACGACGACGGCCGCGTCACCGGGTTCGCGTACAAGCCGGACTCCCCGAAGACCGGGACGGTCGCCACCGAGATATTCGTCTACGACCCCGCGGTGCTGGTCTCCGTCCTCGAGGAGCTCCACCGCGACCTGGGCGCGGTCGCCGGCGAGGGCGACACCGGGCTCGGCGACTACGGCGAGCACCTGGTGCCCCAGCCTCGTGGACCGCGGGCGGGTCTACGTGCACCCGATGAAGGGCTACTGGAAGGACCTCGGCCAACCTCACAAGTACGTCGCTGCACACCACGACGTCAGCGTGGGGGACCTGGGCGTGCTGGATGACCCGGACTGGCCGATCCTGGGCCACCAGCAGCAACGTCCGGCGGCCCGCGTGCTCGACGGGGCCAAGGTCACGGACAGCCTGCTCAGCCCGGGATCGACCGTGTCCGGGACGGTCATCCGGAGCGTCCTCGGGCCGGGAGTGGTCGTCGAGAAGGGCGCCCTGGTGCGCGACAGCGTGGTCTTCCAGGACACCCGGGTCCACGAGGGGGCTCGTCTGGACTGGGCGGTCGTCGACCGCGACTGCGTCATCGAGGAGGGCGCCGAGGTCGGCTCGCCGGACACCGACCCGGACGACTCGGACGCCATCGTGCTGGTCGGTCGCGGTGCCCGGATCGGGCCAGGCGTCGAGATCGCCGGAGGAAGCCGCCTCGAGCCCGGCACCACGGCCTGAGAGCTACCGGAGGCTGTCCAGCGCCTGCTCGAGGTCCGCCCACAGGTCGTCGATGTCCTCGATGCCGACCGACAGCCGGACCAGCCCGTCCGGGATGGTCGCGGGCTCGGCGTTCCAGCGGCGCCGGCGCTCGAACGTCGACTCCACACCGCCGAGCGACGTGGCGTGCACCCACAGCTCGGTTCGGCCGGGCAGCAGGTCCGCGGCGGTCGCGCCGCCGGCGACGACGATGGACACGATCGCGCCGAAGCCGGGGTAGCGGACCTCGCTGAGCGCCGGGTGGCCGGACAGCCGGCTCGCCAGCTCGCCGGCGTTCGACTGGGCCCGCTCGACGCGCAGGGGGAGGGTGCGCAGGCCGCGGAGCGCGAGGTACGCCTCGAGCGTCCCGGGCGTGGTGCCGAGCAGGTCGCGCCGGCCCTTGAGCACGCCGTACAGCTCGTCGTCGGCGGTGACGACCGCACCCATCAGCGCGTCGCTGTGCCCGGCGATGTACTTGGTCGCCGAGTGCAGGACGATGTCGGCGCCGAGCGCGAGCGGCTGCTGCAGGATCGGGGTCGCGAACGTGTTGTCGACGACGACCCGCGCGCCGGCCTCGTGGGCGGCGGCGGCGATCGCGGCGACGTCGGCGAGCTCGAGAGCCGGGTTCGTGGGCGACTCGAACCACACCAGCGCGGCGTCGTCGCACGCGGCCTTCACCGCTTCGGTGTCGGTGATGTCGACGAGCTTGGTGCGGATCCGGCCGCGCAGCTCCAGGTCGGCGAGCTGGAGCAGGGTGCCGGTGTAGGAGTGCTGCGGAGCGACGACCAGGCCGTCGGTGCCGACCAGGTCGAGCACGGTCGTGACGGCGCCCATGCCGGTCGAGAAGCTCAGGCAGCGCCCGCCCTCCAGCGCGCCGAGCGCATCCTCGAACGCCGACCAGGTCGGGTTGCCGTAGCGGCCGTACTCCAGGTCGCCGCCGGCGCCGTACGTCGACGCCATCGTGATCGGCACGTTGAGCGGCTGGTCGGGGCCACGCTCGGGTCGCCCGGCGTGGACGGCAACGGTGGCGGGCTTCCTGCTGTCGGCCATGGGCCACACACTAGTGGGCTTAGTCATCTGGGCCCTCGTGATCGCGTTGTCGTTGGCCGAGCTCGCGGACATCGTCGGAGGCGAGATCGCGGGCGCGACCGGCCCGGTGACCGTCGACGGTCCGGTCGTCATCGACGGCCGCGAGGCCGCGCCGGGCGGCCTCTTCGTCGCGTTCGTGGGCGAGCGGACCGACGGTCACGAGCACGCCGCCCAGGCCGGCGGAGAACGGCGTCGTGGCGGTGCTGGGCAGCCGGCCGACGCCGCTGCCGACGGTGGTGGTGGACGACGTCCAGCACGCCCTGCAGCTGCTCGCGACGCACGTCGTCGCGCAGCTGCGGAGCGCCGGTGACCTGACCGTGCTGGCGATCACCGGCTCCCAGGGCAAGACCTCGACCAAGGACCTGCTGGCGGCGGTGCTGGCCGGGGTCGCGCCGACGGTCGCCACCCGCGGCTCCTACAACAACGAGATCGGGATGCCGCTGACCGCGCTGCGCAGCGACCCGGGCACGCGGTACCTCGTCCTCGAGATGGGCGCCCGCGGCCAGGGTCACATCGCGGAGCTGGCCGGCCTGGTCGCGCCGGACGTCGCGATGGTGCTGAACGTCGGTGTCGCGCACGTCGGCGAGTTCGGCTCCCGGGACGCGATCGCGCAGGCCAAGGGCGAGCTCGTCGAGTCCCTGACCGACGCCGGTACGGCGGTGCTCAACGCCGACGACGACCGGGTCGCGGCGATGGCCTCGCGCACGTCCGGTGCGGTCGTCCGCTTCGGCCGCGAGCGCGACGCCGACGTCCGCGTCGAGGAGCTCACCCTGGACCGGCTCGGCCGGCCGTCGTTCGTCCTCGCCACCGCCGAGCAGCGAGTGCCGGTGACGCTCAAGCTGGTCGGTGCCCACCAGGCGCTCAACGCCGCCGCGGCCGCCGCGGCCGCGCTCGCCGTCGGACTCGCGCTGCCCCAGATCGGCGAGGCACTCGGCGCCGTCACCGAGCTCTCCCCGTGGCGGATGGAGCTGCACGAGCTGCCCAGCGGGGTGACGATCCTCAACGACGCCTACAACGCCAACCCCGACTCGATGCGGGCAGCGCTCGACGCGCTGGCCGCGATCGGCGCCGACCCGGAGGTGCGACGTACGGTCGCCGTCCTGGGGGAGATGCGCGAGCTGGGGGAGACCGCGGCAGCGGAGCACCGCGCCATCGGGGAGTACGCCGTCGAGCGCGGCATCGACGAGGTCGTCACGGTCGGCGAGCCCGCGCGCGGCATCCACGACGGGGCGGCCGCGACCGGGCGCACGTTCCTGCCGGACAACGCCGCCGCCGTCGCCTGGGTCGCCCAGCACGTCGGCGCAGGTGACGCGGTTCTCTTCAAGGCCTCGAACGGGGCGCGCCTGTTCGAGGTGGCCGCGACGCTTGCGTAGGGTCGGGTCCCATGTCTGACGAGATCGCCCGGCCCAGCCCGAAGGTCCGTGTGGCCCTGCTCTTCGGCGGACGTTCCGGCGAGCACGCGATCTCGGCCGCCACCGCTGCCGGCGTGATGAAGGCGATCAACCGCGACAAGTACGAGGTGCTGCCCGTCGGCATCACCCGCGAGGGCCAGTGGGTCCTCACCGGCGGTGACTCCGCCCGCTGGGAGCTGGCCGCCAGCAAGCTGCCCGAGGTGACCGCCGACGCCGGCAGCGCCGTCGCGAGCCCTGGCCGACCTCGGCGAGGTCGACGTCGTCTTCCCCCTGCTGCACGGACCCTTCGGCGAGGACGGCACGATCCAGGGCCTGCTCGAGCTCGCCGACGTCCGCTACGTCGGCTCCGGGGTGCTCGCCTCGGCCGTGGGCATGGACAAGCACTACATGAAGGTCGTCTTCGCCGGCGCCGGGCTGCCCGTCGGGCCCTACGTCACGATCACGGCCCGCGACTGGGAGCGGAACCAGGCGGACGTGCTCGCCCGGGTCCAGCAGCTGACGTTCCCGGTGTTCGTGAAGCCGGCGCGCGCCGGCTCCTCCCTCGGCGTCACCCGGGTCGACGACCCGGCCGGCCTGGTCGAGGCGATCGAGGAGGCTCGCTTCCACGACCCGAAGGTGCTGGTGGAGCAGGGCATCGAGGGGCGCGAGATCGAGTGCGCCGTCCTCGGCGGCCGCGGCGGCGGGCCGCCGCGCGCGTCGGTCCCCGGCGAGATCGTCGTCGACCACGACCAGGCCGAGTTCTACGACTTCGAGGCCAAGTACCTCGGCGGCTCGCAGGCGCGCACCGAGGCGCCGGCCGACCTGCCCGACGACGTCGCCGAGCAGGTGCGCGACCTCGCCGTACGCGCCTTCGACGCGATCGGCGCCGAGGGTCTCGCGCGCGTCGACACGTTCGTGACGCCGCAGGGCGAGGTCGTCCTCAACGAGATCAACACGATGCCGGGCTTCACCCCGATCTCGATGTACTCGAAGATGTGGGAGGCCGCGGGCTCTCGTACACCGACCTGGTCGACGAGCTGATCCAGCTCGCGCTCGAGCGGCCGACCGGACTGCGCTGAACCGACCTAGCGGTCGACGGCCTGCAGGATCAGCTTCTTGGTGACCTCGCCGAGGCTGGTGCCGCTGAACGTGCACGCGAACGGCAGCACCGACGTCTCGGTCGTGCCCGGCGTGATCGCGGTCTCCAGCAGCACGAACGACCCGTCGTCCGAGCACGATGAAGTCGGAGCGGGACACGTCGCGCAGGCCGAGGACCCGGTGCGCGTTGGCGGCCGCCTCCGAGAGCCCCGCGATGACGTCGGCGGGCAGCGCGGCCGGCCCCAGGGACACGAACTCGGCGGTGTAGCGCGCGCTGAAGTCGAACTCGTGGCCCTTCTCGTACTCGATCGCGACCGGCGTCAGCGCCTCGATCTCGGAGCCGGACTCGACGCAGACGACGCCGACCTCGGTGCCGCCGTAGAAGCGCTCGACCAGGGCGTCCTCGCAGTAGGCGTACGCCTCGACGAGCGCCGAGGGGAGCGCGGTCAGCCCGTCGACACCGGTGACGCCGAGCGCGCTGCCGCCCCGGGTCGGCTTCACGACGACGCGGCTGCCGAGCCGCTCCATGACGTGCTCCATCAGCGTGCTGGCGCCGATGTCGCGGAAGGTCTGCGCGGAGAGCCCGACGCTCTCGGGCACCGGGATGCCGGCGCGGCGCAGCAGCTCGCGGGCGGCGCCCTTGTCGTACGCGACGCGGCAGGCCCGGCTCTGCGAGCCGACGAACGGGACGCCGATCAGCTCGAGCAGCGTCTGGATCTCGCCGTCCTCGCCGAAGCGGCCGTGCAGCGCGGGGACCGCCACGGCGACCTTGTCGCGCTCGAGGTCGTGCAGCAGCAACCGGTCGAAGTCGTGGGTCTGCGCCTCGATCCCGACGCTGCGCAGCTCGCGGACCAGGTTGCGGCCGCTGGCCAGTGAGACGTCGCGCTCGTGGCTGAGCCCACCCGCGATCACCGCGACCGGGCCAAGATCCTCAGGCATCGGGTGCCCCCTTCAGGTTGGTGCTCATCGTGTCAGATGCACTCACCGACGCGACTCAGCTCGCGTTCGATGAGCTCGCCGAGGGCGGCGGCCGTGTTCGGGAAGCCATCGGGACGGTACTCGCCCGGGAGGTCCACGTGGATCCGCGGCCGGTAGTTCATCTCGGTCATCGGGACGTCGACGGTCTCGTCGCCGTCGAACATCGCCTCGAACACCGGGTCCGGGACGTACCAGCCGGTCTCGTCGACCTCGATGCAGGTCGAGGTGTCGGTGAAGTCCGGCGGCTGGTCGACGCCGCAGGTGAGCACGATCGCCGGGTCGCCCCAGGCGGCGCCGTACTCGGTGTCACCGGTCGACCTCGACCGACTCCTGCCCGTCGAGGGTGTCCGGGAGGCCGGCGACGAAGTCCCGGCAGGCCTGCGCGTCCGCCGCCGACAGCTCGGGGGCGTCGATCTCGGGCGGGCCGTCGCCGCAGCCGCTCGCGTGAGGAGCAGCAGCGCGCAGGCAGCGCCGGACGCGACGACGCCCCGCGTCCGCAGGGACTCGGGGCGTCGGCGACGAAGTGTGGGTGGCACCTCAGATGTGCACGACCGGGCAGGTCAGCGTGCGGGTGATGCCGTCGAGGTTCTGCACCTTGGAGACCACCAGCTTGCCGAGCTCGTCGACGTTGCGGGCCTCGGCGCGCACGATCACGTCGTAGGGACCGGTGACGTCCTCGGCGAGGGTGACGCCCTTGACCTGAGCAATCGCGGTGGCGACCTCGGCGGCCTTGCCGACGTCGGTCTGGATCAGGATGTACGCCTGGACGACCATCGAGCTCTCCCTGGGATCTGGATCACGGGCACGTGTCGCGGCCAACCTACCGTGCGGTACCCGGGTACCGCATCTGGTGGGATGGGCCCCATGCCGTTCCCCCCAGACGCGACCCTGGCCGACGCGGGCGAGTTCGGGCTGATCGCCGAGCTGGTCGCCCTCTTCCCGCAGGGCGAGCAGGTGCTGGTCGGCCCGGGCGACGACGCCGCCGTGCTCCGGGTCCGCAACGGGCACGTGGTCGTCTCCACCGACCTGATGGTCGAGGGCCGGCACTTCCGCCGCGACTGGGCCTCCGCCGAGGACGTCGGGCACCGCGCCGCGGCGCAGAACCTCTCCGACATCAACGCGATGGGCGGCCGGGCGACCTCGCTGACCGTCGGGCTCGGCCGCCCCGGCCGACCTGCCGGTGCAGTGGGCGCTCGACTTCGCCCGCGGGTTCGCCGAGGAGTGCGAGCTGGTCGGCGCCAGCGTCGTCGGCGGCGACCTGACCCGCGCCGACCAGGTCGTGATCGCGGTGACCGTGCTGGGCGCCTGCACCGAGGCGCCGGTCGTGCGCTCGCGGCGCCCGGCCCGGCGACGTGCTCGCGCTCTGCGGGCGTCAGGGCTGGGCCGCCGGCGGGCTCGCCGTGCTCGGCCGCGGCTTCCGCTCGCCGCGGGTCCTCGTGGAGGCCTACCGGCGCCCGGAGCCGCCGTACGACGCCGGCAAGGTGGCCGCCGAGGCCGGTGCCACCGCGATGATCGACGTCTCCGACGGGCTGCTCGCCGACGCCGGCCACGTCGCGAGCGCCTCCGGGGTCGCGATCGACGTGCACACCGCGGCGTTCGAGCTCGCCGAGCCGCTGCAGGCGGTCGGCGCGGCGCTCGGGGCCGACCCGATGCAGTTCATCCTCGGCGGGGGAGACGACCACCCGCTGCTGGCGACCTTCCCCGACGCCGCCGCCGTGCCCGACGGCTGGCCGGTGATCGGCGCGGTCGCCGAGGGCGAGGGCGTCACCGTCGACGGCGCGGCGTACGACGGCCCCACCGGCTGGACGCACTTCTGAGCGCCGACGTCGAGCGCCGCAGCTTCGCGGACGAGACGTCGCGCGCAGACGGTCGCGACCGGCGTCTCGCCGACCGGTGCTCGCGAACGACTGCGCCGACTCCGGCGCATGCGAAAGGCCCCGACCGAGAACGGTCGGGGCCTCGCGAAGAGCTCAGATCAGCGGGTGACCTTGCCGGCCTTGAGGCAGCCGGTGCACACGTTGAGGCGCTTCGGGGTGCCGTTGACCGTGGCCCGGACGCGCTGGATGTTGGGGTCGAAGCGACGCTTCGTGATCTTGCGCGACCACGGCCGGTTGTTGCCGAAGCCGGGCTTCTTGGCGCAGATGTCGCAGACGGCAGCCACCGTGTACTCCTGAACGAATCGATGATGTGAACTGAACGAAAACTGTGGGCCCGCCGAGCGGGCAACCGCACAAGAGTATCCGATGCCGCGCCGCACCCGAAATCGAGCGAGACGCACTAGCCTGTGGCACTCGTTCACCGGCCGGTGACCGGTCAGTCTCCACGATCGAGGACAGCATGGACACTTCCCACAGCGCCAGCATCACGCTCGGGGCCGTGCTGCGGTTCGTCGACATCGCCGTCGACGCGCTCGCCGAGGCGCGCGAGGAGATCGACGCCCTCAACGTCTACCCGGTGCCGGACGGCGACACCGGCACGAACATGTACCTCACCGTCTCCGCCGCGCGCGACGCCGTTCGCGAGGCGACCGGAGGCGACGCCGAGGCCGACCTGGTGCCGGCGCTCGAGGCGTTCAGCCGGGGCGCGCTGCTCGGTGCCCGCGGCAACTCCGGCGTGATCCTCAGCGAGATGCTCGGTGCGCTGGCCCGGCGGATCGCCCAGGCCGGCCCCGAGGAGCGCCGGCGCCGAGGTGATGGCCGAGGCGCTGGCCAGGCGACCGAGGCGAGCTACGCCGCCGTCGGCGACGCCGGTCGAGGGCACCATGCTGACCGTCATCCGGGCCGCGTCCGAGGCGGCCGCCGAGGCGGCGACGGACGCCGAGCGCCCGGTCCAGCGACGTGTTCACGGCCGCGGCCGCAGGCCGCCCGTGACGGCGCTCGCGCGCACGCCCGAGCAGCTGCCAGGTGCTCCGCGACGCGGGCGTCGTCGACGCCGGCGGCCGCGGCCTGTGCGTGATCCTCGACGCGGCCGAGACCGTGCTCACCGGCCGCCGGCCGGTGCCGGTGACCTCGCCGCTCGGCAGCCGCAGCGATCCCGATCCCGACCACGCCGACCGGGCGACCTGACCGCGGAGGGCCCGGCCTACGAGGTGATGTACCTCCTCGACGCCGACGACGACGCGATCCCCGCGCTGCGCGGCGCGCTCGGCCGGGCTCGGCGACTCCCTCGTCGTGGTCGGCGGCGACGGGCTGTGGAACGTCCACGTGCACGTCGACGACGTCGGCGCCGCCGTCGAGGCCGGCATCGCGGCCGGCCGCCCGCACCGGATCCGGGTCACCCACTTCGCCGAGCAGATCGCGCGAGAACCGCCAGCGGGTCACCGACCGGCAGGGCCGCCGGGTCGTCGCGGTCGCCGCCGGCCCCGGGCTGGCCGCGCTGTTCGAGGAGGCCGGCGCGCGTGGTCGTCCCGGGCGGCCCGGGCCAGCGCCCGTCGACCGGCCAGCTGCTCGAGGCGATCACCGCGTGCGGCGCCGCCGAGGTGATCGTGCTGCCCAACGACGCCGACTCGGTGCGGGTCGCCGAGATCGCCGCGAGCACCGCCGAGGCCGACCTCGAGGGCGCGATCCGGGTCGCGGTGATCCCGACCCAGGCGCAGGTGCCGGGCTCGCCGCGATCGCCGTCCACGAGCCCGGCCGCGCCTTCGACCAGGACGTCCTCGAGATGACCGCGACCGCCCGGCACGCCCGCCAGGGCGCGGTCACGGTCGCGGCCCGGCAGGCGATGACGATGGCCGGGCCGTGCGAGCCCGGCGACGTGCTCGGCGTGATCGCCGGCGACTTCGCGGTCGTCGGCGAGGACCTCTACGCGGTCGCCGACCGACGTGCTCGACCGGCTGCTCGGCGGCGGCGGCGAGCTGGTCACGCTCGTGGCCGGCGCCGACGACGCCGAGGGCGCGCTGGCCACCCGGTGCGCGGGGTACGTCGAGGAGCGCCACCCGGCTGTCGACGTCGTGGTGTACGACGGGGGCCAGGAGCGCTACCCGCTCCTCGTGTCCGTCGAGTGAGGCCAGATGGGCGCGTCGGTGATCAGCCTCGACTCGCCGGTGGTCGCCGTCCTCGGCGACCACAAGAAGAAGCGCGAGGGCATCGAGGAGCGACTCGGCCTGCGCACGGTCGGCGACCTGCTGCGCCACTTCCCGCGCCGCTACGTGAAGACCGGCGAGCTGACCCAGATCGACGAGCTCCACGAGGGCGAGATGCTCACCGTGGTCGGCGAGATCGTCGAGCAGCGAGCTCAAGACCTACCAGGACCGGCGCACCGACCGGACGGCGTACCGCCTCGAGGTCGCGTGTGCAGACCGACGGGCCGTCGTTCCGCGATGTCGTTCTTCGCCAAGAACAAGCACATGGCCGAGTGGCACCAGCGCCGGCTGCCGGTCGGGCGCCGCGGCATCTTCCTCGGCAAGGTCGGCAGTGTTCCGCGACGACTGGCAGCTCACCAACCCGCAGCTGGTGCTGTTCGGCGACCGCCGACGAGGACGCCGCCCAGCTGTCGCTGGACGCGATCGGCGAGTTCTACCCGATCTACCCGCTCACCAAGGGCGTCGACTCGTGGGACCTCCAGCGCGCGATCGCGTTCGCGCTCGACCGTCGTCGACGACGTGCCCGACGTGCTCCCGGACGCGGTGCGCGAGCGAGTACGACCTGCTCGACGTCCGCACGGCGCTCGAGCGGGTCCACCCCGCACGACTACGGCCAGATCACCACCGCGCAGCGCCGGTTCCGGTTCGAGGAGGCGCTGGTCACCCAGCTGGTGCTGGCCCGCGGCGCCGGGCGGTGCGCGAGCTCGGCGCCCGGGCGCGGACCGGCGACCAGGGCGGGCTGCTCGCGGCGTTCGACGCCCGGCTGCCGTTCGAGCTCACCGCCGGCCAGCGCGAGATCGGCGCGGAGATCGAGCACGACCTCGGCCCAGCCGCACCCGATGAACCGGCTGCTCCAGGGCGAGGTCGGCTCCGGCAAGACCCTGGTCGCGCTGCGCGCGATGCTCCGGGTCGTCGACTCCGGCGGCCAGGCCGCGCTGCTCGCGCCGACCGAGGTGCTCGCCCAGCAGCACCACCGCTCGATCACCGCCATGCTCGGCGACCTCGCCGCCGGCGGGATGCTCGGCGGCGCCGCCGAGGCCACGAACGTCGAGCTGCTCACCGGCTCGATGACCAAGGCGCAGCGCACCGGCGCCGATGTCGCGGCTCGCGACCGGCGAGGCCGGGATCGTGATCGGCACCCACGCCCTGCTCGAGGAGAAGGTGATCTTCGCCGACCTCGGCCTGGTCGTCGTCGACGAGCAGCACCGCTTCGGTGTCGAGCAGCGGGCCGCGCTCACCGACAAGGCCGGCACGCCGCCGCACGTGCTCGTGATGACCGCGACCCCGATCCCGCGCACCGTCGCGATGACCGTCTTCGGCGACCTCGAGACCTCGACGCTCACCGAGCTGCCGGCGGGCCGGGCGCCGATCCAGACGAACGTCGTACGCGCTCGCCGAGCACCCCACGTGGTTCGGCCGGGTGTGGGAGCGGGTGCGCGAGGAGGTCGGCAAGGGCCACCAGGTGTACGTCGTGTGCCCGCGCATCACCGGCGACGAGCCGGAGCAGGGGGAGACCGACCAGCTCGACCTCGACGAGGACGGCGACGTCGTACCGACCGAGAAGCCGGCGGGCGGCCTGGCCGCCGTCGAGGAGGTCGCCGCCCAGCTCGCCGAGGGTCCGCTGCACGGGCTGCGGGTCGAGAGGCTGCACGGCAAGATGCCGCCCGACGAGAAGGACGCGCGTGATGCGCGCCTTCGCCGCCGGTGACGTCGACGTCCTGGTCGCGACCACCGTGATCGAGGTCGGCGTCGACGTCGCGAACGCGACCGCGATGGTGCTCCTCGACGCCGACCGGTTCGGCGTCTCCCAGCTCCACCAGCTGCGCGGCCGGGTCGGCCGGGGCGGCCTGCCCGGGCTCTGCCTGCTCGTCTCCCGCGCCGAGATCGGCTCGCCGGCCCGCGACCGGCTGGACGCGGTCGCCGCGACCACGCGACGGCTTCGAGCTCAGCCGGGTCGACCTCGAGCAGCGTCGCGAGGGCGACGTGCTCGGCAAATCGCAGTCCGGCTACCGCTCGGGGCTGCAGAATCTCCGCGTGCTGCGCGACGAGAAGACGATCGTCGAGGCGCGGGCCGCCGCCATCGCCCTCCTCGACGCCGACCCCGACCTCGACCGGGCGCCCGACCTGGGCGCCGCCGTGTCCCGGCTCGAGGAGTCGGTGCAGTCCGACTTCATGGAGAAGTCGTGACCCGGATCATCGGCGGTACCGCCGGCGGCCGGCGGCTCACCACGCCCCGCGGCGTGCACGACCCGGCCGACCAGCGACCGGGTGCGCGAGGCGCTGTTCTCCGCCATCGAGTCGTGGTGCGGCTCGCTGCGCGGGCTCCGCTTCCTCGACCTGTACGCCGGCTCCGGGCGCGGTCGGGCTCGAGGCGTGGTCGCGGGCGCCGGCGTGGTCACGCTGGTCGAGCAGGACCGGCGTACCGCCGCGCTGATCTCCGAGAACGCCCGCACGATCGGCTTCGCCCGGGCCAACGTCGTCGTCCGCGCTCGGTCGCGAGCACGCTGCGCCGGCCGCCGAGCGCGCCGTACGACGTCGTGTTCCTCGACCCGCCGTACCCGCTCGCCGAGGAGGCGCTGGCCGCCGACCTGCGCGCGCTCGACCACCGAGGGCTGGCTGGTGCCCGGGTGCGCTGGTCGTCGTCGAGCGGTCCGCGCGCAGCCCCGAGCCGACCTGGCCGGACGGGCTCATGGCCGGCCGGGAGAAGCGCTACGGCGAGACCGTCCTTTGGTACGGTCACGCCGCCCCCGAGAGCCCGAGCGACCCGCCGAAGCAGAGGAGTAGCCATGCGCCGAGCCGTCTGCCCCGGGTCGTTCGACCCGGTCACCAACGGACACATCGACATCGTCGGCCGGGCCGCCGCGCTCTTCGACGAGGTCGTCGTCGCGGTCGGGGTGAACAAGTCGAAGAACCGGCTGTTCACGGCCGAGGAGCGCATCGAGATGCTGCGCGAGGTGTGCGCGGACCTCCCCAACGTGACCGTGGCGGGCTTCGCCGGGCTGATCGTCGACTTCTGCCGCGAGCATCGACGCGCAGGCGATCGTCAAGGGCCTCCGCGGCGGCAACGACTTCGACTACGAGCTGCCGATGGCCCAGATGAACGCCCACCTCACCGGCGTGGAGACGGTCTTCGTCCCGACCACCGCCGCGCTGGGCTACGTGCTCCTCGAGCCTGGTCAAGGAGGTCGCGTCGTTCGGCGGCGACGTCTCCGCCCTGGTGCCGGCGTCCGTCCACGCGCGGCTCCAGGCGAGGCTGGCCGAGCGGCAGGCGTGAGCGGGTTTGGTCGCTTCCGGGCCCGACCGGTACGCTTCTCGCTGATCTGTTTGTGCCTGAAACCGGAAGTAGAACCCTGAGCAGCCTGGACCCGAGAGCGCCGCTCGTGCTCGACACCCGCGAGCTCGGCCGCCGCCCGGGGTCCCAGCGTCAGGTGAAGCGGACGGTTCCGGCACCGGCAGATCTAGGCATCGAAGTCCTTCGTGTCCCGGAAGGCTGCGCCGGTCGAACTCGACCTGCGGCTGGAAGCGGTCATGGAGGGGGTTCTGGTCACGGGTACGGCGAACGCCGGGCTCGACGGCGAGTGCGCACGGTGCCTGGAGCCGATCTCCGACGAGATCGAAGCGTCGGTTCCAGGAGCTGTTCGTGTACGACGAGCACCAGACTCCCCACGACGAGGACGACGAGGTCAGCAAGCTCGAGGGAGACCTGGTCGACCTCGAACCCCTGCTGCGGGACGCGGTGGTGCTCGCACTACCGTTCCAGCCGCTGTGCGAGGACGACTGTCCCGGCCTGTGCACCGAGTGTGGTGCACGACTGGCCGACGACCCCGACCACGCGCACGACGCACCGATCGACCCGCGCTGGGCCGGCCTGACCGCCCTGACGCAGGACCAGCAGGACCCCGAAGCAACCGAGTAGCACCCCGTACGGCCGGAGAATCCGGTCAAGGTAAGAGGAGAAGAACAGTGGCTGTCCCGAAGCGGAAGATGTCGCGCAGCAACACGCGGCACCGTCGTTCGGCCTGGAAGGCCGTCGCGCCCTAGCCTCGTGACCTGCGCGAACCCCGCCTGCGGCGCCAAGCACCTGCCGCACCGTGCGTGCGGCGAGTGCGGCCAGTACGGCGCGCGCGCCGACCGTCGTCAGGTCCTCTGACCCGGTCCAGACCGCTGACCAACTACACCGAGCTCCGCGCGGCGCTCGGGGATCCTGAGCTGGACCCCGAGCTGCTCGAGCGCGCTCTCACGCACCGCTCGTACGCCTACGAGAACGGTGGCCTGCCGACCAACGAGCGCCTCGAGTTCCTCGGTGACTCGGTGCTCGGCGTGGTCGTCACCGAGACCCTCTACCGCACCCACCCGGACCTCTCCGAGGGCCGGCTGGCCAAGCTGCGCGCCGCCGTCGTCAACGCCCGCGCGCTGGCCGAGGTCGGCCGCAGCATCGGCGTCGGCGACCACGTCAAGCTCGGCCGCGGCGAGGAGTCGACCGGCGGCCGCGAGCAAGGCGTCGATCCTCTCCGACACCGTCGAGGCCGTGATCGGTGCCGTCCACCTCAGCGGCGGCGGCTTCGAGACCTCCGCGATCGTCGTGCACCGGCTCTTCGACCCGCTGCATCGAGGCCGCCGTCGGCCCTGGGCGCCGGCCTGGACTGGAAGACCTCCCTCCAGGAGCTCTCCGCCGAGCACGGGCTCGGTGTCCCCGAGTACGTCATCGAGGACGAGGGCCCGGACCACATGAAGACCTTCACCGCCCAGGTGCGCGTCGGCGACGGCCTCTACGGCAACGGCGTCGGCCGCTCCAAGAAGGAGGCCGAGCAGGCCGGCCGCCGAGACGGCGTACGGCGAGATCGCGGCCAACCTCGGCGTCGAGGACCCCGCCGTGGACATCGCCGTGCAGATCGTCTCCCGCAAGAGCTGACCCACCGGTCGTGCCCGAGCTTCCCGAGGTCGAGGTCGTCCGCGCCGGCCTCGAGCGCCACGTGCTCGGCGCGCGCGATCACCCGCGTCGACGTCCTCCACCCGCGCCCGGTGCGCCGCGACGTCGCGCGGCCCGGCCGGCTTCGCCGCGGCCCTGACCGGCCGCCGGATCGAGGCGGCCCGGCGCCGCGGCAAGTACCTCTGGCTGCCGCTCGACAACGGCGACGCCCTGCTCGGCCACCTCGGCATGAGCGGCCAGATCCTGGTCCAGCCGCCCGGCGCCCCCGACGAGCGGCACCTGCGCGTGCGGTTCGGCCTCGACGGGTCCGACGAGGGCGTCGAGATGCGGTTCGTCGACCAGCGGATGTTCGGCGGGCTGTCGGTCTCGACCGGGGGAGCGGAGCTGCCCGCCGGAG
Organism: uncultured Actinomycetota bacterium; assembly: GCA_963716655.1. Lineage (GTDB taxonomy): Bacteria > Actinomycetota > Actinomycetes > Propionibacteriales > Nocardioidaceae > Nocardioides. The sequence goes on along the minus strand of CAVQTV010000010.1, from coordinate 94,652 downwards.
ATCGCCCACATCGCCCGCGACCCGCTCGACCCGGAGTTCGACGACGACGAGTTCGTCCGCCGGGTCCGCAAGCGCGCGTCCGGGGTCAAGCGGCAGCTGCTCGACCAGAGCCTGATCTCAGGTGTCGGCAACATCTACGCCGACGAGGCGCTCTGGCGGGCCCGGATCCACGGCGAGCGCCCCGGCGACCGGCTGACGGCCGCCCAGGTCCGCGAGCTGCTCGGCCACTGCCCGCGAGGTGATGATCGCGGCGCTGGGCGAGGGCGGCACGTCGTTCGACGCGCTCTACGTCAACGTCAACGGCGAGTCCGGCTACTTCGACCGGTCGCTGCACGCCTACGGCCGCGAGGGCGAGCCCTGCGAGCGCTGCGGTACGCCGATGCGGCGGGTCGCGTTCATGAACCGCTCGTCGTACTTCTGCCCGGTCTGCCAGCCGGCGCCGCGCCGGCGTCGCAGTGCCAACTCTGGGCCACAGGCTTTGCCCGTCCCGGATTGACCGGCGCGCCGCGCCGGTGAGACTCTTGAAGACGGCCCGTCACCACGGGTGCACCCCCCACGACCCCCGGAAGGCTCATCCATGGCCAAGGCGCTGATCGGCTACATGAACAGCGACCTGCGAGACCCCGCCGGCTCGTGGCCGAGAACGACCGGCTGCGCGCGCGCGTGGGTGAACTCGAGGCGCTCGTCGCTCCACCTCAGCGAGGAGAACGACAAGCTGACCGCTGCCCAGGCGGCCGCGCTGCTGGACCTGGAGTCTGCATCGTTGCAGGAGATGCAGCCCGCCTGATCCGCCGTGACGGGTCGCACGTACCGAGTCGTTGACCCGACATGCGGCTCCTGCTCGTCTCCGCACACGGCCCGCGCTCGTCGGCGGCCGCCTGCTCGTCGCGACCCTGGCCGTCGGCCTCGCGGTCCGACGTCGACCGCGATCCGCCGCAGCGAGAACCCTCAGCTCGGCCGGACGTCCCGCTGATCCAGCCCGCAACGTCGTCGCTGGCCTCGGCACACACCCGTCCCAGACCGGCATCTCCGGCTGCTTCCTGCAGACCGCGCCGCTGTTCGTCACCAGTCCGGCCTCGACTCGGTCCGGGTCTACGACGTCAGCGACGCCGCCCACCCGGAGGTCGTCGGCGTGCTGCCCAGCGCCGCAGTTCGAGAACGAGGCGATGAACTGCGGCGAGCGCACGCACCGCGCGACGGCGTACGCCGGTTCGCGCTGATCGGCGTCGACCTCGTCCAGGCCTCGCCCGAGCGACATCGAGCACGTCAACGTCGGCGGCGGCGAGCTGATGGTCGTCGACGTCACCGACCCGGCCGACGCCGCGCGATCGCCGGCGCGCGCGCCGGGCTCGACCAGCACCCACACCGTCGCCTGCGTGGACGCCGACCAACTGCCGCTACGCCTACTCCGCCGGTGACGACAGCAGCGGACGTTCTCGATCTTCGACCTGCGCGACCTCGACCACCCGCGCGAGGTCGACGCCGACCCGAGCGACCGCCGGCGTCCAGCCGTTCCGAGTCGCCGACCGCCGGGCACAAGTGGAACTTCGACGACGCCGGCTTCGGCACCCACACCGGCTTCGAGCGGCGCCTCGATGTGGGACACCACCCGGCCCGCGCAGCGCCGAAGCTGGTCACCACCACCGGCCTGGCCGGCCAGGGCGACCGACCCGAAGTACCCCGGCTGGAACGACTTCATCCTGCACAACTCCTTCCGGCCCAACGCCGAGCGCGTTCCAGCGCGGACGCCGCGCCGTCGTTCGCCAACGGCAACGTGCTGCTGGTGACCGAGGAGGACTACGAGCAGACCGACTGCACGCCAGCCGGCTCGTTCCAGACCTGGTGGGTCAAGCGCCTCGACGGCACCCGGACGGCGATCGTGCCGCTGGACAAGGTCGAGCTCGCCGACCTCGGCACGCTTCCCGCTGCCGGTCGGCGCGTTCTGCTCCTCGCACTGGTTCGACTACCACGCCGCGGGCATCGTCGCGGTCGGCTTCTACGGCGGCGGCACCCAGCTGATCGACGTACGCAACCCGCGCGACCTGCAAGTCCGTTCGGGCACGCCGTGTGGCCCGGGCTCGGAGGTCTGGGACGCCATGTGGGTGCCGGTCTACGACGACCGAGGCCGCCAGACCGGCGAGAAGAGCAACCTCGCTCTACTCCGATCGACCTGGTCCGCGGCATCGACGTCTACGCCGTCGACGTGCCCGGCGATGGCCGAGGCGCGGTGCCGTCCGACGTCGGCCGTGCCCCGTCGTTCGCTCACCGACATGGCCACCGACAGCGTGCTGCCGGTGGGCCTGGTCGGCGCCGGGCTCGGCGATCGCGGTCGCCGTACGCCGCGAGCCGCCGCGCGCCGATAACCCGGACGCGACCGGGCCGGTCGAGCGACTGGAGGGTCCGACCGCTTGTGAGCAGGTTGGTCGAGACCGTCGCCCCGAGCGCGGTTGGGGACCAGCTTCCGCTGGCTGCTCGGCTCGTCGTGGGTCATCAACCTCGGCGACGGCATCGCGCTCGCCGCCGGCCCGCTGCTGGTCGCGTCGATGACCGACGACCCGTTCCTGGTCGCGCTGGCGGCGCTGCTCCAGTGGCTGCCGCCGCTCGTCTTCGGGCTGTACGCCGGCGCGCTCGCCGACCGGCTGGACCGCAAGGTCGATCGTGGTCGCCGTCGACCTGATGCGCGCGGCCGTCCTGGTGCTGCTGACCCTCGCGATCGCCACCGACGTCGCCTCGATCGCGCTGGTGCTGGTCGCGATGTTCCTGCTCGGGACCGCCGAGGTGTTCGCCGACAACACGACCGCGACGCTGATGCCGATGCTGGTGCGACCGCGACGACCTGGGCGTCGCCAACGCCCGGCTGATGACCGGCTTCATCACCGTCAACCAGCTCGCCGGGCCGCCGATCGGCGCGGTGCTGTTCGCCGCCGGCCACGCCCTGCCGTTCGTCGCCCAGGCCGTGCGTGGTCGCGCTGGGCGCGGTCCTCGCCACCCGGATCGTGCTGCCGCCGCACGGCCAGGCGCCGGAGGAGCGGAGCCACATCCGCGCACGACATCGCCGAGGGCGTTCCGCTGGGTGCTGGCACCACGCCGCCGTCCGCACGCTGGTGCTGACGATCGTCATCTTCAACGTCACCTTCGGCGCCGCCTGGTCGGTCCTGGTCCTCTACGCGACCGAGCGGCTCGGGCATGGGCGCGGTCGGCTTCGGCCTGCTCACCACGGTCTCGGCGCGTCGGCGGCCTGGTCGGGACGCTGTCGTACGGCTGGATCACCGGCGGGTCAGCCTCGGCAACATCATGCGGGTCGGGCTGATCATCGAGACGCTCACCCACCTCGCGCTCGCCCTGACCACGTCGCCCGTGGTCGCGATGGTCGCTGTTCTTCGTCTTCGGCGCGCACGCGTTCATCTGGGGCACCACCTCGATGACCGTCCGCCAGCGCGCCGTACCGACCGAGCTGCAGGGCCGGGTCGGCCAGCGTCAACATGATCGGCGTGTACGGCGGCCTGGTCGTCGGCTCCGCCGTCGGCGGCGTGATCGCCCAGCACGTGGGGCGTCACCGCGCCGTTCTGGTTCGCCTTCGTCGGCTCGGCGCTGTTCGTCGTCCTGATCTGGCGGCAGCTCGTCCCACATCGCGCACGCCGACGAGGCGACCGTGCGCCGGCTGCCGCCCTGACGCCGACTCGGCGTCGACCCGGATGCCACGGATGAGGGGTGCGGGCAGGTATCGTCGGCCTCGCTGAGCTTCCCCCGCGCCCGGCTGCGATGATGCAGCGTTCGTTTCAGTACTCGGATCGATCGAGCTGCCAAACTGATGGGGGAGCCGCACGTTGTACCTGAAGAGCCTGACCCTCAAGGGGTTCAAGTCCTTCGCCTCCTCGACGACGCTCCAGCTCGAGCCGGGCATCACCTGCATCGTCGGTCCCAACGGCTCCGGCAAGTCCAACGTCGTCGACGCGCTCGCCTGGGTGATGGGCGAGCAGGGCGCCAAGTCGCTGCGCGGCGGCAAGATGGAGGACGTCATCTTCGCCGGCACGTCGGGCCGCCCGCCGCTGGGCCGCGCCGAGGTGCTGCTGACCATCGACAACTCCGACGGCGCGCTGCCGATCGAGTACGCCGAGGTCACGATCAGCCGCACCATGTTCCGCAACGGCGGCTCGGAGTACGCCATCAACGGCAACCCCTGCCGGCTGCTCGACGTCCAGGAGCTGCTGTCGCGACTCCGGCATCGGCCGCGAGATGCACGTGATCGTCGGGCAGGGCCAGCTCGACACGATCCTGCACGCGACCCCCGAGGACCGGCGCGGCTTCATCGAGGAGGCCGCCGGCGTCCTCAAGCACCGCAAGCGCAAGGAGAAGGCGCTCCGCAAGCTCGACTCCACCGAGGGCAACCTGACCCGGCTCAACGACCTGCTCAGCGAGATCCGGCGCCAGCTCAAGCCGCTGGGCCGGCAGGCCGAGGTGGCCCGCCGGGCCGCGACCGTCCAGGCCGACGTCCGCGACGCCCGGGCCCGGCTGCTGGCCGACGACCTGGTCACCGCCCGCACCGCGCTCGAGCAGGAGCTGGCCGACGAGTCGATCCTGGTCGAGCGCCGCGAGCAGGTCGAGGCCGAGCTCGCCGCGGCCCGCGAGGCCGAGGCGCGCCCTCGAGGCGGCGCTGCGCGAGGACCTGCCCGCGCTGGCGCAGGCGCAGGAGACCTGGTTCGCGCTGTCCGGGCTGCGCGAGCGGCTCCGCGGCACCCAGTCGCTGGCCGCCGAGCGGGTCCGCAACGCCGCCGGCACCGCCGACGCCGAGGAGGCGCGCTCCGGGCGCGACCCCGACGAGCTCGAGGCCGAGGCCGAGCAGGTCCGCGAGCAGGAGCAGCGGATCGCCGCCGAGGTCGACGCGCACCGCACCGCGCTCGAGGAGGCGGTCACCGCCCGCCGGGCCGCCGAGGACGCCGCCGCCGAGGAGGAGCGCCGCGTCGCCGGCCTCCAGCGCGCCGCCGCCGACCGCCGCGAGGGCCTGGCCCGGCTGCACGGCCAGGTCAACGCGCTCGAAGTCCCGCGCCGCCGCCGCCGACGACGAGGTCGGCCGGCTCACGCCTGGCCCGCGAGGAGGCCGTCGCCCGCGCCGACCGCGCCCAGCGCGACTTCACCTCGCTGGAGACCCGGGTCGCCGGCCTCGACGCCGGCGAGGAGGGCCTCGACGCCGAGCACGAGGCCGCCGTCGCGCGCCCTCGACGACATCGAGGAGCGGCTGGCCAAGGCCCGCGACGAGGCGCTCCAGGCCGACCGCGACCGCACCGCGCTCGCGGCCCGCAAGGACGCCCTCGAGATGGGCCTCAACCGCAAGGACGGCGCCGGCGCGCTGCTGGCCGCCACCGACTCGGTCTCCGGGCTGCTCGGCTCGGTCGCCGCGCTGCTCGGCGTCCGCACCGGCTACGAGACCGCGGTCGCCGCCGCGCTCGGCTCGGCCGCCGACGCGGTCGCCGTCACCGACGCCGACGCCGCGGTCGGCGCCATCGGCCACCTCAAGGGCGACGACCTCGGCCGCGCCGGGCATGCTGCTCGGCGGCGGCCCGGACGACGACCCGCGACTGGCCGGGCCTGCCCGCGCGGCGCGACGTACGCCGTCGACGTGGTCGAGTGCCCCGACGCGCTGCGCCCGGCGCTGACCCGGCTGCTGTTCAAGGTCGCCGTGGTCGACGACCTCGACGCCGCCCGCGCGCTGGTCGCCGACCTGCGCCGACGTCACCGCGGTGACCCGCGACGGCGACGTGCTCGGCGCCCACTTCGCGGCCGGCGGCTCCGTCGAGCCAGCCGAGCCTGATCGAGGTCCAGGCCGCGGTCGACGAGGCCGCCGAGCAGCTCGCCGAGGCGGTCGCCGCCGCCGAGCGGCTCGGCTTCGACATGTCCCGCCTCGAGAGCGAGCGGCTCGAGGCGCAGCAAGCGCGTCGACGTCGCGCTCGCCAAGCTGCACGAGTCCGACGCGACCCTGGCGGCGGTCGCCGAGGAGCTCGGCCAGTACGGCTCCCAGGCCCGCGCCGCCCGCGGCGAGGCCGAGCGGCTCGACCAGGCGATCGACGAAGGCCGAGGAGGCCCGCGACCAGGCGGTCGCCGGGCTCGCCGAGCTCGAGGCGCGGCTCGCGGCCGCCGAGGACGCGCCCGACGAGGAGCCCGACACCACCGACCGCGAGCGGCTCGCCGAGGCGGCCCGCGCCGCCCGCCAGGGCGAGATGGACGCCCGGCTCGCGCTGCGCACGTCCGAGGAGCGGGCCCGCGCGCTGCACGGCCGCGCCGACTCGCTGCTCCGCGCCGCCCGGGCCGAGCGCGAGGCCCGGGCCCGCGCCGCCGAGCGCCGCGAGCGGCTGCTCCGCGAGGGCCGCGCCGCCGAGGCGGTCGGCCTGGCGGTCGGCTACGTGCTCAGCCGGCTCGAGGTCTCGATCGACCGGGCCGCCGAGGCCCGCGCCGCGGTCGAGCAGGCCCGCGCCGGCCGCGAGCAGGAGCTGCGCGACGTCCGCGCCGCGCTGCGCGACCTCGGCCGCGAGCACGACGAGCTGGTCAACTCCGTGCACCGCGACGAGATGGCCCGCACCCAGCAGCGGATGCGCATCGAGCAGCTCGAGGAGCGGGCGCTCGAGGAGCTCGGCCTCGACGCCGACGGGCTGGTCGCCGACTACGGCCCCGACCAGCTCGTCCCGTTCAGTGGCGAGGTCGAGGAGGGCGAGGAGCACGCCCGAGCCCGCGCCGTACGTCCGCGAGGAGCAGCAGAAGCGGCTGCGCACCGCCGAGCGCGCGCTGCGCGATGCTCGGCCGGGTCAACCCGCTCGCGCTCGAGGAGTTCTCGGCGATGGAGGAGCGGCACAAGTTCCTCACCGAGCAGCTCGAGGACCTCACGCAAGACCCGCAAGGACCTCCTCGACATCGTCCGCGAGGTCGACGAGCGCGTCGAGCAGGTCTTCACCGAGGCGTACGCCGACGTCAGCACGGCCTTCGACTCGACCTTCGCGCGGCTGTTCCCCGGCGGCGAGGGCCGGCTGGTGCTCACCGACCCCGACGACATGCTCAACACCGGCATCGAGGTCGAGGCCCGCCCGGCCGGCAAGAAGGTCAAGCGGCTCTCGCTGCTCTCCGGTGGCGAGCGGTCGCTGGTCGCGGTGGCTTCCTGGTCGCGCTGTTCAAGGCCCGGCCGTCGCCGTTCTACATCCTCGACGAGGTCGAGGCCGCGCTCGACGACACCAACCTCGGCCGGCTGCTGGAGATCTACGAGGAGCTGCGCGAGAACTCCCAGCTGCTCGTGATCACCCACCAGAAGCGGACCATGGAGGTCGGCGACGCGCTCTACGGCGTGACCATGCGCGGCGACGGCGTCTCCGCGGTGATCAGCCAGCGGCTGCGCGAAGCCGAGTCGGCGTGACCGACCGCCCCACCCGCGACCGACTACGTCGTCTGGCGAGCAGGTCACCACCCGCTGGGCGCGACATCGACGTCTACGGGCACATGAACAACGCCCGCTACTTCGAGCTCATCGACACCGTCGTCAACGCCCACCTCGCCGAGGCGACCGGCGTCGACATCCGGGCGCTGCCCGCGATCGGCGTCGTCGCCGAGGTCGGCTGCCGCTACTTCCGCGAGGTCGGCTACCCGGAGCCGGTCGACATCGGCGTGGTCGTCGACAAGGTCGGCACGTCGTCGGTCGTCTACCGGATCGGCCTGTTCCAGGGCGACCGGCGACGAGGCGGCCGCCGAGGGCCGGTTCGTGCACGTGTACGTCGACAACACCGACCCGGCGCGGCCGGTCACCCCGATGCCGGACGTGATCCGCGCCGCGGTCGACCCCGCTGCTGCGCGCCTGATCCGGCACCGTCGCCGCCGGTGTGGCACGGTGGAGGACGCGGGTAGTCGTCGGAGTGTCCGCATCTCTCGGGAGGTTCGTTCGTGCTCGCTGTCGTCGTCGTCATGGTCCTGATCCTGCTGCTCGCCGGCGCGGTCGTGGTCGTACGTCGCCTTCCCGCACCGCGGCGAGGAGCTGCCGGGCGCACCCGTGGCTCGGCGACGCGATGGCGCAGGGCCGCCGACGCCGCGCCGACTGATCGAGGACGAGGACGACAGACTCGAGCTCGCGAGACTCGAGGAGTCCGACCGCGCCGCTGACCGGCTCGCGCTCTGATTGGATTGAGCCATGGGTGACTGGCTGCTACCTGATCATCGTGCATCGCGCGTCGTCGCCGTCGCGCTCGTCGTCGGCCTCGTCGTCGGCCGCTGGCCGCGCGTCGCCGGCGCAGGCGCCGCGCCGCCGGCACCGACGCCGACGCCGTCGCGCCCGCCGCCGACCGAGGCCGACGTCGCCGAGCCGGCGGTCCGAGGCGCCGGTCGAGGCGCCCGCACCGGCCCTCGAGAAGCCCGGAGGGCACCGCGTCCCGCCTGGTCCGGCTGCGCCAGCGGCTCGCCGGCTCGCAGGGCGGCCTGGGCCGCGGCCTGCTCGCGCTGCTCTCGCGCGACCGGCTCGACGAGGACACCTGGGAGTCGATCGAGGACACCCTGCTCACCGCCGACGTCGGCGTCGCGCCGACCCAGGAGCTGGTCGAGCGGCTGCGCACCCGGCTGCGGGTCGAGGGCGGCACGCGAGGACCCCCGCACCGTGCTCCGCGAGGAGCTGCTCACCCTGGTCGACCCGGACATGGACCGCCGGCTCCAGGTCAGCGGCGCCGACGGCAAGCCCGGCGTCGTGCTCGTCGTCGGCGTCAACGGCTCCGGCAAGACCACCACCGTCGGCAAGATCGCCCGGATCCTGGTCGCCGAGGACCGCAAGGTCGTGCTCGGCGCCGCCGACACCTTCCGCGCCGCCGCCGTCGAGCAGCTCGCGACCTGGGGCGAGCGGGTCGGCGTCGACGTCGTCCGCGGCCCCGAGGGCACCGACCCCGCCAGCGTCGCGTTCGAGGCGGTCAAGGAGGGCGTCGACACCGGCGCCGACACCGTCATCGTCGACACCGCCGGCCGGCTCCAGAACAAGGCCGGCCTGATGGACGAGCTCGGCAAGGTCAAGCGGGTCATCGAGAAGCAGGCGCCGGTCACCGAGGTGCTGCTCGTCCTCGACGCCACCACCGGCCAGAACGGCCTGATCCAGGCCCGCGTCTTCAGCGAGGTCGTCGACGTCACCGGCATCGTGCTGACCAAGCTCGACGGCTCCGCCAAGGGCGGCATCGTCGTCGCCGGTCCAGCGCGAGCTCGGCGTGCCCGGTCAAGCTGGTCGGCCTCGGCGAGGGCGCCGACGACCTGGCGCCGTTCGACGCCGGCGCGTTCGTCGACGCGCTGCTGGGTTAGCGCCGCCGGCCTGTGACCGGACCAGCGCGGACCCGCCTTCTCACTCGCGGCCGAATGGCGCGTGCAACCGACGCAGCTGACACATACGGCGACAGGGCGCCGGACGCTCGGACGCGCTGCGGCCGTAACACCGAAGTAACAAAGCGCCGGAACTCGTTTCCTGACCGCAACATGCGGCGACGCGTGCGTCGAAACCTCCGGCGCCGAAGGTGTCTGCGCAATGGGGCGGGGCCCCGGAGCCGACAGCGCGGTCGTCGCCGACACCTGCCCTCCCGAGATGCATCTCCTGGAGGTTCCGTGGACGGCTACTACGCCTGGATGCTGGTCGCGACAGCCCTGGTCCTGATGATGACCGCGCCCGGCGCTGGCGCTCTTCTACGGCGGCATGAGCCGGTCCAAGTCCGTGCTGAACATGATGATGATGTCGTTCAGCGCGCTCGGCGTCGTCGGCATCGTCTACGTGCTCTGGGGCTGGTCGATGTCGTACAGCTCGCTGTACGGCGACGCCAGCGACGAGACCGGCTGGGAGTTCGGCAAGCTCTTCGCCAACCCGTTCGACCAGTTCGGCCTCGACGGACGCCCTCCCGCGGCAACTACATCTTCGTCGGCTTCCAGCTGACCTTCGCGGTCATCACCGCCGCGCTGATCAGCGGTGCGATCGCCGACCGGGTGAAGTTCTCCGTCGTGGCTGGTCTTCCTGCCGCTCTGGGTGACCGCTGTCGCTACTTCCCGCTGGCCCACATGGTCTGGGGCGGCGGCTTCCTGAGCGGCGTCGAGGGCGGCCTGGCCGACCTGATCTTCCCCGGTGACGGTGGAGCCGAGGTCGCGCCGATCGACTACGCCGGCGGCACCGTGGTCCACATCAACGCCGGTGTCGCCGGCCTGGTGCTGGCCCTCCTGATCGGCAAGCGCCTCGGCTTCGGCAAGGACCCGATGCGGCCGCACAACCTGACCCTCACCATGATCGGCGCCGGCCTGCTGTGGTTCGGCTGGTACGGCTTCAACGTCGGCTCGATCGTCTTCGCCGAGCACCGACGAGGGCGACATGCTCGACGCAGTTCACCCAGCGAGACCGGGCTCGTCTGGCTGAACACCACGCTCGCGACCTGTGCCGCGATGCTCGGCTGGCTGATCATCGAGAGGATCCGCACGGCAAGGCCACCTCGCTCGGTGCCGCGTCCGGCGTCGTCGCCGGTCTGGTCGCGATCACGCCGGCCTGTGGCGCGGTCGACCCCGCTCGGCGCGATCGCCCTCGGTGTCGTCGCCGGTGGCGCTCTGCGCCCTGGCGGTCGGCCTGAAGTACCAGCTTCGGGTACGACGACTCGCTCGACGTCGTCGGCGTCCACCTGGTCGGCGGCCTCGTCGGCACCATCGGCATCGGCTTCCTCGCCACCAGCGGCATCGACGGCCTGTTCTACGGCGAGCGGCGTCAAGCAGCTCGTCGTCCAGACGCTCGGTCGCCGCTGCTTCGCGATCGCTCTGGTCCGGCTCGTCGCCACGCTGATCGTCGGCCTCGCGATCAAGTACACGATCGGCTGGCGGATCGCCGAGGAGGACGAGGTCGAGGGCATCGACTTCACCGAGCACGGTGAGTCGGCCTACGACCTCGGCGCCCCCGGCGGCGGTCGCCTGTCGACGCCGTCCTCGACGGCCACCACCCCCGCCGCCCCCGTCAGCGAAGGAGCGAACGCATGAAGCTCGTGACCGCGGTGATCAAGCCGCACAAGTGGGAGGACGTCCGCGAGGCGCTCGAGACCTTCGGCGTGACCGGCATGACGGTCAGCGAGGTCAGCGGCTACGGCCGGCAGAAGGGCCACACCGAGGTCTACCGGGGCGCGGAGTACGACATCGCCCTGGTGCCGAAGATCCGGATCGAGATCGTCGTCGACGACGACGACGCCGAGGACGTGGTCGGCATCGTCGTGAAGACCGCGCAGACCGGTCGGATCGGTGACGGCAAGGTCTGGGTCAGCCCGGTCGAGACGGTCGTCCGGGTCCGCACCGGCGACCGCGACGCGGCCGCTCTGTGACACCCGCGCGGCCCGGCTCCCCACGCGGGAGCCGGGCCGCGCTGTGTCCCGGGCTGCGTCCGGAGTCCGGCATGATCGGTCCACCACTCGCCACCTGCACCTTCTGGGAGACGCCATGAAGCTCGTGACCGCAGTCATCAAGCCGCACAAGTGGGAGGACACCCGCGCCGCCCTCGAGACCGTCGGCGTCACCGGGATGACCGTCAGCGAGGTCAGCGGCTACGGCCGGCAGAAGGGCCACAACGAGGTCTACCGGGGCGCGGAGTACGACGTCGACGCTGGTGCCGAAGCTCCGGGTCGAGATCGTGGTGGCCGACGCCGACGTCGATCGCGATCGTCGAGGCGATCCTGCGCGCCGCGCGCGACCGGCCAGATCGGCGACGGCAAGGTCTGGGTGTCCCCGGTGGAGTCGGTGGTGCGGGTCCGCACCGGCGACCGGGACGAGGGCGCGCTCTGAGCGCCGCCGAACGCGCCCGAGCGCGCCGCCGAGGCCGACGCGCTCTGCGTCAAGGCGTACGAGCAGAGCGGCGGCCCGGACGCCGGTGCCGCTCTGGTCGCGGTCGGCGGCTACGGCCGCGCCGAGCTGGCGCCGTACTCCGACCTCGACGTCGTGCTCGTCTCCGACGAGGGCGTCGACGTCCGGGAGGTGGCCGAGCAGGTCTGGTACCCGCTCTGGGACTCCGGCGCGAAGCTCGACCACTCGGTGCGCACCTTCCCCGAGATGGTCGCCGCGGCCGACGCCGACCTGAAGGTCGCGCTCGGGCTGCTCGACGTCCGGCACCTCGCCGGTGACCCCAACCTGACCCTGCGGCTGCGGACGACGATGCTCGCGCCAGTGGCGGCGCGGCGCCCGGACCGGCTGCCCGCGCTGCGCGACCTGGTCCGCGACCGGCACGAGCTGATCGGCGAGCTCGCCCACCTCTCGGTGCCCGACCTCAAGGAGGCCGAGGGCGGGCTGCGCGACGCGACCGTGCTCAAGGCGCTGGTCGCGACCTGGCTGGTCGACGTGCCGCACGTCGAGCTGGAGCGCACCCGGCTCGCGCTGCTCGACGTCCGCGACGTGCTGCAGGGCACGCGCCGGCCGCGCGACCGACCGGATCGCCCCCGAGATGTGGAGCGACCTCGCGCACCGGCTCGGCCTCGCCGACGCCCGCGCCGCGCAGGTCCACGTCCGCGAGCTCGGCCGCCGGATCACCCACCTGTCCCACCTGACCTGGCGCCGGGTCGACGCCGTGCTCGCCCGGCCGGCGTCGTACCGCGCGGCCCGCCGGCCCGGCCTGACCCCGCTCGCGCCCGGCGTCGCGCTGGCCGGCGGCGAGGTGGTGCTCGACGCGCGGGCCCGCCCGGCGGAGGACCCGCTGCTGCTGCTCCGCGCCGCCGCGGTGGCCGCCGAGCGCGACGTCGTCCTCGCCCCGCCGACCGCGGCCCGGCTGGTCCGCGAGTGCGCCGCCGCTGCCGGTGCCGTGGCCGGACGAGGCCCGCCAGCTGCTGGTCCGGCTGCTCGCCTCCGGGCGCGGCCTGCTCGGGGTGTGGGAGACGCTCGAGGAGACCGGCGCGCTCGAGCGCGTTCCTGCCCGAGTGGGAGCGGATCCGGCTGCTGCCGCACGCCTCGGCGATCCACCGGTTCACCGTCGACCGGCACGTCGTCGAGACCTGCATCGAGGCGTCCGCGCTGATCCGCGACGTCGCCCGCCCCGACGTGCTGATGGTCGCCGCGCTGCTGCACGACATCGGCAAGGGCAGCCTGACCGAGCACAGCGTCGCGGGGGAGCCGATCGCCCGCGACGATCGCCGACGCGGATGGGCTTCGCGCCCGACGCGGTCGACCTGATCGCGCGGCTGGTCCGCTGGCACCTGCTGCTCTCGGAGACCGCGACCACCCGCGACCCCGACGACCCGGCGACCGTCGAGCGGGTGGTCGCCCGGGTCGGCCGACGCCGAGGCGCTCGAGCCTGCTGCTCGCGCTCACCGAGGCGGACGCCAAGGCGACCGCGCCCAAGGCCTGGTCGTCGTGGCGGGCCGGGCTGATCCGCGACCTGGCCCGGCGGGCCCGGGCCGCGCTCGACTCCGGCGTCGCGCTGCCGCCGATCGTCACCGACGACGTCGAGATCCCGCGCGACGTACGACGGCGCGGATCCGCGTCGATCGCCGTCGAGCCGGTCGGCGACGGCACCCGGGTCACCGTGATCGCGCCCGACCGGGTCGGGCTGCTCGCCGACGTCGCGGCGATGTTCGCGCTGCAGCGGATCCCGGTCCGCGCGGCCCGCGCCTGGGCGCAGGAGCAGTACGGCGTCTCCGTGTGGGAGGTCGGCGAGACCGACCTCGACGCCGCGGTGCTGCGGCAGCGCTACGAGGCGGTCGTCGACGGGCGGGTCGACGCGGCCCGCCGGCTGCGCCCGGCCGCCCCGGCGACGGCGCTCGAGCCGACGGTCGTCGTCCGGCCCGAGGCGTCCGACCAGGCGACCGTCCTCGAGGTGCGCGCGGCCGACCGGCCGGGCGTGCTCTACCTGGTCTGCGCGGCGCTCGCCGGCCTCGACGTCGCGGTGCGCTCGGCGCACGTCGACACGCTCGGGCCGCAGGCCGTCGACGTGTTCTACCTGCAGGAGGCGTCCGCGGGCGTGCTCTCCGACCGGCGCGCGGCCGAGGCCGCGCACGCCGTACGCGACGCGCTCACTGCTGCCGGGGGATCCTGACCTCGCCGCGACGTACGTCGATCGACCACGGGTGGTCGTCGTCCGCAGGCGACGGCGCCCGGCGCGCGACCAGTGCCAACAGGCCCAGCAGGAGCCCCACCCCGACGACGACCCAGACGACGGTCATGTGAGGAGCGTAGGCCCCGGCGACTAGGCTGGGGCCTGTCTCTGACCTCTTCCGCGTAGGACCACGACTTGTTCGCCACACTCTCCGACCGGCTCGCCGACACCTTCAAGAACCTCCGGGGCAAGGGTCGGCTCTCCGAGGCCGACATCGACGCCACCGCGCGCGAGATCCGGATCGCGCTGCTCGAGGCCGACGTCGCCCTGCCCGTGGTCAAGGAGTTCGTCGGCGCGGTCAAGGAGCGGGCCCGCGGCGAGGAGGTCAGCGGGGCGCTGAACCCCGCCCAGCAGGTCGTCAAGATCGTCAACGAGGAGCTCGTCGACGATCCTCGGCGGCGAGACCCGCCGGCTGCGCTACGCCAAGACCGGCCCGACCGTCATCATGCTCGCCGGCCTCCAGGGCGCCGGCAAGACGACGCTGGCCGCCAAGCTCGCGCTCTGGCTCAAGGAGCAGGGCAAGAGCCCGCTGCTCGTCGCCGCCGACCTCCAGCGCCCCAACGCCGTCAACCAGCTCCAGGTCAACGGCGAGCGGGTCGGCGTCCCCGTCTTCGCGCCCGAGCCCGGCAACGGCGTCGGCGACCCGGTCGCGGTCGCCCGCGCGTCGATCGAGGAGGCCAAGCGCACCCTCCACGACGTGGTCATCGTCGACACCGCCGGCCGCCTCGGCGTCGACGCCGAGATGATGAAGCAGGCCGCGGACATCCGCGACGCCGTGCAGCCCGACGAGGTGCTGTTCGTCGTCGACGCGATGATCGGCCAGGACGCCGTCAACACCGCGCAGGCGTTCCTCGACGGGGTCGGGTACGACGGCGTCGTACTCACCAAGCTCGACGGTGACGCCCGCGGTGGCGCCGCGCTGTCGATCGCGTCGATCACCGGCAAGCCGGTCATGTTCGCCTCCAACGGCGAGAAGATGACCGACTTCGACCTCTTCCACCCCGACCGGATGGCCTCGCGCATCCTCGACATGGGTGACGTGCTGACCCTGATCGAGCAGGCCGAGAAGACCTTCGACGCCGAGCAGGCGGCCAAGGCCGCGGCCAAGCTGACCGGGCAGGGCGGCGAGTTCACCCTCGACGACTTCCTCGAGCAGATGCAGCAGGTCCGCAAGCTCGGCTCGATGTCGAAGATCATGGGGATGCTGCCCGGGATGGGCCAGTTCCGCGACCAGCTCGAGAACTTCGACGAGCGCGAGATCGACCGGATCCAGGCGATCATCCAGTCGATGACCCCGGCCGAGCGGGCCAACCCGAAGATGATCGACGGCTCCCGCCGCGCCCGCATCGCCAAGGGCTCGGGCCGCCAGGTCTCCGACGTCAACCAGCTCGTCGACCGGTTCTTCGAGGCCCGCAAGATGATGATGTAGATGGCCAAGGGCGGCGGGATGCCCGGCATGCCGGGCATGCCCGGGATGGGCCGGCGGCAAGCGCGTCGAAGGCCAAGCAGCCGCCGAAGAAGGGCAAGGGCAAGCGGGTCTCCGGCAACCCCGCCAAGGCCGCCCAGCAGGCCGCCGCCGAGAAGCAGAAGGCCGCGGCCGCGCAGGCCAACCCGTTCGGCAACCCGGACGCCGAGCCGATCGACTACGAGAAGGCCGCGGCCGCGCTCGACCTGCCCAAGGACTTCTCCAAGTTCCTCAAGTGAGCCGCACGCCGGAGAAACTCTCCGGAGTTCGCCAGATGAGCCAGATTCTCGTCGTCGACGCCGCGAACGTCGTCGGCAGCCGCCCGGACGGCTGGTGGAAGGACCGGCCGGGCGCCGCCCGCCGGCTGCACGAGGGGCTGCTGGTCGCGGACCTGCCGTACGACGAGGTCGTGCTGGTGCTCGAGGGCGCGGCCAAGGGTGGCGTGAAGGCCGGCCGCGACGGCCACGTCCGCACCGTGCACGCGAAGGGCGCCGGCGACGACACGATCGTCGAGCAGGCCCGGATCGCCGCCGAGCGCGGCGACCGGGTCGTGGTCGTCACCGCCGACCGGATGCTGCAGGCGCGGGTCGCCGGGGTCGGTGCCCAGGCGCTCGGACCGTCCTGGCTGCTCGACCAGATCTGAGGCGTTGGTAACGGCCCCGTGTGGGTACCGGGGCCTGACAGCCGGCGCCGCCGGCGCTTCTTGATCGGGCAAGGAGAGACCCATGTTCAGCGACCCCTCACGATCACGACGGCGCCGGAGTGCCGTCCTCGCCATCCTCGCCGCGGCCGCCCTCGCCGCCGCCCTCGCACCGGCCAACCCCGCGGCGACCGCTGCCGCCCGCGGTCACGACCGGCCGGCGTACCTGAACCCGCACCTGCCGACCGACAAGCGGGTCGCGGACCTGCTGGGCCGGATGACCCTCGCCGAGAAGGTCGGCCAGATGGCCCAGGCCGAGCGAGCCGACGTCGACGCCAACCCGGCGCTGATCACCGAGAACGCTCCTCGGCAGCGTGCTGTCGGGCGGCGGCTCGGTGCCAGCCGACAACACCCCCGAGGGGTGGGCCGACATGGTCGACCGCTACCAGCAGGCCGCGCTCGACACCCGGCTCGGCATCCCCCTGATCTACGGCGTGGACTCGGTGCACGGGCACGGCAACCTGCAAGGCGCGACCGTGTTCCCGCACAACATCGGCCTCGGTGCCACCCGCGACCCGAGGCTGGTCGAGAAGATCGGCGAGATCACCGCCGAGGAGACCCGCGCCTCCGGCCCGCAGTGGGTGTTCGCGCCGTGCGTCTGCGTCGCGCGTGACGACCGCTGGGGACGCACCTACGAGAGCTTCGGTGAGTCGCCGTGGCTGGCGATCTCGATGGAGACCATCATCGACGGCCTTCAGGGCAAGCGGCAGCTTGACCGGCCGGACCAGCGTGCTCGCCACCGCCAAGCACTACGCGGGCGACGGTCTGACCGACGTACGACGAGTCCAAGGCCGACGAGATCGCCTGCCCGTTCACCGCGTACCCGATCGACCAGGGCGTCGACCCGGGTCACCCGCGAGGAGTTCGAGCGAGCTCGCGCTGTCGCCGTACGTCCCGGCGGTCGCGCAAGTACGACGTCGGCTCGGTGATGCCGTCGTTCTCGAGCGTCGACTTCACCGACGACGGCCGGCAACCGGCCGTCAAGATGCACGCCAACGAGGAGCTGATCACCGACGTGCTCAAGGGCGACCTCGACTTCGACGGGCTTCGTGATCTCCGACTGGCGAGGGATCCGCCAGCTGCCCGGGACCTACCGCGACCAGGTGAAGGCGTCAGTGCTCGCCGGGGTCGACCTGTTCATGGAGCCGATCCAGGCCCCCAACAACCCGACCGGCTGGGACGAGTTCATTCCGACCCTGACGGCGCTCGTGGAGGACGGTGAGGTGCCGATCAGCCGGATCGACGACGCGGTGGCTCGGATCCTGCGGGCCAAGTTCGAGCTCGGGCTGTTCGAGCGCCCGTTCACCGACCGCCGCAACCTCGACGAGATCGGCAGCCGGGCGCACCACGAGGTCGCCCGCGAGGCCGCCGCGGAGAGCCAGGTGCTGCTGCGCAACGAGGACGACACCGTCCCGCTCAGCAAGCGCGACGACGTGTACGTCGCCGGCAGCAACGCCGACAACATCGGCAACCAGGCCGGCGGCTGGACGCTGACCTGGCAGGGCGGCTCGACCAACGTCATCCCGGGCACCACGATCCTGGACGGGATCGAGGGCGCGACCCGCGGCGACGTGACCTACAGCGAGGACGCGACCGCCGCCGGTCCCGCGGACGCTGGCGGGCGTGGTGGTCGTCGGCGAGACGCCGTACGCCGAGGGCTTCGGTGACGTCGGGGGTCCGGAATGGGCCTGCGACCCCGCCGACGCAGGCCGTCCCGCGGCAGATGCAGACGATGCAGCTCAGCGACGCCGACCGGCAAGCGATCGAGACGGTGTGCGCGCAGGCCGCGTCCTGCACCGTCCTGGTGGTCTCCGGACGGCCGATGATCATCCCGCCCGACCTGCTCGGCCAGATCGACGCCCTGGTCGCGTCCTGGCTGCCGGGCAGCGAGGGGGCCGGCGTCGCCGACGTGCTGTTCGGGAAGCGGTCCGTTCACCGGCAAGCTGCCGGTGACCTGGCCGCGCAGCCTCGACCAGGAGCCGATCAACGTCGGTGACGACGACTACGACCCGCTCTACCCGCTACGGGTTCGGGCTGCGGACCCGCTGCCACGGCCACCACTGGCCATGCGGCGCCTGCCCGGTAGCGTCCGGGGCATGGCTGCCGCGCTCCGGTTCTCCGGTCCGGTCCTGCCCGACGGCGAGGCGCGCGACCTGTACGTCGTCGACGGCCGGTCACCTACGAGCCGGTCGCCGGCGCCGAGCGCGCCGTCGACGGCTGGATCGTCCCCGGGCTGGTCGACGCGCACTGCCACCTCGGCCTCGACGACGACGGCGCGATCTCCGACGACGCGACCGAGCAGCAGGCGGTCGAGGACCGCGACGCCGGCGCGCTGCTGATCCGCGACTGCGGCTCCGCCGGCCGACACCGCGTGGATCCACGAGCGCGAGGACCTGCCGCGGCTGATCCGCGCCGGCCGGCACATCGCCCGCACCAAGCGCTACATCCGCAACTACGCCCACGAGGTCGAGCCGGACGAGCTGGCGTCGTACGTCGCCCGGGAGGCGCGAGCGCGGCGACGGCTGGGTGAAGCTGGTGGGGGACTGGATCTCCCGCGAGGACGGCGACCTGACGCCGTCGTTCCCGCCGGAGGCGTTCGCCGAGGCGATCCGGGTCGCGCACGAGCACGGCGCGAAGGTGACCGCCCACTGCTTCGGCCACGAGGTGCTCGCCGGCCTGATCGACGCCGGCATCGACTGCATCGAGCACGGCACCGGCCTGCACGTCGACCAGATCGAGACGATGGCCGCGCGCGGCGTCGCGCTGGTGCCGACGGTGATGCAGCTGGACAAGTTCCCGGGGTACGCCGCGGCCGGCGCGGTCGAGGTTCCCCGACTACACCGCGACGATGACCGACCTCTACGTCCGGCGCCGGGACACGATCATGGCGGCGTACGAGGCCGGGGTGCTCGCTCTACGCCGGCTCCGACGGCGGCGGGATCAGCCGGCACGGCAACCTGGCCGGCGAGGTGATCGCGATGGTCGCGCTCGGGCTGCCGGCGCGAGTACGCGCTCGGCGCCGCGTCGTGGCGGGCCCGCGAGTGGCTGGGCTGGAACGCCGACGCTCGACGAGGGCGCGCCGGCCGACTTCGTCGTCTACGACGGCAACCCGCTCGAGGACCTGTCGGTGCTGCTGCGGCCCGCGTGCGTCGTGCTGCGCGGCCGCGTCGTGGCCTGAGAGCTCAGGCGCTCCTGGCGGACCAGCTTGAGGGTGCCGTCCTTGCACGTGGAACCAGCGCGGCCTCGGGCCGTCGTCGCCGATCTGCGTGAGCAGCCTCGGCATCACCGCCGTCGAACCACTTGCGGTCCTGGTCGGGCCGTGGTGCTCGGGAACGTCCTCGTTCTCGCCCGCGGAAGCGGAGCGCGAGCTGGCGCGAGGTGAGGGTGAGGGTGCCGGCGTACAGCATGGTCTCGATGCAGCTTGAACTGCTCCGGGGGCACGTCGACGATCCGGTCGTCGACGACGAGCAGGTCGCGGGCCGGGTTGATGCGCAGCCCGGCGAACTCGATCCAGCTGCCGACGAAGCGCATCCCGAGGTCGAGCATGCCGTCGCGGCCGTCCTGCCCCTCGTCCTCCTCGTGGACCTCGTCCTCGGCGAAGCCCGAGCGCCTGGCCGGCGACGACCTGGCGCAGGTACGCCGACCGCGCGGCGTCCTCGGCGGCGGGCGCCCAGGCCACGGTGGCGACCGCACCGACCGTGGCGACCGGGCGCCGCGCGACGGCGGCGAGGCGGGCCGGCAGCTCGCGCGGGCGGATCGGCTTGGGCACGTAGTCGTCGGCGCCGGCGTCGAAGCCGGCGAGGATGTCGTGCTCCTGCGAGCGGCTGCTGATGATGACGATGTAGGTGCTCATCGCCTCGCGGATCCGCCGGGTGACCTCCAGCCCGTTCATCTCGGGCATCGTCACGTCGATGGTCGCCAGGGCCGGGCGGTGCTCGCGGGCGAGGGCGATGCCGTCGGGCCCGTTCGACGCGGAGATCACCGCGAAGCCGGCCTGGGTCAGAACGATCTCCAGCAGGTCCACCGTGTCCTGGTCGTCGTCGATGACGAGGGCGACCGGTTTGGTGTTCACCGCGGGTTCAGACACGGCACGGAGTATCACAGGAGCACAGGTGTCCTGTCAGGTCTTCGGGCGTGTTGCGGTGTACCTCACGGGTGGTCCTGGGTGCACCCGCGGAGGGCCGGTTGTCAGGTCTTCGAGCGCGCCGGCCGGGTCGCCCACAGGATGCCGGTCACGATCAGGATGGCCAGGCCGAACAGGCCCAGTCCGACCGGGACGAAGATGGTCAGCAGGACGCCGGCGACGAAGTTGCCGAACTGCGGGTGCCGGGCCGATCAGCACGTGGCCGCCGCCGGACGCACGTCACGGTCGAGGTTCCCCGAGCCCGGGTCGAAGTCCGCGGCGCCGTAGCCAGTCGCCGTCGGAGTCGGACCGGTCGAAGTCGCCCTGCACGGTTGCCCAGCTCGACCGGCTGGTCGGTCTCGGCGTCGATGATCGAGCAGTTCTGGACGGCGCCGTCCTCCAGCCAGAGCATCCGGTCGCCGTCGGTGCCGACGGTGACGGCGTATGCGGTCTGGCCGTCGGCCGCGACGCGGGCGTCGGTCTGGAGGAACGAGCTGAGAGCGTCCAGATGAACAGCCCGATCGCCGACCGCGATGGCGAGGCACGATCAGGCCGCCCCCGACCACGAACCACCAGCCGCTCGGGCGCGGTTCTCGGCGAGTGGGGGCTGTCCGGCGGGTAGCCGGCGGCGCGCGCCGTACGGCGGCGGCGGCTGGCTCATGTGCCGACTCTGCCCGATTTTCGCCGTGCGGACGACGTCTGGCAGACTTGGCCGCTGAGTCCTGCGCGCCCGGACCCTCTCATCCCGAGCGTCGCAGAGCCCATCGAAGGTCCCGACCCGGTGCTTTCCCCACCTGGTGGCGGTTCCTTCACCCACACACATATTCCTGAGGAGACACCACAAACGTGGCCGTCAAGATCCGTTTGAAGCGCCTGGGCAAGGTCCGGGTTCCGCAGTACCGCATCGTCGTCGTCGACTCGCGCAAGAAGCGCGACGGTCGGGTCATCGAGGAGATCGGCAAGTACCACCCCAAGGAGGACCCGTCGTACATCGACGTCGTCTCCGACCGGGCGCAGTACTGGCTCGGTGTCGGCGCGCAGCCGTCCGAGGCCGTCGCGAAGATCCTCAAGATCACCGGCGACTTGCAGAAGTTCAAGGGCATGTCGGGCCAGGAGGGCACCCTCAAGGTCAAGGAGCCCAAGCGCGACAAGCTCGAGATCTTCAACGAGGCGCTCAAGGACGCCGCGAACGAGCCCAAGGGCGACGCGGTGACCAAGAAGGCCGCTTCGAAGAAGAAGGCCGAGCCGAAGGCCGAGGAGGCTCCGGCCGAGGCGCCCGCCGCGGAGGAGACCCCCGCCGAGGCGCCGGCCGCCGAGGCTCCGGCCCCGGTCCCCGCTGACGAGACCCCGGAGGTCGCGGCCGAGCAGGTCGAGGCCGCCGAGGGCGCCGACAAGCCGGAGAACTGAGCGACATGCTGGCCGACGCGCTCGAGCACCTGGTGCGTGGCGTCGTCGACCACCCCGACGACGTGCGCGTGCGCGACAAGCAGCTGCGCCGCGGGTCGATCCTCGAGGTCCGGGTGCACCCCGACGACCTCGGCAAGGTGATCGGTCGTAGCGGTCGCACCGCCACCGCGTTCCGCACCGTGATCTCCGCGCTCGCGGGTCGCGGCGGCGCGCGGATCGACTTCGTCGACGTCGACCGGCGTCGCTGAGTCAGCGCGTTACCGCTTGAATGGGTGTCGCCCCTCCGGGGGCGGCACCCGTTCGGCATTTTCGAAGAGAGGTGACGCAGTGGAGACCATCGACGTCCTCGTCGGCCGGATCGGCAAGGCGCACGGGCTGCGCGGCGACGTGACGATCAACGTCCGCACCGACGAGCCCGAGCGCCGGTTCGCGCCCGGCTCGGTGCTGGACGTCGAGGCCCCTCCGGGGTCGGCGACGACGCTGCGGACGGTGACGGTGGCGAGCTCGCGCTGGCACTCCTCGACGCTGCTGGTGCGCTTCGAGGAGATCCCCGACCGCACCGCCGCCGAGGCGGCCCGCGGGATCCTGCTGCACGCCTCGATCCCGGCCGACGCGTCGCCCGAGGACCCCGACGAGTTCTACGACCACCAGCTGGTCGGGCTGACGGCGTACGACCTCGACGGCGTCGTGCTCGGCGAGGTCACCGGCCTGGTCCACGGCGCCGCCCAGGACCTGCTGGCGATCCGCACGCCCGACGGCCGGGACACGCTGGTGCCGTTCGTGAAGGCGCTGGTGCCCGAGGTCGACGTCGCCGGCGGCCGCGTCGTCGTCGCCGACCGGCCCGGCCTGGTGACGCCGCTGCCCGAGGACGACTGAGCGCGCGATGCGGATCGACGTCGTCACGATCTTCCCCGACTACCTCGCCCCGCTGGAGCTCTCGCTCGCGGGCAAGGCGCGCGACAAGGGCCTGATCGACGTCCAGGTGCACGACCTGCGGCAGTGGACCGACGACCGGCACCGCACCGTCGACGACACGCCGTACGGCGGCGGCGCCGGCATGGTGATGAAGCCGGAGCCGTGGGGCGAGGCGTTCGACGCGCTCGACGATCGACGGCGCGACGGTCGTCTTCACGACGCCGTCCGGCCAGCCGTTCACCCAGGCGGTCGCCCGGGAGCTGGCGACCCGCGAGCGGATCGTGTTCGCGTGCGGGCGCTACGAGGGCATCGACCAGCGGGTGCTCGACGACGTCGCGACCCGGGCGGAGGTGCGGGAGATCTCGCTCGGCGACTACGTGCTCAACGGGGGAGAGGTGGCCGCGCTGGCGATCACCGAGGCGGTCGTCCGGCTGGTGCCCGGCTTCATGGGCAACGCCGAGTCGCTGCTCGAGGAGTCCCACGAGGACGGCCTGCTGGAGTACCCCGTCTACACCAAGCCCGCCGTCTGGCGCGGCCACGAGGTGCCGCCGGTGCTGCTGTCCGGCGACCACGGCGCGATCGCGGCCTGGCGGCGCGACCAGTCGGTCCGGCGGACCGCCGAGCGGCGCCCCGACCTCGTGCACCCGTCGGTGCTGCTCGACGACGTCGAGATCCGGACCGTGCCAGCCCGGCGACGCGGGCGAGCTGTTCGTGCTCCAGCGGGCCTGCTGGGTCCAGGAGCAGCACGACAACCCCGGCGTCCGGATCCCGGCGCTGCACGAGACCCTCGACGACGCTCCGCGAGTGGATCGCGCGCGACACCGTGCTGGTCGCCCGCTCGGCGGGCCGGCTGGTCGGAGCGGTCCGGGCCTCGCTGGACGGCGACGCCTGGGAGGTCGGCCGGCTGATGGTCGCGCCCGACCTGGCCGGCCGCGGTCTCGGCCGCACCCTCCTGGAGCGGATCGAGGCGCTCGCGCCGCCCGCGGCGTCGACGTACGCCCTGTTCACCGGCGCGGGCAGCGCGCGCAACCAGCGGATGTACAAGAAGGCCGGCTACCGGCTCCGCGGCGAGATCGTCGCCCGGGCGTCGTGCGGATGACCAAGCCCCGGAATTAGACGGCGCGCCGGCGCCGCGCTGTGGCAGACTTGCTCCTCGGTCCAGCCGGCCAAACAAGGATCGCCCCGAGGACACGTCCGCGAGGGGGTCCGCACCGGTTCCTGCCACAGGGGGAACTTGGCGCCGCCGGCCAGCCCGGCTCGGACCTACAACTGCAACATTCCCCGTACCGCGGCTGACCTGTGGCACTCGCGAGGAGAGACAATGACGCAACGTCATTGCCGAGCTCGGCAACGCCATCAAGCGCGACGACGTCCCCGCCTTCCGCGCCGGCGACACCATCAAGGTCCACGTCAAGGTCGTCGAGGGCAACCGCTCCCGTGTCCAGGTCTTCCAGGGCGTCGTCATCCGCGTCCAGGGCTCCGGCATCGGTCGCACCTTCACCGTCCGCAAGGTCTCCTTCGGCGTCGGTGTCGAGCGCACCTTCCCGCTGAACTCCCCGATCTTCGAGCAGATCGAGGTCGTCACCCGCGGTGACGTGCGCCGCGCGAAGCTCTACTACCTGCGCAACCTGCGCGGCAAGAAGGCCAAGATCAAGGAGCGCCGCGAGGCCTGAGGGATTTCTCAGGCACCGTCGTTAGGCTCTGCGAGTGACTTCCGAAGACCGCGACCCGACGTCCGTCGCTGAACCCGACGAGCCGGTGTCGCGGTCTTCGTCTGCCGAGGAGCAGGCCACGACGCACGACCGAAGAAGAAGAAGCACCTGCCGGTCTGGCAGGAGACGATCCTGCTGCTGGGCATCGCCCTGGTGCTCGCGATCGTCATCAAGGCGCTCTTCGTCCAGGCCTTCTACATCCCGTCGCAGTCGATGGAGCCCGGGCTGGTCAAGAACGACCGGATCCTGGTCGCAGAAGGTGTCGTACTGGTTCGGCGACGGTCCCGAGCGCGGCGACGTCGTGGTCTTCAAGGACCCGGGCGGCTGGCTGAACGCCGCGGAGTCGGCCGGGCCGACCAGCGGCGTCGCCAAGCTGCTGTCCAAGGTCGGGCTCTACCCGTCCGGCGGGCACCTGGTGAAGCGGGTGATCGGCGTCGAGGGCGACGCGATCGTGTGCTGCGACGAGCAGGGCCGGATCGACGGTCAACGGCGCAGCCCCTCAACGAGAAGGACTACGCGCGGCCCGACGGCGACGGCTGCTACGGCCCGATGCCCGAGGGCGGCAAGTGCGACTGGACCGCCGGCCCGGTGCCCGAGGGGCACATCTTCGTGATGGGCGACAACCGCAACAACTCCGCCGACTCGACCGTGCCACATGTGCGAGGGCACGGACCGAGTGCAGCGACAGCCCGTTCGTCGACGTCGACGACGTCGTCGGCAAGGTGTTCGTGCTGCTCTGGCCGAGCGACCGCTTCGAGTTCCTGCACCGTCCGGACACCTTCGCGGACGTCCCCGACGCCTCCTGAGGGTCTCTCTGGTGAGCGAGCTGCCCCGCGGTGCCACGGTCCGGAAGGACGCCGGCCTCTACGGCTACGAGCGCGCCCTGCGCCGGCACGGCATCGAGCCGATCGCCGGTGTCGACGAGGCCGGGCCGCGGCGCCTGCGCCGGCCCGCTGGTCGCGGGCGCGGCGATCCTGCCCGCCGGCAAGGCCGGCATCGTCCCCGGGCTCGCCGACTCCAAGCTGCTCACCGAGAAGGCCCGCGAGCGCTGCTACGACCAGATCCTGAAGCGGGCGCTCGCCTGGTCGGTCGTGGTCGATCTCGCACGAGGAGTGCGACCGGCTCGGCATGCACGTCGCCAACGTCGAGGCGCTGCGCCGCGCCGTCGCGCTGCTCGACCTGCCGCCGGCGTACGTGCTCACCGACGGGTTCCCCGTCGACGGCCTCGACGTGCCCGGGCTGGCGGTCTGGAAGGGCGACCGGGTCGCCGCCTGCATCTCCGCGGCCTCGGTGCTCGCGAAGGTCACCCGGGACCGGATCATGGTCGAGCTGGACGCCGAGTGGCCGGCGTACGACTTCAAGACGCACAAGGGCTACATCACCGACGTGCACGCCGCCGCGCTCACCGAGCACGGTCCGTCGCCGGTGCACCGGATGCGGTTCGTGAACGTCCGGCGTGCCGCGGGCCTGGAGCCCGGACCCGTCAGTCTGAGGAGCACTGGCGATCGACGATGTCGAGTCCACGGAGGGGCTGCGATGAGCGCCGAGGATCTCGAGAAGTACGAGACCGAGATGGAGCTCACCCTCTACCGCGAGTACCGCGACGTCGTCGGCATCTTCAAGTACGTCGTCGAGACCGACCGCCGCTTCTACCTGTGCAACCAGGTCGACGTGAAGGCGCGCACCGAGGCCGGTGACGTGTTCTTCGAGGTGTCGATGAGCGACGCGTGGGTGTGGGACATGTACCGCCCGGCCCGGTTCGCCAAGAACGTCAAGGTGCTGACCTTCAAGGACGTCAACGTCGAGGAGCTCAGCCCGGCGGAGATCGACCTCCCGAAGGCCTGATCCGGCCCGCTCTCCGTCCACAAGCCCGGCTTCCGGCCGCGTCCCTCCACAGCCGACCTCTCGCCCGCCCTCCTGACTGTCCGCGCCGTCCGTGAACGCTGGGGCGCAGGAGGTCGAGACATGACGAGGACGACAACGGCGGCGATCAGGCAGGCGCTCGGTGCGTACGGCGAGCGCGTGGCGGCCGCGACACCTGGTCGAGCAGGGGATGGTCCTGCTCGACCGCAACTGGCGGTGCGAGCGCGGGCGAGATCGACCTGGTGCTGCGCGACGGCGACGTGCTCGTGGTCTGCGAGGTCAAGACGCGCAGCAGCCTGCGGCTACGGCACCCCGCACGAGGCGGTCACCGACGCAAGGTGCGCCCGGCTGCGGCGGCTGGCCACCGCGCTGGCTGGAGGAGCACGGCGTCGCCGTGCGCGACGTCCGGATCGACCTGGTCGGCGTGCGTCCGGCCGCGCCGCGGCGCCGTCGAGGTCGAGCACGTGCGGGGGATCGGCTGATGCCGTTCGCCACCGCCCACACCGTCTCGCTGCACGGCGCCGTCGGCCACCTGATCGACGTCCAGGCCGACGTCTCGCCCGGGCCAGGTCGGCGTCACGCTCGTCGGCCGCCCCGACGCGTCGATCAACGAGGCCCGGGACCGCTGCCGGATGGCGATCATCAACAGCCGGCTCGACTGGCCGGCCACCCGGCGGATCACGATCCTGCTCTCGCCGGCCGACCTGCTCAAGCGCGGCACCCACTTCGACCTCGGCGATCGCGGTGGCGGTGCTCGCGGCCGCCGGCAGCGTGCCGCGCCGAGTCGCTGGCCGGGCACGGCGTTCATCGGCGAGCTGACCCTCGACGGCAACCTGCGCTCGGTCGCCGGGGTGCTGCCGATGGTGCTGGCCGCCGCCGAGCGCGGGCATCCGCCGCGGTGTTCGTGCCCGAGCCGCAGGCCGGCGAGGCGGCGATGGTGCCGGACATGGAGGTCTTCGGCGTGCGGTCGCTCGGCCAGGTGGTGGCCGTGCTGCGCGGCGAGGAGGTGCCCGAGGCGCCGCCGGTCGCGCCGATGTCGGGCAGCCCGGCTGCTCGCCTGGCGCGGCGAGGAGCGGCTCGAGGAGCTCGACATGGCCGACCTGCTCGGGATGGCCGACGCCCGGTACGCCGTCGAGGTCGCGGCCGCCGGCGGCCACCACCTGCTGCTCTCCGGGCCCGAAGGGCGTCGGGCAAGACCAGCTCGCCGAGCGGATCCCGGGCATCCTGCCCGACCTCACCCGCGACGGAGTCGCTCGAGCTGACGCGCGATCCACTCGCTGGCCGGCACCCTCGACCCGGCCGCAGGGCATGCTGACCGCGGCCGCCGTTCTCGGCGCCGCACCACGACGCCAGCAAGGCGAGCCTGATCGGCGGCGGCAGCGGCCGGGTCCGGCCGGGCGAGGTCAGCCGGGCCCACGGCGGGGTGCTGTTCCTCGACGAGTTCCCGCTGTTCCGCGCCGACGTGATCGAGGCGCTGCGCCAGCCGCTGGAGAGCGGCGACGTCACGATCGCGCGGCGCGAGGAGTCGGTCACGCTGCCCGGCCCGCGGCGATGGTCGTGCTCGCCTGCAACCCGTGCCCCTGCGGCGACTACAGCGCCGACGTCCGGCGCCAACCGGTGCACCTGCCGGGAGGTCGCAGCGCCGCGACTACCGCAGCAAGGTCACCGGCCCGATCGCCGACCGGGTCGACATCATCCGGCACGTGGCGCCGCTGCGCACGCACGACGCGGCGCGACCGACTTCGACGCCGCCCGAGCCGTCGGCGGCGGTCCGGGCGCGGGTCGAGGCGGCCCGGACCGCGCCAGGCCGAGCGGCTACGCCGAGCGAGAGCTGGCGGCTCAACGGCCACGCGCCCGGGCCCGGTCGCTGCGCGAGCGCTGGCCGCTCACCGAGGCCGGCCAGCAGCGCCGTCGACGACCAGGTCTACGACGGCCGGCTCACCCGCCGCGGCGCGCACCCGGGTGCACCGGCTCGCCTGGACGGTCGCCGACCTGCCGCGGTCTGGCGCCGGCCCGGGCGTCGACGAGGTCGACGTCGCGCTGCGGCTGCGGACCGGCGACCCGCTGCTCGCTCTCGCATGCTGGAGCGGGTCGGATGAGCGCCGCCGATCGCGCCACCGAGGCCGACCGGCTGGCCCGGGTCGCGCTCTCCGCGATCGCCGAGCCCGGCGACCCGCGGCTCGCCGACCTGGTCGGCCGAGCTGGGCGCCGCGACGGTGCACGACCACCTGCTCGCCGAGCGCGACGTCGCCGGGCTGCCAGACCGACCCGGCGGCCCGGCTGGCCGCGGCCGACCCCGAGCGCGAGCTCGCCGACGGCGACCGGCTCGGGCTCCGGTTCGTCGTCCCCGGCGACGCCGAGTGGCCGGCCCAGCTCGACGACCTGGCACGCCGCGGAGCCGGTCCAGGAGCGCGGCGGCGTGCCGCTCGGGCTCTGGGTGCGCGGGCCGCTGCGGCTCGACGAGCTCGGCGGCTCGCGTCGCGGTCGTCGGCTCGCGCTCGGCGACGACGTACGGCGCCGACGTCGCCGCCGAGATCGCCGCCGACCGTCGCGCGCAGGCCGGCCGGTGCGTGGTCTCCGGCGCGGCGTTCGGCATCGACCAGGCCGCCCACCGCGGTGCGCTCGCGGTCGACGGGCCGACCGTCGCCGTGCTCGCCTGCGGCGCCGACCGGGCCTACCCGGCGGCGCACACCGCAGCTGATCGACCACATCGCCGCCGACGGGCGCGGTCGTCTCCGAGGCGGCGCCCGGGCTGGGCGCCGACGCGGGTCCGGTTCCTGGCCCGCAACCGGCTGATCGCGGCGCTGTCCGCCGGCACGGTCGTGGTCGAGGCGGCGGTCCGCAGCGGCGCGCTCAACACCGCCAACTGGGCCGACCGGCTCAACCGGCACCGTGATGGGCGTGCCCGGCCCGGTGACCAGCGCGCCGTCGGCAGGGCGTGCACCAGCTGATCCGGCACCGGGGCGGCGACGCTGGTGACCTCGGGAGCCGAGGTGCTGGAGGCGGTCGGGCGCCGCGGGGGAGCACCTCGCTCGCCGACCCGCGCGGCCGCGAGCGGTCCGCGCGACCGGCTGAGCCGCCGGCAGCGCCAGGTGCTCGACGCGGTGCCGGTCGCCGCCGCGGTCGCGCGCCGACTCGATCGCCCGCACCGCCGGGCTCGGCCTGGTCGAGGTGCGCTCCGCGCTGGTCGCGCTGGAGCGGCGCGGGCTGGTCGAGCTCGACCAGAACGGCTGGCGGCTCGCCGCGCTGGCTCACGGAGTGAGGGGGTGCGCGCGTTCCTAGACTCGACGGGTGAGCGAGCAGGCCGACGAGCTGCGACGAGCTGCCCGAGCCGATGGCGCCGGGTGCTCGGCGACGTACGAGCGGCACCTCGCGGTCGAGCGCGACCTCACCGCCGCACACCGTGCGCGCCTACCTCGGCGACGTCGGCGGGCTGCTCGACCACGCCGCCCGGCTCGGGCACACCGACGTCGCCGACCTCGACCTGCGCACCCTGCGCAGCTGGCTGGCCAAGCAGCAGACCCTCGGCAAGTCGCGCACCACGATGGCCCGGCGGGCGACCGCGGCCCGGGTGTTCACCGCCTGGCT
Source organism: uncultured Actinomycetota bacterium (assembly GCA_963716655.1). Lineage (GTDB taxonomy): Bacteria > Actinomycetota > Actinomycetes > Propionibacteriales > Nocardioidaceae > Nocardioides. The sequence continues at coordinate 64,793 of CAVQTV010000010.1, read as the reverse complement.
GGCCCGCACCGGCCGCGTCGCCGACCGACGCCGGCGCCAGCCTCGGGCTCGCCCAAGGCGCACAAGACGCTGCCGCCGGTGCTGCGCGCCGACGAGGCGAGCGACCTGATCCGGGCCGCGGCCGAGCGCGCCGACGACGGCAGCCCGGTCGGGCTGCGCGACGTCGCGATGCTCGAGCTGCTCTACGCCACCGGCATCCGGGTCGGCGAGCTGGTCGGCCTCGACGTCGACGACGTCGACCGCGAGCGCAACGTGGTCCGGGTGTTCGGCAAGGGCCGCAAGGAGCGGACGGTGCCGTTCGGGCGGCCGGCCGCCCGCGCGCTGTCGACTTCTGGCTCAAGCACGGCCGCCCGCAGCTGGTCGTCGAGGGCAGCGGGCCGGCGCTGTTCCTCGGCGCCCGCGGCAGGCGGATCGACCAGCGGGCGGTGCGCACGATGGTGCACCGCCGGATCGCCGACGTGCCGGGCGCGCCCGACATCGGCCCGCACGGCCTGCGGCACACCGCCGCGACCCACCTGCTCGAGGGCGGCGCCGACCTGCGCGTCGGTCCAGGAGCTGCTCGGGCACGCGTCGCTGGCGACCACCCAGCTCTACACGCACGTCACCACCGACCGGCTGCGCCGGGCCTACCAGCAGGCGCATCCCGCGGGCGTAGCGGTCGATCGGCGGCCGCCACGGCCGCGCAGTCGGCGTGCCGACCGGCTCGTCCCGCCACAGCGGCAGCAGCCGCACCGGCCCGGCGCCGACCAGGCGCAGCGGGTCGAGGTAGGTCTCGCCCTCGAGCCAGCCCCAGTGCAGGCAGGCCCGCGGCAGGCAGTGCGACCCGGCCAGCGCGAGCCGGCCGATCCGGTCGCCGGCGGCGACCGGTCGCGCCGACCGCGACGCGTGGCGTCGACCGGCTCGTACGTCGTGCGGGTGGCGCCGTGGTCGACCACGACGACGCCGCGCCCGGCGAGCACGCCGGCCCAGGTGACCCGGCCGGGCAGCGCGGCGCGCACCGGCTGGCCGGCGGCGCCGAGCAGGTCGACGCCGCGGTGGCCGGCGCCCCAGGGGTCGTCCGGCGGGTCGAAGCCGGTCACGACCTCGGGCTCCGGGACCAGCGGCCAGACCCCGACCGGATCGGGGTCGGCGGCGGCGGGCCGGCGACGGCACGCAGGAGCGGCCGCGAGGAGCGTGAGGAGGAGCGGCGATTCGGGTGGTCATGGGCCGAGACTGCGCCGCGGCGGGGACGATCGCGGGCGGCGACGGCGCGGACCTGTGGACGAGGCGTCCGGAAGCGTGCCTGTGGACGGTGAGCGGGCCGTCTTCGCGGATTGGCGGCGGTCACCCGGATGTCGACTACTCTGGACGACGCAATCCGTATGGATTGACTTCGCACGCTCGCAGACCGCGACGGGCCTGCCACTCCGGGGCCCGACCACCCGTGGGCGCGACCCTCAGTCCGGCTGAGTCGAATCCAGCGCGGTCGGGCCGCGCGCAGGCGTCAGGGCCGCCGGCACCCGTCGGCGGCACGGAACTGAAAACAAACGATTGAGCACGCCCCGGTCCGACCTGGTTCAAGGCCGGGCGACAACGGGTGCGGGCTCGACAAACAGGAGATTCACATGGCAGTCGTCACCATGCGCCAGCTTCTCGAGAGCGGCGTCCACTTCGGGCACCAGACCCGTCGCTGGAACCCCAAGATGAAGCGCTTCATCATGACCGAGCGCAACGGCATCTACATCATCGACCTGCAGCAGTCGCTGGCCTACATCGACCGCTCGTACGCCTTCATCAAGGAGACCGTCGCCAAGGGCGGCACGATCATGTTCGTCGGCACCAAGAAGCAGGCCCAGGAGGCGATCGCCGAGCAGGCGACCCGCGTCGGGATGCCCTACGTCAACCAGCGCTGGCTCGGTGGCATGCTCACCAACTTCCAGACGGTGCACCAGCGGATCAACCGCCTCAAGGAGCTCGACGAGATCGACTTCGACGACGTCGCCGGCAGCAGCCGCACCAAGAAGGAGCTGCTGCAGATGCGCCGCGAGCGCGACAAGCTGAACAAGTCGCTCGGCGGTATCCGCGAGATGAGCCGTACGCCGTCCGCGGTCTGGATCGTCGACACCAACAAGGAGCACCTCGCCGTCGAGGAGGCGCGCAAGCTGCGCATCCCGATCATCGGCATCCTGGACTCCAACTGCGACCCGGACCTCGTCGACTTCCCGATCCCGGGCAACGACGACGCCATCCGCGCGGTCGGCCTGCTGACCCGCGTGGTCGCCGACGCCGTCGCCGAGGGCCTGATCGCCCGCTCCGGCGCCAAGGCGTCCGAGGGTGCCGAGGCCGTGGGCGCCGAGGAGCCGCTGGCCGAGTGGGAGCGCGAGCTGCTGGGCGGCGACGCCGAGGCGGCCGCCGTCGAGGCGACCGGTGGCGACGCCGCCACCGAGGAGACCCCGGCCGCCGAGGCGACCGGTGCCGTCCGCCGAGGCCGCCGAGGCCGCCGAGGCCGTCGCGGAGGTCGACCGAGGCCCCCGCCGAGGCGACCCGAGGCCGCCGCCGAGGCCGTCGCGGAGGCCGCCCGCCGAGGAGACCCCGGCCGCCGAGGCGACCGACGCCGCAGGCCTGAGCGAACCCCACACCGACGTACCTCGAGGAAGAACGACACATGGCTAACTTCTCCGCTGCCGACGTCAAGAAGCTCCGCGAGCTGACCGGCGCCGGCATGATGGACTGCAAGAAGGCGCTCGACGAGGCCGACGGCGACTTCGACAAGGCCGTCGAGACTCCTCCGCGTCAAGGGCGCGGCCAAGGCCGCCAGCCCGGGCCGCCGAGCGCGAGGCCTCCGCCGGTCTCGTCGCGCACGCCTCCGGCGCGCCCTGGTCGAGCTCAAGTGCGAGACCGACTTCGTCGCCAAGAACGAGGACTTCGTCGCCGCCGCCCAGCAGATCGCCGACGCCGCGGCCGAGGCCAAGGCCGGCCGACGTCGAGGCGCTCAAGGCGGTCTCGCTGGGTGACCAGACGGTCGGCGAGGTCGTCGACGGCCTCGCCGGTCACGATCGGCGAGAAGATCGAGCTCGGTCAGGTCGTCTACTTCGACGGCCCGGTCGTGGCCTACATGCACAAGCGTGCCGCCGACCTGCCGCCGGCCGTCGGCGTCCTCGTCGAGTACGACGGTGACGCCGACGCCGCCGCGGGCCGCCGCGATGCAGATCGCCGCGATGCGCCCGCAGTACCTCACCCGCGACGAGGTCCCCGCGGACGTCGTGGCGGCACGAGACGGACATCGCCGAGAAGACCTCCCGCGAGGAGGGCAAGCCCGAGCAGGCGATCGCGAAGATCATCGAGGGTCGCCTCAACGGCTTCTTCAAGGACGTCGTCCTGCTCGAGCAGCCGTCGGTCACCGAGAACAAGAAGTCCGTCAAGGCCGTCTGCTCGACGCCGGCCGACGACCCGGTGAAGCGGTTCGCCCGCTTCGAGGTCGGCGCCTGACCGGCATAGGTTCTAGCCAGACGACGCACGAGGAGGCCGGTTCGATGACAGAGTCACTGATCATCGAACCGGCCTTCTCGCATGTCATCACCAGACATCCGACGAACTGAGGAGCCGCCCGTGACCGGTTACAAGCGAGTCCTGCTCAAGCTCTCCGGCGAGGTGTTCGGCGGCGGCAAGGTGGGCGTCGACCCCGACGTCGTCCAGACGGTCGCGCGCGAGATCGCCGCCGTCGCCCGGGCAGGTGTCCAGATCGCGGTCGTGACCGGCGGCGGCAACTTCTTCCGCGGCGCCGAGCTCCAGCAGCGCGGCATGGACCGGGTCCGCGCCGACTACATGGGCATGCTCGGCATCGTCATGAACTGCCTGGCGCTCCAGGACTTCCTCGAGAAGATGGGCGTCGAGACGCGGGTGCAGACCGCGATCACGATGGGCCAGGTCGCCGAGCCGTACATCCCGCGGCGCGCGATCCGGCACATGGAGAAGGGCCGGGTCGTGATCTTCGGCGCCGGCATGGGCATGCCGTTCTTCTCCACCGACACCGTGGCCGTCCAGCGCGCGCTGGAGAGCAAGTGCGACGTCGTCCTGGTCGCCAAGAGCGGCGTCGACGGCGTCTACACCGCCGACCCGCACATCGACCCGACCGCGACCAAGTTCGACGAGCTGACGTACGACGAGGCGATGGCGCGCGGCCTGCGGATCATGGACCAGACGGCGTTCGCCCTCTGCGGCGAGAACAAGCTGCCGATGGTCGTCTTCGGCATGGAGCCCGAGGGCAACATCCTGCGGGTCGTGCAGGGTGAGAAGATTGGCACGCTCGTCAGCGCCGGCTGACCGACGCACGAGCCCCGACCAGCGACGCACCAAGGAGCACCCGTGATCAACGACATCCTCAACGAGGCCGACGGCAAGATGGACAAGTCGGTCGAGGCGACGCGCGAGGAGTTCGCGGCGATCCGGGCCGGCCGCGCGCAGCCGAGCATGTTCAGCAAGATCATCGTCGACTACTACGGCTCGCCGACGCCGCTGCAGCAGCTCGCCTCGTTCACCGCGCCCGAGGCGCGGATCATCCTGATCCAGCCGTACGACGTCGGCGCGATGGGCAACATCGAGCGCGCGATCCGCGACTCCGACCTCGGCGTCAACCCGTCCAACGACGGCAAGATGCTGCGCTGCGTCTTCCCCGAGCTGACCGAGGAGCGCCGCAAGGAGTACATCAAGGTCGCCAAGGCCAAGGCCGAGGACGGCCGGGTCGCCGTGCGCAACCTGCGTCGTACCGCCAAGCAGAACCTCGAGAAGCTCGAGAAGGACGGCGAGGTCGGCAAGGACGACGTCACCGGCGCCGAGAAGCGGCTCGACGGCATGACCAAGAAGCACACCGACGCCATCGACGAGATGCTGAAGAACAAGGAGTCCGAGCTGCTCGAGGTCTGAGCACGCCGAACCCCCATGAACGCCCAACCCGTACCAGCCGCGCCCGCCACCCCGCCGCAGAAGGACCACGGCCGCGCCGGCCGTGACCTGCCCGCCGCGATCGCCTCCGCCGTCGTGCTCGTCGGCGCGATCCTGGTGTCGCTGCTGTTCTGGAAGACCGCCTTCATGGTGATCGTCGCGATCGCCGTCGTGGTCGCGATCTGGGAGCTGCACCAGGGCTTCCGGCGCCAAGAACATCGACCTGCCCGAGCAGCCGCTGATGCTCGGCGGCGTGGTGATGGTCGTCGTCGCCTACTTCTGGGGCGCGCCGGCCCTGGTGACGGCCACCGCCGTGGCCGCCCTGATGACCATGCTGTGGCTGCTGCGCCGCGGCATCGACGGCTACGTCCAGAACTCCACGGCCTCGGTCTTCATCGCTGATCTACGTGCCGTTCCTCGGGTCGTTCGTCGCGCTGCTCCTCGCCGAGGGCGGCGGCGTCAACGCCCACGGTCTCGACGACCCGGGCGTGCAGGGCATCATCACGTTCATCGCGATCACCGTCGCCTCCGACACCGGCGGGTACGTCGCCGGCGTGCTGTTCGGCAAGCACCCGATGGCCCCGGTGATCTCGCCGAAGAAGTCCTGGGAGGGCTTCGCCGGCTCGGTGGTCTTCTGCCTCCTCGCCGGCTGGGCGCTGGTCGTGTACCTGCTCGACGGTGACTGGTGGGTCGGGCTGATCCTCGGCCTGATCGCCGCCGTGATGGCCACCCTCGGCGACCTGTGCGAGTCGGTCATCAAGCGCGACCTCGGCATCAAGGACATGAGCCAGGTGATCCCGGGCCACGGCGGCCTGATGGACCGCCTCGACTCGCTGCTGGCGACCGTCGCGCCGATCTGGCTGGTCCTGCACTACCTGGTGTTCAACTGACGCGCCTGCGCAGCGGCGAGTCGACCCCGACGTAGAGTCGAAGTGATGTCGACCGACCAGAACCGAGACCGCCGAGGGGACGCCGACCGACGAGCGTCCGCCCGACTGGTGGCACCGCGACCACCCGACGTTCACGGCGCTCACCGGCTTCTTCACCGGGCTCGCGTTCGTGATCGTGGTGCCCGGGCTGTTCGCCGCGATCCTGGGCTGGATCTTCGAGTACGAGACGGCCGAGGACCTGTTCCCGTTCGTGCTGGTCACGCTCGTCGTCCCGCTCGGCCTGGTGATCGCGCCGAAGACCCGCCGGTTCGGCATGTACATGCTGATCGGCCTGGTCGACCACCGCGCTGGTGGTCCTCGGGGTCGCCGGCCTCGTGCTCTGGTACATGGTCACGTACCAGAGCTGAGGGTCAGAGTTAGGGGACCCGCCGCCCCGGATGGGATGATTGGCGTCTGATGTCCGAGCCAGAGCGCACCTCCCTTCCCCTCGTCTTCGACGAGCCGCGCGGCCGCAAGAAGCCGCCGCCGCACCTCGCCGACCTCACCCTCGACGAGCGCGTCGAGCGGCTGAAGGAGCTCGGCCTGCAGGGCTTCCGTGCCAAGCAGCTGTCCAACCACTACTTCGCCCGGCTCGTCGACGACCCGGCCGAGATGACCGACCTCCCCGCGACCCAGCGCGACGAGCTGGTGGCCGCGCTGCTGCCGGAGCTGATGACGCCGCTGCGCACCATGGAGGCCGACCGCGGCACCACCCGCAAGACGCTGTGGAAGCTGTTCGACGGCGCCCTGGTCGAGTCGGTGCTGATGCGCTACCCCGACCGCGCCACGGTCTGCGTCTCCAGCCAGGCCGGCTGCGGCATGGCCTGCCCGTTCTGCGCCACCGGCCAGGGCGGCCTCCAGCGCAACATGTCGACCGCCGAGATCGTCGAGCAGGTCGTCGCCGGCGCCCGGGCGATGGCCCGCGGCGACGTGCCCGGCGGGCCGGGCCGCGTCTCGAACGTCGTGTTCATGGGCATGGGCGAGCCGCTGGCCAACTACAAGGCCGTGATCGGCGCCGTACGCCGGCTGACCGACCCGGCCCCCGACGGCCTCGGCATGAGCGCCCGCGGCGTCACCGTCTCCACGGTCGGGCTGGTGCCGCGGATGCTGCAGCTCGCCGAGGAGGGCATCCCGGTGACGCTGGCGCTCAGCCTGCACGCCCCTGACGACGAGCTGCGCAACGAGCTGGTCCCGATCAACACCCGCTTCTCGGTCGCGGAGACCGTCGCGGCGGCCTGGAACTACGCGCAGACGACCAAGCGCCGGGTCTCCATCGAGTACGCCATGATGCGCGGCATCAACGACCAGGGCTGGCGCGCCGACCTGCTCGGCGACGTGCTCCAGTCGTACGGCGACTGGGGCTGGGTGCACGTCAACCTGATCCCGCTCAACCCCACCCCGGGCTCGAAGTGGACCGCCTCGGACCCCGCCGACGAGCGCGAGTTCGTGCGTCGGCTCGAGGCCAAGGGCATCCCGACCACGGTGCGCGACACCCGAGGCCGCGAGATCGACGGCGCCTGCGGGCAGCTGGCTGCCACCGAGGCTTAAGGGCGTGGCTCCCAATCCCATGGCCTGCTGCGCGCCGCCCATGACGCACGCTCGCTGCGTTGCCGTCGCTCGCTAGACGACCCTGGTATGGCTTCGCTCCGGCGCCTTGCGATCGCACGCCCTGGACGACGCTCGCAACGGCCGAGGATTGAGAGCCACGCCCTGAGGGCTACCTCAGGAACGACGGAGCGGGGAGCAGCAGCTCGACGTTGCGGGCGTTCTTCTTGCCCTCGCGGTCGTTGTCGCGCTCCTGCCAGTCGTTGGCGGTGAGCAGACGGGACAGGCCGGCGAGCTGCGTCGGGTCGGCCAGGTCGCCGTCGAACGTCAGCGAACCGCTGTGGTCGACCATCGTGGCGAAGATCGAGAGCGTGCTTGTCCTTGTTGTCGACGATCTCGAGCAGGCGGGACTGCTGCGGCCAGTCGATGTGCGAGGCGGTGTTGATCTCCCAGAAGCCGCCGACGACCTTGCCCTGGGCCCGGCGCTGGTGCGCCCAGACCTGGTTGGTGTGGGTGTGGCCGTTGACCCAGGCGATGACGTTCTCGCGGCCGACCAGCGAGCTTGGTGATCTTGGCCTCCATCGCGGTGTCCTCCGCACGAGGACAGCGGGTGGTGGCTGGCGAGGACGACGAGCTTCTTGCGGCTCTGGTCGAGCACCTTCTTGAGCCAGGCGAACTGCATCTTGTCCATGTAGCCCTTGTCGCCGAACGGCGAGACGCTGTCGAGGACGACGAACCGGACCTTGCCCTTGTCGAAGGTGTAGTACGCCGTCTTCTTGGCCTGGTTCTCGGCGGTGAAGCCGTGGCCGACCGGGAGGCCGGTGGTGGTGAAGTGCTCGCCCACCCAGTCCTCGCGCTCGAGCAGCCGGCGGTCGGGGTCCGGGGTCACGGTGCGGTTCACGATGGTGGACCCGACCGAGAACTTCTTGACGCTGCCGATCGCCGTCGCGTTCTGGGCGTCGGTGACCGTCCAGTTGCCCTGGACCAGGCCGTCGTGGTTGCCCATCACGGCGTACCACGGCATCGACAGGCCCTCGGCCTCGAACGGCGCGCGGGCGGCGTCGAGCAGGCCGGGGACCGTCGGGAAGCCGTACTGGGCGCGCGGCGCGTCGTCGACCTTGCCCTCCGGCGTGCCGTCCGGGTGCCAGAACATCGGGTTGTACGTACGTCGGCTCCTGGTCCTGACGCCCTCGTACTTGGTGAGGTCGCCGGAGTCGATGGCTACCGTGCCGCCGTCGAGGACGTCGATGTTCCAGCGGATCTCGTTGTACTGCGCGGTGTCGGAGTTGTCGCCGGTCTGGACGGCGAGCGCCAGCGGCTGCGCCGGTCACCGGGCCGACGACCGATCTCGTTGATCTCGCGGACCATCGCGTCGGCGACCTGGCCGCTGAGGATCTCCTGGGGGCGGGACGCGCTGCTGCTGACCGCCTCGCCGTTCTCGATCCGGATCGGCGACTGCGCGTCGATGATGTGCACGTCGCTGAGCTGGGCGAACGCCAGCAGCGCCTTGCGCCGATTGGCCCGGCCCTTCTTCGCCTTGGCCCCGAGCTCGGTGCGGACGATGTGCTTCTCGCCGGGCAGCTCGATGACCTCGGCGCCACCCGCCGGCGCCCGGCTCACTGAGGCCGAGGACGGTCGTCCGGGTGGTGTGCCGGGCGGCCGCGCCGGTCCCGGTGACGGCCTGGGCGGACAGGCCGCTGCCGAGGCCGCCGAACGCGGCGACGCCACCGACGACGGCGGAGGAACGGAAGAGGTCACGACGTGAGATCTGCACCGCGTCAATCTAGGTCTCGCGGGGCGTTCACGTCCCCGAAACAATGAGTGTCGCGGCATCTTTTACGGAGTCGACGAGATGGACGTGCTGTTCCATCGGTGTGCCCCGGGCCAGCCGCTGGAGCAACGGCCACGCGGGCAGCTCCTCGGTCCAGTACTTCGCCCCCACGAGGACCATCGGCGCGACCGACGACTCGTCGGCGTAGTAGTTCTCGCAGGCGTCCTGGAAGATCTCCTGGACGGTGCCGCCGTGGCCCGGGAGGAACACGATCCCGGCGTCGCAGACCTGCAGCAGGGTCGCCTCCCGGGTGGAGTTGCGGAAGTACTTCGCGATCGCGGTCGCGAACGGGTTCGGCGGCTCGTGGCCGTAGTGCCAGGTCGGGATGCCGAGCGACTCGGCGCCGCCCGGGAACCGCTCGCGCACCTCGAACGCCGCGCGCACCCACGCCCCGACCGACGGCCGGAACGACGGCACCTCGGCGAGCAGGGCGAGCCGCCTCGGGCAGGTCGCCGGGGCGGTGCGCCATCCAGGCGCCCAGGTTCGCCGCCTCCATCGCGCCGGGCCCGCCGCCGGTGGCGACGGTGAGGTCGGCGCCGAGCGCCGCGCCCAGCCGGGCGGCCTCGAGGTACCCCGGGTGACCGCGCTCGAGCCGGTGACCGCCCATCACGCCGACCAGGCGGCGGCCGGCGACCCAGCTCTCGAGCGCGAGGTCGACGGTGTGGTCGTGGAGCGCCCGGCCGAGCGCGGCGGCCCGGTCGCTCGGCCGCTGCGACCAGGCGTAGGCGAGGGCGTCGAGGGAGTCGGCGTACCGAGGGGTGTCGTAGAGCTCCTCGGGCGCGTAGAGCGCGGTGCGTGGCTCGACCGGGAGGTCGGCGGGCACCCGCAGCACCAGCGCACCCGCGGCCTGGGCCCGCTCCTCGTCGCCGTCGGCGAACCGGCAGCCGAGGAACGTCGCGCCGGCGACCGAGAGTTCGCTGAGCGCGGCGTACCGGTCGGTGAGGTCGAGGGCGTGCAGCCGCCAGCCGCGGAGCGAGGTGGCTCCCGCGGCCAGCCGCCCGTCGAGCTCCTCGAGGGACTCGACATGGACGACGCGGCCGCGGGAGCGCTTCACGCCCCAGACTCTAGAGCGGAGTTCTAGAACGCGTGCGCCATCAGCTCGCCGAACAGCTCGTGCTCGTCGACGTCGAGCCCACGCGCACGGAACCAGGTGCAGACGTTGGCGCAGTCGCGCATCAGGAAGTCCAGGCCGTTGATGTTGCCGACCAGGTCGACGATCTGCGGCAGGTCGATGATCACCAGCCGCTCACCGGCGGCGAGCAGGTTGTACGCCGACAGGTCGCCGTGCACGATCCCGTTGCTGACCAGGGTGGCGAGGGCGTCGCGGAGCTGGTCGAAGTACGACGCGAGCAGCTCCGGCTCCGGCCGGGTCTGGGCCAGCCGCGGCGCGCTCTCACCTGGTCGTCGGTGATCCACTCCATCAGGATCTCGGTCCCGTCGATCTGCACCGGGTAGGGGACCGGCAGCCCGAGCCGCCAGCAGCGCTTGAGCGCGTCCCACTCGGAGATCGCCCACTCGCTGGCTGGCGACGATCTTGCCCCAGGTGCTCTTGCGCTTGAGCGCGCGCTCGTCGCGGGACCGCTTGACGCTGCGGCCCTCGGTGTAGGACGCCGCCCGGTGGAAGGTGCGGTGCTCGTTGCTGCGGTAGCGCTTGGCGACCATGACGACCGACTCGCCGAGGCCCCCTTGGTCGGGCGGAGGGCTGCCGGGGACGGCGCGCTCGACCAGGAACGCGTCGGCCTCCTTGCCGGTCTTGAGGACGCCGAGGTCGGTGTCGACCGCGGCCTGGGAGGTCACCACCCAGTCGGGGCGGGGCTCCGGGCCGCGGCAGAGCGGCTCGACGTCGAGCCAGGTGGACCAGCGCTGGCCGTCGCCGAGGTCGTCGTACGCCTCGAAGTCGAAGACGAACGAAGGGTCGAGCTCAGGAATTTCCTGTGTGAAGTCGTGTGACATCGGTGTGGGTGCTCCAGAGAGTGAGGGGAGTTTGGTCTGCGGACAGGCCAAGGACAGTCATGGACATGTCACGCTCCTCTCGCTCGGGCACCCGGCGGTCACCGGACGACTGGGGCAAGTGTGGAGACGAATCCAGGCGCCCCGCAACCGAATTAACGAAAGATGCCCCGCCCGGGGTGCGCCGGGCGGGGCATCGGTTCAGGAGAGGGCGGTTCCTAACACACCGCGTCCTCCGGCTTCGGGTTGCGCAGGCCGAGCAATGGCCGGAACGCGAGTCCGACGAAGGTCCCGACGATCGCCAGCCGGATCGGGACCTTGCGGTGCAGCACGAACGCGCCGGAACCGGAGCCGGTTCCGGGCAGGGATCAGTGGTGCTTGGGCAAGGTCTTTCCTCCGAGAGAGAGGCCCCATGTGGCCTTCCTGACAAGCCGTTCACGTGCGATCGGTCAGGCGGCGACACCGCCCTTCGTCGTCGGGATCGCCAGCTCGGCGACCCGGTCCCAGGCGTCGTCCACGTGCACGACGCTGTGGCCCATCCGGTGCAGCACGCTGGACGCGATGCCGGCCCGGTAGCCGGACCGGCAGTGCACCCAGAGCTCGCCGGAGGGCAGGACGGTTGCCGCGTACGTCGATGTCCTGCACCGGGACGTGCAGGGCGCCGGGCAGGTGCCCGGCGTCGTACTCGTCGCGCTGGCGTACGTCGATCACGACCCGCGGTCCGCCCGCCTCGCGGAACTCGGCCCAGTCGGCGCGCCGGTAGGTCGCCGTGAGCGGGGACGCCGGGGTCAGCACGTGCGTGCCCGGGCCGTCGATGCCGATCGCGGCCAGGTCGTGCAGCGCCGAGCTGATGTCGTCCGGCTGGTCGCACAGCAGCACCAGGTCGTCGCCCCACGGCACCAGCCAGCCGACGTACGTCGCGAACTGGGTGCCGTACTCGACGTTGACCGTGCCGGGCACGTGGCCGCGGGCGAAGGCGCCGCGACTGCGCAGGTCGACGACCCATGCTCCCGAGAGCACCGCGTCGGTCACGTCCTCGGCGGTCACCGGGCGCGCCGGCCGGGGGAGGGCCCGGCCGGCGCCGGCCCGGTTGAGCGGGGCCATGTGGCTGTAGTAGCCGGGGATCGGGCCGAAGCCGGCGACCAGCTCGGCGACGAACGCCTCGACGTTCGTGGTGAGCGCCGGGTTGGTGCGGAGCTGGTCGCCGATGGTCACCGGGCCGTCGGGCGCGGCCGCGACGGTGCTGGCGCAGAAGCTGCCGAACCCGTGGGTGGGATGCAGCAGGGTGTCCGGGTCGAGGGCGCCGAGCAGCCGGGCGCTGGTCCACTGCTGCCGGGCCAGGTCGTGGGTGAGCCGGTCGTCGACGAGGTCGGTGCGGCCGACGGTGCCGTGCAGCAGGCTGCCGCCGCTGAACAGCGGCGGCCGGACTGCCGGGCTCGTCGTGGTGGCGGACCAGGAAGGACTGGTGGTGGCGGGTGTGGCCCGGGCGTCGCGAGCACGGTGACGCTCGAGCCGGCCGACCGGGACGACGTCGCCGTCGCGGACCCCGACCCGCTCGAAGGAGACCGGCTCGTCGGCCGCGAGCAGGTAGTCGGCGCCGTGCCGTCGGGCGAGGCCGAGGGCGCCGGAGACGTAGTCGTTGTGGACGTGGGTGTCGGCGACTGCGGCGATCTCCACCCCGGCCGCGTCGGCGGCCGCCTCGACGGCGGTCAGGTCGCGCGGCGGGTCGACGACCAGGGCGTGCCGGCCGTCGTGGACGAGGTGGCAACGGTTGCCGAGCTCGGGGACCTCGAGAGTGATGACCTGCATCGGCTGCTCCTCATGTTTCTAAAGTCGAGTGAACTACTAGAGTTATATCACGACCGAGAGACCTCGTCGGCGTCGGTTAGGTTGCTCCGGTGACCCGCCGCCTCGCTGCTCTCGCAGTCGCCGCCAGCCTCGCCGTCGCTCCGCTGGTGGTGTCGGCGCAGCCGGCGGCCGGGCAGCTCGCAGACCCGCCACGGCAGCTCCGGGATCGGCGACCCCTACTTCCCGCTGGACGGGAACGGCGGCATCGACGTCCTGGCGTACGACATCCACGACCGCTACGACTTCGCGACCGGCCGGCTCTCGGGCTGGACCAAGGTCACCCTGCGCACGACCGAGGACGCTGTCCGAGCTTCAACCTCGACTTCCTGCTGCCGGTCCGGTCGGTGCACGTCGGTGGCCGCGACGGTCGACGTTCACCAAGACCGGTACCACGAGCTGCGTCATCCGCGGGCAGCGGTCCGCCGACGGCGAGGTCGTCCGGCGTGGTCGTGCGGTACGCCGGCAAGCCCGGGCGACTACTCCTACGCCGGCGAGAGCAACTGGCTGGCCGACGACCAGCGAGGTCGTCGCGATGAACCAGCCGCACATGGCGCCGTGGTGGTTCCCGGCCAACGACCACCCGCTCGACAAGGCGCCGACATCCCGATCAGCATCACGGTGCCGAAGGACAAGCAGGTGATCGCCAACGGCCGCCGGGTGGGCGCGCCAGGTGCAACGGCGAGCTGGCGACCACGACCTGGCGCGCCGACGAGCCGATGGTGCCGTACCTCGCGTTCTTCGCTGCCGGGCCGTTCGAGGTCGCGAGCGGCGTCGACGACGGCCGCCCGTGGTTCGTCGCGGTCTCGAAGCAGCTCCGACCGCGGCCGCAGCCGCGACCGCGATGGGGCTGATGAAGCAGACGCCCGAGCTCGCTGCGCTGGCTCGAGGAGTCAGCTCGGCGACTACCCGTTCTCGGCGACCGGCGGGCTGACCACCAGCCTGAGCTCGGCTTCGCGCTGGAGAACCAGACCCGGCCGACGTACCCGTTCATGGGCAGCGGCTCCGGCGCGGTCAAGACGGTCGTCCACGAGCTCGCCCACCAGTGGTTCGGCGACTCGGTGGCCGTCGCACGGCTGGAGCGACATCTGGCTCAACGAGGGCGCCGGCGACCTTCATGGAGGCCTACTACGACGAGACGCACGGCGGTCAGACGCGCCGACGAGTGGCTGCGCGGCACGTACGACGCCACCGACGCCGACGACGACTTCTGGAAGCACGAGGTCGCGGACCCGTGCCCGACGCACACGAACTGCGTCGAGCAGCATCTTCGCGGGCTTCGTCTACGAGCGCGGCGGGATGACGCTGCAGGCGCTGCGCAACGGGATCGGCGACGACGACTTCTTGCACGCTGCTGCGCACCTGGGTCGACCGAGCGCGGGGCGGCAACGGCTCGACCGCGCAGTTCGAGGCGCTCGCCGAGGACGTCAGCGGCGAGGACCTCGACGACTTCTTCGACGCCTGGCTGCACACGACGTCGAAGCCGGCGGACACCGCCGCCAACGGCCTCGGCTAACCGCGCAGCCGCACCGACAGGCAGGTCACGCAGCCCTCGAGCTTCTCGAACTCGGAGATGTCGACGGCGACCACCCGCAGTCCGCGCTCCTCGAAGAGCGCCTGGCTCAGCGGTGCGCTGGTCGACATCAGCACGGTCGACGCGTCGAGCACCACGACGTGCGAGCCGCCCTCCTCGGGCACGGGCAGGAACGCGTCCCAGACGCCGGCGTCGTCGACGAGCGGCTCGAAGCCGACGACGGTGCCGTCGGGCAGCGCGGTGACGGCCGACTTCAGGTGCAGCACCTTGGCGACCGGTACGCCGACGACCCGGGCGCCGAGCGGCGCGAGCAGGGCGGCGAGCTGCTCGAGCCCCGGCCTCGTTCGTGCGGCCGCCGAGCCCGACCCAGACGGTGCCGTCGTGCTTGAGCACGTCGCCGCCGTCGAGCGTGCCGGGCGCCTCGATCCGGGCGATCCGGTAGCCGAGCCCGGTCAGCGTCGCCTCGGTCCCGGCGGTCTCGGGCTTCCGCTCGTCGGCGCCGGGGCGCGAGATCACCGCGAGGTCGCCGTAGACGACGACGGTGTCCTCGACGAACACCGCGTCCGGGCAGTCGTCGGCCGGCGGCACCTCGACGGTCTCCCAGCCCTCGGCGTGCAGCGCCGCGACGTACGCCTCCCACTGGCGCGGCGGCGAGGTCGTCGTCGACCGGCGATGCGCTCGAGGTGGGTGAGCAGCCCGTCGGCGAGTCGGGGGCCGGGACGGCGGACGAGCGCGCGCTTGGTCACGGCCTCATCCCAGCAGAGGGGAGCGACCGCTCGCGCGACCAGGCTCGGCAGCCGGGTCAGCGGACTCCTCGGCGTCGGCGAGCGTCATCGCGCGCAGCCCGGCGTTGATGCCGAGCCAGCGCAGCGGCTCGCGCTCCCACGCGGGGGAGCGGTGCCCGACCCACGGCAGCCGGGTCAGCTCGGTGTCGCGGCCGAGCACCAGGTCGCGCAGCGTGCGGCCGGCGAGGTTGGTCGTGCTGACCCCGTCGCCGACGTACCCGCCGGCCCAGCCGAGCCCGGTCGCGCGGTCCAGCCCGACCGACGCGCACCAGTCGCGCGGGATGCCGAGCGCGCCGCCCCAGGCGTGGGTGACCCGGGTGCCCTGCGAGCACCGGGAACAGGTCGATGAGGGTCGCGTAGAGCCGCGCGAACACCTTCTCGTCGCTGGTCGAACTCCGGCCGGATCCGCGAGCCGAAGTGGTACGGCGCGCCGCGGCCGCCGAAGACCAGCCGGTCGTCGGCGGTGCGCTGCCCGTAGATGATCAGGTGCCGGTGGTCGGTGAACGTCTCGCGCCGGGCCAGCCCGATCTCGTCCCAGGTCGACGCCGACAGCGGCTCGGTGCGCGATGATCAGCGAGTAGACCGGCACCAGCGTCCGGTCGCTGGCCGCGCAGGCTCGGCGGTGTAGCCCTCGGTCGCCCGGAGCACGGTCGCGGCGCGGACGTCGCCGTTCGCCGTGTGCGCGCGGCCGGGCTCGATCGCGCGGACCGGGCTGCGCTCGTGGATCGTGACGCCGCGGCGCTCGACCGCCTCGGCGAGCCCGCGCACCAGCCGCGCCGGGTGGATGGCCGCGCAGTCCGGGGTGTACGTCGCGCCGCACGGTGCGGGTGCCGCGCAGGATCGCCGTCGGCCTCCTTGCGGTCCGAGCAGCCGCAGGTCGTCCTCGCCGCGGTCCCACGACCGGGCGTCGGCGACCTCGGCCCGCGCCCGGCGCAGCTGGGCACGGCTGCGGGCCAGCGCGATCGTGCCGCCCTTGGCGATGTCGGCGTCGATGCCCTCGGCCGCGGCGACCGCGATCACCTCGTCGACGGTCTCGCGCATCGCCCGGTGCTGGGCGAGCGCGCCGTCCCGGTCGGCGAGCCCGGCGAGCGTCCCGAGCGACGCGGGGAACAGCGCCGAGCACCAGCCGCCGTTGCGCCCGGACGCGCCGAACCCGGCCGTCTCGGCCTCGAGCACCACGATCCGCAGGGTCGGGTCGGCCTCGGCCAGGTAGTAGGCGGTCCACAGCCCGGTGAACCCGGCGCCGACGATCGCGACGTCGGCGTCGACGTCGCCGACGAGCGCCGGCCGCGGCGTCCAGTCGGTGTCGACGGTGTCGTGCCAGAGCGAGAGCCGCTCCCAGTGCGGGTCGGTGCGCCGGTTCAGCGGACGCCCCACGAGTAGGTCTGCTTGCGCAGCTTGAGGTACATGAACGTCTCGGTGGCGGCGACGCCCTCGATGCGCGCGGATCTGGCCGGAGATCAGCTCGAGCAGGTGCTCGTCGCTCTCGCAGACGACCTCGACGAGCAGGTCGTAGGTGCCGGCGGTGATCACGACGTAGTCGACCTCCTCGAGCTCGGCGATCGCGTCGGCGACCGGCTCGAGCGGGCCGCTCACCCGGATGCCGACCATGGCCTGGCGGGCGAAGCCGAGCTCGAGCGGGTCGGTCACCGCGACGACCTGCATCACGCCGCCCTCGATCAGCCGCTGCACGCGCTGGCGCACCGCGGCCTCGGAGAGCCCGACCACCTTGCCGATCGCGGCGTACGAGCGGCGGCCGTCCTGCTGGAGCTGCTCGATGATCGCCTTCGACACGTCGTCGAGCTGGACGCGGGCGCCGGGCTTCCGCGTCATGCGGGCATGTCCCGTCGGTCCGTGGTCAAAGGCATCGCCGGTATGGACAAGCGATTTCGTTGCGAGGAGGTTTCTGATCGACGGGATCGCTTGTTCGGGGCCCCCATGCGTGGCACGATCCGAGCCATCGAGCGGAACGCCCCGAAGGGAGTCGCATGGCGCCGGAGTCACCTGGCCGACGCAGCGGACTGTCTCGCCGGAGCCTGCTGAAGGGTGGCGGTGTCGCAGTCTTCGCGGGTGGCCAGCCTGGCCGCGCTGCAGCTGCCGTTCTTCGAGGTCGCCGGTGCCCAGCAGGACCCGGCGACCTGCAAGGCGACCGACGTCTCGGCCGAGCGAGAAGGAGCTGATCATCTCCAACTGGCCGGCGTACATCGACCCGCGCAAGAACGACCGGACGGCACCTTCCAGACCTTCGAGAACGCAGACCGGCATCACCGTCGACTACACCGACGACGTCAACGACAACGCCGAGTTCTACGCCAAGGTGCGCAACCAGCTCGGCGCCTGCGAGCCGATCGACCGCGACATGATGATGCTGACCGACTGGATGGCGGCGCGGATGATCGGGCTCGGCTGGATCCAGCCGCTCGACCAAGGCGAACGTGCCGAACCTGCACGCGAACCTGATCGAGCCGCTGCGCGGCCGGCAGTGGGACCCCGACCTGCACTTACCACGCGCCGTGGCAGAGCGGCCTGACCGGCATCGCCTACAACGCCGCGAAGACCGGCGAGGTGAAGAGCTTCGAGGAGCTGCTCACCCGCGAGGACCTCAAGGGCCGGATCACCCTGCTCTCCGAGATGCGCGACACGATGGGCTTCATGCTCAAGGTCGTCGGCGCCGACCCGAGCCAGTTCACCGACGACGAGTGGGAGCGGCGCCATCGACCGGCTGCAGCAGGCGGTCGACGACGGCCAGGTCCGGGCGTTCACCGGCAACGAGTACATCCAGGACCTCGCGGCCGGGAACATCGTCGCCTGCGAGGCCTGGTCGGGCGACGTGATCCAGGCCCAGTTCGACAACCCGGACATCAAGTTCGTGGCGCCCGAGGAGGGGCTGTCGCTCTGGAGCGACAACATGATCGTCCCGAACCTCGCGACCCACCAGGCGAACGCCGAGAAGTGGATCGACTACTACTACGAGCCCGAGGTCGCGGCGAAGCTCGCCGCCTGGGTCAACTACATCTGTCCGGTCGAGGGCGCCCGCGAGGAGATGGAGAAGATCGACCCCTCGCTGGTCGACAACCAGCTGATCTTCCCCGACGACGAGACCTTGGCGGTCACGTTCGACTTCATGCCGCTGGACGACCAGCAGCAGGTCAAGTACGAAGGAGATTGGTCCGATGTCACAGGTGGCTGAGAGCCGAGCAGCCCGGCAGCGCCGGCGTCCGACGCGTCGTACGACGGCCTGCGGCTGCGCAACCTGACCAAGTCCTTCGCCGCGTTCACCGCCGTGAACGACCTCGACCTCGACGTACCCCGCGGGTCGTTCTTCGCCCTGCTCGGCCCGTCCGGCTGCGGCAAGACCACGACGCTGCGGATGGTGGCCGGGCTGGAGACGCCGACCTCCGGCACGCATCACGCTGGCCGGCCAGGACATCACCTACGCGAAGCCCTACCGGCGGCCGGTCAACACGGTCTTCCAGAGCTACGCGCTGTTCCCGCACCTCGACATCCACGAGAACGTCGCGTTCGGCCTCAAGCGCCGCAAGTCGAAGGACATCGACGACGCAGGTGCGGGAGATGCTCGACGCTGGTCGAGCTCGAGCCGCAGGCCCGCAAGAGGCCGGCCCAGCTCTCCGGTGGCCAGCAGCAGCGGGTCGCGCTCGCCCGGGCGCTGATCAACAAGCCCGAGGTGCTGCTGCTCGACGAGCCGCTCGGCGCGCTCGACCTCAAGCTGCGCCGGGCGATGCAGATCGAGCTCAAGCGGATCCAGACCGAGGTCGGGCTCACCTTCATCCACGTCACCCACGACCAGGAGGAGGCCATGACGATGGCCGACACGGTCGCGGTGATGAACGCCGGCGTCATCGAGCAGATGGGCGCCCCGGCGGAGCTCTACGAGAACCCGCGCAGCACGTTCGTCGCGAACTTCCTCGGCCAGTCGAACCTGATCGAGGGCCGGATCACCGGCCGCGCCGCGGACGTCGTCACCGTCGACATGCACGGCATCGGCGTCTCGATCCCGACCGGCCGGGCGCACACCGACGGCGACATGGGCTGGGTCGGCATCCGGCCGGAGAAGGTGCTGATCGGTGAGCTGGGCGAGGCGCTCGACGCCCCGGGCAACACCATCCCCGGCGGCGTGGTCAGCGACGTCAGCTTCGTCGGCGTGAGCACGCAGTACCTCGTGCGGATGCCGTGGGGCCAGGAGCTCCAGGTCTTCGCGCAGAACACCGGCCGGCAGCCGGCTCTTCCGCACCGGCGAGTCGGTCGAGCTCTCCTGGCGACCGGAGTACGCCTTCCTGCTCGACCACGCGCAGGACGCCTCGGCCGGCGCGCAGAAGGACGACGGCGATGACCCGGCGCCGCGGGAGCGATCGGCTACCTGCTGCTGCTCCCGGCCGCGCTCTGGCTGGGGCTCTTCTTCGTCGTCCCGTTCTACTCGCTGGTCGCGACCAGCCTGTTCGACCCGTCCGGGTCGGACTTCCGCGGCTACGAGATGACCTACCACTGGCAGAACTACACCGACGCGATCCCGGACTACTGGCAGCCGCTGCTGCGCTCGCTCTGGTACGGCGCGCTCGCGACGTTCTTCTGCCTGGTCCTCGGCTACGTGCTGGCCTACGCGATCGCGTTCAAGGCCGGCCGGTGGAAGAACCTGATGCTGGTGCTGGTGATCGCGCCGTTCTTCACCAGCTTCCTGGTCCGCACCCTGTCCTGGAAGCTGATCCTCGCCGACGACGGCTTCGTCGTGGACTGCCTCCAGACCGCTGCACCTCGCTCGGCGACGGACGACCGGCTGCTGGTCACGCCGGTCGCGGTGGTCGCGGGCCTGACCTACAACTTCCTGCCGTTCATGGTGCTGCCGCTCTTCGCCAGCCTCGACAAGATCGACCACCGGCTGATCGAGGCGTCCGGCGACCTCTACGCCAACCCGTTCGTCGGGTTCTTCAAGGTCACCTGGCCGCTGTCGCTGCCCGGCGTGGTCTCGGGGACGCTGCTCACCTTCATCCCGGCCGTCGGTGACTACATCAACGCCCAGCTGCTCGGCAGGCCCGAACCAGCGGATGGTCGGCGGCGTCATCCAGAGCCTGTTCACCGACGCCAACGACTACCCGACGGCCGCGGCGCTCTCGGTGATCCTGATGGTCCGCATCCTGGTGATGGTGCTGGTCTACGTCCGCCGGGCCGGGACGGAGGAGCTGCTCTGATGCGGTGGTTGCGCGAGAACCTGGTCCTGCTCCTCGGGCTGGCCGTCCTCGTCTACACGTTCATCCCGATCGCGTCGTGATCCTGATGAGCTTCAACGACCCCGACAGCCGGCTGATCTACAGCTTCGACGGGTTCACCCTGGACAACTGGCTGAACCCGTGCGAGGACCCGCGGATGTGCGAGGCGCTCGGCCGCAGCATCCAGATCGGCTTCCTGGCGACGCTGGTCGCGACCATCCTCGGCACGCTGGCGGCGTTCGCGCTGGTGCGGCACGACTTCCACGGCCGCTCGGCCTCGAACCTGCTGATCTTCCTGCCGATGGCCGCGCCCGAGATCGTGCATGGGCTCCTCGCTGCTGGCGCTGTTCGTCGCCGCCGGCTTCGCCGGTCAGCTCGGCTTCTGGACGATCCTGGTCGCGCACATCATGTTCTGCCTGTCGTTCGTCGTGGTCACGGTGCGCGCCCGGTTGGCGGGCCTGGACGACAACCTCGAACAGGCGGCGATGGACCTCTACGCCACGCCGCAGCAGACGTTCTGGCGGGTCACCTTCCCGCTGGTCTTCCCGGGCATCCTCGGCGCCGCGCTGCTGAGCTTCTCGCTGTCCTTCGACGACTTCATCATCACGAACCTCAACGCCGGCAACACGACCACGTTCCCGATGTACGTCTGGGGTGTCGCCCAGCGCGGCGTCCCGATGCAGGTCAACGTCGTCGGCACGCTGATGTTCGTGATCTCGATCCTGATCGTCGTCGGCGGCGAGGTCACCACGCGTCGCCGCAACGCCAAGCTGACCTGACGCGGTCCGCTGGTGCGTGACACGTGACGTCATCGACGGCCAGCTCGGGCGCGCCGTGAGCGCACCGACGCGGTCGGATGACGCTACCGCGGCCCGCGCGCCGGTAGCGGTGACGATCGCCGTCGGAGCCGCCGGCCCGGACCGTCAGAGCAGCGTGCCGGCCTTGTCGAGGACGACGCGGAGGATCTGCTCCATCTCGTCGAAGTGCTCCTGGTCGCAGATCAGCGGGGGAGAGAGCTGGACGACCGGGTCGCCGCGGTCGTCGGCGCGGCAGTAGAGGCCCTCGGCGTACAGCTGCTTGGAGACGAAGCCGAACAGGAGCCGCTCGCACTCCTCGTCGGTGAACGTCTCCTGGGTGTCCTTGTCCTTGACCAGCTCGATCCCGTAGAAGTACCCGTCGCCGCGGACGTCGCCGACGATCGGCAGGTCCAGCAGCCGCTCGAGGGTGGCGCGGAAGGCGTCCTCGTTGTCGCGGACGTTCTCGAGGACCTTCTCCTCCTCGAAGATCGTCGAGGTTCGCCAGCGCGACCGCGGTGGAGACCGGGTGGCCGCCGAAGGTGTAGCCGTGGGCGAACATCGCGCCGTCGTCGAGGAACGGCTCCATCAGCCGGTCGGTGGCGATCATCGCGCCGAGCGGGGCGTAGCCGGAGGTGATGCCCTTGGCGCAGGTGATCATGTCCGGCTGGTAGCCGTAGCGCTCCGCGCCGAACATGTGGCCGAGCCGGCCGAAGGCGCAGATGACCTCGTCGGAGACCAGCAGCACGTCGTACTCGTCGCAGATCTCGCGGACCCGCTGGAAGTAGCCGGGCGGGGGCGGGAAGCAGCCGCCGGCGTTCTGCACCGGCTCGAGGAAGACGGCGGCGACGGTGTCGGGGCCCTCGTTCTCGATCGCGACCGCGATCTGGTCGGCGGCCCAGCGGCCGAACGCCTCGGGGTCGTCGGCGCCGTGGATCGGGCGCCCGGTAGATGTTGGTGTTCGGCACCCGGAACGTCGAGGGCACCAGCGGCTCGAACTGCTGCTTGAGCGGCGGCAGCCCGGTGATCGACAGCGCGCCCTGGGTGGTGCCGTGGTAGGCGATCGAGCCGGCTGATCACCTTGTGCTTCATCGGCTTGCCGGTGAGCTTGAAGTAGTTCTTGGCCAGCTTCCACGCGGTCTCGACGGCCTCGCCGCCGCCGCTGGTGAAGAAGACCCGGTTGAGGTCGCCGGGCGCGTAGCCGGCGATCCGCTCGGCGAGCAGGATCGCGCTCGGGTGCGCGTAGGACCACAGCGGGTGGAAGGCCAGCTCCTTGGCCTGCGCGGCCGCGGCGTCGGCGAGCTCGGTGCGCCCGTGCCCGAGCTGGCGACACGAACAGCCCGGCCAGGCCGTCGAGGTAGCGCTTGCCCTGGCGCGTCGTAGATGTAGGCGCCCTCGCCGCGCACGATGATCGGCACGTCCGCCGTCGTCGTAGGACGAGTGCCGCGTGAAGTGCATCCACAGGTGGTCCTTGGCGGCGCGCTGCAGGTGGTCGTAGTCCGGGTGCATGCCGTCCATGGTGCGTGGTCGCCCCGGCCTCGAAGCAAGTGAATCCGTCGTGAACGGGTGTGATTTGCGCGGATTCCGAAGTTCCGAGCGTGGTAGGAAGTCCTCATGACCCGGTACGGCGCGCAGTTCGGTCCCGACATCACCTTCCTCGGCGTCGACCGGGTCGACCTCGACGACGCCGACGCGCTCGCCGCCGCCGACGTGGTGGTCGTCGGCGCGCCGTTCGACGGCGGTACGTCGCACCGGCCCGGGCACCCGCTTCGGGCCGATGGCGATCCGGCAGACCGACTACCTGCCGCAGGACGGCTCCCGCCCGCACCTCGCGCTGCGCGTCGACGCGCTCCAGGACCTGCGGGTCGTCGACGCCGGCGACGTCGAGATGCCGCCCGGCGAGATCGAGCGCGCGCTCGGCAACCTCGAGGAGGCGGTGTACGCCGTCGCCTCGGCCGGCGCCATCCCGCTGGTCCTCGGCGGCGACCACTCGATCGCGCTGCCCGGACGCCACCGGCGTCGCCCGGCACCTCGGCTACGGCAAGGTCTCGATGATCCACTTCGACGCGCACGCCGACACCGGCGACATCGAGTTCGGCTCGCTCTACGGCCACGGCCAGCCGATGCGCCGGCTGATCGAGTCCGGCGCGCTGCGCGGCGACCGGTTCCTCCAGATGGGGCTGCGCGGCTACTGGCCCGGCCCCGAGACGCTGAGCTGGATGGCCGAGCAGAACATGCGCTCCTACGAGATGACCGAGATCGGCAAGCGCGGCCTGACCGCCTGCCTCGACGAGGCGTTCGAGATCGCGCTCGACGAGTGCGACGCGGTCTTCCTCTCCGTCGACATCGACGTCTGCGACCCCGGCCACGCGCCCGGCACCGGCACCCCCGAGCCCGGCGGGCTGACGGCGCGCGAGCTCCTCGACGCCGTACGCCGGATCTGCCTGCGAGCTGCCCGTCGCCGGCATCGACGTGGTCGAGGTGTCGCCGCCGTACGACCACGCCGAGATCACCGCGTTCCTCGCCAACCGGGTCTGCCTCGAGGCGCTCTCCGGGCTGGCCGTCCGCAAGCACGGCATCTCCCACGACCCGGCCGGCCCGCTGCTGGAGGGCCGCCAGAAATGAGCGACGACGCTCTTCACGCGACGGCACGCGTCTTCGACGGCCACCGGTACGTCGGGCGGGCCGAGGTGCTCGTCGAGGACGGGCGGATCGTCGCCGTCGGGCCGCGACCTCGACCGCGGCGACGAGGTCGTCGACCTCGAGTGGCGGGCTGCTGGCGCCGGGCTTCGTCGACGCGCACGTGCACCCGATCCAGGGCGGCCTCGAGCGGCTGCGCTGCGACCTGTCCGAGCACGCGACCCGCGAGGAGTACCTCGCCGCGATCGCGGCAGTACGCCGACGCCAACCCGGACGCGGAGTGGATCCTCGGCGGCGGCTGGGCGATGGCGGCCTTCCCGGGCGGCACCCCGACCGCGGCCGACCTCGACGCCGTCGTGCCCGACCGGCCGGTGTTCCTGCCCAACCGCGACCACCACGGCGCCTGGGTCAACAGCCGCGCGCTCGAGCTCGCCGGCATCGACGAGCACACCCCCGACCCGCCGGACGGCCGGATCGAGCGCGACGCCGACGGCCGCCCGAGCGGCACCCTCCACGAGGGCGCGATGCTCGCTGGTCGTCGCGGCTCCTCCCGCGGACCACCGGCGACGACTACTACGCCGCGCTGATGGCCGGGCAGGCCTACCTCCACTCGGTCGGCGTGACCGGCTGGCAGGACGCGATCGTCGGCGCCTACTCCGGCATGGACGACCCGGCCCGACGTACCGACCGCGCGCCGCGAACGGCGACCTCCCGCCGCACGTCGTCGGCGCGCTGTGGTGGGAGCGCCGGCGCGGCGTCGAGCAGGTCGCCGACCTGGTCGGGCGGCGGGAGGCGATGACCGGCGGCCGGTTCCGGGCGACCAGCGTGAAGATCATGCAGGACGGCGTCGCCGAGAACGGCACGGCCGCGATGCTCGCGCCGTACCTCGACCGGTGCGGCCACCCGACCGACAACAGCGGCCACTCGTTCGTCGAGCCCGGCGCGCTGCGCGACGCGCGTCCGGCGCGCTCGACGCCGCCGGCTTCCAGGTGCACGTGCACGCGATCGGCGACCGCGGCGTCCCGCGAGGCGCTCGACGCGTTCGAGGGCACCGACCCCGAGCGCCGGCACCACATCGCGCACCTCCAGCTGGTCCACCCCGACGACGTGCCGCGGTTCGCCGGGCTCGGCGTCGCGGCCAACATGCAGATGCTGTGGGCCTGCCTCGACGACCAGATGGTCGACCTGACGCTCCCGTTCCTGGGGGAGGAGCGGAGCCGCTGGCAGTACCCGTTCGGCGACCTCCACCGCGCCGGCGCCCGGCTGGTCGCCGGCAGCGACTGGCCGGTCAGCACGCCCGACCCGCTCGCAGGCGATCCACGTCGGCGGTGACCCGCCGGCGTACGGCGAGGACGGCCGGCCGGCGAGCCGTTCCTGCCCGAGCAGGCGCTCGCGCTCGAGACCGCGTTCGCGGCGTACACCTCCGGGTCGGCGTGGGTGAACCACCGCGACGACGCGGGCGTGCTCCGCCCGGGCGCGGTCGCCGACCTGGTCGTGCTCGACCGCGACCCGTTCGCCGGGCCGGCCGACGAGATCGGCGAGGCCCGCGTGGTGTCGACCTGGGTCGACGGAACCCCCGTCTACGAGGCCTGAATCAACGAAATCCGTCACGAAAGCGGCCGTAGCCCTACAGATTCCGTTGTGTGGCCTCTAGGCTCGCCGACATGGCCGACCAGACCTTCAAGAACGTCATCAACGGAGAGCTCGTCGACAGCGTGTCGGGGGAGACCTACGACATCATCGACCCGACCACCGGCGAGGTGTACGCGCAGGCGCCGAAGTCGGGCGCCGAGGACGTCGACCGGGCGTACGCCGCGGCCGCCGCGGCGTTCGAGTCGTGGGGCGACACCACGCCGCAGGAGCGGGCGACCGCGCTGCTCAAGATCGCCGACGCCATCGACGCCCGGGCCGACGAGATCATCGCCGTCGAGTGCAAGGACACCGGCAAGCCGCTCGGGCTGACCGTGTCGGAGGAGATGCCGCCGACGCTCGGACCACTTCCGGTTCTTCGCCGGCGCCGCGCGGGTGCTCGAGGGCAAGTCGGCGGGCGAGTACATGAGCGACCACACCTCGTGGGTCCGCCGCGAGCCGATCGGCGTCGTCGGCCAGGTGACGCCGTGGAACTACCCGCTGATGATGATGATCTGGAAGATCGCCCCGGCGCTCGCCGCGGGCAACACCGTCGTCCTCAAGCCGAGCGACACCACGCCGGCGCAGCTCGACGCTGCTGGCCGAGCTGTGCCAGGAGTTCCTGCCGCCGGGCGTGCTCAACGTCGTCTGCGGCGACCGCGACACCGGCCGCGCGCTGGTCGCGCACAAGACCCCGCAGATGGTCTCGATCACCGGCTCGGTGCGGGCCGGCATGGAGGTCGCCGAGCTCGGCGGCCGCCGACCTCAAGAGGGTCCACCTCGAGCTCGGCGGCAAGGCGCCGGTGATCGTCTTCGACGACGCCGACATCGAGAAGGCCGCCGGCGCGATCGCCGAGGCCGGGCTACTTCAACGCCGGCCAGGACTGCACCGCCGCCACCCGGGTGCTCGCCGGGCCGGGCGTCCACGACGACTTCGTCGCGGCGCTCACCGAGGCGGCGAAGGGCATCAAGACCGGCATGCCCGACGACGAGGACGTCCTCTACGGCGCCGCTCAACAACGTCAACCAGCTCGAGCGGGTCACCGGCATGGTCGACCGGCTGCCCGACCACGCCAACGTCGAGACCGGCGGCACGCGCCAGGGCGACCAGCGGCTACTTCTACGAGCCGACCGTGCTCTCCGGCCTGCAAGCAGGACGACGAGCAGATCCAGACGGAGATCTTCGGCCCGGTCATCACCGTGCAGAAGTTCAGCGACGAGGCCGAGGCGCTGCGCTGGGCCAACGGCGTCGAGTACGGCCTGGCCTCCAGCGTCTGGACCAAGGACCACGGCCGGGCGATGCGGATGTCGCAAGCACCTCGACTTCGGCGTCGTCTGGATCAACACCCACATCCCGTTCATCTCCGAGATGCCGCACGGCGGCTTCAAGCACTCCGGCTACGGCAAGGACCTCTCCATGTACGGCCTCGAGGACTACACGCGCATCAAGCACGTCATGTCCTACATCGGTGAGTGACGCGTGATCGCGGACCGTCGCTGCGTCCTCGACGCCCGCTCGCTCGAGGCCGCGTCGCTCGCGCCTGCAGCACCACGTTGCGACGTCGGAGAGACATGAGGATCCTGCTGGTCGGCGCCGGTGGCGTCGGGTCGGCGTTCGCCGCCATCGCGGCCCGCCGCGACTTCTTCGAGACGATCGTGGTCGCCGA
The DNA here is from genome assembly GCA_963716655.1 of uncultured Actinomycetota bacterium. Taxonomy (GTDB): domain Bacteria; phylum Actinomycetota; class Actinomycetes; order Propionibacteriales; family Nocardioidaceae; genus Nocardioides. Next base: position 37,502 of record CAVQTV010000010.1, on the reverse strand, counting down.
CTACGACCCGGCCAGCGCCGAGAAGGCCGCGGCCACCGACGACCGGTACGTCGCCGCGCAGATCGACGCGTCGTCCGCGGAGTCGGTGGCGGCGCTGTGCCGCGAGCACCGGATCACCCACGTGATGAACGCGGTCGACCCGGTCTTCAACATGCCGATCTTCGACGGCGCGTTCGACGGCCGGCGCCGACTACCTCGACATGGCGATGTCGCTGTCGAAGCCGCACCCGGAGGCGCCGTACGAGAAGACCGGCGTGAAGCTCGGCGACGAGCAGTTCGCGGTCGCCGACGACTGGGAGTCGGCCGGGCGGCTGGCGCTGGTCGGCATCGGCGTCGAGCCGGGGCTGTCCGACGTGTTCGCGCGGTACGCCGCCGACCACCTGTTCAGCGAGATCGACGAGCTCGGCACCCGCGACGGCGCCAACCTCGTCGTCACCGACGACGACGGCAACGAGATCTTCGCGCCGTCGTTCTCGATGTGGACCACGATCGAGGAGTGCCTCAACCCGCCGGTGATCTGGCAGGACGGCGAGTGGTTCACGACCGCCGCCGTTCAGCGAGCCGGAGGTCTTCGACTTCCCCGAGGGCATCGGGCCGGTCGAGTGCGTCAACGTCGAGCACGAGGAGGTGCTCCTGATGCCGCGCTGGGTCGACTGCAAGCGCGCGACGTTCAAGTACGGCCTCGGCGACGAGTTCATCAACATCCTCAAGGTGCTGCACACCCTCGGCCTCGACAGCACCGAGAAGGTGCGGGTGAAGGGCGTCGAGGTCAGCCCGCGCGACGTGGTCGCCGCGGTGCTGCCGGACCCGGCGACGGTCGGCCCGCGGATGAAGGGCAAGACCTGCGCCGGCCTCTGGGTGACCGGCAAGGGCAAGGACGGCGCAGCCGCGGTCGACGTACCTCTACCACGTGGTCGACAACGAGTGGACGATGCAGGAGTACGGCCACCAGTGCGTGGTCTGGCAGACCGCGATCAACCCGGTCGTCGCGCTCGAGCTGCTCGCCCGCGGCACCTGGTCGCGGCGCCGGCGTGCTCGGCCCGGAGGCGTTCGACGCGGTGCCGTTCCTCGACCTGCTGACCGAGTACGGCAGCCCGTGGGGGATCAAGGAGCTCTGATGCGTGCCGCTGTCCGGACCGAGTACGGCGGCCCCGAGGTCGTGCGCTTCGTCGACCTTCCCGACCCGGAGCCGGCGCGCCGGCGAGCTGCTGGTCCGGGTGCACGCGACCACGGTGAACCGCACCGACTGCGCCTACCGGTCCGGCAAGCCGCTCGGATCAACGCCGCCTTCTGCGGCTGGCCGCGACCTCGGGTCAAGATCCTCGGGCTCGGAGTACGCCGGCGAGGTCGAGGCCGTGGGGGAGCGGCGTCACGTCGTTCGCCGTCGGTGACCGGGTCTTCGGGTTCGTCGAAGGCCGCCCCGGCGGGCACGCCGAGCTGGTCGTCGTACCGCGCCGACAGCCTGGTCGCTCGGATCCCCGACGGCTGGTCGTTCGCCGACGCGGCGCCGGGCATGGAGGGCGCCCACTACGCGCTCGCGTTCCCGCGCGTCGCCCGCACCCGCCCGGTGACCGGGTCCTCGTGCACGGCGGCACCGGTGCCATCGGCTCCGCGCTCGTGCAGATCCTGGTCGCCGACGGCGTCGAGGTCACCGCGGTCTGCGACCAGCCGCTCCCGCGCGACCTGGGCGCCGACGATGAGGTCCGGGGTCCCGTACGACGCGATCTGCGACGCGGTCGGCAAGAGCTCCTACTGGGAGTACCGCCACCTGCTGACGAAGCGCGGCAGCTTCGCCTCGTCCGAGCTCGGACGCGGCTGGCAGAACCCGCTGCTCGCGCTGGTGTCGCGGCGCGTGCACTTCCCGCTCCCGAAGGGCGGGCCGGAGGTCGCGGCGCAGATCCGCGGCCTGATGACGTCCGGTGCGTTCCGACCCCTCGTCGACCGGACCTACCCGTTCGAGGAGATCCGTGAGGCCTACGCGTACGTCGACTCCGGCCGCAAGGTCGGCAGCGTGGTGCTGACCGTTCCCTGAACTCTCAGGTCCGGGCTCGGTCAGCCGATGTGGCTGATCGTGCCCTTTCCGCCGCTGACGCTTCCGTACGCGGTGGCCGTCCTGGCTGCCGCGCGGCGGCTCGCTGCCCGACGACGCCTGGCGGACCCGGCACCGTGCGGTGATGGTGCTGCTGTGGGTCCACGTGGTCGCGATCCCGATCTACGCGGTCTACCAGGGCAACTCGGTCGGACACGCCTGGGTGGAGACGGCGCCGGTCGCTGATCGCCGCACTGGCTGGCGGGCTACCGCCGGCTGGGGCGCAGCCGTGCAGGCCTCGATCGCGGCCGCCGGCCTGATGATCTGCTCGGGTGTGATCGTGCACCTGTCCGGAGGGATGATCGAGGCGCACTTCCACTTCTTCGTGATGATCCCGGTGATCGCGATGTACGAGGCGTGGGCGCCGTTCGCCCTCGCCGTCGCGTACGTGCTCGTCCACCACGGCGTGATGGGCACCCTGCACCCGCAGGCGGTCTACAACCACCCGGCGGCCCGGGACCGACCGTGGCTCTTCGCCGGCGTGCACGCGGCGTTCTTCGCCTTCGCCAGCATCGCCTGCGTCGTGCAACTGGTGGCTGCACGAGCGGGCGCGCATCGCCGCGCAGTCGCAGACACAGCTGCTGAGCACGATCGTCGACTCGCTCCGAGACGGCCTGGTGGTCCTCGACTCGCAGGGCAAGATCCTGCTGCGCAACCCTGCCGGCGTCTCGCTGATGGGCGGGGTGGATTCCGGACGCCGAGGAGGTCGGGCCGGCCGAGCGGTACGGCCTGTTCCACCCCGACGGCGCGCCCGTGGCGAGCCGACGAGCAGCTCCACGTGCTGGCGCTGGCCGGGCACCCGGTGCACGACGTCGACCTGGTGGTCCGCAACGCCGGCGTGCCGGACGGGCGGGTGCTCAACTTCTCGGCCACCGCGCTGCCGTCCGTCGGGGCCGACGGCGTCCGCGACGTGGTCGTGGTCTTCCGCGACGTCACCGAGCGGCACCGCACCGAGCAGGCGCTGGCGGACGCGCTGGCCACCGAGCAGGCCGCGGTCGAGCGGCTGCGCGAGCTCGAGCGGGTCAAGTCCGACTTCGTCTCCACGGTCAGCCACGAGCTGCGTACGCCGATCACCAGCATCATCGGCTACCTCGAGGTGCTGGCGGACGGCGCGGTCGGTGACCTCGACGAGGCCCAGCTCGGGCTCGTGGGCCGTGTCGACCGCAACAGCCACCGGCTGCTGCGCCTGGTCGAGGACCTCCTCAAGCTCTCCGCAGATCGAGTCCGCCGGACTGAGCATCGACGCCGTCCCCACCGACCTGCGCGACGTCGTCTCGGCCGCTCACGACGCGGTCGGCTGGCTGCTCGACACCCGGTCGTTGGACGTGGTCGTCGACGTACCCGACTACCCGGTGCGGCTCGAGGTGGACCCGGAAGAGCTGGAGCGGATGCTGGTCAACCTGCTCACCAACGCCGTCAAGTTCACCCCGGACGGCGGCCGGATCGAGGTGCGTCTCGGCCGCGACGACCACGAGGCGACCCTGGTCGTCACCGACACCGGGCTGGGCATTCCCGAGTCCGAGCAGGAGCGGCTGTTCACCCGCTTCTTCCGGTCCACGACCGCCACCGAGCAGGCGATCCAGGGGACCGGTCTGGGGCTCACGATCGTGCAGGCGATCGTGGCCCTGCACGGCGGCAGCCATCGAGGTCGAGTCCAGCGCCGATCGAGGCACCAGCGTCACGGTCCGCCTGCCCCTCCGCGTGCACGCTGCCGTCGCCTGACCCCTGGTCAGCCGTGGCTGGTCGGCACGCGGGTGGATCAGCTGGCGAGCTCGGTCCGGATCTCGAGGTGGCGCAGGAGGAACGCCCGCTCGTCCAGCCGCTTCCGACGCAGCCACCCCGTGACCTCGTCGTTGCACTTGCTCGTGTTGCAGGAGCGGCAGGCCGGGACGACGTTGTCGAACGTGTACCGACCGCCGCGGGAGATGGGCAGGACGCAGTCGCGCTGGAGCGGACCGTCCGCCTCGCCGCAGTACGCACAGCCCGCCCACGCCGCCTGGAGGGCGGACCACTGCGCATCGGTGAGGTCGTTGACCACCGAGCCCACCCGGCGTTTGCGCCGACGGGCCGCCCGCGCCTTGCGGGAGTTCGGCGACACCATGGCGCCAGGCTAGGGCTTGCCGAGGCTCAGATCTCGCCGGTGGCGTCGTACACCCAGGACGTGTCGGCGGTGGCCAGCCCCTCGACCCAGGACGCCGGCGCGTTGTTCATGATCGCGCCGTAGTCCCAGTAGTCCTTCCAGAGGCAGACCTTGCCGTCGCGGACCTTGTGCACGGTCGCGAACGGCAGCGTGAAGACCTCGCCGGTCTTGAAGGTCCAGGTCTCGGAGTGCTCGTACATCACGTCGTCGCCGTCGGCGACCAGCAGGCCGTCGTGGTTCTCGTACGCCGCGAGGTCGCCCCACCCGACCCGGAGTCGCTTCGCGATGTCGGCGGGACCGCGGGCGGCGAAGGTCGGGCCGACCGGCATGTCCAGGTAGATGCAGTCGTCGGTGACCCACTCGGCGATGCCGTCGTAGTCGCGGGCGGACAGGGTCCGCCAGAGGCCGAGCACGGCCTCCTCGGGGGAGCGGGTCACGACGCGGCCGCTGCCGTGGTTTCGAGGCTCGTCGCTGCGCGCGTCGACCGCGGCACCTCGACCGCCGACGGCGCGGAGGAACTGCCCGGTGCGCTCGCGGCCGAGCGACGTCGGTGGGCTCGCCGTCCGCGACCACCCGCCGGCCCGCGACGAAGACGGCCGGTACGGCGGCGTCGTTGCGGTTGACCATCCGGGACAGGCCGCCGAACTGCTCGACCGGGCTCTCGGCGTACTCCTCGAGGCTCGCGTCGAGGCGCTCGGGGTCGAGCACGACGAGGTCGGCGCGGTCGCCCTCGCGCAGGGTGCCGGCGTCGATCCGGTACCACTCGCCGAGCTCGCCGGTGAGCCGGTGCACGGCCTGCTCGGTCGTCATGAACGGCTTGCCCGCGCACCTCGGCGTCGCGGACGTGCTTGAGCAGCCGCAGCCCGAAGTTGTAGAAGGCCATGTTGCGCAGGTGCGCGCCGGCGTCGGAGAAGCCGACCTGGATGCCCGGGTCCGCGGCCAGCTTCTTGAGCACGTCGGGGCGGTGGTTGCTGATCGTGGTCCGCCAGCGGATGTCGGTGCCGTGCTCGAGGACCAGGTCGAGGAACGCGTCGACCGGGTGCTTGCCGCCGCGCTCGACGCCGACCTGGCCGAACGACTTGCCGACCACGGACGCGTCCGGGCAGGCGACGATCTCGGCGTCGAAGAAGTCGCGGTGCCAGACCCGCGGGCCGTACTTGCTCTCGTAGTCCTTGCGGAACTTCTTGCGGTACTCCGGGTCGCGCATCAGCTCGTCGCGGGCCAGCTTCTCCTGGATGTGCAGCGCCATCGCGCCGGAGCCGAACTCCTCGAAGATCACCAGGTCGATGCCGTCGGCGTACACCTCGAACGGCACCGGCAGGTGCTGCCAGCGGAAGTCGGCGCCGAGCTTGTTGACGATCGACGCGATCGGCCGCATCAGGTGGATCACGAACGGGATCGCCTTGATGTCGGCGGCCGACAGCAGGCTGGTGCGCAGCGCCGGCTTGCCGAACCAGCCGATCGAGCCGAGCGCCTGGACGCCGATCGTGTGCGGGTGGCTGGCGTCCGGCCCGGCCTGCAGCGCGCGACGGCGGCGGCGCAGGATCTTGCGCAGGCCGCGCATCTCCTTGCCCTTCGCGTACGTCGAGGGCAGCGTGCGCGAGCGGCACAGGTCGCCGTCGAGCTTGTCGAAGAGCAGCTGCTGGGCGGACATGCCGACGAAGCCGGCGTCCAGCGCCTCGGTCAGCATCCGCTCCATCCGCGCCTGCTCGCGACGCGACGGCCGGACCTCCTTGCGGGTGGCGCGGTCCAGGCCCATGGTCGCGGTGCGCATGTCGGAGTGGCCGATGAACGCCGCGAGGTTGGGGCCGAGCGGCAGCGACTCGAGCGCGCCGACGTACTCCTCGGCGCTGCGTCCAGGTCTGGTGCTCGTCGACGGCCCGGATGACGTGCTGGCGCGGGATCGCCTCGACCCGGCCGAACAGGTCGCCGGCGTCGACGCCGCCGACGTGCACGGTCGACAGCGAGCAGGAGCCGAGCAGCAGCGTGGTCACGCCGTGCCGCACCGACTCCGGGCAGGCCCGGGCCGTCGAGCACCTCGATGTCGTAGTGCGTGTGGATGTCGACGAACCCCGGGATCACCCACTTGCCGGCGGCGTCGACGACCTCCGGGCACCCGGTCTCGTCGAGGTCCTCGGTGGTGACGGCGGCGACGCGGCCGTCTCGGATCGCCGAGGTTCCGGACCGCGGACGCGGCGCCCGTGCCGTCGAACCAGCGGCCGCCCTTGATGATCGCGTCGAACGTCATGTCGCGCATCGAACCGGTTGTAGTTGACACGCGTCAAGGATTTCGGGTGATCGTGGTCAAGCGGTCGCGGCGAACGCCTCCGCGACCACGTCGAACGCCTCCGTCGAGCAGCGCGTCGCGAGATCGACAGCGGCGGCAGGAAGCGGAACACGTTGCCCCAGGTGCCGCAGGTGAGGGTGACGACGCCGTTCTGGTGGCAGTACGCCGACACCGCGGCCGTGCGCACCGGGTCGGGGTCGGTCGTCCCGGGCTTGCAGAGCTCGATCGCCATCATCGCGCCGCGGCCGCGGACGTCGGCGATCACGTCGTGGATCGGCGGCCAGCTCGCCGAGCCGGGTGGTCATGATCGCGCCGATCTCGCGGGCCCGCGCGTCGAGGGTCGCCGGTGCGCATCTCCTCGATCGCGCCGAGGGCCGCGGCGCAGGCGACCGGGTTGCCGCCGTACGTGCCGCCGAGGCCGCCGACGTGGACGCTGTCCATCAGCTCGGCGCGACCGGTGACCGCGGCCAGCGGCAGGCCGCCGGCCATGCCCTTCGCGGTGGTGACGATGTCGGGCACGACGTCCTCGTGGTCGGAGGCGAACCAGTCGCCGGTGCGGCAGAAGCCGGTCTGGATCTCGTCGGCGATGAACACGATGCCGTTGTCCTCGCGCCCACGCGGCCAGCGCCGGCAGGAAGCCGGGCGCCGGCACCACGAAGCCGCCCTCGCCCTGGATCGGCTCGATCACCAGGCAGGCGAGGTTGGCGGCGCCGACCTGCTTGTCGAGCACGTCGATCGCGCGGGCCGCGGCCTGCTCGCCGGTCAGCCCGTCGCGCAGCGGGTAGGACATCGGCGCCCGGTAGACCTCGCCGGCGAACGGGCCGAACCCGTTCTTGTACGGCATGTTCTTCGCCGTCATCGCCATCGTGAGGTTGGTGCGGCCGTGGTAGGCGTGGTCGAAGACCGCGACCGCGTCCCGGCCGGTCGCCACCCGGGCGATCTTGACGGCGTTCTCGACCGCCTCGGCGCCGGAGTTGAACAGCGCGGACTTCTTCGCGTGGTCACCGGGCGTCAGCTCGGCCAGCGCCGCGCACACGTCGACGTAGCCGTCGTACGGCGTGACCATGAAGCAGGTGTGCGTGAACGCGTCGACCTGGGCGTGCACGTTGCGGGTGACCGCCGGCGGCGGCGTTGCCGACGGAGGTCACCGCGATGCCGGAGCCGAGGTCGATCAGCGAGTTGCCGTCCACGTCGACCAGGACGCCGCCGCCCGCGGCGACGACGAACACCGGCAGCATCGTCCCGACGCCGTCGGCGACGTGCGCCTTCTTGCGGTCCAGCCGCTCCAGCGAGCCGGGGCCGGGGATCTCGGTCACCAGGCGGCGCTCCTGGGGGAGGGAGGGGCCGCCGACGGTCGATTCGCTCATGGAAGGGAGCCTATGACGAGTGGTTCCGTGATCGCATGGCCCTTTCACAACGATTTCGTGCACACCTGGGTGGGTGCGAGACACTGATCCGGTGAGAGACGTCGTCATCCTCGGCTGCACCGGTTCGATCGGCACCCAGGCGCTGGACCTGGTGCGCGCCAACCCGGACCGGTTCCGCGTGGTCGGCGCTGACCGCGGGCGGCGCCAACCCGGAGCTGTTCGAGCGCGCAGGTGGCCGAGTTCGCGCCGGCGTACGCGGGGCTGGGCGAGGACGCCTCGATCGAGGCCGCCGCGCGGGAGTGCGACGTCGTGCTCAACGGCATCACCGGCGCCGTCGGCCTGCGCCCGACGCTGGCCGCGCTCGACGCCGGCAACACCCTCGCGCTGGCCAACAAGGAGTCGCTGATCATGGGCGGCCCGCTGGTGCTCGACCGCGCCAAGCCGGGCCAGATCGTGCCGGTCGACTCCGAGCACAGCGCGCTCGCCCAGTGCCTGCGCGGCGGCGCGCCGGAGGAGGTACGCCGGCTGGTGCTGACCGCGAGCGGCGGGCCGTTCCGCGGCCGCACCCGCGAGGAGCTCGCCGAGGTCACGCCCGAGCAGGCGCTGGCGCACCCGACCTGGGACATGGGGCCGGTGATCACGATCAACTCCGCGACCCTGGTCAACAAGGGGCTGGAGGTGATCGAGGCGCACCTGCTCTTCGGCATCCCGTTCGACCGGATCGAGGTCGTGGTGCACCCGACGAGCGTCGTGCACTCGATGGTGGAGTTCGTCGACGGCTCGACGCTGGTCCAGGCGAGCCCGCCGACGATGCTGATCCCGATCGCGCTCGGCCTGGCCTGGCCGGAGCGGGTGCCCGACGCGGCGCCCGCCGGTCGACTGGACGCGGCCGGAGACCTGGGAGTTCTTCCCGCTCGACGACGAGGCGTTCCCGGCGGTCGCGCTGGCGCGCGCGGCGGGGGAGCGCGGCGGCACCGCGCCGGCCGTCTACAACGCCGCCAACGAGGTGTGCGTCGACGCGTTCCGCCGCGGGCCGGCTGGCGTTCACCGACATCGTGCCGACGGTTCAGGCTGATTCTCAGCCGCCACGACGTACCCTCTGCGGGGCAGGCGATGACCGTCGACGACGTCCTCGCCGCCGACGCCTGGGCTCGGGACGCCGCCCTCGACCTGATCGAAGGGACCCGATGACCGGCCTGTTCTACCTCCTGGGCGTGGTGATCTTCGTGGTCGCCATCCTGGCCTCGATCGGCCTGCACGAGCTCGGCCACATGATCCCGGCGAAGAAGTTCGGCGGGAAGGTCACCCAGTACTTCATCGGCTTCGGCCCGACCGTGTGGAGCAAGCAGGTCGGCGAGACCGAGTACGGCGTCAAGGCGATCCCGCTCGGCGGCTACGTCAAGATCGTCGGGATGCTGCCGCCCGGTGCGGAGGAGCTCGCCGACGAGGTGACGTACGACGCCCAGGGCAACCAGGTCGTCAAGGTCCGCAAGTCCAACACCGGCATGTTCACCCAGCTGATCTCGGACGCCCGCGCGGCCGAGTGGGAGACGATCGAGCCCGAGGACACCGACCGGCTCTTCTACAAGATGCCCTGGTGGAAGAAGGTCATCGTGATGGCCGGCGGGCCGACGGTGAACATCCTGATCGCGTTCTTCATCTTCTGGGGCGTCTTCGCCACGTACGGCCAGCGGACCAGCGAGGCCGACGCCGGCGCAGCCGGTGATCGAGCGCGGTCTCGGAGTGCGTGATCCCGTACGCGCGAGGAGGGCCGCGCCTGCACGGCCGACCGACCCGGCCAGCCCGGCCGCCGAGGCGCGGGCTGCGCCCGGGTGACGTGATCGTCAGCTTCAACGGCGCCCCGGTCACCGACTGGGACGACGCTGCGCGACGTGATCCGCGGCAACGACGACGGCCAGCGCCGTCATCGTCTACGAGCGCGACGGCCAGCAGCTGACCGGCACCACCAGCACCACCGTCGAGGCGCGGCCGACGTCCAGCACCGACCAGACGCTGCGCCAGGTCGGCTTCCTCGGCGTCACGCCCGACGTACCTCGACGGTCGACGACCGGCGGACCGCTCTACACGCTCGAGCAGATGGGCACGATGACGGTCGACACCGTCAAGGCGCTCGCCACCCTGCCGGTGAAGGTCTGGGAGGTCGGCGAGGCGATCGTCGGGCTCGAGGAGCGCGACGCCGACAGCCCGGTCAGCATCGTCGGCGGCGGCCGGCTGGCCGGCGAGACCGTCTCGCACGAGACGTTCCCGGTGCAGGAGAAGGTCGTCTTCCTGCTGATGCTGATCGCCGGCTTCAACTTCTTCATCGGCATGTTCAACTTCATCCCGCTGCTGCCCCTCGACGGCGGCCACATCGCCGGCGCGCTGTGGGAGGCGCTGCGGCGCGGCCTGGGCCCGGCTGCGCGGCCGCCCCGACCCCGGGTACGTCGACGTCGCCAAGCTGCTGCCGATCGCGTACGTCGTGGCGGCGTGCCTGCTGGTCATGGGCGTCGTCCTGATCGTCGGGGACCTCGTCGTACCGCTGCACCTCGAGTCCTAGGATCGAGGCCATGACCGCCATCAGCCTGGGCATGCCCGAGGCGCCGCCGCCGGTGCTCGCCCCGCGCCGCAAGACCCGCCAGATCAAGGTCGGCAAGGTGGGCGTCGGCAGCGACTCCCCGGTCTCCGTGCAGTCGATGACGACGACGCTCACCTCCGACGTCAACACGCACGCTCCAGCAGATCGCCGAGCTGACCGCGACCGGCTGCGACATCGTCCGGGTCGCCTGCCCGAGCCAGGACGACGCCGACGCGCTCGCCGAGATCGCGCAGCACTCGCAGATCCCGGTGATCGCCGACATCCACTTCCAGCCGAAGTACGTCTACGCCGCGATCGACGCCGGCTGCGCCGCCGTACGCGTCAACCCCGGCAACATCCGCAAGTTCGACGACCAGGTCAAGGAGATCGCGCGGGCCGCGAAGGACCGCGGCACCTCGATCCGGATCGGCGTCAACGCCGGCTCGCTCGACAAGCGGATCCTGGAGAAGTACGGCAAGGCCACGCCCGAGGCGCTGGTCGAGTCGGCGGTCTGGGAGGCCGGCCTCTTCGAGGAGCACGACTTCCACGACTTCAAGATCTCGGTCAAGCACAACGACCCGGTGGTCATGGTGCGCGCCTACGAGCTGCTCGCCGAGGCCGGCGACTGGCCGCTGCACCTCGGCGTGACCGAGGCGGGCCCGGCGTTCCAGGGCACGATCAAGTCGGCGACGGCGTTCGGCGCGCTGCTCTCGCAGGGCATCGGCGACACCATCCGGGTCTCCCTCTCGGCCCCGCCGGTCGAGGAGGTCAAGGTCGGCATCCAGATCCTGCAGTCGCTCAACCTGCGCCCGCGCAAGCTCGAGATCGTCTCCTGCCCGTCCTGCGGCCGCGCCCAGGTCGACGTCTACACGCTCGCCGAGCAGGTGACCGCCGGCCTCGAGGGCATGGAGGTCCCGCTGCGGGTCGCGGTGATGGGCTGCGTCGTCAACGGTCCCGGCGAGGCCCGCGAGGCCGACCTCGGTGTCGCCTCCGGCAACGGCAAGGGCCAGATCTTCGTCAAGGGCGAGGTCATCAAGACCGTGCCCGAGTCGCAGATCGTCGAGACCCTGATCGAGGAGGCGATGCGGATCGCCGAGGGCATGGAGTCCGTCGACGGCGCCGCCGCATCGGTGACCGTCTCCTGACCTACTCCTCGTGCAGCTCGGCGTCGCCGATCACCCGGTAGGGGTGCCGCATCCGCTGGATGTGCACGCTGTCCCGCTTGATCTCCCGCCCGTGCCGCAGGAACTCGCGGACCGCCGCCGGGTCCTGTACGTCGACGTCCTCGGCGCCGACGAGCGCCGGCTCCAGGTCGCGGACCGCGCCCGGCGTGTGCTTCCGGATGACCCGGAACGCCCGCTTCACCTCGGGCCTGAGCTCGCCGTGCATGCGTAGGTAGTGCCGTCGGTCCCGCTCGGCGAGCGCAGGTCCTCGGCGGGTGGAAGGCGTCGAGGTCGTACTGGAAGCCCTCCAGTGCGTCCCAGAGGTCGGCGAACTCGTCGAGTCGCGCCGCAGCCTCGGCGGTGGCCTCGCGGCGACGCTCGCCTCCCGGTCCAGCTGCTTCCATCGCCGTCAGCTCGGGCACCGGGCCGCGCGGTTGCCGTTCTCGCCGTGCAGCTGGTCGAGGTCCGCCCAGGTGGCGGCACTCCTCGTCGGTCGGCGGGTCCTCGCCGGCGACGGCCACTCCGGCGTGACCGCCAGCGGGATCGCGAGGGCGAGGGCCATGGTTCCGAGACGTCGCACCCCGCTCACGATAGTTCGGCCACGGCACGAGCGGCGGGAGGTCGCGCCGACGTAGGCTTCGGCCGTGCTCACGACCCGGCACGGCGTCCGACCGCTCGGCGCCGCCGACCTGGACGCGTTCCTGGCGCTCGCGCGCCGGGACCCGGTCGTCAACGTCTTCGCCGACTACCGGGCCACGCACCACGAACCTCGAGCCGCGCTGGCTCGGCGGCGAGATGTGGGGCCGGTTCGACGGCGGCGACCCTCGCCGCCGCCTGCCACGTCGGCGCCAACCTGGTCCCGGTGCAGGCCACCGCGGACGACGCCGCGGTGTTCGCCGAGCGGGCGCTCGCCCGCGGACGCACCGTCTCGACGATCGTCGGGCCGCAGGAGGCGGTCCGGGTCTTCTGGAACGGCGTCGCCGGCAGCTGGGGCCGGCCGCGCGAGGCGCGGTGGGAGCAGCCGCACCTCGCAGATCTCCGAGGCGCCGCTGGTCGCGCCCGACCCGCTGGTCCGGCGGACCACCCGCGAGCGACCTGAACCGAGCTCTATCCGGCGTGCGTCGCGATGTACACCGAGGAGGTCGGGGTCTCGCCGGAGTACGGCGGGGGAGCCGAGCTCTACCGGGCGCGGGTCCCCAGCTGATCAGCCGGGGCTGGTCGTTCGCCCGCTTCGACGGCGACGAGCTGATCTTCAAGGCGGAGGTCGCCTGCGCCACGCCGTACGCCGCCCAGATCCAGGGGGTCTACGTCCCGCCCGACCGCCGCGGCCAGGGCATCGCCGCCGCCGGGATGGCCGCGCGTGGTCCAGATCGTCCGGCGCGAGATCGCGCCCGTCGGTGTCGCTCTACGTCAACGACTGGAACACCTCCGCCCGTGCCGTCTACGAGAAGGTCGGCTTCCGCGAGACGGCCCGCTTCGCGACGGTGATGTTCTGATGACCGCGCAGCGTGATGCCTTCCTGAGCGTCAGCCTGATCCTCGGTCGTCAGCGGCGTCGTCCACCTGGTCAAGCCCGAGGTCTACGAGCCGCTGATGCCGCGTGGGTGCCGGCGCACCGCGAGGTGATCCTCGGCAGCGGCGTCGCCGAGCTCGCCTGCGCCGCCGGCCTCGCCGTCCCCGCCACCCGCCGCGCCGCCGGCTGGGCCAGCGCGCTGCTGCTCCTCGGCGTCTACCCCGGCAACATCAAGATGGCGGTCGACGCCGCCAGGCACCGACAACACCGGGTTCAAGGTCGCCGCCTTCGCCCGCCTGCCCGCTGCAGCTCCCGATGATCCGCTGCGGCCCTCCGCGCCGCCCGCGGCTGAGGTTCTCCACAGGCTCATCGTCGGCGGTTTCGTTCGCGCGTCGCCGGGGGAATGATCGAGCCCGTGACCGGTGCTCGGGCGGTCATCGCCGCCATCGTCGTTCTGCTTGGGGTCAGTGCCTGTTCCGGTGACGACCCCGAGCCGAAGTTCGCGCCGTCTGAGTCGGCGAGCCCGAGTGCGCCGAGTACGTCGCCGGTCTGCGGCGCCGACTGGCGCCGGAGGAGACGGTGCGCGACCTGGGTCGATGCTCAGAACGTTCGCGTACTGCGAGACCGGCGACTCCGCGCAGATCGAGGACGCTGAGTCACTCGAGCTCGTGCGAGACGTGTGACGCAGCTGCGATCGACCCGATCGAGCGAGGTCTACGCCGACGGCGGGCACTTCGAGACCGGTGGCTGGACGGTCGATCGCGCCGAAGCGTCCGAAGTCGAGCTCGACGCGCTGGTCGTCGAACGCCGCGGTGACCGATCGCCGGCGGGAGACAGTCCCGAGAGCGCGAGGCGCCGAACCCGTCGTGTACGAGGTCGGAGCGAGCACATCATGCGTGTTCAAGCTCGCCCGAGCGACGGCGGATGGCGCGTTCAGTTCATTGGGTTCCTGTCGTGATCCGGCGCTGCTGGCATTCGTCGCTGTTCTGGCGCTCGTGGCGCTGCAGTCGCTGACCGCTGCCGCTGCGCATGCCGATTGCGAGTCGGCGTCGACGAGCGTCGTTGACCGGCAGTGGTCGCTCACGGAGGTCACGCATCGTCGATCGTGCACCGGCGGTCCCGGTGCGCTCGACCAGTCGCTGCGGCCGACGCTCCCGCCGCGAGACTCGGATCTGGGACGCGCTCTGCGTCCGGACGGCGTTTCGCACGGGCCGAGACCGTTCGAGCTACTGCGACCTGCCGCTGAATCGCAGTGCCGATGTCCGACTGTGACCCCAGGCCTGGTCGCGCGCAGCGTTCCGCCGCCTCCCGCTCCCGGAGTCCGAGCTGATCGTGCAGCCGCCGGGCGGACGGACGCTGGTGAACTTCGAGACGAACTTCTACACCGAGCGGGGCGAGTTCACCCGGACGGTGAACGCTCCTGGGTCGGCGGGTGGAGCTGCGGATCTGGCCGGCGGAGTTCGGGTGGCGGTTCGGGGACGGGCACGAACAGTGGACCACCTCGCCAGGTGCGGCGTACCCGAAGCTCGAGGTCACCCACCGCTACCTGCGCACCGGCCGAGTGGCGCCGAGCGTGGCGACGACGTACGCGGCGCAGTTCCGGGTCGGTGGCGGCCCGTGGCGAGACGTCGCGGGGACGGTGACGATCCCCGGCACGCCCGAGGGGCTGCGGGTCGTCGAAGCGCGGCCGGTGCTGGTCGGCGGGTCCTGACCTGCCTGGCGTTCAGGCAAAACTGGACCCTTTGGGCCGTTGCAACCCCCCAAAGGGTCCAGTTTCCCCGGGGAACCGGGGAAACCGACCCCCCCAGGATCAGAACCGCGGGGTCCGCTTCAGCGCAGACGCACGCTCGCAGTCGTCGAGGTCGCAGCGGACGGTGGCCCATTGACGCTTGCCGTGGGTGTCGAGCAGGAGCGAGGTGCCGTTCTCCCAGGCGATCCGGCCGAAGAAGGACGGCGCGTCGTAGGTCGCGAGCGCGCGGCCGGAGGCCCGGCGCACCTTCACCTCCGTGGGGCCGAGGCCGTCGGACAGGATGTGGATGGTCGCGACCCGACCACCAGAGGGAGAGACCGCGGTGACCCGCTCCTTGCAGGACTTGGAGAGGCGCTTGCCAGTGAGCGAGGTCAGGACCGAGCAGCCGCCGCGGTACGGGTCGCGGGTGTACGACGCGAGTCGGCCGGCGCTGATGTCGGCGAAGTACCCGACCCGGCCGTTGATCCGCGAGGTGTCGTCGGTGCGGTCGAACTCCCACCAGAAGGTCCGGTTCGGCGACCACCCGCCGACGACCGCCCGCCCAGAAGCGGCGTCGAGCACCGACACCGAGCCCTGGAACGTCCGGGTGACCAGGATCCGCCCGACTCCGAGCAGACCGAACCCGGACGGTGGTGGTCGACCGGTTGACGAACGGGACAGCGATCAGGTGCCTGCCGTCCTCGCTGAGCAGCACCTCGGACGACGCGTCACGGTTGCTGGTGATGACCCGCGTCCGACCGTCGGCGCGGACCCAGACGACCCGGGCGTTCGACCCGTCGGCGCGCGAGAGCCGCACGACGTACCGGTTGCCGGCCATCCCGAGGAACGACGCGCGCGGTGCGCCCAGCCGCAGCTCGACGGATCCGTCGTGGAGCGTCCGTCCGTCGATGTGTGGGCCGGCTTCGTGCGGCCCACGGTCGAGCGCGCCGGGCTGGATTGTGACGGTCGGGGCGGCAACGGCGAGAACCAGGGAGAGCAGTGCGGTGATCATGCCTAGGAGGACGCCATAACCCAGGAGAAGGTTGCAGGACGCAGCAAGTAGCCTTCTCCGCATGATCATGCGGATGTCGAGCCTGTTCGTGCGGACCCTGCGAGAGGACCCGGCGGACGCCGAGGTGCCGTCGCCACCGGCTCCTCGTCCGCGCCGGCTACATCCGCCGCGCCGCGCCCGGCATCTACACCTGGCTGCCGCTGGGCCTGAAGGTGCTGCGCAAGATCGAGGACATCATCCGCGAGGAGATGGACGGCATCGGCGCCCAGGAGCTGTCGTTCCCGGCGCTGCTGCCCAAGGAGCCCTACGAGGCGACCAACCGGTGGACCGAGTACGGCGACAGCATCTTCCGGCTCCAGGACCGCAAGGGCGCCGACTACCTGCTCGGCCCGACCCACGAGGAGATGTTCACCCTCGTGGTGAAGGACCTCTACAACTCCTACAAGGACCTGCCGCTCTCGATCTACCAGATCCAGACGAAGTACCGCGACGAGGCGCGGCCCCGCGCGGGCCTGCTGCGCGGCCGCGAGTTCGTGATGAAGGACTCCTACTCCTTCGACGTCGACGACGCCGGCCTGGACGCCAGCTACCAGAAGCACCGCGACGCCTACATCCGGATCTTCGACCGGCTCGGCTTCGAGTACGTCATCGTCAAGGCGACGTCCGGCGCGATGGGCGGCTCGAAGTCCGAGGAGTTCCTCGCCAAGGCCGCCGTCGGCGAGGACACCTACGTCCGCTGCACCACCTGCGACTACGCCGCCAACGTCGAGGCCGTGCAGGTCGCGCCCCCCAGCCCGGTCCCGTACGACGACGCGCCGGCCGCGCACGCCGAGCAGACGCCCGACACCCCGACCATCGAGACGCTGGTCGACCACCTCAACGAGAAGTTCCCGCGCGACGACCGCCCCTGGCACGCCGGCGACACCCTCAAGAACGTGCTGGTCGATCCTCAAGCACCCCGACGGCACCCGCGAGCCGGTCGCGATCGGCGTGCCCGGCGACCGCGAGGTCGACCAGAAGCGCCTCGAGGGCCAGCTCGAGCCCACCGAGGTCGAGCCCTTCGACGAGGTCGAGTTCAAGAAGCACCCGAGCCTGGTCAAGGGCTACATCGGCCCCGGCGTGCTGGGGGAGAAGAACGAGTCCGGCATCCGCTACCTCGTCGACCCGCGCATCGTCGAGGGCACCCGCTGGGTCACCGGCGCCGAACGTCGACGGCAGCCACGTCATCGACCTGGTCGCCGGCCGCGACTTCACCCCCGACGGCACCATCGAGGCCGCCGAGGTCCGCGACGGCGACCCCTGCCCCAACTGCGACGGCGGCACCCTCGAGACCGCCCGCGGCATCGAGATGGGCCACATCTTCCAGCTCGGCCGCAAGTACGCCGACGCGCTCGACCTCAAGGTGCTCGACGAGAACGGCAAGCTGGTCACGGTCACCATGGGCTCCTACGGCATCGGTCCGTCGCGCGCGGTCGCCGCGATCGCCGAGGGCACCCTCGACGAGGTCGGGCTCTGCTGGCCGCGCGAGGTCGCGCCGGCCGACGTACACCTCGTCGCCGCCGGCAAGGACGAGCGCGATCTTCGCGGCCGCCGAGCGGATCGCCCACGAGCTGTCCAGCGCAGGGCATCGACGTCCTCTACGACGACCGCGCCGGCAAGATCAGCCCCGGCGTGAAGTTCAAGGACGCCGAGCTGATCGGCGTCCCGACCATCGTCGTGGTCGGCAAGGGCCTGCGCCGACGGCACCATCGAGGTCAAGGACCGCGCGTACCGGCGGCAGCGAGCAGGTCGCCGCCGACCACGTCGTCGACCACGTCGTGCGGGTCGTCCGTGCCTGAGCATCGACGCCGTCATCTTCGACTGGGGCGGCACCCTCACCCGCTGGCACGACATCGACTTCCACGCGGAGTCGCTGGCGCTCGCCCAGGCGGTCGTGAACGTCGACCACGACGTCGAGGTCTCGCAGCAGCGGCTGCACGACGCCAACGAGACGATCTGGGGCCGCTCGCGCGACCACCAGCAGAGCGCGACGGTCGCGGACCTGTTCGCCGAGGCCGGGCTCGAGCACGACCCCGAGCTGCTGACGGCGTACTACGAGTTCTGGGAGCCGCACACCCAGACCGACCCCGACGTCGGGCCGCTGTTCGAGGCGCTGCGCGCCCGCGGGCTCAAGGTCGGCGTGCTCTCGAACACGATCTGGCCGCGCGCGTGGCACGAGGGCTTCTTCCGCCGCGACGGCGTCGACCACCTGATCGACGGCGACGTCTACACCAGCGAGATCCCGTGGACGAAGCCGTCGCCGCACGCGTTCCGGGCCGCGATGGACGCCGTCGGCGTCACCGACCCGGCCGCTGCGTGTACGTCGGCGACCGGCTCTTCGACGACGTGTAGGGCGCCCACAACGCCGGGATGCGGGCGATCCACATCCCGCTCAGCGCGATCCCGGCCGTCCCAGGTGGGTCACACCGAGGGCGAACCGGACGCCGTGGTGCACCGGCTGGCGCGACGTGGCGGCCATCGTCGCAGGCTGGTCCTGACCTGCAGATTCTGCACCTTTGTGCAATGCAGAAACGTGAGGTCCGGAAGTGCGCGCGAAGTCCCGAGCCCTGTTGCATGCTTTTGCAAGAGCGGTTCTCCCGCCAGTCCCCCCACATCCCGGCGGGAGTCCGCTCACCGGCCTCCACGTCAGGCCTCAGCGGTCCGTGTACTCGTCCAGCCCGGGGAACGTCTCGGGAGTTCCCCGGAAGGCGAGTTCGCGGACCGCTGCTTCATTCAGCGCCGTGATCGCCGACCGCCGCTGCGCCGCCGACGGTGTTGGCGACCAGGTAGGCGTACGTCGTCGCGCAGCGACCGCTCCAGCGTCCAGGGCGGCCCGCGCGATCGTCGCCCGGCGTGTCCAGCCGGGCGGGCAGCGTCGTAGGCCGCCTCGGCGGCGACCGGCTCGGCGCCCGAGGTCGAGCGATCGCGCGGGTCAGCTGGTCGCGGCGAGCCCGGTGGGCGGCGTACGCCGCCGAGATCGCGTCGAAGCAGCACCGGGTTCGCCGTCCGCGACGTGCGGCCGCCGAGCGCGCCGTACACGAAGACGGCGGCGTGCTCGGCGGCGAGCGTGGTCTGCAGGGCCTCGAGCGTCGCTCATGCGCCCACGCGAGCTGCTGCGAGACGGCGGCGGACATCGAGGCCAGCAGCCGGGCCAGCGGCGCCGCTCTCGGCCGCGACCGCGGCGTCGACCAGCCGGCGCTGGAGCCGCTGCTCCTCGCGGCGTACGGCGGCCGCGCGGCCGCGCGGCGCCCGGTGGTCGGGGTCGGCGGCGGGTCGCCCTCGAGCGCGTCGATGTGGGCGCGGTGCAGGGCGCGCCAGGTCGGGCAGCCCGGCGGCGAGTCGCGAGCTGCTCGGCGTGGTCGAGGTCGACGAGCACCGCGTCGACCAGCGCGGCGTCCGGGTCGGCCTCCGGGGTGCCGGCGGGCCGTCCGCGGGTCCGGACTGTCGCCGTCGTCGCAGCCGGCCACCGCGAGCGCGCGGCGCCGAGGACCAGCGCCGTAGCGGCGGGCGACGAGGCGGGGACCGGCGGGCACGCGGCCGACCCTATCCCGAGCGCGGCGGCCGAGCCGCTATCGTGGACGATCAACAACAGCACAAGGAGGTCGCCCGCCCGTGAGCAGTGCCAACCAGGACGCCACCCGGGACCGGATCGAGGCTGAGCTCGCCGACCCCCTGCGTGCCCTGGGCCTCGACATCGAGGCCGTCGAGATCACCCCGGCCGGCAAGCGCCGGATCCTGCGCATCGCCGTCGACAAGGACGGCGGCGTGACCCTGGACGACGTCGCCGAGGCGACCCGCGAGGTCAACCGGGTGCTCGACGAGTCCGACGTGATGGGCGAGCAGCCCTACACGCTCGAGGTCACCTCACGCGGGGTCGACCGGCCGCTGACCCTGCCGCGCCACTGGCGCCGCAACGCCGGCCGCCTGGTCAAGGTCACCTTCGCCGACGGCGACGACCGTGACCGGCCGGATCGTCGAGTCCGACGACGAGGCGGTGACGCTCGACGTCGACGGCGACGAGCAGCGAGGTCGCGTACGCCGACGTGAAGAAGGCGCTGGTGCAGGTCGAGTTCAACCGGCCGGCGCCAGGACGAGGCGGACGACGACGAGGCAGGAGAGCCTGATGGACATCGACATGAGCATCCTGCGCATGCTCGAGCGGGAGAAGGAGATCTCGTTCGACGTGCTCGTCGAGGCGATCGAGCAGGCCCTGCTCACGGCGTACCACAAGACGCCCGGCGCCCAGGAGAACGCGCGCGTCGAGCTCGACCGCAAGACCGGTCACGTGACCGTGATGGCCGCCGAGGTCGACGACGAGGGCAACGAGGTCGGCGAGTTCGAGGACACGCCCGACGGGCTTCGGCCGGATCGCCGCGACGACCGCGAAGCAGATCATGCTCCAGCGGCTGCGCGACGCCGAGGACGACATCCGCTTCGGTGAGTTCTCCGGCAAGGAGGGCGACATCATCTCGGGGATCATCCAGCAGGGTCGCAACCCCGACGACGTGATGGTCGACCTCGGCAAGCTCGAGGCGCTGCTGCCGGCCGGCGAGCGGGTGCCGGGCGAGCGCTACGAGCACGGCACCCGCATCAAGTGCCTGGTCGTGTCGGTGCGCAAGGGCATGCGCGGCCCGCAGGTCACGCTGTCGCGCTCGCACCCGAACCTGGTCAAGAAGCTCTTCGCGCTCGAGGTGCCCGAGATCGCCGACGGCACCGTCGAGATCGCCGCGATCGCCCGCGAGGCCGGCCACCGCACCAAGATCGCGGTCAAGTCGGCCGCGCCCGGGCGTCAACGCCAAGGGCGCCTGCATCGGGCCGATGGGCCAGCGGGTCCGCAACGTGATGTCGGAGCTGCACGGCGAGAAGATCGACATCGTCGACTGGTCCGACGACCCGGCCGAGCTGGTCGCGCACGCGCTGTCGCCGGCCCGGGTCACCTCGGTCGAGGTGATCGACGCCGAGGCGCGCGCCGGCGCGGGTCGTCGTCCCCGACTTCCAGCTGTCGCTGGCGATCGGCAAGGAGGGCCAGAACGCCCGCCTCGCCGCCCGCCTCACCGGCTGGCGGATCGACATCCGCTCGCGACGAGGCCGAGGCCGAGCCGCGAGGAGCAGCGGTGAGCCGCGCTGACCCAGTCGACGACCAGCGCCGGCACCAGGTGGTCGTCGTCGCCGGTCGACCACTCGGGGAAGTCGAAGACGCCGAGCATCACCTGCATCGGGTACGTCGGCGGCGCGCGGGCAGCGGCGTACCTCCTCGCCGTCGACGCTGAACACGGCCTCGGCGGCGTCCCAGTCGACGGCGTAGCGTGTGGAAGTCGGCGACGTCGATCGGCAGCCGGGGCGCGCGAAGTCCTGCCGCAGGGCCGGGTCGCGGAACGCCTTGATGCCCGACGCCGACCTCGGCCGACGGCGGCCGGCGGACAGCGAGCGGCCGAACACCTCGACGACGCAGAGCTCGCCGCACTGCTCCTGGGCCGGGTCGTCCTCGAAGCCGCTGAGCCACAGCGCCGCCATCGAGCGCGGCGAGATCGTCATCGCGCAGCGGATCTCGACGTGCCCGGGCGACGGCAGCCAGCCCTCGAAGCGCGGCTGCTCCTCCCGCACCATCTGCCCGTCGCGGAACCGCTGCTGGCCGCGGGTGCTGCCGACCGGGCCGGAGTACGCGCCGGACTGGATCCCGGACACCCGCAGCGGCGGCTGGTGGTCGTCGGCGCACCAGCAGGCCCTGGGTCGGCGGGAATGGTGAGCGTCAGGCAGGAGTTCTCCACGGTGTACGTCGCGGCGCTGGCCGCGCGTCGAGCTCCAGACCGGGCAGGTACGACGGCAGCCAGGTGGACCGGTCGAGGTCGGGCCCGTCGAAGCTCGTCCGAGACATGCCGGTCGACGCTACCGACGGTAGGCGCCGAGCCCCGGTTCGATGATCGGCCGCCGATCGCGGTAGGCTTGCCGGCAGTGGCGCGTGAACACATCCCTTCTGCATGCCCCGAACCCTCAGCCCTCCTCGGGCCCGGTCCGGACGTGCGTCGGATGTCGGAGCGGGCCACGAAGAGCGAGTTGTTGCGGGTGACCGTCGGCTCGGACGCGAACGGCCGACCGGCCGTCGTACCCGATCCGACAGGGCACCGCACCCGGCCGCGGAGCGCACCTGCACCCCACGACCGAGTGTTTCGAGCTCGCGGTGCGCCGGAAAGCCTTCGGCCGGGCCCTCCGGGTCACGACGGGGCTCGTCCAGCGCACCGGTGGGTGAGTACCTCGCCTCGCACGCACACCAACCCTGATCGACCGACAGAAACTGGAGCAGCAGCTCATGAGCACTCGATGAGTTCTTTCCGATGAGTTTGCACACCCCACTAACGGTCTGAATCACCCCCCAGCAGAAGAACTGGACCCGGGTCTCAGGCCAGAAGGAGAAGCGTGGCTAAGACCCGAGTTCACGAACTCGCCAAGGAGTTCGGCGTCGAGAGCAAGTTCGTTCTCGAGAAGTTCAAGGAGATGGGGGAGTTCGTCAAGTCGGCGAGCTCCACTGTCGAGCTCCCCGCGGAGATGCGTTTCCGCAAGGAGTACGGCGACAAGCTGAAGGCCGACCGGCCCCGGCCCGGCCGCAGGCGCCGGCCGAGAAGCCGGCCCCGGCGAAGAAGGCGCCGGCCAAGAAGGCCGCCGCCGCAGCCCGCCGCCGAGCCCGCGAGACCGCCGCCGAGGCTCCGGCCGCCGAGCCGGAGGCCGCGCCCGCGGCAGCCGGCCGAGAAGGCCGCCGCCCCCAAGCCCGGCCCCAAGTCGGCTCCGGCCGCCGAGGAGCCCGTCGCCCGCCGGCCGAGCCCGAGGCCCCGGCCGCGCCCGCGGCCGACGCCGACGCGCCCGCCGCGCCCGAAGGCCCCCGCCCCGCGTCCGGTCGGTCGCCCCGGCGCCCCGCGCCCGGGCAACAACCCGTTCGCGTCCAGCCAGGGCATGGGCCGCAAGCCCGCCCCGGCCCGCGGCGCCGACCCGGCCGCTCCGGCGCGCCGGCGACAACCGTCCGCCGCGGCCGCCGGCCGCCCGTGACGGTGGCGCGCCCGGTCGCCCGGGCATGCCGCGCCCCAACCCGGCGATGATGCCCAAGTCCCCGGCCGCCTTCGGTGGTGGCCCCGGCGGTCGTGGCCCCGGTGGCCCCGGCCGTGGCCGGCTGGTGCCCCCGGCTCGCGGTGGTGCTCCGGGTCGTCCGGCGGTGCTCCGGGTCGTGGCGCTCCCGGTGCCGGTGCCGGCGCCGGTGCTCCCGGTCGCCCCGGTCGCTCCCGGTGGCTTCGGCCCCAGCGGCGGTGGTCGTCCCGGTGGCGGTCGTCCCGGCCAGCGTGGCCAGACCCAGGGTGCCTTCGGTCGCCCCGGTGGCCCGTCGCGTCGTGGTCGCAAGTCGAAGCGGGCGCGTCGCCAGGAGTTCGAGGCCATGGAGGCCCCGACGATCGGCGGCATGCGCGTCCGCAAGGGCGACGGCGAGACCGTCCGGCTGCCCCGTGGCGCGTCGCTGACCGACTTCGCCGAGAAGATCGACGTCGACGCCGCCTCGCTGGTGCAGATGCTGTTCCACCTCGGCGAGATGGTCACCGCGACCGAGTCGGTCAACGACGAGACGCTCGAGCTGCTCGGTGAGGAGCTCAACTACATCGTCCAGGTCGTCTCCCCCGAGGACGAGGACCGCGAGCTGCTCGAGTCGTTCGACCTCGAGTTCGGCGAGGACGAGGGCGACGAGGCCGACCTCGTCGTCCGTCCGCCGGTCGTGACCGTCATGGGTCACGTCGACCACGGAAAGACCAAGCTCCTCGACGCGCTGCGCAACGCCAACGTCGTCGACAAGGAGGCCGGTGGCATCACCCAGCACATCGGTGCCTACCAGGTCACGCCGAGGTCGACGGCAACGAGCGTCGGATCACCTTCATCGACACCCCGGGTCACGAGGCGTTCACCGCCATGCGTGCCCGTGGTGCGCAGGCGACCGACATCGCGATCCTCGTGGTCGCCGCCGACGACGGCGTGATGCCGCAGACGGTCGAGGCGCTCAACCACGCCAAGGCCGCCGGCGTCCCGATCGTGGTCGCGGTCAACAAGATCGACAAGCCGGAGGCGGACCCGACCAAGGTCCGCGGCCAGCTGACCGAGTACGGCCTGGTGCCCGAGGAGTACGGCGGCGACACCATGTTCGTCGACGTCTCGGCCAAGTCCGAGCTCAACCTCGACAAGCTGCTCGAGGCCGTCATCCTGACCGCCGACGCCTCGCTCGACCTGCGCGCCAACCCCGACCAGGACGCCCAGGGTCTCGTCGTCGAGGCACACCTCGACCGCGGTCGCGGCCCGGTGGCCACGGTCCTGGTCCAGCGCGGCACGCTCCGCGTCGGCGACTCGATCGTCGCGGGCGCCGGCTACGGCCGCGTGCGCGCGATGCTCGACGAGCACGGCGACGAACATCACCGAGGCCGACCCGTCGCGTCCCGCGATGGTGCTCGGTCTCGACCGCGGTGCCCGGCGCCGGTCAGAACTTCATCGTGGTCGAGGACGACCGGATGGCCCGCCAGATCGCCGAGAAGCGCGAGGCGCGCGAGCGTGCGGCCATGCAGGCCAAGCGTCGCGTCCGTCGTACGCTCGAGGACTTCATGGCCTCCATGGAGAAGGGCGAGAGCCAGGAGCTCAACCTCATCCTCAAGGGCGACGTGTCCGGTTCGGTCGAGGCGCTCGAGGACGCGCTGGTCAAGATCGACGTCGGCGACGAGGTCAGCCTGCGGGTCATCGACCGCGGTGTCGGTGCGATCACCGAGACCAACGTCGACCTGGCCGCCGCCTCCGACGCCATCATCATCGGCTTCAACGTCCGCCCGCAGGGCAAGGCGACCGAGATGGCGGACCAGGAAGGCGTGGAGATCCGCTACTACTCGGTCATCTACCAGGCCATCGAGGAGATCGAGGCAGCGCTCAAGGGCATGCTCAAGCCGGAGTACGAGGAGTCGGCTGCTCGGTCAGGCGGAGATCCGCGAGATCTTCCGCTCCTCCAAGATCGGCAACATCGCCGGCTGCATGGTCACCAGCGGCGTGATCCGGCGCAACGCCAAGGTCGCGCCTCCTCCGCGACGGCGCGGTCGTGGCCGACAACCTCGACCTCGCCTCGCTGAAGCGCGAGAAGGACGACGCGTCCGAGGTCCGCGAGGGCTTCGAGTGCGGTCTGGTGCTGCGGAACTTCCAGGACATCAAGGAAGGCGACGTCGTCGAGACCTTCGAGATGCGCGAGATCCCGCGCAGCTGATCCACAGCCGAGTCGGCGCAGTTCCGGTACGCGGGAACTGGCTGCGCGGCCGAGTCTCGCCGACTCGGAGTGGAGGAGTAGGAACCATGAGCAGCCCACGCGTCCGCAAGATCGCGGACCGGATCCAGGTGATCGTCGCGGAGATGCTGGAGCGACGGATCAAGGACCCGCGGCTCGGGTTCGTGACCATCACCGACGTACGCGTCACCGGTGACTCGCAGCAGGCGACGATCTTCTACACCGTGCTCGACGCCACGGCGACGACGAGACCGCGCTCGCCAACACCGCGGCGGCGCTCGAGTCGGCCAAGGGCCTGATCCGCTCCGAGGTCGGCAAGCAGCTCGGCATGCGCACCGCGCCGACGCTGACGTTCATCCCCGACGCGCTGCCCGAGACCGCCCGGCACATCGACGAGCTGCTGGCCCGCGCGAAGGCGCAGGACGACGCGGTCGCGGCGCAGCGCGCGTGCGAGCGTACGCCGGCGGCGAGGACCCGTACAAGAAGCCCGGACGCCGAGGCCGACGAGGACGACGACGCGCAGGATGACCGACCGACGCCGGCAGCTGACCCGGGCTGGTCATCGTCGACAAGCCCGGCGGCATGACGTCGCACGACGTGGTGTCCCGGGTGCGCCGGCTCGCCGGCACCCGCAAGGTCGGCCACGCCGGCACGCTCGACCCGATGGCGACCGGCGTGCTGGTGCTCGGGCGTCAACCGGGCCACCCGGCTGCTCGGCCACCTGATGCTGGCCGACAAGGCGTACGACGCGACGATCCGGCTCGGCGTCGCCACCACGACCGACGACGCCGAGGGCGAGGTCACCGCGACGAGTGTCGGCCGCGCGGCCTCGACGAGGCCGTCGTCCGGTCGGCCGCCGCGGAGTTCGTCGGCGACATCGAGCAGGTGCCGACCGCCGTGTCGGCGATCAAGGTCGACGGCAAGCGCGCCTACCAGCGGGTCCGCGACGGCGAGGAGGTCGAGCTCAAGGCGCGACCGGTCACCGTCCACGAGCTGGCCGTGCACGACGTACGCGGCGCGGACCTCGACGTCGTCGATGTCGTGATCACGGTCGGGTGCTCGAGCGGCACCTACATCCGGGCGATGGCGCGCGACCTCGGCGCCGTGCTCGGTGTCGGCGGCCACCTCACCGCGCTGCGCCGTACCGAGGTAGGCCCCTACGACCTCGCCGCCGCGCACCCGCTCGACGAGCTCGCCGACGCGTTCACGATCATCCCGATCGCCGACGCCGCGCGAGCGGCGTTCACCGACGTCGACCTCGACGACGCGCGGCGCGACCGACGTCCCGTCGGCCGGGCGCTCGAGCTCGAGCTGCCCGGCCTCACCGCCGTCTTCGCCCCCGACGCGGCGGCTCCGCCCTCTACGAGCCCCGCCAGCGGTCCGCTGCCGAGGCCGTCGCGGTCTTCGTGGCTACAGGCGTGACGGAGTCTGACGCGCCGTGCAGATCTGGCGTTCGCTCGACGAGGTGCCGACCGACCTCGGTCGTACCGCCGTCGTCGTCGGCAACTTCGACGGCGTGCACCTCGGCCACCGGCACGTCATCGCCGGGCCCGCGAGATGGCGGACGAGCCTCGACCTCCCCGTCGTCGCGGTCACCTTCGACCCGCACCCGATAGCGGTGCTGCGGCCCGAGCACGCCGCCGACGAGCTGACCTCCGTCGAGGCCCGCGCCGAGCTCCTCGCGGAGGCCGGCGTCGACTGCGTGTTGGTGGTGCCGTTCGCCGGCTCGATCGCGGGCTGGTCCCCCGGGATTCGTCGAGCGAGGTCCTGGTGGGTGCACTGAGGGCCAAGGTGGTCGTGGTGGGCGCGAACTTCCGCTTCGGCCACCGGGCCGCCGGTGACGTAGGGACGCTGCGGGTGCGGCTGGGCGCCGAGCTCGGACTTCGTCGCCGAGGGCATCCCGCTCGACGGCGGGGCCCCAGGTCTGGTCGTCGACGTACGTCCGCAACTGGGCCTGGTCGCCGGCGACGTCGAGGAGGTGCCGAGGAGGCGCTCGGGCCGTCAGTTCAGCCTCCGGGGTGGGGTCAATGAAGCAAGGTGACCGGCGCGGCCGCGAAACCTGGGCTTCCCCACCGCCAACGTCCCCGTGCAGGGCCTGTGCGCTCCCCGTCCGACGGGGTCTACGCGGGCTGGCTGAGCTGGATTGACGGAGTCCAGCACGGCTTCCCGCCGCGATCTGCGGTCGGGCACCAACCCCACCTTCGACGGCGAGCGCGAGCGGGCGGGTCGAGGCCTACGTGCTGGACCGTACCGACCTCGAGAACTGTACGGCGTCCGAGGTGGAGGTCGGCGTTCGCGGCCCGGATCCGTGGCATGAAGAAGGATTCGACTCCGTCGAGGTCCTCGTCGACCATGATCAACGACGACGTCGCAGAGACCAGGCGCCTGCTCGGTGTCTGACGAGGGAGCGCTGGCCGCCGCTGAGCAGTGGTTCGTCCAGCACGGCCTGCCGTACTTCGTGCCCGAGAAGCGAGCCGACGTACGCAACGCGCTCCGGCTGAAGCGGACCGTGCCGCTGGTGCTCGTCGCCGCCCTGCTGGCGGCTGGCGCAGGTGGAGTGATCGCCTGGGTGTCGGGGGAGTTCAGTGCCGCGCCGGCGGTGCTGGTTGCACTGGGCGGCCTGGCCCTGCTCTGGTACGCGCTCACCGCGCTGCACGCACGGCCGATCGTGGGCTGGGCTCTGGCTCGCACCTTGCGCAGCCTGCGACAGGTGCTGCCGAACGCCACCCGCGCGCTGCCTCTGCTGCTGCTCGCGATCACGTTTCTGTTCATCAATACCGAGATGTGGCAGGTCGGTTCCACCGTCACCGTCGGCACGCTCTGGCTGATCGTGGTGCTTTTCGGGCTGGTCGCGGTTGCGTTCCTGCTGGTCCGGCTGCCCGAGGAGGTGGACCGCGCCGACGACGACGTCGACGAGGCGCTGCTGGTGCGGGCCTGCCGGGGCACGCCGCTCGAGGATGCCTGCCGGGGAGCTGGTCGCGGACCCCGATGCCGACCCGGCGGCGCACGCCGAGGTCAGCGGCTTCGAGCGGTGGAACCTGATCCTGGTGTTGTTGGTGGTGCAGCTCGCCCAGGTGGTTTTGCTCAGCGCGTCGGTGTCCGCGTTCCTGATGGTGTTCGGATCGCTCACCATGACCGATGCGGTGATGGATTCCTGGCTGCTCCCGGGCGAGTCGATCCCGGCGTCGGCGGCGCTGGTGCAAGTGTCGGTGTTCCTCGCGGCGTTCTCCGGGCTCTACATCACGGTCTACACGATGACCGACGAGGCGTACCGTACTCAGTTCTTCGGTGGCGTGACCCGCGAGTTCGAGCGGGCCGTCGGCATGCCGCGGTCTACCTCGCCGTCCGTAACCGCTAAGCCTCACGCATCCAGGTCCTTCTCGACCAGCGCGACGATCGCGTCGAGCGCGGCCTGGTCGTCGCTGCTGACCTCGACCAGGTCGCCGGGACCGGCGCCGAGGGTCATGATCAGCAGCGAGGAGCTGGCGTCCACGGCCTCGTCGCCGGGGATCCCGATCAGCACTTCGACGTCGAGTTCCTCGACGGCCTCGGCGATGATCTGGGCGGGGCGGGCGTGCAGGCCGACGGAGGAGCCGACGGCGACGGTCTTGCTGGGCATGAGCAGGTCTCCTTGGTGGTCAGACAGTGACGAGGTCGGCGGGTGCGTCGGCCTCGGTGCGGCCGATCGACTTGAGGACGATCACCGCGATCGCACCGACGGCGACGCCGGCGATCAGGGCGATGAAGTAGCCGAGGATGTTGTGCACGGCGAAGAGCACGAAGATGCCGCCGTGCGGTGCGCGACGGCCACCTCCATCGCCATGGACAGCCCGCCGGTGACGGCCGAGCCGACCATGCTCGACGGGATCACCCGCAGCGGGTCGGCTGCCGCGAACGGGATCGCGCCCTCGGTGATGAACGACGCGCCGAGCAGCCAGCACGGCCTTGCCGTTCTCGCGCTCGGCGGACGGTGAACAGCTTCGGGCGCGAGCACGGTCGCCAGGGCCAGGGCAATCGGCGGAGCCATGCCGGCGGCCATCACGGCGGCCATGATCTGCAGCGCCGCCGGTGCCGCTCGGTGGCGGTGCTAGCGGCGGCCAGCCCAGCGGTCGGCGAACAGCGTAGGCGGCCTTGTTGAGTCGGGCCACCCATGTCGAAGGCCATCATCAGGCCGAGCAGGACGCCGACGGACGACCGGCCGACCCGCCCGCTCAGGCCGTTGAGCGCGTCCGTGGGCGCGTCCATCAGCCAGCCCAGCGGGCGGCGCCGAGCACGGCGACCATCATGCCAGCCGGCGATCAGGGTCGCGACCAGCGGGATGAGCAGCACCGGCATCAGGCCGCGGGCCCAGGACGCCACCTTCCAGCGGGACACCACAGAGGGCGATCACCGGCGAGGACACCGCCGATGATGCCGCCGATGAGCCGCTCTGCGGCAGCCCGAAGCCGCCGAGGTCGACCGCGATCGCGCCCATCACGAAGCCCGGTGCGATGCCCGGGCGGTCGGCGATCGCGTACGCGATGTAGCCGGCCAGCGCCGGCACCAGGAACTTGAACGCGGTGGAGCCGAGCACGAACAGCACGGCGCCGATGTAGGCGGTGATGCCGCTGTCGAAGAGCGCGTGCGGGAGGTCGGCGGTGCTGGGCAGGTCCCACATCGAGTTGCTCGTGACGATCCCGCCGGCGTAGTCGGTGATCTCGTAGCCGCCGAACAGGAAGCTCAGCGCGATCAGCAGGCCGCCCGCGGCGACGAACGGGATGATCTACGAAACGCCGGTCATCAGCACCCGGCGGGTCCGGCCGCCCCAGCCCTCGCCGGCACCGCTCGCGGTGACGTCGGCACCACCGGCACCCGCAAGCCCTTCGACGCGCGGGGCGTTCGGGTCGTCGGCGTACCGCAACGCCTCGGCGATCATCTCGTCGGCCTGGTCGAACGGGCGCTTCACGCCCGAGGCTGGCCGCCGGCTTGCCGGCGAACCGGGGAGCGGTGCCGGACCCCGACGTCGACGGCGAAGATGACCGCGTCGGCCTCGGTGATCGTCGCCGGGGCGAGCGGCTTGGCGCCGGCCGAGCCCTGGGTCTCGACCTGGAGGTCGACACCGGCGCGCTCGGCGGCGGCCTCGAGCGCCTCGGCGGCCATGTAGGTGTGCGCGATGCCGGTCGGGCACGCGGTGACCGCGACCAGGCTGCGGCGCTTCGCCGGAGCGGCCGGCGCGGCGAGAGTCGCGCGCGGGAGGGGCGGGGGCAGCCCCGACCACGTCGGTGACCAGCTCGGCGACCTGCTCGGGCGTCTCGGCGTCGCGCAGCGAGTCAGCGGTGAACGCCGGCTTCACCGGTGCCCGGGCCAGCTTGGTGAGCAGCTGGAGGTGGGTGTTGCCGCCACCGGCCGGGGCGCAGATCAGGAACACGATGTCGGCGGGGCCGTCCTTGGCGCCGAAGTCGACCTTCGGCTCGAGCCGGGCGAAGGCCAGGACCGGCTCGGCCACCCCCGTGGTGCGGCAGTGGGGGATCGCGATGCCGCCGGGCAGCCCGGTCGCGGACGTCGCCTCCCGGGCGAAGGCGTCCTCGATGAGCTGGTCAACGTCCGTCGCGCGGCCGGCGTCACCGACGATCCGCGCGAGGGCGCGGATCACCTCGTGCTTGCTGGGAGCAGCTCTGCGTAGAACGCACCAGCCCTGCGTTGATGAGATCGGTCATGTCACCCTCCCTGGGTGAGGTCGAGGGCGCGCACTGCGACGACTCGGGCCGGACCTGGTCGGGTTGCGGGATGGTCGTGCCGGGGAGTCCGGCGGCCGCGCTGCCGTAGGCGACGGCGAGCGCGAGTCGGTCGGCGGGGTCCTGCTCGCGCAGGTCCCCGAGGAGGTAGCCGAAGAGGCTGGAGTCGCCCGCGCCCACCGTGCTGACCACGGTGGTCGGCGGGGGCATGGTCATGCCAGGCGCCCTCGGCGTTGACGAGTACGGCGCCGTGCGGGCCGAGCGTGGCGAGCACGGTCTCGACGCCGCGCTCGACGAGGTCGCAGGCGGCGCCGGCCGCGGCGACCGGGTCGGACTCGAGCGCGAGGCCATCGGCATGAGTGAACGAGGCGAGTTCCTCGCCGTTCGGCTTCATCAGGTGCCGGCGCGGACACGTCCAAGGCGTCGACCAGCGCCCGGAGCGGGCCGTCGCTGGTGTCGACCGCGATCCGCCCGCCCGTGTCGCGCAGCGCGGCCACCACTCGGCGTACCAGCCGACCGGCGCGCCGGGGGGCAGCGAGCCGGCGAGCACCACCCAGTCGGCGCTGCCGGCGCGGTGGCGCAGCGACTCGGTCAGCGCGGCGAGCACGTCGGCGGTGACGGTCGGACCGGGGCTGTTGAGCTTGGTGGTGGTGCCGTCGGGCTCGCTGATCGTGAGGTTGATCCGCAGCGTGCCGGACGTCGGCACCGGCCGGCAGTCGATGCCGGCGGCGAGCAGCTCGTGGACGTACGGGTCGTCGGGGTCGGCGGGGAGTACGGCGATCGAGGGGATGCCGGCGGAGACCGAGGCGCGGGAGATGTTGACGCCCTTGCCGCCGGCCTGGGAGGTGACCGACTCGGCCCGGAGCACGGCGCCGCGCTCGAGTCGGCCGCCGAGGGCGACGGTCCGGTCGTGGCTGGGGTTGGGCGTCAGGGTGAGGATCATGCGACCACGACCTCGACCCCGGCGCGCTCGAGGGCGCGGCGGTCGTCCGCAGCGATCCCGGAGTCGGTGACCAGGACGTGGACCTCGGCGAGCTCGGCGAACCGGATCGGTGCCTCGGTTCCAAGCTGCTGGAGTCGGCGAGGCAGATCACCTGGCGTGCGGCGGCGACCATGGCGCGCTTGGTCGAGGCCTCGTCGCGGTCGGGCGTGGAGAGGCCGTGCCCGATGCTCAGTCCGTTGGTACCGAGGAATGCGATGTCGGCGCGCATCCGCTCGAGAGCGACAACGGTGTCGGCGCCGACCGCGGCCTGGGTCGTCGCGCGGACCCGACCGGGGAGCAGGTGGAGGTCGATGTTCGGGGCACCGGCGAGGCGGGCGGCGATGGGGACCGCGTGGGTGACGACCGTGAGCCGCAGGTCGCGGGGAGGCTTGCCGGGCCAGCCGGCCGGTCGTGGACCCGGCGTCGATCAGCACCGTCGCTCCAGGCGGCGGAGAGATCGAGAGCGGCCTCCGCGATCTTGTCCTTGGCCTCCGTGTTCGCGAGGTCACGCTCACCGACCCCGGCCTCGATCACCGCGAGCGCCGAGGCCGGCACCGCGCCGCCGTGCACTCGGCGCACCAGGCCGATACGCTCGAGCGCGGAGAGGTCGCGGCGCACCGTCTCGGTGGTGACGTCGAACCGATCCGCGATCTCGTTCACCGACAACCGGCCGGTCTCGGCAACGAGGAGCCGGGCCATCGCCTGCTGGCGCTCTTCGGCGTACATGCTCATCCAGGCTCCCGGGTACGTCGTCTGTGTATGTGTTGTTTTACGCCCGAATGTGTTGACTGTCAACCCCGGAACGGGTTCACTGGACGACATGGTGACCAGCGCAGCCCCCGTCCTCCCGCGGCACTCCCGTGGTCCCCGGCGTCGCCTTCGCACCCGCTCTCGTGGTGCGGGCCGAGGTCTCGCCCGAGGCGATCGCACGCTTCGACGGGTCCGGGTTCGCCGACGCCGACGCGGCGCTTGCGGCGTACGACGAAGCCGCGCAGGCGGTGTCCGACGGGTTCGTGCGCAAGGCCGGCGGCGTCTCGGGTGACGCCGCGAAGGTGCTGACGGCGAGCGCCGGCCTGGCCCGCGACAAGGGTCTGCGCGGCGCGGTCCGCAAGCACCTGCTGCAGCAGGGGGAGGACCTGCTCGGATCGGTGCATGCGGGCGTCGAGCAGTTCGTCACCGTCTTCACCGGCATGGGCGGCCTGATGGCCGAGCGGGTCACCGACCTGCGGGACGTGCGGGACCGGATCGTCGCCCAGGTGCTCGGCGTGCCCCCGCCAGGCGCTCCCGAAGATGTCCAAGCCGTCGGTGGTGGTGGCCGCGGATCTGGCGCCCGCCGACACCGCGACGCTCGACCTGGACCACGTGGTCGGCATCGTCACCGAGCTGGGCGGGCCGACCAGCCACACCGCGATCATCGCCGCGCAGCTGGATCTGCCCTGCATCGTCCGGGTGCCGGGCGCGCTCACTCTCGCGGACGATGCCGTGGTCTGCGGTCGACGCCGCGGCGGGCACCGTGATCGTGAATCCGGACGGGGCGACCCGGCAGGAGATCACGTCGAGGGCGGCCGCGCGCGCCGCGCTGAAGACCGCCACCGGCGGGGCCGGCGCGACCAAGGACGGCGTCGCCGTCCAACTGCTCGCCAACGTCGGCAAGGTCGAGGACGCCGAGCGGGCGGCGAAGGAGGACGTCGAGGGCGTCGGCCTGTTCCGCACCGAGGTGTTGTTCCTCGATCAGGCCAAGGCGCCGACGGTCGCCGAGCAGCTGACCGCGTACACCAGGGTGTTCAAGGCGTTCGGCGACCGGAAGGTCGTCGTGCGCACCCTCGACGCCGGCGCCGACAAGCCGCTGGCCTTCGCGCCAAGCGAGGAGGAGGAGAACCCGGCGCTGGGCGTCCGCGGGCTGCGCATGGACAAGCGCTTCCCGCAGCTGCTGGACGACCAGCTGACCGCGATCGCCCAGGCCGCCAAGGACACCGGCGCCAAGGTGTGGGTGATGGCGCCGATGGTGTCGACCGTGCACGAGGCGGCGGCGTTCGAGGCGCGGGTGAAGTCCCACGGCCTGCCGGTCGGCGGGATCATGATCGAGGTGCCGGCCGCGGCGCTGCGGGCCGGCCACCTGATCGAGAAGGTCGACTTCTTCTCCATCGGCACCAACGACCTGACTCAGTACGCGATGGCCACCGACCGGATGGCCGGCGAGCTGGCCGAGCTGCTCGACCCGTGGCAGCCCGCCGTGCTCGATCTGATCGCGATGGCCGGCGACGCCGGCAAGGCCGCCAAGAAGCCGGTGGGCGTATGCGGCGAGGCCGCCCGCGATCCGCTGCTGGCCCTGGTGCTCGTCGGGCTGGGCATCACGTCGCTGTCGATGGCCGCGGCCGCGGTCCGCCCAGTCGGCGCCCAGCTGGCGCGGGCGACGTACGACTGCGGACGCCACCGCCGAGGCCGCGCTCGCCGCGTCCCGACCCGCTCGCCGCCCGCGACGCGGTCCGCGCGCTGATCGGCTAGTGGTCACCACCGGAAGTTCGACGGACTTCCGGCGGCAACAGCTCGTCAGATATGACCAGCGCCGAGTAGTCATGGTCCGCGAGCAGTCGCGCGACCATCTCGGCCCGGCTGGAGACCGCGAGCTTCGCGAAGATCCGGCGCAGGTGCGTGGAGACCGTCCACACGCTGATCTCCAGGGACGTCGCGATCGCCTGGTTGGTGCGGCCGTGCGCGACCATCAGCGCGATCTGTCGCTCGCGCGGCGACAGCGTGACCCGAAGCGCCGGCTCCTGGTGCACCAGCAGGCAGCGAACCTGGCCGACCGTCACGTCGAGCAGCACGCCCTCGCGCTCGTCGGTGTCGTAGCGGCCGCCCTGCACGAGCTCGCTGACCTCATGGAGCAGCGCGTCGAGGAGCTCCGGGTCGGTGCTCGGTGGTGATGCCGAGGCGCCGTCCCCGAGGCGCGGACGGACGGCGAGGTGGCGGCTCTCCTGATCGCCGTTGTGCGTGATCATCTAGGCTCCCGAGCATCCTGGTGCCCGCGTCCTCGGCCCCATGCAACGTCAGGCTTAGCGACCGTAGCACCGACCGACGGGCGACTGCCGTGGTCAATCTGGGTGGTTCGCACGGCCGCCAGCCGGTCGAGCAGCACCACATGGGCATCGACCTGTGCGGGCCACTCCCGCAGGTCGAGGTACTCGTCCGGGCCGTGCGCGCCGTCGTCCTCGGGGCCGAGCCCGAGCAGCACCGGCGCGGTCCCGAACAGCCGCGCAGCACGCCGACCGCACGGATCGACCCGCCGGACGCGGCGGTCGTCGTCCGCCGTCCGTAGGCCGCCCGGCACGCGGCGTCGACCGCCGCGCGCGCCGCCGGCGGCGGGTCCAGCAGGGAGCCGCCGTCGCCGGGGGCGGGCCGCACCGTCAGGCGTACGCCGGCCGGCAGCCGACGCCGCAGCGCGTCGAGTCGGCCAGCACCTCGGCGGGCCGCGACGCGGGCGGCAGCCGCACGTCGACCCACGCCTCCGCGCGGGTGGGTACCGCGCCGGCAGCGGCGCGGGCGCGCAACCGGTTCACGGTCAGCACGCCGCGCCGCGTCGCGCGCCCGGGCAGGTCGTCCGAGTGGACGGCCCGGCCACCCGCGGCGGTGCGGATCGCGGCCGGGGTCGGGTGCGCGGGCCAGGGAGACGGGGGGAGGGGCAAGCTGCAAGCCGCGGGACGCGCGGCCGAGCAGCTCGGCCAGCACCAGCGACGGGTCGACCACCGCCCCGCCGAGGCGCCCTGCGTGCACCGGCCGCCCGCCCACGTCGACCGCGAGGTGCACGGGCACCGCGCCGCGCTGGCTCAGCGTGACGGTCCGCCGGCACCGGCCGGCGGACCGGGTGTCCACGACCACGCAGCCGGCCACCGGGCCAGCGAGCACGCCGCGGCGCAGCCCGGACAGCGCCGGGTACAGCCCCGGGCTGCCGACCTCCTCGGCGCCGTCGACGATCGTGACGACGTCGCCGGGCGGGCCGCCGGATCGCGACCAGGCGCGCAGCGCCACCAGGTGTGCCATCACCTGCCCCTTGTCGTCGCTCGCGCCGCGGGCCTGGAGCCGGTGGCCGAGCCGGACCGGCCGGAACGGCGTCGACGTCCACCCCGGGCCCGGCGGCTTCACGTCCAGGTGGCCGTAGACCACCGTCGTCGCGCCCCCGCGGCCGCGGGTCCGGGCCACGACGACCGGCCCGGACGGCGTCCCCACCCGCCGTACCGTCGAGCCGTCGTGGCGCAGCCTCCCCGGCCACCCATCGGGCTGCCCGCTCGACGTCACCGGCTCGGGACGGGACGCCGCTCACCGAACAGGATCGGCAGGACCATGCCTCGAGGTCGTCCAGCGCGACCGGGGCGGCCCGCGCAGCGGCGCTGCGGACCGCCCCAGTCGCCGTGCATGACCGGTCAGCGCCGGGACCGGCGCGGGACCCCGCCCCGGCTGCCGCGGTAGGTGCCGCGACCGCCCCGGCGCGGGTAGACCGGCGGCGCGGTGCGCCGCGGCTGGACGATCGGTGGCACCGTGAGCGGGCTGCGCTCGGCGACCGGCGCGGCCACGCCGGACTGGCCGAGCTGCTCCACGGGAGCACCCGCTCCGTGCTCTCGGTGCGGCGGGCGAGGCCGATCGCCTGGGCGCTCGTCAGCCACTCCTCGGCGTACTCGGCGATCTCCAGCAGCAGCGCTCTCGAACTGCGCGCGCGTCGCTCTGCGAGGACGTGCGGCTGCGCGAGCCAGCGCAGCACCTCGCGCGCCGGTGACGGCCATCCGCTGCCGCGGCGAGTGACCCAGCCGCTCGTTGAAGTAGCGCACCAGCACCTCCTCGATCACGTCCCACGCGTTGTCGGCGCCGAACAGCCGCTTGATGTCGTCGGCGTCGAGGATGCGGAACGCCTCGTCGAGCAGCTGCATGACCTCGACCCGCAGCACGTTGAGGTGGCCGTAGGACGTGAACTTCAGGTTGTTGCGCAGGTCGAGCCCGGCCCGCCGGACGACCGCGATCGACGCCGAAGCTCGGGTCGTACGCGCGCTCGCGGATCACGTCCGAGATCCGCTTGTCGCGCCAGAACAGCGTGACCTGGTTGACGAAGTGCGTGAACAGCGGTGGAAGTCGGTGTTGGCGCGCGCACCCGGCCGGCGACCGGCGCGCGCCCGTAGCCGAGCGCGCGCCGGTAGGCGCGCGAGCCGATCGCGGCGCGTGTAGCGCAGCACCTCGCGGCGGTCGAACTGGTACAGGGCGAACGCGCCCTCGCCCGACGAGAGCCGGACCGTGCCGGCCGGAACAGCTCCTGCAGCTTCTGCACGGCGCCGGAACACGCCGATGCTTCTCGTGCTGGTAGATGTAGTACAGGTCGCCGACGGCGACGATGCGCTCGGAGTGCACCTCTCGTCGTACGGCTCGACGCCTGCGGGATCCGCGTATCGCCGAGCTCGTCGGCGGCATCCGGGCCGATGCCGACCAGCTGGCGCGAGCCCGTGGTCCGGCGGCACCGGTCGCGCCGCGCGTCGGCCGCGTCCGCGGCCGCCAGCAGATCGTCGAGCTGCTTGTTCATGTCCTCCGCCAGCGACGGGTTCGTGATGAGACTCCCGGCGAGCCGGTCGGCGA
>CAVQTV010000009.1:0-84237 GCA_963716655.1 uncultured Actinomycetota bacterium | reverse complement strand
AACTTCGGGGAGCCGGCGTCGGGGGCGGGGAACTCCGTCGGGTTGACCCGGACCACGACGTAGAAGTAGGCCATCCACGCGATGCCGAGCACCATCGCCACCACCGAGACGATGAAAAGCGGGGGGTGAAGATGGGGCCCCGGGCGGGGGCGAGCGGGTCGGCTCGCCTTGGCCACGGCTCTCCTGGGTCGATCGGTGAGGTGGCGGAACATGTCGTCCGTCGACTGCCGAAGCGGCACGGACTGCGGGCTACCTTAGTCGGCGTGAACGGTGGATCCCACGCGAGGCCCCCGGAGCCGACGAGCTCCGAGGAGACCCGGTCGCGCCTGGTGCCGCTCGCCCGGCCGCCCGCGCGGGCCGTGGCGCCTCGGAACGCCGCTGGTGATCGCCCTCTGCGGCGGCCTGTTCGTCGTCAGCGCCGCCAACAGCGACGGCACCGACCTGCGCCCGGGCCGCTACACCGACCTCGCCGCGCTGGTCCAGGACGAGGCCGACGAGTACGACGACCTGCGCGAGCAGGTCTCCGACCTGAACGCCGAGGTGGCCGACCTCAGCGCGTCGATGAGCGACCGGGACGTGAACCGCTACCAGCGCCAGATCGAGAAGCTCAAGGACCCCGCCGGCCTGGTCGAGCGCAGCGGCCCCGGCGTCTCCGTGACCCTCTCCGACGCGCCCGAGGACGTCATCAACTCCACGACCGGCGACATCAACCCGCTGCTCGTGCACCAGCAGGACATCCAGGCCGTGGTCAACGCGCTCTGGAAGGGCGGGGCCACCGCGGTCACCATCGCCGGCCAGCGGGTGGTCTCCACCACCGGCATCCGCTGCGAGGGCAACGCCGTCCAGCTCCAGGGCGTCCCGTACCCGCAGCCCTACGTCATCGAGGCGGTCGGCGACCAGGGCGCGCTGCTGACGGCGCTCGAGGACGACGCGTACGTCGCGTCCTACCGCGACGACGCCGACGACCCCGAGATCTCGGTCGGCTGGGACCTCGAGCTCGAGGACTCGGTCACCGCTCCGGCGTACGACGGCCTGCTCGACGTGAACTTCGCGGTTCCGCTCGCCGTGCGGCTCGAGCGGCCGCTGACGCCGCTCGTCAGCGGCGGCAGCGTCTCCGTCGGTGTCTCGGTCGGGCGTCTCGGTCGGTCGTCTCGGTCGGCTCGACGAACGTCGACACCACGATCGTGACCGTCGACCCCTCGGTCGGCGTCTCGCCGGCGTCCGGGCTCTGCTCGGATCACGGTGCCGGCCGGCTCGGTGGTGTCGGAGGACCTCGACGACGCGTGGCTCGAACCCGGCGTTGCGGATCTCGGTTCTTGCGCCTGCGACTGCGGTCATCCCGACCACGTCGGGCACCTCCTCGCGGCCGTCGGAGAAGTAGACGACCACCTGGGTGCCCTCGGCGACGATCTCGCCCTGCGACGGGTCGGTCCGGACCGACGACGTCCTTCTGCTCGTCGGACTCCTCCTCCCGCAAGGTGACCTCGAAGCCGAGCTCCTGCAGGGTCGCCTGGGCGTCGAGCTTGTCCTGCCCGAGCACGAACGGCACCTCGACCTCGGGCCTGCCGAGCGAGATCACGTAGGTGACCGCGGTGTCCGGGTCGACGTAGGTGTCCGGGGTCGGGTCCTGACGGATGATCCGGCCGGCCTTGACCGTGTCGCTGTTCTCGCGCTCGGTCGGTCCGACCGCGCAGGCCGGCGTCGCCGATCTCGGTGCGCGCCTGCTTGTCGGTCATCCCGATCACGTTCGGCACCGGCACCTGCTCAGGCGGCGACTCGAACAGCCGCGGCAGCAGGTAGAAGGCGGCCGCGATCAGCACGATCAGCAGCAGGCCGAGCGCGATCCACAGTCCGGTGCGGCTGCCGAGTCCTCCTCCGGCGGCAGCGCGGCGACGGTCGCGGTCTGCCCGGTGTAGTCGGCCGGTGGCGGCGGGAGCGGCGGCGGGATCGGCGCCTGAACCGGCAGCCCGGAGAGGTAGCGCTCGATGTCGCTGCGCATCGCGGCCGCGGACTGGTAGCGGTCCTCGACCCGCTTGGCCAGCGCCTTCATCACGATCGCGTCGATCTCGGGCGGCAGCTCGGTGTCGTGGTCGGACGGAGGTACGGCGGGCTCGCGGACGTGCTGGTACGCGACCGCGACCGGGCTGTCGCCGACGAACGGCGGGCGCCCGGTGAGCAGCTCGTAGAGCAGGCAGCCGGCGGAGTAGACGTCGGAGCGCGAGTCGACGGTCTCGCCGCGGGCCTGCTCGGGCGAGAGGTACTGCGCGGTGCCGACGACGGCCGCGGTC
Organism: uncultured Actinomycetota bacterium; assembly: GCA_963716655.1. Classification (GTDB taxonomy): domain Bacteria; phylum Actinomycetota; class Actinomycetes; order Propionibacteriales; family Nocardioidaceae; genus Nocardioides. The sequence goes on along the minus strand of CAVQTV010000009.1, from coordinate 81,949 downwards.
TGGGTCATCGTCGACGACGCGTCGCTGATCGCCCGGGCGATGCCGAAGTCCATCACCTTCACGTCGCCGCTCGGGGTGAGCATCACGTTGCCGGGCTTGATGTCGCGGTGGATGATGCCGGCCCGGTGGCTGTAGTCGAGCGCGGACAGCACGCCGCTGGTGATCTCGAGCGCCCGCTCCGGCAGGATCTTGCGGCCCTCGCGCAGGATGTCGCGCAGCGTCCGGCCGGCGACGTACTCCATCACGATGTAGGGCTGGGAGATGCCGGACCCGTCGGCCGCCGGCTCCTCGCCGGTGTCGTAGACCGCCACGATCGCCGGGTGGTTGAGCGATGCGGCGGACTGCGCCTCGCGGCGGAACCGGGCCTGGAAGGTCGCGTCGCTGGCCAGGTCGGTGCGCAGCCGCTTCACCGCGACCACCCGGCCCAGGCGGCTGTCGGTGCCCTTGCGGACCTCGGCCATGCCGCCCCGGCCCAGGAGCTCGCCGAGCTCGTAGCGCCCGCCGATCAGGGGCGGTTCTTGGTTGCTCATCGAGGGTGACCTGGCCTTTATTCGCTCGGGGACGTGCTGTCGCTGACGGTGGGGTCTGTCGTCGGGGTGGTCGGCGTGGTGGCCGGGTCGGTCGGCGTGGGCTCCGGTCCCCAGAAGCTGACCGTGATCGTGTCACCCGGCTGGACCGTCCCGGTCGGGTTCACGGCCGACACGTCGCCGGGGATCTCGCCACCCGGGTTGTCGACCTGCTGGCTGTCGACGCGCAGGCCCAGCTGGCCGAGCTCGCGCTCGACGTCGTCGAGCGGCCGGCCGACGTAGTCGCTGGCGTTCAGCAGGATCGAGGTGTCCGCGCTCGTCGCCTCGGACGTCGGCGCACTGGAGGACGGCGCCGAGGACGACTGGCTCGGCGTCTCGCTGGTCTGCTCGTCGGTCGGGTCGTCGTCGCCGCCGTCCTGCATGAACAGCAGGAACAGCAGCACGATGATGGCGACCAGCGCGATCACGGCGAGCACCGGCCACAGCGCGCTGCGCCGACGGTCCTCGTCGGTCGTGGGCAGCGTGGTCGTGGTCGGCACCGGCCCGGGGCGGGGAGCCTCCGTGGCGACCGGCACCACCTGGGTCGCGGCGACGGCCGGGTTGCGCAGCGCCGCGGCCAGCGCGGTGCCGTCGGCGAACCGTTCCTGCGGCAGCTTCGCCATCGACCGTCGTACGACGGCGGCCAGGTCGGCCGGCACCGCAGGCGGCAGGTCCGGGACCGGCTCACGGAGGTGGGCGAGGGCGGTGGCGACCGCGGTCTCGCCGATGAACGGCCGCTGCCCGGCGAGGCACTCGAACGCGACGACGCCGAGCGAGTACACGTCCGAGGCAGGGGTGGAGGTCTGGCCCTGCGCCTGCTCGGGGGAGAGGTACTGCGGGGTGCCCATCACCTCGCCGGTCCCGGTGAGGCCCAGCCCCTCGCGGGCGCGGGCGATGCCGAAGTCGGTGACCTTGACCTGGCGATCGGGGGTGACCATCAGGTTGGCCGGCTTCACGTCGCGGTGCACGATGCCGGCCGCGTGGGCGGCGCCGAGCCCGTCGGCGGCCTGGGCGAGCAGCTCGCGGACGGCGACCGGGTCCATCGGGCGGCCGGCCTGGATCAGCGCCGACAGCGGCTGCCCGGCGATCAGCTCCATGACCAGGTAGGGCCGGTGGCCGGACTCACCGAAGTCGTAGATGGCCGCGATGTTGGGGTGGTGCAGCGAAGCCGCGTGCCTGGCCTCGGTCTCGAAGCGGGCGCGGAACGTCGGGTCGTCGGCGTACTCGTGCTTGAGCAGCTTGACCGCGACCTCGCGGCCGAGGGTCGTGTCGGTGCCGCGCCACACCTCGCCCATGCCACCGGTGGCGATGCGGGCGTCGAGCCGGTAGCGCCGGTCGTCGTCGGCGTACCTGGTCTCCGGGGTCTCGCTCATCGGATCACCGCTTCCATCACTGCTTTTGCGATCGGGCCGCCCAGGGCGCCGCCGGCGATCTCGCTGCGCGGGATGTCGGCGTTCTGGATCATCACGGCGACCGCGACCTCGGGGTTGTCGGCCGGTGCGAAGGAGATGAACCACGCGTACGGCGACACGTCGGACTGCCCGGCCTGGGCGGTGCCGGTCTTGCCGGCGACCTGGATGCCGTCGATCGCCGCGGCGCCGGCCGTACCGTCCTCGACGGTGGCGACCATCAGCTTCGTCACCTCGCTGGCGGTCGTCGACGACACCGCCTGGGACAGCTCCTCCGGCTCGGTCTTGGACAGCACGTCGAGGTCGGCCGACTGCTGCTCGTCGACGAGGTAGGGCGTCATCACGCTGCCGCCGTTGGCGATCCCGGCCGCGACCATCGCCATCTGCAGCGGGGTCGCCGCGACCTCGTACTGGCCGAAGCCGGTCTGGCCGAGCTGGGCGTCGTCGATGTCCGGGGGGAACACCGACTCCGCCACCGGGAACAGGTCGTCGAGGAAGCCGCGGTTGAACCCGAAGTTCTCCGCGGTCTCCAGCATGTCCTCGGCGCCGACCTCGTCGGCGAGCTGCGCGAACGTGGTGTTGCAGGACTGCCCCATCGCCTGCGTGAACGGGATCTCGGTGTTGTTCGCGCCGCAGTCGCGGCCCTCGTTGTCGATCAGCCCGGTCGGTCCCGAGGTCAGCGGCAGCTGGTAGGTCACCCCGCCCGGCACGTCGTCGGCCGCGGTGTAGAGGCCCTTCTCGATCGCGGCCGCGGCGGTGACCACCTTGAACGTCGAGCCCGGGGGCAGCCGGGTCTGGATCGCCCGGTTCAGCAGCGGCTCGGTCGGGTCCGCGTCGAGCCGCTCGTAGGCCTTGTTGGCGGCGGTGAGGTCGTGGGAGGCGAGCTGGTTGGGGTCGTACGTCGGCAGCGACACCATCGCGAGGATCTTGCCGGTGTTGGGCTCGATCGCGACCACGGCGCCCTGGACGTCGGGCGCGACCGCCCGGAGCCCGTCGTACGCCGCCTGCTGGGCGTCGGGGTCGATGGTCAGCAGCACGTTGCCGCCCTTGGTCGGCTTGTTGCTGATCAGGTCGACGAGCCGGGTCACGAACAGCTGCTCGTCCTGGCCGGAGAGCAGGTCGTTCTGGGTGAACTCGACCCCGGTCTGGCTGAAGTACGAGAACCAGCCGGTGATCGGGGCGTAGACCATCGGCTTGGGGTAGACCCGCTGGAACTTGTACTGGTCGTCGGACGGCACGCTCTCCGCGACCGGGTTCCGGCCGACCTGGATCGCCCCGCGCTCGGCGGAGTACGACTCGACCACGGCGCGCCGGTTGCGGGGGTCGTCGCCGAGCGAGCCGGCCTTCCAGTACTGCAGGTAGGTGGCGTTGATCATCAGCGCCAGGAACAGGACCAGGCAGAAGATCGAGATGGTGCGGATCGGCTTGTTCATCGGATCGCCTTCACCACCTGGGTGGCGTCGGAGTCGATCGCGGCAGTGTCGTCGGAGAGCTGCGGCACCGGGCGGCGGGCCTGGTCGGAGATGCGCAGCAGCAGCGCGACGATCACCCAGTTCGCGATGAGCGAGGAGCCGCCGTACGACAGGAACGGCGTCGTGAGGCCGGTGAGCGGGATCAGCCCGGTCACGCCGCCGATGACCACGAACACCTGGAGCGCGATCACGCTGCCGAGGCCGGTGGCGAGCAGCTTGCCGAAGCCGTCGCGGCAGATCAGCGCGGTGCGCAGGGCGCGCTCGACGATCAGGCCGTACATCATGATCACCGCGATCACCGCGGTCAGGCCGAGCTCCTCGCCGATGGCGGCGACGATGAAGTCGGAGTTGGCGAACGGTACCCGGTACGGGTCGCCGTCACCGAAGCCGCGCCCGATCAGCCCGCCCCAGCCCATCCCGAACATCGCCTCGACCGGCTGGAAGCTCTGACCGCCCTGCTCGGCGGTGTAGAAGTCGAACGGGTTGAGCCAGATCTCGAAGCGTTCGCGAACGTGGCCGAACAGCGCGTACGCCGCTGCCGCCCCTGCGGCGAACAGCAACCCGCCGACGACCAGCCAGCCGGGTCGCTCGGTGGCGACGTACAACATGATCAGGAAGATGCCGAAGAACAGCAGGCTCGAGCCGAGGTCGCGCTGGAAGACCAGGATGCCGAGGCTGACCAGCCACATCACGAGGATCGGGCCGAGGTCGCGGCCACGGGGCAGGTCGACGAACAGCACCCGGCGACCGGCGAGCGCCAGCGCGTCGCGGTGCAGCACCAGGTAGCCGGAGAACGCGATCACCAGCAGCACCTTGGCCAGCTCGCCCGGCTGGAAGCTGAACGGGCCGACCTGGATCCAGATCCGTGCGCCGTACACGGTCTTGCCGATGCCGGGCAGCATCGGCAGCAGGAGGACGAGAACGGCGGCCAGGCCGCAGGTGTAGGTGAACCGCTGGAGCACCCGGTGGTCGCGGATCGCGATCAGGGTGACGACGAACAAGATCACGCCCAGCGTCATCCAGATCAGCTGCTGCTGGGCGTAGTCGTGCTTGCGGTCGACCGCCTCGGCGGCCAGGTCGAGCCGGTGGATGATCGCCAGACCGAGCCCGTTGAGGGCGGCGACGACGGGGAGCAGCACCGGGTCGGCGTACGGCGCGACCAGGCGGATCACGATGTGCGCGCCGATCACCAGCGCGGCCAGCCAGCTGCCGTAGCCGAGCAGGTCGGTGGGGACCTCGCCCTCGACGCCGAGGCCGACGGCGGCGTAGGCGCCGATGCCGACCGCGAGCGCGAGGATCAGCAGGAACAGCTCCGCGCCCCGGCGGCGCCGGTGCACGAACCCCATCAACGTGCTGCTCTGGGCTGATCTCTGGGCTGATCTCTGGGCCATTCGCCTCAGCCGCCCGTGCTCTCGACGGGTTCCTGACGCGCGGCGAGGTCCTCGACCTTGGCGCGGGCGTCGACCGGGTTGTCGTAGGCGATGCCCTCGCGGACCCGGTCGGCCTCGATCTCGCTCAGCCGGTCGAGCTCGACGTCGGAGCGCTCGTACGGCTCGGACAGGTCGAAGCCGGCGATCTCGGAGTTGAGGCCGCGGTAGACGATGACGTAGCCGTCCTCCTCGCCGACGAAGTACTGGTCCTGGCTCCACGACCAGGCCACGGCGAGCACGATCCAGGCCAGGCCGATCACGACGAGGGCGGCCAGGATCCGCTTGAGCCAGAGGAACCGGCGCGGCGGACGCGGGGCGTAGCGGGCCTGCTCGGGGTCGATCGGGTCGCTGGTGATCGCGAACCCGACGGAGTCCGGAATCTCGGCCTGCACCGGCTCGAGCTCGCCGGTGTCGCCGGCGCGGTGGCCGCGGAACAGCCCGCTCATCGCGCCCCGCGGCCGCATCGCCGGGCGGGGCTCGGTCGCGGCGCCGACGACGATCGGCTCGTCGGGCTCAGCGGCGCCGTCGGCGTCGGCCTCGACCACGTCGGCGACCAGGCAGGTGACGTTGTCGGAGCTGCCGGCCTCGAGGCTGGCGCGCACCAGCTCGACGGTGGCGAAGTCCGGGCTGCCGGTGCTCAGGATGTCCGCGAGCCGGCGGTCGTCGAGGACGCCGCTCGCGCCGTCGCTGCACAGCAGCAGCCGGTCGCCGGGCGCGAGCTCGATGACGAACAGGTCGGGCTCGGCCTCGTGGATGCCGTCGAGCGCCTTGAGGATCAGGTTGCGGTGTGGGTGGACCCGCGACTCCTCCTCGGTGATCCGGCCCTCGTCGATCAGGCTCTGGACGAAGGTGTGGTCCGAAGTGAGCTGGGTGATCTCGCCGCTGCGGTACAGGTACGCGCGGCTGTCGCCGACGTGGCCCAGCCCGATCCTGAAGCCGTCGAAGAGAGCGACCGTCGCGGTGGTGCTGGTGCCGTTGAGGGCGGGGTCCTCGTCGACCAGCTCGCCGATCCGGTCGTGGGCGCGGTGCAGGGCGCCGGCCACCCGAGCCAGCAGGTCGTGGTCGGGGTCCGTGGAGGGCGGTACGTCGAGGCGGCGCAGCTGCTGGATCGCGGTGCTCGACGCGACGTCGCCGCGGGCCGCGCCGCCGACGCCGTCGCACACCGCGATCAGCCACGGCCCGACGTACCCGGAGTCCTGGTTGTCCTTGCGGACCCGCCCGACGTCGGAGGTCGCGGCGTACCGCAGGCGCAGGGTCACCGGCGGTGCAACGGGTTGGTCACTCATCGGCTACTTCCTGAGCTCCAGGATCGTCTTGCCGATGCGGACCTCGGTGCCGATGGTGATCGTCGTGGGCTGGGTGATCCGCGCGGTGCCGACGAAGGTGCCGTTGGTCGAGCCGAGGTCCTCGACGAACCACTGGTCGCCGGACGCGGCGATCCGGGCGTGCCGGGTGGAGACGTAGTCGTCGTCGAGGCGGATCGCGGCGTCCGTGCCGCGGCCGATCAGGACCGGCGCCTGGGCGAGCTCGGCGCGGGAGCCGACGTTGGAGCCGGCGGTGACCAGCACGTGGGTCGGGGCGCTGCGCCGCTTGCTGGGCGCCTTGGCGGGCTTCGGCGCCTTGCCGCCGCCGCTGCCGCGGGCGGCCTCGGGGACCCGGGCGCCGAACATGTCGGAGCGGATCACCGAGATCGCCGACAGCACGAAGATCCACAGGATCGCCAGGTAGGCGACCCGGATGAGGAACAGGGTCAGCTCGGACATTCAGCCTCCCTCGACGACTCGGACGGTCATGGTCGTGTTGCCGATCTTGACCTGCGAGCCGTCCTGCAGGCGGGTGCGGCTGATCCGGTGGCCGTCGACGAGCATCCCGTTGGTCGAGCCGAGGTCGTGCACCTCGATCGCGAGCCCGGAGTCGCCGCCGCCGACGGTGAACTCGACGTGCCGCCGGCTGACGCCGGGGTCGTTGATCCGGACGTCGGCGTCGGTGCCGCGGCCGATCACCAGACCCGGAGGCTGCAGCGGGTGGCGGGTGCCGTTGACCTCGAGCACCGCTCGGGCGCGGCCGACCTGGGTGTGGGTGGCGCTGCCGGTGACCTTCGCCTGGGCCTGGCTGCGGATCCGGAACCGGCCGGTGGTGAGGTCCTCGGCCGCCTCGAACGCGATGCTGACCGGCCCCGGGAACACGTAGCCCTGGTGGTCGGCGTGCTCGCGGAGCTGCTTGCCGAGGTCGTCGGCCAGCGCGCTGTCGTACGGCGCCAGCCGGTCCAGGTCGGTCTGGGACAGCTCCACGTGGAAGTCGTTGGGCACCAGCCGGCGGTCGCGCGACAGGATCTGCGCGTTGTTGTCGCACTCGCGCTGGAGCGCCGCGGCGATCTCCACCGGCTGGACGGCGGAGCGGAAGGCACGGGCGAACGCGCCGGAGATCATCTGCTCGAGCTTGTGCTCCAGCTTCTGGAGTCCGCCCACGCTGCCCTCCTTCCGTCACCTGTCGGTGGTCGAAGCTTGTCGAGACCCGTCAGGGCACGCAGGCCACCCCGACCGGTAGCCGGGTGGCTCCGATCGTAACGGGGCCGCCGTACGCGGTCCGGGACCCCTCCTCGGGTTGCCCGCCCCGGTTTGGGGCAAACCCCGGCGCTGGGATAGCCTTGGCCCGCTTCACGCGCGAGTGGCGGAACGGCAGACGCGCTGGCTTCAGGTGCCAGTGTCCGAAAGGGCGTGGGGGTTCAAATCCCCCCTCGCGCAGAAATCCCCCCTCGCGCACGTATCTCAAGCAATCCGGCCCCTGATCCTGCGAAACCGCGGATCAGGGGCCGAGTTCATTTCCGCCACGGCCTTGCAGCTCACGAGGTGGCTCGACGCCGCCGCCACTCGAGCACCTCACCGGCAACGAGGACGACCCCCGTCTCGGCTACATCCGCCTGTGGAACCGCGCCGCAGATCGGTCCAGGTCCGTGCCGACCGCAGTGACCCGGATCGGTTCTGCGGTCGTCTCCGGGCGACGAAGACCCTGCCTCCTCGCGCTGGGTTCCTTGGACTCCGCCCGCTCAGATCTGGGCCGGATGACCTCTTGCCTCCGAGCCGTGCGATGACTACAGTCCCCGTAATCGATCGATCGATCGAACAGGAGATGAGATGCACAGCAGGGTGCCGGGGAGTCAGGAGCTGCGCTCGCTGATCGATGTCGACAGGCTCTGTCAGAGCCTGCTCGACCTCATCCGGATCCCGAGCGTGAACCCGTTCGGGGCCCGCGCTGTCGGTCAGCTCGGGGAAGTCGACGTCGCGGAGTACCTCGGCAAGCGGCTGTCCGCCCTCGGGTGGGAGCAAACGCTCCAGGAGTACGACGCCCGCCGCGCGAACCTCCTGTCGACCGCGCCCGGTGCCGGCGCCGACCGCCCCGGCGTGGTGTTCGCCGGCCATCTCGACACCGTCGAGGTCGTCGACTACGCGAACCCGTTCGCCGGGCACCTGACCGACGAGCGGATCTATGGCCGCGGCGCCTGCGACATGAAGGCCGCGCTCGCCTGCTACCTCGAGGTCGCCGAGGTGCTGGCCGGCCTCGACATCGAGCTTCTCGGACCCTTGGCCGTCGCCGGCGTCGCCGACGAGGAGTTCTGCCAGGAAGGCGCCAAGAACATCAGCCGCCTTCTGCCCGAGACCGACCTGGTCGTCATCGGCGAGCCCACCGAGCTCCGGATCTGCTCCGCGTCGAAGGGCCTGGCGGCCTACACCCTGCGCACCGACGGCATCGCCACCCACGGCAGCGTGCCGGGTGCGGGACGGAACGCGATCCTTCAGGCCGCCCGTCTCGCGCTCGCGGTCGAGCGGCACGCCGACGAGCTCCGTGCAGTCGAGCACCCGCTCCTCGGGCCGCCCGTCCTCAACATCGGCGTCGTCCGCGGCGGCACCAAGCCCAACGTCGTACCGCCCAGCGCCGAACTCGATCTGAGCCGCCGACTCCTGCCCGGAGAGACACCCCGTGCCGCCCGGGAGCAGCTGCGCGCCGCGCTGAAGGGCGAGTTCGCCGACCTCGACTGGGACCTGTCCGCCGCGTGGTGGGCAGTCGACCCCTATGAGAACCGAAACGACGAGGTCGTCTCCGCCTTCCGCGCCTCGGCCCAGCGCCAAAACCTCGCGAACGCCGACACCACCGGGTTCCTCGCGAGCTCGGACGCCGCCTACTTCGGCCCACCGGTCGTCATCTTCGGACCCGGCTCGCTCAACCAGGCGCACAGCCTCGACGAGTGGGTCCCGATCTCGGACATGGTCACGGCCACCGCCGTGTATCTGCAGTTTGTTCTCGACCACCTCACGGACGGCGTCGCCCGTCCCGACCAGAAGGATCGTTCATGATCAACAGCCGATCGCTCGGGCTGGTGGCACTGCTCTGCACCTCCGTTGTCCTCGCCGGCTGCGGCGGCGGGGACGACGACGGTGGTGAGAACGCCGCGCAGACCCCACTCAAGGACGGCACGTTCACCGTGTCGCTCGCCTCCGACCCCGGCAACCTCGACCCGCAGCAGAACGCGACGTACGCGCCCGCGTTCCTCAACGCCTTCGCCTACGAAGGACTCGTCAGTCGGGTCGGCGAGGAGATCGTCCCGAACCTCGCGGAGAGCTGGGAGGACTCACCGACCGAGGTGACCTACAAGCTCCGCGAGGGCATCACCTGCGCCGACGGTTCGCCACTCACGGTCGAGACCGTCGCGAAGAACTACGAGTACGTCGCCAACCCGGAGAACCAGTCGCCCCTGCTCGGCGGCAGCGTGCCGGTCGGCACGACGGTCACGTCGGACGCCGACGCCAGCACCGTCACGGTGACCGTCCCGAGCCCGAGCAGCTTCCTGCTCGCGACCACCGGCTCGGTGCCGATCGTCTGCGAGAAGGGCCTGGCCGACCGTGAGTACCTCGCTCACAACACGGACGGGACGGGCCTGTTCCCCCTGAGCGAGACCGTGGCGAACGACCACTACACGTTCACGCGCCGCAGCGACTACACGTGGGGCGTCGAGGACACCACCTCGGAGACGGTCGGCGTACCGAAGGAGGTCGTCGTCAAGATCATCGCGAACCAGACGACGGCGGCGAACCTGCTCCTCGACGGCGAGCTGACCGCCACGGTGAGCAACGGTCCCGACCGCGAGCGACTCGTCGCCGCTGGGTTCGAGCCGGTGACGAGCCCCGGTCCGCTCATCCAGATGTGGTTCAACCAGCTCGCGTCGCGGGCGACCGCCGACCCCAAGGTCCGGGAGGCGCTAGCCACGGCGGTCGACGTGACCCAGGTGGCGAGCATCGCCGGCGGTGGGTGGGGCGTGCCGCCCACGCGTCTCGCCGCCGCCGCGCCGTCGGCATGTGCGGAGCGCACCGTGCCCGAGGAGGCGCCCGCGCCCGACCTGGACGCCGCCAACGCGCTGCTGGACAAGGCCGGCTGGACGATGGGATCGGACGGCGTACGGACCAAGGACGGCAACCCGCTCGAGCTCAAGCTGGTGTGGGACCGCGACCTCGGCGACCCGAGCGCCATCTCGTCCGCCGCGGAGTTCGCCGTGGCCGCGTGGAAGGAGATCGGTGTCTCCGCCACGGCCGAGGAGGTCACCGGCGCTGGGATCGGCGAGGTGCTCTTCCAGACCAGTGACTACGACGTCAGCTGGATCCCGATCGTCGTCTCCTACCCGAGCCACTTCATGCGGTTCGTGTCCGGGCCGACCCCGCCGGACGGAACGAACTTCCCGAACGCGAACATCCCCGGCATCGACGAGAAGATCGCGGCCGCGAACGAGCTCACCGGCACCGACTCCTGCCCCGCGTGGGACGAGATCGAGAAGCTCTACATCGAGGACAACGCGGTCGTGCCGGTCGTCGACTCGGACAACGCCATCCTCACCAAGACGGCGACGTTCCGGATGAACGGCCTGACTATCTCCGCCGTCTCGATCCGGATGAGCGAGTAGCACCATGACCCTCCAGGAGGCGCCCGGCGTCGAGACAGTCACGCCGTCACACCTTCAGCGCCGCGACCGCACGAGGCTCGTGTACGTCGTACGGCGCCTCCTGGAGCTCGTCCTCGCCCTGTGGGTCGTGGTGACGATCTCGTTCCTGATGGTCCAGCTGATCCCAGGAGACCCGGTCCGGGCCTCGCTAGGGATCACTGCGCCGGCAGACCTGGTCGAGTCGCGTCGCGAGGCGCTCGGCCTGAACGACCCGATCCTCACCCAGTACTGGAACTACCTGACCTCGCTGCTGCACGGCGACCTCGGCACGTCGTTCGTGTCGCAGCTGCCAGTGCGCGAGGTCATCGCCGACCGGCTGGGTGCCACGCTCCAGCTCGCATTGCTCGCCCTCGGCGTGGTGCTGGTGGGCGGGTTCACCTTCGGACTGCTGTTCGCACGGCTGAACCGGACGCGGCACGGACGAACCCTCGACCTCGGGTTCCTGGGCGCCTCCGGGCTACTGACCGCGATGCCTGAGTTCGTCACCGCGGTGGCGCTGACCGCCGTGTTCGCTGTCTCGCTCCAGCTGCTGCCGTCAGCCGGGATGGACGGCGCTGCGTCGTACGTCCTCCCCGTCCTCGCTCTTGCGCTCGGGCCGATGGCCGCGATGGCGCGGATCGTCCGGGTCGAGGGCCTGCGGATCCTCGACGAGGACTACCTGCGCACCGCACGGTCGAAGCGCCTCGGCGTCTCGCGGGTCTACCTGCGGCACATCCTGCCCAACTCGCTGACCGCGACCCTCACGGTCAGCGGCCTGATGCTGAGCAGCCTGGTCGCCGGCACGACCGTGGAGAGCGTCTTCGCCTGGCCCGGGATCGGCTCCGCGACGGTCTCCTCGATCACCCAGAAGGACCTCCCGATGACCCAGGGACTGGTGCTGGTGCTGGGCGCGATCATCCTCATCGTGACCTTCCTGGTCGACATGGCGCTGACCGTCATCGACCCCCGAACCGGATTGAGCGAGGTGTGATGGCGACCAACGGAACGGTTCGCTCGAGGGTGGTGCTCCTGCGCTCGCCCGTGGGGATCGCCGCCATCGTCGGTGTCGCGGTCTTCACCCTCGCCGCGATCTTCGGCCCGGCGATCTTCGGGGAGGCCGCGGCCCGGCTCGACCCGGCCAACGCGCTCCAGCCTCCGTCCGGGGCGCATCCGTTCGGCACCGACGAGCTGGGTCGCGACCTGCTCTCCCGCGTGATCGTGGCGACCCGGATGTCGCTCGGCCTCAGTGTCCTGGCGACCCTCATCGGCGCGCTGGTCGGGATCGTCGTCGGGACCCTTCCCCTGGTCACCGGTCCCCGCATGGGTCGCCTGATCGCGCAGGCGATCGCGATGTCGCTGGCCTTCCCGGCGCTCCTGCTCGCACTCTTCACCACCGCGATCATCGGCGCGGGCGCCCGGGGGACCGTCGCGGCGATCTCGCTCGCGATGGCCCCCGTCTTCGCCCGGCTGACCCAAACCCTGGCCGCCGCCCTGAAGAACAGCGAGTTCCTGCTCGCGGCCCGGATGCTCGGCGCCGGCCGGGCGAGCATCATCGTGCGCCACGTGCTGCCGAACATCGGTGGACCGCTCCTGGTGACGTTCATGATCGGTATCAGCGGTGCGCTGGTGGTGCTGAGTGGCATGTCGTTCCTGGGTCTCGGTGTGCAACCGCCCAGCTACGACTGGGGCAGCCTGCTCAACAAGGGCCTCAACCGGATCTACACCAATCCCGCCTACGCCCTGGGGCCGGCGCTCGCCGTGGTCCTCGGCGGCATGGTGTTCAGCATCGTCGGCGACGCCCTCGCGCTGGTGCTCGGCCTGCGGTCGCCGACTGCTCGCCGCCGACCGGAGCGGCCCGTCGAGCAGGAGCCGGCCGCTGGCGAGGACGACGTCGCCGTACGCGGCAACCTGCTCAGCGTGGACGGCCTGAGGGTGTCCATCCCGCTCCAGGACGGGAGCGTCGTGTCGGCGGTCCGCGAGCTCAGCATCGAGATGCGGCCGGGCGAGCGCGTCGGCATCGTCGGCGAGTCCGGCTCCGGCAAGTCCGTCAGCGCCCTCGCCATCGCCCAGCTCGTCGAGGCGCCCGCCGAGATCGACGCCGACCGGATCGAGCTCCTCGGCACGTCGCTGACCGGCACCGACCGGGCGGCCTCCCGGTCGACGGCGACGCTGCTCGGTCGCTCTCTCGGCATGGTCTTCCAGGACCCGTTCGGGTCGTTCAACCCACTGATGCGGGTCGGTTCCCAGCTCGCGGAGTCGTCGATGCGCAACAGTGGTGCCAGCCGGCGGGAGGCGCGGCAGCGTGCGGTCCAGCGCCTGGGTGCTGTCGCGGCTGCCGGACCCCGAGCTCCACGTCCGGCAGTTCCCGCACCAGCTGTCCGGGGGCATGCTCCAGCGAAGCATGATCGCGATGGGTCTGATGAACTCGCCCCAGCTGATCATCGCGGACGAGCCGACCACCGCCCTGGACGTCACCGTCCAGAAGGACGTGCTCCAGCTCATCCGCAGCATCTGTGACGAGACCGGCGCCGGCCTGCTGTTCATCTCCCACGACCTCGCGGTGGTGCTCGAGCTCTGCGAGCGGGTGCTGGTGATGTACGCCGGACGCGTGGTCGAGGAGGTCAGCGCCGACGACATCCGCGCCGGCGCTGTGCGCCACCCCTACACGCAGGGGCTGCTCGGTGCGGTGATCGACCTGTCGACCGAGAGTGGTGTGCCACTGACAACGATCCCGGGCCGGCCGCCGAGTGCGACCGACGAGATCGTCGGCTGCGCGTTCGCACCGCGCTGCCCGATCGCGTCCGACGAGTGCGCCGAGCAGCCGGCGATGACCACAGTCGCGCCCGGGCACCGGGTCGCGTGCTGGCGGGTGGCGGACGACGCCGACCACACGTCGTTCGTGTCCGTGGACGACCTGGCGCGGAGCACGCGATGAGCGCCCTGCGTGTCGAGGGGCTTCGGGTGAGCTACGGCCGCGGCCGTGACGCGCACGTCGCCGTTCGGGACGTCGACCTGACGGTGGAGTCCGGTGCGGCGATGGGCCTCGTCGGGGAGTCCGGATGTGGCAAGTCGTCGCTCGCTCGCGCGGTCGCCGGGATCAGCCGCCGGGAGGCCGGCCAGATCCTGATCGGCGACGAGCCGCTCCAGAAGAACGACCACCGCGTCCAGATGGTGTTCCAGAATCCACTGTCGTCCCTGAACCCCACGATGACCGCGGTCGCCAGTGTGCGAGAGGCGCTCGACCCGCGGCTGCGCAACCGTCGGGCGGCCGTCGACGAGGAGGCGCACGCCTTCCTCGAGCTCGTCGGCCTGGACGCCGCGCTCGGTGACCGCTACCCGCGCCAGCTCTCGGGGGGCAGCGCCAGCGGGTGGCGATCGCCCGCGCTCTCGCGGCGAAGCCGGAGGTGCTGCTCGCCGACGAGATCACCTCCGCCCTCGACGTCTCGGTCCAGGCGACGATCCTCAACCTGCTCTCGGACCTGCAGAAGCGCCTTGGCCTCACGATGCTCTTCATCTCCCACAACCTGGCGGCGGTGCGCTACGCCTGCGACGCGGTGGCGGTGATGCACGGCGGCCGGATCGTCGAGGTCGGCCCGGTCGAGCAGGTGACCGGGGCGCCCTCGCACGACTACACCTCCCACCTCCTGGCCGCGATCCCCCCTGCCATCCACGCCACCCGACCCTGACAGGAAGACCCATGCCCGACGAACGCACCTTCGACGTCCTCGTCCCGCTGCCCGACGGCGCGGAGATCGCCGCCCAGGTACGGCTGGCCGACGGTGTCGACCGGGCGCCCGCGCTGATCAGCTTCTACCCGTACCGCAAGGACGACTTCATCGGCGCCAGCGGCGCCTATGCCGCGGAGTTCTTCGGTGCCCGCGGCTATGCGTCGATCCACGTCGACGTCCGTGGCTACGGCCGCTCGACCGGCCGCTCGTACCAGGCCTGGGACCCGCGCGAGTTCGACGACGAGGCACGCGTCGTCGAGTGGGTGTCCGAGCAGCCCTGGTGCGACGGCTCGGTCGGCGTCTGGGGGTCGCTCGTACGGCGGCGCCTCGTCACTCGGCGTCGCAACCCGCCGCCCGCGCGGACTCAAGGCGATCGTCAGCGTGTACGGCGCGGCGGACATCTACCACGACTTCGTCTACCCGGGCGGGTGCGCGAACGGCCTCGGCGCCTCGGCATGGGCGGCCCTGATGCTCGCCCTCGAGCTCACCCCGCCGTCCCTCCAGGACCCCGAGGGCGGCTGGCTCGACGCGTGGCGCCAGCGCCTCGAGAGACTGGACGACGGCGACATCTCGTCGCTCGTGTGGCCGTCGCACCGCGACCACGACGAGTATTGGCGCTCGCGCATCATCCCGGTCGAGGACATCGAAGTCCCGGCCTTCTTCGTCTCCGGATGGCGTGACCTGCTGTGCGAGGGGATGATGAACGCCTACGGACGCTGCCGGTCCACGAAGCAGCTCCTCGTCGGCCCCTGGACGCACGCCGCGCCGGACTCGCCGGGCGAAGCGCCGTACGACTGGCTCGAGGAGATCGCGGCCTGGTGGGACCGCTGGCTCAAAGACGTGGCCCCTGCGGTCGACCGCGCGCCGGTCGTCTACTACCTCCAGGCGGACGACTCGTGGCACACCGCGGACGCCTGGCCGCCGGACGACCCGGAGCCGCTCGGCCTGCATCCAGGTCCGGACGGCGTCCTGGGCGACGTCGTGGCGGACCTCGCGGACCGGTACGACGCGCGCTCGCTCGTCGGGACGGAGGCGGGTCTCTGGTACCCGATGGGCATCACCTTCGAGGACGAGTTCGACCAGCGCCGCGACGACGCGAAGTCGCTCAGCTACACCTCCGCACCGCTGCCGGACGGCATCGACGTAGCTCGGCGTTCCGCGAGCGGCGCTCCGGATCAGTGCCGAGACCACCGCCGAGCTCAACCTCTGCGTGAAGCTCTGCGACGTCGCGACGAGCACGGCGGCTCGACCCTGATCAGCTCCGGGTGGCGGCGGGTCACCGCCGACGACGTGGCGGCCGGCCGCGTCGACGCCGAGGTCGTTCTCTACCCGACGGCTTACCGCGTCGCCCCGGGACACCGGCTCCGATGGACCGTGGCGTGTGCCGACTTCCCCCGGCTCTGGCCGACGCCGGTGTCGCCGGTGATCACGGTCCACTCCGACGCGGCCGCACCGAGCACCTTCTGCGTCCCGCGCACGCTCTCCAGGACGCCGACCGGTCGCGGACCCAACCCGTGGACCCGCCGGTCGACGTGAACCGGGCGCCGTGGGCGATCTCGGGCGTCCCGGTGTGCCGCTTCGTCCGGGACACCGCGCGCGATGCCGTCAACGTCACCGCCGGGACGAAGATGGCGATCCGGCTGCCCCAGGGCGGGACGATGACGATGGACCACGCGGTCTCGGCCGAGCTGCAGGAGGGTCGCCCGGCTGCGGCGTGGATCCGCACGGATGCTGCGATCGACCTCGAGCCGCTCGCCAGCGGCGAGCTGATCCGTGTGGTGACGGCGGGCTACTCGGTCCACGGTCAACGACACCTGTCAGGACGCATCGAGGCCGACGGCGCGCTCGTCTACGAGAAGCGCTGGATGAGCCTGAACGGCGAGGTCCTGCCGTCCGCCTAGACCCCGCCGGCCGGCCGCTCCCCATGCGCGCCCAGCCGGCGGGCACCATGCTGCTGACTCGGGTCACACGGTGGCCGCAGCGGCCCGCGCCTCCAGGTAGTGGTTCGGCGGCTCGATCCAGGGACGCGACCGTGACGGGGGTGCGCTTGCGCCGCGCCCACGAGCGACAGGGCGTACTGCGCGTACTGCGCGCACAGTCCGTCGAGCTTCAGCTGGCCGGACGGCGAGAACCAGTGCGACACACCGGTCGACATCTGGATCAGGGCGCGCGCCGCGAGCTGGGCCTGGTCGACCTCGAACTCGCCGGCCTTCACGCCGGCCTCCACAGCACGCCGCCACAGACCCTCGTAGTCGTCACGCAGCTTGAGGATCGGGCCCCGGTGGCTGTCGGACAGCGCGCGTAGCTCGGTGTCGGTGACCAGGGTCGCGATCCGCTCGCTCGCATGCACCCACACGTGCTGCGAGACGATCGCCGCCAGGGCCTCGGAGGCGCCTAGCGGCGCGTCGAGGATGTCGCGGGCCGCATCGCGAAGGGGCGTGATCGACTCGGTCATGACCTCGACCAGCAGGTCGTCCTTGTTCGACATGTAGTGGTACAGCGCCGACGTCGTGACGTCGGCCGCCGTCGCGATGTCGCGGATGCCGGTGCCGTGGAACCCCCGCTCGGCGAACAGCTCGATGGCGGCCTGCCGCACCCGCGCACCGGTGTTGCGCGTCTCGGAGGTCGTCCGCGGTCGGGGCAAGGTGCCTCCTGAGGTCGAGCAGGTGATCGGCGTGACCGAGCGTCCCGGCCGTGGGGACGATACTACGAGCGCCGGAGCGCGATCAGTCGTCGCTCGGGCCGGAGAACTGCGGAGCGCGCTTCTCGCGCACGGCGGCGATTCCCTCTCGTGCGTCGGGGCCGGTGAAGCCCAGGAACTCCGCTGCGAGCGACGCCTCGAACGCCGGCATCGCCTGCCGCAGCCAGTGGTTCAACGTGTGCTTCGTCCAGCGGATCGCGGTCGGCGACCCGGCCGCGAGCCGCTCGGCGACGAGCCGCGCCTCGGCCTGGAGCTCCGCGTCCGGCACGCAGCGTGCGACCAGCCCGATCTCGGCGGCCGTGGTCCCGTCGATCGGATCGCAGAGAAGCAGGTGGTACTTCGCACGGGCGAGCCCGCAGGCGATCGGCCAGCTCAGCACCGCGTGGTCTCCGGCGGCGACGCCGATCCGGGTGTGCCCGTCGAGCAGCTTCGCCGACTCGCCCGCGATCGCGATGTCGGCAAGCAGCGCGACCGCGAGCCCGGCACCGACCGCGACGCCGTTGATCGCGGCGACAATCGGCTTGCGGCAGTTGACGATGTTCCAGACCAGGTCCCGCGCCTCGCGGAACCCGCGGGCGCGGTCCTCGAAGTCGCCGGTGAGCTTCTCGACCCAGTCGAGCTCGCCGCCCGCGGAGAACGCCTTGCCCTCGGCGCGGACGAGCACCGCACGCACCGAGGGCTCGTCGTCGACGAGACGCCAGACCGCCGCGAGCTGGGCGTGCATCTCCTCGCTGACCGCGTTGAGGGTGGTGGGGGAGTTGAAGGTGAGCTCGAGGACGCCGGCGTCGGTGATGCGCGGGTCCAGCAGGTGGCAGTCCGAGAGCTTGTCCATCACAGTCTCCTTAGTTGCTGTTCGATCGATCGATCAGTAAAGTCTTGCACACTGACCCGGGTCGTTCCAACAGCGTCCCGAGAGACGAGGAGGCGCCGACGTGGCACTTGATGCCGGCCAGACCCCGACCGTGGGGTCGCCGACCGTGAGCTGGGAGCAGGTCGACGATGTCTGCGTGCTCACCCTGTGCCGGCCCGAGGTCCACAACGCCCTGGATCTCCTCACGATCGAGGCCTTCACGGCCGCGGTCGTGCGTGCGGGCACGACCGCCGGCGTGCGGGCCGTCGTCCTGACGGGGGAGGGCCCGTCGTTCTGCAGCGGCGACGACCTCCGCGACGTCCGTTCGGCGACGCGGGTGGAGTTCGTGCGCGTGCTCGCCGCCCTCCAGAAGCTGACCCGGGCCGTCTTCGACTCGCCACTGCCGGTCGTGGCCGCGAACTCAACGGTCCGGCGTACGGCGCCGGCCTGGAGCTCATCCTCGCGTGCGACGCGCGCGTCGCCGTCCCGACGTTCTCCTGTGCGGCTCCGGAGGTTCGGCTCGGACTGGTGGCGACCAACGCCGCCTCGCTCCTGCTCCCGCAGATCGTCGGGCCGGCCAAGGCACGTCTCGTCCTGACGTCGGGTCGCGAATTCGACGTGCGCTGGTGCGTGGATGCTGGTCTCGTGGACTCCGTGGTCGAACCCGACGAGCTCCTGTCGGCCGCTCGCGCGCGTGCGGCCGAGCTCGCTGGCGGCCGCCCGAACGCCGTAGCGGCGACCCGGTGGATGCTGAACGCCCCGATCGCCGACGCGCTTCGTGCTGCCCCTCGTGACCGAGGCCGGACTGTGCGCCGAGGCGCGCGACTCGGAGGAGGCCACGGAGGCCATCCGCGCCTTCTTCGACGGAAGGGCGCCGCGGTGAGCCGGGACCTGAGCCTCGCCCAACTCGTCGAGGAGCACGCCCAGCGACGTCCGGACAAGGTCGCCCTGCGCATCGAGGACGACGTGCTCACGTACGGCGACCTCGTCGTCCACCGCGCCCGGCGGATCGCGAGCGGCCTCTCGGGGCTGGGGGTCGGGCCGGGGGTGCGCGTGTGCACGCTGCCGACACCAGCGCCGACTACGTCCTCGTGCGCCTGGCGATCAGCTCGGGCTCGGCGGCGTGGAGGTAGCGCTCAACACCGGGTTCCGCGGACCGAGCCTCGTCCACGGCCTGGCGCTCACCGGAGCCGACCTGGTGGTGACCGATGCCCCTTACCTGCCCCTGGTCCTCAAGGAGGCGGCCCCGGAGGTGCCGCTGCTGACCCGGGTCGTCACCCGCGCGGGTGAGGGTGCCACGCAGCAGCTCGCCGATCTGTTGGGATCGCCGCCGATCGCGGTGCCCTCGCACCGCTACCCGCCGGGCGATCCTGCCCTCGTGCTCTTCACGTCCGGTTCGACCGGGCCTAGCAAGGGCTGCCTGCTGCCCAACCGCTTCGTCGTCCGCCAGGCCGACCACTTCTGCGGCACTCTCGGGCTGACCGAGGCCGACGTGCTCTACGCGCCGTTCCCGCTCTTCCATGCCGACGGCGCGATCTTCACCCTCGCCGCGGCGTTCTCGATCGGAGCGACCGCGGCCCTCTCGCCGCGGTTCTCCGTGTCGCGCTACTGGGACGAATGTCGCAAGCATGGCGTCACGGTCTTCGACTTCATGGGCGCCACCCTCACGATGCTCTACAAGCAGCCAGCCGGACCGCGCGACCGTGAGCACGCGGTCCGGCTGGCGTGGGGCGTGCCGGCGCCGGAGTGGGCCGAAGGGTTCGCCGCCCGCTTCGGCATCGAGGTCGTCGAGGTCTACGGCCTCAGCGACGTCGGCATCGTCCTCTACAACCAGCCCGGCGAGCCACCGCCGGCAGGGAGCTGCGGGCGCCCGATCGAAGCATTCGAGGTCGCGCTGCACGACGAGGACGGCATCGCCGTCCCTGTCGGAGAAGTGGGCGAGATCGTGGTCCGCCCGCGAGAGCAGCACACGATCCTCACCGAGTACGTCGCCGACCCCGAGGCCACGGCAGAGGCGTTCCGGGGCGGCTGGTTCCGCACCGGTGACCTCGCGCGTGCCGACGACGCCGGCTACATCTACTTCGTGGGCCGGACTCGCGACATCATCCGCCGCCGCGGCGAGAACATCTCGCCCTTCGAGCTCGAGCAGGTCCTGCTCGACCACCCCGACGTCCTCGAGGTCGCGGCGTACGGCGTTCCGAGCGAGCTGACCGAGGAGGACGTGATGGTCACGCTCGTGGTGCGGCCCGGCTCCGGTACCGGGCGTCGAGGACATGGCAGCGTTCGCCGCCGAGCGGCTGGCCCGGCACATGGTCCCGCGCTACGTGCGCCTCGTCGACGCGATGCCCCGCACCGAGACCGAGAAGGTCGCGAAGCACGTACTGAAGACGCTCGGCGTCACGCCGGACACGGCGGACCGCGAAGCCATCGGCTCAGCCCCGCCCCGGTGAGCTGATCCGCGAGGCCGCGACGCCGGTGAATGCCGCGCACGCGGCCGCCAGGACGAACGACGCCGCCACGACGTCGACGCGGTGCGCCGAACCGGCGACCGCCGACAGCGTGCTGCCGAAGCCGATGATCACCGCGGCGACCGAGACGTCGGCGAGCTGGAGGGCGGCCGCGTTCATGGGGTAGCGCTCGACGGGCGACTCCTCGTAGAGGCTGGTGCCCATCGGCACCAGGGCGAGGCCGAGGCCGTACGCCGCCACGACCCAGAGCACGAGCGGCACCGGTAGGGGAACGCCGGCGACGAGCACGAGGCACTGGCCGAGCGCCCCGAAGGCCAGCACGAACGAGCCGGCGCGCGCGGCACGTACGCGGCCCGCCCCGGTGAGGCCCGAGCGGACGCTCCGCGCGTAGGTGAACGAGCCGGCCGCCCAGCGGCAGCGCCCAGGCTGAGCCAGGCGCCTGCCGCGACAGTGCCGACGTCCCGTACCTCGACCAGCACGAACGGCAGCCACAGCTCGGTCGCGGCGAAGGCACCCATCAGGATGCCGCGCAGGCCGATGGCTGCGGCGACGCCGGCCCTCAGGCGGTAGGTCCCGGCCGGCAGCAGCGGCCGCAGGCTGGTCGCCACGACGACCGCCAGGCCGACGAGGAGCGCCACCGAGATGACTCCGTCGCCGAGCTCGAGACCGATCATCAGCACTGCGGCCGCAGGGACGAGCACGAGCAGGATCGCTCGGGCGCTCTCGCCGGTGGCCGGTGGTCGGACGTCCCAGAGCCGGACACAGGTGAGGGTGCCGGCCGCCGCGATGACGACCGTGAGGACGACGTACACCGCCCGCCAGCTCGTTGCCTCGGCGAGCGTCGCCGCGAGGACCGGCCCGACGATCGTGGCGACCACCCAGCCCGTGGTCACGGCTGCCAGCGCGCCCGGGCGCTGTGGTGCGGGGAAGCCGGACCCGATGGCGACGTACACGACCACGATGGCGATACCCCCACCGAGACCCTGGGCACCCCGGCCGAGGAGGATCGGCCACGTCGACCCTGCGACGGCCACGAGGCCTGATCCGGCGACGAGCACTACGACCCCCCAGATGAGGACGCGGCTGGGTGGGTGGCGCTGACCGAGCACGCCGCCGACGACGACGCCGACGAGGTTGGCGCCGAGGAAGAAGGCGTGCAAGTTCGCACTGAACTGTCCGGTCGCGCCGAGCCCGCTGAACACCGAGGGGAGCAGGGTCGCGGCGATCGCGTTCTGGGCGCCCATGCACGCGACCAGGAGGCTCAGCGGCAGGAGTGCGTCTGCCCGTCGGTGGAGCGGTACGGCGACCGGGCCCGCCGAGCTGGGTCCGTCTGTCGGCTCGAGCCTGCGCATGTCCTGCCTCTCCGGGCTGCCGCTTCTTGACGGCGGTCGCCTCGGCCTCTACGGTGGTAATCGATCGATCGATCAGGAGGTCAGTATGGAGACTCGCGTGTTCTCGCCGCAAGACCGCGCACTCGCGGACGCCGTGGTCGCGTCTCGGTCGGGGAGCCTGTCCTCGGTGAGCGACCTGAGCCCGGACGGGTGGGTGCGGCGCGCGAACGGCGCCTCGGCGTACTACTCGACGAGCACGATCGCCACGCTCAACAGCGTGTTCGTCACCGACGACTCGGGCGGTGGTCGACCCGGCCGACGTCGACACAATGCTCGACGAGCTCGCCGCGACCGGGAGGGCTTCGAGTCTCCAGCTTCGAGGGCCGATCACCGAGCCGCTCCGGCTCGTCGCCGACCGGCACGGACTCACCTTCCACACCGTCCTGCCCACCTGATGGTCGTCGACCCCGCTGACCTGCGCCCGGCGCCGGTGCCGGATCGGGTGGAGATCCGGACCCTGGCCCCGCACGAGGTCGAGCCGCACGCCCGGCTGGCGAGCCTCGGTCTCGAGGTCCCGCTCGAGGACCTCTGGACGTTCCTCACGCCGGCGGCGGTGGGCTCCGAGCGATGGACGACCTACCTCGCGACGGTGGACGGCGAGGCGGCGGCCACCGCGGCCGCACTCGTGACCGGGGACCACGTCGGCCTGATGAGCATCGTCACCGATCCGGCCTTCCGGGGTCGCGGCATCGCCGCCGGTCTACGACCGAGGCCGTGCGCCAGCGTTCGACAGCGGCATCGTCCGCGCGTTCCTGCAGTCCTCACCGGTCGGCCACCCGGTCTACGAGCGGCTCGGGTTCCGCGAAGTCGAGCAGTGGCACATCTCGGCCGGAACGCCCGTCCGACATCCAGAGAGGATCGACAGTGACAACAGACGTGGATCGTGTTGCGATCGTGACGAGACGGCCAGGGGATCGGGCGCGCCATCACCCGGCGGTGTGGTCGCCCAGGGCACGAGTCGTCGTGGTGACCGACATCGACGGCGACGCGGCCGAGGCGGTCGCCACCGAGCTTGGCCCCACGGCGATGGCGCTCGCGGTCGACGTCGCGTCGATGGACGCGGTCGAGGCCATGACGGCCGCGACCCGGGCCCGGTACGGCCGGATCGACGTGCTGGTCAACAACGCCGGCTGGGACATGTCCGGCCCGTTCGTCGACTGCGACCCGGCCGACTGGGACCGGATCATCGCGATCAACCTGTACGGCGTCCTGCACACCTGCAAGGCGGTGCTGCCGATCATGGCCGAGCAGGGCCGCGGCACCGTCGTCAACCTCGCGCTCGGACGCCGGCCGGGTCGGCTCGTCGGGCGAGGCCGTCTACTCCGCGGCCAAGGGCGGCGTCATCGCCTTCACCAAGGCGACTCGCCCGCGAGATGGCCCGCCACGGCATCAACGTCAACTGCGTCTGCCCCGGCCCGACCGACACCGCGCTGTTCGCCTCAGGTCGGCGAGTGACAACCCGAAGCTGCGCGACGCGCTGACCCGGGCGATCCCGTTGCGCCGCGCTCGCCCAGCCCGCCGAGCTCGCCAGCGTGGTCGCCTTCCTCGCCTCCGACGACGCCGCCTACATCACCGGACAGACCGTCAGCGTCAGCGGCGGCCTCACGATGAGCTGAGCGGATGCCATTCGAGACAGTCCAGGTCGAGGTCAGCGAGCGCGTCGCCACGGTGACGCTCGATCGACCCGAGGTACGCAACGCGATCAACGCCCGGATGCAGGACGAGCTGCACGCTGCGCTCGACCGGCTCAGGTCCGATCCGAACGTCGGCGTCGTCGTGTTCACCGGGCGTGGCGGCCTGGCGTTCGCTGCCGGTGCCGACATCGCCCAGCTGCGGCTCCATGGCCCCCTCGACGGGATCGACCGGTCGCCTGCAGGCGCTGTTCGACCGGATCGAGGAGTTCGAGAAGCCGACGATCGCCGCGGTCAACGGCTACGCCCTGGGCGGCGGCTGCGAGCTCGCGATGGCATGCGACATCCGGGTCGCGGCGGAGGAGGCGCGCTTCGGGCTGCCGGAGCTCAACCTGTCCGTGCTCCCCGGTGCCGGTGGCACAGCGGCTGGTCCGACTGGTCGGATCCGGTCGCGCTCTCGAGATGATCCTCACCGGCCGGATGGTGGGTGCGGAGGAGGTGCTCATCGCTGGGGCTTGTCACGACCGTCTCGCAACGGCGGACGAGCTGCTGGGGGCGCGGCCCGCCTGGTCGCGGACGACGTGCTCGCCAAAGGCCCGGTCGCGGTCCGGCTCGGCGAAGCAGGTGGTCGGCGCAGCGGCTGACGTCGACCTTCGCACCGGGCTCGCGATCGAGCGCCTCGCCCAGTCCGTGCTCTACACGCTCTCCGACAAGGTCGAGGGAGTCGACGCCTTCCTCGAAGAAGCGCTGGCAGCCCGCGTTCGAGGGGCGGTAGACGTGCCGACGTCGCACCCGGCCGACCGGCTCGGCGCCGGCGCCATGGGGTCGCAGATCGCGGCTTGGCGCCCTCGCCGGGATCGAGACCACCCTGTACGACGCGGCGCCGGCCGCCCTGGACCGGGCCCGAACCCAGCTCCACGCAGCGGATCGACCGGATGGTGGAGCGCGGGCGAATCCCGGCCACTGACGCAGCAGCCGCCTGGGAACGGCTGACCTGACCGACGACCTGACCGAGTCGGCACAACGCGCGGACTTCGTGGTCGAGGCGATCGTCGAGGACCTCGCAGTGAAGCAGGAGATGCTCGCCCGGATCGGCGCGCTGGCACCGGTGGAGGCCGTGCTGACCAGCAACTCCTCGAGCTTCGGCGCCGTCGCGGATGGCGGCGGCCTCCGGTTGTCCCGATCGGTTCTGCAACATGCACTTCTTCAACCCCGCGCTGGTGATGGCGTGCGTCGAGGTGGTTCGCGCCCGGAGACGTCGGACGCCACGGTCGACGCGACCGTCGAAAGCTGGCCCACCGGATGGGCAAGCACCTGGTCGCGCTCGACCTGAAGATCCCCGGCTTCGTCGCGAACCGCATCGTCAACGCGATCCGGGACGAGGGCGATCTCCCTCTGACGCAGCGTCGGGATTGCGCCCGTCGCGGTCGTCGACGCCGTCTGCCGAGGTGCGCTCGGCACCCGATGGGCCCCTTCGAACTGATGGGACTTGTACTGGGCTCGACATCGGGCACGCCACGAAGGCGGCGCGGTACGCCGAGACTGGCGACCCTGCGGACGCGCCGGCCGCGAGCCTCGTCGAGCGCGTCGCTCGCGGTGACCTCGGTCGCAAGAGCGGTCGAGAGGCTGGTACGACTACGACGGTGTTCGGACCGAGGAGGCTCCGTGAAGGACATGCTGCTGACCGAAGACCAGCGCGATTTCCAGGCGCTGGCCCGCGAGTTCCTGGACCGGCACGTCGTGCCGCACCGCGCGGGCCTGGGACCGCGACGAGTCCGTGGACGTCGCGATCTGCCCGAAGCTCGGGATAGTCTGGGTTCGGCCCAGATCATCCCCGAGGAGCACGGCGGGGTCGGCGGGGCGACCACCGCACCTACTGCCTCGCCCTCGAAGAGCTCGGCCGCGCGGACTCGTCGGTGCGCGGCATCGTCTCGGTGTCCGCCGGGCTGGTCGCGACAAGACCATCTACCTGCAGCACGGAACCGACCTACAGCGCAAGGAGCGGCTCCCCGACCTGGCGAGCGGACGGCGGCTCTGGTGCTTCGGCCTGACAGAGCCGAACAGCGGCTCGGACCCGGCGAGCCTGCAGGCTCGCGCGTCTCGTCGTGGTTCGGACGACGCCATGACCGGTTCGAAGATCTTCATCACCAACGGCACCTGGGCCGACGTGCGTCTGTCTTCGCACGTACGGGCCCTGGATGGTCCGCGAGGCATCTCGGCGTTCCTCGTGCGCACGGACACGTCCGGTTTCGAGGCCCGACCCGTTCACGGCAAGCTCGGGCTCCGCGGTCAGGCCACCGCCGAGATCCGTCCTCGACGACGTCGTCGTGCCGGCCGACGCCCTGCTCGGCGAGGAGGGCGGCGGCTTCCGGATCGCGCTGCGCCAGGCCCTCTACCGGGCAGGATCTCCGTTGCCGCCGGGTGTGTGGGCATCGTGCAGGGTTCGCTCGAGGCGGCGGTCGAGTACGCCGGGCAGCTACTCTGAGTTCGGCCGCCCGATCGCCGGGTTCCAGCTGGTCCAGGACATGATCGCCCAGATGTCGGTCGACGCCGACGCGGCCCGGCTCCTCACCTGGAACGCCGCCGACCTGCTCGAGGCGAGCCGGCCGTTCGGGGACCGTGGCGTTGACAGCGGCGACAGCTGGTCCGCGTCCGAGGCCGCGGTCCGCGCCACGAACCCTGGCCGCTGCAGGTCTTCGGCGGCGACGGGTGTCATCGCACGAGTACCCGGTCGAGAAGTACCTCCGCGACGCCCGGGTGATGACGCTCTACGAGGGCACCTCGCAGATCCAGAAGCTGCTCATCGGCCGCGCCGAGACCGGCATCAGTGCCTTCGTCTGACCTCGTGTTCTCGACTGGATCCAGGGATCGATCATGACTGCTGCTTTCGTGTACGCGGTGGTGCGTACGCCGTTCGGCCGGTTCGGCGGCGCGCTCGCCGAGGTGCGCCCCGACGACCTGGCTGCGATCGCGATCAAGGGCGCGCTCGCGAAGGCGCCCGACCTCGACCCGGCCGCGATCGGCGACGTGGCTTGTGGGGTTGTGCGAACCAGGCTGGTGAGGACAACCGGAACGTCGGCCGGATGGCGGTGCTGCTCGCCGGGCTGCCCGTCTCGGTGCCGGCGTCGACGGTGAACCGGCTCTGCGGGTCCTCGCTGGACGCGGCGATGATCGGGTCGCGGGTGATCGAGTCGGGCGACGCCGATGTCGTGCTCACCGGTGGTGTCGAGTCGATGACCGGGCGCCATGGGTGCTGCCGAAGCCGTCGCGCGCCTTCCCGCCGGCACGCTGACCCGGTGTCCACCCCGACGCTGGGCTGGCGGCTGGTCAACGAGAACATGCCGGCGGAGTGGACCGTCTCGCTGGGCGAGGCCAACGAGCTGCTCGGTGAGAGGTTCGCGATCTCGCGGAACCGGCAGGACGAGTTCGCGGCCCGGTCGCACCAGCTCGCCGATGCGGCCTGGACCGCCGGGTTCTACGACGACCTCGTCGTCCCCGTCGCGGACCTGACGCGCGACGAGAGCATCCGCCCCGGCTCGACGGCGGACAAGCTCGCCGGTCCTCAAGCCGTCGTTCCGTCCCGACGGCACGATCACCGCGGGCAGCGCATCCCCGCTCAACGACGGGGCTTCCGCCGTCCTGCTCGGTTCGGAGAACGCCCGATCGGAATCGACCCGATCGCCCGGATCGCCGGGCGGGGCGTGGTCCGGCGTCGGAGCCCCCGATGTTCGGGGTCGCGCCGGTGGAGGCCGCGACCGGGCGCTGGCCCGGGCCGGCATCACCTGGGCCGACGTGTCGGCCGTCGAGGCGCAACGAGGCGTTCGCGGTGCAGTCGATCGCGTGCGTCGACGCCTGGGCCAAGAGTGGGCTCAGCGACCCGGAGATCGGTCAGCCAAGGGTGGCGCGATCGCGATCGGCCACCCGCTCGGCGCGTCCGGCGGCCGGATCCTCGCCACCCTGGCCGCGCGGCTGGCCGAGTCCGGTGACCGGTACGGCGTTGCCGCGATCTGCATCGGCGTCGGGCAGGCGCTCGCCGTCGTACTGGAGAACGTCACCTGATCCCGAGCCGGGCGAATCGGTCGCATCGCCGGCACCCCTGCCAGCCCCTACGTGAGTTCGGTGTCTGCCAGCACGCCGTCGATGATCAGATCGAGACCCACATGAACTGCTCGGCCGTCGGCAAGGTCACCAGCACGACAGCCAGGGAGCTC
This sequence comes from uncultured Actinomycetota bacterium, assembly GCA_963716655.1. Taxonomy (GTDB): domain Bacteria; phylum Actinomycetota; class Actinomycetes; order Propionibacteriales; family Nocardioidaceae; genus Nocardioides. Next base: position 54,124 of record CAVQTV010000009.1, on the reverse strand, counting down.
ATCGCCGGGAAGTCGTCCTTCGGCAACGACGCGTAGAACGTGCACCGCTCCTCGCGCAGCCGAGGCAGTAGACGAGAAGCACGCCGTACATCCGGACCCAGGTCGGTCCGGCCGCCCGGTGACGCAGCATTGCCGTCGTAAGCGGGATTGACCGCCGCTTGTGGGGACTCCCCACGCAGGGGTGCCCTACTCTCCCTCGCGCACGTCGAGCGAACGGCCTCGGGCCTGCTGGGGACAGCAGCACGGAGGCTGTCACTCATTTCTGGCACTGCCGTATCTGGCGGCCTTCGGTGCACTCTTCAAGGTATGCCCCGCGCAGAGACGGAACGGGTCGACCTCGACTTCTGGTTCTACAACCTCGACAACGGCCGCCCGCCCGACGTCGTGCAGCGCGAGCTGGAGGCGATCGCGAGCAAGAAGCCGGCGTTCATCGGGGGGTGCGAGGCCACCGGCTACACGTTCGACCCGCTGCCGGGCTACGTCCTGGCGCGGGACCGGTCGCGGCGGGCGCGGGCGAACATCGCCTCGTGGGTTCGCAAGGACCTCGCCGGCGACAAGGACATCGACGGCGAACCCGCCCACCGCTGGCACGACCTGAAGACGGTGTGGCCGCGCACCGACGCCCCGGGCACGCACGAGCCGCGCAGCTACCAGCACCGCCTGGTCGGCTGGATCCCGGTCCTCACCGCCCACCAGCCACCACCGCACCTCGGCAAGCTCACCGAGGTCGGCCAGGCGGAGGGGATCGAGGTCCTGGCCCGGGCGATGGGGCCGTGGCTCCGCGATGAGTGGGAGGAGCGCACCGAGGAGCAGCGCGACCGCGCTCGCGCCCGACCACGGGTGCTGCTCTGGGACGCCAACCGCCGCCCCGGCGAGCCCGGCCCCGGCCCGACGATGCTCGCCAAGAAGATCGGCGGTCGCACGGTCGGCCGCCGCATCGACGGCGCCGTGATCTGTGGCGAGGCGAAGCCGTCCAAGGTCGAGTACCCAGAGAGCGTGGCCGGCGTCGACCTCCAGTCCGACCACCACCACGCGTTCCGCTTCACCCTCACCTTCGACAAACGCTGGCTCGAGGTCCCGAAGGGCCGCTAGGCGTCAGACATCGACGCCGTGCTGCTGCAGCGCGGTGTACGGGTCGATCGGGCTGCCGCCGCCGGGTCGCACCTCGAAGTGCAGGTGCGCGCCGGTGACGTTGCCGGTCGCACCGACGGCGCCGATGTAGGTGCCGGTGCCGACCGGGGTGCCCTCGTCGACGTTGATCCGCGACAGGTGGGCGTACCAGGTCTCGGAGCCGTCCGGGTGGGTGATCTCGATCTTGTTGCCGTACGCGCCGTCCCAGCCGGCGAACGTGACGGTCCCGGCGGTCGCGGCCCGCACCGGGGTGCCGGTGGACGTGGCCAGGTCCAGGCCGGTGTGCGTGCTCGACCAGTGGCTTCCCGACTCACCGAATCGGGCGGTCAGGTGGTAGCCCGTGGTGGGGACGACCCAGGTGGCGCCGCTGAACCACGGGGTCGACTCCGGCATGTTGCGCAACATCGCGGCGAGCTGGCGGTCGGCCCAGTGGGCTCGCCGGTTCTGCGCCTGCTGCCTGCGTTCAGCGGCCGTGGTGAGCGTCGAGGCCTTGCCGGACTGCGTCGACGGGGCGGCCGCCCCGGTCGGCTCAGGGGCCTTGGACGGGGAGGCGGATGCCGAGACCTTGGCCGGGCGCGGGACGTTCCGCGACGACTCGGCGGCCTTCGTGGGCTCCGGGGCTCGGCCGACTCGGGGGCCGAGGAGTACGTCGCCAGCGGCGGCGGGTCCGCGACCGGGCTGGCGCTCGCGGTGTCCGACGACGCCAGGCCGACCAGCTCGACGGTCGAGAACGCGACGTACCCGACCAGGCCGACGGCGGCGGCGGCCAGCACCGTGCCGAGACCGTGCCAGGGGAGGCTGGTCACCGCGGGCGGCGCCGGGGGAGGTGCGGCGTCTTGGCGGGGGTCGGTCACTGACTACCTTCAGACCGTCGGGGGCATGGCTCAAGAGGTTGAATCGGCTCCGGATGCGCGATGCTGAGCAATGTGACGAAGAACTGGGCCGGCAACCACGAGTACGCCGCCGCCCGGCTGCTCGCACCCACCATCGGTCGACGAGCTCCAGGAGCTGGTCGCCGGCGCCGAGCGGGTCCGCCCCCTCGGCACCCGGCACTCGTTCACCGACGTCGCCGACACGTCCGGCGACCTGGTGTCCACCCTCGACCTCCCGGTCGAGCTCGACGTCGACACGGAGCGGAGCCGGGTGCGGGTCTCCGGCGGCGTCAGGTACGGCGACCTGGCCGCGGCCCTCCAGGACGGCGGCTGGGCGCTGGCGACGATGGCGTCGCTGCCGCACATCTCGGTCGCCGGCGCGGTCGCGACCGGCACCCACGGGTCCGGAGACCGGACCGGGTCCCTGGCGGCCGCGGTCGCCGGCCTCGAGTACGTCGCCGCCGACGGGTCCCTGCGCTCGGTCGAGCGGGGCCATCCCGACTTCGGCGGCCACGTGGTCTCGCTCGGGGCACTCGGGGTGACGACGCACGTCACCCTCGACGTCGAGCCGACCTACGACGTGCGCCAGGACCTCTTCACCGACCTGCCCTGGGACGTCGCGGTCGCGAACCTCGACGCGCTGACGTCCAGCGCGTACAGCGTCAGCCTGTTCACGGACTGGTCGAGCGGCCTGGTCGCCCAGGTGTGGCTGAAGAGCCGCGGGTCCGAGGCGCCGCCCGCCGACCTGTGGGGCGCGCCGCCCGCGACCGCGACCATGCACATGCTGGCCGGCGCCGACACCGCCGCGGTCACCCGCCAGGGCGGCGTCGCCGGCCCGTGGAACCGCCGGCTCCCGCACTTCCGGATGGAGTTCACCCCGAGCCGCGGCGAGGAGCTGCAGAGCGAGTACCTGGTCCCGAGGCCCCGGGCGGCGGAGGCGATCGGGCGGCTGCGTGAGCTCGGCCCGCTGTTCGACGGGCTGCTCCAGGTGACCGAGGTGCGCACCATCGCGGCCGACGACCTCTGGCTCAGCGGTGCGTACGGCGGCGACGCGGTCGGACTGCACTTCACCTGGGTCCGCGACGTACCGGGCGTGTACGCCGTGCTGCCCCGGATCGAGGACGCGCTGCTGCCCCTCGGCGCCCGGCCGCACTGGGGCAAGTGCTTCCTGGCGACCGCCGACCGGCTGGCGCCGGCGTACCCACGCTTCGACGACTTCCGCGCGCTGGCGGACCGGCTCGACCCGGGACGCAAGCTGCGCAACGAGTTCCTCGAGCGACACCTCGGACTCGAGGGCTGAACGCGGATCCGACGGGTGTAGGAAGGGCAGTGTGACGACCGCGGGCATGGTGCTCGTCCCGGGAGGGACCACGACGATCGGCAGCGACCACTTCTACGCCGAGGAGCGCCCGGTGCGCAGGGTCACCGTCGGCGACCTGTGGTTCGACCCGCACCCGGTGACCAACGCGGAGTTCGCCCGCTTCGTCGAGGAGACCGGCCACGTGACGGTCGCCGAGATCGCCCCGGACCCGGCGGACTTCCCGGGCGCCGACCCGGCGCTGCTGGTGCCGGGCTCGCAGCTGTTCACGATGACCGACGGTCCGGTGCACCTCGGCGACTGGACCCAGTGGTGGCGCTGGCAGCCCGGGGCGTGCTGGCGGTCCCCGGAGGGCCCGGGCAGCTCGTGGCAGGACGTCGCCGACCATCCGGTGGTGCACGTCGGGTGGGAGGACGCGACGGCGTACGCCGCCTGGGTCGGCAAGGAGCTGCCCACCGAGGACCAGTGGGAGTACGCCGCCCGCGGCGGGCTGGTCGGCCGGGACTTCGCGTGGGGCGACGAGCTGGCACCTGGTGGGGCGGTGCTGGCGAACACGTTCCGCGGGCCGTTCCCGTGGCGCAGCGAGGACCCGAACGGGTTCGACCGCACCTCGCCGGTGGGCAGCTACCCGGCCAACGGGTACGGCCTCTACGACCTGATCGGCAACGTCTGGGAGTGGACGCGCAGCCCGTGGAGCACGGACCGCGCCGAGGTCGAGGCGGCGCCGTGCTGCGGCGGCTCTGCCCGACCATCGGAGGCCCGGCCGCTGCAGGAGACCGACCGGATGGTCACCAAGGGCGGGTCACACCTGTGCTCGCCGGACTACTGCCAGCGCTACCGCCCGGCCGCGCGCCAGGGCCATGGGGTGCGTGACACGACCTCTCACGTCGGGTTCCGTTGCGTGTCCTTGTCCTGACGCTTGGTCCCGGCGGACTCGTTCGCGCGGGCGCGGATCTGGTGGGTGAGGGTGGTCGACGCGGTGGCGAGGATCGCGACGTTGAAGACCATCTGCACCATCACCAGGACCCGAGCGGTCTGGCCCTCCGCGTGGATGTCGCCGTAGCCGACCGTGAGCAGCGTCGTCATCGTGAAGTAGAGCGAGTCGACACGGGTGTGCAGGCCGTCGATCTGGCCCGGGTCGCGCTGGGCCATCAGGTAGAACGCGATCGCGAACGCCAGCACCGCCACCGCCATGGTCAGCGCCAGCCGGTCGATGGTGCGCTCCTGATGGAGCAGCTGCTGCCGGACCTCCCAGATGACCATGAACCCGAGCAGCCCGAGCGCGAGCAGGCTGGCGAGGACCTGCACCACGTCACTGCGATCGAGGTCGAGGGTGAGCGGAATCGTGAAGTACATGATGACCAGCAACGTCACGGCCACCGCGAACCGTACCGCGCGCCGCAACGGGGACATGGTCAGTCTCCTCCTCAGCCGGTTTCACCCGCAACGGGTGAGCGGCGTGGTCGCCGCGCCACCCACGCTGGTCCTCATCCTGCCGGATCGACCGGCCACAGCACGGGAGGCGAGCACACCGATGGACCTCGCCGCGCTGCGTGAGCGGGCCACCACGAGCTTTCGCCACCGAAGTGACCAGGCCAAGGACCTCGTCGACCGGATCCCGATCCTCGGCCGGCTGCTCAACGAGATCATCCGGATCGAGTTCATCGACCGGTGCATGCTGATCGCGGCCCAGGGGCTGCTGGCGCTGATCCCGATGCTGGTCGTGCTCGCCGCGTTCCTGCCGGACATCACCTCCCAGGCGGTCAACTCCTTCTCGGAGGCCGCGGGCCTGGGGCAGACCGGGGAGAGCCGGGTCGAGAGCCAGGTCGATCCCGACCAGGTGCGTGCCCAGACCGGGCTGATCGGCATCGCGATCACGCTGTTCTCCGCGACCAGCTTCGCGCGCGCGATCCAGCGCATGTACGAGCGGATCTGGGACATCCGGCACATCGGCGGTGTCTCCGGTGCCCGCCGGTGCTTCCTGTGGCTGATCGGGTGGCTGATCACGCTTCAGCTGGTGGGCGGGCTGCGCACCCTGATGCACGGGCTGGACGGGCTGGCCGGCGAGTACGTCCGGCTCGGCATCCAGGCGCTCCTGCTCAGCCTGCTGTGGTGGGCGACGGCGTGGGTGCTGCTGTTCGGCCGGATCCCGTGGCACAAGCTCGCCCTCGGGGCCGTGCTCACCGGCTGCTTCGGCCTGGTCTACAACCGGACCTCGTCGATCGTGATGCCGGCGTACGTCGACGCCAACGCCGAGCAGTTCGGCACGCTCGGTGTCATCCTCGCGATCACCACGTGGCTGATCGGGTTCGCGGCCGTGATGGTGGCCTCGGCCGTCGTCGGCCGGGTGGTGTCGGAGGACCCGACCGTGCGGAAGCTGGCTACGACGGCCCTGGAGCTGGCGGCGGAGGTCCAACGCCAGGTGCGTCGGCTGCGGCGACGGCCGGCGGACGAGCCAGCAGCTCGATGATCAGCAGCACCACGGCGGCGACGGCGATCAGCAGCAGCGTGAAGCCGCCGGTCGGGTGGTCGGCCATCGCGTAGAGCAGCAGCGCGAGGCCCAGGACCACGACCCGGATCAGGACCCGGTAGGTGTCGAGGAACACCCCGAACCGACCGGTGTCCAGACCGGCCCGGTCGGAGCCGTGCCGGACCCAGCCGACCGCCGAGCTGGTCCCGCGGCGCAGGGTGAGCGCGTGCTGGCCCGAGCCCGAGACCCAGGCGACGAACGCGATCGCCAGGGACAGCGCGAGCAGCGCGCGCAGGTTCAGCCGGATGAAGTACGCGAGGTTGTCGTAGACCGCGGCCGCCGCCGCGGCGCTGTGCACCGTGGACGGGAGGGCATCGAGGTAGACGACCCGGAACGCGTTCAGCGCGACGCCCAGCAGCAGCATCGAGGCGGCGATGACGAGCATCGCGGCGATCAGGGCCCGCCGCCGCGAGCGGGCGACCGCGACGGCACCGGCGAGCAGCAGCAGCGCGACGATCGGCAGGGCGGTGTTGAGCCCGTTGAGCGCCCGGAAGGCGCTCTGGGCCTTGGTGATGTCGTCGGACTGGAACAACGTGAACTGGGCGTCGAAGCTCGGCAGCTGCCCGGCGAGCTGGAACCCGGACGACACCAGGCGGTTCTTCACCTCGTCGACGACGGGCGCCAGGTTGAGCTGGACGGCGTTGTCGGTCACGTCGACCAGCTCGCTGTCCTCGCCGGTCAGGATGGCGACCACCTGGGTGTGCGCGACCCGGTTCGCCTCCTCCCAGGCCTGGGCGAACCGGTCGGACTCGACCAGGGTGCGCACGTGCCCCTCGACGAAGTCCTGGATGGCGTTCGCGAGTGGCCCGGACAGCGCGGACAGGCTGGTCGCCGCCAGTGGCGGCAGTCCGAGGTCGGCGAGCGCGTCGACCGCGTCCTGGGTGACCGCCTCGACCTGGAGCCGGGTCATGATCTCGTTCGTGATCCGCACCGTGACCGCGTCCTGGATCGCGGGGTCGGTGGCGAGCGGCGCGACCGACTCGACGTAGCGGTCGGTGTCGGCCACCTCGTTGTGCACCCAGCGGGCGACCACGCCGAGCGGCATCAGCACGCCCAGCACCAGGATCAGCACGCCGCTGACGACCGGCCGCCACCAGCCGGTACGACTCGGCTGCGCATCGGGCTGGACCTGGGCCTCGGACTTCAGCCGGGCCACCTCCGCCCGCAGCGCCGCGAGCTCGGCCTCGGTCGACGGGCGGCGGTGCCTCGACCTCGACTCCCTCGACGGTGGGCTCGGCGTCGTCGCCGGGAGGCGGCTCGGGCGACTTCACCATGACGTCACCCGCTCGGAGCGGAGCCGGAAGGCGGCGAACGTCGCGATCACCCCGGCCAGCACCAGCCAGACGCCGACGAACACGACCAGCACCTTCAGCGACAGGTCGGTGTACACGAGCAGGAACCCGCCCGCCAGGATGCTGATCACGCCGACGACGATGTCCCAGCCCCGGCCTCGCGTGCTCGGGTTGACGATCGCGCTGATCACGTCGATGACGCCGACGACCAGCCACCAGACGCCGAGGATCATCCCGAGCACCAGGACCGACTGGAGCGGCTCGCGGAGGATCAGCAGTCCGACCACCAGGGCGACGCCGCCCGACAGCCCGATCAGGGCGCGCATCCCGCCGTCCATCTTGCCCATCCCGACCGCGGTCACGATGCGGAAGATGCCGCCGATGATCAGCTGGATCGCGAGCAGCACCGCGAACACGACGATCGTCGCGTCCGGCCAGACCAGCAGCGCGATGCCGAGGCCGAGGGTCACCAGTCCGTAGGCGAGCACCAGAGCCCCAGTGCTCGCGAGCCGGTTGATGCCGACGGGGACGACGTAGACAGTCTCTGGATCTGCGGTGTCGCTCATGGCTGCGATCGTTCGCTGATGGAGCCGCCCGGCTCCGTGCACCCGAATCGGGTGGGCACTACAACAGGTGCATGCTGCGCGCGACGGCGAGGGCCGCACTGCGCCGGTTGACCGAGAGCTTGCTGTAGAGGCTGGAGACGTGGGTCTTCACGGTGTTCTCGGAGACGAACAGGGTGGCCGCGATGTCGGCGTACGTCGAGCCACGGGCCAGCTCGTTGAGCACGTCGCGCTCGCGCGGGCTCAGGGTGGGCGCGATCGCGCCGGGTGGCAGCTGGGCCGCTCGTGCGGAAGTGCCGTGGTCGGGGAGTAGTACGTCGAGATGCCCGACGTGCCGGCGATGCCGGAGGCCACCTCGTCCAGCCACGGCGACGGGTGGTTCTCCGCGTGCCGGGCGAGCAGGTCGCCGACCTGGGTGCCGTGCCGGCTCCAGCCCAGGAACGGGACCGCGTTGCGGCGCACCTCGGTGGCCACGATGCCTTCGTACAGCAGGTCGCGAGCGGCCTGCTCGTCGCCCAGGCTGTCGCGGAGCTGGGCGGCGGTGACCAGGGCGAGCGCGCGCACCGGCGGTTGGGGCAGGTCGTGCCGGCGGCCGCCTCCTCGAACCGGACGACGGCGGTGCGCCGGTCGCCGGCGAGGTCCGCACGGAGCCCGGTGAGCAGCGCGGCCTCGGGCGCGGCGCCGCGGGCGGTGAGGTCGTGGGCCAGGCGGACGAGGGCGGGCTGGTCACCTGCGAGGGCTGGCGAGGAACCCGCGCTCGAGGTCGAGCGCGTTGGCGAGGTGGTCGGCGAGCTCGGGTGTCTCCAGGGGCACGTCCAGGACCCGCTCGGCCGCCGAGACCGAGCCTGCGGCCAGCGCGATCCGGGACCGGCGCATCCGCGCCCAGAACTTCGTGGTCAGGTCGGCCGCGTGCAGGGGCGGGTCCGTGATCGGCTCGTCGATACCGATGACGGCGGCGGGCAGGTCGCTGAAGGAGGCGAGCTCGCGGGCGAGCGTGGCGCGCTTCCAGGAGAACGGCGCGAGCGACGGGTTCTCCTTCAGCATCGCGATCAGCTCGTCGGCCACCTCGATGCAGGCCGACTCCCGACCCTGCATGAACTCGGTGAACGCCAGGTTCGACAGCGCGACGGCTGTCTGGGCGGGCAGGTCGCGCGACCGGCTGACCTGGATCGCCCGGCCGAGGGTGACGCCGGCCCCGTCCAGGTCGCCCAGCCAGTTCTGGGTGACGGCGAGCTCGGAGAGCAGGACCGGGAGCTCCGGGCGGCGGCCTCCGGCGGCTCGGCGGCGAGCACCCGCTTGGCGTTGCCGACTGCTGCCGGGATCGACTCCAGCCCGAGCCGGGCGCGCATCAGCTGGGCGCACGCGAGCTGGAGCCGGGACGCGTTGGTGTCGGGCAGCGGGTCGGTGACGACCCGGTCGAGCCAGTGCCGGGCGCAGCTGATCGCCCCGATCATCCAGCGCTCCAGCGCGACCGTGAACCACGAGGACGGGTGCACGTCGACCGCGGAGGGGTGCTGCGAGGGCGAACGCGTTGATGCCGTCGCCGTGACCCCGCAGCAGCAGCGTGGGGCCGTGCTCGGCCAGCAGCTCCGCGGTCGCGGCGTGGTCGCCGACCGAGACCAGGCGGCGGAACGCGCCATCGGTCTCGCCCCGGGCGACGTCGAGCTCGACCGCCCGGGCGACGGTCGCGGCGGCGCGCATCACGTCCACGCCACCCGCCGCCGTACGCCGGCGGACGACCTCGGTGAGAAGCGGGTGGATCGCGTACCGGTCCGGGTCGTCGTCCGAGGCGGTCTCCGCCGCGGGGCAGCTGGACGGCAGCCGGGTGACGAGGAGGCCGGTCGTCTCGAGCTCGGCGAGCACCTCGCCGGCGCTCGGGTCGTGGGACAGGTGGACGGCGATGGTGGGCGTCACGACCGGCTCGTTGGCCACGCAGAGCAACAGGTGTCGCTGCCGGGGCTGGAGGCTCGCGAACACCTCGCTGGCGACCCGGTCGGCGACGGAGACGCCGCCCTCGGCGTAGCGGCGGGCGACCTCCAGCGGGTTCGGGGCTGCGGCGACCGCCCGGGCGGTGAGCACGACCGCGGCGCACCAGCCGCGCGTGCGCGGCGCGATCGCGCGGGCGACCTCGGCGGCGTCGGTGTGCACGTGCGCCGCGACCAGCGCGGCCTCCTCGCTCTCGTCGAGACGCAGCAGGTCGCCGCGCAGCGCGGTGTACTGCCCGAGGAGCTCGGGCGCGAGCCGGGTGAAGGGCAGGTCCCAGCGAGACAGCAGCAGCATCCGCAGCGACTCGGGATCGGAGTCCAGGAGGTCGTCGAGGGCGCGGATGGTGGGGAGCGGCAGGTCGTGGGCGTCGTCGACGACGACCAGGCCGGGCTGCGCCTCGACCACGCCGAGCAGACGCTCGGCGGTCCAGGTGGCGTCGGCGCGGACCCAGGCGACCGAAGCGGCGTCGGGGCCCTGGTGCAGCCAGCCGCTGACGCCGAGGGTCTTCCCGGAGCCGGCCGGACCGACGAGCACGGTCAGGGACGCCTCGGTCGCCTCGTCGAGCCGGGACCAGAGCCGCGGGCGGTGGACGTACGCACGAGGCAGGCGCGGGAGATGGTCGACCGCGCTGGACTGCAGACGTGCCCGAACTGCCATCCCGCCCTCCCACAGAGTCGAGCGATGTCGGCACCGTACACCCGTTCGGGTGGATATTGCGCCGGTCGCGGTCGGAATCTAAGGCGGGGCAGAACTAAGTGGCCTCACCCGGATGGGATGAGGCTCGGGTGATCTTTTGTGAAGGTCTCAGGTGTTGCGCAACAGCGAGGTCAGCGCCCAGATCGCCGCCACATCGATGGCGATCACGAGGATCGACCACGCGGGGTAGTACGGGATGAACGCGAAGTTCGCGACCGCCGAGAGGATCGCGACCAGGATGCCGGTCGCGAGGGCCCAGGTCTGGCCGTACAGCACCGAGATGCCGACTCCCACGGCGGCGACGCCGATGAGCATGTGGATCCAGCCCCAACCGGTGAGGTCGACCGAGTAGACGTAGTCCGGCGAGACGGCGAACACGGTGTCCTTGAGGACCGCGGACAGCCCCTGGAGGAACTGGAACAGCCCGATCATCGCGAGCAGGACGCCGGCGAAGGCCGCGATCCCGTACGCCCAGGATCCCTTGGTCGTGTGCTCGTAGTCCTGGCCGGATTCGCTCATGGCATGGACCGTAGGTCCCGGCCCCGGGGGCGCGGCTCACCCGGAACGGACGAAACCTCCGACCGGGCAGCTCAGAGCAGCCCGCGGGCCCGGGCGACCCGGAGCGCGTCGACCCGGCGGTCGACCTCGAGCTTGCGGTAGATCGAGGCCAGGTGGGTCTTCACGGTGTTCTCGCTGACGAACAGCGACCGGGCCAGCTCGGCGTTGCCGCCGCCCAGGGCGAGCTGGCCGAGCACCTCCTGCTCGCGGGGGGTGAGCAGCGAGCGGTTCTCGTCGTTCCCGTCCGGCGACGTCGACTGGCTCGGGTGCGTGCCGTTGGACCGGTGCGGGGTCAGGTCGGGGTACGGACGCGGGTGACCGCGCAGCGCGGCCGCGGCCTCCGTCGCGAACGGGTGGCAGTCGGGCGTGGCGGCGTGCGCGTCGATGAGGTCCACGAAGCCGGGGCTGAGCAGCGCCCCGATCGTGAGCAGCCACAGCATCCGCTGCGGTGCCGCCCGGCTGAGCAGGTCCGGCACCAGGTCCTGCGCCGCGTCGAGGCTGGCGATGGTGCCGAGCCGATCCAGGAACGCGATCCGCGCGACGGCGGCGCCGAGCCCGACGGTGACGGCCACCTCCCCGGAGTCGCGGAGCAGCGACTCGAGCATCCGTACGGCGCGCTGCTCGTCCCCGGTGAGCCCGATGACGACCGACTCGCCGAGCGCCGCCTCGGCGGTCAGCCCGGCGGCGCGGAACTCGTGGACCACGGCCTCGAGGCCGGCCAGGTCGCCCATCGCGAGCGCGATCAGCAGCCGGACCAGGCCGTCCACCCGCTCGAGGATCCGGGGCAGCAGCTCGGGCACGTCTCCGCGACCGTCGAGCAGCCGGCGGGCCGCCTCGACCTCGCCGGTGGCGGTCAGCACGCAGGCCCGAAGCAGCCGCCCGTAGACGAGCAGCAGCGGGTCGAGCAGCTCGCGCGGGGTCGCCTCGAACTGCCGGAGCGAGTCGGCGGCCCGGTCGAGGCGAAGCTCCTGGAGGCTGCTCCAACCCCGGACCAGGTGGGCTCGGGCGGCGGCGATGTCGCGGTCGATGCCGCGGCGGTCGGGACGGCCAGCGACGCCTCGGCCGAGGCGAGCGCGCTCTGGTAGGCCTCGGTGAGCATCTCCAGCATCGCCCGGTGCGCGAGCACCGCGCGGTCGAGCATCGGCAGGTCCACCCGGTTGGCGTACATCGCCGCGTCCTGGACGTGGATCGCCACCTGCTCCAGCTCGCCGAGCCAGGCCTCGAACGACGCCAGGTCGAGGACCAGCCAGGTGGCGCGCAGCGGCGGGATGCCGGTGATGTCGTGGGCGCTGACCTCGCCGTCGTGCCGGCACCCGAGCACCCGGCGGGCCCGCGCCAGCGCCGGCTCGGCCTCGCGCCAGCCGTACCTCGCCTGCCACAGCTCGAGCGACGCCAGCTGGGCCTCGACGTCGCGGTGCATCCCCGGCCCGAGGCTGCGCGCGTCGGCGGACAACGCCCGGTCCGAGGCGGCCTTGGCGGCGTCGATGCGGCCCTGCGCCCGCAGCAACGTGGCGTGGAGGACCAGCAGCTCCTGGTGCCGGGAGCGGATGTCCAGGGGGATCGAGGCGAGCGCGTCGGCGACCACGTCGGCGCGCTGGCGCATGATCAGGTCGCTGGAGAACTCCCGCAGCACCCGCAGCTGGAGGTCCAGGTCCCCGGTGAGCCGGGCATGGCGTACCGCCCGGGTCGAGTCGCGGCGGTCGACGTACTCCTCGGTGGCGCGGTGGTGCGCCTCGACGACCCGCCCCCAGTCCGGCCCGGTCGGCGCGGTCCGGCGCCGGAGCAGGTCGACCAGGAGCGGGTGCTGGCGCCAGCTGACCGGGGAACCGGCGTCGCCGCGATCGGCGGTGACCAGCAGTCCGGTTGCCGCGGCGCCGTCGAGCAGGTCACCGGCGTCCGGCACCCCGGAGAGCAGCGCCGCCTCGTCGGCGGTCACCGCGGGCTCCTGGCAGGTCGCGACCAGCACCTGGGTGAGCTCCGGGCTCAGGGACTCGACGACCTCGTGCATGAGGTAGTCGAGCAGCGGCTGCCGTGCCGCAGTGAGCGTGGCTCGCGGGTCGGCGCCGCCGCCGGAGGCCCGCAGCGCCTGCGCGCCGAGCACCAGCGCGGCGGCCCAGCCGTCGCTCTGCTCGAGGACGACGACGACCTCGGCCTCCGTCGCGTCGGGGTGGTGGCCGCTGACGAGGTCGGTCGCCTCGGAGTCGGTGAAGCGCAGCTCGCCGACCGGGAGTGTCTGCACCTGGCCGGCCAGCGAGAGCGCCACCGGGATGAAGTCGAGCTCCTGCCGGCTCAGCAGCAGCAGCCGCACCGCGCCGGGATCCTCGGTCAGGACCGCGGTCAGCAGGGCGATCGCCTCCGGACCCAGCAGGTGCGCGTCCTCGACCACGAGCAGCGACGGCGGCTGGGCCGCGGTCCGGGCGCGGTCGGCGGCGATGTGCGAAGCGAGGTCGGCGGGCTGCTCGGCCCGCACCCAGGTGATCCGGTGCCCGTCCCCGGTGCTGGCCCGCCTCCCCCATGTCGCCGCGGCCGCGGTCTTGCCCGTCCCGGCCGGGGCGATCATCAGGCTGGCCGGGGTCTCCGGCACCCGGTCGAGGAAGACCTCGAGGCGCGGCCGCGGGACGAAGACCGCCGGCGGCTGGGGCGCGTTGCCTGCGCCGATCAGCCGGCGCACGCCTGCGTGCACCGGTGTGCTCCTCCTCGCGGCTCCCATCAGCCCTCCTGACGCTGCCCCCCGGGAGTACCCGGTCCCCTTGCGGCGTCTGCTTCTGGGTCGAGTGTCGGGCGTCGGCTGCCCCGGCATCAACCCTGTCCGCATTACGGCCGCGATTCGGACCGCATCAGTCGGCGAAGACCTCCCGCAGCGCGGCCTCCTGCTCCGCGGTGAGATTGGTGAAGATCAGCTCTCCCTTGGGGCCGCCCGCGAACGCGTCGTGGATCCGGTCGACCGCGCTCTCGGACGTGAGGACGAACAGCGCGGACGTCCCGGGAGTCACCGTGTCGCGGACCCGGTTGATGAAGCCGTCGTCGATTCCGACGTCGGTGAGCGACCCGGCCAGCGCCCCGGTGGCGGCGCCGATCGCGGCGCCCAGGAGCGGCATGAAGAAGATCAGTCCGAACAGCAGCCCCCAGAAACCGCCGCCGAGGGCGCCGGACCTGGCGGTGCCGGGATGCAGCTGGTGGGTCCGGGGCTTGCCCTGTCCGGGTTCCCACTCGACGGTGGCGGCGTCGTGGACGACCAGCCCGTCCTCGAGCGCGAGCGCCTTCAGGAGCTCGGCCGCCTCGGCGGCAGCGGTGACGGTGTCGTACCGCCACACCGTGAGCGTGGCCATCGGGTCTCCTCTGCGCGCATGGTGGTCGTTCGAGATCCACGGTCCCGGTGTCCGGCGGGCGGCGCCTCGCCCGTTTCCGGTGAGGCGGGCGGCCCGGGTCGGGCCTAGCGTCGGACCCAGGCCGCCGAGAGGGTGGTCGGATCCAGGGGACACCGGGCGGGCGCTGCGATGACGAGGATGCTGATCCGTGTGGACGCGGAGCTGACGGACGAGCTGTCAGGCGCGTTCCCCCACCTCGTCGCGCGGACCCAGCGGGCGACCACGCTCACCGGTGAGATGGCCGACCAGCAGGAGCTCCAGGGCGTGCTGACCCTGTTGAGCTCGCTCGGGATCTCGGTCGTCGAGGTCGTCGCCTTCCCCGACTGAGCTCAGGTGGCCGGCGCCTCTTCCGGGGCGGCTCGTCCTTGTTGGATATCAGTGGCCGCAACCACCTCAGGTTCGGGTCGGAGTCGACCAGCACCGCCTTGACCAGCAGGGTGATCGGGATCGCGAGCAGCGCGCCGAGTGCGCCGAGCACCCACGCCCAGACCACCAGTGACACGAACGTCAGCGTGGTCGACAGACCCACCGAGTCCCCGACGACCTTCGGCTGGATCACGGTCTGGATGACGACGTTCAGCACGCAGTAGACGGCGATCACCGCGAGCATCAGGCTCGGGCCGCCCTCGAGCAGGGCGAGGATCGCCGGCGGGATCAGCCCGATCACGAAGCCGATGTTCGGGATGTAGTTGGTGATGAACGCGAGCAGGCCCCACGTGAGCGGCAGCGGCACGCCCGAGGAGCGCGAGTGCGATCGTGTCGAGCACCGCGACGATGAACCCGAAGACCGTGGACACGGCGAGATAGCGGCGGGTCCCGTGGGCGAAGTCGCCGAGCGCCTCGATGATCCCCGGACGCGCCTCCCGGGTCTTCGTGAGCAGGCGGGTGAACGATCCGCCGTCCATCGTCATGAACAGCACCAGCGTGAGGATGAAGAACAGGCTGGAGGTGACGCTCACCAGCCCCCCGAGGAGGGACTCGATGATCCCGCCGAGCGCGCCGAGGTCGAACGACGAGCCGATCTGGTCGATCTCGGACTGGTCGACACCGAGGTCGCTGAGCCAGGACGTCAGATCGTCCATCCGCGCCTTGAACTCGTCCTCGTACGTCGGCAGCAGCGCCCCGAAGCGCGCGGCCGAGACCACGATGCTGAGGGCCAGTGCGAGGAGCCCGGCGTAGACCACGACGATGCACACCAGGGACCCGGCCCAGGACGGCATCCACCGCTCCAGCCGCCGGCGCAGCGGGTGCGCGACGATCGTGAGGACGAGCGCGAGGAACAGCGACCCGAGGATGTCGGACATGGCCCGCATGCCACCCAGCACGATCACGGCGGCGGCCAGGCCGAGCATCACGAGGATGCCGCGGGGCAGGGCGGCCGAGCCGCCCCCACCTGTCATCGACACGTCGTACTCCGCCCTTGAAGTGGCTGGTGCCGCCCATCGTGGTGATCCGGAGGTGGCCTCGGCTCACCCGTTGTGGGTGACGCTACGCCCAGCGGCGCCTCCCTACTGTGCAGACACGAGTTCCGGCGCGATGAGAAGAACGGCCGACGATGCCCAGCTGGATCAACGACCTGCCCACCCTGGTGGCGGCGGCCCTGACCATTGCGAACATCGCGATCTGCGCGATCGCTCTCGGCGTGCTTCCCGGGAGCCGCAAGCCATCGACCGCAATGGCCTGGCTGATCCTGGTGCTCGCGGTCCCGTTCTTCGGCTTCATCGTCTTCCTGTTGTTCGGCAGCACGTCGGTCGGGCGCAAGCGCCGGGCCCAGCAGGAGCAGGTGAACGCCGCGATGATCGACCGGATGGCGCTCGCCGGCCTGACCGACGACGACCGGCGCGCCCACCTCACGCCCGAGGTCCGCGGCGCCGTCCAGCTCAACCGCAACCTCGGCGATGCTGCCGATGACGTTCGGCAACACGGTGGAGCTGCTCAGCGACTACCACGCGTGCGTGGAGCTGATGCGGCTCGAGGTCGCGGCCGCGGAACGGTACGTCCACGTGCAGTTCTACATCTCGGCGTGGGACGACGTGACCACGGGCTTCTTCGAGGAGCTGGTGCGCGCCACCGAGCGCGGGGTGGACGTGCGGTTCCTGTTCGACCACATCGGGTCGCGGGGCATCCCCGGCTACAAGGAGTTCGTCGCGCGGCTCGAGGGCACCAAGATCAGGTGGGCACCGATGCTCCCGATCCATCCGCTGAAGGGCGAGATCCGGCGCCCCGACCTCCGCAACCACCGCAAGATCCTGGTGATCGACAACCGGGTCGCGTTCAGCGGGTCGCAGAACCTGATCGAGCCCTGCTACAACAAGCCGAAGAACCAGAAGCTGGGTCGGGCCTGGGTGGAGCTGATGGCGCGGATCGAGGGACCGGCCGTCCAGGAGCTCAACCTCGTGTTCGGCACCGACTGGCTGACCGAGACCGGCGAGGACCTCACCTCGGTCGTGACCGAACCGACCACGCCACCCTCGCCACGCCCGGGTGCGATCACCGACGTCGGCCTCCAGGTGCTGCCGAGCGGTCCGGGGTTCGTGACCGAGAACAACCTGCGGCTGTTCAACAGCCTGCTGTACTCCGCCGAGCACCGGCTCGCGCTGACCAGCCCGTACTTCGTCCCGGACGAGTCGCTGCTCTACGCCGTCACGACCGCCGCCCAGCGTGGTGTCGAGGTCGAGCTGTTCGTCGGTGCGACCGCCGACCAGTTCATGGTGTCCCACGCGCAGCGCTCCTACTACGAGGCGCTGCTGACCTCGGGGGTGCGGATCTGGCTCTACCCCGAGCCGTTCGTGCTGCACTCGAAGCACTTCTCGGTCGACGACACCGTCGCGGTGGTCGGGTCGAGCAACATGGACATGCGCTCCTTCGCCCTCAACTATGAGGTCGTGATGATGATGACCGGGCAGGAGATCGTTGGCCGGCTGCGCGAGGTCGAGGACGTGTACCGCTCGCTGTCGACCGAGCTGACGCTCGAGCAGTGGCGCTCGCGGACCTGGGGCGCGAAGTACGTCGACAACGTGATGCGTCTGACCGCCGCGCTCCAGTGAGCCGGCGCCGTGCCGCGCTGCTGCTCCTGTTCCTCGCAGTGGTGGTGAACCTCCCGCTCGCGCACAGCACCTGGACGCAGCGACAGGTCGTGAGCAACGTGGCGCTGGGCGCGACGCTGGTCGCGGACGCGGTGCTGCTGGTCATCCTTCTGCTGGCCTGGCACGCGGGTGGACGCCGACCGCTCCAGGCGATCGCGCTGGAAGGCGTCCAGCGCTGCCCGCCAGGAGTGCTGATGGAGCAGTTGCACGGCGACGAGTACCTGCTCCGCGGCGACGTGCTCGAGCGCGACCGCGACCGCGTGGTGCTCGACCTCGGCGACCGGACCGTCGTCGTACTCCTCGACGGCAACGCCAACCCGGTCGGCTACCAGCAGTCCGCGCAGGTGCGGGCCCGCCTGCTCTGACGGACCCGCACCGGCGCGGTCAGACGTGGGTGTCGACCGTGAGGTCGTCGAGCTCGTCCTCGATCGAGCGGCCCTTCAGGTGCGGCCGGTCGAGCTTCTCGCCCTCGACGTCGACGTCGGGGAGCAGTCGGTCGAGCCAGCGCGGCAGCCACCAGGCCCGGTCGCCCAGGAGGTAGAGCACCGCCGGGATCAGCGCCATCCGGACGATGAACGCGTCGAACACGACGGCCACCGCGAGCGCGAAGCCCATCGACTTGATGATCGGCTCGTCCTGGAGCATGAACGCCGCGAAGACGGCGGTCATGATCGCGGCCGCCGCGGTCACGACCCGGGCGCTGTTGCGGAACCCGTCGACGATCGCTTCCTTCATCGGGTAGCCGTGGACGTGCGCCTCGCGGATCCGGGTCACCAGGAAGACCTGGTAGTCCATCGCGAGCCCGAAGACCACGCCGATCAGGAAGATCGGCATGAAGCTCACGATCGGCTGGCCCTCCATCAGGCCGAACGCGCCCTCCTGGAAGACGGCCACGGTCGCGCCGAGGGTGGCGAGCACCGACAGCAGGAACCCGAGGGTGGCGGTGAGCGGCACGAGGATCGAGCGGAACACGACCATCATCAGCAGGAACGCCAGCCCGATCACGACGGCGAGGTAGATCGGCAGCGCGTCGCTGAGTCGTTCCGAGACGTCGGTCGTGATCGCGGTCAGGCCGGTCACGCCGGTGGTGGTGCCGGTCTCGGCCTCGATGCCGTCCTGGCCCCCGCGCAGGTCGGCGAGGAGGTTCTCGGTCGCGGTGTCGTCCGGACCGGAGGACGGCGTCACCATGATCTGGGCGCCGGTGCCGGCCTCGTTCATCGCGACGACCTGGGCATTGTCGACGCCCTGCTGGGCGGCCGCCCAGTCGGTGACCTCGCCGATCGCGGAGCCGCGGTCGGCCTCGGCGACGTCGGTGGCGTCGACCACGACGAGCAGCGGGCCCTCGCGGCCCGGGCCGAACGCGTCGGCCATCAGGTCGGAGGCCTGGCGCTGCGTCGTCTCGACCGAGGCGGTGCTGTCGGTCGGGAACGCGAGGTGCAGGTCCTTGAGCGGTACGGCGAGGGCGCCGAGGCCGACGATCACGAGCAGCACGACCGCGACCGGGCGACGGCCGACGAAGCGCGCCCACCGGACGCCGTTGTTGAGGACGTGCCCGTCGGGCTCGCGGCGCGGCGAGTAGCGGCGGACCCGGCCGCCGAACGCCTTGGACTTGAGCAGTCCGAGGATCGCGGGCAGCAGGGTCAGCGCCACGAGCACGGCGATCAGCACGGTCGCCGCAGCAGCCAGGCCCATCGCGGTGAGGAACGGGATGCCGACCACGGCCAGCGCCGAGAGCGCGATCAGCACGGTGAGGCCGGCGAACACGACGGCGGAGCCGGCGGTGCCCACGGAGACGCCGATGGCCTCCTCGCGGTCCTCGGTGTGCTGCAGCTCGGTGCGGTAGCGGGCCAGGATGAACAGCGTGTAGTCGATGCCGACGGCGAGGCCGATCATCGTGGCGAGCATCGGGGTGCTGGACCCGATGTCCATGAACGCGGTCATCGCGGTGACGCCGGTGATGCCGAGGGCGACACCGAACATCGCGGTGATGATCGGCAGGCCGGCGGCGACCAGCGAGCCGAAGGTGAGGATCAGGACGACCAGCGCGACGGCGATTCCGATCAGCTCGGAGGAGGCGCCGGGCTCGCCCATCGCGGTGGTGCCGGCGCCGTTGGCCTCGGCCGTGAGGCCGTTGTCACGGGCGTCGTCGAGTACCTCGAGCAGGGCGTCCTGGGTGGCCGGCAGTACGTCGGCGACGGTCTCGACGTCGTACGCGAAGGAGATGATGCCGACGCGGGCGTCGGCGGTGAGCGGGCTCAGTGCGGCGGCGTTGGCCTTGGCGACGTCCGGCGGCGTGCCGCTCTGGCGCGCCGACTCCAGCATCTGCTGGCGCTGCGACTTCGCCGAGTCGACGGGGTTGGCGATCGGCGCGTCCTCGGCGACCTGCGGGAGGTCGCGGAGGTCGGCGACCAGGGAGTCGACGGCCTTCGCGTACGACGGCTCCTCGAGCGAGTGGCCCTCGGGCGCGGCGACGACGACGTTGACCGAGGCCTCGTCGAAGGCGTCGGTCACGTTAGGGAAGAGCTCGGCCTGGAGGTCGGCGGCCTTCTCGGACGGGATGCCCGGGATCGAGAAGGCGTCGGTCATCGGCTTGGACATGGTGCCTGCGACGGCGCCGACGGCGACCATCGCGACCAGCCAGCCGGCGATGAAGAACGGCCAGCGCCGGAAGGCGGTCTTGCCGAGTCGGTAGAACAGCGTGGCCATGGTGGCGGTCTCCTGGGGAAGTCGAAGTAGCGGGGAGGTCAGGCGAACAGGGCGCGGGCGGACCGGAGCTGCTCGTCGAAGATCTCGACGAGGGTCCGGGTCTCGCCCTCCGCGACGTACAGGTCGAGGGCGGCGTCGAACAGGGCGATCAGGAGGCGGATCAGCAGCCGGGAGTGCTCGGCGCCGAACTGCTCGCCCTCCCGTTCACTCACCCGCGCAGCGCACTCGTCGGTGATGTTCTCGAAGCGCTGGTGGGCGGCCGCGTGCAGCCGGGAGTGGGCGATGAGCACCCGCCGGACGAGCTCGAACGTCTCGCGGTCGGGCGGGGTGTCCGCCAGCACCACGCGGGTCAGCTCGGCGAGGTCCTCGAGGAGGTTGCCGTGCGGTCCGCCGCCGCGGAACTCGGCGAGCGCCTCCTCCGGAAGCTCACGGTGCTCGCCCAGCACGGCGTCGACCTTGCTGGGGAAGTAGTTGAACAGGGTCCGCCGCGACACCTCGGCCGCCTCGGCGAGCTCCTCCATCGTGAAGCCGTCGAGGCCGTGCTGGTCGGTGAGCCGGAGCGCGCAGAGCGTGATCCGGCGGCTGGTCTCCCACCGCTTCTGCTCGCGCAGGCTCGTTGCACTCTCGGACATAGAGTGCATTCTTGCACTATGGCAATGAGAGTGCAAAATTGTGACGGTCGTCACACCGCATACCGTCGGCGCCGTGCGCCCGCCCGACGCTGTCTTCGCCGACCCCCGCATGGCATCTCTCTACGACGTGTTCGACGGCGACCGAACCGACCTGGACGCGTACGTCGCCATCGTCGAGGAGCTGGCAGCCCGGACAGTCGTCGACATCGGGTGCGGCACGGGCTCGCTTGCGGTGCGGTTGGCGGGGCTCGGCCTCACGGTGGTCGGCGTCGACCCGGCCGGCGCCTCGCTCGACGTCGCTCGGGTGAAGCCGCACGCGGATCACGTGACCTGGTTGCACGGCGACGCCACCGCCCTCGACGGTCGACCGCTCGCTGCGGACTTGGCCGTGATGACCGGCAACGTGGCGCAGGTTTTCGTGTCCGACGAGGACTGGGCCGACACGCTCGACGCCGTTCACGGTTGCCTGCGCCCGGACGGCTGGCTGGTATTTGAGACGCGGCGTCCGGAGGTACGCGACTGGGAGACGTGGAACGTCCCCGCTACGACGGTCGCCCTGCCCGACGGTCGCGAGATGGTCTTCACGCGCACCGTCGTCCTGGACGCGCCACCGCTGGTCACCTTCGAGTCGACCCAGACGCTGGACGACGAGACCGTGCACTCGTCGTCGACCCTGCGGTTCCGGCACCGTGACGAGGTCGAGGCCGACCTTCGCGCGCACGGCTTCGAGGTCGTCGACGTGCGAGACGCGCCGGACCGGCCCGGCAAGGAGCTCGTGTTCCTGGCCCGCCGGATCGACCGCGACGTACCGTCCTGACTTGCCGGTAACCGAGCCCGGGGTGGAGGGTCGTCGTCATGGCCGCCACCGCGTCGTCGTACTCGATCACCATGCGTCTCCACACCGCGCCGGACCACGGCGTGGTCGGAGCCGTGGCGACCGCGATCGCCAGGGCCGGGGGCGTCGTCACCGCGATCGACGTCGCCGACTCCAGCCACAACCGGCTGGTCGTCGACGTGACCTGCTCGGCGGCCGACGCCGCGCACGCCCTGGTCCTCCAGACTGCGGCGGCCGGGGTCGACGGCGTCGAGGTGTACCGGGTCAGCGACCGGACCTTCCTGCTGCACCTCGGCGGCAAGATCGAGGTCTCCTCGAAGGTGCCCCTGCGCACCCGTGACGACCTGTCGATGGCGTACACGCCTGGTGTCGGCCGGGTCAGCATGGCGCTCGCCGAGAACCCGGAGGACATCCCGAAGCTGACCATCAAGGGCAACTCGGTCGCCGTGGTCACCGACGGGTCCGCCGTGCTGGGGCTCGGCAACATCGGGCCCGGCGCGGCGCTGCCGGTGATGGAGGGCAAGGCCGCGCTGTTCAAGCGGTTCGCCGGGATCGACGCCTGGCCGATCTGCCTGGCCTCCCAGGACACCGACGAGATCGTGCGCGCCGTCGAGATGATCGCCCCGGGGTTCGGCGGCATCAACCTCGAGGACATCGCGGCCCCGCGCTGCTTCGAGATCGAACGACGGCTGCGGGCGTCGCTCGACATCCCCGTCTTCCACGACGACCAGCACGGCACCGCGATCGTGGTGCTCGCCGCGCTCACCAACGCGCTGCGCGTGGTCAAGAAGGACCTCGCCGGCGTCCGCGTCGTCGTCTCCGGCGGCGGCGCCGCGGGCACCGCGATCGTGACCCTGCTCCTCGCCGCCGGTGCGCACGACGTCGTCGTGGTCGACCGTGCCGGCGCCCTGTCGGCCGACGACGACAGCCTCAGCCCGGCGCACAGCGAGCTGGCCGGCGTCACCAACCCGCGCCGGGTCCGCGGCGACCTGCGCACGGTGCTCACCGGCGCCGACGTCTTCATCGGCGTGAGCGCGCCGGGTGTGCTGCAGGCCGAGTGGATCAAGGACATGGCATCCGACGCGGTCGTCTTCGCGCTGGCCAACCCGGACCCCGAGGTCGACCCCGCCGAGGCCGACAAGTACGCCGCGGTGGTGGCCAGCGGCCGCTCGGACTACCCGAACCAGATCAACAACGTGCTGGCGTTCCCCGGCGTCTTCCGCGGCCTGCTCGACGCCCGCGCGTCCGAGGTCACCATCGACATGCTGCTGCGCGCGGCCGAGGCGATCGCCCTCGTGGTCAAGGACGACGAGCTGAACCCGAACTTCATCATCCCGACCGTGTTCCACCCCGACGTGCCCCAGGCGGTCGCTGCTGCGATCCGCGGCTCCGACTGAGGCCTGGCTGCTGACTGGCTGCTGACTGGCCGCGGGTTTCACCGGCTGGCCGCCAGAACCCGCACGGCTCGCCGTGTGATGTCGGCGTGTCCGGCGGGAATCGGCTGCCAGGTGGGCTGCCGCGCCGGGCCGGGATGTCTCCACAGGGGCCCGCGTCGGCGGGAGTATCCACAGGGACCACCGATCCCGTGTAGGGCGCGGAGGCACGCGGCCATAACTGGCGCATGAGCCTGATCCCGCTGAGCAGCATCGACCTGCGCAACGACCACGTCATCATGACCCACGAACTGCTCGCGGCCGGGTACGACGACCGAGCCATCACCCGGCTCACGCGTCAGGGGTCGCTGTACCGCCTCCGCCACGGTGCCTACACGTTCGGGGATCACTGGCGAGGCCTCGACGAGCCGGGCCGGCGCAAGCTCATTGCACTGGCAACGCTACGCAGCGCCCGCTCACCCGCGGCATTGGCTGGTCCGAGCGCGGCGGACTTCTTCGGCGTGCCCGTGTGGGACATGGGCACCGAGGTCCACCTGGCACGCCTGGATCGCAAGGCGAGTCGACGCAAGGGGGGCAAGGTTCAACATCGAACGGTCGTCCTCGTCGAGGACCTCACTGTTCGAGATGGGATCCCCCTGACCAGTGGCACCCGAACCGCGCTCGACATGATCGCGGTGACCGATGTTCCACGGGCACTCGTCACGGTGAACGGCTTGCTGGGCGCGGGTGAGACGACGCCCGAGCAGCTCGCCAGGCGCGCCGCAGGCATGGAGAACCACCCGTACACCGCGAACACGCCCATCGTGCTCGGCCTCGCCGACGGCCGATGCGAGTCGGCAGGAGAGTCGCTCGGCTTGCATATGTGCTGGAGGCAGCACCTGCCGCGGCCCCAGCTCCAGGTCGAGATCGTCGATGGGTTCGGGCGCGTGGTCGCCCGGGTCGACTTCGCGTGGCCAGAGCTCGGCGTGTTCATGGAGTTCGACGGGCGGGAGAAGTACTTCCGTTACCGCCGCCGCGGAGAGTCTGTCGCCGATGCCGTGCTGCGGGAGAAGCAACGCGAGGAGCTGATCTGCGGCATCACCGGCTGGCGCTGCATCCGGATCGTGTGGGCAGACCTCTTTCAGCCGGAGCGCACCGCTGCGCGCATTCGGGCCACCTTGAGGGACGAGCCTTGGGCGGCTTGAGGTTGACCTGCCAGCTCAATCCCGCACGACACGCCGGATCCCTGCGGCGTGTCGTGCGGTTTTCGGCGGTCAGCCGGTGAAACCCGGGTACGACGCGAGGGCGCCGCGCAACGCCTCGACAGTCTCGCGGGCGTCATCGGACCGAGGCTCGGCAACCCAGCACAGCCTCGATCTGGGTGGTGCCGGTGCCGACCCGCGCGGCGTTCGAGGACCTCGAACCTCAGCCGCCGCCCTCAGCGGCGTAGAGCGCGGCGCCGACGACGCCGGCCCTGTTGCGCAGCGGTCGCGGGGACGATCTCGGTGTCGAGGTCGAGCAGCGGGAGGAACTCGTCGCTGTCCTTGCTGACCCCGCCGCCGACCACGAACAGCTCGGGGGAGAACAGCATCTCCAGGGTCCGGTAGTAGCGGGTGAGCCGCGCCGCCCACTCCTCCCAGGACAGCTCCTCGCGCTCGCGGGCGCTGTTGGCCGCCCGTGACTCCGCGTCGTGGCCGTCGATCTCGAGGTGGCCGAGCTCGGAGTTCGGGACGAGCACGCCGTCGTGCACCATCGCCGAGCCGATGCCGGTGCCGAGCGTGGTGACGATGACCAGTCCGGAGCGGCCGCGCGCTGCGCCGTACCGGACCTCGGCGAGGCCGGCGGCGTCGGCGTCGTTGACGACGTGCACCTCGCGGCCGGTCGCCTTCGTGAACAGCGCGTCCGCGTCGGTGCCGATCCAGGACTTGTCGATGTTGGCCGCCGAGAGCACGACGCCGTGCCGCACGACGCCGGGCACGGTGACCCCGACGGCACCGCGTGCAGTCGGGGAACTGGGCGAGCAGCTCGACGAAGATCGTCGGCGACGTTCGCAGGTGTGGACTGCTCGGGTGTACGGATCCGGACGCGCTCGGCGGCGAAGTCGCCGGCTTCGAGGTCGACGGGTGCGCCCTTGATGCCGGTGCCGCCGAAGTCGATCCCGAAGGGTTGCTCCGTCGTGGCCATGGCAACCTACGACCTACGACTTCTAGACTCAGCCCATGGCCGGCCAGGAGACACGCATGTTGCTCCTCGGCGCGGTCGCGCTCTTCGAGCCGGTCAACGGCTACCAGATCCGGCGCGAGCTGCTCTCCTGGCACGTCGACCGGTGGGCGCACACCAACCCGGGCTCGATCTACCACGGCCTGACCACCCTCACGACCCAGGGACACCTGGTCCGCCACGACCTCACCGACGGCGGCCGCGACGTCGCTGTCTACGAGCTCACCGACGCCGGCCGCGCCGAGCTCGACCAGCTGATGGTCGAGGCGATCGAGACCGTGAACCCCTACGAACGCACGGCTTTCAACGTCGCGTTCTCGATGCTGCCGCTGATGAAGAAGGCCGCGCGTGGTGCGCTCGCTGACCCGGCGCCGCGTCGAGCTGGAGAAGACCGTCGCGGAGTTCGCAGAGAGCAAGACCGGTGTCGCGCCGCCGCACGCGACCCGCACGATGCTGCTCTGGCTCGACCTCGCCGTCGCCGAGCTCGCCTGGCTGCGCGAGACCATCGAGGAGCTGAAGGACGGCACCCTGTCGATGTCGTACGACGACGGCTCGTGGACGCCGCCCGCCGACGACCCGGGGTGGCAGATGAGCTCCGACCGGGAGAAGTACCGCTCGCTGCTGGGCCGCTGACGCTCAGCTCTTCTTCGCGGCGGTCTTCTTCGTGGCCGTCCGCTTGCGTGGCGGGCGCTGCGACCGCAGCCGGACCCGTGGCTGGCCGCCCTCGGGGTGCTCGAGGTCGAGGTAGCTCTGCGCGCCCGCGAGCGCACTGAGCCGGGGGAAGCCGTAGTGGCGCGGGTCGAACGCCGCATGGGTCTTGCCCAGGTAGTTGCCGACCGAGCTGAGCGGTGACCAGCCGTCGTCCTGCGCGGTGCTCCGCACCGCTGCCTCGAGGATCGTGCGCAGGTCGGGCAGCGAGTCGGCCTCGGTCTCGGCGTCCACCTCGGCCGCGGGGTCGGCCTCCTCGCTCCGTCGCGGAGCACCTCGAGGAAGATGAACTTGTCGCAGGCCGCCTGCAGCGACGCGGGAGTACGTGCGCCGCCCGAGGCCGTAGACGGTCTTGCCGGACTCACGCAGCCGGGTCGCGAGCCGGGTGAAGTCGCTGTCGCTGGACACGATCGCGAACGCGTCGAGGTTGCCGGAGTACAGCAGGTCCATCGCGTCGATGATCAGCGCGGAGTCCGTGGAGTTCTTGCCGACCGTGTTCGCGAACTGCTGGATCGGCTGGATCGCGTGCCGGGCCAGCTCCGACTTCCAGCCCGTGAGCTGCTGGGTGGTCCAGTCGCCGTACGCCCGCTTCACCGTCGGTGCGCCGTACCGCGCGAGCTCGGCGAGCAGGGAAGCGGAGTGGGAGGCGGACACGTTGTCCGCGTCGATGAGGACGGCGAGGCGGACGGTCGCGGGTTCGGTCACGACACCACTCCTACCATCCGCGCCCCCGGGAGTAATCGGGATGACCAGCGCCGCGCGGGCTGTCACGCTCATGACGTGCCCACCCAGCTTCCCCTGACCCGGCACCTCGAGGGTCTGCGCGCCGCGATGGTCGCGTTCGTGCGGTACGCCGACCGCGCCGGTCTGCGCGCGCCGGTGCCGACCTGCCCGGACTGGACGGTGCGGGACCTGGTCGCGCACCAGGGGATGGTGCACCGGTGGGCGGCCGCGCTGCTGCGCGGCGAGCACGACATCGACCCGGACGCCTTCGAGGCCGAGGGCCGGGCGGAGGTCGACCCGCTGGAGTGGCTGCGCGAGGGCGTGCTCGACCTCGCCGAGACGCTCACCCGGGCACCGGCCGACGTCCGGCGCCGGTGTTCCTCAACGACGCGCCCGCGCCGCGCGAGTTCTGGGCGCGCCGGCAGTGCCACGAGACGACGATGCACGCAGTCGACGCGCTGTCCGCGGCCCTCGGCCGGCACCCCGACCCGAGCGAGGCCTGGATCGAGACCGACCTGGCGGTCGACGGCATCGACGAGCTGCTGGCCGGGTTCCTGACCCGGCCGCGCTCGCAGCTGCGCTGCGAGGAGCCGGGCGTGCTCGTCGTGGCTCCCGACGACGCCCCGGACTGGTGGCAGGTCGAGCTCGAGTCCCGGCCCGGCGGTCACCACCCGGAGGGCCGGTCCGCGCGAGGAAGGAGACTGGGCCCTCGCCGGCACGGCGGTCGACCTCTACCTCTCGCTGTGGAACCGCACGTCGCGCGCGGGCCTCGAGGGCACCTGGCGGGAGCGGGCCGCGGTCACCTGGTCCTGACCCGACTTGACGGGTCAGTCTTCAATGTTGAACACTCGGGTATTCAAACTTGAACACACTGACCTTGGGAGCTCGGATGATCCAGGCACGAGGACTCGTGCAGACGTTCCACACGGGACGCGGCAAGAACGCAACGGAGGTGCGCGCCGTCGACGGCGTCGACCTCAGCGTCGAGGAGGGCGAGGTCGTCGGCTTCCTCGGCCCGAACGGCGCCGGCAAGACCACCACGCTGCGGATGCTCACCACGCTGCTTCGGCCGACCGCCGGCTCGGCCACGGTCGCGGGGTACGACGTGGTCCGCGAGTCGGTCCAGGTCCGGCGCAGCATCGGCTACGTCTCGCAGGTGGGGTCGACGTTCTCCGGCGCCTTCGCCGGTGACGAGGTCGTCGACCACGGGATGCTCTACGGGATGTCGCGCGCCGACGCCGTACGTCGTGGGCAGGAGCTGTTCGAGCAGCTCCAGCTCGACGGGCTGTGGAAGCGGATGCCGAAGAAGATGTCGGGCGGGCAGAAGCGCCGCCTCGACGTGGTGATGGGGCTGATCCACGACCCGACGCTGGTCTTCCTCGACGAGCCGACGACCGGCCTGGACCCGCAGGCGCGGGCCAACCTGTGGGAGCACATCGAGGGTCTCCGCTCGCGGCACGGCGCGACCGTCTTCCTGACCACGCACTACCTCGACGAGGCGGACGCGCTCGCGGACCGGATCGTGATCATCGACCAGGGCCGGATCGTCGCCTCGGACACCGCCTCGAACCTCAAGGCCCAGGTGGCCGGGGACCTGGTCCACCTCGAGGTCGCCACCGACGACCAGGTCGTGGTGGCCGCCGAGAAGCTCGGCTCCGATCGCGGAGGGCGTCGAGATCGACGGACGCCAGGTCCAGGGCCGGGTGCCCCAGGCCGGACGCGTCGTACCCGGACTGCTGCGCGACCTCGACGCCGCCGGCGTCTCGCTGGACGCGATCGAGGTGCACCGCCCGACCCTCGACGACGTGTTCCTGACCCTCACCGGCCGGTCGCTGCGCGACGCCGAGGCCGGCGAGGGCGACGACGAGAAGGAGCAGGTGGCCTGATGGCGTTCGTGCGTGAGAGCACCATCGTGTTCCGCCGACAGATCCGGATGAACCTGCGCAACCCCGCGTGGGTGCTGATCGGGATCATGCAGCCGGTGCTCTACCTGGTCCTGTTCGGCCCGCTGCTCGAGCCGCTGGTCGACTCGTTCGACACCGGCACCGACAACGCCTACACGTTCCTGGTGCCCGGCCTGCTCGTGCAGCTCGGCATGTTCGGCGCGTTCTTCGCCGGCTTCGGGCTGATCGGCGAGTGGCGCGAGGGCGTCATCGAGGCCGAGCGGGTGACGCCGGCGAACCGGTCCGCACTGCTGATCGGCCGGCTGATGCGCGACGTGATCCAGCTGCTGGTGCAGGCGCTGATCCTGGTCGGCCTCGGCTACCTGATGGGGATGCGCGGCTCGCTGCCCGGCGTCGTGCTCGGCATCGTGATCACCCTGGTCGTCGGCGCCGCGTGCGCCGCGGCGTCCAACGCGCTGGC
Source organism: uncultured Actinomycetota bacterium (assembly GCA_963716655.1). Taxonomy (GTDB): domain Bacteria; phylum Actinomycetota; class Actinomycetes; order Propionibacteriales; family Nocardioidaceae; genus Nocardioides. The sequence continues at coordinate 25,163 of CAVQTV010000009.1, read as the reverse complement.
GCTCACCACCAAGAGCGAGGACGTGATGGCGCCGATCATCAACATCGTGATGATGCCGATCCTGCTGCTCAGCGGGATCCTGCTGCCGATGACGATCGGACCGGAGTGGCTGCAGAACCTCTCCGACCTGATGCCGTTCAAGTTCGTCGTGGACGCGGTCCGCGACTCCTTCGCCGGCAACTTCGGCACCTCGGCGGTGCTGTGGGGCACGGTCTGGGCGCTCGTCATGGCCGCCGCCGGCACCTGGTGGGGCACCGCGACGTTCCGCCAGGAGAACGCCTAGCGGGAACCCGGCGTTGCGGGCGGGCGTCCTGGGAGCCATGCGCTCCAGGGACGTCCGCTCGCGGGGCTGACCCGGGGCGACCGTTGACACCCCGCTTTACATTACATACCTTCTTGTAAAGCAACGACGAGGAGGCTCGGGTGTCCACCATCGCGAACAGCACCGTCTCGGCCGGATCGACGCAGGCCTGGCGGGACCGCAAGCGCTACCTCTGGCTGATCGGGCTGGTGGTGCCGTCGCTGGCCTTCATCGGCTACGGGCTCTGGGCGCTGACCGGCTGGGGGATCTGGTTCTGGATCGGCCCGTTCGTGATCCTGGTCGTCGTCCCGGCGATCGACCTGGTCGCGGGCCTGGACCGCTCGAACCCGCCCGACGACGTGATCGAGGCGCTCGAGCAGGACCGCTACTACCGGTGGATCACCTACCTGTTCCTGCCGATCCAGTACGCCGGCTTCGTCGGCGCGATGTGCCTGATTTCTGGGAAGCTGATCGGCGGCGGCGCCGACCTCTCGACGTTCGACAAGGTCGGGCTCGCCGTCTCGATCGGCTGCATCGGCGGCATCGGCATCAACACCGCCCACGAGCTCGGCCACAAGCGCGAGGCCAACGAGCGCTGGCTGTCGAAGATCGCCCTGGCGCAGAGCTTCTACGGCCACTTCTACATCGAGCACAACCGCGGCCACCACGTCCGGGTCGCGACCCCGGAGGACCCGGCGTCCTCACGGGTCGGCGAGAACTTCTACCAGTTCTGGCCGCGCACGGTCTGGGGGTCGCTGAAGTCCGCCTGGCGGATCGAGAAGCGCCGCTACGCCCGCCGGGAGCAGCACCCGTTCCGGCTCGGCAACGACGTGCTCAACGCCTGGCTGATGTCGGCGGTCCTCTGGGGCGCGCTGGTCGTGTGGCTCGGCCCGGAGATCCTGCCGTTCCTGGTGATCCAGGCGATCGTCGGCTTCTCGCTGCTCGAGGTCGTCAACTACATGGAGCACTACGGGATGCTGCGCCAGAAGGTCGGCGTCGGCGAGCGGCAGCGCTACGAGCGGGTCGACCCCACGCACTCGTGGAACTCCAACAACATCGCGACCAACGTGCTGCTCTACCACCTGCAGCGGCACAGCGACCATCACGCCAACCCGACCCGGCGCTACCAGTCGCTGCGCGACTTCGAGGAGTCGCCGGTGCTGCCGACCGGGTACGCCGGGATGATCGTGCTCGCCAGCGTCCCGTTCGTCTGGCGCCGGGTGATGGACCCGCGGGTGCTCGCGCACTTCGACGGCGACCTGTCGAAGGCCAACCTGTCGCCGCGCAAGCGGGACAAGATCCTGGCGAAGTACCCGCCGCCGGCCGCACCGGAAACCGACGGTGGTTTCGAGGCTCGCTCCGCTCGCACCTCAACCACCGGATCCGCAGAGGTGCTGGCCGCGCGCTGCCCCGGCTGCGGCTACACCTACCGGGTCGAGGAGGGCAACGAGCTCGAGGGCTTCGCGGCCGGTACGGCGTGGGCCGAGGTGCCCGACGACTGGTGCTGCCCGGACTGCGGGGTCTGGGAGAAGGTCGACTTCGTCCGGCTCACCGAGGCCGCAGCCTGAGGGTTCCTAGGATGGTCGCTATGACAGCGGCCCCGACGATGCGCGAGCGGATCGTCGAGGCCGCGGTCGCGATGACCACCGAGTCCGGCTGGTCCGGCGTGACCATGGCCGCGCTCGCCGAGCGGGTCGGCGTCAGCCGGCAGACCGTCTACAACGAGCTCGGCTCCAAGGAGGGCCTCGCCGAGGCGGTGATCCTGCGCGAGCTCGAGCGCTTCCTCGCCGTGGTCTCGGCCGCCTTCGACGCGCACCCCGACGACCTGGTCGACGCGATCCGGGCGGCGACGTACGGCGTGCTGGAGCTGGCGCGCGACAACAAGCTGCTGCACGCCGTGGTCTCCGCGACGCACGGCGCGGACACCGAGCTGCTGCCGCTGCTGACCACGCACGCCGAGCCGCTGCTGACCGCCGCCAAGCTGGTGGTGGCCGAGCGGATCGCGCCGTACGACACCGGGCTGGACGCCGCGCACCTCGACGTCGCGATCGACATGGTCGTCCGCGTGGTGCTCAGCCACGTCATGCAGCCCTCGGGGACTCCGGCCGAGACGGCCGACAGCATCAGCTGGCTTGCCGGACGCGCGCTCCGCTCGCTAGGGCTCGACCGTCACCCGCACCCGACCGGTGTCGGTCTTGCCGCCGCCGTCCTTGATCGTGTAGCGGAACCTCGCGGTGCCGACGAAACCTGCGGCCGGCACGAAGACCGCGTGGCCGCCGGTGATGAAGACCGTGCCCGGTGAGTCCGGGTTGTCAGTCACGCTGACGACCCGCAGCCGCTGGCCGGACTCGCCGCGGCCGGCGCTGTCGTTGCCGAGCAGGTCGCGCCACAGGACGATCCGCGGGGTGTCGGCCTTGGCGGTCAGCTGGTCGGTGCGCGCGATCGGAGCCCGGTTGACCGGCTCACCGGACGCGGGGAGTGCGAGCATGCAGGCCGCGACCGCGGCGGCGCAGGCGATCATCCGCGCCGCGGGACGAGACGCACCTGGGCCAGCTCGACAGCCTCACGGAACGCCTTGGCGACGTACGGCGGGACCGCCAGCCCGGCGCGGTGCGCCCAGAGCAGCTCGCGCTCGACGCGGGAGATCTGGGCGGCGAACTCCTCGACCTCGCGGTCGATGCGGAGGGTGTGGAGCATGTCGCCGAAGTCGGCCTTCTGCTGTGTCGTCGTTGGCGCCGACCGGGCCGAACGAGACGCTGCGGAGCCGGCGCACCATCCACCGCTGCCAGGCGGCGAGCTCGGCCCACAGCCCGCGCGCCGAGATCTGGTAGAACGCGTAGTGGCCGGGCTCCTGGCGCTTGATCGGCGCGATCACGGTGCGGGCGACGGCGTCCTCGCCGAGCTCCAGGACCCCGTCGTGCAGCAGGTTGTAGGCGAGCACGGCGGACCGCTCGGTGGCCATGCCGGTCAGGTAGTAGAGCATCCGGCAGACGTCCTGGAACGCCGGCAGGTGCGCCATCGCGCCGAGGACCTTGAGCTTGAGACCGATCGAGGTCAGGTCGGCCTCGGCGGGCGCTCGACCGAGGTGCACCTGGAGCTCGTCGAGGATCAGCCCGTGCCGGATCTCCTGCGGCTGCCACACCTCGGCGTAGAAGCGCCGGTCGATCTCGGGTGGGTCGGGCAGCAGCGTGGTCAGCTCGAGGACGTTGCGGTCCACCTCCAGCTCGACGCGCGCCATGTAGTCGAGTACGTGGCCGTAGCGGCGGTTCAGCTCGGCAGGGCGGCGCACGGTGTAGTCGACCGAGGCGAGGTCGATGGGCGGGTGCTCCAGACCGAGGCGGTCGACATGGTCGGCAAGCCGCATCTCGGTTTGGGTCGCCTGCGCCATTGCTGAATCCTAATCGGGACCGAGTTCGTCTTCATCAGGGTTCCCCCTGACCTCATAGTCTCTTCGGAGTGAGCGACTCGTCCGGATTGGTCGGCGTCCGACTCGGAACGGCGACCGGCCGGGCCGTGGTCCTGGCTGCCGTGCTCGGATCCGGGATGACGATGCTCGACGGCACCGTCGTCAACGTCGCGCTGCACACCATCGGTGAGGACCTCGACGCCTCGCTCGCCCAGCTGCAGTGGATCACCAACGCCTACCTGCTCTCGCTCTCCAGCTTCATCCTGCTCGGCGGCTCGCTCGGCGACCGGTTCGGCCGGCGCCGGATCTTCGTGATCGGCACCGTCTGGTTCGTGCTCGCCTCGCTGCTGTGCGGCGTGGCGCCGACCGCCGAGGTGCTGATCGCGGCCCGGATCCTCCAGGGCATCGGCGCGGCCCTGCTCACGCCCGGCAGCCTGGCGATGATCCAGGGCGCGTTCGTGCGGGAGGACCGGGCCAAGGCGATCGGTGCCTGGTCCGGCCTCGGCAGCATCGCCGCCGCGATCGGTCCGTTCCTGGGCGGCTTCCTGGTGGAGTACGCCAGCTGGCGCTGGATCTTCCTGATCAACCTGCCGCTCGGTGTCATCACCGTGGTCACCGCGCAGCGGACGGTTCCCGAGACCCGCGACCCGAACGCACCCCGCGAGCTCGACGTCGTCGGCGCACTTCTCGCCGCCGTCGCGCTCGGGGGGCTGACCTACGCTCTCATCGAGTGGGGCAGCCCGATCGCCCCGTGGGCGGTGGTCGTGATGGTGCTCGCCGCGGTCGGGTACGTCGTCGACGAGCGGCGCAGCGAGCACCCGATGCTGCCGCTCGGGATCTTCGCGAACCGCAACTTCAGCGCGGCGAACGCGATGACCCTGGTGGTGTACGCCGCGCTCGGCGCCGTCCTCTTCTTCCTGGTGCTCCAGCTCCAGACCGTCAGCGGGTACGGCGCGCTCGAGGCCGGGATCGCCACCCTCCCGATCACGATCTGCATGCTGTTCCTCGCCTCGAAGGGCGGTGAGCTCGGCACCCGGATCGGACCGCGCATCCCGATGACCGTCGGCCCGCTGGTGATGGCGCTCGGCACCCTGCTGCTGCTGCGGGTCGGTCCCGACGTCGACTACTGGACCGACGTCTTCCCCGGCCTGACCGTCTTCGGGCTCGGCCTGGCGCTGATGGTCGCGCCGCTGACCGCGACCGTCCTGGCGTCCGCGGCCGACGAGCACGCGGGCATCGCCAGCGGCGTCAACAACGCGGTCGCACGCGCCGGATCGCTGCTCGCGGTCGCGGCGCTGCCGGTCGCCGTCGGCCTGGCCGGCGCGGACTACGCCGACGCGGCCGCCTTCGACGCGGCGTACCGCGAGGCCACGATCATCTGCGCCGTGCTGCTGGCGCTCGGCGGCGTCCTCTCGTGGGTGACGATCCGCAACCCGGAGGTCTAGACTCGGGACGTTCGATGCGCATCCCGAAACGAGTTGCAGTATGCGCAACAAAGTGTCGCCCGGCCAGACCCTGGTCCGGCTGCTCGGCCAGGTCCGGTACGAGGTGCTGCCCACGGCCTCGACCGAGGAGAAGGTGCTCGCGCACGTGCCGCGCGACGTCACCGTGACCGTGACCGCTTCGCCCGGCAAGGGGCTGGCGGCCACCCTGGACCTCGCCGAGCGGCTGACCGGCCACGGCTACGCCGTCGTACCCCACCTCGCCGCCCGGATGGTGACCGGCCGGTCCGAGCTCGCCGAGATCTGCGCGCGGCTCACCGGCAAGGGGATCACCCGGGTGTTCGTGCCCGGCGGGGACGCCGACCCGGCGGGCGACTACCCGGACGCGCTGGCGCTGCTGGAGGACCTCGCCGACCTGGGCCGGCCGTTCGCGCACGTCGGGATCACCGGGTACCCGGAGTCGCACCCGACGATCCACGACGACCTCACCGTGCAGGCGATGTGGGACAAGCGCCGCTACGCCACGCACGTCGTCAGCAACCTGACGTTCGACCCCGCCGTGATCCGCGACTGGGTGCGCCGGATGCGCGGGCGCGGGATCACCATGCCGCTGCTGCTCGGGGTCCCCGGGCCGGTCGACCGGACCAAGCTGCTGACGATGGCCACCAAGATCGGGGTCGGGGAGTCGACCCGGTTCCTCAGCAAGCACAAGGGGACGTTCGCGCGGCTGGCCGCGCCGGGCGGGTTCACCGGCGAGCGGTTCCTGGAGAAGTGCGCGCCCACGCTGGCCGAGCCGACCGCACTGGTCGAGGGGCTGCACGTCTTCACGTTCAACCAGGTCGCCGAGACCGAGGCCTGGCGGCAGGACCTGCTCAGCCGTCTGCGGTGACCGCGCGGGTCATGAACACGCTCCACGGGCTGAGCGCGTAGTCGGCGAACGGGCCGCACTCGGTGAACCCCGCCGCGGCGTACAGCGACCGGGCCGGCCGGAACTCCTCCTGGGTGCCGGTCTCCAGGCTCACCCGGTTCATCCCGCTGGTGGTCGCCAGGCCGACCAGGTGGACGAGCAGCGCCCGACCCACGCCGCGATCGCGGGCGGCGGCCACCGTGTGCATGGACTTGAGCTCGCCGTGGCCGTCGCCGAGGTCCTTCAGAGCGCCGACGCCGAGCAGGTCGCCGGCGAGCCGGTAGGACACGAACGCGATCGACGGATGTGCCAGCGCGTCGACGTCGAGGGCATGTACGTCCTCGGGCGGGCTCTGCTCGTTCATCAACGCCAGGTGCGCCTCGAGCAGCGCGCGCACGTCAGCCGCGCGCGGGTCGTCGGCCCCGATCGTTCCCTCCACGGGCGGCAGGTTAGTCGTCGCCCCGGCGACACCCCCTGGCCGCGCCCTCGTCGTCGAGACAGGCGCCGTCGTACACCGGCCTCGAGCCGAGGGGGTCCTCCAGCCGGACCCGGCCGCGGATCGGGACGGCGAGGGCCGCGCAGACGGCCCCGTCGACCTCGACGTGCATGGTGACGACCACCCGGTCGTCGGACTCGTCGACCTCGACGTCGGCGAGCTCGGTGCACGGGTCGCCGGTCGCCTCGACCACCAGGGTCCGCCCCTTGACGGTGTAGCTGTCCCACGTCCTGCCGGACGTGGTCGCGTCGGGTTCCGGGTCCTCGCGGGTCAGCAGCACCGCGCCGTAGACGCCCGCGGCGGCCAGGACGGCCACCGCGACGAGAAGGACGATGGCGGTGCGCATCCCCCAGGATCACACAAAGATGCAGAACGGATGGCCGGCCGGATCGGCGAAGACGTAGAGCGGCTCGTCCTCGTCGGCGGTGCGGTCGTACAGCACCGCGCCACCCAGCTCCAGCACCCGCCGCCGCTGGTCCTCGAGGCCGTCGGCGTCGGGGGCGGTCAGGTCGAGGTGCAGCATCATCTGCTGGTCACCGGGCCGGTCCGGTCCGGGCGTCCACACCGGTGGGACGTACTCGGCGTTGGCCTGGAACGCGAGCCCGTGGCCGCCGCCGGGCGGTCGGATCACCAGCCAGTCCTCACCGCGCTCGTCCGGGCCGTCGTCGGGCGGCTCGTCGCCGGGGCGGTACTCGTAGCCGAGCAGCTCACGGTAGAACTCCGCCAGCCGCCGGGGCTGCTGGCAGTCGAGGACGGTCTGACGGACGGTCGGGTACGACGCGCTCACCCGGCGACGGTACGACGCAACGCGGCCTCGAGCCCAGCGTCACCGGTCTCGACGACGGTCAGCGGCAGCCCGATCCGGCCGGCGGCGTCCTCCGCGAGCCGGCGCAGCTCGTCGTCCGGCTGCTGGGCCAGCCACACCACCCGCGTGTAGTGGCCGAAGTAGTCGTCGCGCAGCTCCGGCCAGCGGTCCAGGCCGAGCTCCTGCTCGACGGTGCGCGCGAACGACCGGACCAGGAAGTCGGTGAGCAGGTAGGTGCCCGGCTGCTCGCGGAAGAACGTCTCGACGTTCGACGGCCCCGCGTACAGGTCGTAGCAGTGCAGCCCGGGCAGCCGTGTCAGCCCGAGCTCGTCGCAGACGGCGTCGAGCGCGCCGTACGTCCCGCAGTCGGCGTACCCGACCACGACGGAGGTGTACGACGGGCGCAGCTCGGCCGCCAGCCGGCGCACCTCGCCGGCGATCAGCTGCGGCTGGTTGTGCAGCAGCGGCGGCAGCGGGTGGACGTCGACCGGCCACCCGTGGCGGGCGACGATCGCCGCCGCGGGCTGCGCGATCGCACCGCAGGCGATCAGCGCGGTGCGTTCAGAACCCGAGCTCGTCGACGAACCTGTCGTTGAAGTCGGTGCGGTCGGAGAGCTCGACATAGGTCACCTCCTCCAGCAGCGCCTGTGCACCGGCACGCTCACGGATCGACAGCAGGGCCATCTTCGCGCCCTCGCCGGCGACGTTCCCGGCGGCGACGATGCGGAGCACGGGCAGCTTCGGCACCAGCCCGATCCGGACCGCCGAGGCGGCGGACAGGTAGCTGCCGAACGACCCGGCGAGCAGCACCTGCTGCACGTCGCGGTGCTCGATGCCGAGCTCCTCGAGCAGCAGCGACCAGCCGGTCGAGATCGCGGCCTTGGCGAACTGGAGCTCGCGAACGTCGCGCTGGGAGAGCACCACGCAGTCCTCGGGCTCGGCGTCCGGCGCAGGCCGGTGCAAGACGAAGACGCGTTCCTGGCCGATCATCGTGAGCCGGTCGGCCAGCGCGGGCGCGACCTCCTTGGCGTCCTTGTCAGGGATGTAGCGGCCGGTCTTGTCGAGCAGCCCGACCTTCACCAGCTCGGCAACCGCGTCGACGAGACCGGAGCCGCACAGGCCGCGCGGCTCGACGTCGCCGATGACGCCGAGCTCGACGGTCTCGCCCATCTTCACGACCTCGATGGCGCCGTCGGACGCGCGCATGCCGCAGCGGATCGCGCCGCCCTCGAACGCCGGTCCGGCCGGTGCCGCCGTGGAGAGGATCCGGTCGCCGTCGCTGACGACGATCTCGCAGTTGGTCCCGACGTCGATGAACAGCCGGACGCGCTTGTCGCGGTCCATGCCGGTGGCCAGCATGCCGGCCACGATGTCGCCGCCGACGTAAGCGCCGAGGGCGGGGAACAGCGTCGCGCGGGCGCGCGGGTGCAGGGCCAGGCCGAGGTCGGCCGCGAGCAGGTCCGGGGGCTGCGCGACGGACATGATGAACGGCGCGACGCCGAGCGGCTCGGGGTCGATCCCGAGCACGAGAGCGGTCATCGTGGCGTTGCCGGCGAGCGCGACCTCGTAGACCTGCGTCGGTTCGACGTCACCCTCGGTGCAGACCTGGATCGCCAATGTGGACAGGGTTTCCGCCGCCGCGCGCTGCAGCCGGCCGAGCGCCTCGGGGTCCATCATCGTGGCGCTGATCCGGGTGATCACGTCGCCGCCGTACGGCTGCTGCTTGTTGAGCATCGAGGCGACCGCGACCGGCGTGCCGGTGGCGACGTCGAGCAGGGTGGCGACGACCGTGGTGGTGCCGAGGTCGAAGGCGATGGCGTATTGGTGCTTGGTCGTGTCACCCGGCTCGACCTCGACCAGCGCCTCGTCGACGATGACCGCGGTCACCTTGAAGTCGGCCTGGCGCAGCACGGTCGGGAGCCGACGGAGGACGTGCAGGTCCGCGAAGGGCTCCAGGTCGTCGATGGCGCCGAGCAGCCGGGCCAGGTCGGTGCGCTGGTCGGTCAGCGACGGTTCGTCGAGCTCGACGTACCGCTTCTGGATCGCCGGCCGCAGGATCACCTGCCGGCCGACGCCGACGGTGGCGGCCTTCGGCCGGGTGGTCAGCGGGGGTACGTCGACGGTGAGGTCGCGGGTCGCGTTGACCAGGCAGGCCAGCCGCCAGCCGGCGTCGAGCTGGTCGCGGGTGAACGTCTTGACGTCATGCCGGGTGATCGGCGTCGTGCCCTCGACCCGCACCTTGCACTTGTGGCAGGTGCCGTGGCCGCCGCAGGTGGAGTCGATGGCGATGCCGTTCCACGACGCGGAGTCGAACACGGTGACGCCGGGGGGCACTCGCACCTGACGCTGCGTGGTGCGTTCGGGGTCGGGGTCCTGGACCGTGAAGGACAGCTCGACCCGGCCGGTGCCGTCGTGCGGCTCCGTCATGCTGTGGCGGCCGCCTTGGCGCGGTGGGCGGCTATCCAGGCCATGCCCCACTCGTCGTGGTTCAGGAACACGTCGGCGGCCTTGACCGCCTCGACGATCTGCGGCGTGCGGGTGTCCATGATCGCGCTGGTCAGCCCGGCGGTCATCGCCATCGGCAGCCAGGCCGCGCCAAGGGTGTGCCGGTCGGGCATGCCGAACGACGTGTTGGACGCACCGCAGGTCATGTTCACGCCGTGCTCATCGCGGATCCGGCGCATCGTCTCGAACGTGACCAGCGCGGTCGTGGTGTCGGCGCCGATCGGCATCGCCAGCGGGTCGATCACGATGTCGGCCTGCGCGATGCCGTACTCCTGCGTCGCGACCCGGATGATCTTGGCGGTGAGGTCGAGCCGTTTGTCGGCCTCCATCGGGATCTCGTCGTGGTCGTTCGGCAGCGCGATGATCGCTGCGTCGTACTTCTTCACCAGCGGCAGGATCGCGGCCAGCCGGTCGTCCTCGGCGGTGACCGAGTTGACCAGCGCCCGGCCCTGGTAGACCGCCAGCCCGGCCTCGAGCGCCTCGATCACCGACGAGTCGATGCAGATCGGCTTGTCGGTGATGCTCTGGACGAGCTGGATCGCGCGGGCCAGCAGGTCGGCCTCGTCGGTGAGTGGCACGCCCATGTTCACGTCGAGCACGTCGGCGCCGCCCTCGACCTGGGCCTTCACGTCGCGCTCGATCGCGGACAGGTCGCCCGCGCGCAGCTGCTCCTGGAAGATCCGCCGCCCGGTCGGGTTGATCCGCTCGCCGATCAGGCAGAACCGCCGGCCGTGGCCGATCACGACCTCTGACCCGGTGCCGCGAAGGATCGTCTCGTGGCTCATGCAGGGACCTTGGAGCGCTTCTCGTGGAGGAGTGCCTTGGCCTTCTTGACGGTGGCGGAGGCGTCGGCGGCGTACCCGTCGGCGCCGACCGCGTCGGCGTACTCCTGGGTGACCGGGGCGCCGCCGACCATGACCACGACGGCGTCGCGCAAGCCGGCCTTCTCGAGCGCGTTGATGTTGGCCTTGAACATCGGCATCGTCGTGGTGAGGAACGCCGAGAAGCCGACGATGTCGGGCTGGTGCTCCTCGATCGCCGACACGAACTTCTCCGGCGCCACCTGAACGCCGAGGTCGATCACCTCGAAGCCGGCGCCCTCGAGCATGATGTTGACGAGGTTCTTGCCGATGTCGTGAACGTCGCCCTTGACCGTGCCCATCAGGAACTTGCCGATGGTCTGCACGCCGGTCTCGGCGAGCAGCGGCCGCAGCCGCTCCATCGCGCCGGCCATCGCGCGGCCGGCGATCAGCATCTCCGGCACGAAGAAGTCGCCGCGCTCGAACCGGGCGCCGACCTCCTCCAGCGACGGGATCAGCGCGTCGAAGAGCAGCGTCTGCGGCTCCATGTCGATGGAGAGCCCCTCCTCGGTGAGCTCGAGGACGCGGGGTGCGTTGCCGACCAGGGTCTCGTCGTACAGGCCCTGGAGAATGTCTTCGGGACTTGTCATGCCACGCCCTCCTTGGGTGTTCGGCCGCGCAGCAGCGTGGACAGCTGCGTGGCGTGGGACGACAGGTGCCGGCCGAGCTCGTCGAGACGGCCCTCCAGTCGTTGGGTTGGTCCCGAGATGCCGAGTGCTGCGACCACGTCGCCGCGGGGGCCGTGGACCGGTACGGCGATACCGGTGAGCCCGACCTCGAGCTCGTCGACCGTGACGGCGTAGCCGCGCTGCCGGACGCGGACCCCGTCGCGCTCCAGCGCGGCGGGGTCCGTGATCGTGGCGACCGTGCGCGCGTGCAGGCCGCTCGTCGGCACCGGCAGCGCGCCCCAGGCGTAGAACACCTTGCCGAGCGACGAGGTGTGCGGCGGGACCTCGATCTCGGTCCAGTCGCGGGTGCCGAGCAGGTAGCGCGAGTCGACCTGGGCGACCTGGACGACCTGCTCGCCCCGGGTCACCGAGAGGTGCACGGTCTCGGCGGTCTCCTCGCCGATCCGCTCCATCGCCGGCCGAGCGAGCCGGACCAGCTCCTCCCAGGGGTCGTGCCGGGCGGCGTACAGCCAGAACAGCCGGCCGGCGACGTACGACCCGGCGGCGTCGCGCTCGACCAGGCCGGTGCGCTCCAGGGCGGCGAGCATCCGCGACGTCGTCGACTTCGCCAGCCCGCTCGCCTCCTGGAGGTCGGCGAACGTGAGCGGCTGGTCGGCGTGCACGACCGTCGAGACCAGCGCGGCCGCGCGGTCCACCGCCTGGGTGCCGGTCGCCTCTGCCATGGCCTTCCGTCCTGTTCCATGTTGTGGAACTGTGGTCCCACATCATGAGGTTAGGTTGGAGGGTCGATGTTCCGCAACCGGATGCCGCGCTACGAGGTGCTGTCCGAGGACGCGATGGCCACGCTGGACGCCGGCTGGCGTCGCCTGGTCAGCGAGATCGGCGTGGAGTTCCTGGACGCCCGCGCCCGCGACCTGTTCCGCGCCGCCGGCCAGCGGGTCGAGGAGAACACCGTCTTCCTCGACCCCGACTTCGTGCTCGAGCAGGTCGCCAAGGCGCCCAAGGAGTTCGACCTCCAGGCCCGGAACCCGGAGCACAACATCCACATCGGCGGCGACGCGATGGCGTTCAGTGCCGTGTACGGCCCGCCGTTCGTGCGCCAGGGTGACGTCCGCCGCGACGGCACCATGGACGACTTCCGCAACTTCTCCAAGCTCGCCCAGAGCTTCGCCGCGCTCGACTCCGCGGGCGGCGTGGTCAACGAGCCGAACGACACCCCGCTCGACAGCCGGCACCTGGACATGACCTACGCGCTGCAGACGCTGACCGACAAGATCTACATGGGCAACGTGGTGTCCGGCGTCAACGCACGCGACACCATCGCGATGACCGAGATCCTGTTCGGCTCCCGCGAGACGATCGAGGAGACGCCGGCGCTGATCTCGCTGATCAACTGCAACTCCCCGCTGCGCTGGGACGACCGGATGCTCGAGGCCCAGTTCGAGTACTCCCTCGCCAACCAACCGGTCATCCTCACGCCGTTCATCCTGATGGGCGCGATGTCGCCGGTGACCATCCCGGCCGCGCTGGTGCAGCAGATGGCCGAGGCGCTGTCCGGTATCGCGCTGTCGCAGCTGATCCGGCCCGGCTGCCCCGTGGTCTTCGGCTCGTTCCTCTCCAACATCGACATGCAGTCCGGATCCCCGACGTTCGGCACTCCGGAGTCCGGCATCGGGCTGCTCTGCACCGGCCAGATCGCGCGGCACTTCAACCTGCCGTTCCGCACCGGCGGCGGGCTCACCTCGTCGCAGGTGCCGGACGCGCAGGCCGGCTACGAGGCGCTGATGACGATGCTGCCGACGTTCCTCGCCGGCGCGAACTTCGTGATGCACTCTGCCGGCTGGCTCGAGGGCGGCCTGGTCGCGGGCTACGAGAAGTTCGTGATCGACGTCGAGCTGGTGCAGATGCTCCAGCACGAGTTCACGCCGCTGGAGATCGACGAGGCGTCGCTGGCCTTCGACGCGCACCAGGAGGTCGGCCACGGCGGGCACTTCCTCGGCGCGGCGCACACCATGGACCGGTTCCGCACCTGCTTCTACCGGCCGTTCCTCTCCTCCTCGGAGAACTACGAGCGCTGGATGCGCAACGGCGCCAAGGACACCGCCGCCCGCGCCGCCGAGATCTGGCAGAAGAAGTTGGACGAGTACGAGCAGCCGCCGCTGGACGACGCGATCCGGCAGGAGCTCGAGGAGTACGTCGTACGCCGGCGAGCGGAGCTGGGGGACTGATCGCGGTCTGGTCCGGACCGGGTCTTCCCTTATTGCAGTGAATCGCTAGACTTACTACGTGGAGCCGCCACGTATCTCGCTGCTGGTCCCAGGACTCCTCATCCTGGGCGGCCTCGCGCTGACGGAGAGCTTCGCGGCGCTGCCCGGCGCGGTCGCGGCCTACGCGGCGGCGTGGTGGGTGTTCGGACTCGACCGACGGGCTCGGCACGGATCAGGGGAGACGAGATGACCGACGACCGGGACCAGCTCAACGAGCTGAAGCAGCGCCGGGCCGCGGCCCGGGCCAAGGAGCTGGCCGAGCTGATGGAGCGCCGGCCCGACCTGCGCGGCGTACACCTGCCCGCCGACCTGGCCGACGAGAGTCTGCGCTGGTCCGCCTGAGCGATCGTCTGTGTCGCCGCGCGACAGGCCGCCGCGACCCGAGCCCGTGAGCGATGACTCCCGAGCTAGTTCCGTTCGGGCAGAACTGGACCCTTTGGCCCGTTGCAACCCCCCAAAGGATCCAGTTTCCCCGGTGACCCGGGGAAACTGACCGCCCAACGTCAGCGGAAGACGACGGTCCGGTGCCCGTTGAGCAGGACCCGGGACTGCGAGTGCCAGCGGACCGCGCGGGAGAGCACCTGGGCCTCGACGTCGCGGCCGGCGGCGACCAGCTCGTCCTGGTAGTTGCCGTGGTCGACGCGCATCACGTCCTGCTCGATGATCGGGCCCTCGTCGAGCGCGCCGGTCACGTAGTGCGCGGTCGCGCCGACCAGCTTCACGCCGCGGTCGAAGGCCTGGTGGTACGGCTTCGCGCCCTTGAAGCTCGGCAGGAACGAGTGGTGGATGTTGATCGCGCGGCCCGAGAGCTCGCGGCACAGCCCGTCGGACAGCACCTGCATGTAGCGGGCGAGCACGACCAGGTGCACGTCGAGCGAGTTCACCAGCTCGAGCAGCTGGGCCTCAGCCGCGGCCTTGGTGTCCGGCGTGACCGGGATGTGGTGGAACGGGACGCCGTACGACGCAGCCATCTCGGCCGCGTCCGGGTGGTTGGACACCACGGCCGGGACCTCGATCTGGAGTGAGCCGGTGCTGGTGCGGAACAGCAGGTCGTTCAGGCAGTGCAGGTGCTTCGACACCATGATCAGCGTCCGGTACGGCGTCTTCGCGTCCCAGATCTCGAAGCGCATCTCGAACTCCTCGGCGATCGGGGCGAACTCGACCCGGAGTGCCGTGCCGTCGACAGGCCCAGGGACGTCGACGTCGATGCGCATGAAGAAGCGCCCGCTCAGCCGGTCGCCGAACTGCTGGCTCTCCACGATGTTGCCGCCACGCTCGGCCAGGAAGCCGGAGACCGCGTGCACGATGCCGGGCCGATCGGGGCAGGAGATGATGAGCACGAAGGACACGGGATCACTCTGGCACGGCTGTTGCGCTGCTCGAAACTCTGTCTGCGATACGCAACAGAACTCCGCTACTGTCGCGATCGTGAACGACGCGAGCGCCGGCGTCCAGTCGGTCGACCGGGCGCTGACCATTCTCGAGGTGCTGGCCCGGTCCGGCGAGGCCGGGGTCACCGAGATCGCCGGCCAGCTCGGTGTCCACAAGAGCACCGCGTTCCGTCTGGTCACCACTCTCGAGGCGCACCGGCTGGTCGAGCAGACCTCCGAGCGCGGCCGGTACCGGCTCGGCGTCGGGGTGCTCCGCCTGGCGGGCGCCACGACCGCCCGGCTGGACCTGGTGCAGGAGGCCCGGCCGGTGTGCCGGCAGCTGGCCGCCGACTCCGGAGAGACCGTCAACATCGCGGTGCTCTCGGAGAGCTCGGCGCTCTACCTCGACCAGATCGCGGGGTCGTCCGCGCTCCAGCCGCACAACTGGGTCGGCCAACACATCCCGCTGCATGCCACCAGCAACGGCAAGGTGCTGCTCAGCGGCCTCGACGACAAGAAGGTCACCGAGGTGCTCGGCACGCTGTCGCGCTACACCCCGCTGACCATCACCAAGAAGGCCCGGCTGCGCGAGGAGCTCCAGGAGGTCCGCGACCGGGGCTACGCCCTCGCGATCGACGAGCTCGAGGAGGGGCTGACCGCGGTCGCCGCGCCGATCCGCAACGCACACGGTGACGTGGTCGCCTCGATGAGCGTCTCCGGTCCGACGTTCCGGCTCTCGGACGCGCGGATGGAAGAGGTCCTCCCGCTGCTCCTGGCGGCAGCCGTTGAGGTCTCGCACCGGCTCGGCTGGGGTCACCGCTGAGTCACAACTCGGCACACTCCCTTGACGGCCGGGTGACCTGACTCCATTCTCAGGACAACAAACTGGTTGCGCGGAGAGCACCGAGTTGCGTGATACGCAACGAAGGCGATCCGCGCAGGGAGTGGGTCGGCACGGTGCCTGAGCTCTACCTCGACGGCGCGTGGACAACCGCGCGGGGTGGAGCGCGCCGCGAGATCCGCTGCCCGGCCGACGGCACCCTGGTCGCCGAGGTCGACGAGGCCGGCGCCGAGGACACCGAAGCGGCGATCGCCGCCGCGCACCGGGCGTTCCACGACGGCCCTTGGCCGCACACGTCGTCCCGTGAGCGCGGCGACCTGCTGCTCGTCGTCGCCGACCTGCTCGAGCGCGATGCCGACGACCTCGCCCGGATGGAGTCGCTCGACACTGGCAAGCGGCTGGTCGAGAGCCAGTACGACGTGGCCGACGTCGTCTCGGTGTTCCGCTACTTCGGCCGGGTCGCCGCCGAGGACGCGGGCCGGATCGTCGACACCGGCAACCCCGACGTGGTCAGCCGGATCGTCCACGAGCCGGTCGGCGTGTGCGGCCTGGTCACGCCGTGGAACTACCCGCTGCTCCAGACGTCCTGGAAGGTCGCGCCCTGCCTGGCCGCCGGCAACACGTTCGTGCTCAAGCCCAGTGAGCTCACCCCGCACACGGCGATCCACCTGATGCGGGTTCTCGACGAGGCCGGATTGCCCTCGGGCGTCGGCAACCTGGTGCTCGGTGCCGGGCCGGTGGCCGGTGCGCCGCTCGCGACCGACCCGCGGGTCGACCTGGTCTCCTTCACCGGTGGCCTGGAGACCGGCCGCCGGCTGATGGCTGCGGCCGCGGGCACGGTGAAGAAGGTGGCGCTCGAGCTCGGCGGCAAGAACCCCAACCTGGTATTCGCTGACGCCGACCTCGACGTGGCGCTCGACTTCGCCCTGACCGCGGTGTTCCTGCACTCGGGCCAGGTCTGCTCGGCGGGCGCCCGGCTCGTCGTCCACGAGGACATCCACGACGACTTCGTCGGGCGGCTGGTGGAGCGTGCCGGACGGATCCGGCTCGGCGGCCCGTTCGACGAGAAGGCCGAGACCGGACCGCTCACCAGCGCTGCGCACCGCGAGAAGGTCGAGGCGTACGTCGCGCGCGGGATCGCCGAGGGCGCCGTGCTGCGCTGCGGGGGCGCGCGGCCCGACGACCCGGCGCTCGCCGACGGCTACTACTACCTGCCCACGATCCTGGACGGCTGCACCAGCGTCATGTCGGTCACCCAGGACGAGTCGTTCGGGCCGGTGCTCACCGTCGAGACGTTCCGCGACGAGGACGAGGCGGTGCGGATCGCCAACGACTCCATCTACGGCCTGGCCGGCGCGGTGTGGACCCAGGACGCGGGCAAGGGCCAGCGGGTCGCGGCCCGGATGCGGATGGGCACCGTCTGGATCAACGACTACCACCCGTACGTGCCCCAGGCCGAGTGGGGCGGCTTCAAGCAGTCCGGCATCGGCCGCGAGCTCGGCCCGAGCGGCCTCGACGAGTACCGCGAGACCAAGCACGTGTGGCACAACATTCGCCCGACCGAGCAGCGCTGGTTTCGTGACGCTGGGGACGAGTCGGGCCAAGCGCCTCCGGCGCTGGCCGCGACTGGTCCCCAGCCCTCAACCCAAGGGTTCGAGAGGTAGACGGGGCATGGGTGCGGAGCGCTTTGACGTCGTCATCGTGGGTGGTGGCTCGGCCGGGTGCGCGCTCGCGAACCGGCTCTCGGCCGACCCGAGTACGTCGGTGCTGGTGCTCGAGGCCGGCCGGTCCGACTTCCGGATCGACCCGTTCATCCACATGCCCGCCGCGCTGCCGTTCCCGATCGGGAACCGGCTCTACGACTGGAAGTACGAGACCGACCCGGAGCCGAACCTCAACAACCGCAAGGTGTTCCACGCCCGCGGCAAGGTGCTCGGCGGGTCCAGCTCGATCAACGGGATGATCTTCCAGCGCGGCAACCCGATGGACTACGAGCGCTGGGGCGCCGAGCCGGGGATGAAGGAGTGGGACTACCTCCACTGCCTGCCGTACTTCAAGAAGATGGAGAACTGCCTCGCCGGCGCGGACGACTGGCGCGGCGGCGACGGCCCGCTGGTGCTCGAGCGCGGTCCGGCCGACAACCCGCTGTTCGGCGCGTTCTTCGAGGCCGTCCAGCAGGCCGGCTACCCGCTGACCGACGACGTCAACGGCTACCGACAGGAGGGGTTCGCCAAGTTCGACCGCAACATCCACCGCGGCCGGCGGCTGTCCGCGGCCCGCGCCTACCTGCACCCGGTGCGGCACCGGAAGAACCTGAAGGTCGAGACGCTCGCGATGGCCACCCAGGTTCGCTTCCAGGGCAAGCGGGCGGTCGGCGTCGACTACCTGCGCGGCGGCCGGCTGCACCGGAGCGTCGACGCCGGCCAGGTGATCCTCTGCGGCGGTGCGATCAACACACCTCAGCTGCTCCAGCTCTCCGGGGTCGGCGACGAGGGCCTGCTCAAGGAACACGGTGTCCCGGTCGTGCACCACCTGCCCGGCGTCGGCGAGAACCTCCAGGACCATCTCGAGGTCTACATCCAGTACGCCTCGAAGCAGCCGGTCTCGATCGCGCCCGGGCTGAAGTGGCGCAAACGCCCGGGCATCGGCTACCAGTGGCTGTTCCACCGGCGCGGCCTCGGCGCCACCAACCACTTCGAGGGCGGTGGCTTCTGCCGCAGCAACGAGGACGTCGACTACCCGAACCTGATGTTCCACTTCCTCCCCGTCGCGATCCGGTACGACGGGTCCGCGCCCACCGAGGGTCACGGGTACCAGGTGCACATCGGCCCGATGTACGCCGACACCCGCGGCCACGTGCGGATCAAGAGCCGGGACCCGAGGCAGCACCCGTCACTGCTCTTCAACTACCTCTCGACCGAGAACGACAAGCGCGAGTGGGTCGAGGCGGTCCGGGTCGCGCGCGACATCCTCAACCAGGACGCGTTCGCGCCGTACAACGACGGCGAGTTGTCGCCCGGCCAGGACGTCGAGACCGACGAGCAGGTCCTGGACTGGGTGCGCGCCGACGCCGAGACCGCGCTGCACCCGTCCTGCACGGCCAAGATGGGCATCGACGAGATGGCCGTGGTCGACCCGACCACGATGTCGGTCCACGGCGTCGAGGGACTGCGCGTCGTCGACGCGTCGGTCTTCCCGTATCGTCACCAACGGCAACATCTACGCCCCGGTGATGATGGTCGCCGAGAAGGCCGCGGACCTGATTGCCGGCAACACGCCGCTCCCACCCGCCGACGTGCCGTACTACCGCTACCGCGACGGCATGCCCCTCTACCCGCAGGAGTCCTCATGAGTGACGCCGCACTTTCGGTGAGCAACCTCTGGAAGATCTTCGGGCGAGGGTGCGACGGGATCGTCGGCACTCCCGACGCCGAGCTCTCCCGCGCGGACCTGAAGGAGAAGACCGGCTGCGTGGTCGGCGTCCGCGACGTGTCCTTCGACGTCGCGCCCGGCGAGGTGTTCGTGGTGATGGGCCTGTCAGGCTCGGGCAAGTCGACCCTGGTGCGCTGCCTGACCCGGCTGATCGAGCCCACCTGCGGTGAGATCTCGATCGACGGCCGCGACGTGATGTCGTCCAGCGAGTCCGACCTCCGCGACGTGCGGCGCAACCACACCTCGATGGTGTTCCAGCACTTCGGGCTGCTGCCGCACCGCCAGGTGATCGACAACGTCGCCTACGGCCTCGAGGTCCGCGGCGTGGGCAAGAAGGAGCGCCGCGCCAGGGCGGAGGAGATCGTCAACCTGGTCGGCCTGTCCGGCTACGAGTGGTCCTACCCCGACCAGCTCTCAGGCGGCATGCAGCAGCGGGTCGGCCTGGCCCGGGCGCTGGCGAACGATCCGTCGTTGCTGCTCTTCGACGAGCCGTTCTCGGCGCTGGACCCGCTGATCCGACGGGACATGCAGAACGAGGTGATCCGGCTCCACCACGAGCTCAACAAGACGATGGTCTTCATCACCCACGACCTGCAGGAGGCGCTCAAGCTCGGCGACCGGATCCTGATCATGCGCGACGGCGCGGTCGTCCAGATCGGTACGCCCGACGAGGTGGTCGGCGCCCCGGCCGACGACTACGTCCGCGACTTCACCTCCGAGGTCCCGCGCTCGCACGTGCTCACGTTGAAGTGGGTGATGCGTGACCCGCGGCCCGACGACTCGACCGAGGGCCCAGTGATGACGTCGACGACGATCGTCCGCCAGGCCGCCCGCGCGGCGCTCGCCTCGGACCACCCGGTCCGGGTCGTCGACAACGGTGAGCTGGTCGGCATCGTCGACGACGACGCGATCCTCCGTGTCGTCGTCGCCGAGGAGCAGGTCAACGCGTCATGACCGCCACCCTCGCCCCGCCACGCGTCGAGCCGGACGCCACGCCGCCACCGGAGCGTGAGCCGCGGCGGCTGCCGCGCTGGGCCTGGGCGCTCGCGGTCATCGGAGTGTGGGTCGTCGTCTACGCGTTCACGAAGGGGACCGACACCCTCGAGATCCCGGTGCGGGTACACACCGATGTCCAGCAGGCGCTGACCGACTTCCGCGACTCGGTGCTCTCCAGCCGCGACACCAACCCGATCATCCAGTTCACCTACAACATGGGCGCGTGGTTCACCGACGTCGTCAACTGGGCGCAGCGGATGATCTCGATCCCCGACCTGCCGCGCCCGGTCCCGCAGATCGGCTGGCTCGGCGTGACCGCGATCGCGACCTGGATCGGGCTGGCGGTCGCCGGCTGGCGGATCGCGATCCTGGTCGCGGCGTCGTTCTTCTCGTTCGGGCTCTTCGGCTACTGGTCGGACGCGATGGACCTGCTGATCATCACGTTCGTCGCTGTCGGCGTCGCCGTGCTGATCGGGCTGCCGCTCGCCGTCTGGCTCGGCACCACGCGACGAGGCTGGGTGGTCGCCACGATCAACTCGATCCTCGACATCCTGCAGACCATGCCGACGTTCGTGTACCTGCTGCCCGATCGTGCTGTTCTTCGGCATTGGGGCATCGGCCGCCGTGGTCTGCACCTTCGTCTACGCGCTGCCGCCGCTCATCCGGATCGCGGGCTTCGGCATCCGCGGTGTCTCCCCGACCACGATCGAGGCGACCAACGCCGCGGGTCAGACGGCGTTCCAGCGGCTGCGCAAGGTGCAGCTGCCGATGGCTCGCAAGACCATCGTGGTCGGGCTGAACCAGACCATCATGGCGGCGCTGTCGATGGCCACGCTCGCGGCTTTCGTCGACGGCCCCGGTCTCGGCCAGCCGGTGCTCGACGCCCTGGAGAGGCGCGACGTCGGTGGCGCCTTCGTGCCCGGCATGCTGATCGTGGTGATGGCGGTGATGCTCGACCGCACCACCACCGCGGCCAGCGAGGCGTCCGAGAAGGCCGCGCGCGGTGGCATCAACCTGAGGCAGCGCCGGATCGTGCTCGGGGTCGCCGCGGTGCCGGTCCTCATCGCGATCTACGTGTCGCGCGAGCAGTTCAGGTACGCGGAGTTCCCGGAGACCTCGTGGGGTCCGACGCTCGCGGACTGGGTCGACTCGTTCACCGAGTGGTTCACCGACACCTTTGCCGGCGCCACCGAGTGGTTCAAGGACTTCATCAGCGAGTGGCTGCTCAACCCGCTGCAGTCGCTGCTGGCGGAGTCGCCGTGGTACGTCACCGCCGCCGCGATCCTGGCCATCGCCGCGATCCTCGGTGGCACCCGTGCGGTGCTGCCGACCGTGATCTGCCTGGCCGGCCTGCGCTACTTCGGGCTGTGGCACGACTCGATGATCACGCTCGCGATGACGCTGGTCGGGACCCTCCTGGTGATGGTCCTCGCGGTGGTGTTCGGCGTGTGGATGGCCCGCCGGCATGCGGTCGAGGTGGTGCTGCGGCCACTGCTCGACACCGGGCAGACCATCCCGCCGTTCGTCTACCTGATCCCGATGCTGGCGCTCTTCGACGTCACCCGGTTCACCGCGATCGTGGCGGGCGTCGTGTACGCCGCCCCGGTGGCGATCAAGCTGGTCGCCGACGGCATCAAGGGGGTGTCGCCCTCGACCCTCGAGGCCTCCCGGTCGACCGGAGCGACCTCGTGGCAGGAGATCACCAAGGTGCAGCTGCCGATGGCGCGCGGCTCGCTGGTGCTCGCCGCCAACCAGGGCCTGCTCTACGTGCTGTCGATGGCGGTCATCGGCGGCATGGTCGGCGCCGGCGCGCTCGGGTATGACGTCGTGCTCGGCTTCTCCCGCTCGGAGGAGTGGGGCAAGGGCGCCGCGGCCGGCATCAGCATCGTGCTGCTCGGGATCATGGTCGACCGCATCTGCCGTGCGGCGGCCCACGACACGGCGGTCATGAAGGACCCCACCAAGGCACCGCGCCGGCTCGGAGCGGTCGTCCATTGAGGACGTCAGGAACTCGGTACATCAAGAGATCGCACACGCACCACGGAGGAGATGGAATGCGGATCACGCGGATCGGATGGAAGCAGGGGACGCGCCTGGCTGCGGCCGCAGCGTGCGCGACGCTCGTGCTCGCAGGTTGCGGGGACGACGGCGGTGGCTCGATCGACGAGCAGACCGAGGCCAACGAGTCGGCAGCAGCAGAGGCCGGCGACTGCGGCGAGATCAACATGGCGGTCAACCCCTGGGTCGGCTACGAGGCGAGCGCCTACGTCGTCGGGACCGTCGCGGCGGAGCAGCTCGGCTGCACCGTCAACTACAAGGACCTGAAGGAGGACGTCTCCTGGCAGGGCTTCGGCACCGGCGAGGTGGACGTCGTCATCGAGGACTGGGGTCACCCGGACCTCGAGAAGAAGTTCTTCGAGGGCTCCGGTGACGGCAGCGCGATGGACTTCGGCGAGAACGGCAACGTCGGCATCATCGGCTGGTACGTCCCCGGCTGGCTCGCCGAGGAGCACCCCGAGGTCCTGGACTGGGAGGGACTGAACGAGTTCGCCAGCGAGTTCGCGACCTCGGAGTCCGGCGGCGCCGGCCAGTTCCTCGGCTCCGACCCGTCCTACGTCCAGTTCGACGAGGCGATCATCAGCAACCTCGGGCTCGACTTCAAGGTGGTCTTCTCCGGCGGTGAGGCGGCGACCATCGGCGCGTTCGAGAAGGCGCAGGAGAACGAGGAGTGGCTGATCGGCTACTTCTGGGAGCCGCAGTACATCCACGCCGAGGTCCCGATGGAGAAGGTCGCCCTGCCGCCGTACGAGGACGGCTGCCAGGACGACCCGGCCAAGGTCGACTGCGACTACCCGGAGACCCCGCTGAAGAAGATCGTGTCGACCTCGTGGGTCGACGAGGGTGGCCCGGGCGTGGACCTGGTCGAGAACTTCACCTGGACCAACGACGACCAGAACCAGGTCGCGGCCTACATCACGAGCGACGGGATGTCGCCGGAGGACGCGGCCGCCAAGTGGATCGAGGAGAACCAGGACACGGTCGACGCCTGGCTCGGCTGAGTCCGTAAGCGATCTCTCTCGGGAGCCGGCGCCGCCGCTGCGGCGGCGCCGGCTCGCAGATCACAGGAACGGAGTGCAGGCATGACCGAGCTCCACGAACACGACACCGTCCAGCCCGACGCGGACGGCAAGCTGCCGATCGACAAGGCGGTGTTCGGCGTAGCGGCCGCCCTCTCCATCGCCTTCCTCGTCGCCGGGATCGTCGACCCCGACGGCATGGAGAAGGCGACGACCAAGGTGCTGAACTGGGTCACCGACTCGTTCGGCTGGCTCTTCGTCCTGACCAGCGCGGCGTTCGTGATCTTCTCGGCCTACCTCGCCATCTCCCGCTTCGGCAACCTGAAGCTCGGCCCGGACGACTCGGAGCCGGAGTTCTCGACGTTCTCCTGGGTGTCGATGATGTTCGCCACCGGCATGGGGATCGGGCTGATGTTCTGGGGGGTCGCCGAGCCGCTCACCCACCTCAACGACCCGCCGCTCGGGATGGCGGAGCCGGGGACGCCGGAGGCCGCCAACCTCGCGATGGAGTACACGTTCTTCCACTGGGGCTTCCACCCGTGGTCGATGTACGCCGTCATCGGGCTGACGATCGGCTACTTCGCCTACCGCAAGGGCACCGGCAACCTGGTCAGCGGCACGTTCCGACCGCTCCTCGGCGATCGCGTGTCCGGGCCGATGGGCCGGGGTATCGACGTGATCGCGATCTTCGCGACGCTGTTCGGCTCGGCGACCTCGTTGGGCCTCGGGGCGCTGCAGATCACGGGTGGCATCGACAACGTCTTCGGCGAGGGTGCCGACAGCAAGTCCCTCGCCGTCGCCGTGATCGCCTTCCTCACGCTGTGCTTCGTGGTGTCCGCGGTCACGGGCATCGAGCGCGGCGTGAAGTACCTGTCGAACGCCAACGCCATCGCGGCCGGGCTCCTGGCGCTCTTCCTGTTCGTCGTCGGCCCGACCGTGTTCATCCTGGGGACGTTCACCGAGTCGCTCGGCGGCTACCTCACCCACCTGCCGACGATGAGCTTCCGCACCGGGGTCTTCGGAGACAGCTCCTGGCTGAACACCTGGACGATCTTCTACTGGGCCTGGTGGATCTCGTGGACGCCGTTCGTGGGCATGTTCATCGCCCGGATCTCGAAGGGCCGCACGATCCGGCAGTTCGTGATCTACGTGATCCTGGTGCCCAGCCTGGTGTCGTTCATCTGGTTCTCGATCATGGGCGGCGCCGCGTTCGACCTCCAGCTCGAGCAGGGCGTCGACATGCCGGCGTCGCTCGCGAGCGGGTACGAGAACGTCCTGTTCGACACGCTCCGCGAGTTCCCGTTGTCGGGCGTCACCGTGGCGCTGGCGATCTTCCTGATCGCGATCTTCTTCGTGACCGGCGCCGACAGCGCGTCGATCGTGATGGGCATGCTCAGCGAGCACGGCGAGGAGCACCCGCGGCGCGGGCTGGTGGTGTTCTGGGGCGTGGCGATGGGCTGTGTGGCCGCGTCGCTGCTGTGGCAGGGCGGGCTGGTCGCGCTGCAGACCCTGGTCATCATCGTGGCCGGGCCGTTCATGCTCGTGCTGATCGCTATGTGCGTCTCGCTGATGAAGGCGCTGCGCGAGGAGCCGGACCTCTCGCTGATCCCGGCACGTGAGCGCAAGTACCTCGTGCGGAGCGCCGAGCTGTCACTCCCGCTGGTGGACCCCGGGGAGCGGACCGTCGAGCCGGAGCGCGAGCCGGGCGACACCTGACCGAGACGACGGTCTCCCGTGACTCCTTGACAGTCACGGGAGGCCAGACCAACACTTGAGACTGTTCCGCAATACGCAGAGCGTTGCGCGATACGCAACATGATCGGAGTTCC
>CAVQTV010000008.1:0-993471 GCA_963716655.1 uncultured Actinomycetota bacterium | reverse complement strand
CTGCAAGCGGCCGGCTGATCCCATCGGCCTGCGGGCCGTGGGTGGTTGCGACCGACATGCTTCCTAGGCGGGTACGGCGGGCTTGGGGTTGTCGCCGCTTCCCGGCTTGCGGGCCGTCGGCTCACGTCAGGCTGCGGGTCGCGGGTGGTTGCGACCGACAGGCTTCTTAGGCGGGTACGGCGCGCGGTGGTTACGGCTGCTTCCCGGCTTCCCGGTGGCGCCGCCCCGGTGGTTGAGGTGCGAGGAGCGTCAGCGCTTGTACTGAGGTGCGAGCTTGCGAGCCTCGAAGTGACGAGCCTCGAAACCACCGCCGAGAATTGGTGCCGAGAAATCTTCGGAAAGTGTCCACATGCCAGACAAAACCAGGGTTCTGGGGCTCTGACTGTCGGTGCCCGGTGCTTGGGTTGAACCATGACAGCACTGGCCACACCCCGACACCGCGTGTCGGTCGCGATCGCGCAGATGCGCGCCGCCGCCGACGCCGTGGCGGACGCGTCGGTGTGGTCGATGGACGCTGCCGAGACCGCTGCGACGCTGGTGGAGCTGACCCGGCTGGAGGCCCAGGTCGCCGAGGTGAAGGCCCGGGTCGCCGTGCATGCCGACGACCTGCACGTGGGCCAGGACGTCGGCGCCTCCTCGGCCGCGAACTGGCTGGCACACGCCACCAAGCTGACCCGCCCGGCCGCGTACGGGGCGGTGAAGCTCGGCCACGACCTCGAGCCGCACCCGCTGACCCGCGACGCACTCGCGGCGGGCGAGGTGTGCGTGGACCAGGCGCGGATCATCATCCGCTGGGTCGAGGCGCTCCCCGACGAGGTCGATGCGGACCTGCGCGCGAAGGCCGAACGGCATCTGCTGGAACAGGCCAGGGACCACGACGCGAGGGCGTTGAACCGGCTCGGGAAGCACCTGTTCGAGGTGATCGCGCCCGAGGAGGCCGACGCCCACGAAGCGAGACTCCTCGAGCGCGAGGAGGCAGCCGCCTGGGCCAGGACCTACTTCAAGGCCTACGACGACGGCCACGGCATGGGCCGCGGCGAGTTCGCGGTCCCGCTCCTGCACCTGGCGGAGTTGAAGAAGATCCTGCTCGCCCACATGGCGCCCAAGCACCAGGCCGCCACCAAAGGTGCCGGCGTGGAGCGCGTCGCGACGCCCGAAGCCATGGGGCACGCGTTCTGCGAGCTCATCGAGCGCTACCCCGTCGACAAGCTCCCCAAGACCGGCGGCCTCAACGCCACGCTGCTGGTCCTCATCGACGAGGACTCCCTGATGGGCAGAGTCGAGAAGGCCGGGATCCTCGACACCGGCGAGAAGATCAGCCCCGCCATGGCCCGCCGGCTGGCGTGTGAGGCCGGGATCATCCCGATCGTGATGGGCGGCGACTCCCAGCCCCTCGACGTGGGCAAGGAGCGGCGCTTCTACACCCGCTACCAGCGCTACGCCATCCTCGCCCGCGACAAGGGCTGTCGCGCCGATGGCTGCGAGACCACCACCGGGCTGCACTTCCACCACAAGACCAGATGGGTCGACGGCGGCGAGACATCCACCCGAGACGGCATCACCCTGTGCCACTGGCACCACAACCGAGCCCACGACACCTCGTACCAGACCACCTACCAACCCAACGGCGACGTCACCTTCCACCGACGCAGATAGGCCGACTCGCGGTCCTGGCAAGAGCCGGGTGTGCCCGGTCACGGGCTTGGGCACGGTGGGGCAATCTCGGGAAGGACCGTCAGTCAGTAGAGCGCGGCGCGCTGGGACGCGACGACCGCGTCCATGGCCGGCCGGGCGCTCCTGCTGAAGTAGGGGAAGCTCACGAAGCCGTGCGGCATCAGGTGGAAGTCCTCGACCCGCACCCGGTTGCCCGCGTCGGCCAGCGCCTGCGCGTAGCGCACCCCGCTGTCGTGCAGCGGGTCGAGTCCCGCGACGACCACGACGGCGGGCGGCAGGCCCGCCGAGGTCCTTCGCGTGCAGCGGTGACAGCCGGAAGTCCGTCGGGTCGACCTCGTCGGTGACGTAGTGGCCGTGGAAGACCTCGAGGTCGGCGTTGGAGAGCACGATGCCGCGGACGTTCTCGATGTACGACCGGTCCTGCTCGACCGCGGTCGGTCATGTCGGTCACCGGGTAGATCAGCGCCTGGTGCGCGATGGCCGGACCGCCGTCGTCGCGGGCCAGGATGGCGATGACCGCGGCCAGGTTGCCGCCCGCGCTGTCGCCCATCACGCCGAGCCGGGTCGGCGTCGCCACCGAGGTCCTCGGCATGGCCGGCGGTCCAGAGCAGCGCGTCGTAGCAGTCCTCGACGCCGGCGGGGAACCGGTGCGTCGGCGCCAGCCGGTAGTCGACCGACACCACGATCGCGTCGAGCCCCTTGGCGACGATGCTGCAGCTCCAGTCACACTGCCGGGCGCTGCCGAGCACGAAGCCGCCGCCGTGGAAGTTCACGACCACCGGGCGAGGGGTGCGCGACCAGGCCTCCGGGGTGTAGATCCGCAGCGGCAGGTCGCCGTACCGGGCCGGGAACGAGTCCTTCCGGACTGCGACACCGGGCTGGAGCCGGCCGAGGAACAGGCTGGCGGGACCCCGGTCCGGGATGACCGTCTGCTGCACCTTCGCGAGCTGCTCGGGCGTCATCCGAGCCACCGAGAACCCCGGGTTCGACTTCATCACTCGGTCGATCGCCCGGACCCCGGGCGGCAGCCTTGTCGCCATCCTCACAGGATCCCAGAAGCCCGTCCGACCCGCCTGCGGGGCCACTACGATCGAGAGGAAGGAGGGCCGGATGCAAGGACGCAACTGGTCGAGGGCAGTGGTCGTGGCCTGGGTGCTGTCGGCCGTCGGCATCGTGGTGCACCTGTTCGTGCCCCTGGGGCCGGTCGGGGACTTCACCTACCTCCTCGTCGTCTTCATCGCGCCGGTGATCGGCCTGATCGGCACCATGCGCACGCCGAAGGGCTCCCGCCTCGCGCCGGGGCTGCTCACGGCGGGGCTGGCGGCTTCCGCCGTCGGCGACCTGATCTGGATGGCGTTCTACTGGTGGAGCGAGGAGCCGGACGTCTCCGTCGCCGACATCGTGTACGCCGGCAGCTACGTCGGCATCGCCGGTGCCCTGCTCGTGATGATGCTCGTGCGAGTGGGCGATCGGGTCCGGTTGGACCCCGACGCTCTCATCGACGCGCTCACGGTCGTGGTCGTCAGCGTGCTGATCCTCTGGAGCTTCTCGGTCCACGAGATCCTGTCCGACACCTCGGTGCCGGCCTCCACCCGCGTGGTCTGGGCCATGTATCCCGTGGCCGACGCCGTGGTCCTCGCACTGGCGGTCCGCGTGCTGTCCCATCGTCGGACCCGCGAGGCGTTGGGCGTCCCGTTCGCGATCGGTGTCGTCTGCTGGCTGGCTGCGGACCTCGGCTACTACGTCCTCGAGGTCACCGACACGGTCTCGGCGCTCCTCGACGCCGGCTGGATGGCCGGCGGCGTGCTGATGGCCAGCGCGACCCTGCGGCCCCAGTTCGTGCCCGGTCCCGAGCCCGAGGTCGAGCTCGTGCACCGACCGCCGTTCCGGACCCTCGCCATCGCGATCGTGCCCGCTGCTGATCCCCCCGGCCATCCTGCTGGTCACGGACCTGGCCGACGGAGACGTGCACGCGATCGAGGCGGCCATCGGGATGGCGCTGCTGGCGATCCTCACCTTCGCGCGGATGGCCCGGCTGCTGCGCTCGGAGAGCGACGCCCGGGTCCAGCTCGCCGCGGCCCGCGACGAGGCCCTCGAGGGGTCGCGCGCGAAGTCGGCGTTCCTCGCGACGATGAGCCACGAGATCCGCACCCCGATGAACGGCGTCATCGGGCTCACCGGCCTGCTGCTGAACACCGAGCTCGACCCGCGCCAGCGGCAGTACGCCGAGGGCGTCCGCAGCGCCGGGAACGCGCTGCTGACGATCATCAACGACATCCTCGACTTCTCGAAGGTCGAGGCCGGCCGGCTGGAGCTGGAGACGATCGACTTCGACCTGATCCAGGTCGTCGAGGAGGTCGCCGAGCTGGTCGCCGAGCCCGCCCAGGAGAAGAACCTGGAGCTGCTCGCCTACTGCTCGCCCGACCTTCCCGCCGGGCTGCGCGGTGACCCGGCACGGATCCGGCAGGTGCTGCTCAACCTGGCCGGCAACGCCGTCAAGTTCACCGCCGCCGGCGAGGTCGTCGTGCGTGCCCACCTCGAGACCGGCACCGACGACGGCGTGGTGGTGCGCTTCGAGGTCACCGACACCGGGATCGGGATCGCCGAGGACGACCGGAGGTGGCTGTTCGAGCCGTTCTCGCAGGCCGACTCGTCCACCACCCGCCGCTACGGCGGCACCGGCCTCGGGCTGGCGATCTGCCACCAGCTCGTGACCGCGATGGGCGGCACCCTCGGGGTCGACAGCGAGCTCGGCCGGGGCAGCACGTTCTGGTTCACGGTGCCGCTCGCGCTGGCCGAGGACGAGTCGATCACCCCACGGCGACGTACCGAGCTGCTCGCCGGGCTGCGGGTGCTGGTCGTCGACGACAACGCGACCAACCGAGTGATCCTGCACGACCAGCTCACGGCCTGGGGCATGGACGTCACCGTGTCCCAGACCGCCGGCGAGGCGCTCGGGCTGCTCACCGAGGCCGCTCGCCAGGGCCGGCCCTTCGACCTGGGCGTCCTGGACCTGTGCATGCCCGACGTGGACGGGCTGGACCTGGCCCGGCAGGTCGCCGCGAACCCGGACCTGGCCGGCACCGGCCTCGCGTTGCTGACGTCCGGCCCCGACATCAGGCAGGCGGACGCCCGCGCAGCCGGCATCGCGGCCACCCTGACCAAGCCGGTCCAGCTGTCCCGCCTCCAGACCACCCTGCAGGACGTCGTGAGCGCCCGCCGGGTGCCGGTGTCCGCGCCCAGTGCCGTGGCCCCTCCGGCGTCCGGTCGCGGTCTGGTGCTGGTCGTCGAGGACGGCGAGATCAACCAGATCGTCGCGACCGGGATCCTCGAGCACCTCGGCTACACCGTCGAGGTCGCCGACGACGGCCTGGCGGGCCTCGCCGCGGTCAGCCGCACGGTCTACGACGTCGTGCTCATGGACGTGCAGATGCCGGGCCTGGACGGCTACCAGGCGACCGACGCGATCCGGCGCTACGAGCGCGACACCCGACGTACCCCGATCATCGCGATGACCGCCGGCGCCATCGACGGTGACCGAGAGCTCTGCCTGGCCGCCGGCATGGACGACTACATCTCCAAGCCCATCGACATGGCCACCGTCGAGCAGGTCCTGGCCCGCTGGGTGCCCGTGCGCTGACACCGGGAGACCTGTGACTGCCCTCACCGGGTTCCAGACAGTTCTCGTCGATACCGCAAAGATCGGCCCCCGGGCGGCCGATGGACACGAGTACTACGACCCTGCACGCTCAAGGAGGCACGATGCGATCCACCCGCTGGTCGCGACCCGTCGTCGTCCTCTGGGCGCTCGCGGTCGTCCCCGCCGTGATCCACCTCGGGTACGAGAACGGGATCGTCTCGGACCTGGCGTACTTCGGCGCGTCCCTCCCCCCGATCGTGGCCTGGATCGGCACGGCGCGCGCCCCCCGGGGTACCCGCTGGGTGCCGGGACTGATCGCGGCCGGCCTCACCCTGCTGCCGCTCGGCTACCTCGCGTGGAAGGTCACGCACCAAGGTGCCGGCGAGATGCCCGAGGTGTCCCTCGCCGACCCCTTCTACCTCGGTGGGTACGTCGCGATCGCGGCCGCGTTGCTGATGACGACCCTCATGTCGACCGGCGAACGGCACCGGGTCGACTTCGACGCGGTGATCGACTCGGTCACCGTGGTCGTGGTCAGCGTGCTGGTGTTCTGGAACCTGTCGGTAGCCGAGATCCTGACCGACGACACGTCCTCCGGATTCGTCCGCTTCGTGCACGCCTCCTACCCCGTCCTCGACGCCGCGATGCTCGCCCTGGTTCTCCGGGCGCTGACGACGCGGCGCACCCGCAGGGCGCTCGGCGTCCCGTTCGCGCTCGCCATCTGGTGCTGGCTGCTCGCCCACGTCGGCTACCTGCCGTTCGGCGGCGTGTTCGGCACGTCCTCCACGGCGATCCTCGACGTCACCTGGCTGGTCGGATCGGTCCTGCTGGCGACCGCGACGTTCCGCCCACAGGTCCTGCCCGACCTCGAGGCGCCGTCCGAGCTCTCGGAGCAGCTGCCCTTGCGGACGCTCGGGCTCGCGGTTCTCCCGCTGCTCGTCCCGCCCGCGCTGCTGTTGTACAACGACCTCGCCGGCGAGGGGCCGATCCCCGCTGTCGAGGCCGTCATCGGCATGACGGTGCTGGCCCTGCTCACCTTCGTGCGCACGGCGCGGCTGCTGCACCTGGAGGCCGAGGCCCGCCTCGAGCTCTCCACCGCGCGCGACGCCGCCCTCGAGGGATCTCGGGCGAAGTCCGCGTTCCTCGCCACCATGAGCCACGAGATCCGGACCCCGATGAACGGCGTCATCGGTCTGACCGGGCTGCTGCTGGAGTCCGACCTCGACGCCCGCCAGCGCCAGTACGCCCACGGCGTCCGCAGCGCCGGCAACGCGCTCCTGACCGTCATCAACGACGTCCTCGACTTCTCCAAGATCGAGGCCGGCCACCTGGAGCTCGAGGAGATCGACTTCGACCTGGTCCAGGTCGTCGAGGAGGTCGCCGAGCTGGTCACCGAGCCGGCCCAGGCCAAGAACCTCGAGCTGCTCGCCTACTGCTCGCCGCAGCTGCCGATCGGGCTGCGCGGCGACCCGTCGCGGCTGCGCCAGATCCTGCTCAACCTGGCCAGCAACGCGGTCAAGTTCACCTCCGCGGGCGAGGTCGTCGTCCGTGCCCATCTCGAGTCCAGCACGGCGGACGGCGTGACGGTCCGCTTCGAGGTCGTCGACACCGGCATCGGCATCCCCGTCGAGAACCGCGAGCGGCTCTTCGACCCGTTCTCCCAGGCCGACTCCTCCACCACCCGGCAGTACGGCGGCACCGGCCTCGGGCTGGCGATCTGCAACCAGCTGGTGGCCGCCATGGGCGGCACGATCGGCGTCGACAGCGACCCGGGTGTGGGCAGCACGTTCTGGTTCACCGTCACGTTCGCGTTCGCCCAGGACGAGTCGATCATCCCGCCCCGCCGTACCGAGATGCTCAACGGCCTCCGGGTGCTGGTCGTCGACGACAACACGACGAACCGGATGATCCTGCACGACCAGCTCACCAACTGGAACATGACCGTCACCGTCGCCGAGAACGGCGACGCCGCTCTCGACACGCTGATCGACGCGGCCCGACAGGGCCGGTCCTACGACCTGGCCATCATCGACATGTGCATGCCGGGCATGGACGGCCTGGCCCTGGCCCGGCGGATCTCCACCGACCCGCTCCTGGCCGGCACCGGACTCACTCTGCTGAGCTCCGGCGGCGACATCAGCGAGGCCGAGGCGAAGGAGGCCGGCATCGCCGCGACCCTCACGAAGCCGGTCCAGCTGCGCCGTCTGCACACCACCCTCCACGAGGTCGTGGGTGCCCGCCGACCCGCGCCCGCCTCCTCCCCCGCCCCGGTGAGCACCGGTCGTGGACTGGTGCTGGTCGTCGACGACGGCGAGATCAACCAGATCGTCGCGACCGGGATGCTCGAGCGCATCGGCTACACCGTCGAGACCGCCGACGACGGCTTCGAGGCCGTGGCCGCGATCCGCCGCAAGACCTACGACGCCGTGTTCATGGACGTGCAGATGCCCGGCATGGACGGCTACCAGGCCACCGCCGAGATCCGCCGCCTCGAGGGCACCATCCAGCACACGCCGATCATCGCGATGACCGCCGGCGCGCTGCACGGCGACCGGGAGCTCTGCCTGGCCGCCGGCATGGACGACTACATCTCGAAGCCGATCGACATGGCGACCATCGAGACGACGCTTTCTCGTTGGGTCCCCGCCCGCTGACCGACGCCTACTCGGGCATCTCGGTCTGGAAGGGCCGGACCTCGACCTTGCCCCGGCACGCCTTCGAGGCCTCGGCGGCGAGCCGGAGGGCGACGTCGAGGTCGGGCGCCTCGATGACCCAGAAGCCGCCGATGTACTCCTTCGACTCCAGGAAGGGGCCGTCGGTGATCATCGGCGCCGCGCCCTGACCGTCGACGACGGTCGCGGTCGTCGCCGGCTGCAGGCCGTCGCCGAAGACCCAGTAGCCCTCGGCCTGCAGCTTGTCGTTGAAGGCTCCGGTGTCGGCGAACGACTGGAGCATCTCCTCCTTGGAGGCGTAGTTGCCGTACTCGTCGTACTCCGCCGGTCCGTAGACGGACATCATGTACCTGCTCATCGCTTCATGCTCCTAGCTCTCGATGTCGGGCGGCCGACCTGGCCGCCTCTCATCTTCGCTACGAACGGCGATGTCGCAATACGACACCTGCGCCCGAGCTAGTGCCGCGTCAGGCAACGTTTGCCGTGCGAGCGTCGTCCAGGGCGTGCGATGGCAAGGCGCCGGAGCGAATGTCATACCGGCTCGTATTTCGAGCGACGGCAACGCTGCCAGCGTGCGTCATGGGCGGCGCGGAGCGGGCGAAGGTTGCCAGACGGGGTACTAGGCGCCCGGTCTTGGCTGGGCAGCCATCCCTGAGCCCTGAACGATGCGGCGTTCCGTGACCCAAGCAGCAATCAGGGATCGCGAGTTGAAACCGAGCTTGCGCAAGATGTTCTCCACATGTCCCTGCGCAGTACGCACCGAGATGACAAGCCGGGCGGCGATCTCCGGGTTGGACAGACCGTCGGCGACCAAGTCGGCCACCTCGAGCTCGCGGCGAGTCAGCGGGGATGCCTGAATCTGCGCGACTGGCGCATCGACCGTTGGAGTGTCCGAGAGGGCGAAGCTGACCGCCTCGTCGACGCCGAGTCGAGATCCTCGTGCGAACAGATCGCGGAACCGTTCCTTGCCGAGCAGCTTGCGCGCGCGCTCGAGACCGTCGGTTCGTGAAGGGGCGTACGCGAACATGTTGCCGGTCTCCGACATGCCGACCTCGTCCCAGATGCCCTCAGCCGCCCCGAGCAGCACGGCGGCTCGCTGCCCCCCGCCTTCCGCGACCGCGACCCGGCCGAGGGAGTCCAGCCCGACGGCGATCCCGAGTCGGTCCCCCAGCTCACGTTTGATGCCTAGGGCGGACCGGAACAGCGCCGCTGCCCCCGCCGGGTTGTCTGAGCGGAGCTCCTGCTCGCCCAGCCCATTGACCGCCAAGGCCTTCATATGACGTTCACCGACCTCGTCCGCCCGGTCGATGCATCGCTTGAACCGGGCGACGGCATCCACGTGAGTTCCGGCAAAACTGTGGCAGACGCCGGCCACGAAGAGCGCCCGGAGCTCGCCGGTCAGGTCGCCGGCGGTCCGAAGCATCGCTGCTGCCCGGTCGGCCTGCTCGGCAGCGTCGTCTGGGGCGCCGTTCCAGACCGAGAGCATCGCGTCTGGGACCAACAGCACCCCGAGCACCCGGCTGTCGCCGATTCGCTTGGCCAGTTCGTATCCCTGGTCGAGAAGCGTCCTGGCACGCGCTCGGTCGCTCTGCAACGCCGCGAACCGGGCTGCAACAGCCATGGCAAGCGCCCGCTCCCGCGAGGGCGCTCCGCCGGCGGCCAGGCCCAGTTCCAACCAGTGCCGGGCCTCGTCGAGCCAGCCGCAGGCCGACCAGAAAAGGTCCAGCCTTCGGGCCATGTCCAGCGAAGCTCCTGGCGCATCGGTTGCCTCGGACATCCGGTTCAGAGCGGCACGTAGATTGGCATGTTCGAAGCGCATTCGCCGGAGCCAAACGGGCTGGTCTGGTCCGCTGGCCTGCTCGTCGAACTCGCGGGCCAGCTGGGCGAACCACGATGCATGCCGCTCCTGAAGTCCGCTCAGTTCTCCTGCCTTCTCGCCCTGTTCGATACCGAACTCCCGAATGTCGGCAAGCATCCGGTACCGCGTCTGACCGGAACCTGCGGGCTCGGCGACGATGATCGACTGGTCGATCAGTGCGCTGACCAGGTCGAGGATCTCGTGGCTCGGCAGGTCGTCCGCGCCGCAGATGACGGCCGCGGACTCCAGGTCGAAGCCGCCGGCGAACACCGCCGATCGCACCCAGAACTGCTGCTCGAGGTCGGTGCACAGGCGAAAGGACCACTCGAGACAGGCACGCAGCGACTGGTGCCGTTCAGCGGCGTCTCGGTAGCCGGTGTTGAGGATCTGCAGGCGTCGGGTGAGGTTGTCGCAGATCTCTCCAGGCGACAACGCTCGAACACGGGCGGCCGCCAGCTCGATGGCAAGCGGAACGCCGTCCAGCTCACGGCAGAGGGTGGCCACTGCTGGCGCGTTGTCGGGAGTCAGCTCGAAGCCGGAGTACGCCGATGTGGCGCGGTCGACGAACAGGTCGACCGCCTCGAAGTGAACGATGGCTTCCGGCCTGGTTGGGACGTCTTCACCCGGGAAGCTCAATGGCGGTACGACGATCACGACCTCGCCTCCGAGGTGGAGCGGTCGTCGGCTGGTCAGCAGGAACCTGAGGTTCGGGCAGGTCGAGCGGAGTTCGTCCACCAGATCGCTGACAGCCGGAAGGACGTGGTCGCAGTCGTCCAGCACCAGCAGTGCGGTGCGGTCGGCGAGATGGCCAGCCAGGGTGCCGGCACTCCAAGGCTGGTCCGAAACCTGCAGTCCGAGGACCTCAGCGACCGTTGGAGCAAGCAACTCCTGCCTGGTGAGGTCGGCTAACGGTACGACCCAGCATCCGTCTCGGAAGGTCCGAGGGGACTCCTCAGCGATCCGGAGGGCAACCCGGGTCTTGCCGACTCCAGCGTGCCCCGTCAGTGTGACGACCCGGGAGGACCCGAGGCACCCACGAATCTCGGCCAGCAACTTCCTGCGGCCGACGAACGATGTGAATTGAGCGATGGTGGCGACAATCCACGATAGGGGTTGACCGGTGCCGCGTCACCGTCTCGCTGTGCCGTCGCCACCAGGAGGCCGCAGCCCTCATGGCACGAACCACGGACCTGGCACCGCGGCCAAGGACGTCGGGAAACCGTGTTCGACGCCCCAGGCGACGGCCTGGGCTCGGCTGGTGACGCCGATCTTGCGGTAGGACGTCCTGACGTAGGTCTTGACCGTGTTGATGCTGACGCACAGCACAGCAGCGATGTCGCCATTGCCCGCGCCCGTCGTGATGAGCGCCAGGACCTGTCGCTCCCGCCAGCTCAGACCGAGGTCGAGACCGAGGAGGTGTGCACGCTCGGACTTGTTGGCGAGGTCGGCGGCGGACCCGTCTCGGAAGTGGCCACCGACGGCTGCCCGAATGGCCGTGACGAGGTCCTTTTCGTCGGCACTGACGAGGATCGCGGCGACGGCCCCCAACTGGAGCGCGCGCGCGGCGAGGCCGGGCCGGGCGGCATGGAACATGGCCAAGACCCTGTCGGGATGCTGCTCGACGACACGGGCCAACGCGCTGCCGTCGCAGTGGGTCGAGCGCAGCAGGTCGTAGATCACTACGTCGACCGGGACGCCGTCCCGGTCTGCGGGGGTGACGACGTCACACGACGCGGCGAGCAAGGACTGGATCCCAGCCGTGATGACCGGCTGCTCGGAGATGACCAGGACCCGGATCCTCTGCCTGTCACCGACTGTCGCCTGTGAGTCCAGACGGACGATCCCTGACGGGCGCTTAACCGGACCTCCCCTGAGTGCGTGTGACGTGGCTGCCTAAGAATCGCGTCCTCACCACCGGGGCATACCGTCCGATCTACGGGTTCGGGTACCTGGATTTGATGGCCCGCCGGGGACCAGGGGTGTCCCACCGTCTTGCACGGGTTGGGCTACCTGTTCTGTCGGGACGTCCCTCGCGTCTCGACGGTCGTTGACCCCAGCGCTCGTTGCCGGCTGACCGCCAGCGAAAGCACGAAGGCCCCCGGCGGCAGAAACGCCGGGAGCCTTCGTGGGCCCACAGATCCTCCGTCACCCCGGGCGCCCACCACTCGACGCACGATCGGCCTGCCGACCCCGCTCTTCGAGAGCGCCCGGGACGAAGGCCGCGCGCCGAGGACCTGTCGATGGGGATCCGCCGGTTCGCCGAGGCGTCCGCCAAGGGGCGACGGCAACTGACAACGACAGTGCGCCCTCCACCGAGGTGGAGGGCGCCTGTCCCCCGCTCGGGAGATGAGGGGCCTAGTTGCAGGGGGATCAGTTGTCGATGTTGTTGACCTCGACCGGGATCGACGTGTTCGGAACGCACAGCGCCCACACCTTCAGGGTGGAACTTCACGAAAATCCCCCTACTTGTTGTGGACACGCGAATGTGGCGCGGCCCCCGCGCAAGTCGGAGACACGCCGCCGCGGCAACCTAGGGTCCGAGCCGTCTGGCCCGAATCACCCCTGGGGTGAAGAGCTAGACCGCTTTCATCACCAGCAGGGATCGCTCTTTCGAGACGGGATGTGGGCGGCGGGATGCGGGAGGAAGCGCTCTGAATGCAGGGCCTGGCCCGGCATTCCTCGGGTTGGTGTCCGCTCACACCTCAGGTTTCGAGCCGCCCGTCGCGAGCTCGTAGGCTCGCTCGCGGGGCTCCCTCAACCTCTTCGCGTCGCGAGTCGCGGGCTTCGCCCGCTACTCGCGGCTCAGACGTTGAAGCGGAACTCCACCACGTCGCCGTCGGCCATGACGTAGTCCTTGCCCTCCATGCGCACCTTGCCGGCCTCCTTTGCCTTCAGCATGGAGCCGGCCGCCATCAGGTCGTCGAACGAGACGACCTCGGCCTTGATGAAGCCGCGCTGGAAGTCGGTGTGGATGACGCCGGCGGCCTCGGGGGCGGTGGCGCCCTTCGGGATCGTCCAGGCCCGGGTCTCCTTCGGGCCGGCCGTGAGGTAGGTCTGCAGGCCGAGGGTGTCGAAGCCGACCCGGGCCAGCACCTCCAGCCCGGGCTCCTCGACGCCCATCTCGAGCAGCATCTCGCGGGCCTCGTCGTCGTCGTCGAGCTCGACCAGCTCGGCCTCGAACTTCGCGTCGAGGAAGATCGCCTCGGCCGGCGCGATGATCTCGCGCATCTTGTCCTTGAGCGCCTCGTCGGCGAGCTCGTCGGCGTCGCAGTTGAAGACGTAGATGAACGGCTTCGCGGTCAGGAGCGACAGCTCGCGGATCAGTGCGCGGTCGATCTTGGTGGCGATGATCGGCGTACCCGCCTCGAGGGCGGCGAGCGCCTCCTTGGCGGCGTCGAGGGCGGCGCCGAGCTCCTTCCTGGTCCGGGCCTCCTTCTCCAGCCGCGGGATCGCCTTCTCGACGGTCTGCAGGTCGGCGAGGATCAGCTCGGTCTGGATCGTGGAGATGTCGCTGGCGGGGTTGACCTCGCCGTCGACGTGGGTGACGTCCTCGTCGCGGAACACCCGGGTGACCTGGCAGATCGCCGCCGACTCACGGATGTGCGCGAGGAACTTGTTGCCCAGCCCCTCACCCTCGGAGGCGCCACGGACGATGCCGGCGATGTCGACGAACTCGACGGTCGCGGGCAGGATCCGGGCCGACCCGAACACCTCGGCGAGCTTCGCCAGCCGGGCGTCGGGGACGCCCACGACGCCGACGTTCGGCTCGATCGTCGCGAACGGGTAGTTCGCGGCGAGCACGTCGTTCTTGGTCAGTGCGTTGAAGAGGGTCGACTTGCCCGCGTTGGGAAGACCAACGATGCCGATGGTGAGTGCCACGGGCGGAAACTCTACGGCGCGGTACGACGCCCCTCCGAATCGAGCGAAGGGCGGATCGGCCCGGCCCCCGGAGCCACGGACTCGAGCACCTCGAGCTCGTCGCCGACGCGAATCGTCACCCCGGCGGTGTCCGGGATGAGGTTGATGCCGAACCAGGTCTTGCCATCCCAGCGCCGGATCCGCGCGAGCGACGCGATCGGCTCCTTCTCACGTACGCCGGTGTCCGGGTCGATGGTCGTCAGCACGCAGCGCGCACAGCCCTTGACCGCGCGGAAGGCGGCGTCGCCGATCCGGATCCGGCGCCAGTCGTCCTCGGCCCAGGCCTGGACGCCCGACACCACGACGTTCGGGCGGAACCGGGTCATCGGCAGCGGCTCGCGACCGGTGGCCGACGACGCCAGCACCACGTCGTTCAGCGCGGCCAGCGACGCCTCGGTCGCCAGCAGCAGCGGGTAGCCGTCGGCGAAGCGAGACCCGGTCGTCGGGCTCGCTGAACTCGATGCTGGTCGGACGCCGCCGCGGGTCGTCGAGGTGGACCAGGCGCACCGATCGGCCGAGCGCCTTGCTGAACCACGCGTCCGCCTCCGGACCCGCCGTCGCGGCCGTCAGCCGCGACTCCCACATCGACACCGGGGTCTGATCTGCGGGGTCGGGGGTAGCCACCTCGAGCGGCGGCAGGTCGGGCGCCGTCACCCGCAGGCCGGTGGCGGTCAGCTCCGGGACGAGCAGCACCAGGCGGTTGACCTCGCGGGCGGTGACCACCGCGCCGGACTCGTCGACGACCATCCAGCGGCGGTCCCCGGAGAGCCCCCAGGGGTCCACGACAGCCGTCTGGATCGGCTCTCCGCGGCAGGACTTCACGGGGAACCGATGGATCGACGTCAGGGTGGCCGGCACGGTCCGAGCGTAGGTCCCCGACGTACGAAATTGCCGTCGTTTTGCCTCCGGCGGCGGGGCTCAAGGTCCAAGATGCCCAGGTGACCCGCTCGCGCCCACGGACCACCGGGTTCATCCTGCTCGCCCTCGCGCCCCTCGTCGCCGCACTCGTGATGCACGCGGCCGAGTCGTCCGGGCGTGACGGCGGCACGGCCGCGATGGGGCTGGGCTCCGCGGGTACGTCGGGCGGCTCCGAGACCGTCTCGGCGGTGATCCTGATCGGCCGCGCCGGCCCGACCGGCAACTACGAGACGCCGGACGTGACCATCTCCCAGGACGGCGTGCTCTCGGTGCGCAACCGGGACTCGTACGCGCACACGGTCACGTCGGAGGCCATCGACGCCAACGGCGACCCGCTCTTCGACGTCGTCGTACCGCCGGGGACCACCCGCACCGTCCGCGGCGCCACCGGCCTCAGGGCCGGCGACTACGGCTTCTACTGCCGCCTCCACCCGAACATGCAGGGCACGCTCACGGTCACCGGCGGCAACGGCGGCACGCACGGCCAGCGGCAGACCTTCAAGCTGCCGCTCGTCGTGCCGCAGACGGTGCGGAACGCCCATGTCCGGCTGGACATGCGCAAGACCGCGGTGCGGATGCTGCCGACCGGCGAGCGCACACAGGCGTGGAC
Source organism: uncultured Actinomycetota bacterium (assembly GCA_963716655.1). Taxonomy (GTDB): domain Bacteria; phylum Actinomycetota; class Actinomycetes; order Propionibacteriales; family Nocardioidaceae; genus Nocardioides. Next base: position 978,181 of record CAVQTV010000008.1, on the reverse strand, counting down.
GTACGGCGGCAGCTGGCCGGGTCCGACGATCCGCCGCCCGTCGGGCCAGCGGACGCTGGTCACGGTCGCGAACCAGCTGCCGCGCGAGGCCGGATCGATGTCGATGCACCTGCACGGCGACCACCACGCGTCCCGGTACGACGGCCAGCCGACCAGCTTCCTGGTCCCGCGCGGCCAGTCACGCACCTACCGCTACGACCTCACCCACGACGGGGAGCCGGCACCGGGCTCGTTCTTCTGGTACCACGACCACCGCATGGACCGCACCGCGCGCAACAACTGGATGGGTCTTCAGGGCATGTTCATCGTCGACGACCCAGCGGAGACGGAGCTCCGGCTGCCGGACGGTGGGCGCGACGTGCCGCTGATGATCTCGGACCGCAGCTTCACCAAGCGCAACCAGCTCAGCCCCCTGCACGCGCCGACGATGATGGACCACGACGGCACGGACCACGAGGGCATGGCCTTCACCGGCCCGCACGCGCCACCGAACGACGCGACCGTCGGGACCAAGATCATGGTCAACGGCAGGTTCGCGCCGCACCTGCGCACCGAGGCGGTGCGCTACCGGCTACGGCTGCTCAACAGCTCGTCGTTCTCGTCGTACAACCTCACGCTCTCCAACGGCCGGCCCTTCACCCAGATCGGCACCGGTGACGGGCTGCTGCCGAAGCCGGTCGTGCGGAAGTCCATCCTGCTCGGCCCGGCCCAGCGCGCCGACGTGATCGTCGACTTCCGCGGCGAACTGGGCAGGAACGTCGTCCTGAAGAGCGTGCCGCGCACCGACAGCGACACCGCCACCGGCTCGCGGGTCGGCAAGCTGATGCAGTTCCGCGTGCGGGACGCAGCGCGCGACCGCACCCGCATCCCCGACCGGCTGCCGACGCCGGAGCTGGTCGACGCGCCCACCGAGGTCTCGATGGAGTGGACGTTCTCGCTCGAGGGCGACGAGGAGTCCGGCACCTTCTGGGCGATCAACGAGATGGCCTACGACGCGGCCCGCGTCGACCACGAGGTGACGCTCGGCACCACGGAGACGTGGCTGATGCGGAACACCAGCGAGGTCACCCACTACGTGCACCTCCACCAGGAGCACTGGCGCACCGTCAGCCGCAACGGCGAGCCCCCACCACCGTGGGAACGCGGGCTCGAGGACACCTGGAAGCTGGACCCGGGCGAGGAGGTGGTGGTCGCGGCCCGGTTCACCGACTACACCGGGCCGTTCATGATCCACTGCCACATGCTCGACCACGAGGACCACGGCATGATGGCGACCTTCAACATCGTCCGGCAGTAGGGGTCACTAGGGTTGCGTGGGTGCGCATCGCCACGTGGAACGTCAACTCCCTCCGCTCCCGCATCGACCGCGTCGAGGCGCTGCTCGACCGACACGAGATCGACGTGCTCGCGCTCCAGGAGACCAAGGCCCGCGAGGACCAGCTGCCGCTGATGGGGCTGCAGGCGCGGGGGTACGACGTCGCGGTCGCCGGCGTCAACCAGTGGAACGGCGTGGCGATCGTCAGCCGCGTAGGGCTCGACGACGTCGAGACCGGCTTCCCCGGCCAGCCCGGCTGGGGCGAGCCCGCCGAGCCCGAGTCGCGGGCGATCGGCGCGACCTGCGGCGGCGTACGCATCTGGTCGCTGTACGTCCCCAACGGACGCAAGCCCGACGACCCGCACTACGTCTACAAGCTGGACTGGTACGCCGCGCTGCGTGCGGCCGCCCGCGACTGGCTCGGCGGCGACACCGTCCTGGTCGGCGACTGGAACGTCTGCCCCACCGACGACGACGTGTTCGACGTCAAGCAGTTCAAGAACTCGACCCACGTCACCCCGGCCGAGCGGGCGGCGTTCTTCGCGCTCGCCGAGGACGGCTGGGTCGACACGGTCAAGCCGTACGACCCGTCGTACACCTACTGGGACTACTACCGGCAGCGCTTCGAGCGCGACCGCGGCCTGCGCATCGACTTCCTGCTCGGCTCGCCGTCGCTGGCCGCGCGGGTGACCGGCGCGTTCGTCGACCGCGCGGAGCGGGACCCGGCCCAGGGCACCGGCTCACCGTCCGACCACGCGCCGGTCATCGTCGACCTCGACTGACGTTGAATCGGGAGTTCTGACCGGTTGAATCGGGAGTTCTGGTCAGCGGGCTGGCACAAAGTCCCGATTCAAGTGACCGAAAGTCCCGACTCAACGTCGATGTCGGTGGTCGTCGCCATGCTGGGCTCCATGGACATCCTGACGATCTTCCTCACGCTGCTGGTCGGCCTCGGCCTCGGCGCCATCGTCGGTGTGCTCTGGTCGCGCTCGCGCAGCCCGTACGTCGCCGGCCTGGTCGACCAGGCCGAGGTGATGCAGGGGCTGGACCGGCTCAGCGACCAGATGCACGACCTCGACCACCAGCGAGCCGCGTGGCAGGGCCAGCTCAACCAGCAGGTCCTCGACATGCGGGCCACCGCCGAGTCGCTGCGCCGCGAGACGCAGTCGCTCTCGACCGCGCTGCGCAAGCCCCAGGTGCGCGGCCGCTGGGGCGAGCTGCACCTGCGCCGGGCGGTCGAGCTCGCCGGCCTCGTCGACCGCTGCGACTTCGCCGAGCAGGTGCGCCTCGACGACGGCGCCCGCCGCCCCGACCTGGTGGTGCACCTGGTCGGCGAGCGGAGCGTGGTGGTCGACGCCAAGGTCCCGCTGGACGCCTACCTCGACGCCACGTCGACCGACGACGAGGACCAGCGCCGCGTCCACCTGCGCCGGCACGTCGGCCAGCTGCGCACCCACATCGACGCGCTCGGCTCCAAGCAGTACTGGCGGTCGCTGCCCGAGAGCCCCGAGTTCGTCGTGCTGTTCATGCCGGCCGAGTCGTTCCTCGCCGCCGCGCTGGAGACCGACGGCTCGCTGATCGAGTACGCCGCCGCGCGGCAGGTCGTGCTCGCCACACCGACGACGCTGATCGCGCTGCTGCGCACCGTCGCGCACGGCTGGAGCCACGAGGCGCTGGCCGGCCAGGCGCGTGAGATCCACCGGCTCGGCCGCGAGCTGCACACCCGGCTGGCCAGCATGACCGGCCACCTCGACCAGCTCGGGCGCTCGCTCAACGCCGCCGTCGGCCACTACAACCAGACGGTCGGCTCCCTGGAGTCGCGGGTGCTGGTGGCCGCGCGCCGGTTCGGCGACCTGCCCGCGCCGCGCCAGGTCGAGTCGGCGAGTCGGTCAATACCACCCACGGAGCTGCATGTGGTGGAACGGCGCGCCGCCGACGGGGAGGAGGGACGCCGACCATACGGTGGCCCTGTGAGCCAGCGCCGGACCCTCTGGGAAGAGGGGCGCGAGCCGGGCCGACAAGTAGTCGCGCTCGGGCTGGCGCTCGTCCTCAGCGCGGCGGTCCTCGACCAGTGCGATCACCGGCGGGCTCGGCTGGATCTTCGACATCAGCTTCGTGCTGGTGTGCGTCGGCACCGCCCTGGTCGTCCGCCCCAGTGACTTCTTCACCGTCGGCGTGCTGCCGCCGCTGCTGATGGTCGTGGTCTTCGGCCTGTTCGGCGCCACCCGTCCCGACGTGATCGCCGACCCCGGCGACGGAGTCATCCAGGCGGTCGTGTCCGGGCTGTCGCACCACGCGGGCGCGCTCGTCATCGGCTACGCGCTCTGCCTGGCGACGCTGGCCGTGCGGCACCGGGTGCTGACCGGGTCAGGCGGCCTCGAACCGGGACGGGTCGCCGGCGCCCGACCCGCACGATCTCCGGATAGCCCTCCGACCAGTCGATCACCGTCGTGGGCTGGGCCGGCGTCTCGCCCGCCTCGACCACGACGTCGACCTGGTGGTCGAGCTCCTCCTTGATCTCCCAGCCCAGGCTGCGCGGCTCGGTCTCGCCGGGGAGGATCAGGGTGCTGGTCAGCAGCGGCTCGCCGAGGGTCTCGAGCAGCGCCTGCACGAAGGCGTGGTCCGGGATCCGGACGCCGACGGTGCGCTTCTTCGGGTGCAGCAGCCGCCGCGGCACCTCCTGGGTGGCCGGCAGCACGAACGTGTACGGCCCGGGCGTGGCCGCCTTGATCGCGCGGAACGCCGAGTTGTCGAGCTTCACGAACTGCCCGAGCTGGGTGAAGTCCTTGCACATCAACGTGAAGTGGTGCTTGTCGTCGAGCCCGCGGACCCGCAGGATCCGGTCGCGGCCGTCCCGGTTGCCGAGCTGGCAGCCGAGCGCGTAGCCCGAGTCGGTGGGGTAGGCGATCAGCTGGTCGTCGCGCAGCGCGTCCGCGATCTGCTCGAGCAGCCGCGGCTGCGGGTTGTCGGGGTGGACGTCGAGGTAGCGGGCCATGAGCTACCGCTGCCCTGCGGCCTTGAGATCACGGCGCAGCTCCGGCGGCAGCGCGAAGATCAGCGACTCCTCGGCGCTGTGCACGGCCTGCGCGTCGGGGTAGCCGCGCTCGGCGAGGAACGCCAGCACCCCCTCGACCAGCTCCTCGGGCACGCTCGCACCCGAGGTGACGCTGACCCGGCTGACGCCGTCGAGCCAGGCCTCGTCGATCTCGGAGGCGTCGTCGACGCGGTACGACGTACTTGGCGCCGGCCTCGAGCGCGACCTCGACGAGGCGCACGGAGTTCGAGGAGTTGCCGGAGCCGACCACGATCACCAGGTCGGAGTCCTTCGCGATCTCCTTGACCGCGAGCTGCCGGTTCTGGGTGGCGTAACAGATGTCGTCGCTCGGCGGGTCGAGCAGGTCGGGGAACCGCTCGCCGGATCGCGGCGACCGTCTCCAGGGTCTCGTCGACCGACAGCGTGGTCTGCGAGAGCCAGGCGACCCGCTTCGGGTCGCGGACGACGATGCCGGGGACGTCGGCCGGGCTCTGCACCAGCTGGATGTGGTCGGGTGCCTCGCCCGCCGTACCTTCGACCTCCTCGTGGCCGGCGTGGCCGATCAGCAGGATGTCGTAGTCCTCGCCGGCGAACCGCTTCGCCTCGTGGTGGACCTTGGTCACCAGCGGGCAGGTGGCGTCGATGGTCTTCAGCGAGCGCTCGTCGGCCTGGCGGTGCACCTCGGGCGACACGCCGTGCGCGGAGAAGACGACGGTCTGGCCGGTCGGGCACCTCGTCGAGCTCCTCGACGAAGATCGCGCCCGCGCGACTCGAGGTCGGCGACGACGTGCTTGTTGTGGACGATCTGCTTGCGCACGTAGACGGGCGCGCCGTAGAGGTCCAGCGCCTTCTCGACGGTGATCACCGCGCGGTCGACACCGGCGCAGTAGCCGCGGGGCGCCGCGAGCAGGACGGCCTTCTCGGCGTCGTCCGGCGACAGGATCGGCGGCATGCCCATGTCGGTGGTCATGACCGCCAGTCTAGGGATGTCGCGCTGTATCCCCTAATCTCGCCCGCATGGCCCTGGAGACCTCGCTCGAGTCGCCGGCCCCGGTCCGGCAGATCGCCAACGCGATCGCGGGCTGGGTCGACCGGCTCGGCGCGGTGTGGGTCGAGGGCCAGGTCGCGCAGGTGAGCCGCCGCCCGGGCATGAACACCGTCTTCATGACGCTGCGCGACGCGGTCGCCGACATCTCGGTGCCGGTCACCTGCTCGCGCACCCTCTTCGACGGCCTCAACCCGCCGCTGGTCGAGGGCGCCAGCATCGTCGTCCACGCCAAGCCGTCCTACTACGCCAACCGCGGCACGTTCTCGCTCTACGCCCGCGACATCCGGATGGTCGGCCTCGGCGAGCTGCTCGCCCGGCTCGAGCGGCGCCGCCAGCTGCTCGCCGCCGAGGGGCTGTTCGCCGCCGAGCTCAAGCGGCCGCTGCCGTTCCTGCCCGGCACCGTCGGGCTGGTCACCGCACCGAACTCGCGCGGCCGAGCGCGACGTCCTCGAGAACGCCCGCCGGCGCTGGCCGGCGGTGAGCTTCGAGATCGTGTACGCCGCGATGCAGGGCCCGCGGTCGGCCGCCGAGGTGATCGAGGCGGTCGAGCGCCTCGACCGCAACGCCGCCGTCGACGTGATCGTGGTGGCCCGCGGCGGCGGCTCGGTCGAGGACCTGCTGCCGTTCTCGGACGAGGCGCTGATCCGCGCGGTCCACGCGATGCGCACGCCGGTGGTCTCCGCGATCGGCCACGAGCCGGACTCCCCGCTGCTCGACCTGGTCGCCGACGTGCGGGCCTCGACCCCGACCGACGCCGCCAAGCTGGTGGTCCCCGACGTCGTCGAGGAGCAGCGCCAGCGTCGAGCAGCGCCCGCGACCGGCTCCGCGACGCGCTGGAGCGGCTGGCTGGCCCGCGAGCAGGCCGGCCTCGACGCGCTGCGCTCCCGGCCCGCGCTCGCCGACCCGCGCACGCTGCTCGACGCCCGGCACGACGAGGTCGTCCAGCTGCGCGACCGGGCCCGTCGTACGCTCTCGCACGCCCTCGACCGCGCCGCCGACGACGTCGGCCACCAGCGCGCCCGGGCCCGGGCGCTCTCCCCGCTGGCGACGCTCCAGCGCGGGTACGCCGTGCTCCAGGACGCCGACGGCCACGTCCTGACGTCGATCGAGGGCGTCGCCGCGAAGCAGAAGATCAGCGTGCGGGTGGCCGACGGCCGCATCCACGCGACGACCACCAGCACCGAGGAGACCGATGGCTGAGAAGAAGGCGCCCGCAGCGGAGGAGAAGCCGTCCTACGAGGCCGCCCGCGAGGAGCTGATCGAGGTGGTCCGGCGCCTGGAGGCCGGGGGCACCACCCTCGAGGAGTCGCTCGCGCTCTGGGAGCGCGGCGAGCTGCTCGCGACCATCTGCCAGGACTGGCTCGACGGCGCCCGCAAGCGGCTCGACGCCGCGATCGAGGCCGACGAGCGTTGAGGCTGACCTCAGACCCGGGCTGGTGAAGGTCAGGATCAAGACCTCGACCGGCACCACGGTGTTCCCGGTGACGCTGAGCTGACCTACGGCGTCAGCGGGTCGGTCGTGAGCGACTCCACCAGGCCGCGGCAGCTCGTCCTCGCCGGCCGAGCCGTAGACCAGGATCGTCTGGTCGCCGAGCTCGGCGGCGAACGCGTGGTCGCCGCCGGGGTCGGAGAACGTCTGCCAGGTCGGCGCGACGGTCCCCTCGATCTGCGACCTCGTCGCCCTCGGTCGCCTCGTCGCCGACGTAGGTGTCGACCAGCTCGTCGATCGACGCGTCCTCCTGGTGGATGCCGGCGAAGCTGCCGTCGTCGGTCGAGATCGCCAGGTCGAGCACGGGCCGGTCGCCCGGCACGAACCGCGCGTCCTTGACGAACCAGCCGTCCGGGAGCTGCGCCGGGTACGCCGGGGTCAGCCCGGACTGCTGGACGCTGGCGACCAGCGCCAGGTAGTCGATCTTCTCCGGCTCGTACTCCGGGGTGTCTCGGAAGGTGCCGCGGAAGACCACGATCCCCAGCACGACCAGCACCAGCACGATCATCGAGCCGATCAGGCCGCCGAAGGACCGGTTGTAGCGGCCCGGCTGGCCGGACTGGGTCGTCTCACTCACCGGAGCAGTTTCCCAGGTGCATCTAGGGTCGCGAGCGTGCCGGCCCTCGATCTCGTTCCCGTCGCCGCGCTCCTGGCCCTGCTGGTGACGGCGTACGTGCACCCGCGCGGGCGGGTCGAGGCGGCCGTCGGCCTGGCCGCGGCGGCCGCGACGCTGGCGACCGGCATCCTCGACTGGTCCGACGTGCGGGACACGATTGAGCACCTCGGCCCGGTCGTGCTGTTCCTCGTCACGATCCTGGTGGTCGCCGACGTGTGCGCCCGGGCCGGGCTGTTCGCGGCCGCGGCGGCCCGGGTGCGCGACGCCGGCGCACGGTCGCCCGGTGCGGCTGTTCACCGGCGTCTTCCTGCTCGCCGCCGCGGTCACGGCGGTGCTCAGCCTCGACGCGACCGTCGTCCTGCTGACGCCGGTGGTCGTCGCCGTCGCGGTCAGCACCGGTACGTCGTACCGCCCCGGCGCGCACGCCTGCCTGCGGATGGCGAACTCCGCCTCGCTGCTGCTGCCGGTCTCCAACCTGACCAACCTGCTCGCGATGCCGCACCTCGACCTCACCTTCGCCGGCTTCGCGCTGGTGATGGCGCCGGTGCTGGCGGTCGTGCTGGTCGTCGAGTACGTCGGGCTGCGGCTGCTCTTCCGGCGCGACCTCGCGCGGCCGGCCGGGCCGGTGCAGGACGCCGAGCACCCGCCGCTGCCGGTGGTGCCGCTCGTCGTCGTCGGCCTGATGCTGGTCGGCTTCGCGGTCGGCTCGCCGTTCGGCGTCGACCCGTTCTGGTTCTCCGGTGCCGCCGCCGTCGCGCTGGCGCTGTGGGCCGGAGCCGGGGGCTGCTGACGGTCCCGGACGCCGTCGACGCCGCGCACCCGGCGTTCGCGCTCTTCGTGCTCTGCCTCGGCGTCGTCGTCGCCGCGCTCGGCGACCGGGTTCCTCGCCGACTGGGTCGCGACGACGCGCTGCCGGCCGGCACCGGCTTCGTCGACCTGCTGCTCATCGCGCTGATCGCGACCGTGCTCGCCAACCTGCTCACCAACCTGTCGGCGACGCTGCTGCTGCTGCCGCTGCTGGCGCCGCTGGGCGACACCGCCGTGCTGGCCGCGCTGCTCGGCCTCAACATCGGCTCCGGGCTGAGCTACACCGGGTCGCTGGCCAACCTGCTGTGGCGCCGGGGCATGGTCCGGCTCCGGCACCCGCCGTCGCTGCGCGAGCTGCACCGGGTCTCGCTGCTGGTCACACCGGTCAGCCTGGTCGCCGCAGTTGCGGCTCTGTCTCTGGTCACTTGACCGCATCTGCGGCATGATCGCCGCGTGACGACGTACCGGATCGCGGAAGCCGCCGAGCTGCTCGGCGTCAGCGACGACACCCTGCGCCGCTGGGTCGAGGCCGGCCGGGTCGCCAGCACCCAGGAGGACGGCCGCACCGTGGTGCCGGGCGTCGACCTGGCCGCGCTGGCCGAGTCGCTGGCCGACCACCCCGACCGCGAGGCGACCCGGGCCGCCGCGGTCAGCGCCCGCAACCGGCTCGCCGGGATCGTCACGAAGGTCAAGAAGGACACCGGTGATGGCCCAGGTCGAGCTGATCTGCGGCCCCTACCGGATGGTCTCGCTGATGAGCTCCGAGGCCGCCGAGGAGCTCGGCCTCGAGCCCGGCGTCCGCGCCATCGCCTCCGTCAAGTCCACCAACGTCGTCGTGGAGCGCCCATGAAGAAGGCTCTGCTCGTCCTGCCCTGCTCCGTCCTCGCCCTGCCGTTGGCCGCCTGCGGCGACGACGACGGACGGAGACGGCGACCGACGCTGAACGTGTACGCCGCGGCCTCGCTGACCGCGACGTTCGAGGAGATCGCCGAGGAGTTCGAGGCCGCGCACGACGGCGTCGACGGTCGAGTTCAGCTTCGGCGGCTCCTCCGACCTGGTCACCCAGATCCAGGAGGGCGCGCCCGCCGACGTGTTCGCGTCCGCCGACACCGCCAACATGGACAAGCTGGTCGACCGACGACCTGACCGGCGACGACCCGCAGGACTTCGCGACCAACACCCTCGAGATCGCCGTGCCGCCGGACAACCCGGCCGGGATCGCGACGTTCCAGGACCTCGCCCAGCCGGGCCTCAACCTGGTCGTCTGCGCCCCGGAGGTCCCGTGCGGCGCCGCGGCCCAGCAGGTCGCGGAGAACGCCGGACGTCACGCTCGACCCCGGTCAGCGAGGAGCAGTCGGTGACCGACGTGCTCGCCAAGGTCACCTCCGGCGAGGCCGACGCCGGCCTGGTCTACGTGACCGACGTGCAGGCCGCCGGCGACGACGTCGAGGGGATCACCTTCCCGGAGTCCGACTCGGTCGTGAACACCTACCCGATCGCGACCGTCGACGGCCCGACGAGGCCGACCTCGCCCAGGAGTTCGTCGAGCTGGTCGCTCGGCGACACGGGCCAGGGGATCCTCGCGGACTTCGGCGCTTGCGGGACGCGCGCAGTCGATCCCCCGCTGGATCTACGTCCCGGCGGCCGCTCGGGGCGGCGCTTCCTGCTGCTCCCGCTGGTCGCGATCGTGGCCCGGGTCGACTGGTCGGACTTCGCTCGACTGATCACGTCGGAGGCGTCGAAGGACGCGCTCTGGCTGAGCCTGCGCACGTCGGCGGTCAGCACCCTGCTCTGCGTGCTGTTCGGTATGCCGATGGCGATGGTGCTCGCGCGGACGACGTTCCCGGGCCAGGGCGTGCTCCGCTCGCTGGTGCTGCTGCCGCTGGTGCTGCCACCGGTCGTCGGCGGCATCGCGCTGCTCTACACGTTCGGCCGCCGCGGGCTGCTCGGCGAGGAGCTCGACGTGCTCGGCGTCCAGATCGCGTTCTCCACGACCGCGGTCGTGCTGGCCCAGACCTTCGTGGCGATGCCGTTCCTCGTGGTCAGCCTCGAGGGCGCGCTGCGCACCGCCGGCCAGCGCTACGAGGTGGTCGCCGCCTCGCTCGGCGCCCGGCCGACCACGGTCTTCCGCCGGGTCACGCTCCCCCTGGTGCTGCCCGGCCTGGTGTCCGGCGCGGTGCTGGCCTTCGCCCGGGCGCTCGGTGAGTTCGGCGCCACGATCACGTTCGCGGGCAGCCTCCAGGGCGTCACCCGCACGCTGCCGCTGGAGATCTACAAGCAGCGCGAGGCCGACGTCGACGCCGCCGTCGCGCTGTCGCTGGTGCTGGTCGTGGTCGCCGTCCTGGTCATCGGGTTCGCGGGCCGACCGGGACGGAGCCCTCGGATGAGCCTCGAGCTGAGCGCCCGGGTCGACGAGCGCGACGTCGACGTCGACCTCGAGGTCGCCGACGGCGAGACGGTCGCGATCCTCGGGCCGAACGGCGCCGGCAAGTCCACCGTGCTCGCGGTCGCGGCCGGCCTGCTCCGGCCCGACCGCGGCCGGGTGGTGCTCGACGGCCGGCGAGCTGACCGGCCCGGGCGCCTGGGTGCCGCCGCACGACCGCAAGGTCGCGCTGCTGGCGCAGGAGCCGCTGCTCTTCCCGCACCTCGGCGTCCTCGACAACGTCGCGTTCGGGCCGCGCAGCGGCGGCGCCCGCCGTCGTACGGCGCACGAGGCGGCGCGGCGCTGGCTGGACGAGGTGGACGTCGCCGACCTCGCCGACCGGAAGCCCGGCCAGCTCTCCGGCGGCCAGGCCCAGCGGGTCGCCGTCGCCCGGGCGCTCGCGGCCGAGCCCCGGCTGCTGCTGCTCGACGAGCCGCTGGCCGCGCTCGACGTCGCCGTCGCCCCGGCGCTGCGGCAGACGCTGCGCCGGGTGCTCGCCGACCGCACCGTCGTGCTGGTCACCCACGACGTCCTCGACGCCCTGCTGCTCGCCGACCGGGTCGTGGTGCTCGAGGGCGGCCGGGTCGTCGAGTCCGGGCCGACGCACCGACGTGCTGGCCCGGCCGCGGAGCGCGTTCGCGGCCCGGATCGCCGGGCTCAACATGGTCGCCGGCACCTGGCGCGACGGCGCCGTCGGCGGCGCCGACGGCGATCGCAGGTGCAGGGCCTCGCCACCGACCCGGTGCCGGTCGCCGGCGACCCCGTCGTCGCGGTCTTCCGGCCCAGCGCCGTCTCGGTGTTCCGCGAGGCCGCCGGGCGGCAGCCCGCGCAACAGCCTGCCGGTCACCGTGACCGACCTGGAGCCGATGCGGCGACCAGGTGCGGGTGCGCGCCGACCACCTGGCGGCCGACCTGACCATCCAGGCGGCGGCCGAGCTCGACCTCGCTCCCGGAACATCTGTCGTCTTCGCGGTGAAGGCCAGCGAGGTCGCGGTCTACCGATCCTGAGGGTCGGTACAGTGCCGCCATGACCGAGAGCCTGTCGCCGGCCCCCGAGTCCCCCGACCGCAACCTCGCGCTGGAGCTGGTCCGGGTCACCGAGGCCGCCGCGATGGCCGCCGGCCGCTGGGTCGGCCGCGGCGACAAGAACGGCGCCGACGGCGTCGCGGTCAACGCGATGCGGGTGATGATCTCGACGATCGGCATGAACGGCACCGTCGTCATCGGCGAGGGCGAGAAGGACAACGCCCCGATGCTCTACAACGGCGAGCAGGTCGGCGACGGCACCGGCCCCGAGTGCGACGTCGCGGTCGACCCGATCGACGGCACCACGCTGACCGCCAAGGGCATGACCAACGCCGTCGTCGGTGCTCGCCGTCTCGCCGCGCGGCTCGATGTACGACCCGTCCGCGGTCTTCTACATGGAGAAGCTGGTCACCGGCCCGGAGGCCGCGGACGTCGTCGACATCCGCTACCCGGTCGCCGAGAACATCCACCAGGTCGCCAAGGCCAAGGGCAAGCAGCCCGTCCGACGTCACCGTCGTGCTGCTCGACCGGCCCCGGCACGCCGGGCTGGTCGACGAGATCCGGGCCACCGGCGCGATGATCAAGTTCATCAGCGACGGCGACGTCGCCGGCGCGATCATGGCGGCCCGGCCCGAGACCGGCATCGACCTGCTGCTCGGCATCGGCGGCACCCCCGAGGGCATCATCACCGCCTGCGCGATGAAGTCGCTCGGCGGCGTCATCCAGGGCCGGCTCTGGCCGCAGGACGACACGGAGCGGCAGAAGGCGCTCGACGCCGGGCACAACCTCGACGCCGACCACGTGCTCACCACCGACGACCTGGTCACCGGCGACGACTGCTTCTTCGTGGCGACCGGCATCACCGACGGCGAGCTGATGCGCGGCGTGCGCTACCGCGCCGGCGGCGCGACCACCGCACTCGCTGGTGATGCGCTCGCGCAGCGGCACGATCCGCTCGATCACCTCCGAGCACCAGCTCCAGAAGCTACGCGCTTTTGCCGCGATCGACTTCGACAGCTGACACGCTCGGCGGCCCGCGAGCAGCGCGGCGCCGACCGCGTCGATGACCCGCGGGTCGAACGCCATCCCGAGGTGGGAGGCGGTGACCTCGACCGGCACCGCGACCGGGTCGACGCAGGCCCGCCAGTCGACGATGCCGTCGCGCCTGGAGTAGATCGCGGTGAAGCCGACGCCCGGCGGCAGCGGCTGCGCGGCACTCGTCGAAGCTCTGCCGCGCGCACGCCCCGGCCACGCACTCCTCCGACATCAGGCCGGGCACGCCGGCCCGGCTGAGCCGGACCAGCATCTCGACGCTCGCCGTCAGCGACGCGGTGGTGGGCGCCCGGCGCGAGCATCGGGCTGCCCATGGTGACGATGTTGGAGACCAGGTCGGGGCGGCGTACGGCGATCCCGCGGGCCAGCATGCCGCCGAGGCTGTGCCCGACGATCTGCACCCGCGAGCCGCGCCGGATGGCGATCGACTCCAGCCGCGCCTCGAGCTGCGCGGCGGCGTTGAGCGTGCAGCCGACGTTCGCGTGGATGTGGGACCGGTAGGTGCGGAAGCCCTGCGGCGCGCAGCGCGCGGGCCATCAGCGCCAGCGTGCCGTCGCCGGCGAGGAAGCCGGGCACCAGCAGCACCGGGTCGCCGAGGCGGGTGCCGGCGCGGGCGGCGTACGGCGTGGCTCGCGGCGCGACCGGCGCTGGCCGGCCGCCCGGAGCGCGAAGCGGCCGAACTCGGCGACCGCGCTGCCCTCGCGCAGCACCGCTGCCGGCCGCGGGCACTCGAAGCCCGTCGGCAGCAGGAAGTCGGCCAGGGTCGACGTCGACATGTGGCGCACGTTACGTCCTCCCACAGACATTCCGGTGCCGAATCGGGGGTGTTGTACCCGATTCTTGGCCAACTGCTTGAATTGCGAACATGTCTCCCCGTGCGAGTCGCCCGACGCCCGGCCGAGGTCGACGGTCTCCGAGGAGCTGTTCGCGCCGGTCGGCCGGGGCATCGAGCTCTGCTACCAGACCTTCGGCGACCCCGACGACGACCCGCTGCTGCTGGTGATGGGCCTCGGCGGGCCGATGACCTGGTGGGACCCCGAGCTGTGCGAGGCCCTGGCCCGGCGCCGGTTTCTACGTCGTCCGCTACGACAACCGCGACACCGGCCGCTCCACGGTGCTGGAGGGCCGGGTCACGCGTCGCACGCTGGTCCGCGCCTTCGCGGGCACCCGGGTGCGGGCGCCGTACGGCATCGCCGACCTGGCCGACGACGCCTTCGGGCTGCTCGACCACCTCGGGCTCGACGTCCGCGCACGTCGTCGGGCGTGTCGATGGGCGGGATGATCGTGCAGACGATGGCGATCGACCACCCCGGCCGGGTCCGCTCGCTGACCAGCATCATGTCGACCACCGGCAAGCGCACCGTCGGCTGGCAGCACCCCGCGCTGCTGCCGCGCCTGCTCGCCGCGCCGCAAGCCCGGGCGGGAGGCCTACGTCGCGAGCCAGCGCCGACGTTCGGGAGGCTGATCGGCTCGCCCGGCCTACCCCGGAGCCGCCGAGGCGGCCGAGAAGCGCGCCGGCGAGACCTTCGACCGCGGGATCAGCGCCAGCGGCGTGCTGCGGCAGATGCTGGCCGTGCTCACCCAGCCGAACCGGAGCGAGCCGGCTGCGCAGCGTCCGGGTCCCGACCCTGGTCGTCCACGGCCTCGCCGACAAGATGGTGCACGTCTCCGGCGGCCGGGCGACCGCCGCCGCCGTCCCGGGCGCCGAGCTGCTGCTCATCGACGGGATGGGCCACGACCTGCCGCCCGACGCTGTTCGAGACGTTCGTCGAGCGCCATCCGGCGTACCGCCGACAGCGCGGGCCTGACCGGCCGAGTCGGCGCAGACTCGCGCGACACGCCGCCGAGTACTGGCGCCGTCGCGCGGGAAGCTGCGCCGACTCGGCGCTCAGTCGGAGAGGCGCTCCCCGGTGTCGGTGTCGAACACGTGCACGTTGTGCGGGTCGGTCGTGACGTACATCGTCTCGCCCTTCTGCGGGTGGTCGCGCCCGCTGACCCGGATGATGATGTTGTTCGGCGTGCCCTCGACGTCGCAGGTGCCGTAGACGTAGGCGTCGGAGCCGAGGTCCTCGACGACGGTGACCTGGACCGGCAGGCCGGCCTCGCTGTTGCCGACCATCCGCCACGCCTCGGGGCGCACGCCGACGGTGATGTTGCCCTCCATCTTCTGCGCGGCCGCCGGGTCGACCGGGACGAGGTACTCGCCGATCTGCGCCTTGCCGTCCTTGGCGTGGGCCTTGATCAGGTTCATCTGCGGGGAGCCGATGAAGCCGGCGACGAACAGGTTGACCGGCTTGTCGTAGAGCCCCAGCGGGGTGTCGACCTGCTGGAGGTATGCCGTCCTTCATGACCGCGACCCGGTCGCCCATCGTCATCGCCTCGACCTGGTCGTGGGTGACGTAGACGGTGGTGACGCCGAGGTCGGACTGGAGCTTGGCGATGTCGGTGCGGGTCTGCACGCGCATCTTGGCGTCGAGGTTCGACAGCGGCTCGTCCATGCAGAAGACCTGCGGCTGCCGGACGATCGCGCGGCCCATCGCGACGCGCTGGCGCTGACCACCGGAGAGCGCCTTCGGCTTGCGCTCGAGGTACTCGGTCAGGCCGAGGATCTTGGCCGCGTCCGCGACCCGCTTCTTGCGCTCCTCGGCGGGCACCTTCGCCATCTTCAGCGCGAACGCCATGTTGTCGGCGACCGACATGTGCGGGTAGAGCGCGTAGTTCTGGAACACCATCGCGATGTCCCGGTCCTTCGGCGGGGTGTTGGTGATGTCGCGATCCCCGATGAAGATCCTGCCCCTTGTTGACCTCCTCCAGCCCCGCGAGCATCCGCAGGGTGGTGGACTTGCCGCACCCGGAGGGGCCGACGAGAACCATGAACTCGCCGTCCTCGATCTCGAGAGAGATCCCCGGGACAGCGGGCCGTCAGTGCCGGGATACCAGCGCTGTGCCTCTTCGAACCTGACTGTGGCCATGCTTGAACAACTCCTTCACCGGCAGGTACGTGCCGGACGATCCGTAGTAAAGGTGAGCGCGCTCACACTAGCCGGTGCCTGGCACCGAGCGCCGGCTCACGACCGATCGGGCGAGCGTTTACAACGGCCGCAGAGGGCTACATGTGAGCTAGACCACTTGGAGGGAGGGCGCATGGATCGAGTACGCCGCAGACCTCGCCGCCGGCGCCGCGTTGATCACCGTCTCGGGACTGCTCGCCGCCTGCTCGGCGGACGCGAGCTCCGGCGACACCGCTGACCTGGTACATCAACCCGGACGCCGGCGGCCAGGCCAAGGTCGCCGAGAACTGCAGCACCGACGACTACACGATCGAGATCCAGGTGCTGCCGCAGGACGCCAGCCAGCAGCGCATCCAGCTGGCGCGCCGGCTCGCCGCCGAGGACCCCGAGATCGACATCATGAGCATCGACCCGCCGTACACCGCGGAGTTCGCGAACGCCGGCTTCCTGGCCGACGATCCCCGAGGACCTCCAGGACAAGCTGAAGGAGCAGTCCTTCGAGGGCGCGATCGACGCCGCGACCTGGGACGACCAGCTGGTCGTCGCGCCGTTCTGGTCGAACACCCAGGTGCTCTGGTACCGCAAGTCGTTCGTCGAGAAGGCCGGCATCGACATGAGCAAGCCGGTCACCTGGGACCAGATCATCGACGCCGCCGCGGAGAACGGCGGCAAGGTCGCGGTCCAGGCCAACAAGTACGAGGGCTACGTCGTCTGGATCAACGCGCTGATCTCCGGCGCCGGCGGCGAGATCGCCACCGACACCGAGAAGGGCGTCGACCTCACGCTCGAGATCGACTCCCCCGCGGGCGAGACCGCCGCCGAGCATCATCGAGAAGCTGGCGCGGCTCCGCGGCCGCACCGGCCGACCTGTCGGTCTCCAACGAGGGCACGGCGGGCGGCACGTTCGGCGGGGACCGAGGGCGCGTTCATGGTCAACTGGACCTACATCTGGACCAACTACGACGCGACCCAGCCCGAGGTGAAGAAGGACATCGGCTTCGCCCGCTACCCGCAGTCCACGTCGAGGGCGAGGAGTCCCGCCCGCCGTACGGCGGCATCGGCATCGGCGTCAGCGCGTACTCCGACCACGTCGACGAGGCGATGGAGGCGGTCGAGTGCATCACGTCGCCCGGAGAACCAGGGCGTCAACGCCGAGCTCACCGGCAACATGCCGGCCAGCGCGGCCGGCTACGACTACCCGGCGCTGGCGGAGATCTACCCGCAGCCGACCTGCTCGACCTGTTCCAGGAGAGCCTCGACGCGGCGGCTCCGCGCACCGTCACGCCGTACTGGAGCGACATCTCCGGCGGCCTCCAGAGCACCTGGCACCCGCCGGACGGCGTCAACGACGAGCACCCCGCCGGACTCACAGCAGTTCATCGAGGACGTGCTGCACGGAAGGAGCCTGCTGTGAGCACCGCGACCGCCACGGCGGCGACCAAGGCGAAGCCACCCAAGAAGAAGAAGCCAGCGACCGGTCGCGCGCCGAGAACCGGCTCGGCCAGCGCCTGGTGGCTCCGGCCGTCATCGTGATGCTCGCCGTCACGGCCTGGCCGATGATCCAGGCGCTCTACCTGTCGCTGTTCCGCTACCGGCTGACCTCGCCGGACGACAAGGAGTTCATCGGCCTCAGCAACTACGGGACGGTGCTCACCGACCCGCTGTTCTGGCAGGACACCTGGAACACCGTGCTGATCATGGTGGTCACGGTCGGCGGTCGAGCTGGTGATCGGCTTCGCGTTCGCGATGGTGATGCACCGCATCATCTTCGCCCGCGGCGCGATCCGGACCTCGATCCTGATCCCCTACGGGATCATCACCGTGGTCTCGGCGTACGCCTGGCAGTTCGCGTTCAGCCTCAACAACGGCTTCGTGAACGCCTGGTTCGCCTGGCTGCCCTGGCTCGAGCCGGACACCAACTGGTTCGGCAGCCACTGGCCGGCGATGTTCGCGATCATGGTCTCCGAGATCTGGAAGACCACGCCGTTCATGGCGCTGCTGCTGCTGGCCGGCCTCTCGCAGATCTCCGAGGACATGATCGAGGCCGCGAAGGTCGACGGCGCCACCTGGTGGCAGCGGCTGTGCAAGGTGATCCTGCCGAACATGCGGGCCGCGATCATGGTCGCCGTGCTGTTCCGGGCGCTCGACGCCTTCCGCATCTTCGACAACATCTACGTGATGACCCGGGGCGCCCAGGACACCGAGTCCTCGTCGTTCCTGACCTATCGACAGGTGATCGAGCAGATGCAGCTCGGCCTCGGCTCCGCGCTGTCGGTGCTGCTCTTCCTGTCCGTGCTGCTGCTGGCGTTCCTGATCGTCAAGCTGTTCAAGGTCGACCTGGCGCAGGCGAGGGGTGAAGGCTGATGAACGAGACACGCAACAAGATCGGCACCTGGGTGGGCTTCGTGTTCATCCTCGTCTGGTGCCTGCTGCCGGTCGTCTGGATCATCTCGCTGTCGTTCAAGGGGCCGACGGAGACCGCCGCGGGCAGCCCGCAGTTCCTGCCCAAGGACCCGACGCTGCAGAACTACGGCGACATCCTCGACAACCCCGACTTCCGGGACTCGCTGATCAACTCGTTCGGCATCTCGGTCGATCGCGACGTTCCTGTCGGTGATCCTGGCGACGCTCGCGGCGTACGCCATCGCCCGCCTGGAGTTCAAGGGCAAGCGGCTGGTGCTCTCGCTCGCGCTGGCGATCGCGATGTTCCCGGTGGTCGCGCTGGTCGGGCCGCTGTTCGACCTGTGGCGGACGCTCGGCCTCTTCAACACCTGGCCGGGCCTGATCATCCCGTACATGTCGTTCACGCTGCCGCTGGCGATCTGGACGCTGTCGGCGTTCTTCCGCGAGATCCCGTGGGAGATGGAGCAGGCCGCCCAGGTGGACGGCGCGACGTCGTGGCAGGCGTTCCGCAAGGTGATCGTGCCGCTCGCCGCGCCCGGCGTCTTCACCGCCGCGATCCTGACGTTCTTCTTCGCGTGGAACGAGTTCGTGCTCGCGATCTCGCTGACGTCGACGACCCAGTCGCGCACGGTCCCGGCGCAGCTGTCCTTCTTCGTCGGACCCGACCCGTTCAACCCGCCGTACGGACAGCTGGCCACCGCCTCCGTCGTCGTCACCGTCCCGATCATCATCATCGTCCTGCTGTTCCAGCGAAAGATCGTCGCCGGTCTCACCTCCGGCGCAGTGAAGGGGTGACCCGATGGCTGCCATCGACATGAAGAACATCGTCAAGAAGTACGGCGACGGCTTCCCGGCCGTGAACGACGTCAGCATCGACGTCGCAGGACGGCGAGTTCATGATCCTCGTCGGGCCGTCGGGCTGCGGGAAGTCGACGCTGCTGCGGATGATCGTCGGGCTGGAGGACATCACCTCGGGCGACATGATGATCGGCGACAAGCGAGGTCAACGACCTGGCGCCGCGCGACCGCAACCTGGCGATGGTGTTCCAGAACTACGCGCTGTACCCGCACCTGACCGTCTACGAGAACATCGCGTTCCCGCTGCGGCTGGCCAAGGCGCCCGACGACGAGATCGACGAGAAGGTCCGCGAGGCGTCCAAGACGCTGGAGCTCGACGAGCACCTCGAGCGCAAGCCGGGCAACCTGTCCGGCGGCCAGCGCCAGCGCGTCGCGATGGGGCGCGCGATCGTCCGCGAGGCCGACGCGTTCCTCTTCGACGAGCCGCTGTCGAACCTCGACGCCAAGCTGCGCGGCCAGATGCGCACCGAGATCTCCCGGCTGCAGAAGCGGCTCGGCATCACCACCGTCTACGTCACCCACGACCAGACCGAGGCGATGACGCTGGGCGACCGGGTCGCCGTGCTCAAGCGCGGCATCCTCCAGCAGCTCGCGACGCCGCGCGAGCTGTACGAGAACCCGGGCAACCTGTTCGTCGCCGGGCTTCATCGGCTCGCCGCCGATGAACTTCCTGCCCGCGACGGTCGAGGGCACGTCAGGTGAAGCTGCCGTTCGGCACCGTCGAGATCCCGCCGCGAGAAGGCCGAGAAGGCCGCAGGGCAAGGGCCTGCTGATGGCCGGCATCCGGCCCGAGTACTTCGAGGACGCGTCAGCGTGAAGACCGGCCCGGGACCGGGTCGACGTTCCGGGCGAAGGTCGACGTCGTCGAGTGGCTCGGCAACGAGACCTACGCCTACATCCCGTTCGAGGCGCCGCCCGAGGTCGAGGAGCAGCTGCGCGCAGCTCGAGCGGGACCTCGACGGCGAGTCGCTGCACACCCAGCTGGTGGTCGTCGCTGGACGGCGCCAGCCGGATCACCGAGGGCGAGGAGGCCGAGATCTGGGTCGACGGCTCGAAGATCCACCTCTTCGACCCGGCGACCGGCGAGAACCTCACCGTCGACCGCGAGAACGCCGGACGGATCCTCGAGAACCAGGAGGTCCCCGGCTAGGGCCCTAACGGTCGAGAGTCAGCCGGCGACACTTCTCGGGCCGGCAGTCGGCCCACGCTCGAAGCCGCCGAGCCAGGTCCCGGACCCAGGGGTCGTTGCGGTGCGTTGCATACACGTTCCGCTGCTCCCACGACCGGCTCCGGTAGTCGTAGAGCTCCCACGCACGACTGACACCCCGCCACGAGCGCGAGAGCTGCACCCGGACCAAGAGCCCTCGAGCACTCCGGACGGCGACGTACGACGGGATCCGGTCGAGCCGCGCGCCGGTCCTGGAGTCCGTGTCCGGCTCCCCGGCCCGGACCGGGGTGCGCCGGTGCTCGACGAACGCGTAGGCCGGTCCGCCTCTAGCCGGCCCGCGCAGCGCCGGCACCACGCTGGTGCCGGCCCGTGGACCGGACGGCGCCGCCCCCGCGAGCTCCTCGATCGTGGGCGCGAGATCGACGTTCGTGGTGAAGACCTCGCGTCGGCCGGGCACCACCCCCGGGCCGGTCACGAGCAGCGGGACCTGCACGTCGGACCGGTACGGCGTGCCCTTGCCGCCGCGCAGACCGTGCTGGCCGAGGTGGAAGCCGTTGTCGGAGGTCAGGATCACGTAGGTGTCCGGCCCGACGGCGCGGCGCAGCCGCTCGAGCATCCGGTCGATCGACTGCACCATCCGCGCGCGGTCGCGCAGGAACCCGGTCGCCATCCGCGCACTCATCCAGTCGCCGGCTCGGCGCCAGGACGAGCCGGCACGCCGCGCCTGGTGCGAGCGAGCGCCGCGGCCCGGCGTTGTCGCGGGAGCCGATCGCCGGCCGGTCTCGGCGTGGCTTCGATCGCCGCGCCAGGCGACCGCGGATCGCGGCGGCTTGCCGCGGACGCGGCGATCGCGGGCCGCCGATCGGCGCCGAGGTCTGACGGAGGACGCGCACCGGCCTCGGCTCACGCACGACGTTCCGGCCCTGTCCGCGACGGACCGGCGGCACCGTCGCGTCGACCAGGTGCTCGCGTCCGGGCTGCTCGGCCGGTCCGTCAGCCACCTCGGCCGGACCGGATCACGTCCCGCTGGCGCTGGACGGCTCCGCGGACGGCGCGGAGCCGCTGGAGCGACCGCAGGTGCAGCGCCGGCCGCGGCGCTTCGCGCTGCGGTCGTCGTCGCCGGCAGTCGACCTTCGCCCGGGCATCGGCACCGGACGACGCCGACCGCCACGCCGCCCAGACCGCGCACGCCGCGGACCCGCACGGTCGGCGAGTTGGCGTCGAGCTCGGCCGGGACCTTGTCGTCGGGCCCGGAGTAGCCGCCCATGATCCCGATGCCCTCCATCACGACGTTGGTGTGCGGGCCGACGGTGATCTGGGCGCCGCCCATGAACGCGTTGACCGTGATCACGACCTCCTGGGCGGCGAACTTCGCCTCGCGCAGGTCGAGGTCGGCGCCGCCCATCATCGCGAACACCGACATCTGCGCCGGGACGACCCAGGCGCCCTTGCGCTCGACACCGCCGAGGATCGCGACGTGGTTCTGCGACGCCGGGCCGGTCACGACCGGCGAGGGCTGCGCGCTGGTGACGGCTGGTCCGCGTGCGCCGGCAGGTCCAGCGTGATCGGCACCAGGTCGGCGTAGGTGCGCGCGGCGTACGTCGCCTCGAGGCGCTCGTCGAGCTCCTCGATGTCGATGCGGCCCTCGCCCGCCGCCTGACGGAGGATCTCGGCGACCTGGTGCCGGTCGGAGTCCGAGATGCGCATCATCGACGGGTCGGGTCGGGGCTCGAGCTGTCCCTCCATGCCGCCCAGGGTAGTCCGGCCACTATCCTCGTGGGTTGTGGCGACCGATCCCGAGTTCCTCTACTCCGACCTGCTCCCGACCGGCAAGGACGACACGCCGTACCGGCTGGTCACGACCGAGGGAGTCTCGACGTTCGAGGCCGACGGCCGGACGTTCCTGCAGGTCGCCCCGGAGGCGATCCAGCGGCTGACCGCCGAGGCGATGCACGACATCAGCCACTACCTGCGGCCCGGCGCACCTCGCGCAGCTGCGCAAGATCATCGACGACCCGGAGGCGTCCGGGCAACGACCGCTTCGTCGCGCTCGACCTGCTCAAGAACGTCAACATCTCCGCCGGCGGCGTGCTGCCGATGTGCCAGGACACCGGCACCGCGATCGTGATGGGCAAGAAGTCCGAGGGCGTCCTCACCGGCGCCGACGACGGCGAGGCGATCTCGCGCGGCGTGTACGACGCCTACACGAAGCTCAACCTGCGCTACTCGCAGCTCGCGCCGCTGACGACGTACGACGAGAAGAACACCGGCACCAACCTGCCGGCGCAGATCGAGATCTACTCGACGCCGCAGACCAGCGGGCAGAGCCGGAGTACAAGTTCCTCTTCATGGCCAAGGGCGGCGGCTCGGCGAACAAGTCGTTCCTGTTCCAGGAGACGAAGGCGATCCTCAACCCGAAGCGGATGCTGAGCTTCCTCGACGAGAAGATCCGCTCGCTCGGCACCGCCGCCTGCCCGCCGTACCACCTGGCGGTCGTCATCGGCGGCACGTCGGCGGAGTTCGCGCTGAAGACCGCGAAGTACGCCTCGGCGCACTACCTCGACAACCTGCCGACGACGGGGTCGATGAGCGCGCACGGCT
Source organism: uncultured Actinomycetota bacterium (assembly GCA_963716655.1). Lineage (GTDB taxonomy): Bacteria > Actinomycetota > Actinomycetes > Propionibacteriales > Nocardioidaceae > Nocardioides. Next base: position 955,330 of record CAVQTV010000008.1, on the reverse strand, counting down.
TCCGCGACCTCGAGCTCGAGGAGGAGGTCTTCAAGCTGACGCAGTCCTTCGGGATCGGCGCGCAGTTCGGCGGCAAGTACTTCTGCCACGACGTGCGCGTCGTCCGGCTGCCGCGGCACGGCGCGTCCTGCCCGGTCGCGATCGCCGTCTCGTGCTCGGCGGACCGGCAGGCGCTCGGCAAGATCACGCCCGACGGCGTCTTCCTCGAGCAGCTCGAGACGGACCCGGCGCAGTACCTGCCCGAGGCCGGCGTCGCCGAGGACATCTCGGGCGGCGAGGTCGTCGCCGATCGACCTGAACCGGCCGATGGCGGAGATCCTCGCCGACGCTCTCGCAGCACCCGGTGAAGACCCGGCTCTCGCTCACCGGCCCGCTGGTCGTGGCGCGCGACATCGCGCACGCGAAGATCAAGGAGCGGCTCGACGCCGGCGAGGAGATGCCCGCAGTACCTGAAGGACCACCCCGTCTACTACGCCGGCCCGGCGAAGACGCCCGGACGGGCTGCGCGTCCGGCTCCTTCGGCCCGACCACCGCCGGCCGGATGGACTCCTACGTCGAGGCGTTCCAGGCCGCCGGCGGCTCGATGGTGATGCTCGCCAAGGGCAACCGCTCCAAGCAGGTCACCGAGGCGTGCGCGACGCACGGCGGCTTCTACCTCGGCTCGATCGGCGGCCCCGCCGCGCGCCTCGCCCAGGACTGCATCAAGTCGGTGTCGGTCCTGGAGTACGAGGAGCTCGGCATGGAGGCGGTCTGGAAGATCGAGGTCGAGGACTTCCCCGCCTTCATCGTGGTCGACGACAAGGGCAACGACTTCTTCACCGACCCCTCCGGCGCGGTCACCGTCCCGATCACCGGAATCCGGGTGCGCTCGGCGGAGTAGCCGCGCGGGACGTCATACGGTCGGAGCAAGGGGACACACTGTGATGTCTCAGGACATCGGTAACACGTATGTCTCAGGACTTCGGTAACGGTACGGGGTTCTTGGCCTGGTAGCCGCGGTCTCCGGTGAGGGTGAATTCGGCGATGAGCTGGTTGTCGTTGAAGACGGCGATCTGGCGGTCTTGTCGGACCAGGACGACAGTGGCCCCGGCGTGTCGGCGTCCGATGCCGAGGAGGTGCTGGTCGATGCCGATGCAGCCACTGGTGCTCACGGTCGCGGTCCGGATCGTGACCGGCCAGGGGTGGAGCTGGGTGCCGGGGCCGTCGGGTGGGCCGAGCGCGTAACGCTCGGCGGGGGTCAGACCGGCCAGGTGGGTCTTGCGGCGCCTGTGGTTGTAGCGGTCGCGGTAGGCGTCGAGCAGGGCCTGGAGCTGGTCGAGATCGTCGGCGGGTGGGCGTTTGCGGAGCCATTTGAGGACGGTGGCGTGGGCGCGTTCGTCCTTCCCGCAGGTCTGCGGATGTCCAACCGAGCTGGTGATCGGATCCACGCCCAGTGCGCGCAGGTTCTCCTCGAGCCTGCTGGTCCAGCCGCGCCGGGCGCCACTGAACGCGGTGCCGTTGTCGCTCAGGAACCGGGCCGGAAGCCCGTGCCGGCTGCTCGCCCACAGCACCGCAGCCCAGACATCGGCGGCGTTCTCGCTGGCCGCGGCCCGCAGTGCGAGGTCGAAGCGGGAGCAGTCGTCGATGATCTGCAGCACCACGACGACCCTGCCGTCGGCGAGGGTGTAGTCGAAGCCGTCCATCTGCCACATCGAGTTCGGCTGGGCGGCCTCGAATCGATGCCGCGAGCGGCGCGGACGGCGTTGCGGGACCTTCACGATCTGGCCGCGGCGCTCCAGGACCCGGTTGATGGTGGCCCGGCTCGGCACCACCGCTCCCACCGGCCAGGCCCCGGGGTGGTCTTGGATCCAGAACGCGATCTGCTCCGCACCGGCGTCCCAGCCATCGTCGTCGAGCTCCTTGCGGGCGCGCACGATGACGTCCTCGACCACCGCGCTCAGCCTGGTCGGGGAGGTCAGCGGCCGCCGAGACCGCGGATAGAACCCCTCGACACCCTCCTCGGCGAACCGGGCCAAGTACTTGTAGAACGTCTTGGTCGACACATCCAGCCCGGCGCACTCGGTCTTGACCTGCACCCGAGCGCCGCCATGCACGCGTGCCACCAACGCCGCGAACTCTGGTCCCACCGGAACCCCATCTCTGGCCATCGCCCAGCGTGGACGATCACCTGTCAGGTGTTACCGATGTCCTGAGACATATTTCGCTACCGATGTCCTGAGACTCGACAGAGCAAGGGGACACACTGCCCGTATGACGTCCCGGCGGAGATCAGTCAGACGAGGCGGAACCTCGGCGCCGACTCGTCCGTTCACCCAGTGAACCGAACCGAGAGGATCTCCCATGCAGTGCCCCACCGACGGAACCACGCTGGTCATGAGCGAGCGAAGCGGGATCGAGATCGACTACTGCCCGACCTGCCGCGGCGTGTGGCTGGACCGCGGCGAGTTGGACAAGATCCTCGAGCGCTCGCTGGGCCAGCCGGCCGCGCCGGCCCAGGCCGCTCCGCAGCCTCCGCCTCAGCAGCGCGACTACCAACAGCAGCCGCAGCAGTACCAGCAGCCCTCCCAGCAGGGCGGCTACTACAAGAAGAAGAAAAAGGAGAGCTGGCTCAGCGAGATCTTCGACTGACGCTTCCGTAGGGTCGGCGCGTGGAGTACGTCGAGATCGCGCGCGCCGAGACCGAGCGCGGCGAGCTGGTGCTGCGTGAGCGGCGCTCGGAGAACGCGCCGACCTCGCTGGAGCTGCGCGCCAACGGCGTGTTCGTGATGGACACCGTCGAGGTGAGCACCGAGCAGGCGCTTGCGGAGTCGGCACTCGAGGTGGTCGAGGACCCCCGCGCGGTCGTCGTCGGCGGGCTCGGGTTCGGGTACACGATGCACGCGGTGCTGCGCGACAGCCGGGTCGAGAAGTGCACGGTCGTCGAGATCGAGCAGGCCCTGGTCGACTGGATGCGCGACGGCACCGTGCCGCACGGGCCGGCCATGCTCGCCGACGAGCGGGTCACCGTCGTGGTCGCCGACATCGCCGTCGCGATCGCCGAGGCCACGCCGGCGTCGTACGACCTGGTGCTGCTCGACGTCGACAACGGGCCCGGCTACCTCGTCCACGACGCCAACGCCGAGCTCTACCGGGCGCCGTTCCTCCGGACGATCCGCCACGCGCTGCGACCCGGCGGCGCGCTGGTGATCTGGTCGGCCGCGTCGGCGCCCGAGCTGCAGGAGGAGATGCGCGCGGTGTTCGGCAGCGCGCACGGCTACGCGCACGACGTGCTGCTTCAGGAGCGCGAGGAGCAGTACTACCTCTACACAGCGCGGGTACCGTCCGACGCATGACCGACTTCCGCGTCGAGCACGACAGCATGGGCGAGGTCCGCGTCCCGGCCGATGCTCTGTGGCAGGCCCAGACGCAGCGGGCCGTCGAGAACTTCCCGATCAGCGGCACCCCGATCGAGCCCGCGCTGATCCACGCGATCGGGCGGGTGAAGGCGGCCGCGGCCGTCGTCAACGCCGAGCTCGGCGTCCTCGACCAGGAGCGGGCGCACGCGATCGGCGCCGCAGCGCGGGAGGTGGTCGCGGGCGACCACGACGGGGACTTCCCGATCGACGTGTTCCAGACCGGGTCGGGCACCAGCTCGAACATGAACGCCAACGAGGTGATCGCGACGGTCGCCGGCCGGGCCGGCGTCGACGTACACCCCAACGACCACGTGAACGCCAGCCAGTCGAGCAACGACACGTTCCCGACCGCGATCCACGTCGCCGCGACCCTGGCCGTGACCGGCGACCTGCTGCCGGCGCTGGACGTGCTCGCGACGCAGCCTGGAGCGCAAGGCCGAGGAGTTCGCCGGCCTGGTGAAGTCCGGGCGCACCCACCTGATGGACGCGACCCCGGTGATGCTCGGGCAGGAGTTCGGCGGCTACGCCGCGACCGTCCGGTACGCCGTCGAGCGGCTCGAGTCCGTGCTCCCCCGGGTCCGCGAGCTCCCCCTCGGAGGCACGGCGGTCGGCACCGGCATCAACACGCCACCGGGCTTCGCCGCTCGGGTGATCGAGGTGCTGTCGGGCGACGCCGGCCAGGAGTTCACCGAGGCCCGCAACCACTTCGAGGCGCAGGCCACCCGCGACTCCCTGGTCGAGCTCAGCGGGGTGCTGCGCACCTACGCGGTCGGGCTGACCAAGATCTGCAACGACCTGCGCTGGATGGCGTCCGGCCCGACGACCGGTCTCGCCGAGATCCGGCTGCCCGACCTGCAGCCGGGGTCGAGCATCATGCCCGGCAAGGTCAACCCGGTGCTGCCGGAGGCGGCGCTGATGGTCTGCTTCCAGGTCGTCGGCAACGACGCCGCGGTCACCGCGGCCGGCGCCAGCGGCAGCTTCGAGCTGAACGTCGCGATGCCGGTGATCGCCCGCAACGTGCTGGAGTCCGTCCGGCTGCTCGCGGCCGCGTCGCGGCTGCTCGCCGAGCGCTGCGTCGACGGCATCACCGCGGACGCCGAGCGGATGCGCCAGTACGCCGAGTCCTCGCCGTCGGTCGTCACCCCGCTGAACAAGTACGTCGGCTACGAGAACGCCGCGACCATCGCCAAGCAGGCGCTCGCCGACGGCGCGACCATCCGCGAGACCGTCATCAAGCTCGGGTACGTCGAGCGCGGTGAGCTCACCGAGCAGCAGCTCGATGAGGCCCTCGACGTGGAGTCGATGACGAAGCCGTAGACCGGCGGGGCACGCGACTCACCTGGCGTCGATACGCACCCTGATGCGCGGGGCTCAGTACCACCCGTACGACTCCGAGTGCGACCAGGCGCCGCACGGGCTGCCGTATCGGTCGCGGATGTAGCCGAGGCCCCAGGTGATCTGGGTGACCGGGTTGCTCTCCCAGTCCGCGCCGGCGGTGGCCATCTTCGACCCGGGCAGCGCCTGCGGGATGCCGTGCGCGCCGGACGACGGGTTGTGCGGCGCTGGGGTTCCACTGGCTCTCGCGGATCCACAGCGAGTCCAGGCACCCGAACTGGTCGGCGTCGAAGCCGAACTGCCCCATCAGTGCGCGGGCGATGTCGCGCGGGTCGCCGTCCGCGAGGTCGACGCTGCGGGTGACCGCCGGTCCGGCGTCGACCGACAGCGCGGCCGCCTTGGCGGGGTCGGCGCCGGCGCGCCGGTCGTAGGCGCGGGAGACGACCGGGTCCCGGTCCACGCTCTCGCCGGTGTCGGCGAGTCAGAGTCGAGCCTCAGCGTCAGCGACCGTGGAGCCGAGGTCGTCGGCCGCGTTCGTGACGGCCGCGGGAGCGAGCAGCACGCCGCCGGAGATCGCCAGCCCGGTCGCCGCAGCCGCGGCGCCGGTCATCACCACACCGTTGCGCAGCAGCCTGCGGGGCACCTTGGTGATGGCCGGGAGAACGGTCGGCTCCGGGGCATGGCGGTGCCTCGGCACGTACTTCGGGGGTTTCGACACGGGCTCGTCTCGGGCTCGGGGTCTCGGGACAGGTCACGAAAAGGTCACGGGCCACCATGCCTGACCAGGCCGAGGCATGCCAGCGGAACGACCGGATCGGGACTGTGATCTCGGCCCGCACGTGCCTCTCCTGTCACACCAGCATCAGGAGACGCAGAAGTGGGTTGGTTTCACCGGTTGACCGGTGAAACCAACCCACTTCCCCACAACCTCAGAGCGCCACCGACTCCAGCATCTCGGTGACCAGCGCCGCGATCGGCGAGCGCTCGGACCGGGTCAGGGTGACGTGGGCGAACAGCGGGTGCCCCTTGAGCTTCTCGACGACCGCGACCACGCCGTCGTGCCGGCCGACGCGCAGGTTGTCGCGCTGGGCGACGTCGTGGGTCAGCACGACCTTGGAGTTCGCGCCGATCCGGGACAGCACGGTGAGCAGCACGTTGCGCTCCAGCGACTGCGCCTCGTCGACGATCACGAAGGCGTCGTGCAGCGAGCGGCCCCGGATGTGGGTGAGCGGCAGCACCTCGAGCATCCCGCGGTCGAGCACCTCGTCGATCACGTCGCGCGACGTGATCGCGCCGAGGGTGTCGAAGACGGCCTGAGCCCAGGGCGACATCTTCTCCGACTCCGAGCCGGGCAGGTAGCCGAGCTCCTGGCCGCCGACGGCGAACAGCGGACGGAAGACCACGACCTTCTTGTGCTGGCGGCGCTCCATCACCGCCTCCAGCCCGGCGCACAGCGCCAGCGCGGACTTGCCGGTGCCGGCGCGGCCGCCGAGCGAGACGATGCCGACCTCGGGGTCGAGCAGGATCTCGAGGGCGATCCGCTGCTCGGCCGAGCGGCCGTGGATGCCGAAGGCCTCGCGGTCGCCGCGCACCAGGTGCACCCGCTTGTCGGGGCCGACCCGACCGAGCGCGCTGCCCCGGTCGGACAGCAGCACCAGGCCCTGGTGACAGGGCAGGTCGCGCGCCTCCTCGAGGTCGAGGACGCCGTCCTCGTACAGCTCGTCGACATCCGCGGCGACGACCTCGAGCTCGGCCATCCCGGAGTAGCCGGTGTCGGAGTCGCTGATCGCCTCGGCGCGGTACTCCTGGGCGTCGAGGCCGACCGCGGACGCCTTGATCCGCAGCGGCAGGTCCTTGGAGACCAGCGTGACGTCGCGGCCCTCGTTGGCGAGGTTGCACGCCACCGCGAGGATCCGGGTGTCGTTGTCACCGAGCCGGAAGCCCGACGGCAGCGACTCGGGGTCGGTGTGGTTCAGCTCGACGCGGATCGTCCCGCCCTCGTCACCGACCGGCACCGGCTCGTCGAGCCGGCCGTGGGTGATCCGCAGCTCGTCGAGCATCCGCAGGGCGGCCCGGGCGAAGTAGCCCAGCTCGGGGTGGTGCCGCTTGCCCTCCAGCTCGGTGATGACCACCACCGGGAGCACCACCTCATGCTCGGCGAAGCGTCGGAGCGCCCCCGGATCAGCCAGCAGCACGCTGGTGTCGAGGACGTAGGTACGCACGCCAGGCTTGGCTTTTGCACGAGCCTTCGAGGCGGTTTTGGGAGCGGAGCGCTGCGACTTCTGGACCGTGGTCGGCACCGGGGACACCCCTTTGCGGGCCGGCGCGCGCACTCCCCGCCGGCCGTGGTTTCAAGCAGACGGACCGGAACGAGCCCGAGCGCCGGAGTGCCGGCTCCCGGTCGCGCGGCAGCTGCGCTGCAACGCTGTGCAGTCGTGAGTTATCACGAACGGGCCTCCCGATACGGCGAGCTTCCCCACCCACCGTTACGGCGAAAAGTACGCCGCTGCACCAGCGGTTTTTGCGCGACACGCCAGAACGCGCGGTGAACCGTGGGTTACGCCCCGCCCTTCGAGACGGTTGCTAGCGCAACCTCCTCAGGAACCGTAGCGCCGCTCGCGCTGCGCGTAGGCGCGGACCGCGCGCAGGAAGTCCACTCGGCGGAAGTCGGGCCAGTAGGCCTCGCAGAAGTAGAACTCCGACTTGGCGCTCTGCCAGAGCAGGAACCCGCCCAGCCGCTGCTCGCCCGACGTGCGGATCACCAGGTCGGGGTCGGGCTGGCCCTTGGTGTACAGGTGCTCGGCGATGTGCTCGACGTCGATGATCCCGGCGAGCTCCTCCATCGAGGTGCCCTCGGCAGCGGCCTCCTGCAGCAGGGAGCGTACGGCGTCGGCGATCTCGCGCCGCCCGCCGTACCCGACCGCGACGTTGACCAGCATCCCGTCGACGTCGCGGGTCGCCTCCTCGGCCGCCTTGAGCTTCTCGGCGAGCGAGGCGGGCAGCAGGTCGAGCGCGCCGACCGGGTGGATCCGCCACCGCCGCTGGTCGGCGAGCGACGCGACCGCGTCGCCGATGATCTCGAGCAGCGGTGCCAGCTGCGCGCTCGGGCCGGTTCAGGTTGTCGGTCGAGAGCAGCCACAGCGTGACCACCTCGGTCCCGACCTCGTCGCACCAGCCGAGCAGCGGCTCGATGTTCGCCGCGCCCGCGCGGTGACCGTGAGCCGTGTCACGGCCGACGGCCTTCGCCCAGCGCCGGTTGCCGTCGAGCATCACGCCGATGTGCTTGGGGAGTCCCTCCGAGGGCATCCGGCGGAGCATCCGGGCCTCGTACGCCGGGTAGAGCACCCGCCGGAGTCCCCGCTTCCAGTCCGCCACCCCTCGATGCTACCGGCGAGATGTAGCCGAAGGGTTGACATTGCGTTCACCACACGTGGGGGTTGCGTGACCGGGGGTTGGGTAGGTTCGCTCCATGAGTCAGTCGATGAACGAGACGGTGCGTGCCGGTCTGGACACGCTGTCCGAGGTCATCGCGGACGTGAAGCCCAAGCTCCGCGGCTGGCTCCACCTCGGGACCGCCCCCCTCACGCTGGCCGCCGGCATCGTGCTGATCGCGCTCTCGCCGAACGACACGACCCGCATCGGCTCGGCGCTCTTCACCGGGACGGCGCTGATCCTGTTCACGGTCTCGGCGGTCTACCACACGGGCACCTGGTCACCGCGGACGTGGGCGTTCCTCCGCCGCTTCGACCACGCCAACATCTTCCTGCTGATCGCGGGGTCCTACACCGCGTTCAGCCTGCTCCTCCTCGACGGCACCACCCGGTGGGTGCTGCTCGGCACCGTCTGGGTCGGCGCGGTCCTGGGCGTGCTGTTCCGGATCTTCTGGACCGACGCGCCACGCTGGCTCTACGTGCCGCTGTACATCGCGATGGGCTGGGCGGCGGTCTTCTTCCTGCCCGCGTTCCTCGACGGCGCCACGCGCCTCGGGGTCGGGATCGGCGTCGCGACGTTCACGATGATCGTGGTCGGCGGCGCGCTGTACACCTTCGGCGGGGCCGTCTACGGCTTCAGGCGCCCCAACCCGTGGCCGCGCTGGTTCGGTTTCCACGAGGTGTTCCACACCTTCACGATCCTGGCGTTCGTGTCCCACTACGTCGGCGTCTCGCTGGCGACGTACTCCCTGAGATGAATCGGACGTAGCTAGCCCTCGAGTCGGGCGTGTTCTAGACCGATAAACCCCTTCTCGGGGACGCCGCCACCCGCCGTCGCTAGTCGGTGTTAACGGTCGTACCCCGGCCGTGCAGCATGGTGATCATCCCGGCGAGCTGCTGGTCGGCCTTCTCGGTCCGCGTGAACGACGTGAGGGCGAGCATCGGCTTGAACCGCTGCCGGGCGATCGCCTTGGCGTAGCAGAACTCCTTGAGCCCCTCAGGTCCGTGGATGCGTCCGAAGCCGGAGTCGCCCACGCCGCCGAACGGCAGTCCCGGGATCGCGGCGAACGTGATCACGCCGTTGATCGACGACATCCCGGAGCGGATCCGCTCCGCGATCGCCATCCCGTTGCTCTTGCTGAACACCGTGTTGCCGAGCCCGTAGCGGGTGGCGTTGGTCCGTGCGACCGCCTCGTCCATGTCGCGCACCTTCGCGATCGTCACGGTCGGCCCGAACGTCTCCTCCTGCACCGCGATCGAGTCCTCCGGTACGTCGACGAGGATGGTCGGCTGCACGAAGCGCTCCCCCACCGCGTCGGCGCCGCCGAGCACCGCCCGGCCGCCACGGTCGAGCGCGTCCTGGATGTGGCTGCGGATCACGTCCATCTGCTTGGGCATCGTGATCGGGCCGATCTGCGAGTCGTCGCCGTCGTAGGCGCTGAGCCCGCGGGCCTTCTCGGTGATCGCCGCGACGAACTCGTCGTACACCCGCTCGTGGACGTAGATCCGCTCGACGCCGGTGCAGGTCTGGCCGGCGTTGCTGCAGGCGCCCCACAGGGAGGCGTCGGCCGCGGCGTCGATGTCGGCGTCCTGGTCGACGATCACCGAGTCCTTGCCGCCGGCCTCGATGACCACCGGGGTCAGGGTCTCGGCGCACGCCGCCATCACCCGCTTGCCGGTCGCCGTCGAGCCCGTGAACGCGACCTTGTCGACGCCCGAGCGGCACAGCGCGGCCCCGGTCTCGCCGAAGCCGGTCACGACCTGGAGCACCGGGCGGCCGACCGACTCGAGGAAGGTGCGGCCCAGCCACTCGCCGATCGCCGGGGTGTACTCGCTCGGCTTGAAGACCACGGCGTTGCCCGCGGCCAGCGCGTAGACGATCGAGCCCATCGGCGTGAACACCGGGTAGTTCCACGGGCCGATCACGCCGATCACCCCCAGCGGACGGAACTCCACGGTCGCGGCCTGGTTGACCATCAGCAGCCCAGGCGAGACCTTGCGGCGCTTGAGCACCTTCTCGGCGTGCCCGGCCGCCCAGTTGAGGTGGTCGATCGCCAGCGCCGCCTCCATCATCGCGTCGCCGTGCGGCTTGCCCATCTCCAGGTGCATCAGGTCGGCCAGCTGGGCGAGCCGGCGGGTCATCGCACCCTTCCACGTCATCAGGTGCTTGCCGCGCTCGTCGAACGACAGCCCCGACCACCACACCGCGGCCTCGCGCCCCCGGACGACGGCCTCGCGGACCTCCTCCTCGGTGTGGATCGGGTGGGTGCCGACGACGTCGCCGTTGGCGGGGTTGAGCGACTCGAACGTCGTGCGGGAAGGTGCCTGGGTCATCGGGAGCTCCTGATCAGGTCGGCGGCCTTCTCGGCCACCATGATGGTGGGGGCGTTGGTGTTGCCGCGGGGCACGTCGGGCAGCACCGACGCGTCGACGACCCGGAGCCCGGAGACGCCGTACACCCGCAGCTCGGGGTCGACCACGGCGTCCTCGCCGGTGCCCATCGCGCACGTCGAGGTCGGGTGGTAGAGCGTCTGCCCGTAGCGGCGGATGTGCTCGAGCAGGTCCTCGTCGGAGGGGTCCTCGGGCAGGTTCCACGGCCGGTCCAGGTACGCCGCCATCGCACCCTGGCTGGTGATCTCGAAGGTACGACGGGAGCCGGCGAGCAGCGCGTCGAGGTCGGTCTGGTCCTCGAGGTAGGCCGCGTCGATCGCCGGGTGCCAGGTCGGGTCGGCCGACCGCAGCCGGACGGTGCCGCGGCTGCGGACCGACACCAGGGCCGGTGCGGCGGTGAAGGAACGCGTGGTCGGCTCGTGCAGGCCGTTGTCGTAGAACGCGGTCGGCACCACGTGCACCTGGATGTCCGGCGCAGGCAGGCCCTCGCGGCTCGCGAAGTAGCCGCCGCCCTCCCCGACGTTCGACGCGAGCGGGCCGTTGCCGCGCGCCTTCCAGCGCGCGAAGTTGCGCAGGTTGTTGAGCTCGGCGAGGTCGGTCGTGCCGCGGGTGTGCCAGATCAGCGGCACCACCGGGTGGTCCTGGAGGTTCGCGCCGACCCCCGGGAGGTCGACGCGGGTGTCGATCCCGACCTCGGCGAGGTGCGCGCGCGGCCCGATGCCGGAGAGCAGCAGCAGCTGCGGGCTGTTGACCGCACCGCCGGACACGATGACCTCACGGCGGGCGTGCACGGTGTGCTCGCCACCGCTCTGGCGGAACGTCACGCCGGTGGCCCGGTCGCCGTCGATCACGACCCGCGAGGCCAGCGCCCCGGTCGTGACGGTGAGGTTGGCCCGGCTGCGGGCCGGTGCGAGGTAGGCCTTGTCCGTGGACCAGCGCCGGCCCTTGCGGCAGGTCACCTGGTACAGGCCGGCGCCCTCCTGGCTGGCGCCGTTGAAGTCGTCGGTGCGCTTCAGACCGGCGCTCACCGCGCTGTCCACCCAGACCTCGGTGAGCGGGTGGGTGTAGACCCGGTCCTCGACGCGGAGCGGGCCGTCCTGCGCGTGGAACGGGCCGGACAGCCGGGTGTTGCCCTCCGACTTCAGGAACCACGGCAGCACGTCGTCGTACCCCCACCCGGTCGCGCCGTACTGGTCGCGCCAGGTGTCGAAGTCCAGCGGGTTGCCGCGGATGTAGATCATCGCGTTCATCGACGAGCAGCCGCCGAGCGCCTTCATCCGCGGCCAGTAGGTGCGCCGGCCGCCGAGCTGCTTCTGCTCGGTGGTCTCGTAGTTCCAGTCGCGCTTGGTCTTGAACAGCGCCGCGAACGCCGCCGGGATGGCGATCTCGTCGGCGTCCGCCTCGCCGCCGGCCTCGAGGAGCAGCACGGTCACGCCCGAGTCCTCCGACAGCCGGGCCGCGAGCACCGCTCCGGCGCTTCCCGCTCCCACGATCACGTAGTCGTAGCTGTCCTCGGCCATCGCTGCTCCTTCGCGCCGGTGACGACTGTCACAGTGAGGCTGTCAACGTACTGCCGCTACGCCACCAGCGCGACCTCTGGCGTCCGCGTGGAGGCGCGCTTGGCCACGACACCGACAGCGGTGCCCGCCAGCGCGAAGACGACCGCGAGGAACGCCCAGCCCGGCATCCCGTGGTCGACCGCGGTGGCGGTGACCAGCGCGGGTGCGACCATGCCGGCCAGCGAGTAGCCGGTCTGCGACAGCCCCTGGTAGCGGCCGGCGCTGAGCGGGTCGGCGAGCTCGAAGGCCATCCCCCAGCCGCCCGCCTCGCACCAGACCTCCGCCCACGAGCCGAGCAGCTCGGCGAGCAGGAGCAGGGCGACTGCCGCCACCACGCCGACGCTGCCGGCGGCGCCGTACAGCAGGCACGCGACCGCGAGCAGCAGGCTGCCTCGTCGCACCGCGCGCCCGGCGAGCAGCACCTCGTGCGTGCCGCGCGCGGCGCGCACCTGGAAGAGCGCGACGAACACGGTGTTGAGCACCAGCAGCACCGAGATCACCACCTCGGGCGCCTCGGTGCGGGTGACGATCCAGAGCGGCACGCCGACGCTGGTCAGGCCGAACTGCATCGCGATCACGGAGTTCAGCGCCACCGACGTGACGTAGGTCCGGTCCCGCAGCGGCGACGGGCCCGGCACCCGGTCGGGCACCAGGTGGGTGTCCATCACCGCGGCGAAGCCGGCGACCCGGCCGCGCAGCCCGGCCAGCGGCACCGTCGCCAGGACGGAGAACAGGCCGACCGCGACCATAGTGGTCTGGTACGCCGCGGCCGTGTCGACCAGCAGCGCGGCTCCCGCGAGCACGGTGCCGAGGCCGATGAAGACGTTGGTGATCACGCGGAGCCGGGCCCGGATCTCGACCCGCTCGGAGCTCTCGAACCAACGCGCCTGCACGGTCGCCTTCGCGGTGCCCTGGAGGCTCCGGCTGCCGACCGCGACGCAGGCGACCAGGACGAACGCGACGGCGGAGTCGACCAGGACGTAGGCGAGCAGCGCCAGGCCCTGCACGGCGTTCGCCCAGAGCTGCAGACGGTCCGCGCCGACCCGGTCCGAGGCGTACCCGCCCGCGAACGACGCCACGACCCCGACCGCGCCGGCGATCGTCAGGCCGAGGCCGACCGTGGTCACCTCCAGCCCGATCACGCGCGTGAAGTACAGCGCGCTCACGGTGTAGAAGAGGCCGGTCGACAGCGACGCGGTCATCGTCGCGAGGGTGAGGGCGCGCTGGACGTGGTCGGCGGGGAACAGGAATCGGCGAAGCACGGGACAGTTGTGTCACGCGTTCCGGAGGCCACACCAACGATGTAGCGTTGTGCTACATGGCCGGGCTGATCGAGTACGAGCTTGCCGGCGCCGACCTCGGCGAGGTGCGGTTCGCCATGTCGCCGATGAACGAGCTGGCGCTGTCCCTGCGGACCTGGCGGGAGCCGGGCCGCTACCCGCTGATGCTGCCCTGGCTCACCCTCACCGCGGCCGCCCGCGCCGACCTCGACGGCGAGCTGCTGCTGGCGCTCACGAACGACAACCTCTGGACGCCGGACTTCCTGACCCCGCGCCCGCGCTCGCCGCTGACCCGCTTCGACGACGAGCTCGCTGCGGTGGCGGAGACACCGATCGACGTGCTCCGCGACGACCTCGCCGAGGTGCACCCGCTCGGCCGCCCGGCGGTGCTCACCGGCCGCCGCGACCGGCTGCTGCGGCGGATCGTCGACGCGCTGGCGGCGTACTGGGACTCCTGCTTCGAGCCGTGGTGGCCGCGGATGCGGACCGTGCTCGAGGCCGACATCGTCTTCCGCGGCCGGACCATCGCGCGGGAGGGGCTGGCCGCGATGTTCGCCGACCTGTCGCCGCGGATCCGGCTGGTCGACGACGTGGTGCGCGTCGAGCTGACCTCCAAGGTCGGCTTCCGCCGGTCGACCGCAGGCGAGGGGCTGACGCTGGCGCCGTCGCTGTTCAGCCGCAACGCGACCACGCCGATCTCGGCGGAGGAGCCGCCCCTGATCATGTACGGCGCGCGCGGGGTCGGCACGCTGTGGGAGACCGAGCCGCCGGGTGCCCGTGACGCGCTCGCCGACCTGCTCGGCGCGGTGCGCGCCCGGCTGCTCGGCCTGCTCGAGTCGCCGGCGTCGTCGACCGAGCTGGCCGTCCGGATCGGCGTCACCACCAGCGCGGTCAACCAGCACCTGCGCGCGCTGCGCGAGGGCGGGCTGCTGACGTCGGCGCGGCACGGCCGGTCGGTGCTGTACCTCCGCTCCGACCTCGGCGACCGGCTGCTCAACGCGTCAGCGCAGCGCTGAGCTCGGCGACCGTGGTCACCGGCCGCTCGCAGACCAGGTGCCGGCACACGTACGCCGCCGGGCGGCCGTCGACCGCGTCCCGGCCCACCAGCAGCGGCACCCCGTCGTTCGGGCCGTCCGCGACCACCACTACTGCGCCCGGGTGCTGCCGCGCGCGCCGTTCGAGTGCGTCCCGCTCGGCGCCGGGAGCGCCGACGACGGCGACCTCGACCGGGCCGTCGAGCATCGACTCCGCCGCGGCCAGCGACCAGCCGGCGAACCGCGGCGCCCGCTCGGCGATCGTCGCGACGGTCGCGAGCGCGGCCTCGGCGGCGTCGCGGTGCCGGCCGGACCCGGTCAGCGCGGCGTACTCGGCCAGCGCGTGCACCATCGCCGACAGCCCGGACGGCGAGGCGTTGTCGGACGGGTCGCGCGGCCGCGCCACCAGCGCCTCGGCGTCGTCGGCGGTGTCGAAGAAGCCGCCGTCGGGTGCGGCGAAGCGCTGCAGCGCCGTGTCGAGCAGCAGGCCCGCGCGCTCCAGCCACACCGGGTCGCCGGTTGCCTGGAGCAGGTCGAGGAAGCCGGCCGCGACGCAGCCGTGGTCCTCGAGCACGCCCGCCGGAGCGCCGACGACGCCGTCCCGCGAGACCCGGCGCAGCCGCCCGTCGACGACGTGGACCCGCCAGAGCAGTTCACCGGCCACCTGGGCGGCCCGGAGATACATGGGCATGCCGATCAGCCGGCCGGCCCGGCACAGCCCGCTGATCGCCAGCCCGTTCCACGCGGCGACCACCTTGTCGTCGCGGGCCGGGCGCTCCCGGCGGTCACGAGCGGACCGGAGCAACCGCTGGATCCGGAACCAGCGCTTGAGGTCGTCCGGGTCCGCACGTAGCTGCAGGGTCGAGGTGCCGTGCTCGAAGGTCCCGGCGTCCGTGACCGACAGCAGTGCCGCGGCCCACGGGCCGTCTTCGGGACCGAGCACCTCGGTCAGCTGCGCCGGCGTCCAGACGTAGTAGGTGCCTTCCGCGCCCTCGCTGTCGGCGTCCAGCGCGGACGCGAACCCGCCCTCCGGCGTCTGCAGCTCACCGAGCAGGAAGTCGGCGATGCCCTCGGCGGCCCAGACGCCGACGTCGGTCCCCCACTCGGCGTACACGCGAAGCAGCAGCGCGTTGTCGTACAGCATCTTCTCGAAGTGCGGCACCACCCAGTCGCTGTCGACGGAGTAGCGCGCGAACCCGCCGGCCAGCTGGTCGTGGATACCGCCGCGCGCCATCGCCTCCAGCGTCGCGCCGAGCATCTCCCGCTCGCCGTGCCGCCACAGGAACTCCAGCACCATCGACGGCGGGAACTTCGGCGCACCGCCGAACCCCGCGGACCGGGGGTCGAACTCCCCGGCCAGCGTGCGGACCGCCGCGTTCAGGACCTCGCCGGTGATCGGACCGCTGGCTAGCGTCGCCTGTTGGTTCAGGTGCTCGCGCAGCGTCCCCGCCACCCGCGCCACCTCGTCGCCACGGGTCAGCCAGGCGTCCGAGAGCGCCTCCAGGATCTGACGGAACGACGGCTGCCCGTGCCGCGGCGAGTCCGGGAAGTAGGTGCCCGCGAAGAACGGGTTGCCGTCGTGGTCGAGCACGCAGGTCATCGGCCAGCCGCCGTGCCCGGTCATCGACGTGGTCGCCTGCATGTAGACCGCGTCCACGTCCGGCCGCTCCTCGCGGTCCACCTTGATGCTGACGAAGTGCTCGTTGAGGTACGCCGCGGTCGCCTCGTCCTCGAACGACTCGTGCGCCATCACGTGGCACCAGTGGCAGGCGGCGTACCCAACAGACAGCAGAACTGGTGTATCACGGCGCCTGGCTTCCTCGAACGCCTCAGGCCCCCACTCCCACCAATCCACTGGATTCTCGGCGTGTTGGAGCAGGTATGGGCTGGTCGCGTTGGCAAGGCGGTTGGCCATTTCCTGTGACTCCTGACGAGTGGCACGTGTATCATCTGGGACCAAGTGATACACGAGAGTGATACACGAAGGCAGATTCTCGGGAGCCTGATGCGACTCCCACCCGTCCAGCCTAGGAGGGACGCCGGTGGCAATTCGGAAGAAGCCCACGCTGCTCGCGCAGGGCAAGCCGCGGACCCTGGGCGGCAGCGCGAGGCCGTGGCGGGTGCGGCTCTACGCGCCCGAGGACGGCGGCACGAAGTACCAAGTCATGTTCCGCGCACCGGCCGGCGACGGCGAGCCGTGGAGGCGGGTGCTCCGGCGCGCGAACTCCGAAGAGGAAGCGCGCAAGATCTTCGCCCAGGCCGAGGCAGCGCTGGACACCGAGAAGGAGATCCCAGCCGGTGCCGACGTCCGCGCCTCCCGCACGATCCGCGTGCTCGGTGAGGAGTACCTCAAGGACAGCGTCGAGCGTGGCAAGCAGCCGCGCACGATGGAGCAACGGGAGTCACGACTCAACGCGCACATCCTGCCGACGATCGGCGACGTGCCAGTGACGAAATGGCGCGTCGAGCACAGCCGTAAGGTGATGGAGAAGGGGTCGACGACCCTCTTCTCCACCCGGGGCCGCGAGGACCTGCGCGGCCAGCTCGCCGCGATGCGCAAGCTCGCCTGGCGGCTGGGCTGGCTCGACCGCAGCATCGACCCACTGGACGGCCTCGAGATCGGCCGCGCCAATGTCTTGCATGGGGCGACGGCGCAGTACGTCGATCCGCGTCTACGCCCGGAGACTCGTCAGGTGAAGGCGATGGCCGCTGCCGCCGACAAGTTGTGCGGTCCGGAGGGCACCGACCCGTTGATGACCCGCCTCCCGCTCTTCGGCACGAAGATCCGGGTGGCCGGCTTCGGCGGCCTACGCCTCGGCGAGCAGAACGCGCTACGCGCGATCGACGTCTTCTTCGATCGCGGCTACGTCCACGTCAACGGCTCGTGGATCACCCCGCGGGGCCAGGCCGGCTTCCGCGGTCCGGTGAAGAACCACACCCTCCACGAGGTCCCACTCCCGAAGTCGCTCATGCACGACGAACTCCTCCCCCGCGTGAAGGAGCTTCTGTGGCTCCCGGCGAATGCATCAGTCCAGCAAGTCGTGAATGCCCAGGAGGAAGAGCGCCAGCGCCGAGCGACCCTCGCCGCGCGGGAGCCCGACAAGAACCTCGCGTGGTGGAACTACCCCGTCGCACCCGAGGACGAGGTCTGGCTCTTCATCGACACCATCACTGGCCTCCCGGTGAAGCCCGAACTGCACAACGAGCGCTGGCACCGCGTCCGCGCATGGGTCGAGGAGAACGACCCCGAGAACGCTTGGCCGCGCACGATCGTCTACCGCAACCTGCGCCATCACGCCGCCACCAAGTGGTTCCACGAGGAGTTGGGCGAGCCATGGGAGGTCGTCGCCCAGTACCTTGGCGACAAACTCACCACTGTCCTGAATCACTACGTCCGGGCCGGGGAAGACGCGCTGCGCGACTCAGTCGGCAAGCTGGCGAAGCTCTAGACCTACCGCCTCGAGAGTCCGAAAATCGGATGATGGATCGATTCTGATCACGATCGAAGGATGACGAACGTGCAGGTCAGAGGGCATTTCGACGGTTGAGCGTCACGAGACGTGATTGGGCGATTCTGGTCCTGCTGTTGCCCATCTGTTGCCCGGCGGGCGTGCGGAGGAGATCCATCAGAGCGGAGCTGACGGCCGGAGTTCCCAACTAGCAGAGCGCCGAGTGCGGATCGCTGACCCTCCGGTGTGGCCATTGGCGACCGTGCACCCGCGCTAAGCGAGACAGCCAAGGCTTGTTTCGAACCGCGGCGCGGCCGTCCGATGTCGAGGAACTCATCGATTGTCGGTGCGCAGACTGGGTTGATCAGCGAGTTCCGACGCCCTCTTGACCGAGGTTCCGGCCGAGATGACGTCGACGGCGTGGCCGATCCTCCCGACGACGTCGAGGATCTGGCAGCGGGAGCACGTGTCACCGTCGTGGCAGCGACACGGGCGCGGTTTGCCGCTTCGGAGGCCCGGCTCACCTCGTCGCGCACACGATCGATCTGCTGACGAGCCCCAGTGAGATCCGCACCGGCGATCTGGGCGAGCTCAGCTCGATCACGTCCTGAGCCAAGGGGCGGCGGCTCACCACGGCGAGGGTCTGCTCGATCTCTGGCGCCATAACGTGCACTCCCCCAGAAGGTTGGCACAGTCTACTGTCTACACTCGTCGAAGCACACCTCGTAGGCTGGCCTGAGTGGCGACTGTAGACAGGCCGACATAGGCGCAGTTCGGTGCACCAGATCAGGGTGAGACCAGATCAACCGTCTCGCGCAAGCCGAACTGCCCGCCAAAGCCACTCAGGAGACGAATGGTGACCTCCCGACCCTTAGCTCTCTCGGTGACCCCAGGCGCCGCGGTCGACTCAACGACCAGCTGGGCAGCAACCGGATAAGTGCTCCATGAGCACCTCGAGGGGCGCGGTCGTGCGAGCAGCGCCCTTCTTGCCAATGTCCGGTGCGGGAGACACAAGGTCGGCCGAGCGTCCCTGCATCACCGTTCCGGGAGATCCAGGCTCGCGAGCATGCTCGCGAGGCTTCTGGCGAGATGGGAACTCATTGCCTCTGCGGCAGTCTCGGCGTCGCGGTCGCGCACCGCTTCTAGAATCTTGCGGTGTTCGCCCTGCGCAACTCTGGCCCGCTCGGGGTTGGCGCCCGATCGTGCGCGAGCGATCATGAACTTTGACTCAACCGTCTGGATCATCGCGGCGAGTTCTGAGTTCCCGGAGGCCTCGGCGATCATCGCGTGGAAGTCCGCCTTGTGCGGCACGACGACGCTTTTGGGGATCGCCGACAGTGTTTGGGACACGCGCTCCAGCATCTCGAAGCCCTTGGCGAGCTGCTCGTCGCTCATCGACTCTGCCGCCAGCCGAACAGCGGTGCTCTCGAGGCTCTCACGGACCACCGCGAGTTCGGTCAGCATCTCCACGGTGTACGTCTGTATGTAAGCACCACGGTTGGCGACCATCTTGACCAGGCCCTGTCCGCTGAGTGACTGTAGGGCCTCGCGGATCGGTGATCGGCTGATCTGGAGACGTTCCGACAGTGCGGCCTCGTTGAGACGCTCTCCGGGAGCGAAGGCGCCCTCGAGGATCATGTCACGGAGCAATTCCGCTGCCACCGTCGCGAACTTTGCCGTTTGGAATCGTGCGGGGTCCAAGGCTGCGACACCCTGCAACCCCTGTTGCTCGTTGGCATCGGCTTCACTCATATCCAGGCCACGATTCACTAGGTGCCGGGTCGTCCGCGCGTCTCGTCCGCGCAGTCATGAGCGGGTGGACACATCGTACGCTGTCGACAAGGTGCGATCCCCCCGCGCCCGAGCTCATCCATGGTGCTTTCCCTATGTCTCGCGAAGGTGGTCGGTCCGGGGTGGCCAGGTTGTCAGTCCGAACTCTGGGGATCCCACATGGGTGCGGCCGCCCGACACCTCCGACACACCCCGGACTGGCCGAGCGCTGCAACGAGGAAGACCTCCCCCGACTGACCGGCATCCCCCTCCTGGGCCGGATACCCGCCGACTCCGGCTCACTCGGTCGAGAAGACTTTGGCAGCCGCGCCGGACTGGTTTCGCTGAGAGGGCAAGACCTCATGGGAGCAGCGCCGCCGCGGGCTGACGGAACCCGTACGCGGCCGGCTTGGCCTAGAGAACACCGTGCTGGAGCGAAACGTGACCGACGGCGCTGATGAACGCTGCCGACCCATTCATGGAGGCACGCGGGTATCCCGGCGTACGAATGTTGCGGCAGATCGGCTCCGGGTTCGCGCACGGCCGACGATGGGCCCCACTCGCCATTGCCGAGAAGGAGACCACGGTGAGCGCGACCGACCCGGACAACACCCGATAGGGAGAAGGTTTAGCGACCTGTCGACGCCTACGCCATCGCCGCGCGCGACGCCGCCCCATGCGGTCCGCCGAGGCTGGGGCGGCTGAGCTCGCGGCAAGCACACTTCGGGGCCGCGTGCGTCAGTCCGCCGCGAACCGGCCATGCGACATGGACATGCACGCCGCCCTGCATCACTAACCCGGACAGTTCACTCGAGCGATACCAGCTTCGTCAGCAGCTCCAAGAATCGACGCTGCTCCGTGGCACTCAAGGGCGACAGGATTACTGCCTGGGTCGCGTCGAGAACCTGGTCGAGATCAACGAGGCGGACGGCGCCCTCGGGAGTCAGCGAGACGATATTGCGTCGGCCATGGTCGGGATCGGGGCTTCGGTCGGTCAGGCCCATCGCCTCGAGCTCGTTCAGGCTCGCCACTACGTCGCTGCGGTCAATGCTTGTGGATCTGCTCAGCTCTGCCTGACTGGCGGGCCCCCACTCGCTGAGTGCGGCCAGCAGCCGGTAGTGGTAGGGCCGGATCCCGGCTTCGGCGAAGCCCTCGACCAAGACCTTGTGTGCCCGGGTGTGCAACCGGCCGATCAGCCAGCTGGGCATCGTGCGCATGCGGGTCGGAACCCTTCCGGCAGCTGCTGACGGCACGTCCATGCAGCGAGCATAGCCACTTGTTGGTGTCGCCAACATCCATGTATGTTGGCAACACCAACATTGGCGCATCCAACACATATGCGTTCCTGAAGCTCTGGAGGGTTTATGACTTCTGTCGACGCGGCTCCTTCGCTGCTGTCCGCCAAGAAGGGGAAGCTCGTGCTGGCACTGCTGTGCGGTGTTGCGTTCATCGACTTCGTCGATGCTTCGATCACCAACGTCGCCCTTCCCGACATCCGCGCCGATCTCGGCTTCTCGGTGCAGGGGTTGCAGTGGGTGCCCTCGGGCTACCTGATCACCTACGGGGGCTTCATGCTGCTCGGGGGGCGGATGGCCGATCTGCTTGGCCGCCGCAACGTTCTCGTAGTCGGGACCAGTCTCGTCGGTCTCTCCTCACTGATGGGGGGCTTCGCTCAAGACCCCGGCATACTCGTCGCCGCGCGCCTAGCGCAGGGCCTGGGCGCGGCGCTGATGCTGCCGGCGGCCCTGTCGATCCTGACCTACACCTTCCGGGACGGGTCGGACCGACACACCGCTCTCGGTGTCTGGGGTGGTGTCGGCGGTCTCGCCTCGGCGGTGGGCGTCTTCCTGGGTGGAGTGCTCACTGACGGACCGGGCTGGCGGTGGGTGATGTTCGTCAACCCGATCGCTTGCGTACTCGTACTCGTCGGCATCCTGCTCCTGATCGAGAGGGACGAACCTCAACTGCGGAGCGCTCGCTTCGACCTTGTGGGAAGTGCTCTGGTCACCAGCGGAATGCTCACCCTCGTCTACGCCTTAGTGAAGGCACCGGACCAGGGATGGGGCTCCTCGAAGACCATCCTGGAGCTCGTCTGCGCCGGTCTCCTGCTCGTCATATTCCTCGTCGTCGAGGCGACCAGCAAGGCGCCGCTGCTGCCACTGGACACACTCCGGATCAAGGGATTGGTTGCCGCCAACCTCACCGGCCTGATCGCGTTCGCAGGGATGCTTGCGATGTTCTTCTTCCTGACCCTCTACATGCAGAACGTGCTCGACTACACGCCTATCAAGACGGGGCTGGCATACCTCCCGATGACCGTCGGTGTCGCCATGTCGGCCGGCTTCTGCTCGCAGCTGTTGACGAAGCTGGGCACCCGGCCCGTCATCGTTAGCGGGGCGCTGGTCTCCAGTGCCGGCTTGTTCTACCTCTCCCGGCTCTCGGTCGACGGCTCCTACCTAGCCGACCTGCTGCCAGGCATGATGATCGTCTCGGTCGGGCTTGGCGCGGTCTTCGTGGGCGTCGTCAGCGCAGCCAACGCAGGTGTTCCGCCGGACCGTGCCGGACTGGCCGCTGCGCTGCTCAACTCCTCCCAGCAGATCGGCGGCGCTCTCGGTCTCGCCATCTTCTCGGCGGTCGCCACTGCGCACACGAGGGACCTGCTCGGGACGGGGTCCGCACTGCCCGACGCGCTCACTGAGGGGTTCCAGCGCGCACTGCTCACGGGCAGCATCTTCGCCTTGGCCGCAGCCGTATTCGCCCTTCGTACGGCGAACTCGCGCGGGCTGCCGGAATCAGAGGACATCTCGGTCGGCAGCGGCACCGCCGGCCAGGGCCTGCCGGCCCCGGACTGATACCACTAGCCGCCCGGCCGTGCCGACCCGTCGGGCAGACCGACCACCGCCGTCCCACAACACTCATCGAAAGGAACCACCGACATGCCCGAGCCGACCTTCAGCACCCAGCTCATAGGCCAGACCGAGAAAGCCCTCAACGCCATCCTTGGACGTCTCCTCGCCGGTACCGGCGTGAGCGAGCCCGAATGGGTGATCCTCAACATCACGGCGATGGCGGACGTCGGCTCGGACGCCGAGCTGACCCGACGCATAGCAGGCACCCTCAAGGTCGAGACAGACGTCGCCGCCGAGCAGATTTCTGAGCTCGAGCGCCGTGGCTTCCTGGCGAAAAGTCGCGATGGCCTCGCTCTATCCGATACCGCTACCGAGATCCTCACCCGGATCCGTACCCAGGTCGTCGAGCTGACAGGACGGCTCTGGAGTGACATCCATGACAACGACCTCGGCACAGCTGCCCGGGTCCTCGCACTGGTCCTTTCGCGCGCCAACGACGAAATTGCCGCGCTCCAGGAGCCCCGATGAGCAGCAGCTCGAGGCCGCCGGCGCTACCGCGACGGCGATACAACCGGCCTACCACCGGCCTAGGGATCCCACACGACCAACTCGACCACATCTCGCCCGCCTCCATCCACCTACCTGCTCGGCTACACCCCAGCAGCTGCCCGACGTGGTCATCGGGCCGAGCCGGTCTCGGAGCCGTCCTCGATGGGTCTTCGCCTACCCGAGCGTTCGAGACGTTCCTCCACCCCCCCGCCGAGAGTTCGCGGATCGGAGTTCTTCAAGATCGGCCGTCGGCTCTACACGACCGTCGGCAACCTGCGTCGCTTCATCCGCGAGCAGCGGCTTGCCTCCCGACCCGTCATCGGTCGACCCAAGGCGGTGTGAGGGCCATGGACGACCCGCGCCACGTCTTTCTCAGCGCGAGCGAGGTGATGACTCGGTACGGCTGGGGCAAGACGAAGGGCTACCAGAACCTCAAGGACCGCGAGCTGGTGCCGCCGCCAATGATGACCCACCCCGACCGCTGGCGTCTCGACCAACTCCTCGCCTGGGAGGAGAAGCGCATCGCCCTGGCCGAGGCAGCCCTCGAAGCCCTGGTCGCGCCCGACCGCGAGCCGACCTCCGTCACCGGCCTGCTCCCCCAGCCCAAGCGACGGCGGCGCTCCGCGTGACCATTGCTCCGAGATCGACGCCCGACAGGTCTCCGGATGGAGGCACGGATGAGCGCCGTTGGTCCGGTGTCCCGCGTAGACTGCTGCCATGACCAGCACCGTGCCCGGCTTCGACCGGCTGACCGTTGAGCCCGGCAAGCTCGGCGGGCAGCCGTGCATCCGCGGCCACCGGTTCAGCGCAAAACAGTTGCT
This sequence comes from uncultured Actinomycetota bacterium, assembly GCA_963716655.1. Lineage (GTDB taxonomy): Bacteria > Actinomycetota > Actinomycetes > Propionibacteriales > Nocardioidaceae > Nocardioides. Next base: position 931,467 of record CAVQTV010000008.1, on the reverse strand, counting down.
GGAGCTCCTGGCGGCGGGCAAGTCGTTCGACGAGATCCGCGAGAGCTTCGACTTCCTTGAGGTCGAGGACGTGCGCCAAGTTCTCGGCTACGCGGCTGCCTTGGCGGATCGCGACTTCTACCTCCCGACCGCCCGGCCCGCGTGAAGTTCCTCGTCGATCAGAACTCCCGTCGACACTCGCCGTTCGGCTCGCGGCCGAAGGTCACGACGCGCAGCACACCAGCGATCTGGGCATGGAACGCACCCTCGATGAGGACATCTTCACGTGGTGTCGACAGAACGACGCGGTGCTGCTCACCGCGGACAAGAGGCTCACGAAGTACCTCGCTGTCCAACACGCCGCCAGTCCGTCGGTGGTGATCTTCCGGGACTACCTTCTCGACTTCACGCAACTGGAGGCGGACCTGCTCGCCGGCCTCGAAGCCATCGAACGCACCATCGCGAACGACAGCGACGCTGTGTTCTCGATGGGACCGGATCGCCCAACGAGGGCTCAACTTCTCCCCTTGATCTCCGAAGTCGGCTGAAGCCCAGGACATGGGGCCAGCAGGAACGTGCCTCATGCCAGTCGCAGCCCCAGGAGGACGTCGGCCTGCTCGGTCATGCGGTCGATGCCGCCGAATGCGTCGAGGATCACCTGGTCGCGCGCAGCGACGGTGATGCGGTCAATCTCGCCACGGCCGACCTCACTAGCGCCGTCGAACGGGATCAGAGTCAATCGCATCCCGAACGACCCGGGTTCCTTGCGCGCCAGTCCTGCTGCTTCGGCGGCGCGAGCGACGTCGGCCCACGGTTTCGTCGAGATCCGTCGACGACCGCCTACGCGGCAACCTCGTGGCACCAGTGGCAGGCGGCGTACCCGACGCTGAGCAGCACCGGCACGTTGCGCCGCCGCGCCTCCTCGAACGCCGCCGGCTCCCACTCCCCACCAGTCGACGGGGTTGTCGGCGTGCTGGAGCAGGTATCAACGGAGGTCCGATGATCCACGGTAATCCCGTCCGCGAGTCACTCTCCTGCACCGACAGTGGTTTGACGTGAGGGTCGTGCTACTCAGGCCTGATTGAGTGCCGCCGCGCCGACCGCCACGGCGACCGCGCACGCGCCGGCGGCGACGCCGACTGGGATGCTGAGACCATCCTCAGAGATGGATCGGGCGAAGGCGACTGTGAACACACCGGCGGAGAAGCCGAATGCTGCAACCAGCCATGGCAACGCCCCGCTTCTGCTCGGCAGTGCTGCGGCGACGAGCAATCCCACGACCAAGAGCAGGTCGGCGACCACGAACTCTGGCGGATGGTCGCCAACAACGAGCAGCAGCGCGGTGATTGCTGCGGCCAGAACCGCTCCAACACGCATCCACAACAACACGGCGTACCTCCGTAGCCCAACTGATAGTGACACTATCAGTATAGGGTGTGCGGCGTGAAGATCGGTGAGCTCAGCGAGGAGACCGGGGTCGCTGTCGCCTCGATCAAGTACTACGTCCGTGAGGGCCTGCTGCCCCCTGGTCAACGAACGAGCCGCAACGCCGTCTCCTACGACGCGGAGCACACCCGCCGTCTGCGACTGATCCGCGCGCTGCGTGAGATCGGCGGCCTTCCCGTCGAGGTCATCCGCTCCGTCCTCGAGACCGCCGACGACCACGACAAGTCGCTCCACCAGGTGCTCGGGGCCGTGCAGCGCTCCCTGGCCTCGGCAGACGTGGCCTCCGTCCTTGCCACCGCGCGGGCCGTCGGGCACCCAGACGTGAGCGAACTGCTCCCGCTCTACCGCCGTGCGGCCGCCGACCTCGCCACACTGGAGGTCGAGTGGCTCGGGCGGCGCTCAGATCATGTCTTCGACGTCGCCGAACGCGGCGTCGTCGGCACGATCCTGGGTGACGCGCTCCTCTCGGCAGTGCGACGCGAGGAGCAGCGAGCCGCCTCGAGAAAGGCCTTCGCGGCCGAAGGAGGCGATGCTTCGGAGTCGACCTGATCCAGCTCGCCAGTCGGTCCGGCAGGACACCCACCTTTCACCACGCTGGGCATGGCGATTCCGGCGTTTCGGTTGCTCCGGGCGTCCGGAGGCCGTTGAGTTCGGGCATGACGCTGATCCGCGGCACCGCGCTCACTGGGTTCCGTGAGCTCGTCGCGGAGCGCGGCGGCGACCCGGACCGGCTGCTGGCGGAGGCGGAGATCCCGGTCGAGGCGATCGGCGACTACGGCGCGTTCGTGAGCTGGGAGCACGCGCTCGGCGTGATGGAGTCGGCGGCGATCGAGACCAGGTCGCCGGACCTGGGCCGCACCCTGGCGACCCGGCAGGGCATCGAGGTGCTCGGCTCGGTCGGCGCGGCCGCACGCAGCGCGCCGACGGTCGCATCCGCGCTGGCGACGCTCGAGCGCTACCTGCGCGCCTACACGCCGGCCCTCGACGTGAAGGTCTTCGTCACCAGCGACCCGGCACTGGCCCGCTTCGAGCTGCATCGCGCGATCGCAGGACTGCCTCCCTACCCGCAAGGCGCCGAGCTCGGCGCCGGCGTGGCCCTTCAGGTGCTCCGACACCTGCTCGGTTCGAGCTGGCGGCCGCGCCGGACCGTGCTGCCGCACGACCCACTCGGCTCGGTGGCCGACTACGAGACCTACTTCGGCAGCCCGGTCGAGTTCGGACACCCGATGATGGCCTTCGAGTTCCCGGCCACGGACCTCCAACAGCCCCTGTCGACCGATGTCGGGACACACGATGCGCTGATCGGCTACCTCCAGTCGATCGCGCCGTTCACTCCGCAGGGTGTCCTGCCCGCCGTCGACGGCTTGGTGCGCCGGCTGCTACCCAGCGGGGCCGCCGAGCTGTCCGTGGTGGCCGACGAGCTCGGCCTGCACCCGCGCACCCTCCAGCGCCGGCTGGAGGAGGAGGGCGTCACCTTCGCCGAGGTGGTGCAGGGGGTGCGCCGTCGTACGGCGGAGCAGTACCTGCGCGACTCCGACATGTCGCTGCGACACCTGGCCAGCGAGCTCGGCTACCTGGAGCAGAGCACGTTCACGCGGGCCTGTCGCCGGTGGTTCGGGACGAGTCCGCTCGCCTACCGGCGCGCCCTCAGGACTCCTGCGGGAGTCGGCTGACCGGGAGGGGTGTGTCGTCGATGCGGGCCTGGGATCCGCATCGACGCCCACCTCAGTCGTGCGTGGTGCGATGCCGTAATACTGCGCGACCCCGGGGCCCTGTGGCTTGCCACCCGACGACACGTTCTTGGCATTTCACGACACCGTCGGCTTCCGGCCCGTGACCCTGGCCACAGTCCTTGCTTGACTGGACCCATGGACGCCGCCGAGTGGGACGAGCGGTACGCCGCGACGGACCTGGTCTGGTCTGCCGAGCCGAACCGGTTCGTCGCCGAGGAGCTCGCCGACCTGCCGCCCGGCCGGGCGCTCGACCTCGCCGCCGGGGAGGGCCGCAACGCGATCTGGCTGGCCCGGCGCGGCTGGGAGGTCACCGCGGCCGACTTCTCCCAGGTCGCCCTCGACAAGGGCCGGCGGCTGGCCGGCGAGACGACGGTGCGCTGGGTGTGCGCCGACGCGACACGGTGGGACGAGCGGGCGGCGTACGACCTCGCGGTGGTGGCCTACCTGCAGCTGCCGGCCGCCGAGCGGCGCGCGGCCGTGCAGGCGGCGTACGCAGCACTGTGGCCGGGCGGCACGCTGTTGGTGGTCGCCCACGACTCCCACAACCTCACCGACGGCACCGGCGGGCCACAGGACGCGAGGGTCCTCTACACGGCCGAGGACGTGCTCGGCGACCTCGCCGGCGAGGGGTTCGACACGATCCGTGCGGGGCGGGTGGGGCGACCGGTTGGAGATGCGACCGCCTGGGACTGCCTGGTCCGGCTGGTCCGGCGTTAGGTGTGCCGCGCCATTCGGCGTCGCGAGCGGGATTCCGCGCCGATCTGGCAAGGCGGAGGTGCGAAGGCGGGACGGAGTCCCGTCGAGTCGCCGACAACGCCGCCAGATCGGATGCGAAAGCCCGCGCAGCAGGCGCTCCGAATGGGGTGACGCACCTTAGGAAGCGTCGGTCTCGTCGGTCTGCGGGATCTGCTCGGGCTTCTTCTTGTCCGACGGGTCGTAGAGCCCGGCGTCCTCGGCCGCCTGCGCCTTGCGGAGCTGCTTGGTGAGGCTCCAGCCCAGGAACGCGACCGCGACGATGAGGCCCAGGAAGATGAAGAACGCCAGCCATCCGGCCTTGACGTCCTCGGCCTCGGGGACCTCGTCGGTGAGCCGGATGAGGAGGAGGGCGACGCTCTGCAGCTGCATGGGAGCAGTGTCTCAGGCCGGGTCGGTGATGCCGGCAAAGAGGTCGTCCTCGGGGGTCGGGGAGTTGACGTGGCTCACGACCAGCTCGAAGTCCTCGGTCGGCCAGACCTCGGTCTGCAGCTCACGCGGGATCGCGAACCAGAAGCCGTCGGGGTCGATCTGGGTCGCGTGCGCCAGCAGCGCCTGGTCGCGGACGCCGAAGTAGTCCGAGCACGGGACCCGGGTCGTGACCCGGGCGTCCCACTCGGGCTCGTCCTCCCACTCCTTGAGCCGCTCGCCCCACGGCGACTCCAGCCCGTGGGCGAGCATCGCGTCGTGGATCGCCTGGATCCGGGCCTTGTTGAACGAGTGGTGGTAGTAGAGCTTGAGCACCTGCCAGGGCTCGCCGAGCTCTGGGTAGCGCTCCGGGTCGGCCGCCGCCTCGAACGCCGCGACGCTGATCTCGTGGCACTTGATGTGGTCGGGGTGCGGGTAGCCACCGCGCTCGTCGTACGTCGTCAGGACGTGCGGCCGGAACTCGCGGATCAGCCGGACCAGCGGCGCCATCGCCTCCTCGAGCGGCACCAGCGCGAAGCAGCCCTCGGGCAGCGGTGGCTTCGGGTCGCCCTCGGGCCAGCCCGAGTCGATCCAGCCGAGCCAGTCCTGGCGGATGCCGAGGATGTCGCGGGCCCGCTCCATCTCCTGGCGGCGGATCTCGGTGATGTTCGCCAGGATGTCGGGCCGGTCCATCTTGGGGTTGAGGATCGAGCCACGCTCGCCGCCGGTGCAGGTGGCGACGTGGACGTCGACTCCCTGGGCGACGTACATCGCGGTGCTGGCGGCGCCCTTGCTCGACTCGTCGTCGGGGTGGGCGTGGACATGCATGAGCCGGAGCCCGGCGCGGGAGGGGTGCTGCGTCACCGGATCATCGTAGGGGTGCCACCCGAGCAAGGCCCGTCGCGAGGGTCGCCCAGTGCGTGCGCTGGCAAGGCGGAGGAGGGAGGCGGGACGGAGTCCCGACGACCGACGACAACGCAGTCCAGCGTGCGTGATGGGCGGGCCGCAGCAGGGCGGTGCTCGGGTGGCGCCCCTGTGGTGGGACGATTTGGCGGTGACCGTGCAGACCGACCTTTCCGACCGGTACGGCGCGCCTGCGCCGTGGCGGCGAGCGGTGCTGCTGGGCCTGAGCGTGGCACTCGCCGGGGCGTTCCTCGGCTGGCTGGGCTGGACGATCTGGGCGCAGTCGACGCCGAAGGTCGAGTCCGAGCTGGTCGGGTTCGACTTCAACGGCGAGCACGAGGCGACCGCGGTCGTCAGCATTCAGCTCGGCGACGGGGTCGAGGCGACCTGCCTGCTGCGCGCCTACGCCGAGGACCACAGCGTGGTCGGGGAGCTGAGCTTCACCCCCGAGCGCAGCGGTCTCACCGACCAGACCGTGCGCACCGAGCGACGCGCCAGCTCGGTCGAGCTGATGGGCTGCACCGCCGAGGGGCAGAGCCGACCTCGCTGACCTGGGCCGAGCGGGTTTGGCCGAGCGGGTTTGGACCTGCGGTCACACGGGGCACTTGTTAGACTCGACGACCTGAATGTCCCGCAGGGCCGTCCAGCATGGGGCCCGGCGCAATCGGCGTATCGGCCGCATCCGGCCGACCGGGCGGGCACCGCACTCACGCACCACCGGCGATCCGAAGGAATTGGGTCGTCGTCCTCGAAGCAGGCAGGAGCACCACCATGACGCAGTCCAGCGAGCGGACGTCGATCTGGCTCACCAAGAAGACCTTCGACCGGCTCCAGGCCGAGCTCGAGAACCTTCAGGGGCCGGCTCGCTCCGAGATCATCGCCAGGATCAGCGCCGCCCGCGACGAGGGTGACCTCAAGGAGAACGGCGGCTACCACGCCGCCAAGGACGAGCAGGGCAAGATCGAGGCCCGGATCCGCCAGCTCGAGGAGATGCTGACCCACGTCACCACCGAGGCCTCCACCAACGACGGCGTCGTCGGGCCCGGCAAGGTCGTGTCCTACCGCTACGAGGGTGACGACGAGGTCGAGAAGTTCCTCCTCGGCGCCCGCGACATCGCCGAGGACCAGGACGACGTCGAGGTGTTCTCGCCGCAGTCGCCGCTGGGCTCCGCGCTGGTCGGCGCCGCCAAGGGCGACACCGTCGACTTCAACGCACCCAACGGCAAGACGCTGCGCATCGAGATCGTCGACGCGGTCCCCTACGAGGGCTGATCACTCGAGCTACTCGAACACCCGGTAGCCGCGCTCGCGGAGCCGGGTGAGCAGCTGTTGCGTGTGCGGCTCGCCGCGGGTCTCGAGCTGCAGGTGCACCTCGACCTCGTTGAGGTGCAGCGACGGCGAGATCCGCTCGTGCACGACCTCGAGCACGTTCGCGCCGACGGCGGAGATGTCGCCGAGCAGCTCGGCGAGGCCGCCGGGCAGGTCCGGGATGCACACCCGCAGGTTGAGGTAGCGCCCGGCGGCGGCCATGCCGTGCCGGATCACCTTGCCGAGCAGCAGCGGGTCGATGTTGCCGCCGGAGAGCACCGCGACCGCCGGGGTGCCGAACGCCTTCGGGTCGTCGAGGATCGCCGCGACGGCGGCGGCACCGGCGGGCTCCACCAGCATCTTGGCCCGCTCGAGGACCGCCAGCACGGCACGCGCCAAGGAGTCCTCGGAGACCGTGACGATGTCGTCGACGTGGTCACGGACCGCTGCGAACGTGATGTCACCGGGCAGGCCGACCGCGATGCCGTCGGCCATCGTGGTCATCGACTCCAGCGGGACCGGGGCGCCGGCCGCCAGCGAGCCGGGGTACGCCGCGGCGCCGGCCGCCTGGACGCCGACCACCCGGACGTCGGGCCGGAGCGCCTTCACCGCGATCGCGACCCCGGCGAGCAGTCCCCCGCCCCCGGTCGGCACCAGCACGGTCCGCACGTCGGGTGCCTGCTCGAGGATCTCCAGCCCGGCGGTCCCCTGCCCGGCGACGATGTCGACGTGGTCGAACGGGTGGATCATCACCGCGCCGGTGCGCTCGGCGAACGCCTTCGCCTCGACCATCGCGTCCTCGAGGTAGCGACCGTGGAACGACACGTCCGCGCCGTACCCCCGGGTCGCCTTCTCCTTCGGGATCGGCGCGCCCTCCGGCATGAAGATGGTGGCCTTGATCCCGAGCATCTGGGCGGCCAGCGCCACCCCCTGCGCGTGGTTGCCGGCGGACGCCGCGACCACGCCGTGCGCGCGCTGCTCCTCGGAGAGGCGGGAGATCCGCACGTAGGCGCCGCGGGCCTTGAACGAGCCGGTGCGCTGGAGGTTCTCGCACTTCAGTGACACCGGGCCGCCGGCGAGCGCCGACAGCCACCGCGACTCCTCCATCGGTGTCTCGATCGCGACGCCGGCGAGCACCTCGCGGGCCAGCTCGATGTCGGCCAGCCCGACGGTCGGGACCTCAGGCATCACGGCCCTCCTCCGAGACCTCGACGCTCGCTCCGGTCTCCTCGTAGTCCTCCGCGAGCTCCTCCACCGGATCGTCCCCCGGATCGGTGTTCGCGGCCAGGTGCTGGATCACGGCGTTCAGCGACGCGGCGATGGGTACGGCGACGAGCGCGCCCGCGATCCCGGCCACGATCACGCCGCAGCCGATCGCCACGATCACGCCGAGCGGGTGCACGGACACCCAGCGGCCCATCAGGAACGGCTGGAGGATGTGGCCCTCGATCTGCTGGACCAGGATCACCACCCCGAGCATCAGCAGCGCGGTGATCGGGCCCTGGTCGACCAGCGCGACCAGCACCGCAACGGTGCCGGCGATGGTCGCACCGATCATCGGCACGAACGCACCGAGGAAGACCAGCACGCCGATCGCGAACACGAACGGCACCTGGAGGATCGCGGCGCCGATCATGATGCCGATCGAGTCCACGGCCGCGACGATCACGGTGGCCCGGACGAACTGGGTCAGCGAGATCCAGGCGACCCGGCCGGAGCTGTCGAGGTGCGGGCGAGCGGCGCGCGGCGCGATCCGGACCATCCACGACCAGATCCGCACGCCGTCGGCCATGAAGAAGTACGTCGCGAACAGCACGATGAAGAAGCCCGCGACGACGTGACCGACCGCGGTGCCGACCTCGGTGACGCTCCCGACGTTGACGTTCTGCCCGGCGTCCTCGAGGGCCTTCTGGGCCCGGTTGAGCCACTCGTTGATCTGCGAGTCGCTCGCGTGCAGCGGCCCGTCGCGGAGCCAGTCCTTGATCTCGCCCAGACCCTGCGACGACTGGTCGGCGAGGTCCTCGGCGCCGTTCGCCACCTGCTGGCCCGCGAACGAGAGCAGCGCGGCCACGAACGCGAGCCCGAGGAGCACCACGACCAGCGCGGCCAGCCCGCGTGGCAGGCCGATCCGCTGCAGCCCGTCGACGACCGGGATGACCAGGGCCGTGATCAGCAGCGCGACCGCGATCGGCACCGCGATGACCGCGAAGAACGCAACCAGCCACAGGATGACGTAGCCGGCGGCGGCGATGACCAGGAACCGCCAGGCCCAGGCGGCCGCCAGGTCCATGCCCCAGGGCACCTGCGCCGGTCGGAGGTTCGACGGGCCGCCGGTGATCGGCGCGGGGTGGGCACGGCGCTCCCGCTCGTCGCGAGCCATCGCCCACTGGTGAGCGAGCCGGGCGGTGAGGCCCTCGTCCGACTCGTCGCCGGTCCCCGGTCGCTGCCGGAGGTGGATGCTCGGCAACCGGCGCCGGTGACCGCCGTCGTCGTCCGGGGTCGGCTCGTCCGGGCCGTCAGCGTCGTTGCTCACGGCGACAGGCTATCCAGCATCGGTCAGCGTCATCGCGAGGCGGTACGCCGCATCCGGGTGCTCGGCCGCCAGCAGCCCGGCCGCGGCCAGGACGTAGTCGGTGTCGACGACCACCCGCGGCGCTCGCGGCAGCTGCCAGCCGCCGTCGAGGTGCTCGCCGGTGCTCCCGGCCAGGACCCGGGCCTCGACGCCGGGGCGGCCGTTGCGCAGCACGCCCCCGGAGCCGACGAGCAGGTCGACCTCGCGCAGGTCCTTGCCGGTGCGCTCGACGACCCGCCCCTCCGGGCTGACCACCACCTTCGAGCGGCCGGCGTGCCGGCGCAGCGCCAGCCCGACCGCGGTCCGGGCGATCGCCTCGTCGTCGTCCAGCTCGGTGCCGGTGGCCGGCAGGAACCCCGGGTCGTCATGGCGCAGCTGGGCGGCCGCGGCGAGCTCGGGCAGGTCGGCGACCGTGCTGAGCGCGGACCAGCGCATCCCGAGGTCGCCCTCGACGGTGCGGGTCACCCGGGTGGTCGCGACGACCTCGCGCCCGATCGAGTCCGGGTCGAGCTCGACGACCGAGTGCACGTCGGTGGTGGCGCCGCCGACGTCCACGACCACGACGTCGCCGACGCCGCTCGCCAGCAGCTCGACGCCGGTGAGGACGACGTCCGGGGTCGCGCCACGGACCATGCTGGTGAAGTCGGCCCGCGCGCTCAGGTGCTTGCCGCCGATCACGTGCGCCAGGAACATCTCGCGGATCGCGGCCCGGGCGCCGTCCGGGGCGAGGACCCCGATCTGCGGCACCACGTTGTCGGCGAGCACGTGCGGTACGCCGGCGAGGATCGCGGCCACCTCGGCCTGGGCCTCGACGTTGCCGGCCACGACGACAGGGCCGGTCCAGCCGCTGGCGACCAGCTCACGGGCGGCGTCGAGAAGCACTGCCTCGTTGCCACCGTCGGTGCCACCGGTCAGCAGCACCACGTCCGGGGCGTCGAGCGTGGTGAGGGCACCGCCCGATGCCATCGCGACGACGGAGACGACCTTGCCGCCGCTGGAGAGTGCCACCCGGCGGCCGGCCTCGGCGGTCACCAGCTCCTCGTTGCCGACCACCGCGACACGCAGCCCGCCGCCGGCGCTGGAGCAGGCCAGCACCTCGGCGGTCGCGGCCCGGGGGTCGGTCTCGACGAGCGCGGCCAGGCACGCGTCGTACCCGTCCAGGACGTCGGTGTCGATGGTGGTCGGGTGTGAGGCGGAGGCGACGATGCGGCCGGCGTCGAGGTCGACCAGGGCCGCCTTGGTGAACGTCGACCCGAAGTCGACGCACACCGCGACGTCAGTCGAGGGCACGTTCGAGGTCGGCGATCAGGTCCTCGGCCGTCTCGATGCCGACGCTGAGCCGCACCAGGTCGCCGGGGACCTCGAGGTCGGTGCCGGCGACGCTGGCGTGGGTCATCCGGCCGGGGTGCTCGATCAGCGACTCGACGCCGCCGAGCGACTCGCCCAGCGTGAACACCTCGGTGCGCTCGCAGACCTGAAGGGCGTGCTGCTCACCGCCGGTGACACGGAACGACACCATCCCGCCGAACCGCTTCATCTGCCGCTGCGCGACCTCGTGCCCCGGGTGCGTCTCCAGGCCCGGGTAGATCACGTCGCCGACCTTCGGGTGGCTGGTCGAGGAAGTCGACGACCTTCTCGGCGTTGTCGCAGTGCCGGTCCATCCGCAGCGCGAGCGTCTTGAGGCCGCGCAGGGTCAGCCAGGCGTCGAACGGGCCGGCGACCGCGCCGATCGCGTTCTGGTGGAAAGCGACCTTCTCGGCGAGGTCGAGGTCGCGGACGACGAGCGCGCCGCCGACGACGTCGGAGTGGCCGCCGCAGTACTTCGTGGTGGAGTGCACGACGACGTCGGCGCCCAGGGTCAGCGGCTGCTGGAGGTACGGCGAGGCGAACGTGTTGTCGACGACGAGCAGCGCGCCCGCGTCGTGGGCGAGGGTGGCGAGGGCCGCGATGTCGCCGATGTTGAGCAGCGGGTTCGTCGGCGTCTCGACCCAGACCAGCTTGGTCTCGCCCGGGCGGATCGCCGCGGCCACCTTGTCGAGGTCGGAGACCGGCGCGGGGCTGTGGGCCAGCCCCCAGACCTGCTCGACCTTGTCGAAGAGGCGGTACGTGCCGCCGTACGCGTCGTCGGGGATCACCACGTGGTCGCCGGGCCGGCACAGCGCGCGGACCAGGGTGTCCTCGGCGGCCAGGCCGGACGCGAACGCGAACCCGCGCTCGCCCTCCTCCAGCGCCGCGATGTTGCCCTCGAGGGCGGTGCGCGTCGGGTTGGCGGAGCGGCTGTACTCGTAGCCGCCGCGCAGGCCGCCCACGCCGTCCTGCTTGTAGGTGCTGGTCGCGTAGATCGGCGGGATCACCGCGCCGGTGGCGGCGTCCGGCTCGTAGCCCGCGTGGATCGCACGCGTCTCGAAACCGGACTTGTGGCGGTGCTGCTGCTCGCTCATCCCCCGAGGCTATCCGGCTGCGGGTTTCACCGGGCAGCCGGTGAAACCCGCACGACACGCCGGTCCGCCACGGTGTGTCGTGCGGGGATCGGCGGTCAGCCGGTGAATCCGACAACGGGAACCCGCAGACCACCGGGCGCGCACCACCGCGCCCTAGGCTCTGCGCCATGGCCGACCCGCGCTGCTCCGCCTGTCAGGCCCCGGGCGTCGATCCCGGCTTCATCGAGGACGCCGGCGGCGACCGCGGCTACCTCCGCTGGATCCCCGGGCCCCTCGAGCGCGGGATGTTCGGCGGCGCCAAGCGGATGGGCAAGAAGCGCTACCCGATCGAGGCTCGGCGGTGCACCGAGTGCGGCCACCTCGATCTGTACGTCCAGGAACCCGACCCCGAGGGGTGACTCAGGCGGGAACGCACGGGGCGCCACCGGTGTTAGACACTGTGCAAGTCCCCCGCGACAGCAAGGAGAGCCCGTGTTCCTCACCCGCAAGTCCCAGATGGTCGCTCCCGAGCAGACCCTGCCGGGTCGGAGCGAGCGCAACTTCCCGCTCGCCGAGAAGCACCGCGTCCTGGACGCGCCGCTGGTCACCGACGAGATCCCCGAGGGCTACGAGGTCGCGTTCTTCGGCCTCGGCTGTTTCTGGGGCGCCGAGGAGATCTACTGGCAGGTCCCGGGCGTCTGGTCGACGTCGGTCGGGTACGCCGGCGGCACCACCCCGAACCCGTCGTACGAGGAGGTCTGCTCGGGTGCGACCAACCACACCGAGGCGGTCCGGATCGTGTTCGACCCGAGCAGGGTGGCCTTCGCCGACCTGGTGAAGACGTTCTTCGAGGTGCACGACCCGACCCAGGGCTTCCGCCAGGGCAACGACATCGGCACGCAGTACCGCTCGGCCATCTACTACGCGAACCCCGAGCAGGAGCGGGTCGCCCGCGAGCTCACCGGGGTGTACGGCGAGGAGCTGAAGCGTCGCCGGCTCGGCGACATCACCACCGAGATCCGGCCCGCCGCGGAGACGCCGTACTACTACGCCGAGGACCACCACCAGCAGTACCTCGCGAAGAACCCGTTCGGGTACCGCTGCCACGCCAACACCGGCGTGAAGTTCCCCGCAGACCGCCTGACCTGCACCGATGGGCCCCGCGTCGTGGACGATGGGCCCATCGTCGTCTCCGGGGGCGCCCCCATTTGGCAGGCAGGACACCACCGGGCGCGAGGACTCGGGCGGCCTCCGCCAGCACGCGCTCCGGCTCGACGTGGTGCAGCACCATCGTCATGGTGACCGCGGTGAAGGACTCGTCCGCAAATGGCAGGGCTTCCGCTGTCGCGACGAGGTACCTCGCGTCGTATTCGAGGACGGCAGCACCGACGGGTCCGAGTCGACGCCGACAACTACGCGGTTCTCTTTTGAGACAAAGCGGCAGAACGTGCCATCGCCGCAGCCGACGTCGAGGATTGAGGTGGCCGAGACTGGGATGTGGTCGCGAGTAGCGGGAAGTAGTGGGTGTTGTGGTTCCACCGGCTCGCGAAGGGGTGCGCCTCGCGTGCTCTCACCCGCCACACCCTAGGGGGCAGGGGTGGAGTGGCATCGGCACGACCGCACTGTCGTCGGCAGATCCGCGCACGCGCACACTCCCGTCCCCACCCGTGCACCGACTACGTGAGCAACTACCAGCAGTACCTCGCAACGAACGCGTTCGGCTACCGCTGCCACAGCAACCCTCGGCGTAAGTTCCCCGCCGATGCCTGACCCGGTTGATGCGGCCGTCCAGCTGTCTCGGGAACGACCAGGACGACCACGCGGCCGCGTGCATCCAGCGTCCCGAGGTTGACCTCCGGAGACGACTGGGCCAACGTCGAGACGTAACTCGCGACGGTCGGCGGTCAACCGAACGGCCACCTCGAACCGATTACCAGTTATGGAACGGCGATTCAACGGCAGGACTCAGACGGGTCTGGACGTCGCGGCGCGTGACCGCGGCGGCCCGGACGACGTGGTCTGCGCTGGGCGTGCGTCGGAGCCGTTCGAAGCGTTCTACTGCCGTGAGTTCACGCACCTGCTGGTCCTCGCCCGCGCGCTCGTCGGCTCGGCGTACGCCGAGGACGTCGCCCAGGAAGCAATGTTGGTGGCATATCGCCGGTGGCGGACCATCGGAACCATGACCTCTCCCGCCGGCTACGTTCGGGGCATCTGCCTGCACAAGGCCGTCACGGTCGCTCGGCGCCGGACGCTGGAGCGTCAGATGTTGGGTCGGATTACGGCTCGCGCGACGGTCGCCGCCGACGGCCTCCCGGACGACAGCAGTCAGTTCTGGGAGGAGGTACGCCGGCTGCCACGCCGGCAGGCGCAGGCCGTGGCGCTCTACTACGCCCTCGACCTGCCGGTGACGGAGGTTGCAGACATCCTCGACTGCGCCGAGGGAACGGTGAAGGCGCATCTGCACCGCGCACGCGTCTCGCTCGCCGCGTCGATGGGCGTGCCAGGAGAGGATCCGTCATGAACATCGACGACATCGCACGCCGAGCCGGGCGAGACCTCAGGGAGGCCGTGCACGTCGACGTCGTCGCGGCGTTCGACGAGCTCCACCGCGTGGCCCCTCGCCGTCGACGGGCGCACGCCCTGGTCACTGTCGCGGCCGCGGCGTCGGTTCTCCTCCTCGTGGTGGGAGCCGCGCAACTGTTGGGGAACGTCGCCCCGAAGCAGGCGAGCGGTCCGGTCGGGCGGCCGACCGCCATGCCCTCGGAGGCTGACCAGCAGCCGGGACTCGGGTGCAGCAATCCTCTGATCACCTGTCACGACGGACGGACCTACACCGTCGCCCTGGGGGTGCCGATGACGTGGACTCTCCCGCCCGGCTTCGGAGCCCCATACTCGGGCGCGGACCCGACGGACACCTTCGTCGAGACGTACCGGCTCGACGGATCCGGCGGTGTGAGCGTCTTCCAACACGTGAACGCTGCCGCAGAGCAGGCCGTGCCTCGCGCGGTGCCCGCGATCCGCACCGCTGAGGCGCTGGCGGACTGGATCGCCGAGCGACCCTTCCTCTCCTCGTCGACGATCCGGGAGACAGAAGTCGCGGGCCTGCCGGCGTGGACGGTGGAGGTCGTGGTGCGGCGCGGCATGCCGGAGGGACCCGCGACGTGCAACAGTCGGATCGCCTGCTACCCGGTGCTGTTCGTACCCGCAACCACCAGCGGCTGGGTCGCTGGGGCCTGGGAAGGGATGACCAGCCAGTACACCGTGCTTGACCTGCCGAGCTCGGGTGTGATGGTGGTGTGGTCGTGGACGTTCGACACCGACTTCCCGCCCGCAGCCGACACGCTCGTAGACACCATCAGGCTCGAGTGAGGAAGGACCCGGCGACGGCCCACGCTGGCCGGCGGCACCCCCGGCAACCCGAGCCGCAGGACCAGCATCGGGCTGAACGCCATGATCTCCGACATCGCTGCCACGCCAACACCGGCGTGAAGTTCCCCGCAACCGCCTGACCGACCACCACCGCGTCCTGGGACGTCATACGGCTGGAGCAAGGGGACACACTGTCCGTATGACGTCCTGGAGGCGGCCGGATCGCGGCATGCGGGCGGCAGCCGCATCCCTGGTGGGCGTATGCGTGCTCGCCCTCTGCGCAGCCGGGCCCAACGGCATGGCGGAAGGGCGGGCGGGAGACGGCCCACGCACGTGGCGGGTCGGGCCAGACCGGTCGCTGACCGTCCCCAGCGAAGCGGCTGCGGTGGCGCGGGACGGTGACACGGTGCTGATCGATGCGGGGACGTACGTGGGCGACGTCGCCATCTGGACCCAGGACGACCTCACCCTGCGCGGCGCCGGTGGCCGCGCGCACCTGAAGGCTGACGGGCAGAGCGCCCAGGGCAAGGCCATCTGGGTGATCGCGGGCGACGACACGGTCGTCGACCGCGTCGAGTTCAGCGGCGCGACCGTGCCCGACGGCAACGGCGCCGGCATCCGCCAGGAGGGCGCCGGGCTCACCGTCACGCGCAGCTGGTTCCACCACAACCAGGACGGCATCCTCACCGGCGCCGACGCAACCAGCGACATCGTGATCCGGCGCTCCCGTTTCTTCCGCAACGGCGGCGGGGACGGATACACCCACAACGTCTACGTCGGAGCGGTGCGCTCGCTCACCGTCACCGGCAGCTACCTGTGGGGCGCCGACGTCGGCCACGAGCTGAAGTCCCGCGCCGCCAGGAACACCATCGTCGGCAACCGGATCACCGACGGTGGCGCCACGGCGAGCTACTCCATCGACCTGCCCAACGGCGGCCGCTCACTGATCGCCGGCAACACGATCATCCAGGGTCCGAACTCGGAGAACTCGACTCTGGTCTCGTACGGCGCCGAGGGGTTCACCCACGACTCCCGTCTGCTGTGGGTGGTCAACAACACCTTCGTGAACCGTCGATCGGCCGGCACCTTCGTCGGTCTCGCCGAGGGCAGCCGGGCCGATCTCCGCAACAACCTGCTCGTCGGACCGGGCGACCTGACCAACCTCCCTGGGGTCCCCGCGCGGGCCAACCGCCGCGTCGGGTTGAACGGCTTCGTCGACCCGGACTCGGACGACTTCCGGCTGCGGGCCACCTCACCCGCTATCAACGCGGGCACGTCGGTGCCGAAGCGGTGGCAAGCGCGCTTGGAGTACGTCCACCCCGCCCAGCAGGTGCGCCGCGAGTCGAGCGGCCGGCTCGACCTCGGGGCCTTCGAGCGATGAATTTCCCCGGCTGACCCTGTCGTATTGGAGCAACCCCGTTCGTAGCCTTGGTGGCGGCGGACGTCGGGTCCGCCTGAGCAAGGGAGCAGACATGCCGCACTACCTCATCTACTTCAATCAGCAGTGGGTGGGCGACCACTCCGAGGAGTGGTTCCGCGGGCGTGGACCGCTCGCGAAGGCGGTCGTGGACGAGATCAAGGCGGCCGGTGAGTTGGTCTACGCCGGCGGGCTGGAGGAGGACCTCGACCTGGCCTTCAGCGCGGACGCGACCAGCGGCACGGTGCTGTTCACCGACGGGCCCTTCGCCGAGACCAAGGAATGGCTGGGCGGGCTCACCATCGTGGACGTCGCCGACGAGGAGGCTGCCAGGAAGTGGGCGGGGAAGATCGCGGTGGCGTGCGGCTGGCCGCAGGAGGTCCGCCCGTTCGGGCCGACGCCCATCCAGGGCTGAGCCAGGATGCAGCCTGACCGCGGGCCGGAGTTCGACGGCGTCCGTGTCGGCCGGCCTGCGGCCGGCGCCCTGATCGATGCCGGGTACGCCGGTCTCGCCGACCTGCCCGACGACCTCGACGAGCTGCTCGCGCTGCACGGCGTCGGCCCGAGGGCGGTGCGCCTGCTCCGTGAAGCCCAGGTCGAGTCGTCGGACGGCGGCTACAGCCGCGCCGGCAGCACGCAGAACTCGTTGCCCGACGGGTCCGTGTAGGACCGCCACGGCAGCTCGCCCCAGTCCGTCTGGAGCCTGGCGCCGCCGCGCTCGGCGATGCGTGCCTCGACGTCGTCCGGGTCCTCTCCTGACTCGAGCCGGACGTCGAGGTGCAGCCGGTTCTTGGCCGCGCCCTTGGGCGCGGTCTCGGGGCACAGTTCGAGCAGAGGCCCCAGCCCCGACGGATGGCGCAGGGACCGCAGCTCGACGTCGGGTACGTCGGTCCAGCCGGTCAGCCACGACCAGAACGCCGCGTCCCGGTCGGGGTCGGCGGAGTCGAGCGGTAGCGCAGCGACGGGACCGCTCCCGGCGTACTCCGCTCGCTCCTCCATGACGCAGAAGGGGTTGCCCGCCGGGTCGGCGAGCACCACCCAGGGCACGTCGCCCTGGCCGATGTCGAGCCGTCGGGCGCCCAGCCCGAGCAGCCGGTCGACCACCTCGGCCTGGCGGGCCCCGCCCGAGAGGTCCAGGTGGAGCCGCAGCGGCTCGCCGGGCGGCTCGGGGACCCGCTGGAAGCACAGGTCGAGCTCCGGACCGCCCTCCACGGTGAGCCGGGTCTCGTAGCCCTCAGGCTCGTCGGTCAGCTGCTCGCCGCCGACCACCGCCTCCCAGAACCGACCCAGCCGCTGCGGCTCGACGGCATCGAACACGAGGTTCTCCAAGTACATGAGCCCACCGTAATTCCCCGCCGGCGGAGGCGGAGTCGCGCCATGGCGGATCCCCGTCATCTCAGCACCTTCCGCGCGATGACAGCCGCGGGATAGACACCGGGCATGCATCCATCTGCGCCCTTCTCGGGCCGGCGTCGCTGGCGCTCATCCCTCCTCGCGGTCGCCGTTGCGGCCCCCGCCCTCTCCCTCACCCTCCAGGCGACTGCGCACGGGAGCCCGCCGGAGCCCCCGGCCGTCCCCGACGACCCGTCGTCGCGGCATCGGGTCACCCTGGTGACCGGTGACGTCGTCACGGTGACGACGCTCGCCGACGGCACCCAGACCGCCGACGTCGACCGACCGGACAGCGCGGTCGGCGGGGTCCGCCTCCAGGAGACCGGCGGCCACCTCTACGTGATCCCCGACGAGGCCGTCGGCCTGCTCGGCGCCGACGAGCTCGACCCCCGGCTGTTCGACGTCACCGCGCTGATCGAGATGGGGTACGACGACGCCGGCACCCGCACGGTGCCGCTGATCGCGTCGTACACCCACGCGAAGGCGCGCGCCGCCGGGCGCGCCGAAGGCCCCGCAGGGCAGCCGGACGATGCGGACGCTGACCGCCATCGACGGCGCGGCGCTGGTCACCCCCAAGGCCCGGGCGCGCACGTTCTGGACGTCCATCGCCCCGCTGCCGGGCTCGACCGACCTCACACCCAGCCTGCGCGGCGGCGTGGCCAAGCTGTGGCTGGACGGTCGTGTGCAGGTCAACCTCGAGGAGAGCGTGCCGCAGATCGGCGCGCCGACCGCGTGGGAGCAGGGCCTCGACGGCGCCGGCGTGACCGTCGCGGTACTCGACACCGGCATCGACGTCGCACCACCCCGACCTGGCCACCCAGATCGACGACACCGCCAGCTTCGTGCCCGGGCGAGGGCATGACCGACATCAACGGGCACGGCACCCACGTCGCCTCGACCATCGTCGGCACCGGTGCCGCCTCCGACGGCGCCTACCGCGGCGTCGCGCCCGGCGCGGACCTGATCGTCGGCAAGGTGCTCGGCGGCCCCGAGGGCTCCGGGCAGGACTCGTGGGTGATGGCCGGCATGGAGTGGGCCGCCCGGTCCGGCGCCGAGATCGTCAGCATGAGCCTCGGCGACGTGGCGCCGTCGGACGGCAGCGACCCGATGTCGCAGGCCGTCGACACCCTGTCGCAGCAGTACGGCACCCTCTTCGTGATCGCGGCCGGCAACTCCGGGCCCGAGACGATCTCGTCGCCGGGCGCTGCCGCGTCGGCGCTCACCGTCGGTGCGGTCGACAAGCAGGACGAGCTGGCCTACTTCTCCAGCACCGGCCCGCTGACGCGGACCGGCGCCCTCAAGCCGGACATCTCGGCGCCCGGCGTGGACATCACCGCGGCCCGGTCGCAGGACATGACCGACGGCGAGACCGGGATGTACCGCACCATCAGCGGCACCTCGATGGCGACGCCGCACGTCTCCGGTGCGGCCGCGATCCTGGCCCAGCAGCACCCCGGCTGGACCGGCGAGCAGCTCAAGGAGCAGCTGATGAGCAGCTCCCACGGTCTCGACGCGGCGTACTCGCCGTACGAGGTCGGCACCGGACGCGTCGACGTGGCCGCGGCGATCACCAGCACCGTGCGCAGCACCGGCTCGCTGTTCTTCGGCAACTACACGTGGCCGCACGAGGAGGACGACGTCGCCGGTCACCCAGGACCTGACCTTCACCAACTCCGGTGACGAGGACGTCACCCTCGACCTCACCCTGGCGGGCGACGAGAGCGCCTTCCGGCTGGACGAGTCGACCGTCACCGTGCCCGCCGGCGCCAAGGCCACGGTGCCCGTGACCGGTGACCCGCAGACCGCCGGGCTGGGCCGCCACGTCGGCTACGTGGTCGGCACCGACGCCGCCACCGGCACCCCGGTGACCCGCACCTCGCTGGCGCTGCTGGAGGAGGACGAGCGCTACGACCTGGACATCAAGCTCGTCGACCGTGACGGCCGGCCCGCGGCCGCGTGGGTCGCGATCAACCTGGCCGGCGACCCGCTCGGCGCCTGGGGCGAGTACGTCGACGGCGAGAAGACCCTGCGCCTGCCGCCGGGCAGCTACTCGGTGACGACCTACATCGACGTCAAGGGCGAGCGGCGGGACCGGTCCGGCCTGGCCGTGCTGGTCGACCCGGAGACGGTGCTCGACGAGTCCGCCGAGGTCGTGCTCGACGCGCGCGAGGCGAACCTGCTGCACACCGAGGCGCCGCAGCGCACCGAGGACCGCCAGCGCAAGGTCGACCTCAGCATCACCGACGAGAGCGGCCTCGAGTTCCGCAGCGCGTACGCCGTCTCGCCGGACGTCGACGACGTCTACGTGTCGCCGACCGACCGGATGGACGCACGGCTCGTTCATGCTCACCACCCGCTGGCGCAAGGGCGAGCCGGCGCTCACCCTCGGTGGCCCGCTCGGTCTGGTCACCATCGACACGATCGTGCAGCCGGGCAGCACCGTCGGAACGTCCACGGACTCCGCGGCGCACCGTGTACGCCGGCTCCGGGGCCGCGGCCGACTACCAGGGCCTCAACGCCCGCGGCCGGATCGCCGTCGTCGAGCGGACCGACGCCGTCTCGCCCGAGGAGCGGGCCGCGGCCGCGGCCGCCGCAGGCGCACTCGCCCTGGTCGTCGTCAACGACGGCGTCGGCGGGCTGGTGGAGTACGTCGGCGAGTCCCCGATCCCGGTGGCCGGTGTCCACCGCGACGCCGGAGCCGTCCTCGTCGCACTGGCCAAGCGCGGCACCCGGCTCACGCTGACGCAGGCCGAGTTCCCGTCGTACGTCTACGACCTGACCCGCGAGTACCCGGGCCAGGTGCCGGACCGCACCATGGTCTACCGGCCGAGCCAGCGCGACCTGGCGAAGATCGACGCCAGCTACTACGCCGTCAAGCCGTCCGTCTCGAGCGGGTACCGGTACGACGTCACGCTCAGCCCCTCCCTCGGGTTCGAGGAGCTGGAGCAGCACCCGGCGACCCGGGTCGAGTGGGTGACGCCCGACCAGGACTGGGTCGAGTCGCACGCCCAGGGCATCGACACGCCGCTCTACTGGCCGATGGTCTCCGGCGTCACGTCGTACGCCCGTGGCGAGAACGCGAAGCTCGACTGGTTCCGGCCGACGATCCGGCCCGGCTTCAGCGACTCGTTCGGTGTCTTCAACTCCCGCGCTCGGGACTACATGACCTTCAACGTCCAGGCCTGGAGCTCGTTCAACGAGCGGGTCGACGTCGGCGGGTTCCTGCCGTGGGGCGAGACGCCGACGCACCTCCAGGTGTTCCAGGGCGACACCCTGATCCACGACAACGCGTACAGCGCGGACATGCAGTGGAAGGAGGTCCCGGCCGGCAACCTTCCGTACCGCGTCAGTCCTCGACGCCGAGCGGCCGGCAGACATCTTCCGGCTGTCGACCCGGACCCACACGGAGTGGGAGTTCATGTCCGACACCGTGGACTCGGACTACTTCGAGCCGTTCTCGGTGCTGGAGCTCGACTACCGCCTCGAGACCGACCTGCGCGGCGACATCCGCGCCGGTGCCAAGCAGCGGATCTCGGTGCTCCCGTCGTCCATGGACCTCGGGACCGTGCCCGGGAAGCTCACCCAGGTCAGCCTCGACGTGTCCTTCGACGGCGGTGTCACCTGGCGCAAGGTGAGCCTGGAGCGTGACACCGACGGTTGGTGGAGCGGCCGGTTCGACACGCCCCGAAGCAGCCCGGCGGCTTCGTGTCGGTCCGGGCCGCGCTGCCACCGACGCTGGCTACTCGATCGAGCAGGAGGTCATATCCGCGTACGGCCTCCGATGAGCTCGGGTCCCGACGGGTGCCGGGAGGGCGACCTCCCGGCACCCGCCTGGCCCGTCGAGGCGGATACTCTCCACGCGGCGGTCGCCTACCGGGAGAGGGATGCCGATGCTGGAGGCGCTGGGCGTCGAGCCTGGGGTGGAGCGCGTCTACCGGGCCCTGCTCGCACACCCCGGTGCGACCCCGGCGGCCCTCGCCGACGTGCGTCGAGGTCTCGGTGGGGGACGTGGAGCCGGCTCTCGCGACCCTGGTCGAGGCCGGGCTCGCCCTCCGCTCGGGCGACCGGCTACGTCGCGGCGCCGCCGGCCGTCGCCCTCGGCGCGCTGATCACCGACCGCCGCGACGGACTCCGGCTCGCCGAGCAGGCGCTCGCCAGCCTCGCCGAGGAGCACCGGGCGGCGGTGGCCGGCCAGAGCATCGACGCGCTGATCGAGGTGGTGACCGGGGTCGACCCGATCCGGCACCGCTACCAGCAGGTGCAGCAGGCCGCGACCACCGAGCTCCGCTCGTTCGTGACCGCGCCGTTCGTGGCCGTGCGGATCGGCGAGAACGCCGCCGAGCCGGCCGCGGTCGGCCGCGGCGTACGGATCCGGGCGGTCCTGGAGCGTGCGGTGCTCGACGAGCCGGGCGCCGTCGCCGAGGTGGTCGACTCGCTGCGCAACGGCCTGGAGCTGCGGGTCGCCGAGGAGCTCCCGATCAAGCTGGTGCTCGCCGACGCCGACCTGGCGCTGGTGCCGCTGACGCTCGCCCCGTCCGGCGAGCCGGGTGCGGTGCTGCTGCAGCGCAGCGGCCTGGTCGCCGCCCTCGAGTCGCTGTTCGAGGCGGTCTGGCAGCGCGCCTACCCACTGGAGCTCTCGAGCCTCGACGGCGTCCCCGACGACGAGCGAGGACATGGACGACGCACCGACCGCCGTCGACCGGCAGATCCTCAGCCTGCTGCTCGCCGGCCTGACCGACCAGGCCGTCGCCTCGCAGCTCGACCTGTCGCTGCGGACGGTGCAGCGCCGGCTGCGCCACCTCCAGGACCTGGCCGGCGTGCAGAGCCGGATGCAGCTGGGCTGGTACGCCGCCCGGCACGACTGGGCGTGAGCACTCGCCATACTGGAGTCATGGACCCGGACAGCGTCCCGATCGATGCCTTCGAGGCGCTGGTCGAGGACGCGCTCGAGTCGCTCCCCGACTGGGTGCTGCGGGTCGTGAGCGAGATCGCCGTCTTCGTGGAGGACGAGCAGGAGGAGTCCGAGCGGCAGCCCGGCGTCCTGCTGCTCGGCCTGTACCGCGGGGTCCCGCGCACCACCCACTACGGGCGTGCCCCCGGCACCCTGCCGGACACGATCACGCTGTACCGGATCCCGATCCTCGAGGTCTGCGCCCGGCTCGAGGACGTGCCGGACCGGGTGCGGAAGGTCTTGGTGCACGAGGTCGGTCACGCCATGGGCCTGGCCGAAGGAGAGCTCCGCGAGCTGGGCTGGGCCTGACCGGTCATCGCGGCCGGCGGATAACGTCGTCGCGTGGATCACCGCGACCGACTCCTTCACCGCTCGTCGTTCGGGACGGCAGCGACCGCGTACGCCGAGCACCGCCCGGACTACGCCCACGCCGCGGTGCGCTGGGCACTCGAGCCCGCGCCCGGGGCGCGAGTGCTCGACCTCGGCGCCGGGACGGGCAAGCTGACGGCAACCCTCGTCGAGCTGGGCGCCGACGTCATCGCGGTCGAACCCGACCAGGCGATGCTGACCGAGCTGCGCCGTGCGCTACCGACGGTCCGCGCCCTGGCCGGAGGCGCGGAGGAGATACCACTGCCGGACGCGTCCGTCGATGCCGTGATCGCCGGTAACGCCCTGCACTGGTTCGACATGGACGTCGCAGGCCCTGAGCTCGCGAGGGTCCTCGCGCCCGGCGGCGTCCTGGCCGGCCTGTGGAACGTCCTCGACGACCGGGTCGAGTGGGTCGCCGGGCTCGAGCGCGTCAGCGGGACCGCAGCCATCGGACCGCGGGACACGTTCAGCAGCTGGCGCGCGGCGACGGCCGACCTGCTCGAGCGGTTCGGCGAGCCCGAGCAGGACGAGTTCCCGCACGGACAGTGCCGAGACGCGGACTCGCTGGTCGCCACGCTCGCGACGCGGGCGGGAATGCTCGTCATGCCCGACGCTGAGCGCGAGGCCAACCTCGGCCGGATCCGCGCGTTCCTCGCGGACCGACAGGAGACCGCCCGAGGCGAGTTCACCCTGCCGATGCTGACCGGCGTCCTCCGGGCACGGCGACCGGCATGGCCGCGCGGGCGTAGGACCGAACTGGTCCAGTCCGGTCTCAACCCGGGGATCGCCGCGGCCGATGTCTGCAGTACTCGGGAGCTCGGGATACGACGCCTCGAGTGAGGAGTGCGCGGCCAGGAGCTGCGGTGCCCACGGAGCCCGCGGAGTAGACCGGCCGTCGCACCCGTACGTCGGCCCACCCTTGTCGGTGGGCCGACGTAGCGTCGTCCCATGGCTATCGCACGCTTCCCGACCTTCGTCTACGACTGCCCCGACGCCGCCGCGCTCGCGTCCTTCTACGCCGCCCTCCTCGACTGGGACACCAAGACCGAAGACGGCTGGGTGGACATCCGCCCCGCCGACGGCTCCAACTGCCTCAGCTTCCAGACCGTCGAGGGCTACCGCGCGCCGACCTGGCCCAGTCAGGAGGTGCCACAGCAGATCCACCTCGACGTGGTGGTCGACGACCTCGACACCGCCGAGTCCGAGGTGGTCGCGCTCGGCGCCACCAAGGCCGAGCACCAGCCCGGCACCTCGTTCCGCGTGTTCCTGGACCCGGCGGGCCACCCGTTCTGCCTCTGCCTGAGCTGACTCTGGGCTGACTCTGGGCTGATTTGGTCGTCGGCAACAATGGCGACGTGACCGAGCTACCGCGCAGGGCCGTGGCGCGGACGGCGAAGCTGGCCGCGCTGCCCCTGGGCTACGCCGGACGCAGCGCGCTCGGGCTCGGCAAACGGCTCGGCGGCACCCCCGCCGAGGTCGTGCTGTCCGAGATCCAGCAGCGCACCGCCGAGCAGCTGTTCCGCACCCTCGGCGAGCTCAAGGGCGGGGCCATGAAGATGGGCCAGATGCTCTCGGTGCTGGAGTCGGCGTTCCCCGAGGAGGTTGCGGGCCCGTACCGCGAGCACCTGACCAAGCTCCAGGACGCCGCGCCGCCGATGCCCACCCAGACCGTCCGCGACATCCTCGAGCACGACCTCGGCCCGGACTGGCGCGACCAGCTGGTGTGGTTGGACGGCGGCCCGACCGCCGCGGCCTCGATCGGCCAGGTGCACCGGGGCCGCTGGCACGACGGCCGTGAGGTCGCGGTCAAGGTGCAGTACCCCGGAGCCGGCGACGCGCTGATGTCCGACCTGCGCCAGCTCGCCCGGCTGGCCCGGACCGCCGCGCCCCTCGTGCCGGGTGTCGACCTCAAGCCGCTGGTCGCCGAGCTCCAGGCCCGGGCCGCCGACGAGCTGGACTACCGGCTCGAGGCGGACGCGCAGTGCACCTTCGCGGCGGCGTTCCGGGACGACCCGGAGATCGTGGTCCCAGACGTCGTAGCGGTCGGCGACACCGTGCTGGTCACCGAGTGGTTGGAGAGCCCGGCGTCGATGGCCTCGGTGATCGCGGACGGCACCCAGGCCGAGCGCGACCACTACGGCGAGCTGTTCGTCCGGTTCCTGTTCTCCGGCCCGACCCGCACCGGGATGCTGCACGCCGACCCGCACCCCGGCAACTACCGGATCCTGCCCGGGCCCGACGGCGAGCCCGGGCGGCTCGGCGTCCTCGACTTCGGCGCGGTCGCCCGGCTGCCCGACCGCGGGCTCCCCGAGGCGATGGGCCGGCTGCTGCGGGTCGCCGCCGAGCAGGACGAGGCCGGGCTGGTCGACGGGCTGCGCGCCGAGGGCTTCATCAAGGACCGGGTCCGGGTCGACCCGGCCCAGGTGCTCGACTACCTCGCGCCGTTCGTGGAGCCGACGAAGGTCGAGCGGTTCCAGTTCTCCCGGCAGTGGATGCGCACCCAGTTCGCGCGCATCCACGACCCGCGCGACCCGGCGTACACCGTCGGCATGCAGCTGAACCTGCCGCCGTCGTACCTGCTCATCCACCGCACCTGGCTGGCCGGCGTCGGCGTCCTGTGCCAGCTGGAGTGCAAGGCGCCGTTCCGGCAGATCCTGGTCGACTCGCTACCGGGCTTCGCCCCCGAGGGGTAGGTACATCACGTGCAGGCCGACCCGGCCATGCGCGCGTGAGTCGAACGCCTCCGGCACGGTGCCGATGATCGTGAAGCCCAGCGACTGCCACAGGCGTACGGCGGTCGTGTTGGACTCGACGACGGCGTTGAACTGGATCGCGTGGAAGCCCGCGTCCCGGTGCCACTGCACGACGTACTCCCCCAGGGTCCGGCCGACGCCGCGGCCGCGGGCGGCCGGGGACACCATGAACGACGCGGTGCCGACGTGGCTGCCGCGAGCGGGACGGTTCGGCCCCATCGTGGCGCTGCCGAGGACCACGCCGTCCTCCTCGAGCACCACGGTCTGTCCGGGCGGGCTCATCGTCCACAGCGCCCGCGCCTGCTCGGAGGTCAGGTCGAGCGGGTAGGCGTAGGTCTCGCCGGCCTGCACGATCTCGTCGAAGAACTCCCAGACCTGCGGCCAGTCCGCCTCCGTCATCGGGCGGATCACTCGCCGGTCTCCCCGTCGATCGCCTCCCGGATCAGGTCGGCGTGGCCGTTGTGGCGGGCGTACTCCTCGACCAGGTGCACGAGGATCCAGCGCAGGCTCATCGGCTCCCCGGTCCGCGACGACGGCTTGGCGGCAAGGTCGTCGAGGCCGGCGCCGGCGATGACGGCGTCCGCGTCGGCGATCATCTCGTCGTAGAGCGCCCACATCTCCTCGGGACTGTCGTCCTTCGCGCTGTGCCAGTCCCAGTCGTCGTCGGCCTCCCAGTCGGTCGAGGCCCAGGGCTCGCTGAGCCCGTCTCCCTTGAAGCGGTCGCGCAGCCAGGAGTTCTCCACGAGCGCGAGGTGCTTGACCATCCCGCCGATGGTCATCTCCGACGGCGGGTGCGGGGTGGCCAACTGGGCCGCGTCGAGCCCGTCCGCCTTCTGCCGCAGCGTCTGCCGGTGGTAGTCGAGGTACGCGAGCAGCATCGGCCGCTCGTCGCCGTGGGTCGGCGGGTCGGTCCTAGCCATCAGGGCTTCCTCCAGGTGACGCAGTACGTCGTGCCGACCGGGTCGGTCAGCACGGTCCACCACTCGTGGCGGGGTCCTTCGGTGGCGCCGAGGGCGACGTGCCGGGCAACCTCGGCGTCGCGGTCGTCGGACGCCAGGTCGAGGTGCGCGCGGACCGGGCCGCCCTCGTCGTCGAGCCGCTGGACCAACCAGCGCAGCGGCTGGTCGGCGGGCGGCTGCAGGCGCTCGAACTCGGACTCGTCGACCGGGGTGAGCTCCCACCCGGTCACGGCCTGCCAGAACGCGACCTCGGCGTCGTACCGCTCCGGGGGCACATCGAGGCAGACCTGGTCGACCTGCGAGCGGTTGCCGTCGGGCCAAGCCGCGGGCGCGGGTCGCCGCGACGCCGGGTGGCTGACGAAGCAGAACACGAAGCCGCCGGGCGAGCGCAGCACGACGTACCCGTGCTCGGAGTCGAGCAGCACCTGCGCGCCCAGCCCGACGGCGGTGGCCGCGGCGTCCGTCGGGCTCTCGACATGCAGGTCGAGGTGGATCCGCGCAGGCCCGTCTGCCAGCCGCTGTACGCCGAAGTAGTTGTCGCCGTCCGGCGGCACCAGCGACGCGAACTCGTCGTCCGGCCCCCGGCGCGCGGAGAGCGGGTACCCGGTGACGCCCTGCCAGAACTCGGCGGCGCGGTCGAGGTCGTCGGTCGGGAGGTCCAGGAACGCGCTGACCCAGAACGGAGCAGTCGTCACGGCACCGGCTTGTGGAGCACGGCGCCGCTCGGGGTGATCCGGACGTCCTCGCCCTCGACCACGGCGGTGCCGTCGACGAGGAGGGTCATCCCGGCGTCACCCGGTGGCGGGAAGAGCAGCGTGACGTTCGGGTTGGCGCCCACGTTGGCGACCGAGCCGCGGCCGGGGCAGGCGACCACCAGGTCGCCGTCGGCGACGACCGCGCGGGCGGACACCGCCTTGACCAGGCCGTCCTTCGACGTCAGCAGGAACCCGCGCTCGAAGTCGGCCAGGGTCTTCGGCAGGTCGGCGAGGTCGACGAGAACGCTCATGAGGTGAGGCTATCGACCCAGCGCTCGCCCGCCACCCGGATTTCTCCGGCGCCGCCGGTCAGCTCGGCGACCACGGCGGCCAACCGGTCGTCCTGGTCGGGCGGTACGCCGAGGCGGAGCGTGACGTGGGCGCCGTACGTCATGTCGAGGACGGCGATGCCGCGGGTCCGCAGCTCGTTCTCGATCCGGCCCGCGTCGCGATGGTCGAGGTCGAGGAGGTGCTCGCGGACCAGGTCGCGGCGCAGCGTCCCGGCCGCGTCGATCCCGGCCCGCACCGCGTCGCCGTACGCGCGAACCAGTCCGCCGGCGCCGAGGAGGGTGCCGCCGAACCACCGGGTGACCACGGCGACCACGTCGCTGACCTCGCGGCCGCGGAGCACCTCGAGCATCGGGGCGCCCGCCGTGCCGGCCGGCTCGCCGTCGTCGGACGACCGCTCGGTCTCCTGGAGCCGGAACGCCGAGCAGTGGTGACCGGCGTCCCAGTGCAGCTTACGCAGCCGCTCCACGACGGCCCGGGCGGCGTCCTCGGTCTCGACGCGGGCGATCGTGCAGAGGAAGCGCGACCGCTTGGCCTCGATCTCGGCCTCGGCGTCGGCGGCGACGGTGAGGTAGCTGGTCACCACAGCCCGAACACCTGGCCGCCGAGGGTCACGATGAACGCCGACACGACGATGATGAAGAAGACCCGGACGAACTTCGCGCCGCGGCTGACGGCGGTCCGGGCGCCGACGTACCCGCCGATGATGTTGCAGACGGCCATTACCAGCGCGACCCGCCACACGATCGCTCCCTGTGGCGCGAACACCAGGATCGCCGCCAGGTTGGTCGCCCAGTTCGCGAGCTTGGCCTTCGCCGAGGCCTCGAGGAAGTTGTAGCCCATCAGGCCGACCAGCGCGATCACGAAGAAGCTGCCGGTGCCCGGCCCCAGGGCTCCGTCGTAGAAGCCGATCACCAGTCCGGTCGCCATCGCGGCGAGCAGGTGCCGGTGACCCTGGAACCGGAGCGCGGTCTGCTCGCCCAGCTCGGGCTTGAACACGACGTAGCCGCCCACGACGATCAGGGCGACGAGCACGATCGGCTCGAACGCCTCACGCGGGATCTGGCTGGCCACCGCCGCCCCGGCCGCGGAGCCGACGAACGCGAGCGCCATCAGCGGCAGGAACGTCTTCGGGTCGGGCCGGATCCGGCGGTAGTACGTCGCGGAGCTCACCGTGGTGCCGCTGAACGCCGAGATCTTGTTGGTGGCCAGGATCTGCACCGGCGCCGCGTTCGGCATCCCGAGCAGCAGCGCCGGGAGCTGGATCAGGCCGCCGCCGCCCACGACGGCGTCGACGAACCCCGCCGCGAGCGCTGCGACACCGAGCAGGGCCAGCACGGTCGCGGAGATGTCGTCCATCGCCGCCATTCTCCAAGTCGGCTCCCAGTGGACCTCAAGCGGGCGGCGCGAGAGTCCTCTCACCGAACCGAATCGGCACCGACACCACGAGAGAGAGACCACCATGCACCGCCGTTGGCTGACCCGAGCACTGATCGTGCTCGCCGTTCCCGCCCTGACCGTCCCGTTCGCCACGTCCGCCACCGCGGCCGCGACGGCCCAGGTCCCCACCATCGACGCCGTCGCCGAGATCTACTCCCACGTGGAGGGCGGCACCGCCTACGAGAGCACCAGCAAGGTCTACGGCCCGGGCAAGAAGTGCAAGCCCGGCAAGGCCATCAAGGGCGCGAGCTCGCGCTCGGCGTCGTACTCGCCCGACTACACGTCCGGCGACCCCGACGTCTTCGACATCACCGGCGAGACCCCGGCGCTGTCGGTCACGGCGATGAAGTTCCCGAGCACCAAGGCTGCGATCCAGTACCTGCACGGCTACGACAAGTCCGTCAAGGACTGCGGCAGCGGCGGTGGCGGCGGTGGCGGCGGCGGTGGCGGCGGCGCCGACTGCAAGAGCTCGATGAAGAAGATCAAGTTCGACCTCGGCGACGAGCGCTGGGGCTACCAGTTCAAGTCCACCTGCACTACCGGTGGCCAGACCAACTCCACCGTGATGAACACGCTGTTCGCCCGCGACGGCAAGTTCATCGTCTACGCGAACGCCATGTCGATGGACGCCACGGAGCCGTCGATCCCGAAGTCGATCGACCTCACCGAGCTGGCGCTCAAGACCGTCAACTGACGCTCTCTATCGTGGAGGGGTGCGCATCGTCTCCCTGCTCCCCTCCACGACCGAGATCCTGTTCGCCGTCGGCGCCGGTGACGACGTCGTCGGCGTGACGTTCGAGTGCGACTTCCCTCCCGAGGCACGCACTCGGCGGATCGTCTCCACCTCGGCGATGCCGGAGGGCCTCACGCCCTCCGGCATCGACGCGTACGTCGCCGGCGCGATGGCCCGCGGCGAGGACCTCTACCACCTGTCGGCCGACGCACTCGCCGACCTCGACGCCGACCTGGTCGTCACCCAGGACCTGTGCGCGGTGTGCGCGGTCGACGTGTCCGTCGTCGACGACGCGCTGGCCCACCTGGGCTGCACCGCCGCCGTGCTGACCATCGACCCGCACACGCTCGACGAGGTGTTCGGGTCGATCGTCGAGCTGGGTTCGGCGACCGGGCATCGCGACGAGGCGACCGTGCTCGTCGACTCGTTGCAGGCCCGGCTCGACGCCGTACGTGATCGCGTCGCGGGCCTCCCCCGGCCGCGGGTGATGCTGCTGGAGTGGACCGACCCGCCGTTCGCACCCGGCCACTGGGTGCCCGAGATGATCGAGGCCGCCGGCGGTGAGCCGCTGCTCGGCAAGGCCGGCGCGAAGTCCGAGCGGGTGCTGTGGGAGTCGATCCACGAGGCCGCGCCCGAGGTGATCGTCTGCGCGCCGTGTGGCTACGACCGGGTCGGCGCCACCTTGCTTGCTGAGGAGCTGGTCGCGTCGGGCGTGCTGCCGCCCGGCGTACCCGTGTACGCCGTGGACGCGAACGCCTCCTGGGCCCGCCCCGGCACCCGACTGGTCGACGGGGTCGAGGAGCTGGCGGCGATCCTGCATCCCGCATCCCACCCGGGAGCGCGCCCTCCGGCCGGGAGCGGAATCGCGCCGGTGTCGTGACCGCTGCTCGCGAGCAGCCAGGAGACGACGGAGTTCGACGTCCACATGTCGCCGAGACCGAGCTCGTCCCTGCCCCACGTGAGCGCCGGAACGCGCTCGCCGGCGGCGAGCAACCGGCGGACCCGGACGGCATTGGTCGGAATCCGCACCGTCGTCACCGCGTCGGCGAGGTCGGGGATGGTGCCCGCGCGCCAGAGCCGGACCTCGTAGCGGAACAGTCGGCTCCGGCCGAGCGGTCGCAGGCCCACGGGGCCGGTGACAGTGACACCTCGGTCGCCGCGCGGCCAGGACGGCGCCATCTCAACAGTCCAACGCTCCTCACCGAGTCCGATCTCGATGGCCGCGTGGTAGAGGTCCCGGGTCGGCCGGTGGGCGACCCGCGCCGCGATCGTCTCGAACAACCGGCCGTTCCAACGCACGGACGCGCCGCCCGCACCGAGGGGTAGCCAGGACAGGCGGATCGTTGCGGTGGTCATGGCACCACCCTCGCTCCGGGTCGGGAACGGCGGCAGAGGCCTTGGTCCCAGGCGGTCGGGTCGTGTGTCGGTGGCCGGCGGTAGACATCGGGCATGACCGAGCCGGCGCCGCGGGAGTGCGTCGCGTGCTACGTCGCCCGGATGCTCGCCGACCAGCCCTGTGACGGCAGCCTGAGCTGGGCGACCGCGTTCCGCGACCACAGCTCTCCCACCGCCACCGGCCTCGAGCGCCGGATGGCCGGCGTGGGCGGTGCCTGCGACTGCGCGATCCTCAGCCACGGCTACCGGCTCGTCCGACACCTGATGGTTCGTGACCTCGCGACCGACGAGCTCGAGCCGCCCGACGAGCGGCCCGTCTGCGCAGGCGCCGGCCGTACGTCCACGAAGCCGTGCGCGAACTGGGAGCGGCGGACCTAGCTGTCGTCGGGCGTGGGGGTGACCGGCCCTTGCTCCTCGCGGGCCCGCAGCTCCACGGTGGCGGCGTACCGAGCCGGACTGAAGACCTCGTCCATGACCTCCAGGACGTTGCTGGTCCGCGGCGCTCTCCTGCCGCGCGCCCGACCGAATGCTCGCCGCACGCACAGGACGACGATGACCAGCAGCACCAAGGCACCGACGAGGCCCTGGATGAGCTCGAGCGTCCTCAGCATGCTCACGGTCGCTGGATCTGTCGTTCGGTTGCCGACCCGGGTACGACCTGTCCGTCGATGATGAGCTCGGAGGTGTACTCGTCCAGGTCGTTCGGGATCTCGAACGGCGCGTATCCGGCGCCGTCGACCTCGTAGACGGTCAGGTCCTCGGAGAAGTCACCCGAGGTGATGCGCACGGTGTCGACATCCGGGTGGACGGCGTAGACCCACACCATCGTGTCCCCGACCTCGGTTCCGGAGGCTGTGAAGAGCGCCGGGTTCTCGAGGAACCGGGAGGTGTCGTTGACGTGGCCGCAGGCCCGCTCGACGGGCTCGCCGTACTGGAAGCCGCCGGTGTTCCACTCACTGCCGAGCAGGTTCTTGCTCTCCTCGACCAGTTCCACACCGGTGACCGGGTTGCCGCACTCGTCGGTCCGCTCGGTCTCCATGAGCAGGTAGCGGCTTCCGTCCACACTGTCCTCCATCACGATCCGCTCGGGCGAGATGGTGTCGACGTACTCCGGCCCTTCGTTCACGACGGCGGCCGCCGCGAAGCCCACCGGAACGAGGGTGACGGCGCCCACGACGAGCGCGATGCGCCGCTTCCGGCTCGACGAGCGCCGGACGCTGGATCGAGGCGTGGCGGCAAGCCCGTCCTGGTCGACTGTCTCGGCCACGGCTCGCAGGGCGTTCCGCACGCGCTGCTCGACGGCTTCCAGGTCCTGGGTGTCGTTCATGCGAGTGCCTTTCGGAGCTTGTCGAGTGCGCGGCGGTGGTCCGAACGGACGGTCGCTGCCGGACGGTCGAGGATGGTGGCCACCTCGGTCAACGGCAGGTCCTCGTAGTAGTGGAGGACCAGGACGGCACGCTGCGCCGACGGCAGCCGCGCGATCAGCGCCCAGGTCTCGTCGATCTCGGGAGGAAGCGCCACCGAGGGACGCTCGGGCGCCTTCGCCAGCCAGCGCAGCCGCCGCCGCTGCCCGTCCTTCACCAGGTTGACCACCGCCCGCCTGAGGTAGGGCAGCGGCTTCTCGATCTGGTCCCAACGCTCGTGCGCCGAGGTGAACGCGGCCTGGACCACGTCCTCGCTCACGTCCTGCGAGCCGCACATCAGGTACGCCAGCCGCACCAGCGCCAATCGGTTCTCGCGATATGCCTCCTCGAACCCGAGTGTCGGTGGCGGCCCTTCAGTCGTCATCACACCCCTTCAGTCGTCGCAGCGTCCCCGAACGTGGCACCTCGGGCCGCGCTTTCTTGCTGGGTCGCTTGGGCGTGCGAGTGCCGGTGGCTAGTCGCCGACCCAGAAGCCGCGGCCGCCGAACCAGTCGCCGTAGCCGCCACCGAAGCCGCCCGCGTCGGCCGGTCCGCGCGAGCCGAGGTACGAGCCGACGACCGCGGCGCCGAGGTCGTCGAGCTCCGGTGAGATCACCCGGCCGTCGACGCGGCGGGCCATCTGGTCGATGAAGCGGGCCAGCCCCGGGTCCTCGCCGAGGCGGAAGAACGTCGTCTGCGCGCCGAGCCGGCCGGCGTTGTCGAGCTCGCGCACGGCGTAGGCGACGGTGAGCGGGTGTGGCGGGTACGAGAAGTAGACCTCGCCGTCGGGTTCGAGGTGGGAGGTCGGCTCGCCGTCGGTGACGATCAGCAGCACCGGCTGGGCGTTCGGGTGCTTGCGGAAGTGCCGGTTGGCGAGCAGCAGCGCGTGGTGCAGGTTGGTGCCCTTGTCCCACATCGCGTCGAGCGCGGTGAGCTGCTCGATCTCCATCACCTCGGCGTGCCGGCCGAACCCGATCAGCTGCAGGTCGTCGCCGCGGAACCGCGACTTGATCAGCGTGTGCAGCGCCAGCGCGGTGCGCTTCATCGGCACCCAGCGGCCGTCCATCGCCATCGAGAACGACGTGTCGACGAGCAGTGCGACCGCGGCCTGGGTGCGCGCCTCGGTCTCCTGCACCTCGACGTCGCGGATGCTCAAGAAAGGTTCGCTCACATCACCATTGGTGGTTGCGCCCGCCTTCGGCGGGCGTCCCTCTGCCGCTCGACGTAGTACCCCGTTGAGCATAGTGCGCGGGACGTGCCAGGGCTCTGTGTCGCCGAACGCCCACTCCCGGGTCGCCCCGGAGAGCTCGCCGGCGGCACCGGCCCGCTGCAGCTCGCGGTTGCCCTGCCGGCCCGACATCCGCTCGGCGACGTCTCGCAGCAGCGCCTTGCCGAGCTGGCGCATCGCCCTCGGCGACAGCCGCAGCTGCCCGTCGGTGCCGCGCTTCATGTAGCCGGAGTCGCGCAGCGCCTGCTCGAGCCGCTGCAGGGTGCGCGCGTCGACCGCGGCCTCGTCGCCGAGCTGGCGGGCCAGCTTGTCGAGGTCCAGGTCGTCCATCCGGGCGCCGCCGTACGACTGCGAGAGCTGGTCGCTGAGGGCGTCGAGGTCGGACAGGTCCTGGAGCACGCCGGTGCCGTCACCGAGGCCGAGGCCCTGCTCGCCGTCGAACCGCTCGGAGCCGCCCCAGTCCTCGCCGGGGCGCAGTGACTGGAGGTTGCCGTCGAGGCGGTCGAGGGCCGACATCAGCTCGGGCGACCCGAACGCCTGCGCGGAGAGCTGCATCAGCTCCTGGCGCTGCTCGGGCGACATCGAGTTCAGCATCCGCTGGGCCGCCGCCGCCCGCTGCGCGAGCGAGTCGAGCAGCTCGTCGATGTTCTGCGGGTTGTCCGGGAAGAAGTCCCCGTGCTTGTCCATGAACTCGTCGAAGTCCGCGTCGGTGTCCTCGCCGCGCTGGTGCTTCTCCAGCAGCTGGTTGAGGTCCTGGAGCATCTCGTTGACCGCGGCGCGGTCCTCGTCGGTGGCGTTCTCGAGCGCCTCCTTCATGCCCGCGAAGCGCTGGTCGAGCAGCTCCCGGCCGAGCAGGTCCTTGATCTTCTCGTAGTCCTCGCGCGCCTCGCGGCTCTGCCAGTCGTAGTCCGACAGCTCCGAGACGGCGGCCGCGGTCGACGACGGCAGGTTCTCCAGCTGCATCTCGCGGAACGCCCGGTCACCGTCGTCCATCATCGCGTCGCGCGCGAGCTGCTTGCGCTCCTCCAGGAGCGCGTGGTCGAGCAGCTCACGGACTTCCTGGAGGGTGCCGTCGAGGTTGTGCCGCTGCAGCAGGTCGCGGCGCCGCTCGGCCACCCGGCGGGCCAGGTCGTCCAGCCCGTTCTGGTCGCGGCCGCCGCGGCGTAGGAACTCCCGCATCGCGCGCTCCGGCGAGTAGCCCGCCATCACGTCCTCGCCGATCGCGTCCAGCGCCTCGGCGAGATCGACGGGCGGCGCGAGCGGGTCGCCGCCCTCGTAGCGCTTGAACCGGGTCCGGTCCTTCATCGCCGCGCCACCGCCACGTTGCCGCGCAGCACGCGCGGGATCTCGGCCACCGCGTCGACGCGCTCGAGCAGGCTCGCGATGGTCCCCTCGTCCTCGGGAGAGTCGATCTCGACTTCGTACCAGATCGAGGCGCTCGACCATGACTCCGCGTCGAGGTCACCGACGACCCGAACGAGTACGCCGTCGACCCGGATCCCGGGCTGTGCCTCGCGGTAGACGTCGTTGAGCACGCACACCCCGACGCTCACCAGGAGCAGCTGGGCACCGGTGCCTTCGGTCGTCACGCCGATACCCGAGTCCGTCCACGCGTGGTCGAGCACGAACTCGTCCAGCCGGATCCGGGACCCGGCGGAGAGCTCGACGTCGACGCTCAGCTCAGCCATACACGGTCTCCGTGCCGTCGGTGTCCTTCCCGATCTTGCGAGCCAGGAACAGCCCCTCCAGGGCGAGCTCGATCGCGCACGCGCGCTGGCCGTCGTTGGTCGCGTCGAGCCGGTCGCACACGTCGTCGTACAGCTCGGACTCGCCGAGCACCGGCAGCCCGGTGAGGAAGTCGCGCGCGGTGACCTGCTCGCCGGTGGTCACCATCGCGCCGCTCTCGATCGCCTCGACGAGCAGCGCGAAGTCGAGGCCGCGGAAGTGCGTCCGCACCGTCTCGGCGGTCGCGGTTCGGAGCAGGTGGGTGAGGATCTCGGCCTCGCGGCCCTCCTCGCCGGACTCGAACTCGATCTTGCCGCCGAGCACGTCGACCGCGGTCTCCAGGTCGACGACCCGGGCGACCGGCTCGTCCTCGCCCTCCGTCGTCGCCCGGTGCAGGGCGGACGCGGCGATGGTCTCGGCGCCGGCGATCGCGAACCGCGCGGAGACACCGGAGCGCTGGTCGACGGCGTTGGACTCGCGGAGCTGGCGGGTGAACCGGGCCAGGATCTCGACCAGGTGGTCGGGCACGTCGGCGACCAGGTCGGCCTCCTGCCGGATCACCGCGACCTCGTCGTCGAGCTCGGCCGGGTAGTGGGTGCGGATCTCCGCGCCGAACCGGTCCTTGAGCGGCGTGATGATCCGGCCGCGGTTGGTGTAGTCCTCGGGGTTCGCGCTGGCGACGACGAGCACGTCGAGCGGCAGCCGCAGCACGTAGCCGCGGATCTGGATGTCGCGCTCCTCCATCACGTTGAGCATCGCGACCTGGATCCGCTCGGCGAGGTCGGGCAGCTCGTTGATCGCGACGATCCCCCGGTGGCTGCGCGGGATCAGGCCGAAGTGGATGGTCTCGGGGTCGCCGAGCGAGCGGCCCTCGGCGACCTTCATCGGGTCGACGTCGCCGATCAGGTCGGCGACGCTGGTGTCCGGGGTGGCGAGCTTCTCGGAGTACCGCTCGTCGCGGTGCCGCCACGCGACCGCCAGGTGGTCGCCGCGCTCGAGCGCCAGGCGCTGCGAGCCGTGCGTGACCGGCTCGTACGGGTGCTCGCCGAGCTCGGAGTCGGCGATCACCGGCGTCCACTCGTCGAGCAGCCCGACCATGGTGCGCAGCAGCCGGGTCTTGCCCTGGCCGCGCTCGCCGAGGAGCACGATGTCGTGCCCGGCGATCAGCGCCCGCTCGAGCTGCGGGATGACGGTGTCGTCGAACCCGTGGAGTCCCGGCCAAGGGTCCCGGCCCTCGCGCAGCGCGGAGAGCAGGTTGGCCCGGATCTCCTGGCGCAGGGTCTGCTGGACGTGGCCGGAGGCGCGCAGCTCACCGACGGTGCTGATGGACGGAGCAGAGGTCACGCTCTTCAAACTACTCAGCGCATCAACATCTGGGGACCGTCTCCGGTTGTGGGCTGCGGTTTTGCCCGAACAGTGAGTGGCGCGGCACCGACCTACCGGACGTGCACGCCGGGGTTTCACCGGTCAGCCGCCGATCCCCGCGCGACACGCCGCACCCCGCGCGACACGCCGCACCCCGCCGGCGTGCCGCGCGGGTTCCGGCGGTCAGCCGGTGAAACCCGTAAACGCCTACGCTGGCGCCCGTGCCGCTGCAACGAACCTGTCCCTGCGGTTCCGAGGCGACGTACGACGCCTGCTGCGGCCGGCTGCACCGGGGTACGGCCCAGGCCGGGACCGCCGAGGAGCTGATGCGCTCGCGCTACGCGGCGTACGCCGTCGGCGACACCGACTACGTGTTCCGCACCTGGCACCCGCGGACCCGCCCCGACGACCTCTCCCCCGACCCGACGCTCACCTGGACCGGGCTCACGATTGTGGGATCGGGCGAGGACTGGGTGGAGTTCGTGGCGTCGTTCTCCCGTGGCGGGGTGGCCGGGGAGCTGCGGGAGCGCAGCCGGTTCGAGCGGCGCGGCGGGTGTTGGGTGTACGTCGACGGTGAGCTCGGATGAGCCTGGTGATCCGCGAGCGGCGACCGGACGACGTTCCGGCGCTCGGCGTCGTCCTCGCCGAGCAGCAGCCGACGTCGCAGTACCCGGTCCAGTGGCCGCTCGACATCCCGGTCGAGGACTTCCTGGTCCGGCCCGGCGAGGAGCGGGCCTGGGTGGCCGAGCTCGACGGGCGGGTCGTCGGTCACGTCGCGGTCTACGCGCTCGCCGGCGGCCTTCGCGGGTCCTTCGTCGCCGCGATCGGCACCGAGGACCTGGCCGAGCTCGCGGTGCTCTTCGTCGCCGCCGACGTGATCGGGACCGGCGTAGGCGGGCGGCTCCACGACACCGCAGTCGACTGGATCGTCGGGTCAGGCCGCCAGCCCGTTCTCGACGTCGTTCCGGTCCACGCGCGGGCGGTCGAGGTCTACCGGCACCGCGGGTGGGAGGTCGTCGGAGAGGTCCGGCCGGTGTGGCTGGCCGAGGACTTCCCGACCCTCACGCTGATGACGCTCAGCCCCCGGCGATGTTGACCATCCAGGAGATCCCGAAGCGGTCGACGCACTGGCCGAACTCGTCGCCCCAGACCTGCTTCTCCAGCTTCAGGATCACCTGGCCACCGTCGCTGAGCCGCTCGAAGTAGCCGCGCAGCTTGTCCTGCTCGTCGCCGCTGATGCTCACCCAGCCGTTGGGGTCGATCGGCTGGCCGGGCGCGTGGTCGGAGGCCATCAGGGTGAACCCGTCGTCGGTCTCGAGCCGTGCGTGCATGAGCCCTTCGGGCGCCGGGCCATCGCCCATCGGGAAGTCGGCGAACGCGTTGGTGTCGAGCGTGCCGCCGAAGATGTCGCGGTAGGTCTCCATCGCCTCGCGGGCGTTCCCGCCGAAGCTGAGGTAAGGGTTGAGGACAGCCATGGTCCGACGCTAGCGCTCGTCGGTGAACCGGGGAAGGCGCCCCTCCCGACGGGCCAGGGTGCAGCGACTTCTTGGTCAGCTCGACGCCCGGCTGCGAGAAGCCGGCGATCCGCTGTCCGATCGCGACCGCCGCGGCGACCACGTCGGGCTCGACCGACGAGACCAGCCCGATCCGTTCGGCCTCACGTCGAACGACATCGCGTTCATCCGCTCGGGTCTGTTCAGGGTCACGACCGCGACCTCGGGGACCGGTCGGTCGACCAGGACGAAAGACATGGCGCCGAGAGTAGGGGTCGCGGCAGAGTGGCGTCGTGGACCTCGACGACCTCGCGCACGCCCAGTCCGCCG
This sequence comes from uncultured Actinomycetota bacterium, assembly GCA_963716655.1. Classification (GTDB taxonomy): domain Bacteria; phylum Actinomycetota; class Actinomycetes; order Propionibacteriales; family Nocardioidaceae; genus Nocardioides. Next base: position 892,580 of record CAVQTV010000008.1, on the reverse strand, counting down.
TCACCGCCCTCCTGACCGGCCTCGGCGCCGACGACTGGAACCGCCCGACGCCCTGCGAGGGCTGGGACGTGGCCGCCGTCGTGCGGCACCTTGCGACCGGCGAGCGTGCCTTCACGACGTCCCTCGGTGGCACCGCCTACGAGCTGGCCGCGATCTCGGCCGACCTGGCCGTGGTCGCGACCGACGACCTGCCCGCGACGTACGACGACGGCGCGGCCCGCCTGCGTGCGGCGCTCGACCGTGCGGAGCCGGGCGCCGTCTTCCCGACCGGGATCGGGCCGATGCCGGCGCCCGCGATCGCGGAGCTGAGGACCATCGAGGCGCTCACCCACGGCTGGGACATCGCGCGCGGCGTGGGCGGCACCCTCGACGTCGACGACGCAGTCGCAGAACGCGCGATCGCGCACAGCCTGGCGCTGATGGAACGGCTGCCGCCGGACCGGACCCCGTTCGGTCCCCCGCAGCCGGTCGCCGACGACGCGCCCGCGATCGACCGGCTGGTGGCGCTGTTGGGCCGAGCCGCACGTCCCTGATCTCGGGACCATCGGCACTGCCCTCCGGACAACGCCCCGGCGACGATGGAAGGCAACCCAGCCCCGACATCGAGGAGCTCCCCGTGAACGACCCGATCGACCTGAGCCCCGAGGAATGCGTCCGACTGCTGAGTGCCGGAGTCGCGGGACGGGTCGCGCTCTCCTCCCCCGACGGACCGCACATCATCCCGGTCAACTACTCCGTCGTGGACGACGCCGTGGTCCTCCGGACCTCGCCGTACAGCGTGCTCGGGACCCACGGCCGCGACACCGTCCTGGCGTTCGAGGTGGACCAGTTCGACTACGAGCGCCAGCACGGGTGGAGCGTCGTTGCCCGCGGTCGCGCGGAGGTCCTGACCGACCCCGCCGAGATCGCGCACGTCCGCGAGACCTGGGAGCCGCGCCCGTGGGCCGGCGGGCAACGCGGCGTCTACCTGCGGCTGCGCTGGGTCGAGATCAGCGGCCGCCGGGTCGGCTACCGCGGCGACCTGGCCCCGACGCTGCCGGTACGCCGCACCGTCTGACGACGCTGCTGCACACTGGGCCAGTGCCCGGCGACGAGAACTCCCTCCCCACGTCCACCCGGGCGCTGCTCGAGGCGGTCACCGCCATCTCGTCCGACCTCGAGCTCCACTCCGTCCTGGAGCGGATCATCCGAGCCGCCACCCAGCTCACCGACGCCCGGTACGGCGCCCTGGGGGTGATCGGCAGCGACGCCTTCCTCGTCGAGTTCGTCACCACCGGGATGACCGACGACGAGCGGACCCGGATCGGCGACCTGCCCCACGGCCGCGGCATCCTCGGTCTCCTGATCCACCACCCCGAGGCGATCCGCCTGGACGACCTCACGAAGCACCCGCAGTCGGCCGGGTTCCCGCCGAACCACCCGCCGATGGGCTCGTTCCTGGGGGTGCCGGTCCGGATCCGGGGCACCGTCTTCGGCAACCTCTACCTGACCGAGAAGGCCGGCGGGCAGTCCTTCACGAAGCAGGACCAGCTCCTCGTCGAGGCGCTCGCGGGCACCGCCGGCTTCGTGATCGACAACGCCCGCGCGTACGGCCTGAGCGAGCGCCGTCGGCAGTGGCTGGAGGCCTCGGCCGAGCTCTCGGAGGCGCTGCAGCCGCCGATCGAGGTCGGGCGGGCGCTGGGTGAGATCGCCCGCTCGGCCCGCTCCATGGCGCGATCAGTGGCCGCCGCCGTACTGCGTCTGGAGAACGGCGTGCCGGTCCACAGCGTTGCTGCCGACCCGTCGACGAGGTCCGAGGCCGAGCACGCCGTCGGGTTGCTCGATGCCGAGACGTGGCCCGACGTGGACGCCGTCGCCACCGACACCGAGCTCGGCGGTTTCGACGCGGTGCTGGTGCCGCTCCGCACCCACCTCGTAGCCGGCGGACTCCTGGTGATGCTGTTCGAGAGCGGGGCGCCTCCCCTGTCGTACGACGAGCGGACGCTGCTCGCGTCGCTCGCCGATCAGGCCGGGCTCGCACTCGACCGGGCCCAGGCGATCCAGGACCGGGCCGAGCTGGCGGTCACGTCCGATCGCGAGCGGATCGCCCGCGACCTGCACGACCAGGTGATCCAGCGCCTGTTCGCGACCGGCCTCCAGCTCCAGAGCGCGGGCTCACTCATCCAGGACCCGGAGGTGGCCGGCCGCATCGACCGGTCCGTCGACGCGCTCGACCTGACCATCAAGGACATCCGCGGCACCATCTTCGAGCTCCAGCGGCGCGAGCCGGGATCCTCGCTGCGCGGCGACCTGCGGCACCTGGTGCGGGAGTACTCGCCGGCGCTCGGGTTCGACCCGGTGGTGCGCACCACCGGGCCGGTCGACACCGCGGTCCCGCCCGAGGTCCGCGACCAGCTGCTGCCCGTGCTGCGCGAGGCGCTGTCCAACCTCGCTCGACACGCGTCCGCCGACCACGCCGACATCGAGCTGGCGGTCGACGCCCACGAGGTCCGGCTCACGGTGCTGGACAACGGCGTCGGGATCGGCACGGTGACCACGGAGAGCGGGCTGCGCAACGCGCGCCGCCGCGCGGCCGGGCTGGGTGGCTCGCTCGAGCTGACCGCACGCGAGCCGCGCGGCACGTCGTTCGTGTGGCAGGTCCCGCTGCGCTGACGCACCATCACGGCCATCCCCCGAGGAGATGGCCGTGATGGCGGGTGCGGGCCGCGGTCAGCGGAGGACGGGGACCCGTTCGACCAGGTCGGTCGATGCCCAGCGCTTGCCGAGACCCCAGACGTTGCCGGCGTGGAAGCCGAGCAGCACGATCATGCTGATCGCTCCGAGGATGTGCTCGTCGAGCACCGGGTTGTTGGCCGGCGGCAGGGCGACCGTCCACATCATCAGGTAGAGAAGCGCGCCGGCCGCCGTACCGAACCGCATGCCGATCCCGAGGGTCAGCGCGACACCGATGCCGAGTAGGGCGAGCATGAAGAGGGCGTCGACCACGGGGGATCCAGCGATGCCGTTGTAGAAGCCCTTGAAGGGGCCGTCCGCACCGAACTTGAGGAACCCCTCGGTGGGGCTGGCGCCGTTGATCCAGGCGCCGTCCCCGAACCGGTCCACGGTGCCGTCGTCGGCACGGCCGGTCGAGAAGCCCAGGGCGAGCAGCTTGTCGAAGAAGGCCCACAGGAAGGTGAGCCCGAACGCGATGCGCAGTGCGCCCAGCGCACGGTAGGCGAAGCTGGTGGGGCGTTCGTTCTGCGGGACCGTGGCCGGGCCGGCCACACCCTCGACTGCCTTGTGATGGATGGTGCTCATGGCGCGACCTCCTCGGCGTGGTGATGGTTCTTCTTCCACCTCGAGACTGTCGTGAACGGCTCTCCCGGGTCAGTGCCGATGGTCGCCGCCGATGGGACCTTGGTCCTAACGGGTCAGCAGGCGCTGCCTTCCCACCAGACGCTGGCAGCGATCCAGTCGTCGGCGGATCGCCCACCCGCGGCGGTCAGCTGCAGGACGCCATCGTGTGCGGCCACGTAGTCCGCGGCCAGCGTGATGGCTACGCCACCGTTGTCGGCCGGGTCGACCACGACGTCGCCGACCGCGGGCCAACACGCAGGGCGCCCGCCGTTGTCCAGATCGGACGAGGTCGCGGCAGTGGCGTCGTACGTCACCTCGGCGGTGATGCCCTCCTTGGCGAGCGCGCGCTCGAGCCCATCGGCGTCGGAGAGCTTCATGACCGTGATGACGACGTCACCGTCTGCCTGGCGCTCGACAGCGAAGGCAGGGTCCGGGCGCAGGCCCACGACGCCAATGGCGGTTGCGCCTGCCAGGGCCGTGGCTGCGGCCACCGCCGCCAGCCGGCGGCGGATCGGTCGCCGGACGGGACCGCGCGGCCCGTTCCGTCACGTGGGTGCGGAGCTCGGTGAGCAGTGCGGACTCGAAGTTGTCGAGGTTCGGGTGGGTCATGACAGCACCTCCGGGGTGAGAGCGGACTCCAGCGGAAGCTGGAGGTGGGACTGGACCAGGCGCCGACTGCGATGCAGCCGGACCCGCGCGGTGGCCGGCTTCACCCCCAGCACGGCTGCTGCCTCAGTGACGGAGAGCCCGTCGATGGCGACCAGCTCGATGAGCGCCCGGTCTCGTTCCTTGAGCTCTGAGAGCGCGGCGTAGAGGCGCCGGGTCTCCCGCTCGGCGTCGATGCGCTCCTCGATCCTGTTCAACGAATCCGCGTCCAGTAGCCGGCGACCCGAGATCCGTCGTTGGAGCCGCTGCTGGCGCGCTTGCCTGCGGAACTCCGCCGCCAGCACGTTCCGGGCCACCCCGACCAACCATCCCGCCGGACTGCCACGATCGGAGCGGTAGGTCCCGGCTGCGTCGATCGCGGCCAGGAAGACGTCGGCGGTCAGGTCCGCCGCGAGATGGGGATCTGCCACCCTCCGCGCCACGAACCGGCGGACGGTCTCCAGGTGGTCACGGTAGAAGGCTTCGAACGCATCCGGATCTTCATCGATCCCGGTCGGCTCTCGCGCAGCTGTCGAGTTCATAGCCCTACTTGGTCCGTGAGGCGGCGGACGTTACAGATCAGCGCGAGCGGGTGTCGGGAGCGAGCAGCTTGCTCGCGAGCACGGCCGCCTGGGTCCGCCGTTCCAGGCCGAGCTTGGCCAGGATGCTGGACACGTAGTTCTTGATCGTCTTCTCGGCCAGGAACATCCGCTCCCCGATCTGCCGGTTGGTCAGCCCCTCGGCGATCAGCGCGAGCAGCTTGAGCTCCTGCTCGGTCAGCTCGGCGAGCTCGGGCGCGATCGTCTGCGGGTGTCGCACCCGCTCCAGCACCCGGGCCGTCATGCTCGGGTCGATCAGCGAGTTGCCGGCCGCGACCTGGCGCACCGCCGCGACCAGGTCGGTGCCCTTGATCTCCTTGAGCACGTAGCCCGAGGCGCCCGCCATGATCGCGGCGAACAGCGCCTCGTCGTCGTCGTACGACGTCAGGATCAGCGCCCGGATCGTCGGGTCCACTGCCCGCACCTCGCGGCACACCTCGATCCCCGACCCGTCGGGCAGCCGGGCGTCGAGGACGGCGACGTCGGGGCGCAGCGCGGGGATCCGGTTCGTGGCGTCCTCGGCCGAGCCGGACTCCCCGATCACCTCGATGTCGCCGGCGCTCTCGAGCAGCGCGCGCAGGCCCTGGCGCACGACCTCGTGGTCGTCGAGCAGGTACACGCGGATCGGCTCAGCCATGGTCCCGTTCTACAGCACCGAGGTCGATCACCCGGTCCACGCGGTCGAGCCCGGCGTCGGCGTGCGTGATCCAGACGACCGTGCGCCGGTCCCGGCCGTCGAGGACCTCCGCCGCCAGCGCGTCGGCCGTCGCGCCGTCGAGGTGCGCGGCCGGCTCGTCGAGCACCAGCACCGGCTGGTCGGCGAGCAGCGAGCGGGCGATCGCGATCCGGGCCCGCTCGCCACCCGGACACGTCGGCGTGCCCGTCGCCCAGCCAGCTGTCCAGGCCGTCGGGCAGCGCGTCCAGCCAGCCGCCCAGCCGGGCCTGGCGCAGCGCCGCCTCGACGTCGAGGTCGGACGACACCCGGCCGGGCCAGCCGGACGTTCTCGCCGAGCGTGGTCGCGAAGACGTGCGGGTCGTCGTCGACCAGCCCGACGGTCCGTCGTACGTCGTCGAGCGCGAGCTCCGGCAGCGCGGCGCCCGCCAGGCTGACCCGGCCGCGGACCGGGTCGACGAACCGCAGCAGCAGCGCGGCGAGGGTGCTCTTCCCGCAGCCGGTGGGACCGACGACGGCGACCCGCTCGCCCTCGGCGAGCACCAGGTCGAGGTCGCGGAGCACCTCGCGGCCGTCCCAGGCCGCGGCCACCCCGTCGAGGGCGAGCCCGGAGCCGGCCGGCGTCGGCAGCGGCCGCTCCGGGTCCGCGACGGCCGGCGGCCGGGCGGCGATCGCGGCCAGCCGGTCCTCGGCAGCGCGGGTGCGGGCGGCGAGCGCACCGGCATCGGCGAGCGAGGCGGCGACCTCACCGAGCGCGAGCGGCAGCAGCACCAGCAGCGCGAGCATCGGCGCCGAGCGAGCCTGGCCGGCAGCACCACCGCGGCCGCGGCGACGCCGAGGCCGGACGCGACCAGCACCAGGGCGCGGCCGGTCGCCAGCCAGGTGGCGGCCGTGACCGTGTGCCGGCCGAGCTCCGCGCTGATCGTCGTCGACCGCGGCGACCGCACGCTCCTCGGCCTGCCACATGGTCAGCTCGCTCGCGGTCTGGGTCGCCTCGACGACGGCCTCGGAGAGCCGGGCCCGGGTCTCGACGCCCGCCCGCTCGGCACGCGCCGCGCCGGCCCGGGCGAGCGCGTAGCCCAGGCCGCCCGCGGCACGCCACGCCGAGCACGACCGGCACCGCCGGCCAGGCGGTCAGCGCCGCGAACCCGGCAGCGAGCGCCGCCGTGATCAGCGAAGCCGCGCACCGGCATCCGGACCCGCAGCTCGCGGTCCAGCACGCTGTCGACGTCGTCGACGACCGCGGCCAGCAGGTCGCCGCGCCGCCGGCCGAGCGCACCGGGCGTGAGCGGCACGACCGCGTCGTACACCTCGACCCGGCGCTGCGCGAGCATCCGCAGCACGACGTCGTGGGACCGCAGCCGCTCGGCGTACCGGAGCACCGGCCGCGCGATGCCGAACGTCCGCACCGCGACGATCGCCACCAGCAGGGTCAGGATCGGTGGCTGGTACGACGCCTCGACGATCAGCCAGCCGGCGGTGGCCGTGAGCGCGACTCCGGACGCCGACGCCAGCCCGCCGAGGACGGTCGGCAGGGCGAGGCCGTGTCGCCGTTCGTCGACGGGCTCCTCCGGCGGCGCGGGTCGGGCCGCGGTCGTCGCCGGGCGCACCGGCACCACCGGCTCGGGCACCGGCAGGGTCACCACCCGGTCGGCGAGCGCGACGAGCGCCGGCCGGTGGGCGACGACCACGACGGCGCTGCGCCGGCCGAGGTCGCGGACGGTCTCGGCGATCACCCGCTCGGTGTCCGGGTCGAGGTGCGCGGTCGGCTCGTCGAGCAGCACGTAGGGCCGGTCCGCGAGCACCACCCGGGCCAGCGCCAGGCGGGCTCGCTCGCCCGCGGACAGGGTGGTGCCGTCCTCGCCGAGCCGGGTCGTCGCAGGTCCGACCGGCAGGGCGACCTCGCGCAGCGCGGCCCGGAGCTGGTCGTCGCTCGCGGCCGGGTGCCGCGAGGCGCAGGTTGTCGGCGACCGTCCCGGCGACGAACACCGGCCGCTGCGGCAGCCAGGCGATCCGGTCGCGGGTGGGGCCGTGCACGGTGCCGGACGTCGGCTCGAGCAGCCCGGCGAGCACCGCGAGGAGCGTGGACTTGCCGCAGCCGGACGGTCCGGTGACCGCGAGCACGCCGCGGTCGGGGACGGCCAGGCTGACGTCGTCGAGGGCGGGTACGGCGCGGCCGGGTCGCAGCACGGACACGTGCTCGAGCACGCAGCGCGCCGGGCCGCCGGCGCGGCGTCGCGTCGTCGGCGTCGGTGAGCTCGCTGGCCGCCTCGAACGTCGCGACCCCCTCGGCGGCGGCGTGGAACTCCATCCCGACCCGGCGCAGCGGCCAGTACGCCTCGGGGGCGAGCAGCAGCACCACGAGCGCGGTCTCGAGGTCGAGGTCGCCGCGCGCGAGCCGGACGCCGACGGTGACCGCGACCAGCGCGACCGACAAGGTGGCGACCAGCTCGAGCACGGCCGAGGACGCGAACGCGATCTGCAGCGTCTGCAGGGTCCGCCGGCGGTACCGGTCGGTGACCGCGCGGATCGTCGCCGACTGGGCCCGGCCCGGCGGAACGCGACCAGCGTCGGCAGCCCGCGCATCACGTCCAGGAAGTGCCCGGACAGCGCACGCCAGCGCCCGCCACTGCGACCGGGCCCGCTCCTGGGTGGCGAGCCCGACGAGGATGCCGAACACCGGGATCAGCGGCAGCGTGACGAGCACGATCAGCGCGCTCATCGGGTCCTGGGTCGCGATCGCGACCAGGGTGACGCACGGCAGCACCCCGGCGAGCACCAGCGCGGGGACGTAGCGGGTCAGGTACGGCTCGGCGGCGCTGGCGCCGCGGGTCGCGAGCCCGGCGAGCTCGCCGCTCGACCGGCCCGCGCCGCCGTCGCGGAGGATCGCGCGCGACCACCCGGCGTCGTACGTCGGCACCGACGACGGCGGCCGCCGCGCGCGGCGGCCACGTGTCGGTCGTCCAGCCGACCAGCGCCCGGGCGGCGAACACCGCGACGACGACCGCCGCCCAGCGTCCAGGGCGACCGGTCGTCGAGGGCCGCGAGGATCAGCTCGGTGACCGCCCAGGCCTGGCCGACCAGGAGGAGGCTGCCGAGCACGCCGGCGACCAGGACGACGGTGAGCTGGCGGCGGGCGGGCGCCAGCTGGCGGCGGATCCGCGGGTCGCTCGGCTTCATTTGGGCACTCACACGGCCGCCTCGAGCTCGTCGTCGGGGATGTGGTGCTCGGCGATCCGCTTGCGGAAGACCCAGTAGGTCCAGGCCTGGTAGCACAGCACGATCGGCAGGAAGATCGCCGCGACGATCGTCATCACCTTCAGCGTGTAGTCCGTGGCGGCCGCGTTGGTCGTGGTCAGCGAGTAGGCGTCCGACGTCGTGGACGGCATCACGTCGGGGAAGAGCGCCGACGAACAGCCCGGCGACCGCCAGCGCGATGCACGCGAAGGTGCCGGCGAACGCCCAGCCCTCGCGGCCGGCGGCACGCCATCGCGACCCCGCCGACCAGCGCCAGCGCGGCCAGCACGAACAGCACCGCCGAGCCGACGTCGCCGGTCATCGCCTGCGTCCAGACGAGGAACACCACGGCGACGACGGCGGCCACCAGCCCGAGCTTGACGCTCAGCGCCCGGGCCCGGTGCCGGATGTCGCCGTCGGTCTTCAGCGCCAGGAACATCGCGCCGTGGGTCAGGAACAGCATCAGCGTCACCACGCCCGCCGAGCAGGGCGTACGGGTTGAGCAGCGTGAACAGGTTGCCGGTGAAGTCCTTGGTCTCGTCGATCGGCACGCCGCGGACGATGTTCGCGAACGCGACGCCCCACAGCACGGCGGGCACGTACGAGCCGACGATGATCGCGCGGTCCCACCACGAGTGCCAGGCGGCCTCGGGCGCTGGTGGCGGTACTCGAACGCGAGGCCGCGCACGATCAGCGCGAGCAGGATCAGCAGCAGCGGCAGGTAGAACCCGCTGAACAAGGTGGCGTACCACTCGGGGAACGCGGCGAACGTCGCGCCGCCGGCGGTCAGCACCCACACCTCGTTGCCGTCCCAGACCGGGCCGATGGTGTTGATCATGATCCGGCGCTCGCGGTCGTCTGCGGGCCAGACCCGGGCAGCAGCATGCCGACCCCGAAGTCGAAGCCCTCGAGGCAGAAGTAGCCGATCCAGAGGACGGCGATCAGGACGAACCAGACGGTGGTGAGCTCCATGTCTCCGCTCCTCTCTAGTAGGCGAACGCCAGGGGTCGGTCCTCGTCGTCGTCGCTGCCGCGCAGCGTCGGGTCCGGAGGCTCCTCGAACGGGTCGGCGCCCTTCTTCACGAAGTGCACGATCAGGCCGACCTCGATGACCGCGAGGACGCCGTACAGCACGCGTGAGCGAGAGCAGCGAGATCCAGGCCTCGGTCGTGCTGACGCCGGGCGAGACGCCGTTCGCGGTGGTCATCAGGCCGAAGACCACCCAGGGCTGGCGGCCCATCTCGGTGAAGATCCAGCCCGCGGAGTTGCCGGCCAGCATCAGCAGCGGCGTGGCGATCGCCATCCGGCCGAACCACTTCGAGGTCGGCGCCCGTCCCTTGCGGGTCAGGAACAGGATCAGCGCCGCGAAGAACGCGGCCAGCAGGCCGAAGCCGATCATGTAGCGGAACGTCCAGTAGGTCACCGGGATGTTCGGCGAGTAGTTGCCGGTCGGGTCGTAGTAGCGCGCGCCCGGGTCCTGGCCGTACGTCTCCTGGTACTGCGCGCGCAGGTCGTTGATGCCCTCGACCTTGCCGTCGAAGCTGCCCGGTGGCCAGGAAGGACAGCAGGCACGGGACCGTGATCGCGAACTTCTCCTCCTGGCCGTCGGGCGTGCCGATCGTGAAGATCGAGAACGGCGCGCAGGACTCCTCGGTCTCGTACAGCGCCTCGGCCGCGGCCATCTTCATCGGCTGGACCTCGGTCATGACCTTGCCCTGGAAGTCGCCGCTGACCGCGACGCCGATGCCGGCGACCAGGACGACCCAGGCGCCGAGCCGGATGCCCATCCGGTACAGATCGCCGGTCCTGCTGGTGCTTCTTCGACACGTAGAGGCAGGCGCAGACGCCGAGCACGAACGCGCCCGCGGTCATGTACGCCGCGGTGATCACGTGCGGGAACGTCACGAGCTGGACCTTGTTGAACATCACCGCCCAGAAGTCGGTGAGCTCGGCGCGGCCGGTGTCGGGGTTGTAGACGTAGCCGACCGGGTGCTGCATCCAGGAGTTGGCGGCCAGGATGAACCAGCCGACTGGCCAGCGTGCCGAGGTGGACGAGCCAGATGCAGCGCGCGTGCAGGCCGCGCGGGCAGCTTGTCCCAGCCGAAGATCCAGAGCCCGAGGAACGTCGACTCCAGGAAGAACGCCAGCAGCGCCTCGATCGCCAGCGGGGCACCGAAGACGTCGCCGACGAAGCGGGAGTAGTCCGACCAGTTCATGCCGAACTGGAACTCCTGCACGATGCCGGTGACCACGCCGATCGCGAAGTTGATCAGCATCAGCTTGCCGAAGAACTTGGTCAGCCGGAGCCACTCCGGGCGCTTCGTGCGCAGCCACAGCGTCTCCATGGCCGCGACCAGCGCGGTGAGCCCGATCGTGAGCGGCACGAACAGGAAGTGGTAGACGGTGATGATCCCGAACTGCCACCGAGCGATGTCGAGAATGCTGTCCACAGTGGCCCTCCGCTCCGAGCGTAGACGCGTCGTGGACACGCTAGGGAGACGGTCCCGCAGGTCGCCCGGGCCATGGGTCACCCGAGATCGGGCCAAAGAGTCCGCGACGTCAGCGGCTGAGGACCACCGACGAGCCGTGGCCGAACAGGCCCTGGTTGGCGGTGATGCCGACCGTGGCGCCCTCGACCTGGCGGCCGGTCGCCTGGCCGCGCAGCTGCCAGGTCACCTCGCACACCTGGGCCAGCGCCTGGGCCGGCACCGCCTCGCCGAAGCAGGCGAGCCCGCCGGACGGGTTCACCGGGATCCGGCCGCCGATGGTGGTGTCGCCGGCGCGCAGCAGCGCCTCGGCCTCGCCGCGCTTGCAGAGCGCGAGGTCCTCCATCCAGTCCAGCTCCAGCGCCGTCGACAGGTCGTAGACCTCGGCGAGGCTCACGTCGGACGGGTCGATGCCCGCCTCCTCGTACGCCGCGTGCGCGATCGACTCCTTGAACGTCCGCTCCCCCGGCTCGACCGCCGTGGTGGCGTCGGTGGAGAGGTTCGGCATGTCGAGCACGGTGTTGGGGAACGTCGGCGTGACCGTCGAGATCGCGTTGATGCTGCACCGGTCGGTCGAGGCCGTGCCGCTTCGCGTACTCCGGGCTGGCGAGCACCACCGCGGCCGCACCGTCGGACGTGGCGCAGATGTCGAGCAGGTGCAGCGGGTCCGACACGACCGCGCTGGTCAGCACGTCCTCGACGCTGACCTCCTTGCGGTAGCGGGCGTTCGGGTTCTCCAGCCCGTGCCGGGCGTTCTTGACCTTGACCCGGGCGAAGTCCTCGGCGGTCGCGCCGTACAGGTCCATCCGGCGGCGCGCGTAGAGCGCGAAGTACGCCGGGTTGGTCATGCCGAGCAGCCGGAACCGCAGCCAGTCGGGGTCGTCCCAGCGCTCACCGGCGTTCGGGGCGAGGAAGCCCTTCGGCGTGGTGTCGCTGCCGACCACCAGCGCGACCTCGCTGAGCCCGGCGAGGATCCGGGCCCGGGCGGTGTCGAGCGCCTGGGCGCCGGTCGCGCAGGCGGCGTACGACGTCGCGACCCGGGCGCCGTTCCAGCCCAGCGCCTGGGCGAACGTCGCACCGGCGACGTACCCGCCGTAGCCGTTGCGGACCGTCTCGCCGCCGACCACCAGGTCGACGTCGGCCCAGGCGACGCCGGAGTCGGCCAGCGCGGCGCGGGCCGCGTGCACGCCGTACTCCACGAAGCTGCGGCCCCACTTGCCCCACGGGTGCATGCCCGACACCCAGCACGCTGACGGCGCTCACTGGTCGGCCTCCTCGCCCATCTCGGTCACCGGCTTCCAGCGCCAGATGCTCCGGTCGCCGGACTCGTCGGCGTACAGCGTCTCGACGACCAGCTCGACCTCGCCGCCGACCCGGAGGTCGGCCACGCCGTACCCGTCGGCGACCTGGCCGAGCACCACCAGCCCCTCGGGCAGCTCGACGGCCGCGAGCGCGAACGGCTCGTAGGGGTCGCTGCGCGGGACGTACGGCGGCGGCGGCTGGTACTGCGCGTCGGTGTAGGACCAGATGGTGCCGTGCCGCGAGAGCTCGGTCTCCTCGAGCTCCTCACCCGAGCACGCCGGGTTGCGGCAGAACCCGCTCGCCTTCGGGAAGACGACGGTCCCGCACGTCGTGCAGCGCGACCCGAGCAGCGCCGGGTCGGGCCCGGTGGTGAACCATCCCTCGACCGCAGGCGTCGCCGTCATCAGCACTCCTGAGAACTAGAACGTGTTCTCACTATAGGCGCTGGGCGCGGCCGGGTTTCACCGGTCAGCCGCCGAAACCCGCGCGCCACGCCGACGTCACCCGGCGTGTCGTGCGAGTTCTGGCGGTCAGCCGGTGAAACCCGCAAGCCTCAGCCCCGCGCCAGGTAGGCGAGCAGGTCGTGGCGGGTGACCACGCCGACCGGCTTGCCGTCCTCGTGGACCAGCAGCGCGTCGGCACCCTCGAGGGCGGCGACGGCGTCGCGGGCCGCCTCGGTGGAGCCGATCGTCGGCAGCGGCGGCGACATGTGCTCGCTGACGCTGTCGGTGAGCCGTGCGACGCCGGTGAACAGCTGGTCGAGGAGGGTCCGCTCGGAGACCGAGCCGACCACCTCGGCGGCCACGATCGGCGGCTCGGCGCGGACGACCGGCATCTGCGAGACGGCGTACTCCTGGAGGATCGCGACCGCCTCGGCGATGGTCTCGCCGGGGTGCGTGTGCACCAGGTCGGGCAGCCGCCCGTCCTTGCCGCGCAGCACCTCGCCGACGGTCTGGGCGGCCACCTCGGCGCCGTCCACCGGGAAGCCGTACTGCGCCAGCCAGTCGTCGTTGAAGACCTTGGTGAGGTAGCCGCGGCCGGAGTCCGGGAGCAGCACGACGATCACGGCGTCCTCGCCGCCCGGGGTCTCGGCGAGCTCGTGGGCGAGCTGGACGGCGGCGTGCACGGCCATGCCGGAGGAGCCGCCGACCAGCAGCGCCTCCTCGCGGGCCAGCCGCCGGGTCATCGCGAACGAGTCGGCGTCGGAGACCTCGATGATCCGGTCCGCGATGTCCCGGTCGTAGGCGTCCGGCCAGAAGTCCTCGCCGACGCCCTCGACGAGGTACGGCCGGCCGGTGCCGCCGGAGTAGACGGAGCCCGCGGGGTCGGCGCCGACGACCTGGACGTCGGCGTTCTGCTCCTTGAGGTAGCGGCCGATGCCGCTGATCGTCCCGCCGGTGCCGACACCGGCGACGAAGTGGGTGATCCGGCCCTCGGTCTGCTTCCAGATCTCCGGCCCGGTGGTCTCGTAGTGCGAGCGCGGGTTGTTCGGGTTGGAGTACTGGTCCGGCTTCCAGGCCCCCGGCTGGGAGGCGAGCCGGTCCGAGACGTTGTAGTAGGAGTCCGGGTGCTCGGGCTCGACCGCGGTCGGGCAGACCACGACCTCGGCGCCGTACGCCTTGAGGACGTTGCGCTTGTCCTCGCTGACCTTGTCGGGGCAGACGAAGATGCACTTGTAGCCCTTCGCCTGGGCGACCATGGCCAGGCCGACGCCGGTGTTGCCGGACGTGGGCTCGACGATGGTGCCGCCGGGCTGGAGCTCGCCCGAGGCCTCGGCGGCCTCGATCATCCGGGTGGCGATCCGGTCCTTCACGGACCCGCCCGGGTTCAGGTACTCCACCTTGGCGAGGACGATCGGTCCCTTGTGCGCCGTCGAGGGAGCCGGTGGACTTCGAGAGCCTCAGCAGCGGGGTGTTGCCGATGAGATCGAGGAGAGAGTCGACGTACTGCATCTGGCCAATCTAGGGCCCGAAGTGCGGGGTATCCCAAACCTTGCATCACCCCTCCTCCTAATGTGGAGCCCGTGGGGAAAGCCGCAGCCGCTCGGAAGCTGGCCTCCGCCGCCGCGTACGGCGGAGGCGGCGTCTCCGTGCTCGGGGGCGCCCTGTACGGCGTGCTCCGGCTCGAGGCCGTGGTCGCCCGCAAGACGATCGGGCGCCTCGACCACGACCCGCCGGACTCCAGCGGGTGGTACGGCCGGGGCCGCCCGGGTCCGGCCATCAAGGTCGCCCTGCTCGGCGACTCCAGCGCCGCGGGGTACGGCGTCGAGCGGGTCGAGGAGACCACCGGAGCCCTGCTCGCCAGCGGGCTGGCCGAGCAGGCGGACCGCCGGGTCTACCTGCGCAGCTTCGCCGTCGTCGGCGCGATGTCCTCGGACCTCGACGCCCAGATCGAGCGGGCGCTGCCGACCGAGCCGGACGTCGCGGTGATCCTGATCGGCGCCAACGACGTCACCCACACCGTGCTGCCGTCGGCGTCGGTGCGCTTCCTGTCCGAGGCGGTCCGCCGGCTGCACGAGGCCGGCGTCGCCGTCCTCGTCGGCACCTGCCCGGACCTCGGCACGATCAAGCCGATCGCCCCGCCGCTCAAGCAGGTGGCCCGCTCCTGGTCGCGCCGGCTCGCCGCCGCCCAGACGATCACCGTCGTCGAGGAGGGCGGCCGCACGGTCTCGCTCGGGTCGATCCTCGGCCCGGAGTTCGCGGCCGCGCCGGCGCTGCTCTTCGGACCGGACCAGTTCCACCCGTCCGCCGACGGGTACCGCTCGCTCGCGCAGGTGCTGCTGCCCTCGACGCTCGCGGCGCTCGGCCTGATCGACGACGACGAGGCGCAGCCCGAGGCGTTCCGCGGCGAGGGCGTGCTGCCGATCGCGACCGCCGCGGTCCAGGCCGTCAACACGCCCGGCACCGAGCTCGGCGGCACCGAGGTCGGCGGCAGCCGGCGCGGCGTCCGCGGCCTCTGGGTCGAGCTGCGGCACCGCCGCCGGCACCCCGAGACCGAGGTCGAGGCGCCCGACGACCAGGAGGAGCTGGAGTCCGTCGACCAGTAGGGTTTTCCCTACCCCTACTGGCGGTCCAGCACCATCGAGCCCGGCCCGGCGCGTCCCTAGCGTCGAAGCCATGAACTCCACGACTGCTCTCGAGGTCCGCGACCTCACCCGTACCTACGGCGCCGACGCCGGCGCCGTGACCGCACTCGCCGGTGTCGACCTGGCCTTCGCCCGGGGCACGTTCACCGCCGTCATGGGCCCGTCGGGCTCCGGAAAGTCCACCCTGCTCAACTGCGTCGCCGGCCTCGATCGGCCGACCGGGGGCCGGGTCCTCCTCGACGGTCGGGACGTCACCGACCTGTGCGAGGACGACCGGACCCGGCTGCGCCGCGAGCGGATCGGCTTCGTCTTCCAGGGCTTCCACCTACTGCCGTACCTGTCCGCCGAGCAGAACGTCGGCCTCCCGCTCCGCCTCGCCGGCCGCCGCCAGGACAAGGCGCGGGTCCGGGCGCTGCTCGACCGGGTCGGCCTCGGCGACCGCGGCGGTCACCTGCCCGGCGCGCTGTCCGGCGGCCAGCAGCAGCGGGTCGCGATCGCCCGCTCCCTGGTCACCGGCCCGGCCGTCGTCCTCGCCGACGAGCCCACCGGCGCCCTCGACTCCGCGACCGCCCGCGACGTGCTCGCGCTGCTCCGCGAGAGCGTGGACCAGCTGCACCAGACGGTCGTGATGGTCACCCACGACCCGGTCGCCGCGTCGTACGCCGACACCGTCGTCTTCCTCGTCGACGGCCGGGTCGCCGGCCGGATGGACCGGCCCACCGCCGACGCCGTGGCCGGACAGCTGGCCCACCTCGACGAGCTGGCGGTGACCCGATGACCACCCTGGCCTGGGCATCGCTGCGACACCGGGCGACGGCGTTCACCGCGACGTTCGTCTCGGTCTTCCTCGGCGCCGCGCTGATCGGCGCGTTCGCCACCCTCGTGCAGACCTCGACCGGCGACATCCCGACCGCCGACGCCGAGACCCTCACCATCATGGGCGCGGTCGTCGGCGGCTGGGGCAGCCTGATCGTGCTGTTCTCCGTCGCGTCGACGCTGGCGATCACCGTGCGCCAGCGCGCCGAGGAGATCGGCCTGCTCCGCGTCGTCGGCGCCACCCCGCGCCAGGCCCGCCGGCTCGTCCTCGCCGAGGCGACCGCGGTCACGACGGTGGCCGCCGTCCTCGGGGCGCTGGTCGCGTGGCCGGCCGGGTTCGGGCTGCTCGCCCTGCTCCGCAACGGCGGCATGGTCTCCGACTCCGTGACGTACGGCGGCGGGCCGGCCGCGCTCGTCGCGACCGTCGCCGCGGTCGGTCTGACCAGCGTGCTGGCGGCCGCGATCACCGCCCGCCGGTCCACGTCGGGCCCGGCGACCCTGGCGATCTCCGAGGGCCGCTCCGGCGCCGGCCGGATGCGCTGGTGGCGGGTGACGATCGGGCTCGCCCTGGTCGGCTACGGCGTGGCGATGGCGGTCGTGACGATCACCGTGACCGCGCACGACGACGACCCGTACGCCGCGATGAGCACCAGCGGCTCGAGCTCGATCCTGGTGGGCGTGGGTCTGGCGGTCCTCTCCCCCGTGCTGCTGCGGTGGGGCTCGACGCTGCTCGCGCCGTTCGTCGGCCGGGCCGGCGTGGTCGGCTGGCTGGCGTCGTACAACACCTCGCGCCGGCCGCAGCTGCTCGGCAACGTGCTCGCTCCGGTCATCGTGCTCACCGCGGCCGCCGTGGGTGTGCTGATGCTCGTCGGCATCGACGACCGCACCATCGCCGCCGACGTCCCCGACGGCGAGACCATCAACCTGCTCAACAACCTGGTCACCGGGATGCTGTCGGTGTTCGCCGCGATCATGGTGGTGAACGCGTTCGCCGCGGTGGTCGCCGGGCGCCGGCAGGAGCTGGCCCGGCTGCGGCTGCTCGGTGCGACGAACACCCAGGTCGAGCGGTCGGTGCTCGCCGAGGCCGGGATCGTCGCCGTGGTCGGTGTCGTGCTCGGCCTGCTGGCCTCGCTGGCGACGGTCGTGCCGTTCGCGATCGCCCGCGACGAGGGCCTGGTGCCCGACGGCCAGCTGTGGCTGCCGCCGGTGCTGGTCGCCGCGACCGTCCTGCTCACGCTGGCCGCGGCCCGCGGCGCGGTGCGCCGGGCGCAGCCGCTGGAGGGGGCGCTCCGATGACAGACTGGACCGCCATGCCGCTGCAGCCGATCAGGAACCTCCGACCCGTGCCGGTCGACGGGGACGCCCTCGTCGAGCGGCTCCGGTTGACCGCCCTGTCGCTGGGCTACGCGGTGTCGATGGCACCCGCGCTGGCGCTCGGCATCCTGACGCTGCTGAGCATCCCGCTCGCGCTCGTGGGGGTCGGCTTCGCGCTCGCCTTCGCGGCGGTGCCCGCCACGGCGGCGGTCACCGCCGTGCACCGCCGGGTCAGCGGTGAGCTGCTCGGCGAGGAGATCCCGTCGGGGTACGCCGACACGACCGGCACCAACTTCCTGACCCGGCCGGTCCGCTGGCTGCGTGACAAGGCCCGGTGGCGCGACTTCGGGTTTCTCTGCTTCTCCGCGACCGGCGGCTTCGCGATGTCGGTTCTGCCCGTCGCAATGCTGACCGCGCCGGTGACCCACCTGGTCGGCGCGCTCATCGACGGCGGCGGCTGGTGGTGGCTCCTGGTGCTGCTCGACGGCCCGCTGCTGGTCGCCTGGTGGTGCGCGACTCCCGCGCTGGTCCGCGCCCGGGCGATCGCAGAGCGCGGCATCCTCGGCCACTCCCGGGTCGAGCAGCTCGCGCGCCGGGTCGAGGAGGTCGCGGCCTCGCGCACCGAGACGCTCGACCACAGCGCGGCCGAGGTGCGCCGCATCGAGCGCGACCTGCACGACGGCGCCCAGGCCCGGATCGCGGCCGTCGGCATGAACGTCGGGCTCGCCGAGAAGCTGCTCGAGACCGACCCCGCCGCCGCCGCGGAGCTGCTCCGAGAGGCCCGGGAGACCACGGTGTCCGCACTGGAGGACCTCCGCTCGGTGGTTCGTGGCATCCACCCGCCGGCGCTCGCCGACCGCGGCCTGGTCGGCGGCATCGAGGCGCTGGCGCTGCCGATCCCGCTGCCGGTCACCGTCGCCCTCGACGTGCCGGCCGGGCTGCCCGCGCCGGTCGAGTCCGCGGTCTACTTCACGGTCGCCGAGTGCCTGGCCAACACCGTCAAGCACGCGGCCGCGTCGCGCGCCTGGGTCTCGGGCAGGTACGCCGACGGCGTGCTCCGCCTCGTCGTCGGCGACGACGGCCGCGGCGGCGCCGACCCCGCCGGCAGCGGGCTCTCGGGTGTCGCCCGCCGGCTCGCCGCGTTCGACGGCACACTGGACGTCGCCAGCCCGCCCGGCGGGCCGACCGTCGTGACCCTGGAGGTGCCGTGGACGAACGGCTGAACGCCGTCGTCGCCGAGGACCAGGCGCTGCTCCGTGTCGGGCTGACCCGGATCCTCGAGGCCAGCGGGTTCACCGTCGTGGCGGCGGTCGACAACGCGCCGGCGCTGGACCGCGCGCTCACCGACCCGGCCGTGGACGTCGCCGTGGTGGACGTGCGGATGCCCCCGTCGTACTCCACCGAGGGGCTGGTCGCGGCGATCGAGGTCCGCCGATCCCGGCCGGCCTTCCCGGTGCTCGTGCTCAGCCAGTACGTCGAGCCGCTCTACGCCCGCGAGCTGCTGGCCAGCGGCGAGGGCGCGGTCGGCTACCTGCTCAAGGACCGGGTGGCCGACGTCGACGGGTTCGTCGCGTCGGTGCGCCAGGTCGCCGCGGGCGGGACGGTCCTCGACCCGGAGGTGGTCGCCGGGCTGGTGAGCGGCGCCGGGCGCGAGCAGCCCCTGGAGCGGCTGACCCCGCGCGAGCGCGAGGTGCTGACGCTGATGGCCGAGGGCCGCTCGAACGCCGCGATCGCGGCCCGGATGTTCGTCTCCGAGAAGGCCGTCGGCAAGCACACCAACGCGATCTTCACCAAGCTCGACCTGCCGCCGGCGCCGGACGACAACCGCCGGGTGCTGGCGGTCCTCGCCTGGTTGGACGGCCACGGTGGTTGAGGAAGGCGCGCTAGCGCCTGTCTCGAAACCACCGCTCGGAAGCGATGGTGGTTTCGAGGCTCGTCGCCAGCGCTCCTCGCACCTCAACCACCGGATAGAAATGACAACAGGCCCCGGATCGCTCCGGGGCCTGTCGACGTGTCGCTGGGTCAGTCCTGGTTGAAGATCGCCAGGATGCGCAGCAGGTTGGTGTAGATCCAGACCAGGCTGACGGTCAGGCCGAAGGCCGCGCGCCACGACTCCCGCTCGGGGATGCCGTTGGCGACGCCCTGCTCGACGAAGTCGAAGTCGAGGATCAGCATGAACACACCGAGCACCAGGCCGAGGATCGCGAACAGCAGGCCGACGCCACCGAAGCCGAAGAGGCCGAGGCCGCTGCCGAACATGCCGAGCACGACCTCGAGCAGGCTGAGGCCGACCATGCCGAACACGGCCGCGATCACGAAGGTGCGGAACTTGTTGCCGACCTGGATGTTGAAGAACTTGTACGCCGCGAGCGTGCCGCCGAAGGCAGCGAACGTTCCGATGACGGCCTGGGTGACGATGCCGTCGCCGAACTGGGCGTCGAAGAACTTGCTCAGCGCGCCGAGCGCGATGCCCTCCGCGACGGCGAACGCCATCACGAGGGCGGGGCTGATGATCCGCTTGAACGAGTTGACCAGCGACAGCCCGAACGCGGCGAGCGAGCCGATCGTCATCGCCGCGATGAGCGGGCCGAGGTCCTCGTTGGTGGTCGTGGTGTTGATCTCGGGGGTCATCACCCACGTGACGGCCGCGGCAGCGATCACGAGGAACAGGCTGATCGCGGTCTTCTGGACGACCGAGTCGATCGTCATGGGGCCGCCGGTGGCGACCGGAGTCTGCACGCCCGGCTGGCCGGGTTCGCCAGTCCCCCAGGTCGACGGGTCCGTGTAGCCGTTCTGTCCATAGCCCTGGCGCGAGGCGCCCGTGGTGTTGAACTCCTCGGACCGGCTGAACACCGGGTTGTTGCTCTGCATTGGTCTCTCCTCGAGGCCGTGGGTGGCGTCGCTCTGACGGGTCACCTGTACGAACCCAGTCTAGGTGGGCTCACTGGGTTGAACGCATCCCGCCTTGGTTTCGTTCCCCAGAAGTGGACGGAGCGATGCGTACCGTCACCACCTCGCGCGAGCCGGCGGCGACCAGCGCTCGGCGCTCGGACCTGGCGACCACCCGGCCGCCGTCGACCCGCACCCGGTAGCCGTCCGGGTAGTGCAGCGGGCTGACGAAGATCCGGGTCGGAGCGGTGATCGCGGGGTCCGGGCGGTAGCGGAGACGGAAGGTCCCGTCCTGGGCGTCGAACGACATCGCCAGCGGCGTCCCGGCGGTGGCCTGGGCGTAGGTGCGCACCAGCAGCCGCACCTTCGCCCGCTTCACCGTCGACGGGTCGGCGTCGTCGCGGAACAGGCCCTGGTCGCCGTCCGCGGTGGTCGGGTCCCGCCAGAGCTTGTAGGCCCAGTGCGTCCAGCCCATCAGGTGCTCGTCGGCGACCGCGGCGTCGATCTCGACCGCGCGCAGGTTGTCGGTGGCACCCCACTCGGACATCAGCGGTACAGCGTCCATGGCGTGCGACTGCTCCAGCGCGTGCCGCTGCCGGTCACGGGCGAACGCCCAGCAGTTCTCGACGTTCCCGCCGGGCACGCCCTGCGACTCGAGGAACACGTCGGGGCAGTAGCTGTGCCACGAGAACCCGAGCTGCTGCTCGCCTGCCGCCGGCTCGTAGAACGTGTCCAGCTGCTGCCCGCCCGCGAACTGCTGCGGCTCCCACCAGACGATGTTGTCGTCGTCGACCTCGCGGATCGCCGCGAGCCCCTGCTCCATCGCGGGCTGCAGCTCGGCCGCGTACGACTCCGGGCAGCCGGTCGTCAGGCAGAGCGCCCACTCCTGGCCCATCCACGGCTCGTTGAGCAGGTCGTAGCCCATCAGGTACGGCTGGTCCCGCCAGGCTCCCGCCGCCAGTCGCCAGGCGTCCGCCCACGCGCCGAGCAGGTCGTCGGCGCCGGCCCAGAAGTTGTCGAAGACCGTGGACAGCTCCGGCGTCCAGTAGCCGGTCGGGAACGGCGCGGTCACCGGCGGCAGCAGGTCGTACGGCGGCGGCCGGAGCACCGCCCAGTCCGGGACTCCTTCCCCGCCGTACGTCTCGTGCCACTGGTCCTGGTGCATGTCGAGCTGGAGCCAGATCCGCTTGTCGGCGAGCAGGTCGAGGACCCGCTGCACACGGCGGAGGTACGACGGGTCCGCCTCGCCGGGCGAGTCGGGGGTCAGCCCGGCCCAGAGCGTGCCGACCCGGGCGCCGTTGAAGCCGTGCCGGGCCAGCCACCGGGCGTCGCGGGCGCGGAACCCGGCCGCGGTCGCCGGCGGCGCGTACGGGGCGTGCTTGTAGACGAGGTTGAGGCCGTGCACGATCACGACCCGCCCCTGCGGGTCGACCAGCCACCGGCCCTCGCGGCGCAGCTGCGGCGGGTCGGCCGCGGCGACCGGGACGGTCGGTAGCACCACGGCCACCACGGCGGCGACGAGCACGGCGAGCCTCAGAATCCTGCGCATGCCTCACCAACGACCCACCGCGCAGAACGTGACCACGGAGGGTCCGGATACGCCAGACTCACCGCCATGGAAGACGTCGTACTCCTGCTGGTGGTCGGCGCGCGGTTCGTGGTCCCGCTGTTCATCCCGCGGTACCCGCTGCCCGCGATCATCGCCTGCCTGGTGCTCGACGCGGCCGACCAGACGATCTTCCAGGCGTTCGGCTTCGACCCGCCGGGCTACCAGTCCTACGACAAGGCGATGGACATCTTCTACCTCGCCATCGCCTACCTGGCGACGATGCGGAACTGGGAGAACCTCGCGGCCTACAGCGTCGGCCGGTTCCTGTTCTTCTACCGGCTGGTCGGCGCGTTCCTGTTCGAGATGACCGGGACTCGGGCGGTGCTGCTGCTCTTCCCGAACACGTTCGAGTACTTCTTCATCGCCTACGAGGCGATCCGCACCCGGTGGGCGATCGTCGGCCGCGTCCTGAAGTGGTGGGTCGTGCTCGCGGGCTTCATCTGGATCTTCATCAAGCTGCCGCAGGAGTACTGGCTGCACGTCGCCGAACTGGACGTCACCGACACCCTGGAGGACTACTGGTGGGCGTGGCCGGTGCTGATCGCCGTCGTGCTCGGCGCGGCCGCCTTCCTGTGGTTCGTCGCCCTCCCCCGCCTCGGCCCGACCGTGCACGGCTGGGAGTTCGCCTCCGCACCGATGCCCACCGCCGTGGCCACCGTGTCCGAGCAGGCCACCCTGCGGGTGGAGGCCGGCGGCTGGGTCTGGTCGTCGGTGACGGTCGAGAAGGTGTTCCTGGTCGGGCTGATGTCGGTCATCTACGCCCAGACACTCCCGGGCGTGACCGCGTCGACCACCGAACTGTTCCTGTCGGTCGGCGTGTTCGTCCTGCTGAACGCGGCGATCACGATCCTCGCCTCGCGGCGTGAGTGGACGATCGAGTCCGCGGGCCTGGCCGTCGTCGCCCGCGTCCTGGTCAACGTGGCCCTGGTCACGGTCGCGTACTTCTTCTTCGAGTCGCGGTCGGTCGGCTGGGACACGCTGTTCTTCCTGAGCCTGATCAGCCTGGTCACCACGCTGCACGACCGCTACCAGCCGGCACTCGCCTACCGCCAGCGCGAGGCGCAGCCCAGCACCCCCTAGGGTCGCCTCATGGCGGAGGCGAGCGACCACCTGCCGATCGGCTACTGCCTGGTCGGGGTGCAGAAGGCCGCGACCAGCACGATCCACTCGATCCTGGGCCGGCACCCGCGGGTGGCGAGCCCGGGGAAGAAGGAGCTGCACTTCTTCGACGACGAGAGGCGGTCGTGGGACCCGCCCGACTACTCCGACTACCGCGCGGTGCGCACCACCCCGGCACAGACGATCGCCGGCGAGGCCACCCCGATCTACCTCTTCTGGCCGCGCGCCCTCGAGCGGATGCGGGCGTACGACGCGGACATGCGGCTGATTGCCTGCTTCCGGGACCCGATCGAGCGGGCGTTCTCGCACTGGACGATGCAGGCCGGCCGGGATCCCGACTACCCGTCGTTCCCGGACGTCATCGAGCAGTGGTCCCGCGGCGTCGTACCGACCGAGGTGCCGCCCGGCCGGGACGCGCGCAGGCTGCGCACGCACTCGGTCGTCGACCGCGGGCTGTACGGCGCCCAGCTGCGCCGCGGCCTGGACCTGTTCCCGCGCGACCAGTGGCTGATGCTCGACTTCCACCGGGCGGTGCGCGAGCAGGAGCAGACCGCGTCGATGCTGACCGACTTCCTCGGCCTCCCGGCGTTCAAGCGGGTGCCGCGGCCGCGCCAGCGGCACCGCAGCAGCACCGGCCTCGAGGCGGCGCCGCTCACCGGGACCGTCATCGGTCGGCTGGCCGACCGGTTCGCCGGCGACCTCGCCGAGTTCACGGCGCTCTCCGGTCTGGACGTCGGCGCCTGGCCGACCGCGCGGGTGCTGGCCGGCGAGCTGGATCCGGCGCTACTCGCCGACCAGTTGTCCGACAAGGTCCGGCTGGTCTGACGACACCACCAGGCCGAGCGGAACGCGCACGGTGAACTCGGTGCCCTCCAGGAACGTCGACTCCACGGCGATGGTCCCGCCCATCAGCTCGACGAGCCGGCGGCAGATCGCCAGCCCGAGACCGGTGCCGCCGTAGCTGCGCGTGATCGACGGGTCGGCCTGCCGGAACGACTCGAAGATGCGGTCGCACTGCTCGGGCGACATGCCGATCCCCGAGTCCTCGACCCGGATGACGACGGTGCCGTGCTCGCCGTGACCACCGTCGAGCGCGGCGTCGATGCGCACGTAGCCCTGGTCGGTGAACTTCACGGCGTTGTCGAGGAGGTTGCCGACGATCTGGCTGACCCGGTCGGAGTCGCCGAGCAGCTGGTGCGGTACGGCGGGGTCGATCGTGCAGGTGAGCTCGACGCCCTTCGCCTCGGTGGTGGGCCGGGCGTTGGCGGCGAGCTCCTCCAGCAGCCCGTACAGGTCGAACAGGTCGTCCTGGAGCGTCGTCTCACCGGCCTCCACCTTGGAGAAGTCGAGGATGTCGTCGACCAGCCGCAGCAGCCGGGCCCCCGAGCGCTGCATGGTCGCGACCAGACGCGCCTGCGTCTCGTTCTCCACGGTGTCGGCCAGCATCTCGCCGGCGGCCAGCACGCTGGTGAGCGGCGTACGGATCTCGTGGCTCATGTTGGCGAGGAACAGCGACTTCGCCTCGCTGGCTTCCTCCGCCACCCGGCGCGCCTCCTCCAGCTCGAACTGCATCCGGTTCCGCTCGGTGATGTCCTCGGCGATCCCGTACGCACCGACCGCGACTCCGCCGACCATGACCGGCAGACCGGTCACCGCGACGTCGACCAGCGAGCCGTCCTTGCGCACGATCCGGGTCTCGAGCCGCTCGATGTGGTCCGCCAGCAGGGCGCGGAAGGTGCCGGTGACCCGCTCGATGTCGTGGGGCTCCACGTAGTCGGGGATGTCGAGCGTCGCCATCTCCTCGGGGGTGTAGCCACTCATCGCCACCGCCGCCGCGTTCATCGCGACGAGCCGGCCGTGCGTGTCCAGGGTGAAGACGGAGTTCGGGTGGAAGTCGTAGAGGGAGCGGTAACGCTGGTTGGCCTCGGCGAGCTCCTGCTCGGTCCTCGAGAGCAGCCCGGCCTCGTCGCGCGCGTCGAGGTAGCGGCGCCAGCCGATGACCCCGAACACCACGATCGCGACCACCGCCGCCATCGCGATCTCGTCGACGTCGTACGCCTCCTGGGATCGGCTCCAGGCGTGGAAGTTCTCGAAGAGGTCGAGCCGGCCGGCGACCAGGAAGGAGATCGCGACGACCGTGCACCCCACGAGCACGTCGGCGCGTGCCCGCCGCCGCCGAACGGCAGAGCACGCCGACGTGTCGGCGCTGTGCGTGTGCGTACTCAGTTCCGTCACCTCGAACGTGTCAACGCCCTGCGCGCCACGTCGCGCAGGGATCGAGGGTCTGATCGGCCGTGGTCGCGATGACCTGAGGCCAGGCTGAGAAGTGCCCCCGCTGGGATTCGAACCCAGACTGAGTCGCTTTTAAGGCGATTTCCTCTGCCGGTTGGGATACGGGGGCGCTCGGGACGTCATACGGACAGAGCAAGGGGACACACTGACCGTATGACGTCCGAGGCGCGCTAGTCCGACATTCTCGCAGCGGCGGCGGCCCGGCGGAGCACGTCGTCGAGCATCGGCTCGGTGAGCCTGCCGGTGAACGTGTTCTGCTGACTCGGGTGGTAGCTGCCGAGCAGCAGGATCTCGCGGCCCGCGCCGATCAGGGTGGCCTCGGCGCCGTGGCCGAACCGCGGGCGCGGGCGGGCGACCTGCCAGCCCAGGCCCGCGAACGAGCGCAGGGTGGCGTCCCAGCCGAAGGAGCCGAGCGCCACCACGACCCGCGTGGAGTCGAGGAGCAGCGCGAGCTCGGCCTCGATCCACGGGGCGCAGGTGTCGCGCTCGACGACGGTCGGCTTGTTCTGCGGCGGCGCGCAGCGGACCGTGGCGACCATCCGGGTGTCGACCAGCTCCTGGCCGTCGACCGCGTGGACGCTGGTGGCGGTGCGGGCCAGGCCGGCGCGGTGCAGGCTCGCGAACAGCCAGTCGCCGCTGCGGTCGCCGGTGAAGACCCGCCCGGTCCGGTTCGCGCCGTTCGCCGCCGGGGCGAGCCCGACGACCAGCACCCGCGGCCTGGTTGCGCCCCAACCCGGAACGGGTCTCCCCCAGTACGGCTCGCCGGCGTACGACGCGCGCTTGTCCCGCGCGATGTCCTCGCGCCAGCGGACCAGTCGTGGGCAGGCCCGGCAGACCGAGACCCGGGCGTCGACCTCGTCGAGGTCCGGGGTCCGGGCGAGCCGGCGAACGGCCGCCGCGGTGGCGGCGACCGGGGTGTCGGCCGAGGCCGGGTCACCGGGCCAGCCGGTCCCGGGCGGCACCGGCGACGCGAACAGGTCGCCGGTCGCCGGGTGTGGGAGGAGCTCGCTCAGCGGGTGGACCCGACCGCGCGCGTGGCGGTGGCCTTGAGCTGCTCGTAGCGCTCGCGGCCCGCGCGAGAGCCGAGCACGTACCCGATGGCGATCCCGATGAGCAGGGTCAGCTTGTTCTTCATGCGGGCTCCTCGGTTGGCCTAGGGCACGGTCTGGGCGTTCGACGCGTTCGACGCGATCGTCGCAGATCCGCCGTCGCCGCGGTGCACCTTGTCCGCGACCGCCGCGGCGGCCGCCGTCGCCTTCTCCTTGACCGCCTCGGCGACGACCGGGGCCTGGGCCGCGACCGTCTCCTGCGCCTTGGTGGCGGCCGACTGCACGGGCGGGCTCCCGGCGAACCGGCGGGCGCCGTTCCGGATCTGGTTGTAGCGCTCGCGGCCGGCGTGCGCGCCGAGCACGTAGCCGATCGCGATGCCGATCAGCAGGGTGAGCTTGTTCATGGGGGGCCTCCTTGAGGGTCTAGGAGGCCGGTTCCCAACCCGACGGTCGACCAAACGACTCCGCCGTGCCCGCGATCGACCAGGCGATGCCGTCGAGGATGTCGGACTCCGACACCACCAGCTCCCTGGTCCCGGCGCGGCGCAGCACCTGGGCCAGGATCAGCCCCCCGGCGTCGATGACGTCGGCGCGACCGGGATGCATGGACGGGATCGCGCGGCGCTCGTCGTGGGTCATCGAGAGCAGCAGGTCGACGGTCGCCAGCACCAGCTCGGTCGACAGCACCACCTGGTCGACGGCCTCGCGGTCGTACGCCGGCAGGTCGAGCGCCACCGCGGCGAGCTGGGTGACCGTGCCGGCGACACCGACGACGGTCGCGGCCGCGCTCGGGTCCACGCCGCAGGCGTCCAGGTGCGCGTCGATGTCGGCGAGGCAGGCGGCGACCTGCCCGGCGGTCGGCGGGTCGGCGTGCAGGTGCCGCTCGTGCAGCCGGACCGAGCCGATGTCCATCGACTCCGACGCCTCGGGTCCGGACGCGCCGAGGATCAGCTCGGTGGAGCCGCCGCCGACGTCGATGACGAGCACCGACCCCTCGGTCGGGTGCCGCAGGTTGCGGATCGCGCCGTCGAAGGCGAGCGCTGCCTCCTCCTGGCCCGAGACGACCTCGGGCTCGACGCCGAGCCGCTCGCGAACCCCGGCGACGAACACCGCCGCGTTCGCGGCGTCCCGGGTCGCCGACGTCGCCACGAACCGGGTGTGCTCGGGCGCGACCCCGTGCGCGCGGATCAGCGCGGCGTACTCGTCGATCGCAGCGAACGCCCGCGCCAGCGCCTCGTCGGCGAGCACGCCGGTGCGGTCGAGGTCCTGGCCGAGCCGGACGATCCGCATCTCGCGGACGTCCACGTCCGGCACCGCTCCGACGAGCAGCTTGATGGTGTTGGTGCCGCAGTCGATCGCGGCTACCCGCCCAGTCACACGCAGGGCCCTGACTCCCACCACGGCCCGAGCAGATCCAGCACCTCGTCGCCGAGCGGGTTGACGCCGCGGCCCATCGCCAGTGACTGGCCGGCCAGGACGTGCAGGCACTTGACCCGGTCCGGCATGCCGCCGGCCGAGATGCCCTCGATCTCGGGGACCGGCTCCTCGGTGATCGTCGCGCGGAACTCCAGGTAGCGCTCGTGCGCCGCGCGGTACGCCGCCGCCAGCTCCGGGTCGTCGGCCAGCCGGTCCTGCATCTCCTTCATCAGCCCGGAGCCCTCCAGGGTGCCGATCCGGGAGGCCGCGCGCGGGCAGGTCAGGTAGAACGTGGTGGGGAACGGGGTGCCGTTCGGCAGTCGCGGCTCGGTCGTGACGACGTCGGGGCTGCCGCACGGGCAGCGGTGGCCGATCGCGTGGATGGCGCGCGGCTCCCGGCCGAGCTGGGCTTCGATGGCGGTCACGTCCTGCTGCTCGATCACGCCACGATCATGCCAGTGGTTTCGAGGCTCGCTTCGCTCGCACCTCAACCACCGCGGCCGGCTCGCTTCGCTCGCACCTCAACCACCGCGGCCGGCTCGCTTCGCTCGCACCTCAACCACCGGAGCGGCCGATCCTCGTCGCCGGAGGCGGCTCGGGCGTCGGCGGGTGGCCGGCCAGCTCGACGGACTCCCAGGCGGTGTCCCACCACGCGGTCGGCGGCTTCTGCGCGACCGTCGACGGGTCGGTCAGCGAGGTCTCGCGCTCCAGCGGCTCGCCGTTCTCGTCGAGGACGACGTACGCCGTCTCGCCGGGCATCACGAAGTTCAGCTCGCGAGCCTGCTGCCGCACGAACGCCGGGTCCTCCCAGCGCCGCTTCTCGCGCTCGAGATCGCTGATGCTGGCCTGCCGCAGCGCGATCTGGTCCTTCAGGTCACCGATCTGCTCGCGCTGCTGGAGGTAGGCGCGCATCGAGGACGCGTAGCTCACCGCCAGCACCGAGACGACCAGCACCAGGATCGCGGCGCGACCGGTCAGCCGCGACCGGCGTGGTTCCTCGGCTGCCCCCGCCGCGGCGGGGGCTACCGGACGGCCCGGCACCCGCCGGGACGCCCCCGGACCGGCACCGCGCCCACGCGGACCGCGCGACGGCGTACGACGAGACTCCGAGGGCATGTCTCCTAGGTTCGCTCAGGCACCGTACCTGGGGAACGCCGACGCGCCGGAGTAGCGCGCTGCGTCTCCCAATTCGTCCTCGATCCGCAGCAGCTGGTTGTACTTCGCGACCCGGTCGGACCGCGCCGGAGCACCGGTCTTGATCTGGCCGCAGTTCACGGCGACGGCGAGGTCGGCGATCGTGGTGTCCTCGGTCTCGCCCGAGCGGTGGCTCATCATGCAGCGGTAGCCGTTGCGGTGCGCGAGCTCCACGGAGTCGAGGGTCTCGGTGAGCGTGCCGATCTGGTTGACCTTCACCAGCAGCGCGTTGGCCTGGCCGCCGCTGATCCCGCGCTGGAGCCGCTCCACGTTGGTGACGAACAGGTCGTCGCCGACGATCTGGGTCTGGCCGCCGATCTGGTCGGTGATCGCCTTCCAGCCGTCCCAGTCGTCCTCGTCGAGCGGGTCCTCGATGGAGACGATCGGGTACGACGCGACCAGGTCGGCGTAGTAGGCGGTCATCTCGTCGGCGGACTTGGAGCCGCCCTCGAACGCGTAGGAACCATCCTTGAAGAACTCGGACGCCGCGACGTCCATCGCCAGCGCGATGTCCTTGCCCAGGGTGAGGCCGGTGGCCCCGACCGCCTCGGCGATCAGGTCGAGCGCGGCCCGGTTGCTGTCCAGGTTCGGCGCGAAGCCGCCCTCGTCGCCGAGGCCGGTCGACAGGCCCTTCTTCTTCAGCACCGACTTGAGCGCGTGGTAGACCTCGGCGCCGGAGCGCAGCGCCTCGCGGAACGTCGGGGCGCCGATCGGCGCGATCATGAACTCCTGCACGTCGACGTTGGAGTCGGCGTGCGAGCCACCGTTGAGGATGTTCATCATCGGGACCGGGCAGCAGGTGCGCGTTCGGGCCACCGACGTAGCGGTAGAGCGGCAGCTGCGCGGAGTCGGCCGCGGCGCGGGCGACGGCGAGCGAGACGCCGAGGATCGCGTTGGCGCCGAGCTTGGCCTTGTTGGGGGTCCCGTCGAGCTCGAGCATGGTCTGGTCGATCAGCCGCTGGTCGTCGGCGGCCAGTCCCTCGACGGCCGGGGCGATGGTCTGGATGACCGCGTTCACGGCCTTCTCGACGCCCTTGCCGCCGTAGCGGTCACCGCCGTCACGCAGCTCCACGGCCTCGAACGCACCCGTGGAGGCGCCGCTCGGAACCATGGCGCGGGCGAACGCCCCGTCGTCGAGGAGCACCTCGACCTCGACGGTGGGGTTGCCTCGTGAGTCGAGGATCTCGCGTGCGCCGACAGCTTCGATGGATGCCACGTTGGATGCTCCTGGATCGGGGGTGGTTCGGGCCGTGTCTCAGCCTAGACGCTCCCGGAACCAGCCGAGGTTGGCGTTCAGAGCAACCCACGAACGGCGTCACGCAGCGCCTGCTCGGGGTCGACACCGGCTGCGCGCGCCTCGGCGACGAGCGACAGCAACCGGTCGCCGAGGTCGGCGCCCTCGGTCTTGACAGGCTCGACCAACGGGGCGCGGCCCTCGCGATCCAGCCGGTCGAGCACCTTGTCGGCGTACAGCAGCGCCGGAAGCGTGGGCGGGATCCCGTCGGTCACGGACTCGCGCCGCTTCTCGCCCGCCTTGATCGCCTCCCACGCCTCATTGATCTCGGCGGGGGTGCCGCCTGGGGCGTCGGCGAAGACGTGCGGGTTGCGGCGCCGCATCTTCGCGGTGATGTCGGCGGCCACGTCGTCGATGGTGAACTCGCCGGCCTCCTCGGCGATCACCGCGTGGAAGTAGACCTGGAGGAGCAGGTCGCCGAGCTCCTCGCGGAGGTGGACCGCGTCGCCGGTGTCGATCGCCTCGAGGGTCTCGTGGGTCTCCTCGAGCAGGTAGCGGGCCAGCGATCGGTGGGTCTGGCCGGCCTTCCAGCTGCACTCGGCCCGCAGCCGGCGCATCACCTCGAGGAACTCGAGGAGCGACTCGCCGGAGGTCACCCGGTCAGGTTAGCGAGTCGCCGGCAGCTGGCGCCGCAGCCATGGGCGATCCGCCCAGGCCGCGAGGGCCCGTTTCGCGTGGCGCCTGGCGACCACGTCGAGGTCGCCGACCGCTGCGGCCGCCCGGCCGCGCACCGTGGCCGCGACCCGGATCGAGTGCATCGGCGTCGGACGCGCACCGAAGTCCGCCTTGTAGGGCTCGTCGCCGACGGTGAGGTCGAAGGTGTGCTGCCCCTCGGCGATCGCGGCCCGCACCAGTTCGTCGACGACGACCAGTCCGAGCGAGCAGTTCCGCAGCCTCACGACGTCGTAGCCGACGAGCACGAAGACGTGCTGCTCCCGGTCGACCAGGTCGAGCGTGATCGCCGCCGGTTCCCCGCCGACGTCCAGGACCGACAGGCGCGCCGGGCCGCCGCGGGCGACACCGTCGTGCGCGGCCTGGCGGTAGAACTCGAAGTACGCCGGCTCCTGCATCAGGTCCACTGCGCGCCGGTCGGCGAACCGGTCCCGGCGGAACCCACGCATCCGCTCCATCAGGTGGTCCACCTCCGCCGGGTCGTCGACCACGCGCAGGGTGGCGCCACCCTTGGGCCGCAGGCGCTTCCGCTTCTGCTCGAGCCGCCGGACCATGGTCGGGTCGAGGACGGTGTCCGGCCACGCCTCGCTCGTCGCCGGCAGCGGAATCGCGTGGGTGGCGTAGGAGTGGCGTCGGGTGGTGCTCGCGCCGAGCAGCACTCGTGTCGCGGCGACGTCGGTCAGTCGCTCGACCTCGAGCAGGTCGAAGGGTCCGATGGCAGTCCGGATTCCCCGGCACACCACCGGGTCGGCGACGAGCGCGGCCGCGTGCTCGCGATCGAGCACGGGCGCAGCGTGGTCGCAGACGCCGAGGTCTGCCATCGTCACGCGGCGCACACCCCACCGGCGGAACCGCGCCAGCGGCAGTACCCCGACGAGGTGGCCGTCAGCCGCCCGCCGGATCGTCACGACCGCGCGGCGGGCGCGCCGCGACGGGGCGAGGGTCGAGTAGAGACGCTCGAGCCACACCGGGTCCTGGAACAGGGTGGCGTCGGAACGCCCGTGGAGCGCCCGGTAGTCGGGCGCGAGGAAGTCGAGGTCGTCCTCACGGGCGACGAGGTAGTCCGGCACGTCCGCAGCGTGGCTGCACCGACACCGAGGTCACTGCAGGTCCACGTGGAGACCCCGTGAATTGGGTACGGCTGTCAGCCGCAGCGCTGCGACTCGGGCAGCGCGGCGGCGTCCGCCGGGTCCGGCTCCGGCTCTACGGCCTGCTGCGCGGTCGCGCCGAGCGGGTAGGAGATGCTGGTGTCGGTCGGCGCCGCCTGGCCGTTCTCGATGGTGACGCTGAACTTCGGGTCGATCCGGACGTCCTGGTCGTCGATCCAGGCCACGAAGGCCTCGGAGCCGGCCGCGAAGGCGGCCTCGACGTCGCCGTCCTCGCCCTGCTCCTCGAGCAGCGCCTGGCCGGCGGCGAGCTCGACCTCCTGCACGTAGACGTCCGTCGTCTGGACCGCGAGGACACCCTCCCGCTGCGCCTCGGGCACCGAGGCCAGGGACTCCTCGGCCGCGGCGGCCTCGTCGGTGTACCGCTTGCCCGGGGCGACCCCGAGCTCGTCGGCGAACTGCTCGGCTGCGGACCGCAGCGCCAGGGAGCCGGTGATGAACCCGCGCAGGAACCGCAGCGGGAACGGCGCGGCCTCGGGCTGTGCCTCCAGCGAGCTGCAGAACGCCTCACTGACCTCGTCGACGGTGTTCACGGTGATCGTGTCGTCGGCGACCCGCGCCGCCACCCCGGGGTTGAAGGCGGGCACCGAGTTGCACCCGGTGAGCAGGACGGTCGAGACGAGGGCGAGGCCGGCCCAACTGGTGGTACGGCTGCGCAGGCGGATCGGGGTCACGCGGGCTCCTTGGTCGGGGTGCTGTCCGGCGGGTCGATGACCGAGTCGATGACCTGCCGGGCCCATTCAAGCAGGGCGATCCCCGTGATCGGACGCCCTCCCACCACGGCGGTCTGCGGCCGGGGCACCAGGATCGTGCTGACCGGCGCCTTGACGATGGACTTCGGGTAGAGCCGGCTCAGCCGGACCACCCGCGACTCGGGCAGGTCGACCGGCGCGAACCGGACGTTCTTGCCCGCGATCGTCACCTCGCCGACGCCCGCGCGCCGGGCGCGGGCACGGAACCGGGCGACCAGGAGCAGCGAGCTGACCTCCTGCGGCGGGTCGCCGTACCGGTCGAGGAGCTCCTCGTTGATCAGGTCGACGTCCTCGTCGGAGCGCACCTCGGCCAGCCGCTTGTACATCTCCAGCCGGAGCCGCTCACTGGGGATGTAGTCGTGCGGCAGGTGCGCGTCGACCGGCAGCTCGATGCGGACCTCGTCGAGCTCGGGCGAGCCCGCCCGACCCAGCGCCGCGGAACTCGTGCACCGCCTCGCCGACCAGCCGGACGTACAGGTCGAACCCGACGTCGGCGATGTGACCGGACTGCTCGCCGCCGAGCAGGTTGCCGGCGCCGCGGATCTCGAGGTCCTTCATCGCGATCGCCATGCCGCCACCGAGGTCGGAGTGCTGCGCCAGCGTCGCCAGCCGCTCGTGCGCGGTCTCGGTGAGCGGCTTCTCCGGCGGGTACAGGAAGTACGCGTAGGCCCGCTCGCGGGAGCGGCCGACCCGGCCGCGGAGCTGGTGCAGCTGGGAGAGGCCGAGGGTGTCGGCCCGCTCGATGATCATCGTGTTCGCGTTCGAGACGTCCAGCCCGGACTCCACGATCGTGGTGCAGACGAGCACGTCGAAGCGCTTCTCCCAGAAGTCGAGCATCACCTGCTCGAGCTGGTGCTCGCCCATCTGCCCGTGCGCGGTCGCGACCCGCGCGTCCGGCACCAGCTCCCGGATCCGCGCCGCGGCCTTCTCGATCGAGTTGCACCCGGTTGTGGATGTAGAAGACCTGGCCCTCGCGCAGCAGCTCACGACGTACGGCGGCGACCACCTGCCGGTCCTCGTACGCGCCGACGTAGGTCAGCACCGGGTGCCGCTCCTCCGGCGGCGTGGTGATCGTGGACATCTCGCGGATGCCGGTGATCGCCATCTCCAGGGTCCGCGGGATCGGCGTGGCGGACATGCTGAGCACGTCGACCGACGTCCGGAGCCGCTTCATCTGCTCCTTGTGCTCGACGCCGAAGCGCTGCTCCTCGTCGACGATGATCAGCCCGAGGTCCTTCATCCGGATGTCCGGGTTCAGCAGCCGGTGGGTGCCGACCACGATGTCGACCGACCCCTCCTGGAGCCCCGCGATCACCTCACGCGCCTCGGCGTCGGTCTGGAACCGGGACAGCCCCTTGAGGACGACGGGGAAGCCGCTCATCCGCTCGGAGAACGTCGAGAGGTGCTGGGTGACCAGCAGCGTCGTCGGCACCAGGACCGCGACCTGCTTGCCGTCCTGGATCGCCTTGAACGCCGCGCGGACCGCGATCTCGGTCTTGCCGTAGCCGACGTCGCCGCAGACCAGCCGGTCCATCGGGACGGTGCGCATCATGTCGCCCTTGACCTCGTCGACCGTGGTCAGCTGGTCGGGGGTCTCGTGGAACGGGAACGCGTCCTCGAGCTCGCGCTGCCACGGGGTGTCCGGTCCGAACGCGTAGCCCTTGGTGGCCTGGCGTGCGGCGTAGAGCTTGATCAGCTCGGCGGCGATCTCGCGGACCGCCTTGCGTGCCTTGTTCTTCCGCTTGGTCCAGTCGGCGCCGCCGAGCCGGTCCAGGGACGGCTGCTCGCCGCCGACGTACCGGGTCACCTGGTCGAGCGCGTCGGCCGGCACGTACAGACGGTCGGGCGGGCCGCCGCGCTTGCGATGGCGCCGTACTCGAGGACGAGGTACTCGCGCACCGCTCCCCCGACCTCGCGCTGCTTCATCTCGACGAACCGGCCGACGCCGTGCTGCTCGTGGACGACGTAGTCGCCGGCGTTCAGCTCCAGCGGGTCGATCTGGCGCTTGCGCCGGGCCGGCATCTTGCGCATGTCGCGGGTCGAGGCCCGCTGTCCGGAGATGTCCTCGCCGGTGAGGACGACGAGCCGGTTCGCCTCGTCGACGAACCCGTGCGCGATGGCGCCGCAGCTGATCGTCACGACCGCTGCGTCCAGGTCTCCAGCAACGCCGATGTCGTCGACCAGCCGGGCCGGCACGTCGTGCTCGCCGAGCACCTCGCGCATCCGCTCCGCCGGGCCGTGTCCGGTGTGCAGCACCACGACCCGGTGGCCCGCGCTCCGCCAGCGGTCGATGTCGCCGATGGCGCGCTCGAGCTCGCCGCGGTAGGCGTCGACGCCCGTGGCCGGGATCGCGCGCGAGGGCACGGCGCCGACGTCGGAGGCGTCCACGACGCTCTCGTCGGTCTCGATGCCGAACGGGCTGACCGTCCACCACGGCTTGCCCTGGTCGAGGCTGTGCTCGCGGACGTCGGCGATGGTGCGGTACGACGCCGCTCCGAGGTCGATCGGCGCGGTGCCGCCGCCGGCGGCGGCCGCCCAGCTGGCGCCGAGGAACTCCTCGCTGGTCGCGACCAGGTCGTGGGCGCGGGTGCGGACCCGCTCGGGGTCGAGCACCAGCACGTGGGTGTCGTCCGGCACCAGGTCGACCAGCAGCTCCATCTCGTCGACGAGGGCCGGCGACAGCGACTCCATGCCCTCGACGGCGATGCCGGCGGCGATCTTGTCGGTCAGCTCCAGCAGCTGCGGGTGGGCTCGGCCGAGCTCGGCGGCCCGCTCGCGCACCTCGTCGGTGAGCAGCAGCTCACGGCACGGCGGCGCCCAGAGCCGCTCCTGCTTCTCCAGGGTGCGCTGGTCGGCGACCGAGAACGAGCGGATCTCCTCGACGTCGTCGCCCCAGAACTCCACGCGCAGCGGATGCTCCTCGGTCGGCGGGAACACGTCGACGATGCCGCCGCGGACCGCGAACTCGCCGCGCTTCTCGACCAGGTCGACCCGGGAGTACGCCGCGGCGGCCAGGCTGCGCACGACGTCCTCGAGCGGCGCGGTGTCGCCGGGCGCGAGCTCGACCGGCTCGAGGTCGGCGAGGCCCTGCACCTGCGGCTGGAGCACCGAGCGCACCGGCGCGACCACGACCTTGAGCGGGCCGTTGGTCGCGTCGTCGCCGGGGTGCCGGAGCCGGCGGAGCACCGCGAGCCGACGACCCACCGTGTCGCTGCGCGGGCTGAGCCGCTCGTGCGGCAGCGTCTCCCAGCTCGGGTAGTAGGCGACCAGCGCCGGGTCGACCAGGTCACCGAGCGCCTCCACCAGGTCCTCGGCCTCGCGGGACGTCGCGGTCACCGCCAGCACCGTCCGGCCCTCGCGGACCAGCCCGGCCACGACGTACGGCCGCAGCGCCTCGGGCCCGGTGAGGTCGAGCGCGCGGACGAGACCGCCGCGGGCGTCGGCCATCGCCTGGGTCAGGGTCGGGTCGGCGAGGACGGCGTCGGCCAGACCGGAGAGGTGCACGAGGAGCCTTTCGAGAGCACGGACAGCACGACAGCCCCCGGTCAGCGAATGACAGGGGGTGGTGTGGTCCCGAGTCTATGGTCCGGCGCCGACAGGTGCTCGTCGGTCTCGGTCGTCGCGGGCTGGCTTGTCAGCGGCCGGCTACCGGCTCCGCTCACTCGTGCGTCTCGATGCCGCCGGCGTCCTCGTTGCACTCGATCTGGGGCGGCTCCTCGCCGGGGAACGCCATCACCGACAGCTGGGGCAGCCGTGGTCCGCTCATGTCGAAGGCCAGGGCCGAGCGGCGGGACTCGCTGACCCTCCCGGCCGCGGTAGAGGTAGCCCGGGTTGCTGGCCATGCCGACGGTGAACATGCACTCGTCGAACCGGGCGATCTCGTCGACCGGCTCGTAGAGGTCCTCGACGTCCTCGCGCAGGGAGGCGACGTCCTGCTGGATGTCGCGGATCGGCCGTCGGCGCGACCGGGCGGTCGGCGTCCTCGCCGGGGTCGGTGCCGCACTCGCCGTCCCCGAACGGGTGGTCCCGACCCCGGAAGGCGAGCACCTGGTAGTCCGGGTCGTCCCACTCGCTGTGGTCGAGGTCGACGGCCGGGTAGTAGACCCGCTCGAACGGCCACAGCCCCTGGTCGACCAGGTAACCGAGGTCCTGCTCGTCGTCGCCGGCCTCCGTCAACGGCAGCCAGGACAGGCAGGACTCCCACGAGTCGAAGCGCTCGGTGCGCGCCTCGACCTCCTTCGCGAGTCGCTGCAGCCGGCGCAGCTTCGCCGCCAGTCCCGGGTGGCCGGCGCGAGCGTCGTCTCCGGCCCCGTTGGGGTCGGCCGGGGCGCTGAGGCACCGGCGTTCGGTCGAGAGCCGGAGCACGTACCAGCGGGCCCGCTCGCGACCGGTATGCCGCACCAGCGCGGGCCGGGTGTCGAGCCCGGTGCCGTCCCGCTCGTCGTACAGGAAGCCCCAGCGGTGCCGGACGTCGCCGGCGCGGTCGACCCCGATCCGCGTCGTGCAGTCGAGCAGCACCCCGAAGCGACGGGCCTCGCGGTCGAGCATCCTGAGCCGGCGATCCAGCCGGTCCAGGATGTCGCGCAGCTCGCGGGGACCGTGGGGGCGGAGCCTGGGCGGTGCCGACTCCGGCGCCGTCCTGGTGGCCGGCGGCGCGACCGGGCCGATGGGCGGTACGTCGGGCGGGACCGCCTGCGGAGCAACGGCTCCTGACTGCACCGCGCCGATGTCGCACGCCACGCCGTCGTCCCGCTCGTTGCCGCGGGCGTCTCGCCGCAGCACCTGCTCCCAGTCGACCCAGTCCTCCAACAGCTGGCCGGCGGGCAGCGGATCGGGCAGCTCGCCGACGCACGACCCGCTCGGGATCCGGTCGATGGCCGGGCTGCCGGGACGGGGCACCAGCACGTAACCGAGCGGATGGGCGTCGACCTGCTCGAGGTCCGGATCCTCACCCTCGATGTCGGTGAGATGGTCCAGCTCGCACGAGCTGTCGGCGAAGAAGTTGTACCCGCGCGAGACGGCGTCGTAGACGCGGCAGCTCCGCGATGTCGGGATCGTGTCGCCGGTGACGCCTTCCGTGGTCGGCGGCCCGATGATCGAGGCGAAGCTGTCGAGCCTGCCGGCGGACCCGATGTCTCCACCGACGGAGGCGATGTTGCGCGATGAGGGTCGAACCGATGATCGTCGTACGGCCGGCCGAGAGCGTGCCTCCGCCGTCCCCCTCGGCGTAGTTCCGGGACACCGTCGAGTTGATCAGGACCAGGTCGCCGCGTGCCCAGATGCCGCCGCCGGCGTGGGCCACCGCCAGGTTGCGACCCACGGTCGAGTTCACGACCAGGACGTCGGCCTCGCCCGAGATGGCGCCGCCGCGGTCGTCCGCACGGTTGCCGTTGAGCGTCGAGTCGTAGACCGCGACGTCGCCGTCCAGTGTGAAGATCGCGCCGCCGGGCCCGTCGGCGTCGCTCCCGTCGATGATCGAGTCGATGACGGTGACATCGCCGTCCTCGTCGGCGTAGAGCGCTCCACCGTCGCCGTCCGTCGTGTTGCCGTCGACCCACGAGCGGACGACCAGGATGTCGCCCGTGGAGCCGATGGCGCCGCCGGAGCCGTCGACCAGGTTCGTGCTCAGCACGGAGTCGTAGACCTGCACGCCGCCACGCCGCGCGTAGACGGCCCCGCCGTCGTCGTTGGCGAGGTTGCCGGTCATCTGGCAGCGGTGGACCGTGACCCGCCGCATCGAGAACACCCCGCCGCCCGGCTCCTCCGCCAGGTTCTGCTCGACCACGCAGTCCTGGCAGCAGGATCTCCCCACGTGACGTGAGTGCCGCACCGGGGCCGTCCGAGCCGCCGCGGGTCAGGGTGACGTTCCGGATGTCGAGCCAGCCGGTCCCGTCCTGGCGCAGCACCCGCTTCTCGAAGCAGGTCTGTCGGATGGTGAAGCCGTGCCCGTCGAGCAGCATCGGGTACGGCGACTCGCGCATCGGGTCGCCCCGGAGACAGTCGCGCAGAGCGATGTCCGCGCCGAGGTCGATCCGGGTCCGGGTCGGGTTCGCCCAGGCCCGCCGGAACTGGAGCTCGGTCGTGACCAGCTCGGGCGCGGTCCTCGCGGTCCTCGCGCTCCTATCGACAGGCTCGCGGGCCTGCGCGGCGCTGCTCGAACGCGCGACCGACCTGTCGCCCACGGGCACTGCAGCCACCAGGACAACGGTCAACGGGACAGCCACGAGGGCGCCCACCCTGCGCGGCCTCACCCGGCCACAGTACGTCGGGCCCTGGGCGAAGCGTCGGTCAATCGGTGCGGTCGGCGTATGCCGTCGCCGCGGCGTGTACGGCGTCGATGTACTCCTGTGCGTGGTTGTACGAGAAAACCGCGTCCGCCCAGCCCTGGCCGGTGGTCAGGTCGTGGCCGTCCGCACACAGGTAGCCCACGGCGGCGAACGCGGCGTCGTCGATGTCGTTCGGGTCGGCGATGCCGTCGCCGTCCCCGTCCGCGGCCCAGGTCTCCCAGCTGGACGGGATGAACTGGAGCGGTCCGACCGCGTGGTCCCAGGTCGGGTCGCCGTGCCAGGCGCTGCTGCTCGGGCTGGCGGGGATCGCCGCGAAGTCGCCCTCGCCGTTCAGCGCCGGGCCGAGGATCGGGCTGGAGGAGTGCCCGTCCGCGCCGAGGGTGCGGTCGTCGATGGTGCCGTGCTGCGACTCCACCCAGCCGATGCCGGCCAGCGTGGTCCAGCCGATGTCACAGCCCGCGGGCGCGCGGAGCTGGGCGGTGGCGTAGGCCCGCAGGGCCGGCTCCGGGATGCCGGCCGCAGCCGCGGTCGTCGCGACCCAGCGCGGGGTCGACGACCGGCGGACCGGTCGGCTTGCCGGGCTGTCGCGCCGTACCCGTCGGCAGGCGCGGGCGAGGGCCCGGCGACGTACGACGGCGCGCCGGTGGCCAGCTCGGGGCGCGCGATCAGCGTCTGCGACGCGAGGTACCCGAGGCCGGCGACAACGAGCAGCGCCGTTGCGAGCGAGGCGATCAGACGAGCAGGGGTCATCCGCTGCGTCTCATCCAAACCGGCCGTGCACGTAGTCGCTGGTCCGGGGGTCCCGGGGGTTCTGGAACATGGCCTCAGTATCCCCGTGCTCCACAATCACGCCGGGGGTGCCCTGCGACGCAAGGAAGAACGCGCAGGTGTCGGACACCCGGGCCGCCTGCTGCATGTTGTGCGTGACGATCACGATGGTGACCTCGCGGGCGAGGTCCTTCATGGTGTCCTCGATGACCCGGGTCGACGTCGGGTCGAGCGCCGAGCAGGGCTCGTCCATGAGCAGGACGCGGGGCTTGATCGCCAGCGACCGGGCGATGCACAGCCGCTGCTGCTGGCCTCCGGAGAGGCCGCCGCCGGGGGCGTCGAGGCGGTCCTTGACCTCCTCCCACAGCCCGCCCTTGCGCAGGCAGGACTCGACCAGCTCCTCGCGGCCGGACCTCGACAGCCGGGTGCCGGTGAGCTTGAGCCCGGCCAGCACGTTCTCCCGGATCGACATCGCGGGGAACGGGTTCGGCTTCTGGAACACCATGCCGATCGCCCGGCGCGCGTCGATCAGCTTCTTCTCCGGGTCGTAGATGTCCTCGCCGTCGAGGAGCACCTCCCCGGCCAGCTGGGCCGAGGGCACCAGCTCGTGCATCCGGTTCAGGATCCGCAGGAACGTCGACTTGCCGCAGCCGGACGGCCCGATCAGCGCGGTGATCCCGCCGGCGGGCATGGTGAGCGACACCCGGTCCAGGACCTTGTGCGTACCGAACCACGCGGTGATGTCGCGCGCCTCGATCTCGGCCAGCCGAACGGCGGGCAGGACGGCGGTGTCGTCGGTGCTGGCAGTCATTCTCGTTCCTTCGTGTGGTTCCTAGCTGCGTGCGGGGCCCGCGCCGGCCCGCCCGGGACAGGGACGGGCCGGCGCGGTGGTCTGCACTTCTGCTTGATCGAGAAGGACTTGCTCGCACCGGCGACGGCGCCGTTGCCGCCGTACACCGCCTTGAGGGTGTTCTTGCCCTTCGCGAGCTTCGGCAGGGTCAGGGTGACCTTGCCGTTCTTCAGCTGACCGCTGGCGATCGTCTTGTTGCCCTTCATGATCTTCACGGTGCCCGTGGCGCTCGCGCCGTCACCGGCGACGGTGATGGTGCCCTTGGCCTTCTTGCCCTTCGCGACCGAGGCCGGGAACGACTCCGAGACCGTGGCGGACGTCTTGACCGACACCGTCGCGGTGGCCTCGGACTCCTCGAACGACGAGCCGGCGCCCGGGTCGAAGACGGCCGTGAAGGTGTGGCTGCCCGGCGCGACGCCCTTGGCGACGAAGGTCGCCGAGCCCGACACGAGCGGGACGTTCGAGGCGATCTCGGTGTCACCCTCGAAGAAGTCGACCGAGCCGGACGGCGAGGTCGATGCCGACACGTTCGCGACCAGCTTGGCCTGCTTCGCCTTGGGGCTGCTGCCCGCGAGGGTCGTCGTGGTGGAGACCAGCTCGTTGAGCGTGAAGTTGGTCGACGCGCTCTGCGTGGCCTGGCCGCAGACACCACCGTTGTCCGGGGTGGCGAGCTGCTGGAAGCCGGCCTCCTCGATCAGTGTCGCGGGCGTCGGTGGAGC
This sequence comes from uncultured Actinomycetota bacterium, assembly GCA_963716655.1. Taxonomy (GTDB): domain Bacteria; phylum Actinomycetota; class Actinomycetes; order Propionibacteriales; family Nocardioidaceae; genus Nocardioides. The sequence goes on along the minus strand of CAVQTV010000008.1, from coordinate 851,012 downwards.
ACAGCGCGCCGTCCTCACCGAAGGCCGCCTGGATCAGCGTGTTGCCGAGGTCGGCACCGCGGACCACGTTGTACAGCGCCCGGTCTGCATTCCACCCGGTCTCGATGCGGAGCGTGCCCGGCGACCAGTCCGGCGCGGCCCTTGGAGAACGGCGCGATGGCGTTGGGGTTGCTCTGGATCGGCGTACGGTCGTGCTCCTGCACCTCGGCGACGTTCGAGCCATAGGTGACAGCAACGCCGCCGTTCATGGCACGCAGCTGGCCGTCCCAGAACGACCGGGTCCCCGACCCCGGCTGGGGCGTCTTCGGGGCGATGACTCCGGACTTGGTGCGGTCGATCTCAGACCAGTCGGTGATCTCGCCCGTGTAGATGCCGACGATCTGTGCCGGCGTCAGCGCGGTCGGCGCGTTGCGACTGCGACAGTGCTCGAGACGACCATGACCAGGGTGTCGAGAGCGAACGGGAACGCCTGCAGCCCCGCCTGGGTCTCGGCGGCACTGTTCGCCGAGGAGGACCGGGCGAAGTCGATGTCGGTGTTGTTGCCGGCGCCGTACAGGGTCGACTTGCCGGCGCCCGAGCCGTTCGGACGGTTGACCGCAGCGGTCGGGAGCGGAATCGTGCCGCCGCCGGTTGCGGCGAAGTCGCCATCTTGACCGGCGCCTGGCCGCTGGCGTTCCAGGCCTCGGCGAACAGCTTCATCGCGTGCTGGCTGGTGTCGGAGCCGACGCCGATGATGTCGGCGGTGGTCGGGGTGAACGTGGTGTCGTCGGGGTCGACGGCGGCAGAGGCGGGAGTCGCCGACAGCGCGATGGCCGAGCCGGCGAGGGTCGTCGCGACGACGCCCGCGAGGATCTTGCGTACAGACATCCTGGTTCGCTTCCTGTGAAAGGGGTGATGCGGTTCTGGGTGTTCTCGGTTACGCGTTTCTCTTGTGGCCGCCCCGAGGCGGCCGCGTCAGATCAGGTTGGGCAGCAGGCGCATCACCACATCCGTGGTCGCCCAGGACAGCGCGAGCGCGAGCGGGCATGCGACCACCCACACGAGCGCTGTCGACCATCTCTGACGAGCGGCGACGACCCCGAGGGTCAGCGCCAGGAGCAGGGCCAGGCACAGGGCCAGGAGCGGCAGTGCGCCCAGGTCCCGTCCCATCGCCAGCTCCGACTCGGGTACCACCGTCGGCCGGCCCGGTGGTGCGGGGAACGCCTTCTTCGCCTCGGCGTCCACGTAGACGACGTTCTCGGGCGCGATCGCTCCGAAGCGACCGCTGCCCTCCGCCGTGACCAGGGTCAGCCGCGCGGCACCCTCGGGTGCCGGCTGCGGCAGCGGGTCGCCGGCTCGCCGGACGCCCAGGACCTTGAAGACCTTGTCGCCCTGGGCGCCGACCACCTCGATCTCGTCGCCGGCCTGCAGCTCGGTGATCTTCGCGAACGGGCCGCCGTACGTCGCCGCGCGGCCGTACACGACCGACGTGCCGAGCTGCCCGGGCAGCGGGGTGTCGCGGCGGTGTCCCGGACCGACCAGCGTGTCGCCGGACGCGGTGCCCTCGACGACGACCTGCTCGAGATCGATGCTCGGGATGGTGAGCAGCGCGACCGGGTCGCCCACGGGCACCACCGGACCGAGCGGCGGCGCCTTGTCCGGTGGTCCCGCGAGCACGTAGCGCAGCTCGTCGTACAGCAGGTCCTGGGCGCGGTGCTGCGAGATCGAGCCGAGGAACAGCATCTGCGCGGCCATCCAGAGGCAGACGATCGCGATCATCGTGAACGACGACGAGATCACCGCCGCGGCGGCGTCGACGCCCTGCGGCGGGCCGGCCGGCGGACGCGGCTCGCGCTGCTTCTTCTTCTTCTCGCGTGGCTGCGCAGCCTCGGTCGGCTTCCGGCGCAGCCCCCGCTTGGCCGGCGCCGCCTTCTCCTTCTCGAGCGTCACGGTCACCGCCGCCTCCTCAGCGCCGGGACGACGACCCGCAGCCCGGTCGCGACGACGCAGCCGATCGCACCGAGCAGGATCAGCAGCGGCAGCAGGCCGCCGGCCAGCGTCGAGCCGACCGGCTGGGTCGCCGGCATCGGCGTCGCAGCGGGCGGCACCGTGGGCGCTGCCGACGGGGCCGGCTCGGTCGACGGCTTGCCGCCGTCCGGCACGCCCGGGGGCGTGAACCCGCCGCCGTCCCCGCCGCCACCGCCGCCGCCGGGCGGACCCGAGGAACCCGTCGGCGGCACCTTCTGCGCCTCGACCGCGTCCGCGACCTCCTGCGCCGAGTCGTACAGCTTCGCCGTGACGCCGGTCTTCTGGATCGGCAGGTAGCCGTCGGGCAGCTCACCGTTCGCCGCTGCCGGGCTGCTGGCCCTCGGTCACCGCGATCCGGATGAACTGCGCGACCTTGGCGCGCGTCCTCCTTCGGGAGGTTCTGCAGCCGGGCCGCGGTGTAGACGACCATGGTGCCGGGGTAGGCGTCGCCGGACCGGCGGACGTCGCCCTGGTCGAGAACGAACGGGTACTGCTTCTTGGACTGCTCTGGTCATCGTGACCGCGGCCGCGATGGAGCGCTGGTTGGGGGCGACGTACTGCCCCTGCTTGGTCTCGAGGGCTGCGGTGCGCAGTCCGTAGCGCTCCGCGTCGCCGAGGCTGACGATGCCGAGCATGAACCGGGAGCCGAAGGACTGCCGGTCGACGCGACCGATCTTGTAGGTGCCGGTCGCGGTGTCGAAGTCGCAGCGGGTCGCGACGTACGGCCAGGCGTCGAGCAGCGCCTCGGCGATCTTGCGCAGCGTGGTGACCGGGGCGGCGAGCTGGCTGAAGTAGACGGCCGGGTTCTTCTGCCGGCAGTCGCTCTCGGTCTTCGGGATGTAGGTGTCGAGCAGCGGCCAGTCCGCGCGCGGCAGCTCGAGGTCCTTGTACTTGGGGTTGATCACCATCCCGCACGGGTCCGGCTTGCCGCGCATGAAGTCCATCGCGTCCTTGTCGTGCGCGATGTAGTCCGTGAGCTGCTCGATGATGTCGGAGTCGTTCGACAGCGACAGCAGCGTCGCGCCGGCCTCCTGGCTGTTCTGGCTGAGCCCGGGGTTGAGCCTGATGAACTCCGGGTCGTTCATGATCGCCAGCGGGTTGTCCCCGATGCCGGGGTGGCCGCGGCCGAGGTCGGAGCCGAGGTAGGACTGGGTCAGCAGCTTCGCGATCAGCCGCGCGTTGAGCCTGAGGCTGGGTGTACTCCCCCGCGTTGTCCGGCTTGTCGATCTGGTAGCCGATCGTGAACCCGGTGACCGCGGTGGGCGCGTAGCCGACCGGGTCGCTGCCGCGCTGGTCTGGTGCTCCGAGGAGACCACGGCCGCGGCGCTCCGCCGCTCTCCATCAGGTTCCAGCCCGCCTCGTCGGACATCTGGTTGTGCTGGAACTTGAACCGGGACTTGCTCGAGGCAGTACGCCGGCGCCCACTGCAGCGCCGCCTGGGCGAGCAGCTCGGAGCCGTAGAAGCCGGTCGGCGGTCGCGGGTCGAGCACGTCGCAGGCGTCCGGCGGCAGGCCGAACGTGATCGGGATCGTGAACCGGTTCTTCCAGTTCGACGCCGACCACCACAGCGCCGGCGAGACCGCCTGGTCGACGCCCTCGTTGGCGAAGTTGCTCGAGCCGGGCGGGAACCGGCCGCCCTTGCGGCAGGCCTGGTCCGAGCGGGTCATCGGGGTCTGCGGCTGGTCGCAGCTGAGCCCGACGATCGGGATCACGACGATCGAGCAGGCGACCTTGTGGTTGCAGCCGAGCGACTCGTTCTCGACGTCGCTGCGCACCTCGAACTGCACCTCGCCGGTGCCGTCGGTGTCGGTGAACGCCGCGACCTCGGCCGCCGGGAACGCCGCACCGACCGCCGCCTCGGGCGGCATGTGGTCGGCGTCGCAGGCCAGGTGCGTGGTGCCCTTGGCGGCCACGAACGGGGTCAGCCGGGTGAAGTACGGATCGATGTCCGCGGTCGGGCACTCCGCGGCGTCGGGGAACGGCTCGATCCCGGAGACCCGTGCCTTGTCGGCCGGGTCCGCGTCGCGGTCGTGCGTCCAGGTCGCCTCGCCCTCGGACTTCGTGATCTGCGAGCGCTGGGCCGACCGACGCCGTCCAGCAGGTCTCCGGTCGGAGCTGCTTCTTCGGCGGAAGCGAGTCGTCGTCGACGCCGCGGCACTGCAGGATGACGACCGGGTACTCCTGGATTGAGCCCGTTCTCGCCGTACGGGTTGGTGGCCCGCCCACCGCTGGGCTGGGCGCCCTTCCAGCTGATGTGGATGCGCTGACGTCCCCGCAGGTTCTTCGTCTGGTCGGCCGTGACCGTCACCTTGTAGCTCGGGAACGAGTAGCGTCGACCCGTCGGCCTGGACGAACTCCCGGGTGAGGGTCTGGGTCTTGCTCCAGCCGTCGGCCCTCGTTGGTCGAGCCCGTCGAGCGCCCACGCTCGGCGCCGCGGCCGCACCGGCCGGCGACCGACCAGCGCGAGGCCAGCAGCACCAGCGCCAGGACGCGCTTCATGCTTGGCTCCCGGCCATCGCTGCCTTGCGGCGTCGCTGGGCGACGACGTACATGCCGGGGAGCAGCACCAGGGCGATCAGCTCGAGCGCGGCCAGCCAGCCGAACGTCCGCTGGTCGATCGCCCGGTCGGCGGCCAGCTCGGTGGGGTTGGCGTAGATCGCGTCGCCGACGACGTGGTCGTGGCGTCTGCGCCGATGACCGCACCGGTCTCCGGGTCGATGGCCACGGGCGCGTCGCCTGCGGAGCCGCCGTCACCGCCTCCGCCACCGTCCCGGCGCCACCGTTGCCACCGCCGCCACCGCCGCTTCCGCCGCTCGTCGGTGCGTGGGCTCGTTGGTGCCGGTCGCGGTGCCGCACGGACCGGCACCGACCTTGTCGCAGGCGGCGGGCTGCGGCGCGATCTGCGCGAGCACGTTGCTGTTGAGGTTCTTGCCGTCGAACGTCGGGTTGTTGCAGGAGCGGACGTCGCGGTCGGTCAGGTCGACGTCGGGGTCGGCCTGCTTGAGCTTCGCGATCTGCTGGAAGCCCGCCTGCACCAGGTTCAGCGGCAGCGGCGAGTAGCCGTAGGGACCGGCCTTGGTCTGCCCTGCGCACAGCGAGTAGTACATGAAGTCCGCGAGCGTCTGCCGCTTGGCCGTCGACATCCGCGGGTCGTCCCTGCCGGTCGGGATGATCATGTAGGAGTACGACGAGATCGGGTACGACCGCGGGTCGGGGTTCGTGTAGACGCCGTCCAGGATCTGGGTCAGGTAGAGCTGGCTGTTCTTGTCCTGGTTGATCCGCGCCTTCGTCAGCGCGACCGCGGTGTTGTACTGCGTCGGCTCGACGAAGTAGCCCGCCTTGTTGAGGACCTTGACGACCGGGAAGTCGGCGTTGAGCGGGTAGGAGTACTCGACGTACCCGATGTGCCCGTTGCCGGAGAACCCCTTGATCGTGTTCATCACCTGGTCGGAGCCGGCCTGACCGGTCATCCGCGAGCCGGGCTTCTTGGGGTAGTACGACGTCAGGCCGGACTGGCCGAAGTACGGCCGCCAGATGCTCGGGTACTCGTGGTCCATCCAGGTCGTGAACTGCGCCGTGGTGCCGGAGCCGTCGGAGCGGACCACCGGGGTGATCGGCAGCGAGGGGAACTTGCGGCCGTTGTTGTCCTTGGTGATCGCCGGGTCGTCCCAGTTGGTGATCTGGTTGGTGAAGATCTTCGCGATCGTCTCGCCGGAGAGGCGCAGGTTGCGGACCAGCTCGCCGCCGACCTTGAGCTGGTAGGTGAACGCCGTGCCGCCGGCGACGATCGGCAGGTACGCGAACTCGCGGCCGTTGCTGGTGTCGGCCTGGCCCTGCTCGTCGGTGCCCTGGTACGGGATCTCGGAGATCGCGAAGTCGGTGCTGTCCTGGGAGAAGTCCTTGCGGCCCTTGGTGGATCCACCGCCCGTGTAGACGACCTTCATGCCGTTGGCATCGACGTCCGCGATCCACTGCTGGACGATCAGCTCCGACCAGGTCGAGCCGGTGCCCTCGATCTGCGCGTACACCGTCGCCCTCGCCGACCCCGGGACGACGACGATGCAGGCCAGCGACAGCGCGAAGGCCAGGAGCGAGCGGAGTGTCGTCGGGATGGGCGGCGGTTCACGGGTTCTCCTCGAATCGGTCGGACGGACGGGCATGCGCCCATGACCACGAGCGGGTCGGCGTTGACCAGGTCCACGGCCGGGCGGCCCAGGCGGGTCCGCCCGCTGCGCCGGGTCTTCGTCTTCTTGGGTCGCGCCACCAGGCGCGCGGTGATGAAGAGGATCAGGACGATCGCCATCAGCACGGTCGCGGCCGCGAACGCGCGGGTGATCGCGACCGGCTCGCCGCTGCGGACGGTGGTGTAGATGAAGCAACGGCAGCGAGTTCATGACGCCGTCGGTCGGGTTGGTGACCATGAACGGCGCGGCACCCGAGGTGAGCAGCACCGGGCTGGTCTCGCCGACACCGCGGGCGACGCCGAGGATGCAGGCGGTCGCCAGGCCCGGTCGGGCGGTCGGGAGGACGACGCACCACACCGTCTTCCACCGGCTGGCGCCCAGGGCCAGGCTGGCCTCGCGCAGGCCGCTCGGCACCACGCGCAGCACGACGTCGGCGGCGCGGGCGATGATCGGCAGCATCATCACTGCGATCGCCAGGCTGGCCGCGAGGCCGGAGCGCGGGTAGCCCAGCGCCACGATGAACGTCGTGTAGAGGAACAGGCCGGCGACGATCGACGGCAGCGCTGTCATCGCCTCGACGACCGTGCGCACGATCTTGGCGAACCGGCCGCCGACCTCGGTCATGAACACCGCGGTGCCGATGCCCAGCGGCAGCGTGATCGCGATCGCGATCCCGAGCTGGATCAACGACCCGACGATCGCGTGCGCGATCCCGCCCTGGTCGAACGGGTCCTTCGGGCCGACGCCGGCCATGTCGTCGAGGTAGAAGTTCAGGTGCAGCAGCGGCTGCCAGCCGCGGACCACCACGAAGACCATCGCGCTGACCAGCGCGGCACCGACGAGGACGGCGCCCGCGGTCACCACCGCACCGGCGACCCGGTCGCGCACCTCGACCAGCCCACCGCTCATCGCGCCGGTGATCGCGGTGACGAGCAGGCCGCACGCGAACCAGGTGACGAGGAACCACGGCAGCCCGGGCAGCGGCAGCAGCTGCTGGGTGATCAGCCACGACATCCCGAGCGCGGAGGCCCAGGCGCCGATCCGGACGAACTTGTCGTCGACCGTCATCCGGCCGAGCGAGCTGCGGGGTACGGCGGGTGCCGCGTCGTCGTCGTACCGGGGCAGGTACGTCGTGCCGACGACCTGGTCGTCGGCGGGGGTCGTCGTGGTCATCAGGCGTCCGTCCCGGCGCCCGAGCGGCTGCGGTTGACGATCACGGCGGCGAGCGTGTTGATCAGCAGGGTGAGGAGGAACAGCACGAAGCCCGCCGCCAGCAGGGCCGAGAGCTGGGTCGCGTTCGCGTCGCCGAAGCGGCCCGCGATCAGCGCGCTCACCGTGTTGGTGCCGATCTCGAGGATGTTCGGCTTGATCTCGAAGGCCGGGGAGATGATCAGCAGCACCGCGATGGTCTCGCCCAGGGCCCGGCCCATCCCGAGCATGGTGCCGCCGATGATGCCGCCGCGGCCGAAGGGCAGCACGACCGAGCGCACCATGCCCCACTTCGTCGCGCCGAGCGCGAGCGCCGCCTCCTTCTCGCCCGGAGGCGTCTGGGAGAAGACCTGGCGCATCACCGCGCAGGACATCGGCATCACCATCATCGACACGGCGATGCCGGCGCAGAACGCGCTGGCGGTGTAGCGGCTGGCGTCCCAGACGGCGGCGTTCGGGTCGGCGTCGACGTCGAAGATCGGGATCCACCCGAAGTTGCGCTGCAGCCAGAGGGCGAGCTCCGCGGCGTGCGGCATGACCAGGAAGAAGCCCCACAGCCCCCAGATGATCGAGGGCACGGCCGCCATCAGGTCGACCAGCGAGACCAGGGTGCTCTTGATCGAGGCCGGGGCGTACTCACTGATGTACAGCGCGGTGAGCAGCGCCAGGGGGAAGGCGATCGCCATCGCGACGAGCGCCACCGAGACGGTGCCGGTCAGGACCGCCGCGATCCCGACGACGTCGGCCTCGGGGTTCCACTGGGACTCGGTGAGGAAGCCCCAGCCGTAGGTCTGCAGCGTCGGATACGCCTGCCAGCCGAGGAACAGTCCCACGCCGCCGGTGATCACCAGCACCGTCGCGCCGACCGCGCGCGCGGAGTAGACGAAGACCGCGTCGGCGCCGGTCGCCCTGCGCGAGATCTTGCGCGGGCGAACGTCCGCGACTGCGGTGTCGGGCACAGGGAGGGAGGTCACACGGTGCTTCCTGGCGATGCGCTCTGACGAGCGGGCGGGTGAATCGCCAGAAGTTTCAGGAGAGGACCGAAACGAACGGCCCTACGGCGGTGAACGGCGCGCGAACAGCGCAGCCTCGTTTGCCCAACACATCGGCCGCGGCCTTCCCGGATAGCCCGAACGGGCCATGCCTACTGGGCTTTCGTAGTCACTTCGACCCCCGGAGGAAGGTCGAGACGTCGTTCAACTCCCGTTCGTTTCGCGGTGGTTGAGGTGGTTTCGAGACAGGGGCTAGCGCGCCTTCCTCAACCACCGGCACGGCCGGTGGTTGAGGAGGTTGCGCAGCAACCGTCTCGAAACCACCCAGCGGACTGAAGGATCCGACGACTCATCTGTCTTGGGTATCTGCCGCCGCGATCTCGCCGGCACACCTCGCCGATTTCTAGTTTCGAAACCGGGAGCCCGGGGTTCCAGTGCCCAGACGGGCCGTCCCGGGTTGGAGGGAACAACCGATGAGCAGAGTGGTGGGGTACGCCCCCGGCGCCTACGACCTCTTCCATGTGGGGCACCTCAACGTGCTCAAGCACGCCCGGAGCCGGTGCGACCATCTGATCGCCGGGGTCGTGTCCGACGAGATGTGCCAGCTCACGAAGGGCATCACGCCGTTCGTCAGCCTGGCGGAGCGGCTCGAGATCGTGCGACACGTCGACTTCGTCGACGAGGTGCACGCCGAGACGGTCCCCGACAAGCTCGACACCTGGCGGCTGCTGCGCTTCGACCGGATCTTCAAGGGCGACGACTGGCGCGGCACCCCGAAGGGCGACCGGCTGGAGCGCGACTTCGCGTCGGTCGGGGTGGAGGTCGTGTACTTCCCGTACACGGTGCACACGTCGAGCACCCGCCTCCGGCTCGCCCTGCAGCGTGCCGGCGACGACGTCGAGCTCGGCTACACCGCCGCCGAGGCCGACCGCGCCTGACCGGCCGGCAGGCCACCCAGGTCGGCGATCAGCGCCTCGATGTCCGACCGGTAGCGCTCGGACCCGAACCGGGCCACCGCCGAACGCTGACCGGCGTCCGCCAGCCGGTCCGCCCGCTCCGCGTCGCCGAGGAGGTCCTCCAGGGTGTCCGCGAGCGCCCACGGGTCCTCCGGCGGCACCAGCAGTCCGGTCTCGCCGTCGGCGACGGTCTCGCAGTGCCCCTGGACGGCGGTCGCGACGACCGGGCGTCCGGCGAGCTGGGCCTCGACGACCGCGTTCCCGAAGGACTCACCGAGCGACGGAGCGACCAGGACGTCTGCGCCCTCGAGCGCCGGCCAGATGGGTGCGCAGTAGCCACCGAACCGCACGGCGCCCCGCAGGTCGGGCTCGTCAGCGCGGGCGTGCAGCCCCGCGACGTACTGCTCCTGACCGGGTCCGGGAGTGCCGTACAGGCCGATCTGGACGTCGTGGCCGCGACCGCGCAGCAGCGCGACGGCCTCCAACGCGGTGTGCGGCGCCTTGCGCGCCGAGAGCCTCCCGACGACCGCGAGCTGCCACGGTAGGCCGGTCAGCCGCGTGCGTGGCGGAGCAGCGAGTCGGGACGACGGACCGGCGACCCCGTTGTGGACCAGTCGGGTGCGAGAGCGCAGCCGCGGGACCGCGCCCAGCACCACCCTCTCGGTCGACAGGCTGTTGACCACGACGGTGTCGGCCAGCAGCAGGGGCAGCGCCAGGGCCTTGCGCACCGCCGGCGGGTCCGCTGCCTCGGCCTCGTGGACATGGCACAGCGTCGGGAATCCGGTGCCGCGGGTGGCGAGCAGCCACCACGGCAGCGTCACGGTGTTGACGTAGACGATCGCGGGCCGCTCCTCGCGGAGCACGGACCTGATCCGCGGCAGTGCCCGGGCCGCGGCGACAGCGAGTGAGGCGAATCCCCGTGGCGACGCGGCCGAGCGGCGCAGGACCGGGAACTCGAGCAGCTGGACCTCGGCGCCGAGCTCGAGCAGCGAGGCCACCAGTGGGCCCTCGCCGGGAACGACGACGACGACCCGCCAGCCACGCTCGAGCAGGCCGGCGACGCTCTCCTTCATCTGGAGGTCGGAGCCGTAGACGTCGGCGGACGGGTTGACGATCAGAACGGTCCTGCGCGTGGAGGTGTGCACGAACCCATGAACCACTCGGTTCTCGTCACGGCGCCCGAGCCGCTCGACCCTTTCCCCAATTCTGGCGACCTCCTTCGACCTCCCCGGAAACCCCGGGACCGATCGACCTACGTTCCGGACAACGAGCGAGAGCGCACGTCGGTGTGCTCCGCGCCCTCGCTGAGCCTTCCCGACCTGACGGGACACCACGTGACCACCACGACCACCACGAGCCGGCATGCGACGCGGCACGGGTACCGTGCCGACCTCGCGGCGCTGGCTGCCGCCCAGAAGCCGGCTCGCGGCACCGCCGCCTATTCGCGGCTCGTGAACCGACCGGCGGCGCGTCGGGTCGCGGCGGCGGCGCACCAGGTCGGCCTGACCCCGAACGGCGCGACCGCGATCAGCGCGACGCTCTCGGCTGCGGGACTCGCCCTGGTTGCTCTCGTGCCGCCCACCTGGCTGCTGGGGGTCGCGGTGGCCGTCCTGCTGGCCGCGCGGGTACGTCATGGACTCCGTGGACGGTCAGCTGGCGCGGCTGCGCGGCCGCGGCTCGGTCGCGGGCGAGTGGCTCGACCACACCGTCGACTGCGTGAAGACCTGTGTGCTGCACCTGGTGGTGCTCATCTCGGTCTACCGGTTCGTCCCGGAAGCATCGGACGCATTGCTCCTGCTGCCCCTGGCGTTCCTGGTCGTCGACGTGACCTGCTTCTTCGGGTTCATGCAGCTCCCGCACCTGCGGGCACAGCACGGCGCGACGGCCGCGTCCGGCACGGTGCCGAAGGCCCGTGGCGGAGGTGGCTGATCCTGCCCACGGACTACGGCATCTTCTGCTGGATGTTCGTCCTGCTCGGCGCTCCGTCGCTCTTCCTGATCGGCTACGGGCTGATGTTCGCCGTCAACGCCGCGCTGCTCGCCCTGGCGTGCCGGAAGTGGTGGCGCGAGCTGCGCGCCCTCGACGCGAGGGGGGACCACTAGATGCGGATCGCGATGCTCGGGACTCGCGGTGTGCCGGCCCACTACGGCGGCTTCGAGACCGCCATCGAGGAGATCGGACGGCGCCTGGTCGAGCGCGGCCACGAGGTCACGGTCTACTGCCGTGGAGCCGAGGACCCGCACCAGCGCCGGTACCTCGGCATGGACCTCGTCCACCTGCCGGCCCTGCGCAAGCGGTCCCTCGAGACGCTCAGCCACACGGCGCTCTCGGTGCGGCCACGTGCTCGACGCACCGGTCGCACGACGCCGCCGTCGTGTTCAACGCGGCCAACGCTCCCTTCGTCCCTGCCCTCCGGGCGCGCCGGGTCCCGGTCGCGGTCCACGTGGACGGCCTCGAGTGGCAGCGGGCGAAGTGGGGCCGCGGGGGGCGCGGCTACTACCGCTGGGCCGAGGCGTTCTCGGTCCGCTGGGCGGACGCCCTCATCGCGGACGCCCAGGGCATCGCCGACTACTACCGCGACGAGTTCGGCGCGACGACAGAGCTGCTGGCCTACGGCGCGCCCATCCAGAGCGAGCCGCGCGCGCACCGGCTGCCGGAGCTCGGCCTGGCCGCGGGCGGCTACCACCTGGTCGTCGCGCGCTTCGAGCCCGAGAACCACGTCGCCGAGATCGTGGCCGGCTACCACCGGTCCGCGGCCCGGCTGCCTCTGGTGGTGGTGGGCTCCGCACCGTACGGCGACCACTACACCGCCCTGGTCCGTGAGCACGCCGCCGACGACCCGCGCGTCCGCATGGTCGGCGGTGTCTGGGACCAGGAGCTGCTCGACCAGCTGTACGCCGGCTGCGCGACCTACCTGCACGGACACAGCGTCGGCGGCACGAACCCATCCCTGCTGCGGGCCATGGGCGCCGGCGCGGCCGTGATCGCGTTCGACGTCGTCTTCAACCGCGAGGTGATCGGCCAGGACGGCCTGTTCTTCGCGACGCCGGACGACCTGCCGGCCGCCCTGCTGCGGTCCGAGTCGTCGCCGGAGGCGCGCGCCGCCGGCGGCGAGCGGCTCCGCACCCGCGCAGCGACCCGCTACCAGTGGGAGGAGGTCGCCGACGGGTACGAAGCACTGATCAAGCGGCTGGCCGCCGGTGAGTCCGCACGAGGCACGGCGAGCGGACGGCGACGGCGACGGGTGGGCACGTGACCATCCGGATGCCTCGTTCGCTCGGTGCGGTGGCCGGGCAGGTGACGCTCGCCTTCGGCAGCTTCGTGCTCCAGCTGCGTCGCCGCCCGGGCGCTCGGCCCGGAGGGGTTCGGTGTCTTCGCGGTGCTGTTCGGCGCGCATGGTGATGGCGACCGCCCTGTCGACCGGGCTCGTGGGCGACTCGCTCACGGTGCTCGACCGGCACGACCCTGTCGTCCGCTCCGCCCTCGCGCGGATCGCGGCAGCCGTCGTCGCGAGCGCCGCGCTCACCGGTCTCGTCCTCGGGTCGCTCGTCGTCGGCCTGTCGCCGGGCGAGTGCGTCGCCCTGGCGGCCGCGACGGCTGCCTTCCTCACCGCGGACCTCGGGCGCCGGCTCCTGATGGCGACCCTGCGGTTCTGGCACCTGGTCGTCGTCGACGGCCTCGGCTTCCTGGCGGCGATGGCCGTGCTGGCGATCGCCGCGTCGACCGGCACCGTGTCGCTCGGTGACGTCCTCCTGGCGCTCGCTGCCGGGCCAGGGCACCGCGTGCCTGGTCGCGCTCGCCTGCCTGCCGGCCCGTGAGCGCGCCCGGCCGGCGCTCCGCCGGGGCGGCGTCCGCGAGGTCTTCGGATTCGGCGGCTGGCGAGCCGCCCAGCAGTTCGTCCGGCCCACCACCCTCAACGCGACCCGACTCGTGGTCCTCGTCGCCGCGGGAGCGGCCGCCGTCGGCCAGCTCGAGGCGGCCCGCCTCGTCGTCGCACCGGCGATGCTGCTGGTGCAGGGGCTCGGCTCCTACCTCTTCGCGACGTACGCCGCCGACCGCAGGCTCCCGCTCGCCGAGTCGCTGCACATCGCCGACCGCGGTGCCGCCGCCATGCTGGCCGGGGCGGCGGCCGTCACCGTCGCCGCCGCGGCCGCCCTGCCCGCTGCTCGGTCCGCTGCTCGCGCCCGGCTACGACCTGCCGATGCTGGCCGTCCTCGGCTGGGGGATCTACGCGGCCTCGTGCGCCGCGGTCCTCCCCTACGGCAGCCTGGCCGCCGTGCGCGGCCGCCCGGCGGCGGTGCTCGTGGCTGCGCGTGGTCGACTCCGTGCTCGCGCTGGGGGCGGTCGCGGTCGCCCTCCTGCTGCTCGGTGCCCCCGCCGGAGCGACGCCGTGGCTGCTGGCCGCCGGCTCCTTCGTGGGCGGAGCACTCTGCCGTCAGCTCCTGCTGGTCCCCCGCCTGCCCCGCCCCGGCGAGGTGGACCGGAAACCCGCGACGGTCGGGAGGGCGACATGACCACGGTCCTGGCGGCTCCGCGCGTCGCACCGCCCGAGCCGGTGCAGCGTCACGCCGTTCCGCCGCCCGCCGCTGCGGCTGCTCGTCGTGCTGCTGATGCTGCTGGTCTCCTGCGTCGCCTGGCGCCGCGGCGTCTACTACTCCGGCGGGCTGGACATCGTCGTGATGACGAAGGCGGCGCTCGGCGTGGTCGCCCTCCTGCTCGCGGGGACGGCACCCCGCACCGGCGTGCCCTGGTCGCACCTCCGTGCCGGCCCGGTGCCGTGGCTCGGCCTGTACCTCGGCGTCTCGTTCGTCGGAGCACTCATGCACGGGACACGCGCTGCCGACCGCCGTGCTCGGTGCGCGCGTCGTCCTGATCACGGTCACCGTCGTGCTCCTGGTCCGCGCCTACCCGTGGGCGACGCTGCTGAGCGCCCTCACCACGGCGATGCTGCTGCTCGCGGGGGTCGGCGCCGTCACCGGCATCGGCTCGCTGGCGTCCGGACGTCTGTACGGCGGCATCCCCCCCTTGAACGCCAACGAGATCTCGCTCCTGATCGGCGTCCCGCTGGTCTGCATCGTCTGGCGCTGCGTGAACCACGCGGCCACGAGCCTGGAGGTCGCGTCCGTCCTTCCGCTCCTCGGGGTCATCTGGCTGACCGGCACGCGCACCGGGCTCGCGGCGCTGGTGCTGTCCTTCCTCCTCCTGGTCACGATGGCGCCCCGGATCCCGGGGTGGCTGATGTCTGCCTGCGTGCTCTGCATGCCGGCACTGCTGTTCACGGTGTTCTTCACCCCCCTGGTGTCCGACTACGCGACCCGGGGCGACGCCGCGAGCACGATGACGCTCAACTCGCGAACCGTGGCGTGGAGTGCGGCGATCGGAATACGCCGACAGCGGGGTGACGCAGCTGGTCGGTGTCGGCCTGTCGGTGAAGGAGATCCCGGTCTCGGCGATGTACCGCCACACCCAGATCCTGGACAGCACCTGGGTGTCCGCGATCGTGCAGGCCGGTTGGGTCGGAGCCGCGATCCTCGCCGTGATGACGCTGCTCACGCTGGCCCGGTCGCTCGCGCTGCCGAACCCGCAGCGTGCCCTGGTCTTCGCCATGCTCGTGCTGCCTGGTCGTCCGCAGCGTCCTCGAGAGCGGGCTGTTCGACGCGTCGGCGGCGTTCATCCCGTTCCTGTGTTTCAGCCTCGCCATCCAGAGACCGCTGCCCCAGGAGGGACCATGACGTTCAGGATCCTGATCGCCTGCTCTGCCAACGTCTGTCGCTCGCCGTTCGCCGCCGCGGTGCTCACCCACACCGTCGCCATGGAGGAGGTCGACCGGCGGATCGCTGTCGAAACCGGCGGGATCGATGCCCTCCCGGGGCAGCCGGTCTGCCCGGACGTGGTCCGGCTGGCGGAGTCCCGTGGCCTCCGCTCGCGCGCCCTCGTCGGCCACCAGGCGCAGGTTCTGACCACCGATCAGATCGAGGCGGCCGACCTCGTGCTCGCCGCCGACCGTCGCACCCGGTCGGGCATCATGAAGCGGGTTCCGCGCGCGGCCGGACGCACCTTCACGCTCCGCGAGGCCGCTCAGCTCGGGGAAGTGGCCGTCTCCGAGGTGCGGGGTCAGACGCTCGAGGAGCGGCTCCGCTCGTACGTCGCCGCGATGAACGCCGTGCGCGGGCTGGGCGACCTGCCCCGGACCCGCTACATGGTCGCGGTGACCAGCCCGTGGCGGCGGGTGGCGGTCCACGCTCACGACATTCCGGACGCACACCAGGGCGAGCGCGCCCCGCACCGGGTCGTCTACGCACTGACCACGTCGAGTGCCACAGCAGGTCGCCCGCGGCCTGGCCCGATGCGCACACGTCTCGGTGGGGTGAGCCCGATCGTCGTCGAGATCCTGCTGCCACGCCGAGCACGTGCGGGCGTGGCACGGCGACCTCGTCGAGGCGCTCGCCGACGACCGGCGACGCCGTGCAGATCATCACGGTCGACGAGGGATCGACCTGGGGCCACGACGTCGATGCCCTGCTCCAGCGCGAACGCCGCCGCAACAGCCTCCGCGCCGGAGGCTCCGACCTGTTGCCGCGAGGCTCCTCGCCCGGGAAGCACGCCGCCGACCGGAACGGTGCCCGCGCCGGGGCGCGGCCCGAGGCCCGGATCGACCTGACCGGCGGACCGGCCCGCGCCGGGTACTGGACGCTCACGTTCGACGACCAGCCCGGCGAGGACGCCGCCGTCCGATCGTTGCTGGCCAACCGGTTCCCGGTGGTGCGCGTCGTCGACGACCGGCAGCGGACCCTCGCCGAGGGGCGGCCGGGCAGCGAGCTCCCCTCCGTGATCGCCGCCGCGCTCGACGACGTGCTCGCCGGGTCGGTGCAGCTGCTCGCCGCCGCCGTTGCCGGCCACCGACTCCGCCTGCCCGCGGAGCCGGCTGATCCCGATGAACCCGTTCGCGACACCGTGCGGACCCCGGCCGGGCGGTCCCGCCGCGCCCTCGCGACCGCCGGCGCCCGGCGCGTCTACCGGACGCTCTACCGCAGTCCGCACTGGCGGGTCGGGTGGCGGTTCACGGACGGACCCGGCGTCCTGGCCTGCGGCACCCTGCCCAGCGACGGGTGGCACGACCTCCCCGACGACGGCCAGCACTTCTACGCGGACCCGTTCCCCGTCGTGGTGGACGGTCGGACCTATCTGTTCGTCGAGGACTTCGACCACCGCGTCGGCCGCGGCGTGATCTCCGTCGTGGAGTTCGACGACCACGGCCCCGTGGGCGTGCCCCGTCCCGTCCTGGAGCGCGACGTGCACCTGTCCTACCCCATCGTCCTGGAGGACGGCGGAGAGATCTGGATGATCCCGGAGACGTCCGGCGCCGGCACCGTCGAGCTCTACCGGGCGACGGAGTTCCCGGACCGGTGGGAGCTCGCACACGGTCCTGCTGCAGCGAGCGTCGACGCGAACGACGCGACCCCGTTCCGCCACGACGGGCGGTGGTGGCTCTCGGCGACCGTCCGCCACAACGGCTCCTGCTCGGACGCCCTCCATCTCTGGTACGCCGACCGGCTGACCGGCCCCTGGGTGCCGCACGCGCAGCAACCCGGTCCTGGTCGACATCGCCAGTGCCCGCCCGGCCGGCCGGCCGGAACAGCAGCGACGGGCGCCTGCTCCGACCCGTGCAGGACGGGCGCCGGGGCTACGGCGCGGCGCTGGCCGTGGCCGAGGTCGTGTCCCTCGATCCCGCGACCTTCGTCCAGCGGGTCGTCGCGCGGATCGCACCCGGGCCGTCCTGGCCCGGGTCCCGGCTGCACACCCTCAACCGCGCCGGCCGGCTCGAGGTCATCGACGGCTCGGCGCGCTCGGCGCGGCTGCGACACGGGAGCCGCCGCTGAGCGACGCCGGACGAGCGCTGGCTTGACATGCCGGGACCTGCGGTGGGATATTCCCCGGGTCCTGGGGGACATGCACGGCCGCCACCGCTCGTTCTTAGGTGTGTCATGCTCGGGTCGACCCCCTACTCTCTCCCGGTCCATCGTGGCCGGAACTCTCCTCGCTCTCGGCGCGGCAACGCTGCCGGCCGTCGCGGCCGATGCCGCCGCCGAGCAACCCCGCCCCCGCACGCTGGTCGTCGGACCGCACGGCGACGACTCGGCCTCCGGCACGCCGGACGCACCGTTGCGGACCATCGGCGCCGCGATCTCCCGCGCCACCCCGGGCACCACGATCGTCGTACGCGGCGGCCGGTACCACGAGTCGGTGACCGTGCCCGCCGGCAAGCCCCTCACGCATCGAGGCCGCGTCCGGGCGCACCGGTGTGGCTCGACGGCTCCCGGCGGGTGCACCGCTGGCGGTCCGCGTCCAACGGTTTCGTGCACGAGGGGTGGCGTGCGTCGTTCGACTCCAGCCCGACCTACACCTGGGGCGCAGCGGACGGCACCGAGCCGGGCTGGTCCTTCGTCAACGGCCGGCGACCGATGGCCGCCCATCCGGACCAGGTGTGGATCGGCGGTGTCGCGCAGCGCCAGGTCTCGTCACTCTCCAAGCTCGAGCGGGGCACCTTCTTCGTCGACGACCGCGCCAACCGCCTCTACCTCGGATCCGACCCGAGAGGGCGGAAGGTCCGGGCGAGCACCCTGGCCAAGGCCCTCGCGATCCGTGCCGCAGGCACCACCGTTCGCGGCATCGGCGTGCGCCGCTACGCGCCCGTCGGTCCCGCACATGGGTGCCGTGACCGTGGAGGCCAGGAACGTCACGCTCTCGCGGGTCTCGGTCCGCAGGAACGCCACCACCGGCATGCACGTCATGGGCGCGGGCGCCGTGCTGCGCCGGGTGAAGCTCACGGGCAACGGCATGCTCGGCCTCAGCGCGACCTACGCCGACGGGTTGCGGCTCCTGCACGTGCGGAGCCGGGGCAACAACACCGAGGGCTTCAACCACTCCCCCGTCGCGGGAGGGATCAAGATCGGCCGGACCCGCGACGTCCGCGTGGTCGGCGCGACACATCACCCGGAACGACGGCACCGGCCTGTGGTTCGACGAGTCCGTGCGCACGATCCGGGTCTTCGACAGCACGATCCGGAACAACGGCCACCACGGCATCTCGCTGGAGATCTCGGCCAACGCGCGCGTCGCCGACACCGTGATCGCCGGCAACCGGGACGACGGCGTCAAGGTGAACAACACCAGCGACGTCCGTCTGTGGAACAACACCATCGTCGGCAACGGGCGACCGGTGAACATCGTCCAGGACGATCGCGACGCCTCCGATCCGGACACGCCCGGTCACGACCCGCGCCAGCCCGTGCCGGCCCCGGGGATGACCTGGATCAACAAACGGGTCAGCGTCCACAACAACATCCTGGGCCGCGGCCGCGCCGACGCGAACTGCCTGCTGTGCGTCGAGGACTACTCGGGCCGATTCAGCGCAGCCGAGCTGCGGGTGCGGGCGTCGGGGAACGTCTACGTCCGCGCCAACCGCTCGGCGCCCAGCTGGGTGGTCGTGTGGTCACGCGGCGCAGGAGACCCGGCGGTGTTCACGTCGGTTGCGGACTTCGCTCGCGCGACCGGCCAGGAGCGCACGCACCTCGGCATCGTCGGTCGGCGCGCGGTCACCCCCGGCCTCCGCGCCACCGCGGCGGTGAACCGGTCGACCGAGCGGGTCGCCCGGCCGTTGCCTGCTGCGCTCGCCCGGGCGCTCGGCCGGGAGGCCGGCGTCCGCCACCTCGGCGCCTGGGTCGGCTGACCCAGCCGGCGGGTCGCGGGCTACCGACCGCGGCCGCCGACCACCGGCTCGGCCACCGACCCGACCACCGGCCCGACCACCGGATCGACCACCGGATCGACCACCGGATCGGCAGCCACCGGATCGGCAGCCACCGGCATCGGCGGCCACCGGATCGGCCGGCGCGGGCATGGTCTCAGTCGACATCCCGGCCGGCGAGTCCGCGGTGAGCGGAGCCAGCTCGACCCGGTCGTGGCCGAGATCGGGGCTGTAGTCGTGCGCTGCCTCCCGGCGCCGCTTCCGCTCGTTGGTGACGACGCTGCCGAGCAGGGCCAGCCTCGACCGGCGGAGGGTCTCCAGGCAGTGGGTGACCTGGTCGCGGCGCGTGGTCGAGGACCGGATCACCAGGACGACGCCGTCGACGTGCCGGCCGAGCACCACCGCGTCGGTGACCGAGAGCAGCGGCGGTGTGTCGTAGATGACGATGTCGAACCGATCGCGGAGCGTCGCGGCCAGGGTCGCCATCGGGGTGGACCCGAGCAGGGCGGCCGGGTCCGGCGGGAGCGATCCGGCCGGAAGCACGCTCAGCATGTTGTGGTTCCACGGGACCAGCACCTGGTCCAGCTCGCGTTCCCCGACCAGCACGTCCGAGAGGCCGACGCTGCCGTCCAGGCCGAAGAACTGGGACACCGACGGACGCCGGAGGTCGGCTTCCACCAGGCAGACCGAAGCCCCGGACTGGGCCCAGCTGATCGCCAGGTTGCTGGCAACGGAGGTCTTGCCCTCGCCGGCGACCGCGGACGTCACCGCGAAGTGGCGTAGCTCGCGGTCGACCGTCGCGAACTTCAGCGCGGTCCGGACGGTCCGGTAGCGCTCGGCCGCGGCCGAGCGCCAGTCGAGGGCAACGAGCGGCCGGCGTTGGACGGAACGCTGGTACAGCGTCGTCCCGAGTGGGGACATGTCCGTGATCGCGCGCACGTCCTCGGCGGTCTTGATCCGCTTGTCGAGGTAGTGGCGCAGCACGGCGATCACCAGCCCGATCGCCAGTCCGGCGATCCCTCCGAGCAGGAGGTTCAGCAGCACCCGCGGCGACGAGGGCATGGTGGGGACGGCGGCCGGTCGCGCCAGCGACACGGTGACGTTGGAGACGTCGGAGTCGCGCGGCGTCTCCAGCGCCTCGATCACGAGTCCGAGACGGACCGAGATCGCGTCGGCCAGCTGCTTCGCCTGCTCGGGGTCGGCGTCGGTGACGGCGACATCGAGCAGCACCGTCTCCGGTGCGCTGCTCACCGACACCTGCTTGCCCAGCTCGGTGACCGTCAGGTCGAGATCCAGCCGGGCGATGACCGGTTGCAGGACGTCCGGGCTCCGGACCAGCGGGGCGTAGGACTTCACCCGCTGCACCGCGAACTGGGAGCCCTGGAAGATCTCCCCCTGCCCGGAGCCGTCGACCCGCTCCGCGACGGTCACGAACGACTGCGCGGTGGCGGTGTACCGGGTCGGTGCCAGCGCACTCACGCACGCCGGCGGCGAGCAGGCCGAGCAGCAACCCGGCCACCCAGGCCCGCCACCGACGCTGGAGCAGAGCGAAGTACTCAGCGAACGTCACGACAACAACCCCTTGATCCCCATGGTTCCCCGACTTTCCGAGCGGTCAGTTCTCCTACGCCGGCCCCGCGATCAGGTCGTCGAAGAGACCGACGACCGGAGCATTCGAGGCGGATCCGGACAGGTAGGTCCGCAACGCGATCGCGCCGGCTGCCTGGACCGCGGCCGTGTTGTCCGTGGACGTCACGTTCCAGCCCGCCGGCTCGGTCGCGCCGACTGCCCAGACCTTGGCCCGGAGCGTGGTCGGCGACGTCCCGGTCGCCTGGACCCGGACGTTCACCATGCCGCCGGCGCCGACCGTCAGTCCGGGCACCGTCTGCGAGCCCATCGACGTCTCCGTCCCGTTGACGGTGCGGCCGAGCGTCACCGAGACCGCGCCCGTCGACAGGAACCGCACGTCGGCGTAGTACCGGTTCCCGTTGGCCAGCAGCCGCGGCTCGACGGTCAGGTAGATGCCGCCACCGGTGGCCGCCTTGTCCGCGCCGACCTTGACACTCAGGTCCGTGCTCGTGGACGACACCCCGTTGAGCGCCATGCCCGGCCCCGAGCCGGCTGAGCCCATCCGGATCCGGCCGACTCCGCCGCTCACCGAGAAGTTCGACGCGGTGCCGCTCCGGGTCCAGGCGCCGCCGGTGTCGGCGTTGCCCCACCCGTTGGACGCCGTGCGGCCGAAGGCGTCGACCGCGAACGGCGTCGGCCCCGTCGTCACGAGGACCTGCTTGGTCACCGTGCCGGTGTCGCCGTCGTCGTCGGTCACGGTCAGCGTGACGTCGTACGTGGCACCCGCCGCGTAGGTGTGGGACGGGTTCTGCTCGGTCGAGGTGCCGCCGTCGCCGAAGGTCCAGGCGTACTCCTCCACGGTGCCGTCCGCGTCCGTCGCGCTCGACGTGAAGTCCGCGGTCAGCCCGTCCACCGACGAGCTGAAGTCGGCCTCTGGCGCCTGGTTCGGCGGCTCCGCGACCGTGACCTGCTTGGTCACCGTGCCGGTGTCGCCGTCGTCGTCGGTCACGGTCAGCGTGACGTCGTACGTGCCACCCGCCGCGTAGGTGTGGGACGGGTTCTGCTCGGTCGAGGTGCCGCCGTCGCCGAAGCTCCAGGCGTACTCCTCCACGGTCCCGTCCGTGTCCGTCGCGCTCGACGTGAAGTCCGCGGTCAGCCCGCTCCACCGACGAGCTGAAGTCGGCCTCCGGCGCCTGGTTCGGCGGCGGGGTCGCCGGTGGCGGCCGCGTAGTGCGCGGCGACCTCACCGGCGGTCAGCGCCCGGTAGTACACCGCAACCTCGTCGAGGTCACCGTTGAAGAACGCGTTGGTCGGGGCGGACGGCCAGCTGTTCAGCGCGTCACCGCCGATTCGCCAGTAGCCCAGGGCCAGGTGCTCGCCCACCGTCACGTCGGCGCGCTGCGCCACCAGTGCTCCGTCGACGTACAGCGCATGCCCGCCGACGACAGCGTCGCGGTCGCCTGGTGCCAGGCGCCGTTGTTGTAGCTGTTCGGGCTGGTGACGACCTGCCGGGTCTGGTTCGGCTTGACCCCGAACACGACCTGGCCGGCGTTGTTCAGGTACAGGTGCCGGTCCATCTTGCTCGAGTTGCGGTCGTTGCGGTTGCCGCGGCCGATGATCTTGCCGCCGCCGGCGCGTCGTGCGGAACCACGCCTCGAGGGTGAACACGTCGGGCGGGCTGTCCAGCGTCGGTCGTGTAGGCACGCGTCGTGCTGGTGCCGGGGAACCGGATCGCGGTGCCCGAGTCGCCGACGATCGGGCCCGGGCACTCCGAGCGTCGGTCCGGCGGTCGTGGTCACCGGCTGGAAGCCGGCCGAGTCGGCGAGGGCGGTGCCGGTGGTCTCGTTGAAACGCCACCAGTGCGTCGGCTCGCTCTCCTGGACCGCCTCGACGTACGCGCTGTCGGAGCCGGCCGATGCGACGGTCACGTG
This sequence comes from uncultured Actinomycetota bacterium, assembly GCA_963716655.1. Taxonomy (GTDB): domain Bacteria; phylum Actinomycetota; class Actinomycetes; order Propionibacteriales; family Nocardioidaceae; genus Nocardioides. The sequence continues at coordinate 828,416 of CAVQTV010000008.1, read as the reverse complement.
ATCCACGGCGAGTTCGCGATGTTGCCGAACGGGTCGGTCACCGCGACGCGGTAGCGGTGGCTCGACCCGGGTGCGACCGCCGGTGTCGCTGAAGCCCATGCCGTACGGGTTCCACCAGTGCGCCCGGACCGACCGGGTGCTGGAGCAGCCCGGCCCCGCTCTGGATCGTCGCGGTAGAGCCGGTAGGTCAGGTAGTCGTTGTCGATGTCCCGGTTGGTCGCCCAGTTGATCCGGACCTTGCCGGCCTCGGTCGAGCTCACGTTGATCGGGTACGTCGTGTTGAACAGGCTCGGGCCCTGGTCGTTGGGCGCCAGCCCGGGCCGCGCGAAGCGCACCAGGCCCTGCTGGTTCTGGCCGTTGACCCGGGTGAACTCGCCACCCATCGCGATGTAGTCGGAGTTGCCCGTCACGCTCCACGGCCCCTGGAACTGGCCGGTGTACGTGCCCGGTGTTCAGGTTCGGGTACCAGGTGAGCATCGACGACCGCGGCTGGCCCTCGAAGTTGTAGTAGCGGCCCTGGTCGGGCTCCCACGTCACGGTGCCTGTCGCGTCCCGACCGAAGGCGATGCCCCGGAAGTACGGGTAGTCGCCGACACCGCCGGCGCCCTGCCGGATGCCGTCGATGTTCTCGCAGTAGTGGGTGTGGCTGGCGGCGTAGATGACGTCGCCCTGCGCGTGCAGCGAGTAGGTGTCGCCGTGGCAGTCGTCGGCCCAGTGCACGGCCCCGTCGTTCCACGACGCAGCGAACACGCCCTCCCAGGTGCCGCCGACACGACCGAAGGTGTAGCCGCCGCCGTAGACGTAGTCGGCGTCGGCGGTCAGCGTGGTGATCGCACCGTCCGCGGTGCCGTTGCGGACGATGTTGTTGGCCAGGAACGGCAGGCTCGCGCCGGTCGAGCGCGTCGACCATGCCGAGGCCGTAGCCGGGGTTCGACGAGCCGTTGAGCGCGGTGAACGAGCCGCCGACGGCGAGCTTGGTGCCGGCCGGGTTCAGCGCAACCGCCCACACGCCGCCGCCGGTCGCGGCCGGTGCCCAGTTGAGCAGCGCGCCGTTCGAGGCGTTGAACGCCGCCAGTCCCTGGCGGTCCTGGGAGCCGACGCCCTGGAACTCGCCGCCGGCGTACACGGTCGTGTTCGTCGCGGCGAGCGCGTTGACGCTGTAGTTGACCGGCGGGTTGAACGTCTCGAGCAACGCTCCGGTGGTGGCGTTGAACGCCGCGATACGACGGTGCGAGAGCCCGTTGACCGTCGTGAAGTCGCCACCGACGTAGATCCGCGACTTGTCAGGCGAGACCGCGACGGCCTTGATCTGGGCGTTGAACGACGGCGCGAACGAGGTCACCAGCGCGCCGGTGCGGATGTTGTACGCCAGCATGTTGTTGCGGGTGACGGCCGTCCCACCGGAGCCGGCCGGCCGGGCGGTGGTGAAGCTGCCGCCCGCGTAGACGATGTCGCCGACCATCGCCTGCGACCAGACGACGCCGTTGATCTGGACCGTCGGAAGGGCGTCGGCCGACACCGTCGTCGGGGTCGCCGGGTCCGCAGGGTTCTGGGGCGCCGAGTCCGCCGACGCCGGGGCGCTCGACACGGCGCCGAGCCCGGCCAGGAGCAGGGCGATTGCTAGCAGCGGCCGCAGCAGCCGCGTCCACTCCTGACCGGGACGCATCCGCCCGGCGACACCACGAACTCGATCCATCTCCGCCACCATCCACTCAGTCAGTCCCCGCGAGCGTGAGAGAGGACGGCGACCGCCCTCGTCCAGGAACGTAGGAACCTTCGGCGCCGCGGACCGTCCGTCGGCGCCCACATACAAGAAATTGGGGGTGCCGCCGCTCATCGGACGGACCCCTCGAAGGAGACGGCGGGTGCCCCGCCGGTGTAGCTGGCGACGACCTGGACCTGACCGCGCTCCTCGGCCGGGAGTGCGAACACGTACCGACCATCGGCAGTGGCGTCCGGCCCCAGGGTGCCGCCGAACGGTTCCTCGCCCGGCCCGCTGAGCGTGACCGCCGGGGTCTCTTCGGCCCCGTAGGTCACCGAGACGACGACGCTCTCGAGGGAGACCGGCTGGTCACCGTCGTTCTCGAGCTCGAAGGTCATCCGGACCGCCGGGCCGGCGATCTCCCCAGGCCCGCGTGCGACACCGGAGACGTCCTCGAGCTGCGTGACTCGGAGGGTGAGGCCGGACCCGAAACTCGCAGTCGCGTCGAACGGCACGGGGGCCCGGGTGCGCATCTCCCCCGCCGGGACGACGTCGAGGGACCCCGCGGCCGGCGTACCGGTCGGGCCCGACGAAGGCTCGGAGCCCGGGGTAGGTGAGGCCGTCGCGGTCAACGCCGACCCGGATCCCGTCGGTGAGGTCGGCGACGATGACGGCTCGGAGGAGGCCGCCAGTGCCACGGCGGCCGTGAGGCCCCCGACGAGCACGAGGGCGACGACGACGGCCCACCACCGTCGATCATGTCCGGCGATCTGATGCATGCGGTTTTCTCCCGTGATCGGGCCACACCCCCTGCGGCCGCTACCGACCACAAGAGGCCCCTTCCGGGGTTCTCGGACCGACACCCGGAGCACATCCCCAACCTTGGGGATCCCACTCGACGGGCAGCGGCCCACCCGTCAACGGGGAGCCATCGTCCGGAGCGGGAGGGACCACTGATCGGGGAACCCATGTCCACACGACAAGCTCGCAACACTCGCCGCGCCCTGGCCGGCCTGGCCGTCTGCCTCTCCCTGTTCGCCCTGATGGCGGCGAGCGCGATGGCGTACCTGCACCACCAGATCGACGAGGTCGATCGGATCGACGGAGTCTTCGACGGGATCGGACCGCGACCCGTGCGGCCGACCACCGGCCCGGCCGCCGAGGCCCTCAACGTGCTGCTGCTCGGGACTGACCGCCGGACGGATGTCGCCACCACGGGCGACACGGCGCGCGCAGCCGCCTGGCTCCCGGGGGCACAGCGGTCGGACGCGATGATGCTCGTCCACGTCGACGCCGACCGCGAGAACGTCACCGCGATCTCGCTCCCGCGGGACTCGTGGGTCCAGGTGCCGGGGTACGGGATGGCCAAGATCAACGCGGCATTCTCCTACGGCGGCCCGTCTCTCGCCGTCCACACGGTCGAGCGGCTCACGGACATCCACATCGACCACTTCGCCATGGTCGACTGGGAAGGGTTCCGAGAGCTGACCGACGCGGTCGGCGGCGTGACCGTCCGGATCCCGCGAACGGTCTACGACTCGGCACGCGGAATCACCTGGAACGCGGGTGAGCACGTGCTGAGCGGCCAGGACGCGCTCGACTACGTCGGCCAGCGGTACGGGCTCCCCGGCGGGGACCTCGACCGGGTCCATCGGCAGCAGGCCGTGCTCGCCACGCTCGCCGAGGAGACGCTCGAGCTGCGCAACAGCCCGCGGCTGGTCCTCGACTTCGTCGACATGCTGACCCGGCACGTCTCCGTCGACGACGAGTGGAGCACCAGGGAGATGACGTCACTCGCCTGGTCGCTGCGCGACGTCGGCCGCGACGACGTGCACTATCTGACCGCCCCCGTGAGCGGCCTCGGTTGGGAGGGTCCGCAGAGCGTGGTGCGGCTCGACCGCCCCGCAGGCACCGAGCTGTGGCAGGCGGTACGTCGGGACCGGATCGACGGCTGGACAGACCGCTAGACATCTTCCAGATGTCGGCGGCCGACGTCAGTTGAAAATTTGGCTTTCCCCGGCACGGGGCGGCCCGAAGTGGAACAGTGACCCCAAGGTCGGAACCTACGGGGGTGGGGAAATGGCCGGGCGACTGCCTTTGTCAGATGACGATTCGAGCGCGCTGCTGCGGCTCTACCGCGCTCTGGGCGAGATCGTCGCGGAGCTCGGAGACTCGCGCGGGATCGCGGACGCATGCGGAAGCCTGGCCGACTACGCGGTGCGGCATCTCGAGGCCGACGTCGCCGGGGTCTTCCGGCATCCGCGGCGCGGAGGGCCCGATCTGGTCGCCGCCACCGACCCGCTCGTCGCCGATCTCGCCGCCCTCCGCGAACGGCACCCCGACCTGCCCTGCGGGTCACCGCTGGCGGAGGGCGAGATTCTGATGGCCGCCGACTCCACCCGTGCGGATGGGGCCGCGTGGCACCCGATCGCCGCGCTGGGAGTCCGCTCCGCCCTGATCGTCGGGCTGCCGAAGCTCAGCGGCGGCCCGGCCACCATCGAGATGTACTCCCACCGGTCGAGCGTGTTCACGGCGGTCGCGTCCGAGGCCGCCCGGCTCAGTCGGCTGGGGGGCTTTGCGGTGCGCGACGTGGAGCGGCGGACGAACCTCGAGGATGCCCTGCTCACCCGAGACGTCATCGGCCAGGCCCAGGGCATTCTCATGGAGCGTTTCCAGCTCACGGGCGAGCAGGCGATGGCCTACCTCCGCCGCCGGTCGCAGCAGTCCCAACAGCCGATCCGCGAGATCGCGGGCGACGTCGTGGGACGGCGCAACGCCGAGTCGACGGCAGTGGGGCTCGGCGATGGTCCCGCTGATCCAGCCTGACCCCGAAAAGCTCCGGCGCATCGCACGAATCTTACGGAATCAGTTGCGTCCAGCAGGTTTGAAAGCGGATTTGACGGTGGCTTGACGGATTTTTAGCGCTCACGTGGCTTGATGAGACCTCATGGGGACACGCACCTAGGGAGCGACATGCATCTCGCTGAACTCGGGAAGAACGACTCTGCGCCTTCTGAACAACCTGAACAACCCTCACCACCAGGTCCGCCCGCCGACCTGGTACGCCATGCCCGCCGCCGGCTCGTCGCCTCACTCGGCTGGGGAGCACTCATCGCCGCGCTCACCGCGCAAGCCCTGATCGTGCTCGTCACGCCGGGCCTCGAGACCGTCGACTCGCGGCGTGGCCTCGTGCTCGCCTGCTGGCTGGCCCAGCTGCCGGTGCTCGCCTTCGTGGTCGTCGCCTGCTGCAGCTGGAGGGCACAGCCCCGGTCGCCGCTCGGCACCGTGGTCGAGCTCGGCTCACGCGCCCGGTGCGCCGAGGCCGCCCTCGCTCGCGAGCACGATCGTCTGCACGAGCTGCGCGCGACCCTGGCGGCCGTGTCGACGTCGTACCAGATCCTGCACGACCCACGGAACCGGATCACGCCGGGTCGGCGGGCGCGGTTGCGCCAGCTCCACGACGCCGAGATGGGCAGGCTGGAGCGGCTGCTGGCCGACCGCCACGAGCCGGTCGGCGAGGTCGACCTCGACGAAGTGATCGACTCGCTGGCGGAGACCCTGCGACTCCGCGGACACCAGGTGTCGTGGACCAGGACTGGCTGCCGGGTGCGAGGTCGCCCCGACGGCGTCACCGAAGCCGTGCACGTACTCCTCGAGAACGCCGCCCGGCACGCTGCCGGACGGGCCATTGAGGTGGACGTCGCAGCGCGGGGTCAGGAGGTCGACGTCCGCGTCACCGACCACGGCCCCGGCGTCTCGCCCGAGGTGCTGCCCCGACTGTTCCGTCGCGGTGCGCGGGGGCCCGGATCGTCCGGACATGGCCTGGGGCTGAGCATCGCGCAGCGCCTGGCCCGCGAGATGGGTGGGCGCCTGCAGCTGGAGTCGCAGCCGCCAGGCGTGCCAGGGGCCGTCTTCGTCCTGACCCTGCCCACGTTCAAAGGAGTGGCACCGTGCCTCGCGGCGTCGGGATGACCCGCGTGACGATCGTCGAGGACCACGAGCTGTTTGCGGAGGCGCTCGATGTCGCAATCACGCTCCAGGGCCACGACGTCCGTCGGGTCCCGGCCGGCGATCCTGACCTGTCCACGGCGCAACTGCTCAAGACCGTGATCCGGCAGCGGCCGCAGATCGTCCTGCTCGATCTCGATCTGGGACCGTCGAGCGACGGCGTCGAGCTGGTCCAACCGCTCAGCCAGGCCGGTATCGCCGTCATCGTCGTGTCCGCGACGGTGGAGTCACCCCGCCTGGGTGAGTGCGTGCGGCTGGGCGCCCGCGCGGTCGTTGCCAAGTCGGCTCCCCTCAACGAGATCGTCGGTGCGATCCGCCGGGTCATCGCCGGGTTGCCGGCCATGACGCGAGACGAGCGGGAGCGACTGCTCACGTCGTTCCACCAGGAGCACCGCCTGCTCCGGGACATCCGAGCCGCGCTGGCGACGCTGAGCCGCCGGGAGAGCGAGGTGCTCGGTGAGCTGATGGCCGGTGCCACGGTCACCGACATCGCCCGCACGTCGTACGTCTCGGACGCGACGGTCCGCACCCAGGTGAAGGCCATCCGCAGCAAGCTGGGCGTCTCGTCCCAGCTCGGGGCCGTGGGCGCGGCGCTCCGGGCGCACTGGCAGCCGCCGCCGCGCCCACAGTTGGACTGATCCCCTATTTGGTGGATTCCTCCCTCGGTGGTCGGTCGACCGGCGGCGGACGTTCCTACGTTGTGGGAACTTCCGCGGCCGCGACGGCCGTGCCAGCGCGAGAGAGGTGCCCATGGTCGCCACCGCCCCATCGGCCGCCACCGAGTGGTCCGCCACTCCGGAGGCCGCGATCCGGACCCGCCCGGGCCGGGCGAGTGGAGCGGCCCGCCCCCGTGCCCGTCGCACCCCCGCGGCGCGGACCGCGACGGCGCTCGTCGCCGACACCACAGCCGGGATCCTCGCCGCTCTCGCCCTCGCTCCACTCGGTCCGGGTGTCGACCTGGCCCTCGCCGCGCTCTGGGCGGTCGTGGCGACGATCGCGACCCAGGACCTGCACGGCCCCGCCGTCACCGTCCGAGAGACGGGCCGGCGGCTGGCCGGTGCCGGCCTGGTGCTCGTGTTCCTCGCCGTCGCGCTCACCGGAGCGCTGGGCAGGGATCTCGACCCACTTCGGTTGATCGCCTTCGCGATCGCGACCAGCACCCTGGCGTTCGCGCACCGCGGGCTCGCCAGCACGGTCGACGCCCGGCACCCGCTCCGCGTCGTGGTCGCCGGTCACCGGCACGGTGTGCAGCAGATGCTCGCCGAGCTGCGCGACGCGGGCTCGCCCGTCACGGTCGCCGCGGTCTGCCTCGCCGGGCAGCCGCGCCCCGGGGACTTCGACACTCCCGTTTCTGCCGGGTTGGCGAGGTTGCAGGTGTGCGTGCGGGAGCACGACGCCGACGCGGTCATCGTGGTGCCCTGTCGCCAGGTCGACCCGGCCCAGCTACGCCGGCTCGGGTGGCAGCTGGAGCGCACCGGGACCCAGCTCTTCGTCGGGACCGGCCTCCGCGAGCTCGGTCCCGGCCGGACCCGCATCGGCCACGCCGGATCCCTGCCGCTGATCCAGGTGCGGCACGCACCGCTGCGTGGTGGCCGGCGGATCGCGAAGGCGACGTGCGAGCGGCTCGTCGCGGGTCTCGCGCTGGTGGCGCTCGCCCCCCTGATCGGACTGCTCACCCTCCTCGTCCGGCTCGATTCCGAGGGCCCGGCCCTGTTCCGCCAGACCAGGGTGGGCCGGGACGGGACGCCGTTCACGATGCTGAAGTTCCGCACCATGTGCGTCGACGCCGAGGACCGCCTCGGCGCGCTCGCCGCACAGCAGGAGGACGACGGTGTCCTGTTCAAGATGGCTGACGACCCTCGGATCACCAAGGTCGGCCGGCTGCTTCGTCGCTACTCACTGGACGAGCTCCCGCAGCTCGTCAACGTCCTCCGCGGCGAGATGGCACTGGTCGGACCGCGCCCGCCGTTGCCGAGCGAGGTCGAGCTGTACGACGGCGACATCCACCGGCGACTGGCGGTGACACCCGGCCTCACCGGGCTCTGGCAGGTGAGCGGGCGCTCCGACCTCTCGTGGGAGGAGTCGGTGCGCCTCGATCTCCGCTACGTCGAGAACTGGTCGATCGGCTTGGACGTCGCCATCCTGCTGCGCACGGTGGGAGCCGTCCTCGGCCATCGCGGCGCCTACTGAGCAACCGCCGATCCCCAATCTTGGGGATGCGACCCGCGGGCGGGAGCCGGGATCGTGGTCTGGGTCGGGCGGAGGGAGTTCGACAACTCAGTCGGCTCACCAGCCGCGCAGCACGGTAGGTCTGCGGGCCCGCTTGGCTGCCCAGAAATGGCACCGGGGTCCGCGCCAGCCATGTCCCCCACTGGCGGCGGGCGGAGGGAACCGGTGGCGGCTGGTGGGCCCCACCCGATCGGGTGGTCCTAGGACCTTCGGGCAGTCCCGGCATGCCCTAATGGGCATACAAAAATATCCCTCTTGAACTACATGCATTTTGCGCCGCTGGGTAAAAACTGAGGAAGCGGTCGGAAAGGTGCTGCGCTCGGGACCTGTGGGTGGGGGAGCAGCACACATGCACGTTTCTTTCGCGATTCGCATCCGCCTGCTCGGTGGGCTGGATGTGATCCGGCCAGACGGCACGGCCGTCGCAGTCGACGAGTGGCGGACCGGCAAGACCATGGACCTCCTGCGCCTGCTGGCGCTGGAGAACGGCCGGCCGGTGCGGCCGCAGCGCCTCATCGACAAGCTCTGGCCGGACACCAGGCCGGAGCGGGGCCGCGGCAGCCTGCGGACGGCCTGCAGCCAGATCCGCCGGACCATCGGCGCGAACTGCATCGTCCGGCACCCCGAGGGCCTGGTGCTGAAGGATGCCTGGGTCGACGTCGTCCGCTATCTCGAGGACGCCGTCAGCGTGTCGATCGCGGCTCGCACGGACCACCATGCCCGGGTCCTGGACACCGCCCGGCTGGCCGAGCAGCTCTACACCGGCGACTTCCGCGCCTACGACGACGACAGCGCCTGGGCGGTCGCTGAACGCGAGCGGATCATGGTCGCCAGGCACGGGCTGCTGTGCGACGCCGCGACGAGCGCCCTCGCCCTCCGCCTCCCCCGCGAGGCCGCCGAGCTGGCCGCCGAGGGGGTCCGCGTCGACCCGACCGCCGAGACCGCCCATCGGCTGCTGATGGCCGCGCACGCAGATCTCGGCGAGGTCGGGACGGCACTGCGGGTCTTCGAGAACTACCGAGTGCAGCTGGCCGACGAGCTGGGAGCGGACCCCTCACCCCAGACCCAGGAACTCCACCTGAGGCTGCTGCGTGGCGACACCGCCTGAGCGGGTCAGCGCTCGCCCGGCCATTCCTCGATCGCGTCGTCGATCTCCATGCTCGCGGTCTCGTACTCCGCCACCGCGGCCAGCTGCGTCTTCACGTCGAGCTTGCGCAGCACCGCACGGACGTGGCTGCGCACCGTCGACTCACTGACCTCGAGCTGCTCGGCGATCCGCTGCACCGGCTCGCCGGCGTACATCAGCCCGAGCACCGCGGTCTCCCGCGGGCTGAGCGACCGCACGCCGTCGACCGCGGCACGGCGGTCCCGCTCGACCAGCTGCCAGGCTTCACGGAGCTCGGTCACCTCGCTGTCGGCCATCAGCCGCTCGCCGGCCAGGATCCGGCCGACCATCTCCCGCACCTCGTCGAGGGTGGCCGAGCTGCGCTGCACGGCAGCGGCCCCGGCCTCCAGCATCGCGCCCCACAGCGGCCCCCGTGGCGCTCCGGTCAGGACGATCCACGGCTCCTGCGCGGCGTGCACCATCCGCTGCGCCTCGACCAGCCGCCACAGCGGCTGCAGGTCGCACATCATCATCCCGACGTCGACGGGGTCTTCCGCGCGGGGAAGCGGCACGTACAGCGCGGCCTGGTCCCGCCACGGGATCTTGGTGACGCGGAAGCCCGGGGCGACCAGCGCCGCGCTGACCGTATCGGCGATCAGCGACTGGTCGGCCGCGACCGCAAGGTGAAATTCGGGGGACATCTGCCGAGCCTCTCTGCTGACGCACACGTCCCGCGTCAAGGGCGCTCTCCCGGATGGCATGACCCCGCCATCCTCGGAGGGCCGACGCACTGCAGCGGCAGTTGATCGGCACCGGCCCCTGAAATTGGGGACTCCCATCACAGGATAGGGCGCTCGACAGCCGCGTCAGCGATCTTGAGTTCGTCGCCAGCTCCGGCGGTCACGGCATGCCTCGGCAGGAGGATGTGACGCCTCGGACCTGCCCCCATCAGGTACCGCCGAGGTCCCCGAGGCCGGGACCGTCGGGGCCGGCGACGCCAAGGATCCGAGCCGACTGGGCTCCCTCACCAATTTGAGGTAACGGATCTCGGTCCTCCGCGGGCCCCGTCGACCCCGACCCTACGGTCGCCGAGTCGAGTGTTCGCTGCGGTCCGCCTCATGGGATGGCCGGATTCGGAACACAGCACTCGGCACGGGGACATGTGGTGTTTGACCGGGGGTGAAGGTTCATGACGCACGGGACAACCGCGCTGCCGCATCCAGGCGGAGCCTACGGATGGGGGGCCGTGGCGGCTGCGCTCGCCGTGGCGGTGGTTCCACAGCTCGGGGTCCAGGCCATCGCGCCGGCGGCCCGCAATACCGGTGACGCCGCGGCGTCGGCCGGGTTGGTACTGAACACGGTCGTGGTGGCGAGCGGCATCTACATGTACCTCCACCACCGGTTGACCAGGTCCGACAGCACGGCCTGGCTGGCGGCCGGGCTGATCTTCGCCGGCGGGTTCGGTCTCACCGTCACCGGCATGGAGACGGCGATCACGACCGGGGAACCGATCGCAGCACCCTTGGTCGTCGCGGACATCGTCGTCGTGGTGTCCCTCCTGGCCATGGTGGCGATCTCCGAGCGGATCAAGCTCGCGATGGACCCCGCGGCCGTCGGACTCGTCCTCGCCTCGGCGGGATCGGCACTGGCGATCGCGATCGCGGCGGCAGCCAGCGAGTTCACGCTCTCCCGGGCCGCTACCGCGGCGCTGACAATCCCCCTGGTGGTAGTGGGCGCGTTCGTCGCATTCGAGGTACGGCGACTGGCTACGCTGCCCGCATGGGCGCGGGACCGGCTCGCGGTTGCCATTGCCGCACTCTTCCTGGGCCGCGCCTGCCTGGAGGCAGCGAGCCCGGGCGACGCCGCCGTGCACGTCGTCGGCGTGGTCGTGACGACCACGGCCGCCGTACTGTTCCTGAGCACGTCCGTCAATGTGCTCGGACTGGCCATCCACGACGACCGCCTGGCGATCACGTCGCTCCAGGACCAGCTCGCGAGCACGGCCGCCCATGCCCGGGTGGACCGCGAGCGACTGCACGAGGTCAGGGGCACCATCGCGGGCATCGCCTCCGCGTCGCGCCTGATCCACCACCAGCCGCCCCTGCCCGGCCAGAGCCGCGAGATGCTGGAAGACATGCTCGAGCGGGAGTCGGCCCGGCTCCAGCGGCTCGTGCACGCCTGCGCTCCAGGACCGATAGGCGTGGTGTCCGTCGATGACGTGCTCAGGCCCCTGGTGGTCGCCCGCCGCGCTCAAGGGCAGTGCGTGAGCTGGCGGACGAGCGGTCTCGAGGCCTGGGCCCGCGAGGACGACCTGACCGAGGTCATCAACATCCTCCTCGAGAACACGGCAAAGCACGCACCGGACGGACCCATCGCGGTCTTCGCGCAGGAGTCCGGCGACCACGTCGAGCTGATCGTCGCCGACACGGGTCCGGGCGTTCAGGACGAGCAACGAGAGACGCTGTTCGACCGCGGTGTCCGGGGCACGGACTCGAGCGGGACCGGCCTCGGGCTGCATGTCGCGCGCCGACTGATGGTGCGCGACGGCGGGTACCTGCGCCACGACCCTTCGTGGGTCCAGGGAGCCGCCTTCGTCGTGGGGATCCGACGCGCGACCCACCTGCCTGGAGGGTCCTGTGATGACACAGCCCGCTTCGTCGCGCAGTAAGGTCCGGATCCTCCTCGTCGAGGATCACGCCCTGTTCGCCGAGTCACTCGACCTCGCCCTCACGATGGAGGGGTACGACGTCCGCCGGTTCCCGATCCCGGCCAAGCCGGGACCGACCGCTCCACTCATCTCAGCGGTCGTCCGGATCCGACCGCGGGTCGTGCTCCTCGACCTGGACCTCGGCGGCTTCGGCGACGGTGCCGAGCTGATCAACCCACTGGCCCGGACCGGTGCGAACGTCGTGGTGGTCACGGCGTCGACCGATCAGGCCCGCTGGGGAGAGTGCGTGCGGCAGGGCGCTCGCAAGGTGATCTCGAAGACCCAGCCCCTGAACGAGATCATGTCGGTCGTCCGCAAGATCTACCAGGGACTGCCGGTCATGGACCACGAGGAGCGCGAGGACCTGCTCCGGATCTGGCACACGCAGCGCAGCCAGCAGCAGCTGGTCCGGCGCCGGCTCGCCATCCTCACGACCCGTGAGCGCGAGGTGCTCGGGCAGCTGATGGAGGGCAGGCAGGTGCGCGAGATCGCACGCGCCCGGTTCGTGTCCGAAGCGACGGTCCGCACCCAGGTCAAGTCGATCCTCGCCAAGCTCGAGGTCAGCTCTCAGCTGGCGGCCGTCGGGCTCGCCCGCAGCGTCGACTGGTTACCGCCGACCAACGCCAAGTGAGGTCTCAGCCCTGTGCGTCGAGCTCGGCGAGGGACCGCAGGATGCAGAACTCGTTTCCGTGCGGATCGGCGAGCGTCACCCACCCCGAGCCCGGTCCGTGGATCCCGCGGTGGTCGGCGACCAGGGTGGCGCCGTGGGCGAGCAGCGTCTCGACCTCCTCGTCCCGACTCGCCGATCGCGGTCGCAGGTCGAGGTGCAGCCGGTTCTTCACCGACTTCGCGTCGGGGACCTCGATGAACAGCAGCTGGTGCCCGGTCTCCGGGTCGCGGATCATGCACTCCTCGTGACCGGGCAGGTTCGGGTCGCCGTCGATGTCGACGTACCCCAGCACTGGCTTCCACCACTCGGAGAGCTCGTAGGCGTTCGACGTGTCGATGGTCGTGTGGGAGACGAAGGCGGTCATGCCGCCAGCGTCGTTCCCGGTCCGCCGAGGTTCAACCGGTTATCGGCAATGAGACTGGGAGTGGGGTCCGCCGGGGGTGCACCCGGCGGACCCCACTCCCTCCACCGGGGGGTGCACCCGGTGGGGCTTGGCGTGAACCGGCGTCAGCCGAAGCGGCCGTTCACGTAGTCGAAGGTGCGCTGGTCCTGCGGATTGTCGAAGATCGACGTCGTCGGCCCGTGCTCGACGATCACTCCCGGCGTGCCGTGGGCCGCCAGGAAGAACGCGCACTGGTCGGAGACCCGCTGTGCCTGCTGCATGTTGTGGGTGACGATCACGATCGTCACGTCCTGGGCGATCTCGGTGATCGTCTCCTCGACGACGCGGGTCGACGTCGGGTCCAGCGCGGAGCACGGCTCGTCCATGAGCAGCACCCGTGGCCGTACGGCGAGCGAGCGCGCGATGCACAGCCGCTGCTGCTGACCACCCGACAGCGCCGAGCCGGGCTGCTTGAGCCGGTCCTTCACCTCGGCCCAGAGCCCGGCGCGGACCAGCGACTCCTCGACCCGCACCTCGCGGTCGGCCTTGGAGATCTTCGTGCCCGTGAGCTTGAGGCCCGCCAGCACGTTGTCGTGGATCGACATCGCCGGGAACGGGTTGGGCTTCTGGAACACCATGCCGATCGACTTGCGCGCGTCCGTCAGCCGACGGACGGGGTCGTAGATGTCCTGGCCGTCCAGCCGGACCTCGCCGGCCAGGGCGGCGCCCGGGACCAGCTCGTGCATCCGGTTGAGGATGCGCAGGAACGTCGACTTGCCGCACCCGGACGGTCCGATCAGCGCCGTCACCTGTCCCGCGGGCATGTCGATGCTGACCCGGTCCAGCACCTTGCGCTTCCCGAACCAGGCCGACACCCGCTCTGCGTCCAGCGTCGCCGCCGTCGACGGCTTCACCGCCGGCAGCACCTCGGTCACGTCGACCGCCTCGATCACCTCGGTCATTGCACCCTCCTCATGGTTCTCCATCTCACTCCCGTCGACACCCGTGCGGTGACGCGGTGCGGACGGCGAACCGTCCGCACCACGCCGACGCAGCGACGCAGTGGTCACCCGGTGACCGTCACCTTGACGGTCTTCGACGTCACCGACACGTACCGCTTGTCACCCGCGTACACGACCGTCGCGGACCAACTGCCCGCCGGCAGCGTGACGGTGCCCTTGCCGGCCTTGATCTTGACCGTGAGCACCTTCTTGGTCGCCCCCTTGGTCAGGGTGACCGTGGCCTTGCCGGTGGCCTTGGCGAGCCCACCGGCGGTCGGAACCGTGACCGTGCCGGTCTTGCCCGCCACCTTCAGCGTGGGCTTGCCCGGCGTGCCCTTCGCGACCTGGATCGCCTTGGTCGACGATTGCGACGGGCCGAACGCGCCCGCGGCGCCGTCGTACCGCACCCGGAGCGACTGTGAGCCGGCCTCGAGCGCGCTCTTGGAGAGCGTCACGGTGGCGGATCCGCCGGACAGCGTGGCCGTGCCGACGGTGGTCGAGCCACTCACGACCCGCACCGTGCCGGTCGGCGTCTCGCCACCGGACTTCGCCTCGACCGAGACGGTCACCTTGGCGGCCTTGCCGTAGGTGACCTTCGCCGGCCAGCCGACGGTGACGCTGGTCGCCGTGCCGCCGCCCTCGCCGAGGATCGGCGCGTCGGTGACCTGCCAGGTGCTGCCGCTGATCTTCACGTACGCCGCGGCGTACTCGGCGCTCACGCCGTCGGTCGGCGAGCTGGTGCGGAGCCGCAGCTCGTAGACGCCCGCGAAGCTGTCCGCGGACTCCGTGTTGGGCAGGATCGCGGCGACGTCGGCCAGCGAGTAGCCGTCGGCGGTCGTCGTCACGTACGGCTTGCCACTCAGCGATCCGGGCGCGGAGACCGCGCCGGAGCCACTGAACCTGTCGGTGCCGGTCACCTGGACACCCGGCCAGGCACCGGGTGCGGTGCTCGACTGGGGCAGGTGCACGTAGAGCGAGGCGAACGTGTCGCCGGAGCGCACCGCGCCCGCGGCCGCCGCGAAGGCGGCGAGCGGTGCCGTGGTGCTGCCGGAGGTCACCTCGGTGCCCGAGGCGTTGTACAGCTTCAGTGCCACACCGGTGTTGTCGTGGTCGGCCACGGTGGCGTTGTCGCCCTCGTACCAGTCGTCGGGGCCGTCGGCGAGTGCGACGCCTCCCGCGGCGGTCATCGCGAGGGCCAGGCCCATCGCGACGAGCCACGTCTTCTTGACTCGGATCTTCATCAATTCTCCTCAGAGGTCTGGTTGGCAGCGGCGCACGCGGCGTTGCCGCCCCGGACCAGCTCCCAGCGATCGCCGTCGAGCCGGAGGTCGGCGGTGTCGTAGGGCTGGTCGGAGAGGGTTCCGGCCGCGGGCGTGCCGAGGTAGAGACGGAGCTGCAGGTAGCCGTCGAGGTCCGCAGGGAAGGCGGTGACGAAGTCACCGATCGACCAGGCGTCCTCCGTGACGACCACGGCGGGACGGTCCGGGTCGGCGAGGACGCCGGCCGCGGTGATCGCCGTGCCGCTGAACTCGCTGGCCGACACACCCGCACGCGGTTGGTACGCGTACAGCGTGGCGACCGCCCCGGTGGGGGCCTGACCCGCCGGCAGTGCCGTCGAGCCCAGTGCCATCGCGGCGAACGGCCGGTCGTCGATGCTGCCCTCGGTGACGGCCTTGCCGTCAGCCGAGCAGAGCGTGATCCCGCCTGCCGCTTGGGGGTCCTCGTAGGGCGCTGCGGTCGCCTCGGCACTCGTCCTCCAGTAGACGAGGACTGCGACGATCACGGCGCCGACCACCAGAGCGGGCAGGGCGATGCGACGTACCGGTCGAGCGAGTTCGGTGCTCATCTGTCCCTCAGTCCAGCTCGATCTCGGCGTTGTCGGTTCCGAACACGTGGTAGTCCGGCGTCACGCCGGCTGCCTCGAGCAGCGCCTCGCCGGCGGGGGTGCGGACGAAGGGCACCGGACCGTCGGGGTTGTAGAACAGCGCCTGGACCCAGTTGAGCGTGCTGCCCGGCTGCCACGGCGTGGTGCTCAGGAAGTCGCTCTCGCGGATGATCGCGTTGTAGGCGAAGTTGCCGCCGTACGGCGCCGTCGGCGACAGGACGTCGGCGTTGCTGGCGCCGTCGAGGAGCTTGATGCCGTCGGCGCTCGCCGGCGTCCGGTGACCCGTCTCGGTGTTGTAGTTGTTGGTCTTCTGACCGTCGAACGTCTGGGTGTAGTAGCCGGTGTTCAGCGTCCGGTAGCGTCCGCGCGGGAACGGCACGATCGCGTTCTTGCGCAGCGCCTCGGAGAGGTTGGTGATCGCGGTCGGGTCGTTCTGCTGGACGCCGACGCTGTTGGGGTTCGCGCGCAGCGTGCTCGTCTGCACGGTCACACCCGGGTTCTGCTTGCCGACGTTCGCGACGAACGTGTTCCACATGCCGGCGTCGGTCGGCAGCAGCAGCGGGATGATCGTCTCCGATGCGCCGGCGCCGCTGTAGCCGGGGATGTCGCCCCACGTGGTCCACTCGCCGCTGTAGATCTTGAGGATCGCCTCGGCGGAGATCGTGGCCGGCGCGTTGGTCGTCGTCGCCGTCGCGATCAGCTGCCGGTCGGTGGCGACCTGGACCCGGATCAGCTTGGTGCCGAGGTTGGCCTGGGCATTGTTCTGGTGGGTCGCGTTGAGCGCGTCGGGGCTGCGGCCGATGTCGATCCAGCCCTGGTCGTCGGCGATGATCGCGTCGCGGCCACCACCGCCACCACCGGTCGGCCGGACCACGAGGTCCTGGCCGGCGCGCAGCGAGATGGTCGGGTTCAGCAGCTTCACGTCGCTCTGCTTGATGTACTTCACGCCGTTCTCACCGAGGGTGCCGTTGCCGGTGATCGTCGGCAGCAGCCGCGGGTCGGTGAAGGCGCTCCGACCCTGGGCGTCACCCGAGGAGTCGAAGTTCACGAACCGCCAGCGGTTGCCCGCGGTGTTGTAGCCCGGGAGCTCGTGGTAGCCGTCGGCGAGGAAGTTGAACGAGTTCTGGATGATGTCCGAGCCCGTCGACACGACGTCGTTCGGCTGCGGAGAGAAGTCCGCCTCGGCAGGGGTCAGCGACAGCGTGAGCATCCCAGCGGTCGCCAGTGCGGCGAACGCCGAGCCCACAGTCTTGCGTCGATCCAGCATTTGATCATGCCTTTCTTTAGTGACTAACCCGAGATTGAGGTGGTGAATGTTGAGTTGCTGCACCCTTGCCGCCGCAGGTCGTGCTCGAAGTCCAGGGGCTGCGGCGCCCCCAGGACTCAGATGAGGGCCGGCAACAGCCGGGACCCGATCGAGGAGACCAGCCACATGGCGGCCAGGACGCAGGGGCCAGCTGCGATCCAGGCCGCCGGTCGCGACCAGCGGTTCCATGCCCAGACGAAGCCCGCGAGGGATCCGACGAGCAGCTGCAGGCCGAGAGCGAGCAGCGCGAACGTCGTGGTGTCGACGCTGGCCGACATCAGCCTGGTGCCGAGGTCGGCCGTCGCCACCGGGCCCGGGGTCGCGGCCTTGCCGCTCAGCGTCGCGTCGACGAAGACCGTCTCCGAGGCCTGCAGGCCACCGAGCCCCGCCCCGCGGATCGCGGTGACCAGGGTCAGCCGGCCGGCGTCCGCCGCGGGAGCCGCCGGGACCGGGTCGCCCTTGAGCCGGGCTCCGGTCACCTCGTAGACGAAGATCCCCTGCGCCGTGGTGACGGTGATCGGCGCACCCACGGGCAGCTCGGCGATCCGTCCGAACGGGCCGGCGAAGCTCAGCGAGCGGCCGGCGATCACGCTGACGCCGATCTGGCCGGGCAGCACGCTGCCGAGCACGTGGCCGGGCCCGTCCTGGAGCTGCGCCGACCGGGCGCCCTCGACGACGACCGAGTCCTCCAGGCCGGCGTCCGGGATCGAGAGCAGCGCCACCGGGGCTCCGGGAGCGATCGGCGCGCCGGTCGGCGCCGTACCCTCCGCGATCTCGGTGCGCAGCCGCTCGTAGAGCGCGCTCTGCGCGTGGCCCTGCTCGAGCCCGCTCAGCACGAGCATGTAGAGCAGCATCCAGCCGAGCACCATCGACAGGGCGAGCAGCACCTGCGAGATTCCGATGTGGAATCCCTTCTGCTCACCACTCCCGGGAGGCGGCGAGGCGTCAACGACGCCGGGATGAAGAACGGTGGGCCCGTCCGCGTGTACGACGGTCATGTGCGCCGCCTGCGTCCGATGGGTGACGTGCGGACCAGAGCCTTGGTCTTCGGCCCGGCCGCGACCGCCGCCCGCTCGAGCGGATCCCACCAGCGGATCAGCGACCCGGCGATCGCGCACGCGATCGCGAAGATCAGCAGGCCCGGCACGCCGACCTGCCCGAACATCGAGGTCTGGCCGGACGTGAGAGCGGTCGTCGCCTCGGTGACCGGCGGCTCCGACGACTTGCCGCCCTTGCCCCCCGGCTTGCCACCGGCGGGCACGGTGTCGGGCACCGGCACCGGGTCGACGGCCTGCTGCCCGCCGCCACCGCCGGAGGGCGACTCCGACGGCGGCGTGGGCTCGACGCTGAAGTCGCAGGCCTGGTCGTCCGACGCACTGGCATCGAGCGCAGGCGTGGCGCCGTCCTGCAGGCGCACGGCGGCGACGGCCGCGAGCGTGTAGTCGTGCTGGTCGCCGAGACCGTTCGCAGCGGTCACCGGCAGGTAGCCCGCCGGGAGCTGGCCGTTGGCGCGGCCCGGGGTCTGGCCGGTGCCGCTCGCGTAGCAGAGCAGCTTGGCGAACTTCGTCGCCTCGGACTCCTCCAGGCCCTCGGTGGGCACCACCGCGTACACCGGCATCGCACCGGGGTAAGCCGCGGGACTCGTCCCGATCGCCTCGTAGTCGAACGCCCAGGCGTGCACGTCCTCCTCGGCCGTCAGCAGCCCCGCGGCTGCCTTCAGGCTGGCCGTGTCCGGCGCCACGAAGGTGCCTTCGCCGGCCGCGCTGGTCTGCAGCGCGGCGGTGCGCAGGTTGTAGCGCTCGGCCGCCGACAACGACACCAGGCCGAGCACGAAGCGGTAGCCGACGGTCTGCCGGCCCTGCTGGCGGAGCGGCAGCGTGGTCGGGTCGTAGCCGTCGTACTTGCACACGGTCGCGACCGCCGAGCTGGCGAACTGCATGTTGAGCAGGACCGAGCTCAGGTTGGACGGCGGGTTCGCGATCAGCTGCATGAAGGGCGTCGGACTGTTGGCGTAGCAGGCGTTCTGGTCGATGTACCACTGCGGCGCCAGGAAGCCGTCGAGCAGCGGCCAGTTGTCGACCGGCAGCACCAGGTCCTTGTAGCTGTCGTTGACCGTCATCCCCCACGGGTCGGCCGCGCCGTCCAGCCACGCCCGCGCCGCGGGGTCGGCGTCGATCCACGAGGTCAGCGCCCAGACCAGGTCGGAGGACGACGAGAAGACCTGGAGCGCCGCGGCGGCCTCGAGCGAGGACGTCTGCGGCAGACCGGGGTTCAGCGCCTGGAACTCCGGGTCCAGGGTGATGTTGAACGGGTTCCCACCGATGCTCGGGTGGTTGTCGCGCACCATCGGCACCGCCGGGTACGACGAGGTGAGCAGCTTGGCGACCAGGCGGGCGTTGAGGTTGAGCTCCTCCCGCCGCTGGTGCTCCGGGTCGTCGATCGAGAACGCGATCGCGAACCCACCGAACGCGACCGGCGCCTGGACGACCGGGCGCTGATAGCCCTCCGCCGGCGGCGCCGTGGTCAGCGCGCCGTCGATCTCGCCGGAGTTGACGAGCTGCCGAGCCAGCGAGTCGGCCTGCTGGACGTGGGTGAAGGTGAACAGGTCGTCGTTCGTGCAGAACGCGGGCCGCCACGAGGCGGCCAGCTCGTTGGCGACGACCGAGCCCATGATCTCCAGCGGCGGCTCCTGGCTCACCGCGTCGCAGATCGAACCGGAGGCGGCGAAGTGCAGCGGGACCGTGATCCGGTTGCGCCAGTTGGACTCCGACCACCACAGGTTGCCGCTGACGGTCTGGTCGGTCGTCTCGCTCGAGCGCGGCGCACCCGGGGCGTAGGCGCCGGTACGCCGGCAGGTGGTGTCGGCACTCAGCAGCTGGGTCTCGGTCAGCGGCGCACCGGTCTTCGTCGTCTGCTCCACGCCCGCGGGGAGCTCGTTGCCCCACGCGTCGCAGCTGACTCCGACGATCGGCACCGCGACCAGCGCGCAGTCGACCGAGGGCGAGCAGCCGAGGGACGCGTTCTCGGACGCCGTCCACACGGCGAAGTCGGTCTCGCCGCGGCCGTCGCTGCCCGTGATGCCGTACGTCGTGTTGCTCGGCAGGCCGCCGGACTCCGCGCTGTCGGACTCCGGGGCCAGCGGCGTGCAGCCGACACTGGGGTCCGGCCCGCCGTAGTAGACCTCGCCACCGGCCGCCCGGAACGGCAGCCAGTGGGCGGTCAGCGGCTCGCTGACCTGAGCACACTCCTCCGGCAGCGGGTCGGGTCGGCCAACGATCGGAGCCCGGTCATCGGCGTCGGCGTACGCGTCGAACCGCCAGGCGGGCGTGTGCGAGCCCGCCGCGAGGTAACGCTCCGTGGACGTCTGGGTCCAGCAGGACTCGGGCGTGAGCCGGACCTGCCCCTTCTCGACCCTGCCGGAGGTGTCGACGCCGCGGCACTGGAGCAGCACGAACGGGTACTCCTGGTTGCGCCCGTCGGAGGAGTTGGGGTCGCCCACGAGGCCGCCGGTCGGGACCGCTCCCTCCCAGGACACGTGGACCTCCTGCCGGCCACGGAGGTTGTTGGTCTCGGAGACGCGCAGCGTGACCTTGTTGCTGCTCACCTCGGTCCGGGTGCCGTCCTGGTCGATGAAGACGCGGGTGGCGGTGGCCGTGCGGGTGACCGCGGTCTCGTCGGCGGCGACGGCATCGTCCGGGAACGCCGGCACGACGGCCGCGATCCCGGCCAGGAGGAGCGAGGCGGCGAAGAGCACGCGAGCCGCATGCTGGCGCCGGGGGCTCACGCGCTGGCCTTCTTGCGCGGGAGGGTCCGGCTGACGACGGCCGGCACGACGAGCGTGCCGAGGAACAGGCCGATCACGAGAGCAGTCAGCACGGTCGGCGGACCACCGGACCCGTCGGCCGCCAGCGTCGTCGCGACCACCGCGGACGGCGCCGCCCCGTTGCCCGAGGTACCGCCGAGGCCCAGGTCGCCGTTCAGCCCGGCGTCGCCGGAACCTGGCGCGTCCGGGACGCCGTCCCCGTTGGTGTCGGTCGTCCCGCTGCCACCGCCGCCGCCGTTGCCGCCGCCGTTACCGCCGTTGCCGCCGCCGGCCGGCACCTCGCCGTCCTCGTCGGGGTTCCCGTTGTAGGCGCCGACGTCGTCGGCGCACGGCCCCTTGCCCGGCCGGTCACACTCCGCCGGGAACGGGGCGATCGTCGCGAGGTGGTTCTGGCTCGGCTTGCCCGGCACGAACGTCGGGTTGTGGCAGTTCTTGACGTCCTTGATGATCGAGGCGTCGAACTGCACGTCGTCGTCGGCGAGCTTGAGCTTGTTGATCTGGGTGAGGCTGGCCTGCACCAGGTTCACCGGCAGCGGTGAGTAGCCGATCGGCCCGACCTCCGACTGCCCCTCGCAGATCGAGTGCTTGAGGAAGTCGACGATGGTCTGCCGCTTCGAGGTCGTCATCCGCGAGTCGTCCGACGCGGTCGGGATGATCGCGTAGACGTACGACGACAACGGGTAGGTGCGCTTGTCCGGGTTGGTGTAGACGTTGTCGAGCTTCTGGGTCAGGTAGTTCGGGTCGTTGGGGTCGTCGTTGATCTCGGCCCGCGTCAGCGCCACCGCCACGTTGTACTGCGTGGGGAGCGTGAAGTAGCCGGCCTTGTTGAGGACCTTGGCCACCGGGTAGTTCGCCATCAGCGGGTAGGAGTACTCCTCCATCGCGATCGCGCCGTTGGAGCCCGCGCTCTTGACGAAGTTCATGACGCCGTCGGAGCCGGACTGGGCCTTCTGCGGACCACGCGTCTCCCCGCAGTTGAGTGGGAAGTAGTCGGACGGCGCGAGCTTGCCGCCGTTGCAGTCCTGCCAGTACGACGGGAACTGGCTGACCATCCAGGTCGTGAACTGGTTGGTCACACCGGCACCGTCGGCGCGGACCACCGGGATGATCGGGATCGACGGCAGCTGGCGACCGTTGTTGTCCTCGGTGATCGCCGGATCGTTCCAGTTGTCGATCTTGTTGGTGAAGATCTTCGCGATCGTCTCCCCCGACAGCCGGATGTTGCGGACCATCTGGCCGCCCACCTCGACGTGGTACGGGAACGACGTACCGCCGGCCACGATCGGCAGGTACGCGAAGGAACGCCCGAGCGGCGAGTCGACAGCACCCGTCGTCGGGTCCTTGCCGCGGTAGGGCGAGTCGGTGACGCCGAAGTCGGTCGACTTGTTCGCGTAGTCCTTGCGGCCCTGAGCGGCACCGTTCGCGGTGTAGACGACCCGCATGCCCTTGGCGTCCACGTCGGCGACCCACTGGTTGACCGCGTTGGCGGCCCACGACGACCCCGATCCCTGGATCAGCGCGTACGACGGTGCGGCGCTGGCCGCGCCTGGGCCGGACAGCATGGCGAGCAGCATGGCCATCAGCACGGCGACGACCCGGACGGCCCGGGACAAGGTGTTCCTCATCGGGTCTTCTTCCTTCCGCCGGCGACGAGCCGGGCGAGCACGAACAGGGTCAGCACCACGACGAGCAGGACCGCGGCGGCGGCGTACGCCCGCTCCTCCATCTGGGGGCTGCCCGTCTGGACGGACGCGTAGATGAACAGCGGCAGCGAGTTCATCGGGTCCTGGGTCGGGTTGGCGTTGAAGAACGTCGAGGCGCCCGAGGTGAGCAGCACCGGCGAGGTCTCGCCGACCGCGCGGGCGGTGCCCAGGATGAGCGCGGTGGCCAGGCCCGGGCGCGCGGTCGGGAGCACCACCTTCCAGACCGTCTCCCACCGCCCGGCGCCGAGCGCGTAGGACGCCTCGCGGAGTCCGCCGGGCACCACGCCGAGGACGACGTACGACGCCCGCGCCATGATCGGCAGCGCCATCACGGCCAGGGCGAGCGCGGCCGCGAACCCGCTGGACGGCACGTCCAGGTAGACGAGGCAGACGGTGTAGATGAACAGGCCGGCGACGATCGACGGCAGCGCCGTCATCGCCTCCACCACCGTGCGCACCAGCTGCGAGCCACGGCCGCCGACCTCGGACATGTAGACCGCGGTCGCGACGCCGAGCGGCATCGCGATCGCGATCGCGATCAGCACCTCGATCAGGGTGCCGACGATCGCGTGCAGGATGCCGCCCATCGTGAACGGGTCGTCGGCGCGCACGCCGGACATGTCCTCGGTGAAGAAGTTCAGGTGGGTCAATGCGGGGAGGCCCTTGGCCAGCGTCATCAGCACGACGCTGGCGAGCGCGATGCCGATCAGCGTGGGAGCGGCGATCACCGCCGTCGTCACGATCCGGTCCATCACCACCGGGAGCGGCTGGGTGAGCGCGGTCAGGCCGGCGTAGAAGAGGACCAGGACGAGGTACCAGCAGACGACGAAGCCGATCGTCCCCTCGAACGGGAGGATCTGGGTGTAGAAGAGCCAGGTGGTCGCCGACGAGGCGCACAGGGCACCGATGAGGACGAGCACGTCCTCGCGGGTGCGCGAGCCGGTGCCGCGCAGCTCCTCGGGCTCGGCGCTTACGGTCGGCGCGGACTCGGCGACGACGGGGCGGTTGGCGAGAAGGGTCACAGCTCGGTCACCCCACCGCTCCGGGACCGCGAGACCACGATGGCGGCCAGGCTGTTGACTAGCAGGGTCATGCAGAACAGCACGAAGCCGGCGGTCAGCAGCGCCGAGAGCTGCGCCGGCGACGCCTCCTTGAAGCTCGACGCGATCAGCGCCGAGATCGTCGACGTACCCGACTCGAGCACGTACGGCTTGATCTCGAAGGCCTGCGAGATGATCAGGACGACCGAGATGGTCTCGCCGAGGGCGCGGCCCAGGGCGAGCATGCTGCCGCCGATGATCCCGCTCTTCCCGAACGGCAGCACCACGGTGCGCACCATCGCCCAGCGGGTCGCGCCCAGCGCGAGCGCCGCCTCCTTCTCCCCCACCGGCGCCTCGGAGAACACCTCGCGCATCACCGAGGTCGCCATCGGGAAGATCATCATCGTCACCGCGAGCGCGGCGACGAACGCCGAGCCGGCGTACGACGGGTAGCCCGGCGCCTGGTTCCAGATCGGGTAGTCGACGTCGGTGCGCACCTCGAAGATCGGGATCCAGCCGAGCACCTTGCTGAGCCAGTGCGCGACCTCGGTGGCCTCGGGCTGGATGACGAACAGCACCCAGAGGCCGAACACGATGCCCGGCACCGCCGCCATCATGTCGACGAGACGGATCAGCGAGGGTCGCAGCCAGGCCGGCGCCCAGTCGGTGATGAACAGCGCCGTCAGCACCGAGAGCGGGATCGCGAAGAAGATCGCGATCAGCGCTACCTGGATGGTGCCGACCACGACGGCCGCGATGCCGATCCGGTCCTGGCTGGGCAGCCAACGGAACTCGGTGAAGAACGAGAGTCCGTAGTGGTCGAGCGTCGGGTACGCCTGGACGCCGAGGAAGACCCCGATCGAGCCGACGATGGCGAGCACGAGGAAAGCGAGCGCTCGGGACCCGTGGATGAAGATCTGGTCCTGCCCCCCGTGGCGGACGACGAGCCTGCGCGGTACGTCCTCCTCAGCGGGTATCCCGTCCGGAGGCACCACCGGTGGCGCGGTCGTCACGTCACCCGACATCTGTTGTCCTCAATTGCTCGACAGCCTTGCCCAGGAGGGGCGAGGCACCCATTGCCATCAATGTCGAGCAGATTAATGGTCTAAATGGTGAATGGGCGCACAACACCCGAAAAGCAGCAGCGGTGAGACGAGCTGTCTAGACCGTCTGGGCGAGGTACAGCCCGGCCAGCGCCAGGGCCATCGATCCGAGCAGGATGCGCAGGCCCCGCTCGGGGATCCGCGGCTGGAGCGAGGCGCCGACCCAGCCGCCCGCCAGGCCGCCGATGCCGGTCGCGATGCCGAGCGACCAGTCGGGCGACACGGGTCCGGTCGCGTCGAGCGCGATCACGGCGTATGTCAGCACCCCGACCACCGAGGTCACCCAGGTCGAGAAGAGCGCCGCGGGCGCGACGGTGGCGACCGCCATCCCCGTCCCGACCAGGATCGGGCCGACGATGGAGCCGCCGCCGATGCCGTAGATGCCGCCGGCGATGCCCACCACGAACGCCAGGACGCGGACCGTCCTCGGTGACAGCCGCCGGTGGATCGACCCGGGGGCCGGCTTGCGGAGGATGAAGACGCCGACCGGTGCGAGCACCGCCGCCGCGACCACCCGGAACACGTCGGGATCGGCGACCACGTAGACCCGGATGATCGCCCCGAGGACGACGCCGGGCACCGAGCCGGTGATCAGCTGGAGGGCCAGCTCGCGGTCGAGCTGGCCGCGCCGGCGGTAGCGCGCGAGGCCGCCGGGCGCCGAGATGACGTTGTAGAGGAGGTTCGTCGGCGTGATCCGGGGGCTGGGCACGTGCAGCACCGACAGCTGGATCGGGAGGAGGAACACCGCCCCCGAGACGCCGACCGGTGTCGTGACCGCGGCCAGCACGAAGCCGACCACCAGCCCGATCAGGTCCCGCTGCCAGTCCACCTGTGTGCTCCCGCCTCTTCGGGGGAGCAGCCTGCCAGCAGTGCTGCCGGCGCGTCAGTCGTGTCCACGCCGGCTCGGCGGAATCAGCCTGACAAGTGCCGCCTAGCGGACCGTCACTCGTAGCCGTGCTGCTTGATGTACGCCAGGATCTGCTCGGCCAGCTCGGGCCGGCAGACGATCAGGTCGGGGAGGTACACGTCGTCCTGGTTGTACTTCAGCGGCGTGCCGTCGATCCGCGACGTGAACAGGCCGGCGGCGCGGGCGACCGCGACCGGCGCCGCGGAGTCCCACTCGTACTGGCCACCGGCGTGCACGTACGCGTCGGTGAGGTCGCGGGCCACGGAGATCACCTTCACGCCGGCCGAGCCCATCGGCACCAGCTCGGCGTCGATCTCCTTGGCGAGCCCGTGCACGAACTCCGGCGGGCGGCTGCGCGAGACCGCGATCCGCGGCCGCGCCGCGGTCGAGGGAGGTACGACGGGGGGCCGGCCGGTGTGGAACGTCTCGCCGAGCGCGGGCTGGGCGACGGCGCCGGCGACCAGGTCGCCGTCCTGCCACAGCGCGACGTGCACGGCCCAGTCGTCGCGGGGCACCTCGGAGAACTCACGGGTGCCGTCCAGCGGGTCGACGATCCAGACCCGGCTGTTGCCGAGCCGCGCCTTGTCGTCCTTGCCCTCCTCGGAGAGCACGGCGTCGTCGGGCCGGTGCTCGGCGAGCAGCTGCATCAGCAGCTCGTGGGCGGCCTGGTCGCCGGCGTCCTTGAGCTCGCGGCCCTCCAGGCCCTCGCCGCGGACCTCGAGGAGGCGGTCGCCGGCGACGGTCGCGAGCCAGGCGGCCAGCACGTGGTCGTCGGTGGCGGCCTCGGCGGGCGGGGTTCCGGGGGCAAACGTCATGCGGAGCAACCTACTTCGGCTAGGACTGGCTAGGAGTTGAACTGCTGCTGGGTGCGCTCGAGCCCGTCGGTGATCAGCGACTCGACGGCGTCGGCGGCCTTGTCGACCTGGAACGGCAGGATCTTGCGCTCGGCCGAGGAGTAGTCGGACGAGCACGAAGTCGGCAGACGTCCTGCCGGCCGTGCGGCCGGCCGATGCCGACCCGCACCCGGTAGAAGTCACCGGTGCCGAGCGAGGAGCGCATCGACCGCAGCCCGTTGTGGCCGTTGTCGCCGCCGCCGAGCTTGATCCGCATCGTGTCGAAGGGGATGTCCAGCTCGTCGTGGATCGCGACGATCCGCTCGGCCGGCACCTTGTAGAAGGTGGCGAGCTGCCTTGACCGGGCCGCCCGGACTCGTTCATGTAGCAGCGCGCCCGGGCCAGCACGACCCGCGGGCCCGGCAGTGCCGGGGGCGCCGAGCCGGCCCTCGACCACGTCGGCGCGGCCGGACTTGTGGGCGCGGCAGCGGCGCGCCCATCCGTCGGGCCAGCTCGTCGGCGACGAGGTAGCCGACGTTGTGCCGGTGGCCGGCGTACGTCGGGCCGGGGTTCCCCAGCCCGACGACCAGCCAGACGTCGGTCGCTCACCGGTCATGGAGTCGGCTCACTCGCGTCGGTCGCGGTCGCCCTCGGACTCGCCCTCGGCGTCGGCGCCGGCGTCCTCGGCCGGCCTCGGCGGCCTCGTCGTCGGACTCGTCGCGCTCGATGCCGGCCTCGGCCTCGGCCTCCTCCAGCTCGGCCTCGAGGCCTCCTCGGCGGCTGGCGCTCGGATGATGTTGACGATCAGCGTCTCGGCGTCGGTGAGCAGGGTGCGGCCCGTCGGGAGCGTCGAGGTCCGTGGCGAGGATCTGGGTGCCGGCCTCGGCGCCCTCGACGTAGACCTCGATGAACTCGGGGATGTTGGTCGCCTCGGCCTCGACGCTGGACGGTCGTTCGGTCTCGGTCACGACCAGCGTCTCGGCGTGCGGCTCGCCGATGACGTGGACGGGGACCTCGACGGTGACCTTCTCGCCCTTCGACGACCTCGACGAAGTCGATGTGCTCGAGTGAAGCCCTTGATCGGGTCGACCTGGACCTGCTTGGTCAGCGCGAGCTGGGTCTTGCCGTCGATGTCGATGTAGAGCAGCGCGTTCGCGCCACCGTGCTTGAGCGCCATCATCGTGTCGTGGCCCGGCAGGGTGACGTGGATCGGGTCGTTGCCGTGGCCGTAGATGACCGCCGGCACCTTGTCGTCGCGGCGGATCCGGCGGGCGGCGCCCTTGCCGAACTCGGTGCGGGTCTCGGCCTTGATCTTCTCGGACATGGGGAATGCTCCTCGTTCGGTGCTGGCTGTGTCGTCTGGTCTCGGGGCCTCGGCTCGACGCACTGTGAATCGGCGGCGGGCGCACCCGGAGGTATCAGCCAGCCCTGTCGATCACGGAACTTCCCTTGCGGGCGCTCCCTCGCCGAGGCAACCTGACGAAGCCTACCGGACGGTACGACGGCAGGACCAACTCGACGGAAGCGGCTCAGGCGTGGCCGTCGAACATCGAGGTGACCGAGCCGTCCTCGAAGACCTCGCGGATCGCCCGGGAGATCAGCGGCGCGATCGACAGGCAGGTGAGCTTGTCGAACTCGCTGGCTCGGCGGAGAGCGGCAGCGTGTTGGTGACGACGACCTCGGCGGCCGGGGAGTTCTTCAGCCGGTCCACGGCGGGGTCGGAGAGGATCGCGTGGGTCGCGGCGATGATCACGCCGGCGGCGCCGTCGGCCATCAGCGCCTCGGCCGCCTTCACGATGGTGCCGCCGGTGTCGATCATGTCGTCGACCAGCACGCACATCCGGCCGCTCGACGTCACCGACGACCCGGTTGGCGACGGTCTCGTTGGGCCGGTCGGTGCGGCGGGTCTTGTGGATGAACGCCAGCGGCGCGCCGCCGAGCCGGGCCGACCAGCGCTCGGCGACCTTGATCCGGCCGGCGTCCGGGGAGACGACGGCGAGCGGCTGCGTCGCCGTACTTCTCCTTGACGTAGTCGGCGAGGATCGGCAGCGCCATCAGGTGGTCGACCGGGCCGTCGAAGAAGCCCTGGATCTGGTCGGCGTGCAGGTCGACGGTGATCAGCCGGTCGGCGCCGGCGGTCTTGAACAGGTCGGCCATCAGCCGGGCCGAGATCGGCTCGCGGCCGCGGTGCTTCTTGTCCTGGCGGGCGTAGCCGTAGAACGGCATCACCACGGTGATCCGCTTGGCCGAGGCGCGCTTGAGCGCGTCGACCATGATCAGGTGCTCCATGATCCACTCGTTGATCGGAGCGGTGTGGCTCTGGATCACGAAGGCGTCGCAGCCGCGGACGGACTCCTCGTAGCGGACGTAGATCTCGGAGTTGGCGAACTCGTACGCCGACGTGCGGCACCAGCTCGGTGCCGAGCAGCGTCGGCGACCTCCTCGGCGAGCTCGGGGTGCGCCCGGCCGCTGAAGACCATCAGGTTCTTCTCGGTGGTCTTCTTGTATCCGGTCACGTGTTGCTGCTCCCTCGGTCGCCGGCGTGGCGTCAGCTCAGCGATTCTGCCACGTCCTGTTCGCCGTCGCCGACTGTCGGTCAGCGCGGCCGCTCGGCCGCCTCCGCCTGAGCGGTCCCGGCGCGCTTGCGTCTGCGCCCAGCCCTCGATGTTGCGCTGCGGCCCGCTGGACACCGCGAGCGCGCCCGGCGGCACGTCCTCGCGCACCACGCGTGCCGGCGCCGGTCGCGGCACCGTCGCCGATGCTCACCGGCGCGACGAAGGTGTTGTTGCGACGCCGTGCGGGCGTGCCGGCCGACCGTGGTGCGGTGCTTCTGCACCCCGTCGTAGTTGGCGAAGATCGTGCCCGCGCCGATGTTGGTGCCCTCGCCGATCTCGGCGTCGCCGACGTACGACAGGTGCGGCACCTTGGCGCCGTCGCCGATCCGGGCGTTCTTGGTCTCGACGAAGCCGCCGATCTTGCCGCCGGCGCCGAGCTCGGTCCCGGGCCGCAGGTAGGAGAACGGGCCGACGTTCGCCGCGGCGCCGATCACCGCCAGCTCGCCGTGCGTGCGTACGACGCGGGCGCCGGCCCCGATCTCGACAGTCCTTGAGCGTGGTGTCCGGGCCGATGACGGCGTCCTCGCCGACGACGGTCGCCCCGAGCAGCTGGGTGCCGGGCAGGATCGTCACGTCCTGCGCGAGCACCACGTCGACGTCGATCCAGGTGGTCGCCGGGTCCATGACCGTGACGCCTTCACGCATCCAGCGGTCCACGATCCGCCGGTTCAGCTCGGCGCCCATCCGGGCGAGCTGGGCGCGGTCGTTGACGCCCTCGGTCTGCATCACGTCGTCGATCGGGTGCGCGCCGACGGTCAGCCCGTCCTCGCGGGCGATGCCGATCGCGTCGGTCAGGTAGTACTCGCCCTTGGCGTTGTCGTTGCCGATCCGCGGCAGCGCGCTCTGGAGGAACTCGGCGTCGAACGCCAGGATCCCGGAGTTGATCTCCCGCACCTCGCGCTGCGCGGGCGTGGCGTCCTTCTCCTCGACGATCGCCTCGACGTCGCCCTCGTCGTTGCGCAGCACCCGGCCGTAGCCGAACGGGTCGGCGACGATCCCGCTGAGGATGCTGACCGCGCGCTGGGCGGCCTCGTGCTCGGCCGCGAACGCCCGCAGCGACTCGCCCTCCAGCAGCGGGGTGTCGCCGTACGCCACCAGGACGGTGCCGGACACGCTCTCCCCCACCGCCTCCATCGCGACCCGGACGGCGTGCCCGGTGCCGAGCTGCTCCTCCTGGACGGCCAGGACGATCTCGGGGAACAGCTCCTGGATGTGCACCGAGACCTGCTCGCGCTGGTGGCCGACGACCGCGACCACCCGGTCCGGCTCCGTCGCACTAGCGGCGGCCAGGACGTGGCCGATCATGCTGCGACCCGCGATCGGGTGCAGCACCTTCATCGTCTTGGACTTCATCCGCGTGCCGCCGCCGGCGGCCAGCACGATGACGGTCAGCCCTGTCGTCTGTTCAGCGCTCATGCTCCCCGGGTAGGAGTCGAACCTACGTCGCTAGTCCTGATTCAAAGTCAGGCGGGCCCTGCCGGCAGACCAACCGGGGATTGCTTCCCCTGCGGGCCCGCCTGGCGGGGCTGGCAGCTCCGTCCGGCAGACCAATCGGGGATTGCTGTCCCCTGCGGGCCCGCTGGCGGGGCTGGCAGCTCCGTCCGGCAGACCAACCGGGAAGTCATGCAAAGACTAGTGTCAGGCTCATGCAGCTGCCCGTGATGCCTCCGGTTCAGCCGATGCTCGCCAAGTCCGTGAAGGGCGTGCCCGACCCGGGCAAGTACGGCGGGCTCAGCTTCGAGCCGAAGTGGGACGGCTTCCGCTGCCTGGTGTTCAAGGACGGCGACGAGGTCGAGCTGGCCAGCCGCAACACCAAGCCGCTGACCCGCTACTTCCCCGAGGTCGTGACCGCGATGCAGGAGCAGCTGCCCGAGCGCTGCGTGCTCGACGGCGAGCTGTTCGTGGCCATCGGGGAGAAGCTCGAGTTCGAGGTGCTCCAGGAGCGGATCCACCCGGCGAAGTCCCGCATCGACATGCTCGCGGAGAAGACGCCGGCGTCGTTCGTCGCGTTCGACCTGCTGGCGCTGGGCGACGAGTCGTACGTCGACCGTCCGTTCGCCGAGCGCCGCGCGGCGCTGGAGCAGGCGCTCGGCGGGCTCGACGGGCCCTGCTACCTGACCCGCACCACCACCGACCGGGAGCAGGCGGAGGCGTGGTTCCACGAGTTCGAGGGGGCCGGCCTCGACGGCGTGGTCGCCAAGCCGCTGACCGCGCCGTACGAGCAGAACGCCCGCACCATGCTGAAGATCAAGCACGAGCGGACCGCCGACGTGGTGGTGGCCGGGTACCGCGAGCACAAGACCAGCACCCCCGAGAACCCGCTCCTCGGCAGCCTGCTGCTCGGCCTCTACGCGGACGGCCAGCTCCAGCACATCGGGGTCAGCGCGAGCTTCACCGCGGCCCGACGCGCCGAGCTGATCGAGGAGCTTCAGCCGCTGGTCTGCGACATCGCCGACCACCCGTGGGGGGCGTGGACGATCGCCAACCCGGACCGGGTGCCCGGCACCCAGAGCCGCTGGAGCCAGGGCAAGGACCTGTCGTTCACGCCGCTGCGGCCCGAGCGGGTCGTGGAGGTGGCGTACGACCACATGGAGGGCCGGCGGTTCCGCCACACCGCCCAGTTCCGTCGCTGGCGCACCGACCGCGACCCCGAGTCCTGCGGCTACGAGCAGTTGGAGGAGCCTGTCTCCTACGATCTCGCTAGAATTCTGGGTGTCGACTGAGAGGCAGCACATGTCCGAGAACGGCAGCACCGAGGACTACGACGTCGTCCTGCTGATCGAACAGGCACTGACCGCGCAGGACGCCGCCCAGGTGCGCTCCCTGCACGAAGGCATCGACCAGCCGGTGACCTACCACGTGCTGCTGCCCCTGGAGGACGCAGCGACCCGGATCGAGTCGGCGATGGGGTCGCTCACCGCGGGCGACATGCTGGCGTCGCCGACGATGCCGATGAGCGAGGTCGACCTCGAGGCGGTCCGCAAGGACTGCGCGGACCGCTCCAACGCCGAGCTCCAGCAGACCCTGGACGCGCTGCGCAACGCCGGCGCGGACGCCCGGGGCCAGGTGGTGGTGGACCCGCCGATCGACGCGCTCGCCGCCAAGGTGTCCGAGATCGACGGCCGCGAGGCGATCATCCTGACCCGCCCGCACGTCGTCGCGGAGTTCTTCCACCTCGACTGGACGTCCAAGGCCCGCCGCCGTCTCGGCGTCCCGATCCTGCACCTGCTCGAGCACGAGAACTTCGACGAGCAGGCCGAGGGCTACGGCAACGAGGGCATCACCGGCCTCTGACCCAACCGGTCTGCGCAGTTACCATCGCGGGGTTGCTGGCGGATGGAGGTCCGGTGAAGTTCACCCAACGTCTCGGGGACGGGGCACGCGCGGTCACCCGCGCGACGCGCACCATCGCCCGAGACCTGCTGGGTGGCCCGGAAGCGGTCTACGCCCGCGTGCTGGACGGCGAGCACCTCTGGGTCGCGATCGCCGCCGGCGCCGGCCGGCCCGCTCTCCGCGACCCGCAGAGCGGTGAGCTGATCGAGGCCGATCCACTGCCCGGCGAGGACCCGTCGTACGTCTCCGCACGCTGGCGCCTCGACGACCTCCTGCCGGTGACCGAGGACGCCGCACTGCAGCTGGTCGCGCTCGACGAGAGCGCCAAGCCCACGCAGCTCCGCCCCGGCCCACCGGCGCCCGAGGTCGGCCTGCGGGTGCCGCCGACGCCCGACGGGCACTGGCGGTTCCTGGTCGAGCCGGACGAGCACGGCCTCCTCCGAGTACGACGCAGCCGCGCCGCCCACGTCGCGCGGCTGATGGAGGTCACGGTCGACGGCCACGCCGTCCGCCTGGTCTGCAGCCCGCCGGAGCCGGGCCTGGAGCCGTGGCTCCACTTCGTGTCGAAGGACGACGCCGTGGTGCACAGTGTCGCCGCGGAGCAGGTCGGCGACGACCTGGTCGTCAGCGTCACCGCCGCCGACCTGCCGGCCGAGCCGGGCGGCTACCGGGTCGCGGTCGGTTCGGCCGCGGAGCCGGTCACCGTCGTCCGGCTCCGCAACGACATCCACATCATCGAGCCGGCGAACGTGCTGCTCCCCCACCTGATCGACGCCGAGACCGAGGCGGTCGCGGGCCGGTTCCTGTTCGCGTTCCAGGGCGTGCTCCGGCTGATGCGCAAGGACAACACGGAGGAGGCATTGTGAAGATCACCTTCCTCCTCCTCAACCTCGACGGCGGCGGCGGCACCGAGCGGTCGGTGGTCACCCAGGCCAACGCGCTCGCCGGCCTCGGCCACGACGTCACGATCCTGAGCGCGCTGCGCACGGCGGACACCCCGCACTACGCCGTCGACGACGCGGTCACCATCCGCCGGCTCGTCGACGCCCGCGACCCCGACACCCCCCGGGTCGACGTGGCCGGGATCGACGACGCGCTCGCGGCGGCGCTCCACGTGACGCCGTCGCTGCTGGTGCCCGCGCGGTGGGACCTGCAGTTCAGCGCGTTGACCGACGCGATGTACGAGCACGTCCTCCCGAGCCTCGACGCCGACGTCGTCGTCAGCGTGACACCGGGGCTGCTCGCGACCGCCGTGCAGCTGCTGCCCGGCCACGTCACGCTCGTCCACCAGGAGCACCGGTCGTCCTCCGACCGGACCTCCGGCCTCGAGCCGCTGCTCACGTTCGCACCGCGCGCCGACGTGGTCGCCCTGCTGACGACGAGTGCGGCCGACTGGCTGACCGAGACGCTGGGGCCGGTCGCGCCCCGGACCGTCGTCGTACCGAACCCCCTCCCGCAGGGCTTCGAGCCCCGCTCCACGCTCGAGACCAAGCTGATCATCGCGGCGGGGCGGTTCGTGTGGGAGAAGCAGCCGGCCCGGTTGGTGGAGGCGTTCGGCGAGATCGCCGACCAGATCCCCGGCTGGCGGCTGCGCATCCTCGGCACCGGCCCGCAGCGCCTCGAGATGATCCGGCTGATCCGCCGGCTCGGCCTCTGGGACCGCGTCGAGCTGCCCGGCCAGAGCGCGGACATGCCGTCGGAGTGGGCGATGGCGAGCATCTCGGCGCTGACCTCGCGCAGCGAGGGCCTCCCCCTCGTCGTCCAGGAGGCGATGGCGGCCGGCGTCCCGGTCGTCGCGTTCGACAACCCGTCGGGCTCGCGGGCCGTCATCCGGCACGAGGAGAACGGGCTCCTGGTCGGACCCGACGCGCGCTCCGGCATCTCGACCGCCCTGCTGCGGCTCGCGACCGACGACGAGCTCCGGCACCGACTCGGTGCGGGCGCGCTCGAGAGCTCACGCCAGTACGCGCCCGACGCGGTCGCCCGGCAGTGGGAGCAGATCTTCGAGGACGCCGTCGCCCGGCGCTCGCGCGACCCGCTCCGCCTGGTGCAGCGGGTGACCGAGCTGGCCACCTCGCCGCACCCGGTCCCGGCCGAGCCGCGGGCGGCCACGGACCTGACGCCCAGCGACGCCCGCACGTTGGCGGTCTCGTGGGCCGTGCAGGCGGCCGAGCGCTCGTCCAGCCGCTGGTTCGTGATCCCCGCCCACGGCGACTCGCCGGTCACGGTGGTCGTCCCGATGACCGACCGCGCGGCGTACCTGACCGACGTCGGCGGCGCCGGCGCCCCGCCCGAGCTGAGCCTCGTCGACACGGCCGGCCACGGCTGGCCGGAGCGCCGCGGCCGGCTCGACGAGCTGTCCGCGAGCCTGGTCGGCGAGCGCACGGGCCGGGTCAGCCTCGAGCCGTGGCCGATGTACGACGACACCTGGCCGGGCCTGCTGTCGAGCGGCTGCCGGATCGACGTCGAGTTCTGGGAGAGCACACCGGACGGCGGCCTGGTCGCGGCCGGGCCCAACGAGTACGCGAACCAGCTCCCGGCGACGTACGAGACCGTCGAGGCCGAGATCGAGGGTGTCCGGGTCCGCACCCTGCCGCTGATGGCCGAGCCGACCGTCCGCGACTGCACCTTCCCCGTCGACGCCGTCTACACCTGGGTCGACGGCGACGACCCGGCGTGGAACGCCGCGCGCGAGGCCGCGACTCGCCGAGGTGACCGGTACGGCGCTCACCCGGCGAGTCGAGCGGGCGCGCCCGGTTCATCAGCCGTGACGAGCTGCGCTACTCGCTGCGCAGCCTGTACCTGTTCGCCCCGTGGATCCGCACGATCCACCTCGTCACCGCCGGGCAGGTCCCGAGCTGGCTGGTCCGACCACCCCCGGGTCAACGTCGTCGACCACCGCGACATCCTGCCGCCCGAGGCGCTGCCGACGTTCAACTCGCACGCGATCGAGAGCGGCCTGCACAAGATCCCGGGCCTCGCCGAGCACTTCGTCTACTTCAACGACGACTTCCTGCTCGCGCGACCGCAGCAGCCGCAGCGGTTCTTCGACCCGTTCGGCTCACACGTCGGTGTTCCTGTCCGGCGGCAACCTCGGCGTCGACGAACGGCACGGACGCGGCGCCCTGGCTGAAGGCGGCGTGGAACAACCGACGGCTGCTCCGCGAGACGTTCGGCGTGGTCAGCACGCACAGCCTCGCGCACGCGCCGTACGCACACCGGAAGTCGGTCCTCGAGGAGATCGAGCGGCGCTTCCCCGACGAGGTCGCCGCGCACGGCACGCTCGCCGTTCCGCTCCGACGACGGACATCTCGCTGCTGTCGTCGTTCGCGCAGCACTACGGCCTGATGACCGGCAGCGCGGTCATCGCGACCGCCGACACGACGTACGTCAACATCAGCGCGAACGACGTCGTCCGCCGGCTGCGCCGGCCTCAAGGACCGCGACCGGGACTTCATCTGCTTCGGCGACCACCACGACCACGCCCTGCACCCGGCGGCGCTGCAGGAGGTGCTCGACGAGTTCTACTCGTTCTACCTGCCGGTGCGGGCGCCCTGGGAGAAGCCGGGCTGACCCAGGGCCTGTCTCCCAAGTCGATGGCCTGCTACGCGCCGCCACACTTGAGAGACACGCCCTAATTCAGAGCACGAACCGGCTGCTCGGCCACAGCGTGGCCAGGTCCTTGCCCGGGAACCGCTCGGCGACCGCGTGGTAGGTGTCCGCGAAGTACGTCGCCACCCGACGGACGACGTCGTCGGGCAGCGCCTCGACCGCCTTGCCCGAGGACACGTTCGAGACCTTGTCGAAGTCCGGCGCGCGGAACTCGATCCGCAGCAGCTCGCAGATCGCGTGGACCTCCTCCTCGCGGAACAGCTCCTCGTAGAACCCGTAGTGCAGCTGCTCGCGCTCCCACACCGACTCCAGGTTGCCCATGGTCGCGCTCGTAGCGGGAGAACCGCTCGTAGTGCGGGTCGTCGTAGAGGCGCTCGACCATCTGGTCGGCGGGTACGTCGAAGCGCCCGGGCCGGCGCCCCTCCTGCATCCGGATCTGCGACCAGATCCGGTCGACCGGGTCGCGCATCAGGAACACCGCGACCGTCCGGACCCGGCGCTTGGCGAAGCCGTCACGGATCGACGCGTACCGCTCGGCCGACAGGTCGGCGTACTCCGGCGTCACGTCGGCGGTCGGCGCGGAAGCGCGGCCGGCTGTGCAGCAGCCCGGTGAAGTAGTCGAAGTAGAACTCCGGGTCCGCGATCATCGCGGCGCGGTGGAGGTGCGCCGGGTCGGCCGGCTCGCCTGCGGCGCAGCGTTGTCCAGCTCGGTCTGCGCCATGTCGAGGTTGCGCTCGCGCCAGGGCTCGTCGGCCAGGTCGCTGCTGTCGAAGACGTGGTACTCCTTGCGGTACCCGCGCACCACCTGCTGGGAGTCCGCGAGGTAGCGGTGCAGCCAGGTGGTGCCTGCCTTCTGGGCCCCGACGCCCAGGAGGAACGTCTTCGGGCCGGGCTTGTCCTTCACCGCTTCCAGGGCAGGCGCGACTTGCCCTCGCTCGGCTCCACCTGGCCGAGCTGCGCCTTGAGCCGCTTGACCTCCTGGCGCCGGCGGGCCAGCCGCTCCTTCAGCTCCGCGGTCTGCTCCTGGTGCTTCTCGCGCAGCCGGGCCTGCACCTGGCGGCGCTCCTGGGCGACGCACACGTTGGTGTGGTCGAGCGTGATCGCCTCGGCGAACTGGTGGAGCACGACGTATCGGTCGTGCACCCGGTCGAGCACCGCGATCGCCTCGGCGTCGTACGGCGCGTCCACCAGCGTGTTGCACGCGTCCCACGCCTCGTTGCCCTGCTCCTGGAGCTCGGGGATGGTGTCGACGTCGTCCCAGGTGACCTTGCTGCGGTTCAGCTTCACGTCGATGAAGTCGTCGACGTCGTGGTGCTCGTTGCTGGTGAGGTCGGCGTTGAACGTGATGCCGAGCTGCGCCTGCGCGTGCGTCATCGCGCCGCGCCAGTCGGCGAGCAGGTCGGCGTACGGCACGAACGCGCGCGGCCGCGGCGCGGGTCGCCACCTCGGTCTCGTACGCCGCGTTCACCCAGCCGGCCAGGTTCGCGGTCTCGCCGGGTCCGGCGGAACTCGTCGGTCTGGTTGGTGAGGTAGTGCGGTCTCGCGGGACCGCACGACCTCGGCCGGGTGCCGCAGCATCGTGAGGTAGCGACAGGTCGACGTCCAGCTCGTCGGCGACCGCACGTCCACAGCTCGTGCACCCAGAACGTGCGCGGGTCCTTGATCGCGAGCTGTCCGCCGGGTCCGACCTCGGCGACCTGCTCGGCCAGCCAGGTCGCGCAGCCCCTCGCTGACCTCCGGCGTCGACCGCGGCCGCACGGATCTCCTCGGCGGCCTTCGGGCGGGAGTCGTTGGTGCGGACCGGGATCGGTTGAGCAGCCGCTTGTGGAACTCGGTCACCCAGAGCGGCTCGTAGTAGCCGCGCGGGTTGGACTCGTCGGCCTCGACCTCGGGCTGCGGCACGTGCAGGCCGAGCCGCTTGAGCGTCCCGGCGACGCTGCTGGTGCCGCTGCGTCCGGACCCGGTGACGATGACGAGCTTCACGCGCCGAGGCTACCCGTCAGCCCAGGCCGGCGAACGACAGCGCGTGCCAGCGCGGGCCGACCGGGGTCAGCTCGACCCGGCGCGGGTCGAGCCCGTCGTGCGGCGCGTCGCCGCGGACGATGGCGACCTCGAGCCGCGACTCGGAGAGCCCCTCGGCCAGGCCCTCGCCCCACTCCACGACCGTGACCGCCTCGTCGAGCGAGGTGTCCAGGTCGAGGTCGTCGAGCTCGTCGAGGCCGCCGAGCCGGTAGGCGTCGACGTGCACGAGGTCGGGCCCGCCGACCAGCGACGGGTGCACCCGGGCGATCACGAACGTCGGCGAGGTGACGTCGCCGCGTACGCCGAGACCGGCGCCGAGGCCCTGGGTGAACGTCGTCTTGCCCGCCCCGAGCTCGCCGCTGAGCACGATCAGGTCGCCGGCGGTCAGCTGACCGGCCAGCGAGCGGCCGAGGCCGCGCATCGCGTCGGCGTCGGGCACCTGGAACGACGTGGGTGCGCAGCGGCCGGCGCAGCTCGACGTTCGGTGAGCTCGCGGCCGATCTCGCGGAAGCCCTGCCGCTCCCAGAACCGGACCGTCTCCGGCAGCTCCTCGCGGGCCACGACGGTGAGGTCCTCCGACCCGTCGGCGGCCTCGACGGCCGCCTCGATCAGCGCCGCGGCGACGCCGTGCCCCTGGGCCGCCGGGCAGTGACGCCGAAGCGGCGCAGGTACGTCGTACTGCCGATCGGGTCGAGCACCAGCGCGCCGACCGGCTCGCCCGTCGACGCAGGCGAGCAGCCCGCCGTGGGCGGCGAGCTTGTCGGCGATCGACTCCTCGGTCTCGGTGAGGGCGGCGGCGGGCGGGTCCAGCGGCGGGCGCGCCTCGAACGCGGCGCGCACGACGGCCAGCACCTCGGCGGCGGAGTCGGGCCCGACGCGCTGGATCTCGACGCTCACCGGGCGTCCGCCGCGCCGGTGGCGTCGAGCAGCCGGTCGAGCTCGCCGTTGACCTCGTCGGGTCGCTCGAGGATCACCATGTGGCCGGCGCCGTGGCACTCGAGCAGCGGTCGAGCCGTCGATCCGGGAGCTGCAGCTTGCGGCTGTGCCCGATCGAGGTGAGCTTGTCGTCGGTGCCGCAGATGACCGTGGTCGGCACCTTCGACGAGCACGCCGACCGCGTCGAACTTGTCGAGGCTGCCGAAGCCCGGGAAGAACTCCGCGACCACCTCGAACGGCGTCGCCGCGAGCATCTGGTCGACGAACTCGACGTAGCTCGCCGGGCACGTCGTCGCCGAACGCGAGCTGCTCGGTGGCGACCATCGCGACGTCCTTGCCGATCCGGCGCAGCCCGTCGACGGCGCGGTGCCCGCGCGCCAGCGCGGCGACGCCGCGGTGCACGGCGCCGGAGCCGGCCCAGGTCGGCACCATCGGGAACAGGATCCGCGACGGGTCGAGCCCGCCGGCGGTCGTCGAGATCAGCGCGGCGCCGACGACCCGGTCGCCGAACAGCTCGGGGTGCTGCTCGGCCAGCGCGACGATGGTCATCCCGCCCATCGAGTGCCCGACCAGCACGACCGGTCCCTCGGGAGCGACCGCGTCGAGCACGGCGAGCAGGTCGGTGCCGAGCTGGTCGATGGTGGCGTTCCCGAGCGGCGACCGGCCGGACCGGCCGTGCGAGCGCTGGTCGTAGTAGACGGCCCGGACCCGGCTCGCGGTAGTGCTCGCGCTGGAAGTGCCAGCAGTCCAGGTTCGAGGGCGTAGCCGTGGACGAAGACCACGGTCAGCGGCGGCCGCGGCCGGCGCAGCCGCGACCTCGGGACCTCGACCTCGTCGACCTCGACGTGCAGCGGGGTGCCGTCGTCGGCGATCACCGTCTGCGGGTCGGAGCGCAGCGACCCGAACGCCGGCGCGGACGCCAGCGTCGCGGCGGGCGATGACCCGGCGCCGGTGGGCGATGCCGACGCCGGCAGCACCGGCGGCAGCGAGGCCGACGGCACCGGCGACTGCGGTGCGTCCGAGGATGTTCATCAGTCGACGTACCTCCGGGTGAGCCGGCCACCGATCCGGGTGACGATCTCGTAGGAGATGGTGCCGCGCGGCCTCGGCCCAGTCCTGGGCGGTCGGCTCGCCGTGGGTGCCGCGGGCCGAACAGCACGACCTCGGCGCCCGGCTCGGGCAGGTCGCCGTCGAGGTCGACGACGAACTGGTCCATGCACACCCGGCCGCGGATCACCCGCTGCTTGCCGTCGACCAGCACGTGGGCGGCGTTGCTGGCGTGCGCGGAGCACGCCGTCGCCGTACCCGACCGGCACCAGGCCGACCGTGGTCGCGGTGTCGGCGACCCAGGTGTGGCCGTAGGAGACGCCGGCGCCGGCGGCGATCCGCTTCGCCATCGCGAGCGGGGCGCGCACGGTCATCGCCGGGACCAGGCCGAGGTCGGGGGTCTGGCCGGGCGCCGGGTCGAGGCCGTACGACGCCAGCCCGAAGCGGACCAGGTCGAAGCGGCTCGACGGCCGCAGGATGCCGGCGGCGGAGTTCGCCAGGTGCCGCACCTCGGGGCGCAGCCCGGCCGACTCGGCGACGGCGAGCGCGTCGTGGAAGGCCCGCTCCTGGGCGTCGTTCGCGGGGTGGTCGGGCTCGTCGCTGCACGCGAAGTGGGACCAGATGCCGGTGACCCGCCAGCTGCCGGCCTGCTCGCCGGCGCGGGCCGCGGGCGACGACCGCGGGCCAGTCGTCGAGCGGGCGCGCCGCCACGGGACAGCCCGGTGTCGACCTTGAGCTGGAGGCGGGCCGGAGCGGCCGGTCGCCGCGATCTCGTCGAGCTCGGCGACGGTGTAGGCGGTCACGTCGACGTCGGCGTCGATCGCCGCTGCCCAGTCGTCACCGGGCACGGTCAGCCAGCACAGGACCCGGCCCGGTGTCGCCGGCCGCGCGCAGGGTCGAGCGCCTCGTCGATCGTCGCGACGCCGAGCCACTCGGAGCCCGCCTCGCGGGCGGCGCGGCCGGCCTCGACGATCCCGTGCCCGTAGCCGTCGGCCTTGACCACCGTCATCGACGCGACGCCGGTGAGCTCGCGCAGCGGTGCGCACGTTGTGCCGGATCGCCGCGAGATCGACGACGATCTCGGCGCGCGCGACCGACAGGGGGCTCATGACCCCCGATTCTCCCATCACCGGGTCGGGAGGCCCCGCACCGCCGCCGGGATGGACGCCGCGACCTCGCCGGCGATGATCGGGCCGCCCCGGCTGGCGAGGGTCGCCGCGGCGCCGTGCAGCCACGAGCCGACCGAGGCGGCGTCGTACGGTCCGAGGCCGGCGGCCAGCAGCGCGCCGATCAGCCCGCCGAGCACGTCGCCCGCGCCGGCGGTCGCCAGCCAGGGCGTGCCCGTCGTGGTCGCGCGGACCCGGCCGTCGGGGGTGGCGACCAGGGTGTGCCGGCCCTTGAGCAGGACCACGCAGCCGTAGCGCTTGGCCGCAGCCCGGGCGTGGTGGAGCGGCCGGCGCTCGATCTCGGCACGGTCGACCCCGAGCATGCTCGCCAGCTCGCCGGCGTGCGGGGTGAGCACGGCGGGCACGCCGTCCAGCGGTCCCGACGTACTGCAGCGCGTCGGCGTCGACCACGATCGGCACCCCGTCGTCGAGCGCCGCCGCGAGCTCGTCGCCGGCGTGCTCGCCGCCGCCGGAGCCGACGACCCAGGCCTGCACCCGCCCCTCGCCGACGACCTCCGGGTGCGCCTCGCGGACCCGGTCGGCGACCTCGCCGACGTACCGGACCATGCCGCAGAGCCCGCTGGCCGCGCCGGCGACGCTGAGCAGCGCGGCGCCGGGGTACTGCGCGCTGCCCGCTCGGACACCGACGACGCCGCGGGTGTACTTCTGCGCGTCGGGCCCGCGGGCCGCGGCAGCAGCGCAGCGACGTCCTCGGGCTGGAGCGCCTCGACCGCCGGCCGTCGGGCAGTCGAGGCCGATGTCGACGAGGTGGACCACGCCGCACACGGCCGCCGCGGGGTCGACGAGGTGCGCGACCTTGTGGGTGCCGAACGTGACCGTGACCGCGGCCGTGACGTGCGGACCGTCGAGCTCGCCGGTGTCGACGTCGACCCCGCTCGGGGTGTCGACGGCGACCACCGGGATCCCGGCGAGCAGCCGGAGCGCGTGCTCGGCCTCGCGCCGCAGACCGGGGCGGCCGCCGATCCCGACGATCCCGTCCACCACCACGTCGGGTCGGGCCGGGTCGCCGGCGATGGTGCGGCCGCCCGCCTGCTCGCAGCGCGCGGATGCCGCCCTCGTGCGCGTGCTCGGACAGCAGCCACGCCTCGACCTGGACGCCGCGCCGGGCGAGCAGCGCGCCGGCGTACAGCGCGTCGCCGCCGTTGTCGCCCGACCCGACCAGCAGCAGCGCCCGGCGCCCGTACGCCGACCCGAGCAGGTCGATCACGGCGTACGCCAGCCCGGCCGCGGCCCGCTGCATCAGCGCCCCCTCGGGCAGCCGCGCCATCAGCTCCGCCTCGGCCGCCCGCACCTGCTCGACCGTGTGCGCGCTCCTCATGCCGCTCACGCTATCGGCGAACGGGTCGTGTGCCTGAGAACGGCGTACGCACCGTTCTCAGGCACACGACCCGTTCACCTGTGGATGACCGCTCCGGGCCTACCCGCTCCTGGGAAACGTTGAGGCATGAACGACGTCCTCCACGCCTTGATCCGGCGAGCAGCACGGCATGGTGGCGCGCAGACAGCTGATCCAGCACGGCGTCGACTGGGACCACGTGCACGCCCAGGTCCTCGCCCGGCGCTGGGTCGAGCGAACCCCGCGCGTGATCAGCGCCTTCACCGGTGAACTCACGTGGGAGCAGCGACAGTGGCTCGCCGTCCTGCATGCGGGTCCGCGTTCAGCATGCTGGGGAGCCTCACGGCGGCAGGACGACACGGGCTGGTCGGGCTGGACCCGCCCGAACGTCAGCGTCTATGTCGACGACGAGCTGAGCTTCGAGCCGGTCGACGGAGTGCAACTTCTTCCGGAGCCGTCGGCCGTTCGATCTCCTGCGCGACCCGCGCCCGGGCGTTCCGCTCTGCCGGCTCGAGCCGTCGATCCTGCTGTTCGCTGGCTACGAGGCGGCGCCGCGGGCAGCGCACGGCGTCGATCGCCGCGTCGATCCAGCAGCGGCTCACGACCGTGGAACGCATGGTCGAGTGGGTCGACGCAGCTGCGGCCGTTGCGGCGGTCAAAGCCCTTCAAGCAGACTCTCGGCGACATCGCAGGCGGCGCCCACTCCGGGGCCGAGCTCGACGTCCGTCGGATGTGCCGACGCTTCGGTATGCCACACGCCCGACGGTCAACAACCCCGGACCGACCGCGCCGGCAAGCGTCGATGGACCGACTGCGAGTGGCGGCTGGCCTCACGGCATCACGCTCGTCCTCGAGGTCGACGGCGTCGTTCCACGTCGACGTCGACGCGAGTCGATGAACGACCACCGTCGCTCACGGCGGATCACGACAGCCAGCCGCATCGTCGTGCGCTGCTCGGCGTTCGAGGTGCGGTTCGAGCCCGACGAGGTCGCATTGGACCTGATCGCCCTCGGCCTACCGGGTCGTGTGCCCCAGAACGCCGCATAGACCGGTCTCAGGCACACGACCCGCACATCCGAGACGTCAGGACTCCAGCACCACCACGGCCGACGCGATGCCGGCGTCGTGGGAGAGCGAGACGTGCACGGAGGCGACGCCGAGCTCGTTGGCGCGGCGGAGCACCGAGCCGCGCATCTCCAGCACCGGCCGGCCGGACTCCTCCGACACGATCTCGGCGTCGTGCCAGTGCAGGCCGACCGGGGCGCCGAGCGCCTTGGCCAGCGCCTCCTTGGCGGCGAACCGGGCAGCCAGCGACGCCAGCGGCCGGGTCGCCTCGGCCGGGGTGAACAGCCGCGCCGACAGGCCGGGCGTCCGCGTCAGCGACTCCCCGAAGCGCTCGATGTCGACGACGTCGATCCCGACCCCGATGATCGGCATCTACTCGACCGTGACGGACTTCGCGAGGTTGCGCGGCTGGTCGACGTCGTGGCCCAGCAGCGGTCGCGAGCTCGCACGCGAACAGCTGCAGCGGTACGACGGCGACCAGCGGCTGCAGCAGCACCGGCACCTGCGGCAGCCGGATCAGCACGTCGGCGTACGGCGTGATCGCGTCGTCGCCGTCCTCGACCAGGCAGATCGTGCGCGCACCGCGCGCCCGCACCTCCTGGATGCCGCTGACCATCTTGTCCCGCAGCTGGTCCCGCCCGGCCGGCGGCACCACGCAGAACACCGGCAGCCCGTCCTCGATCAGCGCGATCGGCCCGTGCTTGAGCTCGCCGGCGGCGAAGCCCTCGGCGTGGAGGTAGGCGAGCTCCTTGAGCTTGAGCGCGCCCTCGAGCGCGACCGGGTAGCCGGCGTGCCGGCCGAGGAACAGCACCGACCGGGTGTCGACGTGCTCGCGCGGCCAGCTCGTAGATCGCCTGGTCGTCGGCGAGCACCCGCTCGATGTGGGCCGGCATCGCCTCGAGCTGCGCCATCACCTCGTCGATCTCGTCGCCGTACCGGGTGCCCTTCACCTGCGCGAGGTACAGCGCCAGCAGGTAGCAGGCGACCAGCTGGGTCAGGAAGCCCTTGGTCGACGCGACGCCGATCTCGGGGCCGGCGTGGGTGTAGATCACCGCGTCGGACTCGCGCGGGATCGTCGAGCCGTTGGTGTTGCAGATCGCCAGCACCTTCGAGCGCTGCAGCCGCGCGTGC
Organism: uncultured Actinomycetota bacterium; assembly: GCA_963716655.1. Taxonomy (GTDB): domain Bacteria; phylum Actinomycetota; class Actinomycetes; order Propionibacteriales; family Nocardioidaceae; genus Nocardioides. The sequence goes on along the minus strand of CAVQTV010000008.1, from coordinate 783,728 downwards.
CGGATCGCCTGCAGGGTGTCGGCGGTCTCGCCGGACTGGCTGATCGCGACGACCAGCGTGGAGCTGGTCGAGGATCGGGTCGCGGTAGCGGAACTCCGACGCGAGCTCGACCTCGACCGGGATCCGGGTCCAGTGCTCGATCGCGTACTTCGCGACCATGCCGGCGTAGAACGACGTGCCGCAGGCGATGATGATGACCTTGTCGACGTCGCGCAGCTCCTGGTCGGTGAGCCGCATCTCGTCGAGGTGCAGGTGCCCCTCGGGCGTACGCCGGCCGAGCAGCGAGTCGGCCACGGCGCGCGGCTGCTCGTAGATCTCCTTGCGCATGAACCAGTCGTGGCCGTCCTTCTCGGCGGCCGACAGGTCCCAGTCGACGTGGTAGCGCTGGCCCTCGGCGGGGACGCCGTCGAAGCCGACGACCGAGACACCCGACCGGGTGATCGTGACGACCTGGTCCTGGCCGAGCTCCATCGCCTCGCGGGTGTGCTCGATGAACGCGGAGACGTCGGAGCCGAGGAAGTTCTCGCCCTCGCCGATCCCGACGACCAGCGGCGAGTTGCGGCGGGCGGCGACCACCCGGTCCGGGTCGAGCGCGTCGACGGCGACGAGGGTGAACGCGCCCTCGAGCCGGTTGGCGACCCGCTGCATCGCCGTCGGTCAGGTTCGCGCCCGACTGCACCTCGAGCTCGAGGAGCAGCGGCGGCGACCTCGGTGTCGGTCTCCGACAGCAGGTGGTGGTCGGCCGCCTCGAGCTCGGCGCGCAGCTCGGCGAAGTTCTCGATGATCCCGTTGTGCACGAGCGCGACCCGGCGGTCCGGGCCGGCGTGCGGGTGGGCGTTCACGTCGTTGGGCGCGCCGTGGGTCGCCCAGCGGGTGTGCCCGATGCCGGTCGTCGCTGGCGGGCAGCGGCGGTCGGCGATCGCCTTCTCGAGGTTGGCGAGCTTGCCGGCCCGCTTCTGCAGGGCCAAGGCACCGTCGGCGACGAGCGCGATCCCGGCGGAGTCGTAGCCGCGGTACTCCAGTCGCCGCAGGCCCTCGACGACCACGTCCTGGGCCTGCTTGTGACCCACGTAACCGACGATCCCGCACATGGGTGTCACTGTATCGACGGCCCTTTGCAACAATCGCGTGCATGTCTTCCCACGGCGAGGTGCCCGCCGCCGACGCCACCCGGGAGTCCTCGCCCTACGTCGAGCTGGACCGCTCCGCGTGGGCCGCCCTCGCCGACGAGGTCGAGAACCCCCTCACCGCCGAGGAGATCCGCCGGCTGCGCGGCCTCGGCGACCAGCTCGACCTCGACGAGGTCCAGCAGATCTACCTGCCGCTCTCGCGGCTGCTCAGCCTGTACGTCGACGCCGCCGGCCGGCTGCACCGCCAGCAGGAGGAGTTCCTCCACCAGGTCCAGCCGCAGCGCACGCCGTTCGTGATCGGGCTGGCCGGCTCGGTGGCGGTCGGCAAGTCCACCACCGCCCGCGTGCTCCAGCAGATGCTCGCGCACTGGCCCGAGCACCCCAACGTCGCGCTGGTGACCACCGACGGCTTCCTCTACCCCAACGCCGAGCTCGAGCGCCGCGGGCTGCTGCAGCGCAAGGGCTTCCCGGAGTCCTACGACCGCCGCGCCCTGCTGCGCTTCGTGGTCGACATCAAGTCCGGCAAGGACGAGGTCGAGGCCCCGGTCTACTCGCACCTCACCTACGACGTGATCCCCGACGAGAAGGTCGTCGTCAAGCGACCGGACATCGTGATCATCGAGGGCCTCAACGTGCTCCAGCCGGCGCGGGTCCGCGACGACGGCCGCACCGGCCTGACCCTGAGCGACTTCTTCGACTTCAGCGTGTACGTCGACGCCGGGACCGGACACATCCGCGACTGGTACGTCGAGCGCTTCCTGCGGCTGCGCGAGACGGCGTTCCGCGACCCGGACTCCTACTTCTCCAGCTACGGCGCGATCTCCCGGGAGGAGGCGATCGCCGAGGCGGAGCGGATCTGGGACACCATCAACGGCCCGAACCTGTCGCAGAACATCCTGCCGACCCGCTCCCGCGCCACGCTGGTGCTGCGCAAGGACCGCGACCACTCGGTCCGGTACGTGCGGCTCAGGAAGCTGTGAGGCTGGTCAGGATCGCAGCGACCTCGTCGTCGGCGAGCGTGCCTGGCGCCCCGGCGTCGGCCACGAGGACCACCTGGACGTCGCCGGAGCGCACCATCGCGACGTAGACCTCCGGCGCGGCACACGGGCCGGTGGCCGCCGGCTGCACCCGGGCGGACCGCACCAGTGCGACCGTCCCGTCGGCGAGGGTCACCCGCTCCTCCGACTCGGAGTCCGCCGTCCCGAGCGCCCCGACCCACGCGTCGAACGACTGGCGGGTGAAGCCGGCGAACCCGCGGTTCGAGTCCTTCGGCTGCTCGGCGCAGTAGCCCGCGCGGTAGACCGCCGGCCCATGCACCACGGCGACCGGCCGGTCCCGCTCGTCGGTGTAGTAGATCCGTACCTCGGGGTCGTCGACCTGCCAGCCGTCCGCGGGCACCTCGAAGCTGGCGCCCGTCGCGGGGTCGTGCACCGTCAGCACACCGACCTGCTCGGCTGCGTCCGGCTCACGTTCGGTCGAGATCGCCACCGCTGCCGTCGCGAGCACGGCCAGGGTCGCGACAACACCGAGCACGGTGGCGACGCGGGAGCGGCTCATGGGGGCTATCTACCCAATGTCGCGGCGCAACGTCGTGTAGCGGCCCACCAGGGCGAGGCCGCCGGCGTAGCAGAGCAGCACGACCAGCGCCGGGCCACGCGACAGCAGCTCACCGGAGCCGCCGCCCATCTCACCGAGCAGGCTGGCGCCGATCAGGCCGTCAGCCGCCGCGCCGGGCAGGAACTTGGCGACGGAGTCGAGGCTGTCGAAGGCGCCGAGCGCGACCCGGGCGATCGGCTCGACGAACTGGGTGAAGGCGAGGATGACGACGATCGCGGCCACCTGGTTCGGCACCACGCTCCCGAAGGCCACTCCGATCACGGCCCACAGCGCCGTCACCACGACCCCGAGCACCAGCACCTCCACGACGTCGCCGTTCGAGAGGAACGCGCCGTCACCCAGCCAGGCGAGGAGCGGCGCGCTCGCAGCCACGATCGCGACGGTGCCGACCACGCCGTAGAGCAGGCCGAGCGGGACCGTGGCCAGGAGCTTGGCACCGAGGAACACACTGCGCCGCGGTTCGACGAGCAGCGACTGGGTGATCGTCTGGTGCCGGAACTCGGTGGTGATCGCCAGGCTGCCGACGACCAGGGGGAAGACGTAGCCGATGGCGTTGATCAGACCGTAGACCGCCGCAGCCGCGTCGGGCCCCTCGAGGAGAGGCAAGCCGCTCTCGGTCGAGGACGCGACCGCGAACGAGAAGGCCAGCGCGCCGCCGATGAAGGCGAGGTACGCCGCCATCGCGAGCAGCAGGACCCACCACAGGCGGGTGCCGACCAGCTTGCGGTACTCCGCGACCAGGGCGGCCTTCACCGGATGCCTCCGGTGAGCCCGAGGAACACGTCCTCGAGCCCGACGCCGCGGCTGGCGAGCTGGTGGAGCTCGACCGATCCCGCGAACGCCGCGGCTCCGACCTCGGCGGCGGGTACGTCGACGAGCAGCAGGCCACGTCCGTCGGGGCGCGCGGTCCACCCCCGCTCGCGCACCAGCCGCTCGATGGCCGCGCGGTCCGGGCCGTCGACGTAGGTCTCGGGCGCGGCGAGCTCAGCGAGCCCGGCCAGCGAGGACGCGTGCACCAGCCGGCCGCCCGCGATGATCACGACGTCGTCGACGCTGTGCTGGACCTCGGAGAGGACGTGGCTGGAGATCAGCACGGTCCGGCCCTCGTCGGCGAACGCGCGCAGCAGCCGGCGGAGCCAGACGATGCCCTCGGGGTCGAGGCCGTTGGCCGGCTCGTCCAGCACGATCGCGGGCGGGTCACCGAGCAGTGCCGTCGCCAGACCGAGTCGCTGCCGCATCCCCATCGAGTAGCCGCCGACCCGCCGGTCGGCGGCGAAGCCGAGGCCGACGAACTCGATCAGCTCACGGCAGCGTCGCCGTGAGACCCGGACCTGCGGCGCGTACGCCTCGAGGTGGCCGAGGCCGGTGCGACCGGGGTGGAAGCTGGACGCCTCCAGGGCGGCGCCGACCACGCGGGCCGGCACCGGGTGGTCCATGTACGGGCGGTCGCCGACCAGCGCGCGGCCGCCGGTCGGACGGGTGAGCCCGAGCAGCATCCGCAGCGTCGTGGTCTTGCCGGCGCCGTTCGGGCCGAGGAAGCCGGTGACGGCTCCCGACCGCACCGCGAAGCGTCAGGTCGTCGACGGCACGCACCGGTCCGAAGTTCTTGGCGACCCCGCTCGAAGGTGAGGGTCGGAGCGTCCACGGCCACAGTCGCTACAGGCTCAGCTGGCGCTTCACGACGTCGGCGAGCCGCTCGGCGACCGCGCGGGCCTCGTCCGCGGTGGCGGCCTCGACCATCACCCGGACCAGCGCCTCGGTGCCGGACGGGCGCAGCAGGATCCGGCCGGTGTCGCCGAGCGCGGCCTCCTCCTCGGCGACCGCCGCCGCGAGCGACGGCGTCGTCGTCGGCGCGCGACTTGTCGACGTCGGGGACGTTGATCAGCACCTGCGGCAGCCGGGTCACGACCGACGCCAGCTCCTGGATGCCCTGGCCGGTCTCGGCCATCCGCTCCAGCACGTGCAGCGCGGTGAGGATGCCGTCGCCGGTGGTGGCGTACTCGCTCATGATCACGTGGCCGGACTGCTCGCCGCCCAGCGTGTAGCCGGAGACCCGCATCGCCTCGAGCACGTAGCGGTCGCCGACCTTGGTCTGCCGGACGCCGAGGCCGGCGGCCTTCATCGCCTGCACGAAGCCGAGGTTGCTCATCACGGTCGCGACCACGGTGTTCTTGGCGAGGTGACCGGTCTCGGCCATGCCGATCGCCAGGATCGCGAGCAGCTGGTCGCCGTCGACGTCGTTGCCCTCGTGGTCGACGGCCAGGCAGCGGTCGGCGTCGCCGTCGAGGGCGAAGCCGACGTCGGCGCCGTGCTCGAGCACCGCGGCCTGCAGCGGCCCGAGGTGGGTGGAGCCGCAGCCGTCGTTGATGTTGAGGCCGTCGGGCTCGATGCCGATCGCGATCACCTCGGCGCCGGCGGCGCGCAGCGCGAGCCGGGCCGGCCTCGTACGCCGCGCCGTGGGCGCAGTCGAGGACCACCTTGATGCCGGCCAGCGGCTGCTCGATGCGTGCCGAGCGCAGGTGCGTCGACGTACTCCTCGACCGGGGTGGCGTACGGCGTGACCCGGCCGACCTCGCCGCCGAGCGGGCGGTCCCAGTCCTCGTCGAGGTGCTGCTCGATCTGCTTCTCGACGGCGTCGTCGAGCTTGAGGCCGCCGCGGGCGAGGAACTTGATGCCGTTGTCGGGCATCGGGTTGTGCGAGGCGCTGATGACGACGCCGAGGTCGGCGCCGAGCGCCTGGGTCATGTAGGCGACGGCCGGGGTCGGCAGCACCCGCAGCCGGAGCACGTCGACGCCGGCGGACGCGAGGCCGGCCACGACGGCGTGCTCGAGGAACTGCCCGGAGATGCGGGTGTCCCGGCCGACCACGGCGAGCGGGCGGTGGCCCTCGAACTCGCCCCGGTCGGCCAGGACCCGGGCTGCGGCAACGGAAAGGTCCAGGGCCAGCTCAGCGGTCAGATGACCGTTGGCCAGGCCCCGGACCCCGTCCGTGCCGAAGATGCGCGGCATGCGCAGCGTGCGCGATCAGCGCTTGCTGAACTGCGGCGCCTTGCGGGCCTTCTTGAGACCGGCCTTCTTGCGCTCGATGACGCGGGCGTCACGCGTGAGCAGCCCGGCCTTCTTGAGCGACGGGCGGTTGGCCTCGACGTCGATCGAGTTCAGGCAGCGGGCCACGCCGAGGCGCAGCGCGCCGGCCTGACCGGTGATGCCGCCGCCGTGGATGCGGGCGATCACGTCGAAGCGGCCCTCCAGCTGGAGGTTCGCGAACGGCTCGTTCACGACCTGCTGGTGCAGCTTGTTCGGGAAGTAGGAGTCCAGCGTCGCGACCGTTGACGGTCCACTTGCCGGTGCCGGGGACGATCCGCACGCGGGCGACGGCCTCCTTGCGGCGGCCGGTGGCGGCAGCGGGGGCGATGGTCGCCGGGCGGGCGGGGGTGTCGGCGGACGGGGCGCTCTCCGAGCTGTAGGCGATGCCCTGCTCGTCGGCCTCGTAGGTCTCCTCGACCTCGGTGGTGTCGGTGTCAGCCATGTTCCTCACTCAAACTCTCTCGGTGCTCGACGGATTACTGGGAGATCTGGGTGATCTCGAACGGAGTGGCCTGCTGGGCCTGGTGCGGGTGGTTGGGCCCGGAGTAGACCTTCAGCTTCTTCAGAATCTGACGGCCGAGCTTGTTCTTGGGCAGCATGCCCCACACGGCCTTCTCGATGGCCTTGCGGGCGTCCTTCTCGAGGACCTCGCCGATCGGGGTGGCCGAGAGACCGCCCGGGTAGCCGGAGTGGCGGTAGGCCAGCTTCGTGGTCTTCTTGTCGCCGGAGAGGGCGACCTTCTCCGCGTTGATGATGATGACGAAGTCACCGGTGTCCATGTGCGGGGCGAAGATCGGCTTGTGCTTGCCGCGCAGGAGGTTGGCGGTCTGGACGGCGAGCCGGCCGAGGACGATGTCGGTGGCGTCGATGACGTGCCACTCGCGCGTGATGTCGCCGGGCTTGGGGCTGTACGTGCGCACGGAGGAACTTCCTTCGTTCGTGGTGGCCCGCGAAGACCCTTTGCCTCGCGGGTGTGTGGAGCCACGCCTTCTGACGAACACTGCCCGGCTTGCCCAGTTGGATCCTGGGGGGCCGGGTCTGCATCTGGAACCCGTGGCGGGATCCGGACGCGGCAGGAGGCGCGACTGACAAGAGTACGGGGCGCGTCGTCGCAGCGGTCAAAAGCGCGACGAGCACCGTGCCACCGCAGACACCGGGTTCGCGCGCCGTGCGCCGCGCAGACTAAGTTGAGCGGGTGACTGATTCTCTCACCGTCCGTGACAACCGCACCGGACAGGAGTACGACGTCCCGATCCTCGACGGCGCCATCAAGGCCGCGGATCTGGGCAAGATCAAGGCCGGCGACGACGCGCCGGGCCTGGCGGTCTACGACCCGGGCTTCGTCAACACCGCGTCCTGCCGCAGCGCCGTGACCTTCATCGACGGCGACAAGGGCATCCTCGAGTACCGCGGCTACCCGATCGAGCAGCTGGCCGAGAAGTCCAGCTTCCTCGAGGTCGCCTACCTCCTGATCCACGGCGCGCTGCCGACCAAGGCCGAGTACGACGCGTGGGTGCACGAGATCACGTACCACACGTTCGTCCACGAGAACGTCAAGTCGTTCATGCAGGGCTTCCGCTACGACGCGCACCCGATGGGGATGCTGATGGCGTCGGTGGGAGCCCTCTCGACGTTCTACCCCGACGCCCGCAACATCGGCGACGCGGACAACCGGCACATGCAGATCGTCCGGATGATCGCGAAGATGCCGACGCTGGGCGCCTGGGCGTTCCGCCACGCGCAGGGCAAGCCGTACGTCTACCCGGACAACGACCTCGGCTACACCGCCAACTTCCTCTCGATGCTCTTCAAGATGAGCGAGTCGAAGTTCGAGGCCGACGAGCGCCTGGTCAAGGCGCTCGACGTGCTCTTCATCCTGCACGCCGACCACGAGCAGAACTGCTCGACCAACGCGGTCCGCTCGGTCGGCTCCTCGCAGGTCGACCCGTACTCCGCGGTCGCGGCCGGCGTCGGTGCCCTCTACGGCCCGCTGCACGGCGGCGCCAACGAGGCGGTGCTGCGGATGCTGCGCCGGATCGGCACCAAGGAGAACATCCCGGCCTTCATCGAGGGCGTGAAGAACGGCAACGAGAAGCTGATGGGCTTCGGCCACCGGGTCTACAAGAACTTCGACCCGCGCGCGACGATCATCAAGAAGGCCTGCGACGACGTCTTCGAGGTCACCGGGGTCAACCCGCTCCTCGAGATCGCCAAGGAGCTCGAGAAGATCGCGCTCGAGGACGAGTACTTCATCAAGCGCAAGCTCTACCCGAACGTGGACTTCTACTCGGGCCTGATCTACGAGGCCTTCCAGTTCCCGCCGGAGATGTTCACCGTCCTGTTCGCGATCGGCCGCACCCCGGGCTGGCTGGCCCAGTGGTCCGAGCTGGTCCAGGACAAGGAGCAGAAGATCGCCCGCCCGAAGCAGATCTACACCGGCCCGCGCACGCTGGACTTCGTGCCCGCGTCGGAGCGCTGGTCCTGAGCGCCGACGGCGTGAGTTTCATCGGCCGGCCGATGAAACTCACGCCGGGACGGCAAAGGTTCATCGTCCAGGCACCAGCGTTTGTCGGCCGACCGATGAAACTCTCCGCGCCTGCCGGCGTCGTCTTCGACCTCGGCAACGTCCTGATCGACTGGGACCCGTACGCCGCGATCGCGGCCGGCGTAGGGGCCGTCGAGGCCCGCCGCTTCCTCGACGCCGACGACTTCGACTTCATGGCGTGGAACCACGGCCCCGACTCGGGCGGCGACCTGGGCGGACGCCGAGGCGGAGGTACGGCGCACCCACCCGCACTGGGCCGAGCACGCCCTCGCCTACCGGGCGAACTTCCCGGCCTCGCTGCTCGGCGAGGTCCCCGGCACCGTCGACGTGGTGCGGGAGCTGCACGCCGCCGGCGTACCGCTGTTCGGGCTGACCAACTGGTCCGACGAGCTCTACCCGCACGCCCCGGCGCGGTTCGATGTCCTCGCGCATGCTCGACGACGTCGTCGTCTCCGGCACGGTCAAGGCCGCCAAGCCGGACCGCGTGCCTACGAGATCGTCGCCGAGCGCGCCGGCCTGCCGCTCGAGCGCCTGGTCTTCGTCGACGACCGGCAGGCGAACGTCGACGCCGCCGCGGCGCTCGGCATGGACGCGATCCTGTTCACGGACGCGGCCCGGCTGCGCAGCCGACCTGCGCAGCCGCAGCCTCCCCTGCTGAAATGCCCGGGGCCCTCACGCCGCCGTAGCGACGTGAGGGATCCGGGCAGGTCTTATCTCAGGCTCAGTGCCGGACGGCGACGGTCCGCGAGACGGACCGACCGCGGGTCGGGTCGACGCTCACCGTGACCCGGTCCAGCTTCGCGAGCTGCCGCGCGCCGGCGGCCGTGAGCTTCAGCCTGGCGACCGACGACTTGCCGGGCCGCAGCGCGACCTGACCCTTGCCGAGCACCGTCTTGCCGGCGCGCACGGTGACCGCGCCCTTGCCCGGCATCGACGAGACGACCTTCATCGAGAACGACGACCCGGCGACCAGGCCGCTGCCGCCCATGCCCGTGGTGGCGGAGCCCGGCTGGACCGTGATCGTCGCCGTCGAGGCGTTGTTGAACGGGTTGGCGTCGGCGCTGACCGACGTCACCGAGGCGACGTTCGGGACCACGACCGGGTCCTCGGTGCCCATCCGCTCCGGGCTGGTGCGGTCGTGCAGGCAGAGCAGGTCGATCGTCGCCTGCTTGGCGACCCCGGACGTCGTTGAAGAGCCGGAACGCGCGCTCCTTGAGCCGCGGGTCGTTGCCGAAGTGCTTGAGGCCCGGCGGCAGGTGCCAGGTCGCGACGACACCCTTGGCGTCGTCCGGGCAGATCACCTGGAACTCGTCGCCCGCGGTTCGCCGTGTGGCCGGGGACCGTCACCTGTCGCACGACGTGGGTGAAGCGCAGCTCGTGGGTGTGGCCGTACACCGGGCCGACGGTCGTGCGCAGGCAGCGCACGCTCAGGGTCACGGTGGTCGGCACGTCCGCGTCGAGGGTGAACGTCCAGTCCGCGGCGCGGTTGTCGTACTCCGAGCCCGCGAGCACGACGCCCGCCGGCCGGAGCGTCGAAGCCGGGCGCGATCGGGATGGTGCCGCTCGGGCAGGTCAGTGTCGCGGTGTGCCGTCCCGCGCCGTACGTCGCGGTGTGCGTCACCGGCGTCGGGTCGGCCGAGAGCGGGTGCTTGTGGCTGTCGCCGTAGCCGGTCTGGCGGTCGGCTGCCTCGGTCTCCTTCGGCAGGCAGACGATGAACGCCTTGGCCTGCGCGCGGCCGGCGGCGTCGTTGCGGATGACGCCCTTCCAGGTGCCGACGCCGAGACCGCTCAGCTGCGAGCTGAGGATCGTGACGTCGTCGGCGATGGTGCCGGTGTCCTGGTCGACGTGGTCGATGCGGAACTGACCGTCGCTGAGGATGTCGCCGGGGTTGCAGCTGACCGTCACGCTCTTCTGCTCGCCCGGCTCGAGGTCGACGTGCTGCTCGACCTTGTACGGCGTGAGCCAGTGGTAGGCCTGCGGGTGCGACGACGGACCGGCGCCGGCGACCGGGTTGGCGACGACCTTGATCCACAGGCTGACCGAGCCGCCCGGCGGCGATCGTGCCGACGTTGCAGGTGACCGTGCCGGCGGCCTGGGTGCACGGGGCGCTGGCGGAGTCGAACGTGACGCCCGCCGGGAGCGCGTCGGTGACGACCACGCCGGTCGCGGTGGCTGGCGCCGACGTTCTCGACGAGGAGCGTGTAGGTGACCAGGTCACCGCCGTGCGGGGTGGTGTCGGACGCGGTCTTGGTGATCGTCACGTCCGAGTCGCCCGGCGTGGTCGGCGGGCCGGGGACGCAGGCCGTGCTCGGGAACAGGTTGAAGTGCGTCTCGCAGCGGCGAGCTGAAGCTCTTGGCGATCACCTGGCCGATCGTTGTGGCCCGCCGCCGACGACCGTGACGCGCCGCGCGCGGCGCCAGGATCGTGGCCGGCGAAGGCGGAGCCGTAGTTCAGCGTGACCGAGGTGGCGTCCGGGAAGTTCCAGACCAGCCCGGTGTAGACGGTCTTGATGTTGCTGTCGTTGACCTGGTTCCAGCTCGAGCCGCTGCCGATCCAGGCCTGCCCGGCGATGGTCACCGCGCTGCCCGGGCACGTTGATGATCGTGACCGCCGAGCTCGGCACGTCGTACCCGACGTGCTTGCCGGCGGCGAGGTCGGCGGCCTGGGCAGGGGTCAGGTTGAAGACGTTGAGGTCGGCGTTCGAGCCGGTGAGGATCAGGGCGGCGTTGCCGCCGGTCACGCCCGGAGGTCACCGTGCCGGTCGGACGCGGCCGCCTCCCACTCGTCGGACAGGTCCGCAGGTCGGCGAACGCGGCGGCGAAGTCGACCGGGTTGCTGCCCAGGTAGCCGGTGCCGCCGCCGTTGAAGTTCACACCCGTCTGCGGGGTGACGTAGGCGCTGCCGTGCTGGAGGTTGAACACGCCGGAGCCGGTGCGTGCGTGCCGGCGACCACGAGGGTCGGCGTCGCGGCCGGCGTCGACGGCGGCAGGTGGGTGCCGACGGTGATCCCGCTGCCGGCGAAGTTCCCGCCGTACGCGATCGAGCCCTCGGACTCGGCAGCTCGCGGGTGCCGTTGGTCTCGATGAACTCGGTCCACCCGGTGGCGGCGCCGAGCGGGTTGCTGACGGTCGTGCAGACCGCGGGCGTGCGCGCGTCGGCGCCGCCTCCGGAGACCTGCAGCATCGTGACGACGAGGCCGGCGCAGGCGAAGGCCGCGACGGCGAACGGAAGACGGGCCACTCGGCGCGTGCGAGCGGACACAGACGTGCTCATTGACTAACCCCCCAGTTGGTCTGCACCGACGAGCGTGCCATCGATCGGCACCCACCGAAGCGGGAACCCGCGAAACCGCACGGCTGGACTGGACCGGGTCAGGGGGCGCGTTCGAGGTGCCGGACGTCCGGCGAGAGCAGGACCAGCAGCGCCGAGCCGCCCATGATCGACCCGACCACGATCAGCCAGGTGTCGAAGCCGACCGCGGCGGCGACCGGGCCGGTGAGCGCCAGCCCGAGCGGCCGGGCGACGAACGAGCCGACCATGTCGAAGGAGTAGACCCGGGCGAGCTTGTCCTCGGGGATGTTCTGCTGGATCGACAGGTCCCAGTTGACGCTGAAGATCTCGCAGCCCGAAGCCGTGCAGGAACGCACCGACCAGGATCGGCGAGCAGGTGGTCGCTGAGCGCCATCGCCAGCGGGAAGGCGCGGTGAGCGCGAGCAGCATCGTCCCGACGTAGCAGGCCGCGGCGCGGCCGCCAGCGCAGGCAGATCAGGCCGCCGACGACGAAGCCGGCCATCAGCGTCGCCAGCGCGACGCCCCAGGCCGCGCGGCCGAACTCGTCGCCGACGACGATCGGGCCGAGCACGCCCTGCGCGCCGCCGTAGAACAGGTGGTAGAGCAGCGCCTGGCCGATCAGCAGCCACAGCCAGGTGTGCCGGAAGACCTCGCGGAAGCCGTCGCCGAGGTCGGCGAGCAGCGACGGACGGACGCCCTCCGCGCGGGTGTGCGGCACGCGCAGCCGCGAGAAGCAGCACGCCGCGACCGCGAACGTCACCGCGTCGACGGCGATCGCCCAGCCGGAGCCGACGGCCGCGACCAGGACGCCGCCGAGCGCGAAGCCGACCACGGCCGCACTCGGTCTGGAGCAGCCGCCGGACGGCGACCGCCGAGGGCAGGTCCGCCGGCGGGACGGTGAGGCGGGTCATCGCCGACGACGACGGGCCGCTCAGCGCGCCCAGGCAGCCGGTGACGATGCCGCACAGCGCGAGGACCGGGATCGTCGCCCAGCCGCCGATCAGCAGCGTCGCGACCACGCCCTGGGAGACCGCGCAGGCGGCGGCGGAGCCCTCCATCATCAGCTTGCGCGAGACCCGGTCGCCGAGCACGCCGCCGAACAGCACGGTGACCACCTCGGCCAGGGCGAACGCCGCGACGACCAGGCCGAGGTCGCTGGCCGACCCGCCGAGGTCGAGCACGGCGAAGGCGAGCGCGACCGGGGTGATCGCGTTGCCGAGCGAGCTGGTCGCCGTACCGGTGACGAGCAGCCGGAAGTTCCGGTGCCGCAGCGGACCCCAGCCGGCTCGGGGGCGCCGGGGTCGGCTCGGTCGTCGCGCTGGTCACCTCGCCAATTTAGTTCGCCAGCGAACTATTCGTCAAAGATAGCGACTTCCCTACGATGACCGACATGGACCCGCAGGACTGGGCCGACCGGCACGTCGCCCGCTGGCGCGACCACTGGATCGACGTCGCCTTCGACGACGACGTCGAGGCGATCGTGGTCCGGATCGGGCCGGCTGGTGCGGTACTTCAAGGCCGACCAAGCAGCAGGCGCTCGCCGAGGTCGGGCTGCAGGACTTCGAGTACGACACCCTGCACCAGCTGATGATCCGCGACACCCCGGGCCACGCCAGCCCGTCGGCGCTGGCGCACGACCTCGGCATCAGCAACGCCGGCATGACCGGGCGCCTGGACGCCCTGGAGAAGGCCGGCTGGATCCAGCGCCGGGCCGACGCCGACGACCGGCGCCGGGTCGAGCATCGAGGTCACCCCGGCCGGCGCCGCGATCTGGCGCCGGGCGATGAACCTGCGCGGCCGGGCCGAGGACGAGCTGTCGTGCACGCTCTCGACGCCGAGGAGCGGGCGACGCTCGCCGCGGCTGCTGAAGAAGACTGACGCTCGCCGTCGAGACCGACGGCTGACGATTCTTCGACTGCCGCCCAGCGACGTCTCAGGAATCGTCACAGGCGGCACCCGACACGGTGGGGGCATGACCGACCAGCCGACCACCCCGCCGCCGGGCCCGCAGAACCCGTACTTCTCGTACCCGGCCCCGCTGGGGCCGCGCCCGGAGGGCCCGCCGGCGACGACGCACGCCCGCGACCGACCGCTGCCCGGTCCAGCGTCGTCCCCGGCGCGCCGGCCTCGCCGCCGCCGTCGTCGCGACCGCGCTCGTGGTCGGCGGCGCGGCGGGCGTCGGTGGCGCAGCCGCCTGGAACGCCGTACGACGACGCGGCCGGCGGCTCCGCCAGCGCCGACGACCCCTCGACCTCCCAGGTCGTCGACACCCCGGACTCCCCCGCCGCCGACGGCTCCGTCGAGCAGGTCGCGGCCAAGGTGCTGCCGTCGGTCGTGAAGATCAACGTCACCGGCGCGAGGGCTCCGGCTCCGGCTCCGGCATCATCCTCAGCTCGGACGGCGAGATCCTCACCAACAACCACGTGGTCGACGATCGCCGGCGACGGCGGCTCGATGAGCGTCTCCTTCAACGACGGCACGTCGGCCACGGCCAGCGATCCTCGGCACCGACCCGCTGACCGACACCGCGGTGATCAAGGCCGAGGGCGTCTCCGGCCTGACCCCGGCCACCATCGGCAAGTCCAGCGACCTCAAGGTCGGCGAGGGCGTCGTGGCGATCGGCTCGCCGTTCGGCCTCGACTCCACCGTCACCAGCGGCATCGTCAGCGCGCTGAACCGCCCGGTCGACGTCGGCTCCGACGGCGAGGGCAACAGCACGACGTACCCCGCCATCCAGACCGACGCGGCGATCAACCCCGGCAACAGCGGCGGCGCCGCTGGTCGACATGGCCGGCAACGTCGTCGGCATCAACTCCTCGATCCGCACCGCCAGCTCGTCGCGAGGGGCGAGGCCGGCTCGATCGGCCTCGGCTTCGCGATCCCGATCGACGAGGTCCTGCCGATCGTCGACCAGATGAGCAAGGGCGAGACCCCGACCCACGCCCGCCTGGGCATCTCAGGTCTCCGACGTCGCCAGCCGAGGCCGGCGCCGAGGTCACCGCAGGGCGCCGCAGGTCCAGGAGGTCAGCGACGGCTCCGCCGCGGACGAACGCCGGCCTGGCCGAGGGCGACGTGATCACCAAGGTCGACGACCAGCTGATCACCGGCGCCGACTCGCTGGTCGCGACCATCCGGTCCTACCGGCCCGGGCGACGAGGTGACCGTCACCTACCTCCACGACGGCGAGCACCAAGACCACCACGCTCACGCTCGACTCGGACGCCGAGCCCGTCCAAGCTCCTGATCCCCCGACCGCCCCTCCTCGCCCGAGACCGAGGAGGGACCGGGGCCCCACCGGCAGACAGGCCCGTCTCCTGTCGCCGGTGGGGCCCTTCCTGTCTACTGCGGGCCGCTTCTGGAACTCGCCGAGCCGGGCGACCGGGCGCGAAGCCGAGCCGCTCGTTGACGCCGATCATGTGCGCGTTGACCTCGGCGTTGTACGTCGTGACAGCTCGCGGATGTCGGGCCGCTCGCCTGGAGCAGCCGCAGGTTGGCGACCTTGACCGCCAGGCCGAGCCGGTGGCCGCGGGCGTCGCCGCGCACCAGCGTGCCCCACTGGTAGGCCTTCCCGGGCTCGTGGACGGTGGTCGCGAGGTCGGTGTAGGCGACCACGCTCGCCGGCGGCGTCGAGCGCCACGGTGTTGTACTTCGTGCGGCCCTGCGCGCGCCAGCAGCGCCTCGCCCTCGCGGACCGTCGCGGCGTCGGCGTACTCCGGCTCGACGTCGAGCTCGCCGGTCGGCGCCTCGGTCATCAGCGACGACGGTCAGCCGGGCCCAGCCCTCGACCAGGTCGTCGGGCACCGGCCCGACCCACGAGCGCAGCGTGAACCCCTCGTGGTGCGGCGCGGCCTCGGCGGCCAGCTCGTCGAGGAGCCGTCGGCCGGGACCGGCAGCGTCGAGCCGCCGCTTCACGTCGCCGAGCGCGAGGTCGTAGCCGGCGGCCCGGGCGAACTCCGGCCCCGGGCTGCGCCGGCACCGGACGGCCCGGCGTCGTACGGCCAGGAGGACTCGCCGACGAGCGATCGTGCGGCCGCGCTCGCGAGCGACCCGCTCGAGGTGGGCGAGCATCGCGGCGCCGTGGCCGCGGCGACGACGGTCCGGGAGCGTGTGGACGGCGAGCTCGGCGCGGTCGGTGTTGTCGAGCAGCGACAGCCGGATCCAGCCGACCGTCACGACCTCGCCGTCGACCAGCCCGGAGTAGCCGCGCGTCCGACGAGCGCGTCCCGTGCTGCTGCATCAGGGCGCGCACCTCCTCGAGCTGCCAGGGCGTCGGCGACGGCCGCCCCGGTCGGCCTGCTCGGCGACCTCGTAGACGTGGTGCCAGGCGTCGAACGCCGCCGCGTCGTACACGTCGAGCTCGACGATCTCCAGCTCGGTCATCGGGCCCGCTCCACCCGTCCCTCGTCCCACACCGGGCCGTCGGACTCGTAGACCTCGCCGTCCGCGCCGTACACCAGGAACCGGTCGAAGCCGCGGGCGAACCAGCGGTCGTGGGTCACCGCGAGCACGGTGCCGTCGAACGCCTCGAGGCCCTCCTCGAGCGCCTCGGCGGACTGCACGTCGAGGTTGTCGGTCGGCTCGTCGAGCAGCAGCAGCGTGGCGCCGGACAGCTCGAGCAGCAGGATCTGGAAGCGCGCCTGCTGCCCACCGCTGACAGCGACTCGAACTTCTGCTCGCCGGCGTGCGCGAGCTCGTAGCGGTCGAGCACCCGGGCGGCCTGCTCGCGGCCCATGCCGGCGCGACCGTTCGGGCGAGCCGTCGCCGCGGTGCAGGATCTCGAGCAGGGTCCGGCCGATCAGCTCGGGGTGCTCGTGGGTCTGCACGAACCAGCCCGGCCGCACCCGCGCGCCGAGCTTGGCCTTGCCGGAGTGGAGCACCGGCTTGATCGCGACGTCGCCGACCGGGCGGTGCTCGACGTCGGGGTCGCTGCCGCCGCGCCAGCAGCCGCAGGAAGTGCGACTTGCCGGAGCCGTTGGAGCCCGAGCACGGCCACCCGCTCGCCGTACCAGACCTCGAGGTCGAACGGCTTCATCAGCCCGGTCAGCTCGAGGTCCTCGCAGACCACCGCGCGCTTGCCGGTGCGGCCGCCCTTGAGCCGCATCGTCACCTGCTGCTCGCGCGGCTGCTCGGTCGGCGGGCCGGCCTCCTCGAACTTGCGCAGCCGGGTCTGGGCGGCGCGGTACTGCGAGGCCATGCCGTCGTTGTACTCGGACTTGATCTTGTAGTGCAGGACCAGCTGCTTGAGCTTGGCGTGCTCCTCGTCCCAGCGCTTGCGCAGCTCCTCGAAGCGGGGAACCGGTCGCGGCGCGCCTCGTGGTACGACGCGAACCCGCCCGGGTGCGTCCACACCGGTGTTGCCGGCGTGGCCGAGCTCGACGGTGACGACCCGGGTCGCGGTGTTGTTCGAGCAGCTCGCGGTCGTGGCTGATCATCAGGATCGTCTTGTCCGACTCGCGGATCCGGCCCTCGAGCCAGATCTTGCCGGGCACGTCGAGGAAGTTGTCGGGCTCGTCGAGCAGCAGCACCTCGTCGGGCCCGCGGAGCAGGAACTCCAGCACCAGCCGCTTCTGCTCGCCGCCCGAGAGGGTGCTGCAGGGTCGCGGTACTTCGCGCGGTCGTAGGGCAGCGCCGAGCGCCGGCCATCGTGCAGACGTCCCAGGTGACCTCGATGTCGTAGCCGCCGGCGTCGGCGAACTCCGAGAGCGCGTGGGCGTAGGCCATCTGGGTCTTCTCGTCGTCGGTCTCCATCAGCGCCAGCTCGCAGCGGTCGACCTCGGCGGCCGCGGCCCGGATCCGCGGCGGCGAGACGCTGCAGCAGCAGGTCGGCGACGGTCGGGTCGTCGCCGAGCGCCGGCGCCGACCATCTGCCGCATCACGCCGAGCCCGCCGGAGCGGGTCACGGCGCCGGCGTGCGGCGACCAGGTCGCCGGTGATGATCCGCAGCAGGGTCGTCTTGCCGGCGCCGTTCGCGCCGACCAGCGCGACCTTGGCGCCCTCGCCGACCCGGAACGACACGTCGTCCAGCAGCACTCTCCCGTCCGGCAGCTCGTACCGCACCCCGGCGACGTCCACGTGTCCCACGTCGAAGGATTGTCCGTCATCGCCGGACGCGGGGCACCCCCATTACGACGAGGACCCCGGCGATGTCCGAAACCGGCCAGGATCTCACCGAGATTGGGGATGCGCTGCGCCGGTCGGACCGAAAAGTTGGGGGTTGCAGCACCGACCCCCACCACCATCGATCGGGGCGTCCGCGGGTGGACCGCCCCTGGAGGGACCAGCCATGAACACCATCACCCGGAGCCTGGCGGCGGCGGGGGCGCTCGCGCTGCTCAGCGTGACCGCCACCCCGGCGTCGGCTGCCGTGATCGAGCACCGGCACTTCGTGGACTCGGGCACCGAGCCGTTTGACTTCTGCCCCGGCATCAATGCCGAGGTCGCGTGGCACGACCGCGTGCACGAGGTCATCCGCACCCGCGGCCAGGAGGGCCTGGTGCACTTCTCGGCGAACGTGCACGGGCAATCGGTCTTCACCAATCTCGACACCGGCCGCACCTACTCGAGCGTCTACAACTTCCTCGACAAGGACCTCGACGTCGTCGACAACGGCGACGGCACGCTGACGATCACGATCGCCAACACCGGGTCCACGCGGTGGTACGACGCGGACGGCAAGCGGGTGTTCACGGTCGCCGGCAACTTCCGATTCCAGATCACGGTCGACCACGGGGGCACCCCGAACGACCCCAGCGACGACGAGGAGATCGAAGGGTCGTTCGTCGAGCTGAAGAACGCCGGACAGCGACCCGACCGCCGGGAGGGACTTCTGCGCGGACCTCGCCGAGTTCACGGCCTGACCGGCCGCGCCGCCGGCAGTCTGTTCGCGGGATAACCGTGTATCTCCCGCTGTTCGCGGAGAGGCCTCCTAGAATCCTCCGCATGACGCGGGGAGCGGAGGAGGCCGAGCAGCGCAGCTCGTCACCAACCTCCGGCCGATCCCCTACCCGCGCACCCGACGCAAGGTCCGGGTCGCCTCGATGGTGGCGTACGCCGTCGCACTGGTCGCCTGGTCGGCGACGCTCGGCATCCCGAACGACACCGTCCAGGTGTTCATCTGGCTGTGGCTCGGCACCGTGGCGTGGAACGTCGAGGCCCGGCCGCGCTACCACCTGAACTTCCTCAAGGACTGGTGGCTCCCGGTCGTCGGGCTGGTCATCTACTTCTTCAGCCGCGGCCTGACCGACGAGCTCGGCCTGCCGGTGCACGTCTACATGCCGATCCACTTCGACGAGTGGCTCGGCGGCGGGATCACGCCGACCGAGCGGCTGCAGGACGCCTGGTGCGGCAACCCGTGCCTGAAGGAGAGCGAGCCGCGCTGGTACGACGTCTTCTTCACGACCGTCTACGCGACGCACTTCGTGACCGGGCTGACCATCGCGGCGGTGCTGTGGGTGCGCAACCGGGCCGAGTGGATCAAGTGGATGCGTCGCTACCTGCTGATCAACTTCGGCGCGCTGGTCGATCTACATCGCTCTACCCGATGGCGCCGCCGTGGATGGCGTCGGAGCAGGGCTGGCTGGGCGCCGACGTCACCCGGATCACCAGCCGTGGCTGGCGCGACATCGGGCTGGACCGGATCGACCTGATCCTGCACGGCGTCGGCAACCCGGTCGCGGCGATGCCGTCGCTGCACGCCGGCATCACGTTCCTGATCGCGATCTACGGCATCCAGCGGCTGCGCTCGCCGTGGCGCTGGCTGCTCGCGCTCTACCCGCTGGCCGATGTCGACCGCGCTGGTCTACTACGCCGAGCACTACGTCATCGACATCCTCGCGGGCGCGCTGCTGGCGGCCGCGGTGCTGGTCGGCTGCCAGCTCTGGGAGAACAGCCGGGACCGCTCCAACTGGTCCCGGCGGGCTCTCGACTAGCTGCTCACACCTCGGTCTGCTTCGCCCAGAGGTTGATGCCGGCCTCGACCGCGTCCTCGTCGATGGCGCGCAGCTCCTCAGCGGAGAGCGGCGGGAACGCCAGCGCGTCGAGGTTCGTGTCGAGCTGCTCGACCGAGCTCGCGCCGAGCAGCGCCGAGGTGACCCGCGGGTCGCGGACCGCCCACTGGATCGCCAGCTGGGCGAGCTTCTGGCCGCGCCCCTGCGCGATCTCGTTGAGCCGGCGCACGTGCTTGAGCTTCGACTCGTCGAGGTGGTCCTCGCCGATCGAGGAGTCGTCCCGCGCGGCCCGGGAGTCGGCCGGGACGCCGTCGAGGTAGCGGTCGGTCAGCAGCCCCTGCGCCAGCGGGCTGAACACGATGCAGCCCATCCCCTGCTCCTCGAGCTCGTCGAGCAGGTCCTCCTCGATCCAGCGGTTGAGCATGGAGTACGACGGCTGGTGGATGAGCAGCGGCGTGCCGAGCTCGCGGGCGATCGACGCCGCCTCGTTGGTCTTCGCGGCGGAGTACGACGAGATGCCGGCGTACAGCGCCTTGCCCTGCCGCACCGCGTGGTCGAGCGCCATCATCGTCTCCTCGATCGGCGTCTCGGGGTCGAAGCGGTGGCTGTAGAAGATGTCGACGTAGTCGAGGCCCAGCCGGGTCAGCGACTGGTCGAGCGAGGCGAGCACGTACTTGCGCGAGCCGCCGCCCTGGCCGTACGGGCCGGGCCACATGTCCCAGCCGGCCTTGGTCGAGATGATCAGCTCGTCGCGGTACGGCGCGAAGTCGTCCTTCAGGTAGCGCCCGAAGTTCTCCTCCGCTCGGCCGTACGGCGGGCCGTAGTTGTTCGCCAGGTCGAAGTGCGTCACGCCGCGGTCGAACGCCCGGCGCAGGATCGCCCGCTGGTTCTCCTCGGACCGGTCGTCGCCGAAGTTCTGCCACAGCCCCAGCGAGATCTGCCGGCAGCTTCAGCCCGCTCCGCCCGGTGAACCGGTAGCTCATCCCGGTCGCGTCGGTGTCGTAGCGGTTCTCGGCGGCGGTGTAAGTCATGAGCCCAATTCTGCCAGCATGCGGGCCCGGTCGATCTGGCGCCCGATGGCCTGCGCAGGGTTGCGGAGGCCTGGCGGCCTTCGGGCAGGCGTCTGGTCCCGCTTCCTTGTTTTACGGATTACGTGGTCACCGCGGTCTGTGGTTACGGCGACTGGTTGCGGCCGCGGCTCGGCTGACGGTGGTCGGTGGTCGTCGTTCTGTGGTGACGGCCGAAAGTCGAACCCATGGGAAGGGAGCGCACTCATCTGCCGATGAGCGTGCGCGGGAGTCGAGGTAGGGACCGGGCCGATGAGCGGCGTCAACGACCGGTCTGACCGTCGATCTGTTCGCGGATGATGTCGGCGTGTCCGGCGTGGCGGGGCCCCGCCGGGCGCTGCTCTACGCGGCGCGACGGTCGCGGAGGACCTGGCGGACCTCTCGAAGAAGGAGAATTGGCAGGTAGTTGTGCACCTTGGCTGGCGTCAACTCGTCGTACACGCTCTGGACAAGGCTATGGATTACGTCGTCATCGACACCGGGCTCGAGCCCGCAGAGTTCAGTCTCGGAAGCCGCAATCCACACTCGATCGCTTTCTTCGACACGGATTTCCGCCAACGCCACAGACCGAGTCTGGCACCCCAACATGAACAGCAAGAGTCACTGGGCATCCCGGAGTTCTCAGTCATGGGCGGTGTCCATCGAAGGTCCGCTCATGCTGCTGACAGGGATGGGTCGCGATCCGAACTTGGCATGATCGGTGCATGTCCACGGACCGATTCTCCGACCGCCTCGATGCAGCGTCCTACACGGACGATCCGGAGGTTGGCGCGTACGAAGTCGATCCAGACGAGAAGGATTCGCTGTGGATCTCCGAGCGGCTGTTCGGACGCTTGACGCAGGTCGCCTCGGCCTACGAACTCCACACGTTGCCGTTGCTGGGCGGAATGGACCCGGTTCCCTTGAACCGTGCGCGATGTCAGGAGTTGCTGGAGGAAGTTGCTTTCGTTGCGGAGCGCCTCAACGACCCGCTCGTTGCTGAGGTCGCCCATTCCCTGTCCGCCTACCTGACGCGCCGGACTTGGGATCCGCGCTGGGACGCCACTGTGACGTTCGAGGGCAACTGACGCGCTCATCTGCCGCAGATAGCGTGCGCTGCGGCCGTCCTATGCCGCGATCCGCGCGGTCGCTGTGCCGCTAGAGGATCGCCTTGCGGAGGTGGCCGGCCGCACGCCAGCTCCCATCGAGCCCCACAGGTACAAGGGTCGTCCGGGAACTCCTGGTCCGGATCGTGCAGGACCGTTGAGGGCAGAGCAAGTGCCGGAGCCACGGTCGCGAACGAGAGGATCAGTAGCGGCTGATCGTTTTGTGGGAGCCGAAAGACATCACGAGGGCGACGATCCACAGGATCACTGTCCAGCCGCCCAACAGGTTGATCCAGAAGATCGTCCAGTGGTTCGACTTGCCGCGCAGGGCCGCGACCGCCCACGGCAGCATGTAGCCGCCAGTGAGGAGCGCCACGACGACGGCGACGAACGCGCTGACCGGGCGATCGCGCTGATCGGTCAGATAGCTGTTCATCCCTCCAGCGTACGGGGCGGTGCGCCCTGGCCGGGCTCGGCGCATCCATACCCGGGGTGAAGGGCTGGAGCACGACAACGATCGCGGGTAGACCGTTCCACGGGAGCGGTGTACGGCTCGGAGCTGCCGAATGCTCAGCGATGTAGTTGTGACCTCAGGACGCACCTCAGCCGTGCCCCCGTGTCCGCACATGGATCCTCATTCGGCCCGCTGCTGGCGTTGCGATTGCAGCGCCGGCCGGTCGCGGCATTGCTCGCCGGTTTGATCGCCGCAGGAACCAGCACGACCTGGGCGCTCGTGGTGGCAGCGGGTGCATGCGCAACCGGCCTGCTCTGGCTGATCGTCGACATGGGCCCGCTTGAAGACAACCCCCAGCACGATGCACAGGGAGGAAGTGCCCGCGAGTCGGCTGGGCGACTGAGCGGGGTCTCGGAAGCCGTCTCTGGCACAACGCCGGGCGATGCACGCCCCCCGGGCGGTGACTACGTAGCGGTGTGCGAGCCGGAGTCCCGCACGTAGCCAGCGCCACAAACGCACTCACAGCCGCGATCCGCGCGCTTGCTGCGAGCGTCGTTCCGCCGCCGCCGACCGTCAGGTCGCAAGCGCGTGCACCAACATCGGCAGCGTGCACGTCCGGCCTGCGTTCGGGGTAGGTATCGCCCGCAAACACGTCAAAGGGAGAGTGTAGCGGCCGAGACCGGCCAGAGCAGAACCCGCTCATGCCGTTCCCGGGCGGCACGAGCACCATCCCTCGTGTTCCGAGAACCGGGTCAGGCTCCGTGTTTGGTCGTGACTCGGTACGCGCCCTGCCTCGACGGACACCGAACACAACCAGCGGACCCGTCGGTGCCCCGACGTCCGGTTGCAGCGGACCGTCAGCGCGCCTGGTCAACCGAGTTCACGACCTGTAAGCCCGACCCAGCGCAGCCGGACGTACAACAGCCGGGTCGCCCCGCCCGCCCAGGGGTGCGGGTCCCGAAACGTCCGGATCAGCCCCAGCTCGTCAGGATCCTCGACCATCTCACCGGTACCCGTGGCCAACACGCTCCACCCCTCCTCACGGTCGAGGTCGATGCGGTCCACCTCGAAGGCCAGACGGCTATTCCATGCCATCGTGCCCAACAGGCTGTGGGGGCTGGTGCGGAATACAATGTCGTCCCCGACCATCGAGTAGTTCACCGGCCAGACCAGGGGGCCGGAGTCGGTACACAACGCCACCCGGCCAACCTCTGAGCTCGACAACAGCTCCAGACAGCGAGCCCGCGAAAGCTCAATCGGTTGCTTCACCCCTCCATTCTGCGCCCCGGCTCGCGCCCCACGGAATGGCTCGGGTCTCGAAGTCTCCGTGGAGCCGACCATGCGGCGATTGGTGCGCGGACCTGCCGACCTGCCGAAGTGAGCGTGTCGGCACGCATACGCCGTCATGGTCGGGAGCGCAGGTCGGCGATCGTCTCGCGCAGCGCGTCGTCCAGCGGTGTCGGATTGATGCCGAATGCTTCCTTGGCGGCCGTGGAGTCCAGCACGAACGGCTTCCGGAACTGGTACTGGGTCTCCCGCACGGCACGGGCCATCGGGCTGAACAGGCCGCCGAGCCACAGCATTGGGTAGGGCATCGGGGACAGGCGCGGAGCCGGAACGCCGGCCAGCTCGGCGGCCCGGGTCGCCACCTCCCGGAACGACCTGGGCGGCCCGGTCGGCACGTGCCAGGCTCGCCCCCACGATCCGGCGTCCGCTGCGACGGCGAGCAAGGTGCGGGCAACATCGCCGATGTAGGTCCAGCTGTGCGACGCGTCCAGGTCTGCCGGAGCCGAGGCCCGTTTGCCCGCGAGCACCTTCGGCAGCACGAGCAGCGTCATCGGCGTCACGGCCCCGGCGCCGAGGTAGTCCGAGCTGCGGACCTCGGCCGTGCGGATCCAGCCGGCCCGGTGCGCTTCGAGCGCCTCGTTCCAGATCCGGACCCGCACCTGGCCCTTCTCGGTGTTCGGTCGCAGCGGCAGGTCTTCGCTCATCGGCCCGTCGACGGCGCCGTAGCCGTACAGGTTGCCGGTGGTGATCAGCAGTGCACCACTGGTCTCCGCCGCCCGCAGCAGCGCGGCGGCAAGCGGCGGCCAGTCGGTGACCCACCGGGGGTAGGCAGGCCCCGCGCAGCTGTAGATCACGCCCACGCCGTCGGCGAGACGGCCCAGCGCAACCGCATCGGTGGCGTCCGCGGCAACGCGCTCGATGGCTGAGTGCTCAGGTCCCCCGCCACTTCGGGAGACCAGTCGGACCCGCTCGCCGCGGACCGCCAGCAGTAGCGCGGTAGCGGTGCCGATCGCCCCGGCGCCGATCACCAACTGCACACCCATGCTCGCTCCTCGGGCGTCAATACTTCGGTATCGACCCTACGCGAGCGTTAAGGCGACATGGTCATCCAGGCGATCACGCAGACCCGTCCGGGGTTCTCCGTTGGAACCGTCCAGGCTGGGTTGCCGCAGGTCTCGGTCTCGCCGACGACCGACAGGCCGCGCATCGGGGACCAGACGAGGAGCTAGATCGCACGCGCCCCGTCTCGGCGAGATCATTCCTTGGCGTCTACAAGCCGTGGAACGTGCGGACTGCTGCCCTGGCGGAGTATCTATCGAGACATCTGGATGCTGAGGCCTTGCGCACGGTGTCGGCGCGGGTGCAAGGCACGAATGGACTCTGTCCACCCTCACCGAAGGTCGCGGCGGCAGATCCGCCCGGAGCCATTGCCCAGAAGCGCTCGACGGGGCGTTGCACTGACCAACTGAACCCGCAACTGTCCACGAGACCGTGGCGAGTCCGCCGTCATCGCCGACTGGGCCGGGGGCGTAGGGTCGAAGACCTACCCGTTCGGGAAGCCCCCTCAAGGACTCTTCGAGTCGGTTTGAGGAAGTCGGACGTCATGCCCATGCCCACCAGCACAGCGCCCTTGCCCAGCCCACTGGCCACGCCGGGTTCATCGAAATGGAAGCCCTGGTTGTGGCGGCCCGTGAACCAGACCATCGCGTTGAGCAACGCGCGCGGAGCCTCGATCGAGTTGTCTCGTCGACGGGTGGAGCGAGAGGCTGTCGACATCTTTGTCGCGCGGCTGAACAATGCCCACGGACCGCGCCGGGGAACCATCGGCCCTAAGCCGGATCGGACCATACGCCTCCAGCGACGCGCACCCCACGAGTAGGCAGGCGACCGGGACATGAAGTCGATCGTCGGCATGCAGCGGCCGACCTGGCGGCCGCGCTGATCAGCCCGACGGCGGCCTTGGGGTGGGAGATCACACGTCGTGGGCCGATTTGATCGTGCGGATCGTGGCTCCCGCCCGGTTGGCCATGAACCGCTGCCCGCTCGGAGAGACGGCATGGTCTTCACGGTTGAGGAGATCCCAGCTCGAGATCGTCCTCCACGCAGGTTCTCCGGACGGCTCGGTGAAGGCGAAGTACGACAGCGGTCGCTGGGTCGCTGCCGTGGCCGCCGCAATGGCCTTCGTCTGGTCCCCCGCGAAGATCTTCCGGAACAGGTCGGACCGGATGTAGAGGTCGGCATCCTGCCCTCCGGTCGCCGCCGGGTTCGCGACGGGTCGTAAGTCAGCGCCCCGCGGCCACACCGCGCTCGGCGGCAAGTCACCAGCCGACGTCGTGACCAACCTGCGTGGACAGAACACCTAGGTCCGCTGCACGGAGGGAAGCTCTCACCGACAAGCTCCAATACGGAAGCGGTCAAGCCCGGGTGCTGCTCTCCGAGTTCCGCCACCTGCGATGCGGCGTCTCCGCCCGCAGCACCCCAGCTGCCGGACCGACCCTCGTTCCCAAGTTGCTGCAGCATGAACTGCGAGCTTGACCGGGCGGGCTCGGGTCGTCAGCGCAACAGCAGCTTGTCGATC
Source organism: uncultured Actinomycetota bacterium (assembly GCA_963716655.1). Classification (GTDB taxonomy): domain Bacteria; phylum Actinomycetota; class Actinomycetes; order Propionibacteriales; family Nocardioidaceae; genus Nocardioides. The sequence continues at coordinate 757,639 of CAVQTV010000008.1, read as the reverse complement.
AACTCTGAGGGGCGAGCGTAGCCGAGGCGTTTGCGGGGTCGGTCGTTGAACTGTTGGGTGACCCAGTCGAGGTCCTCGCGGCTGTGGATCGACAGGTCGGTGCCCTTGGGGAAGTACTGGCGCAGCAGCCCGTTGGTGTTCTCGTTGACCGGCCGCTGCCAGGGTGAATGCGGGTCGCAGAAGTAGACGGCCAGGTCGGTGGCCTTGGCGATCGTCTTGTGGTCGGACAGTTCGCGGCCCTGGTCCCAGGTCAACGAGCGGCGCAGCGCCTTGGGCAGCTCGGCCATGGCCTCGGTGATCGCGGTGGTCACCTGCTCGGCCCGGTGTCCCTCGGGCAGGTGCAGCAGGATCGTGTAGTTCGTGGTGCGCTCGACCAGGGTTCCGATCGCGGAGGCGTTGGCGGCGCCCATGATCAGATCGCCCTCCCAGTGCCCGGGCACGACCCGGTCGTCGACCTCGACCGGGCGTTCGCTGATCATCAGCTTGTCCGGGATCTGACCCGGCCCGTTGCCGTTGGCGAAGCGCTGCCCGGGGCTGCGGCGGGGCACGCGGCGTACCCGTCCGGTGCGCAGGCACCGGACCAGGTCCGCGCGTAGCCCGCCGCGAGCCTGGATGAACAGGTCGCGGTAGATGGTCTCGTGATGCACCCGCATCTCCGGCTGATCGGGGTAGTCGACACGCAACCGGCCCGCGATCTGCTCGGGCGAGTACCGCATCTGAAGGTCAGCCTCGACTCTTTCACGCAGCGCCTGGTTCTTCGCCAGCTTCGAGTCCTGGGCCCGACGTGCCTCGCGTTCGGCTCGTAGCTGAGCGCGCAGCGGCCGGTAACCAGCCCGTCCACCGTTGCGGGCGAACTCGTTGGTGATCGTCGAGGGTGCACGACCGAGTTCGCGTGCGATCGCCCGGGCACTACCGCCGGCGGCCGCCATCAGTCCGATCGTCTCCCGCTCGGCCAGGCTCAGACGCAGCCCGACCGGCTCCTCGGTATACGGAATCACTCCGCCAGCCTTGACCAGCCACTGCCGACCGATCGGCCCCGACACGCCCGCCGCCGCAGCCGCATCACGCGGGTCCAGACCCGCCCTCACACCCAGCCAGAACCCCCGCCGCACCTCCCGAGGAACTTCCACTCCACGCGGCATCCCGCACCACCCATCACCCAGGTGTTGCGCTCACCCCCCGAGCGCGCCGGCAGATCCGCGCACTGCCAGCGGCAGATGAGTGCGTCGGGTCAGACGACCGAGGTTCGATCGACCTGCCAGTAATTGATGCCAACTTCGACCGCGACTTCACCATCGCATAGACAGGCGCTGCCGAAACGCACGCTCATGCCGTGATCGCGTGCTCATGCCTGCAGATCCGTGCGTCCGGCAGGCGGCGGAAGGGACGCGCTGTCAGGATGACCAAGCGCAGCTTGGAGGTGAACGGTCTCTCGAGCGTAGGTTGGGCGAGGTCGGCGTGACTGACCGGTGATGCCGACGGGGTTGCCGGCGATCCATTCTTGAAGCACAGCACCGAGCCGCCCGTCGGACCTGCGGAGGGGAAATGGGAACTCCAGACCGCGCGACCCCCCTCCGATCATTAACGGAGCGTCGGGCTCAAGCTATCGAGCTTGCAATCGTGGTGGTGGCAACCGTCGGAGCGATCGCCGGCACCATTCTCGACACGCGGCTGCCGTGGCTTTCCACCACACTCTTGGCCCTCCTTCCCGCACTCGAGTGGTGGCGACGGCGCGCAGAACGAGACCGCCAGAACGAGGCTCAGACTGCCGCGGACCAAGCCGACTCTGAAGCCGCGGCCCTGAGACGAAACCGGCTGGCGTATGCCCTCCTCGAGGAGCTGCACGACAACCAGCTGGCCCTCGCCTTGTTTCTGGACGGCGTGCTGCCCGCATACTTGGTCCGCAACGAATGGCCCCGGGTTTGGGACGAACCTGAATTGCCCGGGGTCAACCTGGCTTGGTGGTCATCTTTGCGGACGCGAACGGTGACCACGCTTAGCCACGAGATTCTTGAGTTTGAACAACTCGAACCATTCGTCGCTTACCTCGCAGATGTCGAGACAATCGAAAGCGCTCGGGGAATCGGTGAGCGACCAAGTTCGCACGTGATTTTTTCTGCATCGCTGGTACTTTCCAGGATGGTTCACACTGCAGACCTTGTAATTCCCGCGCTAGACCATCCCCGCACGCGGAATGCGTTCGTGGCCATAGAGGGAATTCGCAGGAGCAGGGAATGGTTCCAGGTGCTCACCGGCCTCATCGCATGCACATATCGGGACCTCAATCGCTTTATTGAAGTCGAAAGACTAGAGCCCCAGGAGCGCGAAGGTCTCGCGCGCTTAGGCATCCCGTCCGATTCCCTCACGGAGCCGCGGATCCCAGAGGTCGTTCTCAACGATCCTGCCCAGCGATGGCGAGGGATGCTTGCGGCGGCTGAGGTAGTGCTCGCGAGCCGTGAGGAATGATAGCGATTCGGCCATTTTCGACCGTCATCGCCACCGGCATCCGCTCCTCCGCTGCATGCTTGCAGCTCGACAGCAACGGCCCATCCGGGCCCATCCGATGAGGCGACACCAGGCTTCGGCCTCGTGATCACTAGTCCGAACGGAAGCGTTACACGGAAGTAGCGTCGATCCGGCGACCGCTCATCGGTGCGGGTTCAGGCGGTCAACGCAACACCTCGGCCAGTGCTTGTGATGGTGTCTTGAAGCCGAGGGTCTGTCGAGGTCGTTCGTTGAGCTCTTGGGCGATCGCGTCGAAGTCGACTTGAGTGAGCGTACGGAAGTCCAATGTGCGGGGCAGGTACTGGCGGAGGAGCCCGTTGGTGTTCTCGTTGCTGCCGCGCTGCCAGGGCGACTTGGGGTCGCAGAAGTAGACCTCGACGCCGGTCGCTGCGGTGAACCTGGCGTGTTGGGCCATCTCGTGGCCTTGGTCCCAGGTCAGCGACTTGGCCAGGTGGCTGGGCAGACGCTGGATCGCTGCCGCGAGCGCGTCGGCCACGGTGTCGGCCTTGTGATTGCCCGAAGGAAGGGCGACCAGCATCACGAAGCGGGTGGAACGCTCGACCAGGGTCGCGACCGGGCTCATGTGCTTGCCGAAGACCAGGTCGCCTTCCCAGTGTCCAGGTACCGCCCGGTCCTCGGCTTCAGCTGGCCGTTCGGAGATGGTGAGGATCCCGGGTCGACCACCACGGCCGTCCGGGACCCGGACCCCCTGCGGGCGGCGGATCACTCGCCCGGTGCGCAGGTAGGCAGTCAGTTCCTTACGCAGAGCACCACGGGACTGCACGAACAGGGTGCGATAGATGCTCTCGTGCGAGACCTGCATCTGTTGATTGTCGGGGAAGGCGACCTTCAGCCAGCCGGCGATCTGCTGCGGTGACCACCGGTGGGTCAACTTCTCGGCCACGACATCTGCCAGGGCCGGGTTGGTTGCGAGCTTGCACGCCTTGGGACGCGTCGCCCGCGACCACGCCAGCTGGTCGGCCAGCCCAGCCCGGTAGCGCCGACGTCCACCGTTGGCCGCGACCTCCCGGCTCACCGTCGACGCCGACCGGCCCAGTCCGACCGCGATCGCCCGGATCGAGCACCCAGCCGCCAGACCACGCGAGATCTCCTCACGCTCCTCGAACCGCAGCCGGCCAGCCGCTCGCCTACGCAGTTCGGGTCTGATCCCACCGCACCGCAGCAGATAGGCCCGCACCGTGCTCGGGGACAACCCGAGTTCTCGAGCCGTCGGCTTCGCAGCCCGACCCGCCCGCAACCTCACCCACACCTGGTCGATCGCCAGCGGCGTCAACCTCTCGTAGTCGCCATGACCCATCGCAACCTCCTCGACCCAGTCGAATCAAGAAGTGTTGCGCTGACCCATTGAGACCGCCCCGATGAGCGGACCGCCCGGTCGGACTCACTCTTGGGGGCCGTCTCCCGTTCGAGCCAAGCGCTCGCGACTCAGATACCGAAGCGGCTTGCCGAGCGACTCCGCGTAGGCAATCTCCCGTCGGGTTGACTCACCTACGTAGCCGCCCGGATCCACGATGTACACCTCGTCAGCCATGCGAATCTTTTGGAAGTGCACGCCGCCGAGCTGCCCCTTCAGGTCCGAGTTGTCGGCTGTCCAGTCGTAGTCCGGCAGATCGGGGAGGCTGAACATTCCGAGGCTGATCACGATGCAACCTTCCATCGTGAGCCGCTGGTTGACCTCCGCGAACTCAGCCTCAAACTTGGTCGAGCCGCAGAGCGTGATGACCTTCGCCTCACCCTCGGCCGACTGCGGCGCCTGCTGGTCCTCCATGAGGTTCATGATTGCTGAACGGCAGGACGAGTCCATCGCCGCCCCTGGACGTCCGCTCATAGCCGCGTTCCGCGCGGTTCGTGACGGGCCGACGCCCACGCCGCCATTGCCCGGGCACGGCTGGTGCCCCGCCGGCCGTGGTCGGCGGGGTGTGGGTCAGCAGATATGTCGGTCGGACTCAACCTGGTAGGTGTGGCCGTGCGGGCTGGTCCATACGAACGTGCGGTGGCCGGTGCGGCGGTAGGTCCAGGCGGTGTGGGTCTTCAATCGGTGGTGCCTGCGGCACAACGGAGCCAGATTTCCGCTGACGGTCCTGCCGAGTGGCCATTCGAGGATGTGGTCGGTGTCCTTGCCCCGGCTGGGTCTGGTGCAGTGCGGGAATACGCAGGTCGGGTGGATCAGCCAGGCCTGTTCCTTCTGCCGATCCGTGGCCTCGTAGCAGCCGGTGGACAGGTTCTCGTTGAGGTCGAGGACCGGACGGACGGTGACCTTCGTTCCGGCCTGCTGGCACCAGATCCTGAGCTGCTCGGGGGTCACCGTGGTGCGGGTGTTCTCTACTTCCACCATCTCGGCGTCCGGTCGGCTGTGGGTGTAGATGACGACCTCGCGGTGCACGGTGTCGTCGCCGGTGCCGAGGAGGCCGGCGGCCATCGCCCGGCGCACGTCGAGTGGCAGCTCGGGGTCCAGGGTGGCCGCCTTGGCGGTGATTACCTCGTTCAGGGCGTAGGCGTCGGCGAGGTCGAGGTCGGCGTCGACGTGCACGCGGCCTTCGAAGGAGACCTGGTGGAGATCGATGTCGAAGTGGCCCCGCTCGAGGGCGGCGACCCGGCGCTCTTCGGCCGCTGCCGGATCGAACTCGGCACGAGCCGCTTCTACGGTGCGCTCGATCTGCGCGAACGAACACATGTGGGCCACAGGAGCGAGGTGGGTGTCGACGTAGGAGGCGGCTTCCAGCGGGAGTGACTTGGTGTTCGCGGCGAACCGGCGGGCCTTCCACACCGGCACCTCACCCGCCATCACCCGCTGCCACAGCCTCGGGAGTCGGTGGCACAGCTCGACCGCGTCACCGACGTACGTGGTGCCGGCGTCGGTGGACTTGCCGATCGCGAGCGCGAACTCCGCGATCGAGAACTCCGACACCGTCGGTGCACCCGGGCCGGCGAGCTCGAGGTCACGGTCGGACCAGGGCACCGACTCGTCCACCGGTTCGCCCGGATTCAGGGCCGCCCACTCGACGGCGAGCTGGAGCTTGTCGATCTCCGCCTTCACCGCGACCGCGTGGCGTTTGCGGGCAACCGACAGCACCTGCTCACGGGTGAGAGTGCCTGTGGTTGCCATGCCTCTACCCAAGCACTGGCCACCGACAGTCAGGGGCCTAGATCCCCTTGTTTTGGGGGGTTCTGGGAAATTGTCTTCATATATTTTCTGCGGCCCGCTTTATGTCCACAGGGGTGGTTACGAGACAGGCGCTAGCGCGCCTTCCTCAACCACCGGACCGACCGGTCCCGACCGCAGGTCGGCGTCGTCCCGATAGGCGCCAAACACGGCCGAAGCCGGGGCAGTCAAGGGCGGCGAAGCCGCCGAAGGGAACCCTTGACGGCCCCGGCGGAGGCCGCACAATGGCGCCGCCGGGAGGACCCGACAGCTCCACGCGGGGGTTTCGAGGCTCGCTTCGCTCGCACCTCAACCACCGGGTCAGCGGACTATCCGCAACCGACCATCCGCAGGGCGAGCAGCCGGTAGTGGGCGGCCACCTGGTCGGGGGTCCAGGAGCCCTCGTCGCGGTACCAGCGGGCCACGTCGATGCCGAGGGAGAGCAGGGCGAGGGTGGTCATCGCGGGGTCGGGGGTGGAGAAGACCCCGGCGGCGACGCCGCGCTCGATCACCGAGCGGAGCACGCCGTCGATGTCGCGCCGGATCACCGCGATCTCGGCGAGGTGCTCGGGGCTGAGCGCGGCCAGCTCGTAGTTGATGACCCGGGCGCCGGTGTGCACGAGCGCGTGGTCGCGGACGAAGTCCTCGACGAACGTCGCCAGCTGCACCGCCGGGTCGTCGGAGACCGCGACCGAGGCCCGGACCATCGCGAGCACCCGCTCGTGGCCGACCCGCGAGAGCTCGTAGAGCAGCTCCTCCTTGGAGCGGTGGTGCACGTACAGCGCGGCCGGCGACATCCCCGCGGCGGTCGAGATGTCGCGCGTCGTCGTGCCGTGGAAGCCGCGGGCCGCGAACGCGTCGACCGCGGCGCGGGCGAGCCGGGTCCGGGAGTCGGGCGCGGTGCTGGACGCACTCATGCATCGGATGGTAAGCAAGCGCTTAGTAGATCGGCAAGGACAGTCTTGGAGGAAGCGTGCAGGGAATCGCCGGCAAGATCGCGCTCGTGACCGGGGCCAGCCGGGGCATCGGCCTGGCCATCGCCCAACGACTGGTCGAGGAGGGCGCCCGGGTCTGCGTGACCGCGCGCAAGCCGGAGGCGCTCGACGAGGCGGTCACCGCGCTCGGCGGCCCGGACCACGCGATCGGGATCGCGGGCAAGGCCGACGACGCCGAGCACCGCGAGGACGCCGTCCGCCGCACCATCGAGACGTTCGGCAGCCTGGACCTGCTGGTCAACAACGCCGGCATCAACCCGGTCCTCTCGATGCTCGTCGACATCGACCTCGGCGCCGCCCGCAAGATCGTCGAGGTGAACGCGCTCGGCGCGCTCGCCTGGGTGCAGGTCGCGCACCGCGCCTGGATGAAGGAGCACGGCGGCGCGATCGTCAACATCTCCTCGGTCTCCGGCGTGAAGCCCGCCCCCGGGATCTCGATGTACGGCGCGTCCAAGGCGATGCTGATCAGCCTCACCGAGTCGCTGGCGGTCGAGCTCGGCCCGACGATCCGGGTCAACGCGGTCGCCCCGGCGATCGTGAAGACGGCGTTCGCCGGCCCGCTGTTCGAGGGCCGCGAGGACGAGGTCGCCGAGGCGTACCCGCTCAAGCGGCTCGGCGTCCCGGAGGACGTCGCCGGCTCGGTCGCGTTCCTGCTGTCCGACGACGCCGCGTGGCTCACCGGGCAGACGATCACGCTCGACGGCGGCGTCACCCTCGCCGGCGGGCACTGATGCCCGGCAAGCTCGCCGGTCGCGGCGTCGTCGTCACCGGCGCCGGCCGCGGCATCGGCCGGGCCCTGGCGGTCCGCGCGGCCGCAGGAGGGCGCCCGGGTCGTCGTCAACGACCTCGACGCCGCCAACGCCGAGGCGGTCGCGGCCGAGATCGGTGGCACCGCCGTTCCCGGCGACGTCACCGCGCCGGACGCCCTGATCGAGGCGGCCACCGAAGCGCTCGGCCGGATCGACGTCTACTTCGCCAACGCCGGCATCGACGGCGCCGGCGGGGTCGACAGCCTGCAGACGCCCGACGACGTCTGGGACCGGATCGTCGACGTCAACGTGATGGCCCACGTCCGGGCCGCCCGCGCGCTGGTCCCGCGCTGGCTCGAGGACGGGCAGGGCGGCCGGTTCGTGGTCACCGCGTCGGCCGCCGGGCTGCTCACGATGATCGGCAGCGCGCCGTACTCCGTCACCAAGCACGCCGCCGTCGGCTTCGCCGAGTGGCTCTCGGTGACGTACGGCGCCCGCGGCGTCGACGTGCACGCGATCTGCCCGCAGGGCGTGCGCACCCAGATGCTCGAGGACGCCGGCCCGCTGCAGGCCCTGCTCTCCCGCGACAGCGCACTGGAGCCCGAGCAGGTCGCCGACGCCGCCGTCGCCGCGCATCGACGAGGGCCGGTTCCTGGTGCTCCCCCACCCCGAGGTGGCGGGCTACTACGCGGCGCGCGCCACCGACACCGACCGCTGGCTCGGCGGCATGCGCCGGCTGCAGCAGAAGGTCGACGAGGCAGGAGCGACTGGGATGACTGACGACGACATCCCCGGGCTGGACCTCACCGCGTTCCGCGCCTGGTACGACGGGCAGCGGCCCGGCGAGATCGCCGGCGAGCTGAGCGCCAAGGTGATCGCCGGCGGCAAGTCCAACCTCACCTACGAGGTCACCGACGGCACGTCCTGGTGGATCGTGCGCCGGCCGCCGCTCGGCCACGTCCAGGCGACCGCCCACGACATGGGCCGCGAGTACACCGCGATGAGCGCGCTCGCGGACACCGCCGTCCCGGTGCCGGCGACGTACGCCCACTGCGCCGACCCCGACGTCCTCGGTGCGCCGTTCTACGTGATGGAGCGGGTCGACGGCGTCGCGTACCGCTCGGCCAGCCAGCTCGAGCCGCTCGGCCCGGAGCGCACCGCCGCGATCGCCGGCCGGATGATCGACGTGCTGGCCGCGCTGCACGCGGTCGACCCGGTCGACGTCGGGCTGGCGGAGTTCGGCCGACCGCACGGCTTCCTGGAGCGCCAGGTGCGCCGGTGGGGCAAGCAGCTCGAGGGCTCCAAGACCACGCGAGCGACCGAACGCCGACGAGCTGCACCGGCGGCTCGCCGCACGGGTGCCCGAGGACGACGACACCTGGGCCGGGATCGTGCACGGCGACTACCGCCTCGACAACCTGCTCACCGGTCGCGACGACCAGATCAAGGCCGTCGTCGACTGGGAGATGGCCACCCTCGGCGACACCCGCACCGACCTCGCGCTGCTGCTCGTCTACGACCAGATCGCGGCGGTCTCCGGCGGCGCTCCTGGTCGCCGACGTGAGCAACGCACCCGGCTACCCCACCGGCGAGGAGCACCTCGAGCGCTACGCCGCGGCCCGCGGTCGCGACCTCGGCGACATTGGCCAGGAAATGGCATGGCACCTCGGGCTGGCGTACTTCAAGCTCGCGGTGATCCTCGAGGGCATCCACTTCCGCTACCTGCAGGGCCAGACCGTCGGCGAGGGCTTCGACCAGATCGGCGCCGGCTTCGACCCACTGATCGCCGCGGGGCTCGACGCCCTCGGAGAGGACTGACCGACATGGACTTCGCCCTCGACGCACGCACCGAGGAGCTGCGCGAGCAGCTGCTCGGCCTTCATGGCCGACCGGATCGTCCCGTCCGAGCCGCTCTTCCACGAGCAGCTCGCCGAGCTCGACGACCGCTGGGCGTGGTCGACGGCGCCGGTGCTGAAGGAGCTCCAGGCCGAGGCCCGCGAGCTCGGGCCTGTGGAACCTCTTCCTCCCGAAGGAGCACGCCGACAGCCCCGGGCTGACCAACCTCCAGTACGCGCCGCTCGCCGAGATCACCGGCCGCGCCGGCCACCTCGCGCCCGCCGTCCTCAACTGCGCGGCGCCGGACACCGGCAACATGGAGGTGCTCTCGCTGTTCGGCACGCCCGAGCAGAAGGAGCGCTGGCTGAAGCCGCTGCTCGCGGCCGAGATCCGCTCGTCGTTCGCGATGACCGAGCCGGACGTCGCGTCCTCCGACGCCACCAACATCGCGACCCGGATCGAGCGGGACGGCGACGAGTACGTCCTCAACGGCCGCAAGTGGTGGATCACCGGCGCGATGAACCCGAACGCCGAGATCCTGATCGTGATGGGCAAGACCGACCCGTCGGCGTCCCGCCACCGCCAGCAGAGCATGGTGCTGGTGCCTCGCGACACCCCCGGCCTGGAGATCGTCCGACCGCATGGAGGTCTTCGGGTACGACGACCACGAGCACGGCGGCCACGCCGAGCTGCGCCTTCACCGACGTACGCGTCCCGGTCACCAACCTGATCGGCGAGGAGGGCGCCGGCTTCGCGATCGCCCAGGCCCGGCTCGGTCCTGGCCGGATCCACCACTGCATGCGCGCGATCGGCGTCGCCGAGGCCGCCATCGAGCTGATGTGCCAGCGCGCGGCGTCGCGGGTCGCGTTCGGCCGGCCGCTCGCCAAGCAGGGCGTGGTCCGCGACTGGATCGCCGAGTCCCGCGTCCGGATCGAGCAGCTGCGGCTGCTGGTGCTCAAGACCGCCTGGCTGATGGACACCGTCGGCAACCGCGGCGCGCACACCGAGATCCAGGCGATCAAGATCGCCACCCCGCAGACCGTGCAGTGGATCCTCGACAAGGCGATCCAGGTGCACGGCGCCGGCGGGCTCTCGCAGGACTTCCCGCTCGCCTCGGCGTACGCCGGGATCCGCACCCTGCGCTTCGCCGACGGGCCCGACGAGGTGCACAAGAACTCCCTGGCCAAGACCGAGATCGCGAGGCACACCGAGCCGATGGATGAGACTGCGATCCGAGGAGCGGGTGGACCGGCTGCTCGCCGACCACCCGCCGGCGAGCACCGAGCCGGCTGGACTTCCTGCACGCCCGCTTCGACGCCGGGCTGGCGTGGGTGCACTTCCCCGAGGGCCTCGGCGGTCTCGGGCTGCCGCGCAGCCTGCAGCCGTCGTCGAGAAGGCGCTCTACAAGGCCGGCGCACCCGACAACGACCCGCAGCGGATCGGCATCGGCCTCGGCATGGCCGCGCCGACGATCCTCGCGTTCGGCACCGACGAGCAGAAGCAGCGCTACCTGCGGCCGCTCTGGTGCGGCGAGGAGGTGTGGTGCCAGCTGTTCTCCGAGCCCGGCGCCGGCTCCGACCTCGCCGGGCTGGCGACCCGCGCCGTCCTCGACGGCGACACCTGGATCGTCAACGGCCAGAAGGTGTGGACGTCCTCGGCGCACATCGCCGACCGGGCGATCATGATCGTGCGCACCGACCCCGACGTCGCCCAAGCACGCCGGGCTCTCGTACTTCATCCTCGACATGCACGACCCGGGCGTCGAGGTGCGGCCGCTGCGCCAGATCACCGGCGAGGCCGAGTTCAACGAGGTCTTCCTGACCGACGCGCGGATCCCCGACTCCGACCGGCTCGGTGAGGTCGGCGAGGGCTGGAAGGTCGCCAACGCGACGCTCAGCAACGAGCGGGTCGCGATCGGCGGGCACGCGTTCCCGCGCGAGTTCGGCATGGTCATGAACGTCGCCGAAGACCTGGCGCGACGCGCCCCGAGCTGCGCACGCCGGAGACCCACGAGCGGCTGCTGCGCGGCTGGGTCGACACCGAGGTCGCCCGGATCACGGCCACCCGGCTGCGGCAGAAGCTGGCCGCCGGCGTACCCGGACCCGAGGGCTCGGCGATGAAGCTGTCCTTCGCGAAGATCAACCAGGAGCTGTCGGGCCTCGAGGTCGACCTGCTGGCCGACGACGGGCTGCGGTACGGCGACTGGAGATGACGCCGACCGACGGCCGTCGACTTCTTCGGCAAGGACGCCGGCTTCCGCTACCTGCGCGCCAAGGGCAACTCGATCGAGGGCGGCACCTCCGAGGTGCTGCGCAACGTCGTCGCCGAGCGGGTCCTCGGCCTGCCGACCGAGCACCGCGTCGACAAGGACGTCCCCTGGAAGGACCTGCCCCGATGACCACCACCGCTCCCGCGAACGTCGACCTGCTCGCCGACGACGTCGAGAGCGACCTGCGCGCCTCGGTGCGCAAGGTGCTCGACAAGCACGCCACGCCCGATCGCCTGAACGGGCTCTACGACGGCACCGACGACGTGTCCGCGCCCCTGTGGTCGGCGTTCGTCGAGCTCGGCCTGCCCGGGCTGCTGGTGCCCGAGTCGCTGGGCGGCGCCGGCGCGTCCGCCCGCGAGGCCGCCGCCGTGCTGGAGGAGATCGGCCGGGCGGCCGCGCCCTCGCCGTTCCTGACCTCGTCGCGTCGTCGCGACGACCGTGCTGGTCGCGCTCGGCGACGAGACGATCCTGCCGTCGCTCGCGTCGGGCGAGCAGACCGCCGCGCTGCTGGTCCGGCCGACGGCACTGCGGCACGGGCCGGCGGCGTTCACGACCGTGGGCCTGCCCGCAGACGTGCTCCTGCTGCCCGAGGGCGACGCGCTGTACGCCGTGCGTGGCGCGACGGTCACCCCGGTCTCCTCGCTCGACATGACCCGCCCGCTCGCCGAGGTCGACCTCGACGGTGCCGAGCGGACGCTGGTGTCCGACCGACGCCGCGGCCGCGATCGACGCCGGGCTGCTGATGGGCGCCGGGCTGCTCGCCGCCGAGCAGGTCGGCGTCGCCCGCTGGGCGCTGGAGACGACGATCGGCTACCTCAAGGAGCGCCGGCAGTTCGGCCGGGTCGTCGGTGGCTTCCAGGCGCTCAAGCACCGGCTCGCCGACCTGTACGCCGAGGTCGAGCAGGCCGACGCCGCCGCGCGGTACGCCGCCGCGACGCTCGCCGCCGACGACCCGGACGCACCGATCGCGGTCGCCGTGGCGCAGGCCTTCTGCTCCGAGGTCGCGGTGCACGCCACCGAGGAGGCGGTCCAGCTGCACGGCGGGATCGGCATGACCTGGGAGCACCCGGCGCACCTGCACCTCAAGCGGGCCAAGGCCGACGCGCTGCTGCTCGGCTCCGCCGAGGCGCACCGGGCCGCGCTCGCCGTACTCGTCGACCTTCCGGCACCCCGCTGACAACGGAGACCTGACATGGACCTGTCCCTGACCGAGGAGCAGCAGGCGTTCCGCGACCTGGCGCGCGACTTCCTGGAGCGCGAGGCGATCCCGCACCGCACCCAGTGGGACCGCGACGAGTCCGTCGACCTCGCGATCATCCCGAAGATGGCCGAGATCGGGTTCTTCGGGCTCACCATCCCCGAGGAGTACGGCGGCCTCGGCGGCGACTACCTGACCTACGTGCTCGGCATGGAGGAGCTCGGCCGCGCCGACTCCGCGCTGCGCGGCATCGTGTCGGTCTCCAACGGGCTGTTCGGCAAGTCGGTGCTCGGCTTCGGCACCGAGGAGCAGAAGCAGGAGTGGCTGCCGCGGCATCTCGAACGGCACCACGCTCGGCTGCTTCGGGCTCACCGAGCCGGACACCGGCTCCGACGCCGGCAACCTGACCTCGCGGGCGCGAAGGACGGCACCGACTACGTCATCACCGGCCAGAAGCTCTTCATCACCAACGGCACCTGGGCCGACGTGCGCGCTGATCTTCGCGCGCACCAGCGACGACGGCCCGCGCGGCGTGACGGCGTTCCTCGTCCCGACCGACGCCCCGGGCTTCGAGGCCCGCGAGATCAAGGGCAAGCTCGGGCTGCGCGGCCAGGCCACCGCCGAGCTGTTCCTGTCCGACGTACGGGTGCCGGCCGACGGCGCGGCTCGGCGACGAGGGCCAGGGCTTCAAGATCGCGATGACCACGCTCGACAAGGGCCGGGTCTCGGTCGCCGCCGGCTGCGTCGGGATCGTGCAGGGCTGCCTCGAGGCCTCGGTCGAGTACGCCACCACCCGCACCCAGTTCGGCCGCCAGCTCGCCGGCTTCCAGCTGGTGCAGGAGCTGATCTCCGACATGTCCGTCGACGCCGACGCGGCGCGGCTGCTGGTGTGGCGCTGCGCCGACCTGATCGACCGCGGCGAGCCGTTCGGCACCGCCGCGTCGAAGGCCAAGCTGTTCGCCTCCGAGGCCGCCGTACGCGCCGCCAACAACGCCATCCAGGTGTACGGCGGCGCCGGGTACGTCGACGAGCACCCGGCCGAGAAGTACCTCCGCGACGCCCGGGTGATGACCCTCTACGAGGGCACCAGCCAGATCCAGAAGCTGCTCATCGGCCGCGCCGAGACCGGCGTCGCCGCCTTCGTCTGACAGGAGACACCGTTGCCCGTCGACCCGCACCTCGCAGGTCCTGCTCGACTTCCTCGCCGCGGCCGGGAACCGCCGATGTCCGAGGGCACGCCCGAGCAGGCCCGCGCACGGCTTCCGCACCCTGACCGTCGACCTGCGCGACCCGGCCGTCGTACCCGACGTCGCCGCCGTCGAGGACATCACCGTCCCGGCGCCGGACGGCGACCTGGCCGCCCGGGTGTACCGCCCGGCCGCGGCCGGGCCGCTCCCGACGGTCGTGCTGCTGCACGGCGGCGGCTTCGTGATCGGCGACCTCGACACCCACGACCTCACCGCCCGCACCCTCGCCAACGGGTGCGACGCGGTCGTGGTGTCGGTCGCCTACCGGCTGGCGCCCGAGCACCCGTGGCCGGCCGGGCTCGACGACGCGATCGCCGCCACCCGCTGGGCCGCCGCCCACCTCGCCGACCTCGGCGGCGACGAGCGGCTCGCGGTCGCCGGCGACAGCGCCGGCGCCAACCTGGCCGCGATCGTCGCGCAGACGTTCCGCGACGAGGGCCTGCCGCTCGCCGGCCAGCTGCTGGTCTACCCGGTCACCGACCTGGGCGGCGAGCTACCCGTCGCACGCCGAGAACGGCGAGGGCTACTTCCTCGACTTCGCGACGATGGAGTGGTTCCACCAGCAGTACGTCGGGCACCTGCCCGACGTCGACCTCACCGACCCGCGGCTCTCGCCGCTGCACGGCGACCCGAGCGGGCTGGCGCCGGCGGTCGTGGTCGTCGCGGAGTTCGACCCGCTGCGCGACGACGGCCTGGCGTACGCCGCCGCGCTGGCCGACGCGGACGTCCCGGTCGAGGTGCGTGCCTTCCCCGGGATGATCCACGGGTTCGTGCGACATGGGCCGGCACTCGCGCGGCCGCCCAGGCAGGCGATGGAGGAGACCTGCGCGCTGTTCCGGAAGGTCCTGCACCCCTAGCGACGGTCAGTCGTGGCGGATCTTCTCGGTCCAGCCCTTGCACTCCGTCCGGATCACGGATCCGGGGCGTCGGTCCTCCTGTCCCGCCACGCGAGCCGACCCAGCTGGATCGCGACGGCCACCCCGACGGCGATGCCCACCCCGACGACGAGGCCGATCCACGCGTTGCCGGCGAGTGCGCCGCCGACGTACCCCGCCGTGAAGTAGTACGTCGCCCAGAGCACGGCCGCGACGACGTCGAAGGTCAGGAACCGCAGCCGCGGGTAGCCGGTCGCCCCGGCCGAGAACGTCACCGCGGTGCGTCCGCCGGGGACGTAGCGCGCTCCCAGCAGGATCACGCCCCCGCGGCGCAAGAGCGCGTCGCGCCCCCAGCTCGACACCGCCACCGCGCGCGGGCCGCTCGGCATCACTCTGCTCAGCCGCGGTCCGCCGGTGCGGCCGAGCTGGTAGCAGAGGTGGTCGCCGGCGACGGCGCCGGCGGCACCGGCGAGCACGACGAGGACGGGCTCGAGGTGCTGCGCCGACGCCGCGGTCCCCGCCGCGAGCAGCAGCAGCTCGCTGGGCGCGAGGAACACGAAGGCGTCGAGGACCGCCATCGCGAAGAGCGACGGGTACACCCAGGGCGTGGCCAGCAGGCCGGCTGGGTCTGGCAGGCTCACCGTGAGAGTGAACCAAGACCCGGCAACGTCCCGGGAAATTCTCGGGCGTGATGTCGAGAACGCAGTCCCGGCTCCGTCCCTGGGTCGAGCCGTCAGAATGGCGGCACTGACCGAGGAGAGATCCACGATGGCGAAGTACCTGCTGCTGAAGCACTACCGCGGCGCCCGAAGCCGATCCGCCTGCGCCCCGATGGACCAGTGGACGCCGGAGGAGGTGTCGAGGCGCACATCGCGTTCATGAACCACGTGGCCGACGTCCTGCGGGAGCGGGGTGAGTACGTCGACGGCCAGGCGCTCTCCCCGGAGGGCACGTTCGTGCGCTTCGACGGCGAGGGCAGGCCGCCGGTCACCGACGGGCCGTTCGCGGAGACCAAGGACCTGATCGCCGGCTGGATGGTGATCGACGTCGACTCCGTCGAGCGCGCGCACGAGGCGGCGGCGTTCCTGTCGTCCGCCCCGGGCCCGGGCGGCGAGCCGATCCAGGAGTGGATCGAGGTCCGGCCGTTCCTGGAGCACACCCCCACCGTGACCGACTGAGTCCGGTGGACGAGCTGGTCCGGGACCTGGCGCCCCAGGTCCTCGGTGTCCTCGTCCGCCGCGGAGCCGACTTCGCGGCGGCCGAGGACGCCGTCCAGGAGGCGCTGATCGAGGCGGTACGCCGCTGGCCCGACGACCCGCCGAACGACCCGAAGCCGTGGCTGATCACGGTCGCCTGGCGCAAGTTCATCGACGCCAACCGCCGGGAGACGACGCGGCGCGCCCGCGAGGAGCGGCTCGCAGGAGGAGCCGCCGCCGGGGCCGGCCGAGGAGCACGACGACACCCTGCTGCTGCTCTTCCTGTGCTGCCACCCGTCGCTGACGCCCGGGTCCGCGATCGCGCTCACCCTGCGGGCGGTCGGCGGCCTGACCACCGCGCAGATCGCCGAGGCGTACCTCGTGCCCGAGGCGACGATGGCGCAGCGGATCAGCCGCGCGAAGCGCACCGTCGCCGACGCCGGGGTCGGCACCCCGGCGACCTGCGGCGGGTGCTGAAGGTGCTCTACCTGGTGTTCAACGAGGGCTACTCCGGCGACGTCGACCTGGCCGCGGAGGCGATCCGGCTGACCCGGATGCTGACGCGGGCCAGCGACGAGCCGGAGGTCGCCGGCCTGCTCGCGCTGATGCTGCTCCACCACGCCCGACGCGCCGCCCGCTGGACCGACGACGGCGCGCTGGTCCCGCTGGCCGACCAGGACCGGAGCCGCTGGGACACCGCGCTGATCGCCGAGGGCGTCGAGATCCTCCAGACCGCGCTGGCCCGCGACCGGCTCGGCGAGTACCAGGCCCAGGCCGCGATCGCCGCCCTGCACTGCGACGCGCGCTCGGCCGAGGAGACCGACTGGACCCAGGTGCTCGAGTGGTACGACGAGCTGCTGGCGCTCACCGACTCACCGGTCGTCGCCCTCAACCGGGCGGTCGCGGTCGGCGAGGTCGACGGCCCGCTGGCCGGGCTCCGCGAGCTGCGCAGCCGTGCCCGCCGACGTACCCCGCCGGACCGCGGTGCGACGCGTGGCTGCACGAGCGCGCGGGCGACCTCGCCGCGGCGCACCACCTCTACGCCGAGGCGGCCGCCGCCGCGACCAGCACGGCCGAGCGCGACCACCTCACCCGCCAGGCTGCCCGGCTGCGGTCAGCCCGAGCGTGAGGAGCAGCTTGTCGCGCGGGTCCGCCAGGCTGCGCCCGGTCAGCTCCTCGATCTGCTTGGCCCGGTAGATCACCGTGTTGCGGTGGCAGTAGAGCGCCTCGGCCGCGTGCTTGGCCGAGCCGTCGTGCTCGAGCAGCGCGGCCAGCGTCTGGCGCAGGGTCTCGGCGACGTGCGGCGGCTGGGCGAGGATCGGCGCGATCGTCTCCTGGACCAGCAGCGCCGCGACCTCCGGTGAGCGAGCCGCTCACCAGCGTGCTCACGACCGACATCGGCGACGCCGAGATCAGCGAGGACGACTCCGGCCAGGCCGACGACGCCCCGCCGGAGAACGGCGTACCGGAGGTCGATGCCGTCGACTGACAGACACCCCCGCTCGACTACGTCACACGTCGTGACATCTCGGCGGTTCGAGCGTTAGGCCGTGCACCAAGGCGAACCCACGTCCTACCGTGACCCCATGGTCGCTCGGGAGATCACTCTATGCCGACCCTCCACGTCGTTACCGTCATGCCGAATCTGCCTCTCCGATTGCTGGACCACATGCTGACCCGGATCGAGAGCGCGCTCCAGGACGCAGGCGCCTCTCGGGTCTGGATCGCGGACGCCCGCGCCGGACTGGCGGTGATGGCAGAGCTGCCGAGCGACCCGTTGGAGCCGGCGCCGTCGAGCAGCTAGCCCTCGGACCGGCGGCTCTCGAGCACCCGGAAGCCCTTGGCGCTCGCGAGCCGCTCGGTCGGGTAGCCCTGATCGCCCAGCCAGCGCTGCAGCGAGTCGGCGCCGAGGTTCTTGCCGACGACCATCACCGCGCGGCCGCCGGGCGCCAGCCGGGGCAGCCAGGTCAGCAGCAGCTCGTGCAGCGCGTCCTTGCCGATCCGGATCGGCGGGTTCGACCAGATCTCGTCGTACACGTCACCGGACGGCACCTGGTCGGGCCGGCACGCGACGAAGCGGCCGCTGACCCCCATCGCCGCGGCGTTCTCGTTCGCGAGCGAGATCGCCCGCTCGTTGACGTCCACGGCGGTGACCGACGCCAGCGGTACGGCGGCGGCGATCGCGAGCCCGATCACGCCGTACCCGCAGCCCAGGTCGAGGAAGCGCCCCTGCGCCGGCGGCTCGGTCTCGCGGAAGAGCACCGCCGTGCGCGTGGTCGAGGTGTCCTCGGCTGAAGACACCGGCTCCGCTCACCAGCGTCAGCTCGTGACCCCACACCTCGCAGGTGAAGGTCTCGCGAGCGAACGGCACCGACGGGTCGGCGCTGAAGTAGTGGTCGTCATCCATCGGCGGACCTCCGACGCTCGGGTCTCGCTCGGCGCGCTCGCGGAGCTCGTCGTCGGGCGGGTAGGCGACCTCCTCGAGGGTGAGCCCGTGCGCGTGGATGACGACGACGGCCGGGTCGCGCGACCCGGCGCGCAGGATCTCGCCGGCCCAGGCGGCCGGTCGCCGGCCCTCGCCGATCGGCGATCAGGCAGCCGACCAGCGAGCGCACCATGCTGTGGCAGAACGCGTCGGCCCGCACCGCCGCCGACCACGAGGCCGTGGTCGTCGCGGGTCCAGTGCAGGTCGAGCAGGGTCCGGATCGTCGTGGCACCCTCGCGCTGCTTGCAGAACGACGCGAAGTCGTGGCGGCCGACGAGCAGCGCCGACGCCTCGTTCATCGCGTCCAGGTCGAGCGGCGCGCGGCCACGCGAGCACGTGCGCTGCGGGTCAGCGGGTCGACCGTCTCCGGCGGTGTCGGCGATCCGGTACGCGTAGCGGCGCCACAGCGCGCTGAACCGGGCGTCGAAGCCGTCCGCCGCCTCGGTGACCCGGCGCACCCGGACGTCGGACGAGATGATGCCGTTGAGCCGTCGTACCAGGGCCTCCGGCGGCAGCTCGCGGACCGTCCGGCGGCACGCGTGAGGGCGTCGGCGTCGACGTCGACGTGCACCACCTGGCCGCGCGCGTGGACGCCGGTGTCGGTGCGTCCCGCGCAGATGATCCGCGACGTACGGGACCCGGAGCGCCCGCGCCAGCGCCTCGGACAGCTCGCCCTGCACGGTCCGCAGCCCCGGCTGGACCGCCCAGCCGTGGAAGTCGGTGCCGTCGTAGGCGAGGTCGATCCGGAGGCGCACGAGGAGCAATCCTATTGCGCGGCGGCTCCTAGGCTCGTCGCGTGAGTACCCCCGCCATCGTCCTCATCTCCGAGGAGCACGCCGACGAGATGCAGACGGGCTTCGCCCGCTACGTCGCGGAGTACGACGTCCGCGTCGCCCGCTCCTGCCGCGAGGCGCTCGCAGACCACGCACGACATCGTCGCCGAGGGCGGCACCGTCGCGATGTTCGCGAGCGAGTCCGTGCTGCCCGACGCCGAGGTGCTGCACTGCTTCCACAAGCTGCGCGAGAAGGTCCCGACCGCGCGCCGGGTGATCGCCGCGCACTGGGACCGGTTCCTCACCGACGCGCCCGGCCTGCGCGCCGGGCATGGCCAAGGGCAAGTACGACGCCTTCCTGCTGATGCCCCGCGGCGTCCGCGACGAGGAGTTCCACAACGCGATCACCGACCTGCTCTCCGACTGGGGCTCGACGGTCCCCGACCCGGAGGTCGTCTCGGTCAAGATCGTCTCGCCGGTCCGCGACGGGCTCACCCTGGCGATCCGCGACTTCCTCGACCGGATGGGCATGCCGAGCGGCTTCTACGCGCCCGACTCCGACGGCGGCCGCTACGTCCTGGACATGTGGGAGGGCGAGCCGGCGTACCCGCTGGTCTACGCGCTCAACCGGCCGGTGATCCACGCGACCAGCGTCCGCGACGTCGCGATCGCGCTCTACGGCGCGCCCACCGAGCTCGACCTCGACCACGTCGTCGACGTCGCCGTCGTCGGCGGCGGGCCGGCCGGTCTCGCGGCCGCGGTGTACGCCGCCTCCGAGGGGCTCTCGACGGTGATCCTCGAGGCCGAGGCGATCGGCGGCCAGGCCGGCACCAGCTCGATGATCCGCAACTACCTCGGCTTCCCGCGCGGCATCTCCGGCATGCGGCTGGCCCAGCGGGCCCGCAACCAGGCGCTGCGCTTCGGCGCGCAGTTCTACACCGGGCAGGTCGTCGACGAGCTGCGGCCCGGGCTTCGACGGCGACCCGCACGTGCTGTGCACCGAGAGCGGCGAGGTGCGCGCCCGGTCGGTGGTGATCTCGAGCGGCGTCGCCTACCGCAAGCTGCGCGTCGACCCGGTCGAGGAGCTGGTCGGCCTGGGCGTCTACTACGGCGCCGCGATGACCGCCGCCCGCGAGATGGAGGGCCAGGACGTCTTCGTGGTCGGCGGCGGCAACTCCGCCGGCCAGGCGGCCGTGCACCTGGCCCGGTTCGCCCGCTCGGTCACGATCCTGGTGCGCCGGCCGACGCTCGCCGAGACGATGTCGTCGTACCTGATCGGCGAGATCGAGTACAACCCGCGCATCTCGGTGCGCACCTGCACGACCGTCGTCGACGGCGGTGGCGACGGGCGGCTGGAGTGGCTCGGCCTCGAGGACGTCCGGAACGGCGAGCGCGAGCGGGTGCCGGCGTACGGCCTGTTCCTGCTGCTGGGCGCCGAGCCGCGCTGCGACTGGCTGCCCGGCGCGGTCGCCCGCGACGAGCGTGGCTTCGTGCTCACCGGTCGCGACGTGCCCCAGGACCACTGGGCCGACGGGCTGCCGCCGGAGACCCTCGCGACGACGGTGCCCGGGTGTCTTCGCCGCCGGCGACATCCGGGCCGGCTCGATGAAGCGGGTCGCGTCCGCGAGCGGCGAGGGCGCCTCGGTGGTGCCGCTCGTGCACGCGTTCCTGGCGCCGGACGCCTAGACCCAGCTCGGAGCGGTACGGCGGGTCCGCGCCGGGCCGCGAGACCGTGACCGCCGCGGCTCGGGCGGCGTGCGCGAGGATCGCCTCGATCTCGTCGGTCGTCAGGCCCGACGAGCGGCCGCGGTCCCACAGTGCGTCGATGAGGGCCGCGCCGAACGTGTCGCCCGCGCCGATGGTGTCGGCGACGTCGACCGGCAGGGATGCGACCTCGACGGTGTGCTCCGTCCCGACCCAGGTGGCGCCGTCGCCACCACGGGTCACCACGACCGCGGTCGGTCCGAGCGTCAGCAGGTGGCGCGGCTGCGGACTCGGTGTCCAGGTCCGGGTACAGCGCCGCCAGGTCCTCGTCGGAGGCCTTCACCAGGTCGCGCGACGGCGACCATCCGCTCCACCCGGGCCACCAGGTCCGGGCCGGTGCCGGTGATCGCGGGGCGCGCGTTGATGTCGTAGCTGACGTCGCGTCGCCCGCAGCCCGCTCACCAGCTCGAGGACCTGGTCGGCGCCCGGGCTCGAGGACCGCGCCGATCGAGCACATGTGCACCGACCACCGGGTCGTCCGGTCTCGACCTCGCCGATCCGCCACTCCAGGTCGAACTCGTACGACGCCGCCCCGTCCGCGCCGATCGTCGCCGCCGCGGTCGCGGTCCGGTCCAGCGCGTGCGGGTCGCTCGCCAGCGCGACGCCGGCACGCGCCAGGTGGTCGGCCAGCACCCGGCCCCGCTCGTCGTCGGCCCACGCGGTCGCGAACCGCACCGGCCGGCCGAGCCGCGCGAGCGCGACCGCGACGTTGGCCGCGCTGCCACCGGCGTACTCGATGGTGCGACCGTCCGCGCCGTGCACGATGTCGACGAGGGACTCCCCCACCACGAGAACGCTGCGTCCTGGCATGGGACGTCTCTACCATGCCTGCATGGACGTCCACCCGCTCGACGCGACCTCGGACGTGCCGCCGTACGAGCAGCTCCGCGCGCAGCTCGCCACCCGCGCCGCCTCCGGCGACCTGCCCGCCGGCACCCGGCTGCCCACCGTCCGCGCGCTGGCCGCCGCGCTCGGGCCTGGCCGTGAACACCGTCGCCAAGACCTACCGCGCCCTCGAGACCGACGGCGTGATCACCACCGAGGGCCGCCGCGGCACCTTCATCGCCTCGGCCACCGCCGGCGCCGACGTCCGCGACGCCGCCTCGGCCTACGTCGCCGCCGCCCGCCGCCAGGGCCTCACCCTCCCCGAGGCCGTCCGCCTGGTCGAGCAGGGCTGGTAGCCGCGTCGGGCTCGGGCAGTTTCCCCGGTGAGCCGGGGAAACTGGACCCATTGGGGGGACGCAACGGCCCAAAGGGTCCAGTTCTGCCCGAACAGTCTGACTAACGTGAGCCCGTGCGATACCTGATCTACGGCGCGGGCGCGGTCGGCGGAGTGATCGGCGCCCACCTCCACCTGGCCGGGATACCGACCACGCTGGTCGCCCGGGGCGAGCACCTCGCCCGGATCAGGTCGGACGGCCTGGTGCTCGACACCGAGGACGGCCGGCACCGGGTCACCGCGCCGGCGACCGACACCGCCGCCGAGGTCGACTGGACCGACGACACCGTCGTGCTGCTGACCGTGAAGTCGCACCAGACCGAGGCCGCCCTCGACGACCTCGGCAGGCACGCACCGCCGGAGACGATCGTGGTCGCCGCCCAGAACGGCGTCGCCAACGAGACACTGATCCTGCGCCGGTTCGCCGCGACGTACTCGATCTGCGTGATGCTGCCCGCGCTGCACCTCGAGCCGGGCGTGGTGGTGCAGAAGTGCCACCCGACGCCCGGGATCCTGGACGTCGGCCGGTTCCCCGGCGGTGTGGACGACGTCGCGGAGGCGATCGCCGCCGACCTCCGGTCGGCCGGCTTCGAGTCGCAGCCGCGGCCCGACATCATGGCCTGGAAGTACCGCAAGCTCCTCACGAACGCCGTCGGCGACGTGTCGACGCTGTTCCCGCCGGGAGACGCGGCCGACGACCTCGCCAGAAGGGTCGCGGCCGAGGGCGAGGCCGTGCTCGTGGCGGCCGGGATCACCGTGGTCACGGCGGAGCAGGACGACGAGCGCCGCGGCGACGTGCTCCGCTCGCGGTCCGACGTCGCGGCCTTCCGCGGCAACTCGCTCGCCCAGAGCCTCCGCCGGGGTCTCCCGACCGAGGTGCATCACCGCGTCGGAGAGCTGGTGCTGCTCGGTCGGCTGCACGGCGTGCCGACGCCGGCCAGCGAGCGAGTGCTCCGCGCTGCCCTGAAATGACACCGACCCGCCGGATCGCTCCGGCGGGTCGGTGTGGTGAAGCAGGGGCCTGAGATCAGGCCTTGCCCTCGTCCTCGGTGCTCTCCTCGGCCGGAGCCTCGTCAGCAGCGCCCTCCTCGGCGACGGTCTCCTCGACCGGGGCCTCGGTGGTCTCCTCGACAGCAGCGTCCTCGGCGACGGTCTCCTCGACGACGGTCTCCTCGACCGGAGCCTCCTCGACCGGAGCCGGGGCAGCAGCGGCCGGAGCGGCCTTCTTCTTCGCCTGCGTGGCCTTCGGCTTGTAGGCCTCGGTCACCAGCTCGATCACGGCCATCGGGGCGTTGTCGCCCTTGCGGGGACCGATCTTGGTGATCCGGGTGTAGCCACCCGGACGCTCCGAGAAGGTCGGCGCGATGTCCGCGAAGAGCGTGTGCACGACCGACTTGTCGCGGATGGTCTTGAGGACCTCGCGACGGTTGTGCAGGTCGCCCTTCTTGGCCTTGGTGATCAGCTTCTCCGCGTGCGGACGCAGCGCGCGCGCCCGCGACTCGGTCGTGGTGATCCGGCCGTGCTCGAAGAGCTGGGTGGCCAGGTTCGCCAGGATCAGACGCTGGTGGGCCGGGCTACCGCCGAGGCGGGGACCCTTGGTGGGCTTAGGCATTGCTTCTCTCTTTCCTCTCCGGCCGTATCAGGTACCGGGGTAGACGACCGACGGGTGCCGGTCGATTTGGTGTCAGTACTGCTCGTCCTCGACGAAGGCGTCGTCGTCGTCATCGCCGTACGCCGCGAGAGCGGCGTGCGGGTCGAAGCCGGGCGCGCTGTCCTTGAGGGACAGACCCATCTCGACCAGCTTGGCCTTGACCTCGTCGATCGACTTCGCACCGAAGTTGCGGATGTCGAGCAGGTCCTGCTCCGAGCGCGAGATGAGCTCACCCACGGTGTGGATGCCCTCGCGCTTGAGGCAGTTGTAGGAGCGAACGGTCAGCTGCAGGTCCTCGACCGGGAGGGCGAGGTCGGCAGCCAGCTGCTCGTCGACGGGCGACGGGCCGATGTCGATGCCCTCGGCCTCGACGTTCAGCTCGCGAGCCAGACCGAACAGCTCGACCAGGGTCTTGCCGGCCGAGGCGATCGCGTCGCGGGGACGGATCGACGGCTTGGTCTCGACGTCGATGACGAGCTTGTCGAAGTCCGTGCGCTGCTCGACACGGGTGGCCTCGACCTTGTAGGTCACCTTGAGGACCGGGCTGTAGATCGAGTCGACCGGCATCCGGCCGATCTCGTTGTCCGCGCCCTTGTTCTGGACGGCGGACACGTAGCCGCGGCCACGCTCGACGACCAGCTCCATCTCCAGCGTGCCCTTGTCGGACAGCGTGGCGATCTTGAGGTCGGGGTTGTGGACCTCGACGCCGGCCGGCGGCGCGATGTCGGCGGCGGTGACGTCACCGGCACCCGACTTGCGCAGGTACATGGTGACCGGCTCGTCGTGCTCCGAGGAGACCACGAGGCCCTTGAGGTTGAGGATGATCTCGGTGACGTCTTCCTTGACGCCCTCGATGGTCGAGAACTCGTGGAGGACGCTGTCGATCCGGATGCTCGTGACCGACGCACCGGGGATCGAGCTCAGCAGGGTACGGCGCAGCGAGTTGCCGAGCGTGTAGCCGAAGCCGGGCTCGAGGGGCTCGATGACGAACCGCGAGCGGAACTCGTCGACGGACTCTTCCGACAGGGTGGGGCGCTGTGCGATAAGCACTTGTTCATTCCTGTTCCCGGACCTACCCGCTATATGACAGGCCCGAATGTGCTGAGTGACGGAAGGATGGTCGGCGTCCCGGAACCCTTGCCGGTGTCCGGGACGCCTCCCGAATTACTTCTTCGAGTAGTACTCGACGATGAGCTGCTCCTGGACCGGGATGTCGATCTGCGCCCGGACGGGAAGCTGGTGAACCAGGATCCGCATCCGCGACGGGATCGCCTCGAGCCAAGCCGGAACGACGCGCTCGCCGTGGGTCTCACGGGCGACGATGAACGGCGTCATCTCGAGCGACTTCTCGCGCACGTCGATCACGTCGTGGGCCGAGACCTGGAACGACGGGATGTCGACCTTGCGGCCGTTCACCTTGAAGTGACCGTGCACGACGAGCTGACGAGCGTGGCGGCGGGTCCGGGCGAAGCCGGCGCGGTACACCACGTTGTCGAGACGGCACTCGAGGAGCTGCAGCAGGTTGTCACCGGTCTTGCCGGAACGGCGCGAGGCCTCCACGTAGTAGTTGTGGAACTGGCGCTCGAGGATGCCGTAGCTGAAGCGAGCCTTCTGCTTCTCGCGAAGCTGGAGAAGGTACTCGCTCTCCTTGATGCGGCCGCGGCCGTGCTGGCCGGGCGGGTAAGGGCGACGCTCGTAAGCCTGGTCGCCACCGACGAGGTCGACGCCGAGGCGGCGCGACTTCTTGGTCATGGGGCCGATGTAACGGGCCATCTTCTACAAGTCTCCTGTTCTCGGGCGCGCGTCAGACGCGGCGACGCTTGGGCGGGCGGCAGCCGTTGTGGGGCGTGGGCGTGACGTCCTGGATGGTGCCGACCTCGAGGCCGATGGCACCCAGGGAGCGGATCGCGGTCTCGCGGCCCGAACCCGGGCCCTTCACGAAGACGTCGATCTTCTTCATGCCGTGCTCCATCGCCCGGCGACCGGCAGCCTCAGCGGCCATCTGCGCGGCGAACGGGGTGGACTTGCGCGAGCCCTTGAAGCCGACGGTGCCGGCAGAGGCCCACGAGATCACCGCACCAGTCGGGTCGGTGATCGTGACGATCGTGTTGTTGAACGTGCTCTTGATGTGAGCTTCGCCGATGGCGACGTTCTTCTTCTCCTTGCGGCGCACCTTCTTGGCGCCAGCCGCAGTGCGGCTCTTGGGAGGCATGCAGTTATCTCCTGAAGTAGCTGGTCTGTGAGTTGGAGGTCAGTGACTCGCGCGAACGCGAGAGGTCACTTGGCCTTCTTCTTGCCGGCAACCGTGCGCTTCGGACCCTTGCGGGTACGGGCGTTGGTCTTGGTGCGCTGACCGCGGACCGGAAGGCCCTGGCGGTGGCGGCGACCCTGGTAGCTGCCGATCTCGATCTTGCGACGGATGTCAGCCTGGACCTCGCGACGGAGGTCACCCTCGATCTTGAAGTTGGCTTCGATCTCGTCACGGAGCTTGACCAGCTCTTCGTCCCCCAGCTCGTGCACGCGGAGGTCGGGGTTGACCCCGGTGGCCGCGAGGAGCTGCTGGGCGCGGGTACGGCCGATGCCGTAGATGTAGGTGAGTGCGACCTCGATGCGCTTGTCGCGCGGGAGGTCAACACCAACGAGGCGTGCCATGGTCTGGCGGTGTCCCTTCGGTAGTTCACAGAGGTTTCTGGTCGTGTCGCGCCCCGTCCCTCGTCGGACGAGCTCCGGCCTTCTGCTCCGGAGGTGGTTCGGTCCCTGTTGCTGGTGGACCTAAGCGATCACGTTGAGTGGTTGTTGCTGTTCAGACATGTGCAACCCCGCTTCGCGGGCTTGCACTTCGCTCGCCTCGGTCAGGCCCGACTTCGTCGGCACTGACCGCGCTTGCTCAGCCCTGGCGCTGCTTGTGACGCGGGTTCTCGCAGATCACCATGACGCGGCCGTGGCGACGAATCACCTTGCACTTGTCACAGATCGCCTTGACGCTCGGCTTGACCTTCACGAGGGAGGTCCTTTCGGCTGGCTTGGTTACTTGTAGCGGTAGACGATTCGACCTCGCGTGAGGTCGTACGGCGAGAGCTCCACCACCACGCGGTCCTCAGGGAGGATCCGGATGTAGTGCTGGCGCATCTTGCCGCTGATGTGGGCGAGAACCTTGTGCCCGTTGCTCAGCTCGACGCGGAACATGGCATTCGGCAGGGCCTCCACGACGGTGCCCTCGATCTCGATCACGCCTTCTTTCTTCGGCATGTCCTCCACAATCTGTCGATCTGGTTGTCTACCGTTTTGCTCGATGGGCCGGATCGGTCCGACTCATCGGTGGCCCGCGAACCTCCGGTCCGGAGACCGGTGGACCTCGTGCAGCCGCTCGTGGACCTC
This sequence comes from uncultured Actinomycetota bacterium, assembly GCA_963716655.1. GTDB lineage: Bacteria > Actinomycetota > Actinomycetes > Propionibacteriales > Nocardioidaceae > Nocardioides. The sequence continues at coordinate 730,336 of CAVQTV010000008.1, read as the reverse complement.
ATCCCGGGCACACGACCGAACCGCTCCGAAAGAGCGATTCGACGGTGTTCCGGGCAGCCAAGAGGCACCACGAAGCAGACCCACGTTGGGCCGACACGCCAGTTTACGCGGAAACGGCCCGGAAAGACGAACGTCAGCCCGACCAGCAGGCGGAGCGTCTCCTCGCGGGCCGGGCTCGCCCCGGGCTCGGTGCCGGTGTAGGCGCCGGCGACCGGGTGCACCATCACCTCGTCGACGGCGTACGTCGCCGCCAGCTCCGCGATCCGGGCCGCGGGCCGGCTCCGGCGCGCCGATCACCCAGCGCTCGGCCATCCGCTCGAGCAGCTCGACGTGGGCCGGCGGCGAGCTCGACCTTCTCGGCCTCCTCGACCAGCCGCTGCGGGCGCAGCTCGGCGCCGGTGCGCAGCGCGAGCATCGCCTGGAGCTGCGGCAGCGCCAGCCGCCGCGCCTCCTCGTCGGTCTCGGCGACCACGGCGTTGACGGTGAGGAAGGTGCGCGGCTCGTCCTGCTCGGGCGAGGGCCGGAACGTCGACCGGTACAGCTCCAGCGCCTCGGCGGTGCCGGAGCCGGAGAAGTGGTGCGCGAAGACGTAGGGCATGCCCTTCGCGGCCGCCAGCCGTGCGGAGTAGTCGGACGAGCCGAGCAGCCAGATCGTCGGGACCGGTCCGGGCCAGCGGTGTCGCCCGGAGCAGGTGCGTCCGCCCCTGGATGCTGAGGCCCACACCGTCCGGCTCCATCATCGCGAGCACGTTGTCGACGTACTCGGGGAAGCGGGTGACCGCCTCGTCGCTGACTCCCCCGGCGCCGTGCCGGAGTGCGTACGACGTGACCGGGTCGGTGCCGGGCGCCCGGCCGATCCCCAGGTCGATCCGGCCGGGGAAGGCCGCCTCGAGCAGCGCGAACTGCTCGGCGACCACCAGCGGCGCGTGGTTCGGGCAGCATCACGCCGCCCGAGCCCACCCGGATCCGGTCGGTGGCACCGGCCACCAGCCCGATCAGGACCGGCGGGTTCGTCGCCGCGACCGCCGGCATGTTGTGGTGCTCGGCCAGCCAGTACCGCTCGTAGCCGAGTGCGTCGGCGGTCCGCGCCAGCGCCAGCGTGGCCGCGACCGCGTCCCCGGTCGCCTGGTCGGTGCGGACGGGGACGAGGTCGAGGACAGAGAGCTTCGGCTGAGGTGACATCGTCGGGCTCAACGAGTCAGGCGGCGGCGCTATTCCGGTCCTTCTTGTCCTTCGCCAGGCTGGCGACCGCGGTCACGACCAGCGTCACGATGATCACCGCGAGGCTCAGCAGCGACGAGATGTCGGGCACGTGCACCGGGCTGACCGTCGTTGATGAACGACAGCGAGTTCTCGTGCAGCGCGTGCAGGACCAGCTTGACGCCGATGAAGGCCAGGATGAAGGCCAGGCCGAGCGACAGGTAGACCAGCCGCTCGAGCAGACCGCCGAGCAGGAAGTAGAGCTGGCGCAGGCCCATCAGCGCGAACACGTTGGCCGTGAACACGAGGTACGGCTCCTGGGTGATGCCGAAGATCGCCGGGATCGAGTCGAGCGCGAACAGCAGGTCGGTCGTGCCCAGCGCGATGATCACGATCAGCATCGGGGAGACGACGCGGGCGCCGTTCTGGAGGTACCAGAGCTTGAGCCCGTGGTACTCGTCGCCGACGTTCAGGTGGGACTGGGCGAACTTCACGATCCGGTTGTCCTCCGGATGTTCGTCCTCGTGGCTTCGATAGCTCCGCACCAGTGTGACCGCTGTGTAGACCAGGAACGCGCCGAAGGCGTAGAAGACCCAGCTGAAGTTCTCGATCAGCTGGTAGCCCAGCGCGATGAAGATGCCGCGGAAGATCAGCGCCAGGATGATGCCCACCATCAGGGCTTCCTGCTGGTACTCGCGGGGCACCCGCAGCGACGCCATCAAGATGATGAAGACGAACAGGTTGTCGATGGAGAGTGAGTACTCCGTCAGCCAGCCGGCGTAGAACTCGATGCCGTAGTCGTGGCCGTGGTAGGTCCAGACCCACACGCCGAACGCCACCGCCGCGCCGATGTAGACGCTGAGGGCGACGGCGCACTCGCGGAACGTGGGCTCGTGCGGGTCGCGCGCGATGACGATGACGTCGAACGTGAGCACCGCGATCGTGATGGCGATCGTGATGCCCCATTCAAGGCTGGATACATCCACTGACAGCTCCTGCAGGTAGGGGACGGCTGACCGTCAGAGGTCTCTTCCGCCAAGACGTGCGGCCCACGGACCCGGAGCGCACGAGGCGCTCGTGTTGACGAGTCCGCAGCTAAGGAATACTCCCCCCTGCGCGGACCATCCTGTCATACGGATCAGCGCCCGCCGAAAGCGACGCCGAGCTCGGACAGCGCGGCCTCACCCCCGTCGAGGGCGGTCAGCACCCAGGTACCCGTCGATGTGATCGTGAACGTGTGCTCGTAGTGAGCGGCCCAGCTGCCGTCGTCGGTGACGACGGTCCAGTCGTCGTCGAGCACGGTGGTCTCCTTGGTGCCGAGCGTGAGCATCGGCTCGACCGCCAGCGCCAGCCCCTCGACCAGGCGCGGACCCTTGCCGGGCCGGCCGTAGTTGGGGACGTTGGGCGGCATGTGCATCTGCGAACCGATGCCGTGACCGGTGTAGTCCTCGAGGACCCCGTAGCGGCCCTCGCCGCGGACGTAGCGCTCGATGGCGTGGGAGATGTCGGTGACCCGACCACCGAGGTGGGCGGCAGCGATGCCGCGCCACATCGACTGCTCGGTGACCCGCATCAGCTCGGTCACCTCGGCGGGCACCGCGCCGACGGCGACGGTGATCGCCGCGTCGCCGTGCCAGCCCTCGACGATCGCGCCGCAGTCGATCGAGATCACGTCACCCTCGGCGAGGGTCCGCCCGCCCGGGATGCCGTGCACGACCTCGTCGTTCACGGAGGCGCAGATGGAACCCGTGAAGCCGTGGTAGCCGAGGAACGACGGCGTGGCACCCGCGGTGCGGATGTTGTCCTCGGCGATCGCGTCCAGCTCGCCGGTGGTGACACCGGGACGCACGTTGGTGCGCAGCAGCTCGAGGGTCTGGCCGACCACGAGGCCGGCCTTGCGCATCAGGTCGATCTGCTCGGGCGTCTTGATCTCGACACCGCGGTCGAGCAAACCCATCAGACTAGCTCTCCGGAATGATGTCGAGAGCTTCGAAAATGCGCTGGGTGACTTCGGCGACCTCGCCCATGCCGTCGATCTCCACGACGAGGTCGCGGCTCTTGTAGACGGCGATCAGCGGCTCGGTCTGCTCGAGGTAGACCTCCTGCCGCCGACGGATGACCTCTTCGGTGTCGTCGGCGCGACCCTCGACCTGGGCGCGCTGCAGCAGCCGGGCGACGATCTCGTCCTGGTCGACGGTGAGGACCACCACGGCGTCGAGCTGGTGCCCGGTGTGGCGGATCATCCCGTCCAGCTCGTCGACCTGCGCGAGCGTGCGCGGGTAGCCGTCGAGCAGGAAGCCGTTCTCGGCGTCGGGGTCGTCGATCCGGTTGCGAACCATCAGGTTGGTGACCTCGTCGGGGACGTAGTCACCGGCATCCATGTACCGCTTCGCTTCCAGGCCGAGCTCGGTCCCCTGGGAGACGTTGGCGCGGAAGATGTCCCCGGTCGAGATCGCCGGGATCTTGAAGTGCTCGGCGATGAACTTCGCCTGGGTGCCCTTACCCGCACCTGGCGGGCCCATGATGATCAGACGCATTTACCGGAGGAATCCTTCGTAGTTGCGCTGCTGCAGCTGGCTCTCGATCTGCTTGACCGTGTCCAGGGCGACGCCGACCATGATCAGGATGCTGGTGCCGCCGAACGGGAAGTTCTGGTCGGCGCCGATCAGGGCGAAGGCGATCAGCGGGAGAAGCGAGACGATGCCGAGGTACAGCGCACCGGGCAGCGTGATGCGGGACAGGACGTAGGACAGGTAGTCCTGGGTCGGCTTGCCCGCCCGGATCCCGGGGATGAAGCCGCCGTACTTCTTCATGTTGTCGGCGACCTCTTCAGGGTTGAAGGTGATCGACACGTAGAAGTAGGTGAAGAAGATGATCAGCAGGAAGTACAGCGCCATGTACGCGGGGTTGCCGGTGTTGACGAGGTAGTCGTTCACGATCCCGACGAAGAAGCCGTCGGCGTTCGGGTTGAAGGACGCGACCATCGCAGGCAGGTACATCAACGACGAGGCGAAGATGACCGGGATGATGCCGGCCTGGTTCACCTTGAGCGGGATGTACGTCGAGCTGCCGCCGAACATCTTGCGGCCGACCATCCGGCGGGCGTACTGCACCGGGATCCGGCGTTGGGCCTGTTCGACGAAGATGACCGCGGCGATGATCACCAGGCCGATGAGGAAGACGACTCCGAAGACCCACCAACCCTGGGCCTTCTGCACCGACCACAGCGAGGCCGGGAAGGTGGCGACGACCTGGGTGAAGATCAGGATCGACATGCCGTTGCCGATGCCGCGCTCGGTGATCAGCTCGCCGAGCCACATGATGACGGCGGTACCCGCGGTCATCGTGATGACCATGACGAGGAACGTCGCGGTGCTGTCGTTGTGCAGCAGCGGGTAGATCTCTGGGTCACAGCCCTGGAGCAGCTGCCCCGAGCGGGCCAGCGCCACGATGCCGGTGGCCTGGAGGACCGCGAGGCCCAGCGTCAGGTACCGGGTGTACTGGGTGATCTTGGTCTGACCGGCCTGCCCCTCCTTCTTCAGCGCCTCGAGCCGTGGGATGACCACGACGAGCAGCTGCAGGATGATGCTGGCGGTGATGTACGGCATGATCCCGAGCGCGAACACCGTCAGCTGGAGCAGCGCGCCACCGGAGAACAGGTTGACCAGGCTGTACAGCTCGGCGTTGGAGCCCTCGTTCGCGATGTCGATGCACGACTGAACGTTGGCGACGTTGACGCCGGGGGTCGGGACCTGGGATCCGAACCGGAAGATGGCGATCATCGCCAGGACGAACAGCAGCTTCCGCCGCAGGTCCGGGGTTCGGAAAGCGTTCGCGAACGCGCTCAGCACGAGATCCTCTTTCTCCAAGCGTGAAGCGGCCCCTGCGACTCACTCGCAAGGACCCAGGGAAGCCTAACAGGCGTTGTGCAAGCCCCTGAATGCGCGTCGGGCGCGGACGGTCCTGCCTGTGACAGGACCGCCGCGCCCAGCACGTTGAAGCGGGTCACCCCGGGGTCACACCAGGGTGGTGGTGCCGCCGGCGGCTTCGATCTTCTCCTTGGCGGCGTTCGAGAACGCGTTCGCGGAAACCTGGACCTTCACCGACAGGTCGCCCTGTCCGAGGACCTTGACCGGGAGGCCGCCGCGGACCGCACCCTTCGCCACCAGGTTGTCGACGTTGATGTCGCCACCCTCGGGGAAGAGCTCGGAGATGCGGTCGAGGTTGACGACCTGGAACTCCACCTTGTTCGGGTTCTTGAAGCCCTTGAGCTTCGGAAGCCGCATGTGGATCGGCATCTGGCCACCCTCGAAGGCGACCGGAACCTGGTAGCGGGCCTTGGTGCCCTTGGTACCGCGACCAGACGTCTTACCCTTGGAGCCCTCACCGCGACCCACACGGGTCTTCGCGGTCTTGGCGCCGGGAGCCGGGCGCAGGTGATGCAGCTTGAGCGTCATGTCACTCCACCTCCTCGACCGTCACAAGGTGACGGACGGTGTTGACCATGCCGCGGATCTCCGGGCGGTCCTCCTTGACGACGACATCGCCGATGCGCTTGAGACCGAGCGTGCGCAGGGTCTCGCGCTGGTTGGCCTTGATGCCGACCGTGCCCTTCTTCTGCTGGACCTTGAGCTGTGCCATCAGGAGGACACCTCCGCCGCAACAGCCGGGACCTCGGCCCGGGCCTTGAGCAGGGCCGCCGGGGCGACCTGCTCGACCGGAAGGCCACGACGAGCGGCAACAGCCTCGGGCTGCTCCAGCATCTTCAGGGCCTCGACCGTCGCGTGGACGATGTTGATCTGGTTCGACGACCCGAGCGACTTGCTCAGGATGTCGTGGATACCTGCACACTCGAGCACGGCACGCACCGGACCACCGGCGATCACACCGGTACCGGGCGCGGCCGGGCGCAGCATGACCACGCCGGCGGCCTTCTCGCCCTGGACCGGGTGCGGGATCGTGCCCTGGATGCGGGGGACGCGGAAGAAGTTCTTCTTCGCCTCCTCGACACCCTTGGCGATCGCTGCCGGGACTTCCTTGGCCTTGCCGTAGCCGACGCCAACGAGACCTTCACCGTCGCCGACGACCACGAGGGCGGTGAAGCTGAAGCGACGACCACCCTTCACGACCTTGGCGACACGGTTGATCGCAACGACGCGCTCGATGTAGGCGGTCTTGTCAGCACCCTGGCCGCGACGGTCGTCGCGTCCACCACGGCGCTCGCCACCACGCTGTCCGCGCTGGGCTCCGCTCATGAGACTTCCTCTTCTCTCTTCTTGCTTGTCTTTGCGATCAGAACGTCAGGCCGCCGGCACGGGCGCCATCGGCAAGGGCCGCGATGCGGCCGTGGTACTTGTTGCCGGCGCGGTCGAAGACGACCCCGTCGACTCCGGCCGACTTGGCGCGCTCGGCAACGAGCTCGCCGACCTTCTTCGCCTTGGCGGTCTTGTCACCGTCGAAGCCGCGCAGGTCCGACTCCATGGTGGACGCGGACGCGAGCGTCTTGCCCACCAGGTCGTCGACGACCTGGACACTGATGTGCTTCGAGGAGCGGGTGACCACCAGGCGCGGACGCTCGGCGGTGCCGTTGAGCTTCTTCCGTCCACGAACCTGACGGCGCAGGCGGGACTTGACCCGCTTGGCGGTGTGCTTGTTGTTCGAAAGCGAGATCGCCATGGTCACTTACCAGCCTTTCCGACCTTGCGGCGGATGTGCTCGCCGGCGTACCGAACGCCCTTGCCCTTGTAGGGCTCGGGCTTGCGCAGCTTTCGGATGTTGGCGGCGACTTCGCCGACCAGCTGCTTGTCGATGCCCTGGACACCGAGCTTCGTCGGGGACTCCACCGCGAAGGTGATGCCGTCCGGCGCGTTGAACGTGATCGAGTGCGAGTAGCCGAGCTGGAACTCCAGCTGGGTCGGACCCTTGGACAGGACGCGGTAACCCACGCCCACGATCTCGAGCTTCTTCTCGTAGCCCTCGGTCACGCCCACCACCATGTTGTTGACCAGGGTGCGGGTGAGGCCGTGCAGGGCCCGGCTCTGACGCTCGTCGTCAGGACGCTTGACGTCCAGGACGCCGTCGTTCTTCTCGACCACGATCGGCGAGGCGACGGTGTGCGACAGGGTGCCCTTCGGGCCCTTGACGGTCACGTTCGCGCCTTCGATTGCGACGTCGACACCGGACGGGACCGCAACGGGGAGCTTGCCAATACGCGACATGCTTGTTTTCTCCTTCTCGGTCTCGTCGTTACCAGACGTAGGCGAGGACTTCCCCACCCACGCCCTTCTGGTTTGCCTGGCGGTCGGTCAGCAGGCCCTGGCTCGTCGAGATGATCGCGACGCCCAGGCCGCCGAGCACCTTCGGGAGGCCCGTGCTCTTGGCGTAGACCCGGAGACCGGGCTTGCTGATGCGGCGCACGCCCGCAAGGGAGCGCTCGCGGTTGCGGCCGTACTTGAGGGTGATGGTCAGCGTCTTGCCGACCTCGCCCTCGGCGGGCTCCCGCACGTCGAACGACGTGATGTAGCCCTCCTGCTTGAGGATCTCCGCGACGCCCTGCTTGAGCTTGCTGTACGGCATCGAAACCGCGTCGTGGTACGCCTGGTTGGCGTTGCGCAGACGAGTGAGCATGTCTGCGATCGGGTCAGTCATCGTCATGATGGGTTTTCTTTCTCGCCGTGGTTTCGACCGTGCCCAGATGATTTCTGGAGGAACGGACGACCTTCAACGTGTTTGAGGTGATTACCAGGAGGACTTGGTGACGCCGGGCAGCTCGCCGCGGTGGGCCATCTCCCGCAGGCAGATCCGGCACAGGCCGAACTTGCGGTAGACGGCCTTCGGGCGGCCGCAGCGCTGGCAGCGGGTGTAACCGCGCACAGCGAACTTCGGCTTGCGAGCGGCCTTGACCTTGAGAGCGGTCTTCGCCATGTCAGTTCTCCTTGAACGGGAAGCCGAGCTGCTTCAGCAGCGCGCGACCCTGCTCGTCGTTGGTGGCGGTCGTGACGATCGTGATGTCCATACCGCGCGAGCGGTCGATCCGGTCCTGGTCGATCTCGTGGAACATGACCTGCTCGGTGAGACCGAAGGTGTAGTTGCCACGACCATCGAACTGGCCCGGGTTCAGGCCGCGGAAGTCGCGGATACGGGGCAGCGCGAGCGACAGCAGCCGGTCCAGGAACTCCCACATCCGGTCGCCGCGCAGCGTGGTGTGCGCACCGATCGGCATGCCCTCACGCAGCTTGAACTGCGCGATGGACTTGCGAGCCTTGGTCACGAGCGGCTTCTGGCCGGTGATCGCGGTGAGGTCCTTGACCGCACCCTCGATCAGCTTCGAGTCGCGAGCCGCCTCGCCGACGCCCATGTTGACCACGATCTTGGTCAGGCCGGGCACCTGCATGACGTTCTTGATGTCGAACTCGGACTGCAGCGCGGGGAGGATCTCCTCGCGGTAGCGGGTCTTGAGACGCGGGGTCACCGCGGCCGACGCGGTAGTCGTCTGGGTCTCGGTCATCAGATTTCCTTGCCGGTCTTGCGCGAGACGCGGACGCTGCGCTCAGCCTTGTACGTCGAACCGTCGGGGCGACGCTTGGTGACCTCGTCGCGGCGGAAGCCGACCCGGGTCACACCGCTGCCGTCGACGAGCATCACGTTCGAGACGTGGATCGGCGCCTCGGCGGTGATGATGCCGCCGGTGGAGCCGGCGCGACCGCCCTGGTTCACGACCTTGGTGTGCCGCTTGATGCGGTTCACGCCCTCGACGATCACCCGCTGCTCCTCACGGAGCACCTGGATGACCTTGCCTTCGGCGCCCTTGTCCTTGCCAGCGATCACCTTGACGGTGTCGCCCTTCTTGATGTTCACGCTCTTGGCCATGTTCAGAGCACCTCCGGTGCGAGCGAGATGATCTTCATGAACTTCTTCTCGCGCAGCTCGCGGCCCACGGGACCGAAGATGCGGGTGCCCCGCGGCTCGCCATCGCTCTTGAGGATGACGGCGGCGTTCTCGTCGAAGCGGATGTACGAACCGTCCGGGCGGCGGCGCTCCTTGACGGTGCGCACGATGACGGCCTTCACGACGTCACCCTTCTTCACGTTGCCACCGGGGATCGCGTCCTTCACGGTGGCGACGATGACGTCGCCGATACCGGCGTAGCGCCGACCAGAGCCACCGAGAACACGGATGCAAAGGATTTCCTTCGCACCGGTGTTGTCGGCGACCTTGAGTCGCGACTCCTGCTGGATCATCAGTTTCTCCTGGTTGTCGAGCCGGTTCTCAGCGCCTCACGAGCGATGAGCCTTGCCGAACTTGAAATGGTTTGGTACTTGGCCTTCAGCCGCCTCCGGCGGCTAAGACTCGTTCGCTCGGGCGACTGAGAGCAAGCTCCGTCGCCCTCACTCACTTCGCCTTCTCGAGGACCTGGACGACGCGCCAGCGCTTGGTGGCCGACAGCGGACGGGTCTCCATGATCAGGACCCGGTCGCCGATGCCGCACTCGTTCTGCTCGTCGTGCGCCTTGAGCTTGCTCGTGCGGCGCATGACCTTGCCGTAGAGCGCGTGCTTGACGCGGTCCTCGACGGTCACAACGACGGTCTTGTCCATCTTGTCGGAGACGACCAGGCCCTCACGGGTCTTGCGGGCGTTCCGCTCTGCGGTCTGCTCGCTCATGCGTCACCATCCTCGTTGCTGTCCTGGTCATTGCTGTCCTGGCCCGGGGCGGTCCGGATGCCGAGCTCGCGCTCACGCACCACGGTGTAGATCCGGGCGATGTCCTTCTTGACCGTGCGGAGCCGGCCGTGGCTCTCCAGCTGGCCGGTGGCCGCCTGGAAGCGGAGGTTGAAGAGCTCCTCCTTGGCCTCGCGGAGCTTGGCCTCGAGGTCGATAGCGTTCAGCTCGTCGAGCTCGTGAGCAGTCGTAGCCATCAGAATTCACCTGCTTCGCGGGAGATGAACCGGCACTTCATCGGGAGCTTGTGCATCGCGCGGCGCATGGCCTCGCGAGCAACCGTCTCGTCCACACCGGAAAGTTCGAACATGACACGGCCCGGCTTGACGTTGGCGATCCACCACTCCGGGGAACCCTTACCGGAGCCCATGCGGGTCTCGGCAGGCTTCTTGGTGAGGGGGCGGTCCGGGTAGATGTTGATCCAGACCTTGCCGCCACGCTTGATGTGACGGGTCATCGCGATACGAGCCGACTCGATCTGTCGGTTGGTCACGTAGTGACCCTCGATCGCCTGGATGCCGAACTCGCCGAAGGCGAGGCGGGTGCCACCCTTGGCCGCACCCGTCCGCTTGGGGTGGTGCTGCTTGCGGTGCTTGACACGACGGGGCATCAACATGGCTCAGGCCTCCTTCGGGGTGTCAGCGGTGGGAGCCGCGGCCTCGGCCGGAGCGTCAGCGGCGGGAGCGGCGTCGCCGCGGTCCGAGCGGGTCGGACGGTCGCCGCGCGAGCCACGGGTGGGACGGTCGGCGCCACGAGCGCCACCACGGGCGCCGTCACGCGCACCGCCGCGACCGGGAACCCCGGCGCGAGCAGCGGCCTGGGCCTGACGCTCGGCACGGGTGCCGGCGACCTCGCCCTTGTAGATCCAGACCTTCACGCCGATGCGGCCGAAGGTCGTGCGGGCCTCGTAGAAGCCGTAGTCGATGTCGGCACGCAGGGTGTGCAGCGGAACGCGACCCTCGCGGTAGAACTCGGTACGCGACATCTCGGCGCCGTTGAGGCGGCCGGAGCACTGGATCCGGATGCCCTTGGCACCGGACCGCATCGAGGTCTGCATCGCCTTGCGCATGGCGCGACGGAACTGCACGCGGCCGGACAGCTGCTCGGCAACGCCCTGGGCAACCAGCTGCGCGTCGATCTCGGGGTTCTTGACCTCGAGGATGTTCAGCTGAACCTGCTTGCCGGTGAGCTTCTCGAGCTCGCCACGGATGCGGTCGGCCTCGGCGCCACGGCGACCGATGACGATGCCCGGGCGGGCCGTGTGGATGTCCACACGGACACGGTCACGGGTGCGCTCGATCTCGACCTTGGAGATGCCGGCCCGCTCCATGCCCTTGGAGAGCAGCTTGCGGATCGCGACATCCTCGCCGACGTACGACTTGTAGAGCTTGTCGGCGTACCAACGGCTCTTGTGGTCCGTCGAGATGCCCAAGCGGAAGCCGTTCGGGTTGATCTTCTGGCCCATCAGGCACTCTTCCTCTTCTTGGGGGTCGCCTTCGCCGCGGCCACCACGTCGGACGGCTGCACGACGAGGGTGATGTGGCTCGTGCGCTTGTTGATGCGCGTTGCGCGACCCTGCGCACGGGGGCGCCAGCGCTTCATGGTCGGACCCTCGTCCACCTGGGCGTTGGAGATGACCAGGGTGCCGGCGTCGAGACCCTCAGTGGTCTCGGCGTTGGCGATGGCGCTCTCCAGCACCTTGTAGACGGTCTCCGAGGCGGCCTGCGGCGCGAACTGCAGCAGGGCCAGGGCCTCGTCGACGGGCAGACCGCGAACCATGTCGACGACACGGCGGGCCTTCATCGGGGTGATCCGCTGGTAGCGGGCACAGGCGAAAGCGCCCGGCTGGTCGCCGAGCAGCGTGTCGCGGCGCGCACTGGTGCGCATGCGCTCAGAGGTGCTCATCGACGGCGTCCCTTCCGGTCGTCCTTGACGTGTCCGCGGTAGGTGCGGGTCGGGGCGAACTCCCCGAGCTTGTGGCCGACCATCGCGTCGGTCACGAACACGGGAACGTGCTTGCGACCGTCGTGCACGGCGATCGTGTGCCCGATCATGTCGGGGATGATCATCGAGCGGCGCGACCAGGTCTTGATGACGTTGTGGGAGCCCTTGGCGTTCTCGGCGTCCACCTTCTTCTGAAGGTGGTCGTCGATGAAGGGGCCCTTCTTCAGGCTACGAGGCATGTCTGTTACTTCCTACCCTTGCCGGACTTGCGGCGACGGATGATCTGGGAGTCGCTGGCCTTGCGCTTGCGCGTGCGGCCCTCGGGCTTGCCCCAGGGGGACACCGGGTGACGACCACCCGAGGTCTTGCCCTCGCCACCACCGTGCGGGTGGTCGACCGGGTTCATGACGACACCGCGAACGGTCGGGCGCTTGCCCTTCCAACGCATCCGGCCGGCCTTGCCCCAGTTGATGTTCGACTGCTCGGCGTTGCCGACCTCGCCGACGGTGGCGCGGCAGCGCACGTCGACGAAGCGCATCTCGCCGGACGGCAGACGCAGCGTGGCGCGGGAGCCCTCGCGGGCGACCAGCTGGGCGCTGTTGCCGGCCGAGCGGGCGATCTTCGCACCGCCACCGGGACGCAGCTCCACGCAGTGGATCGTCGTACCGACGGGGATGTTGCGCAGCGGCAGGTTGTTGCCCGGCTTGATGTCGGCGTTGGGGCCCGACTCGATCCGCGTGCCCTGCGTCAGGTCCTTCGGCGCGATGATGTAGCGCTTCTCGCCGTCGACGTAGTGCAGCAGCGCGATGCGCGCGGTGCGGTTCGGGTCGTACTCGATGTGAGCGACCTTGGCCGGAACGCCGTCCTTGTCGTAGCGACGGAAGTCGATGATGCGGTAGGCGCGCTTGTGACCGCCACCCTGGTGCCGGGTGGTGATCCGGCCCTGGTTGTTGCGGCCGCCCTTCTTGGGCAGCGGACGCGTCAGCGACTTCTCCGGAGTGGTCCGGGTGATCTCGACGAAGTCGGCGACCGACGAGCCGCGACGGCCCGGGGTAGTCGGCTTGTACTTACGGATAGCCATGTGTCTCAGTCCTCGTTATCCAGGTGCCCGGTCAGGAGACCGGACCTCCGAAGATGTCGATGCGGTGGCCCTCGGCGAGGCTGACGATCGCGCGCTTGGTGTCCTTGCGCTTGCCGAGACCGTTGCGGGTCCGGCGCGTCTTGCCCGGGCGGTTGATCGTGTTGACCGACGTCACCTTGACGTTGAACACCTTCTCGACCGCGATCTTGATCTCGGTCTTGTTCGCGTCCGGGTGCACCAGGAAGGTGTACTTGTTCGCGTCGAGAAGGCTGTAGCTCTTCTCGGACACGACCGGCGCGAGCAGGATGTCGCGGTGGTCCTTGTGCAGGGTGCTCACTTGGCAGCCTCCTCAGCGGTCTTGGCGGAGCCGCTCACGAAGGCGTCGTAGGCGCCCTGCGTGAAGACGACGTCGTCGGCGGCCAGCACGTCGTACGTGTTGAGCTGGTCGACGGCCACGATGTGCACCTGCGGCGCGTTGCGCAGCGAGAGCCAGGTGACCGAGTCGGTGCGCTCGAGCACGACCAGGAAGTGCTTGCGGTCGGACAGCGTCGCCAGCGCGGTGATCGCGGCCCGGGTCGACGGCTTCTCGGCGCTGATCAGCGAGTCGACGACGTGGATCCGGCCGTTGCGCGCCCGGTCGGAGAGGGCACCGCGCAGGGCGGCGGCCTTCATCTTCTTGGGGGTGCGCTGGTCGTAGCTGCGCGGGTGCGGACCGTGGACGATGCCACCGCCGGCGAACTGCGGAGCGCGGGTCGAGCCCTGACGGGCGCGGCCGGTGCCCTTCTGCTTGTACGGCTTGCGACCGCCACCGCGGACCTCGCCCCGACGCAGGGTCGAGTGCGTGCCCTGGCGAGCCGCGGCCTGCTGGGCCACGACGACCTGGTGGATCAGCGGGATGTTGACCTCGACGTCGAAGATCTCGGCCGGCAGGTCGACCTTGGCGGTCTTCGGCGCGGCAGCCTTCTTCGCAGCGGCCTTCTTCGCGGGAGCCTTCTTGGCCGGGGCCTTCTCGGCGGCGGGCTTCTCAGCCGCCGTCTTCTTGGCAGCGGTCTTCTTGGCGGGCTTCTCGGCCGCCGACTCCTCGGGAGTGGCCTTCTCGTTGTCAGCCATTGATCAGACCTCCTGAGTCTTCTTGGCAGCCGAGCGGAGGACCACGAGGCCACCCTTGGGGCCGGGAACGGCGCCCTTGAGCAGGATCAGGCCCTTCTCGACGTCGACGGCGTGCACGGTGATGTTCTGGGTGGTGACGGTGTCGCTACCCATCCGACCGGCCATGCGGGTGCCCTTGAACACGCGACCGGGCGTGGCGCAGGCGCCGATCGAACCCGGCTTGCGGTGGTTGCGGTGCGCACCGTGCGAGGCGGACACACCGTGGAAGCCGTGCAGCTTCATGACGCCGGCGAAGCCCTTGCCCTTGCTGGTGCCGGTCACGTCGATCTCCTCGCCAGCGGCGAAGGTGTCGACGGGCAGCTCCTGGCCCACGGTGTACTCGGTGGCGGTCGCGGTGCGGATCTCGACCACGTGGCGGCGCGGGGTGGTCCCGGCCTTGCTGAAGTGGCCGGCCTTCGGCTTGGTCACCTTGCGGCCGTCGATCTCACCGAAGCCGACCTGGATGGCGTTGTAGCCATCGGTCGCGGGAGTGCGGACCTGGGTGACGACGTTGGTGCTCGCCGCGATCACGGTCACGGGGACGACGCGGTTGTTCTCGTCCCACAGCTGGGTCATGCCGAGCTTGGTGCCCAGCAGGCCCTTCACATTGCGTTCGAAAGTCATGTCAGGGACCTCAGAGCTTGATCTCGATGTCGACGCCAGCAGGCAGGTCGAGGCGCATCAGCGAGTCGACGGTCTTCGGCGTGGGGTCGATGATGTCGATGAGGCGCTTGTGCGTGCGCATCTCGAAGTGCTCGCGGGAGTCCTTGTACTTGTGCGGCGAGCGGATGACGCAGTACACGTTCTTCTCGGTCGGCAGCGGCACCGGGCCGGCGACCTTGGCACCCGTGCGGGTGACCGTGTCCACGATCTTGCGCGCCGAGGTGTCGATCACCTCGTGGTCATAGGCCTTGAGCCTGATGCGGATCTTCTGTCCCGCCATAGGTCTCTCTCGTCCTTCTCGATCAGTACCGCGTGCATGTTCTGGGACGTCCTCCGGCTGAGTCGGTCCCACCCCTGCTTCCCACCCACCGGCTCCGACCCCCGCGGTCGGGCGTGTCGTGATCCCTGAAACGAATTCTGGGGCACAACACGAGACCGGGATCTCGCTGGTGTTTCTCGGTGGCGCCCGACGGGTTCGTCGAGCAGATCGGGTCTCCAGGTTCGGTGCGGCACATGCCAAACAACTGACCTGTCAGGAGACGCGATTCAGAAGTCAAGATGTATGTGCGCACCCCGGCAACCCTGCCGAAGCAACCGGACTATCTTGGCAGAGATCTCCCCACTCGCCAAATTCACCGGCCCCTCGCTCCGAGCGGAGCGAGGAGGGAGGGCTCAGCCGGGGAGATTGAGGAGCGCTCGGCGGGCCGGAGCGCGGAGCGCGATGGCCCGCGACGCGTCTCGAAACCTACGTGAGCCACCGGTCCAGAACGAATCGCCGCGAACCGGGTCTCGATACGCCCGCTCGTTCCTCGCGGGCTACTCGACCACCGAATGGCGTACCTCGCGGGGCTACGCGACCACCGATCTTTGCGGCTATGGTCCCTCCATGCGGGACGAGAACACGTTCTATTCCGAGTCTTCCGGCGGTGGTACGACGGTACCGGTGGCCGTGTTCGGCACCGGCAACATGGGTCGTGCCGCGATCCGGGCGGTGGACGCGCACCCCGGTCTCGAGCTGGTCGCGGTGGTGACCTCCACGCCGGCGAAGGCGGGCCGCGACGCGGGCGAGCTGGCCGGGCTCGACCACGCGCTCGGCGTCCTCGTCTCCACGGACGTGGACGCGGCTCTCGCCGGCGCCCGGGCGGTCGCCTACATGGCCTCGGGCGACATCCGGCCGGACGCCGCGCTCGCCGACGTCGCGCGCTGCCTGCGCGCGGGCACGGTGGTCGTGACCCCTGCTCTCTACGCGCTGTACGACCACCGCAGCGCGCCGGACGAGGTGACCGCTCCCCTGCTGGAGGCGGCCAAGGAGGGCGCGGCCGCGTTCTTCGCCAGCGGTGTCGACCCCGGCTGGGGCAACGACCTGCTGCCGGTGCTGGTCAGCGGGCTGGCCGGCACCGTCGACCAGGTGCGCTGCCAGGAGATCTTCGACTACTCGACCTACGACCAGCCGGACTCGGTGCGGTTCCTCGTCGGCATGGGCGAGCCGATGGAGTACGAGCCGCCGATGGTCGCGGCCGGCGTGCCGACGATGGTGTGGGGCGGCCAGGTGCGGATGATCGCCCGGGCGCTCGCCGTGGAGCTCGACGAGATCCGGGAGACGCTGGAGCGGCGCCCGCTGGAGGCCGACGTCACGAACGGCATGGGCACCTTCGCGCGCGGCACCCAGGGCGCGCTGCGGTTCGAGGTGCAGGGCATCGTCGCGGGCGAGCCGCGGATCGTGGTCGAGCACGTCACCCGGATCAGCCCCGACTGTGCGCCCGACTGGCCGCTGCCACCCGACGGCGGCGACGGCGCGCACCGGGTCGTCATCGAGGGCCGGCCGCGGATCGAGGTCAACCTCGAGGCGACCGACGAGGGCGGCAACCGCGCCGCCGGCGGCAACGCCACCGCAGCGAACCGACTGGTCAACGCGATCCCGTGGCTGACCACCGTCGAGGCGGGCCTGTACGACGGCCTCGACGTACCCCTGAGCCCCGCGAGCGGGCGGATCGGAAGGAGCAGCACGTGATCGTCGACGTCCCGGAGGACAAGGACCCGATCATGTACGTCTGGGGCGAGATGGTGCCGGGCATCGGCGTCCCCGCCTCGAAGTTCTCGATGGCGGTCTACGAGCACTCGACGCTCGGGCTGCGCGAGTTCGAGGCGGCCCGGCTGCGGATCGCCCAGATCAACGGCTGCCTGTTCTGCCAGGACTGGCGCACCGAGCGCGACGGGGTCAAGGTCGAGGAGACCTTCGCCGAGGCCGTCACCGAGTGGCGGACCACGCCCGCCTTCGACGAGCGGACCCGGCTGGCCGCGGAGTACGCCGAGCGCTACGCGCTGGACCACCACGGCATCGACTCCGGCTTCTGGGACCGGATGAAGCGCTGCTACTCCGACCGGGAGATCGTCGAGCTCTCGATGTGCCTGGGCTCGTGGCTCGCGTTCGGCCGGCTCAACCACGTGCTCGGCCTGGACGCCGCCTGCGTGCTGCCCAGTCACCTGGCCAAGCACTAGGACCGTCTAGGTTTGGCCCATGTCGGGCGACCAGGGGTACCCGCCGCCGGGTCCTCCACCGCCGCCCGGCGGACCTCCTCCGCCCGGATGGCAGCCGCCGCCCCCGCCCTCACGGCCGCCGTGGCCGCTGCCCCAGTGGGCCGGCGACCACCCGCGGGGGTTCGCGCCGGGCATGCTCGGCGCCGCGCACAAGCCGGGCGCGATGCCGCTGCGACCCGCTGGGGCTCGGTGACATCTACGACGCGGCGTTCCGCATCATCCGCTTCAACCCGAAGGCGACCGTCGGGTCCGCGGTGCTGGTCACCGCGGCGTCGATGGCGATCCCGATCCTCGTCACCGCCGTCCTGACGTTCGTCGTCGACTTCACCGCGGACTCCGGCGGCGACCTGACCACCGCCGAGCTGGTCGGCGTGGTCGGCAGCTTCGGCGCGCTGTTGCTCGGCGCGATCCTCCAGTCGATCGGGCTGGTGCTGGTGACCGGGATGATCGCCCACGTCACCGCCGCGGCGGCGATCGGACGCCGGCTCACGCTGGGCGAGGCGTGGGCTGCGACCCTCGGCTCCCGCTGGCGGCTGATCGGGCTCACCGTGCTGCTCGCGCTGATGACGCTCGGCATCGTGCTCGCCTACGTCGTGCTCTGGGTCATCGTCGTGCTGGCGCTGCCGACCTGGGCGATCGTCCTCTTCGGCCTGGTCTCGGTCCCGGTGTTCACGGCGTTCATGTTCTGGTTCTGGATCCGGGTCTACTACCTGCCGGTGCCGGCGCTGATGATCGAGCGGATCTCGGTCGGCCGGGCGATCGGGCGGGGATTCCGGCTCACCCGGGCGCAGTACTGGCGCACGTTCGGGATCGGCGTCCTCACCCTGATCATCGTCCAGATCGCCGGCGGGGTGCTGTCCTTCCCGTTCACCCTGGCCGGCCAGATCGTCGGCGCCGGCGCCGTGTCGTCGCAGTACGCCCCGCTCATCAGCATCGTGCTGCTGGCGCTCGGGACGGTCATCGGCGCGGCGTTCACCGCGCCGTTCACGGCAGCGGTCACCTCGCTGCAGTACCTCGACCAGCGGATGCGCAAGGAGGCGTACGACGTCGAGCTGATGGCCCAGGCCGGGATCACCGCGTCGTGACGGAGCCGCCGCTCGACCCGTCGGGGGACGAGGCCCGCTCCCTGTTCCGACGCGAGCTGGTGCTCCCTGAGTACCACGAGCGCGACCTGTTCGAGCAGCTCCTCGACTGGCTGGACCGGTTCGTCAACGGCACCATCAACGCGGCCTCCGACGCCCCGCCGCTGTCCACGTTCGCAGCGATGCTCGCGTTCCTGCTGCTCGCGATCGGGCTGGGCTGGCTGCTGTCCCGCGCCCGTCGTACCGCCCGGGTCGCGCGGACCCGCAACGCGGTCCTCACCGACGAGACCGTCACCGCGCGCGAGCTCCGGGAGCGCGCCGAGCGGGCGCTCGCCGAGGGCCGCAACGCCGACGCGGTCGTCGACGGCTTCCGCGCGCTCGCCGTCCGCCAGATCGAGCGCGGCCTGCTCGACGACCTGCCGGGCGCCACCGCGCACGAGGTCGCCGCCGCCGTCGGCGCCGCGCACCCCGGCCAGCGGCAGCGGGTCGACGGCACCGCCGCGCTCTTCGACTCCGTGCTGTACGGCGACCGGCCGGCCTCGGCCGAGCAGGCGGTCAGCGTGCTCGACCTCGACGACGCCCTGGCAGGTCGGTCGTGACCGGCCGGTGGGCGCGGCACCGCGCCACGCTGCTGATCGGCGCCGGGCTGGTCGCCGCGGTCGCGGTGGTGCTGATCAGCAACGGCGCCGGCCGCGGCACCGGTGCCGCTCGACCCCGCCAACCCCGACCCCGAGGGCGCCCAGGCGGTGGCCCGGGTGCTCGCGGACCAGGGCGTCGACGTGACGGTGGTCCGCGACGCCGCCGCGCTCGAGGCCGTGGACGTCGCCGGCTCGACCGTGCTGGTCACCTCGACCGACCTGCTCGGCGAGAGCACCATCGAGCGGCTGCGGACGCACACCCGCGACGCCCGGCTCGTGCTGGTCGAGCCGGGACCGGGCACGACGGAGGCGTTCGGCATCTCCGACCTCCCGTTCTCGGTGGCCCTCGACGACCCGCGGCCGGCCCGCTGCGCGGACCCGAGGTACGTCGGGCTCGCGCTGGAGGTCGACTCGGCCCTGGAGTACCCGGTCGAGCGCGGCTGCTTCCGCGGCCGGCACGGCGCGCTGCTGGCCGAGCCCGAGCCCGGGCTGGTGCTGTTCGGCGCCGGGCAGGCGCTCAGCAACGACCAGGTGCTGCGCGCCGACGCCGGCGCCGTCGTGCTCCGGATGCTGGGGCAGGACGACCGGCTGGTCTGGTACGTCCCGACCCTCGACGACCTGGTCGGCGACGACGGCGTCAGCCTCGCGACGCTGCTGCCCGAGTGGCTGCGACCGGCGCTGTGGCTGACCGCGATCGCCTCGATCGCGCTGCTGCTGTGGCGGGCCCGCCGCCTCGGCGCGCTGGCGACCGAGCCGCTGCCGGTCGTCGTCAAGGCGATCGAGACCACCCGCAGCCGGGGCCGGCTGTACCGCAAGGCCGGCGACCGGGCGCACGCCGCGTCCGCGCTCCGCTCGGCCGCCCGGGTCCGCGCCGCCGACCGGCTCGGCCTCGGGCCGCACGCCGATCCCGACACCATCGCGCGCGACCTGGCTCGGCGCACCGGGCAGCCGCTCGAGGCGGTCGAGGCCCTGATCGGCCCGGCCGCACCCGTTCCCGCCACCGACCACGACCTGATCACCCTGGCCAACCGACTGGCCGAGCTCGACAGAGAGGTACGCCGACCATGAGCGAATCCCCCGAGACCACCGGAGGCCAGGCGCGTGAGCGGCTCGCCGCCGTACGCACCGAGGTGGCGAAGGCCGTCGTCGGCCAGGACGCCGCGGTCTCCGGCCTGCTCGTCGCGCTGCTGTGCGGCGGGCACGTGCTGATGGAGGGCGTCCCCGGCGTGGCCAAGACGCTGCTGGTGCGCACCCTGGCCGGCGCGCTGTCGGTGGACACCCGGCGGGTGCAGTTCACGCCCGACCTGATGCCCGGCGACATCACCGGGTCGATGGTGATCGACAGCCGGCAGGGCGAGCTCAGCTTCCGCGAGGGGCCGATCTTCACCAACCTGCTGCTGGCCGACGAGATCAACCGGACGCCGCCGAAGACGCAGTCGGCGCTGCTGGAGGCGATGGAGGAGGGCCAGGTGTCGGTGGACGGTGTCTCGCGCCCGCTCCCCCGCCCGTTCCTGGTCGCCGCGACCCAGAACCCGGTGGAGTACGAGGGCACCTACCCGCTGCCCGAGGCCCAGCTGGACCGGTTCCTGCTCAAGGTGGTGCTGCCGATCCCGGAGCGCGAGTCGGAGCTGGAGATCCTGCGCCGGCACGCCGCGGGCTTCGACCCGCGCGACATCGCCGGCGCCGGCGTCACCGCGGTCGCCGGCGCGGACGACATCGCCGCCGGCCGCGCGGCGGTCGCTCAGGTGCAGGTCAGTCCGGAGGTGGCCGGCTACATCGTCGACATCGCCCGGGCGACCCGGGAGTCGCCGTCGCTGAGCCTGGGCGTGAGCCCCCGAGGTGCTACGGCGCTGCTGCGGTCGGCGCGTGCCTGGGCGTGGCTGACCGGCCGCGACTTCGTCACCCCGGACGACGTCAAGACGTTGGCCCACGCGACCCTCGTCCACCGGCTCGGGTCTCCGCCCCGAGGCCGAGCTCGAAGGCGTCGACGTCGCCCAGGTGCTCGCCTCCGCCCTCGGATCGGTGCCGGTCCCACGCTGATGTCCATCTCCGGCCGGGTCCCGCTGCTGCTGCTCCTCGGAGTGGTGGCGGTGGTGCTGCGCCCGAGCATCGGCACGGTCTGGCTGTGGGTCCTCGCGGTCGGGCTGCTGGTCGGGCTCGACGTACTGCTGGCCCCGTCGACCTCCGCCCTGATGCTGGCGCGGCCGCCGGTGGGGACGGTCCGGCTCGGCCAGCCCGCAGAGACCCGTCTGGTCGCGACCAACACGTCAGGGCGCCGGATGCGCGGCATGCTGCGCGACGCGTGGCAACCGACCGCGGGGGCCTCCGACAACCGGCACCGGCTCGACCTCGGCGGCCGGCGACCGGGCCGTGCTCCGGACCCCGCTGCTGCCGCGCCGGCGCGGCGACCTGCGGGCGACCGGCGTGACCATCCGGTTGCGCGGGCCGCTCGGGCTCGCCGCCCGCCAGCGCACGCAGGTCGTCGAGGGCACGGTCCGCTCGCTGCCGCCGTTCGACTCGCGCAAGCACCTGCCCAGCCGGCTGGCCCGGCTCCGCGACCTGGACGGCCGGGCGGCGATCCGGATCCGCGGCCAGGGCACCGAGTTCGACTCGCTGCGCGAGTACGTCCGCGGCGACGACGTCCGGTCGATCGACTGGCGGGCCAGCGCCCGCAACCGCAACGTGGTCGTCCGCACCTGGCAGCCGGAGCGGGACCGGCGGGTCGTCCTCGTCCTGGACACCTCGCGGACCTCGGCCGGCCGGGTCGGCGACGTGCCCCGGCTCGACTCCGCGATGGACGCCGCACTGCTGCTGGCCGCGCTCGCCGCGCGGGCCGGCGACCGGATCGACTTCGTGGCCGGTGACCGCCGGGTCCGCAGCCGGCTCCGGTCGGCGGGCGCCCGCGACGTGGCGGCCAACCTCCAGGAGGCGATGGCCGACCTCGAGCCGGTGATCGCCGAGGCCGACTGGGGGTCCCTGGCCGGTGCGGTCACCGGCTTCGGCCGGCAGCGGGCGCTGGTCGTGCTGCTGACCCCGCTCGAGCCGTCCGCGGTCGAGGAGGGGCTGCTCCCGGTGCTGCCGACGCTGACCCATCACCACCGGGTCGTGCTCGCGTCGGTGCGTGACCCCGCGCTCGAGGACCTCGCCCGGGGTCGGTCGAGCATCGACGAGGTGT
Source organism: uncultured Actinomycetota bacterium (assembly GCA_963716655.1). GTDB lineage: Bacteria > Actinomycetota > Actinomycetes > Propionibacteriales > Nocardioidaceae > Nocardioides. The sequence goes on along the minus strand of CAVQTV010000008.1, from coordinate 708,148 downwards.
ACGACGCGGCCGCGGCCGAGCAGGTCATCGAGCGGCGCCGGCACACCGCCGGACTGCTGCGCGCGCTCGGCGTCGACGTGGTCGACGCCGACGCGGAGCGGTTGCCGCCTGCGCTCGCCGACCACTACCTGGCGCTCAAGGCGCGGGGCCTTCTGTTCGATGCGACCGCGCGACGTACGGTCAGGCCTGCGTGGCGACCCGGTCCTCGAGCAGGGACGCGTCGATGTCGCCGGTCTGGCCGCGGAGGACCGCGTCGCGGCCGAGCACGAACACGTAGGCGAGGAACACCGCCTCGGCCAGGATGCCGATGCCGATCCGGGCCCAGGTCGGCAGCCCGGACGGCGTCACGAACGCCTCGATGACGCCGCTGACGAACAGCACGGCGACCAGGCCGAGCGCGACCGTGCCCGCCGTACGTCCCTCGCGGGCCAGGGACTGGGCGCGGGTGAGCTCGCCCGGCTCGACCCAGGACCAGAACAGCTTCAGCCCGACGCCACCGGCCACGAAGACGGCGGTCAGCTCCAGCAGGCCGTGCGGCAGCAACAGCCCCCAGAAGTGCGCGCCGTGGTCGTGGCGGATCATGATCGAGCCGAGGATCGCGACGTTCGCCAGGTTCGAGAACAGCAGGTAGATCACCGGGAACCCGAGCACGCCGAGGGCCAGGCAGAGCGCGGTCACCCAGGCGTTGTTGACCCACACCTGCGCCGCGAAGTGGCTGGCGGCGTACTCGCTGTAGTAGTCCTCGAAGTCGTGGTTGACCAGCTGGTCGACCTCCTCGGGCGACAGCAGGCTCTGCTCGACGATCGGGTGCTCCAGCAGCCAGATCATCATCACGGCGGTCACGGCGACGCTCACCGCGAGCGTGATGATCCACCACCAGCGCAGCCGGTACAGCGCGGCCGGGAACCGGTCCACGAAGAACAGCCGGACGCCGCGCCAGGTGCCGGTGCGGCCGCCGGCTGCGCGGTTGCGCGCCCGCGACAGCAGCGAGGACAGGTGCGCGACGAGCGACGGGTCCGGTGCGGACGTGCGTACGACGGACAGGTGCGTCGCGACCTGCTGGTAGCGCTCGACCAGCTCGTCGGCCTCGGACCCGCTCAGCCGGCGCTTCCGGGTCAGGACCTCGAGGCGCTGCCACTCGGGCGCGTGCGCCGCGACGTACGCATCGAGGTCCATGCCCAAGAGCCTAGGCTGATCCGCGACATGGCAGCCCCGGAGTTCGCGACGCTCACGACCGACGACCTCGTCACCGGCGAGGCGGTCGCCCTCGACCTGCCCCCGGCCGGTCTCGGGTCCCGGATCGCGTCCTGCGCGATCGACGTCACCGTCACGATCCTGCTGCTGTTCGCGCTCGTGATCGGCCTGGTCATCGCGGCACTGAACACGTCGGACGCGCTGATCGAGCTGGCGATGCTGGCCTCGATCATCCTCGCGTTCCTGGTGTTCCCGACCACGATCGAGACGCTGACCCACGGCCGGTCGCTCGGCAAGCTCGCGTTCGGGCTGCGCACGGTCCGCGACGACGCCGGCCCGATCTCCTTCCAGCACTCGTTCGTGCGCGCCCTGATCGGCGTCGTGGAGATCTACATCTTCTTCGGCGGGCCGGCGTTCTTCTGCGCGCTCGTCAGCTCGCGCGGCAAGCGGATCGGCGACTACGCGGCCGGCACCTACGTCGTGCGGGAGCGGGTCAAGCTCCAGCTCGGCGCACCGGTGCCGATGCCGCCGCAGCTGGCCGGCTGGGCCGCGAGCGCCGACCTCGCCGCGCTGCCGACCGGCCTGGCCATCGCGGTCCGCCAGTTCCTCGGGCGGCTGCCCCAGATCGACCCCGCCGCGCGCGCCGCGATCGGCGGCCGGCTGGCGACCGCGGTCAGCGAGTACGTCGCACCCCCGCCACCACCCGGCACCCCACCGGAGGCCTTCCTCGCCGCCGTCGCCGCGGCCCGGCGGGAGCGGGACGCGGCGCGGCTGGCCCGCGAGGCCGAGCTGCGGCGCCGGCTGACCGCTCGCCGATGAGCACCGACCGATGAGCACGCTCCGCGCTCCCGCCGACGTGCTGGTGCACCTGCGCCGAGCCCGCGACCACGCCGACCGCCACTACGCCGAGCCGCTCGACCTGGACGGCCTCGCCGCGATCGCGGGGCTGAGCAAGTTCCACTTCCAGCGGCTGTTCAAGGCGACCTACGGCCTCACCCCGGCGGCGTACGTCTCCCAGCGCCGGGTCGAGCGCGCCCAGGACCTGCTCCGGTCGACCAACCTGACTGTCACCGAGGTGTGCCATGCGGTCGGGTTCTCCAGCCTGGGCTCGTTCAGCAGCCGCTTCCGCGAGCTCGTGGGCGAGACACCGAGCGAGTTCCAGCGTCGCTACGCCGCGACCGGGGCGCCGCGGATCCCGGGCTGCTACATCTTCCAGTGGGGGCTGGCCGAACGCGCAAGCCAGGAGAAGCGCGAGGCCGGCGACGGCTCGTAGCGTGGCCGCATGATCACCAACATCGCCATCGCCTCTGTCTTCGTCAAGGACGTCGACGCCTCCCGTGACTTCTACGTCGACGTGCTCGGCTTCGACCTCAAGGACGACATCACTCTGGGCGACGGGTACCGCTGGTGCACCGTCAACCACCCCAACCAGCCCGAGCTCGCCGTCCACCTCACCGTCCCCGGCCCGCCGTTCTCCCCCGACATGGTCGAGGCGATGCGACGGGCCCAGGACGACGGCGGTCTGCACGGCCTCGGCATGAACGTCGACGACTGCCAGAAGACCTACGAGGAGCTCGTCGCGAAGGGCGTCGAGTTCCTCCAGAAGCCGGAGGAGCGACCGTACGGAATCGAGGCCCTGTGCCGCGACAACTCGGGCAACTGGGTGGTGCTCGTCGAGCCCCGCGAGTTCACCCCCGAGAGCTTCGCCTGACGCCCGATCAACACCCGACAGGAGTGTCGGAATTCCGCAATTTCTACGGTTCGCGGCGGCCTTGACCGAAGCCTGAGCGGGATCGAGGCGGTTCAGACCGGGGAGATTGCGGCTGACGGCGCATGGAGATCGTCCGGCCGAGGGCCCGTCACCGGGACTTTCGTCCGGTAATGGGAGCGTTCCCACGTAAATGTGACCTGCGTTACAGAAACGTTACTGCCAGTGCTTGACGCGGCTCCGCGTAAACGTTTGCATGATCCGCTGACGGAGCGGGTTACGGGCACGCGGACCCAGGACGGACCTGCTGACAACGCAGAGAGGATGCACGCATGCGATCACGCAACACGCGCCGGGGGATGGCAGTCGCTGCCGCTCTCATGAGCGCAGGACTCGTCCTCGCCGGATGTGGCGGGGACGACGAGGGTGGCGACACCGAGGCTTCGGGTACGTCACCGGGCGAGGGCAAGCCCGAATGTGAGCAGCTCGTCGAGTTCGGCGACCTGACCGGCAAGGAGGTCAGCCTCTACACCTCGATCGTCTCGCCCGAGGACCAGCCGTACATCGACTCGTTCGCACTGTTCACCGAGTGCACGGGTGCCGAGGTCGCGTACGAGGGCTCCAAGGAGTTCGAGACGCAGCTTCCGGTCCGCGTCGAGAGCGGCAACCCGCCCAACATCGCCTTCATCCCGCAGCCGGGTCTGCTCCAGTCCCTGGTGCAGGACTACCCGGACGCGGTCAAGGAGGCCCCCGACTCGGTCTCCGAGAACGTCGATGAGTTCTACGGCGCCGACTGGAAGGCCTACGGCACCGTCGACGACGTGTTCTACGCGCCGCCGCTGACGGCGAACGTGAAGTCCTTCGTCTGGTACTCGCCGTCGGTCTTCGCCGACAACGGCTGGGCGATCCCGACCACCTGGGACGAGATGCTGGCGCTCTCCGACACGATCGCGGCCAGCGGCATGAAGCCGTGGTGTGCGGGCATCGGCTCCGGTGAGGCGACCGGCTGGCCGGCCACCGACTGGATCGAGGACGTGCTCCTCCGCTCGGCCGGCCCCGAGGTCTACGACCAGTGGGTCAACCACGAGATCGCGTTCGACGACCCGGCCGTTGTCGAGGCGCTCGACACCGTCGGCGGCATCCTCAAGAACGACGACTACGTCAACGGTGGCTTCGGCGACTTCAAGACGATCGCGAGCACCGAGTTCACCGACGGCGGCCTGCCGATCGCGCGGAGACGGCGACCTGAGTGCGCGATGCACCGCCAGGCGAGCTTCTACGCCGCCAACTGGCCCGAGGGCACCGAGGTCGGCGAGGACGGCGACGTGTTCGCCTTCTACCTGCCCCCGATCGGCACCGAGTTCGGTAGCCCGGTCCTCGGCGGTGGCGAGTTCGTCACGGCGTTCTCCGACTCCATCGAGACCCAGGCCCTGATGACCTACATCTCCGGTGGCGAGTGGGTCAACGAGAAGGGCAAGGCCACGCCGAACGGCGGCTTCGTCAGCGCCAACACGAACCTCGACATCGAGAACGTCGCGAGCCCGATCGACAAGGCGTCCGTCGAGATCCTGCAGGACCCCGAGGCGGTCTTCCGCTTCGACGGTTCGGACCTGATGCCCGGTCCCGTGGGCGCCGGCTCCTTCTGGAAGGAGATGACAGCGTGGATCGGTGAGGACCAGAGCACCCAGGACACGCTGGCCAACATCGAGGCCTCCTGGCCGTCGTCCTGACGTAGCCATCCCGCGGCCGGTCGCTGACCGGCCGCGGGACCTACGCCCCGGCCAACTCGCCGGGCCGCGACACCCAGCCTTCCGGGCAGGGGGTCGCGGCCCGTCGACAGTTGCCACACCCGTCCCCGTCCACCCCGGCCGCAGAGCCGCCGCTCTTCGGCCCGAGTCCACCGGGAGTGCCTGTGTCCACAGGTGAGAAGTTCATCCAGATGTTCATCGCGATCGGCCTGTTCTTCGGCGCGGTCGCCGTGATCCTGCTGCTGACCTCGCGGCTGCGATCACGCAAGGGCGAGCTGGTGCAGTCCGCCGCGTTCGTGCTGCCGGCCGTGCTGATGGTCGCCTTCGGGCTGCTGTACCCGGCGCTGTCGACCATCAAGCGGTCGTTCCAGGACCGGCTCGGCCAGGAGTGGGTCGGCTTCGAGAACTACAAAGCCATCTTCACCGACGACGAGCAGATCCGGGTGCTCGTCAACACCGCGGCCTGGGTGCTCCTGGTCCCAACCGTCGCCACCGCGATCGGCCTCGTCTACGCCGTCCTCATCGACCGAGCGCGGTTCGAGAAGTTCTCCAAGGCGTTGATCTTCCTGCCGATGGCGATCTCGCTGGTCGGCGCCTCGATCATCTGGCGCTTTGTCTACGACCACCGTGACACCACGCGCGAGCAGATCGGCATCGCCAACGCGATGCTCAAGGCCCTCGGCTTCGACACCTATCGGTTCCTGCAAGAGTCGCCGTGGAACACCATCTTCCTGATCGTGATCATGATCTGGGTCCAGGCCGGCTTCGCGATGACCATCCTGGCCGCCTCGATCCGGGCGATCCCCGAGGACATCACCGAAGCGGCCCGCCTCGACGGCGTCGGCGGCATCCGGATGTTCCGCTACATCACCATCCCGAGCATCCGGCCGTCGCTGATCGTGGTGCTGACGACGATCAGCATCACCACGCTGAAGGCCTTCGACATCGTGCGCACCACGGTCGGCGGCAACTTCGACACCAGCGTGCATCGCCTACGAGTTCTACCGCCAGAGCTTCGTGACCAGGGAGAAGGGCCTCGGCGCCGCACTTGCGACGCTGCTGTTCGTCCTGGTGATCCCGATCGTCGTCTACAACGTCCGTCAGATGCGCAGGCTGGAGGCCCGATGAGCACCGCAGTCAACGACGTCGAGGCGACCGTCGCCAAGCAGGAGTCGCTGTCCAGCAGCGCGCACAAGGCGCTCAGCTCGCCGTGGGCCTCGCTGGCCGCGATCGTGATCGCGGTGCTGTGGACGATTCCCACCGTCGGTCTCTTCATCACGTCGTTCCGCACCGAGGACGACATCAACACCAGCGGCTGGTGGACGGTCTTCCCCGACCTGTTCCAGGGTGAGCTGCCGGACTTCACCATGTCCAACTACGACACGGTCCTGAACGGCTCGGACACCGACTTCGCGACGTACGTCGTGAACTCGTTCGTGATCACGATCCCGGCGGTGCTGATCCCGATCAGCATCGCGACGATGGCGGCGTACGCGTTCGCGTGGATGCAGCTTCCCGCGGCCGGAACTTCCTGTTCGTGGCGATCTTCGCGCTCCAGATCGTCCCGATCCAGGTGACGATGATCCCGCTGCTCTCGATCTACGTCGACGCCGGCCTGGCCGGCTTCGACGCGCCCGGGCGGCGGGTTCTACACGATCTGGCTGTCGCACTCGATCTTCGCGCTGCCGCTGGCGATCTACCTGCTGCACAACTTCATGAGCCAGATCCCCGGCGAGCTGATCGAGTCGGCGCGCGTCGACGGCGCCGGGCACGTGCAGATCTTCAGGCGGATCATGCTGCCGCTGATGGCCCCGGCGATCGCGGCGTTCGGCATCTTCCAGTTCCTGTGGGTCTGGAACGACCTGCTGGTCGCGATCGTGTTCGGCGAACACCGCAGACCTACCCGGTGACGGCGCGGCTCGCCGAGCTCTCCGGCTCCCGTGGCCAGGACTGGTTCCTGCTGTCGGCCGGCGCGTTCGTCGCGCTGGTCGTGCCGCTGATCGTGTTCCTGTCGCTGCAGCGCTTCTTCGTGCGCGGCCTGCTCGCGGGCAGCGTGAAGGGCTAGCGTGCAACCGGCCTGCTCCGCCCATGACGCACGCTCGCGGCGTTGCCGTCGCTCGATGACGCCGATGTGCTCCGGCGCAGCCAGTGGTACGACGCCTTCGGCGTCCGGGTCTGGTCCTTGGGGTCCACGTGGACGACACCGAACGTCTTCGTGTAGCCCTCGGCCCACTCGAAGTTGTCGAGCAGGGTCCACACGAGGTAGGCGCGGACGTCCGCGCCTGCCTCGCGGGCCTGCTCGGTCGCGGCGATGTGGTCGCGCAGGTAGCCGATCCGGTCCTGGTCGTCGAGCGAGGTGTCCGGGTACGCCGCGCCGTTCTCGGTGACCAGGAGCGGCAGCCCGGTGCGCTTGTGGGTGTCGACGAGCAGCTCCTCGAGCCCGCTCGCGTCGACCTCCCAGCCGATGTCGGTGCGCGGCTCGCGGACCACGAAGGACACCGGGGTGACGCCCGGGTACGCCTCGACCTCGGGGTGCACGGTGACGCTGGGGTCGGCGAGCGTCGGCCGGAACGGCGTGTAGTAGTTGACGCCGAGCCAGTCGGCCGAGCCGCGCACCAGGGCGAGGTCGCCGTCGCGGACCAGCTCGGGGTCGGCCAGCACCGGCGCGACGCGGAGCAGGCCCTCGTCGTACGCCCCGTCGACCAGGGGGCCGAGCCAGATCCGGTTGCGCACGGCGTCGAGCTCGTCGGCCGCCTGCGCGGCGTCCGGGGTCTCCGGCCAGAACGGCGCCAGGTTGTGGACGATGCCGAGGTCGGTCACGCCGGCCTCGTGCAGGCGGGCCGCGGCGAGGCCGTGCGCCAGGTTGAGGTGGTGGGCGGCCCGGTGTCCGGCGGCGCCCTCCTTGCGTCCGGGAGCGTGGATGCCGGCGGAGTAGCCGAGGTACGCCGCGCACCACGGCTCGTTGTGGGTCGCCCAGACGCCGACCCGGTCACCGAGCCGCTCGTGGACGACCATCGCGTAGTCGGCGAACGCCTCGGCCGTGCTGCGCTCCTGCCAGCCGCCGCGGTCCTCGAGGGCCTGCGGGAGGTCCCAGTGGTAGAGCGTGGCCGTCGGCGCGACGCCGCGGGCCAGGGCGGCGTCGACCAGTCGGTCGTAGTAGTCGAGGCCGCGGGTCTCGACGCGGCCGGTGCCCTCGGGGATGATCCGCGGCCACGCGATCGAGAAGCGGTACCAGCCGGCACCCATCCCCGCGACCAGGTCGAGGTCCTCCTCGTAGCGGTGGTAGGAGTCGCAGGCGATCGTCCCGTCCAGGCCGTCGCGGGTGGCGCCGGGGACCGCCGCGAAGGTGTCCCACACCGACGGTCCGCGGCCGTCCTCGGTGGTCGCCCCCTCGATCTGGTAGGCAGCGGTCGCGGCGCCGTACGCCAGGGTGGATCCGTCGGGCAGGTGCAGGCTCATGCGCACCACCGTAGTGCTTTCCGAGCAGAAGTGGGAGCGCTCCCGCTGTGACCGGCATCAAGGACGTCGCGCGCGAGGTGGAGATGTCCACCGCGACCGTGTCGCGCGCGCTGCGCGGGCTGCCGGGCGTCTCGGAGGAGACCCGCGACCGGGTCCGCGAGACCGCCCGTCGGCTCGGCTACGTGCCCTCCCCCAGCGCCGCCGGCCTGGCCAGCGGCCAGACCCGCACGGTCGCGGTGATCGTCCCGTTCGTGACCCAGTGGTTCTTCGCGGCGGTGGTCCAGGGCGCCGAGGAGGAGCTGCGCAAGCGCGGCTACGACCTGCTGCTCTACAACCTCGCCGGCGACGCCGCGGCCCGGCACCGGGTCTTCGAGACCAGCCTGCTGACCAAGCGGGTCGACGCCGTCCTGGTGCTCAGCCTCAAGCCGAGCCCCGACGAGCTCGCCTCGCCTCGAGACCCTGGCCCGGCCGGTGACGATCGTCGGCGCCGACCTGCCGGGCTGGGCGACGGTCCGCATCGACGACGAGCTGGCCGCCCGGACCGCCACCCGGCACCTGCTCGACCTCGGCCACCGGCGGGTCGGCTACGTCGGCGGGTCGACCGAGGGCGTGCTCGACTTCACCGCGCCGATCGCGCGGGTCACCGGCTACCGCTCCACGCTGGCCGACGCCGGGGTGCCGCACGACGCGTCGCTCGAGGTCGACGGCGAGTTCACGGTCGCCGGCGGGATGCGCGCCGCCCGCCTGCTGCTCGACCGGCCGGACCGGCCGACCGCGGTCTTCGCGGCCTCCGACGAGATGGCGATCGGCGTGCTGCGCGCCGCCCGCGAGCGCGGCCTCCGGGTGCCCGAGGACCTGTCGGTGATCGGCATCGACGACCACGAGATGGCGGACTTCTTCGACCTCACCACGGTCGCGCAGCCGGTGCACGAGCAGGGCCGGGTCGCCGCCCAGCAGGTGCTCGGCGCGCTGAACAGCGAGGACTGGAAGCCGGAGCAGGTGGTGCTGCCGACGACGCTGGTCGTGCGGCGTACTACTGCGGCACCCGGCGAGTACGCCAGGTCGGTGATCGCGCGGCCGGCGGCGATGCCCTTGCGCTCGAACTTGGTGACCGGTCGCTCGGCCCACCGCTCGACGACCCCGCCCGTCAGCAGCGGCTCGGCGTCGAGCACCTCGACCATCTGCTCGGCGTAGTCGGCCCAGTCGGTCGCCAGCCGCCACTCGGCGCCGGGCGCGAGCCGGCTCGCGGCCAGCGCGCACGAACTCGGGCGTGACCAGCCGGCGCTTGTGGTGCTTCTTCTTGTGCCAGGGGTCGGGGAAGAACGTCCACAGCGCGGCCAGGCTCGCCCGGCTCGACGAGGTGCTCCATCGACCAGACGGCGTCCACGCTGAGCAGCCGGACGTTGGACAGGCCGGCCTCACCGACCCGGCCCAGGGTGTCGGCGACGCCGGGCCGCCAGACCTCGAAGGCGACCACGTCGTGGTCGGGGCGGGTGGCCGCGAGCGCGACGGTCGACTCGCCGATGCCCGAGCCGATCTCCACGATCAGCGGCGCCGTACGGCCGAACATGCCGGCCAGCGAGAAGCCCGGCTCGTCGACGGCCTCGTCGGGGAGCCACCAGCGCTCGGCGTACGCCTCCCAGGCCTGCGCCTGCTTCGGGGTGAACCGGCTGCCGCGTCGGGAGTAGGTCAGCACCTCGCGCATCCGCCGGCCGTCGTCGGTCAGCTTGTGGTGCGGACGTGCGGGTCGGACGCGCTCCTCGGACATGTGCCCTATCTTCCCAACATGATCGACCGCTCCCGAATCGCCAGCTCCGCGCTGCGGAGGAGGACCGCTTCGTCGCCCTGCACCCCCGCTCCGCCGCCCTGGCCGAGCAGGCGCACGGCTCGCTGCTGGCCGGGGTGCCGATGCCCTGGATGACCCGCTGGCCGGGCCGCTTCCCGCTGTTCTTCGACACCGCGTCCGGCGCGCGGCTGACCGACGTGGACGGGGTCGAGTACGTCGACCTGTGCCTCGGCGACACCGGCGCGATGACCGGCCACGGGCTCCCCCAGGTGGCCGAGGCGGTCGCCGAGCGGGCCCGGACCGGCATCACGACGATGCTGCCGTCGGCCGACGCGATCTGGGTGGGCGAGGAGCTGGCCCGCCGGTTCGGGCTGCCGTCCTGGCAGCTCGCGATGTCGGCGACCGACGCGAACCGGTTCGTGCTGCGCTTCGCCCGGCACCTGACCGGCCGGCCGCGGATCGCGGTCATGGACTGGTGCTACCACGGCACCGTCGACGAGACCCTCGCCATCCTCGACGGCGACCGGGTGGTCCCGCGGCCGGGCGCGATGGGGCCGCAGGTCGACGTCGCCGAGACGACCGCGGTGGTGCCGTTCAACGACCTCGACGCCCTCGACCGCCGGCTCGCGCAGGGCGACGTCGCCTGCCTGCTGATGGAGCCGGCGCTCACCAACATCGGCATCGTGCTGCCCGAGGAGGGCTACCTCGCCGGCGTCCGCGAGGTGACCCGCCGCCACGACGTGCTGCTCGTCATCGACGAGACGCACACGCTGTGCGCCGGCCCGGGCGGGTGCACCGCCGCGTGGGGGCTCGAGCCGGACTTCGTCGTGGTCGGGAAGCCGATCGGCGGCGGCATCCCGTGCGCGGCGTACGGCATGTCCGCCGAGGTCGCCGACCGGCTGCTCGGCCCGATGATCGAGGCCGAGGTCGACGTGTCCGGCGTCGGCGGCACGCTGACCGCCAACGCGCTCGCCACCGCGGCGATCCGCGCCACCCTCTCGACCTGCCTGCGCGAGCGAGGACTTCGCGGTCGCCGTACCGCTGGCCGAGCGGTTCACCGACGGGCGTCGCCGGCGTGATCGCGGACGCCGGGCTGCCCTGGCACGTCCAGCGGCTCGGCTGCCGCGCGGAGTACTGGTTCTGCCCGCCGCCGCGCGACGGCGCCGCCGCCGCGGCCGCGGTCGACGAGGAGCTCGAGGGCCTCCTGCACCTGTGGTGCCTCAACCGGGGCGTGCTGCTGACGCCGTTCCACAACATGGCGCTGTTCAGCCCGCACCACACCGAGGCCGACGTGGACCGGCACACCGAGGTCTTCGCCGAGGCGGTCGCCGCGCTCACGCCCTGAGCCCGAAATGCAGTTCGGCCCCGGACCGAGGTCCGGGGCCGAGCTGTGAAGCGGGTGAGGCTAGATCACTTGGTGATCGCAGCTGGCGCTTCGCGTCGGCTGGATCACTTCAGCTCGGAGCGGATACGAGCAAGCTCGGATCCGCCTGTCCTCACTTCGTGATCTTGGTGACCCGGCCGGCGCCGACGGTGCGGCCACCCTCCCGGATCGCGAAACGCAGGCCCTCGTCCATGGCGATGGGCTGGATCAGCTCAACGACCATCTCCGTGTTGTCGCCCGGCATGACCATCTCGGTGCCCTCGGGGAGGGTCACGACGCCGGTCACGTCCGTGGTACGGAAGTAGAACTGCGGGCGGTAGTTGTTGAAGAACGGCGTGTGACGGCCGCCCTCCTCCTTCGAGAGGATGTAGACCGAGGCCTCGAAGTTGGTGTGCGGGGTCGTGGTGCCCGGCTTGATGACGACCATGCCGCGCTCGACGTCCTCGCGCTTGGTGCCACGAAGCAGCAGACCGACGTTCTCGCCGGCCTGGCCCTCGTCGAGCAGCTTGCGGAACATCTCGACGCCGGTGACGGTCGACTTCTGCGAGCGTCTCGCGGATGCCGATGATCTCGACCTCCTCGCCGACCTTGACGATGCCGCGCTCGATGCGACCGGTGATGACGGTGCCACGACCGGTGATCGTGAAGACGTCCTCGACGGGCATGAGGAACGGCTTCTCGGTCTCACGGGCCGGGGTCGGGATGTAGTCGTCGACGGCCTTCATCAGCTCGAGGATCGACTCGCCCCACTTGGCGTCACCCTGCAGCGCCGGGAAGGCGGCCACGCGGACGACCGGGATGTCGTCGCCGTCGAACTCGTACTCGGAGAGGAGCTCGCGCACCTCCATCTCGACGAGCTCGATGAGCTCCTCGTCGTCGACCATGTCGCACTTGTTGAGCGCCACGACCAGGGACGGCACGCCGACCTGGCGGGCGAGCAGCACGTGCTCACGCGTCTGCGGCATCGGGCCGTCGGTGGCGGCGACCACGAGGATCGCGCCGTCCATCTGGGCCGCGCCGGTGATCATGTTCTTGATGTAGTCGGCGTGACCAGGGCAGTCGACGTGCGCGTAGTGGCGCGACTCGGTCTGGTACTCGACGTGCGCGATCGAGATCGTGATGCCGCGCTGACGCTCCTCGGGAGCCTTGTCGATCTGGTCGAATGCCGAAGCCTCGTTGAGGTTCGGGTACGCGTCGTGCAGCACCTTGGTGATCGCCGCGGTCAAGGTCGTCTTGCCGTGGTCGATGTGACCGATGGTGCCGATGTTGACGTGCGGCTTGGTCCGCTCGAACTTCGCCTTAGCCACTGGGGCTCCTCCTGGTTTGGTTTGTATACTGACTCGTACTTGCTGGGTGTACTGCCGAGGGATCGTTGCGAACTACTCGCCGCGAACCTTCTTGATGATCTCGTCGGCGATGTTCGTGGGAACCTCGGCGTACGAGTCGAACTCCATCGAGTACGAAGCCTGGCCGGAGGTCTTGGACCTCAGGTCGCCAACGTACCCGAACATCTCGGACAGCGGCACAAGGGCGTTGATGACCATGTCACCGTGACGCTCCTCCTGTGCCTGGATCTGGCCGCGACGGCTGTTGATGTCGCCGATGACGGTGCCGAGGAACGACTCGGGGGTCGTCACCTCGACCGCGAACATCGGCTCCAGCAGCACCGGCTTGGCCATCCGGGCGGCCTCCTTGAAGGCCTGGTTGCCGGCGATCTTGAACGCGAGCTCGGACGAGTCGACGTCGTGGTAGGCGCCGTCCTCGAGGCTGAACTTCACGTCGACCATCGGGTAGCCGGCGAGCACGCCGAACTCCATGGCGTCCTGGCCACCCTGGTCGACCGACGGGATGTACTCGCGCGGCACGCGACCACCGGACACGTTGTTGACGAACTCGTAGCCAGCACCGGTCCCGGTCTCGGGGTCGATGTTGGGGCCGAGCGAGACGACGACCTTCGCGAACTGACCCAGATCCACCCGTCTGCTTCTTGTGCGTGTAGCTGTGCTTCGTGACCTCCTTGCGGAGGGTCTCGCGGTAGGCGACCTGCGGCTTGCCGACGGTGGCCTCGACGCGGAACTCGCGCTTCATCCGGTCGACGAGGATCTCCAGGTGGAGCTCGCCCATGCCGGCGATGATCGTCTGGCCGGTCTCCTCGTCGGCCTTGACCGTGAAGGTCGGGTCCTCGTCGGAGAGGCGCTGGATCGCGGTGCCCAGCTTCTCCTGGTCGCTCTTCGTCTTGGGCTCGATCGCGACCTCGATCACCGGGGCCGGGAACGTCATCGACTCGAGGATCACCTGGTTCTGCGGGTCGGACAGGGTGTGACCGGTCTTGGTGTCCTTGAGGCCCATGACGGCCACGATCTGGCCGGCGCCGACCGACGCGATCTCCTCACGCTTGTTGGCGTGCATCTGGTAGACCTTGCCGATCCGCTCCTTGCGGCCGTTGACCGAGTTGACCACGGTCGAGCCGGCCTCGAGCTTGCCGGAGTAGACCCGGACGTAGATCAGCTTGCCGAGGTGCGGGTCGGTGGCGATCTTGTAGGCCAGGCCGGAGAACGGCTCGTCGTCGGACGGGAGTCGCTTGATCTCGACGTTCTCGTCCTTGACCGAGTGACCGATGATCGCGTCGATGTCGAGCGGCGACGGGAGGTACTTGACGACCGCGTCGAGCAGGGGCTGGACGCCCTTGTTCTTGAACGCGGTGCCGCAGAGGACCGGGTTGAGCTTGTCGGCGAGGGTGGCGCGACGGATCGCGGCCTCCAGCTCCTCGACCGTGAACTCGCCCTCGTCGAGGAACTTCTCCATGATCTGGTCGTCGGCGTCCGACAGCGTCTCGAGCAGCTTCTCGCGGTACTCCGCGGCCTGCTCGGCCAGCTCGGCCGGGATCTCCTCGACGACGTAGTCCTCGCCGATCGTGGTCTCGCCGCGCCAGACCAGCGCACGCATGCCGACCAGGTCGACGACGCCGATGAAGTCGGACTCGGCGCCGATCGGCAGCTGGAGGACGAGCGGGGTGGAGTTGAGGCGCTCGACCATCATGTCGACGCAGCGGAAGAAGTCCGCGCCGGTGCGGTCGAGCTTGTTGACGAAGCACATCCGGGGCACGGAGTACTTGTTCGCCTGGCGCCACACGGTCATGGTCTGGGGCTCGACGCCGGCGACACCGTCGAAGACGGCGACGGCGCCGTCGAGGACGCGCAGCGAGCGCTCGACCTCGGCGGTGAAGTCCACGTGACCGGGGGTGTCGATGATGTTGATCTGGTGGTTCTTCCACCAGCAGGTCGTCGCGGCGGACGTGATCGTGATGCCGCGCTCCTGCTCCTGCTCCATCCAGTCCATCGTGGCCGCGCCCTCGTGGACCTCACCGATCTTGTACGTGATGCCGGTGTAGAACAGGATGCGCTCGGTGGTGGTGGTCTTGCCGGCGTCGATGTGCGCCATGATGCCGATGTTGCGGACCTTGTTGAGGTCCGTCGTGATGTCGACAGCCACTGTCTGTGCGTCCTTAGAAAGTAGGTAGAACTGGGGAGCCGGAAGGGGACGCCGGCGTGTTGCGCCGTGTCCCCCTCCGGGCGATCACCAGCGGTAGTGAGCGAAGGCCTTGTTGGACTCGGCCATCTTGTGGGTGTCCTCGCGCTTCTTCACAGCGGCACCGAGGCCGTTGGAGGCGTCGAGGATCTCGTTCATCAGTCGCTCGTGCATGGTCTTCTCGCGACGGTCGGCCGCGTAGCCGACGAGCCAGCGCAGCGCGAGCGTGGTGCCGCGCGTGCCCTTGACCTCGATCGGGACCTGGTACGTCGCACCGCCGACGCGGCGGGACTTGACCTCGATGGCCGGCTTCACGTTGTCGAGCGCACGCTTCAGCGTGACGACCGGGTCGGTGCCGGTCTTCTCGCGGCAGCCCTCGAGCGCGGTGTAGACGATGCGCTGAGCAACCTGCTTCTTGCCGTCCTGGAGCACCTTCGACACGAGCTGGGAGACCAGCTGCGACCCGTAGACCGGGTCGATGTCGATAGGCCGCTTCGGAGCGGGACCCTTGCGCGGCATATCAGCTCTTCTCCTTCTTCGCGCCGTAACGGCTGCGGGCCTGCTTGCGGTTCTTGACGCCCTGGGTGTCGAGGGTGCCGCGAATGATCTTGTAGCGGACACCGGGAAGGTCCTTCACCCGGCCGCCGCGAACGAGCACGATCGAGTGCTCCTGGAGGTTGTGACCCACGCCCGGGATGTACGCCGTGACCTCGACGCCGCTCGACAGGCGCACGCGGGCGACCTTGCGGAGGGCGGAGTTCGGCTTCTTCGGGGTGGTGGTGTAGACGCGGGTGCAGACACCGCGTCGCTGGGGCGAACCCTTCAGGGCAGGCGTCTTGCTCTTCGACACCTTGTCCTGGCGGCCCTTGCGGACCAACTGATTAATGGTGGGCACCGGGTGGTTCCCCTTCGTTGTTGGCTCTCAGTACGCGCACTCTGCACGCACGGTGTGTCCTGCTGTGTCCGGGTGGTGCTAGGTCAACCCTCGTCACTGCCCCCGAGGTCGGGCGTGTCGCCCGCCCCAAACCGCTGCTTCAGCGGGTTCCGGTGAGGTTTCCACCGGCGTGGGTTTGCGTGCCGGAGTCGAGGACTGATCCCTGCGACTGAGTCCGGGCACGCGTAACGGCCTGGTTGTCCCAGACACGAGGAAAAAGATTACCCGCGTGGCTTACCCCGGTCAAAACGCGACGATGGCGCAGGTAGAGCGCGGCGGACACGGCCACGCCGGCCATCGTGAGCGAGCCGCCGAGCAGCAGCGTCCAGCGGGCGCCGAACGTGTCGCCGATCCACCCGATGACGGGCGCTCCCGAGCGGCGTCCCGCCCATGAAGATCATCATGTACAGCGCCATCACCCGGCCCCGGAGCGCGGCGGTCGGTCGTCAGCTGCACCAGTCGCGTTGGCGGCGGTGATCATGGTCAGCGCGGAGAACCCGATCAGCGGCATCCAGAGCGCGAACGGCGAGGTACGTCGGCAGCAGCCCGGCGACGATCTCGAGCGGCGCCGAACGCCATCGCCGCGACCGACCACGCAGGCGCAGCCGGACCCGTGACGCGGCGGGCGGCGAGCAGCGCGCCGGTCAGCGAGCCGACCGCCAGGAAGGTGCCGAGCAGCGCCGTACGCGACGGCGCCCTGTCGAAGACCTCGGTCGCCATCAGCGCGGTGGTCATCTGGAAGTTCATGCCGAAGGTGCCGGCGAAGAACACGATCGCCAGGATCAGCATCAGGTCCGGCCGGCCGCGGACGTAGCGGACCCCCTCGCGGATCATCCCCTTGCTCGCGCGCGGCCGGCGCCGGTGAGCGCAGCAGGTCGGGGTTCATCCGCCGCAGCGGCGAGCACCGGCGCGACGTAGCTGACGCGCGTTGACCACGATCACCCAGCCGGTCGCCGACCACGCCGCCGCCGAGCGCGCCGATCATCAGGCCGGCGATCGCCGGGCCGATGATGCGGGCGGCGTTGAAGGACGCGGAGTTGAGGCCGACGGCGTTGGTCAGGTCGTCGCGGCCGACGATCTCGCACACGAACGACTGCCGGGCCGGGCCGTCGAAGGCGGTGCCGATGCCGAAGACGAACGCGAGCACGTAGACGTGCCAGACCTGGGCGGACGCCGGTGACGGCGAGCACGCCGAGCAGCAGCGCGGGGAGCGCCATCATCAGCTGGGTGACCTGGAGCAGCGGCCGCTTCGGGAACCGGTCGGCGATCAGGCCGGCGTACGGCGAGAGCAGCAGGATCGGCAGGAACTGGAGCCCGGTCGTGATGCCGACCGACGTACCGCCCTGCGAGCCCGGCACGTGCAGCACCAACCAGTCCTGCGCGACGCGCTGCATCCAGGTGCCGGTGTTCGACACCACGGAGCCGGCAGGCGTAGCGGCGGTAGTTGGGGTTGCGCGAGGGCGCGGAACGTGGGGCTCATACGGTGGCGGATCAGTCCTTCTGGGCGAGGTGCTCGAGGATGGGGACGGCCGGCGGAGGACCTCGCGCTCGTCGGGAGTCAGCTCCCGCAGCCGCCGGGCCAGCCAGGCGTCGCGGCGGTCGCGGTCGGCCAGGACGCGGGTCCGGCCCTGCTCGGAGAGCTCGACGACGACCTGGCGGCCGTCGGTCTCGTGCGGGCGCCGTGACGACGTCGCCGCTCTCCTCAGGCAGTTGACCGTGCGGGTCATCGACGGCGGCTGGACCCGCTCGTGCGCGGCGAGCTCGCCGACGGTCAGCGCGCCGCTGGCGGGACAGGACAGCCGAGCACGCGCCATCTGGTTGAGGCTCAGCTCGTTGTCGGGGTGCCGCTCGACGGCCAGCCGTCGGCGCAGCCGCATCACGCCGAGGCGGAGCTCGGCGGCGAGTCCGGCGTCGGTCTGCGGACGACCTTCTGCACGGTGGGCATATCGTTAGCATAACTCATTACCTATGCTAACTATTCCTCGGGAGTCACTCCCCGAAATGCCGAGTCGGCGCAGTCTCTCAGTGGAGAACTGCGCCGACTCGGCGTTGCTGGCAGTCGGGTCAGGTGAGCCAGCCGGTGATCGGGTCGATCGCGAAGTAGACGACGAACGCCGCGGCGACGACCCACAGCAGCGGGTGGACGCTCGGCGACCTTGCCGCGGACCAGCTTGATGAACACGTAGGTGATGAAGCCGGCGCCGATGCCGACCGAGATCGAGTACGTGAACGGCATCAGCACGATCGTGAGGAACGCCGGGATCGCGATCTCCAGGTCGTCCCAGTCGATGCCCTTGACCTGCTGCATCATCAGGAAGCCGACCAGGACCAGCGCCGGGACGGCCGCCTCGGACGGGATGATCGTCACCACGAGCGGCGTGAGGAAGATCGCGCAGCAGGAACAGCAGGCCGGTGACGACCGAGGCGAGACCGGTGCGGGCGCCCTCGCCGACGCCGGAGGCCGACTCGATGTACGACGTGTTGGACGAGACGCCGCCGGCGCCACCGGCGGCCGCGGCGATCGAGTCGACGATCAGGATCCGCTGGGTGTTCGGCGGGGTGCCGTCCTCCTGGAGCAGGCCGGCCTCGGCGCCGATCGCGGTCATCGTGCCCATCGTGTCGAAGAAGTCGGCGAGCAGCAGCGTGAAGATCAGCAGCAGCGCGGTGACGACGCCGGCGTTCTCGAACGAGCCGAGCAGGCTGAACTCGCCGAGGGTGCCGAAGTCCGGGGTGTCGAAGACCTCGTCCGGCCAGGCCGGCGTCGTGAGGCCCCACGCCTTCGGGGCGCCGATCGCCTCGACGACGAACGCGAGCACCGTGGTCGCCGCGATCGAGATCAGGATCGCGCCCTTGACCTTGCGCACCCACAGCGCGATCACCAGCAGCAGGCCGACGCAGAAGACGAACACCGGCCAGCCGGACAGCTGGCCGCCGTCGCCGAGCTGGACCGGGACGGTCGTGTTGGCCGCGTCGGGGATGCCGGTGCACGAAGCCCGCGTCGACGAAGCCGATCAGCGCGATGAACAGGCCGATGCCGACCGAGATCGCGACCTTGAGCTGCGCGGGCACGGCGTGGAAGACCGCCTCCCGGAAGCCGGTGAGCACCAGGACCAGGATCACCAGGCCCTCGATCACCACCAGGCCCATCGCGTCGGCCCAGGTCATCTGGTTGGCGATCGAGAACGCGACGAACGCGTTCAGCCCGAGGCCGGTGGCGAGCGCCAGCGGGAAGTTGGCGACGACGCCCATCAGGATCGTCATCAGGCCGGCGACCAGCGCCGTGCCGGCGGCGATCATCGCGAGGTTGGGCACCGTGCCGCCGCCGAGGAGCTCGCCGTCCTGGTCGGGCGCGAAGCCGAGGATGAGCGGGTTCAGCACGATGATGTAGGCCATCGTGAAGAAGGTGACGAAGCCGCCGCGGACCTCGCGGCCCGACCGTCGAGCCGCGCTCGGTGATCTTGAAGAAGCGATCGAGGCCGCCCGAGGCGGCCGTGGTCTGGTTGCTCACGGGCGGCAGCATTCGCAGACCGCGGCGCCGTCGACTAGCGTGGCGCCGTGGAGTTTCGCGAGGACCAGCCGATGCAGCACGAGATCGGCAACCGCACGTTCTTCGTCGCCGACGTCGAGCCGCTCGACGTCGACGGCGTGCGCACCGTCGAGGTCGGCACGGCGCTCTGGCTGATCGGGTTCCTCGCGCTGCTGCCGTTCTACGGCCGGCTCGAGGACGCCGGGCAACGAGTGGTGGCTCTGGACCTGCCTGGCCGGCTTCGGCCTCGGGCTGTTCGGGCTCGAGTACTGCCGGCGCCGGCGCAGGGCCCGGCGCGAGCGCGGCCGAGGCTCGCCGCAGCTAGAGGCTCTCGATCTCGTCCGAGGTCAGCGTGTCGAACACCGGCTCCGGCAGCGGCAGCGGCTCGTGCTTCTTGGCCAGCCGCACCTCGGAGTGCGCGCCGCAGCCGTGGTCGAACGACACGACCCGGCCGTCGTCGTTGGCGTCGCCGTTGGCGCACACGCCGAACATCTCCGACAGCGGGCCGGCGATGCGGACCAGGAAGCCGCAGGTCGTGCAGCTGTCCGGCGCGGAGCGGGCCAGCGGCGACTCGGGGCCGCCGTCGCCGTCGTACCAGCGCTGCGCGGCGAGCTCGCGGCCCTCGAGGGACAGCGTGCGCACCCGGCCGAGGCCGAGGTCGCTGCGCGACCGTGCGGATCTGCGGCCTTCTCGTCGGGGTCGAGCGGGTCGTCGCCGACGAGGTACGTCGGGACCAGCCGCGGGTCGTCGTCGTCGACCGGGAGCAGGTCGCCCGGCGACAGGTCGCCCGGCTTGATCCGCTCGCGGTAGGGCACCCACGGCGGGGCGACGATCGCCTCGTCGCCGGGGATCAGCACGATCTCGTCGACGGTGACGTCCTTCTGCGGCGACGCGCGGGCGACGGTCACGGACCAGCGCCAGCCGACGTAGCCGGGGCGCTCGCAGGCGAACAGGTGGGTGACGACGCGCTCGCCCTCGACCACGTGGCCGAGGTGGTCGCCGACGTCGGCGGCCCGACCTCCTCGACGAGCGCGGCGCGGGCCACGTCGACCGCCGCCACGGTGGCGGAGTCGGGCTTGGGGCGCGCGGTCGTGATCACGGCGAGATCATCCCCATCGAGCCCCGAACTGTCAGGTCGGGGTGGCCGACCGGGCAGGATGACCCCATGGCCGCGCCGAACACCCCGATTCGTCGACCGCCGGACGCGGCCGACACGGGTCACCCGCGGGTTCGGCGCGACGCGGCCGGGCGACCGGCCGCGCCGGCGGCTTCACGATGCGCCAGGTGAAGCGCGCCTCGGAGGCGCAGGGGGCCGGCGAGTCGGGCTCTCCCGGCTGATCCACATGCACTTCTTCAACACCGCCGGCGACGCCGCGGTGGCGATCTCGCTGGCCGGCACGCTGTTCTTCCAGGTGCCCTCGGGCGAGGCGCGCGGGCAGGTGGCGCTCTTCCTCGGCGCTGACGATGCTGCCGTTCGCGATCGTGGCGCCGCTGATCGGGCCGTTCCTCGACCGGTTCGCCCACGGCCGGCGCTGGGCGATCGGCGCGACGATGGCGATCCGGGCGTTCCTGTGCTGGGTGCTCGCCGGCGCGGTCGTCACCGAGTCGACGTCGCTCTTCCCGGCCGCCCTCGGCGTGCTCGTCGCGTCCAAGGCGTACGGCGTGACGCGGGCGGCCGCCGTACCCCGGCTGCTGCCCCGGACTTCACGCTGGTCAAGGCCAACGGCCGGGTGTCGATGTCGGGCATCGTCGGCGTCGCGGTCTCCGCGCCGATCGCCGGGCTGGCCGTCGCTGGCCGGGCCCGAGTGGGTGCTGCGCTACGCGTTCCTGCTGTTCGTCGCTCGCGACGGTCGCGGCGATCCGGCTGCCGGCGCGGGTCGACTCCAGCCAGGGCGAGGAGCGACCTGGTGCTGCGCGGCTCCGAGGAGCCGCGGGCGTCCGGCCGGCCGGCGTACCCGGATCCCGCCGGCGGTCGCCTACGCGCTGCGCGCCAACTGCGGCCCGCGCTGGCTGTCCGGCTTCCTGATCATGTTCATGGCGTTCCTGCTGCGCGAGAACCCGATCGGCGGACTGGAGCCCGCAGGTGCTGTTCGCGCTCGTGGTCGGCGCCGCCGGCGCCGGCAACGTCCTCGGCGTGGTCGCCGCGTCGATGCTCAAGCGGATCAACCCGGCGGTCACCGTCTCGGTGGTGCTGGTCGCCGACGTCGCCGTCGTCGTCGTTCGCGGCGCTCTTCTACGGCGTCCTCGCGCTCGCGCTGCTCGGGCTGGTCGCCGGGCTCGGTCAGGCGCTGGCGAAGTTCTCCCTCGACGCGACGATCCAGCGCGACGTCCCGCACCGGGTGCAGGCCAGCGCGTTCGCCCGCAGCGACACCACGCTGCAGCTGGCCTGGGTGATCGGCGGCTTCATCGGCATCGTGATGCCGCTCGACCCGCCGCGGCTGGGCCTCGGCGTCGCCGCGGTCGGTGCTGGTCGCGTGGTCGGTGTTCGTGCTGGTCCGCCGACCCACGCCGGGCGTCGACGCGACGTGCAGACCGGGAACTAGAGCTCGAGCTCGTCGGCGAGCGCGCGCAGCAGCTTGGCGACCGGCTTGGCGGTGCGGGCGTCCGGGTGCCGGCCGTGGCGGTAGGCCTCGCCGACGCCGTCGAGCACGCGGATCAGGTCCTCGACGATCGTGGCCATCTCGTCGGGCTTCTTGCGCTTGGCGTCGCGACTGGTTGCGCGAGACCGAGGCGGGCGCGTCGAGGACGCGCACCTGGAGCGCCTGGTCGCCGCGGCGGCCCTGGGCGATGCCGAACTCGACGCGGGTGCCGGCCTTGAGGGCGGTGGTGCCGTCGGGCAGCGCCTCGGCGTGCACGTAGACGTCGGGCCGTCCTCCTGGGACAGGAACCCGAAGCCCTTCGTCGGCGTCGTACCACTTCACCTTGCCAGTCGGCACGGTCTGACCTCTTCTTGGCTTGCTCGCGTGGCCCGGACGCCACGGCGACGGCACAGCCTACAGAGCCTCGTTCATCGAGCCCGAACGGAATCCGCGCGGGTCGATCGCGGCGGTCGTCGAAGCCGGCCGCGCGTACGGCGTCGACCAGCGCCCGCCTCGAGTCCGCCGGGCAGCGGCAGCAGCGCGGCGTCGAGCTCGACGGACGCCCGCTCGCCGAGGTCGCGCACCCGGAGGTTGACCAGTCCGGCGTCGGCGAGCAGCTGCGCGGACGGCGACCTCGGCACGCTCGACCCGGCCGAGCCGGTACGGCGTGACCTCGACGCCGTACGCGACCCGCGACGAGAGGCAGGCGGCGGCGGGCTTGTCCCAGGTGGGCAGGCTCCCAGCGGCGCGAGGCGGCGCGGATCTGGGCCTTGGTGAGCCCGGCGTCGCGCAGCGGGGTGATCGCGCCGCGCTCGGCCGCGGCGCGGATGCCCGGGCCGGAAGCCGGCGACCGCGTCGTCGGCGTTGGTGCCGGTCGCGACGTGGGCCAGCCCGTGCTCGGCGGCGAGCGGGGCGAGCACGTCGAGCAGCTCGGCCTTGCAGAAGTAGCAGCGGTCGGCGCCGTTGGCGCGGTAGCCCTCGCGCTCCATCTCGTGGGTCTCGGGCGTGAGCACCTCGACGCCGAGCGACTCGGCGAACTCGCGGGCCGGGTCGCGCTCGGCCAGCGGCAGCGAGTGGGAGTAGCCGGTCGCGGCGGCGACGTGGTCGGCGCCGAGCGCCCGGACCGCGGCGGCGAGCAGGAACGCGCTGTCGGCACCCCCGCTGTAGGCGACCAGCACCGAGCCGCGCTCGCGCAGGTCGGCCTCGAGGGCGTCGAGACGCAGCTCGAGCAGGTGCTCGTCGAGCCAGGCCGGGAACTCGGCCAGGCTCGTCGAGCACGACGTGGGTGCCGGCGGCCTCCAGCTCCTCGCGGGTGCAGCCGCCGGTCAGCACCGAGACGCTGAGCGCGCCGGCGGCCAGGGCGCCCTCGACGTCGTGGACGTGGTCGCCGACGTAGATCGACGCGCCCTCGCGGCGCAGCACGTCGGCCTTGCCGACGCCCCACACCCAGCCCTCGAGGTGGTCGACGTCGAAGGCGAGGTGGTCGAGGTGGAGCTGGGCGTTGGCGGGGTACTTGCCGGTGACGACCACGATCCGGCCGGCGTGCCGACGTACGGCGGCGAGCGCCTCGTGGGCGCCGTCGAAGGCGGGCGTCCCGACGATCGCGTGGTCGGGGTAGAGCGCGCGGAACCGGTCGCCGGCGGCGGCGATCGCGTCGGCCGCGAGGTAGGGCTCGAGCAGCAGGTCGAGCGGCGGACCGAGCTTCGCGGTCATCTCCTCGACCGGGAACTCCACGCCGAGCTCGGCGCCGAGCGCCGCCAGCACGTCGCGGAAGCCCGGGCGCGGTGTCGATCAGCGTCATGTCGAGGTCGAACCCGACGACGAGCTGATCAACGGACATGGGTGAAGCCTAGGGCGTGGCTCTCAATTCTCGGCCGTCGCGAGCGTCGTCCAGGGCGTGCGATCGCAAGGCGCCGGAGCGAAGTCATACCCGGGGTCGCTATCGAGCGACGGCAACGCCGCGAGCGTGCGTCATGGGCGGCGCGTAGCAGGCCATGGGATTGGGAGCCTCGCCCTCGAGGTCACCCCAGGTCGAGCACCTTCGCCGTCTCCTCGCGCATCTGCACCTTGCGGATCTTGCCGGTGACGGTCATCGGGAACTCCTCGACGACCATCACGTAGCGCGGGATCTTGTAGTGCGCGAGCTTGCCGGTGGCGTACGCGCGGACCGCGTCGGCGTCGAGCGGCTCGGCGCCGGCGCGCATCTTGATCCAGGCGCAGAGCTCCTCGCCGTACCTCTCGTCGGGGACCCCGATCACCTGGACGTCCTCGACGTCGGGGTGCGCGTAGAGGAACTCCTCGATCTCGCGCGGGTAGATGTTCTCCCCGCCGCGGATCACCATGTCCTTGATCCGGCCGACGATGTTGCAGTAGCCGTCCTCGCGCATCTCGGCCAGGTCGCCGGTGTGCATCCAGCCGTCGGCGTCGATCGCCTCGCGGGTCTTCTCCGCGTCGTCCCAGTAGCCGAGCATCACCGAGTAGCCGCGGGTGCAGAACTCGCCGGGCTGCCCGCGCTCGACGGTCTCGCCGGTGACCGGGTCGACGATCTTGACCTCGACGTGCGGGTGCACCCGGCCGATCGTGGCGGTACGGCGCTCGAGGTCGTCGTCGACGCGGGTCTGGCACGAGACCGGCGACGTCTCGGTCATGCCGTAGGCGATCGACGACCTCGGCCATGTGCATGTCGTTGACGCAGCGCTTCATCACCTCGACCGGGCAGATCGAGCCGGCCATGATCCCGGTCCGCAGCGACGACAGGTCGTGGTCGGCGAACGTCGGGTGGTTCTGCATCGCGATGAACATCGTCGGCACGCCGTACACCGCCGGTGCAGCGCTCCGCCGCGATCGCCTGCAGGGTGATCTCGGGGTCGAAGCCCGGCGCCGGGATCACCATCGTGGCGCCGTGGGAGGTGCAGCCGAGGTTGCCCATCACCATGCCGAAGCAGTGGTAGAAGGGCACCGGGATGCAGAGCCGGTCCTCGGCGGTGAAGTCGATCAGCTCGGTCGTGAAGTAGCCGTTGTTGAGGATGTTGCGGTGGCTGAGGGTGGCGCCCTTCGGGTAGCCCGTGGTGCCGGACGTGTACTGGATGTTGATCGGGTCGTCGGCGGCGAGCGACCAGGTCAGCAGCTCCGCGAGCGTGACGCCCGGGTCGCTGACGTTGTGGTCGGCCCAGTCGCGGCGTCCCGAGGTAGAGGACCTGCTCGACCGGGGTCTGGGCGCGCACCTCCTCGACCATCGCGCGGTAGTCGCTGGTCTTGAACGACGTCGCCGAGATCAGCAGCCTGGTGCCCGACTGGTTGAGCGCGTAGGCGAGCTCGTGGGTGCGGTACGCCGGGTTGATGTTGACCAGGACCGCGCCGATCTTGGCGGTCGGCGAACTGGACGATCGTCCACTCGGCGCAGTTCGGCGACCAGATGCCGACCCGGTCGCCCTTGCCGATGCCGGCGCGGACCAGCCCGATCGCCAGCGTCGTCGACGTCGCGGTCCAGCTCGGCCCAGGTCCAGCGCCGGCCGCTGGCGACCTCGACCAGCGCCTCGCGGTCGGCGATGCGCCGCGACGGTGCGGTCGAAGTTGGCGCCGATGGTCTCCTCGAGCAGCGGCGGCTCGAGCTCACCCTTGGCGTAGGACTCCATGCGGCGAACCTACGCCCGTGGTCAACGTTGCGTGCGGAGCACCTGGTACTGCACGCCGTTGGCGTACGTCGTGGTGTCGACGAGGGTGAGCTTGACCTTGTCCTCGGCGTCGCTGGGGAACGGACCGCGGCCGCTGCCGAGGATCACCGGGAAGACCATCAGCCGCATCTCGTCGACGAGGCCGGCCTTCAGCAGGTTCTGGGTCAGCAGCATGCTGCCCTGCACGAAGATCGGGCCGCCCTCGGTCTGCCTTGAGCGCCGCCACGTCGTCGAGCGAGGAGAGCACGGTGGTGTTGTCCCACTGCGGGTCGGTGACCGTGCTCGACACGACGTACTTCGGCATCGCGTTCCAGCCGGCGAAGAAGTCCATCGTCGGCCAGACCTCGGAGAACGCGTCGTAGGAGCGGCCGCCCATCAGGAACGCGGTGGCCTCCTCCTGCTCCCGGCCCTTGCGCTCGTACATCGTCGGGTCCGCGTCGACGTCCATCGTCCAGCCGGTGTGGCGGTAGCCCTCCTCGCCGCCGGGCGCCTCGGCGACGCCGTCGAGGGAGACGAAGTGGGTGGTGATCAGGGTGCGCATGGCGGGATCCTCTCGTGGGGTGCGGACACCCCCTCCACGAACGAGACCGACCGGGTACGACAGCTCAGGTGCGCTTCTCGGCCATCTCGACGAGGGCGGCCAGCGCCTTCGGGGTGTCCGCCTCGACCATCGGACCGATGTCCGTCGACGCCGGGGCCGACGATGTGGGTCGTGACGGAGATCGACGACCCGTCGCCGTTCCCCTGGACGACGTGGTCGATGTTGATCACCAGGTCGCCCATCGAGATCCGGTCCACGAATCGCTTGTTCGGCTCGACGATGTCGAGGACGAACGGCGCCTCGACGCCACCGCTCAGGACCAGCGTGCCGGCCGCGCCTTCGGCGAAGTGACCCTCCAGCGCGACCTGCTGGACCGACGGGATCCCAGCAATGCCAGCTGCCGATGTCGCTCCACAACGCCCAGACGTCGTGCGGGCTCGCGGTCGTGGTCACCGTGTGCTCGTACTCGAAGCTCATTCCAGCAACCTAGGCGTTCAGCTCGACCTCCGGAAGGGGCTGCGCATGAGACAGGGCGGCGACCCCGGAGGATCGCCGCCCTGTCTCTCAGGTGCTGCGGGTCAGTTGCGGCCGACCTTGACCGTCATCACGCCGGTCTTGTTGTTGACCTTCACCACGGTGATCGTGGTGCCGGTCTTCGGGACGTTCACGCTGTACCAGCCGGGCTGGTAGTGGCCCGGGTGGACCCCAGCAGCGTGCTCGTCGTTCGTCGAACCACCAGTCCTGGGTGTCGTCGAACACCGAGACCGCCGGCTGCCTGTCGAGCGTGATCGGCTCTCCCAGGTAGTGGAGCTTCTGCGCCGGCGTCGACTGCGTCGAGAACGTCGAGTCCGTGCTCAGGAGCTTGGGACGCAGGAGCGCGCCGTCGCTCGTGTGCTGGAACTCGGGGTGCGCGTCCACAGGAAGCAGCTCGCCCTCACCGGGGTGGTCGCCGACGTTGTTGTCGAAGTACGACGTGTCCCAGTAGGTGATCAGCGCGCCGGGCTGGTACTTGATGAAGTCCACCCAGTTGGGCTTGTTCTCCAGGCCGGCGAAGTTGTAGATGTGGTTGAGCGTCTTGTCCCGGCCGACGTACTGGCGGTTGTCGACGAAGTAGGCGTTGAGGAACTCCTCCGTCTCCTGCGCGCTGACGTTCGAGAAGCCGTCGAGGAACCAGCCCTCGTTCGGTCTCCGCGGTGCCGATCGACTCGCCGTCGAGGGTGATGTTGTCGACCTGGAAGCCGGCCTCGGCCACCGCACCGTCGGTGAGGTAGCGCCAACGGATCGCGTTGGTGCCGTCGGGAACGGTCGCGGTCAGGTCGACCCAGTCACCATCGGTGGAGCCGGTGATGCCGGTGCCGTCCGGGTTGAACGAGCCCTCGTCGGCGCCCTCGTAGCTCTCGCTCGTCTCGACCGAGGTCCAGGTCTCACCCTCGTCGCTCGACACCTCGAGGAACGCGTAGTCCCAGCCGGTCCTCGATCTCGTAGCGGACCTTGGCCGTCAGCGCTCCTCCGCCGTCGACCAGCCGGGCCATGTAGGTGTCGAGGTTGTCGCCCGAGTCGCTGAAGAAGAACCGCTCGCCACAGTCGGCGCAGGGCTCGCCGTACTCGAACGTGACGCTCTTGTTCGGCAGCAGCACGATCAGGCCGTTGGCCTCGCTGCCCTTCGTGGACTGGCCGGGACGCAGCTTGTAGGTGCCGGACCGGCCGGTCCGCGCGACGTCGTAGTCGAGCCAACCGAGCTGGAACTTCTCCCAGGCGCCGAACGGCTGCGGCCTGGTCACCGATCCCGGAGTCGCCCGGCAGGGTGCCGCGCGACTGGGCCATCAGCGACCAGTGCTCGATGCTGTTGCTGGCACCGCCGGTGTTGCCGGAGGTGTCGTAGAGGTCGGGCAGGCCGAGGTCGTGGCCGAACTCGTGGGCGAAGACGCCCAGGCCGCCGTTCTCCGGCTGGATCGTGTAGTCGCTGACCCAGAGGCCGGTCGGGTTGTCCGGGATCTGCACGGCCGCACCGCTCGGGTCGGCCACGCCGCCCTCACCGATCTGCACGCCGCCGATCGCGGGGCCGGGGCCCTCGCCGAGGCCGTGGATGCCGCACGTTGCCGCGGTGGCTCCAGATGGCGTCGGCGCCGTAGATCGGGTCGCCGTCGGCCTCGTCGCCGCCGGCGTGCACGATCTGGAAGTGGTCGATGTAGCCGTCCGGCTCGGCGAAGTCGCCGTCCTCGTCGAAGTCGTAGCGGTCCTGGTTGTCGAACGTCTTGAGGTAGGTCTGGATCCGGTCCATCGTCCAGCCCGCGTCGAGGCGGTCCTGGGTCCACTGGGCCAGCGCGTCGCGGAGCAGGAAGCCGACGCCGCAGTCACCGGCGCTGCAGCCGTTGTTGCTGCCGTAGCGGGCCTGGTTGAACGGCACCTTGACCCACGAGGTCACGTCGCCGTCGACGGTGTACTGACCGCTGGACTGCTCGGTGTAGAAGTCGGCCATCCGGTTGAAGTACATGTTCTCGAAGTACTTGCGGTCGAAGTTCGAGTCCCACATCGTCGAGTTGTCGACCTTGCGGTTCGGCTTCGGGATCTCGTTGTGCAGCGGTCCGTCGAAGCGCTGGGCGCCGCTCTCCGGGTCGTCCGGGAAGACCGAGTGGCGGGTGTCCCCGAACTCGGTCAGCACGACGAAGATCCGGTCCTTGCCGAGTCTGGGCGACCTTGCCGTACTGTCCCGTGGGCGACTCGTTCGACCGAGCCCTTGCCGCCGGTGACGCAGCCGCTTCTGCACGGCCTCCTGGCGGATCTTGTCGTACTTCGCACGCCATGCGGGCACGCGGTCGTCGGAGCGCTTGATGGTCTGGTCCGACGACGCGGTCGGTGCCGAGCCGGTGGGCTGGGCGCCGGCCTGCGGCGTAGTGAGCGACAGCGCTACGGCTGCCGCGAGGAGAGATGCGGTCGCTGCACCAGCGACCCGGATCCTGCGCAAACTTGCCTCCTGGTGGTGAGGGGACGGGTTGCGTCCCAGGTGCTCCTGGCCTGAGCCGACACCGTTCACAGCCCCGAGCGCTGGTCAGGAGGAAAGCAGTGGACTCCCAGGAAGACCCGTATCGGAAGTGCCACACTGGTTCGTTACCGTACCGTTATTCGGACACCTCGTCAGTGCGCGCGCGACACGGCCATCTCGCGGTCGCCGAACCGCACGTGGTCGCCGTCGAGCAGAGTGGTCGGGCGACCGGCCGGGAGCTCGCGGGCCGCGCCCTGGCGGAGCAGGAACGACCCGTTGGTCGAGCCGCGGTCGGTCACGAC
This sequence comes from uncultured Actinomycetota bacterium, assembly GCA_963716655.1. Classification (GTDB taxonomy): domain Bacteria; phylum Actinomycetota; class Actinomycetes; order Propionibacteriales; family Nocardioidaceae; genus Nocardioides. Next base: position 678,802 of record CAVQTV010000008.1, on the reverse strand, counting down.
CAGCACGCCGTCGGCCCCCACCTGGAACTGGGCGTGCGTCTTGGACAGGGACATGTCCGAGGACCGGAGCGGGACCAGGTGACGCACCGACTCGCCCTCGCGGGCCTCGGGGCGACGGCCGACCAGGGCGAGGCCCTCGACCAGGAAGGACTCGCCGGAGTCGAAGCTGACCCGCCAGCTGCACCAGCGGGCGCCGGCGGGTCGGGCACCAGGGGGTAGCCGAGCTGCTGTCGGGCCGGCGTGGCGGCGGCGGCGGCGGCGGGGCAGCGGCGGCGGCGGCGGTGGCCGGGGCGGTGCCGACGGGCGGCGGCGGAACGGCGGGGCAGCGGGGGCGCGGGGACCAGCCGCATCGCGGTGAGGTTGACGACCTGCGGCCGGCGCGCTGTCCACGGGCTCCGGCTCGGCCGGGGCCGGCCGGACGTCGACGACCTCGGAGTCCACGACCCGGTCGTGCCAGCCGTGCCGCCGCCCGGACGGGTCCATGGCCGCGGTCCAGGCGAGGGTGGCGACACCGAGCCCGAACGTCGGCAGCGTCGCGACGCCGAGGATCAGCTGGCGCAGCAGCGCCCGCCGTACGCCGATCGGCGTGCCGGTGTCGGCGTCGACGACCCGCAGGCCGAGCAGCGGCGTTGCCGGGCGAGCTGCCGGTCAGCCCGAGGACGACCGCGAACGCCGCACCGACGAGCAGCACCACCGCGACGATCACGGCGATCCCGGCCGCGACCTGGTCGCGGTCGATCAGGTAGTACCAGGCCAGGAACGCGGCGACGCCGTCCACCGTCCAGGCGAGCAGCCGGTCCAGGGTGAAGGCGTAGAAGCGACGATCCAGGTCGGACGGGGGTGCGCTCACGGGTCGACGACCTGGATGACGACCCCGTCACCGAGGTCGAGCACGGCACCCGGGAGCAGCTGGACGGCGACCCCGGCCTTGAGGTCCTCCGGCGGCAGCCCGGGCTGGACGAGGAGGGTGCCGTTCGTCGAGCCGAGGTCGGTCACGACCGCGGATGCCGTGGTCGGCGCCGGAGCCCGGCCGCACCTCGAGGTGGGTCGAGGAGATCTCGTGGTGCGGGCTCGCGACCGGCGACCAGGTGCGGCGACTCGGTGCCCTCGGCGCGGCGGGCCTCGGGCGCCCGGCCGACCAGGACGACCCGGTCGACGTCGACGGTCTCGCCCTCGGGGAGCAGCAGCCGGGCGACCGGGCGCGCGGTCACCGGCGGCGCGGGCGGCTGGCCCGGGATGCCGGGCGGCGTGCCGAGGGTCGCCGGGTCGAAGCCGCCGGCCCGGGTGTCGTCGTCGCGGTCGGGGTCGATGGCGGCGGCCGCGATGGCGACGGCGGGTTCGGACAGCGGGGACTCGGTCTCCACGGGCGGTAGCTCCGCAGCGTTCGGCGGCTGCTCCGCGGTCGACGATCCGCACCAGCCCGCCGGTGACCACGAGGTCGTCGGCGTCGGTCCGCTCGGCGACCTCGATCCGCATCCGGGTGACGCCGGTCAGGGTGCGCTCGACCCAGGTGGTGGCGTCGTCGCCGTCGACGTGGACGACGTCGTCCGGCGGTGGCGAAGTGGGCGCGCACCGCACCGCGCAGCAGCACCCGGGTCTGGTCGGCCGACCGGCTCGACCAGCACGAACCCCGGCAGCTCGCGCAGCCCCGAGGAGATCAGGGCGTCCAGGATCTCGTCGAACCCGGCGCCGGCGTCGACGAGCTCCCAGATCGCGGCCGCCCGCGACCTCTCGGACGGCGGGAGCACGACGGTGGTGCGCTGCCCGAAGACGCCGAACCAGTCGCCGCCGCGGAAGGACCAGGCGAGGTGATCGGTCATGGTCGGGCTCCCAGCTTCTCCTCGAGACTGACCCGGTGTCGTTCCGAGTCGTCGTGGTTCTCGGGCATCGACGCGACCACGTCGACGACCACCGCGGTCGCGTTGTCCTCGCCGCCGGCCGCGACCGCCGCGGCCACCAGCCGGTCGGCCGCGTCGCGCGGGTCGGCGGCGTCGGCGAGGACCGCGGCGACCTCGGCGTCGTCGAGCATCCCGGTCACGCCGTCGGTGCACAGCAGCAGCCGCTCGGCGGAGTCCAGCGGCAGCACGAAGAAGTCGGCCTCGACCCCGCCGGGGTCGCCGAGCGCCCGGGTGATCACGTTGCGCTTCGGATGGGTGGCGACCTCGACCGGGTCCAGCCGGCCGGCGTCGACGAGCTCCTGGACCAGGCTGTGGTCGACGCTGACCTGCTCGAGCACGCCGTCGGCTGAACCGGTAGGCGCGCGAGTCGCCGAGGTTGGCGAGCAGCCACACCGGCCCGTCGGCGTCGGCGAGCACGGCGCTGACCACCGTCGTACCAGCGTGCCGGCGGCGGGCGACCCCGCGTCGGCGCTGCACCTCGGCGTACTCCACGGATCCGGGCCTGGCTGGCGCCGAGCGCCTCGCGGACCGCCTCGACGGCGTGCCGCGGGTCGTACCCGGACGTCGGCGAGCCGGCCGAACTCCTCGACCACGATCGAGCTCGCCACGTCGCCGCCGTCGTGCCCGCCCATCCCGTCGGCGACCACGAAGACCGGCGGCGCCGCGAGGAGGGCGTCCTCGTTGACCGTCGCGGACCAGCCCGACGTCGGTCGCGGAGCCGTGATGGAGCTCGACCTGTCTCATCGTCGGCACCTGCCGGAGCGTCCGGGTAGCGTTGAAGGGATGTCCACGACCGGGTACCGCACGCTCGCCGACCAGCTGCGCAGCTGGCCGGACGAACGCCTGTCCCGGCTGCTCCACGAACGTCCCGATCTCGCCACTCCGGCCCCTCACGACTCAGGCCAGCTGGCGTCTCGTGCGGCCACCCGGTCCTCGCTGCTGCGTGCGCTCGACCAGCTCACGCGGGCCGAGCTCTGTGTCCTTGATGCCCTCGTCGTCGTCGGCCAAACCACCGAGGCCGAGCTGGCCGACGGTCGTGAACGCCCGACCGGAGTCGGTCGGGGACGCCGTACGACGGCTGCTCGACCTGGCCCTGGCCTGGGAGACCCCGCAGGGCATCCGCGCGCTGACCGCCGTCGCCGAGCTGGTCACGGTGCAGCGGGCTGCGCCCGGTCTCGGCCGAGCCGTCCGACCCCGACGACCTCCGCGGCCGCCTCGACGAGCTGTCGCCGCGCGGCCCGCGCGCTGCTCGAGCACGTGCTCGAGTCCGGCGGCGAGGCCACCACCGGGTCGGCCCGGCACACCGTGCTGCCCGAGGACGCCGAGAGCCCCGCCGAGGAGCTGCTCGCCCGCCGGCTGCTGATCCCGCGCAGCGGGGGCGTCGTCGTGCTGCCCGGCGAGGTCGGCATCGCGCTGCGCGGCGGCCACACCACGACCGAGCCGGTGGACGAGGTGCCCGAGCTCGCGACCGCCGAGCGCGGCCAGGACCTGGTCGACCGGGCCGCGTCGGGCGCGGCCTTCGAGGCGGTACGTCGCGTCGAGCTGCTGCTGGACGCGTGGGGCCTGACGCCGCCCGCCTCGCTGCGCAGCGGCGGGCTCGGCGTCCGCGAGCTCAAGGCGACCGCCGGCCAACCTGCACGTCGACGAGCCGACCGCCGCGCTGCTGGTCGAGGTGGCCTCGGCCGCCGGCCTGCTCGCGACCGCCGCCGACCCGGGCGGCAACCCGGTCTGGATCCCGACCGACGCGTTCGACCAGTGGACGGCGCGACCGGTCGCCGAGCGCTGGACCGCGCTGGTCCGGGCCTGGCTGGTCAGCCCGCGGATGCCCGGCCTGGTCGGGTCGCGCGACCCGCAGGGCAAGGTCTGGAACGCGCTCTCCCCCGAGCTCGCCGGCAGCTTCCAGGTCGAGAGCCGGCGGATGGCGCTGGACGCGCTGGCCGGCCTGCCGCCGGGCGAGGTGCTGGCCGCGGGCACCGGCGTCCCGTCGCTCGTCGGCCGGATCGTGTGGCTGCGGCCGCGACGGCCGCGGACCCGCGCCGACCAGGTCGCGTGGGCGGTCGACGAGGCGTCGGTCCTCGGCGTCGTCGGGCTGGGCGGGCCGGCGTCGTACGCCCGGGCGCTGCTCGCCGACGACGAGGCAGCGGCGACCGCTGCGCTGGCGGCGCTGCTGCCCGAGCCGGTCGACCACGTGCTGCTCCAGGCCGACCTGACCGCGGTGGCGCCGGGTCCGCTGGAGTCGCAGCTGGCCCGCCGGCTGCAGCTGGTCGCGGACGTCGAGTCCCGCGGCGGCGCGACCGTCTACCGCTTCACGTCGGCCTCGGTCCGCCGTGCGCTCGACACCGGCTGGTCGGCGGCCGAGGTGCACGAGTTCATCGGGTCGGTGTCCCGGACGCCGGTGCCGCAGCCGCTGAGCTACCTCGTCGACGACACCGCCCGCACGTTCGGCAGCATCCGGGTCGGCCACGCCGAGGCGTTCCTGCGCGCCGACGACGAGACCGCGCTGACCGAGCTGCTGCACCACCCGAAGGTCGGCCCGCTGGGGCTGCGCCGGATCGCGCCGACGGTGCTGGTCAGCTCGACGCCGCTCGACGTGCTGCTCCCGCGGCTGCGCGACCTCGGAGCGGCGCCGGTCGTCGAGGCCGCCGACGGCACCGTGCACGTCGCCCGGCCCGACCTGCTGCGCGCCCGCACGCCGCGCGAGCACCGGGGCGGCGGCGCCGTACGGGCCGCCCGCGAAGGCGCCCAGGCCGCGCACGCCGTGACCGCGATCCGGGCCGGCGACCGGGCCGAGCAGAGCCGGCCCGAGCGGCCCGCCGAGGCGCTCACCCCGACCGGCTCGATGGCCGCGCTGCGCGAGGCGGTCGAGGCCGGGGACACCGTGCTGATCGGCTACGTCGACAACCAGGGCACCAGCTCCGAGCGGCTGGTCGACCCGATCCGGGTCGAGGGCGGGTCGCTGACCGCGCACGACCACCGCAGCGACGACGTACGAACCTTTGCCGTGCATCGGATCACGACGGTGCGCCCGGTGACCGGCTGAACCGTAGCGCGCGCTAAGATTGAATCGTGGACTTCATCCGGTACGCCGAGGCCTCGGCCGCGCTGCTGAACGCCGACCTCCCCGAGGTCGACGGCCTGCTGGCGTACCTCACGGCCGGCCATGGCTGGCCGAGCGGGCCAGCGACCGCGACTGCATGCTGCTGCGGAAGTTCCAGCGCGAGCTGCGCCCGGTCTTCGAGGCCGGCGAGGCCGACGACACCGCGGGCGTGGTCGGTCGGCTCAACGAGCTGATGGCTCGGCACCCGATCACGCCGCGGATCTCCGACCACGACGAGCACGACCTGCACCTCCACGTCGCGACCGAGAACGCCAGCGTCGCCGACCTGCTGGTCGGTGAGTCGCTGCTCGGCCTGGCCACGCTGGTGTGCGACCTCGGCCCCGACCGGCTGGGCGTCTGCTCGGCGACGCCGTGCACCCAGGTCTTCGTCGACACCTCCCCCAACCGGTCCCGCCGCTACTGCTCCGACCGCTGCTCGTCGCGCGCGAACGTCGCGGCGTACCGCGCCCGGCAGAAGGCCGTCGCCAGCGCCTGATCGTCACGCCGGTGGCAGCGCCGGCTGGTCGCACGAGAAGAGCGGTGCGGACTCGGTCGTTCCGGCCAGCGCCACCAAGTACGTCGTGAGGACGGAGTTGCGGCTGACCAGGTACCCCGAAAGGTCGAACTCGGGCCAGAGTCGGCAGCTGCATGGTCGAGTTCGAGAAGCTTCCGATCGCGACGTCTTCGAAGCCGGGCCCACCCGCGGCGGTGAGCTGGTTCGCCAGCGCACCGGCGCCGCCGATGTCAGCGCAGACCGTCGCCGTGTCGGTCCCGTCGTTGCCGGCCGAGACGTACATGCCGAACCTCGACAGGGGGCCGGCCTCGACGGTGCTCGACACCACGGTGTAGCTCGCCGGGCTCATCCCGCCGGGGGCGGGCCCGTTGTGCAGCAGCCTGATGCCCACCAGGCCGGCTCGTCGGACCTGCACATTGTCGACCCGCAGTCGCAGCTGGGAGGCGCTGCTCGGTGAGCCCAGGATGCCGTCATAGGACGGGTCCTGGATGGTCGAGTTGCGGATCGTCACGTCGAGGTTGGCGAGGTCGTCCGGCTGCAGCGCCAGGGCGGTGCCGTTCGCCTCGGTCAGGGTGGTGTTCTCGATCAAGACCTTGGTCGTCGACGCCCGCGCCGGGTAGATCCCCAGCTGGTTCGACCCCAGCGCCTGTGCGTCAAGGGGATCCTCCACGCTGCTGTTGCGGAGGGTGAGGTTCATCGTGGGGGTGGCCCCGACCGCCGAGGTGCTCAGCGCTAGACCATGGGAACTGTTGCTGGCCATCCGGATCCCGTCGGCGACCACGTTCATCGTCGCGGTGCCGCCGCCGACGATCTCGATGCCGTCGCCGGCCACGGACTCGTCGAACGAGCTGTCCTCGAGGTCGACTGTGGCAGCTCCCGAGCTGTTCGAGACTCTCAGGTTGTCGTCGGCGCTGTTGAGGACGTCGCTGTCGGCGATCGTCACGTCGCCGGTGACGGCGGTGTAGTCGAGCCCGAGCTCACCCACGGCATCGCCGTTGTCGGCGATGACGCTCGTGTCGAGCGCGAGACCGGCCACCGTCGTGGCCCGGACGCCGTCGTCCTCGCCCACCCCGACGAACATGTGGGCGAGGGACACCCCACCGCCGACGTCGGTGAGCGACACCCCGGGACCGGACGAGTCGGTGATGATCCCGCCGGTGCAGCCGGCGGGATCGAGGAGGCAGTCGGCCGCCGTGGCCGTACCGGTCACGGTGAGACCGCCGCTGCTGCCGGTGCGCTCGAGGTTGATGCCGTTCACCGCTCCGTCGGAGCTGATCCGCTCGAAGGTCAGGTCGTCGGCGTGGATGGTCGTGTCGCTCACGGTGAGCGGGGCACCCGTTGTCGTGTCGAGGGTGTTGTTGCCGGCGCCGGTGGGGTCGGTCACGGCCAGCGTGCCGCCGCCCGCGGCCACGAACGCCGCGGACGTGCCGGACACCAGGTTCAGCCCGCCGTCGAACCGGACGGTCGCGCCCGTGTTGTTGAGGAGGATGACGCGCTGGCCCGAGAGCTGCCCGTTGAAGTCCTTGGTGCCCGAGCCGGAGGCCTCGATCGACACGACGACGTTGCCGGCCGTGATGTCCGCGTCGACGGTGAGGTCGAGCGGACTCTGGTTGAGCTCGACCGCAGCCGCCGTCGTGCTCGTCAGCTCGCCGTCGTTCACGACGAGGCTCCCCGAGACCTCGAACAGGCGGATGCCGAGGGTGCCCGTCTCGACCGACTCGCAGCTCCACGTCGAGGACGTTGGCGGAGCCGGCGATGCCCACCGCACCACCGGTGGGGTTGTCGATGTCGCCGCTCGTCTCGGTGTTGACGGTGAGACTGTCGACGCTGTTCCCGGTCAGCGCGTAGTTGACGGCGGCCCCCAGGTCGAGGCCCTGGATGGTGATGTCCTTGCCGACGGTGACACCGCCGACGATCGTCGAGCGGTCCCGCGCCGGGTTGCGACTGAGGATCGTGGCGCCGCCGACGACGAGACCGGAGCGGTCGGTGTACAGCTGCTGGTCGTTCTCGAGGAGGACGTGGCTGGCGACCGTGTAGGTGCCGTCGGCGAGGAAGAGCCACTCGCCGGCGGCGTCCTCGTCGCCCGAGCCGCCGCCGTCGTCCAGCTCGGCGAGATCGACGTACGGCGCCTGCGAGGTGCCGGCGATCGCGGCGGCCGGCGCGCCTGCGTCGGCGTCGACGAACCAGACGCAGCCGGCGATCGCGATGGTCACGGTGCCGGTGTCGGTCAGCGGGTCGGTGGGGTCGTTGTCGCGGAGGGTGTAGTCGAACGTGTCGGTCGTGTCGTCGCAGCCCCGCTCGGGCAGGTAGGTGAAGTCGCCGTCCGCCTGGATCGTCACCCGGCCGCCGCCCGCGGTCGCCTGGTCCGTCACCGGCGCGACCGTGAGCGCGCCGACGCCTCCGTCATCGGTGTCGCCGTCGAGGAGGTCACCGGTGACCATCTTCTGCACGCCGGCCGGGTCGGGCGCGCCGTCGGTCGGGTCGTTCACGACGAGCGAGGTGTTGCCGACCGCCGCACTGGCGCCGGTGAACGACTCGTCGTCCGCGACGGGTGCGCCGTTGACGCGGATCCGGCGTCTCGTCGCCCTCGCAGGTGATCGTGACCGCGACGGTGCCGGTGTCGGCGCCGCCATGGCCGTCGGAGGCCGTGTAGTCGAAGCTGCCTGCGGCCGGTCCGCAGCGGTCGGCGTCGGGAGTGAACGTGATCTCGCCGGCTGCCAGGACGACGGAGCCGCCGACGGCACCGGACACAGCGCTGATCGGTGAGGGCGTCTCCGTCGGCGTCGGTGTCGTTCTGGATCGGGCTGTCCGGACCGGCGGCCGGGAGCACGAGCGGGGTGTCCTCGGGCGTCGTCCGGGTGTCGTCGACGGCGACCGGGGCGTCCTGGACGCACTCGACGATGACGCCGACCGTCCCGGTCGAGCCGCCGTACACGATCGTGTAGGTGAAGTCGTCGGTGGTCGTCTCGTTGCAGTAGTCGGGGTCCGGCTCGTACGTCAGCACGGTGGCCCGTCCGAAGAGCGCGACCACGCCGTGCTCGGGCTGGGTGACGGACGCGATGTGGCGAGGGCCGCCCTCGTAGTCGGAGTCCGTGTCGTTGTCCAAGACGTCGAGCAGCTGCGGGCCGCCGTCCTCGAGCACGGTCAGGGTGTCGTCGACCGCGGTCGGCGGGTCGTCGACGTCGGCGACCCGGACCCGCAGCGTGCGGGCGAACCGGTGGCCGGCGGCGTCGGTCGCGCGCAGCCGGATCTTCAGCTTCGGCCGCTTCTCGTGGTCGAGCGGGCGGATCGTCACCAGCGAGTGACCGACGACCTCGAAGAAGCGCTTGCCGCGCACCAGCTTGAACGTGTGCCGGTCGCCCCGGTCGCGGTCGCGCACGACGATCCTGCCGACCTTGGTCCCGGCGGGCCGGTTCTCGAAGACCTTGGCGGGGACGACCCGGATCTTCGTCGGCGCGACGCCTCGATCGGGGGCGGCAGGAGCTGCCGTCGTCAACGGTCCGGTGAGCCATGCCGTGGTCGCCACAGCGAGCACGATCCCGATCCTGATCTTCACGCTTCGGATTCTTCACTTGCCGACGCGACCCCAGCGTGGTTTCCGAGAAACTCGTGCGGAGTCTCCGGTCCGTTGGGGTGGTCCGTAGGCTTGGTCGGTGCATGACGGCCCCCTGATCGTCCAGTCGGACAAGACCCTGCTGCTCGAGATCGACCACGAGCGCGCCGCCGACTGCCGCAAGGCGATCGCGCCGTTCGCCGAGCTGGAGCGCTCCCCCGAGCACGTGCACACCTACCGGCTGACCCCGCTCGGGCTCTGGAACGCCCGCGCCGCCGGCCACGACGCCGAGCAGGTGGTCGACACGCTGCTCGAGTACAGCCGGTACGCCGTACCGCACGCGCTGCTCGTCGACGTCGCCGAGACGATGGCCCGCTACGGCCGGCTGCGGCTGGAGAAGCACCCGATCCACGGGCTGGTGCTGGCCTCCACCGACCGCCCGGTGCTCGAGGAGGTGCTGCGCGCCAAGAAGGTGCAGGGCATGCTCGGCGACCGGATCGACGACGACACCGTCGCCGTGCACCCCTCCGAGCGCGGCAACCTCAAGCAGGCGCTGCTCAAGCTGGGCTGGCCGGCCGAGGACTTCGCGGGCTACGTCGACGGCGAGGCGCACCCGATCTTCCTCGACGAGACCGAGTGGCACCTGCGCGCCTACCAGCGCGAGGCGGCCGAGTCGTTCTGGCACGGCGGCTCCGGCGTGGTGGTGCTGCCCTGCGGCGCCGGCAAGACGCTGGTCGGCGCGGCCGCGATGGCCGAGGCCAAGGCGACCACGCTGATCCTGGTGACCAACACCGTCTCGGCCCGGCAGTGGAAGGACGAGCTGGTCCGTCGTACCTCCCTGACCGCGGAGGAGATCGGCGAGTACAGCGGCTCGGTCAAGGAGATCCGGCCGGTCACGATCGCGACGTACCAGGTGATGACCACGAAGCGGAAGGGCGTCTACACGCCACCTCGAGCTGCTCGACGCCCGCGACTGGGGCCTGATCGTGTACGACGAGGTGCACCTGCTGCCCGCGCCGATCTTCCGGATGACCGCCAACCTGCAGGCCCGGCGCCGGCTCGGCCTGACCGCGACGCTGGTGCGCGAGGACGGCCGCGAGGGCGACGTGTTCTCGCTGATCGGGCCGAAGCGGTACGACGCGCCGTGGAAGGACATCGAGGCGCAGGGCTGGATCGCGCCGGCCGACTGCGTCGAGGTGCGGGTGACGCTGCCGTCGGCCGAGCGGCTGGTCTACGCGACCGCCGAGCCGGAGGAGCGCTACCGGCTGGCGTCGTGCACGCACCACAAGATCGACGTGGTCCGCGTCGCTGGTCGACTCGCACCCCGGCCAGCCGACGCTGGTGATCGGGCAGTACCTCGACCAGCTCGACGAGCTCGCCGCCGCGCTGGACGCCCCGGTGATCAAGGGCGAGACGCCGGTCAACGAGCGGCAGCGGCTCTTCGAGGCGTTCCGCTCCGGCGAGGTCGGGCTGCTGGTCGTCTCGAAGGTCGCGAACTTCTCGATCGACCTGCCCTCGGCCGAGGTCGCGATCCAGGTGTCCGGCTCGTTCGGCTCCCGCCAGGAGGAGGCCCAGCGGCTCGGCCGGCTGCTGCGCCCCAAGACCGAGGGCAAGACCGCGCACTTCTACACGATCGTCTCCCGCGACACCGTCGACGCCGAGTTCGCCCAGAACCGGCAGCGGTTCCTCGCCGAGCAGGGGTACGCGTACCGGATCGTCGACGCGGAGGACCTGCCGGCGTAGGCGGTGGGCAGTTTCACCGGTGAGCCGGTGAAACTGGACCCTTTGGGGGGTTGCAACGGCCCAAAGGGTCCAGTTCTGCCCCAAAGGTCAGCGGCTGGCGTGGTCACCGCGGCGTTGGCCGGGGTGCCGACGGTCTGACGTCAGGACACCTCGAGGATGTCGTTCTCCAGCCAGGGCGAGTCGAGCTTGCCACCGACCGGCAGGCAGCGGACGACGGCCCCGGTCTGTACGTCGAGCGCCACGTCGTAGTGGTCGGGGTAGTCGGCGCCCGGCCCGATGTAGGCGTCCGCGGGATCCTCGACCTCACAGATGCGACCGACCTCGCTGTAGAGCAGCTCGCAGCAGTTGCCGCCGCAGCGCGGGCTGTAGCCGGGCAGCGCCTCCAGCGACGCCCGCCAGGCCGGCCGGCCGTTGACCTCGTCGACCCTCAGGTCCGAGACCGACACGTGGTGGCTGAGCTCGACCGGGTCGAGCATCGCGACCCAGCTGTAGTTGCCGTACATCGGGTCGTCGTAGCTCACGTCGAAGTCCGACGGTCGCTCCGCCACCAGCCCGTCCGGCCGGAGCACCGGCGTCGCCTGGTGCGGCAGCACCGGGCCGGCGGCGGCGGCACGAAGCCGGGGTCGTCCGACGCGTACATCGTCGTCGACGAGTACGGCAGCCCCGACGCGCGGTGCTCCTGCCCGTCCGGCGTCCGCACCAGCACCTCCCCGGGTCGACGTACCCACGCCTCGCAGTCACCGGGAAACCTGGACCGGTGCACGAAGTGCAGGGTCGTCCACAGCCACGGCGAGCTGCGCGCCAGGGCCTGGAAGTCGTCGACGGTCGGGGTCACCGATGGACCCTAGGTCGGCGGATCGCCAGTTCCCACCGAGTTTCTGGGTCTAGCCTCGACGACGTGGCTTCGTGGTGATGATGGCGTTCACCCTGCTGGTGATCGCCGGAGCGATCGCCCTCACCGTCGCCTAGGAGCTACTTCGACGCCGCGATGAACAGCGTCCGCGAGGAGACCTTCCCGTTCTTGCGGATCTTCAGGGTGAGCGACTCCCGGCCCTCGGCGACGCCGTCGCGTCGGATCGGCACCGACACGACGACCGAGCGCTCGCCCGCGCGCAGCGACTCGAAGACCATCGGGTGGTACGACCACAGCGGCCGGTCCAGGTTGGCGTCCGGTCCGACGTGCTGCTCCAGCCACTCGTCGCTGACGTCGCCGGCGGACACGGTCGGGCCGCGACCCGCGCACGATCTTGCCGAGCACGAACAGGTCGTAGTCGACGCCACGAGCCAGCGAGATCCGCCACTGGGCCGACTGGCCCTCCTGCACGGTCTTCTTCACCGGCTTCACGGTCATCCGCGGCGTCGGGTCGTCGTCCACCACGGTGAGGTTGCCGACGTACGAGTCGGTCATCACGTTGCGCGTCGCCCAGGCGTTCACCTGGGTGACCGCCGTCGGGTAGTCGTCACGGTTGTCCGGCCGGTACGACAGCGGGATGCTGCCCGAGGTCTGGCCGGGCACCAGGTCGAGGGTGAAGCGCTGCTTGTCGCCGCGGCTCTGGCCGGTGGTCATGACGACCAGCTTGGCCGGTGCGGTGATCGATCCGACGATGTCGAACGGGACGTCCACGGTGACCGTCTGGTTGCCGTTGCCGTCGCCCTCGTCGAGCCGTACGGCGTGGAGGTCGACGGTGGCGCAGCCGCTGGTCGGGGACCGGGGCCAGCTCGGCCGGCGCGGCCGCGAGGTCGGCGACCCACAGCCGGCCCTGCTCGGTGCCGCGACCAGGTCGACCCGGACGATCTGCGACAGGTCGATCCCTGCCGCGCCGGACGGGTCGGCGACCAGGGTCTGCGCCCAGTACTTGGCGGTGTCGAAGCCGCCGCTGACGGCCGGCAGCGCGCCACCGACCGAGTCGAGCAGCGCGCTCGCGCCGTCCGCGTCGGTGATCCGGACCTGCAGGTCCACCGGACCGCCGGCGGGGTCGACGATCGTGCGCAGCTCGAGCCGCTCGTCGCTCAGGTCGAGCGGGCTGGTCGAGCAGCAGCCCGCCGGACTGGCCGGCCGCGGTCCACTGCATCTCGAAGACGGTGCGCGTGGGGGCGTTGTCCCAGGCCTCGGTCCAGTGCGGGTAGACCCAGCCGAAGTCGATGCCGCGGCCGCAGGCCGAGACCTGGTTCGGGTCGACGGCGGTCCGGCAGAACCGGGTGGTCGCGCCGTCCGGCAGCGACCGGGTCGCGCCGAGTCCGGGGGCGCGCACGTCGCGGCCGCCACCGATCGCGTGGCTGAGGACCTGCGCGTCGCCGGTCGAGTCGACCCGCGCCCGGGTGCCGTCGAAGAGCGGCAGCACGTCCTGCTCGGCGTCGGCGAACAGGTGGACCGCGCCGGCGACGTACGCCGTACCGACCGACTGCTGCTCCTCCGGGGTCAGCCGGTCGGCGTTGTCCGGGCTGCAGTCGCTGGTCGGCTCGCCGCCCCAGTCGTCCCAGGACGGCGCCTGGGCGAGGCCCGGGGTCCACTCGGTGTTGAAGTAGTTGTGGTTGGCGCCCATCACCAGGACCGAGCTCTTCAGCGACGTGTCGCCGGCGACCAGGTCGCGGGCGGTGTCGGTGAACTTCTGGCCCTGCAGGTCGGTGACGTCGCCGTCGCAGTACGGCAGCAGCGTGACGGTCGGGACGTACGCCGCGGTCTGCACGCCGAAGTTCGTCGGCGCGACGAGCACCTGCCCGGCGATCCGGTACGGCGCCGACAGCGGGATCTGGATCGAGGCGCGGTCGACACCCTCGCCGCCGCGGCTGTGACCGACCAGGACGACCTGGTCCAGGTCGAGCTGGTGCTCGGCCGCGAGGCCGGTCCAGTGGTCGAGGTGTCGCCTCGACGATCTCGGCGCGGGCGTCGGCGCCGCCGTCGTCGAGCCGGTAGTCCTGGGCGTTGATGCCGTTGACGCGCACCGAGACGGTCGCGTAGCCCTGCGAGGCGAGCACCTGCTGGACGTAGTCGTAGCCGAGGTGGCTCGGGATCTCGAGCTCCGGCGCCGGCACGGCCACTCCCCGCCGCCGCCGTTCTCGTCGTCGGGGTCGTAGCAGACGCTGTGCCGGCCGTGCAGGAACAGCACCAGCGGCCGCGGGCCGGTGTCGGCGCTCGGCGACCGGCTCGACGACGTGGCCGACCATCTCGATCGGCTCGGGCATGCCGGGCAGCTTGACCGGGTCGAGCTCGTAGTCGCTGGTCACGACGTCGAACGCACCGGGCGTGCCGGGGTCGACGGGCAGGGTGACGGTGCCGGGCAGGTCGAGCGCCCTTGGCCGGCGCCCGGCGCTCGGCCCGGAGCCGGTCGTCGCCGGCGGCGTCGAGCCGGTCGCCGGAGAGGACGACGTCGAGGTCGGCCGGCTGCGGCGTCGGTCGCCGAGGTGACCTCGGCGCTGACGGTGCGACCGTCGGCGGCGATCGTCGGCGCGCCGACGACCGCGTCGGCCGGGCCGACGATCGTCGGCCGGTCGGAGGTGAGCGGGAACCGCGTCGGCGACGTCCACGAGACGACGTACCGTCCCTCGCCCACGAGCTGCACGCTCCAGGCGCCGAGCTCGGCCGTCGCCACTCCCGCCTTCGCGCTCGCGGGGGCAGGCGCGGAGACCGCCCCGGTGGTGGTGGCGGCCGCGGTCGCGGTCACGACCAGCGCGGCGACGGCGATCCAGCCGGTCGTACGACGAAGTCCCATGCGCGAATCATGCCCGGCGAACCCGTGAAGTTGTTAAGAACGCGCGGGTGGCGGAACGACCGCGATCCGGTCGCCGTTCGGCCCGGCACCGGTCGCCGACCTAGGCTGGTCGATCGTGAAGGTGCTGCTGCTCGAGAACATCCATCCGCTCGCCGTCGAGATCCTCGAGGCTCGGGGCTTCGAGGTCGAGCTGCGCGCCGGGCTCCCTGTCCGAGGACGAGCTGGTCGAGACGCTGCCCGGGGTGGACCTGCTCGGCATCCGCTCCAACACCCACATCACGCCCCGGGTGCTGGACGCCGCGACCGACCTGCAGGCGATCGGCTGCTTCTGCATCGGCACCAACCAGGTCGACCTGGTCGCCGCCGCCGAGCGCGGCATCGCGGTCTTCAACGCGCCGTACTCGAACACCCGCAGCGTCGTCGAGCTGGTGATCGGCGAGATCATCGCGCTGGCCCGCCGGCTCACCGAGAAGACCGAGAAGATGCACGACGGCGTCTGGGACAAGTCCGCGAAGGGCAGCCACGAGGTGCGCGGCCGGACCCTCGGCATCGTCGGCTACGGCAACATCGGCACCCAGCTGTCCAACCTCGCCGAGGCGCTCGGCCTGCGGGTGATCTTCTTCGACACCGCCGACCGGCTCGCCCACGGCAACGCGCAGCGGATGAAGAGCCTCGACGAGCTGCTCGCGAAGGCCGACGTCGTCAGCCTCCACGTCGACGGCCGGCCCGGCAACGCCGGCTTCTTCGGCGCCGGAGCAGTTCGCGAAGATGAAGCCGCGCAGCCTGTTCATCAACGCCGCCCGCGGCATGGTCGTCGACACCGAGTCGCTGCGCGAGCACATCCTGTCCGGCCACATCGCCGGCGCCGCGCTCGACGTCTTCCCGGTCGAGCCGAAGGCCCAGGGCGACCCGTTCGAGTCGCCGCTGCGCGGCCTCGACAACGTCATCCTCACCCCGCACGTCGGCGGCTCGACCCAGGAGGCGCAGGAGGAGATCGGCTACTTCGTGGCCGGCAAGCTCGCCGGCTTCGCGCTGGAGGGCCGCACCGAGCTGTCGGTGAACCTGCCCGCCGTCCTGGCGCCGCAGCTGCGTCTCGGGGCACCGGATCGGCTACCTGCACCACAACGTGCCCGGCGTGCTCGCCAGCATCAACGGCGATCCTCGCCGACAGCGGCGACAACATCACCGGGCAGTACCTCTCCACGCGCGGCGAGCAGGGGTACGTCGTCACCGACACACCCGACCCGCTCCCTGCCGACGCGCTCGCGAAGCTCGCCGAGTCCGAGCACACCATCTGGCTGCGCACCTGGGACGGCATAGCGACATGAACGTCCGGGAGCGGCTCGGTCAGCGAGCTGTTCCTGCGCGTCGCCGGCCCGGACGGCGCGGCGCACGCCGAGCGGATCCACGGCCGGCCCGGGCCGCGGTGGTTCGACCCGGACAGCCCGATCGGCCGGGTGCACGGCGACGCGTCGATGTTCGTCGGCGGCATCCGGGCGCTGCTGCTCCAGACGCTGCACCCCGCCGCGATGCGCGGCGTCGCCGAGCACTCCGGCTACCGCGGCGACATGTGGGGCCGGCTCGCCCGCACCAGCCGGTTCCTCGCGGTCACGACGTTCGGCCACGAGGAGGACGCGCAGCGCGCCGTCGACGCGGTGCGCGCCATCCACACGCGGGTCGTCGGCATCATGGATGACGGGACGCCGTACTCCGCGAACGACCCGCACCTGCTCGGCTGGGTGCACGTCGCCGAGGTCGACAGCTTCCTGCGGGCGCACACCGTCTACGGCCGGCGACCCGCTGGACGGGCGCGGACCGCGACCGGTACGTCGCCCAGACCGCCGAGGTCGCCCGCCGGCTCGGCGTCCTCGACCCACCGACCACGGAGGCCGAGCTGGCCGACGCGCTCGCGACGTACCGGCCCGAGCTGCGCGGCACGCCCGAGGCCCGCGAGGCGATCGCCTACCTGCTGCTCAAGCCGGAGCTGCCGCCGGTCGCGCGACCGCCGTACCTGGTGCTGGTGGCCGCCGCGATCGCGCTGATGCCGCGCTGGACCCGGTGGCCGCTGCGGCTGCCGTGGTTCCCGGTCTCCGAGCGCACCGTCGTACGCGCCCTCGGCGGCGCCGCGACCGGGACGATCCGGTGGGCGATGACGCCCGGGCGCGAGGAGCAGCGCGTCTTGAGGAAAGCCTGATCCGGTCTTTACCCGGCCTTCAGGAGTCTCAGAGGCGGCGCACCTACGATGGACGCATGCCCTCCCCTGCCCGCTCGACCCGCGCCGTGCTGCTGATCGTCGTCGGCCTGCTCGCGTCGCTGCTCGTCACCGGAGCGGGCTCGCCGGCCGTCGCCGCCGACGGACAAGGGCCTGGTCAACGGCAGCATCACCTGCCCGAAGCTGGCCAAGTGCCCCGGCCTCAAGATGCTGTGGTTCGACAAGAACTGGAACTACCTCGGCTCGAGGGGCGCCAACGGCGGCGGCTACTCGCTGACCCTCGCACCGGGCACCTACCACCTGCAGTTCGTCGACCAGCGGCCGACGTACGACGTGAAGAGGTTCGCGCCGACCGACGTCAAGGTGACGGTGCGGGCGAACGACCTCACCAAGAAGAACGTCACGATGTGGAAGGGCGCCGCGGTCACCGGCACCGCCAGGGGCGGCGGCAAGGCACTGGGCGGGGCCACCATCGTGGCCGCCAACAAGGCGCAGCAGTCGTTCACGACCACCGCGAACAGCAAGGGCCAGTTCGCGATCGGCGGCCTGCCGGAGGGCAAGTACTCGCTCTTCACCTTCGACAAGCGGAAGGTCTGGGTCGGCAAGAGCACCTGGGCCGGTGCCGTGAAGCCGGGCAAGATCAAGAACGTCAACATCAAGCTGACCAAGAAGGCCGGCAACCTCACGCTCTACCTGTTCACGCCCAACGGGCTGCTGAGCAGCAAGACCACGCTGACCGTCACCAGCAAGCAGACCGGCCAGTGGTGGAGCGCCACCTCGGGCAACGGCACGTTCGTGTTCAAGGGCCTCTACCCGGGCAAGTACAACGTCGAGTTCAAGGGCGCCGGCGTCTGGTTCGCCAAGACCGGACCGGTCGAGAAGGCGGAGGTGAAGTCCGGGCGGATGGACTTCGGCAGCTTCCACGCTGACCAAGCGCGGCGGGTGGATGATCGGCACGGTCGTCGACGGTGGCGGCCCCGAGGAAGGCCCCACCGACTTCGCGATGAAGGGTGTCGAGGTCGGCCTCTACAACGCCAACGGGCAGAAGATCGCCAGCGCGACCACCAATGACGATGGCGACTTCCGGCTCACCGGCCAGCTCGTGACCCAGACCGGACTGACCATCGCGGTCGACCCGAGCTCGAACAGCGGCGGCTGGATGCAGGCCGCGCCGCCGGACAACTGGTGTCTGTTCACCGGCGGCGAAGTCACCGGGCTCGGGATCACCCAGGGCAAGGAGACTCGTGTCGGGTCGGTCATGCTGCCGCGCTCGACGGCCTCGGCGCAGGCCAACCAGTGCCTCATCCCGCCGCAGGAAGCTAAGCGATAGCCATGTCGTCCGCGCCCCAGAAGGCGCGCATCGATGTGATCCGCCCGTCGTCGTCGAACGTCATCACGTCGACCGGCGAGAGCGTGTACGTCATCCCGTCCGCCTTGGTCGCCACCTCGAAGTGGAACGCCGCCTCGCCGCCGGCGACCCGCAGCGCGAGCAGCCGGGTCTCCTGCTCCAGGCCCTCCAGGGTGGCGTAGAAGCCGCGGATCGCCTCGCGCGCCGGTCAGCACGTCGGACCCGACCGGGTCCTCGACGGTCGCGCCCTCGGCGTACAGCGCGACGATCTCGTCGGCGGTGCCCGACCCGACCAGCGCGACGTACTGCTCGACGACCTCTCGGATCCGCTCGGTGCTCGCGGTCATCCCCACTCCATTCCTGTAACACGTTCTCGTTTGGGCCCCACCGTAGCGCCCGCAACCACCCGGGGGCTTGAATGTCCGGGTGGACCTGCTGCTCGCGTGGCCGCTGCCCGGCGCCCGCGCGCTCGGCGCCCAGCTGGTCGCGGCGTACGCCCGCCCCGGCCGCCGCTACCACGACACCCGGCACCTCACCGAGGTCCTGGCGCGGGTCCACGAGCTGTCCGGGGAGGGCGTGGAGTTCGACCGGATGGCGGTGGTCCTGGCGGCGTGGTTCCACGACGGGGTGTACGACGGCGAGCCGGACGCCGAGAAGCGCTCGGCCGCCTGGGCCGCCGAGGCGCTGCCGGCGCTGGTGGAGCCGGACATCGTCGACGAGGTGGTGCGGCTGGTGCTGCTCACCGAGCACCACACCCCCGCCGACGACGACCCGAACGGCAGCGCCCTGTCGGACGCCGACCTGGCGATCCTGGCCGCGCCGCCCGAGCGGTACGCCGAGTACGTCGCCTCGGTCCGCGAGGAGTACGCCCACGTCCCCGACGACCTCTTCGCCGCCGGTCGCGCCGAGATCCTGACCGCCCTGCTCGCCAAGCCGCACCTGTTCCACACCAGCTACGCCCGCGCCTCCTGGGAGACCGCCGCCCGGGCGAACGTGGAGCGTGAGCTGGCCGCCTTGGCGGATACTCCCTGACGTTTCCGGGGTCAACTGGCCCCCCAGACCCCGGAAACGTCAGGGACTATCGCCCCTTGCGGCGCCGAGACCGGCCGAGACCAGCCGGCTGACCAGCTCGCGGGAGGTGACCGGGACGGCGCCGGCGGCGACCACGGCGTCGTACCACTCGGCGGGCACGTCGTAGTGGTCGCGGTCGAAGCCGCGCAGCGGGATGCCGAGGTGGGCGGCGAAGACGTGCAGCTCGTCGTACGACGTGTCGCTGGCCAGGTGCGACCACAGCCGACCGTGCCCGGCCGCGTTGGGCGGGTCGATGAGGATCATCCGGCGGTGCGCGCAGTCCGTTCGACGGCGTCGTCGAGCAACAGCCGCCAGGACCGCACGTGGCCGGCGTCGACGTAGGCCTTGTACGACGCACCGGGCCGCGCCTGGCGCCCGAGGTGGAACTGCCGGACGCCGGCGCGGACGAACCACGGCACGTGCTCGGCGAGCAGCCCGCCGCCGGGCATCAGCAGCGGCGCGACCTGGGGTTCGGCGGCGGTCGCCAGCAGGTCGTCGTAGCCGACCTCGAGGCCGCGCGGCGAGCCTGCGGAGCGCACCGCGACCAGGCCGGGGAGGCCGATCAGCCGGCGCCAGGAGCGACGTGGCTCGAGGGTGTCGTCGATGGCCCGGCCGAACGTCCACGGGACACCGCGCAGCGCGTCGGTCAGGTGGGTGCAGACCTCGGTGTCGACCTCGAGGTCGGAGTCGAGGAAGCCGAACGAGACCCCGCGGGCGCCGCAGCCGAGGTAGTCCTCGGCGAGCCCGACCAGCCGGGTCAGCTCGCCGCCGGTGGTGGTCCGGCTGTCGTTGAGCCGCAGCAGCACGAACACCGGCAGCTCGGTCTCGCGGCACACCGCCGAGACGACAGCCGGCTCGGGCGACATCGCGACCACGGGGCCGGGAGCGACCACGTGCAGTCGGTCGGCACCGCCCTCCTCCGCGCCGGGGACGTCGCGCGGGTCGAGGACGGTCACCTCGAGGAGCGCCGGGCCCATACCCGCACTGTAGGACGCGGACCGCCCCGGCCGTCGGCGCCGCGCCCCTTGGGCCGGGGGCATGATGGAGGAATGGACAACGCCCTGCTGTTCGACGCGCGTGCCCGTGTACTCGCCGACCTGCAGGCCCAACAGCATGCGACCGCCGCAGCCGTGTCCGCGCTCGAGGACGCCGTCGCCCAGCGCAAGTGGTGGGTGGAGCAGTGGCCCGAGGGCGAGACCTACATCGCCGGGCTGGTCGCCCAGGACGTGCAGGACGCGCTGTTCGAGACCGCCGGCCGCTGGCCGCTGTGCCACGACTGCGGCGAGGAGGCGCCACAGCACGCGCTGCACATCCAGCCCGACCTCGGCGGCCCCGACCCGGTGTGGGTGTGCGAGGAGTCCGGCGACGTCATCGCGCCGCTCGGCGGCCTTTGATCTCGACTCGCCGGTCGCGACCTCGCTAGCCTTCTGCCCCCACCTGGAGCCACATGGTGTACCGGTCGGCCCGGTAGACCGTCCGCGAGACCTCGACGATCTTCTCCCCGACCATGCCGCGACGCGAGTGCCGCAGCACGGGTACGCCGGCCTCGACCTCGAGCAGCTGCGCCTCGTCCTCGCTCGCCACGTCGGCGTTGATCGAGTCCTCGGCCCAGGTGGGGCGCAGGCCCCGCGACCTCGAGCGCGTCGTACAGGCTGGTCGGCATCCCGCTCTGCAGGAAGCCCGGGATCAGCACCTCGTTGAGGTAGGCGTCCTCGAGGCACATCGGCGCACCGTCGGCCCGGCGGAGCCGGCGCCAGTGGATGACCGCGTCACCCTCGGTGAGGTTCAGTGCCCGCGCGACGCCGGGACCGGCCTGCTCACGTCGGGCGAGGAGGGTCTGCGACTCGGCCAGCAGGCCGCGGCGCGCCATCTCCTCGGTGTAGCTCGTCAATCGGCTCGCGGCACGCCTCGGGCGGGCCACGAAGGTGCCCCGCCCGGGAATCCGCTCCAACAGCCCTTCAACCACAAGGGCATCCATCGCTTGCCTCACCGTCATGCGGGCGACCCCGAACCGATGCACCAGCTCACGCTCAGAAGGTGCCGGTGAACCGGGTGCCGCCCCCGTGACGAGAGTGCGCACGTACTCACGCACCTGAACGTGCTTGAGCGCACGTCCCTCGGTCACCAGCAACTCGTCCACGGAGGGAACTCTAGGCAGGATTAGACCACCGCGTACCCAAATCGGGTGGAACGTTGACGTACTGAGGACATTCCGTTTCCGAGATGAGTGGAAATCCGGCTCATTCAGCCGCACGACTCAGGGGGGTCCCCGATGGCGGCCGTTGGCGGCCTCCGGCAGGCTGGTGCCATGACCAGCGTCTCGCTCTCCCCCGCTGCCCCGGCCGCGCGCGCCACGGACCTGCGCAAGACCTACGGCTCCGGCGACTCCGCAGTGCACGCCCTGGCGGGGGTGACCCTCGATCTGGACGCCGGCCGGTTCACGGCGATCATGGGTCCTTCCGGCTCCGGCAAGTCCACGCTGATGCACCTGCATGGCGGCCCTCGACACCCCGTCCTCGGGTGCGGTCGAGGTGGGCGGGACCGACCTGAGCCGGCTCAAGGACAAGGAGCTGACGGCGCTGCGGCGAGAGCGGATCGGGTTCGTCTTCCAGGCGTTCAACCTGATCCCGACACTGACCGCGCGGGAGAACATCGTGCTCCCGCTCAACCTCGCCGGGCGCAAGCCCGACCAGGAATGGCTCGACACCGTGGTCGAGGCCGTCGGGCTGGGCGACCGGCTCGGCCACCGGCCGTCGGAGCTGTCCGGCGGGCAGCAGCAACGCGTGGCCTGTGCCCGGGCTCTGGCCAGCAAGCCCTCGATCGTCTTCGCCGACGAGCCCACCGGCAACCTGGACAGCACGTCGGGGGCCGAGGTGCTGTCGTTCCTCCGGCGCAGCGTGGACGACTTCGGCCAGACCGTCGTGATGGTCACCCATGACGCGGTCGCCGCGTCGTACTGCGACCGCGTGGTCTTCCTCGCCGACGGCCTGGTTGTCGACGAGATCCAGGCGCCGCAGCGCGATCAGATCCTCGAGCACATGACCCGCCTGCAGGACCTGGCGGCCGCCCGTACGACGCAGGCCTGAGGGGATCCGGCGTGCTCAAGCTGACCCTGCGCAACCTGCTCGCCCGCAAGGTGCGACTGGTGATGAGCGGCCTGGCGATCGTGCTGGGCGTGGCGTTCCTGTCCGGCGTCCTCGTCTTCAGCAACGGCCTGTCGTCCACCTTCGACAGCATCATCTACAGCTCCACACCCGACGGTGTGCTGCGGGCCGAGCAGACGGCGTCCTTCGAGGCCGGCCCCACGCAGACCACCCGGACCCTCTCCCCCGAGCTGGTGGACGAGCTCGACGAGCTCCCGGAGGTGGCCCGCGCGGACGGCGACGTCGTCGGCATCGGGATGAGCCTGCTCGCCTCTGACGGCACCCTGGTCGGTGGCACCGGCGCGCCGACGCTCGCCTTCAACCACACCGACGGCCCCAACATGGCCGGCGAGCCGCCGATGGTGCTCAGTAGCGGTCGCTGGCCGACCGCCACCGACGAGATCGTCCTGGACGAGGCGGCCGCCGAGAACGGCGACTACGAGCTGGGCGACGAGGTCAAGCTGCTCTCGCCGTTCGGCGAGTCCGAGCGCACGGCGACGCTGGTCGGCACCGCCGAGTTCAACGGCGGCGGCACTGCGGGTGCCACCCTCCTGGTGTTCGACACCGAGGGCGCGCAGGACATCTTCCTGGACGGCGCCGACACGTTCCACCAGATCTCGCTCACCGCGGCCGACGGCGTCACCCAGGAGGAGCTGGCCGCGGCCGCCGACACGGTCGCACCCGAGGGCTTCGAGGCGGTCACCGGGGACCAGGTCGCGGAGGAGTCCCAGGACGCCGTCGGCCAGTTCCTGGACGTGATCTCCACCTTCCTGCTGGTGTTCGCGATCATCGCGGTGATCGTCGGCGGCTTCATCATCGTCAACACCTTCACGATCCTGGTCGCCCAGCGCAGCCGGGAGCTGGCGCTGCTGCGGGCACTGGGTGCCGGGCGCCGGCAGGTCACTTCGTCGGTGCTGCTCGAGGCCGTCGTGATGTCGGCCCTGGCCGCGACGGCAGGCATCGCGCTGGGCTGGCTGCTGGCGCGCGGGCTGGCCGCACTGTTCCGCGCGGTCGGGCTCGACATCGCCGGCGACGAGCTGACGCTCGACCTCCAGGCGGTGCTGGTCAGCTATGCCGTCGGGATCGGCGTGACCCTGGTCGCCGCCTACCTGCCGGCGCGGCGGGCGGGCAAGGTCGCGCCGGTCGCCGCGATGCGCGCCGACGCGACACCGGTGCGCGGCTCGCTCCGCCGTCGCACGATCATCGGCGGGGTGCTGCTCGCGGTCGGTGCGGCGTTCGCGGTCGTCGGCGTCGTCGGTGGCCCGGGTCCGGACGCGCTGTGGATCGGCATCGCCGCGGTGATCTGGATCCTCACGGCCGCGGCGATCAGCTCGGTGCTCGGCCATCCGGTCCTGGTGCTGTGCCGCAGCCTGTTCGGCCGGCTCTTCGGCGCCACCGGGCGCCTCGCCGGCGAGAACGCACTGCGGGACCCGCGGCGTACCGGCGCCACGGCGTCCGCGCTGATGATCGGGCTCGCCCTGGTCTCCTGCATCGGCGTGCTGGCCGCGTCACTGAACGCATCTGTCGACGACGTCGTGGACGAGGAGTTCACCTCGGACTTCCTGGTGCAGAGCACCAACTTCCTCCCCTTCTCCACCACCGTCGGCGACGACCTCGCCGAGGTCGACGGCGTGGCCGTGGTGAGCCGGCAGCAGTGGACGGGCGCGCAGGTGGACGACTCGACCGTCTTCCTGACCGGGAACGACCCGGCGTTCAACGACATCTACGACCTCGACGTCGTCGACGGCCGCCAGGAGCTGGAGGGCCACGAGGCCCTGGTGACCAGCGACTTCGCAGCGGACCACGACCTCGGCGTCGGCTCGCCGCTGACCGTGACGTTCCTCGCCGGCGAGGCTCTCGACCTCGAGGTGGCCGGCGTGATCGAGGGGAGCGAGACGACCGGTGAGGTCAGCGTGCCGATCGACCTCCTCGCCGAGGCCGGCGTGCCGCGCCAGGACACCTCGCTCAGCATCCAGCTCGAGCCGGGCGCCGATCCCGCGGCGGTCGGCGAGGCTCTGGACGAGGCGGCGGAATCGACGCCGATCGTCGCCGTCTACGACAAGCAGGAGTTCGCCGACTCGATCCGCGACCAGGTCAACCAGCTGCTCTACATCATCTACGGCCTGCTGGCCCTGGCGATCGTGATCGCGGTCATCGGCATCGTGAACACCCTCGGCCTGTCCGTCATCGAGCGCACCCGGGAGATCGGCCTGCTGCGGGCGATCGGCATGAGCCGGCGGCGACTGCGGCGGATGATCACGCTGGAGTCGGTCGCGATCGCCGTCCTCGGCGCGGTCCTGGGCATGGCGCTCGGGCTGGTGATCGGCGTGCTGCTGCGCCAGTCGCTGGAGAGCAACCTGACCAGCCTGGGGCTGCCCCTCGGCCAGCTGGTGGTCTTCCTCGGCATCGCCATCGTGGTCGGCGTCCTCGCCGCGGTCCTCCCCGCCATCCGGGCCTCGCGCCTCAACGTGCTGGACGCGATCGCGACCGAATAGGTATCGAACATCTGTTCGAACTCGGCGTAGAGTGCGGTCATGGACTTCCAGGGCTCGCTGTTCTCCGCACCGGTCGCTCCGTCCTTCGACGCACTCGATCGCACCCCGCTCACCCGCGGCGCCTGGATCGACGTCGCCCGCTCCTGGCTGCCCGAGGCCGACGACGTGTTCGAGGTGATGGTGCGCGACGTCCCGTGGCGCGCCGAGCGGCGACAGATGTACGACCGCGAGGTCGACGTACCCCGCCTCCTGCACACGTACGGCGTCGGCGACCCGCTCCCGCACCCGGCCCTCGCCCGGGCCCGGGGTGCGCTCACCGCGCACTACCGGCCCGAGCTGGGCGAGCCGTTCGTGACCGCCGGGTGCTGCTACTACCGCGACGGCCGCGACAGCGTGGCCTGGCACGGCGACACCATCGGCCGCGGCAAGACCCAGGACACCATGGTCGCCATCGTGTCGCTCGGCGACCCGCGCCGGCTGACGCTGCGGCCGCGGGTGGGCGGCGCCTCGATCGCGGTCGAGATGGGCCACGGCGACCTGCTGGTCATGGGCGGCTCCTGCCAGCGCACCTGGGAGCACGCCGTCCCCAAGGTCGCCCACGCCGGGCCGCGGATCTCGGTGCAGTACCGGCCGCTGAATGTCTTCTAGACGGTGGCCCGCATCGTTGGTCGAGTAGCGAGCGCCAGCGAGCGTATCGAGACCGGGCCCGACAACGGTCTCGATACGCCGGTCGCGAGCTCGTGCCTCGCTCGCGCGGCTACTCGACCTGGCTGCTGCTCCCGGTCCGAGCACGCTCGGACCGGGGCAGCTCAGAACTCGACCGACGGAGCGACCTCCTGGCCCTCGGGGGCCTCGTAGAAGTCGCGCTTGTGCACGTTGGCGATGCCGGTGAGGAACATCCACGGGATCGTCTGGGTCAGCTTGTTCAGCGTCGCGACCGCGTCGTTGTAGTACTGGCGGGCGAACGAGATCTGGTTCTCGGTCTCCGCGAGCTGCTGCTGGAGGTCGAGGAAGTTCTGGTTCGCCTTCAGGTCGGGGTAGGCCTCGGCGACGGCGTTGACCTTGACCAGCGCCTGGCTGAGCTCGGCGTCGGCGGCGGCCTTGGCCGGCACGTCGTCACCCTTGGCGGCGGCCGCGACGGCGGCGCGGGCCTTGGTGACCTCCTCGAAGACGCCCTTCTCGTGCGTGGCGTAGCCCTTGACCGTCTCGACCAGGTTCGGGATCAGGTCGGCACGACGGGTGAGCTGCACGTCGATGCCGCCGAGCGCCTCCTGGGCGCCGATGTCGGTGGTGCGGAGCTTGTTGAAGCCGACGATCACGAAGCCCACGAGGGCGACGAGAACGACGACGACGATGATTCCGATGAGCATGTGCTCTCCTCAGTTGGTGCTGGACGTCAGGGGAAGGGTGTCACCAGGAGCCGCCGCCACCGCCGCCGCCTCCACCACCGCCGGAGAATCCGCCGCCCCCACTGGAGGACGAGGACTTCTGGGTGGCTTCGTACGACGAGATGGCGGAGCTGACGGTCGACTCGAAGTCGCCGACCATCGACGAGACGGCGGAGCCGACGTACGCGCCGGTGTAGGCGTGGCCGAAGTACGACGGGACGGGCGGCTCGCTGCCCATCTCGGTGCGGTACTTCGCCGGCCCACTCGTCGGCGCAGCCGAAGGCGACCGCCCACGGGACGTACGCCGTGTAGAGCTCCTGGCGGCCGGAGAAGTCGAAGCGCTCCTCGGCCGACGGGGTCGACAGGATCCGCTTGAAGCCGCCGGCCTTCGACCACACGTCGCGGCCGGCTCGGGTGCGCTT
Source organism: uncultured Actinomycetota bacterium (assembly GCA_963716655.1). Lineage (GTDB taxonomy): Bacteria > Actinomycetota > Actinomycetes > Propionibacteriales > Nocardioidaceae > Nocardioides. Next base: position 652,208 of record CAVQTV010000008.1, on the reverse strand, counting down.
GGTGCCGGAGCCGGTGATCGCCAGGCCGGCGCCGAACAGCGCGAACAGGCCGGGGATCAGGCCGAGGAAGCTCATGTCGAGCGGGTTCCAGATCGCGATGACGAGGACGAGCACGAAGCTGCCGGCGATCACCAGCGGTGCCGAACCCGCCGAGCCCGCTGTTCACCATCAGCTTCGAGTTGAACGCCCAGAGCTTGGTGTTGTCCTCGAAGTCGCTGATCTCGGTCTTCAGCCGCTTGCCGGCCTCGACGTCCGACGGCGCCGCCGTGAACGACGTGCCGGGACCGCCGAGCAGGTGCGCGACGCCCGAGGTGACCGGGTCGAGCCCGGCCCAGCCCTCGGCGCCGTTCTTGTCGGTGATCGTCCAGGCGTCGTCGGCCCGGTCCAGGTCGATGGCGCCCTTCTCGGCGGCGTACATCAGGGTGGCGACGTACTGCTCGGAGTCGATCGTCTCGGTGACCAGGTACGCCGCCTGGGCGGGCCCGATGCCCTCCGGCGGGGCGTACATCAGCGGGAACTGCGGGTTGGCCTCGCGGGCCCGCTTCGCCAGCACGAAGCCGAACGCGCCGGCCGCGAGCGAGAGCATCAGCACCAGGCCGAGCAGCAGCAGGCTGGAGCCGAACACCGGGTCGAAGCGCGCGGTCCACGGCAGCGTCTTGCCGGCCGGCGGGGTCGGCATGTCGAGCCCGACCTTCACGGTCACCGGCGTCTGCGCCGGCAGCGCGCCGGTGCGGACGCGCAGGGTGGTGGTGCCGTCGCCCCGGGCCTCGCAGCTGCCGTCGCCGCCGTCACCGATGGCGCACTGGACGTCCTCGGCGGCGACCGGCAGGTGCACGGTGAGCTTGCTCTTCTCGATCTCCTGGAGCCAGCCGCCCGGGATCAGGTTCCAGTAGAACTGGGTCTCCGTGCCGTCGGTGCCCTCCTCGAGGACGCCGTCGATCTGGTAGCTGATCTCGTAGACGTGCTCGCCCGTGGACACGTACACGTCCGGGTCGCCGATCTTGGCGAGGACGTAGCGGCCCCGCTCGGCGGACTGCACGTCGACCGGGACGTCCTCGCCGTCCATCGTGACCTCGATGTCGTGCGGGACCCGTCGCGCGTTCGGGGCGCTGTCGTCGGACTTGTCGAAGAACCGGAAGATCCCGTGCCGGTCGCTGACCGGGAAGTCGACGGTGATCGTCTCGACCGCGGTGAGGTCGCCCTCGTCGTCGATGTCGAAGTCCGCGACGTACGACGTGATCGTGGTCGGCTCGCTGACCTCGTCCTCGAGGTTGACGCCGTAGAGAACCGCCGGCAGGAACAGCACCGCCACCACGAGTGAGATACCGAGGACGATGGTCACCAGACGCTTCATGGTCGGAGCCTAGGGCGGCCCGGAGTGTGCGCGTCGGAAAACCGCGTGCCCCCTGTCGGTGGCCGTTGGGAGACTGGTCTGGATGTCTTCGCAACCCACCGCCAAGCCCACCCTCCGCTCGTTCTGGCACGACCTGCCCCGCGAGGGCAAGCTGCTGCTGTCGGTGGTGGTGTTCGAGTTCATCGGCACCGGCCTGGTGCTGCCGTTCCACGTCGTCTACCTGCACGAGGTCCGCGGGTTCGACCTGGGCGACGTCGGGCTGCTGCTCGGCCTGTCGCCGCTGGTCGGGTTCCTGGTCACCGGGCCGGGCGGCGCGGCGATCGACCGGTTCGGCGCGCGCCGGATCCTGATGGGCGCGCTGGTCCTCCAGGTCGCGTCCAACGTGCTCCTGGCCTTCGCCGCGACGCTGCCGGCGGCGGCGTTCGCGCTGATGCTGTCCGGCATCGGCTTCGGCGTCACCTGGCCGGGCTTCCAGACCATGATCGCGACGGTCGTCCCGGTGGAGCTGCGGCAGCGCTACTTCGGCGTCAACTTCACGCTGCTCAACCTCGGCATCGGGATCGGCGGCATCGTCGGCGGGTTCGTCGTCGACGTCGACCGGCTGGCGACGTTCCAGTTCATCTACCTCGCCGACGCGATCAGCTACCTCCCGGCGCTGTTCCTGATGGCGGTGCCGCTGCGGCACGTCGCCGGCCGGGTCGTGCACGACGACGAGGACGGCGCCGCCGGAGAAGCTCAGCTACCTCACCGTGGCCCGCCAGCCCGCGGTCGCGACCCTGATGCTGCTCAGCTTCGTGTCGTCGTACGTCGGCTACTCGCAGCTCAACGCCGGCATGCCGGCGTTCGCCCGCGCGGTCGGCGAGGTGTCGACGCGCGGCCTCGGCCTGGCGTTCGCGGCCAACACCCTGGTGATCGTGGTGCTCCAGCTGTTCGTGCTGCAGCGGATCGAGGGCCGGCGGCGCACCCGCGTGATCGCGGTGATGGGCGTGGTGTGGGCGGGCTCGTGGCTGCTGCTCGGCGCGACCGGGTTCGTGTCCGGCACCGTCGGCGCGACCCTGCTGGTGGCCGCCTGCGCGTCGGTGTTCGCGTTCGGCGAGACGCTGCTCCAGCCGACCATCCCGGCGCTGGTCAACGAGCTCGCGCCCGACCACCTGCGCGGCCGCTACAACGCGCTCAGCTCCGGCAGCCTTCCAGCTCGCCGCGATCATCGCCCCGCCGATCGCCGGGCTGATGGTCGACCACGGCCTCGGCGCGCTCTACATCGCCTCGCTGGTCGTCGGCTGCCTGCTGTGCGGCGCGATCTCGGTGTTCAAGCTGGAGCCGCAGCTCACGCCCGGAGGTCAACGGCGTCCGGTCGCGTCCGGCGGCCGCCCGGCGAGCTGCCCCCCGAGGCCGCGAAGACGATCACCGCCGCGACCGACTGACCACCCACCAGATCAGCACCAGCACGCCGAGCGCCCCGGCGGCCTGCTTCCAGTACGTCCGGGCCAGCACCGGCAGCACCGCCGCGCCGAGGTCGAGCGAGTCGTCCGCAGGCGGCGGGTCGGCGAGGTGCTTCGGTGGGCTGGCGTTCGGATACTCCCTGACGTTTCGGGCGGTTCCGGAGGCGTTTCCGACCGCCGTTTCGTCAGGGACTACCGTCCTCGGACGGCCCGGAGAGACGCTGCTCGAGACACTCCACGAACTGGCCGAGCAGCTTGTCGGAGACGTCCTGCATCACGCCGCGGCCGAACTGGGCGGGCTTGCCGGTGATCGCGAGGTCGGTGACGACCTCGACGTCGGTGCCGGCGTCGGCGGCGGCCATGGTCAGGGTGACCTTCGCGCCCGCCGTACCGTTGCCGCGCTTGTCCTTGCCCTTGGCGTCGACGACGAAGCGGTGCGCCGCCTCGTCCTTCTCGACGAAGGTGCCGGAGCCGTTGTAGACCAGCGCGATCGGGCCGAGCTTGACCTTCACCGAGCCCGAGAAGGTGTCGCCCGTCGACCGAGGTGACCGTGGCGCCCGGGAAGCACTCCGCGACCGACGCGATGTCCTCGAAGTGCGCCCAGGTCTCGTCGACCGACGTCGGGACGGTGAACCGGTGGGTCAGGTCCATCTAGCGATCATGCCCCCGCCGCGGCGAGCAGCGCGCGCCGGGTCAGGACGGTCGCCAGGTGCCGCTGGTAGTCGGCGTCGCCGTTGAGGTCCGACGGCGGGTTGGTGCCCTCGGCGGCCCGCTCGGCGGCGGCGCGTACGCCGTCGGCGGTCGCCGGCTTGCCCGGCGACCGCCTCCTCGACCCCGCGGGCCCGCAGCGGCGTCGAGCCCATGTTGGTGAGCCCGACCCGGGCCTCGGCGATGGTGTCGCCGTCCATCCGGACCGTCGCGGCGACCGCCACGATCGGCCACTGGTGGGCGACCCGGACGAACTTCTCGTAGTGCGCGCCCCAGCCGGTGTGCTTGGGGATCCGCACCTCGGTGAGGATCTCGTCGTCGCCGATCGCGGTCTCGAAGAGGTCGACGAAGAAGTCGTCGGCCGCCACCGTCCGGGTGCCACCGGATCCCGCGATCACGAACTCCGCACCGAGCGCCAGCGCCGGCGCGCCGAGGTCGCCGGCCGGGTCGGCGTGCGCGAGCGCGCCGCCGAACGTGCCGCGGTGCCGGATCTGGGCGTCGGCGAGGTGCTCGATCGCCTTGGTGATCAGCGCGGCGTGCTCGGCGACGAGCGGGTCGGAGCCGACCACGGAGTGCGGGGTCATCGCGCCGATGACGATCGCGTCGCCGTCGTCGCGGATCCCGCGCAGCGACTCGATCTTGCCGAGGTCGATCACCATCTCGGGTGCGTTGAGCCGCATCCGCAGCACCGGCAGCAGGCTCTGCCCGCCGGCGATGATCTTGGCGTCGTCGCCGTGCTCGGCGAGCGCGGCCAGGGCGTCCTCGACCGAGGTCGGCGCCAGGTAGTCGAACTGTGCGGGGATCACTGCGCCCGCTCCTTCCGTGCTGACCGTGCCCGGTTCAGCCTCGTCGAAGTGCGGCATCGCCGCACCCGTCGGTCGCGCCGCCGGAGCCCGGGCCGTTGATCGCCTTCCACACCCGCTCGGGCGTGCACGGCATCTGGATGTCGTTGACCCCGAGGTGGCGTACGGCGTCGACGACCGCGTTCACGACGGCCGGTGTCGAGGCGATGGTGCCGGCCTCGCCGACGCCCTTGGTGCCGAGCGTGTTCGTCGGTGCACGGCGACGTGGTGTGCTCGATGTCGAAGCTGATCGTGTCGGCCGCGGTCGGCAGCAGGTAGTCGACGAACGAGCCGGACACCAGCGTGCCGGCGTCGTCGTACACCGCCTCCTCCCAGAGCGCCTGGGCGATGCCCTGCACCAGCCCGCCGTGCACCTGCCCGGCGACGATCAGCGGGTTGATGATGTTGCCGATGTCGTCGACGCAGACGTACTTGCGCATCTTCACGCGCGCCGGTCTCGGTGTCGACCTCCATCGCGCACAGGTGGGTGCCGTGCGGGAAGTTGAAGTTGACCGGGTCGAACGTCGCGTCCGAGTCGAGCGTCGGCTCCACGCCGTCGGGCAGGTTGTGCGCGGCGAAGACCGCGGTGGCGATCTCGCCGATCGCCATCCCCTGGTCGGTGCCGCGCACCGAGAACCGGCCGCCGGAGAACTCGATGTCGTCGACCGACGCCTCGAGCAGGTGCGCCGCGATCGGCTTGCGCCTTCTCGATCACCTTGTCGGCCGCCGGACCAGCGCCTCGCCGCCGACGACCAGCGACCGCGAGCCGTAGGTGTCCAGGCCCTTGTGGGCGACCTGGGTGTCGCCGTGCAGCACCTCGACGTCCTCGAACGCGACGCCGAGCCGGTCGGCGACGATCTGGCTGAACGCCGTCTCGTGGCCCTGGCCGTGCGCGGACGCGCCGGTCACCACCTCGACCTTGCCGGTGGCCAGCATCCGCACGCTCGCGTGCTCCCAGCCGCCGGCGCCGTAGTCGAGCTGGCCGAGCACCCGGCTCGGGCGCCAGGCCGCACATCTCGGTGAACGTCGAGATGCCGATGCCGAGCTGCACGGTGTCGCCGGAGTCGCGGCGCTGCTTCTGCTCGGCCCGGAGCTCGTCGTACCCGAACATCTCCTTGGCCTTCGCGGTGGCGGCCTCGTAGTTGCCGGAGTCGTACTCGAGCCCGGCAGACCGTGGTGAACGGGAACTCCTCGTGCTTGATCCAGTTCTTCTCGCGGATCTCGAGCGGGTCGACGCCGACCTCGGCGGCGAGCTCGTCCATGATCCGCTCGATGGCGTACGTCGCCTCCGGCCGGCCGGCGCCGCGGTAGGCGTCGGTCCAGGTCTTGTTGGTGAGCACGGTCTGCACCGCGAAGTGGTAGGCCGGGAACTTGTAGATCGCGTTGAACATGAACGCGCCGAGCACCGGGACGCCGCCGCCGACGATGGCGACGTACGCGCCGAGGTCGGCGAGCAGCTCGACCTTGAGGCCGGTGACGGTGCCGTCCTTCTCGGCCGGCGAGGGTGAGCTTCTGCCACTGGTCGCGGCCGTGGTGGCCGCTCATCAGCGACTCGGAGCGGGTCTCGGTGTACTTCACCGGCTTGCCGAGCCGGCGGCCGACCGCCCAGGCGATCCACTCCTCGGGCGTGACCTGGAGCTTGCCGCCGAAGCCGCCGCCGACGTCGGGCGCGATCACCCGGATCTTCGACTCGGGCACGCCGGTGGTCGCGGCCAGCGCGAACCGGACGATGTGCGGGATCTGGGTCGCCGACCACATCGTGTACTGCTCGCCGGTCGGGTCGACCACGACCGATGCGCGGCTCCATGAACGCCGGGATCAGCCGCTGCTGGCGGTACTCCCGCTCGATCACGATGCCGTCGGTGCGGGCCTTGGCGATCGCCTCGTCGACGTTGCCGCCGGTGCCGGCCTCGGCCGGAGTCGAAGACCCACAGCGCGGACTTGTTGGTGCCGAGGTCGGGGTGCGCGAGGACCTCGTCGGCGGCGGCCTTCTTGAGGTCGAGCGCGGCCGGCAGCTCGTCGTACTCCACGTCGACGAGCTCGGCGGCGTCGCGCGCCTCGGCGGCCGTGCGGGCGACGACGACGGCGACGATCTCGCCGGCGAACGCGACCCGGTCGGCTGGGCATCGGCGAGTGGCGCGGGCGTCACCTGGTCGGGCGTGATCGGCCAGGCGTTGATGCAGGACGCCGAGCTCCTCGCCGAAGTCGGACGCCGGTGAGCACGGCGACGACGTTGGTGGCCGCCTTGGCGGCCGCGGTGTCGATCGAGGTGATGGTGGCGTGCGCGAACGGGCTGCGCACCATCGCGAGGTGCAGCATGCCCGGCAGCGTGATGTTGTCGGTCCAGCGGGTGCGGCCGGTGATCAGCCGCTGGTCCTCCTTGCGGCGCCGGTCGCGGCCGATCTCCTGCTCGATGGCGTCGGACGGGCGCTCCTGGGTGGCGGTCATGACGTGCACCTCCTGACCGGCCGCGTGCTGCACGGCCTTGACGATGTTGTGGTAGCCGGTGCAGCGGCAGAGGTTGCCCTCGAGCCCGAGCCGGATCTCCTCCTCGGTGGGGTTCGGGTTGTTGTTGAGCAGGTCGATGCTCTGCATGATCATCCCCGGCGTGCAGAAGCCGCACTGGAGCCCGTGGCACTCGCGGAACGCCTCCTGCACCGGGTGCAGCTCGCCGTTCTGGGCCAGCCCCTCGATGGTGGTGACCTCGGCGCCGTCGGCCTGGACGGCGAGCACGTTGCACGACTTCACGCTGGTGCCGTCGAGGTGGACCGTGCACGCGCCGCAGTTGCTGGTGTCGCAACCGATGACGGTGCCGGTCTTGCCGAGCCGCTCGCGCAGGTACTGCACGAGCAGCAGGCGGGGTTCGACGTCGTCGGAGACCTGGGCTCCGTCGACGGTGAGGGTGATCCGGGTCATGCAGCACGCTAGGCAGCGCGGTTGGCGAACGTTGGCCGCCGGTGCGGAGGTTTATCGGCTGGCCGACGAACTGTGCCTGGACGACAAAGCTTCATCGTCCAGGCGTGAGTTCATCGGTCGGCCGATGAACTCAGCGCTGGGCGGCGGCCAGCCGGCCCTTGAGCAGGGGTACGGCGGGGTGCGGCCGGCCGGCGAGACGCGGCCAGGCAGACCTCGACGACCTCGGTGTCGTACGGCGCCAGCTCGCTGTAGCGCACCACGGCGTCCGGCTGCGGGTCGGCGAGCAGCGCCTCGCGGACCGCGACCGCGACGTACTCGGCGAGCTCGGTGAGCGCCGGCGAGTTGGTGCCGGGCAGCAGGTCGCCGCCGTACGCGTCGACCGCGGCGGCGACCCGGCCGCTGCGGAGCAGGCCGAGGACCAGGTCGACGTCGGTCGAGACCGGCATCATCAGCCGGTAGGGGCGCGAGCCGAGCTGGCCGCCGAGCGCCGAGCGCAGGTGCGAGACCTCGGCCTTGAGCGTCGAGAGGGTGACCGCCTGGTCGCCGTAGACCAGCGCGTGCAGGTGCTCCAGCGACAGCCCCTCGGGGTGCATCGCGAGCAGCGCGAGCACCTCGGTCTGGCGCCGGTTGAGCAGCAGCCGCTGGCCGTCGAGCCAGGTCTCGGCGGTGCCGAGCAGGCCGCATCACCAGGCCGGGCTCGGTGTGCTCGTCGAGCACGCTCGGCGGCGTGGTGCGACGACCGGCATCGCGGTCTCGATCAGCCGGGCCATCACCCGGGCGGTGGCCAGCCCGATCGGGTGGGTGCGGTCCCAGGTGGTCGAGAGGTCGATGACGCCGAGCTGGGCGCCGGTGACCGGGTCGTGCACCGGCGCGGCCCAGCACACCCAGTTGTGCACGATCGACGCGTAGTGCTCGGCGCTGAAGACCATCGCGGGCGCGTCCAGCCGGTTGGCGAGGTCGAGCGCGTTGGTGCCGACGGACTGGTCGTCCCAGCGCCCGCCCGCCACGAAGTTCACGGTCTCCGCCTTGCGGCGCATCACCCGGCCGCCGTACGTCCAGAGGATCCGGGTCTCGCGGGTCGGTGACCGCGACGACCAGGTCGCCGTCCTCGGCGGTACGGCGCAGCTCGGCCTCGACCCGCTCGACGGCGGTCTGCAGCGGCGAGCCCTGCCAGAACGCCGCGGTCTCGGACTCGTCGGCCAGCGGCGCCTCGCGCACGTCGGTCGAGATCGCGGCCTCGGAGCGGGTCCAGCTGTGCAGGATCTCGGGGCGGACCAGGGCCTCGGCGTCGTCGCCGTGCTCGACGAACGACGTCCACGCCCGCACGGCGTCCATCCTGCGGGCTCTGCAGCTCGCTGCGGGCCATCGCCACCCCCGGGCTCTTCGGTCGCCGCCAAGGTACCCGCACAGTGACGCGGGTCACACGCCGAGCTGGCGGCGCAGGAATGCGACGCTGCGGATGATCGAGTCCTGCCAGCGCGCGTAGAAGGTGTGGTCCTCGCCGGGCGTACTCGATCAGGGTGCTGTCGACGTCGGCCTCCTCGAGCAGCCGCTGGGTGGTGCGCGACCAGACCGGCGGGCAGGTGCCGTCGACCGCGCCGTGGTGGATCAGCACCGGCTCGGTGATCCGGTCGAAGTAGGTGCGCGAGGACAGGCCGCGGTAGAACGCCGGGTTCTCCTGCGGCGTGCCGAACGCGGGCGAAGAGCGCCTGCACCGCCTCGGGCCGGTTCGGCTGCGTGAAGTGCCGCAGGTTGTCGAGGAAGCTCGAGCTGACGCTGGCGTAGATCACCGCCGCGTCGACCAGGCCGGGCGCCGCGACCAGCGCGTTGAGGGTGACCCCGCCGCCCATCGACCGGCCCATCATCGCGGTCTTGTCGGCGTCGACGTACGGCAGCTTCTCGAGGGCGAGGACCGCGTTGATGGCTGTCGCGGGCGTAGGCCGAGCCGGAGCTCGCGCTCGAGGTCGCTGGCCGGGTCGCCGGCGGCGTGGCCGCGGTAGTCGGTGTGCAGGACGACGAACCCGCGCGTTCGCCAGCCAGTCCTGCTCGCGGGCCATGCCCTGGCCGGTGACGTAGTCGACGGGCTCGATGTAGCCGTGGTTGAGCACGACCGCCGGGAACGGACCCTTGCCGTGCGGCCGGAGCAGCACGCCGGAGACCAGGGTGCCGTTGCTGCGGTAGGTCACCTGGTAGCGGGTGTAGGCGGCGGTCGATGCCCTCGGTGGCGACGATCCGCAGCCCGCGGCCGTCGAAGTCGGCGCGCATCAGGTTCGCCAGCGACGGATTGTCGGTGCGCGGTGGCAGGGTCTCGTTCCTGCTCGGTGGGGGTGGGGGGCTGGGTGGGGCCCGAGGAGGGCGACGGCGTCGCGGACGGCGTCTCCGACGGGCTCGCTGAAGCAGTCGGCGCGGGCGCGCCGGCCGCCGGCTCGTCGGCCGAGCAGGCGGCGAGCGGCAGCACCAGCAACAGCGCCGCGGTGCCGACCCGGACTCTCATCGACTCAGGCCAGGTCCCGGTGGATCCGGCCGTCGCGGGCCGCGAGCCGCTCGCCGGTGCCGCCCCAGCGGCCGGCGACGATCTCGGCGGCGATGCTGATCGCGGTCTCCTCCGGCGTCCGGGCGCCGAGGTCGAGGCCGATCGGGCTGGAGAGCCGCTCGATCTCCTTGTCGTCGACGCCGGCCTCGCGCAGCCGGGCCAGCCGGTCGTCGTGGGTGCGCCGCGAGCCCATCGCCCCGACGTACGCGACCTCGGGCAGCCGCAGCGCGACCTCGAGCAGGGGTACGTCGAACTTCGGGTCGTGGGTGAGCACGGTGATCACGGTCCGGCCGTCGACCCGGCCGGCCTCCGCCTCGGCCTGCGAGGTAGCGGTGCGGCCAGTCGACGACGACCTCGTCGGCCTCCGGGAAGCGGCTGTTGGTCGCGAACACGGGCCGGGCGTCGCAGACGGTCACGTGGTAGCCGAGGAAGCTGCCGACCCGCGCCACCGCGGCCGCGAAGTCGATCGCCCCGAAGACCAGCATCCGCGGCTTGGGCGCGAACGCCCACACGAACACCCGCATCCCCTCGCCGCGGCGCTCGCCGTCCGGGCCGTAGGTCAGCGTCGCGTTGTGCCCAGCCGCCAGCAGCCCGAGCGCGTCGTCGTGGACGGCGTCGTCGGCGCGCGCCGAGCCGATACTCCCTGACGTTTGCGGGGTCGACACGCCGGGAGTGACCCCGGAAACGTCAGGGACTATCCCCTCCGGGCGGACGACGAGCCGCCGGCCGAGCCAGGCCGGGTCGGGGTGCTCGATGACGGTGGCGAGGGCGACCGGGCGGCCGGCCTCGATGTCGTCGGCGATCTCGCCGAGCTCGGGGAACGTCTCGCGGTTGACCTTCTCGACGTACACGTCGAGGATGCCGCCGCAGGTCAGGCCGACGGCGAACGCGTCGTCGTCGGAGACGCCGTAGCGCTCGAGCACCGGCGCGCCCGACTCCACGACCGACTGCGCCAGGTCGTAGACCGCGCCCTCGACGCAGCCGCCGGAGACCGAGCCGACCGCGGTGCCGTCCGGGCCGACCAGCATCGAGGCGCCGGCCGGCCGGGGCGCGGACTGGAAGGTCGCGACCACGGTGCCGACGCCGACGGTCTCGCCGGCTCGCCACCACGCCAGCAGCTCGGGCAGCACGTCACGCACGCGAGATCACCTCCGACAGCTCGGCGAACGTCGCCAGCGAGTGGCCGGCGACGAAGTCGTCGCAGTGCGGCAGCGCGGCGAGCACGCCCTGCTGCACCGGCTCGTAGCCGCTCTTGCCGCGGTGCGGGTTGACCCACACGACCCGGTGCGCGATCCGCTGCGAGCCGGGCCATCTGCTCGCCGAGCAGCGTCGGGTCGCCGCGCTCCCAGCCGTCGCTGAACACGACGACGACGGCGCCGCGGGCCAGGCCGCGCTGGCCCCAGCGGTCGAGGAAGAACCGCAGCGTCTCGCCGAGCCGGGTGCCGCCCGACCAGTCCGGCACGGTCTCGCCCGGCGGCGACCAGCGCCCGCTCGGGGTCGCGCAGCCGCATCGCCCGGGTCAGGTGGGTCAGCCGGGTGCCGACCGTGAACGTCTCGACCACGCCGCCGCTCTCGCGGCCGACCTGGGTGAACCGGTGCGCGAGCCGCAGCAGCGCGTCGGCGTACCCGCTCATCGAGCCGGACACGTCGACCAGCAGCACCACCCGCCGCGGCCGCACGCCGCGCCGCCGCCAGGCGATCTCGGCGGGCTCGCCCATCCGGCGCAGCGACGCGCGCAGGGTGCGCGAGGCGTCGACCTGGCCGCGGTGCCAGCGCTGGTGCCGGGCCGTACGGCGCACCGGCGGCCGCGGCCGCAGGGTCGCGAACATGCCGGCCAGCCGGTGCTTCTCCGCGGCCGACAGCGACGCGACGTCGCGGTGCCGCAGCACCTCGGTCGTCGCTGGCCATCGCCCGCACGACCTCCTCGTCGGTCGCCTCGCCCTCGCCGGCTCGCGTCGGTCTCGGGCAGGCCGGCGAAGGTCGGCGCCGACGGCCGACGCCGGCCGCGTCCGTGGCAGCCCGTCGCGGGAGTTGAAGAACGCGTGGAACACCTGGTCGTAGCGCGCGAGGTCGTCGGGTCCGGCGCACAGCGTGGCCCGGCCGGCGAGGTACGTCGACCGCTGGTCGTCGACCCCGAGGATGGCCGTCGGCCGCGAGCGAAGCCCTGGGCGCGGTCCTGGGTCACCGGCACCCCGGCCGCCCGGAGCGCGCGGGTGAAGCCGAGCAGGATCTCGTCGGCGCCACGGTCGGTTCATGGCCGCAGCATCTGGTCCAGGGCCTGGCGCACCCGGTCGGCGTCCTCGCGGTACTTCACCAGCGCACCGAGCGTCGCCGACGCCGCGGCCAGGTCGATCTCGGCGGTGCCGAGGTAGTGCAGCGCCCGCGCCCAGTCGAGGGTCTCGGCGACGCCGGGCGGCTTCTGCAGGTCGTCGCGGCCGCGCAGCTGCTGCACCAGCTCGACGACCTGGCGGCGCAGCGTCTCGGACACCTCGGGCGCCCGCGAGCGGAGGATCGCGACCTCGCGCTCGAGACCGGGGTGGTCGATCCAGTGGTAGAGGCAGCGCCGCTTCAGCGCGTCGTGCAGCTCGCGGGTGCGGTTGGAGGTGAGCACGACGATCGGCGGGGTCGCGGCCCGCACCGTGCCGAGCTCGGGGATCGTCACCTGGTACGTCGACAGCACCTCGAGCAGGAACGCCTCGAACTCGTCGTCGGCCCGGTCGACCTCGTCGACCAGCAGCACCGCCGGGCTCTCCTGGAGCGCCTGCAGCACCGGCCGGGCGAGCAGGAAGCGCGCGTCGTACAGGCTCTTCTCGGCCTCCTCGACGTCGCGTCGCCGCCGGCCGCCTCGAGCGCGCGCAGGTGCAGGATCTGGCGCGGGAAGTCCCAGTCGTAGAGCGCCTGGGTGGCGTCGATGCCCTCGTAGCACTGCAGCCGGACCAGCGGCAGCTCGAGGCACTCCGCGATCGCCTCGGCGAGCGCGGTCTTGCCGGTGCCGGGCTCACCCTCGAGCAGCAGCGGCCGCTGCATCTGCAGCGCGAGGAACGCCACCGTCGCCAGCGCGTCGTCGGAGAGGTAGCCGGTCCCGCCGAGGCGGGCGGCGACGGCGGCGGGCGACGCGAGGCTCCATGCCGTCAAGGCTACTCAGGGCGTTGGCAGGTTGGTCGACGTCGACGTCGCGCCGGTGGCGAGATCGCCGCACTCGACGAGCTCGGCGTCGTGGTCGGCGAGGTAGGCCCGCGCACCCGCGGTCGCCCGTCGGTCTCGGCGACGACCGCGGCCCAGTGGTCGCGGCCGATGACGACCGGGTGGCCGGGCCGTCCGTCGTACGTCGCCCGGCGCAGCGTGCCCGGCCCGGGCGGCGGCTCGAGGAGCCGGCGGACGACGTCGGCGCCGACGTCCGGCAGGTCGACGAGGGTGACGACGCACGGCGTCGGCGTCGGTGCCGGTCAGCGGCGGTCAGGCCGGCCCGCAGCGACGCGGACATGCCGTCCGCCCAGTCGGCGGCGACGACGGCGGTCGCGCCGGTGCCCTCGAGCAGCGGCAGCGCCTCCTCGGCGGAGGCGCCGAGCACGACGGTCACCTGGGTCGCAGCCGCCGTCGGCGAGGGCCCGCACCCCGCGGACCAGCCAGCTCGCCCACGCAGACGCCTTGGGCATCCCCATCCGGGATCCCGCGCCGGCCGCGAGCAGCAGTCCGTGCGACGGTCAGCCCGGGAACGCCTGCTCGTAGAGCGCCGCGAGCTCCGCGGAGTACGGCGCGCTGAAGCCGCACACCGTGACCCGGCCGTCGGTCGCCGACACCAGGTAGCGGCCGCCCTCCTCGAAGTGCACCGCGAGCAGCAGGTCCTCGCAGCTCGGCCGGCGGCGCCTGCACCTGCACCACGTCGGTCGGGTCGCCGGCGTACCAGGTGGTGGGCGTCAGCGTGACGAGGTCGTCGGCCACCGCGGTGACGGTGCCGTCGAAGGCGACCGTCTGCTGGGCGAGGACCTCGGCGTTGGGCACCATGCACTTCGCGGTGTACGCCGACGGGTCCGGCGCCGGACAGGGTCGGTGACCGTGACGGTCGTCGCCCGCGGTCGGCGGCGACGGCCGGGTCGTCGTCGTGGTTGAGCGACGGCGAAGAGCCCGACGCCCGCGATGATCACCGCCGCGGCGGCGGCGACCAGCCAGGTGAGCGGGCCGCGGTCGTGGGTGCCGGTCTCGCGGTTCTCGGTGGTGAGCTCGGTGCTCATGACGTCCTCCAGGAGTCGGGCCACCCGCGCGGGGTCGGCCGGCGGGAGGGAGGCGGCCGGGTCGGACGGCTCGCAGCCGGTCGTGCAGCTCGTCGCGTCATGGCCTTCTCCCCTCTCTCGACTCCTCATGTCCGGCAACGGCCCCACTCTTTCGCAGCCGGTCGGACAACTTCCGCTTCGCGCGCGGCAGCCGGGTGCTCGCGGCGTTCGGCGTGATCTCGAGGACCACCGCGATCTCGGCCGGCGTCAGCTGCTCCCACGCCCACAGCCGGAGCAGCTCGGCCTCCTCCGGCCGCAGCGCGGCCAGCGCCTCGTGCAGTGCGGGGTCGTCAGCGGGCTCCGGCGCGGTCGGCTCGGCCGCCAGCCGCGCGGCCACCCGCTCCTGCCGCCGGGGACGCGCGTCGCGCGTTGTTCAGGCAGTTGCGCGCCACGCCGTACACCCACGGCAGCGGCAGGTCGGGCAGCTCCTCGACCCGGCGCCAGCACACCAGCAGGGTCTCGGCCAGCACGTCCTCGGCGGTGTCCGGGTCGGTACGGCGGGCGAGGAACCGGCGCACCGGCTCGATCAGGGTCGGCGCGATCTCCTCGAAGCGAGTCCCGTCGGCTCGTCCACGCCTCAAGCCTCACATACGGGGAGTGACCGCGACCGCCTCGACCTCGACCAGCTGGTCGGCGTACCCGAGCATCGCCACGCCGAGCAGGGTGCTCGGGGCATCGTGGTCGCCGAACGCGGCGCGCACGACCTGCCAGGCGTCCACCAGGTCGTCGCGATCGGCGGAGGCGACGTACACCGTCGACTTGGCCACGTCGGCGAGCGTGCAGCCCGAGGCCGCGAGCGCGGTGACCAGGTTGTCCATCACCCGCTGCGCCTGGCCGGTGACGTCACCGGGCGCAACGACGTTGCCGTCGTCGTCCAGCGGACACGCGCCCGCGGTGAAGACCAGGCTCCCCGGGCCGGCCACCGCGGCGTAGGCGTACGGGACCTCGTCGGACAGGGCGGGCGAACGGATCAGCTCGACGGACATGTGCGCGATCCTCCCGGAACCGCGAGTTCGTAGCCGCAGCCGAGCAATACCGGAACGGCCCCAGTCCCGAGGGACTGGGGCCGTTCGCAGTAGCTGCCGGAGCGGGGCGCTCAGAAGTCCATGCCGCCCATGCCACCGGACGGGTCGCCCATGGGGGCGGACTTCTCCGGCTTGTCGGCCACGACGGCCTCGGTGGTGAGGAAGAGCGCCGCGATGGAGGCGGCGTTCTGCAGCGCGCTGCGGGTCACCTTGGCGGGGTCGATGATGCCGGAGGCGATCATGTCGACGTACTCGCCGGTGGCCGCGTTCAGGCCGTGACCGGGGGTCAGGTTGCGCACCTTCTCCGCCACGACGCCGCCCTCGAGGCCGGCGTTGATCGCGATCTGCTTGAGCGGGGCGTCGGACGCGAAGCGCACGATGTTGGCACCGGTCGCCTCGTCGCCGACGAGCTCGAGCTTGTCGAACGCGGTGGCCGCAGCCTGCACCAGGGCCACGCCGCCGCCGGCGACGATGCCCTCCTCGACGGCCGCCTTCGCGTTGCGAACGGCGTCCTCGATGCGGTGCTTGCGCTCCTTGAGCTCGACCTCGGTGGCCGCGCCGACCTTGATGACCGCAACGCCGCCGGCCAGCTTGGCCAGGCGCTCCTGCAGCTTCTCGCGGTCGTAGTCGGAGTCCGACTTCTCGATCTCGGCACGGATCTGGTTGACCCGACCGGCGATCTGGTCGGCGTCGCCGGCACCCTCGACGATGGTGGTCTCGTCCTTGGTGATGACGACCTTGCGGGCCTGGCCGAGCAGCTCGATGCCGGTCGACTCGAGCTTCAGGCCGACCTCCTCCGAGATGACCTGGCCGCCGGTCAGGATCGCGATGTCCTGCAGCATGGCCTTGCGGCGGTCACCGAAGCCCGGAGCCTTGACGGCGACGGACTTGAAGGTGCCACGGATCTTGTTGACGACCAGGGTCGACAGCGCCT
The DNA here is from genome assembly GCA_963716655.1 of uncultured Actinomycetota bacterium. Taxonomy (GTDB): domain Bacteria; phylum Actinomycetota; class Actinomycetes; order Propionibacteriales; family Nocardioidaceae; genus Nocardioides. The sequence goes on along the minus strand of CAVQTV010000008.1, from coordinate 636,183 downwards.
CACCGTCGGTGTCCTCGGCGAGGATCAGCAGCGGCTTGCCGGACTGCATGACCTTCTCGAGGAGCGGGAGCAGGTCCTTGACCGACGAGATCTTCTGGTTGGCGATCAGGATGTAGGGGTCCTCGAGGACCGTCTCCATCCGCTCCGGGTCGGTGACGAAGTACGCCGAGATGTAGCCCTTGTCGAAGCGCATGCCCTCGGTGAGCTCGAGGTCGAGCCCGAAGGTGTTCGACTCCTCGACGGTGATGACGCCTTCCTTGCCGACCTTGTCCATCGCCTCGGCGATGATCTCGCCGACGGTGGTGTCAGCGGCGGAGATCGACGCGGTAGCGGCGATCTGCTCCTTGGTCTCGATGTCGATCGCCATGTTGGAGAGCTGCTCCGACACGGCGGCGACAGCGGCCTCGATGCCGCGCTTGAGGCCCATCGGGTTCGCACCCGCGGCCACGTTGCGCAGACCCTCGCGGACCATCGCCTGGGCGAGGACCGTGGCGGTCGTCGTACCGTCACCGGCGACGTCGTCGGTCTTCTTGGCGACCTCCTTGACGAGCTCGGCACCGATCTTCTCGTAGGGGTCCTCGAGCTCGATCTCCTTGGCGATGGACACACCATCGTTGGTGATCGTGGGGGCGCCCCACTTCTTCTCGAGCACGACGTTGCGGCCCTTGGGACCGAGGGTGACCTTGACGGCGTCGGCGAGCGTGTTCATGCCACGCTCGAGACCGCGCCGGGCCTCCTCGTTGAAAGCAATCAGCTTGGGCATAACTCCTGCGATTCCTCACGCTTAGAGTTCGGGGATTCCGGCTCGATGGGTTGCCCGCGACGGACGACCCTGCTGACCCGGCGAACCCTTTCTCGCCGGCGCGGAGGGCCTCAACTGGCACCGATCCGGAGTTGTCACTCTCATGACGAGAGTGCCAGCGTCATGTTTAGCACTCGACCCCTGCGAGTGCAAGAAGAGGATCACCAGGTCCGCGGCAGTGCCCGGGCGGCGACCGCCTCCGCGAACGGCAGCGCGTTCAGCGGGAGTACGTCGAGGTAGAGGCCGGGCTCGGTCAGCTCGACCTCGCTCACGACCAGCCGGCCCTGGTAGCGCATCATGTCGACCCGGCCGTAGACGACCTCGTCGCCGAGCAGGTCGACGACGGTGGCGATCGCCTCGGCCGCCAGCATCGCCGCCTCGTCGGTCAGCTCGACCGAGCGCGACGTACCGCCGAACTGCTCGTGCACCCGGATGTCGGTGGTGCTCGGCATCTTGTCGACCTGGCTGACCGGGTGGCCGCCGATCACGAACACCGAGATCTCGCCGTCGTGGTGGATCGACTCGACCAGCGGCTGCACGATCCACGGGCCCTGGTGCCCGTCGGGCTGCGGCAGCCAGACCCGGCCGTCGGAGACGACCTCGATGCCGCGGCCGCCGGCGCCGATCCGCGGCTTGACCACCGACAGGCCGAAGCGGTCGGCGGCGGCCCGGACGTCGAAGACGGTGTCGGCGGCGACGGTGGGGACGATCGGGAGGCCGGTGTCCTGGAGCTCGACGAGGTAGCGCTTGTCGGTGTTCCACGCGGAACACGTCGGCGCCGTTGAGCAGCGCCGGCCCGACTCCGGCGGCCCAGCCGAGGAACTCACCGAGCCGGGAGTCGTAGTCCCAGGTCGACCGGACGGCGATGACGTCGGCCGCGCCCCAGTCGACGGCGAGGTCGTCCCAGACCACCCAGCGGCTGTCGAGCCCGTGCGCGGCGAGGGCACGGTCCAGCGCCGCGTGCCCCGGCTCGCCCTCGGCCCATTCGCCAGCAGGTGACGAGCAGCACCAGCGGCGCCGTCGCCTCTCCGTTCTGATCCATGGGCGAAACGTTAAGGCCCGGCTCAGCTGCTGTCGCGCACCACCAGATGTGTGGACAGCATCCGGCCCGGCCGGTCCTGGTCCGGCGCGGCCATCGTCTCGAGCAGCAGGGCCACCATCTCGCGCCCCATCTGCTCCGGCGACTGGTGGACGGTGGTCAGCGGCGGATGCGCGGACAGCGCGACCGGCGCGTCCTCGAAGCCGACGACCGCGACGTCCTCGGGCACCTTCCGGCCGGCGTCGCGCAGGGTCTGGAGGGCGCCGAGCGCCATCAGGTCGTTGGCGCAGAACACCGCGTCGAGGTCGGGGTCCCGCTCGAGCAGCGTGGCGCATCGCCGTGGCGCCGCTCTCCTGGCCGAAGTCGCCGCGTACGACGAGCCGCTCGTCGAGCGCCCGGTCCGCGGCGGCCAGCCCGGCGACGTACCCCTGGAAGCGCGAGGATCCGGCGACCATGTCGGCGGGTCCGGCGATGGTGGCGATCCGCAGCCGGCCGCGCTCGACGAGGTGCGCGACCGCGAGCTCGGCGCCCTGCACGTTGTCGACGTCGACGAAGTCGCTGAGCACGCCCTCGCGGGCGCGGCCACCGACGACGACCGGGAGGCCGTGCGCTCGGATCCGGTCCGGCAGCTCGTCGTCGTCGTGGAGGGAGAGGAGCAGCACGCCGTCGACGTGCTGGCGGGTGAGGTACTCGTCGAGGGCGCCGCGCCGCTGCGAGGCCTGCGCGAGCAGCAGCACCAGCTGCCGGTCGGCCTCGGCGAGCGCGGAGCCGATGCCGCGGATGATGCCGGCGAAGAACGGCTCACCGAAGACCCGCTCCTCGGACTCCGCGATCACCAGCGCGACGGCGTCGGTGCGCCGGGTGACCAGGGCCCGGGCGTTGGCGTTCGGGACGTAGCCGAGCTCGGCGATCGCGTCCTCGACGGCCTGCCGGGCCTTCTCGGAGACCTTCTCGCCGCCGTTGATGACCCGGGACGCGGTACCCCGTCCGACACCCGCGCGCGCGGCGACCTCCTCGAGCGTCGGTCGGGTGCGCGGGGTGCGGGTCATGGGCGTCAGTATGCCGTCGGCGAAGCGGTGCGGAGTTCGAACGACGGGCCCGGGACGTCGAGGAGTTCCCGGGCCCGCCGCACGGATGGGCCCGCCCACGAACCGCCGTTCGTGGGCGGGTACTCCCTGACGTCCCGTCGAGACCATCGCGCGGTCCACTCCTCGTCGGGATGTCGGTGGTGGGAGCGTTCCCACTGCTCACTCTGGGCCTTGGCCGGACCCCTGTCAAGGATCTGGTGGAAGCCGGCGCCGCGGCCGCGACAAAGCCGCGGCGCCGGTCCCCTCGGCGGTCAGTCGGCCGTGGCCACCGCCAGCCCGTCGACCCGCACCGGTCCGCGGTGCGAGGTCACCACGATCCGCACGGTGCCCGACCGCGGCGCGTCCAGCGCCCGCAGCGGCACGACCTGGCGCTGCCGCGCCGTACCACCGAGGTCGACGGTCGCGATCTTGGTCTTCCCGAGGTAGACCGCGACCTTGCCGTGGCCGCGCCCGCGGGCGACGACCAGGGCCAGCCGGGTGGCGTCCTCGACGCGGACGCTCAGGGTGGCCCCGCGCGTGGTCGCCTGCGAGTACGTCCCGTCGAACGCCCCGGCGCCGCGCTTGCGCTGCCACGCCTTGCCGCCGGTCAGTGCGCGGTCGTCACGCGGAACCGTCCAGGTCGCCGTCGCGGGTGTCGGGTCCACGTCGCCATCCGCGTCGGTCGCGGCGACCGTGAACGTGTGCGTCCCGGAGCGCAGCCCGTCCAGCTTCGTGCCGGTGCCCTCGCACGGCCGGGCCACGCCGTCCAGCTCGCAGACGTACGACGCGCCCGTGTCGGCCCACGTCATCCGTGCCGTGCGACTGACCACGAAGCCGTCCGGCGACACCGTCAGCGTCGTCTCCGGAGCGAGCGCCGTCGGCACCACCTCGTTCGACGGCGCGCTGGCCGGCCCGGTGCCCACCTCGTTGCGGGCGGTCACCGTGAACGTGTACGGCGTGCCCGGGGTGAGCCCGTCGACCTCGGTCGCCGTCTCCCCGGCAGCCACCGTCACCTGGCGGCCGCTGGGCAGCACGGTGACGAGGTAGTCGAGGATCTCGGCGCCGTTGTCGTCCGGCGCGGTCCAGGAGACCTCCGCCGCCCGCTCGCCGGCGGTCGCCGTCATCGCCGTCGGCGCGTCCGGCACCGCATCGGCGGGCTGGCCCGGACCGCCGCCGCCAGGCGTCGGCACGGTCAGCGTCGCGGTGTACGGCGCGGCCATCAGCCGGCCGCTGTAGTCCGCGACCCCGTCCACGGTCAGGGTGACCCGGCTCCCGGCCGGGACCGTGCCGGTCGGCGTGAACCGGAGCCCGCGCTGGAGGGCCAGGTCGGCGTCGCCGGTGGCACCTCCGACCGCGGCCCAGGTGCCCGGGACCTCGGCGCCGGCGGCGTCGACGACGGTCAGCGACCGCTCCGCCGTGGCCGTCCGCACCAACCGGTCGAAGGTGACCTCGAACCCTCCGGCGCGCATCACCGAGCCAGTCACGTGCGGGAAGCCCTCCTTGACCATCGACACGTCGACGTCGAGGTGCGGCGGCAGCACGCGGAGCACCCGGCTCGAAGCCGGCCGGTAGCCGTCCTTGGTGAACGAGACCTTCCACCAGCCCTCCGGGACGTCCCAGCCGTACCGGCCGTCGTCGTCGGTGGTCTGCGGGTTGGTCTGCCCGAACCACTCGGCGTCCCACGCCGTCCACGGGCCGTCCGCGGTCGGCGCCGTCAGCAGGGTCGCGGTGACCCCTGCGATCCGGACCGACCGGGCGCCCTCGTAGACGTAGCCGCTCGGGTCGTAGATCCAGACCGGGTCCGCCACCGGCTCGGGCAGGTCCTCGTCGTCGTCCTCTTCCTCCTCGTCGTCGCACTCGGCGTCGCCCTTGATGTCGTTCATGAGCGTCTCGGTCGCCTGGTCGATGGCGTAGCCGATGGCCTTGTCCAGCGCCCAGCCGAGGACGCCGAGCGCGACCGTGCCGAGGCCGAACGTCGCCGGGCCGAGGACCAGGGAGCCCACGTTGAAGAGCGCACCACCGACGTCGGCGGCGACCGAGGCGTAGACCAGGTTCTGCGCCCGCTGGGTGTATGCCGCGGCCGCGGCCGGGCTGCACCCGCCGGCGGCCTCGACCGCCTTGGTCAGGTTCTCGTACTTGTCGCCGCCACCGAGCGCCGACATCAGTGAGTCGAGCGTCGTCGCGCCGTTGAAGGCGAGCTGGTAGCCCACCCGCGCCACGCCCACGGCGACTCCTGCGGTCCCGGCCGTCGGCACGATGGACGGTCCGACGGCGTCGCGCAGGATGCCGGCCAGGGCCTGCCCGAACGGCGACCGGTCGCGGGCCGCGATTCCGTCCGCCACCCCGGGCAGCTCCGACAGCGGGATCAGCATGCTGAAGTGCAGCGTGTTGCCCGACCGGGTCGAGGTGACGCCGTACGCCGGCGAGCCGGAGGCCCGCTGCATCGCGATGTCCTCAGCGGTCGGTGTGTACGTCTCCCGGGTCACGGTGAGCGTCGAGCGCACCGAACCGCCCGGCACCGACGGGACGCTCATCGTGAACGCACCCGTCCGCGGGCCAGAGCCGGCAGCCGGCTGTTGCACGTCGGAGATCTCGAAGCCGCTCAACGGCGCGGGTGCACCGTCGCGGACCTCGCGCTCGGACTGCTCCGGCTCGGTCATGTCGATCGGCTTCGCGATCGACTCGAAGTCGACACGGATCGGCCCGCCGACCCTGCTGAGCGTCGCCGTCGCCACGAACACCCCGTCGCCGCGGCGCACCGCCGGGATCCGCTGCTCGCCGATGAGGACGTCCGCCCGGGAGACCAGGCTCGGCTGGTCGAACGTCACCTCGACGCGCATCGGCTGGCCCGGCACGAACACGAACGGGAACCGGGCGACGCCGTCGAGCGGGTCGAACGTGATCTTCCGACCGTTCGCGAACTCACCGTCGAGCTGGTAGATCGAGATCTCCTCGACCGCCGCCTGGGTGCCGTCGACGACCACCGAGGTGCTCGTCGAAGAAACGCTCGCCCGAGACCTCGGCCTCCGCGACCAGGCGGTGCTGCGGCTGGGTGCGCGGCTGCTCGACGAGCGAGACGTTCGCGGACCAGTGCCCGCCCGGCCCGGCGAGGGCCGCCCCCACCGGGGTGCCGCCGTCGGTGATCGTGACGATCCGTCCCGCGGGAGCCCTGCCGTTGAGCGGGATCCGCGTGCCCGACACCGTCTCCGGCCCGGTCACAGTGACCGCGACGACCGGCACGGTGACCGGGTCGAGCGGCTCGACGGCGACCCCGCCGGGGCCCGGGTAGCGCAGGTCGACCCGACCGGGCACGCCGGTGGCGGACGCCGCGGCGCGCATCCGGTAGCGAAGCGTGCCGGTCCCGTCAGCCGGGACCGAGCCCAGGGCGACGTCGACGTAGCCGACGCCGGCCGTGGTCGGCACCGGTCGACCGTCGAGGATGACGCTGTCGGCGACCAGCTGGGTGTCGCCGGGTACGGCGATCCGGGCGACGACACCGTCCAGCGCGGCACCGACGGTTGCGCCAGGACGCCCGCAGCTCGACGTCCCCGCCGGGCAGCACGTCGGAGCGGCTCGCGACGACGGCGTTGTCGGCGCCGGTGAACTGGGCGCGGGCGCGCAGCACCAGGTTGCCCAGGTCGACGCTGTGCTCGGCAGCGGTCGATGGTGAACGTCCGCTCGGCCGAGAGGTCGTCGTGGTGCGACTCGACGACGTAGGTGCCCGGCCGGGGCACCTGGGCGGACACCCGCCCGCCGGCGCCGTAGGTCCCGGACACGTAGGTGCGGCCGGAGTCGGTGACCTCGTAGAGGTTCGTCGCCGCCCCGAAGACCGGCACGCCATGGGTGTCGACCAGGTTCATGTTCACCTTGATCCCGGGGCCGGCGTGCATCTCCAGCACCGGCGACCGGTCGCCGATGGTCAGCACCCGCTCCATGCAGGTGTTGGCCAGCCGGGTCTCGTAGCCCGTGATGCACCAGCGCAGCACCTGACCCGGCGTGCCCAGCACCTGGACCACGACGGACCCGTCCGGCTCCGGCTCGCGGGTCAGCAGCCGCTGCTCGACGCCGTCCACGGTGAGCCGCAGGCCGTAGTGGACGGCGGTGCGCCAGTCGAGCGGGATCGGCCCGATCTCGGTGCCGGCGCCGGCCGGCCGGACGAACAGCCGCAGGTGCGCGTCGTAGGTGCGCGGGCCGACGAGGACGATGTCCCGCGTGACCGGACCGGCCGAGAGGTCGACCGTCTCCGTCGCGCGCAGCGAGCCCGAGCGAGCCCGGATCTCGCCGGCGCCCCGGATGCCGGAGATCTCGTAGCTGCCGTCGGCGCCGGCCGTGGCGCCGAGCACCAGCAGCTCGCCTCGGTAGTTCTGGCGCAGGGTGACCGCCGTGCCGGGGGCCGGGCCGACCGTCGTCGTACCGCACCACGCCGTTCAGCGTCTGCCGGGCCACCGGACGGGCGACGACGTCGATGTCGTTGTCGCCGGCCTCGAGGGTGAGCGTCCGCGGGTCCTCGACCTGGAGCAGCGCGGACGGCGGGTAGACGACGTCGAGGCGGACCCGCTGGTCCTCCAGGACGTCCCAGAACTCGGTCGATCCGTTGTACGGCCACCGCGTGCCGATGAACGCACCGGTGTCCGCGTCGGAAAGCTCGATGCGGACCCCGCTGACCGGCTCGCCACCGGGGAGGGACACGTCGACGCGGACCACGGCGGGCAGCCTCGGGTCGAGCGTCATCGCGGTCGCCAGGCCGTCGCGGACGCGGACCGTCGGGCGCTCGGCCAGGGTGCGGCCGCGGCTCGTCGACGACCTGGACGACGTAGTCGTCCGCGGCCTTCAGGTGCTCGAACGTGAACGTGGCGCCGCCGGCGAGGTTCTCGGTGTGCGTCTGGCCGGTGGACTCGCTGAACAGCTGGAGCCGACCGTTGAAGAGGGAGTCCTCCGGCGCGTCGATGTTCACGACGACGCTGTTGCTGACCCGGACCGGGGCGCGGTTGCTGACCCGGTCGAGGCTGCCGCCGTGCCCGTCCGAGACGGTGCCGACCATGCCGGCGATCCGGGCGACGCCGTCGACGAGCTCGAAGCCGCCGCGGTAGCTGCCGGGAGCTCCGCCGACCTCGGTCAGCGGCACCACCGACGTGACCGTCCGCGGCTCGTCGAGCAGCTCGTGCTCCGCGTCGTACCAGGACCGGTGCTCGACCGCGACGTTCACGGTGCGGCCCGGCTCGGCGGTCGCGGTGATCGTGGCGGTGCTGCCGCGGCGCGCGAGCTCGGGGCGCACGGACGGCACCGTCGGCACCGTCCAGGTCAGCGCGCCGAAGCTGAGCGCGTTGGTCGTCACGCTGGCCCGCTCGGTGAACGGCAGGACCGTGTCGCCCCGGCGGGTGAACACCTGGAACGAGTACGCCGTGCTCGCGGCCAGGCCGCGCTCCTGCGCGGTGGTCGCGGTCGCGGCCAGGGCGCGCTCGGCGACCTGGGTGTCACCCAGGTAGGTGCGCAGCACCAGCCCGTCAGCGCTCGTCGGCGCCTCCCAGGCCAGGTCGACGACGCCGCCGGCCTGTGCGGTGAGGTCGAGCGGGCGCAGCTCGGTCGAGTCCTCGGGCAGGGTCCGCACGGTGACCGACGGGCCGTCGGTCGACACCGACGCGCGGCCGTCGACGGCCTGGACGGTGAACGTGTACGACGTGTCCGGGGTCAGGTCGGTCAGCCGCAGCTGCCGGGTCGCGGCGTTCGTGGCGCCGACGACCGTGTCGCCGCGGAGCACCCGGTACCCGGTCACCCCGACGTTGTCGGTCGCCTCGGTCCACTGCAGCCGCACGGACGTCGCGCCGATGTCGCCGGCGGCGGCGGTGACCGCCGCGTCGTCCGGCCACTGCGGCGGGACCTCCTCGCCGAGCGCCAGCACCACGAACTGCTCGTCGGTGCCGGTCAGGTCCTCGGACTGGGTGCTGAGGGCGAGCACGGAGAAGTCGGACGGGGCCGCGAACATCTCGACGCCCTCGTGGGACGGCGCACCGCTCGCGCTCCGCGAGACCAGCTCCACGTCGTCGTCCGCGACGTCGACGACCCAGGCCTGCGCGGCGTTCTCCTCGGGAGCACCACCGGGGCTCGTGACCAGCAGCTCGGCCGCGGTGCCGGAGAGCTCGAAGCTCGTCGATGGTGGAGGACTCGGGGTCGATGCCGAAGTCGAACGGGTCCAGGAGCCGCTCGGTCGCGGCGTCGCGGTCGGCGACCCGGACCCGCGTCAGGTACTGGTCGTAGCCGCCGGGCGTCTCGAAGAGCTCGTCGTCCCCGTACGCGACGACCGAGCCGTCGTCGCTGAGCGACGGCGGACCAGCGGTGCCGTTCCAGGCGTCGAGGCCCTCGCTGAACCGGCGCAGCGGGTCCTCCTCGCCGGACGCGAGGTCCAGCACGTGCAGGTTCCAGTCGCCGGCCGCCGGGGAGGTGTTGTGGAACTGGGTCCAGGCGACGGTGCTCCCGTCGCGGCTGAGGTCGTGCTCGACGACGGCCCGGGTCTCGACGCCGAGCAGCTGACGCGAGGTCTCGGCACCGGTGCCGTCGAGGTCGATGACGGCCACGTCGTACAGGTAGGTCTCCGCCTCCAGGCCGGTGAGGACGCCGACGGCGAGCCGGGTGCCGTCGCCGGAGAGCGCCAGGTCGCGAGCCTCGAACGTCGCGTCCTCGGGCCGCTCCAGGCGGGTCAGGGTGTTCGAGTCCCGGTCGAGCACGAACGCGTCGACCCAGCCGTCGTCGTCGCCGCTGACCAGGCCGTCCTGCTCGGACAGGAACGCCACCGTGCTGCCGTCGTCGTCGAGCGCCACCGTCCACATCGGGTCGATGACCTCGCCGTTCGGCGCGAGCAGCGGCTCGTCCTCGCCGGTGAGCCGGTCGTGGAGCACGACGCCGTCGAAGTCGCCACCGGGGTCGGTCGGCGCCGCGGACGGGAGGTCGGACTGCTTCCCCGCGCAGTCACAGGTGTCGGTGTAGACCCGGACCGCGACCACGGTGCCGTCGTGGCTGATCGACGGGATGTCGAGCCGGACGGCGTCCCGCTCGTTGACGGTGACGTCCATCGGCACCAGGTCGTACGACGACACGGGTGCGGGCTCGAGCTCGATCTCGACGCTCCTCGACCTCGTCCTCGCCGGGGACCTCGACGTACGTCGCGGTGCGGATCCCGGCCGGGCTGCTGACCGCCGGGGTCGCGACCACGCGCTGGGTGGTGCCCGGCGCCAGGCGCAGGCCGAAGCGACCCTGCCGGTCGGTGGTGGCGTAGCGCACGGTCGGGCCGTCGTCGGTCGGGCCGAACGCCTGGATCTGGGCGTCGCGGACCGGCAGGCCGTCGGCGGTGACGACCCGGCCGGCGACGTTCGGGCGGAGGAACTCGAGGTCGATCTCGTACGGCGTCTCGGGGATGTCGAGGTGGAACTCGTGCTCGAGGTAGGCCGAGGTGGGGGTCGGGGGGTAGAGCGCGATGTCGATCCCGCCGGGGGCAACGGAGATGCCGTAGCGGCCGGTGGCGTCGGCGCGCACCCGGCTCTGGGCGCCGCTCTGGTCCCAGACGTTCACGATCAGGCGCGCGGCACCGGGTCGCCGTTCGGCGCCCGGACGACGCCGGTCACGGTCGGCCCGCGGAGGGTGAAGTCGCGGACCAGCGGAGCGGCCGGCGTGTGCACGTCCGTGATCTCGAGCTGCGCGCTCAGGTAGCCGACCCAGGAGTCCGGGTTCACCTCGGGCGCCTCGACCTCGAGCCGGTACCGGTCGTTGGGAGCGGAGAAGCCGAAGGAGCCGTCGCTGCGGCTGACCATGGTGCCGCCAGGCACCTGGCTGCCGTGGATGTCGAGGAGCCGGACCCGCGCGCCGGCGACGCCGGTGGTGCCGTCCGGCGCGAGCACGGTGCCGCGCACGTTGGGGCGGGCCAGGGAGACGTCGGCGTTCGCGACGGTGTCTTCGACGGTGATGGTGCGACCGGTGCCGACATCGAGGGCGGGGTTCTCGACCGGCGGGAGCACGTTGAGCTGCCACTGGCCCTCGGGGACGGCGAACCGGAACGACCCGTCGGGGTACGTCGTCGCGACGTGGTGGCCATGCGCGAACGCCTCGACCGCCGCGCCCGCCGCCGGGCTGCCGTCGGAGCGGCTGACCACGCCGCGCACGTTGCTGACCTGGAGGGCGAGGTCGAGGACCTCGTCGCCGCCGCCGATGCCGACCGACTCGGTGGCCGTCGCGAGCAGCCGCGGGTCGTCCGCGGCCGGCGTCGCGACCACCTCGTAGTCGCCGGGCTCGAGCTCGGCGACGCCGTACTCGCCGTCGCCGTTCGAGGTCGCGGAGGCGACCACGACGCCCTCGTTGTTGAGGTCGTGGACGGTCACGACGACCGCATCCACGCCCACGCCTCCCGTCGTCACGCGGCCGCTCAGCGGCAGGCCGGCGGTCGCGGCGGACGCCGGGCCGGCGATCGCCAGCGCCGGCAGCCCGAGGCCGAGGACCAGGGCGAGCGCGACGATCCGGGCGAGCAGGCGGACGGTGAGAGGCGGCATGGGAGGTCTCCAGAACGGACGCAGCGGGTGGGCTCGTCGACCCTCACAGGCCTGCTGTCCCGGGCACCCGAGCCTGGCGTCCCGGCCACACGGGACATCTGGGTCATTGCGGATGGCAGTCGATTTCGCTGGTGCTCGTCCGTCATCTCGGTGTCAGACTCAACTCACGTCGAGAGGAACCACCATGACCACCTACGTCGTCCTGCTGCCCGGAGACGAAGCCACCTGGGAGTCCGCGACCGAGGAGCACCGCTCCGCGATGTACGCCAAGCACGGCGAGTTCGCACGACTGCTCGCCGAGCGCGGCCACAAGGTGACCGGCGGCGCCGAGCTCACCCACTCGCGCGCGGCCAAGGTCGTCCGCGCCGACGGCACCGTCACCGACGGGCCGTACGCCGAGACCGTCGAGCAGCTCACCGGGTTCTACGTCGTCGAGAGCGACGACCTCGACGACCTGCTCGAGGTGTGCCGCATCCTCGGCAGCGCCGGATGGTCCGGTCGAGGTGCGCGCGGCGGTCGGCGGTGCGGACGGACCGACCTCGTGAAGTTCGTGCTGCTGATGGCCGAGGAGGGCCACTACGACAAGTGGGACGCCGCCGACGAGACGATGCGCGAGCGCGTGGTCGCCGACTTCGAGGCCTTCGACGCGGCGGTCGCCGCCCGCGGGTCGGTCGTCGGCGGCGAGGCGCTGGCCAGACCCGACACCGCCCGCACCGTGCGGCCGGGCGCCGGACCGGCCGGTGACGGACGGGCCGTTCGCGGAGACCGTCGAGCAGATCGGCGGGTTCTACGTCATCGACGTCGAGTCCCTCGACGCCGCCGTCGAGCTCGCGGCTGCTCCTGCCGCGCGAGTACATCGTCGAGGTTCGGCCGGTCCCCGAGGTCCCGATCTGACCGCCTCGAGCAGCTGCTGCGCGACGAGTGGGGCCGGCTGCTGGCCCTGCTCGTCGCGCAGTACCGGCGGCTCGACCTCGCCGAGGACGGGCTGGCCGACGCCTTCGAGGCCGCGGCGCGCACCTGGGACGTCGTACCGGACAACCCGCCGGCGTGGCTGCTCACCGCCGCCCGGCGGCGGATCGTCGACCGGCTGCGCGCCGAGGCGGTCGCGGCGCGCAAGCTGCCGCTGCTCGCGGTCGAGGCGTCCGTCCAGGAGGAGGCGCAGCGGGTGATGGCCGATGCCGGCGAGCCGGTGCGCGACGAGCGGCTGCGGCTGGTGCTGCTGTGCGCGCACCCGTCGCTGCCGCCGGAGTCGGCGGCGGCGCTGACGCTGCGGCTGGTGCTCGGCGTGCCGACCGAGGACATCGCCCGGCTGTTCCTCGTCCCGACCCCGACGATGGCCGCGCGGCTGACCCGGGCCCGCAAGCGGCTGGCCGGGCAGTCCTTCTCGATCCCCGTCGGACCTGGCTCCGCGGGTCGCCGTCGTGGCCGACGTCGCCTACCTGGCGTTCACCGCCGGCTACGCCCCCGGCGCCGGGCCGGACGTCGTACGCGTCGAGGTCGCCGGCGAGGCGATCCGGCTGGTGCGGGTGCTGCGGTCGCTGCTCCCGTCCGGCGTACGTCGAGCTGGACGCGCTGCTCGCGCTGATGCTGCTCCAGCACTCCCGCCGCGACGCCCGGGTCGTCCGGGTCGGCTCGTGCTGCTGCCCGACCAGGACCGCTCGCGGTGGCACGCCGACGAGATCGCCGAGGCCCTGGACCTGCTGCGGCCGTGGGTCGACGCCCCGCCCTCGCCGTACCTGCTCCAGGCGCTGATCGCCGCCGAGCACGCCATCGCGCCGCTCGGCCGAGGACACCGCACTGGGACCGGATCGCGCTGCGCTACGCCGAGCTGGAGTCGCTCACCGGATCACCGGTCGTGCGGCTCAACCGCGCGGTCGCGGTCGCCGAGGCGTCCGGCCCGGAGGCCGGCCTGGCGCTGCTGGACGGCCTGGTGCTGCCCGGCCACCGGCTGCCCGCCACCCGCGCCGAGCTGCTCGCCCGTGCCGGCCGCCTCGACCACGCCCGCACGTCGTACGACGAGGCCATCGGCCGGTGCGCCAACCTGGCCGAGCGGGCCCACCTGATCGAGCGCCGCGCCGTGCTTGTAACGCGCGGTTCAGACCTCTATGCGACGCTGTTACAACCGGGGCAGAAGTGGCTCGAACACGGCGTTACATGCGAAATCAGCAGCCGCCGGCGACGGCCGGGATCACCGAGATCTGGGTGCCGTCGGGGGTGGGGGTGGCCAGGTTCTCGAGGAACCGCACGTCGTCGTTGCCGACGTAGACGTTGACGAAGCGGCGCAGCTCGCCGGCCTCGTCGAGGATCCGGCCCTTGATGCCGCTGTAGCTGCCGTCGAGGTCGTCGAGCACCTCGGCGAGGGTGCCGCCGGACGCGGTCACCTCGGACTCACCACCGGTGTAGGTGCGCAGGATGGTCGGGATCCGGACAGAGACGGACATGGAGCTCCTCGAGATCAGGCCAGGCCGGTGGCGGCGAAGGCGGCGTACGTCGGCGGGATGGTCGCGACCGGACCGACCGAGCCGGAGACCGCGTCGAGGGTCTTCAGGCCGTGGCCGGTGTTGATGACGACGGTCTCGAGCTCGGTGTCGAGCTGGCCGGTCTCGACGAGCTTCTTGAGCACGGCGACGGTCGTGCCGCCGGCGGTCTCGGTGAAGATGCCCTCGGTGCGGGCGAGCAGCACGATGCCGGCGCGGACCTCGTCGTCGGTGACGTCCTCGACGGCACCGCCGGTCTCGCGGCAGATGTCGAGCACGTAGATGCCGTCGGCGGGGTTGCCGATCGCGAGGCTCTTGGCGATGGTGTCCGGCTTGACCGGGCGGATCGCGTCGACGCCGGCCTTGTAGGCGACCGAGACCGGCGAGCAGCCCTCGGCCTGCGCGCCGAAGACGCGGTACGGCTTGTCCTCGACCAGGCCGAGCTTGATCAGCTCCTGGAAGGCCTTGTGCACCTTGGTCAGCTGCGAGCCGCTGGCGACCGGGATCACGATCTGGTCGGGCAGCCGCCAGCCGAGCTGCTCGGCGATCTCGTAGCCGAGCGTCTTCGAGCCCTCGGCGTAGTACGGACGGACGTTCACGTTCACGAACGCCCAGCCCTCCTCCTCGCCGGCGATCTCGGAGGCGAGCTTGTTGACGTCGTCGTAGTTGCCGCTCGACGGCGACCAGGTTCTCGGTGAAGATCGCGGAGTTGACCTGCTTGGGCTGCTCGAGGTTGCTCGGGATGAACACCACGGTCTTGATGCCGGCCCGGGCACCGGCGGCCGCGACGGCGTTCGCGAGGTTGCCGGTCGACGGGCACGCGAAGACCTTGGAGCCGAACTCGCGGGCCGCGCTCAGCGCACAGGCGACGACGCGGTCCTTGAAGGAGTTGGTGGGGTTGGTCGAGTCGTCCTTCACCCACAGGTTCGTGATGCCGAGCTCGGCGGCCGAGGTTGTTCGCCCGCAGCAGCCGGGTGAAGCCGGGCTCGGTGTTGGGGCTGCTGCTCGATGTCGGTCGGCACCGGCAGCAGCGCCTTGTAGCGCCAGATGTTCCGCGGACCGGCCTCGATCTCCTCGCGGGTGACCGTGCCGAAGTCGTAGGCGATCTCCAGCGGGCCGAAGCACTCCGGACACGCGTAGTGCGGGCCGAGCTCGACCTGGTGGCCGCACTCGCGGCACGAGAGGTTGGTCGCGTTCCCGAACGCGCCCTCGCGCAGGGTCGGTGGTCTTCTCGACGCTCTGCTCGATGACAGTGGCAGTGCTCATGGAAGTCCTCCTCCTCATCTTCCCCGGGTGCGACGGTCGCCCCGGGCGGAATTGGCACCACTTCCGCGAACCGCTTCCTGGCTGGTGTGCCGGGCGGCGGAGGTTCGCGGCGGTTGCCGGGACTTCACTGGGCCGTATCCCTCAGTCCCTCTTGATGAGCTGTGCGCAACTGTACGTGGGACGTCTCAGCATGTGCACATCGTGTTCGCATCTTGGACATCGGCCGTCCGGAGCCGAACCTGTCAGGCGGCCGCGGTGGCCACCTCCGCCGCCGGCTCGAGCGCACCGCGAACGACGTCGAGCACGTCGCCGACCACGTGCACGGTCAGCGTCTCGAGAACGTCGGCCGGTACGTCGTCCAGGTCGGGCTCGTTGCGCAGCGGCACGAAGACCTCGGTGAGGCCGTTGCGCTGAGCGGCCAGCAGCTTCTGCTTGAGACCGCCGATCGGCAGCACCCGGCCGTTGAGAGTGACCTCGCCGGTCATGCCGACCTCCGAGCGCACCGGGCGACCGGTGGCCAGCGAGGTCAGCGCCGTGACCATCGTGATGCCCGCCGACGGGCCGTCCTTCGGCGTCGCACCTGCCGGCACGTGCACGTGGATCGACTTCTCGAAGAACGCCGGCTCGACACCGAGCTCGGCCGCGTGGGCGCGGACGAACGACAGCGCGATCTGCGCGGACTCCTTCATCACGTCGCCGAGCTGGCCGGTCAGGGTGAGCCCCGCCTTGCCGTCGGAGGCGGACGCCTCGATGAAGAGGACGTCGCCGCCGAGCCCGGTCACGGCCAGCCCGGTCGCGACGCCCGGCACCGAGGTGCGCTCGTGCGCCTCCGGCGTGAACCGCGGCCGGCCGACCAGGTCCTTGAGCTCGGCCGAGGTCGATGTCGACGCGCTCTCGCCCCGGTCGCCAGACGGGTCGCCGCCTTGCGCAGCGCCTTGGCCAGGAACCGCTCCATCTGGCGAACGCCGGCCTCGCGGGTGTAGTTCGCCGCGATCTCGCGCAGCGCGGCGTCGGAGATCGTGACCTCGTCCGCCGTCAGGGCCGCGCGCTCGAGCTGCCGGGGCAGCAGGAAGTCGCGGGCGATGGCGACCTTGTCGTCCTCGGTGTAGCCGTCGAGGGTGACCAGCTCCATCCGGTCCAGCAGCGCCGACGGGATCTGCTCGACCACGTTGGCGGTGGCGATGAACAGCACGTCGGACAGGTCCAGGTCGAGCTCGAGGTAGTGGTCGCGGAACGTGTGGTTCTGCGCCGGGTCGAGCACCTCGAGCAGCGCCGCGGCCGGGTCGCCGCGGTAGTCGGCGCCGACCTTGTCGACCTCGTCGAGCAGCACGACCGGGTTCATCGAGCCGGCCTCCTTGATCGCCCGGACGATGCGGCCGGGGAGCGCCCCGACGTACGTACGGCGGTGGCCGCGGATCTCGGCCTCGTCGCGGACGCCGCCGAGGGCGACGCGGACGAACTTGCGGCCCATCGTGCGCGCGACCGACTCACCCAGCGACGTCTTGCCGACCCCGGGAGGCCCGGCGAGCAGGATCACGGCTCCGGAGCCACGGCCCCCGACGACCTGCAGCCCGCGCGCGGCGCGGCGGTTGCGGACGGCGAGGTACTCGACGATCCGCTCCTTGACCTCGTCGAGGCCGTGGTGGTCGGCGTCGAGCACGGCGCGGGCCGCGACGACGTCGGTCGAGTCCTCGGTGGTGACGTTCCACGGCAGCTCGAGGACGGTGTCCAGCCAGGTGCGGATCCACGCGGTCTCCGGGCTCTGGTCGCTGGACCGCTCGAGCTTGTCGACCTCGCGCAGCAGCGCCTCGCGCACCGCGTCGGGCACGTCGGCCGCCTCGACCCGGCCGCGGTAGTCGTCGGCCCCTTCGGGCTCACCCTCGCCGAGCTCCTTGCGGATCGCGGCGAGCTGCTGGCGCAGCAGGTACTCCCGCTGCGTCTTCTCCATGCCCTCGCGGACGTCCTCGCCGATCTTGTCGGTGAGCTCGGCCTCGGCGAGGTGCTCGCGGGTCCAGCGCGATCACGGTCTCGAGCCGCGACTCGACGTCGGGGTCCTCGAGCAGCTCGCGCTTGCGGTCGATGGAGAGGTACGGCGCGTAGCCGGCGGCGTCGGCGATCGCGCTCGGGTCGGTCATCTGGTGGACCTGGTCGATGACCTGCCAGGCCTCGCGGCGCTGGAGCACGGCGACGACGAGTCGCTTGTACTCCTCGGCCAGCTCGCGGGCGTGCGTCGGTGACGACGTCCTCGACCGGCTCGACCTCGACCCACAGGGCCGCGCCGGGGCCGGTGACGCCGCTGCCGATGCGGCCGCGCTGGATCCGGCCTTGAGCACCGCGGCGGGGGCTGCCGCCGCTGAAGCGGCCGACGCGCTCGACGGTCGCGATCACGCCGTACGACGCGTAGCGGTCCTCGAGCCGGGGCGCGACCAGCAGCCGGCCGTCGCTGCTGGCGCGGGCGGCGTCGATCGCGGCCTGGGAGGACTCGTCGAGCTCGAGCGGGACGACCATGCCCGGCAGCACGACGAGGTCGGAGACGAACAGAACGGGCAGCTTCAGTGACATGCCTCCAGAACGCGCCGCCGGGTGGCGGTGTTCCGGTGTTCGCTCAGGACGAACGAGCGTCGGCCGTGAGCTGACGCAGCAGGTCGAGCACGCCCTCGGGGCCGTGGACGACGATGTCCGAGAGCGGGATCAGCGCGCTCTCCTCGTCGGAGGCCGAGCAGACCAGCAGCGTCGGCATCCCGTCCTTCGCGAGCTTCTCGACCGCCTCGAACGCCTCGACGTCACCGAGGTCGTCGCCGGCGAACAGGAACGCGCCCGCGCCGACCTCGTCGACCAGCTTCTCGACCGCCTTGCCCTTGTCCATCCCGGGCGCGCGCACCTCGATCACCTGCCGGCCCGGCTCGAGCACCAGGCCGTTGCGGTCGGCCAGGTCGCGCAGCAGCGGCAGCAGCCGCTCGTACGCCGCGTCCGGGTCCGCCAGCCGCCGGGTGTGTACGGCGTGGGCGAGGCCCTTGTCCTCGACCCAGGCGTCCGCGGCGTCGGCGCGGCGCAGCGTCCGCGGCAGGTCGCGCAGGAACGCACGACAGCCCGTGCGGCGGGCAGCGGGGAGACGATCCGGTGCCGGGTGGAGCTCCAGCGCTCGTTGCCGTACTGGCCGAAGACGAAGAGCTCCTTGCCGTGGTCACCGATCGCGTTCCCGACCTCCTCGAGCCCGCCGAGGTCGAGCGCCTGGCGCGCCGGCCGGCCGGTGATCACCGCGACGGCGGCGACCACGTCGGCGAGGTCGACCAGCACGTCGCTGGCGTCCGGGTGGATGTGCGCCTGCTCGGGGTCGTCGACGATCGGGGACAGGGTGCCGTCGAAGTCCAGTCCGACGACCGCCCGGCGCGCGGCACGCGACCAGCGCGGCGTACTTCCGCTCCGCCTCGGGCGAGGTGAACTCCATGGGCCCACCCAATCACCCAGCGCGGCGGATCAGCCCAGCGGTGCGGTGAGGATCACGGTCAGCCGGTCGCCGCGCATCGGGTCGACGGCGGGGGCGGTGCGCTTGATCCCGAGGTCGAGGGCGAGCTGCTTGGCCGCCGCCTTGAGCTTCTGCGGGTAGTAGACGGTGCTGGTCGGGATGGTGCCGTACCAGTTGTCGGACCCGACGACCTTCCAGCCGATGCCGCTCGCCTGCTCGGCCACCTCGCCGGCCAGGCCGGTGATGCCGGAGTTGTTGTAGACCTCGACGTGGACCTTGCCGCGCTCGACCGCGGGCGGCTGCGGCTTCGGCTTGGGCTTGGGCTTCGGGGACGACGGTCGCGCTGGGCGTGCTGCTCGGCTCCTGGGAGACGGTGGTGACCTCGCGCTCGGTCGGCTCGCCGCCGCGGGTCGCGACGAACGCGATGCCCGCCATCGCCACGGCGATCACGCTGAGCATCACCACCGGAGACGGGTACGCGACCCCTCGCTGGTTGCGCGCCCGCATCTCAGACCTCGAAGCCGAGGCGGCGCGCCGAGCGCTGCCGCTGCCGCGCGGAGCGCAGCCGGCGCAGCCGGCGGACCAGCAGCGGGTCGGCCTCGAGGGCCTCGGGACGGTCGATCAGCGCGTTGAGGACCTGGTAGTAGCGGGTCGACGACATGTCGAACTTCTCGCGGACCGCGGTCTCCTTGGCGCCGGCGTACTTCCACCACTGCCGCTCGAAGTCGAGGATCTCGCGGTCGCGCTCGCTCAGGCTCGGCGTGGCCTCAGGTGGCTGCACCAAGTGCGTTCGCGGCGTCCATGGACCTCATGGTAGGCGACGAACCACAACGATGTCATTCGCTCGGTCGGTGAGTCGTTAGTCTCCCGGCATGACCGACGGACATCCGCTGGGGCATCCTGGCGACCGGCAAGATCGCCCACGCCTTCGCCGCCGACCTCGCGCTGGTCGAGGGCGCCCGGCTCACCGCCGTCGGGTCGCGGCGGCTCGAGAGCGCGCAGGCCTTCGCCGACCAGTACGGCGCGGCCGCGGCGCACGGCTCCTACGAGGCGCTGGTCGGCCGACCCCGACGTCGACGTCATCTACATCGCGACGCCGCACGCGCTGCACCTCGACAACGCCCGGACCGCGTTCGAGGGCGGCAAGCACGTGCTCTGCGAGAAGCCGCTGACCCTGCGCACCAGCGACGCCGAGGAGATGGTGCGGCTGGCCCGGCAGCACGACCGCTTCCTGATGGAGGCGATGTGGATGGCCTGCCACCCGGTGATCCGGGAGCTGCGCGAGCGGCTGGCCGCCGGTGAGTTCGGGACGCCGCGGCACGCTGCACGCCGAGCTCGGCTTCCGGGTCGAGGCCGGCCCCGACGACCGGATGTTCGACCCGGCGCTCGGCGCCTCGGCGCTGCTCGACATGGGCATCTACCCGCTCACCTTCGCGCACCTGATGCTCGGCCCGGCCGAGCGGCTGACCGCGACCGCCGACCTGTCCGACCGCGGCATCGACCAGGACATCGCGGTCGACCGGCCGCTACCCCGGCGGCGCGCTCGCGACCATGACCGCGTCGCTGACGTCGTACTCCTCGCGGAAGGCCGAGATCGCGACCAGCACCGGCCGGATCGACCTGGAGGACTTCCACCACCCGGCGAAGGCCGTCTTCACGCCGTACGTCGAGGGCGAGGGCAGCTGGGTCGTCGAGCCGCGGCGAGCCGGTCGAGGTGCTCGGCGCCGAGCCGGTGATCGGCCAGGGCTACGGCAACGAGATCGCCGAGGTCGGCCGCTGCCTGCGCGAGGGGCTGCGCGAGAGCCCGCTGGTGCCGCACGAGCAGACGCTGACGCTGATGCGCCAGATGGACGACCTGCGCGCCCAGGTCGGCGTCAGCTTCCCGGCTAGGACCGCAGGAACCGCAGCACCGCCGCCACCCGGCGGTGCGCGGCGTCGTCGTCGGGCAGCAGCCCGAGCTTCGCGAAGATCCGCTGCGTGTGCTTCTCGACGCCGCCGAGCGAGACCGAGAGCGCGTCGGCGATCGCGGCGTTCGACTTGCCCTCCGCCATCAGCGACAGCACCTCGCGCTCGCGCGGGGTCAGGTCGGCGAGCGGGTCGCGGTTGCGGCCCATCAGCTGGCGCACGACGAGCGGGTCGAGCGCCGTGCCACCGGCGGCGACCGCCGCGAGCGCGCCGAGGAAGTCGTCGAGGTCGCTGACCCGGTCCTTGAGCAGGTAGCCGACGCCGCCGTCGCCGGTGGCGAGCAGGTCGTCGGCGTACGAGACCTCGACGTACTGCGACAGCACCATCAGCCGCGCCTCCGGCCAGGACCGGCGTACGTCGACCGCGGCCCGCAGGCCCTCGTCGGTGTTGGCTCGGCGGCATCCGGACGTCGACGATGCCGATGTCCGGCCGGTGCTCGAGCATCGCGGCGACGAACGACGGCCCGTCGCCCACCGAGCCGACCACGTCGTGGCCGGCCTCGGCGAGCAGCAGCTGGAGCCCCTCCCGCAGCAGGAGCGAGTCGTCCGCGATGACGATCCTCATGCAGGGATCCTCGCAACGATGGTCGTGCCCGCCGCCGTCCGGGGAGCTGATGTCGAGGGTGCCGTCGACGGCCGCGAGCCGCTGCCGCAGGCCGGCCAGGCCGAGGCCCTTCGACGGGTGGGCGCCGCCGACGCCGTCGTCCTGGACCCGCACCTCGACCTCGCGGTCCGTCGCCACGACCGACACCGACGCCGACGCGGCACCGCTGTGCTTGGCGACGTTGGTGAGCGCCTCGGCGACCACGAAGTAGACGGCGGTCTCGACGTGCGGCGGCAGCTGCGCGGGTACGTCGATCCGCGTCTCGACCGGGACGACGCTCTGGGCGAGCATCTCCTCGAGCGCGGCCGCGAGGCCGCGGTCGACCAGCAGCGGCGGCGCGATGCCGCGGCTCAGCGAGCGCAGCTCGGCGACGGTCTCGCGGGCCTGGGCGAGTGCCTCGTCGATGGTCGCGGCGGCGCGCTCCGGGTCGTCGGCGACCTGGCGCTTGGCGCGGCCGAGGTCCATGGTCAGCCGGACCAGCCGCTGCTGCGGGCCGTCGTGGATGTCGCGCTCGAGCCGGCGCAGCGACTCGGCCTCGGCGATCCGGGCGGCGTCGCGGCCGCCCTCGACCCGGGCCACCTCGTGCTGCAGCTCGGCGCGGCTGCTGCAGCAGCACCGACGCCAGGCTGGCGTGGATCGTCGTCGACCAGCCGGACCGCCCACGGCAGGGTGAGCAGGAAGAGCGCACCGAGCGCCAGGTTGAGCCAGCTCTCCGCCGTACGCCCGTCGCCGAGGCCGAGCAGCTCGGCCAGGCCCTTGTCCTCGTCGCTGTCGGGCACGAAGCGCTGCCAGAACCAGTACGTCAGCCCGCCGCGCGGCGCCTGCCCACCAGGCCAGCGTGACCGCGAAGGCGATGGTGCCGGTGACCAGGCCGACGAGCGCCCAGACGACGTCGAGCCAGGACTGCGGGTCCTTCAGCGGCGTGAGCGAGCGCCGCCAGAAGCCGGCGCCCGCGGCGGGCGCAGACGTAGCGCGGGCGTCGCCGCCTCGCGGCCGAGCATCCCCCGCAGCCGGATCCGCTCGAACCGGGCGAACCCGCGGGCGACCATGACGCCCACCGAGATCAGCAGGATGCCGCCGATGAAGACCGCCAGCGACGACCCCGAGCGAGCCAGGTCGACCAGCACCACGATGAACGCCACCAGCGCGATCGGGAACGCCGACAGGCTGTAGCCGCTCTCGTACAGCACCCGGCGTACGCCGCGGGGTCGGCGCGGGCGTCTGGAGCGGGATCGTGGTGGGCATCGGCAGGGTCTCCGTCATGGCAGCAACGCTAGGAACGGCAGGGGTCCGCACGATCCTGCCAGCCCGACAGTCCTGGTCGGGCCAGCCCGACATCCCTATGCTGTCGCGGTGGCCGACAGCGCCCGCGACATCGAGAACCTGCTCTACACCTACGCCGAGCGCATCGACGGCGGCGACTTCGACGGCGTCGCCGAGCTGTTCGCGCACGGCCGGATCCTGCGGCAGGAGAACGGGCCGCCGGAGTCCGTCTTCGAGGGCCGCGACGCGGGTGCGCCGGCTGTACGGCCGGCCACCCGCATCCACGAGGACACCGGCACCCCGCGGACCAAGCACCTCACCACGAACGCCCGGATCGAGGTCGACGAGGACGCCGGTACGGCGACCGCGCGCTCGTCGTACCTCGTCACCCAGGCCACGACGCGCTGCCGCTCCAGGTGATCATCACCGGCCGGTACCACGACACGTTCCACCGGATCGACGGCGTGTGGTGGTTCGACAGCCGCACCATGTTCGTCGACCAGACGGGTGACCTGAGCCAGCACCTGACGTTGCCCTGACCGTCGTTCACCTAGGGTGGAGCACGTGGCTACCTCTGGCTCGGCAGACCTGGTCATCGTCGCGAACCGGCTGCCCGTCGACCGGGTCACGCTGCCGGACGGCAGCACCGGCTGGCGGCGCTCCCCCGGCGGGCTGGTCACCGCGATCGAGCCGGTGATGCGGGCCAACGACGGCACCTGGATCGGCTGGCCGGGCGGCACCGAGACCGACCTCGAGCCGTTCGAGGACGACGGCATGGACCTGGTCCCGATGGCGATGACGCCAGGAGGAGGTCGAGGAGTTCTACGAGGGCTTCTCGAACGCCACCCTCTGGCCGCTCTACCACGACGTCGTCGCCAAGCCGGAGTTCCACCGCGAGTGGTGGGACTCCTACGTCCGGGTCAACCAGCGGTTCGCCGAGCAGGCGGCGCGAGGTCGCCGCCGAGGACGCGACCGTGTGGGTGCACGACTACCAGCTCCAGCTGGTGCCGCAGATGCTGCGCGAGCTGCGGCCCGACCTGCGGATCGGGTTCTTCCTGCACATCCCGTTCCCGCCGACCGAGCTGTTCCAGCAGCTGCCGTGGCGCCGGCAGATCCTCGAGGGCCTGCTCGGCGCCGACCTGGTCGGCTTCCAGCTCACCGGCGCGGCCCAGAACTTCGTCCGCCTGGTGCGCCAGCGGGTCGGCCACAAGACCCACCGCGACCTCGTCTACCTGCCCGACGGCCGCACCGTCCGGGCCGCGGCGTTCCCGATCTCGATCGACGCCGCGCGGCTTCGAGGAGCTGGCCCGCTCCGAGTGCGGTCGAGAAGCGGGCCGATCGAGATCCGCGAGGCGCTCGGCGACCCGCGCAAGGTGTTCCTCGGCGTGGACCGGCTCGACTACACCAAGGGCATCTACGCCCGGCTGCGCGCGTTCGCCGAGCTGATCGACGACGGCGAGCTCGACGTCGAGGACGCGGTGTTCGTCCAGGTCGCGACGCCGTCGCGCGAGCAGGTCGAGCAGTACCGCATCCTGCGCGACGACATCGACCGCCTGGTCGGCCGGATCAACGGCGACCTCGGCCGGATCGGCCGCCCGGCGATCAGCTACATGCACGCGTCGTACCCCCGCGAGGAGATGGCCGCGCTCTACCGGGCCGCCGACATCATGGTCGTCACGCCGCTACCGCGACGGGATGAACCTGGTCGCCAAGGAGTACGTCGCCTGCCGCTTCGACAACGACGGCGCGCTGGTGCTCTCGGAGTTCGCCGGCGCGGCCGAGGAGCTGCGCCAGGCCTGGCTGGTCAACCCCTACGACATCAACGGCATGAAGTCGGCGCTGCTGGAGGCCTTCCGCGCCGACGACCGCGACGTGACCCGCCGGATGAAGGCGATGCGCAAGCAGGTGATGGAGCACGACGTCGCCGCCTGGGCGGACTCGTTCCTCGCACGAGCTCGACGCCGCGCGCCCGGAGCACGGCAAGACCGTGCGCCCCGTGCGCGAGCGGGTAGTTTCGCGGCATGGACCTCGTGCCGAAGCCGGACCAGGTGGTCTCGGCGGCCGGCAACGTCGCGCACCTGCTGCTGTACGGCGGGCTGGCCGACCTGCGCCCGATGCCGCGGACGCTGATCGACGACGGCACCCTGCGCGAGGTCTACCACTACCGGCCGGCGTCGGACGTCCGCACGCAGGGCGACCCGGTGCTGCTGGTGACGCCGCTGGCGGCGCCGGCGATCTGCTTCGACCTGCGCCGCGGCTGCTCGCTGGTCGAGCACCTGGTGGCGGGCGGGCGGCCGACGTACCTCGTGGAGTACGGCAACGTCTCGTTCCGCGACCGCAACCTCGGGCTCGAGCACTGGGTCGCAGGAGGTCGTGCCGGCCGCGGTGCGCGAGGTGTCGCGGCACGCCGGCGGGCGCCCGGTGCACGTCGTCGGCTGGAGCCTGGGCGGGATCTTCGCGATGCTCGCCGCCGCCGACTCCCCCGACCTGCCGATCGCGTCGCTGTCCGTGCTCGGCTCGCCGGTCGACGTGACCCGGGTGCCGCTGGTCGCGCCGCTGCGGCCGCTGCTGCGACCTGACCCGTGGCCACGGCCTGGTCACCCGCGCCTACCGCGCCGCCGGCGGGGCGCCGACGCCGCTGGTGCGCTGGGCGTTCCAGCTCTCGTCGTTCCAGAAGCTGGTCACCAAGCCGCTGGCGATCGCCACCCGCCTCGACGACACCGACTTCCTCGCCCAGCTCGAGGCGGTCGACCGGTTCACGTCGCGGATGACCGCCTACCCGGGCCGCAGCTTCGGGCAGCTCTACCACCGGTTCGCCAAGGGCAACGCGCTCGCCTCGGGCACCGCTCGACATCGGCGGCCACGACGGTGTCGCTGTCGGCGATCACCGCGCCGGTGCTGGTCTTCGCGGGCGCCAACGACGGCATCGCCCCGGTCGACGTCGGTCCGCGCCGTCGTACCCCTGCTGAGCGGCGCCGCGCGAGGTGCGCTTCGAGATCGTCCCGGGCGGTCACCTCGGCATGCTCACCGGCCGGGCCGCGCGGGAGCACGACCTGGCGGGTGCTCGACGAGTGGTTCGAGGAGTGGCCGGGCAAGCCGGCCGAAGAAGGCGCGCCGCCAGGAAGAGGGCTCCGGCCAAGAAGAAGGCAGCGCCGGCGGACGAGATCGGCACGAACCCGACCCGGCGCTACGGCTCCGAGAGCTCCCGCGCACTCTCGCCGACGGAGCTGAGCGAAGCCCAGCTAGCCTCCCCCCATGCCCGCCCCGACACCCTCCCGCGCAGCGTCCGGGTGGGCTACGGCTCCGGGTCCGTGGCGACCGGTGCGTTCGGGACCGTCCCGGGCCTGATGCTCCTCCCGTACCTCACCGACAGCCTCGGGATCGCCGCGCTGCTGGCCGGGTTCATCGTGTTCCTGCCGAAGGCCTGGGACGTGATCCTCAACCCGATCGCGGGCCGGATCAGCGACCGCACCGTCGACCCGCGCGGACCGCGCCGACCCTGGCTGCTGCGGGCCGGGATCGCGCTGGCGGCCGCGTTCGCGCTGCTGTTCGCGGCCCCGGAGATGGGCAAGGTCGCCGAGGCCGCCTGGGTGCTGGTCGCGTTCCTGGCCTGTGCGACGGCGTACGCCTTCTTCCAGGTGCCGTACGTCGCGATGCCCGCCGAGATCACCAGCTCCTACGACGAGCGCACCCGGCTGATGACCTGGCGGGTCGCGATCCTGGCGTTCACGATCATGCTCGCCGGCGCGTCCGCCCCGGCGATCCGCGACGCCGTCGGCGGCCGCGACGGCTACCGGGTGATGGGCCTGGTGATGGCCGCGATCATCCTGATCGGCGTGGTGAGCGCCTATGTCGGCACCCGGCACGCCCCGGTCGCCGCGCCGCAGCCCGGCGCCGGAAGCCTGCGCGACCAGCTCCGGATCGTCGCCACCGCGCGCGACTTCCGCTGGCTGCTCACCTGCTTCGTGATCCAGGCGCTGGCGACCGGCTGCATGCTCGCCGGCGTCGACTACCTCGCGTCCGACGTGCTCGGCAAGGACGGCGCGACGACGATCCTGTTCGTCTGCTTCGTCGGTCCGGCCCTGGTCCTGACGCCGGCGTGGGCGGCGCTCGGGACCCGGATCGGCAAGAAGCGCGGCTACGTCATCGCGTCGTTGTTCCTGGCGGCCGGCGCTCTCCTCGCCGGGACCGCGCAGTCGGCGCCGGCGGCGGTCGTCTACCTCGCCATGGTGCTGGTCGGCGTCGGGTACGCCGGCGCGCAGGTGTTCCCGATGGCGATGCTGCCCGACGCCGCGGCCGTCGACGCCCGGCGCACCGGCTCCAACCGGGCCGGCGTCTACACCGGCGTGTGGACCGCGGCCGAGACGCTCGGTCTCGCGCTCGGCCCGGGTGTCTACGCCCTGGTCCTGGCGATCGGCGGCTACAAGTCCTCGACCGACGGCGACATCGTCCAGCCGGACTCGGCACTGACCGCGATCACGCTCGGCATCTCGGTGCTGCCGGCCGTGCTCATCGTGCTCAGCCTGTTCTGGCTGCGGAGGTACTCGATCGACGCCGCCGAGGTGGATGAGACCGTGTCCGCATGAACGACGCACTCGCGCGCCTGCGAGACCATGCAGGCGGCCGACCTGCCCGTGCACGGCGGCCGCACCCTCGCCTACGTCTACGACTCCGGCCTTCCCGACGTGGACCAGATCGGCCGCGAGGCGGTCGCCGCGTACGCCGGGTCGAACGGCCTGGACCCGACCGCGTTCCCGAGCCTGCTCCAGATGGAGAACGACCTGGTCGGGTTCGCCGCCGACCTGCTCGACGCACCGGCCGAGGCGGTCGGCACGGTCACGTCCGGCGGCACCGAGTCCTGCCTGCTCGCGGTCCAGTCCGCGCGCGACGGCCGGCCCGAGGTCGAGCGACCGCGGATGGTGGTCCCGAGCACCGTGCACGCCGCGTTCCTCAAGGCCGCGCACTACTTCGGCGTCGAAGCGGTCATCGTGCCGGTCGGCCCGGACTTCCGTGCCGACGCGGACGCGATGATCGCCGCGATCGACGACGACCGCGAGCGCACCGTGCTCGTGGTCGTCTCGGCGCCGTCGTACGCGCACGGCGTGATCGACCCGGTGCCGCCGGTCGCCGCGGCCGCGGCCGAGCGCGGCATCCGCTGCCACGTGGACGCCTGCATCGGCGGCTGGGTGCTGCCGTACGCCGCGCGGATCGGTCGCGACGTCGCCGCCGTGGACGTTCGCCGTCGACGGCGTCACCTCGATCTCGGTCGACCTGCACAAGTACGGCTACGCCCCGAAGGGCACGTCCGTGCTGCTGCACCGCTCGTCCGACCTGCGCCGCCCGCAGTACTTCGCGTACGCCGACTGGCCGGGCTACACGATGCTCAACTCGACCATGCAGTCGACGAAGTCGGGCGGACCGCTCGCCGGCGCCTGGGCGGTCGTGCAGTCGCTGGGCGACGAGGGCTACGAGAAGCTCACCCGCGACGTCTTCGACGCGGTGGACCGGATCGTCGCGGGCCTCGACGAGATCCCCGCGCTGTCGCTGATCGTCGCGCCCGACTCGACGCTCGTCGCGTTCGCCACCGACGGCGTCGTGCGACGCGTTCACGCTCTGCGACGAGATGGCGGCCAAGGGCTGGCACATCCAGCCGCAGATGTCGTACGACGGCCAGCCGCCCACCATCCACCTCTCGGTCAGCGCCGCGACCCTGGCGCACGTCGACGAGTTCCTGAGCCGCCCTCGCCGAGGCGGTCGCGACCGCCGTCGCCGCCGGGCCGGTCGTGGTCGACCCGGAGATCGCAGCGTTCATCGAGGCCCTCGACCCGGCGGCGCTCACCGACGCCGACTTCGACGGCCTGCTGCTCGCGGCCGGGCTCGCCGGCGGTGACGGGATCGCGGTCCCCGAGCGGATGGCGGACGTCAACGCGATGCTCGACCTGGCCTCGCCCGCGGATGCGCGAGGCGCTGCTGGTCGCGTTCCTCGACCGGCTGCAGCGGCCGACTCGTCAGCCGCCCGCGAACGCCAGCACGGTGTCCAGCGAGTAGCTCCCGGCGTCGGTGCCGATGCCCTGCGCCACCTGGGCTGCGGTCGCGCAGCCGAGCTCGGCCGCACCGCGTAGGTCGCGGCCGAGGGACAGCCCGCGCAGGAAGCCGGCCGAGAACGCGTCACCGCAGCCGGTGGTGTCCACGACCTCGATGGCGTACGCCGGCACCTCGATCACCTCGTCGGCGGTGACGACGAGCGCGCCCTTCGCGCCCTGCGTCACAGCGACGCAGCCGACCCCGGCGTCGACCAGAGCGCGGGCGCCGTCGGCCAGCGGACGAGGCGCCGGTGAAGCCGAGCACCTGCTCGTCGTTCGGCAGCAGGTAGTCGGTGTGCGGCAGCGCGTCGGCGATCCAGGCCAGCATGTCCGGGTCGCCCGGAGCGAGGATGTCGAGCGACGTCACGGCGCCGATGGAGCGGGCGTGCGCCAGCAGCCGGCCGGCCGCCTCGCCGCCCAGGAACTCCGGGCCGCCGAGGTGCAGGTGGGTGATCCCGTCGAGCGCCGCCAGGTCGCAGGTCCTCGACGAGTGAACGCGCCGTTCGCGCCGATGCAGTGCCACGCCGGCCGGTCGCCGTTCGGGCGCACCGGGATGACCGACGCCGAGGTCTGCTGGTCGGCCTTGCGCACCAGGCCCGCTGGTGTCGACGCCCTCGCCCTCGAGCAGCGCCAGCAGCGTGGTGGCGATCGGGTCGGTGCCGACCGCGCCGTAGCTCGCGACCTCCGCGCCCAGTCGGCTGAGCACCAGCGCCGTGCCGCCGGCCGTGCCCGCCGCGGACATCCGGATCGTCTCGACCAGCTGACCGTCGGAGCCGGCCGGGATGGACTCGATGCCCGAGCACGTGGGTGTCGAGGACGTGCACGCCGACGGTGGCGATCTTCATGCGTTCTCCTGGGTGGTGCCGTAGTTGCGCCGCAGCGCCTGGTCGATCACGTCCGCCTGCTGCTCGTCGGTGAGCGCCCGCGGGGTCCCGAGCGCGCTGGCCCGGTGGTGGAGCGTGGCCAGCCACTCGAGGAGCAGCGCGTTGCTCGACCGCCTGGTCGAGCGTCCCGCCGACCGCGACCGAGCCGTGGTTGGCCATCAGCGCGGCCTGCCGACCCTCGAGCGCGGCGACCACGCTGGCCGCGAGGGCGGCGGTGCCGAACGTGGCGTACGGCGCCACCGGGATCGCGCCGCCGAGCAGCAGCTGTTGGTAGTGCAGGACCGGCAGCTCGTCGAGGACGCAGGCGACGGCGGTGGAGTACGGCGCGTGGGTGTGCACGACCGCACCGGCCCCGGTCGCGGCGTACACAGCGAGGTGGAGGTCGAGCTCAGAGGTCGGCACGAGCGCGCCGCCGAGCACGTCGCCGGCCAGCGACACCTCGGTGACGTCGTCGGGAGTGCAGTCGGCCAGCACGACACCGGTGCCGGTGACCGCGACCCGGTCGCCGTCGCGGGCGGACACGTTGCCCGCCGTACCAACCAGGAGGCCTTCGGAAGCGAGGGCTCGCGCCGCATCGGCGACGGCTGCGCGGATCACGGCGCCGATGCTAGTGCCCAACCTCACTGCGCCTCGGCGTACCCAACCCTCAGGCCCGTCGTTGCCCCGGGCATGGGCGCCTCCACCACCACCGTGTCCCGCCGACTCCTGCTCGGCGCCGGACTCGCTCTCGGCACCGCTCCGCTCCACGACGCCGTCGCCGCCGCCTCCCGGCAGGGCTCGCTGCCCCGCCGGGTCGACGTCGTGGTCGTCGGCGGTGGCATCTCCGGCCTGGTCGCCGCCCGCGACCTCGCCGAGCAGGGGTACGACGTACTGCTGCTCGAGGCCCGCGGCCGGGTCGGCGGCCGGGTCCTCAACCACCAGCTCACCGGCGCGACCATCGAGTCCGGCGGCGCGTTCGTCGGCCCGACCCAGGGCCACATCCTGAAGCTCGCGAAGGAGCTGAAGGTCCCGACGTTCCTCGAGTACAACGAGGGCAACAGCGTCTACATCTCGTCGCTCACCGGCCGGATGGAGTACTCCGGCACCGTCCCGCCGGACCCGACGATCCTCCCCGACGCCGCCCTGCTGCTGACCCGGATCGACAGCATGGCCGCCGAGATCGCGGTCGACGCGCCGTGGACCCACCCGAGCGCCGCCGAGTGGGACGCGATGACCCTCGGCGAGTGGATCCGCGCCAACGCGATCAACGGCGAGGGCGTCGAGAACCTCATCGAGAGCTGGACCCAGCCGGGCTTCGGCGCCGACCCCAACGAGCTCTCGCTGCTCTACGTGCTCTGGTACGTCGCCTGCTCCGGCGACGAGCAGAACGTCGGCACCTTCTCCCGCAACTCCGACACCGCGAACGGCGCCCAGGAGCGCCGGTTCGTCGGCGGCTCGCAGCTGATCCCGCTGCGGCTGGCCCAGCGGCTCGGCGACGTCGTGACCCTGCGAGCGCCGGTGGAGCGGATCGTCCAGAGGGACGGCGAGGTCGTGGTGCACAGCGGCCGCGGCACCGTCCGGGCGAAGCGCGTCATCGTCGCCGCGCCGCCGCCGCTGGTGCTCGACATCGACTGGTTCCCCACGCTGCCGACCAAGCGGCTCCAGCTGCTCCGCCACCTCGACATGGGCCAGCTGATGAAGTGCGACGCCGTCTACGAGACGCCGTTCTGGCGCGAGGCCGGGCTCAACGGCTTCGGCATCAACGACGCCGGCGCGGCGCGCGCGGTCTTCGACAACTCACCCAAGGACGGCGACCCGGCGTGCTGCTCGCGTTCGTCGGCGGCTCCACCTGGCGCGAGTACGGCGTGCTCCCGCGGGCCGAGCGCAGGCAGGCAGTGCTCGAGGGCTTCGCCGCGATGTTCGGCGAGCAGGCGCTGCACCCGGTCGACTACGTCGAGCACGACTGGACCAAGGAGCGCTGGACGACCGGCGGCCCGGTCGCCAACTACGCGCCCGGCACCATGGTCCAGTTCGGCTCGGCGATCCGGAAGCCGTTCGGCCGCGTGCACTGGGCCGGCACCGAGACCTCGACGTACTGGACCGGCTACATGGACGGCGCGGTCCGGGCCGGCGAGCGGGCGGCGATCGAGGTCGGTGAGCGGCTGTGAGACGACTCCTCGCCGCCCTGGTCCTCGCTGCCGCGGTCGCAGCGCCGGCGCAGGCGGCGGCCCCCGAGAGGTGGGAGACCGACGTCTTCGCGCTGGTCCCGGCGCCGGGCTTCCCGGCGTACGTGCACGCGCACACCAACGGCCGGGTGTACGCCGGCAGCTACGTCGACTCCGGCAGCACCGTGCGCTCGCGGGTGTGGGAGTGGGGCGCCGACGGCACCCTGCTGCGCTCGTGGCCGGTGCCCGGCCAGGACCTCGCCGCCGACCACGGGGTGCAGGTCGCGAACCAGACCCGCGACGGGCGGCTGGTGCTGCTGGAGACCTCGCGTCGGGCGGTCCTGACGCTCGACGTGCGGACCGGGAAGTTCCGCCGGGTCGCGACGTTCCCCGAGGGCGCGGTGCCCAACTACGCGACGTGGGGACCGAAGGGCGCCCTGCTCGTCACCGACTACGCCGACGGGGTGATCTGGCGGGTGCCTCCCGGCGGCGGCACGCCGACGCGGTGGTTCGAGTCGGCCGCGCTGGCGGGCGCGATCGGGTTCGGCACCACCGGCATCCGCTACCGCCCCGGCCGCGGCGACCTGCTGATCACCCAGCAGACCGTCACCGACGGCAGCGACCTGCCCACGAACGGCGCGCTCTACCGGCTGCCGATCGACGCCGACGGCAAGCCGGGCGAGATCGAGACGCTGTGGACCTCGCAGCCGGGCGACCTGCCCGACGGCTTCGGCATCGGGAGGTCCGGGCACATCTACGTCGCCCTCGCCGGTCTCTCGAACCAGCTGGTCGAGCTGACCGCCTCCGGCGAGGAGGTCGCCCGCTTCCCGGAGGTTCCCCTCACCGGCGACAACGGCTCACCGGTCCCGTTCGACACCCCGTGCAGCGCGACGTTCCTCGGCAAGCGGGTCCTGGTCGCCAACCAGTCCGCGATCGCCGGGGACGCCACCCACCAGGCGATCCTCGAGGTGTACGTCGGAGAGCGCGGCCGGGCGCCGTACCTCCCGCGCAGCGCTAGCCTCCGGGCATGGGCGCACTCGCGGGACTCGTCGACAAGGGGCTGATGGCGCCGGACTGGGCCGAAGCGCTCGCCCCGGTCGACGCCCAGATCGCGCAGATGGGGGTGTTCCTGCGTGAGGAGATCGCCGCGGGTCGCGGCTACCAGCCGACCGGCGAGCGGGTCTTCCGCGCGTTCCAGCGCCCGCTCGCCGACGTGCGGGTGCTGGTGGTCGGCCAGGACCCCTACCCCAACCCGGGCCACCCGATCGGACTCTCCTTCGCGGTCGACGCGCACGTGCGGCCGCTGCCGCCGAGCCTGGCCAACATCTACAAGGAGCTGCAGTCGGACCTCGGCATCGAGCCGCCACCCCACGGCGACCTGACCGCCTGGGCCGACCAGGGCGTGATGCTGCTGAACCGGGCGCTGACCGTGCAGCCGCACCAGTCGGCCGCGCACCGGGGCAAGGGCTGGGAGCCGATCACCCAGTGCGCGATCGAGGCGCTCGCCCGGCGCGGCGGGCCGTGCGTGGCGATCCTCTGGGGCAGCGACGCCCGCAACCTCAAGCCGATGCTCGGCGCGATCCCGGCCGTCGAGTCGCCGCACCCGTCGCCGCTGTCGGCGTACCGCGGCTTCTTCGGCTCCCGCCCGTTCAGCCGGGTCAACGCGCTGCTGGCCGAGCAGGGCGGGCAACCCGTGGACTGGAGGCTGCCGATGGAATAAAGTTGAAGGCTCAACCATTGGAGTGAGCATGAACGACGCGACCTCTCGGATGCCCGCGCTCTACATCGGCCACGGCGCTCCGCCGCTGCTCGACGACCCGGTGTGGTCGGGCCAGCTGGCGTCCTGGGCGCGGGACCTCCCCCGGCCGCGGGCGATCCTGATCGTCAGCGCTCACTGGGAGTCGGCGCCCGTCTGCCTCAGCGCGAGCCAGGCTCCGCTCGTCTACGACTTCGGTGGCTTCGACCCGAAGTACCGCACGCTGACCTACGAGACGCCCGACGCGACCGCGCTCGCGCAGCAGGTCGCGGCGATGATGCCGTCGACCGAGCCGGTCCACCAGCACGCGTCCCGCGGCCTCGACCACGGCGCGTGGGTGCCGCTGCGGATCATGTACCCCGAGGCCGACATCCCGGTGCTCCAGATGTCGCTGCCCACCCACGACCCGACGCGGCTGCTCGAGCTCGGCAAGCGGCTCCAGCCGCTGCGCGACGAGGGCGTCCTGGTCATCGGGTCCGGCTTCCTGACCCACGGCCTGCCGTTCCTGACCGACTACCGGATCGAGGCGGACGCACCCGGCTGGTCCACCGACTTCGACGCCTGGGCCGGCGACGCACTCGCCCGCGGGGACGTCGACCAGCTCGCCGGCTACCGGTCCCACGCGCCGGGCATGCCGTACGCGCACCCGACCGTCGAGCACTACTCGCCGCTGTTCGTGACCCTCGGCGCCGCCACCGATCCCGGCAGCCCGGGCCAGCAGGTCATCGACGGCTTCTGGATGGGGCTCTCGAAGCGCTCGCTTCAGGTCGCCTGAGGCCGCGGGTTTCACCGGTCAGCCGGTGAAACCCGCCCGACACGCCGGGCGCCACCGGCGTGTCGCGCGGGTTTCGGCTGACAGGTTCAGCCAGCGGTGATCTCGTCCAGCTCCACGAGGTCCTCGGCAGACGGCTGCCAGCGCAGCGCAGCGGCGTTCGCGCGCACCTGGTCGCCCGAGGTGACGCCGGAGATCACCGACGCGACCGCAGGCTGGGCCGCCAGGCCGGCGATCGCGACGTCGAGCGGCGAGAGGTCGCGCGCCTCGGCGTACCTCTCGACCGCCTCGATCCGGTCCCAGTCCGCACGCTCCAGCCACCCCGCGCGTGCCGGGTCGAGCTGCGCCCGCGAGCCCGGGGGCGCACCGGCGCCACGGCGGTACTTGCCGGTCAGCAGCCCGTACTCCAGCGGGAAGTACGGCAGCACGCCGAGCCCGAAGGTCTCGCAGGCGGGCACGACCTCGGCCTCGACGGTCCGGTCGAGCAGCGAGTAGCGGTTCTGCACGCTGACGAACCGCTCCAGCCCGGCGCTGCGCGCGGTCCAGTCGGCGTCAGCGATCTGCCAGGCCGCGAAGTTCGAGCAGCCGAGGTAGCCGATCTTGCCCTCGCGGACCAGGTCGGTCAGCGCCGAGAGCGTCTCCTCGACCGGCGTCACGCCGTCCGGCTCGTGCAGCTGGTAGAGGTCGATGTGGTCGGTGCGGAGCCGGCGCAGGCTGCCCTCGACCGCCCGGCGCACGTAGCGGCGCGAGGCGCGGGCACCGAAGTCCGCGCCGAGCTCGCCCTGCATGTCCATGCCGAACTTCGTCGCGACGCACGAACTCGTCGCGCTGCCCGGCCAGCGCCTCACCCATCAGCGACTCGCTCGCGCCCGGCGGGGCGCCGTAGATGTCCGCGGTGTCGAGGAGCGTCACGCCCACCTCGCGCGCGGCCGCGAGCACGTCGCGTACGCCGTCGAGGTCGACCCGTCGACTGAACGCGTTGCAGCCGATGCCGACCGCGCTCACCATCAGGCCCGAGTCGCCCAGCGGGCGATAGCTCATCTCGCTCACGGGAGCGAGGGTACGGCTGACCAGAAAATGTGAGCTACCTGATGCCGGTCTTCCGCATCATCCGCAGGCCGCCGAGCATCCCCTTGACGTACTTGTCGTAGTCGGCGCCGGGCTTGGCGCCCATCACCTGCTTCTTGAGCACGGCGAGGTTCTGCACGTCGGTGTACTTCAGCAGGCCCTGGTCGCCGTGCCGCGCGCCGACGCCGGACTGCTTCACGCCGCCGGACGGCGTGCCCTTGGACGCGAACGCGGTGGCCAGGATGTCGTTGACGTTGACGTTGCCGGACTCGATCCGCTTGCCGACCTGGCAGGCGTTCGCGACGTCTCCGCCCCACACGGAGGCGTTGAGGCCGTACTCGGTGTCGTTGGCGAGCGCGACGGCCTCGTCGACGGTGCGGTAGCGGTGCAGCGCGACCACCGGGCCGAACGTCTCGGTGACGCCGCACAGCATCTCCTTGGTGACGCCCTCGAGGATGGTCGGCTCGAAGAACGCCGGCCCGAGGTCGGGCCGCGCCCTGCCGCCGGTCAGCACCGTCGCGCCCTTGGCGACCGCGTCCTCGACGTGCGCCTGCACCCGGTCCTTGTGGTCGGGCGAGACCAGCGAGCCCATGTCCGGGCCGAAGTCGTACGCCGCTCCGACGGTCAGCGCCTCGGTCGCCTCGACGAACCGCGAGCGGAACTCGTCGTACCGCGACTCCGGCAGGTACATCCGCTCGATGTGCATGCAGATCTGGCCGGTGTTGCCGAAGGCACCGAAGATCGCGCCCTGGATGACCTCGTCGAGGTTCGCGTCCTCGAGGACGATCATCGGGTTCTTGCCGCCGAGCTCGAGGCAGCAGCCGATCAGGTTGCGCCCGGCCCGCTCGCCGATCACCCGGCCGGTCGCGGTGCTGCCGGTGAACATCACGTAGTTGGAGTTGTCGATCAGCGTCGGCCCGACGTCCGGGCCCTCGCCGCAGACCACCTGGAACAGGCCCTTCGGGAGCCCGGCCTCCTCGAGCATCTGCACGCCGTACAGCGGCGAGAGCGCGGTCTTGTTGTCGGGCTTGAGCACGATCGCGTTGCCGGCCATCAGCGCCGAGATGGAGTCGGAGATGCCGGTGGCGAACGGGAAGTTCCAGGGCGCGATGATGCCGACGACGCCCTTGGGCTGACGGATCTCCGTCGAGCTGGAGACGAGCGGGACCGGGCCTCCGCGCTTGACCGGCGCCAGCAGCTTGGGCGCCCGCTTGATGTAGTGGCTCATCACCATCACCGGGTCGCAGGTCTCCTCGATCGCCATCCGCCGGTTCTTGCCGCTCTCGACCTGGATCAGGTCGGTCGTGGTGACGGCGTTGTCGAGGAACAGCGCGTGCGCCCGCTTGAACACCTCGAGGCGCTGCTTGAGCGGACGGGCGGCCCACTCGACCTGCGCGGCGCGCGCCGTCGCGAACGCGCGCTCGATGTCGGCGGGAGTCGACTGCGGCAGCTCGACCAGCACCTCACCGGTGTAGACCTCGGTGAGCTTCCAGCTGCCACCGCTGGTCGACGGCACCCGGGCGACGAGCTTCTGGAGGAACTCGTCGGTAATCGACGCCGGACGCTGCAAGGTCATGGCTCAATACCCCTTGGTTAGATACGGCCGAGCACGAAGTCGGCGCCGCGCTCACCGATCATGATCGCGGGCGCGTTGGTGTTGCCGCCGGTGATCGACGGCATGATCGAGGCGTCACAGACGCGGAGCCCGTCGATGCCGCGGACCTTGAGGTCCGGCGTCACGACGGACAGCTCGTCGGTGCCCATCCGGCAGGTGCCGACGCCGTGGTAGACCGAGGTCGCCCGGTTCAGGATCGCGTCGCGCAGGTCCTGGCCCTTGAGGTTCGCACCCGGGTGGATCTCGCCCTTGATCGCGCCCCCGAACGCCGCGCCGGCCATGATCTCCCGGACCATCTCCGAGCCCTCGGCGAGGACCTCGAGGTCGGCCTTGTCGGCGAGGTACTGGAAGTCGATGAGCGGTGCCGCGGTCGGGTCGTTCGACGCCAGCCGCAGCGTGCCGCGGCTGCGCGGGTAGATCAGCGTCGAGAGGATCGTGATCGCGGGCCGCGGGTCGACGTCGTGGCGGATCGGCTCGTCCTGGTTCGGCGAGACGTACGACCAGGGCAGCAGGTGCAGCTGCAGGTCGGGCACGTCGGTCGCCTGCGAGGTCTTCATGAACGCCACCGCCTCGAAGACGGTGTTCGCGAGGAAGCGTCTTGCCCGGCCGCAGGATCTCCTTGGCGACGCCCTTGGCGAAGAAGGACGCCTTGCCGCGCATCTTCGACGACGTCGCGTGGAAGGTCAGCGCGTGGAACATGTGGTCGTGCAGGTTGTCGCCGACCGGCAGGTCCGCGAGGACGTCGATGCCGTGGTCGCGCAGGTGCTGGGCGTGGCCGACGCCCGAGAGCATCAGGAGCTGCGCCGATCCGACGAAGCCGGCCGAGAGGATGACCTCCTTGCCGGCGCGGACGGTCCGCTTGGAGCCGTCCTTGTCGGTCACCTCGACCCCGGTCGCGCGACCGCTCTCGATGTTGATCTTGGTGACCAGCACCTCGGTCTGCAGCTGCAGACTGGGGACGTCGAGGTTGTGGATGTAGCCGCGGGAGGCGGAGTAGCGCAGGCCGCCGGCCGCGTTCTGCTGCATCCGGCTGACGCCCTCCTGCTCCCCGGCGTTGTAGTCGTCGAGGACCTTGGCGCCCAGGGTGTCGGAGGCGGCCTGGATGAACTGCAGCGAACCTTCCTGCGGGGTCTTGTTGCGGGTGACCTTGATCGGGCCGCCGGCGCCGCGGTACTCGTTGGCGCCGTCCTCGAAGTCCTCCATCCGCTTGTACGCCGCGTTGACCTCGTCGGCCGACCAGCCGGTGCAGCCCTCGGCGGCCCAGGAGTCGTAGTTCGCGCGGTTGCCGCGGACGTAGACCATGCCGTTGATCGAGCTCGAGCCGCCGACGACCTTGCCGCGCGGGACCGGCATCTTGCGGTCCAGGATGTGCTTCTGCGGCGTCGAGTACAGGCCCCAGTCGACCTTGGCCTTGATCTTGGGCTCCGCGTGCATCGGGCCGATCATGCCGGGCTTCTTGACCAGGAACTGCTCGTCGCTCTTGCCCGCCTCGAGCACGATCACGCTCGCGCCGGACTGGGCCAGCCGGCCCGCGATCGCGGCGCCGGAGCTGCCGGAGCCGACCACCACGTAGTCGGCCTCGTTGACGTACGGCACGTTCTTCGCCATCTGGGAACCTCGCTGGAGCCATGCGGACATACCGCGGGAATGTGTGCGCGGCCACACTGTAACAAGTTCTAGTTCTGCGGGCGAGGCGGCTCCGCAGGAGAGGATGGGCGGGTGAAGATCCTGTCGATCCAGTCGTCGGTGGCCTACGGCCACGTCGGCAACTCCGCGGCCGTCTTTCCGCTCCAGCGCCTCGGCCACGAGGTGTGGCCGGTGCTGACCGTGCACTTCTCCAACCACACCGGGTACGGCGCCTGGCGCGGCCCGCTGCTGGCGGCCGACGACGTCCGCGAGGTGATCGCCGGCATCGAGGACCGCGGCGTGCTCGGCCAGGCCGACGCGGTGCTGTCCGGCTACCAGGGCGACCCGGCCGTCGGCGCGATCATCCTGGACACGGTCGCCCGGGTGAAGGAGCTCAACCCGGACGCGGTCTACTGCTGCGACCCGGTCATGGGCGACGTCGGCCGCGGCATGTTCGTGCGGCCCGGGATCCCCGAGTTCATGCGCGACACCGTCGTGCCGCAGGCCGACATCGTCACGCCCAACCACTTCGAGCTCGACTTCCTGGCCGGCCGCGAGACGCGCACCCTCGACGACATCCTCGACGCGGTCGACGAGGTGCGCGAGCGCGGCCCCCGCGACGTGCTGGTCACCAGCGTCATCCACGGCGACGTACCCGAGGGCCGGCTCGACATGGTCGCGGTCTCCGACGAGGGCGCGTGGGCCGTCGAGACACCCGCTGCTGCCGATCACGCCGAACGGCTGCGGCGACGTCACCGCGGCGCTCTACCTCGCGCACCTGCGCTCGACCGGGTCTGCCGCGACCGCGCTGGCCCGCACCACGTCCTCGGTGTTCGCGATCCTCGAGAAGACCATCGAGGCCGGCACCCGCGAGATCCAGCTGGTCGCTGCCCAGGACGCGATCGCGGACCCGCCGGAGCGCTTCGAGGTACGCCGGCTGCGCTGAGCTCGTCAGTACGACTGCCCGTCGGCATACCGCGCGCGCCGCCAGGCACGCCCACGACCGGTGTTGCGGGCCTTGTAGGTGGGAAGCTGCGAGTCGCAGTTCGGGCAGATGAGTCGGAGATTCTCGCGGCGGTTGTCCTCCGGGTCGCCGTTGACATGGTCCAGGACGAGGACGAGTGGCAGACCGTTCCACTCCGCGGCCATCGTGCAGATGGCGCAGCAACCCCGTTGGTCGTCGCGGAGGTACCGGCGGATGTAGTGGGTCGGCTTG
Source organism: uncultured Actinomycetota bacterium (assembly GCA_963716655.1). Taxonomy (GTDB): domain Bacteria; phylum Actinomycetota; class Actinomycetes; order Propionibacteriales; family Nocardioidaceae; genus Nocardioides. Next base: position 596,537 of record CAVQTV010000008.1, on the reverse strand, counting down.
GAGTCGATGAACGCGACACCGGTCTCGAGCCAGGTGGCGATGTGGAACTTTCGCTCAGCCTCCCGCTGGCAGGCGTTGCTGCAGTACACCCGACCCCGGCGGCCCGGGAGCACCGCACCGCAGCCTCGGCACTCGAACACATCTCGACCGTAGGCCGAGGCACCGACAGAGCCGCGTAGGAGGATCGAACTCCTGACCTTCCGTTTACAAGACGGAGGCTCTACCAGCTGAGCTAACGCGGCGGCGGCCACATGTTACGGCCGCCGGCGAGCTCAGCTCATGCCGCCGTCGTGCGCGATGACGGCGCCGGTGATCATCCGGGCGGCCGGCGAGGCCAGCCAGACGATGGTCTGGCCGATCTCGTCGGGGCGGATCGCACCGCCGGGCAGCATCATCATCAGCCGGTCGGCGACCCGGGTGTTCAGGTCGTCGGTGAGCTTGTGGAACACCTGCTCGACGATCGGGGTGTCCACGGTGCCGGGGCAGATCGCGTTGACGCGGATCCCCTCCGGCGAGAGCTCGAGGGCCAGCGCCTTGGTGAGCTGGGTCAGCCCACCCTTGGCGGCGGCGTACGCCGTGGCGTACGGCTGCGGCGCGTTGCCGGCCACCGAGGAGACGTTGACGATGTTGCCCTTGGCCGCGCGGATGTGCGGCAGCGCGGCCTGGATCAGGAAGAACGGACCCTTGAGGTCGACCGCGTGCACGCGGTCCCACTCGTCCTCGGTGACGGTCTCGATCCGCCCGAACTGCACGATCCCCGCGACGTTGGCGAGCACGTCGATCCGGCCGTGCTCGGCGCAGCGCGCGATGGCCGCGTCGACCGCGGTCTTGTCGCCGACGTTGCACTCGACGTACGTCACGCCGTCCGGGACGGTCGCGTTGATGTCGAGGCCGTAGACGATGTCTCCGGCGTCGCGGAACAGCTCGGCGGTGGCGTAGCCGATGCCGGAGGCAGCTCCGGTGATGACGACGACGCGGGGCGTGGATTCGGTCACAGCGCGGACGCTACAGCAGATCTAGAACACGTTCTAGGTGTGGATTTTGGATACTCCCTGACGTTTCGGGCCTCATTTCGGCGGCGGTTTCAGGCGGTGGTCGCAACACCCGGTGGATCTGACGTTCCGGACAGTAGTGCTTGGAGTGCTTCGGCGGGGGTGCGCCAGTTCAGGGTTCTGCGGGGTCGGCCGTTGAGCTCGGCGGCGATGTTGTCGAGCATTCCGGGACCGTAGAAGGACAAGTCCTTGCCTTTGGGCAGGTACTGGCGCAGCAGGCCGTTGGTGTTCTCGTTGGTACCGCGCTGCCACGGCGAGTGCGGGTCGCAGAAGTAGATCGACAGTCCAGTGGCCTCGGCGATCTGGACGTGGTTGGCCATCTCGCTGCCCTGGTCCCAGGTCAGCGACAGCCGTAGCTGCTCGGGCAGGGTGGCCATCTTGGCGATCATCGCCTCCTGCACGACCTCGGCAGTGTGCGCGCCGGGCAGGTGCAGCAGCAGCACGAACCGAGTCATTCGTTCGACCAGGGTGCCGACCGCGGACCCGGACTCGGTCGAGCCCAGGATCAGATCACCCTCCCAGTGACCGGGCACGGCCCGGTCCTCGACCTCGGGCGGGCGTTCGCTGATCATCACCATTCCCGGGATCCGACCACGACGCTCGGTCGCCTTGCGCTGCGGCTTACGCATCGACCGGCCGGTACGCAGGTGCCGGGCCAGCTCGCGTTTGAGCCCGCCACGGGACTGGACGTAGATCGACTGGTAGATCGTCTCGTGCGACACCCACATCTCCGGCTCGTCGGGGAACTCCTCACGCAGCCGTCGAGCGATCTGCTCGGGGCTGTGATGCCGCAGACCCCGAAAACGTCAGGGAGTATCCCCGAACAAAACTTGAAGGATGGTTCAAGTTCGGGGAGGGTGGGGACATGACCCAGCTGACGATCGGCCAGCTCGCGGAGCGGGCGGGGGTGGCCACCTCGGCGATCCGGTTCTACGAGGCGCAGGGGCTGATCGCCTCGGTGCGTACGGCGGGGAACCAGCGCCGCTACGAGCAGTCGACGCTGCGGCGGATCGCGTTCATCCGTACGGCGCAGCGCGTCGGGCTCAGCCTGGAGGAGATCGGCGCGGCGCTGGCGACGCTGCCCGACGGCCGGGTGCCGACCAGCGCGGACTGGCACCGGCTCAGCAAGGCCTGGCGGCCACGCCTCGACGAGCAGATCGAGCGGATCGAGCGGCTCCGCGACCGGCTCGACAGCTGCATCGGCTGCGGCTGCCTGAGCCTCAAGACCTGCGCGCTGAGCAACCCCGGCGACGAGATGTCGGCGTGCGGCCCTGGCGCGGTGTTCCTCGAACCCCACGGACAGCGGTCCTGATGAGCCTCCTCCACGAGCCGCACCACGACGGCTCCCCGCGGTACGTCGACGACGAGGCGCCCGCCCTCGGCTCGACCGTGCGGGTCCGGCTGCGCACGTCCACGGCCGACCCGGTCGACCAGGTCTGGGTGCGGACGACGTACGACGCGGAGCCGACGTACCACCCCTGCGAGGTGACCGCGCGCGACGAGCACACGGTCTGGTGGGAGGCCGCGCTGCCGGTGCACAACCCGGTGACCCACTACCGGTTCCTGCTCGCGACGGGCGCCGAGCAGCGCTGGCTCAGCGGCGCCGGCGTCGTCGAGCACGACCCGCCGGACGCGTTCGACTTCCGGCTCAGCTCCTACGACGTCGCCGCCGGACTGGGCGCGCGACGCGGTCGTCTACCAGGTGTTCCCGGACCGGTTCGCCCGCTCGGCCGCGGCCGACGAGCGGCCGACGCCGGCGTGGGCGGTGCCGGCCGGACTGGGACGACGAGGTCGTCTTCGAGGGCTTCGACCCGCGGACCCCGCTGCAGTTCTTCGGCGGCGACCTCGACGGGATCACCGAGCACCTCGACCACCTCGCCGAGATCGGGGTGAGCGTCGTCTACACGACGCCGGTCTTCCCCGGCGAGAGCAACCACCGCTACAACGCCTCGACGTTCGAGCGGGTCGACCCGCTGCTCGGCGGCGACGACGGCCTACGTCCGGCTGGCGACCGCCGTGCACGAGCGCGGCTGGCGGATCCTCGGCGACCTGACCACCAACCACACCGGCGACACCCACGAGTGGTTCGTCGCCGCGCGCGACGTCCGGGCGCACCGCCGGTCCTTCTACTACTTCCGGCCCGACGGCACGTACGAGTGCTGGATGGGGCACGGCACGCTGCCCAAGCTCAACCACGCCGACCCCGCACTGCGCGCGGCGATGGTCGACGGCCCGGACTCCGTCGTCGCGCGCTGGCTGCGGCCGCCGTTCGACCTCGACGGCTGGCGGGTCGACGTCGCCAACATGACCGGTCGGCTCGGCGCGATCGACGTCAACCACGACGTCGCCCGGGCGGTACGCCGGACCGCGGAGGCCGAGCGCGCCGACGCGTTCGTGATCGGCGAGCACAACCACGACGCGTCGACCGACCTCGACGGCGACGGCTGGCACGGCACGATGAACTACTCCGGCTTCTCCTGGCCGGTGTGGTCGTGGCTGCGCGACCCGGACTCGCCGGCGCGAGCGTTCGGCCGGCCGGTGCCGGTGCCGCGCCGCCCCGGCGACGAACGTGCAGCAGAGCCTGCGCGAGTGGCAGGGCCGCTACGGCTGGCGCGCGACGACCGCGTCGTGGAACATCCTCGGCTCCCACGACAGCGCCCGGATCCGCACCGTCGCCGGGTCCGGCGCGGTGCACCGGGTGGCGGCCGGGCTGCAGTTCACGCTGCCCGGCGTGCCGATGCTGTTCGCCGGCGACGAGATCGGGCTCGAGGGCGTGCTCGGCGAGGACTCCCGCCGCCCGTTCCCGTGGCACCGACCCGGAGGCGTGGGACGACGAGACGCTCGCGACGTACGCCGGGCTCGCGCGGCTGCGCCACGAGCACGAGGCGCTGCGCCGCGGCGGGCTGCGCTGGGCGTACGTCGACGACGACGCGCTGGTCTTCCTGCGCGAGCACCCGGCCGGCTCGGTCCTGGTCGCCGCGCGTCGTGCCGCCGGCGCCCGCGATCGACCTGCCGGCCGGGCCGCTCGGCTTCGCGCGACGGCACGCTGCTGCTGACCACCGGCGCAGACGGCGACCTGGCCGAGACGGACGGCGTCGTCACGCTGCCGGCCACCGACGGACCGTCGTTCTCGCTCTGGAGCTCTAGCCTCGGATGGCACTACGCATCGTCGCGAACCGGCCGGACCCGGCGCTGCTGGGGCTGCCGTGGTCGACGCCGCTGGAGGAGTGGACCGAGCACGTCGTGCCGCTCCCCCGCGGCCTGTCGCGGCACGTGGTGCGCATCATCCGGCTCGGCGACAACACCTACGCGGTCAAGGAGACCGTCGAGGACGATCGCGTTCCGGGAGTACCGGCTGCTGCGCGACCTCCAGCGGATCGGGCTGCCGGCCGTCGTCGCCCCAGGGCGTCGTGACCGGACGGGTCGACGAGCACGGCGAGGAGCTGCCGGCGGCGCTGCTCACCCAGCACCTGCAGTTCTCGCTGCCCTACCGCAGCCTCTTCTCCCACGGCCTCACCGCCGACAACCTGCCGTCGCTGATCGACGCGATGGTCGTGCTGCTGGTCCGGCTGCACCTCGCCGACTTCTACTGGGGCGACGTGTCGCTCTCCAACGTGCTGTTCCGGCGCAGCGCCGGCGGCTTCGCGGCGTACCTCGTCGACGCGGAGACCGGCGAGCTCAAGTCCAGCCTGTCCGACCGGCTGCGCGAGCACGACCTCACCGATCGCCAGCGAGAACGTCTTCGCCGAGCTGCTCGACCTCCAGGCCAGCGACTCGCTCGACCACGAGGTGCAGGCGCTCGAGATCGTCGAGATGCTGCAGGAGCGGTACGACGCGCTGTGGAACGAGCTGACCGCGGCCGAGGAGTTCGCCACCGACGAGATGTGGCGGATCGAGCAGCGCGTGGAGCGGCTCAACGACCTGGGCTTCGACGTCGACGAGATCGACATCGTCACCGACTGGGACGGCGACAAGATCCGGATCCAGCCGAAGGTCGTCGAGCTCGGCCACCACCGCCGCGAGCTGCAGGCGCTGACCGGGCTCAACGTCGAGGACGCCCAGGCACGGCGGATGCTCAACGACATCGCGTCGTTCTCGGCGCACTTCGACCTCGGCCGCGAGGACCGCTCCCTGGTCGCCGCCCGGTGGCTGAACGAGACCTACGAGCCGATCCTCGCGATGATCCCGCCGGAGGCGCGCGGCAAGCTCGAGCCGGCCGAGATCTTCCACGAGATCCTGGTGCACCGGTGGTACCTCTCCGAGCGCGCCGGCCACGCGGTCGACCTGCTCGACGCCGCGCGCGACTACATAGACACGGTGCTGATGCAGAAGCCGGACGAGAAGGTCACCGCCGAGGACGACCAGTCGTAGGGAAGTGGTCCTCGAAGTTGGCCGCGGCGGTGTGCTCCTTGCCGATCGTCAGCGATCGCCGCCCGGGCGCCGGTCTGACGAGCAACGCAGCCGGCCCAACGGTCCGGCGACGCGGCAGCCGCACCTCGAAGGTGGTCCCGACCCCCGGCGACGAATCGACCCGCAAGGTGCCTGCGTGCATCTCGACGACCGCGCGGGTGATCGACAGCCCGAGGCCGGTGCCAGGGATCTCCTGCTTCTTCGCGAGTGACGATCGGAAGAACCGCGTGAACAGCAGCTCCTGCTCGTCCGCAGGGATGCCGATCCCGGTGTCCGTCACCCGGAACACCGCCTCGGCGTCGGTGGCCGTGAGGCGCACGTCGACCCGTCCTCCGGAAGGCGTGAACTTGATGGCGTTGTCGACGAGGTTGACCACGACGCGCTCGAGCATCTCGCCGTCGCCCAGGAGCGGGACCGGTTCCGCGGGCAGCTCGAGGCGTACGTCGAGCCCGCTGGTCCGCGACTCCGTGGCCACGACGCCGTAGCCCGCGCTGAGGACCTCGCAGAGGTCCACCATCTCGTCGACGGCTACGTGGCTCTCGTCCTGGACCAGGGAGAGCGTGAGCAGCTTGTCGATCAGGATGAGCAGCCGGTTGCTGTTGGAGTTGACCCGGCCCAGCGCCTGGAGCTGCTGGTCGGTGACCGCGCCGTACGCACCCTCCTCGAAGAGCTCGACGTACCCGACGATGCTGGTGATCGGGGTCCGCAGCTCGTGGCTGACCGTGGAGATCAGGTCGTCCTTGATCTGGTCGATCTGCCGAAGCCGGTCAACGGCTCGTCGCTCCACTTCCAGAGCCTCGACGAGGGAGCCCTGCGCCCGGACCCGGTCGGTGACGTCGTCGGACGTGATCACGAAGCCGCTGGTCTCACCGTGGCCGTCGGTCCGCCTGACGATGCTCGTGGCGTGGGTTCGCTGCTGGCCGTCCTTGCGCAGATAGGTCAGGTCGCGGCCCGGCCCGAAGCGCGGGATGTCGACGAAGACCTGCATGACCGCGGCGAACTCGTCCTCGACCCCGAGGTCCTCGGCCTGTGCGGTGATCTCAGCCGGATCGTGGAACATCCGGGTGGACCGGCCCAGGACCTCGGCGACGTCGTACCCGAGGAGCCGCTGAGCCCCCGGGCTGAAGAACGTGATCCGACCCTCGGCGTCGGTCCCGATGATCGCCACCGCCAGGGCGCTCTCCATGATCTGGTGCAGGTTGTCGGCCTCCGCCACGGCGTCGCGCGCGCTGTCGACCTGCTGCCCCACGTTCAGCAGCAGCGGCACGACGGCGAGCACGCACGCGACGACGAACAGCTCCACGAAGAGGTTCGGTTCGTAGCCACCCAGACCGAGGTCACCTTGACTCGTGGCCAACCGCCCGAAGCCGAGCATCGTCATGGTGATCGCGACGCCCGAGACCGCTGCCAGCTGCCAGAGGGCCTGGCGTGGGGCGAGCCGTATGGCGCCCCAGACGAGGGTCGGGATCACCAGGAACACCAGGGCCGGAACCTCGTTCGACCAGAAGACTAGCGGGGTGATCAGCGCCGTCGTCCCCCACAACGCGGCGACCTCAGCAGGCGGGGCGAGCGTGGGTCGGTCCTGCAGCCGCATGAAGAACGGCACGACGACGAGCTGGGACGCGAGGGTGGCCACGGCGGTCACCAGCCCGACCAGGGCCGGGGTCTTCCATCCAGTCACCGCCGACGTGGCCGCAGCGACGATCCCGGAGAGCACCGCGCCGGAGAAGGACGCGATGAGGAAACGGCTGAAGTCCCGGTCGCTCACGAGGCTCGTCCGATCGCCCGCGGGACCGCAGGCAACGCGCCAAACGACCCAGGAGCCGGCCAGCGCGCCGGCCGCCAGCCCGAGGACCACGTCGAGCGGTAGTCCGCCGGACCACGGGGTGACGGCGGCGATCACTCCGAGGAGCAACAACAGTCGTACGACGTGGGCAGACCAGCGGAACTGCGGCATCAGGTTGTCTCTCGGTAGGTCGTACCTTCCGTCGAGACGTCACAGCTGGCGCTGATCCCGGTGGCCGCGCCTGAGCGCGTAGCTCAATCCTTCCCCAGCGGGAGCCGGCCAACCCCTGGTCTGGTCATGGCTTGCACACCCGGCAGGTGGTGAGCCCGCCGTTGTTCTCGCCGACCGGGTGCAGGTCCTCGCGGTGCGCGATCAGCGAGCAGTCGCGGCGGTGGATCGTGGTGCCGTCGCCGGCGGTCACCGGCAGCGCCGAGACGTCGACGCCGTCGTCGCGGGTCGTGGCCGCCCGCGAGGTGACGTCGGCGAGCACCAGCAGGGTGTCGGCGAGCCGCCGCGAGGACTCCTTGCCGTCCGCGGCGATCCGGGCCAGCCAGGCACCGAAGTAGAGGAACCCGCCGGTGAAGGTCAGGCCGAGGCCGAGCAGGCCGCCGGAGACGAGGTACGACAGCTGGTCGTACTGGTACGGCGTGTTCGCCGCGCCGTACCAGCCGAGCACGATCACCACGAGCCCGAGCGGCAGCAGGATCGCGCCCGCCCAGAACAGCACCAGCTGCAGCAGCTGGTAGTGGTTGTCCTTCAGCGGCGCGGCGCCGGAGCTGGTGCTGCGCCCGCCGGCCTTCGGGAGTGCCGACCGAGAGGCGTTCGTCGGACGTGGTGGTCATGGCGGTCATGGTCAGGCCTTTCGGAGGTCGGGGAGGCCGCTGTCGAGGCCGTGGGAACAGGAGCCGGATCCGCCGAGGGCGAGGACACCGGCCTTGCGCAGCCAGCTGCCGCCGACGGCCGCGAGGGCGATGCCGCCGACGAGGATGGCGCCGGGGATCGAGTAGAGCGGCGGCAGGCCGGAGCCGGCGAGCGCTGCGTCGCCGAGGGTGCCGTCGGCGGACGGGGCGTCGCCGGGCGCCGCGCCCGGCGCGGCGGACGAAGGGGCGGCACCGGACGACGGCGGAGCGCCGCCGGTGCCGCCCGCCCCGCCGCCGGTGTCCGTGGCACCGGGGTCGTTGTCAGGTACGTCGGTCGGGATCTCGAGGCCCTGCACCGTGTCGACCTGGGTGCTGGCGACGCCGAGGGTGACGACGACGCGGGGCGAGAGACCGAGGAGCGGCCTGGAGGGTGCTCTTCAGCTCCGGCGGGTCGTCGGGCAGCGCGCCGATGATGTCGTCGAGCGGGAGCGCGTCGAGCTGGTCGCGCAGCATCGAGGTGTCGAGGTCGAGCTGCGAGGCCCGACGTGACACCGCTGGCCTGGTCGCCCTTCACGGTCCGCTCCGGCTTGGTCAGCACCAGCTTGATGCCGAGCTGCTTCGAGGGCCTGGGCGGCCTGGTCGGGCAGCGCCGGGACCTCGGTGTTCTGGCCGGCGGCGACGAACCCGTCGGGCCGAACGAGAACTCCTGCCCGGCGATGGTCATCCCGCCGAGCACGGTCCGGCCGGTCGTCGTGCCCTTCGTGCCGTCGCTGGTGCTGGTGCTGGTCGACGACGATCCCGTCGAGCGTGATGATGCCGCCGAGCAGGGACACGTCGCCGAGGGCGGACCGCGCCGTCGTGACGACCTTGCCGTCCGGTCACGACGTTCTGGCTCGACGAGGTGTAGCCCTCGAAGTCGACCAGGGCGGCGACCTCGGGCGGGAGGCCGGGCGTGCCGCCCGGAGCCGGCTCCTCCTCGGGCTCCTCGGCCGCGGTCGTGAGCCCGCCGGTGATCGCCTGGCCGAACTGCTCGAGCAGGTCCGCGCCCGGCAGGCCCGGCAGGCCCGGGACGCCCGGCGTACCTTCGTCCTCGCCGCCCTCGTCCTTGGTGCCGTCGCCGACCTGGCCGTCGGGCGAGAAGCCCGGCCTGGGCGACGGTCTTGGTCGCGCTCGCGCTGGTGCGCATCACCATGCCGGGGAACGGCTCGTCGGCCTGCTGCGTCCTCGCCGGAGGGCTGACCGGAGTTCACCTGGACCGGGTAGCCGTTCTCGCCGAGCTGCGGCGGCAGGCCGAGCTGCTCGACGAACGTCTTCAGGCCCTCGCCGACCGGGTCGCCGGGCCAGAGCCAGCTGGCGCGGCCGAGCGAGCTGCCGGAGTCGGCCTCGACCTTGGTGTAGGCCGAGCTCGACCTCGAACTGCGGGGTTGGCCGGGATCGGGATGGTCGGCTCGTAGATCTCGATCTTCACCGGTGCCGCCCACGCCGTGGCGCTGTAGCCGCTGAACGCCGTCCTCGGCGGCCGAGGCACCCGAGGCGCCCGACGACACGGGGAGCACGGCGGCCGACGAGCGCGGCGGAGGCGACCGAGAGGAGGATCCGTTTCATGCTGCGCCTCCGAGGATGACGTCGGACATCGTGTCCATGATTTCGGCCGGCTCACCGGTGGCGACGATCCGGCCGCCGGTCATCACCGCTGCGTAGTCGGAGACCCGCAGCGCGGTGCGGGCGAACTGCTCGATGCACAGGATCGAGACGCCGCTCTCGGCGATCTGGGCGACCGTCTCGTAGAGCTCGTCGACGATCAGCGGCGCCAGCCCCATCGACAGCTCGTCGAGCAGCAGCAGCGCCGGGTCGGACGCCAGCGCCCGCGACATCGCCAGCATCTGCTGCTCGCCGCCGGACATGGTGCCCGCGAGCTGGTGCCGCCGGTCGCGCAGCCGCGGGAAGTAGGAGTACGCCGTGTCGAGCACCGCCTCGGCCGGTACGCCGGCGTACGACATCAGGGTGAGGTTCTCCTCGACCGTGAGGTTCGGGAACACCGAGCGCCCCTCCGGCACCGTGCAGAGCCCGAGCCGGGCCAGGTCCTCGGTCGACGCGCCCTGGACGTGCACGCCGCCGAGGTGGATGTCGCCGGACGTCGCCTTCTTCTGCCCGCTGATGACCTTGACCAGGGTGCTCTTGCCGCCGCCGTTCGGCCCGAGCAGCGCCACCACGGCGCCCTTCGGGACGCGCAGGTCGACGCCGCGCAGCACCTCGATCCGGCCGTACGCCGCGTGCAGGTCGACGACCTCGAGGATCGGGACGCTCATCGGACGGCCTCCTCGAGCTCCGGTGCAGGGTCGAGGTCGGCGTCCGGCTCGTCCGAGTAGCCGAGGTAGGCCTTCTGCACCCTGGGGTCGGCCCGGATCACCGCCGGGCGGGCCGGACGCGATCACCGCGCCGAAGTCGAGGACGTGGAGGTCGTCGCACACCGACATCACCAGGTCCATGTCGTGCTCGACCATCACGATCGCGCGGCCCTCGGTCGCGAGCTCGGCGAGCAGCTCGCCGAACGCGTCGGTCTCCGCCTCGTCGAGGCCGGACGACGGCTCGTCGAGCAGCAGCAGCTTGGGTTCGCCGGCCAGGCAGCGGGCCAGCTCGAGCAGCCGCGCGACGCCGGTGGGGATCGAGTCGGCGCGCTCGTCGGCGTACGCCGCGATGCCGACCCGCTCCAGCAGCCCGTCGACGTCGGCGGTCGCGGGCCGGACCAGGCCGAGCAGGCCGCGGTGGATGTCGCGCGCGACCCGCACGTTGTCGCGCACGGTCAGCGACCCGAACGCCTCCAGCCGCTGGAAGGTGCGGCCCATCCCGCGCCGCGAGCGGCGGTGGACGGGCAGCCGGGTGATCGCGCGGCCGTCGAAGCGGACCTTGCCCTGGTTGGGCTTCTGCAGGCCGCTGATCACGTTGAAGCAGGTGGTCTTGCCGGCACCGTTCGGCCCGATCAGGCCGGTGATCCGGCCCGCCTCGGCGACGAAGCTGGCGTGGTCGACGGCGGTCACCCCACCGAACCTGCACGACGATGTCGTCAACCTCGAGCAGCGACATGGACGCCCACCTCCTCCTCGGTGCGGGGAGCCGGCAGCTCCATGAGTGGTACGGCGCTCGCGTCGTCGACGTCGGCGCGCTCGCGGGGCAGCGGCAGCAGCGGGATCGCCGAGCGGACCCGGCTGCCGAACCGGTTGTCGAGCCGGCGGCCGAGGCCGAAGAGCAGGTTGGCCAGGCCGTTGGGGTCGCGGCCGAGCGCGACCGCGCCGAAGCCGAGGATCGCGAACACCAGGCCGGCGAGCTCGGGCCGCGAGCTCTGCAGCACCGGCAGCAGCATCAGGCCGACGCCGCCGAGCGCCGCACCGGTCACCGAGGTGACGCCGCAGACGACGGCGAGCAGCAGCAGCGGCAGGCTGTTGAAGAGCTGGAAGTCGGCGGCGCCGATGGTGCCGCGCAGGCCGGCGAACAGGCCACCGGCCAGCCCGGCCATGCCGGCCGAGAGGCCGAACAGCGCGACGCGGAACCAGCGCATGTCCAGGCCGAGGGTGCCGCACGCTGCCGGGCTGTCGCGCATCGCGATCAGCAGCCGGCCGAGCACGCCGCGGCGCAGCAGCAGCAGGCCGATCGCCATCAGCACGAAGAACACCGCCATCACCAGCACGTAGCCGCCGGTGGACGCGAACTCGTGGCCGAGCACCGTGAGCCGGTCGGCGCTCAGCGTGCCGTTGAAGCCGAACGCGAAGTCGGCCTGGAAGACCAGCTTGTCCATCAGCACGCCGAACGCGAGCGTCGACAGCGCGAGGTAGAGACCGGTCAGCCGCAGCACCGGCAGCGCCACCAGGGCGCCGACACCGGCCGCGATCAGCGCGGACATGAACAGGCCGTAGAGGTTGGGCTCGTCGAGCTTCGCGTAGGCCAGCGCGCCGACGCCGGCGAACGTGAACTGCGCGAGCGAGACGTGGCCGCCGTACCCGGTCAGCAGCACCAGGGAGAGCATCACCATCGCGTACGTCGCGGCGGTGCCGACCAGCAGCAGGTTGGCGTCCGACATCGAGGCCGCGAACAGCGCGACCAGGCCGAGCAGCGCGACGCCCCACCCGACCGACTTGGTCATCGACGGCAGCGGGGCGGTGACGATGCCCTTGACCTGCCCGATCCGGAGCTGGGCCTGCGGCATCGCGATGATCACCACGAACAGGAACAGCGCCGGCACCACCGCGCGGAGGCCGGCCAGGCTGCCCTCGCTGGGCAGGTAGGCGACCGCGAAGGACTGGAGCACGCCCGAGGCCCATCGCGCCGACGAAGGTCCACGGCAGGCTCTTGAGCCGGCCGAACATCGCGGCGGCGTACGCGTTGATCACCAGCAGCGTGAGCTCGAAGTAGGACGAGCCCGACGACCGGGCTGAGCAGGATGCCGGCCAGGGCCGCGAGCGAGATGCCGATCGCCCAGGACAGCGACGCGACCCGGTCGGGCTTGCCGCCGAACAGCTGGAGCAGCACCGGGTTGTCGACCGACGCGCGCATCGCGGTGCCGATCCGGGTGCGGTTGAGCAGCAGGTAGAGCATCGCCGCGACGACCACGGAGAGCACGATCGTGATGATCTGGTGGGCGGTGACGTAGGTGTCGCCGATCTGGAGGCCCTTGTCGGGGAGGAACGGCGGGACGGTGCGCGGGGCGGGCGGCCAGATGTACTGCGCCAGTCCGATCAGGCCGACGAACAGCCCGACGGTCACGACCAGCGAGACGCTGACCGGGCCCTCACCGAGGCCGCGGGTCACGAACCGCTGGACCAGCCAGCCGGTGCCCGGGGCGATCACGCCGAGCACCAGGATCAGCGCCAGCCAGGTCGGCATGCCCTGCCGCTGGCTGAGGTCCCAGAACGTGAAGGCCATGACCATGCCGAACGCACCGTGCGCGATGTTGAAGACCCGGGTGGTCGTGTAGGTCAGCACCAGGCCGCTGGCCGCGATGGCGTACGCCGCGCCCGTGAACAGGCCGAGGATGGTGAAGGAGATGATCGTGGACATCGATCAGTTTCCGTTCAGGAGCGGGCCGCAGGAGAAGCCGGCTGGGGAGACCTGGCGCCACTTGCCGTCGTTGAGCTGGAGGACGGACCCGCAGTTCGCGGTGACCTTGGTGCCGACCTGCTGCGGCACGTGCAGCCCGTTGCCGGTCCAGTCCTTGACGTTCTCGAGCGCGTCGACCAGGGAGGCTCGCGTGAGCTTGCCGCCGAGGGCGACCGCCTGCTCGACGAACAGCCGCGCGGCCGACCAGGCGTAGAGGCCGAAGTAGTTCGGCGTCGCGCCGGGCTTCACCTGGTCGAGCCAGGAGCGGTAGAGCTGCATCTCCTGGACGGAGTAGTCGTCGAACAGCTTGGTCGTGGACCAGGCGAAGACGCCGTTGCCGTTGTCGCCGGCCTGCTCGACGAAGTTGGCGTCGTAGATCGTCGAGTCCTGGACGAACGCGTCGGGCTCGAAACCCTGCTGCTGCATGGCGTCGAGCAGCTTCACGGTGTTCTGGTACGGACCCGTGTAGGTCACCAGCTTGATGCCCTCGTCCTTCATCTGCTGGACGTACGGCGCGTAGTTGAACTCGGAGACGTCGATCCCCTGGAAGTAGTCGACCTTCCAGCCCGCCCGGTTGTAGGCGTTGCGGAACATCTCGGCGTTCACCGCGGCCGCGCCGGCGTTGATGTAGATGACCGCGGCGTGCTGGGTCGCGTCCTTGTACTTCGAGAGGAAGTACCGCGGCATCGAGCCGTTCACGATGCCGGGGTCGACGGCCTGCGCGGCGAAGCAGGTGGCGCAGTCGCGGCGCTCGGGCGTCGTCGTCGTCGAGCGGATGTCCGGCAGCCCGCAGGACTCGGCTGCGCCGGCGCCGCCGGAGTCGAACGCCCCCATCGAGCCGACCGCGGCGAACGCGATGTCGCAGGCCTTGGTGTACGCCTGCTGGTCGGCGCCGGCGTCCGCGCGGCTGTCGAGCAGCTCGATCTCGAGCTTGCGGCCGCAGATGTCGTTGGTGGCGTTGAAGAACGCGGCGTACGCGCGGGTCGCCTCCTGGGCGGACTCGAAGATGCCCGGGCACCGGGCCGGAGATGTCGGCGACGTTCGCGAGGGTGATCGTCTTGTCGGTGATGCCGGTCTGGTTCTTGAACCCGTCGCAGCTCCCGGCCTTGCCACCGCCGCCGGCCGCGTTGTCGCCGGTCGCCTCCGGGGCGTCGCCCCCGCCGGTGACACCGGTACCGCCCCCACTGGCACCGGGGTCACCGGACGTCGCGCCCGGGACGCCACCGTCCGCGGTCAGGCCGGACCCGCCGTCGGTGCCACCGGGCACCGAGCCGTCCGGACCACCGACCGCGGTGCCGTTGACCTGGGCCACCGTCTCCGGGTCGAGCTGCGAGCCGCACCCGGCGAGGGCGCACACGAGCGCGAGCGCGGAGATCGCGAGAACTGCGATGAGCTGACGACCGCTACGCATGGGTTCCCTCCCTCGCGACCGAACGGGTTGCAGGTCTCAACGAGGTCTCCGCGAGAAGGTGACGTGGACCACAAGACATCTAGTCAGCCCGACCTGGTCGTGCCGCTGCACTGGTACCTGGTGCCGCCGACCGGCACCCACTTGCCGGCCTTGAGCTCGATGAACCGCCAGCACTCACCGGTGTGCCGGGGGCCGGTGTGCTGCGGGGAGTGCATGCCGTTCGCGGTCCAGTTGTCGACCTTCGCGACGTCGGCCAGCAGGCTGTCGCGGCTGAGCCGGCCGCCGAGCGCGGTGGCTCGCTCGACGAACAGCCGCGCGGCCGACCAGGAGAACAGCCCGAAGAAGCTCGGCTCCGCGCCGGGCTTCACCTGCTGGAGCCAGCTCAGGTAGAGCTGCAGCTCCTTGTTGCTCGCCGGCCTCCGCGAACGGCGTGAAGTTGATGAACAGCGTGGTGCCCTCGACCGCGTCGCCGCCGTTCTGGACGAACTCGGTGGTGTACGCCGTCGGGTCGAGCATGAACACCTCGGGCTCGAAGCCCTGCTGCTTCATCGCCTCGGCCAGCCGGACGAACTGCGCGGAGGCCCCGATCATCTGGACGTACTCGATGCCCTTGTCCTTCATCTGCTGGACGTACGGCGCGTAGTTGAACTCGGAGATGTCGATGCCCTGGACGTAGTCGAAGGTCATCCCGCGGTTCTCCATCGCGGAGACCTGGGTCTGGGCGTTCTCGGCGGCCGCCCCGGCGTTGATGTAGAGCATCGCCGCGCTCTTCGCGGCGTCCGGATGGTTCTTCTTCACGAAGTCCGGCACCGCGTTCTGGAACTCGGTCGCGACCGTCGACTGCGCGCCGTAGCAGGTCGTGCAGTCCTGCCGGTCGAACGTCACCGACGCGGAGCGGATGTCGGGCAGCCCGCAGGACTGGGCGGTCGCGGCGCCGCCGGAGTCGAAGGCCGACATCGACCCGACCATCGCGAAGGTCTCGTCGCAGCCCTTCGTGTACGCCTGCTGGTCGGCGGCGGCGTCGGTGCGGCTGTCGTACGCCTGGAGCTCGAGCTTGCGGCCGCAGATGTCGCTGGTCGCGTTGAAGTAGGCGACGTACGCGCGCACCGCGTCCTGGCTGGCCTCGAACAGCCCCGGCACCGGGCCGGACACGTCGGAGGCGTTGCCGATGGAGATGGTCTTGTCGGTGATGCCGGTCTGGTTCTTGAAGCCGTCGCAGCTGCCGGCCTTGGTGCCGCCGGTCGCGGAGTTGGCGCCGGTCCCCTCGGGTGCCTCGCCGCTGCCGCCACCGGTCGTCGTGGAGCCGTCGCCGGTCGTCGAGGAGCCACCGGTGCCGCCGGTGCTGCCCGGCACGGAGCCGTCCGGCCCGGCGACGGTCCCGTCGCCCGCGATCACCTCACCGTTCGCACCGACGGTCGCGCCGTTCGCCTGGGCCACGGTGTCCGGGTCGAGATTGGAGCCGCAGGCCGCGAGCGTCAGGGCGAGGACGGCGCCGACGGACGCGACGACGGCACGCGAGATCGGCGGCACGGACCCTCCACGGTTGACTAGAACACGTATCAGTTCCGTTCAACGACGTGGCTGCGTAGAGGTGACGGGTGTCACCGCCCGGTCTGGTCAGGGCAGCTCGGGATAGACCAGCTCGACGTACTCGCCGACCTCGAAGACACCGTTCGTCTGGAGGACGACCCACTGGATCCCGACCGGGCGCCGTCGCGGTAGGTCACCAGGCTGACCTCGGCCTGGCGCCGCGGCTTGCTGCCGACCGCGATGGCGTACGCCGCGCCGCCGGTCGTGCCGGTCGTGAACCGGTAGCCGGTCTCGCCGTTCTCGCCCACGACCGCCTCGGGGCCGACCCGGACGTGCAGGTGCCCGCCGAGCACCAGGTCGACGCAGCCACGGTCGAGCGCCTCGCGGCCGAGGTTGGCGTCGTGGACCAGCATCGTGGCCAGCTTGCCCTCGACCTCGCAGGCGGCGTCGGCCAGCCGCTGCTCGACCTCGTCGAAGGACAGCCCGGACTCGTCGCGCCAGTTCCCCAGGCCGCTGGACCGCGGGTCGTCGACGCCGAGCAGGGTGCCGCCGCCGGGTCCGGTGACGACCTCGCCGTCGAGCATCGTCCAGCCGTGGTCGGCGAGGTAGTCGTGCACGAACTCGCCGTGGTCGTGGTTGCCGGCGACGCCCCAGCGGTCCAGGTCCTCGAACGCAGCGCTCACCGAGTCGAGCGAGAACGCCTCCCAGCTGCCGCCGGTCGAGGTGTCGTCGCCGCCGTCGAACACCGCGGTCGCGCCGGCCGCGTCCGCGATCGCGCGGGCGACCGGGTCCATGCCGATGTTGTCGTGCCGGTCGGACACGAACGCGACCACGGTGTCGCCCTCCTCGGGCTGCCGCAGGTCGAGCGTGGCCGCGTTGGTCGCGGCGTCGGCGTAGAAACCCTTGCTGGTCGTCGTAGGTGTCGACCGCGCTCTCGACCAGCCGCCGGGTCTGGGCGGTGGTCACGTCGCCCCGGACCTCCACGTCGTCGAGATCGCTCGGGGATCGGCACCGTCGGGCCGAGGAAGTCCGAGAGCGACATCCACTCACCGCCGGCGACCTCCTCGGCGGGCTCGCGCCACGGCTGCCAGAGCGCGATGCCGCAGGACGATGACCAGCACCAGCGCGACCACGCCTGACGCCAGGCCGAACCGGTCGGCCAGCTCCCGGCGCCGGGCCGGTCCGATCAGCAGCCAGACCAGCAGCGGGACGAGGCCGAGCACCGCGCCGCGGATCGCCGCGTCGACCGCCATCGCCTGTACGGCGTGGCCGATCTTGGCGACCTGGCCCTCCGGCTGGCCGGCGATGAAGGCGTAGCGGCGGGCCAGCTCCTCGGTCGAGCCGGCGTCGGTCTTCCCGAGCTGGACGTCGACGCCGACCAGGCCACCGGTGTCGACGCGGACGTCGGGCAGCACCGGTCCCGTGTTCAGGACGGCCTCGCCGGAGAAGTCGGTCGAGACGACGGCGTCGTGGCTGGCCAGCTCGATGGTCCGGCTGCTGGTGAGGAACAGCACCAGCCCGATGACCACGGCACAGAGCAGCCAGACCCCGGCGTACACCAGGGCCCGAGCGATCCGGCCGAGGGTCAGCGGCGCGCCTCGGCGATCGCGTAGAGCACGACCGACGCGGCCACGCCCGCGTTGAGCGACTCGAGCTGGTTCGCCATCGGGATGGACAGCAGCTGGTCACAGGTCTCGGCGACCAGACGCGAGAGGCCGTCGCCCTCCGAGCCGACCACGAGCACCAGCGGGCCGGTGGCGAGGTCGAAGTCGGGCAGGCTGACGTCGCCGTCGGCGGCCAGGCCGACGACCATGCAGCCGGCGTCCTGGTAGGCCTTGAGCTGGCGGACCAGGTTCACCGTCTGGGCGACCGGGATCCGGGCGGCGGCACCGGCGCTGGTCTTCCACGCGGAGGCGGTCATCCCGGCCGAGCGGCGCTCCGGGATGACCACGCCGTGCGCGCCGAAGCCGGCCGCGCTGCGCACGACCGCGCCGAGGTTGCGCGGGTCGGTGACGTGGTCGAGGGCCACGATCAGCGGCTTCTCGACGTTGACCGCGGCCGCGTCGAGGAGGTCGTCGGCGTGGGCGTACTCGTACGACGGGATCCGCGCGGCCAGGCCCTGGTGGACCGCGCCGCCGGTCTTGTTGTCGAGCTCGCGCTTGCTGACCTCGAGCAGGCTGATGCCGCGCTCGGCCACCAGCGCGAACACCTCGCGCAGCCGGGCGTCGCGCTCGGCGCCCTCGGCGACGTACACGCCGGTCACCGGCACGCCCTCGCGGAGCGCCTCGACGCACGGAGTTGCGCCCGGCGACCCACTCGGCGTCGGTGCTGGTCTTGCGGCGCGGCTTGGCGCGCGCCGCGGCCTTCTTGGCGCGCTGATCGGCCTTGTGGGTCTTGTGGTACGGCCGGTCCTTGGCCTTCGGCGTCGGACCCTTGCCCTCGAGGCCGCGCTTGACGCGACCGCCCGACCCGGCGGTCGGGTTGCCCTTGCCGGACTTCTTGATCGCGCCCTTGCGCTGGCTGTTCCCTGCCATCAGGCAATGCTCCACTTCGGTCCGTCGGGGGTGTCCTCGATCTCGATGCCGGCGGCCTTGATCCGGTCGCGGATCGCGTCGGCGGCGGCGAAGTCCTTGTTCGCTCGCGCCTCGGTGCGCTGCTCCAGCAGCCCGCGCGACGAGCACGTCGACCGCGTCGGTGAGCTGCTGGTCGTCGCCGCGCCGCCGCCCCAGGCGGGGTCGGCCGGGTTGAGTCCGAGCACGTCGAGCATGGCCAGCACCTGCGCGGCCTGTACGGCGCCGGGTCGCTCGCGCGGTTGCCCTCGCGGACGGCGTCGAACAGCACGGCGACCGCGGCCGGCGTACCGAGGTCGTCGTTCATCGCGGCGACGAACGCCTCGGGCAGCTCGCCGGGCTCGACGGCGCCGGCCCGGTCGAGGAAGCTCTCGATCCGCCGGAAGCCGACAGCGGACTCCTCGAGCGCCTCGAAGCTGAACTCGACGTGGCTGCGGTAGTGCGCGGCGACCAGGTAGTAGCGCAGCTCGATGCCGCGGAACCGCTGCGAGCACGGACGGGATCAGCAGCGAGTTGCCGAGCGACTTGCTCATCTTCTCGCCGGCGGTGGTGATCCAGGCGTTGTGCATCCAGTACGACGCGAACGGGTGGCCGGCCGCGCGGGACTGGGCCTGCTCGTTCTCGTGGTGCGGGAAGCGCAGGTCGACGCCGCCGCCGTGGATGTCGAACGCGGCGCCGAGGTACTTGCCGGCCATCGCCGAGCACTCGATGTGCCAGCCCGGGCGGCCGCGGCCCCACGGGCTCGGCCACGACGCGGTCTCGGGCTCGGTCGCCTTCTTCCGGCCCTTCCAGAGCGCGAAGTCGCGCGGGTCGCGCTTGCCGCGGGGGTCGGCGTCCTCGGCCGCCTCCATGTCGTCGATGCCGCTGGTGGGTGAGCTCGCCGTACTGCGGCCAGGAGCGGACGTCGAAGTAGACGTCGCCCGAGCCGTCCTCGGCGGCGTACGCGTGCCCCTTCTCGATCAGCATCTCGATCAGCTCGACCATCTCGGGCACGTGGCCGGTCGCGCCGGGCTCGTACGTCGGCGGCGCGACGTTGAGCGCGGCGTAGGCCTTGTCGAGCTCGCGCTTCATCGATCGTAGGCGAGGGTGTACCACGGCCGGCCCTGGGCCTCGGCCTTCGCCAGGATCTTGTCGTCGATGTCGGTGACGTTGCGGATGAACGTCACGTCGTAGCCGAGGTGGCGCAGCCAGCGCTGGAGCACGTCGAAGTTGACGGCCGAGCGGACGTGGCCGACGTGCGGCTCGGACTGCACGGTGAGACCGCACACGTAGAGACCCGCCTTCCCCTCCTCGAGGGGAACGAAGTCACGGACTTCGCGGGTCGCAGTGTCGTACAGCCTGAAGGTCACCGGCCAAGTCTAGGGTTTGACGGTGCGACGCCTGACATCCTCGATCCTGGCCACTGCGCTGCTCGTACCCGTGCTGGCGGCCGCGCCGGCCGCTGCCGCGCCGGCGCGGCAGATCGCCTACGCCCAGTGGGACGCCCCCGCCGAGCTGCGCGGCGGGGCGTCGACCGGCGTGCGGGTCGCCGACGGGCGGCTGCTGCTGACCCGGGGCAAGAGCACCGGCACCTGGACCTCGCCGTGGGAGTCGCCCGGCTTCGACCTCACCCGGCTGATCGCGTCGTGGTCGGCGCGCACCCCGGGCGACAGCGTGGCTGCGGGTCGAGGTGCGCGGCCGCACCGGCGGCCGGACGTCGAGCTGGGACACGCTCGCGGCCTGGGCCGCGGGCGACCGGCACGTCCGTCGTACGACGGACTCCGGCCAGGCCGACGACCTCGGCTCGGTCAACGTCGACACCTGGGTGGTGCCGGACGGCGTCTACGGCTACCAGCTCCGCCTGACCCTGACCCGCCGCGGTGGCGGTGCGTCGCCGACCGTCGACGTCGTCGGCGCGATGGCGTCGCGGCTGCCGGCCGTCTCCGACGTGCGCACCTCGCGGCCCGGGCGTGGGCCGCGGGATCGTGCTGGACGTGCCGCGCTACTCGCAGATGGTGCACGGCGGTCACTACCCGCAGTACGGCGGTGGCGGCGAGGCC
This sequence comes from uncultured Actinomycetota bacterium, assembly GCA_963716655.1. GTDB lineage: Bacteria > Actinomycetota > Actinomycetes > Propionibacteriales > Nocardioidaceae > Nocardioides. Next base: position 575,788 of record CAVQTV010000008.1, on the reverse strand, counting down.
TGGTGCTCCCCGACCTCCACCTCGATGGTGCTCGGCTACTACGACGCGCTGCCCGAGCCGTCGGCGTACTCCTGGGTGCCGAACGGCCACGTCGACCCGTGGGTCGACCACGCGGCCCGGATGACCTACGACTACGACTACGACGGCACCGGCAACTGGCCGTTCAACACGGCGTACGCCGCCCCGCTCGCCGGCCGCGCGTTCGTGACCCGGCTGCGGACGATGCGCGAGGCCGAGCTGTTCATCGCCGCCGGCATCCCGCTGGTCGCCTCGATCGCGTTCGGCCCGGGCGAGCTGACCGGCGCCCCGATCTCGTCGACCGACGGGCACCTGCTGGTGATCGTCGGGTTCACCCAGTCCGGCGACGTCGTGGTGAACGACCCCGCGGCCGACACCCGCGCCGGCGTCCGCCGTACCTACGACCGCGGCGAGCTCGAGGACGCCTGGATCCCCACCACCGGCGGCACCGTCTACGTGATCACCGACGACGCGCACCCGCTGCCCGCGTCGCGCGGGAACTGGTGAGCTGGCCGGCCGCGAGTTTCATCGGCCGGCCGACAAAGTTCATCCCTGGACGACGAAGCTTCATCGTCCAGGCATGAGTTTCATCGGCCGGCCGACGAAACCCTCAGACCCCGTAGCCGCCGTCGACGTCCAGCTTCTGGCCGGAGACGAACCCGGCCCGGTCGGAGGCGAGGAAGCAGACCGCCTCGGCGATGTCGCTCGGCGGTGCCGAAGCGGCGCAGCGGGATGTTGCGGCGGGTGATCGCGAGCGCCTCCTCGGACAGCTCGCCGGAGTCGATCAGCCGGGCGGCCATGCCGTCGGTGAGCATGCCGGGGCCGACGGCGTTCGCGCGGACGCCGAACCGGCCCTCCTCGGCGGCGATCGCGCGGACCATCGCCTCGACCGCGGCCTTGGGCGCCGACGACAGCCCGTCGCGGACCGGGAAGCGGGCGGTCGCGGCCGTCGTCACCGCCACCAGCGAGCCCTGTGCCTCCCGCAGGTGCGGGAGCGCCGGCTGCACGACCGCGAAGAACCCGGCAGCGTCCGCGGCCAGCTGACCGGCCATCGCGACCGGGTCGACGTTCGAGAGGTGCGTCATCGGCACGTGCGGCCCGGCGGCGTACACCAGCGTGTGCAGGCCGCCGTGCGCGGCCACCACCGCCTCGACGACGGCCGCGGCGTCCGTCGGCCACGGTCGGCGCCGCCAGGTCGAGGGCGTACGACGACGGCCTCGCGCGTCGGGTCGGGTGCGGTACGGTCGTCGCCACGTCCGACCCACGTGCGGCCAGCATCCGGGTGATCGCCAGGCCCAGGCCGCCGCTGCCGCCGACGACCAGCGCGGCCCCGGTGCGGCCGGCGAAGTCCTGCGTCACTCGTCCTCCTCGGGTTCGACGGCCGTGAAGTCGATCCGGTGCCAGCCGGTGGCGCCGTCGGGCACCGGGTCGCGCTCGTCGCCGGTCTGCACCAGGCCGTCCGCGTCGATGGCGCGCACCGCGAGCGTGTGGTCGCCCGGCTCGACGTCGACGATCGCCGGCCACTGCACCCAGGTGTCCGTCGCTCGGCACGCCGCGCGAGCATCGCCGGCTGCCACTCGCCGTCGTCGACGGAGACCTCGACCGCCGAGATGCCGGTGTGCTGCGCCCACGCGACGCCCGCGACCGGCGCCCCGCCCGCGACGATCTCGCCGCCGCCGCCGGGGACGTCGATCCGCGAGGCCAGCTTCACCGGACCCAGCTCGGACCAGCCGCGCTCGGTCCAGTACGCCGAGATGTCGGCGAACCGGGTCACCTTCATCTCCACCACCCACTTGCACGCGGACACGTAGCCGTAGAGGCCCGGGCACGATCGTGCGCACCGGGAAGCCGTGGTCGATCGGCAGCGGCTTGCCGTTCATCGCGACCGCGAGCATCGCGTTCCGGTCGTCGGTCAGCACCGCGAGCGGCGTGCCGCACGTCCAGCCGTCCTCGGAGGTCTGCAGCACGGCGTCCGCGCCCTCCTGGACACCCGGCCTCGGCGAGCAGGTCGGCGACCCGCACCCCGCTCCACCAGGCGTTGCCGATCAGGTCGCCGCCGACCTCGTTCGAGACGCAGTTGAGCGTCACCCAGGCCTCGGTGAGCTGCCGCGCGATCAGCTGCTGGTAGTTGATGCACGACCTCGCGGTCGACCATGCCGTGGATGCGCAGCTCCCAGTCGGCGGGCTCGATCGCGGGCACGGCGAACGCGGTGTCGATCCGGTAGAACTCGTCGTTCGGGGTCACCCACGGCGTCATCCCCGGCACGTCGACGCGGACGCCCTTCGGCACCTGCGGCGGGGTGACGCCCGGGCAGCCGCAGCAGCCGCCGGGTCTCCTCGACGTGTCGGCGGCCGCGGCCGACCGCGCGGCCGACCACGCCGAGGGCGACGCCGGCGGCGGCCATCGCGCCGGCCCGGAGCAGGAACGTACGGCGGGTGTGGTCCGGGTGCGCGGGGTCGCTCGCCTCGAGGCCGGGCTCGGCCTCCTCGACCGCGAGCTCGTGGCGGCGCAGCGGCTCGGTGAGCAGGGAGAGGCAGACCAGCCAGGTGGCGAACCCGACCGCCACCGGGAGCAGGTCGAGCGTGGTCGCGCCGCGCTGCGACCAGACCGCGATGCCGCCGAGCACGGCGAGCACGGCGAACACGATCGTCGGCGCCCACCAGGTGCGCCGGGCCAGTCGGCCGGCCCACGCGAACAGCACGCCCGCAGAGCACCAGGATCCCCAGCATCAGCACCGGCTTGTCCCGGTGGCCGAGGATCTGGATGGCGCGCTCGACCACCGGTCCGGGGGTCAGCCGGATCACCAGCTCGGCGACGGCGACCACCGGTGGGTCCCGGATGGTCGTCACCATCGCCACGCAGTAGCTGGCGGCGAGGCCGGCGAACCCGGCGACCAGGCCGGCGACCGACCACGCGCCGCGGGAGGTGCTCACCCGCGTGATTGTTGCTCAGGCATGATCATCGCGTGGAGCGACTCCCCCGTGTCGGCATCGGCACCGACGTGCACCGGCTCGTCGACGGCGTACCCATGCACCTCGCCGGGCTGTCCTGGCCCGACGAGCCGCAGGGCCTCGAGGGCCACTCCGACGCCGACGTCGCGGCCCACGCCGCGTGCGACGCGCTGCTCTCCGCGGCCGGTCTGGGCGACCTCGGCTCCAACTTCGGTACGGCGGAGCCGGCCTGGGCCGGCGCGTCCGGGTCGGCACTGCTCGCCGAGACCGCCGCGCCGGGTGCGGGCCGCGGGCTTCGAGGTCGGCAACGTGTCGTCCAGGTGATCGGCAACCGGCCCAGACTCGGGCCGCGGCGGGCCGAGGCCGAGGCCGCGCTGTCCGACGGCCGTCGGCGCACCGGTGTCGGTGTCGGCCACGACCACCGACGGGCTCGGCCTCACCGGCCGCGGGCGAGGGCGTCGCGGCGATCGCGACCGCGTTGGTCTATCTAGTCCTTGCGGTGACCGATCAGCACGACCCCCTCGACCACCCGGACGTCGTACGCCGGGATCGAGACGTGGTCGTCGTCGAGACACCTGCCGCTGCGCAGGTCGAACGCGTGCCGGTGCGCCGGCGACGCGACGAACGGGACGCCGCCGCGGACCCCGACGATGCCCGCGCGCGATCACCGAGGCCTTGGCGAACGGGTCGTGGTTGCCCAGCGCGTACACGCTGGTCGTCCTGGGTGCGGAAGATCGCGATCGCCTGGCCGTGCACGAGCGCGGTCGCACCGCGCTCGACCTCGAGCTCGACGACCCGGCAGACGGGCTGCCACTCCTCGGTGCTGCTGGCGCGGCAGGGCGTCACGAGTGCCCCTTCCTGGTCCGCCGAACCTAGGACCGCGGTGTTGAGCGCGCTGTTTCGTCGTGTAACAACCGTGAAAACGATCGGCGGCGCGGGCTTCGTAGACTCCGGGCGTGCCCGCCGCCGTCGTGATCCTCGCCGCCGGCTCCGGCGCGCGCGTCGGCGCCGGCTCCAACAAGGTGCTGCTGCCGCTCGGCGGACTCCCGGTCCTGGCCTGGTCGGTGCGCGACGCGGTCGGCCTCGGCGGCGTACACCGGGTGCTCGTGGTGGTCCGTCCGGGCGAGCTGGACGAGGTGTCGGCGGCGCTCGCCCCGCACCTCGGTGACGGCGAGATCGGTGTCGTCGAGGGTGGCGCGACCCGGCACGCCTCCGAGTGGAACGCGCTGCAGGCGCTGCGCGCCGGAGATCGAGTCCGGCGACGTCGACGTCGTCGCGATCCACGACGGTGCCCGGCCGCTGGCCGGCGCCGCGCTGTTCGCGGCCACGATCGAGGCCGCGCGCGAGCACGGCGGCGCGATCCCGGTCGTCCGGCTGCGAGGGCTGCTCGCCGTGGCCGGCGACCTCGACGGCGAGCTCGACGGCGTCCAGACCCCGCAGGCCTTCCGCGGCCGCCGAGCTGCTGGCGGCCTACGCCCGGCCGAGGCCGACGGCTTCGACGGCACCGACACCGCGGCGTGCTTCGCCCGCGCCACCGACCTGCCGATCGCGGCGGTCCCCGGCTCGCCGGCGAACCTGAAGATCACCTTCCCCGAGGACCTGGCCCTGGCGAACCGGCTGCTGGGGTAGTCAGCGCCTCGAGCACCCGCACGTCGTCGGCCGAGCCGACCCGGCGGGCCGGCGGGCGGTGCCTCGACCAGCTCGACGGGGAACCGGGCGCGGAGCGCGGTGACCAGGTCGACGAAGTCGGTCGAGGGCAGGTGGTCGAGCGCGGCGACGACGGCCGCGGGGAGCACGACGGGAGAGGCGACCGAGACCAGCCCGGTCGCGGTCGACGGTCTCGCCGACGACGCCGTCGGCGACCCGCTTGACGGTGTCGGTGACCGGCCGGACGCCGACCACGACCACGCGACCGCTCGCGGGCCGTGGTCACGCAGTCGGCGATGAACTCCGGCGGGGTCATCGGGCACAGCGCGTCGTGCAGGACGAACGGCTCCTCGGCCTCGGCCAGCACCGCCCACGGGGTGCCGGAGTCGACGGCGTCGACCCCGGCCTCACCGAGCGCCCAGGAGGCGCAGGCGACCAGCGCCTCGCCGTGGATCAGCGCGAACGGCAGCGACCCGCGGTCGGCCTCGACCACGGCGCCGAGCGCGGGCGGAGCTCGTCGTCGTACTCCACGCTCGCCAACCTAGACGCCGCCCGAAATGCACGAGGCCCCCGGATCGCTCCGGGGGCCTCGTCGATGTCCTGAGATCAGGAGGCGAGCACCTCGTCGAGGATGGCCTCAGCCTTGTCCTCGTTGGTGTGCTCGGCCAGAGCCAGCTCGGAGACGAGGATCTGGCGGGCCTTCGCCAGCATCCGCTTCTCGCCGGCCGACAGGCCACGGTCACGCTCACGGCGCCACAGGTCACGCACGACCTCGGCGACCTTCATGACGTCGCCGCTGTGCAGCTTCTCGAGGTTCGCCTTGTAGCGACGCGACCAGTTGGTCGGCTCCTCGACGTGCGCGGCACGGAGGACGTCGAACACGCGGTCGAGGCCTTCCTTGTCGACGACGTCGCGAACCCCGACCAGATCGAGGTTGCAAGCGGGCACTCGGACGACCAGGTCCTGCTGGGCGACGATACGAAGTACGAGGTACTCCCGGTCCTCTCCCTTGATGGTCCGCATCTCGATGTCCTCGATGATCGCGGCCCCGTGATTCGGGTAAACAACCGTTTCGCCGACGGTGAAAGTCATATGTCAGGTACCCCTTCCTAGGTGTTCATTCTAACACGTGTTCGAAGAGGCTCTGACGACGTTTGTGCAGGTCAGGGGCACAATGCGGGCTTGACAGATCGCAGGTGCATGTGTTGGCGGCCAGTCTGAGGCGATACTGCGGGCATGTCGCCGCGCCTTCGCAACCGCCAGCCCCGCGGGGTCGACCCGGCCGCCGACCCGGTACCCGAGGCGGTCGAACCACCCCGGCCGGAGCGGCGCCGCACCCTCGCCCACACCACACCGGTGCTGCTGCTGCGGGCCGCGCACCCGCGCCAGGCGGTGCTCACCGCGACCGGGCTGTCGGTCGCCGCCGCGATCAGCGGACGGGCCGGCCGGGAGGTCGCGCTCGTGCTCGCGACCGTGCTCGTCGGCCAGGCCGTCCTGGGCTGGCACAACGACCTGGTCGACCGGCGTCCGCGACGCCCGGCGGCTGCCGAGCGGGAAGCCGATCGCCGACGGCTACCTCGAGCCCGGCACCGCCTGGTTCGCGCTGACCTGCGGGGTGCTGCTGCTGATCCCGCTCGCGGTCTCGAACGGCGTCACCGCCGGCTGCGCCTACCTCGCCTCGGTCGGCGGTCGGCCTGGTCGGCAACGTCGTGCTCCGCGGCAGCGTGCTGTCCTGGCTGCCGTGGGCGGCCGCGTTCGCGCTCTACCCGGCGTTCCTGTCGTACGGCGGCTGGGGCGGCCAGACGGTCGGCGGCCCGCCCGAGACGGCGATGGTCGTGCTCGCCGCGGCGCTCGGGATCGGCGTCCACGTGCTGTGTGCGCTGCCCGGACTGGTCGCCGACCACGAGGACGGTCTCCGGCACCTGCCGCTGCGGATCGCGCTGAAGATCGGGGCGACCAGGCTCCTGGTCCTGGCGCTGGCGTGGACGCTCCTGGTCGTCGTCGGCCTGCTCCTCGTCGGCAACGGCGTCGGCCTGGTCCGGTAGCCCGCGCCGGACCTGACCGACCCTGCTCCGGAGCCCCGGCGCGGAACGCTAGGCTGTGCCTCGCACCTGTCGCAGTCGACCCGTGAAGGCCTCCACATGCACCTCCGACCGCCCGCTCGCCTGCTCGCCGCCGGCGGCGCGCTCGCGCTCGCCACCGTGCTGTCCTCGTGTGGCTTCAACTACGCGACCGACAGAGCCGTACACGCCGGCCGCGGGTGGCAACGACCAGACCCCGAGATGTCGACGTGCTCGGCGCCGTCGTCGTCTCGGGTCAGGACGGCTCGGGCACCTTCATCGCGTCGTTCTCGAACAACGACCAGGACGAGCCCGCGACGGTCGTCTCCATCGCCGGCGCCGGCGACGACGCCTGCTGAGTTCGAGGAGTTCGAGCCGATCGAGATCGCGGCCGGCCAGCTGGTCAACATCCAGGACGAGGGCGTCGTCGTGAACGGCGACTTCGGCCCCGGCGACGTCGTCACCCTGGAGATCGGCTTCGGCGACGGCACGAGCACCGAGATGGAGGTCCCGGTGGTCCCGCCGTGCGACGAGTTCGAGGGCCTCGACGTCTCCGCCCCGGAGTCCGAGGAGACCTACCACTGCGAGGTCGCACCGCCGGTCGGCACCGGCGGCGAGCACTGATCCGCGAGGAGCTCCCATGACCCACACGCTCGTCCTGCTCCGCCACGGCGAGAGCGAGTGGAACGCCAAGAACCTCTTCACCGGCTGGGTCGACGTCGGCGCTGACCGACAAGGGCCGGGCCGAGGCGACCCGCGGCGGTGAGCTGCTGCGCGAGGCCGGGGTGCTCCCCGACGTCGTGCACACCTCGCGTCCAGCGGCGTGCCATCAACACCGCGTGCCTCGCGCTCGACGCGGCCGACCGGCACTGGATCCCGGTGCGCCGATCGTGGCGGCTCAACGAGCGTCACTACGGCGCGCTCCAGGGCAAGAACAAGAAGGAGACGCTCGAGCAGTACGGCGAGGAGCAGTTCATGCTCTGGCGCCGCTCGTTCGACGTACCGCCGCCGCCGATCGACGACGACAGCGAGTTCTCCCAGAGCGGGCTCCCGCAGTACGCCGGCCTCGGCGACGAGATGCCGCGCACCGAGTGCCTCAAGGACGTCATCGCCCGGTTCCTGCCCTACTGGGACTCCGCGATCGTCCCCGACCTGCGGGCCGGCCAGACCGTCCTCATCGCCGCGCACGGCAACAGCCTGCGTGCGCTGGTGAAGCACCTCGACGGCATCAGCGACGAGGACATCGCCGGGCTCAACATCCCGACCGGCATGCCCCTGGTCTACGAGCTCGACGACCAGCTCGCGCCCACCGTCGCCCGGTGGCACCTACCTCGACCCCGAGGCCGCAGCGGCCGCAGCCGCCGCCGTAGCCAATCAGGGTCGCTGACCGCGTCGAGATCGAGTCAGGGACACCGACGCGAGCGAGCGCGGGTGCTCGCCGGTGACCACGAAGACGACCCGGTTGGCGACCGAGACGGCGTGGTCGGCGATCCGCTCGTAGTAGCGCCCCAGCAGGGCGATGTCGACGGCCGCCTCGACGCCGTGCGACCAGTCGGCCGAGAGCAGCTCGGCGAAGCTGGTGCGGCGAAGCTGGTCCATCTCCTCGTCGGCGTGGGACGAGGGCGAGCGCGTCGTCGATGTCGCGCTCGGTGATGATCGAGGACACCCGGCGGACCATGTCCTCGGCGACCTGGGCCATCCGCTCGATCGTCGGGCGCACCTCGGTCGGGTACGGCGAGGTTCGGGCACCCGGAGCCGGGCGATCTTGGCGACGTGCACCGAGAGGTCGCCCATCCGCTCGAGCTCGCTGACCATCCGGAGCGCAGCGACCACGGTGCGCAGGTCGCTCGCGACCGGCTGCTGCAGCGTCAGCAGCAGGAACGCGGTGTCCTCGACCCGCTCGCGGGCGCGGTCGATCTCGGCGTCCGCGCTGATCACCTGCTCGGCGATCGAGGGGTCGCCGTTGAGCAACGCCTCGGTCGCCAGACGGACTGCGGTCTCGACGCTCTCGCAGATCCCGGCAAGGTCGCGGAACATGGTGTCGAGCTGTTCGTGGAAAGCCTCTCGCATGCTGACGAGCCTAGGTGGGGCAGGTGTACGACCGGGGCCGAGCGTGAACGCGGGATGAACGTTCGGAAGCGCGGCCGCCCTGGGCGAACTCAGGATGAAATGGCTCGTACGATTCAACTGTGGATGCGACGACGCAGGCGTTTCTCGCCGCGCTCATCGGAGCCGTCGTCGCCGGCGGTGCGGTGCTCGCCTGGCACCTCAGCGACCGCCAGCAGCACTCGGCCCAACCGGTCGACGAGCCGGTGGTCCCCGTCGGTGTCGCCGCCGTGCTGTCCGTCCTGCGCAGCAGCGCGGTCGTGGTCGACGACGACGACGTCGTGCTCAAGGCATCCGCGCCGGCGTACGCGATGGGCCTGGTCCGTGGCACCGCGCTGCACTCGGCCGAGCTCGCCGACCTGGTCCAGCCAGGTACGCCGCGACGGCCAGATCCGCGAGACCGAGCTGCTGATGGCCCGGCCGGGCGCACCCGTCGCGGCACGTCACCGCCCGGGTCGCGCCGCTCGGCGCGCGCCTGGTGCTCGCCCTCGTCGAGGACCGCACCCGCGAGCGCCGGGTCGAGGCAGTGCGCCGCGACTTCGTCGCCAACGTCAGCCACGAGCTGAAGACGCCGGTCGGCGCGATCCGGCTGCTCGCCGAGGCCGTGCACGACGCCGCCGACGACCCCGAGGCCGTGAAGCGGTTCTCGAACCGGATGCTCATCGAGAGCGACCGGCTCTCCCGGCTGGTCCAGCAGGTGATCGAGCTGTCCCGGCTCCAGGGCGACGAGCCGCTGGAGACCCCGATGCCCGTCGAGCTCGACGAGATCATCAAGGTCGCGGTCGACACGAGCGCCATCGACGCCGACTCCAAGCGGATCTCCATCGTCGTGGGCGGTACCCCGCGCCTCGAGCTGTTCGGCAACGAGGAGCAGGTGACCGCGGCGGTCGCCAACCTGGTCGCGAACGCGGTGTCATACTCCGAGTGCGACGCCACCGTGCTGGTCTCGACGAAGGTCGACGACGACATGGTGGAGATCTCGGTGGTCGACCAGGGCATCGGGATCCCCGCGGGCGAGATCGACCGGATCTTCGAGCGGTTCTACCGGGTCGACCCGGCCCGGCACCGATCGACTGGTGGCACCGGCCTCGGCCTGTCCATCGTCAAGCACGTGGCGGCCACGCACGGCGGCGACGTCCGCGTGTGGTCCGTCGAGGGACAGGGGTCTACGTTCACCCTGGCGCTTCCCCGTTACTTCTCGGCCCGCACACTCCAGGAGGATGGCCGATGACCCGCGTACTCGTAGTCGAGGACGAAGAGAGCTACAGCGACGCACTCGCCTACATGCTCCGCAAGGAGGGCTACGAGGTCGCGATCGCGGCGAACGGCAACGACGCGCTGACCGAGTTCGACCGCAACGGCGCCGACATCGTGCTGCTCGACCTGATGCTGCCCGGCCTGCCCGGCACCGAGGTGTGCCGCCAGATCCGGCAGACGTCGAGCGTGCCGGTGATCATGGTGAGCGCGAAGGACGACGAGGTCGACAAGGTGGTCGGCCTCGAGCTCGGTGCCGACGACTACGTCACCAAGCCGTACTCGCCGCGCGAGCTGGTCGCCCGGATCCGCGCCGTGCTGCGCCGTGGCCAGGAGCCGGACCTGGCGCCGCCCACGCTGGAGGCCGGCCCGGTGCGGATGGACGTCGAGCGACACGTCGTGACCGTCGGCGGCGAGACCCAGCGGCTGCCGCTCAAGGAGTTCGAGCTGCTCGAGCTGTTCCTGCGCAACCCGGGCCGGGTGCTCACCCGCGGCCAGCTCATCGACCGGGTCTGGGGCTCGGACTACGTCGGCGACACCAAGACCCTCGACGTACACGTGAAGCGGCTGCGCGCCAAGATCGAGCCGGACCCGAGCGAGCCGAAGTACCTCGTCACGGTCCGCGGGCTCGGGTACAAGCTCGACCTCTGAGGTGAGCACCAGTTTCATCGGCCGACCGATGAATCTGTTGCTTGGACGACGAAGTTTCATCGTCCAGCCGTGAGTTTTGTCGGCCGGCCGATGAAACTCCCACCGGCCCGCGAGGTGACTGGCAGCATGTCGCGCATACAGGTCCGATAACCGCGTGCCGGTCGTCGGTGGCGGTCCCTAGGCTGGGTCGGTGACAAGCACGAGCACCACGAGCCCGACCGAGCCCGAGACCATCGCGACGGCTCCGTGGCTCCCGCTCACGGCGGTCGGCGTGACGCTGGTCTTCTGGGCCTCGGCGTTCGTCGCGATCCGGCACCTCGGCGACGACTTCTCCCCCGGCGCGCTCTCGCTGGGCCGGACCCTGATCGGTGCAGCGTGCCTCGGTGTCGTCGCCCTTGCCACTCAGGGGATCCCGCGCCCGACCGGCCGGCAGTGGGTCTCGATCGTCACCATCGGCGTGCTGTGGTTCGGCGTCTACAACGTCGCCCTCAACGCCGGCGAGCAACGGGTCGACGCCGGCACCGCCGCGATGCTGATCCAGGTCTCGCCGGTGCTGATCGCCGTCCTGGCCGCGATCTTCCTGGACGAGAAGTTCACCGTCTACATCGGCCTCGGCCTCGCGCTCGCGTTCACCGGCGTCGGCCTGATCAGCCTCTCGTCGTCCGAGTCCAGCGACCGCGACGTGATCGGCGTGCTGCTCTGCCTGCTCTCGGCGGTCGTCTACTCGATCAGCCTGATCCTGCAGAAGCCGCTGGTCGCCAAGCTCCCCGCGATCCACGTGATCTGGCTGGCCTGCACGATCGGCGCGATCGCGTGCCTTCCGTTCCTCGGCCAGCTCGTCGACGCAGACCCAGGACGCCCCGACCTCGTCGGTGCTCTGGGTCGTCTACCTCGGCATCTTCCCGACGGCGATCGCGTTCACGACGTACGCCTACGCCCTCAAGCACATGAGCGCCAGCAACCTCGGCGATCACGACCTACCTGGTCCCGCCGATCACCATCGTGATGGGCGTGGTGTTCCTCGACGAGGCGCCGCCCGCGATGGCGTACGTCGGCGGCGCGCTCGCCCTGGTCGGCGTGGCCGTGGCCCGGCGCAAGCCGCGCACGGTCGCCGAAGAGGTCAGCCCGCCCGCGTGAGCACCCGCGCGGGTACTCCCTGACGATCTCGCCCTCAGCCCGGCCCGAGCAGGGCGGAAACGTCAGGGAGTATCGGAGCCGTCGGGATCCTCGCCGGACTCGAGCCAGCCGCGGAACGCCTCGAGGTTCTTGGTCGGCTCGCCGCGCAGCTTGCGCCACTCCCACTCCTTGCGGATCGATGACGCGAAGCCGAGCTCGAGGATCGCGTTGAACGACTCGTCGGCGTAGGTCAGCACCGAGCCGAGGAGCCGGTCGAGCTCGTCCGGCGTGACCGACGCGAGCGGCAGCCGGCCGTCGAGGTAGATGTCGCCGAGCCGGTCGACGGCGAACGCGACGGCGTACATCCGCAGGTTGCGCTCGAGCAGCCAGCGGTAGACGCGCTCGTGGTTCTCGTCGGGCTTGCGGCACACGAACGCGTGCACGCCGAGCGCGTGCGGGCCGACGTCGAGACGGACGGCGGTCTCCAGCTTCTTCTCGCCGGGCAGCGAGAACGAGAAGACCCCGTCGGAGATCTCGTCGAACTCGATCTCGTTCTCGCCGAGGTGGTCGCGGATGACCTGGGCGGCGTCCATCACACCGGCGCCTTGAGGTCGGCGCGGGCGCGCTCGTAGACCTCGAGGGTCCGCTCGGCGGTGCGCTCCCACGAGAACAACCGGGCCTGCTCGAGAGCGCCGGCCTCGAGCCGGACCCGCAGCGCGTCGTCCTCGACGACCCGGCGCGAGCGCGTCCGCCCAGGCGCGCGGTGTCGTGGCCGTCGACGAGCAGCCCGCTGTGCCCGTCGCGGACGACGGTGGTCAGGCCGCCGACGGCGGCGGCGACGACCGGGGTGCCGGTGGCCTGGGCCTCGGCGGCGACCAGGCCGAACGACTCGTTGTAGGACGGTACGGCGACCAGGGTGGCGGCCGCGCACCAGCGGGCCAGCTCGTCCTGGGCCACCGGCGGCACGAACCGGACCACGCCGTCGGCACCGTCGAGGCCGAGCTCGGTGGCCAGCTGGGCGAGCGACTCGGGGTGCTCGAGGCCGGTGCCGGACGGGCCGCCGACGACGGGGACGACCAGCCGCGAGCGCAGCGTCGGGCCGGCGTGCGAGCAGCTCGGCGACGGCACGGAGCAGCACGTCGGGTGCCTTGAGCGGCTGGATCCGGCCGGCGAACAGCAGCACCGCCGCGTCCGGCGGGAGACCGAGCTCGGCGCGCACCTCGGCCTTGTCGCGCGGACGGAACACGGCGAGGTCGACGCCGGGGTGGATCGACCTCGACGCGGGCCGGGTCGGCGTCGTACAGGTTGATCAGCTGCTTGGCCTCGAGGTCGGTGTTCGCGACCAGCATGTCCGCGGCCTCGACGACCTGCTCCTCGCCGATGATCCGGGCCGGCCGGCTCGGGGGTGTCGCCGTCGGCGAGCGCGTCGTTCTTGACCTTGGCCATCGTGTGCATCGAGTGCACCAGCGGGACGCCCCAGCGGTCCCGGGCGAGCGCGCCGACCTGGCCGGAGAGCCAGTAGTGCGAGTGCACGGCGTCGTAGTGGCCGACCGGCTCGCCGGCCTCGGCGCGGAGCACCTCGCGGGCGAACACGCAGAGCTGGCCGGGGAGCTCGCCCTTGGTCAGCCCCTCGAACGGACCGGCGTGGATGTGCCGCACCTGGACGCCGTCGCCCGCCTCGACCATCGGCTCGAGGGCCGAGCTGGTCGCACGGGTGAAGATGTCGACCTCGACGCCGCGGGCGGCCAGCCGCTTGGCGAGCTCGATGACGTAGACGTTCATGCCGCCGGCGTCACCGGTTCCGGGCTGGTCGAGCGGGGACGTGTGCAGGCTGATCATCGCCAGCCGCCGGATGGGGTCCACTCGCCTCGGTCCTCTCGCTCGTCAGGTCCAACCAAGAAGAACACCGGGTCCGTCGATCTGATTCCCGTCAGCCTGGAGGCTCAGCGCGCGTGCGTGCCGTGCGATCCGTGCGCCCGGTGCCCGGGCTCGGCGCTGGACGCGGGCGGCTTCGAGCGGGCCAGCACCACGATCGCCACGACCACCGCGATCCCGCCGAACACGGCGTACACGACGCGGTCGTCGAACGACTCCGCCAGCAGCGAGAGGACCGACCAGACCAGGACGGTGAAGCAGACCGCGACGATCACCTTCAGCCACGGCGCGCTGCGGCTGACCAGGCTCGCTCCGGCGGCCAGCGTCGACGCGGCGAGCAGGAACAGTCCGGCCCAGTCCAGGATGTCGACGAACACGCTGCTTCCAGAGCCACGGTCGAACACCAGTGCGGTGATCCAGGTCAGACCGCCCACCAGGCCGGTGAGGGCGGCGGCGATGCGCAGTCCCATCGATCATCCTCTCGAGCCGTCCCCGGGAACGACAGGTCGATTGGTCAGTGTGCCAGACCCGTCGTCCAGAATGGGACCGTGACCATCACCCGCACCGCCGTCGTGACCGGAGCCAGCAGCGGCATCGGCGCCGCCACCGCACGCCATCTCGCCCGCGCCGGGTTCCACGTGTTCTGCGCGGCCCGGCGCAGCGACCGGATCGAGGAGCTCGCCGCCGAGATCGGGGGTACGCCGGTCGTCTGCGACGTCACCGACGAGCGAGTCGGTCGCCGCTCTGGCCGAGGCGGTCGGCGCCGCGGCTCGACGTACTCGTGAACAACGCCGGCGGCGCGTTCGGCGCGGCGCCCGGTCGCGCAGGCCGACAGCGACGACTGGCGGCGGATGTTCGAGGTCAACGTGATCGGCCTGATGCAGGTGACCCGGGCGCTGCTGCCGGCGCTGATCGCCAGCGGCGACGGCGTGATCCTCAACGTCGGCTCGACCGCCGGACGGATCGCCTACGAGGGCGGCGCCGGCTACACCGCCGCCAAGCACGGCACCCAGGTCGTCAACGAGACGCTGCGTCTCGAGCTGTTCGACCAGCCGGTGCGGGTCATGGAGATCGCGCCCGGCATGGTGAAGACCGAGGAGTTCGCGCTGGTGCGCTTCGGCGGCGACCAGGACAAGGCGGACGCGGTGTACGCCGGCGTCGCCGAGCCGCTGGTCGCCGACGACATCGCCGACGCGATCACCTGGATGGTCACCCGGCCCTCGCACGTCAGCATCGACGAGCTGGTGATCCGTCCGAAGGCGCAGGCGGCTCAGTACAAAGTGCACCGGGTTCTCTGAGAGACTCGCGTCCATGCAGACGATCGGACTCGTCGGCGGACTCAGCTGGGAGAGCAGCGCCGCCTACTACGAGGGACTCAACCGCGGGGTCGAGCAGCGTCTGGGCGGGCTCTCGTCCGCGAAGACCGTGATGGCGTCGGTCGACTTCGCGGAGGTGACCGCGCTGCAGCAGGACGAGCGCTGGGACGACGTCGCCGCGATCCTGGTCCGTGCCGCCCGCGGGGTCGAGGCGGGCGGCGCCGACTTCCTGGTGCTCTGCACCACGACGTTCCACCGGGTCGCCGAGCAGGTGGCCGACGCCGTCGACATCCCGCTGCTGCACCTGGCCGACGTCGTCGCCGACGCGTGCAAGGCGGAGCAGCTGGAGTCCGTCGGCTTCCTCGGTACGACGTTCGCGATGTCGCGGTCGTTCTTCACCGACCGGATCGCGGCCCACGGGCTGACCGTGCACGTGCCCGACGCGCGCCACCACGAGACCGTGAACCGGGTGATCTACGACGAGCTGGTGCACGGCAAGATCCTCGACGGCTCGCGGCGCACCATGGTCGGGCTGATCGACGAGCTGTGGGACGCCGGCGCCGGCGGGGTGATCGTCGGCTGCACCGAGCTCGAGCTGCTGGTCCGCCAGGCCGACGCGGACATCCCGGTCTTCCCGTGCACCACGCTGCACGTGGCCGCGGCCCTGGATCGCGCCCTGGCCTAGGGCCTAGGGCAGCACCGC
Organism: uncultured Actinomycetota bacterium; assembly: GCA_963716655.1. Taxonomy (GTDB): domain Bacteria; phylum Actinomycetota; class Actinomycetes; order Propionibacteriales; family Nocardioidaceae; genus Nocardioides. The sequence goes on along the minus strand of CAVQTV010000008.1, from coordinate 560,090 downwards.
GTCGGCGATCCGGCGCAGGTCGTCGGTCAGCTGCTGCTCGGGCACCGTCGCGCAGTCGCCGCAGAGGTCGAACTCGTAGACGTAGCGGTCCGGTTGCGGGTCAGCACCCGCGGCCGCGCGCAGGTCGACCCGGGCGACCAGGTCCGCGACCTCCGGCACCCGCGGGTCGTCGCCGTCCAGGTCGAGCTCGCCCGCGACCCGCAGGCCGGCGAACCCGCCGGACCGGCGGACGCTCACCCGGCGGGGCGGGTCGACGATGCCGACGTCCGCCCACGCCCGACGTACCGCATCCGCGTGCGAGCCCGCCGCAGCGATGGTGGCCGCCGCGAACTCGGTGAACTGCGTGTCCGGACCGACGTCCGGACCGGTCAGCGCGGCGTACCAGATCTGCCCGGCGCCGTCCCACGACGAGCCGCCGATCGCGGTGGCCGCGAGGTGGAAGGCGCGGTTCGGGATGCCCGAGTTGATGTGCACGCCGCCGTTGTCGTCGTCGGTGACGACGTAGTCGTCGAAGTGCCCGCCCTGCGGGTCCCGCCCCAGCGCCGGGTCGTCGTAGGCGGTGCCGGGCGCGGCCATGTCGCGCAGCGCCCGCGCGTCGACGCCCGCGGCGAAGATCCCGGCGCCGATCAGCCAGTCCGCCTCGGCGGCGGTCTGCCCGAGGAGCCGCTGCTTGAGGCAGGCGGCGAAGACGTCGGAGACCGACTCGTTGAGGGCGCCCGGCTGGTGCCGGTAGACGAGCCGCGCCGTGTGCTCGACGACTGCGTGCGTGAACTCGTGGCCGAGCACGTCGACCGGCCGGGTGAACCGCTCGAACACCCGCCCGTCTCCGTCGCCGAACACCAGCCGCATCCCGTCCCAGAAGGCGTTGTCGTAGCCCTTGCCGTAGTGGACGGTCACGTTGACCCGCGCCCCGTGGCCGTCGTACGACGAGCGCGCGTAGACCTCCTCGAAGAGCGCGAGCGCGCCGGTGACCCCGGCCGCGGCCTCGTCGACGGCCTCGTCGCCGGAGTCGGGCTCGCCCGCGGCACGCACCCGCCGGCCGGGGAGGTCGGTGTCCTGGGCGGCCGAGTGCACGGCCCAGGCCGGCCCGCCCGGCGTCGTCACCGTGCGCCCCTCGAGGTGGAGCGCGGTCCGTCGGCCCCGGAGCGCCGCGTCGACGATCAGCGTCTCGGGCGCGACCCGATCGAGCAGGTACGGCGGCACGAACCGGCAGTGCATGCCGTCAGGGTCTCACCAGATGCTCATCATTGTCGCCGGCTCGTTCACCACGATCACGTCGCTGTAGATGACGCCCCCAGGCGCGAACTGCACGTACACACGCGAGGGCAGCGAAAGGCCGGGGATCGACAGGGGCAGTGCCCACGCGTAGCTGCAGGTGCCGGAGACAGGAACCGCCGTCGCACCGGACATGTCGCTGTTGTTGGAGATCGAGATCGTGGTCGTTCCCGCCGGCGCCCGGATCCCGAGCTGGACCAGGATCGAGGTCGTCACGTCCGCGCCGTCCGCGGTGCCGTCCGGGTTGATGACCACACCGGCCGCTCCGGTGCAGGCGGCGCCGTTGACCGCGACCGATCGGGCCGCTCCCCGTCCGGTCAGGTTCGCGGCCACGACGGTGCACCTGATGTTGGCGCTCATGTCGGCCGAGACGAGCTGGTAGGTGTTCCCCTGCCCGAGGATCTCGCCGCCGCGCTGCCAGATCTTGATGTAGGTGCTGGCCGCGGGGTTCCAGGTCCCGTCCGAACAGGTCAGCGTCTGCCCGACCGCGATGGTGCCGGTGATCTCGGGTGCGACGGTCGGCAGCGGCGAGCCCGGGGCCGTGGCGTTGACGACCACGCTCGGGGTGGTCGCACTCACGGTCCCGGCGGAGTTCTTGGCGGTCACCGTGCAGGTGAGCTGGGTGCCGACGTCCTCGTTCAGCACGAGGTAGGTGTCGGCGCGAGCGTCGGCGATCTCGGTCCCGTTGCGCTTCCAGACGGACTGGTAGTTGACGTTCGTGCCCGTCCAGGTGCCCCGGTTGCACGACAGGGCGCTGCCGACGGCGCCGGACCCGGTCAGGCTGGGGGACACGGTGCCCGGACCGCCCATCCCGGGCGGGTTCGCGTCGGCGACCGCGAACGCAGGCGAGCTCGCCGCCGTCCAGCCCGACCCGTTGGTGGCGATCACCTGGCACACCAGACCGGCGCCCGCGTCCGCGGACGAGACCGTGTAGGTCGAGGTGCTCCCGACGGTCGTCGTGCCGCGGCGCCAGATGTACTCGAACGTCGGCGACCCGCTCCACACCCCGGGGTTGCAGGTCAGGCCCTGCCCGACCGCGGGAGTGCCGGTGATCGACGGCGGCGTCGAGTTGACCGGGGCGACCTCGGGGAGCGCAGGGACGGCCACCGAGACCGTCAGGACCGTGCTGCCGGCAGTGAACTTCGCCGTCACCGAGCAGGTCAGGCTCTTCCCGGCGTCATCGGCGGTCAACGTGTAGGTCTGGTCGATCGCGAGCGGGGCGCCGGCCCGGCGCCAGATGTAGCTGTGGGTGATCCCGACGCCGGTCCAGGTGCCCGGGTTGCAGGTCAGCAGCTGCCCGGGCACCAGGGAGCCGGTGATCGTCGGCGCGACCGTGTTCACCGGCCCGGTGCCGGTGCCGCCGACCGTGACCGCCGCGGAGGTCACCGACCGCGTCGCGCCGCCGGGCGCCAGCGCCGTGACCGTGCAGGCGAGCGAGGCCGCACTGTCCGCCGCGACCACCGTGTACGTCGGGGACGAGGCCGACGCGATCGGTGCGCCACCGCGCCGCCACTCGTAGGTGAAGCTGACGCCGGCCGGGGTCCAGGCGCCCGGGTTGCAGGTGAGGACCTGCCCGACCGCCGCCGTGCCGGTGACCGTGGGGGCCACGGTGTTGACCGGACCCGTACCGCCGGGTCCGCCGCCGCCCTCGCCCACGGTTACCGCGACCGAGGTCGCCTCGGTGTCGCCGGTGCCGTTGCTCGCCCTCACCGTGCAGGTCAGCGCCGCGCCGTCGTCGAGGGCGACCACGGTGTACGTCGGCGCGGTGGCCGACGCGATCGTGGTGCCGTTCCGCTTCCAGCGGTAGGCGTAGGAGATCGAGCCACCCGGACCGCTGCCGCCGCCGGACCAGGAGCCCTGGCTGCAGCTCAGGACCTGTCCGACCTCCGCGGTGCCGGAGATGACGGGCAACGCGGTGTTGGTCGGGCCGTCGCCGCCGTCGCCGTCGCCGTCGCCATCGCCGTCGCCGTCGCCGTCACCGTCGCCATCGCCGTCGCCGTCGCCGTTCCCGTCGCCGTTGCCATTCCCGTCGCCGTTGCCATTCCCGTCGCCGCCACCACCGCCACCGCCGGCGGCACGGACCGCCTTGCTCCAGAACGTGTAGCCGCTGGTGTTCCAGTGCTGCACCCGGTGGTTGTTCGTGTCCGCGATCCACAGGTCGCCGGACATCCCGCCGCCGTCCTGGTCGTGCTGGGCGATCGCGCTCGGGCCGTTGAGCCGGCCGGCCTCGCGGCTGGCGCGCGGCGGGTGGCCGAGGGTGCGGTAGTGGGAGTAGTCGTGGTTCGCGTCGAACAGGTAGATCGCGTTGTTGGCCATGTCGGTGACCGTGAGCTGTCCCCACTTGTCGACCGCGATGCCGGCGGGCTGGGGCTGCCGCCCGCCGCCGGGACGTTTCAGCCGGAACGTGTCCATCGGCTTGGAGTTGTCGCGCAGGTTCCCGGCCCGGTAGGCGAGCACCTGGCCGCGGTCGGGGATCGCGACGTAGACCAGGGCGGGCCGCCCGGCCTGCGGGGCGCCGTAGGTGATGCCGCGGGGGAAGTCGTTGCCGGGTAGCCGGACGGTCGTGTCGAGCTCGCCGTTGCGGGCGTAGACCGAGAAGCTTGGGTGGCAGCGGTTGGCGATGTAGACCTTGCCGCCCGCCGAAGTGATGCCGCCGTACCGGTGCGCGGGTGCGCTGTTGTCACAGGTACGCACGGGCTTGTGGTCGTGGTGCGCGATCAGCCGGCCCCGGGAGCTGAAGCAGCGAGAACCCGGTCTCGTAGTCGACCCAGATGTCGTCGTCGGGCGTGACCGCGATGCCGTCCACCGGCTCGTCGGAGTCCAGCACGATCGGGGAGCGGAGGCCGCCGCGCGCGCTCAGCACCTGGAGCTTCCCACCGCCGGCGAAGCCGACGTACGACGTCCCCTCGGAGTTGACGCCGATGGCCGTCGGCCGGTCGATGGTGTCGGCGACGGCAGGTTCTGCGGTCGCCAAAGTAACGGTCCCGAGCCCCGCGCAGATCATGGCTAGGCCGAGGAGACGGCCCAGGGGGGCGTAGCCGCTCATTGAGCAGAGGGTAACTGCGGAACGGCCGAAGCCGTCCGTAAGACGTCGGCCTGACTGGACCGGTCAGGGTGCGCGGTTCGGCGGGAAGCCACCGGTTGCTACGGGTCCCCAGGACCCGATCTCGACCCGGATCAGGGACTTGCCGCTGCTTGCGCATCGCCTCGCGGTACTCCGCCCAGTCGGGGTGCTCGCCGGCGATGCACCGGTAGTACTCGACCAGCCCGTCCTCGGCCTCGGGCGTCGGCATGTCCAGCACCTCCGCGACCCCGTCGACCTGCACCCAGGCGTCGTCCCACTCGTCGGAGAGGACCAGCACCGAGGCGGCCGGGTTGCGGCGCAGGTTCACGGCCTTGGCGCGGTCCGGGTACGTCGAGACCACGATCCGGCCGGCATCGTCCACGCCGCCGGTGACCGGCGAGAGCTGGGGCCGGCCGTCGGCCCGGGTGGTCATCAGCACCAGGTGGTGCCGGGTGCGGACGAAGTCGAGCAGCTGGTCGCGGTCGACGCGGTCGGCGGTGGCGATCCGAGGCATGTCAGAAGCGTGCCACCTGCACCCAACGACTGGCGTTGCCGGCGCGGTCGATCACCCGGACCCACCGCAGCTTGGAGCTGTCGGCGGAGGCGACCGGGCGACCCCAGCGCACGGATCGGGCGTGACCCTTGGACTTGCCGACCTGGACCTTCGCGATGCCCGCACCGCGGTCGGAGGCCCGGACCTTGAGCACCCACACGCGCTTGGCGTTGCTCCACCGCGCGCCGACGCCCTTGAGCCTCGGCTGCGCGGCGTCCAGCACGATCTTGTCGGTCCGGGTCCCGATGCCGTCCACACCGGGGAACCGCACCCGCACCACCTTCGCGTTGCGGCTCGACTGCCCGGCCAGCTTCCACGAGTACCGGCAGCTGCTGGACAGGGAGCGGGTCACGACGGTCCGGAAGCCGGCGTCGTTCGAGATCTCGACCGACTCCGCGCCGGCCGGCGCGCGCACGGTCAGCACGACCGACGCCTTGCGCGCATAGGCCGCGCCGCCGTTGATGCGCACCGACGGGGCGCCGCGGCAGGTGTCGCCGCCGCTGCCACCGCCACCGCCACCGGCACCGCCGCCGCCACCACCGACCGAGCCGCGGGGCACGACGGCCGATGAGCTGGCCTGGTCGGACCCGGCCGGGTTGGTGCCGGTGACCAGGCAGGTCAGCTCGAGGCCCTTGTCCGCGCCGAGCACCTCGTAGCGGTCCTTCTCCGAGCCGCCGATCGCGGTGCCGTCGCGGCGCCACACGTAGCTGAACGTCGGCGCGTTCTTCCACTTGCCGGGGTCGCAGTAGAGCACCGCGCCGACCGCGGCCTGGCCGACGATCCGGGGCCGCTGGGTGTTCTCAGGACGGTCGACGCCGCTACCGCCACCGCCGCCCTCCTCGATGAGCACCGGGTCGCTGATCGCGGCCTTGCCGGTGCCGTTCCGGTTCACCGCGGCCACCCGGCAGGTGACCTCGTGGTAGATGTCGTTGTCGGTGACGAGGTACTCCGCGGCGTTGGTCCCCGGCAGCAGCTGGCCGTCGCGGAGCCAGCCGCGGAGGTACGACGTCGGGTTGTCGTCGGTCCACTTCCCGGTGCTGCAGCGCAGCACCGAGCCGGACCGGGCCTGGCCACGGATCTCCGGTCGCTCGACGATGTACGGCGCCGAGTTCGGGCCCGGGATCGGGAACTCCTCGCTGGAGGCCGGCGACGAGCTCGCGCCGTTCGCGCTCCGCGCGGTCACCACGCAGGTCAGCTCGGTCGACACGTCCTTGGCGGTCACCGGATAGGACACGTCGTCGGCACCGGGCACCGGCAGCCCGTCGCGCAGCCAGTCGACGTCGTACGCGGCCGGCGTGCCCTCCCAGGTGCCGGTGTCGCAGTCGAGGATCCGGCCGGCGAACGGCTGGCCGCTGATCTGGGGCAGCCCGACGTTGACCGGGGCGCCGGGGTCGCCCGGCGGCAGCGCGTCGGTCATCCAGTCGGTGGTGCCGATGTGGTCCCAGTGCTGGATCCGGCCGTTGCCCGAGTCGGCGACCCAGAAGCCCTTCTTGAAGCTGCCGTCGGCGTGGTCGAGCGCGGTCGGCCGGTCGAGGAAGCCACGGTCGGACGCCGGGTCCGGCGGGTGGCCGAGGGTCCGGTAGTACCAGTAGTCCTCGGGACCGTTGTAGAAGTGCACCGCGTTGTTCGCGATGTCGACGACGGCGAGCTGGCCCTTCTCGTCGGCCGCGAGCGCACCCGGCACCGGGTTCCGGAAGCCGTAGAACTGCTTGATCACCAGCGTCCGCGCGGGTTGCGGGTCCGAGCGCAGGCTGCCGGCGTTGTAGCCGTAGACCTTGCCGGCGTCGGGCACCGACACGTAGAGCCGGGACGGCAGCCCCTTGGCCGCCGGCGCGAGCGTGACGTCGCGGGGGTACGACGACCCGGGCAGGTCGATGGTCGCCAGCAGGTCGCCGCCGCGGCGGTAGATGCCGACCGTGGCGGCGCAGCGGCCGGCGACGTAGACCGCGTCGTCGGTCGCCTCGATCCCGCCGTACCGCGTCGGGTCGTGCGCCCGGTCGGCCGGGCAGTCGCCGGACTGGGTGGCGAAGTGGGTGAGCAGCGACCCGTCGGGCGAGACCTCGGACACGCTGGCGCCGTAGTAGACCCAGATGTTCCCGTCGGGTGCCACGTCGAGGCCGGTGACCGGCTCGGCCCGGTCGAGCGGGATCGAGCCGTCGACCACGCCGCTCGGGTCCAGCCGGAGCAGCCGGCCGCCGGTCGCGAACCCGGCGTACGACGTGCCGTCGATGCCGACGGCGACCACGATCGGGCGCCCGGTGCTCACCGCCGAGGCGGGTCCGGAGGGCAGCGCAACGAGGCCCACGACGACCAGCGTCGCCGTCAGGCCCCCCATCAGCGCAGCACGCAGCGCTCCCCCCACGTTTCGAGGGTATTCGGCGATGCGGGTCGGCGCGGGCGGAATGACTAGACTCGATAGTCGCCCGCTCGGGCCCCCATTCTCCACGGAACGGACGTCGTACCTCCATGAGCACTGCCCGCACCGACCTGCGCAACGTCGCGATCGTCGCCCACGTCGACCACGGCAAGACCACCCTCGTCGACGCGATGCTTCGCCAGGCGGGCGCCTTCACCGAGCACCAGGCCGAGAGCGTCGCCGAGCGGGTCATGGACTCCGGCGACCTGGAGCGCGAGAAGGGCATCACGATCCTCGCGAAGAACACCGCGGTGCACTACGCCGGCCCCGCCGGTGGCGGCCAGCCGATGGTCATCAACATCATCGACACCCCCGGCCACGCCGACTTCGGTGGCGAGGTCGAGCGCGGCCTGTCGATGGTCGACGGCATCGTGCTGCTGGTCGACGCGTCCGAGGGCCCGCTGCCGCAGACCCGCTTCGTGCTGCGCAAGGCGCTCAACGCCGACATGCCGGTGATCCTGGTGGTCAACAAGACCGACCGCAGCGACGCCCGGATCGCCGAGGTCGTCGACGAGACCTACGAGCTGTTCATGGACCTGCTCGACGAGCACCACAGCCAGGACGCGCTGGACTTCCCGGTCGTCTACGCGTCGGGCCGCGCCGGCGTCGCCGGCCTCGGGCAGCCGGAGAACGGCGAGCTGCCCGACTCCCCCGACCTCGAGCCGCTCTTCAAGACGATCCTCGAGACGATCCCGGCCCCGACGTACACCGAGGGCGCGCCGCTGCAGGCGCACGTCACCAACCTCGACTCCTCGCCGTTCCTCGGCCGGCTCGCGCTGGTCCGCGTCCACGAGGGCACCCTGCGCAAGGGCCAGCAGGTCGCGTGGATGAAGCGCGACGGCACCGTCAAGAACGTCAAGATCACCGAGCTGCTCGTCACCGAGGGCCTCGAGCGCCAGCCCGGCGAGTCCGCCGGCCCCGGCGACATCGTCGCGATCGCGGGCATCCCCGAGATCACCATCGGCGAGACCCTCGCCGACCCGGAGAACCCGGTCGCGCTGCCGCTCATCCACGTCGACGAGCCGGCCATCTCGATGACCATCGGCACCAACACCTCGCCGCTGGTCGGCCGCACCAAGGGCGGGAAGGTCACCGCCCGCCTGGTCAAGGACCGCCTCGACTCCGAGCTGGTCGGCAACGTGTCGCTGCGGATCCTCCCGACCGAGCGCCCCGACGCCTGGGAGGTCCAGGGCCGTGGCGAGCTGGCGCTGGCGATCCTCGTCGAGCAGATGCGCCGCGAGGGCTTCGAGCTCACCGTCGGCAAGCCGCAGGTGGTCACCAAGGTGGTCGACGGCAAGGTCCACGAGCCCGTCGAGCGGCTGACCATCGACGCGCCCGAGGAGTACCTCGGCACGATCACCGAGCTGCTCGCCTCCCGCAAGGGCCGGATGGAGCAGATGACCAACCACGGCACCGGCTGGGTGCGGATGGAGTTCCTGGTCCCGGCCCGCGGCCTGATCGGCTTCCGCACCGAGTTCCTCACCGACACCCGCGGCACCGGCATCGCGCACCACATCTCCGAGGGCTACGAGCCGTGGGCCGGCGAGATCCGCTCGCGCAACAACGGCTCGCTCGTTGCCGACCGCAAGGGTGCGGCCACGGCGTACGCCATGACCTCGCTGCAGGAGCGCGGCGTGATGTTCGTCGAGCCGACCACCGAGGTCTACGAGGGCATGATCGTCGGCGAGAACTCCCGCGCCGACGACATGGACGTCAACATCACCAAGGAGAAGCAGCAGACCAACATCCGGTCCGCCACCTCCGACAACTTCGAGAAGCTGATCCCGCCGCGCAAGCTGTCGCTGGAGCAGTGCCTGGAGTTCTGCCGCGACGACGAGTGCGTCGAGGTCACGCCCGACGCGGTCCGGATCCGCAAGGTCGTCCTCGACGCCAACGCGCGGGCGAAGACCGCGTCCCAGGCGCGCAAGGCCAACAAGTAGCACCCGAGCACACCGCGTCGACCCGCCCGAGAGTTTCGGGCGGGTCGACTGCCGTTTGCGGGGCGGCGGTGAATGCGCGGAAAGTATTTCCAATAGTTCTCAGAACCCTTGTGGATAAGGGGCTTTCGGGCCTCTGACTGTCGGTGGTCGATGCTTGGGTAGACGTATGGCGGCTACCACGATCACCCGCACCGAGCAGGTGCTGGCGGCTGCCCGCGAGACCCATGCCGCGATGGTCGACCTGGAGGTCGAGCAGCTCGTCCAGGCCGTCGAATGGGCCGAGCTGCATCCGGGTGAGCCGGTCGACGAGTCGATCCCGTGGGCCGAGCGGGAGCTCGAGGTCGCCGGACCGGGTGCACCGACGGTGAGCGAGTTCTCGGTCGCGGAGTTCGCGCTGGCGATCGGGAAGTCCACCGACGCCGGCATCTCCTACGTCGGGGACGCGGTCGAGCTGTGCCACCGGCTCCCGCGGCTGTGGGCGCGGGTGACGGCAGGCGAGGTGCCGGTCTGGAAGGCACAGAAGGTTGCCCAGCAGACCCGGTCGTTGTCGATGGAGGCCGCGGGCTATGTCGACCAGCACCTGGCGCCGACGCTGCACCGGTGCTCGTTCGCGCAGATCGAGCGGGCCGTGGACGATGCCCGCAGGCAGTACGACCCGGCCGAGGCCGAGGCCCGCCGCATCGCCGCGGCCGAGGTGGGGCACTTCGACATCCATCTGCACCAGGTCTCCTACGACGGACGGGTGCGCGTGGAGGGCGACCTGGATCTGGCCGATGCGTTCGCGCTCGACGACGTGATCAGTGCCCGGGCCGCGACCCTGGACCCGGAGCTGTCCGCTGGATGTGCGCCGGTCGATGGCCGCCGGCCTCCTCGGCACCGGCAGCGACGTCTCAGCGGGAGGTCGTGGTCTACACCCACACCCGCCCCGACACTCCGATGGTCGAGGTGGAGAACACCCGCACCACCGTGACCCCCGAGCAGCTGCGGACCTGGTGCCAGCAGGCCGGCACCAAGGTCACCGTCCGGCCGGTGCTCGACCTCAACGAAGAGATCACCACCGACTGCTACGAGCCGACGATCGTTGCAGAAGGAACAGGCCCGGCTGGCCCATCCGACCTGCGTGTTCCCGCACTGCACGAGACCCAGCCGCGGCTCGGACACCGACCACATCACCGAGTGGCCCCTCGGTAGGACCACCAGCCGGAACTTGGCGCCGTTGTGTCGCCGGCACCACCGGCTCAAGACCCACACCGCCTGGACCTACGTCCGCACCGGCCCACGCACCTTCACCTGGACCAGCCCCCTGGGCTGCACCTACCAGGTCGAGTCCGACCGACATATCCGCTGACCCACACCCCGCCGACCACGGCCGGCGGGGCATCATTCGTGCTCAAGCTCGGGGGTGCCCCATCCGCTGACTGGGTGCTTGAGGAGTGCACCGGCGGTCAGTCCTATTCGTGCCCCTCAGGCTGTGACGGAAGGAGGCGGCAGATGCACACCTTGGACGGACCGATCGGCTCGACCTCGACACATCTCGTCATCATCCGGGGCAACAGCGGCTCCGGAAAGTCAGCCCTGGCTGCCAGAATCCGCGCTGACCATCGAGGCAGTTCTCACTGCTATCTGTATGACCTGACCTTCGACGAGACATTGCGGCGTTACGCGACCAGACCTGTCGCTGAGGCCTTCGGCGAGCAGGAGATGCGCCAGTGGTGGCGCGGCTTTCAACCCGTCGACGGGCTCCACGAACGTGTCATCGCCCAGACTGACGAGCTCGAGTCGACGGTCGCGCGAGTGCTCGACGATTGCTGGACGGCCGCGTCGTAGATGCACCTGGCCTTACCGAGTCCGCAACGGCGGGTCGACGGCGACGGGCTGGCACCCTACGGTCGTGGGATGGGTGACCTCACCGCCGACCAGGCCTTCGTGCTCGCGCGCGACACCGCGTTGGTCCTGCTCTGGGCCGTGGTCGCCCTCGCGGCGACCCGCCGGTTGCACGAGGGCAGCGGGTGGGCGCCGCTGGCCGTGCTCGGGTCGATCCTGCTGCTCGGGTCGGCAGGCCTGAACCTGGTACAGGAGAAGTTCATCTTCGTCGACCACGATCCCTCGCTCACCCTCACGCTGGCGGACTGGCACCTGCTCAAGCTGCCGGCGCTCCTGATGCTCGTCGGCAGCGTGCTGCTCGCCAAGGCGGTCCTGGCCGACCGGCAGCCCGTCGGGCGGGTCGACGCCGCGATGGCGGAGGTTCCGCCAGAATCGGGCGCGTGCTCCTCGACGTCCAGCTCGACGCCCGCCCCGACCGCGCCGCCGACCGCGCCCGCGAGCTGACAGCGACCGGCGTCGCCGGGCTCTTCACGTTCGAGGGCCCGCACGACGTGTTCCTGCCGCTGGCCGCCGCGGCCGGCGTCGGTCGAGACCGACCTGATGACCAACGTCGCGATCGCGATGCCGCGCAGCCCGATGCACCTCGCGCACACGGCGTACGACCTCCAGCTGCTGTCCCACGGCCGGTTCCGACTCGGGCTGGGCTCCCAGATCAAGCCGCACATCGAGAACCGGTACGGCGCGACCTGGTCGCCGCCGGCGGCCCGGATGCGCGAGATCGTGCTGGCGGTGAAGGCGATCCTGACCTCGTGGCAGGACGGGACCCGGCTCGACTTCCAGGGCGAGTTCACCCGGCACACGCTGATGCCGCCGACGTTCGTCCCCGGCCCGAACCCGTACGGCGTCCCGCCGGTGCTGCTCGGCGCGCTCGGGCCGCTGATGACCCGCACCGCCGCCGAGGTCGCCGACGGGCTGCTGGTGATGCCGTTCCACAGCCACCGGCACTTCCGGGAGCGCACCCTGCCGGCCGTCGACGAGGGGCTCGACCGGGCCGGGCGCTCGCGCGACGACTTCGCCGTGCTCCCGCAGGTGATCGTCGCGATGGGCCGCACCGACGAGGAGCTCGCGGCGGCGTCGGCCGGGGTGCGCGGGCTGCTCGCGTTCTACGGCTCGACCCCGGCGTACCTGCCGGTCCTCGAGGTCGAGGGCTGGGCCGACGTGCAGCCCGAGCTGAACCGGCTCTCGAAGCAGGGCGACTTCGCCGCGATGTTCGAGCTGGTCACCGACGAGATGCTGACGACGCTCGCGGTGCGGGGCACGCCCGAGGAGTGCGCCGCCGAGATCCTCCGCCGCTTCGGCGACGTGGCGGAGCGGGTGTGCGCCTACTTCCCGGGGTACGCCGCCCCGGCGGACCAGGTGCGCGACCTGGCGGCCGCCCTCAGGTGAACCGGCGCCGGTGCTGCGGCGAGGTCGCCTGGACCGCGATCCCGGCGAAGCCGACGACGAGCAGCAGGATCGTCGCCTTGGAGACCGCCTCCGGCAGCACGCTCGACAGCGGCAGGGTCAGCACGTGCAGGAGCAGCGCGAACGGCACCCAGCGCGGGGTGGTCCGCGGCGCGCAGCAGCGCGATGCCGAGCAGCAGCTCGCCGAGGTAGAGGCCGACCGATCCAGACGTACAGGAACACCGCCAGCCCGGTCTCGCTCGCCGGCGTCGTCCAGCCCGTTGGGGCGCAGCGCGTCGACCTCGACCAGGGACCGGACGAAGGCCATCAGCATCGCGAAGCCGGCGGTGCCGATGAAGCCGAACGCGAGCACGACCGCGCTGATCATCCCGAGCGCCCAGCCGCGCGACTGGAAGAGCGTGATGATCGACGGCAGGCCGAGGCGTCAGGAACACCGCGGACAGGAAGAAGACCGCGGCGGCCGCGAGCCACTGGCCGCCCTGCTCCTCGACGATGCGGAGCGTGTCGGCGGCGCCGTCGGTCGACGGCAGGAGGAACGAACCGAGGCACAGCGCCAGCGCCCCGGTGAGGAGCAACGCCGCCGAGATCGGCAGCCAGTCCATCCGCACGAGCACACCGTAGGTGTTCGGCGGCCCGGTGGTCGGAAAACGCGCACCTAGGGTTCACGACCCGTTCGGGCCAGGGGTCAACCGAGCAGCTCGGCGACCCGGTGCACCTGGGTGAGGTCGGAGCCGGTCGGGATCAGCTGCACCTCGTCGGCACCCAGGTCCTCGATCCGCTTCAGCAGGTCGGCGAGCTCGTCCTCGGTCCCCGCGAAGCCGGCGGTGGTCGCGAGTGCGTCGACGTACTCCGCCGGGATCCAGTTCATGTAGTGGCGCAGGTGCCGGTGCACCTGCTCGCGTGCGCCGTCACCGAGGGCGAACCAGAACGACGTGGTCACCCGGGGCGCGGGACGGTCCGCCTCGCGCCAGGCGTCGCGGGTCAGCGCGAAGAGCTGCTCCATCTCCTTCGAGGTCGACGTCGAGCGACATGCCGGCCAGGCCGTCGGCCCAGGCGGCCGCGGCGCGGATGGTGCGGCGGCCGAGGGTGCCGACGAGCAGCGGCGGGCCGCCGGGCTGCACGGGCGCCGGCCCGACCGGGCGTACGGCGTCGGCGACCCGCTCTCCTGCCCAGACCCGGCGCATCGTCGCGACCCGCTCGGTCAGGCCGGCGATGGTCTTCGTGGCCGGGTCGGCCCCGGCCGCGCGGTAGTCCTCGTCGCGGCCGCCGACGCCCACACCGACCGTCAGCCGGCCGCCGCTGAGCCGGTCGCCGGTCGCCAGCGCCTTGGCCAGCGGCACCGGTGCGTGCAGCTGCGGCACCACGACCGTGGTCACCAGCCGCACCCGCGACGTCCACGCGGCCACGGCGCCCAGGAGGGTCGGCGCGTCCGGGTTGTCGAAGGCCAGCCGCTCGCCGAAGCACAGCGACGAGAACGGCCCGTCGTCGACCGCGCGCGACCACGACTCGAGCGTGCCGGCGCCGTCGGCCCACAGGTCCGGCTCCATGACCGGCAGCGTCATCCCCACGTCCACGGGCGTCACTCTCGCACGGCGGCGGCCAGGAACACCCGGCCGTTGGGCGGCACGCCGTCGAGCGCGGACGCCTTGGGACCGCCCGTCGTGCGGGTCGGGTCGGTCTGGTCGAGGAGCTCCAGACCGCGCCAGCGCCAGGGCAGCCCGGCCGCGCCGGTGGCGACCGGCGCGTCCATCAGCTGGAAGTGCAGGTGCGGCTCGGTGGTGTTCCCGCTGTTCCCGACCTCGGCGAGGACGTCGCCGGCGGACACCCGTTCACCTGCCCGCACGACCGGCGAGCCACGGCGCAGGTGGGCGTAGGCCGACCAGACACCGTCGCCGTGGTCGACGACGACGTGGTTGCCGAGGATCCGGCGCTGCCCGGCCAGCTCGCGGACGAACGCCTCGACGACCATCATCCAGACCAGCGTCGGCCAGGTGTCGCGGCTCCGGTGGTCGCGCTGCCCGTCGACGACTGCCGCCACGGTCCCGTCCGCAACCGCCCGGACCGGCTCGCCGAACGTGGGGTACGACGCCGCGCGCCGGATCCGCAGTCCCCAGCCGAGCTTGGTCGGAGCGTCGGGCTTGCTCGGGTGGAGGATGTCGACGGCGTACGCCTGTCCGTAGGACCGCACCCCGTGGCTGGGCACCCGGGTCCCGGGGCTGTTGACGGCGACCCAGCGACCGCGCACCGGCGGGTCGATGCAGACGGGGTCGCGGTCGGGTCGTGGCGGGCCGACGAAGGCCAGCGCGAACAGTCCGGCCAGCAGCGGCAGCTGGACGACTTCGTCGAGCGGCGACACGGTCGATGCGAGGACCACGCCGAGCACGAAGAGGACGAGGAAGAGCGTGCGCAGGCGGGCGACACGTCGGCGGAGAGCGTTCATCGCTGGGCCACCATCACCATCGCGAGCAACGGCACGACCCGCGCGACCGGAACCTCGTAGCGCCCGGCGCCGGTGCTGCGCAGCCAGCCGGCGGCCACGAGCTGGCGCAGGTGGTGGTAGACCTGCCCGGTCGAGCCGAGCCCGTCGGGGCCGGCCACGTCGGCGACGGTGCCCGCCCCGGCGAGGAACCGCTGCAGGAGCGCCAGCCGCACCGGGTGCCCCAAGGCCGCCAGCACGTCCGCTGACTCGCGCCAGTCGACGTCGAGGAGCGCGTCGGTCACGAGTCCCTGCTGCCACTCGGCGCGCCGGCCGTCGGGGAGCCCGACGGCGCCGACGAGCACCACGCCGCCGGGGTCCGGGAGCCGCTCCTGCAGCGCGGTGAGCGCCCAGTACGGGTCGTCGTCGATCGTGACTACAGGCGATGGCCCCGCCTCGAGTGCGGCGACCCGCTCCTCGAGCTCGGCAAGCCGGTTCGCGATGTCCATGATTCCGATATTACGGAATTTCGTAGAACTCGCAAAGCGGGTGGGTCAGCCGATGCGGAACCGGGCGTCGTTGACGTCGAAGAAGTAGTTGTCGACGGCGGAGATCCGCAGCCAGGCCTTGTTGCTGTGGACGTCGGGGAGCTGGACCGTCGCCCGGCCGTCGTTCTCGGTCTGCTCGACCAGGACGTGCTCCCAGGTGTGGCCGTTGTCGGTCGACAGCTCGATCGAGACGTAGCCGGCCAGCGTGCGGGTGCCGTTGACCTGCCACCGGATCACCCGGCTGGATCCGGCGTCGACCTGGACCCGGTCGCGACCCAGGGACTCGACGAGGAACGGCCCGGCCTTGCGGGCGAGCCGCAGGGTGACGTCGTCGTGGCCGACCCCGCCGCCCGACGGCGCGCCGTCGCGCACGGTGAGCCGGAAGTGCATGGCCGGCCGCTTCGAACCGGCGGTGCCGACGTAGCCCGGGATCGGCAGGAACTCCGAGTAGCAGTTGAGCGGCCGCGGCTTCACCGGGACGTAGCGGTTGGGGTTTCCCGACGGCCGCGGGACGTCCGGGCACCGGCCAGTGGCCGCGTTGGTGTTGCCGGCCAGGATCTGGCGCAGGTTCGGGAAGGTGCGCGAACCGAGCGGCCCGGCGTGGTTCTGCCCGGGCGACGGGCTCTGGCCGGCGCCCTCGTCGGTCACGTCGGCGAACTTCCCGAACATCCGGAACAGCGGGCCGTCGACGCGCCGGTTGGTGACCAGCGGCGTGCCGCCGACGCCGCCGAGGTCGGTCTGCTCCCAGAGGTAGCTGACCGGGTCGCCGTCCGGGTCGGTGGCCGTGCCGGTCAGCGTGAACGGCGTGCGCATCGGCAGCGTCCGCCCGGGCGGCGCGGTCACCACCGGCGGGTTGTTGTCGCTGGCCAGGACCTCGAAGCCGCCGTTGCGCGCCAGCCCGCCCTGCGCGGTCTCGCCGACGACCGCGCTCACGCCCGGTGACGCGCCGGTCACCGCGAGCGGCAGCATGTCCAGGAAGTCGCTGTCGCTGGTGTCCGGCTCGGGGTCGCCGGCGAAGATCACCGTGAAGCCGGTGCTGTCGGGGGCGGTCAGTGGGGCGGGGTAGTCCCCGGCGGTGTCCTCGCGGTCGTAGCCCCAGCCGGCGACGGTGACGTCCGTGCCGGTCACCTGCTCGACGGCCGCCTCGATGCCGTCGGCGTCGTAGTCGACGCCCCGCGTCAGCGTCACCGGCTCGGCGGCGTCGTACCCGACCAGGATCGACTCGCCGGCGGCGTCGAAGCCGCGCAGCGACACCGTCTGCGTCTCGATCTCCTTGCGGGGCGGGCGTCCGGTGAAGGCAGCGACCTCGCCGATCGAGTGCTGGGAGAAGTACGGGTCGGAGTGCGGCTGCAGGTCGTCGTGGTCGCAGATGCCGGCGTAGGCCATCACCGACGAGCCGGACCCGGGCTCGACGGACGCGCTGCTGACCCGGTTGCCGCCGGCGCAGTTGCCCTGGTTGCCGTCGAAGGTGTGGTTGCCGCCGAACTGGTGGCCGAGCTCGTGGGCGACGTAGTCGATGGCGAAGAAGTCGCCGCGCGGCTTCGTCAGCCCGGTGCAGCCCTGCGCCTTGTCGCGGGTGCCGACCACGTTCGAGCCCGGCGATGCCGCCGCCGTTGTCGCCGAGGACGACATGGCCGACGTCGTACGACGTGGCGCCGATCAGCTGGCCGAGCACGGTCCCGGCGCGGACCAGCGTCCCGGGCCAGCACACGTCGAGGTCACCGGGGGCGTTGCGGCTGGGCTTGTCGAAGCAGGCGTGCGCACCGCACGGGCCGTTCCGCCCGGTGGCCTTCGCGTCGGTGTCGAGGTTGAGCAGGTCGGTGCCGTCGACGAGCTGGAGGTTGATCGCCAGGTCGTCGTTGTAGAGCTGGTTGACCCGGTTGATCAGGGTGACCTTCTCGGCGGTCACGTTGGCGGTGCCGAAGTACGTCGCGTACTCGGGGTCCGAGAGCAGCGCGAGCCGGTAGACGCGCTGCTCGACGTTCTCGTCCGCGCGGAGCCGCGCGGGCCGATCGACCGCGCGCAGCACGGCCGGGAGCTCGCGCTCGGCGAACTCCTCCTCGGGGCGCGGCAGGCTGCTGCCGGCGTAGCTGAGGTGGACCGCGGTGCCCGGGACGTCGAACGCCGGGTCGACGTACCAGGCGCTGCCGGTAGCGGCGTCGCGCACCGCGGCGTGGAAGCCCATCGGGGTCAGGTCCAGGGCGATGGTGCTGCCCGGGTGGTCGAGGGAGCGGCCCGACCAGGTGCCGATCTCGGGATGGGCGGCGGCCAGCCCCGCCTCCATCACCTGGGTCTCCTCGATCGCGAACCGCTCGGTGCCGCCGCCCGGCGTCGGGACGTCGAGGACCGTCGGGCGCCGTCGGCGAGCGCGTCGCGCGGAGCCCGGCGGAGTCGACGCGGACCGCCGTGTACGAGTCCGGCTCGACGCGTAGCTTCGCGCCGGCGAGCCGGACGTCGTCGACCGGCCGGTAGAGCTCGTCGTCGTCGGCCGCGCCGGCCGCGGCAGCGGCAGCGACGCCGCGGCGAGCATGACGGCGACCAGGTACCAGGACCTGGGATGCGCCTCATGGACGCAGCCTAGGTCGAGGGGACCGCCTCCAACGGCGGAGCGACCAACCAGCGGGCGAGCAGGGTGCCGCCGGACTCGAGCAGCACGTGCAGGTGCAGCGGCACGTCGATCGGCGCGCCGTGGGTGATCCGGATGTGCTCGCCGGCCAGCAGCCGCGGCACCACCGTCGTGCACAGCTCGTCGGCAGCTCCGGAGGCGAGCAGGTCGCGCAGCAGCCGCGGGCCGCCCTCGCAGAGCACGTCGACCCAGCCGCGGTCGGCCAGCACCTGCTTGAGCAGCGTCAGGTCGACGCGGTGCGAGCCGAGCACGAGCACGTTCTCCACGCCGAGCAGCCTGCGGGCGTCGGCGAGACCCGGCGCGCTCTCGCAGGTCGCCATCAGCACCGACCCGGGCCGGCAGTCGCGGAGGGTGGCCGGGACCAGCGCATGCCGGCTCACGACGACGAGCGGCTTGTCCGCCGGCCGGTAGCCCTCGACCCGCGCGGTGCCGGCGCCGACCACGATCGCGTCGGCGAGCGCGCGCAGCTCCTGGAAGACCTGCCGGTCGACCGCGTCGTTGATCGAGCCGCTCTTCCCGGTCTCGCCGGTCGCGGCGCCGTCGACGGTGCTGACCATGTTGACCCGCAGCCACGGCCGGCGCGGTGCCGCGTACAGCTCCGCCAGGTCGTCGGTGTCGGGACCGATGAGGACCTCTCACCACTCCCACCTCATCACCCAGTACTGCACGCCGAACGGGTCGTCGTCGTAGTCGACCCGCGCCTCGCCGAGCGCGCCCAGCTCCGGCATCCGGGCGATGCCGTCGACGCTCGCCCACAGCTCGGCGGGCCAGGTCGACGTCGACCTGCGGCCGGCCGGCGCGCAGCGACGCCCCGAGCGCGGCGTCGAAGGCCGCCGCCCGCTCGTCGAGGTGACCGGGCGCCTTCTCGGTGCGCTTCGCCGAGCCGTTGCCGACGACGAGGTACGACGGCTCGTCGTGGTCATGGTCGGTCCGGTCGAGGCAGGTAGCCGGCCACCCGGTCGCCCTGCGCGGTCGGACGAGCACGGTGACGTCGCGGCCCAGCCAGCCCGCGGCGTCGAGGCAGGCCGCCCGCAGCTCGGCGACCGGGTCGTCGAGGCCGGCGTACTCCGGCAGCAGCGCGAGCACGCCCGGCACCAGCACGACCCGCGTCACTGGAGCCCCCGGATCGCGCGCTGCGGCGGGCGTCGCCCGGCGATCGGTCGCGACCATGTCGACGATCTGCCGGGTCTCGACGACCTCGTGCACGCGGTAGATCCGGGCGCCGGCGAGCGCGCAGACGGCGGTCGCGGCGAGGGTGCCGGTGAGCCGCTCGCCCACGGGCAGGTCGAGGGTCTCGCCGACGAAGTCCTTGTTGGAGAGCGACACCAGGACCGGGTACCCGGTCGCGACCATCTCGCCGAGCCGGCGGGTGAGCTCGAGGGAGTGGAAGGTGTTCTTGCCGAAGTCGTGGGCCGGGTCGATCACGACCGACTCCGGCGCGACGCCGGCGGCGACCGCGCGCTCGGCGTAGGCGACGGTGTCGGCGATCGCGGCGGCGACCACGTCGTCGTACTCGATCCGGTACGGCCGGGTCCGCGGCGTCACCCCGCCGGTGTGGGTGCACACGAGCGCGGCCCCGCCCTCGGCCGCCGCGTCGACCAGCTCGGGGTCGGCGCCGCCCCAGGCGTCGTTGAGCACGTCGGCGCCGGCGGCGCACGCGGCCCGGCCGACCTCGGCGCGCCAGGTGTCGACGGAGATCACCAGGCCGGGATAGGCCTCGCGCACCCGGGCGACGAAGTCGACGACCCGCGTCTTCTCCTCGGCGGCGTCGATCTCGACACCGGGCGCGGCCTTGATGCCGCCGATGTCGACGATCTCGGCGCCCTGCTCGACGACCAGCGCGACCCGCTCGAAGGCGCTGCTCCTCCGCCCAGGTCGCGCCCTGGTCGTAGAAGGAGTCGGGCGTGCGGTTGACGATCGCCATCATCAGCGTGGCGTCGTCGGCGAACTCGTGCCGACCGAGCCGCAGGGTCATCGCAGCGTCACCGCCGGCGGCCGCTCCGTCGACCGTCGGGCCCGGCGCCGACCCGGGCCAGGGCCGCGGCCAGGATCTGGGTCGACATGCCGCTGAGGTCGCGCAGCGACTGGTGCCGGTGGGCGCGGGTGCCGAGGTCGACCTGCGCGATCGCGTCCAGGCCGCGGGAGCGCTGGGTGTCGACGAGCGCGGCCAGCTCGACGGCGTACCCGTGCGGCACGCTGAGCGGCTCGAACAGCGACCGTCGTACCGCCCACTCCCCCGCCAGCGGCTGGTGCATCCCGCCGAGCTCGGGGAACAGCAGCCGGATCAGCGGCCGGGCGACCAGCTCGGTGACCCGGCCACCCTCGAACGGCACCGCCTCGGCGCCGCTGCCCATCGGCCGCTCGTAGAAGCCCTTCACCAGCTCGACCTCCGGGCGGGTGAGCAGCGGCCCGAGCAGCCCGGGGACGAAGTGGGTGTCCCAGTCGAGCAGGTCGGCGTCCATGAACACGATGACGTCGCCGCGGGTGACGAACAGCGACTTCCACATCGCCTCGCCCTTGCCGGGGCGGGTGCCGAGGTCGGGACGGATCTCGGCGGAGCGGTGCACGACCGCGCCGGCGTCGGTGGCGACGTCGTAGGTGTCGTCGGTGGAGTCGGAGTCGATGACGACGATCTCGTCGAGCAGCGCGACCGTGTCGACCAGCGCCTCCCGCACCCGGGTCGACCACGTCGCCCACCGTGGCCGCCTCGTTGCGGGCCGGGACCACCAGGCTGACGACGCAGCCGGCCTTGGCGGCCAGCAGGTCCGTCGAGCGCCCAGTCGTCCCAGTGGTGGGTGTTGCGCTCGGACCAGCCCACGCCGCGAGGGTAGCGAGTATCGGGTGAATCGCCATCCGATCAGGTCCCTGCCGCGAGCGATTCTGAGGTTCAATCAGCCATGTCCACGACACACGGGGAGCCACGGCGGGGGCGCGGGCGGCCGCGCACCCCCGGGGCGGAGGAGCGCATCATCGACGCCGCGCTCGAGGAGTACGGCGAGCACGGGTGGGCCGGATTCACGATGGACGGCGTGGCGCGCCGGGCGGGAGTCGGCAAGTCCACGGTCTATCTGCGCTGGCAGGACAAGGACTCGCTGCTGACCGAGGCCGTCAGCACCCGGACCGGAGCGATCGGCGCGGTCGACACCGGGACCGCTGCGCGGCGACCTGACCGCAGCTGGCCGACAACCTGTTCCGCCAGTTCCGCGACCCGGCGGGCTGGGCGTCGCTGCGGATCACGTTCGACGCCGCGGGCGCGCACGAGCGGCTGGGTCGGTTCACCGAGGCGGTCGCCGACGTGCAGGTCGACGCCATCGAGCGGATCGTCCAGCGCGCGGTCGACCGGGGCGAGGTCCCGCGACCGTCGTCCCCGACTGGATCACCGCGTGCGTCTACGGCGCGGTGACCATGGAGACCCTCGGCTCCAGGCTCGAGGCCCGCGAGCTGAGCGACGAGGACATCGCGAGCCGGTCGGCCGAGATCATCACGCTGGTGCTGGACGGCGCGCTGGGCCGGACCGCTCCTAGCCGACTGCGGTATCCGAGAGTCCGTGTGACATCCCGGCGAGTTTTGTCGGCCGACCGACAAAGCTCATGCCGGGACGACAAAGTTCATCGTCCAGGCGTGAGTTTCATCGGCCGGCCGATGAAACTCGACCATCGCCCCGCCTAGTCACCCGAGGAACCGACGTACGGCGTGGGCGAGCGCCCGCGCGTAGTGCTGGCGCCCTGCGGGCGGGTCATCCGCCGGGCGTCCGTCGGCGTTGCGCATGTTGCCGAGCTCGACCATCACGGTCGGGATGTTCGAGAGGTTGAGCGTGCCGAGGTCGGCGCGGAAGTCGAGTCCGTCGCCACCGGCGATGTAGTTGGCGACCGGGAGCCCGCTCGAGCCGCAGCGCCGCGCCGGGTGTCGACGGCGAGCCGCTTCGAGGAGCGGTAGATGTCGTGGGTCCACGGCCGCCGGTCGGTCGGCGCGATCACGTGGAAGCCGCGGGCTCCTGCGGTGTAGGACCCGTCGCCGTGCACGCTGAGCTTCAGGTCGGCGTCCGATCTTGTTGCCGGCGCCGGCCACGCTCGTCGACGCACGGCCCCCAGCGGTCCTGGCGGTTCGACGTCCGGGTCAGCCGCACCGTCGCGCCGAGCTTCTCGAGCCGGGCCTGCAGCAGCTTGGTCACCCGCCACACGAACGTCGCCTCGGGGTAGCCGCCGTTGGTGGCGGTCCCGGTCGTGTTGCACGGCTTCTTGAAGCCGCCGGCCGGCACCGGTCGGTTGATCTGGCTCGGGAAGTTGTGGTTGCCGAGCTGGTGGCCCGGGTCGAGCACGACGACCCGGCCGGCCAGCGGCTTCGCGCGGGCGCCGTCGTCGGTCGTCGACCGGCGCCGATGCCGGCACAGCACCGAGCAGCAGCGACAGCAGCAGGCTGGCGAAGCCGAACATCACTCGTAGCCCAGGATCTCCTGGCGCTTCTCGCCCCAGGCGAGAGCCGACTCGATCGCCTCGCTCGAGCGACAGCTCGGTGCGCCAGTCGAGCAGCTCGGCGGAGCGGTCGACGTTCGCGAACGCGCCGACGGCGTCACCGGGCCGCGGCGGCGCCTCGCGCAGCGGGACCTCCTGGCCGAAGACGTTCTCGAACGCCGTGACCAGCTCGCGCACGGTCACGCCCGGCGCCGGTGCCGACGTTGATGACCACGCTCGGCGCCGCCGCGGTCGCGATCACCTCGTCGAACCTCTCGACGGCCCGCACGTGTGCCCGCGCCAGGTCCCAGACGTGGATGTAGTCGCGGATGCCGGTGCCGTCGCGCGTCGGGTGCTCGGTGCCGGTGATCGTGAACGCGTCCTTCTGCCCGCGGGCCGCCATCACCAGCTGGCCGAGGACGTGCGACGGCTCCTTGGCGTAGATGCCGGACTCGAGGTCGGGGTCGGAGCCGATCGGGTTGAAGTAGCGCAGGATGATCGCCCGCAGGTCCGTCGCCGCGGCCATGTCCTGGAGGATCTCCTCCATCATCCGCTTGGTGCGCGCGTACGGCGAGCTGCGGCTGCGAGCGGGTCCTCCTCGGTGACCTCGAAGTCGTCCTTCAGTCGCGTAGAGCGACGCCGACGAGGAGAACAGCACCCGGGTCTTGCCGAGGCTCGTTCAGCTCGTCGAACAGCTCCAGCGACTTCGCGACGTTGTCGCGGTAGTACTCGTAGGGCTTCTCGACCGACTCGGGCACCACGATCCGCGCGGCCATGTGGATGGTCGCGTCGATGTCCGGGTGCTCGTCGACGACCCGGCGCAGCAGCGCCCGGTCGGCGATGTCGCCCTCGTAGAAGATCCGGTCCCGGACGAACGCGAGCGGCCCGGTGAGCAGCGAGTCGAGGATCACCGGGGTGTGCCCGGCCTCCTCGAGTGCCTTGGCGGTGGTCGAGCCGATGTAGCCGGCGCCGCCGGTGACGAGAACCTTCATGCGCGCGCGACCTCGGCGCGATCGGTCCGCATCGGCACTCGGGAGCGCCCGCGACTGCCATGGCGCGCCTCGACGACGCCTGACGGCCGGCGGCCGCCAGGCCGGGTCGCGGCCGATGAAGCCGATCAGCCGGGTCTGCACGTCGGCGTCGGCGGGCACCTCGACCCGCGGTCCGTACTGACCGCTGCCCGCGGAGCACCTCGTCCATCGGCTCCATGCCGGCCAGCATCGCCGCGCAGGTCTCGGCGTCGAGCGTCTCGTCCTGCCCGGTCGCCCGAGCCAGGTCCCACGTGTGCATGAAGACGTCGCCGGTGTAGATCATGTTCACCAGGTCGCCCGCCACCGGCACGTCCCGAGGTGCGGGTCGTGAGACCTCCTGCGCACCACCGGGGCCGTCGAGGAGCGCCTGCACGCTCGTCGACGTGCGCCTGCCAGGTCGCGACCGGGTCGTCGGCGGCCGAGAGCCGACCGGGTCCGACGCCCGGATCCCGTGCGCCTTCGAGGAACCCCGGGAACCAGGTCGACCAGGTGGTCGACGACGTCACGGGCCGTCCAGCCGTCGACCGGCGTCGGCGCGTCCCAGTCGGTCGTGCCGAGCACCCGCTCGGTGAAGATCGCCGGCCACCTCGCGGTGCTCGTCGGCGGGGTTCATGCCCGACCGGCCGCGAACAGCGCGTCGAGCTTGGCGTAGCCCTCGTTGACGCCGACCTCCATGCCGCTGGCCAGCATCTGGTCGCGGACCTCGATCGTCTCGACGACCGACGTGCGCGACGATCCGGCAGCGGCCGCCGTCGAGCGCCTCGAAGGTCATCGTCTCCAGGCTGACCCCGTCCGGGTCCGCCGGCCCAGGTGAAGGTCTGCACGATCCGCTCGTGCGGGCGCACCTCGTGGAACGAGCCGTAGAAGCTGTTCGACGCCGTCGCGGCGCTGGCTCGCCGCGGTAGGCCCACGAGCCACCGGTGCGGGCGTCCCAGGTCTGGATCTCGATGTCGATGCTGTTCGGGCCGACCCACTGGGCGAACAGGTCGGGGTCCACGTGCGCCCGGAACACCCGCTCCGGCGTCGCGTCGAACTCCCGCGTGATCGTGATGACCGGCAGGTCCGGGACCGCCTCGATGGTCGCCTCGCGCTTGGTGGTCGTGCTCATGATGCTGCTCCTTCTCCTCGGTCGTCGTCGGTCATCTCGGGCGTCCTCGGCGGTCGCGGCGAGGACGGCGTCGAGTCGGCGGTAGCGCTCCTCGGCCTGCTGCCGGTAGCGCTCGATCCACTTCGTCATCAGGTCGAACACCTCCGCCTCGAGGTGCACGGGGCGCCGCTGGGCGTCCCGGCTCCGGCTGACCAGCCCGGCGTCCTCGAGCACCTTCACGTGCTTGGAGACCGCCTGGACGCTCACGTCGTACGGCGCCGCGAGCTCGCCCACGGAGGCGTCGCCGTCGGCGGCCAGCCGGGCGACCATGTCGCGCCGGGTCGGGTCGGCCAGGGCCTGGAAGACCCGCGAGAGCTGATCGCCCATCGGACCGCCTCCTCAACTGATTGGTTGAATACAACCTAGGACGGTCCTCCAGCGATTGTCAACCCTTTGGTTGCGAAACGGTGAGTTAGGCTCACCTAAGTTCACGTCGAGGGGAGTGGGATGCACGGGCAAGTGGTGAGCACGCGGTGGCTGACGCCGGATCTGGTGCGGGTGGTGCTCGGGGGGCCGGGGCTCGAGGGCTTCGCGATGCCGGCGGCGACCGACACCTACGTCAATGTCGCGATCCCGCCCGCCGGTGCGCCGTACGGCGGGGTCTTCGACCCGGCGACGGTCCGCGCCGAGCAGCCCGACCACCTCTGGCCGGCGCGCCGGCGCTACACCGTGCGCTCCTGGGACCCCGCCAAGGGCGAGCTCGCCCTCGACTTCGTCGTGCACGGCGCCTCGGGCGTCGCCGGGCCGTGGGCCGCGACGGCCGCTCCCGGTGACGTCCTCGTCTTCGAGGGTCCGGGCGGCGGCTACACCCCCGACCCCGAGGCGGACTGGCACCTGATGGTGGGCGACGAGTCCGCGCTGCCCGCGATCGCTGCCTCCCTGGAGGCGCTGCCCGCCGACCGGCTCGCCGTGGTGCGGCTGGTCTGCGACGGCCCGGGCCACGAGGTCGAGCTCACCTGCACCGGCCGCCTCGACCTGGTCTGGCTCCACCGCTCCGGCGGCCCCGACGACGCCGGCCTGCTGACCGCCGCGGTCGAGAGCCTGACCTTCCCGACCGGCCGGGTGCACGCCTTCGTCCACGGCGAGGCCGAGGAGATCCGCGGGATCCGCCGGCACCTGCTGGCCGACCGCGGCCTCTCCCGCGCCGACATGTCCTGCTCGCCGTACTGGCGCCGCGAGATGACCGACGAGGCCTGGCGGCGGGTCAAGCGCGACTTCGTCGCGTCCATGGAGGCGGACGTCGCCTGATCGGCGGCACTGGCACAATCCGTCCATGCCCACCGCGCTCATCACCGGGATCACCGGTCAGGACGGCCTCTACCTCGCCGAGCTGCTGCTCTCCAAGGGGTACGACGTGCACGGGGTCATCCGCGGGCAGAACAACCCGAAGCTGGACCTGGTGCGCGAGCTGCTGCCCGACGTCCGGCTGCACAACGGCGACCTCACCGACATGTCGAGCCTGATCCGGGCGCTGCGCGACTCCGACCCGGACGAGGTCTACAACCTCGGCGCCGTGTCGTTCGTGGCGTACTCGTGGGAGAACGCCCCGCTGACGACCGACGTCACCGCCAAGGGCGTGCTCAACATGCTGGAGGCGGTGCGGCTCCACACCGGTGACCGGCCGGGCGGGATCCGGTTCTACCAGGCGTCCAGCTCGGAGATGTTCGGCAAGGTGCAGGAGGTCCCGCAGCACGAGCGGACCCTGCTGTGGCCGCGCTCGCCGTACGGCGTGAGCAAGGTCTTCGGCCACCACATGACGATCAACTACCGCGAGTCGTACGGCATGCACGCCTCGTCGGGGATCCTCTTCAACCACGAGTCGCCGCGGCGCGGGCCCGAGTTCGTGACCCGGAAGATCAGCCAGGCGGTAGCCCGGATCAAGCTCGGGCTGCAGGACGAGCTGGTGCTCGGCAACCTCGACGCCGAGCGCGACTGGGGCTTCGCCGGCGACTACGTCGAGGCGATGTGGCTGATGCTCCAGCAGCCCGCCGGCGACGACTACGTGATCGCCACCGGCGAGACGCACTCGATCCGCGACTTCCTCGACGCGGCGTTCCGGCACGTCGACATCGACGACTGGACGCCGTACGTCCGCCAGGACCCGCGGTTCATGCGCCCGGCCGAGGTCGACCACCTGATCGGCGACGCGAGCAAGGCCCGCGAGGTGCTGGGCTGGAAGCCACGGGTGTCGTTCCCCGAGCTGGTCGCACTGATGGTCGACGCCGACCTCGCCGCCGCCCGGCAGGGTTGGTGACATCGTGACTCGTGGGGCCGGTCTTCGTCACCGGGATCAGCGGACAGGACGGCAGCTACCTCGCCGAGCGGCTGCTGGCCGAGGGCGTCGAGGTGCATGCGCTCGCCCACGACCTCGAGCCGCTGCCCGACCTGCCGGGAGTGGAGCTGCACCGCGGCGACCTCACCGCGGTCGCCGACGTCCGCTCGCTGCTGATCGACCTGGCCCCCGACGAGATCTACAACCTGGCCGCGCTCAGCTCGGTCGCCCGCTCGTGGGAGGAGCCCGACCTCACCGCCCGGGTGAACGGCATGGCCGCCGCGGCGCTGATGGAGTCGGCGCTGCTGGTCCAGGAGAAGCACGGCCGGCCGGTGCGGCTGGTGCAGGCGTCGAGCGCCGAGATCTTCGGGGAGCCGGACCGGCACCCGCAGGACGAGTCGACGCCGCTCCGGCCCGTGAACCCGTACGGCGCCGCCAAGGCGTACGCGCACCTGATGGTCGACGTCTACCGCCGGCGCGAGCTGCACGCGGTGAGCGCGATCCTCTACAACCACGAGTCCCCGCGCCGCCCCGAGCAGTTCGTCACCCGCAAGATCACCGCGACGGTGGCCGCGATCGCCGCCGGGCGCGCCCAGACGCTCGCGCTGGGCAACCTCGACGCCCGCCGCGACTGGGGCTGGGCACCCGACTACGTCGACGCGATGGTGCGCGCCGCCCGCGCCGACACCGCCCGCGACTACGTCATCGCCACGGGCGTCTCCCACTCCGTGCGCGACTTCGTCGGCGCCGCGTTCGCCCGGGCCGGGATCGACGACTGGCAGGACCTGGTCGTCGTCGACCCGGAGTTCGTCCGCCCGGTCGACCCCACCGAGCTCACCGGTGACGCGACCCTCGCCCGGCGCTGGCTCGGCTGGGAGCCGACCGTCGCGTTCGACGAGATCGTCGGCCGGATGGTCGACGCCGACCTGGCCGGTCAGTCGTCGAGCAGCTCGAGCAAGTAGTCGCCGTACCCGCTCTTCAACAGCCGCTTGGCGCAGAGGATGAGGTCCTCGTCCGAGATGTAGCCCATCCGCCAGGCGACCTCCTCGGGCGCGCCGATCTTGGTGCCCTGCCGGCTCTCGACGGTGCGCACGAAGTTGCTCGCGTCGTTCATCCCGTCGAACGTCCCGGTGTCCAGCCAGGCCGAGCCGCGCGGCAGCACCTCGACCTGCAGGCGACCCTCGTCGAGATAGGTGCGGTTCAGGTCCGTGATCTCCAGCTCCCCGCGCGTCGACGGGCGTAGCTCCCGGGCCCGCTCCACCACGTCGTCGCCGTAGAAGTAGAGGCCGGGCACGGCGTAGTTGCTGCGCGGTTGAGCGGGTTTCTCCTCCAGCGACAGGGCGCACCCCTGCTCGTCGAACTCCACGACGCCGTACGCCGTCGGGTCGGCCACCCGGTAGCCGAAGACCGCGGCGCCGTCGAGGTCGTCGAAGCGCTGCAGCCGGGTGCCCAGGCCCTCGCCGTGGAAGATGTTGTCGCCCAGCACCAGGCAGCACCGGTCGCCGGCGATGTGCTCCTCGCCGATGAGGAACGCCTGCGCCAGGCCGTCCGGTGCGGGCTGCACCGCGTAGTCGATGGAGATCCCGAGATCGGACCCGTCGCCGAGCAGCCGGACGAACTGGTCGGACTCGTGCGGGGTGGTGATCACGAGGACGTCCCGGATCCCGGCGAGCATCAGCGTCGACAGCGGGTAGTAGATCATCGGCTTGTCGTACACGGGCACGAGCTGCTTGCTGAGACCGAGAGTGATCGGATGGAGTCGGCTGCCGGTCCCCCCGGCCAGGATGATGCCGCGCATCCGCCGACCGTACGAGCGGCGCCGGGGCAGCGACCGGCCCGCGAGCGGGCGTACCCCACCTTGGGTATGCCATGAGCGACCGGAGCAGCCCGCCGGTCGGCCGGACCTAGCGTCGCCGGCATGCATCGCGTTCTCGTCACCGGTGGGGCCGGGTTCATCGGCTCCGCCTTCGTCCGCCACGTACTGCGCCACACCGACGCGTCAGTGACGGTGCTGGACGCCCTCACCTACGCCGCGTCGCCCGACTCGCTCGCCGGGTTGCCGCCGTCGCGAGCGGAGCTCGTGGTCGGCGACATCACCGACGAGCGTCTGGTCGACCGGCTGGTGGGGCAGCACGACGCCGTCGTCCACTTCGCCGCAGAGTCGCACAACGACAACTCGCTGGCGGACCCGGCGCCGTTCGTCCACACCAACGTGGTCGGGACCTTCACGCTGCTCGAAGCGGTACGCCGCCACGGCACCCGGTTCCACCACGTCTCGACCGACGAGGTGTACGGCGACCTCGCGCTCGACGACCCCGAACGGTTCACCGAGGAGACGCCGTACCGCCCGAGCAGTCCGTACTCCGCCACCAAGGCGGGCTCCGACCACCTGGTGCGGGCGTGGGCGCGCAGCTTCGGCGTCCGCGCCACGATCTCGAACTGCTCGAACAACTACGGCCCGTGGCAGCACGTCGAGAAGCTGGTCCCGCGCACGATCACGACGGTCCTCGACGGCGGCCGGCCACGGGTGTACGGCGACGGCCGCAACGTCCGCGACTGGATCCACACCGATGACCACGCCTCCGCCGTGCTCGCGATCCTCGAGCGGGGCCGACCCGGGGAGACCTACCTGGTCGGCGCCGACGGCGAGCGCTCGAACCTCGAGCTCGTGCGGGCGGTGCTGCGGCTCTGCGACCGCGACGAGGACGAGATCGACTTCGTGCGCGACCGCGCCGGCCACGACCGGCGCTACGCGATCGAGTCCGGCAAGCTCCGGGCCGAGCTGGGCTGGCGGCCGCGGTACGACGACGTCGAGGCCGGCCTCGCCGCCACGGTCGCCTGGTACCGCGTGCACAGGGACTGGTGGCGGCCCGCAAGCCGCAGACCGAGGCGGCCTACGCCGCGGTGGGCCAATGAGCCGGGCGCTGGTCGCGGACACGACGATCCCGGGCCTGCTGGTCGTCCGGGTCGACGTGCACGCCGACCGCCGGGGCTGGTTCCGGGAGACCTGGCAGCGCGAGCGGATGGTCGCCGCCGGGATGCCCGACTTCAACCCGGTCCAGCACAACGTGTCGTTCAACCACCGACGCGGGACCACGCGCGGCATCCACGCCGAGCCGTGGGACAAGCTCGTCACCGTCGCCTCCGGACGAGCGTTCGGCGCCTGGGTCGACCTGAGGGAGGGGCCGGGCTTCGGCAGGACCTTCACCTGCGTGCTCGACCCGAGCGTCGCCGTGTTCGTCCCGCGAGGGGTCGGGAACGCCTACCAGACCCTCGATCCGGACACCGCCTACAGCTACCTGGTCAGCGCCCACTGGAGCCCGGAGGCGACCTACACCGCCCTGGACCTCGCCGACCCGGTCGCCGCGATCCGCTGGCCGGTCCCGCTCGGCCAGGCCGAGGTCTCGGACAAGGACAGGAGCAACCCGACGCTGGCCGACGTGGTCCCGGTGCCCTCGCGTCGCACGCTCATCCTCGGCGCCGACGGACAGGTGGGGCGCGCCTTGCTCTCGGAGCTGTCGAACGTCGAGGGCCTGGATCGCGACGACGTCGACATCACCGACGACAAGCAGCTCGACGACATCCCGTGGGCCGACTACGACGTCGTCGTCAACGCCGCGGCGTACACGCGGGTCGACGACGCGGAGACCTCGGTCGGGCGCAGCGCGGCGTGGGCGACGAACGCCACCGCTCCGGCCGCGCTCGCCCGGCTCGCACGGACGCACCGGTTCACGCTCGTCCACTACTCGACCGACTACGTCTTCGACGGGACCGGCGCGGAGCACACCGAGGACGAGCCGCTCTCCCCGCTCGGGAGCTACGGCCAGTCGAAGGCCGCCGGCGACCTCGCGGTCGGCACCGCCCCGGCGCACTACCTGCTCCGGACGTCGTGGGTGATCGGCGACGGACCGAACTTCGTCCGCACGATGCTGCGGCTCGCGCGGTCCGGCGCGGCTCCGTGCGTGGTCGACGACCAGGTCGGGCGCCTCACGTTCGCCGACGACCTCGCCCGCGCGACCCGGCACCTGGTCGAGTCGCGGGCGCCGTACGGCACCTACAACGTCACGAACGGCGGTCCGCCGACATCGTGGGCCGCCGTTGCTCGCGCGGTGTTCCGGCTGTCGGGCGCCGACCCGGAGCGGGTCACCGGCACCACGACCGAGGCGTACGGCGCGGGCCGGGCTCTCGCGCCCCGGCCCCGCAGCAGCACCCTCGACCTCGCCAAGCTCCGCCTGAGCGGCTTCGCACCCGAGGACGCGATGACCGCGCTCGCGCGCTACTGCATGAGGGCTCAGCAGCAGCGGCCGTAGTCGTCCTCGAGGCGGACGATGTCGTCCTCGCCGGTGTACTCGCCTCGCTGGACCTCGATGATCACGAGGGTCTGGTCCTCGTCGTTGATGATCCGGTGCGCGGCACCGAGCGGCACCTCGACACAGTCACCCGGTCCGGCGTACGACATCTCACCCGTCGACGATGCAGGTCGCCTTGCCGGAGACGACGACCCAGTGCTCCGCGCGGTGCTGGTGGGTCTGGTACGACAGCCGCGAGTGCGGATGCACCACGATGCGCTTGACCTTGTACCCGGCGCCTCGTCGAGGACCTCCCAAGAGCCCCACGGCCGCTCTGCGGACTCACCCATGACTAACCCCCCAGTTGTCGAACGGGATCCGTTCCCATCAAACCAGGCTATCGGCACAAACAGCCCCGGCCCAGCAAACCTGGAAATTAGCGACGAGTCAGCGACGCCAGCGCCGGACGCACGTCGGCGAGGTACACCAGGCGGCGATCGTGAACGGAAGGGTGATCAGCCCGATCACCCCGCCCAGGACGATCTGAGCGGCGACTCCGACGCCGAGGATGATCCCCCACGCGGGCTTGGTCAGCTTGCTCGCCGCCGTGTAGGACTCGGCGGAGTACATCAGGCAGTTGACAGCGCGAACACCTTGACGGCGAGGACCGCCAGCTCCAGGGTCAGCATCAGCCCGAGCTCGGCGTTGAATACGTGCATCACGCCGTCAGCCTACGTGGCCGTCGCCGCGACGCCCCGGTGGTTGAGCAGCGAGCGCCAGCGACCAGCCGTGTCGAGACACCGTCAGCCCAGCAGGACCGCCGAAAGCACGCGTCGAGCACCTCCCGCGGGGTCTCGACGGCTCGAACTCAGCGGTCGTCGTCAGTGTCAGTCGCCGATCTTCGCGGCACCCTCGGTCGCGGCCTGAGCGGCGCTCGACGCGGTCTTCTTGGCCGCCGTCGTGGTGGCCTTCGCGCTGCTCTTCGGCGCGGTCGACGACTTCTTCGCGGTCGTCGACGCCTTCTTGGCGGTCTTCTTGGCCGTGGTCTTCGTGGCCTTGGTCGCCTGCGTCTTGGTGGTCTTCGCCTTGGCCTCGGTGGTCTTGGCGGACGTCACGGTCGCCTGGGTCGACTGCTGCTTGCGGATCCGCTCGACCAGCGTCTCGCCGCGCTTGGCGAGGTCGGCGTACGTGTCGTTGACGAGAGCCGGCAGCGTCTCAGCGGCTGCCTGCAGCTCGGCGACCCGGGCCTCGATCGCCGCGCGCCGGGCCTTGGCGTCCTGGCTGAGCGCGTCGACGCCGGCGTTGACGACGGTCACGGCCTGCTCGCGGAACGCCTTGGGCTGGAGGTCGATGCCGGTGACCGGGTCTGGACGTCCTTCTGGACACCGGCGACCAGCTTCTGCACGTCGGCGACGTACTCGCGCACCAGGCTCACGGCGAGGTCGGTGACACCGACGCCGGCGTAGAGGGGGCGGGTCGCCTCGGTCTTGATGTCGAACTTGGCCTTGGCCATGTGCTGCTCCTTCGGTTGACGGTGAATTCAGCTAGCGGGGGCGTCTGCGTCCGCCGGCCCGTTCAGGGCGATGAACGACGCGTAGACGTCCAGCAGGGACTGCTTCTGGCGCTCGGTGAGCCGGGTGTCACTGAGGACGGCCAGCTCGACCGACCCGGCGCCGTTCTCGTGCGGGCTGACGATGCCGGCCCGGAGGTACAGCTGCTCCGCGGAGATCCGCAGCGCCTTGGCCAGCTGCTGCAGCACCTCGGCCGAGGGCCGGCGCAGTCCCCGCTCGATCTGGCTCAGGTAGGGGTTCGACACACCGGCCTGCTCGGCGAGCTGACGCAGCGTCAGCTGGGCCGCGACCCGCTGCTCCTTCAGGTAGTCACCGAGGGTCTCGACGGTCTTGCCGACCTTGCCCTTTGCCATGCCTCCACCCTCGCATGCTTGCTAGCAATAGCAAGCATGCTGGGCGTGAGTCAGCCCACATCGACCGGTAGCGGCCAGTAAATATTGGGTAAACGCCTGCTGCCAGCCGCTAGCAACGGCGTTCAGAAGAGGGCGCGGATCTCCCCGACCGGGCGGCCGCCGCCGAGCAGCAGCGCGGTACCCGTGCGCCGGAGCGCCTCGGCGTCCACGCCCTCCAGGCGGTCGACACCCGAGCGGCGCAGGGCGGCGGCCATCAGGACCGGGCGCACCCGGGGCGCGCCGTCGTCGGTCTTGAGCGCGAACGCCCGTCCGTCCGCGAGCGCGACGACGTAGCAGGACTCGGCGCCCGCCTTGCCGATCGCGCCCGGGATCGCGGTGAGCAGCTCGCGCTCGTCGCGGCGGGTGCCGGAGACGAACTCCGGGTGCCGCCGGATCGCGTCCGCGATGCGCCCGGTCTCCGGGCCGTCGGCGAGCGCGAGCCGCCGGAAGGCGCTCGCGAGCCCGATCAGCGAGGTGCCCAGCAGCGGGGCACCGCACCCGTCGACCGCGGCCACGGTGACGGGCTCACCGGTGACCTCCTCGAACGTCGCCCGGATCGCCTGCTGCAGCGGGTGATCCGGCTCCAGGTACGTCGCCGTGTCCCACCCGTTGACGACGCAGGTCGCGAGCATCGCCGCGTGCTTGCCCGAGCAGTTCATCTGCAACGGGTCCGGTGCCCGCCGCCGCGGATGACGTCGTCGCGGGCCTGGTCCTCGAGCGGGTAGTCCGCCGGGTTCTGCAGCGCCTCCTCGTCGAGCCCCGCCGAGGCGAGGATCCGGCGCGCGCCGTCGAGGTGGAAGGGCTCACCGGAGTGCGACGCGCAGGCCAGCGCCAGCAGGTCGGGCGGCAGGTCGAGGCCGAGCCGGACCATCGCGAGCGCCTGGAGCGGCTTGTTGCACGACCGCGGCAGCACCGGCACGTCGACCGCGCCGACCGCCCAGTCGACCGCTCCCGCGCCGTCCAGGGCGACCACCGATCCGTAGTGGTGGCCCTCCACGAAGCCGGACCGGACGAGCTCTGCGACGGCGGGGAGGGACATGCCCGGCAGAGTAACTGCATCGGAATGGCACGATTACCCCGTGCCGATGCCCCCTGTCCCGCAGTACTGCCCGACGCCCGCGCGAGCTCGACGACCTCGAGCTGCTGGTCAACGGCGCGCTGGTGCCGACCGTGGCGTTCAACGAGCCGGGCAGCCCGGTCACGCTCGAGCTGCCCGCGGACGTCGCCGCGCTCGCCGCCACCGCGGGCGCCGTGGAGCTCGTCGACCCCGAGGGCCTCCCGCTCGCCGAGGTCGCGATGCCGGCCGGCACCATCGACCCGCTCACGCACACCCAGTTCGGCCCGTTCCGGCGGCTCTACCTCTCGCCCGCCGCAGACCCGGCGAGCTACGCCGGCCGCACCTTCGTCCCGCTCGTCGACGCGCTGACCGAGCCGCAGCTCGCCGCGCTGGCGACCGTCGGCCCGCTCGTGCTGCTCCCGCTGGTCGGGCACGGGACGCCCGACCTGTCCGCGGTCGGCCTGATCCGGGCCACCCTCGCCGCCGCCGACCACCTGCCGGACGCCGCGGTCGTCGCGATCCCGCTGGCCGCGCACGGCGACGCGGACGTCGACCACGAGCTCGGCGTCCAGGTCGTGGCCAACTACGCCGGCGCCGACCCGGTCGTCGGCGTGACCGACGACCCGACCGGCGCCTACTCGGCCACGCGATCGAGGCGATCGTCGCGGCCGACCGTCCCGCGCGCCCCGAGCAGGGCCTGGTGCTGTTCTTCACCGGGCTCTCCGGCAGCGGCAAGTCGACGCTCGCCCGCGCGCTGATGGACCGGCTGCTCGAGCAGGGCACGCGCACCGTCACCAGCCTCGACGGCGACGTCGTACGCCGGAACCTCTCGGCCGGTCTGACCTTCTCCAAGGAGGACCGCGAGACCAACATCCGCCGGATCGGCTGGGTCGCGGCGGAGATCTCCCGGCACGGCGGGGTCGCCGTCTGCAGCCCGATCGCGCCGTTCGACGAGACCCGGCAGCAGGTGCGCGCGATGGTCGACGACGCCGGTGGCGCCTTCTTCCTGGTGCACGTCGCCACCCCGCTCGAGGAGTGCGAGCGCCGCGACCGCAAGGGCCTCTACGCCAAGGCCCGCCGCGGCGAGATCCCCGAGTTCACCGGCATCTCCTCGCCGTACGAGGAGCCCCAGGACGCCGACGTGCGCGTCGACACCACCGGCCGCACCATCGACGACGCCCTCGACGACGTGATCGTCGCGCTGCGCGACTCCGGCTACCTCGACCTCGACCTCGGACCGCCTCCCGCGGTCCCGTCGAGCCGCCGGCGAGCCGCGAGCCCCCGCAGCCGAACGACCGCTGCGCGTCCTCTTCGTCTGCACCGCGAACATCTGCCGCTCGCCGTTCATGGAGCTGGCCGCGCGGCACCTCGCGGGGCCGGGCTCGCGGCTCAGCTTCACCAGCGCCGGCACCCGCGGGTTCACGCGCCAAGATGATCAGCCCCGAGATGGCCGCCACCCTGACGAGCCGCGGCATCCCCGGCGCCGACCGCTTCCGCAGCCGGTCGTTCACCGAGGACATGCTCGCCCACGCCGACCTGGTGCTGACCGCCGAGACGGCGCACCGGCAGTTCATCCTCGACGAGCACCCCGCAGCGTTCCGCAAGGTGTTCACGCTCGGTCAGTTCGCCGAGGCCGTCCGCAGCGCCGACCCCCGGCTCAGCGGCCACGAGCTGCTCGCCGAGGTCGGCCGAGCGCCGCGGTCCGGCCGACCCGGCCCTGGACATCGCCGACCCGTACCGACAGGGTCCGGACGTGGCCGAGGACTGCGCCAACGCCATCGAGCGGCTCCTGCGCGTCGTCGTCCCCGCGCTCGACCGGTTCCGGGAGGATCACCGCATGAACGACGTCATCACGACCACGTTCTTCGCGATCCTCGCCGCGGGCTTCTTCGTCGGGATCGTCGTCGGACTGACCGGCATGGGCGGCGGCGCGCTGATGACGCCCGCGCTGATCTTCCTCGGCGTGGGCGACGCGTCCGCCGTCGTGACCGCCGACCTGACCGCCGCCGCGATCTACAAGACCGGCGGCGCGGTCGTGCACTCCCGCGAGGGCTCGCCCAACTTCGCCCTCGCCAAGTGGCTGATCATCGGGTCGGTGCCGATGGCGCTGCTCGGTCCCTGGCTGATCCACGGAGCTGGCCGGCGGTGAGCCGGAGACGCTCGACCAGCTGCTCAAGATCTGCATCGGCTTCGCGCTGCTGTTCGCGGCGTCGACGTACGCCCTGCGCCTCTACATCAACCTGCGCCGGGTCCGCGGCGGCGTCCCCGACGCGGACCCGAACCCGCAGATCCGCCCGATCCCGACCCTGCTCGTCGGCGCGCTCGGCGGCCTGCTGGTCGGCATCACCAGCGTCGGCTCCGGCTCGGTGATCATGGTCGCGCTGCTGATGCTCTACCCCGGCCTGTCCGCGGTGAAGCTGGTCGGCACCGACCTGGTCCAGGCGGTCCCGCTGGTGCTGGCGGCGGCGATCTCGAACATCGCCATCCACGGCCTCGACTGGTCGCTGCTGATCCCGCTGGTCATCGGCTCCGTCCCCGGCACGATCCTCGGCAGCATGATCGCGCCCGCGGGTCCCGCAGTCGATCATCCGGCGCGGCATCGTCGTCGTGCTGACCATGTCCGGCGTCGCGCTGCTCGACAAGGCGGGCTGGGCGCCCCTCGGCGAGGACGAGACGCACCCGATGCTGATCGCGGGCGTCGGCATCGCGATGCTGGTCCTGGTCCCGCTCATCTGGGGGCTGCTCCGCAAGACCCAGGGACTGCCGATGTTCGGGGCGCCGACGGTCGCCGAGCTCGATCAGGCGCCACTTCAGGCGCGAGAGTGACCTGAACCACTCGCTTTTGTCTGGTTTGAGGAGGTCGGCCCTCCCACGGCTACGATGTGGGCTGCTGTCCCGACGAGAGGTCCCCAGTCAGTCATGACCCAAACCCACGCCGACTACCGGCTGAGTCAGCTCGACCAGCTGGAGGCGGAGTCGATCCACATCTTCCGTGAGGTCGCCGCCGAGTTCGAGAAGCCCGTCCTGATGTTCTCGGGCGGCAAGGACTCGATCGTGATGATGCGGCTCGCCGAGAAGGCGTTCTACCCGGCGAAGATCCCCTTCCCCGTGCTCCAGGTCGACACCGGCTACGACTTCCCCGAGGTCCTCGCCTGCCGCGACAACTGGGTCAACCGGCTCGGTGTCCGCCTGATCGTGGCGAGCGTCGAGGAGGCGATCGCGAGCGGCGTCGTCGTCGACGACGGCAAGACCAGCCGCAACCGGATGCAGATCGGCACCCTGCTGAACGCCCTCGAGGAGGGCGGCTTCACCGCCGCCTTCGGCGGTGGCCGCCGCGACGAGGAGAAGGCCCGCGCCAAGGAGCGCGTCTACTCCCACCGCGACGAGTTCGGCCAGTGGGACCCGAAGATGCAGCGCCCCGAGCTGTGGAGCCTCTACAACGGGCGCATCCACGAGGGCGAGCACATGCGGATCTTCCCGATCTCCAACTGGACCGAGCTGGACATCTGGCACTACATCGGCCGCGAGGGCATCGAGATCCCCTCCATCTACTTCTCCCACCAGCGCCGCGTCTTCGAGCGCGACGGGATGCTGCTCTCGAGAGTCGGAGCACAACCCGACCCGCGGGCGGCGAGACCGTCGAGGAGCGCACGGTCCGGTTCCGCACCGTCGGCGACCTGACCCTGACCGGCTGCGTCGAGTCCGAGGCCGACACCATCGACAAGATCATCGACGAGGTCGCCATCGCCCGCGTCACCGAGCGTGGCGCCACCCGTGGCGACGACCGGTTCTCCGAGGCTGCCATGGAGGACCGGAAGAAGGAAGGCTACTTCTGATGAGCGACCTCACCCAGGCTCAGAAGGCCGAGCAGATCCGAGAGATGGACCTGCTCCGCTTCGCCACCGCCGGCTCCGTCGACGACGGCAAGTCGACCCTGATCGGCCGGCTGCTGCTCGACTCGAAGTCGATCTTCGAGGACCAGCTCGAGGCCGTCGAGGCGACCAGCCAGTCCAAGGGCTACGACTACACCGACCTCGCGCTGCTGACCGACGGCCTCCGCTCGGAGCGCGAGCAGGGCATCACGATCGACGTCGCGTACCGCTACTTCGCGACCCCGACCCGCAAGTTCATCATCGCCGACACCCCGGGCCACGTGCAGTACACCCGGAACATGGTGACCGGCGCCTCGACCGCCGACCTCGGCCTGGTGCTGGTCGACGCCCGCCAGGGCCTCACCGAGCAGTCCCGCCGGCACGCGGTGATCCTCTCGCTGCTGCGGGTGCCGCACCTGGTGCTCGCGGTGAACAAGATGGACCTCGTCGACTTCGACGAGGAGGTCTACGAGAAGATCCACGCCGAGTTCACGCTCGTTCGCGACCAAGCTGAACATCCCGGACCTCGAGGTCATCCCGATCTCCGCGCTCCAGGGCGACAACGTGGTCAACCGCTCCGAGAACATGCCGTGGTACTCCGGTCCCACGCTGATGCACCACCTCGAGCACGTCCACGTCGCCTCCGACCGCGACCTGGTCGACGTCCGCTTCCCGGTGCAGTACGTCGTGCGTCCGAAGTCCGACGAGCACCACGACTACCGCGGCTACGGCGGCATGGTCGCCGGCGGCGTCCTGAAGCCCGGCGACGAGGTCGTCGTCCTGCCCTCCGGCATGACGTCGCAGATCGCCGGCATCGACCTCTTCGACCAGGAGATCACCGAGGCGTTCCCGCCGATGAGCGTCACGGTCCGCCTCGAGGACGACGTCGACGTCTCGCGCGGCGACATGATCGCCCGCCCGCAGAACGCCCCGAAGCCGTCGCCAGGACATCGACGCGATGATCTGCTGGATGACCAACGAGCCGCTGCGTCCGCGCCAGAAGCTCGCCATCAAGCACACCACCCGCTCGGCGCGCACCCTGGTCAAGGACATCCAGTACCGCCTGGACGTCAACACCCTGCACCGCGACCAGGAGACCAAGGAGCTCGGCCTCAACGAGATCGGCCGCGTCCAGCTGCGCACCACGGTGCCGCTGCTGTGCGACCCGTACTCCAAGAACCGCACCACCGGGTCGTTCATCCTGATCGACGAGGCGACCGGCGTCACCGTCGGCGCCGGCATGATCAACAGCGGCAGCTGAGACCTGACGCGTCACCTCGCCCGACAGGAGCCGCTACGCGGCACCAGGGCGAGGTGACGCGCAACCCACGTCGTCGCCTCAGCAGGCGGAACCGAAGGTTCGGACGTGTGCCCCGGGAACGACGCTCGGGGTGGTGCGCAGCTCGCCATCCGCCGTCTGCCCAGGCCCGGTGCTGCCCTGCCAGGTCAGGACCACGTCCTCCGACACGACGACGTCGATGCTCGCGACGGGACGCCGGTCGAGCTCGCGAACCACGAGGTCCTCGACGGTCAGCCCATCGACCCGGACCTGCTCGATGGAGCCGCCGTACGGACCGTAGATCCGCACCATCACGTACTGCGAGCCCAGCTCGGTGCCGAACTTCCGGCTCCCGGTCACCGATTCGGGCAGTGCGGCAGCCGTGCCCGGCGAGACCACCTGGTTCATCGTGAGCGCCCCGGCGAACTGCTGGACACCATCGCTACACGTCACCGAGTCGACCGCTGCGCTGTAGCGCAGGTAGTAGGACATCTTCGAGCCGGTGAGGTCGTCGAGTCCGATGTCGATGTGCGGCGTCGCGCCGTCGTCGCCGGAGAGCTCGCCCCCGACCCGCGTCCCAACCAGCTTGTCGTTCACCGAGCGATCGAACGCGTAGACCAGGAGGCGACCCTCGTCGGCGGCTCGGTTGAGGCCCTCCACGAAGGCAACGGGAGCGGCGAGGGACCCGCTGACAGCGGAGAAGACCGCCAGGGTGGCCGAGCGGAAGAACACGTCCTGCGCGACCGCGCCCTTCTCGATGTAGGGCTCGCTCAGGAGCTCCATGACAGCGTTGTCGGTGGTCAGCGTCACGCCACCGACCTTCACCGGGCCGGTGCCTTCCACCAGGTAGGAGATGGCGACCGGATCGATCGCGACGACCCCGTCGATCGGGGTCTCGAACCGCGCGTCCCAGTGCGCCCGCCACAGCTCGGCGGCGCGCGGGAAGTCGGCTGTCCATCCGGCGTCCTGGAAGGAGAGGCCGAACTTCTCCCCGTAGACCGCCCTCTCGTCGTCGGTCAGGGAGAGAACGGGCCGGACAGCAACCGGGAAGTCCCCTGCCGTCCCTTGGCGGGTCATCTCGAGGGTGCCGTCCTCGGCCTGCATCAGCGCCCACGAGCCCGGCATCCCGCCCGTGGCCCGGATCTCGGCGTTGTTCTGAAAGATCAGCAGGTAGTTCCGCGGCCCGTCCGCGCCCGTCATGGCCGGGATGACCTTGACCGCGGTCTCAGCCGACGCCAGTCCCGTGCGCAGGTCGTGCACCTGGTCGGCGAACCTGTCGAAGCGAGGGCGGAGCGCGTCGAGGTAGCCGTCGCTGTCCAGCCCGGCCAGGTCCCGATCGGCCACGACCAACGCGCGGTGCGCCTGCTCGATGGGATCCTCGAGATCCGCCAGCGTGTCGAGGTCGATCCGACCGCCGGCGACCACGCCGTCGAGGCCATCGACCGTCTGGCCGAGCGGGGTCACGGCATCCCGGGCGATGACGTCCAGCGAGCGGGCTATCGCCGCGACGCCCTCGGCATCGTCGCCGACGAAGGGGAGGTGGCCGAGGGCCTGCCACCACAGACCGGATGTGTGATCGTTCGCGGCGGCCGCCTCATCGGCGAGCGCTGCAGCCGCCCGGTCACGCTCCGCGGGATCGTCGGCCCGCCACGCGTCTCTGCATCGCCGCCGCACTGGACTCGGCAGCCCGGAGCTCGCCCTGCACCTGCCAGACCAGCCACACCGAATAGGCGAGCGCGAGCACCACGACGAGGGTCGGGACGATCCAGGCAAGACGACGAAGAGTCACCGCGCGATCCTGTCAACGCGCTCCGTCACTCCGCCATTTTGATGACGTAGTTACCTTTCTCTGGCGATAAACGACGCTTGTCCACCTCGAGCCGATCGTCCGACAACCGCACCACCGGCCCGTTCAGCCAGACGACAGAAGGGCCCCCGCCGATCGGCGGGGGCCCTTCTTGTCTTGGTGCGGTCGGTCAGCCGACCCTGATCGCGTTGACGTAGCGACGTCGCGTTGATCTTGCCGCTGTCGGCCGAGCCCTGGTCGTCGGCGTAGCCGAAGCGCGAAGACCAGGACGTCGGTCGCTGCGGCGAGCGTCACGACCCGGCTGGTGCTGCAGGTGCGCCTCACGGTTCGCCAGGACGCTCATGCGCCGGTGAAGCAGGTGCCGACGTCGGTGCCCCACTGCCGGTGACGCCGTCGTTGATCCGAAGCGCGAGCTGCATCCGGGTCAGTCCGGCTGGTGGCCTGCGTTGGAGATGAAGAAGCCGTCGGCCGACTGAGCACGTAGGTGCCGGCGGACAGGTTGATCGTGTCGAGCAGGCGTCGCCCGGCGACCGTCGCGGTTGAACCTGCCGAACGTGCCTCCGATGTCCGTCGACGGTCAGCGAGGTCGCTGGTACTCGTGTCGCCGCCAGACCACCCTTGACGTCAGACGCCGGGCTGCCCGGGTTGCCCTGCGGACCGGCCGTGACCGGCCGGACCGGCCTCGCCGGCGGGACCCTGCTCGCCGGCGGGACCCTGCTCGCCGGCGGGGCCCTGCGCGCCGGCCGGGCCGGCGCGGCCCGGCTCGCCCTCGAGGCCGTCCAGGACGCCGCCCTTCAGATGGTTCGTGCCGACGCTGCCGGCCGCGAGCTCACGGGAGCCGACCGCGTCGGCCTCGAGCTTCTGGCCGGAGACCGAGGCGTCCTTCAGGCGGCTGCCGTCGATCAGCTTGGCGGCGACCGCTCCGGTCGTGCCCGCGGCGAAGAGCAGTCCTGCTGCAGCTACGACTGCGATCCCGGACTTCATGCTGGCCTTCATGTGTGACCCCCGACTTTCCATAAGAGTTTGTTGGTTCGCGCTGGACGGTAGACGCGGCAGCGGAGGCGTCGTGGGGGTTCACCAATATTGAGGAGGCGAGTTGACAGCCGCCTGATGGCGGCCCTGCACCGGCAGAGATCACGGAACCGGCGAGAATTTGCTACAAAACCCCTCAAGTACGGGCCTCTCGCGGCCGATATGACCCAGGACGTGTGTGTCTCGACCACCCCGGCACGGCCGGTTCGGTGCGGCCTGAGCCCGAAAGTGGCGGGCGGTGGTCTAGACAGACATCGGCGCGAGTCGTCGCCTCGGCCGAGCCTCGGCGGTCGGCGGGCGGGAGCGACTGCGGGGTGCCGAGGACGCTGCGACCGGCAGCGTCGGCATAGACCACGGGCGGCGACGGTGGTGGGTCCGTGGCGTCATCATTGCCACGAACCGACCCCGCAACCGCCCGGGTCCGGCCTGTTCAAACGATCAGATCGCGACGACGACCTCGGCGATCGAGCCGACTGACGGCGATGCACCACCTTGTCGACCGGGTCCGACTTGGGCGCGAGGGTGCGCAGCGTCCACTCGCCGTCGCCGGCGAAGAACCGGAAGTGCCCGGTCGCCGAGGTCGGGACCTCGGCGGTGAACTCACCGGTGCGGTCGAGCAGTCGCACGTAGGCGTTGCCGACCGGCTCGCCGTCGCGGACCACCTGGCCCTGGACGATGGCCTCCTTCTTGACGTCGATGCCGTCGAGGGACAGCCCGCCCTCGGTGGCGCCGCACATCAGGCCTCGCCCCGCTCGTCGCCGAGGGCGACCGGGACGCCGACGAGGGAGCCGTACTCGGTCCAGGAGCCGTCGTAGTTCTTGACGTTCTCGCTGGCCGAGCAGCTCCTTGAGCACGAACCAGGTGAGCGAGGAGCGCTCGCCGATGCGGCACAGGGCGATGGTGTCCTTGCCGTTGTCGATGCCGGCCTCGGCGTAGAGCGCCTTCAGCTCCTCGTCGGACTTGAAGGTGCCGTCGTCGTTGGCGTTCTTGCTCCACGGCACGTTGATCGACGGTCGGGCACGTGGCCGGCGCGCTGGGCCTGCTCCTGCGGGAGGTGGGCCGGGGCGAGCAGCCGGCCGGCGTACTCGTCGGGGCTGCGCACGTCGACCAGGTTCTTCACGCCGATCGCCGCGACGATCTCGTCGCGGAACGCGCGGATCGACGTGTCCTGCTCCTGCGCGGTGTACGACGTCTTCGTCGCGGCTGGGCAGCTCGTCGGTCAGCTCGCGGGAGTCGAGCTCCCACTTCTTGCGGCCACCGTCGAGCAGCTTGACGTCCTGGTGGCCGTAGAGCTTGAAGTACCAGTAGGCGTAGGCCGCGAACCAGTTGTTGTTGCCGCCGTAGAGCACGACGGTGTCGTCGTTCGCGACGCCGCGGCCCGAGAGCAGCGCCTCGAACTGCTGCTTGTTGACGAAGTCGCGACGGACCTGGTCCTGGAGGTCGGTCGTCCAGTCGAGCTTGATGGCGCCCTTGATGTGGCCCTTGTCGTAGGCCGTCGTGTCCTCGTCGACCTCGATCAGCACCACCTTCGGGTCGTCGAGGTGGTCCTCAACCCACTGGGCGGTGACGAGGGAGTTCTCGCGGCTCATGTTTCTACCTTTCTTGTGCGCCGGGTACGGCGCGGGGTCTGGGTTGGAGGTGGTTCGAGACAGGCTTCGTCCTGCCTCAACCACCGATCGGCTGAGGAGCAGGTACATCTCGCAGCCGAGGCAGAACCGGAAGACCGCGTTGAGCAGGGCGGCGACCAGCGCG
Source organism: uncultured Actinomycetota bacterium (assembly GCA_963716655.1). GTDB lineage: Bacteria > Actinomycetota > Actinomycetes > Propionibacteriales > Nocardioidaceae > Nocardioides. The sequence continues at coordinate 516,012 of CAVQTV010000008.1, read as the reverse complement.
AAGCCGGTCGCGACCTGGCCGAGCAGGTCGGCGCCGGCCAGGAAGCCGACGAGCCCGACCAGCGGCGAAGCCCAGGCCGACGGCCTGGGCGAACCGCGGCGGCGCCGGGTCCTCGAGCTCGGCCGGCGGCGACAGCCGGGGCCGGACCAGCGTCCGGAACACCCAGGAGTACGGCGTGTGCTGCACGCCTCGGAGTGCGCCGACCGCGAAGACGACGGCCTGGGCGGCCAGCAGCACGACGCGCGGCCGGGCCGGGCGCGAGCAGCAGCACCGCGACGAGGACGACCGACGTGATCGCGGCCGCGACCTGCGGACCGCGCGGGTCGATCCCGGCGGGTGCGCCGGTACGGCGGGGTGTGGTGGTCGTGGACATGTCTCTCCTGCGGTCGGATGCGGATGCCGGGGCGGGCAGGTGCGGCTCGCCGGTTCGGCTCGTTCCGACCGAGGTTAGTCTACTAACTCGGTGGGATTAAGAGAGAAAGGGGCGCGACCGCGGTCAGCGCATTCGACACAGCGACGAGCGCACGCGGCAGTGGTCCACTGCGCGGCGCTTGGTCAGCATGGTCGAGAACATGGCGCCCAGAGTAGGCACCGGCGGTCGTCGCCGAACAATCGTCGTCTCAGTCAGCGAGACGCCGTTCCACGATGTGGACATGGCGGTCACGCCCGCCCCAGCGCGGCGAGGACCTGCTCCTTGCGCGGCGCACCGGCCGCGCGGGTGACCTCCCGGCCGGCGTCGTCGAGCACCAGCGTCGTCGGCGTGCGCAGGATCCCGAGCCGGCGGACCAGCTCGAGGTGGTGCTCGGCGTCGACCTCGAGGTGCTCGACGCCCGGGACCAGCGCCGCCACCTCGGACAGGGTGCGCCGGGTCGCGCGGCAGGGCGCGCAGAACGCCGAGGAGAACTGGAGCAGCGTGGCCTTCTCGCCGAGCGTCGCGCCGGGCACCGACGCGGTCACGCGCGTCCCAGGGGGTCTCGACGGGCTCGACCACCGGCGCGTCGTCGGCGTCGGCCGACCCGGTGGGTGCCGCGGAACCGGCCGTCGGTCAGCGCCCGGTAGCAACCGAACCCGAGGGCGAGTGCCACCGCGGCGACGACGACCCACGCTCCGGTACTCACGCCGCCCTCAACGAGCGGCGGCCCTCAGTCATTCCGGCGCCCGGATCAGCCGCCGGCGAACGGCGGCAGGAACTCGACCGAGGATCCCGGCGCCACCAGGACCTGGTCCGGGTCCTCGGCGTTCACGGGCCGGTCGCCGACCAGGGTCGAGCAGATCTTCAGGACGTCGGGGAGCCGGGTGCCCGGGTGCAGCGCCAGGGCGCGTTCGACGACCTCCGCGAGCGTGATCGGCCGTCGACCTCCAGGTCGTCCCCGGGCACGCCGGCCGCCGCGCGTGCAGCGGCCCAGTAGTGGACTTCGATCCGGGAGGCTCCCATGTTCGGTATTGTTCACGATCAGAACCACCGGCCGAAGCCCAGCGTTGCGTTTCGGTCCCCGCCCCGTCATGGGAGGAGACCAGTCATGAGCACGCTCCTGCTTCTCACCAGCGCCCTGCAGCCGTCCGCCGAGGTCCTGCCCGGCCTGGCCCTGCTCGGCCACCAGGTCCGGATCCTGCCCGCCGAGGGCAGCGCGCTGCTCGAGGCGCCGGACTCCGACCTGCTCCTCGTCGACGGCCGCCAGGACCTCGCCCACGCACGCGACCTGTGCCGGCTGATCCGCGCGACCGGCACCGACGTCCCGGTGCTGCTGGTCTGCACCGAGGGCGGTCTCGCGGTCGTGCAGCACGACTGGGGCATGGACGACGTCGTCCTGCACACCTGCGGACCGGCCGAGCTCGAGGCCCGGATCAAGCTGGCCATCGGCCGGCTCGCCGCCCGCCGCGACGCCGACGACCCCGAGTCGCACGTGATCCGCTCCGGCGAGGTGCGTGGTCGACGACGCGACGTACACCGCCAAGGTCGGCGGCCGCCCGCTCGACCTGACCTTCAAGGAGTTCGAGCTCCTGAAGTTCCTCGCCCAGCACCCCGGCCGGGTCTTCAGCCGGCAGCAGCTGCTGCAGGAGGTCTGGGGCTACGACTACTTCGGCGGCACCCGCACCGTCGACGTGCACGTACGTCGCCTGCGCGCCAAGCTCGGCCCCGAGAACGAGACCCTGATCGGCACCGTGCGCAACGTCGGCTACCGGTTCGTGCTGCCGACCAAGGAGCAGAAGGCGGTCGCGGCCGACGCCCGCGACCTCGAGGCGTCAGAGGCCGAGCAGGGCTCGCGCGTCTGACGGCGCCATCGGCCGGCGCTGCGCGATCGCGGCGAGGTCGACCGCACGCTCGACCAGCTGGGCGTTCCGCTCGACCGGGACGCCACGGGCGAGAGTGAGCACGTCCTCCATGCCGACGCGCAGGTGTCCGCCCATGGACAGCGCGGCGAGCGCGACCGGCAGGGTGCTGCGGCCGATGCCGGTGGCCGACCAGCTGGTGACCTCGTCGGGCAGCATCGCGACGCCCGCGACCAGGGCCGGCGCCGTTCCGGGCATCCCGCCCGGCACGCCCATCACGAAGTCGCAGTGCACCTTGCCGCCGTACGGCAGGCCGTACTTGTCGAGCAGCCGGCTGCACGGCGTGCACCTGGCCGAGGTCGAACAGCTCGAACTCGGGCACGACCTGGCGCTCCTGGCTGAGCTGGTAGAGCTCGCACACGAACGGCCACGGGTTGGAGAACACGTCGTCGCCGAAGTTGGTGGTGCCCATGGTCAGGCTGCACGAGTCCGGCTGCGCGTCGAGGACCTTCAGCCGGTCGTCGAGCGGGTCGTGGACCGAGCCCCCGGTGGACAGCTGGACGACCAGGTCGGTGCTCTCGTGCAGCGCCTGGACCGTGTCCCGGAGCCGGGTCTGGTCGAGCGTCGGCCGGTGCTCGTCGTCGCGGATGTGCACGTGGATCATCGCGGCGCCGGCGGCCTCGCACTCCTGCGCCTCGCGGACCAGCTCCTCGAGCGTGGTCGGCAGCTGCGGGCAGTCGGCCTTGGTGGTCTCCGCGCCGGTGGGCGCGACGGTGATCAGGATCTGGTCGGACGGCTTCGTGGACACCACGGCATCGTGCCAGAGGCCACACTGTGCGGGTGCGAGCGGTGGTGCAGCGGGTGCTGCGGGCGAGGGTCACGGTGGGCGGCGACGCGGTCGGCGGGTTCGACGAGCCGGGACTGCTGGTCTACCTCGGCGTGACCCACGGGGACGGTCCCGACGAGATCGCCTGGACCGCCCGCAAGATCTGGGAGCTCCGGCTGCTCCGCGACGAGCAGTCCGCCTCCGACGTCGGGGCGCCGGTCCTGGTGGTCAGCCAGTTCACGCTGTACGGCGACGTGCGGAAGGGTCGGCGCCCCACCTGGCAGGCCGCGGCACCGGGCCCGGTCAGCGAGCCGGCGTACGACGCGGTCTGCGCCGAGCTGGAGCGGCTGGGCGCCCGCGTCGAGCGCGGCGTCTTCGGTGCCGACATGCAGGTCGAGTCCGTCAACGACGGGCCGATCACCGTCGTCCTCGACAAGGAGCCGGACGCAGCCTCTCTAGGGTGAGGGCGTGGAGACGATCGAGCGGGTCGCCGCGGCGGCAGAGGCGGCCGACGGAGTCGCGCCCTTCGACGAGGCGACCCGGCTGACCCTGCAGCACCGGCCCGACTCGGTGCGTTCCTGGGTGCGTGAGGACGGCTTCGCGCTGCTGATCGGCGACCAGCTGACCGTCGTCGTGCACCCGGACGCCCGCGGGCGCGGGCACGGACGCGCGCTGCTCGACGAGGCGCTCCTCGACGCCCCGGCGGGCCTCGCCGCCTGGTCGCACGGCGACCACCCCGCCGCCGCCGCGCTGGCCCGGACGCACGGCTTCGAGCGGGTCCGCGAGCTGTGGGTGATGCGGAGGCCGATGAGCGAGCCGCTGCCGGCGTACGACGCGGAGCGGGTGCGCGGCTACCGGCCGTCGGACGCCGAGGAGGTGCTGCGCGTCAACGCGGCGGCGTTCGCCCATCACCCCGAGCAGGGCTCGATGGACGCGGCCGGCCTGGCCGAGCGGATGGCGGAGCCGTGGTTCGACCCGGCGGGGCTGCTCGTGGCGCCCGACGGCCCGCGGCTGCTGGGATTCCACTGGACCAAGCAGCACTCCCCCGACCTCGGCGAGGTGTACGTCGTCGCGATCGACCCGGCCGCGCAGGGGCAGGGGCTCGGCAAGCTGCTGACCCTCGCCGGCCTGCACCACCTGGCCGCGAAGGGCGTCGCCGAGGTGCTGCTCTACGTCGAGTCCGACAACGCTCCGGCGATCGCGGTCTACTCGGGCCTCGGGTTCGGGCATGCTGGTTCGGACACGCACGTGATGTACCGCCGCTGACAGGAGCACCGACATGTTCGGAATCGACTGGGTCAACCTGCTGATCTTCGCGGGCCTGTTCCTGCTGGTCGTGTGGGCCGGAGTCAGCATCCTGCGCAAGTAGCTCAGCGCAGCGGGCGCACGTGCAGGCCGACCTCGGGGTCGACCACGACCTCCTGCGCCGCCGGCATCCCGTCGACCGTCAGGGTCGCGTCGAGCGGCACGTTGCGCTTGACCATCGCCAGCGCGATCGGGCCGAGCTCGTGGTGGCGCGCCGACGTGCCGACGAACCCGACGACCTTGTCGCCGAGGAGCAGCTCCGAGCCGACCGCGGGCAGCCGGTTCTCCGAGCCGTCGAGGTGCAGCAGCGTCAGCCGGCGCGGCGGCCGGCCGAGGGTGTGCACCCGCGCCACGGTCTCCTGGCCGCGGTAGCAGCCCTTGTCGAGGTGTACGGCGGGGCCGATCCAGCCCGCCTCGTTCGGGATCGTCCGGTGGTCGGTGTCCAGGCCGAGCCGCGGCTCGCCGCGCGCGATCCGCAGCGCCTCGAACGCCCACAGGCCGCAGGCCGGCCCGGCGGCCTCGGCGTACGTCGTCAGCTGGTCGCGCGGGATCAGCTCGTAGCCGGCGTAGGGGCCGTCGGCGTTCGCCGACCGGGCGCCAGGTGACCGCGAGCTCGTCGGTCACCTCGGCGACCTCGACCCGCATCATGAACCGCATCCGGTCGAGGAACTCGACCAGCGCGGCGGCCGCGCCCGGCTCGGTGTGCGCCGTGAACGACTCGCCGTCGTCGTACCCGAAGAACGCGTGCTCGACGTGCCCCTGCGGGCTGAGCACCAGGGCGCCGGTCCACACCTTCGGGCGCCAGCGCCTCGAAGTGCTGGGACGTGAGCGAGTGCAGCCAGGTCAGCCGGTCCGGGCCGGTGACCCGCACGACGTCGCGATGGGACAGGTCGACGAAACCCTCGCCGCCCTCGAGCGTCCGCTGCTCGCCGTTGAACGAGCCGTAGTGCGCGGCGACGTCGCGGTCGATGCCGTCGCCGGCGACGGCTCCGGGCAGGCTCAACAGGGGGCTACTCATCGATGTCCTCACACTCCACACACTGTCCGAACACGGCCAGGTGACCGACGTCGATCACGAAGCCCTGCTCCTTCTGGAGCCGCTCGGCGAGCGGCGCCACCACATCAGGTCCAACCGAGACGACCCGGTGGCAATTCCGGCAGACCAGGTGGAAGTGCTCGTGGTCGGTGACCGAGTGGTACGTCGGGGCGCGGTCGGACAGGTGCGCGTGCCGGACCAGCCCGAGCTCCTCGAGCACCTCCAGCGTCCGGTAGACCGTCGACACGTTGACCGCGCTGGACTGGGCGTGCACCTCGGCGAGCACCTCGTCCGGCGTCGCGTGCCCGAGCTTCTCGACCGCCCGCAGCACCAGCTGGCGCTGCGGGGTGAGCCGGTAGCCCTGGTCCCGCAGCCGGGTGGCGAGCTCGTCGCTCACTGGCGCTCCAACCTCGCCCACAGGTGCGGCTGGAGCGGCTGGCCCACGGCCTCCATGTCGTAGGCGTAGAGCAGGTCGCTCTCGACGTTGCCGTAGAGGCGCTTGCCGCGACCTGACCTCCTTGGCGGACTCGGTGAAGCTCACGCCCGCCGTGTGCAGCTCGAGCTTGGCGGCCTCGGCCTTGCCGTACCAGATCTCGGAGATCCCGGACGAGTGCGAGAGCAGCAGCTCCATGTCGCCGCCCGGCCGGCAGCGCAGGAAGCCCGCCTCCTGGGCCGCGTCGCGCACCTTGTCGCCGTTCTCGTCGACGATCCAGGAGCGTGCGAAGTAGTGGAAGAACGGCCGGCCGTCGTGCGTGAACACCAGCTCCTGGCCGTACTCGAACGCGTCGATCGTCGGGTAGTCCCCGTGCCCGCGACCGCCCCAACGGCCCAGCAGCCAGGCCACGGGGCCGCAGTCGGGGTGGAGGTTCTCGGGCAGTTCGAACGGCATGGAGGCAACTCTAGGAGGCACTCTAGAGTGGGTCACATGCCTCGCCCACTCGTCGTCAAGGTGACCTGCGGCGCGGACGACCCGGAGCGCGCCAACCAGGGCCTCACCGTCGCCGCGACCGCGCTGACCTCCGGTGCCGAGGTGAGCCTCTGGCTCACCGGGGACGGCGCCTGGCTCGGCGTCGCCGGACGCGAGACGTTCTCGCTGCCACACGCGGCCGCGCCGGACGGGCTGGTCGGCGCCGTGCTCGCCGGTGGCCGGGTCACCGTCTGCACCCAGTGCGCGGCGCGCCGCGGGATCACCGAGGTCGACGTGCTGCCGGGAGTGCGGATCGCGGGCGCGGCGGCGTACGTCGAGGAAGTGCTCGCGCCGGACGTGCAGGCGCTGGTGTACTGACATTCGACACACCAACGGTCACACCAACCTCTAGGCTCCCGCTGATGACGTCGAACGACCCGAACACCCGCTGGTGGCAGCGCAAGCCGGAGCAGTCCGAGGACGAGGCTCCCGAGCCGGACGCCGCCACCCCCCACGTGTCCGCGCCCGCGATGCGTACCCCGGCCGACCTCCAGGCCGCGATCGAGCGCGCCGCCGAGCTGCGCCGCCGCGCCGAGCAGGCCGCCGCCGAGCAGGCCGCCGAGCGGCTGGTCGCCGAGGAGTCGGCGCGCGAGTCGGCGCTGGCCCGGCTCGAGGCCGACCGGCAGGCCGCCGAGCACGCCGCGGCCGCGCAGGAGGCGTACGACGCCCGGTCGGTCGCCGAGCAGGAGGGCGCCGCGCACGCGAGCGAGCGGGCCCGCCTCGAGCAGGTCGCGACCGAAGCCGTCGCCGCCCGCGCCGAGGCCGAGGAGGCCGCCCGCAAGTTCGTCGACGCCGCCAAGGTCGCGACCGCGCTCCGGCTGGCCGCCGAGCAGACCGCCGCCCAGCAGTCCGTCGACCGCACCGCCGCCGAGGACGCAGCGCGGGTCGCCGAGGAGCGCGCCGAGGCCGCGGCCAACGCCCGTGCCGAGGCCGAGCGGGCCGCAACCGCCCAGGCCGAGCGCCTGGTCGCCGACGCCGAGGCCCGCGAGACGGCCGAGCGCAGTGCCCGTGAGGCCGCCGAGTCGGCCGGCCAGGCGCACCGCGACCGGGCCGCCGCCGAGGTCCGCGCCACCGAGCTCGCCGAGCAGCTGGCGACGGCCGCCGAGGAGCGCGCCGCTGCCGAGCAGGCCCAGGCAGCGGCGTACGACGAACGGCTCGCGGTCGCCGCCCAGCAGCACGAGGACGCGCTCGCCGCAGGTGCCCAGCAGGCCGATGCCCGGGCCGTGGCGGAGATCGCCGCCGAGCAGGCCGCTCGGGCGCGGACCGCCGCCGACGCAGGCCGCCGCCGACCAGGCCCGGCTCGCCGAGGAGGCGCACACCGCCCGCACCGCCGCCGAGGAGGCGGCTCGCGAGCAGGCCGAGCTGGCCGCCCGGTCCGGCTCCGCCCGCGAGGCGGCCGAGCGGGCCGCGCTGGCGGCAGCGGCGACCGCCCGGCAGGCGCACGTCGACCTGGAGGCCGCCGAGGCCCGGGCCGGCGAGCTCGCCGAGAGGCTGGCCGTCAGCATCCAGGCCCACGAGGACCACGTGCTGGTGTCGACCGACGCCCGCACCGCCGCCGAGAACGCAGCGGCCGAGCAGGCCCAGGCCCGAGCCGCCGCCGAGGCCACCGCCGTCGAGCAGGCCCAGGCCCGAGCCGCCGCCGACGAGGCCGCGGCCGAGCACGCGCGGCAGGCCGACGCGGCGCACGCCGCACGGCTCGACGCCGAGACCGCGGCCCGGGAGGCCGCCGAGGTCGCCACGGCCGCGCAGGCGGCACGCACCGCCGCCGAGGACTCTGCCCGCGAGCGGGCAGCCGCGGCCGGCCAGGCCGCCGCCGCCGAGGAGGCCGCGCACCGCACGGCGTCCGACATGGCCGAGGCGCTGCGGATCGCCCACGAGGCCCGGATCGCCGCCGACGAGAAGGCCCGCGGCCACGCCGAGCTCGCCCGAGACGCGCACGAGGCACGCACCGCCGCGGAGACGTCGGCTGCCGAGTCCGCCGCCGCGCGAGAGACCGCGGAGGCATCCGCACGCACCCAGGCCGCCGCCGCCGTCGAGGCGCACACCGCGCGGGAGGCCGCGGAGGCCGCGGCCCGCGACGCCGAGCAGCGCGCCGAGGCCGCACAGTCGGCACGCGCCGACGCCGAGATGCGGGCCAGCGAGCAGGCCGAGGCCGCCGCCCAGGCAGCGACCGACCAGACCACCGCGCACCAGCGCGCCGAGCAGCAGGCCGCGCTGGCCCTGGTCGCCCACGAAGGGCGCGCCGCGGCCGACGCCAGCGCCCAGGAGCACGCCGCCGCTCGCGAGGCCGCCGAGCGGGCCGCCGCCGAGGCCGCCGAGGGACACCGCGCGGCCGAGGACGACGCCCGGGCGCACGCCGAGCTCGCGGCCCGGGCCGCCGAGGAGCGCCGGTCCGCCGAGGAGCGGCTCCAGGAGGTGCTCGCCCAGCTGCAGGACGCGATCGCGGGCCGGGAGTCCGCCGAGCGCGCCGCCGCCGAGCAGGCCCGGCTGCGCGCGGAGGCCGAGGAGGCCGCCGCGCAGCGCGCTGCCGACCGGAGCGCGGTCGAGGCCGCCGTACGTCGTCAGGCGGAGATCGCGGAGGACGCGATGCGCGAGCGGGCCGAGGCCGAGGAGAAGGCCCAGGTGCTCGCGGTCGAGCTGGAGAAGGTGCGAGCGGAGCTGCTCGAGACGCAGTCCCACAAGAAGGGACTGTTCCGCTCGCGCTGAGCCGGGCTCGCGGACCAGCCGCTGCATCAGCCACGTTCGGCAACCTATCGTTCACCCGACGGTGCGAGACTGAGGACATGAGTCTCGAGAGCCTGTCTTCGGAAGGCGTCGCCAGCCACGGCGAGGACATCCCGGAGGAGCCCTTCGACGTCGAGCCTCCGTACGAGCCCGACGCCGACAAGCTCGCGGCGGTCGAGAAGTTCGAGGACCGGTTCCTCGACCGCGAGCTGTCCTGGCTGCGCTTCAACCAGCGGGTGCTCGAGCTCGCCGAGGACCGGCGGCTGCCGCTGCTGGAGCGGGCTCGGTTCCTGGCGATCTTCACCAGCAACCTCGACGAGTTCTTCATGGTCCGCGTCGCCGGCCTGAAGCGCCGGATCGCCGCGGGCGTCGCCGTCCGGGCCGCGTCGGCCTGATGCCGACCGAGGTGCTGGCGCAGATCCTCGACCGCCACGCGGGTCCTGGTGGAGCGGCAGGTCCGGGTGTTCCGCGACGAGATCGTGCCCGCGCTGTCGGACTCCGGGATCGACCTGGTCCGCTGGGAGGACCTGGACCGCGAGGAGCAGAAGGCGTGCAAGCGCCTGTTCAAGGACCGGGTCTTCCCGGTGCTGACCCCGCTGGCCGTCGACCCCGCGCACCCGTTCCCCTACATCTCGGGGCTGTCGCTCAACCTCGCGGTGCTGATCCGCAACCCGCGCACCGGCAAGGAGCACTTCGCCCGGGTGAAGGTCCCGCCGATCTTCGCGCGCTTCGTCCCGGTCGGGAACCAGCGCTTCGTCCCGCTCGAGGACGTCATCGCCGAGCACCTGAAGCGGCTGTTCCCCGGCATGGAGGTGCTGGAGGTCCACACCTTCCGGGTGACCCGCAACGAGGACCTCGAGGTCGAGGAGGACGACGCCGAGAACATCCTCGCCGCGCTCGAGAAGGAGCTGCTGCGCCGTCGCTTCGGCCCGCCGGTGCGGCTCGAGGTCGAGGAGTCGATCGCACCGCAGGTGCTGGAGCTGCTGATCTCCGAGCTCGGCATCTCCGACCAGGAGGTGTTCCGGCTGCCCGGCCCGCTGGACCTGCGCGGCCTGCACGACATCGCCGACCTGCCCCGCCACGAGCTGAAGTACCCCGCGTTCCTCCCGGCCACCCACAGCCGGCTGGCCGAGGTCGAGTCCGCGGCACCCGTCGACGTGTTCAAGGCGACCCGGCGCCACGACGTACTCCTGCACCACCCGTACGACTCGTTCGCCACGTCGGTGCAGCGGTTCATCGAGCAGGCCGCCGCCGACCCGCACGTGCTGGCGATCAAGCAGACGCTGTACCGGACCTCCGGCGACTCCCCGATCATCGACGCGCTCATCGACGCCGCCGAGGCCGGCAAGCAGGTGCTGGTGCTGGTCGAGATCAAGGCGCGCTTCGACGAGGAGGCCAACATCCGCTGGGCGCGCAAGCTCGAGCAGGCCGGCTGCCACGTCGTCTACGGGCAGGTCGGGCTCAAGACCCACTGCAAGCTGGCCATGGTGGTGCGCGACGAGCCCGACGGCATCCGCCGCTACACCCACATCGGCACCGGCAACTACAACCCGAAGACGTCGCGGATGTACGAGGACCTCGGGCTGATCACCACCGACGAGCGGATCGGCGAGGACGTCGCCCACCTGTTCAACAACCTCTCCGGCTGGTCGCGCAACCCGACGTACGACGAGCTCCTCGTCGCGCCGGACTCCGTGCGCACCGGCCTGATCGAGCAGATCCACCGCGAGATCGCGCATCGCCAGGCCGGGCGGCCGGCGCGGCATCCGGATGAAGGCCAACTCCGTCGTCGACGAGGCCGTCATCGACGCTCTCTACCTCGCCTCGCAGGCCGAGGTGCCGGTCGACCTGCTGGTCCGCGGCATCTGCTCGCTGCGCCCGGGAGTGCCCGGGCTGTCGGAGACGATCACGGTCCGGTCGATCCTCGGGCGGTTCCTCGAGCACAGCCGGGTGTTCTGGTTCGAGAACGGCGGCGAGCCGGTCGCCTGGATCGGGTCGGCCGACATGATGCACCGCAACCTCGACCGCCGGGTCGAGGTCCTGGTCCGGCTGCCCGGCGACGACAACGTCGGCGCGATCAGCGACCTGCTCGACCTGGCCTTCGACGAGAAGACCGACGCGTGGGTCCTCGACAGCGAGGGCGGGTGGAACCGCAACAACGGCACCCAGCACCTCCAGGAGCTGCTGATCGAGGCGCAGCGCCGTCGCCGAACCTCCTGAATTCCCCTAGCCTGCGGACATGATGCGGGCTCTCCTGGTCGTCCTTGCTCTCGTTGCCGGCGCGCTCGCCGGTGTCCCGGCGGCCGCCGAGTCGCCGCCCGCGGCCGCTCAGCTGGTCACCCTCGAGCTCGGGTCCGGCGGCCGGCTGCGCGTGGTCGACGCCGTACCGGCGCCGGGGCTCGAGCTCCCCGCCTCCGAGGGCCGCGCCGCGCGGACGTCCGGCGGCCTGGTGACCGTCGAGGTGGTCGACGACGACGGGCGGGTGACCTACCGGCGCAGCGTCGAGGTCGAGCGCTGGATCCGCGCCGAGTTCCCGGCCGTCCCCGGCAGCACCGAGCTCGCCCACGACCGGGTGCCCGCCGACCAGCCCGCCTTCACGGTCGCGCTGCCGACCGGCGCCGGCGACCGGGTCCGGGTCAGCCGCGCCGGCTCGACCAGCCGCGCCGTACCCCTCTCCGTGCCGGGCCCTCCGCGCCGACGGCCCGGTCGTGGTGCAGCTCCCGGGCTACCCCCAGGACGACCCCGAGAACCGGGTCGACCTGGTCATCCTCGGCGACGGCTACACCGCCGCCGAGCAGGCCGACTTCGCCGCCGACGCGGCCGCGGTCGCCGACGGCGTGCTCGCGATCGAGCCGTACTCCACCTACGCCGACGCGCTCAACGTCGTCGGGGTCTTCGCGCCCTCGGCACAGTCCGGAGCCGACCACCCGGCGTACCAAGCCGGCTGCCCGGCCGGCTCGAGCCACCCGGTCCAGTGCTGCCCCGACCCGAGCGCACCGGCGGCCGGCTACTACCGGACCACGCGCTACGAGTCGACGTACTGCTACTACGGCATCCAGCGACTGATGGCACCGACGGACGACGCCCTCGTCTACGCGGACGCGACCGCCGCCTACCCCGCGTGGGACCAGCTGATGGTGATCGTGAACGACCCCGAGTACGGCGGGGCCGGCGGCGACATCGCCTCCACCTCGATGGACCCCAACGGGATCGACGTGATGCAGCACGAGCTCGGCCACAGCCTTCTGGAGCTCGACGACGAGTACACCGACGACACCCCCGGCTACGACGGGTGCACCGACATCGGGCGGGGCTCCGGCCTCGGGCCGTGCCAGGGCAACGTCACCGACGCGAGCACCCGCGCGCAGCTGAAGTGGCGACGCTGGGTCGAGCCGAGCACCCCGATCCCGACCAACAGCCCGAAGCCGCCGACCGTGGCCGGCCTGTTCCTCGGCGCGCACTACTCCAGCGACACCTACTACCGCTCGTGCGACGCGTGCCTGATGCGGTTCCTGCAGACGCCGTTCGGGCCGGTGGCCGCCGAGCAGTTCCCGATCCGTCTGTACGCCGGCGGCTGGCAGGGCCCGGGCGGCACCGGCAGCGGCCGGCTCGAGCTGGTCGAGCCCGGGAGCGCCCTGCCGGCACCGGCCACGGCGCTCACGGTGCCCGCTGGCGCTTCGCAGTCGTTCAGCGTCCGGGTGCTCGCCGCCGGGCCGGGGCTCGGCACCCGGGTCCGCTGGCTGGTCGACGGCGTCGAGGTGCGCTCGACCGACGTCGCGTCCGGCGCTACCGACCAGCTCACCTGGGTCTCCCCCGACGGCGGGAACCACACGGTGCGGGTCGAGGCGACCGACATCGGCGGCGTGCTGCACCCGACCATCGCCGAGCGCAGCCTCTCCCGCGAGACCTGGACGATCGGAACGGGCGGCCCCAGCCGGACCCGCAGCAGCTGCTGAAGAACGGTGGCTTCGAGAAGTCGCTGGCCACCGCCTGGAAGCGTTCGCACGTCGCCATGTCCGACCGCGTGTGCGGTGACCGGTACGCCGCGTCCGGGCGCTGCGCCGTACGCCTGACCGCCTCGCCGTCCACCGCCCGCAGCCTGACGAACAACCCCGCCCCGGGTGGTCTGTCGGGCGACCTGCTGACCCTGACCGCGTCCGTCGATCCGGCCGATCTGCGCGCCGACGCCCGGATCGTCGCGACCGTCGGGCTGGTCGGTGGGGGCACCCAGCGGCTGGTGCTTTCGGCGTTCCCCCGCGACCGGTTCGACCGCGGCGGCTACCTCGACGGCGAGACGTCGATCACCCTGGCCGGAACGCCCGAATACCTGCAGGTCAGGGTGCAGATCGGCAAGGGCCGCGGGAAGCTGCTGGTCGACGGGGTTTCCCTGACCCGGAGTGAGCCCGCAGGGGGCTGACTATGGGAGGGTGAGCCCGGTCCACGAGTTGCTGGACCGGCGACTTCACCCCCTAGCATGTGTGCGGTTCATTCCGCCTCACCAGGAGTTGTCCGTGCGTTTGCGATTCAAGCCGGTAGACACGTCGTTCTACGACCTCTTCACCAAGGCGGCACAGCACCTGGTCGGCGGCGCCGATCTCCTCGCGGAGATGCTCAGCGAAGGTGCCGATCACGCCGACGTCGCGCGCCGCATGCGCGAGGCCGAGCACGCCGCCGACGAGACGACCCACGAGCTGATCAAGAAGGTGAACTCGACCTTCGTCACGCCGTTCGACCGCGAGGACATCTACGCGCTGGGCTCCGGCCTCGACGACGTGATGGACATGATGGACGAGGCCGTCGACCTGATCCTGCTGTACGAGGTGAAGGTCCTGCCGCCGGAGCTGTCCACCCAGGTCGAGGTGCTGCAGCGCTGCGCCGAGCTGACCGCCGCCGCGATGCCGAACCTGCGGTCGATGCAGTCGCTCGAGGAGTACTGGATCGAGATCAACCGGCTCGAGAACGCCGGCGACAAGAACCACCGTCGTACTCTCGCGAAGCTCTTCAGCGGCGAGTTCAAGACCATCGAGGTGCTCAAGCTCAAGGACATCGTCGAGTCCCTCGAGGAGGCGATCGACGCGTTCGAGAAGGTCGCCAACATCGTGGAGCAGATCGCGGTCAAGGAGTCCTGACAGCTCATGGACCTCGCGATCGTCATCGCGGTCGTTCTGGTCGCCCTCGTGTTCGACTACACGAACGGCTTCCACGACGCAGCCAACGCCATCGCCACGTCGGTGTCCACCCGGGCATTGACGCCGCGCATCGCCCTCGGGATGGCCGCGATCTTCAACTTCGTCGGCGCGTTCCTCGGGCAAGAGGTCGCCAAGACGGTCAGCAGCGTGATCAGCGTCCCGGAGACCAGCGCCGGGCTGGTGATCGTGCTGGCCGGGCTGCTCGGCGCGATCGCATGGAACCTGATCACCTGGTACTTCGGTCTGCCCTCGTCGTCCTCCCACGCGCTGATCGGTGGCCTGGTCGGCGCCGCGATCGCGTCGGGATCGACGGTCGAGTGGGGCGTGATCAACGAGAAGGTCATCATCCCGATGGTGCTGTCGCCGATCGTCGGCTTCAGCCTGGCGTTCGCGCTGATGCTGGCGATCATGTGGGTCTTCCGGCGCCGGAACCAGCACCGGGTGCAGCGCGGCTTCCGTCTCGGTCAGACCGTGTCCGCGGCCGCGATGTCGCTCGGCCACGGACTCCAGGACGCGCAGAAGACGATGGGTGTCATCTTCCTGGCGCTCCTCACCGGGGGCTACGTGACCCAGGACGACCCGCTCCCGGTCTGGGTGGTGCTGTCCGCCGCCGCCGCGATCTCACTCGGCACCTGGTCCGGCGGTTGGCGGATCATGCGCACCCTCGGCCGCCGGATCATCCATCTCGATCCGGCCCGCGGGTTCGCCTCCGAGACCGTCGCCTCGGGCATCCTCTACACCACCGCCTTCGTGTTCCACGCCCCGATCTCGACGACGCAGACGATCACGTCCGCGATCATGGGCGCCGGCGCCACCAAGCGCTTCTCCGCCGTCCGCTGGGGCGTCGCCCGCTCGATCCTCGTCGCCTGGATCCTCACCTTCCCCATGGCCGGCCTCTTCGCCGCCGCCTGCTACTGGGTCCTGCACCCGCTCCTCGGCGTCTGAGGCAGCACATTTGGGATAGTCCCTGACGTTTCCGGGGTCATGGGAGGTATTTGACCCCGCAAACGTCAGGGAGTACCTCGCCGCGTGCGGTCACGCGACGCGGTGGCGCAGGAGCCGCTCGCGCAGTGAGTCGGCAAGTGCCCGGCGTGCTGCGACGGTCGTCGTGTCGTGCCACCAGTTCGGGCGCTCGATCGTCCAGCGACGTCGCGACATAGGGACGTCGGCCGCACGGTCGTACGCAGCGAGCAGCCGACTGATGAAGGCAGCTGGCTCGCGGACGTCGCCCGCGAGCATCGTGACGTACTCGAGACCGTGCGAGCGGAAGTGGTGCTCCCGAACCAGGTCGTGCGCGCGCCGAGCGCCCTCGAGGTGCAGTGACCCGTCGTACTCCCCGGCCACTCCGGCCACCGGGTCGAGCAGGTCCGGTGTGCCGAGGTGCGAGCCGTCGGGGGCGAAGACGGGCCGGTTGCACAACGGGCGCGGAAGTCCTGCATCGATGCTCCACACCAGGCGCATCGTCACCTCGCGAGGTGACCAGCTGTTCTCGTCGGCGAGCGCGATCCCCTCGCGACAACGCGGAATGCCGGTCCAGCCGGAGAGGCCGGCTGCGTAGGCATCGACCTCCTCGATCGAGACGACGTCGTTGAAACATGCCATGTCCAGGGTGATCACCGCGTCGCGAACGGTTGCTGCGTACCGCATCTCGAAGCACGCCGTACGGGGCGCCGTCGTCAGCCGGACACCGTCGACGACAAGCTGGTCCGCCTCGAGCAGCCGCTCCTCGCTGGTGGCGATGCCACGCTGCGGACGGATGTGCCGGTTGCCGCCCACCACGATCGACACCGGCGCGGGCCTTCCACCGCCCCAGGGCGAGCCGTCGAACCACCGCGCACCACACCAGGCGAGCGCTGCCCAGCCGGTCACCCCACCCCAGTCCTCGGGAAGCACGGCCGCTGCCTCCACGACCCTCTGCGTGACCGGATCCGGGTCCACGGACGCCGGCACGTAGCGGCCTCGGCTCGTACGTCGCCAGTACGGCCCTCGCGCCTGGTCAGCGGTCGGCCCGGTCCGACCGGCCGGATCCACCCGCACAGGAATCACCACATCGCGGGTGACAGCCTGACAGATCCATGGCGGGACCTTGCCCCAACCCATGGACACCGCGCTCCCGTCATCCACAGCCCGCCGGGATACTCCCTGACGTTTCGGGGGTCAGACTGCCCGTATCACCCCGGAAACGTCAGGGACTATCCGAAATCAGCAACCCAGCAAGATCAGCCGAAGCGCCCGGAGATGTAGTCCTCGGTCCGCTTGTCGTTGGGGTTGGCGAAGATGACGTTGGTGCGGTCGAACTCGACGAGGAGGCCGGTGCGGTTGCCGGTGGTCTCGTCGGGGCGGGCGGTGAAGAACGCGGTGCGGTCGGAGACCCGGGCCGCCTGCTGCATGTTGTGGGTGACGATGATGATCGTGTAGTCACTGCGCAGGTCGAGCATCAGGTCCTCGATCCGCGCGGTCGCGATCGGGTCGAGGGCCGAGCACGGCTCGTCCATCAGGATCACGTCGGGCTTGGTGGCGATGGTGCGGGCGATGCACAGCCGCTGCTGCTGACCGCCGGACAGGCCGTACGCCGACTGCTTGAGCTTGTCCTTGACCTCGTCCCAGAGGGCCGCACCGCGCAGCGCCTCCTCGACCAGGTCGTCCATGTTGTCGACCTTCATCCCGGTGACCCGCGGGCCGTAGGCGATGTTGTCGTAGATCGACTTGGGGAACGGGTTCGGCTTCTGGAACACCATGCCGATCTGCGTGCGTACGGCGATCGGGTCGATGCCTCGGGCGTAGATGTTCTGCCCGTGGTAGTTGACCTCACCCTCGACGCGGGCGCCGACGACCAGGTCGTTCATCCGGTTCAGGCAGCGCAGCACCGTCGACTTGCCGCAGCCCGAGGGGCCGATCAGCGCGGTGATCTCGTTCTTGCCGAACGACAGGTTCACGTCGTGCACCGCGTGGAAGTCGCCGTAGTAGACGTTCAGCTTGAACGCCTCCATCACCGGGTCCGGCGGCACGTCCGGGATCTCCCGGTTGACCTCGTCGTGCACGGACGCCAGGGACCCGACCTCGGGATCCGTGGCGCGGGTCGAGGTGGTGGCGGGGTAGCTGGACATGTGGTGACTCCTCACCAGGTTCGCTGGAACTTGTTGCGGATGAAGATGGCCAGCCGTTGAGCGCAAGGATCATCACCAGCAGGACGATGATGGCGGCTGAAGCCGCAGTCTGGAACTCCTCCTGCGACCTGCGACGTCAGGTTGTAGATCTGCATCGGGAGCGCCGTGATCGGGCTCATGACACCGGCGGGGTCGAAGCGCACCGCCGTCGCGAGGCCGATCACGACGAGCGGGGCCGCCTCGCCGATGGCGCGCGACAGGCCGAGGATCGTCCCGGTGGCGATACCGGGAACGGCTGAGGGCAACGTCTGCCGCCAGGTCGTCTGCCACGTGGTGGCCCCGAGCGCGAGCGACCCGTGCCGGATGTCCTGGGGTACGGCGCGGACGGCCTCACGGGTCGTGATGATGACGACCGGCAGGATCAGCAGCGCGAGCGCCAGCGCACCGCCGAGGACGATGCCGGTCTCCTCGAACCCGATCAGCGCCATCACGGCGACGGCCAGCAGGCCGTAGACGATCGAGGGCACGGCGGCGAGGTTCTGGAGGTTGACCTCGATGAACCGGTTCCACCAGCGCTCCTTGTCGGCGAACTCCTCGAGGTAGAGCGCAGCACCGATCCCGAGCGGTACGGCGAACAGCGCCGTGAACACCATCAGCCAGATGGTCCCGAGGATGCCGGCCCGGAAGCCGGTCGTCTCGGGGTTGACGGTGGAACCGTAGTTGGTCAGCAGCTCGGAGTCGAAGCGTCCGGCGCCGTCGATGGCTGTGGTCACGATGAGCACCATCAGCACCATCACCCCGAAGAACAGGGAGAACCACAGCAGGCCGAGGAACACCAGGGACCCCGTCGTACGGTCCTTGCTGCGCCCGGTGGCGATCGCCTCGGTGACCTCACGGGCGGTCGTGGCGGCGGTCATCAGTACTCCTGCCTGAACCGGCGGACGAACGCGATGCTGATGACGTTCAGGATCAGCGTCATGACGAAGAGGAGCAGGCCGACAGCGAAGAGCGCGTTGTACTCGGTCGATCCGACCGGGTTCTCGCCGCCCGCGGTCTGCGCGATGAAGCCGGTCATCGTCTGCATGCCCTCACGTGGGTCGAAGCTCATGTTCTTCTGGGCCCCGGCGGCGAGCGCAACGATCATCGTCTCGCCGACGGCGCGCGACATGCCGAGCACGACGGCCGCCGAGATGCCGGACAGCGCGGCGGGGAACACCACCCGGATGGTGGTCTGCATCCGGTTCGCGCCCATCGCGAACGAGCCCTGGCGCAGCGCATGAGGTACGGCGGACATCGCGTCCTCCGACAGCGTCGCGACGGTCGGGATCACCATGACGCCCAGCACCAGACCGGCCGCCAGCGCGTTGGTGAAGCCGACGTCCATGTTGAGGATGTCCTGCAACAGGGTCGGCGTCACGAACGAGAGGGCGAAGAAGCCGTACACGACCGACGGGATGCCGGCGAGCAGCTCCACGGTCGGCTTCAGCACCTTCCGCGCCCGGCGCGAGGCGTACTCGGACAGGTACATCGCCGCCCCGAGCCCGAGCGGCACCGAGACCAGCAGCGCGATCACGGTCACCATCAGGGTGCCGGTGACGAGCGGGATGACGGCGTACGTCGCCCTCGGTGGCGAAGAAGTCGCCGAACGGGATCTCGGCGAAGAAGTCGATCACCGGACGGATCAGGGCGATCACGATCCCGAGCGTGATGAGGATCGAGATCAGCGCGCAGGTCATCAGCACCGCCTTGATGACGGACTCGCCCGGCCGGCGCCTGACGGCGCAGGTCGGGTGCAACAGGCAGGCCCGCCCCTCCGGACGGGCCTGCCGCTGTCACGATCTGGTGGTCATCGAGGTGCTCGATCAGCCCGCGATGCCCTCGAGGGCCGACTGCGTCTCGGCGTACTGGTCCTCGTTGAGCGGGATGAACTTCGGCACCTCGGCGATCTGCTCGAGGTTCTCGATGTAGAAGTCGACGTACTCCTTGACGGCCTCGTTGTCGTTGTAGGCGCTGTTCTTCACGTAGATGAACAGCGGCCGCGACAGCGGGGTGTACTCACCGGCCCGAGCGGTCTCGGCCGAGGGCTCGACACAGCCGTTGCCGTCGTCGATCGCCACCGCCTTGAGCGTGTCCGCGTTCTCCTCGTAGTAGGTGTAACCGAAGTACCCGGTCGCACCCTCGGTGCCGGCGACGCCCTGCGACGAGGACGTTGTCGTCCTCCGAGGCCTCGTAGTCGTCGCGAGTCGTCTCGGACTCGCGCCGATCACGTCGGCGGCCATGTAGTCGTAGGTGCCCGAGTCGGTGCCCGGACCGAACAGCGAGATCTCCTGGTCGGGGAAGCTCGGGTCGAGCTCGTTCCAGTTGGTGACCTTGGAGTCGGGCCCCCACAGCGCGATCAGCTGGTCGATGGTCAGGCAGTCGACCGCGAGGTCGGGGTGTACGACGACGGTGAGCGCGTCGGTCGCGACCTGGAGCTCGGTGTACTCGATGCCCTCGGCGCGCAGGCGTCCATCTCCTCCTGCTCGATCGGGCGCGAGGCGTCGGAGATGTCGGTCTGGCCGGCGCAGAACTTCTCGAAACCGCCACCGGTGCCGGACTCCGAGACCGCGACCTGGATGTCCGGGTTCTCCTCGCTCAGCAGCTCTGCGGCCACCTCACTCATCGGGAAGACCGTCGAGGAGCCGTCGACCTTGACGCTACCGCTGGCGCCACTGCTGCCGCCGTCCTCGTCGTCACCCGCGTCTGCTCCGCCACAGGCGGAGAGGGCGAGCGCGAGGGCGGCGATGCCGGGCACGATTGCCCGGCGGAAGGAAGTGCTCTTCACTTCGTTCTCCTGATGTCTGGTCGTCTCTGACACCGGCGAAGTTAGGGAGCGCAGGTGGACGGATCCGGGGTCGTCGGTGAACGAGGGGTGAACTCGAACCGCCCAGTGGGAAACGCCAGATCGCAACCGAGACGGACATCACGTGAACAAGCCCCGGACCCCTTGACCTCAGCGGATCCGATGGCGTTCGGTAGCGGTCACTCTGCCCTTGCGCAGGTGCACCACCAGCATGCCGCCGGGCTCGAGGTCGGCGTCGGGCACGCCGAGCGCGTCGAACACCGCCGGCAGCACCGGCCGGTGGGTGCAGAGCACCGCGCTCTCGTCCGCGACCGCCAGCTCGTCGACCATCCGCAGCACCGACGTCGCGGTCGCGCCCTCCTCCGCAGAGACCGTCCTCGAGCTCGAGCTTCCAGCCGGTGATGTCGGCGTACGGCCCCACGGTCTCGCACGCATCGGGCGCTGCTGGAGCTGACCACCCGGGTGACGTCGTACGCCGCCAGCACCGGCACCAGCTTCTGGGCCTGGAGCCGTCCGTGCTGCAGCAGCGGGCGGAGCCGGTCGTCCTGCCGCCAGGCCTTGCGGGAGCGGGCCTCGCCGTGACGGAGCACCACCAGGGTGTGGGTCTTGCGGCGCATCGGACGTGCCTCGCGCAGGGTGTCGCGGTCGTGGTCGTAGCTGAGCATCTCCAGGGCGTCGTCGTAGGGCACCCACCGCACGTCGTCGATCTCCGCGTTCGGGCGGTAGCCGCTCACGTCGTCGTCGCCGACCGCACGGCCGGCCCAGTAGTAGACCGACTTCATCCGGCCGCCGGCCACGGGGTACCGCTGGCCGGTCAGCGGCGGCCCGAGCCGCACGTGCAGGCCGGTCTCCTCCGCCACCTCGCGGACGGCCGCCGCGGTCGGGTGCTCGCCGGGGTCGAGCTTGCCCTTCGGGAACGACCAGTCGTCGTACCGCGGGCGGTGCACGAGCAGCACCCGCTTCCCCGGACGAAAGACCACGACACCGGCGGCGAGCACGTCCTTCGTGGCCATGGTCGCTAGTGTCACATCACGCCGACCCGAACAGGAGCCCCCGTGCGCAAGCGCTTCACGATCGCGGCCGCGGTCGTGCTCGTGCTGGTGCTGGCCGTGGCCGCGCTCGTCGGCCGTGCGGTGGTGGCGGGACTCGCCGTCGAGCGACCTCGAGCGGGCCACGACGTTCGCGCCGTACGACGCCCAGCGGCTGTCCTGGACCGACTGGGCCGACGTCCGCGCCGAGGTCGGTGCCCGGCTCGACGCCGACTCGTCCGGCGAGGACCTGCAGGAGTTCCTGGACGCCGGGTTCGACGCGGACCTCACCTCGGCGTCCGCGCTGGTCGGCTCGGCGCGGCTGCTGCAGACGCACTTCGGCTTCTCCCCCGCGACCGCCGAGTGGGAGCTGTTCAGCCAGTCGGAGTCCGGCGCCGTCGTGATCGTGCAGCTGCCCGAGGACACCGACTTCGACGCGCTCGCCGACCGGCTCGAGGACGCCGGCTTCGAGCCGCCGGCCGACGACGACGGCGTGTGGACCGGCGGGGTCGGCGCTGCTGCCGAGCATCGGCGCCGGACCTCACCCCCGAGCTCCAGTACGTCGCGCTCGACCCCGACGAGCACCTGGTGCTCACCAGCGACACCGCCGACTACCTCGAGGAGACCGTCGACCGGCTGGGCGAGGACGAGCTGCCCGAGCCGATGGCGGACGTCGTCGCGGCCTCCGGCGACGCCCTCACGGCGTCGGTGTACGACGGCCCGCACACCTGCTCGGCCCTGGCGATGAGCCAGGCCGACCCGAGCGACGAGGAGCAGGCCGACCAGCTGATCGCCGAGGCCGGCGAGGTCAACCCGGTGACCGGGTTCGCGATGTCGGTCCAGCCCGGCGGCGAGGTGCGCGTCGTGCTGGCGTTCGAGGACGACGACCAGGCCCGCACCAACGCCGACACCCGCGCCGCGCTGGCCGCCGGACCGGCGCCCGGTCAGGGCGGCGAGTTCGGCGACCGGTTCGCCGTCGAGTCCGTCACCGCCGACGACGACCTGGTCACGATGGACCTCCAGCCGCGCGACGGCGCCTTCGTGTTCTCCGACCTCTCGACCGGGCCGGTCCTGTTCGCCACCTGCTAGCGAACCGGCGGAGCGGTTAGGTCTCCTGGCGCGGCTCCGGCACGACGCCCAGGATCTGGTCGATCTGGTCGTCGGAGAGCCGGTCGTCTGACTCGCTCGCCGCGATGATCAGGTTCGTGGTGAGCTCCACCTCGCCGAGGAGGTCGGAGTCCTCGAGGGACACGTCGAACTGGTCGTGCACCTCATCACTCCTCATGCGCATAGTGGGTAGGCCCTCCTCCTAACGCCCAGCCTGCCCGACGGTCACGGACACGAAACACGACTTGTCGAAATCCCACCCGTACGGACCCTGTGAGATGGCCCTGAATAGCGAGAAGGCCCCACCCGTTCGGGTGGAGCCTTCTCAATAGTTCTTCGCGGTCAGACCGCGCGAACGTTCTCAGCCTGCGGGCCCTTGGGACCCTGGGTGACGTCGAACTCGACCTTCTGGTTCTCGTCCAGCGACTTGTAACCCTGCGACTGGATCGCCGAGTAGTGCACGAAAACGTCGTCGCCGCCGTCCTCCTGCGCGATGAAGCCGAAACCCTTCTCGGCGTTGAACCACTTCACGGTGCCTTGAGCCATTGCTCGTTACTCCTATTTGGGGCGAGAGGCCGTCACTTCAACGGCCCCGCAACAGATGCGGTGACACGTCGCTCCCACCCTGGATTGGCACCCATGAGAAGAAACGCCGTTGGATCACAAACTCCGCGGGCGTCAGACCTGCTGGAACTTGCACCTCTTGCTGGCTACACGCTACCAACCATCGGCCCGAAGGGAACTTCCCCGGCCGTCTTTTCTCATTTCCAGGGACGAAAGTTCCGCAACGCGCGCGTGACCCCCGGGTGGTCCGGGGATCACGCGAAGGTGTTGCGGGATGTCTTCGGCCGTGCGTCAGGCGCTGGCGGGCACATGCGGCCGGTGCTGGACGGCGCCGGGATTCCGGCGGACGCCGGCGGAGTGCCGATCGGCGACGGCGGCGAAGTAGGCCTCGCGACGCTTGGCGGCGCAACCGCCGGGCTTCGCGACCGGCTGGACCAGGTCGGGGTCCAGCTCGTTGTTCAGCGCGTCGCGCAGCAGCACCAGAGCCTCGGCGCGCAGCTGGGAGATCCGGGACTCGGTCACGCCGAGGGTCTCGGCGATCTCGGCCATCGGGCGCTCGGCGAGGAAGTACTGCTCGACGACGAGGCGCAGCCGGGCGGGCAGCTCGGCGATCGCCTCGGTCAGGTAGGTGAGCCGCTCGCGGAACTCGACCACGGCCAGCGGGTCCGGCGTGGCTGCTGACCAGTCGCTCGCCGATGGCGTCGTCGTCGGACGCGTGCAGCGACAGCACCTGGGCGCGGGCCACGTCGTCGTCGTTGGCGGCGACCTCGTCCAGCGTCATGCCGGCGGCCTGGGCCACCTCGACCGGCGTCGCGGCCCGACCGAGCACGGTGGCCAGGTTGGCGCGGGTCGCGTCCAGCTCGCGGGAACGGCGGCGCACCGAGCGGGAGGCCCAGTCGATGCTGCGCAGCTCGTCCACGATCGCGCCCCGGATCCGGGTGGCGGCGTAGCGGTTGAACGGAACACCACGCTCGGCGTCGAAAGCCTGCGCGGCGAGGACCAGTGCCGTGAGCCCCGCGGACGTGAGGTCGTTGCGGTCGACGTGCGCCGGAACGCGGGACATGGTCTCGCGGACGATGTGCCCGACCAGCGGCATGTGCTCCACGATCATGGCCTCAGTACCGGGGTCGCCGGCGCTGTTCTTGGTCATGAGCGGTGCTCGCCGGTGTGATCAGGTGAGGGAGCCTCGAGCCGGATTGCGATCCCGAGACGGCAGTTGGTTTCCATGGAAGGCAACGTTATTCACCGGCGAGAATATATTCTGAATAACCGGTGTGAGACCCACGTCACCTTGACCTGGTGATCCCTCACTGGATAGAGGACGCACCGCTCCGGAAACCGCTTACACCGCCTCGAGAGCGGGCGGGACTTTACTGAGAGCCCGTTCGCGACGGTCAATCTGGTCTGGACAGATGCCCCCGCCCGAGCGGCCCGGTAGCGTCGGCTCGCCGGTCACCCTCGAACGCCAGAAGATGGACCACCTCGATGACGAACTTCGCCGACTTCCAGATCGGGCTCTACTTCGCGGGCCTGGGCGGCGCGGTGCCCGAGTACCCGCTCACCTTCGCCGGCCTCGAGGCGGCGGCCAAGGAGAAGATGGAGCACCGGCTCTTCGACTACGTCGCGGGCGGTGCGGGCGACGAGCACACCCAGCGCGGCAACGTCGACGCCTTCGGACGCTGGGGGATCCTGCCGCGGATGCTGTCGGGCGCCGCCGAGCGCGACCTGTCGATCGAGCTGTTCGGCCACACCCTCCCCACGCCGATCTTCATGGCCCCGATCGGCGTGCTCGGCGTGATGACCGACGACGAGCACGGTGACCTCGCGACCGCCGCGGCGTCCGCCGCATCCGGCGTACCCATGGTCGCGTCGACGCTGATGCAGGACCCGATGGAGCAGGTGGGCGCCGCGCTGGGCGACACCCCCGGCTTCTTCCAGCTCTACACACCCAACGACCGCGAGCTGGCCGAGAGCTTCGTCCGCCGGGCCGAGGCGTCGGGCTTTCGCGGCATCGTGGTCACGCTCGACACCTGGACGCTCGGCTACCGGCCGCGCGACCTCCAGCACGCGACCTTCCCGCAGCTGCGCGGCAGCTGCCTGGCCAACTACACCTCCGACCCGGTGTTCCGCGACAAGCTGGCGGTGCCGCCGGAGGAGGACCCGGGCGCGGCTGCCATCCAGTGGGCGCTCACGTTCGGCAACCCGACCCTGACCTGGGACGACCTGGCCTGGCTGCGGGGGCTGACCGAGCTGCCGCTGCTGCTCAAGGGCATCTGCCACCCCGACGACGTACGACGGGCCAAGGACGCCGGCGTCGACGGCATCTACTGCTCCAACCACGGCGGCCGCCAGGTCGCCAGCGCCCCGGCGATCGACCTGCTGCCCGCGGTCGTCGACGCCGCCGAGGGCATGCCGGTCCTCTTCGACTCCGGCGTCCGCTCCGGCGCCCGACGTCGTCAAGGCGCTCGCGCTCGGCGCCACAGCCGTGGGCATCGGCCGGCCGTACGGGTACGGCGCGGTGCTCGGCGGCACCGCCGGCATCGAGTTCGTGCTGTCCTGCCTGCTCGCCGAGACCGACCTGACCATGGGGCTCAACGGCTACGCGAGCATCGCCGAGCTCACCCGCGACATCCTGATTCGCTGCTGACCTCGGCGATCAGCGCGAGCGGCCGCATGTCGGGCAACTCCTGTGACACCTGGTGCACTTGACTATTCAAGTGACCGGAGTGACAGTGGACGACTCCCTTCCGCTGTGAGTCTCGAGGTTGACCTCATGTCCCGCCGCACCACCGTCATCGTCGTCGGCGTCCTGGCATCCCTGATCGCGCTGGCACCGTTCGTGCCGCGCGGGAACGACGAGTCCGACTCCTACCTGCCTTCCGGCGAGGCGCGCGACGGCGCGGTGCGGGCCGCCGCCACGGCCGGGTGGTCGAGGGTGACCCGCGACGCGCGCGCCGAGATCGACCGGACCGTTGCTGAGGGTGCCCGGCTGGGCCGAACGCTGACCCGGACGTCCGGCACGGTGAGCCCCGCGCGGCTGGCCGCGAGCCTGGTGCACTGCGCGGTGTTCGAGGGCCAGCGCTACTGCCTCGGCACCGGCTGGACCACGGACACCCAGGCCGAGGTCCGGGCCCGGGCGGCGCGCGCCGCCCGCACCGTCGCCGCGCGTCCAGCTTCCTTCGAGCGGACCGGCGATCTGGACGCGCGGTCGGCGCTCGCCCAGAGGGCCCGGATGAGCCCGAGTGCCTTGGCCCGCGCCGACCGTGCCGAGCTGACCATGGCGGCCCGGTCGGTGGCGAAGGTGTGGCTGCTGCGCCACGAGATCGAGGACGTGCCGCTCCCGGCCGGGTTCCTCGCGAACCACCCGGAGGCGCGCGCCACGGCGTCGCCGGAAATCGCACCGAGCCGGACACCGGTCAAGGACGCGACCGACTATCCGGCGCGCGCACAGATCCTGACCGGCGAGCAGAGCTCCGCGCAGGTCCGCTCGTACTGGTGCGGCCCGTCGTCGATGCAGATGATCGTGTGGGGCTGGCGCAACGAGCGCGACTCCCAGCGACACTGGGCGAGGAGGTTGAGAACCACCACCAGCGGCACCTCGATCTATGAGATGGCCCGGGTCGTCAACCAGGCGACCGGCTGGGACAACCGCAAGCACGCCGGCCCGTACATCGTGCTCGACATCGGGCAGTACGGCTACGCCAAGTGGATGCTGCTGATGATGCGACACCTCCACGACTACAGGGCGCCGGTCGTGCTGCACCCGGTCCTGCTCAAGCGTTTCTACCCGTACCTCGACGACGACGCTTCAGGACACTTCCAGGTCGGTCGCGGCTACGCGAAGCGCGGCAAGAAGCCCGACGAGCTCGGCTACTTCGAGCCGTGGAACCAGCAGCGGTTCGACCCGTCGGAGCCCTACATCGCCCGGGTCCAGTGGCGCAACGCGTACCGCAGCTTCCGCGCCAACCAGGCCCACTACGCCCACAACGTCGGGGTCTGATGCGCGCAGTCCGCTGGGCGGCCGTCGCGGTCCTGGTGCTCGCCGCGGGAGGGTGCAGCGACGACGACCCCGGCGCCGACCCCACCCCGACACCCAGCAGCACACCCTCCTCCAGCGCGCCGGCCCCAGCGAGCCCGGACGCCTCCGAGACCAGCGCACCGCCGACCGCGGCCCTGGACTGGCAGCCGGTCCCGGGACCGGTCCGCGACTCCGTCACCCGCAACGCCGACTGGATCCTGACGGTCCGCGGCAACGGTGCCGGCTGGTCGCTCGACGGCCCGGCCGGCTCGACAGGTGGCGGGCAGTCCGGGTGGCGGGTGAGCGACGCGCTGCTGGACGACGCCTGGGCGGTCGTGGTGCTCCAGGAGCGCACCGAGTCCCGGCCGAGCCGGGCCGAGGTCACCGACCTCACGACGGGCGACACGTTCACGGTCGACGGCTCGTCCGACGTTCCGACCACCAACGGCGGCACCTGGGCTCTCGGCGGCGGGCGGCTGCTGCACGCGACCATCGGGCCCGGCGGCGCCTACTGCGTGGCCACGGTGGACCTGGCCACCCGCGAGTCGACGCTCGGCTGGTGCGCCCCGAAGCGGCACGGGTTCAACGGCGCGCGGATCGCCCCGGGAGGCCTCTCGCTGATGAGCTTCGACGCCGGCCGGCCCTCCTGCCGGACCTTGATGGCGATCGACGGCGCAGAGGCGACGCCGTTCGACGGCGTTGACGAGTGCCTGGCCTGGGACGGGCTGCTCACCGACGACGGTGCGGTCTGGTCGACGATCTCGGATGAGCGCAGGATCGAGATGGCCGACTTCTATGCGACGACCGGCGGAGAGCGGTCCGACCTCGGCCCCGGTACGGCGGGCAGCCTGGTGTGGTGCAGCGGCGCGGCGTACTTCACCCGCGACCCAGAGACCGAGGGCGACCCGGCGGCGCTGATGCGGTGGAGCCCCGCCGACGGGCTGGGCGTCGTCTACGAGTCGCCGGGCGGGCGCGCCTTCCTCTCCCAGCCGCGCTGCGGCGGCGACCACCTGACGATCACCGCCATCGCCGAGGCAGGCGACGAGCAGGTCACCACCGCACTCTCCTGAAGCAGGACGGTGGCGCCGCCAACGCGTAAGTGCTAACTTACGTGTTCGTGGTGACTTACCAATCGGATGTGTGGGCTCTGCTGGGAGACGCGAGCCGGCGCGCGATTCTCGAGCGGCTGTCTGCCGGCCCGTGCACGGTCGCGGAGCTGGCCGATGAGATGCCGATCAGCAGGCCTGCGGTGAGCCAGCACCTGAAGGTGCTGCGGGAAGCGGGCGTGGTGCACGACGCACCCGTCGGCCGGCACCGGGTCTACAGCATCGACGCGGCGCGGCTGGAGCGGTACCGGCGGCAGTTGAACCAGTTCTGGTCCGACGCCCTGGGAAATCTGGCGGCGGCGGCCTCGGACGACGAGAAGGAAAGGGAGATCGGATGACTGTGCAGTCTGACGGGTCGGTCCGGCACGAGGTCGTGGTCGACCTCGCGCCCGAAGAGGCGTTCTGGAGGTTCGCCGACCTGGACCGGATCAAGCCTCGCGAGCACAACATGCTCGCCGTCCCCATCGAGGAGACCGTGCTGGAGCAGCGCGCGGGCGGGGACGTCTACGACCGCGGCGTGGACGGCAGCGTCTGCCGTTGGGGCCGGGTTCTGGCCTTCGACCCGCCCCACACCATCGCGTTCAGCTGGGACATCGGGCCGGATTGGCAGGTCACCTCCGACCTCGACCGGACCAGCGAGGTCGAGGTCACCTTCGCACCCGTTGACGACGGGCGAACTCGGGTCACGTTGGTGCACCGTCACATCGACCGGCACGGCCCCGGCTGGGAGTCGATGCGCGATGGTGTCGAGGCGCCGGACGGATGGCCCCTGTACCTCGGCAGGTACGAGGCGCTGACCCGCGGGGACCTGGAGTCGCCGTCACCAGGAACGACCTGAGACCACTGGGCGAGCAGGAACGCCGTCCGGCGACACCCGGCCGCCCCGATACGCTGTGCCGGTGGATCGGGGCGACCCGTTCCCCTGATCCCAGGTCCTCCACATAGCGCAACCAGGGGCCAACGCAGTTCCACCCTGTCGAGACCAGGTCAGCGCCGATCCCGGCGCAGTCCCCGTTCATCCCCCGAGGCCAAGATCGTGGTCGGGGCGGTCGCCCCGGCGGCGCCGGATCCGATCCCGATCGTGCTGCTACTTGGTTCTGACTACCGCATGCGTGAGTGGCGACACCCGAGCACCGGAGAGATCCACTGGCAGCTTGAGCGGAGAAGGTCCATCCAGCAAGGCGCAGACGACGAATGGCTCACGGGCATTGCTTGAGTCGAAAGAGGCTCAAAGGGGTCTACCCAGCTCGAAGTAGCGTTGCCCTTCCCGACTCGCCACCAACTTGGATCGAGCATCGGGAGGACGCAGACAAGAGCAAGAAGACCGGGTCGGGATCGGGATGTACCCGCACAGGCGGTCGGCCACCATCGAGGTGATGACCGCCATCGAGTCCATCCTTTTGGCTGCGGCCGGTACGCCGCGGATGAGGCCGGACCAGTCCTATTGCCACGCGCGAAGCCGACGGCCAGATGGAAGCGATCCGCGCGCGGAAGCGGCGGCTGTCCGACGTCGTCCACGCCATGCTTGACGACGCCGTTGTGCGCTCCCACGGCGATCAAGGACGGCGCCAGACAAGAGCCTAGAACCTCACTCCCTGCTGCGTCCTGACACAGAGGGGAGCCATGGGCGGATCCGCTCAATGCGAAGCGGATTCCGATCCAGCAGACTCCATCGCCTTGGACGCCTCTCGCGCCTCGCCCAGATCGGCGAGAAGGGAGTCGATCGCGATGAGGCCGCCTCCGAGCACGACCGCAGCGATCGGGACGGGCAGTCTTGTCTTACGCACTGCCGTGGTGGCGGCCAGCATCATGGTCGACCACAACATGACTGAGGTTGCGAAGGGCACGGTGGTGCGCTTCCACGGCTCATCCGTGGCGGGGATGATCGTGAAAACTTGCAGCCCTGGCTTGTTCAGGAACCAACCACCCGCGAACCCCGCGAGCAAGATGGAAGAGCGATCTGACGGGTCCGGTGCAAGGCAGGCAATGGCAACACCGGCTCCTCGGATCACAGCGCCAGGCCGCACCTTCATCACCGCACCTCCGCATAGATCGTCTCGTGCTAGCGACTCGGAAGCAATGACCGTTGTTGCCGCTCGTCGGCTATGAGCGCACGGATCGCGACGCGCCCGGATGACTGCATTCTCGTCGCTCCACCGGCGTCCTCGCACGTCACTCACTGGCCCGATCGTCGGCCGGTACGAAGGAGGCCGGTGCACGTCGTCGAAGCCGGTGTAGCGGTGGCAGCAGGTGGAGGACGCTGAGGAAGGCGAAGATCAGGGTGTTGAATCCGACCCACAAGGCCAACGCCGTGTACCAGCCGGTCTGCAGGACCGACGCCGGGAGCGCGATCCCCCATGTGACGGCCAGTCCCGCCGCGGGCAGCCACGGCGCAACGATCGCGGGGGCTGTGGTTCGGGGCACGTAGTTCCACCCGGCCTTGCGTCCGAGCAGGATTTGGACGATCGAGGTGACGAAGCAGGCTTGTAGATATACGGCGTATCCGAGCTCCAGGAGCATGGTCACAGCGACGGCGCGGCCTCGCCAGCCAGCACGCCACACGGTGACGATCCGCTCAACCAGGAAGATCATCCCGATGCAGACCCAGAACGGCGACCACCGCAGACCATCAGCTGCTAGCAGGCTCACCGTCATCAACAGCAGGTACGACTGGAAGGCGACGACGCCGTAGGCGAGTCCCAGTTGCTGGCCCCAGTACCGGGCCGTAGCCCGGGTTACGCCGTAGACGCCGATGTTCTCCAGCGCACCGCGGTGCCAGCGCAGCCGCTGGCGCCACAGGTCGCGCCAGGAGGTCATGATCTCGGTCGTGACCCGACACTGCGGCGGCGAGGTCATCCGGGCGCCGAGGGTCTTCAGGGCCAAGGTGAGCTCGTTGTCCTCGGTCAGCGCGAGCGTGTCGTAGACCTGGCCCTCCGGGCCGGGCAGGAAGGGGCCACGGGAGTCAGCGACAGCGCGCATGGCGTAGGCCCGGATCACCGACGCGGTCCCGGTCAGAACGAAGACGCGGCCCAGTTTCCGCGCGACGATGCGCTGATAGCGGGTGTACTCGTTGCGCTGGAACTGCCCGACCAGTCGCCCGCCGTCCTCTCCGTAGAACAGGCCACCGACGGCCATCAGGTTCCGGTCCCGCTCGAGCAGGCCGAGCGCGACCTCCAGGAACTCCGGGGCGATCGTGGAGTCCGCGTCCATCACCATCACCACGTCCCGTGGTTCGGTGTCGGGCAGCAGACGGTCCAGTTTCTGGTTGAGGGCGCCGGCCTTCTTCTCGGTGTTG
Source organism: uncultured Actinomycetota bacterium (assembly GCA_963716655.1). Classification (GTDB taxonomy): domain Bacteria; phylum Actinomycetota; class Actinomycetes; order Propionibacteriales; family Nocardioidaceae; genus Nocardioides. Next base: position 484,627 of record CAVQTV010000008.1, on the reverse strand, counting down.
CCGACGGTCTCATGCACCTCGACATGGTGTGCGCGGGCTACCTCGACGGTGGCGTCGGTGCAGTTGTCGGCGATGACCACGATCCGGTCTGGCGGGCGTGACTGCGCGGCCAACGACTCCAGGGTCAACCCGAGGACGGCCTCCTCGTTGTGGGCCGGGATCAGCACCGTGCACCGGAGGACAGTCGCGGCCGGTAAGGCACCGATACCGAGGAGCGCCGAGGGTGGCAGTGCCGACGGTCGCCCGGCGAGGGCGACGTCGGTGTCGTACGGACCCAACAGGAGGCGTCGTCCCCTGCGCACGGCGGGCGGTGGCGGAGGTGGAACATGGCGGTCCGGTGCGAGGACGCGCATCACCGCTGCCGTCTGTAGGGCCGCCAACCCGAAGAACGTCGAGGTCACCAGGAGGGCGGCCGAGATCAGGAGTGCTGCTCCGGGGTTTCCGAACTCGACGTTGAGTGGCAGCAGGACCTCATCCACTTCGAATCCCGCGTCCTGACCCGAGGCGAGCACCAGCGCCACAACGAACATCACCACGGCAACCGTCGCCAGACCGATGGTGATCCAACCGAACTGCGCGGTACGTCTACGCGTGCTGACGGGATCCACACGCGGCAGCTGCACCTTTGCTCCCTTCGAACCCACCAGACGTACGACCGATCGTCGTCCCGGCCCACTGCCCCGCGGCAGACCCGAACCGGGTGAAGACAGTCACTGCGCCAACCCTCCTGACCGTGGTGGCGATCGCGATCGGGGTCCTCGTCGGCTCCGGGTTCTCCGAAGGTGTCGGCCGACGGACCGTCCGCTGGCGCGGCATCTAGGAGAGTCTCCCGAGCCAGGATCTGGTTCGACCACCCGCCACGTCATTCGGCGCGCCACGAACGCCCCGACACCGCGCCCGAAAGGGTGGTCGCGGCCGGCTCGCTCTGCCACACTCGCCGAGCCGGTCGATCGCGGCTCGGCCCGACGGAAGAAGAGGCACGCCATGGACGCCATGACCACCGACTTCGGAGAAGTCCTCCTCTGGTCCTTCTGGTTCTTCATCTGGATCGCAGCCCTCATGGTCTGGTTCCGGTGCCTCTTCGACCTGTTCGGTGACCACACCCTCAGCGGCTGGGCCAAGGCCGGATGGGCCGTGCTCCTCATCTTCGTGCCCTGGCTCGGCGCTCTGATCTACCTGATCGCTCGTGGCCGGAGCATGACCGAGCGCCAGATGGCCAAGGCCGCGGAGATCCAGGCCGCCCAGGCCGACTACATCAAGCAGGTCTCCGGTACGACGGCCTCGGCTGCGGAGCAGATCGCCAGCGCCAAGGCGCTCCTCGACTCGGGCGCGATCAACCAGAGCGAGTTCGACACCCTGAAGGCCAAGGCCCTCGCCTGAAGCCGGGCTGTCGGTTCCACCCGTACCGGGTGAGCACGTCTGGCCCTCGCCGGTCGAGAGTGGGAGTCCCACGATCTAGGAGCCTCTGCCATGCCCGACGAGACCAACACCCCCGACTTCGAGATGAACGCGGCCGCCGTCTCCGACGGTGCCTACACCCTCCTCGTCGCGGACTTCAGCGACACCGACACCGCGTGGGAGGCCTATGAGGCACTCAAGTCCGTCGAGGACGGCCGCACGGTCGAGATCGAGGGCGTCATCGTGGTCACCCGCTCCGCCGAGGGGAAGCTGGAGGTCCTCAAGGCGACCGACCACAGCACCAAGTCCGGGCTCAAGTGGGGCGTCGTCGGCGGCATCGCCCTCGGCGTGATCTTCCCGCCGTCGATCCTCGGCAGCGCGGCAGTGGTCGGCGGCGGAGGCGCCCTCATCGGCAAGCTGCGTCAGCGCCACCACCACGGTGAGCTCGAGCAGCAGCTCGAGAACGCCATCCCGCCCGGCCACTCCGGCCTGCTCGCCCTGGTCTCCGACCCCGGTGAGGTGAAGATCCGCAAGGCACTCGAGCGGGCCGACGCCATCGTCGAGTCCGCCATCGACAAGGTCGAGGCCGACGACATCAAGGCAGCAGCCAAGGAAGCCGAGAAGGCGGAGAAGACCGACTCCTGAGAACGGCAATTCTCTCGCGGGCGGGCGCAGGCGAGGGGTGTGCGCCGTCAAGAGGCGTTCCGGAGAGAGCCCGAATGCGTCCGATTGCCACTCCGCGTTCGGTGGTCGGTCGGGCGGCTACTTCGAGCCTGTGAGCTCGGGTGGAAGGGAAGAGGAGAGCAGCGCTTCCTCGACAATCATTCGTATCGCGTCCGGGGCTTCGTCGGACAGGACGGCGTACGTCATCGACACGTCGCCCCGGTCGAGGCCGCGCTGGATAGCCGGCCCGACCTTGCTCGGATCCGCGCCACTGGAGAGCACCAGCAGCGCCGACCAGCCCGGAGCAACAGCTGCCCGCACTTCGGCGAGGATGCACTCGTCTAGGCCCGTCCCGCGCAGCCGCTCGGCCAGGGCACGCACCGGGTCGTGCTCGGTCTCTGGCTGTATCAGAAGATCGGCAAGGGCCCCCAGCACTGAGAACCGGGCACCGGAAGGCGAAGCAGCGAAGAGTCCCGCCGTCGCATGCCGTGGCACGCGCAGATGCCCGACCCGTGGCCGGTGCGTACCAGGGACCCAGGTCACCGTCACCGCGTCTTCGACCTGGACCGCTCCGCGACGGCGAAGCTCACTGAGCCGCACGTATCCGGCCGCGGCCCCCATCGGGGAGTCGTAACACCACACGGTCAGCGTGGGCATCGACTCCCATGCGGAACCTGATTCTTTTCCTGCAGCTGTGGTCATGACGACCACCTCCCCGTAGCCACCGAGGCTCCGACCGGGACCGATTCGTCCCGGCTCGGGTGTCGACAGCCGTTGCTCCTACTCGCAAGGTACCGGAGATGTACCCGCCAGTAGGTAACAGGTCTGCAACGGCCCGATGGGCTCGGACCCCACCGTCATTCGGGTTCAACCTCACAGGCACCTGGTTGCCATGCCCGACAAGCCCGGCACGGTCGGGGTGGCGCTGGTCTGCCCGATACGCTGTGCCAGCGGGTTGGCGGCTACGCGGGAACTACACCATGGTTATACAGATGGTTCTCCCAACTAATCTCCTGACCCCCGGGCCCCTAGCTCAATTGGCAGAGCAGTGGACTTTTAATCCATGGGTTGTGGGTTCGAGTCCCACGGGGCCCACAACGTCGAGGTGCCTGGTCTACTCCACCCGCACCGCATTGCCAGAAGGTAGTGCGGGCCGCGGCTCGTAGCCCCTAACCTCACGGCTGTTGAACCGTCGGTGACCCGAGACGCCGGCGGTTCAATCTATTTCCGGGCCGCTGGACCAGACCGCTGCGCCGGCGGTCATAACGCGAGGCCGCGCGGGCCGTTGGCACGGGCATGGGTAGCGGAACCCCGAACGAGAACGACCGCCCGGAACCCGGTCGCGCCGTCATCGAGGACCTGGCGCGAGCGGCGTTCCCGAACGGCGCGCCGGTTCCTCGTCCCCGCGATCCGGCTCCACCGCCGCCGGTGGTCGACCTCAGCGTGGAACCGCCCGGGTCCCGGCACGTCATCGACTTCCTCGTCGTCGCGATCGTGGTGGTCACCGTGCTCGCCGCCGCGGTGGCGTACGGCGACCCGGACCCGGTCACGATCGGCCTGACCCTGCTGCTGGTCGCCGTACTGATCGTGATCTGGTGGTTCCGGAACCGGCACCGGACCGTCACGGTGACCTCGGTCGGCAGCCGTCTGGAGATCCGCGACGGCGGGCTGCACGTCTTCGACCTGTCGCGCACCGACTCGCCGCTCGACGTGATCGGGCTGCCCGGCGACCGCAACTGGCGGGTGCTGTTCCACCGGCGCGGGATGCGCCCCTACGTCGTCGACGCGTCGATGGTCGACCCGGCCGAGTTCATGCGCGTGCTCCACGCGCACCGGCCGGAGGTGCACTACCGCCCGGAGTGAGCGCCGGTGTCGATCCAGTAGCGACGCTTGCCGTTGCGGGTGTCCTCGTAGACCCCGCCGGCGCGCTCGATCACCCGGCGCGAGCCCGTCGTTGTCGTCGTCGCAGGTCACCAGCACCCGGTCGAGGCCGAGCCGGGCCGCCTCCGCCACGGCGAGCACCAGGGCACGGGACGCGTGCCCCTGGCGACGCCGGGACGGCCGGACGGCGTACCCGATGTGGCCGCCCTCCTCGAGCAGCCACGGCGGTCAGCGCGTGCCGGAGGGCGAGGTAGCCGACGAACTCGTCGTCGTCGGTGATCCAGAAGTAGGTGCAGTGCACCCGGCCGTCGGGGAGCTCGGTAGCCGGGTCGGCCTGGGCGAGCAGGTGGTCGACGACCGTGCGGCAGCCGGCCTCGGTGACGTCGACGCGGTCGAAGTCCCACAGGCCCGAGCCGTGCATGTGGTCCTCGCCGATCGCGTGGAACTCCGCGACGGCCTCCGCCCAGGAGTCGCGCAGAGCCAGGTGAGGAAGGGAGAGCGCGGTCACCCGGACATTTCACCAACGAGCGATCGGGTCGGCGCACCCGGTTTCCGCGGACCGAAACTGGAACGTGTTCTAGAGTCGGCCCGTGGCCCGCTTCGTTCAGGACGACATGACTCCGGAGGAGGTGGAGCGCCAGAAGGCGCTCTACGGGCCGTTCACCCAGGCGGTGCGCGAGCTCGTGGACGCGACCATCCGGACCGAGGTCGACGACGACGAGATCCGCGCCGTCCAGGCCGAGGTCGAGGCCGCTCACGGCCCGGCTGCGGGCGCAGCCAGCTCGACGGTCCGTACGGCGTCCGCTTCGGCGCCACGGGCCGCGGCCGGCCCTGGGGCAACTCGGTCGTCGGCCTGCGCAACGCGATCGCGCCACCGCTGGTGGTCGAGAAGCTTCCGACCGGGCAGTGCTGGTCGGACTTCCACCTGGGCGCTGCGTACGAGGGCCCGCCCGGGCTGGTGCACGGCGGGGTCGCCGCGCTGATCCTCGACCAGATGCTCGGCGAGGCCGCCGGCGCGGGCGGCAAGCCGGGCATGACCGGCACCCTGACGCTCCGCTACCGGCGCGGCACCCCGCTCGGCGACCTGCGGGCCGAGGCCTGGATCGACCGCAGCGAGGGCATCAAGACCTGGGCCAAGGGTCATCTCCAGGACGCCGAGGGCGTGACCGTCGAGGCCGAGGGCGTGTTCATCCTGCCCAAGTGGGCTCGCCCGGAGAGCACCGAGCGGCCGCGCTACTTCGAGTAGCGGGTCAGGACGCCGGCACCCGCTCCGCGGCGGGTACGCCGCGCTGCCCGGCGTCGGTGAGCCGGGCCTCCTCCTCGGCCTGCGCCTCCAGCTCGGCGCGACGGGTGGTCTCGAGCAGCGCCCGCGCGGCGTCGTACGCCCCCGGGTCGGAGACCAGGTCGGCGGCGCCGCGCTTGAGCCGGCCGAGCGCCGCCGCGCGCGAAGATCTGCTGCTCGGTGGTGGTCCGCTCCGAGCGGCCGCGGCCGAGGAACGAGACCGCCCAGTGCAGCAGCGCGGTGACCCGGTTCTTGAAGCCGGTGATGTAGATCAGGTGCAGGGCCAGCCACATCAGCCAGGCGACCACGCCGGTGAGCCGGACGCTTGCCGATCAGCGCGACCGCGCGGAACCGGCTGATGATCGCCATCGAGCCCTTGTCGAAGTAGTGGAACGGGCCCTGCGACGGCTTCGACCTGAGCCGGTTGTCGATCTCCTTGGCGGCGTACTTCGCGCCCTGGATCGCGACCTGGGCGACGCCGGGCAGGTTGTCGAGGGCGATCATGTCGCCGACCACGAACACCTCGGGGTGGCCGGGCAGGGTGAGGTCGGGGTTGACGGCGATCCGGCCGGCCCGGTCGAGCGGGGCGCCGGTCTGCTCGGAGAGCGTGCGGCCGAGCGGGTTGGCCTGGACGCCGGCGGCCCAGATCTTGGTGACGGAGTCGATCCGCTCGACCCGGCCGTCCTTGAACTTCATCTCGATGCCGCGCTCGTCGACGTCGGTGACCATCGCGCCGAGCACGACCTCGACGCCGAGCTTCTCCAGCTCGAGCTTGGTCTTCGCGCCGAGCTTCTCGCCGAACGGCGGCAGCACCTGCGGGGCGGCGTCGACCAGGATCACCCGGGCGTGCCGGGTGTTGATCGGCGCGGAAGTCCTTGCTGCAGCGTGCGGTGCGCGAGCTCGGCGATCTGGCCGGCCATCTCGACGCCGGTCGGGCCGGCGCCGACGACCACGAAGGTCAGCAGGTGGTCGACGTTCTCGCCGCGGGTGGCGCCGAGCTCGGCCATCTCGAAGGCGCCGAAGATCCGGCCGCGCAGCTCGAGGGCGTCGTCGATGCTCTTCATGCCGGGCGCGTACTCGGCGAAGTGGTCGTTGCCGAAGTAGGACTGGCCGGCGCCGGCGGCCACGATCAGGGAGTCGTACGACGTCACCGTCGACGCGGCCGAGCACCTGCGAGGTGACGGTGCGGGCGTCGAGGTCGATGTCGGTGACCTCGCCGAGCAGCACCGGTCGCGTTCGCTGGCCGCTCAGGATCTCGCGGGTCGGCGGGGCGATCTCGCCCTGGGAGAGGATGCCGGTCGCCACCTGGTAGAGCAGCGGCTGGAAGAGGTGGTGGGTCGTCTTCGCGACCATCGTCACGTCGACGTCCGCGCGGCGGAGCGCCTTGGTCCCGAACAGGCCCCCGAAGCCGGAGCCGATCACCACGACCTGGTGACGTTGGGGCGTCTGGACTGCCTCCGGGGCTGTCATGCGAGGACCTTTCCTGCTGGTGAGACCTGGATCGTACCAGGTCAACACGTCCGCGTACGCTCAATCTTCCCGCTGCGGACGCCGCAGGGACCAATCGGTCGGCGTCGTCTCCGTCACAGCGTGAACCGCGTCTCGCCGGTCCCGGACGAGGACGTCTGGACCGGTGGTCACCGTCGGGTGATCAATGTTTCAGCCAGAAATTCGCGGGGTACACGAGCCGTCACTGGCATCGCCGCCAGTGTCGCCTGCCCTCGTGGAGACCACCGTGCCGCTGAACAGGCCAGCCCTGTCCTTGGGCTCGGGTCCCCGCGGCGTGCAAGATGCACGCCGATGGGTGGTCGGCACCTGCCATGACATCGATCGCGACGACCTGATCGAGTGCGCCGAGCTCGGCGTCTCGGAGCTGGTCACCAACGCGCTGCTGCACGGTTCCCCGCCGCTCACGGTCCGGGTCCGCGGCACCCGCGAGCACCCCCGGGTCGAGGTCCGCGACGGCTCCCTCGAGCTGCCGCACCTGCCGAGCGCCGAGGCCGACGACGACGAGCTGCTGCTCACCTTCGGCCGCGGCCTGAGCATCGTGGCCCGCTGCTCGACCGCGTGGGGTGTCGAGGTCGAGGAGGACGGCAAGATCGTCTGGTTCAACCCGGCGAGCCAGGCCGGCGACGACCATGGTCGAGGGCGTGATCACCGGCGAGCCGGGCCGCCGCGTGGACGCGCCGCCGGCCGACGACGAGCTCCGGATCGACGTCCGCGGCGTCCCGCTGCGGTCGTTCGTCGAGTTCCAGCGCCACTACCGCGAGCTGCGCCGCGAGGTCCGGCTGCTGGCGCTGGCCCACGAGGCGGAGTACCCGCTCGCCTCCGACCTGTCGCACCTGTTCGGCTCGCTCGAGCGCGACCTGCGCGAGGGCATCGGCGACCGAGCAGATCGAGACCGCCCTGCAGTCCGGCGACGCGAACACCGACCTGCGGGTCGCGATGCCGCGCCAGACCGCGGCGACGATCGGCCGGTTCATCGAGCTGCTCGACCTCGCCGACGCGTTCTGCCGCGAGGAGCGGCTGCTGTCCCTGGCCCGCACGCCGGAGCAGCAGCGATTCCAGCGGTGGTTCCTCAACGAGTTCGTGCGACAGGAGAAGGGCGAGAAGCCGCTGGCGTGGCAGGATGCGCCCGTGTCCAGGCGGCAGAGCAGCGTCTCGTGACGCAGGCGCCCGCGCCGCGGCTGGTCGCCGCGGTCGCGGTCGGTGGCGCGCTCGGCGCCGTGGCCCGGTGGGCGCTGACCGAGGCGTTCCCCGCCCGAGGCGGACGCGTTCCCGTGGGCGATCTTCGCGATCAACGTGGTCGGGTCGTTCGCGCTCGCCCTGCTGCCGGCGTTCGCGGTGGTACGCCGGCGGCGGGACCTCGCGGTCGCGCTCGGCCCCGGGCGTGCTGGGCGGCTTCACCACGCTGTCGGCGTACTCCGAGCAGTCCCGGGCGCTGCTGGACGCCGGCGCGCACCGGCGTCGCGGCGGTCTACCTGGTCGGCACGCTCGCCGCGTGCCTGGCTCGCGGTCACGCTCGCGAGCCGGTGGTCGAGCGCGACGGAGCAGCAGGTCTTCGCCGACGAGGGCGGTGACGAGTGACCGCGCTGCTGGTCGCGCTCGGCGCCGCCGTCGGGGCGCCGCTGCGGTTCGTCCTCGCCACCCGGTTCGACGGCCGGTTCCCCTGGGGCACGCTCGCGGTGAACGTCGCCGGGTCGTTCCTGCTCGGCGCTGCTCTCGGCGCTGGCGCTCGGCGGGCACGCCGCTCGCCCTGCTCGGCACCGGCTTCTGCGGCGGCTTCACGACGTACTCGGCGTTCGCCGTGCAGACCCACGCGCCTCGGCCCCCGGCTCGGGCGCGGCGTACGCCGGCGCGACGATCGCGATCTCGCTGGCGGCGTGCGCGCTCGGGTTCTGCGATCTACGCGTAGCCGAGGTCGTGCAGGCGGGCGTCGTCGATGCCGAAGTGGTGGGCGATCTCGTGGACGACCGTGATCCGGACCTCGTCGACCAGCTCCTCCTCGGCTGTCGCACATGTCGAGCAGCGGGCCGCGGAAGATGAAGATCCGGTCCGGCAGCTCCATCATCGGGTCACCCCAGCGCTCGGTCAGCGCGATGCCGTCGTAGAGCCCGAGCAGGCCCGGGTCGTCCTCGGGCGCCTCGTCCTCGACCAGGACGACGACGTTGCGCACCAGCGCCGCGAGCTCGTCGGGGATCCCGTCGAGCGCGCGTGTCGACGAGGGCGTCGAACTCCTCGGGTGTCATCTCGACCGGCATGTCACAGATTCTGCCTCGCGTACTCCGCCGGGCCGAAGAAGACCAGCAGGGTCAGGTCCTCGGTCACGTCGATGAACCGGTGCTCCTCCTCGGCCGGCACGAACAGCACGCTGCCGGGTGCGATGTCCACCGTCAGGTCCGGCGTCCACATCCGGCCGCGGCCCGCGGTCACGACGTACACCTCGTCCTCGGTGTGCGGCTCCTGCTCGTCGATCCCGCCCGCGGGGATCGAGTACGTGCCGACGCTGAGGTCGGGGACGCGGAGCTGCTCGACGTAGGTCGGGGAGGACACCTCGGTCGGCCGGCCGGCCTGCTCGATGACATGCATGAGGGAAGTCTGCCGGAAATGACGAGCGCCCCGGATCATGACGATCCGGGGCGTTCGATGGCGACCCCGACGGGACTCGAACCCGCGGCCTCCGCCGTGACAGGGCGGCGCGCTAACCAACTGCGCTACGGGGCCAGGTTTGTGCCTCACTGGTGAAGCGGTGGAACTCTAACCCATCGGCGCGACGGACTCCCAATCGGGACTCGTTGCGCTCTCAGGTGGCACCCCCAACGGGATTCGAACCCGTGCTACCGCCGTGAAAGGGCGGGGTCCTGGGCCGCTAGACGATGGGGGCCGGACGTGCTCGGAAAGCATAGAGTCCCGCCGCTGGCCGCTCCAAAGCGGCGACGTCCCGTTTTCATCCGGCCCAGAAGTCTCCTGTATGGTTTCCGTCGCTTGGCCAGGTAGCTCAGTTGGTACGAGCGTCCGCCTGAAAAGTGGAAGGTCGGCGGTTCGACCCCGCCCCTGGCCACCAGCACGAACGCCCTCGCCGGTCTCCGACGGGGGCGTTTCGCTATCGGTCGTAGGTCACGCGGTCCGCTCGCGCGGCACTTCGAGCGGGGGCACGCCGCCGAGCCCACGGTGGTAGCGCACCCGGCCGGCGTAGCCGTCGAGCACGGCGTACAGCGTCCGTCGCGCGGTCCACGGGATCGGCTCCGGGCCCTCGCGCCAGGACTCGCCGAACGCGATCCAGGCAGGCACCCAGTCGGCGGCGTCGTCCCACGCGCCGCGGCGCGCGGTGAGCAGCTGGCGGCGCAGCTGGAACGCGCGGCGCGGTCCGTCGACGCAGATCGGCGCGGTCGCGACCGGCCACAGCCGCAGGTCCAGGGACATCAGGTGCACCTCGAGCGCGGACAGCGCCGCTGGCTCGACCAGGACGGTCGCCACGGTCTCGTGAGGGGCGCGCTCCATGGCGGCACGTTTCCTGTCGGAGGCCGCTCCCGTCAAGAGAGGAAGGCGAACACCGCCAGGATCGCGGCGATCACGGCACCGACGTCCGGGGCCGCCGGCTCGCTCGGTCCAGTGACCTGCTCGACCTCGTCCAGGAAGACCGGGTCCGGCGACCGGTTGCCGCTGCACAGGCCGGTCCGCAGCGTCCCGTGGTCGTCCGTGGCGAACACGACGTACTCATCGCCGACCCGCATCCCCTCCCAGCCGCACGAGGCGCCGGACATCGCCGACTCCACCTCCGTGGTGGCGTCGACCTCGCCCTCGAGCACCCGGTCAACATCGAACGTGAAGGTGTTCGGGTCCATGCTCGACATCAGCCTCGCGCTGCGGCGGCGGTTCGATGTCGGTGAGGGTGCCGACGAACACCGTGTCCGCCCACTCGGCGAAGTCGCTCGGCGTGCCCGGCGCGCACGAGCACGCGTACGACGTGCTCGGCGTCAGCGCGACCAGCCCGCACGCCGCGAGGAAACCGGCCACCAACAGCCGCAGTGTCGTCATGCCGGTACGACGGCGGTGGCTGCGGGGAGGTTCCCCTACCTGCGGAGCATCGGCGCGAACGCGGGCGAGGACAGGCCACCAGCGGAGTCTGGGGGTACGGCGGGCAGGTTGTGGCCGCCGTACACGACCCCGCCGGCGGCGGCGTCGTAGCGCAGCCAGGTCTGGGCCGGGGCCCTGGCCGAGTCCGGGGCGGGACCAGTCGCAGACGCCGTCCGGGAAGGTCGCCTCGAGGGTGGCCCACTCGGCGTCGGTGAACGGCACCAGCAGGAAGTCGAACGCGGCCGGGTCCAGCGGGGTGAGCTGGCAGGCGACGTTGTCGTTGGCGAGCGGGCCGCCGGCCTCCTGGCGCGGCGTCGAGAGCCGGGTCTGCAGGACCTGGAGCTCCTCGACGTCGCAGACCTGGGCGAGCTCGCCGACGACGCAGCGGTCGGTGACGTCGGCGGGGCGGTCGGCGACGACCTTCTCCGCCAGCGGCCGGTCGGACTCGTCGGCCTCGACCGCGGCCAGCCAGCGCGTCCATGGCGGTCAGCGCCTCGTTGGCCCAGCCGGCGTCGCCGATCAGCGGCGTCGGGCCGAACCACATCACCCGGTTGTCGGTGTGGCCCTGGTCGGCCAGCAGCCGCTCCTCGGTCCAGAACGCGTGGGCGTAGTCGTGGGCGATGCCGGGGTCCGGGCCCGCCGTGGTTGATCATCGCCACCTCGTCGAGGTGGTTGGCCTCGTTGATCAGCCCGGTCCGGTAGGCGTTGCGCGATCGAGGCCGGGTCGCCGGCGATCCGCTCCGGCACGTGGCCCGGAGTCGACGTCGAGGCCACCGAGCTTGGCGTTCAGGTCGACGAACTGGGCCGTGGTGATGGTGCCCGCCTCGAGCGCGGACAGCCCGTAGAGGACGCCGGTGTTCGAGAACGGGACGCCGCCGAAGCCGCGGCCGGCGGCCTTCTCCTGCGGCGACCACACCGACTCCGGTCGCGGCCCGAGCTGGTTGACGAGCAGGTCGAGCACCGAGCAGCGGACGCCGCCGGGGTTGGTCTCGGAGTCGTAGCGGGTGGCCGGGTCACCGGCGACCGGGTCGGCGGTGCCGGAGCAGGCGTGCTCGGGGTCGAGCGCCGCCTTGAACAGACCCTCGTCGGCGACCACGGCGTTCAGGTGCGAGAGGTGCCCCTCGACCTGCGCCATCTGCGTCGGCAGCCAGACGACGCCCGGCCCCCAGCGCGACGGGTCCTCGAAGTAGAGCCGGAGCAGGTGGTAGTCGGCGAACTGGGCGCCGGCCGTGAACGTGTCGGGGTACGAGCAGCTGGTGATCAGGCCCTGGTAGATGCCGGGGTAGGCGTTCGCGACGGTGTGCTGCGCGATCGAGCCGCCCGAGCAGCCGGTGCCGATGGTGTAGCGCAGCTCGCCGTACCGCTCGACGATCCGCTCCTTGGCCATCAGCACCGACTCGGCGTTCATCGCGACGCTGCAGTTGTGGCCGGTGTTGTCGAGCGCGGTGGACAGCACCGCGAAGCCCAGCCCGAGCGCGGTGACGTAGCTCGGCGTGACGCCCGGGACGCCCTCGAGGGTGCCGGAGTAGTCGGCGAGCGGCGGCGTCGCCCGGGGCGTACGACGCGCCGCAGCCGCCGCCGTGGGTGACCAGCAGCTTGTGGTTCCACTGCTCCTGCGGCGCCCAGGCCCGCCACGGCTCGCCGGGCGTGAACAGCGTGAGGATCGTGTACCGGTCGCGGTCCTGGAAGCCCTGCTCGCGGCGGACCACGAACGGCACCTCGACGCCCTCGTCGGTGGTCGTCGTGGCGACGTCGGACGGCGGGTTGTCCGGGTCGTAGGGCTGCAGCTCGGTCGTCGAGCGGGTTCGTCGACCGGTAGAGGAAGTCGTACGTCGCTGGCTCGTTGCACTGCTCGTCCCGCGCGGTCTCCTGGCACCGGTAGTGCTCGGTCTGCGGGCCCGTGAACACCGGGCCGCCGTTGCGGGTGGTTGACCACGACAGCCCGGTCGCCGCGGGCGCCGGGTGCGGTCGCCAGCAGCACGTTGCGGCCGAGGTCCAGGCCGGTGACCAGCCCGAGGAACCGGCCGTCCTCGCGGACCGCGAACCGGCGGGTCACGTCGCGCCCGTCGAGGGTCACCCGGACCTGGTCGGGGCGCACGCCGCGCGGCATCCGGACCGCGATCAGCACGTCGCCGGCCGAGACCAGGTCGGCCCGGTTGGAGAGCACCTCGATGGTCAGCTTGCCTCGTGCCGGGGCCGTCGCGCTGCCGGCGATCGGCACTGAGACCAGGACCGGCGCCACCAGGGCGAGCAGGAGGAGGACGAGTCGCGTACGCATGCCGGGTCAACGACACACGACGGCCCCCGTCACGAGTTGCGAGCCGTTTCGCCGGGTCTGCGGAATGATTGGGTCGTGGTGCGCAGATTGTGCTTCCTGGCTCTCGTGGTGACGCTGGCCGTGCTCAGCGCTCCCGGGCCTGCCAGTGCGAAGCAGATGCGGCTGCAGCGGGCGGTCAAGTCGATCCCGGTCGCCACCGAGCACACCGAGGGCTACGACCGCGACCTGTTCAAGCACTGGATCGACGCCGACAGCGACTGCCAGGACACCCGCGAGGAGGTCCTGGTGGCGGAGTCCACGGTGGCGATCAGCGGCTGCACGGTCACCGACCGGCGAGTGGTTCTCGTACTACGACCGCGAGACCTGGACCACCGCCTCCGACGTCGACATCGACCACGTGGTGGCGCTCGGCGAGGCGTGGGACTCCGGCGCGTGGGACTGGACGCCGGACGACCGGGAGCGGTACGCCAACGACCTCGGCGACCAGCGCTCGCTCGTCGCCGTCACCGACAACGTCAACCAGTCCAAGGGCGACCGCGACCCGGCGGAGTGGCTGCCGGAGTTCAGCACCTGCCTGTACGTCCGGCAGTGGACCGCGGTGAAGCTGCGCTGGCGGCTCCGCGTCGACCCGGACGAGCGGGCGGCGCTGATCGCGCTCGCGGAGGACTGCCCGAACACCAAGCTGAAGTTCGTGCGCGCCCGGTGACCGCGCAGTGCAGGTGTGGCCGGCACCCGTCTCGGGGTAGGACTACCGCATGAGGGAGGGGCAGTACGACCCTGCACTGGCGCGCCAGCTGCTGCTGGCCAACCCCGACGGTCTCTGGGTGCTCGACGACGAGGGCATCACGACGTACGCCAACGACAACATGGCCCGGATCCTCGGCCGCGACCTCGACGCGATGATCGGGATGCCGGTCTTCGACGTCCTCGACGAGCAGGGCCGCCAGCGACTTCGCCGACCACCTCGCCGATCATGGTCGCGAGCGGCGAGCCCCGCGACAACCTCGACGCCCACTTCGTGCGTCCCGACGGGTCGACGTTCTGGGGCCTGGTCAGCTACGTCCCGCTGCACGACGACGACGGGCAGCGGACCGGCTGGCTGCACCGGGTCACGCCGTACACCGAGCGCAAGGAGCTGCTGGACGCCCTCGCCGCTCGCGAGCAGCAGCTCGCCACCGCCCAGCGGATCGCCCACATCGGCAGCTGGGACTGGGACCTCGTCGAACGGCACCGTGACCTGGTCCGACGAGATGTACCGGATCGTCGGCGTCGAGCCGGGCACCCCCGTGACTCCGGAGAGCTACCGCGAGCTGATCCACCCCGACGACCGGGGCGGCGCCGACGAGTCGTCGGTCGGGCGACGGCGACGAGTTCTCCTTCGACCACCGGCTCGTCACGTCCGACGGCGCGATCCGCTGGGTGCGCGGACGGGGCGTCACCGAGCGCGGACCCGACGGGGACCGTCGTCCGGATGAGCGGGACCGCCCAGGACATCACCGACCTGGTGACCGCCGACGAGCAGGCCGAGGAGTCCACCCGCCGGCTCTACCTGCTCCAGCAGATGGCGACCGCCGCGAACCGGGCCACCAGCCTGCGCGAGGCGCTGCATGATCGCCGGCGCCGGCGTGCCCGAGTACACCAGCTGGGCAGGCGCTGGGCGCCTAGCTGTACGACGGCGGCCCGGAGTTCCTCGACATGGGCGACGGCGACCGGCCGATCACCTTCGACCCCGGCCTCGCCGAGCGGGCCCGGCTCGACCGGCGAGATCGCGGTCGGGGCGCCGCCGGGGCTGGCCGATGACGCACAGCCTGGTCGCGGTGCCGGTGCTCGTCGACGGCGCCGTCGTCGCCGTCGTCGAGCTGCTCGCCGACGAGGTCGCCGCCGGACGAGAACTCCTTCCAGCTGCTGAGCCAGATCGCGCACCAGCTCGGGCGTCGTCGCCGAGCGCGAGCGCAGCGCCGCCGAGCTCGCCGAGGCGCGCGACGACGCGATGGAGGCGTCCCGGCTGAAGTCGGAGTTCCTCGCGACGATGAGCCACGAGATCCGCACCCCGATGAACGGCGTGATCGGGCTGACCGACCTGCTGCTGCGCACCCACCTCGACGACCACCAGCGCCGGCTGACCGAGAACCTCCAGGGCGCCGGGCTGACCCTGCTCGGCATCATCAACGACATCCTCGACCTGTCGAAGATCGAGTCCGGCAAGCTGGAGCTGGAGACCGTCGACTTCGACGTCCGCTCGGTCTTCGAGCAGGCGGCGTCGGTGCTCAGCGGCCCGGCGCACGACAAGGGCCTCGAGCTCGTGGTCGCCTGCCACCCCGACGTACCCGGCTGCAGCTGCGCGGCGACCCCGGTCCGGTTCGGCCAGATCATCACGAACCTGGGCTCGAACGCCGTGAAGTTCACCGACACGCGGCGAGGTCGTGATCCAGGCGGTGGTCGAGGCGGCGACCCCGACCGAGGTGGTGCTCCGGGTCGACGTCTCCGACACCGGCGTCGGGGTCGACCCGGCGGCGCGGGAGCGGCTCTTCGACGCGTTCACCCAGGCCGACCCGTCGACCACGCGGCGACACGGCGGCACCGGCCTCGGGCTGGCGATCTCCCGCCAGCTGGTCGAGGCGCTCGGCGGCGAGATCTGGATGACCAGCGAGCCCGGGCCGGGGCAGCACCTTCTCGTTCACCGCCCGGTTCGGCGCGGTCGGCGAGCTCGAGACGGCCGCAGCCCGACCCGCTCGCACGACCTGGCCGGCCGCCGGGTCCTGGTCGTCGACGACAACGAGACGAACCGGTTCATCCTCGAGGAGCAGCTCTCGGCGTGGCAGCCGCGGCCGGTCGTCGGTCGCCTCGGCCGACGACGCGCTCGTCGGCGCTGCGCGAGGCCGCGCGGTCCGGTCACCCGTTCGAGGTCGCGCTGCTCGACCTGGTGATGCCGGGCACCGACGGCCTCGGGCTGGCCCGCCAGGTCCAGCGACGACCCGTCGCTCGTCCGGGCTGGCGATGGTGCTGCTCTCCTCCGAGCAGTCGGTCACCCGGCAGCGAGGTCGACGACGTCGGCATCCGCGCCTGGCTGAGCAAGCCGGTGCGCCACACCGAGCTGCGCGACGCGCTGATGGCGGTGGTCGGCGCGCCGACCGTCGTACCGATGCCGCCCGAGCCGCCGACCGGCCCGGGCTCGGCGTCCGGATGCTGGTCGTCGAGGACAACCCGGTCAACCAGCTGGTCGCGACCGGGCTGCTGGAGAACATGGGCTGCACCGTCGACGTCGCCGACGACGGGCTCGAGGCGGTCGAGCGGCTCGACCGGCGCGCACGAGTACGCCGCGGTGCTGATGGACTGCCGGATGCCGCGGATGGACGGGTACGACGCCACCCGGCGAGATCCGCCGGCTCGAGCCGGGCGGCCGGCGGGTGCCGATCATCGCGATGACCGCCTCCGCGCTGGAGGGCGAGCGCGAGCGCTGCCTGGCCGTCGGGATGGACGACTTCCTGACCAAGCCGGTCGACGCCGCCGAGCTGGAGCGGGTGATCCGCGAGTGGGTGCAGCCGGTGGCCGACCGCCGGGCCTCGCCGACCGCTCGGCGTCCAGCCGACCCGGTCGCCGATCGCGCGCCGACGTCCCGAGCCCGGACGACGGGGTGCTCGACGCCGACCGGGTCCAGATGCTCGACGAGCCTGGTCAAGGACGGCGTCAGCTTCTTCGAGCGCACCGCGGCCGCGTTCATCGGGCCGCGTCGGCGAGCCAGCTGGTGACGATCCGCGCGGCGATCGACGACGACGACGCGATCGTCGCTGCCAGACCTCCGCCCACCAGCTCAAGGGCGCGCGCTCAACCTCGGGCTGCCCCAGGTCGCCGCCACCGCCGCGGAGCTCGAGGAGCTCGGCATCGCCGGCCGCACCGACGGCGCGGACCCGCTGTTCGCCGACGCTGACCGACGAGGTCGACCGTCGCCGTCGCCGCGCTGCAGCGGGCGACGGCCAGGACGCAGCTGAGGTGCTGCCCCGCTTCGAGGTCGTCGCGCGCCGCCGGCCGGTCGACCTGGTCGCCCCGGGACCGGCGCGCGCCGTTCCTCGCGCCGTACGTCGCCGTCACCGCGCAGGTCACCGGCCCGGCGACCGTCGAGCTGGCGCAGCGGCGGCGTCCGGCTGACCGGGCGGTACGACGGCACCGCGCGCCGAGCTCGAGGTCGACGACCGGCGGCCGGACCAGCACGCACCGCTCGCGCCGGCACGGCCGGCCGGACGGACCCGGTCGCGCGAGCTCGGGCTGGCGCTGACCGGCACCCACCTCAGCGTCGCTCACCCGCGGCGCCGGGCCGTGGTCGGTGCGCGGCCGGGTCGACCTGCGCGAGCGCGTCGACACCCGCGACGAGGCCTGGCTGGCCGGGCTCGCCGGGTCCGCCGACGGCGCGGTCACCGGGTCGCGGACCGGGCGCTTCGGTCAGCTCGGGCTGCGCGACGTCCGGCTGGTCACGCACGCCGACGGCACGCCGTACCGCGTCGGACGGCCGGGTGCTGCTCACCGCGACCAGCGCCGGGCCGGGCTTCTTCGACACCGCGCACACCTCGGTGTGGTCGCTCGACCCGGCGACCCTCGAGCTCACGCACCTCTCCGACCTGTTCTTCCGGCGGCCGGACCGGCCCGGGCGCGTACGGCGACCACGCCACCCACCTGCTGCGCGACGGCGACCGGTGGCTGGTCGCGACCAGCACCTGGGGCGACTTCGACCGGCGCCGGCCGGGCGCGACGGTCCGGGCGACGCTCGCCGAGACCGACGCCGACCTGCTGACCGGCGCGCACCTGCTCGACACCCGGCCGCTCGACCTGCCGACGACCGGGCTGCGGTCGGTCGGCGTCTGGGACCCGCACCTGGTCCGCACCGACGACGGCTGGCTGGTCGGCTTCGTCAGCGCGACCCGGTTCTTCCGCTTCCACCCGGCGCTGGCGACCGGCCCGACGCCTCGACGCGCTCACCCTGCGGGCCGCCGCGACCGACCGGATCGCGACCGAGGGCACCACGCTGGCGCACCTCGACGGCGCCTGGCGGGTGCTCGCCAGCGACGGCCGCGACGGGCGCCGCGGGCAGCGCGAGCGGTACCCGGTGTTCGACCTCGACCTGCGCGAGACCGGCACCGTCGACGCGCCGTACCCCACGAACATCCCGTGGCCGACGCTCGTCCCCGACGGCGACTCGTGGCTGCTGGTCGGCTTCAACGGGCGGTCGTACGGCGGTCCGCTGCCGGGCTACGGCACGCACGGCGACCTGGTTTTCCTGCGGCCCGAGGCGCGCGACTACCGTGTGATGCAGGACACGCGCCACCCCTGCCGTGTCCCCCGCCAGCGCCACACCACCCCGTGGCCGACACCAGAAAGCAGGACCATCCATGTCCGACGTCTTCGAGCTCGGGCTCCGAGCACGAGCAGGTCGTCTTCGCCAACGACCCCGCCACCGGCCTCAAGGCCGTGATCGCGATCCACTCCACCGCCCTCGGCCCCGCCCTCGGCGGCACCCGCTTCCACCCCTACGCCTCGACCGCCGACGCGGTGCGGGACGTCCTCAACCTCTCGCGCGGCATGTCCTACAAGGCCGCGCTCGCCGGGCTCGACCTCGGCGGCGGCAAGGCGGTCATCATCGGCGACCCGGCGACGCTGAAGTCCGAGGCGCTGCTGCGCGCCTACGGCCGGCACGTGCAGTCGCTCGACGGCCGCTACTACACGGCCTGCGACGTCGGCACGTTCTCCGTCGACATGGACCAGATCGCCCGCGAGTGCTCCTTCGTCACCGGGCGCACCGTCGCCCACGGCGGCGCGGGCGACAGCTCGGTGCTCACGGCGTACGGCGTGTTCCAGGGCATGCGCGCCGCCGCGACGGTCACCTGGGGCAGCCACCTCGCTCGCCGGCCGGATCGTCGGCGTGGCCGGCGTCGGCAAGGTCGGCCACCACCTGGTCCGGCACCTGGTCGAGGACGGCGCCTCGGTGGTCGTCACCGACGTGAACGCCGCCGCCGTCGAGCGGGTCCGCGACGAGTTCCCGACCGTCCAGGTCGTGCTCGTCGACCGAGGCGCTGGTCGCCTCGCAGCTCGACGTCTACGCGCCGTGCGCGCTCGGCGGCGCGATCACCGACGAGGTCGTCGAGGTCGCTGTCCGCGCGGATCATCTGCGGCGCCGCGAACAACCAGCTCGCGCACCCGGGCGTCGAGAAGGCGCTCGAGGAGCGCGGCATCCTCTACGCGCCCGACTACTGCGTGAACGCCGGCGGCCTGATCCAGGTCGCCGACGAGCTCGAGGGCTTCTCGTTCGAGCGCGCGCAGCAGCGCGCCACCGGCATCTTCGACACCACGCTGCACGGTCTTCGAGCTGGCCGCGTCCGACGGCGTACCGCCGGCCATCGCCGCCGACCGGCTCGCCGAGCGCCGGATGCGCGAGGTCGGACGGCTGCGCGGGATGTGGCTCGACGGGCGCTGAGGTCGCGCACGGGTTTCACCGGTCAGCCGGTGAAACCCGCACGACACGCCGCAGCGACACCGGCGTGTCGCGCGGGATTCGCCGGTCAGCCGGGGAAACCTGCGACGGGTCGACGAGCGTCAGTCGCGCCGCGAGTCGGTGTAGTCCGACCACTTCTCGAGCTCTTCCGGCTCGAGCTGGTCGGTGTCGTCGCTCGCTGGACTCGCCGTGCAGCTCGCTGGCCAACGCCCCGAAGTCCGTCTCGTGAGTGCGGTACTTCAGGTCGCGGGCGACCTTGGTCTGCTTGGCTTTCGCTCGGCCGCGCCCCATAGGGTCAGCCCCCTCGCACGCTCGGCCGGGGCACTGTGGCTCCCGGGCTGTCTCAAAGAGTTCTCGTGGGGCCAACGCTACCTGTTGCCCGGCTGTTCCCGCACATCAGATCCCGCGATCCGGACTCGAATCGCGTGGAATGTCACCAACCGGGGTGCTGGCCGGTCAGCTCGACGCGCCCGCCGAGCTCCGGGTCGACCCGCACCTCGCCGGCCACCCAGGCCCGGACGCCGTGCTCGGCGAGCACCGCGATCGCCGCGTCGACGTCCTCGGGATCGGTGAGCGCGACCATGCCGACGCCGCAGTTCAGGGTCATCTCCAGGTCCGGCTGGGGCACGTCGCCGACCCGGCGGACCAGGTCGAAGATCGGCTGCGGCGTCCAGGTGCCCCGGTCGATGGTCGCGGCCAGCTCGACCGGCATCACCCGCTCGAGGTTCGCGGCCAGCCCGCCGCCGGTCACGTGCGACATCGCGTGGGTCCGGGTGCGGTCGGCGAGGTCCAGGCACGCCTTGGCGTAGATCCGGGTCGGCTCGAGCAGCTCCTCGCCGAGCGTGCGGCCGAGCTCGTCGATGTGGGCCTCGAGCGAGAGGCCGCGCCTTCTCGAGCAGCACGTGGCGCACCAGGGAGTAGCCGTTGGAGTGCAGGCCCGGACGCCTCCATCGCGATCACGACGTCGCCGGGACGGACCCGGCCGGGGCCGAGCAGCTTGTCGGCCTCGACCACGCCGGTGGTCGCGCCCGCGACGTCGTACTCGTCCGGGCCGAGCAGCCCGGGGTGCTCGGCGGTCTCGCCGCCGATCAGCGCGCAGCCGGCGAGCACGCAGCCCTCGGCGATGCCCTTGACGATCGCCGCGATCTTCTCGGGGTCGACCCGGCCGGTCGCGATGTAGTCGGTCATGAAGAGCGGCTCGGCGCCGCAGACGACCAGGTCGTCGACGACCATCCCGACCAGGTCGAAGCCGATCGTGTCGTGGACGTCCATCGCCTGGGCGATCGCGACCTTGGTGCCGACGCCGTCGGTCGAGGTCGCCAGCAGCGGGCGCTCGTAGCGGGTCAGCGCGGAGGCGTCGAAGAGCCCGGCGAAGCCGCCGAGCCCGCCGATCATCTCGGGCCGCCGGGCCTTGTCGATCCAGCCCTTCATCAGCTCGATCGCCGTGTCGGCGGCCTGGATGTTGACGCCGGCCTCGGCGTACGCGTTGGACTCGCTCACGAGCAGCTCCTGGTCAGGGGTTGTTGAGGACGGGGAGCGCCTTGCCGTACGACGGCGCCTGGAGCGACGACTCCAGGAGGTGCTTGCCGAGCAGGCTCTCGTCGGGCAGCGCGATCGGGTACTCGCCGGTGAAGCAGGCCGTGCAGAGCGTGTCCGCGCGTCTGCTTGGTGGCGTCGATCATCCCGTCGAGCGAGATGTAGCCGAGGGTGTCGGCGCCGACGCTGGCGGCGATCTCCTCGGGCGTCAGCCCGTTGGCGATCAGCTCGGCCCGGGTGGCGAAGTCGATGCCGTAGAAGCACGGCCACTTCACCGGCGGGCTGGAGATCCGCACGTGCACCTCGAGCGCGCCGGCCTCGCGGAGCATCCGCACCTGGGCGCGCTGGGTGTTGCCGCGCACGATCGAGTCGTCGACGACCACGATCCGCTTGCCGCGGATCATGTGCTCGAGGGCGTTGAGCTTGAGCCGGATGCCGAGCTGGCGCAGGGTCTGGCTGGGCTGGATGAACGTGCGGCCGACGTAGGCGTTCTTGACGAAGCCCTGGCCGAACGGGATGCCGCTCTCCTCGGCGTACCCGGACGGCGGCGGGCGTGCCGGACTCGGGCACCGGGATCACCAGGTCGGCGTCGACGGGGAACTCGCGGGCCAGCTGGCGGCCCATCTCGACCCGCGCCTCGTGGACGCTGCGGCCGCTGATGGTGGCGTCCGGGCGGGCCAGGTAGACGTACTCGAACACGCAGCCCTTGCGGCTCCGGCTCGGCGAACCGTGTGGGAGCGCAGGCCGTTCTCGTCGATGACGATCATCTCGCCGGGCTCGACCTCGCGGACCACGCTCGCACCGATGGTGGCGAGCGCGGCGTCCTCGCTGGCGACGACCCAGCCGCGGTCGAGGCGGCCGAGCACCAGCGGCCGGATGCCCTGCGGGTCGCGCGCGGCGTACAGCGTGTTCTCGTTCATCCAGACGAAGCAGAAGGCGCCCTTGAGCAGCGGCAGCACCTCGAGCGCGCGCTGCTCGAGCGAGGTGTCGGGGTGGTGCGCGAGCAGCGCGGTGACCAGGCCGGTGTCGTTGGTCGACGTCTCGACCGGCCGGGTGTGCAGCTCGAGCTCGTCGTCGGGGCCGGGCAGGTCGGTGACCATCTGGGCCAGCTCGTGGGTGTTGATCAGGTTGCCGTTGTGGCCGAGCGCGATCGAGCCGTCGGCGGTCGGGCGGAACGTCGGCTGCGCGTTCTGCCAGGTGCTCGCGCCGGTCGTGGAGTAGCGGCTGTGGCCGATCGCGAGGTGGCCCTTCAGCGAGGCGAGCGTCGTCTCGTCGAACACCTGCGAGACCAGGCCCATGTCCTTGTAGACCAGGATCTGGCGGCCGTTGCTCACCGCGATGCCGGCCGACTCCTGGCCGCGGTGCTGCAGGGCGTAGAGCCCGAAGTAGGTCAGCTTGGCGACGTCCTCGCCGGGCGCCCAGACGCCGAAGACGCCGCAGGCGTCCTGGGGTCCCTGGTCGTGCGGGTCGAGGGCCGCGGTCAGCCTGCCGTCGCCACCCTTGCGGGGGCTGCTCTGGAAGGGCACGATCCGCAGTCTAGAGGTGCCTCCCGGCGTGTCCTACTCGCCGTCCCACCCGGACGGGTAGGACGGATGCTAAGACCTGCGTTCAACCCACGTAGCATTGGCCCGGCCCCACGAAGACAGAGGACAGATGGCTCGGGAGACTCCCCAGGCGCAGACCCCGACCAGCCGGCAGGCCAGCTGGTCGGATGAGCCGTCTCGCGACGCTCTCCAGCTGATCGCCGAAGGCGTCACCCAGCCTGGCCGGCTTCGGGATCGCCGCGATCAGCGTGGTCCGCGGCGACCGGCCACCTCGAGGTGATGGCGGTCGCCGGCAGCGACGAGGCCCGCGAGTCGCTCCGCGGTCGGCACACCCCGGTCGACCAGCTGGCCGGCGAGCTCGAGAAGGCCGACGACTGGGGCCTGCTCCGCTTCGTCCCGCACGAGCGCCTCGAGCCCGGGCTGGGCGAGACCTGGGGCTGGGTCCCCGACATCGAGCCGATCGACGACTCGCCCGACGCGTGGCACCCGCTCGACCTGCTCATCGCGCCGCTGTACGACGACGCCGGCGCGCTGCGCGGCACCCTCGCGATGGACCTTCCCGTCGACGGCCGCCGCCCCGGCGAGGCGCAGCGCGCCGTGCTGGACGCGTACGCCGAGCAGGCCCGCCAGGCCGTGATCGTCGCCCTCGAGCGGCAGGCGCTCGCCGACCAGGTCCGGATGGCCGAGGCGGCCCGCCGGATCGTCCGCGGCGCCACCGCCCAGCTCAGCCTCGACCGGATCGTCGCCGACAGCCGGGACGCGCTGATCGAGGGCTTCCGGGCGGCCGGCATGTGGATGCAGACGTTCGACAGCGACGGTGGCGACGGCAGCGGCACGATCTACTCCGCCGACGGCAGCGTCGTCGAGCTGACCCCGGAGCTCGTGGAGATCGCCGAGATCGCGGCTCGCCGCGCCTGGGACATCCAGGAGGTGGCGATCGTCGCCCACAACCGGCCCTTCGGCGCCGGCGATCACCGACGAGCAGGGCGAGGTGATCCTCGCGTTCCTCGACGAGATCGGCATCGAGTCGCTGCTGTTCACCCCGCTCGGCGCCGGACCGGAGTGCCTCGGCAACCTGGTGCTCACCCGCGCGGTCCGGTGCGCCCGACTGGACCGACGCCGAGGCGACGATGGCGCTCGACATCGGCCACGACCTCGGCCGGGCGATCCTGAACGCGCGCACCTTCGAGCGCGAGCACAAGCTGGTCGAGGAGCTCCAGGAGCTCGACGCCTACAAGGGCCAGCTGATCGCCACCGTCGCCCACGAGCTGAAGAACCCGCTCACCTCGGTGATGGGGCACCTCGAGATGCTCGAGTCCTCGCCCGACCTGACCGGCACCACCCGGATCTCGCTGCAGGTGATGGACCGCGGCACCCGGCGGATGGTCCGGGTCATCGACGACCTGCTGCTGCTCTCCAAGGTCGGCGACCCGGACAACCGCGATCATCGCCGCGCCGGTCGACCTGCACCGCGTCGTCGACGACGTCGTCGACCTGACCAAGATCGCGGCCGAGCAGAAGCACCTCGACCTCCGCGTCGAGATCCCCGACGCAGCCGGTGCTCGCCCTCGGCGACGCCGAGGAGCTGGACCGGGTCTGCGCGAACCTGGTCAGCAACGCGGTGAAGTACACCCCCGCGGACGGTGCGGTCTCGATCAGGGTCGAGGTCGCCGGCGGCCAGCACCCCGGCCAGGTGGTCCTCACCGTGGCCGACGAGGGCATCGGGATCTCCGAGGAGGACCTGGCCCGCCTCGGCACCGAGTTCTTCCGCTCCTCGAACCCGGCGGCGGTCGCCCAGCCCGGCACCGGGCTCGGCCTCGCGATCGTGCAGCGGATCGTCCGTCGCCACCACGGCCGGCTCGAGATCGAGTCCGAGCTGGGCAAGGGCAGCATCTTCCGCGTGTTCCTGCCGGCGGCCTGAGCACCGCCCTACACTCGGGCGCAATGCCCGATGACGCCGACTTCGAGCGCCCGGTCCGCGGATCCCGCTGGTCGGACAGCCAATCGCGAGCCGCACTCCAGGCCATCGCCGAGGGCGTCTCCGAGATCGCCGGCTTCGACGTGGTCGGCATCTCCGCCGCGCGCAACGACGGCTACCTGCACACCCTGGTCATCGTCGGCCCGGAGGACGCGCGCGAGGCGCTGATCGACAGCCTCGCACCGACTCAGCCGCTGCTCGACCAGCTCGAGTCCGCTGAGGACTGGGGAGCGCTGAAGTTCGTCCCGCACGACCGGATGGTCCTCGACATCGAGAAGTGGGGCTGGTCGTCGGACGCCCCGCGCGAGAACGTCCCACCGGGCGCCTGGCACCGGGACGACATGCTGGTCGCCCCGCTCGAGGACGAGGACGGGCGCTTCATCGGGTTCCTCGGCATGGAGCTGCCGCGCGACGGGCTGGTCCCGAGCGCGGAGAAGCGCACCATGCTCGAGGCGTACGCGCGCCAGGCCACGACCGCGATCCGGACCACCATGGAGCGCGAGCGGCTCGCCGAGCAGGTCCGCCTGGCGAACGCCGCTGCCGACATCGTCAGGATGGCGGCCGGCAGCGAGTCGGCCGACGAGGTGCTGGTGACGTGCGGTCGCGAGATGGCCAAGGGCTTCCGTGCCGACTCCCTCTGGGTGCAGTTCCTGGGCCCCGACCGGCGCTGCGAGGGCCCGTTGTACGTCGACGGGGGCGAGACCGTCCGGCTTCCGTTCGGCGTCCGCGCCCTGGTCACCGCGCACGCCCAGCGCGCCTGGGAGCGGCAGTGCGTCGCCGTGCTCGCGCCGGAGCGGCCGATGCCGGGCGCCCTGGCCGCGGACCAGGTCGAGACCGTGCTGGAGTTCCTCGCCAGCGTCGAGGTCGAGTCGCTGATGTTCGTGCCGATCGGCTCGGGCGCGGACTGCATCGGCGTGATGGGGCTGACCCGCGGCCGGCTCGGCGCCGAGTGGAGCGAGTACGAAGCCGCCGCCGCCCTCGACATCGCCCGCGACCTGGGCCGGTCGATGCGCGAGCACCAGCTGGTGCGCGAGCTCCGCGACGTCGCGGAGTACCGCGAGCGGATGGTCGCGACCGTGGCCCACGACCTGAAGAACCCGGTCAGCGCGGTCCTCGGCTACGCCGAGATCCTGGCCGGCGACCCCGACCTCAGCGACAGCTCGCGGGCGGCCCTGGCCGCGATCGAGCGGGGCGGCCAGCGCTTGGCCGGCGTCGTCGACGACCTGCTGGCGCTGCACGGCAGCACGGACTCCGACCCCCTCGAAGCCGTTCCGGTCGACGTCGGCGCGCTCGCCGCCGAGATCGTCGAGCTGAACGTCCCCGTCGCGACGTCGCGTGACATCGTCATCACCGTCGACCTGCCCGACGAGCCGGCCATCGCGCACGGCGACGCACGAGAGCTCGACCACCTGGTCACGAACCTGGTGAGCAACGCGGTCAAGTACACCGAGCCGGGCGGCACCGTGGCCGTCTCGGTCACCCGGTTCAACGACGAGGTGGTGCTGACCGCCACGGACACCGGCATCGGGATCTCGCCCGAGGACCAGGCCCGGATGTTCGAGGAGTTCTTCCGCTCCGCCGACCCGGCCGCCACCGCCCAGCCGGGCACCGGCCTCGGGCTGGCGATCGTGCGCCGGGTGGTCCACCGCCACGACGGCCGGATCGAGGTCGAGTCCGAGCCGGGCGAGGGCAGCACCTTCCGGGTGTTCCTCCCCCGCGCCTGATCGATCACATGGCGCGCTCGCCCTCGGCGATCGCCTCCCGGATCCGGGTGTAGGTGCCGCAGCGGCAGATGTTGCGGATCGCGTCGAGGTCGGCGTCGGTGACCGAGCGACCCTCCCGGCGCACCTTCCGCACCAGCGCGACCGCGGCCATGATCTGCCCCGGCTGGCAGTAGCCGCACTGCGCGACGTCCCGGTCCAGCCAGGCCTCCTGCATCGGGTGCAGGTCCGCGCCGACCGTGTCGGCGAGGCCCTCGATGGTGGTGACCTCGTCGTCGGGCCGCAGGTCCCCGACCCGCACCGAGCACGGGTTGAAGCCCCGGCCGTTCAGGTGCGACGTACACGCCTTGCACACGTTGATCCCGCAGCCGTACTTCGGTCCGGTGACGCCGAGCAGGTCGCGCAGGACCCACAGCACCCGCACGTCGTCGTGCACGTCGACGGTGACGGTCCGGCCGTTGAGCACGAAGGTCTGCCGAGGCATGTCAGAACACCAGCTTCCGGCCGTTGGTGGGCGACGGCGGGATCGGCGGGACGAACGGCTTGGGCCGGAACTCCAGCGGGTCGCGGTGGTTGACCGGGAAGTACGTCGGCACCTCGCCGGTCGCCCGGGCGTACGCGCAGGCGACGGCGGCGAAGCTGGCGGCCACGCCGGCCTCCCCCGCACCGCCGGGCTGCCCGCTGTCGGACGGCATCACGATCACCTGGACCTCGGGCGGGGTGTTCCACTGCCGCGTGTAGAAGTAGTTGTCCCAGCTGGCCTCGAGGAAGTGCCCGTCGCGCAGGTGCATGCTCGACGTGAGCGCGAGGGCGATGCCGTCGTTGATGCCGCCCTGCATCTGCGCCTCCAGGCCGCGCGGGTTCACCACGAGGCCGACGTCGATCGCGAACACGACCTTCGTGACGCGCGGGCCGCCGACGCCGTCGCGGATGTCGCGTCCGGTCTGCTGCGGGCGGCAGTCGATCTCGACGAGGCAGGCGCTGGCGCCCTTGTACTCCTTGTGGATCGCGATGCCCTGGGCGGTGCCGGCCGGCATCCGCCGGCCCCAGTCGCCGGCGTCCGCGACCGCGTCGAGCACCGCGCGCACCCGGTCGTTGCGCAGGTGTCCGCGGCGGAACTCGTACGGGTCCTGGTCCATCGCCTCGGCGAGCCGGTCGACCGCGAGCTCGCCGGCGGCCCGGACGTCGGGCGAGTAGATGTTGCGCATGCTGCCGGTGTTGAACCGGTCGTCGGTCTCGACCAGGGTCTGCACGATCGCCCCGAAGTCGTACGGCACCTCCTGGGTCAGCTCGAACACCGTCTCGGCGAAGCCGAGGTTGCCCAGCCCGGTCGGCAGTGTCGGCGACGTTGGCGCTGATGATCTCGCCGAGCCCGTGCCGGAAGTCGGTCTCGACGCTGGTGTGCGACTGCTGGAACGCGAGCACCTCGCCCGCCGGCGTGCAGGGCGCGCACCCGGCTGGTCGCCATCGGGTGGCCGCGGCCGACCCGGGCGTCGTCGGCACGGTGCCACATCAGCTTCACCGGCTTGCCCATCGCCTGCGAGATCTTCGCCGCCTCCAGCGCGCCGTCGAAGAAGAGCCGGCGTCCGAAGGACCCGCCGCCTGCACGACGTGGACGGTGACCGGCGTCCTGGCTCATCCCGAGCGCCTCGGCGATCCGCTGCCTGCGCCGTGATCGGCGACTTCAGGCCGGCCCAGACGGTCGGCGCGGTCCGCGCGCACGTCGGCGATCGCGGAGTTGGTGTCCATGGCGGAGTTGCTGCGGAAGTAGAACAGCGACGTCCAGCCTCGACGGTCTGCGCGAGCGGGGTGTCCGGCAGCGCGCGGCAGCGGCAGCTCGGCCGCCCTCAGCTCGGTCGACGATGTCCGCGTCGGACAGCCCGGCGACCGGGCCGTCCGCCCAGTCGACCTCGCATCGCGCGGACCGCGTCGATGCACTGGCCGAACGTCTCGGCCCGGACCGCGACCCCGGTGTCGACGACGCGCGACGTTGCGTACGCCGGGCATCCGCAGGATCCGCCGCCTGGTTGCGCAGCCGCTTCGGGCGTGCCGTTCAGCGTGGGCGCCCGGCACACCATCGTCGGCAGCGCGCCCTTCACGTCCAGGTCGGTCGCGTACTTCTTGCTGCCCGGTCACCGCGTCCAGCGCGTCGACGCGAGGGTGCGCCGGACGCCGACGACCCGGAACGTCCGACGCGCTCCTTGAGCTCGACCTCGACCGGCGCGGGTGGTGTGGCTCGCGGCGCGCGCCGGCGAGCTCGCCGTACGTCACCGAGCGGCCGTCGGGCGCCTGGATCACGCCGGCCCTGGGCGATCAGGCCGCTCGACGGTGTCGCCGAGCACGATCGCGGCCGCGTCGAGCAGCGCGCCCTTGGCGACGGCGGCGGCCACCCGGATCGGGGTGTACGTCGAGATCGTGGTGTTGGAGCCGCCGGTGAGCTGGTTGAACAGCAGCTCGGGGCGGGCGTCGGCGAGGGTGACCCGGACCTTGTCGACCGGGAGCTCGAGCTCCTCGGCGATCAGCATCGCGGTCGAGGTGGTGATGCCCTGGCCGACCTCCATCCGGGGCAGCGCGAACGACGCGGTGCCGTCCTCGTGGACGGTCACCGTGATCAGGTTCGCCGTCGGGCGTCGCCGCGTCGGTGAGGAAGTCGTTGAGGTCGTAGAGCTCGGCCGGTTGTGGAGTTCCCGGCACGCCGCTGGCTCCGGACAGTGCTCCCGATTGGGCGAGGTCGGCGGCCGCGACCAGCGTCGTGCCGCCGATGACGTAGCCGACGAAGGCCCGCCGCCCGACTGAAGTGCTCCCGAGATCAGTCGTCACACCGCGTTCAACGACGCGGTGTGGCGACCGTCACGGCCTCAGCACGAGATTGCGCAGCAGCAGCGCCTCGGCGAGCACGACCCGCTCGAACTCCGCGAGGTGCAGGCCCTCGTTGGCGCCGTGGGCGCGGGTGTCCGGGTCCTCGACGCCGGTCACCAGCACGCTGGCCTCGGGGAACGCCTCGAGGAACTCGGCGATGAACGGGATCGACCCGCCGACGCCCATGTCGACCGGCTCGGTGCCGTCCCAGGCCTCGGTGAACGCGGCCCGCGCGGCGTCGTACGCCGGTCCGGTCGCGTCGATCTGGGTGGCCTCGCCGGTGTCGACGACGGTGTGGGTGAGGGTGGCGCCCCACGGGACGTTGGCCTCGAGGTGGCGGACCAGGCACTCGACGCGCGTTCGCGGTGGTGTCGCCGGGCGCGATCCGCAGCGAGATCCGGGCGCGTGGCGGCCGGGACCAGGGTGTTGCTGGCGCCGGCGACCTTCGGGGCGTCGAGGCCGGTGATGCTCAGCGCCGGCTTGGTCCAGAGCCGCTCGACGCTGGAGCCGCTGCCGATCCACTCGATGCCGGCGGCGGCGCCGGACTCGGCGCGCAGCCGCTCCTCGGGGTACTCGACGTCGGCGGCCGGGCCGGCGTGCAGCCCGGCGACGGCGACGTTGCCCTGCGTCGTCGTGCAGGGTGGCGATCAGCCGGCTCAGCGTCATCAGCGCGTCGGGGACCAGGCCGCCCCACATGCCGGAGTGGACGGCGTGGGTCAGGGTGCGCACCTCGACGTCGACGCGGACCAGGCCGCGCAGGCTGGTGGTGAGCGCGGGCACGCCGATGTCCCAGTTGCCGGAGTCGGCGATCACGATGACGTCGGCCTTCAGCCGCTCCTGGTACTTCCCGAGCAGCGCGACGAGCGTGTCGGAGCCGACCTCCTCCTCGCCCTCGATGAAGAGCCGGACGGTGACGGGCAGGTCGTCGCCGTACACCCGCAGCGCGCCGACGTGCGCCATGATGCCGGCCTTGTCGTCGGCGGCGCCGCGGCCGTAGAGCCGGCCGTCGCGCTCGGTCGGCTCCCACGGCGGCGGAGTCCCAGTCGGCGTGGTCGTTCTCGGGCTGCACGTCGTGGTGGGCGTAGAGCAGCACGGTCGGCGCGCCCGCCGGGCCCTTCTTCTCCCCGATCACCGCGGGCGGCGCGCCGTCGTACGGCGCGCACGATCTCGACGTCGACGCCCTCGGCCGCGAACAGGTCGGCCGTCGCCTCGCGCGCTCCGCTCGACCTCGCTCGAGCCGCTCCGGGTCGGCGCTGACCGACTCGATCCGGACCAGGTCCTCGAGATCGCTGCGGATCCCCGGGAGGACGGCCTGGACGCGTGCGCGGATGTCGTCGCTCATGTCGCCAACCTAACCGGCGGGATACTCCCGGACGATTTCGGGGTTGACCGGGCGCTCTGACGCCGAATCGTCAGGGACTATCCCAACGGGAGGTACGGCGTCAGGTCGGCGCGCTCGCCGCTGGCGCGGACCCGGCCGGTGGCCTCGGCGTCGGCCCAGGACAGGGTGCCGGTGGCGAGGGCGATCCAGGTGGCGGCGTCCATCTCGACGACGGCGGGCGGGGTGCCGCGGGTGTGCCGGACGCCGGGGATCACCTGCACCGCGGCGTACGGCGGGACCCGCACCTCGACCGAGTGGCCGGGCGCGCGGTCCTCGAGGACGGCGAGGAAGTGCTTGGTCAGCAGCCGCAGGTCGGCGCGCTCGGACGCGGCCGCGACCTCGGCGGGGTCGAGCGACGCGGCAGGTCGGGCGGGCATCAGCCGTCCTCGCCCTCCGGCGTGCCCGGGTAGGGCTGGAGCACCGAGAACAGCAGGTAGGTGCGCCGTCCGTCGTCGCGGCCGCGGGTGCGCTCGACCCAGCGGGTGAGCACCTCGTCGATCTCCTCGGCCATCTCGATCGCCTCGTCGCGGGTCAGCCGGACGGCGTTCTCGTTGACGGAGCGCAGCACCGTCGGGTCGCGCACCTCGGTGTAGGCCGCGTCGACCACGGCGTGGCCCCAGCTCGCGGCGTGCTGGCGGAACACCGCCGAGGCGGCCTTGCCGCCCGGCTGCCTGCTCGAGCTCGGTGAGGTTGATCGTGACGCCGTCGGCGGACACCGGGCGCCACACCCGGTCGCGCTTGTCGCGCGCGGCCTCGGGGTCCTCCTCGACCAGCCCGTACTTCGCCAGCTGGCGCAGGTGGAAGCTCATCTGGTTGGCCGGCAGGTCGAGCTCGCGGGCCAGGTCGGCGGCCCGCATCGGCCCGCTCGCGGTGAGCTCGGTGAGGATCCGGTTGCGCACCGGGTGCGCGATCGCGCGCAGCATCATCGGGTCGTGCACCGGCTCGCGCCGGCTCGGGGTACGTCACCCTCCGATGCTAGCCGAAATTCCGCACGCACCATTGCGCAACATTACGTTGCGCAACATATGGTGCGGATATGCCGGCGTACCGCTCCCTCGCCCGCAACCACGACTTCACCGCGCTCTGGATCGGCCAGACGATCAGCGAGATCGGCAGCCGGATGACGATGTTCGTCTTCCCGCTGGTCGACCTACGCGCTCACCGGCTCGCTGGTGCTCGCGGCCGCCTCCGAGGCGCTGCACCTGCTCGGGCTGGCCGGCGACCCTGCTGCCGGCGGGCGTGCTGGCCGACCGGTTCGACCGGCGCCGGATCATGCGGCTGGCGAGCGGCGCCGGCGTGCTGCTCTACGCCTCGCTGGCGATCGCCGGCATCGCCGGCACACCTCACCGTGCCGCACCTGATGGTGGTCGCGCTGCTGACCGGCGTGGGCGCCGGGATGTTCGCGCCGGCCGAGATCTCCGCGGTGCGGACCGTCGTCCCGTCCGACGAGCTGCCGACCGCGCTCAGCCAGAACCAGGCCCGCCTGCACGTCGCCTCCCTGATCAGCGCGCCGCTCGGCGGCGTGCTCTTCAGCATCACCAAGTGGCTGCCGTTCGCCGCGGACGCCGTGTCGCTTCGCGGTGTCCTGGGTGCTGCTCGGCCGGATCCGCACCGACCTCTCCCCCACGCCGTACGACGGGCCGCGGCGGCGCCCGGCCCACGAGCTCGCCGAGGGCGTCCGGTTCGTGTGGTCGCGGCCGTTCTTCCGGGTGCTCACCGTGTGGAGCGCGCTGACCAACCTGGCCGTGAACGCGCTGTTCTTCGTCGCGGTGCTGCGGCTGATCGAGGGCGGCTTCGACGCGCTGCACATCGGCCTGGTCGAGGCCGCGGCCGGACTCGCCGGCATCGTCGGCGCGGTGCTCGCGCCGTGGCTGATCGAGCGGGCGGCGACCGGCTGGCTGACCATCGCGATCGCGTGGAGCTTCCTGCCGCTGGTGGTCCCGATGGCGCTGTGGAACGAGCCGCTCGTCGTCGCCGCCGCGCTCGGCCTCGGGCATGCTGCTCAACCCGGCCGGCAACGCCGGCATCGGCGCCTACCGGATCGCGGTCACGCCGCCGGAGCTGATCGGCCGGGTCCAGTCGACCGTCGCAGTTCGTCTCGATGTGCGCGATGCCGCTCGCCCCGATCCTCGCCGGCGTGCT
Source organism: uncultured Actinomycetota bacterium (assembly GCA_963716655.1). Classification (GTDB taxonomy): domain Bacteria; phylum Actinomycetota; class Actinomycetes; order Propionibacteriales; family Nocardioidaceae; genus Nocardioides. Next base: position 451,906 of record CAVQTV010000008.1, on the reverse strand, counting down.
GCTGTCCACGCTCGGCGGCGGCCCGGCGATCCTCGCCCTCGGCGTGCTGACGGCCCTGGTGGCGCTGATCCCGACCCTCTCCCGCTCGGTCCGCTCGGTGCCGAAGCCGGCGCTGTGGGACCGCTACGAGGCTCCCGTGCCGGTGCCTGTCGCGGCCTGAGTCAGCCTGGGTTGACGATCGCTTCGAGGGTCCGGCCGCTCGCGTCGATCGGTACGACGAGGAGGGCCGTGGCCTCGAACCCGGCTCGCCGCAGGACGTAGGTGACCTGCTGCAGCGCACTCCGTCCGGTGAACGTCAGGCGTCGGTGTCGTTGGCGGCGGGACCACCCGATCCGGACGCGGGGAGTGCGACGGCGGCGTCCTCGGCGGTCGTCACCGTGTCGTCGACCGCGACCGGCGCGTGCTTCTGCGTGACCTTCTCGCAGCTGGACGAGACGACGTCGCTGGGATCGGCGGTGGCCCGGTCGGCCTTCCCCGCTCCACAGTTCAAGACGTCGTGGGACTTCTTGGAGTCTCGACCGCGCAGGTCGTCCTTCCCACCCAGGCCGCAGAGCACGTCGCGGCCACCGGTTCCGACCAGGACGTCCGGGCCGGAGGTCCCGGTCACCGTGCAGCCCTTGGCGCGTTCGACGGGCGGCGCGGCCGTGGCCGGCGCCGTCAGCAGTACGGCGACCAGCAGAGCGGTCGCCGTAGTACCGACCAGAGCTCTTGGCGCCATCGGCTGCTTACTCTCGACCGGCCTCAGACCCCGAAGCGAAGCAGTCCCGTTACGACCTTCCGACACTGGCACCCTCCGGCGGTGCGGTCGAACCTGGTCTGGTGCGGTAGGTAACGCCTCACCTCGCGGGTTGACACGCCGGCTAGGGCCCTAGCCGGCCGCGGCGGACCGACCGAACCGGTCGGCCGCCGCGGCGAGCAGCTCGCGCAGCTCGACCGGCCCCTCGACGGTGAACTCCGCGTCGAGCCGGGACAGCACCATCACCGGCCAGTCGAGGCTGTCGGTGGGCATGTGCACCAGGCAGCCGTCGCCGTCCGGCGTGACCGTCGCCCAGCGACCGATGTCCGCCTCGACGACCGTGGCCGGGAGGGCGATGCGGAGGCGTACGTCGTACCGCTGCGCCATCGAGCGGATGCCGGCGGCGACGAACGCCGGGGCGTCGTCGCCCGGGAGCTCGCGGGGGCGGAACCGCTGACCGGTCTGCCGGACCTTCGTGACCCGGTCGACCCGGAAGGACCGCCAGTCCTGGCGGTCGCGGTCGTAGGCGACGAGGTACCAGCGCCGACCGGCCGAGACGAGCCGGTGCGGCTCGACCCGGCGCCGCGAGGAGGCGCCGTCGCGAGCGGTGTACTCGAACGCGACCGGCTCGTCGTCGCGGCAGGCCTGGGCGAGCGCGGTCAGCACGCCCGCGTCGAGGATCGGGCCGCCGACCCACGGCAGGCCGTCGGTCTGCGAGCGCAGCGCATCCATCTGCCGGCGCAGCCGCGGCGGCATCAGGGCGATCACCTTGGTCAGCGCCTGGAGGGCGGTGTCCTCGCCGCCGGACGCCGCGGTCCGCAGCGCGACCGCGATCGCGACCGCCTCCTCGTCCTCGAGCAGCAGCGGCGGCAGCGCGGCGCCGGCGCGCAGCTGGTAGCCGCCGGCGACGCCGCGGACCGCGTCCACGGAGTACCCGAGCTCGCGGAGCCGGTCGATGTCGCGGCGCACGGTGCGCGGGCTGACCTCGAGCCGCTCGGAGAGCTCGCCGCCGGGCCAGTAGCGATGGGTCTGCAGCAGCGAGAGCAGCCGCAGCATCCGGGCGCTGGTGTTCATGACGTCGACGGTAACCCGGATAGCGGTCACATCCTGACCGCATGTGCACCCACTAGGGTGCGGCCGTGGCCCACTCTCTCGACACGCTGCAGGCCGAGCCGGTCGCCGAGACGGTACGCCGGCTGCGGAGCCGGATCGCGGAGCGGTTCCCCGAGCGCGACCTGGTCCGGGTCGCCGACGAGCTGCTCACCCTGGTCGGACTGGTCAAGGACGACGCGTCCGCCGCCCGCGGCCGGATCCGCGGCGGCGCGCGTGGTCTCGCGGGTGCTGATGGCCGCGATCGTGGTCGGTACCGCTGTCGCACTCTGGCTCGCGGTCGACGGCGCGCGCGACGAAGGCCCGGCCGGCCTGGACTGGCTGCCGCTGATCGAGACCACGATCAACGACCTGGTGTTCGCGGCGATCGCGGTGTTCTTCCTCTACACGTTCCCCGAGCGGCTCCAGCGCGGCGACCTCCTCAAGCTGCTGCACCGGCTCCGCTCGCTCGCGCACATCGTGGACATGCACCAGTTCTCCAAGGACCCCGAGCGGCTGCGGCCCGGCTTCCATCCGACGGAGGCGAGCAAGGTGATCGAGCTCGACCGGGACCAGATGGAGCGCTACCTCAACTACTGCTCCGAGCTGCTCAGCCTGGTCGGGAAGTCCGCCGCCCTGTGCGCCGAGGAGTCCCGCGACTCCGTCGTACTCGACACCGTCAGCACCATCGAGGAGCTGACCCTCGGCATGTCCCGGAAGATCTGGCAGAAGATCGCGGTCCTCAGTCGCTGACCGTGTCGTATCCGGGCCGACCCGTTCGTGGAAGGGGTGTGAGGCCGGCACGAGGCCGGCCCCGAACTCAGGAGCCAGCAATGACCACCACGACCGTCAGCTACGAGAACACCACCAGCAGCACCTCGACGAAGACCCGGCGTACCCCCACCTGGCGCTACGGCCTGACCACGGCCGTCGCCGCAGCGGCCGTCACCACGGCCGTCGCCGCGGCCTCCGGGCCGTCGGCGTCGAGCTCGGCGTCCAGGGTGAGCCGATCCCGCTCCTCGGGTTCGCCCAGTTCGTCCTGATCAGCGCCGTCATCGGCATCGTCGTCGCGCGGCGCGTCAGCCGGACCACCTTCATCCGGGTGACCGTCGCGCTGACCGCGCTGTCCTGCGTCCCGTCCATCGCGTGGGGCACCACCGCAGCGGACAAGGTCGGTCTGATCTGCACCCACCTGGTCGCCGCGGCGATCATCATCCCGCGCTACGCACGCCGCTGAGCGATGAGCACGGCGTCGGTGACCGTGTGCGTCTCGTCGTGGCGGGTCTCGGTCCGCTGCGGCGCCTCGGCCCGTACGTCGAACCGCTCGGCGTCGACCGCCGGCGCGAGCTCCTCCGCGGTGAACATCACGCCCGGCATCGACCAGCGCAGCCCGGTGTGCTCGTCGTCGGGGTGGTGGCCGGCGACGAGCAGCGTGCCGCCGGGGGCGACCGCCGCCGCCATCTGCCGGGTGGCCTCGAGCATCCCGTGGTCGAGCAGGTGCAGGAAGCAGGAGGTGACCAGGTCCCACTGCTCGCCCTCCGGCGTCCAGGTCCGCAGGTCGGCCTGGCGGAACTCGATGCGGTCGGCGACCCCGCGCTCGGCGGCGTGCTCGGCGGCCTTGCGCCAGCCCGGCCTCGGAGAAGTCGATCGCCGTCACCTGCCAGCCCCGCTCGGCCAGCCAGATCGCGTCGCCGCCCTCGCCGCAGCCCAGGTCGACGGCCCGGCCGGGCGTCAGGTCGCTCGCCTCGGCGACCAGCACGGCGTTCGGCCGGCCGCTCCAGGTGCGGCCGTCGCCGGCGTACCGCTCGTCCCAGGACGGCTGCTCGAAGTGCTCGCGGGTGATCTCTCCGTGGCTCATGCCGACTATACCTCTCGTACTTCTCGACCGCCGCGGCGGTCTCTTCCTCGATGAGGTCCATGTTGATCATGGCCCCTGCGTTCAGACCGCCGGCGGCGGCCGAGATGACCTGCGCACGCTGGTCGGTGACGTTGCCGGCGACCCAGACGCCGGGCACCGTCGGTCGCGCCGTTCGGGTCCGCCGGGACGGCGTAGCCGACGACCTCGCCGTCCATCTCCCGGGCCACCGGCATCAGCCCGAGCGAGGTGAGCAGGTCGGAGTTGGCGACGAACTGCGGTGCCGCGACCAGCGCCTGGCGCGAGACGACCTCGCCGGAGCTGCAGGCGTACGCCGACCAGCCGGTCGTCCTCGACGACGACCTCGGCCAGCGCGTCCTCGACGACGGTGACGCCGCGGGCGGCCAGCTTCTCGAGCTCGTCCGGCGCGGGCGCCGGCCGGTCGTTGAGGAAGAGCGTGACGTCGTCGCTCCACTGGCCCCAGAGCAGCGCGCCGTGCACGGCGAACGGCGTTGCTCGCGACGATGCCGATGGCCTGGTCGCGCACCTCCCAGCCGTGGCAGTACGGGCAGTGCAGGACGTCGCGGCCGAACCGCTCGGCCAGGCCCGGGATGTCCGGCAGCACGTCGGTCAGCCCGGTGGTGACCAGCAGCCGGCGGGCGCGGACCGCGGTGCCGTCGTCGAGCGCGAGCTCGAACCCGGCATCGTCGCGGGCGGCCGTGGTCACGCGCGCCGCGCCGCACCTCCACGCCGTACGTCGCGACCTCGGCGCGGCCGATCGCCAGCAGCTCGGCCGGCGGGGTGCCCTCCCGGCCGAGGTAGTTGTGCACGTGGCCGGCCGGGGCGTTGCGGGGATCGCCCGCGTCCACCACCAGGACCGGGCGGCGGGCCCGGCCCAGGGCCAGCGCTCCACTCAGGCCGGCGGCTCCGCCGCCGACGACGACGACGTCGTAGCTCTGTGTTTTCTCCATGCTCCGAGGATGCGGGACTCTTCGCCGTATTGACAAACTTCGTTGCCGGAATGGCAAACTGTGCCCATGAGCGACTTCGAGGACGTCCTGGAGGCGGTCGGCCCGCGGCTGCGGGCGGCCCGGGTCGAGCGCGGCGCGACGCTGGCCGAGCTCGCCGAGTCGACCGGCATCTCGGTGAGCACCCTGTCCCGCCTCGAGTCCGGGCAGCGCAAGCCGACCCTGGAGCTGCTGCTGCCGCTGGCGCGGGCGCACCAGATGCCGCTCGACGAGCTGGTCGACGCACCCGAGACCGGCGACCCGCGGGTCCGGGCCAAGCCGATCATCGCGGCACGGCCGGACCTACATCCCGCTGACCCGGAGGCCGGGCGGGCTGCAGGCGTTCAAGATCATCTTCCCGAAGGACGACGGACACCTGCCGAGACGCTCGCGCACGCCACGAGGGCTACGAGTGGCTCTACGTGCTCTCGGGCCGGCTCCGGCTGGTGCTCGGCGACCAGGACCTGGTCCTGCAGGCCGGCGAGGTGGTCGAGTTCGACACCCGGACGCCGCACTGGATCGGCAACCCCGGCCCGCACCCGGTCGAGGCGCTGGCGCTCTTCGGCCCCCAGGGCGAGCGGATGCACGTCCGCACCTGAAACGTTCAGAACTCCCGACTCAACGTCGGAGTCGGTCGAGGATCTCCAGGGTCCGCGCCCAGGCGTCGGAGTCCGGGTCGATGACGGACGAAGTGGTCGCCGTCGACCTCGACCAGCTCGGCGGCACCGCCCGGCGGCCGCGACGTACGACCGCGACTGGCTGATCGGGACGACGTCGTCGTCGCGGCCGTGCACGCACCAGACCGGCACGTCGAGCGGTGGCATCCGGATCGGGTCGAGGTCGGTCGTCGGCCGGCCCGGGCGGGTGACCGAGGAAGCGCTCGACCGCACCGCCGCCGAGGTTCTCGTCGTACGCCGCACGCAGGTCGAGCACGCCCGCCTGGCTGACGACATGGGTGAGACCGCCGCCGGCCGCGGCCCAGGTGGCCAGGTGTCCCCCGGCGGAGTGCCCGATCCCGACGACGGTGTCCGCCGAGACGGGCAGCGCGTCGATCGCGGCGCGCACGTCGGCGAGGGTGTCGGCGGCGCCGGTGCCGCGCCGGTACTCGATCGCCCAGGTCGCCCAGCCCCGCTCGACCAGTGACGGCACCAGCGGCCGGGCGTACTCGATGCCGTACTCGGGTTTCCAGAAACCGCCGTGCACCAGCACCGCCACGCCCCGCGGGTCACCGGAGGGCATCCGTAGCTCGGCGAACTGCGCCGGCAGCTCGGCGCCGTAGCGCACGGTCCGGCTTCGTCGACACGGCCGCTCCTCATCTCGCGCGCAGCCGCCGCGATCCCCGACCGCAGGCAGCACAGGAGGGTACGGCGTCGCACGGCCGTGGTTCGGAGCGCGACGGACCGATTGCCCCACCGTCACACTCCGGGCAGTCCCCCACTTGTCAGGCGTTGCAACGCCCGAAGTGCGGGATCACCGGTGACCGGTGATCCACCGCTCAGCCCAGCGCCGCCGGCAGCGTGGCCGTCCACGCCTCGCGCAGCTCGGCGAGCGGCAGCTCGAACTGGCCGTCGACGGCGAGCACGTCGCCGCCGGTCACGCCGAGCGCGGTGATCGTCACGCCGTAGCCCTGCACCAGCTCGACCAGGCGCTCGGCCTCGCCGTCGCCGACGGTGACCAGCACCCGGCCGGCGGACTCGCTGAACAGCCCGACGAACGCGTCGTCCGGCACCGCCACCGAGACGCCGATGTCGTGGCGCAGCGCGCCCTCGGCCAGCGCCTGGGCCAGCCCGCCCTCGGACAGGTCGTGCGCCGAGGTGATCAGGCCGACCGCGTCGCGCAGCAGCTCCGCGAGGGTCCGCTCCGCGGCCAGGTCGACCTGCGGCGGCAGCCCGCCGAGGTGCTGGTGCACGACGTGCGCCCACTCCGAGCCGGACAGCTCCTCGCGGGTGTCGCCGAGCAGGAACACCCGCTCGCCCGCGGACGACCAGGCCGACGGCGTACGACGGGTGACGTCCTCGATCACGCCGAGCACCGCGACCACCGGAGTCGGCAGGATCGCGGTCTCGCCGGTCTGGTTGTAGAGGCTGACGTTGCCGCCGGTCACCGGGATGCCGAGCTCGAGGCAGCCGTCCTTGAGACCGCGGCAGGCCTCGGCGAACTGCCACATCACCGCCGGGTCCTCCGGCGAGCCGAAGTTCAGGCAGTCGGAGATGGCCAGCGGGGTGGCGCCGCCGGTGGCGACGTTGCGGTACGACTCGGCCAGCGCGAGCTGCGCGCCGGCGTACGGGTCGAGCAGGGCGTACCGGCCGTTGCAGTCGGTCGAGACCGCGACGCCGAGGTTGGTCTCGTCGTCGACGCGGATCATGCCGCTGTCGGACGGCTGCGCGAGCACGGTGTTGCCGCGCACGTAGCGGTCGTACTGGTCGGTGATCCAGGACTTGTCGCAGAGGTTCGGGCTGGCGACCAGGGTCAGCAGGGTCTTGCGCAGCTCGTCACCGGTGGCCGGCCGCGGCAGGCTCTCGGCGGCGTCGGCCTGGACGTCGTCCTGCCAGTCCGGGCGCGCGAACGGCCGGTTGTACGTCGGCCCGTCGTGCGCGACCGAGCGCGGCGGGACGTCGACGACCCGCTCGCCGTGCCAGTCGATGTGCAGCCGGCCGGACTCGGTGACCTCGCCGATCACGACCGCCTCGACGTCCCACTTCTCGCAGATCGCCATGAACGCAGTCGACGTCGGCGGGCTCGACGACCGCCATCATCCGCTCCTGCGACTCGCTCATCAGGATCTCCTCCGGCGCGAGCGTGGAGTCGCGCAGCGGGACCCGGTCGAGCTCGACGTGCATGCCGCCGTCGCCGGCGGACGCGAGCTCGGACGTCGCGCAGGAGAGCCCGGCGCCGCCGAGGTCCTGGATGCCGGCGACCAGGCCGGCGGCGAAGATCTCGAGCGTGCACTCGATCAGCAGCTTCTCCATGAACGGGTCGCCGACCTGGACGCTGGGCCGCTTCGCCGGGCCGTCGGCGTCGAACGTCTCGCTCGCGAGCACGGACACGCCGCCGATGCCGTCGCCGCCGGTGCGGGCGCCGTACAGGATCACCTGGTTGCCGACGCCGCTGGCCTTGGCGAGGTGCAGGTCCTCGTGCCGCAGGACGCCGACGCAGAGGGCGTTGACGAGCGGGTTGCCGAGGTAGGTCGGGTCGAAGACGACCTCGCCGCCGATGTTCGGCAGGCCCAGGCAGTTGCCGTAGCCGCCGACGCCGGCCACGATCCCCGGCAGCACCCGGTGGGTGTCGTCGGCGTCGAGCGGGCCGAAGCGCAGCGGGTCCATGACCGCGACCGGCCGGGCGCCCATCGCGAGGATGTCGCGGACGATGCCGCCGACCCCGGTCGCCGCGCCCTGGTAGGGCTCGACGTACGACGGGTGGTTGTGCGACTCGACCTTGAACGTGACGGCGTAGCCCTGGCCGATGTCGATGACGCCGGCGTTCTCGCCGATGCCGGCCAGCATCTTGCCGACCGGGGTCTCCTGCGGAATCTCCGAGAACTGCTTGAGGTGCACCTTCGAGCTCTTGTAGGAGCAGTGCTCGCTCCACATCACCGAGTACATCGCCAGCTCCGAGCTGGTCGGGCGGCGGCCGAGGATCTCGCGGATCTGCTGGTACTCGTCGGCCTTGAGGCCGAGGTCTGCCCAGGGCTGCTCGTGGTCGGGATCCTGGGCGGCGACGGCGACGGTGTCCAGCACGGCGTCAATCTACCGGCGTACGCCGGGCCACCGTCACGGTGGTTGCGGTGCGAGCGTGCGCTTGTCCTGAGGCGCGAGCGAAGCGAGCCTCGAAGGGAGCCTCGAAACGACCGGTCTCTCAGGGTGGACCCGGTGCCTCAGTTGGTGGTGGTTTCGAGGCTCGTCGCTAGCGCTCCTCGCACCTCAACCACCGGGCCCACGGTGGTTGAGGTGCGAGCGAAGCGAGCCTCGAAACCACCGTCCTCCACAAGCGACTCCGGCGGCGTTGCGCCGACCTGTGAGGCGGCCGATCCTGACCGAGTGCCCTACACCTACATCGTCCGTTGCGCCGACGACACCTACTACGTCGGGAGCACCTGGGACGTCGAGGCACGGGTCTGGCAGCACAACAGCCCGGACCTGGGTGCCCTGTACACACGTCATCGCCGACCGGTCGAGCTCGTCTGGTGCTGCTGGTTCGACTCGATCGAGCAGGCGTTCGCGTTCGAGAAGCGGGTTCAGGGCTGGAACCGACGCAAGCGCGAGGCGCTGATCCGTGGCGAGTACGACGCCCTGCCCGACCTCTCACGCCGTGCCGCGGTGCAACGCAGGATGCGCGAGGGCGATGGTGGTTTCGAGGCTCGTCGCTAGCGCTCCTCGCACCTCAACCACCGTGCCGCCTCGCTAGCGCTCCTCGCACCTCAACCACCGTGCCGCCTCGCTAGCCCTCCTCGCACCTCAAGCACCGTGCCCGCTCTGTAGCGCCGGGAAGTCGATGGTCACCAGGTTGACGTCGGTCGGCAGGCCGGGGCCGGGCAGCCACTTGCCCGGCAGTCGGGCGCCGGGGACGACCACGGGCACCGCGGCGTCCGGGACGTGCAGCCCGATCTGGGCCTGGTACGGCGCGGCGGCGTCTCGGTGCACCTGCAGGACGACCGCGGTGGCGGGCAGCCCGGCCCGGGTGAGCTGACCGGTCGGGAAGACCGCGAGCACCTCGACGACGCACGGCCCGCCGTCGCGGATCAGCTCCTCGTAGGTGAACGTGCCGGTGTGGGTCTTCAGGGTCTCGCGGATGCCGTCGTCGCTGACCAGGACCGTCGGCGCGGCCGGCACGTCGTGCGCGAGGTCGAGAGCGATCCGCTGCGGGTCGGCCGGGTCGACGCGCACCGCGACCGCGGCACCCGGCTCGTTGAGCTTGGGCAGGTAGACCTGCGGGACCGGGTGGTGGCAGGACGCGACGTACGGCTCCTGACCGTCGAGCCCGACCACCTCGACGGTCACCAGGCAGACGACCTCCCTGCCGAGGCCGCGCTCGGGCACCCCGCTGCTGACCGAGCCGATGTCGACCGACTGCACGTTGCCGCGCGCCAGGACCCCGGTCGAGATCAGATCCTCGTCGATGCCGCCGACAGCGGACTTCGCACGCTTGAACAGGCCCATGGCAGGCTCCCTCGACCGAGAACCCGCACGTCGGGCACTCGCACGCTACGCCCGGGTCAGTCCGGGCGCCAGCCGCGCACGTCGACGAACCCGCCGTCGCCGCTGGCCTCGGCGGTCTGCAGCGCGACGCGGAGCTCCTCGAGCTCGGTCTCGAGCTCGCCGATCCGGCCGCCGAGCAACTCGTTCTCGCGCAGCGTCTGGACCCGCTCGAGCTCGGCGCCGATCAGCCGGGCGATCGCACTGAGGACGAGTACGTCGCGCTCGCGCAGGTCGGGACGCGCCTCGTGGGAGACGGTGCAGACGCTGCCGTAGACGGAGCCGTCGGAGAACTTGATCGGCACACCGACGTACGCACCGATCTTGCCGAGCTCGGTGATCGCGAGGTCGCGCACGCCCTCCTCGACCGACGAGTCGGGGATCAGGTTCGGGATCTCACCGAGCGCCATCCGCATGCAGTAGGAGCCGTCGAGGCGGTAGCCCTCGTTGAGGCGCATGTCGAACGAGCCGGCTTCGCCCGCGAGCTCTCGGTACACCTGCTCGCCCCCGGTGAACTCGGTGACGTACCCGGCCTCCATGCCCAGCGCCTGCCGGGCGATCTCCAGCGCTTCGGCGATCGCGACCCCAGGATCGTCGACCGGGTCGCCCTGCGTCTGGCTCATTTGCCCACCGTAACCGTGAGGGCGCGCATAGTCTCGCGATCATGAGGTTCCGGACCAAGGCCCTGGCCAAGCGCCGCCAGGGTGAGGAACTGGACCGACTCCCCGCCATCGCCAAGCCTCGCGGCTGGCTCGCGGCACTCGCGCTGACCGTGCTCGTCGTCGGCCTCGTGGTCGGCCTGCTCGCCGGCTCGATTCCTCGGAAGGTCAACGCACACGGGGTTCTGGGCTCCGAAGGTGGCGTCGCCGAGGTGCAGAGCCCGGTCGCCGGCGAGGTCGACGAGGTGCTGGTCGCCGCCGGCGATGCCGTCGAGGAGAACACTCCCGTGGCGACCGTGCGGCTCCCGGACGGCGAGATCGTGACGGTGGTCGCCGGCCAGGTCGGCGAAGTGATGGTGGTACGGACCAGTCCGGGCCGGGTGCTCTCGCCCGGCAGCCCGGTCGCAACCGTTGCCCGGACTCCCTCCGATCCTTCTCAGGCTTTCCTCTTCCTCGACCCGGACCAGGCCGCCGGCGTCGCGCCCGGCATGTCGGTCGACGTGCACGTCGCCGCCGCGCCGTCCGCGGCGTTCGGCTCGATCCGCGGCGAGGTCGCCTCGGTCGGCCAGCAGCCCGCCTCCCCCGAGGAGCTCGACGTTCTCCTTGCGAACGGCGCCCTCGCAGAGCAGTTCTCCGAGGACGGCGCCCCGGTCGTGGTCGTCGTCGACCTCGACGAGGCGGACACCCCGTCGGGTCTGAGCTGGAGCCAGGGCGAGGGTCCCGACTTCCCGCTGCGGCCCGGCGCGATCGTGGACGCCGACATCCGGCTGGGCGAGCAGTCCGTGCTCGACGTGGTGCTTGGGTCGGGATGACCACCGCGAGCCAGGCGACTCCGACTCCGGCACCGCACCCGCTGCTCGCCGGTCCGGAGGCTGACCGCCGGGTCCGGACGCCGACGGTCCTGCAGATGGAGGCCGTCGAGTGCGGCGCCGCCTGCCTCTCGATGATCCTGGCGCACCAGGGTCGGTACGTCCCGTTGGAGCAGCTGCGCATCGAGTGCGGCGTCTCCCGTGACGGGACCAACGCCGGCAGCCTGCTCCGCGCGGCGAAGTCACACGGCCTGTCCGCCAAGGGCTTCCAGCTCGAGGCGGACGTGCTGCGGCGGGCGCCGATGCCGGCCATCGTGTTCTGGAACTTCGACCACTTCGTGGTGCTCGAGGGATTCAACGGCGACACCGTCTACCTCAACGACCCGGCCACCGGCCAGCGCAAGGTCAGCTACCAGGAGTTCGACGACTCCTTCACCGGCATCGCGCTGCTGTTCGAGCCGGGCGCCGCCGTCGAGACGACCAAGAAGCCGCCCGGAGTGCTGAGCCGGCTCTGGCAGCGGATGGACCAGGGCCGCTCGGGGCTGTTGCTGATCCTGCTGCTCAGCCTGTTGCTCGTCGTCCCGGGTCTGGCGCTGCCCGCGTTCCAACGGGTTTTCGTCGACCAGGTGCTGCTCGCCGGCAACGACTCGTGGGCCGTCGGTCTGGCGGTCGGTGCCGCGGCGGGCGCATTGCTGGCCTTCGTGCTCACGACCATGCAGCAGCACTACCTGCTGCGGCTCGAGACCCGGATGGCGATCGCGACGTCGGCGCGGTTCCTGCGGCACGTGATGCGGCTGCCGATCGAGTTCTTCACCCAGCGCCAGCCGGCCGACATCGCCGCACGGATGATGGCGATCGACCGGGTCTCCCAGCTGCTCTCCCGTGACCTCGCCACCGCTGTCGTGTCCGCGATCATGGCGACGCTGTTCGGCGTCGTGCTGCTCGCCACCGACGTGGCGCTGGCGCTGATCGGCATCGGCACCGCGCTGCTCAACCTGGTCGCGCTGCGCCTGGTGGCCCGGGTCCGCCGCGACGCCACCGCCCGGGTGGAGCAGGACCGCGGCAAGCTCGTCGCGACGACGTACAACGGCATCGCGATCGTGGAGACCCTCAAGGCCTCGGGCCGCGAGGGCGACTACTTCGCCCGCTGGGCCGGGATGCAGGCCAACCTGGTGACCGGCGTGCAGAAGCTCGGCGTACCGACCCAGCTGCTCGGCGTCATCCCGCCGGCCCTCACCATCCTCTCCGGTGCGCTGATCCTGCTGGTCGGCGCGGACCAGGTCATGGACGGCGCGATCACGGTCGGCCTGGTCGTCGCCGTGCAGACCCTGGTCACCAGCTTCACCAAGCCGATCGTCGACCTGGCCGACGTCGGCACCCGGGCGCAGGAGGCGGCCGCCGACCTGGGCCGGCTCGACGACGTGGAGCGCTACCCGCAGGCGCGGATCACCCAGCCGCGCGAGGGTGCGACGGTCCGCACCCGCAAGCTCTCCGGCTACCTGGTGCTGGACCAGGTGACGTTCGGCTACAACCCGCTCACCCCGCCGCTGATCGAGGACTTCTCGCTCGAGCTGCTGCCCGGGCGGCGGATCGCGCTGGTCGGTCCGTCGGGCAGCGGGAAGTCCACCGTGGCGCGGCTGATCGCCGGGATGCACGAGCCGTGGAGCGGCACGATCCGCTTCGACGGGCACCCGCGCGAGGAGATCGAGCGGAGCACCCTTGCCGCGTCCATCGGGGTGGTGGAGCAGGACCCGTTCCTGTTCGAGGGCACCATCCGCGACAACCTCACCCTCTGGGACGACTCCGTCCCCGACGACATCCTGGTCGCCGCCCTCCGGGACGCGGCGATCCACGACGAGATCATGGCCAGGTCCGGCCAGCTCTCCGGCCGCGTCGGCGAGGGTGGTCGCGACCTGTCGGGCGGTCAGCGGCAGCGTCTCGAGATCGCCCGCGCGCTCGCCGGGGACCCGGCGATCCTGGTGCTCGACGAGGCGACCAGTGCGCTGGACCCGGTCTCCGAGAAGCACGTGTCCGACGCGATCCGCCGCCGCGGCCACGCGTGCATCGTGGTCGCGCACCGTCTCTCCACGATCCGCGACGCCGACGAGATCATCGTGCTCGACCGCGGCCGGGTCGCCGAGCGCGGCACCCACGAGTCCCTGCACGCGGCCGGCGGCCTGTACACCGAGCTGATCCGGACCACGTGATGACGACAGCGACCACGGACGTCACCACCTTCCACGCCGACGACCCGGCCTTCGATCTGGCAGCTCACCGAGGGCGAGGTCGACCTGTTCCTGGTGGTCGCCGAGGCCGACGGCGGGCACAGCCGCTGGCACCCGTTGACCACGTGTACGGCGCCGGCGCTGGTGCCTGGTCTCCCGGTGGGCGAGTTCACGGTGATCGGCCGCTGTGCGCCCGGCGCCCGCGTCGAGCGGTTCCCGATCACCGCGCTGGAGAACGTGCCGCCCGAGGACCAGGCCCGCGTCGCCGGGTCGGTCGACGGCTGGCTCGGCCCGATCCTGGAGCGGCTCAGCCGCGGCGAGCTGCCGCCCCGGGAGTTCCGGCCGATCGAGGCCGGCGAGACCGTCGACGCGATGCCGGACGAGGTGCTCCGCCCGGTCGACGGGCCGCTGTGGGTGAGCGGCGCCGGGCTGCGACTGCGCGGTCGAGCCGCGAGCCGGGTGCTCGGCGACGCCGAGCTCGCTCCGGTCGGCCGGCAGGACTGGATGGTCGCCGACGGACCGGTGCAGGCCTCCGCGCACGACACGGCCGCGCTGCTGGCCGACGGCCGGCTGCGACCGGCCCTGGAGGCGACCGCCGGACGCGCCCTGCACGCGATCCGGGTCACGCTGGCCAGCGAGGAGGAGGCCGAGCGCGACCGGGTCGCGGCCCGCCTCGTCCAGGACGCCAAGCTCGTGGCCGACACCAACCGGGAGCTCGCCGACCTGATGGACGGCACCGCCCGCCGGCACGGCGCGGCCGTACGCGGAGACGACCTGCTCGGTGCCGTCGCCCTGGTCGCGGACGAGCTGGGTGTCGCCGTACGCCGGCCGCCGCCGTCCGCCGCACTCGGGCCGCGCGTCGACGAGCTCGCCGAGATCGTCCGCGCCTCCGGCATGAACACCCGCGAGATCCGGCTGGCCCGCAACTGGTTCCAGGAGGACGCCGGGCCGATGCTCGGCTTCCTGGCCGAGGACGAGCGCCCGGTCGCACTGGTGCGTCGCACGTTCGGCTACGAGCTGCGTGACCCCCACGACGGCAGCGCCCGGCGGGTCACGCCGGCGGTCGCCGCCGAGCTGCAGCCCAAGGGCCACGCGTTCTACCGGCAGCTGCCGGACCGGCCGATGACCGGCCGCGAGCTGCTCCGTTCGGCGCGCGCGGCACGCAAGCGCGACCTCGTCGCCTTCCTGGTCAGCGCCCTCGCCGTGGCCGGGCTGAGCCTGCTGGTGCCGCTGGCCAGCGGCGAGATCCTGGGCACCCTGGTGCCCGAACGGCGAGCGCGACCTCGTCGTACGGCTCTGCCTCGGCCTCCTGGTCGCCGCCGTCGCGACCGTGCTGTTCGCCGCCGTACAGAACCTCGCCGCGCTCCGGATCGAGGGCCGGCTCCAGTCGAACGTCCAGGAGGGCATCTGGGGCCGGGTGCTGCGGATGCCGCCCAGCTTCTTCCGGCGCTGGTCGATCGGCGACCTCGCCACCCGGACCCTCGCGCTCACCCAGATGCAGGAGCTGCTCGGCACGCTGAGCACCAAGGTCGCGGTCGCGCTGGTCGCGGCTGATCGTGAACGTCGCGCTGATCGTCGTCTACGCGCCCGGCCTCGGGTTCCTCGCTGTGCTGCTGTTCCTCCTGATCGGGCTGCTGGCGGTGGTCGTCTTCCGGCGCAGCCTGGTGATCCAGCGCGAGGCGTTCGACCACCAGCGCGAGGTGAACTCCCGCGCCTTCCAGCTGATGGGCCACGTCGGCAAGCTCCGCGCCGCCGCCGCCGAGGAGCGCGCGTTCGCGTTCTGGGCCGACGCCTTCGGTGACCACCGCGACAAGATGTACGCCGCCCGCCGGATCCAGAACCGGTTCGCCGGCTTCGCGGCGTCGTTCGCGCTGCTCTCCTACGCGGTCGTGTTCTTCGTGGCCGGCACCGTCGTCGAGCCGCGACCCGACGACGTTCTTCGTGTTCTCGGTGGCCTACGCCCAGGCGATGGCCGCCATGCTCGTCGTCGTGGTCACCACCGTGAACGCGGTGGCGGTGGTGCCGCTGCTCGAGGGCCTGGGGCCGATCCTGGCCGCGACCCCGGAGGCCTCCGGCCCGAAGGCGGACCCGGGCGAGCTGTCCGGGCGCGCTCGAGCTCGCCGGCGTCACGTTCGGCTACCGCGACGACGGCCCGCTGGTCCTCGACGACGTCTCGCTGTCGCGTCGAGCCGGGCGAGTTCGTGGCCATCGTCGGGCCGTCCGGCTCCGGCAAGTCCACGCTGCTGCGGCTGATGCTCGGCTTCGAGGCGCCGTCCGGCGGCGCGGTCCTGTACGACGAGCAGGACCTCGGCGAGCTCGACGTCAGCGCGGTGCGCCGCCAGTGCGGCGTCGTACTCCAGGACTCCCAGCTGTTCGCCGGCGACATCCTCTCCAACGTCGTCGGGTCGGGCCTCTACACCTCCGACGACGCCTGGGCGGCGATCGAGATGGTCGGGATGGACGAGGAGGTCGCGTCGATGCCGATGGGCATGTTCACCGTGATCTCCGACGGCGCCGGGACCCTGAGCGGCGGTCAGCGACAGCGGATCGCGCTGGCCCGCGCGCTCGTCGCCCGGCCGCGCCTCGTCTTCCTCGACGAGGCCACCAGCGCGCTGGACAACCTCACCCAGGCGCAGGTGATGAACTCGATGCGCCGGATGCAGGCCACCCGCGTGGTGATCGCGCACCGGCTGAGCACGATCCAGCACGCCGACCGGATCATCGTCATGCAGGCCGGCCGGATCGTCGAGGAGGGCCCGTACGACGAGCTGATGACCCGCGACGGGGTCTTCAAGAAGCTCGCCGAGCGCCAGCTCGCTTGATCAAGGTCGTCGAGACACGCAAAGTGGCTGCATTCTGGGGCTGAGAACAACCACTCTGGGTGTCTCGACGGGAAATGACCCCGACCTCAGAACGACAGCGTGGGCTGGGCCACCTCCGCGAGCGCCGGGCCGCGGTGGCCGGCCGGGATGCTGCCGAGGATCATCTCGCCGACGCTGGTCTCGGTGAGGTAGTCGAGCCCGGCGGCCCGCGCGAACAGGTCGGAGTCGCCGCCGCCGAGGCCGCACACCCCGATGTCCATCGCGGTCGCGACCAGGTAGACGGTCTGGTAGAGGACGCCGACGTGCTTGAGGGTCAGCGAGTACTGCATGCCCTCGTACTTCCAGGTCACCCTCGGGAACCGGGCCGCGACGGTCAGCACGATCTGCGGCTGCTCGTCCATCAGCGCCGACACCCGGGCCTGCTCCAGCAGCCCGTCGACATGCGGCCCCGCGTCGCCGACCAGCTCCAGCTCGTGCGCCTCGCCGTCGTACCGGTAGAGGCCGGGCGGTACGCCGTCGCAGAGCCGGACGACCGGGTAGACCTCGAGCTCGTAGAGCGCGCCGCCGCTCGGGTAGGGGCGGAGCGCGAACTCGCTGCCGCTCTCGGGATCCGTGAGGACCGTGCGCACGCGGCAGGTGCGGTAGAGCAGGTCACCGAGCCGGGCGACGTCGAGAGGAGCGGCGTCGTCGTGGATCCGGGTGGAGCGGCGGCCCTCGACGACCGTGGTCAGCGGCGGGTCCGCGGCAGCGGCGGCCGCGAGGTCGGGCCTCGGCAGCACGATCCGGGTGCCGCCTCCGGGCGCGCGCCGGACCGGCGGCTCCGGGAAGGTGCCCTTGAACGGGAACGTGCCGCCGTAGCCGGGCCCGCGCCGGCCGAGCCGGTTGCGGGCGTGGAACGCCAGGTCGAGCGGGTGCCACTGGGCCACCGACTGGTCGTCGCGCTCGGGGTCGGCCTCGCTGTCGAGACGCACCAGCAGCCGGGCCTGGAGCAGCAGCCGCAGCACCGCGTCACGCTCGTCGTCGGCCAGGCTCGGCGCCGACCTCTGCCGCCAGCCGGGGCGTGTGCAGCTCCGCGAGCAGCGCCGCCACCCGCGGGTCGTGCACGACCGCCCGCGCGTGCGCGGCGCCGGAGACCAGCATCAGCTGGCCGTTCTCGTCGTGGAGCACGGCGAGCCGCGACAGCCGCAGCGGCACGTCGGGCACCACGCCCTGCCGAGACAGCACGTCCACGTAGGCGACCGGCTCCCGGGTCACCAGCGGCGTGTCGCCGGAGAGCAGCGTGCGGGCGACCCAGCCGCCGGCCTCGAGCCGGTTCGCGAACAGCGCGAGCCCGTGGTCGAGCGGCAGCAGGTCCGCGTCGTAGCCCTCGGTCGATGCCATCGCCGCGAGCGCCGCCCGGGTCTGCGGCAGCGTGTCCTCGAGGCCGAGCCGGGCCAGGCCGGCGGTGACGGCCTGGGTCGTCTCGTCGTACGACGTCCCGGGGCGCAGGTGCAGCCGTTGCCGGAGCACGTCAGAACCAGATGTTCTTGGGGTTGAGCTGGTCCTCGCGCAACGGCTCGGCGAGCCGGCCCATCTTCACCGGTACGTCGTAGAGCCGGCCCGGCGCGAGCCGGCGCCAGAAGTGCCGCATCCCGGGCACCAGCACCTTCGCGGTCCGCAGCTCGATGTCCGGCCGCGACTGGTCGACCGCGTAGGCCTCCAGGCCGACCGCGTTCAGCAGCCCGACCGCGGTGCGCAGGTCCTCGCCGAGGTCGTCGCTCGCGCGGTCCGGGAAGTCCTCGAGCCGGACCATGGGCACGTCCGGGTCGGGCACCAGGTGCGGCTCGCTCGCGAGCGTGGCGGTCGCCCACCACTCCAGCGCCTCCGGCTCGTCGAGCTCGAACTCGCCGTTCTCGTCGCGACGCACGGCCGGCAGGAACTGGTTGAGCTCGCTGAACGCCCGGGTCAGCGCCAGCTTGCGGCTCGAGGTGGGAGCCGAAGCCGAAGATCAGGTCCTCCGGTCCCTCGACCTGCTTCGAGACCGCGACGAACACCGGGATCCCGATGTCGGTGGTCAGATCGAGAGCCCAGACCTCGCGGCCGTTCTCGGCGTACTCCTGCCGGATCCGCTCGACCCACGGGTCGTCGAAGGTGTCGAGGTCGACCGCGGGCAGGCGCAGCCTGTTGTACCACCAGATCGCGACGCCGTCGCGCTCCGAGAGCTCGAACAGGCCCTGGGTCAGCGCCTCCTCCAGGGTGTTGCCCGCGCCCTGGCCGTTGGAGTCGCCGGAGCAGAAGAACGTGTCCCAGTCGCCGATGTCGGGATGGCCGTAGTAGCAGTACGCCGTCGGCACGTACCGCGCCTCGCCGCCGAGCAGCGGCCACACCGTGGTCCAGTCGACCGCGCGGTCGCCGGGCAGCGGGCCGGCCACGATCTGCAGCTCGGAGTGCTGGGCGGCGTTCCAGGCCTCGCGGTTCCGGTACTGCTCGTCGGAGTACTGCACCAGCTGCTCGAACGGCAGCGCCCGCTCGCCGAGCTCGTCGCGGGTCGTGAGGATCCGCGGCTCGTCGCCGAAGAAGACGCCGCTGTAGCGCTCGAGGGACTCGCAGATCGCGCTGGTGCGGGCCGCGGCCTCGGTCGCCCCCTTGCCGCCGCTGCGGCCGCGGACGTTCTGGCGCAGCACCGCGGCGCCGCGCTCGGAGCCGAGGATCGGGAACCAGTGCCCGGCCCAGAACGCGTGGCCCGACTCGTCCGGCTCGGACAGGTCCGCCAGCCAGGCCACCGCGCCGCTGATCGGGCTGACGTGCTTCTCCAGGACGGCCAGGGTCTCCTCGGTCGACATGCTCCGGTAGGCGCCGCCGGCCAGCAGCCGCTTCGGCGCCGGGCCGATCTCGATCCGGCCGTCGCCGTACGCGTCGGTGCCGGCGCCGCACTCGGGGCACTGCGGACGTCGTACGACGTGGTGCTCGAGGGTGCCGAGGTCGCGGCGGATCGTGAGGACGGTGTCGTGGAAGACCGACGACTCACCGGTGGCGGCGATCTCCTGGAGCTCGCGGGCCAGCATCGCGCCGGCCAGCTGTGCCGCGCCGGGAGCGGTGGCTGCGGGACGCCGCGGCCGCGAGCCGTTGCGGCGCTTGACGTAGCTCTCCACGTGCCGGTTGCGGACCAGCCGGAACGTCAGGCAGGAGGCGCACGCGGACTCCCCGGGCCGGAAGAACGGCCCGAGCCACAGCGTCTCGCCCTGCGCCTTCGCCAGCAGCCACGGCGTCTTCGCGTCGAGCATCCGGCGGTTGAGGTCCTCGAGTCCGGCTTCGAGGTAGTCCTCGACGAGGACCAGCACCAGGTCGCCGGGCTGGGCGGGCGCACCATCACGGATCGCGTCCAGGCCGCAGGCGTGCAGCGTCTCGATCACGGCGCCGGCCTCGGGCACCTCGCCGAGGGTGCGGACCACGACCCGGCTCGCGGCCACGGCGTCGGCGGCGGCCGCGGCGTCGGCGCCGGCGGCCTCCCACCAGGCCGCCTCAGGGCCGGCCTCGACGCCGTCCACGAGGTGGCCGCCGCGCTCGAGGGCGGCCAGCGCGGCCATCACCTCCATGAACGGCGCCCGCGACGAGAGCTCCAGCGCGATCTGGGCGCTGGACCGCCGGCCGTCGAGCAGCGGGACGATCAGGACCGCGGCGCGGCTCTCGATCAGGTGCTGGCGGTCGTCGCCGAGGAGGAACACCTCGTCCGGCTCGACCACGTGCGCACTCAGGTGCGCCTTCAGACGGGGTTGTTCGATCATCCCGAGTAGTCGTCCTTCACGTTGGTCGTAACAACCCCGTCCGGGGCGTGCATCGGCAGCAGAGTCGGGCGGTCAGGCACCCTGTACCGGAGGCGCGACCATGGCCGCGGGGCCTCCGGCGGCGAGGCCGTCGAGTTCGTCCTCGGCGAGCTCCTGAGTTTCCAGGCTGGCCTCGGTCTCGCTGGTCTCGTCATCCGCTGGTGTCATCGGAGTTCCTCAGCAGCAGCAGCAGCAGGAGATGATCGAGGAGCTGGATGCGCCGGCGGCGACACCCTCGAGTTCCTTCTCGGAGATCTCCTGCGTCTCGAGCTGGTTCGAGTCCTGCACGTAGAACAGGTAGGACCCGGACGAGCGGCCCTCGGCGTACAGCTCGATCTGGCGGTCGAGGTCCGGACCGGCGTCGGCCGGAGGAGCCTCGAGCGTGACGGTGGCGTCGTCCTGGATGTCCAGGCCGGCGCCCTGAAGGACCGACTTCGGGTCCGAGTGCAGGCGGGCCTTGAAGTCGTCGTCCTCCCACGACTTCATCAGCACCGAGCCCCAGGCCCGGACGAACTCTTCACGCTCTCGTGTGTCCATACTGCTTCCTCCCGTACTCAGACAGTCGATGGTCCTGCCTTCCTACGTGATCCGCAGCACACCCACAGCGGAACCGGGGACTTTGGCGCAGCGGTCTAGCGGAACGGTCCAGACGGGTCAGACCGCGCGCGCGAACCCGTCGGCCTCCGCGGCCTCCGGCTCCGCGGTCGGCTTCCACACATGGCCGTCCCACCACCAGTGGCCGTCGGCGCTGACGAGTGGCGCGCCGCCCTCGACCGGGTCGGCGTGGAAGTGCGGGACCAGGCCGAGGAACGGCAGGTCGGTCCAGTTGTCGCTCATGATGGATCCCCCCTTGTGACGGCGACCTGTCGGTGACCGGGCCGTCCTGGCCAGAGTGATCCTGGTCGGCAGCGATCGCAGCCAGTTGAGGAAACCTTGCGCTAACGCATCAGGCCGTCGACGACGACCTCGAGGAGGGGGCGTACGACGGCGACGTCGAGGTCGCCCTGGTCGGCGACCGTCGCGATGCCGCCGACGAGGCGGCACACCTGGATGGTCTCGACATCGTCCCGCAGCGCACCGTCGGCACGGAGCCGTTCGATGACGCGGTCGTTCGCGCCGGCCAGCACCTGGCACTTGGTCATGATCGGCGAGTCGGGGTCGCCCATCGCGGAGGTGATCTTGGCCGGGCCGCCCTTGTGCTGGCTGATCAGGGTCACGTAGCCCTCGAACCAGTTGAGCAGCAGCTCGCGGTCGGAGCCCTCGAAGGCGAGCGCCTTGTCGGTGGTCTCGGTCACCTTGTCGACCCAGGACTGCATGATCGCGTCGAGCAGGTTCTCCCGCTTGGGGAAGTGCCGGTAGAGCGTGCCCGGACCGACGCCGGCGCGCTTGGCGATCTCGTCGAGCGACGCGTCGTAGCCCTGCTCGCGGAACACCTCACGCGCGACCTCGACGATCCGGTCGTAGTTGCGCTGCGCGTCGGCTCGCACGGAAATTCACCTCGAAGGGCTTGCTAAGCGGAGACAGTCTCCGTATTGTCGTCCAGGAAGCGGAGTCATCCTCCGGATCTACTGTACCTCGGCCCGCCGGGCCAGAACAGGACCGCAACCCCATGTCCCTGAACACCACCTCCCACACCCGGGGAGTCCCGACCGAGCTGCCGCCGAACGCCGGCCGGGCAGCGGCCGGTATCGCGATCGTCCTGGTCGCGCAGCTGATGATCGTCCTCGACGCGACCGTCGTGAACGTGGCTCTCCCCCAGATCGACGCCGACCTGAGCTTCGGGCCGGCAGCCCTCTCCTGGGTCCTCAACGCCTACACGCTCGCCTTCGGCGGGCTGCTGCTCCTCGGCGGCCGGCTCGGCGACGTGTTCGGCCGGCTCAAGGTCTTCGAGGTCGGCCTGGCCGTCTTCACCCTGGGCTCCGCCCTGGGCGGCATCGCCCAGACGCCCGGCCAGCTCGTCGCCGCCCGCACCTTCCAGGGCGTCGGCGCCGCGCTCGCGGCACCGAGCGTCCTGGCCCTGCTCACCACGAGCGCGCCCGACGACGCCGCCCGCAACCGAGCGCTGGCGCTGTTCGGCGCCGTCTCGTCGGGTGGCGCGTCGATCGGCCTGATCCTCGGCGGGCTGCTGACCGACGTCGGCTCCTGGCGCTGGACGCTCTTCATCAACGTGCCGATCGGGCTGGCCGTGATCCTGCTCGCCCCGCGCTTCGTCGCCGAGACGCCCCGCCGTACGGGCCGCTTCGACGTCGTCGGCGCGTTCGCCGCCACCGGCGGCGCGGTCGCCCTCGTGTGGACCCTGATCGGGACGCCCGAGCACGGCTGGCTGTCGGCGCGCACGATCGTCGGATTCGTCGTCGGCATCGCCCTGCTGGCACTGCTCACCCGCACCGAGCTGCGGCACCCGCACCCGCTGGTGCAGCCGCGGCTGGTGCGCGACCGCAACCGGGTCGGGGCGCTCGCGGTGATGGCGCTGCTCATGGGCGCGAACCTGTCGATGTTCTTCCTGGTCGTCCAGTACGTCCAGGGCGTACTCGGCTTCGGGCCGCTGCTGGCCGGCGTCGCCTTCCTGCCGTTCAGCCTGGGCATCTTCGCGACCTCACGGGTCACTCCGGCCCTGCTCGGCCGCTTCGGCGCTCGCACGATGATGCTCGTCGGCGGCGGCACGCTGACGGTCGCCTACGCGTGGCTCAGCACGATCGGCATCAACGACACCTACCTGGCCGCGGTGTTCGGTCCGATGACCCTGGCCGGCATCGCGTCCGCGCTGATCTTCATGCCGGTGACGGTGATCGTGCTGTCCGGCGTCGAGCCCGAGCACGCCGGGTCCGCGTCCGGTCTGCTGCAGACGACGCAGCAGCTCGGCGGCGCCATCGGCGTCGCGGTGATCGTGTCGATGTACGCCGCCGGCGCGGTGCCCGGTCAGCTCGTGCCGGGAATGGCCGGCGCCTTCCTCACCTCGGCGACGTTCGCGGCTCTCGCCCTGCTCGTCACCGCGCTGGTGATCCGCACGCGACGGCCGCTCGGTGCCGCCGAGGCGCCGTCCGACGACCTGGTCGAGGCGGTGGCCGCCGAGGCCGCCTGACCTCTCCGCCAGGCGAGCCGGGCGAACTACAGATCTGTAGTTCGCCCGGTTTGCTGTTACTGGTGTGACTTGTGAGGTTATGGTTGCCTGGCCTCGACGGGAGGCCTTCCTACTTCCCCAGGAGTCCCGCCCATGCCACGCCCGGCAACTCGGACCGCCCATCTCGCGCTGCGTCGCGCCCTGGCCGCCATCGCCGGCGGGGCGCTGCTGGTCACGCTGATGGCCGCCCTCACCGCCGGCGGACCGGCCGACGCGACGGCCACCCAGTCGGCCTCAGCGGCCGCGAAGGCCAAGGGCGCGCGGGCCGGCATCGTCACGCCCGGCGACTTCATCGGCTTCGGTTTCGACCAGTGCCACACCCCCGACCAGCGGAAGATGAACGCCTGGCTGCAGAGCTCGCCGTTCCTGGCCGTCGGCATCTACATCTCCGGCGACTCCCGCGCCTGCCGCGACCAGCCGAACCTGACCCCGCGCTGGGTGAGCACCCAGCTCGAGCGCGGCTGGCGGCTGCTGCCGATCACCCTCGGCCCGCAGGCCTCCTGCCAGCCGCGTTTCCCGCGGTACGGCGACGACGAGACCATCAACCCCCGCCCGGGTCGCAACGGCCGCTATGACAAGGCCCGCAAGCAGGCCAGCGTCGAGGCGAGCACCGCGGTCGCCGTCGCCACCGATCTCGGCATCGTCCCCGGCAGCACGCTCTGGTACGACCTCGAGGGCTTCGACCTGCGCAACACCAAGTGCCGCGAGTCCGCACTGGCGTTCCTCAGCAGCTGGACCACGCAGCTCCACCAGCTCGGCTACGTGTCCGGCGTCTACTCCAGCGCCGGGTCGGGCATCAAGATGCTGGACGACGCCCGGGTCAACCGTCCCGAGCAGGTCACCCTCCCCGACATGATCTGGGTCGCCCGCTGGGACGGCCGGGCCAACACCTCGACGTCCTACCTGCGCTCCGACGGCTGGCGCCCGCACGCCCGGATCAAGCAGTACCAGGGCGGCCACGACGAGACCTGGGGCGGCGTCACCATCAACATCGACCGCAACTTCCTCGACGTCGGCCGGGGCATGGTCGCCGAGCCCGAGGAGCACTGCGGCGGAGTGCGGATCAGCTACTCGACCTACGAGACCCTCCGCCCGCCGGCCGACGGCACGGTGCCGCCCGAGGGCCGGATGAAGGCGCTGCAGTGCCTGCTCACCGAGCGCGGGTTCTACGGCGGCGCGGTCAACGGCCGCTGGACCACGGCCACCGGGAGGGCGATCGCCGCCTGGCAGGTCGGCCACGACATGCCGGTCAGGGAGGTCTGGAGCCGCAAGAACTGGATGTCCCTGCTCTCGGCCGGCGACAAGCCGGTGCTGAAGCTCGGCACGACCGGCCCCGCCGTACGTCAGCTCCAGCGGACGCTCAACGCGGCCGGGCTGGCGAAACCGCTCCGGGCGACCGGGCGGTTCAGGCCCGACACCGTGGCGGCACTGCGGGCCTGGCAGCAGCGCGTCGGCGTCGAGGTGTCGGGCGTCGCCGGGCGGGAGAGCTGGCGCGCTCTCTCCGACGGGACCTACTGACCGACCTAACCGACCGGCGGACCCACCAGCAACGCGATCCCGGTCAGGGCCGCGACCGCGACGACGCCGGCGAACGCGCCGCGCATCGGGTTGCGCAGCAGCCAGGACACCAGCCGCTCGACGATGCCGCTCGGCGCTTCCTGCGTGAGCCGCCACGACGTCGCTCAGCACGCCGTGCTTCTCGGCGTTGCGGTCGAAGACCACCGTGAAGAACGGCGGGATCGACGCGGCCAGGCCCATCAGCAGCCGACCGCGCGACCAGCGCTGGTCGACGCCGACGAGCACGGTGGTGAGGCAGTACGCGATGAACACGACGCCGTGCACCATGCCGAAGATGCTGACGGCGAGCTCGGTGGTCTCGGTGACGTACTTGAGGAACATGCCGATGAGCAGCAGCGCCCAGGTGACCGCCTCGGCGATCGCGACGCGGCGGAAGAGATGCAGCGGGTTCATGCGAAGGTGCGCTCCACCAGGCTGGTGAAGAAGCCGAGGCCCTCGGTGCCGGCGCCGGTGAGCGACTCGACCGCGTGCTCGGGGTGCGGCATCAGGCCGACGACGTTGCCGCGCTCGTTGGTGATCCCGGCGATGTCGCGCAGCGAGCCGTTCGGGTTCACGTCGAGGTAGCGCGCGACCACCCGGCCCTCACCCTCGAGCCGGTCGAGGGTCTCGGTGTCGGCGACGAACCCGCCCTCGCCGTTCTTGAGCACGATGGTGATCTCGGCGCCCTCGGCGTACGACGACGTCCAGGGGGTGCTGGTGTTCTCGATGCGCAGCCGCTGGTCGCGGCACACGAACTTGCGGTGGTCGTTGCGGATCAGCGCACCCGGCAGCAGGTGGGACTCGCAGAGGATCTGGAAGCCGTTGCAGATGCCGAGCACCGGCATCCCCTTGCCGGCCGCCTCGATCACCTCGGTCATCACCGGCGAGAACCGCGAGATCGCGCCGCAGCGCAGGTAGTCGCCGTACGAGAAGCCGCCCGGCAGCACCACCGCGTCCACGCCCTTGAGGTCGTGGTCGCCGTGCCAGAGCGGTACGGCGTCGTGGCCGCCCATCGTGACGGCGCGCTGGGCGTCGACGTCGTCGAGGGAGCCGGGGAAGGTGACGACCCCGACCTTCATGCCGACTGCTCCACCCGGACGGTGTAGTTCTCGATCACCGGGTTGGAGAGCAGCGTCTCGGCCATCTTCTCGACCTCGGCGAGCACCGCTCGGTCACCTCGCCGTCCACCTCGAGCTCGAAGCGCTTGCCCTGGCGGACGTCGCTGACTCCGGTGAAGCCGAGCCGGGGCAGCGCCCCGAGGACGGCCTTGCCCTGGGGGTCGAGGATCTCGGGCTTGGGCATGACGTCGACGACGACACGGGCCACGGGGGCGCTCCTTCGAGAGGTTCGGGATGCGCGCACCAGTCTAGGGCGACCCTCCCGCGCGCGTTTACCGAGGCCACCCTCTTGGGAAGGAGGACCGCGACCGCCGTAAGCACCTCGGGAGCCCCGATGACCTCGATCGTCCCCCAGGACATCCGCACCGCCGCCGACGCGATGGAGTCCGCCGTGACCGCCGTCGACGCCAACGTCCCCACCGGCGTGAGCGCGGTGAGCACCGCCCTGCCCGGCAGCCAGAGCGCGGGGGCGGCCACGACGCTCGCCGAGACCTGGCGCACGGCGTACTCCTCGTGGGTGACCGCGAGCACCAGCCACGTCGCCGCCCTGCGCCGGCACGCCGACGACTGGGTCGAGACCGACCTGGCCCAGGCCGCGCGCATGGAGCGGATGGCTCGGGGAGGCTACTGATGGTCACCGTCGACCAGCTCAAGGAGTGGGACGCCGACCGGCTCGGCGTCGTCGCCGACGAGCTCCACTCCCGACGCAGCGCCCTCACCGACCTCTCCGGTGAGCTCGACACCGGCCGGCCGCCCGGCTCCTGGGTGGGTGGCGCGTCCGTGTACGCCGAGCAGAAGCACGACCTGCTCGCCAACCAGCTCACCGACCAGGTCGCCGAGCTCAACCTGGTGATCAGCGCGCTCGACACCGCGAGCGGCGACATCCGCGGCGCCCGCTCCCAGCTCGACGACGCACTCTCCCGTGCGAGCAGCGCCGGGTGCACGGTGTCGTCGTCCGGCGAGGTCACCAGCAACCGGACCTACACCGACGAGGACGAGCTGGCCGACGCCCAGCGGGTCGTTGACGAGATCGCCCAGTCCGTCGCGGACGCACTCAGCCGGGCCGCCGACGCCGACTCGGCGCTGGCGTCGACGCTGGGCTCGGCCCACAGCAGCGACGTGGACGCCGGTGGCGACCTCGGCGACCAGGCCCTCCCCGACGCGCTCCGCGGGCTGAGCACCGAGGAACAGGTCGACTACCTGCTCGACCACCCCGACCTGTCCGACATCGTCGTGCCGAGCCTGCCCGAGCCGCTGCGCGAGGCGCTCGGCGTCGGGCTGTCGGACCTGCTCGACAGCGAGGTCAACGACGAGGACTTCAACCTCGAGCAGGGGGACGTCGACCGGCTCTCCGGCCTGCTCGACGCGTACGGCGGCGACGACGTCATCGCCGCGTCGATGTACGACGACCTCGGGCCGGACGGCACGGTCGCGACGCTCGGCAGCATCGAGAGCTACCTGCGGCTCGGCGGGATGGACAACGACTCGGTGATGGGGCTGGCCGAGGACATGCGCCGCACGCTCGGGGTCGCGTCGGGTGCGCCGGGCTTCGACAGCCAGGAGTTCGGCCGCGACATCACCCGCTACGCGACGTACCAGCTCGACGACGACCAGCGCGACGCCTACGAGGACCGCTACGG
Organism: uncultured Actinomycetota bacterium; assembly: GCA_963716655.1. Classification (GTDB taxonomy): domain Bacteria; phylum Actinomycetota; class Actinomycetes; order Propionibacteriales; family Nocardioidaceae; genus Nocardioides. The sequence continues at coordinate 424,273 of CAVQTV010000008.1, read as the reverse complement.
CCACGTCGGCGGCAGCAGCGGGGCGTCGATCCTGACCTACCTGATGCAGGACCACAATCTCGACGGCAACCTGGTCCAGGGCGTGGCCGAGCAGCTCGACGTGTTCGAGCGGTCCGACAGCTACCTGGGCGCCCGCGAGTGGTACTCCCACACCGGCTACAGCCCGCTCACGGCGGGCGAGGAGTTCTCCGGCTACGCCGACGATCCGATGGCCGCGGCCCTCGGCAACCTCGGCGACCACCCGCAGGACGCCTACCAGTTCCTCACCGACGACCCGTCCCGGCAGGACTTCTACTTCCACGAGCGCAACTGGGAGAACGACGGCTTCGCCGGCATCACCGAGCTCGCCGAGGGTCTCGGCACCGACCCGGAGATGCTCGAGCAGCACCCGGAGGAGACCGCGGAGATCGTGTCCCGGTTCTTCCACGGCATCGCCACCAACGAGTCGTTCAGCGTCGACAACGCCGAGGCGGGCTCGCCGCACCTTGCCGAGCTGATGAAGCACTACACGCCTGCGGTGGACGCCGCGCTGCGCAACCCCGACGACACCGGCGAGCCCGGCGCCGGGGCGTTCTCGAAGGAGTACTTCGGCAGCTTCGAGCACTACCCGATCATGTTCGACGACGACCTCGAGGACCTGATGCAGGTCTCGGTCAGCACCGAGGACGGCGCGACCAGCATCGCGGAGGGCATCGGCGCGTACCAACAGACCCAGGTCAACAACGTCGCGGCGGTCCTCGCCGAGAACCCCAACGACCCGCAGACCATGAACGAGCTGCGCGACGTCCTCGAGCACACCGCCGGCCTCCAGGGCTTCGCCGAGCACGCCGTCGGCTCCGTCGAGATCTCCGACGCCCAGGACCACGACGCCCGGGTCCAGGCCTTCTCCGACCTGATCGGCGAGGCGGCCGGGCTGGTGCCGCTCCCGGGTGCCGGGATCGGCGGCGAGGTGCTCAGCGCCGCGTGGGACCAGGGCGTCGACCTCGGCACCGGCGCGTTCAGCGACGCCTACGGATCCCAGACCGAGGCGGTCACCGCCAACGCCGAGAACCGCGCCCAGGCCGGCGTCAGCCAGCTCAGGGTCAGCACGTTCCTGTCCCTGGTCGACGCGGGCGTGATCCCCGAGGCCGACATCCCGGACATGTGGCGTGACGACAACGGCAACCTGATCCGCGAGGTCCCGGAGGGCCAGCTGGCGTCGTTCGCGCAGAGCGCCAGCGACGGCGTGAACAACTTCGTGACGAGCCATGACCTCGAGACCGCGTACAAGAACGAGTTCATCCGCTTCTACGAGCAGTCGGATGGCTGACGCCTCGCGGCGGTTGGTGGTCGGCCTCGCCGGGCTGGCGCTCCTCGCGGCCGGGTGCGGCGACGAGGACCCACATCTGCTGAGCAGCGACGACCTCCCGAGCGAGGTGTCCTCGAGCGAGACCGGCCATGCCGGCTTCCCCGCCGTGGGCAACTGCAGCGCGGTGAACGACGCCCAGGGCCGCGCCAGCACCGACGCCTGGGCCGCCGACGGCTTCCAGTACTGGATCTTCTCGCTGAAGTCCGGGGACGCCGTCAGCGCAACGGTCATGGACTTCGCCGACGAGACCGCGGCCCAGGCGGCCCTGGCCGACATCGCCGACGAGCGCGACACCTGCGCTGCCGACTCCTCGGTCGGCATCGTGGTCGAGCCTCTCGACGACGTGCCCGACGGGGCGGTCGGCTACCGGGTCACGACGCCCACCAGTAACGGGGACCAGACCGGTGTCTTCGTCGTCGCGCCGACCGGCGAGGGCGACCGGCTGATCTCGGTCGGCGCCTCCCGGCTCCACGGCGAGGAGCCGGAGGTCGACGTCAACGAGCTGCTCGCGACGGCCGAGGACCGGGCCGCCGACCTGACCGACCTCCCGACCATCGACGACGCCACCGATGAGTGACGTCCGCTGATCGGGTCGAACTCGGTATGACGCACACGACGGCACACATCTCGGTCTCGCTCGACGGGTACGCCGCAGGACCCGACCAGACCCTGGACAACCCGCTCGGGCTGGGCGGCGAGAACCTGCACAAGTGGATGTTCCCCGACGACGAGCAGGTCCACGAGGTCGACGCCCGCTGGCGGGACCGGGTGCTGCGGCCGGGGTGCGCGTACGTGATGGGCCGCAACATGTACGGCCCGGTGCGCGGCCCGTGGGACACCTGGCCCGACGAGTGGCGCGGCTGGTGGGGCGAGAACCCGCCGTACCACGCACCGGTCTTCGTGCTGACCCACCACGAGCACGCACCGATCGAGATGGCCGGCGGCACGACGTTCCACTTCGTGACCACCGGATTCGCCGATGCGCTGCGGATGGCCCGCGAGGCTGCGGACGGCGACGTCGACATCGCCGGCGGGGCGTCCGCCGTACGCCAGGCGATCGCCGCCGGCGAGCTCGACGAGCTCACCCTCGAGATCGTCCCGTTGGTGCTCGGCGGCGGTGAGCGGATCTTCGACGGCAGCATCCGCCCGACCCTGGAGCTGCTCGAGTCCGAGCACTCCCCGCGGGCGACGCACGTGCGCTACCGCGTCGGTGGTTGACGAAGGCGCGTTAGCGCCTGTCTCAGAACCACCGCTCGGCGTCCTTCGGCCTTCGGGGTCCGGCTTGCCGGTCCCGGCTGCGGTGGTTGAGGTGCGAGCGAAGCGAGCCTCGAAACCACCATCCGACATTGCGGAAGACTTATCGCATAGTTCCCAGAACCCCTGTGAATACAGGGCTTCCGCACGTCTGAGTGTCGCGCTTCCACACCCGTGCGGTGCGGATCGCCATGGGTATCCGCGACGGCGGTTGCATCGCCGAGGGCTGCGACTGGCCACCCAGCATGTGCCACGCCCACCACGACACCCCCTGGCACCAAGGCGGCCACACCAGCATCGACGACGGCCGGCTGCTCTGCCCCCGCCACCACGCCCTCGCCCATAGCGGCAAGGTCGCCTTCACCATGCGGACCTAGGCCGCGTCGCGCTACTCGTCAGCCAGCACCTGTTCGGCGGGAACGCCGGGGTCGCCTGCCCACTCCCAGACGTCCTGGTGGCGTTCGGTGCTGCCCGGCTCGACCAGACCACCGGTCAGCACGACGACGTCGCGTCCCCCGTCATAGGCGAGGCCGAAGGCCTGCCTGGGCGGCATCACGTCCTCCCCCAGCAGCTGCCACTCCGTGCCCGCCCAGCGCCAGACCCGGCCCTTCTCCCCCGTCGAGTCCGAGCCTCCGACGAGCAGCAGCCCGTGGTCGGGATGGACGACGCCGTTCGCGTTGACCAGCGGTCCCGGCTGGTCACCCCCGCGGATCGGCCGCCAGCGGTCGCCGTCCCACACCCACGTGTCTCCGACCCCGTCCGGCGCGTCCTCGTCGACGACCTGGTGCCCGCCGTAGAGGACCGGTGAGCCCGACGCCGGGTCCTGCTCGAAGAACGCCGGCCAGCGCATCGGTGTCGGTCCGTCGGTCGCGACCCGCGCCCACGCGGCGCCGTCCCACGCCCAGGTGTCGTTGTACTGCGAGGCGCCGTCGTCGCCGCCGTACAACAGCACCCGCTGGGAGGTGGCGTCGTAGGCCAACGACGGGGACGACCGGGGGCCGGGGCCGGACGTGGTCGCCCGGGACCAAGCGTCTCCGTCCCAGGTCCAGGTCTCGTCGGAGGCACCGTCCGGTGTCAGCCCGCCGTAGAGGACGAGCTCGCCTCTGGCCCCGTCCCAGGTGACGCTGGCGAAGTTGCGAGCGGAGGGCCGATCGCCCTCGGGCTCGAGTGCGGTCCACCGCTCGCCGTCCCATCTCCACAGCTCGACCGGCCCGGGGTCGATGCCTTCCTCGGGGTAGCCGTTCACGAGCACCACGTCCCCGTCGGCCTCGGCCACGAGCTCGTGCCAGGCGCCGAGGACCGGCGCCGCGGGAGGGTCGGCGCCCTCCGGTGAGGCCTCGTCGTCCGAGGCGGAGCACGCACCGGCGAGCAGGGTCAGCGCCAGCAACGCAGCCGCGAGGGTACGGGTCATGAGGGGTCGCCTCCACCGTCAGGATCCCGTCCCGACGGGCCACCCGCAACCTGCCGGCAGACGCATTCGAGGAGTTCCGCTCGGCTACGCTGCGCGCGTGGCAGACCTCGGACCAGTCGCATGGCCGCCTGCCCCGATCCGGACCGAGCGACTCGTGCTCCGCGAGCCCGAGGCTCGGGACCGTGCGGTGTTCATCGAGCTGCTGGCGTCACCAGAGGTGCACACCTACCTCGGCGGACCCCGCCCGCGGGACGAGCTGGAACGCGAGCTGCCTGAGGTGCCAGAGCGGTGGCCGGGGAGCTTCGTCGTCGACCTGGGCGGGGCGATGATCGGCCAGATCCTGCTCAGAAGAGCCACGGAACACCGTCCCCCGCTGCCGTGGGAAAGGTCGACCTCGGCTACCTGTTCCTGCCCCGGGCGTGGGGACGTGGGTACGCCGCCGAGGCATGCGCGGCGGCACTCGGCTGGTTCGACCATGTCCTTCCTGGGGAGCCGGTGGTGCTCGCGACCCAGACCGCCAACGTCGCCTCGATGCGCCTGGCGGTGAAGCTGGGATTCACCGAGGTGGAGCGGTTCCACGCCTGGGACGCCGAGCAATGGCTCGGGCTGCGGTCAGGTGCCATCAGTCAACGGCAGGAGCCCCCGAGGCGCTAGGGCACGTAGTGCCAGCGCCATGCCTGCGGCGATGGCCGTCAGGAAGGTGGCGAACGCGAACGGCGCTGCGAGGCCGAGCGTCAGCACCAACCCCGCGAGCGCCGTACCCAGTGCGTTGCCTCCGTTGAGCGCGGTGCTGACCCAGGTGGATGCCTCGGTGCGCTGTTCTGGGGCAACGAGGCTGTCGGCACCGGTGAAGGCAACGACGAAAATCGGTGCCGCGGCCGCGCCGACTGCGACGAGCAGGACTCCCACCAGCACCAGATGGGGCGCGGCGACAGTCGCCGCGGCCTGAGCCACCCCTGAGGTCAGCAGCAGGAGGCCCAGCGCGCTCGGCCATGCGGGGTCTCGTCGGAGCCGCGCCCAGGCCACCCCCGCGAGGATCGCGCCGACTGCCATCCCTGCCTCGATGGCTCCGACCGCGCTCGGCACACCGACACCGTCAGCGATGGCTGCGACACCGAGGAAGCAGGCCGCGCCGGCAGCGCCGACCATCACCATGACCAGCAGCAAGGCCACCATGCTCGGTCGCCGTAGGACGCCGATGCTGTCGGCACGGGTCTGCGAGACGAGGACGGTGGAAGCGCAGGGCGGCACGAACGGCGAGGTCACGAGTCCCACCGTGCCGACGCAGATGAACCCTGCCGCCAGGAAGAGCCCGATCCGCGGCGAGCCGGTGGCCAGCACGGCGCTGGCAACCAGGGGCCCGACGAGGTACAGCGACTCCTCAGCGATCGAGTCGATCGAGTAGGCAACGCGTCGCGGTGATCCTTCGGCGGCGATCTCGCGCCACTGAGCCCGCATCGAGGGGCCGAGCGCCGGGGCACTCAGGCCGAGGAGCAGACCCATGGCCACCCAGATCGCATCGGGCTGATCGCCACCTGTCAGGAGCCCCGTGACGATGAGCAGTACGGCAAAACAACCGGCGTAGCAGGGAAGGACGAGCCGTTGACCGTAGCGGTCGATCAAGCCGGCTTGGAGCGGCATGGCAAGGGCGGCGAACCCTAGTGCGGCTGACGATGCGGCGGCCACTGCGAACGAGCCTGAGGAGTCGCGAACGGTGAAGAGCAGGCAGAGCGGGAGCAGTCCGTAGGCCAACCGACCGACCAGCGCGAACGCGAACGTGCGCGCTACGGCGGGGCCGGACAGGACCTCGCGGATGCTCCCGGCGTTGGTAACGCCAGGCATGGGAACGTCTCCGAATCAGAGTCACCCGGTCAAGACAGCGGGGCGAAGGAATGGGTCGTCAAGGGGAGCGGCGCCTACCGGCACCGCTCTGACGACCTAGTGATTCCGAGTAGCCATGCGGTCACCCTAGAGCACGTCAGGATGGAGCAATGGACCAGGCACGCAGCCGCCTCGAGGCCGAGCGCGCGCAGACGCTCCGACGGCTGGCGAGCCTGGCCGACGACTTCGACGCCATCGTGGCGGCATCACGCGACACCAACGCCGACGACGAGCACGATCCCGAAGGGGCGACGATCGCGTTCGAGCGGTCCCAGGTGTCCGCCCTCGTCCGACAGGCGCAGCAGCATCTGGTGGAGGTCGATGCGGCGGTCGAGCGGTTGGCGGCGGGCACCTACGGAACGTGCGAAGGCTGTGGCGGGCCGATCGGCGAGGGCCGGCTCACGGCCAGACCGGTCGCTCGCACCTGCATCCAGTGCGCGTCACGATGAACGCCGGTTGCGGCGTTCACGCACCTTCTCGACGGCGCTCTTGATCCGGGCCTGGTTCTCCGGCTTGCGCGACTCGTCGCACAGCTTCTTGGCGACCCCGGCGAGCGCCACCGCCCTCATCAGCTTCATGGCTCACCAGTACCGCCATCGGGCGCCCTGCATGCGTGCCTCAGCTGAGCTCGCGCTTGAGGATCTTGCCGGTGGAGGTCATCGGCAGCGAGTCGACGAACGTGACCTGGCGTGGGTACTTGTAGCCCGCCATCTGCTCCTTGCCCCAGGCGATGATCTCGTCCTCGGTGACCGCCGCGCCGTCGCGGAGGATCAGGTAGGCCTTGATCTCCTCGCCGTGGCTCTCGTTCGGGACGCCGATGACCGCGGCCAGCGAGACCGCCGGGTGCGTCATCAGCACCTCTTCGATCTCGCGTGGATACACGTTGTAGCCGCCGCGAATGATCATGTCCTTGGACCGGTCGACGATGTAGTACCAACCGTCCCGTCGCGGCGGCCGAGGTCGCCGGAGCGGAACCAGCCGTCGTGGATCGCCTCGGCGGTCGCCTCGGGCCGGTCGTAGTAGCCCTTCATGATGTTGTGGCCCTTGATCGCGATCTCGCCGATCGCGTTCGGGTCGGCGTTGTCGGCGTTGACCTCGTTCCAGCTCCGGGTCGATCAGCTTCATCTCGACGCCCGGGATCGGGGTGCCGATCGAGCCGACCCGCACCGGCTCGCCGTACTTCGAGAACGACGCGACCGGCGAGGTCTCCGAGAGGCCGTAGCCCTCGAGGATGGTGACGCCGAACCTCTTCTCGAAGTCCTTGTGCACCTCGACCGGGAGCGCCGACCCGCCGGCGGCCGCGACCCGCAGGTTCGCGGCGAGGGCGGCGACGTCGACGGAGTCGTCGAGGGCGCCGAGCAGTCCCCAGTACATCGTGGGGACGCCGGCGAAGAAGGTGACCTGCTCCTGCTGCATCAGCCCGAGAGCGGCGTGTGCCTCGAAGCGCGGCAGCAGCACGACGGTGCCGCCGTACGCGAACCCGCCGTTCTGGATGACGGTCTGGCCGAAGGAGTGGAACAGCGGCAGCACGCACAGGTAGGTGTCCGGCCGCTCGGCGTCGGCGCCGAAGAGCGCTTCGCCCATCCGGGCGTTGTCGCGCATGTTGCGGTGCCGCAGCTCGGCGCCCTTGGGCTGCCCGGTCGTGCCGGACGTGTAGAGGATGACCGCGGTGTCGTCCTCGTCGGTCGCGACCGTGTCGAACGTCGCCGGCAGGCCGGCCATCGCCTGCGCCATCGTCTCGGTCCCGTCGATGGGGGACGGCGCGGCCAGGTCAGCGGTGATGACGAAGAAGTGCTCGCAGGCGGCGGTGGCCTCGAACCCCTCGTACCCGGCCTCGGCCATCGGCAGCTCGGGAGTGCCCTGGAAGCAGAAGTAGGCCTTCGCGTCCGAGTCGTCGAGGTGGTAGGCGACCTCGCGACCCTTGAGCAGCACGTTGAGCGGTACGACGGTCGCGCCGGCCTTGAGGATGCCGAAGTAGACGATCGTGAAGTACGGCAGGTTCGGGCAGGTGAGCGCGACCTTGTCGCCGGGCTGGATGCCGCGCGCGACGAGCAGGTTGGCGACCATGTTCGAGAACGCGTTGACCTCGGTGTAGGTCAGCCGGGTCTCGCCGAACACGAGCGCGGTGCGGTCGGGGAAGCTGGCGGCGCTGTCCTCGAGCAGGGTCGACAGGTTGTACGTCGTCATGGCGTCAACCTACTCGCCGCGCGGCGGAGGTCACCACGGACCGCGTAGGGCGCCACGAGCCCCACCGCACGCCCGAGCGGAGCGGCGAGACCTCGGCCGCGAACCACCATCGTCGGCTCGACGTCGCAGCCGGTGGCGGTCTCGGTGAAGGCGAGCGTCAAGGTCGCGGAGAGGCCGCGCCAGGTGCCGACCTCGGTCCAGCGGTGCGGGCGGTCGAGCTCGGTCGTCTCCATCGCGGGACGCAGGCCGGGCCGGGTGACGTCGACCCAGGTCTGGCCGACCCGCGGCTCGCCGTCGACGTCCTCGACGCGGGACAGGCTGGACTGCCACTCGGCCCGGCGCCGCGGGTCGGCGAGGTAGTCGAACGCGACCTCGCACGGCACCGGGAAGTGGATGGTCACCAGCTCAGGCCGGTGAGCCGTTCGTACGCCTCGACGTAGCGGGCGCGGGTGCGCTCGACGATGTCGGCGGGCAGCGCGGGCGGCCGCTCGCCGGACGACTGGTCCCAGCCGGACGCGGGCGAGCGCAGCCAGTTGCGGATCACGTCCTTGTCGTACGACGGCTGCGCGTGGCCCGGCTGCCACTGGTCGGCCGGCCAGAACCGCGACGAGTCGGGGGTGAGCACCTCGTCGGCGAGCACGATGGTGCCGTCGGCTCGGGCGCCGAACTCGAACTTCGTGTCGGCCAGGATGATGCCGCGCTCGCGGGCGATCTCCTCGGCCCGGCCGTAGATCGCCAGGGTCAGCTCGCGCAGCCGGTCGGCGACGTCGGCACCCACGGTGGCGACGACCGCGTCGAACGAGACGTTCTCGTCGTGGTCGCCGACCTCGGCCTTGGTGGCCGGGGTGAAGATCGGCTCCGGGAGCCGGCTGCCGTCCTCGAGCCCGGCGGGCAGCGCGATGCCGCAGACCTCGCCGGTCGCGGCGTACTCCAGCAGGCCGGAGCCGGTGAGGTAGCCGCGCGCGACGCACTCGACCGGGAACATCTCGAGCCGCTCGCACACGACCGCCCGGCCGCGCACCGACTCGGGCACGTCGGTCGAGATGACGTGGTTGGGCACCAGGTCGGCCAGCTGCTCGAACCACCACAGCGACATCCGGGTCAGGATCTCGCCCTTGTCGGGGATGCCCGGGTCGAGCACGAAGTCGAACGCGGAGATCCGGTCGCTCGCGACCATCAGCAGGTCGCCGTTCGCCAGCGTGTACAGGTCGCGCACCTTGCCGGTGTGGAGGTGCGTCGCACCCTCGATGGCCGGAGCGGCCGGGAGGTTCAGGTCGGTCACGCGCCCAACTCTAGGAGGCGCGCCGCCACGGCGCCGGCCGGCCCTGCAGCCACCACTCCATCCGTCGGGTGATCCACGGCAGCGCCAGGTAGGTCATCACCGGGGTCATCGCCAGCACGCCGATCAGGACCCGGGCGGGCAGCCAGACGTCGGCGAGGAACTGGCCGCTGAGCCAGTTCACGCACAGGCTCAGCGGGAAGAACACCAGGAAGATCACGCACGCCTGCTTCCACCGCGGCGGCGCGGGCGCGGCCGGCCGGAGGTCCTGGACGTCGCGGGTGACCGGCGGGTCGAACCAGCCCTCGATGCCGGTACGACGCTCGACCTGCGACTCGCCGACCAGGCCCTGGGCGGCACCCAGCCACCACTGCCGCTGCGCGGACGCCTCCCAGGTCGCGAGGCTCTGGTCGTCGGCGAAGCGGTAGAGCATGTGCCACTCCTCCGACTCCGCCGCCGGGCGGACCCAGCCGGACCCGAGGAAGCCGTCGAAGCGAGCGGCCAGCGCCGAGCCGGCCTGCATCCAGGCGACCATCTCGTCGTCGTGGTCCGGCGCGATGGTCCGGGTGATCGAGACCGTGACGGGTGCGCTCATGTCGTGATGGTCCCGGGCGGTGCTGGCGCTCCGCCAAATCCGGCTGGCAGAGTGGGCCATGCCGGAGTCTGCTGACGAGGTCTATGCCCGGGTCACCGCTACCGCTGGGTCGGACGGGCGCCTGCCGGCACCCCCGATCGCGGACTGGGACATCTTCCCGTGGGACGCGGTCGACGGGAGCGTCGTACCGAGGGTGCTGCGCCCACCCGAGGCGGAGCAGCCCCGCGACGGCGAGGAGGGCGGCGGCACCTGCCCGATGTGCGACGGGTTCGCCCCCGAGCGGATCGTCTGGGAGGACGAGCACTGGGTGCTCACCTGCTTCCCGGAGTCGAGCGGGATGCCGCTGGTACTGACCCTCTGGACCCGCGAGCACCTCGACATCGGCAGCTTCGGCGACGAGGAGGCCGCCGGTCTCGGTCGGATCGCCAACCGGCTGGTCCGGATCATGGAGGGGATGCCCGGCATCGGGCGAGTGCACGTGAACCGCTGGGGCGACGGCTGCTCGCACTGCGCACATCTGGTTCTTCGCCCGACCCCAGGGGCTCCCCGACATCCGCGGCTCGTACGCCGTCGAGTGGGACGCGATCCTGCCGCCGGTGCCCGATGCGGTCCGCCGCGCGGACCTGCACACGGTCGCGACCAAGCTCGCGAACTGGGGCGGGACCGCTCGCGCTTAGAAGGCCACCCGGAACCGGGTCGCGCCCTCGTCGGTGGCGTCTCGTATGTCGACCCGCTCCACCCGGGCGAACCGGGGACCGGCGCGGCACCGGTCGACCAGCGCGGCCACGGCGTCGGCCTCACCTTCGAGGTGCGCTGCCACCGATCCGTCGGGCTCGTTGCGGACCCAGCCGGCCACGCCCAGGCGGGCGGCCTCCTGCTCGACGTACGCACGGAACGAGACGCCCTGGACCCGCCCGGTCACGGTGACGTCGACGGCGTGGCGCATGTCGCCATGGTGCATGCCGCCCCCCACCCTCGGGCAAGGTGGAAGGGTGAGCGAGCACGTCGTCGACCTCTCCACGGCCGACGAGCCTGCGTACGAGCCGCACCCACGGCGGTGGCGGATCCTGGGTGTCGCGCTGGTCGTCGGGTTCATGGCGCTGCTCGACGTGTCGATCGTCAACGTCGCGATCCCGTCCATGCAGTCCGGGCTGGGCACCTCGGCGGGCACCATCCAGTGGGTGGTCTCGGGCTACGCCCTCGCGTTCGGCCTGACCCTGGTGGCCGGCGGCCGGCTCGGCGACGCGTACGGCCGGCGCCGGATGATGGTGATCGGCCTGGTCTGCTTCACTGCGTCGAGCGCGGCGGTCGGGTTCGCGCCGACCGCGGAGCTCGTCATCGTCGCCCGCCTGCTCCAGGGTGCGAGCGCTGGGCTGCTCACTCCGCAGAACTCCGGGCTGATCCAGCAGCTGTTCCGTGGCCGGGAACGGGCCAAGGCGTTCGGGCTTTTCGGCTTCACGGTGTCGGTGTCGTCGGCGACCGGACCGGTGCTCGGCGGCCTGATCATCGCCGCAGCCGGCGAGGAGAACGGCTGGCGCTGGCTGTTCCTCGTCAACATCCCGATCGGCCTGGTCGCGCTGGTCGCGGTGCTCCGGCTGATCCCCCGACGTACCGCGCGCACCGGATCCGCCGACAACCGGATCGACGTCCCCGGCGCCCTGCTGCTCGGCGCCACGGTCCTCTGCCTGCTCTATCCCATCGTCCGCCTCGAGGGCGGCGACCGGCTGCCGCTGGTGCTGCTGGTCGGGGTGCCGCTGTTCGCCTGGGCGTTCGTCGTTTGGGAGCGGCACACGATCGGCCGGGGACGTCCGCCGCTGCTCGACCTCCGCCTGCTCCGGACGCTGCCCGGCTACCTCAACGGGCTCGCGGTGGGCGCGCTGTACTTCACCGGTTTCACCGGGGTGCTTCTCGTGCTCTCGCTCTACCTGCAGCAGGGGCGCGGCGCGTCACCGCTGGAGGCGGGCCTGCTGCTGATGCCGTTCGCCGTCGGCTCCGCGATCAGCGCACCGCTGTCGGGACGCGTGGTCTCCGACCTCGGACGGCGCGTGACGGTCGCGGCGCTGCTGGCGATGATCCTCGGCGTCGTGCTGGTGGCGTTCCTGGTGCCCGGCCGTGATCCGGTCTGGCCGTGGCTGGTGCCGACCCTCTTCCTGGCCGGGCTCGGCGGCGGGGCCGTCGTCTCGCCCAACCTGACGCTGACGCTCGCCTGCGTGCCGCCGCGGATGGGCGGCGCCGCCGGAGGAGCGCTGCAGACCGGCCAGCGGATCGGGGCCTCGATCGGGGCCGCGGTGCTGGTCACGGTCTACCAGGTCGTGCTCGGCTCGACCGGCGACGACGCCGCGCTGCGGGCGTCGCTGCTGACCGGCGCAGCGCTGGTCGGCCTGGCTCTCGTCCTGGCCGTCCGAGCGCTGCGCCTGGCCGCTGCTCAGCAGCCGAGCCCGCCGGCGAACCAGTCCGGGACCTGACCGGCCGAGGCCTCGTCGGCGAGCTGCCAGAGCACCTCCGGGTAGTCGCCCGCTTCGTTCATCTCGTTCAGGACCGGCCAGTCGTGCGACGTGGCGAGTACGGCGACCGCCGTGTCGGCTCGGCTCTGGTCACCGGCCTGCTGGGCGTCGACGAGCTCGTCGAGCCAGGCGCAGGCAACCGCACCGGCGATCTCGGCACCGAACTGGTAGCTGTCGTTCTGGTCGGAGGTGATCGACGACCGCTCGACACCGCTCGGCAGCAGCGGGTCGGCGACCGCGTCGATGCCGTCGAGGACCCTGTTGATCTCGGCGGCCCGCTCGTCCGCGACCACGAAGGACTCGGGCAGCGTCGCCTCGAAGCCGGCGAGGTCGGTGAGCCGGAGCTGCTCGAGCAGCGCGAGGTAGCCGGCCTCGCGCATCCCCGAGCCCCGGAACTCGAGCCACTGGTCGTTCTCGACCTCGCGGATCGCGGTGTGGTCGTCGTCGCTGTAGGCCCACATCTGGGCGGCGGCGCCGAGCACCGTGATCGGCGCGCCGTCGGCCGCGGGCTGGACGATGTGGCGACGGTCCTCGACGTAGCCCTGGTAGCTGTCGGCGTTGCCCCACATGATGTCGAGCGACTGGCCGCCCTTCTCGTAGGTCATCTCGCCGCTGGTGTCGTCGGCGTACGCCGCGGTGACCACCCAGCCGGGCGCGTCCAGGACGACCTGGTCGCCGTCCTCGACGGTCGGCTGGGAGGCGAAGCCGCTGACCGGCTCGGCAACGGGCTCGGGGCCGCTGGCCCACCACGCGCTCCCGACGGCCACCAGCGCGACGACGGCCGCGGCCGCGGCCGGCACGACCCACTTCGAACGGCGACGGGGGTTCTCGGTGCGGACCGGCAGATCGTCGATGACGGGAGTGCTCATGATCTCCTCCAGGAGCTCGGCCCGCCCGTGGGAGAGCGGCAGGCCGGCGACGGCGTCATCGGTCAGTTTCGCGTTCACGGCTGCTCCTTCCGGGTGAGCTGGGGTTGTCTGGAGTGGTGATGTCCGGGTGGCTCGGGATCGTTGCCGAGGAGCTCCCGCAACCGGGTTCGGGCCCGGGAGAGCCGCGGCCGGACGACCACCGTGGTCAGGCCGAGGACCTCCGCGATCTCGCGGGACTCGAGGCCCTCCCACAGGTGCAGCTCGAGCACCTCCTGGTCGCGCGCGCTGAGCCGCCGCATCGCCGCGTTCACGTCGGCGCGCTGGACGACGTCGTCGCTGGTGTCCGGCACCGAGGTGGCCAGCTCGCGGCGCAGCCGGTCGCCGAGCGCGGAGCGGCGCCGGTCGCCGCGCCGGTGGTTGGCCAGCACCCGGCGCGCGACGCCGTACAGCCACGGCCGGGTCTCGTCGCCCGCGGGCACGTGCGCCAGCCGGCGCCAGGCCACGAGGAACGTGTCCGCGGTGACGTCGGCGGCGTCCTCGGGGCGGTCGACGCGGCGCAGGGCGAAGCCGAGGACCGTGTCGAAGTGGTCCGCGTAGAGCCGGCGGAACGTCTCCTCGCGGCTCTCGCTCATATCCGATTCATGTCCGGCAGCCGCCCGAGCGTTGCAGACGAGTTTTCTAGAGGATCGAGCCGGGCGAGTACGCCGCGGCCTCGGGGTGCCGGGCGGTCACCTCGGCGACCCGGCGGACCACGGTCTCGACCTGGTCGACCGCGGCGCCGGTGAAGGTGATCGGCTCGGCCACCAGGGTGGCGAGCTGGTCGGCGGTCAGGCCGAGTCGCGGGTCGGCGGCGAGCCGGGCGAACACGTCGTTCTCGGCCTGGCCCTTGCGCATGTCGAGGGCGGTGCCGACCGCGGCCTCCTTGATCGCCTCGTGCGCGGACTCGCGGCCGACGCCGTTGCGGACCGCGGCCATCAGCACCTTGGTGGTGGCGAGGAACGGGAGGTAGCGGTCCAGCTCGCGCTGGATGACCGCCGGGAACGCGCCGAACTCGTCGAGCACGGTCAGGAAGGTCTCGAACAGCCCGTCGGCGGCGAAGAACGCGTCCGGCAGCGCGACCCGTCGTACGACCGAGTCGGAGACGTCGCCCTCGTTCCACTGGTCGCCGGCGAGCTCGCCGATCATCGCGAGGTGGCCGCGGAGCACGACCGCGAGGCCGTTGACCCGCTCGCAGGAGCGGCTGTTCATCTTGTGCGGCATCGCGGACGAGCCGACCTGGCCCTCCTGGAAGCCCTCGGTGACCAGCTCGTTGCCGGCCATCAGCCGGATCGTGGTCGCCAGGTTGGACGGCCCGGCGACGAGCTGGACCAGCGACGAGACGACGTCGAAGTCGAGCGAGCGCGGGTAGACCTGGCCGACGCTGGTCAGCACGTTGCTCGAAGCCGAGGTGGTGGGCGACCCGCTGCTCGAGCTCGCCGAGCCTGGACGGCGTCGCCGTCGAGCAGGTCGAGCATGTCCTGCGAGGTGCCCATCGGGCCCTTGATGCCGCGCAGCGGGTAGCGCGCCGAGCAGGTTCTCGACGCGGTCCAGCGCGATCAGCATCTCGTCGGCGACGGTCGCGAACCGCTTGCCGAGCGTGGTCGCCTGCGCGGCGACGTTGTGGGAGCGGCCGGCCATCACGGTGGCCTCGTGCTCGGCGGCGAGCCGGCCCGAGCCGGGCCAGGGTGGCGACCGCGCGGTCGCGGACCAGCGCCAGCGACTGCCGGACCTGGAGCTGCTCGACGTTCTCGGTCAGGTCGCGCGAGGTCATGCCCTTGTGGATGTGCTCGTGACCGGCGAGCGCCGAGAACTCCTCGATCCGCGCCTTCACGTCGTGCCGGGTCACCCGCTCGCGGGCGGCGATCGAGTCGAGGTCGACCTTGTCGACGACGTCGCGGTAGGCCTCGACCACGCCGTCGGGGACGTCGATCCCGAGGTCGCGCTGGGCCTCGAGGACCGCGATCCACAGCTGCCGCTCCAGCACGATCTTGTGCTCGGGGGACCAGATCGGCCGCCAGCTCGGCGGAGGCGTAGCGGGTGGCGAGGACGTTCGGCACGGTCACGTGCCTGATTCTCCCATGAAGGTTGAGTCGGGACTTCTGGTCGGTCGAATCGGGAGTTTTGGTCACAGCGATGACCAGAACTCACGACTCAAGTGACCAGAAGTCCCGATTCAACGGAGGGAGGCACCCTCGACGACGCCGAGCGGCTCGGCCGCGATGTCGGTGCGCCGCTGGAGGCCGGCGAAGCTGACCAGGTCGGCGGCGGCGTACGCCCGTCGCCCGGGCGTCGGCGACGTCGGTGCCGACCGCGCGGACGGCGAGGACCCGGCCGCCTGCGGTGACCAGGTCGTCACCGTCGAGCGCGGTGCCGGCGTGGATGACGTCGACCCCGTCGCGCGCTTCGGCGAGGTCGACGCCGGTGATGACGTCGCCCTTCGAGGACGACTCGGGGTAGCCGGCCGACGCCAGCACGACCGTCACGGCGGCGTCGTCGCGGAAGACCGGTGCGGGCACGTCGGCGAGCCGGCCCTCGGCCGCGGCCGACGAGCAGCTCGCCCAGCGGCGAGTCGAGCACGGCCAGCACCGGCTGGATGTCGGGGTCGCCGAACCGGACGTTGAACTCGATGACGCGCGGACCCGTCTCGGTCAGCGCCAGGCCGACGTACAGGCAGCCGACGAACGGCGTGCCGCGGTCGACCATCTCCGCCAGCGTCGGCCGGACGACCGTCTCGAGCACCACGTCGGACAGGTCGGGCTGCGCCCAGGTGAGCGGCGTGTAGGAGCCCATGCCGCCGGTGTTCGGCCCGCGACCGCCGTCGAAGATCCGCTTGAAGTCCTGGGCCGGCTGCAGGGCGTACGCCGTGGTCCCGTCGCAGATCGCGAAGACCGAGACCTCAGGCCCGTCGAGGAACTCCTCGATCACGACCCGGTCGCAGGTCGCCGCGTGCGCGAGCGCCTCGGCGCGGTCCCGGGTGACGACGACGCCCTTGCCGGCGGCCAGCGCGTCGTCCTTGACGACGTACGGCGCGCCCGAACTCGTCGAGCGCGGCCTCGACCTCTGCCGGCGTGGTGCAGGTGCGCGAGCCCGCCGTCGGCACCCCGGCGGCCTCCATCACGTCCTTGGCGAACGCCTTCGAACCCTCCAGCTGCGCGGCGGCCTGCGACGGGCCGAAGACCGCGATCCCGCGCGCGCGTCACGGCGTCGGCGACGCCCGCGACCAGCGGCGCCTCGGGCCCGACGACCACGAGGTCGACGCCGAGCCGCTCGGCCAGGTCGGCGACCGGCGGCACCCGACATCGGGTCGACGTCGTGCAGCGTGGCGACCGCGGCGATGCCCGGGTTGCCGGGGGCGGCGTGCACCTCGGTCACGGCCGGGTCGCGGGACAGGGCGCGGGCCAGCGCGTGCTCGCGGCCGCCGGTACCGATGACGAGAGTCTTCACGGGCCGCAACCCTAGGTCTGCGCGCGGTTGATCGACTCCGAGTAGGCGGCCGGGCGGTAGCGCAGGATCGGGTCGTCGGAGAGCTCGATGCCGTCGACGACCCGGGTCGGGTCGAAGACCACTGGCCCGTCGGCCTCCTGGTCGGGCAGCTCCTCGGTGACCTCGATGATGCCCGCCCAGCAGCTCGCGGGCGTCCTTCCAGACCGAGACCGCGGAGTGCGGGTCGTCGCCGGCGACCGGCGACCTGGACGCGTACGTCGTGACCGCACCGGCCCGCGCGCCAGCCGGCCGCCATCTCCTCGAAGAGCCGGTCCGGCCCCGCGAACGTCTCCGTCAGCCGGTCCTCGGACGGTTGCGCCGGCCGGAAGACGTAGCGCACCCAGGTCCGAGCTTGTCGTCGGCGTCGAGCCAGCCGTACGCGTGGATCGGGTAGTACGACGGGCTCGGTGAAGCTCGCGTGCGGCGCGACCGCCTTGCCGCGCAGCCCGTCGAGCATCGCCGGCGCCATCCGCGGGTGGCGGAGCATGAACAGCGGGACCAGTCGCCGGCTTGCAGCGACGCCTCGGTCATCGCGACGAACTCCTCCGGGCTGTCGGTCGGGAACCGCGGCGAGGTCTGGCCGAGCAGGTCGGTCGACGTGCCGTCGGGCAGCCGGAACTTCACCGCCATCCCGCGGATGTCCGGCGCCTTGTCCGGGACGTCGGCGTTGCCGCCGGCGTTCGACCAGCGCACCAGCACCGGCACCGGCTCGCCGCTGAGGTGGCCGGCGCGGCCCAGCGCGGCCGCCTCGGGCGTGGCCGTGAAGGTGCCGGCGTAGAACCGGCCCTTCGCGTGCAGGGTGCGGTGGTGGTCCGGCCCGCGGAACGCCGCGCGCAGTCGGTCGATCGCGGCGACGGGCTCGATCATGATCCGGACGCTAGCGCTTCAGATCAGCTCGTGTATCACGACGGTCGCAGCGCGCGACGGGCCGACGCCGACGGCGGAGATCCGGGCGCCGGACATCGCCTCGACCGCCTCGACGTACGCGCGCGCGTTCGCGGGCAGGTCGTCGAAGGTGCGGGCGCCGGAGATGTCCTCCCACCAGCCGTCGAGGTACTCGTAGATCGGTACGGCGTGGTGGAAGTCGGTCTGGTTGACCGGCATCTCGTCGTGGCGGATGCCGTCGACGTCGTACGCGACGCAGACCGGGACCTTCTCCAGCCCGGTGAGCACGTCGAGCTTGGTGAGCACGAAGTCGGTGACGCCGTTGACGCGGGCGGCGTAGCGGGCGATGACCGCGTCGTACCAGCCGCAGCGACGCGGCCGGCCGGTCGTGGTGCCGTACTCGGCGCCGACCTTGCGCAGGTGCTCGCCGAAGTCGTCGTCGAGCTCGGTCGGGAACGGGCCCTCGCCGACGCGGGTGGTGTAGGCCTTGACGATCCCGATCACCTGGTCGAGCCGCATCGGCGGGATGCCGGAGCCGGTGCAGGCGCCGCCGGAGGTGGCCGAGGACGAGGTCACGAACGGGTAGGTGCCGTGGTCGACGTCGAGCAGCGTGGCCTGGCCGGCCTCGAGCAGCACGGTCTCGCCGCGGTCGAGCGCCTGGTTGAGCAGCAGCCCGGTGTCGCACACCATCGGCCGCAGCCGGTCGGCGAACGCGAGCAGCTCCTCGACGGTCTGCTCGACGGTGGCGGCGCGGCGGTTGTAGATCTTGGTGAGGATCTGGTTCTTGAGCTCGAGGACGCCCTCGACCTTCTGGGTCAGGATC
The DNA here is from genome assembly GCA_963716655.1 of uncultured Actinomycetota bacterium. GTDB lineage: Bacteria > Actinomycetota > Actinomycetes > Propionibacteriales > Nocardioidaceae > Nocardioides. The sequence continues at coordinate 405,715 of CAVQTV010000008.1, read as the reverse complement.
TTCTCGTCGAAGATGTCCTGGATCCGGATGCCGATGCGGTTCATCTTGTCGGCGTACGTCGGGCCGATGCCGCGGCCGGTGGTGCCGATCCGGCGGCTGCCGAGGAAGCGCTCGGTGATCTTGTCGATGGTGCGGTTGTAGTCCGCGATCACGTGCGCGTTGGCGCTGACCTTGAGCAGGCTGACGTCGACGCCGCGGGCGATCAGCGCGTCGAGCTCCTCGAACAGCACGGCCAGGTCGACGACCACGCCGTTGCCGATCACCGGCGTGACGCCGGGGCTCAGGATGCCGCTGGGCAGCAGGTGCAGCGCGTACTTCTCGTCGCCGATGACGACCGTGTGGCCGGCGTTGTTGCCGCCGTTGAACTTCACGACGTAGTCGACGCGGCTGCCGAGCAGGTCGGTCGCCTTGCCCTTGCCCTCGTCGCCCCACTGGGCTCCGATGATGGCGATCGCCGGCATGGCTGCTGCTCTCGAGCCTGCGAAAACGAAACGAAGCTCCGGCACAAGTGCACCGGAGCTCTTGCGGCCACACGCTACCAAAGGGTGACCCGCCGGTTTCGAACGCTCGGCTAGGGTCCGCGACGTGGACCCACTCCTCGTCATCACCAACACCGAGGCCGGCACCGCGACGACCAGGAGGCCCTGGCCGCCGCGCTCGACCGTGCTCCGCGAGCGTGCGTCCGTCGAGGTGGCAGGACCGCCCGACCCGGGCGAGCTGGACGGCGTCCTGCACCGGGCCGGGCTCGCGGCGGATCGTGGTCGCGGGCGGCGACGGCAGCCTGCACGCGGTGATCGCCGCGCTGCACCGGCGCAACGAGCTCAAGAACGCGGTCCTCGGCCTGCTCCCGCTCGGGCACCGGCAACGACTTCGCCCGCGGCCTCGACATCCCGCTCGACGTCGAGGACGCCGCGCGGGTCGATCCTGGTCGGCAAGCCGCGCCCGATGGACCTGGTCGTCGACGAGGTCGGCGAGCATCGTGGTCAACGGCGTGCACGTCGGCGCCGGCGCGGAGGCCAGCCGCCGCGGCGCCGAGCCTGCAAGACGCGCGGTATCGGCAAGCTCGGCTACCCGATCGGCGCCGCGCTGACCGCGTCGAAGCCGCCGATCGTCCGGCTCCGGGTCGAGGTCGACGGCGAGGTGGTCCGCGACCTCGACGACCCGGTGCTGCATGGTCGCGGTCGGCAACGGCCCGTCGGTCGGCGGCGGCACCGAGCTGACGCCCGAGGCGGTCCCGCACGACGGCACGCTCGACGTGATGATCTCCCGCTCGACCGGGCCGCTGGCCCGGGTCCTGTACGCCGCGCGCCTCGGCTTCGCCACGCCACCACCAGCGCGACGACGTCACCTACCTGCGCGGCACGCCGGGTCTCGGTCTCGGGCGGTCCGTTCTGGTGCAGCGCCGACGGCGAGATCTACGGCCCGGAGCGGCACCGCACCTGGCGCGTCGAGCCGGCGGCGTACTCGATGCTGCCTGCCGCGTCGAGCTGCGAGAACCTCAGCAGCCAGCCCCGACGGGCGGCCTCGACGCCCGCCTGGAACCGGGTGTCCGCGCCGAGCTCGCGCATCAGGTCGGCCACCCGGCGTCGTACCGTGCGCAGGCTGATGCCGAGCTTGCGGGCGATCTGCTCGTCGTGGGCGCCGACGGCGAGCTGCTGGAGCAGGAACCGGCGCAGGTCGCAGCGCGCGGCCCGCCGGCCCGCCGAGCGCGGGTCGCGGCCCGCTCCCACAGCAGCTCGAACCAGTGCGCGGCCGTCGGCGACGACCGCGGGCTGCCGGACGATCGACGAGCGGCATGTCGGCGTACCCGAGCGGGTCGGGCATGACGACGTGGGAGTCGCCGATGACGAGCAGCCGGGTCGGCAGCTCGGGCAGCACCCGGATCTGCTCACCGACCGCGACCCGGGCGGCGAGGACGGCGGGCGCGTCGTGGTGGCGTGCACCGGGTAGATCGCCCGCGAGCTGCGGCCGCTGCTGGCGAGCGCCTCCGCGACCAGCGCGGTCATCCGCCCCTCGCGCGGGCCGCGCCACTGGTCGGGGCGCAGCCAGAGCAGGTCGCCGCGGCTGCGCAGGATCAGGTCCCGCACCGTCGCGTAGAGGCGGGCCGGGTCGGAGGCCGTGACCACCTCGCCCTCGAGCGGGTCGGTCCGGTCGTGGTCGGCCGGGCGCGGCCTGCGCCTCCTCGGCGCAGCAGCCCGATCGCGTCGGTGATGCCCTCCAGGCGCTGCTGGGCCCGGTCGGCGTGCACGGCCTGGGCGGCCACCATGATCCGCAGCGCCTCGACCGGGCGGCGACCACGACCGCTCCGCGCCGTCGACCCGCACGATCCCGGCGTCGGAGCAGCGGGTCGAGCTCCTCGAGCAGCTCGTCGGGCGTGCGCAGCATCGAGGCCGCGACCCGGGCCAGCTCGCGACCCGACTGGGTGCGCAGCTGCTGGTAGGTCCGGTCGAGTCGGCGGGCGTGAAGCCGAGCGCGGTGAGCACCGTAGTGGCGGCGGGCCATCCCGGCATCGTAGTGAAATTGGCATCTTAGTGACAGCGTCCACTTCTCGCCCGGTGGCAGGGAGCGGTCAGTGCGATGATTCGCCGCGCGTCGCCTGGTCGCGCGTCTCGTGGGGCGCGGCACACCCGGCACGACCCGCATCGGGGGATCGGTCGTGCCGTGGGACGCACGGCGAAGGCGCCGGGGCCGCCACGGAGGCTCCGGCCCTTCCGCCGTCCGGCTCCCGCTCCCTCTCGTGCGCCTGCTGCCCGGTAGCGTTGGCGGCCGACGTCCCACCGCGACCGCAGGAGCAGCAGACATGGCACGAGGTGCCCAAGGCCAGGGCGAGCCGCACGACTGGGTGACCCGGGCCGCCGACGACGCGATCCGCCACGCCCACGACCTGTACGGCGCGGACCACGTCATCACCTGCGCCTCCGGCGCCAGCCCGTCCGGGCCGATCCACCTCGGGCAACCTGCGCGAGTTCCTCACCGTGCACTTCGTGGCCGAGGAGATCCGGCGCCGCGGGATCGCCGTACGCCACCTGCACAGCTGGGACGACTACGACCGGTTCCGCAAGGTGCCGGCGGGCATCGACCCGTCCTGGTCCGAGCACATCGGCCGGCCGCTGTCCGCCGTCCCCGACCCGTGGGGCTGCCACGACGTCCTGGGCCGAGCACTACAAGGCGCCGCTCCAGGCGCTCGCTCGCCGAGCTCGGCGTCGAGATGGAGGAGGTCTCGCAGACCGAGCAGTACCGCGCCGGCACCTACCGCGAGCAGATCCTCACCGCCGTACGCCGGCGCGACGAGATCGAGCAGGTGATGGCGCGCTACCGCACCAAGGCGGCGCCGCGGCTCCCGAGAGCGAGCAGGAGGCGGCCGCGATGGCCGACTCCGTCGCCAACGACGACGAGTCCGGGCTGACCGGGCATGGGCGCGACCGACGACCTCGCCCGGTTCCCGTACAAGCCCTACTGCCGCGACTGCGGCCGCGACACCACGATCATCACGTCGTACGACGACGACACGACCGACCTGTCCTACACCTGCACGGCGTGCTCGTACGACGGCGTCACCAACCTCACGACCGACAACGAAGGCAAGCTGGTCTGGAAGGTCGACTGGCCGATGCGCTGGGCGTTCGAGGGCGTCGACTTCGAGCCCGGCGGCGTCGACCACGCCAGCCCCGGCTCGTCGTACACCGTCGGCAAGGAGCTGGTGAAGGCGTCTACGGCGGCCGCGCGCCGTCGTTCGTCGGCTACTCCTTCGTCGGCGCCGGCGGCCAGGTGAAGATGTCGTCCTCGCGCGGCGGCGTGCCGACCGCGGCCGACGCGCTGCAGATCCTCGAGGCGCCGATCCTGCGCTGGCTCTACGTGCGCCGCCAGCCCAAGCAGGCCTTCAACGTCGACTTCGGCGCCGAGGTCGTGCGGCTGTACGACGAGTGGGACGCGCTCGGCAAGAAGGCCGCCGACCCCGAGAAGCGCGACGCGCAGGTGCTCGCGTTCGAGCGCGCATCGTCGACCGCCGCGGCCGGCACCCTGCCGACGCCCGCCGTCGTCGTGCCGTTCCGGCTGCTGTCGTCGGTCGCCGACGTGACCGCCGGCAGCGCCGAGCTGATCAGCCGGATCGTCGGCGACGTCGGCCACGAGCACGCGTCCGTCGCCGACCTCGAGCCGCGACTGGCCAAGGCGATGACCTGGACCGTCGGAGTTCGTCCCGCGAGGACGAGCGCACCACGGTGCGGGAGACCGCCGACACCGAGCGGCTGGCCGCGGCTGTCGGAGGACGAGGAGCTCTGGCTGCGCCAGCTGCTCGACCGGATGCCCGACCACCTCGAGCTGGAGTCGACGACGTCGCTGATCTACGGCGTGCCCAAGCTGGCCCGCGGGCTCGGCCTCGACGACGCCGCCGACCGACCAGGTCAAGCAGGACCAGAAGGACTTCTTCCGGCTGCTCTACAACCTGCTCGTCGACGCCGACCGCGGGCCGCGGCTGCCCACGCTGTTCCTCGCGCTCGGCGCCGACACCGTGCGGTCGCTGCTCAGTCCTCGCTGAGCAGCACGTCGTACGCCGTCGGGCTGGAGTCGCGCAGGAACTCCGAGCACCGCTCCCACTCGGCGTCCTCGCCGATCGCGCGGGCGGCCAGCGCGAGCAGCGCCAGGCAGATCAGGAAGCCGCGGTTCGGCTCGTGCTCCCACGGCACCGGGCCGTGGCCCTTCCAGCCGTTGCGGCGCAGCAGGTCCAGGCTGCGGTGGTAGCCGACGCGCGCGTACGCGTAGATCGTGACCGCGTCGTCCTCCTCCTCGGCGGCGAGCGTCGCGAGCGTCGCCCAGGCGAGTGGCGACTCGGGGTGCCGCCGGACGACGTCCATCGCGTCGGCGCCCGGGACCAGGTCCGCGGCCGCGGGGTCCTCGGGGAGGTGGGTGGGCGGCGGGCCGGCCATCAGGTCGTTGCCGGAGAAGGAGCTCATGGGAAGCATTGTCCACGGTCGGGTGTTGAGTGGTGTTCGTGACCCAGTCAGCACCCGTGTCCACGACCGACCCGACCGGTGGCAAGGAGCCGTGGCCGGCGCTGTTCGCGCTGTGCATCGGCTTCTTCATGATCCTGGTCGACACCACGATCGTCTCGGTCGCGACGCCGGCGATCATCGAGGACCTCGACGCCGGCGTGAACGACGTCGTCTGGGTGACCAGCGCCTACCTGCTCGCGTACGCCGTACCGGTGCTGATCACCGGGCGCCTCGGTGACCGGTTCGGCCCCAAGAACATCTACCTGATCGGGCTGACCGTCTTCACGCTCGCGTCGCTGTGGTGCGGGCTGACCGGCAGCATCGAGATGCTGATCGCGGCCCGGGTCGTGCAGGGCCTCGGCGCCTCGATGATCACGCCGCAGACGATGGCGATCATCACCCGGATCTTCCCGGCCGACCGTCGCGGCGCCGCGATGTCGCTGTGGGGCGCGACCGCCGGTGTCGCCACGCTGGTCGGCCCGATCCTCGGCGGCGTGCTGGTCGACGGTCTCGGCTGGGAGTGGATCTTCTTCATCAACATCCCGGTCGGCCTGGTCGGCTTCGTGCTCGCGATGCGGCTGGTGCCGAAGCTGCCGACCCACAGCCACAAGTTCGACTGGCTCGGCGTCGCGCTCAGCGGGGTCGGCATGTTCCTGCTGGTGTTCGGCATCCAGGAGGGCCACCAGTACGACTGGAACGCCGTGCATCTGGGCGACTGATCGTGGCCGGCATCGTTCGTGCTCGGCCTGTTCGTGTTCTGGCAGTCGCGCAACCGCGACACGAGCCGCTGGTGCCGCTCGGGCTGTTCCGCGACCGCAACTTCTCACTCGCCAACGTCGCCATCTCGGTGATGGGCTTCTCGATCACCGCGCTGGCGATCCCGATCATGATCTGGGCGCAGGTCGTCCGCGGCCTGAGCCCGACCCAGGCGGCGCTGATCCTGGTGCCGATGGCGCTGATGACGATCGTGCTCGCCCAGTTCGTCGGCCAGCTCACCGACCGGGTGCACCCGCGGCTGCTGACGGCGTTCGGCTTCGCCTGCCTGTTCGTCGGCCTGCTGTGCGCTGACGTTCGTGATGACACCGGACACCTCGATCTGGTGGACGGTGCCGCCGATGGTCGTCTTCGGCGTCGGCAACGCCTTCGTCTGGGCGCCGAACAGCGCCACCGCGACCCGCAACCTGCCGGTGCAGCTGGCCGGCGCCGGGCTCGGGTGTCTACAACGCCACCCGCCAGGTCGGCGCCGTGCTCGGCTCCGCCGCGATCGCCGTACTCATCGACGCGCGGCTGGCCGCCGAGGGGCTGCCGTCGTTCCAGGGCGAGGGTCACTCCGGCCGGCGCGCGCTGCCGCCGGAGGTCGCTCAGTCGTTCAGCGACGCGATGGCGACGTCGGTGCTGCTGCCGGTCGCGGCGTTCGTGCTCGGCTTCATCGCGGTGCTGTTCTTCGAGCGACCCACCCACGCCGGCTACCCGACGGCGTCGGCCCCGGAGTCCGGCGCCGCGGCTGACCGGCCGACTGACGTCAGCCGACGGCCTTGCCGGCCGAGCGCAGGTTCTCGCAGGCCTCGACGACGCGGGCGGCCATGCCGGCCTCGGCGGCCTTGCCCCAGGCGCGCGGGTCGTAGGCCTTCTTGTTGCCGACCTCGCCGTCGACCTTGAGCACGCCGTCGTAGTTGGTGAACATGTGCGCGGCGACCGGGCGGGTGAAGGCGTACTGGGTGTCGGTGTCGACGTTCATCTTGACGACGCCGTAGTCGACGGCCGCGCCGATCTCCTCGGCGGTCGAGCCGGAGCCGCCGTGGAAGACCAGGTCGAACGGCTTCGAGCCGGCGTCCAGGCCGAGCTTGGCGACGACGGCCTCCTGCGCGGTCTTGAGGATCTCCGGGCGGAGCTTGACGTTGCCGGGCTTGTAGACGCCGTGCACGTTGCCGAAGGTCAGCGCGGTCATGTAGCGGCCGTTCTCGCCGATGCCGAGCGCCTCGACGGTCGCGAGCGCGTCCTCGGGCGTCGAGTAGAGCTGCTCGTCGATCTCGCCCTCGACGCCGTCCTCCTCGCCGCCGACGACGCCGATCTCGACCTCGAGGATGATGTGCGCCGCGGCGCACTTGGCCAGCAGCTCCTGGGCGATCTGCAGGTTCTCGTCGAGCGGTACGGCGGAGCCGTCCCACATGTGCGACTGGAACAGCGGCGCCTCGCCGCGCTTGACCCGCTCGATCGAGAGGTCGAGCAGCGGCCGGACGAAGCCGTCGAGCTTGTCCTTGGGGCAGTGGTCGGTGTGCAGCGCGACGTTGACCGGGTAGTTCTTGGCGACCTCGGCGGCGTACGCGGCGAACGCGACCGACCCGGTGACCATGTTCTTGATGGTCGGGCCGGAGAGGTACTCGGCGCCGCCGGTCGAGACCTGGATGATGCCGTCCGCGCCGGCGTCGGCGAAGCCCTTGAGCGCCGCGTTCAGCGTCTGCGACGACGACACGTTGATGGCGGGGAACGCGAAGGCATCCGGCCTTGGCGGCGTCCAGCATCTCGGCGTACTTCTCGGGGGTGGCGATCGGCATTGCGGTCTCCTCGGGACGTCATCGAACGGCATTTCCACCCTAGTGGCTACCCATCGGTCCGCCGAGAGAGGCCGAGTGTTGGCACTAGCCTCGGAGAGTGACCGGTGACCTGGAGGGTCGGTACGTCGCGGTGGTGGGTCCGGCCGACGGCGCCCGGCCGGACGACCTGACGACCGCCGAGGCCGTCGGGCGGCAGCTGGCCGAGCTCGGCGCGGTGCTGCTCACCGGTGGCCACCACGGGGTGATGGGCGCCGCGGCCCGCGGGGCGAAGTCGGTGGGCGGGATCTCGATCGGGCTGATGCCGGGCACCGACCGGTCGTCCGGTACGCCCGACCACACCTACCTGCTGCCGACCGGCCTCGGCGAGCTGCGCAACGGGTTGCTGGTCCGGGCCGCCGACGCCGCGATCGCGGTCGGCTGCAGCTGGGGCACGCTCAGCGAGATCGCCCTGGCCCGCCGGACCGGCGTACCCCTCGTGCTGGTGGACCCGTGGGACCTGCCCGAGGACGTCGGCACCGTCGTACCCGACGCCGATGCCGCGGTGGCCACGGTCCGCAAGCTTCTCCTCGGCGGCTGACAACCGATCGACGACGAGCGACGTATCCCTCGTATGGACACCGACATCCGCGACGAGATCGAGCGGTCCTTCGACGAAGGCCCGCCGATCGACGACCTCGACCTCCTGCTCATCCGTGGCCACGCGGCAGTACGCCGCCGCCGGCTGGCCGAGGGCGGCTCCGTGCTGCTGGTGGCCGCAGCGATCACGGTCGCTGCGCTGGTAACCGGCGGCTCGTCCGGGACCACCTCGCCCGCGCCGGTCGACACCCCGACCGCGAGCACGCTGCCGACCCCCGTGGTGCCGGACCCGACCGAGCTCGACGTCGTCCCGTCGACCGCCCCGACGGCGGTCCTGGAACCCGGCCCGGTCGAGATCGTCGAGGACCCGACGCTGCCGCGGGCCGAGCCGATCCGGCTGGTGCCCCCGAACGCCGTGCACCACCGGCCGGGGGTGCAGGTCGAGCAGGTCCTGCACGAGCCCGACAGCCCGCTCGCCGTCCAGTACACCCTGGACGGCCAGACCTGGTGGTTCATCGACTCCCAGGAGCCGGGCGACAGCGGAGGGATCCAGATCGAGCCCCCGGAGTCGCAGCAGTGAGGCCGAGCGACCGCGACGCGGCGTTCTCGGAGTTCGTGGGTGCCCGGCGTCCGCACCTGCGCCGGATCGCCTACGCCATCTGCGGAGACTGGCACCGCGCCGACGACCTGGTGCAGACGGCGCTGGTCAAGCTGTACGTCGCCTGGCCGCGGCTGCACCGCGACGGCCAGGAGGAGGCCTACGTCCGCACGATCATCGTGCGCGCCAACATCGACGAGCACCGCCGGCCCTGGCGGCGTGAGCACTCCGGCCTGCCCGAGCGGGACCGGCCGGCCCGCGAGCCGATGCCGGTCGAGGAGCGGTCCGCGCTCTTCGAGGCGCTCCAGGCGCTGCCGACGATGCAGCGCAAGGTCGTGGTGCTGCGGCACTGGCTCGGTCTCTCGGTCGCGGAGACCGCCCAGGAGCTGCGGATCAGCCAGGGCACGGTGAAGAGCCACAGCTCCCGCGGCCTGGACGCGCTTCGCGAGGTGCTGGCGACGGACCGGAGCTAACCGCGCCACGCATCGTCGCCGGACAGGTCGGCGTACTGCCGCACCCAGGCGTGCATCGCGATCGCGGCCGCGGCCGACGCGTTGATCGAGCGGGTCGACCCGAACTGCGCGATCGAGAACGTCCCGTCGCACGCCTCGCGGGCGCTCTCGGACAGCCCCGGCCCCTCCTGCCCGAACAGGAAGCACACCCGCTCCGGCACGGTCGTGGTCTCCAGGTGCAGCGAGCCGGGCAGGTTGTCGATCCCGAGCAGGACGACGTCCCGTTCGTGCAGGTACGCCGCCAGGTCGGCGACCGTCGGGTGGTGCCGGACGTGCTGGTAGCGGTCGGTCACCATCGCGCCGCGCCGGTTCCAGCGCCGGTTGCCGACGATGTGCACCTCGGCGGCGAGGAACGCGTTGGCGGAGCGCACGATCGTCCCGATGTTGAAGTCGTGCTGCCAGTTCTCGATCGCGACGTGGAAGTCGTGCCGGCGGGTGTCGAGGTCGGCGACGATCGCCTCGACCGTCCAGTACCGGTAGCGGTCCACGACGTTGCGCCGGTCGCCCTCGGCGAGCAGCCGTTCGTCGTACTGCTCCCCCTCGGGCCGGGGGCCTTCCCACGGCCCGACGCCGACCTCGGCCGGGCCGTGCGGCATCGGGTCGTACGGCGCGCGCGGTTCGTCGTCGGGGTGAACTTCGGGAGGCACGTCGGTAACGCTAGGGGACGCCTCCCGCATGCCTATGGAGCGGCAGGTACCGTTTGCGGAGTGACCATCCTCCAGCTGGGGCAGCCGCTGCTGCTCGGCATGGACTGGATGGACCCGCAGTGGCTCCTCGACCGGTTCGGGTCCGAGCTGTTCTGGATCAGCCTGGTCATCATCTTCATCGAGTGCGGGCTGTTCTTCCCGTTCCTCCCGGGCGACACGCTGCTGTTCGCGCTCGGCCTGTTCATCAACTCCGAGCAGATCGACGTGTTCCCCGGCGGGCCCGAGGTCGAGCTGCTCATCGCGTTCGTGCTGCTGACCACCGCGGCCTTCCTGGGCAACGTCACCGGCTACGAGATAGGCCGGGCCATCGGCCCACCGCTGTACAACCGCGACGGCCGCATCCTCAAGAAGAAGTACTTCGACCAGACGCACGCGTTCTTCGAGAAGCACGGCAACAAGGCGCTGGTGATCGGCCGGTTCGTGCCGTTCGTGCGCACCTACATCACCGTGGTCGCGGGCGTGACCCGGATGGACCGGCGCCGGTTCTTCGTCTGGAGCCTGGTCGGTGCCGTGCTGTGGGTCGGCAGCATCCTGCTGCTCGGCTACTTCCTCGGCCAGGCGTTCCCCGGGCTCGGCGAGAACATCGACAAGGCGCTGCTGGTGATCCTGTCGTTCACCGTGATCCCGATCGTCTGGGAGTGGCGGCGCCACCGCAAGGCGAACCGGCGCGGGCCTGGCGACGCCGTATCGAACGTCGACGTCACCGTCCCCGAGTAGCTAGCTCAGCCGGCGCGGGCGGCGTCCAGCTGGGCCTTGGTCAGCACCGGGCGCACCTCGAGACCGACGTCGGCCAGCGGGTTCTGGCCCTCCGGGCTGCGGTCGATCGCGCACACCACGACCTCGACGATCGCGCCCGCCTCGCGCAGCGCGCGGGTCGCGTCGCGTACGGCGCCGCCGGTGGTGATCACGTCCTCGATCAGGGTGACCCGACGACCCGCGACGTCCGGCCCCTCGGCCAGCTTGCAGGTGCCGTACTCCTTGGCCTGCTTGCGCACGAACAGCGCCGGCCGGCCGGTGAGGCTGCTGACCATGGTCGCGATCGGCACGCCGCCGAGCTCGAGCCCGCCGAGCAGGTCGGTGTCGGCCGGCAGCAGGTCGACCATCTCCCGGGCGACCCGGAGCAGCAGCGTGGGCTCGGCCTCGAAGAGGTACTTGTCGAAGTACTCCGTCGCCTGCTGACCGGAGCGGAGCGTGAACTCCCCGGTCAGTCGGCAGATCGCGTCGATGTCGGCAGCGAGCGTCTCGTCCACGGCCCGACCGTATCGAGCGCTAGCCTCGGGCGCATGCTCGCCTCTCGCCTCGAGGGCATCCCGCCCACGATCTTCTCGGAGATGTCCGCCCTCGCCGTGCGGACCCAGTCGGTCAACCTCGGCCAGGGCTTCCCGGACGTCGACGGCCCGCCGGACGTGATCGCCCGGGCGGTCGCCGCCCTGGAGGGCGGCCTCAACCAGTACGCCCCCGGCGTCGGCGTACCGGCGCTGCGGCAGGCGATCGCGCGGCACCAGGTGCGGCACTACGGGATCGAGCTCGACCCGGACTCCCAGGTCGTCGTCACCACCGGCTGCACCGAGGGCATCGCGGCGGCGCTGCTCGGGCTGGTGAACCCCGGCGACGAGGTGGTCGTGCTCGAGCCGTACTACGACTCCTACACCGCGATGATCCAGATGGCCGGCGGCGTACGACGCCCGGTGACGCTGCGCGCACCCGACTTCCGGCTCGACGTCGACGAGCTGCGGGCGGCGGTCACGCCGCGGACCCGGTTCGTGCTGCTGAACTCCCCGCACAACCCGACCGGCACCGTGCTGACCCGCGACGAGCTGCAGGCGGTCGCCGACCTGGCGATCGAGCACGACCTGGTCGTGATCACCGACGAGGTCTACGAGCACCTCGTGTACGACGACCACGAGCACGTCCCGATCGCGACGCTGCCGGGGATGTTCGAGCGGACGCTGACCCTGTCGAGCGCCGGCAAGTCGTACTCGTTCACCGGCTGGAAGGTCGGCTGGGCGACCGGACCGGCCGCGCTCGTCGGTGCGGTGCTGGCCGCCAAGCAGTGGCTGACGTTCACGTCGGGCTCACCGCTCCAGCCCGCGGTCGCGTTCGCGCTCGACGAGGAGCCGGACTTCCCCGCGCGCGCTCGCCGCGTCGACCTGCGAGGAGCGCCGCGACCTGCTCTGCACCGGGCTGGCCCTGGTCGGCCTCGACGTACGCGTCCCCGAGGGCACCTACTTCGCGACCACCGACATCTCCGTCGCTCGGCTGGCAGGACGGCCTGCGAGTTCTGCCTCGCCCTGCCCGAGCGCGCCGGCGTCGTCGCCATCCCCACCCAGGGGTTCTACGACTCCGACGCCGGCCGGCACCTGGTCCGCTGGGCGTTCTGCAAGGAGCCCGAGCTGATCGAGGAAGGCATCCGCCGCCTGTCGGGTGCCGACCTCTCGGCGTAGCCCGGGCTAGCCCTTCTTCTTGACCACCCGGTAGATCACCCGGTCGGTCGACACGTTCCCGGCGCGGTCGGTCGCGGTCGCGACGACCACCACCCTCTTGCTCCGCTTGGTGTTCTCCGTCTTCGTCTCGATGTCGCAGGAGCGCACGCCCGAGAGTCCGTCGGTCGCCTCGCAGCGGGCCTTCGGCGCGTGGCCCTTGTACGTCGCACCGTCCTCGACGCCCTTGATCGCGACGTCCGGACCGGTGCCGTCGAGGTCGAGGTCGCCCACCGTCACCGACGCGGTGCCGCCGTCGGTGGCGGAGATCGAGCGGGTCACCGACTGGTTGGCACCGTCGTCCGCGAGCGTCACCGGCGCGGGGCACGCGGCGGCGAGCGGCGCACTGCCGGGCGTGCAGGTGAACGTCACCGTGACGGACCCGCGCCACCACCCGGAGCCCGGCCGGTTCGGCGACACCGCCGCGGTGATCTTGGGCGCGGTCACCGCCGCCGAGCCGGCCGATCCGGTGAAGTCACCGTCGCCGGCGTACGTCGCGGTCACCCCGGTCGCACCCGCCGGCAGCGGCTGGGACAGCGTGGCGACGCCGCCGGTGAGGGTGGCGGTACCGAGCGTCGCGCCGCCCGAGGCGAACGTGACCGTGCCGGTCGGCGTGCCCGCACCTGGGGTCACCGGCGCGACGGTCGCTCGCTGCTGGGTCGCGCCGATCGTGACGGTGGTGGCGGTAGCAGCCTTGCCGACGACCACGGTGCGGCGTCGCACTGCCCGAGGTGTACGACGCGTTGCCGGCCTGGTTCGCTCCGACGACGCACGAGCCCGCGTGGGCGAACGTGACCGTCGAGCCGGCCAGCGTGCAGCCGCCGGTGACGGAGAGCACCACCGGGTTGCCGGAGCCACCGCCCTGGGTCGTGACCGCCCAGGTCTGGCCGACCACCGGCGCGGCCGGCGGGTTGGACGTGAACGTCACGGTCTGCGGCTGCTGCGCCGGCGGCAGCGGCGTGCAGTCGATCGTGCCGCGCCGCAGGGAGTGACCGCCGGTGTCACCGTCGTCGGCCCACAGCACCTCCTTCTCGCCGTCGACGCAGCGCGACTGCGGGGCGACCGCGATGCCCTCGTTGTTGATGTTCGGCATCCCGACCGGACGGTCGTAGGCGGCGTCGACCACGAAGCTGCCCGAGCGCGATCTTCAGCAGGGAGGTCCGGCCGTCGTGGGTGTCGTCGGTGACGGCCCTGACCCGCTGGAGCTCGGGGTCGAAGCTGACGTCGGCCAGGTGCTCGAAGCCGCTGTCGATCGTGGCGATCTTGTGCGAGGTGGTGCCGTCGTTGTCGAGGGCGAAGGCGATCAGGTCACCGGTGTCCTCGATCGCCACGAAGTACAGGCCGGTGCCGTGGTTCGGGTAGGTCGCCGGGCTGTACGTGGCGTTGGTGCTCTCGTCCTTGAACCCGTTCGCGGTCAGGTAGCTGTCCGGGACGAACGCGACGCCCTCGAGGCCGAGGTTGGCTCCGGCGGCCGGGATCTGGCTGGTCAGGTTCCACTCGTTGGTGGCCGTGATCGTCGAGCCGGGTGCCGACGGGTCGTAGCGCAGGATCGACATCCGGCTGACGCCGCTGGCCGAGTTGTTGCGCTCGGAGGCGAGGTAGACGAAGCCGTCCGGGCCGATGGTGATGCCTTCGGTGTCAGGGGCGCCGGCGCCGTCGGTGTACCGCGGGTCCTTCGGCCAGCCGGCGGCCGGGACGAAGTTGTCGTCACCGTCACGGGTCAGCTTGAACAGGGTGCCCAGCTTGTTCTGCGCCGCCCACAGCACGTCCGGGTCGGCCGGGTCGAAGGCGAGGCCGGAGAGGTCCTGGAGGAAGGTGGCGGTCAGGTCGGCCGTGGTGACCGTCTGACCTCCGGGCCACGGCGTGGTCTCCAGGCCGGGGCAGGAGTTGACCGCGCCCTTGGTCGGCGCCTTGGCGTCCTTGAAGTCGCCCAGGCCGTCCTTGCAGCGGGCGTAGGACTGGGTGGCGGGGGCCGCCCAGCTGTACTGCTCGACCAGCGTGGTGCCGTCGGCGCCGTACAGGCGGACCGCGTCGGCGTCGTCGAGACCGAACCCGAGGGCACTCTCGTCGAGGACGAGGTAGCCCCGGGCGGCGATGCTGGTCGAGGCAGGGATCGTGTAGGAGTGCGCGTCCTCGCTGTCCTTGACGACGTAGCCGGAGACGTCGACCGGACTGGCGGAGATGTTCACCAGCTCGACCCAGTCGCCCGGGGTGCCGCCGGCGGACTCGACCTCGTTGATCCGGATCGGGCTGCACGCGTTCGGCAGGCCGCGGGTCGACGCGGTCGTCTCGCGGAAGTCACCGGTGCCGTCCGCACAGCGGCCCCACGTGGTCGCGGCGTGCGCGCCCCAGGTCGTGGTGTCCACCTCGGTGGTGCCGTCCGCCAGGAACAGCGTGACGCTGTCGCCGACGCCGAGGCCCCAGCCCGGGCTCTGCGAGATCTCGGTGTAGAGGGCGTAGTAGCCGCCGGCCGGGATGGTCGTGCCGGCGGGGACGACGACCGGGGTCGCGTCGTGGCCCGGGTCGTTGTCGAGGATCTTCCAGCCGGAGACGTTCACCGGGGAGGCGGAGCGGTTCTTGAGCTCGACCCAGTCGGCGACCTGGTCGCCGTTGGACTCCACCTCGTTGACGACCACGTCCGGCGGGCCGGACGGGCCGCCGCCGCAGTCGTTGGCCGCGCCGAGGGTGTCGGTCACGACGCCGAACGTCGCCGGTGCCGTTCGGGCAGCGGCCCCAGTTGGTCGCGTGCGTGTCGGTCGGGTACGTCGTGGAGTCGAGCAGGGTCGCCACGCTCGGCTCGTAGAGCCGGACCGAGTCTC
Source organism: uncultured Actinomycetota bacterium (assembly GCA_963716655.1). Lineage (GTDB taxonomy): Bacteria > Actinomycetota > Actinomycetes > Propionibacteriales > Nocardioidaceae > Nocardioides. The sequence goes on along the minus strand of CAVQTV010000008.1, from coordinate 390,477 downwards.
CCTTGCCCAGGCCGAAGGCGGGGTCGACGTTGAAGGTGACGTAGCCGTGCGCGGCCAGGCTGGTGCTGGCCGGGATCGTGAAGACGTGGGTGTCGTCGTTGTCCTTGAGCACGTAGCCCGAGATGTCGACACTGGTCTCGCCGATGTTGGTCAGCTCGACGATGTCGGCCGGGTCGGACTGGACCTCGTTGATCTTGATGTTCTCGGCGCCGGCCGGGACCGCGCACTGGTTGACAGCGCCCTGGGTCGCCGCAGCGGTGACCGCGAACGCGCCGGTCGCCGTCCGGGCACCGGCCGTAGCTCTTCCCGGCCGCCGGGTGCGCCAGGTAGGTGTACGAGTCCAGCGGCGTGGTCAGGTCGCTGTCGCTGTAGAGCCGCACAGAGTCCCCGTTGCCGAGACCGAAGTCGAAGTCGACGTTCTCGCCGTCGAGGCCCTGGTACTCACCCGCGGCGATCGAGCTGCCCGCCGGGAACGTGTAGGCGTTGTTGTCGGTGTCGTCCTTCAGCATCCACCCCGAGAGGTCGACCGCGCCGGTGCCGGTGTTGACCAGCTCGACGAAGTCGGGGTTGTTCGAGGAGAACTCGTTGACCTTCACCGCACTGTCGGGGACCGCACAGGTGTTGGGGGCACCCAGCGAGGCGGTCATCACTCCGAACGTGCCGGTGCCGTCCGGGCAGCGACCCCACGTGGTGGCGTGCGTGTTCGTCGGCCACGTGGTGGAGTCGATCAGGGTCAGCCCGTCAGGGGTGTACAGCCGGGCGGAGTCACCCTTGCCCAGGCCGAACGGGGTGATGTCGACCGCCACGTGCCCCCCGGCCGGGACCGTCGTACCCGACGGCAGCGGGAAGCTGTGGGTGTCGTCGTCGTCCTTGAAGATGTAACCCGCGAGGTCGATCGTGCTGGTGCCGGTGTTGACGAACTCCACCGTGTCGGTCGGGTCGGACCGGACCTCGTTGATCTTGATGTCGGTGTCGGCCGCGGTCGCGGGCGGAGCCACGGCGACCAGGGCGACGAGCGCGAAGGAGACGGAGACGAGCAGGGCGATCGGACCACGCCGGAACTTGTGCACGCAGATGTTCTTCCTCGAAGGGCTGCCGAGCCAGCGCGGGTGCAACGGGCACGCGCAGCCTTCTGGAGCACGGCGAACCGATCGTGAACGGCCAGGGTTCGGCCGCTGAACGGTCGGCAGCCGTCGCACGCGCCGAGGATCGACGCCGACCATCGGGATACTCCCTGACGTTTCAGGGGTCCCGCACGGCGTGTCGACCCCGGAAACGTCAGGGAGTATCGCGGCGGCTGAACCAGGGGCGGACGTCGGAGCGCACCAGCAGGGCCACGGTGACGGCGGCGCCCATCAGCGGGAAGACGAGCATGACGGCGCCGAGGACCGAGCCGGCCAGGCCGAGCGCCCCGGCGGCGGCGGCCGAGAGGATCAGCAGGATCCGGGCCCACTCGACCCGGCGGAAGACCAGGACGGCGACCACGATCGCGGCGAGGCACCACAGCACCAGACCGGCGATCATCGCGTAGGTCACCCCGAGCAGCATCCTGTCGGTGACGCCCTCGGCGGCCAGGTCGGGGTTCTGCTCGCGGGCCTGCTCGAGCAGCACGTCGGGCTCGACGGCGAGCGCGATCGCGGCGGCGGCCAGACCGAGCGACGGTGATCGCGCTGAAGATCCAGGTCAGCACGCAGGCCCAGACGACCGCGGCCGGACGAGCCGACGAGTCGACGGCGTGCTGGGCCGGCCAGACCGACGCGGCCCGCCCGGGCACGGGACCAGGTGTCGAACCGGTCGGTACGGCGCGGGCCTCGGGCGCCGGCCGGGTGGTGCCGTCGAACCAGTCACGGGCCGGCTGCAGCCACAGCATCGCGGCCGAGGCGGCGACCACCGACGAGACGAAGCCGCCGGTGACCATGCCGGTCAGGAAGAGGGGTACGGCGAGCACGGTGAGCGCGAGCCGGGCGCTGCGACTGCGCCGCAGCACCTGGTAGCCGAGGATGCCGGCCGCGGTCGCGCAGCCGGCGGCGACCATCGCGAAGGTGCGCAGCATGGTGAGCACGCCGTCGATGCCGACGCCCAGGTCGGAGCCGGGCGGCTCGGCCAGGAACTTCTCGACCGACTGGCGGGTCTCGAGCGTGTGCAGGCCGGCGACCTGGTCGAACACCATCGCCACGACGATCACCGAGCCGACCATGATCAGCCACGCGGCCAGGGTCACCTGCCGCGGTCGCCCCGGACTCGACTCGCTCACAACCGGTATTCCATCACGCGGCTACCAGGGCCAGACCATCGCCGGTCGGCGCCAGGTCCACGGTCACCTGCGAGCCGTCCACGACCTCGCCGCCGATCAGCAGCCGCGCGAGCGGGTCGCCGATCGCGCTCTGGATCAGCCGGCGCAGCGGACGGGCGCCGTACGCCGGGTCGTAGCCGGTGTCGGCCAGCCAGGTGCGCGCGGCGTCGGTGACGGTGATCGTGATCCGGCGGACCGCGAGCCGCTTCTCCAGCAGCGCCAGCTGGAGGTCGACGATGTGGCTCAGCTCGTCCTTGGTGAGCGCGTCGAACAGCACGATCTCGTCGAGCCGGTTCAGGAACTCCGGCTTGAACGACGAGCGCACGACCGCCATCACCGAGTCGCGCTTCTTGTCCTGGTCGAGGGTCGGGTCGACCAGGTAGCTCGAGCCCAGGTTGCTGGTCAGGATCAGCAGCGTGTTGCGGAAGTCGACGGTGCGGCCCTGACCGTCGGTGAGCCGGCCGTCGTCGAGCACCTGGAGCAGGATGTCGAAGACCTCCGGGTGCGCCTTCTCGACCTCGTCGAGCAGCACGACGGAGTACGGGCGCCGGCGCACCGCCTCGGTCAGCTGGCCGCCCTCGTCGTACCCGACGTAGCCGGGAGGGGCACCGACCAGCCGCGCGACCGAGTGCTTCTCGGAGTACTCGCTCATGTCGATCCGCACGATCGCCCGCTCGTCGTCGAACAGGAAGTCCGCGAGCGCCCGGGCCAGCTCGGTCTTGCCGGTGCCGGTCGGGCCGAGGAACAGGAACGAGCCGGTGGGCCGGTTCGGGTCGCTGATGCCGGCGCGGGAGCGGCGTACGGCGTCGCTGACCGCGCTGACCGCGGCCCGCTGGCCGACCAGGCGGCTGCCGATGACGTCCTCCATGCGGAGCAGCTTCGCGGTCTCGCCCTCGAGCATCCGCCCGGTGGGGATGCCGGTCCAGGCCTCGACGACGTCGGCGATCTGCTCGGCGCCGACCTGCTCGCCGACCAGCGGCTCGAGGTCCGAGACCTCGGCGGCGACGGACGCCTTGAGCGACTTCTCGAGCTGCGGGATCTGGACGTAGAGGATCTCGGAGGCCCGGCGCAGGTTCTCCTCACCGCCGTCGCGCATCAGCTTCTCGGCCTGCACGCGTACGGCGTCGAGACGGCGGCGCAGCTCGCCCTCGTCCTCGAGCGAGGACTTCTCCTTCTCCCACCTCGCCTCGAGCGCGCGCAGCTCCTCCTCGCGGTCGGCGAGGTCGGCGCGGAGCGTCTCGAGGCGCTCCTTCGAGGCGTCGTCGCCCTCCTTCTCGAGGACGAACTCCTCCATCTTCAGCCGCTCGACGAGGCGCCGGAGCCGGTCGATCTCCTCGGGCGAGGACTCGATCTCCATCCGCAGCCGCGACGCGGCCTCGTCGATCAGGTCGATCGCCTTGTCGGGCAGCTGGCGCCCGCTGATGTAGCGGTCGGACAGCGTGGCCGCGGCGACCAGCGCGGCGTCGGTGATCCGCACGCCGTGGTGCGCTTCGTACTTCTCCTGGATGCCGCGCAGGATCTGGACGGTGTCCTCGACCGACGGCTCGCCCACGAAGATCGGCTGGAAGCGGCGCTCCAGCGCCGGGTCCTTCTCGATCCGCTGGCGGTACTCGTCGAGGGTGGTCGCGCCGATCATGTGCAGCTCGCCGCGGGCCAGCATCGGCTTGAGCATGTTGCCGGCGTCCATCGCGGAGTCGCTGCCGGCGCCCGCGCCGACGACCGTGTGCAGCTCGTCGATGAACGTGATGACCTGCCCGCCGGCGTCCTTGATCTCCTCGAGCACGGCCTTGAGCCGCTCCTCGAACTCGCCGCGGTACTTCGCGCCCGCGACCATCGCCGCGAGGTCGAGGCTCAGCACCCGGCGGCCCTTGAGGGAGTCCGGCACGTCGCCGGCGACCACGCGCTGCGCGAGCCCCTCGACGACGGCGGTCTTGCCGACGCCCGGCTCGCCGATCAGCACCGGGTTGTTCTTGGTACGGCGCGACAGCACCTGCACCACGCGCCGGATCTCGGTGTCGCGGCCGATGACCGGGTCGAGCCGGCCCTCCTCGGCGGCCTGGGTGAGGTCGACGGAGTACTTCTCCAGGGCTTCGTACGTCGACTCGGCGTCCTGGCTGGTCACCCGGCGGTTGCCGCGCACGGCGGTCAGGCTCTCGCGCAGCCCGGCCTCGGTCAGCCCCGCGTCGACGAGCACCTTCTGGGCGCTGCTCTCGACACCGGCGATCGCGATCAGCAGGTGCTCGGACGCGACGTACTCGTCCTTCATGCTCGACGCGAGGTCGAGCGCGCCCGCCAGCACGCGGGTCAGCGACGCGGAGCCGGACGGCTGCTGGACGGTCGCGCCGGTGGCGGTCGGCAGCGCGTTCATCGCCACCTCGGCGCGCTTGAGCAGCTCGCCGGCGTCCAGCCCGGCCTTGGCGACCAGGTTGCTCGCGGTGCCGTCGTCCTGGCGCAGCAGCGCGACGAGCAGGTGGATCGGCTCGGTGTGGGTGTTGCCCGCGGTGGTCGCGGACACCTGGGCGGACTCGATCGCCGCCCGGCTGCGGGTCGTGAACTTCTCGGCCCCGAACTGACTCATGTCGTGACTCTCCTGCTGGGTGTCGTAGGTCAGCGGCCGCGGCGCCAGACCACGACCGACTGGCCGGGCTCTGGCTCACGCAGCACGGGAAGCTTGTTGGGTGCGGCGCCGGTCTCGCGGGACCGTAGCGTGTTGCGGAGCGCGTCGCGGGTCGCCTCGAGCTCGGCGACCAGCTCCTTGTTGCGGTGCACGAGCGCGGTGACCCGGTTCTGCAGGTCGAGGATCCGGCGGACGCCCTCGATCCCGATGCCGGACGCGGTGAGCTCGGAGATCTCGCGGAGCAGCTCGATGTCGCGGAAGGAGTAACGGCGTCCGCCGCCACCGGTGCGGTTGGGCTGGATCAGCCCCTCCCGCTCGTAGGTGCGCAGGGTCTGCGGGTGCAGGCCGCTCAGCTCGGCCGCGACGCTGATGACGAACACTGCGGCGTCGGGCGTCGGTGGCTCGAACGGCGGTCGCTGACCGGACACGTCATGCCTCCTCGAACAGCTTCGAGCGCAGTGGCTTGCCGGAGGTCGCGGACCGGTAGGCCTCGACCGCCGCGCGAGCGGACTTGTCGAGGACCGCCGGGACCTGGACCTCGACGGTGGCGAGCAGGTCGCCCTTGGTGCCGTCGGACTTCGTGGCGCCCTTGCCGCGCACCCGGAAGGTCCGGCCGTTCGGGGTGCCGGCCGGGACCTTGAGGGTCACCTGCCCACCGCCGAGGGTCGGCACCTTGATGTCCGCGCCGAGCGCGAGCTCGTCGAAGGACACCGGCACGTCGAGGGTGAGGTTGTCGGCCTTGCGACCGAACAGCCGGTGCGGCGAGACCTTCACCGTGACGAACAGGTCGCCGGCAGGACCGCCGGCCTCGCCGGCCGCGCCCTTGCCGCGGAGCCGGATCTTCTGGCCGTCCTTGACCCCGGCGGGGATGCGGGCCTGGATGGTGCGCGCGGACAGGCCGCGGCCGTTGCCGTGGCAGGTCGGGCACGGGGTCGTCGTACACGAGCTGGCGGCCGCCGCAGCCCGGGGCAGGTCTCGTTGATGGAGAACGCCCCGCCGGCGGAGCCGGTGACGAACCCGGCGCCCTCGCACTCGGGGCAGACCTTCGGCTTGGTGCCCGGCTTGCCGCCGGTGCCCTTGCAGTCCGGGCAGGGTGCGTCGGCGGTCAGCCGCAGCGAGATCGTGACGCCCTCGATGGCGTCGGTGAAGCCGATCGTCGCGGTGGTCTCGACGTCGGCGCCCTTCTGCGAGCGGGTGCGCTGCTGGCGACCGCGCCCGAACAGGTCGCCGAACATGTCGCCGAACCCGCCGCCGCGGCCGGCCTGGTCGCGCAGCAGGTCGTTGAGGTCGAACCCGACGCCGCCCGGGCCGGCCGTGCCCGGGAAGCCGCCCCGGAGGCCACCGGAGCCGAAGTGCTGACGCATCTCGTCGTACTTCGCGCGCTTGTCGGGGTCGCCGAGGACGTCGTACGCCTCGGCGACCGCCTTGAACTTGTCGTGCTTGGCCCGGCTGTCGGCAGAGTCGCCGGGGTTCGAGTCGGGGTGGTTCGCCCGCGCCAGCTTGCGGTAGGCCTTCTTGACCTCGTCGGCAGAGGCGTCCTTCGTGACGCCGAGCTGCTTGTAGAAGTCCTTCTGCGCCCAGTCGGCTCGGAAGCCGTCGGTGGTGCTCATCGGCGAATCCCCCTCCTCTCACTCATCTCGTACGTCAGCCGGTCGGGCCCGAGGGCGGGTCGACCACCAGCACCTGCGCCGCGCGCACGACCCGGTCACCGATCCGGTAGCCGGCCTTGGCGACCACCTTGCAGGTGGTCACCTGCACCTCGGGGTCCTCGCCGATGTGGGAGAGCGCCTCGTGCACGGTCGGGTCGAACGGCTCGCCGGGCATCCCGAACTTGCCCAGGCCCAGCGCGGCGACGGTGCGCTCGAGCTGGTCGGCCACCGTCGAGAAGCCGGGGTCGAGCTCGCCGTGCTCACGCGCCCGGTCGATGGTGTCGAGGACCTCGATGATCGGGGCGAGCACGGCGTACGTCGCGTTCTCCTTGATCAGCTCGCGGTCCCGCTCGACCCGGCGCTTGTAGTTGACGAACTCGGCCTGCAGCCGCTGGAGGTCGCTGGTCCGCTCGGCGAGCTCCATCTTGGTGACGGTCAGCTCGTCGTCGACCGGAGTCGGCTCCTCGACCTCGGTCTCGTTCGCCATCTCGGCGGCCTGGTCGCCGAACGACCCGGGCTCCGGGTGAGGAGCAGGCGTCGCCTGCTCCTCACCCGAGCCGGTGCCCTGCTCGTCGTAGGGCGAGTCGGTCACTTGTTGTCGTCCTCGGCGTCCGGGCCCTCGTCGACGATCTCGGCGTCGACGACGTCGTCGTCGGCCTCGCCGGTCGAACCGTCCGAGCCGCCGGCGGCCGCGGCGTCAGCCTCGGCAGCGGCGTACATGGCGGCGCCCATCTTCTGGCTGGACTCGCCGAGCTTGGTGACGCCGGCGCGGAGGTCGTCCGCGGACGCGTCCTCCTTCTCCAGCGTGACCTTGAGCGCGTCGACGTCGGTGCGGACCTCGGTCTTCACGTCCTCGGGCAGCTTCTCGTCGTTCTCGTCGAGGAACTTCTCGGTCGTGTAGACGAGCTGCTCGGCCTGGTTGCGGGTCTCGACGGTCTCGCGACGGCGAGCGTCCTCCTCGGCGTACTGCTCGGCCTCGCGCACCATCCGGTCGATGTCGTCCTTCGACAGCGCGGAGCCGCCGGAGATCGTCATGGACTGCTCGCGGCCGGACGCCTGGTCCTTGGCGGAGACGTGGACGATGCCGTTGGCGTCGATGTCGAAGGTGACCTCGATCTTCGGGATCCCCCGCGGCGCCGGCGGCAGGCCGGTGAGCTCGAAGTTGCCGAGCGGCTGGTTCTGCGCCCACATCTGGCGCTCGCCCTGGGCGACCTTGATCTCGACCGACGGCTGGTTGTCGTCGGCGGTCGTGAAGATCTCCGAGCGCTTGGTCGGGATGGTGGTGTTGCGCTCGATCAGCGTGGTCATCACGCCGCCCTTGGTCTCGATGCCGAGGGACAGCGGGGTGACGTCGAGCAGCAGCACGTCCTTGACCTCGCCCTTGAGGACGCCGGCCTGGAGCGCGGCGCCGACGGCGACGACCTCGTCCGGGTTCACGCCCTTGTTGGGCTCCTTGCCGCCGAGCAGCTCCTTGACCAGCTCGGTGACGGCGGGCATCCGGGTGGAGCCACCGACGAGCACGACGTGGTCGATCGCGGAGATGGCCAGGCCGCCGTCCTTGAGCACCTGCTGGAACGGCTTCTTGGTCCGGTCGAGGAGGTCCATGGTCAGCTTCTGGAACTCGCTGCGGGTCAGCTTCTCCTCGAAGTGCAGCGGGCCGGACTCGCCGTGGGTGATGTAGGGCAGGTGGATCGTGGTCTCGGCGGACGAGGACAGCTCGATCTTCGCCTTCTCGGCGGCCTCCTGGAGGCGCTGCTTGGCGATCTTGTCGGCCGCGAGGTCGACGCCGTTGTTGTCCTTGAACTTCTTGACCATCCACTCGACGACGCGCGGCGTCCCAGTCGTCACCACCGAGGTGGTTGTCGCCCGAGGTCGCCTTGACCTCGACCACGCCCTCGCCGATCTCGAGGAGGGACACGTCGAACGTGCCGCCACCGAGGTCGAAGACGAGGATGGTCTGGTCGTCGCCCTTGTCGAGGCCGTAGGCCAGCGCCGCCGCGGTCGGCTCGTTCACGATCCGCGAGACGTTGAGGCCCGCGATCTCGCCGGCCTCCTTGGTGGCCTGGCGCTGGGCGTCGGAGAAGTACGCCGGGACGGTGATCACCGCGTCGGTGACCGGCTCGCCGAGGTAGGCCTCGGCGTCGCGCTTGAGCTTCTGCAGCACGAAGGCGCTGATCTGCTGCGGGGTGAAGGACTTGTCGTCGATCTTCACGTCCCAGTTGGTGCCCATGTGGCGCTTGACCGAGCGGATCGTCCGGTCGACGTTCGTGACGGCCTGGCGCTTGGCCACCTCGCCGACGAGCACCTCACCGGACTTGGCGAACGCGACGACCGAGGGGGTCGTGCGCGCGCCTTCCGCGTTCGCGATGACGGTGGGCTCGCCACCCTCCAGAACGGCGACGACGCTGTTCGTCGTGCCGAGGTCGATGCCGACCGCTCGTACCATGTCCTGTTACCTCCGGGGTGAGTCAGTGATGCTGGGGTGCTTCGCAGGCTCATCCTGCGCCGCCGAAGCGAGTCTGACAAATTAGTTGAGTCGGATCAACTCAACTTCGTTCACTGGTTCAACGCAGGGCGGTCCGGCGGGATGTTCCCGGATCAGCCGACGAACTTCGCGACGACCGGCTCGACGCGCCAGCCCGGGTACGTCGGCCCGCGGGATCCAGCGCGCCTCGTCGGTGCTGCCGTCGACCTCGGCGGTCAGCTCGCCGCCGACCACCCGCGCCTCGAACACCACCCGCACGTTGCGCTGCCAGCGACCGTTGCCGTCGGATCGCTGCGCCGGCGGGACGAGGACGGTGTCCACGCCGAGCAGCCGGCCGAGGACGACGTCGTACCCGGTCTCCTCGCGCACCTCGCGGACCGCGCCCTCCTCGGCCGTCTCGTGCAGCTCGACCCCGCCGCCGGGCAGCGTCCACAGCGGCTGCTCGGGCTCGTTCCACAGCGCCAGGAGCACCCGGTCCTGCTCGTCGACGACGACGGCGTAGGCGCCCAGGCGGGTGTCGTACTCGGTGAACTCCACGCGCCCATCTTCACGCATCGGGAATGAAACCGGTCTGGTGGGAGATGGGAGAGGTATGACCGTTCCGAGCATCACGCTCAACAACCAGACGACCATCCCCCAGCTCGGCTTCGGGGTCTTCCAGGTCCCGCCGGCGCAGACCGCCGAGGTCACCCTGAAGGCGCTCGAGGTGGGCTACCGGCACATCGACACCGCGCAGATGTACGGGAACGAGGAGGGCGTCGGCGCGGCGATCACGGCCGCCGGGCTGCCCCGCGAGGAGCTGTACATCACCAGCAAGCTCAACAACGGCTTCCACCGGCCCGACGACGCGCGCCGCGCCTTCGACGAGACGCTCACCAAGCTCGGCCTCGACCGGATCGACCTGTTCCTCATCCACTGGCCGCTGCCGACGCAGTACGACGGCGACTTCGTGTCGACCTGGCGCACCCTCGCCGAGTTCGTCGACGACGGTCGCGCGCCGGTCGGTGGGCGTCTCGAACTTCCAGCCGGCCCACCTGGACCGGATCGTCGAGGAGACCGGCGTGCTGCCCGGCCGTCAACCAGATCGAGGTGCACCCCTACTTCGCCAACGAGGCGGCCCGGGCCGCCTCGCACCGCCACCAGGTCGCCGTCGAGTCGTGGTCGCCGATCGCGCAGGGCGGCGTGCTCGGCGACGAGGTGATCGGCAAGATCGCAGCCGCGCACGGCAAGACGCCCGCGCAGGTGACCCTGCGCTGGCACGTCGAGCGCGGCGACATCGTGTTCCCGAAGTCGATGCACGAGGAGCGGATGCGCGAGAACTTCGACATCTTCGACTTCTCGCTCAGCTCCGACGAGGTGGCCGCGATCAGCGGTCTGGACCGCGGCGAGTCGGGACGCACCGGCCCGAACCCGGACACGTTCGACTGGATCCCCGGCTGAGCCGAGTCAGAGGCCGAGGGCGACGCTCCACTTCTCGAGCAGGCCGGCGAGCTGGTCGCGCTCGGCCGGCTCGAGGGGACCCACCAGCTCGTGGACCCGACTGATGGACGCGGCCACGACGACCTCGATCAGCTCCAGGCCGTCCGGCGTCAGCGCGACCACCCGGCTGCGCGCGTCGGCCGCCCCGACCCGGCGGGTCACCCAGCCCTGCTCGACGCAGCGGTCGACCCGCTTGGTCACCGCGCCGCTCGAGACCACCGTCCAGTCGGCGATCGCCGTCGGCGACATCTCGTACGGCGGGCCGGACCGCAGCAGCGCGGCCATCACGTCGAACTCGCCCGGGCCCAGCGCGTAGTCGGCGTACAGCGCGGTCCGCTGCTCGGTGAGCCACTCCGCGAGGCTGTGAACCCGGCCGATCACCGCGATCGGGGACACGTCGACGTCCGGGCGCTCCCGCCCCCACTGAGCGACGACCCGAGCGACAAGATCCTGCTCTCCGTTCACGATCGGGAATATATCTTGCATGGAAACTAAAAGTACTTTCCATGGAAGCCAGTTGCCGGACTCTAGCGTCCGTCGCACTGGCCCCGATCGACCGGGGTGGTTGCTTTCAGTCCACGTCCGGGTGGCTGTCGCCGCGGACGACGACGACCGGGCAGTCCGCTCGCTTCACGCACTGCTCGGTGACCGAGCCCCGAGTGCCGACGACCACCAGGGCGGCCGAGGCCGAGGCGCGGACCAGCTCGTCGGCGATCGACCCGTGGTGGGCGTGGTACTCGACCTCGACGGCGTCACCCGACTCGGCCAGCACCGGCGCGACGTCGGCGCGGAGGTCGTCGACGACCGCGGCCTCGAAGTCCTCGATCGGCGGGACGTACCCGCCCTGCATCGACGCCGGGCGCGGGGCGCTCGACATCGACCAGCCGCGCAGCACCCGCACCCGCGCGCCGGTCGCGCCGGCGTACTCCAGGGCCCAGGCGAGGGCGGCACGGGCGGACGACGTTCCGTCATGGCCGACGAGGACGGTGCGGGTCATAACCCGGAGCCTAGGGCGTGTCCCTCAATCCCGTGGCCTACTACGCGCCGCCCATGGCGCACGCTCGCTGCGTTGCCGTCGCTTGAAGTACGGCATTGGGTACGGCGACGCTCCGGCGCCTTGCGATCGCACGCCCTGGACGACGCTCGCGACGGCCGAGGATCGAGAGACACGCCCTGCCCGCTCAGCCGATCGTGACCCGGACTTCGTTGGAGTCCAGCCCGGAGTCGGTGTCGACGACGCGGAACCGGTTCACTCCGGCCACGCCGGTCTGGATGTACGTCGAGAACGTCTCGTCGCTGACCGAGACGGTCACCCCGAAGTCCTGCCACGACCCGTCGGCGAAGCGCTCGACCGTCAGGATCGCGCCCTCGCCGCCCGGATACACGCCGGTCAGGTCGAGGCGCTCCATCGGCGCGACCATGGTGGACGACGCGGACAGGGTGATCTGCTTGCGCGGCGACGCGGTGCGCGTCGGCTCCTTCGTGGCGGTCGCGGACGAGGTGGTGCCGTCGGGTGCGAGCGTGACCTCGGGCTCGGTCTGCATCGGCGTCTTCTCCGGCATCGGCACGTACAGCGAGCGCTCGGCGCTCGAGCCGGAGGACCCGCTGTCGTCGCCGAGGCCGATCACGCGGGTGCCCGCGATCACGACGAACTCCGAGAACCAGCCCGACAACCACCGCGACGCCGACGAGCGCCGCGAGGCCCGCGATGATCGGGTGCCCCTCGTTCGGAGGCTCGGGCAGCTGCTCGGACACGGTCGTTCCACTCCCCGGATGTGATGCGGTCGGTTCCCCCATTGTCGGGGACCGCGCAAGCCCGGCCGTCAGCGGGGTTCGAGCACGACGACCGGGATCTCCCGGTCGGTCCACTTCGCGTACTTGGCGAAGTCGGCGTACAGCTCGACCAGCCGCGGCCAGAGCTCGGCCCGCTCCTCGGGGCTCGCGGTCCGGGCGCGGACCGGACGGACGCCCTCCTTGCGGACCCGGACCGTGGTGTCGGGGTGGGCGACCAGGTTGGGGTACCACTGCGGGTTCTTCGGCAGGCCGCCCTGCGAGGCGACGATCACCAGGTCCGGGCCGTCCTCGAGGTAGAGCAGCGGCGTCGTGAACGTGCGTCCCGGACTTCCGCCCGACGTGGTCGAGCAGCAGCGTCGGCACCGGCTTGCGGAAGCCCGGCGCCGATCCGCCACTTCGAGCCGATCCGGCCGTTGGTCAGCCTTGAAGACCCGCGACCTGGGCGCGGGCCATGTACTTGATGACCTTCGCGGTCACCGGGGAGTCGAGGCCCTCCGGCTTCTCCTCAGGCAGCCCGAGCTCATCGCCTCACATCCCGCGCTTCCAGACGATCTCCTCGTGCAGCTTGCGGCTGCGCCAGCCGTCCGGGGTCCGGGTCATCGTGTGGTGGTAGAGCCCGCCGAACTCGACGACCTTCTCGCCGCCCTGGCCGTCGCTCCATCGGCATCGGGTTGTGGAAGTACGCCGTGCAGATCGCCTCGTCGCCGTCGAGCGCGATGTCGACCTGGGCCAGCGAGTGCATCCGCTTCGGGAAGAACGCCGGCAGCACCTCGGCCAGCCAGGCCTTCACCGCCGGGTAGGTGTCGGCGATGCCGCCGGACTCGGTGTAGTCGATCTCGGCGTCCGGGGTGAAGACGGTGTCGAGCTTGTCCCAGTCGCCGGTGTCGATGGCACGGGTGTAGCGCACGACGACGCCTTCGATCTCGAGCCGGTCGCTCATCTCCTGGAGGTCCACGTCCGAACTCTGGCACAAAACTGGAACACGTTCTACTGTGTGGCCCATGCGATTCACCTACGCCGAGGCGATGACCCAGGCGCAGTTCTACGCCCCGCTCGCCCAGGCTGCGGAGGCCGCCGGCTACACGTCGATGACGGTGGCCGACAGCCTGATCTACCCGCGCGACTCCGACTCGAAGTACCCCTACACCGACACCGGGGACCGGGAGTTCCTCGACGGCAAGGAGTTCATCGAGACGATGATCCTGTGCGCGCACCTGTTCGCGCACACGACCACGCTGCGGCTCACGCCGTTCGTGCTCAAGCTCCCCGTGCGGCCGCCGGTGCTGGTCGCCAAGCAGGCCTCGTCGCTGGCGTTCCTGTCGAACAACCGGCTCGGCCTCGGCGTCGGCATCAGCCCGTGGCCCGAGGACTTCGCCAACCTCGGCGTGCCCTGGGAGAAGCGCGGCAAGCGGATGGACGAGTGCATGGACATCCTGCGCGGGCTCACCACCGGCGAGTTCTTCGAGTACAGCGGCGAGTTCTACGAGGTCGACGCGCTCAAGCAGTGCCCCGGCGCCACCGAGAAGATCCCGCTGCTGGTCGGCGGCCACGTCGACGCGGCGCTGCGCCGCGCCGTACTGAAGGGCGACGGCTGGATGCACGCCGGCGGCGACGGCGAGGAGCTGGACCGGCTGCTCACCCGGCTCGCGGAGATCCGCGCCGAGGAGGGCGACACCCGCGACGACTTCGAGGTGCACGTGATCTCGTACGACGCCTACGACCGTCGACGGCATCAAGCGACTCGAGGACAAGGGCGTCACCGACTGCATCGTCGGGTTCCGGGTGCCCTACATCAAGGGACCGGACACCGAGCCGCTGGAGAAGAAGGTCGAGCACCTGGAGCGGTACGCCGAGAACATCATCCACAAGGTCAACGGATGAGCGACCTGACCCAGCCGCTGCAGGACGCGATCGCGGAGGCCGAGAAGCTGATCGAGGCCGCGCCGTTCATCCGCACCGAGCAGGACCTGCTGGAGGGCTACGACTACCTGGCCGGGCGGATCCGGATGGCCATGCAGATGGCGTTCGACCACGACCTCGACCGGCCGGTCTTCATCAACCCGACCCACCAGTTCTCCCGGCAGGGCCTGGACAACCCGGACGCGATCTACTTCAACGCCTACCTCAAGGAGGGCGTCGAGTACGTCGTCCGCGGGGTGCGCGGCACCAGCGCCGACCTGTCCTTCCAGGTGATGGGCGGGGCGTACACGGCCGACTCGGCGGCCACCTCGATGCTGGCGTTCGACGACCGCGAGCTCGACGTCGCCGACGGACGGATCGTTCGAGTTCACCTACGTCGCCGAGCCGGGCGCGAAGACGATGATCGTGCGCGAGGTCTTCAACGACTGGGACACCGAGGAGCGCGGCCAGCTCTGGATCGAGCGCCCCGACACCGTCGACCAGCCGGCCAAGCCGCTGGCCCGCGAGCGGCTGGCCCGCAAGTACGAGGTCGCCGGCAAGCTGCTGACCGGGTCGATCCAGACCTGGATCGCGTTCCCGCACTTCTTCCAGTACAAGGAGCCGGTCAACCAGCCGACCGCGCCGCAGTCGACGCCCGGCGGGCTGTCCTCGCAGCGCTCCTCGATCGGCCACTACGAGATCGACGACGACGAGGCGCTGATCGTCACGGTCCCCGAGTGCACCGACTGCGCCTACCAGGGCATCCAGATCGGCTCGGACTGGTACGTCTCGACCGACTACGAGACCCACCAGACCTCGCTCACCAAGGCCCAGGCGGTCACCGACCCCGACGGGAAGATGCGGTTCGTCATCTCCGAGGGGAACCCGGGGATCGCGAACTGGCTCGAGTGCCTCGGCCACCGCACCGGCGCGATCATGCTGCGCTGGCAGCGGATCACCCGCGACCTCGGCCCCGAGGACGGTCCGGTCGTCGAGCGGGTCAAGCTCGCCGACGTACCGTCCAAGCTGCCGTACTTCACCCCCATCACCCCCGAGGAGTACGCCGCGCGGATCGCCGCCCGGCAGCGCTCCGTTGCCCGAAGGATGATCAGTTGAACGCCGAACTCGGCTACGCCCAGGCCCACGACACCTCGATCGAGGAGCGCTACACCGCCGTACCGCTGCTGAAGGGCAAGGTCGTCGTCATCTCCGGCATCGGCCCCGGCCTCGGCCGGTCCCTGGCCGACGAGGCCGCCAAGATGGGCGCCGACCTGGTGATCGCCAGTCGCACCGAGTCCCGGCTCCTCGAGCTCCAGGCGGAGCTCGAGGGCCACGGCGTCAAGGTCGTCAGCGTGGTCACCGACGTGACCGACGAGGACTCGCGGGTGAACCTCCGCGACAAGACCCTCGAGGCGTTCGGTCGCGTCGACTGCGTCATCAACAACGCGTTCACGATCCCGCCGATGGACCCGATCACCCAGATCGAGCCCCGCAAGCTCGCGAAGGTCAACGAGACCAACGTCTTCGCGCCGCTGCGGCTCTCGGCCCTCTTCGCCGACGCGCTGGCCGAGGCCAAGGGCTCGATCATCATGCTGAACTCCTGCGTCGTCTTCAGCTCGCAGCCCGAGTACGCCGGCTACAAGCTGTCGAAGGGCGCGCTCGAGCACCTCGCCTCGTCGCTGGCCACCGAGCTCGGCCCGCGCGGCATCCGGGTCAACAGCGTGGCGCCGTCGTACATCTACGAGGACGTCAACCGCGGCTACTTCGACTTCCTCGGCGCCGTCGAGAGCAAGACCCACGAGGAGGTGTACGCCGAGAAGGCGGCGCCGACCGACCTCAAGCGGCTCGCCTCCTCCGAGGAGGTCGCCCGCGCGACGCTCTTCCTCGCCAGCGACCTGGCCTCCGCGGTCACCGGTCAGATGCTGACCGTCGACTGCGGGGAGTTCCACGACTGACATGAGCGACAACATCATGGTGCGCGAGCGGCCGGACGTCGGGTCGTACGACGACATCGTCGCGGCCGCCGTCCGCACCACCGGGCTGATCGGGCGGACTTCGGGGGCACCGCCCACGAGGAGGGCCTGCGGGTCCTCGTCGAGGACCTGGCGTCCCCGGAGGCCGGGCTCACGCCGCGCGGCAACTACTTCCAGCGCTCCGAGGTGAAGTCGCGCGCTGGTCGGCGTGCTGCTCACCCAGGCGCAGTTCGCGGCTCACCCGGAGCACCGCGACGTGCCGATCGAGCGGCCGATCTTCCTGATGGGACTGCCGCGCACCGGCACCACGGCGCTGCACCGCTACCTGCACGCGGACCCGAACTCGCAGGGCCTGGAGATGTGGCTGACGCAGTACCCCCAGCCGCGGCCGCCGCGGGAGACCTGGGAGTCGGACCCGATCTTCCAGGCGATGCAGCAGGCGTTCACCGCGCACCACGTGGAGAGCCCTGAATTCATGGGGATCCACTACATGGACGCCACCACGGTCGAGGAGTGCTGGCGGCTGCTGCGGCAGACCGGCAAGTCCAACTCCTACGAGTCGCTGGCCAACCTGCCGCGCTACACCGAGTGGCTCAAGCAGCAGGACTGGACCGATGCCTACGCGCGGCACAAGGAGAACCTCCAGCTGGTCGGGCTCAACGACGTCGGCAAGCGCTGGATCCTCAAGAACCCGTCGCACATGACCGCGCTCGACGCGCTGATGACCGTCTACCCCGACGCGCTGATCGTCTACACGCACCGCGACCCGGTCACCTGCATCGCGTCGTCGTGCTCGCTGTCCGCGGAGACGACGGTCGGCCACAGCTCGACGTACGTCGGCGGCGTGATCGGCCACACCCAGCTCGACCTGTGGTCGCGGGCCTTCCACGCGTTCCACGACGCGCGGCCGGCGTACAACCAGGACCAGTTCATCGACATCGCCTTCAAGGACCTGGTGACCGACCCGCTCGGCGTGACCCGGCGGGTCTACGACCAGTTCGGGCTCGACTGGACCCCCGAGGTGCAGTCGGCGATCGAGGCGATCGACCAGGAGTCCAAGCAGGGCAAGGCGAAGCCGTCGCACTCGTACACGCTCAAGGACTACGGCCTCACCGAGGACCGGGTCCGCAGTGCCTTTGATCGATAGGACCAGTGGTGGTTTCGAGGCTCGGCGCTAGCGCGCCTCACACCTCAACCACCGACACGGTGGTTGAGGTGCGAAGGCCGCCAGGCCTGAGCCTCGAAACCACCTTCACGAGGGAGACACGATGAACAAGAAGCGCGTAGTCGTCTGGGGCACCGGCGTGGTCGGGTCGATGGTGATCGCCGAGATCGTCGACCACCCGGTCTTCGAGCTGGTCGGCGTCGGCGTCTCCAACCCGGACAAGGTCGGCGTCGACGCAGGCACCATCTGCGGCATCGCGCCGACCGGTGTGATCGCGACCGACTCGGTCGAGGAGCTGATCGCGCTGAAGCCGGACGCCCTGGTGCACTACGGGCCGACCGCGCAGTACGCCGACGACAACATCCGGGTGATGTCGGCGTTCCTGCGTGCCGGCATCGACGTCTGCTCGACCGCGATGACGCCGTGGGTGTGGCCGCACATGAAGCAGATCCCGTCGAACTGGGTCGACCCGATCACCGCGGCGTGCGAGGAGGGCGGCGCGTCCTGCTTCACGACCGGCATCGACCCGGGCTTCGCCAACGACCTGTTTCCGCTGACCCTGATGGGGTTGTGCGGCCGGGTCGACTCGGTGCGCGCGTCGGAGCTGCTCGACTACACCGACTACGAGGGCGACTACGAGGACGAGATGGGCATCGGCCGCTCGCCCGAGTTCACGCCGCTGCTCGAGATCCCCGAGCTGCTGATCATGGCCTGGGGCGCGACGGTGCCGATGATCGCGCACGCGGCCGGCATCGAGCTCGACGACATCACCACCACCTGGGAGAAGTGGGTGACGCCGACCGACCGCAAGACCGCCAAGGGCGTCATCGAGGCCGGCAAGGTCGCGGCGATCCGGTTCACGATCAACGGCGTGTACGACGGCCGCGAGGTGATCTCGCTGGAGCACGTCAACCGGATCGGCCTCGATGCCGCCCCGGAGTGGCCGGCCGGCTCCGCGGACGACGTCTACCGCGTCGACATCCACGGCTCGCCGTCGATCAGCCAGGAGACGGCGTTCCGGTTCACCGACGGCTCCGGCCGAGCGCCTGCCGTGGCCGGCTGCCTGGCGACCGGGCTGCGCGCGCTGAACGCCGTACCCGCCGTCAACGACCTGCCCGCCGGCTGGGTGACCGCGCTCGACCTGCCGCTGATCCCTGGGGTCGGCACGATCCGCTAGCAGCGGCTTGACCTCAAGCACGCTTGAGGTTGTCGGATGGGTACATGAGAGCCATCCGACTCCACGAGTTCGGCCCTGCCGACCGCCTTCGTCTCGACGAGCTTCCGGACCTGGTGCCGGGGCCGGGCGAGGTACGGATCGCGGTCGGGGCCAGCGGTGTCCACCTCCTCGACACGACCCTGCGCCGTGGTGAGCCCGGACCGATGCCGCTGCCGGATCTGCCGACCATCCCGGGCCGCGAGGTCGCCGGGGTCGTCGACCTCGTCGGTGACGGCGCCGATCCGTCGTGGCTGGGTCGCCGGGTGGTCGCCCACCTGGGGATGGTTCCGGGCGGGTACGCCGAGCAGGCCGTCACCATGGTTGACCGACTCTTTCGGGTGCCCGAGCACGTGTCCTTCGCCGACGCGGTCGCCGCGGTCGGGACCGGCCGCACCGCACAGGGGATCGTCGAGCTGGAGCCGGCCACCGCCGACGACGTCGTGCTGGTGCCGTCCGCGGCCGGCGGTCTGGGCTGGCTGCTCGTCCAGGACGCGCTGGCCCGGGGTGCTCAGGTCGTCGCGGCGGCACGAGGCCCCGAGCGCACGGCCCGGCTCGAGGAGCTCGGGCCGGACCAGGCCGTCGACTACGGCGAGGACGGCTGGGACGGACAGGTCGACGGCGTGACGCTCGTGTACGACGGCGTCGGAGGCGAGGTCGGTCGGAAGTCGATGGAGCTGCTGCGGCCCGGCGGTCGCCTGGTGATGTTCGGGTTCTCGGCCGGGTCGCCGACCGCTCTCGACACCGGCGACCTGCTGCGGCTGGGCATCACCGCCGGCTGGAGCCTCGGCCCGCGGATGAACGCGCTGCCCGGCGGCATCCCCGGGCTGGCCGCCCGCGCCCTCGACCGGGTCGCGGACGGGTCCTGGCGGCCCCTGGTGACCGAGTACCCGCTCGCCGACGCGGGCCGCGCCCACGCCGACCTGGAGGGTCGGCGCGCGTTGGGCAAGGTGGTCCTGGTCCCGGCGCGCTAGCGGGCCACCGTCACGGTGACCGTGTCGCCGGGCGCCACGACCGTCCCGGCGGCCGGCTCGATGGCGAGGACGGTCCCGTCCTCCCACATCGGCTTGGTCTTCTCGACCACCTCGACCGTCAGGCCGAGCTCCTGCAGCCGCTGCAGGTAGGAGTCCAGGTCGACGCCGTTGTAGCCCGGCACCGTGGTGTGCTCCTCGAGCAGCGTGATGCCCTCCAGGAGCTCTGTGACGATGCTCTCCGAGTCCGGCGACGACGACTCGGCTGTGAACAGGACCCCGCTGTCGGTGAGGAACACCGACGCCGAAGTGACGGTCTCCATGCCAGAGCTGGTCAGGATCGGCGAGCGAAGCGCCAGTTCACCATCGACCTCGAAAGGAGCCCAGACCTCCGCGGTGTCCGGCATCGTGCTGGATCGGACCTCGACGCTCTCGACGTCCGCGGGGCGCGGCACATCCATCATGCACATCATCCCGAGGTCGATCAGCACGGTGTCCTGGACCGGCGTCGCGCACTCCATCTCGTTGGTGCCCCACGCGTCGGGGACGGCGATGACCGCGGCACCGACGCCGACGTACCGGTGGCCGGCGGGCGGCAGGTCGATGTCGGGCGTCTCGGAGGCGACGGGCGGCTGAGGGTCGGGGTCGGCGGCCTGCCACACGGCCGCTCCGGTGCCGAGCGCGGCGACCGCCACCGCGGCGGCCAGGACCGTCACCCGGCTGCGCCGGCGTCGTACGGCGGTGCGCATCGCGTCGAGAGGCGGGGCACCGACGGGGACGTCGGCGACCCGGGCCTCGAGCCGGTCGATCAGCTGCTGCTGGTCCATGGGATCTCCTGTGCGTTCAGGTTCGGGTCGGCGCCGAGCGCCGTGAGGGCGCGCGAGACACGGCTCTTGACCGTGCCCGGCGCGACGCCGAGGACGGTGGCCATCTGCGCCTCGGTCAGGTCGAGGTAGTAGCGCAGCACGATCGCGATCCGCTGGTCCTTGCCCAGGGCGGCCAGCGCCCGGTCGAGACCGACGGCGTCGATCGTGGCGGTCGCGGCGTCGGGCAGCGCGGCCTCCGGCAGCTGCTCGGTGGGCACCTCGTGGCGCCACATCCGGCGCCGCGAGTCGATGAACGTGTTGACCAGGATCCGGTGCACGTAGGCGTCCCGGTCGTCGGCGCGCGACACCTTCGACCACTTCACCAGGCACCGGGTCAGCGCCGTCTGGACGACGTCCTCGGCCTCGTGGGGCGTGCACCCGAGCAGCACCGCCGCACGCACCAGCCTGGGCCAGCGGGCTGCGACGTACTCACCGAACTCGTCGTCTGACATCTACCCTCCTCACCTCCTCGACGGGCCATCTCGGCGGGAGGTTCCCTGTCACGCCGAAAGAGCGCGGTGCTCGCGCGGGCTGACGCCGTACTCGCGCTTGAACGCGGCGCTGAGTGCGAACGGCGTGGAGTAGCCGACCTGCCTGGCCACGGTCGCCAGCGTCGCACCCGGCTCGCGCAGCAGGTCTGCGGCCAGCGCCAGCCGCCAGCCGGTGAGGAACGCCATCGGCGGCTCACCGACGACCTCGGTGAAGCGGCGGGCGAACGCCGCGCGGGAGACTCCGCCGGCGGCGGCCAGCTCGGCGACCGTCCAGGGGTGCTCGGGGTGGTGCTGGAGCAGCCGCAGCGCCGGACCGACGACGGGGTCGGACTGGCCGACGTACCACGCGGGCGGGTCGGCCTCCGGGCGCGCGAACCAGGCCCGCAGCACCGCGATCAGCAGCAGGTCGAGGAGCCGGTCGAGCACGGCGTCCTGGCCGGGGTCGTCCTTGACGATCTCGTCGGCGAGCAGCGGCACGAGCGGCGAGCCGAGCTCGGTGGCGGTGAGGACGACGAACCGCGGCAGCGCCCGAAGCAGCCGGCGGCTCACCTCGCCCTCCAGCAGGTAGGCGCCGGTGAGCAGCACGGTCTCGCCCTCGGCGCTGTTGCCCCAGCTGCGCACCCCCTGGTGCATCTCCTCGGCGAGCGAGCGGCCGTCGGGGGTGGTGCAGTGCTGGCCGGGGTGGATCACCGCGTGCGGACGGGTCGCGGGGTCGTCGGCGATCGTCCAGTGCTCGGGCCCGACCGCGACGACGACGTCGCCCGGCCCGAGCAGGAACGGCTCGCCGTCGCCCGGCAGCACCCACAGCCGGCCGCGCACCACCGCGGTCACCGAGAGCGGCGACTCGTCCTCCAGCCGTACCGACCACGGCGGGTCCATCAGGCAGCGCAGCAGGAACGCGCCGCGGGCGCGGGGGCCGTCGAGGAGCCCGGTGAGACCGTCCATCACCGGCAGCCTAGGCCTGGACGATGACGTATGGAAGCGCGACTTCTGCCCATGGATCGTCTCGCCTGCCTGCGGTGTCCTGGGGGCATGACCGAGTTCCTCGAGAGCATCCGCGGCCCGCTCCTGCTCGCCGCCACCGTCGCCACCGGCCTACAGGCGGGGACCTACTACACCTGGGCCAGCGGCGTGATGCCCGGCCTGGCGAGGGTCGACGACCGGACGTTCACGTCGTCGATGAACCACATCAACGTGGCGATCGTGAACCCGGTCTTCCTCGCCACCTTCCTCGGCGCCCCGCTGCTGGCCGCCGCTGCGCTGGCCGCCGGGTCGGCATCGGCCCGGCCCTGGCTGATCGCCGGCCTGGTGCTCGCGATCGCGACCGTGGCGATCACGGCCGGCGGCAACGTCCCGCTCAACGACGCGCTGGCGGCGGGTGGCTCGCGCGCCGACTTCGAGACCGCCTGGGTGCGATGGAACGTCCTTCGCGCCGTCACGTCGACCGCGGCCCTGGCCTGCCTGGCCTGGGCCGCCTGGAAGTCCTAGCGGCTACCGCCGGGCGACCGCCGCCACCGTGTCCACGGCGGCCGAGGCCCGGGTGGACATCGCCCGGAGCTCGAAGACGCGCCGGTCGTCGGGCCGCGCGGACCTGCCCATCGTGACCCTGACGGTCAGCCAGGTCGACTGGCCGACTCGCAGGCTGTCGGTGCGGTAGCTGCCGGCGACGACCTCCTCGGTCACGTTCCTCCCGTCGACAAGATAGCTGACCTTGAACTTCTTCGACTTCGGCGTTCCGCGTACGACGAACGTCTCGGTCGTGTCGCCGCGGTTCGTGAGCCGGACGTCGAACGACGCGCTCCTCGCCGTACGTCGCAGCTGTACGGTCAACCGCTGCTCGGACGAGGGGCCGTAGGTGCCGACTCCCACGAACGGGCCGGCGCCCCGGCGGATGGCCGCATCCGGCCGGTGGCGCGGCCCGGGTCCGACCGGGGCGTCGCCGACGACGAGGGTCTGGGTGGCGGTGCCGGTGTTGCCGGCGTCATCGGTGATCGACGCCTTCAGGTGGTAGGTCCCCTCGTCCAGGGTCGTGGCACTGACACTCCAGGTGCCGTCGTCGAGCACCGTCGCGGCAAGGGTCTGCCCACCCACGGTGAGCTTCACGGCAGTGCCGGCCTTCTCACCGCTCGTCCCGTAGGTCCACGGCGAGGTGTCCTTCGTCGACCGCGTCGCGCCGCCGTCGATGGTCACCACGGGCTTCGTCACGTCGACGGTGAGGATCTGGCTGGTGGACCCGGTGTTCCCGGCGGCGTCGCCGACCGACGCCACGACGGAGTGGGTCGCCTCGGTCAGGGTCGCGGCTGTGACGGTCCAGACGCCACCGACGCCGGCAGTCGTGGTCAGTGTCTGGCCGCCGACGTCGACGGTCACCGTCGGGTCGCCCGGCTCGTTCGTCGTACCCGAGATCGAGGGTGTCTTGTCCCTCGTCGCCCGGATCGAGCCTCCGTTGACGGTCACGACGGGCTCCGTCACGTCGACGGTGAGCACCTGGGTCGCGGTCCCGGTGTTCTGGGAGGCGTCGGTGACCGACGCGACGACCTCGTGGGCACCCTCGGCGAGGGTCGCGGTGCCGACGCTCCACTCGCCACCGGCTCCGACCGTCGCGGTCAGCGTCTGTCCCCCGGCAGTGACGGATACCGGCCGTCCGGCCGGCTCGTCCGTCGTGCCCGAGATCGACGGGGTCGTGTCGTTCGTGGCCGCGGTCGGGCCACCGTCGATGGTCACGACCGGTGCGGTGACGTCGTCGATGGGCTTGGTGACCGGGCTGTTCGCCAGTGCGACGGTGCTCGGCGTGAGCGCGCGGCCCTTGAGCGAGGCGCCCTCCCCGAACGCGATGGCACCACTGGCCAGCAGGGTCCCGACGTACTTGGCGCCGGCGCCGAGCGACACCGCACCGTTGACCTGCCAGTAGACGTTGTTCGCCAGCGCCCCGTCGGTCAGGACGACCTTCGCCGCGGCCGCGGGACTCATCGCACCGCCGATCTGGAAGACGAAGACGCCACTCGAGTCGCCGTCGGCGTCGAGCGTGATCGTCCCCGTGTTCGTGACCGCCGCGGCGGTCGAGTACAGGCCGGGCTTGAAGGTCGTCCCGGCCAGGTCACCGCCGAACGCGGTGCCGCCGGTCTGCGCCACGACAGCGTCGTACGCCGTCTGCCGGTCCGCCTGAGCCGCCTCGGCCGCGCCGTCCTTGTCGTGGATCGTCCCCAAGGCCGTGCCCGGCGGGAAGCCGGCGATCACGCCGCCCGGGCTGAGCCCGAGGTCCAGCGCGAGGACCGTCGCGGCGCCGGTGTTCGAGACACCGGCGCCCGCGAGCACCGAGTATGCCGCTGCGCTACCCAGGTCGACGAACGCGGCCGGTGCCGCGGCATCGGCGTGCGGCGTCGGCGCGAACGGCCCGATCAGGAGGACCGCGAAAGCCCCGACAGCTGCTCGCGCGATCCTGGACGGAGTGATGATCTGACGGTTCGGACGCACCATGATGTGCCTTCGATAGAGGCACCTGATGGTTGCTGGTCACCAGTCGAGCAGAGTCTCGACGGTTGCCTGTTTTCGACCGTACTCGCGTTGCCGGATCCTCGCTCGACCCGTCTGGAGGTGTGGCCCCGCGAGGTTTAGAACCACTCAGGCCTCGCCCGCAGCCTCGCGCACGGCCCGCTCCGCGATCGCGTACTCGTCGGTGCGGTCGTCGTAGGTCCAGAAGTCGTTCAGCCAGGCGGCGGTCAGTCCGACGCCGGCGATGCAGGCGAGCCCGCCCGAGACGAACGCGCCGCGAACCGACCACAGGTCGGCGGTCACGCCGGCCCGGACCTGACCGCCGAGAGGCCCGACGGAGTACGACAGCATCTCGATTCCCGCCAGCCGGCCACGCATCCCCTCGGGGATGGTCTGGCTCCACACCGTCGACCGGAAGATGCCAGAGATCATGTCGGCGGCGCCCGCGAACGCCAGGAACAGCGCGACCAGCCAGATCGACGGCATCAGGCCGGCCAGCGCGATCATGCCGCCGTACGCCGCCGCCGCGATCACGATCGCCCGGCCGTGATGGTGCACGCGCGCCGTCCAGCCGCTCAGGCCGGTGGCGACGATCGCGCCGACGACCTCGGCGGTGTACAGCAGGCCGAGCAGCTCGGGTCGCTCGAAGACGTCCTCGACCAGGGCCGGGAACAGCACCACCGGCATCGCCAGCAGCATCGCGGCGATGTCGACGAAGTAGGTGCCGAGCAGGTCCCGGCGCCGGAACGCGTAGACCATGCCCTCCTTGATGCCGGCCAGGCTGGGCGGGGTGGTCTCCTCGCGGTGCGGGTAGGAGCGCATCAGCAGGTAGAGGTACGACGCCACGCACAGCCCGATGACGTCGATCAGGAAGCACCAGCCGATGCCGACGTACGCGACGAGCACGCCGCCGACGGCCGGGCCGGCGAGCAGGCCGAGCTGGATGCCGAAGCTGCCCAGCGCGTTCGCCGCGGGCAGCTGGTCGTGCGCGACGGTCCGCGGGAGCAACGCCTCTCGCGACGGTCGCTGAAGGGCCGAGCACGACACGAGCAGCATCGCGATCACGAAGATCACCCACACGTCGGGGTCGTCGCGGAACGCGTTGAACGCGAGTACGGCGGTGAAGACCGCCTGCCCGATGCCCGTCCAGATCAGCAGCTTGCGGCGGTCGACGTGGTCGGCCAGCGCGCCGCCGTACAGGCCGAAGACCAGGATCGGCGCCAGCTCGGCCAGGCCGATCGCGCCGACCGCGAAGTTGGAGCCGGTGAGCGTGTAGATCTGGTACGGGATCGCGACGTAGCTGACCATCGCGCCGAAGTAGAAGACCGTGCCGGCCAGGAAAAGCAGCCGGAAGTCCCGTGACGCGCGCAGCGGCGTGGTGTCCATGCGCAGCGCGCGAAGCCGGTTGATCACAAGGGGAGATCGTCCCCCATTCCGGCCCAGACCGGCCAGTCGTTTATCGGGTCGTGACCCGGATCTTCGCGCCGTTGCGCGGGACGCTGGTGATGTTGCGGACCTTCGGCTCGTCGTCGCCGACCGCTGTGACGTCGTACGCCGCGAACACCTCGCGGAGCACCGCCACGCCCTCCATCAGCGCGAAGCCCGCACCGATGCAGCGGCGGACGCCGCCGCCGAACGGGATCCAGGTGCCCGAAATGGTTGGCGGGACCCCTGGTGGCCGAGGAAGCGGTCAGGGTTGAAGGTCTCCGGATCCTCGTGGTTGTCCGAGCGGTGGTGGGCGATGATGATCGACGGCCCGACGGTGGTGCCCTTCGGGAGGTCCCAGCCCCCGATCGTGGCCGGCTTCATCAGGGTGCGGACCACCATCGGGATGATCGGGTGCAGCCGCATCGACTCCTTCATCACCGCGTCGAGGAACTCGTCGTCGCCGTCGGTCGCGGCGTCCTGACAGCGGGCCAGCAGCGCCGGGTCGCGGCCGACCTCGTAGAGCGCCCAGGCCAGTGCGCGTCGCCGTCGTCTCGTGGCCGGCGAGCAGCAGCGTGACCAGCTGGTCGCGCAGCTCGGTGTCGCTGAGCCGGTCGTCATCCTCGCCCTGCACGATCAGCCGGGAGAGCACGTCGGTGCGCTCGGCGAGGTCGGGGACGGTACGGCGCTCGCGGATCTCGGCGTACATCAGCCCGTCGAGCTCGCGCTGGTTGTCGACGGTCCGCTTCCACGGGCCGAACTTCTGCAGCCTGGGGTAGCCCCAGCCGAGCAGGATCGCCGGGCTGATGTTGACGGTCTTGTTGACCCGCGGCCGCAGCTCGGCGAGCCGGCGCTCGTCGGAGACGCCGAAGACCACGCGGAGGATCACCTCGAGGGTCAGCGCGTTCATCCGGTCCAGCGAGCGGAACTCCTCGACCCGGTCCGCCAGGTCGCGACCTCGGCCTTCGCCACCTCGGTGACCAGCGACTGGTACTCGCGCAGCGCGTGCCCGTTGAACGCCGGCATCAGCAGCTTGCGGGCGCGCTTGTGCTCGCTGGAGTCCTGGAGCAGCAGCGAGTGCTCGCCCATGATCGGGCCGAGGATGCCGTTGGCCTTGCCGGCGTGGAAGATCTCGGGGTCGCCCGCGAAGATCTCCTTCGCGTGCTCGGGCCGGGTGAAGAACACCAGCGGCCGACCGCCCGGGGCGAGCCGCACGGTGAAGATGTCGCCGTACTTGCGCCGCATGTAGGGGTGGAACCGGTGCCGGAACCGCAGCAGGCCCGCGGTCTGCACCAGCACCGGCCAGTGCGGGCCGGGCGGGAGACCGCGGCGGTCGACCGGCGGCAGCTTCGCCCTGGTTGCCCGGGCTCATCCGCCGGAACCGCTCGGTCGTGAGCTCGCTGACGTCGTCGATGGCGGTCACCCTGCCGAGGCTACGCCCGCTATTGAACCACCGTCAATAACGTCGTTCGGTGGTTGAGGCTGCGAGCGAGCGCTGGTCCTGAGGTGCGAGCGCAGCGAGCCTCGACAGGGAGCCTCGAAACCACCTGACCGTCAGGCCGGGCGTCAGGTGCCGAGTCAGGAACAGCACCTGGTGCCGCACCACGGCGTCGTGCCAGTCGGCGCCGGCGTAGACGTCGAAGTGGTCGCACGGGTAGTGCCGCACCTCGGCCCGGCCGGCGAAGGCGGCCTTGGCGGCGGCCTGCGGCGGGGCGCTGCGGTCGAAGTCGGCGATCTGCACGAGCAGCGGGGCGCGCACGTGCTTGGCCGACTTGCCCGGCCGGTGGTTGCCGAGCTCGAGGCCGACGGCGGCGTCGATCTCGTTGCGCCACGACGGCCCGGCCATCGCGAGGTACGACTCGTAGCAGCCGTCGAGGGTGAGCGCACCGGGCTCGCCCGGGCCTGCCGACGACCGGCATCATCCGGGCGCTGCCGACCCGGCTGCGTACGCCGAGCATGGTCGAGCGGAGCATGGCCGAGGGCTTGTGGTGCGCCAGCGCGTGCCGTCCCGCGGCCATCCCGTCGACGAGCGGGGTCAGCGAGACCACCGCTGCGACGTCGTCGCGGTGTGCAGCGGCGGCGAGCACGTGGCCGCCGGCGAGCGACACGCCCCAGAGCACGATCCGGCGCGGGTCGACGCCGGGCAGCCGGGCCGCGGCCGCCATCGCGGCGCGGTAGTCGTCGAGCTGGTCCTCCATCGACACCGTCTGCCGCGGCGTACCGCCGCTGAGCCCGAAGCCCCGGTAGTCGAACGCGAGCACGTCGAGGCCGGCGCCGGCCAGCGCCTCGGCGAACGGCTGGAGCCCGGAGTCCTTGGTGCCGGCGAGCCCGTGCGCCATCACGACGACCGGCCGGCCGGCGTCGGTGGCGAGCGCGTCGCCCTCACCGGTGAAGTGCCAGGCGTGGCACTCGACGTTGCCCGAGAAGAACGTGACCTCGTCGTGCTTCATGCGGCGCTCCCGTAGATAGCGGTCAACCAGACGTGGACCACGGCTTCGAGATGCTCGTCCCAGTCGAACCCGGCGGGAGCGCGGACCACCCGCTCCAGGGTCCGGTCGTTGAGGTCGAGCAGCGCGGTCGCGAGCGCGGTGGCGTCGACGCCGGCCGGCGCCCGGCCGGCGGCACGCTCCTCCTCGATCACCCCGGCGACCACCCCGACGAACGACGCCTGGAACGAGTCGAACTGGTCGCGGACCGACGTGCTGGCGGCACGGGCGTCGAGCATCGCGCGGAAGAGATGGGTGCGCTGCCCCCAGCCGACGAAGATGGTGCGGATCGCGGCCGCGACCCGGTCCCGCATCGCCCCGTCGCCACCGAGCAGCTCGGCGGCGTCGAAGCCCTCGTCGTACATGTCGCTCATCAGCGCGCCGACGGCGGCGCGCCTTGTTCTCGAAGTAGAAGTAGAACGCCGAGCGGGTGACGCCCGCGCGCCGGGAGATGTCGGCGATGTTGATCTCGTCGAGGGTGCTGTCCCGGAGCTGGTGGTCGAGCGCCTCGAGCAGCGCCGTACGACGCTCGTCGCCCTTGGTGAGGCCCGGAGTCATCAGGACCTCCCCGCCAGCACCGGGGCGCCCTCGGCCTGCGCGCGCTTGCGGCCGGTCGGGATCTCCCGGGTGCGCATGTCGTGCTCGTAGATGAAGTAGTCGAGCTGCTGGGTGTGCCGGGGCCGGTCGAGCATGTGGCCGGTGTAGAGCTGCTGGTCCGCGACGATCACCCGCTCCATCTCGGCGCTCGGACGGCAGCCGGTAGTGCCCGGCGGCGTACGCGCCGACCAACCGGGCCTGGGACTCCACGAACGGGAACAGCGTCGGGGTCGCCTGCGCGAACCCGACGAAGACCAGGTCGTCGATGCCCGGCTTGAACATCCGCTTGTACAGGCTGATGTGGTTGTCCGGGGCGCTGATGAAGTCCGGGTCGAAGAACGGGAACGTGATGTTGTAGCCGGTCGCGTACACGATGATGTCGAAGTCCGACGCTGGTGCCGTCCTCGAAGTGCACGGTCTCGCCGTCGAGCCGGGCGACGTTGCCCTTGGGCACGATGTCGCCGGAGCCGAGCCGCAGCGGCAGCTCGACCGACTGGGTCGGGTGCGCCTCGAAGAACTTGTGGTTGGGCTTCGGGAGGCCGTACAGCTCGGGGTTCGAGCCGGTCATGAACTGCATCTTCTGGACGAACCAGCGCTGCCACTTCAGCGGCAGGTACGGCGTGGTCATGTAGTACTTGTCGGCCGGGCAGGCCGTAGATGTACTTCGGCACGATCCACGCGCTGGACCGGGTCGAGAGCGTGACCTCGTTCTGCAGCGACTTCGAGGACAGCTCGACGGCGATGTCGGCGGCGCTGTTGCCGATCCCGACCACCAGGATCCGCTTGCCGGTGAAGTCCAGCGGGTCCTTCGGGTCGATGTAGTGGTGCGAGTGGATCGAGACCCCGGTGAACTCACCGGGGAAGTCCGCGAACCGCGGGTCCCAGTGGTGGCCGTTGCCCACGACCAGCAGGTCGAAGCGGCGGGTGTCGCCGGCCTGGTCGAGGATCTCCCAGCCCCCGCCCGGCAGCCGCTTGGCGTGGACGACGCCGTTGCGGAACTCGATGTTCTCGCGCAGCCCGAACGCGTCGGCGTAGTCGTCGAGGTACGCCTTGATCTGGGTGTGGTGCGGGAAGTCGGGGTAGTCGTCGGGCATCGGGAAGTCCTTGAAGGACAGCCGGTGCTTCGAGGTGTCGATGTGCAGCGAGCGGTAGGCGCTGCTGTGCCCGTTCGGGTTGCCGAACGCCCAGTTCCCGCCGACCCGGTCCGACGTCTCGAACGTGGTGTACGGGATGCCGTAGTCGTTCAGCATCTTGCTCGCCGTGAGTCCGCTGATGCCTGCGCCGATGACTGCCGTTGTGGGTAGCACGGTGGGGACGTTAGGCCCTAAGTTGACACGCGTCAATAACGTCCGAGCGCGTGGGCCGAGCTTTGCTCGGGCCACGGTCGGCGAGGAGGTTGAGGAGGGTCGGCTCGGGCACGCGCGCCAGCGCGGGCCGGAGCGACCCGTCTCGAAACAGAGGAGCGGCATGAGAGAGACATCAAGCCGGGTGGCGGTCGTCGTCGGAGGCGCGTCGGGCATCGGAGCGGCCATCGCCGCGAGGTTCACGGCGGACGGCTGGCAGGTCGTCGTCGCCGACCTGCCGACGACCGACGTCACCGACGAGGAGTCCGTCGCGACGATGCTGGACGGCGTGCTGGCCGAGCACGGCCGGCTCGACGTCGTCGTCAACAGCGCCGGCGTCTCCACCCTCGGCACCATCACCGAGCTCGCCGCCGACGAGTGGCGCCGGGTCGTCGACGTCTGCCTGACCGGCGCGTTCCTGGTGATGAAGCACGCCGGCCAGCGGCTGTCGGCGGGCGGCTCGATCATCTCGCTGTCGTCGCTCAACGCCCGCCAGCCGGGCGCGGGGCTGGCGCCGTACTGCGCCGCCAAGGCCGGGCTGTCGATGCTCACCGAGGTCGCGGCGCTGGAGCTCGGGCCGCGCGGCATCCGGGTGAACGCGATCGCGCCGGGCCTGGTCGTGACGCCGCTGACCCAGCCGGCGATGGACATCCCCGGCATCGAGGACGACTACCTGGCCAACACTCCCCTGGGCCGCTCCGGTACGCCCGAGGAGATCGCCGAGGCCGCCATCTACCTGGTCAACGCGGCGTGGGTGACCGGCGAGGTGCTCGACATCAACGGCGGCGCGCACCTGCTGCGCTACCCGGACCTCTACAAGCACGTGCTGGCGGCGTTCGGCTGAACCGTTCTGCCTGGGACGTCATACGGTCAGAGGAAGGGGACACACTGCCCGTATGACGTCCCGGCGCCAGCGCAGTCGTCAGGAGCGACGGGTCACGCTGACCAGCTCGTGCGCCGGCACCGGGTTGTCCCGGTGCGCCTTGCAGGTGAGCCGAGTGGCGGTGGCCGGGTCGTTGACGGTGCGTACGACGACGTCGTAGGTCCCGCCGGCGACGGCGAACGTCGCCGTCGTGAGATCGCCGTCCCTCGACCGCTCGACCAGCACCACGTCGTCCTCGCGGGTGGCGCCGAGCTCGCGGCGCAGCTGGAGCTCCGCGGCCTGCACGGGCATCGGCTGCGAGGCGCGGCCGCGCAGGTGGTCGAGGTCGAGCTCGCCGGCGAGGTGCGACCCGGCGACCGAGATCGCGGACACCGGGTCGAGGCGGCCGTAGTAGAGGCCGTGCGGCAGCACCACCATGTTCGCCGCGAACCGGTCGCCGCCGACGTGCGAGACCTCCCACGTCTCGTCCGGGTGCGCCCGGTCGAGTGCCTGGGCGACCGGCCGGCCGCGCTCGGCGCAGCACACGTCGTGTCGGCCGTTCGTGCACACGCAGAAGATCGAGCCGTCGTACGGCGCCAGCCCGCTGCGTGCCGCCGCGCGCGGAACGCGGCGAGGTCGAGGTCGAGCACCTCGCGCGGGTCGGCGACGGTGCCGGTCTCGAGGCGCGGGCGGACCGGGTCGGCGTACGCGGCGAACACCCGCAGCCCCGCGCCGTCCGGCTTCGAGCTGAACCGGCGGATCAGCAGGATCTTGGCGCGATGGGTCCGCGCGCGCTGCTTGAGCTCCGCACCCAGCCCGTCGGGCAGCCGGGCGTCCCGCAGCGCGTCGTTGCCCCACGGGCCGACGTGCTCGAGCAGCAGCCAGGTGCGCACGTGGGTGGCGGTGCCGGCCGACCGGCTCGTCGCGCAGCAGGCTCTCGGCGGCGCAGCGGAAGGCGTCACGCGATCTCCAGCAGCCCTTCGCGGACCAGCCTCCGGCAGAGCACCAGCCGGCTCTGCTCGTCGAGGGGCAGGTCGGCGGGGGTGAGCTCGGCGCGGGCGCGCACCGCGTCGAGGGCGGGGCGCAGCCAGTCCGGCACGGTCAGCGACCGGTCGCCGAGCAGCACCTCCAGCTGGTCGCCGCGGTCGAGCAGCACGCACGGGTGGCCGGGGCGACGGCGCAGCGGAGTGCTGTCGGTGAGGTCGTCGTACGGCCGAGCGAGTCGCGCAGGCCGCCGGACAGCCGCGGCGGCCGGGAGGTCAGGAACCGGCGGATCTCGGCCTCGACGGCGGCTCCGGCGTCCACCCGTCGTACGTCGTCGGCGAGCGCGCTCAGCCGGCTCTGCGAGCCCGTCGGCGAGCACGCGCCGGGTCGTCGAGGTAGCCGGCCGGCAGGTGGTCGTCGGGCACGTCCGCGAGCACCTGCCGAACGCTCCGCTCGACCAGGCCGCGCCAGGTGAGCTGGTTGATGCCGAGGGTCACGTGCAGCGAGACGGTGTCCTGCGCGCGGGCGGCGTGCGGAGTGCCGGTCGGCAGGTACATCGACAGCCCCGGCTCGAGCAGCACGTCCTCGGGACCGTCCTGGCCGTGCACCTCCCAGAGCTTCGACCCGGCGGTCTGGAACACGAACACGTCGTGGGTGTCCGTGTGCACCGCGAAGCCCTGCGACCCCGGCGGGGTGAGGTAGGCGTTGGCCTGGCAGGGATGGCCGAGCTCGAGCTCGAGCTCGGCGACCAGCCGGGTCAGCGGCGGCCAGTAGCGCTGCAGGCCCTGGAACACGACGGTCGCGCCGTCGTCGAACAGGGCGATCGCCTTGCGGGCGTCGACCAGCCCGGTCAGGGGCTTGCCGGCCAGCGTCGCGCCGCGGGTGTACGTCGACTCCGGCAGCACCGCGCCGTCCTTGGCCACCCGCACCGACGGCGTGCGGATCGCGGTCGACGTCAGCAGGTGGTCGGCGTCGTCGAGCGAGAGCAGCCCGACCAGCGCCTCGGGGTCGGCCCGGTGCAGGTGCACGCGGGACGCCCAGACCTTGCGCAGGAAGGTCTGGGCGTCACCGCTGAGCAGGTCGAGTGCGCTCAGGACGCGTCGCCGTCGGTGGTGTCGGTCGCGTCGCCGTCGGTGCCGTCGCTGTCGCCGCCGTCGGTGCCGTCGCTGTCGCCACCGTCGGTCCCGTCGCTGTCGCCACCGTCGGTGCCGTCGCTGTCGCCGCAGAGCCGTGGAGTCACCCGCGGCGAGGCTGGTGGTCATGTCGTCGTCGGTCAGGATCTCGTCGGTCATGGGTCCTCCAAGGGTCGAGGTGCTGGTGTCTCGATCATGTACCCATCACTCGTCGACGTATACCGGCGCGAGCTCCTCGATCAGCGCCTCGACGCGGCGCCGGATCTCGTCACGGACGCCGCGGACCATCGCCAGGTCCTGCCCGGCCGGGTCGTCGAGAACCCAGTCCTCGTACCGCTTGCCGGGGAAGTACGGGCACTCGTCGCCGCAGCCCATCGTCACCACGACGTCGGACTCACGGACGGCGTCGCTCGGTGAGGACCTTCGGGACCTCGCCGGTGATGTCGATGCCCTCCTCGGCCATCGCCTGCGACGGCGACCGGGTTGACCTGGTCCTTCGGCTGCGACCCGGCGGAGCGTACGTCGATCCGGTCGCCGGCGAGGTGCTGGAGGTAGCCGGCGGCCATCTGCGAGCGGCCGGCGTTGTGGACGCAGACGAACAGGACAGTGGGCTTGCTCATGTCGCCTCCTGGGCGCGTGGGTGGAGGAGCACGATCAGGGCGAGCGCCAGGCCCGCACCGACGATCTGCATGAGGACGAACGCGGGGCACCGAGGACGGGTCGATCCCGGCGAAGGTGTCCGACAGCGTGCGGGCCAGGGTCACCGCCGGGTTGGCGAAGCTCGTGGAGCTGGTGAACCAGTACGCCGCCGCGATGTAGCCGCCGACCGCGAACGCGACGGTCTCGACCCGCGCCGAACGCAGGCTGCCGAACACCACGAGCAGCAGGCCGAACGTCGCCACGACCTCGCCGAGCAGCTGCCCGGACCCGCCCCGCTCGTGCGTGGAGACGGTGACCGCGTCCAGGTCGAACATCAGGTTCGCGACCACCACTCCGACGAGGCCGCCGACCACCTGGGCGGCCACCAGGACCGCGGCGTCCCGGGTCGTCACCCGGCCGAGCACCCGCTCGGCGACCGTCACCAGCGGGTTGAACGACGCCGACACCGGCTGGAAGGCCAGGATCAGCGCGACCAGCACGGCGCCGGTGGCGAGGCTGTTCTCCAGCAGCTGGAGGCCGACGTCGTCCGGCGACAGCCGCTGGGCGGCGATGCCGGACCCGACGACCGCGCAGACGAGGAACGCCGTACCGACGCAGCTCGGCGACGGCCTGGCGGACCAGGGTCACGCCGTGACGCCGCCGAGGAGGGCCGCGAGGTCGCCGAGGGCGGCCGGGTTGACCCGGTAGTAGACCCACACGCCGCGCTTCTCGCGGTCGAGCAGGCCGGCCTCGTGGAGCTGCTTGAGGTGGTGGCTGATCGTGGGCTGGGACAGGTCGAACGCGTCGTTGAGGTCGCAGACGCACGCCTCGCCGTCGGCGTGCGAGGCGACCAGCGAGAGCAGCCGGAGCCGGACCGGGTCGGCCAGCGCCTTGAGCAGCGGCGACGACCCGCTCGGCCTGCTCGGCGTCGAGCGGCTCACGGGTCAGCGGGCGAGCAGCAGGCGACGGCCTGGACCGGGGTCAGCTCGAGCACGAGACTTCGACATGCATCGATATTGACAGATGTCGATGTGTTGTGTCACGTTCTTCCACACATCGAAGTTCATCAATGTCTCAGGAGGAACCCCATGTCCCGTCTCCAGCTCGCCCTCAACGTCGACGACCTCGACACCTCGATCGCGTTCTACTCGCAGCCTGTTCGGCACCGCGCCCGCGAAGATCAAGCCCGGCTACGCGAACTTCGCGGTGGCCGAGCCGCCGCTCAAGCTGGTGCTCATCGAGAACCCCGGCCAGGGCGGCTCGGTGAACCACCTCGGCGTCGAGGTCGCCGACACCGGCACGGTCAACGCCGAGCAGACCCGGCTCGCCGCCGCCGGCCTCGCCTCGGTCGACGAGCGCGGCACCACCTGCTGCTACGCCGAGCAGGACAAGTTCTGGGTCCAGGGCGCGCCCAACGGCGAGCAGTGGGAGATCTACACCGTGCTCGCCGACGCCGAGGTCATGGCCTGCGACGAGGACGCCGTCTGCTGCTAGGTGGCCGTCCGCTGCTTGTAACGGGTGACCGGCTCAGGGGATCAGCCCCCGGCGGCGGGCGATCGCGGCGGCCTCGGTGCGGCCGGAGGCGTCGAGCTTGCCGAGGATGTTCGAGACGTGGACCGAGACCGTCTTCGCGCTGATGAACAGCTGCTTGCCGATCTCGCCGTTCGACCGGCCCTCGGCGACCAGCGCGAGGATCTCGCTCTCGCGCGGCGTGAGCGCGTCGGGGGCGTGGTCCTCGCGGACCGGGGTGCCGCCGAGCGCGCGGAGCTCGTCGAGCAGCGGCTGGGCGCCGAGCAGGTGCGCGGCCTCGCGGGCCAGGTCGCCCAGCTCGCGGGCGCCGGCCAGGTCGCCGGACGCGCGCAGGATCCCGGCCAGGGTGGTCGCGCACCCGGGCCAGCTCGTAGACGTGCCCGAAGTCCTCGTAGAGCGCGACCGCGTCGCGCCAGGTGTCGACCAGCGCGTCCAGCGGCGGCGCGTCGACGCCGGCCAGCCAGCGGGCGCGCAGGGTCTCGGCGTCCAGGCGCTTCACCCAGGCCCGGCCCTCCGGACCCCAGTGGCCGGACGGGTCGGAGTAGCGGTCCAGCGACGATGTGCCCGTCGGCGTGGATCCGGTCGACCTTCTCGATGTACGACGCGCGCTCGGCCGCGGAGAGGTTCGGCATCGCCCGGGCGACGGCGCCGATGGTGACCGCGCCGAGCCGGATCCGGGCACTGAACCACTCGTGCCAGATCCGGCTGAGCACGGCCACGACCTCGTCGTACACCTCGACCGCGCCGGCGGCGTCGCCGCGCAGCCCGGCGGCGTCCATCTCCACCGAGGCGGCGTTGATCGCGACGCCGCCGTCGCGGGCCCAGAACTTGCGGAGCCCGCGCGCCCTGGCGTCGACGTCGAGCGCCGCGGGCCTGCTCGACCCGGAGCCGCAGCGAGTCCAGCAGCGCCCGCGGGATCGGCGGGGCGCGGTGCCCTGGAAGTCGTCGGTGAGCGCCAGCGTCTCGTCCCAGCGGCCCTGGACCTCGTAGACCCAGGCCAGCTGCCAGCGCGACTCGAAGCCGTACGGCGCGAACGGCGTGCCCGCCTCGACGGCGCGGTCGATCGCGCTGCGGAACCACAGCTCGGTCTCGTCGAACTCCGCGAAGTCCTCGAACGAGCGGCCGAGCAGGTAGCGCGCCCGCAGCTCGGAGGAGAGCGCGCCGGACGCCTCGGCCCGGGCGACCGCGTCGGCCAGCGCCGCGCGCAGCCCCTCCTTGGGCCCGGACTTCTTCAGGCCGCTGAGGGTGGTGATCGCCTCGGAGGCGAGCTCGTGCAGGTCGAGCCGCTCGGCGAGGGTGAGCGCGTCCATGCCGACGACCTGGGCCTCCTCGTAGCGACCCGTCGCGGCGAGCACCCGCGCGTGGCTGCACGAGCACCTTGGCGCGCAGCCCGCTGTCGCCGTCCGGGACCAGCGCGAGCGCCTCCGTCGAGATGTCCACCGGGTCGTCGTGGAGCTCGGTCATGATCATCAGGATCGCCTGGGTCGACATCATCCGGGCCCGCCAGCGAGCTGGGCGCGTCGACGGGCAGCCGCTCGACCTGCTCGGCGATCACCTTGACCGCGCGCTCCGGGTCGCCGCTGGCCGACAGCGCCTCGGCGGCGCTGACGACGAGCTTGGACAGGTCGAGGTCGACCTGGGCGCAGCGCCGCGGGTCGGCGAGCAGCTCGAGCGCCTGCTGGTAGTGGTACGCCGCCTCGTCGGGGCCGCCGACCCGGCTGGCCTCGTTGCCGGCCTGGATGCTGGCGGTGAGCGCGGTGTCGAGGTCCATCGCCAGCCGGGCGTGCCGGGCCAGCTCGGCGGCGGTGCCGCGGACGTCGCCGGACTGGAGCGCGGCGACGTACTGCGCGTGCAGCCGCACCCGCTCGCCGGGCAGCAGGTCGTCGTACACCGCCTCGCCGAGGAGGGCGTGCCGGAAGGAGTAGGTGCCCGGGTTCGGCGACCAGGATGTTCATCTCGACGGCCCTGCGCAGGCCCTCGTCGAGGGCGGCCGGCGTCGAGCCCGGACGCGGCCGCGAGCATCTCGTGGGAGACCTTGCGGCCGGCGACGCTGGCGGCGCGGACCACCTGCCGCGCGTTGTCGTCGAGGCGGTCGAGGCGGACGAGGAGCACGTCGGCGAGGTCCGCCGGCACCCAGCTGCTGGGTCCGGACGCGGCGCTGGTCAGCTCCTCGACGAAGAACGCGTTGCCCTCGGCGCGGTCGACGATGTCGGCGAGCTCCTTCTCCGCGAGCCCCTCGGGGACCAGCTCGGCGATCAGCGCCCGGACGGCGTCGTCGGGGAGCGGGGAGAGCGCGACCCGGTGGACGCCGCGGATCCGGGACCACTCGGCGACCTGGCGGCGGAGCGGGTGGCGACGGTGCAGGTCGTCGGAGCGGTACGACGCGACCATCGCCACGGGGCCCTCGAAGCGGCGGGAGAAGAGGAAGCTGAGCATGTCGCGGGTCGACTGGTCGGCCCAGTGGGTGTCCTCGATGACGAGGAGCAGCGGCGCCTTCGCGGCGGCGGTCTCGAGCAGCGCGTGCACGGCCTCGAACAGGTCGGTCCGGTCCAGGGCCGCGGCTGTCGTCGCCGCGCTCGGCCGAGCCCATCACCCGGCGGCCGGGCTGGAGCCGGGCGAGCGCGGGGTGCTGGGCCGCGACCTCCTCGACGACCTCGGGGAGGTCGGCGCCGAGCCGGCCGAGGACCTCCGAGAACGGCAGGTACGGCAGCGCGCTGTCGCCGAAGTCGAGGCAGTGGCCGGCGCAGACCTGCCAGCCCTCGGTGAAGGCGAGGTCGCGCAGCTCGGTGAGCAGCCGGGTCTTCCCGACACCGGCGTCGCCGGAGAGGAGGACGACCCCCGGAGCGTCGGACGAACGAACGCCGAGCAGCGAAGCAATCTCCGTCAGCTCGGCGTCTCGCCCGATCAAGGTCCGGCTGGTGTGTGCTGGCACGCCGTCCATGATCCCGTGTTCTGTTGTCTGATGCTCCCTATTAGCCACCGGCTGGTCGCCGACGACCCTCAGGGCACGCTCACCCATCTCCGCGCGCCCGTTCAGCGCACCTTGGTCCAGGTGAGCCCGTCGACGTCGCGGCCGCGGGTCAGCAGGCGGCGCCGGCGCCGCCCGGCCAGGTCGGACTGGATCCGGCTCTGGCGGTACTCCAGCTCGGTCTTCACGTAGTCGCCGGCTGAACGATGTTGTAGTCCATGATCGTGCTCCTCAGCTCCTTGTTGGTGAGCACGAGGTTCGTCGCCTGAGGTAGGCCCGCACATCGGGCAGGTGCCTTATCTCCTGAGGTAGGTGCCTTAGAAGGGTCGGCCGCCGACCCAGGTGCCGAGCACCAGCGGCACGCCGGGCCGGTAGGCCAGGTGCACGTGGCTGGGGGCGTCGAGCAGCACCAGATCGGCCCGCTTCCCGGGCGTCAGCGCGCCGACGTCGTCGCGGTCGAGCGCGGCGGCGCCGACGTACGTCGCGGCGTGCACGGCCTCGGCCGGGGTCATCCCCATCTCGCGGACGGCGAGCGCGACGCAGAGCGGGATGCTGCTGGTGAAGCAGGAGCCCGGGTTGCAGTCGGACGCGATCGCGACCCGCACGCCGGCGTCGAGGAGCCGGCGCGCGTCGGGGTAGGGCTGCCTGCGTCGAGAACTCGACGCCGGGCAGCAGCGTCGCGATGGTGCCGCTGTCGCGCAGCGCGTCGACGTCCTCGTCCTCGAGGTAGGTGCAGTGGTCGACCGCGACCAGCCCGAGCTCGGCGGCGAGCCGGACCCCGGGCCCGGGGCCGAGCTGGTTGGCGTGCAGGCGCCCGCGCAGGCCGGCCGCGGCGCCGGCGGTCAGGATCGCGCGGGCCTGGTCCTCGTCGAAGGCGCCGCGCTCGCAGAACACGTCGATCCAGCGGGCGTGCTCCTGCGCGGCCGTCGAGCATCGGGCCGGTGACCAGGTCGACGTACTCCCCCGGGTCGCCGTCGGGCACGACGTGGGCGCCGAGGAACGTCGTCTCCTCGGTGAACTGCCGCGCGACGGCCAGGCTGCGGGCCTCGTCGTGCACGGTGAGCCCGTAGCCGCTCTTGATCTCGACGGTGGTCGTGCCCTGGCGGCGCATCTCGGCGACCAGCCGGGCGACGTGGCTGGTGAGCTGCTCGTCGGTGGCGGCGCGGGTCGCGGCGACGGTCGTGCGGATGCCGCCGGCGGCGTACGGCGTCCCGGCCATCCGGGCCGCGAACTCCTGGGCCCGGTCGCCGGCGAAGACCAGGTGCGAGTGGCTGTCGACGAAGCCGGGCAGCACCGCGCGGCCACCGGCGTCGACTAGCTCGTCGGCCGCGGGGGCGTCGGCGGCGGGGCCGACCCAGGCGACGTGCGCGCCCTCGATGACCAGCGCGGCGTCGGTGATCACGCCGAGCAGGTCGTCGGCGTCGGGGTCGTTGGTGACCAGCTCGCCGATGTGGGTGAGGACGGTGCTGGTCATCGGTGCAGCCTCTCGATGACGGCCGCGAGCTCGCGGCCGATGTCCTCGTGGTCGTCGCGGGTGGCGACCACCCGACCGTCGGCGACCACGTGGGTCGACGTCGGCGGCGGTCGCCGCGAAGACGGCGGTGTTCTCGTCGGCGCCGGTGCCGGCGGTGCGCGGGGTGGCGGTGTCGATGGTGACCAGGTCGGCGCGCTGGCCGACCGCGATCGCGCCGGCGTCGGTCGAAGCCGAGGCTGCCGTGCGCGGTCGCGGCGGCGAGCAGCTCGGCGGCGGTCCAGTGCCCGCGCTGCTGGGTGGCCAGCCGCTCGTCGAGCTCCAGCGCCCGCGCCTCCTCGAACAGGTCGATGACCGCGTGGCTGTCGGAGCCGAGGGTCAGCACGGCGCCCGCCATCTGCGAGCGCGCGGCCGGGGCCGATGCCGTCGCCGAGGTCGCGCTCGGTGGTCGGGCAGAAGCAGGCCCGGGTGCGGGTCGCGCCGAGGTGGAAGATGTCGGCGCCGGTGAGGTGCGTGGCGTGCACCGCGGTGGTCAGCGGCCCGAGCGCGCCCGCCTCGTGCAGCAGCTCGGTCGGCGTGACGCCGTACGTCGCGAGGCAGGCGTCGTTCTCCGCGACCTGCTCGGAGAGGTGGACGTGCAGCGGCCGGCCCTGCGCGGCCTCGACGACGGTGGCGAGCTGCTCGCGCGGGACGGCGCGGACCGAGTGGATCGCGGCGCCGACCAGGTCGTGCTTGATGGCGGCGACCCGCTCGGCCCAC
This sequence comes from uncultured Actinomycetota bacterium, assembly GCA_963716655.1. Classification (GTDB taxonomy): domain Bacteria; phylum Actinomycetota; class Actinomycetes; order Propionibacteriales; family Nocardioidaceae; genus Nocardioides. The sequence goes on along the minus strand of CAVQTV010000008.1, from coordinate 349,893 downwards.
CGGCCCGCGTCGCCGTCGGTGTAGCGGACCTGGGCGCCCTCCGGCGGCCGGCCGAACCCGCTGCTGAGGTAGCAGGTGTCGAGCAGGCTGATCCGGACGCCCGCCTCGGCCGCGGCCGCGACCAGCGCGTGGCCCATCGCGTTCGGGTCGTCGTACGGCGTCCCGTCGGGCTGGTGGTGCAGGTAGTGGAACTCGCCGACGGTCGTGATCCCGGCCGCGGCCATCTCGCGGTAGGTCGCCCGGGCCAGCGCGAAGTAGCTGTCCGGGTCGAGCCGCCCGGCCACGTCGTACATCTGCTCCCGCCAGGTCCAGAACGTGCCGCGCTCGCGCTGGGTCCGGCCGCGCAGCGCCCGGTGGAACGCGTGGCTGTGGCAGTTGGCCAGGCCGGGGAGGGTGAGGCCGGGGAGCCGGCGAGTTTCACCGGCTGGCCGGTGAAACTCGCGCGACGCGCCGATGACGCTTCGGCGTCCAGGCGTGAGTTTCGGCGGCCGGTGTGACGGACGTGAACCGCCCGTCCTCGATCTCGACCAGCACGTCGTCGCGGACGGCGCCGTCGACCCAGGCCCGCTCGAGCAGGATACCGACTTCTGGCCAGTCACCGGGTCAGCCGCTCGAGGGTGTCGGCGAGCGCGGAGACGCCGACCAGGCAGTCGGCGATCTCGGCGTGCTCGTCGGGCGAGTGCGAGACCCCGGTCGGGTTGCGGACGAACAGCATCGCGGTGGGGATCCCGGCCGCGGACGAGGATGCCCGCGTCGTGGCCGGCCTGGGTCGGGATGATCGGCCAGTCGCCGCCCTCGTGGTCGGCCGCGACCAGCGGCCGCCAGCGCGGGGTCGAAGGCGACCGAGCCCGAGACCGACTCGGCGGTGACCGTCAGCGAGGTGCCGTCCCGCCCGGCGCGGTCGGTCGCCTGCGCCGTGATCGCGTCGACCAGCTCGGCGAGTCCGGCGTCGGTCGAGCACCGGGCGTCCAGCCAGGCCGTGCACCAGCGACGGCACCGCGTTGGTGCCGTTGGGCGTCGACGTCGACCCGGCCGAACGTGGCCCGCTGGCCGGCCAGCCGGGCCTGCTTGTTGGCCGCGAGCGCGGTCATCGCGTAGGTCAGCATCGGGTCCTGCCGGTCCTCCATCCGGGTCGTGCCCGCGTGGTTGGCGGCGCCGGCGAAGTCGAAGCGGTAGCGCCCGTGCGGCCAGATCTCGCTGGCCACCCCGACCGCCGCACCGCGGTCGACCAGGTCGCGGCCCTGCTCGACGTGCAGCTCGACGAAGGTCCCGACGGAGTCCAGCAGCGTACGAGCCGCCGCCCTCGACGACGTCGCCGAGCGCGACCCCGGACCGGTCGGCCAGCGTCCGCGCGTACTCCCAGGTCGTCGCACCCGACGGCCAGCCGCGAGCCGAGGCAGGCCAGCCCGAAGCGCGAGCCCTCCTCCTCGACGAACACCGACACCCCGATCGGCCGTGCCGGTACGACGCCGCGCGTCGCGCATCAGGTCGATCGCGGCCAGCGCCGAGACGACGCCGAGCGGGCCGTCGTACGCGCCGCCGTCGAGCACCGAGTCCAGGTGCGAGCCGGTCAGGACGGCGGGCCCGGAGCCGGCGTCCCACCAGCCGACCACGTTGCCGAAGTCGTCGGTCTCGACGCGCAGCCGGCGCGCCGCGCACTGCTCGACGAACCACGCCCGCAGCTCCTGCTCCGGCGGCGTGAACGGCTGCCGGAAGTAGCCACCGGACGCGGCCGACCGGCCGACCGGGGCGAGGTCGCCCCACATCCGCTCGAAGTCGTCAGGCACAGCTGCCTCATACTTGCCCATGGAGTTCCAGGACGTCGTCCGTCACCGCAAGATGGTCCGCAACTACTCGACCGAGCCGGTCGACCCGGCGATCATCGACCTCGCCCTGCGCAACGCGACCCGCGCACCGAACGCCGGCTTCAGCCAGGGCTGGGCGTTCCTCGTGCTCGACACCCCCGAGGACGTACGGCGCTACTGGGAGGCCACCGCCGACGACATCGACGACCCGGACGAGTGGCTGACCGGCATGATGCGCGCGCCGGTCGTGATCCTGCCGTGCTCCAGCAAGGCGGCCTACCTGGCGCGGTACGCCGAGGACGACAAGGGCTGGACCGACCGGACGAGAACCGCTGGCCGAAGCCGTTCTGGGACATGGACACCGCGATGGCCAGCCTGCTGATCCTGCAGACCGCGACCGACGCACGGCCTGGGGTCCTGCTTCATCGGCATCCCGCCCGACAAGGAGGCGGCGGTGCGCGCGGAGTTCGGCATCCCCGACGACTTCGACCCGGTCGGCGTCGTGACGATCGGCCACCACGCCGCCGACGTGGGGGCGGCCGGCTCGCCGACCCGGCGCCGTCGCAAGCCGGCGGCGGACGTCGTGCATCGCGGGCGCTGGGGTCACCGGGCCAGTCCATCGGCGTGAGCCGCGTCGGTCAACGCGCCGCACCCGGCAGCGGTCTCGCATCCGAGACCGGATGGCCGTGGCCTAGCCTCTGCCCGTGACGCATCGTGTGGTCGGCAAGCTCCAGGCACTGGTCCGCATCCCGACCGTCTCCTACCGCGACCCGGCCCGGATCGACACCGCCGCGTTCGACGCCTTCCTGGCCGAGCTGGAGCGGCAGTTCCCGCTGCTGCACGCGCGGCTGGAGCTGACCCGGATCGACACCCACGGCCTGCTGTTCCACTGGGCCGGCGCGAGCGCGGAGCGCCCGGTCGTGCTGATGGCGCACCTCGACGTGGTCCCGGTCGACGACGGACGCGCCGTGGCAGCACCCGCCGTTCGGCGCCGAGATCCACGACGGCGCGATCTGGGGCCGCGGGCACCCTCGACGACAAGGGTGAGCTGGTCGCGATCTGCGAGGCGGTCGAGACCCTGCTGGAGCAGGACTTCACGCCGGCCCAGGACGTCTGGCTGTCCTTCGGCTGCAACGAGGAGGTCTCCGGCACGGCGGCGGTCGCTCGCCGTCGAGGAGCTCGAACGACGCGGCGTGACGCCCTGGTTCGTCGATCGACGAGGGCGGCGCGATCGCGGCCGAGGCGTTCCCCGGCGTGGCCGCGCCGATCGGCGTCGATCGGCGTGACCGAGAAGGGCGTCACCTCGCTCGAGCTGCGCGTCGACGGCCGCGGCGGGCACGCCTCGACGCCCGCCCGCAACGGCCCGACCGTCCGGCTGGCCCGGGCGATCACCCGCCTCGACCAGCACCAGATGTCGGCCAGCGTGCCCGACCCGACCGTCGAGCTGCTCCGGCGGATGGCGCCGCACGCCTCGGCGCGGCTGCGCCCGCTGCTGGCGAACGCCGACCGGCTGCGCCCGCTGCTCACCCGCGATCCTGATCGCCGCCGGCCCGGAGACGGCGGCGACGACGCGCACGACGTTCGCGATCACCACGCTCTCCGGGTCGCCGGCGCTCAACGTGATCGCCAGCACCGCGCGGGCCGGCGTCAACATCCGGATCATGGTCGGCGACACCGTCGCCGAGCGTGCTCGAGCACGTCCGCAAGACGATCGACGACGACCAGGTCCAGGTCACACGTCATCGAGCGCGAACGAGCCCAGCCCGATCTCGCCGATGAGACGACGCGTTCGCGCTGATCGAGTCCACGATCACCGAGGTGTTCCCCGACGCGGTGCCCGCGCCGTACGTCATGATGGCGGCCACCGACTCGCGGTTCTTCACGCGGATCTGCTCCCGCGTCTACCGGTTCGCGCCGTTCCGGATGTCCAAGGAGCAGCGCGAGTCGATCCATTCGTACGACGAGCACCTCGGGGTCGACGCCCTCGTCGACGGCGTGCGCTGGTACCAGCGCCTGATCGAGAGGCTCCCGGCATGACGACCGCCACGACGTCCGACCCGCGGGTGCGCGGCCTGGCCGCGATCGTCGGCTTCCTGGTCTGCGTCGAGCTGGCCAGCGGCGTCCTGCAGGGCTACTACACGCCGATCTTCAGCGACATCGCCGACCACCTCGACATCAGCGACGCCGACGTCAACTGGTTCGAGGCCGCGCAGCTGATCGTCTCGGCGCTCGTCATCCCGCCGCTCGCCCGCCTCGGCGACCTGGTCGGCCACAAGAAGGTGCTGCTGCTCTCGACCGCGGTCACCGCGCTCGGCTCGTGGGTGATGGCGTTCGCGCCGTCCTTCACGACCTTCCTGATCGGCGCCGCGCTCCAGGGCGCGTACGTCGTCTGGCTGCCGCTCGAGGTCGCGATCATCTACCGGCGTACCGCCGGCACCGGCCGGCAGAACCTGCTCACCCGCCGGGCCGCCGGCGATCCTGGTCGGCGCGCTCGAGCTGGCCGTGATCATCGGCGCGCTCACCAGTGGCGCGCTGGTCGAGGCGACGTCGATGACCGTTCCTGCTCGCGCTGCCGGCGATCGTCGTGACGGTCGTGCTTCTTCGTGATCTGGTTCGGCATCGAGAACGCGCCGGGCACCGTCGACCGGCGGCATCGACCTCGGCGGCCTCGGTCCTGCTGACCGCCGCGCTCGGCCTGGTGATGGCCGGCCTGGTCGTGATCCGCCTCGACGGCGTCGGGCAGCCTGCTCGCCTGGGCGCTCGATCGTGCTCGGCCTCGTCGCCTGCGTGCCGTTCACCCGGTACGAGCTCGCCCAGGACCAGCCGATGGTCGACATCCGGGTGCTGCGCGCCCCGGGCCAGTGGCCGGTGCAGCTGACGGCGTTCCTCTTCGGCATGTCGGTGCTCGGCGCGCAGATCCCGCTGTCGACGTTCGCGCGCACCGACCCCGACGTCGCGGGCTACGGCCTCGGCGCGGACGCCAGCTTCGTGTCGACGCTGATCGGCGTCTACGTGATCTTCCTGGCGATCGGCGCGTTCACGCTGCCGCTGACCACGCGCGCCGCTCGGGCCGCGCGGCGCCCTGGTGGCGTCGTCCGTGCTGGTCGCGCTCGGCTACGCGCTGTGGCTGCCGTTCCACGACCACACCTGGCAGGCGCTGATCAACATGGCGGTCGCCGGCCTCGGCTCGGGTGCCCTGGTCGCCGCGCTGCCGGCCACCGCGGCCGCGGCGGCGCCCGCCGGAGCGGACCGGCTTCGCGACCGGCATGACCAACGCGACCAAGACCATCGGCGGCGCGATCGCGTCCGCGGTCTTCGCGATCGCGCTGTCGGCCACCGGCTCGCTCGACGACCCGGAGGAGGGCCACGCCGCCCTGTCGGGCTACCTCACGGTCTGGACGATCTGCGCGGTCGCCGCGCTGCTCGCCGCCGTGCGCGCTGCTGATGCTGCCCCGGCACGTCGCCGAGGAGCCGGTGCCGGCGCCGGCACTCCGGTAGCCCCGTATCCTCGGAGCGGGCAGGAGGTGAGAGCCCGATGTCCGATTCCGAGGACGACGAGACCGAGCCGCCGAGCCGCGGAGACAGGCGGCCGCAGCGGCCCGGATCGCACCAGCAGTCGACCTGGGTCGACCTGCAGATCCTGCCAGGCCATGCGAGCGCGGCGAGTTCGACAACCTGCCCGGCGCCGGCAAGCCGATCGAGGGCCTCGGCGACGAGCACGACCCCGACTGGTGGGTCAAGAAGCTGGTCGAGCGCGAGCGGATCGCCGTACTCCCGCCGAGCGTCGCGCTGCGCAAGGAGGACGCCGAGCTCGACGACCGCCTCGACGAGCTCAACGTCGAGTCGCGAGGTACGCCGCGACGTCGAGGACTTCAACGAGCGCGTGATCCGGGCCCGCTACGCCCTCCCCGCAGGGCCGCCGCTGATCACGATGCCGCGCGACGTCGACGCCACCGTCGCGGCCTGGCGCGAGCGGTACGACGCGTACCGTGCCGTCCCACGGATCGAGCCCGCTGCGAAGCCGCCGAAGCGGCACTGGTGGAATCGTCGCAGGCGATAGTCGCGCGGACGAGAGGAAGCACATGAAGAACGTGGGAGTGGTCGGTGGCGGCCTGATGGGGTCCGGCATCGCCGAGGTCAGCGCGCGCGCCGGCCAGGACGTGATCGTGGTCGAGTCGAGCGACGACGCGGCGAAGGCCGCGCTCGGCCCGGCTGGAGAAGTCGCTGGAGCGCGCCGAGGTCAAGGGCAAGATCGACTCGGCGGCCGACGTGCTGGCCCGGATCCGGGTCGTCACCGACCTGGACGCGCTCGCCGACCGCGAGGTCGTCGTCGAGGCGATCGTCGAGGACGAGTCCGCCAAGGTCGACCTGTTCCGGCGGCTCGACGCGGTCGTCGCGGCGCCCGACGCGATCCTCGCGTCCAACACCTCCTCGATCCCGATCATGAAGCTGGGCGTGGTCACCTCGCGCCCGACCCAGGTGATCGGCATGCACTTCTTCAACCCGGTCCCGGTGCTCCAGCTGGTCGAGCTGGTGCCGTCGCTGCTCACCTCGCCCGACACGACCGAGCGGTCGCGGACCTGGGTCGCAGGACGGCCTCGGCAAGCAGGCGATCGACTGCCAGGACCGCGCCGGCTTCGTGGTGAACGCGCTGCTGATCCCGTTCATCCTCTCCGCGATCCGGATGTACGAGTCCGGCTTCGCCTCCGCCGAGGACATCGACCGCGGCCTGGTGCTCGGCGCCGCCCACCCGCAGGGCCCGCTCGCGCTGGCCGACCTGATCGGCCTGGACACCACCAAGGCCGTCGCCGAGTCGCTGTACGACGAGTTCAAGGAGCCGCTGTACGCCGCCCCGCCGCTGCTGCAGCGGATGGTCGACGCCGGCCTGCTCGGCCGCAAGTCCGGTCGCGGGTTCTACACGTACTCCTGAGCGCCGCTCCGGCGCGGGTTTCGTCGGCCGGCCGATGAAACTCTCGCCTGGACGGCAAAGGTTCATCGTCCAGGCATGAGATTTGTCGGCCGGCCGATGAAACTCTCCCCCTGTCAGATCCGTCATACCGACGGGTAGCCCTCCGCTGCTACGTTCCGCCCCATGAGCGGATCGCGCAGCGCCAAGGACTTCTTCCGACCCCTCGCCGTGGGGGCGCCGACCCCCCTGACGGAGATCCCGGCCCGGCCGAGCCGGGCGATCCACTTCTTCGACCCGAGCAACCCGAAGATGGCGGCGAAGATCCCCGACATGGTCGGCACGGTCGACGTGCTGCTCGGCAACCTCGAGGACGCGGTCAAGGCCGACAACAAGCTGGCCGCCCGCGAGGGCCTGGTGAAGATCGCGCAGGAGACCGGACTTCGGGCCGACCCAGCTGTGGACCCGGATCAACTCGCTCGACAGCCCGTGGGTGCTCGACGACCTGACCACGCTGGTCCCGGCGATCGGCGACAAGCTCGACGTGATCATGGTGCCGAAGGTGCAGGGCGCCGAGGACATCCACTACGTCGACCGGCTGCTCGCCCAGCTCGAGGCCAAGGCCGGACTCGACCGGCCGATCCTGGTCCACGCGATCCTCGAGACCGCCCGCGGCGTCGCGAACGTCGAGGAGATCTGCGGCGCCAGCCCGCGGATGCAGGGCCTCTCCCTCGGCCCGGCCGACCTCGCCGCCGACCGCCGGATGAAGACCACCCGGGTCGGCGGCGGCCACCCGGGCTACCTGGTCCGGCAGGACCCGCCCCGCAACGAGCTCGGCGTCGCCGACATCGACGCGACCGCGGACGACGTACCAGCAGGACCTCTGGCACTACACGATCGCCCGGATGGTCGACGCCTGCGCGATGCACGGCATCTACCCCTACTACGGCCCGTTCGGCGACATCGCCGACGTGGTCGCGTGCGAGGACCAGTTCCGCAACGCCTTCCTGCTCGGCTGCGTCGGCACCTGGAGCCTGCACCCCAAGCAGATCGCGATCGCCAACCGGGTCTTCAGCCCCAGCGTCGAGGACGTCGCGCACGCCCGCCGGGTCGCGGCCGCGATGGGCGACGGCACCGGCGCGGTGATGCTCGACGGCAAGATGGAGGACGACGCCTCCCTCAAGCAGTGCCTGGTGATGGTCGAGCTCGCCGAGCAGCTGGCCGCGATCGACCCCGAGCTCAAGAAGCAGTACGACGCGATCGAGGTCGGCTGACATGAGCGAGTTCACCCCGCTGCGCAGCGTCCTCTACATGCCGTCGCTCCAACGAGCGCGCGCTGGAGAAGGCGAAGACGATCCCGTGCGACGGGCTGATCCTCGACCTCGAGGACGCCGTCGCGCCGGACGCCAAGCCGGCCGCCCGCGAGGCCGCGTGCGCGGCCGCGTCGTCAGCGGCGAGTACGGCCGGCGCACCATGACGATCCGGGTCAACGGCATCGGCACCGAGTGGCACGACGCCGACCTCGCGGCCGCGGCGCAGGCCGGCCCGGACGCGGTCGTCGTACCCAAGGTCAACAGCGCCGCCGAGGTGCAGCAGCTGGTCGCCGCCCTGGAGAAGGCGCGGCGCGCCCGACCACACGAAGCTGTGGGCGATGGTCGAGACGCCGGTCGCGATCCTGGACGCGCTGGCGATCGCGCGCGCGTCCGAGCGGCTGACGGCGTTCGTGATCGGCACCAACGACCTGGTCAAGGAGCTGTACGCCGAGCACGTGCCCGGCCGCGCGCCGATCCTGCCCGTCGCTGCACACCGCGCTGCTGGCCGCGCGCGCCGCCGGCATCGCGATCCTCGACGGCGTCTACAACGACGTGAAGAACACCGACGGCTTCCTCGCCGAGTGCCAGCAGGGCCGCGAGATGGGCTTCGACGGCAAGACCCTGATCCACCCCGGCCAGGTCGAGGGCGCGAACGCGGCGTTCGCGCCGTCCGAGCAGGCGGTCGAGGACGCGCGCGGGCTGATCCAGGCCTTCGAGGACGGCCAGGGATCGGGCGTCGTCACCTACAACGGCCGGATGGTCGAGAACCTGCACGTCGAGTCGGCGCGACGCACCCTCCAGATCGACGAGGCGATCCGCGACCTCCAGGCCTGAGCAGGAGGGTTTGCGGCCGGGACCCGCTGGGGTACCGCCTTCCTGGAACCAACAGGGAGGAAACGGAAATGATTGTTCTCGGCCTGATTCTGCTGATCATCGGCCTCGTGGCGAGCATCGGGATTCTGACGACGATCGGCGCCATCTTGCTGATCGTCGGGCTGATCCTGAACCTCGTGCCGATCGGCGGCACCCGCCGCAGGGTCTACTAGCCGCCACCTGCCTGCGACGGAGCCCTGGACTCGGCCAGGGCTCCGTCCCTGTGTCAGTAGCTGGGTCAGTCGCCGCTACGGCGCAGCTTCTCGTCGAGCCAGACCTTCGCGCTGCCGAGCACGCCGGCCACGTCGTGGATCAGCTTGCCGACCGCGTCCTGGCTCTGGTTGAACGTCTCGGTGTAGCTGCGCGCCGCGGCGGCCGCGGCGTCGGTCACCGTCGCCTGCGCGTCGTCCTGGCGGCGCGGGTAGTCGCCGTTGAGGACCCCGGTGTACTCGCCGGAGTCGACCCAGCGGCGCAGCTCGGTGGCGCGGACGACGAGGAACGGGTGCGACCGGTTCTCGACGAGCAGCAGCTTGAGCACCGAGTCGCGGAGGTCGGCGTCGTCGTACTCCTGGCCCTGGGCGAAGAACGACGTGGCGTCGAGGTCGTCGAGGTGACCGCCGCTGGCCAGCTTCATGTGCACCCGGAACGCGGTCGCCGGGTCCTGGGTCGCGAGCAGCCCGGCGCGGTCGGCGGAGAGCTCGGACTTGCGTGACCACTCGTGCAGCGCCGCCATGATCGCGCGCAGACCCGAGGCCGCCGAGCGGGCACCGCGGCGAGCACGCCGCTGAGCTGGATCATCCGCTGCAGCAGGGTCTGGTAGACCGCGTGCCCGCTCATCGCGTGGCCGAGCTCGTGGGCGATGACGAACCGCAGCTCCTCCTCGTCGAGCAGGTCGACCAGGCCGGAGTTGAGCACGATGAACGGCTTGTTCATGCCGATCGTCAGCGCGCCCGGGCAGCGGGTTGGTGACGACGTACAGCTCGGGCAGCTCGGGGGCGTCGAGGGTGCGGCCGACCTCGCCGAGCAGCCGGTGCAGCCGGGCGAACTGGCGCTCGTCGACGCGGATCGCCGAGCCGAGGAACACCAGCCGCACGGCGCGCTCGTTGAACAGCCCGGACATCGCCTTGAGCAGGGTGTCGAAGCCCTTGAGCTTGCGCAGCGCGACCAGCGCACCCTGGTCGGCCGGGTGCTCCCACGCGCGGGAGCTGATGTCGGTCAGGGTCGCCCGAGAGCGGGCCGGCTGCTGGGTCACGGGGCCAACTGTGGCACGCGCGGGCGAACGTCGGTGGCGAACTGTTCGGGCAATCCTGGACGCTTTCGGCGTTGCAACGGCTCGGGCAAGCGTCCAGTTTCCCCGGCTGAGCCGGGGAACCGACCGGCTCAGCCCTCCGGACATCGGGACCCGCACGCCGCGCTCGGCGGCGACCTCGGCGGCGCGGTCGTAGCCGGCGTCGACGTGCCGGATCACGCCCATGCCCGGGTCGTTGGTGAGCACCCGCTCGATCTTCTCGGCGGCCAGCGCGGTGCCGTCGGCGACGCAGACCTGGCCGGCGTGGATGCGAGCGACCCATGCCGACGCCGCCGCCGTGGTGGATCGAGACCCAGGACGCACCGGACGCGGTGTTGACCAGCGCGTTGAGCAGCGCCCAGTCGGCGATCGCGTCGGAGCCGTCGAGCATCGCCTCGGTCTCGCGGTACGGCGAGGCGACCGAGCCGCAGTCGAGGTGGTCGCGGCCGATCACGATCGGCGCCTTGAGCTCGCCGGACGCGACCATCTCGTTGAACTTCAGGCCGGCCAGGTGGCGCTCGCCGTACCCGAGCCAGCAGATCCGGGCCGGCAGGCCCTGGAAGTGCACCCGCTCCCCGGCCATGGTGATCCACTTGTGCAGCCGCTCGTTGTCGGGGAACAGCTCGAGGATCGCCTTGTCGGTCGCGGCGATGTCGGCCGGGTCGCCGGACAGCGCGGCCCAGCGGAACGGGCCCTTGCCCTCGCAGAACAGCGGCCGGATGTACGCCGGCACGAAGCCCGGGAACTCGAAGGCCCGGTCGTAGCCGCCCTTGCGGGCCTCGTCGCGGATCGAGTTGCCGTAGTCGAAGACCTCGGCGCCCTTGTCCTGGAACTCCACCATCGCCCGCACGTGCGCGGCCATCGAGGCCTGCGCCTCCTTGGTGAACGCCGGCCGGGTCGGCGGTACGGCGGGCCTCCCACTCCTCGAACGGCACGCCGACCGGCAGGTAGAACAGCGGGTCGTGCGCGGAGGTCTGGTCGGTGACGATGTCGATCGGCGCGTCCGTCTCGAGCAGCGCGGGCAGCATCGCGGCGGCGTTGCCGAGCACGCCGATCGACAGCGGCCGGCGCTCGTCGCGGGCCGCGATCGCCAGCGCCACGGCCTCGCGCCAGCGAGGCCGCCTGGACGTCGAGGTAGCGGTGGTCGATCCGGCGCTGGATGCGGCGACTGGTCGCACTCGATGCAGATCACGACGCCGTCGTTCATGGTGACCGCGAGCGGCTGCGCGCCGCCCATCCCGCCGAGCCCGGCGGTCACGGTGATGGTGCCGGCGAGCGTGCCGCCGAACCGCTTGTCGGCGACCGCCGCGAACGTCTCGAACGTGCCCTGCAGGATGCCCTGGGTGCCGATGTAGATCCACGAGCCGGCGGTCATCTGGCCGTACATCGTCAGCCCGAGGTCCTCGAGCCGGCGGAACTCCTCCCAGTTCGCCCAGTCGCCGACCAGGTTGGAGTTGGCGATCAGCACCCGCGGCGCCCACGCGTGGGTGCGCATCACGCCGACCGGCTTGCCGGACTGCACGAGCATCGTCTCGTCGTCCTCGAGCGTCGTCAGCGTGCGGACCAGGGCGTCGTACGACTCCCAGTTGCGCGCGGCCTTGCCGGTGCCGCCGTAGACGACGAGGTCCTCGGGGCGCTCGGCGTTCTCGGGGTCGAGGTTGTTCATCAGCATCCGCAGCGGCGCCTCGGTCTGCCACGACTTCGCGGTCAGCTCGGTGCCGTGGGCGGCGTGGATGGGCAGGCGGGGGTTCGGTCGATCGTCATGCAGTTCTCCGATCACGGACTCGGCAGCGGTCAGTACGGCGCCCGAGGCGACCAGCGCGACGGCGGCCTCGATCTCGGGCGAGAGGTAGCGGTCGGGGCCGGGGCCCTCGATGCCGGAGGAGCGCAGCAGCGCGACGACGGCGCCGGTCGCCGGCGACGGCTCCAGCGGGGCGCGCATGTCGAGGGCCCGGGCGGCGGTGAGCACCTCGATCGCGACCACCCGGGTGAGCCCGTCGACGGAGCGGCGCAGCTTGCGCGCGGCCGACCAGCCCATCGACACGTGGTCCTCCTGCATCGCGCTCGACGGGATCGAGTCGACCGAGGCCGGGACGGCGAGCCGCTTGAGCTCGGAGACGATCGCGGCCTGCGTGTACTGCGCGATCATGTGGCCGCTGTCGACGCCGGGGTCGTCGGCGAGGAACGGCGGCAGCCCGTGGCTGCGGGCCTTGTCGAGGAACCGGTCGGTACGCCGCTCGCTGATCGACGCGACGTCGGCGGCGACGATCGCGAGGAAGTCGAGCACGTAGGCGACCGGCGCGCCGTGGAAGTTGCCGTTGGACTCGACCCGGCCCTCGTCGGGGAGCACCACCGGGTTGTCGACGGCGGAGGCGAGCTCGCGGCCGGCGACCGTGGCGGCGTACTCCACGGTGTCGCGGGCGGCGCCGTGCACCTGCGGCGAGCAGCGCAGCGAGTAGGCGTCCTGGACCCGGTTGCAGTCCGGGCCGCGGTGCGAGGCGACGACGCCGGAGTCGGCGAGCAGCGCGGTCAGGTTGGCGGCCGAGAGCGCCTGGCCGGGGTGCGGCCGGATCGCCTGGAGCTCGGGGGCGAAGACCCGGTCGGTGCCGAGCTGGCCCTCGACCGACATCGCGGCCGCGATGTCGGCGGTGCGCAGCAGCATCCGCAGGTCGGTGATCGCCAGCACCAGCATGCCGAGCATGCCGTCGGTGCCGTTGATCAGCGCCAGCCCCTCCTTGGCCGCCAGCTCGACCGGCGCCAGCCCGGCCGCGGCCAGCGCCTCGGCGGCCGGCATCAGGGTGCCGGCGGCGTCGCGCACCTCGCCCTCGCCCATCAGCGCGAGCGCGCAGTGCGACGAGCGGGGCGAGGTCGCCGGAGCAGCCCAGCGAGCCGTACTCGCGCACGACCGGCGTGATCCCGTGCGCGAGCAGCCCGGCGAGCAGCTGCGCGGTCTCGACCCGGATCCCGGTGTGCCCGGTCGCGAGCGTCGAGAGGCGCAGCAGCATCAGCGCGCGCACCACCTCGCGCTCGACCTCGGGGCCGGAGCCGCGGCGTGCGAGCGGACCAGCGAGCGCTGCAGCTGGGCGCGCATCTCGGTCGGGATGTGCCGGGTGGCCAGCGCGCCGAAGCCGGTCGAGATGCCGTACGCCGGCGTCGCCGCCGCGGCCAGCTCCTCGACGACCGCCCGCGCGCGCTCGATCGCGGCGACCGCGTCGTCGCCGAGCGCCACCGGCGCGCCCTCGCGCGCGACCGCCACCAGTTCCGCGAACGACACCGGTCCGGTGCCGACCTCCACGACGTCACTCATGCTCGTCATCCTCGCCGGGCGGGCCGAATCCGGGCCAGTGCCGACCGGCCGCGGACGTCTGACATCCGAGACTTGGATCACGTCCGACGTAACCCGACGTTCTCGGCAGGTCGTTGGTCCGCGCGTCAGAAAGTGGCAAACCAGGGAGCCATGACATGAGAAGCGCTACCACTCGGGTGCTGGCCGTTGCCACCACCTCCGCCCTCGCCATCGGGCTCTGGGCGGCCGCGTTCACCGGCGCTGCTCACGCCGCAGACGCGGCGATCGCGGCGCCGCGCCAGCGGGACGCCGGCATCGCGCTCAAGGCCTCCGGCTACGGCACCCAGGTCACCGGCGGCCAGGTCCCCGCCGGATCGGACCCGACCGCGTTCACGGTGATCGGCTGCGCCACGCGCACCGGCGTCGAGCAGAGAACCACGAGGCCGAGACCGACGCTGCCCGGGCGCCGGCACCGTGTCCGGCGTCAAGACCCGGCTCTGGACCGTCGAGTCCGGCGGCGCCGTACACACGTACTCGCGCAACACCACGGCGAACGTCGTGCTCGCCCAGAGCGGCCTCGGCACCATCGAGATCACCGCGATCAAGTCCCTGTCGCACGCCTGGCACGACGCGCAGGGCTTCCACGCCGAGACGACGACCAGCTCGGCAGCCTCCGCTTCGTCCCGCCGATGGGCGAGCCGCAGGAGTTCGAGCTCCCGACGCCCGGCCAGCCGATCGAGATCCCCGGCCTCGCCGACGATCTCGGTGGGCGCCGTGAAGGAGACCGCCAACGACCACGCCGGCATCGCCATCGCGAACGCGCTGCGTATCCGCGTGATCCCCAGCGACACCACGGTGACCGTCGCGCACTCGAACGCCCGCGTCTACGGCGGCGTCAAGCACGGCACGTTCCGCGGCTCGTCCGCAGCGACTCGCGTGAGCGCCGTCGACGACACCATCACCAGCGGCCGCACCCCGCTGTCCCTGATGCCGTGCCAGGGCACCGACGGCAAGACCTGGACCAAGGAGACCGCCGACCTCGACGTCGGCGGCCAGATCATCGTCGAGGGCCTGCGCAGCAGCCAGCGGGGCAAGCAGTTCTCGGACCGGAGCGAAGCCATGGAGCGCGGCTCGATCGCCGGGATCAACATCGGTGACGGCGCGCTCGTGATCGACGCGGTGGTCGGCCAGGCCAACGTCACCCGCACCGCGGGCGGCAAGGTCACCTCGAACACCAAGGGCACCGTGATCGGGTCCATCACCGCGAACGGTGAGACCCAGGAGTTCCCCGACACCGGAGTGATCGAGATCCCGGGTCTGGCGAAGATCGAGCGGAAGATCGTCGAGAAGGGCCCGTTCGGCATCACCGTGATCGCCCTGCGGATCACCCTCCTCGACGGCAGCGGCGCGGTCATCGACCTCGGTGTCGCCAAGGCCAGCATCCGCTGACAGGTCCACGAGTCGCGCGGTCCCTCGGGGACTGCGCGATCGTGGCGGTGGGTACGGCCCTCGGTGGGGACACACACCGAGGGAGGACCCATGGAGACCGTCATCATCATCGTCATCGTGATCGCGGTGATCGCCGTGATCGCCGTCGATCGCGTACCTGTCCAGCCAGCGCCGGAACGAGCAGCGCCGGCACCGCGCCGACCAGCTGCGGACCAAGGCCGACGCCCAGGCCGGCGCGGTCGACGTCGCGCAGCGCGACGCTCGCGGCCGCCGAGGCGCGCGCTCGAGGTGGCCCGGGCGGAGGAGGAGCGCGCCGAGCAGCAGGTCGTCGAGGCAGAGCGCGGGCATGCAGGTCGAGGAGGCCCGCCAGGAGGACTCGCTGCGGGCCGCCGACTCGGTGGACCCCGACGTCGACCACCGTGCCGACGGCTACCGTCCGGGCGCCGCGGGCGGCCGGGAGGCCTAGCCGGGAGCCGTAGTCTCCGGTCCATGAGCCAGGTGCCCGCCGCGACCCGCACGCTGCGGGTGCTGCGGTTCCTGGCCGGCCAGCCCGACCCGGTGCCGCTGGACCGGATCATGCGCGCGTGCGAGCTGCCGCGGAGCACGACGTACCACCTGCTCAACGCGATGATCGAGGAGGGCTTCGTCGTCCATCTCGCCGACGAGCACCGCTACGGCCTGGGCCTGGCCGCGTTCGAGATCGGCAGCGGCTACGCCCGCCAGGAGCCGCTGCAGCGGCTGGCCCGCCGGCCGCTCGCCGGGCTGGTGGACCGGGTCGGGCACTCGGCCCACCTCGCGGTCCTGCACGGACGCGAGGTGCTCTACGTCCTCGAGGACCGGGCGTCCGGGCGGCCGCCGCTGGTGACCGACGTCGGCGTCCGGCTGCCGGCGCACCTGACCGCCAGCGGCCGCGCGATCCTCGCGCTGCTGCCGAGCAGCCAGGTGCGGGCGCTCTACTCGCACGCCGGCCGACTTCGTGGACCGCACCGGCCACGGGCCGCGCACGCTCAGCGCGCTGCGCACGCGTGCTCTCCGACACCCGGCAGCGGGGGTACGCCGTCGAGGACGGCGAGGTGACTCCCGGGCTCGCCAGCGTCGCGGTCGCGGTGCTCGACCACAACCAGCACCCGGTCGCGGCGGTCGCGCTCACCTACCCCGACGACGCTGACGGCGCCGGGCTGGCGGACGCCGTCACGGCGACCGCCGCACAGCTCACCCGCCGGATCGGCGGGTGAGCCGTGCGGTCGGCTACTTCAGGGTCTTGATCAGGCTGACCAGCGAGCCGGACGGCTTGGCCGTCCAGTCACCGTCCAGCGGGACGATCGAGATCTTGTTGGCCTTGAGCGCCTCGGTGTCGGAGTTCTTGTTCGTCGACTTCCGGTCGGCCGGGTAGCCGAGCTGGTAGGTGCCGCCGTCCTTGGTCGCGGTGCCGTTCCAGGCGATCGCGATCATGTCGCCGTTGCCGAGCACGTTCAGGCTCGGCTTGCCGGCCTTCTCGTCCGCCCCGACGAAGGGGAAGTTGACGTTCAGGAGCAGCGACGGCTTCAGCTGCCCGGCGCCGCGGAGCTTGCCGATCAGCTTCACGGCGAACGCCGCACCCGGGGCGTACTTCGGGCAGTTCACGCCCTGCAGGGCGCAGGGGATCAGGTCGAACTCCTCGCTGAACGCCAGCGACGGCTGACCGAGCTCGTGCGCGGTGACCGCGGCGCTCGTCGTACCGCTGTGGAAGACGCCGGTCCCGGCGTTCTGACCCCAGTTGATGCCGCTCAGCACCAGGTCGGGACCCTTCGGCCAGTACGTCGACGGCAGGAAGTTCTCGACGCCGATCTTCACCGTGTCGGCGGGCGAGGCGCTCGGCGACCCGGCGACGCAGGCGGTGTTGCTGTTGCAGACGCCGTACACGGCACCCTCGCCGGCGGCACCCGCGCAGTCGTCGGCGTACGCCGCGGGCGGCGTCACCTGGGTGACGGTGAGGCCGGTGCCCCGGTCGGTCGTGATCCGGCCGCCCTGGCCGCTCTGCTGGCCCCACGGCCCGACCACGAGTACGTCGGCGCCGGCGGCGCACAGCGCCTTGCGCAGCTCGTAGAGGCCCTGGCCGTCCGATCCGTCGGCCTTCGTGCCCTGCACGGAGTCGTCGTTGGTCAGCATGATCTTGAGGCCCGCCACGTTGGCGGGCGGCTTGGCCGAGCTGGCACCGGCCTGGCCGGCGAACAGGCCGATGACGAGGGCGGCGATGGCGGCGATGGCCACGGCGAGAAGTCGAGAACGACGGGGCACAGCAGTTCCTCCTGAGGGACGGGACCAGTGTCTGGCGCCTGCAGTCTGGGGCATGGTGACCCACTTCACACCGCATTTCTGGAACGTGTTCTATCTATTCTCGGTGACTTCGGTGCCGGCGGGTCGTTGAGCCCGCGTGATCGAGAAGAGCTCCGCGCGCCGCGTCGGATGGGCCGCAGTCGCCGGTGTCACGGTGGTCGCCACCGCCCTCACCCTCGGCGGTGCGGCCGGGCTGCGACCCGGCGGCCTCAACGAGCGCTACACCCACGCCCAGCGCGCGGTCGCCGAGCTCGCGCAGAACAAGAACGCGATCTCGCGGGCCGGCGCGATCGGCGAGTCGCCGAGCGACCCGACGACGGCCGCCGAGCGGGCCGCGAACGCGTCGTACGTCGAGCGCGAGCGCGGCCTCCCCGATCCCCCAGCTGACGACCACCCCTGTCATGCGCCCGCGGCTGGCCGTCCCGGAGGACCGCTACGCGATGGCCAACGGCTGCTACACGCTCGCCGGTGAGCCGGTCTTCTTCAAGCCGACCGATCTCGGTGACTACCTGCTCTACACCGCCGACGAGAAGTTCGTCGGCGCGGGCGGCGAGCCCGCCGACGCACCGAGCGCGGGCACGGTCTGGACCGCGACGAAGCAGCGCGCAGGCGTTCGCGTTCAGCAACGAGGGCGGCGCCCTCACCATCGACGACCGCAGCACGTTCGCCCTCGCGCGCACCCGCGGGTGCACGCCCTACCCGGAGTCGCAGATCGACGTCACCGGCGACCCGCACGCCGGCGTGACGCCGTTCCAGGAGGTGCGCGGGTACGTCGACGCGCACACCCACGGCATGGCCTTCGAGTTCCTCGGCGGCGACGCGCACTGCGGCCGCCCGTGGCACGACTACGGCGCGCCGTACGCGCTCGTCGACTGCCCCGACCACACCACGACCGGTGGGTACGGCGGCCTCCTGGAGTCGGTGCTGTCCGGCTCGCCGCACCACGACCCGGTCGGCTGGCCGACGTTCAAGGACTGGCCGGCGCCGGAGTCGCTCACCCACGAGGGCACCTACTACCGCTGGCTGGAGCGCGCCTGGCGCGGCGGGCAGCGGATCTTCGTGAACCTGCTGGTCGAGAACAACCAGCTGTGCCAGCTCTACCCGATCAAGCACAACTCCTGCGACGACATGGACTCCATCCGGCTCCAGGCCAAGGACATGTACGAGATGCAGGACTACATCGACGCGCAGTTCGGCGGACCGGGCCGAGGCTTCTACCGGATCGTCACCAGCCCGTGGGAGGCCCGCCGGGTGATCAACGCGGGCAAGCTGGCCGTGGTGATGGGCATCGAGACCAGCGTGCCGTTCGGCTGCACGTTCAAGGCGCTGCCCGGCGGCGACGTCCCGGCCTGCGACATCGAGGACATCGACCGGCAGATCGACGAGGTCATGGATCTCGGCGTGCGGCAGATGGAGCTGGTCAACAAGTTCGACAACGCACTGTCCGGCATCGCCGGCGACAACGGCGAGGTCGGCGCGCTCGTCAACACCGCCAACTTCCTCGAGACCGGCACGTTCTGGGACATGGAGCACTGCGAGCCCGAGAACCCCGACGCGCACGACCACAACCAGCTCACCGCCGTCCCCGACATCTCGGCCGGCCAGCAGGACGCGCTGTTCGGTGCCATCGCCCAGCTCTTCGGCCCCGGCGTGCTGCCGGCGCTGCCGCTCTACCCGCGGCCGGACCACTGCAACAGCCGCGGCCTGACCACGCTCGGCGAGTACACCGTCAAGCGGATGGCCGAGGAGCACCTGCTCTTCGACCCCGACCACATGAGCGTCAAGGCGCGCAACCAGGCCCTCGACCAGCTCGAGGAGCTCGGCTACCCGGGCGTGCTGTCCTCGCACTCCTGGTCGACGGCGGACGCCTACCCGCGGATCTACGAGGAGGGCGGCTTCATCGCGCCGTACGCCGGCGACTCGACCGGCTTCGTCGAGAAGTGGCGCACCCACCTCGGCTGGGCGGACCCCCGCTACTACTGGGGGCTCGGGTACGGCGCGGACATGAACGGCCTCGGCGCGCAGGGCGACCCGCGCGGTGCCGACGTCGCCAACCCGGTCGAGTACCCGTTCACCGGCCTCGGCGGCGTGACCGTCGAGCAGCAGCGCGCCGGCGAGCGCGTCTACGACATCAACGCCGACGGCGTCGCGCAGTACGGCCTCTACCCGGACTGGATCGAGGACCTCGGCCAGGTCGCCGACTCCCAGCACGCCGGCGACGGCGCCCGCATCCAGGACGACATGGCCCGCGGCGCCGAGGCGTACCTGCAGACGTGGGAGCGGGCCAACGGCATCGCACCCGACTCCTGCCGCAACCCGGGGCTCCGCAAGCCCGTGTTGGCTGTGAAGTCACTCGTGCGGCGCGGCATGTCGACCCGGGCGGTCATGGCGGCCGTCGGCCAGCCCTACCAGCGGCTCGGCTCGACGTACCAGTTCTGCGCGAAGACCGGCACGGACCCGAGGGTGCCGGTGACGGTCCGGTTCTCCGCGGCCGGCAAGGTCACGGGGCTGCGGCACGGCTGAAGTTACCAGCCGGTAGGATCCTTCTCACGTCGCTGGGGACTGACGCGCCCCGCGACGGGCAATAGGCTCACGTAGCCACGCCGTACCGCAGCTGAACAGGGAGCGACCTAGTGAGTACCGTCCTGATCCTGGGCATCGCGATCAACGTGATCGCCCTACCGATCGTGTTCCGTCGCGTGGGCTTCCTGTACCGCCTGATCACCAGCGGACAGCCCGCCCCGGACCGCGTGGTGGGCGTGACCGGCCGGATCGGCAGAGCCATCAGGACGCAGCTCGTCGAGGTGCTCGGTCAGCGCAAGCTCCTCAAGTGGTCGGTCCCCGGCGCCGCCCACGCCTTCGTCATGTGGGCGTTCCTGATCCTGGGCACGGTGTACGTCGAGGCGTACGGCTCGCTGTTCACGTTCCCCGAGGGCTGGGCGATCCCGATCATCGGCCACTGGGAGATCCTCGGCTTCGCCCAGGACTTCATCGCCGTCATGTGTCTCCTCGGCATCATCACCTTCGCGGCGATCCGCGTGAAGCAGTCGCCGGCGCGCCTCGGCCGCCGGTCGCGGTTCAAGGGCTCGCACACGGGTGGCGCCTGGCTCGTGCTGTTCATGATCTTCAACGTCCTCTGGACGATGTTCCTGTTCCGTGGCGCGTCGGCCGCGACCGGAAACCTGCCGTACGACTCGGGCGCCTTCGTCTCGATCGGCATCGGCAACCTGCTCGACGGCCTGTCCCACGACACCCTCGAGATCCTCGAGGGCGTCGGCCTGATCCTGCACATCGGCGTGATGCTGGTGTTCCTGATCGACGTCGTGCACTCCAAGCACCTGCACATCTTCCTGGCGCCGCTCAACGTCCTGTTCAAGCGGCAGCCGGTGGCGCTCGGCGCGACCAAGCCGCTCACCAGCCAGGGCAAGCCGGTCACCCTCGACGACATCGACGACCTCGACGAGGACGCCGTACTCGGCGTCGGCAAGATCGAGGACTTCAGCTGGAAGGGCCTCCTCGACTTCTCGACGTGCACCGAGTGCGGCCGCTGCCAGTCGCAGTGCCCGGCCTGGAACACCGAGAAGCCGCTCTCGCCCAAGCTGCTGATCATGGCGCTGCGCGACCACGCGATGGCCAAGGGTCCGCTGATCCTCGCCGACGAGGAGAAGCGGGCGCGCCTCGCCGAGGGCTCGGACACCCTGACCCGGGAGGTCGAGCGGCCGCTGGTCGGCGACACCGGGGACGACTGGTTCTACATGCCCGAGAACGGCGCCGGCGTCATCGACCCGGACGTGCTCTGGTCCTGCGTCACCTGCGGCGCCTGCGTGCAGCAGTGCCCGGTCGACATCGAGCACGTCGACCACATCGTCGACATGCGCCGCTACCAGGTGCTGGTGGAGTCGAACTTCCCGGCCGAGCTCAACCAGCTCTTCAAGGGCCTGGAGAACAAGGGCAACCCCTGGAACATGTCGCCGACGGCCCGGATGGACTGGGCCAAGGACCTCGACTTCGAGGTCAAGGTCGTCGGCGAGACCATCGAGTCGCTCGACGAGGTCGAGTGGCTGTTCTGGGTCGGCTGCGCCGGCGCCTACGAGGACCGCGCGAAGAAGACCACCCGCGCGGTCGCCGAGCTGCTCGACATCGCCGGCGTCAGCTTCGGCGTCCTCGGCAACGGCGAGACCTGCACCGGCGACTCGGCTCGACGGGCCGGCAACGAGTTCGTGTTCCAGGGCCTCGCGCAGCAGAACGTCGAGACCTTCAAGGAGTACAAGGTCAAGAAGGTCGTCTCGACCTGCGCGCACTGCTTCAACACGCTCAAGAACGAGTACAAGGAGTTCGGCATCGAGCTCGAGGTCGTGCACCACACCCAGCTGCTGAACCGGCTGGTCCGCGAGGGCAAGCTGACGCCGGTCGCCGGACGGCGCGGGTGCGCACAAGCGCTCGATCACGTACCACGACCCGTGCTACATCGGCCGCCACAACGGCGTCTACTCGCCGCCGCGCGAGCTGCTCCAGGTGCTGCCCGGCGCCGAGTTCGTCGAGATGGAGCGCAACTCCGAGCGGTCCTTCTGCTGCGGCGCCGGCGGCGCGCGGATGTGGATGGAAGAGACCATCGGGTCGCGGATCAACGAGAACCGCACGATCGAGGCGGTCGGCACCGGCGCCGACCAGATCGCGGTCGGCTGCCCGTTCTGCCGGGTGATGCTCTCCGACGGGCTGACCTCCCAGCAGGCCGACGGCAAGGCCCGCGCGGAGGTCGAGGTCCTCGACGTCGCGCAGATGCTGCTCGCGTCGGTGAAGGGCGAGCAGGCCACCCGGTACGCGCCCGGATCGGGCGGCGCCGCCGCTCCAGCGGCCGCGGCCGCACCGGCCGAGGCGAAGGCCGAGCCCGAGGCCGTGCCGGACGACCCTCGTCGAGGCCAGAAGCCGGCCGTCCGGCGGATCGTCGCTGTTCGACCTCGCGGCGACGAGCCGGCCGAGCCTGAAGCCGAGGCGCAGGCCGCGAAGCCCGCCGCGGGTGGTTCGCTCTTCGACGTCGGCGGCCGACGAGCCCGTGGCCGAGCCCGAGCCGAAGCCGGCGTCGACCGGCGGCTCGCTCTTCGACATCGCGGCCGACGAGCCCGCCGCCGAACCGGTGGTCGAGCCCGAGCCGACGAAGGCCGAGGCACCCGCCGAAGCCGCACCCGCGGCCGAGATCCCGTCGGGTGGGTCGCTCTTCGACATCGTCGCGGAGGAGCCCGCAGCCGCGCCGAGCCGAAGGCCGCCGAGCCGAAGGCCGCCGAGCCGGAGCCCGAGCCCGCGAAGGAGCCCGAGCCCGCGAAGGCCGAGGCCACCGCGATCCCCGAGAGCGGATCGCTGTTCGACATCGCGGCCCCCGAGCCGGCCACTGCACCGGAGCCGGTCACGGCGGAGCCGGAGCCGAAGACCGAGGAGCCGGAGCAGGCGTCCGAGCTCAGCGCAGGCGCGGCACTCAGCGCCGCGGAGCCCGAGGCTGAGCCGGAGCCCGAGCCCGAGGAGAAGCCGAAGCCCGCAGCCAGCGGCCCGGCCCACCAGCCGAAGACCGACGTCGACATCAACGAGACCGGCTCGCTCTTCGACCTCTGAGGTCATGACCGTCGGGTCGTGTGCCTGAGAACGCGCTATAGACCGTTCTCAGGCACACGACCCGTTTCTCGTTCCCGGGAACCGATCCTGCCCCCTCGCCGGTCATACGGTGGAGGGGACGGGAGGCCGGATGGAGTTCAGCGAGTACGTCGCGGCGCGGCGGCCGACGCTGGTGCGCACCGCCGTCCTCCTCGGCTGCCCGCAGCCGGACGCCGAGGACGTCGTGCAGACCGCGCTGCTGCGCTGCTTCCGGTCCTGGCGGCGGGTGGTGCGGGCCGACCAGCCGGACGCCTACGTCTACCGGGTACTGGTCAACGTCCTCCACGACGCCCGCTCGCGGCGTTGGAACGGTGAGCTTCCGACCGAGCAGCTGCCCGAGCAGGCTGCCGCCGACGCCGACCTGATCACCGGGCTCGCCGTCCGCCGGGCCCTCGCCGCCATGAGCCCCGAGCATCGCGAGGTGCTGGTGCTCCGCTACTACGCCGATCTGTCCGAGCGAGACACCGCAGACGTGCTGCGCATCCCGCCCGGCACCGTCAAGAGCCGGACCGCTCGCGCGCTCGCCGCGCTGGCCGCCGACCAGAACGTGAGGAGCAGCTGATGCTCACCGACGACGAGGCCCGCCGCCTCCTCCACCGCGCCGGAGACACCGTCGCCGTGGACCCTGCGCCGCCGATCATCGAGACGCCCGGACGACGCCCCGTCTGGCCGATCCTGGCCGCGGCCGTCGCTGTCCTGGCGATCGCCGCGACCGCAGTCGCCGTCGGCACCCGTGCCACCGAGGACGACCCGGTCCAGCCGGCGCCGCCCGCTCCCGAGACCGTCGCCTTCGCGCTTCCCTCGGTGCTCGGCTACGAGCCCGGTGACGCGGCGGCGCTCCTCCGAGCCGAAGGCCTGACAGATCCGATTCGAGTCCGCGCCCGGCTGCCCGCCCGTCGACGTGCAGCGCACCGAGCCCGACGCCGGGAGCCTGGTCCGGCCGGGCGACGAGGTCGTGATGATCGTCTCGGACGGGCAGGGCTTCTGTGCGAGCGAGGACCCGGACCCCGCGACCGACTCCGACCCGGAGGCGACCGTCCTCGGCTTCCGCGACTTCGCCCGCGGCGGCGAACTGCCGCCGATCGCCGACCAGGTCGACCTCTACCTCGGCAACGCGTTCACCGGCTTCGTGACCGAGAGCTCGGCCCGCGAGCGGGCGGCGTGGGCGACCTGCACCGAGCTCGGCGACTATGCCGGCAGGGCCTGTCCGCTCTCGCCGCTCGACGTCCTCGAGCAGCACGACCGGGTCGTCTCGACCAACCACCCGGGCAGCAAGTGCCTCCAGACCTATGGCCCGATCCCGCCGGACCTGCGCTCGCTGAACCTGGTCGCCATCGTGCCGGCCCGCGGCTCCGTCGACAGCTGCATCGACGACTTCGCGGTACAGCTGTTCGTCGAACGACGACGCCGAACTGGTGGCGGTCTCCTTGCTCCTGGGTGAACCCTAGGAAGCGTGGAACCCCGGGAGTACCTCGACGCCCGCTGGTACGCGCTGGTCCGCGCGGCGGTCGACCTGGGCGTGCCCGAGGAGGACGCCCCGGCCCTGGTGCAGCGGGTGCTCGCCCGCAACGAGCGCCGGATCCGGCGCGCCGACGACCCCGACCCGCTCGTCCACGACGCTCTGCGCGAGGCGGTCCTCGGCCCGCCGCCCGCCCCACCACGTCGCCGGCGCTGGCCGGCGGCCACCGCCGCGGCGGCCGCGCTGGTGGCGATCGGTGCCGGCGTCGTGCTGACCCGGGCCGACGAGCCACCGACCGACCGGCTCGACGACGACCAGGTGCCGTCGCTGTTCGGGTACGACGCGGCCACGGCGCAGGAGCTACCTCGAGGACCGCGGCCTCGACGTCACCCTGAAGCCGGTCCGCGCCTGCGAGGTGCTGGACCGGGTCGTGGCCAGCGTCCCAGGCGCGGGCGCACCGTACGACGAGGGCGACGACATCGTCGTCTACACCTCGCTGCCCGCCGGCCTGAGCTGCCTGACGAACTACACCGACCGGGAGACGGCGTGGCAGCTGCTCGACTTCGCCAACGGACGCGGGCCGGCGCCCGAGTTCGCGGACCGGGTGTTCGTGTTCGCCGACGCGCTCCCGGCCGTCGTGCTGACCGGCGCCGAGGCGGCCGACCCCGAGAGCTGGCGCGACACCGAGGTGCTGACCACGCTGCGTGCCGCGTCCGGGGAGGTGTCGCTCACGGACGAGCGCCCGCTCACCTACTCACTGCCCGCCATCCGGGTCACGCAGGCCACCGAGGGACTCGGCAGCTGCGGGGTCCCGGATCCGTCGGTCGCCGGCACTGCCGACGCGTTCGCGCTGCTGATCCGGTCACCGGACCGGGACCGCTGCGGGGTCCGGGTCGAGCTCTACCGTGACGGCCAGCAGATCGAGGCCGTGGCGCTCTACTCGCCGTCCGCGTCGTCGCCGTGACGCTCAGGCACCAGCAGCGGGCGCAGTCGCGCCCAGACCAGGAACACCGCACTGCCGGCGAGCAGCACCAGGCCGGCCCACAGGTTCGCGTTGACGTCACCGGTCTTGTCGCGCTCCTGGTCGGCGAAGAGCCCGATCAGGGTCAGGATGATGCCGTAGACCCCGAGCAGGCCGCCGATGATGTTGCGGATGTCGAGCAGCCCGGCGGTGTGCCGACGCTGCGGCGCCGTGTTCGGCTGCGAGTCAGACATGACGGTCTCCTCAGAAGATGATGTTCAGGACGATGACGAGCGTCAGGGAGACGCCCGCGAGTGGCAGGGTGCGGCGGTACCACGGGTACGACGCCTCGTTCGGGTCGACGAGGTCCTCGCGCGGCGTCTCGGAGTAGACGAGCCCGCGGAGCTCGGCGGGATCCTTCGCCTTCGTGAACAGCGTGACCACGATGCTGAGCACGATGTCGACGACGAACGCGGCGCCCGCCGCGACGAACGCCGCTCCCTGGCCGCCGACCGGGATCGACTCCGGTGCTCCACGATCCGAAGGCGTCCTCGCTCAGGAACGCGACCGCCACCGCGGACGCCGTACCGGCGACCAGCCCGACCCAGCCGGCCGTGGGCGACATCCGCTTCCAGAACATCCCGAGGATGAAGGTGGCGAACAGCGGGGCGTTGAAGAACCCGAACAGCGTCTGCAGGTAGTTCATGATGTTCGAGAAGTTGCTCGCCAGGCTCGCGGTGAAGATCGCGATGACGGTGGCCGCCACGGTCGCGATCCGACCGATGAGCAGGTAGTAGTGGTCCGGACGGTCCTTGACGACGTACTGCTGCCAGAGGTCGTAGCTGAGCACGGTGTTGAACGCCGAGACGTTCGCGGCCATGCCGGCCATGAACGCCGCCAGCAGACCGGTGATCGCCAGCCCCAGCAGGCCGTTCGGCAAGACGTCACGCATCAGGTAGAGCAGGGCGTCGTTGTAGGCGACGCCTTCGCCCGAGGCCCCGCCTGCGACCGTCTCCCCGCTCTTGATGTCCGCGATCTCGGTGACGAGCACCGCGGCGATCATGCCGGGAAGGATGGTGATGAACGGGACGAACATCTTCGGGAACGAGCCGATGATCGGGGTCTTCCGGCGCCGACGAGATCGAGTCGGACGCCAGCGCTCGCTGCACCTCGACGAAGTTCGTCGTCCAGTACCCGAAGGACAGCACGAAGCCGAGCCCGAACACGATGCCGACGACCGACCAGCAGCTCCGAGTCGAAGCCGGTCAACGCCTGACCGGGCCAGGAGTTCAGCTGCTGGTCGGCCGGCGCGACGGTGTCCGGGTTCGCGTTCGCGAACTGCGTGATCTTGTCCGTCAGGCCGTCCCAGCCGCCCACCCGGTGCAGACCGATCAGGGTCAGCGGGAGCAGCCCGCCCACGATGACGAAGAACTGCAGCACCTCGTTGTAGATCGCGGCGCTCAGGCCACCGAGGGTGATGTACGACAAGCACGATCGCCGCGGCCACGATCAGCGCGACCCAGAGCGGCCAGCCGAGCAGCGCGTGCACGATGCTGCCGAGCAGGAACAGGTTGATGCCCGCGATCAGCAGCTGCGCGACGGCGAACGAGATCGCGTTGACCAGGTGGGCGCCGGTGCCGAACCGGCGGCGCATGAACTCGGGGACCGAGCGGACCTTGGAGCCGTAGTAGAACGGCATCATCACGACGCCGAGGAAGAGCATCGCGGGGATCGCGCCGACCCAGAAGTAGTGGACGGTCGGGATGCCGAACTCGGCGCCGTTCGCCGACATGCCCATGATCTCGACGGCGCCGAGGTTGGCGGAGATGAACGCCAGCCCGGTGACCCAGGCGGGCAGCGAGCGGCCGGAGAGGAAGAAGTCGATCGAGTCGGAGACCTGGCGCCGGGCCAGGACGCCGATGCTCAGGACGACCGCGAAGTAGATGAAGACGATCAGGTAGTCGACGAACGTGGCCGAGATGATGGTGTCGCTGGCCAGGACGGTCGGGCTGGACATCGCGAAGACCTTTCGTGCACCGATCCGGTGGGCCCGGGCGGACCATCGGATCCCGTGCCCGATGCCGCCCGGGAGCAAACCCGGCACCACGGCGACACCAGCGTGACGTCAAGATGGGTTGACATGACGTCACGATGATGTCAGTGTGGTGCACATGGACATCACGCCGTACGTCGAGAACCTCCGCCGCGACCTGCTCGCGGCCGCCGAGGCGGCCGGCCCCGAGGCCCGCGAGGCGACCGAGCGGCTGACCTTCGCCCTCGACCCCGCGGCCCGGCTCGCGCTGATGGAGGCGGTCTCCCAGGCCGCCGCCGAGATCACCGCCGAGATGCCCGACGGCGGCGTCGACGTCCGCCTCGACGGCCGCGACCTCGCCTTCGTCGTGCACACCACGCCGGTCACCCCGCCGCACCGCACCGGCGCCGCCGCCGGAGGACGACGCCGACGACGAGGGCGCCATCGCCCGGGTCACGCTCCGCATCCCCGAGTCGGTCAAGACCAAGGCCGAGGAGATGGCGGCCCGCTCCGGGCACTCCCTCAACACCTGGCTGGTCAACGTCGTCCGGGCGGCCACCAACCGCGACACCGCGATCAACGTCGACATCGACCTGTCCAGCATCCCGTTCCTCGGCAACACCACGACCCGTTCGGCGGCAAGCGCGGCAACAAGCGGATGACCGGCTGGGTCTAGCCCGACCCACTCCCCAACTCACCCTTCCGGGACCGGCTGCGCCGGCCCCGTGGACGAACACACCCTCAGGAGACGCGATGACCGAGCACCACTTCGAGACCCACGAGCCCGTCGAGCCTGTTCGCCGAGATCGGCAAGGGCTCGGTCCGGGTGGAGGCCACCGACACCACCGAGACGCACGTCGAGGTCACCGGCCGCGACGCCGACCAGGTTCAGGTGCGCCAGGACGGCCGCCAGATCAGCGTCATCGGCCCCAAGCAGCGCGGCGTCATCAGCTTCGGCGGCGACCGCGCTCGACGTACTCGTCACGCTCCCGGCGCACAGCGACGTCGCCGTCCGCACCGGCAGCGCCGACATCACCGTCACCGGGACCGTCGGCTCCGCCCAGGTCAAGAGCGGGTCGGGCGACGTCGAGGTCGACGCCGCCGCCGGTCCGATGGTCCTGGAGACCGGGTCCGGCGACGTGCGTGTCGAGCAGGCGCAGCGCCGAACTGAAGGCGAAGAGCGGCTCCGGCGACGTGCTCGTCGTCGACGCCGCGAGCGCGCTGATGGTCTCGACCGGCTCGGGTGACGTCCAGCTGTGGACCACCCGCGGGCCCGCGGTCGTCAAGACCGGGTCCGGCGACCTCAAGGTCGGCGAGGCCGGCACCGACCTCAGCTTCAGCACCGGCTCCGGCGACCTCGTCGTCAAGACCGCGCCAGCGCGGCCGGCTCACGGCCAAGGGCGCCTCCGGCGACGTCCACGTCGGCGTCCGCGCCGGCATCCCGGTCTGGACCGAGATCACCACCATCAGTGGCGAGATCCGCTCCAACCTCCAGGGCGCCGGCGAGCCCACCGAGGGCGCCGACCACCTCGAGGTCCGGGCCAAGACCGTCAGCGGCGACGTCGTCCTGACCGAGGTCTGAGCACCACCATCCGTCAATCACCAGAGGAGATCGTCATGGAGTACACCAGCATCGTCCTCGACGCCGAGGCCAACCGACACGAGCTCGCCGAGCGGATCGCCCGCGCGAGCACGCCCGAAGATGCCGGCCAGCACGCACCGGCACCTGCTCGCCCAGCGGCTGCACCGGGTCGCCGACCGGATCGACAACTAGCGCGATGTGCTCGGAGCGTGCCGAGCGTGTTTGCGATCGGTGCGCTAGGAGCGCATCGCGACGCCGCGGCGCCAGTAGCCCATGAAGGCGACCTGGCGCCGGTCCACGCCGAGGTCCTTGACCAGGACCCGGCGCAGGGCGGTGACGACACCGGACTCGCCGGCGATCCAGGCGTAGAGGTCCTGGAGGTCGTGGCCGACCAGGGTCGGCGCGGTCTCGACGTCCTCGCCCGAGGAGGAGTACGACGGGGTCTCCCACAGGTCGGGGTCGACCTCCTCCGGCTCCTCGATCGGCTCCGCACCGACGCCGAGGTACTCGAGCACCGCGGCGCTGCAGCGCGGGCGCCGTGCGGGGTCGCCGTCGCGGGCCAGCCAGACGACCCGCACCCCCTCGGGGTGCTGGACGCTCTGCACGTCGGCGGCGGTCGGCACCTCCATGAACGCAGCACCGATCGCGTGCCAGGGCAGCTGGCTCAGCACCGCGCAGATCGCCGGGACCGCGGTCTCGTCGCCGACGAGCAGCAGCCGGCGCGCCGTACCGGGGTCGAACTCGATGCCGCCGTACTCCTCACCGCGACGCGGCGCCATCACGACGACCGGTCGCCGACCGCGGCGCGCGCGCGCCCAGGCGCAGCCGGGCCCGATCTCGCCGTGCGCGTCGGGGTGCACGACGATGTCGACGACCAGGCGGGTGTCGGCGCCCTCGCCGCGGACGTCGCGCACGGTGTAGGTGCGCATGTGCCCGCGCTCCTCCTCCGGCCGCGTCGAGCCAGGTGTCGAACCAGGACTCGTCGGCACCGGCGAACGACGGCACCGGGGCGCCGGGCTCGTACGGGAAGACCAGCTTGATCCGCTGGTCGTACAGCGGCCCGTCGACGCCGAAGTCCGCGAGGCAGGCACCGCCGAGCTCGACCCGGACGAACGACGGGGAGAGCCGCTCGACGCGGACCACCTCGACCTCGTCGATGATCATCGGCAGCCGGTGCTGGGTGCGTCGTCATGAAGTTAGGCTAGCCTAACCTCGCTCGATCCTCAGATCGGGGTGCGGTGGAAGTTCTGGAAGGACTGCGACGGCGTCGGCCCGCGCTGGCCCTGGTAGCGCGAGCCGTACTTCTCCGAGCCGTACGGGTGCTCGCTCGCCGAGGTGAGCCGGAAGAAGCAGAACTGGCCGATCTTCATGCCCGGGTAGAGCTTGATCGGCAGCGTCGCGACGTTCGCGAGCTCCAGCGTCACGTGCCCGGAGAAGCCGGGGTCCACGAAGCCGGCGGTCGCGTGGGTCAGCAGCCCGAGCCGGCCGAGCGAGGACTTGCCCTCGACCCGCGCCGCGATGTCGTCGGGCAGCGGTCACGACCTCGTACGTCGACCCGAGCACGAACTCCCCCGGGTGCAGGATGAACGGCTCGTCACCCTCCGGCTCGACCAGCCGGGTCAGGTCGGACTGGTCGGCCGCCGGGTCGATGTGCGGGTACGCGATGGTTCTCGAAGACCCGGAAGAACCGGTCCAGCCGGACGTCGATCGACGACGGCTGCAGCATGGCGGGATCCCAGGGGTCCATCGCGATCCGGCCGGCGTCGATCTGGGCCAGGATGTCGCGGTCTGACAGCAGCACGCTGGCACCCTACCGGTGGGCCCGCCCAGCCCACCGGGACAATGAGCAGGTGAGCTTCCACCGGTACGTCGCCCTGGGCGACTCCTTCACCGAGGGCGTCGGCGACCCCGACCCGTCGCGGCCCAACGGGCTGCGCGGCTGGGCCGACCGGGTGGCCGAGGTGCTCGGCCGTGACGACTGTCATCCGGGGCGACTTCGGCTACGCCAACCTCGCGATCCGCGGCCGCAAGCTGCGCCGGCGATCCTCGACGAGCAGCTCGAGCCGGCGCTCGCCCTCGAGCCCGAC
Organism: uncultured Actinomycetota bacterium; assembly: GCA_963716655.1. Lineage (GTDB taxonomy): Bacteria > Actinomycetota > Actinomycetes > Propionibacteriales > Nocardioidaceae > Nocardioides. The sequence continues at coordinate 318,893 of CAVQTV010000008.1, read as the reverse complement.
CTGGTCACCGTCTACGCCGGCGCCAACGACATCCTGCGACCGAAGGTCGACATCGACGGGCTCGTCGAGCGGTACGACGTCGCGCTCGGCCGGCTCGCCGCGACCGGCGCCCGGCTGGTCGTGTTCACGGCGTTCGACCCCGGCGGCTCGGCGATCTACCGCCCGCTGCGCGGCCGGTTCGCGCTCTACAACGAGCTGGTGCGCACCAGCGCCCGCGCGCACGGCGCGACCGTCGTCGACTTCTGGACCATGCGCGAGTACCGCGACTGGCGCTACTGGGACCCCGACCGGATGCACCTCGGCCCGGCCGGGCACCAGCGGATGGCGATCGAGGTGCTCGACACCCTCGGCGTCCCGCACGACCTGGCGCCGCTGCCGCTGGTCGACCGGCCCGTCGCTCAGCCGGGCCGACCAGCGCCGCGAGAACCTCACCTGGATGCGGGAGATGGCGGTGCCCTGGGTGCACCGTCGGCTGACCGGCCGATCGTCCGGCGACGGCCTCGACCCGAAGCACCCGACGCTGACTCGCATCGACTAGGATCGCGGCGACCCTCCGCCACCAGCAGGGGGTCATGCGGATGTAGCTCAGTTGGTAGAGCGCGACCTTCCCAAGGTCGATGTCGCGAGTTCGAGTCTCGTCATCCGCTCATCTCCCGTCGAGACACCCAAACTGGCTGCATTCCGAGCAGGAATGACAGCCAGTTCGCGTGTCTCGACGACCTTGACCCAGCCGCAGAAAAGTTTGCCCAGGCCGTCACGTCCCGCGATCCCCTGCGTTGGACCTGTGTCGGAACGTGGGGATCCGACGCGATACGCGAGGTGGCGGTGCTGCAGCGGGCGTCGCCACCTCGTCGTCCACGACCCCTCGTACGCTGGCAGCCGTGACCGACCCCGACCGCCCCGCGTTCACCGGGTTCCCCAGCGCTGCGCTCGACTTCTACGACGACCTCGAGGTCGACAACACCAAGGCGTTCTGGGAGAAGCACAAGGCGGTCTACGCCGACAGCGTGAAGGCGCCGATGACCGCACTCTGCGCGGCCCTCGAGCCGGAGTTCGGGGCCGCGAAGATCTTCCGCCCCTACCGCGACGTCCGGTTCGCGAAGGACAAGACGCCGTACAAGACCCACCAGGGCGCGTTCGTCCGGGTCGGCGAGGCGACCGGCTGGTACGTCGAGGTCTCGCCGCGCGGGGTCCGGACCGGAGCCGGGTTCTACGAGGCGAGCGGGCCGCGGCTGGCGGCGTTCCGCGAGGCCGTCGCCCACGACCGGTTCGGCCCGGAGCTGCGAGAAGATCCTCGCCGCGCTGGAGAAGGAGGAGCTTCGAGGTCGGCGGCGACCGGCTCAAGACCACGCCGCGCGGGTACGACGCCGACCACCCGCGCATCGAGCTGCTCCGGCACAAGTCGCTGACCGTCGGCCACCAGCTCGGCTTCGAGCCGGTGATCCACACGCCCGAGCTGCTCGACCTGGTCCGCGACGACTGGCGCGCGCTGCGCCCGCTGGTCGAGTGGGTCGCGGAGCACACCGCGGCCTGAGCTCAGGCGGAGGTGAAGCTCGCCATCGTCCGGTCCGGCTCCCAGAACGCCTTCATCGACGCGACCCGGCCGTCGTCGTTCACGACGTAGACCATGATCAGCTCGGTCGTCGTGTGGCTGCCGTCGGCGAACGACGTCTTGATCCGGCCGATGTTGGCGCAGGTGTTGCTGCCCGGGTTCGCGAACGACTCGTAGATCTCGAACTCGAACGTCGCGATCGGGGCGATCGCCTTCTCCCAGAACGCCGAGATGCCCGCGTGGCCGCGGTGCCCGTGCCCCTCGGGGTCGAACATCGACGGTCCGACCGGGTCCTCGAGCACGGCGTCCTCGGCGTAGACCGTCAGCCACTCGGCGAGGTCGCCCTTGGCCACGGCCGAGTAGGAGCGCTGCGACGCGGCGCGCGCCGGGTGGTCGTCGTTCGGTGCGTTCCAGGTGATGGCGTCCGACGTGATCATGCGTCACATGTTAGAACACGTTCTACCCGCTGGTCGTCATGTCGAATTCACCTGCCATCCGCATCTGGTCGTCACGCTGATGCCATGGCACGCACACGCAAGGCCTACCTGCACGTCGGGCTGCCCAGCAGCGGCGGCGACTTCCTGCACACCGCGTTCGCCGAGCACGCCGACGCCCTCGTCTCCGCGGGCCTGCGGCACCCGGCGATCTCCCCCGAGGAGATGTTCCGCGCCGCCCTCGAGATCCGCCGCGACCACCGGGCCTGGGGCTACCAGCGCCGCGAGGTCGAGGGCGCCTGGGCGGCGGTCTGCCGCCGCGCGCACCAGGGCAAGGACGACGTGGTGCTCAGCCAGGAGCTGCTCGACCGCCTGCACTCCGGAGCAGATCGAGCTGCTCCTCGACACCCTGGACGGCTTCGAGATCCACGTCATCGTCACCGCCCGCGGGCTCGGCAGCCAGCTGGTCGCCGCCTGGGCGGGCTCACCCGAGCAGGACCTCGGTACCGTGCTCGACCGGTGGGCCACCGCGGTCCACGAGCCCCGGCGGGTGCACGTGATCGTGGTGCCGCCGACGGGCGGACAGACCGCGATCTGGCAGGCGGTCGGGGCGATCGTCGGCTTCGACGCCGCCGCGCTGCCCCTCGCTCCCATGCCGTCGGCCACGACCGACCCGACCGGCCGGGCAGTCGTACGACACCTCGGTCGCACGGCCGGGCATCGGCTGCGCACTGACCTCGACGAGGAGCTGCTGGCGTTGGGCGAACGCTGGCGCAAGGCGCTCGCGGACGGCGGGTACGACGTGCACGGCGACACCGCGACCTGCTGCCGCATCCGGCCGGCCCGACCGCGGCGGAGCCCGACGAGCTCGACGACCAGCACTCGCTGACCACCGACGCCCTCGCCAACGTGCTGGTCGAGGTGACCCGGCTGCGCGAGCACAACCAGGCGCTCGAGGAGCGCAACGCCAAGCTGGAGCGCAAGCGCAAGAAGCTCAAGCGGAAGCTCGCTGCCTTCGGCTAGCGGTTACCGCTAGTGCGGCTGCCAGGCGTCCTCGTCGCCGGTCCGCGAGGTCACCGCGTCGGGCAGCCGGCCGTCGGCGAGCTCCTGGATCGACACCGGACTCGAACACGTCGCGCAGTGACCGGCGCGCGGCGATCCACACGTGCTGGAGCACGTCGGCGGTGTCGTTGTAGGTGACCGCCTCGGGCCGCAGGCCGTAGACGGAGACCAGCGGACCGTCGACCGCGCGGATCACGTCGGCCACCGAGACCTCGGCCGCGGCGCGGCCCATCCGCCAGCCGCCGGACTGGCCGCGCTGCGACATCACGATGCCGGCACGGCGGAGGTCGGCGAGGATCGCCTGGAGGAACCCGTGCGGGATCTCCTGCAGCCGACCGAGCTCCTCCGCGCTCACGGCGCGGCCGTCCTGCCGCGAAGCCATCTCGATCAGCGCGCGCAGGGCGTAGTCGGACTTGGCGGAAACTCGCATGCGTCAAGTGTGTCAGATGTGTTGACTTGTTCACTTGACCTTGGCGGCTACGACGTCGCCGGGTCGTTCGGTCCCTCCCTCGCGTTCGGCCTGGTCGAGCTTGATCGCCCAGGACGACCCAGAGCACCCAGAGCGTGAACACCGCCGATGCGAGCAGCGCCGTGGTGAGGTCCGGAACGCCGAGCTCCTCGCCCAGCGTCCGGATGTTGGTGAGCACGATCAGCCCGCCGGCGGTGACGCCGAGGATGCGCGCGGGCAGGTAGCGCACCAGGACCGCCGCGATCGGCGCGGCGACCACGCCGCCGACCAGGAGCGCGGCGGCGATGTGCCAGTCGATGCCCTGGCCGACCGAGGGCGGCGAGGAAGCCGAGCGAGGCGCCGATGGTGACGACGAACTCGGCGGTGTCGACCGAGCCGACCACCTTGCGCGGCTCCAGCCGGCCCGAGGAGAGCATCGAGGTGGTGCCGACCGGGCCCCAGCCGCCGCCGCCGACCGCGTCGAGCGCGCCGCCGACCAGGCCGACCGGCGCGAGGAATCGTGCCGACGGGCGGCCCTTGAACCGCAGCCGCTGCGGGACCGAGGAACCGCCAGGTGACGTAGCCGCCGAGCACCAGCAGGATCACGGCGACCAGCACCCGCGACACCTCGGTGTCGAGGCTGACCAGGAACGTCGCACCCGCGAACGCGCCGACGAAGCCGGGCGCCGCGAGGATCGAGACGGTCCGCCAGTCGACGTTGCCGAGCGCCTGGTGGGAGGCGCCGGAGACCAGGGTGGTGCCGATCTCGGCGAAGTGGATCGCGGCCGAGGCGGCCGCCGGCCCGAGGCCGCCGGCCACCAGGAGCGTGGCCGAGGTGACGCCGTACCCCATCCCCAGCGACCCGTCGACCAGCTGGGCAGCCAGGCCGACGAGGGCGAGCAGGATCAGCTTGCGCATGCCATCACCTTCGGGGAAGAAAGTTTACTGACTTAATCGTCATTCCCCGGAGGAGCGTTGTCAAATGCCCCGGCCCAGCTGTGGTCAGACCGTGACCAGGTCACCGTCGTCAGCGGCGGGCGCGGCCGCCCGGGAGATGCGCTCCTGCTTGACCGCCCAGACGATGCCGGCGATCCAGAGCACGAACAGCGCCGACGCGAGCGCGATGACCTGGGAGCCGGACGCGCCGAGCGCCTCGGCGATGGTCTTGGAGTTGGTGACCACGATCAGGCCGCCGGCCGCGACGCCGAGCACCCGGGCCGCGAGCTTCTTGACCAGCCAGGCCGCGATCGGTGCGGCGATCACGCCGCCGACGAGCAGCGCCAGGGCGTATCCCCACTCGATGCCCTGCGAGCCGAGCGCGATGATGAAGCCGAGGGAGCCGCCGACCGCGACCACGAACTCCGAGGTGTCGATCGACCCGATCACCTTGCGCGGCTCGAGCCGGCCCGACGAGAGCAGGGTCGTGGTGCCGACCGGGCCCCAGCCGCCGCCGCCGATCGAGTCCAGCGCACCGCCGACGACACCCATCGGCGCGAGGAAGGCGGCGGACGGGCGCGACTTGAACGTCGGGCGCCGGCCACCGAGGACCAGGAACCGCCAGATCACGTAGCTGCCCAGGCCGAGCAGGATGCCGGCCACCCAGGGCTTGGCGGTGTCGCCGTCGAGGCTGGCCAGGAACGTCGCACCGGCGAACGCGCCGACGAAGCCGGGGACCGCGAGGATCGAGACGGTCCGCCAGTCGACGTTGCCGAGCTTGTGGTGGGAGAACCCCGACACGAGCGAGGTGCCGATCTCGGAGAAGTGCACGGCAGCCGACGCGGCCGCCGGCGCGACGCCGGCGGCGAGCAGCAGCGTCGACGACGTGACGCCGTACGCCATGCCGAGAGAGCCGTCGATCAGCTGGGCCACCAGGCCGACTGCGGCCAGGACGATGAGCTTGCGCATGTAGAAGCACCCTTGCGTTCGTTCGGTGACCGCACCCAGCCACCGACTTCACCATCAAACACATTGCTTGACGTTATTTGACCGGTTCAGTACAGATTAGCGACATAGACCGTGTCAATTCGACACCCCGTGTTGCTGGGTTACCGGTCGGTACGTATCATTGAAGTTACCGACGAGTACGCAACCGCGAAGGTGGGGCAGTGAGCCACTACAAGAGCAACATCCGCGACATCGAGTTCAACCTGTTCGAGGTCCTCGGCCGTGACCAGGTCCTCGGCACCGGTCCGTTCGCGGACGTGGACACCGAGACCGCCCGCTCGATCCTCGCCGAGGTCGACCGACTGGCCCGCGAGGACCTCGCCGAGTCGTTCGTCGACGGCGACCGCAACCCGCCGGTCTTCGACCCGAAGACCAACACCGCGCCGGTCTCGGACGCGTTCAAGAAGAGCTACCACGCCTGGATGGACGCCGAGTACTGGCGCCTCAGCACGTTCGCCGAGCTCGGCGGCACCCCGGCCCCCTCCAGCATCAACTGGGCGATGGGCGAGCTGGTGCTCGGCGCGAACCCGGCCATCTGGATGTACGGCGCCGGCCCGATGTTCGCCGGCGTGCTCTACCGCAACGGCAACGAGCGCGACCGCCAGATCGCCCAGCTCGTCGTCGACAAGGGCTGGAACACCACCATGGTGCTGACCGAGCCGGACGCCGGGCTCCGACGTCGGCGCCGGCCGCTCCAAGGCCACCGCTGAACGACGACGGCACCTGGAACATCGAGGGCGTCAAGCGCTTCATCACCTCCGCCGAGGGCGACCTCAGCGACAACATCATCCACATGGTGCTGGCCCGCCCGGTCGGCGTCGAGGGCGCCGGCGGCCCCGGCACCAAGGGCCTGAGCCTGTTCATCGTGCCGAAGTACCACTTCGACCTCGAGACCGGCGAGCTCGGCGCGCGCAACGGCGCCTACGTCACCAACGTCGAGCACAAGATGGGCATCAAGGTCTCCAACACCTGCGAGCTCACCTTCGGCGACCCGGGTGTCGGCGGCGGCGAGCCGGCCGTCGGCTACCTCCTCGGCGAGGTGCACAACGGCATCGCGCAGATGTTCCAGGTCATCGAGAACGCCCGGATGATGGTCGGCACCAAGGCCATCGCGACCCTGTCGACCGGCTACCTCAACGCGCTCGAGTTCGCCAAGGAGCGCGTGCAGGGCGCCGACCTCGCGCAGTCCGCCGACAAGACCGCGCCGCGCGTGACGATCACCCACCACCCGGACGTGCGCCGCTCGCTGATGACGCAGAAGTCGTACGCCGAGGCGATGCGCGCGCTGGTGCTCTACACCGCGTCCTGGCAGGACGACGTGATGATCGCCGAGCACAACGGCGAGCGCAACGAGCTGGCCGAGAAGGTCAACGACCTGCTGCTCCCGATCGTGAAGGGCTACGGCTCGGAGCGCTCGTGGGTGCTGCTCGGCACCGAGTCGCTGCAGACGCTCGGCGGCTCCGGCTTCCTGCAGGAGTACCCGATCGAGCAGTACGTCCGCGACGCGAAGATCGACACCCTCTACGAGGGCACCACCGCGATCCAGGGCCAGGACCTGTTCTTCCGCAAGATCGTCAAGGACCAGGGCGCCGCGCTCGGCCACCTGGCCGGCGAGATCCAGAACTTCATCGGTCGCGAGGCGGGCAACGGCCGGCTCAAGTCGGAGCGTGCGCTGCTCGCCACGGCGCTCGACGACGCCAACGCGATCGTCGGCACCATGATCAACACCCTGATGGCGGCCGACGCCAGCGCCGAGGGCGGCGACATCCGCAACATCTACAAGGTCGGCCTCAACACCAGCCGACTGCTGATGGTGCTCGGCGACGTCGTGTGCGCCTGGCTGCTGCTGCGCCAGGCCGAGGTCGCCCTGGAGAAGCTCGGCGGCACCGATGCCGGATCCGTGGGGGCAAGGACAAGGCGTTCTACGAGGGCAAGGTCGCCGCGGCCCAGTTCTTCGCCCAGAACGTGCTGCCGAAGCTGACCGCCGAGCGGGCCATCGCCGAGGCCGTCGACCTCGACGTGATGGACCTCGACGAGTCGGCCTTCTGACCGAGCTCCGCACCAGCACGCTGACCCGCCGGCACGGACCGGCGGGTCAGCGTCGTTTTCGGGGAGTCATTTCCGGAGCTTCTCCTTCGCCAGCCGCACCGCCGGGCGCGGCATCCGTGCCTCGTGCTCGGCGAGGAACGCCCGCAGCAGCGGCTCGTCGCGCTGGCCGGCGTACTTGAGCAGGATGCCGACGGCCTTGTGCACCACCGGGTCCGGGTCGGCGCAGACCGTCGCCGCGACGGCGAGCGACTCCGCGACCTCGGCGTCCGTGCCCTCCCGCACGAGCAGCAGCGGCGCGGTCACCGCGGTACGCCGGCGCAGCGGGTCGGGCGCGGCGGCCAGGTCGTGCAGCGGCGCGAGGTCGCGCCCGAGGAGCCAGCCGCCCACGACCCGGGGCGCGGCGCGGTCGACCATGTCCCAGGTCGTGATCCGGTCGTGCCGCCCGAGGTAGACGTCGTAGAGCCCGCGGCGCTGGTCGTCGTCGAGGCGGCGGCGGGCCTGGAAGTCGAGGATGCAGAACGCCGCCATCCGCGGCTCGTACGCCGGATGGTCGAGCAGCACGTGGACCTCCGGCAGCGGCAGGTCGGCGTTGCGCCTTGGCGATGTCGAACAGCAGCCGCATCCGGACCCCGAACGCCTCCTCGTCCGGCGCCAGCCGCTTGCGGACGGTCGCGTACTCCGCCTCGGAGCGCTGGGCGGCGAGGGCGGCGACGACGTCGGCAGCGGTCACGGTCTCAACCTAGGCGTTTCCGCAGGTCACGCGCTGGGAACGCTAGGTCCATGGGTATCGGAATCGGCATCGTCCTCATCGTCCTCGGCCTGATCGGGGTCACCGGCGCGGTCACGCTCCCGGACGCGATCTCGGACAACGTCGCCAGCGAGACGCTCGGCTGGATCCTGCTCATCGTGGGGATCATCGCGATCGTGCTCGCCCTGGTGATGAACCAACAGCGCCAGAAGGCGACGTACGTCGAGAAGCGCAGCGTCGACCCTGGTCGTCAGTGACGTAGCCGCGAACGCGCCGCGGCGCGGACCAGCTCGGTGAGCTGGTCGAGCACCGGCGAGTCCAGCCGCCAGCGCTGCCAGTGCAGCGCCACGTCGACGTGCAGCCGGGCACCGAGCGGGACCACGCCGCTCGCTCGAGCTGTGGCTCCGGCACCATCCCCCAGCCCAGACCGAGGCAGACCGCCTCGAGGAAGTCGGCCGAGGTCGGCACCCGGTGCACCACCGGCGGCTCGGCGACACCGCGGGCCGCGAGGACGTCGTGCTGGAGCGCGTCCTTCTCGTTGAAGACCACCACCGGCATCGAGGCCCAGTCCGGGCCGCGGCCGCGCCGCCAGCGCGCGGCGAGCTCCGGGGTCGCGGCCGGCACGTAGCGAAGCAGGCCGAGCCGCTCGACCGAGCAGCCCTGCACCGCCTCCGGTTCCGACGTGACCGCGGCGAGCACGTCGCCGCTGCGCAGCAGGCCGGCGGAGTAGGCCTGGTCCTCCACGTGCAGCCGGAGCGCGACGTCCGGCCAGACCGCGACCTCGCCCATGACGTCGCGGAACCAGGTCGCCAGCGAGTCCGCGTTGACGGCGAGCGGCAGGTCGACCGTCCCCGCGCGCCCGTGCTCCAGCGCGTCGCGCACCTCGTCGTGCAGCAGCTGGGTCTGCCGGGCGAGCCGGAGCAGCACCTCGCCGGCCGCGGTGGGCCGGCAGGGCGTGGTCCGCTGCACCACGACGCGGCCGACCTCGGACTCCAGCGCGCGGATCCGCTGGCTCACCGCCGACGGCGTGACGTGCAGGTGCCGTGCCGCCGCGTCGAACGTGCCGTGGTCGGCGATCGCGACCAGCGCGGCCAGCTGGGCGGGCACCAGGTCCATGAAGCGATGCTAATGGTTCGTCAGATTCTTTCGCTGGGCTTCACACGGCTGCGAGCCCTACGGTTGCCGGGTGCTCGACTCCATGCTCACCGGCCTGATCACCGGCCTCTCGCTCATCGTGGCGATCGGCGCGCAGAACGCCTACGTGCTGCGTCAGGGGCTGGCCCGCGAGCACGTCGGGATCGTGGTGGCCATCTGCGCGCTCTCCGACGTCGTCCTGATCGTCGCCGGCGTCAGCGGAATCGGGACCATCGTGGAGCGGGCGCCGTGGGCGCTCGACGTGGTGCGCTGGCTCGGCGTCGCGTTCCTGACCTGGTACGGCGTGGCGTCGCTGCTCCGCGCCCGCAAGGCCGAGTCGCTCAGCGCTGCCAACGGCGGTGCGGTCACCAGCCGGCGCGCGGTCGCCGTCCGGGCCCTCGCCCTCACCTGGCTCAACCCGCACGTCTACCTCGACACGGTGCTGCTGCTCGGCTCGATCGCCAACCACGAGGGGCCGACCGGGCGCTGGTGGTTCGCCGTGGGCGCCTGCGTGGCGAGCGCGCTGTGGTTCTGCTGCCTGGGCTTCGGTGCCCGGAAGGCCGGGCGGCTGCTGTCCCGCCCGGGCGCGTGGCGGGTTCTCGACGTGCTGATCGGGCTGACCATGCTCGCCATCGCGGGGAGCCTGGCCGTGTCCTAGGGTTCTTCGCATGAGCGACCAGGAGCTTCTCGCCGGCTACGTCGACGTGTGGTGGCACGCGATCAACGACTTCACGGACCTGCTCGAGGACCTCGACGCCGCGGAGTGGGCGACGCCCACCGACCTCGCCGGTTGGGACGTGAAGGCGGTGGCCTCGCACATCGCCCACCTGGAGTCGATCCTGGCCGGCCACCCGGAGGAGACCGCCGACCTGGGCGAGCGCGACCACGTCACCGGGCTGCTCGGCATGTACACCGAGATCGGGGTGGTGAACCGCCTCGACGCCAGCCCGGACGCGATCATCAACGAGATCCGCTCGTCGACGACCGCCCGGCACACGACGCTGCTTGCCGACCCGCCGACGGACGCGAGCGCCAAGCCCACGGTGATCTTCGGCGGCGTCGGCTGGGACTGGCGCACGTTGCTGCGTAACCGGCCACTGGACGTGTGGATGCACGAGCAGGACGTCCGGCGCGCGATCGGCCGCCCCGGCGGGATGGACTCGGTCGCGGCCCGGCACACCGCCGAGTACCTCGCGGAGAGCCTCGGCTACGTGCTGGCCAAGCGGGTCGGCGCACCGTCGGGCACCACGGCGGTCCTCGAGATGGAGGGCAGCGAGCCGTTCGCGTTCGCGGTCAACGACGCCGGTCGCGGCGAGCGGCTGGCCGAGCCGCCGGCCGAGCCGCCGGCCGAGCCGACGGTGCGGCTGCGGATGAGCCGCGAGGCGTTCATCCGGCTCGCCGGCGGCCGGTGCGACGCCGAGCCCGGCACGGTCACGGTCGAGGGCGACCAGGATCTCGGGCAGCAGGTCCTCGACGCGATGGCGACCACTCCGTGACGGCTGCGCTGACCTGGACGCTTGCCGACATCCCTGACCAGGCCGGCCGCACGGTCCTGGTCACCGGCACGACCGTGGGCGGGCTCGGGCACTTCACCGCGCTCGAGCTGGCCCGACGGGGCGCCCGGGTCGTGCTCACCGGCCGCAGCCGCGAGCGGCTCGACGAGACCGAGCGGACCATCCGTGCGGAGGTGCCCGACGCCGCCCTCGAGACCGTGCTGCTCGACCTGGCCGACCTGTCGTCGGTACGCCGGGCCGCGGCCGAGGTCGCCGGGCTGGGCGCGATCGACGTGCTGGTCAACAACGCCGGGGTGATGGGGACGCCGTACCACCGCACCGCGGACGGGCTGGAGCTGCAGATGGCGACCAACCACTTCGGGCCGTTCCTGCTGACCGGGCTGCTGCTCCCCCAGCTGGTCGCGAGCGGTGCGGCGCGGGTCGTGGCCGTGTCGTCGCAGATGCACCGGACCGCGCGCAAGGCGCCGCTCGGCGACCCGCGCGTGCAGGAGGGCCGCTACCAGCGCTGGCCGGTGTACGGCGGCTCGAAGCTCGCGAACCTGCTGTTCACCTACGAGCTGGACCGGCGAGCACGGCGTGCCGAGGTGCCGGTCAAGGCGCTCGCCGCGCACCCGGGCTTCGCCGCGACCCACCTCGCCGCGAACGGGCAGTACGGCCGGTCGGCCGGCGGCCGGGCCTCGATCCTCGACGCCGTGATCAAGGCCGTCTCGCCGAACCGCGCCGACGAGGGCGCCTGGCCGACGCTGATGGCGGCGACCGCCGACCTCCCGGGCGCGACGTACTGCGGTCCGAGCGGGCTCGCCGAGTGGAGCGGGCCGCCGCGGGTGGTGACCAGCAACAAGCTGTCGTACGACGAGACCGCCCAACGTCGGTTGTGGCAGCTCAGCGAGGACGTCACGGGTATCAGCTACCCCTGACCAAAGTCTCCCGGCGCCCACCCCGCGACCGATGTGGCGCCGGGCGCCCGGCCGGGAGCATGGAGCCATGTCCGTGACCCAGGTCTGGCGCCTGACCGCTGCCGACCACGCGCACCGGGTCGAGGCCGACCCGGGGTTCTCGCGCCGGCTCCGGTGGTACGTCGACGACGAGCTGGTCGTGGAGCGGAAGTCCACCGACGAGAAGGTGCGGCTGGAGTCCGACGCCGGCCGGATCGAGGTCCGGTTCTCGACCCTCGGCCACCCGCGCCGGGCGACCCTGCTCGACGAGGCGGACGGCATCGACCTGGTGCCTGACCCGGGCTCGCCCGCGGCCGCGCACGAGGAGAAGGTGCGCCTGCACCCGACCGGTACGCCACGATCCAGACCGTGGTCGGCATCGCGAAGGTCGTCGTCCCGCTGGTGGCGGCGCTGCTGCTCGCGCGGTTGACGCTGCCGCACCTGAGCCTCGGCCTGGACCTGCCGTCGCTCCCGAGACCCGGCCTGCCGTCGCTGCCGCTGCCGGACCTGCCCGACGTGACCCTGCCCGAGCAGGTCCGCTGGGTGCTGGAGAACTCGAAGTACGTCTGGCCGATCGTGCTCGCGTTCGTGCTGGCCCGGGCCGAGATCCGGCGGCGCCGTCGCCAGGACGAGAAGCGCGGCTGAGTCAGTCGCGGTCGCGGACCCGGACCAGGCCGCCGAGCACCGGGACGTACGCCGAGGCGCGCGGGCCGAGGGTGACCTCGCCGTGGTGGTTGTCGCGGAGCACGCCGAGCCCGGTGCGGACCCCGAAGACGGTGCGGCCGGTGCGCAGGTCGAGCCCGGTGAGGTACCACGGGTTCACGCCGATCCAGCTGTGCCGCTTGGTGTAGGCGTAGACGAGGTTGGCGCCGGGCGCGACGGCGGGCGCACCGCTCGGGGCGTCGACGTCCGCAGTCCAGGCGACGACGCACTCGTCGAGGTGGACGATGACCCGGGCCAGGCCGCCCGGGGTGGTCCGGCCGAGGACCGTCGAGTGCGGGCCGGCGTACCCGCGAGCTGTTCTGCACCAGGACGCCGAGGCCGTCGGGGACCAGGGTGTCGGCGGCGCCCTCGTCGTCGCCGAACACCTCCGCGCGGCAGACCTCCGCGCCGTCGTCGGCGCCGACCACGACGACCTGGAGCCGTGACCCGCTGCGGTCGGTCGCCGCGACCAGCCCGTCGGGAAGCACCGCCGGGGTGGCGCTGCGGTCCTGCTCGGACCGCCAGACCGCGCGCGGCTCGCCGTCGGTGGTCGTGCCGATCCGGTAGATCGCCTCGGCGGTCACGACGAGCACGCCGTCGCGCACGGCCGTCGGCGGCAGCGTGACCTGCTCGGCGAGGTCGAGCGATCCGGACCCGGTCGCCGCGACCACGCCGACCCGGCCGCCGTCGGTGACGAACCAGGTGCGGCCCTGGGCGTCGGGCGCGGCGCCGACGACGCAGTCGTCGCCGGGGATGTCGAGCGGCGTGCTGCGCTGGGTGGTGAGGTCGGGCTCGCCGTCGCCGTCGGCGGTGGCGACCACGAGCAGCCGCTGGTCGTGGGTGGCGACCACCGCCCGGTCCTGGTCGACGAAGAACGCCCCTGCGCAGGCGGCGTCCTCGCGGGTCGGCAGGTCCTTGGCCGCGAGCTGGCGCAGGCTCTCGGGGTCGACCAGGCGCAGCACCGGCTCGGCCGCGCTGCCGCAGAGCGAGACCAGCCGGTCGTGGGCGTCGACCTCGATCCGGCGGCAGCCGTCCACGCCGTACGACCTGGTGCGCACCTGCGGCGACTCGCCGATCGGACCCAGGGGCTCGCCGCGGACGTCGACGGCCGGGCGCCCGACGTACGCCGGGCTGACCAGCGCGCCGGGGCCGGGCGGGATCGGCAGCCAGCCGTCGGGGACGACGACCGCGAGCCCGGCGAGCGCGAGCACGGCGACCACCCAGGCGGCGACGACGCGGCGGGTCGGGCGCAGCCAGGTCCGGACCCGGCGGAAGTAGAGCGAGCCGGCCGCGAGCAGCAGCACCAACGGCCCGAACGCCAGCCACAGGAGACCCACGCCCACCAGGGCGATCGTGCGCGCGAACCTCATCTCGGGAGAAGCCTAGGCGCGCATCCTGCTGCTCAGCCGTCCGACGCCCCGAGAATCATCCACCGCTCGGGGTTGGGCATCGGCACGAACCCGATGCGGGCATAGACCTCGTGCGCGTCCGCCGTCGCGAGGAGCACCCGCTTGAGCCCCATCGGCCGGAGGGTGTCGACGACGGCCTCGGTCAGGCGCCCGCCCAGCCGTCGGCCGCGGTGGCCGTGGTCGACGTACACGTCGCAGAGCCAGCCGAACGTCGCGTGGTCGGTGACGACGCGCGCGTACGCGACCTGGGTCCCGTCCGGGGCGAACGCCCCGAAGTTCAGGGAGTGCCGCGCGGCGGCCTCGACGGTCTCGCGGGTGCGCCCCAGCGACCAGTAGGCGTCGGTCGACAGCCAGTGATGGACCCGGTCGAGGTCCATCCGGGCGAGGTCGGTGTCGATCTCGTAGTCGTCGGCAGTCACGCCGGCATTCTCTACCCGGCGGGCACCACGATCTGCTGGAGCGCCCACTTGTTGCCGTCGGGGTCGTCGAACCGCACGAACCGGCCCCATGGCTGCTCGTCGACGCCGTCGCACTCGATGCCGCGATCGCGCAGGTAGGCCAGGGCGGCGTCGGCGTCCTCGACGACGACCTGGATGAACTGCGTCGAGCCCGCCGGCATCATGTCGAGCCCGACGCCGAAGCAGATCGAGCAGGCCGACCCCGGCGGGGTGACCTGCACGAAGCGCAGGTCCGGGCTGACCTGCTGGTCGTGGTCGACGTTCCAGCCCAGCCCGGCGCCGTAGAACGCGACCGAACGGTCGACGTCGGTCACTGCGATCGGGACCAGCTCGATCCTGAAGTCCATGTCGTCTCCTCGTGTTGGTGTCCGTCGGGACCCACGCTAGGAGGGCATCAGGTCAGAACCTGTCCTCTTCTCGCAGCGATCTCAGGCGAATGCGGGCGCCGCCACCGGGCCGAGCAGGCCCTCCTTGCGGGCGACCAGCACCGCGGCGCAGATCGTCACGCCGATCGCGGTGGCGTTGATCGAGAGCACCGACACGCTCTTGATCAGCACGAACGTCTCCAGCGACTGGGACTGCAGGAGCCAGAGCGTCATCAGCGCCTTGCCGAGGCAGAGCGTGGCCCACATCAGGGTCAGCCGCCAGAACAGCCGCCGGACCCGCGGACGCATCGAGAGCTCGTGGTCCATCGGGTAGAAGTCACCGGCCAGCCTGGCCACCATCGGACGTGCCGAGGCCAGCGAGAGCACGAAGGCTGCTGCGATCACGCCGTCGGTGATGATCGGCTGGAGGAAGTAGAGGAAGGTGCTGTCGGTCAGCAGCGCGAGCAGAGTGCGGCCGGTCATCACGACCGCGGTCAGGATCAGCAGACCCGACGTACGCCGTCGGCTCAGCGCCCGCCAGGCGATGGCGCCGTACGACCAGCCGAGCGCGACGAAGATCGCCGTCCAGATGCCGTTGACGCGCAGGCAGGTGTAGAAGAGCGCCGCCGGGATCGCGCAGGCGATCAGCAGGCTCAAACCGACGCGGCGGATCACGGCGCCCAGTCGCGGGCGGTGTCGCTCTTCGTCGGCAGTCTTCGAGTCGACTGCGGGAGCGGTCAGGGTGGAGAGAGAAGACATGGATGCCCGTCTGGCGGGCGCGCGGCCGGCCTGGAGGATGCGCCACCGGCACGGCGAGGCATGACGTCGACGGTACTCCTGCCGCTCAGGAACCGTGCTTCCTCAGAGGTACGGCTGCAGCGCCTTTACGGACTCGGTCGGCAGCTTCACCGCGATGCCCTCGCCGATCGCGCGCAGCTTCCACGCGTCGCCGGAGCGGATCAGGGTGGCCATCGCCAGGCCGGTCTCGGGTACGCCGGCGGTGAGCCGGAAGCGAGCGATCTCGTAGTCCTCGTCGTCGATCACCCGGCAGTAGGCGTTGTTGACCCACTCGAGCGAGTGGCCCTGGTAGCTGCTCACCAGGAACGCGATGGTGTCGACCTTGGCGTAGATCTTGGTCAGGTCGACGGTGATCACCTCGTCGTCGCCCTCGCCGCTGCCGGTGAGGTTGTCGCCGAGGTGGACGACCGAGCCGTCGCGGGTCGCCAGGTTGTTGTAGAACGCGAGGTCGAAGAGCTGGTTGCCGGTGAACTGGACCGCCGAGGCGTCCAGGTCGACCTCGGGGGCGCCGGTGCCGATGAAGCCCGCGGTGCGCTCCTTGTCCCAGCCCAGGCCGATCTTGATCTGGGTCAGCGGGCGCCCGCCCGCCTTGACCAGCTCCAGCACCTGACCCTTGCTCAGCTCGATCACCGGACTCATGACGCGATGCTAGTGGCGTGCCGAGCAGCCCTTCGCGGCGAGCGACGTACGCCGCCGCGCCGATGGTGCTCACCGCGGCCACGGCGTGAATGCACAGGACCACGGCCGCCTTCACGGGCACGTAGGTCTCCAACGGCTGGGTGAGCAGGAGCCAGAGCCCGAGCGACGACTTGGCCAGCCAGAGACCGGCCCAGGCGACCGTGAGCCCCCGGAACAGGCGGGCGACCCGGGGCCGGGCGGCCAGCTGGGCGTCGACCGGGTAGAAGTCCGCCGCCAGCTTGCCGGCCAGCGGACGCCCGCTGCGCAGCGAGATCAGGAACGTCGCAGCGATCAGCCCGTCCGTGAGGACCGGCTGGAGGAAGTAGATGAACGGTGCTGTCGGTCGCCAGCGCCACGCCCGTGCGCGCGGTCAGGACCGCGGTGGTCAGCACGAGCAGCGCGGGCGCCCGGCGCCCGGAGAGCAGCCGCCACCCGAGCGCGCCGTACGACCAGGCGAGCGCAGCGAGGATCGCCGTCCAGACGCCGGCGACCGCGAAGAGCGCGTAGAAGAGGGCGGCCGGGACGAGGCAGCCGATGCCGAGGTTGAAGCCTGCGCGACGCGCGACGGCGCCGAGGCCGACCGGCGGCCGGGCGGGCGCGACCGCGGGCAGGAGCGGCACGGGGAGGGCGATTGCGGTAACGGACATCAGGGACCTCAACGGTTCGACGGCATGAGAGTCACATCGGCCCCTGCGCGGCGGACCTGAGAACGCGAGCGGCGGGCATGATGGCGCCATGAGTGACCCGCGTGCCGGACAGCCCGCCGAGCCCTCCGACCTGGTCGACGTCGCCCACCTGGTGACGTCGTACTACACCGGGGTGCCCGACCCGGAGGACGTCGACCAGCAGGTCGCGTTCGGCACCAGCGGGCACCGCGGCTCGTCGCTGCGTACGGCGTTCAACGAGACGCACATCCTCGCCACGACGCAGGCGATCTGCGACTACCGGCGCGAGCAGGGGTACGACGGGCCGCTGTTCATCGGCCGCGACACCCACGGCCTGTCCGAGCCGGCGTGGGCGACGGCGCTGGAGGTGCTGGTCGCGAACGACGTCACCGTGCTGGTCGACGACCGCGACGGCTACACGCCGACCCCGGCCGTCTCGCACGCGATCATCCGGGCCAACGGCGGCCGTCAGTCCGGGCCTGGGCTCGCCGACGGCATCGTGGTCACGCCGTCGCACAACCCGCCGTCGGACGGCGGCTTCAAGTACAACCCGCCGCACGGCGGGCCGGCCGACACCGACGCCACCTCGGTGATCGCCGCCCGCGCGAACGAGCTGATCCGCGGCCGGGCTGGCCGACGTGCAGCGGGTGCCGTTCGCGCGGGCCCGCGCCGCGGCCGCGCCGTACGACTTCCTGGGGACGTACGTCGACGACCTGCCGAACGTCGTGGACCTCGACGCGATCCGGTCGGCGGGGGTGCGGATCGGCGCGGACCCGCTGGGCGGCGCGTCGGTGGCGTACTGGGGCGAGATCGCCGACGCGGCACGACCTCGACCTGACCGTGGTGAACCCGCTGGTCGACCCGACCTGGCGGTTCATGACGCTCGACTGGGACGGCAAGATCCGGATGGACTGCTCGTCGCCGGACGCGATGGCGTCGCTGATCGCGCGGCGCTCGTCGTACGACATCGCGACGGGGAACGACGCCGACTCCGACCGGCACGGCATCGTCACGCCGGACGCCGGGCTGATGAACCCGAACCACTTCCTGGCGGTGGCGATCGGCTACCTGTTCGGCGGCGCCCGGCCGGGCTGGCCGGCGACCGCGCGGATCGGCAAGACGCTGGTGTCGTCGTCGATGATCGACCGGGTCGCCGCCTCGATCGGGCGGGAGATGGTCGAGGTGCCGGTCGGGTTCAAGTGGTTCGTGCCCGGGCTGATCGACGGGTCGTTCGGGTTCGGCGGCGAGGAGTCGGCGGGCGCGTCGTTCCTGCGCCGCGACGGGTCGGCGTGGACGACCGACAAGGACGGCATCATCCTGGCGCTGCTGGCCTCCGAGATCCTGGCGGTCACCGGGGAGTCGCCGTCGGCGCGGTACGCCGACCTGGTCGCCGAGCACGGCGAGCCGGCGTACGCCCGGATCGACGCCCCGGCGAACCGCGAGCAGAAGGCGGCGCTCGCCGCGCTGTCGCCGTCCGACGTCACCGCGACCTCGCTGGCCGGCGAGGAGATCACCGCCAAGCTCACCGAGGCGCCCGGCAACGGCGCCAAGATCGGCGGGCTCAAGGTCACGACCGAGTCGGCGTGGTTCGCCGCGCGGCCGTCGGGCACCGAGGACGTCTACAAGATCTACGCCGAGTCGTTCCGCGGGCCCGACCACCTCGCGCACGTCCAGGAGGAGGCGCGCGAGGTGGTCAACGCAGCGCTGCACTGAGCGCTGCGCCCCCATGGTCAGGCGGTGGTCGTCTCCTGCGCCGCCTGGCACTTCTCGAGCCGAGCCTCGGCCTTGGCGACCCGCTGGGCCTGGGCCTTCTTCGCCTTCTTGGTCTCCGGCGTGGGGTTGTTCTCCCACTTCTCGGTGAGCGCGGCGAGCTTGGCGGTCGCCTTGTCGAACTGGGCCTGCTGCTGGGCGCACGGCTCGGTGGTGGGTCGCTCGGCGTTCGCCGGCGCGGCCGTCGCGGCGAGGCCGCCGAGGGCGAGGGTCGCGACGAAGGCGACAGCGGTGGTGCGAAGGGTGTTCATGTAGATGTCCTCCCGAGGGATGGTGGATGCGTTCACCCACTACCTGTCGCGGCGAGGCGCTGTTGTTACGTCCGGGTGCTCAGATGGTGGTCCGGGACGATCAACGCGTCCGGGTCGCTGCGTGGCGGCAGGTGCGAGAGCGCGAGCTGAACGAGCGTCACCTGCGCCTTGACCTGCACCGCCTTGCGCACCCGACCGACGTCGCCGAGCCGCTCCTCGACGACCGCGGTCACCTGCTCGTCGGTGAACGTCGGGCCGGGTGCCGGTCTCGACCTCCACGTCGGGCAGCGCGACGAGGATCGGGCAGCAGCTGGTCGCCGAACGTGTCGAGCAGCTTGAAGCGCGCGTACGGCGTGAGCGCCGCCCAGGCCTCGTCGACGCTGCGCTTGCCCTTGCGCACCGACCGGTCCCGCGCCGCGTAGACGCTCTTCGTCGCTCCGGTGAGTGCCGCGGTCAGCTCGTGCTCGGTGAACCTCATGTGGTCCAGCATTCCGTGTGACCGACGTTAGGTTGGCTGCGTGGGCGTCATCGAGACCGTGGGTCTGACCAAGGCGTACCCCGGTGTCACCGCGCTCAACGACCTCGACCTGACGGTCGGCGAGGGCGTGACCGGCCTGGTCGGCGCCAACGGGGCCGGCAAGTCGACGCTGATCAAGATCCTGCTGGGGCTGGTGCCCGCGACCAGCGGGAGCGCGAGCGTCCTCGGGTACGACGTCGCCACCGACGGCGGCCGGATCCGCGCGCTGGTCGGCTACATGCCCGAGCACGACTGCCTGCCCGCCGACGTCTCCGCGAGCGACCTGGTCGTCCACCTCGGCCAGATGTCCGGGCTGCCGTACGCCGCCGCGCGCGAACGGACCTCCGACGTGCTGCGCCACGTGGGCCTGGCCGAGGAGCGCTACCGCCCGATCGGCGGCTACTCGACCGGCATGAAGCAGCGGGTGAAGCTCGCCCAGGCGCTCGTGCACGACCCGCGGCTGGTGCTGCTCGACGAGCCGACCAACGGCCTCGACCCGTCCGCGCGCGACGACATGCTGGCGCTGGTGCGCCGGATCGGCAGCGAGTTCGGCATCGCCGTCCTCGTCACGTCCCACCTGCTCGGCGAGCTGGAGCGGGTCAGCGACCACGTCGTCGTGCTCGACGCCGGGCGGCTGCTCCGGTCCTCGGCGACCACCGACTTCCTGCACGCGACCGGCAGCCTGATCGTCGAGGTGCTGGGCCGGCCCGACGCCGACCGGGTGCTCGGCCAGGCGCTGGTCGACGCCGGGCCTGGTGGCCCGGCCGGCGGACGGCAAGCTGGTCGAGGTCGAGATCCGCGACGAGACCACGCCCGACGTCGTACGCGACCTCACCGTCGACCTCGGCCTCGGCCTGGTGCGGATGCAGGAACGGCACCACCGCATCGAGGACGTCTTCCGCGAGGGAGGTGCCGGCAGTGTCCAGCCCGTCTGAGCGAGGTCGCGGCCCCGACCGGGGTCATCCACGACCTCGGCTACCGCCCGTACGGCGGACCCCGTCTCGGCGAGGGACCCGTCGCGTGGGGGTTCTTCAAGACCGGGCTGCGCAACACCTACGGGCTCGGCCGGTCGGCGCGCTCGAAGGTGCTGCCGATGATCCTGCTCGCGATGATGCTGCTCCCGGCGCTGATCCTCGTCGGGGTGCTGGTGCAGGCCAAGAACCTGCTCGACCTCGACGAGCAGATCGTCGCCTACTCCACCTACCCGATCACCACGCAGCTGCTGATCTCCGTCTTCGTCGCATCGCAGGCGCCGGCGCTGTTCTCGCGGGACCTGCGGTTCCGCACGATCACGCTCTACCTCGCCCGACCGATGCGCCGCTCGATCTACGTGCTGGTGCGGCTGGCGTCGCTGACCGTGGCGACGTTCGTGCTGATCGGCGCGCCGCTGCTCCTGATGTACCTCGGCGGGCTGCTCGCCGACCTCCCGGTCGCCCGCGAGACCGGGCGCTTCCTCGGCGCCGCCGTAGGCGCCGCGCTGCTCGCCGCGTGCCTGTCCGGGCCGGCGGCCCTGGTCGCCGCGATGACCGTCCGCCGCGGCCTGGCGGTCGCCGCGGTGATCGTGGTGCTCGTCGTCAGCTACACCGTGGTCGCGACCATCCAGGGGATCTCGGAGGAGGTCGACAACGACAGGGTCGGCGAGATCGCGGGGCTGTTCTCGCCGTACACGCTGGTCAACGGGGTGCAGGTCTTCCTGTTCGACGTCCCCAACGCGACGCCGACCCCACCGGTCGGCACCGCGATGGGCGTCCTGTACGTCGTCGTCGTCGTCGCGGTGGTGCTCGGCTCGATCGGCGGCCTGATGGCCCGCTACCGGAGCGTCCAGCATGAACACCCCATTCGAATGCTCACTTCGTTCCGCTTCGAACGGGCCGAAACGATGAGCGAGATCCGGATCGACCACGTCTCGCGATGGTTCCGCAACGTCGTCGCGGTCAACGACGTCACGATGACGATCGGCCCCGGCGTCACCGGCCTGCTCGGCCCGAACGGCGCCGGGAAGTCCACCCTGATCGCGCTGATGTCGGGCTTCCTCGCTCCCTCGGCCGGCACCGTGACGCTGGACGGCGACCCGCTGTGGCGCAACGAGGAGGTCTACCGCAAGGTCGGGCTGGTGCCCGAGCGGGAGGCGCTCTTCGACTACCTGACCGGACGCCAGTTCGTGGTCGCGAACGCCGAGCTGCACGGCCTGGCCGACCCGGGAGCGGCCGCGCAGCGAGCGATCGCCCTGATCGAGATGACGGACGCCCAGGACCGCGAGATCTCGACGTACTCCAAGGGGATGCGGCAGCGGATCAAGATGGCCTCGGCGCTGGTGCACGACCCGGCGGTGCTGCTGCTGGACGAGCCCTTCAACGGCATGGACCCGCGGCAGCGGATGCACCTGATGGACCTGATCCGCAGCATGGGCGCCGAGGGTCGGACCGTGCTCTTCAGCTCGCACATCCTCGAGGAGGTCGAGCAGGTCGCCCGCCAGATCGAGGTCGTGGTGGCCGGGCGGCACGCGGCGTCCGGCGACTTCGGTGCGATCCGCCGGCTGATGACCGACCGGCCGAACCGCTTCGTGCTGCGCACGTCCGACGACCGGCTGATGGCGTCGGCGCTGATGGCCGACGCGTCGGTGCGCGGCGCGCGGCTGCGGTCGGAGGGCGGCATCGAGATCGAGGCGTCGGACTTCGGCCGCTTCAGCACGGTGCTGCCGCGGCTGGCCCGCGAGCACGGCGTCCGCCTGCACGAGGTCACGCCGACCGACGAGTCGCTGGAGAGCGTCTTCTCCTACCTGGTGTCGTCGTGATCTCCCGGACGATCGTGCGGCTGGGCATCCGCAGCATCTTCGGCCGCTGGCGCGGCGCCCTGCTGTTCGTGCTCCCGGTCGTCCTGCTTGGGGCTCGCGATCCTGGTGCGGGCACTCGTCGGCGACGACGAGACCGGCGCCGAGCACACCCTCTACCGGCTCGGGCTGGTCATCATCGTGCCGCTGGTCGCGCTGCTCGCGACGTCGGGACTGCTCGCCCCCGAGATCGACGACGGTTCGATCGCCTACCTGCTGGCCAAGCCGATCTCGCGGTACACGATCGTGGCCAGCAAGCTGGTCGTCGCGGTCGCCTGCGTGCTCGTGTTCGGCGCGGTGCCGATGCTGATCGCCGGGCTGATCGCTGCAGCACCGACGCACCGTCGTTCGCCGTCGCGTTCGCGGTCGCCTCGCTCGTCGGCGGTACGGCGTACTGCGCGCTGTTCGCGCTGCCTGTCGGTGCTGACCCGGCACGCCGTCGTCGTCGGCCTGGTCTACCTGCTGATCTGGGAAGGCCTGCTCGGCGGGCTGCTCGACGGGGTGCGCTGGCTGAGCATCACCCGCTGGTCCGGCGGAGATCGTCGACCGGATCGCCGACCTCACCCTCGTCGACGACCTGCCGCTGACCTACGCCGTGATCGCCATCGCGGTCGTCATCGTCGGCGGCACCTGGCTCACCGGCCGCCGGCTGCGGGCGTTCAACCTCACCGGCGACGAGTAGCTCAGGCGGCAGCGGCCTGCTTGCGCGCCTGCTGCTGGAGTCGGGCCGCGGCGGCGCGGCGGACCTTCGGGCCCTTGGTGGTCATCGCCCAGAGGAGCTTGGTCTGCTCGGGCAGGTTCTTGACGTTGGTGGTGGCCAGCCAGCCGTTCGGCAGCGAGAGCCGGACCACCTTGTGCCAGGCGGAGTAGACCTGCTGCGGCATCGGCGCGGTGTGGTAGTTCAGGTCGTACTTGTCGAAGAGCGTCCTTCACCCGCGGGGCGATCTCGGCGTACCGGTTGGACGGCAGGTCCGGGAACAGGTGGTGCTCGATCTGGTGCGACAGGTTGCCGGACATCAGGTGCATCGCCTTGGAGCCGGAGATGTTGGCCGAGCCGAGCATCTGGCGGACGTACCACTCGCCGCGGGTCTCGTTCTCCGGGATCGCCTTCCGCTCGAAGGTCTCGACGCCCTCGGGGAAGTGGCCGCACATGATCACCGAGTGCGACCAGACGTTGCGCACCACGTTGGCGGTGAAGTTCGCGGCCAGCGTCGGGCAGGAAGCCGCCGAACGGGATCGCCAGCGCCGGGTTGACGACGTAGTCCTTGGTGGCCTGCTTGCGGATCTTCTTCAGCGTCTTCTTGCGCGTTGGTCTTGAACGGTCTCGCTGCGCTTCTCCTTCGGGATCGCGCAGGTTCTTGCCGAGCTCGAGGTCGTACGCCGCGATGCCGTACTCGAAGAAGCAGGCGTTGATGAAGTTCCACAGCGGCTGGGCGAGGTACATCGGGTGCCAGCGCTGGTCCTCGTCGACGCGCATGATGCCGTAGCCGAGGTCGTTGTCCTTGCCGACGATGTTCGTGAAGTTGTGGTGGATCTCGTTGTGCGAGTGCTTCCAGCCGTCGGCGGTCGACGCGTTGTCCCACTCCCAGGTGGTCGAGTGGATCTTCGGGTCGCGCATCCAGTCCCACTGGCCGTGCATGACGTTGTGGCCGATCTCCATGTTCTCGAGGATCTTGGCGACGGAGAGGCCGATGGTGCCGAGCGATCCACGCCGGCGGCAGCGCCGAGAACAGCAGCACGGCGCGCGAGGCCAGCTCGAGGCGGCGCTGCACGTCGACGACCTTGCGGATGTACGCCGCGTCGCTCTCGCCGCGGGCGTCGAGGATGTCCTGGCGGATCGCGTCGAGCTCGATGCCGATCTGCTCGAAGTCCTCGGGGGTGAGGTGCGCGGTGGGGTTCTCGGGCTTGCGGGTGATCGTGGTCATCGGCGTCTCCTCGGTCAGATCAGTGGTCGATGGAGCACGGCCCGGCGGCCGCGTTGATGCAGGTCTGGATCGGTACGCCGCCGGGCCCGGTCTCCCCGGGGACGGCGACCGTGAGCGCGCCGTTGCGCAGGTCGCGCACGGCACCCTCCTTCAGCGGGATCACGCAGCCCATGCAGATGCCCATCCGGCAGCCGCTGGGCATCAGGACGCCGGCGTTCTCGGCGGCGTCGAGGATCGGGGTCGACGCCGTCGGCCTCGACGACGGCGCCGCTCGTGAACGACACGGTGCCGCCCTCGCCGGCGACCAGGGTGGTCGGCCGGAACCGCTCCACGTTCAGCGTCAGGTCGCGCGCGGAGTAGTGCTCCTCGAGCGCGTCGAGCAGCCCCGCCGGCCCGCAGGCGTACGACGTCCGCTCGGCCAGGTCGGGGACGATGGTGTCGAGGTCGGCGACGTCGAGCATGCCGTCGACGTCGGTGTGCAGCTCGATCAGGCGGATCAGCCCGCGGTCGGCGTAGCTGCGCAGCTCGGGGCCGAAGATCACCGCGTCGCGGGTCAGCGCGGAGTGCAGCAGCACGATGTCGCCGGCGTACGGCTCGGTGCGCGAGAACAGGTTGCGCAGCATCCCGATCACCGGGGTGATGCCGGAGCCGGCGGTGACCAGCAGCAGCTTGCTGCGGGATCGGCAGCGGCAGCACGAACTCGCCCTGCGCCTGCGCGAGCTGGAGCATCTGGCCCGGCGCGGGCGCGGTGCACGAGGTGGTTGGAGACGACGCCGTCGGGGATCGCCTTGACGGTGACGCTGATGCAGCGGTCGGCGCGCGGGCCGTGGGTGAGGGAGTAGGTGCGCCACAGGCGGACCCCGTCGACGTCGACGCCGACCCGGACGTACTGCCCGGGCTGGTGGCCGCGCCAGTCGCGGCCCGGCTTGATGATCAAGGTGGCGGACTCGGCGGTCTCGGGGCGGACCTCGACGATCCGGCCGCGCAGCTCGCTGCCCGCGACGCAGCGGGTGGAAGTGGTCGAGCACGTCGTCGAGCGCGAGCGGGGTGACCGCGGCCTCGGCGACCTTGCGCAGGCTCGTCCGCAGCGACCAGCCGGATCCGGACCGGGCGGCACCTGACGGGACGGCGATGCTCATGTACTCCAGTGTGCTGCGCCTGGGGCGTAAGATCATGACCGTTGGATGTGAAGGCCTACGTCACATTTATCATCTGCGAACAATCCAGGAGCGACGATGGAGCCACGCACCACCCGGCGGACCGCCGACCACGGGCTCCAGCTGCCCGCCGAGGCGGTCGAGCAGATGCGCTCCGAGCTGCCCCGGGTCGCCGAGCACGTGGTCGCCGCCATCATCGACGAGGTGCCCAGCTACACCGACGCGTTCAGCGGGCCGATGGGCGAGACGATCCGCAACGCGGTCCAGCTCGCGCTCGGCCGGCTTCCTGTCGCTGGCCAGCGGCCGCCGCGGCGCCGACGCCGGTACGCCGACCGCGCCCGCCGTCGAGGGCGCCTACCAGCTCGGCCGGGGCGAGGCCCGCAGCGGCCGCTCGACCGAGGCGCTGCTCGCGGCGTTCCGGATCGGCGCCCGGGTCTCGTGGCGCGAGATGTCGACGACCGCCGTCGACAACGGCGTCGACGGCGAGACCCTGGTCGGGTTCGCGGAGCTGGTGTTCGCCTACATCGACGAGCTGTCGGCCGCCGGCGGTCGCCGGGCCACACCGACGAGCTGGCCACCAGCGGCCGGGTCCGGCAGCGGCTGCTCGAGCGGGTCGCGCACCACCTGCTCACCGGCTCCCCCGTCGACCAGGTGCGTCGCGGCGGCCGAGCGCGCCGGGTGGGAGCCGCCGAAGACGCTGACCGCGGTGATCGTCCCGGAGGCGCAGGTGCGCCCGGTGCTCGCCTCGATCTCCCCCGGCGACCCTGCAGGCGAGCGACGCCCCGGAGCTCGACGAGGGCGTGCTGCTGCTGGTGCCCGACGCGCACGCACACCGCCGCTCCGCGCTGCTGCGCACGCTCGCCGACCGCGGCTGCCTCGCCGGCCCGGCCCGACCGTGGCTGGAGGTGCGGGCGTCGTACGACCGGGCGCTGCGGGCCCGGGCCGCCGGGCTCGAGGTCGACACCGAGGCCCACCTGGTCGCGCTGGTCCTCGACGCCGACCGCTCGGCCCGCGACGACCTGCGCGCCCAGCTGCTCGCGCCGCTCGCCGACCTGCGCCCGAGCACCGCCGAGAAGCTCACCGACACGCTGCGCTCGTGGCTGCTGCACCAGGGCCGGCGCGACGACGTCGCCGGCCGAGCTGTTCGTGCACCCGCAGACCGTCCGCTACCGCATGGGCCAGCTCCGCGAGCTGTACGGCGACCGGCTCGACGACCCGGAGACGGTGCTCGCGCTGACGGTGGCGCTGGGCTGATTCGGCGTCGAGACACGCAAACTGGCTGCTGAACGCAGCGATTCACAGCCAGTTGTGTGTCTCGACGACCTACGACCTGCGCTCCCCGGCGGGTCCTCGCCGACCAGGCCGTCGACGGACTCGCGGATCAGGTCGGCGTGGCCGACGTGCCGGCCGTACTCCTCGATCATGTCGAAGACGAGGCGCCGTACGTTCGCGTGGTTGCCCTCGTCGTCGGCGACGTCGGCCTCCGCGCCGAGGCCGCCGGCGGCGATCGCCTCGTCGACGAGCGCCTGCCCCTTGGCGACGGCGTCGCGGAACATCGCCTCGAGCGACTCCGGGGTGTCGTCGTCCTCGACCCGCCAGTGCCAGCCCTCGTCGTCCCAGTCCGCGTCGTCGAACGGCGGGAACGGCGCGCGGCCGTGCAGCTTCCAGGAGAACGTGATCGCCTCGACGACCGCGAGGTGCTTGAGCAGCCCGCCGAGGGTGACCGTCGACGGGCCGAGCGTGGCGCGGATGCCGGCGGCGTCGAGACCGCCGCACTTCCACAGGAGGTAGCCGCGCATCCGGTTGAGCGACCCGAGCATGGCCTCCACCTCGGTGCCGGCGAGCGGGGGTTCCTGTCCGATGTTGAGGTCGTCCATGTGCGGCAGACTAGGACCATTCCCGGACGATCTACTTCCCCGACTGCTCGAGCGTTGCAGGCCCTCGAGCTGATCCAGGCCGCCCCGGGCATCACCGCCGAGCAGCTCGGCGCCGCGCTCGGCGTCACCGATCGGGCCGCCCGGCGGTACGTCGCGATCCTGCGCGAGGCGGACCTGCCGATCGAGTCGGTCAGCGGTCCGTACGGCGGCTACCGGGTCGGCCGCGGGCTGCGGCTCCCGCCGCTGATGTTCACGGCCGCCGAGGCGACCGGGCTGGTGATGGCCACCCTGGAGGGTCACCGCGGTGCCGCCGACCCGACCGACGTGGTCGGCGGCGCGCTGGCCAAGATCCTGCGAGTGCTGCCCAACGGGATCACCTCTCCCGCGCTGGCGGTGACCGGGGAGGCGACCCGGCACGACCACCTCGAGCGGCTGCTCGCGGCCTGTGCCGCGGCCCGCGTGCTGCATCGTCGACTACCGGGTCGGCGACGGCGTCTCGGAGATGGACGTCGAGCCGTGGGCGGTCGTGCTCCGGCACAGCCACTGGTACCTGCTCTGCTGGTCGCGCAGCCGCGATGCCCAGCGGGTGCTCCGGGTCGACCGGGTCGCGGGTGTGCGACCGATGCCGGAGACGTTCACGCCGCCGGCGGACCTGGACGCGCTGCGCACCCTCGAGGAGCACCTCTCCCAGGGCTGGCGGTACGCCGTCGAGGTGCTCGTCGACGCGCCGCCGTTCTGGGTGCGGCGGTGGGTCTCGCCGAGCCTGGCCAGGCTGGAGCCTGCGGACGGCGATCGCACCCGGATGGTCGCGACGACCGACGACCCGGACTGGTACGCCCGCCAGCTCGCCGCGATCCCGGTGTCGTTCCGCGTCGTCGACTCCCCCGAGCTCGCCACCGCGCTGGCCGAGCTCGGCCGTCGACTCCAGCTGTCAGGCGGTGAGCCGGTCCAGCTCGGCGACCAGCTCGGCCCGTAGCTCGTCGTGCTGCGGCCCGAGCGCGTGCTCGCCGGTGACCTGCTTGGTCCAGTGGTGCAGCGCGGCCGGCCAGCCGACGATCTCCGGCGGCTCCCACTCGTAGCGCGGCGTCACGTGCGCGTGCAGGAACGCGTCGGTGTTGCCCTGGATCTCCAGGTTGATCCGGCGGAACTCCGGGTCCCGCCGCGCGCACACCGCCGCCACCGCCCGGCCGAGGATCGCCATGTCCTCCAGGAACACCAGCTGCCGCTCGGGCGACAGGTCGATGAGCTGGTCGGCATCCGGGTCGTCGGTGATCAGCAGGCAGTACCCGGGCAGGTGCTGCCCGTCGCCGATCACGGCGAAGCCGGCCCGCAGCCTGCGGAGCACGGTCGGGTTGGTGCCGGCGAGCGCGGAGCCCACCCGGTCGGTGCGGAAGTCGTCGGTCATCCGGGCGAGGCTACTGTCCGGACCCGTCGAGACACCCGAACTGGTCGTCAGAACGGCGGAATCGCAGCCAGTTCTGGTGTCTCGACGGGAAATCGGCGCCAGCAGATCACACGTAGATGTTGTCGTGCTCCTCGCAGAACGCGACGAACTCCTCGTGGGTCGGCTTCCAGTTGCCGGCGACCATCTCCATCAGCCCCTCGAAGTACGCCTCCCGGGGCGCGCCCGGCGAGAAGAGGATCAGCATCGAGGCGGGCTCACCCGAGTCGTTGCGGAACCCGTGGAGCCCACCCTCGGGCACGTAGGTGAAGTCGCCGGCGGTGGCCGGCACCCACTCGTTGCCGTCGTAGATCGATCACCGTGCCGGAGAGCACGAAGAACGACTCGCTGATGGTGCGGTGGAAGTGCGGCTCGGCGCCACCGGGCTGGGTGCCCATGTCCCAGCGGTAGAGCCCGAACCTGCCGTCCGTGCTGGCACCGGTGGCGAGGTAGCTGGCCGCGCCGCCACCGGGGCGGGGCAGCTCGGGCGGGGTGTCGGCGGGGCGGAACCGGGCGGTCACCTCACCGGCGCTGCCGAGGTACTGTCGGGGTCGGGTACGACATGTCACAAACCCTGCCAGTCCGGCTTGTCCGCGTACACCTCTCGGTAGTACGACGCCCGCGCGAGCCCCGTGGCGGCCGCGTCGTCGACCAGCACGGTCGCGTGCGGGTGCAGCTGGAGGACGGAGGCCGGGCAGCTCGCGGACAGCGGGCCCTCGACGGCCGCGGCGACCGCGTCCGCCTTGCCGGCGCCGGCGGCGACGAGCAGCAGGTGCCGGGCGCGCAGGATGGTGCCGAGGCCCTGGGTGAGCACGTGGTGCGGCACCGCGTCGACCGAGCCGAAGAAGCGCGCGTTGTCGGCGCGGGTCCGGGCGGTCAGCGTCTTGATCCGGGTCAGCGACGCGAGCGACGAGCCGGGCTCGTTGAACGCGAGGTGCCCGTCCGACGCCGATGCCGAGCACCTGCAGGTCCACGCCGCCCGCGGCGACGATCGCCTCCTCGTAGCGGCGCCCGGCGTTCTGGACGTCGGACGGGTCCGGGCTCGCGACCCGGTCGCGGGAGATGCCGAGCGCGTCGGTGAGCTCGCGGAAGATCGTCTCCCGGTAGGTCTCGGGATGGCCGGCGGGCAGACCGACGTACTCGTCGAGGAGGAAGCAGCGCACCCCGTCGTACGACGGGCCGGTGCCGGCGACGGTGGCGCCGGATCAGCTCCTGGTACGTCGGCAGCGGGCTCGACCCGGTCGCCAGACCCAGGACGGCCGCGGGGTTCGCCGCGGACCAGCGCCTCGATCGCGTCGGCCGCGAGGGCGGCCGCCGACGGGGTGAGCACGACCTCCATCAGCCGAGGTCCAGCTCGATGGTCTCGTCGCGGGGCGGCAGGCCGAGCAGGGTGAGCGGGGTCGTCGTGGCGGTCGCGACCGCCTCGTCCACGGTGCAGCCGGTCTGGGCGATCAGGATGCGCAGGCAGCCGAGCAGCGACGCCGCCGAGCCGGCCAGGGTGCCGTCGGCGAGCCGGACCGTGCCGTCGGCGACGACGACGTCCTGGTCGCCGAGCCGGGTCGGGCCGTCGGGCAGGCCCGAGCGCCGCGGTGGTGTCGGAGACCGAGAGGAACCGGTCCGGGCCGAGCGCGCGCCAGGCGGTCCGCACGAACAGCGGGTCGAGGTGGTGCCCGTCGACGATCAGCCCGGCGACGAGGTCACCGCCGAACGCGACGCCGACGGGTCCGGGCTCGCGGGGCAGCAGCGGCGGCATCGCGTTGCCGAGGTGGGTGACGCAGCGGGCGCCGGCCTCGACGGCGGCGGCCACCTCGGCCGTGGTGGCGGCGGTGTGGCCGATCGACACGACGACGCCATGCGACGACGAGCCGCTCGATCACCTCGAGCGCGCCGGGCAGCTCGGGGGCGATCGTCACCATCGACGACGCCGGTCTCGCGGGACCAGCCGTCGACAAGATCGAGGGACGGGCGGGCGCAGCCAGTGCTCGGGATGCGCGCCCTTGCGCGACGGCGCGATCATCGGTCCCTCGAAGTGCAGGCCGAGCGGCTCGGCCCCCGACCATCCGGCGGGCGGGCCTGCGGCGAGCGTGTCGAGCGCCTCCCAGCGAGCCGCCGGGTCGGACGTGATGACGGTCGGGACGAACGCGACGACGCCGT
Organism: uncultured Actinomycetota bacterium; assembly: GCA_963716655.1. Lineage (GTDB taxonomy): Bacteria > Actinomycetota > Actinomycetes > Propionibacteriales > Nocardioidaceae > Nocardioides. Next base: position 288,076 of record CAVQTV010000008.1, on the reverse strand, counting down.
ACGCCGGGAGCGCGGCGGCGACCTCCCACAGCCGGTCCGGCTCCGCGGTGAGGTCGATCCCGGCCGCGCCGTTGACCTGGAGGTCGACCAGGCCGGGGACGGTCCTCATCGGCTCCCCTTCATCGACCGAGCATGGCCGCACCGACCGCGGCGACCGGGTAGTCGGACGGCACCACGCGCAGCCGCCCGGCGAGGTCGAGCGACGCGAGGAACGGCGAGGTCACGGCCTGCGCGCGCAGCGCGGAGGCGACGACGGCCCGCAGCGGCTCGCCGAGCTGGGCGACACCGCCGCCGAGCACGACGGTGCGCGGGTCGACCGCGAGCGCGAGCACCCGGACGGCGCTCGCGACCCCGTCGGCGAACCGGTCGCGGGCGGCGACCGCCGCGGGGTCACCGGACTGGGCGGCGGCGAACAGCGCCTGCGCAGGGGGTACGTCGCCCGAGGGCCAGGCGGCCGCCAGCGCCGAACCGGAGGCGATCGTCTCGAGGCAGCCGCGCTGACCGCACTGGCACAGCGACGCCCATGGGGTCGACCGGCACGTGGCCGATCTCGCCGGCCGCACCGTGCTCGCCGCGCCGCAGCCGGCCCTCGAGGACCAGGCCGGCGGCGAGGCCGGTGCCGATGCTCAGGTAGACGAGGTCGTCCTCGCCGCTGAGGGCGACCGCACCGAGGGTGGCCGCGTTGACGTCGTTCTCGACGACGACCGGGACGCCGAGCCGGTCGCCGAGCAGGTCGCCGAGCGGCAGCCAGTCGCCGTCGACGCCGAGGTTGACCGCGTGCTTGACCGCGCCGCGCTTGGTGTCGACCAGGCCGGGCACGCCGATCCCGACGGCCCCGGGCAGCTCCTCGCCGGTCGCCGCGCGCAGCGCCTCGACGACCCGGGCGGCGGTGCGGACCACGCCGTCGGCGCCGGGCTCGGTCGCCTCGCGCACCTCGGCGAGGATCACGCCGGCGTCGTCGACGACCAGCCCGAGGGTCTTGGTCGCACCGATGTCGAGCCCGACGTTCACCGGTCCCACCCCGCCTTCCTCAGCAGCTCGTCCACGACGAGCGCCGCGGGACGGGAGTACCCACGCGTGCAGATCCTGGGCGCCGCGCCGTCGTACGGACCCGGCCAGCCCCACTCGACCACGACCGCGGCACCCGCGGCCAGGATTTCGGGCCGCCGGTGTGCGTCGCGCACCTGGAGGATGACCGGCCGGTCGCCGGTCACGGGCTCACCGGGGGCGACGAAGCGGTCGGGGCGCAGGCCCCAGGGGACCTCGCCGACGGCGATGTTCGCGGCCGTCGCGACGCTGACCACCTCGGCGCCGCGCAGGTCGGGCAGCTCGCCCTCGACCGTCGACCGCGCGCGCGGGCGCCGTCGCAGCTGCGCGGCCTCGTCGACGCGCGCCGGGGCCGCCGACCGCCGATCGGGGCATCCGGGCGATCCGCGTCGACCGCCTCGACGAGCCGCTCCTCGGCCAGCCGGCCGGACTCGAACGGCAGCGACGATCGCCTCCTGGATCTCGCGGACCAGGGCGACGTCCTTGTCGGCGCCGATGCAGAGCAGGTCGGCGCCCGCGGCCAGCGACAGCACCGCCGCCTCGGGGATGCCCCGGCCGGCGGACGCGCCGGCCATGTCGAGGGCGTCGCTGACGATGACGCCGTCGTACCCGAGCCGGTCGCGCAGCAGGCCGAGCACCGCGGCGGCTCAGGGTGGCGGGCAGCTCGGGGTCGATCGCGGGTACGACGATGTGCGAGGTCATCACCGACGCGACCCCGGCCTCGACGGCCGCGGCGAACGGCGCGAGCTCGCGGGCGAGCAGGGTCGGCAGGTCGGCGTCGACGGTCGGCAGCTCGAGGTGGCTGTCCTGCGCGGTGTCGCCGTGGCCCGGGAAGTGCTTGGCGCAGGCCGCGACACCGGCCTCCTGGAGGCCCTGCGATCCAGGCCGCGACGTGCGCGGCGACGTGGGTCGCGTCGGGTCCGAAGCTGCGGGTGCCGATGACCGGGTTGTCCGGGTTGCTGTTGACGTCGGCGACCGGGCCGAGGTCGAGGTCGATGCCGACCGCGGCCAGCTCCGAGCCGACGACGCGGCCGGTCTCCCGGGTCAGGTCGAGGTCGTCGGCCGCACCGAGCGCGGCCGGGCCGAGCACCGGGCTGCCGGTCAGGGCGTGCAGCCGGGTGACGTCGCCACCCTCCTCGTCGACGGCGATCGACCGCGCGCGGCGCGACCGCGCGGATCGACGGCGGTCAGCGCGGCGACGGCGTCCGGGCCGTCGGCGGTGTTGCTGCCGAACAGGCAGACCCCGCCGAGGCCCTCGGCGAACAGCTCGGCCCAGTCGGCGGGCAGCGTCGTACCCGGGAAGGCCGGCAGCAGCACGGCGAGCGCGAGCCGGTCCAGATCGGTCGTCATCCCTTCACCCCGCCGGCGGTGAGGCCCGCGACCATCCGGCCCTGGACGAGCAGGAAGAAGACGACGACGGGGATGGCGATCAGCGTGGAGCCGGCCATGATGCCGCCCCAGTCGGTGCCGCGGTTGACGTCGGTGAACGTGGTGAGCCACAGCGGCAGGGTCTCGCTCTCCTCCTTGGTCATCACGACCAGCGCGAGCGTGAACTCGTTCCAGGCCTGGATGAACCCGAAGACCCCGGTCGCGACCAGGCCGGGCGCGAGCAGCGGGAAGGTGACCCGGAAGAACGCCTGGGTGCGCGAGCAGCCGTCCATCATCGCGGCCTCCTCGAGCTCGTACGGGACGCCGGCGACGAAGCCGCGCAGGGTCCAGATCGTGAAGGGCAGCACCAGCGCGACGTACACGAGGGTGAGGCCGACGACGGTGTTGAGCAGGTCCATCGCCTCGAGCATCTTGTACTGGGAGATGAACAGCCCCTCGACGGGGATCATCTGGATCACCAGCAGCGTGATGACGAACGACATCCGGCCGCGGAACCGGAACCGGGTGACCGCGACCGCCGCGACGAACGCGAACACCAGCGCCACCACGACGGTCAGCAGCGTGACGATCAGGCTCATCTTCAGCGCGTCGAGGAACTGGTCGCCCTCGAAGACGGTCCGGTAGTTGTCGAGGTTGCCGCCGAACGGCACCCAGGTCGGGGACCGGGTTGCGGATCTCGTTGCGGTCGAGGAAGGAGCTGTTGACCATCCAGTAGACGGGGAAGACCGCGACCAGGAAGGCGACGACGCCGAGGACGTTGGCGGTGATCCGCAGCGGATCGTCCGGGGAGCGCGGGCCATCAGGCTTCCCTCTCCTGCTTGAGCATGGAGCGGACGTACGGCGCGGTGAGGATCACGGTGAGCACCAGCATGAACATCGCGACCGCCGCCGCCATCCCGAACTGCCCGCCGCCGATGCCGAGCCGGTAGATGTAGGTGCCGAGCAGGTTGGTGTCGTGGGTGCTGCCGCCGGCCTTCTGCAGGATGTAGATCTGCGTGAACACCCGCAGGTCCCAGATGACCTGGAGCAGCCCGACGACCAGCAGCACCGGCCGGATCGCTCGGGAGCACGATGTGGCGCAGCCGCTGGGCCGGGCCGGCGCCGTCGATCTCGGCGGCCTCGATCAGCTCCTCGGGGACCTGGGTGAGCGCGGCGTACACGGTGAACGCGACGAACGGGACGCTCATCCAGACGACGATCACGGTCGCGACGAAGAAGAACGAGAGCGGCTCCAGCAGCCACGAGTGGCCCTGGTAGTCGAGGCCGACCTTGGTCAGCAGGTAGTTGATGACGCCGTACTGGGTGTCGAACAGCCACTGCCAGACGGTCAGCGACGCGACGACCGGCATCGCCCAGGCGAGCAGCAGCCCGGTCTGCAGCAGGATCCGGACCGGCTTGGCCATGTGCCGCATCAGCAGCGCGAGGCCGACGCCGATCGCCATCGTGGCCGCGGCGTTGACGAAGCAGAACACCAGCGAGCGCAGGGTGACGACCCACAGGTACTTGTCGGTGATCAGCTCGCGGTAGTTCTGCAGCCCGATCCACTCGGGCGGCTTGCCGAACTGCTGGGCGAGGCCGAAGTCCTGGAAGGAGAGCACCACCTGGCGGATCAGCGGGTAGCCGAGGGCCACCGCGAGCGCGACCGTGGCGGGCACCAGGAGCACGTAGGGCAGCGGCGTACGGCGTGGCCGGGGTGCGGCGTCACTCATCGGGCTCCTCCTCTCCGAAGGTCTTGCTGGGCACATGATCCTGGACATGGCACGGCCGGGGCGGCGGATCTGGCCGCCCCGGCCGTCCATCGTGGGTGGTGCGGTCGTGCGGTGGTGCGTCAGCCGTTCAGCTGGCGCGTTCATCTGCTCGTCGGCCTCGGCCGCCAGCTCGGCGACGTCACCGCCCTGGGCGATCGCGCTGAACAGGTCCTCGAGCACGCGGGAGCCCTCGACGATCGCCCAGCCCGGCGCGGCCGGGGTGAGCTTGGCGTTGGACGCGGCCGCGATGGTGGCCTGGGCGAACTCGTCGTCACCGAGCAGCGGCGCCAGCGAGTTCTTGGCCGGGGTGAGGCCGTTCTCGGCCAGGATCGTCTGGTACTCGTCGCTGAGCATCAGGGCGACGGCCTTCTGGGCCAGCTCCTGGTTCTGGCGACTTCGCGGCGATCGCGATGTCGGAGCCGCCGAGCAGCACCGGGGCGGGCTCGCCGTCGGAGCCCGGGCAGCGCGAAGACGCCGATCTTCTTGCCGAAGGTGTCGGGGCAGCCGGTCTCCGGGTCCTCGATCAGGCCCTTGACCCAGCCGGGAGCCGACATCATGCCGATCTCGCCGGCGCAGAACGGCGTCCACGAGTCGGCCTCGTTGCCGTCCTTGGCCGCGCCCGAGGCCTGCTCGAAGAGCTCCTGCGCGCGCTCGAGGCCCGCGACCGACTCGGCGGAGGACAGCGAACCGGTCCACTCGCCGCCGTCCTCGACGGCCAGGTCGCCGCCCGCGTCCCAGACGAAGGCGGCACCGTTGCGCCAGTCCTGACCGGGGAACCAGAAGCCCGAGAAGTTCTCCGGCTTCGGGTTGGCCTCCTTGAGCGCGACCGCGGTCGTCGACGAACTCGTCCATCGTGGTCGGCACCTCGAGGCCGGCCTCCTCGAAGAGGTCCTTGCGGTAGAAGACGTACTTCGAGCCGGCGTAGTACGGCACGGCGTACGTCTTGCCGTCGACGGTGGCGCCGTCGACGAAGCCCTGGAGCAGGTCGTCGCCGCCGAGGTCGTCGAGCTGGTCGGTCATGTCGGAGAAGGCGCCGGCCGAGGTGAACGTCGGGGCCTGGGTGTTGCCGATCTCGACGACGTCCGGGGTCTCGGACTCGCTGGACAGGGCGGTGGTCAGCCGCTCGACGAGGCCGTCCCACTCCTGCTCCTCGATGGTCAGCGTGGAGCCGGGGTTCTGGTCCTCGAAGGTCGTCTTCAGCCAGTCCCGGGCTTCGTCCGGCGTGTCCGCGCCGTTGAGCCAGACCCGGATGTCGGCGGTCTCGGGGGTGCTGTCGCTGACGGCTCGTTGCTGTCGCCGTCACTGTCGTCTGCCACAGGCTGCGAGCGCGGTGAGGGCCAGGGTGGCCAGCGCAGCGCCCGCGAGTGTCTTCTTGATACGCACCGCAGTGTTCCTCTCTTACATACCCGGTCGGGTACTGGCTGACGACGCGCCCTGGCGGCTCGTCGTTCGACTTGGTAAGGGCGTTCATGAGACGCCCAGCTGTCCGGCGAGAACGAGCACCGCGGCGCCCACGAGCACCACGTCCTCGCCGAGGTTGGAGGTGCGGACCACCAGGCCGGCCGAGCTGACCGGCATGGTCCGCTCGCGGATGACCCGGTCGGTGGCCTCGCGCAGCGGGCCGTCGAGGAGCTCGGACGGACCGCTGAGCACGAGCTCGTGGAGGTTGAGGGTGCCGACGACCGGTGCCAGTACGGCGCCCGAGCTGCTCGCCGGCGGCGGTGAGCACGGCGGTGCGGCTCTGCTCGTTCTTGGCGGTCGCGAGCCGCCGGCGCAGGTGCGGGACCGCGAGGATCGTCTCCAGGCAGCCGGTCCGCGAGCAGGCGCAGCGCTCGCCGTCGGGGTCGACGACGACGTGCCCGATCTCGCCCGCGGCGCCGAGGTGGCCGTGCAGCAGCGAGCCCTCGAGCACCAGCCCGGCACCGACACCGATCCCGATCCGCAGCACCATCAGGCCGCCGTCGCCGGTCTGGCCGAAGGTGTGCTCGCCGAGGACGGCGGTGTTGGCGTCGTTCGCGACGACGACCGGGAGGCCGAGGGCGTCGGCGAGGCTGGTCGACAGCGGGGTGTCGGTCCAGGCCAGGTTCGGTGCGTCGATGACGGTGCCGCCGGCGTCGACGACGCCGGGGCTGCCGACGCCGATGCCGAGCACCGGGCGGTCGGTCATCGCGATCAGGTCGGCGGCGAGCCGGTGCACCAGGGCGACCGCGTCGGCACCCTTGGCGCCGTCGATCGCGATCTCGTGGCGGGCCTGCACCTCGCCGAGCAGGTTGAGGACCGCGCCGGTCATCCGGTCCGTCGGCGGACAGGTCGATGCCGATGATGTGCGCGGAGTTCGGCGGCCAGGCCGACCAGCGTCGGCGGCTTGCCGACCCGGCTGCTCGGCCGGGGCGCCGAGCTCCTCGACCAGACCGTCGCCGACCAGCTCGCCGACCAGGTCGGACACGGTGACCCGGGTCAGGCCGGTGGTCCGGGCCAGGTCGGCGCGGCTCGCCGGGCCGCTCGCGGAACAGCTGCTGGAGCAGCAGCGACCGGTGGTGGCGGCGGGCGTCCTCCTGGAGCAGCTTGCCGCGGGGCCGAAGCGGCCGGCCCACCGGAGAGGTCGTGGTCACGTTTGTTAGTTCAGCGCACTTACATATTCTTCGTCAAGGGTTCACGCCGAATTCGTGACCGAATCGCGATCAGGGCGTGAGCGCCGGCTCGTCCGGCGGAGCCAGGGTGAGGACCGCGTCCTCGACCATCGGGTCCCGCTCGATCTCGGCCTCCACCTGCCGCAGCCGGACGGCCAGGTCGTGCTCCGGGTCGTCCCCGGTCAGGTCGACGGCGGCCACGACGAACAGCCGCTGCGGCCCGACGTACTCGGCGTGGAGGTAGGTCATCCGGTCGATCTGCGGGTGCTCGAGGAGCCGCGCGATCACCTGCGAGCGCAGCTCCGGACTGATCCGCTCGCCGAGCAGGTAGTCCATGTTCCGGCGCATCAGGAACACCGCGACGAACGCGAGCAGCACGCCGACCGCGATCGATCCGAGCGCGTCCCAGACCGCGTTGCCGGTCAGCTGGTGCAGCGCGATGGCGGAGGCGGCGAGGACGATGCCGACCAGGGCGGCGGAGTCCTCGAAGAACACCGCGCGCAGCGTCGGGTTCGACGTCTGCGCGACGTAGCGCAGCGGGTGCAGCCCGATCCGGCGTGCGGCGCCGTGCACCTGACGGCTGGCCTGGAGGAACGACGCACCCTCGAGCACGAAGGCGAGCGCCAGCACGATGTAGTTGATCCGGAAGCTCGTCTCGTCGCCCTCGGCCGTCAGCTGGCTCAGGCCGTGCCAGATCGACACCACCGCGCCCGCGGTGAACAGCCCGAACGCGGCGACCAGGGACCAGATGTACGTCGACCGCCCGTAGCCGCGCGGGTGGTCCTCGTCCCGCGGGCGACCGCCCTTGCGCTCGGCGATGACCAGGAACACCTCGTTGCCGGTGTCGGCCCACGAGTGCGCCGCCTCCGCCACCATCGCCGCGGACCCGGTGAGGGCGGCGGCGACCGACTTGGCGATCGCGAGCAGCCCGTTGGCGGTCAGCGCCACGATCACGGTCAGCAGGGATGCGTTGCCGGTCGCCATGCCACCTTCCTACCGCGTTCCGGCGGATCCGATCAGTGCCGCGAGCGGCGTCAGCCCAGCGCAGACCGACATCCGGCCTCCGACCACCGGGTCTCGGCGGTGCTGGCCTACCTGCGAGGGTTCTGACATGTCAGATGTACCCCCGGCCGTCACCGCGCTGGCGGACCGGCTCGCGGCGCTGAGCTGGGTGCGCGACCTCCTCGTCGCCGGGTCCCTGGCGACCGGGGACTACGTCCCCGGGGTCAGCGACCTCGACCTGGTGGCCGTGGTCGACGGGCCGGTCGACCAGGACCGGACGGCGCTCCTCGTCGACCTGCACACCGACCTGGACCGCGGACCCACGGCCGGGACCGACCTGGGCTGTGTCTATGTCGACCAGAGCCGGCTGCTCGACCCAGCAGCCCTGCACCCGACCTGGACGCACGGCCAGCTCGTCGAGCGGATCCTCTCCGGAGTCACCCGCGCCGAGCTGGTGCGCCATGGTTTCGCCGTCCTCGGACGGGAGCCGAGTGACGTACTGCCACCGATGACAGATGACGACGTCCGGGCCGCGGCCCGTGCCGAGCTGTGCGGCTACTGGGCCTGGGCCGCGCGCCGGCCACGCATGTGGCTGAACCCGGTGATCGCCGATCTGGGCCTGACCTCGATGGCGCGCGGTCGGTACGCGCTGGAGACCGGGCGCCTGCTCACCAAGAGCGAGGCCATCGAGCAGGCGCGCGCGCCGGCCTGGCTGATCGACCAGCTGCGCGCCCGCCGACGGGGCGAGCCGGACGTCTCACCCCGGGCTCGCACGGGATGGATCGCCTGGCGCGACGCCCGCGTGACGACCAGAGATGCGAGAGGTCGCCGATGACCAGGAGTCTGCGCTGACTCAGCGGCCGTCGTGGACCGTCCGGCCCGCGACGACGGTGTACGCCGACGACATCGCGCGCAGCGCCTTGCCGAGGCCAGCGGTGTCGGCGTGGTCGTGGTCGCGCAGCAGCGGGTCGTGGTCGAGCAGCACCAGGTCGCCGCGCGAGCCGCGCCGGACCATCGGCTGCCCGTCGACGGATGCGGCGAGGGCCTCGCGCACGGTCAGCGCCTGCTCGGCGTGCCACGGGTCGCGGTCGTCGGCGCTGCGGTGCACGGCCGCGGCCATCGCCAGCCACGGGTCGAGCGGCGAGACCGGCGCGTCGGAGCCGAACGCGAGCTCGACGCCGTCGTCGAGCATCCAGCGGAACGCGAAGCAGCGCGCGGACCGCTCGCCCCACACCCGGTCGGTGATGTCGCGGTCGTCGAGCAGGTGGCCGGGCTGCACGCTGGCGCGGATGCCGAGCTCGGCCATCCGGCGGACGTCCTCGCGGCGGGCCAGCTGGGCGTGCTCGATCGAGCCGCGGCGCGCCGGTGTCGGCGTACGCGTCCAGCGCCTCCTGCAGGGCCGCGTCGCCGATCGCATGGGTCGCGATCTCCAGGCCGGCCAGCGTGCGCGCGGGTGAGCAGCTCGCGCAGCTCGGCGCCTGAGAGGTTCGGCTGGCCGGACGGGTACTCCAGCCGGTGCGCGTCGCCGTACGGCTCGCAGCACCACGCGGTCCGGGTGTTGAGCGAGCCGTCGCTGATGATCTTCAGCGGACCCATCGTGGCGCGGTCGTCGCAGCCGGGCAGCGGGTCGCCGGTGCGCAGGCCGAGGGCGATCACGTCGTCGAGGGTGTCGGCGTACGTCGCGAAGCGGATCCGCAGCAGGTCGCAGCCCTCGTTCCACCGCTCGAGCCAGCCGTCCATGCTGGCGCCGAACTCGAGGTCGACCATCCCGACGATGCCCTGACCGGCCGCGACGTCGAGCATCCGCCGGTAGGCCTCCGGGGAGGTGCCGTCGTTGCCGACCAGCGTGGCCATCCGCGGGTAGACCGCGAACCACTCGGTCTCGCGGACCACCGAGTCACGCACCGGCAGCGCCAGGTGCATGAGCGCCGTCGTGTTGAGCCAGGCGTGGTGGCCGTCGCCGCTGATCAGCACCACCGGGGTGTCGCCGGAGACCGCGTCCAGCTCGGAGACGGTGACCTCGCGGTCCCAGCCGGCGGAGCGGTGGCCCCAGCCGATGACCGGCAGGTCCGGGTAGGTCGCGATCCACTCGGCGACCGCCGCGGACGGCGTCCTCGGGCGAGCGGGCGCCGGCGAGGTCGAGCCGCTGGGAGGTCAGCGTCCACTGGGCCAGGTGGGTGTGCTGGTCCCACAGGCCCGGGATCAGCCAGCGGCCCGCGGCGTCGATCTCGTCGACTCCGGCCGGCCGGTCGAGGGCAGGCCCGACCGCGGTCACCAGCCCGCCCTCGACCGCGACGTCGACGGGCGCATCGGGCGCCTCGGTCGTCGGCGCGGACGCGGGACGAGGCGGGCGTTGCGGATGAGGAGGTCGGCCACCCGCCGAACGTTAACCGGCCTGATCGGTCACGCGGCCTCGGGGCAGGGCTCGTCCTCGTCCGCGGTGCTGCCGTGGGCGTCCATGCTCATCGGCTTCGGCCGGAGGAAGACCCCGCCGACGACTGCGGCGACCAGGGCGAAGGCCGCACCGGCGGCGAACGCCAGCTGGAAGCCGCCGTTCAGCGCCTCCAGCGGCGCCACTCCGTCGGCGGTCAGGGACTCGGTGCGCCAGGTGGAGAGGCTGACCAGCACGGCCAGGCCGAGCGCGCCGCCCATCATGAACGACGTGTTGACGACGCCCGAGGCGAGGCCGGCCTCGTGCGGCTCGACGTCGCCCATCGCCGCGAGCAGCACCGGGTTGAACGCGATGCCCGCGCCCGCGCCGAGCAGCAGCATCGAGGGCAGCACGTCGGTCAGGAAGCTGCCGCCCACGGGTGCGCGGGAGAACAGCGCCAGGCTGGCCGCGGCCAGACCCAGGCCGACCACCAGCGGCGGGCGGATGCCGAAGCGCATCACCAGCTTGTCGGAGACCCGCAGCGAGCAGTACGCCATCACGACGCTGGTCGGGAGGAAGGCCAGGCCGACCTCGAGGGCGCCGTACCCCAGCACCTGCTGGAGGTAGAGCGCGGCCAGGAAGAACCACGCGAACATCGCGGCGGCCCAGAGCACGCCGACGACCTGCGAGACGACGACGTTGCGGAGGCGGAACAGCCGCAGCGGGACCAGCGGCTCCGCGGTGCGCGACTCCCACAGGACGAACACGGCGAGCAGCACGAGGCTGGCGGCCAGCAGACCCCAGGTGCTGGTGACGATGCCGTACACCGACAGCATCAGCGCACCGGTCACGAGCACGGCGCCGAGCACGTCGATCCGGCCGCGCTGCTCGATGGCCTCGTCGTCGGGGAGCACGTTCGGCGCGCGGCGAGCCACACCCCGATGCCGATCGGGACGTTCACCAGGAAGATCCAGTGCCACGAGAACAGGCCGGTCAGCACCCCGCCGAGCAGGACGCCGACGGCGCCGCCGCCCGACATCACGAAGCCGAAGACGCCCATCGCCTTGGCCCGCTCGCCCGGGTCGGAGAACAGGCCCATGATCAGCGCGAGCGCGACCGCCGAGACCGCGGCACCGCCGAGGCCCTGGACCGCCCGGCCGACCACGAGCAGCTCGGCCGACGGCGCGAGGCCGCAGGCGACGGAGGCGATCGTGAAGGCCACGACGCCGCCGAGGAAGACCCGCCGGTTGCCGAGCAGGTCGCCGAGCCGGCCGGACAGCAGCAGGAAGCCGCCGAACGTGAGCAGGTAGGCGTTCACCACCCAGGCCAGCGCGGACTGGCTGAAGCCCAGGTCCTCCTGGATCGAGGGCAGCGCGACGTTCACGATGCTCGAGTCCAGCACGATCATCAGGTCGCCCAGGCACAGCACGTACAGCGCGAGCCAGCGGCTCTTCCCGTTCGTCATCTCGGTCTCCTCGGTGGAAGGTGTTCTCACCTGCTCCACGAATGGGGAGCTACGAAATCGACAGACCTGCGGAAAGTTCTTGATTCATCGGAGCTTGGTGGTGGTTTCGAGGCTCGTCGCTAGCGCTCCTCGCACCTCAACCACCGTTTCGGTGGTTGAGGTGCGAGCGAAGCGAGCCTCGAAACCACCCACTAGACGTGACGGCGGGACTGGATGACGCGGAAGCGCGAGGCGACGTAGGCGCCGTCGGTGTACGACGCGTTCGCGGCCGGGTTCGCGCCGGTGCCGTGGAAGTCGGAGAACGCCGCGGACTGGTTCACGAAGACCCCGCCGAGCAGGTTCTCCGACAGCGCGACGCCGGCGTCGAGGGCCGCCTCGCGCATGTCGGCGACCACGTCGTCGGACGTCGAGTAGACCGCCGCGGTCATCGCGCCGTGCGCCTGCACGGTGTCGCGGAACAGCGCGATCGACTCGTCGGTGCCGTCGGTCTCGATCAGGTAGGCGACCGGGCCGAAGCACTCCGACTCGTACACGTCGGAGTCGTGCGCGGTCAGCCGCAGCAGGGTGGGCGTGCGGACCGTCGCCGCCTCGTACGCCGGGTGCGCGACCGTCCGGGACGCGACCAGCACGTCGCCGTTCGCCTCGGCGGCTTCCAGCCGGGTCCAGCACCCCGTCGTTGACGATGCCGCCGAGCAGCTCGACCGCGCGGGCGTCGTCGCCGAGCAGCCGGCCCAGCGCGGCCTCGATCCCGGCGGCCACCTCGGTCGGCGTCTTCACGCCGTCCTCGGTCGCGACGCCGGCGGCCGGCAGGTAGACGTTCTGCGGCGCGGTGCACATCTGGCCGGAGTACAGCGAGAACGAGAACGCGAGGTTCTGGCACATCGCGCCGAAGTCCGACGTCGAGTCGACCACGACCGTGTTCACGCCCGCCTTCTCGGTGAACACCACGGCCTGGCGCGCGTGCTCCTCGAGCCAGTCGCCGAACGCGTTCCCGCCGGTGAAGTCGATCAGCTTCACCTCCGGGCGCACCGCCAGCGTCGCGGCCAGGCGGTCGTCGGCCTCCTCGGCCGCGAGCGTGACCAGGTTCGGGTCGAAGCCCGCCTCGGTCAGCACCTGCTGGCAGACCTGCACCGTGATCGCGAGCGGCAGCACCGCCGCCGGGTGCGGCTTCACCACGACCGGGTTGCCGGTCACCAGGGACGCGAACAGCCCGGGCCACGAGTTCCACGTCGGGAAGGTGTTGCAGCCGATCACCAGCGCGACGCCGCGCGGCACGACCGTGAACGTCTTCTCCATGCGGAGCGGCTCACCGCGGGCCGGCTTCTCCCAGAGCGCGCGTCGCCGGCGTCCGGGTCATCTCGGTCCACGCGTAGGCGATCGCCTCCAGCGCCCGGTCGAGCGCGTGCGCCCCACCCGCCTGGAACGCCATCACGAACGCCTGCCCGCTCGTGTGCTGGACCGCGTTGGCCAGCTCGAAGATGCGCGTATGAAGTTGGGAGAGGATCTCCAGGCACACCCCCGTTCGTCCGTCAGGTCCGGCATCCCGCCACGCCTTCATGCCAGCACTCGCCGCCGACATCAGCGCGTCGACATCCACAGCCCGCGGGTAGGTCACCGCGAGGTCGAAGCCGTACGGCGACCGCTCGGTCGCGACCGTCCCGGACGCGCCGGGGGTGTCGAGCGGGAACGCCGCCGTTCAGCCACGCCTCGAAGGCCGCCTTGCCCTCGGCGGCGGCGTTCTCGCCGTACACGCGCGGCGACGGCGACTCGTCGAAGGCCGAGAAGTACTCACGGCTCGCGCACGCGGCGACGGCGGCGTCGAGTCGGTCACGGTGGCGGTCCAGCAGCGTCTCGGTCATCGGCTCTCCAGGGTTGTGACAGTTCAGAGCACACTCTCGCACAGAACTGTCACATCGCGGGACGGCTACCCTCGCCGCCATGAGGGTGCGTTGGATCGGGCTGACGCTCGCCCTGGTGCTGCTCGGACTCGCGGCCGGCTACGGCCTCGGCCGCACCTCGGTCGACGACCCGACCCAGGTCGCCATGGCGCACCCGATGCTGGCCGTCGACCCGAGCTGGCCGGCCGAGCCGGCCACGGTGGTGCCCGACCCCACCTACCCCGCTCTCGCGCCCGGTCTGCGGACCCATCTCGAGACCGTCGGGATCCCGCCGTTCACGCTGACCGTCCCGGTCCCGGTGGGTTGGAAGCGCAGCAACCCCGTGGCCGGGGAGTGGCGGTGGTACCCGACCGCGGACTTCGAGAACAACACCTACTTCCTGCGGGTCCGGCTGGTCGCCAACCGGTACCAGCCGGTCCCCGACGCGCTCGCCGAGCGGCTGACCGCGCTGGACGGCGCCGAGGGGGTCGTCGAGCTCGACATCGAGTCGAAGACGACCGACGCGTTCACGGCGACCTACGTGGCGGAGGAGCACCGCCGGCTGACCATGGAGCGGTTCCTCCCCGGCCCGACCGGCAACGCGCTCGCCTGGGTCGCGCTGATCGGTCGCGAGGTCGACCGCGCGGGCATGGACGACCTGTTCCCACGGATCACGGACGGCGTGACCACGTAGGTCAGCCGAACCCGTGCGCCTCGACGTCGTCGAGCACCCGGTAGGCGGTGGCGGTGTCGTCGCTGCGCACCTGGACCCAGAGCATCCGGTTGGCGGTGAGCTGGACGACGCGTTCGACGACGACCCCGTCGGGGCAGTCCCGGTAGACGACCGTCACCGAGTCGGCGCCGTCGGTGGTGCCGGTCACCGGCTCGTCCGCCGTCGCGCACTCGGGGTGCTGGGGCACCTGCGCGGGCAGGTCGGTCCCGGGCAGCAGCCCGACGAAGACCCCCTCGGCGCCGTCGTCGCTCGGTCCAGTCCTTCGAGGTGCCGACCGACAGCGCCGGGTAGTCGGCCTCCTCGCTCCGGCGGCCGCCAGCCGTCGGCGACGGTCCGGCCCCAGTCGAACGGCACCGTGACGCTCAGCGTTCCGGTGTCGTCGTTCACCGTCAGCTCGTCGGGGTCCCGCTGCGAGACCGCGTACCCGGCGACGCACGGCCACGCCGTGAGCACGACCAGCCCGAGCACCGGCGGCGACCACCCGCCGACGGCTGCGTGCGCGGCCGCACCGGGTCCGGCAGCGGGTCCGACCGACGGCAGCGAGCTCGGCCGTGCGCCCGGCTGGGTGAGCTGCGGGTCGACCGGCAGCCACGGCCCGCTCCGGTCGGTCGCGACATCCGGCCCGAGGGCGGCGGCGAGCGCATCGACGTACGACGCGACGTCGGGCCACCGGTCCTCGCGGTCGGGAGCCAGCCCCCGGCGGACCACCGCCTCGACGCCGTCCGGGCACGGACGGTCGGGGGTGGACAGCGGTGGCGGTGCGCCGCGGCGCGGCCGCGGCCGACAGCGAGGCGTGGGCGTACGGCGCCCGGCCGCTGAGCAGCAGGTAGGTCAGCGCGGCCAGGGAGTACTGGTCGGCGCGCGGGTCGAGCGGCTCGCCCTGCGCCTGCTCGGGCGCGACGAACGACGGCGTGCCGGCGATCATGGTCAGCCGCGACGACATGTCGAGCGCCTTGCCCAGGCCGAGGTCCGCGACCATCGCGCGCACCTGGTCGTCGACGGTGCGGAACAGCACGTTGGCCGGCTTCACGTCGCGGTGCAGCACCCCGCGCACGTGCAGCGCCTGGAGCCCGGCGCCGACCTGGCGCACCACCTCCAGCGCCTGCGCGGGCGACAGCCCCTCGACCTCGAGCCGGTCGGCGAGGGTGCCCTGGTCGGCGTACGACATCACCAGGTAGGGCCGGCCGTCCTCGAGCTCGCCGGCGTCGTAGACCGACACGACGTACGGCGACTCGACCTTGCGCAGGAAGCGGCCCTCCTCGAGGAACCGCTGCCGGACCTGCTGGTCCTCGGTCCAGTTCTCGGCGAGCACCTTGATCGCGACCGGCGAGTCCAGCTGCTCGTCGTACGCGAGCCACACCGTGGCGAACGCGCCCGACCCGATCCTCCGGCGCACGGCGTAGCGACCGAGGCGAGAGGGCATGGACACGCCTGCATCATGTCAAAGCAGGGGTCCGACCCTGAGAGACCTCGGGGTCGGGCCAGGGGCGCGGCGCTGCTCTTCCCCGATGTGCCGGGGGCGGCCCCGACGCGAGAGTTGGGCACATGATCAAGGTCGAGTCCCTCAGCAAGAAGTACGGCGGCTTCACCGCCGTCGACGACGTCAGCTTCGCCGCGCGTCCGGGCCGGGTCACCGGCTTCCTCGGACCGAACGGCGCCGGCAAGTCCACCACCATGCGGATCATGGTCGGGCTCACCCCCGCCTCGTCCGGCACCGCCACGGTCGGCGGTCGGCGCTACGCCGACCTGCCGAACCCCGGTCTCGAGGTCGGCGTCCTCCTGGACGCCTCCGCCCAGCACGCCGGCCGCACCGGTCGCGAGATCCTCACCATCGCCCAGCGCACCATGGGCCTCCCGGCCAGCCGGGTCGACGAGATGCTCGACCTGGTCAGCCTCACGCCGACCGAGGCCGGACGCCGGGTGCGCAACTACTCCCTCGGCATGCGCCAGCGGCTCGGCATCGCGACCGCGCTGCTCGGCGAGCCGGACGCGCTGATCCTCGACGAGCCCGCCAACGGGCTCGACCCGGCCGGCATCCGCTGGATGCGCGACCTGCTGCGCGGGTACGCCGACCGGGGCGGCACCGTGCTGCTCTCGTCGCACCTGCTGCACGAGATCGAGGTGATCGCCGACGACCTCGTCGTCATCGGCCAGGGCCGGATCGTCGCCCAGGGCACCAAGGCCGAGCTGCTCGCCACCGCGGGCACCCTGGTCCGCACGCCCGACGTCCCGACCCTGGCCGGGCGCCCTCACGGCCGCCGGCCTGACCCACCTGCCCAGTGCCGCCACCGGCAGCGCCGACGCGCTGCGGGTCGAGGCCGACCCCGAGCTCGTCGGCCAGGTCGCGCTCCGCGCGGGCGTGCCGCTCGTCGAGCTGCGCGCCGCCGACGGCGCCGGCCTCGAGGAGATGTTCCTCGAGCTCACCGCAGACACCCAGCGTGAAGGAGCAGCAGCATGACCACCGCCGTCCTCGAGCGGGAGGCCGTTCGACCGGCCCGTCCCGCACCCCGCCGCATCCCGATGTCGCGGATCGTCTCGGTCGAGCTGCGCAAGTCGTTCGACACCCGGTCCGGCTTCTGGCTGCTGGCCAGCATCGGCATCCTCGCCGTGATCGCCACCGTGGCCACGATCCTGTTCGCCCCGGACGACGCGCTCGACCTACGGCAACTTCGCCGCGGCGATCGGCTTCCCGATGGCGGTCATCCTGCCGATGGTCGCGATCCTCTCGGTCACCAGCGAGTGGAGCCAGCGCACCGGCCTCACGTCGTTCACCCTGGTGCCGCACCGCGGCCGGGTCATCCTCGGCAAGGCGTGGGTCGCCGTGATCGTCGGCGTCGTGTCGATGCTGCTCGCCGGCGCCATCGGCGCCCTCGGCAACGTCGTCGGCACCACCATCAACGGCGTCGACACCACCTGGAACGTCACGGCCCTCGAGTTCGGCTACATCATCCTGGCGAACCTGCTCGGCATGGCGGTCGGCTTCATGCTCGGCGTGCTGATCCGGAACTCGCCCGGCGCGATCGTCGCGTACTTCGTCTACAGCCTGGTGCTGCCGACGGTCACGACGGTGCTGGCCGAGACCCAGGCGTGGTTCGCCGACAAGCAGCCGTGGGTGGACTTCAACTACGCCCAGGGCGCGCTCTTCGAGGGCGACATGGGCGGCGAGCAGTGGGCCCAGCTCGGCCTGACCGGCCTGTTCTGGCTGGTGATCCCGCTGACGATCGGCATCTGGTCGGTGCTCCGCTCCGAGGTGAAGTAACTGTTCGATCACCCTTTCCCGTCGGCCGACTACGGTTGCGCCGACGGGGAAGGGTGCTGGCATGACGGAGGAAGCGCTGAGTCCGGACGAGCTCGACGAGCTGGCCCGGCGCGCCCGGGACGGCGACCGCGACGCGCTGGAGTCGCTGCTCACCGCGGTCCGGCCGCGGGCGCTCAACGTCTGCCGCGGCGTGCTCCCGCACCTGCCCGACGCGGAGGACGCCTGCCAGGAGGCGCTGATCAACATCAGCAACAAGATCGGCGGCTGGGGCGGCCGCGGCCGGTTCACCACCTGGATGCACGTGGTCGCCGTCAACAGCGCGCGCACGACGTACCGCCGGATGAAGAACCAGGCGACCGCCACCGACCCGCAGGACGTCGGCCCGCTCGACCGTCCGGACCCGCGCACCACCAGCGTCATCGCCGGCACCCGCCTCGACCTGCTCGAGGCGATGGAGACCATCGAGCGCGACCACCCGCAGTTCGTCGAACCGCTGCTGCTGCGCGACGTCTACGGCCTGTCGTACGAGGAGATCGCCCAGCAGGTCGGCGCCCCGCTCGGCACCGTGAAGGCGCAGATCCACCACGGGCGCAAGCTGGCCCGGCCGCTGCTGCGGGGTGAGGCATGAGGTACGCCGCCGCGGCGGTCGCCGCCGCGGCCGTGCTGCTCGCCGGCTGCACGTCGGATGCGGACGAGCCGAACCCGTCACCGTCACCGCGCCCCAGCCGCGTCCCGCCGGCCGGCGACGTCGACGAGGGCTACAGCGCGCCGGTCGAGGACCGGGTCTACCCCGACGTCGGCGACCCGGGCGTGGACGCGCTCCACTACGACCTCACGCTCGACCTGGGACCCGGCCACGCAGAACCTCGACGGGCTCGAGAAGCTGACGTTCCGCGCGACCACCGACGCCGACGAGTTCCAGCTCGACCTCGCCGAGCCCCTCACCGTGGGCGCGGTGACGATCGACGGCGCCGACACCGGCTTCGAGCACGACGGCAAGGACCTCGTCGTCGACCACCCGGTCGTCGCCGACGGCGAGTACACCGTGTTCGTCCACTACTCCGGCACGCCGCAGCCGGTCCCCGCGCCGGTCCACCGCCGCGACTTCTCCAGCACCGGCTGGACGATCACCCCCGACGGCGGCGCGTGGACGATGCAGGAGCCGTTCGGCGCGTTCACCTGGTACGCCGTCAACGACCAGCCGTCCGACAAGGCGCTCTACGACATCACCGTCCGCGTCCCGCCGCCGATGGTCGGTGTCGCCAACGGCGAGCTGCGCTCGCAGCGGACCGTCGACGGCCTGTCGGTCAGCCGCTGGCGGCTCGACGAGCCGGCGGCGTCGTACCTCGTCACGGTCGCGATCGGCGACTTCGAGGAGACCGAGGACGAGTCGGCGTCCGGGGTGCCGATCAGCTACTGGACGCCGCGCGGGCGCGACGACCTGATCCAGCGGCTCGACGAGGCGCCGGCCGGGATGGACTGGCTGGAGGAGCGGCTCGGCCCGTTCCCCTACGACCGCCTGGGGTTCGTGATCGTCGACGGGCCTCAGCGGCATGGAGACCCAGACCATGATCACGCTCGGCGACAACATCTACGCGACGGCGCCGGAGGTGATCGTCCACGAGATGGCGCACCACTGGTACGGCGACACCGTCACCCCCGTCGACTGGCGCGACATGTGGATGAACGAGGGCATGGCGACGTTCCTCCAGGGCGTCTGGATGAGCGAGCACGGCGGACCGCCGATGGACGAGCTGTTCGCGGACTGGGCCAGCCGCGACGCCGGGCTCCGCGCCGAGGCCGGCCCGCCGGCGGACTACGACCCCGAGTACTTCGGGGCCGGCAACGTCTACTACATCCCCGCCGTGATGTGGAACGAGCTGCGCGAGGACCTCGGCGACGAGGAGTTCTGGCGGCTGGTGAAGGAGTGGCCGGCCGCGAACGAGAACGGCAACGCCGACTACGACGACATCACGTCCTGGTGGTCGGAGCAGTCCGGCGAGGACCTCTCGGAGTTCTTCGACAGCTGGCTGCTGTCGGACGAGCACGCATCTGCGACGGCTGAAGCTGCCGAGCGCGACCGGCGACGCGTCAGCGGATCCGCTGGTCGCGCGAGCCGCGCGACCGAGGGACGAGGTCGCGACCGGGCGTCGGAGACTGCTCTGCCCTCGGCAGAACCCTTGCCCTTACGGTCTCGACGAGCAACGGTGGCGTCGTGAAGATCCTGGTGCTCGGTGGTTCGGTGTTCCTGTCCAAGGCGGTCGCGGCGGACGCGCTGGCGCGCGGCCACGAGGTGACCTGCGCGACCCGCGGGTCCTCGGGGCCGGTGCCCGACGGCGCCGCGTTCGTGCGCTGGGACCGGAGCGACCCGGTGCCGGACGAGATCGCCGGCACGTCGTACGACGCCGTGGTCGACGTCGCTCGGATGCCGTCGTGGGTGCGCACCGGCGGTCGCGGCGTTCCCGGACGCGCACTGGGTCTTCGTCTCGACCATCAACGTGTACTCCGACGACTCGACGCCGGGCGGCCGGCCGGGGACGCTCCCGCTGCGCGAGCCGCGGTACGAGGACGTCGACCTGAAGGAGAACCCCGAGGCCTACGGCCCGATGAAGGTCGCCTGCGAGCAGCTGGTCCGCGACGGCGCCGCGTCCTGGACGGTGATCCGACCCGGGCTGATCGTCGGGCCGGACGACCCGACCGGCCGGTTCACCTACTGGCCGACCCGGCTGGCCGAGGGCGGCGAGGCGCTGGCCGGCGGCCGGCCCGACGGACCAGATGCAGGTGATCGACGCCCGCGACCTGGCGGCCTGGATCGTCACCTGCGCCGAGCAGCGCACCGCCCGGCGACTACGACGGCGTGGGCGAGGTGCTGCCGGTCGGCGACCTGCTCGCCGCGGTCGCCGAGGGCGTCGGGTCGAACGCCGAGCTGACCTGGGTGCCGCAGGAGTTCCTCACCGAGCAGGGCGTCGAGCCGTGGATGGGGCCGGAGGCGCTGCCGCTGTGGCTGCCGCGTCCGGAGTACGACGGGCTGGGCAGCCACGACCCGGCGCCGTCGTTCGCGGCCGGCCTGGTGCTGCGCTCGATCGAGGACACCGCGCGCGACACCCTCGCGTGGCAGCGGGCGACGCCGGACGCCGGCAGCACCGGGATGGACCGCGCCAAGGAGGCCGAGGTGCTCGCTGCCTGGCATAACCTGCCAGGGTGACCAAGCCTGCTCGCCTCTCGGCCGCCGAGCTGATCGACCTGGTCCTCGACGAGGGCTCCTGGAAGTCGTGGGACGTGGCGCCGGACCGCACCGGCGTCTCGCCGGAGTACGCCGCCGAGCTCGCCGCGGCCCAGGACAAGAGCGGCGTCGACGAGTCGGTCCTGACCGGCGAGGGCCTGATGCACGGTCGCCGGGTCGCGGTCGTGATGGGCGAGTTCGCGTTCCTCGCCGGCTCGATCGGCCGGGCCGCGGCCGACCGGCTGGTCGCCGCGTGGAGCGCGCGACCCGTGAGGGCCTGCCGCTGCTGGCCGCACCGGTCAGTGGCGGCACCCGGATGCAGGAGGGCACTCCGGCGTTCGTGCAGATGGTCCGGATCACCGAGGCGGTCGCGGCGCACAAGTCGGCCGGGCTGCCGTACCTCGTCTACCTGCGGCACCCCACCACCGGCGGGGTGATGGCGTCCTGGGGCTCGCTCGGGCACGTCACGGTCGCCGAGTCGGGCGCGCTGGTCGGGTTCCTCGGGCCGCGGGTCTACGAGGCGCTGTACGGCAAGCCGTTCCCGCCGGACGTGCAGACCGCCGAGAACCTCTACGCCCGCGGCATCATCGACGCGGTCATGCCGCCCGACGAGATCAAGGGCATCCTCGACCGGGCGCTCGCGATCCTGCTCGCGCCCCGGCACGGCGTCAAGCCGGTTCCCGCGCCGATCCCGCTCACGCCGCTGCCCGAGGTCGACACCTGGGACGCGGTCACCCGCTCGCGGCGCCCGGACCGCCCGGGCGTGCGCCGGCTGCTCAAGTACGCCGCCAGCGACGTCGTACCTCTCAACGGCACCGGCCAGGGCGAGCACGACCCGGGCCTGCTGCTGGCGCTGGTGAGCTTCGGCAACGCGCCGTGCGTGTTCCTCGGCCAGGACCGGCGCGGCCAGACCACCGAGCACCCGATGGGGCCGGAGGCGCTGCGCGAGGCGCGGCGCGGCATGCGGCTGGCCGTCGGAGCTCGGGCTGCCGCTGGTCACCGTCATCGACACCCAGGGCGCCGCACTGTCCGCCGAGGCGGAGAACGGCGGGCTGGCCGGCGAGATCGCCCGCTGCCTGTCCGACCTGGTCACCCTCGACGCCCCGACGCTCTGCCTGATGCTCGGCGAGGGCAACGGCGGCGGCGCGCTCGCCTTCCTGCCGGCCGACCGGGTGATCGCCGCCCAGCACGCCTGGCTCTCGCCGCTGCCGCCGGAGGGCGCGAGCGCGATCGTCTACCGCGACCTCGACCACGCCCCGGAGATGGCCCGCTCGCAGCAGGTCCGCGCGCTCGACCTGCTCGACCGCGGCATCGTGGACCGGATCGTCGCCGAGCTCCCCGACGCCGCCGACGAGGCCGAGGCGTTCTGCCAGCGGGTCGGCGCCGTCCTCGAGCACGAGCTCGCCGCGCTGCTCGACGCCGGCCCCGGCACCCCTGCTGACCGGGCCCGCCGCTACCTGTAACGCCGGGGCGGCCTACGTAGAACGGGTTACAGTCCCGGGCGTGAAGACGTACGTCGTGAGCGGGGCCGCGTCGGGGATCGGGGCGGCGACGGCCGCGCATGCTGCGCGAGCAGGGGCACCGGGTGATCGGGGTGGACCTGCGGGACGCGGACGTGACCGCCGACCTGGCACGACGCAGGGCCGGGCCGCCGCGGTGGCCGGGGTCCGAGCACTGACCGACGTGGTGCACGGGCTGGTGCCGGCGGCGGGGATCGCGGGCCAGACCGGCATCGACTCCGCAGCTGGTGGTGTCGGTGAACTACTTCGGCGCGATCGCGCTGGTGACCGGCCTGCACGCCGAGCTCACGGTCGGCGCCGCCGACGGCGGCTCCGGCGTCGTGTTCCTGGCGTCCAACTCGATCACCGGCATGCCGGGCTGGAACGCACCGGTCGCCCAGGCCTGCCTGCGCGACGACGAGAACCTCGCCCGGGCCGAGGCCGCGAAGGTGGACTCGGTGATGGTCTACCCGTCGACGAAGGCGGCGCTGGCCTGGTGGGCCCGCCGCGAGGGCGTGAAGGCGGAGTGGGCGGGCGCCGGCATCCGGCTCAACTCCGTGGCTCCGGGCGCGACCGAGACGCCGATGGTGGACCGGATGCGCGCGGACCCGGTGTTCGGGCCGCTCATCGACGCCTACCCGAACGCGATCGGCCGCACCTGCACGCCCGACGGAGGTCGCCGCGACCATCTGCTTCCTGCTGTCGGACGCGGCCGCCAGCATCGTCGGCGCCGTGCTGTTCGTCGACGGCGGCACCGACGCGATGCTGCACCCGATCTCCCCACCTGGCTGGGAGATCGGGCCGATCGAGCCTTAGCCTCGATACGCCCGAGGCGCGCTAGTACAGCAGCGCGGACGCCGGGTCCTCGAGGATCCCGGCCACGTCGGCGAGGAAGCGCGAGCCCTTCTCGCCGTCGATGTGCCGGTGGTCGAACGACAGCGCCAGCGTCGTGACGTCGCGCGCCACGATCTCGCCGGTCGCCTCGTCGACCCACGGCCGCTTGTTGATCGCGCCGAAGCACAGGATCGCGGACTCGCCGGGGTTGATGATCGGCGTGCCGGCGTCGACGCCGAAGACACCGACGTTCGTGATCGTGAACGTGCCGCCGCTCATCTCGGCCGGCTGGGTCTTCCCCGACCGCGCGGTCGTCGACGAGCCCGCCGAGCGCCTCGGCCAGCTCGAGCAGCGAGAGCTGCTCGGCGTCCTTGATGTTCGGGCACGACCAGGCCGCGCGGGGTGGCCGCGGCGATGCCGAGGTTCACGTAGCTCTTGTAGACGACCTCCTGGGCCGCCTCGTCCCACCACGAGTTGATCTCGGGGGTACGACGCATCGCCAGGATCACCGCACGGGCCAGCACCAGCATCGGGCGACCTTGACGTCGCGGAACTCGCGGCGCGCGCGTGAGCCGGTCGACGAACTCCATCGTGCGGGTCACGTCGACGGTGATCCACTCGGTGACGTGCGGGCTGGTGAACGCCGAGCTGGCTCATCGCCTGCGCCATCATCTTGCGCACGCCCTTGATCGGCTCGCGGGTCTCGCGCTCGCCGGGGCTGAGCCGTGGCGCCTGGTCGCCGTGCTCGACGGAGCCGGCGTAGGTCACCCCGGAGGCGGCCGACTCGACGTCCTCCCGCGTGACGGTGCCGTCGCGGCCGGTCGGCGGTGAGCGTGGCGAGGTCGACGCCGAGGTCCTTGGCCAGCTTGCGCACCGGCGGCTTGGCCAGCACGCGTACGGTCGGGCGCCGCACCGGTCGGCGCGGCAGCGGACGGCACCGGCTCCTCGTCGGCCTCGACCATCGGGGAGGCACCGGGCTCGAACGCGGCCTGCGCCTGCATGTGCGCGGCGACCGCACCGGACGACACCTTGCGGGCGCGGCGGACCGGGCCGCGGTCGGCCTTGTTGCGGCCGACCAGCGACTCGCCCTCGCCGCCACCGGAGGCGGCCGGGTTGGACAGGTCGATCTCCGCCGGAGCGGCGTGCCGAGGCGGCGGCGGCGCGTCGGCAGCGACCGGCTCGCCGATCGCGATGATCGGGGTGCCGACGGCGACCATCTCGCCCTCGGCCACCAGGATCGCGGTCACCGCGCCGGCGTACGGCGTCGGCAGCTCGACGATCGACTTCGCGGTCTCGATCTCGACGACGATGTCGTTGATGTCGACGACGTCGCCGACCTTGACCTTCCAGCTGACGATCTCGGCCTCGATCAGGCCCTCGCCGACGTCGGGCAGCTTGTACTCAGGCATGTGTCAGAACTCCAGCGAGCGGTCGACGGCGTCCAGGACCCGGTCCAGGTCGGGGAGGTAGTCCTCCTCGATCCGCGACGGCGGGTACGGCGTGTCGAACGCGCCGACCCGCAGCACCGGGGCCTCCAGCGAGTAGAAGCACTGCTCGGTGATCCGCGCGGCGAGCTCGGCGCCCATGCCGAGGTTGACGTGCGCCTCGTGGGTGACGATCGCGCGGCCGGTGCGGCGTACCGACTCGAAGACCGGACCCATGTCCAGCGGCGAGAGCGTGCGCAGGTCGATGACCTCGAGCGACTTGCCCTCGCCGGCGGCCGCCTCGGCGGCCTTCAGCGCGGTCTTCACGGTCGGGCCGTAGGCGAGCACGGTCGACGTCGGTGCCGCGCGCGGACCACCCGCGAGGTGAACAGCGGCGTCGGGCGTGGCGTTCTCGTCGAGGTCGGCCTTGTCGGCGTGGTACTGCCGCTTCGGCTCGAGGAAGATCACCGGGTCGTCGCACGCGATGGCCTGCTGGATCATCCAGTAGCCGTCGACCGGGTTCGAGCAGGCGACCACCTTGAGGCCCGGGCGTGTGCGCGAACTGCGCCTCCGGCGACTCGCTGTGGTGCTCGACCGCGCCGATGCCGCCGCCGAACGGGATCCGGATGACCATCGGCATCTTGGACTTGCCCTGGCTGCGGAACGTCATCTTCGCGACCTGGCAGACGATCTGGTCGTACGCCGGGTAGACGAACCCGTCGAACTGGATCTCGACGACGGGCCGGTAGCCGCGCAGCGCCAGGCCGACCGCGGTGCCGACGATGCCGGACTCCGCCAGCGGGCTGTCGATGACCCGGTCCTCGCCGAAGTCCTTCTGCAGGCCGTCGGTGATCCGGAAGACGCCGCCGAGCTTGCCGACGTCCTCGCCCATGAGCAGGACCTTCGGGTCGTCCTCCATGGCCTTGCGCAGGCCCATGTTGAGGCCCTTGGCCAGGGTGATCTTCTGGTCGCTCATCGCGTGCGCCCCCTCGAAGCTCTCGAGGTAGGCCGCGAAGCCGTCGCGCTGCTGCTCGAGCTCCTCGGTCAGCTCGGTGTACACGTGGTCGAAGATGCTCAGCGGCTGCCGGGTCGGGCAGCGCCTTGCAGCCCTCACGCAGCCGGTGCGCCGAGGTCGTCGGCCTCCTGCTGGACCGCCGCGAAGAAGTCGTCGTCGGCCAGGCCGTTGCGGCGCAGGTAGACCTCGACGCGGGCGATCGGGTCCTTGAGCTTCCAGCGCTCGAGGTCGTCGGAGAGCCGGTAGCGGGTCGGGTCGTCGGTCGTCGTGTGCGCACCCATCCGGTACGTGTACGCCTCGACGAACGTCGGGCCCTGGCCGTCGCGGGCCCGCTGCAGCGCGGCCTGGGTGACGGCGTACGTCGCGAGCACGTCGTTGCCGTCGACGCGGACGCCGGGGAAGCCGAAGCCGAGAGCCCTCTGGTAGAGCGGGATCCGGGTCTGGCGCTCGATCGGCTCGGAGATCGCCCACTGGTTGTTCTGGCAGAAGAACACGACCGGGGCGTTGTAGGACGCGGCGAAGATGAAGGCCTCGTTGACGTCGCCCTGCGAGGAGGCGCCGTCACCGAAGTGCGCGATCACCGCGGCGTCGCGGTCGGGGTCGCCGGTGCCGACGACGCCGTCGCGCTGCATGCCCATCGCGTAGCCGGTCGCGTGCAGGGTCTGCGCGCCGATCACGATCGTGTAGAGGCCGAAGTTGTTCTCGGCGGGGTCCCAGGAGCCCTGGTCGACGCCGCGGAACAGGCCGAGCAGGTCGAGCGGGTCGACGCCGCGGCACTAGGCGACGCCGTGCTCGCGGTAGGTCGGGAAGACGTAGTCCTGCGGGCGCAGCGCGCGGCCGGCGCCGATCTGCGCGGCCTCCTGGCCGAGCAGCTGCGCCCAGATGCCGAGCTCGCCGTGCCGCTGCAGCGCGGTGGCCTCGGTGTCGATCCGGCGGGTCAGCACCATGTCGCGGTAGAAGCCGCGGAGCTGCTCGGCGGAGAAGTCGAGGTCGAACTCGGGGTGGTGGACCCGCTCGCCCTCGGGAGTCAGGAGCTGGACGAGCTCGGGGCCGCCGTCCTGCTGGGACGGCCCGAAGACCTCGACGAGGTCGGGGCCGAAGCCGGGTGAACCACCCGCGGGCTGCTGCGTCACGTGCACTCCTTCGAGGTCGCCGGCTCGGCGGGGTCTCCGCTTGCCGAGTTCTGTCGTTCCGGACTCGGGCGCGGGGGTGGTGCGCCCTTGTGACCCGGAACACAATCGTGCCTGCACAACTTACCGGTGGCATCGTCGCGGTCGCCAATCCGGCCGGCCCCGGACTGGGCCTCCGGACAGATTCAGTGGACCTCGCCGAGGTCCTCGTGCTCCTGGTGGGTGACCGGCTCGACCTGGAACGTCGAGTGCCGCACGTCGAAGTGCTCGGCGGTGCACTCGCAGAGCCGGTCCAGGATCCGGCCGACCCCTTCGGCGTCGAGCGCCTCCTGGGTGACGGTCACGTGCGCCGACAGGCTCGGCATCCCGCTGGTGATCGTCCAGGCGTGCAGGTCGTGGACGTCGACGACGCCGGGCATCTCGAGCAGGTGGCTGCCGGACGTCGTCGAGGTCGAGCCCCTTCGGCGCGACCTCGAGCAGGATCGCGGCCGAGTCCCGTAGCAGGACCAGCGAGCGCGGCACGATCAGCGCCGCGATCACCAGCGACGCGATCGGGTCGGCGCGCTCGAAGCCCCAGAGCAGGATGAGCAGGCCGGCGACGACGGCGAGCACCGACCCGAGCAGGTCGGCGAACACCTCGTTGACGGCGCCGCGCAGGTTCAGCGACCCGGTGTCGGAGCGGTTCAGGATCGAGCAGCGAGACAGCGTTCGCGACCAGGCCGACGAGGGCGAAGAGCACCATCGGCCCGGCGTCGACCGGCGGCGGGTCGGCGAGCCGGGAGATCCCGGCGTACGCGAGGTAGCCGCAGACCACCAGCAGCACCACGGCGTTCGCGAGCGCGGCGAGGATCTCGGCCCGGTGCAGCCCGAACGTCGAGCGCGGCCCGCCGCCGCGCGACGCGACGTACGACGCCCCCAGGGCCAGCACGACCGCGGCGGCGTCGGTGGCCATGTGGCCGGCGTCGGCGAGCAGCGCGAGCGAGCCGGTGAGCAGCGCGCCGACCACCTCGACGACCATCACCACCAGGGTCACGCCCAGCACGATCCGTAGCCGGGCGCGGTCCTCCGCGCGGCCGGCGGCGTGGTCGTGGTCGTGCCCCATGTGTCCATTGTTGCAATTCGGCATCTTTCGCCACATCCGGACAGGTCATGCCGATCTGATAGACCCTGATCGTCGGCAATGGACTGGGTGGGGACGCAATGCGGTGGGGACGTCGGGCGGCTACGGCTGCCCTCGTGACGGTGCTGGTGACGGCGACGATCATGACGTTGGCGGCGGGCCCGGTTCAGCGCGCGCCCGTCGGGCGGCGCGGGTGACCCCGGTCTTCCCGACCGGGTTCGCGGACCCGTCGGTGGTGGCGTACGCCGGGGGCTACCTCGCGATCTCGACCGGCCCGAACGTGCCGCGCGCGGTGTCGAGCACGCCGCGCGGCCCGTGGCGCCGGGTGCGCTCGGCGCTGCCCGAGCTGCCGCGGTGGGCGCGCTCGCGGGGCCGGTCGATCTGGGCGTCCGACCTGGTGCGGACCCGGACCGGCTGGCTGATCTACTACTCCGCGCCCACCGGGCGCGGGGACCGGCGCTGCATCGGCGTCGCCGCCGCCCGGCACGCGCTCGACCAGTTCCACCCGGTCGGCCGGCGACCGCTGGTCTGCCCGCGCCGCGGGGCGATCGACCCGTCCGGCTTCACGACCCGGCACGGCCGGCGCTACCTGCTGTTCAAGACGCAGGGCCTCCCGACCTCGATCCGGCGACTGGCCCTCACCCGCGACGGCCGGCACCGGGCCCGGCACGCGCAGGACCGGGTGCTGCTGCGCAGCCGGCACGTCGTCGAGAACCCGGTCCTGGTCCAGCACGGCCGGTTCCTGGTGCTGTTCACCTCCGAGGGCGACTTCGCCTCGTGCGGCTACCGCACGACCTGGCGCCGGTCGCGCAGCCTCCAGCACCTGCGCCGCGCCGCGCCGCACTCGCTGCTGCGCCGAGGCAACACCGGGGTCTGCGGCCCGGGTGGTGCCGACATCGTCACCGCGGTGCACCGGCGACCGGTCGTCTTCTTCCACGGCTGGATCGGCGGCCGCGACCGGCGGGCCCTGTTCGCCGCCCAGCTGCGCTGGCGGCACGGCGCTCCGCGGGTGCACGGGTTCATCCACCGCCGCTACCGCTAACCTGCCCGCGTGGATCTGGAATTCACCGGTGACGTCTGGGAGTGGCGCGGGCCTGCGCCGTACCACTTCGTGTGGGTGCCCGAGGACGAGGCCGAGCAGATCCAGGAGACCGCGGCGGCGGTGACCTACGGCTGGGGGATGGTCCCGGTGACGGTCAGCATCGGCGAGACCAGCTGGACCACCTCGCTGTGGCCGAAGGACGGCCGCTACGTCGTGCCGCTGAAGGACAAGATCCGCAACAACGAGGGCCTCGCCCTCGGCGACGTCGTCACCGTGCGGCTGTTCATCGAGATCTAGAGCTGCTCGCGCCCGTGCGGCGTCTGCCAGCCGCTCAGGTCCGGCCCCTTCGGCACGATCTGCGGTCGGGTTGATGTCCGTGTGCACGACGTAGTAGTGCGTCTTGATCTGGTCGAAGTCGATCGTGTCGCCGAAGCCGGGCGTCTGGAACAGGTCGCGGGCGTAGGCCCACAGCACCGGCATCTCGGTCAGCTTGTTGCGGTTGCACTTGAAGTGCCCGTGGTAGACCGCGTCGAAGCGGGCCAGCGTGGGGAACAGCCGGACGTCGGCCTCGGTGATCCGGTCGCCCATCAGGTAGCGCCGGTCGGCGAGCCGCTCCTCGAGCCAGTCCATGGTGTCCCACAGCTCGTCGTACGCGGCGTCGTAGGCGTCCTGGCTGCTCGCGAAGCCGCACCGGTACACGCCGTCGTTGAGGCCGTTGAAGATCCGCTCCATGACCTCGTCCATCTCGTCGCGGAGGTCGGCGGGCCACAGGTCCGGGGCATCGGGGCGGTGGTGCTCCTGCCACTCGAAGAAGAGGTCGTGGGTGATCCACGGGAAGTCGTTGGTGACGACGGCCCGGGTGGGCACGTCCACGACCGCGGGCACCGTGATGCCGTGCGGGTAGTCGGGGAACCGCAGGAAGTACGCCTCCTGCAACCGCTCGAGGCCGAGGACCGGGTCCCGGCCGTCGGGGTCGAGGTCGAACGTCCAGCTCCGCTGGTCGTGCGTCGGGCCACAGATGCCGAGCGAGATCACGTCCTCGAGGCCGAGCAACCGGCGCACGATGATCGCCCGGTTCGCCCACGGGCACGCCCACGCGACCACCAGCCGGTACCGCCCCGGCTCGACCGGCCACAGGTCGCCCTCGACAGGCCCACGGTCGGGCTTGCGGCCGTCGCGGGTGATCCGGTCCGGGATGTAGCTCATGTCCCGGTCGAACTCGCCGTCAGTCGCGTGCCCGCCCACGCTGGCAAGCCCCAGGACGAGCAGCCGGGCCTCCTTGGCGCGCAGCACCCGCAGCGCGGCGGCGTTCACCTTGGCCCGGAACGCCTTGTTGTGGCGCGCCCGCTGGAGCACGGCGCCGTACATCGCCGGCAGCGGGTCGGGGTCGACGGTCAGCACCAGGTCGCCACCGGCGTCGATGAACTTCACCGCGCGAGCGGCCGGCGAGTACGACGCCACCTGCTGCGCCCGGGCCAGGTCGTCGGAGATCACGACTCCGCGGAAGCCGAGGTCTCCGCGCAGCATGGTCTGGACGACGAAGCGGCGAGAACGCGGCCGGGTGCTTCGCGGTCCAGGCGCGCGTAGATGGCCGTGGACATCATCACGAACGGCGCACCTGCGTCGATCGCCTTCTGGAACGGCTCGAGGTACGGGTCGTGGCGGCGGGTCACCCGGTCGGTGACCCCGGCGGCGGTGTCGGTGTTCGCGCGGACCCGACCGAGGCCGGGGAAGTGCTTGATCGCGGGTACGACGCGGCCGGCGCGCATCCCGTTCAGGAACGCGAGGCCGTGCCGGGTGACCACCGTGGTCTTGAAGCCGAACTGCCGGTCGTACTTGCCGATCGGCGGGTTGTGCCTCGCGGCCTTGCGGCTCGGCACCGTGTCCAGGACCGGCGCCAGGTTGAGGTTGACCCCGGCCCGGCGCAGCTGGCCGGCCCACACCTCGGCCGAGCGGCGCAGCGCGGACGGCGCCCACCGGCCCTGCTCCAGCGCGGACGGGATCTCGGAGAACCCCGGCCCCTGCAGGACCCGCACCAGGCCGCCCTCCTGGTCGGTGGCGACGAACAGCCGGACGCGGGACGTCGACGCCGCCGACACCTCGGCCCGCATCGACCGGGACACCCGCGCCGGCGCCTCCACGCCGTCGTAGCTGCGCCCGGTGAGCATCACGTTGCCGACGTGGAAGCGGCCGATCTGCGACTTGGTCACCCGGTCCACCTCGTCGGCCGGGGTGCCGACCATGAACAGCTGGCCGACCCGCTGGGGCAGGCTCATCTCGCGCAGCACCGACTGTGCGGTCCGGGCATCCCGTGGCATCGGGCGCGACAGCCGCTGGCGCGTGTACCGCGAGGCTCCCGGCCAGCAGGACGGTGGCGCAAGGAGACGGGGAGCACGGCGAGGACGGTACCTCAGCCAAATCTCCAAACAAACCTTTGCAAACATTCCTTTGCAGTCGTACGGTAGCCGGGTGGACCTCACCTCGATCACCCCGTCACCGCAGGCACTGAAGGCACTGACCCACCCGGTCCGGGTGCGGATGCTGGGCATGCTGCGCGCCGACGGGCCGGCGACCGCGACCACGCTGGCCGCCCGGCTGGGGCTGAACACCGGCGCCACGTCGTACCACCTGCGCCAGCTCGCCCAGGCCGGGTTCGTCGTCGACGACCCCGAGCGCGGCAACGGCCGGGACCGGTGGTGGAAGGCGGCGCACCAGTTCACGACCATGGACGGCTCGACCGCGCAGGGCCCGGACGAGAAGGAGACCGTCGAGGCCTACCTCCAGTCGGTGGTCGTCGTGATGACCCAGATGCTTCAGCGCTCGGTCGAGGAGCTCGCCGCTCCTGCCGGCGGAGTGGTCCGACGCGACCTCGTACAACGACTGGGTGATCCGGCTGACCCCGAGCCGGGCGCAGGCCCTCGTCGAGCGGCTCGTCGGCGTTCTCGAGGAGGAGCAGGAGGACGACGGCGACGAGGCGGTGCAGTACGTCGTGCAGCTGAACGGGTTCGCCTACCCGGGCAAGGTCGGGCAGTGACGTCCGCTCGCACGCCGCTGCGCGGCTGGCTGCTCTCCGAGGCGATCTCGCTCACCGGCACCCGGGTCTCGATGATCGCGCTGCCGTGGTTCGTCCTGACCACGACCGGCAGCCCGACGAAGACCGGCCTGGTCGCGCTCGCGGAGACGTTGCCGCTGGTGCTGCTCAAGGTGCTCGGCGGTCCGGTGATCGACCGGGTCGGCGCGCGTCGGGTGGCGATCACCTGCGACGTCGGGTCGGTGTTCGTCATCGGCGCGATCCCGCTGCTGCACGCGCTCGGCGCGCTGTCCTTCCCGATGCTGCTGGTGCTGGTCGCGCTGGCCGGCTCGCTGCGCGGCCCCGGAGACGCCGCCAAGCACGCCATGGTCCCGGTCCTGGTCACCTCGGCCGGTGTCCCGCTCGAGCGGGCGACCGGCCTGCACTCGACGATCGAGCGGACCTCCGGTCTGCTCGGCGCCGCCGGGGCGGCCGGCCTGGTCGCCGCGCTCGGTGCGGCGAACGCGTTGGTGGTCGACGCGCTGTCGCTTCGGCGTCGCGGCCGCGGTGCTCGCCTGGTCGACCCGGTCGCTGCGCCCGGTCCGAGCCGAAGCGGACGAGGACGACGGGACGCCGTACCGGACCCGGCTCCGAGAGGGCTGGGACTTCCTGCGCCGGGACCGGATCCTGCTCGCGATCACCGTGATGGTCGCGCTGACCAACCTGCTCGACGTCGCCTACGCGACCGTCCTCGTCCCGGTGTGGGCGCGCGACGTGGTCGGCAGCGCGTCCGGCGTCGCCGTGCTCTTCGGGGTGTTCGGAGGCAGCGCCGCCCTCGGCGCTCTGTGCGCCTCCGCCTGGGCGGCGCGGATGCCGCGGCGGATGACCTACCTGGTCGCGTTCCTGCTTGCGGGCGCGCCGCGGTTCCTCGTGCTGGCGTTCGACTCGCCGGTGTGGCTGGTCGTCCTCACCTGTGTCGTCGCCGGGTTCGCGGCCGGGTTCATCAACCCGATCCTCGGCGCGGTGATCTTCGAGCGGATCCCGGCCGAGCTGACCGGGCGGGTCTCGGCGCTGAGCACGGCGATGTGCTTCGCGCTGATCCCGTTCGGCGGCGTGCTCGGTGGCGTCCTGGTCGCGAGCGTCGGGCTCTCCACGACCCTGGTCGCCCTGGGCCTCGCCTACCTGCTGTTCACCATGCTCCCGGCCCTGGACCCTCGGTGGCGGGAGCTGGACCGGCGGCCGTCACGGCGCCAGCCCGGCGCGGATCGCGAGCAGGGCAGCTCCGACGCGGTCCCTGCTGCCGGTCTTGTCGAGGACGTTGCTGACGTGCGTCTTGACCGTGCTCTGCGAGAGGTGCAGCCGCGCCGCGATCTCGGTGTTGTTGAGGCCCGCACCGACGAGCGCGAGGACGTCGGCCTCCCGCGCGGTCAGTGAGTACGCCGCCAGGTCGGTGGTGCCCGACGACCCGCTCGAGCGCACCCGGGCGAGCACGGCACCGGTCACCTCCGGCGAGAGGATCGAGTCGCCGGCCGCCACCCGCCGTACGGCGTCGACGAGCTCGCGGCCGCTGCAGCGCTTGAGCACGAAACCCCGGGCACCGGCGGCGATCGCGTCCAGCACGTAGGCGTCGTCGTCGAACGTCGTCACGACGATCACCACGGGCGCGTGCGGCAGCGCGGCCAGCGCACGAGTGGCGGCGAGCCCGTCCAGCACCGGCATCCGGATGTCGACCAGGGCCACGTCGATCCGTGGGTCCTCCCGCACCGCGTCGAGGAACTGGCGACCGTCCTCGGCCTGCACCGCGACCTCCATGTCGGGCTGCGCGCCGAGGATCATCGCGAAGCCCTCACGCACCAGCTGCTGGTCGTCGACCACCGCGACGCGGATCGTCATCGGGCCGCCGGCAGGTAGACGTCGACGACCGTGCCGCCCCCCGGCCGCGAGCTGAGGCTCCAGATCCCGCCGGCCGCGGTGACCCGCTCCTCGATGCCGATCAGGCCGGAGCCGCGGGTCACCTCGCGCGGCGGTCCGACCCCGTCGTCGCTGACCCGGAGCCGGACGTTGCCGCCGGCGGACGCGACCTCCACCCACACCGTCCTGGCCTGCGCGTGCCGCGTCACGTTGGTCAGTGCCTCCTGGAGGATCCGGTACGCCGTGAGGGTGGTCGCCTCGTCGAGCGCGACGTCCGGGTCGACGTCCACGGTGACGGCGACGCCCTGGTGTCGCAGCGGCGCGGCCAGCAGCTCGTCGACGTCGGAGAGCCGCGGCGGCGCGCTGACGACCAGGGGCGCTTGGGGGTCACGCAGGTGCACGACCAGCGCGTCGAGCTCGCCGAGTGCGGCGCGGCCCAGGCCGCCGATCTCGCGCAGCGCCCGCTCCGGGTCGCCGACCAGCCCGGCCTCGGCCTGCACGACCATCGCGGTGACGTGGTGGCCGACCACGTCGTGCAGCTCGCGGGCCAGGCTGGTGCGCTGCTCGAGCCACGCGGCCTGGTCGCGCAGCGACTCAGTCACCACCTCGAGCTCGGTGGCCCGGGCACGCGAGCGGAGCCACAGGCCGAGCGCGCCACCGAGCACCGTGGCCAGGAAGGGTGCGACGGTGGCCTGGTCGCTGTAGAGGATCAGCGCACCGACCGAGCCGGTGAGGCCGCCGATCCAGCCCGCGACGGGCGCATCGCGCAGGTCCTCCGCGATCGAGACCATGACCAGCGCGGAGACGACCGGCCAGAGGAACACCGCGTCCGGCGTCCACAACGCCACGAAGCCGGCGCCCCCGGCGAGCACCACGGCACGCAGCCCCCGGTTCGGCAACGAGGCCAGCACGATCAGCGGCAGGAAGCCGAAGACCCAGACCGTCTGCGTCTCGGTCTCGTAGAAGAGCGAGACCGTCAAGGAGCTGACGATCGCGGCCCCGGCCACGCCGTACATCAGGCGGTGCAGCAGCCACGGGGTCGCCAGCCATCGCTCGAACGTCGTCCTCACGCGGCCAGTCTCGGCGACAACGGCCGCGTTGTCCCGGTGGCCGGACGAAGTCGGTACCGGGGTACCGGTCGAGCCGGCACCGCAGGCGGTTCTGCCCGGACCCCGGCCGGGCGACCGTGCTGCCATGACGACTCCTCTGCTCGACCGACCGGTCTCCCTGCCGCTGCCCATCGGAAGCCTGCACACCTGGCCGAACCTGGTCACCCTGCTGCGGACGACGGCCGCAGTGGTCCTCGGCGGCTACGCGATCGCCAGCCACGACCTGCGGATCAGCGCGGTCGCCTACGCCGTGTACTGGATCGGCGACATCCTCGACGGCTGGCTGGCCCGCCGCCTCGGCCAGGAGACCCGTCTCGGCGCGGTCCTCGACATCGTCAGCGACCGCGCGTGCACGGCGCTGCTGTGCGCCGGGCTGCTCGCGCACCTGCCGGGTGCGTGGGTGCTCGCGGTCGCGTTCCTGCTGTCGTTCGCGGTGCTCGACACGATGCTGTCGCTGGCGTTCCTCTGCTGGCCGATCCTCGGACCCAACGACTTCCACCTGGTCGACCACACCGTCTGGCGGCTGAACTGGTCGCCGCTCGCCAAGGCCGCCAACACCGCCGGCGTCGTCGTCGCGATCGCGCTCGGGTGGTACGCCGTCGGGCTCGTCGTCGTCCTCGCCGTCGGCGCCGTCAAGGTCTGGTCGGCCGCCCGGGTGCTGCGGCTACTGCCGTGACCAGCGTCCTCGCCTTCCTCGCCGCGCTCGGCATGGGCGCCGCCTCGGCGCTGATCCCGCTTGTCAACGCCGAGGCCTACGCCGTCCTCGCCGCGACCCGGTCGCACGCCTGGCTGGCCGTCCTGCTCGTCGTCGCCCTCGCGATCGGGCAGACCGCGGGCAAGCTGGTGCTCTTCGAGTCCGCCCGCCGCGGCGCCGGCCGCTGGGCCGCCAAGCTCGCCGACAGCCGCTGGGCGGGTCGGGCCACCGGGCCACCGGTCGTGCTGGCCTCGGCCGCGCTCGGGCTGCCGCCGCTCGCGATCGTCAGCCTCGCCTCGGGCGCCGCCGGACAGCGCCGCTGGCTCTTCGCTGTCCTGTGCCTCGTCGGCCGGAGCGCGCGGTTCGCGGTGCTGGTGCTGCCGGTGGCCTGGGCGATCTAGCTGCGGAGGTTCATCGGCCGGCCGACAAAGCTCATGCCTGGACGACAAAGTTTCATCGTCCCGGCGTGGGTTTCATCGGCCGGCCGACGAAACTCCCCCACCAGCTACCGCCGGAAGGCGGCCGCCACCGCGACCAGCCGGTCGTTGGCCTCGGTCTCGCCGATCGAGACCCGGGCGCCCTCGCCGGCGAACGGGCGCACCACGATGCCGGCCTCGTCGGCTGCGGCCGCGAAGTCGGCGGTCCGCTCGCCGAGCTCGAACCAGACGAAGTTGCCCTGCGCCTCGGGCACGTCCCAGCCCGACGTCGCGCAGCCCGGCGACCACGCGGGCCCGCTCGGCGACCAGCGCCTCGACCCGCTCGAGCAGCTCGTCCTGGCGCTCCAGCGACGCGATCGCCGCGGCCTGGGCGACGGTCGAGACGCCGAACGGCAGCGACACCGCACGCAGCGCGGCCGCGATCGGGGCCGGCGCGACGGCGTACCCGACCCGGAACCCGGCCAGCCCGTAGGCCTTGGAGAAGGTGCGGGTGACGACGACGTTCTCGTGCCGGCGGTACGTCGCCAGGCCGTCGACCGGGTCGTCCATCCGCACGAACTCGACGTACGCCTCGTCGACGACGACCAGCACGTGCGACGGCACCTTCGCGAGGAACGCGTCGAGCTCGGCCTGGGTGACCGCCGGGCCGGTCGGGTTGTTGGGCGTGCAGACCAGCACGACCTTGGTGCGGTCGGTGATCGCCGCGGCCATCGCGTCGAGGTCGTGCCGGCCGTCGGCGAGCACCGGCACCTGGACCGACGTCGCGGCCGCGGCGGTGACCGCGATCGGGTAGGCCTCGAAGGACCGCCAGGCGAACACGACCTCGTCGCCGGGGTCGCAGAACGCCTGCACCAGCTGGTAGATCAGCCCGACCGACCCGGTCGCGACCGACAGGTGGTCGGCCGGCACGCCGAACTTCTCCGCGAGCGCGGCGTACAGCGCGGTGCTGCCCATGTCGGGGTAGCGGTTCATCGCCGCGACGCCGGCCTGCACGGCCTCGATGACGCCGGGCAGCGGCGGGTAGGGGTTCTCGTTGGAGGAGAGCTTGTACGACGTCATCCCGGGTCGGACGGTCGGCGGCTTGCCCGGCGACGTACGGCGGGATCTCCGCGACGTTCGCGCGGGGCTGGGGGGTGGTCATGCGCGCACCCTAGTCACGCCGTCGGCGTGCCGCCACGGGCGGAGCACCAGCGCCAGCACGATGCCGATGCCGACCCCGATCGCGGCGCCGGTGACGTTGTCGATGACGTCGGTGACGTCGCAGGCACGGTCGATCCGGGCCAGCGCGAGCTGGGTCGCCTCGATCGCGATCGAGTACGCCGCGAGCAGCGACCAGCCCGAGCGGGACCAGCACCCAGGCCGCCCCGCCAGCGCGCGACGGCCAGCACCAGCAGGACCCCGGCCGGGACGAACACCACCGCGTTGAGCAGTCCGCTGCCCGCCGCGAGAAGATCCAGAAGCCCTCGGGCGCCGGGCCGCCGATGTCCCACGAGCAGGTGGTCAGCCGGCCCTCGGCCGGGACGATCCCGGGCGCGCCGTTCGCGGGGATCAGCGTGATCGAGCGCGATCACCGCCAGCGACCACACGAACCCGGCGATCGACACCGCCGTGAACCAGCCGACCCGCGGCCGCAGCGCCACGGGCGAGCAGCGCGCAGACCAGGCCCGAGAGGGCGACGAGGAGCAGCATCACCCCCACGCCGCCGACCGGAAACATGGGGCAGAGGCTAGCGAGGGGAGGGTCAGCTCAGGCCGGCGAGCAGGTTCGCGAGCATCGGCTGGAGGATCTCGCGCCTCCGGGTCCTCGACCACGTGGCTCAGGCCGCTGAGCTCGATCATCACGTAGCCGTGCAGGGCGCCCAGAACTGGCCGGCGACGGCCGCCGGGTCGGCGCGGCGGATCGCGCCGGCGTCCATCACCCGCTCGACCAGCGCCGACGAGCTGGCCGAACGCGGCCAGGCCGACCTCGAGCTCGGCCTCGGTCAGCCGGTACTCCCCCAGCGACGCGGAGCCGAACATGACGGAGAACAGGTGCGGGTTCGGCCAGCGCGTGGGCGCGGTACGCCGCGGCGGCGCCGATCAGGTCCGTGAGCGGGTCGTCGGTCGGCTCGACCTCGGCCACCCGGTCGTAGAGCCGGGTGAAGCCCTCGGCGACGACCGCGCGGACCAGCGCCGGCATCCCGCCGAAGTGCGTGTAGACGGCCATCGTCGAGGTGCCGGCGTCGCGGGCGAGCCGGCGGGCGCTCAGCGCCGACGGGCCCTCCTCGCTGAGCAGGTCGGCGGCGACCTCGATCAGCCGGCGGCGTACGTCGGTTCGTCGGTGCTGCTCGGACATGGTTGCCAGCCTGTCATAACGGCGTTATGGTCGATGGTCGTCATAACGGCGTTATGGAGGAGCCCGTGATGAACCGCTACCTGCAGGACAACTTCGCTCCCGTCCACGAGGAGCGCACCGCCTTCGACCTCGACGGTCACCGGCGCCATCCCCGACCACCTCGACGGCCGCTACCTGCGGATCGGGCCGAACCCGGCCGACCGACCCGGGCACGGGCTACCACTGGTTCCTCGGCGAGGGGATGGTGCACGGCGTCCGGCTCGGCGACGGGCCGCGCGCAGTGGTACCGCAACCGGTACGTCGCGCCCCAGGGCGACGACTTCCCGCCCAACACCAACGTCCTCGAGCACGCCGGCCGCACGCTCGCCCTGGTCGAGGCCGGCGCGCACGCCGTACGAGCTGACCGACGAGCTCGACACCGTCGGGCCGTGCGACGCTCGGCACCGTCACCGGCGGCTACACCGCCCACCCGCACGAGGACCCGGACACCGGCGAGCTGCACGCGCTCTCCTACAACTGGGCGCGCGGCAACCTGGTCGACTACTCGGTCGTCGGCACCGACGGCCGGGTCCGGCACCAGGTCGAGATCGAGGTCACCGGCAGCCCGATGATCCACGACTGCGCGCTCACCGAGCACTACGTCGTCATCTACGACCTGCCCGTCACCTTCGACCTCGGCATGGTCGCCGGCGAGACGCCCCGACCACTGCAGCGCCCGCTGCAGGCGACCGACCGGCTGATCGACCAGACCGCTGCGCGGCACGCCGCCGGCCCGACCGATGCCGTACTCCTGGGACGCCGACTACCCGGCCCGGATCGGCCTGCTCCCGCGCGACGGCGGCAGCGCCGACGTGCGCTGGTTCGAGATCGACCCCTGCTACGTCTTCCACACCCTCAACGCCTACGAGGAGGGCACCGACGTCGTCATCGACGTGGTCCGCCACGACCGGATGTTCGCCACCGACTTCACCGGCCCGAACGAGGGCCCGGCGTACCTCACCCGCTTCACCGTCGACCCGCCGCCGGCAAGGTCCGCGAGCACCGCTTCGACGAGCACAGCCAGGAGTTCCCGCGGTACGACGAGCGGCTCACCGGCCGCCGGCACCGCTACGGGTACGCCGCCGGCGTCGTCGCCGAGGGCGTCCGCACCGGCGACTCGGTGCTCAAGCACGACGTCGTCGCCGGCACCACCACCGAGCGCCGGCTGGGCGCCGGCAAGGAGGTCAGCGAGTTCTGCTTCGTGCCGTCATCGCCGGACAGCGGCCGAGGACGACGGGCGTGCTGATGGGCTACGTCTACGACCGCGGCCACCGACCGCAGCGACCTGGTGCTGCTCGACGCCGAGACGCTCGACGACGTCGCCGCCGTCCACCTGCCCGGGCCGGGTGCCCGCCGGGTTCCACGGCAACTGGGCACCGGCGACGAACTCAGGCTGAGCTCAGACCGGCGGCAGGACGACCTCGCCGCCGGGGACGGACGGGAGGTCCCGGCCGATCCGGACGTCGACCGGGTTGGTCAGGCAGCGGATCGAGCCGCCGCCCTTGTGGAACTCCGAGACGTCGACGATGACGACCTCGAAGCCCCACTCCTCGAGCTGCGCGCGCACCCGGTCCGGGCAGGCCGGCATCACCACGGTGCGTGCCGATGCACGATCGAGTTGGCGCAGAACGTCGTGAGCGCCTCCTCCTCGGTGAGCACCAGCGGCTCGGGCACCAGCGCGAGCAGCGCCGCGGCGGACGCCTCGTCGAGCGCGGCCGGGCAGACCAGCGCGCGGCGCTCGTCGAGCGGGCAGAAGGCCAGGTCGAGGTGGTACATCCCCGGGTGGGTGATCCGCAGCCCGCGGACCCGGACGCCGAGGTCGGTCGGCGAGGTGCTTGAGCGCGAGCTCCTCGGTGCGCGGGCCGTAGCCGACGACCAGGGCGTCGCCGAACGCGAACGCGTCGCCGGCCTCGAGGTGGGCGCCGACGCCGTCGCGCCCGACGTACGACGTGGTGAACCCGCGCTCGGCGAACCAGGGCTGCGCCGACTCGGTCTCCATCCGGCGCTCGGCGTAGCGCATGTGCGACATCACGACGTGCGGCGGCGCCGTCCTCGCGGACCAGGCCGAGGCCGAGGTTCATCGCGTAGACCATGTCCGGGGCGTCCGCGCGCTGCGGCAGCGCCTCGACGGTGCCGCCGAGCCGCTCGATGGTCGCGACCAGCGTCGCGCCACTGCGCCAGGGCCAGCGCCGGGTCGGGCTGGTCGGCGGGGTCCATGAACGGGTTGATGACGTACTCGACGCGGAAGTGCGTCGGCTCGACCATCACGTACCGACGGCCCCAGTGCAGCTGCCATGGATCCCTCCTCGATCACGTTCATGTCCGATTGCCAGATTGTCAGACAATCTGACATGGACGAGTGTAGAGCACAATGGCCGCCCATGGCCCGCAGTCCAGCCCGTTCAGCACCCTCCACCTCGAGCTCTCCTCGACCGTGGACCGGGTCGCCGACGAGCTGCGGCGCGCGGTCTTCGACGGCGAGCTGGAGTCCGGCACCGCCGCTGCGCGAGGTCGCGCTCGCCGAGTCGCTGGGCGTCTCCCGGCCGACCGTCCGCGAGGCGCTCGGCGTCCTGGTCGCCGAGGGGCTGGCCACCCGCGAGCCCAACCGCGGCGTCTCGGTCTCCACCCCCGACCCCGACTCGGTGCGCGACATCTGCCGGGCCCGGCTGGTGCTCGAGGGCGCCGGGCGTACGCCGCTGGCCCGACGCCGACGAGCGGCTGCGGGACGCCGTGCGCACCGCGCTGGTGCGCTACACCGAGCGCGGTCCGGGCGGGCGGCGTCGTACCAGGAGCTCAACGAGCGGCACCTCGCCTTCCACGTCTCCCTGGTCGGGCTCACCGGCTCGCCCCGGCTGGTCGCGATGGCCGAGAGCCTGATGGTCGAGCTCAAGCTCGCGCTGGCCCAGGTCGACCGGATCCGGCGCAACGCCCACGACCAGGCCGACACC
Source organism: uncultured Actinomycetota bacterium (assembly GCA_963716655.1). Taxonomy (GTDB): domain Bacteria; phylum Actinomycetota; class Actinomycetes; order Propionibacteriales; family Nocardioidaceae; genus Nocardioides. The sequence goes on along the minus strand of CAVQTV010000008.1, from coordinate 246,786 downwards.
CACACCGCGCTGGTGATGCTGCTCGAGCGCGGCGACGTCGACGGGCGCGTCGGCGTTCCTCGAGCAGCACCTCGACGACGCCGAGGCGTCGATCCTCGACGCGCTGGGGCTCCGACCGCTCTGAGCCGCTGCCTAGAGTGCGGCCGTGGGAATCCTCAAGTTCATCGGGTGGCTCGCCACCAACGTCGTCGCGCTCGCCGCGGCCTGCGTGATCTTCGACGGCATCGGCTTCGAAGGCTCGTCCGGCTGGGACGAGGTCACCGACAAGTTCTGGCCGCTGCTCTTCGTCGGCGCTGATCCTGGGCATCGTCAACTCGTTCGTCGCGCCCGATCCTCAAGTTCCTGTCGATCCCGTTCATCATCATCACGCTGGGGCTGTTCCTGCTCCTGATCAACGCGCTGATGCTGCTGTTCACCGAGTGGCTCGCCGGGCTGTTCGACATCGACTTCTACGTCGACGGCTTCTGGAACGCCGTCGGCGGCGCGATCGTGATCACGATCGTCACCTGGATCGTCGGCCTGCTCTTCGGTGACGCCCAGGAAGCCTGAGGCGGCTGCTTCCGCCGGCCCGGCGACCCGGGCGCTACCGGGTCGCCCTGGTCTGCCTCGGCAACATCTGCCGCTCGCCGATGGCCGACGTCGTGCTGGCGGCGCGGATCGCCGACGCCGGTCTCGACGACCGGGTCACGGTCACCAGCTCCGGCACCGGCGACTGGCACGTCGGCGACCCGATGGACCGGCGCGCGGCGGCGACCCTGACCGCGGCCGGCTACGACGCCACCCGGCACCGGGCGCAGCAGTGGGCCGGCAACGACGACGCCGACCTGGTGCTCGCCATGGACGCGCCAGAACCTCGCCGACGTCGGCGGCGCGACCGACCGGGTGATGGCAGTTCCGCGACTTCGACCCCGTCGAACCCGGGAGCGACGTACCGGACCCGTACTACGGTGGGGACTCCGGATTCGAGGAGGTGCTCGACGATGGTCGAACGGACCGCCGCAGTTCCTGGTCGCCGCGCTGGAGAGCCAGCGGCCCTGGGGTGAGCACGCCTCGTGACCCGGCAGCCGCTGGTCGCCCGTCGTGCCGAGGAGCTCCTCGGCTCGTCGGTGGTCGCCACGGCCCCGGTCGCCGGCGGCGACATCGCGACCGCCACCCGGCTGCGCCTCAGCGACGGCACCACCGCGCTGATGAAGACGCTGCCGCACGCGCCCGACGACTTCTTCACCGACGAGGCGGCCGGGCTGCGCTGGCTGGACGAGGCCGACGCCGGACGGCGGCGCGCACGTGCCCGAGGTGCTCGGCGTCGACGCACGAGTGCCTGATCATCCGGTGGGTCGAGCCGGGCAAGAGCTCCGTCGACGCGGCCGCCGCCCTCGGCCGGGAGCTCGCCGCGACGCACGCGGCCGGCGCGCCGTCGTACGGCCTGGACCGCGACGGCTTCATCGGCCGGCTGCCGCTGCCCAACCGGCCGGCGGACACCTGGGCCGAGTTCTACGCCGTCCGCCGGGTGCTGCCGTACCTCAAGCTGGCCCGCGACCGCGGCGCGGTCGACCGACGGCCGAGGCCGCGACCATCGAGGCGATCGTCGCCCGGCTGCCCGACCTGGTCCCCGAGGAGCCGCCGTGCCCGGCTGCACGGCGACCTCTGGAACGGCAACGTGCTCTGGGGTCTCGACGGCCACGCCTGGCTGATCGACCCGGCGGCGTACGGCGGCCACCGCGAGGTCGACCTGGCGATGCTCGCGCTCTTCGGGCTGCCGCACCTGCCGCGGGTGCTCGACGCCTACGTCGAGGCGGCGCCGCTCGCCGACGGCTGGGAGGACCGCGCCGGCGCTGCACCAGATCTTCCCGCTGCTCGTGCACGCCTGCCACTTCGGCGGCGGCTACGGGGCGCGGGCGGCGGACCTGGCCGCCACGGTACGCCTGATGACCGGTCGTCCAGCTCTCAGCGCCGACTCAGGCTCCGCTGGCAGAGTGTCGGCCGTGACCACCGCAAGTCCGGGCCCGAAGCCCCGCGTCCTCGTCGTCGACGACGACAAGGCCGTCCGCGAGTCGCTGCGCCGCTCGCTGGAGTTCAACGGGTACGACGTCGTCGCTCGCCGCCGACGGCGCCGAGGCCCTGGCCGGCATCGCCGCCTCCGCGCCCGACGTCGTCGTGATGGACGTGATGATGCCGCGGCTCGACGGCATCGAGGCGACCCGCGCGCTGCGCAGCGCCGGCAACGACGTGCCGATCCTGGTGCTCACCGCACGCGACGCCGTCGGCGACCGGGTCGAGGGTCTCGACGCCGGCGCCGACGACTACCTCACCAAGCCGTTCGCGCTGCAGGAGCTGCTGGCCCGGCTGCGCGCCCTGCTGCGCCGGCTGTCCCCGCGAGGACGACGCGCCCGACGAGACGCTCAGCTTCTCCGACCTCTCCATGGACATCGCCACCCGCGAGGTGCGGCGCGGCGACCGGCTGATCGAGCTGACCCGCACCGAGTTCACGCTGCTGGAGATGTTCCTGCGCCGGCCGCGCCGGGTGCTCGAGCGCTCCTTCATCCTCGAGGAGGTGTGGGGCTACGACTTCCCGACCACCGCCAACTCCCTCGAGGTGTACGTCGGCTACCTGCGCCGCAAGACCGAGGCCGAGGGCGAGCCCCGGCTGATCCACACCGTGCGCGGTGTCGGCTACGTGCTGAAGGAATCGTGACCGTCGCCCGACTCCCCGGAGCCGCACGGTCGTTGGCACTACCGCCGTTCGCTGGCCAGCCGGGTCACCCTGCTCACCACGATCGCCGTCGGCGTGACCGTCGCGTTCGTGGCGGCCGGCGTCTACATCACCGTGCGGATGCAGCTCGCAGGCCACCCTCGACGACTCGCTCGTCGAGCGGGCCGAGTCGGCCGTCGCTCGACCCTCTGCGACCCCAACGTCGACGTGCCGCCGGAGTACCTCGGCGCCGCCAACACCTGGGTCGTCTGCTTCACCGGCGAGCTCGTTCGTCGCCCGGGCCGCCGAGCAGCTGCCGGCGATCACCCTCGGCGACCCCGAGCTCGAGGTCGTCCGCGGACGACGACCCGGAGTCGGTGCGCACCGATCACCAGCAACGACGGCGACAGCCAGTGGCGGGTCGTCGCCGTCGCACCGCGGCGACGACCAGACGATGGTGATCGCCCAGTCGCTCGAGTCCCAGGAGGTCGTGCTCCGCCAAGCTCGGGCATCGTGATGTTCCTCTTCGGCCTGGCCGGCGTGATCGCGGCCGGCATGGCCGGCTGGGCGGTCGCCCGCAACGGGCTGCGCCCGGTGCGCCGGCTCACCGCCGCGGTCGAGGAGATCGCCCGCACCGAGGACCTGCGACCGCTGCCGGTCGAGGGCGACGACGAGATCGCCCGGCTGGCCACGGCGTTCAACCAGATGCTCGCCGCGCTCGCGGCGTCCCGCGACCGGCAGCGCCAGCTGGTCGCCGACGCCGGGCACGAGCTGCGCACCCCGCTCACCTCGCTGCGCACCAACCTCGACCTGCTCAGCCAGGTCGACAGCGAGCGACGGCGCCGGCCTCCCGCCGGGCGCCCGCGCGGAGCTGCTCGACGACGTCGCGCGCCCAGATCGAGGAGCTCACCACCCTGATCGGCGACCTGGTCGAGCTGGCCCGCGACGAGCCGCTGACCCACGTGGTCGAGCCGGTCGACGCTGCCCGAGCTGGTCGACCGGGCCGTCGCGCGGGTACGGCGCCGGGCGCCCGGACGTCGAGCTTCGACGTCCAGACCGACGCCGTGGTTCGTCGTCGGCGAGAGCCGCGGCCTCGAGCGGGCGGTGACCAACCTGCTCGACAACGCCGCCAAGTGGAGCCCGCGCGGGCGGCACCGTCACGGTGCGGCTCGACGACGGCACGCTCACCGTCGACGACGAGGGCCCCGGCATCGCCGAGGAGGACCTGCCGCACGTCTTCGACCGCTTCTACCGCTCCCAGGAGTCCCGGGCGATGCCCGGCTCCGGGCTCGGGCTCGTCGATCGTGCGCCAGGTCGCCGAGCGGCACGCCGGCACCGTCGAGGCCGGGGCGTCGCGCCTCCGGCGGCGCCCGGCTCACGCTGTGGCTGCCCGGCTCCGACGTACCGGTCGAGTCCGACGGACTCCGTTCGCAGTGAGGGCGACAGCTGTCGCCGGCGTGCTCCTCGCGCCGGTCCTGCTCAGCCGGCTGCTCGGGCGTCCGAGAAGCCCCGGACGTCGACGACGTCGCCGGCCGTGGCCTGGAGCCCGTGCGACGGCGTCACCGCCGCCGAGGTCTGCCGAGATCGCCGGCGAGCCGATGGAAGTGCAGACGGGGACGGCCGACGAGCCGCGCTGCGCGTTCACCCCGGCGACCGAGGGCGGCGCGGCGTACGACGTGAACTACCTGTGGTTCGACGGCGGCCTCGACGCGGCCCTCGGCGCGATGGGCGCCGCCTCGGCACGCGCTGCAGCCCGGTGTCCGTCCCGGGCGCGGACGCCGCGCGCATCGTCGTCCGCGAACGAGAGTCCGGGATCCTGGTCACCGGCTTCGTCCAGACCGACGGCCTCGTGCAGAGCGTGAACGCCGTCCAGCTCGCGCCGTACGACAAGGACGCGATCGTGACGAGCGCCACCGACCTACTCGCGGCGCTGGCGCGTGAGGCTCCGCAAGAATAGGTCGGTGACCGACCAGATCTCGTTCTTCACCCACGTCCGGCGCCGACCTCGTCCCGACCGCCGCTGGCCTGCAGCATGTGGAGCGACGACCAGATGCACGGCGTCGCGCTGAGCGGGGCGCTGGCCCGGGCGGCCGAGCAGTGCCTCGCCGAGACTCGGCCGCGACGACCTGCGGCCGGCCCGCTGGGTGGTCGACCTGTTCAAGCCGGCGCGGATGGTGCCGTGCACGTTCACCACGGAGGTGGTCCGCGAGGGCTCACGGATCTGCCTGGTCGACGTGACGCTGACCCAGAACGGCGAGCGGGTCGCGCGCGCGCGCGCGACGTTCCTCAAGCCCACGGCCGCGCCGGCCGGGCGAGGTCTGGCAGCCGACCGAGCGCCCGTCGCCGCCGCCGCTGGACGTCGCGCCGCCGAGCGACGAGCCGCGGGTGCCGTTCCTGTGGTCCGCCGACGTCTGGTCGCAGGACTTCACCGAGCACCAGAACGCCGACCGCAAGGCGTCCTGGAACAGCGCGATCCCGGTCGTGCCGGACGAGCCGCTGACCGGCGTTCCAGGCCGTGGCGGCCACCGCCGACAGCGCCAGCATGGTGACCAACTGGGGCACCCGCGGCGTCGAGTACATCAACACCGACATCGCGCTCACCCTGGCCCGCGAGCCCGACGGGCGTGGAGATCGGGCTGCTCGCGACCGACCGGGTCGAGCACGACGGCATCGCGTCGGGCACCTGCGCGATGTTCGACCGCCGCGGGCCGCTCGGCACGGTCACGATCGCCGCGCTCGCCAACGCCCGGCGCGCCGTCGACATGGGCTGGGGTCGAGTACTCCGACGACGGCGAACGCCGCACGGCGCCTGGGGTCTGACGCCTACTGGGCCACCGTGTTGGGGTCGCGCCAGGACCGCTCGAACGGCAGCCGCCAGGCGTGCGGGGCGATCAGCTGGTGGATCGCGTTCGGGCCCCAGCTGCCCGGCGGGTAGGTCCGCACCGGCGGCGGGCTGGCGAGCAGCGGCATCGACTTCTCCCACAGCGTCTCGATGCCCTCCGCGGTGGTGAACAGCGTGTGGTCGCCGCGCAGCGCGTCGTGGATCAGCCGCTCGTAGGCCTCCAGCACCGCCAGCGACGACGACGTCTCGTGCGTCGCGAACTGCATCGACGAGCTTCTCCAGCTTCATGCCCGGGCCGGGCCGCTTGCCGTAGAAGGACAGCGACATCTTCGACTGGTCGGCGAGGTCGAAGGTGAGGTGGTCGGGCCCCTGGGTGCCGGCGTTGGAGCCGCGCGGGAACATCGACAGCGGCGGCTCCTTGAACGCGATCGAGATGATCCGCGCTCCCTCGGCCAGCTTCTTGCCGGTGCGCAGGAAGAACGGCACGCCCGCCCAGCGCCAGTTGTCGATCTCGACCTTGAGCGCCACGAACGTCTCGGTGTCGGAGTCGTCGGCGACGTCGTGGCTGCGTCGGCGTAGCCGGCGTACTGGCCGCGCACCACGTTCGTGCGGCTCGATCGGCCGCATCGAGCGGAACACCTTGAGCTTCTCGTCGCTGATCGGTCCGGGCGCGAGCGACGTCGGCGGCTCCATCGCCATGAACGCCAGCACCTGCATCAGGTGGGTGACGACCATGTCGCGGTAGGCGCCGGTGGACTCGTAGAACTTCGTGCGGCCCTCGAGGCCGAGGGTCTCCGGTACGTCGATCTGCACGTGGTCGATGAAGTTGCGGTTCCAGATCGGCTCGAACAGCCCGTTGGCGAAGCGGAACGCCAGGATGTTCTGCGCCGCCTCCTTGCCGAGGAAGTGGTCGATCCGGAAGATCTGGCTCTCGTCGAACACCTCGTGCAGCCGGGCGTTGAGGCTGCTGCGCGGACTCGAGGTCGGTGCCGAACGGCTTCTCCATGATGATCCGGGACCGCTCGACCAGGTCGGCCTCGTCGAGCTGGTGGACCACGTCGAGCGCGGCCTTGGGCGGCACGCTCAGGTAGTGCAGGAAGTCGACGTCGCGGCCACGAGCCGCGAGCTCGGCCTCGGCCGTGCGGACCGCCGCGGCCAGCGCCGCGGGACCGGCGTCGACTGCGGGACGTAGCTGAGCATGCCGCCGAAGTCGGCGCCCACTCGCGCGTCGCTCACCGGCTTGTCGCAGAACTCGTCGCAGGACTCGCGCGCCATCTTCACGAACGTCTCGGTGTCGATGGTCCTCCAGCGAGGTGCCGACGATCCGGGAGTCGTCGAGCAGGCCGGCCTCGCCACAGGCGCAGCAGTCCCGGGCAGCAGCTTGCGCCGGGCCAGGTCGCCGGTCGCGCCGAACAGCACGATGACGTGCGCGTTCTCCATGGGTCCGACGGTAGTCACTGCGTGTTACGGGCGTTACGTTCGCCGACAGCGCGCGCAGCAGCCGCTCGGCCTTCCACCGCGACTCGGCGTACTCCTCCTGCACGTCGGAGCGGACGGTGATGCCGCCGCCGGTGCCGAGCAGGTAGCGGCCGTCGCCGGCGGTCATCAGGCTCCGGATCACGACGCCGAGGTCGGCCCGGCCGTCCGCGCAGATCCAGCCGAAGGCACCGGAGTACGCGCCGCGCGGGGTGTCCTCGACCTCCTCGATCACCTGCATGGTGCGCAGCTTCGGGGCGCCGGTCATCGAGCCGGCGGGGAACAGCGCGCGCAGCGCCTGCATCGTGGTGACGTCCGGGCGCAGGTGGCCGCGGACGGTGCTGACCAGCTGGTGCACGGACTCGTAGGACTCGACGTCCATCAGCACCGGCACCTCGACGGTGCCCGGCTCGCACACCATCGACAGGTCGTTGCGGAGCAGGTCGACGATCATCAGGTTCTCGGCGCGGAACTTGGGGTCGCTCGGCGAGGTGCCGGCGCAGCCGCTCGTCCTCCTCGGGCGTGCGCCCCCGCGGCGTGGTGCCCTTGATCGGCTTGGTCTCCAGCATCCGGTCGGCGGTGACCAGCGCGTACCGCTCCGGGCTGCAGCTCAGCAGCCAGGCCCGTGCGCCCGGCAGGTCGTGCTGCAGGAACCCGGCGTACGGCGCCGGGTTGAGCTCGCGCAGCCGCAGGTACGCCGTCACCGGGTCCAGGTCGCTGCTCGTCTCCGCGCGGTAGGTCAGGTTCACCTCGTAGGAGTTGCCGGCGTGCAGGTGCTCCTGGACCTGGTCGAAGGCGGTGGCGTAGGCGGCCGGGAGTTGTCGGCCGGCCGGTGAACCCGGTGGACGACGAAGGTTCATCGTCCAGGCGTTGCAGACTCGCCGGCAGGCCGATGAATCCTCGGCAGGAGTCGGTGGTCGAAGAACCGGATCTGCCGCGGCCGCATCCAGACCGCGTCGGGCAGCCCGGAGCCGACAGCGGCCGGCAGGTCGGGCCGGCAGGCGTAGCCGAAGTACCCGACCCAGTGGTCGTCGGGCGCACCCGCCGGCGAGCTCGGCCTCGAGCACCGCGAACACGTCGTCGCCGACCACCGTCGACGCGCCGCCGACGTGCCGGGTGACGACCCGCGCGGCCGCGTCGTACGTCAGCGAGACGTCGTCGGCGTCCAGCCAGCCGACCATCGACCGGCGTCCCGACCACTCGCGGGCACCGCCGCCGTCGAGCCAGAAGCAGCGGGGGTGCGTCGCCGCCACGTCGCGGAAGAACGTCGACCGGGTCGGTCACGACCGCCCCAGGAAGTTGGCGACCAGCGCGGCGCCGTGCTCGGACAGGATCGACTCGGGGTGGAACTGCACGCCCTCGAGCGGCAGGGTCCGGTGCCGCACCCCCATCACCACGTCGCCGGCGGTCGCCGACACCTCCAGGCAGTCGGGGACGGTCAGCGCGGCGAGCGAGTGGTAGCGCACCGCGACCAGCGGCGACGCGGCAGGCCGGCGAAGACCCCGCGCCCGTCGTGCTCGACCGCGGCCACCTCGCCGTGCGCCGGCTCGACCCGCCCGACCGTGCCGCCGTACGTCGTCACCAGGCCCTGCATGCCCGAGGCAGACGCCGAGCACCGGCCGGGTGGCGCGGCGCAGCACCTCGCGCGCCGACCGCGAAGTCGGCCGGGTCGGCCGGGTGCCCGGGCCCGGGCGAGAGGACCACGTGGGAGTGGGCGAGCACCGTCGGCGGCGTCGACCTCGTCGTGCTGGACGACGGTCGGGCAGCACGCCGGTGACCGACGCGACCAGGTGGACGAGGTTCCACGTGTAGGAGTCGTGGTGGTCGACCACGACCACGTCCGGTGCGGTCACGGGCTCAACCTAGTCTCAACTTGGTCCAGGCATGCGGAGGGCCCGATGAAGCTGGGGGGCAGTCTTCACCGGGCCCACGAAGCGGGTCTCCGCTGGTGTTACGGGAGCAGCCTAGCCGGCTCACCCGCCGGATGTGTCGCCGGTTCAAGGAGAAGCTCCACCACGATTTCGTGAAGTAGGTCATAGCCGTGCTCGGTGAGGATCGACTCAGCGTGGAACTGGATCCCGCGGTAGTGCGGACCACGCAGCGCGTGGATGTCACCGGTCTGGACATCCGCCTCGATCTCGACCCCGTCCGGGCGCCGTCGGCGGCCCTCGCCGACGAAGGTGTTGTAGAAGCCGACCCGCTCGGTCCGGCCGTCGATCGAGACCGGCGACTGGGTGCCCTGGAAGACGATGTCCTTGTAGGTCAGCGGGATGCCGAGGTGGTGGCACAGCGCCTGGTGGCCGAGGCAGACCGCGAGGAACGGCCGCTCGGCGGCCATCAGCTCGGCGACCGCCGCCCGCAGGTTCGCCATCTTGGGGTCGTCGCCGTCGCGCGGGTCGCCGGGCCCGGGCCCGACGATCACCAGGTCGAAGCCGTCGAGGCAGCCCGGCACGTAGTCCTCGTGCCGCACGACCTCGCTGGTCATGCCGAGCACGCCGAGGACGTGGCGCAGCATGTTCACGAAGTCGTCCTCGCCGTCGAGGATCACCACGCTCTTCCCGGCCAGCCGCGGGTCGGGCGGCGAGCCGCCCTGGTCGGTCAGCCAGAACGTCGACAGCCGGCGGTTGCGCGCGTTGAGGGCGAGCAGCACGTCCTCGTCGTTGACCAGCTCGGCGAGGTTCACGTTCGGCCGCGGCGCGGGCGGCACCAGCCCGAAGGCGCTGAGGATGCCGCCGGCCTTCGCGTGCGTCTCGGCGACCTCGTACGCCGCGTCCGAGTCGCGCACCAGCGTCGCGCCGGCGGTCACCTTGAGCCGGCCGTCGAGGTCGACGTCGGCGGAGCGGATCACGATCGGGCTGTCGACGACCGGCCCGCCCGCCTCGTCGCGGCCGAGGATCGCCAGCGCGGCGCCGTAGTAGCCGCGGCCCTCGGTCTCGTACTGCTTGATCAGCCGGCAGGCGTTCTCGACCGGCGACCCGGTCACGGTGGCGGCGTACATCGTGTCGCGCAGCACCTCGCGCGGGTCGCGGATGGTGCGGCCGGCGAGGAGGTACTCGGTGTGCACCAGGTGCGTCATCGGCTTGAGGAACGGGCCGAGCACCTGGCCGCCCTCGTTGCAGATGTCGCACATCATCTTCAGCTCCTCGTCGACGACCATGAAGAGCTCGTAGATCTCCTTCTCGTCGTGGAGGAAGTCGAGGAGCGGGCGGCGTACGTCGCCCTCGCGCGGGATCCGGAAGGTGCCGCTGATCGGGTTCATCCGGACGTCGCCGCCGTGGATCGTGACGTGCCGCTCGGGGCTGGCGCCGATCAGGTAGCGGTCGCCGGTGAAGAAGACGTAGGTCCAGTACGCGCCGCGCTCGCGCTCGAGCAGCCGCTTGAGGACGGTCAGCGCGGTCGCCGCGCTCCAGTCCGCGACGCTGCGCGCGGTAGTGCCGGCCGATGACCAGGTTGGCGCCCTCGCCCTGGCCGATCTCGTCGTTGATGATCGCCTCGACGAGCTTGGCGTACTCCTCGTCGTCGGTCTCGAAGCCGCCGCGGTCGGCGAACTCGACGCCGGTGTCGTCGATCGCCTCGATCACCTCGGCGACCGTGAACTCCAGCTCGGTCTCGACGTCGACGACGACCAGCGGCGTGCCGTCGTCGTGCGCCTCGAAGCCGCGCTCGCGCACCTGCCGGAACGGGATCGCCAGCAGCCGGTCGGCGATGTGGCCGGCCTCCGGGCACGCCCTCCTCGAGGGGTACGTCGAGGAGCGACTCGACCACGCTCCGGCGGCCGCCGACCAGGCCGACCGTGTCGCGGTCGCCGGCCCGCGTCGAACGCCGGATGATCGCCCACGCCTCGTGCCCCTGGAGCGCGTCGATCGCGGCCCGGGCATCAGGAGTCGTGGTCATGAATCCGACTCTAGTGTTCAGCCGATCCGCAGCCGGAAGCTGTCCGAGACGCAGCCGCGCAGGACCACGTTGCCCAGCCGCTGACGGCTCTGGAGCTTGCGGATCCCCGTCGACGCGGACCCGCAGGTCGGCGAACCGCTCCGGGACGAACACCCGCAGCGAGCAGCGCTGGGCGCCCTTGGTCAGCTGCCCGGACAGGTCGAAGTCGCCGGTCCGGCCGTCGGACGTCAGCTTGGTGATCCGGCCGGGGACGGCGCGCGGCACCGGCCGCGACAGCACGTCGCCGAAGGCGGGGTCGGGCGCCGAGATGACCTGCTCGGGGCAGGCGATGCGGTTCAGGCTCCCCGAGACAGCGTTCGGCTCGGCGCCGGGCTGCGGCACGACGTGCGGGTCGCCGCAGGCCTGCTTCCAGCTCCACCAGGCGCCGCCCCAGCCGTACTTGTCCTCCGCCGCGGCGTACCGCTCGATCTTGTCGGAGGCGTCCACCGGGTGCTCCGGCCAGAAGCCCCACTCGCCGCCCCAGACGGTGACGCCGTACCTCGCCGCGGCGTCGTGGGCGCTCTTGAAGCCGTCCCTGATCGAGTTCGCCGACAGCGACTCGGCGTAGATGTGCGGCGCGAACACCAGGTTCTCGTCGTCGGTGAAGCTCGGCTTCGGCGTCGCGTAGCTGCCGAGCGCGGACCACAGCACGCTCGGCTCGAAGAACACGATGTGGTCGAACCCGCCGCCCGCGCGCTCGCCCTCGCGGATCGCCTCGATCGCGCGGGCGTAGAACCGGCCGAGGTCGCGGGTGCCGTTGCTCGCCCAGTCCAGGCCGAACCCGGGCTCGTTGAGCAGGTCGAAGCCGGCGACCGTCGGTGCTGGTCGCGAAGTCGCGGGCCAGCCGGCCCCAGGTCTCGACGAGGTGGGTCTGGATGCCGTCGGTGTTGTCGTAGAAGTGCTGCCACGCGTGCGTCACCGCCGGCGCGAGCTCCCGCTCGGCGACGCGGCAGGTCGAGGCGCCGTCGGTGATCGTGGCCCAGGCGGGCGCGCCGTCCCAGCCGTTGGCGGGTCGGCTGGTGCCGGTGCAGGTGACGCCGTCCGGCGTGTTGACCGCGAGACCGTAGGCGTCCTGGTGCATGTCGAGGACGACGTACAGCCCGTACGCCGCGGCCCAGTCGACCGCCTGCCGGATCTCGTCGACGTACGCCGTGTCGTAGGCGCCCGGCGTCGGCTCGAGCGCCGACCAGGTCACGATCAGCCGGACGCTGTTGAAGCCGAGGTCGGCGATGTCGCGGAAGTCGTCCTTGGTCAGCGGGATCGTCGGCTCGTGGTCGGGGTTCGCCTGGTAGTACTCGCCGAGCTGGTTCACGTTCACGCCGCGCAGCAGCACCTCGGCGCCGCGCCCGTTGCGGATCGCAGGGTCGTCGCCCCGGGTCGCGTGCAGCCGCGGGAGCACCTGCGGCTGGTCGCCCTCCGCCGTGACGGCGGGAGCGGACGGGATGACCACGAGGGTCGCCAGGAACGCGGCGGCGACGGCGATGAGACGGACCATCCCGGCAGCGTAAGTCAGTTTCGGGCCAGATCAGTCCGAAACTGGGCCGATTTGACCTAGCTGAGCGTGGTGAGCAGCTGCGTCGCGCGGGTCAGCACGACGTAGAGCGTCGCCCGGCCGGTCGCCGACTCGTCCTCGATCTCCTGCGGGCGCACCACGACGATGCCGTCGAACTCCAGGCCCTTGGTGTCGAGGCCGGTGAGCACGACGATCCGGTCGTCGCCCGACGGCGTGACCGAGGAGTCGACGGCCGCCCGCGCACCGGGTGCGTCGTCGGCGAGCTCCGGCCAGGACGCCAGCCAGGCGTTGACCTCGGAGCGCCGCGCGACCGGCACCACGATGCCGACGGTGCCGGCGACCTGGCCGGCGATCTCGGCGACCGCCTCGCGGGTTGCGGCCTCCAGGTCGGCGATGCCGGTGCGCACGCTCGGCTCGACGCCGGTGGAGCGGACCGCGGTGGGCAGGTCGGCGTCGAGGCCGACCCGCTCGGCGTACGCCGCCGCGTGCGCGTAGATCTCGGAGGAGTTGCGGTAGTTGGTCGAGAGGTGGAACTCGTGGACGTCCTTGCCCTCGAGCGCGTCCGCCCGGGCCGCGGCCGCCTCGGCCGGCACCGGCCACGACGACTGCGCGGGGTCGCCGACGATCGTCCACGACGCGGTGCGACCGCGCCGGCCGACCATCCGCCACTGCATCGGCGTGAGGTCCTGCGCCTCGTCGATGAGCACGTGCGCGAACGGGTCGTCCTCGATCCGGTGCGTCGGCGGCGCCCAGGCGCGGCCGGTCGGGGCGTACTCGCGGTCCGCGGCCGTGAACAGCTCCTGCATGTCCACGCCGCCCTCGAGCAGCCCGGTGTCGTCGAGCTCGCGCTCGTCGTCGGTGCGCGCGGGCACGTCGCCGAGCGCGTAGCGCAGCTCGTCGAGCAGCGGGATGTCCTCGATGGACAGGTCGCGGCGTCGCCCCACGACTTCGCGAGCAGCCGCTGCTCCTCCGGGCCGATCACCCCGTCGCCGACCCGGGCGAGGAACTCCGGCTCGCGCAGCCAGCCGAGCACCTCGGCGGCGTCGAGCGGCGGCCACCAGCCGGACGGCGAAGTCGAGGAAGGACTGGTTCGAGAGCATCTCGTCGTTGAACGCCTCGCGACCGCGGTCGCGGCCGCGCTCGCCGCGGACCTGGCGCCACATCGCGTCGAGCAGCGCGTGCGGTCGACCCGCGGCAGCTGCCGGTTGCGCCGGCCCTGCGACATCAGCTGGCGGCGAACCGCGCCGAGCTTGCCGCGGTCGAGGTTGATGACGTCGTCGCGCCAGAAGATCCGGAACTCCCGCGGGCTGCCGGGCGCCTGCTGGCGCGGCGGCGCGACGCATCAGCTCGGCCATCCGGACCGAGCCCTTCACGTCGGCGACGGCCGGCTCGTCGTGCCGGGTCGCCCGCAGCGCCGTCGACGACCTCGCCGAGCGAGCGCAGCGCGACGGCGGTCTCGCCGAGGCTGGGCAGCACCCGCCCGATGTAGCGCATGAAGACGCCGCTCGGTCCGACGATCAGCACGCCGCCGCCCTCGTAGCGGCGGCGGTCGGTGTAGAGCAGGTACGCCGCGCGGTGCAGCGCGACCACGGTCTTGCCGGTGCCCGGGCCGCCGGAGATCGAGACGACGCCCTTGCCGGGCGCCCGGATCGCCTTGTCCTGCTCGGCCTGGATGGTGGCGACGATCGAGTGCATCGAGCGGTCGCGGGCGCGGGACAGCTGCGCCATCAGCGCGCCCTCGCCGATGATCGGGAGGTCGGTCTCGGCCTCGGCGTCGAGCAGCTCGTCCTCGACCCCGACCACGACGCTGCCTGCGCAGCGCAGCACCCGCCGGCGTACGACGCTGTGCGGCTCGGCCGCGGTGGCCTGGTAGAACACGGCGGCCGCGGGCGCCCGCCAGTCGATCAGCAGCGAGTCGCGGTCGGCGTCGCGCAGCCCGATCCGGCCGACGTAGCGCGGCTCGGGGTCGACGTCCGCGTCCATGTCGAGGCGGCCGAAGACCAGACCCTCGTGGGCGGCGTCGAGCTGGGCGATCCGGCGGCGCGGCCTGGAACACCATCGCGTCGCGCTCGACGAGGCCGCCCTCGTGACCCAGCCGGGCCCGGCTGTGGCCCTCGTTCGCGAGTTCCTGCGCCTGCCTGCGCGGACGCGGCGAGCTGGACGTACACCCGGTCCACGAACGCCTGCTCGGCAGCGATCTCCCGCTCGACCAGCTCTTCGGCCAACTCCTGCTTCCCCTCCACCCGAAAACGTCCCCTGAGACAAGTGGACAAGCCTACCCGCTGCCCTCGGGGTCCCGTGACCGGTTTACGGGACGTTCTCGTCCGAGTTCATTCCGGGCTCGTCAGCCGCGCTTGCGGGACAGGAACGCGGTCATCGCCTCGCGGGCCTCGTCGGAGGCGAAGAGCCGCGCGGACAGCTCGGCCAGCTCGGCGCCGTGGGCGTCGATCCGGGCGACCAGCTCGCGGTTGAGGATCCGCTTCGACTCGCGCAGGCCCTGGGCCGCGCCGGTCGCGAGCGAGGCGCACACCCGCTCGACCTCGGCGTCGAGGTCCGTCGGCGGGCACCGACTTCGTCACCAGTCCGTACGACGCCGCGTCGGCGCCGGAGAAGACCTCGCCGCCGAGCGTCGTCAGCGCGGCGGCCCGGGGCGACATCCGGTGGTGGACGGTGAGCGAGATGATCGCCGCGGCCAGGCCGAGCTTCACCTCGGTGAGCGCGAAGGTCGCGTCGTCGGAGGCGATCGCGATGTCGGACGCGGCCACGATCCCGATGCCGCCGGCCCGGACCGCGCCGTACACCCGGGTGACGACCGGCTTGTCCATCGTGACGATCAGCCGCTGCAGGTCGACGATCCGGCGGGCGCCGACGTCCATGCCCTCGGTGGTCGCCTCGGAGAGGTCGGCACCGGAGCAGAAGACCCGGCCCTCGGCGCGCACCAGCACGACCTTCACGTCCGGGTCGGCCGCGGCCCGCTCGAGCCCCTCGAACAGCTCGGTGACCAGCTGCCGCGACAGCGCGTTGCGGTTGTGGGGCGAGTCGAGGGTGAGGGTGGCGACCGCGTCGGCGACCGCGAGTAGTGAACGAGCTCGGGCATGCGGCTCATCCTGCCGCATGCCCGAGCCCGTGCCTTCGTGTCAGTGCTTGAGCTTGACCGTCCGGACCTTGCCGTCGATCCGCAGCTGCGCCTTCATCAGCTTGTGCAGCGCCTTCTTGCCGGCCGCGGTCTTCTTCAGGTGCAGCGTCATCTTCTTGCCGGACTTGATCTTGTAGTCGCCCTTGGCGAGGACCGTGCCCTTCTTGATCGTCACCCCACCGATCTTCTGGGTGGAGGCGGCGACCAGGACGGCCTGGCCCTTGCAGACGCCACCGCCCGAGCCGCACTTGACCGCGGTGCTGACCTTCGCGTCGGACACGGTGACGACCTTGCCGGAGGGAACCACCGGCGGGGAGTCGTCGACGTTGATCGCAGCGCTGTCGCTGTTGTCACCCGTCGAGGTCTCCGCGGTCGTGGTGGTCACCGATGCGGTGTTCACGATGTGCCCGCCGCCGTCGGCCCCGCCCTTGGTGCGGTTCTTGAGGCAGAGCAGGTACAGACCGGGCGGTCAGCGGGCCGGTCGTCGGGTTGTAGAACTTGAACACCCGGATGATCGGCCGCGGGTCGTTGCCCTGGTTGATCAGGCCCGGGTCCAGGTCGTAGCCCGCCACGATGCCCTTGGCGTCGTCGGCGCAGGTGAGCGTGAACTCGCACGGTCTGGCCGGCCGGGACGGTCACCGTCTTGTAGATCCCGTCGAGGCCCAGCGCGTGGGTGTGCCCGTTCGCCGTGCTGACCAGGATGTCCAGGCACCGCATCGTGAACGTCGCGCTCGGTGGCGCTGCCGTCGTTGACCACGCCGAACGTCCAGCCGTTCGACGCCGGACGGGTACGTCGTGAGCACCGGAGCCGTGCCGTCGAGCTGGTAGCCCGGCTGGATCGGCACCTGGCCGGCGGCACAGTTGATCGTGACGTCGGTGCGCCCGGTCGGGCAGCGCGTGCGTCTCGCTGATCTGCGGCCCGACCACGATGTGGTGGTCGTGGCCGTTGATCGACTCGCTCTCGCTCTTGACGCAGACCGCGAACACCTTGGCCTGGACCCGGCCGAACGCGTCGTTGACGAAGGTCGCGCGCCAGCTGTCGTTGCCGATCGCGCGGTTCTCGGTCATGTGCACGTCGGCGAAGGTGCCGGTGCCCTGGTCGACGTGGTCGATGCGGCCGGAGCCGTCGGTCACGACGTAGCCCGGCATGCAGGAGACCGTGCCGGTGGCCTGGTCCTGGCCCTCGACGTCCACGTGGACCTCGGTCTTCTGGACGTCGAACAGGTGCTGGTGGTCCGTCGCCGTCTCGGGCAGCGGGTCGACCTTCACCTTGATCTCGAAGCTCTGCGAGGCGCCGGCGGGCAGGGTGCCGATCGCACACGTGACCGTGGGGCCGGACGTGCGTGCAGGGGCTCTGCGCGGACACGAACGTCACGCCGCTCGGCAGCACGTCCGACCACGACGTCCTCGGCGTCCGCCGCACCCGTGTTGGTGACCGTCAGCGTGTAGGTGACGATGTCACCGACGTGCGGGGACGTGTTGTCGCGGTCTTGGTGACCTTGACGTTGGTGGTGGTCGCCTCGACCGGAGTGCTCGTCGAGGACGGTGTCCTGGACGGTCCCGTCGTCCGGCGTCGTGCCGGTCGCGGTCGCGGTGTTGTCCACCGAGCCGTGGTTCACGTCGGCCTGCGGTGACCGTGTAGGTCACGTCGGTGCAGGTGAACGACTCGTCCGGGTCGAGACCGCCCGACGGGCAGGTGACCGGGCCGACCTTCGGGTCGGTGACCGTGACCGGGTCCAGCTTCACGTTGCCGGTGTTGGTCACCTCGAAGGAGAAGGTGATCGTGTCGCCGGCGTCCGGGCCGTTGCCGTCGACGTCGACCAGGGTCGCCGGCCGTCTTGATCAGCTGGATCGAGCCGGTGGCCGGCAGGTCGACCGTGTGGTCGTCGTCGTCGGTCACGGTGCTGCCACCCGGGGTGGTGCCGTGCGACCTCGGCCGTGTTGTGGATCTCGAGCGGCGTCGACGTCGGCCTGGGTCAGCGTGTAGGTGCGCGGGTCGCAGTCGAGCGACGCACCCGGCGCCAGCGCGACGTTCGGGCAGGTGATCGGCCCGATCTTCGGGTCGGTCACGTGGATGTTGGTCAGCGTGACGTTCCCGAGGTTCTTCACCTTGAACGTGTAGGTGATCGTGTCACCGTCGTCGATGCCGTTGCCGTTGACGTCGTGCGACCGCGCCGGCGCCCTTGATCAGCTGGATGGCGGGGTCCGCCACCGTGATCGTGGTGGTCGTCGAGTCGGTGTCGGTCACCTCGGCGGCCGGTCGGCGGCTGCCGTGCGCGGTCGCGGTGTTGTCGACCTTGCCGGCGTCCACGTCGGCCTGGGTCAGCGTGTAGGTCTTCGGCGTGCAGGTGACGTTCGCGCCCGGCGCCAGCGCGCCGGTCGGGCAGGTGATCGCGCCGACCTTCGGGTCGGTGACCGTGACCGGGTTCAGCGTCACGTTGCCGGTGTTGGTGACCTTGAAGGTGTAGGTGATCGTGTCACCGGCGTCCGGGCCGTTGCCGTCGACGTCGTTGATCGAGCCGGCGGTCTTGTCGAGCTCGATCGTCGGCGGACGCCGGGACCGGGGTCGTCGTCGAGTCGGTGTCGGTCACCTCGGGCCGGTCGGCGGGGTGCCGTGCGCGGTCGCGGTGTTCTCCACCTTGCCGGCGTCCACGTCGGCCTGGGTCAGCGTGTACGTCTTCGGCGTGCAGGTGACGTTGTCGCCGGGCGCGAGTGCGCCGCTCGGGCAGGTGAGCGCGCCGAGCTTCGGGTCGCTCACGGTGACCGGGTTCAGCGAGACGGTGCCGGTGTTGGTGACCTTGAACGTGTAGGTGATCGTGTCACCGGCGTCCGGCCCGTTGCCGTCGAGGTCGGAGATCGCGCTGGCGGTCTTGTCGAGCTCGATCGCCGGCGAGCCCGGCAGCGCGGTGCTGGTCGAGTCGCTGTCGGTGACCGGGGCACCGGTCGGCGGCGTGCCGTTCGCGGTGGCGGTGTTGTCGACCTTGCCGGCGTTCACGTCGGCCTGGGTCAGCGTGTAGGTCTTCGGCGTGCAGGACACGGTGGCGCCCGGCGCGAGCGGGCCGGCCGGGCAGGTGACCGCGCCGACCTTCGGGTCGGTCACCGTGACCGGGTTCAGCGGTCACGTTGCCGGTGTTGGTGACCTTGAACGAGTAGGTGATCGTGTCGCCGGCGTCCGGGTGCCGTTGCCGTCGGCGTCGACGATCGCGACCGGCGACCTTGTCGAGCTCGATCGCCGGGAGCGCCGGCACCGTGGTGGTGACGGTGTCGGTGTCGGTGACCGGCGGCCCGGTCGGCGGGGTGCCGCTGGCGGTGGCGGTGTTGTCGACCTTGCCGGCGTTCACGTCGGCCTGGGTCAGCGTGTAGGACTTCGGCGTGCAGGTCGCGGTTGGCGCCGGCCGCGAGCGCGCCGGCCGGGCAGGTGATCGCGCCGAGCGTCGGGTCGCTCACCGTGACCGGGTTCAGGCGTCACGTTGCCGGTGTTGGTCACCTTGAACGTGTAGGTGATCGTGTCGCCGGCGTCCGGGCCGTTGCCGTCGAGGTCGGTGATCGTGCGAGCCGGTCTTGTCGAGCTCGATGGCCGGGAAGAGCGGCAGGTTCGTGAACGTGCAGACGACGGTGCTGCCCGAGGTCGACGGCATCGTGAACGTGCCCGAGTTGCCGTTGCCGGTGGCGACCGTCGAGCCGTCGCCCTGCAGGACGCACTTCCACGTCGTCGTGTAGTCGCTGAAGACGGTGCCGCCCGCGGCGGTCTGGGTGATCGTGTAGGTCGTGCTCGGCAGCACGACGACCGGGCCGGCGATCTCGGCGTCCTGCGTCTGCAGGCCGGTGTCGGTGCCGGCGGTGGTGCCGGTGTTGCCCGAGGTCACGCCGCCGCCGGTGATCGTGGTCGTGAACTGGTCGGTGTTGTCGTGCCGGCCCGAGGGCAGGTCGACGCGGACCGAGGCGACGCTCGGGCTCGAGCAGGACGCCATGTCGGACAGGCTCATCGTCCGCCTCGTCGTCGTCGATCAGCGCGCCGCTGGACGGGTTGACCCGGAGCACCTTGCCGGTGCCGGTCCCGATCACCAGGACGCCGCTGCCGTCGAAGGCCATCGCGGCGTACTGGCCCGAGTCGTCGGGCAGCGTGGCGAGGTGCGGTCGAGGCGAACGCCGTCGAGCCGGCCGTGGTCGGGAGCGGGCCGTTGACGCGGGCCAGGGTCCCGGCCGCGCTCTGGCTGGCGTTGCTGACGACGTACAGGTTGCCGACCGCGTCGAAGGCCATGTCGCCGTTCACCGAGAGGCCGGCGATGGTGCCGACCTGGCCGATGCCGGTGTTGGTGCTGGTGTTGAACGCGTACAGCTTCCAGGGGGAGCCGCCGACGGCGTAGTAGTAGATGCCGTTGGCGGGGTTGATCGCACCGGCGATCACGTTGCCGGCGTCGCCGTTCGCCGGAGCGGCGAACTCCTGCGTCCCGCCGGTCGTGGCGTCGAACCGGAGCACCTTGTTGTCGCTCCGGTTGAACGCGTAGATGTACCGGCCGCCGCCGTTGGGCAGCGCGAGCGCGTTGACCGCGTCGTCGTTGCCGGCACTGATGGTGCCGTTCGACGTCGTGTTGCCGTTGCTCGGCGTCAGCTTGCTGATGACGTGCGAGCTGCCGTCGACGCTGTAGACGGTGTCCGAGGCGCACACGAACTGCGCGACGCCGGTGGCCTGCGCGGGCGCGGCCGGGATCAGGACGAGGGCACCCAGCGAGAGTGCCGCGGAGAGTGCCGCCACGCCGGTACGGCGGGCGCGGACCCGTATGCGGGCAGAGTACGAAGAAGAAAATGCGCGCAGCAGCGACATGATCGCCGGCCCCCCAGCCGTTTTGTGCTCGTCTACGAGCGTTTGGTGTAGCCCCCCAGACCAACCGCAGCTGCGGATGGCCTACCACCAGATCGGTCCGTGCTCAGCACAGTCCGCTCGGGCAATCGTCCGGAACCATAGACCCGCCGCGTGCGGGCCCGAGGCGAATTGCCCGAAATCGTGCGTTACCACACGGCGCCACGCCATCCACCGGACTGGACCGCTCCGAACCACTGCCATGCGGAATCGCCTTGTCGACGCCGGGATCGGCGTCCTGTCCACCCTCGTCGGCGTCGCCGCCGGCCATCTCGTCGCGTCTCTGACCGAGCCCGCGTCGTCACCGGTCATCGCGGTCGGATCGACGGTGATCGACCTGACGCCGACTCCGCTCAAGGAGTGGGCGATCGCCCAGTTCGGCACCCACGACAAGACCATCCTGGTCGGGTCGGTCCTCGCCGGGGTGCTCGTGCTCGCGGCGGTCGCGGGGCTGCTCGCCGCGCGCCGGTTCGCGTACGGCGCCGCGCTGCTGCTGGTGCTGGTCGCGATCCCCGCGCTGCTGGCGCCGGACCTGCTGCCCAGCCTGGCGGCAGGCGTGGCCGGGGTCGGCTCGCTGTGGTGGCTGACCCGGGCCCGCCCGGAGCCGGGTGGCGCCGGCGGACGGCGTGCGGCGTGCTGATCGCGGCCGGCACCCTGGCGGTCGCCGCGATCGCGATGGGGAGCGCGGGGCGGTGGATCACGTCGTACCGCACCCGGGTCACGGAGATCGACCTGCCGCCGGCCGCCGACCCGGCGCCGACGTTCCCGGCCGGCCTCGACGACCGGGTGCCGGGCATCAGCAGCTTCCGCACCCCGACCGACGACTTCTACCGCGTGGACACCCGGCTCACGCTCCCGCTCGTGGACCCGGACGACTGGACGCTCACCATCGACGGCGACGTCGAGCGCGAGGTGACGTTCACCCTCGACGACCTGCTCGCGATGCCGCTCATCGAGCGGGACATCACCCTGACCTGCGTCTCCAACGAGGTCGGCGGCCGGTACCTCGGCGCGGCCCGCTGGATCGGCGTGCGCCTGACCGACCTGCTCGACCGGGCCGGGATCGACGCCACGTCGGCCGACCAGATCCTCAGCACCGACGTGGACGGGATGACGATCAGCACCCCGCTCGACGTCGCCACCGACGGCCGCGACGCGATGATCGCGATCGGCATGAACGGCCGGTCACTGACCCCGCGAGCACGGGTTCCCGGCCCGGATGGTGGTGCCCGGCCTCTACGGATTCGTCAGCGCCTGCAAGTGGATCACCCGGATGACGCTGACGACGTACGCCGAGCAGGAGGCGTACTGGACCGAGCGGAACTGGGCCACCGACGCCCCGATCAAGATCTCCAGCCGGATCGACACCCCGAAGCCGCTCTCGACCGTCGAGGCCGGGCGCACCGTGATCGGCGGCGTGGCCTGGGCCCAGCACCAGAAGGGCGTCGCGAAGGTCGAGGTCAGCGTCGACGGCGGCGCGTGGCAGCAGGCGCGGCTCGGCCCGTCGGCCGGCGACGACTACTGGCGGCAGTGGTACCTCCCGTGGACCGCCGAGCCCGGCCAGCACCCGCTGGCGGTGCGGACCGTCGACGGTGAGGGCGACGTGCAGACCGCTGCCCGCGCCGAGCCGTTCCCCGAGGGCTCCAGCGGCATCCAGGAAATCGTCGTCGACCGTCGACTGAGACCAATCCGGACGGTCACCGGCGCCGAATCACCCGTGACCAGACCACAACGGAAGGCACGACCATGAACCGCACCCTCCGCCGTAGCAGCGGCCTCGCCGCTCTGGCGCTCGTCGCGAGCATCGGCCTGGCCGCCTGCAGTGATGACTCCGACGACTCGAGCTCGGGCGGCTCCACGGACATGAACTCCGATTCGACCTCCGACGCGATGGACGCCGGCGCAGAGACCTTCGGGGCCGGCTGCTCCTCGATCCCGGCCGACGGCGCCGGATCCTTCAACGGGATGGCGACCGAGCCGGTCGCCACCGCCGCCAGCGCGAACCCGCTGCTCAAGACGCTCGTCACCGCGGTCGGCGCGGCCGAGCCTCGTGCGACACCCTGAACTCCGCCGAGGACATCACCGTCTTCGCGCCGACCGACGACGCGTTCGCCCAGGTGCCGAAGGCGGACCTGGACGCGCTGCTCGCCGACAAGGCGACGCTGACCAAGGTGCTCACCTACCACGTGGTCCCGGGCAAGCTCACTCCCGAGCAGCTCGCCGGCACGCACGAGACGCTCGAGGGCGAGCAGCTCACCATCGAGGGCTCGGGCGAGGACTTCACCGTCGGTGAGGGCGGGGCTACCGTCCTGTGCGGGAACATCCCGACCGACAACGCCACCGTGTACGTGATCGACTCCGTCCTGATGCCCTGATCGCCTGACCAGGAATCGAGATCGTGAACCACATCCGACCCGTCGCCTCCGGCGCCCCGTCCCCTGAGGACGGGGCGCCCGGCACCGACCTCGCGGACCTGCTCCGGCGGTCCGGCCGGGGCGACGAGGCGGCGTTCGCGCTCCTGTACGACGCGACCGCGGCCCGGGTCTTCGGGCTCGCGGTCCGCGTCGTGCGGGACCCGGCCCAGGCCGAGGAGGTCACCCAGGAGTCGTTCCTGGAGATCTGGCGCACCGCCGGCCGCTTCGACCGCCGAGCGGGGCAGCGCGATCTCCTGGCTGCTCACGATCACCCACCGCAAGGCGGTCGACCGGGTCCGGTCGGCCGAGGCGGCGAGCCGCCGCGACACGACGTACCAACAGCACAACCAGCCGGTCGAGCACGACTCGACCGCCGAGGCCGCCGAGGCCTCGCTCGAGGCCCGCCGGGTCCGCGGCGCACTCGCGGCCCTCACCGAGGTGCAGCGCGAGGCCGTCGGCCTCGCCTACCTCGGCGGCTACACACACACGGAGGTGGCGACCATGCTCGACCTACCGGTCGGCACCGCCAAGACCCGGATCCGAGACGGCATGATCCGGCTCCGCGACGCCTTGGGGGTGGGGTCATGACCGACGTCCACGCGCTGTCCGGCGCGTACGCCGTCGACGCGCTCGACGACATCGAGCGGGCCGCCTTCGAGCGGCACCTCGCCGAGTGCGCGGACTGCCGCGCCGAGGTCGCGAGCCTCCGCGAGACGGCCGCCCTGCTCGCCGAGACCACGGCCGTCGAGCCGCCGGCCGCCCTGCGCGACCGGGTGCTCGCCGACATCGCCACCGTCCGTCCGCTGCCGCCTGAGGCGCCGGCTCCCGAGGTCCGGCCGTCGGCGCCCGCGGCTGCTCCTGGCCGCCGCTGCCGCCGTCGTGCTCGTGGGTGCCGGTGGGATCGTCTGGCAGCAGCCCTGGGCCGACGACACCTCCCAGGCTCCGTCCGCCGTGGACGCCGTGCTCACCGCGTCCGACGCCAGCGCGTCGTCGTTGGACTTCCCCGACGGCGCCTCCGCGACCGTGACCCACTCCGAGTCGGTCGGCAAGGCCGTGATCGAGACCGACGACATGCCGCCGCCGCCGGAGGGCAAGGTCTACCAGCTCTGGCTCGACCAGCCCGGCGAGGGCATGGTGTCGGCCGGCCTGATGCCGGTCGCAGGCCGACCAGACGGTGCTGCTCGACGGCGACGCCGCGACCGCCACGGCGGCGGGCATCACCGTCGAGCCGGAGGGCGGCTCGGACGCAGCCGACGACCGAGCCGATCGCGCTGTTCGAC
This sequence comes from uncultured Actinomycetota bacterium, assembly GCA_963716655.1. Lineage (GTDB taxonomy): Bacteria > Actinomycetota > Actinomycetes > Propionibacteriales > Nocardioidaceae > Nocardioides. The sequence continues at coordinate 222,642 of CAVQTV010000008.1, read as the reverse complement.
GTTCGAGGGGCATGAGGTGCTCCGTCGATGTCGCCGTCGTCGGGTCCGGTGTCGCCGGCCTGACGGCGGCGTACGTCGCGTCCCGCGGCGGCGTCGGTCACCCTCTTCGAGGCCGACGACCGCCTCGGCGGCCACGCCGACACGCACCTGGTGGACGGACCTGGCGATCGACACCGGCTTCATCGTGCACAACGAGCGGACCTACCCGACCCTGCTGCGGCTGTTCCGCGAGCTCGGCGTCGCCACCCAGGACTCCGAGATGTCGATGTCGGTGCGCGACGACGCGACCGGGCTCGAGTACGCCGGCGCGCTCGGCGTCCGCGGGCTGTTCCCCCGCGCCCGCAACGCCGCCGACCCGGCGTACCTGCGGATGCTCGCCGAGATGCCGCGCTTCCATCGCGCGGCGCCCGGCGCTGCTGACGCGACGACTGCACGCTCGACGACTTCCTCGCTCGGCACGGTTCTCGGCGTACTTCCGCCGGCACTTCATGGAGCCGCTGGTCGCGGCGGTCTGGTCGTGCGACCCCGACGTCGCGCTGGACTACCCGGCCCGCTACCTGTTCACGTTCCTCGACCACCACGGGATGCTCGGCGTCATCGGCTCGCCGCAGTGGCGCACCGTGACCGGCGGGTCGCACGAGTACGTGCGCCGCGTCGCGGCGGCACTCCACGAGGTCCGCACCGGCACCAAGGTCACCTCGGTCCTCGAGACCAGACGGGGTCGAGGTCACCGACGGCAACGGCCGGGTCTCGACGTACGACGGCGTCGTGATCGCGACCCACCCCGGTCACGCCCTCGCGATGCTGGCGGAGCCGACGCCGGCCCAGCGCGACGTGCTCGGCGCGATGCCCTACTCCCCCAACGTCGCGCTGCTGCACACCGACACCTCGCTGCTGCCGACGTCGCCGCGGCGCCCGGGCGTCGTGGAACTTCCGGCGCACCATCGAGGACCTCGGCCACGTCGTCGTCACCTACGACCTGACCCGGCTGCAGCGGCTGGCCACCGACACCCGCTACCTGGTCACGCTCGGCGGCGAGCACCTCGTCGACCCGGCCCAGGTGATCGACCGGATGGAGTACGAGCACCCGCTCTACACACCCGCGTCTGTCGCCGCCCAGGCCCGGCTGCCCGAGCTCGACACGCGACCGGGTCGTCTTCGCCGGCGCCTACCACGGCTGGGGATTCCACGAGGACGGCGCGCGCTCGGGCCTGGCCGCCGCCGAGCGGCTCGGGCTGCGTGGTGGGAGCGCCCAGCCGCGACGCCGTCCACCCGGCGTCTACGAGACGACGATCCGGCACACCCGGCGGACGCCGTTCCGTCGTACGTTCACCCATCGCTCGCACACCTGGCTGGTCGACCTCGACCACCTGCCGGACCACGGCGTGCTGGCGCGCTTCGAGGCGCGTGACCACCTCGGTGACCCGGACTGTCGATCCGCGAGAACCTCGCGTCGTTCCTCGCGAGCAACGGCGTCGAACTCGGCTCCGGCAAGGTCTGATGGCCGCGCACCCGCGCGCGTTCGGCTTCTGCTTCAACCCGATCAGCGTGTTCTGGGCGTTCCCGGAGCACGGCCGGCCGTGCGCGGTGGTCGAGGTGCACAACACCTACGGCGACCGGCACGCCTACCTCGTCCACCCCGACGCCGCCGGTCGCGCCCGCACCGACAAGGCGATGTACGTGTCGCCGTTCCACGACACCGACGGTGTCTACGACCTCGCCGTACCGGTGCCGCACGACCGGCTCCAGGTCGGCCGTCACCCTGACGACGGACGACGGCGCCAGGTTCAGCGCCTCGCTGTCCGGCACCCGCTCCGACCGCGGCCCGCTGCGCGCCGCGCCCGCGGCACTGCGCGGCGCCCTGCTGATCCGGCTGCACGGCGTCGCCCTCTGGCTGCGCCGGCTGCCGGTACGGCCCCGCCCCGACCACCACCAGGAAGGTGTCCGGTGACCCTCACCCCGACCCGCCCCTCGTCCGCCTGGCCGGGCCTCGACCCGTGCCCGCCGGCGTGCGCACCACCGTGTCCGCGGCCGTCGCCCGGCGGCTCCTCCTGCACGCCGTCGACCGGCTGCCGGTGACGCTGCACCTCGGCGGCGACGTGCACGGCCTGGGCGGGCCGGCCGTGACCGTGCACCGGCCGGACGAGCTCTTCGCCCGGCTCGGCCGCGACGGGCTGATCGGCTTCGGCGAGGCCTACCTCACCGGCGCGTGGGACACGCCGACGACCTCACCGGTTTCCTCACGCGTCCTGGCCGCCGACGTGGCCGACCTGGTGCCGCGCCCGCTGCAGCGGCTGCGCCGGCTGGTCCGCCGCCGGACGCCGCGCACCCACCGCACCACCGCCGACCAGACCCGCGACCTGATCGCTCACCACTACGACCTGTCGAACGACCTGTTCCGGCTGTTCCTCGACGAGTCGATGACGCTACTCCTCCGCCCTGTTCGACGGCACATCGGGACCTGCACGAGGCGCAGCTGCGCAAGATCGACCGGCTGCTCGACACCGCCGGAGTCGGCGCCGGTACGTCGGGTGCTCGAGATCGGCACCGGCTGGGGCGAGCTCGCGATCCGCGCGGCCGCCCGCGGCGCGTCGGTCCGCTCCGTCACCCTGTCGACCGAGCAGCAGGCGCTGGCCCGCGAGCGGATCGCGGCCGTCGGCTACGCGGACCGGGTCGACGTCGACCTGTGCGACTACCGCGACGTCGAGGGGCGAGTACGACGCCGTGCTGTCGGTCGAGATGATCGAGGCGGTCGGGTACGAGTTCTGGCCGACGTACTTCCGCACCCTCGACCGGGTCCTCGCGCCCGGCGGTCGGGTCGGGCTCCAGGCGATCCTGATGCCGCACGACCGGATGCTCGCGACCCGCGGCGGCTACACCTGGATCAACAAGTACATCTTCCCGGGCGGGTTCCTGCCCGTCAGCGCGAGGTGATCGACGAGGTCATGCGAGCGCGACACCGGCCTGCGGGTCACCGACCGGCTGGCCTTCGGGCTCGACTACGCCGAGACGCTGCGCCGTTGGGACGACGCGTTCCTCGCGCACCGCGCGGACGTGTTCGACCTCGGCTTCGACGAGACGTTCCTGCGCATGTGGCACTTCTACCTGTGCTACTCACGCGCCGGGTTCGCGTCCGGCTACCTCGACGTGCAGCAGCTGACCCTGGAGCGACCCGTTGCCTGACTTCCTGATCGTCGCCGGCCTCTCCCTGGCCGCGGCGACCCTCGTGATGGCGGCGACGGCGTACGCCGCCAGCCGGCTCGGCCGGGTCTCCGTCGTCGACGTCGCCTGGGGCCTCGCCCTGGTGCTGACCGCGGTCGTGTGCGCCGTCTTCTCCGGCGACTGGCGGTCGTGGCTGCTCGTCGCCCTTGTCGGCGTCTGGGGAGGCCGGCTCTCCTCGCACATCTTCACCCGCGCCCGCGGCCACGGCGAGGACCCGCGCTACCAGGAGCTGCTCGGCGGCACGCTTCGTCAGGTCGGCATGCGACGCGCGGTCCGCAAGGTGTTCCTCGTCCAGGGCGCCGCCGTCTGGCTGGTCTCGCTGCCGCTGCAGGCCGCCGCGCTCTCGGTCTCTCGAATGGACCTGGGTCGTCTGGCTCGGCCTGGTGGTCTGGGCGGTCGGCGTCCTCTTCGAGACCGTCGGCGACGCCCAGCTCGCGGCGTACAAGCGTGACCCCGACCGCGGCCCGGTCATGGACCGCGGCCTCTGGTCCTGGACCCGGCACCCGAACTACTTCGGCGACGCCTGCGTGTGGTGGGGCATCTGGCTCGTCGGCGGCGCTCGCCTCCGGCTGGCTCCCCGGCCTGGTCTCGGTGCTCTCGCCCGTCGCGATGACGATCTGGCTGGTGTGGATCACCGGCGCTCGGCTCCTGGAGCGGACCATGATGCAGCGCCCTGGCTACCCCGAGTACGCCGCTCGCACCTCGATGTTCGTCCCGCTGCCGCCGAAGCGCTCCTGACGTGGGCCGACCCGGATGCCGGGCGGGAGGCGGGTCGGCGGTGGTTCCGGTCCTTTGTTTCGGATTACGTGGTCACCGTCGCCTGTGGTTACGGCGAGGTGGTTGCGGCCCTAACGCGGCCTACGGTCCGCGGTGATCGTCGTTCGATGGTTACGGCCCGCAAAGACATGACTGATGCCCCGCCAACCTTGGTCGGCGGGGTGTGGGTCAGCGGATATGTCGGTCGGACTCGACGTCGTAGGTGCAGCCCAAGGGGCTGGTCCAGGTGAAGGTCCGGGGGCCGGTCCTGACGTAGGTCCAGGCGGTGTGGGTCTTGAGCCTGTGGTGCCGCCTGCACAGAGGTGCCAGGTTTCGGCTGGTGGTCCTGCCGGTCGGGTACTCGACGATGTGGTCGGTGTCCGTGCCGCGACTCGGGCGGGTGCAGTGCGGGAACACGCAGGTCGGATGGGTCAGCCGGGCCTGCTCCTTCTGCCGATCGGTCGGCTCGTAGCAGCCGGTGCTCAGTTCTTCGTTGAGGTCGAGCACCGGCCGGACCGTGACCCGGGTGCCGGCCTGCTGGCACCAGGTCCGCAGCTGCTCGGGGGTGACGGTGGTGCGGGCGTTCTCCACCTCCACCATCGAGGAGTCCGGCCGGGTGTGGGTGTAGACCACCACCTCCCGCTGGACTGCGCCGGTGCCGAGGAGTCCGGCGGCCATCGCCCGCCGCACGTCCAGCGGCAGCTCGGGGTCGAGGGTCGCGGCCCGGGCACTGATCACGTCGTTGAGCGCGAACGCATCGGCCAGATCCAGGTCGCCCTCCACGCGCACCCGTCCGTCGTAGGAGACCTGGTGCAGATGGATGTCGAAGTGCCCCACCTCGGCCGCCGCGACGCGGCGGGCCTCGGCCTCGGCCGGGTCGTACTGCTTGCGGGCATCGTCCACGGCCCGCTCGATCTGCGCGAACGAGCACCGGTGCAGCGTCGGCGCCAGGTGCTGGTCGACGTAGGAGGCGGCGTCCATGGACAGCGACTTGGTCTGGTCGGTGACCCGGCGGGCCTTCCAGACGGCGACCTCGCCGGCCGTCACCCGCGCCCACAGCTGCGGGAGCCGGTGGCACAGCTCGACCGCATCCCCGACGTACTTCACGCCCGCGTCGGTGCTGAGCCCGATGGCCAGCGCGAACTCCGCGACCGAGAACTCACTGACCGTCGGTGCACCCGGTCCGGCGACCTCGAGCTCCCGCTCGGCCCACGGGACCCTCTCGTCGACCGGCTCACCCGGGTGCAGCTCGGCCCACTCGACGGCCTGGACGAGCTGCTCGACCTCCAGGTCGACCATCGCGGCACGGGTCGCGCGGGCAGCCGCCAGCACCTGCTCGGTGCGGGTGATCGTGGTAGCTGCCATACGTCTACCCAAGCACTGGCCACCGACAACGAGAGGCCCGAAAGCCCCTTATTCACAGGGGTTCTGAGAACTATCCGATATATCTTCCGCAGTTCTCGGGTGGTGGTTTCGAGGCTCCCTTCGCTCGCACCTCAACCACCGCAGCGGCGACCCGCAGGTCGAAGCACACCGACCATGGGAAACTGAGGCCATGGGCGCTGATCCGGTCACGGACGCTTTCTCGGCAGTGCCTCGTAGCTGGTTCCTGCCGGAGGACGCGCGTGGGCGCGCGTCGTACGACGGGCCGATCGACATCGGGCACGGGCAGACCAACTCGCAGCCGCGGACCGTCGAGAACATGCTGCGCCTGCTGGACGTCCGGCCCGGGCACCGGGTGCTCGACGTCGGCTCCGGGTCCGGCTGGACCACCGGCCTGCTCGCGCACCTGACGGGGGCGTTCGGCGAGGTCATCGGCCTCGAGCTGGAGCCCGACCTGGTGGTGTTCGGCCGGGAGAACCTGACGAACGGCGACTGGTCGTGGGCGCGGATCGAGCAGGCCGACCCGGGCGAGTACGGCGACCCCGCGCACGCGCCGTACGACCGGATCCTGGTGTCGGCCCAGGCGACGGAGCTGCCCGCCACCCTGGTCGACCAGCTCACGCCGTCGGGCCGGATGGTGGTCCCGGTGAACGGCGAGATGCTGTTGGTCGAGCAGGAGGGCGGGCAGCCACGGGTCAGCGGTCACGGGTGGTACCGGTTCGTGCCGCTGCGCTGATCAGGTCATGACGCGTAGGCGCGGGCCTCCCAGGCGTGCCACGTGCCACCGTGCTGCCGCCACTCGCCCACCACGTGGTAGTCGTCCTGCCAGTGGCCCTTGTAGCACCAGCCGTTCTTGCAGGTCTCCGGCCAGGCGCCGCCGTGGATCGTCGCCTCGCCGAAGCTGTTGCCGCCCATCATGAAGTCCTTGACGTGTGCGCCCGACCGACTGAACGTCACGGTGTGGTTGAGGTGGTCGCTCCCCCTGTAGGTGCCCTGGTAGTTCGTGGGCTGGACCGGGAGGTCCGCCGCCCAGGCGATCCAGTGGCCGTCCGCGGTGCGCCAGCTGCCAACGACGTGGGTGTCGGTCTGCCAGTGGCCCATGGTGCAGTAGCCGCCGGCGCAGGTCTGGTGCCAGGCACCGCCGGAGACGTGGACGTTGCCGATCGTGTGGCTGTTGACCTTGAAGTTGCTGATCTGGTTGCCGTGGTAGGTGAAGCTGATCGTGCGCTGGTGGTGGTCGAGCCCGTGGTAGTTGCCGGACGACGGCAGCACGGCGGCGCGCGGCGCGGCCGCGATCCCGGTGCTCGTCCCGGAACCGGCTGCGGCCCCCGCCGCGAAGCCGGCCACGCAGAGCAGCGCAATGACGACCGAGCTGAGCTTGCGAATCATCTGATCCTCCCTCGTGCGCAGATCCCCCACGGAGCCGCGCGGCCCGGCCACGCTAGGCGGCGCATGTGGGCGCCGCCATCGCCAACCCGGACCCCCGCAAAGACTGGGGTGGGCAGTGTCAGCGCGCCGACAGCCACTCGCCTCCTATCCTGCGACAGTGCCCGATTCCCCACCCTTTCCCCATGAGCTGGTCCGGCTGGCCTCCGCCGACAACTTCCGCGACGTCGCCGGCACCGGCGCCGGCTACCCGACCGCGCGACGGCGGCCACGTCCGCCGCGGCGTCTTCTACCGCTCCAACGAGCTCCAGCTCACCGACGTCGACGCCGGGACCCTCGCCGATCTCGGCATCACCCGGATCCACGACCTGCGCGGCCAGATGGAGATCGAGGCGCACCCCGACGTCGCCGTGCCGGGCGCCGACCTGGCAGCACGTCGAGGTCTCCGGCATCCCGATGGAGATGGTGTCCGGCCTCGAGGACGCCGACGCGGCCGTGCGCGTGATGGGCGAGGTGTACGACGCCTTCGTCCGCGCGCCGCGAGGCACGCGCGTCGTACGCCGCGCTGCTCACCGACCTCGCGACCGAGCCGGTCCCGCAGCTGTTCCACTGCACCGCCGGCAAGGACCGCACCGGCTGGGCGGCCGCGCTGCTGCTCGAGATCGCCGGCGTCGACCGCGACACGATCATGGCCGACTACCTGCTCACCAACGACGTCTCGTCGGCGACCCGCGAGAAGTACCTCGCGCTGATCGCCGAGCACCTCGGCGCGGACAAGGTCGCGGTCTACGAGCCGACCATGGTGGTGCGAGGCGTCGTACCTGCAGACGGCGTACGACGCGGTCGCCGAGCTGTACGGCGACATCGACGGCTACCTGCGCGACGGGCTCGGCCTCAGCGACGGACCGTCGCTGGAGCTGCCGTTCCCGACTGGTCGGCTGACGTCACACTGGCTGGGTGAACCGCCCGCCGTACGCCACCCGCGAGGTCGCCGTCGTGGTCGCGCGTGCAGGCGGTCGCTGCTGCTGCTGATGGCGAACCAGTACGGCCCGCACCGCGACGAGCTGTACTTCGCGTCCGCCGGCCAGCACCTCGCGTGGGGGTACGCCGACCAGCCGACGTTCACGCCGCTGCTGGCCGCGGCTGCCGCACGCCGTCGCGCCGGAGAACCTGGTGGTGCTGCGCATCCCGAGCATCCTGGCGGTCGCCGCCGCTGGTCGCCCTGTCGGCGCAGTTCGCGCGGCTGCTCGGCGGTGCGCGCGCCGCGCAGGTGCTGACCGCGGTGACGGTCGCGGCGTCGGCGTACACGATGGCGGTCGGTCACCGGCTCACGACCGCGACGTTCGACGCGCTCGCCTGGACGGCGATCGTCGTGGTCGTCACCCAGGCGCTGCTCGACGACCGGCCGCGGCTGTGGCTGCTCGCCGGCGCGATCGCGGGGATCGGCCTCAACAACAAGCACGCCGTGGTGTTCTGCCTGTTCGGCCTGCTCGTCGGCGTGGCCGCTGGTCCGCGAGACCCGCCCGGCGCTGCGCACCTGGTGGCCGTGGCTCGGTGGGCTGCTCGCGCTCGTGCTCTGGGTCCCGAACCTGCTCTGGCAGCACGCCCACGACTGGCCGGTCCTCGAGCTCTCGTCCGACATCTCCGAGGAGTACGGCGGCGTCCTCGGCCGGGTCGAACTGGTCGGCCAGGCGCTGATCATGTTCAGCCCGGTGATCGGCGATCCTCTGGATCTACGGCCTGGTCCAGCTGCTGCGCCGTCCCGCGTGGGTGCAGGCCCGGCCGCTCGCGGTCGCGTTCCTGGCCGTGCTGCTGGTCTTCCTGGTCACCGGCGGCAAGGGCTACTACCTGGCCGGCTTCGTGGTGCCGCTGATCGCGGCCGGCTCGGTCGCGCTGGTGGAGCGCTGGCCGGGCCGGCGTACCGTCGTCGCCGGCGTGGTGCTCGGCGCTGTCGGCGATCGTCGCCTGGCCGGCGCTGGTCCCGGTGCTGCCGGTCGACACCTACGTGGACTCGTACCCCGAAGCTCGACGTCGACCAGCTCGAGACGATCGGCTGGCCGGAGCTACGCCGACACGGTCCGCGCGGTCCTCGCCGACCTGCCAGCCCGAGCAGCGCGAGACCGCGGTCGTCTTCACCGGCAACTACGGCGAGGCCGGCGCGATGGAGTGGTACGACGTCGGGCGTCCCGGTCTACAGCGGCCACAACGGCTGGCGCGAGTGGGGTCCGCCGCCGGAGACGCGCGACGCCCGTCGTGGTCGTCGGCTGGGACGCACCCGCCGACTTCGACGGCTGCCAGCGAGGCCGCGACGCTGCACAACGACGCCGGCGCCGACAACGAGGAGGAGGGCACGGTCGTCTGGCTGTGCGACGGCCCTCGCGGCTCGTGGTCCGAGCGCTGGGCCGACCTGGTGCACTACGACGCGTGATCGGCGCCGTCGTCCGGCTCCTGCTGGACGACGCGCAGCTTCATCGAGTCGGTGAACGTGACCTCGACGGTCTCGAATCCCTTGTGGCGCTGGGCTTTCGCGTAGCTGATGTAGGCGCGCTGGTCGGCGTCGGTGAGGTTGACCCGGTCGGTGAACGGCGTCAGCAGCGCCCGCGGCCAGAGCCGGCGCTCGAGGACGACGTTGACCTCGATGCCGAACACGCCGATCGCGGAGGTGAGCCAGAGGACGCCGATCAGACCGAGGACCAGCGCGAAGGTCTGGTTCATCCCGGTGGTCTCGGCGAGCACGTTGGTGACGTAGGCGGTGCCGATGCGTCTGCAGCCCGATCCAGAGCAGCGACGCGGTGACCGCGCCGGGGACCGAGCCGGTCCAGCACGTTGTGGCTGCGGGCCGACGCCGACCCGGAACAGCAGCGTCAGCACCAGCGTGTTGACCAGGACGGTGAGCAGCGTGATCGGCCACCGGTACGACGACACCGTCTCGCCGAGCACCTCGGTGTTGGCGGCCAGCGTCGAGAGCACCGAGATCGCGAGCACCGCGACGCCGGCGGTCAGCAGCAGGAACAGGCTCTTGAGCCGCAGCAGGATCGGGTTCGGCCGGCTGTTGCGCGGCACCGACCAGGCGACGTTGAGCGCGTTCTGCAGCGCCTGCCCGAGGCCGAGCGCACCGTAGAGCGCCACCAGACCACCGACGACCACGACGGTGGTCGAGCCGGTCAGGCCCTCGGGCCGGCCGAGCTGGTCGCCGATGATCGGGAACTGCGCGAGCGCGGAGTCGAGCAGGTCCTCCTGCAGCTCCGGGTTGCCCTCGAGGAAGAAGCCGAGGATCGACGAGCCGAGCAGCAGCAGCGGGAAGATCGCGATGAACGCGTAGTAGGTGATGATCGAGGCCAGGTAGTTGCCCTGGTCGTCGAAGTACTTGTAGATCACCCCGAGCGGGTAGCCGAGCACGGACCAGCGCCGTTGAGCGCGATCGGCACCGTCGATGACCCTGTCCCACGTGACACGCTACCGAGGTCGCCCCACCACGGTCAGGTTGCCGTCGGCGTCGGTCGTGAACAGCTCGACGCCGTCGGTCACCGTCGCGGCGTCGGCACCGAGCGCGACCGCGATCTTGTTGGCCGCGTTGCGGGTCACGTCGAGCACCACCTCGACCACCTGCTCCGGAGTCAGGTGCTCGTTCGCGGCGTCGACCACCTCGGCCGGCACGGCGTACGGCGTCCAGATGATCGCGTCGGTCAGCGCGAGCGCGGCCTTCGCCGCGGTCGGGCAGGTCGCTGTCGGCGTACCGGTCGACGGCGTCGAACGTCGCCTCGTCGGCGCCCTGCTCGATCGCCGCGACCGAGCGCCGGGACTTGCAGAGGCGGCACTCGTGCTGGCGGGCGCCGCGCAGCCGGACCAGCTCGGTGCGTCACCGGGTCGAGCGCGTCGAGGCGGGCGACCTCGCGCATGAACTCCTCGAGCAGCGGCCACAGGTCGGCGTCCGTCGGCTCGGCGCGGACCACGGGCCAGTCGCCGGACCCGCCGAGACACGGCGGGCACCCGCGGCCAGAAGTCGTCGACGTAGATCGCCTGGACGACCGTGAACGCCGACGGCCCGGTCGCCTCGAGGAACCCGCCCGCAGCGTCGTCGTCGATCATCGAGACGTCGACCGCGAACTGCTCGGCGAACGCGGCGACCCGCGGGTCCGACAGGTCCACGTCCGAGGCCGCGGCGGGCGCCGGCGACCGCGCCATACGACGGGGGCAGAGTCGACGGCAGCGGGCTCGGCACGCCGGTCAGCGTAGCCGGCGCGACGGCCCGGGGTCCGGCAAGCGTCGGCATCTCCAGCCCGGTGTGCCGACCCACGAGGACCGCCCGGGTGACCGCCTTGGAGCCGAACTTGTCGCGCACCCGGTCCAGGACGCCGTCCAGCTGGTCGGCCCGCTGCTCCTCGACGAACAGCGGCAGCTCGAGCTGCTCGGGCACGTCGGGTCCGGCCTCGACCAGGCCGGAGATGGTGATGCCGATCAGCGTGCAGCCGCGCTCCTCGATCAGCGGCATCGCCGCCGTCAGCAGCCGCCGCCCGGTCTCCAGCCAGGTCGCGGTCGAGGCGGTCGAGCGCGGGATCGTCGACGACCGGGTCGCCCGGGTCAGGTCGTCGAAGCGCAGCCGCAGCGTGAACGTCCGGCCGATCCGCTCGCCGCCGCGCAGCCGGCGGGCGACCCGGTCGACCAGCGCGGCGAGCCGGGCGTCCAGGTCCTCGTGCGTGTAGCGCCGGTTGAACCCGAGCGCGCTCTGCGACCCGATCGAGCTGCGCCGCCGGCCGACCACGACCGGCCGCGGGTCGCGCAGGTTGGCCAGCGCCCACAGGTGCCGGCCGGCCGCCTGGCCGACCGCCGTGGTCAGCTCCAGCTCCTCGCGGCGGGCCAGCTCGCCGATGGTGCGGATGCCGTCGGCGTGCAGCTTCGCCGCGGTGATCTTGCCGACGCCCCACAGCCGCTCGACCGGCAGCGGGTGCAGGAACTCCGCCTCGGACTCCGGCGGGCACCCGGAGCAGCCCGTCCGGCTTGCTGACCGCGCTGGCGACCTTGGCGAGGTACTTGGTCCGGGCGATGCCGACCGAGATCGGCAGCCCGACCTCGTCGCGCACCCGCTCGCCGCAGCGCCGCGCCGATCGTCTCGGGATCGCCGACCAGCCGGCGCAGCCCGCGCGACGTCGAGGAACGCCTCGTCGATCGAGATGCCCTCCACCAGCGGCGTCGTGTCGTCGAAGATCTCGAAGACCCGCTTGCTGGCCTCGACGTACGCCGAGAACCGCGGCGGCACGACCAGCGCGTCCGGGCAGAGCCGCGAGCGCCTGGCGGCCGCCCATCGCCGAGCGGACGCCGAACGCCTTGGCCTCGTAGCTCGCGGCCAGCACCACCCCGCCGCCGACGATCACCGGCCGGCCGCGCAGCCGCGGGTCGTCGCGCTGCTCGACGGAGGCGAAGAAGGAGTCGAGGTCGGCGTGCAGGATGCTCGCCGACTCCCTGCTCCGGATCCTTCCCACGAGCCATGTATCGAACAGATGTTCGAACGGGTGGCGGCTATGCGGCGAGCGCGGCCTCGATCTTCCCGGCCGACCTGCGCGCGCCGTCGAGCACGACCTCGACGGCCTCGGCGGGGGTCAGGAGCTCGTGGATCGCCTCGACGACCGACGCGGGGATCTCGGTCGGCGTCCGGATCATCGCGTCGCCGAGCGCGAGCGCAGCGTTCGCCGCGTCCGGCCGCCCGCTGGACTCGTTCGGGTGGCCCGCTTCGAGGTCCGCCACCGCCTGCAGGAAGCTCTCGACCACGGCCGCGGTGTCCGAGACCGGGTAGCGGCGCCGGCCCGGCCAGACGTCCGACGGCCCGAAGAGCGCGTCGAGCGCGGCCCGGAGCCGGGGCGCCACGTCGGCGATCCAGATCATCCGAGCGACGGCGTCGGCGTGGTCGCCGGTCGCCCGCACGAACCCGGTCGTGCATCGGCTCGTCGATGCCCGCCACGTCGATCCGGAACTGCTCGGCGAACGCCGCGACGGCCGGCGCCTCCAGCATCTCGTCGTGCACGCCGAGCGGGCGCACCGAGACCAGGATCTCGTAGGACGTCGAGCACCTTCGGTGCGTACGTCGCGAGCGCGGTGGCCCCGCCGTCGGTCCAGCTGTTGTCAGTCATCACCTCGACTGTGACACATCAGTACGACTTGGGCAGCCCCAGCGAGTGCATGGCCACGAAGTTGAGGATCATCTCGCGGCTGACCGGAGCGATCCGGCCGGCTCGGGTGGCGACCAGGAGGCCGGCCATGCCGTACTCCTGGGTGATCCCGTTGCCGCCGTGGGTCTGCACGGCCCGGTCGGCGGCGTCGCAGGCGGCCTCGGCGGCGGCGTACTTCGCCATGTTCGCGGCCTCGCCGGCGCCCATGTCGTCGCCGGCGTCGTAGAGCGCGGCCGCCTTCTGGGTCATCAGCCGGGCCATCTCGATCTCGATGTGCGACTGGGCCAGCGGGTGCGCGATCGCCTGGTGGGCGCCGATCGGCGTCCTTGAAGACCGTCCGCTCCTTCGCGTACGACGTCGCCTTGTCGAGGGCGAAGCGGGCGAGCCCGGTCGAGAAGCTCGCGGCCATGATCCGCTCCGGGTTCAGGCCGGCGAACAGCTGCACCAGGCCGCCGTCCTCGTCGCCGACCAGCGCGTCGGCGGGCAGCCGGACGTCGTCGAGGAACACCGTGAACTGCAGCTCCGGGCTGACGATCTCCATCGGGATCGCGTGCGCCTCGACGCCGGCGGCGTCGGTCGGGACCACGAACAGGCAGGGCTTGAGCTTGCCGGTCTCTCCCGGTGTCAGTGCCTCGGTGCGCGCGACGACGAGCATGTTGTCGGCCTCGTCGACGCCGGAGATGAAGACCTTGCGGCCGGTGAGCACCCACTCGTCGCCGTCGCGGCGGGCGGTGGTGGTGATGTTGTGGGTGTTGGTGCCGGCGTCCGGCTCGGTGATCGCGAACGCCATCGTGCTGGTGCCGTCGCAGATGCCGGGCAGCCAGCGCTGCTTCTGCTCCTCGGTGCCGTAGCGGCTGATGATGGTGCCGCAGATCGCCGGGCTGACGACCATCAGCAGCAGCGGGCAGCCCTGGGCGGCGAGCTCCTCGCAGACGGCCGCGATGTCGCCGATGCCGCCGCCACCGCCGCCGTACTCCTCGGGGATGTTGATGCCGAGGTAGCCGTTCTTGCCGATCTCGAGCCACAGCTCGGTCGTCTTCTCGCCGCTGCGCGCCTTCTCCGTGAACCACTCGCGGCCGTACTTCGAGGCCAGCCTGGCCACGGCCTTGCGCAGCTCCTGACGCTCCTCGGACTCGCTGAACGCGACGGTCATTGCCCCTGATTCCACTTGCCTCCACTACTGCGAGAACCTCACCGGCGGCGACCTGCGCACCGGCCTTGACGTCGATCTGGGTGACGACGCCGTCGGTCGGCGCCTTCACGGTGTGCTGCATCTTCATCGCCTCGAGGACCAGCACCGGGCTGGCCGGCGGTCACCGGTCTGGCCGGCCTCGACGTTCACGCTGACGACGGTGCCGGGCATCGGCGCGAGCAGGCTGCCGCTCGCCACCGCCTCGGCCGGGTCGACGAACCGCGGCACCCGGGTCAGCCGGGTGTGGCCGCGCGAGGAGTCCACGTCGACGGCGTCGCCGCTGACCGCGATGTCGTACGTCGTGCGCACGCCGTCGGTCTCCAGCGTCACCTCGGTCGGGCTCGCGGCGACGACCTCGTGGCCGTCGACGACGTACTCCGCCGAGCCACTCGACGGTCGCCTCCTCGAACTCCGTGCGCTGCGGCTGCGACACCACGTTGCGCCAGGCGACCGGGATGCCGCGCTGGATCGTGCGGGCCTCCTTGGCCCGCTCGGCCAGCGCGATCGCCGCGGCAACCGCTGCACCCTCGGTGGTTGAGGTGCGAGCGGAGCGAGCCTCGAAACCACCATCCAGGAAGGCAGTGCTCACGTCTCCGGCCAGGAACTTCTCGTCCCGCAGGATCTCGACCAGCAGGTCCCGGTTGGTCACCAGCCCGTGGATCCTGGCCCGGGACAGGCACCGACGCGAGCTTGCGGGCAGCCGCCTCACGAGTCGGTGCGTGCGCGATCACCTTGGCCAGCATCGCGTCGTAGTGCGTCGACACCTCGCTGCCGGACTCGAAGCCGGCGTCCACGCGGATGCCGTCCTCGAAGGGGATCTCGAACGTCGTCAGCGTGCCGCTCTGCGGCTGGTAGTCGGCGGCCGGGTCCTCGGCGTACAGCCGGACCTCGATCGCGTGGCTCCGCGGCGGGTCCGTCCATCCCATCGTCCAGCTCGCCTGGGCCGCGGCGATCTGCAGCTCGACCAGGTCGACGTCGTGCACCAGCTCGGTGACCGGGTGCTCGACCTGGAGCCGGGTGTTCATCTCCAGGAAGAAGAACCGCTCGGTCTCGGGGTCGCAGCAGGAACTCGACCGTGCCGGCACCGCGGTAGTCGATCGCCTCGGCGGCCTTCCGCGCAGCCTCGTGCAGCGCCGCTCGGACCGCGTCCGACAGGCCGGGGGCCGGGGCCTCCTCGACCACCTTCTGGTGCCGGCGCTGCAGGGAGCAGTCCCGGTCGCCGTAGACGCTGGTGCCGACGACCTGGACCTCGACGTGCCGGCCCTTCTCGACGTACGGCTCGACGAAGACGGTGCCGTCGCCGAACGCCGACAGCGCCTCGGCCTCGGCCTTCGCGATCTCGCCGGGAAGCTCGGCGAGGGTGCGCACGATCCGCATCCCGCGGCCGCCACCGCCGGCGGACGCCTTCACCAGCAGGGGCAGGTCGGCCTCGGTCGGCCACCGATCCGGCGCCTCCAGGCGTAAACCGGGACCCCGGCCTCGCGCATGATCCGCTTCGCCTCGATCTTCGAGCCCATCGCGTCGATCGACTCCGGCGCGGGGCCGACCCAGATCGAGCCCGGCGTCGATCACGGCGCGGGCGAAGTCGGCGTTCTCGGACAGGAAGCCGTAGCCCGGGTGGATCGCGTCCGCACCGGTCCGGCGCGCGGCGTCGAGGATCAGGTCGATGCGCAGGTACGTGTCGGACGGCGCGTTGCCCGGGCAGGTGTACGGCGACGTCGGCCTCGCGGACGTACGGCAGTGCCGCGTCGGCGTCGGAGTGGATCGGCCACCGTCTCGATGCCGAGGTTGCGGCAGGTGCGGAAGACCCGCGAGGCGATCTCGGCGCGGTTGGCGACCAGCAGTCGGTTGATCAAGGCCGGAACACTCCGAACCGGTCGGTGCCGACGATCGGCTTGGTCTCGATGACGGACAGGCAGATGCCGAGGATGGTCCGGGTGTCGCGCGGGTCGATCACCCCGTCGTCGTAGAGCATCCCGGAGAGGAAGTACGGCATCGACTGCTCCTCGATCTGCGCCTCGACGATCTCCTTGATCGCCCTTGAAGCCCTCGACGTCGAAGGTCTGGCCCTTCGCCTCGGCCGACTGCTGGGCGACGATCTCGAGCACGCCGGCGAGCTGGGCCGGGCCCATCACCGCGGACTTCGCGGACGGCCAGGTGAAGAGGAACCGCGGGTCGAACGCGCGGCCGTTCATGCCGTAGTTCCCGGCGCCGTACGACGCGCCCATGATCACGCTGAGGTGCGGGACCGTGGAGTTGCTGATCGCGTTGATCATCATCGCGCCGTGCTTGATGATGCCGCCCTGCTCGTACTCCTTGCCGACCATGTAGCCGGTGGTGTTGTGCAGGAACAGCAGCGGGGTGTCGGTCTGGTTCGCGAGCTGCACGAACTGCGTGGCCTTCTGCGCCTCCTGGGAGAACAGCACGCCCTGGGCGTTGGCGAGGATGCCGATCGGGCGCCCGTGCAGCTTCGCCCAGCCGGTGACCAGCGACGGGCCGTAGAGCGGCTTGAACTCGTCGAAGACCGCGCCGTTCGTCTCGGAGACGCCGTCACAGATCCGCCGGATCACCTCGCGCGGGTCGAACGGCTCCTTGAGGTCGCGTGGGGATCAGGTCGAGCAGCCCGTCCGGGTCCTCGTCCGGCTCGGCCCAGCCAGTTGGCGGTGCGACCGCCTTGCGCCAGTTGAGCCGCGCGACGATCCGTCGGCCGATCCGGATCGCGTCGCGCTCGTCCTCGGCGAGGTAGTCGGCGAGCCCCGACGTACGCGCGTGCATCTCGGCGCCGCCGAGCGACTCGTCGTCGGACTCCTCGCCGGTCGCCATCTTCACCAGCGGCGGGCCGCCGAGGAAGACCTTGGCCTGCTCGCGGACCATCACCGTGTAGTCGGACATGCCGGGCACGTAGGCGCCGCCGGCGGTCGAGTTGCCGAACACCAGCGCGATGGTCGGCTCCTTGCGGGCGCGACGCCGGGTGATGTCGCGGAACAGCTTGCCGCCCGGGATGAAGATCTCCTTCTGGGTCGGCAGGTCCGCGCCGCCGGACTCGACCAGCGAGACCGTGGGCAGCCCGTTCTCCTCGGCGATCTGCGAGGCCCGGAAGATCTTCTTGACGGTCCAGGGGTTGCTGGCGCCGCCCTTCACGGTCGGGTCGTTCGCGGTGATCATGCACTCGACGCCCTCGATCACGCCGATCCCGGTCACGACCGAGGCGCCGACGGTGAAGTCGGAGCCCCAGCCGGCCAGCGGCGACAGCTCGAGGAACGCCGAGCCCTCGTCGATGAGCAGCTCGATCCGCTCGCGGGGCAGCAGCTTGCCGCGCTCGTGGTGCCGGCCGACGTACTTCTCACCGCCGCCGGCGACGGCCTTGGCGTGCTCGGTGTCCAGGTCGGCGAGCTTCTCCAGCATCGCCTCACGGTTGGTCATCGCTCGACGACCTCCTTCATCCGCTCCAGGGTGGTGCGCATGCCGCGCTCGTTGGTGCGGCCGCGCAGCGGGCCGAGCAGCAGCCAGTAGGCGCGCAGGTAGAGCGACGGCTCGAGCCGGAAGTACTCGGTGACCTGTGGTGCCGGTGCCGTCCGGCTCCAGTCGGTAGCCCCAGTTGTTGAGCGTCACGTCGTCGGTGCCGACGGAGAACTCGAACAGCTCGTTCGGCACGCACGCGGTGACCTGGCAGGGCGACCAGTACGTCGGCCCGACGCCGTTGCGCTTCACGTGGCCCTTGAACGACGCGCCCACCTCGGGGCCGGTCGATCCGCGGGTCCAGCGCGCCTCGAACGTCTCCGGCGAGAACTCCCCGATCCGGGTGACGTCGCTGACCAGCGCCCACACCTTCTCGGGCGGCGCCTCCATCCGGACGGTGACTTCGCCCCTCACGCGTAGCCCAGCAGCTTGGCGGCGAGATCGGTCAGCACTTCGCTGGCCCCTCCTCCGATCGGCAGGATCCGGGCGTCGCGGTAGTGCCGCTCCACCTCGGTCCCGTGCATGTACCCCGTCCCGCCGTGCAGCTGGACGGCCTGGTCGCAGACGTACGTCGCGCAGTCGACCGCGGTCTGCTTCGCCATGCAGGCCTCGGCGATGACGTTCTCGCCCGCGGCGTGCCGGCGGGCGACCTCGCGGGTGTAGGTGCGCGCGACCTCGACCTGCCGGTGCATCTCGACCAGCTTGTGCCGCACCACCTGCCGCTCGACCAGCGGCCGGCCGAACGTCTCGCGGTCGCGGCAGTACGCCGCGGTCAGCTCGAGCGACCGGGCGGCGATGCCGTAGGCGTGCACGGCCAGCGCGATCCGCTCGACCACGAACTGCTCGGCGATCTGCAGGAAGCCGGAGTTCTCGGCGCCGACCAGGTTCGTCACCGGCACCCGCACGTCGACGTACGACAGCTCGGCGGTGTCGGAGCAGTGCCAGCCCATCTTGCGCAGCGAGCGGTCGACGGTGAAGCCGGGCGTGCCCGTTCTCGACCACGAGCAGGCTGACGCCGCCGGCGCCCGGGCCGCCGGTGCGCACCGCGGTGGTCACGAAGTCCGCGCGCACCCCGCTGGTGATGAACGTCTTGGCGCCGTTGACGACGTACTCGTCGCCCTCGCGTACGGCGGTGGTGCGGATGCCGCCGACGTCCGAGCCGCCGCCGGGCTCGGTGATGCCGAGCGCGCCGATCTTCTCGCCGGCCAGCGTCGGCCGGACGAACCGGTCGACCAGGTCGGGCGAGCCGTGCGCGGCGAGGTGCGGCAGCGCGATGCCGCCGGTGAACAGCGCGGCCATCAGCCCGCTGGACGCACCGGCCTCGAACATCCCCTCCTGGAGGTCGACCGAGTCGAGGATGTCGCCGCCCTCGCCGCCGACGGACTCGGGGAACGAGATGCCGAGCAGGCCCTGCTTCGCCGCGGCCAGGTGCAGCGCGCGCGGGATCTCGCCGGCGTCCTCCCACTCCTGGAGGTGCGGCGCCACCTCGCGCCGGACGAACTCGGCACCGGTCCGACTCGTGTGCAGCGACGAGCCTCGACTCATAGGAGCCCCTCCTGGATGTGCACCATCCGCGAGCGCACCCACTCGCCGAGGCCCTTGGCCTGCGGGTCGAACCGGGTCGACGCGGCCACGCCGTCGCCGAGCAGCCCGCGGATCAGCACGTTGACCGCGCCGAGGTTGGGCAGCACGTACACCTCGACCTCGAGGTCGGCCGCCTCCGGCATCAGCTCGCGGATCTTGCGCGGCGTGATCAGCTTGGCCAGCCAGGTGACCCGGGCGTCGTACTTGCCGGAGCCGTCGTTGACCACCCAGAGCCCGAGGTTGGCGTCGCCGCCCTTGTCGCCGGACCGGGCGTGCACGAACGTGCCGAGCGGCGCCCGGCGGGTGAGCGAGTCGGTCGGCGCCGGGAACGGCGACGGCCGCAGCCCGTCCGTCGTCGACGGTGCCGAACTCGGTCGGGTCGGCGACCACCTCGCGGCGGCCGTCGGCGTGCACGACGGTGTGCGTGACGGCCGAGCGGTCGACGTACTCCGGCCGGTAGACGCCGTACGGCGCGGGCTGGGCCGGCGGTCCGGTCATCGTGAAGCCGGGGTACGACGCCAGTGCGAGCTCGACGGCCGGGCCGGTGAACGCGCGGCCGACCGGGTCGGGCTTGGCGTCCTTGACCGTGCAGCGCAGCAGGCAGGACGCGCCCTCCTCGGTGTCGGCGTCCGCCGTCGGGAGGGCGCCGAGCGTCCAGGAGACCTCGCGTCGCGGTCAGCCGCGGGCGCGAGCTGCTCGCGGACCCAGTCCGCCTTGGCCTCGATGTCGAGGCCGGTGAGCACGAACTCCACGGTGTTGCGGAAGCCGCCGAGCTCGTTGACGCAGACCTTGAGCCGCTCCGGCGGGGCCTCGCCGCGGACGCCGCTGATCTCGACCCGGTCCGCGCCGGCCTCGCGCAGCTGCACCGAGTCGAGCAGCGTGGTGACGTCCGGGTTGAGGTAGCGGGTCGACTGGATCTCGTAGAGCAGCTGCGCGGTGACGGTGTCGACGGTGACCGCGCCGCCGGTGCCGGCGTGCTTGGTGATCACGCTCGACCCGTCGGCGGCGATCTCGGCGAGCGGGAAGCCGAGCGGCTTGCCGTCGTGCGGCAGCGAGCGGAACCCGCTGAAGTTGCCGCCGGTCGCCTGGGTGCCGCACTCCAGCACGTGCCCGGCGACGACGGCACCGGCCAGCTCGTCGTACGACGTGGGCGACCAGCCGTGGTGCGCGACGGCCGGCCCGACCACCAGGCTGGCGTCGGTGACCCGGCCGGTGACGACGATGTCGGCGCCGCCGGTCAGGGCGGCAGCGATGCCGAAGCCGCCGAGGTAGGCGTTGGCGGTGAGCGCGTTGTCGCGAGCCCAGGCCGAGCGAGCGGACGTCGTCGCCCTCGACGTGCGCGACGGCCGGGTCGAGGCCGAGGCCCTTCGCGACCTCACGGATCCGGTCGGCGAGCCCGGCCGGGTTGAGGCCGCCGGCGTTGCTGACGATCTTCACGCCGTTCTCGAGCGCCAGGCCGAGGCAGTCCTCGAGCTGGCGGACGAACGTCTTGGCGTAGCCGAGCGACGGGTCCTTCATGGTGTCGCGGCCGAGGATCAGCATGGTCAGCTCGGCCAGGTAGTCACCGGTGAGGTAGTCGAGGCTCTGCCCATCTTCTTGGCGCCCTCCAGCATCTCCCGCATCGCGGAGAGCCGGTCGCCGTAGAAGCCGGAGCAGTTGCCGATCCTCACTTCTTGGTCCGCCCCTCGCCGGCCGGACCGGCGAACGCCTGCGCGATCGTCAGCCACTTCTCGGCGTCCGCGCCGACGGCCACCAGGTCGGTGTCGTCGCGGTGCACGCGCTGGGTGACCAGCAGGCAGAAGTCGTACGCGGACCCGAACACCGTCTGCGCCGCGTCCTCCGGTCCCCAGGTCCACTTCTCACCGGACGGGGCGGTCAGTTCGATGCGGAATCTTCCTCGGCGGCGGCTCGAGGCCGTGCACCGAGAACGCGAAGTTCCGGGTGCGGACGCCGAGGTGCGCGACGTGCCGGACCCGGTCGGTCGGCTCGGGGGTGATCCCGAGGGCGTCGTACACGTCCAGCGCGTGCGCCCAGGTCTCCATGAACCGTGCGGTCGCCATCGAGGCCGGCGACATCGGCGGGCCGAACCACGGCATCTTCTCGCCCGCGGGGTACTCCCGCAGCGCGAGCCGCAGCGCCTCGCGCGCCGTGCCCCAGCGGGCGAGCAGCGCCTCCGGCGCCAGCCGGGCGACCTCGATGCGCCTCCGCGTCGACGTACCCCATCGGGTCCGCGATCGCCTCCAGGACGATCGCGTCCCACGCGTCCTTGTCGGTCGCAGCGACGACCGCGACCTCGTCGGTCCAGAGCAGGTGCGCCACCTGGGTGGCGACGGTCCAGCCGGCGGCCGGTGTCGGCGTCGCCCAGCCGTCGGCGTCGAGGCCGGAGACGGTGTTCCAGAGCCGGTCGCCCTCGGCGGTCAGGTCGCCGAGCAGGTCGTCGAGCAGGGTCATGCGGTCTCCTTCAGCTCGTTGTCGAGCACGTCGGCCCAGCGGTCGAGGATGCGCGCGCGGCGGCGGGCGTCGTCGGTGATCGTGTCGGCGAGGCCGAGGCCGCGGACCAGGTCGAGGGTGGCCTGCACCAGCTCGCGGGTACCCGGCCGGGACTCGTCGGCGCCGAGCAGCTCGACGGTCATCCGGTGCGTCTCGCGGCCGACCCGCTGCTCCAGCGGCGACGACCGCGGCCAGCAGCGTCTCGTCGGTCCGGGCGGCGACCCACAGCTCGAGCGCGGCGCTGAACACCGGCCCCGGTGAAGTGGTCGGCGAGCATCTGCAGCACCGCGCGGGTGTGGTTCGGCCCGACCGGCAGCGACGCGGCTGCGGCGGCCAGCTCGGCGCCGCGCTTCTCGGTGAGGTGCTCGACCGCGGCGACGACCAGGTCGTTCTTGGTCGGGAAGTGGTGCAGCTGGGCGCCCCGGCTGACCCCCGCCCGCTCCGAGACCAGCGTCGTCGACGTACCCGCGAAGCCACGCTCGACCAGGCAGTCCACGGTCGCCTCCAGCAGCCGCGCCCGCATCAGCCGGGTGCGCTCCTCCTGGGGCACCCGCGTCGTCCCGGCCGTCGTCACCCGGCCAGCATGCCCCGCTCATCAACAAACAGTCAAGACTGTCTTTTTTGGATACTCCCTGACGTTTTCGGCCTCGACAGGCCGGCGGTTTCAGGCGGTGGTCGCAACACCCGGTGGATCTGACGTTCCGGACAGTAGTGCTTGGAGTGCTTCGGCGGGGGTGCGCCAGTTCAGGGTTCTGCGGGGTCGGCCGTTGAGCTCGGCGGCGATGTTGTCGAGCATTCCGGGACCGTAGAAGGACAAGTCCTTGCCTTTGGGCAGGTACTGGCGCAGCAGGCCGTTGGTGTTCTCGTTGGTACCGCGCTGCCACGGCGAGTGCGGGTCGCAGAAGTAGATCGACAGTCCAGTGGCCTCGGCGATCTGGACGTGGTTGGCCATCTCGCTGCCCTGGTCCCAGGTCAGCGACAGCCGTAGCTGCTCGGGCAGGGTGGCCATCTTGGCGATCATCGCCTCCTGCACGACCTCGGCAGTGTGCGCGCCGGGCAGGTGCAGCAGCAGCACGAACCGAGTCATTCGTTCGACCAGGGTGCCGACCGCGGACCCGGACTCGGTCGAGCCCAGGATCAGATCACCCTCCCAGTGACCGGGCACGGCCCGGTCCTCGACCTCGGGCGGGCGTTCGCTGATCATCACCATTCCCGGGATCCGACCACGACGCTCGGTCGCCTTGCGCTGCGGCTTACGCATCGACCGGCCGGTACGCAGGTGCCGGGCCAGCTCGCGTTTGAGCCCGCCACGGGACTGGACGTAGATCGACTGGTAGATCGTCTCGTGCGACACCCACATCTCCGGCTCGTCGGGGAACTCCTCACGCAGCCGTCGAGCGATCTGCTCGGGGCTGTGATGCTTGAGGAGTCGATCTTGCACCTCCCGACGCAGCACCAGGTTCGTGGCGAGCTTCGCTGGCTTCGGGCGCCGCGCCGCCGCATCGGCCTGGGACTGCGCGTGCTCAGCGTCGTACCGGCCGTCCCTGACCCGCCGACGCGCGGCGACCTCCCTGCCGATCGAGCTGCGATGCCGACCAAGATCGGCCGCGATTGCCGCGAACGACCACTTCGCATCGAGCAGGTCCTCGATCCGACAACGTTCCCGAAACGACAACCGCCGATCCGGTGCACTCAGACGTGGCTTCACACCACCTGATTGAGACGCCCACCGAATCGCTGTCCCATTCGACACACCGATCGCAGCCCCCGCAGCCTCCCACGAGGTCCAGCACGGCACCTGCTCCCAAAACAACCGCTCGAGCTCACGCGCAAGACGCGGACGACCAACCATGACACCTCCTGACGATCAGGAGTTGCGATCACCGCATGAACCGAAGGCCGAAATCGGGCCCGAAACGTCAGGGACTATCCCAACGGACGGCTAGGTGTAGGTGTTCGACGGCCACCCGTTCGCGTTGAGGTACCAGACAGCGGACGTGAGGACGACGAGGATCAGCAGCGCGAAAAGCAGGCCGCCGGCGACGGGGAGGAACCACCCGGGCGAGCTGTGCGACCGGACCGCGGTGATCTTCACGACGACCGCTCCGAACACCGCACAGGCCGCGACACCGTGCACGACCACCCGGACCGGTACGACGTCGCCGTTGTCGAGCGTCCCGGTCTCGAGGCCGAGCGCCCAGATGCAGTGGTAGCCGACGAACACCGCGAGCAGCAGCGCGACGGTGCCGGAGATCCGGTGCGCGGTCCCGAGCCAGGACGGGGCCCCGACGCCGAGCTTGCCGTAGAGCCAGAGCGCGCCGAGCACCTGGAGCACCGCGAGCACGCCGATCACGCAGCTGAAGGCGACCTTCATCGCCAGGACCGTGTCGAACCCGAGCGTCGTCGTTCCGCTCAGCGTCGGGTCGTGCACCTTGCCGAAGACGCCGAGCAGCAGCGCCACGACGGCGCCGGCTGCGAACGCCGCCAGCGGTACCGCCATGGTCCGGGTCGGCTCGGTGGCCGCCTCTGCCATGGGAACACAATCCTCCGCATTGCCGGTCAGCGGTAGGTCAGGGCGTCGCCTTCTAGATGGGCGTGCTCGTTGAACGTGAGCAGCCGGGCGCCGGTCGAGCCGACCACGACCCGGGTCACCGACGAGTTCACCATCGTCGTGTTGAAGCGGCTCCAGAGCCGGGCGAACGTCGCCGGGTCCGCGTCCGGGTCGGCGAGCGCAGCGCACACCGCCGCGATCGGGCCGCCGGAGGTGACCACCACGACGGTGCCGCCCGGGCCCGCCTGCGCGGTCGCGCGCTCCATCGCCGCGGCGACCCGGGCACGGAACGCCGGCCACGGCTCGGCGTACTCACCGTCGGACGACCCGGCGGTCCACCGCGCGGTGGCGAGCTCGAAGACCCGCTGGAACTCGCGGCGGTCGAGCTCGCTGGTCAGGGAGATCGGGGTACGCCGCCACCACGGACAGGTGGTCGAACTCGTCCCAGCCGGGGTCGACGACCACGTCGGCCCAGCCAGCGGCCTCCGCCGTCTCCCGGTGCCGACGCATCCCACCGCTCACGACCGCGGTCGGCGACAACCCGCGCTCGGCGAGCCATCGGCCGACCAGGCGGCCCTGCTCCCAGCCGGTCTCGGACAGGACGTCGTAGTCGTCGGAGCCGAAGGACGCCTGTCCGTGCCGGACCATGATCACCACACCCATGACCGGGGACACTAGACGGATCCCCCATCTGGTCCATTCCCGGGCGGGGTCGCCAGGTCTACCGTCGAAGCATGTTCATCCAGATCATCCAGGGCAGGTGCACCCGACAAGACGAGCTCCGCGCGATCCTCGACCGCTGGCAGGACGAGCTCGCCGCCGGCGCGGACGGCTGGCTCGGCGGCACCTACGGCTTCACTGACGACGACCAGTTCGTGGCGGTGGTCCGCTTCGAGGACCGCGCGGCCGCGATGGCCAACTCCCAGCGCCCGGAGCAGGGCAAGTGGGCGGAGGAGATGATGGCGGCGTTCGACGGTCCCGTGGACTTCCACGACTCCGACGACGTCACGCTGCTCTTCGACGGCGGCTCCGACGGCGCCGGCTTCGTGCAGGTGATCCGGGGCAAGGTCGACGATCCCGAGCGGCTGCGCCGGCTGATCGCGTCCGAGCCGACCGAGCTCCGGCGGATGCGCCCCGACATCATCGGCGCGACGCTCGCCATCGAGCCGGACGGCACGTTCACGGAGACGGTCGCGTTCAGCGACGAGGCCAGCGCCCGCAGCGGCGAGGGCCAGGAGCCGCCCGAGGAGGTCCGGGCCGAGCTCGAGTACGCCATGCAGGGCGCCATGTTCTACGACCTGCACCACCCCTGGTTCAACTCGCGCTGAACCAGGGGCGTCAGGTCGATCAGGCCGGGAACGAGCCGCCGGAGGCGGCCAGGTCCCGGAGGTACGCCGTCGGGCGGAACCGGTCGCCGTAGCGCTCGGCCAGCTCGTCGGCGCGGGCCACGAACGCGCCGAGGCCGACCTGGCCCTCGGCGTTCTCGTAGCCCTGCATGTACTGCGCGGCGCCACCGGTCATCGGCGGGAAGCCGATGCCCATGATCGAGCCGATGTTCGCGGCGGCCGCGGACTCGATCACGCCCTCCTCGAAGCACTTCGCGGTCTCGAGCGCCTCGATGAACAGCATCCGCTCGCGCATGTCCTCGATCGGGAGCCGCTCCTCGGCGAGCGGGAACGCCTCGGCGAGACCCGCCCAGATGCCCAGCCGCTTGCCGGCCTCGTCGTACTCGTAGAAGCCGGCGCCCTTGAGCCGCGACGGACGGCCGAGCTCGATCATCTTCGCGACGACGCCCTCACCGGCGGACGGGACCCACTCGCGGCCCTCGCGCTCGGCGGCGTCGGCGTTCGCCTTCTGGATCTTGGCCATCAGCTCCATGTTGAGCTCGTCGCTGAGCTGCAGCGGCCCGACCGGGTAGCCGGCCGAGGTCCCGGCCCGGTCGATCGAGACCGGGTGCACGCCCTCGGCGAGCATCGAGAGGCCCTCCATCACCTGGGTGCCGATCACCCGCGAGGTGTAGAAGCCGCGGCTGTCGTTGACGACGATCGGCGTCTTGCGGATCTGCTGCACCACGTCGTACGCCTTGGCCAGCGCGACGTCCGAGGTCTCCGCGCCCTTGATGATCTCGACCAGCGGCATCTTGTCCACCGGGCTGAAGAAGTGCAGCCCGATGAAGTTCGACTTCTGGGAGCCGGCCAGTCCACGCCGGCGGCGAGCTCGGTGATCGGCAGCGTCGAGGTGTTGGAGCAGAGCAGCGCGTCCGCGTTCACGTACGGCGCGATCTCGGCGAACACCTTCTGCTTGAGCGACGGGTCCTCGAAGACCGCCTCGATCACCAGGTCGCAGCCGGCCAGGTCGGCCGGGTCCGCGGTCGGCGTGATCCGGTCCAGCAGCTCCTGGGACTTCTCCTCGGTGAGCTTGCCGCGCGAGACCGCCTTGGCGTTGAGCGTCTCGGAGTACGCCTTGCCCTTCTCGGCGCTCTCCAGCGCGACGTCCTTGAGGACGACCTGCATGCCGGCGCGCGCGCACGAGTAGGCGATGCCGGCGCCCATCATCCCGGCGCCGAGGACGCCGACCTTGGTCGCCTTCCACGGCTCGATGCCCTGCGGGCGGAGCTTGCCGGCGTTGATCGCCTGCAGGTCGAAGAAGAACGCCTGGATCATGTTCTTCGAGCCCTGGTTGACGATCAGCTTCGTCAGGTAGCGCGACTCGATCCGCGACGCGGTGTCGAAGTCGAGGCCGGCACCCTCGACGGCGGCGGACAGGATCGCCCGCGGCGCCGGGTACACGGCGCCCTTGGTCTGCTTGCGCAGCAGCGCGGGGAACGCCGGCAGGAAGCCGGCCAGCGCCGGCGAGGTCGGCGAGCCACCGGGCATCTTGTAGCCGGGCTTGTCCCACGGGTTCTGGTGCTCGTCCGGGTTCGCCTTGATCCACGCCTTCGCGGCCGGGACCAGCTCCTCGCGGGTGGCGACCAGCTCGTCGACCAGACCCTTCTCCTTCGCGGCCGACGGCTTGAACTGGGTGCCGGTCAGCAGCACGTCCATCAGGCCGGACTGCAGGCCGAGCAGGCGTACGACGCGGGTGACGCCGCCGCCGCCGGGCAGCAGGCCGAGGGTGGACTCGGGCAGGCCGATCTTCACCGAGTCGTCGTCGACGGCGATCCGGTGGTTGGTGGCCAGGCAGATCTCGAAGCCGCCACCGAGGGCGGCGCCGTTGATCGCGGAGACGACCGGGCGCGGGTACAGCTCGAGCCGCCGCAGGCCGGCCTTGACGGCCTCGCCCATCGCGAAGACGGAGCCGGCGTCGTCCTTGGTCGCCTGGACCATGTTCTTGAGGTTGCCGCCGGCGAAGAAGGTCTTCTTCGCGCTGGCGATCACGACGCCCGTGACGCTCTGTGGATCTTGGGCCACCTCGTCGTACAGCCGCTGGACGGAGGCCGCCATCGACTCGAGGTAGAGCTCGTTCATGGTGTTCGCGCTGGCCGTCGGGTCGTCGAGGGTCAGCGTGACGATGCCGTCGGCGTCCCGGTCGTAGCGGACGGCGCTGTCAGATCAGTGGGGAGATTCTGGGTCTCGGTCACAGTCTTCTCTCTCAGACGATCTCGACGATGGTGGCGATGCCCATGCCGCCGCCGACGCAGAGCGTGGCGAGGCCGCGGCGCAGGTCCCGGCGCTGGAGCTCGTCGATGAGCGTGCCGAGGATCATCGCGCCGGTGGCGCCGAGCGGGTGGCCCATGGCGATCGCGCCGCCGTTGACGTTGGTGATCTCGTGGCTGATGTCCAGGTCGCGCATGAACCGCATCGCGACCGCGGCGAACGCCTCGTTGATCTCGAACAGGTCGATGTCCTCGACCTCGAGTCCGGCCTTGGCCAGCGCCTTGCGGGCGGCCGGAGCCGGGCCGGTGAGCATGATCGTCGGGTCCGCGCCGGACACGGCGGTCGCGAGCACCCGGGCCCGCGGGGTGAGGCCGAGGTCGATGCCGACCTGCTCGGTGCCGATCGCCATCAGCGCGGCGCCGTCGACGATGCCCGACGAGTTGCCGGCGTGGTGGACGTGGTTGATCTTCTCGACCCAGTGGTACTTCTCGAGCGCCACGTCGTCGAAGCCGGCGTCGGCGCCGATGCCGGCGAAGCTCGGCTTCAGCCCGGCCAGGCCCTCGGGGCTGGTGTCGGGGCGGATCGTCTCGTCGTGCTCGAGCACGGTGAGGCCGTTCAGGTCGCGCACCGGTACGACGGCGTTCGCGAAGTAGCCGTTGGCCCAGGCCTTCGCGGCCCGGTGGTGGGACTCGGCGGCGTACGCGTCGACGTCGGCGCGGGTCCAGCCCTCGAGCGTGGCGATCAGGTCGGCGCCGATGCCCTGCGGCACGAAGCCGGTCGTCGAGCGCGGTGGCCGGGTCGGCCGCCCAGGCGCCACCGTCGGAGCCCATCGGCACCCGGCTCATCGACTCCACGCCGCCGGCGAGGATCAGGTCCTCGAAGCCGCCGCGGACGCGGGACGCGGCCTGGTTGACCGCCTCGAGGCCCGAGGCGCAGAAGCGGTTGAGCTGCACGCCGGCGACGGTCTCGGGGTAGCCCGCCTTGAGAGCAGCGGTCTTGGCGATGTCGCCACCCTGCTCACCGATCGGGGACACGACGCCGAGGACGACGTCGTCGACCCGGTTCGGGTCCAGCGACGGGTTGCGCTCCTTGATCTCGTCGAGGAGACCCACGATCAGGTCGACGGGCTTGACCTCGTGGAGGGTGCCGACCTTCTTACCCTTGCCGCGTGGAGTCCTGATGTGGTCGTACACGAATGCTTCAGCCATGGACCGATTGTGACACTATTACTGTCACCGTCAAGAACGAGAACTGTGAGGAGGGTCATGGACGAGAGCGTTGAGTCACTGCGCGAGCTGCTGACCCTCGACGAGCTGACCAACCGGGTCGGCATGAGCGTGCGCAACATCCGCTTCTACACGACCAAGGGTCTGGTGCCGCCGCCGATCCGACGCGGCCGGTCCGGCTACTACAGCGCCGACCACGTCGCCCGGCTCGAGCTGGTGCAGGAGCTCCAGGCGCACGGCTTCACGCTGTCGGCGATCGAGAAGTACGTCGCCGGCATCCCGGCCGACGCGTCTCCCGAGGACATCGCGCTGCACCGCACGATGCTGGCGCCGTGGCAGGTCGACCGACCGGTCGAGATGTCCCGGGCCGAGCTGGACAAGCGCTCCGGCCGCACCCTGAGCACCGAGGACCTCGCGACGCTGGCGGCGCTCGGCATCGTGTTCCGCACCAAGCGCGGCCGCTACGAGGTCGCGGTCTCCCAGCTCTCCGTCGGCATCGGCCTGCTCGATCTCGGGTTCCCGACCGAGGCGGCGATCGCTGCGGCGGACGTGTACGCCGAGCACGGCCGGCAGATCGCCAAGGAGCTCGGCGAGCTGTTCCGCACCATGGTCTGGCCGGTCTACAAGGAGTCCGGTGCGTCGCCCGACACCCTGCGTGAGGTCGTCGAGCGGATCAAGCCGCTGTCGATCGCCAGCCTGGTGCGGGCCTACGAAGCGGCCATGGACGAGACGAAGCGCGAGGACATCGAGGCCCGCAGCCGGCGGGCGCCGAAGCGCCCGCCGACCGCCAATGCCTAGGGCCGACGCCCGGAGCTGAACGACGCCGCGCTGTGCCGGGACTGCCCCGACGAGGTGGACGTCGAGTAGGCAGCCCCAGACTTGCCGGAGGAGCGGCGCGAGCCGTTTCCGCCGGACTTCCCGGAGTTGCTGGAGCTCGAGCCGGTGGGCTTGGCGCCCGAGCCGCTGCGCCGACCGCGAGAGCGGTTGCGTCCGCCACCGCCACCGCCGGGGCCCTGCGAACGCGGGGCCCGCTGGGTGCCCTCCGGCACCTCGACGACCAGGCCGCCGGGCACCAGGACCCGCGTGCCGGGGGCGAGCTCGGCGAGGATCGCGTGGCTGGAGCCGCTGAGCTTGGTGAGGGTCGGCTTGATGCCGGCCGCCCGGGTGAGGTCGCGGACGTCGCGGACCTGGTCGTCGGTCATCAGCGTGACGACGGTGCCCTTGTTGCCGGCGCGCGCCGTACGGCCCGAGCGGTGCAGGTACGCCTTGTGCTCGACCGGCGGGTCGGCGTGCACGACCAGCGCCACGTCGTCGACGTGGATGCCGCGGGCGGCGATGTCGGTCGCGACCAGGGTGGTGGCCTTGCCGGAGTGGAACGCGTCCATGTTGCGGGTGCGGGCGTTCTGGCTCAGGTTGCCGTGCAGCTCGACCGCGGGCACGCCGCTCTTGTTGAGCTGGCGGGCGAGCGCCTTGGCGCCGTACTTGGTGCGGGTGAAGACCACGGTGCGGCCCGGGGCGCTGGTCAGGTCGACGAGGACGTTGACGCGGTGCTCGCGAGCGACGTGCAGGACGTGGTGGTCCATGCTGGCGACCGGCGACTGCGCCGAGTCGGCCTGGTGGGTGACCGGGTTGCGCAGGAACTGCTTGACGATCGTGTCGATCGCCTTGTCCAGCGTGGCCGAGAACAGCAGCCGCTGCCCGTTGGCGGGGGTGCGGCTGAGGATCCGGCGCACGCCCGGCAGGAAGCCGAGGTCGGCCATGTGGTCGGCCTCGTCGAGGACGGTGATCTCGACCTGGCCGAGGTCGCAGTGACCCTGGCCGATCAGGTCCTCGAGCCGGCCCGGGCAGGCGAGCACGATGTCGGTGCCGCGGCGCAGGTTCTGGACCTGCGGGTTCTGGCCGACGCCGCCGAAGACGGTCATCGTGGTCAGGCCCGCGGACTTCGCGAGCGGCCGCAGGGCCTCCTCGATCTGGTTCACGAGCTCACGCGTCGGCGCGAGGATCAGGGCACGCGGCGCCTTGGGGCGCGCGGTGCGGTTCGACTCGGAGAGCCGGGCGACCAGCGGCAGCAGGAACGCGAAGGTCTTGCCGGAGCCGGTGCGGCCACGGCCGAGCACGTCGCGGCCCGCGAGCGAGTCGGGGAGCGTGGCGCGCTGGATGGGGGTCGGGTCGGTGATGCCGAGGTCCGAGAGGATGGAAACGAGGCTTGCGGGGACGCCGAGATCGGCGAAGCCCGCAGCGGAAACTGCAGAAGACAAGGAGTAGTCACTCACTGTTGGCGTGTCTCGCCAGAGGGAATCCCTAAGAGGATTGGCGCGGGCCTAAGAGACTGAGCCGCGCAGAGCCCGAGGCAAGACGGAACGGGCTACGTGAACAGTCTAGGGCAACGGTCGCTCAGCGTCCGAATCGGCGACTACCCCTTGTCGGTCAGCGGGTCAGGCCGTCCTTGACGTCCTTGGCCGCGTCCTTGACGTGCTCGCCGGCCTGCTTGACCTTGCCGGAGGCCTGGTCGGCCTTGCCCTCGGCCTCGAGATCCCGGTCGCCGGTCGCCTTGCCGGTCGACTCCTTGCCCTTGCCCTTGAGCTCCTCGGCCTTGTTCTCGGCCTTGTCCTTGAGTCCCATGACTGCCTCCCTG
This sequence comes from uncultured Actinomycetota bacterium, assembly GCA_963716655.1. Taxonomy (GTDB): domain Bacteria; phylum Actinomycetota; class Actinomycetes; order Propionibacteriales; family Nocardioidaceae; genus Nocardioides. The sequence goes on along the minus strand of CAVQTV010000008.1, from coordinate 190,998 downwards.
GTTGGTACCGGGGCGGTTACCAGTCGGGGGCTCAGCGAAACGTCAGGACGCCGTCGTCGATCCGGTCGCGGTTGATGGAGCGCAGGTCCTTGAGGTAGTTCTGCCGCAGCTTCCAGGGCTCGCGGTCGCCCTGCCTCGGCAGCTCGTCGAGGGCCCGCAGGATGTAGCCGGAGCTGAACGTGATCAGCCGCTCCTCGCCGACCGACGGGTCGCGCGGCGCGACCGCCCGTCGTACGCCGTTCGTGTCCATGTAGGTGAGCAGCCGGCACACGTAGTCGGCGACCAGGTCGGCCTTCAGCGTCCAGGAGGCGTTGGTGTAGCCGATCGTGAACACGAAGTTCGGCACGTCGCTGAGCATCAACGCCTTGTAGGTCAGGGTTTCGGGCATCTTGACCGGCGCGCCGTCGACGGTGAGCTCGATCCCGCCCATTGCCTTGAGGGTCAGCCCGGTCGCGCGTGACGACCATGTCGGCCTCGAGCTCCTCGCCGGAGCGCAGCCGGATGCCGGTCTCGGTGAACGTGTCGATGTGGTCGGTGACGACCGAGGCGGTGCCGGCGCGGAACGCCTTGAACAGGTCGCCGTCCGGCACGAAGCAGAGCCGCTGGTCCCACGGGTTGTAGGCCGGCTTGAAGTGGGTGTCGACGTCGACGCCCGGCGGCAGCTGCTTCTCGACCATCGACCGGATCAGCTTCTTCACGAACGCCGGGCGACGCTGGGCGAGCTGGTACGTCGCGACCGCGAGCAGGATCGCCTTCCACCGGACGATCGAGTAGCGGAGCTTCGGCGGCAGCCAGTGCAGCCGCTTGGCGATCGGGTCGCGGCCGGGCAGCGACAGGATGTACGTCGGCGAGCGCTGCAGCATCGTGACGTGCTCGGCGCCGGCCCGGGCCATGGCCGGCACCAGCGTCACCGCGGTCGCTCCGGAGCCGATCACGACGACCTTCTTGCCGGCGTAGTCGAGGTCCTCGGGCCAGTGCTGGGGGTGCACGACGGTGCCGCCGAAGCTCTCCTGGCCGGGGAACTCCGGGGTGTAGCCGGCGTCGTAGTCGTAGTAGCCGCCGCAGCCCCACAGGAAGCTGGTCGTCAGGGTGACCGGGGTGCCGTCGCGGTCGACCTCGACGGTCCACAGGTCGGTCTCGGAGTCCCAGCTCGCGCTGACCACCCGGTGCCGGTAGCGGATCAGCCGGTCGACGCCGTACTCCCGGGCGACGCTGCGGAGGTACTCCAGGATCGACGGTCCGTCGGCGAGCGCGACGTCGCCCTCCCAGTGTCGCCACTTGAAGCCGAACGTGAACATGTCGGAGTCCGAGCGGATGCCGGGGTAGCGGAACAGGTCCCACGTGCCGCCGCTCGACTCGCGCGCCTCGAGGATCGCGACGCTGCGGCCGGGATGCTCGGTGCGCAGCCGGCAGGCGGCGCCGATCCCGGACAGGCCGGCACCGACGATCAGGACGTCTAGGTGTTCGGGGCGCTCGGCCATGTGCGGCACCTTACTGAATATCTGTCAACGGGAGTAGCGGCCGACGAACCGCTCGATGATCCGCTGCGGGTGCTCGACGTGGCTGGCGCGCGCCATCTCCTGCACCTGCTCGGCCATCTCCGGCGGGTCGAAGTAGCCGTGGTGGCGGTAGATGTCGATGCGCAGGCACAGCCCGTCGATGTCGAGCTCGGGGTGGAACTGGGTCGCGTAGACGTTGGCGCCGAGGCGGAACGCCTGCACCGGGCAGGTCGCCGACGAGGCCAGCAGGACGGCGCCCTCCGGCAGCCGGGTCACCGCCTCCTTGTGCCCGAGGAACGCGTCGAACGTCGGCGGCAGCCCGCCCAGCAGCGGGTCGGCGACGCCGTCCTCGGTGAGCGTGATCGTCACGGCCGAGATGGGCTCGCCGTACGTCCGGTCGACCACGCCGCCGCGCAGCCCGCCGAGCACGCCGATGCCGTAGCAGGCGCCGAGGAACGGGAAGTCGGCGTCGACGACCCGATCCGCGAGCTCGCGGAGCTCGGCCTCGGCACGGAGCTGGGCCGCTGACTTCAGCTCGTCCGGATCGCTGGCGTTGAACGGGCCGCCGCCGAGCACGATCCCGGACCAGTCGTCGAGGTCGACCTCGACCGAGCGGGTCGCGCTCGAGGCGGACCCGTCGTACGTCGCGCTCGTCGAGCCCGGCGCAGCGGAGCACTGCGGCGTACTCGTTGTCCGCCGCGTCGTCCTCGGCGCGGGTCCCCAGGAACAGGAACGGCCTCATGCCTGGACTGCAGCTCCCGACTCGATCAGCGCGTCGACGTTGCTCGATGCCCCACGCGGCGAGCGCGTCGCGGGTGCTGTCGCCGGCGCTCTCGGCCGTGCGGCCGATGGTCGCGCTCGGTGCGGGAGAACCGGGGCGCGGGCGCGGGCTGGATGATCCCGTCGTGCTGGACCAGGGTGCCGCGCGCCTTGATGTGCGGGTGCTCGGCGGCCTCGGTCAGCGGGATGATCCCGGCGACGCAGGCGTCGGTGCCCTCGAAGACCTCGCACCCACTCGGCCTGGGTGCGCTGCTTGAACGTCTCGGTGATCAGCGCGCGCAGCGCGTCGGCCTGCTCGGCGTCGTACCGGTCCGGGGCGGTGTCCGCGATCCCGAGCAGCTGCACGAAGGCGTCGTAGAACTGCGGCTCGAGCGCGCCGACGCTCATGTGCTTGCCGTCGGAGGTCTCGTAGATGTCGTAGTACGGCACGCCGCCGTCGAGCAGGTTGACCGCGCGCTGCTCCTTGAAGCCGCCGGACGCGAGGAACGCCGCGGTCATCGCGTTGAGGTGCGCGGTGCCGTCGACGATCGCGGCGTCCACGACCTGGCCCTGGCCGCTGAGCTTCGCCTCGAGCAGCGCGGCGAGGATGCCGATCACGAGGTACGTCGAGCCGCCGCCGAAGTCGCCGACCAGGTTGGTCGGGAAGTGCGGGCGGCTCGGGTCCTGGCCGAGGCCGTGCAGCGCCCCGGTGATCGCGATGTAGTTCATGTCGTGGCCGGCGGCCTGGGCGAACGGGCCGTCCTGGCCCCACCCGGTCATCCGGCCGTAGACCAGCTTCGGGTTGGCCGCCAGGCACTCGTCCGGGCCGAAGCCGAGCCGCTCGGCGACACCGGGTCGCATCCCCTCGACCAGCACGTCGGCGTCCGCGACCAGCTCGAGCACCGTCGCCACCGCCTCGGGCTTCTTGAGGTCGAGCGCCACGCTCGGCCGGCCGCGGTTGAGCAGCATGTGCGCGCCACCGCCGGCCAGTGCCTGCCCGCCCGGCCGCTCCACCCGGATCACGTCCGCGCCGAGGTCGGCCAGGATCATGCACGCGTGCGGACCCGGCCCGATACCGGCGATCTCCACGACCTTCACGCCCTTGAGTGGCCCGGTGCCCTGACCCAGCTCGATCGTCATGGCCCCGATGATGACAGAGCCGCTGTCAGCGTCATCCACAGGTTCGCGGCTGCCGATGGCGGTCCGCGCCTGTCTCGCGTGGACTCGTGGGCGTGCGCCCCGTCCCCGTCGAGCTGCTCGGCGGTCCGTTCACCCGAGCGCAGGCCAAGTCGCTGGGCGTGACGGATCGCCAGCTCGAGGGCGCCCGTTTCGTCCGCCTGTTCCCCAGGGTCTACCGGCTTGCCGACCATGCGATGACTTACGACGACTGGGTCGTGGCGGCTCGGCTCGCCCTTCCGGAGCATGCGCATCTCACGGGGATCTCACGGCTTCAGCAGCTTGGGCTGGACTTCGGGCAGCGGTGGCCGATCCGGTTCGTCGTCGGTTCCGACCTGCACCTCGCGCTGCCCGGAATCTTCCTCCATCGCACCGTTCGACTTCCGCCGGTGGACGACGTCGGCGTCGTCGTACCGGCCGCATTCATCGCCTACTGCGCTCGAGCCCGCGCCATCGATGCGATCAAGGTCGGCGACTGGCTGTTGCGCGGCGGTCACCTGACGGCCGACAGCCTGCGGGACCTGTGTCTCGCTGCACTGTGGCGCGATGGTGCTCACGAAGCGACCTGGGTGCTCGAGCACCTCGATGCACGGTCCCGGTCGCTCAAGGAGAGCGAGGTCCGAAGTGTGTTCGCCTTCGCCGGGCTCCCTCGCCCCGAGGTCAACGTCGCGGTCGACGTGCGTGAGGACATCGAGGTCATCGGTGACCTCGTCTACCGCGAGCAAGGCTTGGTCGTCGAGTACGAGGGGATGCAGCACCAGCAGGACCGAGTGCAGTACACCAGCGATCTGGACCGGTACGCCTTGATGCGCGGCGCTGGGGTCCCGTACGTGCAGGTCACGAAGGAGAAGCTCGAGCGTCCGAAGACGCTGGTTGGCGAGGTGTACCGAGCGCTGCTGGCCCGTGGCTACACCGGTCCGCCGCCGACCTTCGGCGAGCACTGGCGACAGCTGTTCCTCCCGGTCTCCATTGCGGTCGGTCCGCGGCGCGACCGGATCGCGGGGCGAGCGGTGAGCTAGCCACCTTTTGCGCGGCCGAAAAGGTGGACTAGATCACCGCTGACCCGGGGCGGCACAGGCTGGCGGTGAGTTATCCACCTTTTGGTGGGGCCAGAAGGTGGATAGGTCACCGCTGGCCTGCGTCGGCGCAGCGGCCTACAGGACGCGGCGCAGGAACTGGCGGGTGCGCTCCTCGCGGGGCTCGCTGAAGATCTGGTCGGGCGGGCCCTGCTCGAGGATCCGGCCCTCGTGCAGGAAGCAGACCGAGGTGGCGATGTCGCGGGCGAAGGCCATCTCGTGGGTGGCGAGCACCATGGTCATGCCGGCCTCCGCCTCGGCGCGGACGATCTCGAGCACCTCGCCGACCAGCTCCGGGTCGAGGGCGGCGGTGATCTCGTCGAGCAGCAGCAGCGTGGGGTTCGTGCACAGCGCGCGGACCAGGGCGGCCCGCTGCTGCTGGCCGCCGGACAGCCGGTCGGGGTGCTTGGCGGCCTGGTCGGCGAGCCCGAAGCGCTCGAGCAGCTCGCGCGCCTTCGACTCCGCCGCGGCCCGGCCCATTCCGTGGACCCGGCGCGGGGCGAGCGTGCAGTTCTCGAGGACGGTCAGGTGCGGGAACAGGTTGTAGGCCTGGAAGACCATCCCGATCCGGGACCGTACGGCGCGGGCGTCGACCCGAGGGTCGGAGATCTCGCGGCCCGTCGAACGTGATGACCCCGTCGTCGATGTCCTCGAGCAGGTTCAGGCAGCGCAGCAGCGTCGACTTCCCGGACCCGGACGAGCCGATCAGGCAGATCACGTCGTGCGGCTGCACGGTCAGCGAGACGTCGTCGAGGACGACCTTGTCGCCGTACGACTTGCGGAGGTTCGAGACCTCGAGCAGCGCGGTCATCGGGCACCCGCCAGCTCGCGGCGCCGCATCCGCGCGGTCAGCCAGTCACACAGGCGGGCGAGCGGCACCGTCATCAGGATGAAGAAGCACGCGACCACGACCAGCGGCGTGTAGTTGAAGTTGTAGTTGCCGTAGTCGCGGGCCACGAACACCGCCTCGAAGACGGCTGCCGACGACGCGAGCGCGGTGTCCTTCTGGAGCGAGACGAAGTCGTTCAGCAGCGGGGGTACGACGCGGCGCAGCGCCTGCGGGACGATCACGTGCCGCAGCGTCTGGCCGCGGGACAGGCCGAGGGCCTGCGCGCTCGACCACTGCGACGGGTGCACCGACTCGATGCCGGAGCGGAACACCTCGGCGACGTAGGCGCTGTAGGAGATGATCAGCGCCACGGTCGCCCAGAAGAAGACGCTGGTCGGCAGCCCCTGGAGCCGCAGCGCCGGCATGCCGAACGCGAGCAGGTAGCACCAGCAGGATCGTCGGGATGCCGCGGACCACGTCGGTGTAGACGATCGCCGACACCCGCAGCGGCATCAGCCACGGCGACCGGCTCACCCGCGCCAGCGCGATCAGCATCGCGAAGATCAGGATGAAGACCTCGGCGATCAGGAACATCTTGACGTTCAGCCAGAGGGCGTCCCAGATGTCCGGGAGCGCCTCCTTGGCGTCCGGCCAGCTGAAGAACAGCGCCTTCACGCTGGGCCAGCCGGGCGAACCGGTGACGAAGACGCCGACGGCGACGAACGACGACGACGGTCATCGCCGTCGCGATCAGCGCCGACCGCGTGCGCAGCCGGCGACGTACTCGCTGGCGCTCGAGCTCGTGCGGGCTCGGTGACCAGGCGCTCACTGGAGCTCGGGCACGTCCACGACGTCGGAGAGCCACTGCTGCTCGATCTGGTCGAGCGTGCCGTCGTCACGCAGCGCGGCCAGCGCCGTGTTCACGCAGGGCACCAGCTCGCTGCCCTTCTCGAACAGCATGCCCGAACTCCTCCTGCTCGCCGGTCTCCGGCTGGAACTGCCCGACGAGGACGCTGTCGGGGATCTCCACCGCGGAGATGTAGAACGCGGTCGGCAGGTCGGCCAGGATCGCGTCGACCTGGTCGTTCTGCAGCGCCTGCTTCGCCGCGTTGGTGTCCTCGAAGACCAGCGGGTCCTCGTGTCGGGCTCGATCACGTCGCGGATCGCGGTCAGCGAGGTGGTGCCGGTCTGGGCGCCGAGCTCGCAGACTCGTGCAGGTCGTCGAGGCTGGTCGCCTCGGCGCCGGCCGTGCCCTTCAGGGCGATGACGGCCTGGGCGGCCTGGTAGTAGCCGTCGGAGAAGTCGACGACCTCGGCGCGCTTCGGGTTGATCGAGATCTGGTTGATGTCGAAGTCGAAGTCCTTGGGGCCGGGGGCGTAGGACTTGTTGAACGGCACCGTGACCCACTCGACCTGGTCCGCGGTGAAGCCGAGCTGCTCGGCGACGGCGTACGCCACCGCCGACTCGAAGCCCTCGCCGTTCGTCGGGTCGTTGTCGACGAACCACGGCTCGTACGCCGGGGAGTCGGTGCCGATGGTGAGCTGGCCCGACGTCCGCACCGGCAGCGACTCGGTCGCACACGCATCTGCGTCCTCGCTGGCCGAGGCACTCGTCGACTCGGTCGGCTCCGACGCGGTGGTGTCGGAGTCGTCCTCGGGGGCGCACGCCGAGACGGCGATCAGGAGCGGCAGGGCAGCAACGGCCAGGGATCCACGCAGACGCATGGGCCCAGCGTAGGACCAGGCTCAGTGGTGGTGCTGACCTTCGTGCATTTGGTGGACGACGGCGTGACCACGGCCACGCTGGATCATCCAGTGGTTGACCGGCACCGTGACCACGAACGCGACCGCGAGACCGGCGGCGAGCGCACCCCAGAACAGCCAGTCCGTGAGGCCCGACGCCATCGCGCCGGGCACCGCCAGGATGATCGCGTTGTCCACGATCTCCATCACCAGGATGGAGACGGTGTCCGCGGCGAGGGCGACCCGGACGGCCGAACGGAAGTCGAGCCCAGCGCGTTTCATCCCTGTGAAGGTGAGCAGGTACCCGAAGAAGAACGCCAGTGCGACGGCCAGCGCGATGCTCGCCGCGTCGCCCCAGCCCCACCAGGTCGCCAGCACCATGCCCAGCACCTCGCCGATCGCGCACCCGGTGAGGCAGTGCCGGGTCGCGGTGATCGCTGTTCGCCATGCGTCGTTCATGACGTCGACCATATACCCCCTGGGGTATCTGCCAAGTACGGTCGAGGGATGCGTGGAGCACTGGCGTCGCTGGCGGTCGTGGGCCTGCTGGCGTCCGCGCTGCTCCGACGAGCCGCTCGTCGACACGCGACCACCGTCCGTGACCACGCCGCCGGCGACCACCACCCCACCGACCACCACCCCACCGACCACCAGCCCGACGCCCACGCCGACCCCGGAGCCCGTCGAGTTCGAGACGGCGCGCGCGGTCGCGCACGTGCAGCACCTGGCCGGGCGGATCGGCCCGCGGCTGGCGACCGGCGCCGGCGTTCCGTGAGGCGGCGTCGTACGTCGCGACCGAGCTCGCGGCGCAGGGATACGACGTGGCCCGGCAGGACGTTCCCGGTGCCGGCCGGCGAGTCCTGGGGCGTGCCGGTCGACGCCGGCCGGTCCCTCAACGTGGTCGCCACTCCCGCGGGCTTCGACCCGGGCCGGCCGTACCGGATCGTCGGCGCGCACCTCGACACGGTCGCGGTCGCACCCGGCGCCGAGGACAACGCGTCCGGCGTCGCCGTGGTCCTGGAGCTCGCTCGCGTGCTCGGGGGCGCAGAGCAGGTCGTGCTGGTCGCGTTCGGCGGCGAGGAGCCGGTGGGTCCCGGCGACCTGCACCACTTCGGCTCGAAGCACTACGTCGCCGAGATGACCGATGAGGAGCGCCGCAACCTGCGGGCGATGGTGTCGCTGGACCGGGTCGGCGTGGGCGGCGCAGTGCCGCTGTCCGCGTTCTCCGCGACGGCGACCGGGATCCGCGACGAGCTGGCCCGGGTCGCCCGGCGACAGGGGATCCCCACCGTGGTGGGCCTGAACACGACCAGCGACCACGAGTCGTTCGTCGTGGCCGGCCTGCCCGCGGCGCGGGTCGGCAGCACCGACTACGCGGAGTACCACTCCGCCGACGACCTGCCGTCGGTCGTCCGGCCCGCCCAGCTGGAGCGGGTCGGCCGGCTGCTCAGCGCGTGGCTCCGAGACCGCTGAACTCCCAGAACCCGTCGTACATCCGGGTCGCGTCCTCGCGCGCGATCACCCGGGGCGCGAAGTCGGCGTCGCCGATCCGGTACGGCACGAAGTCCGCCGCCATCAGCTGGTCGCCCCAGAACGTCGCCTCCAGCACCAGCCCCTCCATGGTCTCCGCCATGAAGTCCATGTCGAAGACGAAGTTGCCGAGCGAGTTCACGACCAGCGCATCGCCGACCAGGGACGCGCCCTGCACCCAGTGCGGGTGCCCGCCGACGACCAGGTCGGCCCCGGCGCGCACCAGCCGCCGAGCGACCGGTCCCTGGACCGGCCAGGGTCGGTAGGTGTACTGGTCGCCCCAGTGCGGGAGCACCGTCACGACATCCACCCGACGGGCGAGCCGGCGTACGTCGCCGAGGAACCGCTCCAGCTCCGCCTCGTCCAGCGGGCCGGTGCGCGGCGGCATGCTGATCGACACCGCGCCGGGCTGACCCGGCGCCGCCTCCGCGGTCTCCCCGATCGCGTTGAAGCCGAGGAACCCGAAGCTGATGCCGTGCCGCTCGAGCACCACCGGCATCCGGGCCTCGGCCAGGTCGCGGCCGGCACCGAACGTCCCGATGCCCGCAGCGCGCAGCCGCTGCACCGTCTGCACCAGCGCGGTGTCGCCGTAGTCGCCGGTGTGGTTGTTGGCCAGGCTCAGCGCGTCGAACCCGGCCTCGAGCAGGTCGGCGCGCACCGCCGGGTCGGCGTGGAAGGAGTCGTCCTGCCCGGCTGCATCGGCGGGCCGGCGTCGGAGAGCGTGCTCTCCAGGTTGCCGACGGTGATGTCGGCGGCCGCGAGCCGCGCCTGCCATCGGGTGCAGCGCCTGTCCGCCGGGGACGCCGCGGCCGAGCATGATGTCGCCGACCACCGTGACCGTCGTGACCGGGCCGGGCGGCGGGCCCTGCACCTGGATCGGGTAGCGGGCCGGGTTGCGGATCGGGTCGACGCCCTCGACCTCGATCGCCCGGACACCGGGACCGACCGCGTGCCCGACCTCGACGCCGATGGTGTTCATCGGCAGGTTCCGCGCCGGGCCGCGCTCGACGACCCGCAGCGGCGCGGCCGGCTGGCCGAGCTCCGACCAGTTCGTGATGGTGCCGTCCAGCACCCAGCGGGCGATCACCTCGGGCACGTCGATCGGCGGCCGCCGGGGGTTCGTCACCAGCACCAGCGGGCGGGTGGTGATCGCCTTCGGCCGCTCCTCGGTCACCCACGGTGGTGGCGAGGACGACTCCGACGGCGACGGCGCGGTCGCGGTGTCGTCGTCCGGGTCCCCGTCCGAGGTGCAGGCGCTCAGCAGCAGCGCCGCCACCACCAGCCCGACCGCACCCCGCATGCGGCCCACGGTAGCCGTGTGATGCACGTCCTCTTGCAACTCGTTGCATAGGGCGGTCAGGATCGGCCCATGGCCCTCGAGCACGCCCTCCTCGTCGCGCTCCGCGAGCAGCCCGCCTCCGGGTTGGAGCTGGCGAAGCGGTTCGAGCGCTCGATCGGCTTCTTCTGGACCGCGACCCACCAGCAGATCTACCGGGTGCTCGCCCGGATGGACGCCGACGGCTGGGTGGACGTCACGACCGTGGGCCAGACCGGCCGCCCCGACAAGAAGGTGTACGACGTGACGCCCGCCGGGGCCGCGGTGCTCCGCGACTGGCTGGCCGCGCCCACCGGCGTCGAGCCGCTGCGCAGCGAGCTCGCGGTGAAGCTGCGCGGCGCGTCGTTCGGCGACCGCGCGGCCGTGCTCGACGTCGTCCGCGCCACCCTCGCCGACCACCGGCTGCGGCTGGAGCACTACCAGCGGCTCATGCAGCGCGACTACCCCCGACCGACTGAGCTCTCCGGGCTCGACCTCGACCAGTACCTCGTGCTGCGCGGCGGCATCCTCATGGAGGAGTCGTGGATCGCGTGGCTGACCGAATACGAACAGGCGCACCGATGACCTACCCCCACCTGCTCTCCCCGATCACGCTCGGCCCGCTCACCCTGCGCAACCGCGTGGTGATGGGCTCGATGCACACCGGGCTCGAGGACAGCCCCCGCGACCTGGACGCGCTGACGGCGTACTTCGCCGAGCGCGCCCGCGGCCAGGTCGGCCTGATCGTCACCGGCGGCTACTCCCCCAACCGGCGCGGCTGGCTCAAGCCGTTCGCGGCCGAGATGTCCACGCGGCTGCAGGCGATGCGGCACCGCCAGATCACGGATGCCGTCCACGACGAGGGCGGCGCGATCGCGCTGCAGGTGCTGCACGCCGGCCGCTACGGCTACCACCCGTTCAGTGCCTCGGCGTCGAGCCGCAAGTCGCCGATCACGCCGTTCCGACCGCGCGCGCTCTCGACGAAGGCCGTCGACCGCACCGCCACGGACTTCGCCGAGTCGGTCGCCCTGGCCCGCAAGGCGGGCTACGACGCGGTCGAGATCATGGGCTCCGAGGGCTACCTGATCAACCAGTTCCTGGCCGCCCGCACCAACGACCGCACCGACGCGTGGGGCGGCACCGCGGAGAAGCGGATGCGGTTCCCGCTCGAGGTCGTACGACGCTCGCGGGAGCTGGTCGGCGACGACTTCCCGATCATGTACCGGATCTCGCTGCTCGACCTGGTCGAGGGCGGCCAGACCTGGGACGAGGTGGTCGACCTCGCGCACGGGCTCGAGGACGCCGGGGTCACCGTGCTCAACACCGGCATCGGCTGGCACGAGGCGCGGGTGCCGACGATCATCACCCAGGTCCCCCGCGGCGCCTGGCGGTCGGCGACCGCGCGGCTCAAGGCCGAGGTGTCGGTGCCGGTCTGCGCGTCCAACCGGATCAACACCCCCGAGCTGGCCGAGGACATCCTCGCCGCCGGCGAGGCCGACCTGGTGTCGATGGCGCGGCCGCTGCTCGCCGACGCCGACTTCGTCGCCAAGGCCGCCGCCGGCCGGGCCGACGAGATCAACACCTGCATCGCCTGCAACCAGGCCTGCCTCGACCACGTGTTCAAGAACCAGAAGGCGTCCTGCCTGGTCAACCCGCGCGCCTGCCGCGAGACCACCCTGGTCCTCTCGCCCACCCGCACCCGACGCACGGTCGCCGTGGTCGGCGCCGGCCCGGCCGGGCTGGCGACCGCGGTGTCCGCCGCGGAGCGCGGGTTCGCGGTCACGGTGTTCGAGCGCGACACCGAGGTCGGCGGCCAGTTCCGGCTGGCGATGCGGGTGCCCGGCAAGGAGGAGTTCGCCGAGACGCTGCGCTACTACACGCGCCGGATGGAGGTCCTCGGCATCGAGGTCCGGCTCGGCACCGCGGCCACGGCGGCCGACCTGGCGTCGTACGACGAGGTCGTGGTCGCCACCGGTGTCACGCCGCGGATCCCGGAGCTCGACGGCGCCGACCACCCGCGCGTCGTGTCGTACGCCGACGTGCTCGCCGGCCGGGTCGTGCCCGGCAAGAGGGTCGCGGTCGTCGGCGCGGGCGGCATCGGCGTCGACGTCAGCCACTTCCTGACCCACGACCCCGCGGACACCGACGACGACTGGCGCGCGCACTGGGGCGTCGGCGACCCGACCCTGCACCCGGGCGGGCTCACCGAGCCGAAGCCGCGCACGCCGATCCGCGAGGTGACCCTGCTGCAGCGCAAGACCACCCCGATCGGGATCGGGCTCGGCAAGACGTCGGGCTGGGCGCACCGCGCCGTGCTGAAGCAGTCCGGCGTCGTGCAGGTCAGCGGCGTCACGTACGACCGGGTCGACGACGCCGGCCTGCACGTCACCGTCGACGGCGAGCCGCGGGTGCTCGACGTCGACCACGTCGTGCTGTGCGCCGGGCAGGAGTCGGTGCGCGGCCTGTACGACGAGCTGCTCGACACCCACCCGTCCGTGCACCTGGTCGGCGGCGCCGACGTCGCCGCCGAGCTCGACGCGAAGCAGGCGATCGAGCAGGGGACCCGGGTCGCGGCCGCTCTCTAGTTGGATGGCCGGGTGATCCGCGACCTCACCGACGACCAGGCCCGGGCAGCACTCCCCCTCAAGTGGGGCGACGTGGCGCCGGGGTGATCCCCGCCTGGGTCGCCGAGATGGACTTCCACGCGGCCGAGCCGATCGAGGAGTCGCTGGTCGCCGCCGTCCGGCGGGGCACCACCGGCTACCCCGCGTTCGGCAGCGACGGGCTGGGCGCGGCGTTCGCCGGCTTCGCCGACCGGCACTGGGGCTGGCAGGTCCCGGCCGAGGCCACGATGCTCACGGGCACGGTGATGGGCGGCATCCGGCTGGCCCTGGACCTCCTCTGCCCGCCGGGCCCGGTCGTGGTGCCGATGCCGTGCTACCCGCCGTTCCGCGACGTCGTCGCCGTGACCGGCCGCGAGCTCGTGCCGGTCACCCTCGACCCGGACGACGAGACCGCGACCCTCGACCTGGCCGCGGTCGAGCAGGCGTTCGCCGCCGGCGCCCGCACGTTCCTGCTCTGCAGCCCGCACAACCCGCTCGGCCGGTGCTGGTCGCGCGAGGAGCTCGCCGCGCTGGCCGAGCTGGTCGGGCGGTACGACGTCCGGGTGATCGCCGACGAGATCCACGCCCCGCTGACGATGCCCGGCGCGACGTTCACGCCGTACCTCACGCCTGGACGAGCGCGCCGTGGTCGTCACCAGCGCGTCGAAGCCGTTCAACATCCCCGGCGTCTACACGGCTCAGCTGGTCCTGCTCGACCCCGCTGACCGGGCCCGGGTGAACGCGGCGCCGATCCCGGCGCAGCACTCCTGGTCGGTGCTCGGCGTGGTCGCGGGCACCGCCGCATGGAACGACTGCGACGACTGGATCCGCGCCCTGGTCGAGCGCCTCGACCACCAGCGCTCGCGGCTCACGGAGCTGGTCGGCACCCACCTCCCCGAGGCACGGATGCGGCCGCTGGAGGCGACGTACCTGGCCTGGCTCGACCTCCGGGCGTACGGCGTCGCCGACCCGGCCGCGGCCGCGCTGGCGCACGGGGTGCGGTTCGCGCCCGGCGACCACTACCAGCCGGGACTCACCGGGCACGTGCGGGTCAACCTCGCCACCAGCCCCGAGCGGCTCGAGGCGATGGTGCACCGGCTGGCGACCGCCCTGGCGTCTGCCTGACGGTCAGCCGAGGGAGTTCATCTGCGCGGCGATCACGTCGGCGAACCACTCGAAGGACCGCTTCGGGGTGCGCATCTGGGTCTCGTAGTCGATGTGCACCAGGCCGAAGCGCTGGGTGTAGCCCTCCGACCACTCGAAGTTGTCCATGAGCGACCACGCGTAGTAGCCGCGGACGTCGACGCCGCGCTGGCAGGCGGTGGCGACCGCGCGCAGGTGCGCGTCGTGGTAGTCGATCCGGGCCTGGTCGTCGACGACGCCGTTCTCGTCCGGGCCCATGTTGTAGGCGCACCCGGACTCGGTGATGTGGATCGGCGGCAGCGCGGCGCGGTACCGCGCCCGCATCGTGATCAGCATCTCGCGCAGCGCGTCCGGCACGACCGGCCAGCCGAAGTCCGTGGTCGGGTAGCCGACCAGCTCGCGGAACTCGAACGGCATCTCCGCTTCCTCGGGAGCGGCGCCGATCCGGAACGGGTTGTAGTAGTTGACGCCGTAGAAGTCGAGCGGCTGCCGGATCACGGCCATGTCGCCGTCGTGGACGATCTCCTCGAGCAGCGGCTGGAGGTCGATCGGGTAGCGGCCGAGCAGCATCGGCTCGGTGAACATGCCGTTCCAGAGCGCGTCGAACAGCTTGGTCGCGCCGACGTCGGCCTCGTCCTCGCTGGCCGGCCACATCGGGGCGTGGTTGTTGGCGCAGCCGATGCTGCTGGCGCCGGCCTCGCGCAGCGCGATGGCGGCGCGGCCGTGGCCGAGCAGCAGGTGGTGCGCGGCCGGCAGCGAGTCGAACATCAGGGTCCGGCCGGGCGCGTGCATGCCGATCGCGTAGCCCATCATCATCGCGACGTTCGGCTCGTTGATCGGGATCCAGTGCTCGACCCGGTCGACGAACCGCTCGCCGACGATCGCGGCGTACTCGGCGAACCGGTCGACGGTCGAGCGGTTCAGCCAGCCGCCGTCGTCCTCGAGCGCCTGCGGCAGGTCCCAGTGGTAGAGCGTGACCATCGGCTGCACGTCGTTCGCGAGCAGCTCGTCGATCAGCCGGTCGTAGAAGTCGAGGCCCTGCTGGTTCGGCGCACCGGAGCCGGTCGGCTGGATCCGCGGCCAGGACAGCGAGAACCGGTAGCCGCCGGCGCCGAGGCGCTTCATCAGCGCGACGTCCTCCGGGTAGCGGTGGTAGTGGTCGCACGCGACCGCCCCGCTCGACGCGTCGAGGATCCGCCCGTCCTGGGCGGTGAACGTGTCCCAGATGCTGGGGCCCTTCCCGTCCTCGGTCGCCGCGCCTTCGATCTGGTACGACGCGGTGCTGGTCCCGAACCGGAAGCCGGGCGGGAGCTGCGGAAGGGTGGGGTCCGAGTGGGGGGGCGGCACGGGCACAATGATGCAGGTGAGCGTCGAGATCCGTCGGGGAAATGCACGGCCCCTCACCCGCGGAGTGGGCTATTTCACCCGGCACTCATTCTCGTTCGGCGGGCACTACGACCCGGAGAACGTCGGCTTCGGCTCGCTGGTGTGCCACGACGACCACCGGCTCAAGGCCGGCGCCGGGTTCGACGAGCACGCCCACCGCGACGTCGAGATCGTGACGTGGGTGCTGTCCGGATCGCTGCTCCACTCCGACTCCGAGGGCCGGACCGCCGTGCTGCGGCCGGGCGAGGTCCAGGTGCTGTCGGCCGGCTCCGGCGTGACGCACTCCGAGATCGCCGGACCCGAGGGACAGGTGCGGTTCGTCCAGGCCTGGCTGACCCCGGCGGAGACCGGCACGCCCGCCGTCGTACGACGTGACGGCGGTCGACCTGACGCCCGGCGAGCTCACCCTGGCGACGACCGTCGGCACCGCGCGCTTCCTGGTCGCCCGGCTCGGCGCCGGCGACACCGTCGTGCTCCCGGACGAGCCGCTGCAGCACGTCTTCGTCGCCGGCGGGGCGCTGCAACGCTCCTCGCTCGCCGAGCCGCTCGCCGACGGCGACGCGTTCCGGATCACCGACCACCCGGGGCTCGAGGTCACCGCGGCGGTGCCGACCGAGCTGCTCGTCTGGGCGTTCCCACGTTGAGTCGGGACTTCTGGTCAGTTGAATCCGGAGAAAACGTCCGGATTCAACTGACCGAAAAGTCCCGACTCAACATTTCAGGCGATGACCGAGAGGGCTCCGGGGACGACCTCGATGGTCGCGGGAGCGGCGTCGAGCATCGGCAGGGTGCCGAGCGGCTCGCCGTCGCCGCCGACGGGGATGCCGGCGCGGGACGTGCCGCGGAGCTCGATGACCTTGCCCGACAGCATGGTCACCTCGGGCAGCGCGACGTGCGCGCCGTCGTACACCTTGGGCAGCGAGCGCATCAGCGCGAGCCGGGACGCTGCCTCGATCACCACCACGTCCAGCAGCCCGTCCTCGACGGAGGCGGGCGGGGCGATCTGCATGCCCTTGCCGTAGTACGCCGAGTTCGCGACCACGACCGTGGCCGCCTCGTAGGTGTGCTCGATGCCGTCGACCGAGACGACGTAGCGGCCGGGCTGGTAGGTGGCGAGCGAGCGGAGCGCGGCGTAGGGGTACTGGAGCTTGCGCGGCAGCCAGTGCGCCTTGTCCACGATCGCGGCCGCCCGGGCGTCGACACCGGCGTACACCGAGCCGGCGACCACCCGCCGGCCCGTCGCCGATGCCGGCGACGGCGATCAGGTCGACGTGGCGAACGGCGCCGTCGAGCAGCAGCGCGGGCCTGGTCCGTCGGCGTCGTCGGGCAGGCCGAGCATCCGGGCGAAGTCGTTGCCCCGGCCGGCGGGCACGCACGCCGAGGGTGCCGCCGGCGGCGGAGACCAGGCCGGCCAGCGAGGACAGCATCCCGTCGCCGCCGACCGACACGACCACGTCGCCGCGGGCGACGGCCTCGTCGACCAGGGCCGCCATCGCCTGCGGTCCCGGGCGAGTACGTCACGTCGACGGTGGCGCCCGCCTCGCGGAGCAGCGCGGGCGACCGGGACGACCGCGCCGGGTGCGGCGCCGCCGCCCGACGTCGGGTTGACGAGGAAGGTGAAGGAACGGCTCACGGGATCAGCACCCCCGGGTTGAGGATGCCGGTCGGGTCGAGGTCGGCCTTGACGGCGCGCAGCACCGAGACGCCGAGCGGGCCGATCTCGGCGGCGAGCCACGGCTTGTGGTCGGTGCCGACCGCGTGGTGGTGGGTGATCGTCGCGCCGGCGGCGACCATCGCGTCGCTGGCGGCGGCCTTCGCGACCTGCCACTGCGCGAGCGGGTCGTCGGACTCCTTCGCGGCGACCGTGAAGTACAGCGAGCAGCCGGTCTCGTAGACGTGCGAGATGTGGCAGAGCACCAGCGACGGCTGGCCGAGCGAGGACTCGAGCGCCGCCTTCACGCCGGTGTAGAGGCGCTCGACGTTCGACCAGAACGTCGCGGTCTCCAGGGTCTCGACGAGGACGCCGGCGTCGAGCATCGAGTCGCGCAGGTACGGCGCGTCGAACCGGCCGTGCACCCACTTCTCGCCCGGCGCCTCGCCGGCGCTGGTGCCGCCGAGGCCGGTCAGCATCGCGGTGACCGCGGCCCGCTTGGCGACGACCGCGGTCGGGCTCGCCCTCGTAGCCGGTGATCATCAGGCAGCCGGTCGCGGCCTCGCCGCCGATGGCGCCCGGGTCGGCGAGGTTCAGCGCGGACTCCGCCTCGTCGGACAGCCGGAGCACGGTCGGCAGCAGCCCGGACTGGGCGAGGGTGCGCATCGCGGCGGCGCCGTCCGCGAACGACGGCCAGCGCCAGCCCTCGTAGACCTTGACCTCGGGCAGCTTCCGCACCCGCACGGTGACCGCGGTGATCACGCCGAAGGTGCCCTCGGAGCCGAGGAACAGCTGGCGCAGGTCCGGTCCGGCGGCGTTGGCCGGCGCGCTGCCCAGGTCGACCCGGCCGCGCGGCGTCGCGACGCTGAGCCCGACCACGAGCGCGTCGAAGCGGCCGAAGCCGGCGCTGGACTGGCCGCTGGAGCGGGTCGCGGCGAAGCCGCCGATGGACGCGTACTCGAAGGACTGCGGGTAGTGGCCCAGCGTCAGGCCCTCGGCGGCCAGCAGCGCCTCGGCCTCGGGACCGCGCAGCCCGGGCTCGAGGGTCGCGGTCATCGACACGTGGTCGACCTCGAGCAGCCGCTTCATCCGCACCAGGTCGAGGCTGAGCACGCCGGCGAAGCCCTCGCGCCGGGCGACCAGGCCACCGGTCACCGACGTACCGCCGCCGAACGGCACCACGGCGAGGTGGTGCTCGACCGCGAGGTCGAGGACGGCGGCGATCTCCTCGTGCCCGGCCGGGCGGACGACGGCGTCCGGGGCGTCGCTCAGGTCGCCGGACCGGGCGCGGAGCAGGTCGGGCGTGGACTTGCCGCGGGTGCGGAGCCGGCGGGTGTCGTCGTCGGTGCGCACGTGCTCGGCGCCGACGACGCCGGCGAGCCGGTCGAGCACGGCGGGGTCGATCGCGGACGGCGCGAGCGGCGCGTCCGGCACGGCCGGCCGGTCGTCGGCGCCGAAGACCATCTCCACCAGGCCGCGGGCCTCGGGCGGCAGCGCGGCGGCGCGGGCGGGGTCGCCCCAGCGGGACGGGTGCATCTCGGTCTGGTTCGCGGTCATGCGTTACACTGTGACACATGACGTCACTTCGTCACAACAGCGAACCGACCGCCGACGATCGGGAGAGTGCCTACCTCGACGCCGCCCGCGACTGCATCCTCGACGTCGGGTGGCGGCGTACGACGCTCACCGAGGTCGCCCGCCGCGCCGGGGTCTCCCGGATGACCATCTACCGCACCTGGGCCGACATGCCGCAGCTGCTCTCCGACCTGATGACCCGCGAGTGGGGCGGCGTCGTCGCCGACGCGCTGGCCGAGCAGGACCCGGACACCCCGACCGTCGAGCGGCTGGTCGGCGACATCGTCGGCACCGTCCAGCGGCTGCGGGAGAACGAGCTGTTCGTCCGGATCGTCGACCTCGACCCCGAGCTGATCCTCCCCTACCTGTTCTCCCGGCGCGGCCGCTCGCAGGACGCGATCCTCGAGCTCACCGTCGCCGCGCTGCGCGACGCCCAGGCCGCCGGCGACGGTGCGCGCGGGCAACCCGGAGCTGATGGCGCGCGCGATGCTGCTCGCCGCCCACGGCTTCGTGCTGTCGGCGCACACGATGGTCGACGACGAGGTGTCCGTCGACGACCTCGACGCCGAGCTCCGCCGGGCGCTGACCCGGGGGCTCCTGCCATGAGCACCCGGATCACCGCGGGTCTCGCGGACGCGCCCACCGACGTCGACCTGGTCGTCATCGGCCTCGGCATCACCGGCACCGGCGTCGCCCTCGACGCCGTCAGCCGCGGGCTTCAGCGTGCTCGCGGTCGACGCCCACGACCTCGCGTTCGGCACCTCGCGCTGGTCCTCGAAGCTGGTGCACGGCGGGCTCCGCTACCTCGCCAAGGGCCAGTTCGGCGTCGCCCACGAGAGCGCCGTCGAGCGCGGCATCATCATGCAGCGCACCGCTCCGCACCTGTCGCACCCGATGGCGATGGTGCTGCCGCGGAGCTCGGCCACCAGCCGGCTCCAGTCCGCGATCACCGTCCTACGGCATCACCGCCGGCGACCTGCTGCGGCGCAGCGCGCGGACGCCGTCCGACGTGCTGCCCCGGCCGCGCCGGCTCTCGGCCACCGAGACCCTCCAGCTCGCGCCCGCGCTGCGCCGCGCCGGCCTGCGCGACGGCCTGCTGATCTGGGACGGCCAGCTCGAGGACGACGCCCGGCTGGTCACCACCGTCGCCCGCACCGCCGCGGCGTTCGGCGCGCACATCCGCACCCGCGCCCGGGTGCTGTCCGCGACCGGCACCCAGGTCGAGCTGCGCGACGAGCTGACCGGCGAGACGCACACCGTCCGCGCCCGCGCGGTCGTCAACGCCGCCGGCGTCTGGGCCGGGTCGCTGGTCCCCGAGGTCACCCTGCGGCCCAGCCGCGGCACCCACCTGGTGCTCCGCGCGGCGAGCCTCCCCGGTCTCCAGGTCTCGGTGTTCTGCCCGATCCCCGGCGCGACCAACCGGTTCGTGATGGTGCTCCCGCAGCCCGACGGCACGATGTACGTCGGGCTCACCGACGAGCCGGTCGACGGCGACATCCCCGACGTGCCCGAGCCGTCCGAGCCCGAGATCGGGTTCCTGCTCGACGTCGTGTCGGCGGCGTTCGCGCCACCAGCTGCACCGCAGCGACGTGGTCGGCGCGTACGCCGGGCTCCGGCCGCTGCTCGCCTCGCCGGACGGCGACGACGAGCGCGACGTCCGACCTGTCGCGCCGGCACGCGGTGCTCACCAGCGAGACCGGCGTGGTCACCGTCGTCGGCGGCAAGCTGACGACCTACCGCCGGATGGCCGAGGACGCCGTCGACGCCGCGGTCGCGCACGCCGGGCTCGAGGCCGGGCCGTGCCGCACCCGCGACCTGCCGCTGCTCGGCGCCGCACCCCGCGCCCGGCTCGCCGAGCTCGAGGACCCGCCCCGGCTGGTCCGCCGCTACGGCACCGACGCCGCGCTGGTGCTCGCCTCGGCCCGCGAGGTCAGCGGGCTCCCGGACGAGGAGCTGCTCGCGCCGATCGCCGACGGCGTGCCGGTCACCCTCGCCGAGCTGCTGTTCGGCGTCACCCACGAGGGCGCCGCCGACGTCGACGACCTGCTCGACCGGCGCACCCGGGTCGGGCTGGTCCCGGCCGACCGGGAGCTCGCCGTACCCGCTGCCGAAAGGCGCTCGGCGATCGCGATGAGTTTAGGCGTCGACGCCGGTCGGTACCTGCATGCAGACTGGAACGGTCATGACGACGACGAGCGAGCTCGACGACTTCCCGACGCTGACGCAGCGCTACCAGCGCGAGCTGCTCGCGCACTGCTACCGGATGTCCGGCTCGGTGCACGAGGCCGAGGACCTGGTCCAGGAGACGTTCCTGCGGGCCTGGCGCTCGGCGGCGGCGTTCGAGGGCCGGTCGTCGGTGCGCACCTGGCTCTACCGGATCGCGACCAACGTCTGCCTCACCAACCTCGAGGGCCGGCCCCGCCGCCCGCTGCCCGCCGGGCTCGGCACCCCCGACGCGATGGCCGGCGACGCGCTCGAGACCGACCACGAGATCGCCTGGCTGGAGCCGGTGCCGGACGCCGCGGTCGTGGTCGCCGAGCGGGACTCGATCCGGCTCGCGTTCGTCGCCGCGCTGCAGCACCTCCCGGCCCGCCAGCGCGCCGTGCTGATCCTGCGCGACGTGCTGCGCTGGTCGGCCGCCGAGGTCGCCGACGCGCTCGACACGTCCACGGCCGCCGTGAACTCCGCGCTCCAGCGCGCGCACGCCCAGATGGCCGACCGCGGGCTCACCGAGGACACCGTCGAGGCCAACCTCAGCCAGGGCCAGCAGCAGCTGCTCGAGCGGTACGTCGACGCGTTCTGGCGCAAGGACATCGACTCGATCGTCGGGCTGCTGACCGCCGAGGCGACGTGGGACATGCCGCCGTTCACCAGCTGGTTCAAGGGCGCGCAGAACATCGGCTGGCTGATCGGCCACGAGTGCCCGGGCGGCTCCCTCGACATGCCGATGCTCGCGACCCAGGCCAACGGCCAGCCGGCGTACGGCCTGTACATGCGCACGCCGGCCGGCGACTTCGCGCCGTTCCAGCTCCAGGTGCTCGAGCTCGACGGCGACCGGGTCCGGCACGTCACCGCGTTCTTCGACCTGCGCCTGTTCGAGACCTTCGGTCTGCCCGCCCGCCTGCCCGCCGACTACGAGCCTGCGCCGAGCGGTCGGTGACGGCGACGCTCGGCGGGTCCGTCGAGCTCCTCGACCGGGCCCTCGCCTACACCTGCGCGCAGCTGGCGAGCGTGCGCGAGGACCTGCTCGACCGCCCGACGCCGTGCGCCGGCTGGACGCTCGCCGACCTGCTGGCGCACATGGAGGACGCGCTGGACGCGTTCACCGAGGCGGCCGGCGGCGCGGTCGTGGTGCGCGGCGCCGACTGCGAGGCCGGCCCGGTGTGCGCGATCCAGGCGAAGGCCGTCGGCCTGCTCGACGCCTGGAGCCGGCCGGCCCCGGGGACGTCGTCCTCGAGGCCTCGGCCGGGCGGCTCGACCTGGAGACCCCGCTGCTCGTCACCACCGCCGCCCTCGAGGTCACCGTGCACGGATGGGACGTCAGCCGCGCGACCGGACGCGACGAGCCGATCCCGGCGGAGCTGGCCAGGGAGCTGCTCGCGGCCGCGTCGTGGCTGGTCCTCCCGACGACCGCGGGCTCCGGTTCGCCGCGGCTCGGCCGGCGCCGGCGGAGGCGCCGTACGACCAACGGCTGCTGGCGTTCCTCGGCCGGACCTGACTGGTCCACCGGGCCGATCCCGGCCATTCCGGCACCCGGACCCGCCCGCTGTTCCTAGGCTGCGGGTCATGCTGACGCCGCAGGCGGTCACCGTCGAGGCATCGGCTCGGGACGACCTTCACACCGCCCACACGCTGCTCGTCCGTGGCCGCGCGCTCGCCCGGGCGGGCCAGGTCACCGACGCGCTCGACGACCTCGACCGCGCGCGTGAGCGGGCCGCGGAGCTCGGCGAGCTGGAGCTCGCGACGCTGCTGGCGACGAGCATCGACTGCCGGCTGGCGCGCGGCGAGCTCGCCACCGCGATCGGCCCTCGCCGACCTGCTCGACCCGCTGCTCGACGCGCCCGGCCTGACCGGCGCCATCGCGCACTACGGCCGCGGCGAGCTGGCCGCGGCCACCGGCGACGACGAGCGCGCGGCCGGCCACTTCGTCCGCAGCGGGCGGCTGCTCGTCGACGACCGGAGCGACCGCGACGACCCCGACCTGCTCCCGTGGCGGCCCGCCGCCGCGCTCGCCGAGGTGCGCCTCGGCCGCCGCGCCCAGGGCGCCGCGCTGGCCCGTGCGCACCTGGCGCTCTCCCGGCTCGCCGAGGCGCCGTACGCCGTCGGCGCTCGGCCTGCGCGCCCTGGCCATCGTCGACCCGCGCGGTGACGGCATCGCGCTGCTGCGCGAGGCCCGCGCCGTGCTCGCCGACGTGCCCGCCGCCCGGCTGGTCGCCCAGATCGAGACCGACCTCGCCGGCCAGCTGCTGCTCTCCGGTGGCTCGGCCGAGCAGGACGAGGCGCTGGTGCTGCTGCGCGGCGCCGAGGAGTACGCCGGACGCGAGGAGCTGTGGCCGCTGCAGGGCCGGGTCCGCCGGCTGCTCGACCGGCTCGGCGAGCCGGCCCGGCCGGCTCCCGGCGAGGTGCTCGCGACGCTGACCGTCTCCGAGCGGCGGATCGCCCAGCTCGCGGCCGCCGGCCTGACCAACCGCGAGATCGCCGACCAGCTCGTGGTCACGGTCAAGGCCGTGGAGTGGCACCTCTCGCACGTCTACCGCAAGCTCGGCATCCGCTCGCGGACCGGGCTGGCGAGCAGCCTCGGCCTCAGTCGCCGGTCAGCCCAGCGGGTGCGCGATCTCGTCCTGCGGCAGCCGCGCCCAGACGATCGCGACCACCGCGGCGATCGCCGGCACGGTGCCCGCGATCAGGAACGTCGTCTGCAGCCCGATCGCCTCGGAGACCGGGCCGGCCAGCGCCATCGACACCGGCATCAGGCTGACCGAGACGAAGAAGTCGAGCGAGGACACCCGGCCGAGCAGGTGCGGGCGGCACCCGGCGCTGGAGCAGCGTCCCCCAGATCACCATCGGCGCCGAGAACATCACGCCGAGCACGAACGCCGCGGCCACGATCATCCAGACCTCGGTCGCGACGCCCATCACGATGAACGGCAGGCAGCCGACGCCCCACATCAGGTTCATCCAGGTGAGGTAGCGCCGCGGCATCCGCATCGAGGCGACCGCCATCGACCCGATCGCGCCGCCGATGCCGAACGCGGCCAGCACCCACGCGTGGTCGCCCGGCCCGCCGCCGAGCTTGTCCTTGATGAGGAACGGGACCAGCACCTCGAGCGGGCCCATGATCACGAAGATCATCAGCGACGCGAACAGCAGCGTCGCGAGCAGCCACGGCGTCCGCACCATGTAGCGGAAGCCCTCGTGCATGTCGTGCAGCATCGAGCGGATCGGGTGGACGGGAACGGCGTCGGCCGCGGGCGGCCTCGCGGCGGACGGCGGTGCGCGGCACCGTGCAGAGCGCCACCAGCCCGGCCAGCGACGCGACCGCGGCGACCGCGATGGCCGCACCCGCGGAGGCGATGCCCACCGCGACGCCGGCGACGGCGGGCCCGACGGCCTGGCCGATCGGTGGGTCGGACCATGCCCTCGAAGCCGTTGACCGCGAGCAGGTCCTCCTCGGGCACCAGCGCCGGCAGCCAGGCGGTGTACGCCGGGAAGTAGAACGCCATCGCCGCGCCGATCGCGAACCCGACGACGGCGAGCTGCCAGAGCTGGGTCAGGTCGGTGAGCGACAGCACGGCCACGAGCGTCATGCAGGTCAGCTCGATGGAGGCGACGACGACCAGGATCAGCTTCTGCGGGACCCGGTCGGCGACCACGCCGCCGAGCAGCGCCGGCAGCAGCACCCCGACCGCACCGGCGGTCGAGACGACGGACAGCTGGGCGGGACCGCCGCCCATCCGGATGACCTCCCAGACCAGGCCGACCACCCAGACGCCGCCGGCGAACGTCGCCAGCACCAGCGCGACCGCCAGCCGCCGGTACGCCGAGTGGCGGAACGGCGTCAGCGCGCGCGGCAGCCGACCCGCCTCGGCCTCGTGCCTCGCGGTCCGACGTCGGTCATCGCCTCCTCCGCCCCGGTCTGGGACCGACAGCGCCCACCGAATTCCACTCACCATGAAGGTGACAACCGAGAACGCGAGCCGACCCAGTCCGACGCCGAGACCGGACGGCGCCGGGAGCGTCAAACCGAGGCGTGGCGCCGAAGGCGACACGGCGACGTAGCGACCGGGCGCCGTCCGGGACGTAGCGGCGGCGCGCGCACTCGGGCGAGGGCCGCATCCGGAACCGCGCCCCCGCGCGGCTAGATCCACTCATCCAGCGACCGTGCCCGTGCGTCAGCGCGACCGCCCGGCCGTCGATGCCGAGCACGAACCCGGGGTGGTCGTCGGGCGCCGCAGCGGCGCCGACGAGGTCCGGGAGCACGTTCACGGCCTCGTTGCTGACCCAGTGGCAGCGACCGTCGCGGACCAGGCCGGTCATCAGCTCGTGGAAGCGGGCCCGGTCGGCGGGCGTGAGGTAGACGATGACCGCGCTGTGGAACACGACCACCGGGCCGTGCTCGGCCGCGGCCTCGACCAGCGCCGGCAGCTCCTCGAGCAGGTCGCCGCGCACCAGCGCCGGTGGGTCCGCGCGGGCCACCTCGATCGCCTGGACGCAGCTGGGCCCGGCGGTCGTCGTGCTCGGGCCAGACCAGCATCGTCAGCCAGTCCATCTGGTCGGCGTCGGTGACGTCGAGCGGGTTGAGGTCGATGCCCGCCGCGCCAGGCGACGACCGGCGGCCGGTCCGGCAGCGGCGCCGGTCCCTCGACGCGAGCGGCGAGCTCCGGGCCCGGCGCCGATCCGACGTACGGCGTCCGCGGGTCGACCACGCGTACGAGTAGCGGTCCGGGTAGAGGCAGAGCCCGGCGCGACGCCCCGACCTCCAGCAGCGCGAGCGGGCCGGGACCGGCCGCCTGCGGCGAACGCCGGCACCAGGGTCGCCAGCCGGCCCGCCTCGTTGGTCTGGGTGGCCCGCTCCAGGATGGTCCGGCGGATCGTCCCGTCGTCGTCGAGCAGCGCCCGGCGCAGCGCGTCGTACGGCCCGGGCGCGGCGACGCCGTGCCAGCGCGCGGCGGCGAAGACCAGGTTCGGCTGCCGCTTGGGCCGGGGCAGCGCCTCGAGCCAGCCGAGCACCTCCGCGTCGTCGGCGACCCGGAGCGACCACTCCTCGAAGCACGGCGAGTAGTCGGCCGCGTGGCCGCGCGAACTGGCGGTACTGCTCAACGGTGTCGGTGTATACGTCCATGCGGGTCATTCTCCGGTTCCCGCCCCGCACGCCGGGCGATGGGTCACCATTCTCGACATGGGGACCTTCGGGGGGCGAAGGGCGTTGACGCACGTCTGCGCCCTCGTCGCGATCGTGCCTGCCGGCCGCGCTCCTCACCTCCTGCTCGGCCGCGCTCGACCAGGCGCACACGCGTCCAGACCAAGCTCGGCCGGATCGACGAGATCGTCGACGCGTCGGTCGCCACCCCGTCCGAGGACACCGGCGCCGCGATCGCGGTCACGTACGCCGACGCCGATGCCGCCCGTGAGCTGGCCGACCTGCTCGCCCAGATCGACAAGGTCGCCGACGCCGAGGAGTACCCGTCGTACCGCCTCGACCTCACCCCGGCCGGCTCCTCCGGCGACCGGCTCACCGTCGACGACACGTTCGTCGACAGCGCCGACCAGGCCGACGGTGCTCGACAACTGGTTCGCGGTGACCGCCGCGCTGCTCGGCCACGTCGCAGTACTCGTTCGAGCCGGGCACCGAGTCGATCGCCGTCGACTCGGGCCCGGCGGTCGGCCACGACGTCGGCGAGGCGAGCCGGATCCACGTACGGCTTCCCGAACACCACCTGGACCTTCCTCAACGGCGAGACCACGTTCGTCGCGTACGGCCGGGTGTCCCCGATCGACGTCACCATGTTCGAGAGCGTCCAGCGCAGCGTGTCCTCCAGCGTGCTGCCGACGCCCGGCGGCGGCCTGGCGGCTCGAGCGGCACGACGAGCACGTGCTGCTCGACCTCGACGTCAGCTTCCCCGCCGGCCCGGTCCAGCCGGCCCGGCTCACCGTCGAGACGTACGGCGCCGACGTCCAGCGGCTGGTCGCCGCCGCGGTCCCGGCGGTCGAGGCTCGGCGAGCCTCCCGGTGCGGATGGCGCTGCGCAACGCGACCGTCGCCGGCCCGGACGTGTTCGGCTACTGGGTCTCCGACGCGCCGCCCGAGCGCGGCCGGGACCCGCTGATGCGCGGCTGGGACGCTGTGGCTGGTCTCGGCCGCCGGAACCGCGGCCTAGCCACGCGGCCTAACCCGCCGGCAGCGCGACGTACGTCGTCTCGAGGTACTCCGTCGATCCCCTCGAAGCCGCCCTCGCGGCCGAAGCCGCTCGACTTCACGCCGCCGAACGGCGCCGCCGGGTTGGAGATCAGGCCGCTGTTGATGCCGACCATCCCGAACTCCAGCGACTCCGCGACCCGGATGGTGCGCGAGCCAGGTCGCGCGTGTAGACGTAGGACGCCAGGCCGTACTCGGTGTCGTTGGCCCTGCGGATCGCCTCGTCCTCGGTGTCGAACGTGGTGATCGGCGCGACCGGGCCGAAGATCTCCTGGACGTTGATCTCGGAGTCGGCCGGCACGTCGAGCAGCACGGTCGGCGGGTAGAAGTAGCCCGGCCCGTCGGGTGCCGTCGCCGCCGGTGACGACCTGTCGCGCCGTCGTGGACGGCGTCGGTGACCAGCTGGCTGACGCTCTCGACCGCGTTCTCGTCGATCAGCGGGCCGACGTCGACGCCGTCGTCCTGGCCGCGGCCGAGCGGTGAGGGCGCCCATCCGCTTGCCGAGCTTCTCGGCCGAACTCGGTGGCGACCGAGGAGTGCACGAGGAACCGGTTGGCGGCGGTGCAGGCCTCGCCCATGTTGCGCATCTTCGCGACCATCGCGCCGTCGACCGCGGCGGCCACGTCGGCGTCCTCGAACACCAGGAACGGCGCGTTGCCGCCGAGCTCCATGCTGAGCCGCTGCAGCTGGTCGGCGGACTGGCGGACCAGCACCTTGCCGACGCCGGTCGAGCCGGTGAAGCTGCACCTTCCGCAGCCGGTCGTCGGCCTGCAGGGTCTGGCTGAACTCGGCGGTGTGGCTGGTCGTGACGACGTTCAGCACGCCGTCGGGCAGGCCCGCCTCGGCGAGCACCGCGGCCAGCGCGAGCATCGTCAGCGGCGTCTGGCTGGCGGGCTTGACGACCATCGTGCAGCCGGCCGCGATCGCCGGCCCGATCTTGCGGGTGCCCATCGCGCAGCGGGAAGTTCCACGGCGTGATGAACAGGCACGGGCCGACCGGCTTCTTGATCGTCAGCAGCCGGCTGCCGCCCGCCGGGCGCCTGCATCCAGCGGCCGTGGATGCGCACCGCCTCCTCGGAGTACCAGCGGAAGAACTCCGCGCCGTAGCCGACCTCGCCGCGGGCCTCCGCCACGGTCTTGCCCATCTCCAGGCTCATCAGGTGGGCGAACTCGTCGGCGCGGTCGGTGATCAGGCGGAACGCCGTCCGCAGGATCTCGCCGCGCTCGCGCGGCGGCGGTGCGCCGCCCAGCGCCGCTGCGCCGCGACCGCGGCGTCCAGGGCGTCGACGGCGTCCGCGATCGAGGCGTCGGCGACGTCGGTGAGCACCGAGCCGTCGGCGGGGTCGATCACGTCGAGGCGGTCGCCGCCCTCCGGCCGTCGCGCCAGGAGCCACCGATGTAGAGACCCCGCTGGTCGGGGCCGAGCAGGTCAAGTCCGTTCATGGGAGCCAGCCTCGCACCCGCGGCCCCTTCGAGCAAACCGGTGACAGGTCCTCGGATCGTCGTGGGACTCTGGGAGGTCGACTCGGAGGGAGCACCTCTGCGTCGGCAGAACCCCTTGCTGACCCCATGCAGCGAGGGGTTCACCCCTTGGCAGGACCTGAGCCGGCGCACCCCCTCGCCCCGGCATCGAGACGTCCGCGAACGGGGCGAGGGCCCCGGCTGCGCCGGGGCCCTCGCGCCGACGCCGACCGAGGTCAGGGCACGTCGTACTTCAGCGTGAACGAGCCGGAGCCCGAGTACGCGTAGCGGCGCCGGTCGCGCGGAGGACCGGCGCGGCGCTGAGCGCCGCTCGCTCGCACAGACCCTCGGACTCACCCGTCTTGGCGAACAGAGGGTTGTGCCGACGGCCCGAAGAGGAGTTGTCTCGGATCCGGGGTGAACCGGCGAGGCTCGAGCAGGAGGTAGTGCGATGGCTGACAGGGGCGGCAACGGAGAGCATCTGGCCAAGATCTGGGGGCGAGCAGCCCGGACCGGATCCGCAACGTCGTGCTGGTCGGTCCCGGTCGGGTCCGGCAAGACCACGCTGGTCGAGACGCTGCTCGCCGCCTCGGGCGCGATCAGCCGCGCCGGCTCGGTCGCGACGGCACCACGGTCTGCGACTTCGAGGAGGTCGAGCAGCCGCACTGGCCGCTCCGTCTCGCTCGCGGTCGCGCCGCTCGTCCACGACGGCGTCCAGGTCAACCTGGTCGACACGCCGGGCCACGCCGACTTCGTCGGCGAGCTGCGCGCGGGGCTGCGGGCCGCGGACGCGCGCTGTTCGTGATCGCCGCCGAACGAGAGGCGATCGACGGCGCCACCCGGATCGCTGTGGCAGGAGTGCGCCGACGTCGGGATGCCGCGGGCGGTCGTCGTCACCCACCTCGACCAGCCCCGCGGCGACTTCGACGCCGCTCGTCGGAGACGCCAGCGGTGTTCGGCGACGGGTGCACCCGCTCTACGTGCCGATCCGCGAGGGCGGCGCGGTCACCGGGCTGATCGGCCTGCTCGCAGCCCCGGCGCGCGAGGCCGACGCGATCGCGGCCTGCGCGGCGGCCTGATCGAGGCGGTCATCACCGAGTCCGAGGACGACGGGCTGCTCGACCGCTACCTCGGCGGCGAGGAGGTCGGCTTCGAGACGGTCGTCGACGACCTCGAGACCGCGGTCGCGCCGCGGCGCGTTCCATCCCGTGCTGCCCGTCGTTCGGAACGACCGGGCTCGGTGTCACCGGAGCTGCTCGAGGTGATCTGCCGCGGCTTCCCGTCGCCGGTCGAGCACGTCCTGCCGCCCGTCTACACCCCGGCCGGGGCCGACCGCGGACCCGTTGTCCGGCGAGCCCCGACGGACCGCTGGTCGCCGAGGTGGTCAAGACCACGACCGACCCGTACGTGGGTCGGGTGTCGCCTGGTCCGGGTGTTCTCCGGCACCCTGCTGCCCGACGTCCCGGTGCACGTCAGCGGGCACTTCGCGCGGTTCTCCGGTCATCCGGAGGACGAGTCCTGGCACTCCGAGCACGATCTCGACGAGCGCGCCGGCGCGATCTCCCGGCCGCTCGGCGCGGACGCTGACGGCGCTGACGAAGGCGACGGCCGGCGACATCGTCGCGGTCGGCCGGCTCGCCCACGCCGAGACCGGCGACACGCTGTCCGACCCGGCCGAGCCGGCCGTGCTGTCGCCGTGGATCGACGCCGGAACCGCTGCTGCCGGTGGCGATCTCGGCGCGCTCGTCCAGCGAGGAGGACAAGCTCGTCGCAGGGCCTCGCCCGGCTGCAGGCGGAGGACCCGACGGTCCGGGTCGAGGTGAACCCGGCGACCGAGCAGCTGGTGATGTGGGTGATGGGCGAGCAGCAGCTGGACGTGCTGCTCGACCGGCTGCGCGGCCGCGCCGGGATCGAGGTGGCCGTGGAACCGGTCCGGGTGGCCTGCGGGAGACGGTCGCGCAGCCGGCCGCGGCGCAGGGCCGGCACGTCAAGCAGTCCGGCGGGCACGGGCAGTACGCGGTCGCGCAGATCGAGGTCGAGCCGCTGCCCCAGGGCGGCGGGTTCGAGTTCGTCGACCGGGTGGTCGGCGGCGCGGTGCCGCGCCAGTTCATCCCGAGCGTCGAGAAGGGCGTGCGCGCGCAGATGGACAAGGGCGTCGACGGGCACCCGATGGTCGACCTGCGGGTCACCCTCGTCGGGCGGCAAGGCGCACAGCGTCGACTCCTCCGACGCGGCCTTCCAGATGGCCGGATCGCTGGCGCTGCGGGAGGCGTCCGTCCGCCACGGCGTTCACCATGCTGGAGCCGTTCGACTCGGTCACGATCACCGTCGACGACGACTTCGTCGGCGCCGTGCTGAGCGACCTGGCCTCCCGACGCGGCCGGGTGCGCGGCACCGACCCGGTCGGCGACGACCGCACCTCGGTGCTCGCCGAGGTGCCGCAGGCCGAGCTGGCCCGCTACGCCGTCGACCTGCGCTCGCCTGCCACGGCACCGGGATCTTCACCCGGTCCTTCGCGCACTACGAGGCGATGCCCGAAGACGTCGCGAAGGACGTCGTGCCCCGCGGCTAGCTGGCGCGCGGAGGAACGCCTCCAGGATCGGGCCGGCGGTGCCGGAGCCCGACGACGCCCTCGTCGACGTAGACCGCGACGGCCAGGTCGCCCCGGGCGGCGACCATCCAGGCGTGGGTCGGCAGGGTGCGGCCGCTTGGCGAACTCGGCGGTGCCGGTCTTGGCGATCATCGGCTCGCCGGGCACGTCCAGCAGCCCGCGGCCGCTGCCGGCGACCACGACCGCACGCAGCATCGAGCGCAGGTCCGCGGCCTCGGCACGGGTGAGCGGGGCCGCGTCGGCGGGGACCTCGACCTCGACCGACTTCACCAGCCGCGGCACGCACGGTGTGGCCGGCCTGGATCGACGCCATCACCGTGGCCATCGCCATCGGCGAGGCGAGCACGGTGCCCTGCCCGATCAGGGCTGCGGCCGCCCCGGTCTCGGATGCCGCCGGCTCGACACTTCCGAAGTACGACGGGAAGCCGAGGTCGTGGTCGATCCCCGAGGCCGAGCGAGGCGGCCGCCGCCGCGAGGTCGCCCTTGCCGAGCCGGTCGGCCTGGGAGATGAAGGCGGTGTTGCACGAGTTGGCCACCGCCGAGCGCAGCGGGATCTGGCCGATGCCGCTGCTCGGGTAGTCGTCGTAGTTCTCGAACGGCTTGCCGTCCACCACGATCGTCGTGGTGCAGGGCACGACGCTGTCGGGGCTCAGCCCGGCGCGCAGCAGCGCCAGGCTGCTGACCGTCTTGAACGTCGAGCCGGGCGCGGCCTGGCCGAACGTCGCCACGTTGTAGCCGTCGGTGCCGGGGCCGTTCGCGGCGGCGACGATCGCCCCGGTCGACGGGCGGATCGCGACCAGCGCGCTGGCCGGGCCGACGCCGGCGAGCTCGCGCTCGGCCGCGGACTGGAGCCGCTCGTCGAGGGTGAGCTCGAGGGCCTCGCCCGGGAGCGCGTCGACCCGGAACAGCTCGCGCTCGCCGCCGTCGGGGCCGACCGCGTCGACCACCATCCCGTCGATGCCCTGGAGCTGGTCGTCGTAGCGGGCCTGGAGTCCGGACAGCCCTGCCTGGTCGCCGATCTGGTACTTCTCCGGGTCCTCCTCGATCATTTCCGCGGTGACCTCGCCGACGGTGCCGAGGATCGGCGCCGCGAACTCGCGCGACGGCGCGAGCGGGATGTCGTCCTGGATCGCGAGCGCGCCGTCGATGCTGCCGTAACCGCGGGACACCGCGGCCGGGACCTCGTCGCGGCGGAAGACGATCGCCTCCACGAACGCCGCCTCGCCGGCGGCCTCGACCTGCTTGGCGTACGGCGCCGCGTCGATGTCGACCAGCGCGGCCAGCCGGCGCGCGGACTCCCCGGCGCGGGCCGCCGGGACCTGGCTGCGGTCGATCCCGAACCGGACCACCGGCCGGTCGGTCACCAGCGCGAAGCCGTCGGCGCCGACGATCGGGCCGCGGGCGCCGCCGATCGGCGTGAGGTCGAGGACGGTCGCCTTCTTCAGGCTGGGCTCGACGAGGTCGCGCGACCAGGTGGCCTGCCAGGCGTCGTCGACCTTGGTCAGCACGGCGCCGGTTGAGTACGACCACTCGTCACCGGCCACCGGCCAGGTCCACCGCAGCGCGACGGTCGCGGTCTCGCCCGACTCCTCGGGCTCGCCGGCCACCACGACGGGGGTGAACTCGCCCATCCCCTCGACGACCAACGCGTGATCGGCCGCGACCTCCTGCGGCGTCAGCTCGGTCAGGGGAACGTCGGTGAAGTCGCCGGAGGCGAGTGCCGCGGCCAGCGCCTCGGCCGCGGCCGACGGATCCGCGCCGCTCGGCTCGTCCGGATCGTCGTCGGAGCTGCAGGCGGTCGCACCCCCGGCCACGAGCAGGACGGACGCAGCGACGAGGGCGAGACGCATGACGTTGGTTCTACCAGCCGGTGCCTACACGTCGGCCCGGTGGTGCTCCGGGTTTCACCGGCTGACCGCCAGAACCCGCACGACACGCCGTGGCGTACCGGCGTGTCGTGCGGGATTCGGCTGCTGGCCGGTGAAACCCGCAGCGGTCAGACCAGCAGCGGGCTCACCAGCGGCAGGTAGCCGGAGGAGTGACCGGTGCGGTTCGGGTGGTAGCTCTCGCCGGTCGGGTTCGAGAGCCCGTTCAGCCACTCGACGCTGTCGCAGACCGCGTGGCCGACGAAACGCGTGGTCGGGTTCGCGAACGTGAAGCCCTTCGCCGAGGCCGCCGCCGCGATCTTGGCGTTCATCAGGTCGGCGGTCTGGTTGAGCTTGGTCATCTCGGAGGAACCGAAGAAGGTGCCGGCGTTGCAGTCCTCACCCATGAACAGGCGCGGGTAGCCGACGACGACCACCTTGGCGTTGGGCGCCTTGGTCTTGATCGAGGCGTACAGCGTCGCCAGGCTCCCCGGCAGGGTG
The DNA here is from genome assembly GCA_963716655.1 of uncultured Actinomycetota bacterium. Taxonomy (GTDB): domain Bacteria; phylum Actinomycetota; class Actinomycetes; order Propionibacteriales; family Nocardioidaceae; genus Nocardioides. The sequence goes on along the minus strand of CAVQTV010000008.1, from coordinate 157,861 downwards.
TTGTTGATGTAGCTCTGCGCGGTGGTGATCGCGCCATTGCAGTTGGCGAACAGGTCCGGCTTGGCGCACTCGAGGATCACCGAGCCGAAGCCGGCGTCGTTGCCGCCGACCGACAGCGTCACGAAGCGGGTGCTGGTGGTCAGCGCGGCCAGCTGCTTGCTGGTCACGTCGCTCACCTTGGCGCCGCCGCAGGCCTGGAAGTTGAGCGTGTAGCCCTTCTGCTGCGCGAGCAGGTAGGGGAAGGCGTACGTCGAGCGCTGGCAGGTGCCGTCGCCGATGTAGGTGCGGGTGCCGACGCCCGACGAGTACGAGTCGCCGAGGGCGACGTACGGCTCGCCGGCGGCTTGGGTCGGCGCCGGGAGCAGGGTGACGACGAGGGCGACGATCGCCAGGACGAGGGCGCGCGCGTACCGCTTGCGGTGTGGCATGGATCCTCCGGAAGGGGGTCGATGTCACCCCGCCAGCCGGTGTGACGGGCGCCACATTAGGGGTCCGCGCGCGGGCGCGCCAGACCTAAGTTTCCAGCGAGTAGACCGGCGAGTAACCAGCGGCTCAGCGCTGCTTGGACCGCGGCTTCTTCCGGGCCGCGCCGTCGTCGCCCTGGTCCTGGGTCAGCTCGATCAGCTTGCCGGAGATCCGGGTGCCGGAGAGCTTCGACCAGGCGGCGGGCGGCAGGTCCGCGGGCAGCTCGACCAGCGAGAAGTCGCCCTTGATGTCGATGTGCCCGAAGTCCTGGCGCGACAGGCCGCCCTCGTTGGCGATCGCGCCGACGATCTGGCGCGGCTCGACCTTGTGCCGCTTGCCGACCGCGATCCGGTACGTCGCCATCGGCACGTCGGTGCGGCCGCGCGGTCGGCGCTCGCCGCGCTCGGGACGGCCACCGCGCTCGGGGCGGTCGCCGCGGGCGGGCCGGTCGTCGCGCGGGGGCCGGACCTCGGCGGCCGGGTCGATCAGCAGCGGGGTCTCGCCCTGGGCGACCACGGCGAGCGCGGCCGCGACGTCGACCTCGGGCACGTCGTTGTTCGCGGACGTAGTGCGCGATGATGTCGCGGAACCGCTCGATCCGCTTCGTCTGGCCCAGCGCCTCGGTGATCTGGTCGTCGAAGCGGGACAGCCGGGTCGCGTTGACGTCCTCGGCGGTCGGCAGCTGCATCTGCGCGAGCGGCTGCCGGGTGGCCTTCTCGATGTGCTTGAGCAGGTAGCGCTCGCGCGGGGTCACGAACGAGATCGCGTCGCCGCTGCGGCCGGCGCGACCGGTGCGGCCGATCCGGTGCACGTAGGACTCGGTGTCGGTCGGGATGTCGTAGTTGACGACGTGGCTGATCCGCTCGACGTCGAGGCCACGAGCCGCGACGTCGGTGGCGACCAGGATGTCGAGCTTGCCCGACTTCAGCTGGTTGACCGTGCGCTCGCGCTGGGCCTGGGCGACGTCGCCGTTGATGGCGGCCGCGGAGAAGCCACGGGCCCGCAGCTTCTCGGCGAGCATCTCGGTCTCGCTCTTGGTGCGGACGAAGACGATCATCCCCTCGAAGTTCTCGACCTCGAGGATGCGGGTCAGCGCGTCGATCTTCTGCGGGTACGACACCAGCAGGTAGCGCTGGGTGATGTTCGGCGCGGTCGCGGTCTTGTTCTTGACCGTGATCTCTTCGGGGTTGTTCAGGTACTGCTTGGAGATCCGGCGGATCTGCGCCGGCATGGTCGCGGAGAACAGCGCGACGTTCTTGTCGTCGGGGGTGTCCGCGAGGATCGTCTCGACGTCCTCGGCGAAGCCCATGTTGAGCATCTCGTCGGCCTCGTCGAGCACCAGGAAGCGCAGCTCGGTGAGGTCGAGGGTGCCCTTCGCGAGGTGGTCCATGATCCGGCCCGGGGTGCCGACGACGACGTGCACGCCGCGGCGCAGCGCGCTCAGCTGGACGCCGTACGCCTGACCGCCGTAGACGGGCAGCAGGTGCACGCCCTTCATGTGCGCGGCGTACTTCTCGAAGGCCTCGCAGACCTGGAGCGCGAGCTCACGGGTCGGCGCGAGCACCAGCGCCTGCGGCGTCTTCTGCGACAGGTCGAGGCGGGACAGGATCGGCAGCGCGAACGCCGCGGTCTTGCCGGTCCCGGTCTGCGCGAGGCCGACCACGTCGCGGCCGGCCAGCAGCGGCGGGATGGTCGCGGCCTGGATGGCGGAAGGCTTCTCGTAGCCGACATCGGCCAGCGCCTTCAGCACCTTGTCGCTGAGCCCGAGGTCGGCGAACGTCACCTCAGGTGTCGAAGTGTCGTCGTTCTCGTCGTTGCTCACCCGTCAACGGTAGTGCTTTTCGCCACTAGAGGCCGCTTCGTGGTCGCGGTGGGCTGGGTCACCTCGTGCCCTACTACTCCACGGTGACGGACTTGGCCAGGTTCCGGGGCTTGTCGATGTCGTGTCCCAGCCGCAGCGCGGCGTGGTACGCCAGCAGCTGCAGCGGGACGGTCAGCAGGATCGGGTCGAGCTCACGCTCGTTGCGCGGTACGTCGATCCGCTCGACGACCAGGTCGCCGAGATCGACGTCCTCGTGGGTGACCACGACCAGCGGGCCGCGGCGCGCGGCGATCTCGTGCAGGGCCGCCGACGTTGCGCTCGGTGAGCTCGTCGGCCGGGACCACCGCCACGGTCGGCACGTCCTCGGAGATCAGCGCGAGCGGGCCGTGCTTGAGCTCGGAGGTCTGGTACGCCTCGGCGTGCCGGTACGAGATCTCCTTGAACTTCTGGGCGCCCTCGCGGGCCACCGGGAAGCCCCGCACCCGGCCGATGAAGAACAGGCTGTCCGCATCCGCCAGCCGGCCGGCCAGCTCGGCCAGCGCGTCCTCCTGGTCGAGGACCTGCTGGATCTGGTCGGGCAGCCGGTTGAGCCCCGCGATCAGCCGGCGGCCGTCGGCGATGGACAGGTCGCGCACCCGGCCGAGCTGGAGGGCCAGCAGCGCGAAGCCGAGGAACATGTTGGTCAGCGCCTTGGTCGACGCGACCGCGACCTCCGGCCCGGCGTGCAGGTAGATGCCGCCGTCGCACTCCCGGGCGATCGCGCTGCCGACGACGTTCACCAGGCCGATCACCCGGCCGCCCTTGCGCCGGATCTCCTGCACGGCCAGCAGGGTGTCGATGGTCTCGCCGGACTGGGACACCGCGACGTAGAGCGTGTCCGGCTCGATGATCGGGTTGCGGTACCGGAACTCGCTGGCCGCCTCGGCGTCCGCCGGGATCCGGGCCAGCTCCTCCACCAGCGCGGCGCCCATCTGCCCGACGTAGTAGGCCGAGCCGCAGCCGAGGATCTTCACCCGCCGGATCGCGCGGGTCTCGCGGGCGTCCATGTTCAGCCCGCCCAGGTGCGCGGTGCCGAACCGGTCGTCGAGCCGGCCGCGCAGCACCCGCTCCGCCGCCGCGGGCTGCTCGCGCATCTCCTTGTGCATGAACGAGTCGTGGTCGCCGGCGTCGTACGCCGCCGGGTCGACGTCGAGGGTGGTCACGTCGCGAGCGGTACGGGTCAGGTCCAGGCGGTACGTCGTGAAGCCGCCGGCGGTGATGGTCGCGATCTCGCCGTCGTCGAGGTGCGCGACCGTCGTGGTGTGCCGGACGATCGCGGCCAGGTCGGAGGCGACGAACATCTCGCGCTCGCCGACCCCGACGATCAGCGGGCTGCCGTTGCGCGCGACCACGATCCGGTCCGGGAAGTCGGCGTGCAGGACGGCGAGGCCGTAGGTGCCCTCGATCGCGGCGAGCGCGTCGCTGACCTTGCCCTCGAGGGTGTCGGCGTCGGAGCGGCCGACCAGGTGCGCCAGCACCTCGGTGTCGGTGTCGCTCGCCAGCTCGACGCCGGCGTCGGTCAGCCGCTGCCGCAGCGCCGCGGCGTTGTCGATGATGCCGTTGTGGACGACGGCGACCAGGCCCTTGGCGTCGGTGTGCGGGTGGGCGTTGACGTCGTTCGCGGGGCCGTGGGTGGCCCAGCGGGTGTGGCCCACCCCGACCTTGCCCGTGAACCGCTTCGGCAGGCTGTCGCCGAGGTCTCGGACCCGGCCGGCGCGCTTGGCGACCTTGATCCCGGTGCCGCCCAGCAGGGCCAGCCCGGCCGAGTCGTAGCCGCGGTGCTCGAGGCGGGCGAGGCCCTCCAGCAGCAGCGGGGCGGCCTGCTGCGCGCCGACGTATCCGACGATTCCGCACATAACGGTTGAGTCCTATCCGTAGACGAGGCGCCGCAGCTGGCGCTCGGTGAGCTCGGGAGCGGCGACCACGCGGCCGGCCAGCTCCTCGGCGATCCGGGCGAAGATCTCGGGGTTCTTCGCGCCGTAGGTCTTCAGGTGGGCGTGCCGGCGTCGGACGAACTCCTCCACGGGTTCGGCGTGGAAGGCCACGACGTCCTCGACCACCCGGGCCGACTCGGCCTCGGTCAGACCGGTGCTGGCCGCGATGCGGGCGACCAGGTCCGGATCGGGCAGCGGGGTGGGCACATCACGGATGGTGCGCTCACAGCCCGGACGAGGTGCAAGTTCCTGCCCGAATTCGGGCAGGAAATCAGGCCTCGGTCGCCACGGGTGTCGCAGCCCTGCGGGACGCGCTTGCTCCCACGCTCTCGGCGAAATGGGGCGCCATCGGGCGCCTGGACGGGCCTGGGTGGGTGCGAGTGGAGCGGAATCGCCGAGTTTCGTGGTTTTTTGGCGGTGCCGGTGGGGATCGGCTAATCTAGGTGAACGGAAGATGAACGAGAGGTATCCGATGATGAACACACAGACCAACGCCCTGGTGCAGACCTGGGTCCCCGCCGTCGACGATCGCGGCCGCACCTACCTCGAGGCCCGCTGGATCGACGCCTCGCAGCTGCCGGTGCACGTCACCCACGCCGCCTGACGAGAAATTGCGCGACGTTCGGGAATGAACCGGACTCTGGTCCGGTTCAGGTAGTCAAAGGTTCAACCTTTCAACTACCTGAAGGAGAAGTTCCGAAATGTCGTTCTTCAACCGCCAGTCCACCGAGCAGTTCGACGCTCCGACCGCCGCCGTCGAGGACATCTCCGGCGAGTACACGATCGACCCGACGCACACCCGGCTGGGCTTCAGCACCCGGCACGCGATGGTCACCACGGTCCGCGGCCAGTTCTCCGACTTCGCCGGCACCGCGACCATCGACGCCGCGAACCCGGCCAACTCCCGGGTCTCGCTGACCATCGAGACCGGCAGCATCGACACCGGCGTGGCCGACCGTGACGGTCACCTGCGCTCGCCGGACTTCTTCGACGCCGACAACAACAAGGAGATCACCTTCTCCTCGACCAAGGTCGAGCGCGACGGCGACGACTGGGTGATCACCGGCGACCTGTCCATCAAGGGCGTCACCAAGTCGGTCTCCATCACCTTCGAGCCCACCGGCTCGGCGCGCGACCCGTTCGGCAACCTGCGCGTCGGCTTCGAGGGCGGGACCACCATCAACCGCAAGGACTGGGGTCTCACCTGGAACGCCGCGCTCGAGACCGGCGGCGTGCTGGTCTCGGAGAAGATCAAGCTCGAGTTCGACGTCTCGGCGATCCGCAACGCCTGACGCACACTCCCAGAGGACGACGCTGAGGAGTCGACGACGGCCGGGTGCCCCCGCAACCCGGCCGTCGTCTCATTTCCCGTGATGAAGGCCTGTCAGATCGGCCTGTGTGGCCACCTTCTGCGGTGGCGTTGGGTAAATCCGCGGGCGCGGCCCGCCCGGAATCGACACAATGTGGGCGTGTCCGAAGAACTCGCCCTGCCCGCTGGCCTGACCAGCCGGCCCCTCGTCATGTCCGATGCCCGCGCCGTGTTCGAGGTGATGGCGGCGCAGGAGCTGCACGACATGGGCAAGGTCGGCATCGAGGAGGCCGACATCGTCGGCGACTGGCAGCGCCCGTCGTACGACGTCTCGGCCGGCACCCTCGGTGTCTTCGACGGCGACCGCCTGGTCGCCTACGCCGAGCACATGGGCGGCGACCGCGGTGACGCCGCCGTGCACCCCGACTACCGCGGCCGCGGCATCGGGACCGCGCTGGCCGGCTGGATGCAGACCCGGGCACGCGCCGCGGGGGCGACGGTCGTCGGCATGCCGGTCCCGGCGGGCTCCGACGGCGACCGGCTGCTCGAGGCGCTCGGCTACCACGTGCGCTGGAACAGCTGGGAGCTGAAGCTGCCCGAGGGCGCGACCGTCCCCGAGCGCTCGGTGCCCGCCGGCTACACGATCCGCGAGGCGACCCCCGACGACTACGAGGCCTGCTGGACCGTCCTCGAGGACGCGTTCCTGGAGTGGTCGGTGCGCGAGCGCGAGGCCTTCGACGACTTCGTGGCCCGGACCATGGAGCGGCCCGGCTTCGAGTCGTGGAACCTGCGGCTGGTCGCGGACCCGGCCGGCGACGTGGTCGGCGTGACCGTCGTCTACCCGTTCGGCGACGAGGGGTACGTCGACCGGCTCGCCACCCGCAAGGACCAGCGCGGGCGGGGCATCGCCCAGGCGATGCTCGTCGACGCGTTCGCGGTCGCGCGCGCCCACGGTGCCACCGCGTCCAGCCTGAACACCGACTCGCGGACCGGTGCGCTCGGTCTGTACGAGAAGGTCGGGATGCAGGTCATCCAGGACTGGGTGAACCGCGCGATCAACCTTCGGTGATCGAGTAGCGAGCGTGCGCTTGTCCTGAGGTGCGAGCGAAGCGAGCCTCGAAGGGAGCCATCGAGATCTAGAACAAGTTCCAGTTTCTCTGGTTGGGTAGGCGCATGCCGCGCACCCAGTTCGCCACCCGCTACGACCTCCGCGCACCCGGCGCCGACCCGGCCACGCGACAGGAGATCTTCGCCCGCGCGGTCGAGCAGGCGGCGTACCTCGACCGGCACGGCATGGACGCGCTGATGGTGTCCGAGCACCACGCGGCCGAGGACGGCTACCTGCCCAGCCCGCTGCTGGTCGCGTCGGCGTTCGCCGCGGTCACCTCCCGGGTGCCGATCATGATCTCGGCGCTGCTGGTCAACCTCTACGAGCCGGTCCGGCTGGCCGAGGACATCGCCGTGCTCGACCACCTCAGCAAGGGCCGGGTGAGCTACACGTTCGGGCTGGGCTACCGGCCGGTCGAGTACGAGCTCTACGGCCGGGCGTGGGAGACCCGGGGTCGCGACGTCGAGGATCGGATCAGCCGGCTGCTCGCCGCCTGGTCCTCCGGCGAGGTCACGCCCGCGCCGTACTCCCAGCCGCACCCGTTCCTGTTCTACGGCGGCGGCTCGCCGGCCGCGGCCCGGCGGGCGGCGCGGCTGGGGCTCAACTTCCAGCCCCAGCACGCGGACGCGGCGCTGAAGGAGCTGTACGACCAGACCTGCCGGGACGCCGGCCGCGAGCCGGGCTTCGTGATGCAGGCGCCCGGCGGTGGCCCGGCGAACGTCTTCTGCGCCGAGCGGCCCGAGGAGTTCTGGGAGCGCTACGGCGAACACCTGCTGGCCGACGCGCTCGCCTACCAGGAGTGGCACGGCGAGGCCGGGTCGTACGTCGTCGACCACTCGCGGTCCGTCGAGGAGCTGAAGGCCGCCGGGGTCTACGTGGTGCTGACGGCCGACGACCTGGTCGACCGCTGCCGCTCGGGTGAGATCCGGCTGGTCACCAGCCACCCGGCGTGCGGCGGCCTGCCCGCCGAGCCGTCCTGGGAGAGCCTCCGGCTGGTCTGCGAGACCGTGCTGCCCGCGGTGCGGACCTGACCGTTCAGCGGATCGGCGCCCCCGAGATCGAGCGCGCGATGACCAGCCGCTGGATCTCGGAGGTGCCCTCGAAGATCGTGTAGATCTTGGCGTCACGGGCCATCCGCTCGACCGGGTACTCGCGGGTGAAGCCGTTGCCGCCGAGGATCTGCATCGCCCGCTCGGTGACCTTGACCGCGGTCTCGCCGGCGAACAGCTTGGACATCGAGCCCTCGGCCAGGTCGAAGCGCTTGCCCTGCCGCGCCATCCACGACGCCCGCCACACCAGCAGCCGGGAGGCCTCGATCGAGGTGGCCATGTCGGCGAGCATGAACGCGATCGCCTGGTTCTCGATGATCGGCTTGCCGAACTGCTCGCGGGTCTTCGCGTAGTCGAGGGCCACCTCGTACGCCGCGCGGGCGATCCCGATCGCCTGGGCGCCGACCGCGGGCCGGGTGCGCTCGAACGTCGCCATCGACGCGTTCGACCCGCCGGACTTGGCACCCTCGCGGGCGCGGGCCAGCCGGGCGTCGAGCTTCTCCTTGCCGCCGAGCAGGCAGCGGCCCGGCACCCGGACCTGGTCGAGCACGACCTCGGCGGTGTGCGAGGCGCGGATGCCGTGCTTCTTGAACTTCTGGCCCTGGCTGAGCCCCTTCGTCCCGGGCGGGACCACGAAGCTGGCCTGGCCGCGGGTCCGCAGCTCCGGGTCGACGACCGCGGTCACGACGTGCACGTCGGCCAGCCCGCCGTTGGTGGCCCAGGTCTTGGTGCCGTTGATGACCCACTCGTCGGTGGCCTCGTCGTACGTCGCCCGGGTGCGCATCGCTCCGACGTCGGAGCCGGCGTCCGGCTCGGAGGAGCAGAACGCCCCGACCATCAGGTCGCCCGGGGTGCCGTACATCTGGGGCACCCACTCACCGACCTGCTCGTCGGTGCCGTTCGCGCGCACCCCGGCGGCGGCCAGCGCCGAGCCGACGATGGACAGGCCGATGCCGGCGTCGCCCCAGAACAGCTCCTCCATCGCGATCGGGAACCCGAGGCCGGTCTCGTCGAAGGCCTGGGTGGCGATGAAGTCGACGGAGTAGAGCCCGATCTTGGCGGCCTCCTCGAGCACCGGCCACGGGAACTCCTCCTTCTCGTCCCACTCGGCGGCCGCCGGTCGCACGACGTCGGCGGCGAACTGGTGCACCCAGTCCCGCAGGTCGAGGTGGTCCTGGCCGAGCTCGAAGGAGGGCGTCGTCATGCGGCGAGGTTAGTGGCCATCTCCTAAAGTTCGTCGGGGTCCCCGCGGCCCACCGGCGTCGATGGCCACTATCGGTGGGTCAATACGCGTTCTACTGTGCTGGCATGGCGACCACCACCCCGGTCCGCGAGCTGCCGCCGTCCCCACGCGGGCTGCCGCTGATCGGCCGTAGCCTCGAGTACGCGCGCGACCCGATGGCGCTGTTCCACAAGCAGTGGGACGCGTTCGGTCCGGTCTCGCCGATGAGCCTGGTCGGCAAGGACCGCTGGGTGATGCTGCTCGGCCCGGACGCGTGCGAGGTCGCGCTGCGCAACGCCGACAAGGCGTTCGCGAACGGCCCGGCGTGGACGTACCTCGTCGGCCCGTTCTTCGGGCGCGGGCTGATGTTCCTCGACTTCGAGGAGCACCACCTGCACCGCCGGATCATGCAGCAGGCGTTCACCCGCGACCGGCTCGAGGGGTACGTCGCGGCGATGCACCCGGCGATCACCGCCGGCCTGGCCGGCTGGCAGCCGGACAGCGGCTTCCAGGCGTACTGGGCGCTCAAGCAGCTGACCCTCGACATCGCCACCGACACGTTCATGGGCGGCGCCGACCACACCTCGGCCGAGGAGATGGAGCGGGTCAACCGATCCTTCATCGCCTGCGTGCAGGCGGCCGCGGCGATCGTGCGGCACGACCTGCCGTTCACTCGGTGGCACCGCGGCCTCAAGGGCCGCCGCCACCTCGAGGAGTTCTTCAACTCGTACCTGGCCGAGCGCCGCGCGACCAGCACCGACGACCTGCTCTCGGTGCTCTGCCACATCGAGTCCGAGGACGGCGAGCGGTTCAGCGACGACGACGTCGTGAACCACATGATCTTCCTGATGATGGCCGCGCACGACACGTCGACGATCACGCTGTCGTCGATGATGCAGTTCCTCGGCCAGCACCCCGAGTGGCAGCAGCGCTGCCGGGCCGAGGCCGAGGCGCTCGCCGACCGGATCGGCCGGGCGCCGTCGTTGGCCGACCTCGACGGGCTGACGTCGATCGACCTGGTGATGAAGGAGTCGCTGCGGCTGCGCGCCCCCGTGCCCGTCGTGCTGCGCCAGGCCGTCAAGGACACAATCGTCCTGGACGTGCGGATCCCGCAGGGCACCTACGCGATCGTCGGGCCGCAGTTCAGCCACCTGATGCCGGAGTACTGGACCGATCCCGAGCTCGTTCGACCCCGAGCGGTTCTCGCCCGAGCGGCGGGAGGACAAGTCGCACCGCTACGCCTGGGAGCCCTTCGGCGGCGGCGTGCACAAGTGCCTCGGCATGTACTTCGCCGGCGCCGAGGTGACCGCGCTGCTCTTCCACCTGCTGCTGGACTTCGAGTGGTCGGTCGACCCGTCGTACGTCGCGCCGATGAACAACCACTCGTTGCCGTTCCCGAAGGACGGCCAGCCGGTCGACCTGCGCCTCAGGTGATACCTCAGGCGTGCGCCGGGGTGTCCGGCGTCAGCTCCGGCTCGACGCCTTCGTCGCCCGATGTCCGCCCGGTAGTCCTCGGGCCGGGTCTGGTCCTGGCCGGGATCCACGTTGGCCACCCGCAGCACCACCGTCCCGACCACGCACACCAGCAGGTTGAGGAGGAACGCGGTCAACCCGATGTAGACGAGCGTGTCGGTGACCCGGGAACTCGTTGAGCGGGCTGCCGAAGTGGCTGCCCGGGTCGCCGACCTTGGGGTTCTCGATACGCGACCCAGGTGCCGTAGACCATGCCGACGGCCCAGCCCGCGATCAGCGCCCAGCGGTGGAACCATCGGGTGTACAGGCCGGCGACGATCGCGACGAACGTCTGCAGGATCCAGACCCCGCCGAGCAGCTGGAGGTCGATCGCGTACGTCGTCGGCACCGCCAGCACGAACGCCAGCGCGCCGAACTTCACCAGCAGCGAGGCGTACTTGCTCTGCTGCGCCTCCTCGGCGTGCGTCGCGTCCCGCCTCAGGAACGCCTTGTAGACGTTGCGGGTCCACAGGTTCGCGGCCGCGATCGACATGATCGCCGCCGGGACCAGTGCGCCGATCACGATCGCCGCGAACGCGACACCGGCGAACCAGGCCGGGAACTCGTTCTCGAACAGCTGCGGCACCGCCTGCTGCGGGTTGGTGACCTGGACACCGGCGGCGATCGCGACGAAGCCGAGCAGCGCCAGCAGGCCGAGCAGGAAGGAGTACGCCGGCAGCAGCGCGGCGTTGCGGCGAATCACCGAGCGATCGCGGGTGGAGAGGACCGCCGTCACCGAGTGCGGGTACATGAACAACGCCAGCGCCGAGCCGAGCGCCAGCGAGGCGTAGGCCCAGTGCAGCAACGGCGCCGGGATCATGCTCTTCGGCGCGACCTCGCCGGCGGCGATGGCATCGGCGTTCTCGGTGTTGAACGCGGTGAACGAGTCGTTCGCGGCGCCGAAGATCCCGTCCCAGCCGCCGAGCTCGGTCGGCAGGTACACGATCGCCACGAAGATCACGATGTAGATCAGGGTGTCCTTCACGAACGCGATCAGCGCGGGCGCCCGCAGGCCGGAGGAGTAGGTGTAGGCCGCGAGCACGGCGAACGCGATGAACAGCGGCAGGTGGCCGACGAACCAGTTGGCGTCGTCGGCGCCGAAGCCCATCACCTCGAGGACCACCTCGATGCCGACCAGCTGGAGCGCGATGTAGGGCATCGTCGCGAGGATGCCGGTGAGCGCGACGACGAGCGCGAGCGACCGGCTGTCGTAGCGGCCCTGCACGAAGTCCGCCGGCGTGACGTAGCCGTGCCGGTGGGACACCGACCACAGCCGCGGCAGGAACAGGAAGATCAGCGGGTAGACGACGATCGTGTACGGCACCGCGAAGAATCCGATCGCGCTTCCGGCGTACAGCAACGCCGGGCACCGCGACGAACGTGTACGCCGTGTAGAGGTCGCCGCCGATCAGGAACCACGCGACGAAGGTGCCGAAGCCGCGGCCGCCGAGGCCCCACTCGTCGAGGTTGTCGAGGGCCTTCGCGCGGCGCCAGCGGGCGGCCACGAAGCCGAGCACGGTGACGAGCAGGAAGAAGAACAGGAAGACGCTGAAAGCAATGGTGCTGACGTCACTCATCGCGGTGCCCCCTCGCGGGCGGCACGGTCACGCCGATCGGCTCCCTTGGCCAGGTAGTAGGCGATCACGGTGAGCACCACCGCGGCCGGGATCATCGCCAGCTGGAACCAGAAGAAGAACGGGAACCCGAACAGCGTCGGGTCGGTGGAGTCGTACAGCGGCACCAACAGCGGCACGACCATCGCGGGTGCGAGCAGCACGCAGATGGCGATCCAGATGGGGCGGGACGGCGCGTGGGTGCGCGGCGGGCGGGCGTCGGACATGGGGGCCTCCGAGAATGTCGACTCCCTGACCCGTTACCCAACGGCGCATTCACCATGCCCCCTGCGAGGGCTGCGTCGGTCAGGCGTGCACCGCTGCGCCCGGCTCCCGCACGTCCTCGACGCCGGGGTCGACGGCGTCCGCGTGGAAGTCCTGGGCCCGGGTCTGGTCGACGCCCTCGTCCACCTTCATCGCCCGCATCACGACGGTGAGGACCATCGTCACGATCACGTTGGCGAGGAACGCGACCAGCGCGATGTAGACCTTGGTGTCGGTGAACGGGAAGTCGACCAGCGGACCGCCGAAGTGCGCCTTCACCGGCGAGGCGACGCCGTACGCCAGCCAGGTGCCGTACGCCATCCCGACCGCCCACCCGGCGAGGAGCGCCCAGCGGTGCAGCCACCGGGTGTAGAGCCCGACCACGATCGCGGGCATCGTCTGCAGGATCCAGACGCCGCCGAGGAGTTGGAGGTTGATCGCGAAGTCCTTCGACAGAGCGAGCACGAACACCAGAGCGCCGACCTTCACCAGCAGCGACATCAGCTTGCTCTGCTTGGCCTCCTGCGCCGGCGTCGCGTCGCGGCGGATGAAGGCCTTGTAGACGTTGCGGCTCCACAGGTTCGCGGCCGCGATCGACATGATCGCCGCGGGCACCAGCGCCCCGATCACGATGGCCGCCAGCGCGACGCCGGCGAACCACGGGCTGAACTGGTCCTCGAACAGCTGGGGCACCGCCTGCTGAGGGTTGGCGACCTTCACGCCGGCCGCGATCGCGACGAAGCCCAGCAGCGCCAGCAGGCCGAGCAGCACCGAGTACGCCGGCAACAGCGCCGCGTTGCGCCGGATCACCGACCGGTTGCGAGTCGCCAGCACCCCGGTGATCGAGTGCGGGTACATGAACAGCGCCAGCGCCGAGCCCAGCGCCAGGGAGGCGTAGGCCCACTGGGCGACGTCCGGCGGGACCATGCCCTTCGGGCTGGCCTGGCCGGCCGCGATCGCGTCGGCGTTGTCGGCGTTGAACTGGTCGAAGCTGGCACCGGCGACGTCGAAGATCTCGCCCCAGCCGCCGACCTGCTGGGGGATGTAGATGATCGCCACGATGATCACGACGTAGATCAGCGCGTCCTTGACGAACGCGATCAACGCGGGCGCCCGCATCCCGGCCTTGTAGGTGTACGCGGCCAGGAAGCCGAACGCGATGAACAGCGGCAGGTCCTTGATGAACCAGCTGTCGGTCGCCGTCCCGATGCCCATCACCTCGAGGACGACCTGCATGCCGACCAGCTGCAGCGCGATGTACGGCATCGTCGCGAGGATGCCGGTGAGGGCCACGGCGAGGGCGAGGGCCCGGCTGTCGTAGCGGCCCTGCACGAAGTCGGCGGGCGTGACGTAGCCGTGCCGGTGGGACACCGACCACAGCCGCGGCAGGAAGATGAAGACCAGCGGGTACGCGATGATCCCGTAGGGGATCGCGAAGAAGCCGAGCACGCTCCCGGCGTACAACGTCGCGGGCACGGCCACGAACGTGTACGCCGTGTAGAGGTCGCCGCCGATCAGGAACCAGGCGACGAAGGTCCCGAACCCGCGCCCGCCGAGACCCCACTCGTCGAGGTTGTCGAGCGTCTTGGCGCGGCGCCAGCGCGAGGCGGCGAAGCCGAGGATCGTGACGAGGAGGAACAGGAAGACGAAGACGCCGAAGGTGACGCCGTTGACGTCGTCGCTGATCACTGCGACTCCGGCGGCTCAGCGGGCAGCCCGTGGGCGACCCGGTCCAGGCGGGTGACCCGGTTGGCGACGACCAGGGCGGCCGCGGTCAGCACCACGGCGACGCCGATCATCGCGAGCTGGAACCAGTAGAAGAACGGGAACCCGAAGAGCTCGGGCTCCAGCCGGTCGTAGAGCGGAACACAGAGGGGCAGCACGATCGCCGGCGCGAGCAGCGCGACGATCAGCAGCCAGTGCCTACGGCGCGCGCGGTTGTCTGCGTTCAGGGAGCCACCTGCCTCGTCGGACGTAGACCTCGTCGGGCGGGCGCACTCCTGCCGGGTGCGTGCCCGCCCGACGGGGGGCCCAGGATTGCCTGAGCCCGCCCCGGCGTGGGGCGGGCTCAGGTCTCAGTCGTTCATCTGCACGTGTCGGTGATCAGGGCTTGATCTGCTTATCCGTGCGGGCTCGGATGCACAGCGCGCCGAGGTAGACGTCACCGCTTCCGGGGCCTTCGTAGAAGAACTTGTACGACCGCTGCTTCGGGCGGGGGTCCATGCCCAGGTACCACACGTAGTGCCAGTCGTGGATCCAGAAGCCGCCGACCATCGCCTTGTAGTTCTGGTAGTGGGCTCCGTTGAGACCGTCGTCGCAGTTGATGCGCCGCTCGACCTCACCGTTGAAAGGTCCGGCCGACTGGAGGTGGCCCGCGACGCCGTTCGGGCGCCACGTCATCGGGATCCGGTGCGTGTGCGGACCGGGAGCGGCCGTCAGGACTCGGTCGCTGATGCAGCGCAGGTAGAACCTCGCGTCGGAGAGCGGGTTGTTGATGATGAACGCCCACCGCCAGCCCCGCATCTCGGTGCCGACCGCCCCGGTCGTCCAGCTGCGGAAGATGCGCTGCCGGTCGTCGTTGCGGAAGTTGAAGCCGGGCGCGACGGCGTAGGTGCCGCTCGGGCAGGTGACGTTGTGCGTCAGGGAGTTCTCACCAACAGGGAATCCACCAACGCCGGTCCACGTGTTGTCGACATGGACGGGGCTGATGTTGATCCCGTGAGTGTGGCCATGAGCAGCCTCGACCGTGCCGCGGATGCAGGTCACGAAGAGCTTGATCTGCGCGTCGCCGTCGGCGAAGTTCTCCATCCGGAAGTGCCACTCGGTGTTGTCGCCTTCGTCGTCCGGATAGGACGCGTAGAACACGACGTCACGCTCGTCGCCGAGGAACTCCGGGGGCTGGGCCTGGTCGACGTTGTCGACACGCCACATGCCGTCGAGCGCGATGTCGCCCGGGTTGCAGTAGAGGTGTGTGTGAAGGTAGCTGTCCGGCCACTCGGCCGGCAGGTCGACGTGCTTCTCCACCTTGTACATGTAGACCTCGTGCAGCTTGCCGGGCGTCGCGGCCGCCGGGCTCGCTGCAGCGAATACCAGGGCCAACGGGGCAAGCAGGGCAGTGACTGCGGCTGCGATGAGCCAGTTCCGAGGTCGAGATCGGGTTCGAGCCGTCATGACGACGATCTCCCTTGCATGGCAGGAAATAGGGCGTGAGCACGTCTCCCGAGATCGTTCCTCCGGTCCCCCCGGTCCGGTGAGCAAAGGTTAAGTCGCCTCGCGGACAGCAAGAAACTGGTCTACGTCACTGGTCTACGCAGGTGGTCTAGCCCCCGGACCGGGACCAGGTCCGGCCGCGCTCGCACCTGCCGTGCTTGGTCAGCACGAAGAGCGCGACCAACCCACCGACGAGGATCACCGGGAACTGGGTGATCACGGTCAGCCCCACCAGCACGACCAGGACGAGCACCAACGGGCTCGGCCGGCCGTGCCGGAACGGTGCCACACCACCCGACCAGTACGTCGGGCGCCGCGCCGTGGTCGCCGGAGCCGGCGTGGCGGTGGCCGGGCCGTAGTGACCGGGCAGGTCGCGGAAGAGCGGCCCGAGCTCGGCCCGGGTGCGGGCGGCCCAGACGCGTTCGAGCCGGTCCGCGTGCTCCTCGGCGGTCAGCCGGCCCTGGACGTAGTGCTCGCCGAGCTCGGCCGCGGCCCGCTCCCGCTCGGCGTCGCCGATCCGGAGCTGGTCCTCGTTCACGGCGTGCCGCCCGAGTACTCGTCGTACGGGTCGTCCTCGCCCTGGTCGCCGTCGGCGAGCAGCCCGTAGAGCCGGCGCCGGGTGTCGACCAGGATCTCGGCCGCGGCGCGCCGCTGCTGCTCGCTACCGGTCGTCATGATCTGCCAGACCGCGCCCATCATCTGGCCGATCTCGGGCTTGAGGTCCGGGAAGCCCCCGCTCTCGCTCTCCGGCTCCTCGAACGGCGTCCACACGGCGGCGAGCTCGTCGGCGTGCTCGGCGACGTAGGTCTCGCCCTCCTCGGTCAGCCGCAGGCTCCGGCGGCCGCGGGTGTCGTCGGCCTCGAGCAGGCCCTCGTCCTCGAGCTGCTGCACGGTCGGGTAGACCGAGCCCGGGCTCGGTCGCCAGGCGCCGTTGCTGCGCTCGGCGATCTGCTGGATCACCTGGTAGCCGTTGACCTGCTCACCGTTCGCCTGCGCGGTGCGCACCACGTCGAGGATCGCGGAGCGCACGTCGCCGCGGCGCACCTTCGGCCCGCGCTGCCGCTCGCCCTGGGCGAGCCCGAACAGGCCCGCCACCCACGGCGGCGGCCCGGGCCGGCCGACGCCCGCCGGCCCCCAGCCGCTCCACCCACCGCCCCACGGCCCGCCGTGCCGGCCGCCGTGCTGGTTCCACTGCTGCTCTCCATGGCCGGCCCACTGCCGACCGAATCCGCGCTGGCCCATGTCCGGACCCCCTCTGCTCGATGCGTGACTATCGCCGACTGTTGGCGATATATCGCGAGCGTACGTCGGGCGGGGTCGCGGGGCAAGGCGGATTCACCGGTCAGCCGCCAAAGCCCGCACGACACGCCGGTTCTGGCGGCGTGTCGTGCGGCTCTCGGCGGTCAGCCGGTGAAACCCGCAGCAGCCGACTACCGCGCCAGCCAGGCGGCGTACGCGTCGAACGTGTACGGCCGGCCGAGGAAGTCGGCGACCAGGTCGGCGGCGTCGCGGCCGCCGCCGGGGGCGAGCACCTTGTCCCGGTAGCGACCGGCGACCTCGGTGTCGAAGAGGTCGTCGGGGTCGAAGGCGGAGAACAGGTCCTTCGCGATCACCAGCGACCACATGTAGGTGTAGTACGCCGAGGAGTAGCCGCCGAGGTGGCCGAAGCTGGCGAACATGTGGGTGCCGTCGATGTAGGGGAACGGCGAGTACCGCGCCTGCAGCTCGCGCATCGCGGCGGTCAGGTCGGCGGGCCGGTCGGTGTGGAACCAGTACGACATCGCGGCGTAGAACATCTGGGTCCGCGCGTGGTAGCCCTTGCCGAAGTCGTCGGCGGCGCGCATCCGCTCGACGAGGTCCGCGGGGATCGGCTCACCGGACTCCGAGACCGCGAAGGTCTGCAGCACGTCGGCGTCCCAGGCCCACTCCTCGAGCATCTGGCTGGGCGCCTCGACGAAGTCCCACTCGGTGGCGACGCCGGCGAACCGGGTCCACTCGCCCCGGCCGGCGAGCACGTGGTGGACGAGGTGCCCGAACTCGTGGAACAGGGTGACCACGTGGTCGTGCTCCATCAGCCCGCGGGAGAAGTTGCAGACCAGCACCCCCTCGGCGAGCTGCCGGTCGGCCAGCCCGTCGGCGAGGGTGAACTGCGCGGCGTGCTTGTACTTCCCCTCGCGCGGGTGCAGATCCAGGTAGATCCGGCCGATCCGTTCGCCATAGGGCTCGTCGACCAGCACGTCGTACGCCGTCACGTCCTCGTGCCACACCCGGGCCTCGGGGACCGGCTCGTAGCGGACGCCGAACAGCCGGGCGGTCACGTCGAGCAGGCCCTGCCGCACCCGGGCGAAGTCGAAGTAGCGGCGCACCTGCTGGGCGTCGACGTCGTGCCGCTCCTGGCGGACCAGCTCCTCGTAGTAGAGGGAGTCGGCAGTGTCGATCGCGGTCGCCCCGGGCACGTCGCGGCGATACCGCTCGAGCAGCAGCCCGAGGTCGCGGCGCATCGGCTCGTCGGCGGCCTCGGCGATCCGGTCGATGAACTCCGGGATCGCTGGGCCCTTGCCGATCATCTTCACGTCCGCGTCGTACGACGCCCAGTCGGAGTACCCGACCAGGTTGGCCTGTTCGTGGCGCAGCGCGAACATCTCCTGCAGCAGCGCCTCGTTGTCGGGCCAGCCGCGCTCGAGGAACGCCGTGGTGACCTCGCGGCGGACCGCCGCGTCGTGGACGAACATCCGGGCCGGCACCGAGTCCGGGTAGTCGGTCGTGACCGGCACCAGCCCGTCGTCACCGGCCGGGTGCGCGTCGAGCCAGTCCTGCGGCAGCCCGGCCAGCCGCTCGGCCGGCACGTGCACCGTGCGGACGTCGTCGCGGATGGTGCGGCCGAACTGCTGGCCGACCTCGGTGAGCCGCTCGTTGATCTCGGCCAGCCGGCCACGGGCCTCGTCGTCGAGGTCGACGCCCGCGCGCCGGAAGTCGTCGAGGGTCTTGCGCAGCAGCCGGGCGGCGACCGGATCGAGTCCCTCGGCGTCCAGCCCGGCGAAGACCTCGTAGAGCCGACGGTCCTGGCGCAGCTCGGTCACCAGCCGGTCCACCTCGACCTCGCTCTGCTCGCTCGCGGTGCGCACCGCCTCCTGGGGGTGCACGTTCGCGAGCAGCGAGCCGACCGCGGCGACGTTGCTCAGGGCCAGCGAGACCTCGTCCCACCGGCGCAACGTCTCGAGGGCGTCGGCGGGCGGCTGGTCGCGCAGGGCGTCGACGAGCCGGCGGGCCTCCGCGAGCCCGGCGCGGGCCCGGGCCGCCACCCAGGCCTCCGCGTCGTCGGACGAGGGCAGCGCGAGGGGAGCAACCGTCATGGCGCCAGACTGCCACGCCGCCGGGAGAGGTAGGCCCGCTCGGCCTCGTTCTCGGTCGCCGCGATCGCCGCGTCGTACGCCGCCCGCGCGTCGGCGCTGCGCCCGAGCCGGCGGAGCAGGTCGGCCCGGGTCGCATGCCAGGCGTGGTACGACGTGAGCTGCAGCCGGTCCACGTCCGCGAGCGCGACCTCGGCGCCGTCCAGCTCGGCGACCGCGACCGCCCGATTGAGCGCGACCACCGGGCTCGGCACGACGGCGTACAGCTGGGTGTAGAGCGCGGCGATCTGGGACCAGTCCGTGTCGGACGCGGTCGGCGCATCGGTGTGCACGGCGTTGACCGCGGCGAGCAGCTGGTACTGCCCGGGCCGGTTCCGCGCCAGGCACTCCCGGACCAGGCCGTGCCCCTCCGCGATCAGCTCGCGGTCCCAGCCGCCGCGGTCCTGCTCGTGCAGCGGCACCAGCTCGCCTCCGGCGACCCGGGTCGTACGGCGGGCCTCGGTGAGCAGCATCAGCGCCAGCAGGCCGGCGACCTCGGGGTCGTCGGGCAGCAGGGCGCGCAGGATCCGGCCCAGCCGGATCGCCTCGGCGGTGAGGTCCTCGCGGATCGGTGCGTCGGCCGAGCTCGCGAGGTAGCCCTCGTTGAAGACGAGGTAGACGACGGCGAGCACCGCCGCGAGCCGCTGGGTGAGGTCGTCGGCGCCCGGGACCCGGTAGGGGATGTGTGCGTCCTTGATCTTCTTCTTGGCGCGGGTGATCCGCTGCGCCATCGTCGTCTCCGGGACCAGGAACGCCTGGGCGATCTCGGCGACGGTCAGCCCGCCGAGCAGCCGCAGCGTCAGCGCCACCCGCGCCTCGGGTGCGAGCGCGGGGTGGCAGCAGGTGAAGATCAGCCGCAGCCGGTCGTCCTCGACGATGCCGGTCGGCTCGTGCCCTTCTGGGGCTCCTTGCATTTCTCGGGAGATCATGAGTGCCGCCTGGTGCTTGGCGTCGCGGTGCGACTCACGGCGGATCTTGTCGATCGCGCGGTTGGCCGCCGTCGTGGTCAGCCAGCCGCCCGGGTTGGCCGGCACACCGTCTGCCGGCCAGCGCTCCACGGCGACCAGGAGCGCCTCGCCGGCCGCCTCCTCGGCGATGTCGATGTCGCCGAAGCGGCGGACCAGCGAGGCGACGATCCGGCCGTACTCCTCGCGGTAGATCCGCTCGATTGCCTCACGGGCATCGCTCACGCGGGGGGCTCCTCCTGGAACGGACGCACCTCGACCCGGCCGGCGCAGGCCTTAGAGCCGGCGGCCGCCCACTTCAGCGCGGCGTCGAGGTCGGGCGCCTCGATGATCCAGAAGCCACCCATGTACTCCTTCGACTCGGCGAACGGGCCGTCGGTCACGATGACCTCGCTGCCGGTGTTGTCCACCGTGGTGGTCGCGTCGTGCGTCTGCAGACCGCCCGCGAAGAGCCAGGCACCCTCCGCCTGCAGCTTCTCGTTGAAGGCACCGACGCTGACGAACATCGCCTGCATGTCCTCGGGCGTCATCGTCGCCATCTGCGCAACGTCGTCGGGGGTGTGGTTCACGGCGAGCAGGTACTGGCTCATTTGGTTTCCTCCTGGGTGGGACCTCTTCCGGGTCCTTTCATAGGCACTACGAACAACCCTGCCCGGATACGACACCCTTCCCCAATAGATTTCTCTCTGCCTACTGTGAGGCCCATGTCGATGCCGACGTTCCGCCTGTCCTCGACCGTCCTCGGAAGCTCGGACCCGCGCGGACTCGCGCGCTTCTACCGCGAGCTCCTCGGCTGGGAGGTGCGCGTCGAGCGGCCCGAGTGGGTGGTGCTCCGCTCGCCCAGCGGCGCCGGGCTGTCCTTCCAGCTCGAGGGCGGCCACGTGCCGCCGTCCTGGCCGTCCGGGCCCGGTGACCAGCAGATGCAGGCCCACCTCGACATCGGGGTCTCCGACCTGGACGCTGGGGTCGCCCGGGCGAAGGCGCTGGGCGCGAGCGTCGCCGACCACCAGCCACAGGACGACGTCCGGGTGCTGATCGACCCGGCCGGCCACCCGTTCTGCCTGTTCGAGGCGGCGGCGACATGAGCACCTGGGACGAGCTGTACCGCTGGAACGTCGCCGCCATCACCGAGCTGAGCGGCAACCTCACCGACGAGCACCTGGCGACCACCGTGCCCGCCACCCCGGACTGGTCGGTCCACGACCTGCTCGCGCACCTCGCCGGTGGGCCGGCCGACGCCGTGGCCGACCGGATGGACGGCGCGCCGGGGCCGGAGTGGACCGCGCGGCACGTGGCCGAGCGGGTCGACGTGCCGGTCGCCGACCTGACCGCGGAGCTGCGCGCCCACCAGGACGCGATCGGCGCCTCGACCATCGACAACCCGCGGCCCGCGATCGTCTGGAACATCGTCGTCCACCACGCCGACCTGCACGAGGCCCTGGGCCTGGGCCGGCTGCCCGACCACCTGTGGAAGCCGGTCCTCGCCAACGTGGCGCCGATGAAGTTCGGTGCGGCCGGCGTACCCGAGGACCTCGACGAGTACGAGCTGTTCCGCGCACTGTTCTCCCGCCGCTCCCGCCGGCAGATGCAGGCCTGGGGTCTCCCGCTGTCTCCAGACCAGCTCGACGAGCTGTGCATCTTCGGCCCTCGCGAGGACGACCAGCCCGTACCCTGAGCGCGTGTCTCGGTCCCTGCCGTTGCGACTCGCAGCCGCTCGTCGCCGCCCTCGCCCTGGGCGTGACCGGCGCGCACGCCGTCGACGGTGCCGTCGCGAAGCAGGGCAAGGATCCCGCGCAAGTCCCGCGGTCTGTACGTCGACCCGAAGATGCCGGCGGCCAGCCAGGAGCGCGTCTACCGCGAGAAGATCGGCGAAGTACGCCCAGGCGCTCTGGATCATCCCCGAGGCACTACCGCACCCCGAGGGTGCGCGACATCGTCCGCGACTACACGTGCGCGCGCTCGACGCGAACAAGACCCCGATGCTGGTGATCTACGGCATCCCCGGGCGCGACTGCGGCAGCCACTCCTCGAGCGGCGCCCTGCAGACGCCGCGCAGTACCGCGCCTGGATCCGGCAGATCGCCGCCGGCGTCCGCAACCAGACACGCGATCGTGGTGGTCGAGCCGGACGCGCTGCCGCTGTTCAGCAGCGACCCGTCGCGGCCAGTGCCCGACCAAGCCGGAGGGCTGGCAGGGCATGCTGCGCTTCGCGAACAAGCGGCTCGGCAGGACCGACGCCTGGGTGTACCTCGACGCCGGGCACTCGAACTGGACGCCGTACGACGACCGGCCCGAAGTTCCTGAAGCAGTCCGGCATCCAGTACGTCCGCGGCTTCAGCACCAACGTCTCGAACTTCCGCACCACGGCCGACGAGCACGCGTACGCCGCGGGAGCTGCTGCACGGGCCTGCGCGACCTCGGCGTCAAGGGCAAGCACTACATCATCGACACCTCGCGCAACGGCGCCGCCAATCCGCAGGACGACCAGGTGCTACAACCCGTACTGGGCGCGGGTCGGCCAGCCGCCGCGGCTGCTCTTCGACGGCGCGTTCGACGGCCGCCTCTGGATCAAGCACCCGGGCGAGTCCGACGGCCAGGTCAACGGCGGCGGTCCGTCCGGCGAGTGGTGCGACAACCTCGCCGACCGGCTGCTCGGCCGTCCGGAGTCCGGGAGCCTGCTGACGCGATGGCGACGTACGCGGTCAACTCCGACGCCGTCGCCCACGCCCGCGCGCTGATCGACAAGCGGCAGTACGTCCTCGACAGCGACTGGGGAGACGTGCAGCCGAACGCCGACGCCCAGAACGCGTACCTCGAGCGGCACACCTGGGCCGAGTACGCCGGCTGGCACCTCGGGCTCACCGAGGGCGCGAACGACGAGACGAAGGCCCGCTACGCGTTCGTGTACGGCGACCTGCGCCGGGTGCACCGCTCCGG
The DNA here is from genome assembly GCA_963716655.1 of uncultured Actinomycetota bacterium. GTDB lineage: Bacteria > Actinomycetota > Actinomycetes > Propionibacteriales > Nocardioidaceae > Nocardioides. The sequence goes on along the minus strand of CAVQTV010000008.1, from coordinate 135,024 downwards.
CCTGATCGCGTGCGTATACCGGGCCGCCGAGTGGCGGCACAAGTCGGTGGAACTGGCCGCCCATGAGCTGCTCCAGCACCTCGACCGGACCGCCGGCATCGACTGACTCAGCGGGTGGTTTCGAGGCTCGTCGCTAGCGCTCCTCGCACCTCAACCACCGTGACGGTGGTTGAGGTGCGAGCGAAGCGAGCCTCGAAACCACCGACCCGTCAGGCGTCCTCGGAGAGCGTGTATGCGACGACCGCGTTGGCATGGCCGTGGCCGAGGCCCTGCTCCTTGAGCAGCGCGACCAACTCCATGTGCTTGGCGCCGGCGCCGTAGCCCGGCGCGGAGCGGACCACCTGCTGCCACTCGGCGATCGGGCGTCCGTACTTCTTCTCGATCGCCGGGAAGTACGACGCCGGGCCAGTCACGCGCCCGGTTGCTGGCTCGGTCACTACTGGATCCTCTCCTCGAGGTGCACGGTCACCGTGTCACCTGCGGCCTTGCCGGAGTCCACTCGGAGGGCGGTCTTCACCGGCAGCTTGTGGTTGCCGTCGCCGAGCGCCATGAACGAGCTCTCGAACGGCACCCCGTCGACGGTGCCCCGGACCTTCACGAGTCCGCGGGTCCCGAAGAACGCCGCGGACTCCGGCCAGACCACGTAGGTCCAGCCGCCCTTCGCCTCGCTCTTCTGGAGCACTGCCTCGAAGGTCACGTCGATCTCGGTCATGTCTCTCCGACCTCCCGGGGGAACAGGATTCATCGCTGGATAGGTTGGGGGATCGTGCGCAGACTTCGGGGACTGGTGGCCGACACCCGACCCCTGCGCAACGACAACTTCCGCCGCCTGTGGCTCGCCAACATCATCACGGTGGTCGGCGCGCAGCTGACCGTGGTCGCGGTGCCGGCCCAGATCTACGCCGACACCGGCTCGTCGGCGTACGTCGGCCTGACCGGCCTCTTCGGCCTGGTCCCGCTGGTGATCTTCGGGCTGTGGGGCGGCGCGCTGGCCGACGTGTTCGACCGGCGCACGATGCTGATCGTCACGACCGCCGGCCTGATCGGCACCAGCGCGCTGTTCTGGGTGCAGGCGGTCGCCGGCAACACCAACGTGTGGCTGCTGCTCTGCCTGTTCTCGGTCCAGCAGGCGTTCTTCGCGGTCAACCAGCCGACCCGGAGCGCGATCCTGCCCAAGCTGCTCCCGCACGAGCTGCTGCCGGCGGCCAACTCGCTGAACATGACGGTCTTCATGGCCGGGGCCATCGGCGGCCCGATGGTCGCGGGCGTGCTGATCCCGGTGTTCGGCTTCGAGTGGCTCTACCTGATCGACACGATCACCCTGTTCGCGACGCTCAGCGCCGTGGTCCGGCTGCCGCGCCTGCCGGTGGAGGACGCCGCCAAGGGCACTCCCGGGCTGCGGTCGGTGATCGAGGGCTTCACGTACCTGCGCGGGCACCCGGTGCTGATGATGTCCTTCGTCGTCGACCTGATCGCGATGGTCTTCGGCATGCCGCGCGCGCTGTTCCCCGAGATCGCCCACGAGTCCTTCGGCGGCCCGGAGACGGGCGGCCTGGTCTTCGCGCTGCTGTTCGCCGCGATCCCGGCCGGCGCCGTCATCGGCGGTGTCTTCTCCGGCTGGGTCTCCCGGGTGGACCGGCAGGGCCGGGCGGTCATCGTCTGCATCCTGATCTGGGGCGCGGCGATGACCGGCTTCGGGCTCGCGGTCGGCCTCGCGTCGTACTGGCAGAGCGCGATGCTGTTCGTCGCGCTGGCGATGCTCGTCGTCGGCGGCGCGGCCGACATGGCGTCGGCGGCGTTCCGCACCAGCATGCTCCAGAGCGCGGCGGACGACTCGGTCCGCGGCCGGCTCCAGGGCATCTTCATCGTCGTGGTCGCCGGCGGTCCGCGGATCGCCGACGTGGTCCACGGCGCGAGCGCGGCGATGGTCGGTACGGCGGCGGCCGCGGCCGGCGGCGGCATCCTGGTCGTCGTCGGCACCATGGTCGCGTCGGTCGCGGTGCCGTCGTTCGTCCGGTACCGGATCACCCGGCCCGCCGCCGAAGCGGCCTGATCGGCCGGCCGCACCTAGAATCCTTCGGTGCAGCCAAACGTTGACCCGACGCTCCTCGAGGGCATCGACCCCGACGACCTCGCGATCACCGTCAAGGTCCTGAACGAGCTGCACCGGCTGCCCGACGACCACCCGGACATCAAGACGGTCAAGCACGCGGCCTCGCACATGTACAAGGCGCTCAAGGCCGAGCGCCGCACCCGCAAGCGGCAGGCCGAGCTGGCCGCCGACCGCGCGGTCACCGAGCGGACCGCGACCGGGTCGCCGATGCGGATCGACGACGAGACCCTGGGCATCCCGCTGGTGTCGACCGCGCCGGGCGCGTTCGCCGGCGAGCTGATCAACCCGCGCGGCTGCTACATCTGCAAGAACGACTACACGCTGGTCGACGCGTTCTACCACTGGCTCTGCCCCAGCTGCGCCGCCATGTCCCACACCAAGCGCGACCAGGGCACCGACCTCACCGGGCGCCGCGCGCTGCTCACCGGGGGCCGGGCCAAGATCGGCATGTACATCGCGCTGCGGCTGCTGCGCGACGGCGCCCACACCACGATCACGACCCGCTTCCCGCACGACGCCGTACGCCGCTTCTCCGCTCTGGAGGACAGCGCCGAGTGGATCGACCGGCTGAAGATCGTCGGCATCGACCTGCGCGACCCGACCCAGGTGATCGCGCTCGCCGACGAGGTCGCGGCCGCCGGCCCGCTCGACATCCTGATCAACAACGCCTGCCAGACCGTGCGCCGCACACCCGGTGCCTACGCGCCGCTGGTCGACGCCGAGCGGGCGCCGCTGCCGAGCGGTACGACGCTCCCGGAGATCGTGTCGTTCGACCGGATCAGCGACGCGCACCCGGCCGCGATCGCCGGCACCCTGAAGCAGCACGCGATCGCGCACCACGAGACGCCCGCGCACACGCCGGCCTCGATCACCGCGCTGGCGCTGACCGCCGGCAACGCGAGCCTCGAGGCGCACCTCGCCGGCACCGCGGTCGACGCCGGCGGGCTGCTGCCCGACCTCCAGACCAACAACTCCTGGACCCAGACCGTCGACGAGGTCGACCCGCTCGAGCTGCTCGAGGTCCAGCTCTGCAACGCGACCGCGCCGTTCCTGCTGATCTCGCGGCTGCGCGCGTCGCTGCGGTCGTCGCCGGCCCGGCGTACGTACGTCGTCAACGTGTCGGCGATGGAGGGCCAGTTCTCGCGGACCTACAAGGGCCCGGGCCACCCGCACACGAACATGGCCAAGGCGTCGCTCAACATGCTGACCCGCACCAGCGCGGGCGAGATGTTCGAGTCCGACAGCATCTTGATGAACGCCGTGGACACCGGCTGGATCACCGACGAGCGGCCGCACCAGGAGAAGCTGCGGATCGCCGCCGAGGGCTGGCACGCGCCGCTGGACCTGGTCGACGGCGCGGCGCGGGTCTACGACCCGATCGTGCGCGGCGAGGCCGGCGAGGATCTCTACGGGCACTTCCTGAAGGACTTCGAGCCAAGCCCCTGGTAGCGGAGACGCGACAGCGGATCCGCCACAAGGGGCCCCCGCGACCGAGGAACGAGGTCGCGACCGGCGTGTCGAGACCCATTGACTCACGCGATCGTTCGCCCGCGGCAGGATGGGTCCATGGACGGCATGGAGTGCGACAGCTGCGGGGCGACGATGCGCTGGGAGACCTCGCACTCGCGGTGTGACCGGTGCGGCTACATCCGCCCGTGCTGCGAGGGTGCGCCGGTGACGGCGAGCTGCGTCGTTCCGTCAGAGCATTCCGCGTAGGTACGCCGCCTGGCCGAGGTGCTGCGCGTCGTCGTCGGCGATGCTGACCAGCCGGACTCCTCGCGTGACCGGCGGGTCCCAGTTCGTGTCGATGACCTCGTCGAGGTCGTCGTCGGTCACGCCGCGGAGGTACGCGACGGTCGCCTCGTGGGTCGCGCGCAGGTATCCGGCCAGCAGGTCGGCCGGCGCCCGGACCTTCCCGACCTGCTCGCTGGTGTGCCCGTAGCCGTGGTCGTCCGGGTCGAGGTCGAGCCCGAACCTCTCGACCCAGCCCTGCGCGAACCACACCTGCTCGGTCGCAGCCGCGTCCGCGATCTGGGCGTCCTGGCCGCGCGCGGTGTGCCAGACCAGCCAGGCGATCGAGTTCGCGTCCGGGGTCGGCCGGCGGGCGAGCTGCTCGTCGGTCAGCCCGTCGACCACGGCGACGCCGTTCTCGAGGATCCGCTCGAAGAAGTCGATGTAGACATCTGCTGGTGTCATGCCCCCGACCGTACGCTCGGGGCGTGGCCGACGACGTCCCTACGCTCTATGACTGGGCCGGTGGCCGCGCGGCCGTACGCCGGCTCATCGACTGCTTCTACGACCGGGTCGAGCGCGACGAGCTGCTGGCCGGGTTCTTCCCGGGCGGGGTCTCGGAGGAGCACCGCGACAGCGTCACCGCGTGGTGGTCGGAGGTCTTCGGCGGGCCGGACGACTACACCCGCGAGCACGGCGGCTACGAGCGGATGCTCGCCCACCACCGTGGTCTGGGCATCAGCCCGGAGCAGCGACACCGGTTCGCCGCGACCATGAGCCTGGCCGCGGACGACGCCGAGCTGCCGGACGACCCGGAGTTCCGGGCGGCACTGGTCGGCTACCTCGAGTGGGGCACCCGGCTGGCGATGCAGAACTCGCAGCCCGGGGCCGATGTCGTCGAGCAGGCCCCCGTGCCCCGCTGGGGCTGGGGTGTCGCGCCGCCGTACCAGCCCTGAGCGAGCGGTTTCTCGTCGAGACACCCAAACTGGCTGGCAAGCAGCCCCTCAGAGCAGCCACTTTGGGCGTCTCGACGACAGATCAGCCGGTCATCCGCTCCAGCCGGGCGCGCAGCAGGGCCACCCGGTGCTCGTTGCCCGGGAGCAGGACGTACTGCTCGCCGAATGCCGCCAGCAGCGCGTCGTCGAGGCGGCGGACGGCTCCGGGCGGGTAGCGGTAGTCCATCCGCTCGTCGAGCTGGTCGGCGTCGACGCCGGCCAGCACCTCGCCGAGGGCGGCCAGCGTGCTGATGCCGAGCTCGGGGAGCAGCCCGGCGATCCACGCGTAGTGCTCGGTGCGCGACCACTCGGCGTCGGCGTACTGGCCGGCGAGGTAGGCCGCGAGCTCGCGGGCGGTGATCCCCTCGGCCTCGGTGTCCTGCTCCTCGACGCCGCCGCTGCGCAGCCGGTCGCGGATCGTGGTGAACTCCTGGTCGGCGAGCTCGAGCAGCCCGGCGGCGAGGGTGAACCGGCGGTCGAAGTCCTGGGCGTGCTCCTCGGGCACCGTGCCCTTGTAGCGGATGTCGTGCTCGAACTCGGCCCACGCGTGCTGCAGCACGGTGCGGACCTGGATCTGCGCGAGCACGCTCTCGGCGTCCTGCGGGTCGGTGACCTGGAGGTGCCGGCTGGCGTAGCCGAACCGGCCCTGGCTCGCCGTCTCCTGGCCGAGGTCGCGGTCGTCGAGCACGGTCAGCTGGCTGCGGAGCACGTCCGCGACGGCGGCCACGTCGCTGCGCACGTAGGTGATCACCCGGACGCCGACCTGGTCGGTGATCTCGCGCAGCGGATCGGGGTAGACCGGGACACCCGCGTCGGTGCGGGCCGCCTTGGCCGCGAACGACTCGACGCTCTTGGCCCGCCCGATCACGCTGAGGTAGTTGATGCCGGCCTCGTCGAGGATCGAGGTGACTCGCTCGACGTAGTTCCGTGCGGTCTCGACCAGCGCCGGGTGCCGCTCGGCGTACGCGTCGACCGCGGTGCGGATCGCGACGTGGGCGTCGGGCAGCGTCGGCGTGACGATGTAGCCCTGCTCGAAGTCGCCGTACGTCGTGGTCCGCTCGGGCCAGCGCTCCACGAAGAGCGCGATGTAGGCGCAGACGACCGCGTCCACCTGGTCTTCGACCACGCGCAGCTCGCTCTTGCGGGTCGCGGCGACGACCTGGTTGCGCAGCGCCTGCCAGGCCTTGTCGGTCGTGACGATCCGCTCGACGTGGCCCATCAGCGTCAGCAGCTCGGAGCGCATCAGGTCGAGGTCGCGGCCGCGCTTGTCCTTGTACTTCAGGGTCTTGCCGAGGCCGAACAGCACGATGGTGGCCGGGTGCGGGTAGACCTCGATCGCCCGGCGCTCGCGGCCCGACCGCGGATCCATGTCGAGCCGCAGCAGCTTGCAGACCCGGGCACCGCGGGTGCCGTTCGCGAACTCCGGCTTGCCGGTGTTGGAGGGGTGCGCGCCGGCCTCGAAGCGGCGGAAGTCCTTGCTCAGCGCCTGCTCGGCCGGCCGGGACCCGGTCGGGTTCGTGACCACCAGCGGCGCGTCGAGCGCGACCAGGCACGGGCCCTCGACGTACGGCGCCAGGTCGTCCTTGATCTCCTCGTCGGTGCGGACGGCCGAGACGTGCACGAGTCGACCGGTCTCGTCGAGAACCGCCAGCCCGGTGGGCTGGCGCTCGCCCCAGGCGAGGTCGATGCCCACGAAGTACATGGGAGAAGAGTGCACTACCGGTGGGCGTCGGCCACGCAGGGAACGACGTACCGCTCGATCATCTCCCGCTCCTCGACTTCGTCGCGGCCCGGAACGATCAGTAGCGACACGATCACCCGCACCAGCCAGCGGGCCGTCGACCGGTCGCCCAGCCCCTCGATGACGGCTTCGGACTGGGCGAGCGCCGCGGTCGTGCCGGCATCGGCGGCACCGAACCACGCGATCAGCTCGGGGCGGGCGCGGACCTCCCGCAGCGCGGCGAGGATCGCCTCGACCACGTCGTCGGCGGGCAGCAGCGTCCCGATCCGGCGCGCCTCCCGCTGCACGAACGCGACGTGCAGCGCGTGCCTGTCCGGGAAGTAGCGGTACAGCGTGGCCCTGGAGCAGCCCGCGGCCCGGGCGACCTCGCCCATGCCGACCGCGTTCACCCCGCGCTCGGCGAACAGCCCCGCGGCCGCGTCGAGGATCGTCTCGGCGTTCATGGCGCGACCCGGAACGGCACGGTCGTCGGACGCCGGACGTACGGGCCGGGCGCCCACTCGACGCCGTCGAGGTCGACGGTGAAGTCCGGGCAGCGCGCCAGCAGCTCCTCGATCGCGACCCGGGCCTGCAGCCGGGCAGCCGCGGCGCCGAGGCAGTGGTGGCTGCCCTGGCTGAACGTCAGGATCTGCGTCGGGCGGCGCCGTACGTCGAGGTCGTCGGCGTCGGGGCCGTAGCGGCGCGGGTCACGGTTCGCGGCGCCGTACAGCAGCAGCACGCGGCGGCCCTCGGGGATCTGGACGCCGTGCAGCTCGACGTCGCGCGTGGCCGTGCGGGCCAGGCCCTGGACCGGCGAGGTGAGCCGCAGCAGCTCCTCGACCGCGTCAGGGACCAGGGCGGGGTCCTCGACCAGCAGCTTGCGCTGGCCGCGGTCGGTCTCGAGCAGCTGCACCGTGCCGCCGAGCATCCCGGTGGTGGTGTCGTTGCCACCCGTGACGACGGTGAAGACGTAGGCGAGGATCGAGAGCAGGCCGGCGTCGTCGTCGCCGACACCGGCGGCGACCAGGTGCGAGACGGTGTCGTCGCCGGGCTCCCGACGGCGTCGCTCGATCAGCTCGGAGAAGTAGCCCATCATCTCGACGATCGCCTGCGCGGCACCGCCGATGTCGCCGGCCGAGCTGGCGGAGACGATCGCGTGCGTCCAGTCGTCGAAGCGGTCCCGGCCGTCGGCGGGAACGCCGAGGTAGTGCGCGACGACCAGGCTCGGCATCGGCTTGAACAGCGCCTCGACGATGTCGCCGCCGCCCTCGTCGCGCAGCCGCTCGATCCGCTCGACCACGAACCCGCGGACGACCGGCTCGAGCGTGGTCACCTGCCGCGGGGTGAACCCGCGGGCCACGAGCTTGCGGAACGCCGTGTGGTCGGGCGGGTCGAGCATCACCAGCGGCGGGTTGTCCGCCAGCCCGATGGTCTCCAGCTCGTCGTACTCGACGGTCAGGCCGCGGGCCGAGGAGAACGTCGCGGTGTCGACCGCCGCGGCGAGCACGTCGGCGTGCCGGGAGAGGACGTAGTAGTCGGACCCCGGCCGACCGGGCGGTACGACGTGGTGGACCGGGTCGCGGTCGCGCAGGTCGGCGTACATCGGCCACGGTTCGGCCCAGGTCTCGGCGGTCCCGGGACGGTAGGTCACCGCGCCAGGATGAGACAGATTTGCGAATCTGTCTAGAGCCGAACGATGCGCTCCAGTGCATACCTGGCGGACTGCGCCGCGTGCACGGCGCGGTCTCGGCGGCCGCGGTGGCCTCGGCGGCTGCGGGTGGTGCGGGAGTCCTGGAGGACGATGACGGGGTTCACGGTGAGCGGGTTCATGTCTCCACATTCGGGTCTGAGGTAGTGCGCTGACATCGGGCAGGAGCCTGATGTCGCCCGCCAGATACCTCAGATCGCAGCGAACTCGCGAGCGATCGCGGCGCCGAGCCGGGCGTTGTGCCGGACCAGGCGATGTTGGCGGTCAGCGAGACGCCGCCGGTGATCTCGACGATCCGGCCGAGGAGGTACGGCGTCGCGTCCTTGCCGTGGATGCCGAGCGCGTCCATGTCGCCGAGCGCCTGCTCGATGATCGCGCCGATCTCGTCGGCGGGGATCTCGTCCTCGACCGGGATCGGGTTGGCGACCACCAGGCCGCCCTCGATGCCGAGCGACCACTTGGCGTCCATCACGGCGGCGACCTCGGCGGCCGTGTCGACCCGCATCGGCGCGGCGTGCCCGCTGAGCGCGAGTAGAACGACGGGAACTCGTCGCTGCCGTACGCGAGGACCGGGACGCCGAGCGTCTCCAGGGCCTCCAGGGTCAGCCCGATGTCGAGGATCGACTTCACGCCCGCGGACACGACCGCGACCGACGTACGGCCGAGCTCGGTGAGGTCCGCGGAGATGTCGAACGACTGCTGGGCGCCGCGGTGCACGCCGCCAAGGCCGCCGGTGACGAAGACCCGGATGCCGGCCAGCGCCGCCAGCCGCATCGTGGCGGCGACCGTGGTCGCGCCGTGGCTGCCGCGGGCGACGACGAACGGGAGGTCGCGGACGCTGACCTTCGTCACGTCGCCGTGGCTGGCGAGCAGCTCGAGGTCGTCGGGCGACAGCCCGACGCGTGGCCGGCCGTCGAGCACGGCGATGGTCGCGGGCACGGCGCCGGCCTCGCGGATGATCCCCTCGACCTCGACCGCCATCTCGACGTTCTGGGGGTACGGCATGCCGTGGCTGATGATCGTGCTCTCCAGGGCGACGACCGGGCGTGCCGTCGTGCAGCGCGGCGGCGACCTCGTCGGTGACGGTCAACAGAGGATGGGTCACAGGACGCTCCTGACGAGTCGGTCGGTGAGGTCGGGGCGGACAGTGTGTGGGCTGGCGACGGTGAGCGCCGCGGCGGCGTGCCCGTACGCCGCCGCCGCCGCCGGCTGGGCACCGGCGAGCAGGGCGTGGCAGAAGGCCGCGAGCATCGCGTCGCCGGCGCCGGTGACGTCGACGACCTCGGACGGTACGGCGGCGAGGCCGGTCGACCCGGCGGGCGTGCTCAGCAGCGACCCGTCCGCCGCGAGCCGCACCCAGACCAGCTCGACCCCGCGCTCGTGCAGCGCCCGGGCGGCGCGCTCGACCTGGCGCGCGGTCCTGGTCGGGAGCCCGGTGAGCGCGGCGAGCTCCTCGCGGTTCGGGGTGACGGCGTGGACCGGGAGGCCGCCGTCGAGCAGTGGCGCGACCAGCGCAGCCTTGGGCACGCTGACCGGATCGAGCAGCACCCGCACTCCGGCGGTCGCGGCCAGGTCGAGCGCGAACCCGAGCGTCTCGGCCGAGAGGTTCCCGTCGAGCACCACGAGCGACGCGGTCGCCACCAGGTCCCGGGCGGCGTCGACCTGCGCGACCGACAGCTCGTCGGTGGCGGCCATGTCGGCGACGGCGACCACCAGCTCGCCGTTCGCGTCGAGCACCGCCGTGTAGGTCCCGGTGGCGCGGGCGCTGCGCCGTACGTGCTCGACGTGCACGCCGGCGCGCGCGGTCGCGGCCAGCACCTGGTCGCCCAGGCCGTCGCTGCCGATCGCGGCGACCAGGTGGGTGCGGGTGCCGAGCCGGGCCAGGTTCTCGGCGATGTTGCGGCCGACTCCCCCGGCCGCCATCGAGCCGCTGCCGGGGTTGCTGGTCGCAGGTACGGCGGCGTGGGTGCTGCGCGCCTTGAGGTCGAGGTTGGCGCCGCCGATCACCACCACCGACGGCCCCTCGCTGAGCAGGTAGCCGCGGCCGCGGATCACGCCCTTCCTGCCCAGGTTGGACAGGTGCACGTTGACGGCCGCACGGGTCGTGCCGAGCTCGGCGGCGATCGCCTCGGAGCCGAGCAGCGGGTCCCGCCGCAGCAGCGCGACGATCTCGCGTTCCCGCTCCGTCAGCCTCATGCTTGCCAGCTCTAAGCCATGCTTACTCGGATAAGGGTCGCGAGCCGACCGCTGCCTACCCCACAATGGCTGGGTGCCGACGACCAGCCAGTGGCTCGCCTTCGTGGTGGCCAGCGCCCTCTTCATCCAGCTCCCGGGGCCGAGCCTGCTGTTCACGATCGGCCGCGCCCTGACCGTCGGCCGTCGCGACGCCCTGCTCTCGGTGGTCGGCAACGCGCTCGGCATCGTCACCCAGGTGCTCGCGATCGCGGTCGGCCTCGGCGCCGTCGTCGCCGCCAGCGCCGAGGCGTACACGGTGCTGAAGGTCGCCGGCGCGGCGTACGTCGTCTGGCTCGGCATCCAGGCGATCCGGCACCGCGCCGACGCGCGAGCCGCGCTCGCCACCGTCGACTCGGACCTGCCGGTGGTCCGCGCCCGGGCCTCCCGGTCCCTGCGGATCGGCTTCACCGTCGGCGTCACCAACCCGAAGACGATCGTGTTCTTCGTGGCGTTCCTGCCGCAGTTCGTCAACGAGCCGGCCGGTCACACCGGCGCGCAGCTCGCGCTGCTCGGCCTGGTGTTCGGCGCGATGTGCGTCGCCAGCGACAGCGTGTGGGCGCTGGCCGCCAGCAAGGCCCGCGACTGGTTCGCCCGGCGCCCGCAGCGGCTCGACAAGCTCGGCGTCGCCGGCGGCGTGATGATGATCGGCCTCGGCGCGACGATGGCGGCGTCCGACTAGCGGGTCTCGAGCAGCCGCCGCACGGCGCGCTCGATCAGGTCGTAGTCGACCTCGGCGTACGGGATCTTGAGGGTGCCCTTCGCGCCGGCGTACGGCGCCAGGTCGGCGTCGAGCGCCGCGTCGCCCGCCGGCGGGACGGGGTAGAGCGAGACGTGCTGCTTCCAGGCCGCGGCGTGCACGAGCGACGTCCCGTCGAGCTGCCAGGTCGGCATGTCGTAGCGGATGACCGGCGTCGCGTCCGGAGCGACCGCCAGCACCCGCGCGGCGATCGACTCGACTACCGCGCGCTGGTCAGCGGGCAGCGACGCGAGGTAGTCGTCGACGGTCTCGAACGTTGCGATGCCCATCAGGCGTCACCGGCGCCGGTGATCCGACCCGCTCGCCGGCCCTGGTCGTACGCGAGCAGCGCGACGCCGAGCGAGAGCCGGGACGCCGGGTCGTCGAGCGGGTGGCCGACCAGCTCCTCGAGCCGGCGCAGCGCGGGGTAGAGCGAGGTGCGGTTGCGGTGCGCGACCCGGGCCAGCTCGGTCTTGTTGCCGCCGACGGCGAGGAACTGCCGCAGCAGGTCGACCAGTCCGCCGCCGTGCCGGGCCTCGTGCTCGAGCAGCGCGCCGAGCTCGGCCTCGGCGAACTCCTGCAGCCGGGCGTCCTCGCGCAGCGACATCAGCAGCCCGGGCAGCCGGATGTCGGACTGCCGCACGCAGCCGTCGACCGTCGGCAGGGTCACCGCCACGTCGGCGATCGCGCGGGCCGAGCGCAACGACGTGGCGACCGGCAGCACGCCGGTGACCGGGTGCCCCGCGGCCAGCACCGCGCCGGGCTCGGCCGCCGCCAGCGCCCGGGCCGCGCCGTCCAGGTCCGCACCGGCCGGCACCAGCAGGCCGACGTGCACCGCGTCGAGCACACCGACCAGCCCCGGCACGTCGCCGAGCGCGGACACCAGCCGATCGACGGGCGCCTCGGTCCGCAGCCGGGCGACCGCGCCGACGTACGACGGCGCCTCGTGCACACCCAGCGCGGCCAGCCGGGCGCGCGGCCACCGCCTCGCTGCCGACCCGGCCGTCGAGCAGGTCGAGCAGGAACCCGCCGTGCACCCGCAGCTGGATCGCGGTGTCGTCGCGCTCGATCATCCGGCCGAGCTCCAGCGCCTGCGCCGCGCGTTCGGCCACCAGCCGGGCCCGCGCCTCGTCGCGCGGCGCGGTGACGACCAGCCGGCCCCACGCCCCGCCCTGGATGCCGACCGGCGTGGTCAGCCAGCCCTCCGGCCCGCCGCGCCCGGTCGCCCGGAGGTACGGCGTCAGCCGGGACCGGCGCTCCCAGTCGGTCAGCAGCCGGTCGACCGGCTCGTCGCGGGCGGCCGTGACCAGCACCCGGCGGGCCAGGTCCTCCAGCACCACCGAGCCGCCGGCCAGGTCGGCGGCGGCCTCGACCAGCCGCGCCATCGGCGCCCGGGCCAGCCCGAGCCCGGTGAAGGTCTGGTGCACGTCGCCGGCGAACCGGACCTCCTCGAACTGCTCGGCGACGATCGCCCGGTGCACGCTCTCGGTCACGTCGACGAAGCGCACCGGCCGGTTCAGCGCCACCAGCGGGAACCCGGCCGCCCGGGCCCGGCGCAGCGCCGGCTCCGGCACCGAGGGGTACGCCGAGCTGAGCTCGATCACCAGCCCGGCGGCGCCGACCTCGACCAGCTGCCGGACGAAGTCGTCGGCGGCGTCCGCCGAGGCGGCCATGCCCAGGCCGGTGGTCAGCACCAGCTCGTCGCCGGACAGCACCGCCCCGACGTCGCGCACCTCGGAGACGTGCACCCAGCGGAGCACCGCGTCCAGGCCGGCCTCGCCGCCGAGCACCACCGGGTCGCCCGCGGCCAGGTCGGGGAGGGCGAGCGCCTCGCGCACGGTGACCGGCACCGACACAGTGTCGCACCCATCCAACAGTTGGGGACAGATCGTCCCTCGCCGCGCGGCCTGACCCAGGGCCAGGATGGCGGCATGACCACCATCTCCCACTGGATCGACGGCCAGGCCCACCCCGGCAGCAGCGCTCGCGTCGGCGACGTCACCAACCCCGCGACCGGGCAGGTCACCGGGCAGGTCGCGTTCGCCGGCCCCGAGGAGATCGAGGCGGCGGTCGCCTCGGCGCGGAAGGCGAGCCTCGACTGGGCGGCCACCTCGGTCAGCGCCCGGACCCAGGTGGTGTTCCGGTTCCGCGAGCTGCTCAACGAGCGCAAGGACGAGCTGGCCGCGATCATCACCGCCGAGCACGGCAAGGTGCACTCCGACGCGCTGGGCGAGGTGTCCCGCGGCCAGGAGGTCGTCGAGTTCGCGTGCGGCATCCCGCACCTGCTCAAGGGCGGCAACTCCCCGCAGGTCTCCACCGGCGTCGACGTCCACAGCCTCCGCCAGCCGCTGGGCGTGGTCGGCATCATCAGCCCGTTCAACTTCCCCGCGATGGTCCCGATGTGGTTCTTCCCCATCGCGATCGCCGCCGGGAACGCCGTCGTGCTCAAGCCCAGCGAGAAGGACCCGTCCGCCGCCATCTGGATGGCCGAGCTGTGGAAGGAGGCCGGTCTCCCCGACGGCGTCTTCACCGTGCTCCAGGGCGACAAGGTCGCGGTCGACGGGCTGCTCGACCACCCCGACGTCGCGTCGATCAGCTTCGTCGGCTCGACCCCGATCGCGGAGTACGTCTACGAGCGGGCCAGCCGGGCCGGCAAGCGGGTCCAGGCCCTCGGCGGCGCCAAGAACCACATGGTCGTCCTCCCCGACGCCGACCTCGACCTGGCCGCGGACGCCGCGGTCAGCGCGGGCTACGGCTCGGCCGGCGAGCGCTGCATGGCGATCAGCGTCGTGGTCGCTGTCGGCGACACCGGCGACACCCTCGTGCAGAAGATCGCCGAGCGCACCGCGCACCCTGCAAGATCGGCGACGGCACCCGCGGCACCGACATGGGCCCGCTGGTCACGAAGGTGCACCGCGACAAGGTGGCGTCGTACGTCGACGCCGGCGAGTCCGAGGGCGCCACCCTGGTCGTCGACGGCCGCACGGTCGACGCGGACGGCGCAGCGGGACGGCTTCTGGCTCGGCCCGACGCTGTTCGACCACGTCACGTCGGACGATGAGCATCTACACCGACGAGATCTTCGGGCCGGTGCTCAGCGTGGTCCGCGCGGACACCTACCAGGAGGCGCTCGACCTGGTGAACGCCAACAAGTACGGCAACGGCACCGCGATCTTCACCAGCAACGGCGGCGCGGCCCGGGCGTTCGAGAACGACGTGCAGGTCGGCATGATCGGCGTCAACGTGCCGATCCCGGTGCCGATGGCCTACTACTCCTTCGGCGGCTGGAAGGCGTCGCTGTTCGGCGACACCCACGCGCACGGCGTCGAGGGCGTGCACTTCTTCACCCGCGGCAAGGTCGTCACCACCCGGTGGCCCGACCCGGCGACCGCCGGCGGCCTCGAGCTCGCCTTCCCGAAGAACCACTGAGGACCACGAGAGGACGCCGACATGAGCACCGCCTACGAGCTGGACCGCAAGCACGTCTTCCACTCCTGGTCCGCGCAGGCCGAGATCACCCCGATGGTGATCACCGCGGCCCGCGGCTCCTACGTGTGGGACGACGAGGACCGCCGCTACCTGGACTTCTCCAGCCAGCTGGTCTTCACCAACATCGGCCACCAGCACCCGCGCGTGGTCGCCGCGATCAAGGAGCAGGCCGACCGGCTCTGCACCGTGGCGCCGCAGTTCGCCAACGCGCAGCGCTCCGAGGCCGCCCGGCTGATCAGCGAGATCGCGCCGGACGGCTTCGAGAAGGTCTTCTTCACCAACGGCGGCGCGGACGCCAACGAGCACGCCGTCCGGATGGCCCGGCTGCACACCGGCCGGTTCAAGGTGCTCTCGGCCTACCGGAGCTACCACGGCGGCACCCAGACCGCGATCAACATGACCGGCGACCCGCGCCGCTGGGCCGAACGACACCGCGACCGCCGGGACCGTGCACTTCTTCGGGCCGTTCCTCTACCGCTCGGAGTTCCACGCCACCACCGAGGCCGAGGAGTGCGAGCGCGCGCTGGCGCACCTGGCCCGCACCATCGAGGCCGAGGGCCCGCGACACCATCGCCGCGATCATCCTCGAGACGATCCCCGGCACCGCCGGCATCTTCGCGCCGCCGCCGGGCTACCTGGCCGGCGTCCGCGCGCTGTGCGACCAGCACGGCATCGTGCTGATCCTCGACGAGGTGATGGCCGGCTTCGGCCGCGCCGGCGCCTGGCTGGCGCTGGACCTGTACGACGTCGTACCGGACCTGATCACCTTCGCCAAGGGCGTGAACTCCGGCTACGTCCCGCTCGGCGGCGTGATCATCAGCGACGCCGATCGCGGCGACGTTCGCGCACCGGGCCTACCCCGGCGGGCTCACCTACTCCGGCCACCCGCTGGCCACCGCGGCCGCGGTCGCGACCATCAACACGATGCGCGACGAGGGCATCGTCGAGAACGCCGACGCGCCTCGGCCGCGAGGTCTTCGGTCCCGGGCCTCGCCGAGATCGCCGCGCGGCACGCGTGCGTCGGCGAGGTCCGCGGCGTCGGCGCGTTCTGGGCGATCGACCTGGTGACCGACCGGGACACGAAGGCGATGCTGCCGCGCGGCCGGCCTCAACGACGTGGTCGCGCGCGTGCAAGTCCGCCGGGCTGCTGCCGTTCTCCAACACCAACCGGATCCACCTGGTGCCGCCGTGCACGATGAGCGACGAGGAGGCGCGCGAGGGTCTCGCGATCCTCGACGACGCGCTCAAGGCCGGCGACGCGCATGTCGCCGGCTGACCGGACCGTCTACGAGCGCCTGGCCCCTCCGGCAGCCGCCGTCGACGCCGCGCTCGCACCGAGCCGGCACGCGGTGTTCTGGCTGGAGGACGCGCCCGGCACGTCGTACCCGCCGCTGACCGCGGACACCGCCGCCGACCTGACCGTGGTCGGCGGCGGCTACTGCGGGCTGTGGACCGCGGTGCTCGCGAAGCGCCGCAACCCCGCGCGCCCGGGTGGTGCTGCTGGAGGCGAGCACGATCGGGTGGGCGGCGTCCGGCCGCAACGGCGGCTTCTGCGAGGCCAGCCTCACCCACGGCGAGGAGAACGGGCGCAGCCGCTGGCCCGACGAGTACGACGTGCTCGAGCGGCTCGGCGCGCGACAACCTCGACGCCCTCGAGGCCGACGTCCGCGACCTCGGCCTGGACTGCCAGCTCGAGCGCACCGGCATGCTCAGCGTCGCGGTCGAGGAGCACCAGGTCGACTGGCTCCGCGGGTCGCCCGGGCTTCCTGGACGCGCGACGCCGTGCGACGCGAGATCGACAGCCCGGTCTTCCTGGCCGGCGAGCTGGGAGCGCGACGGCTGCGCGCTGGTGCACCCGGCCCGGCTGGCGCGCGAGCTGGCCCGGGTCGCGGCCGAGCTCGGCGTCGAGATCCACGAGCACACCGAGGTCACCGGCCTGGACGCACCGCGCGGACCGGTTCGCGTGCGTGACCGCGGGCGGCACGGTCACCAGCGACCGGGTCGCGCTCGCGACCAACGTCTTCCCGTCGCTGCTGCGCCGGACCCGGCTGCTCACGGTGCCGGTCTACGACTACGTGCTGATGACCGAGCCGCTCACCGACGCGCAGCTGGCCTCGGTCGGCTGGGCGCACCGGCAGGGGCTCGGCGACCTCGCCAACCAGTTCCACTACTCCCGGCTCACCGCCGACAACCGGATCCTGTGGGGCGGCTACGACGCGATCTACCACCGCGGACGGCGGGTGCGCGCGTCGTACGAGGAGCGACCGGAGACGTTCCGCCGGCTCGCGTCGCACTTCCTCACGGTCTTCCCGCAGCTCGAGGACGTCCGGTTCAGCCACCGCTGGGCCGGCGCGATCGACACGTCCACCCGGTTCGCGGCGTTCCACGGGCTGGCCGCGGCGCGGCCGGGTCGCGTACGCCGCCGGCTTCACCGGCCTCGGCGTCGGCGCCACCCGGTTCGCGGCCGAGGTGATGCTGGACCGGCTGTCCGGGCTGAGCACCGAGCGGACCCGGCTGGAGATGGTGCGCCGGAAGCCGCTGCCGTTCCCGCCCGAGCCGGTCGCGCCGCCCTCGGCATCAACGCGACCCGCTGGTCGCTCGACCGGGCCGACCACCGGCAGGGGCGGCGCAACCTGTTCCTGCAGGCGCTCGACAAGGCCGGGCTGGGGTTCGACTCGTGAGCCTGCGGTCGGCCATTGCTCGTCGAGACACCCAAAGTGGCTGCCTGGTGAGGCCAATTGACAGCCACTTTGGGTGACTCGACGTCCTTGACCGACCGCAACCCTAGGCCCGGGTTGCCGCGACGAGCAGGTACTCCCACTCCCGCCCGTCGGGACCGTCACCGAGCGCGGCCAGCGCCGCGTCCAGCTCGGCGACCTTCGCCGGGTCGTCGGCGATCGAGCGGTAGACCATGATCGTCGGGCCGTAGACCGCCTTGAAGAAGTCGCGGAACTCGGCACCCGACCCGAACCGGTCGATGGTCACCTTCTCCCGGCGCACCTCGACGTCGGTGACCCGGTCGCCGAGCAGCTCGCGGACGTGCGCCTCGTCGCCCCACAGCGGCGGCGGCTGCGCACCCGGCGGCGGCGCCGGCGCGTACGGCTTCATGGTCTTGAACATCTGCCCGATGAAACCCTCGGGCGTCCAGCTGAGCAGCCCGATCCGGCCACCGGGGCGGACGACCCGCACCAGCTCGTCGGCGGCGTCCTGGTGCCGGGGCGCGAACATCACGCCGACACAGGAGATCGCGGCGTCGAACTGGCCGTCGTCGTACGGCAGGGCCTGGGCGTCGTCGGCACGCCAGTCCAGGTCGAGGCCCTCGGCCTCGGCGGCCCGGCGGCCGATCTCGAGCAGCTGCGGGGTGATGTCGGACGCGACGACGTCGGCGCCCGTGCGGGCGGCGGGCAGCGCGGCGTTGCCGGTGCCGGCGCCCACGTCCAGGACGTGCTGGCCGGGGCCGATGCCGGCCGCCTCGACCAGGCGCGGGCCGAGCGAGGCGATCAGGTCGGTGGCGACGGCGTGGTAGTCGCCGAGCGCCCAGAGCGGGGTTTGCGTTGAGGTAGGTCATGAGATCGAGGGTCGCGCCGCGGGCGGCCGCGCACCAGTTCACGATCTGTACTGGTGCGCACCCACCGCGCGGGCGTCTACTGGCTCCATGTCCTCCTCCTACGGCCAGTTCTGCCCGGTCGCCAAGGCGATGGAGGTGCTCGACGAGCGGTGGACGCTGCTCGTCGTCCGCGAGCTGCTCGCGGGCAGCACCCACTTCAACGAGCTGCGGCGCGGCAACCCCAAGATGTCGCCGGCGCTGCTCTCCAAGCGGCTGCGGTCGCTGGAGCGCGTCGGCGTCGTGCGCCGCGACGTCGAGGACGGCCGCACCAGCTACCACCTGACCGAGTGCGGGATGGAGCTCAGGCCGGTCGTCGAGGGGCTGGGCGCGTGGGGCATCCGCTGGATCGGCCAGCTCGGCGAGAACGACCTCGACCCGCACCTGCTGCTGTGGGACATCCGGCGCACGGTGCCCCTGGACCGGTGGCCCCAGGAGAAGCGCACCGTGGTCGCGTTCCGGTTCACCGACCAGCCGACACCGACCGCCTCCTGGTGGCTGTGCGTGACCGGGGAGGGCGCCGACGTCTGCGACTACGACCCCGGCTTCGACGTCACCGCGACCGTGGTGACGACGCTGCCGGCGATGGTCGCGATCTGGCGCGCGGACCAGTCCTGGAACGACGCGCTCAAGGCCGGCGCGGTCGCGGTCGAGGCTCCGACCGCGGTACGGCGCGAGGTGCCCGCCTGGCTCGGGACCATGCTTCTCGGGGCGGTCCCGCGGCCGGTCGCGGTTTGACGGGGCCGCCGCCTCTGCACGTACGTTGGACGACCATGAGCACGACGTATCGTCCCCGCCGGCTCCTGGCCATCGTCGGAGCCGCCGCCCTCGCCGCGACGCTCGGCGCCGGTCCCGCCGACGCCGACCACGCCCACCCGCCGGGCCCGATCCACGCCGGCAGCGAGTTCCACTGGGGCCGGGCGCCGGTCAACTACAAGTTCGTCGGGCCGCTCGACCGGTCGCGGTGGCGAGCCCACGGTCCGGGCTCGGTCGGCAACCAGCACGGGATGCTGACGCTCCTCACCGACCGGCCCGGCACGCTCACCGCCACCGAGATCACCAAGGGTCGCGCGGTCGGCCGCTGGGAGACCCGGATCCGGCACCGCCAGTACGTGCACCGCAACACGCCGTACCGGGTGCTCATCGAGCTGGTCCCGGCCGGCGACCGCCCGAAGGAGTGCGGCGCGCGCAACGTCGCGCTCACGGCGTACACGCCGGGGCAGAAGAAGGCGACCCACTTCATCCACACCCGTCCGGACAACCGGTACGTCGCGCGCAAGCGGCTGAACCTCACCGACAACCAGTGGCACACGTTCGCGGTCGAGGTGACCCGCAAGCGGATCTCGTGGTTCGTCGACGCGCACGTGATCAGCACCGAGAAGCGCGACGCAGGCGCTCAGCGGCGTGCCGTTCGCGGTGCGCTACACGATGCAGGCCGAGCCCGGGAAGCGGATGAACGAGTCGCGGATCCAGATGGACTGGCTGCGCTACTGGACGCTGGAGAACCCGAACAAGAAGTCGACGCGGGCGCCCCGACCGGACCTCCGCACCAACCCCGACGCCTGCACGGGTCGCAGGTGACCCAGGACCTGAGCGCCGTCGCCTGGCCGGTGCGCACCGCCACGAATGTCCATCCGGCCGGCGACCGCCGAGGACGTCGACGCCACCTGGGCATTCCGCAGGCTCCCCGAGGTCTGCGAGTGGGTCACCCACTTCCCGCAGGACCGCGACGAGTACGCCGAGCTGTTCCTCGAGCCGGACCGGCTGTCGAAGACGCTCATCCTCGAGCTCGACGGCGAGGTGATCGGCGACCTGATGCTCGCGATCAACGACGCCTGGTCGCAGTCCGAGGTCGCCGAGCGGGCGCGCAACGTGCAGGGCGAGCTCGGCTGGGTGATCCACCCCGACCACGCCGGCCAGGGCTACGCGACCGAGGCGGCCGCCGAGCTGCTGCGGATCTGCTTCGAGGACCTCGGCCTGCGCCGGGTCACCGCGCTCTGCTTCGCCGACAACGTGCCGTCCTGGCGGATCATGGAGCGGCTCGGGATGCGCCGCGAGGAGCACAACGTGCGCGACTCGCTGCACCGCTCCGGGGAGTGGCTCGACGGGCTCGGCTACGCGCTGCTCGCCGACGACTGGCGAGCCCGCGCCTAGGGTGCGTGGATGGAGAACCGCAGCAACGCCGCCGAGGACCGCGAGAAGCAGGACGGGCGCAACCCGTTCGAGAGGTTCGTCGAGGCGATCTACGAGCGGGTCAGCCGGGCGCCGTTCTTCATGGTCTGCCTGGGGATCGTGGTCGTCTGGGCGGTCAGCTTCCCGTTCTGGTCGAGCTCGAAGTCGTGGCAGGTGGCGATCCACACCGTCGCCAGCGTGCTGTCGCTGCTGCTGCTCGCGCTGCTGGAGAACGCCGGCCGGCGCAGCGAGGAGTCCGCGCAGGAGAAGCTCAACGTGCTCGCCGAGGGGCTGGCCGCGCTGATGGACTCCCACGCCCGCCAGGACCCTGAGCTCGACGACGCGGTCCGCAAGCTCCGCGACGCGGTCGGGCTCGAGGCCCGGCACTGACGTGCTGCTCGGCGACGTACGCCGGGTCCCGCTCGGCACGTTCACCCGGCCTCCCGAGGAGACCGGCACCGGCCGGCCGCGCGTGGAGGGCGTGTACGGCTACCTGGTCCGGCACGAGCGCGGCCTGGTGCTCCTCGACACCGGGATGGGACGCGGCGACGACGAGACGGAGGCGTGGTACCAGCCGCAGCGGATCGCGCTGCCCGACGCACTCGCCACCGCCGGCGTCGGCATCGACGACCTGGCCCTGGTCGCGAACTGCCACCTGCACTTCGACCACTGCGGCGGCAACCCGCTGGTCGGCAGCACCCCCGTGCTGTGCCAGCGCGAGGAGCTCGCCACCGCGAGGGCAGGCGACTACACGTTCGACCACCTGCTCGACGGCCCGACGTACGAGCTGCTCGACGGCGAGGCCGAGCCGCTCCCCGGCCTGCACGTGATCCCGACGCCCGGCCACGTCGACGGCCACCAGTCGCTGGTGGTCGAGTGCGCGGACGGCACCGTCGTGCTCGCCGGGCAGTCGCACGACAACGCCTCGGCCTGGAGCGCGGACGCGCTGGCGCTGCCGCTGGCGCCGCCGTGGATGGCGCGGCTGCTGGCGTTCGACCCCAGGCGCGTCGTGTTCGCCCACGACGTCGCGGTCTGGGAGCCATAGGAGGGTGCTGAACAAGACGGGCGAACGCGAGCGGCGTCCGGTGCGTGCGGTGGCAAGGCCGCCGAGGAAATGGCGTGGCCGGTCACTTCGACCGAGGCGAACGCGGCCAACGCTCCACCGGTCGTCGCGTAGCCGCGCGGAATGTTCAGCAGGCTCCTAGACCGACCAGACCATCGTCTGCTGGTGCATCCGCTTGCCGTCGTAGCGCGACCCGGGGACGACCAGGTTCTCGCCGTGCTTCTCGAAGCCCATCCGCTCGAAGAACCGCACCGCGCGGGTGTTCTCGGCCGACGTCTGCAGGTAGCAGCCCGGGGAGCCGACCTCGCGGAGCCGGTCGAACCAGGCGTTCATCAGCCCGTCAGCGGCGCCGTTGCCGCGGCCGATCGGGAGCAGGTCGATGTGCAGGTGCGACGGCCAGCGCGGGTCGGTGAGCTCGCCCGCGGTGGGCTGGCGGCGCAGCTTGAGGAGCACGGTGTCGTAGGCCGCGCGCACGAAGAACCGGCGCGACTCGCGGCGCCGGAACAGCCGGTACTTGCGGATCACGGTCTCGAACCGCTCCTCCTCGCTGGGGAAGTCGGTCTCGTCCACGCACCCGACCAGGTAGCCGGCCAACTGGCCGTCGACCACCGCGACGAATGCGGACTCCGGCTCGAGGTCGAGGTACGGCGTGAGGTACACCTCGGCGAGGGACTCCGCATGCCCCCACACCTCGGACCCCGGCGCACCCTCACCGGCGCCGTCGAACAGGTCGACCAGCCCGGGACGGTCGGAGACGTCGTACGCACGGACCTCGATGTGTGGCATGCGGCCTAGAGTGCCAGGGTGCTCGCCCCCGCGTCCTCACCGGTGCGGCCCGGCCGGCTGATCGGCCTGGACGTCGCACGCTGCCTGGCGCTGTTCGGCATGGTCGCGACCCACGTGCTCCAGGAGCGCACGCCGGAGGGCGACCTGGCGTTCGGTCAGTGGCTGGCGGGCGGTCGGGCGTCGGCGCTGTTCGCGGTGCTCGCCGGCGTCAGCCTGGCCCTGATGACCGGAGGACGTCAGCCGGTGCACGGGCAGGAGCGGGTGCGTCGCTCGCTCGGGCTGGCGGCCCGCGCACTCCTGATCGCCCTGCTCGGGCTGGTCCTCGGCGGCGTGGACAGCGGGCTGGCGGTGATCCTGACCTACTACGGCGTGCTGTTCCTGCTCGGGCTGCCGTTCGCCGGCCTGGGCGCCCGCACCCTCGGGCTGCTGGCCGCCGGGTGGGTGCTGCTCGGGCCGGTGGTCTCGCACCTGGTCCGTCCCTCGCTGCCCGGCCCGGGCGTCGAGAGCCCGACGTTCGGGCAGCTGGCCGACCCGTGGCAGCTGGCGACCGAACTCCTCTTCACCGGCTACTACCCGACCGTCCCGTGGCTCGCCTACCTGCTCGCCGGGATGGCACTCGGCCGCGCGGACCTGCGCAACCCACGCCTGCTCGCCGTACTGGGCATCGGCGGCCTGACCCTTGCCGTCACCGCGACCGTGGTCTCTCACGCGCTCACCGACCCCTTCCTCCGCGAGCAGTTCGCGACCGGCATGTACGGCACGACGCCCACCGGGGGCGACTGGTCCTGGCTGCTGTACGTGTCGCCGCACAGCGGTACGCCGTTCGACTTCGCGCAGACCATCGGCAGTGCCTTCGCGGTGATCGCCGGGTGCCTGCTGCTCGAACGCGTGCTGCCCGAGCCGGGGGTGGTGTTCCTCGCCGTGCTGTTCGGCGCCGGCGCGATGACGCTCAGCCTGTACAGCCTGCACGTGCTGCTGCGCACCCGGGAGCTCTGGCCGCCCGACGACTCGTACTTCTGGCACGTGCTGGTGCTGCTGGCGATCGGCCTCGCCTACGCCGCGCTCGGCCGACGTGGCCCGCTCGAGACCGCGGTCGGCCTGCCGTATCGGCTGGCCCGGGACCGGTCGACCGCGAACACGTAGCTCACGGTGGCGCCGTCCCGCTCCGGGTCCGCGTCGGGCGCGGCCCGGGCGACCATCCGGTGGACGGCCCGGTTGCCGGACCCGCTGAACACCTCGACCCGCTCGATCCCGCGGGCGCCCAGGTCGGCCAGCAGCGCGGCGGCGAGCTCGGTGCCGATGCCCTGCTGCTGGTGGTCGTCGGCGACCAGGATCGCGATCTCCGCGACCCGCGAGGCGCCGACCCGGATCCACACGCCGTGCGCGACGAGCGCGTCGCCGACGAAGCCGAGCAGCGCCGTGCCACACACCCCGTCCGGGAGCAGCGCGTCGACCATCGCCCGGGAGGGACGACCGCCGAGGGCGGTCTGGAAGCGCTGGTACGCCGAGTCCGGGGACAGCCCGGACAGGAGGGTCGCCAGGTCCTCGCGGTCGGCGCGGGTACCGGGTCGGAGGGTCAGGCCGGTCATGTCGACCTCCCGGTCAGGAAGTCGACGGTGGCGGCCACCACGTCGGGGTCGCGCAGGATCCGGGAGTGGCCGAGCCCGCTGGTCTCCAGCAGGGTCGCGCGCTCGCCGTACGCCTGCGTGAGCAGGTCGGCCTGGGCCCGGTCGACGACCGAGTCTTCGACGTCGTGGACGACGAGCAGGTCGCGTCCCGGGGCCGGCCGGACGGAGAACCGCTCCCAGATCCCGGTGTCCCCGTCGAAGTAGCTGCGCTCGATGGCGCGGCGCAGCTGCTGGTCGATCGGCGGGCGGGCGCCGAGGGCGGCGCAGAACGTGTCGACGAGGTAGCCGAAGTCGCCCATCCCGCTGATCGCGACCAACCGGTCGGCGGCCAGGCCCTCGCGTACGGCGAACAACGAGACCGGCACCCCGAAGGAGTGCCCGACGACGCCCTCGAAGTCGCCGTACCGCCGGGCCAGCTCGGCGATCACGTCCTGGTGGTCGACGATCGTGCCGACCGACCCGATCGTGTCGCCGTGGCCCCACGCGTCGTACGCGACCGGGCTGCGACCGGCCGCCAGCAGCGCGGTCACCACCTCGGCGAACCGGGACGCCCGGGAGGACCAGCCGTGCACTAGCAGCACCGGGCGCTCACCGTCGCCCCAGGCGTAGGTGACCACCCGGCCCCGACGGTGCTCGACGACCGAGCGGCTCGCGGAGTCGTGGATCTCCCGCTCCGTGTGGCGCACGGTCGCCGGCCGGCCCGGACGTCGCCACAGCTGGAGCGCCAGCCGTCCGGAGAGACCGGGCGCGACCCGGGCGGTGGCGTTCAGGCCGGCGCCGATCGCGCCCGGCGCGGTCCGGCGGACCGGGGGGTTCAGGGTCTGCGTCATGGCGTGCCTCGCTTCGGTTGGGAAAACAACACGAATGATCGTACTATTTGTTTTCCCGATCCGACCAGACCCTCGCACTAGGCTGGTGCCGACATGGAAGCGCGCGACATGGATGAGCAGGACACCGCCACCGACGGCCGGATCCGCCGGGGCGACCGGACCCGCCGGGTCGTGCTGCGCAAGGCCGTCGACGTCGCGTCGGTCGACGGCCTCGACGGGCTCTCCATCGGCCGGCTGGCTGCCGAGCTGGACATCAGCAAGAGCGGCCTGATCGCGCACTTCGGGTCGAAGGAGGAGCTCCAGCTCTCCACCATCCGCGCGGCCCGGGCGATCTTCGCGACCACGGTCGTCGAGCCGGCGCTGCGGATTCCGGCCGGGATCGCGCGGGTCCAGGCGCTGCTCGAGGGCTGGCTCGAGTACTCCAGCGACCGGCGGTTCCCGGGCGGCTGCTTCTTCGCCCGGGCCTCGCACGAGTACGCCGCCCGGCCGGGCGCGGTCCGAGACGCGCTCGCCCAGGTCGACGAGGAGTGGCTCGGGCTGATCGCGCAGTCCATCGCCGAGGCGCAGGCCGCCGGCGAGATCGACCCCGAGGTCGACCCGGAGCAGCTGGCCTTCGACCTCGACGCCTACCTGGACTCCGCGAACCTGCGCTCGCTGTTCGGCGACCGCGGCGTCTACGACCGGGCGCACCGGTCGATGCGGGACCGGCTGGCGTCGGTCGCCGTGGCCTGAGCGGCCCAAGTCGGCTCCCAGTCGACCCCAAGGGGTCGGGATGAGTCTTCCGGTGTCCACCAGACACCACCCGACTGGAGCCCCGATCGTGACCCGCATCCTCCGCCGCCCCGCCACCCTCGCGATGGGCGCCCTCCTGATCCTCGCGCCGCTGGGCATCTCACCCGCCGATGCTCGGCCCGCGAAGCCGAAGTGCCACGGCCACGTCGCCACCATCGTCGGCACCGACGCCGTCGACGCGATCACCGGGACCTCTGGTGACGACGTCATCGTCGGCCGCAGCGGCGCCGACGAGATCGACGGCGCCGGCGGCAGCGACATCATCTGCGGCGACGGGGGCGACGACACGCTGCGCTCCGCCGCCGGCGGGCCGAGCACGCTATGGGGTGGCCCTGGCAAGGACACCCTGTTCAGCCACGGCACCGGCGACGCCATGCTGGGCGAGGAGGGCGACGACGACCTGTTCGCCGACGGCTCGGGCACCCTGCTGGTCGGCGGGGACGGCAACGACTACCTCGGCGGCACCGACTTCGCCGACACCATGGACGCTGGCGCCGGCAACGACGAGCTGGACGCGTGGGGCGGTGACGACGAGGACGTGCGCGGCGGCGACGGCAAGGACGTCCTCCGTGGCGGCGAGGGCGCCGACATCCTCAAGGGCGACGCCGGCAACGACCGGATCTACTCCGGCGGCGGCGAGGGCGGCCACCTGTACGGCGGCGCCGGCGACGACGACCTGTTCGGCGAGGGCCCGATCGAGGCGCTGCTCGGCGAGGCCGGCAACGACGAGCTCACGACGACCCAGCGGGCCGCGCTCCTCGACGGCGGACCCGGCAAGGACGAGATCACCGGAGGCGACTTCGCCGACACCATCGACGCGGGGCCGGGCAACGACGTCGTGGCCGCCGGCGGTGGCGACGACGAGACCGTCGAGGGCGGCCCGGGCAACGACAAGATCGACGGCGGGGACGGCTGGGACGTCCTGCACGGCGACGGCGGCAACGACGTCCTGCGCTCCGGCGCGGGCGGCGGCGACCACTTGTGGGGCGGCGCGGGCAACGACCAGTTGGCCGCCGAGGCCGACATCGTCGCGCTGCTCGGCGAGGCCGGCAACGA
The DNA here is from genome assembly GCA_963716655.1 of uncultured Actinomycetota bacterium. Taxonomy (GTDB): domain Bacteria; phylum Actinomycetota; class Actinomycetes; order Propionibacteriales; family Nocardioidaceae; genus Nocardioides. The sequence continues at coordinate 108,366 of CAVQTV010000008.1, read as the reverse complement.
CCGGCTCTCGACCACGGGCTCCGGCACCCTGCTCGACGGAGGCGACGGCGACGACCAGATCATCGGCGGCCAGTTCGCCGACACGGCCGAGGGCGGCGCCGGCGACGATGTCCTCGACCTGAAGGGCGGTGACGACACCGCAGCCAACGCCGGCCCGGGCAACGACACACTCAACGGCGGCGCGGGCAACGACCACCTCCGCGCCGGCGAAGGCGTCGACTCCTGCTTCGGCGGCGACGGCACCGACACCTGCGACGGCGGCACCCCCGGTCCGCCGATGCCGACGCCGGACGACCCGGACACCTGCGGCGCCGACGTCGAGACCAAGATCTCGTGTCGTGGCGACGGCCTGCCGCAGCGCTGGACCGTGACGTTCAGCGGCGTGACGTCGTACCTCCCCGCCCCCGGCGAGCACGAGGAGATCACCACCTGGTCGTTCACGACCGTGCTGTCCGCGCGGCACGAGTACCACGGTGAGGTCCAGTTCCGTGCGGACGACGGCGCGACCGGCAGCTACTCGGTCGAGGGCTTCAACGACGACTGCACGATCGCCGGCTCGGGCACGCTCGACGACGGCGACCTCAGCGTCGGCCTCTGGATCGACCCGGCCGCCGGAACCTACGAGTGGGACTGGGCCGGCCCGTACTACGCCGACAACAGCACGTGGACCTGCCCCGACGAGGTCATCGAGGGCCGCACCACCCCGATCGACGCCAAGGAGATGATCGGCGGCCTGCCGTTCGAGTTCGACGAGGGCGGCGCCGTCACCGGCCACCGCGTGGTCGAGGGCATGAACGACCAGGTCCACGACTACGAGTGGACGCTGACGCCCCTGGGCTGAGCACTCTCGATGCGCTCCTCGGCGGCGCGGCTGGCCTTGGTCGGGATCAGGCAGGCGATGACTGCCGCGATCCCGGCCACGGCCGCGCCGATGAGGAGTCCGGTCTGGAAGCCGCCCTCGCTCGGGATCGGGTGGCCGCCGAGGTCGGTGGTCATCTGCGCCAGTACGACGCCGACGACCGCCGCGGAGACCGACGTACCCACGGAGCGCATCAGGGTGTTCACGCTGGTCGCCGACGCGGTCTCGGACAGCGGGACGGAGCCCATGATCAGGGCCGGCATCGCCCCGTAGGCGAAGCCGACGCCGGAGCTGATCACGCACACCGCCACGAGCAGGCCCCACGTCGAGCCCATCAGGAGGACCGCGCACAGGTAGCCGGCCGAGATGACGGCCGCTCCGAGCGCCAGGGTGACCTTGGGGCCGCGCAGGTGGGAGAGCTTCGCGCCGAGCGGCGAGATCGCCATCATCATGAAGCCACCGGGCGCCATCCACAGGCCCATCTGCAGCATGTCCTGGCCGAGGCCGTAGCCGGTCGCGGTCGGGAGCATCAGCAGCTGGGGAACGATCAGGCTCTGCGCGTACATCGCGAACCCGATGACGAGGGACGCGGCGTTGGTGAGCAGCACGACCGGGCGGGCGGTCACCCGGAGGTCGACGAGCGGGTCGCTGGTGCGCAGCTCGTACCAGCCCCAGGCCAGGAGCACGATCACGGCGCCGACGAGCAGGCCGACCGTCGTGGTGCTGGTCCAGCCCCAGTCCGCGCCCTTCGAGACGCCGAGGAGGAGGAACAGCAGGCCGAGCCCGAGCCCGATGGCACCGGCCGGGTCGAACCGGCCGCTGGCCACGACCGAAGCGGCCGGCACCAGGAAGAAGATGAGGGCGAGCACGATGGCCGCCATCACGGCGGCGCCCCAGAACAGCACCCGCCAGTTCGAGTGCTCGGCGACGGCGGCCGCGACCGGGAGGCCGAGCGCGCCGCCGATCCCCATCGACGCGCTCATCAGGGCGATCGACGTACCGAGACGCTCCGGCGGCAGCAGGTCGCGCATCGCGCTGATGCCGAGCGGGATCAGGCCCATCGCCGCGCCCTGGAGCGCCCGGCCGGAGATCATCAGGGTGACCGAGGTGGCCAGCGCGCACACGACCGAGCCGGCGACCAGGAGGGTCGCGCAGATGAGCATGATCTTGCGCTTGCCGTAGAGGTCGCCGAGCCGGCCGCTGATCGGGGTCGCGATCGCGGCGGCCAGCAGCGTGGCGGTGATGATCCAGGACGCGTTGGACGCGCTCGTGTCGAGCAGGGCCGGCAGGTCGCCGAGCAGCGGGATTACGAGGGTCTGCATCACCGCGGCGGTGATGCCGGCGAACGCGAGGACGACGACGATCGCGTTCGGGCGCACCGGAGCGGCCGTCGGAGCGGGGAGGGTCTGGGTCACGTATATGTACGATACATATAATGTGTATGATGCACAATTCAGCCTGGTCCCATGCGGCTCTAGGCTGGCGCCGACCGAGGGAGGGCAGATGGCCGAGCACGGCGACCGGGACCGTTACGACGAGCTCGAGCGCGAGACGATGCTGCACAGCCGCTACCTGATGCCCCAGCGCCGGTTCGCGGGCTCCGAGGACCGGCTCGAGCGCAGCGCGTACACGCTGCTGAGCCGGATCGACGCCCAGGGCCCGATGTCGCTCGGCGAGATGAGCGACGCGCTCGGCCTCGACGTGTCCACCCTGAACCGGCAGACCGCCGCGATGACGAAGTCGGGCTACGTCGAGCGGGTGCCCGACCCGGAGGGCGGCCTGGCCCGCAAGTTCCGGCTGACCGAGGTCGGCGCCGAGCGGCTCGAGGCGGACCGCCGGCTCAACGCCGCCGGTCTGCGCAAGGTGCTCGTCGACTGGTCCGGCGAGGACGTCGACACGTTCACCGCGCTGCTGCGCCGGTTCAACACCGACATCGAGCGGCTCGACGGCCGCCCCTGGCCGCGCGACTGAGGGTCCTCCGAGAGATCTTGCACCGGGGCAGCACACCACGCCCGGGAGGTGGCCCGATTCCCCTGATTCGGACGAGGGTCCGAGCCCGGTGATGACGCGAAGACGCATCTCGCCTCTTATGTTTCCCCACGAGGCCGTCCTGTTTGACACCCCCAGGCCTGAGTCGCTGCTCCAGCGCATCATCGACATCGCCACGAACCCTTCCGATCTTGTTGTGGTCCGACGATGGGTCACGTCCGAGCGGCTTGTGGCAACGGCCGGAACGTCCTCATCCCACGCCTCCGGCGCGTCGTGCCAGGCACTGACCCCTGAGGGATCAGCGCCGACGTCGACTGGAACGGTGGGTCACGATCAGTCTCGCGACGACGGCGTTCGCGGTCGTCGTCATGGTGCTCCACGTCCCCGATGTGCGGCACCATGGCGTGCTCGCGCGGCCGTTCGCGGTGATCTCTAGACTGGCGCCGATGGTTGGTCCGGTTCACCGCTCAGGGCTTTCGCTGTTCCTCGGGGCGTTCGCGCTCCTGGGACTGTTCGCCATGCACGGCCTGGGTGGGCACGGGATGAACCACGCTGGCGCCAGTGAGCCGCACCAGCCGCTCGCACACGCCGCAGCCGCCACTGTGGAGATGGCGCAAGTCAACACGACTGGCCACGGGGGCGCTGTCTCGGCCCACGAGGCGTGCGACGGGGCCTGTGCGACCGGCCGGGGTTCCGTCCACGGGCCGACAGGTTCCGGGTCCGGCGACGGCGTGGCCTTGGTGATGGTGCTGTGCCTGGCCGTGTTGACGGCTGCCGCAGCCATAGCCGTGCTCGCGTTCACCCGGACATCCGTGACGGTCGTGGGAGGCCCCGACCTGTTGCGCTCAGTGCATGAGGTTCTGCGCGGCATCCGGGACCGGGACCCGCCCAGCATCTACGTCCTATCGGTTCAACGCTGCTGAGCAGCTCGTCGACTCCGGTCCAGCCCACGCGCAGACCGGGGTCATCGCCATGCCCAGACAACGACAACCGACAGGACCATGACCATGAGCAAGAACTTCATCGCGCTGCTTCTCGCACTGACCACAGCGTTCACGCTGGCCGCCTGCTCCAACGACGGCGAACACGACGGACATGACACCTCATCCGACGTCGCCGAGGGTGAGGAGTTCAACGCCGCTGACGTGGAGTTCGCGACCGACATGATTCAGCACCACGCGCAGGCGCTGTCGATGGTCGACCTGACCGTCGGCCGCGACATCTCTGCCGCGATGACCGAGCTCGTGGAACAGATCCGGATGGACCAGAGCCTCGAGATCGAGACGATGGTCGACTGGCTCACCGGCTGGGACCAGCCGGTCCCCGAGACGGTGCGCGACCACGCCAACGCGCACGGCGACGGTGAGATGGAGATGGACCCGGACATGCCGGGAATGATGAGCCCCGAAGAGATGGACCAGCTCGAGGCCGCCCAGGGCCAGGAGTTCGAGCAGATGTGGCTGGAGATGATGATCGAGCACCACGAAGGTGCGATCGAGATGGCGACGACCGAGAAGACCGACGGCGAGTACCCCGACGCGGTTGACCTGGCGGCGACGATCGTCGAGGCTCAGGAGGTCGAGATTGAGCAGATGAAGGCGCTGCTCGGCTCCTGAACGAGCGACACCCCTCCGCTCACCACTCGGGCACGGCTGGTCTCACCGGGTCAAGCCGCGGTTGCCGGTGAGACGGACGCGGCTGGGGTGGAGGAGTGCGCCTTGAAGCTCCGTAGGCGCAGGCTGTTCGACACCACGAACACGGACGAGAACGCCATCGCGGCGCCGGCCAGCATGGGGTTAAGCAGCCCTGCGGCGGCCAGGGGAAGTGCCGCGACGTTGTAGGCGAACGCCCAGAACAGGTTGCCCTTGATCGTCGAGAGGGTGCGTCGTGACAGGCGGATCGCGTCGACGGCCACGCGGAGGTCGCCCCGGACCAGCGTCAGGTCGCTGGCCTCGATGGCGACGTCGGTGCCGGTGCCCATGGCCAGGCCGAGGTCGGCCTGGGCCAGGGCCGCGGCGTCGTTGACGCCGTCACCGACCATCGCGACAACCTTGCCCTCGCCCTGCAGCCGCTTGACCACGTCCACCTTGTCGGCGGGCAGGACGTCAGCGATCACGTCGGCCTCCTCGATGCCCACCTCGGCGGCCACGGCCCGGGCGACCACGGCGTTGTCTCCGGTCAGGAGGATCGGGCGCAGGCCCAGGGCGCGAAGCTCGCGAATCGCCGTGGCCGACGTCGGCTTGACCGCGTCGGCGACCACGACGACACCGCGGGCTCGCCCGTCCCAGCCGACCGCGACGGCGGTGCCGCCGGTGGCCTGTGCCTGCTCGAACGCCTGCTGCAGGTCGCCGGTCAGGTGCTGCGACCACTCGGCGAGCAGCCGCGGGCGTCCCACGAGTACGGCGTGGCTGGCGCCGTCGGGACCGTCGACCAGCACGCCCTGCACGCCGAGACCCTCGACGTTCGCGAAGTCCTCGACCGCGGGCAGCGAGCCGTGCTGTGCGCGCGCCGCGTCGGCGATGGCCCGCGCGATCGGGTGTTCCGAGGCGTCCTCGAGCGCACCGGCGTAGCGCAGCACCTCCCCAGCGTCCTCACCACCGGCGGCGAACACCTCGCGCAGCTCCATCCGCCCGGTGGTGACCGTGCCGGTCTTGTCGAGCACGATGGTGTCGACGGCGCGGGTCGACTCGAGGACCTCAGGTCCCTTGATCAGGATGCCGAGCTGGGCTCCCCGACCGGTGCCGACCATCAGGGCGGTCGGCGTCGCCAGGCCGAGGGCGCACGGGCAGGCGATGATGAGGACGGCGACCGCGGCGGTGAACGCGGCCGTGAGTCCGGCGTCGGCGCCGAGCCAGAAGCCGAACGTGCCGGCCGCGAGCAGGATGACGATCGGCACGAAGATGCCGGAGATCCGATCGGCCAGACGTTGGGCCTGCGCCTTGCCGTTCTGGGCGTCCTCGACCAGCCGCGCCATCTGCGCGAGCTGGGTGTCGCCACCGATCCGGGTCGCGCGGACCACGAGCCGGCCACCGGCGTTCACCGTGGCACCGACGACGACATCGCCCACGCCGACCTCCACCGGCACGGACTCGCCGGTCAGCATCGAGGTGTCGACCGCCGACGTTCCGCGCTCGACGATGCCGTCCGTGGCGACCTTCTCCCCCGGGCGCACGACGAACCGGTCACCGACGGCGAGTCGTTCGACGGGCACCATCGTCTCGGTGACGCCGTCGGCGCCGAGGACCGCGACCTCCTTGGCACCGAGCTCGAGCAGGGCCCGCAGCGCAGCGCCGGCGCGACGCTTCGAACGCTGCTCGAAGTAGCGGCCCGCGAGGATGAACGTCGTCACGCCGGCCGCGGCTTCGAGGTAGATGTTGCCGCTGCCGTCGCTGCGCTCGATCGTCAGCTCGAACGGATGCGTCATCCCGGGCGTGCCGGCGGTGCCCCAGAACAGGGCGTACACCGACCAGCCGAACGCGGCGAGCGTGCCCAACGAGACCAGCGTGTCCATGGTGGTCGTGCCGTGTCGCAGGTTGGTCCAGGCCGCCTTGTGGAACGGCCACGCCCCCCACACCACCACCGGCGCGGCCAGGGTGAGCGAGAGCCACTGCCAGTACGTGAACTGCAGGGCCGGGCTCATGGCCATCGCGATCACCGGGACCGTCAGGACCGCCGACACCAGCAACCGCTGACGCAGCGCAGCAGTCGGGTCTGCCTCGTCTCCACCGACGGACGCGTCGTCCTTCGCGATCGCAGGCAGCCTCGCGCCGTACCCCGCCTGCTCGACGGCGGCGACCAGGTCCTCCGGAGTGACGTCGTCGACGTAGGTGACCTTCGCCTTCTCGGTCGCGTAGTTGACGGTCGCGCTCACGCCCTCGAGCTTGTTGAGCTTGCGCTCGATCCGGTTGGCACAGGAGGCGCAGGTCATCCCGGTGAGGTCGAGCTCGAGACTCTGCGTGCTCATGGGCGTGCTCATGGGCGTGCTCATGGGTGGCTCCCTGCGGTGACGGTGAACGCCGCGGTGCGAACGACGCCGTCGTGCTGGAAGTCCAGGTAGAGGTGGTAGGTGCCGGAGCTCGGGACCGCGGCGTAGAAGGTGACGTCCGGGCCGGGCTCCGTGGCGCCGTCGCCTGGTGCTCCGTCGGGGTGAACGTGGAGGTAAGCCAGGTCGCCGCCGCGGAGTGCGACCAGGTGGCCGTAGGCACCGAGGTAGGGCTGCAGGTCGGTGACCGGCGTTCCGTCCTTGCTCACGCTCAAAGAGAGCTTCGCGTCGGTTCCGGCGCTCAGGTCCCCATCGAGGGTCACTTCGTAGTCGCCGACCGTGGCCGAGCGGCTCTCGACGGCCGGTCCGGCCGGCTCGAACCGACCCCCGACCTCGAGGTCGGCGCCGAGGGTGAGCGCGTCGCCGCCGGTCGGCTTGAAGTCGGCGAACAACCGCCAGGTGCCCGGGGTCAGGTCGAGATCGATCGACCAGGCGCCGGTGTCCGCGTCCAGCGTCGGGTGGACGTGCTGGAACCCGGTGAAGTCACGGCGGACCGCGATCAGGTGCAGGTCCTTCTCGTGCTCGACGTCGTACTCGGTCACCGGTGCGCCGTCGGGGCCGGTGATGGCGAAGTTCACCGGCCGGCTCTCGCCGGCCTTCGCGACGGACTCGGCCAGGGCGAGGGTGTAGCCGTCCTGGGAAACCATCAGTCCTCCTGGCATCTCCTCCGTGGTGGATGGGCTGGTCGTCTCGTCGCCGTGGCCGCCGTCGGGGTCGTGCGCGGTGACGGCGGGTTCATCGACAGGTCCGACCACCCGACCGGCGAGGAGGGTGATGCCGAAGACCGCTGCGACGGCGGCCAGGAACCCGGCGACCTTGACCGGGGTGCTCATGCGAGCTGGTAGCCGGCTTCCTCGATGGCGGCCTGCACGGCGACGTCATCGAGGGGCTCGGCACTGGTGATCGTGACGGCGCCGGTGGGCAGGTCGACTGCGACGTCCTCGACGCCGGGGATCTCCTGGACCTCCTCGCTGACTGAGGCGACGCAGTGGCCGCAGGTCATGCCGGCGACGGAGTAGGTGTTGGTCTGGCTCATGACTGGTCCTCTCGAGCTGGGGCTGGTGTTGTAGGCCGGGGAGGTCAGGAGCGGACGAGCCGGGCGATGGCGTCGGACGCTTCCTTGAGCTTGATCTGCGCCTCCTCGCCGCCGGCGGCGACGGCGTCGACGACGCAGTGCGACATGTGCTCGTCGAGCAGGCCGAGCGCGACGGCTTCGAGAGCCTTCGTCATCGCCGAGATCTGGGTGAGGATGTCGATGCAGTACTTCTCCTCCTCGACCATCCGCTGCAGGCCTCGGGCCTGCCCCTCCACGCGGCGCAGCCGCTTGAGGTAGTCGTCCTTCGTGTTGTTCGCGATGTAGCTGTGCTGGTGCTCGCCGTGCGCTTCTGGCATCGCGCTGCCCTTCTCCGTGGATGTCTCTGTCATTTCTGAGGGTACCCCCTAGGGGTATCCAGTGGTAGCGTCCACTCTCGTTGGAATACTATACCCCCCTAGGGTATTCCACGCAATCCTCAAGTTCCGGAATGTCCGGACGCCTACTGAAGGAATGGAGAATGTCGGCAACGCCACGGCCAGCAGTCGACCGGCGCTGGGTCGGGCTGGCGGTGATCGTCGGTGTTGCGTTGCCGCAGGTTCAGCGCGACCTCGGGTTCACCCTGGCCGGCAACGTCGCGACCGAGCTGACGGGCCGCGCAGTCCAAGGAGCAGGCGCGGCGCTGATCGCCCCCTCCGCCCTCACGTAACTGACAATTTGAATCGCGTTACTTACAGAGTGCCGCGGCTCCGGCACCGGCAGACGTTCTGCGTCAGTGAGCCATGTCGACGAAGCGTGAGTAGTGGCCCTGGAAGGCGACGGTGATGTCGCGGGTGGGGCCGTTGCGGTGCTTGGCGACGATCAGGTCGGCCTCGCCGGGGCGGGTCGACTCCTTCTCGTAGACGTCGTCGCGGTGCAGCAGGATCACCATGTCGGCGTCCTGCTCGAGCGAGTTGTGGGCCGCGATGCCTTCGACGATGAAGTTGTGGGTGCCCATCACGGTGGCGTCGTAGACATCCTGCTCGCCCACCAGGTCGATGGAGGCGACGGTGTCCCAGTAGACGTCGTTGGTCGCGAGCACCTCGAGGTCGGCGTCATTCAGCACCTCGGCGACCTTGGCCATCCGCTGCCGGCTCGGTGAGTGCTTCCACATCGTCGAACCGCCGAACTGCGTGCCCATCGCGCTCGCGAACTCGCGGTGCGTCATCCCGCGCTCGGAGAGGACCCCCCGGACGTCGTCCCAGACACCGCTCGGGATCGTGTCGAGGTTGGTGTTCGCCTTCACCTCACGGATCGCCGCGGCCAGCGCGAGCGCCTTCTCGCCCCGGAGACCGTGCACCCCGATCTCGTCAAGGAAGCGCAGCTGGTTCTCCACGCCGTAGACGTAGAGGTGCCAGCCGTCACGGTAACCCGCCTTGCGGACCCGCTTGATCCGGGTGAAGACGTTGTAGCGCAGGAGCAGACGAGCCAGGTCGTCGACGAGACGACGACTCGTCGACGCGTAGTAGACCCGGCCGATGCCGCGCCTCTCGTCGTACCCGATCGATCCATCCGTGGCCCAGATGTGTCGCAGGAACGTACCGACCTGCGCCTTCGGGAGACCGAACACCCAGCCGGGCACGAACTTCTCGTGGCTGCGCAGCCCGAACAGTCCGTCCTCGTCGAGCCACGCGGCGATCGGGTTCCGCTTCCCGTGGGTGAGGTGGTGCGGCGCCGGCAGCCTGAGCGTCGTGACGCGGGCGGCAGCGGACTCGTCCCGAGCGGGGGTGATGCCGAACCGTCGGGCGGCGGCTTCTCCCACCGCCGCGAGGTTGGCTTCGTCGATGCTGGCGTAGCGGATCGGCTGGCGCTTCACGAACGACCCGTCGCCAAGCAGGTGCGCGAGCAGGACGACCTCGTCCTCGTCTCGGGCCTTGCACTCGAGTGGCGGGGGAACATGTCGGACGGACCCGAGCCGCGCGCCGGGGAGGAGCTCCGACAACGGCATCCACCCCTCGTAGGTGAGGAACTTGTGGTTGCCGGTGGCGGTGATCCGTCGACCCGACGCGAGGGTCAGCTCGTAGACCGGCTTCTTCCCCGAGGGGAAGGCGTGGGTCAGCGTGCGCGGCACCAGCTTGAGCCGGTCGTCGAGCGACCAGACCGGGATGTCGGTCGCCCCGCTCTCCATCAATTCGCCAAGGGTGATCTCGGTGTTGTTGTCAGCGCGCATCAGCCGGGTGTCGGCGACGAGGCATCCCGATTCGCGCAGGTCGCTCATCATCGGCCGCTTGTCGCCACGCTGCTCGGGGCCTCGGTTGAGCTGCGAGAGCGCGATGATCGGGACGCTGAGCTCCTTGGCGAGCAGCTTGATCTGCCGGGAGAACTCCGAGACCTCGAGCTGGCGGGACTCGACCTTCTTGCCGGACGTCATCAGCTGCATGTAGTCGATGACGATCAGCCGCAGGTCGTGGCGCTGCTTGAGCCGGCGGGCCTTGGCCCGGATCTCCATCATCGTCATGTTCGGCGAGTCGTCGATGAACATCGGCGCCGACGACACCTCGCCCATCTTGCGGGCCAGCTTGGCCCAGTCGTCGTCGTTCATGTTGCCGTTGCGGATGTGGTTCAGCGGCACCTTCGCCTCGGCCGAGAGCAACCGCATGGTGATCTCGGAGCGCGTCATCTCGAGGCTGAAGAACACGCTGGTCAGGTTGTTCTGGATCGACGCCGCGCGGCACAGGTCGAGGGCTAGCGTCGATTTCCCCATAGCGGGTCTGGCCGCCACGATGATCATCTGGCCGGAGTGCAGACCGTTGGTCAGGTCGTCGAGGTCGGCGAAGCCGGTGGGGACGCCGTACAGCCCGGCCTCACGGTTGCTGATCGCCTCGATCTCGTCGAGGACGCCGTCCATGATGTCGCTCAGCGGCGAGTAGTCCTCGGCCGAGCGGCGCTCGGTGATCTTGTAGACCTCGGCCTGCGCGGTGTCGACGATGTCGTCGACCTGCCCCTCGCCGGCGTAGCCGATCTGGACGATCTTGGTGCCGGCGTCGACCAGGCGGCGCAGGATCGCCTTCTCCCGGACGATCTCGGCGTAGTAGCCGGCGTTCGCCGCGATCGGGACGTTCGCCGAGAGCGTGTGGAGGTACGGCGCGCCGCCGATCCGCTGCAGCTCGCCGCGGCGCTGGAGCTCGGCAGCGACGGTGACCATGTCGACCGGCTCGCCGCGGCCGTAGAGGTCGATGATCGCGTCGTGGATGGTCTCGTGCGTGGGCCGGTAGAAGTCGACGCCGCGCAGCGCCTCGGACACGTCGGCGATGGCGTCCTTGGAGATCAGCATCGCGCCGAGCACCGACTGCTCGGCCGCCATGTCCTGGGGCGGGGTGCGGTCGCCGGGCCTGGTCGGCCGCTCGCCGGGCGGGTACGCCGCCGGGCCGTCGCCCCAGTCGTCCATCGGCGGCTCGGGGACTCCCCGGGCGTCCTGGTCGGTGACGCTCATCTGCCACCCCCTCCTGGTTTGGACGCGCTCGACCTGGTGCCGCAGACGTTAGATCGGCCCACCGACAGTGCTGTTCTGCTGCGCGACGCCCACGGACAACTCGGGTGACGCTATGCGCCCGGGCCACTCATCGGAAGCGGCCTATCCACAGGCCATGTGGATAACCCGGGCAACGCCGTGGAGGACACGCCACGGGGTGTGCACCCAGGTGGGGATGAGCCTGTGGAGAGGCGGGACGCGGTGGCCGGGAACACGTCGCTGACCTGCGAGGATGTCCATACACAGCTGTGGGGGAAAAATAGTTGGCCGGAATCCCAATTCATCTCACGGACATCCAGCAGCCACTCCTCGTTTTGTCGATATAGCGTCCCGCGGCCGGTTTTCCCAGAGCTCATCCACAGGTGTTGATAACTAGTCAGGTAGGGAGTGGATGCGCAGAGTGCTGCTTACCATGACTAGGCTGGTCCGGTGAGGGACGCACGCGACCGGGAGATCCTCCGGCTCGCCGTTCCCGCCTTCCTGGCCCTGGTCGCCGAGCCGCTGTTCCTGCTCGCCGACGCCGCCGTCGTCGGCCACCTCGGCACCGCGCCAGCTGGCCGGGCTCGGCCTGGCCGCGGTGGTGCTGCAGACCGCCATCGGGCTGTGCGTGTTCCTGGCCTACGGCACCACCGCGAGCGTCGCCCGCCGCCTCGGCGCGGGCGACCTGCGCGGCGCGCTGACCCAGGGGATCGACGGCGTCTGGCTCGCGGTCGCGATCGGCACCGTCGTGACCGTCCTCGGCGTGCTGCTCACCGACCCGCTGGTCCGGCTGTTCGGCGCCTCGGCCGAGGTGAGCGACCTCGCCGCGACCTACCTGCGGATCGCGTTCCTCGGCTCGGTCCCGCTGCTGGTGATGCTGGCCGCCACCGGCGTGCTGCGCGGCCTCCAGGACACCCGGACCCCGCTGGTGGTCGCGGTCGCCGGGAACGCCCTCAACGTCGCTGCTCAACGTGGTGCTCGTCTACCCGGTCGGGCTCGGCCTGGCCGGCTCCGCGATCGGCTCGGTGCTCGCCCAGGTCGCGAGCGCCGCGGCGTTCGTCGTGGTCGTGGTGCGCGCCGCCCGGCGGCACGGCGCACCGCTGCGGCCCGACCTCCCCGGGATCCGCGACGCCGGCCGGGCCGGCGTGCCGCTGGTCGTCCGCACGCTGACCCTCCGCGCCGCGCTGCTGGTCACGACGTACGCCGTGGTGCTGGCCGCCACCACGGCCCGCGACCAGGAGGTCGACCTGGCGACCCACCAGCTGGCGATGACGATCTGGGTGTTCCTCGCCTTCGCGCTCGACGCGATCGCGATCGCCGCGCAGGCGATCACCGGCCGCGCGCTCGGCGCCGGCGACGTCGCGGGCACCCGCGAGCTCACCGGCCGGATGATCCGCTGGGGTGTGGTCAGCGGGGTGGTCACCGGCGTGCTGCTGGCCCTGGTCAGCACGGTCATCGGCCGACTGTTCACCAGTGACGCCGCGGTGCTCGACCTGCTGGTCCCGGTGCTGCTCGTCGCCGCACTCGGCCAGCCCGTCGCGGGCATCGTGTTCGTGCTCGACGGGGTGCTGATCGGAGCCGGCGACGGTCGCTACCTGGCCTGGGCCGGCCTGCTCACCCTGGTCGTCTACGCGCCGGTCGCGCATCGGCTTCGCGCTGGCCTCGGCGGGCCTGGTGACCCTGTGGGTGGTGTTCACGGTGGTCTTCATGGGCGCCCGGCTGGTCGTCCTGCTGCACCGGGCGCGCGGCGACGCGTGGCTGGTCACCGGGGCCGAGGTTTCGCGTCGGGGTAGAACTTCGGCATGAAACCGCTGCAGACCGTGGCCTGCGGCATGGTGGCCATCGTCGTGCACCTCAACGTCAACGGCTACGACCTGGTGGCCGACCCGGTTGGCTGGTTGCTGGTCATCCGCGGTGTCGACCGGTTGCCCCGCCGTCTGCCGTGGCGCAACCCGATCCAGCTGTTCTCCGCGCTCGCACTGGCCGCCTCCGTCCTGCTGTGGTTCCCAGGATTTCGGTAGCGCACTGTTCGGGGACACGGACTGGTTGGCCTGGATCCTCGAACTGCCACCGCTGGTGCTCGCGCTCGTGCTCTGCCTGTCGCTGGCGCGGCTCGCGGGCATCCACGGCGACAGCAGCGCCGCGACCTGGCTGAACCGCGGCGCCGTCGCGACCGTGGCGACCACAGCCCTGCCCCTGGTTGCGCTGCTGACATGACGACCCCGCCGTCGTGGTCGTCGTCGTGCTGCTCGGGCTGGCGGCATGCGTGCTCGTCGTGTCGCTGTTCTTCGTCTACTCCGGCCGGGCCTGGGCGATCCCCGACGCAGCCGACGACCCGGTCGACACCCGACCGGGTTGAGAACGCGGCAGGGGCCGCCCCTCCCGAAGGAGGAACGGCCCCTGCCGTGTGGAACGTTGCCGCTGCGCTTTGAGGTCAGGCCGGGATGACGTTGAGGGCCACCGTGGCGGACACCTCGTCGGTCAGCTTGACCGACACCTCGTGGGCGCCGAGCGACTTGATCGGGTTGGTCACCACGATCGTGCGCTTGTCGACCTGCTCGCCCGAGGCGTCGCTGAGGGCTCCGGCGATCTCGGTGACGGTGACCGCACCGAACAGCCGACCACCGGCACCGGCACGGACCTTGACGCTGACCGCCTGGGCCTCGAGCTTGGCCTTGATCTGCTCGGCGTGGTCCTGGTCGCGGACGGCACGCGAGGACGCGCGCCGCCTTGATCGACTCGACGGTCTTCTCGCCACCGCGGGTCCACCGCAGCGCGAGGCCACGGGGGACGAGGTAGTTGCGGCCGTAGCCGTCCTTCACCTCGACGACATCGCCGGGGGCACCGAGACCGGTGACTTCCTGAGTCAGGATGAGCTTCATGATCTCCGCTCCTCTCAGCGACCGGTAGAGGTGTAGGGCAGCAGGGCGACCTCGCGGGCGTTCTTGACCGCGATGGCGACGTCCCGCTGGTGCTGGACGCAGTTGCCGGTCACCCGACGCGCACGGATCTTGCCGCGGTCGGAGATGAACTTGCGGAGCAGGGCGGTGTCCTTGTAGTCGACACCGGTCGCCTTCTCCTTGCAGAACTGGCAAACCTTCTTCTTGGGCTTGCGAATCACTGCCTTGGCCATTGTGGTGCTTCCTTTCTAGAAGCCCGGCCCCACGAGTGGGTTGAGTGCCGGAATGGTTGAGGGATTCGGATGGGTTGCGGTGGTTTCGAGACGGGCCCTCAGCGGGCCCTCCTCGACCACCGTGGTGATCAGAACGGGGGCTCGTCGGAGCCGACCCCGGGTGCACCCCAGGGGTCGTTCCCGGCCGGAGCCGCCTGGCCGCCGCCACCCTGCTGCGGGAGCGGGGGTGGCCCACGGGTCGTTGCCGCCGCCGGACTGCTGCGGGCGGGCCTGCTGGCCGCCCCCACCGCCGGAGTAGCCGCCGCCACCACCCGAGCGCGAGGCCCGGGTGACCTTGGCGGTGGCGAACGCGAGCGCGGGGCCGACCTCGTCGACCTCGAGCTCCACGACCGTGCGCTTCTCGCCCTCGCGGGTCTCGTAGGAGCGCTGCTTCAGACGGCCCTGCACGACGACGCGCATGCCGCGCTGCAGCGACTCGGCGACGTTCTCCGCCGCCTGGCGCCACACCGAGCAGGAGAGGAACAGCGCGTCGCCGTCCTTCCACTCGTTGGTCTGCTTGTCGAACGTGCGCGGCGTCGACGCGATCCGGAAGTTCGCCACGGCCGCACCCGAGGGGGTGAAGCGCAGCTCCGGGTCGTCGACGAGGTTGCCGACCACCGTGATGACGGTCTCGCCTGCCATGAAAGCTCCCTAAGCGTTGGTTCTGATCAGAGTCGTCCGACCACGTCCGCACATCGTCGCCGCTGGCGCCGACACAGGGAAGTGGTCGTCCACAGGACTGGGTCCCGAGGCTCAGTGAGCGTCGGGGCGCATGACCTTCGTGCGGAGGATCGACTCGTTGAGGGTGAGCTGACGGTCGAACTCCTTGACCGTCGCGGGCTCGGCGTTCAGCGTGATGACGGCGTAGATGCCTTCGGCGTTCTTCTTGACCTCGTAGGCCAGCCGGCGGCGTCCCCACACGTCGACGGACTCGACAGAGCCGCCGTCCTTGCGGATCACGTTGAGGTACTTGTCGAGCGAACCTTCGACGGTCCGCTCTTCGATGCTCGGGTCGAGGATGACCATCACTTCGTAGGCACGCATGTCGTTGTCCACCTCCTGTGGGCTAGGGCGGCCACGGACTTTCCGTGGCAGGAGGGCAATGCGTATGTCGTCCCGGCGCGACCCGGATGGTCGACGCAGAGAACGCCCAAGGCTAGCAGCGGGCGGCCGCACCTATGAATTCGCCGCAGAGCGGGTAGGAGCAGGCGGTGTCCGACCGTACGACGACCCCGCCGCTCGCCGGCCGCTACGCCCTGCTCGACCAGGTCGGCGCCGGCGCGATGGGCTCGGTCTGGCGGGCCCGCGACCTGCGCACCGGCGAGCTCGTCGCCGCCAAGGTGCTCGGCGCCCACGACAGCACGCATGCTGCTCCGGTTCGTCCGTGAGCAGTCGGTGCGGATCGCCGCATCCGCACGTCGTGGCGCCGACCGGGTGGGCCGCCGAGGACCACCGGGTGGTGTTCGCGATGGACCTGGTCCGCGGCGGCTCGGTCGACGACCCTGCTCGCCGAGCACGGCCCGCTGCCGGCGTCGTACGTCGCGGTGCTGCTCGACCAGCTGCTCCAGGCGCTGGACGCCGTGCACGCCGCCGGGGTCGTGCACCGCGACGTGAAGCCCGCCAACCTGCTGCTCGAGCCCGGCGGCCCGCACCTGCGGCTCGGCGACTTCGGCGTGGCCGTCCCGCTCGACGACGTCCGGCTCACCCGGGTCCCCGGCGTGGTCGGGACCGACGGCTACCTGGCGCCCGAGCAGGCGGCCGGGGCGCCACCGGACCCGCGCCAGGACCTGTACGCCGCCGGGGTGGTCGCCGTGCAGCTGCTCGGCGGCCGGCTGCCGCCGCCGGTCCCCGACGGCCCGCTCCGGCCGCTGCTCGAGGCGCTGACCAGCCCGGACGCGTCGCTGCGCCCACCGACGGCCGCCGCCGCGCTCGAGCGGCTGCGCCGCATCGACCTGCCGCCGGACGAGCCCTGGCCCGACGTACCCGACCGGCTCGGCGAGCCTCCGGCGCCCGCCGACAACCGCTGGGCGAACGTCGTGATCGTTGCCTCGCTGGTCGTGATCGCGCTGTGCGCCGTGGCCAGCGCGCTGATGCTGCGTTGAGCCGGTCGCTAGCGTGGCTCCCGTGGACCCCGCCGATCTCGCCGCCGCCCGCGCCCGGGTGGCCGAGCACGTCCCGCCGACCCCGGCCCGCCGCTGGCCGCTGCTCGAGCGCTCGACCGGCACCGAGACCTGGGTAAAGCACGAGAACCACAACCCGACCGGCGCCTTCAAGGTCCGCGGCGGGCGTCAACCTCTGCGCCCGCCTGGTCGAGTCCGGCGACACCGGCGGGCTGATCTCCGCCAGCCGCGGCAACCACAGCCAGAGCCTCGCGTTCGCCGGCAGCCGGTACGGCGTCCCGGTCACGATCGTGGTGCCGGAGGGCAACTCCCCCGACAAGAACGCCGCGACCGAGGCGTACGGCGCCGAGCTGGTCGATCCACGGCCGCGACTTCCAGGAGTCGCTCGAGCACGCGGGCAAGCTCGCCGAGCAGCGCGGCCTGACCCCGGTGCCGCCGTTCCACCCGTGGCTGGTCGAGGGCGTCGCCAGCTACGCCGCCGAGCTGCACGAGGCGGTGCCCGACCTGGACGTGGTCTACGTGCCGGTCGGGATGGGCAGCGGGATCTGCGCGAACATCGCGGTGCGCGACCTGCTCGGCCGGGCCACCGAGATCGTCGGCGTGGTCGCCGAGCGGGCTCCGGCGTACGCCCTCTCCTTCGAGGCCGGGGAGGTGGTCACGACCCCGACGTCCGACACGTTCGTCGACGGCGTCGCGTGCCGGACCCCCGACCCCGAGGCGGTGGCCCGGATCGTCGCGGGTGCCGCGCGGATCGTACGGATCTCCGAGGACGCCGCCGCCGAGGCGATGGCGCTGATGTACCGGAGCACGCACAACCTCGCCGAACCCGCCGGGTCGCTGGCGCTGGCGGGGCTGCTCGCCGAGAAGGACCGCGTGGCCGGGCAAGCGGGTCGCGGTCGTGCAGACCGGCGGGAACGCCGACTTCAGCGTCCTGGCGCGGGCGCTGTCGGCAGCCGAACCTAGGCTGAACCCATGAGTGAGATCGCCATCGGAGCCCACGTCGAGCAGACCGACCCGATCGCCGAGGCGAAGGCGCGCAACGCCCCGCACGTGCAGTTCTTCCTCGGCGACCCGCAGGGCTACAAGGGCCCCGAGTTCCGCTACGCCGGCGGCGCCGAGGGCCTCAAGGCGGACGCCGAGGCGGCGGGCATCGGGCTGTACGTGCACGCGCCGTACATCGTGAACGTCGCGACCACGAACAACCGGATCCGGATCCCGAGCCGCAAGCTGCTCCAGCAGCACGTCGACGCCGCGGCGTCGATCGGTGCGAAGGGCCTGATCGTGCACGGCGGCCACGTGAACAAGGACGACGACCCCGAGAAGGGCTTCGACAACTGGCGCAAGGCGGTCGAGGCGGTCGACCTCAAGCTGCCGCTGCTGATCGAGAACACCGCCGGCGGCGACAACGCGATGACCCGCTACCTCGAGCGGATCGGCCGGGTGTGGGACGCCATCGCCGGCACCGAGCAGGCCGACCTGGTCGGCTTCTGCCTGGACACCTGCCACGCGCACGCCGGCGGCAACCCGCTGGAGACCGTGGTCGACGACGTCCTCGCGATCACCGGCCGGATCGACCTGGTGCACTGCAACGACAGCCGCGACGAGTTCGACTCGGGCGCCGACCGGCACGCCAACTTCGGGGCCGGGAAGATCGACCCCGACCTGCTGGCCGGGGTCGTCCGCGCCGCCAAGTCCCCCGTTGTCTGTGAAACGCCTGGCGGCGCGGACGAGCATGTGGCCGACTTCGCGTGGCTGTCCGAGCGCCTGTAGATCGGGCGGAGCCCGAGCTGCAGGATCAGCGAGGAGGTTGAGGAGGCTCGGCGCACATCGACGCGTCAGCGGCGAGGTGCGCGAGCCGTCTCGAAACCAAGGCTCTAGCCGACGCGAACGGTGAGGTCGCGGAACTCGTCGGACCCGGGACGGTCCACCCGGCGGCGGACCAGCCGCAGCGGCCGGGTGTCGGAGCTCTCGCCGCCGAACACGAGGAACAGGAACCCGTGGTCGCCCTCTTCCAGGGGGACCAGGTGCGGGGGACGGTCGACGACCTGCCAGCGGCTCAGGCCGAGGCCACGCCGGCGGAACTTCACCTCGAGACGGGTGCCCGGCTCGACGGTGAGTACCTGACCGCCCTGCGGGTCCTGAAGTGTGTGGCTGGTGAAGCGGTGCGGAATCGACATAGCGGGGCTCCTCTGTTGGCTTCGGCTGTGAGGAGCGGCCCGCGACGGCCCTGATACATGGCGGCCAGATGTCAGCCGAAGCAGACCAGCGGCACCGGGGCCGTGTCGGCCGAGACGGCCGGCACCGCCGCGGCCAGCGCCGCCGCCGGATCGACGCCGGCGGCCAGCTGCTGGTGAACGGCAACGAGCACGTCGTACGCCACCTGGTCGTTGACCGCCGCCGCGGACGCGATCACGCACCGCGCGCCGGCGTGCAGCCAGGCCGTGGTCATCCCGAACAGCTCCTCCCCCCAGCGCACGTTCGACCGCCCGACCTCGCACGCCGACAGGAGCACCACGTCCGGCGCCTGGCGGAGCCGGTCGATGTCGTAACCGAACCACGGGCCGTCGGCGAGCTGGAGACCCGAGAACAGCGGGTTCTCCGCGGAGTGCCGGCCGTGCGCGGCGATGTGGAGGACGTCGACGGTCTCCGCCAGCTCGGTGACAGCACCCGCAGTCGCGGCCTTTCCGACCAGGACGCGCGCGTCCGGCCACTCCTTGCCGGACGCGGTGACCTCGTCCTCGGCCCGGGCGACGCGGGGTCCGGCGACGAACCCGGCCGACGCCGACCGCAGCGGGGTGGTGCGGCGGGCCAGCCAGGACGTCGCCGACTGCGCGACGGTGACCGGGCGGCCGGTGAACCCCGGCAGCAGGGTCCACGGCACACCGGCCAGAACTCCCGACGGCGTCAGCACCACGCGAAGGTCACCGACCGCATCGAGCACCGGCGCCACCAGGAGGTCAGCGAGCGTGGCGAGCCGGCCGGCCAGCTCCTCCCGGACGAACCGGCCCATGGCGTCCGGCATGTCGGCGGCCGCGACGTCGAGGTCGGGGAGCAGCCCGCCGAGCAGGTCGGTGACAGCAGCGCGCTCGCCGAGGTCGACCCAGGTGACCGATGTGGTGGTGACCACGAGGGCGACCGCGGCGTCGGCGGTCACGACGTAAGCAACCAGCGCGGTGTCGCCATCCAGAGCTGCCGCGAGCTCGGCCAGGGTGACCGGGTCCACGACCTCCCCGGAGCCCCGGTGCTGCCAGGCCCGCTCGCGCACCCGCTGCCGCAGCTCCGCCTCGCGCTCGGACGACGTACGCCGTCCCTGCTCCCGCGCCCGCGCCATGTCCCGCAGCTCGGTCAGGTCGGCGACCAGCGCCTCGTCCTGCGGTGGCCGGACCGGCTGCACCCGGCTGACCAGCATCCGGGCCCGCTCGGACCACTCGAACAGCACCTCGGGCCGGCGTGAGTCGACCGCCAGGGTGATCCCGCGCCCGGCCAGCCGCCGGCCATGGCCGACCACGCCGGTCTGCAGATCGAGGGAGCCGAACGAGCTCTGCCACGCGTGCAGGTCCGCAAGCCCGGCCCGGACGTGCTTGAGTGCGTCGCCGCGCCGCCCGGAGCCGGCCGCGAGCTGGGCGCGCACGTCGCGATCGAGCAGACGTACGGCGATCGGCGCCCGTCGCACCGTGCCGACGTTGCCGAGCGTCAGCCGCGCCTGCGCAAGGTCGCCGCGGCGAATCCAGACCTGCGCCGCCTCCATCCGGGCCTGCGCCGCCTCCCAGTGCAGTCCTTGCCCGGCCAGGCCGTCGGCGAGGTCGCCGCCCCGGGCCGCGAGTGCCGGCCCGGTGCCCCCGGCCTCGATCTCGGCGCTCAGCAGGGTCGCCTCCGCGCGAACCTCCCAGGCGCTGGCGCCGGTGCGCCGGAACCGACGAAGCGCATCGCGTGCTGCCGCACGGGCGCCTGCGGAGTCGCTGAACACCAGGCTCCGGGCCAGGGCCAGCTCGGCCTCGCCGCGGCGCTGGTAGAGGCGACGCCTGCCGTACGCATCGGCGGCGGCCCGCAGCGCGGCAGAACCCTGCTCCAGGAGGCCGGCGGCCATCAGCACCTCGGCACGATCCTGCTCCACCATCGCCGTCATGACCGGTCCCTCGGCGGCGACCGTCGGATAGGCAGTCGCGAAGTCCCGCAGCGCCGCGACCAGGTCACCGGCGAGGAACTGGGTATAGCCCAGGTTGTGCAGCGCCTTGGCCGCGCCGTAGTCGTCACCGGCCTCGCCGAAGGCGGCGAACGCCCGCTCGAAGTCGGCGCTCGCCGCGCTGAGCTGGCCGCGCTGGAGGTGCACGTTGCCCCGGTTGAGGTGGACGCGTGCGATCCGGTCGGGATCGTCGAGCCGGGCGAGCGCCTCGTCGAACTGAACCATGGCGACCGACGTGTCGCCGCGGAGCATGTGGATGAGGCCGAGCTGCGCGTGGACCACGCCCCGCGTGGTCTCCTGCACGTCCGGTGCCGCCAACACCTCCCGGCACAGGTCCATGGCCGCGGTGTGCTCTCCGGTCTCGGAGAGCACGTAGGCAAGGCTCACCGCGATCCGGGCCCGGAGGTCGGAGTTCGCCTCACCGTCCTGGGCGGCTCCCGCTCGCGCCTGCTCGAGCAAGCGACGCGCCTCGCGGGGGCGCCCCCGGTACGCCGCGTGGACGCCGCGGGCGTGCAGGTCCTGGGGTGAGGTCACGCCCTATGATCGCGCCAGAGGCGTGGCGTTGGACACCGCCGTCCACGCAACGTCGACCGCGGTCTCGGCATCCACGGTCTCGCCGACCGGGTCGAGCGTCCCGACCATGGCAGCAGCGACGTCGCCGGCGACGATCGGGGCACTGAACGAGGTTCCGGTCCACACGGCGAAGCCGCCTCGGAAGTCATCGGGGTCGATCGCCTCGCGGATCCGGCCGAAGGCGCTCGTGCGGGCAACCGGCTCGTAGCCGCCGCGGAAGGTGGGCATGGTGCTCATCACCAGCGCACCGGCGGCCCGGGCACCCACCCACGGGCCGGTGTTGCTGAACAACGCCTCGGTGCGGTTCGGATTGAGCGCACCGACCGACACGATCGGTGCGATCGCCGGGTCGAAGGGGATCGGTCCGGCGCCGTCGGACCACCGGCCGAAGGCGGCTGGGAACGCCGGCCGGCTGGTGGCGTCGTTGCCCGCCGAGGTGACGACGACGACGCCGTTGCGACCCAGCTCCTCGAGGATCGCGTACATCGTCGGGTCGAAGAGCTCGTCCTCCGGCGTCTCGTGGTAGTAGCCCATCGACAGACTGAGGACGTCGATCGGGTGCCCACCGGGCTCGCCGGCTCGGTGCCGGCGTGCGAGCTCAGCGATCTGGGCCAGCGCCGCGACCAGGTCGGACTCCACGATCGGGCCGTCGGACGGCATGATCCGGAACGCGACGATGTCCGCGTCGGGACAGCGCTGCCGGATCAGGCCCGCGATGAAGGTGCCGTGCCCGGAGAGCGGGTCGATGGAGCCGTCGATCGGCCCGGACTGGTTGCCTTCGTCCTCCGGAGACACCGACGTCGTGTCGGAGTAGCCGACCGGTTGGCCGTCGAGCGTCCACCCCCTCCTTGACGATGCCGTTCAGCCACGGGTGGTTGCCGCAACCGGTGTCGAGGATGGCGACGACCGGCCGCCGGCCGGCGATCTTGTCGTCGGCGCCACGACGCGGAGGCGGCCCGACGTACGCGATCGGCTGCCGCCCGCCGTACCCGATCTGGAAGTAGGACGCGACCGCGCGAGAGCTGCGAACCTCGGACCGGGGGTCGCCGTGGTCGGGTCGCAGCGGGTCGCCATGGTGCAACGGGTCGCCATGGTGCAACGGGTCGCCGTGATGCAACGGGTCGCCATGGTGCAACGGGTCGCCGTGGTGCAACGGGTCGCCATGGTGCAACGGGTCGCCGTGATGCAACGGGTCGCCGTGGTGCAGCGGGTCACCCTCGATGGCGGGCACCACCAGGTGGTCCAGGCTCACGCCCTTGACGGAGTCGACGCCGAACTGGGCCCGGGTCTGCTGTAGCAGGGTCCACGCGTCCGGCGCGATCGTCGCCCGGTTGGAGGCGACGACCAGGCGCAGGGAACGCAGGCCGAACTTCAGGTTCGCGGTGCGCGGGTCCTCGTCCTCGGGAACGACGTCCCAGCCGAGCGGCTCCGCGACCGCACGGAGCACGCGGACCGCGCCGTCGAAGTCGATCGACTTCGACACGAGCAGCCGCGGACCGACGTACACGGTCGGGCGCGGCACGACGCCCTCGACCATGAGCGCGGTGGCCGGGTCGAGGAGCCGGCCCTGGACGACGGCGATCGCCGTGGGGCGCGGCGGCAGCGGGTCCCGATCCAGGGGCTTGCGGGCGGGGCGCTTCGGGTCGTCGGCAGGAGGCTTCATCGGGACCTTCCGGGAAACGTCGAGATCAGATCTCGAAGGTGGGGGTGGCGAACGCGGGGCGGGTCGTGTCGTGGGGTTCGATCCGCAGCCGCAGCATCCCGAGCGGTAGGTCGGTGAGCTCGAAGCGGCCCGAGTCGCTGACCACGGCGTCGTGGTTGGCGGGCTCGGAGCCGGGATCGCCCGCACCGTCATCGGCTCGGGCGGGACGATCCAGCCGTCGACCCGGGAGCGTTCCCCGTCGACGGCCACGCGCAGCAGCAGGTCGGTGTCGCCGTGCACGAAGCGCAGCGTGTACGCCGTCGAGCCGCGGACGCCGGCCAGCTCGGTCGACCGCTCGACCAGCTCCATCAGCTCGACGTCCAGGTCGGAGTCGGCGGTCGCCGCCACGGCCTGCATCGCGTGCACCAGGTGCTCCGGGACCGGGTCACGGTCCTCCCACACCTCGCGCACGATGCCCAACAGGGCCTCCCTGCTCAGGTCCGTCATCACACTCCTCCTGCTTGCATCAGAGCCACCCGAAGCTTCGCCAGGCACCGGCCCCGGGTCGGGCCGATGCTGCCGACCGGCATGCCCAGGTCGGTGGCCAGCTCCCGGTAGTCGGGCCGGTTCTCGAACGCCACGATCCGCAGCAGCCGGCGACATCTCTCCGGCAGTGCGTCGACAGCGGCCCAGAGCCGGCTGCCTTCGTCTTCCTGCACGACACTCTCCTCCGCCGAGCGCTGCCGGGGAAGCAGCGGCGCCAGTTCCTCGTCCTCGACCGGCGTCGCGCCGGTGGACCCGTTGCTCACCCGCCACGCCTCGCGCCGGGCGGTCGTGGTCAGCCAGCCGCCGATCGCGACCGGGTCGACGATGGCGGAGCGGCGGCGCACCAGCGCCAGCCACGTGGTCTGGATGACGTCCTCGGCGGCCTGCTCGGAGAGCCGGTAGGCGCGGACGACGTGCCACAGCACCGGCGTCATCACCGACACCAGGTCGTCCAGGCCGGCCGGGTCTCCGGCGACCCACCGGTTGAACCCGTCGGTCGCCTCGCCCCACACCGCGCCGGGGCGCGCGGAACCGCCCGGTTGCTCGCCGTACGGCGGCCCGGATCCGATCCTGGTCATGGGACGTCCCGCTCCCCGTTGTCTTGCGATCATGATCACGGCCTTGAGGAGGCGCGTGATCGCTCCCTGATACATCCTCCACGTACATATTCGGGCGCGAGTCGTCCCCCTTCCTCGCCCGGACCGGGTGAACACCGAGTTCACCCGAGCGTTCGGTAGCCTCGTCCGGTGCTGAGCGTCCGGGAGATCACGGAGAGCGACCATCTGGAGTTCCTCCGCGGTCGCCCCTCAGCGAGCTTCCTGCAGACCCCCGCGTGGGGCCGGGTGAAGTCCGAGTGGCGGCGCGAGTCGATCGGCTGGTTCCGCGGCGCCGACCTGGTCGGCGCCGGGCTGGTGCTCTACCGGCAGCTGCCCAAGGTGCGCCGCTTCCTCGCCTACCTGCCCGAGGGCCCGGTGCTCGACTGGGCCGACGACGACCTGGGCTCCTGGCTGACCCCGATGGCCGCGCACCTGCGGGCGCAGGGCGCCTTCGGCGTCCGGATGGGCCCGCCCGTGGTGACCCGCCGCTGGTCCGCCGCCGTCGTCAAGGACGGCATCGCCGACCCGGAGGTACGGCGGCTCGGCGACCTGCCGCCCACCGAGCGCAGCGCGACCGGCGCCCGCGTCGTGTCCCAGCTGACCGAGCTCGGCTGGCGTCCGCAGGCGGTCGAGGGCGGCTTCGCGGCCGGCCAGCCGCGGCACGTCTTCCAGATCCCGCTCGCCGGACGCACCGAGGCCGACGTCCTCGCCGGGATGAACCAGCTCTGGCGCCGCAACATCAAGAAGGCCGCCAAGGAGGGCGTCGAGGTCTCGACCGGCACCGATCTCGAGGCGTTCCACGAGCTCTACGTGCACACGGCGCAGCGCGACCACTTCACGCCGCGCCCGCTGTCGTACTTCCGCACCATGGTCGACGCGCTCGGCGCCGAGGACCCCGACCGGATCCGGCTCTACTTCGCCCGGCACGAGGGCAGCCTCGTCGCCGCCACCATCGCGATCCGCGTCGGCGCGCACGCGTGGTACTCCTACGGCGCCTCCTCGACCGAGAAGCGCGAGGTCCGCGGCTCCAACGCGATCCAGTGGCAGATGATCCGCGACGCGATCGCCGCCGGCGCGGACGTCTACGACCTGCGCGGCATCACCGAGACCCTCGACGCCGACGACCCGCACGTCGGGCTGATCCAGTTCAAGGTCGGCACCGGCGGCGAGGCCGTCGAGTACGTCGGCGAGTGGGACCTGCCGCTCAACCGGGCGCTCTACGCTGCGTTCGACATGTACATGCGGCGGCGCGGATGACGCCTCACCCTCACCGTCGACGGCGAGCGCTGGCGCAGCCACCTGCGCGCGGTCGCCGACGCCACCCCGGGCCTGGTGCCGGTCGCGAAGGGCAACGGCTACGGCTTCACCCTGGGCCGGCTCGCGCGCAAGGCGGGCTGGCTGGGCGTCGACACGCTCGCCGTCGGCACGTACGACGAGCTGCCCGAGGTCGCCTCCCGCTACGACGGCAGCCTGCTCGTCCTCACCCCGTGGCGGCCGTTCGGCGCCGCGCTCGAGCTGGACCCGGCCCTCGACCGCCGGGTCATCCACACCGTCAGCCGGCTCGACGACCTCACCGACCTGCTGGCCCGCCGGCCGGGCGCCCGGTTCGTGCTCGAGCGGGCCACCAGCATGCTGCGCCACGGGCTCACCGCGCGCGAGCTGTGGGCGGTGCCCCGGGTCGCTCGCCGAGCTGCCGAAGTCCGGCCTCGAAGGCGTCGCGCTGCACCTGCCGCTCGCCCACGGCGCCCACCTCACCGAGGTGCAGCGGCTGGTCAACGACGTGGTCGCCGCCGCGCTGCCGCTCGACACCGTCTGGGTCAGCCACCTCAGCGCCGCCGAGCTCGCCACGCTGCGCGCGACGTACCCCGACTACACGTTCCGCCCGCGGATCGGCACCGACCTCTGGCTCGGCGACCGCGGCGCGCTGCGGGTGACCGCGACCGTGCTCGACGTGCACGCGGTCGAGCGCGGCGACGCGTTCGGCTACCGGCACCGGACCGCCCCGAAGGCCGGGCACATCCTGGTCGTCAGCGGCGGCACCGCGCACGGCATCGGCCTGGAGGCGCCCACCGGCGACGCCAGCCTGCGCGCCCGGGCCGCGACCGTGGCCCGCGGCGGTCTGGACGCCGCCGGGTTCGTGCGCTCGCCGTTCTCGATCGACGGCAAGCAGCGGCTGTTCGCCGAGCCGCCGCACATGCAGGCGTCGATGCTGTTCCTGCCGCACGGCGCCCGGGTGCCGGCGATCGGCGACGAGGTGGACGTCCGGGTGCGCTACACCGCGACGGCGTTCGACCGCGTCGTCGTGAGCTTGAGCCGCGCGACTGACCCGCGTGCCGAGACTCGCGGCGCCAGGGGTTGCCTACCGGTGGGTTCGGGTCGATGGTGAGGAGTAGCGGCGACGCCGCCGGGGCGCCGTCCCGACCTTGGAGGCGCGCTGTGTACGCACGTTCCACCACCATCATGGCCCAGCCGGACCGCATCGACGACGGCATCGCCCTGGTCAACAACGAGCTGATGCCCATGATCACCGCCATCGAACGGCTGCATGGGCGCGTCCCTGCTGGTCGATCGGTCGACCGGCCGCTGCATCGCGACGACCTCGTGGGAGTCCGAGGACGCCATGCGCGCGAGCAGCCAGCAGGTGCAGCCCATCCGGCAGCAGCCTGCTCGAGACCCTGGGCGGCTGATCGCCCCGAGATCCAGGAGTGGGAGATCGCGATCGTCCACCGTGACCACGAGGCGCCGGCCGGCGCCTGCGCCCGCGTGACGTGGGGTCGCCCACCGGCCGGTCAGTTGGACGCCGCCGTGGACGCGTTCCGCACCGAGGTCCTGCCGCAGCTGGCAGGCCCAGGACGGGTTCTGCAGCGCGAGCATGCTCGTCGACCGCGACGCAGGGATGATGTGCGGCACCGTCGGCTTCGGCAGCCGGGCGAGCCTCGAGGCGACCCGGGAGCTCGCCGCGGAGCGGCGGGCGATGATGACCCAGCGGACCGGCATCGAGTTCGTGGACGTCATGGAGTGCGAGCTCGCCGTCCACCACCTCCGGGTGCCCGAGCTGGTCTGAGCAGGCCGAACGCCGGGACCCGTCAGGGGAGAACGTGCGTCGGGTCCAGGTCTGGGGCGGCGACCAGCTCGCCGCCCGCACCGGGTCGTGCCGCGGGTACCAGATGTCGCGCACCACGACCGCGACGAGGTAGAGCTCGGCCGCGATCCGGATCAGCGTCGCCGCCCAGTAGAAGCCGGCGTCCCCGCCGGACGCGGGCGCGAGGAAGCCGCCGAGGTACCACCACACGGCGGCGAAGTAGACGACCTCGCCGGCCTGCCAGATCAGCAGGTCGCGCCAGCGCGGGCGGGCCAGCACGGCCAGCGGCAGCAGCCACAGCACGTACTGCGGCGAGTAGACCTTGTTGACCAGCAGGAAGCCGGCCACGATCAGGAAGCCGAGCTGGGCCAGCCGCGGGGTCGACGGTGAGGTCAGCCCGAGCACCAGCACGCCGACGCACCAGGCGCCGAAGAACAGCCACGACCCGACGTTGATCGTGTGCGGGTCGAAGGCGAACGAGGTTGCCGGTGCGGTCCAGCGCCTGCTGCGACGACCAGCCAGATCGACCCGAGGTCGGCACCCCGGTCGGAGTTGAACGTCCAGAAGACCTTCCACTGCGTCCGGCCCGGAGAGGTACGCCGGCAGGTTGGCGACCACCCAGGCCGCGACCGCGCCGAGGCGGCCAGCCCGAAGTCGCGGATCCGCTTGTTGGCGCAGGCAGATCACCAGCACGCCGCCGAGCAGGAACAGCGGGTACAGCTTGACCGCCGTACCGAGCCCGATCAGCACGCCGGTGAGCACGCGGACGTTCGCGGGCCCAGGCCCAGAGCGCGCCGGCGACCAGCACCACCGCGAGCATGTCCCAGTTGACCAGCCCGGTGAGCAGCAGCGCCGGCGACAGCGCGAACGCCGCGGCGTCCCAGGGCCGGCGCGGATTGACCCCGGCGAGCAGCCAGGCCGCGAGCAGCGCCAGGACGGCGAACCCGATCGCGTTGACGATCACGAAGATCCGCATCTCGCGCTGCACGTCGGCGCTGCGCGGACACCTCGCCGACCGACTGCTCGTAGCGCGGCTCGATGTCCGGCGAGCCGTTCAGCCAGTGCGTGACCCAGGCGGTGCCCCAGGCCCAGTAGGAGATGCCGACGGGGTACTCCATGACCTCGTAGCGCGCCCGGACCTCGCGCGTCGTCGGTGTAGGGCCAGTTCAGCTCCGCGAAGCCCCGGCCGGTGTAGAGGTAGGGCAGGTCGGAGTAGCACATGTGCGTGTAGCGGGCCTGCGACGTCGCTGCCAGGTGTCCTGGTAGCAGTTGTTCTTCTGCACCATCCCGAGCGCCATGCAGATCGCGGTCAGCGCCAGGACGACGCGGACCGGCGTCCACCAGGGGTGGCGGCCGGCGCGGCGTGCCGACCGGGCCTCCGACGCCGTCGCTGAGCGCGGTGACGACGGGGTCGTCGACGGATGGGTGAACCCAGTCACCACGCCCCGTCGACGGCGCGGGCATCAGCCGCGCCGTGCCCGGCCGAGACGGCCACGCGGGCTCTGGCCGCCGCCCGCCGGCGTGCTCTCGCCCGTCGGTCGGCGATGGCGACTCGGTGGGCGTCTCACAGCCGAGCAGGCCGCAGCTCTCGCTCGGAGACTCCGTCGGCGTCTCGGTCGGCGTCTCGCGTCTCGGTCGGCGTCTCGGTCGGCGTCTCGGACGGCGTCTCGGTCTCGGTCGGCTTCGGCGTCTTCGTCGGCTTCGGCGGCGGCGTGGTCGGGCTGTGGCCGGCCTCCGGGGCCTCACCGTCGACGTACACCGGCTCCGGGAACTCCTCGATCTCGAGGCCCTCCATGTCGCGCTTCATCACGGCGGTCCAGGTCTGGGCCGGGTAGGTGCCGCCGAAGAAGGGCTCGAGGTAGCCGTCGAGCGGCTCCGCGCCCTTGCCGCGCACGTAGACGACCGAGGTCGACAGCTGCGGGGTGTAGCCGGTGAACCACGACGACACGACGTCGCCGTCGCTGTTGGTCGAGGTGCCGGTCTTGCCGGCGGCCGGCCGGCCGAGCTCCAGCGCCGCGCGTGCCGGAGCCCGGCCTGCACGACCTGCTGGAGCGCGTACGAGACGTCGGCCGCGATGTCCGGCTCGACGGCGTCGCGGCTGTCGACGCGGTGGTTGTAGCGCTCCTTGCCGTCGGCGTCGACGACCTTCTCGATGATGTAGGGCTGCGCGGCCTCGCCGTTGGCGGCCAGGGTCGCGTAGGCGTTCGCCATGTTGATCGGGCTCACGGTCGCGCTGCCGAGCGCGACGCCGGTGACCGGGCTCGAGGCCGGGCGTCGTTGTCGGGGAAGCCGTAGCAGGTCCTGGTTCGCCTCCTCCTGGGGCAGGCCCATGTCCGCCATCGCCTGGAGGATCTTGTCCGGGCCGTTCTCCATGCCGAGCGTCATGTCGATGAACGCCGTGTTGATGGAGTCCTCGGTCGCCTTGATCATGCTGACCGCGGAGCCGTAGGCGATGTTGCCCTGGTTCTCGACGTCGCCGCCGTCCGGGAGGTAGTACGGCGAGTTGCCCGTCGAAGGTGTCCTTGAGCGAGTAGCCGTCGCGGATCGCGGCGACCAGCGCGAACGGCTTGAGGGTCGAGCCGCCCTGGCCGCCCGCGACCGCCCAGTTGAGCTGGGAGTCGAGGTAGTCCTGGCCGCCGAAGATGCCGCGGACCGCGCCGGTGCCGGGCTCGACGCTCGCGACCCCGACGTGCAGCTCCTTGTCCTTGAGCCCCTCGGGACGCGCCTCGGCGACGCCCTCCTCGGCGGCGTTCATCGCCTTCTCG
The DNA here is from genome assembly GCA_963716655.1 of uncultured Actinomycetota bacterium. Lineage (GTDB taxonomy): Bacteria > Actinomycetota > Actinomycetes > Propionibacteriales > Nocardioidaceae > Nocardioides. Next base: position 78,274 of record CAVQTV010000008.1, on the reverse strand, counting down.
GTGAAGGTCGTGGTGACCCGCAGGCCGCCGCCGTCGATCTCGTCGTCGGCTCGAAGCCGAGCCGGAGCAGCTCCTTGCGGACCATCGTGAGCACGTGGCCCTTCTGGCCGCCGTACCGGCTCTCCGCCTCGCTGCTCGGGGAGCTTCGGCAGCTTGCGCGCCGCCTTCTCGGCCTCGTCGGCGGTGATGTTGTCGGCCTCGGCCATGCCGTCGAGCACGTAGGCGTAGCGGGCCTTGAGCGCCTGCTTCGAGTCCTTGCCGTTGGCCGGGTCGAAGTGCGTCGGGTTGTTGATGACGCTCGCGAGGACCGCGGACTCGCGCAGCGAGAGGTCCTTCGCGTCCTTGGCGAAGTACGCCTCGGAGGCGGCCTGGACGCCGTACGCGCCGCGGCCGAAGTAGATGGTGTTGAGGTAGTCCTCGAGGATCTCGGTCTTGCTCATCGAGCGCTGGATCTTCAGCGACAGCACCGCTTCCTTCACCTTGCGCTGGTAGGAGCGCTCCTGGCTCAGGTAGAGGATCTTGACGTACTGCTGGGTGATCGTCGACGCGCCCTGGGTGGTGTCGCTGGTCGAGTTGTTGAGGAACGCGCGCAGCATGCCCTTGGGGTCGATGCCCTTGTCGGTCCAGAACGACCGGTTCTCCGCCGCGACCACGGCGTCCTGCAGGTCCTCGGGCATGTCGTCGATGCCGATGACCTCGCGGTTCTGCACCGCGAAGCTGCCGATCTCGTCCTTGCCGTCCGCGTAGTAGACGTGGGTGGTCTGGGTCTCGAAGTCCTCGTTCGCGGTCCGGGATGTCGATCGACCGGTAGAGGTACACGAAGCCGGCGATGCCGATCAGCAGCAGCACCAGAGCCGGTGATGCTGACCCACTTGAGGACCCGCAGCGCCTTCTGCTTGCGGGTGCGTCGAGGCGCCTTGGCAGGCGTCTTCTTGACAGCGGGGCCGGCGGCCCTGCGCTTACCACTCACGTCGTAGGCTCCGCGGGTCGGGGTCGAGTGCGTCGTCAGCGTACGGGCCGGGAGCGCACGGACCCAACCTGACGCAGCCCCGGTCCGGAGCCGTTCCGGCTGATCCAGTCGGGCCTCGTGAGGCAGTTCACAATCTCACGACCTGCTCGCTGGCGTGCGCTCAGCGACCTCTCAGGCGGCGCTCAGCGTGCGAGCAGGATGAGTCGGTGACTGACTACGGGCACGACCTCCAGTTCGGCACCTTCATCACGCCCGGACGCCGCGCAGGCCGACCGGGTCGTCGAGCTCGCGCTGCTCACCGAGGCGGCCGGGCTCGAGCTGGCGACGTTCCAGGACCATCCGTACCAGGCCCGGTTCCTCGACGCCTGGGCGCGTGATCGCGACCGTGCTGGCCCGCACGTCCACGCTCCGGGTCACCACGAACGTCACCAACCTGCCGCTGCGGCCGCCGTTCGTGCTCGCCAAGACCGTGGCCAGCCTCGACGTGCTCAGCCGCGGCCGGGTCGAGCTCGGCCTCGGCGCCGGCGGCTTCTGGGACGCGATCGAGGCCGCCGGCGGTCCGCGCCGTACGCCGGGCGAGGCGCTGCGCGCGCTCGAGGAGGGCATCGAGGTGATCCGTGGCGTCTGGGACACCAGCGAGCGATCGGTGCGCGTCGACGGCGAGCACTACCGGGTCGCCGGCGTGCACCCCGGCCCGGCGCCGCTGCACGACGTCGAGATCTGGATCGGCGCGATCGGCCCGAAGATGCTCGAGCTGACCGGCCGGGTCGGCGACGGCTGGCTGCCCAGCCAGTCCTACGTCCCGCCGGACACGCTCGCCGAGCGCAACGCCCGGATCGACGACGCCGCGGTCGCCGCCGGCCGCGACCCGGTCGCGGTGCGCCGGCTCTACAACGTGAACCCGTCCGACGACCCGGCCTGGGCCGGAGTGGCTCGCCGAGCTGACGCTCACCCACGGCATCAGCACGTTCATCGTCACCGGCGACGACCCGGCGACCATCCAGCGGTTCGGCACCGAGGTCGCGCCCGGCGGTGCGCGACCTGGTGGCGGCCGAGCGGTCGGGCGGCGCCCGAGCCCGAGCCGCACCGGCCCTTCCAGATGGGCGACGGCGGTGCGCGCCGACGCCTGACGACGGCGTACGCCGCAGCGGCGGCACGCCCTGGGACGAGTCGACCCGCCCGGCGTACGACTCACCCCACCCGCCGCTCGCGTGGACCGCGCACGAGCGCGCGACCGGCCAGCACCTCGTCGACGTGCACGACCACCTGCGCGCCGAGCTCGCCCAGCTGTTCGACCTGATCGACCAGGTCGAGGCCGGCACCCTCGACGCCGGCGCGGCCCGGTCGCTGGTCAACAAGATGACGATGCGGCAGAACGACTGGGCGCTCGGCGCGTACTGCCAGGCCTACTGCCGGATGGTCACCACGCACCACACGATCGAGGACCAGTCGATGTTCCCGCACCTGCGCGCCCGCGACCACGCGCTCGGCGCCGGTGATCGACCGGCTGGAGGAGGAGCACCACGTGATCGCCGGGGTGCTCGACGAGGTCGACCGGGCGCTGGTGGCGGTGGTGTCCGACGCGGGGCGCGCTGGACACGCTGCGCGACGCGGTCGACCTGCTCGCGGACACGATGGGCTCGCACCTGTCCTACGAGGAGACGGATGCTGGTCGAGCCGCTGGCCCGCTACGGCTTCTACTGAGCTGGGTCCCGACCGGAAGAACCCGCTGTACCCATCCGGTGGATGTATCGGTACGATATGTCGCATGGCACGTCGTGCAGAGACCATCGAGCTGGCAGTCCTCGGACTGCTGCACGAGGGACCCATGCACGGCTACGAGCTGCGCAAGCGGCTCAACCTCATGCTCGGGTGGGGTCGGGTCCTGTCGTACGGATCGCTCTACCCGGCGCTGAAGAAGATGCTCCGGGCGTCCCTCATCGAGGAGACGATGTCCACCAAGACGCCGGGTACCCCGGTCTCGAAGCGGCCCCGGATCACCTACCAGGTCACCGAGGCGGGCACTCGCGAGTTCGAGCGCCTGATGTCGGAGGTCGGCCCCACGGCGTGGGAGGACGACAACTTCGACATCCGGTTCGCGTTCTTCTCGTCGACCGACATGGAGATCCGGCTGCGCGTGCTCGAGGGCCGGCGTACCCGGCTCCAGGAGCGCCTCGAGCGGGTGCAGAGCCAGCTGTCGATGACCCAGAAGGAGGTCGACCGCTACGCCGCCGAGCTGCAACGGCACGGTGTCGAGTCGGTCGAACGCGAGGTCCGCTGGCTCTCGGACCTGATCAACGCCGAGCGCAGCGGCGAGCACGACCCCGGCCGACCGGCCAACCTCACGACGGACCAGTCCGTCGTAGCGCCACCACCAGAGGTCAGCGGCCAGAAGTGATCGGCTCGCCTTCAGACCAGCAGTCACAACCAAGGAAGGAATCCTGATGGGTTCGGTTCGAGTAGCAATCGTGGGAGTTGGCAACTGCGCCACCTCCCTGATCCAGGGCGTGCACTACTACAAGGACGCCGACCCGTCGGGCACCGTCCCGGGTCTCATGCACGTCACCTTCGGTGAGTACCACGTCTCCGACGTGGAGTTCGTCGCGGCGTTCGACGTCGACGACAAGAAGGTCGGCAAGGACCTCTCCGAGGCCATCAACGCCTCCGAGAACAACACCATCAAGATCGCCGACGTCCCGACCCTGGGCATCGAGGTCCAGCGCGGCCCGACGATGGACGGTCTCGGCAAGTACTACCGGATGACGATCGAGGAGTCGGGCGCCGACCCGGTCGACGTCGTGCAGGTCCTCAAGGAGACCGGCGCCGACGTGCTCGTCTCCTACCTCCCGGTGGGCTCCGAGCAGGCCGACAAGTTCTACGCCCAGTGCGCGATCGACGCCGGCGTGGCCTTCGTCAACGCGCTGCCCGTCTTCATCGCCTCCGACCCCGTGTGGGCCAAGAAGTTCGAGGACGCCGGCGTCCCGATCATCGGCGACGACATCAAGTCCCAGGTCGGCGCGACCATCACCCACCGGGTGATGGCGAAGCTGTTCGAGGACCGCGGCGTGGTGCTGGACCGCACCTACCAGCTCAACGTCGGCGGCAACATGGACTTCAAGAACATGCTCGAGCGCGAGCGCCTGGAGTCCAAGAAGATCTCCAAGACCCAGGCCGTCACGTCGAACCTCACCGGTCCCCTGGCCGGCCTGGTCGACAGCAAGAACGTCCACATCGGCCCGTCCGACTACGTCGCCTGGCTCGACGACCGCAAGTGGGCCTACGTCCGCCTCGAGGGTCGCGCCTTCGGTGACGTCCCGCTGAACCTCGAGTACAAGCTCGAGGTCTGGGACTCCCCGAACTCCGCCGGCATCATCATCGACGCGATCCGCGCCGCGAAGATCGCCAAGGACCGCGGCGTCGGTGGCCCGATCATCTCCGCCTCGTCGTACCTGATGAAGTCGCCGCCGGTGCAGCTGCCCGACGACGAGGGTCGCCGCCGCGTGGAGGCCTTCATCCGCGGCGAGGAGTGACCTTCTAGCTGAATCGGTTCTCCGCTGACGCGGAGACCGTCGAGACACCCAAAGTGGCTGTCAGAACCCTGGTTCTGGCAGCCACTTTGCGTATCTCGACGCCGAACTCCACAGGCTCGCCGAACGGCTGATTGCTCCACAGGCGCACCGGGGCAGGTCCGATGCCATGCCGCACCGCTGGGATCCGATCGCGCCGCCCGTCTCCGGACTGGTGCACCCCATCCGGATCGACCCGACCGGGCGGGTCGGCCCGACGCGTGCCCAGGCGCGCGGGTCACGGTGGCAGATCAGCTCGCCCGGACTCGTCGTCCCCGCGCAGGTCAGCGACGATCTCGTCGAGCAACGCATCATCGAGGCGTCCGCGCGCGGCGGCGCGGTCGTCACCGGCTGGGCGGCCTTGCGCCTGCACGGCGGCAACTTCTTCGACGGACTCGCGCGAGACGGCGCGGACTCGGCTCCGGGTGCCCGTCGCCGCAAGCGGAGCGACGGATTCGCGAGCGAGCACGGGATCCGCGTCGTCGAGGACCGCATCCCACCGGACGAGGTCGTCATCGTCCACGGCATTCGCTGCGCGACGGTCGAGCGCGCGCTGTTCGACGAGATGCGCCGGATCGGCGAGGTCCGCGAGATGGCCGTCGCGGTCGGCGCCGCGTGCGCTGCCCAGCTCATCTCGGTGCGAAGCGGATGCGGCTCTACGCCGCGACCCGGCGTTGGTACCGCGACGTCCGGATGGCGCGCGAGGCCGTCGAGATGGCGGTCGAGGACTGCCGGTCACCCCAGGAGGACCGGTTCCGGATGGTCTGGGAGTACGACGCAGGCTGGGGACGGCCGCTGATCAACCGTGCCGTGCTCGATCAGGACCGGCCGGCTGGTCGCCGTACCCGACCTGCTCGATCCGGCGCGCGGCGTGGTGGGGGAGTACGCCGGCGCCGACCACCGCGACATCGACCGGCACGAGGAGGACATCGCTCGGGAGGCGGCGCTACGCGGCGTCGGCCTCGAGTACGTCGAGGTGGTCGCCCGCGACCTGCGTTCGCCGGAGCGTGTCATCCGACGGATGGCGGAGGCGGCCGATCGCGCCCGCCACCTGGAGCGTCGGTGGCAACTCTGACCCAGTCGAGACACCCGAACTGGTCGTGAATCCGGCCGTTCCGGCAACCAGTTCAGGTGTCTCGACGACGAACGACCGGCTCGAACCGCGAGTCAGCGCGACGGCGGCCCACTCGAGGAGGGCCGCCTTGGCCTCCTCCTCGCTCATCGGGCCGTGGTCCATGCGCAGCTCGAGGAGGAACTTGTAGGCCTCGCCGACCTCGCGGCCGGGGCCGATCCCGAGGATCTCCATGATCTGGTTGCCGTCGAGGTCGGGCCGGATCGAGTCGAGCTCCTCCTGCTCCGACGAGCCGGGCGATCCGCTCCTCGAGCTCGTCGTAGGTGCGCTGCAGCCGGTCGGCCTTGCGCTTGTTGCGGGTCGTGCAGTCGGCGCGGGTCAGGATGTGCAGCCGCTCGAGCTGGTCGCCGGCGTCGCGGACGTAGCGGCGTACGGCGGAGTCGGTCCACTCGCCGGAGCCGTAGCCGTGGAAGCGCAGGTGCTGCTCGACCAGCTGGCCGACCGCGTCGATCTCGTCGTTGGAGAAGCGCAGCGCCTTCATCCGCTTGCGGGTCAGCTTCGCGCCGACCACGTCGTGGTGGTGGAAGGTGACGGTGCCGTCGTCGACGAAGCGCCGGGTCCGGGGCTTGCCGACGTCGTGCATCAGCGCCGCGAACCGGGCCACGAAGTCGGGGCCGCCGTCGGGCAGCCGCGACTCCAGGTCGATCGCCTGCTCCAGCACGGTCAGGGTGTGCTCGTAGACGTCCTTGTGCCGGTGGTGCTCGTCGCGCTCGAGCTTCAGCGCCGGCAGCTCGGGCAGCACCAGGTCGGCGAGCCCGGTCTCGACGAGCAGCGCCAGGCCGAGCCGCGGGTACGGCGCGCACACCAGCTTGACCAGCTCGTCGCGGACCCGCTCGGCCGAGATGATCTCGATCCGGCCGGCCATCGTCGCGCATCGCGGTCGACCACCGCGGGGTCGACGGTGAAGCCGAGCTGCGCGGCGAACCGGGCCGCCCGCATCATCCGCAGCGGGTCGTCGGAGAAGGAGTCCTCCGGCCGGCCCGGCGTCCGCAGCACCCGGTGCGCGAGGTCGACGACCCCGCCGTACGGGTCCTCGAGGTCGCGGCCCGGCAGCCGCACCGCCATCGCGTTGACCGTGAAGTCGCGGCGGCCGAGGTCGCCGTCGAGGGTGTCGCCGAAGTCGACGCTCGGCTTGCGGGAGTCGGGGTCGTAGTTCTCCGAGCGGTACGTCGTGATCTCGACCTGCCAGTCGCCCTTGCGGCAGCCGATCGTGCCGAACGCGCGGCCCATGTCCCAGATCGCGTCGGCCCAGCCCTTGAGCAGCTTCTCGGTCTGCTCGGGCCGCGCCGAGGTCGTGAAGTCGAGGTCGTTGTGCTGCCGGCCGAGCATCGCGTCGCGCACCGGCCCACCCACCAGGGCCAGCTCGTGCCCGGCCGTCGGCGAAGCGGCGGCCGAGGTCGTCGATCACCGGCGCGATCCGGTCCAGCTCGGCCGTGACGGCGCGCTGGACGTCGACCATCTGGAGCGGCGGCGGCGGGGCGTCGGGCACGGGAGTCGAGTCTAGTGCGCCGAGGGCCCGGCGCCCCGATTCGCACGGGACCGGCCAGTAGAGTCGCTGCGTGCTTCGTCCGGTGTCGCTGCTGCCTGCCCTCGTGGCGGTCGCGACCCTCGCGACGCTGCTCGTCGCGGCCCCGGCGCCGGCGGCGACCGCCGGCCCCGCCCGCGCCGCCGAAGTCGACGCCGCTGGCGGTCACCATCGACAGCCTGTCCCCGTCGACGATCCCGCAGAAGCGGGCCGGTCCGGGTCAGCGGCACGGTCACCAACGTCGACGACCAGACCTGGACGTCGATCAACGCTCTACGCGTTCATCTCGGCGACGCCCCGATGACGACCAGCGCGCGAGCTGGCCGAGGCCGCGGCCACCGCCCGAGGACGCGCTGGTCGGCGAGCGGATCACCGCCGAGGGCACCTACGACGAGATCGACGAGCTCGCTCCCGGCGAGTCCGAGCTCGTACTCGATCCAGGTGCCGCGGTCGCGAGATCGACGGTCGACGCGGCCGGCGTCTACTGGTTCGGCGTGCACGCGCTCGGCTCGAACGACGCGGGCGGCGACACGTTCGCCGACGGTCGGGCCCGCACCTTCCTGCCGCTGGTCCCGCCGACACGGACCGGCCGGTCGACACCGCCCTGGTGATCCCGATCCGCCGCCAGATCCTGCACGCCGCCGACGGCAGCATCGCCGACGTCCCGAGCTGGACCCGGTCGCTGTCCCCGGGCGGCGCGCTGCGCGACCTGGTCGACCTCGGCGTCGCGGCCGGCTCCCAGCCGGTCACCTGGCTGGTCGACCCGGCCGTCACCGACGCCGTGCGCCGGCTGGTCGCCGGCAACCCGCCGCGCTCGCTGGCCCCGACGATCGACCGACGAGGACGACGACGACGGCGACGAGTCGGAGTCGCCCGTCGCCGTCCGCCTCGCCGACCGACGGCGACGGCGAGGGCGAGGAGGAGCCCGAGGTCGAGCTCGAGCCCCGAGGTCGCTGGCCGCGGCCGCGGCCGGCGAGCGCTGGCTCGACCGGCTGCACGACGGGCTCGAGGACAGCCAGATCCTGGCCCTGCCGTACGGCGACATGGACGTCGCCGCCGCCGCCGCCCACGACCCGGCGGCCTACCGCCAGGCGCGCAAGCGCTCCGTCCGGTGACCTGCAGCCCTGGGGGCTGGCCACCACGCCCGCGGTCGTCCTCGCCGACCGGCTACCTCGACGTCGCCGGGATCGAGCTGACCGAGCCGGGCGCCACGCATGCTCGTCACCGACCGGATGTTCAGCGCGCCAACCCGCCGTCGGTCGCGCACACCGCCGGTCGCACCCTGGGGGTCACCTCCTCGGGGGCGGTCAGCGGCGGCCCCGGCCCGAACGACCGGCTGTCGCCGCTGGCCGTCCGGCAGCGGATCGTCAGCGAGGCCGCGGTCCGGGTGCTGACGCCGGGCGCGCAAGCCGCTGCTCGTGGTCTTCCCGTCGACCTGGCGCCCGACGCCGGTGACCGGCTTCTTCGACGGGCTCGACCTCGCCTGGCTGAACCTCACGTCGGTCGTCACGGCGATGCAGCGCGAGGGCAGCGCTGGTGCCCGAGGAGGACCTCGCTCTACCCGGAGAGCCAGGCCCGGCTCCAGCTGGACGCCGCGCAGCTTCGTGGCCGCGGACGACCTGACCGCCGCCGGCGCGTCGCTCCAGAACCTGCTGACCGGAACGACCAGGTCGGCGACGAGGTGCGCGACGAGGCGCTCACCGACACGTCGTACTCCAGCCGGCTGCGACCCGGAGCCGGCGCGCGCGTCCGCGCGACGGTCGCGCGTCTGGATCGAGACCCGGCTGGGCTCGGTGCAGATCGACGCGCCGAAGGGCGTGATCCTGTCCAGCGGCAGCGGCCGGTTCGCCGCCACGGTCACCAACCAGCTCGACGAGCCGGTGACGGTGCGGATCGAGGCGGTCGCCGACCCGCCGCTCGAGGTCGCCGTCCCGACGCGAGCGATCGAGCTCGGGCCGAAGAGCCGGACCACCGTGCTGCTGAACGCGTCGTCGTCGGCGCTCGGCGTCCGCAACGTCACGCTGCTGCTCACCGACACCGACGACATGCCGCTCGGCTCGTCCGACACGCTGCCGATCCGGTCCAACCGGGTCAGCAACGTCATCTGGCTGATCATCGGCACCGGCGTCGCGCTGCTGTTCGGCGCGATCCTGGTCCGCCTGTTCCGCCGGATCCGGGCGGCGGCCCGGTCATGACCGAGCGGCGAGGAGACCGAGCAGGACCGGGTCCTCGCCAACAGCGCGGTGATGGCCGCCGGCACGATCGTCTCGCGGATGAGCGGGTTCGTCCGGTCCGCGCTGCTGGCCGCGGCGCTCGGCGCCTCGCTGCACGCCGACATCTTCAACATCGCCAACACGATCCCGAACATGCTCTACATCCTGCTGGCCGGCGGCATCTTCAACGCCGTCCTGGTGCCGCAGCTGGTGCGGGCGATGCGGGACGACCCGGACGGCGGCGACGCCTACACCAACCGGATCATCACCCTCGCCGCGATGTTCCTCGCGGTGGTGTCGGTGGTCCTGGTCGCGGCGGCGCCCTGGGTGATGCAGCTGTTCCTCTCCCCGGACTTCAACGAGCCCGACATGGAGGCCCAGCGCGAGTCGGTCGATCACTTCGCCCGCTACTGCCTGCCGCAGGTCTTCTTCTACGGGATGTACGTGCTGGTCGGCCAGATCCTCAACGCCCGCGGCCGGTTCGGGCCGATGATGTGGGCGCCGATCGCCAACAACGTCATCTCGGTGGCGGTGCTGCTGGTCTACCTGGTCGTCTTCGGCCCGGCCGTCGGCGACGAGAGGTACGGCGGCTTCACCCCCGGCCAGGAGCTGCTGCTCGGCCTCGGCTCGACCGCTCGGCATCGTCGCCCAGTTCGCTGATCCTGATCCCCTACCTGCGCGCGGCCGGCTTCCGCTACCGGCCGCGCTTCGACTTCCGCGGCACCGGGCTGGGCCACACCCTGCGCCTCGGCGTCTGGACGGTGCTGTTCGTCATCGTCAACCAGATCGCCTACACGGTCGTGGTCCGGCTCGCCTCCGGCGGTACGGCGAGCTCCGACGGACGGCACCGGCTACTCGGTCTACTCCTCGACGTTCCTGATCATGATGGTCCCGCACTCGATCGTCACCGTCTCGCTGGCGACCGCGATCCTGCCGCGGCTCTCGGCCCGCGCCGCCGAGGACGACCGGCCCGGCGTGGCCCGGACCCTGAGCGAGACGCTGCGCACCGCGCTCGCGGTCGTCGTCCCGTTCGCGCTGCTGCTGCCCTTCATCGCGACCGACCTGTCGAACGTGATCTGGGGGCACGGCGCGGCCGCCGACCAGTACGACCTGTACGCGCCGTCGCTCGCCCTCTTCGGCACCGGCCTGGTCTTCTTCACCGTCCACTACCTGATGCTGCGCGGCTTCTACGCCCTCGAGCGGACCCGCACCGTCTTCTGGATCCAGTGCGTGGTCGCGGCCACCAACATCGTGGTCGCGGTCGTCCTGGTCCGGATGACCGACGCCGCGCGACACCTCGCCCGCGCTGGTCCTCGCCTACAGCGCGGCGTACCTGGTGGGCTCGGTGATCTCCTACCTGGTCCTGCTCCGCGCGCTCGGCGGCCTGCGCACGCCGACGCTGGTCCGGTTCCTGGTCCGGATGCTGATCGCGGCCGGTGTCTCGACCGCGGCGGCCGCCGGCACGACGTACCTCCTGCACCGCCTGGAGCCCGAGCCGACCTGGTACGTCGCGGCCGTCTGGGTGTTCCTGATCACGCCTGGTCGACGTCGTCGTGTTCGTGTGCCTCGCCCGGGTCGCTGCGGCTGCGGGAGGTGACGGCGGTGGTCGACACGGTGACCCGCCGGCTGCCGCTCCTGCCGCGGCCCTGAGGACGTCCTACGATGGCCATGCACGGGGAGAGGCGACGAGGGGAGCTGCGTGCCGAGCTCGATCCGGCCCGGCGACGTGCTCGCCGACCGGTACCGCCTGGTCGACCTGCTCACCGAGAGCGGGGGCGGCCGGTTCTGGCGAGCCCACGACCGGGTCCTGGAGCGGCACGTCGCGCTGCACGTCATCCCCGCCGACGACGAGCGCGCCGACGGCCTGCTCGACGCCGCCCGGCGGTCCGCGACCGTGCACGACCGCCGGCTGCTGCGCGTCCTGGACGCCGACAAGGCCGACGGGCTCTGCTACGTCGTCAACGAGTGGGGCTCCGGCGACTCGCTCGACATCATGCTCGCGGGCGGCGGCCCGCTCGGCCCGCGCCGGGCGGCCTGGCTGGTCTCCGAGGTCGCCGCGTCGATCGCGGCCGGTCACGAGGCCGGCGTCGCCGCACGGCCGGCTGATCCCCGAGAACGTGCTGGTCGACCACTCCGGCGGCGGTCCGGCTGATCGGCTTCGCCGTCGACGCCGCGATGCACGGGGTGGCGCCGGGCCGGGTCTCGACCGACGTCGCCGACCTCGGCGGGCTGCTCTACTGCGCGCTCACCGGCAAGTGGCCCGGTACGTCGCAGTCCGCGCGTCGCGCCCGCGCCGATCGAGCAGGGCCGGGTGCTGCGGCCGCGGCGGGTCCGCGCCGGGATCCCCCGGCCGCTGGACGCGCTGTGCGACGAGGTGGTCAACCCGTACGCCGGCACCCGGGGCGAGCCGGCTCCGCGACACCCACGACCTGGCCACCGCCCAGGGCATCGGCGACTACCTGTGCGCGTTCGTCGGCGACCCGACCGGGCTGGCCGCGGCCGAGGCGGCCGCGGGCCACCGCGACACCGAGAAGACGGTCGTCGCTGCCCGCCGTCACCGACCCGCCGGTGCGTGAGCCCGCGCCCGCTCCGGTCCCGGAGCCCGAACCGGAGCCCGAGCCCGAGCCGGCCGTCGAGCCGACCGACCTGCCGACCGAGGCCGGGCTGCCGATCTTCGACGACGAGAACGACGACGTCTCGTGGATCGCCGCCCGGGCCGAGCCGGCGCCGCCACCGCCGCCGTTCGAGGAGCCGCCCGAGCGGCCGCTGTTCGCACCCGAGCCCGCCGACGGGTCCGACCGCGGAAGCCCCGGAACCCGGAGAAGCCGGCCGCCGCGGCGCGGAGTTCTGGCCCTGGGACGCGCGGCACCGGGTCGCACCCCGGCGACCGCCGACCAGCCGCCGGCCGAGGAGGTGCCCGGACGCAACTGGCTGCGGCTGGCCGCGGTGATCGCCGCCTGCCTGCTGCTGCTGGTCGCGATCGTGGTCGCCTACAACCTCGGCCGTGGCCGCACCCCGCTCGGCGCGGTGCCCGACGACGACCCCGACACCACCCCGTCGGCGCCGGCGTCGAGTGCCTCGGCGCCGGCCCAGCCGATCGAGGGCGTCACGGCCACCGACCTCGACCCGCAGGGCGACCCGCCCGAGGAGAACCCCGAGCTGGCGCCGCTGGCCGTCGACGGCGACCCGGAGACCGCCTGGCGCACGTCGACGTACCTCCAGAACTTCGGCCCGGGTGGGCTCAAGACCGGCGTCGGGCTGGTCCTCGACCTCGGCGGATCCGCACGACGTCGCCGGCCGTGGACCTCACCTTCGTCGGCGCGCCCACCGGCTTCTCGCTCTACGTCACCGACGAGGCGCCGACCGCGATCCAGGGCCTCGACCCGGTCGCCGACGGACGTCGCCGACGGCACCCGCGCCCGGGTCACCCTGGACCAGCCCGCCACCGGCCGCTTCGTCACCGTCTGGCTCACCTCGCTCCCGGCGGTCGAGGGCGGCTTCCGCGGCGAGGTCGCCGAGGTGACGGTCCGCGGATGAGCACCCCCGACCTCGCGGACGCCAGCGACCACGACCTGCTGCGCGCGCACGTCGACGGCGACCCCGACGCGTTCGGCATCCTCTTCCACCGGCACCGCGACCGGCTCTGGGCGGTCGCGCTGCGCACCATGGGCAACCGCGAGGACGCCGCGGACGGGCTCCAGGACGGCCTGGTCGCGGCGTACCGCCGGGCCGGGACGTTCCGCGGCGACGCCGCGGTCACCACCTGGCTGCACCGGGTCGTCGTCAACGCCTGCCTGGACCGGCTGCGGGCGGCGAAGGTACGCCGGACCGAGGCGCTGCCCGACGACCTCGAGGAGTACCGCGACCGCGGCTCGCTCGCGTCCGCGACCGCCGGCCGCCGAGGACCCGGCCGACCTGTCGGTCCGCGACGAGCGGCGCCGGCTGGTGCTCGACGCGCTGCGCGACGCTGCCCGCCGAGCAGCGGGCCGCGCTGGTGCTGGTCGACATGGAGGGCTACCCGGTCGCCGAGGCCGCCGCGATCCTCGACTGCGCGGTCGGCACCGTGAAGTCGCGCTGCTCGCGCGGCCGGGCCCGGCTCGCCGAGGTGCTGGCGCCGCTGCTGGCCGAGGACGGCAGTGAGGCGGGCCACGCCGGACCGCGGAACCCGGTCCGGCCGGGGCCCGTCGAATCCGACGATGCCCCCCGCGGGCCACCCGGTCAGCCCTGAGCCCGCCGCGCCCGCCCACGCCATCCCGAGGAGGTGAACACCCATGCCGCACGACGACCTGACGCCCGAGGAGGAGCAGGTACGCCGCCTGCTGGCCGACGCCCGGCACACCGAGCCGATGCCCGCGGACGTCGCCGCCCGGCTCGACGAGGTGCTCGCCGGCCTCCAGGACGAGGACTCGCGACGACCGGCCGCCCGGCCGATGCGTACCTACCCGACCGCCGCCGATCTCGACGCGGCGCGGCGCCGTCGCCGGCGTCCGCACCTGGCTGGTCGCCGCCGCCGCGGTGGTCGTCGTCGGCGTCGGCATCAACCAGGTCGACTGGTCCGGCATCAGCGCCGGCGACAGCGACAGCTCCGACTCGGGCGGCGCGGCCGACGTGCCCGCCGCCGAGGCGGCCCCGGAGGAGTCCGGCGGCGCCCAGGACTTCGGCGCCTGGCGGCTCCCCGTCGTCCGGCTCGACCCGGACCGGTTCGGCGAGCAGGTCGAGGAGCTGCGGTCGAAGGACGATGTACCTCGACGGCGCCGCCCTGTCGTCGGGCGAGGACTCCCAGGCCGACACCGACACCCAGCTCGAGCGCGAGGCCGTCCGCGAGGCGCGGGCGAAGTACTCCGTGCTCTGCCACACCGGGCGCCTGGGCGCGGGCCAGAAGGTCCCGGTGCGGTACGACGGCGAGCGCGGCTGGCTGGTCTTCCGCGCGCCCGAGGGCGACACCCAGGTGGTCGACCTGTACCTGTGCGGCCACGACGAGCCGACCCGGTCGATCACGCTGCCGGCGCCGTAGGCGGCCCGGACCCGGACGGGGAAGATTCCTCACCTACGATCGGTTCTACTGAGTCGTTGACCGACGTCCAACCTCGAGGAGAGCCAGGCTCCATGACCGACACCACCGACGTCCGGAACGTCATCGTCATCGGCTCCGGACCGTCCGGCTACACCGCCGCGCTCTACACCGCCCGGGCCAGCCTGCACCCGCTGGTCTTCGAGGGCTCGGTGACCGCCGGCGGCGCGCTGATGAACACCACCGAGGTCGAGAACTTCCCCGGCTTCCGCGACGGCATCATGGGCCCGGCCCTGATGGACGAGATGCGCGGCCAGGCCGAGCGCTTCGGCGCCGAGCTGGTGGCCGACGACGTGGTCGAGGTCGACCTCACCGGCGACATCAAGATCGTGAAGACCGCGACCGACACCTACCGGGCGCGCGCGGTGATCCTGGCCATGGGCTCGGGCTACCGCAAGCTCGGGCTGCCCCGCGAGGAGGAGCTCTCCGGCCGCGGCGTCTCCTGGTGCGCGACCTGCGACGGCTTCTTCTTCCGCGACCAGCACATCGCGGTCGTCGGCGGCGGCGACTCCGCGGTCGAGGAGGCGACGTTCCTGACCCGCTTCGGCTCCAAGGTCTCGCTGATCGTGCGCCGCGACGAGCTGCGCGCCTCGAAGATCATGCAGGAGCGCGCGTTCGCCGACCCGAAGCTCGAGATCATCTGGAACTCCGCGGTCGAGGAGATCAACGGCGCCGACCGGCTCGAGTCGCTGACCCTCAAGGACACCGTCACCGGCGAGACCAGCAACCTGCCCGCCACCGGCCTGTTCATCGCGATCGGCCACGACCCGCGCTCGGAGCTGCTGCCCGGCCAGGTCGACCTGGACGAGAACGGCTACGTCATCGCCAGCCACCCGTCGACCGGCACCAACCTGCCCGGCGTCTTCGCCGCCGGCGACCTGGTCGACCACCACTACCGCCAGGCGATCACCGCCGCCGGCACCGGCTGCGCCGCCGCCCTGGACGCCGAGCGCTACCTGGCCGACCTCGACCACGCGGCGGCCGCGCTCGACGCCGAGCTGGTCACCGAGACGCGTTCAGACCGCCGGCGCCTGACGCCTCGCGCGCGTCGGGAACATCCGCTCGCGGCGTGGTGTTCGATAACAACAGACCTCAGAGTTCACCGAAGAAGGGACAGCCCGTGGGCAACATCAACGCCGTGACCGACGCCGAGTTCGAGGCGCAGGTCCTCAAGTCCGACAAGCCGGTCCTCGTGGACTTCTGGGCCGAGTGGTGCGGCCCGTGCCGCCAGGTCGCCCCGATCCTCGACGAGATCGCGACCGCGCACGGCGACAAGATCACGTTCCTCAAGATGAACGTCGACGAGAACCCCGTCACGCCGTCGAGCTACCGGGTCACCGGCATCCCGACGATCAACGTCTACCAGGGCGGCGAGGTCGTGAAGACCATCGTCGGCGCCCGCCCGAAGGCGACGCTGCTCAACGAGCTCGCCGACTTCATCGCCTGACGCTCGGACCGCGCTGCGACACGCTCGTCGAGCGAGCACTCGTTCGCGAGGCCCGGGTCGCCTTCGGCGCCGGGCCTCGCGCCGATTTCGGGGCCGGCCGCACCGCGCCGATGAGCCGCTCGAGCGCGGCCTCGACCTCGTCCTTCCAGCGCACCGTGGCTGCGCAGGTCCATCCGCATCCGCGGGGTGGTCGGGTGCGGGCGGTGGGTCTTGAAGCCCACGCTGCCGAGGAAGTCGGCCGGGACCAGGCACCGGCCGCCCCGGCCGCGCAGGTCGCCGAACGCCTCGACCGCGGCGAACCCGCCGCGACCGATCAGGTCGCGGGCCATGCCCTGCACCAGCATCCGGCCGAGCCCGCCGTCGCGCCACGCCGGGTCGACGTACGCCGTGGTCAGCAGCACCGCGTCCGGTGAGACCGGCGCGGTCGGGAAGCCGGCGGCCCCGGGCACGAACGCCTCCGGCGCGTAGACCAGGTAGCCGACCGGGACGTCGTCGACGAGCGCCACCCGGCCGCAGGAGCCCCACTCGCGCAGCACCTCCGAGACCCACGCGTCCTTCTCGGCGCAGGGCTCCTCGACCCGCTCGCGGCGGACCGGGTCGAGCTCCCAGAACAGGCAGGACCGGCAGGGCGAGGAGAGCGCGTCGAGGTGGTCGAGCGTGAGCCGGACGATCTTGCGCGACATGGAAACTCCTCCCACACACCGGTCCCGGTGCTGCGATGGCGAGCCGCATCCTTCATGCTAGACGCGTCATGGAGATGGAACCCGCCCGCGCCAGCACCCGCCTCGACGCCTTCGTCGACCGGTACGCCGCGCGCACGGCCGGAATGACCGCCTCGGAGATCCGGGCGCTGTTCTCGGTCGCGTCGCGGCCCGAGGTGGTCTCGCTGGCCGGCGGGATGCCGAACATCTCCGGGCTGCCCCTCGACGTGGTCAGCGGCGCGATCGCCGACCTGATCACCACCCAGGGGCCGGTCGCGATGCAGTACGGCTCCGGCCAGGGCGTCCCCGAGCTGCGCGAGCAGATCTGCGAGGTGATGCGGCTCGAGGGCATCGACGCGCACCCCGACGACGTCGTGGTCACCGTCGGCTCCCAGCAGGCCGTCGACCTGGTCACCCGGATCTTCTGCGACCCCGGCGACGTCGTGATCTGCGAGGCGCCGTCGTACGTCGGCGCGCTCGGGTGTGTTCAAGGCCTACGAGTGCGACGTCGTGCACGCCGAGATGGACGCCGACGGCCTGGTGCCCGAGGCGCTGCGGCAGGCGATCGCCGCGACCAGGGCCGCCGGCAAGACGATCAAGTTCCTCTACACGATCCCGAACTTCCACAACCCTGCCGGCGTGACCCTGTCGGCCGCCCGCCGCCAGGAGGTCCTGGAGATCTGCCGGGCCGAGGACATCTTGATCCTCGAGGACAACCCGTACGGCCTGCTCGGCTTCGACGGCGACCCGCTCCCCGCGCTGCGCGCCGCGGAGTCCGAGGGCGTCATCTACCTCGGCTCGTTCTCGAAGACCTTCGCGCCCGGGTTCCGGGTCGGCTGGGTGCTCGCGCCGCACGCAGTCCGCGAGAAGCTGGTGCTCGCCCAGGAGTCCGCGACCCTGTGTCCGCCGCAGTTCTCGCAGATGGCGGTGTCGGCGTACCTCTCGCAGCACGACTGGCAGGGCCAGATCAAGCAGTTCCGGGAGATGTACCGCGAGCGCCGCGACGCGATGGTCGGCGCGCTGGACGACCTGATGCCCGCCGCCTGCCGGTGGAACGTCCCCGACGGCGGCTTCTACGTCTGGCTGACCCTGCCCGCCGGGCGTCAACGCCAAGGGGATGCTCCCGCGTGCGGTCACCGCGCGGGTCGCGTACGTGCCGGGCACCGCGTTCTTCGCCGACGGCTTCGGCTCCGGGTCGCTGCGGCTGTCGTTCTGCTACCCCACCCCGGAGCGGATCCGGGAGGGCGTCCGGCGGCTCGCCGGCGTCCTGGAGGCCGAGATGGAGCTGCGCGAGACGTTCGGCGCCAGCAGCCCGGTGCTCGACCTCGAAGGGGCCGGCGGCTACGACGCGCCGAGCTCCGACCTGACCTGACAGGAAGTCACGCCGTGCGCGATCTGACCTACCCGCCGATCGTGGTTGCGGCCAAGACCGGCTTCCGGCTGCTCGGCCAGCGCTTCGAGCTGACCGGCACCGAGCACGTGCCCCGCGAGGGCGGCGTGCTGCTGGCCTACAACCACATCGGCTACGTCGACTTCGTGTACGGCGGCCTGGCCGCCAACCCGTCCGGTCGGCTGGTGCGGTTCATGGCCAAGCGCGAGATCTTCGCCCACCGCATCGGCGGCCCGGTGATGCGCTCGATGCACCACATCGAGGTGGACCGGGGCGCCGGCGAGACGTCGTTCTCGCACGGCGGTGGAGTACCTGCGCGCCGGCGAGGCGGTCGGCATCTTCCCGGAGGCCACGATCTCCCGGGCGATGCAGCTCAAGGAGTTCAAGACCGGTGCCGTCCGGATTGCGGCCGCGGCGGGCGTCCCGCTGGTGCCGGTCGATCGCTGTGGGGCACCCAGCGGATGATGACCAAGGACCACCCGAAGGACTTCTCGCGGGGCAAGACCATCGCGATCCGCGTCGGTGAGCCGCTGCACCCGACCGGCGCCGACCCGGTCGCGGAGACCGCCGAGCTGCACGCGGTGATGACCGACCTGCTCGACGCGTCGATCCGCGGCTACCCCGCCGACCGAGCAGCCGCCGGGCTCCTGGTGGCTGCCGGCGTCGTACGGCGGCGGCGCGCCCACCCTGGAGGCAGGCCGCCGAGCTGGATGCGAGCGAGAAGCGTCGCCGCGCCGAGCAAGCGTGCCAATAAGTCGACATAGCGACTAATCGCTATGTCGGTGAATGGCTAGATCGGCCTGTCGCTTCGGTTCCGCGGGTCCATGATGTCGACGATCCGCTGCAGGTCGTCGAGGGTCGCGAACTCCACGGTGATCTTGCCCTTGGCCCGGCCGAGGTCGACCTTGACCCGGGTCTCGAACCGGTCGGAGAGCCGGTCGGCGAGGTCGACCAGGCCGGGCGCGACCGGCTTGCGGCGGGCCGCCCGGGGAGCCGGGGCGTCGGGGTCGCGGACGGCGACGATCTCCTCGAGGCCGCGGACGCTGATCCCCTCGGCGATCACCCGCTGCGCCAGCCGGTCCTGCAGGTCCGGGTCGTCGATCGCGAGCAGCGCCCGGGCATGCCCGGCCGACAGCACCCCGGCGGCGACCCGGCGCTGGACGGCCGGGGTCAGCTTGAGCAGCCGCAGGGTGTTGCTGATCTGCGGACGGGACCGGCCGATCCGGCCGGCGAGCTCCTCGTGGGTGCAGCCGAAGTCGTCGAGCATCTGGGCGTAGGCGGCCGCCTCCTCCAGCGGGTTGAGCTGGGAGCGGTGCAGGTTCTCCAGCAGCGCGTCGCGCAGCATGTCGACGTCGTCGGTCTCCCGCACGATCGCCGGGACGACGTCCAGGCCGGCCGCCTGGGAGGCGCGCCAGCGGCGCTCGCCCATGACCAGCTCGTAGTCCTCGGGCCCGTGCCGGCGGACCACGACCGGCTGCAGCACCCCGATCTCGCGGATCGAGTGCACCAGCTCGGCCATCGCGTCCTCGTCGAAGACCTGGCGCGGCTGCACCCGGTTCGGCGTGATCTGGCCGACCGGGATCTCGGCGAAGTAGGCGCCGGCCACCGGCGCCAGCCCGGACGCGTCCGGTGCGCCCGCGTCGGCGGTCTCGCTCCTCGCCCGGCGGCGGGCCGGTCGGGATCAGGGAGCCCAGGCCACGGCCGAGCCCGCGGCGCTGCGGCGGGCGGTTGGCGGCGTTCACTTCTGTCGGTGCTCCCTTGATGGCGATCTCGCGCGCGGCCTCGAGGTAGGACAGCGCACCCGGCGATCCGGGATCGTAGGTCATCACCGTCTGGCCGTACGACGGGGCCTCCGAGACGCGCACCGAGCGCGGGATCGAGGTCTTGAGCACCTGGTCGCCGAAGTGCTCGCGCACCTCGTCGGCGACGCCGGCGGCCAGCCGGGTCCGGGCGTCGTACATCGTCACCAGGATCGTGGAGACGTCCAGGCCCTGGTTCAGGTGGGCGCGGACCATCTCGACGGTCTCGAGCAGCTGACCGAGGCCCTCCAGCGCGTAGTACTCCGCCTGGATCGGGATCATCATCTCGTTGCCGGCCACCAGCGCGTTCAGGGTGAGCAGGCCCAGCGACGGCGGGCAGTCGACGAACACGTAGTCGAACCGGTCCTCCCCCGCCTCCTCCGCGGTGCCGACCTGCGGGTGCCCGTGGATCGCCTTGCGCAGCCGGCTCTCCCGGGCGACGACCGAGACCAGCTCGATCTCGGCGCCGGCCAGGTCGATGGTCGCGGGCACCACGGTCAGGTTCTCCGACTCGGGGCTCGACGCTGGACACCTCGTCCAGCGGCACGCCGTCGACCAGCGCGTCGTACGTCGACGGCACCCCGCGGCGGTGCTCGACGCCGAGCGCCGTGGACGCGTTGCCCTGGGGGTCGAGGTCGATGACCAGGAC
The DNA here is from genome assembly GCA_963716655.1 of uncultured Actinomycetota bacterium. Classification (GTDB taxonomy): domain Bacteria; phylum Actinomycetota; class Actinomycetes; order Propionibacteriales; family Nocardioidaceae; genus Nocardioides. The sequence goes on along the minus strand of CAVQTV010000008.1, from coordinate 57,811 downwards.
CCGCTGCCCGAGCTGGGCGAGCGCGGCGGCGACGTTCACCGTCGAGGTGGTCTTGCCGACGCCGCCCTTCTGGTTGGCGACCACGAAGATCCGGGTCGCCGACGGGCGGTCCAGCGGCGGCCGCAGCCGGGCGCCGTGCCGGGCCAGCACGGTGTGCTCGGCGGCCTGGGCCAGCGGGGTCGCCGGGTCGAGGTCGAAGTCCGGTGCGGCGACCGCGATGTCCTCCGCGGTGCGCACCCGGAATCCGGTTTCACGTGAAACGTCGTCCCGATCCGGCGTCGACGAGCCACTCACGGAGTTATCCCCTGCCTGTGGATGAACCGGTCCGGTCTGTGGAAAACCACGCTCAGCAGACCAGCCTTCACCGGTGGAAAACTCGGTCACGCCCCACGCCTCCGGTTCGGTGTGCCGCGCTTGCGACCCACGCGTTGCTTCGATGATCCGCCCCTCGGCGATGCCGCAAGCGGCCAAGATACCCGGCTCGGATCGGCCCAGGCCACTCGGAGAGCCAGGGTGGTGGACAACCCCAGGTCCGCGCCCAGCTCCGCACGACCGGATCGGTGCAACCCCACCGGTCCAGCTCCGCGCGTGCGGCCTCGATCTCCTCGGCCACCGAGCTGCCCTTCATCGCCACCAGCGCGCCCGTCGGGCGCCACCAGCGGCATCGACCAGCCGAGCAGCCGCTCCAGCGGGGCCACCGCCCGCGACGTCACCACGTCGAACCGGCGCTGGCCGTGCAGCGCGTCGGCGCGGCCGCGGATCACCTCCACCGAGGTCGAGCCCCAGGTCGGCCGCCACCTCCTCCAGGAAGGTGGTGCGCCGCAGCAGCGGCTCGACCAGGGTCACGGTCAGGTCCGGGCGCGCGATCGCCAGCACCAGGCCGGGCAGGCCGGCGCCGGACCCGATGTCGCACACCGACGCGTCGGCCGGGATCAGCTCGGCCAGCAGCGCGCAGTTCACCAGGTGCCGGTCCCACAGCCGCGGCGCCTCACGCGGGCCGATCAGCCCGCGGACCACCCCGTCGGTCGCCAGCAGCTCGGCGTACCGCTCGGCGAGCGGGAGCCGCTCAGACGGAAACACCCTCCGCGCCACGTCCGGCGCGGAGGGTGTTTCACGTGAAACGTCGTCGCGTCACGCAGTGTTCACGCCGGGAGGACCACCACGTACCGGCGGGGCTCGACGCCCTCGGACTCGGAGGTCAGGCCGGCGGCGGCGACCGCGTCGTGCACGACCTTGCGCTCGAACGGCGACATCGGGTCCAGCGAGGCCGGCTCGCCGGTCTCCTTCACCTGGGCGACGATCGACTCGGCGAGCTTGACCAGCTCCTCGCGCTTCTCGCGCGCGGTAGCCCGAGATGTCCAGCATCAGCCGGGACCGCTCGCCGGTCTCGCGGTAGACCGCCAGCCGGGTCAGCTCCTGGAGCGCGTCGAGCACCTCGCCCTTCGCGCCGACCAGCTGCGAGAGGTCCGCACCCACGATGGACACCGCGGCCCGGTCGCCCTCGACGTCCATGTCCAGGTCGCCGTCCAGGTCGGCGATGTCGAGCAGCTCCTCGAGGTAGTCGGCGGCGATGTCGCCCTCCTGCTCGAGCTGCTCGCACCCGCGACGAGCCCGTCCTCGGCGCCGTCCTCGCTCGGCGTCCTCGCTCGGCTGCTCGTCCTGCTCGGTCGAGCCTCCTGCTCGGTGGCCTCGTCGATCACTGCGTCGTCACTCACTGCTGCTCCCCCTCGGGATTCGGCTTGTCGGCGGGCCGTGGCCCGCTCGACTTCTTGCGCTGCTCTCGGGACTGCTTCTTCGGCTGCTGGCGCTGCTGCGGGCGGCGGTCCTGGAAGTCCTCGACCACCGGGGCGGCCTCCTCCGCGGGCGCGTGGCCGTGCCTGGCCGCCTTCCTGTCCGCCTTCGCCTTGTCGCGGTCCAGCTTCGCCTTCTCGGCGGCGGTACCGGGCGCCGGGTTGTTCCGGATCACGTAGAACTGCTGGCCCATCGTCCACAGGTTCGAGGTGGTCCAGTAGAAGAGGACGGCGATCGGGAACGCGATGCCGCCGACCGCGAAGACGACCGGAAGCACGTAGAGCAGCAGCTTCTGCTGCTGGGCGTACGGGCCGGTCAGCGCGTCGGGCGGCATGTTCTTGCTCATCAGCTGGCGCTGGGTGGTGAACGTCGTCGCCGTCATCGCGACGCACGAGGATCGCGGCCAGGATCTGCACCGAGATCGTCGCCGCCGGAGTTCAGGAACGTCGCCTTGATCGGGATGCCCCGAACAGCTCGGCGTTGCCGAAGCTCTTCGCCAGCTCGGGGGTGAGGAACGCGACGCCGTGCCCTTCGCCGCGTGGTGGTCGAGCAGCCGGAACAGCGCCAGGAAGATCGGCATCTGGATCAGGATCGGCAGGCACGAGGCGAACGGGTTGGTCCCGCTCTCCTTGTACAGCTTCATCGTCTCCTGGGCGAGACGCTCCCGGTCGTGGCCGTACTTCTTCTGCAGCTCCTTGACCTTCGGCTGGATCAGCTGCATGTTCCGGCTGGACTTGATCTGCTTGACGAACAGCGGGATCAGCAGCGCGCGGACCACCAGGGTCAGCCCGATGATCGAGAGCACCCAGGTCCCGCCGCCGTCGGCGGTCCATCCCCAGCACGTCGGTGAGGAACGTGTGCCACGCGACCAGGATCGCCGGAGATGGCGTAGTACAGCGGCGTCATGATCAAGCCGCCGATGTCGCCGAGGAATCCCACGGATCAGGCTCCTTGCTGGGGTGAGGGAGATGAGCCCGCGCGCAGGCGGGAAGCTCTGCGATCGGGGCGGGACCGGGTCGTAGCCGCCGGCGGCCCAGGGATGGCAGCGGCCAGCCGCCGTACGGCGAGCCAGCTGCCGCGCACGCTGCCGTGCTCGGTGACCGCGTCCAGGGCGTACGCCGAGCACGACGGGTGGTAGCGGCAGACCTGCCCGTACAGCGGGCTGATCAGCAGCCGGTACGCGCGCAGGAACCCGATCAGCAGGTAGCGCAGCGGGTCGTACCTCATCCGCTCACCTCCGACCGGACCCGACGAAGGCAACGCTCGAGGTCGGCACCGAGTTCCGCGTACGACGCGTCGCTGGCGGCCGGGAGCGCCCGGACCACGAGCACAGCAGCGCCCGGGAGCGACGAGACGTGCTCCCGGGCGAGGTGGCGCAGCCGGCGCTTGACCCGGTTGCGGGTGACGGCGTTGCCGACCGCCTGGCTCACGACGAAACCGACGCGCGCGGGGCGCGCAGGACCCGCCGGCACCGCGAGGTGCACGACGAGGGTCCGGCTTCCGGCGCGCCGTCCGGACCGGACTGCCGTCTGGAAGGACGCGCCGTCGGTCAGCCGGTGAGCCGCGGACAGCACGACGCGGACCTGGTGTCGGCCCGGGCCGGCCGTCAGACTGCCAGGCTCTTGCGGCCCTTGCGGCGGCGCGAAGACAGGATCGCGCGGCCGGCACGGGTGCGCATGCGCAGACGGAACCCGTGCACCTTGTGACGGCGGCGGTTGTTCGGCTGGTACGTACGCTTGCTCACGAGTTTCTCTCCATGGTGGGTCTAGGGCAGTCACGCCGGGCCGGGGCGGCGGTGTGGTGCCCCACGAACTGCGTGGATGCGCCTTTCGGCTGGCACCGCCCACCCACGACTTGGCCCTGGTGGGCGGCTGCTCTTTCGTGGACATGCGGCACCGGTCGACACCGGGTGACCGAGTAACGGTACGCGCTGGGATTCCACAGGGTCAAACCGACGTCGGCCGGGCCGCCGCACCAGCCTGTGGATGACGGCTTGCCGCGAGCGCTCCGCGAGTTGTTACGTTCGCAGCAGCCGAGGTTCCCCGCCACCCCTCGTCCCCAGCCGGATCAGCAGCTCGTGTGACCGCCGCCACATTCGTGGTAAACGGTCGCTGACCTGCAGAAACATCGATCCGATGCGGTCGATTCGTGGTCTCGGACCGACTCTCTCCACAAGGAGATGGTCGGGTTCACAACCTGTGGACAAAGTTGTGGAAGCGAAAGGCCCGAACCGCTGCCTGGTTCTCCTGCGCATCTGGGACGTACCGGCGACGATGGGCCTCGCCGACGAGCAGGACAACCTAGAAAGTGGGAACGGTGGAGCAGAGCACCTCGGACCTCAGCGTCGCGTGGCGCGGAGTGGTCGACGACCTCCAGCCCAACCAGCGCGCCTGGCTGCGCGCCAGCGAGCCGGTGACCCTCCACGAGAGCACCGCCATCGTCGCGGTCCCCAACGACTTCACCCGCAACCAGCTCGAGGGCCGGCTGCGCGCGCAGCTCGAGGACGCCCTCACCATCCGGTTCGGCCGCGAGATCCGGATCGCGGTGACCGTGAACCCCCAGCTGGACGACGTGCCGGTGCCGACCGCGCCCGGCGACCTCGCGGAACAGTCGACAAGTCAAGAAAGTGACATGTCGACAATTGTCGCCGTCGAGGCCGTGGCGCCGGCGCCGGCCCCGGTCGCGCCGCAGCAGCTCGACACCGGAGCCCGCCCGGCCAACGCCCTCGAGACCCGGCTCAACCCGAAGTACACCTTCGAGACCTTCGTCATCGGCTCGTCCAACCGGTTCCCCCACGCGGCCGCGGTCGCCGTGGCCGAGGCACCCGGCAAGGCCTACAACCCGCTGCTCGTCTACGGCGACTCGGGACTCGGCAAGACCCACCTGCTGCACGCGATCGGCCACTACGTCCGCTCCCTCTACACCGGCGCCAAGGTGCGCTACGTGTCGAGCGAGGAGTTCACCAACGAGTTCATCAACGCGATCCGCGACGACCGGCAGGACCGGTTCAAGCGCCGCTACCGCGACGTCGACGTGCTGCTCATCGACGACATCCAGTTCCTGGAGGGCAAGACCCAGACCCAGGAGGAGTTCTTCCACACGTTCAACACCCTCCACAACGCGAACAAGCAGATCGTGCTGACCTCCGACCGCGCGCCCAAGCGCCTCGAGGCGCTCGAGGACCGGCTGCGCAACCGGTTCGAGTGGGGCCTGATCACCGACGTCCAGCCGCCCGACCTCGAGACCCGGATCGCGATCCTGCGCAAGAAGGCCGCGATGGACCGGCTCACCGCTCCCCCGGACGTGCTCGAGTTCATCGCCTCGAAGATCCAGACCAACATCCGCGAGCTCGAGGGTGCGCTGATCCGCGTCACCGCCTTCGCGAACCTCAACCGCCAGGAGGTCGACATGACCCTGGCCGAGATCGTGCTCAAGGACCTGATCCCCGAGGGCGGCGAGCCCGAGATCACCGCGGCGCTGATCATCGCCCAGACCGCGGCGTACTTCGGCCTCTCCATCGAGGAGCTCACCGGTCCGAGCCGTGGCCGGCACCTGGTGATGGCCCGGCAGATCGCGATGTACCTGTGCCGCGAGCTCACCGACCTGTCGCTGCCGAAGATCGGCGCCCAGTTCGGCAACCGCGACCACACGACGGTGATGTACGCCGACCGCAAGATCAACCAGCTGCTCGCCGAGCGCCGCGCGGTCTTCAACCAGGTCAGCGAGCTCACCAACCGGGTCAAGCTGCAGGCCCGCCAGTCCTGATCGAGACCCACGCTTCTGTGGTTCGCGACCTGTGGACGACATGTGGGCGGCCGGCCCGATGCCCGGGAGAGCCTGTGGACGAACGACCGGGTCCCCGACGGACGCCGGATCCGAGTGCACACCGGCAGCGAGTAGTCGGGGTGTCGTTCCACAGCCGTTGTGCACCGGTCATTCCGGTGCTGACCTGCACGAACGACAGTTATCCACAGATTCCACCGCTGCTATGACTCCCACCTACCTCTAGACATATCGATCGACCGTGAACATCCATCCGGGCTCCTTCCTGGGGACAACTCCCGGACGTCCCCGGCGCATGGCAGGATGCGCATCCCAAGATTTCCGTAGTTTCCGTGTCCGTAGTTCCGACCGACCCGAAGGAACCATCGTGAAGTTCCGCGTCGAGCGCGACGTCCTCGCCGATGCCGTCGCCTGGGCTGCCCGCAGCCTCCCGGTCCGGCCCAGCGTCCCGGTCCTGGCCGGCCTGCTCGTCGAGGCGACCGACGACGGGCTGGTGCTCTCCACCTTCGACTACGAGACCTCGGCCCGGGCCACGCTCGCGGCCCAGGTCAGCGACGAGGGCCGCGCGCTGGTCAGCGGCCGGCTGCTCGCCGACATCTGCCGCAGCCTCCCGGACAAGCCGGTCGAGATGGTGCTCGACGGCGCCCGCGTCTCGCTGACCTGTGGCTCCGCCCGGTTCAGCCTCCAGACCATGCCGGTCGAGGACTACCCGACCCTCCCGGACATGCCGGCCGCGACCGGCACCGTCGCGAGCGAGGCGTTCGCCCACGCCGTCGCCCAGGCGGTCACCGCCGCCGGCCGCGACGACATGCTGCCCGTGCTGACCGGCGTCCGGATCGAGATCGACGGCTCGACGATCTCGCTGCTGGCCACCGACCGCTTCCGGCTCGTCGCACCGCGAGCTCGACTGGAGCCCGCGCACTCCCGACGAGTCGGCGGCCGCACTGGTCCCGGCCCGGGTGCTCGGCGACACCGCCAAGTCGCTCACCGCCGGCGGCGAGGTCACCATCGCGCTGGCGAGCACCGGCACCGGCGAGGGCATCATCGGCTTCGAGGGCCAGGCGCCCGGCGGCCTTCGCCGTACGACGACCCGACTGCTCGACGGCGAGTTCCCCAAGGTCCGCAGCCTGTTCCCCAGCGAGCACCAGACCACCGCGCTGGTCGACCGACCGCGCTGATCGAGTCGGTCAAGCGCGTCGCCCTGGTGGCCGAGCGCAACACCGCCGTCCAGCTGGCGTTCAGCGACGGCGTGCTCACCCTCGACGCCGGTTCCGGCGACGAGGCCCAGGCGTCGGAGTCGATCGAGGCGACCATCGACGGCGAGGACATCACCACGGGGTTCAACCCGCAGTTCCTCCTCGACGGGCTCACCGCCATCGAGCAGCCCGTGGTCGAGCTGGCGTTCACCCAGGCGTCCAAGCCGGTGGTGATCAGCGGCTCGGTCGCCGACGGTGAGCGCGACACGGCGTTCCGCTACCTGCTGATGCCGCGCCGGCTGCTCGTCGCTGAGCCGACCGGCACGGCCGGCGCTAGGCTGGCAGGTGCCGACTACGAGACCGTGCGTCGCGGGAGGCTGTCGCATGGACATCGGACTCGTCGGCCTCGGCAAGATGGGCGGCAACATGCGCACCCGGCTGCGCAACGCCGGACACACCGTGGTCGGCTACGACCGCAACCCCGACCTCGCCGACGCCGACAGCCTCGCGGCGATGGTCGAACAGCTCCCGTCTCCGCAAGGTCGTCTGGGTGATGGTGCCCGCCGGTGACCCCACCCGCGACACGATCCGCGAGCTCGGCGACCTGCTCCGCGACGGCGACCTGGTCGTCGACGGCGGCAACTCCAAGTGGACCGACGACCAGCTGAACGCCGCGATGCTCGCCACGAAGGGCATCGGCTTCGTCGACTGCGGTGTCTCCGGCGGCGTGTGGGGTCTGCGAGAACGGCTACGCGCTGATGTGCGGCGGCTCCGACGACGACGTCGCGAAGGTGCAGCCGGCGTTCGACGCGCTCAAGCCCGACGAGGGCGGCTTCGTGCACGCCGGCAAGAAGCCCGGCGCCGGCCACTTCGCGAAGATGGTCCACAACGGCATCGAGTACGCGATCATGCAGAGCTACGCCGAGGGCTGGGAGCTGCTCGAGAAGGTCGACATCGTCGACAACGTCACCGAGGTCTTCGACTCCTGGCGCTCCGGCACCGTGATCCGCTCCTGGCTGCTCGACCTGCTGGTCGCCGCCGTCGAGGAGGACGCGCACCTCGACAAGATCGCCGGGTACGCCGAGGACTCCGGCGAGGGCCGGTGGACCGTCGAGGCCGCGATCGAGAACGCCGTGCCGATGAACGTGATCGCCGCGTCGCTGTTCGCCCGGTTCGTCTCCCGCCAGGACGACAGCCCGGCGATGAAGGCGATCGCCGCGATGCGCAACCAGTTCGGCGGGCACGCCGTACGCACCGAGCCGCCGGTCGGCGGCGACGCACACCCCGACCCCCTGATCCGTGTACGTCTCGCACCTGACCCTGCACGACTTCCGCTCCTACGCCACGGCGGACGTGGAGCTGTCGCCCGGTGTGACCGCGTTCATCGGGCGCAACGGTCAGGGCAAGACCAACCTGGTCGAGGCGATCGACTACCTGTCGCGGCTCGCCTCGCACCGGGTCGCCTCCGATGCGCCGCTCGTCCGCGCCGGCGCCGACCAGGCCGTGGTCCGGGCGGCCGTGGTCCGTGACGGGCGCACCGCGGTGCTCGAGGTCGAGCTCAACCCGGGGAAGTCCAACCGCGCGCGGGTCAACCGGTCACCGCTCCCGCGGGCCCGGGATCTGATCGGGCTGGTGCGCACCGTCGTCTTCTCGCCCGAGGACCTCACCCTGGTGAAGGGCGACCCGTCCGACCGGCGCAAGTTCCTCGACGACCTGCTGGTGCTGCGCACACCGCGGCTGGCCGGCGTCCGCGCCGACTACGACCGGGTCCTCCGGCAGCGCAACTCGCTGCTCAAGACCGCCGGCGCCGCGCGTCGCGGCAGCACGTCGCAGGAGTCCGCGCTCTCGACCCTGGACGTGTGGGACTCCCACCTCGCGCGAGACCGGCGCCGAGCTGCTGGCCGAGCGGCTCGCGCTGGTCGACGCGCTGCGCCCGTACGTCGGCAAGGCGTACGAGACGGTCGCCCGCGGCGCGACCCGCGACGACGCGGACATCGAGTACCGGCCGTCGTTCGAGCTCGAGGGCCGCACCGAGCGGGCCGAGCTGACCGAGGCGCTGCTCGCCGAGGTCGAGCGGCGCCGCAACGACGAGCTGGACCGCGGCGTCTCGCTGGTCGGGCCGCACCGCGACGAGCTGCTGCTCAGCCTCGGCACCGGGGACCAGCGGCTGCCGGTGAAGGGCTACGCCTCCCACGGCGAGTCCTGGTCCTTCGCGCTCGCGCTCCGGCTCGCGTCGTACGACCTGCTCCGCGCCGACGGCGACGACCCGATCCTGATCCTCGACGACGTGTTCGCCGAGCTCGACACCGAACGGCGTGCCCAGCTCGCCGACCTGGTCGCCGGCGCCGAGCAGGTGCTGGTGACCGCGGCGGTCGGCGCCGACGTCCCCGAGGCGCTGGCCGGCACCCGCTACCTGGTGGCGGACGGGCAGGTCGTCCGTGAGCAGTGACGACACGGTCGAGCCGGAGCCCCAGCGAGCCGGAGCGCCGAGACGACGGCCTCGACCTCGCGAAGGCGATCACCCGTGCGACGGCGAAGTCGACCCCGGCCGCGCGGACGCGGCAGCGGAAGAAGGACAAGCCCGCCCGCGGCCGGGTGTCCGGCGCCCATCCCGACGACCGGGACCCGCAGACCCTGGACAGCACCCTCGGCCGGCTGGTCGACGACCACGGCTGGGCGCTCGACCTGCGGGTGCACGGCGTCTTCGGTCGCTGGGCCGAGCTGGTCGGCGACGAGGTGGCGGAGCACTGCACGCCCGAGTCGTTCGCCGACGGGCAGCTGGTGGTGCGCACCGACTCGACGGCCTGGGCGACCCAGCTGCGGCTGCTCGCGCCGACCGTCGTACGCCGGCTGAACGAGGAGCTCGGCCACGGCACGGTGACCCTGATCGAGGTGCTCGGACCGCACCTGCCGACGTGGAAGAAGGGTCCCCGATCGGTGCGCGACGGCCGCGGCCCGCGCGACACCTACGGCTGAGGCGGCCCGAGCCAGCCAGCCGGTCTGTGCCGATCTGCGGGCCGTTCCGACGTATGGGGACCTGTCCGCGCCCCCGATCGGCCGCTCCGGACGCCCGCAAACGCCGCTCACGGACGAAGTTTCTCCACAGACGCCCCCCGCCCGGGGGAGGGACGTGGAATGCGGGCCTTCCAACGGGTAGCATGGAGGTTGGCCGCCAGCGCCCCGTGCTGCGGCCTTCTCCATGTCAAGAGCCTGTGAAGAGGTGCGTGTGACCGACGACGTCAACGTCGAGAGCCCCGACGAGACCCCCACCGCCACACCCCCCGCTCCCGCGGCCCCCGAAGTCGGGTACGACGCCTCCGCGATCCAGGTCCTCGAGGGCCTCGAAGCGGTCCGCAAGCGCCCCGGCATGTACATCGGCTCGACCGGTGAGCGCGGCCTGCACCACCTGATCTGGGAGATCGTGGACAACGCGGTCGACGAGGCGCTGGCCGGCCACTGCGACCGGATCGTGGTGACCCTCCAGGCCGACGGCGCGATCCGCGTCGAGGACAACGGCCGCGGCATCCCGACCGACACCGCGCCCGGGCAGGAGCTGCCGGCGCTGACCCTGGCCCTGACCGTGCTGCACGCCGGCGGCAAGTTCGGCGGCGGCGGCTACAAGGTCTCCGGTGGTCTGCACGGCGTCGGCGTCTCGGTCGTCAACGCGCTCTCCAGCCACCTGATCGCCGAGGTCAAGAACCGCGGCCACCTGTGGCGGCAGTCCTTCACCGTCGGCGTGCCCGATGCCGACATCGAGCAGGTCCGCGAGCTGGAGCCGGGCGAGCGCACCGGCACCACCGTCACCTACTGGGCCTCGACCGACATCTTCGAGACCACGACGTACAACCTCGAGACGATCACCTCGCGGATCCGCGAGTACGCCTTCCTCAACAAGGGCCTCGAGATCGTGGTCCGCGACGAGCGGCCCGACGCGGGCGACGTCGTCGACGCCGTTCAGGACGGCACCGTCCCCAACGAGCTCGACCAGGCCGGCAGCGACGCGATCCGCAAGGGCGAGTCCGGCGGCTCGGAGCGGATCTTCCGCTACGACCGCGGCCTGGTCGACTTCGTCGAGTACCTCAACCGCGCCAAGCAGGCCGCGAACCCCTCGGTGATCTCGTTCGAGGCCGAGACGCCGGCGTCCGCGCAGAACCACATGAGCCTCGAAGTGGCGATGCAGTGGAACACCACGTTCTCCGAGTCGGTCCACACCTTCGCGAACACCATCAACACCCACGAGGGCGGCACCCACGAGGAGGGCTTCCGCGCGGCGCTGACCGTCCCTGGTCAACAACTGGGGCTTCGAGTGGGGCCTGATGAAGAAGCCCGAGGACCGGGTCTCCGGCGACGACGTCCGCGAGGGCCTCACCGCGATCATCTCGATCAAGCTCGGCGAGCCGCAGTTCGAGGGCCAGACCAAGACCAAGCTCGGCAACACCGAGGCCAAGGGCTTCGTGCAGAAGCTGGTCAACGACCAGCTCGGTGCCTGGTTCGAGCAGAACCCCGCCGAGGGTCGCGACATCGTCCGCAAGAGCCAGGCCGCGCAGCAGGCCCGGGTCGCCGCCCGCAAGGCGCGCGACCTGGCCCGCTCCCGCAAGGGCCTGCTCGGCGGCGGCGGCCTGCCCGGCAAGCTGTCGGACTGCCAGTCGACGAACCCCGCCGAGTGCGAGGTCTTCATCGTCGAGGGTGACTCCGCCGGTGGCTCGGCCCGCCAGGGCCGCGACCCGCGGATCCAGGCGATCCTGCCGATCCGCGGCAAGATCCTGAACGTCGAGAAGGCGCGCATCGACAAGGTGCTCGCCAACACCGAGGTGCAGTCGATCATCTCCGCCCTGGGCACCGGCATCCAGGAAGAGTTCAACATCGAGAAGCTGCGCTACCACAAGGTCGTGCTGATGGCGGACGCCGACGTCGACGGCCACCACATCAACACCCTGCTGCTGACGCTGCTGTTCCGCTTCATGCGCCCGCTCATCGAGGGCGGCTACGTCTACATGGCCCAGCCGCCGCTCTACCGGCTGCGCTGGAACAAGCCGCAGGAGCACGAGTTCGTCTACTCCGACGCCGAGCGGGACGCCCTGCTCCGCGAGGGCCAGGCGGCCGGCAAGAAGCTGCCCAAGGAGAACCCGGTCCAGCGCTACAAGGGTCTCGGCGAGATGAACGCCAAGGAGCTGTGGGAGACCACGATGGACCCCGAGCAGCGGCTGATGCTCCAGGTGACCCTGGACGACGCCGCCCACGCGGACGAGATCTTCTCGATCCTGATGGGCGAGGACGTCGAGCAGCGCCGTTCCTTCATCCAGCGCAACGCCAAGGACGTCCGCTTCCTGGATATCTAGGTCTCTAGCGAGATCCCTAGATTTCAGTAGAACCGACGAGAGAGAACCAGACTGTGACTGAGACCCCCACCGACGGCGGCACTCCTCCCCTGGGCCCGGGCGGCCGGATCGAGCCCGTCGAGCTGCAGACCTCGATGCAGCGCGCCTACATCGACTACGCGATGGCGGTCATCGTCGGCCGCGCGCTGCCCGACGTACGCGACGGCCTGAAGCCGGTGCACCGCCGGGTGCTCTACGCGATGTACGACGGCGGCTACCGCCCCGACCGCGGCTTCTCGAAGTGCTCGCGCGTCGTCGGCGACGTGATGGGTCAGTACCACCCGCACGGCGACACCGCGATCTACGACACCCTGGTCCGCCTCGCGCAGCCCTGGGTGATGCGCGCGCCGCTGGTCAACGGCCAGGGCAACTTCGGCTCGCCGGGCAACGACTCCGCCGCGGCGATGCGGTACACCGAGTGCCGGATGGCGCCGCTGGCCATGGAGATGGTCCGCGACATCGACGAGGACACCGTCGACTTCCAGCCCAACTACGACGGCCGCTCCGAGGAGCCGGTCGTCCTCCCGTCGCGGTTCCCGAACCTGCTGGTCAACGGCTCGGCCGGCATCGCGGTCGGCATGGCCACCAGCATCCCGCCGCACAACCTCGGTGAGGTCGCCGACGGCGCGAAGTGGGCGCTCGAGCACCCCGACGCCACCCGCGAGGAGCTCCAGGAGGCGCTGCTCGAGCGGATCAAGGGCCCGGACTTCCCGAACGGCGCGCTGATCGTCGGCCACCAGGGCATCGAGCAGGCCTACCGCACCGGCCGCGGCTCGATCACCCAGCGTGCGGTGATCGAGATCGACGAGGACGCCAAGGGCCGTACCTGCCTGGTGATCACCGAGCTGCCCTACATGGTCAACCCGGACAACCTGGCGCTGAAGATCGCCGAGCTCGCCGACTCCGGCAAGGTGCAGGGCATCTCCGACGTCCGCGACGACACCTCGGACCGCACCGGCCAGCGGCTGGTCGTCGTGCTGCGCCGCGACGCGGTCGCCCGCGTCGTACTCAACAACCTGCTCAAGCACACCGAGCTGCAGACCAACTTCAGCGCGAACATGCTGGCGCTGGTCGACGGCGTGCCGCGCACGCTGTCGATCGACCAGTTCATCAGCAACTGGGTCACCCACCAGATCGACGTCATCCGGCGGCGCACCGAGTTCCGGCTCCGCAAGGCCGAGGAGCGCGCCCACATCCTGCGCGGCCTGGTCAAGGCGCTCGACATGCTCGACGAGGTGATCGCGCTGATCCGGCGCTCGCCCGAGGTCGACGACGCCCGCCAGGGCCTGATCGAGCTGCTCGAGATCGACGAGCTCCAGGCGAACGCGATCCTCGACATGCAGCTGCGCCGGCTGGCCGCCCTCGAGCGCCAGAAGATCATCGACGAGCTCGCCGAGATCGAGCGCGACCATCGCCGACCTCGAGGACATCCTCGCGAACGTCGCGCGGCAGCGGCAGATCGTCTCCGACGAGCTCGGCGAGATCGTCGAGAAGTACGGCAACGAGCGCCGCAGCCAGATCATCGCGGCCGACGGCGACCTGTCGATGGAGGACCTGATCCCCGACGAGGACCTCGTCGTGTCGATCACCCGCGGCGGCTACGCCAAGCGCACCCGCGCCGACCAGTACCGCACCCAGAAGCGGGGCGGCAAGGGCGTGCGCGGCGCGAGCCTGCGCGGCGACGACGTGGTCGAGCACTTCATCGCGACCACCAACCACCACTGGCTGCTGTTCTTCACCACCGCCGGCCGGGTCTACCGCACCAAGGCCTACAACCTGCCCGAGGCGTCGCGCGACGCCAAGGGCGGTCACGTGGCCGGGCTGCTCAGCTTCCAGCCGGACGAGAACATCGCGCAGGTGCTGGCGATCCGTGACTACGAGCAGGCGCCGTACCTCGTGCTCGCGACCCGCAACGGCCTGGTCAAGAAGACCCGGCTCGGCGACTACAACAGCCCGCGCCAGGCCGGCGTCATCGCGATCAACTTCCGCGAGGACGACGACGAGCTGATCGGCGCCGAGCTGGTCAACGCCGAGGACGACATCCTGCTGGTCTCCCGCAAGGGCCAGGCGATCCGGTTCAAGGCCGACGACAGCCAGCTGCGGCCGATGGGCCGGGCGACGTCCGGCGTCACCGGCATGAAGTTCCGCACCGACGTCGACTCGGTGCTGTCGATGTCGGTGATCCGCGCGGAGCAGGTCGCCGCCGAGGAGGCCGCCGAGGCGCGCGCCGAGGCGGCCGGCGAGTCCACCGCCGCAGGTGACCTGCCCGACGTGAAGGAGCAGTACGTCTTCACGATCACCGACGGCGGCTTCGCCAAGCGCAGCCGGATCTCGGAGTACCGGATCACCAACCGCGGCGGCCTCGGCATCAAGGCGATGGCCCTCGCCAACGAGGACCGCGGCCAGCTGGTCGGTGCGTTCATCGTCGAGGAGGGTGACGAGATCCTCTCGATCACCCAGGGCGGCCAGGTCGTGCGCAGCCCGATCAACGCCGACTTCCGGCCCACCGGTCGCTCCACGATGGGCGTGAAGTTCGTGACCCCGAAGTCCGGTGACGCGGTCGCCGTCGTCGCCCGCTCGGTCGAGGCCCGCGACGAGGACGAGGACGCCGTCGAGGCACCCGACGAGGTTGGCGAATCGGTCGATGCGGGTACGGATGCAACAATCGACGAGTCTGTTGCGTCTGACGTGGCGGAGCCCGAGACCGGGCCCGACGCCGATGGAGAGAGTGAGGGCTGATGACCGACGGCCAAGACACCGCCGTGCGCGCCCCCCTGAGCGAGCGGATCTCAGCGAAGCTGACGAACGCCGCTGACGAGCACCGCGCGAACGCGGCACCCGAGTCGAAGAAGGCAGCCAAGAAGGCCGCTGCGGGTCGCCGTCCACCGCGCCGCGCGCGGCTCCGGCTGACCCGGATCGACCCGTGGTCGGTGATGAAGACGTCGTTCCTGCTGGCCATCGCGTTCGGCGTGGTCACCGTGGTCTCGGTCTTCATCATCTGGTCGGTGCTCTCGGCGGCCGGTGTCTGGGACTCGATCAACGACACCGTCCAGGACGTCGTCGGTGGCGAGGACGCCGCCAGCTGGGACGTCGAGAAGTACGTCGGGATGTCCCGCGTCATGGGCTTCACGATGCTGGTCGCCGTCGTCGACGTCATCCTGATCACCGCGATCGCGACCCTCGGTGCGTTCCTCTACAACATGTCGGCGGCGCTGCTCGGCGGCGTCGAGCTGACCCTCGCCGAGGACGAGCGCTGACCGACGGTTCCCCCGTTTTGTCGGCCACTCGGCCGCTGGGGTAGTGTTCAGCCTCGGTTCGGGGCCTATAGCTCAGACGGTTAGAGCGCTTCCCTGATAAGGAAGAGGTCACAGGTTCAAGTCCTGTTAGGCCCACCACCCGGCCCGGTCATCGGGCAAACCCGAGCCTGTGGGAGTCACCATGAAGAAGATCGTCCTGCTGGTGCTCCTCGTCGGCGCCGCGCTCGTCGTGAAGCGCAAGATCGACGAGGGCAAGAAGGAGCAGGCGCTCTGGGCCGAGGCCACCGACTCGGTCACCCGCGCCTGACCCAGCTCCGCTCGCCTCGCGACCACCGGGGGCCTTGGCGCAATTGGTAGCGCACCTGCTTTGCAAGCAGGGGGTTAGGGGTTCGAGTCCCCTAGGCTCCACCACCTTCTTCACACCTGGCCGTCGTCGTTAGTGAAACGCGTCCGCTGTAACGCCCTGTCCCGGTCACTCCTGCTCCGGCAGGACGGGGCGTCAGTGGCCCGGACAGGGCGTTACAAGCCAGAACCCGTCACGAGCGGACGCATCGACGCGCAGTTGAGGTGCCGGATCGTCATGCCCGCGATCCTGCCGGGTTCACAGCCCTTCGCGGGAGTGCAGCGACCGCACCGTGGGCGACGTCTGGACTGTTGCTGGGTCCGGGAAGGTGCCGAACAGCCGGTCCGCCGTACCGGCGGTGGTGACCGTGAACCAGTAGTGCTCGTTCTTGTAGTGGTGCAGCCGGTGGTTGCGCCACACCGACCGGAACCAGCGGGACCGTGGCCGGTAGTCGCTGTGCACCAGGTAGTGGGTCCACTCGTAGCCGAACTTCAGGCCGTAGACCGAGACCAGCAGGGTGAGCATGCTCGTGGTGGTCGGGGTGGCCAGCCAGGCGACCAGGACGTACGACGGCAGCAGCCAGACCAGCGCCGGCCACGGGATGAACACCAGCGGCAGGTCGCGCGGGTCGGCGTGGTGCTCGCGGTGCTTGCGGGCCAGCAGCGAGTCGACCTCGACCGGGCCGAGCCGGCGCGGGCGCCAGTGCAGGATCCCGACGTGGATCACCCACTCGATCACCGGGAACAGCGCGACCAGCCCGACCGGGATCAGCAGCTCCCACCAGGAGCCACCGCCGACGGCGACCCGGGCGGCCACGGCGACGACGAGGAACGACGAGATCAGCCACGGGCTCGGCGCCCGCCAGAACGAGCGCCAGGCCCGGCCCAGCGACACGTTGGTACGCCGGGATCCGGTGATCCGCTCCTCGTCGGCCGCGAGCCGCTGCGCGGCGAGCCGCTCGATGTCGGCCGAAGAGATCGGGTGCTGTGGCTTGGTCATGACTCCTCCAGTGCCTCCAGGGCGGACAGGATGGTGGACGTCGCCGGGCGCAGGACGCGGTCGGCGGCGGCCCGGGCGGTCTCGGGGTCGCCGGCGCCGATCGCCACGGCGAGCAGCCGGTAGGCGCCGGGCTGGCCGACCTCCTCGGCCATCAGCGGCGCCAGTGCCTCGAGCGCGGGCTCGTAGGCGGCGCGCAGGCTGTTGAACATCAGCCGGAAGACGATCGAGTCGGCGGCGTCGACCACGTGGTCCCAGAACGCGAGCGCGTGCTGCTGCTGCTCGACCCCGTCGTCGGTCGCCGCCAGCGCGTCGACGGTCTCGGCGAGCACCGCCTCGAGCGCCGGGGTGCCGCGCTCGGCGGCCAGCGCCGCGACGCCCGGGCCGACCACCAGCCGCGCCTCCAGGATGCTCCGGGCGACCGCCGGGTCGATCACGCCGCCGCGCACCAGCAGCAGCGGCAGCAGGTCGAGACCGCCGAACCTCCGGAAGTCGCGGACCGTCGTGGCCCCGCCGTGCCGGACGTCGAGCAGCCGGGTCTGGGTCATCCGCTGGAGCGCCTCGCGCACCGCCGGCCGGGAGACGCCGAGCACCTCGGCGAGCCGGCGCTCGCTGGGCAGCGCCTCGCCCGCCTCGAGACCGCCGTCGACGACCTCGGCGAGCACCTGGTCGAACACCTCGTCGGGCACGGACCGGCGGTTCACGGGCTGCAGCGGCATCGTCCGACGGTAGGTCAGGACCCGGCCGGTGGTCAAGTGGTATGACCAGTCCGTTCGACCCGGATCACGGTGGAGAGCCGGCCGCGCCGTACCCTGACGACGTGTCCAGCAAGCTCGCCCCGCGGTACTGGGGCGCGCACCTCCTCGCCGTCGTGCTGGTGGCCGTGGCCGTCGGCCTGGGGCTCTGGCAGTTCGACGCCTGGCAGGCGCACCGCGCCGCCGAGGCCGCCGACCTGACCCACGCCGACCCGGTGCCGCTGGCCGACGTGATGGGGCCGGACGACCCGTTCCCGGGCAACCGGGTCGGGCAGCCGGTCGACGGTCGAGGGCACCTGGGTGCCCGAGGGCACCGTCTACGTCTCCGGGTCGCGAGCACGAGGGCACGGACGGGTACTGGGTGGTCACCCCGCTCGCCGTCGGCGGCGCCGGGCGACCCGGCGCTGCCGGTCGTCCGCGGCTGGGTCGCGGAGCCCGACGACGGCGCCGGCCCCGCCGACCGGGGCGACCGAGCTGGACGCCTGGCTCCAGCCGACCGAGGGCACCGACGAGGCGGACACCGACCCGAGCGACGACGTGCTCCCCCAGGTGCGCACCGCCGACCTGATCCAGCACGTCGACCAGGACCTCTACGGCGCGTACGGCGTGGCCACCGAGCCCGAGCCGGGCCTGGCCGCCGCCAGCCTCGACCAGCTGCCCGAGGTCGGCGCGACCACCGGCATCCGCAACCTGCTCTACGCCATCGAGTGGTGGTTCTTCGGGCTGTTCGCCGCGTTCATCTGGTGGCGCTGGGTGACCGAGAAGACACCCGAGGAGGACGCCGCCGAGCACCCGGCCGACCTGCCGAGCCCGACTCCGTAGGGTGGAGCCGTGAAGAACCTGTACCTGACCTACCGCGTGCTGGCGTACGTCGTCGGCGTGCTGCTCGCCTTCTGCGCCCTGGTCGCCGCGCCGCTCAAGTACCTCGCCCCCGAGGGCAGCAGCCTGCAGGAGTTCGGCGAGACCGCGAGCGTGCTGTGGGTCCTGCACGGCTGGGTGTTCATGGTCTACGTCGTCGTCGCGCTTCCTGCTGTCGCGCAAGGCGCGCTGGACGATCGGCTTCACCGTGCTGATGCTCGTCGCCGGCCTGGTGCCGCTGCTGATCTTCTGGGTCGAGCAGCAGGTCACCCGGAAGGTGCGAGCCGAGAACCCCGAGCTCGTGGGACGCTCCCTGGCATGACGACGGCGTTCGTGCTCGGGGGCGGTGGCGTCCTCGGCGCGGTCGAGGTCGGCATGCTCCGGGCGCTGTTCGAGCGCGGGATCGTCCCCGACCTGGTCCTCGGCACCAGCATCGGCGCCCTCAACGGCGCGCTGGTCGCCCGCGACCCCGACCTGTCGGTGATCGAGAAGCTCACCGACCTGTGGCAGTCGGCGGCGAGCTCCGGTCCGGAGGTGTACGGCGACAGCCGCGCTGCGCACCGTGCGCCGGGCGGTGAAGACCGGCACCCACCTGTGGTCGGCCAAGCCGCTGCAGCAGGCGCTGGTCGAGGAGTTCGGCGACCTCACCTTCGAGGAGCTGCCGGTCCGGTTCCAGGTCTGCGCGGCCAGCATCGAGCGGGCCGCCGAGCACTGGTTCGACTCCGGCCCGCTCGTCGACGCCGTGATGGCGAGCGCCGCCGTACCCGGTCTGCTGCCGCCGGCCAAGGTCGGCGACGAGCACTACCTCGACGGCGGCATCGTGAACTCGATCCCGCTCGGCCGGGCGGTCCAGCTCGGGGCGTCCCGGGTGTTCGTGCTCCAGGTGGGCCGGATCGACCGGCCGCTGAGCGTGCCGCGGCGGCCGTGGGAGGTGGCCCGGGTGTCCTTCGAGATCGCGCGGCGGCACCGGTTCAACCGCGAGCTCGAGGAGCTGCCGGCCAGCGTCGCGGCGTACGTCCTGCCCGCACGGGGCACCTCGAGCCGTGACGACTCCCTGTTCGGCAGCCGGGACTTCGCCGGCGTGCAGGACCGGATCGACGAGACGTACGAGGCGTGCGTCGACTACCTCGACGAGAGCCTCGGGCCGGTGCCAGCGAGCGACCCGTGACCTGGGTGCTGCGGCGGCTGGTGATCGCGCCCGCTGGTGGTGCTGTCGATGGTGCTGCTGTGGATCACCCTCCCGCTGTGGCTGATCGCCGCGGCCGCCGCGTCGCCGATCCTGCCCGGGCGGCTGCGCCCGCTGCGGATCATGTGGGTCGCGATCGTCTACCTGACCTGCGAGGCGCTGCTGCTGGTCGTGCTGTTCGGGCTGTGGATCGCGTCCGGGTTCGGCTGGAAGCTGCGCACGGCGTACTTCGAGGGCATCCACTACGACCTGGTGCAGGGCACCATGTGGGTGTTCTTCCGCGAGGCCCGCCGGGTGCTGCGGCTGCGGATCGAGACCGAGGGCCCGGCCCCCGACGCGCACCCCGGCCGGCCGATCCTGGTCTGCTGCCGGCACGCCGGCCCCGGCGACTCGTTCGTGCTGATCCACACCCTGATGGCGTGGTACGGCCGGGAGCCGCGGGTGGTGCTCAAGGACACCCTGGCGTGGGACCCCGCGATCGACGTGCTGCTGAACCGGATCCCCGCGCGGTTCATCACCCCGAACCCGGCCGAGGGCGCCCGGCTGGAGGACCAGATCGCCACCCTCGCGACCGGCCTCGACGAGAACGACGCGTTCGTGATCTTCCCCGAGGGCGGCAACTTCACCGAGCGCCGGCGCCAGCGGGCGATCGACCGGCTGCGCCGGCTGGGCATGGAGCGGATGGCGCAGCGCGCCGAGCAGATGATCCACGTGCTCGCGCCGCGGCCCGGCGGCTTCCTGGCGGCGCTCGACGCGGCGCCCGAGGCCGACGTCGTCCTCGTGGCGCACACCGGGCTCGACCACCTGGTCACCGTGGGTGACATCTGGCGGGAGCTGCCGATGGACAAGCGGATCGTGATGCGCTGGTGGCAGGTGCCGCGCTCGGAGATCCCGGAGGACCGGGACGAGCGGATCGACTGGCTGTTCGCAGTGGTGGGAGCAGATCGACGCGTGGATAGAACAGAACCGGCCGGTCGACCTGACCGGCCGGTCCTGAGCGCCTCGAGGGCTACTTCTTGTCGACGTCGACGACGTCCGCCGGGTCGTCCGGCGTGGTGACCGGGTGTGCGGTCTCGGCCTGGTCGGCGATCGCCTCGGTCGGGGACGCACCGCCCTCGTCGTCGGGCGTCCGACGGGGTGCCGGAGCGGGCGTCGGCGTGTAGGACGACTGCCAGTTCTCGCTCTCCGAGCCGCCCCGGAGCTTCTTGGCCACGAACGCGGCGCCTGCGGCGACGCCGGTGATCAGGACCAGCTTCCGCAGCCGGTGCTTCTTCTTCTTGGGCTGGGCCGCCTCGGTGGCCTTGGCCGCCGCGGCGTCCGCTGCCTGTGCTGCCTTCTCGGCACCGGCGGCGGCCTTCTCGGCCGCGATCGCGACACCCGATGCGATGACCGGCGTGGCCTTGGCCTTGGCGTCCGCGAGCGCGGGCCCGGCCTTGGCCTTGGCGTCCGCCAGCGCGGGCCCGGCCTTGTCCTTCGCGGAGGCCATCGCCGTCTCCAGCTGGGGCTTCACCTGGTCGACGTACTCCGCGATGGTGTCGCTCGCCTGGTCGAGGAGGGACTTGTTCCTGCGCAGACCCATCTGGCACTTCCTCTCGTCGTGTCCTGCCTCATTCGATCATGGCACCCGGCTGCGAACCAGAGGCCCGCGGCGGACTGCTTGTGGCCCGTGCGAGGATCGGACGGCACAACCAGATCGAGGTACGCACTGTGGTGTACCCCTTTGACGTGAGAGGCACTCATGGCTGACCAGCAGGCCGTTCTGAAGACCAACCGGGGCGACATCACGATCAACCTGTTCCCCGACCACGCCCCCGAGACGGTCGCCAACTTCACCGGCCTCGCCGAGGGCACCAAGTCGTACGACGCCGGCAACGGCCGCTCGGGCCCGTTCTACGACGGCCTCGGCTTCCACCGCGTGATCGAGGGCTTCATGATCCAGGGCGGCTGCCCGCTCGGCACCGGCACCGGTGGCCCCGGCTACACGTTCAAGGACGAGCCGCACCCGGAGCTCGTCTTCGACAAGCCGTACCTGCTCGCGATGGCGAACGCCGGCCCGGGCACCAACGGCTCACAGTTCTTCATCACCGTCGGCGCGACCTCGTGGCTGAACTTCAAGCACACCATCTTCGGTGAGGTCGCCGACCAGGCCTCGCGCGACGTCGTCGACGCGATCGGCGCCACCCCGACCGGCGCGGGCGACCGCCCGGTCGACCCGGTCGTGATCGAGACCGTTCAGATCGTCCGCAGCTGAACGTGTCCGACCTGCCGACTCCCGAGACCGGGGTGCCGACGTGCTACCGGCACCCCGGCCGGGAGTCGTACATCCGCTGCCAGCGCTGCGACCGGACCGATCTGTCCGGACTGCATGCGGGACGCGGCGGTGGGCTTCCAGTGCCCGGGCTGCGTCGCCGAGGGCAAGAAGGCCACCCGCAGCGGGCGCACCGCGTTCGGCGGGCTGCGCCCCACCAACGCCTCGACCACCTCGGGCGTGCTGATCGCGATCAACGTCGCGGTCTGGATCTCCATCCTGATCACCGGCGGCGCCGGCAGCCGGCTCGTCGACCTGCTCGGCCTGCGCCCGAACGGGCTGTGCCGGATCGGTCCCGACGGCTACAGCATGCCCGAAGCCCTCTGCCGGGCGCAGGGCGGTGAGTGGCTGCCGGGGTTCGTCGACGGCGCGTACTGGCAGGTCGTGACCGCCGGGTTCACGCACGTCACGATCTTCCACATCGGCTTCAACATGTTCGCGCTGTGGGTCATCGGGCCGCAGCTCGAGCTGGCGCTCGGCCGGATCCGGTTCCTCGCGCTCTACCTCCTCTCGATGCTGACCGGGTCGGCCGTCGTGCTGTGGTTCGGCGCCCGAGTTCCAGCTGACCGTCGGCGCCTCCGGCGCCATCTACGGCCTGTTCGCCGCGCTGATCGTCGTGGCCCGCAAGGTCGGCGGCGACATGCGCTCGCTGTGGGCGCTGATCGGCATCAACGTGTTCATCACGTTCGCCGTACCGAACATCTCCTGGCAGGGCCACCTCGGCGGCTTCCTCGGTGGCGGGATCGTCGCCGCGATCCTCGTCTACGCGCCCCGTGGCCCACGCCGCACCATGTTCCAGGTCTGTGGGCTGGTGGCCGTCGCCGCGTTCGTCGCGCTGGCGATGATCGCCCGCGCCGCCGTCCTCACCTGAGCGTCCGCCGAGCCGGCGCTCGCGCGACGCCGGTCGCGCTCATGCACAGCTGTGCGCACTCACCTGTGGAGAACTACACGCGTGTAGTTCTCCACAGGAGTTATCCCCAGATGTGGACAAAGTGCAGTCCAGGAGTACGCCGGCCGGTCCTGCCGCTGGACCGACCGGCGTCGACCGGAGGCTGCGGCCGACCGGCGTCGAGCGCCGACTGGGTGTCACTCCCACCGGGTGGCGAAGGTGAAGCCGACGGCCATGAAGCCGATGCCGACGAAGAGGTTCTTCTGGCCCAGGTCGTTGAAGACCGGGATGTCGGAGATGTCGTCGCTGAAGACGTAGAACGTGCAGATCCAGAGCAGCCCGATCAGGAAGCAGGCCAGCATGCCGACGACCACGCCGCGGCCGCGGCCGAGCGGGGTGGACGGGTGCGCGGAGACCACCAGGCCGACGAGGATCAGGCCGAAGCCGATCAGGTAGTTCCAGTTGCCGAGGTCGGCCATGAACTTCGGGGAGCCGGCCTCGGGCACCGGGAACGCCGTGGGGTCGACCCGCACCGCGATGTAGTAGTACGCGATCCAGGCGATGCCGACCACCATCATGCGCCAGCGCGACGATGAAGCGCGGGGAGAAGATCGGGCCTCGGACGGGGGCGAGAGGATCCAGCTTGGCCTTGGCCACGGGAGCTCCTGGGTCTTTCGTGATGCGGAACATGTCGTCGTCCATGCTGGGATGGCACGGACTCCGGGCTACCTTAGTCGGCGTGACCGGTGGATCCCACGCGAGGCCCCCGGAGCCGTCGAGCTCCGAGGAGACCCGGTCGCGCCTGTTCCGCCGCTCGCCTCGGCGCCCGCGCGGGCCGTGGCGCCTCGGAACGCCGTTCGTGATCGCCCTCTGCGGCGGGCTGTTCGTCGTCAGCGCCGCCAACAGCGACGGCACCGACCTGCGCCCGGGCCGCTACACCGACCTCGCCGCGCTGGTCCAGGACGAGGCCGACGAGTACGACGACCTCCGCGACCGGGTCTCCGACCTGAACGCCGAGGTGGCCGCCCTCAGCGCGTCGATGAGCGACCGGGACGTGAACCGCTACCAGCGCCGGATCGAGAACCTCAGGGACCCCGCCGGCCTGGTCGAGCGCACCGGCCCCGGCGTCACGGTGACCCTGTCCGACGCGCCCGAGGACGTCATCAACTCCACGACCGGCAACATCAACCCGCTGCTCGTGCACCAGCAGGACCTCCAGGCGGTCGTCAACGCGCTGTGGAAGGGCGGGGCCACCGCCGTCACCATCGCGGGCCAGCGGGTGGTGTCCACCACCGGCATCCGCTGCGAGGGCAACGCGGTCCAGCTCCAGGGCGTGCCGTACCCGCAGCCCTACGTCATCGAGGCGGTCGGCGACCAGGGCGCGCTGCTGACGGCGCTCGAGAACGACGAGTACGTCGCGTCCTACCGCGACGACGCCGAGGACCCCGAGATCTCGGTCGGTTGGGACCTCGAGCTCGAGGAATCGATCACCGCTCCGGCGTACGACGGCCTGCTCGACCTGAACTTCGCCGTTCCGCTGCGCCGTGCGGGACTCGAGCCGGAGCTGAGCCGCTCGTCCAGCGGCGGCAGCGTCTCCGTCGGTGTCTCGGTCGGGGTCTCGGTCGGTCGGCGTCTCGGTCGGCTCGACGAACGTCGACACCTCGATCGTGATCGTCGACCCCTCGGTCGGCGTCTCGCCGGCTTCCGGGCTCTGCCGGATCACGGTGCCGGCCGGCTCGGTGGTGTCGGAGACCTCGACGACGCGAGGCTCGAACCCGGCGTTGCGGATCTCGGTGCGCGCCTCCGACTCGGTCATCCCGACCACGTCGGGCACCTCCTCGCGGCCGTCGGAGAAGTAGACGACCACCTGGGTGCCCTCGGCGACGATCTCGCCCTGCGACGGGTCGGTCCGGACCACGACGTCCTTGCAGCTCGTCGGACTCCTCCT
The DNA here is from genome assembly GCA_963716655.1 of uncultured Actinomycetota bacterium. Classification (GTDB taxonomy): domain Bacteria; phylum Actinomycetota; class Actinomycetes; order Propionibacteriales; family Nocardioidaceae; genus Nocardioides. Next base: position 33,123 of record CAVQTV010000008.1, on the reverse strand, counting down.
CGCGCAGGGTGACCTCGAAGCCGAGCTGTTGCAGGGTCGCCTGGGCGTCGAGCTTGTCCTGCCCGAGCACGAACGGCACCTCGCACCTCGGGCCTGCCGAGCGAGATCACGTAGGTGACGGCGGTGTCCGGGTCGACGTAGGTGTCCGGGGTCGGGTCCTGACGGATGATCCGGCCGGCCTTGACCGTGTCGCTGTTCTCGCGCTCGGTCGGTCCGACCGCCAGCCCGGCGTCGCCGATCTCGGTGCGCGCCTGCTTGTCGGTCATCCCGATCACGTTCGGCACCGGCACCTGCTCAGGCGGCGACTCGAACAGCCGCGGCAGCAGGTAGACGGCGGCCGCGATCAGCACGATCAGCAGCAGCCCGAGCGCGATCCACAGTCCGGTGCGGCTGCCGCGAGTCCTCCTCCGGCGGCAGCGCGGCGACGGTCGCGGTCTGCCCGGTGTAGTCGGCCGGCGGCGGCGGGAGCGGCGGCGGGATCGGCGCCTGAACCGGCAGCCCGGAGAGGTAGCGCTCGATGTCGCTGCGCATCGCGGCCGCGGACTGGTAGCGGTCCTCGACCCGCTTGGCCAGCGCCTTCATCACGATCGCGTCGATCTCGGGCGGCAGCTCGGTGTCGTGGTCGGACGGAGGTACGGCGGGCTCGCGGACGTGCTGGTAGGCGACCGCGACCGGGCTGTCGCCGACGAACGGCGGGCGCCCGGTGAGCAGCTCGTAGAGCAGGCAGCCGGCGGAGTAGACGTCGGAGCGCGAGTCGACGGTCTCGCCGCGGGCCTGCTCGGGTGAGAGGTACTGCGCGGTGCCGACGACGGCCGCGGTCTGGGTCATCGTCGACGACGCGTCGCTGATCGCCCGGGCGATGCCGAAGTCCATCACCTTCACGTCGCCGCTCGGGGTGAGCATCACGTTGCCGGGCTTGATGTCGCGGTGGATGATGCCGGCCCGGTGGCTGTAGTCGAGCGCGGACAGCACGCCGCTGGTGATCTCGAGCGCCCGCTCCGGCAGGATCTTGCGGCCCTCGCGCAGGATGTCGCGCAGCGTCCGGCCGGCGACGTACTCCATCACGATGTAGGGCTGGGAGATGCCGGACCCGTCGGCCGCCGGCTCCTCGCCGGTGTCGTAGACCGCGACGATCGCCGGGTGGTTGAGCGACGCAGCGGACTGCGCCTCGCGGCGGAACCGGGCCTGGAAGGTCGCGTCGCTGGCCAGGTCGGTGCGCAGCCGCTTGACCGCGACCACCCGGCCCAGGCGGCTGTCGGTGCCCTTGCGGACCTCGGCCATGCCGCCCCGGCCCAGGAGCTCGCCGAGCTCGTAGCGCCCGCCGATCAGGGGCGGTTCTTGGTTGCTCATCGAGGGTGACCTGGCCTTTAGTTCGCTCGGGGACGTGCTGTCGCTGACGGTGGGGTCTGTCGTCGGGGTCGGCGGTCGGCGTGGTGGCCGGGTCGGTCGGCGTGGGCTCCGGTCCCCAGAAGCTGACCGTGATCGTGTCACCCGGCTGGACGCGTCCCGGTCGGGTTCACGGCCGACACGTCGCCGGGGATCTCGCCACCCGGGTTGTCGACCTGCTGGCTGTCGACGCGCAGGCCCAGCTGGCCGAGCTCGCGCTCGACGTCGTCGAGCGGCCGGCCGACGTAGTCGCTGGCGTTCAGCAGGATCGAGGTGTCCTCGGTCGTCGCCTCGGTCGTCGGCGCACTGGAGGACGGCGCCGAGGACGACTGGCTCGGCGTCTCGCTGGTCTGCTCGTCGGTCGGGTCGTCGTCGTCGCCGTCCTGCATGAACAGCAGGAACAGCAGCACGATGATGGCGACCAGCGCGATGACGGCGAGCACCGGCCACAGCGCGCTGCGCCGCGGTCCTCGTCGGTCGTGGGCAGCGTGGTCGTGGTCGGCACCGGCCCGGGGCGGGGAGCCGCGCGTGGCGACCGGCACCACCTGGGTCGCGGCGGTGGCCGGGTTGCGCAGCGCCGCGGCCAGCGCGGTGCCGTCGGCGAACCGCTCCTGCGGCAGCTTCGCCATCGACCGTCGTACGACGGCGGCCAGGTCGGCCGGCACCGCAGGCGGCAGGTCCGGGACCGGCTCGCGGAGGTGGGCGAGCGCGGTGGCGACCGCGGTCTCGCCGACGAACGGCCGCTGCCCGGCGAGGCACTCGAACGCGACGACGCCGAGCGAGTAGACGTCCGAGGCGGGGGTGGAGGTCTGGCCCTGCGCCTGCTCGGGGGAGAGGTACTGCGGGGTGCCCATCACCTCGCCGGTCCCGGTGAGGCCGAGGCCCTCGGCGGCGCGGGCGATGCCGAAGTCGGTGACCTTGACCTGGCGGTCGGGCGTGACCATCAGGTTGGCCGGCTTCACGTCGCGGTGCACGATGCCGGCCGCGTGCGCGGCGCCGAGCCCGTCGGCGGCCTGGGCGAGCAGCTCGCGGACGGCGACCGGGTCCATCGGGCGGCCGGCCTGGATCAGCGCCGACAGCGGCTGCCCGGCGACCAGCTCCATGACCAGGTAGGGCCGGTGCGCCGGAGCCGTCGGCGACGGCGGCCTCGCCGAAGTCGTAGACGGCCGCGATGTTGGGGTGGTGCAGCGACGCGGCGTGCCGGGCCTCGGTCTCGAAGCGGGCGCGGAACGTCGGGTCGTCGGCGTACTCGTGCTTGAGCAGCTTGACCGCGACCTCGCGGCCGAGGGTCGTGTCGGTGCCGCGCCACACCTCGCCCATGCCGCCGGTGGCGATGCGGGCGTCGAGCCGGTAGCGCCGGTCGTCGTCGGCGTAGCCTGGTCTCCGGGGTCTCGCTCATCGGATCACCGCCTCCATCACTGCCTTTGCGATCGGGCCGCCGAGCAGCGCCGCCGGCGATCTCGTCGCGCGGGATGTCGGCGTTCTGGATCATCACGGCGACCGCGACCTCGGGGTTGTCGGCGGGTGCGAAGGAGATGAACCAGGCGTACGGCGACACGTCGGTCTGCCCGGCTCTGGGCGGTGCCGGTCTTGCCGGCGACCTGGATGCCCGGGATCGCGGCCGGCGACGCCGTGCCGTTCTCGACGGTGGCGACCATCAGCTTGGTGACCTCGCTGGCGGTCGTCGACGACACCGCCTGCGAGAGCTCCTCCGGCTCGGTCTTGTTCAGCACGTCGAGGTCGGCCGACTGCTCCTCGTCGACGAGGTACGGCGTCATCACCGTGCCGCCGTTGGCGAGCCCGGCCGCGACCATCGCCATCTGCAGCGGCGTCGCGGCGACGTCGAACTGGCCGAAGCCGGTCTGGCCGAGCTGGGCGCTCGTCGATGTCGGTCGGGAACACCGACTCGGCCTGCGGGAACAGGTCGTCGAGGTAGTCGCTGGTTGAACCCGAAGCCCTCGGCGGTCTTCGCCATGTCCTCGGCGCCGACCTCGCCGGCGATCTGCGGCGAACGAGGTGTTGCAGGACTGCTCCATCGCCTGCGTGAACGGGATCTTGGTGCCGTTCGCGCCGCAGGAGCGGCCCTCGTTGTCGATCAGGCCGGTCGGGCCGCGGGTCAGCGGCAGCTGGTAGGTCACGCCGCCGGGCACCGTCGTCGTCGGCGGTGTAGAGGCCCTTCTCGATCGCGGCCGCCGCGGTGACCACCTTGAACGTCGAGCCCGGGGGCAGCCGGGTCTGGATCGCCCGGTTCAGCAGCGGCTCGGTCGGGTCCGCGTTGAGCCGCTCGTAGGCGTCGCTGGCCGGCGGCGAGGTCGTGGGAGGCGAGCTGGTTGGGGTCGTACGTCGGCAGCGACACCATCGCCAGGATCTTGCCGGTGGTCGGCTCGATCGCGACCACGGAGCCCTGCACGTCGGGCGCCGAGCGCCTTGAGCCCGTCGTACGCCGCCTGCTGGGCGTCCGGGTCGATGGTCAGCAGCACGTTGCCGCCCTTGGTCGGCTTGTTGCTGAGCAGGTCGACGAGCCGGGTGACGAACAGCTGCTCGTCCTCGCCGGAGAGCACGTCGTTCTGGGAGTGCTCGATGCCGGTCTGGCTGAAGTAGGAGAACCAGCCGGTGATCGGGGCGTACATCATCGGCTTCGGGTAGGTGCGCTGGAACTTGTACTGGTCGTCGGACGGCACGCTCTCCGCGACCGGGTTCGCGGCCGACCAGGATCGCGCCGCGCTCGCGGGAGTACGACTCGACGATGGCCCGGCGGTTGCGCGGGTCGTCGTTGAGCGCGCCGGCCTTCCAGTACTGCAGGTAGGTGGCGTTGATCATCAGCGCCAGGAACAGCAGCAGGCAGAAGATCGAGATGGTGCGGATCGGCTTGTTCATCGGATCGCCTTCACCACCTGGGTGGCGTCGGAGTCGATCGCGGCGGTGTCGTCGGAGAGCTGCGGGACCGGGCGGCGGGCCTGGTCGGAGATGCGCAGCAGCAGCGCGATGATCACCCAGTTCGCGACCAGCGAGGAGCCGCCGTACGACAGGAACGGCGTGGTCAGGCCGGTGAGCGGGATCAGCCCGGTGACGCCGCCGATGACCACGAACACCTGGAGCGCGATCACGCTGCCGAGGCCGGTGGCGAGCAGCTTGCCGAAGCCGTCGCGGCAGATCAGCGCGGTGCGCAGCGCGCGCTCGACGATCAGGCCGTACAGCATGATCACCGCGATCACCGCGGTCAGGCCGAGCTCCTCGCCGATGGCGGCGACGATGAAGTCGGAGTTGGCGAACGGCACCCGGTACGGGTCGCCGTCACCGAAGCCGCGGCCGATCAGCCCGCCCCAGCCCATGCCGAACATCGCCTCGACCGGCTGGAACGCCTTGTCGCTGGTGCCGGGGCCGTAGAAGTCGAACGGGTTGCGCCAGATGTCGAAGCGGATCCGGACGTGGCCGAACAGCGTGTACGCGAGCGCCGCGCCGCCGACGAACAGCAGCCCGCCGACGACCAGCCAGCCGGGTCGCTCGGTGGCGACGTACAGCATGATCAGGAAGACGCCGAAGAACAGCAGGCTGGAGCCGAGGTCGCGCTGGAAGACCAGGATGCCGAGGCTGACCAGCCACATCGCGAGGATCGGGCCGAGGTCGCGGCCGCGGGGCAGGTCGACGAACAGCACCCGGCGGCCGGCGAGCGCGAGCGCGTCGCGGTGGAGCACGAGGTAGCCGGCGAACGCGATCACCAGCAGCACCTTGGCGACCTCGCCGGGCTGGAAGCTGAACGGGCCGACGGCGATCCAGATCCGGGCGCCGTTCACGGTGTTGCCGATGCCGGGCAGCATCGGCAGCAGCAGCAGGACGATCGCGGCCAGCGCCGCTGGTGTAGGTGAAGCGCTGCAGCACCCGGTGGTCGCGGATCGCGATCAGGGTGACCACGAACAGGATCACGCCGAGCGTCATCCAGATCAGCTGCTGCTGGGCGTAGTCGTGCTTGCTGTCGACCGCCTCGGCGGCCAGGTCGAGCCGGTGGATGACCGCCAGGCCGAGCCCGTTGAGGGCGGCGACGACCGGGAGCAGCACCGGGTCGGCGTACGGCGCGACCAGGCGGATCACGATGTGCGCGCCGATCACCAGCGCGGCCAGCCAGCCGCCGTACCCGAGCAGGTCGGTCGGCACCTCGCCCTCGACGCCGAGGCCGACGGCGGCGTACGCGCCGATGCCGACCGCGAGCGCGAGGATCAGCAGGAACAGCTCCGCGCCCCGGCGGCGCCGGTGCACGAACCCCATCAGGCGTGCCGCTCTGGGCCGATCGTTCTGGGCCATCGCTCAGCCGCCCGTGCTCTCGACGGGTTCCTGCCGGGCGGCGAGGTCCTCGACCTTGGCGTGGGCGTCGACCGGGTTGTCGTAGGCGATGCCCTCGCGGACCCGGTCGGCCTCGATCTCGCTGAGCCGGTCGAGCTCGACGTCGGAGCGTTCGTACGGCTCGGAGAGGTCGACGCCGGCGAGCTCGGAGTTGAGGCCGCGGTAGACGATGACGTAGCCGTCCTCCTCGCCGACGAAGTACTGGTCCTGGGTCCACGACCAGGCCACGGCGAGCACGATCCAGACCAGGCCGATCACGACGAGGGCGGCCAGGATCCGCTTGAGCCAGACGAAGCGGCGCGGCGGACGCGGGGCGTAGCGGGCCTGCTCGGGGTCGATCGGGTCGCTGGTGATCGCGAACCCGACGGAGTCGGGGATCTCGGCCTGCACCGGCTCGAGCTCGCCGGTGTCGCCGGCGCGGTGGCCGCGGAACAGGCCGCCCATGGCGCCGCCGCGGCCGCATCGCCGGGCGGCGGCTCGGTCGCGGCGCCGACGACGATCGGCTCGTCGTGCTCGGCGGCGCCGTCGGCGTCGTCCTCGACCACGTCGGCGACCAGGCAGGTGACGTTGTCGGAGCTGCCGGCCTCGAGGCTGGCGCGCACCAGCTCGACGGTCGGCGAAGTCCGGGCTGCCGGTGCTCAGGATGTCGGCGAGCCGGCGGTCGTCGAGGACGCCGCTCGCGCCGTCGCTGCACAGCAGCAGCCGGTCACCGGGGGCGAGCTCGATGACGAACAGGTCGGGCTCGGCCTCGTGGACGCCGTCGAGCGCCTTGAGGATCAGGTTGCGGTGCGGGTGGACCCGCGACTCCTCCTCGGTGATCCGGCCCTCGTCGATCAGGCTCTGCACGAAGGTGTGGTCGGAGGTGAGCTGGGTGATCTCGCCGCCGCGGTAGAGGTAGGCGCGGCTGTCGCCGACGTGGCCGAGCGCCGATCCGGGCGCCGTCGAAGAGCGCGACGGTCGCGGTGGTGCTGGTGCCGTTGAGGGCGGGGTCCTCGTCGACCAGCTCGCCGATCCGGTCGTGGGCGCGGTGCAGGGCGCCGGCGACCCGGGCCAGCAGGTCGTGGTCGGGGTCCGTCGGACGGGCGGTACGTCGAGGCGGCGCAGCTGCTGGATCGCCGTGCTCGACGCGATGTCGCCGCGGGCGGCGCCGCCGACGCCGTCGCAGACCGCGACCAGCCACGGCCCGACGTACCCGGAGTCCTGGTTGTCCTTGCGGACCCGCCCGACGTCGGAGGTCGCGGCGTACCGCAGGCGCAGGCCCGCCGGCGGGTGCAACGGGTCGGTCGCTCATCGGCTACTTCCTGAGCTCCAGGATCGTCTTGCCGATGCGGACCTGGGTGCCGATGGTGATCGTCGTGGGCTGGGTGATCCGCACGGTGCCGACGTAGGTGCCGTTGGTGGAGCCGAGGTCCTCGACGAACCACTGGTCGCCGGACGCGGCGATCCGGGCGTGCCGGGTGGAGACGTAGTCGTCGTCGAGGCGGATCGCGGCGTCGGTGCCGCGGCCGATCAGGACCGGGGCCTGGGCGAGGTCGGCGCGGGCGCCGACGTTGGAGCCCGCGGTCACGAGCACGTGGGTCGGGGCGCTGCGCCGCTTGCTGGGCGCCTTGGCGGGCTTCGGCGCCTTGCCGCCGCCGTGCCGCGGGCGGCCTCGGGGACGCGGGCGCCGAACATGTCGGAGCGGATCACCGAGATCGCCGACAGCACGAAGATCCACAGGATCGCCAGGTAGGCGACCCGGATGAGGAACAGCGTCAGCTCGGACATTCAGCCTCCCTCGACGACCCGGACGGTCATGGTCGTGTTGCCGATCTTGACCTGCGAGCCGTCGCGCAGGCCGGTGCGGCTGATCCGGTGGCCGTCGACGAGCATCCCGTTGGTCGAGCCGAGGTCGTGCACCTCGATCGCGAGCCCGGAGTCGCCGCCGGTGACCGTGAACTCGACGTGCCGGCGGCTGACGCCGGGGTCGTTGATCCGGACGTCGGCCTCGGTGCCGCGGCCGACGACCAGGCCGGGAGGCTGCAGCGGGTGGCGGGTGCCGTTGACCTCGAGCACCGCGCGGGCGCGGCCGACCTGGGTGTGGGTGGCGCTGCCGGTGACCTTCGCCTGGGCCTGGCTGCGGATCCGGAACCGGCCGGTGGTGAGGTCCTCGGCCGCCTCGAACGCGATGCTGACCGGCCCGGGGAACACGTAGCTCTGGTGGTCGGCGTGGTCGCGGAGCTGCTTGCCCAGGTCGTCGGCCAGCGCGCTGTCGTACGGCGCCAGCCGGTCCAGGTCGGTCTGGGACAGCTCGACGTGGAAGTCGTTGGGCACCAGCCGGCGGTCGCGGGACAGGATCTGCGCGTTGTTGTCGCACTCGCGCTGGAGCGCCGCGGCGATCTCGACCGGCTGGACGGCGGAGCGGAAGGCCCGGGCGAACGCGCCGGAGATCATCTGCTCGAGCTTGTGCTCCAGCCTCTGGAGTCCGCCCACGCTGCCCTCCTTCCGTCACCTGTCGGTGGTCGAAGCTTGTCGAGACCCGTCAGGGCACGCAGGCCACCCCGACCGGTGGCCGGGTGGCTCCGATCGTAACGGGGTCGCCGTACCGCGGTCCGGGACCCCTCCTCGGGTTGCCCGCCCCGGTTTGGGGCAAACCCCGGCGCTGGGATAGCCTTGGCCCGCTTCACGCGCGAGTGGCGGAACGGCAGACGCGCTGGCTTCAGGTGCCAGTGTCCGAAAGGGCGTGGGGGTTCAAATCCCCCCTCGCGCACGTTGAGCGAACGGCCTCCGGCCTGCTGGGGACAGCGGCCCGGAGGCTGTAACTCATTCCTGGCACTGCCGTATCTGGCGGCCTTCGGTGCACTCTTCAAGGTATGCCCCGCGCAGAGACCGAACGGGTCGAACTCGACTTCTGGTTCTACAACCTCGACAACGGCCGCCCGCACGACGTCGTGCAGCGCGAGCTGGAGGCGATCGCGAGCAAGAAACCGGCGTTCATCGGCGGGTGCGAGGCCACCGGCTACACGTTCGACCCGCTTCCGGGCTACGTCCTGGCGCGGGACCGGTCGCGGCGGGCGCGGGCGAACATCGCGTCGTGGGTTCGCAAGGACCTCGCCGGCGACAAGGACATCGACGGCGAACCCGCCCACCGCTGGCACGACCTGAAGACGGTGTGGCCGCGCACCGACGCCCCGGGCACGCACGAGCCGCGCAGCTACCAGCACCGCCTGGTCGGCTGGATCCCGGTCCTGACCGCCCACCAGCCACCGCCGCACCTCGGCAACCTCACCGAGGTCGGCCAGGCGGAGGGGATCGAGGTCCTGGCGCGGGCGATGGGCCCGTGGCTCCGCGACGAGTGGGAGGAGCGCACCGAGGAGCAGCGCGAGCGCGCTCGCGCCCGACCGCGGGTCCTGCTCTGGGACGCCAACCGCCGCCCCGGCGAGCCCGGCCCCGGCCCGACGATGCTCGCCAAGAAGATCGGCGGTCGCACGGTCGGCCGCCGCATCGACGGCGCCGTGATCTGTGGCGACGCGAAGCCGTCCAAGGTCGAGTACCCGGAGAGCGTGGCCGGCGTCCGGCTCCAGTCCGACCACCACCACGCGTTCCGCTTCACCCTCACCTTCGACAAAGCGCTGGCTCGTCCGAGCCGTCCCGGAGAGTGCGCCGCTAGAGCCGGTCTGAGACCGTCGGACGCCGTGCTGCTGCAGCGCGGTGTAGGGGTCGATCGGGCTGCCGCCGCCGGGTCGCACCTCGAAGTGCAGGTGCGCGCCGGTGACGTTGCCGGTCGCGCCGACGGCGCCGATGTAGGTGCCGGTGCCGACCGGGGTGCCCTCGTCGACGTTGATCCGCGACAGGTGGGCGTACCAGGTCTCGGAGCCGTCCGGGTGGGTGATCTCGATCTTGTTGCCGTACGCGCCGTCCCAGCCGGCGAACGTGACGGTCCCGGCGGTCGCGGCCCGCACCGGGGTGCCGGTGGACGTGGCCAGGTCCAGGCCGGTGTGCGTGCTCGACCAGTGGCTGCCCGACTCACCGAACCGGGCGGTCAGGTGGTAGCCCGTGGTGGGGATGACCCAGGTGGCGCCGCTGAACCACGGGGTCGACTCCGGCATGGTGCGCAACATCGCGGCGAGCTGGCGGTCGGCCCAGTGGGCTCGCCGGTTCTGCGCCTCCTGCCTGCGTTCAGCGGCCGTGGTGAGCGTCGAGGCCTTGCCGGACCGCGTCGCCGGGGCGGCCGCCTTGGTCGGCTCGGGGGCCTTGGACGGGGAGGCCGATGCCGAGACCTTGGCCGGGCGCGGGGCGTTCCGCGACGGCTCGGCGGCCTTCGTGGGCTCCGGGCTCGGCCGACTCGGGGGCCGAGGAGTACGTCGCCAGTGGCGGCGGGTCCGCGACCGGGCTGGCGCTCGCGGTGTCCGACGAGGCCAGGCCGACCAGCTCGACGGTCGAGAACGCGACGTACCCGACCAGGCCGACTGCGGCGGCAGCGAGCACCGTGCCGAGACCGTGCCAGGGGAGGCTGGTCACCGCGGGCGGCGCCGGGGGAGGTGCGGCGTCTGGGCGGGGGTCGGTCACTGACTACCTTCAGACCGTCGGGGGCATGACTCAAGAGGGTCAATCGGCCTCGGATGCGCGATGCTGAGCGATGTGACGAAGAACTGGGCGGGCAACCACGAGTACGCCGCCGCGCGGTTGCACCGGCCGGCGTCGGTCGAGGAGCTCCAGGAGCTGGTCGCCGGCGCCGAGCGGGTCCGCCCGCTCGGCACCCGGCACTCGTTCACCGACGTCGCCGACACGTCCGGCGACCTGGTCTCCACCCTCGACCTCCCGGTCGAGCTCGACGTCGACGCCGAGCGGAGCCGGGTGCGGGTCTCCGGCGGCGTCCGGTACGGCGACCTGGCCGCGGCCCTCCAGGACGGCGGCTGGGCGCTCGCGACGATGGCGTCGCTGCCGCACATCTCGGTCGCCGGCGCGGTCGCGACCGGCACCCACGGCTCCGGAGACCGGACCGGGTCGCTGGCGGCCGCGGTCGCCGGCCTCGAGTACGTCGCCGCCGACGGCGTCGCTGCGCTCGGTCGAGCGGGGCCGACCCGACTTCGGCGGCCACGTCGTCTCGCTCGGCGCGCTCGGGGTGACGACGCACGTCACCCTCGACGTCGAGCCGACGTACGACGTCCGCCAGGACCTCTACACCGACCTGCCCTGGGACGTCGCGGTCGCGAACCTCGACGCGCTGACGTCCAGCGCGTACAGCGTCAGCCTGTTCACCGACTGGTCGAGCGGCCGGGTCGCCCAGGTGTGGCTGAAGAGCCGCGGCGTCCGACGCACCGCCCGCCGACCTGTGGGGCGCGCCGCCCGCGACCGCGACCCTGCACATGCTGGCCGGCGCCGACACCGCCGCGGTCACCCGCCAGGGCGGCGTCGCCGGCCCGTGGAACCGTCGGCTCCCGCACTTCCGGATGGAGTTCACCCCGAGCCGCGGCGAGGAGCTGCAGAGCGAGTACCTCGTCCCGCGGCCCCGGGCGGCGGAGGCGATCGGGCGGCTGCGTGAGCTCGGCCCGCTGTTCGACGGACTGCTCCAGGTCACCGAGGTGCGCACCATCGCCGCGGACGACCTCTGGCTCAGCGGTGCGTACGGCGGCGACGCGGTCGGCCTGCACTTCACCTGGGTCCGCGACGTGCCGGGCGTGTACGCCGTGCTGCCCGCGGATCGAGGACGCGCTGCTGCCCGCTCGGCGCCCGGCCGCACTGGGGCAAGTGCTTCCTGGCGACCGCCGACCGGCTGGCGCCGGCGTACCCCCGCTTCGACGACTTCCGCGCCCTGGCGGACCGGCTCGACCCGGGCCGCAAGCTCCGCAACGTGTTCCTCGAGCGGCACCTGTCGGGCTGGGCGTGTAGGAAGGACCCTGTGACGACCGCGGGCATGGTGCTCGTCCCGGGAGGGACCACGACGATCGGCAGCGACCACTTCTACGCCGAGGAGCGCCCGGTGCGCGACGGTCACCGTCGGCGACCTCTGGTTCGACCCGCACCCGGTGACCAACGCCGAGTTCGCCCGCTTCGTCGAGGAGACCGGCCACGTGACGGTCGCCGAGATCGCCCCGGACCCGGCGGACTTCCCGGGCGCCGACCCGGCGCTGCTGGTGCCCGGCTCGCAGCTGTTCACGATGACCGACGGCCCGGTGCACCTCGGCGACTGGACCCAGTGGTGGCGCTGGCAGCCCGGCGCGTGCTGGCGCGCGCCGGAGGGCCCGGGCAGCTCGTGGGAGGACGTCGCCGACCACCCGGTCGTGCACGTCGGCTGGGAGGACGCGACGGCGTACGCCGCGCTGGGCCGGCAAGGACCTGCCCACCGAGGACCGAGTGGGAGCACGCCGCCCGCGGCGGGCTGGTCGGCCGGGACTTCGCGTGGGGCGACGAGCTGTCGCCGGGTGGGGCGGTGCTGGCGAACACGTTCCGCGGGCCGTTCCCGTGGCGCAGCGAGGACCCGGACGGGTTCGACCGCACCTCGCCGGTCGGCAGCTACCCGGCCAACGGGTACGGCCTGCACGACCTGATCGGCAACGTCTGGGAGTGGACCGCGCAGCCGCGTGGAGCCGAGACCGCGCCGCAGGTCGAGGCGGCGCCGTGCTGCGGCGGCTCAGCCCGTGCTGCGGAGGCCGCGGCCGCTGCAGGAGACCGACCGGATGGTCACGAAGGGCGGGTCACACCTGTGCTCGCCGGACTACTGCCAGCGCTACCGCCCGGCCGCGCGGCAGGGCCACGGCGTCCGGGACACGACGTCTCACGTCGGGTTCCGCTGCGTGTCCGTCGACCCTGACGCCTGGTCTCGGCGGACCGCGTTCGGCGCGGGCTGCCGGATGTGGTGGCGTGAGGGTGGTCGACGCGGTCGCGAGGATCGCGACGTTGAAGACCATCTGGACCAGCACCAGGGCCCGGGCGGCCTGGCCGGCCGCGTGGATGTCGCCGTACCCGATCGTGAGCAGCGTCGTCATCGTGAAGTAGAGCGAGTCGAGGCGGGTGTCGAGGCCGGCGATCTGGCCCGGGTCGCGCTGCGGCCATCAGGTAGAACGCCGAGCGCGAAGCCGAGCACCGCGACCGCCATGGCCAGCGCCAGGCCGGTCGATGTGTGCGGTTCTGCGTCGACCAGCTGCTGCCGGACCTCCCAGACGACCAGGAACCCGAGCAGCGCGAGCGCGAGCAGGCTGACGACGCAGCTGGACGACGTCGCTGCGACCGACCTCGAGGGTCGAGCGGGACCGTGAAGTACACGATGACCAGCAACGTCGACCGACGACCGCGAGCCGGACCGCGCGCCTCCACGGGGACATCGGTCAGCCTCCTCCTCGCCGGTTTCACCCGCAACGGGTGAGCGGCGTGGTCGCCGCTGCCACCCACGCTGGTGCTCATCCTGCCGGATCGATCGGCCACAGCACGGGAGGCGAGCACACCGATGGACCTCGCCGCGCTGCGTGAGCGGGCCACCGCGACGTACCGGCACCGAAGCGACCAGGCCAAGGACCTCGTCGACCGGATCCCGATCCTCGGCCGGCTGCTCAACGAGATCATCCGGATCGAGTTCATCGACCGGTGCATGCTGATCGCCGCGCAGGGGCTGCTCGCGCTGATCCCGATGCTGGTGGTGCTCGCCGCGTTCCTGCCCGACCTCACCTCGGCGACGCGGTCAACTCCTTCTCCGAGGCCGCGGGGTCTGGGGCAGACGGGCGAGAGCCGGATCGAGAGCGAGGTCGACCACCGACCAGGTGCGCGCCCAGACCGGGCTGATCGGCATCGCGATCACGCTCTTCTCCGCGACCAGCTTCGCGCGCGCGATCCAGCGGATGTACGAGCGGGTCTGGGAGCATGCCGCACATCGGCGGTGTCTCGGGCGCCCGCCGGTGCTTCGTGTGGCTGATCGGCTGGCTGATCACCCTGCAGCTGGTGGGCGGGCTGCGCACCCTGCTGCACGGGCCGACGGCCTGGCCGGCGAGTACGGCCCGGCTCGGCGTCCAGATGCTCGCTGCTCAGCCTGCTGTGGTGGGCGACGGCTGGGTGCTGCTCTTCGGCCGGGTCGCCTGGCGCCAGCTCGCCCTCGGCGCCGTGCTGACCGGCGTGCTTCGGCGTGGTCTACAACCGGACCTCGTCGATCGTGATGCCGGCGTACGTCGAGGCCAACGCCGACCAGTTCGGCACGCTCGGCATCATCCTCGCGATCTCCACCTGGCTGATCGGCTTCGCCGGCGGTCATGGTCGGCCTCGGCCCTCGTCGGCCGGGTCGTCTCGGAGGACCCGACCGTGCGGCGCGTGGTCAGGACGGGCCTGGAGCTGGCGGTGGAGGTCCGACGCCAGGCGCGTCGGCTGCGGCGACGGCCGGCGGACGAGCCAGCAGCTCGATGATCAGCAGCACCACGGCGGCGACGACGATCAGCAGCAGCGTGAAGCCGCCGGTCGGGTGGTCGGCCATCACGTAGAGCAGCAGCGCGAGGCCGAGCACCACGACCCGGATCACGGCGTCGGTAGGTGTCGAGGAACGACCCCGAACCGGCCGGTGTCGAGGCCGGCCCGGTCGCCGCCGTGCCGGACCGCAGCCGATCGCCGAGCTGGTCCCGCGACGCAGGGCGACGCGCGTGCTGGCCCGGGCCCGGAGACCCAGGCGATGAACGCGATCGCGAGGGACAGCACCAGCAGCGCGCGCAGGTTCAGCCGGATGAAGTACGACGAGGTTGTCGTAGATCGCGGCCGCCGCGTCGGCGCGGCAGCTGGTCGGTCGGGATGGCGTCGAGGTAGACGACCCGGAACGCGTTGAGCGCGACGCCGAGCAGCAGCATCGAGGCGGCGACGACGAGCATCGCGGCGATCAGGGTCCGCCGCCGCGAGCGGGCGACCGCGACGGCACCGGCGAGCAGCAGCAGCGCGACGATCGGCAGCGCGGTGTTGAGCCCGTTGAGCACCCGGAACGCGTTCTGGGCCTTGGTGATGTCGTCGGACTGGAAGATCGTGAACTGGGCGTCGAAGCTCGGCAGCTGCTCGGCGAGCTGGAAGCCCGGACGTCGACCAGGCGGTGCTTCACCGTCGTCGATGACGGGCGCCAGGTTGATGCTGACGGCGTTGTTGGTGACGTCGACCGGTCGCTGTCCTCGCCGGTCAGCACCGCGACCAGCTGGGTGTGCGCCTGCCGGTTCGCCTCCTCCCAGGCCTGCTCGAACTGGTCGGACTCGACCAGGGTGCGCACCTGCCCCTCGACGAAGTCCTCGATCGCGTTCGCGAGCGGCCCGGACAGCGCCTGGCAGGCTGGTCGCCGCCAGCGGCGGCAGGCCGCGGTCGGCGAGCGCGTCGATCGCGTCCTGTCGGTGACGGCCTCGACCTGGAGCCGGGTCATGATCTCGGTCGGTGATCCGGTCGATGACCGCGTCCTGGATCGGCCGGGTCGCTGGCGAGCGGCGCGACCGACTCGACGTAGCGGTCGGTGTCGGCCACCTCGTTGTGCACCCAGCGGGCGACCACGCCGAGCGGCATCAGCACCGCCAGCATCAGGATCAGCACGCCGCTGACGACCGGTCGCCACCAGCCGGTGCGACCGGCTGCGCGTCGGGCTGGACCTGGGCCTCGGACTGCAGCCGGGCGACCTCCGCCCGCAGCGCGGCGAGCTCGGCCTCGGTCGACGGGTCCGGCTGGACCTCGACCTCGACGGTCGGCTCGGGGTCGGTCGGTGACCTCGACGGTGGGCTCGGCGTCGTCGCGGGCGTCGGCTCGGGCGACTTCACCATGACGTCACCCGCTCGGAGCGGAGCCGGAACGCGGCGACCGTCGCGATCAGCCCGGCCAGCGATCAGCCAGATGCCGACGAACACGACCAGCACCTTCAGCGACAGGTCGGTGTAGACGAGCAGGAACCCGCCGGCCAGGATGCTGATCACGCCGACGACGATGTCCCAGCCGCGGCCGCGCGGGCTGCGGGCTGACGATCGCGCTGATCACGTCGATGACGCCGACGACCAGCCACCAGACGCCGAGGATCATCCCGAGCACCAGGACCGACTGCAGCGGCTCGCGCAGGATCAGCAGTCCGACGACCAGGGCGACGCCGCCCGACAGCCCGACCAGGGCGCGCATCCCGCCGTCCATGCTTGCTCATCCCGACGCGCGGTGACGATGCGGAAGATGCCGCCGATGATCAGCTGGATCGCGAGCAGCACCGCGAAGACGGCGATCGTCGCGTCCGGCCAGACCAGCAGCGCGATGCCGAGGCCGAGGGTCACCAGCCCGTAGGCGAGCACCAGACCCCAGTGCTCCGCGAGCCGGTTGATGCCGACGGGGACGACGTGACGTCCGGATCGCGGTGTCGCTCGTGCGATCTTCGCTGCTGGAGTCGCGCGTCGCCCATCGGTGGCTCGTCCATGGCCTCGTACGCCGGTCGCGAGCTCGCGCGGTCGGCTGCCTCGACCCGATTCGGGTGTGACCTGCGCCAGCTCGGGCTGGGCAGCTCAGAGCAGGTGCATGCTGCGCGCGACGGCGAGGGCGGCGCTGCGCCGGTTGACCGAGAGCTTGCTGTAGAGGCTGGAGACGTGGGTCTTCACGGTGTTCTCGGAGACGAACAGGGTGGCCGCGATGTCGGCGTACGTCGAGCCACGGGCCAGCTCGTTGAGCACGTCGCGCTCGCGCGGGCTCAGCGTCGGCGCGATCGCGCCGGGCGGCAGCTGGGCCCGCTCGTGCGGAAGCGCCGTGGTCGGGGAGAAGTACGTCGAGATGCCCGACATGCCGGCGATGCCGGCGGCCACCTCGTCCAGCCACGGGCGACGGGTGGTTCTCGGCGTGCCGGGCGAGCAGGTCGCCGACCTGGGTGCCGTGCCGGCTCCAGCCCAGGAACGGGACCGCGTTGCGGCGCACCTCGGTGGCCACGATGCCTTCGTACAGCAGGTCGCGAGCGGCCTGCTCGTCGCCGAGGCTGTCGCGGAGCTGGGCGGCGGTGACCAGGGCGAGCGCGCGCACCGGCGGCTGCGGGCAGGCCGTGCCGGCGGCCGCCTCCTCGAACCGGACGACGGCGGTGCGCCGGTCGCCGGCGAGGTCGGCACGGAGCCCGGTGACGCAGCGCGGCCTCGGCGCGCGGCGCCGCGGGAGGTGAGGTCGTGGGCCAGGCGGACGAGGGCCGGCTGGTCACCGGCGAGGGCGGCGAGGAACGCCGCGCTCGAGGTCGAGCGCGATGGCGAGGTGGTCGGCGAGCTCGGGTGTCTCCAGCGGGCACGTCGAGGACCCGCTCGGCCGCCGAGACCGAGCCGTGCGGCCAGCGCGAGCCGGGACCGGCGCATCCGCGCCCAGAACTTCGTGGTCAGGTCGGCCGCGTGCAGGGGCGGGTCCGTGATCGGCTCGTCGATACCGATGACGGCGGCGGGCAGGTCGCTGAAGCGAGGCGAGCTCGCGGGCGAGCTTGGCGCGCGTCCAGGAGAACGGCGCGAGCGACGGGTTCTCCGTCAGCATCGCGATCAGCTCGTCGGCGACCTCGATGCAGGCCGACTCCCGACCCTGCATGAACTCGGTGAACGCGAGGTGCGACAGCGCGACGGCTGTCTGGGCGGGCAGGTCGCGCGACCGGCTGAGCCTGGATCGCCGCGGCCCAGGGTGACGCTCGGCCCCGTCGAGGTCGCCGAGCCAGTTCTGGGTGACGGCGAGCTCGGAGAGCAGGATCGGGAGCTCCGGGGCGGCGGCCTCCGGCGGCTCGGTCGGCGAGCACCCGCTTGGCGTGGCCGACTGCTGCCGGGATCGACTCCAGGCCGAGCCGGGCGCGCATCAGCTGGGCGCACGCGAGCTGGAGCCGGCGTCGCGTCGGTGTCGGGCAGCGGGTCGGTGACGACCCGGTCGAGCCAGTGCCGGGCGCAGCTGATCGCCCCGATCATCCAGCGCTCCAGCGCGACCGTGAACCACGAGGACGGGTGTGACGTCGACCGCCGAGGGGTGCTGCGAGGGCGAACGCGTTGATGCCGTCGCCGTGACCGCGCAGCAGCAGCGTGGGGCCGTGCTCGGCCAGCAGCTCCGCGGTGGCGGCGTGGTCGCCGACGGCGACCAGGCGGCGGAACGCGTCCTCGGTCTCGCCGCGGGCGACGTCGAGCTCGACCGCCCGCGCGACGGTCGCGGCGGCGCGCATCACGTCGACGCCGCCGGCCGCCGTACGCCGGCGGACGACCTCGGTGAGCAGCGGGTGGATCGCGTACCGGTCCGGGTCGTCGTCCGATGGCGTCTCCGCCGCGGGGCAGCTGGACGGCAGCCGGGTGACGAGCAGGCCGGTCGTCTCGAGCTCGGCGAGCACCTCGCCGGCGCTCGGGTCGTGGGACAGGTGGACGGCGATGGTCGGGCGTCACGACCGGCTCGTTGGCCACGCAGAGCAGCAGGTGTCGCTGCCGGGGCTGGAGGCTCGCGAACACCTCGCTGGCGACCCGGTCGGCGACGGAGACGCCGCCCTCGGCGTACCGGCGGGCGACCTCGAGCGGGTTCGGGGCGGCGGCGACCGCCCGGGCGGTGAGGACGACCGCGGCGCACCAGCCGCGGGTGCGCGGCGCGATCGCGCGGGCGACCTCGGCGGCGTCGGTGTGCACGTGCGCCGCGACCAGCGCGGCCTCCTCGCTCTCGTCGAGACGCAGCAGGTCGCCGCGCAGCGCGGTGTACTGCCCGAGCAGCTCGGGGGCGAGCCGGGTGAAGGGCAGGTCCCAGCGAGACAGCAGCAGCATCCGGAACGACTCGGGATCGGTGTCGAGCAGGTCGTCGAGGGCGCGGATCGTCGGGAGCGGCAGGTCGTGGGCGTCGTCGACGACGACCAGGCCGGGCGTGCGCCTGCGACCAGCGTCGAGCAGACGCTCGGCGGTCCAGGTGGCGTCGGCGCGGACCCAGGCGACCGAAGCGGCGTCGGCCGGCCCTGGTGCAGCCAGCCGCTGACGCCGAGGGTCTTGCCGGAGCCGGCCGGACCGACGAGCACGGTCAGGGACGCCTCGGTCGCCTCGTCGAGCCGGGACCAGAGCCGCGGGCGGGGCACGTACGCGCGAGGCAGGCGCGGGAGATGGTCGACCGCCTGGACTGCAGACGTGCCCGAACTGCCATCCCGCCCTCCCACAGAGTCGAGCGATGTCGGCACCGTACACCCGTTCGGGCGGATATTGCGCCGGTCGCGGTCGGAATCTAGGGCTGGGCAGGACTAAGTGGCCTCACCCGGACGGGATGAGGCCCGGGTGATCTTTTGTGAAGGTCTCAGGTGTTGCGCAGCAGCGAGGTCAGCGCCCAGATCGCCGCCACGTCGATGGCGATCACGAGGATCGACCACGCGGGGTAGTACGGGATGAACGCGAAGTTCGCGACCGCCGAGAGGATCGCGACCAGGATGCCGGTCGCGAGCGCCCAGGTCTGGCCGTACAGCACCGAGATGCCGACTCCCACCGCGGCGACGCCGATGAGCATGTGGATCCAGCCCCAACCGGTGAGGTCGACCGAGTAGACGTAGTCCGGCGAGCGGCGAACACGGTGTCCTTGAGGACCGCGGAGAGCCCCTGGAGGAACTGGAACAGCCCGACCATCGCGAGCAGGACGCCGGCGAAGGCCGCGATCCCGTACGCCCAGGATCCCTTGGTCGAGTGGTCGTAGTCCTGGCCGGGTTCGCTCATGGCATGGACCGTAGGTCCCTGCCCCCGGGCCGCGGCTCACCCGGAACGGACGAAACCTCCGACCGGTCGCTCAGTCTCGATACGCCGTCGCGAGCTCGCAGGTCTGCGCGGCTGACCTCCGACCGGTCAGCTCAGTCTCGATACGCCGGTCGCGAGCTCGCAGGCTCGCTCGCGCGGCTACTCGACCTGGCTGCTACGTCCCGCTCCTCGCAGGCTCGGAGCGGGGCAGCTCAGAGCAGCCCGCGGGCCCGGGCGACCCGGAGCGCGTCGACCCGGCGGTCGACCTCGAGCTTGCGGTAGATCGAGGCCAGGTGGGTCTTCACGGTGTTCTCGCTGACGAACAGCGACCGGGCCAGGTCGGCGTTGCCGCCGCCGAGGGCGAGCTGGTCGAGCACCTCCTGCTCGCGGGGGGTGAGCAGCGAGCGGGTCTCGTCGTTCCCGTCCGGCGACGTCGACTGGCTCGGGTGCGTGCCGTTGGACCGGTGCGGGGTCAGGTCGGGGTACGGGCGCGGGTGGCCGCGCAGCGCGGCCGCGGCCTCCGCCGCGAACGGGTGGCAGTCGGGCGTGGCGGCGTGCGCGTCGATGAGGTCGACGAAGCCGGGGCTGATCAGCGCCCCGATCGTGAGCATCCACAGCAGCCGCTGCGGTGCCGCCCGGCTGAGCAGGTCCGGCACCAGGTCGTGCGCCGCGTCGAGGCTGGCGACGGTGCCGAGCCGGTCCAGGAACGCGACCCGCGCGACGGCGGCGCCGAGCCCGACGGTGACGGCCACCTCCCCGGAGTCGCGGAGCAGCGACGTCGAGCATCCGTACGGCGCGCTGCTCGTCGCCGCCGAGCCCGACGACGACCGCCTCGCCGAGCGCCGCCTCCGCGGTCAGCCCGGCGGCGCGGAAGTCGCGGACCACGGCCTCGAGGCCGGCCAGGTCGCCCATCGCGACCGCGATCAGCAGCCGGACCAGGCCGTCCACCCGCTCGAGGATCCGGGGCAGCAGCTCGGGCACGTCGCCGCGACCGTCGAGCAGCCGGCGGGCCGCCTCGACCTCGCCGGTGGCGGTCAGCACGCAGGCCCGCAGCAGCCGTCCGTAGACGAGCAGCAGCGGGTCGAGCAGCTCGCGCGGGGTCGCGTCGAACTGCCGGAGCGACTCCGCGGCCCGGTCGAGCCGGAGCTCCTGGAGGCTGCTCCATCCCCGGACCAGGTGGGCGCGGGCGGCGGCGATGTCGCGGGTCGATCGCGGCGGTCGGGACGGCGAGCGACGCCTCGGCCGAGGCGAGCGCGCTCTGGTAGGCCTCGGTGAGCATCTCGAGCATCGCCCGGTGCGCGAGCACCGCGCGCTCGAGCATCGGCAGGTCGACCTGGTGGGCGTACATCGCCGCGTCCTGGACGTGGATCGCGGCCAGCTCCAGCTCGCCGAGCCAGGTCTCGAACGACGCCAGCTCGAGGGTCAGCCAGGTGGCGCGCAGCGGCGAGATGCCGGCGAGGTCGTGGGCGCTGACCTCGCCGTCGTGCCGGCAGCCGAGGACCCGGCGGGCCCGCGCCAGCGCCGGCTCGGCCTCGCGCCAGCCGTACCGCGCCTGCCAGAGCTCGAGCATCGCGAGCTGGGCCTCGACGTCGCGGTGCATCCCCGGCCCGAGGCTGCGGGCGTCGGCGGCCAGGGCCCGGTCGGTGGCGGCCTTGGCGGCGTCGATCCGGTCCTGCGCCCGCAGCACCGTGGCCTGGAGGACCAGCAGCTCCTGGTGCCGGGACCGGATGTCGAGCGGGATCGTGGCCAGCGCGTCGGCGACCACGTCGGTGCGCTGCCGCCTGATCAGGTCGATGGAGAACTCCCGCAGCACCCGCAGCTGCAGGTCGAGGTCGCCGGTGAGCCGGGCGTGGCGGACCGCCCGCTCGGCGTCGCGCCGGTCGACGTACTCCTCGGTCGCGCGGTGGTGCGCCTCGACGACCCGCACCCAGTCCGGCCCGGTGGGCGCGGTCCGGCGGCGGAGCAGGTCGAGCAGCAGCGGGTGGTAGCGCCAGCGGACCGGGCGCGCCGGCGTCGTCGCGGTAGGCGGTGACGAGCAGTCCGGCGCCGCGGCGCCGGTCGAGCAGCGTCGCCGGCGTCCGGGACCCCGGAGAGCAGCGCCGCCTCCTCGGCGGTCACCTGCGGCTCCTGGCAGGTCGTGAGCAGCACCTGGGTGAGCTCGGCGGGCAGCGACTCGAAGACCTCGTGCAGGAGGTAGTCGAGCACCGGCTGCCGGGTCGCGGCGAGGGTGGCGCGCGGGTCGGCGCCGTCGCCCGAGGCCCGCAGCGCGTGCGAGCCGAGCACCAGGGCGGCGGCCCAGCCGTCGCTCTGGTCGAGCACGGCGGTCACGTCGTCGGCCGCCGTGCGTCGGGGTGGTGGCGCGCGACCAGGTCGGCGGCCTCGGCGTCGGTGAAGCGGAGGTCGTCGACCGGGAGCGACTGCACCTGGCCGGCGAGCGCGAGCGACACCGGGACGAAGTCGAGCTCGCGCCGGCTCAGCAGCAGCAGGCGGACCGCGTCGGGTCCTCGGTCAGCACCGCGGTCAGCAGGGCGACCGCCTCCGGGCCGAGCAGGTGGGCGTCGTCGATGACGAGGATCGACGGCGGCTGGGCCGCGGTCCGGGCGCGGTCGGCGGCGAGGTGCGCGGCGAGGTCGTCGGCCTGGTCGGGCCGCAGCCAGGTGACCGGTGGCCGCCGCCGGAGCTGGCCCGCTCGCTCCAGGCGGCGGCGGCCGCGGTCTTGCCCGAGCCCGGCCGGGGCGACCACCAGGCTGACCGGCGTCGACGGCACCCGGTCGAGGAACGCGTCGAGGCGGGGCCGCGGGACGAAGACCGCGCGGCGGCTGGGGCGCGGGCCGCGCCGAGCGGCCGGCGCACGCCTGCGTGCACCGGCGTGCTCCTCCTCGCGGCTCCCATCGCCCCTCCCGGCGCGGCCGTCCGGGAGTCCCGGTGCCCGTTGCGGCGTCTGCTTCTGGGTCGAGTCTCGGGCGCGGCTGCCCCGGCATCAACCCTGTCCGCATTGCGGCCGGGAACGGACCGCTCAGTCGGCGAAGACCTCGCGCAGCGCGGCCTCCTGCTCGGCGGTGAGGTTGGTGAAGATCAGCTCGCCCTTCGGGCCGTCGGCGAAGGCGTCGTGGACCTGGTCGACGGCGCGCGTCCGACGTCAGCACGAAGAGCGCCGAGGTGCCCGGGGTCACCGGGTCGCGGACCCGGTTGATGAAGCCGTCGTCGATGCCGACGTCGGTGAGCGAGCCGGCGAGCGCGCCGGTGGCGGCGCCGATCGCGGCGCCGAGGAGCGGCATGAAGAAGATCAGGCCGAACAGCAGGCCCCAGAACCCGCCGCCGAGGGCGCCGGACGCGGCGGTGCCGGTGCAGCTGGTGGGTGCGGGGCTTCCCCTGCCCGGGCTCCCACTCGACGGTGGCGGCGTCGTGGACGACCAGCAGGTCCTCGCGGGCGAGGTCCTGCAGGAGCGCGGCCGCCTCGGCGGCGCCGTCGACGGTGTCGTACCTCCACACCGTGAGCGTGGACATCGGCGTCTCCTCTGCGCGCATGGTGGTCGTTCGGCTCCACGGTCCCGGTGTCCGGCGGGCGGCGCCTCGCCCGTTTCCGGTGAGGCGGGCGGCCCGGGTCCGGCTTAGCGTCGGATCCAGGCCGCCGAGAGGGTGGCCGGATCCAGGGGACACCGGGCGGGCGCTGCGATGACGAGGATGCTGATCCGTGTGGACGCGGAGCTGTCGGACGAGCTGTCGGGCGCGTTCCCGCACCTGGTCGCCCGCACGCAGCGGGCGACCACGCTGACCGGTGAGATGGCCGACCAGCAGGAGCTCCAGGGCGTGCTCACCCTGCTGAACTCGCTCGGCATCTCGGTCGTCGAGGTCGTCACCTTCCCCGACTGAGCCGTCAGGTGGCGCGGCGCCTCTGCCGGTGGCGGCCTCGTCCTTGTTCGAGATCAGCGGTCTCAGCCACCTCGGTTCGGATCGGCGTCGATCAGCAGCGCCTTGGCGAGCAGGGTGAGCGGGATCGCGAGCAGCGCGCCGAGCGGGCCGATCACCCACGTCCAGAACACCAGCGAGAAGAAGGTCAGCGTCGTCGACAGACCCACGGCGTCGCCGACGACCTTCGGCTGGATCACCGACTGGATCACGACGTTCAGCACGCAGTAGACGGCGATCACCGCGAGCATCAGGCTCGGGCCGCCCTCGAGGAGGGCGAGGATCGCCGGCGGGATCAGCCCGATCACGAAGCCGATGTTCGGGATGTAGTTGGTGATGAAGGCCAGCAGGCCCCACGAGCAGCGGCAGCGGCACCCCGAGCAGCGCGAGCGCGATCGTGTCGAGCACGGCGACGATCAGGCCGAAGACCGTGGAGACGCGCGAGGTAGCGGCGGGTGCCGTGGGCGAAGTCGTCGAGCGCGTCGACGATCGCCGGGCGCGCCGCCCGGGCCCGCGTCGAGCTGGCGCGGGAAGGAGCCGCCGTCCATGGTCATGAACAGCACCAGCGCCAGGATGAAGAAGAGGTTCGAGACCACGCCGAGCAGCTCCGCCGAGCAGGTCGACCGACGACGCCGCCGAGCTGGCCGAGGTCGAACGACGAGGTGATCTTGTCGATCTGCGCCTGGTCGACGCCGACGTCGCTGAGCCACGCCGTGAAGTCGTCGATCCGCTGGTTGAACTCGTCGGCGTACGTCGGCAGCAGCGTCGCGAACCGCGCGACCGAGACCACGACGGCAGGCCAGCCCGACGACCAGCAGGTAGACGACGACGATGCAGACCACCGACGCCGCCCAGGACGGCATCCACCGGTCCAGCCACCGGCGCAGCGGGTGGGCGACGACGGTCAGCACCAGCGCGAGGAACAGCGGCGCGAGGATGTCGGCGATGCCGCGCATCCCGGCGATGACGATCACGGCCGCGGCCAGCCCGAGGAGGACGAGCACGCCGCGGGGCAGGGCGGCCGACCCGCGTCCCGGTCATCGACACGTCGTACTCCGCCTGAGGTGGCGCGGTCCCGCGCCCATCGTGGCGATCCGGGGTGGCCCCGGCTCACCCGTCTCGGGTGACGCTACGCCCGCGGCGCCTCCCTAGCGTGCAGGCACGAGGTCCGGCGCGATGAGGGGCGGCCGACGATGCCCGGCTGGATCATCGACCTGCCCCGCTGGTGGCCCCGCCCTCACCGTCGCGAACATCGCGATCGCGCGCTCGCGCTCGTCGTGCTGCCGGGCGGCCGCCAGCCGCCGACCGCGATGGCCTGGCTGCTGCTGATCCTGGCGATCCCGTTCCTCGGCTTCGTGCTCTTCCTGCTCTTCGGGCGCACGTCGGTCGGCAAGAAGCGCCGCGCCCAGCAGGCGCGAGGTGAACGCCGCGATCCTGGCGGCCGCGCACCTCGAGGACATCGAGGACCACGAGCGCCGGCGTCGAGCTGCCCGCCGCTGGTCCAGACGCTTCGCCCGGCTGAACCGCCACCTCGGCGTGCTGCCGCTGAGCTTCGGCAACACCGTCGAGCTGATCGAGGACTACCAGGGCGGCATCGAGGCGATGAGCGCGCGAGGTCGCCGCCGCCGAGCGACTACGTGCACGTGCAGTTCTACATCTCGGCGTGGGACGAGATGACCGCGCCGTTCTTCGAGGAGCTGGTGCGGGCCACCGAGCGTGGCGTCGACGGTCCGGTTCCTCTTCGACCACATCGGCTCCCGGGGCATCCCGGTCTACAAGGACATGCTCGCCAAGCTCGAGGCGCACCAAGATCCAGTGGGCGCCGATGCTGCCGATCAAGCCGCTCAAGGGTGAGGTACGCCGGCCCGACCTGCGCAACCACCGCAAGATCCTGGTCGTCGACGGCCGGGTCGCGTTCAGCGGGTCGCAGAACCTGATCGAGCCCCACTACGACAAGCCGAAGAACCAGAAGCTCGGCCGGGCCTGGGTCGAGCTGATGGCCCGGGTCGAGGGGCCGGTCGTCCAGGAGCTCAACGTCGTGTTCGCGACCGACTGGTTCACCGAGACCGGGGAGAACCTCCAGCACCTCGCCGCCGAGGTGCCGCCGCGCACCGTCCGAGCGACCGGGCGCGCTCACCGGCGTCGGCGTGCAGGTCGTGCCGAGCGGGCCGGGGTTCGCCACCGAGAACAACCTGCGGCTCTTCAACGCGATGCTCTACTCCGCCGAGCGGCGGCTCTCGCTGACCAGCCCCTACTTCGTGCCCGACGACTCGCTGCTGTACGCCGTCACGACGGCCGCCCAGCGCGGGGTCGAGGTCGAGCTCTTCGTCGGCGCGACCGCCGACCAGTTCATGGTGGCCCACGCCCAGCGCTCCTACTACGAGGCGCTGCTCCGGCCGGCGTACGGATCTGGCTCTACCCGGAGCCGTTCGTGCTGCACGCGAAGCACTTCTCCGTCGACGACACCGTCGCGGTGGTCGGGTCCAGCAACATGGACATGCGGTCGTTCGCCCTCAACTACGAGGTCGTGATGATGATGACCGGCGCGGAGGTCGTCGCCCGGCTCGTCGGAGGTGCAGGACCACTACCGGGAGCTGTCGACCGAGCTCACCCTCGAGGACTGGCTCGGGCGCAGCCGCAAGGACACGCTACCTCGACAACCTGATGCGGCTGACCGCCACCATCCAGTAGCCGGGATACTGGCCCGATGGGAGCCACCCGGTGAAGCGACGGACCAGGTATCTGCTCGTCCTCGTGCTGGCGGCGGTGCTCATCAACCTGCCGCTGCTGCACAGCACGTGGACCGACAGCGGGTCGAGCGCAACGGCGTGGACGTGCACGCGACGGTCCTCGAGCACCGGACGTCGGGGGCCAGCACCTGCTGAGCTTCCAGTTCCCCGAGTCCGTCGACCCCGACCAGGGCACCTGGCAGGCGGACGTCGACGCGACGACGTACGACGAGCGGTCGGGACGGCGAGATCGACGTCCGGGTGCTGCCGGACGACCCGTCGGCGTACCGGGTCGACGGTCAGGTGACGAGCACGTCCCTGCTCGTGATGACCCTGCTCGCCGACGTCCTGCCTGCTCCTGCGCGCTGCGTATGGCGTCTCGGCGGCCGCCGTCGCCCGCAGCTGCGGGCGATCGCCGTGGAGGACGTGGAGCGGTGCGCGCCGGGGAGCGCGCTGGACCGGATCGAGGGCGAGACCTACCTGATCCGCGGCGAGGTGACGGCCGCTCGAGCCGGGCCAGGTCGTGCTCCAGCTCACCGACCGCTCGGTGCTCGTCTACCTCGACGGGCACCACAATGCCGTCGGCTACCAGCAGCCGGCCCAGGTCCGGGCCCGTCTCGTCTGACGCCGCCGATCTCCGGGATGCGGCCGCCCCGCGCCGCGACAGCCCGGAGACGAGCACGGCGACCATCAGCGTCGGCGCCAGCAGGACGAACGTCATCAGACCGACCATGACCGCTGACTCGACCGACATGCTGGCGACGGTGTCCGGACCGGGCGCCGGCGAAACGTCGCCGGCCGAAACGTGGTCCAGCCCACATGCCGGATGCCCGGCCCGGGTCGGCGGCGGCCGGCAGGCTGGGTCCATGACGAAACTCTCCGACTTCAAGGCCACCGGCATCGACGGCGCCGAGGTCGACCTCGGCGACTACGACGGCGAGGTGGTGCTGATCGTCAACACCGCCTCCCAGTGCGGGTTCACCCCGCAGTACCAGGGCCTGCAGAAGCTGCAGGACGACTTCGCCGGGCGCGGCTTCACGGTGCTCGGCTTCCCGTGCGACCAGTTCGGCCACCAGGAGCCCGGCGACGACGCGGAGATCCAGGGCGTTCTGCGAGCGCAACTTCGGCGTGACCTTCCCGCTGTTCTCCAAGATCGACGTCAACGGCGACGACGCCCACCCGCTCTTCAGGTGGCTGCGGTCGGAGAAGGGCGGGCTGCTCGGCAACCGGGTGAAGTGGAACTTCACCAAGTTCCTCGTCGGCCGGGACGGCACGGTGCATCGCGCGCTACGCGCCGACCACCAAGCCCGAGAAGATCGCGGACGACCTGAAGAGCACGCTCGAAGGACGAGAGAGGCCGCCGGGCTCGTCGAGCCCGGCGGCCTCAGGTCTCGCGGATCGTCAGACCCGGAGCGACTCCTCGTCGTCGAGGTCGGCCAGGTCCTCCTCGAGCGGGCGGCCCATGAGGTGCGGCGCGCTGGAGCTTCTCGCCCTCGACGTCGACGTTCGGCAGGAGCCGGTCGAGCCACGTCGGCAGCCACCAGGCCTTCTCGCCGAGCAGGTACATCAGCGCCGGGATCAGCATCATCCGCACGACGAAGGCGTCGAAGAAGACGGCGACCGCGAGGGCGAAGCCCATCGACTTGATGATCGGCGTCGTCCTGCAGCATGAACGCGGCGAACACGACGGTCATGATCACCGCCGCGGCGGCGACGACCCGGGCGCTGTTGCGGAACCCGTCGACGACGGCCTCGCGCGTGCTCGCGCCGTGCACGTGCGCCTCGCGCATCCGGGTCACCAGGAAGACCTGGTAGTCCATCGCGAGCCCGAAGACCACGCCGATCAGGAAGATCGGCATGAAGCTCACGATCGGCTGGCCCTCCATCAGCCCGAACGCGCCCTCCTGGAAGACCGCGACGGTCGCACCGAGGGTGGCGAGCACGCGAGAGCAGGAAGCCGAAGGTCGCGGTCAGCGGCACCAGGATCGAGCGGAACACGATCATCAGCAGGAGGAACGCCAGCCCGATCACGACGGCCAGGTAGATCGGCAGCGCGTCGCTGAGCCGCTCGGACACGTCGGTCGTGATCGCGGTCAGGCCGGTGACCCCGATCGTCGGTGCCGGTCTCGGTCCTCGATGCCGGCCTGGCCGTCGCGCAGGTCGGTGAGCAGGTCCTCGGTGCGCGGTGTCGTCCGGGCCGGACGTCGGGGTGACCAGGATCTGCGCGCCGGTGCCCGTCGCTCGTTCGTGCGCGACGACCTGGGCGTTGGCGACGTCGTCCTGGCCGGCGGCCCAGCTCGGCGACCTCGTCGAACGCCGCGCCGCGGTCGGCCGTCGGCGATGTCGCGACCGTCGACGACGACCAGCAGCGGGCCGTCGCGGCCCGGGCCGAACGCGTCGGCGATCAGGTCGGACGCCTTGCGCTGCGTGGTGTCGCGTCGACGCGGTGCTGTCGGTCGGGAACGCCAGGTGCAGGTCCTTGCAGCGGGATCGCGAGGGCGCCGAGGCCGACCACGACCAGCGAGCACGACGGCGACCGGCGCGCGGCCGACGAAGCGGGCCCAGCGGACGCCGTTGTTGAGGATCTTGCCGTCGCTCGTCGCGCTTCGGGTGGTAGCGTGCGGACCCGGCCGCCGAAGGCCTTGGACTTGAGCAGGCCGAGGATGGCCGGCAGCAGGGTCAGCGCGACCAGGACGGCGATCAGCACGGTCGCGGCGGCCGCGAGGCCCATCGCGGTGAGGAACGGGATCCCGACGACGGAGAGCGCCGACAGCGCGATCAGCACGGTGAGGCCGGCGAAGACGACGGCCGAGCCGGCCGTACCGACGGCGATGCCGACGGCCTCCTCGCGGTCGTCGGTGTGGTGCAGCTCGCGTGCGGTAGCGGGCCAGGATGAACAGCGCGTAGTCGATGCCGACCGCGAGGCCGATCATCGTGGCGAGGATCGGGGTGCTGGAGCTGATGTCCATGAACGCCGTCATCGCGGTGATGCCGGTGATGCCGAGCGCCGACGCCGAAGATCGCGGTGAGGATCGGCAGGCCGGCGGCGACGAGCGAGCCGAAGGTGAGGAGCAGGACGAGCAGCGCGACGCGCGATGCCGATCAGCTCGGAGGTGCCGCCGGGCGTCGCCTGGGTCGGCGATGCCGGAGCCGTTGGCCTCGACGGTCAGGCCGGCGTCGCGGGCCTGGTCCATGGTGTCGGTGAGCGCGTCGATGGTGGCCGGCTTGACGTCGGCGACGGTGTCGACGTCGAAGTGTGAAGTGATGGTGCCGACCCGGCCGTCCTCGGACAGCGGCGAGAGCGCCTGGGCGTTGGCCTTCGCCTCGGACGGCGGCGTGCCGCTCTGCTCGGCGGCGTCGAGCGATCTGCTGCGCTGCGTCGCGGCGCGGCCTCGACCGGGTTGGCGAGCGGGGCGTCGGCGGCCATCTGCGGGAGGCCGCCGAGGTCGGCGACCAGGGCGTCGACGGCCTTCGTGTACGTCGGCTCGTCGAGCGTGTGGCCCTTCGGGCGCCGCGACGACGACGTTGACCGATGGCCTGGTCGAAGGCGTCGGCGGAGCCGGGGAAGAGCTCGGACTGGAGGTCGGCGGCCTTCTCCGACGGGATGCCCGGGATCGGGAACGCGTCGCTCATCGGCTTGGACAAGTCGCGGCGACGGTGACGACTGCGATGAGCAGCGACCAGCCAGCCGGCGATGAAGAACGGCCAGCGCCGGTAGGCGGTCTTGCCGAGGCGGTAGAGCAGGGTGGCCATGGGTGGGTCTCCTGGGTCTGTGGTGGCGGGTGGTGCGGGTCTGGGTCAGGCGAAGAGGTCGCGGGCGGACGCGGAGCTGGTCGTCGAACACCTCGGCGAGCGGTCGCGGTCGTCGGCGTCGTCGAGCGAGCTCGTCGAGGGCAGCGTCGAACAGGGCGAGCGAGCAGGCGGAGGAGCAGCCGGGCTCGCGCCGGCGTCGAAGGCGGCGCCCTCGCGCTCGAGCGACGCAGCGCGGCGAACTCCTCGGCGATCGACCTCGAACCGCTCGTGGGCGGCGGCGAGCAGCCGCGGGTTGGCGGTGCAGGACCCGGCGGCCGAGCTCGACCGTCTCGCGGTCGGGCTGCTTGGCGGCGAGCGCGATCCGGGCGAGCTCGGCGAGGTCGTCGACCAGGTTGCCGTGCGGGCCGCCGGCGACGGAACGTCGCCAGCGCCGCCGTCCGGAGATCTCGGGGTGCTCGCCGAGGACGGCGTCGACCTTGCTCGGGAAGTAGTTGAACAGGGTGCGCCGCGAGACCTCGGCGGCGTCGGCGAGCTCCTCCATCGTGAAGCCGTCGAGACCGTGCTCGTCGGTGAGCCGCTGCGCGCAGCGCGTGATGCGGAGGCTGGTGTCCCACCGCTTCTGCTCACGCAGGCTGGTTGCACTTTCGCTCATGGAGTGCATTCTTGCACTATCAACCAAGGAGTGCAAAAATGTGGCGGTCGTCACACGCCGTCCGGAGCTCGATGGCAGGGATCGCGGCGCCGACTTGCCGGTAACCGAGCGGGCGGGGAGAGGGTCGAGGCATGGCCGCCACCACCTCGTCGTACTCGATCACCATGCGCCTGCACACCGCGCCCGACCACGGCATCGTCGGAGCGGTCGCGACCGCGATCGCGCAGGCCGGCGGCATCGTCACCGCGATCGACGTCGCGGAGTCCAGCCACGAGCGCCTGGTGGTCGACGTGACCTGCTCGGCCAGCGACGCCGACCACGCCAAGCTGGTCGAGGCGGCGGTCGACGCGGTCGAGGGCGTGAAGGTCTACAAGACCAGCGACCGGACCTTCCTGCTGCACCTCGGCGGCAAGATCGAGGTCGCCTCGAAGGTCCCGCTCCGCAACCGCGACGACCTGTCGATGGCCTACACGCCCGGGCGTCGGCCGGGTCAGCATGGCGATCGCCGAGCACCCCGAGGACGTGTGGCGGCTGACGACCAAGGGCAACACCGTCGCGGTCGTCACCGACGGCTCCGCGGTGCTCGGTCTCGGCAACATCGGGCCGGGCGCGGCGATGCCGGTGATGGAGGGCAAGGCGGCGCTGTTCAAGCGGTTCGCCGACATCGACGCCTGGCCGATCTGCCTGGACACCCAGGACACCGACGAGATCGTGCGCGCGGTCGAGCTGATCGCGCCCGGGCTTCGGCGGCATCAACCTCGAGGACATCGCCGCGCCGCGCTGCTTCGAGATCGAGCGCCGGCTGCGCGAGAGCCTCGACATCCCGGTCTTCCACGACGACCAGCACGGCACCGCGATCGTCGTGCTCGCCGCGCTGACCAACGCGCTGCGCGTGGTGAAGAAGGAGCTGGCCGACGTCCGCGTCGTCGTGTCCGGCGGCGGCGCCGCCGGCACCGCGATCGTGACGCTGCTGATCGCCGCGGGCGTCACCGACGTCGTCGTCGTCGACCGCGCCGGCGCGCTCTCGGCCGACGACGACTCGCTCTCGCCCGGTGCACCGGCGAGCTGGCCGCGGTCACCAACCCGCGCCGGGTCACCGGCGACCTGCACACCGTGCTCGCCGGCGCCGACGTCTTCATCGGCGTCAGCGCGCCCGGCGTGCTCGAAGCCGGAGTGGATCCAGGAGATGGCCGCCGGACGCGGTCGTCTTCGCGCTGGCCAACCCCGACCCCGAGGTCGACCCGGCCGAGGCGGACAAGTACGCCGCGGTCGTGGCGAGCGGCCGCTCGGACTACCCCAACCAGATCAACAACGTGCTGGCCTTCCCCGGCGTCTTCCGCGGCCTGCTCGACGCCCGCGCGTCGCAGGTGACCATCGACATGCTGCTGCGCGCGGCCGAGGCGATCGCGCACGTGGTCAAGGACGACGAGCTCAACCCGAACTTCATCATCCCGTCCGTCTTCCACCCCGACGTCCCGAAGGCGGTCGCCGCCGCCGATCCGCGGCGACTGAGCGCTGGAGGCCGGTGGTCGCGGTTTCACCGGTGCACCGGTGAAACTGTCACTTCTCGGCCGTTGCAACGCCTGAGAAGTGACAGTCCTGGCTGAGAAGTGCGGCTCGGCGGCGGTCAGGCCGGGAAGAGCTCGGCGCGGATGAGCGGCCGCGGTCAGCGCCGGCTTGCCCAGGTCGGACCAGTCGATCCGGATGCACCGCCAACCGGTCAGGTCGCAGATCAGCCGCTCGCGCTTCTTCTCCGCGATCACGACGTCGGACGCCCGCTGGCCCGGCTTCAGGTACTTCTCGTACTTCACCTTGCCGTCGAACTCGAGGAACACGCCGAGCTCCGGCCAGGCGAAGTCGACCCGATGGATGACGCGGCCGGACTGGTCGCGGATCTCGTACTGCGGGACCGGTGCGGGCAGGCCGGCGGCGAGGATGAGGTGGAGGGTCCGGCTCTCGCCGACCGTCTCGACGCGAGCATCCGCCCGATGCAGCACGAGGCCGGTGCGCAGCGTGTTGCGGCCAGCGCTCCATGACGGCGTACCGGTCGAGCAGCTCGTCCTTGGTCGTCATGCCGCAGTGCAGGAAGTGGTTGACGACGACGAGTCCGGCCTCGGCCGAGGCGACGGTGGTGACCTCGAGCGCGAGGCGGGTCGGGCGTCATGACCTTCATCCCGTGCCGTTCGACGACGTCGCCGGCGAGGAGCGGGCCGCAGTGCTGGTGTACGCCGGCCTCGTGCCGTCCCGCCTTCTCGTCCGGCCCGCGTGAGGTGGACATCGGAGAGGTCGAGGCCCCAGGTCGGTGCGTCGTACTCCGGGAAGCCCGGACACGTGGGACAGGACGACGTCCGTCCGCGCCTGCTGGTAGACGGCCCGCGCCCTCAGCCCGTGGCGGCCGCCGGCGTCCAGCCCGTCGTGGTTCTGCCGGTCGGAGTACGCGCCGCGGCGCAGCTTGACGAGGACGCCGTCAGCGACGAGCGCGCGATCGACCGGTCGCGTGACCGTTCGCGAGCAGAGTCTTGCGCAGGTAGACCGGTGCGTTGCGTGGGTCGTCGGCCGGCCGCGGTGCGGGAACATCATGCAGATACGTCTTCCCGCCCAGCGCGGCCCGATCTCGGCGCGATCGCAATCTGTGGAGAACCGACTTGTCGGCCTCTCCCTGCACTTGTCGGGCATTGCAACGGCTGACAAGTGCGGGAATCACCGGCTGACCGGTGATTCC
>CAVQTV010000007.1:0-133481 GCA_963716655.1 uncultured Actinomycetota bacterium | reverse complement strand
GTCGACGACGACCTTGCCGAGGGAGCGTCCCGCGCCGACCTCGGCGAGCGCGGCCGGCACCTCGTCGAGCGAGTAGGTGCGGTGGATGTGGATCGTGACGTCGCCGGAGACGCAGAGGGCGGCCAGCGGCTCGAAGTTCGCCGGCTCCTCCTTCACGGCGAGCACCCCGATCGAGCGACCGGTGAGCCGGCCGACCACGCAGCCAGCGGTCAGCAGGCGCAGCAGCGTGGGCACCGACCCGCCGACGCAGCGGTACCAGCCGCCGCGGGCGAGCGAGCGCCGGTACGCGAACACCGAGCGGTGGGCGACCAGGTCCAGGACCACGTCGTACCGCTCGGTGGTCCGGGTGAAGTCGTCGCTGGCGGTAGTCGAGCACGTCGTCCGCGCCGACCGACCGCATGAAGTCGAGCTTGCCGGCGTTGTCGACGCCGGTCACGTGGGCGCCGACGCCGCTTGGCGAGCTGGATCGCGAACGAGCCGGACCCGCCGCCGGCGCCGTTGATCAGCACCCGCTTGCCCGGCCCGCGCGCGCTGCGGTGCCCTGCCAGCGCGATCGCGCCCGCCTGCGGGATCGTCGACGCCTCGGCGAAGTGAGCTCCGGCGGCTTGAGCGCGAGCGCCGACTCCGGCGCGACCGCGTACTCCGCGAAGCCGCCCTTGAGCCAGAGTTGTCGCCGTACACCTCGTCGCCGGGCCGGAACCGGGTGACGCCGGCGCCGACCGCGTCGACCACGCCCGGCGATGTCCGAGCCGAGCGTCCGGCGGGCCGGGCGCCGCAGGCCGCCGATCCGCGCGTACGACCGGCGACCCTCGCAGGCACTCCCAGTCGCTGAGGTTGACCGACGTCGCGGCGACCTTGACCCGCACCTGATCCGTGCCGGGCTCCGGGACCGGCACGTCCTCGACCCGCAGCACCTCGGGGCCGCCGTAGCGGTCGTAGACGACCGCCTTCACGCGAGCAAGGTAGCAAGGCCGCTCATCGAGGTTGCGAATTTTGGGGATGCGCTCGCCCGCTCGTGAGGGATAAGGCGGGAGGGTCAGTGTCCGCATCGGGCGGGCGCGCGACCACACGGGAGTCGGATCAATGATCAAGCGACTGGTAGCAATGGGAGCCGTCCTGGGCGTTGTGGCCCTGGCGGCCGGCTCGATGGGCCCCGCGACGGGCAACGGCGGCGGCGGACATCACGGCCACGGGGACACGGTGCGGGTCCTCTCCACCAACACCGAGGAGGCGTTCGTCGATGTCGGCGAACCCGACTTCAGCCTCGGCGACGAGTTCGTCTTCACCTCCGACCTCACCAAGTACGGCAAGCTCGTCGGCCACACCGGCGTGGTGTGCACCGTCACCTCGGTCGTGCGCGAGGAGTCGCAGTGCGTCGGCACCGCGTCGTTCTACAAGGGCCAGATCGCACTGATCGTGCTCAGGGCCTGCTCGCCGGGGAGCCCGAGGAGGCCGAGTTCCCGATCACCGGCGGTACGGGCGCCTTCGAGGGCGCGGGCGGCACTCTGGTCGTCAAGGAGCTGTCCGACACCGAGGAATTGCTGACCTTCTACCTGGACTGACCGCGAGTCGGACAGTCCGGTACCCGGATCTGCCCGGCAGGTCGCGGACGGTGCTGGACGACAACTTCGAGAGAGCTCGGCACTGATCACCCGCTGGACGCACGTGAGCCGCTCCGACGGATGTCGGAGCGGCTCACGTTCAAGAGGTTGATTCGGGTGGGTACCCCGGCGGGCGACAACCTCCGCCCTTGGCCTGATACCTGCTGGAGAGGATGCTGGACCAAAGAGGAGGTGCGGCAGTGGGCGCGCGACGAGACAACGGGACGCTGACCGAACTGCACGAGCACGAGTGCTGGGAACTGATGCGCACGAAGACCGTGGGGCGGGTCGGCTGGCAGGGGAACGACGGGCTGACGATCGTGCCTGTGAACTATGTCGTCGCTGACAAAGCGGTCATCCTCCGCACGGCGCCGTACACCGAGCTCGGCCGGGAGGGGACCGTACAAGAAGTGGCGTTCGAGGTGGACGACCTCGATCCAGTCACCCGCTCCGGCTGGAGCGTCCTGGTCCGTGGCCGCCGCCGGCTGGACCCTGAGGCCTACGGAGAGACTGCTCGTCCTGAGGTGTGGGTCGCCGGTTCACGCTGGCTGGTGTTGCGGATCGAGGCCCGGACTATCAGCGGCCGAAGGCT
This sequence comes from uncultured Actinomycetota bacterium, assembly GCA_963716655.1. Classification (GTDB taxonomy): domain Bacteria; phylum Actinomycetota; class Actinomycetes; order Propionibacteriales; family Nocardioidaceae; genus Nocardioides. The sequence continues at coordinate 131,288 of CAVQTV010000007.1, read as the reverse complement.
GACCTCAGGCGCCTAGGGAATGCCGACACCGGCCGCGCCGGCGCGAGACCGGCGATTGTTCCTTGGCGACATCGGCCTGTTCGCGGCCTTCTTGCGCTGGTAGATCGGCTCCAGGTCATCGATCAGCTCGGCTGCATTCCGCCACCACTCCCCCAGCGCGAGCTGCGGCATGGTCCGCGGCTAGACCGCGTTTCGAGTACCTACTGCTGACGCACGCCGTAGAGAACCGCGCGAGCGTGACCCTTGGCGCCGCGAGGGTCTTACGTTGGAACCAGCGGCGGCTGCGTGTCGGCGGGTTGGCTCTCCGACCGTGGCTTGGGTTATCGGATGATCTGCGCCTTGCGACTTGCTTCCGCGAACCGCCTCCTCGCGGCAGTCGGTCATGACCTTCCCAAGCCAACTTGCGCCCAGAATGTTGCGGACCGCAGTCGGCGGCGGCGTGGTAGAACCGATTGGGTGGGTGATGACGAGGCGCCGTACCTCCTGACGAACGCCGAGCTCGAGACGGCCGATCGCTTCGCCGGGCTGGAGGCCGTGTTCGATCCCGTCACTCGCGGCCACCTGACGCGACTGGGGCTGGCGCCGGGGGCACGCTGCCTGGAGGTGGGTGCGGGCAGCGGCTCGATTGCCCGATGGATGGCGGATCAGGTGGGTTCCGCCGGGCGGGTCCTGGCCGTGGACCTCGACCCCCGCTGGTGCCGGCGCGACGGCCGCGCGCAGCTCGAAGTGCGCGCCCTGGACCTCGTGGCGGAGCCCATCCCGCCCGGCCCGTGGGACGTGATCCACGAGCGGCTGGTGCTTCAGCACATCCCCGAGCGACTCGACGTGCTCGCCCGCCTGGTGGATGCGCTGGCGCCCGGTGGCGTGATCCTGGTCGAGGACTTCGACACCGGCGAGGTGCGCACCGTCGACCGGGCCGGGCCGAACCACGAGCTGATCGTGCGCGTGGCGCAGGCCTTCAACCGGCTCCTGGGCACCCGGGGCGGGATCAGCGATTTCGCCGCCAACGCCCTGCGCACCCTGCGGGGGCACGGCCTGGAGGGCACCGGCGCCAGCGGGTACGTGCCCATCGACCACGGCGGCACCGGCTGGGCCACCGTGCAGGCGGCCAACGCCCGCCAGGTGCGCGACGGCCTCATCGGCCAGGGCATCTCACCCGGAGACATCGATCGCTTCCTCGAGGTGATGGCCGACCCCGACACCATCGTCGGCTCCAGCGTGCTGATCAGCGCCTGGGGCCGCCGCCCGAACGGCGCGTCAGCCGAGTGACGCGCGAGCAGAGTTCCCACGCAACTCGTGAGGGCGTCCGCCCAAGAGGGCCTTCGGGTTGCGTTTGAGTTCCTGGACGGCGATGACGTCGAAGGCCCGGACGATGCTGGCGATCAGGGCCACCGCGCGCCAGTCACGCTTGGGCGTGTCAGAGTCGCGGGCCTCCCAGGTGTCCGAGAGGCCGCCAAAGGCACGCAGGTTCCAGCTACCGATCAGCAGGTTGTCCGGTGTCCGCCTGGTCACGACCGGCCGGACGACAGCCTTCAGGACGTCCACTTCGGCGCGAACGGCTGCGGGCATCGAGTCCACAAACCTGTGGAACCAGGTCAGCGCCCGTAGACCTAGACAGTTGAGCCACGCCGACCCTTCAGGGTCGGCGTGGCTCAACTGTTGTGACTTCAAGAGGCGATCAGCGGAGTCCTCGCGTTTCTGCGAGTTTTTCGCGAGGTCTTCGCGTTTTATTCGCGAGGACCCCTAGGTCGGGCGATTGGGATCTTCGCGAATAAAGAACGTGCAGGTCAGAAGGGCTCTCGGAGACCCCTCACCTCAGGCGTGCACACGGTGCTCGTCGATCGTGCACACGGTGCAGCGCCCGGCTTCGCCCACTAACTGGGTGTGTCCCTTTTACGACTCACCCGGTCATTCCAAGAGCGGTGCGATCACCTGGTCGGTGAGCAGGCTGACCGCGTCCCGACTGGAGCCCTGATCGGACGGATCCGCGATGTCGACCTCGCTGGCCAGTGCCACGACCAGTCCCAGGTCCGGGATCACCCGGATCGCCTGGCCGCCGAAGCCCCACGCGAGGTACGCCGGGGCGTCCCCGTCGTCCTTGATCCACCACAGGTAGCCGTAGCCACCGGCCTGGTCGTTCACCTCGACCTGCGTAGTGGTCGAGGCCGCGACCCAGTCGGCCGGCAGCAACTGTTCGTCCTCCCACCTGCCCTCATCGAGGTAGAGCTGCCCGATCCGGGCCAGGTCCCGGGGGAGCAGCTTGAGCAGCCCGAAGCCGGCGTGGCGGCCCTGCGGGTCGACCGGCCACGCGAATGCCGCCGCCTCGTACTCGTCGATCTCGGACCGGCGCATGAGCGGCTCGAACGCCGGCTCGCTGTCGATACCGAGCGGCTCGAAGAGCCGGGAGCGTGCGTACTGCAGCACGGACATCCCGGTCGCCTGCTCGAGGATCGCAGCGGTCAGGTGTGAGCCGCCGTTGGAGTAACGGAACTCCTGACCGGGCGGGCGGTCTGCGGAGGCCAAGACCGCGGCCGTGGGGTCGTCGGCGAAGATGAACTGAGCCTCCGGATCCGCGGGGTCGCCGGGGAAGCCGCCGGTCATGGTCAGCACCTGCTCCAGCGTGGTGCCGGCGACCGCGGGCCGCATGGCCTCGGCATACTCGGGCAGCAGCTCGGCCAGAGTCTGGTCCACGCTCCCGAGGTCGCCGTCGGCCAACGCGATCCCGACCAGCGCCGACATCACGCTCTTGGTCACCGACTCGGTGTCCCAGTACGTCGTCGGTGTGGTGCCCCAGTACTTCTCGAACACCGTCTCACCGTCGTGCACGACCACCAGCGCGCGGAGGTTGTTCAGGCTGTCGTCGATCTCGAGCTGCGTGGCGACGGCGTCCGCCAGCGCAGTCTCCAGCGAGGCCGGGCCGTCGGCGTCTGAGGACTCCTCGCCCGAGCAGGCACCGACCAGCGCACTCGCGAGCAGCACGGCTACCGGCACGAGCGCGGAGGGCCTGCGCATCTGGTCACCTCCTCCCGGCGCGTCTCCCAAGCAGGCTGCACTCAGCGCGCCGGATCTGACAAGAGGGGACCCTGTGTCCTAGTTCGGACGGGACGCGGTGACGAGTCCAAAGCACCACGGCATTGTGGACACAATGAACCGCCCCGCCCTCCACAAAGGCGCGCTCAGCCGCGAGTCGGCGCTTCCAGGTTGCGTCATAGCCGCTCATGACACATCGTCGCGCACGCGTCGCTCTAGCCACGTCGGCGGGCTCGGGGGCGCCGCGTAGGAGTCGCAGGAACCGCAGGAGTGTCAGTACGGCGTCCTCGGACAAGAGCCAAGCCGCGCCGACTTCATGTCGACGCGGCTTGACCTCAAGAGGTGATCAGCGAATCTGGCGCGTCCGCGAACTTTTTCGCGAACCGGAGTGCCGCATTTTCGCGAACACTCCCGGGTGGAGCTGCGGGGAATCGAACCCCGGTCCTCGAGCGTCGATCCAGGTCTTCTCCGGGTGCAGTCCGTGAGATCGCTTTTCTCGGCCCCGGGGCTCGCACGGACACGTCCCCGACAGGCTCAGTCACGGAATAGTCCCGCTCACCCTCCGTGACGCGGAGTGAGCAGCAAGTCTCCTAGATGACGCCAGTACCCGGGACGGAGACGGATGCCCGGACTGACGCTTCGATCACTGCTCAGGCAGCGAGAGCGAAGGAACTGCGATTAGTGTTGGCAGTTATAGGTTTCCAGCGATCGTTTACGAGATGACGCTGGCTTCTCGACCCGCTTCATCTGGAACTAACGTCCCAAGTCGAAACCGATCAGCCCCTCTTGAGTTGTGGCCCCAGTCTACGGGTCCGGGCCGCGAGATCCGAACTCGATTGCCGAGATCAGGTCGTCTGGGCGACCTTGACCAGGATCCAGTTCCTCGGATCGCCGCCCATGGTGGTCCGGGTCAGTGCGTACGTTCCGGTGAGCCGGTCGCCGTGCAGCTCGACCTTGAGGTGGCCGGCCTCGATGGCCGTGCGTACGTCGACAGGTTCGCCGTCCCGCTCCGTCAGGTTGTCGTAGCTGCCGTGGTCCCAGATGGTCTTCGTGTCGGACTCGTAGGTGGCGTGCTCGAGGGCATGGTCGTCGACCTGGACGGCGAGGCGCTTGTCCCGCGGGTCGCTCGACGGCTCCTTCGGGACCGCCCAGGACGCCAGGACGCCGTCGACCTCGAGCCGCAGGTCGTAGTGCAGGTTGGTCGCCTGGTGCCGCTGGACGACGAAGATCATGTCGCCGGGGCGAACGGCAGGAACTCGTCCTCCCCCGGCCGCACCACGACGCACGAGGACTCAGGGACCTCGTTCCACGCGCCGGGCAGGTCGCGCAACGGCTCGGAGACGATGAAGCGGGTCTCGGCCCCCAGCCGGTGCAGCACCTCCACCTCGGGGTGGAGCGCGACGAGCGTCTCGACGTCGGTGGAGTAGAAGAGCGACCGCGACTTTCCTTCGCTGGAGTAGCGGAACGCCCAGGTCGTGGCTCCGTCGGTGGTCGCGACGGTCATCTGCACCGGGTCCGGTACGCCGTGACGCGCGGCCGTCCGCTCCACCAGGCCGACCGCCTCGGAGAGTCCCGCCACCGGGTCCTCGGTCAGCCCGAACGTGAGCGCCAGGAAGAACAGCGTCTCGGAGTCGGTCGACCCCTCGATGTCGGTGAACAGCGACGGGTCGACCGCCAGCAGCAGGTCGCGCTTGTAGTCGTGGAAACCCTTCAGCGACCCGTTGTGCATGAAGAGCCAGTCCTCGTGCCGGAACGGGTGACAGTTGCTGCGCTGCACCGGCGTGCCGGTCGACGCCCTGATGTGGGCGAAGAGCAGGTGGGTGTAGATCTGGGAGGCGACCTCACGCAGGTTCTCGTCGTTCCAGGCCGGCTCGATGCTCTTGAAGACGGCTGGGCGCGGGCCCGCGCCGTACCAGCCGATCCCGAAGCCGTCGCCGTTGGTGGTCGTCGCGCCCAGCTGTGAGTGCAGGCTCTGGTCGATGAGCGAGTGGACCGGGCGGAAGAGCAGGTCCGACGCGAGGATCGGGTCACCCGAGTACGCCATCCATCTGCACATCTGCCCAGCGAAGCACGTCGCACGACCCGGTGTCCTCCCCAGTCGGGGTGAGGCCGTCAGCCGACCGGGCCGAAGAGCCGGACGCCGTTGTGCCAGCAGACGTCGCGCAGCCAGTCGTCGCCGAGGTCGAGGCGGGCCAGGCCCTCGAGCTGGTGGGCGTAGGGGTACGGGATGGTCGGGAAGTCGCTGCCGAGCAGCACCTTGTGCCCGAGGTCGCGCAGCCGGGGCAGCAGCTCGTGCGGGTAGTCGCCGAAGAAGTCGGTGAACACCATCGTGGTGTCGAGGTGGACCCGCTCGTGGGTCTCGGCGAGCTCGAGGAACGCCTCGCACTCCGGCGCACCCATGTGCGCGACCACCAGGGTGAGCCGCGGGAAGCGGGCCAGCAGCCGGCGCGTGGACTCCGGCCCGGTGAACTCGTTGCCGACCGGGCCCGGAGCCGACGTGCACGACGACCGGGGTGCCGGCGTCCTCGAGCTGGCCCCAGACCGTGTCGAGCAGCGGGTCGTCGAGGTGGAACTCCCCCACCTGCAGGTGCAGCTTGAACACCTCGACGCCGGCGTCGATCGCGGCCCCGACGTACGACGCCGCCTCGCTCCTCGGGGTAGAACGTGGCCGACCACAGCGACTCGGGGACGTCGCGCTTGAAGCCCGCCGCCCAGTCGTTCAGGTAGGTCGCGACGCCCGGGCTTGTGGGCGTAGGGCAGCGTCGAGAACCGGCGTACGCCCATCGCCCGCAGGATCTGCACCCGCTCGGCGTGGTCCTGGCGGTAGCGGATCGGCCACTCGCGGCCGATCTTCGGGCCTGCGCTGTCGAAGACGGCGTACACGGCCTTCTGGATGTTCGGCGGCAGGAAGTGCACGTGGACGTCGAACAGCCCGGGCAGCCCGAGCGACTGCCAGAACTCACGGACCGCGCGGGACGTCCGGGTCAGTCACTCATGCCCTTGGCCCGGCGACCGACGGCCTGCTGGGTCTCGCGGTCGGCCTGCCGCTCGGCGAGGGCGGCGCGCTTGTCCCACGACTTCTTGCCCTTGGCGAGCGCGATCTCGACCTTGGCCCGGCCGTCCTTGAAGTACAGCGACAGCGGGATGACCGTGAGGCCCTTCTCGTTCACGCGGCGCTCGATCTTGTCGATCTCGTCGCGGTTGAGCAGCAGCTTGCGCTTGCGGCGGGCGGAGTGGTTGGTCCAGGTGCCCTGGGTGTACTCGGGGATGTGCACGCCGTGCAGCCAGGCCTCGTGGCCGTCGATGTCCACGAACCCGTCGACCAGGGACGCCCGACCCTGCCGCAGCGACTTCACCTCGGTGCCCATGAGGACCAGGCCCGCCTCGTAGGTGTCCTCGATGTGGTAGTCGTGCCGCGCCTTCTTGTTCTGCGCGATCAGCTTCTGCCCCTGCTCCTTGGCCATCCGCCCATTCTCTCAGGTGGGAGCAACGTGGTTACTACTCGACGCCTGGTGGTTTCGAGGCTCGCTTCGCTCGCACCTCAACCACCGTAGCTGGGTCAGAGCCAGTTCATCGGGTCGACGGCGTCGCCGTTCACCAAGATGGTGAAGTGCAGGTGGCAGCCGGTGGACCAGCCGGTCGAGCCGACCCAGCCGACGGTGTCGCCCTGGGCGACGTGGTCGCCGACGTTGAACCGGTAGCCGGTGGCGTGGTTGTAGACGGCCGTGACGTTCTTGCCGTTGATCTGGCCGAGGCTGAGGTAGAGCCGGTTGCCGTAGACCGACGGAGAAGTACCGCGCGATCACGGTGCCGCCGGCGACGGCGCGCATCGGCTCGCCGCAGCTGACGCCGAAGTCGGTGCCGTCGTGCAGGCCCCAGTAGTGGTAGATCGGGTGCTCGCGGTAGCCGAACGGCGAGGTGACCGTAGCCGTTCACCGGCGGGACGAGGAGCCCGTCGTCGGTCCGCTGTAGCCGCCCGTGGCGCGCCGGGCGGCGGCCAGGATCAGCTGCTTGATGTGGTTCTCGCGCTGCTTGGCCTCGCGCAGCTCGCGCCGGTCCTGCTGGCGGGCGGCGATCGCGGCCACGCGGGCGTCGCGGCGCTTCACGACCAGGGAGTGCACCGACTCCTTCGCGGCCCGGGCCTCGGTGGTGAGCTTCGCCATGGTGACGAGGTGCTCGGCCGCGGCCTGGCGCTGGACCTCGACGTCGTCGCGCGCCGACTCGACCTCGTTCTCGCGGACCTGGAGCAGCACCTCGGCGGCGTGCAGGTCGTCGTACGCCCGGGCCTCGCGACCGACGATGGCGTCGGTGAGCTCGGCCTGCCGGGTCAGGTCGGCGGTCGATCTGGGACTCCAGCAGGGTGGCGAACGCCAGCAGCTGCGGGTCGCCCTGCTCGTAGATGTCGGTGACGGTGTCGGTGAGCGCGAGCCGCTGCTCGGCGAGCGCGGCCTGGCCGCCGGCGAGGTCTGCCTGGGCGTCGGCGAGCCGCTGCTCGGCGACCTCGAGCCGGTCCTGCATCTCCCGGTCGCGGATCTTCGCGGCGCTCAGCTTCGCGCCGGGCGTCCCAGTACACGCCACGCGCGCCGGACAGGTCCTCGACCGCCTGCTGGAGGGCGCCCTGGGCCTGCTGCAACCGGTCGCTGGACTCCTCCAGGGCGTGCTCGGCGTGCTCGACCTGCTGCTCGGCCCGGTCCTGCTTGTGCTTCAGGTCCTTGGGGTCGGCGCTCGCGAGAGGGACAGCCAGCGCGCCGAGCGCGAGCGTGCAGGCCGCAGTGGCTGCCGCAAGGCGCTGGCGTGCGGTACGGGGGAAGTGACGCACCGGGTTGCCTTCGTGTTCGGGGAAGTGAACGCGACGACCGTAACGCGCGGACTCAGACTTTGAGGTATTTGCGCGTCAACACGAGTGTCGGAAGCAGGGTGAGCACCGGGCCGAGGATCGCGACCACGATCGCGGCGTACGGTGAACTCGTCCACCCCGATCCACGGGATGAAGCCGACCAGGTCCTCCAGCTGCTTGTGCACGCCGAACCACATGAACGCCCCGAGGGCGCCGATCGCGACCGCCACCGCGATCGCCGCGGTCACCAGCGCCTCCATCAGGAAGGGCAGCGCGATGTAGAGCGTGGAGGCGCCGACCAGCCGCATGATGCCGATCTCGCGACGACGTGCGAACGCCGCCAGCCGGATCGTGTTGGCGACCAGGAGCAGCGCGGCGACGACCAGGAACGCCGCGATCCCGAGCGCGCCGATCCGCATCACCTCGAGGCCCTGGAGCACCGGCCCGACGATCTGGCGCTGGTCACGGACGCTGGAGACGCCGTCCAGCCCGATGATCGCGCTCTCGATGCCTTCGTACTCGTCCGGGTCGACCAGCGTGATCCAGATCGACTCCGGCATGTCCTCGGCGGTCGCGGCCGGGTTCGGGCCCTCGAACTTCTCCTCGCCGAGGAGCTCCTTGATCTTCTCGAAGGCCTCCTCCTTGGACTCGAACCGGTAGCTGTCGACCTCCGGGTTCTCCTCGACGACGGCCGCGATCCGCTCCTTCTGCGCCGTCGGTGACCTCGCTGGCGCAGGCCGGGTTGTCGTCGCGGTCCTTGCACAGGAACGCCGTGATCTGGAGCTCCGAGCCCCACTGCTGGGCCGCCTTCTCGGCCTGCTGGTTCAGCAGCACGCCGAGGCCGACCAGGGTCAGCGAGACGAACAGGGTGAGGACCACGGCGACGTGCATGGACAGGTTGCGGCGCAAGCCCTGGCCGAGCTCGGAGAACACGTAACGAAGCTGCATGGAGGCGGAGAACTCTCTTCGGTCGGAGACGTCGTACGACGGGCGCTGCTCAGTGCTGGAAGCCGTAGCTGCCCTGGACCTGGTCGCGGACGACCCGGCCGTCGTCGAGCTCGATGACGCGCTTGCGCATCTGGTCGACGATGCCGGCGTCGTGGGTGGCCATCAGCACGGTGGTGCCGGTGCGGTTGATCCGGTCGAGGAGCTTCATGATGCCGACCGAGGTCGTGGGGTCGAGGTTTCCGGTGGGCTCGTCGGCGATCAGGATCATCGGCCGGTTCACGAACGCCCGGGCGATGGCGACCCGCTGCTGCTCGCCGCCGGAGAGCTCGTCGGGCATCCGCTCGCCCTTGCCGTCGAGGCCGACCAGCTCGAGCGTCTCGGGGACCAGCTTGTTGATCTCCGAGCGCGAGCGGCCGATGACCTGGAGCGCGAACGCGACGTTCTCGCTCACGGTCTTGTTGGGCAGCAGCCGGAAGTCCTGGAACACGGTGCCGATCTGGCGGCGCATCCGCGGGACCTTCCAGCTGGCGAGCCGGTTGATCTCCTTGCCGGCGACGTAGATCCGGCCCGAGGTGGAGCGGTACTCGCGGAGCACCAGCCGGAGGAACGTCGACTTGCCGGACCCCGACGTACCGACCAGGAAGACGAACTCGCCCTTGTCCACGTCGACCGACACCTGGTCGAGTGCCGGGCGCGCCTGGCCGGGGTAGGCCTTGACGACCTTCTCGAAGCGGATCACCGGATCGAGGGTAGTCGGTGCCTCCCAGACTGGTTGATTCCGGGGACGCAGGCCGCGTCTGGGTCTAGCGTCGAAACGTGCTGACGAATCAGGGACGCCTGCGGACCGTAGCGAGCACCGCGGTGCTCGCGACCACCCTGGCCGCGGTCGGTGCGACCGGGGCCCCGAGCCAGGCCGCGGTCGATGACGACAAGGTCCCGGCCGAGTACGTCCAGATCCTCCGCGACGACCCGACCGCCGCGCTCGACAGCTCCGGGCAGCTGTTCTACCGCGAGCCGCTCCCGGCCGGCGCGCTCGCGGCCGCCCGCACCCCGGGGATGGCCCCGGCGGCGGCGCCGCAGTTCCCCCTCGACCAGACCTTCGACCTGCACAGCAAGGCGGGGTCGCAGCGAACGATCTACCTCGACTTCGACGGCATGACGGTGTCCGGAACGAGGTGGAACGACGAAGGCCTGCCGAACGGCACCCACCCCGCGTGGACCCTCGACGGCAACGCCAGCACCTTCAACAACGCCGAGCGGACCATGGTCCAGGAGATCTGGCAGTGGGTCGCCGAGGACTTCGCGCCCTTCGACGTGGACGTGACCACGGCCGACCCGGGCGTGGCCGGCATCACGCGCAGCAGCGCCGGCGACCAGGTCTACGGCGCCCGCGCCCTGATCACCCCCAGCAACGCCGCCGTCCAGAACCTCTGCGACGGGCAGTGCGTCGGGATCGCCTACGTCGACGTATTCGACCAGGTCGGTGGGGACTCCCAGCCGGTCTGGGTCTTCCCGCAGTTCTACGACGAGGCGAAGGGCATCGGCGAGACCATCTCGCACGAGGTCGGCCACAACCTCGCTCTCAAGCACGACGGGAACGACGAGGAGGCCTACTACTCCGGCCACAACCCGTGGGCGCCGATCATGGGCAACTCCGACCTCCAGCCGATCAGCCAGTGGAGCAGGGGCGACTACCCGAACGCCGACAACCAGCAGGACGACGTCGCGGTCATCGCCAGCCACGGGATCGCCATGCGCACCGACGAGGCCGGCAACAGCGTCGGGGCGGCCGAGGCCGCGGTGCCGGCCGGCACGGCGTACATCACCACCCGCACCGACAAGGACTTCTACGCGCTCGGGCAGTGCTCGGGCGCGGTGCAGATCGACGCCGTGGGCGCCGTGAACAGCCCGAACCTCGACATCGAGCTGAGCCTGTACCGCGTCGGCACCCCAGCGGCCGTGGCCACCGCCAACCCCCAGTCGGCGCGGGTCAGCGCGGTCGTGGCGTCCGGGATGTCGGCCAGCATCGACACCTCCGTCACCGCCGGTTCGTACGTCGTCTCGGTCGACGGCGTCGGTCGGGGCTCCGCCTACGACGACTACGGCAGCCTCGGCGCCTACACCCTGGACGTCTCCGGCTGCGACGGCGACCCGGGCGAGCCGGGCGAAGGCGCCCCGGGTGCACCCACCGACCTGACCGTGGAGTCGGGACCGCTCGGCACGACGGCGATCGTCACCTGGGCGGCGCCGGACGACGAGGGCGGCAGCGCGATCACGGGCTACCTGGTGACCATCGACGGCGAGACCTACACGGCCGACGCCGACACCACCGGGGGCACCATCCCCGACCTCACCCGCGGGCAGACCTACGTGGTCGGGGTGGCCGCGGTCAACGACGCCGGACCCGGACCCGAGGCGACCGCCACGTTCACGACGTACGACGTCCCGGGCGCGCCGTCGGTGACGTCAGCCCGCTCCGGATCCCCCGGAGGCCAGGTGACGGCGAGCGTGCGCTGGCAGCCGCCGACGGTCGACGGCGGCACCGAGGTCACGGCATACCGGATCAAGGCGACCCGGTGGAGCGCGTTCGGGCGGAAGCTGTCGAGCGGCACCACGTCGGCGCTCCCGGCGAGCCAGCTGTCCTCCTCGCTGCGGCTGGGCCGAGCGGGTATCTGGAGCTTCCAGGTGCAGGCGCGAAACGACCTCGGCTGGGGTCCGTTCAGCTCGCCCTCGGCGCGGGTCCGGGGTCGCTGACCGGCTCCCCGTGCCGGACCGGGCAGCCCTTCACGCCCGGGACCGGGAACGTGCCGAGCGCCTCGACGTCGTAGCCGTCGGGGTAGCTGCGGATCCAGGAGATGTCCTCGATCTGCTTCGGCGTGCGGCGCGCGGGGAACGCGCGCAGCGCCACCCCGCGGCCCTTGAGCGCGGCCCGGCTGACCTTCTGCACCGCGGCCGGCGGGGCGTCGTACCGGAACGCCTCGCGTAGCGGGTCGTCCATCAGCGCGCGGGCGAACAGCCCGGCGGGCTTCTGGACCGGCTTGGCGTAGAACGTCTGCATCAGCGCCAGCGTCGAGTCGGCGACCCGGCGGGCGCCCTCGTCGTACGCGAAGTTCTCGGCCTCGTAGGAGTCCATCAGCTCCTCGAAGCCGGCGTAGGTCTCCGGGACGTCCTTGATGTTCATGTGCTGGGCGAGCGCACGGTAGTAGTGCACCGACGCCTCGACCTCGTGCGCCGTGAACGGGCGCTTGCCGTAGTCGTCCATCCAGCGCCGCGGGACCACGACGAACGTCGAGAGCACGTAGCGGAACTCGTGGTTGGGGATGTCGTAGGCGCGGTGCATCGCGTTGATCCGCCGGATCGCGGCCTTCGACTCGGGGTGGTCGAAGCCCAGCCGGGTCGGCGGCTCGAGCAGCAGCGCGGTGTCGTCGTACCGCTTCTGGACGGCGCCGGTGAACTCACCGGTCTCGTCGAGCAGCCGGCCGATGCCGGGCACGGCGTAGGTGCGGAACAGCGCGAAGCTCAGCGCCTGGTTCATGTCCCAGGGGAACTCGTACATCACGACGTTGCGGTAGATCTCGACGAAGTCGGTCGCCGGGTCCAGGGAGTCGTTGCGGGACTTCCAGTGGTCGCGCTTCATGCGGACAACCTAGAACACGCGCCGAATGGCCGTCTGGCGTCCACATCCGCGTTCCTAGCCGTTCCTCTCGGTTCACCTCAGCCGCCCTAGATTCCCCGCGCCATCCCAAGCAGAAGGTGAACCCCATGTCACGAATCCTGCGTTCGCGCGCCCTCGGCGGCCTCCTGGTCGCCGCCCTCAGCACTGCCTGTCTCAGCGTCGTCGTCGCCCAGGCGCAGGGAGCGCCGGCCCGACCGACCGCGCAGGACCTGTTCATCTCCGAGATCCACCCGGACAACGGCACACCGGGGAACGTCCCCGACAACTTCGAGTTCTTCGAGGTCACCAACACCACCGACGCCGACGTCGACCTGGGCGAGCTCAGCATCGGCGTGAGCTACCTGGCCAGCGGCACGCCGACCGACACGAGCCTGGCCGCGGGGCTGAGGTTCGCCGTGTCCGACGGCAACCCCGGCAACACCGTCACGCCGGCGCCGCTGGACGTCGTCGTGCCCGCGCACGGCAGCACGATCTTCTGGCTCGAGGCCACCGACGCCGGGACCTTGAACACCTACACCCGGACCGAGGCCGACTTCCGCACGTTCTACGGCGACGTCCCGGCCGGCACCCAGATCGTCCGGGTCGAGGGCCAGGGCGGCATCGCGAACGGCGGCCTGCGCGGCCTCGGCCTCGTCGACGCGTCCACGCCGAGCGCCCTCACGGTCGTGTCGTGGTCCTACCTGCCCGGGCGCACGCCGACCACGCCGTCGGTCTCGACGCACTTCCGCGTTCCGTCGGTGCCGGCGCCGGAGAGCGTCGCCACCGACAAGTACGCCGCGACCGTGCTCTCCGACGGCCCGCCGACGCCGGGCACGACGGTGGCCGGCCAGCTGGCCGAGCCGAGTGAGCCGGACCCGACCGAGACCCCGACCGAGACGCCCACCGAGACCCCCACCGAGACGCCCACCGAGACCCCCACCGAGACCCCCACCGAGACCCCCACCGAGACCCCGACCGAGACCCCGACCGAGACGCCCACCGAGGCGCCGGCCGACCCGCGGCCGACGGCACAGGAGCTGTTCATCTCCGAGGTCCACCCGGACAACGGCAACCCCGCCGAGATCGGGGACAACTTCGAGTTCTTCGAGGTCACCAACACCACCGACGCCGACATCGACCTCGGCGAGCACAACATCGGCGTCAGCTACTCGACGAGCGCCGCGCCGACCGACACCAACCTCGCCGCGTCGCTGCGCTTCGCGATCTCCGACGGCAACTCGGCCAACGCCGTCACGGCCGGCCCGCTCGACGTCGTCGTGCCCGCACACGCCAGCACGATCTTCTGGCTGGAGTACACCAACGGCGGAACGGTGAACACCTACGCCCTGACCGACGCCGACTTCCGCACGTTCTACGGCGACGTCCCGGCCGGCACCCAGATCGTCCGCGTCGAGGGCCAGGGCGGCATCGCGAACGGCGGCCTGCGCGGCCTCGGCCTCGTCGACGCCTCCGTCCCCGGCGCCCTCGAAGTCATCTCCTGGTCCTACCTGCCCGAGCGGGCGCCCGCCACGCCGGCCGTCTCGACCCACTTCCGGGTTCCTCCGGTCCCGGCGCCCGGCAGCACCGCCACGGACAAGTACGCCGCGACCGTCCTCGCCAGCGGCGCCCCGACGCCCGGCACCACCGTGGCCGACCAGCTGACGCCGCCGGCCACAGACCCGACCGAGACCCCGACCGACGACCGAGCCGCCCGGCCCCGACGTACCGGACCAGGGCCCCGCGCCCGCGACCGACCCGGACCTGGACGCCCCGGTCCTCCAGGTCACCGAGGTCGCGCCCGACACCGCCAACGTCGGCACCGCCGACGGCTGGGAGTTCGTCGAGGTCTACAACGGCTCCGACGCCCCGGTCCGGTTCAGCGACTTCACCGTCAACTACCTCTACATCGACGCCAGCGAGGTGACGACGAACAGCGCACTGTGGCCGGCCGTTCCGGCCGACCCGATCATCGCGCCGGGTCGCACGCTGGTGCTGTGGATCAAGAACGGCCAGAACGAGGCCATGACCGCGGCCGACTTCAACGCCCACTTCGGCGCCCACCTGACCGCGGGCGTCGACCTGGTCGAGATCCACTCCGGTGGCATGGCCAACGGCGGCCTGCGCGGCATCCAGGTGATGACCAACACGGGGTACGACGTGAGCCGCGCCTACTACCTCAACGACGCGGAGACCGTCGCCGACCAGCCGCTGCAGTACCACTGGGAGTCCGGCACGACCAGGCAGACCACGATCGGCGTGGGCGTGGCCACCCCGGGCTACGCCGCGCCCGAGCAGGTCCCGTCCGGCCTGGTGGCGACGCCGAACGACGTCACCGCGCCGGCCATCACCGACCTCACCGGCGGCACCGAGACCCCGGACACCGAGGACCTGACGCTGGACTTCGGCGTCACCGACGCCCACCAGGTCCGGACCGTGGAGCTCACCCTGGACACCGACGTCGACGAGCCGAACACCAGGTTCCTCCGGTTCGGAGCCCCGGACCGCTACGCGTACACGATCCCGGCGGTCGACCTGTACGGGAAGCGCTGGATCGAGTACACCGTCACCACCTCCGACGGTACGAACACCAGCAGCCTCGGCCCGGTCCGCATCGAGCTGGCCGGCGGCCCGGAGGCGCCGGTGCGTCTCAACGTCACCGACGGCCAGTACGTCGGCGGCCCGACCCGTCTCTCCGCCACCACAGCCGGTGACCCAGGCGACCTGGAGCTCGCGGTCGACGACGTACCGGCTGCAGAGCCGGTGCCCGCGCTCGAGGCGGCGCCGATCTTCGCCTTCGAGGCGACGAACACCGACGCGTTCTTCCGCAACGGCGTCCGGATCGGCGATCAGGTGCTGACGATCTTCGACGAGGGCTTCTACGAGCGGATCGAGACCGTCACCGCCACCATCCCGGTCGAGCAGGCGGTCCAGGGCGAGCACCTGACGGTCGGCATCTACGCCGGCACCAAGGCCTGGCCGCAGCCGGATCTGAACGAGAACAACGACGACTTCGCCGCCCTCAACCTGCGCCTCGCCCTGCCCGACGGCCGGGTGCTGCGCCCGGTCAGCTGCGCAGGCGCCGGTGAGGGCCAGACCGAGACCGTCCGGACCTGCCCGGACCCGGCGACCAGGATCGGCTTCGCCGACGCCAACCAGGTCTACTTCACGGCCACGTTCGACATCCCGGACGACGCCTTCGACTCGCTCGCCCACGTCTGGGACACCACGACGGTCGAGGACGGCCCGCACACGGTCACGGCCTCCGCCGGCGCCGAGACTCTCGAGCGCACCGTGCGCGTCGACAACACCGCACCGTCGGTCGAGTCCGCGATGGGCGACGGCCAGCACGTCCGCGGCCCCATCACGATCGACGCCACCGCGTCGGACGAGGGCGCCGGGCTGGTCGTCGGCGGCCTCACGGCGGAGCTCGACGGTGAGCCGATCGAGCTTCCGCACGAGACCAGCTCGCTGGAGCTCGAGCCGGGCGATCACGAGGTGGTCTTCACCGCCCGCGACAAGGTCGGCAACGAGACCGCGCGGACCATCGCGTTCACGACTGCGGACGAGCGGCCCGAGGCGACCCTCGGCAGCCCGGACGAGAACGCGACCGTCACCGCGGGCACGGTCGACCTCACCGCGACCGTCGACTCCCCCGAGGACGACGCGCTCACGGTGCGCTTCCGCGAGGGCCACACCTTCGTGCCCACCGACGCCGAGGTCCGTGCGTACGACGGCACCACCGGCATCGCCCGCGGCACCGGCCGGGCCGGCAAGGTCGTCCTCACCACGGAGCAGCTGGCCCAGGTCGCCGGAACCGACGGCGTCGCGCACCAGGTGTCCTCGGACACCGAGTTCCCGTACCAGCTGTTCACGGTGGCGGTCCCGGGCAACGCCGGGAGCGACGCGCAGGCCCGACTGAGCTGGACCGGCGCCGCCAACGCCGGGGCGAAGGTGCTGCTCTACGTCCGCGACACCGGCACCGGCGCCTGGGAGGAGGTCGCGCGTCGCATCACCGACGACGCGAACACCTTCACTCTCGAGGCGCATGGTGCCCACGGCCGGCCACACCGCTGACGGCGAGATCACCGTGCTCGTGCAGCACTCCGAGGGCTTCGCGGGTGCGGTCCAGTCGACGCGCGAGAGCACGCCGGCGGCGTACCACCCGGGTGCCACCCCGCGCTCGCAGTACGACTTCACGATCGGCTGGGAGTCGGACACGCAGTACTACAACGAGACCCAGGAGTGGTACCCCCACCAGCTGGCGATCAACGAGTTCCTGCTCGACCAGCGCGAGGAGCTGAACCTCCAGTACGTCCTCCACACCGGTGACATCGTCAACGTCGCCAGCCAGCAGCGCCAGTGGGAGAACGCCGACCCGGCGTACCGCCTCTTCGACGAGGCCGGTCTCCCCTACGGCGTGCTCGCGGGCAACCACGACGTCGGACACCACGACAACGACTACACGGCCTTCGGGCAGTGGTTCGGCGAGCACCGGTACCGCGACAACCCGTGGTACGGCGGGTCGCACCTCAACAACCGCGGCCACTACGACCTGATCAGCGCCAACGGCGTCGACTTCCTGATGCTCTCCATGGGCTGGGGTCCCGGCGACGACCAGATCGCGTGGATGAACCGGGTGATCCGCGAGTACCCGGAGCGCAAGGTCTGGATCAACCTGCACGAGTTCATGCTGACCACGGGCGGCCTCGGCCCGATCCCGCAGCGGATCATGGACGAGGTCGTGGCCACGAACCCCAACGTGTTCGCGGTCTCCTCCGGCCACTACCACGACGCCTACACCCGCACCGACGAGTTCGACGACGACGGTGACGGCACGGCGGACCGGACCGTGTACTCGATGCTGTTCGACTACCAGGGCCTGCCCGAGGGTGGCCTGGGCTACCTGCGGCTGATGCACTTCGACAACGCAGGCGGCCGGGTGATCGTGCGCACCTACTCGCCGTCGCTGGAGGACTTCGACTCCGACGACGCGTCGCTGAACAACCCGCCCGGCCAGCAGGAGTTCGAGATCCCCTACGCGGCGGTCGGAATCGCGCCCTCGACGAAGACGCTCGCCACGGACGCCTTCCGTGCGGACATCCTCACCACCCGCGACATCGGGGTGCGCACCGACGTGCCGTCCGGGTCGACCCAGACCGTGAGCTGGTCGGGCGTTCCCGAGGGCGAGCACGGCTGGTACGTCGAGACGACCGGCCCGCACGGCGGTCGTGACCTGTCCGAGGTCCGGACCTTCACGGCGGTCGCTCCGGCCGGGCCGAAGCAGTTCATCTCGGCGCCGGTGCCGACCGTCACCGGCGAGGCGCGAGTGGGTGGCACGCTCTCGGCCAACCCGGGCACGTGGTTGCCGGTCGACCCGGGCGTCACGCTGACCTACCAGTGGAGCGCCGACGGCACCCCGATCAGCGGGGCCGACGACCCGACGATCGCCATCGGGGCGGGCCTCCTCGGCAAGTCGCTCACGGTCACCGTCGTCGCCAACCAGGCCGGGTACGTCGAGACGCCCCGCACCTCGCAGCCGACCGCCGCGGTCGTCGAGGGCGAGCTGGACACGGCCGAGCCGGTGGTCACCGGCGACGCCCGGGTCGGGTCGACGCTGACCGCGGACGCAGGCACCTGGACGGCCGACACCGAGCTGACCTACCAGTGGACGGCCGACGGTGCCCCGCTGGCCGGCGCCACCGGTCAGACCCTGGCGCTCGGGACCGAGCACCTCGGCAGCAGGATCGCGGTCACCGTCTCGGGCACCCTGGACGGGTACGCCGACGCCACCCGGACCTCGGCGGCGACCGACCCGGTCGCTGCGGCCGAGCTCGACGCCGGCACTCCGGTGGTCCGCGGTCAGGCCAGGGTCGGCGAGCAGGTGCGGGCGGACGCCGGCACCTGGACCGAGGGAGCGGCTCTCCGGTACCGGTGGTACGCCGCCGGCCGCCCGATCCCGGGCGCCACGGAGTCGACGTACACCCTCCGGCCCGGGCAGGTCGGCGACCGGGTCTCGGTCGAGGTGACCGGCAGCCTGAGCGGGTACGACGACGCCACGCGCCCGTCGGCCGGGGTGCGCGTCGAGCCCGGTCGGATCGACGGCAACCGGCCGACGATCTCCGGCGCCGCCCGCGTCGGCAAGACGCTGAGCGCCGCGACCGGACGCTGGGCCCCCGCCTCGGTGGACCTGCAGTTCCGGTGGCTGGCCGGCGGCGAGCCGGTCGCGAGGGGCAGGACGCTCGACCTGACCGGCGAGCTGGTGGGCCTGCGGATCAGGGTCCGGGTCGTCGGCACCGCGGTGGGCTACAGGGACCTGGAGCTGACCAGCCGGTCCACCGGACGCGTCCGCCGCTGACGGTCTGAGACGGTGGTTGAGGAGGTTGCGCCAGCAACCTCCTCAACCACCGTCCCCCATGGAGGTGACAACCGAGAACGCGAGCGGCCCAGTCCGACACCGGGACCGGACGGGACGGCGCCCGGGAAGCGTGAAACGGAGGGCGGGTCGCCGCACTGGTGAGTTTCATCGGTCGGCCGACGAAACTCATCCCTGGACGATGAACCTTTGTCGTCCAGGCGTGTGTTTTGTCGGCCGGCCGATAAAGCACTCCGTCAGTTCGCGGCGGCCTTCTCGGCGCCGCGGCGCCAGCGGATGCCGGCCTCGAGGAAGCCGTCGAGGTCGCCGTCGAAGACCGCGGACGGGTTGCCGACCTCGTAGCCGGTGCGCAGGTCCTTGACGATCTGGTACGGGTTCAGCACGTAGTTGCGCATCTGGTCGCCCCACGACGCCTGCACGTCGCCGCGCATCTCGTCGAGGTGCGCCTTCTCCTCGGCCTTCTTCAGCGCGAGCAGCTTGGCCTTGAGCACGACCATCGCGCTGGCCTTGTTCTGCAGCTGCGACTTCTCGTTCTGGCAGCTGACGACGGTGCCGGTCGGGATGTGGGTGAGGCGTACGGCGGAGTCGGTGGTGTTGACCGACTGGCCGCCCGGGCCGCCGGAGCGGTAGACGTCGACGCGGATCTCCTCGTCGGGGATGTCGATCTCGTCGGTCTGCTCGAGCACCGGCACCACCTCGACGGCGGCGAACGAGGTCTGGCGGCGGCCCTGGTTGTCGAACGGGCTGATCCGCACCAGCCGGTGGGTGCCGGCCTCGACCGAGAGCGTGCCGTAGGTGTACGGCGCGTGGATCGCGAAGGTGGCGGACTTGAGCCCGGCCTCCTCGGCGTACGACGTCTCGTAGACCTCGACCGGGTAGCCGTGCTGCTCGGCCCAGCGGGTGTACATCCGCATCAGGGTCTCGGCGAAGTCGGCGGCGTCGACGCCACCGGCGCCGGCGCGGATCGAGACCAGCGCCTCGCGGGAGTCGTACTCACCGTTGAGCAGGGTGCGGACCTCGAGGCCCTCGACGACCTTCTTGACCTTGCCCAGCTCGACCTCGGCGTCGGCGAGGGCGGCCTCGTCGCCCTCCTCGCGGCCGAGCTCGACCATGATCTCGAGGTCCTCGATGCGGCTGCCGAGCGCGGTCACCCGGTCGAGCTCGCCCTGGAGCGCCGAGAGCCGCCCGGTCACGCGGGTGGCGTTCTCCTGGTTGTCCCAGAGGTCGGGTGCGGCCACCTGCTCGCCGAGGTCGGCGATCTCGACGCGCATCGCGTCGACGTCGAGCACCTGCTCGATGGTGTGCATCGTCGCCTGGAGCTGCTTGATCTCTGCGTCGTAATCGGGGCCTGCCACAAGGAGCAAGGTTACGGGCCCGGCGGCCGGTCGTCCTACTCGGCAGCCACAGGAGCCGGCAGCGCCAGCTCGGCCCAGATCCGCTTGCCGCCACCCTCCGCGGCCTCCATGCCCCACGACGCGGCGAGCGCGCCGACCAGGTGCAGCCCGCGGCCGTGCTCCTCGGTCTCGGTGAGCGGCTGCGGCTCCGGCGTGCCGGCGCCGTCGTCGTCGACCTCGATCCGCAGCGCCTGGTCGGTGGTCGACAGCCGGACGCGGTACGACGAGCCGGCGTGCGTCAGCGCGTTGGCGGCGAGCTCGCTCACCACCAGGAGGGCGTCGTCGAGCGGCTCCTCGATCCCCCACGCCGCGAACGTCTCCTTCACGAACTCCCGGGCTCGGCTCACGCTGCTCAGGTCGTGCGGCAGGTCGAGGAACACGCCTACGTCGCGTTCGGCGGGCCGACGGACTCGAGCAGCTCGACGAGGTAGCCGAGGTCGGCGTCCTTGAGCACGAAGCTGGCGCCCTGGTCGGCGATCCAGGTCCGGTCCAGGATCTCGAGCCCGGAGAACACGACGACCTTCGAGCCCGGCGCCGCCGCGCGGACGCGGGTCAGCACCTCGCGGCCGGCGATATCGGGCAGGCCGAGATCCAGAACGACGACGTCGGGACGCAGCTGCGAGGCGAGCCGGACGGCCTCTGCACCGTCAGCGGCCTCGCCCACGACCTCGAACCCGCCCCGAAAACGAAGCGAGGTGCGGACCAGCCGGCGTACCTCAACGACGTCATCCACCAGGAGGACGCGGATGGGCACGTCCCCGAGCGTAGAGGACCAATCGGCCCAGGGCACGTTTATCTCGACAGAGTGTCGGAATCTCTCACTCGCGGCAGCGCAGCATCACGAACCCGCCGGGCTCGCCCAGGTCCGGCGCGGGCGGGACGGTACGTCGCGTCCCCGTCGTGCGCCCGCGCCAGCTGGCGCACGATGTAGAGCCCGAGCCCGGTGCCGCCCCGGGTCTGCCCGGTGGCGAACCGCTCGAACAGCCGCCCGCGCATGCTCCTCCGGCACCCCGCCCCCGGCGTCGCGGACCGCGATCTCGACGGTGTCGCCGCTCGCCCGGGCAGCGATCAGCACCGGCGGCGCACCGTGCCGTACGGCGTTGCCGACCAGGTTGTCGACCGCCTGCGCGAGCCGGTCGAAGTCGCCCAGGACCACCAGCCCGGGCTCGACGTCGACCGTGACCTCGGCATCGGGGTGGGCCTGCCGGGCCGACCCGGCGCAGGCCTCGGCGAGGTCGCCGCACGTCGACCGGCCGGAGCTCGAGCTCGAGCCCGCTGCTCTGGAGGCGGGACGCGGTGAGCAGGTCGGCGAGCAGCCGCCGCAGCCGGGCGGCGCTGGAGGCCATCCCCGCCAGCAGCTGGTCCCGCTCCTCCGTCGTCGAGCTCGGCGCCGTGCGCGGCGAGCATGTCCGCCGTTCCGGCGAGGACACTGACCGGGGTCCGGAGCTCGTGCGCGGTGACGGCGAGGAAGTGCGCCTGGTCCTCGGCCGCCTGCTGGAGCTGGGCGTTGGCGAGCATCGAGCGCGCGCTCGGAGCTCGCGCGCTGATGTCGCGGGTGACCTTGGCGAACCCGATCAGCTCGCCCGCGCCCGTCGCGGACCGGCGTGATCAGCACGTTCGCCCAGAAGCGGGTGCCGTCCTTGCGGACCCGCCAGCCCTCCTCCTCGTAGTGCCCGTCGCGGATGCGCGAGCTCCAGCTCGTGCTCGGGGTGCCGGGCCTCCTGGAGCTCGGGCGGGTAGAAGACCCGGAAGTGGCGGCCGATGATCTCGTCCGCGGCGTACCCCTTGATCCGCTGGGCGCCGGTGTTCCAGCTCTCGACCAGACCGTCCGGGGAGAGCATGAAGATCGCGTAGTCACCGACCGCCTCGACCAGGAGCCGGAAGCGCAGCTCGCTGCGCCGCAGCTCCTCCTCCGCGCCGCGCTGGGCCGTGACGTCCTGGACCTGGGCGAACAGGTACAGCGGCCGCTCGGCGCTGTCGAGGACGGGCGCGAGCGTGGTGAGCACCCGCCGGGGCGGGACGGCGCCGGGTACGTCGTGCTCGAGCTGGATGACCCGCTCACCGCCGTTCAGCACGCCGTCGAGCAGCGCGGCGAACCTGCCGGCGTCCCCGGTGAACCCGGCGTACGACGTACCCACGAGCCAGTCGACGGGACGCTCCAGCAGGTCGGCGAGGGCGTGGTTGGCGCGGACCACCTGCCCGGCGAGGGTCACCGTCGCCATCCCGATCGCGGCGTCCTCGAACACCTCCCGGAACCGCTCGAGGTGCTCGCGCAGGACCCGCCCGTCGACGTCGACCGGTCCGCCGGCGGGCTCGACGGCGGGCACCGTGCCGGTCGCGGTCCCGGCCAGCACGGCGAGCAGGTCGTCGGCGAGGGTCTCCAGCGCGGTCGACTTCTCCAGGAAGGCCGCGGCGCCCAGCTCGCGGGCCCGCTCGGCGAGACCCTGCTCCTGGAAGCCGCTGTACATCGCCACGCGGGTGTCCGGCGCCGCCTTCAGCAGCGCCGGCAGCGCCTCGAGCCCGTCCATGACCGGCATCGAGACGTCGAGCAGGACCAGGTCCGGGTGGTGCTCGCGCACCGCCGCGATCGCCTCGACGCCGTTCGCCGCCCTCCGCGACGACGTCGACCTTCCCGGACAGCCGGAGCCGGGTGCGCACCAGCGCCCGGACCTCCGCGGCGTCGTCGACGATCACGATCGTCGGGCGCGGCGGCCCGGAGGGCTCCGTGCACTCTCCCCCGGCCACGGAGCGAACCTTACGGAGTGATCTCGGGGTGTCCAGGCTCAAATCTGCAGAAATCTGCAGTTTTGTGCAGCGCATTTACCTGAGGCACGAATCTCGTCCGAAATTGCTGCACGGCTGCCAACCTCATTACACGCCCCTCAGGGGCCGCAGTACCGACCCACCCCCTGTCCGCACCATCGCTCTCGGGAGCACATCATGATCATCGAGGTCCGACCCACCCCAGCGCTGCGACGCCACCGTGCGCGCATCGTGGGCGCGGTCACGGGTCTCACCCTGGTGGCCGCCTCGCTGCTCTCCGTGGCCGAGCTCGCCAGCGCGAGCGACTCCGGCCCGCCCGACACGACGGTCTCCGACCGCTCCCACGACTGAGCTAACGCGCCCGCCGGCCGAACACCTGCGCGGCGTACCAGGTGCCGTCGTCGCTCTTCCGGGCGCCGATCCCCATCAGTCGGAAGTCGCGGTTGAGGATGTTGCGCCGGTGTCCCTCGGAGTGCATCCACCCGTCGTTCACGACCGAGCGGCCGCTCCGGTAGCCGTACGCGACGTTCTCGCCGACGGTCGACAGCCCGCACTGGCGCAGGATCGGGCGGAGATCCTGGTGGAACATCCGGTCCTGGCGGGCCATCCGGCGCGCCTGCCGCTGCGGCGAACCACTGCACGCAGTCCTGCGGGCGCAGCGCCGCCCGGTCGCGCCGGTCTCGGTGCCGGTTGGTCGCGGCGAAGGCCTGGTGCTGGTAGCGCTCCTGCGGTGACACTGCAGCCCTGGTGGAGTTCTCAGGCAGCGCAGCGGCGCCGGCGGGCACCAGCCACAGCGCCACGGCGGCCCCCAGGGCGGCGAGCAGGGCGGTTGCGGTACGGATCATCGATTCCTCCGGTTTCGCTTGGCCTAGACCGTCCGGCCACTTGTCACGGTAACCAGCGCGGCCAGGTCCATTCGCCCCTAATGTCGCCGGCATGGCCCCCCGCCCTGCCCTCCTCGCCATCCCCGTGGTCCTCGCCCTGAGCCTCAGCTCGGCAGCGGTCGCCCAGCAGCCGGCTCCTCAGTCCGCCCCCAGGTCCGCACAGTCCGGCGCGCCTGACACCGCAGACGACCTGCCCCCGGGCTCCCTGGTCGCCGACGAGCAGATCCTCCAGCTGCTCCGCGTGGGCGACCGCGTCTACGCGAAGGGGTACTTCACCACGGTCGGGCGGTACGCCGGCCCGGGCTCGATCCTGGACGGGCAGACCGGCGAGCCGGCCACCAGCCCGACGATCGCCGACGGGCAGGTCTCGGTCGCCGTCAGGGACGGCGCCGGGGGCTGGTACCTCGGCGGTGACTTCACCCGGATCGGCGGCCACCCGGCCCACGGGCTGGCGCACGTGCTCAACAGCGGGGCGCTGGACACCGACTTCCTCCCGACCGTCGACGGACTGGTCAGCGCCATGGCCCTGGCCGGGGACACGCTGTACATCGGCGGCAACTTCTCGCGGGTCGCCGGCACCGACCGGGAGCGCCTCGCGGCCGTGTCGACCGAGGACGGCACGGTGCTGCCGTTCGACGCCCCGCAGGACGCGCGGGTGACCGAGCTGCTGTTCGCGCCGCCCACCGACGAGCCCGGGCGGCTGTTCGTCGCCGCCGACGGGCTGCACGCCGTGGACCTGGTGACCGGCGATCCGGTGCCCGGCTTCTCGGTCTCGATCGACGACCCGATTCGCGCGCTGGCGCTCGGGGACAACCGGCTCTACGTCGGCACCAACAACGTGGTCGCGCTGAACGCGACGACCGGTGCGGAGGACCCGGCGTTCGACGCCGGCACCCCGCTCGCGGTGGACTCCGGGCGCTCGATCCACGCGCTGCTCTACACCGAGGACCGCCTCTACGTCGGCGGCGACCGGACCACGTTCGGCGGCGAGCCCGGCCGCCTGGTCGCGCTCCACCCGGCCACCGGAGCCCTCGACCCGACCTTCGCGCCCGACATCCCGGTCGACAGCAGCCTGCCCTACCTCCCGGGCGGCGTGTACGACCTGGCGCTGGACGGCGACCGGCTCTGGGCGGCGGGCAGCTTCAAGGGCGGGCTGACGGTCGTCGACGCCGACACCGGCGCACCCACCGACATCGACCTGCCGTCGTACAACCTCCAGGCGAACGCCGTGGAGCTCTCCGGCGGTGACGCGTACGTCGGCGGCCACTTCTACATGACCGGCGCGACCCGCACCCGCGGCATCGCCGCGCTCGACGCCGACACCCTCGACCCGGTGCCGGGCTTCCGGTCGACCACGAACACGTGGGGCGACCTGTTCATGGGCGCCGGCGCGCTCTGGGTGGCGACCACCCACTACGACGGCTACGACCCGTCGGCCGAGGCCGCGGAGTCCGGCGAGTTCTACTACGACTGGACCGTGCCCGTCGTCGCGATCGACCCCGACACCGGCGCGAAGATCGCCAAGCGGTCGATGCAGGTGAAGAACCTGACCGGCATCACGACCATCGGCAACCGGCTCTACGTCGCCCGGCGGCTCGAGAACGACGAGCGGTTCCCGCGCAACCAGGTGGACGTGTACGCGCCCAGCGGCAAGCGGGTGGACTCGTTCCCGCTGCCCCGGCGCGGCTACATCACCGAGCTGAGCAGCCTCGACGGCGACCTGATCGCCGCCGGGAGCTTCGTCGGCCGCTCGCGACTCAGGCGATCCTCAAGGTCGATCCGGCGACCGGCAAGCGCCGAGGCTTCGACCCCAAGATCGACGGACCGGTGTACGACGTGGCCGAGTCCGGCGGCGGGCTGATCGCCGCCGGGCTGTTCAAGAAGGTCTACGAGGGCCTCGGCACCGACAACCGCCCCGGCCTGACCCGCACGGACGCGAAGGGCCACAAGGACCGGACCTTCTTGCCCGAAGCCGTTCACCGGCAACCGGGTGCTGCTGCGGATCCACCCGCTGGGCGACCTGCTCTGGGTCGACGGAGCCGCAGCCGAGTTCTTCGACGCCACGACCGGCGAGTCGGTGCCCAACCCGACCGGCTGGGAGTTCCCCTGGTGGGTCGCCGGCACCGGCGCCGATGATCTGGCGTTCACGTCCTACCTCGAGCCGAACCTCGGCGGCCGGACCGGCTTCAAGCTCGGCTTCGTGGCGCCGGTCGGCTGACCGTCACCAGCCGGGCAGCACCAGCGCCGCCCACACCAGCAGCGGACCGACCAGCACGACGATCACGCTGTAGGTGAGGATCTGCTTGTAGTAGGTCTCCTCGCCGATCGTGTCCGGCCGGTTGGCGAGCATCAGCGCGCCGTTGGTCGAGAACGGGCTGACGTCGACGATCGTCGAGGACACCGCCAGCGCCGCCACGAACAGCCCCGCGTTGACGCCGCCGTCGGCGATCAGCGGGATCGAGATCGGGATGATCACCGGCAGCAGCGCGGTCGAGGACGCGAACGCCGACACGACGCCGCCGACGTAGCAGAGGATCAGCGCACCGATCACCGCCGTGCCGAGCCCGGCCGCCCAGTTGCCGACGAACTCCGGGGAGCCCGCGGTGGTGAGGATGGTCGCGTAGGTGCTGACGCCGGCGACGAGGAGCACGGTCGGCCAGGCGATCTGCTTGACGGTGTCCTTGTTCTGCTGCGGCGCCAGCATCGAGAGGACCACCGCGGCGGTGATCGCGACGAAGCCGATGTTCTTGTCGAAGATCAGCGCGACCAGGGCGACGCCGACGAACGCGACCAGGGTGAGGACCTGGTCGCGCGTCACGCCGGTCTCCACCGCCACCGCCGTGCCACCGACCGCCCGGCCGGCCTCCTCCTCGCGCCGGGTCGATGCGCTGCGACAGCAGCTTCCGGCCACCGAGGACGACGAACAGGATCGCCGCGAGGATCGTGTTGATCACCAGGCTGGACAGGAAGATCGTGATCTCGCTGTTCGGCAGGTCGTTCTCGCGACATCACCGAGTTCGTGATGGTGCCGTAGATGCTGATCGGCGAGAAGCCGCCGGCCTGGGCGCCGTGCACGACGAACATGCCCATCATCAGCGGGCTGATCCCGTAGCGGCCGGCGAAGCCGAGCGCGATCGGGCCGATGATCGCGCAGGCCGCCGGGCTGACCGCGCCGATCGCGGTGAGCACGGCGGTGACCGCGAACATCACCCACGGGATCAGCGCGACCCGGCCGCCGACCCCGCGGACCGCGGATCTGACGATCAGGTCGACGGTGCCGTTGTTGCGCGCGATCGCGAACAGGTAGGTCACCCCGATCAGGGTGAGGATCAGGTCGCCGCTGACGCCGGCGAGGATCTCCTTCTCGTCGAGGTCGAGCGAGTACATGCCGACCAGCCACGCGGCGACGTACGCGAGCGCCCCCATGTTGATCGGCAGCACCGTGCCGACGACGAACAGCGCGACGAGCGCGATGATCGCCACCCATTCCGGTCCCATGACCCTCGACCCGGTGCCCAATCCGGCGTGAAATAGGCTGCCCGGGTGTCGGGACTCGAGCAGGTGGTCGTCGTGGTCACCGGGATTCGTCGCCGGGATCATGACCTCGACGGTCGGCGTCGCCTCGTTGCTGAGCTTCCCGGTCCTGCTCGCCGTGGGCCTGCCGCCCGTCGTCGCCAACGCGACCAACACGGTCGGGATGACCCCCGCCGGGCTGACCGGATCGTTCGGCTACCGCACCGAGCTGCGGGCGCACCCCGTGGGTCACCGCCGCCGTCCTCGGCACGTGCGCGGTCGGCGCGGTCCTCGGCGCCGTCCTGCTGCTCGCGCTGCCGCCCGGGGTGTTCGAGGCGGTCGTCCCGTGGCTGATCCTCGGCACCTGCCTGCTGGTCGGCGCCCAGCCCCGGATCAGCGCCTGGCTCCGGCGCACCCGCGAGGTCGCCGTGCCCGACGCCGAGACCCGGCTGTCGCGCGCCCACGACGTTCTTCTCGACCCTCGTCGGCGTGTACGGCGGCTACTTCGGCGCCGGGTCGGGCGTGATGATGATGGCGGTCCTCGGGCTCGGGTCGAACCTGGAGTTCCGGATCGTCAACGCGCTCAAGACGCTCGCGGTGATGGCGAGCAACGTGGTCGCGAGCGTGATCTTCGTGTTCGTCGCGGAGCTCGACTGGCGGGCGATCGTGCTGCTGGCCGCCGGCTCGATCGTCGGCGGGTACGTCGGCGCGCGGATCGGGCGCCGGCTGAACCCGACCGTGCTGCGCTCGCTGATCGTGCTGGTCGGCGTCAGCGCAGCGGTCGCGATGCTGCTTTCGTGACGAGCGCCGTCGAAACGGGGAGAGTTCATCCGACGCCTGGGTGACAGCAACCCCGAACCACAGGAGAAGCAGATGCGCTACATCACGTTCGTGAAGATGGTCGAGGACATCGACGACCCGCCGCCGGCGCTCGTCGAGGCGATGGGCAAGGAGATGGAGGCGGCGTTCGCCGACGGCTCCATGATCGAGGCCGGCGGGCTGTCCGGCATGAGGGACAGCACCGAGATCCGGCTGGCCGGCGGCACGATCACCCAGACCGACGGGCCGTACACCGAGGGCAAGGAGGTCGCGGGCGGCTACGCGATCACCGAGGTGCGCTCGCACGAGGAGGCCGTCGAGGGTGCGCGGCGGGTGCTCGAGCTCCACCTCGAGCACTGGCCCGGCTGGGAGGGCTCGGTCGAGATCCGGCGGATGTACAGCAGCCCGAGTTAGGGCGTGTCCTCGTGACCGACCACCCGACGCACGAGGCGATCACCGCCGTCTGGCGGCGCGAGTCGGTGCGTCTGGTGGCCGCGCTGGCGCGGATGACCCACGATCTCGACCTCGCGGAGGACCTCGCGCAGGACGCCCTGGTCACGGCCCTGGAGCAGTGGCCGGACCAGGGCGTCCCAGCGAACCCCGGCGCCTGGCTGATGACGGTGGCGAAGCGCCGCGCGATCGACGAGTTCCGGCGCAACGACACCCTCCGGCGTCGTACCGCCGAGCTCGCGCACGGGCTCGAGGAGGCGGAGCCGCTCGACCTCGACGCCGCGGTGGACCACATCGAGGACGACGTCCTGCGGCTGGCGTTCCTCTGCTGCCACCCGGCGCTGCCGCCGGAGTCGCGCGCGGCGCTGACGCTGCGCCTGGTCGGCGGCCTGACCACCCCCGAGATCGCGCGCGCCTACCTGGTCAAGGACGCGACCATGGGGCAGCGGATCTCGCGCGCCAAGCGGCTCCTGGCCGAGAGCGGCGCCGAGCTGGAGATGCCGGCCGGCGCGGAGCGGGAGCGGCGGCTCGCCGACGTGATGGCGGTCGTCTACCTGATCTTCAACGAGGGGTACGCCGCGACCGGCGGCGAGGACTGGACCCGCCCCGACCTCTGCACGGAGGCGATGCGGCTGGCCCGGATGCTGGCCCACCTCGCGCCGGACGAGCCCGAGGTCCACGGCCTGCAGGCGCTGCTGGAGCTCCAGGGCTCGCGGCTGCGGGCGCGGCACGACGCCGACGGCACCCCGATCCTGCTCGAGGCCCAGGACCGGCGCCGCTGGGACCAGCTCCTCATCGAGCGCGGCCTGGCCGCGCTGGGCCGCGCGGAGGCCCTGGCCGAGCGCGGGAGGCCGGTCGGCAGCTACGTGCTCCAGGCCGCGATCGCGGCCTGTCACGCTCGGGCCCGCCGGGCCGAGGACACCGACTGGGTCGAGATCGCCGGGCTGTACGACGTGCTCGCCCGGCACTCCCCCGGCCCGGTCGTCGAGGTCAACCGCGCGGTCGCTCACGGCCGCGCGTTCGGCCCGGACGCCGGCCTGGCCGTGCTGGACGCCGTCGCCGGCCACCCGGCGGTGGCGGCCTGGCACCTGGTCCCGGCCGTGCGCGGCGACCTGCTCGAGCGCGCCGGTCGGCACGAGGAGGCCGCGGCCGCCTTCCGCGACGCCGCTGCGCTGACCCGGAACGCAGCCGAGCGCCGGATTCTCATCGGCCGGGCCGATGCGAATGTCGGCGCGCGGGTGTCTGATGGGAACCATGAGCCTCAACAACGTCCCCGGTGAGCCGATCTGGGTCGACCTGTTCACCACCGACACGGACGCCGCGAAGGCGTTCTACGGCGGCCTGTTCGGCTGGACCGCCGTCGACAGCGGCGCGGAGTTCGGCGGCTACATCACCTTCGAGCGCGACGGCGCGCAGATCGCCGGCTGCATGAAGAACGACGGCAGCGGCCCCAGCGTGCTGGAGCGTCTACCTGGAGACCGACGACGCGGCCGCGACCGTCGAGATGGCCAAGGCGAACGGCGGTCAGGTGATCGTCGCGGCGATGCAGGTCGGCGACTTCGGGCACATGGCCGTCGTCACCGACCCGTCCGGTGCCGCGATCGGCGTCTGGCAGCCGCTCGAGATGCCCGGCTTCGCGACCCGTGGCGAGGACGGCGCCCCGGCGTGGTTCGAGCTGCTCACCAGCGACTACGACGCGGTCCTGCCGTTCTACGCGAACGTCTTCGGCTGGGACATCCACACGATGAGCGACACCCCGGAGTTCCGGTACTCCACGCTCGGCAAGGACGAGCACGCCCTCGCCGGGATCATGGACGCGACCGCGATGCTGGCGGGCCGGCCGTCGTACTGGAACTTCTACGTCCAGGTCGCCGACACCGACGCGGCGCTCGCGAAGGCGGTCGAGCTCGGCGGCAGCGAGCTGATGGCGGCCGGACGACACGCCCTACGGCCGGCTGGCGTCGATCGCCGACCCCACCGGCGTCCCGTTCATGGTGATGGGTCCGAACCGCTCCTAGCCCCGGGCCGCCGACTCGTCACTCGGTGCGGCGGGTTACCCCGAACCCGAATGCCCCTGGCCGGTGAGCCTTCGGCCGACTCGCCGATCCTCCTAGCCCACAATTGCGGCGAGACGACTCCCTCTTGCCTCGAAGGGATCGACCATCCGAATGGCCGAGAGGGGGGCTGGACTCCATGCGGGCAATACTCCTGAGCGGCGGGCTGGCGGTGGTCTGCTCGCTGTTGGGGACCCGGATCGCCATCGGCTGGTTCACCCGGCACGGCTTCGGCCAGCCGATCAGGGACGACGGACCGACGACACATCACGTCAAGCGGGGTACGCCGACCATGGGCGGTCTCGTGATCCTGCTGAGTGCCACTGCGGCGTATCTGACCGCCACGATCCTGACCGGCGGGTGGCCGAGTGCCAGCGCGTGGCTCCTGATGTTGCTGTTCTTCGGCTGTGGGGCTGGTGGGGTTCCTCGACGACTTCATCAAGGTCTACACCCAGAACAACCAGGGTCTGAGCAGTCGGGCCAAGATGGCCGGTCAGACGCTGGTCGCGCTCGTCTTCGGGGTCCTGGCCACGCTGTTCTTCGCCGACGAGCGAGGCGTCAGGCCGGCGTCGCAGTACATCTCCACCACCCACGACTGGGGGATCAAGCTGCCCCTGATCGTGGTCCTGCTGGTGATCTGGTTCATCGTCACCGCGACCTCCAACGGCGCCAACCTCGCCGATGGCGCCGACGGGCTGCTCGCTGGCGCCTCGGCGCTGATCATCGGCGCCTACATCCATCGTGAACGTCTGGCAGAACAACCAGCTGTGCGGCTCCTCGCGGCCCACCGTGGTGGAGTCACAGTGCTACCAGGTGCGCGACCCTCTCGACCTCGCGGTCTTCGCTGCCGCCATCGCCGCTGCCTGTATCGGCTTCCTCTGGTGGAACGCCAAGCCCGCACAGATCATCATGGGCGATGTCGGCTCCCTCGCCATCGGTGGCGCCCTGGCCGGGCTGGCGATCATGTCTCGCACCGAGCTCCTGATGGCAGTCATCGCCGGACTGTTCGTGCTCGAGACGATGTCGGTGCTCCTGCAGATGAGCTACTTCAAGCTGACCAGGCGACTCACGGGCACCGGGCGTCGCATCTTCCGGATCGCTCCCATCCACCATCACTTCGAGCACCTGGGATGGGACGAGGTCACCGTGGTGATCCGCTTCTGGATCATCGCCGGGATCTGCGTCGCGACCGGGCTCGGGATCTTCTACGCCTCGTGGCTGGCCTGAGCCCAGGACCTGCCGCCGCGGGACGTCATACGAATCGTGGGTCAGGAGCCACCATCCGTACGACGTCCCAATAGGGCAGCCGCGAATGGCAGGATCCGGCGAGTGACTGAGCGCGCGCAACGCGACCTCGACGCCTGCCTGCATCGCGTGGCGGTTGAATTCATCCTCCGACCGGGTTGCGGGTCGACGAGGCGGTCGCGGTCGCCGAGGACCTCGTGGCCTCGGTTCCACGGGAGAGTCGACGGTCGAGGTTGCTGCATTGAGCCGCAACAGTCTGGTCATCGACGCCGAGCCGCTCGTGCGGGCGATGCTCACCGAGCACGGCATCGCCGTGCCGATCGCCAAGGATGAAGACTCGGGGTACGAGGTGCTGCTGTCCGCTTCGGCTACTGGGACCTCCCGATCCACTTCTTCGAGGGCGCGTTCTACGTCCGGATCCTCGCGTGGGATGACCAGAGACCGTCGACCGCGCCCTCTAGCCTTGCCGGACCAGCGCAACCATCTGACGACGCCAGCTGAGCGCGATGCGATCGAGCGGGAGATGCGCTCCGTGGTGCGGACACACGTCGCCACCCGTGACGCGGCCATCCGCTCTCGGCACGATCGTGCCTTGGCGATGTCCAGTCGGAGCGCTCCAACTACCCGCCCCGCGCCGCCCGCGAGTCCGGGAACCTGCGGTCGAACTTGTGGAACAGCCACTCGGTGAGCCGCGGCGCGAGCAGGTTGAGCAGCTCGCCGACGTTGCCGGCGAACGTGTTCACGTGGATCGGCCGCTTCTCCAGCGCCCGCACCACCCGCCGCGCCGCCTCCTCGGGGGTGGCGCCGCGCCCGGCGTACGCCTCGGTCGGCGCCGTCATCGCGGTGCGGACCAGCGAGAACCGCATGTTCGTGAACGTGACGTTGTCGCCGTAGGCCTCGCGCGCCGCGACCCGGCTCCACGAGTCGAGCGCGGTCTTCGAGGCGATGTAGGCGCTGAACTTCGGCGCCTTCATCTGCACGCCCCAGGTCACGATGTTCACCACGTGGCCGAACCGCTGGGCCCGCATCGCCGGCAGCAGCCCGAGGGTGAGCCGGACCGGGCCGAAGAAGTTCACGGCCATGCTGCGCTCGATGTCGTGGAACCGGTCGTAGCTCAGCGCGACCGACCGGCGGATCGACCGGCCGGCGTTGTTGACCAGGTAGTCGACCGCGCCGTGCTCGGCCAGCACCCGCTCGACCAGCGCGTCGATCTCGGCGTAGTCCGTCAGGTCGCAGGGGTACGACGTGGCCCGGCCGCCCGCCGCCTCGATCGCGGTGCGGACCCGGTCGAGCTCGTCGGCCCGGCGGGCGACCAGCAGCACCGTCGCCCCCTCGGCCGCGACCGCGCGGGCGGTGGCCTCGCCGATGCCCGACGAGGCGCCGGTGACCAGGACGGTCCGGCCGCGCAGGCGCTCACGCGGTGTCCCAGCGGAACAGCCGCGCCGCGATCAGGGTCACGACGATCGCGAAGCCCGGCGAGGATCGCCATCGGCACCAGGGCCGCGGTCCACGGCTCGCCGCGCACCATCACGTCGAGCATGCCCTCGTTGAGGTGCTTGAGCGGCAGCAGCTGGGAGAACGTCTGCAGCCACTGGGGTGCGTCGTCCAGCGGGAAGAACGAGCCGCTGAGGAACGCCATCGGCAGCACCATGAAGTTGGCGGCGTTGACCGCGCCCTCCTGGGTCTTGGTGATGGCGCCGGCGAGCAGGCCGATCGACATGAAGCACAGGGTGCCGACGACCAGCAGCGGGATCGCCATCCACCAGGCACCGGTCAGGGTCAGCCCGAAGAACATGGAGCCGACGCCGACGAAGATCGCCATCTGCATCAACGCGACCGCGACGGTGACCGAGACCCGCGCGCCGACGACGGTGCGGGTCGAGACCGGCGCGAGCTGGAGCCGGCGCAGCAGCTTGGTCTGCCGCCAGCCCTGGAGCGTCGCCGCGGCGCCGAACGCCGCGCTCATCGCGACCGCCCAGCCCAGCAGGCCGGGCGTGTAGTACTGGATCGCGTCCAGCGAGTCGTCCTCGACCGACTCCGTCTCGAGCGTGTACGTCGGCGGCTGCCCGGTCGCGGCGACGTTGGCGCCGTCGATGAAGGCGCCCAGCGCACCCTGCGTGATCGCGGCGCCGGTCGGGTCGGTCTGCGTGTAGTGGGCGACCAGGGTGGTGCCGTCCTGCGCGACCGCGACGTCGGCATCGCCCTTGCGGACCTGGTCGATCGCGTCGTCGAGGTCGTCGGAGTGGGTCACCGTGAACGTGTCGTCGAACGCCGCCTGGGCATCGGGGGGCAGCTGGTCGAACAGCTCGACCGTGCCGACCTCGATCAGGTCCACCTTGGGCTGCGACTCGGTGGAGAACAGCCCGCCGAAGAGCACCAGGAACATCAGCGGGAACACCACCGCGAAGAACACCGCGGTCCGGTCCCGGACGAAGCCCCGCAGGATCGCGGTCGACAGCGCGCGGAACGCGATCAGGTCGGTGTTCATGCGCGGTACTCGCGGCCGGTGAGGTCGAGGAAGACGTCCTCGAGGGTGCCGGTCTGCACCTGGACGCCGTCGAGCCGCTGCTCCTGCCGACAGCCTCGCGATCTCGGTCGCCGGGTCGCGGGTGGTGATCACCTCGCCGTCGGCCAGGATGATCCGGGTCGGCGCGTCCAGGGTGCGCACCAGCGCTGCCGGGGTGTCGAACACCAGGATCTGGCCGTGGTCCATGATCGCGACCCGGTCGCACAGCGCCTCGGCCTCGTCCATGTAGTGGGTCGTGAGCACCACGGTCCGGCCGCTGTCGTTGAGGCCGGAGAGCAGCTCCCAGAGGTTCCGCCGCGCCTGCGGGTCGAGCGCGGCGGTCGGCTCGTCGAGGAACACCACCTCCGGGTCGTGCACCAGCGCGCTCGCGATCGAGAGCCGCTGCGCCTGGCCGCCCGACAGGTCCTCGACCCGGCTGCCGGCCTTGTCCTCCAGGCCGACCCGCTCGAGCCACTCGTCGGCATGGGAAGCGGCCACGCCGTACAGCGCGGCGAACGTGCGGATCTGCTCGCGCGCGGTCAGCCGGTCGAAGAACGACGACGCCTGGAGCTGCACGCCGATCCGGGGCAGCAGGTCGGCGTTGCGCGGCCAGGCCGGGATGCCGAGCACCGTGGCGGTGCCGGCGACCGGCTTGCGCAGCCCCTCGATCATCTCCAGCAGGGTCGTCTTGCCGGCGCCGTTCGGTCCGAGGATGCCGACGAACTCACCCTCCGCCACGCTGAAGCTGACGCCGTCGACCGCGCGCAGGTCGCCGTACGTCATGGTCAGGTCGGCGACCTCGATCGCGCTCACGGGGCCGTCAGCGGCCACGGCCGGGCCGCTCGAGCTGGGCGGACAGCGAGAACAGCGTGGCCTCGTCGTCGGTGCGGCCGACCAGCTGGACCGCGACCGGGAGCCCGTCGGCGGCGATGCCGCAGGGCACCGACGCGGCCGGGTTGCCGGCGACGTTCCACAGCGCGACGTACGCGATCGACGGCATCGAGCGCAGCGAGGCCCGGACCGTGCCGACGCCGTCGAGCCGTCCGACCTTCGGGTGGCCGGTGCGCCAGCGTCGGGGTGAGCAGCACGTCGACGCTCGTCGAAGACCCGGTTCGCCTTCGCCGACACCTTCTCGGTCTGCTTGAGCGCCCACTCGATCACCTTCGGGGTCACCCAGGAGCCGAGCCGGTAGGTCTCGCGGGTGCGCCGCTCGAGCCGGTCGTAGTGCTCGACCAGGTCGGCCTCGGTGCGGATGCCGGCGAAGAACTGGGGCACGAACGCCGCGGTCGGGTCGGGGTAGCGCGGGTCGACCTCGCGGACGTCGTGGCCGAGGTCGGCGAGCAGCTGGGCGGTGTCGCGGACCGCCTGCACGTGCACCGGGTCGGGCCGGACGCCGAGCGTGACCGCCTTGGTGGTCCAGCCGATCCGCAGCCGGCCCGGGTCGCGGCCGACCGCGTCGACGAACGGCTCGTCGCCGCCGGCGGTGTAGAGGTCGCCGTCGACGTTGCCGCGGATCGCGTCGTAGACCAGAGCGCTGTCGAGCACGCTGCGGGTCAGCGGGCCGGCGGTGCCGAGCGCCCACCACAGGTGCGGCTGCGGCGCGGTCGTGACCCGGCCGCGCTGGGGCTTGAGGCCGAACAGCCCGCAGCTGGCGCTCGGGATCCGGATCGAGCCGCCGCCGTCGCCGCCCATCCCGACCGGGACCATGCCCGTCGACACGGCGACCGCCGTACCGCCGCTGGAGCCGCCGGGGGTGCGGGTCGGGTCCCACGGGTTGCGGGTGACCCCGACGCGCGTCGGACTCGGTGAACGGGAAGGCGCCGAACTCCGGCATCGTGGTCTTGCCGATCACGATCGCGCCGGCGGCCCGCAGCCGGCGGACCACCTCGCCGTCGGCGGCGACCGGCGTGGAGTTGGCCCGGCCGCCGAACGTCGTCACCGTGCCGACGACGTCGATCTCCTCCTTGATCGCGATCGGTACGCCGTGCAGCGGGCCGACCGGTGCGCCGGCCGCGTCGCGCGCGTCGGCCTCCGCGAGCGCCTCGTCGGCGAGCACCACCGAGAACGCGTTGAGCTCCGCGTCGCGGGCCCGGATCCGCGCCAGCGCCTGCTCCACGACCTCGCGGGCCGACACCTCTCCCGCGCCGACGAGTCGTGCGGTCTCGGCCACTCCGGCGCTGCGCAGGTCGCTCATGGCGGAAACCCTACTGACGGCTAGGGCGTGTCTCTCACGTGTGGCCGTCGCGCAGCAGGCCATCGACTTGGGAGACACGCCCTACATGTCGTTCCCGATGAACATCGGGTCGCCGTGCGACGTCTCGAGCGGGCCGAGCTCGGTGCACCGGCCGGAGGGCACCTCGCAGTCGTAGACCGTGCTCGTCGCGTCCCTGCCCGGCGCGACGGCCAGGATCGAGCCGTCGGTGTCGACGGTGAAGAACGTCGCCTGCTGGTCGAGCACGATCGGCCGGCCGCCGTCGGTCGGCTCCAGCCGGTTCGACCAGTAGAGGACGTGGCCGCCGTCGTAGGTGAGCTGGGCGTCGATCGCGCCGGGCACCAGCCGGTACGCCGCCGCGGCGGGGCCGTCGGGAGCGGGACCGTCGTAGCAGCAGGACGCCGTTGCGGACGTCGGCGACGCGGGTCTTCGGTCCCGCGAGCTGCTGCATCTCCGTCGACCTGGGAGTCCCAGGCAAACGTGCCGTCACCGGTGCGGATGAAGCACGACGCCGTCGTCGATGCCGTCGATCACCGCGTCCGCGGGCACCTCGTGCCGGGCGATCACCTCGTCCGTCGAGAGGTCCCGGACCACGACCAGGGTCACACCGCCGAGGGTCGCGCCGTACGCGACCAGCGGCGCCTGGGAGTCGGCCTTCGCGGTCGGGTGGAAGTCGGTCTGGTCCGCGCCCGGCTCGAGGTCGACGATGGCGCCGGACTCGTCGAGGAGGCGCGGGCGGCCGGCGTCGTAGAACAGCACGCCGTACGGCGTCGCCGCGGCGTCGGTGTCGAGGAACTCCAGCCGCTTCGCCGGGAAGCTCCGGCCACCCAGGTGGATCTCCCCACCGGGGGCGGCGTACGCGCGCAGACCGCCGGAGAGGTCGAGGCGGCCGATCGGCGCGATGTCGCGGCCCTGGCTCTCGGGATCGCCGCCACCGAGCTGACCGACGACCACTCCGACGGCGAGCACGGCGGCGAGACCCACCGAGGCGACGCCGACGGTGCGCAGGGTGCGGATCCGGTAGCCCTGGCGGTGGACGGCCGTCGAGGTCGGGCGGCGGGACGTCGACGGCGTCCAGGCGCTCGTGGATCAGCTCGGCGAGGTCGCTCATGCGAGGTCTCCCTTCAGGGTGTCGGCTGCGCCTCGGCGCAGGTTCGTGAGGGCTGCGGAGGCCTGGGACTTCACGGTGCCTCGGCTGCAGCCGAGGACCTCGGCGATCTGCTCCTCGGAGAGGTCCTCGTAGTAGCGCAGCACGATGACCGCCCGCTGCCGGACCGGCAGGGCCTGGACGGCGGTCCAGACGGCGTCGCGGTCGACGATGTCGGTCTCGAGCGAGTCGGCCGAGCCGTGGTCCTCGTGGATCGGCTGCGGGCGCTCCCGCTGCCACCAGCCGCGCCGGCGGGTGCCGAGGATCTCGTTGACGACGATCCGGCGCACGTAGGCCTCGGGGTGGTCGGTCGCGCGGACCCGCCGCCAGGACGCGTAGGCCTTGGCGTAGGCCGTCTGCAGCGCGTCCTCGGCGGAGCCCGCGTCACCGGCGACGGCGTACGCCGTGCGGTAGAGCCGCGCCCAGGTCGCGCGGAAGAACTCGTCGAAGTCAGCGTTCTCCGCCACCTGTGCCTCCGGTCCGGCCCGAGCCGTCAGTACCTTCACACCTCACAGATGCCACGACCGACCTGCCGGGTTGTCCCGACAGTCACTTTTTCTCAGCCGGTCGCCAGCAGCCCGCGCACGACCCGCAGCGCCACCGAGAGCCGGGCCAGGTCGGCCTGGTCGTCGGCGCAGATCTCCTCGAGCGTGGCCGCGGCCCGCGGCACGACCACGTCGTCGGCGTCCTCCCAGGCCGCGATCCGGGCCGGGGCGGAGTCGTCGGGCGACGTGCGTGCGCGAGCACCTGGGCGGTCAGCTGGGCGTGCACGGCGTGCAGGTCGTCGCGCAGCGCGGCGCGGGCCATCGTCTGCCAGCGGTCCTCGCGCGGCAGCGCCAGGATCCGCTGGACCAGGCCGGGCAGCCCGAGCCGCTCGCCGAGCGCGAAGTGCACCCGCGCGACGTCGGCGGGGTCCAGGCCCTCGCGCGCGGCGGTCTCGATGACGCCGAGCAGCATGTACGCCGGCGGCAGCACCGCGACCCGGCTGGCCAGGTCCTCGGGCACGCCGTCCGCGACCAGCCGCTCGCTGGCGCTCGAGGTACGCCGCGAGCTCGCGGCCGGTCATCAGGTCCGGCAGCTCGGCCATCACCTTCTGCACCGGCCCGGCGAACTGGTCGACGGTCGCCTGGCTGTCCATCGGCGGTCGCCGGTTGTTGACCAGCCAGCGCGAGGCCCGCTCGACCAGGGTGCGCATCTCGAGCCGCATCCGGGTCTGCACCGCGGCGTCCAGCCGGTTGTCGAACGACATCAGGTCGCGTGCGCATCGGCAGCGAGCCGAAGATCTCGCGGGCCACGAAGTTGGCCCGGGTCAGCTCGGCGGCGGTGGCGCCGGTCTCCCCCGACAGCCGCGGCCAGAACGTCATGCCGGCGCCGTTGACCAGGTCGTTGACGACCTGGGTCACGATGATCTCGCGGCGCAGCGGGTGCTCGCTGGATCTGCGGCTCGAAGCCCTCGCGCACCGGCGGTCGGGAAGTACGCCCGCAGGTCGCAGGTCGAGGTACGGGTCGTCGGGCAGGTCGGAGTCGAGCAGCTCCTCGGCGAGCACGATCTTGGTCCAGGCCAGCAGCACCGCGAGCTCGGGCGCGGTCAGCCCCTCGCCGCGGTCGAGCGCGGCCGCTTGACCTCCCGGCTCGTCGGCAGCCCCTCGAGCTCCCGGTCGAGGACGCCGTCCTGCTCCAGCCGGCGCATCCAGTCCTCGTGCACGTGCAGCATCGACGGCGCGTGCGCGGCGGCGTTGGCGAGCGCGAGGTTCTGCTCGTAGTTGTCGCGCGAGCACCAGGTCGGCGACCTCGTCGGTCATCTCGGCCAGCAGGCTGTTGCGCTGCTTCGCGGGTCAGGTCGCCGGCCTTCACCACCCGGTCGAGCAGGATCTTCAGGTTCACCTCGTGGTCGGAGGTGTCGACGCCGGCGGAGTTGTCGATGAAGTCGGTGTTCATCCGGCCGCCCTCGCCGCCGACCCCCTCCCGGGCGTACTCGATCCGGCCGCGCTGGGTGCAGCCCGAGGTTGCCGCCCTCGCCGATCGCCCGGGCCCGCAGGTCGCGGCCGTCGACGCGGATCCCGTCGTTCGCCTTGTCGCCGGCGTCGGCGTGGGTCTCGTCGGACGCCTTCACGTAGGTGCCGATGCCGCCGTTCCACAGCAGGTCGACCGGCGCGAGCAGGATCGCGCGCATCAGCTCGGCCGGCGTCATCGTCTCGACGCCCGGCGTCGATGCCGAGCGCCGTCGCGGACCGCGTCGTTCAGCGGTGATCTTCTTGAGCGACCGGGAGTAGACCCCGCCGCCCTCGGAGATCAGCGGAGTGGTCGTAGTCCTGCCAGCTCGACCGGGGCAGCGCGAACAGCCGCTGCCGCTCGGCGAACGACGACGCCGGGTCGGGGTCGGGGTCGAGGAAGATGTCGCGGTGGTCGAACGCGGCCACCAGCCGGATGTGCTCGGAGCAGAGCATGCCGTTGCCGAACACGTCGCCGGACATGTCGCCGATGCCGACGCACGTGAAGTCCTCGGTCTGGCAGTCGATGCCGCGCTCGCGGAAGTGCCGCTGCACCGACACCCACGCGCCGCGGGCGGTGATGCCCATCGCCTTGTGGTCGTAGCCGACCGAGCCGCCGCTCGCGAACGCGTCGCCGAGCCAGAAGCCGTAGTCCTCGGAGATCGCCGTTGGCGATGTCGGAGAACGTCGCCGTCCCCTTGTCGGCGGCGACCACGAGGTAGGAGTCGTCGCCGTCGTGGCGCACCACGTCGGCGGGCGGGACGGTCTCGCCGTCGACCAGGTTGTCGGTGATGTCGAGCAGGCCGGAGATGAACGTCGTGTACGACGCCACCCCCTCGGCCAGCCAGGCGTCGCGGTCGACGCTCGGGTCGGGCAGCTGCTTGGGGAAGAAGCCGCCCTTCGCGCCGACCGGCACGATCACGGTGTTCTTCACCATCTGCGCCTTGACCAGGCCGAGCACCTCGGTGCGGAAGTCGTCGCGCCGGTCGGACCAGCGCAGGCCGCCGCGGGCGACCGCGCCGAAGCGCAGGTGCACGCCCTCGACGCGCGGCGAGTACACGAAGATCTCGTACCTGCGGCCGCGGCTGCGGGCAGGTCGGGGATCGCCGACGGCTCCATCTTGAACGAGATGTAGGACCGCACCCCGCCGCCCGGAGCCGGCTGGAAGTAGTTGGTGCGCAGCGTCGCCCGGATGTGGGCGAGGTAGGAGCGCAGGATCCGGTCGTGGTCGAGGCTCGCGACGTCGTCGAGCGCCTCGGACGATCCGCTCCTCGACGGCGGCCGCACGGCCGTGGTCGGCGCGCGGGTCGAACCGGACCTCGAACAGCAGCACCAGCAGCCGGGTGATGTCGACGTTCTGGCGCAGCGCGTCCTCGATGTAGTCGAGCGCGAACGGCGAGTTCCCCTGCCGCATGTACTTCGCGTACGCGCGCAGCACCGTGGCCTGGCGCCAGGTCAGCCCGGCGCCGAGCACCAGCGCGTTGAAGCCGTCGATCTCGTTGCGGCCGTCCCAGACGGCCCGGATCGCGTCCTGGAAGAGCTCGCGCGAGTCGTCCGGCAGCGGCCTGGCCGTAGCGCAGCCCGAACTCGTAGATGTACGTCGGCCGCTCCAGCCGTCGAGCTGGTAGGGCCGCTCGTCGACGACCTCGACGCCCATCGAGGAGAGCATCGGCAGCAGCTCGGACAGCGAGAGCGGCGGGCCGATCCGGTAGACCTTGAGCCGGGCCTCGCCGCGGCCGGCGTCGAGGTCCTCGTACAGCGACAGGTCGATGCCCGCGCCGTCGTCGCCCGGCTGGATCTCCTCGAGCCGGCCGATGTCGGCCGCCGCGGTCCGCGGCGAGAAGTCCTCCTTGTAGGCCTCCGGGAACGAGTCGACGTAGCGCCGCACCAGCCGCGGCGCCGACCTCCTCGCCGAACTCGCCGAGCACGGCGGTGGTGAAGTCGTCGCGCCAGGAGCGGGAGGCCTCCGCGAGCCGGCGCTCGAGCTCGACGGTGTCGACGTCGAGGATCGTCGCGCCCTTGGGCGGGTGCACCACGAAGTGCACCCGGGCGGTCGTCGACTCGGTCAGCCGCACGGTGAACTCGACGGAGTCGCCGCCCAGGCTCTCGAGCAGGATCTCGGAGAACCGCTCGCGGACGGTGGTGTTGTAGCGGTCGCGGGGCAGGTAGACGAGCACGGAGACGTAGCGGCCGTAGGTGTCGCGCCGGATGAACAGCCGCAGCTGGCGACGCTCGCGGGCGTGCATCGCGCCGATCGGCCATCGGCACCAGCTCGTCGACCGGCGTGTGG
This sequence comes from uncultured Actinomycetota bacterium, assembly GCA_963716655.1. GTDB lineage: Bacteria > Actinomycetota > Actinomycetes > Propionibacteriales > Nocardioidaceae > Nocardioides. The sequence continues at coordinate 89,177 of CAVQTV010000007.1, read as the reverse complement.
AAGAGCTCGTCGCGCGGATAGGTCTCGAGCGTGTCCATCAGGGCCTTGCCGTCGTGGCTCTGCGGCGGGAACCCGGCCTGGGTCAGGACCGCCTCGGCCCGCTCGCGCAGCAGCGGGATCCGGGTCAGCGACTCGGTGTACGCCGCGCTGGAGTACAGGCCGAGGAAGCGCCGCTCGCCGACGACCTCGCCGTTCTCGAACTTCTTGACGCCGACGTAGTCGAGGTACGCCGGGCGGTGGACGGTCGAGCGCGAGTTGGCCTTGGTCAGCACCAGCAGGGTCTTCTCGCGGGCCTTGGCCGCGGCCTGCGCGGGCAGCTGGCCGGTCGAGCTGGCGAGGTCCTGGTCGGCGCGGAGGATGCCCGAGGCCGGTGCCGGGCACGCCGCGGAGGTGCTCGTCGTCGCCGTGCGCGCTCGAGGCGGTACTCCCGGTAGCCGAGGAAGGTGAAGTGGTCGTCGGCGAGCCACTGGAGCAGGGCGCGCGCCTGGCGCGCCTCCTCGGGGTCGACCGTCGACGGGGGCCGGGCCGCCAGCTCGTGCACGATCGCGGCGACCTGGGCGTGCATCTTGTCCCAGTCCTCGACGGCCTCGCGGACGTCGCGCAGCACCCGCTGGATCGACTCCTCGATCTCCGCGATGTCCTCGCCGTCGGGGATCCGGTCGATCTCGACGTGCATCCACGACTCGCGGCCGACGTTCGGGCTGGCGTCCTCGATCTCGACGAACGCGACCGGACGCACGTCCTGGAGCGGCGCCGGTGATGTCACGGGCGACGTCGAAGCAGCGGGTGGATCACCAGGTGCACGTCGCGCAGCTGGCGGGACAGCTCCATGGTCAGCGAGTCGACGAGGAACGGCATGTCGTCGACGACCACCTCGACGACCGAGTGGCCCGTCGGCGGACCAGCCGTGCTCGCTCGGCGCCGGGCGTGAACACCCGCACCCGGGCGGTGCCCTGCGGCCGGTTGCTCGGCGAGCTGGTAGTGCGACGCGAACGCGCCGTACACGTCGACGGCGGAGCGGTCGCCGACGTCCTCGGGGGCGACGTGCCGGTAGTAGGCCCGGAGCAGGGCGTCCACCTGGTCGGTGCGGCGGGCCGCCTGTCCCGCTCCTGCTCTGGGCGACCTCGACGGCCTCGGTCAGCAGCTCGGACAGGTCCTGCTCATGCGTCGTCGTTGACACCCCCCGACCCTAGGTCGCCGGGTCGGTTACCCACCAGTCTGGGCGGGTCGGGTGGTTGAGGTGCGAGCGAAGCGAGCCTCGAAACCGCTGACGCGGTCAGAGCTCGCTGCGCAGGTCCCAGAGCAGCGGGTAGTAGCGGACCGGCAGCCGGGAGCGGAGGTACGTCGACCCGCTGGAGCCGCCGGTGCCGGACTTGCTGCCGATCATCCGCTCGACCATGACCACGTGCCGGGCCCGCCAGCTGGCGGCCAGCTCGTCGTGCTGGAGCAGCGCCTCGGCGAGCGCCCAGACGACGGCGTACTGGTCGCGGTCGTGCGCGACGGTGCGCATCGAGGCCGAGATCTCCTCGTCGGTGCCGGCCGGCGAGGCCGGCGGAGCCGAGCACGGCGACGAACGCGTCCCACAGGGTCGGCTCGGCGAGCCGGGCGTCGAGGTGCTGCTGCTCGGCGGCGGTGATCCCCTTGAAGCGGCTGACGTACGCCGGGTCCTTGGCGCCGGAGAGGAACTCCAGCTCGCGGAACTGCACCGACTGGAAGCCGCTGGCCGGCGCGAGCCGCTGCCGGAACTCCAGGAAGTCCTGCGGCGTCATCGTCTCCAGCACGTCGATCTGCTGCACCAGCACCCGCTCGATGACGTGCACCCGCGCGAGCAGGTGCTGTGCCCACCACAGCCGGCCGCCGGCGACCCCGCCGAGCATCGCGTCGCGCGCCGCGGAGACCTCGTGCAGGAGCTGCTTGAACCAGAGCTCGTAGACCTGGTGGATGGTGATGAACAGCAGCTCGTCGTGCGCGGGCGGGTCGGACTCGAGGTGCTGGGAGTCCAGCAGCTGGGGCAGCCGCAGGTACTGACCCGTAGGTCAGCTGGGCACCCTGCTCGCCGAAGGACACGAAGTTCTCGCTCATGGCAGGAGACTATGGCCGCATGAAGTTCCGACACGAGGTGAAGGCCGGCATCGAGGCCGAGCACGGCGTCGGCGTGGCCTACCTGAAGGGGAACCGATGACCAAGAAGCTCACCCACGAGACGTCGTACGACGCCCCGCTCGCCGCGGTGGCCGCGATGCTCGCCGACCCCGCCTTCCGCGACGAGGTCGCCACGGCCCAGAGCGCGACGCGGACCACCGTCGACATCGACGGCAGCGGGGCCGGGATGTCGGTGCTGGTCGACCAGGTGCAGCCGGCCGACGGGCTCCCCGGCTTCGCGAAGAAGTTCGTCGGCGACGAGATCAACATCGTCCAGCGCGAGGAGTGGACCGCGCTCGACAGCGCCGACCTGCACGTCACCATCCCGGGCAAGCCCGGCGAGATGACCGGGTCGGTGACGCTTGCCGAGGTCGGACGGGTCGACGACGTACACCGTCGACGTCGCGATCAAGGTGAACATCCCGCTGGTCGGCGGGAAGATCGAGGGCCTGATCGGCGACCTGCTGCGCAAGGCGTTGGTCGCCGAGGGGAAGGTCGGCAGCGACTACTTGTCGCGCTGAGCCTCGGCCTCCGCCTCGCTGGTCCTGACGGCGACGGTGCACGATCACCAGCGCCGAGCACCACGAACGGCCCGATCGCCAACGCGATCGGTCAGCGCCTGCTCGACCGGGTGCAGCGCACCCAGGTGGAGAGGGATCATCAGCCGAGGAACGGGTAGCGGTAGTCCGTCGGCGGGACGAAGGTCTCCTTGATCGAGCGCGGCGACGTCCAGCGCAGCAGGTTCACCGCGGCGCCGGCCTTGTCGTTGGTGCCGCTCGCGCGGCCGCCGCCGAACGGCTGCTGCCCGACGACCGCGCCGGTCGGCTTGTCGTTGATGTAGAAGTTGCCGGCCGCGAAGCGCAGCTCGCTGCGTGCGCCCAGGCGATCGCCCGGCGGTCCTGGGCGATGATCGAGCCGGTCAGGGCGTACGGCGCGATCGACTCCATGCCGCGCACGACCTTCTCGAAGTCGCCGTCCTCGTAGACGTGCACGACGAGGATCGGGCCGAAGTACTCGGTCGTGAACATCTCGTCGGTCGGGTCGCTGGACTCGACGATCGTCGGGTTCACGAAGTAGCCGACCGAGTCGTCGAGCGTGCCGCCGACCAGGATGTCGAGCTTCTTCTGGCGCTTGGCCCGGGTGATCGCGGCCTTGTGCTTGGCGAAGGCCCGGTCGTCGATGACCGCGCCCATGAAGTTGCGAGAAGTCGGTCGGGTCGCCGACGGTGATGGTCTCGATCTCGGAGACGAGCGAGTCCTTCATCTTCTTCCACACCGAGCGGGCGACGTAGGCGCGCGACGCTGCCGAGCACTTCTGGCCCTGGAACTCGAACGCGCCGCGGATCATCGCCGTACGCACCACGTCGGGGTCGGCCGACGGGTGGGCGACGATGAAGTCCTTGCCGCCGGTCTCGCCGACGATGCGCGGGTAGGCGCGGTAGTTCTCGATGTTGTTGCCGACCTCGCGCCACAGGTGCTGGAACGTCGGGGTCGAGCCGGTGAAGTGGATGCCGGCCAGGTCCGGGCTGGCCAGCGCCACCTTCGAGACCTCGAGGCCGTCGCCGGGGAGCATGTTGATGACGCCCGGCGGCATCCCGGCCTCCTCGAGCAGCTCCATCGTCAGCGACGCGGCGAGCTGCTGGGTCGGCGAGGGCTTCCAGATGACGGTGTTGCCCATCAGCGCCGGGGCGGTCGGCAGGTTGCCGGCGATCGCGGTGAAGTTGAACGGCGTGATCGCGTAGACGAAGCCCTCGAGCGGGCGGTGGTCGGTGCGGTTCCAGATGCCGGGGCTGTTCGCGATCGGCTGGTCGGCGAGGATCTCGCGCGCGTAGTGGACGTTGTAGCGCCAGAAGTCGATCAGCTCGCAGGCGCTGTCGATCTCGGCCTGGTACGCCGTCTTCGACTGGCCGAGCACCGTGGCGGCGTTGATCCGCTGGCGCCAGGGGCCGGCGAGCAGGTCGGCCGCCTTGAGCAGGACCGCCGCGCGGTCGTCGAAGTCGAGGTCGCGCCACCCGGGTGCGGCGTCCTTCGCGGCCTTGAGCGCGGCCTTGGTGTCGGCCTGCGTCGAGTTCTTCAGCACCCCGAGCACGTGCTGGTGGTCGTGCGGCTGGACGACCTTGATCTCCGCGCCGCCACCCGCCTTGCGGCGGCCACCGATGTGCGCCTTGAGGTCCTTCTGCTTCCTCTCGAGCTTCGCGATCTCGACCTGCAGTGCCTCCCGCTCGGGAGTGCCGGGTGCGTAGGTCAGGACCGGCTCGTTGATCGGGGCAGGAGGGGTGGTGACGGCGTCCATGCCTGCGATGCGTCTCGAGCATCGCCGAGTCGGCGAGGTCCGCCCAGAACGCACTCGGGCGCGAGCTACGCCGGTCGTCGAGCTCGGCGCTCGCTCGGCAGCAGGAGCTCGCCGACTCGGCACGGCGTCAGCCGGAGGACCTCGAGCTCGAGGCTCGGCAGCTCAGACCAGGAAGGCGATCTCCTGCGTCGCGAACCACGCGAGGTCGTCGTCGGGGTCGGCACCGTCCTCGGTGTCCGCATGGACGGCGACCACCCGCTTCAGCGGGATCGTCCAGCCCGGCTCGGGCGCCTTCTCGAGCTCGGCGACCACGACGACCCGTCGCCCGGGGCCGGCGAGCAGCGCGGCGGACGCCTCCGCGGCCGTCATCAGCGCGTCGTACTCCGCCTCCTCGTCGTCCTCGGTCGCCACGACGACGTCGTCGGTCACGACGAGCTCGCCGTTCGCGTGCTGCTCGGCGAGCAGCGCGAGGGTGGTCGGCAGGTAGACGCGGACGGTCACGACGGCTCCGTCGGCTTGGACTTGCGGCCGCGCCGGGCGCGCGGCCGGCCGCCGTTGGCGGAGTCGACCAGCTCGTCGAGCGCCTCCTGGACGCACGGCCCGAGCAGGTCGGCGTCCGGGCAGCATGTCGCGGTCGGCGTTGATCCCGTAGTAGACGTTCCCGTCGTACGACGTCACGCCGATCGCGATCGGGTGGCCCTCGAGCAGCGGCGGCACCGGGTAGGTCGCCACCATCCGCGCGCCGGCGGCGTACAGCGGCAGCTGCGGCCCCGGCACGTTCGTGACGCACAGCCCGTAGCGAGCGCCGCTCGGCCGCGGCCACCCGCGAGCCGAGCGCGTGGAACGTCGCCGGCGCGAAGCCGGACAGGCTGGCCAGCCGGGCCGCGGCGACCCCGCGGCCGGCCTCCTTGTGCGCCTGGAACGAGTAGGACACCTGGTGCAGCCGGACGACCGGGTTCGGCTCCCACACCGGGAGGTCGACGAAGTGCGCAGCCACCTGGCTGCCGAGCGAGGTCGCCTCGAGCTCGTCGTCGATCACCGAGACCGGCACCAGCGCGCGCACCTGCCGGATGCCGCGCATCGACTCGCCGCGGGTCATCAGCCAGGCCCGGAGCGCGCCGGTGATCGTGGTCAGCACGACGTCGTTGATGCTGCCGCCGTGGACCTCGCGGACCTTGCGGTGCGCGGCCAGGTCGGTGCGCACGGTGACCAGCCGGCGCTGCTGCGACAGCGGGCCGATGATCGGCGACTCTGCGCTGGGCGTGCGGTTGGCGAGCGCGTCGACCACCCGGCCGGCCGAGCGGGCACCGGCCGAGGCCGCCCGCAGCATCGAGCCGGTCGCGGTGCGCACCGTGTCGACGACGGTGTCGGGCTCGGTCACCGAGTCCCGCACGGCGCCGGCCATCAGCGAGAACGGCGAGGGCCGCGAGCCGCGGCGCCCAGGTCGTCGGGCCGAGCTCCTTCGGGTCCGGCGACTGGTCGAGGAGCACCTGGCCGAGGTCGACGGTCTCGATGCCGTCGACCAGCACCTGGTGCGACTTCGACAGCAGCGCGACCTGGCCGTCGGCGAGCCCCTCGACGACGTAGATCTCCCACAGCGGCCGGCTGCGGTCCAGCGGCCGCGAGACGATCCGGCCGACCAGCTCGCGGAGCTGGTCGACGGTTCCGGGCCGGGGCAAGCGCGGAGCGGCGGACGTGGTAGCCGATGTCGAAGTTCTCGTCGTCGACCCAGACCGGGTTGGCGATCCGCCCCGGCACGCCCTGGATCCGCTGCCGGTAGCGGGGCACGAACGAGATGCGTTCCTGGACGAGCTGGACCAGCCGGGCGTAGTCGAACCCGGACTTGCCGACGTCGAAGATCTCGACGGTCGCGTTGTGCCGGGGCGCCGACGGGGTCTCCTCGGCCAGGAGGGCCACGTCCCGCGGCCGAAGCCGCTCACTCATCTCATGCCCTTTCGTCGGCACCAGCGGGGCAGCGTGCCAGCGGTTCGTACTACATGCGATTCTGGCAGACGTGACGGTTCACCGAGCAGAAGGAACGAGGACGATGCGTCGAACCCTGGCAAGCACCGCCGTGCTTCTCAGCGCACTCATGCTGGCCACGGCGTGCGGGGAGGACGAGGAGCCCCCGTCCGGCGGCACCGATCCGAAGGTCATCGAGGTGATCTTCGAGGGCGACACGGTCTCGCCGAACGGCGAGCGCATCGAGGTCGAGCGCGGTCAGGACGTCGAGCTCGAGATCACCGCCGACGCCGCCGGGTGAGATCCACGTGCACTCCGACCCCGAGCAGGAGCTCGAGTACGGCGAGGGCACCACCACCGTCACGATCCAGGGCATCGACCAGCCCGGGACCGTCGACGTCGAGTCGCACGACCTCGACAAGGTGATCGTCCAGCTCGAAGTCAGCTGAGTTGGCTACCGACGGCATCACGCTCGCCCACGGGCTGGGCGGCGCGAAGGACCTGCCGATCTCGCCCGAGCTCGCGATCGCGGGCGCGACCGCGGCCCTGGTCATCTCGTTCACGGTCCTCGCGATCGCCTGGCGCACCCCGAGGTACGACGCCGCCACCAGCGGCCGGCCCGCGCCGGAGCTGGATCACCACCCTCGTCGAGTCGCGCGGGTGGCGGGTCAGCCTGCGGGTCGTCGGCTTCGTGATCTTCCTGTACACCGCGATGGCCGCGGTGTTCGGCGAGGACCTGGTCGATCAACCCGGTCCTCGGCATCTTCTACGTGTGGTGGTGGGTCGGGCCTGGTCCCGCTCTCGCTGCTCTTCGGCCCGGTCTGGAAGGCGATCAGCCCGGTCCGCACCATCAACGCCGGATTCGCCAAGCTGTCCGGCAGCGACCCCGACCGCGGCATGTTCGAGTACCCGGCCTGGCTCGGGCACTGGCCCGCGTCGGTCGGCCTGTTCGCGTTCGTGTGGCTCGAGCTGGTCTACCCGTACTCCACCGAGCTCGGCCCGGTCCGGCTGTGGTGCGCGGCGTACGTCGCGGTGATGCTGGTCGGCGGCGCCCTGTTCGGCAACGTCTTCTACGAGCGGGCCGACCCGTTCGAGGTCTACTCGACGCTGGTCTCCCGGCTCTCGATCTGGGGCCGGCGCGGCGACCTGCTCGTCGTGCGCAGCCCGCTGGCGAACCTGGACACGACCCCGGTCCGGCCCGGCCTGGTCGCGGTGGTCGCGGTGCTGTTCGGCAGCACGGCGTTCGACTCGTTCAAGGACTCCAGCCGCTGGGTGCAGTTCATCCAGTCGAGCTCGACCTCGCCGTACGTCCTCAACAACCTCGCGCTGCTCGGCGTTCTGCGTCGGGGTCGGCCTGATCTTCGCGGTCGCGTGCGTCACTGACCGGCCTCGGCGACGACCTGCGCCGGGTCGAGCTGCCCAACCAGTTCGCGCACTCGATCGTGCCGATCATCGTCGGCTACATCGTCGCCCACTACCTCAGCTACCTGGTCGAGGTGGGCTGGCTGACGCTGATCTACGCTCAGCGACCCGTTCAGCAACGGCAGCAACTGGTTCGGCACCGCCGACCTGCCGCTGATCACCTGGCTCAGCTACCACCCGACGACGCTGGCGAACATCAAGGTGATCGCGGTCGTGCTGGGTCACGTGCTGGGCGTGATCGCGGCGCACGACCGCGCGATGCGGATCCTGCCGCCGCGGCACCAGCTGACCGGTCAGCTGCCGCTGCTGTTCGCGATGATCGCGTTCACCGCGGGCGGGCTGTACCTGCTGTTCGCGGCGTAGGTACGTCGCCTCCGGCGGCGCCGTCGCGAGCGGGGTTTCGCGCCGATCTGGCAAGGCGGAGGTGCGAAGGCGGGACGGGTCCCGTCGAGTCGCCGACAACGCCGCCAGATCGGATGCGAAGCCCGCGCGCAGGCGCTTCCGGCGGAGGGGTCGTACCGGCTCAGGCGGCTTCGCGGCCGGCGTTGCGGCCGGCGTCCCACGGCACGCTGGCCGCGTCCACGACGGACTCGTCGATGACGTCGGCCAGGATGATCGCAGCGGCACGCAGCCGGGCGGCACGGAACACCGCGCTGCGCCGTACGGCGTCGCTGGACACCCCGGTCACCCGGTGCACCATCCGCAGCGAGACCTGCCGGTGGGTCAGGGTCGCGGCCGCGAGGAGCTGGTCGGCCAGGCCGTCCCAGTACCGGAGCGGGTGCGCGAGCCAGGCTCGACGGACCGCCTCGGTCCGGTCGAGGACGGACGTGGTCTTGATGATCCCGCCGAGGACGTCGAGGACCCGGCTGTACTCCGGTCCGAAGCCGAGCTCCTCCTCCGGGCCGACCATCTGGCGCAGCGGGCGCAGGGTCTCAGCGAGCGACGGCCGGCTCGGTCCAGGGCTCGAGGTGCAGCACGGTCGCGATGTCGCAGACCGCGTCGACGCCGTCGCGCTCGTCGCGGTCGAGGGCGGGGAACTGGTCGATGTAGTAGTGCAGCAGGTTGCGGCGCACCCGGATCTGGCGCACCAGCATGTCGCCGGGCGCACCGGGCGGGAGCACGGTCGAGCTGACCGGCCCGCGCAGGGTGCCGAGCAGGGCCAGCTCCTCGCGGGAGAGCCGGGGCAGGAGCGCAGGCACGACTGACCCCAGGAGAGGCGAGACCGCCCTGGTCCGCCCGTCGGGGTAGAGCAGGGCAGACTCCATCTCCGAGGCCACCGGCTCGAGGTCGTCAAGATGCCACTCGGGTCTTTTCGGCACTTTGCGGGCCGCCCTGAGTGGATCGGGTCCAAGGAATTCGGACGAACTCAGACCGGTACAGGCGCGAGCGCGTCGGCCAGCCGGGCGATCGCCCGGCCCAGGGCGGAGTCCCCGACCTCGACGAGGGTCCGGCCGGAGACGAGCGCCCGGTCGACGGCGGCCTGGTCGTCGGGCAGGAAGTGCAGGCCGGCGACCCGGGCGAACCCGGACACCATCCCGGCGATGTCGCGCTCGGACCAGCCCAGCGTCGGCCGCATCCGGTTGACGACCACGTGCACCGGGCGGGCGCCGGTCGAGCTCGCGGAGCTCGACGAGCGCCCGGCGCCAGCCGGGAGAGCCCGACCGGGTCGGCGCCGCCGACCACGACCACGTCGTCGGCGACCTCGAGCGCGCCCAGCGTCAGCTGGTTGCGGCCGGGTCGGGAGCCGTAGTCGGAGCCGGGGTCGTCCTCGATGGAGAAGCCGGTGTCGACGACGACCTCGCCCTGCTCGCGGGCCAGCTCGAGGAGGTGCTCGACCGAGCCGGCGCGTACCTCGACCCACCGGTCGCCGCGCGGCAGCCCGGTCACCACGCTCAGGTGGGCGTCGAGGCCGCGCTGCACCGAGGCCGAGCCGCTCCTCGAGCTGCCCGGCCGCGGCCAGCCGGGCGGCGGCGAGCAGGCCGGAGACCTCGTCGAGGATCCCGAGCTGCTGGGCCACCGCCCCGCCGTACGGGTCGGCGTCGACGAGGATCGTGCGGCGCTGCCGGCGGGCGACCTCGGCGGCCAGGCTGGTCGCGACGGTGGTGCGGCCGGGCGCGCCGGCCGGTCCCCACACCGCGACCACCCGCCCGGCGGTCGGGGCGGGGCTGGGTACGGCGGGCCGCGGCGGGCCCACGGGCGGCGGGCCGAGCGGCGGCCGGACGGCGGTGGGCGGCGAGTCGTCGGCCGTGACCGCGTCCGGCAGCGCGTCCAGGTCGTCGTCGGTGACGACCGGCCGGATGCCGATCCGGGCGGCCCGCAGCCGACCGCCGTCCAGGGTCGCGCCGCCGTGCGCGATCGCGACCGGCCGGACGCCGTGCCGGCGGAGGTGGTCGACGGCGGCCCGGTCCAGGCCGGGCGCGTCGAGCCCGAGCACCGCGACGTCCGCCTGACCGGCGGTGGCGGCGGCCAGCAGGTCGTCGACGTCGACGCAGCGCTTGAGCACGACGACGCCGGCGTGGTCGCCGAGCACCCGGAGCGCGTCGGTCTCCCAGGCCGCTCCCGAGGCCACGATCAGGACGAGCGCCCGGTCGGCCATCGGGTCAGCCCCGGCGGACCACGGTCAGCACCGGGCTGTCGAGCCGGCCGAGCGCGGCGAAGAACGCGGTCGCGTCGTCGGCCGGGACCGCGAGCACGAGCTGGCGCCGGCCGGTGACGGCGCCGAACCCGGTCTCCAGCGCGGGCGCGTCGACGACGGTCGCCGCGGCGAGCACCGGCCCCGGGCTCGCGGAGCGGCGCGTCCGGGTCGAGCAGGTAGACGTCGACCACCGAGCCGGACTGCACCGAGGGCGGCACCTGGTCGGCGTCGACCGCCACCGGCAGCTCGACGGTGTCGGCGAGCCGTCGGCGTCCGCGCCCAGGGCGGCCCGGGGCAGCAGCTCGCCGGCCGTGACCGGCCGCACCAGACGGAGGTCGGCCGGCAGCTCGTCGTCGACGGTGAAGTAGCCGGCCAGCTGGTCGGGGTCGGCGAACCGGACCCGGTGGGCGACCAGGTCGTCGGAGGTGAGCAGGGTGCCCGGGCCGGCGTCCGTGGCGACCGCCCACACCGACACGCTGTCGTCGGCGGCGGCCAGCAGCCGAGCACCGGCGACGACCGAGACGGCGACGAGCAGCACCCCGATCCAGAGCCGGGGGTCCCGCCACCCGGGCCGCGCCGTGCGGGTGGCCGGCGGGACCGAGGCCACCGCCCGGTCCACCGGAGCCCGCGCGGTGCCGAGACTCACCCGAAGATGATGGCCACCGACCGGGCTTCCGAAACCCGTCCTCCACAGGCGCCCGCCACCGACGCCGCTCCGGGGCCGCGGGAGTGCGACGATGGGGGCATGGCCGGCACCCCTCGCTTCCTCACGCTCGCCGACGTCGCCGAGGTGCTCAACACCTCGAGCGCGCAGGTCTACGCGCTGGTCCGCCGCGGTGACCTGCCGGCGATCAAGATCGGCGGGCGCGGCCAGTGGCGGGTCGAGTCGTCCCAGCTCGAGGAGTACATCGAGCGGATGTACGCCGAGACACGCACGTTCGTCGACGAGCACCCGTACGTCGAGGGCGAGGGCTGAGGGCTAGCCGACTTCCTTGCCGAGAACGAGCACGATGGTCTGCTCCTCGCCGTCGCGCTCGATGGTGAACTCGACGGTCTCCCCGGGCTGGTGGGTCCGGATCGCGACGATCAGGGCGATCCCGTCGGTGACCCGTTCGCCCTCGATCTCGGTGATCACGTCGCCCTCGCGCAGGCCGCCCTCCTCGGCGGGCGTGTCGGGCATGACCGAGTCGACCTCGGCGCCGACCCGGTCGGTCTCCCCGCCGGTGCGTCACCTTGGCGCCGATCACCGGGTAGCTCGCCTCACCGGTGCGCAGGATCTGGTCGGCGGTGATCCGCACCTGCTCGATCGGGATCGCGAAGCCGACGCCGATGTTGCCGGACTCGCCGCCGATGGCCGCCGCCGGTCGTCGCGATCGCGGAGTTCACGCCGACGACCTGGCCGCGCAGGTTGACCAGCGGCCCGCCGGAGTTGCCCGGGGTTGATGGCCGCGTCGGTCTGCACCGCGTTGATGTACGACGACTCGCTGCCCGAGTCGTCGCCGGTCGTGACCGGCCGGTCCAGGGCGCTGACGATGCCGGCGGTGACCGTCGAGCTGAGCCCCAGCGGGGAGCCGATCGCGACGACCTCCTCGCCGACGAGCAGGGTCTTCGAGGCGCCGAGCGCGGCCGGCTCCAGGCCCGCGGGCCTCGGGGGCGTACAGCACGGCGAGGTCGTAGACCGGGCTGCGACCGACCACGGTCGCGGAGTACCGGTTGCCGTCCGGTCGACGATCTCGATCGCGCCCGAATCCTCGTCGGCGCTCTGCGACGACGTGGTTGTTGGTGATGATGTGGCCCTGCCGGTCGAGCACGAAGCCGGAGCCGGTCGCGCCGCCCTCCTCGCCGTCGTACTCCGCGACGATCTGCACGGTGCTCGGGAGCAGCCGCCGGGCGACCGCGGCGACGGAGCCGTTCTCGACAGGCAGCGGCGGCGTCCGAGACGGTGTCGACGTCGGACAGGCCGCCGCCGACGATGCCGTCACCGTCGTCGACAGCTCGTCGTACGCCACGCTGCCGGCGACACCGCCGGCGACGCCGAGCACGAGCGCCAGCACGCACACCACCGGCCAGATCCAGCCGGGTACCCGGCCACGCGGCGTCGCGTGCCGCGGCTGGCCGTAGGCGGGGTACGGCGGCGGGTACGACCGGCGGGACGGGGCCCCAGCTCGTGCGGAGGCGGCTGGGTGGTCGGCGGCACCCACGAGGGTGGCGGCGTCGTAGGGGCCGAGATCGGCTGCGTCGGCTCGGTCCCGTCCCGGGGGTCGATCTGGGTCACGCCCCTATCTTGTCCCGTCAGGGGTGATCCACGTCCTACCGGCGTGCGTTGTCCGGCCCGCGTCGAGCGCGACCGGCTGGCTCGGGACCGGGGCGCTCGGGGTGCCGCTCTGGGTGATCGAGGCGGGCGCGGGCCGGTCGATCGTGGGCGCGTCCGCCGGTGCGACGCCGAAGACCAGCACGCCCATCACGGCGGCGCCGACCGCGCCGCTGCCGATCGCGACCATGCCGGCGTTGCGGCGGCGGTGGTCGGCCGGCTGGAGGTAGACGTCGCCAGGAGCCCCGGTGTCCGGAGCACCCATCAGCGAGCCCTTGAGCCAGTCCGGGGTCGACGGGGCGGCCACGTCGAAGGAGAGACCGGCGAGCCGGGTCTTGACCCAGCCCTCGCGCTCGACCAGGTCACGGCAGGCGTGGCAGGAGTGCACGTGCTCCCAGGCCCGCTCCGTCTCGGCCGGGGACAGCTGGCCGTCGAGCAGCGCGCTGGTCCGCGACCCGAGGTGGCCCATCACGGCGTCGCCACCCCGCCCGGACAGCAGCGGGCCGGCGTACCGGGCCCGTCCGGCGCCGGGTGCGCGGTGGGCGAGCGCGGTGCGCAGCATGGCGCGGCCGCGGTGGATGCGGGAGCGGACGGTGCCGAGCTTGGCGTCGAGGATCTCGGCGATCTCCTCGTAGCTGAGGCCCTCGACGTCGCAGAGCACGACGGCGGCGCGGAAGTCCGGGGGCAGCGTCGCCAGCGCGCGCTCGATGTCGTCGTCGAAGGTGCGGTCGGCGTAGGCCATGTCCGGGCGTCGGCGGCGGAGCTGGTGAGCCGGTCGGCCCGCTCGTCGGAGAGCGCGTCGAAGCGGATCCGCTGCTTGCGCCGGGCCTGGTCGAGGAAGAGGTTCGTGGTGATCCGGTGCAGCCAGCCCTCGAAGGTGCCGGGCGTGTAGGTCGACAGCGACCGGAACACGCGCACGAACACCTCCTGGGTGAGGTCCTCGGCGTCGTGGCGGTTGCCGGTGAGTCGGTAGGCGAGGCGGTAGACCCGGTCGGAGTGCTGCTCGACGATCTCTTCCCATGACGGCACGCCGGCGTCGCCCTGCACCGGTGCCTCGTCCATGGGAGCCTCCTCGACTCGCTCGCCGTTGCGGCGTGCCTGCGGGAACACTGTCTCGTCCTTCCTCACCGTAGTGACTCTCGCTGAGAGAATCCTGTGAGACCGATCACGTCCTGATTACATCAAGTTCGCTACGGCCTCGACGGTGACAACGCGCGGCACCCCCGCGGCGTTCCCGCAGCCGGGGTCGATCGCCGCGATACGGTGATCCCGACGATCGCCAGGAGGACATCATCACCACGCCGATCAAGCCCGCCAGCTGGTCCTACGCCGAGCAGTACGTCGCCGAGGACGACGTGCTGGTCGCGGCTCGGGCCCGGTCGGAGGAGGTCGGCGTCGTGCCGATCGGCTCCGGCGGCGGCGCCGCGCTCCGGTTCCTCGCCTCGGTCCTCGACGCCCGTGCGGTCGTCGAGATCGGCACCGGCACCGGCGTCTCCGGGCTCTGGCTGCTGCGCGGCATGCGCGCCGGACGGCGTGCTGACGACCGTCGACATCGAGGCCGAGCACCAGCGCCTGGCCCGGCAGACCTTCACCGAGGCCGGCATCGCCAGCCAGCGGGTCCGGACCATCGCCGGCGCCGCGCTCGACGTGCTCCCCCGGCTCACCGACGGCCACTACGACCTGGTGTTCTGCGACGGCGACAAGGCGGAGTACTCCGCCTACCTCGCAGGAGGCGCTGCGGCTGCTGCGCCCGGGCGGCGTCGTCGCGTTCGACAACGCCCTGTGGCACGACCGGGTCGCCGACCCGGCCCAGCGCGACGAGGACACCGTCGCGATCCGCGAGCTCGGCCGTCAGGTCGCCGAGCGCGACGACCTGGTCCCGGTGCTGCTGCCCGTCGGCGACGGCCTGCTGGTCGCCAAGAAGGAGTGGAGCCCCGAGGCGGACTGACCTCGGGGGCCTGGCTGTCAGCGAATCGGCCGGTCCGGATTCAGGTGGCGCCGACCCCGGCCAGCGGGTCGTCGGAGCCGAGCCACTGCAGCAGGGCGCGGGCGCCGAAGCCGGTCGGGCCGGTCGTCCACTCGAACCGGTCGTCGGGCGCGTCGCCGACCGAGGCGATGTCGAGGTGCGCCCACGGCAGGTCGCCGACGAAGTGCTGGAGGAACAGCGCCGCGGTGATCGCGCCGGGGCCGCTCGGGGCGTTGTCGGAGTCGGCGACGGTCGAGGACAGCTTGCCCTCGTAGGCGTCGGTGAGCGGGAACCGCCACAGCGGCTCGCCGGCGGCCTCGCCCGCGGCGCGCAGGGTCGGCGGCGAGCGCCTCGTCGTTGGCGAAGTAGCCGCCCGACCTGCTGGCCGAGCGCGACCTTCATCGCACCGGTCAGGGTCGCGACGTCGACGACGACGTCGGGACGCACCTCGTCGACGGCGTACGCGAGCGCGTCGGCGAGGACCAGTCGGCCCTCGGCGTCGGTGTTGGTGACCTCGCTGGTGCGGCCGCCGTAGTGGCGTGATCACGTCGCCGGGGCGCAGCGCGTCGCCGCCGATGGAGTTCTCGGCGGCGGCGATCAGTCCGACCACCCGGACCGGGCAGCCGACCGCGGCCAGCGCCGCCATCGTGGCCATCACGACCGCGCCGCCGGTCATGTCGCGCTTCATGTTGACCATCGCCTCGCCGGGCTTGATGGACAGCCCGCCGGTGTCGAACGTGATGCCCTTGCCGACCAGCGCGACCGTGGGCGTACGACGTCCGGCCTTGCGCGGCGCGTAGTCCAGCCGGATCAGCCGCGGCGGCGACGCCGACGCCCGCCCGACGCCCAGCAGGCCGCCGAACCCGTCGGCCTCGAGCCGCTTCTCGTCCCAGACGGTGAGGTCGAGGCCCGCCTCCTCGGCGATCACCTCGGCCTGCGGCGGCCAGCCACGGCGGGTTCTTGAGGTTCGACGGGACCGTGCAGAGCATCCGCGAGCGCCAGCCCGCGCCGCCGACCGCGATCGCGCGGTCGAGCACCGGCCTCAGCGAGGCCGGGCAGGTCGGCGAGCACGATCCGCGCGACCGGTCGGTGCTCGGGCGGAGCCGAGCGCCAGTGGAAGGCGAACGAGCCGAGCATGGCGCCGACCACGAACGCCTCGATGCCGCTGTCCGGCGCGATCGCGGGCACCGTCGTCGCGACCGCGTCTCGGTCCTTGGTGGCGCGCGCCAGGGCGGCGCCGGCGCGGCGCAGGTCGCTGGGGTCGCTGCGCACCGACTCCGACGAGCAGCACCAGCCGGAGCGCGGCGTTCTCGGGGCCGCCGAGCGGCACCGGGACCGTCGTGACCTCACCGGCCTCGCCGGTCGCCGAGCTCAGCTCGAGGACGCCGAGCAGGTCGAGGTCGAGCTGTTCGGCGAGCTCGGCCGCACCGGGTCCGAGCACCAGCGGGTCGCCGTCGGTGTCGGCCGGCAGGACCGGCACGGCGACGACCTCCACACCCACTGACGGCGTGCGGAAGCGCCTCGCTGAGCGCGAACTCCGGTGGTGATACCTGCGCCGGCAGTGCTGGGGGGAGGGTTGATGACACGGCGTCAGCCGACGACGTCCTTGAGGGCATTCCCGAGAGCGCCGGCCTCCTCGGCGTTCAGCTCGACAACGAGGCGGCCACCGCCTTCGAGCGGGACGCGCATCACGATGCCGCGTCCTTCCTTGGTGACCTCCAGCGGACCGTCGCCCGTCCGCGGCTTCATCGCCGCCATCCGCGCACCTTCCTTTTCGTTTTTCGAGCCAGGAGGCAGCCGATGAGCTCCTCCACGCCATACGCGTGAACCATTATCCCCTATCGCCCGGTGACATGGAGCACAGGGCGAGGGCCGGGACCGGATCCGGCTGGCAGACTCCTGCCATGCAGGCTCGCTCGGCCCTCTTCGACGTGTACGGCGACCACCTGCGCGCCCGCGGCAGCCAGGCGCCCGTGGCGGCCGTCGTCCGGATGCTCGACCCGGTCGGGATCGCGGCGCCCGCCGTGCGCACCGCGATCTCGCGGATGGTGATGCAGGGCTGGCTGGAGCCGGTCCAGCTGGCCGGCGGCCGCGGCTACCGCACCACCGAGCGGGCCAACCGGCGCCTCGACGAGGCCGGCAACCGGATCTACCGGCGCGACGTCGCCGGCGTGGGACGGCCACTGGCACCTGGCGTTCGTCGTCGCCGCCCGAGACCCGCGCCGCGCGGGCCCGGCTGCGCGCCGACCTGACGTTCCTCGGGTACGCCGAGCTGAGCGACAACGTCTGGGTCAGCCCCTACCCGCGCGCCGAGCTGAAGTCGGTGCTCGAGCGCGAGGGCGCGACCGCCCGGGTGGCCCGGGCCGACCGGTTCGACCCCGAGCCGACCGGCGCCTGGGACCTCGACGGGCTGCGCGCGTCGTACGCCGGCTGGCTGGCGGCCGCCGACGACCTGGTCGACCAGCACTTCTCGGCGCACGACGACGAGGACGAGGCGGCGTTCGCGGCCCGCTTCCACCTGGTCCACGAGTGGCGCAAGTTCCTCTTCGCCGACCCGGGCCTGCCCGAGGTGCTGCTGCCCGACGACTGGCCCGGGCACGAGGCGGCCCGGCTGTTCGCCAGCGAGGCGAACCGGCTCAAGCCCGGCACCGACCGCTTCGTCGCACGCTGTCTGGGCGCCTGACAGACTGCGGGCATGACCGACTCCCCCGTGCTGCTCGACGTCACCGACGGCGTCGCCACCATCACGCTGAACCGCCCCGAGGCCTACAACAGCCTCAACATCGCGACCAAGGAGCTGCTGCTCGACACCGTGCGCCAGGTCGCCGACGACGACGCGGTCCGCTGCGTCGTGCTGACCGGCACCGGCAAGGCGTTCTGCACCGGCCAGGACCTCAAGGAGCACATCGAGCTGCTCCACAACGGCGGCAGCGACGCGCTCTTCACGACCGTCGACAAGCACTACAACCCGACCGTCACCGCGCTGGCCACGATGGCCAAGCCGGTGATCGCCGCCGTCAACGGCGTCGCCGCCGGCGCCGGCGCGAGCCTGGCGTTCGCGTGCGACCTGCGGATCGTGGCCGACACCGCCGGCTTCAACCTGGCCTTCGCGAACGTCGCGCTGTCCTGCGACACCGGCGCCAGCTACCACCTGCAGCGGCTGGTCGGCCGGGCCAAGGCCCTCGAGCTGCTCTACTTCCCCAGCACCATCGGCGCCGCCGACGCGCTGGAGCTCGGGCTGGCCACCAAGGTCGTGCCCGCCGACCAGCTCGGCGCCGAGGTCGGCGCGCTCGCCGCCCGGCTCGCCGCCGGACCGACGGTCGCGCTCGGCGCGATCCGTCAGTCGGTCGTGTACGCCGCCGGCCACTCGCTTCGAGGAGTCGCTCGAGCTCGAGAGCGCGATGATGACCAAGACCGGCGCGCACCGCCGACCACCGGGCCGCGGTCGCGGCGTTCGTGGCCAAGGAGAAGCCGGTCTTCGAGGGGCGCTAGGTCGGCGTCGCCGCGGGCAGTTTCCCCGGGGAGCCGGTGAAACTGGACCCTTTGGCGGGGATGCGTCGGGCCAAAGCGTCCAGGTTTGCCCCTACGGAGCGGCTGTCGAGCCTCCCTCAGCGCCGGAAGGCGTCCCAGATCGAGAGCACCTGGCGCGGCGCGACCTCGCGCATCTGCTTGCGGGAGGGGCGCGCGCCGTACTCGACGGTGAGCGCGGCGCCCTTGAACCGGTTGTTGAACCAGCCGGTCATGGTGCCGTGGCAGACGCCGCCGCAGGTGAACGACTTGCGCGGCAGGTTGAGCTTGTCGGCGACCCGGCGGGAGAACTTCTCGTTCTTGGTGTCGGTGTCGACGCCGTACAGCGGCTGGTGGAAGCTGATGATCCGGCCCGGCCGGATCCGCTTGAGGAACCTCATCACCGCGCGGGTCTCCGGCTCCGACGCCGGCCGCGGGCCGGACTCGTAGCTGCCGTCGAGGTCGGCCCAGTGGTACGGGAAGTTGCGGTTCAGGTCGACGCCGTGGGCGTTCTTGCGGGTGCCGTGCGCGAGCCCGTCGGGGTTGTAGACCGGGAGCACCCAGAGGTTGATGCCGTGGATCGGCCGGCCGTCGCGCAGGCTGGTCAGGATCTGCCGGGTGGCGCCCTCGTCGCCGTGCATGGTCGCGATCAGCAGCACCTTGCGGCTTGCCGCGCTCGCCGAGCCGGAAGGCCTTGATCGGCCGGCCCTGCACGGAGTGGCCGATCACGACCTTCTCGACGACCGCGGGGCGGTCCTCCGGGGCGCGGGCCGCGTACGACGCGGTGGGGGTGGCGGCGAGCAGGCCGGCGGCGAGGGCGGCGGATGTCAGCAGGATCCCGAGACGCATGGGCACCGACCCTAGGGGTCAGACGGCGGCGGTCAGGTAGGCCCAGGTGAAGACGGCGACGCCGACGAGCATGCCGACGTGGGCGAGGACCGAGAGCCCGGGACCGTCGGACCAGGTGTCCTCGTGGCCGCCCGAGGCGTGCTTGCCGCGGCTCGGGCAGCCAGCGGACCAGGATCAGCAGGCCGGCGACGACCTCGATCCACCAGAGCGCCAGCGCGACGATGCCGATCGCCGGCGCTGCCGAGCCTGCGAGTCCTCGGGCGCGACCAGGAACGTGACCCACGAGGCCAGCGCCAGGACGCCCGCGACGGTGTGCACGTTGACCAGCCCGCGGCCCATCTCGTGCCGCCCGGCGCCGCCGCTCCGCGGCCGAGCCGGACGCGCGTCAGGACGACCACGACGGCGGCCAGGCCGGTGAGGACGTAGACGATCACCTCGGTCGACACGGAGCGAAGTGTGCCCTACGCGCGCAGGTTCGTCGCCACGACCCGGTCGTGGCTGGTTCGCCTCCTGCTCGCGCTCGCTCGCGAGCCGGTCGAGGAGCGCGTCGACCTCCGACATCCGGTAGCCGCGGAACGCCAGCGAGAAGCGCACCCGGCGCAGGTCGTCGGCCGTCAGCGGGCCCGTCCGCGGGCACGCTGGAGTCGGGGCGGTCGTCGTACACCTCGGCGAGCGGAGCGCCCCGGCCGGCGGCCACCAGGGCGACGCCGCCGAGCGCCAGCACGATCAGGATCGCGAAGAACCACATCACGAGGCATCACCCTCCGCGCCCGGGCACCATCAGCGCGACGGCCTCGTCGACGTCGTCGGTGAGGACCAGCCGGTCGAGGTCGTCCTGGCGGATCGTGCCCTCGGCCAGCACGGTGTCGCGCAGCCAGTCCAGCAGGCCGCGCCAGTACGTCCGTGCCGACCAGCACGATCGGGAAGCTGGTGATCTTCCCGGTCTGGGCCAGCGTCAGCGCCTCGAACAGCTCGTCGAGGGTGCCGAACGCCGCCGGGCAGCACGATGAAGCCCTGCGAGTACTTCACGAACATCGTCTTGCGGGCGAAGAAGTAGCGGAAGTTGCACGCCGACGTCGACCCACTCGTTGAGGCCGGACTCCCACGGCAGCTCGATGCCGAGGCCGACGCTGACGCCGCCGGCCTCGCTGGCGCCCTTGTTGGCCGCCTCCATCGCGCCCGGGCCGCCGCCGGTGATGACCGCGAAGCCCTCCTCGACCAGCCGGCGGCCGATCTTCTCCGCGGCGGCGTACGACGGGTGGTCGGGGCCGAGCCGCGCCGACCCGAAGACCGCGATCGCCGGGCCGAGCTCGGCGAGCGCGCCGAAGCCCTCGACGAACTCGGCCTGCATCCGCAGCACCCGCCACGGGTCGGTGTGCACCCAGTCGCTCGGGCCGCGGCGAGTCGAGCAGCCGCTGGTCGGTGGTGCCGGCGTCGACCTGGTCGCGGCGCTGGACGATCGGGCCCTTGAACTTGGTCCTCATGCGGTCAGCCACCTGCGCAGCTGTGCCTCGCAGCGCTCGATGTGCTCCACGGGCACGTGCTCCTCCTGCTTGTGGGCGAGCATCGGGTCGCCGGGCCCGAAGTTGACCGCCGGGACGCCGAGGCCGGTGAAGCGGGCGACGTCGGTCCACCCGAACTTCGGGTTCACCTCGCCGCCGACCGCCTCGACGAACGCCTTGGCGGCGGGTACGTCGAGCCCCGGGCAGCGCCCCGGGTGCGGAGTCGGTGAGCGTCACGTCGTACCCGGTCGAAGAACTCGCGGACGAACGCCTCGGCCTCGGCCTCGGAGCGGTCCGGGGCGAAGCGGTAGTTGACCTCGACGACGCACTCGTCGGGCAGCACGTTGCCGGCGACGCCGCCGCGGATGAAGACGGCGTTGAGGCCCTCGTGGTACTCCAGCCCGTCGATGACCGGCTTGCGGGCGTCGTACTCGTTGAGCCGGCGCAGCACCTCGGCGGCCCCGTGGATCGCGTTGACGCCGCGCCAGCTGCGCGCGGAGTGGGCGCGCTCGCCGGTCGTGCGCACCTCGACGCGGAGGGTGCCCTGGCAGCCGGCCTCGACGACCGCGTTGGAGGGCTCCATCAGGATCGCGAAGTCGGCGGCCATCAGCTCGGGGTCGGGCCTCGGCGAGCAGCCGGAGGCCGTTGTACTCGCGCGTCGATCTCCTCGGCCTCGTAGAGGATGAAGGTGACGTCGCGGTTGGCTCGGGCACGGTCGCGGCGAGCCGCAGGATGACGGCGTCGCCGCCCTTCATGTCGCAGGTGCCGAGGCCGTGCAGCAGGTCGCCCGTCGCGGCGGGCCGGCAGGTTGTCGTTGACCGGCACCGTGTCGAGGTGGCCGGCGATCACGACCCGCTCGCCGCGGCCGAGGTCGGTGCGGGCGACGACGGTGTTGCCGATGCCGGTCGACGGTCGAGGTGGGCGAGCGCCGCGCAGCGCCTGCCTCGACGGCGTCGGCGATCGCCTGCTCGTCGCAGGCTGACCGACTCGATGTTGACCAGCTGCTCGGTGAGCGTCACGGCGTCGGCGGTGAGGTCGAGCGTCGTCATGGCCCCATCCAACCAGCACGGCCCACCGCAGAACTGAAACACGTTCTAGTTGTCTGCTAGGCTGCCGCCATGCGCAACGGAATCGTCCTCTTCACCTCCGACCGCGGCATCACGCCGGCCGCGCTGGCGAAGGCCGCCGAGGAGCGGGGCTTCGACACGATCTACGTGCCCGAGCACACCCACATCCCGGTCAAGCGGACCGCCGCGCACCCGGGCACCGGCGACGAGACGCTGCCCGACGACCGCTACCTGCGCACCCTCGACCCGTGGATCTCGCTGGCGACCGCCGCCGCGGTCACCTCGAAGATCCGGCTCTCGACCGCGGTCGCGCTGCCGGTCGAGTCCGACCCGATCACGCTGGCCAAGCAGATCGCCACCCTCGACCACCTCTCCGGCGGCCGGGTCGAGATCGGCGCCGGCTTCGGCTGGAACACCGACGAGCTCGCCGACCACCACGTCCCCGCCGCGAAGCGCCGTACCGTCCTCAAGGAGTACGTCGAGGCGATGCGCGCGCTGTGGACCCAGGAGGAGGCGTCGTACGACGGCGAGTTCGTGTCGTTCGGGCCGTCCTGGGCCTACCCCAAGCCGGTCCAGGCGCACATCCCGCTGATCATCGGCGCCGGCGGCGGCCCGAAGACGTTCACAGTGGATCGCCGAGAACGCCGACGGCTGGATGACCACGCCGACCCAGGCCGACATCTCCGGCCACATCGAGGCGCTGAAGAAGGCCTGGGCCGAGGCCGGCCGCGAGGGCGCGCCGGACATCCGGATCCTGATCGCGTTCAAGCCCGACCCCGACGACCTGATGGCCTGGGCCGAGGCCGGGCGCCACCGAGCTGATCTGGGGCGTCCCGGACAAGTCCGAGGACGAGGTCCTCGGCTCGCTCGACCGGATGGCCGCCCGGCTCGGCCTCAGCGGCTGACGTAGGCCTCGATCCCGTCGAGGATCCGGGCCAGCCCGAACTCGAGCTCGCGGCGCGGGTCGCTGGCCGCCTGGTAGGCCTCGCCGGCTGACGAGCCGACCCGGCCGGCGATCGGGAAGTCGCTGGTCGCCATCACCTCGCCCAGCGTCTCGGCGTTGGCCTCCCACCACTCCAGGTCGGACATCCCGGACTGCCGTTCCGCGCGGCGCACCGCCTCCTCCGCGCGGGCCACGTTGACGGCGAAGCCGGCCACCAGGGTCACGGTCTGGTCCATCTCGATGTCGTCGAGGCCGACCCCCTCGACCGCGGAGAGCTGCCACTCGTACCGGTGCGCGACCTGCGGCCCGAGCCAGGGCCGCACCCCGGCGACGTCGAGCAGCCAGGGATGCGCGCGGTAGTCGGCGAGCTGGACCTCGGCGACCAGGGTGAGCCGGGCCCGGAGGTCGCCGGTCATCGGCGGCAGCCCGGTGCGGCCGAACGCCTGGTCGACCATCAGCACGATCAGGTCGTCGCGGCTCGCGACGTACGTGTAGAGCGACATCGCGCCGACCCCCACGTGCTCGGCCAGGCCGCGCATCGACAGCGCGTCGAGGCCGTCGCGGTCGGCCAGCTCGATCGCGGCGTCGACGACCTCGTCGACCGAGACCTTCGGCGGCCGACCCCGCCGCGGTCCGCCGTCCGGCTCGGGCGTCACGTGCCGCCAGAGCAGCCGCAGCGTCGGGTCGGGCTGCGTCTCTCCGGCGTGGGCACGGGGCGATCCTAACTTTTTCGTACGACGTACGGAACAAATGCTAGCGTCGGGTCCGTTAAACCCGTACATCGTACGATATTGGAGGACCGATGCATCCACCCCTGAGCGCCCGGGGCGTTCACAAGCGCTACGGCGACACCCGCGCCCTCGACGGCTTCGACCTCGAGGTCGCGGCCGGGACCGTGCACGCGCTGCTCGGCCCGAACGGCGCCGGCAAGACCACCGCGGTCCGCACCTTCGCCACGCTGACCCGCTGCGACGAGGGCGAGGTCCGCGTCGGCGGCCACGACGTACGACGCGACGGGGCCGCCGTGCGCCAGACCATCGGGCTGGTCGGCCAGAGCCCGGCCCTCGACGAGGTGCTGCACGGCCGGGAGAACCTGGTGCTGATCGGCCGGCTGAACGGGCTCTCGACCCGGGCGGCCCGCGCCCGGCCGGACGAGGTCTCGACGGCGCCAGCGCGCCCTGACCGTCGACCGCGTGGTTCGACGTTGCGCTAGCGACCGTCTCGAACCCGAAGCCTGACGGTCGGTCGAGCAGGTTGCGCAGCGACCTCGAACCCGTGACGGGTGCGAGGTTGCAGCCGCCGCCCTCAACCACGGCGACCCGGTCAGCCGCCGGCTGGGCGCTCAGCTCGCCGCGCTGATGGCGTCGAGACCGCCGCGGACGGCATCCGCGAGGTCAACGTACGTGCCTCGTCGCCGCACGTCCACAGGCGTCGATCCCGAGACCGTCCTCTACCCGGAGCCCGACCTGCAGCTCGGAGCGATGCGGCTTCGTGCCTCGTGGCCCTCGGCGCACGCCGACCGCCGCGCTCGGCGTCGGTGGTCTCGAGACAGGCGCCCTGCGCGCCTGAGCCTCGAACCACCGTCCCGTCAGCGCAGGCGTGGTTTCGAGGCTCGTCGCTGGCGCTCCTCGCACCTCAACCGCCTCGACCTGCTCAGGCCTTGGTGACCTGGACCGTCGGCTCGGGGCGTCGGCAGGCGACCAGGTCGTACGACGTCGCGAGGGTCTCGGTCGTGATCAGGTCTCGTGGGTGCGGGCGGCGGCCAGCGACCTCCGCGCGAGCCGGCCGACGGTCAGCGCGATCCGGTCGGAGACGTCGAGGCCGGCGTCGCGGCGGGCCTGCTGGACCGCACGGACCAGGTCGCGGGCCAGGCCCTCGGCGGCCAGCTCGGGCGTCACCTCGGTGTCGAGGACGACGAAGCCGCCGCGGCGCAGCACGCCGGTCGCCGTACCGCCGTCGGCGGAGCCGGCCACGGTCTCGAGCGATGTACTCGCCCTCCTCCAGCGCCAGCCCGCCGCTGGTGACGGTGCCGTCCTCGGCCACCGACCAGTCGCCGGACTTCGAGCCCTTGATCGCCTGCTGCACGTCCTTGCCCAGCCGCGGGCCGGCGGCGCGGGCGTTGACGGTCAGCTTCTGCTCCACGCCGTACGACGCCGCCTCGGGCGAGTCGGCCGCGAGCAGCCGGACGTCCTTGACGTTGACCTCGTCGCGGACGATCGCCTCGAAGCCCGGCCAGCGCGGCCGGGTCGTCGACGACGACGGTCAGCGTCGACAGCGGCAGCCGGTTGCGCAGGTTGCCGGCCTTGCGCAGCGCGGACGTCGCCGAGCAGACCTCGCGCACCACGTCCATCGCGGCGACCAGCGCGTCGTCGGCCGGCAGCTCGTCGACCGAGCGGCCAGTCGGCCAGGTGCACCGAGCGGCCGCCGGTCAGGCCGCGCCAGACCTCCTCGGTCGTCAGCGGCATCAGCGGCGCCGTCGCCCGGCAGACGACCTCGAGCACCGTGTAGAGCGTGTCGAACGCGTCCGGCGTTGTCGCCCCAGAACCGGTCCCGCGAGCGACGGATGTACCAGTTCGTCAGCACGTCGAGGAACGACCGGGTCGAGTCGCACGCGTCGGCGACGGCGTACGCGTCGAGCGACGTCGTCATCTCGCTCGACGAAGTCGCGGCACTTGGCCAGCAGGTAGCGGTCCAGCGGGTCGGTCGAGTCGGTGCGACACCTTCGCGTCGTACCCCGCCCGCGACGGCGTTGGCGTACAGCTGGAAGAAGTACCAGCTGTTCCACAGCGGGATCAGCACCTGCCGCACCGAGTCGCGGATGCCCTGCTCGGTGACGACCAGGTTGCCGCCGCGCAGGATCGGCGACGACATCAGGAACCAGCGCATCGCGTCCGCGCCGTCGCGGTCGAAGACCTCGCGCACGTCGGGGTAGTTGCGCAGCGACTTCGACATCTTGTTGCCGTCGGAGCCGAGCACGATGCCGTGGCTGATGCAGTTCTCGAACGCCGGCTTGTCGAAGATCGCGGTCGCCAGGATGTGCAGCGTGTAGAACCAGCCGCGGGTCTGGCCGATGTACTCGACGATGAAGTCGGCCGGGAAGTGGTGCTGGAACCAGTCCGCGTTCTCGAACGGCACGTGCACCTGGGCGAACGACATCGAGCCGGAGTCGAACCACACGTCGAGCACGTCGGGGACGCGGCGCATCATCGACTGCCCGGTCGGGTCGTCGGGGTTCGGGCGCACCAGGTCGTCGACGTACGGGCCGGTGCAGGTCGGGCTCGCCGTCCGTGTTGCGCGGCAGCCGCGCCGAAGTCGCGCTCGAGCTCCTCGAAGGAGCCGTAGACGTCGATGCGGGGGTACGTCGGGTCGTCGCTCTTCCACACCGGCACCGGGGAGCCCCAGAACCGGTTGCGGGTGATCGACCAGTCGCGGGCGTTCTCCAGCCAGCGGCCGAACTGGCCGTCCTTGATGTGGTCGGGGACCCAGTTGATCTGCTGGTTGAGCTCCAGCATCCGCTGCTTGATCGCGGTCACCTCGACGAACCACGACGAGACGCCCTTGTAGATCAGGGGCTCGCGGCAGCGCCAGCAGTGCGGGTAGCTGTGGTCGTAGGTCTCGCGGCGCAGCAGCACCGTGCCGGGCGTGACCGAGCCGGTCTCGCCCTCGCCGTTCGTCGCGGCCTTGAGGTGGTCGATGATGTGCAGGTTCGCGTCGAAGACGTGCATGCCTTCGTACTCGACGACCGGGAACGTGAACCGCCCGTCCTTGCCGACCGGCATCACCGGCTCGATGCCCTCGCGGTCGGTGACGATCTTGTCGTCCTCACCGAAGGCGCCGGCGGTGTGCACGAGGCCGGTACCGTCCGTGGTCGTCACGAACTCGGCCGGCACGACGCGGAACGCCTTCTCGTGGCCGAGGTAGTAGGAGAACGGCGGCGTGTAGACCAGGCCGACCAGGTCGGCGCCCTTGCCGCGCCAGGTCACCGTCGGGCTCGTCGCCGAGCTCGCGGGCGTACGACGCGAGCCGCGCCTCGGCCAGGATGTAGCGCACGCCATCGACGCTCGACGACGACGTAGTCGATGTCCTCGCCGACCATCACCGCGAGGTTGCTGGTCAGCGTCCACGGGGTGGTCGTCCAGACGAGCAGCTTGGCGCCCTGGAAGCTCGCCGGGCGTGGTGACGTCGTACCCGACGGTGACGGCCGGGTCCTGGCGCATCTGGTAGACGTCGTCGTCCATCCGCAGCTCGTGGTTGGAGAGCGGCGTCTCGTCGTTCCAGCAGTACGGCAGCACCCGGAAGCCCTCGTAGACCAGGCCCTTGTCGTAGAGCTGCTTGAAGGCCCAGATCACCGACTCCATGTAGTCGGGGTTCATGGTCCGGTAGTCGTTGTCGAAGTCGACCCAGCGGGCCTGGCGGGTGACGTACTCGCGCCACTCGCCGGTGTACTTCATCACCGACGCGCGGCAGGCCTCGTTGAACTTCTCGATGCCCAGCTCGAGGATCTCGTCGGTGGTCTTGATGCCGTTGAGCCGCATCGCCTCGAGCTCGGCCGGCAGGCCGTGGGTGTCCCAGCCGAAGCGGCGCTCGACGCGCTTGCCGCGCATCGTCTGGTAGCGCGGGATCAGGTCCTTGACGTACCCGGTGAGCAGGTGGCCGTAGTGCGGCAGCCCGTTGGCGAACGGCGGGCCGTCGTAGAAGACGAACTCGTTGGCGCCGTCCTCGCCCGGGTCGCGCTGGTCGATGCTGGCCTGGAAGGTGCCGTCCTGCTCCCAGTACGCGAGCACCCGCTCCTCGATCTCGGGGAACTTCGGGCTCGACGGGACGCCAGCGCTCGTCGCTGGTCGACACCTTGGGGTAGGTCATCGGTGGTCTCTCCTGCGGTACGTCGTCGTGCTCTCGCACGAGGACGACCTCTGGGGACCGCGGTACCACCTCGCTTGCCCGTCCCGGAGGAGACCACTCGTTCACGGCTGTGACGGGCCTACCCGTCCGGTTCTACTGGCCCACCAGTGCGAGGGCTTTCTTCCGGAGGCTCGCCGCTGATGACGGCTCGAACGCCTGTGGGCTCAGCGTACGGCGCGGCGCGGCGTGCGTGCGAATCGGATTGCCGACGCGCCGGTCCAGCGACCAGGGTGGAGTCATGACCGACGACATGCTGCGCGGCGAGGAAGCCGTCCTGCGCGACTACCTGGACCACTTCCGCACCACCTTCGAGCGGAAGTGCGAGGGGCTCGACGCCGAGCAGCTCGCGCATCGG
Source organism: uncultured Actinomycetota bacterium (assembly GCA_963716655.1). Classification (GTDB taxonomy): domain Bacteria; phylum Actinomycetota; class Actinomycetes; order Propionibacteriales; family Nocardioidaceae; genus Nocardioides. Next base: position 61,323 of record CAVQTV010000007.1, on the reverse strand, counting down.
TCGGTGCCGCCGTCGACGATGTCGCTGCTCGGGCTGGTGCGTCACCTCGCGGCCGTCGAGAACTCCTGGTGGCGGCGGGTGATGGAGCGCAACCTCGACCTGCCCAGGATGTGGGGCAAGGACGAGCACCGCGACGCCGACTTCGACGGTGCGGTCGCCGACGACGCGGTGGTCGAGGAGGCGTGGGCGGCCTGGCGCACCGAGGTCGCGTACGCCCAGGAGTTCCAGGCGGCGCATCCGCTGGACCACCTCGGCCGGCACGACGACGGCGAGATCGAGATGCGCGAGGTCGTCGTCCACCTGATCGAGGAGTACGCCCGGCACTGCGGCCACGCCGACCTGCTGCGCGAGTGCATCGACGGGCGGACCGGGCAGTAGCCGAGCGGCGTACCGGCCTAGGCTGTGTGCCCGTGAGCTGCACACTCACTGCCTGGGGCTTCGGCCTCGCCACCCTCGACGCGGCCGGCGCCGTCCTCGACGTCTGGTTCCCCTCCCCCGCGCTCGGCGAGAAGCCGGGCGACGCCATGGCGCCCGCCGAGCTGACCGCGCTCGAGGGCGACGACGAGGACCGCGGCGTCACCCGCGACGTGCTGCTCGTCGAGATCGCCGACCTCCAGGCCGCGCCGGCGACCACCGAGGACGTGTGGCTGCGGCTGCACCTGCTGTCCGCCGCGGCTCGTCGTACCGCACTCGATCAACCTCGACGGCGTCTTCGGGCTGCTCACCAACGTCGTGTGGACCAGCGCCGGCCCGTGCGCGGTCGAGGGCTTCGAGTCCGATCCGGGCGCGGCTGCGCGCCGGCGGCCGGCACCTCACCGTCTTCGGCGTCGACAAGTTCCCGCGGATGGTCGACTACGTGCTGCCGTCGGGCGTGCGGATCGCCGACGCCGACCGGGTCCGGCTCGGCGCGCACCTGGCCGAGGGCACCACCGTGATGCACGAGGGCTTCGTCAACTACAACGCCGGCACGCTCGGCGCCTCGATGGTCGAGGGCCGGATCTCGGCCGGCGTCGTCGTCGGCGACGGCTCGGACGTCGGCGGCGGCGCCTCGATCATGGGCACCCTGTCCGGCGGCGGCACCCAGGTGATCTCGATCGGCGAGCGCTGCCTGATCGGCGCCAACGCCGGGCTGGGCATCTCCCTCGGCGACGACTGCGTGGTCGAGGCCGGCTGCTACGTCACGGCCGGCACCAAGGTCACCGTGCTCCACGCCGGCGCCAAGCCCAGGGTGGTCAAGGCGCTCGAGCTGTCCGGCGCCAGCAACGTGCTGTTCCGCCGCAACTCGGTGACCGGCACGGTCGAGGCGGTGCCGTGGCGCAGCGGCGGCATCGCGCTCAACGCCGCCCTGCACGCCAACTGACGATTTCGGCCGCAGTTTCACCCCACCCGCACACTTGCTCCATGAGGATGCGGACGGGCGTGGCCCTGGTCGGGCTCGTCGGCGTCGGCATCGTCGCCGCGGTGGGGTACGGCGTGCTCAACCACGTCAGCCCGCTGCTGCAGTCCGACGAGTGCACGGCGACGGTCGGCGGCCGCACCGTCGACGCTCACCCCCGAGCAGGCCGAGAACGCCGCGCTGATCACCGCCGTCGCGGTCGGCCGCGGGATGCCCGCGCGGGCCGCGACGATCGCGCTCGCGACGGCGTACCAGGAGTCGAAGCTCTACAACCTCGAGGGCGGCGACCGCGACTCGCTCGGGCTGTTCCAGCAGCGGCCGTCGCAGGGCTGGGGCACCGAGGAGCAGGTGCTCGACCCGTACTACGCCACGAACGCCTTCTACGACGAGCTCGCCGAGGTCGACGGCTACGAGGCGATGGAGGTCACCGACGCCGCCCAGGAGGTGCAGCGCTCCGGCTTCCCCGAGGCCTACGCCGACCACGAGGCGGACGCCCGGGTGCTCGCCTCGGCCCTGACCGGCAACTCCGCCGCGGCGTTCAGCTGCCGGCACTCCGACGAGCCCGAGGAGGAGCGGGACCGGCTGACCGACTCCGGGCTGACCCACCGGGCCGACGTCGTACGCCGCGAGGTCGACGGGCTGTTCGGCAACCCGCTCGGCGGCTTCGCGCCCGGCGGCGTCTCGACCGGCCACATGCAGGGCTCGGCGCACTACGACGGCCGGGCGGTCGACGTCTTCGTCCGGCCGATCAACGCCGAGAACAAGACCCGCGGCTGGGCGATCGCGCAGTACCTCGTCGCCCAGGCCGACCGGCTCGGCGTCGAGACGGTGATCTTCGACGACCGGATCTGGAAGTCCGGCGGCCGCTCCGACGACGGCTGGCGCGACTACGACCCGCCGGACACGCCGGGCGACCGCGCCATCCTCGAGCACCGCGACCACGTGCACGTCGACGTCTTCGACTGACGCCCGGCCGCGACCTGGGGAAAAGCCCAGCGAGATCGTCGCGCCGGAGAGATGCTGGAGCCCTACCCCAAATCTCTCAGCCCGCGTCGGCAGCGTCCGATGTGGAATGTGACACCCCGGAGGAGACGACATGTGCACTCACACCCCGCGCTGTCCGACCACCCAGGCCTCGGACTGCTGCACCGCCCACGTTGTCGCTGACCGCAGCGACCAGGGTTGGTGCCAGCTCTGCAACGGCGTGATCCTGTTCGACGACGGTCACTACCTGACCCCCGACGGCCACGACCACGCGATCAGCGCCTAAAGGTTGAATCGGTACTTCTGACCGGTTCAATCGGGACTTTCTGCCAGGCGAGCTGACCAAAACTCCCGACTCGAACGGTCAAAACTCCCGATTCAACGTGCGGTGAGGCGGGCGACCGCGGCGTCGACGCGCTCGTCGGTCGCGGTGAACGCGACCCGCACGTGCCGGCCGCCGGCCTGGCCGTAGAACGCCCCGGGCGCGACCAGGATGCCGCGGTCGGCGAGCCAGGCGACGGTCTCCCAGCAGTCCTCGTCCCGGGTCGCCCACAGGTAGAGCGACGCCTCCGAGTGGTCGATCCGGAAGCCCGCCTGCTGGAGCGCCTCGCGCAGCTTGGCGCGGCGGGCGGCGTAGCGCGCGTGCTGCTCGACCACGTGGTCGTCGTCGTCCAGCGCGGCGATCATCGCGGCCTGCTGCGGGCCGGGCATCTGCAGGCCGAGGTTCTTGCGTACGGCGAGCAGCTCGCCGACCAGCGCCGGGTCGCCGGCGACGAACGCGCAGCGGTAGCCGGCCAGGTTCGAGCGCTTCGAGAGCGAGTGGACCGCGAGGATCCCCTCGTGCGAGCCGCCGCACACCGAGGGGTGCAGCACCGACAGCGGCGCCGCCTCCCAGGCGCACTCGAGGTAGCACTCGTCGGAGACCAGGATCGTGCCGCGCTCGCGGCACCAGTCGACGACCTTGCGCAGGTGCTCGAGCGGGCAGCACCCGGCCGGTCGGGTTCGACGGCGAGTTCAGCCACAGCAGCGCGGGCGTCTCGGGCCCGAGCGACGTCAGCGAGTCGGTGGCGATCGACGCGGGCGCCGGCGAGCGCCGCGCCGACCTCGTACGTCGGGTACGCGAGCTCCGGGTAGCCGATCAGGTCGCCCGCGCCGAGCCCGAGGTGGACCGGCCATCGAGGCGATCAGCTCCTTGGAGCCGATCACCGGCAGCACGCCGTCCAGGCCGAGCCCGGTCACGCCGTGGCGCCGGGACAGCCAGTCCACGCAGGCCTGCCGGGTGTCGACCCGGCCGATCGTCAGCGGGTAGCCCGGCGAGTCCGCGGCCGCGCGGAGCGCGTCCTGGACGACCGCGGGCGTCGGGTCGACCGGCGTGCCGACCGAGAGGTCGACGATGCCGTCGGGGTGGGCGCGGGCCCGCTCGGCGCATCGGGAGCAGGTGGTCCCAGGGGAAGTCCGGGAGCCGGGCGGAGACGCGTCAGTGCTCGCCGGTTTCCTGCGGCGGCAGCGCGGCGATCATCGGGTGGTCCTTGTCGATCTCGCCCATCTTGGCGGCACCACCGGGCGAGCCGAGGTCGTCGAAGAAGTCGACGTTCGCCTTGTAGTAGTCCTTCCACTGCTCCGGGGTGTCGTCCTCGTAGAAGATCGCCTCGACCGGGCAGACCGGCTCGCAGGCGCCGCAGTCGACGCACTCGTCGGGGTGGATGTAGAGCATCCGCTTGCCCTCGTAGATGCAGTCGACGGGGCACTCGTCGACGCAGGCCCGGTCCTTCAGGTCGACGCACGGCTGGGCGATGACGTAGGTCACCGATTCCTCCTGGAACTCGCGGCAGCGGATGCTCACCCACAGCCTAGTATCCCCCGCGTGACCGCAAGCGACCTGCCCCACGATGTGACCAAGCACATGCTTGGTCCGCACGTCGTCGGGCAGCGCGTCGTGGTCCGCCGGGTGCTGCCGCGGCGAGACCGGTCCGAGCGGCGGCCCGGCGCTCACCGACGTGCTCGGCGATCTGCCTGTCGTGGGCCGACGGCACCTGCGTCGTCCAGACCGAGGACGGTACGACGGTCGCGATCGCGATCGCCGACATCGTGTCCGGGAAGCCGGTCCCGCCCCGGCCCCCGACCCGGCACCGGGTCAGCCCGCGGCGAGGCGCAGCGGCGGGCGCTGGCGCTGTGGCCGGACCTCGAGACCGAGCCGCTCGGCGACTGGCTGCTGCGGCACTCCCCCACGTCGACCGCCCGGCGCGCCAACTCGGTGCTCGCGACGGGACCGTCCGGCGTCGCCGACGACTACGAGCGGGTCGTCGCGTTCTACGCCGCGCGCTCGGCCCGCCCGATCGCGGCGGTGCTGCCGGACACCGCGGAGGACGCGCTCTTCCGCGGCCACGGCTGGGTCCTGGAGAGCCACGACGCGGACACGCTGTTCCAGATCGCCGGGGTGGCCGCCGCGCGGCGCTTGGTGGTTTCGAGGCTCGCTTCGCTCGCACCTCAACCACCGAGGACGTACGACGAGGACGGGCGACGTCGTCACCGTCCGGATCGGCGACCGGGCGCGCGGCGTGGCGGCGTACGCCGACGACTGGGTCGGCTTCCGCGGCATCGAGGTCGCGCCGGAGCACCGCGGCCAGGGCCTCGGCGCTCGCGGTGATGGCGGCGCTGCTGGAGTGGGGCGCCGAGCGCGGCGCGACCACGGCGTACCTCCAGGTGCTCGGCGACAACGCGCCGCGCGCTGGCGCTGTACGAGCGGCTGGGCTTCACGACCCACCACGCGTACCGCTACCTGGCGCCAGCGCCTTAGCTGTCCAGGTCGGCCTGGCGGCCGAAGACCCGCTCCGACCAGGTCGTCAGCCAGGTCCACCGCCACCGCATCAGCAGCAGTACGGCGGCGCCGGCGAGCACCATGCCCGCGATGTTGACCGCCGAGCTGGGCGAGCGAGCCGCGGATCTCGGTCGCGTCCCAGAACGCCAGGCCGAGCGCGAGGTTGCCCGCCGCCGGGACCGTGGTGACGCTGATGAAGACGCCGACCATGGTGGCCGAGCGCGCCACCGCGAGCGCGAGCGCACCGGCCGCGCCGGCCAGCAGCGCGACGATGAACGACCACTTGTCGGGGTGCCAGATGAAGCCGGTGTTGGGCCGCGGGCGGGTGATCTCCTCGAGGGTGATCAGGCCGGTCCAGCGCGCCACCAGCGCGAGCAGCGCGACCACGGCGACCGCGAACGCGAACGAGAACAGCAGCAGCCGCAGGCCGCGCGTGATCAGCCCCCAGCGAGCCAGCGCGATGCCGGCGCTGGCGGCGGCGACGGCGCTGTACTCCGGGCCGACGACCATCGCGCCGACCACGAGGACCGCGGAGTCGGTGATCACCGCGATCGCCGCGAGCGCCACCGCGATCACCAGGAACAGGTGGTACGACACGGTCGGCACCGCGCCCGACTCGGCCTGCGCCTCGACGGCCTCCCAGATCACCGCGTCGTCGGGGTGCCCGGGCGCGGACGCCTCGAGCCGCCGGGCGGCGTCGAACGGGGTGCCGGTCGGCGTCGTGACCACGATGCCGCCCACCTGGCCGAGGCCCAGGGAGTTGCAGCTCGTTGAGCAGCACGCCGGCCTTCTCCCGCGCGACGTCGCACTCGACCAGGTCGCCGGGCGGCTGCAGGACCGACGCCCTCCTGGAGCGTGACGTTGGTGACCCACGCCCGGTCGCCGAGCGCGCGCACGATGTCCTGGGTCAGGGTGGGCGGCGAGGTCAGCCGGAAGTGGACGAGCACGCGCGCAGCGTACGGCCTCCTAGGCTGACGCCATGGATCTCGAGGCGGAGGGCGAGCGGCTGCTGGAGTTCGCGCGCGCGCTCGGTCCACCCGGACGGCGGCTTCGGCTGGCTGTCCGACGACGGCGACCCCGGACCTCGACCGGCCGGTCGAGCTCTGGATCAGCTGCCGGATGACGCACGTGTTCGCGCTCGCGCACCTGATGGGGCACGCGTGGGCCGGCGACGCTGGTCGACCACGGCGTCGCCGCGCTGACCGGGCGGTTCCGCGACGCCGGGCACGGCGGGTGGTACGCCGCGGTCGGCCCGGACGGGCCGGTGACCCGCGGGCAAGACGGCGTACGAGCACGCGTTCGTGGTCCTGGCCGCCTCGTCGGCCGCGGCCGCGGGCCGGCCCGGGTGCGGACGCGCTGCTGGCCGAGGCGCTCGACGTCCTGGACCGGCGGTTCTGGGACGACGACGCCGGGATGGTCGTCGAGGAGTGGGACGAGGCCTGGACCGACGCTCGACGGCTACCGCGGCGTCAACGCCAACATGCACACCGTCGAGGCGCTGCTCGCGGTCGGCGACCTGCGCGCGCGCGGAGCGGATCGTGACCCGGGTCGTGCACGGCTTCGCGCGCGAGAACGCCTGGCGGATCCCCGAGCACTTCGACGCCGTCGTGGACGCCGCTCCCCGACTACAACCGGGCCGAGCCGGCGCACCCGTTCCGGCCGTACGGCGCCACCGTCGGCCACTGGTTCGAGTGGAGCCGGCTCACGCTCGGGCTGCGCGACGCGCTCGGCGCCGCCGCTCCCGACGTGGATGCTCGACGACGCCCGGGCGCTGTTCGACGCGGGCGTGCGCGAGGGCTGGGCGGTCGACGGCGCCGACGGGTTCGTCTACACCGTCGACTGGGACGGGACACCGGTCGTGCGCCAGCGGATGCACTGGGTGGTGACCGAGGCGCTCGCCGCGGCCGCGACGCTGCACGCGGTGACCGGGGAGGCGTCGTACGCCGCCTGGCAGCGAGCAGTGGTGGGCCTACGCCGACGCGTACCTCGTCGACCGCGAGCGCGGCTCGTGGCACCACGAGCTCGACCCGGCGAACCGCCCGGCGGCGGGCACCTGGGCCGGGAAGCCGGACGTCTACCACGCGTTCCAGGCGACCCTGGTGCCGCGGCTGCCGGTCGTCGCCGGCGTTCGCCCGGGCGCTCGACGGCGGGGCAGTTGCGCTCTAACTAGAGTTGTTCAGTATGGTTTCTTCATGTTGCGCGACCGCATCGGACGACCCACCGGCGATCCCGGCTGGTTCGTCCACCACGGCACAGACGTCGAGACGCTCTGGGACGACGACGTCCCCTCCCTGACGCCCACGGACCGCTTCTACGTCCGCAACCACACCACCGCGCCCGAGATCGACGGCGGCTCCTGGCGGCTGCTGATCTCGGGCGACGGGGTCGTGGGCGAGAGGGTCTACTCGCTGGCCGACCTGCAGGCGTTCACGTCGCACACCTACGAACGCGCCGTCGAGTGCACCGGCAACGGCCGCAGCCTGTTCGGCGACCAGCAGGGCACGCCCCGGCCGGGCACCCAGTGGGGCATGGGCGCGATCGGCGTCGCCCGCTGGACCGGCGTACCGCCTCAGCACCCTGCTGCGGCACGTCGGGCTGCGGCCCGACGCCGTCTCGGTGATGGCGGTCGGCCTCGACGACTCGCTACGTCGACGACGGCGTCGACTGGGGGCACGTGCGCCGGCCGCTGCCGATCGCCAAGGCCCTCGACGACGTCCTGGTCGCGTGGGAGATGAACGGCGAGCCGCTCGCCCCGCGACCACGGCTACCCGGTGCGGCTGGTCGTGCCCGGCTGGGTGGGCATCGCGAGCATCAAGTGGCTCGGCGAGCTGCGGGTCACGACGACGGTGCAGGAATCGCCGTGGAACACCCGGTGGTACCGGATGCACGGCGCCGGCTGGTCCGGCCCGGACGCCGAGCTCGGCCGGATGCCGGTCAAGAGCGTGGTCGACGTCGTCGGCACGCCGACCGTCGGCCGCGAGTCGGTGCTGCGCGGCCGGGCCTGGTCGGGCGAGGCGACGATCACCCGGGTCGCGGTCTCGACCGACGACGGTCGCACCTGGCGCGACGCCGTGCTCACCGGCTCGAACGAGCCGTCCGCCTGGGTCGCGTGGGAGCTCCCGTGGGTGCCGTCGGCCGCCGGCTCGCACGTGCTGGTCACCCGCGCCACCGACAGCCTCGGCCGCACCCAGCCCGACGAGGCACCCGACAACGACGACGGCTACCTGTTCTGGGCGGCCGTGCGGCAGCCGGTCGAGGTCGCGGAGCGAGTGGTTTCGAGGCTCGTCGCTAGCGCTCCTCGCACCTCAACCACCGGCTTCGGTGGATCGACGGTGCGAGCGAAGCGAGCCTCGAAACCACCCGGCTTCGGTGGTTGACGTGCGAGCGAAGCGAGCCTCGAAACGACCCGGCTTCGGTGGTTGAGGTGCGAGCGAAGCGAGCCTCGAAGCCACCCGGCTTCGGTGGATGACGTGCGAGCGAAGCGAGCCTCGAACACCCGGCTCGGTGGTGAGTGCGAGCGAAGCGAGCCTCGAACCACCGGCTCGGTGGTTGAGGTGCGAGCGAAGCGAGCCTCGAAACCACCGCTGGCCGGCGCTACCCCTTGGGCGGCTTGCAGATGACCGTGTCGGACGGCGTGTAGGCCGTGTGGAACTTCTCGGTCTTCACGATGTCGTCGGACCCGGGCTTGCGGAAGATCCGCTCGACGTCGACGTCGAAGCCGGAGTAGCCGTCGTTGGGGTAGCAGTCCGGCGTGGACAGCGTGCGGGTCGCGGGCGCCCGGTAGTTGTAGCGGTCCGAGGTCGTGGTGGTGATGTCCCAGAACTTCGTGGAGTACATCGACACGGTGACGACGCCCTGCGTGGACGGGGTGCTCGGGGTGACGGTCGCGTGCACGAGGACGCCGTACGGCGTGTCGTTCTCGAACCGCAGGTCGACCGCGCCCCAGGCGACGGTGGCCTCGCGGCCGACCGGGTAGCGGTCGATGTAGAACGAGTGCGGCTTGTGCTCGATGTCCTTGAGGCCGGCGAAGAACATCGCGTTGAACGTCGTGGTCGCCATCTGCGAGACGCCGCCGCCGAGGTCCTCCTTGAAGATCCCGTCGCTGATGATGAAGCCCTCGGTGAAGCCGTTCTCCGCGGGTCCGCTCGCCGACGATGTCGTTGAGCGAGAACATCGTCGCCCGGGCTTGAGCACGGTGCCGTCGACGATCTCGGCGGCCCGGCCGATGTTGATGTTCCGGTACTCCGCGTAGGGGTAGTACGTCGTGAACGTCGACACCTGCTCCTTGATCTTGAGCGCGCGGGCGTCGGCGGTCGTGAACTCCGGCTCGACGACGGTCGCCTCGACCTTCATCTCGCGCTCGTCGCCGGACTTGGTGACCAGCTCGAGGAACGCCGTCGCTGACGTCGGCCGGGTCGTAGGTGACGCCGGGCTTGGCGGGCACCACCTTCGGCTTGCCGTCGACCAGCGCGACGGTGGCGTCGACCGGAGCGCCGTCCTCGCTGATGCCGTCGTCGACGAGCTTGGTGAGCGCCTTCTCGTCGAGGTCGGGCACCAGCTCGCCGTCCTCGGCCTTCATCGCCGAGCACGGCGCCGAACTCGCCGGGCGCAGCTGCACCGGTGAGTCGCCGAAGACCAGCGTCACCGGGCCGGACATCGCCGGGTTGGCGAAGTCGTCGAGCGCCTTCTGCACGTCGGCCTCGGTCGATGTCGGGCTCGGCGGTACGCAGCGACAGCTCGACGTCGGCGGCGTCCTCGGCCAGGTAGGCGTCGGTGATCGCCGTCGCGGGCGGCGTCGGCGGTCGAGCTCCTCACCGGCGGCGGGCTCGACGGTCACGATGTCGCCGTCCGCGGAACCTCACGTCGCCGTCGACCGGCGGGCGTGCCGACCTCGTCGGCAGACCTCGACGAGCGCGGCCTCGAGGGCGGCGTCGTCGACGACGACGACCGCGTCGAGGTCGTCGCCACCGGTCCAGTAGTCCCAGAGCCGCCCCGGGCTCCAGCTCTGCTCGGCGCCGGCCTCGGCGACCGTGGCGGCGTAGTCGACCGCGAGCCCGGCCTCGGTCGGCTCGAGCGTGCGCGGTGGAGCCGTCGACCGTGACCGTGATCGGCCGGTCGACCCGGTCGGCGAGGCCGGCGCCAGCGCCGGCCTCGGCCTCGGACGGCGGTGCGCCCGCCGATCTCGACGCCGGCGACGGTGGTGCCGCGCGGCATCTTGTCGCCGGCGGCGAAGTACGCCGCGGCGTACGCGGCAGCGCAGAGCAGGGCCAGCCCGACCAGCATCAGGAAGACGACCTTGCCGCCCTCCTTCTCGACGGGCGGGCGCGGTCTGGGGCTGGGTCACGGGCGCATCCTAGGCAGACACGGTCCGCGGCCCGCGGGTCGGCCGCGGCAGTGTCGCGATGGCGAACACCAGCAGCAGCACGCCCAGACCGAGGACGGCGTACCCCTGGACGTCCTGGCTGACCAGGTAGTCGCCCTCGGGCCGCGGCAGCGTCAGCCAGCCCACCATCGCGCCCCAGCCGACGACGAACGCGAGCCGCGACCACCACCCCGGCGGCAGCGCGACGACCGTGGTCAGACAGGTGCGCCGCGAACGCCAGCAGCAGCCCCCAGACGTAGCTGGTGCAGCGCGATCGTGGCGATCCCGGTCAGCGCGCCGGCCACCAGCAGGCCGAGCGCCGCGAGGAGCCCTCACGGTCAGAGCCCGGCGAACAGGTCGGTCTCGAGCCCGTCCTCGTTGAGCTCGCCGCGGGTGCCCTTGGCGATCCGGTAGAACTCGATGCCCCAGACCGCGGTGCCCGACGTTGTTGGACAGCGCGAAGAACGGCCCGTCGGTGGTGATCTGGGTGGCGTGCGCGCGCCAGCGCCGCCATCTTCTTGTCGACGTGCTCGCCGGGCGTCGACGACCGCGGCGAGGTTCTCGTCGGCGGTGACGAACGGCGGCAGCGGGCCGTCGGGGTCCATGCCCTCGAACGACGTCGTGTCGCCGGACTCGCGCAGCGCCCGCAGCCCGGCGCGCATCCGGGTCTCCGACATCGCGCCCCAGTAGATCTTGGCGATGTCCCACGGCTCGCCGAGGTCCTTGCGGTACGACGGCACCGCGGCCAGCTGCGGCGGCGTACGTCGCGACCCGGTGCGCCTGGATGTGGTCGGGGTGGCCGTAGCCGCCGAACTCGTCGTAGGTCACCAGCACCTGCGGCCGGACCTCGCGGATGATCTCGACCAGGTGGTCGGCGGCGTCGGTGAGGTCGGCGTGCCAGAAGGCGTTCTCGTGGACGTCGTCGGCGGCGATCGCGTGGCCGTCCTCGTGCCACTTCATGCCGGAGTCGCGGAAGGTGCCGAAGCCGCCGAGGAAGCGGTGGTCGGTGACGCCGAGCGCCTTCATCGCGTCGGCGAGCTCGCCCCGGCGGTGCTCGCCGAGGCCGTCCTCCTGGTCGGCGGCGAGGTGCTCGAGGTCGGGCACCAGGATCTCGCCCATCTCGCCGGCCGTGCAGGTCACCAGGGTGACGCCCGCGACCCTCGGCGACGTACTTCGCCATCGTCGCGCCCTGGCCGATCGACTCGTCGTCGGGGTGGGCGTGCACGAGCAGGAGGCGCTGGTCGAAGGTCATGCACAAAGCGTAGAGGCGCACCGGTGGTCGAACCTGTGGAGAGCGCCGGCCGCGGTGGCCCGAACGCAGGCATGCTGACGGCATGGAGGTCGCGGAGATCCTGACCGCGCTGGGTGGCGTTGCCACGCGAGCGTCGTTGGTCGCGGCCACCTCCCGCGCCGACGTCGATCGCGCCCTGCGCGCGGGGTCGATCGTGCGGCTCACCCACGGTCGCTACGCCCTGCCCACCATCGACGACGCCCGAGGACGGGCGCATGCACTTGCGGGGGTGCTGAGCCTCACGAGCGCCGCACTGCACCACGGCTGGGCCGTGAAGAGCGTCCCTGATCGGCCTCACGTCACCGTCCCCCGGCGTCGGAAGGTGTCGGCGGCGCGACGGGCTGGAGTCCAACTCCACTACCGCGACCTGACCGAGGACGAGATCGTCGATGGGATCGCGACGAGCAAGGTCGCCACGCTCCTCGACTGCCTGCGCCTGCTGCCCTTCGACCAGGCCTTGGCAGTCGCCGACTCCGCGCTGCGTGCCGGCGAGCGGAGTGCGCTAGTACCGCGGCTGCCAACGTTTGCCCTGCGAGCGTCGTCCAGGGCGTGCGATGGCAAGGCGCCGGAGCGAACGTCATACCCGTTCGTATTTCGAGCGACGGCAACGCCGCCAGCGTGCGCCATGGGCGGCGCGGAGCGGGCGAAGGTTGTCAGTCGGGGTACTAGCTCTAGCCGTGGCTGAGATCCACGGGCCGGGTCGCCCTCAGGCAGAGCGCGTCGCGAAGCTGGCGACCAGCGACGCCGCGAACCCGTTCGAGTCCGTGCTCCGAGCGATCGCCGCGGACGTGGCCGGCCTGCGTGTTCGAGCGCAGGCGCTGATCACCTCGACGACTCCGTGGTGCCGCCCGGACCTGGTCGACGAAGGGCTGCGGCTTGTCCTCGAGGCGGACTCCTTCGAGTGGCACGGCGACCGCCGAGCACTCGCCCGTGACGCCCGCCGCTACAACCTGCTCATCGCCGACGGTTGGCTGGTGCTCCGGTTCAGCTGGGAGGACGTCATGCTCGACCCCGACTACGTGCGCGGCGTCCTGGTCGCTGTGGTCGCTCTCGTAGGTGGACGGGCACAACTCCCCTGCCCACGGTGATCAGCCGCCTGAGCCAGCTCGACTATCTGGACTTCTGCCCGTCGACCTACGAGGCGCAGTGGGCAGCTGGAGGGGCGGGGCCGGGGGCGGTTCCTCACCCAGGTCCAGCCAGCCGTCGTACTGGTCGACCAGCAGCTCCAGCACCAGCTCGGGGGCGTCGGTCAGCACCGCCCAGGGGTGGTCCTCGTCGTCGTCCTCGCCGGACAGCCGCTCGCGCTCGGTCCGGGCGTCGTAGCCGTCGGCGACCAGCCGGGCGACCACGGCCCGGGCATGGTCCTCGTCGAAGAAGATGCCGCGCACCCGCACATCATCCCAGCCGCAGCTCGGCGAGGAACGGTACGTCGGGCTCGAGCCAGTCGACGGTGTCGAGCTCGTCGGGGCCGAGCCAGCGCACGGCGTCGTGCTCGGTCGGCTGCGGCTCCCCGGACACCAGCTCGGCCAGCGCGACGGTCAGCACGTGCCGGTCGCCGATCGGGACCTCGCCGGGCAGCCAGCCGGTCACCGCGATCGTGCAGCCGAGCTCCTCGGCGATCTCGCGGACCAACGCGATGTCCGGCGTCTCGCCCGGCTCGACCTTGCCGCCGGGGAACTCCCAGCGCCCCGCGGCCTCGGCAGGGAAGGTGCGCCGCGCGGCCAGCACCCGGCCGTCGCGGACGATCGCTGCTCCCACGACGGCGGCCACGGTCCGACGCTACCGTTCCGTCGTGCACCTGACGCCGCACCGACGACTTCAGCGCGGAGATCGACGCCCGCACCGACCGGGTCGGCCTCGACGCCGTCCTCGCCGACCTGGACCGGCGGCTGCGACGTACCGTCGCGCCCTGCCGGACCCCGCACCGGGCCTGGACCTGGGACGCCGCCGACCGGCGCGACGAGCGCTGGTGGCCGCAGGGAGTGTCCGTCGAGCCGGGCGGCCGTCGGGTCGCGGTGTCTTGGTACGCGAAGGACGGCGGCAGCCGCGTCACGTTCCTCGACGTCCGGGCCCGCAGGTACCGGCACGTCGAGCTGGTGCGGCCGGGCGCGGACGGGCTGGAGCCGCTGCGCGTGCACGCCGGCGGTCTGGCCTGGCACGGCACGCGGCTGTACGTCGCCGCCACCAAGGCCGGGCTGTGGGTCTGCGACACGGGCGACGTGGTGCGTGGGCCGGAGGGCTACCGGCTGCCGGTGCGGTACCGGCTGGCGTCGTCGGAGCCGTTCCGGTTCTCGTTCGTCGGGCTGGACAGCGCGAGCGTCCCGCCGAGGCTGGTCCTCGGCGAGTACGACAACAACAAGGACGGCACCCGCCGGCTCGCGCACGTTCCCGTCGACGGCGGTGCAGTGAAGGTGATCGACGGCGGCGTCGTACGCGCCCAGGGCGCCGTGCACGTCGATGACCGGTGGTACGTCACGGCCTCCCAGGGCCGGCGCAAGCCGGGCTCCCTGTGGAGCGGGCCGGCCGGCGGCCTGCGCGAGCACCGGTGTGCAGTGCCCGTCGGCCCGGAGGACCTGGCCCACGACCCGGTCGACCGGATCGGCTGTGGACGGTGACCGAGCACCCGGGCCGGCGCTGGGTGCTGACGATGCGCCGGCACGCCGCTTCTGACACCGGTCCAGACATGCAAGAAGCGCCACCGAGGTGGCGCTTGCTTACCGGGTGTTCGGGACCGGTTGCCCTAATGTGAGACAGGCGGTCCGGACCATTCTCGCGCAGCGGCAAACAGAGAATGGCCCGGACCGCGTCTGTGTGTCCCGACTTCGTTGCTTCAGTTGTTGCACGGGGGTTGCGGGAGCAAGGCCCCCAGCGGAGCCGGTTCCGGGACAGTCACTCAGCTGTCCCGGAACCCGCTCGTGAGACCTAGAAGGTCACTTGATCTTCTTGCTGGCCTGGTCCTTCAGGGTCAGCGAGGTGCCGGCGATCTTCACGACGTACTTGGTCGTCTTGTTGCCGTTCTTGTCCTTGATGGAGAACGTGAAGTTGCCCGACGAGTTGAGCGTGCCGGTCTTCTTCTTGACACCACCCACCCACAGGGTCGCCTTGGCACCAGCGGCCTTGCCGATCGCGTCGGCCTTGACCTTGTCGGTCTTGCCACCCGAGCCGGAGACGACCAGCTTCGGGTCGACCTTGACGACCGGAGCCGCGACCCAGTTGATCGGGTCGGACGAGGCGACAGCGGTGTAGTTGCTGTCGTCCGGGTCACCGGCGGTGTCGATGACCGTCTCCTGAGCGCCACCGATGGAGGCCAGCAGGGTCTGGACCGTCGGACTCGTCGAGGTCGCGTCGATGCCAACCCCGGAGGTGGTGAAGTCCGTCAGCGTCCCACCGAAGTCACCGTCGGTCTCGACGTCGGCGACCGTGGAGTCGTCGCTGATGCTGGCGAACTCGTCGCCGACGAGGTTGCCGAACTGGTCGGTCGCGAACAGGTTGAAGCCCAGCTCGTCGCCCACCGTGACGTCACCAGTCGGCTCGCCCGCTGCGCGGTCGAGCTCGAGGCTGCCGACGTTGATCGGGTCGCCCGACGTCGAACGTGAGGGTCTCGGTCTCGGTGACGGCACCCGAGGTGACGGTCACGCTCGACGTCGACGAGACCGTCGTCGTCGAAGCCCGAGTCCTTCTCGATGGCCACGATCGCGCCGGCAGAGGCGCCGCCGTCACCGGTGTTGCTGGTGACCGAGGTGCCGTTGTTCTTGAAGAAGCCCCACAGGCCACCCGGCGTGCTGTGCGCGGCGTCGAGGACGAGGTCGTCCTCGGTCTCGGCCGTGTCGTCGCTCAGGAAGCCCTTGTCCACCGCGATGGTGACCGCGGCGTCGTTGATCGACGTCCGGAGCGGTGCCGGCGTCCGGGCCGTCGGCCGCGAACACGGTGACGTCCAGGTCGGCCGGCCGACCGGGCGCGTAGTCGCCGTCAGAGGTGCTGTCGTTGATCTCGATGGCGACGACGGTCGGAGCCGCGGCGAAGTTGACCGTGAGGTTCGCTTCGGCGTTGAGGTAGCCCGGGTTCGGGGCCGGCTCGTTGGCGTCGGTGTCGTCAGTCGCGCCATTGGCGCCCTGGAGCGGCGTGGAGTCGGTCAGGGTCTCCTCGGCGATCGCGTTGATGACCGGGCTCTCGGGGACGTCCGGGACGACCTCGGGGCCGGCCGGGTCGTCGAGCTTGACCGAGAAGCCACCGTCGGTGCCGGTGACCGCAACCGCGGTCAGACCGGAGACGTCGGCGTCGGCCGCACCCGTGGCGTCCACGAAGACGGAGTCGATGCGACCGCTGACGAACGACAGGCGGATGGCACGGCCCGGGAGAGCGGTGCCGTCCGCCAGAGCGAGCGTGCCGGCCTGGGTGGTGTCACCCTCGACGGTCGCGTTCGCGCTGGTGCCCTCGGCGAAGGTGATCTCCGACTCGCCGGCCTTGAAGGTCACCGGGGTGGCGTTGGTGAGGCCGGTGCCGCCGACGTTCGGGCGACGGGCCTCGATCGTGTACGAGCCGTTCGGCAGGCGTCGGTCGCCGACGGACGCCGGGGATGCCCGCGTAGAACGCCGTTGGTCAGCGCCGGGACGGTGAACGACGCCGGCGGTGGTCTCCGCGCCGATCCAGGCCGAGGTGACGGCCGGGTCCGCGCCGTCGGGGTCGATGACGTAGCGGTACTCGATGTCGTTGTGCGCCGGCGATGTTCTCCTCGAAGATCGCGCCCTTCTGGTCCAGGGTCTGGATCGTGAAGTCGTCGGCGTCGCTGAGCTCGTCGAGGTCGAACGCGGTACGGCTGCGCTCGAGTTCTTGATGAGCACCGTGGTCAGCGCCGGCGGTGTAGGTCGGTGACCGTGGCGGTGTCGGCCTTGTCGACGCCGGCCTCGTAGCCGTCGTCGTCGGTGGTGTTGACGTAGTAGGTGAACGTGCCCGCCGTCGGTCTGCGTCGGGTCGACGTACTGACGCCGCGACCGTCGGTGTAGCCGAGGAGGGTCTCGGCGCCGTCGGTGTCGGTGTCGGGGTCGGCGCCGTCGGTGTCGGTGTCGTCACCGACGGCGACCTGGGCACCGGCGACCGGCCTGTCTGGCGGTGTCGTGGACGGTGACGGTGACCACGGAGTCGGTCCGGGGTCGACCTGGTCCTGGGTCTCAGGGGTCGCCGTGATCGAGCCGATGGTCTGGACGTAGAGGTCGAGCGCCTCGACGTCGTCGGTGTTGCTGGTCGTGCGCGCCGATCGCGATCTGGTTCGGCTCGGTGCCAGCCGGAGTAGGTGTAGCCGTCGATGTCGACGAACCGAGTTGAAGGTGTCGCTCGTGGTCGTCGTGGTGCGTCTCGAGCGTCGCGTGACGTCGGTGCCAGCGGTGCCGGCGGGGCTCGCGCGTCGACGGTCGGAGCCGCGGCGCCCTGCGAGACGGTGCCGGTGACGCCGACGAGGTCGGACGTGGTCGCGGCGTCGGCCCTCGGTGTAGGGCTCCTGGAAGACACCGAGGGTGCCCTCCGAGGCCGAGCTCGACGGTGTTGCGCCGCCGCGCCGAGGTTGGTGATGACACCGGTGGCCGAGATGTCGCTCGAAGGACCGTGTCGGGACCGCGCGGATGTCCGTGACGTCGGCCGGCGGGTCGACGATCCACTCGGTCGAGAAGACGCCGTCGGCGCCGCGGGCGACTGCTGCCGCCGCGCTGATCCAGACGCCCGGGGCGCCGGTGACCTGGTACTGGAAGAGGACAGAGGTGACGCTGGCGCCAGCCTCGGCGACCAGCGAGACGGACGTGTTGGTGCCGTCGTTCTTGGCGGAGATGCCGATCACGCCGGCCTCGCCGCCCTGGGTAAGGAGCTCGACCTCGGTCGCGGCGAGGCGCCTGGTCCTGAAGCGGGGATGGCCGACGCAGAATTGGCGAGGAACGGAAGACCCGCTACCGCCAGGGCGGAGACGGCGGTAGCCGCCAGTCCCCGCTTAATGCCGCTGCTGATCATGCTGATTTCCTTCCGGAGTGAATGGGACGGGCAGTTCCCCGATCCCTAAACATGAGGCCCGAGACCTCGTGTGTTCAGCACGCGAGAACGATCCCCGAGTGCCGAACGGAACGTTAGGGGGGTTGTCCACCCGGCCGCGTCGTAGTTGCAGCGTTTCTGGGAAACCTGCAATAAATGGACGGCAGGGCCGTTAAATGTGCAGGGGTGCAGGGAGCAACCGGGCCGACAGTACGGGGGATCATGGCAGTGGAGAGCACGCCTCCGCCAGGGCGGCGGCGCGGTCGGCCACAGCGCCTCCCCGACGACCCGCACCCGCTCTCCAGCGGGGTCGTCGGCTGCGACCAGCGGGTCGCCTGGCTGCTCACCGTCTCCCGCGTCCTCGGCCCCGATCCCGACCTGGGCCGCCGCGACGGCTTCATCGCGGCGCTGAAGGAGCGCGGCATCCCGGTCGACGCCTCCCGGGTCTCCCGATGGGAGTCCGGCCTGCAGCCGCTGCCGAGCCGCGTCGTCGCCACCTACGAACAGGTGCTCGGTCTCTCGGAGGGCTCCCTCGTCTCCGTCGCCGGCGGGCTGCGCCGCTCCTTCGGGGTCGGCCCGACGCCGCGGGAGAACACGCTCAGCGACAGCGAGATGTCGGACTACGAGCTGAACCAGCTGATCGACGTCTCCGAGGCCGGCGACGCCACCGGGGCGCAGTGGCTCCAGCTCGCCGACCACTTCAACCGCTTCGACCGGGTGTTCCTGCGCGAGCAGGACTGGACCGCGCTGTGCCACCGGCTGGTCACCGAGCTCGGCTCGGCGGTCGGCACCGGGTACGTACGCCGCTACGAGGCGGCGGCCGCGTTCATCCGGCACACCAACGCGCGCCGGCACCTGATCATGGCGATCGGCCGGTTCGTCACCGACCCGGACACCCAGGTGGTGGCGCCGGTGCTGAACCTGCTGAGCGAGGTCCCCGACCCGGCCGCGGCGGCATTGACCCTGCGGATGCTGTCGGCCGACAGCGACAACAAGTACCTGCGCCGGGCCGCATCGTCGGTGGCCGCCGTGAAGCTCGCCCGAGGCCACTTCGACGAGGCCGCGCTCCCCCGCCTCGAGTCGCACGTGCTCGGCGCGCTGCGCCGCGGCGAGTCGCTCGACGGCCGGCTCGACTCCTTCGACCTCGCCGTCCGGCTCCCCGACTCGTCGTGGGACAGAGTCACCGGTGGTCTGCGCACCCGCCGGGCGCACGCGCTCGTCGAGCAGGCCCGCACCGGCGACGAGCTGGTGCCGCCCGCCCGTGCGGCGTCGCTGGTCTCCGACCTGGCGCCCGCGATCCAGGCCGCGACGCCGACCCACCAGGCCCAGGAGCCCGACCTGATGCTGCGGCGGCTGCTGCGCGAGGCGCTGCTGCACTCGCACAAGCCGCGGCGCCACCACGCGGCGCTGCTGATCGCGGCCTCGCCGTACGCCCCGGCGACCGCGCGTCGCTTCCTCGACCTCGCCGCCGACCCCAACGACCTGCTGGCCGCGCGCGCCTGGACGGTGCTGATGCGGGTCGGCGACGGCGGCCGACGCGACGAGGTGGTCGACCTGCGCGATGACCGAGCAGCGGCCGTCGATCCGCGCTCGTGCACTGGTCAACGTCGGCCTCGGCGGGCCGCTCACGCCGCAGCAGAGCGGCGCGATCGCCGACGGGTACGACGAGCTGCGCACCCTCGAACGGCACGCCGCGCTGTTCGCGCTCGGGATGGCCGGGTCGCCGGAGCTCGCGCGGTTCGCGACCCACGACGACGCCGAGACCCAGGGCGGCGCGCAGTGGTGGCTGAGCCAGGGCCCGGCGATCCACGACGAGGACGCCCCCGGCTGGCGGCTGACGAGCTAGGGCGCGGGGCTGCCGGGCGAGCTGGCGGCTCTGCGCGACCAACCGGCCGGCCGAGTCCCAGACCTCGCAGTCCTCCTCGAACATGCCGCCGGCCAGGTTGCGGGTCGCGTGCCGGACCTTGAGCCAGCCCGGTGCCGGCTTGGCGCGCACGTGCGCGGTGAGCTCCAGGGTCGGCGCCCAACCGAGCAGGCCGAGGTCGAACGTCACCGGCGGCAGCGCGTCGACGACCATCAGCAACGAGATCGGGTCGGGCTCGCGGTCGTCGATGAGACGGAACCAGGCGCTCAGCTCGCCGCGGCCGCTCGGCGCACCGACCGCCCAGCCGATGTGGTCGGGGTGGAAGCGCATGTCGAAGCGGTCCATCAGCGGCGCGATCTTGCGCAGCTCCGGCGGCGCCATCGTGTTCGGCACGCACTCCTCGGGCGGCGGCATCGCCGGCTCCATCCGCCGTGGTGCCGACGTCGTCGCCGAGGCGGTCGAGGTCGCCGTACGTCGCGAGCGCGGTGATCCGCGCGGCGCCGTCCTGGCTCAGGTCGGCGGCCACGGTGGCGACGCTGCCGCCGTCGCGGCGCACGTCGACGCTGACCGTGGCCGGGCCGGGCGTCGTCGCCGACAGGTAGTACGCCGACTACCGCGATCGGGTCGGGCTTGTCGGGGAGGGTGTGCCGGATGGCGTTGCCGATCACGGCGAGCAGGTAGCCGCCGTTCACGCCACCACCGACCATCCAGCCCTCGGCGAGGTCGGCCGCGTAGCGGGCCTCCGACTCTCGGGTCAGCGCGATCTGGCCGTCGAACTCGTAGGTCACGCCGCAACACTAAAGTGGCCGCCATGACGGACCGTCGCCCGCACTGGGTCTACGAGAGCGGGCGACGAACCGGACCCGAGATACTCCCTGGCCAACGAGCGCACCTTCCTCGCCTGGGTGCGCACCTCGCTGGCGATGCTGGCCGGCGGCGTCGCGCTGCACGCGCTCGGGCTCCCCGAGACGCGAGTGGCTGCGGACCGTCGCTCGCGATCGCGCTCGTCCTGTTCGGCGGGCTGACGACCGCGCTCGCGCTGGTCCGCTGGGCGCGGGTCGAGCGCGCGATGCGCACCCACCAGCCGCTGCCGGCGTTCACGCTCGGCTACGTCATGGTCGGCGGCCGTCGTCGTCGGCGCCGTGATGCTCGCGCTGGCGTTCGCCGCCTGAGCGCGCCGCTAGCAGTCGAACGTCGCCATCACGTGGACGGTGACCGGC
The DNA here is from genome assembly GCA_963716655.1 of uncultured Actinomycetota bacterium. Lineage (GTDB taxonomy): Bacteria > Actinomycetota > Actinomycetes > Propionibacteriales > Nocardioidaceae > Nocardioides. The sequence continues at coordinate 40,376 of CAVQTV010000007.1, read as the reverse complement.
TTGCCCTTCCGCATGCCGGTCGCGTCGGCGTCCACCTCGGCACCGCCGCCGTCTGGGTCGACCTCGACGCCCGACGGCGTCCGGCTGGACGGTGTAGGTGGCGCCCTTGGCCGTGACGATCGGCGTCGCGGGCTGAGTCGTCCTGGCCGGGGATGATCGACACGCTCGTCTCGCCGTCCGACGTCTTGTAGAACGCCTCCTTGCCGCCTCCGGTGATCACGTAGCCGTCGCCCGTCCACGACGCCTTGACCGCGCCGGTCAGCTCGACCGTGGCCTCGCACGGCGCTCGCCTCGGTCTGCGCCTCGGTCTGCGACGCGGTGTCGCCCGGGTCGTCGGCCTCGTTGTCGTCGTCTCCCGCTGCAGCCCGCGAGCAGCGTCACGACGCTCAGTGCGGTCACGGCCAGGATGCGTCGCGTCGAAAACATGGGCCGCAGTCAAACAGACGCGTCCAAACGAGACATCGATGCCGTGGGGGTCCGGTGGTTGCTCGCCCTAGCCACCGGGAGCCGCCGCCGGCGGCGCCTTCCTCAACCACCGGTGAGCGCGCTAGCGTCCCTGAAACGATTGTTTCGCCGGCCGAGGAGGGACGCGTGCTGCTCGCCGACTTCAACGCGATGGACGCCGCCGACGCGGCCGCCGCGGTGCGGCCGTGCGTGGACATCGACTCGTGGGTCTCGGCGGTGGTGGACGGCCGGCCGTACGCCGACCTCGACGCGCTGCTCATCCTCGCCGACGCGCATGCCCGCTACTGGAGCGGCGCCGAGGTCGAGGCGGCGCTGGCCGACCACCCGCGGATCGGCGAGCGGCACACCGGTGCCGGCGCCAGCGCCGCGATGTCGAGCCGCGAGCAGGGCGGGGTGAGCCGCGACGACGACGTCCAGGCCCGGCTGGCCGCAGGCAATGCGGCGTACGAGGCGAAGTTCGACCGGATCTACCTGGTCCGCGCCGCCGGCCGCGACGCCGAGGAGATCCTGGCGCTGCTGGAGCAGCGCCTCGACAACGACCCGGAGACCGAGCTCGGCGTCACCGCCGGCCAGCTCCGCGAGATCGCCGTGCTGCGACTGAAGGGGCTGTTCGAATGACCACCTGCTCGACCCACGTCCTCGACGCCGCGCTCGGCGTACCGGCGAACGGCGTCCAGGTCCGGCTCGGCGACGCGGAGGCGACCACCGACGCGGACGGCCGGGCCAGCTTCGACGTGGAGCTCGGCGCCGGCGCGCACACGCTGAGGTTCGAGACCGGCGCGTGGTTCGCCGCGGCCGGGCGCGACACCTTCTATCCCGTGGTCGAGATCGCGTTCACGATCACCGACCAGCGGCACGTCCACGTGCCGCTGCTGCTGAGCCCGTACTCCTACACCACCTACCGCGGGAGCTGAGATGGCCGGACGGATCGTTCTCGGGGACAACCAGTACGGAAAGGCGGAGGTGCGCCTGGTCCGCGTCACCCGGGACACGGAACGGCATCTCATCGAGGACCTCAGCGTCACCACCCAGCTGCGCGGCGACTTCGAGGCCTGTCACACGCTGGGCGACAACGGCCACGTGGTCACGACCGACACCCAGAAGAACACCGTGTACGCGTTCGCCCGCGAGCACGGCGTCGGAGCGCCCGAGACCTTCCTGCTCACCCTGGCCCGGCACTTCGTCGGCGACTTCGAGTGGGTGACCGGCGGCTCGTTCTCGGCCGAGCAGTACGCCTGGGAGCGGATCGCCCTCCCGAACGGACAGAGCCACGACCACGCCTTCCTCCGCACCGGCCGCGAGACCCGGACCGCGCTGGTCGAGGTCGACGGCGACGACGGAGGTCGTGATCGCGGGGCTGAAGGACTGCACGATCCTGAAGTCGACCGACTCGGAGTTCCACGGGTTCCCGCAAGGCCGGTACACCACCCTCCAGGAGACGACCGACCGGATCCTGGCCACCAGCCTCACCGCGACCTGGCGCTACGCCGCGTCCTGGATCGACTACGACGCGACGTACGCCGGGGTGCGCGACACCCTGCTCACGACGTTCGCCAACCACCACTCGCTGGCGCTCCAGCAGACCATCTTCGAGATGGGCAAGGCCGTCCTCGAGCAGTACGACGCGATCACCGAGATCAGCCTGTCCTGCCCGAACAAGCACCACTTCCTCGTCGACCTCGAGCCGTTCAGCCTCGACAACCCGGGCGAGGTGTTCTTCGCCGCCGACCGCCCCTACGGGCTGATCCAGGCCACCGTGCGCCGCGAGGACGGCTGATGCAGGTCGACGCGGTCAGAAGCCAACAGGTGCTGGTCGACGGCGACTTCGTGGCGGCAACGATCACCATCCTGGACGGCCGGATCGACGCGATCGCGCCGTACGAGCAGCACGTCGCGGGAACCGTCATCGAGGCGCCGTGCGTCCTGCCCGGCGTCGTCGACACGCACGTGCACGTCAACGAGCCGGGGCGCACCGAGTGGGAGGGCTTCGTCTCGGCGACCCTGGCCGCGGCGCTCGGTGGCGTGACGACGCTCGTGGACATGCCGCTCAACTCCGTCCCGCCGACGACGACCCTGGAGGGGCTGCGGGTGAAGCGGGAGGCCGCGCTCGGCGAGCTCGCCGTGGACGTGGGGTTCTGGGGCGGCGCGGTCCCGGGCAACCTGCCCGACCTCGAGCCGCTGTGGGACGCCGGCGTCTTCGGCTTCAAGTGCTTCCTGTCGCCGTCGGGGGTCGACGAGTTCCCGCCGCTCAACGCGGCACGAGCTGGTCGCCGCGCTGACCGAGGTCGCCCGGCTCGACGCGCTGATGATCGTGCACGCCGAGGACGCCGCCGTTCTGGCTGCGGCACCGGCACCACCGAGCCGCGCGTACAGCGACTTCCTGCTCTCCCGTCCCGACCGGGCCGAGATCGATGCGATCCGCCAGGTCCTCGACGGCGCTCGCGAGACCGGCGCCCGGGTGCACGTCCTGCACCTGTCCAGCGCGCGGGCCCTGGACCTGCTCGCCGACGCCCGGGCCGAGGGGCTGCGGGTGACCGTCGAGACCTGCCCGCACTACCTGTGCTTCACGGCCGAGGCGATCCCCGATGCCGCGCCGGCGTTCAAGTGCTGCCCGCCGATCCGCGACCCTGGCAACCGCGAAGCGCTGTGGCAGGGGCTGATCGACGGGGTCATCGACATGGTCGTCAGCGACCACTCCCCCGCGACCGCGGCCGAGAAGCAGCGCGGCGACGGCGACCTCCAGCAGGCCTGGGGTGGCGTCGCCGGCCTGCAGGTCGGCTTCGCCGCGGTCGCGGCCGAGGCGCGCAAGCGCGACATCGGCCTGGAGCAGGTCAGCCGCTGGATGTCGCGCAACACCGCCGCCCTGGTCGGTCTGGCCGACAAGGGCCGGATCGAGGTCGGCGCCGACGCCGACCTGGTCGTGTACGACGCCGACGCGGAGCTCCTCGTCGACGCGTCCCGGCTCGCGCACCGCAACCCGATCTCGGCGTACGACGGGGAGCGCTACGACGGCCGCGTCGTCCGACCGTCGTGCGCGGCAACGCCGTCGACACCGAGAACCCCGACCACGGCTGGGGCCGTCAGCTGAGGAGGAACCCGTGAGCGAGCTCAACCCGCCGCCCCGACTGCTGATGGGGCCGGGCCCGATCACCGCCGACCCGCGGGTGCTGCGGGCGATGTCGGCGCAGCTGGTCGGGCAGTACGACCCGGCGATGACGGCGTACATGAGCGAGACGATGGCGCTCTACCGCGAGGTGTTCCGCACCGACAACGAGCAGACCTTCCTGGTCGACGGCACGTCGCGCGCCGGCATCGAGGCCGCGCTGGTGTCGCTGCTCGAGCCCGGGCGACCGGGTGCTGGTGCCGGTGTTCGGCCGGTTCGGCCACCTGCTCACCGAGATCGCCGAGCGCTGCCGGGCCGAGGTGCACACGATCGAGGTGCCGTGGGGCGAGGTGTTCGCACCCGAGCAGGTCGAGGCGGCGATCGAGCAGGTGCGGCCGAAGCTGCTGGCGATCGTGCAGGGCGACACCAGCACCACGATGTGCCAGCCGCTGGCCGACATCGGCGAGATCTGCCGGCGCCACGACGTACTCCTCTACTGCGACGCGACCGCCTCGATCGGCGGCAACGTCTTCGAGATGGACGAGTGGGGCCTCGACGTCGCGACCGCCGGGCTGCAGAAGTGCCTGGGCGGTCCGTCCGGCAGCGCGCCGATCACGATCGCGCCGCGGGCCGTCGAGCTGATCAACGCCCGCAAGCACGTCGAGGCCGGGATCCGTGATTCCGGGAGAGCCCGGCGATCCCGAGCGTGGGCAGCGGATCGCCAGCAACTACTTCGACCTGGCGCATGGTCATGGACTACTGGGGACCGCGCCGGCTCAACCACCACACCGAGGCGACCACGATGTTGTACGGCGCCCGCGAGTGCGCGCGGCTGCTGGTCGACGAGGGGCTCGACGCCGCGGTCGCCCGGCACGCGCTGCACGGGCGGGCGATGCTGGCCGGCGTCCAGGGCCTGGGCCTCGGCGTCTTCGGCGACGTCGCGCACAAGATGAACAACGTGGTCGCCGTCGAGATCCCCGACGGCGTCGACGGCGACGCGGTCCGGGCCGCACTGCTCGACGACTTCGGCATCGAGATCGGGACGTCGTTCGGACCGCTGCACGGCCGGGTCTGGCGGATCGGCACGATGGGCCACAACGCGCGCAAGGACGCCGTCCTCGTCACGCTCGCCGCGCTCGAGCAGGTGCTTCGCGCTGTTGGTGTGCCGGTCACCGCCGGCGGCGGCGTCGGCGCGCCGCCGACCGAGCCGTCGCTCGACGCACTGAGCACGACCGCCCGCGAGGTCCTCGACCGCTGCGCCGAGCTGGACCGTTTCACCGCGGACCCGCCCGAAGCTCGAGCGGGTGCACCTCACTCCCGAGCACGCGTCCGCGAACGCGCTCGCCGGCCGGTGGATGGAGCAGGCCGGGCTGCGCACCTGGCAGGACGCCGCCGGCAACCAGTGCGGCCGCCGCGAGGGCCGCACGCCCGGGCTGCCGGCGCTGCTGCTCGGCTCGCACCTCGACACCGTCCCGGACGCCGGTTCGTACGACGGCATGCTCGGCGTGGTGATCGCGATCGCGGTCGCCGAGCGGCTGCGCGACCGCGACCTGCCGTTCGCGCTCGAGGTGATCGGCTTCAGCGACGAGGAGGGCGCCCGGTTCGGCACCGCGCTGATGGGCAGCGCGGCGGTCGCCGGGCACTGGCGCGACGAGTGGTGGGACCTGCGCGACCGCGACGGGGTCACGCTGCACCAGGCGTTCACGAAGTTCGGCCTGGACCCGCGCCGGGTCGGCGAGGCCGCCCGCACGCCGGAGCGAGCTGGTCGGCTACCTCGAGGCGCACATCGAGCAGGGTCCGTACCTCGAGGCCTCGGACCGCTCGCTCGGCTACGTCACGACGATCGCCGGTGCCCGCCGGTTCCGCCTCAGCATCATCGGCGAGGCCCGGCACGCCGGCGGGACGCCGTACGCCCGCAGGCGGGACGCGCTGGTCGGCGCCAGCGAGGCGATCACCACGATCGAGCGGATGGCCCGCGCGTCGGGCGACGACGGGTGCATCGCCACCGTCGGCCGGATCGAGGTGCAGCCCGGCGCGGTCAACGTGATCCCGGGCCGCGCCGACCTCAGCCTCGACCTGCGCGCCGCGACCGACGCCGAGCGGGACGTCATGTGGGACGCGATGCGCGCGGAGATCGAGGCTGCTGTGCGCCGCCCGCGGGCTGCGGCTCGAGGTGGTCGAGCACCACACCGCGCCGGCCGTGCCGTGCGCCGCGTGGCTGCACGGAGGCCGTGGCCGACGGCATCCGCAGCACCGGCGACGACGACCCGATCGGGCCTGTGGAGCCGGGCCGGCCACGACGCGATGGCGATCGGCCGGATGACCGACGTGGGGATGCTGTTCGTGCGCTGCCACGACGGCATCAGCCACCACCCCGACGAGGACGTGCGGGAGTACGACGTGGCCGCCGCGCTGGACGCGTTCGAGGCGACCGTGCTCCGGGTCGCCGAGGTGGTGGAGGCCGGATGAGCCAGCGCATCGACGAGCGGATCACCGACCGGTACGCCGACCTGTCGCCGCAGGAGCAGCGTGCCGCCCAGACCCTGCTCGACCACCTCGACGAGCTCGCGACCTACCGGTCCGCGGAGCTGGCCGAGCTGGCCGGGGTGTCGAAGGCGACGATGAGCCGGCTGTTCCGCCACCTCGGGTTCGTCGACTTCGACGAGGTCCGCGACCACCTGCGCGAGCTGCGGTCGGCCGGTGAGCCGCGGCGGGTCGACGGGACGCCCAGCACGGCCGCGCACGTCGCCCACGAGACCGAGGCGATCCGGCAGGCCGTGAGCGGCCCGGTCGTCGCCGAGGTGGTCGCCCTGCTCGCCGCCGCGCGCCGGGTCCTCGTCGTCGGCTGGCGCAACAGCCACCCGGTCGCGCTGCACCTGCGCCAGCAGCTCACCCACGCCCGCGGCGACGTGCGGCTCGCGCCGCTGCCCGGCCAGGTGGTCGGCGAGGAGCTCGCCGACCTCGGCGCGGGCGACGTCGTCGTGGTGGTCGGCTTCCGGCGCCGCCCGGCCGGCTTCGGCGACTTCCTGGCCGAGGCGGCGACGACCGGGGCGACCGTCGTACTGCTCGCCGACGGGACGGCCCGGCAGCATGCCGCGCTCGCCGCGCACTGGATCGAGTGCCCGGTGTCGAGCACCCTCGCGTTCGACAGCTACGCGGCGGCGATGAGCGTCGTCAGCGTCCTGGCCGACGGCGTGCTGTCGGCGAGCGGACGGAAGGCCCGCGACCGGGCATCGGACATCACCGCCGCGTACGCGCGGCTCTCGGAGGTGGAGCAGTGACCGACGATCTGTGGCTGGCCCGCGCGGTCGACCTCGCGCTCGCGAACGTCGCCGACGGTGGCGGACCGTTCGGCGCGGTCGTGGTCCGTGACGGCGTCGAGGTCGGCGTCGGGCAGAACCGGGTCACCCGCGACCTCGACCCCACCGCGCACGCCGAGGTGCTGGCGATCCGCAGCGCCTGTTCGTCTCTCGGCGACTTCTCGCTCGCCGGTTGCGTGCTCTACACGTCGTGCGAGCCGTGCCCGCTGTGCGTCGCCGCCTGTCTCTGGGCGCGCCTCGACCGGGTCGTGTACGCCGCCGACCGGCACGACGCCGCCCGCGGCGGCTTCGACGACCACGAGTTCTACGAGCTGTTCGACCGCGACCGGTCCACCTGGCCGACGCTGGTGCAGCCGGGCGCGCACGCCGGCTCGTTCGCGCCGTTCGACGCCTGGCTCGGCAAGGGCGACCGCACCGCCTACTGAGGCGGCGGGGCCGGGAGTTTCGTCGGCCGGCCGATGAAACTCCCACCGGGACGACAAAGCTTCATCGTCCAGGCATGAGATTTGTCGGCCGACCGATGAAACTCACGTCGGCCAGCGTCAGACGGCGCGAGCAGCAGCGCGGCCCGCCGTACGACCGGAGAACAGGCAGCCGCCGAGGAAGGTGCCCTCGAGCGCGTTGTAGCCCATCATCCCGCCGCCGCCGAAGCCGTTGACCTCACCGGCGGCGTACAGACCGGGCAGCGGCGTGCCGTCGGACGGTCAGGCAGCGGCCGTCGAGGTCGGTCTCCAGGCCGCCGAGCGTCTTGCGGGTCAGCACGTTGAGACGTACGGCGATCAGCGGGCCGGCCTTGGGGTCGAGCAGCTTGTGCGGCGACGCGACGCGGATCAGCTTGTCGCCGCGGTAGTTGCGGGCGCCGCGGATCGCGGTGACCTGGGCGTCCTTGGTGAAGGCGTTGTCGATCTCGCGGTCGCGCTGCTCGATCAGGTCGCGCAGCTCGGCCTCGACGATCAGCGCGCGTCGGTGTCGCCGACCCGGTTCATGCCGCGCACCAGCTCGGCGAGGTTGTCGGCGACGACGAAGTCCTCGCCGTGCTCCTTGAACGCCTCGACCGGGCCCGGGCGCGCCGGCCTTGCACCCGCGACAGCAGCAGCTTGATGTCCTTGCCGGTGAGGTCGGGGTTCTGCTCGGAGCCCGAGAGCGCGAACTCCTTCTCGATGATCTTCTGGGTCAGCACGAACCACGAGTAGTCGTAGCCGGTCGTGCGCAGGTGGGTCGAGCGTGCCGAGGGTGTCGAAGCCCGGGAAGTACGGCGCGGGCAGCCGCTTGCCGGTCGCGTCGAGCCAGAGCGACGACGGCCCGGGCAGGATCCGGATGCCGTGGTTGTCCCAGATCGGGTCCCAGTTGCGCATGCCCTCGACGTAGTGCCACATCCGGTCGGGGTTGATGACCCGCGCGCCGGCCGCCTCGGTGATGCCGAGCATCCGGCCGTCGACGTGCGCGGGCACGCCGGCGACCATCGTCTTCGGCGGGGTGCCGAGCCGCGCCGGCCAGGTCTTGCGGACCAGGTCGTGGTTGCCGCCGATGCCGCCGCTGGTCACGATCACGGCCTGCGCGCGCAGCTCGAAGTCGCCGACCTCGACCCGGCTGCTGGCCTTGCCGCGCTCGACGGCGCTGGGCTCGAGGACCCGGCCGCGGACGCCGACGACGGTGCCGTCCTCGATGACGCAGGTCGTCGACCCGGTGCCGGAAGCCGAACCGCAGCCGGCCGGTCGCGGCGTGCTCGCGCACCCGCCGCTCGAACGGCTCGACGACGCCCGGGCCGGTGCCCCAGGTGATGTGGAAGCGCGGCACCGAGTTGCCGTGCCCGTCGGCGCGGCCGTCGCCGCGCTCGGCCCAGCCGACGACCGGGAAGATCCGGTGGCCCATCTCGCGCAGCCAGGAGCGCTTCTCGCCGGCCGCGAAGTCGACGTACGCCTCGGCCCAGCGGCGCGGCCAGCGGTCCTCCTCGCGGTCGAACTGCGCGCTGCCCAGCCAGTCCTGCATGGCCAGCTCGCGGGAGTCCTTGATGCCCATCCGGCGCTGCTCGGGGCTGTCGACGAGGAACAGCCCGCCGAGGCTCCAGAACGCCTGGCCGCCGAGCGACTGCTCGCCCTCCTGGTCGAGCAGCACGACCCGCTTCCCGGCGTCGGCCACCTCGGCGGCTGCGGCCAGGCCGGCGAGTCCGGCGCCTACGACGATCACATCGGTGTCCACGGCCGGGATCCTCCCATGCGCCGATGGTTGAACTTGTCTGGACCGGTTCGTCCGAATTCCTGCGGATCTTCGTCACAACCGCCACAATCGTCACGCGCACTAGTGCTTGGGAGGGCACGAAGCGTGCCGTTAGAGATCTCGGGAGGGTCGACATGCAGCGTGGTGCAGTACCGCCGCATTCCCCTCTGCCCGCTGTCCTCGTGGTCACGGCCGGCACCGGCGAGAACGGCGCTGTCGCGCGCGCGGTCAACGCCGCCGCCGACCGGCTGCGCGCCACCCACGCACTCACCCTCGCCGCCGCCCTGAGGGCCCTCGGCTCCGGCACCTTCGACTGCGTCCTCGTCGACGCCGGCGGCCCCGGCCTCTCGGCCGCCGACCTGGCCCTCGCGCTGCGCGGACCGGCCGGCTGCGCCGCCCTCGTCGTGGTCGACGCCGACCCGGCGACCGCGGAGCTCGAGGACGCCGCCGACCTGGTGCTGCGCCCGCGCGACCTGGCCGGCGACTGGCTCCGGTCGCTCGGCCGCAGCATCGAGCACGCCCGACTGCGGCTGGCGCTGCGCGCCGCCGAGAGCCGGGTCGAGCGACTGTCCGGCATCGTCGAGTCGGTCGCCGACGCGGTCTTCACGACCACCATCGAGGGCGTCGTCACCAGCTGGAACAACGGCGCCGAGCAGCTGTACGGCTACCCCGCTGCCGAGATCGTCGGCGCCCACGTCTCGAGCCTGCACCCGCCCGGCTCCGACGAGCCCCGGCGGATCATGGCGATGATCCACGACGGCATCTCCGTGCTCGACCTGGACACCCTGCGCCGTACCCGCGACGGCCGGCTGGCCGAGGTCTCGATGAGCGTCACCCCGCTCGCCGACGACGACGGCGAGCTGGTCGGCGCCGTGGTCGTGGCCCGCGACATCAGCGACCGGCTCGAGCTCGAGGCCGAGCTGGTCCGGATGACCATGCACGACGCGCTGACCGGGCTGCCCAACCGCTCGTACCTGACCTACCGGCTCTCCCAGGCCCTCTCCGACGCGCGCAACGGCAACCGCCCGATCGCCGTGCTGCACGTCGACCTCGACCAGTTCAAGGCCGTCGACGACGTCTACGGCCACGTGCTCGGCGACCAGGTGCTCGCCCGGGTCGCGGAGCGGCTGCGCTCGCTGGCCCGCCCGACCGACATCGTCGCCCGGGTCGGCGGTGACGAGTTCGTCGTCGTCTGCCCCGACACCGACGTCGAGGCCGCCGGCCGGACCAGCAACCAGGTGCTCGACGCGATCGCACAGCCGATCCAGATCGACGGCCGCGGGCTGCGGATCGGCGCCAGCATCGGCATCGCGGTCGCACCGCCCCTGGAGTACGACGCCGAGCTGCTGCTCAAGCACGCCGACGCCGCGATGACCGAGGCCAAGGCCCGAGGCCGCGCGCGCAGCCAGCTGTTCGACCCCGCACTGACCCGCCGCGCCGGTGAGCAGAACCGGCTCGCCGGCGACCTGCGCGAGGCGCTGGCCCAGGACCTGCTCGACGTGCACTACCAGCCGGTCATCGACCTCGGCTCGAACCAGATGGTCGGCGTCGAGGCGCTCGCCCGCTGGGAGCACCCGGAGCTCGGCACCGTGTCCCCGGGCACGTTCGTGCCGCTCGCCGAGGCCCACGGGATCGCGGCCGAGCTGGACCGCTGGGTCCTGGACCGCGCGTGCCACGAGTCGGTCGCCGCGATCGAGTCCGGCCTGGTGCCGGCCGACCTCCACGTGGCGGTGAACCTCTCGGCCCGCTCCCTCGACGACCCGCGCCTGGTGGACGTCGTCGACGACGTCGTACGTCGATCCGGCCTGGCAGCCGGACTCGCTGGTCCTCGAGATCACCGAGACCGCGCTGCTGAACAACCGGGCCGCCGCTCGCGCCTCCCTCGACGCGCTGCGCTCGCTCGGCGTCGGCGTCGCGCTCGACGACTTCGGCACCGGCTACTCCTCGCTGAGCTTCCTGCGCGAGCTGCCGGTCAGCACCGTGAAGATCGACCGCTCGTTCGTCCGGGACGCCGTCGAGCGCCCCGAGGACCTCGCGATCACCGAGGCGATCGTCCGGCTGGCCAACGGCCTCGGGATGTCGACCGTCGCCGAGGGCATCGAGACCGTCGAGCAGCGCGACCTGCTGCGGCGACTCGGCTGCGGCAGCGCCCAGGGCTTCTGGTGGAGCGGCGCCGTGCCGATGTCCGACCTGTCCGGCGCGGTCCCCGGCGACCGGGCCGCCAGCCGGGTCGCCCGGCTCCGCGAGCCCGAGGTGGCCCGCTACACCGAGCGCCGCATCATGACGCCGCGCCGCCGGGTCCTCGAGGCGACCGCGGCCACCGAGCACGCGACCGCCTGCTGCCTGCGCGGCGGCCTCGAGGCCGGCCAGGGCTGGCTGGTCGTCAGCACGCCGGACCGGCGCGAGGCGTTCGGCCGGTCGCTCGGCACGTTGCACACGACCGCGATCGACAACGGCCAGCTGGTCGAGCTGGACGCCTACGAGACGCTGCGGAAGGTGACCGGCTCCGACGGCCGCCTCGACCCGACCCGCTTCGAGACCGTCGTCGGGACCGCACTGCGCAAGCTCGGCGACCGACAGCGACCGGGTCGGCGTGCACGCCGAGCTCGGCCACGTCACCCAGCCGCTGCTCAGCCTGCGGGTCTCGACCGACCTGCGTCGTCAGCTGCACACGGTCGGCCAGCTCACCCTGGCGTACGGCGACCACCCGGCGGACTGCGCCGGACACGGCCCGCGGGCCCTCCAGCAGCTCGCGATCGACGACGCGAGCGCCTCTAACGCGAGCTAGGCGTCCTCGGTACCGGCGACCACGATCTGCCGGCCCCCGCGCTGCTTGGCCAGGTACATCGCCTCGTCCGCCCGACGTACGACGACGTCGAACGGGAACCGCGGCGCCAGCGCGACTCCGATGCTGAGCCCGGTCTCGTGGTCCTGGTCGTCGACGCGCACCGGCGCCTCGAACGCGTCGAGGATCCGGTTCGCCACGATCAGCGCCTCCTCGACGCCGGTGTCCTCGCAGATCACCGCGAACTCGTCGCCACCGAGACGTCCGACGGTGTCGGTGGCGCGCACCGACGCGAGCAACCTCGCCGCCACCTCGCGCAGCACCTCGTCACCGGCCTCGTGGCCGACAGCTGTCGTTGACCTGCTTGAACGCGTCCAGGTCGAGGATAGAGGACGGCGGTCTCGCGTCCGTCGTACCGGCGCTGCCGCGCCGCGGCGGTCTCGAGCCGGTCGAGGAACAGATAACGGTTCGGCAGGGACGTCAGCGGGTCGTGCAGGGCGCGCCGGAGCAGGGCCCGCTCGGCCTGCCTGGAGTCGGTGACGTCGGCCATGGTGATCAGCGAGCCGAGACGGTTGTTGCGGCTGTTGAGCGGGCGGCGGGAGACCTCGAGGGTGCGTTCGCGCCCGTCGGGCAGCTGGTGCACGACGTCGTGGACCTGGTCGTCGTCGGCATCCTCCGCCAGGCCGAACAGCTCGAGCGGGCTCTCGCCGTACATCTCGGCGACCGACCGGCCGACGATCTCAGCGGCGGTCTCGTTGGCGAAGATCACCGTGCCCTCGGGCGAGGTGGCCATGATGCCCTCGGGGGCCGTCTCGACCATGGCGCGGTGCAACGCCTCGGAGTGGCGCAGCGCCTCGTCCGTGCGCACCTGCTCGGAGATGTCGCGGATGTTGGCGACGATGCCGCTGATCTCCGGGTCCGTCAGGCAGTTCGCCGCGGTCACCTCGACCCAGCGCCACTGCTGCTTGCCGTCGCGCACCCGGAGCACCGCGCGGTCCTGGCGCTGCGGCTCGGTGAGCAGCCGCGCAAGCAGGTCGACGACCACGGTGACGTCGGTCGGGTGGACGTACTCCCACGTCATGTGCCGGGTCGCGTCGTCGGACTCGAAGCCGAGCAGCCGGTCGAGCGCGGGCGACACGTGGGTCAGGACCAGGTCCTCGTCGACGACGCAGGCGGTGTCCCAGCCGCGCCGGCGCAGCACCTCGCTCAGGGTCTGGGGGTCGTCCTCGGGACCTGCCTCGCGCAGCGACGCCGCCACGGCGTACGGACGACCGTTCGGCTCGCGCAGCAGCGCCGCGTCCAGGATCAGCACCATGTCCTCGTCGTCCGCGTCGCGGAACCGGCCCCGGTGGCTGATCGACTCGACGCCACCGGCCCGCAGCCGGAGGAGGGCCGCTGCGAACGCGGCCACGTCGTCGGGGTGCATGAGCTGGGTGATGTTGGAGTCGGCGAACCAGCCCTCGCCGCGACCGAACATCTCACACCAAGCCGGGTTGGCGGAGTCCAGCTGACCGTTCACGTCGAAGATCGCCTGCGGGGTGAGCGCCTGGTCGAAGTGCGCGCGCGACATCTCCAGCGCCAGCGTCAGCTCGCGCTGCTCACGCAGCAGCACGGTCACGTCGCGGAGGATCACCACGACCCCGCGGATGCCGCCCTCGGGATCGTGCACGGGACCGAGGGTCACCTGGGCCTTGAACGGCGCGCCGTCACCGCGCAGACCGGTCTCGATGAACGGCCGGACCCGCTCGCCCGCGAGCATCCGGCGCACAGCCGCTGCCCTCATCTCGCTGCCCTCGCTCTGGAACAGCTCGTCGAGGACCCTGCCTGCGAGCTCGTCGGGCCGCCAGCCCAAGACCTGCTCGGTGGCCGGGCTTGCCCACACGATCGCGCCCCGCTCGTCGAGAGAGAGGATGCAGTCGTCCGAGGTGGCGGCGATACTCGCCAGCAGCCGGCCCTGGTCGATCTCGCGCATCATCCCCCCGGACGGCACGCTCTCCGCGAGGCCGTTCCAGCTCATCTAACGCTCCGCTCCTGGGGAGAACATACAAGTCGAGGTGGAGGACCTCGCAGACTCGCGCGGGACCTTCCCGGCGCTCTGTTCAATCATCGGCGGCGGACCGCCCCGACTTGAGGCCGTCAGGAGAGTCCGACGACGCCGAGGTACGCCGTCGCGACCGGTCCGCCGGCGAGCATGCCGAGAGCCGCGCCACTGACGAGGAACGGCCCGTGCGGGACCTTCGAGCCGGCCCGCGCGCGGCCGGCGAGCACCAGTCCGACGCCGACGACGGCGCCGATGACGAAGCCCGCTCCGAGGCCGACGAGCGAGGGTCCCCAGCCGAGCCAGCCGAGCGCCAGGCCGAGCACCGGCGCCAGAGCGACATCGCCGAGTCCCATGCCGCGACCGGACGTCGCCAGCCAGATGCCGCCGTACACGGCGAGCCAGAGCCCAGCCGAGAGCAGCGCGACGGGCACCGGTCCGGCGCCGTACCGCGCCGCGTCGATGCCCAGGGCGATCACGGTGCCGATCCCCATCGCGGCGGTGACGCCGAACGGCAGCCGCCGGTGGTCGAGGTCGATCATCACCAGCGCGATCCCGGCGGCGGTGACGACGAGCGCGGCGCCGGCGTACGGCGTCGGGCCGAAGCGCCACGCGACCAGCACGAACAGCAGACCAGTGGCCAGCTCGACGAGCGGGTAGCGCAGCGCGATCGGGGCCGCGCAGTCCCGGCATCGACCGCGCAGGACCAGCCAGGACAGCACCGGCACGTTGTCGAAGGCGCGCACCGGGTGCGCGCAGGCCGGGCAGGCCGAGCCGGGCGAGACCAGCGACAGGCCGGCCGGCACCCGGTGGATGACGACGTTGAGGAACGAACCGATCAGCAGACCGAGGATCCCCATGCTCGTCAGGTAGGCGGTCGTCACGGCGCCGCCGATGGTTCGAGGGTGTGTCGCAGCGCGTCCTTCTCGGCCGACCCGACCGCCTCGAGCAGCCGCTCCGCCGTGGGGTCCTGGCCGGCGACCAGGTCCCACCGCAGGTCGACGGTCACCAGCGCGTCGTCGCCCGCCCGGACCGCCGCCGTCACGAGGTGCGCCTCGAACGCGGCGGCGTCGGACTGACGGGCCATCCGGTGCCCGGCGTCCTGCTCACCACCGGCCAACAGCATCTCGGCCATCGCCGCGCAGTCCGCGGCCGCGGTACGCAGCTCGGCCGCGAGCGCCTCGGCGCTCAGCCCGGCGAGCCGGGCCGACGTGCGCTCCACAGGGTCGGCGTCCCGCTCGGGACGAGGGCAGCTGTCCAGGTGCGAGAGGTCCTCGAACCGGTCGGTCAGCAGCTCGTGCACCGACGGGTCGAACGTCGTGACCAGCGCCCGGCGTGCGGTCTCGGCCAGCTCGCGGGCGGTCGGGCCGTCGTCGGCGAGCCCGGCCGCGGCCGCCTCCACCGACGCCGCGACGTTCGCGCCGATCGCGGCCAGCTCGGCAGCCGGGTCCGGCGCCTGCTCCAGCCCGTTGCTCCAGAGCAGCTCCTCGAGCACGTGCAGGTCGGAAGACCAGGCGGCCAGCAGGGCCATCCGCAGGTCGCCGGCCACGGCGTAGCGGCGAGAGAGGTCGGCGTACGCGTGTGCCGGGCCGATGACTGACGTGGTCATCACGCAGCGGTCGTCGCGTGGGGCCGGCGCCGGCGGCGGCCGCGTCGCGGCTCCTCCGGTGCGGGCGGCGGGACGGGCAGCACGACCTCGCTGTCGTCGACGGGCGCGGTGACCGGGCGGGCGGCCAGGACCCGGGTCGCCGGCGCCGGCGCCGGTGCCGGCGGAAGCTCGGCTCGGGCGGCCGGAGGCGGCGGCGGGGCGATCGTGCGGGACGGGTTGCGGGGCAGCACCGGACGGACGAAGCCGTCGCCGTCCAGACGCTCGATCGCGGCGATGACCCGGGCCGCAGCGTGCCTGGCATCGTCGGCGTCACCGGTGCGCGAGGCGACTGCTCGCACGGCGAGCAGCACCTGGTTGCGGTACGACGGGTCGACGCGCCACCGGCCGGTCCGGCGCGACCTCCAGGGCCTGTTCCAGCGAGCGGACCTGGGCACGCAGCGCGCGCACGGTCACGGACTCGTCGGACTCGTCGGACTCGTCGAACTCGACGGTCTCGACGGTCTCGACGGTCTCGACGGGCTCGGCCACGTCGACGACCTCCACCTGGTCGGTCTCGCTCACGGGACGGCGGCGGCGCAGGTTCATGGTCATCCTTCCGGCTGGACGGTGCTGGCGAGGTTGAACGTCTTCCCGGGGTCCTCGACGGGAGGCATCACGAACATCTCGCCGGTGACCGTGGTCGTGTAGGCGCCGGTCTCGGGGTCGCCGGTCAGGGCGATGGTCCGGACCAGGTAGGCGCGTCGCATCTGCTCGAGGTTCTCCAGCAGCCGTTGCGTCTGGTCGTAGCTGCCGGAGACCGCGACGCTGACCTCCTGCCGGGCGAGCATGCTCCCGGCGTCCGCCGGCGCGCCGGGCTCGGCCGCGGCACCGATCATCGGCGGAGTCGGCGTCAGGGTGGTGACGCCCTCGGCTCCGATGCCGGCCTCGACAGCGGCCGCGGTGACCTCCTCGAAGAGGCCGGGCTGGTCGGCGGTCGGCGGGAACTTCTCGGCGAGGGCGGCGGCCGTACGACGGGTCGCACCGAGCTCGTCGCGCTGCTTCTCGAGCTCGGCGAGGTCGGCCGCGAGCTGCAGGTTCTGGCTGCGCGTCGTCTCGATCGCGTCGCGCCGATCGGACAGCTCGCTGGTCTCCGGGCCGACCACGAGGGTCCAGCCGAGGGCGGCGACGACGACCAGGGAAAGGGTGCCGACGATCTTGGTGGCGGTCGGGGTACCGAGATCCATCAGGCACCGCCGCCCGTCGGCTCGGCCGGGCCGTAGCGTCCGCTGAAGACCTTCTCGGACAGGCCGACCGAGCCGCTGAACGTCACCTCGTCGCCCTCGTCGGTGGTCGTGGTCGAGATGAACGGCTCGACGAACAGCCCAGCGGCGCCGAGGCGGACCACCATCTCCCCGACCTCGGCGCGGCTGCCGGCGGTGCCGGCGAGCGTCACGCAGCCCACGACGACGCGGGTGTTGAAGGGGTCGGGTCCGGGGCACACGCTAGCGGGGTCCGTGCTCGTGTCAGTGGGGGCGGCCGGGTCGACGGGGGCGGGTCGCCCGGACACGGCGACCGCGACCATGGTCAGCTCGGCACCCTCAGGAGTGGCGTCGCGGATGCCCTCGAGCACCGCGGAGAGATAGGCCTCGTCGGCCATCGCGTTCTCCACCGTCAGCTCCTGGATGGCGACGCCGTTGACGTACGTGCGCACCGGCTGGAGCTCCTGGGTCTGCGACGTGAGCCGCGACGTCTCCGCCTCCTCGACGGCGACCAGCTTCTCGCGCCTCCGCGACCCGGACGTGCTGGAAGGCCCAGGCACCGCCGACGAGGAGCACCATCGCGACGCCGCCGGCGACGAACCGGTGCCGCAACCGGCGGGCGGCCATCCGCTCGAACGCCGACTCGGGCAGCAGGTTCACCACGGGCAGCGTGGCCCGTGGCGCGTCCTTCGTCCGGCGAGTCATCGGGACGCTCCCGCGCAGAGACCCGCGGGTACGACGAGTGCCTGAAGGTCGGCGGCGTCGAGGCCGATCCGGCCGGGGACCTTGATCCGGGTCTGGACGTCGAGTGTCTCCACCGGTACGCCGACCCGCTCGGCCAGCAGCTCGTCGAAGCCGCCGAGCAGCGCGCCGGCGCCGGTCAGCACCAGGCGGGCGACCCCGTCCGGACCTGCCTCTTCGCCGGCCGAGTCGCGGTAGTAGTCGAACGTGGTGGCGATCTCGTCGGCCAGGGCCATGGCAGCCGCGGCGACCACCTGCTGGGCGGCGTGGTCGAGGCCGTCGGTCCGCAGGCCGACGACGCTCTGCTGGAGCGGGTCGAGGTGCGCGTGACCGGGCAGCCCGACGTACCGCTTGGTGCGCTCGGCGTCCTCCCACGACCAGTCGTACCGCTGCTGCACGGCGGCCGTGATCGAGTCACCCCCGACGCCGGGGATGATCCGGACGTAGCGTGGTGTCCCGGCGACGTGCACGACCAGGGACACGACGTCGGAGCCGACGTCGACGATCGCCTCGGTCTCCGGCGGGTCGCCGCCGAGCCGGGCCCGGGCGCGCACCAGGGCGAACGGCAGCAGGTCGACGCCGCGGGGTCGGAGACCGGCGCGCTGGGCCGCGTTGACGAACCCGTCGACCATGTCCCGCGAGGCCGCGACCAGCAGGATCCGGTTGACCCGCCGGGCCTGGCCGTTCTCGCTGGGCAGCTCGAGGTCCTCGAGCAGGTGGTAGTCGAGGTTGGCCTCGTCGACGGAGATCGGCAGCACGTCCTGCACCTGGTAGCGCAACGCCTTGCGGAAGTCGGCGGGCGGCATCCAGTCGAGGTCGAGCTGGCGCACCAGGACGCCGGCGTTCGCGATGCCCAGGGTGACCGACTTGGTCCCGAACTTGCCGCGCGACCACAGGGTCCGCAGCGCCTCGGTCAGCGCCTCGCCGTCCACGACGCCACCGGTGCGCACCACACCGGGCGCCAGCGGGACCTGCGCGTAGCGGCGCAGGGTCGGCCGGCGTCGGCCGGGAGCGAACTCCGCGGCTCGGACACCGGAGCTACCGATGTCCAGTCCGACCAAGGTGCGTGGCATGAGGTCTCCGAGATGACTGCCATGGGGTGGGCGCAGGATGCGTCTCCCCGTGTCATCGGCGCCGGTGCCGGCCGACTTGACCCGGGCCGCGAACTTTTCCCGACCGGTCTGGATGCCCGGTGCTGCGGCCGAGACCGGCTGCCGTGGACGTGGTACACAATTCCGGTGACCAGCTCTCGGGAGGCTCCGGGCGCGACCCTCCGGATCGCCCCCTTTCTGCAGGCGGTAGTCGTCAACAACGGCTCCGACCTGCACCTCAAGGTGGGCGGACCTCCTCGGGTGCGCATCGGCGGCTCGCTGGTCCCCCTCGACGTCGAGCCGCTCACCGCCGACGCGCTCGAGTCGCTGGTCCGCGAGACCATGACGCCCGACGTGGAGGCCCAGTTCCTGGCCACGAACGAGGCCGACTACGCCCTCGCGGTCGCCGGCATCGGCCGGTTCCGGGTCGAACGCGTTCCGCTCCCGCGGGACGGTCGGCTGCGTCCTGCGGCTGGTCGGCGACGAGCCGCGCTCGCTGGCCGACCTCGGCATGCCCGACGTGATCCGCTCGCTCGCCCTGGAGCCGCGCGGGCTGGTGCTGGTCACCGGGCCGACCGGCTCCGGCAAGACGACCACCCTGGCCGGCATGGTGGACGCCGTGAACGAGGCCCGGGCCGTGCACATCCTGACCATCGAGGACCCGATCGAGGTCATCCACCGCGACAAGGTCGCCAGCGTCAACCAGCGCGAGCTCGGCACCGACACGGCCGACTGGAGCGTCGCGCTCCGGGCCGCGATGCGACAGGATCCTGACGTGATCCTGATCGGCGAGATGCGCGACGCGGACACCGTCCGGGCCGCGCTGTCGGCCGCCGAGACCGGTCACTTCGTGATGTCGACGCTGCACACCACCGACGCGAAGGAGACCGTGAACCGGATCATCGACTTCTTCCCGCCGCACGAGCAGAAGCAGGTCCGGCTGGGCCTGGCCGCGTCGCTGCGCGGCATCGTCTGCCAGCGCCTGGTCCCCCGCGCCGACGGCCAGGGCCGGGCGGTGGCGATGGAGATCGCGGTGAACACCCCGCGGCTGGCCGAGGCGGTCGCCGACCCGGACCGCACCGACACCATCCCCGACATCGTCGCCGAGGGCGCCTACTCCGGGATGCAGACGTTCGACCAGCACCTGGTCCGGCTGGTGCTCGACGGCACCGTCTCGATCGCCGACGCGAAGCTGGTCAGCTCCAACACCCACGACTTCACGGTGATGCTCAAGCGCGCCGGCGTGGACCCGTCGCTCGTGGACGCGGAGCCGGTTCGATGAACGCGGAGCGCCGTCGTACGACGGTCACCAGCTCGGTCCCGTCCGAGGAGCTCGCCGAGCTCGACCTCGCGCAGCTGCGCGACTACCGGCAACGCCTGGAGGCCGAGGAGGACCGCGCGTCCTACTGGCGCCGTCTGGTGCACGCCCGGCTCGACCTGCTCGCCGCCGAGTCCAAGGCCGACCACCCGCTGACGCTGGAGGACCTGGTGCGGGTGCTGGGCGACACCGGCACCGGCCAGAGCCGGCAGGCGCTGGTCGCCGTGCACGCCGCCGATCCGCTCCCCGAGCTGCCCGAGCTGGCCCGGATGTGGGCGACCGAGGTCGACCCGCACGACCGGCAGCAGGTCGAGGACGCCGTCGAGCGGCTCACCGAGGCCGAGGCCCAGCTGACCGACTACCGGCGCGCGCTGCACCAGCGGATCGACGAGGCGACCGCCGAGCTGATCCTGCGCTACAGGGCCGACCCGACCGCCGCGCTGGACGCGATCCCCGAGGGATGAGCATGCGGTCCGAGACATCCGGCGACACCGTCCGCGCGCTCCTCGACGCCGGCGTGGTGACCCAGGCCCAGCTCGACGAGGCGACGGCGGTCGCGGCGGAGCGCGCGCAGACGGTCATCGAGGCGCTCATCGACGGCGGCTGGGTGGACCGGCCGACCGTCGTACGCACCGCCGCCACCTCGGCCGGGCTCGAGTACGTCGAGATCTCCGACTTCATCATCGACAGGGCGGCGGTCAGCCTGCTGCCCGCGGACTTCGCGCGCCGGGTCGGCGTGCTGCCGCTGGCCCACGAGGACGGCGAGCTCGTGGTCGCGGTCAGCATCCGGCAGGCCGGCGACATCGAGCTCAAGGACGACCTGAGCCGGCTGACCCGCAGCCGGGTGCGGTTCGCGATCGCCAACCGGGCCGAGATCGAGGCCCGGATCAACCAGGTGTACCGGGCCGAGGACGAGATGCTCGACATCACGTCCGACCTCACGCCCGAGGCCGAGGGCGAGGACCTGTCGAACCTCACCGAGGTGTCCGACGAGGCGCCGGTCGTGCGGTTCGTGAACCTGCTGATCAACCAGGCGATCAACGACCGGGCCTCCGACATCCACATCGAGCCGACCGAGCGGGACATGCGGGTCCGGTACCGGATCGACGGCGTCCTGCACGACGCGCACCGCTCCCCCAAGAACATCCAGAACGGCGTGATCTCGCGGCTCAAGATCATGGCCGAGATGAACATCGCCGAGCGCCGGGTGCCGCAGGACGGCCGGATGTCGGTCAACCACGAGGGCCGCCGGATCGACCTGCGGGTCGCCACCCTGCCGACCGTGTGGGGCGAGAAGATCGTGCTCCGGATCCTCGACACCGCAGCACCCAGCTCGGCCTGGACGACCTCGGCTTCAGCGGCGACAACTACGTGCGCTTCCGGGCGTCGTACACCAAGCCCTACGGGATGATCCTCGTCACCGGGCCGACCGGTTCGGGCAAGTCGACCACGCTGTACGCGACGCTGAACCAGCTGAACCGGACCGACGTCAACGTGATCACCGTCGAGGACCCGGTCGAGTACCGGCTGCCCGGGGATCAACCAGGTGCAGACCAACGCCAAGGCCGGGCTCACCTTCGCCTCGGCGCTGCGCTCGATCCTGCGCTCGGACCCGGACATCGTGCTGATCGGCGAGATCCGCGACCACGAGACCGCCCAGATCGCCGTCGAGGCCGCGCTCACCGGGCACCTCGTCCTCTCGACGCTGCACACGAACGACGCCCCGTCCGCCGTGACCCGCCTGGTCGAGATGGGCATCGAGCCGTTCCTGGTCGGCTCGGCGCTCGACGCCGTGCTGGCCCAGCGGCTGTGCCGGCTCGCTGTGCGAGCGCTGCAAGCAGGCCTACCAGCCCGAGCCGGCCGAGCTGCTGCACCGTCGGCTTCCCGTGGCGCGAGGGCGACGAGCTCCCGACGCTGTACCGCCCGGGCGGGTGCTCGACCTGCTCGCAGACCGGCTACCGCGGCCGGATGGCGCTGCACGAGGTGATGACCGTGACCGAGGAGATCGCGCGGCTCGCCGTCGAGCGCGCGTCGACCGACGAGATCGGCCGGGCCGCGCGCGAGCAGGGGATGATCACGCTCAAGGCGGACGGCTGGGCCAAGGTCGCCCAGGGGCGGACGTCGATCGAGGAGATCCTCCGCGTCGTCGCCTGACCGCTCCGGAGGGGTCACGGTGGTTGAGGTGCGAGCGAGCGCTTGTCCTGAGGTGCGAGCGCAGCGAGCCTCGAAGGAAGCCTCGAAACCACCACCACCCTCAAGTCCGCGTCCGGCACGGACCGATGACCCGGTTGTGACCGACGCACCTCGTTCCGGATTCGGCCTGCCGCTGGCCGCGGCTGCCCCGGTCGCGGCACCTGCGGTGGCGACCACCGCTGCGTCCCGTCCTCACCCCCGTCCCCGCCGCACCCGTCGCCGCACCCGGCGCTGCACCCGTCGCCGAGGCGCCACGCCTGATCCTGGACGACCTGCTGATCGCGGTGATCGGCCTCGGCGGGTCCGACCTGCACCTCACCGTCGGCGCTCCGCCGACCGTGCGGCTGCGCGGCGAGATGGCGGCGCTGGAGGGCTTCCCGCCGCTCACCGCCGAGCAGCTGCGGACGATGCTGTACGGCGTCCTGACCGAGCGGCAGCGCAAGGTCTTCGAGGAGGAGCTCGAGCTCGACTTCGCCTACGCCGTACCGGGCCACGCCCGGTTCCGCGTCAACGTGTTCCGCCAGCGCGAGTCGGTCGGCGCCGTGATGCGGATGATCCCGTGGGAGATCCTGCCGCTCGAGGACCTCGGCATGCCCGAGGTGCTCGGCGAGCTTCACCGACCCTCAAGCGCGGCCTGGTGCTGGTCACCGGGCCGACCGGCTCGGGCAAGTCGACGACCCTGGCCGCGATGATCGACCGGATCAACCGGACCCGGCGCGGGCACATCGTGACCATCGAGGACCCGATCGAGTTCCTGCACGAGCACCGCGGCTGCCTGGTCAACCAGCGCGAGGTCGGCAACGACACCCACGCTTCCGGGCGGCGCTCAAGCACGTGCTGCGCCAGGACCCCGACGTCATCCTGGTCGGCGAGCTGCGCGACCTCGAGACCATCTCCGTCGCCCTCACCGCGGCCGAGACCGGACACCTGGTGTTCGCGACCCTGCACACGCAGTCGGCGCAGGACACCATCACCCGCATCGTCGACGTCTTCCCCGCCGACCAGCAGCAGCAGGTCCGCACCCAGCTCGCCGCGACCCTCCAGGGCGTCGTGTGCCAGACCCTGGTGAAGACCGTGGACGGCCGAGGGCCGGGCAGCCGCCGTCGAGGTGATGGTCTGCAACTCGGGCATCCGGGCGATGATCCGCGACGACAAGCTCCAGCAGATCCAGGGCTCGCTGCAGGCCGGCGCCAAGGACGGCATGCAGACCCTGAACGCGCACCTCGCCGCGCTGGTGCGAGACGGCCGGATCACCTACGAGGCCGGGCTCGAGCACTGCTCGAACCGGGACGACTTCGAGACGCTGGTGGGCGCGAACGTGACCCGCGCTACGTCGAGCTGGCAGTGACATGACCGGGGTGACGCAGTACAGCTACAAGGTCCGCGACGCCGGCGGCAAGTTCACCGAGGGCAAGGTCGAGGCGGTCTCGGAGGCCGCGGTCGCCGAGCGGCTGCGCTCGATGGGCTACGTCCCGCTCGAGGTGCGGCCCGCGAACGTCGGGCTCCAGCGCGAGATCAAGCTGGGCAGGAAGCGCCGGGTGCGGACCCGCGACCTGGCGGTGTTCTCCCGCCAGTTCGCCACCATGATCGACGCCGGTCTGACCATGCTGCGGGCGCTGACGATCCTGGCCGACCAGGTCGACAACCCGGAGCTGCGGCGGGTGCTGCGCGGGGTGAAGCAGGACGTCGAGACCGGCCACAGCCTGTCCAGCGCGTTCGCCAAGTCACCGGAGGTCTTCCCGCCGCTGATGGTCAGCATGACCCGGGCCGGCGAGGCCGGCGGCTTCCTGGACACCTCGATGCGGCAGATCGCCGACAACTTCGAGGCCGAGGTGAAGCTGCGCGGCAAGATCAAGGCCGCGATGACCTACCCGATCGTCGTGTTCTGCCTGGCGATCGTGATGTGCATCGGCCTGCTGATCTTCGTCGTGCCGGTGTTCGAGGACATGTTCGACGGACCTCGGCGGCGAGCTGCCGCTGCCGACGAAGATCCTGGTCTTCCTCTCCGAGGCGATGCGGTTCCTGCTTGCCGATCCTGATCGTGGTCACCGTCGCCGGGCTGTTCCTCTGGCGCAAGTACGGCCACACCGAGCGGGTCCGCAACGTCGTCGACCCGCTGAAGCTCAAGCTGCCGGTGTTCGGCAAGCTGTTCCAGAAGCTGGCGCTGGCCCGGTTCGCCCGCAACCTCGAGCACCCTGCTGTCCTCCGGCGTCCCGATCCTCCAGTCCCTCGACATCGTCTCCGAGACCACCGGGTCCGTCGTGATCTCCCGGGCCCTCGACGAGGTGCAGGAGTCGGTGCGCCGCGGCGAGACGATCGCCGGCCCGCTGGCCGAGCACGACGTCTTCCCGCCGATGGTCGTGCAGATGATCGCCTCCGGCGAGGAGTCCGGCGCGATCGACCAGATGCTGGCGAAGATCGCCGAGTTCTACGACCAGGAGGTCGAGGCGACGACCGAGGCGCTCACCGCGCTGATCGAGCCGCTGATGATCGCGTTCCTCGGCGCCATCGTCGGGTCGATGATCATCGCCCTCTACATGCCGATCTTCAAGGTCTTCGACCTGATCGGCTGACGGCGGAAGGGCAGGAATGTCGACAAGGGTCCGAGACACAGCAACGGCCGCGATCCTGGCGCTAGCGGTCTCGGTGGCGGGCGTAGCGCCCGGTGCCGCGTCTACGACCGCAGGCCGGGAGACAACGTCCAAGCCGGTGCTGTCGGCTTCGACGAGACAGGTCGAGGAGGGTGATCGGTTCACCCTGACCGCCACCGTCAAGGCGCCCAAGGCAGCGACCCGTGCGACCCTCCAGAAGTGGTACGTGCCGCTCTACATCGGTACCCCGTCCTGGCAGCCGGTGAAGACCGCCAACGTCAGCGGCAGGCGAAAGGTCGCCTTCAAGGCCGTCGCGACCGCCGAGAACACCGCGCGGTACCGGGTGTCGGTGGCCTACAAGAACTCGGCCAGGCCGGTCACCTCGAACTCGGTCAACGTGACCGTGTGGCGCTGGATCCCGCTCTCGGAGTACGCCCCGTACTACGAGACCGGCGGAGCGATCTTCGGGACCGCCGCCATCAACGGGCACGTCTACAAGGGTTGGGGAGCCGCCTACTACTCCCATGCGGGCGCCTGGGAGAGCCGCTTCACGCCCGGCAGGCACTGCAAGTCGTTCAGGGCAGTCCTCGGTATCGCCGACGTCTCCGCTGACGGCTCCTCCGGCTCCGTCTCCTTCACTGCCGATGACGAGACGGTCTACACCTCACCCGCGCTGACCCCGGGGATGAGCCTTCCGGTCACGGTGCCGCTGGCGAAGCCGTACCGGTTCGGCATCAAGCTGTCCGACACCACCCCGGGCGGCACCACCGGACGTGACGCGGTCGAGTCCTGGCCGTTCCTCGGGGATCCGGCGTTCCTGTGCACCGGGGTCTGAGCCAGATCGGACGGCCCGGCGCCGACCGATGGCCAGGAGAGACCCCGGCCCTCCTCCTGCAGGAACCGACGCTGAGGCGACGATGCTGGGGTCGACAGGCCGGTTGATCGCCGTACGCGCCGCGCGACGTTCGTGAGGATGCCCATCGGCGCGTCGCCGTCCCCATGGCTCGTGCGAGAGGACACCCCTGAGTACCCCGACCACCAACCTTCGCCCGCTACGGGGCGAACGTTGGCTAGTCCGACGTCAGTGCCCGGTCCGCCTCGGTGTAGGTGCCCACGCGGAAGTCGAGCAGTGCGGGGCTGGGGTTGTTGACGAAGCACTCGTCCAGCGACAGGTTGGTCGTGCCGACCAGGTTGATCTTGTCGGCGTAGATCGTTCCGAGGAAGTCGGCCGTGCCATTGGCTTTGACGACCTGCCCGTTCGGCGCGGGCGAGGTGAGGAACAGCGAGGCCGCGAGATCTTGATTCGAGTTGAGCTTCGCGTTTCCGCCGTCGACCACGACCACCAGCGACTTGGTGCAGGTCGTCATCCTCGTGAATCCCTGGATGTCGTTGAGGTTGACCGTGCCTCCGTAGCTGGCGCCGGTGAGGTCGAAGAACATCACCGCATGGGACTCGTCGGGACTCCAGTCCGGCGGCGTCACGGTGTTCGTGTAGTTGTCCTGCGCCCGGGCCTGAGCACGGAGCTGGTCGAGCTGCTCCGGCGTGAACACCGGCAGCTGGAAGTCGAAGAGCTCCATCAACGTCGCCTCGTCCTTGATGAAGGAGCCTTCCACCTCGTTGCCGGAAACACCGTCGAGGTTCTGCGCGCCGTAGAAGTCCGGGTGCGAGGTCTGGACGCTGGCACAACCTGACGATGCCAGGCTGCCTCCGAGCCGGTCCTGGTCGGCGGGGAACTCGCTGTTGCAGGGCGAGGACTCGTGGATGAGCTTCTTCTCGGAGGACGTGCAGTGCTCGGAGGAGACGTTCTGCTCGGTGATGTAGTCCGACGTGTGCACTCCGACCGGGATGCCGTAGGCATAGTCGATCTCGCCGGGGACGGTCTCGATCTGGCCACGCCTCGCGACGCAGCCCGTCGAGAAGATGCTCTCGTGGGTGACGCTGGCGTTGCCGCCGCCGCTGACACTGCGCGCGAAGATTCCACGCGGGTAGCGGGACGACGTCACCTCGACCTCGACGTTGACCGTACGGCGGGCGTCTCCGCCCGCCAGGCCCGTCGAGTGGATGAGGTACGTCCCTGGGTCGTGCGCCGGATAGGCCTCCACCGTCTCGATCCAGACCTCGTACTCCTCCCCCGCATCACCGTCGTTAGCGATCTCGACGCTCATGGGGGTGTCGTCGTCCCCCCACGGGAGGGCGGCACCGCAGTCGGGAGAGCACTGGTTCAGTGCCCGCACCCCGTTGCCGCGGAGGAAGCTGATGGCCTGCGCCACGCCAGCGTCGGCGGCGTTGACCGCTGAGCCCGCCTGCTGCGCGCGCCAGGAGCCCCGGAGGTTGTCGACGGTCAGCACGGCGACGGTGGTGGACAGGGTCATCACCAGCGTCATGACGAGCAACGTGATCACCATTGCCGAGCCACGGTCGTCGCCTGTCCAGCGGTGCATCTCTGCCTTGCTCCGAACCACGTCAGCTCCTGTTCCGCAGGTCGATCTGGGTGTGATAGGTCTGCGTGCCCGCGCCGTCCTCGACGGTCATGGTCACGACCAGGAGGTCGACGTGCGCGAGCTCGGTGGCGTTGGCCACCCCGTCGCCGTTGCCGACCGGTGCGCCGTGCTGGTCGAGCTCCACCCAGCTCGTCGTGCCGTCGCCGTTGGTGTCGTAGGTCCACTTGCTGCTGTCAAGCTCGATGACGAACGACCTCACCGTCGCGGCGAGCACCGGCTGGGCATCGTCGCAGTCGGCTTGGGCGCTCAGCGTCAGCCGCTGGCTGGTGGGTCCCCAGCAGTAGGTCAAGATCTCAGGGTCGACAGCACTGGTGTCGCGCACCCCGTCACCGTCGAAGTCGGACCAGAAGGTGAACGACGTCGCCCCGGCCCCCGGAGTCGCGGGAAGCGTGACCCGGTCGATCGCGGACGCCTGCCGGAGCTCGCGAGTGATCCGCTCCATCGCGGTGCGCGCCTCCTCCGCGACGCCGGTGCGGTCGCGGGTGTCATCGGTGACCGCGCCCGTCGCGACCGCCAGACCGAGCAACAGGCTCGAGAGGATGCCGAAGAGGGTCATCGCGACCAAGATCTCGACCAGCGTGAAGCCCTGGTCGCGGTGGTGTCGGGCGGGCAGTCACCGGGCGTCCTGGGCGGAGCAGCCGACGACGCCGGCGGTGACGGAGAAGGCCGAGGTCCGGTCCACCGTCTCGATCGGAGCCACAGGTTCGTCGCTCGGGGACGGAGTCTCGGTCGGCGACCCGCTTTCGGTCGGCGAGGGGCCCTCGGTGGGCGACGGGCTCTCGGTGGCCACCGGCGGAGCGGTCTCGGTGCCACGCACCGGCTGGCTCGTGATGTGCACGACGCCAGGCAGCCGGACCGCGGAGACGCCGCCGGTGTGCGTCTTCTCCAGGGTCGAGGCGACCAGTCCCGACCACGAAGCGACGTAGTCCCCGAGGGTGCGGTCACCGTCCTCGCCGTCGACGTCGACGTCGAGGCCGACCGCGGCGAGCTGGTCACCGTCCATCGACGGCGTGACCACGGTCGCGACCTGGTAGCTGTTCGGGGCGTCGCCCACGTGATAGCGGACCACGGCCTCGTAGTCGACCGCAGGCGCCTGCGCGGTGTGGCCGAGCCCGCTCACCACGCAGCGCGCCGAGGCCCGCCGCAGCTCCACCTGAACGACGCCGTTCGGCGCGAAGCTCGTGGGGAACAGCGAGATCGTGCTGGCGGTGCTCAGCGCACACGCCTCGACGGTCGACGGGGCCGACAGGTCGGACGGCGGCGTCGTCTGCAGGAATCCGGCGGATCGGATGTATGACGGGCCACCCGTGGTGCCCGGCCCGCAGCTGGCGGAGATGCCGCTCGATGTGGGTGTCGCGGACGCGTCGAGCCGCACCAACGAGTCGGTGAGGTCCAGGCGTGGCAGATAGTCGCCCGGCAGAGCATTGTCGAACTCGAAGGACGCGCTCGTGAGACGAGACTGCATGGGGCTTGCCGCCGAGCCTGCGTTCGGCAGCCCGACGGCGGCGGAGGTTGGTCCGAGGTCGAGCTGGGTCGTGCCCCAACAGGCCAGGTCACTCAGGCAGCCGGCAGCTCCGAGCTCGATCGAGGCGGTGGTCGGCGCGGACAGCGTCTTCGCGGCACCCGACTCCTGGGTGCCGGTGGCGAGTGCCGCCGATACGGCGGCGAGGTCGGCGTCTGCCTCGCTGTTGAACGACAACGACCCGGTCAGGTCGATCAGCCCCGCGGACAGCGTGACGGCGTCGTTGGTGCCGAGCACCGACCCGATCTCGATCGCCGTGGCGTCCGCGGCGGCCTGCACCCGCTTGACCTCGCTCGGCAGGTTGGCGATCTGGGTGTATGTGGTGACCGGCCGAAGAGTGCCCTGCCGCTCGGAGAGCACGGTGACGGTCACCCCGACCTGAGTGGAGACGGGACGGTCTCTGCCTGCAGTCTGGGTGTCGTAGCCGACCGGTGGCGTGAGCACCGACGGTGGCGTGGCACCGTCGAGGAACTGCGTGCTGACGACGACCTCGAACCCGTCGAGCGGATCGACGCCTGAAGCCGGGTGGGGCACGACGTACCGGTAGAACGGACCGCTCCCCGGCTCGTAGTCGCACCGGGAACCGCCGGGGACATAGCCGCTCCAGGTGGTGACCGGCCTCGTGTAGTCGCCTCCGGTCATGCAGGCGACCACCGGCGCCGGTGAGAGGTTCGTGTAGTAGCGGTCGAGCACGTCGAGGAAGGGACCGGAGAGCCGCGCGACGTGGTACGGCATGTTGCGCATCCGCTCGAGCTGGCCCTGGGCGACGCCCTTTGCCTGGGTGACGTCCTCGGCGGCCTGGGTCGACCGGATCCCGACCACCAGCTGCGGCAGCAGTGCGGTCATCAGCACCACCAACATGCCGAGTGCGACGATCACCTCGATCAGCGAGAAGCCGCCGTCTCGAGTCGTCGCCCGCTGCTCCTCAGCTGAGCGAGACACGGCCGGTCAGCCCTTCCACGGAGACGGTGTAGACCTTCGTCGATCCGTCTCGGATGACCTCCACGCTGCCGGCGGTCGCCGTGCCGCGCGCGAAGAAGGTGACCCCGGTCGTGGGGCCGGTGCTCGCCGCGAAGGACGGAGCGACCAGCTCGACCTGGTCGCCGGCGGTGTCGTACGGGCCTTCCAGGGAGTCTCCGGGCGCGGCGCAGGTGCCCTCGAGGACCGTGTAGCTGTCGTCCGCAGTGTCGAACCGGACGCACATCGCGTTGCCCTCGGTCAGCGCCCGTTGCTGAGTGCTGCGAAGCAAGGACTGCAGCTCGCGAGCGGTGCCCGAGTGTTCGCTCGCCTGGTCCCAGTGGCGGTAGCCGGCCACGGCCATCGCCATCAGCACGCTCGCCAGCGCCATTGCGGTGGCCACCTCGATCAGGCTGAACCCGTCATCGCGAGCAGGCTGCGACATCGAGGTCCCTCCCGGCCGGGTACGACGGACGCCGCGCGGGCGGTGCCCCTTGCACCACTGTCATCGGTCGCCGGACGCCAGGACTTGAGTTCTCCGCCCGGCGAGGTGGCCTGGTCCAAACCTGAGGAGAAAGTTCTCGAAAATCCTCAAGTCGTCTGCGCGGCACTCCGAGAAATCGTGCGACAGAGCCGACACCCAGACCCCCAGGGACCGGCACAGCACTGCACGACACCCCCCAGGAGAACCCCATGCTTGCTCGGATGCAGAAGTCCCTGAAGGAGAAGGACCAGGGCTTCACCCTGATCGAGCTCCTCGTCGTCATCGTGATCATCGGCATCCTCGCCGCGATCGCCATCCCGCTGTTCCTCAACCAGCGCGAGAAGGGCGTCGACGCGTCGCATGAAGTCCGACCTCAAGAACGCCGCCACCGCGGTCGAGACCTGCACGACCGACAACCCGACGGCGACGTCCTCGGCACGCCACGCCGCGGCGCCGAAGGTCACTGGCGACCGCCGGCTCAGACGCTCGAGGGCTTCACGCTCAGCGACGGGCAACGCGGTCGACGGTCGTCGCGCGAACGCCGGCACGTCGGCGTCGTACTGCATCGAGGTCATCAACGACGCCTCCAGCGACGCCGACGAGTACCTCGCCTACGACGTCCGACGACCGGCGGCCTGCCAGGACGGCTGCCTCGCGACCGGCTGCCCTGATCCGCCTGACCACCGCGCGCCGGGCTCCACCCGGTTGCCCGGCGCGCGGTCACCAACCACCACCCTCCCAAGGACCAGCCATGGAGCTCGTGACGCACGAACCGGCAGCCATGCTCGAGCAGGACCAGGCCCAGCGCCTGCTGCTCGAGATGGCGGCGGTCGTGCGCACGATCTTCGCGGTCCAGCGGCCCGACGCCCCTCCCGCGCCGGCCGCCCAGGTCGCGGCGGTGGCGACGGCAGACACGGCGGCCCTCCCGGGGACCTCCGTATCCGCCGTCGCCACCGCCCCCTCCGTCTCGGCGCCTGCGCTCGCGGTGCCCTCCCTGCCGGTCCCGGCCCTCCCGATCCCCGTGCTCGACCACGGCGACCCTGAGGAGCGGCACTCCCTGGCGCTCCTGCAGGAGATCGCCTTCCTCGACGAGTGACCCCGATGGCCTGGCTGCAGCGCACCACCACCTGCCTGGCGGCCACGCTGGTCCTCGTCGCCCCGATCGGTCCGGCCGAGTCCGCGCCGGAGCCTTCGGTCATCAGCTCTTCCGTGCAACCGACCGACGCCGCACGGGCCGCCTACGAGCAGGCCCAGACCCGGGTCGCCGCACTCAGCGCGCACAGCGCCCGGCTGGCCGCCAGCGCCGAGATCGCCGACGCAGCAGCCGAGCGGATGCGCGCCGCGGTCACCGACGACGGCGGGTTCGTCAGCGCGATCAGCGGCCTGTTCGGCTCCGAGCCGTCCGACCTGGACCGCGCCGCCGAGGCGGCCGACAACGCCGAGCTCGCCCGCCGGTTCGCGGACCAGGCCGCCGCCGCGCTCGCCGACGCGATCGACGCCGCCGAGGCCGCCCGGCTCGCCTGGGAGCGCGCCGAGCGGAAGCAGGAGCAGGTCGAGGCCGCGTGGACCGCCGACCAGGCCGCCGAGGCGGCGATCCAGCGCTCGCAGTTCCGTTCGACGTACGCCGTCGACGATGCCGGTCAGGACCGGCTCAACCACCAGGCCCAGCGGGCGTGGCACCGGCAGGTGCGGGCGGTCGCCCGGCACGCCGTGGTGCCTCCACCCGCGCGCGGCCTGGCCGACCCGACCGCGCTGCCCGCGCCGCTGGAGCCGGTGCACGACACGCGCAACGACCTCTCCCCCGGCGTCGCGGAGGTGGACCCGCCCGGACTGCCGCCGGTGACGGTGCTGCCCGCCGAGACGGTGCGCGCCGTGTCCGAGGCGTTCCACCGGGTCGGACTCACCGACGTCACCGACCCCACGACCTATCGCTGCGGCGGTCTGGCCGCCCAGTCCTGGACCGCGGTCCCGCTTCCGGCCGATGCCGCCGAGCAGTGGGAGCAGCTGCGCGCGGTACCCGCCGGGTCGGCGCAGCCCGGCGACGTGGTCGTCCTCGGCAGCCGCTCGACCGGCATCGACGGCACCGGCGTGTACGTCGGCGACGGCCGGCTCGTGCTCGCCGACCCGACGACCGGTGTGGCCGCGGTCCGGCCCCTGGGCACCGAGGTGCTCGGGATCCGGCGCCCAGGCGTCGCCGCCGCCGAACACCAGCCCGCGGCGCCGTACGGCGGCCGCTGCGGCACCGAGGTCGGCATCCTGGACGCCGGCGCTCCACTGAGCCTGCCGATCGCCCCCGGCGCCTACCACCTGACCGCGGGCTTCGGCACCGACGGAGAGCTGTGGTCCTCCGGTGAGCACACCGGCCTCGACTTCGCCGCACCTCGCGGCACCCCGGTCCTCGCCGCCGGGGCGGGCACGGTCACCGTCGAGCACCCGGACTGGGCCGGCAACCTGGTGCGGATCGACCACGGCGGTGGCGTCGAGACCTGGTACGCCCACCTGGCGAGCACCGACCTGGCGTCCGGCGACCTCGTCGACGCCGGCGACCCGGTCGGCCTGGTCGGCGCCCGCGGCACCACCACCGGGCCGCACCTGCACCTCGAGGTCCGGATCGACGGCGTTCCCTACGACCCGGCCGGCGTGCTCGCCGTGCCGGAGCTGCCGCGCCCGTCGTACGAGAACGGCGCGATGCCGGACGACTCCCTGTGTCCGGCCACCCCGGACGGAGCCCAGCTGCTGCGCTGCGACGGCGCCGTCGCGTTCCGGCTGCTGGCCGCCGACTACGCCGAGGCGCTCGGCACCGAGCTCTGCGTCACCGACTCCTACCGCTCCCGGCCGGGCCAGGTCGCGGTGTTCGAGGCGAAGCCGCACCTCGCCGCCGTCCCGGGCACCTCGGTCCACGGCGTGGGCCTGGCCGTCGATCTCTGCGGCGGCATCGAGCGCTTCGGCACCATCGAGCACGAGTGGCTGGTCGAGCACGGCCCGGCGCGCGGGTGGCACCACCCGTCCTGGGCCGCCGCCGGCGGCAGTCGTCCCGAGCCGTGGCACTTCGAGTACGACGGCGCGGAAGCCTGAGCACGCTCCCGGCTCACGGAGCGCTTCCAAGATAGTTCTGCCGTTCTCCTCAAGTGCCCGGGGCGGCGCGCCGAAACACTCAGTAAGACCGCACGCCGGGTGGCACGAACTGGTGCCCGGCGCGCGGTCACCAAGAGCACCCTTCCCCCTGGTGGCGGCGAGGGCAGAAACGGCGGCCATGTCGGGGGCCTCCGTCTCCGCCGTCGCCGCCACTGTCCTTTTGCCGGGTCGGAGCGCCGAACGGCATGCCGCGGGCGCTAGCGTGACCGCCGTGGACAACGAGCACTCTGCTGACCACTCGGTCGACGCCCTCTGGGAGCGGTTCAAGCAGCACGACGACCAGGACGCCCGCAACCGCCTCGTCATCCACTACTCGCCGCTGGTGAAGTTCGTGGCGGGCAGGGTCCGCTCCGGTCTGCCGCCCGCGATCGAGCAGGCGGACCTGGTCTCCGACGGCGTGATCGGCCTGATGGACGCCCTGGACAAGTTCGAGCCGGCGCGCGGCCTGCAGTTCCAGACCTACGCCGTCACCCGGATCCGCGGCGCGATGGTCGACGGCCTTCGGGCCTCGGACTGGGTGCCGCGATCGGTGCGCGAGAAGATCCGCGACATCGACGCCGCGCACGCGAAGCTGGAGAAGGCGCTCGGCCGCACCCCGAACGACGAGGAGGTCGCCGAGGAGCTGTCGATCTCGGTGGCCGAGCTGCGCAAGGTCTACAGCCAGACGGCGCACACCAGCGTGGTGAGCTTCGAGACGTCGGTCGACGACGAGGAGACCCCGCGCGCCACCAGCGACCTCCCGGGCGCGGACGACGACATCCCGCCGGGCTTCCTCGCCGCCGTGCGCGAGCTGCCGGAGCGCGACCAGATCGTCGTGGCGCTCTACTACTGGGAGCGGCTCACGCTCGCCGAGATCGGCCAGGTGCTCGGCGTGACCGAGTCCCGCGTCAGCCAGCTGCACAGCCGGGCCGCGCTGACCCTGCGCCGGAAGCTGCTGCAGGCGGCCGGGCTGATCCCGAGGTTCCGGCCTGCGGGCCAGGTGGGTGGTTGCGACCGACATGCTTCCTAGGCGGGTACGGCGGGAACGGTGGGGTCGTCGCCGCTTCCCGGGAAGCGAACCGCCATGGCTCACGCTCGGCACCAGCGCGCGCACCCGCCCGAAGACCCGGCGCACGCCGGTCGCCGACGGGCTCTGGCCCGTCGTCGCTCTGCTGGATCGTCGTCGCCCTCGAAGGCTTCGACCTGGTCGTCGATCGGGGCGGTGATCCCGACGCTCAGCGCCACCGGCGCGCTCGGCTTCACCGACGCCTCGCTGACCACCGCGTCGACGGTCGGCCTGATCGGCGTCGGGCATCGGTGCGGCGACGATCGGCCCGGTCACCGACCGGTTCGGCACGGCGCAGCACCCTGATCGGGTGCGTCGCGTGGTTCTCGGTGCTGACCATCGCGATCGCGTGGGCGCCCGGCGTCGACGCCTTCATCGCGCTGCGCTTCCTCGCCGGCCTGGGCCTCGGCGCCTGCCTGCCGACCGCGCTCGACGTTCATGTCCGAGTACGCACCCGACCACCGCGACGGCAGCGCGATGACCAGGGTGATGACCGGCTACCACGTCGGCGCCGTGCTGACCGCGCTGCTCGCGCTCTGGGTCGATCGACGCCTGGGGCTGGGAGGCGATGTTCGTGATCGGCGGCGTCGCCGGCCTGCTGGTGCTGCCGGTGCTGTGGTTCGAAGCTGCCCGGAGTCCGACGCCTACCTGCGCACCCTCGAGACGCGACGGGCCGAGTCGCCGCGCGCACCGATCGAGGTCGTCCGCCCGCCGTACCTGCGGGTCAGCATCGGCCTGTGGGTCGCGTCGTTCATGGGGCTGCTGCTGGTCTACGGCCTCAACACCTGGCTGCCGAAGCTGATGGGCGAGGCGGGCTACTCGATCGAGGCCGGTACGACGCTGCTGCTGGTGCTCAACCTGGGCGCGGTGATCGGGCTGCTGTTCGCCGGCCGGATCTGCGACGCCCGCGGCAACAAGCCGACCGTGCTGCTCGTGGTTCGGCCTCGCGGCGATCATGCCTGGCGCTGCTGTCGATCAAGCTGAGAGCACGCTGCTCGTCTACATCGCGGTCGCGCTCACCGGCGTCTTCGTGTTCAGCGCGCAGGTGCTCGTCGTACGCCGTTCGTCGGGCACCTCTACCCGCCGCGATCCGCGGGACGCGCTCGGCCTCGCCGCCGGGACGTCGGCCGGGTCGGCGCATCGTCGGCCCGTCGATCACCGGAGCGCTGGTCACCGGCCGGGATCGCCTACCCCGTGGCGGCTTCTACGTGTTCGCGGCGCGCGGCGCTGCTCGCCGTCCTGGCGCTGGCGACGGTGCCCGGCGCACCTGCGCACGGTGGAGCCGGCCCAGTAGACGGCAGTCAGCAGAGCGCGGCGCGCTGGGACGCGACGACCGCGTCCATGGCCGGCCGGGCGCTCCTGCTGAAGTACGGGAAGCTCACGAAGCCGTGCGGCATCAGGTGGAAGTCCTCGACCTGCACCCGGTTGCCCGCGTCGGCCAGCGCCTGCGCGTAGCGCACCCCTTGGTCGTGCAGCGGGTCGAGTCCCGCGACGACCACGACGGCGGGCGGCAGCCCGCCGAGGTCCTTCGCGTGCAGCGGTGACAGCCGGAAGTCCGTCGGGTCCACGTCGTCGGTGACGTAGTGGCCGTGGAAGACCTCGAGGTCGGCGTTGGAGAGCACGATGCCGCGGACGTTCTCGATGTAGGACCGGTCCTGCTCGACCGCGGTGGTCATGTCGGTCACCGGGTAGATCAGCGCCTGGTGCGCGATCGCCGGACCGCCGTCGTCGCGGGCCAGGATGGCGATGACCGCGGCCAGGTTGCCGCCCGCGCTGTCGCCCATCACGCCGAGCCGGGTGGCGTCGCCACCGAGGTCCTCGGCATGGCCGGCGGTCCAGAGCAGCGCGTCGTAGCAGTCCTCGACGCCGGCGGGGAACCGGTGCGTCGGCGCCAGCCGGTAGTCGACCGACACCACGATCGCGTCGAGCCCCTTGGCGATGATGCTGCAGCTCCAGTCACACTGCCGGGCGCTGCCGAGCACGAAGCCGCCGCCGTGGAAGTTCACGACCACCGGGCGAGGGGTGCGCGACCAGGCCTCCGGGGTGTAGATCCGCAGCGGCAGGTCGCCGTAGCGGGCCGGGAACGAGTCCTTCCGGACTGCGACACCGGACTGGAGCCGGCCGAGGAACAGGCTGGCGGGACCCCGGTCCGGGATGACCGTCTGCTGCACCTTCGCGAGCTGCTCGGGCGTCATCCGAGCCACCGAGAACCCCGGGTTCGACTTCATCACTCGGTCGATCGCCCGGACCCCGGGCGGCAGCCTTGTCGCCATCCTCACAGGATCCCAGAAGCCCGTCCGACCCGCCTGCGGGTCACCGGTCGGGCTCCGCGGCGACCGCCGACGATCCGCCGGGTCCGAGGGGACGACACCCGGCGCACGCCCGAGCATCGCGATGACCGCCGGTGCCGTGCGACCGCGAGCGCTGCCTGGCCGCCGGCATGGACGACTTCGTCTCCAAGCCGATGGACGTGACGGCGGTCGACCGGGTCCTGGCCCGCCGGGTGCCCGGGCGCTGACACCGGGAGACCTGTGAGTGCCCTCACCGGGTTTACAGACAGTTCTCGTCGATACCGCAAAGATCGGCCCCCGAGCGGCCGATGGAAACGAGTACTACGACCCTGCACGCTCAAGGAGGCACGATGCGATCCACCCGCTGGTCGCGACCCGTCGTCGTCCTCTGGGCGCTCGCGGTCATCCCCGCCGTGATCCACCTCGGGTACGAGAACGGCATCGTCTCCAACCTGGCGTACTTCGGCGCGTCCCTCCCCCCGATCGTGGCCTGGATCGGCACGGCGCGCGCCCCCCGAGGTGCCCGCTGGGTGCCGGGACTGATCGCGGCCGGCCTCACCCTGCTGCCGCTCGGCTACCTCGCGTGGAAGGTCACCCACCAGGTGCCGGCGAGATGCCCGACGTGTCCCTCGCCGACCCCTTCTACCTCGGTGGGTACGTCGCGATCGCGGCCGCGCTGCTGATGACGACCCTCATGTCGACCGGCGAACGGCACCGGGTCGACTTCGACGCGGTGATCGACTCGGTCACCGTGGTCGTCGTCAGCGTGCTGGTGTTCTGGAACCTGTCGGTAGCCGAGATCCTGACCGACGACACGTCCTCCGGATTCGTCCGCTTCGTGCACGCCTCCTACCCCGTCCTCGACGCCGCGATGCTCGCCCTGGTGCTCCGGGCGCTGACGACGCGGCGGACCCGCAGGGCGCTCGGCGTCCCGTTCGCGCTCGGCGTCTGGTGCTGGCTGGTCGCCCACGTCGGCTACCTGCCGTTCGGCGACGTGTTCGGCACGTCCTCCACGGCGATCCTCGACGTCATCTGGATGGTCGGATCGGTCCTGCTGGCGACCGCGACGTTCCGCCCACAGGTCCTGCCCGACCTCGAGGCGCCGTCCGAGCTCGCGGAGCAGCTGCCCTTGCGGACGCTCGGGCTCGCGATCCTGCCCGCTGCTCGTCCCGCCCGCGCTGCTGTTGTACAACGACCTCGCCGGCGAGGGGCCGATCCCCGCTATCGAGGCCGTCGTCGGCATGACGGTGCTGGCCCTGCTCACCTTCGCGCGCACGGCGCGGCTGCTGCACCTGGAGAGCCGAGGCCCGCCTCGAGCTCTCCACCGCGCGCGACGCCGCCCTCGAGGGATCTCGGGCGAAGTCGGCGTTCCTCGCCACCATGAGCCACGAGATCCGCACCCCGATGAACGGCGTCATCGGTCTGACCGGGCTGCTGCTGGACACCGACCTCGACGCCCGCCAGCGCCAGTACGCCGACGGCGTCCGCAGCGCCGGCAACGCGCTGCTGACCGTCATCAACGACGTCCTCGACTTCTCCAAGATCGAGGCCGGCCACCTGGAGCTCGAGGAGATCGACTTCGACCTGGTCCAGGTCGTCGAGGAGGTCGCCGAGCTGGTCACCGAGCCGGCCCAGGCCAAGAACCTCGAGCTGCTCGCCTACTGCTCGCCGCGAGCTGCCGATCGGGCTGCGCGGCGACCCGTCGCGGCTGCGCCAGATCCTGCTCAACCTGGCCAGCAACGCGGTCAAGTTCACCTCCGCGGGCGAGGTCGTCGTCCGTGCCCATCTCGAGTCCAGCACGGCGGACGGCGTGACGGTCCGCTTCGAGGTCGTCGACACCGGCATCGGCATCCCCGACGAGGACCGCGAGCGGCTCTTCGACCCGTTCTCCCAGGCCGACTCCTCCACCACCCGGCAGTACGGCGGCACCGGCCTCGGGCTGGCGATCTGCAACCAGCTGGTGGCCGCGATGGGCGGCACGATCGGCGTCGACAGCGAGCCCGGCCGTGGGCAGCACGTTCTGGTTCACCGTCACGTTCGCGTTCGCCGAGGACGAGTCGATCATCCCGCCCCGCCGTACCGAGCTGCTCAACGGCCTCCGGGTGCTGGTCGTCGACGACAACACGACGAACCGGATGATCCTGCACGACCAGCTCACCAACTGGGACATGACCGTCACCGTCGCCGAGAACGGCGACGCGGCGCTCGACACGCTCATCGACGCGGCCCGACAGGGCCGGTCCTTCGACCTGGCCGTCCTCGACATGTGCATGCCGGGCATGGACGGCCTGGCCCTGGCCCGGCGGATCTCCGCCGACCCGCTCCTGGCCGGCACCGGACTCGCCCTGCTGACGCTCCGGCGGCGACATCAGCGCAGGCCGAGGCGCAGGAGGCCGGCATCGCCGCGACCCTGACGAAGCCGGTCCAGCTGTGCCGTCTCCACGCCACCCTCCACGAGGTCGTGGGTGCCCGCCGACCCGCGCCCGCCGCCTCCCCCGCCCCGGTGAGCACCGGCCGCGGACTGGTGCTGGTCGTCGACGACGGCGAGATCAACCAGATCGTCGCGACCGGGATGCTCGAGCGCATCGGCTACACCGTCGAGACCGCCGACGACGGCTTCGAGGCCGTGGCCGCGATCCGCCGCAAGACCTACGACGCCGTGTTCATGGACGTGCAGATGCCCGGCATGGACGGCTACCAGGCCACCGCCGAGATCCGCCGCCTCGAGGGCACCATCCAGCACACGCCGATCATCGCGATGACCGCCGGCGCCCTCGCACGGCGACCGGGAGCTCTGCCTGGCCGCCGGCATGGACGACTACATCTCCAAGCCGATCGACATCGCGACCATCGAGCACGACGCTGTCTCGTTGGGTCCCCGCCCGCTGACCGGTCCGGACCCGCCCGGCTGCTGCACTCGGAGAGCCGGTCCCGGCCGGAGTTGGCCTGGCCCGCGACGCCGCCCTGGAAGGCTCCCGTGCGAAGTCGCAGTTCATGGCCACCATGAGCCACGAGATCCGGACACCGATGAACGGGGTGATCGGGTTGGCGTCGCTGTTGTTGGGGACCGATCTCAGCCCCGGCCAGCGCCGCTACGCCCTCGGCGTGCACACCGCCGGGAACGCCCTGCTGGGCGTGATCAACGACATCCTGGACTTCTCCAAGATCGAGGCCGGCAAGCTGGAGCTGGACACCGGCGACTTCGATCTGGGCGCGGTGGTCAACGAGGTGGCGGTACTGGTCACCCCGACCGCGCAGGTCAGCGTCGTCGTGCTGACCCGCCGGGGGGAGAAGCTGCCGGTGCTGGTCCGTGGTGACCCGGCCCGGCTGCGGCAGATCCTGCTCAACCTCGCCGGAACGCGGTCAAGTTCACCGACCCGGGCCAGTGACCATCCGCGCCGGGCCGCTGCGGCCCACCACCCGGACGGCGCGCTGCTCCGCTTCGAGGTCCGCGACACCGGCATCGGCATCGCAGCCGACGCCCAGACACGGCTGTTCGAGCCGTTCACCCAGGCCGATAGCTCCACCACGCGCAAGTACGGCGGCACCGGCCTCGGGCTGGCAATCTGTCGCCGGCTGGTGAGCCGATGGGCGGGAGCCTTCGGGGTGGACAGCGAGCCCGGCCAGGGCAGCACGTTCTGGTTCACCGCGCCACTCGCCTACTCCCGCACCGTGTCGATGGACCGGCCCCGTCCGAGGCTCCACGCCGCCCTGCAGGAGGCCACCGGCGCC
>CAVQTV010000006.1:0-280057 GCA_963716655.1 uncultured Actinomycetota bacterium | reverse complement strand
AGGTTCCCCCGGACCGTGGAGGCATCAGCTATAAGGAGTAGCGATGCCAGAGAAGCGAAGGGAAGTACGACCGGGAGTTCCGTGAGGGGGCGGTCCGGATCGTCGAGGAGACCGGGAAGCCGATCGCGCAGGTCGCCCGCGACCTCGGGGTCAACGAGGGCACCCTGGGCAACTGGGTGGCCCGGGCCGGGAGGCGCCGGCAGGACACCGACGGCCTGTCGACCGGCGACGTCGAGGAGCTGAAACGGCTCCGGGCGGAGATCGCCGAGCTGCGGATGGAACGTGATGTCCTCAAGCGATCCGTGGTCCTGTGGGTGAAGGAGGCGACGAAGTGAGCGTGGCCCGCTTCGTCGCCGACCAGAGGACCAACTACCGGGTGCCGCACACGCTCGCCTGTGCCCTGCTCGGGGCTGTCGGCTGTCCTGGTTCTACAAGTGGCTGGAGCCGGCCGCCGGGCTGGCGGCGGCGACGGGCTGCACACGACTCGGACCGGCGCCGCGCCAGCGTCGACGCGGCCGTGCGGGTCGCGTTCACGACGGCGCGGGGTCTGCACGGCTCGCCGCGGCTGCACGCCGACCTGCGCGACGCGGGCTGGGTCGTGTCGGAGAAGACGGTGGCGGACTCGATGCGCCGGCAGGGCCTGGTCGCCCGGAAGATCAAGCGCCG
This sequence comes from uncultured Actinomycetota bacterium, assembly GCA_963716655.1. Classification (GTDB taxonomy): domain Bacteria; phylum Actinomycetota; class Actinomycetes; order Propionibacteriales; family Nocardioidaceae; genus Nocardioides. The sequence continues at coordinate 279,391 of CAVQTV010000006.1, read as the reverse complement.
TAACGGGCTGACCAGGCAGGACAAGACGGCGCCGAAGTTCCCCGACCTGGTGAAGCGGGACTTCACCGCCGACGCGCCGAACCTGAAGTGGGTGGGCGACATCACCGAGATCCCGACCGCCGACGCGGGCAAGCTGTACCTGGCCACGGTGATCGACCTGTACTCCCGCCGGCTGCTCGGCGCGGCGACCTGCGCTGCACCCGACGCCGAGCTGGCGTGCGCGGCGATCAAGATGGCCGTCGCGGTCCGCGGCGGCACGCGACCACGATCAGCGGGCGGTGATCTTCCACACCGACCGCGGCTCGACCTACACCGCGGATCGCTTCACCCGCTGTGCCGCAAGCTCGGGATCCGGCAGTCGATGGGCACGGGTCGGGTCGTGTTTCGACAACGCCGCCGCGGAGGCGTTCTTCTCCAGCCTGGAATGGGAGGTCCTGTCCCGCCACGAGCTTCGCGACCACTCGACATGCCCAGGCCGTCGTGCTGCGACTGGTGCTACGGCTTCTATGGCCTGCTCGCCACTCCGAGGATGCGTGAGGTCTGATGGCTTGCGACTTCGTCGCTAGGTTGGGGGATGAGGATCGGGGGGTCGCTCGGCGACGTCGGCAGACACTGGTGCGTGAGAAGCCCGTTAAGGTGTATGACGCGGGGTCTTCGGTTGCCTGTGGATCGTTGCTACGAGCAGGTGGGTCTGCCCCGACAGAAGGCACTCCGAGCGGCACATGGCCCGGCCGCGGTGGCCGGGCTGGTGAGTGCCTCGCCGTCGGCGGTTGCGGACGCAGCGGGCGAGCACGGCCTTCTTGGTGACGTCTTTAGCCGCTAAACGAGCAGACAGGCCGACCATGCCCACCACGAGGCACCAAGCCCGCCGACCAACCCGGCAGACCCCGCCAGCGACGACTGAACCGCCCCGTTCACGAGCCGGGAACAAGCAGGAGCTTTCCCGTACTGGCACGCGACTCCAAAGCCGCATGAGCCTCGGCGGCGTTGGACAGGGGGTAGGTCGCGGTGACCTGCGGCGAGAGTGTGCCCTCCGCGATCCAAGAGAAGACCTCGGCACTGACCTCAAGAAGGCGCTCCGAGGTGGGTACGTGATCGAGCACCACGGGCTTGGTCACCAGGATGCTCTTCGGCAGGTCCCACAGGTCCACGGGAGGAACCGGGCCGCTCGCCTGACCGAAGTAGACAAGTAGTCCTTCCGGCCGCACTTGGCGGAGGCTGGTGGTGAACGTGTCTGCGCCCACGCCGTCGTAGACGGCGTCGAACCCACCCTCGCCGAACCGGCCAGCCAGTTCGGCATCGACGTTGTCTGGGCTCGCCACCACAACTTCCTTCGCGCCGGGAGAGGCCGAGGCCGTCTTCGTGGACGATGACACCGTGCCGACGACGTGGTGGCCCTGTTGCGAAAGCATCTGGGTCAAGAGCGATCCCACACCGCCGGCCGATGCGTGCACGAGCACTCGTCCGGGCCGAGGCAGGACGCGTGCCGCGATGGCCGCCAACTGGTGGCTGGTGAGACCCTGGGTCATCACTGCCGCCGCAGTCAGGTTATCGATCTGCTCGGGAACAGGAACCGCGACACCGGCTCTGACCACCACGAACTCGGCGTAACTGGACCCTGTCAGGTTCCAGGCAACGCGGTCTCCGACCGCGAAGTTCGCGACACCGTTTCCAACCTTCACGACCGTGCCGCTCCCCTCCCATCCTGGGACGAACGGAAGAGGTCGCGGCAGTGCGCTGCCACGACGCTGCCGGACGTCCATGAAGTTGACACCCGCAGCGGAGAGCTGCACGAGCAGCTCTCCCTCGCCAGGCTCGGGCTCGGGAAGGTTCTTGAGCTTGAGGACCTCGGCTGAGCCAAGCGACTCGACGACGATCGCCTGCATTCCTCACTCACTCTCCGTACGCCAAGGCGCGCCGCCGGAGCAGGTGGAACGCCTGGAAGCGCATGGCTAGAAATTGACCTCCCAGTCTAGCGAATCATGTGTTCGCGTAGCGTGGCCGGAGTCGGTCCCTGGGACAACGGTCGATCGGCAGTGTGGCTCGTCCCGGGAGGCCACCCGGGGGATCATGGCGGGCCCGCACTCCGGTGTCGTGCGCCATGAATGGCAGCCATCGCCGTAGCGAACTAGAGCCGGCCGACGACATGGTTCTGGAGCAAGTCTTGGATCGAGTCGACGCCGACCTCACCGCACGCACTGATGGGGTGATCGCACGGCGGGGATGGATGGCCAGCCAACACGTCACCTGATGTGCTGCTCCGACGCGGTGGAGTCACGCGCGCCCGCAGCGCCGGGGACGGACCTTGCTGTGCTGCTCGATATGTTGACCGATTCCGGGCATGGATGCGCGGTTCTACTCATCAAGACTTGCCGTGAGCGCTGCCAGCTTGGCCTTGACGTTGTCGATGACCTCCGAGCCGTCGACGTCGAAGTCGTACTCGCTTGTTTCCCGGGCGACTTCGGGATCGTGGGCGAGAGCGAGGAACCGGCGCCAGGTCTCGGCTGCCTCGTGGGTGCGGCCGAGGGCGGTCAAGGTGTCGCCGTGAGATAGAAGGAGCTGCAGATCTCGGTGGTCGTGTCACCTTCTCGTCGGAGGAGCTCCAGAGCCCGTGTGGCCTCCGCGGCCGACTCCTCCAGCCGGCCGGCGCCGGCCAGTGCCGTCGACCGGTCCCTCAGTACGATCGGCGTGCAGCCAGGCGAGGGCGGGGATGTCCGCGATGATCGAGGCGCCCTCATCGAGGACGACCAGGGCGTCGTCGAACCTGCCGTTCGCCCCCAGCGCGGTGCCGAGGCGAACCAAGGAGGTAGCCAGGATCGGCTGGTCGCCGATCTCGCGCGCAATGGCCACCGACCTGCGGAGGTACTCGATCCGATCGACGGGGTCCATCGCGAGCGTGCCCGCCATGTTCCGGTAGACGTTGGCCTGACCTACGCGGTCGCCGATCTGCTCGAAGGTCGAGGCGGCCAGGTCGAAGTAGGTCCGGGCGCGGTCGGGTTGGCCACAGCGCGCGAAGGTGGCTGCGACGTCGCGGAAGCATTCGGCGCGCAGCACGGGCTCGTCGACGTGCTCGACCGCCTGCAGGGCGAGCTCGGCGAAGGGGAGCATGTCGCGGCGGAGGTCGACGATCTGGCTCATCGGTCGCCAGTCCAGCATCAGCAACAGGGCGGAGCGGTGGTCGCCCAGGCTGGCGGCCAGGCGACAGACCTGGTGCAGCACGTGCCGCTCCTCGAGGTACCAGCGCATCGCGTCGGAGCTGGAGGTGAAGGTCTCGGGAACGACGCCTGGCACCGTGTCGTCGACGGGTGCGATGCCGGGGCGTCCGTAGGTCAGGTATGCCTCGCGGGTGGAGCGCACGTAGTGGTTCACGAGCCGTGCGGCAGCTTCTGCGGCACGGTCTGCCAGCAGGTCCAGCGCGTACTCGCGGAGCAGGTCGTGGAAGGCGAAGCGGCCCGGCCGGACCTCCTGGAGCACGTGGGCCAGGGTCAGCTCGGTGAGCACCGCGCGGGTACGCCGTGGGTCGAGGGCGGACAGGCTTACCGCCGCCGCGGTCGAGATCTCGGGGCCGGGGTGGGCGCTCAGCAGCGCAAAGGTGTGTGCTGCCTCCTCGGACAAGCCTTGGTGTGACCAGGAGAAGACGGTGCCGAGGTCGAGGTCGGCGCTGCCGGCGTTGAGCGAGGTCAGGGGCGTTTGCTCCTGTGTGAACTCCCGGACGAGCAGATCCAGCGGGAACTCGGGATTCGCCGTCGCGCGGGCCGCCACGATCGCCAACGCCAGGGCAGTCCGCCGCACGCCCGACCCAGACGGATGATCGCGTCGCGGTCGTTCTCGACACGGCTCGAGCCAAGCCGCTGGCCGAAGAACTCGACCACCTCGTCGTCGTCGAAGGGTTCGAGCTCGAGCAGCTGTGCCTGGTGGAACGCGGCCAGGCCCGGCATCGCGGCACGACTGGTGAGGATCACCCGGCTCGTGCCGGCTCCCGGGAGCAGGGGTTCGACCTGCCCGTAGTCGTGGGCGTTGTCGAGCACCACGAGCACCTCCCGCTCCGCCAGGATGCTGCGCAACAGGCCCGAGCGGGCGTCCACAGACTCGGGAAGACTCTGGGAGGAAAGGCCCAGTCCCTCGAGCATGTCGCGCAGCGCGTCCAGCGGTGCGGTCGGCGGTGCCGTCGCGTCGAACCCGCGGAGGTTCACGTAGAGCTGACCGTCCCGATGGCGGGTGCGAGCTCGCGTGCGTAACGGAGGGCGAGCGTGGTCTTGCCCACCCCAGCCATCCCGGTGATCAGGAGAACCCGGGACCGACCCTCCCAGTCGTCGCGCAACGTAGCGAGAAGGTCGCGACGTCCAGTGAACCCCGGGTGCGCTGAGGGCAGCTGCGCGGGTGGCAGCGCCGTGGCCGGTGTCGCTGCCGTCGCCCCGCTGGATGCCGGCGGATCATCACCGCTGGCGCCGTCATCACCGCCGGCGTCACCGCGGAGAGCGAAGGCTTGGGCGGCTGCCAGGGCCGCGTTGGGTGAGCTGCCGAGCTCGTCCCTGAGGGTGCCGCGGATACGGGCGTAGACCTCGAGGGCCTCGGCGGTGCGGCCGGTGTGGGCCAGGGCCGTCATCAGTTGGGCGTGCAGGGCCTCGTTGAGCCGGTGGCGTGCCGCAGCGGCTCGCAGGATGGGCAGCATGGTGGCGAACTCGTCGGGCGTCTCGCAGTGTTCGGCCGCGCCGATGATGGCTCGCACGCGTTCGTCCTCGAGTCCCACGAACGCGGGAATCGTCCACAGGGTGTCGTCGCCGGCCGGTGCGAACGCGACCGCCAGCGAGCTCAGGTAGGTGCGGGTGGCCTCCCGTGCCTGGCCGGCGCCGGCGAGCCGCTGGGCCTCCTGGACCAGGCTGCGGAAGCGCAGGACGTCGCAGTCCTCGGCGCTGGCAACCAGTCGGTAGCCGGTGCCGGCCGAGACGATGTACCGGCCGACCTGCCGGCGCTGCAGCTCTGGCTCGAAGGCGCGGCGCAGAGCCCCGACGTGCCGGTGGATCTGGTTGGTCACCGAGGCCGCAGGTTCACCCGACCAGAGAGCGTCGATGAACTCCGAGAGAGTCACCTGCTCGCCCGGGGCCGACAACAGAAGCGCCAGGATCGCGCGCTGCTTGGGCTGGGTGATCTCGACCTCGACACCGTCGCGCACGACCCGAACGCCGCCGAACAGTGCGAATCTGACCGGCACGTCCGTGGTGGGTGTGTTCCCGCGGATGTCGTTCACATCTGACCTACATGGGCCTGCCGCCGCCTCGTTCGTTCACGGTCGCGGGCTGGCTGGCCGGAACCGCGCTGCTCGTGGACGACGACCCCGAGCCCGGCCTCCCACCATCGCAGGCTATCAGCGCGTTCAGGCGGTCGGAACGACGCGGATGCGCACAGAACCGCCCCGCACTTTCCGCGCACTTTCCGCGCACTTTCCAGGCACAGGCCCTTCCTAGCGTTTGAGAGGTCAGTTCCCACCAAAGGAGGAAGAACATGTCAGATCCGATCAAGAACGTAGTGCTGGTCCACGGAGGCTTCGTGGACGGCTCGGGCTGGAGGCAGGTCCACGAGCTGCTCACCGCCGACGGCTACAGCGTCTCGGTGGTCCAGAACCCCACCCAGTCGCTCACCGGTGACGTCGAGGCGACCCTGCAGGTCCTCCACGCGCAGGACGGCCCGTCGGTGCTCGTCGGGCACTCCTACGGCGGAGTCGTGATCACCGAAACCGGCACCGACGACTCGGTGGCCGCGCTGGTGTACGTCGCGGCGTTCGCACCCGACACCGGAGAGTCGGTGAACACTCTGATCGCCGACCCTCCGCCCGGCGCGCCGGTGCCGCCGATCCTGCCGCCCCAGAACGGGCTCCTGTTCCTCGACAAGGACAAGTTCCCCGCCTCGTTCGCCGGCGACCTCCCGGAGACCGAGGCCCGGTTCATGGCCGACTCGCAGGTCCCCTGGGGAGTCGACGCCCTCGGCGGCGAGGTCACCCGGCCCGCGTGGCGCGTCCAAGCCCAGCTGGTACCTGGTGGCCACCGACGACCAGATGATCCCGCCGCCCGCCCAGCGCGCCATGGCCGACCGCGCCGGCGCCACGGTCAGCGAAGTCTCCGCGAGCCACTCGGTCTATGTCTCCCAGCCCCAGGCCGTCGCCGACCTCATCAAGCAGGCCGCAACCCAGGCCTGACCAACCCCATCACCGAAGGAGCAACCATCATGTCCCGTTTGTACCGACGGCCCCTGGCCGTCCTGAGCATCCTGCTCACCGCCATCCTTGGCGCCACCCTGCTCGCAACCACGTCGCAAGCAACCAGCTCATCCAGCACGGCTGCCAGCCGCGTCCACCGCATCATCGGCGGGGACCGTCGCGCACCGCAGCGGAGCCAAGCCCACCGTGGTGTTCGTCCACGGCGGCTGGGCCGACTCCTCGGGCTGGAACGACGAGATCACCGCCCTGAAGGAGAAGGGCTACCCCGTGATCGCGCCGGCCAACCCGCTGCGCGGTCTCACCTCGGATGCCGACTACGTCCGCAGCGTGCTGCAGACCATCGACGGTCCGATCGTGCTGGTCGGCCACTCCTACGGCGGCGCGGTGATCAGCAACGCCGCCCGCGGCGTGGACAACGTCGAGGCGCTGGTCTACATCGCCGCGTTCGCCCCCGACACCGGGGAGACCCTGGAGCAGCTGGTGACCAAGAACCCCGGCACCCACATCACCCCCGACGCGCTGGACGCCCGGCCCTACCCGTTGCCCGACGGCACCCAGGGCGTCGACCTGTACATCAAGGCCGAGGTGTTCCGCGAGGCGTTCGCCGGCGACCTGCCCCGTAAGACGACCAACCTGATGCAGGCCACCCAGCGGCCGTTCTCCGTCGCCGCGTTCACCGAGCCCTCCGGCGAGCCGGCCTGGAAGACGGTGCCGTCGTGGTACCTGGTCGCCACCAACGACCACGCCATCCCGCCGAAGACCCAGCGGTTCATGGCTGATCGAGCCGGCTCGACGGTCAGCCAGGTCGCGGCCTCGCACGTCCCGATGCAGTCCCAGCCCGAGGCCACCCTGGCCACCATCAAGGCCGCCATCCGCGCGGTCGACTGAACGACACCGCCACGGCACACAAGGCCCGTGGACCCGGCGGTCCTAGCCGGCGGGTCCGCGGGCACGTATCTGGCGGGTGGCACCAGCCTCAGTTAGTCATCGACCTACAGACCTCGGCCGCGGGGCCCATGAACGGGTACGAGAAGCGGCCAACACCAGGCGGTCCCGCGAAGCGACGTCCGGACGCATCGCCTCGCGGGACCAGCGTGCGGAACTACGGCGGATCAGCGAGAAGGTCCTCGCGCACGTCGAGAGCCTGATGGCATCTCCAGATCAGCACGAACTCCCAACGGCCTGAGCGACCAGGGAGAACAGGATGTCGACAAACGAAGACCAGAATCTACCCGACAGCGCCGGAGCCGCGAACGATTCAGCCGCCCCGACCAGTCAGGTCGGCCCCAATGGCACCGGCTCGGCGCGATCCGTCGCATTGGGCTACCTGGGCGTGCTGATCGGGGTCTTCATGATCGTGCTGGACACCACGATCGTCAATGTCGCCGTGCCTGCGATTCAACGCGACCTGAACGGCACGGTGAACACGGTTCAGTGGGTGGTCAACAGTTACAACCTGGCATTCGCCGCGCTGTTGCTCAGTGCCGGGGCGGCGGCTGACCGCCTCGGCGGCCGGCGCGTGTTCGGCTATGGACTGGTCCTGTTCGCGACCGCGTCGCTGATGTGCGGACTGGCACCCACGCTCCCCGCGCTCATCGGTGCCCGTCTTGTTCAGGGCCTCGGTGCCGCGTTGATGTTGCCCACAGCGCTGTCACTGGCCAGCCACCTGCACCCGGAGCAAAGGGCACGGGGCCGCGCATTCGGGCAGTGGGCCGCCGTCGCGGGCGCAGCCACTGTGCTCGGCCCACTAGTGGGCGGAATACTGGTCGACACCCTGGGTTGGCGAGCAATCTTCTTCATCAACGTTCCCGTCGCGGGAGTCGCAGGGATACTGCTGGCACGCAACACCCCCGAGACAGCGAGACACAGTCACCGATTCGACCCGGCCGGTCAACTGCTGAGCGTGGTGCTCCTCACCAGCGCCGCACTTGCACTAACGGAAGCCGGGCATGCAGGCTGGACCGAGCCGTTGACATTGGTTGCCGCCGCCGTCGCCGTCCTCGCCGCTGTCGGGATGGGTCTTGTCGAGCATCGGGCGGCCGCGCCGATGATCCCACCTGGACTGATTCGCCGACCGGGGTTCGCTGCGACTGCGATCGTCGGCCTGCTGTTGAGCGTGGGCATCTACGGACAAATGTTCGTGCTCACGCTGTACTTCCAAAACGCTCGCAGCTACACCGCCTGGCTGACCGGCTTGGCGTTCCTGCCCTTTGCGGTGACCACCACGATCGGGCCACTGATCGCCGGTCGGTTCCTCGGCAGGAACAAGGTCCGAACGACCCTCCTCGTCGGTCAGGTGGCCGGGGCTGCAGGAACCCTGCTCCTGGCAATCATCGACCAAGACACCCCGTACTGGATCGTCGCCATGGGATTGCTCGTACTTGGCGTATGCCAGGCGGCCTCCCAGCCCGCGGTCGCTGCCGCCGGCCTGGCCGAAGCGCCAGCGGAGCAGGCGGGCATCGCGTCCGGAGTGCTGACCTCCGCGCGCCAAGTCGGGTCGGTATTCGGCGTCGCTCTCCTCGGCGGCCTGGTCAGCCACCCCAGCAGGTTCATACCCGACATGCACACCGCGTTGCTGATCGTCACCGCCGCCTTTGTGATCGGCGCCGCTCTCACAGTCGTCGCCACTCGAACGCCCGGCCGAGCGTAGCGTCGCCGGACGAATGAACCACCACCCGCGCCTGCACCTTCCGCCGCAACCCCAGCGCCCACCTCAGCGCCTGCGTCTACGCACTCTGAACCCGCCCCGGGATGTCCGGTGACACTTCGGACGAATTGCGACCTTATGAACCAGATCACCTACTGACCGGTCACTAGCGCTGCTCCTCTAGCGTGCAAGCACCTGCCGGCGACCTCACGGACCCCGAGACCCCGAGGTCGCCGGCGGCCACTCTTTCGCTGGCCGCTGACTCGCGGCCGGGGACGAACCCGACGATGCCGCGACGGCCGATTGGTGGCGCCATCTAGCCCTCCCACAGGATCGACCACCGGACGGCCCGCGGCATTGGCGCGCTGGTGCCGTCGCCGATCTCCTCATCGAACGAGGCGCTCATGGCAAGCCAAAGGCACCTGACGGTCACCACGCTTGAGAGAGTGGCGCGCCAACTCATAGTCAGCAGGACATCACGCACGCAGGCCGTCGCCGAGTTGCGCCTAGTCAGCACCGATCCGGTGGTTCTTGGCCATGCCGCTGGGCGCGCACTCGGGCGCTGGGAGGCAATTCCGCTGTTTCATTCGCTCGGGAAGGATGTCGCCGATCTCCTCATCGAGGCCGGGGCAGACCCAGATGTCGTGACCTCGACAACGGCGGACACCATTCGCCGGCTCAGGTCCTACCTGCGCCGAGGCTGACCACCAGCCGGCTTGGCCGTCAGGTGCCACGGCTGCCTCAGGAGTTTGACCCAGGCGCCCAACAGCCACGCCCCATCCGACGCACAAAGCCACGTTCTCCCAGGTCAGCATGCAGTGGTTTTCTTCACTTCGGTCAAGCCCGCAGTTCATGCTGCTGCTGGCACTAGCGGCCGGGGTAGGGCGCCTCCCGAGCTGGGAAGTTCGCGTCCCAGCCTGCCGATGGGCGGACCTGGGCAAGCCGTCCCTAGTGGTGCTTGCGCCGTCGGCTCGTGGACCCGATACCGCGTCTTGTGTAGTCGACGGGCGTCGTCCGACGCAGTTCGCTGGATTCGGGCTAGACCTGACGTACACGGCCGTACTGGTCGCGTCCGACCGCCTCCCGCCCGGCAGAGGGGTCGCTTGCTGAAAATCTTCCAGATCGAGGCCGACGTGCCAACCCATGACCACCAGCGAGCAACGCGGACTGACCGCATACCCGTTTATATGTTCGATACGGCAGGCCAAGACGCCCCCGGACTGGCGATACACGAGAGCTGAGCGACATGACGCGACAGGCATTGCTTGCCGGAATCCTGCTCGGTGCGGTCATCGGACTGGTCGACGCCCTCGTTCAAGATCGATCGCTCTGGGGCGGGCTGTTGATCGGCACGTCGCTCGGAGCTCTCATGGGCATCGTCTCCGCTTGGACGTCCGGCCGCAACCGGCTAAAGCTTTGGGGGTGCGGGAGCAGGAAACGACCTAAGTACGAGCAAGCCCACTACGCAGCCCTCGACCGAGAGCCGCGACCCGCATTAGAAGCGGCAAAGAACCCGTGACGGTTCACCAACGGCCTGCTGCGCCAGTACTGCCCAAGGGCACCGGCGTGTCCACGCGGGGACCCGGATACCTCGACCAGGCCGCTGCCGAGCTCAACGCCCGACCACGGAACGGCTCAACTGGCGCACACCCGCCGAAGCCCTCGAACGACTACTGCCCAAACAGTCAGATCCACCAGATGTTGCGCCCACCGGCTGAATCCGCCCAGTGGGCTCGTTAGCGTACATCTGAGACTACTTCGCACGACTGATGTCAGACGACGGTCCAGGTGTCGCCGCCGCCGATGAGCGCTGCGAGCCGGTCGCTCGGCTCACCGGGTGCGGCCTGGCGGGCGGCGCCGATCTGGCCGCGGGCGCCGTCGTCGTACGTCGGCCGCTCGACCTGGCGGAAGATGCCGATCGGCGACTGGTTGAGGTAGCCGGAGTCGGTCAGCCGCGAGATCGAGAACGCCGTGGTCGGGTCGGTGTTGTGGGCGTCGTGGACCAGGATCGCGTCCTCGCCGACGTCGGCGACCGTGACGATCTTGACGCCGCCGGTCTCGGTGTCGCGGACCAGGCCCTTGGCACCCTCGACGCCGAAGCGGATCGGCTCGCCGTGCACCAGCGGGATGATCGCGTCGGCCTTGGTGTCGTTGTTCTTGATCGCGTCGAACGCACCGTCGTTGAAGATCGGGCAGTTCTGGTAGATCTCGACGAACGACGTGCCGCGGTGCGCGGCGGCCGCGGAGAGCACCGAGGTGAGGTGCTTGCGGTCGGAGTCGATGGTGCGGGCCACGAACGAGCCCTCGGCGCCGAGCGCGAGCGAGACCGGGTTGAACGGGTGGTCGAGTGAGCCCATCGGGGTCGACTTGGTGATCTTGCCGGCCTCGGACGTGGGGGAGTACTGGCCCTTGGTCAGGCCGTAGATCCGGTTGTTGAACAGCAGGATCGTCATGTTCACGTTGCGGCGCAGCGCGTGGATCAGATGGTTGCCGCCGATCGACAGCGCGTCGCCGTCGCCGGTGACGACCCAGACCGAGAGGTCCTCGCGGGCGGTGGCGATGCCGGTCGCGATCGACGGCGCACGGCCGTGGATCGAGTGCATGCCGTAGGTGTCGAGGTAGTACGGGAACCGCGACGAGCAGCCGATGCCGGAGACGAACACGATGTTCTCGCGGCGCAGGCCGAGCTCGGGCAGGAAGCCCTGGACCGCCTTGAGCACGGCGTAGTCACCGCAGCCCGGGCACCAGCGCACCTCCTGGTCGGAGGTGTACTCCTTGCCGGTCTGCGGCTGGTCGTTGGTCGGGACCCCCTCGACGCCGGAGCGCAGGCCGGGGAACGGCAGGTTCTCGGTGCTCGTCACTTGCTCGCCTCCTGAGGGGTGAGGTCGACGGTGATGCCCTCGGCCTCGGCGACCAGGTTGCCGATGGCCTCGGCGAGGGACGCGGCCTTGATGGGCATGCCGTTGACCTGGTTGTAGCCGATGGCGTCGACGAGGTACTTGCCGCGTAGCAGCAGGCTGAGCTGGCCGAGGTTCATCTCGGGGACGAGGACCTTGTCGTAGCGGTTGAGGATCTCGCCGAGGTCCTTGGGGAACGGGTTGAGGTGCCGCAGGTGTACCTGGGCGACGTGGTAGCCGGCCTTGCGGACGCGGCGGCAGCCGGCGCCGATCGGGCCGTACGTCGAGCCCCAGCCGATCACCAGCACCTTGGCCTGGCCGGAGGGGTCCTCGACCTCCAGCGGCGGCAGCGAGTCGGCGATCCGGTCCACCTTGGCCTGGCGGGTGCGGACCATGAAGTCGTGGTTGGCCGGGTCGTAGGAGATGTTGCCGTGACCCTCGCCCTTCTCGAGGCCGCCGATGCGGTGCTCGAGGCCGGGGGTGCCGGGGATCGCCCACGGCCGGGCCAGGGTCTCCTCGTCGCGCAGGTAGGGCCAGAACTCCGTTGTCGAGGGAGTCTCGGTGCCGTCCTTGGCAGTCTTCCCGGGGACCGTCTTGTTGCGCTCGGTGGCGAACTTCGGGTCGATGGCGGGCAGGTCCTCGGTCTCGGGGATCCGCCATGGCTCGGAGCCGTTGGCGAGGTAGCCGTCGGAGAGCAGCATCACCGGGGTGCGGTAGGTGACCGCGATCCGGGCGGCCTCGAGGGCCGCGTCGAAGCAGTCGCCGGGCGACTGCGGCGCCACGATCGGTACCGGCGCCTCGCCGTTGCGGCCGAACATCGCCTGGAGCAGGTCGGCCTGCTCGGTCTTGGTCGGCAGGCCGGTCGAGGGACCGCCGCGCTGGACGTCGACCACGATCAGCGGCAGCTCGGTCATCACGGCCAGGCCGATGGCCTCGGACTTCAGCGCGATGCCGGGGCCCGAGGTGGTGGTCACGCCGAGCGATCCGGCGAACGACGCGCCGATCGCGGCGCCCACGCCGGCGATCTCGTCCTCGGCCTGCAGCGTGGTGACGCCGAACGCCTTGTGCTTGCTGAGCTCGTGGAGGATGTCGGAGGCCGGGGTGATCGGGTACGAGCCGAGGAAGATCGGCAGCCCGGACTGCACGCCCGCGGCGATCAGGCCGTACGACAGCGCCAGGTTGCCGGTGATGTTGCGGTAGGTGCCCGGCGCCATCGGGGCCGGCTTGATCTCGTACTGGACCACGAACGTCTCGGTGGTCTCGCCGAAGTTCCAGCCGGCCTTGAACGCGGTGATGTTCGCGTCGCGGATGTCGGCGACCTTCGCGAACCGCTTCGACAGGAACGCGATCGTCGAGTCGGTCGGCCGGCCGTACATCCACGACAGCAGCCCGAGCGCGAACATGTTCTTCGCGCGGGCGGCGTCCTTGCGAGACAGGCCGAACTCCTTGACCGCCTCGACGGTCATCCCGGTCAGGTCGACCGGGTGCACCGCGAACTCACCGAGCGGCGAACCGGCGTCGCCGAGCCCGTCGAGCGGGTTGGCGTCGTAGCCCGCCTTGGTCAGGTTGCGCGCGGTGAAGTCGTGGGAGTCGACGATGATCGCCGCGCCCTTCGGCAGGTCACCGAGGTTGGCCCTCAGGGCCGCCGGGTTCATCGCCACGAGCACGTCGGGCGCGTCGCCGGCGGTGAGGATGTCGTGGTCGGCGAAGTGCACCTGGAACGACGAGACGCCGGGCAGCGTGCCCTGAGGCGCCCGGATCTCCGCGGGGAAGTTCGGCAGCGTGACCAGGTCGTTGCCGAAGACCGCCGACTCCTGCGTGAACCGGTCACCGGTCAGCTGCATCCCGTCGCCGGAGTCACCCGCGAACCGAATGATGACCCGGTCGAGCTGCTTGACCTGCTTGGACACGGCGCTCCTCAATGGGATGTCGCGGGGATGGTCGTGACGGTGCTGTTCGCGGCAAGACGGCGCCCGACAGAGGCGAGGTCGGCCAGCGAGGCGCCGTGTTCGAGGAGGTACCCTTCGACGCCGCCAGACCAGCCTTCAACGACGGTGAGCGCCGCCTCCAGCGCCACCGGTGGCGCGCGCAGCAGTTCGGGCGAGGGCGGTCGACGATGGGTGTATCCGCGCGCCTTTAGGCGCACCATCACCTGGGCCCCCCGGCCGTCGGAGAGCGCGTAGTCCTGAACCACAGCGTCTCGTCGGACACCAGCCGCGAGGAGCAACACTGCGACCAAAACGCCGGTCCGATCCTTACCGAAGCTGCAATGCACGAGGGTCGGCCCGGTCGCTGCGGCCACGAGGGAGAGCACGCGCACGATTCCACATCCACCCCGACGCACGAGGTCGTCGTACAGCTCGGCGAGATCGGCCGGTGCTGCGGCGCGGCCTCCGGCTAGGCCCTCCGGTGCAGCAGCGGCGAGAAGAGGTACCCGATGGTAGGCGCCGCGGCCTTCCCACGACAGGTCGGACCCGAACTCACGCTCGGATCGCAGATCGATCACGGTGGACCATCTGATGGCGCGCGCTGGTCCAGGAAGCTCTGCCCGGTCGAATGGCGCATCACTGCGGAAGAGCACGCCGGCTCGGGTCCTTCCGCCGCCGACGAGCGGTAGGCCGCCGACGTCGCGGAAGTTGACTAGGGGCTGGAGCGCCGGGTCAGTGCTCGGCACGGGCGATCAGGTCAATGTGGAAGTCTGCGAGATTGGGCTCGCGGGTCATTGACCAGTAGTCCACCAGGCGCCAGGGCGAGAGGCTCACGACGCGTCCCTTGTCGTTGCGGTACCAGGTCGTCATGCCATGGTGGGACCAGATCATCTCGGCATGGGTCTGGTCGACTCGCTCGTTGTAGGAGTCGTGCACCTCGCGGCGCACCTCGACCGAACGGACCTCGCGGTCAGTCATCTGCCGGATCAAGCCCATCACGTAGCGGACCTGCACTTCAGTGTGGAATACGATGCTGCCGCCGTGTCCGAGCGCGGTGTTCGGACCGAAGAGGCAAAAGAAGTTGGGGAGGTCGGGCACCGAGATACCGAGATAGGCGCGAGCGTCGTCGTCGCCCCAAACGTCGCGGATGTTGACGCCGTTGCGACCCGTGACGTCCATCGGATGCAAGAGGCGATGGGCGTTGAAGCCTGTGGCCCACGCGATCACGTCAACATCGTGCTCGACTCCGTCGGACGTCACTACCCCGCCGGTTGTCACCTGGGTCACCTTCTCGGTGACGAGGTCAACGTCGTCACGCAGCATCGTCTCGAACCAGCCGTTGTCCATGAGGATTCGCTTGCCGTACGGCGGATAGGTCGGCAAACACTTCTCGATCAGGTCGGGACGGCCATCGAGGGTGCGAGTGATGTGCTTGGTCAGGAACTCACGGGTCCGATCGTTCGGCGCGTTGATGGACCGGTCAGGGTCGGCCCACTCACGGTCGATCTTGAGAGCGGGGTAGACTTTGTCGTTCCAATTCCAGAATTGCCGATAGCGGAACCAGGCGGCGTAGTACGGCACGTGCCGGAGCAGGAAGCGCGTACCGGCGGACACGCCGCGGTGATAGTCGGGCACGGGGATCGCCCACTGCGGTGAGCGCTGGAAGACAGTGACGTGCTCGGTCTCATCGGCGATCGACGGCACGAGCTGCATCGCGCTCGCGCCGGTGCCGATCACGGCGACCCGCTTGCCCCGTAGATCGATGTCGGGGTCCCAGGTGCCAGTGTGGACCGCAAGGCCCTGGAAGTCCTCAATGCCAGGGATCGCCGGGGTGCTGGGCTGATTGAGCAGGCCGACGGCACTGACCAGGATGGGCGCGCGCAGGGTCTCTGCGCCGTCGGAACCGGAGATATCGATGACCCACTCGGCGGCAGCCTCGTCCCAGGTGGCCTTCTCGACATGGGTCTCGAACCGGACGTGCTCGCGTACGCCGTACTTGTCGGCGACGCGGGCGAAGTAGGCCTGGATGTCCTCGCGCATTGAGTAGTACGCCGGCCAGTCAGGGAACTGCTCAAAGCTGTACTCGTACAGGTGGCTGGGGCTATCGACCCCAGCGCCGGGGTACCAGTTGTCCATCCAAGTTCCGCCGACATCGGTATTGCGCTCGATGATCACGTACGGGATGTGCGCGGAGCCGAGCTTGATGCCCATGAGGATGCCGGCGAGACCGGCGCCGACGACGACGACAGGCAGCGCGCTAGCCGGGGGACGGGACGGCGCTCGCCAGGTTGCGTCACGGTCGACCAACCCGAGCTCTTCGGCGGCCATCGGCACCGTTGCAGGGTCGATCGTGGGGTCCGCCGTCGAGAACCGCATCATCTGGAGGAGGTCGTTCTCGCTGAGTGCGGACGCCGTCAGTTCGCCGCGCTGCCAGGCGGTGACGGCGCTCAAAGTGGCCGCGCGGATCTCGTCATGGACGTCGGGGGCAAGCCCACCATCGTCAGGGTCGGTGCCGCCACGCGGCGGGCTGGGCGCGTACCGGTCGGTCAACCAGACGGGGTCGCCGCTGAGCTGACGGAGCACCATGAGCAGGGTGGGCAGATGCGCGTCGGCGAGAGCCCGCTCCAGGGTCATCTCGGGCAAGTCGGCGTGGGACATGGCACTCCTCGTGGCAGGGCAGGGCAGGCGGGTCAGCGACCCAAGCAGGTGCGAACAGCGTCGACGAGCGCACTGGCGCGCGGATCGGCGAGGACATGGGGGCCGAGGGCGG
The DNA here is from genome assembly GCA_963716655.1 of uncultured Actinomycetota bacterium. GTDB lineage: Bacteria > Actinomycetota > Actinomycetes > Propionibacteriales > Nocardioidaceae > Nocardioides. The sequence continues at coordinate 262,935 of CAVQTV010000006.1, read as the reverse complement.
TGGTGGTGAAGGCGAGTCCGACGAGCAGGTCCGGGTCGGCGAGAGCAAGAGACCCACCCGCGCCCGGGTGCCCGAAGCTAGCCGGACTGAGCATCGGCAGCTCATCGGTCGGCAGCATGAAACCAAGGCCGAACCTGGTCTCGCGGCCAAGGATCCGGTCGAGGCCCTCGGCCCGCGGGAGCGTTGCCGTGCGCACGCTCGAGCCTGAGATCGTCCGGTGTCCGCCGGTAGAGACCACGGTGGACGAGTACAGGCGCGCGAGACCCTCGGCTGAGCAGACCAGGTTAGATGCCGGCAGTTCGGCCGCGCGAACTTCGCGGTCGTCGTACACGAAACGCCGGCCGGCAATCGGCAATACCCCGTCGGCCGTCATCGCACGGCCCGGAAGGCTGTCGGGTGTGAAGCGCGCAAGCTCCGCCAGACCAGCGCGTCGGGTGCGATCGCTTCGGGGCGCAGCACGGGCGACACGATGGTCATGCTCCCGGGCAACCCGATCCAAGCATCGGCGCCGATTGGACCGGCGAGCTCTTCGCGCAGGAACCGTCCGAGGCTGCGGCCGTCTACCCGGCGAACCACCTCGCCCACGAGGAAACCGAACGTCACTGCGTGGTAGCCGTGACCGTCGCCCGGCGACCAGTACGGGCGTTGCCTCGCAAGCGTGTCGGCGGCCGAATGCGCCGTCGAGCACCTGGTCGAGGGTCAACGTCACGTCGTATGCCGGCAGCCCTGCCTGGTGAGACAGCAGCATCGCGACCGTCGTAGCAGGCTGGTGTTCGTTCATCTCCGGCCAGTACGTGCTGAGGAGGGCGTCGGGATCGACGAGCCCACGTTCGACGAGGACGAGCATGCACAAGGGCACTGACGCCCTTCGGTGCATGAGAACGTCAGCTGGAGGGTCTGCGAGGTATATGGAATGCCAGCGCCGCGGTCGGCCCAGCCGCCGACCACGTCGATGACCTTTTGGCCGTCGACGTACACGCAGAACCCCGCGCCGTCGTCCGGGGAGGAATCGACAACGTCGCGGAAGACGCGGGCTGCAGTCTCGAAGCCCGTGCTCACCAAGCCTTGCACCAGACCTTCACCTCGTTTCGGGAGTTCAAAGGAAACCATATGATAGGAATTCCTTGAATTCAAGAATTGGAGGCCATCGATGACGACAGGACCCCTCACCGGACTGAAGGTGGTGGAGCTCGCATCCATCGGACCCGGACCACATGCCGCGATGCTGTTGGCCGATCTGGGTGCAGATGTCGTGCGGGTCGAGAGGCCTGGGCCGGTCGACGACCTGATGCCACAGGTTGCGCTCGACTGGTTGCTACGTGGGCGGCGCTGCGTCAGCGCAGACTTGAAGGACGAAGCCGATCGCCGCGATGTACTCGAGCTGATCGACGCCGCGGACATCCTCATCGAGGGCTACCGCCCAGGCGTGACCGAACGGCTCGGCGTCGGACCCGAGGTCTGCTGCCAGCGCAACCCGGGTCTCATCTACGCAAGGATGACCGGATGGGGTCAGGACGGGCCCCTCGCGTTTCGCGCCGGGCACGACATCAACTACATCTCGATCACCGGCGTCCTCCATGCGATCGGTACGAACGGATCGCGTCCTACGCCGCCGCTCAACATGGTCGGCGACTTTGGCGGCGGCTCCCTCTACCTGGTCATGGGGGTGCTCTCAGCGTTGTGGGAGCGCAGCCGGACTGGACGTGGACAGACCGTCGACGCGGCCATCGTCGACGGCACGAGCAGCCTGGTCCAGATGATCTGGGCGCTGCGGGCAATGGGCGAGTGGTCCGACGAGCCAGCCTCGAACCTTCTCGATTCGGGCGCCCCGTTTTACGACACCTATGTCTGTTCCGATGGCAAGTACGTCGCCGTCGGAGCGATCGAGCCGCAGTTCTACGTTTTGCTGGTCGGCGGCCTCGGTCTTGACCTGGCGGACCTGCCACCGCAGCTGGACTCCGCGACCTGGCCCGACGTGCGAGCTCGGTTCGCCGCGGTGTTCGGTACCCGGACTCGCGACGAGTGGGCGCAGCATTTCGTCGCGACCGATGCCTGCGTCACGCCTGTGCTGACCTTCGAGGAGGCCGGCGCCCACCCCCACCTGACTGCCCGTGACACCCTCGTCGAGTCTGGACGATGTGCAGCAGGCCGGACCGGCGCCCCGCTTTTCGCGGACCCCGGCCAGCCGACCGAGGCCGCCCGCCCGTCGGGCGGACCGTGTCGCGGCGGTCCTGGCCGACTGGGCGGGCTGATCGTCAGCGCGGTGCCATGCGAATCGCCCCGTCGAGGCGGATCGTCTCGCCGTTGAGCATGGGGTTCTCGACGATCGCCGCGACGAGTGCCGCGTACTCGTACGGTTCCCCGAGGCGGGACGGGTGAGGCACCTGGGCGCCTAGGGCGGCTCGGACATCTTCTGCCAGCGTGCCGAGCAATGGTGTCTCGAAGAGGCCAGGTGCGATCGTCATCACCCGGATTGCTAGCGACGACAGATCGCGCGCGACCGGAAGGGTGAGGCCTACGACGCCGCCCTTCGACGCGCTGTAGGCGGCTTGGCCGATCTGACCGTCGAATGCTGCAACGGAGGCGGTATTGATGATCACGCCGCGCTCCTCGCCGACCAGGTCCAGGTGTGACATCGTCTCCGCAACGAGGCGCAAGACGTTGAAGGTGCCAATCAGGTTGACGTTGACGACCTTGTTGAAGTCGGCGAGAGGGAACGCGCCTTGACGTGACACGGTGCGCTGGGCAACGCCGATACCGGCACAGTTGACGCCGATCCGGAGCTCGCCGAGGTCGGCGGCCTGGGCGACGGCGGCCGCTACCTGTGCCTCGTCGGTGACATCGGCGGCAGCGAACTCGGCACCGTTCGGGAGGTCGGCAGCGACGGCCTTTCCGTCGGACGAGGGAAGGTCGAGCACGAGTACGCGAGCGCCGGCGTTGGCCAGTCTCTGCGAGGTTGCGAGACCGAGCCCGGAGGCGCCGCCAGCAACGAGGGCGACCGTGTTGTTGATTTGCATGGAGTGGCTCCTTCTGAGCGGGATCTGGATGGGTTTGAACTGATACATTCCGATAGTAGGAATTCGTAGCATATGACCGCGGTCAGCACCTCCTTCCGTCGGTCCGTCAGGAGGAGCGATGAACGACCCGCAGATGGAGCACGCAGCGGCAGACCGAATGGTGGGCGACATTGCTGCCTTGGGTGCGATGAGGGACGACTGGGAGCGGGGAGGTCGTGATGCACTCGATGAGATGGTCGTAGCCGCCTGGATCATCCGCGCCCAGCAGCATCTGGTGCTGCGGATAGAGACGTTGCTGCAGCCGTTGGGCTTGACGATGACGAAGTTCGAGTGTCTCGTCGTGCTGCTGTCGAGTCGCAACGGTGCGCTGGGGATGAATCGGATGGCAGAACGCCTCGGGGTCCATCCCACATCGATCACGTATGCCGTCGACTCGCTGATTGCCGTCGGTCTGGCCGAGCGTCGACCCCATCCGCGCGATCGGCGCCGCAAGCTCGCGGCACTCACCGCGCACGGACGCGCGACAGTCACTGAGGCGCTCTCGATCTTGGAGCGCGATCGCTTCGGTGTGCAGTCGCTGGGGCAGGTCTCACTTCGCCAGCTCACCGAACTGCTTCAGGCCGCCATCACTCCAGCGCCTTTGCTCGATCCGGAGTCGAGCGACTTGGCGACCCTCGCGCCGCTGGCGCACCGCACGCGGGCATCCTCCGTTTGAGTTGAGAGGTGAAGGGATGGTTCAAGTCCCTTGACCGTTCCGTGGCAGGATGGTAGGAATTCATATCATCGGAACTGCATGTATGACCTGAAGGGCGGCACGAGGTTGAACGTCAGGGCGAATCTGGAGCGGGTCCTGCGTAGCGCGGGCCTGCTCGGCGCCGGTGCAGTCGCGATCAAGCGGTTATCTGGCGGGCACTCCCACGTCACGTGGGTGGTGCGCGAGGAAGGAGCCTCGGCGTACGTCGTCAAGGTGGCCCAGCGCGACGGACCGCTCGCGCCGTACGACGTCGCGCAGGAGGTCTCCTTTATGCGGTTCGCAGCCGCGAGGGGCCTTCCCACGCCAGAGGTCGTGCACGTCAGTCAGGACAACTTGCTCGGCGCGCAGCTCTTCGTGATGCGCTTCGTGGAGGGACACGCGCCTACGCCGAAGCAGATCGTCGTCTGGCTGGCCGACCACCCAGGCGTGGCCGCCTCCGACCTGACCGAGGAGGTCGTCCGCACCCTCGTGGCGATGGCCGAGATCAAAGACCCCATCGAGGACGACCGCACGATGGCTGAGCACTATCGCGCCTTTGCCGATGAGACTGTCGCATCGCTGACGGGCGAGCTCAGTGGTGTGATGCCGCTTCCGGCCACTGTGAATCTCGTCCACCAGCAGCTGCTCGACGGCGCGGTGCTTCTCGGTGACCACCCGCGCAACGTCGTACACGGCGATTTCCGCTTCGGCAACCTGATGATCGACGACGACGGCCGGATCAATGCGATCCTGGATTGGGAGCGCGGGGCATGGGGGCATCCGCTCCACGACCTCGCCTACCTGTCGTTGCCCAGCATGGGCTATCGCGGCCGGGTTGCCGGCCTCGTCACCGACGAGGAGCTGCTCGCGACCTGGAAGCGCGTCGCCGGCCAGGAGGTCGATCTTGCGGCGCTGTCGTACTTGCGAACCGTCTCGATCTTCTCAGAGCTCTGCTCCTGTGTGCGGGCACTCGGCGCCTATACCCACGGCCGCGGTCGCACGTCGCTCCTGCGGATCCTGCCGATCATCGCCCGCCACGAGGTTGACGTCCTGGACTCGCTCGACGCCTGGAGGACCAATGGCCGCGCTGCATGACCTGTTGCCGCCGCTGATGGCAGCCGCTCACCGCGATCTTGCGCACCCCGGCAGAAGCTTGACCTCCGAGGACGTGGCGGGCATCGCTGTGCTGCTCGGACTCTCGGGGGACCTCCTTGCTCGGCCAGCGGACGGCAACGACCGGCCGCTCGACGCCGCGACACTGCGCGCCGACGCACACGAGAGCCTGCTCGCAGTTCGACGAGTCAAGAAGGGGAGAGACCGCTGATGCGCGCCGGTCTCGACTTCGCGCGACCGCGCTACGGCGACTTCCGGTGGAGCGAGTCGATAGCGCTGTCATGTGCAACGGCGCGCGATCACATGCGTGTCCAGATCGGCCTCGAGTTCGCCACCAACCTAGGTGTCGCACACACCCGCGTCATCGTGCACTCCAACGACAGCACGACCCCAGTCGACATCGACTTCTCGGACGTCCAGCACCACCTGCCGATGGGCAACTCCCGGCTCGCGGACGCCGTGCTGGCCAGCGGGCTGGTGACGCGGACTGTGGTGCCGCACGAGGAGTTCGAGGTGGACTACGATTCGGCATGCGGCCGCGTGCAGATCCGCCTGATGCTCAAAGGCATCGCTCCCCCCGCGGACAGTGAATATTCGATCGTCACAACTCTCGACGCCGATCCCGCGGCATACGACGCTGATGACGCCTCGGAAGCCGGGCGGATCGACCAGCCGGTGGCGGTGACCGGCGAAGTTCGTATCGACGAAAGTTTCTATACGGTTGCGTGCACTGCAAACCGCACCCACCGCTGGGGGAGCGTACCCGACCGGCTCGAGCAGCCGGAGGGTCTCGACGAACTGCACTTCGGCGACCAGCTATCGGTGATGCTCCACGCGGTACAGGACGGCGTCGGCTGGCCTGCCGTGCGACACGCGTACGTAGTCCGAAAGGGCGAACTGCGCCGGGTCGCGAGCGCCTCGATGGTCTACGACGGGACGAGCCGCGAACCGGTTCGCTACGAGATCACCGACGAGATCGGTGAGGTGCACCGCATCACCGCCAGCGTCGCCGCGACGAGCCTGGTCGAGTGGGGCCAGAACCGGCACGTCGAGGTCCGCCGCCTTCGAGGCCGAATGGAACGAATACCCAGGACAGGGCCAGTCGTTGTGGGTCACGGATCTCCGCGACCTTCAGCGGGACGCGCGGAGCGCGAGGCGTGCCCTGGTCCGCGAACAAGACAGGAGCGAAATCGTGAGCGAAGAGCTGCGCGGGTTCGACAACCCGGGATACCCAGAGGGCTGGTTCGGCATCGGATGGTCGGACGACTTTCCCGAGAACCAGCCGGTCCAGCGCCGCCTCTTCGGCGAAGACATCGTCTTCTATCGCGGCAAGACCGGACAGCTGGTCGCGATGGGCGCCTACTGCCCCCACCAGGGCGCGGCGCTCGCCGTCGGCGGTCAGATAGACGGCGATTGCATCGTGTGTCCGTTCCATGGCTGGTCGTGGGACGCCGATGGCAGCAACGCTGGCGTGCCGTACACCGCGCGGGGCCGGGTCGGGGTCCGAAACAAGACCTGGATCGTGCGCGAAGTGAGACTCCACGTCTATATCTGGAGTTCATGGCGCAGCGAGGAGCCGCGCTGGGATCTGCCCGACCTCAGCTTCCTCGACGACCCACGCGTCTACTGGAACCGCGACGACTCGACCCGCACCTGGCTCGATGCCCGCCTTGTTCCACAAATGGTCACGGAGAACATCGTCGACTTCTCGCACATCAAGTACGTCCACCTCGCCGAGGAGGGCTCAGAGATCGAGGAATTCGGCTACGACGGGCACCTCTTCAACGTGACCCTCAAGCAGGTCTTTCGCACCCGGTCCGGCCCAGTGGTCGGTATCGACTACATCGAGGCGCACGGTGTGGGAATCAACCTCGCAAAGATGGAGTTCAAGGACTACGTCATCATCAACCTCCTCAACGTGGTGCAGGTCGATCCGTCGCACTCCGAGATCCGGGTGACGATCGGGCTCCGACTCCCAGACGATGTCGAGATGCAGGCCACGGCCGCTGAACTCCCCGGCCGCTTCCAGCGGGCCATCACCTCCCACCTGGATTCGCAGGATCAGGACATGCCGATCTGGCAGAACCAGATCTATCGGTCCAACGTGCCCTGGGCCCCTGAAGAAGTCCGTCCCGGACGGGCGCTCCGCAAGTGGGCGCGCGCCCTGTACCAGCCCGATGACGCAACCCCCGCGATCCAGCAAGGAGCAGCACGATGACCACCACGACCTGCACCAACCCCCACCGCGTGGCTGTCGTCACTGGCGCCGCACAGGGAGTGGGACGAGCGACCTCCGAGTTGCTGGCGAAGAACGGCTGGTCGGTCGTCGCGGCAGACCGCGACGAGAAACTGCTCGGCTGGACCGCCGGGCGGACCGACATCCTCCCCTGCGTGGCCGACATCGCCACCGAGGCTGGCAACCAGGCGATGGTCGACCTCGCCGTCGAGAAGTTCGGAGGCCTACGAGGTCTGATCCTCAATGCGGGAGTTTCGTTGTCCGGACCAATCGACACCCTCGAGATGGAAGCCTTCGACACCATGGCGGCGGTCAACCTCCGTGGTCCGATCCTTGGGATCCGTGCGGCGCTTCCATACCTGCGCGCCGGTGGCGGCGGCAGTATCGCCGTCACAGCTTCGGGTTACGCCCTTGGCGGAGACGCCGGGTTCTGGGCCTACGCCGCCACGAAGCATGGGCTGATTGGCATGGTCCGATCGGTGGCGCGCGAGATCGCGGCTGAAGGCATCCGCATCAATGCCGCTTGTCCGTCAGCGATCCGCGGGACCGGCCTTAGCGGTCCCATCGAGACCGTCGCGCCCGAAATCTACAAGATGATTGCCTCCGCCATCCCGATGCAGCGCTGGTGCGAGGCCGAGGAGGTGGCCTCGGTCCTGGAGTTCCTCATCAGCGACGCCTCCAGCTTCGTGAACGGAGCTGCAATCCCAATCGACGGCGGAGCGCTGACCGGCGTCGGTCTGCTCGGTCCGAACACGAGCTCTGCTGCGTTCTGATGTCCTTCGCAAATCTCCTTCGCAACGCGGCCAGGGACGCCTCCGATCGGGAAGCCGTTCGCCTGGGCGGGCGGGCCATAACGTACGCAGATCTGTACGAGCGCTCGACCCGCCTCGCTAATGTCCTCCGCGGCGCCGGCCTCAAGCCTGGCGATCGTGTCTCCAGCCTCGGCCGCAATCGGCCCGAATCGGTTGAGGAGGCCACTGGGGTGGCCCTGGGCGGCTTCGTCCGCTCGCCGCTCTACCTCCACAACAGCACCTCGGCGCACGTTTACATGATCCGCCGTGTCGGGGCGCGGGCGCTCGTGGTCGACGCTGAGTCCTGGCCAGCGCTGCAGTCCGCACTGGCAGCCGACGGTCTGAATCTCGAGGTCGTGCTCGTGCGCGGCGCCGCCGACGCAGGGATCACGACGAGCGGAAACGTAGCCGACTACGAATCGGCGTTGGCGTCGGCGGCGGCCGATGATCCCGGTGTCGAGCCCGACCCACGCGGGATCCATATCATCCGGTTCTCCGCCGGCACCACGGGCCAGCCGAAGCCGATCGCGGTCTCCTGGGCCAACTGGCAAGCCATGGGCCAGGAGATGCTCAACATCGTCGCCCCGCTGGGACGTCATGACACCGAGCTAGTCATCTCGCCCTACTCCCACGGCTCGGGAAACTTGATTTGGCCGATGATCCAGGTGCAGGCTGGTCAACTGATCCTGCCGAAGTTCGAGCCGGCCGACGCCCTGGAACTGATCGAACGCCATCGCTGCAGTGTGACCTTCCTGGTGCCGACCATGATCCAACTCATGGTGGATCACCCGGACGCCCGCAAACGCGACCTGTCGAGCCTTCACACCGTCTTCTATGGTGCAGCACCGCTCAGCGAGCACACCCTGCGCAAGGCGATCGATGTCTGGGGCAGTGGGATGTACCAGCTCTACGGGCAGTCGGAGGTCGTGCCGGTCGCAGTGCTGGGCCCCGAGCACCACACGCTCACGGGCGATACCAGCAAGCTGTCGACGGCAGGTCGCGCCACGCCCAACTCCGGCATCCGCATCGAGGGTCCCAACGGCGAACTGCTCGGCCCGGGCGAGACGGGCCAGGTTGTGGTCACCGCGCCCGGCCAGATGATCGGCATCTTCGGCGACGACGAGGCCACGGCGGCCCGAGTCACCGACGATGGCTGGATCCGTACCGGTGACATCGGTGCCCTCGACGACGACGGCTTCCTGCGCCTGATGGACCGCATGGAGGATGTCATCATCTCGGGCGGCTTCAACATCTGGCCGGCTGAGATCGAAATGGCGCTCATCGGCTTCCCCGGCGTGCGTGAGGTCGTGGTGTTCGGCGTCGCGCACGAGAAGTGGGGCGAGAGCCCGGTCGCGGTGGTGCACCTCGAACCCGGAACGAACGTCAAAGAGGAAGAGCTCATCGCCTGGTGCCGATCCGAGCTTGGCGCGGTCAAGAAGCCGACCCAGATCGTCTTCTCCAACGAGCCGCTGCCCAAGAACAGCGCCGGCAAGCTGTTGCGCCGTCAGGTGCGTCGCGACTTCGACGGGGCCGGAGTCGGGCCGTGAACGCCTCGCTGCTAGAGGTGGCGGTCAAGGAAGCAGACCTCGTCTCGACCGACGTTCTACAGCTCACGCTCGTCGCAGCCGACGGGTCCGTCCTTCCAGCCTGGAGGCCCGGCGCCCACATCGACGTTCCGGCTCCCGTCAGGACTGGTGCGCAGCTACTCACTATGCGGCGACCCGGATGACTTGACGCAATACCGCGTGGCGGTGCTGCGAGTGCACGACGGTCGCGGCGGATCACAGGAGCTGCACCGAGTCGTCGACGAGACTCGACGTTCCTTGGCGGTGTCGGCCCCGCGGAACGACTTCGAGCTGGTTGACGCGCCGGCGTACCTCTTCGTGGCCGGCGGCATAGGAATCACTCCGCTGCTGCCAATGGTGCGCGCCGCTTCCGCCGCAGGCATTCCCTGGACACTCGTGTACGGCGGCCGTACCCGGGACACGATGGCTTTCCTACCCGAGTTGGCCGACGCGCCAGGTGGCGTGCTGCGTGTGTTGCCGCAGGACGAGGCTGGGCTGATCCCGATCTCCGAGTTGTTCGACGCGCTCGCCGACGGTGTGGAGGTCTACGCCTGCGGGCCTGCGCCGCTGCTCGACGCGTGCCAGGAGGCCGCGGCCCGGCGGGAGACGAGCCTGCACCTCGAACGTTTCTTCGCTTCACGTGCGATGGTGCCGACTGAACAAAACCACGGCTTCGACGTTGAGCTGCGGCGCACCGGTACCGAGCTGCATATTGCCTCCAACGAGTCGATTCTCGCCCGAGTCCGCGAGGTCCTGCCAGGTCAGCCGTGGTCATGCGAGGAGGGCGTCTGCGGCAGTTGCGAGACAACCGTCCTCGACGGCGAGATCGACCACCGCGACGAGATCCTCGACGAAGACGAGCGCGCCGCGAACGACACCATGTTCATTTGCGTCAGCCGATGCCTCGGGGCACGACTGGTGCTCGATCTCTGATTCCCACCGGAAGGCCCCTTCATGACTCTGAGCGCCGTGCGTGTCAATCACCGCGAGGACGACATCTGCGTGTTGACGCTGGACGCTCCCGGGCGTTCGGCGAACACCATGGACGACGCCTATTGGGAAGGGATGGACGCGGCACTCGACGAGCTGAACTCCACCCTCCTCAGCGGGCGCCTCCGCGGTGTGGTCGTCATTTCCGCCAAGAAGACCTTCTTCGCGGGCGGAGACCTTCGAATGCTGCGAGACATCGGACCCAGCGACGCGCCGGAGATGACGACTTTCGTCCGGAGGGTCAAGAACCAGTTGCGCGCCCTCGAGACCCTGGGCGTACCGGTCGTCGCCGCGGTCAACGGCTCGGCTCTTGGAGGCGGGCTCGAGATCGCGCTCGCGTGTCATGCCCGGGTTGTGGTCGACTCCAACGATATTCGGCTCGGCCTCCCCGAGGTGACGCTTGGCCTGCTGCCTGCTGCCAATGGGCTGATCCGCACCGTCCGCCTCCTTGGGGTGCGCCGCGCGCTCGGCGCGCTACTGATCTCCGGTGGTTCCCACACGCCGGGGCAGGCCCTGGAGCTTGGATTTGTCGACGCACTGGTGGCCTCCGCCGACGATCTGCTGCCTTGGGCCGTTCGGTGGATCAACCAGCACCCACAGGCCGCAGCGCCGTGGGACCTCGAGGGCTTCCGGCTGCCAGAGGCCGAGCTCGGGCACGACCGCGAGGCGGTCGTCGCCTCGCTCCCCAGCGCCGTGCGTCGGCTGCTCGACGGTTACCCGATGCCCGCGCCGCACGCCATCCTGGAGGCCGCGTGTGCTGGCGCCGAGGCCGACTTCGACACAGCGTCGCAGCTCGAAAGTGCGGCGTTCGTGGAGCTGGTCACCGGACCAGTGGCAACCAACCTGATTCAGTCCCGATTCTTCGACCTGCAGACCATCCGATCCGGCGGCAGTCGCCCCGCCGGTATCGAGCGGTTCACTCCCACCCGCGTCGGTGTCATCGGCGCAGGGATGATGGGTGCAGGCATCGCTCAGTCGAGCGCGGCCGCAGGCCTCGACGTTGTCCTAGTCAATATCGACCTGCCCGCGGCCGACCGCGGGCTCGCCTCGATTCGCAAGAGTCTCCACCGCGCACTCGTTGAGGAAGCTGAGGCCGACGCAGTGCTGGCTCGAATCCAACCCAGCGGCGAGATCGCGGACGTTTCCAGCTGCGACGTCGTCGTCGAGGCTGTGCACGAGGACTCGGAGCTCAAGGAGCAGATTTTCAAGGACGTCGAGGCCAGCGTCGCCGAAACCTGTCTTCTGGCGTCGAACACCTCAACCCTTCCGATCACCGGACTTGCGGCGTCGCTCGCGCGCCCAGACAGGTTCGTAGGGCTGCACTTCTTCTCGCCAGTGCCGCGTATGGAACTGGTCGAGGTGATCGCGGGCGCACAGACCAGCGATGAGACCTTGGCCCACGGCCTCGACGTCGTGCGTGCCCTGCGGAAGGTGCCCATCGTCGTGTCCGACTCGCGTGGCTTCTTCACCAGCCGTGTCATCCTCACCCGGCTCGTTGAGGCGATGGCCATGGTTGGCGAGGGTGTCGCTCCTGAACGGATCGATCGGGTGGCAGTCGAAGCCGGCTACCCCGTCGGGCCCCTCGCGCTGCTCGACGAGCTCACGCTCTCCCTAACCCATTCCATCCGCAGTCAGACTCGTGCTGCCGCCCTCGAGGCCGGGACCGGGTGGGACGAGCATCCCGGTGACACCGTGCTCGCCGAACTGGCCGTTGATCGCGGGCGGCTGGGTCGCGCCGCTGGCGGCGGCTTCTACGACTACGTCGACGGTCGGCGCACTGGTCTATGGCCGGGCCTTGCAACCTACGCCGACCCGGTCGGCGGCGCGATCGCCGACCAGGAGGTCGCTGACCGCTTGCTGTACGCCGAGTCGGTCGACAGCCTGCGCTGCCTGGAGGAGGGCGTGCTCCGCTCGACGGCGGACGCCAACGTCGGCTCGTTGCTCGGCATCGGCTATCCGAGCTGGACCGGCGGCGTCGTCCAGCACGCCGCCGGGAATCCGGGAGGTCCTGACGCGTTCCGACAGCGGGCCGACGAGCTCGCTGCGGCCCACGGCCCCCGATTCGCGCTTCCGGCCACCTGGCTCGACCACGTCGGAGGATCCAGTGCCTAACCTACTGCCCCGCCTCAACCGGCTCTACGAGCCCGAGCACGATGCCTTTCGCGACACAGCTCGCAAGTACGTCGAGCGCGCCGTGCTGCCGCACCTGGACGAATGGGAGGCGCAAGGCTTCATCCACCGGGAGGCCTACCGAGCTGCCGGGGCTGCTGGGTTGCTCGGGTTGCAGGCGCCGGAGGCTCTAGGTGGTGGTGGCACCACCGACTTCCGGTTCCACATGGTCCTGGCTGAGGAGCTGTCTCGGGCAGGTGCCAATTCGCTGCTCAGCTCACTGAGCCTGCAGAACGATGTGATCCTGCCGTACTTGATCGAGGACGCCACACCGGAGCAGCAGGAACGTTATGTGCCCGGGTGCTGCTCAGGTGAGCTCGTTGGTTCGATCGCCATGACCGAACCCGGAACCGGCAGCGACCTGCGCGGCATTCGTACCACCGCACGACTCGACGGCAATGAGTGGGTGATCAACGGGTCGAAGACCTTCATCACGAGCGGCAAGTTCGCGAACTTCTGCCTGGTCGTCGCCCGCACGGGTGGCAACGACTCCGACGGGGGGTTGTCGATGATCGTCGTTGACGCCGACACTCCGGGCTTCAGTCGCGGCCGCAAGCTCGAGAAGATCGGGCAGAAGCAGCAGGACACCGCCGAGCTTCTCCTTCGAGGACGTCCGAGTGCCGGTGAACAACCTGATCGGTCACCGCGACAAGGCTGGCGCCATGCTGGCCGCGCACCTGCCGCAGGAGCGGATGACGATCGCATTCACGGCGGTCGCTGTCGCGGAGCAGGCCGTCGTGTGGGCCGCCGACTATGTGCGCCAGCGGGAGGCCTTCGGGAAGCCGCTCATCGACCTGCAGACCGTGCAGTTCACGTTGGCCGAGCTCGCAACCGAGGTCGACGTCACCCGTGCGTATGTCGATGCCTGCACCCTTGCCCTGAACGAGGCTCGGCTCACGCCCGTCGACGCCGCGAAGGCCAAGTGGTGGGCGACGGAGATGCAGAAGCGTGTCGTTGATCGGGCGCTACAGCTCTTTGGAGGCTATGGCTACATGGTGGAGTACCCGATCTCCCAGGCCTACGTGGACAGCCGGGTCGCGACGATCTACGGCGGTACGACCGAGATCATGAAGCACATCATCGGCCGCGACCTGCGGGCCCGGGCAGCGAGCGCGAAGTGAGCCTCAAGACCGAGTTGGACGACGGCGTGCTGACGCTGCGGCTCGACCGACCGCACCGGCTGAACGCGCTCGACGCTCCTACCGCCGACGCGTTGGTCGCTGAGCTGCGCGGCGCCGCCGAGACGCCCGACGTGCGAGTCGTCGTGCTGGCAGGGGCGGGCCGGGCCTTCTGTGCCGGAGCCGACACCGGTGCCGACTTGCCTGACCCCGCGCTGCTGCCAGCGGCATCGGTCATGACAGACCACGACGGCACACCTACGACTGGTGGCGCCGTCCCGATGCTCGACCGTGCCAACGCCCTTGCCGTCGCGCTTGCCGACGTGCCTGTGCCGGTGATGGCGGCAGTTCACGGCGCCGCGATCGGGCTGGGTGCGTCGCTCGCCCTCGGTGCCGATCTCCTCGTCATGGCCGCGTCGGCCCAGCTTCGGCTCGGCTTCTCCCGCATCGGATTGGTGCCCGACGGTGGCGCCACCCACGCCCTGCTGCGCCGTGCAGGCGCCGGCACCGCCCTCGGCATGGCTCTGCTCGACGACGGTCTCGACGGGCCGACCGCAGTGACACTCGGGATCGCCAATCGGTGCACGCCTGATGACAGCCTCGACACCGAGGTCGCCCGGCTCGCGCGGGCACTTGCCGACGGGCCGGTTGCCACCCACCGAACGGCTAAAGCCCTCCTCGCGCCGACGCGTCGAGGTGACCTCGTTGCCGCCTTGAGGTGTGAGTCCGCGGGGCAGCTCGCCCTCATCCAGGCGAGCACCGTCCAACCTTCCTCCTGATCGCCCGATCCACTTCACAGAAAGCAGGAACCATGCGAGACGCCGTTATCGTCGAGGCCGTCCGGTCCCCCCTGGGACGCCGTGGGGGCGGCTTGGCCAGCGTGCACCCCGCAGACCTCTCCGCACACGTGCTAGCAGCAGTGATCGACCGCACCGGGCTTGACCCAGCACTAGTCGAAGACGTGGTCTGGGGCTGTGTCAGTCAGGTCGGCGAGCAGACATTCGATATCGCCCGCACCGCCGTGCTGTCGGCTGGTTGGCCCGAGAGCGTGCCCGGCACCACCGTTGACCGCCAGTGTGGCTCGTCGCAGCAGGCTGTGTCCTTCGCCGCCGCGAGCGTGATTGCCGGCCACTACGACGTCGTCGTTGCGGGTGGTGTCGAGTCGATGACGCGCGTGCCGATGATGTCGGCCATGGTTGAGGGCGTCAGTCCGATGGGTGCCGGCTACCACGCGCGCTATGGCACGACGTTCCCCAACCAAGGCCTCGCTGCCGAGTCGATCGCCTCGAAGTGGGGCCTCAGTCGCGCTGACGTCGACGGCTACGCCCTAGAGTCGCACGCGCGCGCCGACACCGCCGCGAAGGCCGGCCGATTTACCGACGAGACCGCTCCGATCACGACCCCCGACGGCCACGTCGTCAGCTCTGATGAAGGCATCCGCACGGGCGGGACCCTGGAGAGCCTCGGCGCGCTGCGCACGGCGTTCCTCCCGGACGGAGTTGTGACGGCTGGAAACGCCTCTCAAATCACCGATGGATCAGCTGCACTGCTGATCATGACGTCCGAGCGTGCC
Organism: uncultured Actinomycetota bacterium; assembly: GCA_963716655.1. GTDB lineage: Bacteria > Actinomycetota > Actinomycetes > Propionibacteriales > Nocardioidaceae > Nocardioides. The sequence goes on along the minus strand of CAVQTV010000006.1, from coordinate 247,630 downwards.
CGTGACCTCGGCCTGACCCCACGCGCCAGAGTGCACACCGCAGTCGTGACGGGCGCCGACCCGCTCATGATGTTGACCGCACCCCTTCCGGCTACGCAGAAGGCGCTGGACCGAAGCGGGCTGGCTCTCTCCGACATCGGGACCTTCGAGGTCAACGAGGCGTTCGCGTGTGTGCCGCTGGCTTGGCTCGCGGAGTTCGACGTCGACCCAACGTTGGTCAACCCGCTCGGTGGAGCGATTGCCCTCGGTCACCCGCTCGGCGGCTCCGGTGCCCGGATCATGACGACGATGCTCCACCACATGCAGCGTGAGGGGATCCAGTTCGGCCTTCAGACGATGTGCGAGGGCGGCGGCCAGGCGAATGCGACGATCCTTGAACTCCTCTGAGCCGGATGTCGACAAGATGGCGGGCGCCGGCGGGCTGATCGACTTGCACCGCCCTGCCTACCGCGACTGGCGGTGGCTCGAGACTTGCTGGTTCTCCTGTTTCATCCCAGAGCGGGGAATGCGCGTGCACCTGCGCGCGGCGTTCCGATCCAACCTCGAGGTCGTGCAGACCATGGCGATGCGTCTACTCGCGCTCGGGCGGCGTCCTCGACATGGACTTCTACGACAGTCAGGTGCACCAGCCCATCGGTACCAACCGCTACTCCGACTTCGCGCTCCCGAGCGGGCTGCGCGTCAGGGGCAAGCCGGTACCGGACCGGTACGAGGTCGTCTTTTCGTCCCGTGACAAGCGCCTGGACCTTCAGTTGGAGTGTCGCGCACTGATGCCACCCGTAGACCTCGACTTCACTAAGGTCGAGAGCAGCGAGCCGGGATTCGCGGCGTTCCACCACGGACCGAAGGGGGACGCGCCGGTCGGCCACATTGACCAGACGTTCCGCGTCACCGGCATGATGACGCTCGACGGCGAGGAAGTAGTCGTCGACAGCATCAGCAACCACGACCACTCATGGAGCCCGCGCGCCGAGTTCAAGAGTTCATGCGGAACCTTCGATGAGTTTCACGTAGGCGATGACTTCACCCTCCTCGCCCAGACCTCGCAGCGCCACCCAGGCGTCGCGTCTGTGAGCCACGGCTACGTCCTGGTGGGCGGTGAGCTACGCCGACTTCGTTCAGCGGAGGTTGAGTTCGAACAGTCGGCCTTCGAGACCAAATCGCTGACGTACCGCGTTGAGGACGACAAGGGTGAGCATCACGAGGTTGCGGCTACCGTGCGTAGCAGCATCGTGCAGGACCAGGGGTCGAACGGCCTGACGGCCATGCATCTGTGTGACGTCACCTGGCGGGGCAAGCACGGCGTCGGGGAGTCCATGTGGCACTGGGACATCCCTGAGATGCAGCGGCGGATCCGAGCTGCCCGGAGGGTCGACCCCGGTCTCAGGGCCGTAGCGGCTCTGGCCGCAGCCTGGACGTGAGCACCCGCGGCCAAGGACGCACGAGCAGCAACACGCCGTCGCACAGAGGCGACAGCGTGGGCCCGTTGGGCCGACCACGACAAGGGAGATCGAGATGCTGGCAACATTTGAGGAGTATTCGAAGCGCTACGAGGACTTCCTGGCCATGGAGCGCCGGGACGGGATCCTCGAGATCAGGTTGCACACGAACGGCGGCGTGGCTCGCTGGGACGGTGTCATGCACCAGCAGCTCGGCCACGCATTCGGTGACATCGGGTCCGACCAGGACAACAAGGTCATCATCTTGACGGCCACCGGGGATCGGTTCATTGACATGCCTGACATGTCGGTGATGGAGCCGTATTTGCCGGTGACACCCAACGTTTACATGCCCCTGATCGGGGAAAGCACGCGGCTGCTGCAGAACCTGATCGACATCGAGGCGCCTATCATCGCGGCGGTCAACGGCCCAGCGCCGGTACACCCGGAGATCCCGGCTATCAGCGACATCTGCCTCGCTGCCGACCACGCGTGGTTCGCCGACTCGTTCCACTTCCAGAACGGGTGGATCGCCGGGGATGGCACCCACGTCATCTGGCCACTGCTCCTTGGGCTGGGCCGCTCGCAGTACTTCATGATGACCGCGGAAAAGCTCTCGGCCGACGAAGCCAAGACGCTCGGCTTCGTGAACGAGGTTGTGCCGGCCGCACAGCTGCGTGATCGCGCATGGGAGCTGGCCCGGCAGATCATTGCGCAGCCCGAGGTCACCGTGCGCGCTCAGCGGCTGCTCTACACGAACCCCATCAAGAAGGCTCTCGCCGAGTATCTACCGTTCGGCCTTGCGCTCGAGGGCCTGGGGGAGATCAACTACCTGCCGCTCGAGCTCAAGGAGTAGCACCAGCCGCTTTCCATGGCCTGTCGCGTGGACCGCGACAGGCCATCGGTCATTTCCCGTCGATTCGCGGGCCATCCTTGACTCACATGGAAAACAGATGCTAGGAATGCCAACTATCTGAACTCCGTGTAACGCCAATCACAGAACTGGAGGCCGTGCGTGGACGTCGTCTCCTTCGCACTCCTGGGCTTGGGTACGGGTGCGATCTACGCCCTCGTAGCCCAGGGAATCGTCCTGGTCTTTCGAGGTTCGGGCGTCCTCAACTTCGCGCAGGGCGCATTCGTGATGGTCGGTGCATACGCGTACTACGAGCTCACAGCCCAGCGCGGACTGCCCCCGATTCTGGCCATCGTCCTCGCCGTCGTCTTGGGCGCGCTGCTCGGCGCCATCGTCCACTTTGCGCTGCTCGCGAAGATGCGACGTTCGTCGCCGCTTGCGCGTGTCGTGGTCACGCTCGGTGTGCTGATCGTTCTCCAATCGACGGCGGTCTTGGTCTACGGCCCCAACTCGCTGGCGGTCGAGTCCTTCCTGCCGCGCGACAAGGTCGACCTGATCGGGGACGTGAGCGTCGGCGTGGACCGAGTCCTGCTGCTCGGGATCGCAATCGTCGTGAGCGGTGTGCTCATGGTCGTCTATAGCCGGACCTCGTTCGGCCGTGTGACCGCCGCCGTCGCCGAGAACCAGACCGCTGCCGCGACCCTGGGTCACTCTCCGAACCGAGTTGCCGCCATCAACTGGGCCATAGGCTCGGGACTGGCGGCCTTCGCTGGATGCTTGATTGCCCCGATCACGTACTTGGACACCAACCAGCTGGTCCTCCTAGTGGTGCCGGCCATGGCGGCCAGCCTGATCGGCGGCTTCAAGTCCTTCCCCCTGGCCCTCATCGGTGGCCTCGCCATCGGTGTGATCGAGTCAGAGGTGCAGCGCTTCGTGACTGCACCGGGCTGGGTCAGCAGTGTCCCGTTCCTGGTCGTCATCGCAGCACTCGTGCTGCGTGGGGAGAGCCTGCCTACGCGCGGATTCATCACCGACCGTCTACCCGCGGTGATGTCGGCCGGTGTGCGCCCGCTGCCGACGCTCGGAGTCTTCGTGGCCGGCTCTGCCGTGCTCCTGTTCGTCGTGGACGCTCAGTGGGCAGCCGCGTTCACGGTTTTCATCAGCGTCATGTTGCTTTGCCTGTCGGTCGTAGTCATCACCGGGTTCGCCGGCCAGTTGTCTCTTGCGCAGTACGTCATGGCTGGGCTGGGTGCGTTCTCCGCAGCGAAGCTGATGTCGAGCAAGGAGTTGCCGTTCCTGGCAGCGCTGGCTCTCGCATTCGTCATCGCGGTCTTGGTTGGTGCCCTGATCGGGCTCCCGTCGCTTAGGGTACGAGGTCAGAACCTGGCGATCGCCAGTGTCGGCCTCGCAGTCGTCGTGTTCTCCCTTGTGCTCGCCAATCCGAAGTACGCCGGCAGCGTGGCCGGCATCTCAGTTCCGCCGCTCTCCATCGGCGGCTGGAGCGTCGATGCCTACGAGTTCCCCCAGCGTTACGCCTTCGTGTCCTTCTGCGGCCTGATGCTCTGCGTCGTCGCAGTGCTCAACATCCGCCGCAGCCGTATCGGCCGGCGTCTGCTGGCCGTGCGATCGAACGAGCGGGCAGCGGCGTCGATCGGCGTGAGCGTGCCTGGAGTGAAGATCTTCGCGTTCGCCATCGGAGGCGGAATCGCAGCACTCGGCGGCACGTTCTACGCAAACCTACAGTTCTCGACCATCGCCTCACAGTTCGCCGTTCTGCCCTCGATCAACATCATCACGGTCACCGTGGTCGGCGGCATCGGCTACATCGGTGGCGCCGCGGTCGGCGCGACGCTGATTCCCGGCGGGCCGCTGACCCTCTTGCTCCGACCGGTCGGCGACCTGGACAAGTGGCTCCCGTTGCTCGGTGGCCTGTATGTCCTGTTCGTGTTGCGCACGAGTCCCGACGGCATCCACGCAAGTAGCAAGCGTCATCTCGCGGCTCTCGCGGCGGGGTTGCGCAACAGAGTTTTCCGATCACCCGAGGCCGCGTCGCCGCCTGCCAAGGCGACGAGTCGCGTGCTCGACGCGGTCCGGGCGGCGGATAACGAGAAGGTCGGTGTGGTAACCCGGGTCGCATCGCGTGGACTGGTCGTAGACGGCCTTTCGGTCCACTTCGGAGGCGTAGTTGCCGTCAACAAGGTCTCGCTCCGCGTGGAGCCGGGCCAGGTGCACGGGCTGATCGGACCCAACGGAGCTGGCAAGACGACGTTCATCGACGCAGTCACCGGCTTCGTGCGACCCAAGTTTGGCGCCGTGTCCGTTGGTGCAACGCCGGTCGCTCGGCGTTCGCCTCGCCGGGTGGCGCGCAGCGGGATGGTGCGCTCCTTCCAGTCCGTCGAGCTCTTCGACGACCTCACCGTTCTCGAGAATCTTGCGGTCGCCTGCGATGACGGTGCATGGACGTCCTACGTCCGCGACGTCGTGGCCCCGCCAAAGATCACGTTGGGCCGAGCCGCTCTCGAGGCGATCCGCACCTTCAAGCTGGCAGACGACTTGGACAAGCTGCCGAGCGAGCTCAGCTTCGGACGACGCCGGTTGCTCGCAATTGCGCGCTCCGTCGCGGCCAACCCCTCGGTTCTGCTACTGGACGAGCCCGCCGCCGGCCTCGACGACACCGAGACGCGCGAGCTTGCCGTCCTGGTCCGTGCGCTCGCTGACGACTGGGGGATCGGTGTGCTCCTGGTCGAGCACGACATCGACATGGTGCTTGACACCTGCGATGTGGTCACGGTCCTCACGCAGGGATCAGTGTTGGCCTCGGGAACGCCGGCCGAAGTGCGTTCCGACTCACGCGTGCTCGAAGCTTACCTCGGTTCGCGTCCCGATGAACCTGAATCCGCGCCATCGACAGACGCCAAGCCCGAGGCCGAAGGTCTGGAGGCCCGGCTGTGAGCGCGGAGCTGCGGGTGAGCGGCTTGGCCGCAGGGTACGGCGAAGCGGCCGTCGTGCGCGACGTAGATCTCACGGTTGTCGCGGGCGAGGTGGTCGCGCTCTTCGGGCCCAACGGAGCCGGCAAGTCGACGACTCTGCTCACCATCGCAGGCGAGCTGGCCGCACTGGATGGCACCATCACCTGGAACGCGAAGCCGCTGCGCGGACCACTCCACGCCCGCGTTCGTCAGGGCCTCGGCTTGGTGCCCGAGGAGAGATCGGTCCTTTCAACGCTTAGTGTTCGCGACAACCTGCGTCTCGGCCGCGGCACCACAGCGGACGCTCTCGAGCTCTTTCCCGAACTCGAGCCACTTCTGGGTCGGAGGGCCGGGCTTCTGTCCGGTGGTGAACAGCAGATGCTGTCTCTCGGCCGCGCGTTGGCCGCCAGGCCGCGCCTCCTCATGGTCGACGAGTTGTCGCTCGGTCTCGCCCCACAAGTCGTCGAGCGGCTTCTCGATGCCATTCGCGAGGCGGCCCGTACCACTGGGGTCGCCGTCCTTCTCGTCGAGCAGCAGGCGCGCCGCGCGCTTCACGTCGCCGACCGGTGGTACCTCATGCGGCGCGGCGGGATTGTCGCAGAAGGCACGTCGGCCTCCGGCGCAGCCGAGCTCGAAGCTGCGTATCTAGCAAGCGCGGACGTCGCGTCATGACGACCGGCCGCTATCCCGAACCCCGCTTGAGCCAGCGGAGCATCTCGATCCGGGTCGAGAACTGAACAACGCCTGCAGGACGCCGTCCTTGGGCTCTTCATCACGCACCATCTTCTGAGGGAGTTTTACGATGGCAAGGAATTTGTCCCGGATGCGCGCATTCGGAGCCGCGATGGCAGGTCTGCTTTTCGTTGGGAGCCTGGTCGCCTGCGGTTCTGATTCGAGCGACGACGCAGGCGATGGCGCCAAGGGTCCAATCAAGATCATGGACATCACCACCGTCACTGGTGGTGCGCCACTTCCCGAGAACCCGATTGCGGCGCAGGCTGCCGTCGACGCCATCAACGAGGCGGGCGGCATCAACGGAAGGCAACTCGAACTGACGATCTGTGACGACAAGTACGACCCGAACGTTGGAGTCGCGTGCGCTCGCCAGGCCAGCGAGGACGGCATCGTCGCAATGGTCGGTGGTAACACGACCTTCGATGGCGTGTTCGAGGCGCTCGACCGCGATGGGATCGCGGCCATCGGCGGCCTCGGCACGGCTCCTGCTGAGCGCACGGTTGACATTGGCTTCCCGCTGTCGGGCGCGCAGCCCGGTTATACGTATGGAGCTGCCGACTCGTTGGCCAGAGAGGGTGTGACAAAGGGAGTCTTCTTCGGGTGCGACATTCCCGCCTGCGTTGACGCTGGCAACATCTTCACCACAGCCATGGAGGCTCGCAGCATCGACGTCCGCATAGTGACGGCGCCCCCCCAGCAGGCGGACTACGCGGCCGCTGCGGCTACCGTCGCCAAGGACGGCACAGACGGTGTCTTCATCGCCTCATTCCCGCAGGACCTGCCTAAGATGATCAGCGCCTTGCGTCAGGTCGGGTACGACGGCGTCATTGCCAGCTACTCCACCCTCGCCACCCAGGCGTCGATCACCGCCATGGGCGACGATGCTGAGGGTCTGCTCATCATCGGCGCGGTCACGCCCACCGCTGACACCTCAAACGCCGGAATCACGGAGTTCCTGGCGGACCTCGATGCCGCGAACTCCGAGGTGCCGGGCGAGGACATGGGTGACATTGGTGTCACCGCATGGGCCTCGGTGCAGTTGTTTGCCCAGCTCGTCGACGGCATGGATGACATTTCGGCGGAGTCGGTGCTCGACGCTATGAACAATCTGGATGAGCCGATCGACGTTGGAGTCACCGCGCCGTACAGCGTGGTCGGCAAGACGTCCCCGGTCTCCGATTCTCCCCGGATCTTCAACCCGACGATGGTGTATTCCAAGGTCGTCAACGGGGCGATCGTGCCTGAGCCCGGCTTCGTCGATCCCTTCGAGGCCAACTAGTCCGAGGTCACCTGACCCTTCGGTGTCGGCCGGCCGCGACTGCCGCTGGTCGGCCGACACCCCCACGAAGCGAGGGATCTTCGATGAACAGCGATACGAGCAATCTGGTTTCTTGGGACTACTGGATGAACGACTGGCCCGACGAGAGCATTGTTTGGACCCGGGCAAACCTGAAGGACCAAGCGCCGCGGCCACTCACCCCGCTTACGCAGGACTTGATCCAGACCTTCGAGCCCGAGGGCATGATCAAGGCGTTCTCCGATGTCTTCGGGATCGTCGACCGTGCCGAGCTCGGGCGGCACATCACAGGTTTCTACGGCGCGCTCTACCTCAGCGTGCCCAACAGTGCCGTGCTTGGTGACAACACGCCTGGCAGCTCGGCGCACATCAAGTTCGAGCAGTTCTTCGGACTGACGCGCGCCCCGGGCTGGGTGCCCCCACCGGCGAAGCACTCTTCGGCTGAGGAAGCGGAGCGCAAGGAGCGGTTCGAGGCGGAGATCCAGCGCGTCGCCGAAATCGTGCCCGGCGCGATCGAGAAGCTGTACAACTCGGTCGCCTCGCTGCGTCCCAGCGGTCCGCTGGCCGAACTGGACGGGGCGATGCTCGACGAGTGGCTCACAGGCCTCGATGCCCTCCACGCAGATTGCTTCGCCTTGCTCGTCGAGGGTGCCAACGTCGCAAGCCTGGCCTACGCCAAGGCCGGAGCGGCACTCACCGCGGCTGGGCTCGACCCCGACGGCAGTCTGCTGACCGGCCTTCACATTGGACTGGGCGGCAACGACAGTGCCGACATGGGCAGCGCCGTCGTCGAGTTGGCCCGGGCGGGGGAGGCCGAGCCTGAGGCGCTGGCCGGGCTGATCGCGACCGGGGGCGTCGTGACTGAGGCGGCGAACGGTGCGGGCCCCTTCATTAAGCAGTACCTCGCCTTCATGGAGCGCTACGGCCATCGCGGGCCGGGTGAGCTGATGCTCGAGCGCAATAGCTGGCGCGCTCATCCAAGCGCGCTTCTAGGGCTGATTGCACGCGGGCCTGGCGCCCACGTCGTCCAGACCGACAAGAAGGCGGAGGCGTGGGCCGAGCTGGCTCGACGCAGCGGAGGCGCCGTCAGCGAGGACATCGCGGCGCTGGTCACCTACTCGCAGTCAGTCATGGCGGCGCGGGAAAATGCGAAGAGCCCGATTGTGAAGGCGTTCGACGAAGTCCGGGTGCTACTCAGCGCTGCAGCCCCCAGGTTCCTGGCCGGCGGGCGTATCACGGCCACCGCCGACTTGCTGTTCCTGTCGCTCGCAGAGCTGCACGCGGCTCTCACTGAGGCGAGTCTGCCCGATCACGCGACTTTCGCCGAGCGTCGTGCTGCGTTCGCGCGTTGCCTCGAGCTCGAACTGCCGGAGCTGGTCGAGTCATTGCCTGAGGGGGTCCTGCGCCGTCCGCAACCCGAATACTTCGAGGCGCTTGGATTTCTGCCGCCGCGCGAGGACGGTGCTGTGGCGCCCAGCGCGGAGTCGGGAGTGTCCTTGCTCTCCGGAATCGGGGCCGCCCCGGGGATCGTCGAGGGCCGAGCACGGATCATGAGCGATGCACTCGACGACTTCGAGCCCGGTGACATTCTCATCGCTGAGACCGTCGACCCCGGCTGGTCGCCCGTACTCGCGGCGGCGGCCGCGGTCGTTCTCGACATTGGTGGCCGCCTCTCGCATGGTGCCGTGGTGGCCCGCGAGCTGGGCGTACCGTGCGTGGTCAACACCAAGACCGCCGCCCGAACATTCACCGATGGCCAATTGGTACGTGTCGACGGCTCTAGCGGGACGGTCGAAGCCGTATGACGGCGGCGACCGAGTCGTCAGCTGAGCTGGTCGTCGCGCTGACGCTACGTCTCAAGGGTTTTGCGCAGCAGGATCAAGTGGTCACCGCCACCGGCCTGCCCGAGGACGTCGTTCTCGGACAGCTCGAACAGAGCAGGATCGACTGCCATGTCGGATACCGAGACGGCCGGATCGGCGGCTGGCACCTCACGCCGCCCGGGCGCCAGCACTTGCTAGCACTACTCGCCGCTGAGCGCGAGGCCATCGTTGATGGGGCCGGGCTCGACGCCGCCTACGACGCGTTCGTTCCGGTGAACGCCGAGTTCAAGGGTTTTTGCACCGCCTGGCAACAGGAGGATCCTGCAATCCGCGACCTGGCGGCGTACGCGGCGCGGCTGGGCGACATCGACGATCGGCTCACAGCCGTGCTCGCCGACGCGTCGCGGACGCTAGCCCGTTTCACGCAGTACTCCGCTCGCTTCGAGGGTGCTCGGGCGCTGTTCGTAGGTGGCGACCTAGACGCGCTGGCGAAGCCGCTGTCGGGGTCATACCACGACGTCTGGATGGAGCTGCACCAGGACTTGCTCGCCACCCTGGCTCGCGAGCGGTCGGCGGCGGATGGACAGTGAACGCCCTGTGAGAGGCAACCCCGATTTTGCTGCGACCTCCGGTGCCGAGCGCGCGGAGCTGATGTTGACCGAGCTCCCGCACGAGCCGCCTGCAGGCGACCCGAGCTGGTGCGAGAACTACTGCTTCGACCTGCACGACCCCACAGTCGGCATCAGCATGTGGCTACACCTCTCGCGCTCCCAACTGGATCTGCGGCTATGGAGGGAAGTGGTCAACGTGTTCCTTCCCGACGGCCGGATCGGGATGTGGAAGGGGTACGGCACCGGGCATGAGGTGCGCGAGCGACCCACCGGCCCGACGCTGGCCGTCGATGTTGTTGAACCGTTCGAGCACCTGCGGCTGACTGCCGTCGGCGTGGTCCGGCTCACCGACGAGGCTGAGCTGCGCGCCGGTCCTCTGTGCGACGACGTCGAAGTTTCGTTCGCCCTTGACGTCGACTGGTGCGCGGCGACCCCGGTGTGGGACATGCGGAATCAGTTGGACGGACAGATCTGGGCCTCTGGCCACTACGAGCAAGGCGCCGCCATCTCCGGCTCGGTCAAGGTCGACGGAGAGACCTGGGCCCTCTCCGGCACCGGCTGGCGCGACCATTCGGTGGGGCCACGCAACAACGGCTTGATGCGTGACCACGACTGGGCACACGCGGTGTTCCCGAGTGGTCGCGCCTTCGCTATCTTCCGGCACGCACGGGTCGGAGTCGGAGAGGACCTCGGTGGTGCCTTTGTCAGCGTCGATGGCAGGCAGATCGAGGCGTCGCTGGTGTCGGTTCTGCCCCGGGTAGCGGGCGTAGAGGACGCCGGGCCGATCGAGATCGTGCTGTCCACACCGTCCGGCCCGACCACCATCACCGCCGAGAACCTCAATACCGCGTGGTCGGGCAGTGCCCCACCCGCGCACCAGACTCTCGGTCGACGGACGAGATCCGGCCATCTTCGTTGGGAGTCCCAGACCCGCTACTCGTGGGACGGCGAGACAGCCCTCGGCATCTTCGAGCGCACGATGCGCCTACCTTGAGAGTCAGCCACTATCGCCGGGCGGCACCTCCACGCGACGGCCTACCGGGGGCGGCACGCGGTGCGTCGGTCGGCGTCGGGCGCCGGAATTCACTGGGTGACAGCGCTGGCGGCTCGCTGGCGATCAGACGACGCAGAGTCTTTGACACCCTCGTCTGATCGGCCTTGGCGACGCCGCCACTGCAGAACTCCGCCGCCTCAAGCAGGTCGAAGGCCTGCTCGACCTTCGCGCGGCCGTCCTCAGTGAGCGTCGCCAGTTTGCGCCGGCGGTCATCGGGGTGGCCAAGTCGCTCGATCAAGCCTTGCTTCTCAGCTGGTCGACGGCGTAGGTGATCGTCGTCTGGTGGACCCCGAGCCGCTCGCTGACGGTCTTGAGGCCGAGCTGGTCGTTCGGGGAGTAGAACAGCACGACCAGGCATTCAAAACGACTCCATGTGAGATCGATGCCAGCCAGCAGCTCCTCGAAGTAGCTCACGAGGTACTGCTGCGCCCGGACCACCGTGTAGGCGAACTCCATCGCCTCGCTGACTGAGCGACCCGCCAATTCCCACTGTCGCCGGGTCTCGTCCAGCCCGGTCAACGTCATGTTGGTCTGGCTCACAGGACTCTCCTCTACTCCGGTCGGGCGTGGGGAAGGCTGATCGCTGCACAAAGTAACGCACTGGAGATGCTGTCCGGCGACAAAGCAGTCTGTTGAGGAGGGCGAGAGATGTCGGTCACAAAGAGCTCTTGACTAACCGAGTTTCCGATCATAGGTTTTCCTATGAATGGAGTTCCTGACATGTGCCACGGCGGTACGTGTCCAGTACTAGGAGACCACGCCTGTGGAAATCGACGACATCAACTTGCTGGATCTTGACCGTTTCGCCGAGGGGCCGCCACTCGAGTGGTTCGCCTTCCTGCGCGAAAACGCACCGGTCTACCGCCACCCGGACCAGACCGACCGCGGCTTCTGGGCAGTGACGAAGTTCGACGACATCCAGACGGTGGCCAAGACGCCTACGGTCTTCAGCTCCTCCTACCTCCTGGGTGGCACGGTCGTGCTCGGCCACGGCGGCATCGACACGACCTACGCCACCGCGCCGCGTGTGATGAGCAATCTCGATGCCCCCGAGCACCTCAAGTACCGCCGACTCGCGACGAGGGCTTTCACTACTAAGGCGATCGACGCACTGGCGCCCTCAATCCACGCAGCCGCCGCCAGTCTGATCGACGACGCCCTTGCTCGCGGGGGAGAGGTCGACTTCGCTACTGAGATCGCGGCAAAGCTTCCGGCCCAAGCCATCGGCGAAATGCTCGGCATCCCGCCCGAAGACCGGCACTTACTTGAAGAGTGGACCGACGCCCTGATGGGCAGTGAGGATCCGGAGCTGTCGAGCAGCCCCGAGGACGTCGCCACCGCCTCCGCCGAACTGTTCGGCTACGGCAACAAGCTCAAGGAACTACGGACCGCGAGGCCCGAAAACGACCTGATGACCCGGTTGTTGCAGAGTCAGGTCGAGGGCGAGGCGCTCACCGACGAAGAGCTCGGTGGATTCTTCTCGCTCCTGGTCATCGCCGGGGCGGAGACCAGCCGCAACGTCCTCGCTCACGGCCTGATCGGAATTCTCAGTGATCCCGATATTTACCCACAGCTCGTCGCCGATCCTTCGCTAGCTCAGCCTGCGACCGAGGAGATCCTGCGGTGGTCGCCAGCGGTCTACTACCTGGGCCGCCGCGTAGTCCAGGACTTCGAGCTCAACGGGCAGCAGCTGAATGAGGGCGACAAGGTTGCCATGTTCTTCGCTTCGGGCAACCGTGACTCCGACAAGTTCGACGACCCCGATCGGTTCGACCTGCACCGCAACCCGCGCGAGCACGTCGCGTTCGGCTCTGGTCCGCATTTCTGTCTTGGCTCGCACCTCGCAAGGCTCGAAATCCGTGCCTTCTACGAGGAGCTCGCGAAGAGTGTCGAGACCATTCGGATTGTCGGCAAGCCGAGCTACCTCCGATCCAACCTTGCGTGCGGCGTCAAGCACCTGCCCGTGGCCATGACAGCCATTGCCTGACAGCCGTGTCGCTCACCTATTCGTTCGACCACCCCCACGAACCGGAACCAAGGACGCTGACCGGACTCCTCGGCGGCAAGGGTGCCAACCTCGCGCAGATGGTGACACGCTTGGGGCTACCCGTGCCGCCGGGGTTCACGATCACCACGGAGGCATGGCGCACCTTTGACGAAGGCGGTTGGCCAGACGGGCTCGACGACGAGCTGGGCTCACAAGTCGCGCGACTCGAGACTAAGTTGAGTCGCGGCTTTGGCGACGTCACCGCCCCACTTCTCGTCAGCGTTCGTTCAGGTGCCGCAGTATCAATGCCGGGAATGATGGACACGGTTCTCAATCTCGGTTTCACCGAGCAAACTCTCGTTGGGCTCGCCGACCGAGGGGGCGAGGCGTTCGCGCTCGACACCTACCTCCGCTTCCTGCGCCTCTACGCCGATGTCGTGCTCGGCGTGCCCAGCCACGTGCTCGCCCTGACGGGGGAGACGTCGATGTCGGGTCGCGCGGCATGTGACCGGATACTCGATGTGGTCGAAGCACACACAGGCGTCCCTTTTCCGCACGACCCGTGGATCCAGTTGCGCCAGGCGGTTGAGGCCGTCTTCCGCTCCTGGCACGGCGCGAAGGCGCGCTCGTACCGGGCACATGAGGGCCTACCGGACGACGCGGGCACGGCGGTCACGGTTCAAGCGATGGTCTTCGGTACCCAGGACGCGCGTAGTGCCACGGGAGTTGTCTTCACCCGCGACCCCTCTACAGGGGAACGCGGTCGTTTCGGCGACCTGCTGTTCGAAGCGCAGGGCGAGGACGTCGTGTCGGGTGCCTTCGTCACTCAGCCGATTGCTGCGCTACGCGACCGGTTGCCTGCGGTGGCCACCGAACTCGAGGACATACTCGAGTGCCTCGAGACTCACTACCGCGACATGTGCGACGTCGAGTTCACGATCGAATCCGGCCGGCTCTGGGTGCTGCAGACCCGGGTCGGGAAGCGCTCACCCCGCGCCGCCGTCAGGATGGCGGTCGAGATGACTCGGCAGCCCGGCTGGAAGATCACACGCGACGAGGCCCTGGCTCGGGTCGATGAGTTGGTGCTCGTGCAGGTGGCGACTTCGACAACGGTCGGTGATCCGGTACCGCCGATCGCGATCGGGGTCGGAGCGTCGCCCGGAACAGCTACTGGGCACGCGTACTTCGACGCTGACGCCTGTCTTGACGCCGCTGACCGCGGCGAGCCCGTGGTTCTTGTCCGTGCTGAGACCTCGCCCGAGGACGTGCACGGCATGCAAGTGGCCGAAGGAATTCTGACGACCCACGGTGGTCTGGTCTCGCACGCAGCGGTCGTCGCCCGAGCATGGGGGGTTCCGGCGGTGGTGTCCCTGGAGGGCGGGGTCATCGACTCCGAGCGCCTCGTGATCGGCGAGGCCGTGATTCGGCAGGGCGACGTCATCACGCTCGACGGCGGGTCCGGTCGTGTCTATCTGGGTGCTGCCGCACTTGTTGCGGGCGAGGCGCCCTTCGGACTCGAGGAGCTGTTGTCGTGGCGTGCGTCGCTGGACGCCGAGTCGTGATCGACTCGTGGCAGCGCGACGGCATCGTCGCCTTGGTGACCGGCGCAGGTTCGGGCATCGGTCGAGCTTCCGCGGTTGCCTTCGTGGCGGCAGGTGCTCGCGTGGCTGTCGCAGACCGTGATGCCGAAGGTGTCGCGGCTACGGTGGAAGAGATCCGAGCGACTGGGATCGACGCGATGGCGCTCAAAGTCGACGTCGCCGACGCCGTTGCGGTGAGCGACATGGTGCGCGGCATCTGGCTGTCGATGAAGTACGGGCTCGAGCAACTCCTCGCAGGCGGCAGCGCAGGTGCGATCGTCAACGCCGCCCCAGTCGGGGGGTTGATAGGCATCCCCGGCGCGGGCTCCTACACCGCCAGCAAGGGCGGGATCCTTGGCCTGACCAAGGTCGCTGCGCTTGAGTACGCCACCCACGGGATCCGGGCCAACGCCGGCTGTCCGTCGCTGACCGATACCCCTACGATCCGCCACCAGTTCCGCGAGTCCCCGCACTTGGAGGAGAAGTTCTCGGCGGGCGGCCCGAGCGCCCGTATGGGCCACTCGGAGGAGATCGCCCAGCCAGCGGTCTGGCTGCGATCACGTGCAGCGTCGTTCGCCAACGGCTTCGGGATGCCAGTCGATGGTGGACGGGTGGCTCAGTAGACGTGGACAAGGTGGTGGCGTCGGCCGCGGAAGCGGTTGCGGACATTCCGGACGGTGTCACGCTGTCGGTGGGTGGTTTCGGGCTGGGTGGGATCCCGTCGGTGCTGATCGACGCTCTGCTGGAGGCCGGCACCACCGATCTGGAGGCGGTGTCGAACAACTGCGGCGTCGAGGACTGGGGTCTGGGCCGGCTGCTGGCGGAGAAGCGGATCCGTCGGATGGTCTCGTCGTACGTGGGAGAGAACAAGGAGTTCGCGCGCCAGTACCTTGCCGGTGAGCTCGAGGTGGAGTTGACCCCGCAGGGCACGCTCGCCGAGCGGATGCGCGCCGGCGGCACGGGCATCGCGGCGTTCTTCACCGGCACCGGTGTCGGTACCCAGGTCGCCGATGGTGGGCTGCCGTGGAAGTACGACGACGCCGGCAACGTGGAGATCTCGAGCCCGGCGAAGCAGACCCAGACCCTCGAGACTGCGGAGGGGCCGAAGGAGTTCGTGCTCGAGCGCGCGATCGTGGGGGACTTCGGGCTGGTGCGGGCCTGGAAGAGCGACCGGCACGGCAACCTCGTCTATCGCGTCTGCTGGCAACTTCAACAATCTGGCCGCGATGTGCGGGCGAACCACGATCGCGGAGGTCGAGGAGCTGGTCGAGCCAGGCGAGATCGACCCGGCGCAGGTCCACACGCCGGGGGTGTTCGTGCACCGGGTGGTCGCCCTGACCCCGGAACAGGCCGCGGACAAGCGGATCGAGAAGAGGACGGTTCGATGAGCAGGTATCCATCCTCGCGACCCTGATCGCCGTGGCGGTGCTGGCGTGCAACCAAGTCCGTGGATTCCTGGCACCGTCACGGCTTCCAACTCTGACCGGATCGCTGGTTCGCGAGGCGCGGGGCCCTGTGACCTGGCTTCTCAGCACCGGGAGACGCCGATGAACTGGTCGCGTGAGGAGATGGCGGCGCGGGCGGCCGCGGAGCTGTCGGACGGGTCGTACGTGAACCTGGGGATCGGGTTGCCGACGTTGGTGCCCAACTACGTGCCCGAGGGCGTCGAGCTGGTGCTGCAGTCGGAGAACGGCGTGCTCGGCACGGGTGCCTACCCGACCGAGGAGGAGGTCGACGCGGACCTGATCAACGCCGGCAAGGAGACCGTGACGCTGCGCCCGGGCGCGTCCATCTTCGACTCCGCGACGTCCTTCGGGATGATCCGCGGCGGCAAGATCGACGCCGCGATCCTGGGCGCGATGCAGGTCTCGAGGGACGGTGACATCGCGAACTGGATGATCCCGGGGAAGATGGTCAAGGGCATGGGCGGGGCGATGGACCTCGTGAACGGCGCCAACCGGGTGATCGTGCTGATGGAGCACGTGGCCAAGGACGGCACCTACAAGATCGTCGAGGAGTGCTCGCTGCCGTACACCGGTCGCGGGTGCGTCCAGCGGATCATCACCGACCTCTGCGTCATCGACGTGACGCCCGACGGGCTGAGGCTCGTCGAGCTCGCGCCCCGGCGTCACCGAGGACGAGGTCCGCGAGAAGACTGAGCCCAGGCTGGAGTTCGTGGGATGAACTCCTCCACGAGCGGCCGGCGGCGCCAGGAGCGTCTGATCTACTCAACTTCCCGGTTCGCCTCGACCGCCCTCTCCGTAGCCGAGCCTATTCGCTTACCCGCGTCTGAGGTCCACGCCAAGGAAGTGGGTACGACGCTGACCATATGCGGCGAGTCCGCCCTGAGCTGGTTCAAGTTCTGGGATCGTCCCTTTCGGAACGAGCGTGTCGACCGATGCGCGCAGTGTGTGTCGATCCTGTCCCAACGACCATCGGTCGAGCGGGAGGTCTGACGCATGCAATAGTTGTGCGCCACCGAGGGACTGACCGAGGACCAGCAGGAGATCCTCAAGGCGGTACGCCGCTTCGTCGACGAGAAGATCCTGCCGGTCGCGACGGAGCTCGAGCACGCCGACGAGTACCCGCAGGAGATCATCGACGGGCTCAAGGAGCTCGGCATCTTCGGGCTGATGATCCCCGAGGAGTACGACGGCCTCGGCGAGTCGCTGCTGACCTACGCCTTGTGCGTGGAGGAGATCGCCCGCGGCTGGATGAGCGTCTCCGGCGTGATCAACACCCACTTCATCGTCGCCTACATGCTGATGAAGCACGGAACGCCAGCGCAGAAGCAGAAGTACCTGCCAAGGATGGCCACCGGCGAGGTGCGCGGCTCCTTCTCGATGTCGGAGCCGGCGCTCGGCTCGGACGTGGCCGCGATCAAGACCAAGGCCGTGAAGACCACCCTGGATGACGGGGCTGAGGGCTACACGATCGACGGCCAGAAGATGTGGCTGACCAACGGCGCCACGTCGAACCTGATCGCGCTGCTGGTGAAGACCGACGAGGGTGCCGACTCGGTCTACAAGAACATGACGACGTTCCTGGTCGAGAAGGAGCCCGGCTTCGGCGAGACCGCGCCGGGCCTGACCATCCCCGGCAAGCTCGACAAGATGGGCTACAAGGGCGTCGAGACCACCGAGGCGGTCTTCGAGGGCCACCAGATCTCGGCCGACCAGATCCTCGGCGGCGAGCCCGGCCAGGGCTTCTACCAGATGATGGACGGCGTCGAGGTCGGCCGCGTCAACGTCGCCGCCCGCGCGGTCGGCATCGCCAACCGCGCCTTCGAGCTCGCCATCGCCTACGCCCAGCAGCGCGAGACCTTCGGCAAGCCGATCGCCGAGCACCAGGCGATCCTGTTCCGCCTCGCGGAGATGGCGACCAAGGTCGAGACCTCGCGTACCCGTAGCCGCCGTGGATGCGGAACGAGTCCTGGACCACCGGTTGCATCACTCCGCGGCCAGCATCTTGGCCATCCCGGCCTCGACGTCGTTACGCTCGCCGCGCTCCTTGGTGCGGGCGGCGCGGACCATCATCGCGTGCTCCAAGGAGTACGAGATCGAGCGGCTCTACCGCGAGGCGGCGTTCATGCTGATCGGCGAGGGCACCTCGGACATCCAGAAGATGATCATCGGGCGCAGCCTGCTGAAGGACTACAAGCTCAAGGGCTGAACTCCACTCCAAGTCCCGAGCGGGCGCGACTTTCCTCCGAAACCTCCGTCGTCGTGTCCACTCGGTTCCACCTCTCCGACCGACGCACTCTGGAGCCGACGTGCAGCACATCCTCGACGCGATCATGGCCGCCTCAGAAAATCCGGGGAGTACCGCCGCCGACGACTTCGCGAACCTCGAGATCCCGGACCACTACCGCGCTGCGACCGTCCACAAGGACGAGGTCGACATGTTCGAGGGGATGGCGGCCAAGGAGAAGGACCCGCGCAAGTCGATCCACATCGAGGACGTCGCGCTGCCGGAGCTCGGCCCCGGCGAGGCGTACGTCGCGGTGATGGCCTCGGCGATCAACTACAACACCGTGTGGACCTCGATCTTCGAGCCGGTCTCCACGTTCGGCTTCCTGGAGCGCTACGGGCGGCTCTCGCCGCTCACCAAGCGGCACGACCTGCCCTACCACGTGGTCGGCTCCGACCTGGCCGGCGTGGTGCTCCGCACCGGTCCGGGCGTCACGAAGTGGCGGCCCGGCACCGAGGTCGTCGCGCACTGCCTGTCGGTCGAGCTCGAGGACCCCGACGGCCACAACGACACGATGCTCGACCCGCAGCAGCGGATCTGGGGCTTCGAGACCAACTTCGGCGGCCTGGCCCACATCGCGCTGGTGAAGTCCAACCAGCTGATGCCCAAGCCCGCCCACCTCACCTGGGAGGAGGCCGCCTCCCCCGGCCTCGTGAACTGCACGGCGTACCGCCAGCTGGTCTCCAAGAACGGCGGCGACATGAAGCAGGGCGACAACGTGCTGATCTGGGGCGCCTCCGGCGGCCTCGGCGGCTTCGCCACGCAGTACGCCCTGAACGGCGGCGCCACCCCGGTCTGCGTGGTCTCGAACGAGGAGAAGGCCGCCATCGCGCGCTCGATGGGCGCCGAGCTGATCATCAACCGCTCCGAGGAGGGCTACAAGTTCTGGAAGGACGAGCACACCCAGGACCCCAAGGAGTGGAAGCGCCTCGGCGCCAAGATCCGTGAGCTCACCGGCGGCGAGGACATCGACATCGTGTTCGAGCACCCGGGCCGCGAGACCTTCGGCGCCAGCGTCTACGTGACCCGCAAGGGCGGCACCATCACCACCTGCGCGTCGACCAGCGGCTGATCATTCCGACCAGGCCCATCCGCTGCCCGTCCTCGGGGGAGAAGATCGTGACGCCGCTGGCGCGCAGCCGCTCGATCTCGTCGTGCACGATGACCCCGCCGCCGCCGCCGACGACTTTGACATGGCCGGCGCCCTGGGCGCGAAGCAGCTCGACGAGGTACTCGAAGTACTCGACGTGTCCGCCCTGGTACGACGACACGGCGACGCCCTGTGCGTCCTCCTCGAGCGCGGCGTCAACGACCTCCTGCACGGACCGGTTGTGTCCGAGGTGGATCACCTCGCACCCCTGCGACTGGAAGATCCGCCGCATGATGTTGATCGAGGCGTCGTGCCCGTCGAAAAGGCTCGCAGCGGAAATCAGCCGCACTGGGTTTGCGGGCACGTGGAGGTCGATCATCAGGGCTCCCGCAGGAAAGAAGGTGTTCAGATAGTAGGACGTCCTACTATCTACATGCTAGGACGTCCTACTAGTTCTGGTGACATGGGCCGTTCCTCACGCCTGGCTTTCGAAGACTTCGAGCAGGGCCAGGTCGTCGCAAGTCAGGGTGGAGCGTGACGGAGACAGATGCCGTCGCCTTCCCGGCTGGGGCTGGGCGCCACCAAACGGGCTGGACGTGCGTGCGCGGTGGCGAACTCGGCAGGCAGAATGTCAGCACAAAGTCAGCAGAAACGACGTCCGAAACTGCCCGAGCTACGCCGAGATCGCGAGGTAGCATCACAGAGAAGAAGTAGTCAGATCCGTTGCAGGGCTGCAGATCGAGCGGTTTGGGCCGAGAGAGGCCGAGATCCGTCGAAGGGGCTAGGTGGCTCGTCCGTTTGAGAAGGTCAGGGCTTCGAATCCCCTCAGCTCCACCAAACCCGCCGGTCAGAGGTCATCTCCGGATCCTGGTTCAGGATCCGGAATGGCAACTCAGCAGAAAGTCAGCACAAGGTCGGGACGGCGGCCGCATCCCTCGGTCCGTCTGGACCCGCGTGGCTGGCGCAATGGAGGCCGACGACGCCGCAAGGCATCCGCAGGGGCACCCTCACGTCGCCTCCGAGTGCCCCGGTGCCAGCCGGACTTACGCCGCGCCTCAACTCCACCGCAGGCCCGTTCAGGCTGACTTCAGGTGTGGGCGCACATGCTGAGTTCATCCGGGGCTCCGACGGTCCGGGTGCGTCGCGCACCAGCCACCCAAGCCGAGCAGAAGAGGCGGAGCGTCCGATGAACACGATGTGGAAGCCCCGGAACGCGGCGGTCCGAGCCCTGTGCGTGCACCCTGTCGGTGTCCGGCCTGGCAGCCTGCTCGGCGGGATCGGCGCCGACGACGAACAACCCGACCGCCAGCCCGGACACGGGTCAGTCGGCAGGTCGAGGTGCTCGTCTCCCAGTACGTCGCCTTCCTCGACGGACGTATCCACGAGGTCGCCTACGACCTGTACGCGCAGGACGACACCGGTGCGGTCTGGTACTTCGGCGAGGACGTCTACAACTTCACCGACGGGTTCATCTCCGACACCGGCGGGACGTGGATCGCCGGCGTCGACGGCCCGGCGGCAATGATCATGCCCGCAGCCCCGGAACCGGGCGATGTCTACCGACCCGAGAACATCCCGGGCCTGGTCTTCGAGGAGGTCACCGTCACGAGCACGGACGAGCCCTTCCAGGGACCGCTCGCAGAGGGGCAGGGTGCGCTGCTCATCTCGGAGCTGCACATGGACGGCGCGCAGGAGGACAAGACGTTCGCACCCGGCTACGGCGAGTTCTACACCTCCGGCGGCGGGGACGTCGAGGCCCTGGCGCTGGCCGTGCCGACCGACCGCGACTCCGGCCCTGTGCCGGCGCCGATCGCCGAGCTCGGCCGGCACGCCACCGCCGCGTATGACGCGTCCTTGCGCGGCGACTGGCGCGCGGCAGAGAAGGCCGTGGCCGCGGCCAGGGCGTCCTGGCGTGCGATCGACCCGGCCGACGTGCCCCGACTGGTGCGGCCAGTGTTGAAGGGATCCGTCACCGGACTAGGACGCGCGGTCGAAGCCCGGGATGCTCGTGGATCGGCACAGGCCGTGATCGAGGTGGCACGGAGCGCCCTCGACCTGCGCTTGCGCTACCAGTCCCCGGACGCGGCCGACCGGAGCGCCTGGACCTCTAACAAGAACTACTGCCCCGAGGGCTAGACCCACCAGCGACGCCGTACCCATGAGGATGCGACGTCTGCCTCGCGGCGGTGGTTCCGGACACGTGCACCGGGGTTCCGGCGCGCGTCAAGCGGGGCGCAGCTTGTGGCCGTTCTTCTGGCCGTTTGGCAAATAACAAAACGAGGCGTATCGTTTCGAAATGACGAAGGTCGCTTCGTAGCCATCGTCGGACCGACATCGAGTACCAAGGAGCAACCTGACCGTGTCCGTGTCGACTCAGTCGTTCGGTGGTGCCATGCAAGACGACGCCGCGCTCCGCGTTCGGGAGCCTGTGAACCGGGCACGGCACGGTCTGGGCTTCTGGATGGTTGCTCTGGCGTTCTGGACGTCGATGGCGTTCTCGACCGTTCCTGCCCCGCTCTATCCGCTGTACCAGGCACGGAGCAGTTTCTCGACCTTCATGATCACGGTGGTCTTCGCTGCCTACGCGGTAGGCGTGGTGATCAGCCTGGTGCTCGCGGGCCACGTCTCGGACTGGGCCGGTCGCAGGAAGGTCCTGGTCCCTGCCCTCTGCCTTGAGCTGGTCTCGGCCGCGATCTTCCTGATGGAGCCTTCGCTGGGGCTGCTGATCGTCGCGCGCGTGATCGGTGGCCTCGGTGTCGGCATGCTCACCGCTACGGCCACCGCACACCTGCACGAGCTGCACGCCCGGCATCGTCCGGATGCCTCAAGCCAACGGTTCGAAGCAGTCTCCACCGCGGCCAACATCGGCGGCATCGGCAGTGGTGCGCTCGTCGCAGGCGTCCTGGCCCAGTACGTCGCAGGCCCGCTGCGCACGCCCTACCTGGTCTTCGTCGTACTGCTGACCCTCAGCCTCGTCGCCGTGCTGCTGACCCCGGAGACGGTCGAGGAGAGGCTCGTGCGGCCGAGCTATCGGCCGCAACGGATCAGCGCGCAGCACGGCGATCGAGCCGGCTACCTGGCGGCAACCGCCGCCGGATTCGCATCTTTCGCCGTGTTCGGTCTCTTCACTTCCGTGGCCCCGGGCTTTGTCAGGGGCGCACTGCACCACCCGTCGCCGGCACTCGCCGGCCTCGTGGTGTTCGCGGTCTTCGGGCCTGCGGCCGCGGCACAGGCGCTCACCGGGGCCATGCGGCACGATGCCAGGCTGAGCATCGGCCTCGGCGGTCAGGCGATCGGGCTGATCGTGCTGGTGGTAGGCATGCATGCCGCGAACCTGGCCACGTTCCTCGTCGGCGGAGTGCTCGTCGGCGTCGGCGCCGGGATGCTCTTCAAGGCCGCCGTCGGCGCCGTTGCCGGTATGGCCGCACCCGCGAAGCGCGGTGAGGCCATCGCCGGCCTGTTCCTGATCAGCTACGCGGGGCTCAGCCTGCCCGCACTGGGCGTCGGCCTCGTCACTCGCTACGTCGGCGCCACCACGGCGATGACCTGGCTCACCCTTGTGATGCTCGCGGTCCTCGGCGGGGTCGCAGCGCTCAGCCGTCATCGGGGACGTGAGGTCGTTCGGACATCTCACGCGCGATCTCTCTCGACGATCAGCACCGTACGTGACACAAAGGAGACGCAATGAAGTTGACGAAGCTCAAGACCACTCAACTGGGTGGCACCGGCATGGAGATCACTCGGGTCGGCTTCGGCGCCTGGGCGATCGGCGGCGGTGGCTGGGAGTTCGGCTGGGGACCGCAGGAGGACCAGGAGTCGATCGAGACGATCCAGCGAGCGTTGGAGCTCGGGGTGAACTGGATCGACACCGCCGCCGCCTATGGCCTCGGGCGTTCCGAGGAGGTGGTGGGGCGCGCCCTGGCCGGCCTGGACAAGCGGCCGTACGTCTTCACCAAGGCGTCGCTGGTGCCGGGACCGGGTGGCCGGGTGCTGCACAACCTGAAGCGCGACTCGGTCCTGCGTGAGGCTGAAGCGAGCCTCCGACGGCTCGGTGTGGATGCGATCGACCTCTACCAGATCCACTGGCCGAATCCCGAGGCGGACCTCGAGGAAGGCTGGTCTGCGCTGGCCGAGCTGAGGGAACAGGGCCTGGTTCGCCACATCGGTGTCTCGAACTTCGACGTGGACCAGTTGCGTCGGATCCAGGCGATCGCCCCGGTCGAGACGCTCCAGCCGCCGTACTCACTGATCGCGCGCGACATCGAGGACGAGATCCTCCCATTTGCCCACAACGAGGGCATCGGCGTCATCGTCTACTCGCCGATGGGTTCGGGCCTGCTCACCGGCGCTATGACGCGGGAGCGGATCGCGAACCTTCCCGATGATGACTGGCGCAGACACGACGGACGCTTCCAGGAGCCGGAGCTGTCGCAACACCTGGCCCTGGTGGCGCGACTCCAAACGGTTGCCGCCCGGCACGACTCAACGCCCGGCGCGGTCGCGGCGGCGTGGACGCTGCGCAGCCCCGCAGTGGACGCCGCGATCATCGGCTTCCGCCGACCCGACCAGGTCGACGCGATCCTCGACGCGGGCCGCCTCGAGCTCAGCGACGCGGATGTGGCCGACATCGAGGCCAGTCCGGCAGTGAGTACTCGATGACCACGATCGGGATGGTGGGCTTGGGGGCGATGGGCAGCCGGATCGCCGGGCGCCTCCTCGCCCAAGGGCGCGTCGTTCACGGAACGAACCGGACCAGGGCCAAGGCGAACACTCTGATCGCGCAGGGACTGGTCTGGGTCGACAGCCCCCGGACGACGGCGAGCCGCTCGGACGTGGTGATCACCATGGTCACCGACGAGGCGGCGCTCGAGGCGGTGACCGAGGGCCCGGACGGAATCCTGGCCGGCCTCAGGCCCGGCAGCGTCTACATCGATATGAGCACGGTGAGTCCGCAGGCCAGCCGATCGCTCGCGGAGCGGGTCGCCTCACGTGGCGCCGCGATGGTGTCGGCGCCGGTGTCGGGGAGTGTGCCGGCCGCCGAGGCCGGCACCTTGGCGATCATCGCCGGCGGGGACCCCGGCGCCTTCGACCGGGTGGAGCCGATCCTGCGCCAGCTGGGTAGCACGGTGACATTCGTGGGCGACACCGCCCACGCACTGCTGCTCAAGCTGGGCATCAACATCAGCCTCGCGGTGCAGATGCTGGCGTTCAGCGAAGGGGTCCTGCTCGCCGAACGGGGAGGGGTTGACCGGGCCGTCGCTCTCGACGTCCTGACCCACAGCGCCATCGGATCCCCGATGCTGCAGGCCCGCGCACCGCTCCTGCTCGAGCTGCCCGAGGAGGCCTGGTTCGATATCGCCATGATGCATAAGGACGTTGGGCTCGCACTCGACAGTGCACGCGAGGAAGGCCTACGGCTGCCGTCCACGACGATGGCCGAGGAGGTACTCGGCATCGCTCGTGCGACCGGCTACCAGCGCCGCGACATCGCGGTGCTATTCCGGATGCTGTCTGACCTGGCCGCTGCGCCACTCGGGCGGACGTCGCCCGGGGTGACGGCGTGACCGGCAACCCACAAGAGGCTCGCCCGCGCGGACGGCCGCGCAGTGAGAAGGCGCACGCGGCCATTCTCGCGGCCGCGATGGAACTGCTGCTCGACCGAGGGCTCCCTGCGGTGAGCATGGACGACGTCGCCCGGCGCGCGGGTGTCGGCAAGGCAACCATCTATCGGTGGTGGCCCTCCAAGGAGCGGCTGGCGCTCGACGCGCTGGCGGCCGAGTGGGCGGCGTCCTCGACGCCGGCGGGTCATGGCGACACCGGCACCCTGCGAGGGGACCTGCTGGCCCGATTTCGTCCGTGGGTGCGCCAACTGAACCGCAAGCCCTATGCCCGCGTCGTCGCGGCCCTGGTTGCCGCGGCCCAGACGGACCCAGAGTTCGCAGAGCTGTACCGAGACCATTTCGTCCACCCCCGCAGGGAAGCCACCCGCGACCTGCTCGTCCGGGCCCGCGACCGCGGCGAGATCGGCGCCGGCACGGACCTCGAACTCACCCTCGACCTGCTGTACGGCCCCATATATCACCGCTTGCTGCACGGTCACGCCCCATTGACCGAGCGGTTCGCCGAACACGTCATCGACGGCGTCATCGCCGCGATGACAAAGGAGGATTCCCGATGAACACTTCCCAGCCCCTCAGTGTGGACGAGGCCAGCCGTCTCGCGGTCACGGCGACCGCCGCCGACCTGGAGTACTGGGCGCGCAATGTGGCAGACCAGGGGCGCGTCGACCTCGTCGACCTGATCGACGTCCTCGATCTGCTGCGTGAGGCGAGCGCCCCGGCGCACTCCACCCCGGAATGCCGCGCGCCAGCCGTCTTCCCGAATTCCGCCGCCAGCTAGAACCACCCCAACTGGACACACCCGTAAGGAGCCACAGATGTACCAGCGCCAGATCGGCGACACCAAGGTCAGTGCCCTCGGACTCGGCGGCATGCCGATGTCGATCGAAGGCCGGCCCGAGGAGTCCCGCTCGATTGCCACCATCCACGCCGCCCTCGACGCCGGCATCACCCTGATCGACACCGCGGACGCCTACCACGTCGGCGCCGACGAGATCGGCCACAACGAGTCCCTGATCGCCAAGGCGCTCGCCTCCTATGGCGGCGACGCCTCCGGAGCGCTGGTGGCCACCAAGGGCGGCCACCTGCGTCCCGGTGACGGCCGCTGGACCCTCGACGGATCAGCGCGGCACCTGCGCCGAGCCTGCGAGGCCTCGCTGCGTCGCCTCGGCGTCGATGCCATCGGGCTCTACCAGTTCCACCGACCCGACCCGACCGTGCCGTACGAGGAGTCCATCGGCGCGCTGCGCGACCTGCTGGACCAGGGCAAGATCCGGATGGCCGGGATCTCCAACGCCGATCCGGAGCAGATCCGGCTCGCCGACCAGATCCTGGGCGGCCGCCTGGTCTCGGTGCAGAACCAGTTCTCCCCGGCCTTCCGGTCCAGTGAGCCCGAGCTTCGGCTGTGCGAGGAGCTCGGCATCGCCTTCCTGCCCTGGAGCCCGCTGGGTGGGATCAGGAATGCCGCCGGGCTCGGCACCCGCTTCCGGGCCTTCGCCGAGATCGCGCGCGAGTTGGAGGCGACCCCGCAGCAGGTCACCCTGGCCTGGATGCTCGCCATCTCGCCGGTGGTCATCCCGATCCCCGGCTCCAGCCGCCCCGAAACCATCCGTGCCTCGACCGAGGCCCTCGACCTGCAGCTCACTGCCGAGCAGATCGGCCGACTCAACCAGACCTCCGACACCCGAGCCGCGTGATGGCCATGTGCTCGTGGCGAACATGACCACGAGAACCTCGAGACGAGAAGCAGCCGGTGAGCCCTCGGTTCGACGTGAGTCCGGCGCGGCAGGTGGGCATCGCGATCGCGGTGATGCCGACGGTCACTCGTCACCGGCGCTGCTAGATGGTCGTGATTCCGTACTCCTTGAGCCGGCGGTAGAGCGAGGAGCGCGCGAGTCCCAGCGCCTTTGCGGCATGTACTCGGTTGCCGCCGGCCGCCTTCAGTGCGGCGATAACAGCATCGCGGTCCGCCTCTTCCAGCGGGGAGAGCGTGCGTCGCGCCGTGGTGTGGCAGTAGCCCGGGAGGTCGCGCTCCTCGATCGTCCCGACCGGCCTCTTTCGTAGCGCGCTCGCCAGCGCCTCTTCCAGCTGACGCATGTTGCGCGGCCAGCTGTACCGGGCGACCAGACGCAGTGCCTCGGGGCTGAGGTGGACCTCGCGGTGCGGAGCGAGCTCACTGAGGAGCAGAGTGACGAGCGAGCCGATGTCCGCGCTGCGTTGGCGCAGTGGGGGCAGGGTCACGGAGGTCTGGAAGTACGACAACAGCTCGCAGAAGGGTAGCCCGGAATCCACGTCGGCGTCGGAGACGGTGCCGGCGATGCTCACCGGCTGCTCTGACTCGAGTGCGGAGAGCATGAAGCGGCCCAGTCGTTCCGCGCCGTCCGTGGTGAGCTCGTCGAGGTTGCGGATGATGTACAGCGTCGGCACCGTCGTCACCTCGAGCGCGACCTCCGCGTCCTCATAGGAGCTCGAGGAGATGTCGGCAGCGGGGAAGTTCAGACTGCGACCGCTCGGCTGCACCGAGTGATAGACCTCGGTGAGGAGCGTGAACTTGCCGGTGCCCGTCTCGCCCAGCACCAGGAGCGCCTCACCCTTGCGGACAGCGGCTGCGATGCCATCGACCGCGGCCCGCCAGGCAGGGGTTCGACCCTCGGCGACCGGGGTGTCCACCTGCAGACGCCGCCTGAGGAGCTGTTCGCCCCCCGGCCAGGGACCCGCGACCGACAGCGGCAGGACGACGTCCTCGAACCCACCGACCTCAGCCGCGCGGCCTGCCGAGGTGATGACCACCACCATCCCCGCGATGTCCTTGCCGACCACGATCCTGGTGCCGCGAACCCGGGCAGCGAGGCCCGAAGGAAGCTCCACCAGGTCCTCGGCCACGTCGTGATGGGCCATCAGGAACCGGGTGTGCTCCTGCAGCGCCATCTGGTCCTCGGCGCACAACAGCGCCTGGGCCGCAGGGTTCATCATCACCAGGCTGTCCCCGACGGCGATGACGGCCTCACGTGACCGGGCGTCGGTTCGGAGGTAGGTGTCGAAGAGCGCCTGCTGGCACTGGCTGCGGTCCACCAGGAGCCCTCGCTCGATCTGGGCGGCCGCAGAGCGCACGAGTGAGTGCATCATCGGGCTGGATTGCTCCACCAGGCAGGAGATGTCGAGGACGCCTTCGACCCGCCCGGTCACGGGGTCCCGGATCGGTGCGCCGGCGCAGGCGAACGGCTGCAGGGGCTCGACGAAGTGCTCCGGTCCTTGGATGTGGACCGATGCCCCCGACTCGAGCACGGTGCCGATCCCGTTGGTTCCGGCCTCGTCCTCGGCGTACCCGAAACCGCTGCTGAGCGAGACGTTCTCCAAGAGCAGGCCGATGGTGCGCGAGGTGTCGGTCCGGGACAGGATCCGGGCGCGGCTGTCGGTGAGGGCAATGCTCAGGGCCAGGTCAGCCGTCTCCTCGCTCAGCCGGGTGATGACCGGCTGGGCACAACGGACCAGCCGCGAGGCGACGTCGACGTCGTCGTAGTGCCGCAGGGTCAGGCCGGTATTGGCGACGCCGGCGGAGGCGCTGCGCTGCCAGGAGGCGGCTACGACGTCCGGAACACCCTCTATGCGGGCGGCCTCGGAGTTGAGAAATGCGGATCGGGCGGCTGCGATCCGCAGCTTCCTGTCGGCCGGGTCGGTCATCGTCTTGCACCTCCTCGAGTCTGTGACGGCCATCACAGTCTCGCAGAGATCTGGCGACCTCGAAGTGTCCGATTCTTCGGACACCTCCCCGGCTGAGACAACCGTCACAGTTCTACGCACCCCCAAGATCTCGCATCACCAGGATCGGGCACCCGCCACACCAATGACGACGAGAGGGAGAGGCATGAATCACCTCATCAACATCGACAACGGAGGGACGCTCACCGACATCTGTGTCTGGGACGGCGAGAGCTTCTCGTTCACGAAGACGCTGACGACTCCGTTCGACCTGTCCCAATGTCTCTTCGACGGGATCGAGAAGGCGTCCGCGAACATGTACGGCGATAAGGACCTGGTGAGGCTGCTGCACCGAACCCAGCACATCCGGTACTCGACGACGCAGGGGACCAACGCCCTGGTCGAACGGAAGGGCCCAGCGCTGGGGCTGGTTGTCGAAGGCGAAGGCATCGTCGAGGACCTATGCAGCGGACCGGAGGCACGCAAGCTGTTCGACGACGTCGTCGGCTCGCGTGTGGCCCGGATCGACCTCGACCTCGCTCCCGAGGAGTTCGCGTTCGAGTTGGTGCAGATGGTGAATGAGCTCACGACCGATGGCGCCGCCCGCATCGTCGTGGTCGGTCAGTCCCCGGAGTCGGAGCAGGCCATGCGCAGCATCCTGCTGCGGAAGTTTCCCCGGCATCTGCTCGGGTCCGTACCGCTGCTGTACAGCTGGGAGCTGGCCCCCGACCGGGACCGTGGCCGGCGAACCTGGTCGAGCATCCTGAACTCGTTCCTGCACCCGGTGATGGAACGCTTCCTCTACCAGGCGCAGCACCGGCTCCGCGAGCACAAGGTAACCAACCCGCTCCTCGTCTACCGTAACGACGGCGCGTCGTCTCGGGTGTCCAAGGCCGTCGCTCTCAAGACCTACTCGTCCGGTCCGCGCGGTGGACTCGAGGGCACCCAGGCTCTTGCTCGAAGCTATGGGCTGCGCCACGTGCTGATGATGGACGTCGGGGGAACGACGACCGACGTCGGTGTCGTGGCCGACAACGCGATCGCCACCGACCGTCGGGGGAGCGTCAAGGGAATCCCGATTTCGTTCCCGATGAGCGACGTGCAGTCCGCCGGTGTCGGCGGCAGCTCGGTCATCGCCGTGGAGGGTGATCGGATCGTCGTCGGCCCGCGTTCGGTGGGTGCGGCGCCCGGTCCTGCCTGCTTCGGCCTGGGCGGGAAGGAAGCAACGATCACCGACGTCAACCTCCTGTTGGGCGTGCTCGACCCGGCCACCTACCTGGACGGTCAGCTCCGCCTGGACGCCGACCGGGCGGGCGCAGTGATCACGGAGACCGTCGCCGATCCCCTCGGAATCCCCCTGGAGGAGGCACTGGTCCGGATGGAGGCGGCCTACTTCGAAGCGATCGCGGGGTCGTTCGCCAACCTCGTCCGGGCCGACACCACACTCGCGGCGTTCGGCGGTGCCGGCCCGATGAGCGCGTGCGGGGCGGCCCGTCTCGCCGGCGTACGCCGGGTCCTCGTGCCGCGGCTGGCCGCCGTCTTCTCCGCCTTCGGGATCAGCTTCTCCGATGTCGGGAAGACCTACGAGGTCGCTCTCGACGAGCCGAGCACCGAGGCCGCAGCCCAGGCATTCGAGGAGATCCTAGCCCGGGCAGAACGGGACATGTTCCAGGAAGGCTACGACCTGGGTGAGTGCGCCACCAAAGCCCTGGTGGTGGTCGAATCCGAGGACGGACGGACGGTTGAGACCCGGCCCTACCGTCGTGGCGACACTCTCGAGGACCGGACCGGCCTGGTCTCCCTCCGCCTGGACTGCTCGGCCCCGTTGCCGCAGCCGAATCTCGACGCACGACGCGGAGGTTACGCCTCGGCGACCCGTCTCCCGCAGCAACCGCGAGGTCCGGACCGGCGCTCAGCAGATCGAGGGCTGCCGCGTCTACGTGCTCGACGAACAGGAACCCGGTGCCACCGGCGTCGGCCCGGCGATCGTCGAGGGGCCGTTCTTCACCGCACGTGTTCCCTCCGGCTGGCGCTTCGACGTCACCTCCAACGCCGACCTCATCCTGACCGACGCTTCCTGAGCGTCGGGGCCCGAAAGGAACCACCATGCGAGTCCCCATGACCGAGTACCTGCTGATCGACCTCGACAGCGAGCGATGGGTGTGCCGGGTGTGCGAGCACGACCTCGGCGACGCCTACGGCAACTACAAGCCGGGCACGCTCGTCTACGACCGGGACCCCCGGGAGATCCACCAGCCAATCATCGATCCCGAGCGCTACGAGTTCACGTTCTCCCCGGACCCGATGTACTGCCGGATCCTGGAGTTCTACTGCCCCGGCTGCGCGACGCAGCTCGAGACCGAGTACGTCCCACCGGGTCACCCGCCGACGGTCGACATGGTCTGGGACGTCGACGCGCTGCGCCGACAGTGGGAGAAGCGCGGCGAGGACCCCGAGCTGGTCTTCAACTACGGACCCGGCGAAGACGCCCAGAAGTACACCGCCCACCACCGGGCCACCGGCCACATCCGCTGAGATCGAGGAGGAACGGCGACCATGAAGCGCATCTCCGTCGACATCGGCGGCACCTTCACCGACTGCTTCTTCGTCTGGGACGAGAACTACATCGAGGCGAAGGCACTGACCACCCACCACAACCTCGCCCTCGGCTTCAACGAGGCCCTTGACCTTGCATGCAAACGCGCCGGTCTCGATCGCGGCACCGTGCTCGCCGAGGTCGACTCGGTCCGCTACGCCACCACGCTGGGCACCAACGCGCTCATCGAGCGCAAGGGACCCAAGGTCGCCGCCATCGTCACCCACGGGTTCGAGGACACGATCCCGCTGTCCCGCGGCCGCGGATACGGCGAGGGCCTGGACTACGCCATGCAGCAGAACCTTCCGCGCCGCCGAGCGCCCTGATCCTCTGGTGCCCCGGCACCTGATCCGCTCCGTGCGCGAGCGGATGAACTCGGCCGGTCAGGTCGTCGCGCGGCTCGAAACGCAGGACGTGCGCAACGTCGTCCGCGAGCTGGTCGACGCCGGCGCCGAGGCGCTGGTCGTCTCGCTGACCAATGCCACCGAGAACCCCGAGCACGAGCTCGCAGATCCAGGAGATCATCCTCGAGGAGTACCCGGCTCACGAGCTCGGCGCGATCCCGGTGCTGCTCGGGCACCAGGTCTCAGGCCGCAAGGGCGAGTACGTGCGGGCGACGTCCACCATCGTGGACGGCTTCCTGCACGAGACCATGTTCCACGCGCTGAGCCAGCTCTCGCAACAACCTGCGCGAGTTCGGCTACGACAAGCCGATGCTGGTGATCCACAACTCCGGCGGCATGGCGCAGATGAACTCCACCGACGCCCTGCAGACCATCCACTCCGGTCCGATCGCCGGCGTCGGCGCGGCGGAGCACCTCTCCGGCGAGACCGGGCTCGGGCACGTCATCTCCACCGACATGGGCGGCACGTCCTTCGACATCGGCCTGGTTCCCGAGGGCGGCGTGAAGCACTACGACTTCCTGCCCACCATCGACCGCTGGCTGGTCTCGGTGCCGATGGTGCACCTCGTCACGCTCGGTGCAGGCGGCGGCTCCATCGCGTCGTACGACCGGATCCACGACGCCATCAAGATCGGCCCCGAGTCCGCCGGTTCGAACCCCGGGCCGGCCTGCTACGACCGCGGCGGCACTCCGTCCGACCGTCACCGATGCCGACCTGATGCTCGGCTACCTCGATCCGGACAACTACGCGAACGGCTTCATCAAGCTCAACCCGAAGCGCTCGGTCTTCGCCATCGAGGACACCCTGTGCGACGAGCTCGACATGGAGGTGCTCGACGTCGCAAAGGAGATCAAGCGCGGTGTCGACGAGCAGATGGCCATCGGCATCGGCAAGGAGCTGCGGGTGCGCGGCTACCTGCCCGAGGACTTCACGATGCTGGCGTACGGCGGCAACGGACCGCTGCACGCCTGCGGCATCGCGAAGCACGCCGGCATCAAGCGGGTGCTCGCGCCGCCGTTCTCGTCGGTGTTCTCCGCCTGTGGAGCCGGCAACATGAAGCAGCTGCACATCCACGAGCGCGGCGCGCACATCGTCTTGTACAACGCGACGAGCCGCAAGCTCTACGACGACTTCGACGGAGTTCAACGCGATCGTCGAGGAGCTCGAGGCCCAGGGCTGCGAGGACCTGGTCCGTCAGGGTTTCGCACGCCGAGGACGTGAAGTACCGGCTCGAGCTCGACATGCGCTACGGCAACCAGCTGCTCACGCAGGCAGTGACCCTCGACGTCAACCGGATGAAGGGCGTCGGCGACGTGCTGCACATGATCCGGACGTTCGGCGACGTGCTACGGCCACCGCTTCGGCGCCAACTGCGCGGCCCCCGAGGCGGGGATCCGGGTCGGCACCGTCCGCGTCGCGTCGTACGTCGACGGTGACGTGGTCCGCTTCGACTCCCTCGAGCACGCCGGGCAACGGCGTACGCCGCAGCCGCTCGGACACCGCACCGTGCCACTTCGTCGACCACGACGAGCCGCTGGAGTCACCGATCTACGACCAGCGCGTCGCTCACGCCCGACCACGTGATCGCGGGACCCGCGATCGTCACCACGGAGAACACCACCTACCTGGTCGAACCGGGATGGCGGCTGGAGCCCACGTCCCAGGGCGCCGTGTGGTTCCTGCAGGACTGACCGGACCGACACCCCAGCGTTACGAAGGAGACGAGCACGATGACTGCCATTGAGAACGAGCCGCAGACCCTGAGCCAGCAGGAGCAGGCGTGGGTCGACCAGTTCCTGGACGAGACCACGCTGTTCCTCGGGCCGGACCGGGAGATCATGCGCTCCCACAGCATCTCCGAGCGCTCGGTCTACGAGGACGCCTGCATCGCCAAGGGCGTCGACCGGATGACCGTCGAACGGATCCGCAAGCGCATCGCCGGCGCCCTGGACGAGGGCTACGAGATGTGCGAGGCCCAGGGCGCAGCACCGGGCGCGAAGTGGGGCGACCTCACGACCGCGATCTACACCGCGGCCGGCGACGTGTCCTACCTGTCCTGCCACGGCGTGATCGCGTTCTCGGCGATCCTGCACCACCCGATCCGCTTCATCATGAAGTACTGGAAGGACGAGCCCACCGTGGGCATCCACGAGGGCGACGGGTTCATCCACAACGACGCCCGGTACGGGAACGTCCACAACACCGACCAGTCGATGATCATGCCGATCATCCGCGACGGCGACATCATCGCGTGGGTGGCTGCCACCATCCACGAGGGCGAGAACGGCGCCTGCGAGCCCGGCGGCATGCCCTCGGGCTCGGAGACCGCCTTCGACGACGGCCTGCGAATGAGCCCGTTCAAGATCGTGGAGCGCGGGCATCTGCGCCGCGACCTGCTCACCTTCCTGCAGCACTCGGTTCGCGACCCGAAGCTCCAGCTGGCTGACCTGAAGGTCAAGATCGCCTCGGTCCGCCGGATCATGGAGCGCATCGACAAGCTGATCGACGAGGTCGGGGTCGAGACTTTCGTCGCCGCGCTGCGCGTCACGGTCGAAGACGTCGACGTCGAGGTTCGTCGTCGGATCAGCGAACTGCCCGACGGGACCGTGAGCTTCAACCAGTTCATGGACTCGACGCTGAAGGAGAACATCCTCATCAAGCTCGCCTGCAAGGTGCACATCAATGGCGACCAGATGACCATCGACCTCCGGGGCACCGGGCCGGAGATCCTGAACCGGGCGATCAACTCGCCGCTCTGCTCGGTGAAGTCGATGATGATGCAGGCGATCCTCGCCTTCTGGTGGCCCGACCTGCCTCGTTGCACCTCGGCGATGAGCTGCATCGAGATCATCTCCGACGAGGGCACCTGGGCCGACGCGTCGTACGACGCCCCGATGGGTCAGTCCCTGCAGGCGTCCTTCCGCAGCTTCTCGGCGCTGCAGTCGCTCTACGGCAAGATGCAGTTCTCGACGCCCAACAAGTACTCCAACGTGGTGGCGAACTGGTTCAACCAGATCAACACGTTCCTCTGGGGTGGTGTCACCCAGCACGGTGATCAGGTGGGCAACCTCTGCGCCGACCTCAACGGGATGCCGGGCGGCGCCAAGCCGTTCAAGGACGGCGAGGACGCTGTTTCTCCCCTCTTCTGCGCCATGGCCGACACGGCCGAGCAGGAGGTGATGGAGGAGGAGGTGCCGTTCATGCAGCTCGTCGCCAAGCGCCTGGTCCGCGACAACATGGGCTTCGGCAAGTTCACCGGGGGCATGGGCTACGAGATGATCGTGGCCTCGGAGGGCAGCCCGCACTGGGGCTTCATGACCGTAACCTCGGGTGCGAAGTTCTCCTCGGTCTACGGGATGTTCGGCGGCTACGGCAGCGGCACCTACCCGCTCGCAATGGTCAAGGGCGTCAACGTGTACGACGCGATCCGCAAGGACGCCAGCAAGTTCGACCTCTCGATGGAGAAGGTCATGAACGAGCGGCCGTTCGCGGGCGGTCGATACGCGACGTCGCACATGGGGCTGCAGTTTGACGTCGCCAAGGACGGCGAGCTCTACATGATCAGCCAAGGTGCCGGCGGTGGGTACGGTGATCCGCTGGAGCGTGACCCGGAGGCTGTCGTCAAGGATGCCGAGCTGAACCGGATCACCGCCAAGGTCGCTCGCGACATCTTCGCCGTCGTGTACGACGAGGAGACCTTCCGGCTCGACACCGACGCCACCAAGGAGCTTCGCGCCCAGGGTCGCAAGGACCGCATCCGGCGTGGCAAGCCCTACCAGGAGTTCGTCGACGAGTGGGTCACGGAGGAGCCGCCCGCGGACCTGCTCTATTTCGGCTCCTGGGGAGACGACACCGAGGAGCTCACCGCGACGGTCTTCGAGATCGACGGCCCCCGCCGGGTCAAGGCGACCATCGACGAACTGCCGATCATCATGATCCCCGACCGGCGCGAGGTGAAGATCGCGTCGCTCGAGGCACGCGTCGCCGAGCTGGAGGCGAAGCACGGCGAGCACACGCGACGGCTCGCCTGACCCAGCCGTGGGTGGGGATCGCGGACCCCCGCCGCGGTTCCCACCCACCACCACTCGTCACGAGAGAAGAAGCCATGGCCACGAAGTTCGACGACGTCCTCACGAGTCCGCCCTCCGGACGGGCGGTCCCGCTGATCCTCGACCACGCGTCGTTCGGGTCTGCCCGGCTGCTGCACGGCGCCACAGTGCCCTGGTCCGAACCTGTCGAGTACCAGAGCTACTTCGGGCAGGCCGTCGGCCTCCTGCGACCCGACGCCGTTCTGGTCGACGTCGGAGCCGCGTACGGCCACCACCTGACGAGGACGTCGGAGCTGGTGGACGCCATGGGCGCCCGCAGCCGCACGGGATTTGCCCTCAAGACGATGCTCGCCGACGACGCTCTCGCCGACGCCGTGACCGGGGTCGTGCGGGTCCTGGCCGACACGATCAGGCTCCCCGTCGTGCTGCAGGTGCCCGCACCGCTGCGCTGGCTCGCCCTGACCTCGGCTGACGTCGGTGGTGGCGATCCGGCCGCGTTGACCGTCGACCACGGGGAGTCCGCTTCGATGTACCTCGCGGACTGGCTGCGCCGGTTCGACTCGTTGCCGGTAGCGCTGCTGCTGCTCGACGGTCGTCGGCGCGACAACCCGGCCCTCGTCGACGTTATCGCGGACGATCTCGGCTCGTACATGCCACTGATCAACGCCGCGGACCACTACCGCTGGGGGCTGGCGCTCCGCACCGACGACGAACTCCACCTGCACGGCAGCGACGCCGTGGGTGTCGTGCTGCCGCGGGCGTTCTGGGTCGATCAGCAAGCGCCGGCAGCTCCGCTGCTTCTCGGGGAGGTACCCGCCGACATCGAGCCGGAACGGGTGCTCGAACGACTCGCGAGCCTGGCCTGAGTGCCGGCATGGACAAGGTGATGAGCACCGCGGCCGAGGCGGTGGCGGATATCCCGGGCGGGTCGAGTTGATCTCGGCGCTGCTGACCCCGCAGGGCACGCTGGCCGAGCGGATACGCGCGGGCGGGTCAGGCATCCCGGCGTTCTTCACCGCCACCGGGGTTGGCACCCAGGTGGCCGAGGGTGGGCTGCCGTGGCGGTACGACGCGGCCGGGGCGGTGCTGGTCTCCTCCCGCAGAAGCAGCCCCAGGTCTTCGAGACCGCCGAGGGTCCGAAGGGGGTCGTGC
This sequence comes from uncultured Actinomycetota bacterium, assembly GCA_963716655.1. GTDB lineage: Bacteria > Actinomycetota > Actinomycetes > Propionibacteriales > Nocardioidaceae > Nocardioides. The sequence continues at coordinate 210,923 of CAVQTV010000006.1, read as the reverse complement.
TCGAGCACGCGATCATGACCACATCGTCCGAGCAGCGCGCCGCGATCCGCACCGATCACAGACGCGCCCCGATGCATCGCCTACTCAGCCTCCTGTTCCCGAGCGCACCGAAGCACCTGATGGTGGTCGCTAGGGCGGCCATCGTGGCCGCAGCAGAGGAGAAGCCCGATGTCCTGGACCCGTGAGGAGATGGCCGCGCGGGCGTCGGAGCTGTCCGACGGGTCGTACGTGAACCTGGGGATCGGGTTGCCGACGTTGGTGCCCAACTACGTGCCCGAGGGCGTCGAGCTGGTGCTGCAGTCGGAGAACGGCGTGCTCGGCACGGGTGCCTACCCGACCGAGGAGGAGGTCGACGCGGACCTGATCAACGCCGGCAAGGAGACCGTGACGCTGCGCCCGGGCGCGTCCATCTTCGACTCCGCGACGTCCTTCGGGATGATCCGCGGCGGCAAGATCGACGCCGCGATCCTGGGCGCGATGCAGGTCTCGAGGGACGGTGACATCGCGAACTGGATGATCCCGGGGAAGATGGTCAAGGGCATGGGCGGGGCGATGGACCTGGTCAACGGCGCCAAGCGGGTGATCGTGCTGATGGAGCACGTGGCCAAGGACGGCACCTACAAGATCGTCGAGGAGTGCTCGCTGCCCTACACCGGCCGCGGCTGCGTCCAGCGGATCATCACCGACCTCGCCGTCATCGACATCGCCGCCGATGGGCTGCACCTGGTCGAACTCGCCCCCGACGTCACCGAGGACGAGGTCCGCGAGAAGACCGAGCCCGAACTCGTCCAACTCTCCTGAACGTCAGCCCAGTCGCTCAGATCGCGGAGAGGAGCTTGTCGGCTTCGGCACGCAGGATCGCTGCGGCTGCGCGATGACCTTGGATCGTCGGTGGGCCGACGGACCAGTAGGGCACCGTTGCAGCCTCCGCGGCTGCTTGATTCTCCTCCTCCCGGGCCAGCCGAAGGAGCTCGCGACGGAGGGAGCCCGCAACCGAGCCGGTGGCGGTGATGGTAGTCATGATGGCCTCCCAACTGATGGCCTAGGTGTGCTGTTCGACACCACCAAGCCAACGCTCTATCGCGTCTGATGCACTGTCCGAGGATCGGGACACTTGTCGTGCAGCTGTCGCCGAGATCTTCCGAGATCCCGCGAGACTTGGGAGCGTCTCTTGCCGAGAGGGGTTCGAATCCCCTCAGCTCCACCGCCAAGGAATGCCTCTGGCCAGCCGAGAACGCTGGGCAGGGGCACTTCTCGTTCCTGACGGAGGGTGGCCGGGGCTACCTCGGGGGCCAGTTCGCTCGGGTGCGCTGGGCCCCGGCGTGTCCCTGCTTCTGGGGCGACTTTCCCGGGCATTGCACCTGCGACGGTGGGCCTGCCGGCCGGCTGGTCCTCGCGACTGCGCAAGGGCGCGCCGCGCCGGGCGGCGAGTCACCCGACTCGAGCCAGACGGGCCCGGACACCGACCACTGGATAGTGCTGGTGACCGGGAACGCCACCCGGATCCGGTGCTTGCCGGCGTGACGCGAGCCGGCCGGGCCTGCCCGATCTGCCATGCATGCGATCCCGGAGGGAGCCGTCGGGCGTGTTAGCGTCCGGCCTCCGGGCGCGCGACCTGTGGGCCAGGTAACTTGGGGTCGTCACCGGGTGAGATGAGCACTGGGGGTGGGTTCAACGCAGGAACGTATCCGGACGGGTGCGGCGCGGAGCGCGAGGGTCGTGCGGCGACGGAAAGCAGCCCGACAGCAACGTCCCGAGTCCATCCAGCGGCTCGTCGCCGAGTATGACGTGGGCACTCTCCTGGTTGATGACGGACGGGTTCCGATGCGATGGTGGCGAAAGGCGCCGAACTTCGGTGACCTGATGTCGCCTTGGCTCGTCTCCAAGATGACCGGACGCGAAGCCGTGTGGACCGATAGCAGACCGCACTACATGGTGATCGGTTCGGTGCTCAACAACTCGAATCCCCGCTCGGTGGTCTGGGGCGCCGGCTCCTTCGGAGTCGAGAACGGCGCCCGGTTCTCCGCCGAGGCCACCTACACGGCCGTGCGCGGACCCCTCACCCGTGCCCGGTTGGTCGCGCGGGATATCCCATGCCCCGAGGTGTACGGCGACCCGGCGCTGCTCGCGCCCGCGTACTTCTGGCCAAAGGTGCGTAAGACGCACATGTACGGGATCGTCACCCGTTGGTCGGACCGCCAGTGGCACGACGCTGATATAGGTCCAGGCGTGCGCCTGATCGACCTCGGGACCAGCGACGTCGAAGGCGTCATCGAGGCAATGCTCTCGTGCAGGCGGGTCGTCACCGGCTCCCTGCACGGGCTCATAGTCGCCGACGCCTACGGCATTCCCAGCGCATGGGTCCGGTCGCGGACGACCTACGGTGGGCCTTACAAGTTCTTCGACTACTTTGCCTCGGTGGGCAAGCTCCGGATGTTCCAGGATTTCGACACCTCGCTCCCCATCACTGCCAACCGACTCGGCGGATCGCTTGTCTTCGACGGTCGTCCCATCGTCTTCAACTATCGAGCGCTGCTCGATGCGTGCCCGTTCCTCGAGCGGACCGAGTGACTGCGGACCGGCGTCGCCCCACTTTCGGGGTTCGCGAATAGCCAGTCGGCGAGAACGCGCGACAAATCGCTCTCGACTTGGCAGAGGCAGACGAGGAGATCTGCGGTCGTCGAGCGGCGATCACACGTCCATCTGGGCCTGGACGCGGCCAGCCGCCGATGCCTCCTGCAGTGCGCGATAGTCTCGATCATTCTGTTTGGCGTACGTCTCGGCGAACGACGCCATGGCGTGATCGAAGACCTCGCCCTTGCCGAGGTAGGCGGCGATCGCGACTCGGTCACCCGAGCGAGCGTGCGCTTTCGCGAGTGTCCAGCCGCAGACTCGGCCATAGTCCTCGAGCGTGGACGCGTCCATCAGTTCGACCTCCGCGGAGCCCTTCGCGTCCCAGAGTTGTCGGATGTAGAAGTCTCGCTGCTGTCCGTCGATCGCTGGGATCCGCTCCCAGCCGAGCAGGATGTCGGGCGCCGCCTGCATCATCCGCTGCCCCTCGACGACGCGCTGCCCGTGCTGGGAATACTGGCTCCTTCCGAGGAATGGCTCGAGCACCGAGGCCTGAGCCTCCTTGAACTGGAGGAACAGCGGGTCGTGGTTGTCGCGGCCGATCATGAGCAAGATCCAGGCGCGTGTGCCGACGCTGCCGACGCCGACGACCTTGCGTGCGGCATGCGCGTACCGGTAGCTCTCGATCAGGTGGCGCCGGTCGCCCGGCAGCGTGCGCTGGTACGCGCGAAGCCAGCACCGCACGACGTCCTCGAGTTTGTCCTGCTCCACGCCCGGCAGTACATCCTCGATCGGCGTGATCAGCGGAGGGTCTCCGAAGATTCGTAGCTCGCCATTGACGGTCCGGCACAGCTTGGAGAGAGCTCGCATGCTGTCCTTCGTGCGCACCTTGGCGACGGACGCCTGGAAGCGCTTGATCTGCTTGCTGGACGACGCAGATTCCATCTGTGTGAGGATCCCCGCGACGTCGAGGCGTGCGTACCAGACGTCGATGTTCCTCATCTTCGCGAAGCGGCCCATCGCCGCGCGGTACTCACGCGTCATCGTCATCACCATCGAGCGGCGGACCTCCTTGTTGAAGCCTCGGTCGCGGCCCGCGACCGCGAGGCTTGCGGCGAGCCGCTTCACGTCCCACTCGAATGGTCCACGCAGCGTCTCGTCGAAGTCGTTGATGCCGAAGACGAGCCTGCGATCCGGCGCGGCCCAGATGCCGAAGTTGGAGAGGTGCGCGTCTCCGCAGAGTTGAGCGAGCAGTCCCGTCCGCGGCCCGGCCGCGAGATCGGCTGCCATCAGGTAGGCGCTCCCGCGGAAGAAGGTGAACGGCGAGGCAAGCATGCGCCCGTATCGGATCGGAGCGAGCTCCGGCAGACGCGACTCTGCCTGCTCCTGGAGGAGGTCGAGCGGGTCTCGTCGGCTCGGCCTCGGCTCCCAGGTAGCGTGCGCCGAGCGTGGCAGCTCGCGGCGCGTGGCCTTTCCCCGCTCAGCTCGCTCGGCCGGGGTGGCATGCTCCACCACCACTCTCGCCTGGGAAGAGCGTTCGCCCGGCGAGCGCTTGTCGAGGCGCCTCACAGAAGATGTGTCCGAGTGTCGGACGTTCTTGTCCCCGTTCGTCATCGGCTTGTGGCCAGGTCTGTGTCGTGCGACGCGTGGGGCTGCGGTTTTCGTGGTCTCGGCTCGGGATTCTGCTGCCGCGGCGGCCGCTTCTGCTGTCGCAGGGCGTGGCTGGCCATCACCAGGGCGGCGGCAAGGAACACCAGCGCCACCACCAGCGCGACCCGCAGGGCCTGGCCGGCTGGCAGCGGGCCCCTTGCCAGTTCGTATGCGGTCATGAGTAGCGCCGCGCCGATGGACGCTCCGATCCGGTTCGCTGTCTGGAGTCCGCCGCCGGCCGCGCCGCCCATGCGCGGCGGCACCTCGCTGAGGGTGAGGGTGTTGTTCGGCGCGTTGACCCCGCCGCCGCCGAGGCCGGCGACCAGCAGGGCTGGGACCAGTACGAGCCAGATGGTGCCGGTGTCGTGGCCCGGGGCGAGCAGCGCCACGAGCAGGACGCCGGTCATCACCATCGCCAGGGCCAGGACGCTGATCCGCCGGCCCTCGGTGGAGACGAACCGAGCCGCGATGGGCGCGCTGACGGCCGATCCGGCCGCGAACGGCATGATCAGCAGCCCGGTGTGCAGCGGCGAGAGGTCCAGTGCGTCCTGCAGGTAGACCGAGACCACCAGCAGCAGGCCGGTGTATCCGGTGTAGTAGAGCGCGCCGACGGCCAGTCCGTTGCCGTAGCTCGGCAGCCGACGCAGCAGCGCGATGTCCAGCAGCGGAGACAGGTCTCGCGCCGCGACCTGGCGCTCCCAACGCAGGAACGCCCAGCCGCACAGCGGCACCAGGGGCAGCAGCGCCAGCGGCCACCGGGCACCCCGCTCGATGCTCACCACCGGGTAGAGCAGGAAGATGACCGTCCCACCCAGCAGCAGAGCACCCCGTACGTCGATCCGCGCCCTGGTCTCGCCGATCGTGGTCGGGTCTCGACCTGGTACCAGCGCGAGGACGGCCGCCACCGCGGCCACGCCGATCGGGACGTTGACCCAGAACAGCCAGCGCCAGCCCCGGTCCTCGCCGCCCACCGCGAGGATCAGCCCGCCGAGCACCGGCCCGGACGCGGCGGACACCGACACCGTGAACGCGTACATCCCGAACGCCCGCGCCCGCTCCTGGCCGCGGAAGAGCTGCTGGATCAGCCCCGAGCTCTGTGGGGTCAGCAGGCCCGCCGAGGCTCCCTGTGCGAGCCGCGCCACGATCACCAGGGCGACGTTCGGGGCGAAGCCGACCGCGGCGCTGGAGAGCACGAACCCGCACAGCCCGATCAGCATCATCCGGCGCCGCCCGTAGGCGTCGCCGAGACGGCCGCCCGCGACGAGGGTCAGGCCCAGCGCGAGTGCGTAGCCGGAGACGACCCATTGCACGGTGGCCGCCCTCGTGTCGAGGCCGTGCTCCATCGACGGGATCGCGACGTTGACGATCGTCACGTCGAGCCAGGTCATGAACCCGATGACCAGTGAGACGAGGAGGATATGCCAACGATGCGGGTGCGGCTCGTACGGCTTCTGCTCCTCCGCCGGCGGGCTCTCCACGACGTCCTCGGTCATCGTCCAACGGTGACGGAGCCGGCGTGGCGCCGCGATCATGCTGGCATGACATCTTCATTGGGGGACAGCAGGAGTATCAGCTCCACCGGACAACGAAGCCCCGGCAGTCACGCCGGGGCTTCGCCGTTCCTGGCTCAGTCGATCTTCTGAAGTGATCCGCCGAGGCCCTCCGGGTCGGGGAAGATCGGGCCGACGACGTACGGGTTGTCCGCGACGTCGACGCCGCCGGGCAGGATCAGCTGGTCGGGCACCAGCTCGGTGATGGTGGCCTGCTTGCTGTGGTGACGGCCGTGGTGGCTCTTGCTGACCACGAACAGCCCGCCGACCTCAGCACCCGGGACGGGCTCCGGGCTCTCGACCGCGAGCCAGCTCAGCTTCGACAGCTCCAGTGCGTAGATGCCGCGGTAGCCCGCTCCGAGATCGATGATCGACGTCAGCCCGTCGGCGTACCGCTTGCAGGCACCCCAGGGCTTCTCCGGGTCGCAGGTGGCGTCCGTCGTGCCCGGCTTGATCCGCCAGATCTCCGACGTACCGGGCGTGGCCGGGTAGCCGCGGAGCTCGCCGACGTACCAGTAGCCGTCCTTGCCCACGGTCACCGACGTAGCGACCGCCTCGGCGGCGACCGTCGTGCCGGGGTCGGGGAGGTAGTCCGGCGTGACGACGTCACGGGGCAGCAGCCGCGCGACCGTCTCGATGTCGCCGTACTTCGACACGTGTAGGAGGTCGTTGCCGGCGGCGTCCGCCACCAGGACGCTTCCGTCCCAGAGCGCCGCGAGCCCGAACGGGTTGCTCTCCTCGGGGGCGCCCTCGAGGTCGTAGGGGTCCGGGTCCTCGGCCTGGTACTCAGCGATGTTGGCGACCTCGACCGGCTCGTCCCAGCCCCACCTCCACTTGAACAGGCGTGCCGCGGTCGGGTCGGTCGGCTCGCCGGCGCCCGTCAGCAGCCAGACGGTGCCGTCCTTGCCGGCGGCGATCGCCGGTGCGAACCCGGTCTCGATCTGGCCGAGCTCGATCGTCCTGGTCGCCCCGGATGATCCGTGGCGGGTGTCGGTGCGCCAGTGGTGCTTCCCCTCGATAACGAGACTGAAGGTGCCGTCGGCCTCGGTGATCAGCGTCTTGCCGTCCCCGAGCGCGTCGACGCCGCGCGGGCCGCTGAGCCCGTCGAGGACGGTGTGCAGGGTTCCCGTGTAGTCGTCGTCCCACCCGCCGTGGCCATGGCCGGCGGTCGCCGGTCCCGTTCCCGAGACCGCGAGCGCGAGCGCTGCTCCGGCCGTGATCATGATCGTCCGCCTGCTCGTCATGGGGTCCCTCCCGAGACTCGTGGAATGTCCCCCTCTGCCTATGCCCGCAGCGCCATCGCGGCCATTCCCAAAATCGGGTACGCCGGGACGGCTCCGGTATGCACTTTCGGGTGAAGCGTGGCGGCGTTCCGCGTGTCATGGTGAGTGCGACCTGTCGGGTCCTCTGGTCGCCACAAGCGTCTCGCCCGGCCGGGGCATGTTGACGTCGGAATCAGAGGTCTCGGCGACGTAGCAAGGCGAATCCTGCGGGGGCGCAGACGCGTTCGATCTCGAGCGCACGGGCGAGTTGGGGGAGTCCGTCCCCAGGGCCCGCCGCGGGTTGATTCCGCCCTCGTCAGCGCGGCCCCCTTGCGGCCGTCGCGCCCTGTGGCGCGAACGACCGCGATATCCCTGCAGCGGAGGGAGCGCGCAGGTGTTCACCACGAGAAAGCCGGCCTGGATCACGGCCGTCATGACGCTGGTGCTCGGACTGGGACTCGTCGGCGCGGTAGGTTCGCCGGCCGTCGCAACCGGGACCACCGGCACCATCGAGATCTGCAAGACGAGCGCCGGACCCGGCGTCAGCGGCAGCTTCGAGTTCACGGTCTCCGGCCTCGCCGGCCAGACCTTCACCGTCCCTGTCGGACAGTGCAGCCAACCGATCACCGTCACCGCCGGCCAGGTCACCGTGACCGAGTCGCCCCGCGAGGGCTTCCAGGTCGCCGGCGTCAGCTCGCTACCCACGGGCACGTTGGTGTCGTCCGATCTCGCAGCCCGTACGGCGACTCTGTCGGTGACCGCCGGTGACGTCTCCAACCAGACGATCGTCACGTTCTCCAACAAGGTCGTCGAGAAGGGATACCTCGAGGTCTGCAAGAAGGCGGCCGCGGGCACCACCGTGGCCGGAACATTCACCTTCAGCGTCGCGGCCGGGGGCACCACCCACACGGTCGCCGCACCGGTCGGCGGCTGTAGTGCGCCGTTGTCCCTGCCGGCCGGCACCGCCACCATCACCGAGAGCGTCCGCAGCGATGCCGAGCTCACGGCCATCGAGGTCACACCGGCGGGACGCATCGTCGGCAGCCCCGACCTCACGGCTCGGTCTGTCACGGTCACGATCGTGGCGGGCGACCTGGCGACGCAGACGATCGCCACCTTCACCAACAAGCCGAAGCCGCAACAGGGCCTGATCACGGTGCGCGCCGAAGCGGTGCGGCGGGTCTACGCGGTCGTCCCGACGTGGCTCCCGCCTCCGCGCTCGTGTCTGAGCGACTCGCTGACCCTGGACCGCCGGTCACCGTGACCCTGGACGGCCTGGTCACCGAGGTCGCCCGCGAACGGAGCTGAGGTCTGCAATCGGCGGCGGGCCGCGCGTCGAGCAGGATGTTCGACTTCGTCGCCGGGCAGGGGTCCGGCAGGCCGGAAGCTCGGCCTGCCGCGATCGAGCTGCCGGTGTGCGACCGGTTGCACCGTGACCAAGGGCTTCTACAAGAACCACCCGAGCGTCGTGGCCGCGCTGCTGAAGGCGTCCGGCGGCAAGCTGCTGGTGGGTGGAGAAGAACTGACCGCGGGACAGATCGACCAGCTGTTCGACCGGAACTCGAGGAACTTCCTGAACCAGGTGAGCCAGCAGCTGATCGCAGCGCTGCTCAACCAGCTCAGTGGCGCCTCGACGCCGACGGCCGTGCAGACGGTGATCGCCGCAGCGGCACTGCTGATCGACCAGAACGGCGGGCCGCTGACCGGAGCGGCACGTTCGCAGGACACCGTGGTCTACAACGGGGTCACCTACACCGCGAGCCAGCTCGTTGCGGTGCTGTCGTCCTACAACGAAGGCTCCGCCCCGGGCGGGCCTCCTCACTGCGGGTGACAGATCCAGGGCCGGCGGAGCGACCCTCCGCCGGCCCTTGGTCGCGCTCACCCGCCAGGTGCCGCGAGTTCCTGCCGCCAGCTGTGCTGAGGCTCGTAGCCCAGGAGGTGTCGGGCTTTGTCGATCGACAACAGCGTGTCGCGATCGCCCAGGTCACGGCGTACCTCGACGCCTGGGAAGACCTCGGCGACCAGCGAGGCGTTCGAGCGGGACATCACCGTGTCCGCGTTGGCGATGATGAACACGTCCGCGCCTGTTGCGTCGTACTCCAGGGCCTTGCGGACGGCCTGGGCGCCGTCTCGGGCGTCGATGTAGCCCCACAGGTTCCACTTGCGAGCCCTCGGGTCGGCGTCGAACGATGGGAACTGCTCGTAGTCCGGGGGTTCCATGACGTTCGAGAACCGGAGCCCGATCATCTTCAGCTCAGGGTCCCAGCGGCACAGCTGCCGGGCCATCGTCTCCTCGAGTGTCTTGGTCAGCGAGTAGGTGGACTCGGGTCGTGGGTCGTACTCCTCGTCGACTGGCAGGTAGGGCGGCGGCGTGTCGAACGGGAGGCCGAGGACGGTCTCGCTGGACGCCCAGACGATGTTCGCGATGCCGGCGCGGCGTGCCGCTGACACCACGTTGAACGAGCTGTTCATGTTGTTTGCGAACGTCTCGTGGTCTGCTGCGAGGCCCGGAGCGGGGATCGCCGCGAGGTGGACGAGCGCGTCGACCCGGTCGTAGCGCTCCTCGACTCCGAGCATCGCGTCGAGAACCTGCCCGTAGTCAGTGAGGTCGATCGGAAGGTAGGTGATCGCGGCGGTGACGTCGTCGGCCAGACCGGACGGGCGGATCCGATCGAAGACGACAACGTCCCAGTCGTGGGCGACCAGGTCGGCAACGCAGGCCCGCCCGAGCTTTCCCGACCCACCGGTGACGACGACTCGTGCCCTGGTGTCTCCAGTGTTCTCGTTCACGTTCGCTCCTTTGCACTTCCCATGTCTCTGTTCTAGCCCATCACGGTCGCTGGCCTGCGGACTGCTGCCAACCCCGCCACCGGCCAGCGCGGGTACCGGCTGGCCGGGGTGGATCGATGGCGGCTGGCTGCGATGACGTCGGAGCCACGTGCCCGGATCGTTGAGTGCGTCAAGAAGGTGGGCCAGCGATAGGGTCGGTCTGCGCCGGGTTGGCCGCTATGGCGAGTCCGGCTTGGTCAGGCCGCCTCCGTCTTCGAGGGCAAGGAGGAAGTTGATGACGGACGTCGTCGCACGAGAAGTGGTCACGAAGGAACCAGAACCGACAAGGGTGGAGTAGAGCACCACCGGGGGGAAGGGACCCGGAAGTACGCCGTGGAACTGATCGGGACGTTCTTCCTGGTGTTCACGGTGGCGGCCAGCTCGCTCAGCCGCAGCACGTTCACCCCGTTTGCCGCCGGTGCGGCCCTGATGGTGATGGTCTACGCCGGTGGGCACATCTCCGGCGGCCACTACAACCCGGCTGTGACCATGGCGGCGCTGTGGCGTCGCCGGATCGGGCTGGCCGATGCCGCCGCGTACTGGGTCGTGCAGCTCGTCGCCGGCCTGGTCGCCGGGGTCGTCGCCGTCGCGGTGGTCAACCCGAGGTCGGTGACGACCCTGCACCCGTCTGGTCGCGCTCTGGGGGCCGTCGCCGTGGTGGAGTTCCTGTTCACCTTCGCCCTGTGCTACGTGGTGCTCAACGTCGCCACCAGCAAGGACCAGCGCGAGAATTCCTTCTTCGGCCTGGCGATCGGTTTCACCGTGCTGGCGGGCGCGTTCGCCGCTGGCGGGATCTCCGGCGGCGCGTTCAACCCGGCCGTGTCGCTCGGCGCCGCCGCGGGCGGCCTGTTCGCCTGGTCCACGCTCTGGGTCTACCTCGTGGTTCAGGTCGTCGCGGGGATCGCGGCGGGCCTCACCTTCCTCGCGCTCAACCCCGACGACCGATGATCCGGCCGCAGTCCGGGCCGAGCCGACCGGGAGACCCGAACGGGGTTAGAGTGGATCGTCGCAGATGGATCGCTCGCTGCCCCTGTGACCGGGAGCGATCACCCGTCAGGCGGATCGATGACTGATACCGAGCCCACAGTCCCGAATGCCCGCAGGAACGAGTCGAGCAGAAGCAAGGCACGACCCGTTGCGGGGGTGTGTGTGCCCGACACCAAGCTGGCAGCCGAGGCGACCGAATTCGTGCGGGACACCACGAGCGAACTCATCTACCATCACTCGCGGCGGGTGTTCTTCTTCGGCAGTCTGCAGGGCTTCAACCGCGGACTCAGCTTCGACCCGGAGCTCCTGTACGTGGGCGCCATGTTCCACGACATGGGACTGACCGAGCGGTTCCACGGCAGCGGCAGACGCTTCGAGGTCGACAGCGCCGACGAGGCGCGACGGTTCCTCCATGCACGAGGACTCCCGGAGGACAGCGTCCGTCGGGTGTGGACCGCGATCGCGCTGCACACCACGCCGGAGGTTCCGGGGTTGATGGAACCGGAGGTCGCGCTGGTGACGGCCGGGGTGGAGTACGACGTGCTCGGCATCGGCTACCACGACATCGACGACGACGCCCGAGCGGAGATCACCGCTCTGCATCCGCGCCCGGACTTCAAGCGCCAGATCCTGCAGGCATTCACCGACGGCATGGCCGGCAAGCCGGAGACGACGTTCGGCACCATGAACGCCGACGTCCTGGAGCACTTCGTCCCCGGGTTCCAGCGCACCGACTTCGTCGACACCATCGAGAACTCCGCCTGGCCCGAGTAGCTGAACCCGGGTCGACTGGCCCGTCCACCAAGGAGGCACGAGTATGAGCAGCACAGAGCCCGTCCCGACGACGACGGATGCCGGTATCCCGGTCGAGAGCGATGAGCACTCGCTGACGGTCGGGCCGGATGGCCCGATCCTGCTGCACGATCACTACGTCATCGAGCAGATGGCGCAGTGGAACCGTGAGCGGGTGCCCGAGCGCCAGCCGCACGCCAAGGGCGGCGGCGCCTTCGGCCGGTTCGAGGTCACCGGCGACGTCAGTGCGTACACCAAGGCCGCTGTGTTCCAGCCGGCCACGACGACAGACCTGGTGGCCAGGTTCTCCACCGTGGCCGGGGAGCGGGGCAGCCCCGACACCTGGCGCGACCCGCGCGGCTTCGCGGTGAAGTTCTACACCACCGAGGGCAACTACGACATGGTCGGCAACAACACCCCGGTGTTCTTCATCCGCGACCCGCTCAAGTTCCAGCACTTCATCCGGTCGCAGAAGCGCCGCGCCGACAACAACCTGCGCGACCACGACATGCAGTGGGACTTCTGGACCCTGTCCCCGGAATCCGCGCATCAGGTGACCTACCTGATGGGTGACCGTGGCATCCCGCGGACCTGGCGGCACATGAACGGGTACAGCTCGCACACCTACATGTGGGTCAACGCGCAGGGCGAGAAGTTCTGGGTGCAGTACCACTTCATCAGCGACCAGGGGGTCGAGTGCCTCACCCAGGACGAGGCCGACGCGCTGGCCTCCTCGGACGGGGACTACCACACCCGCGACCTGTTCGAGGCGATCGGCCGGGGCGAGCACCCGAGCTGGACCCTCAAGGTGCAGGTCATGGCGTTCGAGGACGCCCAGACCTACCGGTTCAACCCGTTCGACATCACCAAGGTGTGGCCGCACGCGGACTACCCGCTCATCGAGGTCGGCCGGATGACCCTGGACCGCAACCCGACCGACTACCACTCGGAGATCGAGCAGCTCGCGGTCGAGCCGAGCAACCTGGTGCCGGGCATCGGCCCGAGCCCGGACAAGATGCTGCTGGGCCGGATGTTCTCCTACCCCGACGCGCACCGGGCCCGGATCGGCGTGAACTACAACCAGCTGCCCGTCAACGCGCCTCACTCGCCCGTGCACAGCTACAGCAAGGACGGCGCGATGCGCTACCAGAAGGTCTCCGACCCGGTGTACGCGCCGAACTCCAAGGGCGGGCCTCGGGCCGACACCGACCGCTACGGCGAGCCGGCGGGCTGGCACACCGACGGTGAGACGGTCCGGGCCGCCCAGACCCTGCACGCCGAGGACGACGACTGGGGCCAGGCCGGCACGCTGGTCCGCGACGTGATGGACGACGCCCAGCGCGACCGGCTGGTCAGCAACATCGTCGGCCACCTGCTCGACGGCGTCACCGAGCCGGTCCTGGAGCGCGCCTTCGAGTACTGGCGCAACGTCGACAAGGACCTGGGCCAGCGGGTCGAGGACGGCGTCCGCGCCGGGCAGTCCTGATAGGTCATCGGGGCCTGGCGGCGCGACCGCTTGTTGAACGGACATCGACGGCGAGGTAGTGCCTCGTCGTCGGCGGCGGATCGGACAGCGCGAACGCCGCGTCGTGAAAGTCGACATCGGTCCCGGTCTGCCGCTCCCGATGCTGCCGGACGTGCTCGTCCCAGGTGGGCACGCGGAAGACCTCCACGAACTGCCCTGAACCTTGCGCGGGCCGGTACAGCCCCCACGCGGTGCCACCGGTCCGCAGCCTCGATTCCTTGAGCTGGGACATCGCCTGCAGGAACTCCCGCTCCTTGTCAGCGGCGACGGTGTACCTGATCTCGACCAGGACGGGGCCTGCACGCGGCTCTGGCTCGAAGAGCGAGCTCCGGCTCCGGCCAGCGCACCAGGCTCCGGTCCAGGTCGTCGATGTCATGGAACGGCCAGACGACGACCGTCGCGGCACCGGCAGCCATGACGAGCGCGGCGGCGAGGAGGCTGGAGACCAGGCCAGCGCTTTCGGCGACGACTCCCCAGACGAATGCGCCCGCCGCCTGCCCGCCGAACAAGACCATCTGGTACACAGACAGACCACGCCCGCGCACCCACTCCGGCAGGAACAGCTGCATGGACGCGTTCACGTTCGACAGGAACGTGATCCAGGCAGCGCCTGCCAGCAGCAGCACGAAGAGGGAGAGCGGGAGGTCGCGGGAGAGGCCCACCACGACCAGCGCAGCCGCGTAGACCAGGCTGGCCACCGCCATCATCGCGTTGTTGGACAGTCGCGCCCGCACGCGAGGGAGTGCGAGCCCGCCGCCGATGGCGCCGACGCCGAGCGCGCCGAGCATGTACGCCGTACCCGCCCGGGCCGAGGCCCAGCCGTTGGGCCGCAGCCAGCGGGAGGAGTGCCCACAGCGCGCTGCCAGGCACGAGGAACAGCCACGCGCGCAGCAGGATTCGACGCACGACCGGCGCGTGGCGGACGTATCTGCCTCCTGCGCGCAGTCCGGCCAGGAGACCCTCGGGGGACGCGGCTGTCCCACCCAGGCGAGGATGAGAAGCGACCACGATCGCGTACACGAGAAAGGTCGCCGTGTTCAGCGCGAACACGGTCGTCACTCCGGTGCGTGCGATCACAACTCCCGCGAGCGCCGGGCCGACCGCCCTGGCCAGGTTGATGTTGATCGAGCTGAGCGCCGCCGCCGGGCGCAGCTGGTCTCGCGGCACCAGGTCGGGCACCAACGACTGGTAGGCCGGCGCGATCAGGATTGCGCCCGCGCCGAGCGCGAAGGTGAAGGTGAGGAGCAGCGAAGGCGGCATCCGGTCCGCAGCGGTCAACACCGTGAGCGCCACGCCGGTGGCGGTCATCCCCAGCAGCGTCGACAGGAGCAACCGGCGCCGATCGAGGACGTCGGCAAGGACTCCGGCCAGGGGCGCGAACAGCACCGCCGGTAGTGCGGTCGCGGTCTGCACGAGTGGCACGAGGATCTCCGCATGGGTGCTGCGAAGCATCAGCCACTGGGCGCCGACGGTCTGCATCCAGGTGCCGACGTTGCTGACGAGCACCGCGATCCACAACGTGCGGAAGATCGTGATTCGGAGCGGTGCCCAGGCCGATGCGGCGGTGTCCGGCATCAGGTGGCTATTCGGGCTTGCCTCGCTGGTAGTCGACGGCCGCGAGGTCGTCGTGGCCGTGCCCGGCGGCGACGGCCTGGTCCAGTCGCCGGCGTACGGCGAGCAGCAGCGGGGAGGGGGGTAGCAACTTCTCGGCGAGCGCGAGGTCCTTGCGGGCGAGCTCGACCGCGAACCCGGCGGTGTAGGCATGCTCGTCCATCGCGGTCGCCTTCTGTTGCGCGTACGGCATGGCAAGTGGCCCGTCCGCGAGGACCCTGGCGAAGAGCTCGTGGTCGACGCCGAGGGCGTCGCACAGCGAAAGGACGTCGCTCATCGCGACCGTCGCCGAGGTCATCCAGGCGTTGACCGCGATCTTGACCGCGCTGCCCTCGACACCGCTGCCGAGGTACTCAACGGCCGAGCCGAGCTGTCGCAACGTCGGTTCGGCCAGCTCGAATGCCTCCCGGCTGCCGGAGGTCAACCAGACCAGCGTGCCGTTGCGTGCAGGTCCGGTGCTGCCGGACACCGGGGCATCCAGATAGGCAACGGCGTGCGTGCGGGCCAGCTCGCCGAGCATGCGGGCACGGTCCGGACCGATCGTGCTCGCCTGGACCCACACCGCTCGGGCATCGAAGCCATCGATCGCCGTGTTCATGACCTCTTCGACCGCATCGCCGTCTCGCATGACCGTGAGCACCACCGAAGCGTCCCTGACCGCGTCGGTGAGATCGGCAACCGCCGTGACTCCGGTGGATGCAGTGGCGATCGCACGAGCGCGATCAGGCGTCCGGTTCCACAGGTTCACCTGGTGGCCGGTGTCGCCCAGTCGAGCAGCCATGGCCGCGCCGAGCGCACCGGCGCCCAGCACCGCGACGGTAGGCGCCTCCATGATCCGATCCTCTGACCAAGTCGTGATCGTGTCCAGCGAACCTGACGCACGTTCAGGCTGACTTCAGGTGTGGGCGCGCACGCTGACTTCATCCGGGGGCCCTGCCCTCCAGGTGCTCAGAGCAGAAGAGACGGAGCGTCCGATGAACACGATGTGGAAGTCCCGGAACACGGCGGTCCGAGTCCTGTCCCTGGGACTGGTGTGCACCCTGTCGGTGTCCGGCCTGGCAGCCTGCTCGGCGGGATCGGCGCCGACGACGAACGACCCGACCGCCAGCCCGGACACGGGTCAGCGTCTCCCGCAGCCCGATGTCGGTGGCCTGGACGTCGCTCTCGAGACGGACCGGGTGGACCTCGACGTCCCGACGTTCACGCACCCGACCGAGGTCACCAACCCGCTGTTCCCGGTCTCCTCGCAGGAGTCGGTGCTTCTCCTGGGCACCGTGGACGGCCAGGACTTCCGCACCGAGGTGACCCTGCTCGACCACACCCGGGTGCTGCCCTGGGACGGCCGGCAGGTCGAGGTGCTCGTCTCCCAGTACGTCGCCTTCCTCGACGGACGGATCCACGAGGTCGCCTACGACCTGTACGCGCAGGACGACACCGGTGCGGTCTGGTACTTCGGCGAGGACGTCTACAACTTCACCGACGGGTTCATCTCCGACACCGGCGGGACGTGGATCGCCGGCGTCGACGGCCCGGCGGCAATGATCATGCCCGCAGCCCCGGAACCGGGCGATGTCTACCGACCCGAGAACATCCCGGGCCTGGTCTTCGAGGAGGTCACCGTCACGAGCACGGACGAGCCCTTCCAGGGACCGCTCGCAGAGGGGCAGGGTGCGCTGCTCATCTCGGAGCTGCACATGGACGGCGCGCAGGAGGACAAGACGTTCGCACCCGGCTACGGCGAGTTCTACACCTCCGGCGGCGGCGACGTCGAGGCCCTGGCGCTGGCCGTGCCGACCGACCGCGACTCCGGCCCTGTGCCGGCGCCGATCGCCGAGCTCGGCCGGCACGCCACCGCCGCGTATGACGCGTCCTGCGCGGCGACTGGCGCGCGGCCGCGAAGGCCGTGGCCGCGGCCACGGCCTCCTGGCAGGCGATCGACCCGATCGACGTACCCCGCCTGGTGCGGACGGTGCTGCACGACTCCGTCACCGGACTTGGACGCGCGGTCGAAGCCCGGGATGCTCGCGGATCTGCACAGGACGCGATCGAGGTGGCACGCAGCACCCTCGACCTGCGCCTGCGCTATCAGTCCCCGGACGCCATCGACGTGGAGCGCCTGGACCTCTGGCTGGCCCAGGTCCTGCTCGACGCCAAGTACCACGACACCAACGCGGTCCGCGGCGACTTCTTCGCGATCGACTACGTGCGCGACCGCGTCCGCGATGGCATCGACGAACCCACCAGAACCCGGCTCGACACCCAGCTGGAAAGCCTGCTGGACGCCATCAACGAGGACGACATCGCCGCCGCGACGAGCGTCACCCACCGGCTGCGCACCATTCTGGGCAGCAGCACCGCCGGCGCCGGTTAGCGAATGCCGGTGTCGCAGGCGATGTCGACGTCGGCGTAGCTCTCGTCTGTCACGTGCGCGTCCATCAGCTCGCATGACATGCCGGCCTCAGCGGTCACGACGTAGTCACCGGGGGCGACCGCGATCCTGAACCCACCATCCGGCCCGGTCGTCCCGCGGGCAACCAGCTCTCCCGACGCGTAGGCATCGCCGGGGATCTGCATGGAAACCGTGACGGTGACGTTCGCGGCCGGATCGTCCTCGCACGGCTCGTCGTCGCGCTCGACCGGACATTGGGGGCCGAGGTGAACCAGACCGGTGACCCCCGACGTGGTCGGGCCAGCAGCATCCTCGGTTCCGCATCCAGCAAGAACCACTGCCCCGAGGGCGAGACCGACCAGCGACGCCGTAACCACGAGGATGCGACGTCTGCCTCGCGGCCGTGGTTCCGGATACGTGCGCCGAGATTCCGGAGGCGCAGTGACCTCGAGAGGTTCCCTGGTCAGCGGCGGTCGACGTAGATGACTTCGATGGCGTTGTTTCCGTAGCCCAGGCGGTTCCACGGGGGTACGTCCGGTTGCACGTTGCCCGCGGCGTCGGTCGCCCTGGCGCGCAGGGTGTGCCGGCCGACGTCGATCGAGTCCCAGGTGAAGCTCCAGTCCTGCCAGTGGTAGTCGTCTCGGGCCGGTTCGAGCTGCGCGGGCTGCCAGTCACCTTCCCCGGTGAGGCTGACGTCCACGCGGGTGACGGGACCGGCGCCGGACCACGCCTTCCCGCGGACCGTGTAGGTCACCTGGTCGATGGCCGAGCCGGGTGCCGGGTCGGTGATCCGGGCGCGGACTCGCATCAACGTGACGGGCTCGTGGGGTCGATCGGGCCATTGGTAGATGTAGTGACCGGTCTGGAACTCACCGGTGTAGGGCTCGGTGAGGACGTCGAGCCGCTTCAGCCACTTCACGGACGCGACGGCGTACCAGTGCGGGACGATCAGCCGGAACGGCGCGCCGTGGTCGCGTCCGAGGGGCCGGCCGTTCATCTCGTAGGCGATGAGGATGCCCGACGCCGGGTCGGTGGCAACGTCGATCGGCAGGGTGCGGGTGAACGCGAGGTCGTCCTGGTTGGTCTCGGGGAGGATGGCCTCGAGGTGGTACGGGCCGTGGTCGGCCCCTTGGGCGAGGAGCTCGACTCCCTGCGCCCCCGGCTCGACCTTCGCCAGGACCTCGTGCAGCAGGGCACCGGTCCATCGGGCCGTGGAGACGGCGAAGCCTCCCCAAGGTTCCCCGGTCGGCAGCGGTCTCATGTCCAGGCGCCCGTTGCCGGCGCACTCGAGGGTGACCGTGTGGTCGTGTGCCGGCATCGCTCGCAGGTCGTCGACGGTCAGGGTCGTCGGAGTGCCGACGGCGCCACCGATCTCCAGGGTGCCGTCGTGGTCGGGCACCGCGAAGTTGCTGCGCACGTAGTGGAGCTCGGTGGGAGTGACCTCACCGACGAGAGCGGCTCGCGGCGCCTCGGCGTTGTACGGCGCCGGGTTGATCATCACCAGCGCGGCGCGTGCCGCTTCGAGTTCATCGTCGACGGTCATGCTGTTCAGCCTCCCACGAGCAGGCCGACGGGGATCGTGGTCAGAAGTCGGAGTCGCTGAACGTGGGTTCGCGACGCTCGGACAGGCTCAGCCGCCGCCCGCGGGCAGCGCTTCGAGCATGATCTCCGGGTTGTCGCGCGCCGTGACGTTGGCGCGCCACTGGTCGACGAACAGCGCGAGGTGGGTGCCGTCGGAGCGCTGCAGCACCTCGACGCCGCGCACTGCCGGACAGCGCGACGGCGCCGGCGGCGTCGGTACGCCGGGCCACCTGGTAGTCGAGCCGGGAGAGCCGGATCGGCGAGTTGAACTCGTTGGTCATCCGCTCCTGCACGACCTCGAACTGCATCGGCCCGACCGCCGCGAGCACCGGGCTCTGGTCGCCGCGCAGGTCGGAGCGCAGCACCTGGACGACGCCCTCCTGGTCGATCTGGTCGATGCCCTTGCGGAACTGCTTGTAGCGCCCGATGTCCGCGGCCGTCGCGGTCATGAAGTGCTCGGGCGCGAAGCTCGGGACCGGCGGGAACTCGATCGGCGTCGCCGACGTACATCGTGTCGCCCACGCGCAGCGCCTGCGCGTTGACCAGACCGATGATGTCGCCGGGGAAGGCCTGCTCGATCGAGGACAGCTCCCGGCCGAAGACGGCCTGGGCGTACTTCGTCGCGAACGGCCGGCCGGTCGCGGCGTGCGTCACGATCATGCCGCGCTCGAAGGTCGCCCGACACGACGCGTGCGTAGGCGAGCCGGTCGCGGTGGGAGGCGTTCATGCCGGACTGGACCTTGAAGACGAAGGCGCTGAACTCGTCGTCGACCTCGCGCACCGACCCGTCGACGCCCGGGGTCGCGTCCGGCGCCGGGGCCAGGTCGAGCAGCAGGTCGAGCAGCTGCGCGACGCCGAAGTTCTGCAGGGCGGAGGCGAACATGACCGGCGTCGTCTCGCCGGCCAGGAAGCGCTCCTGGTCGTGGTCGGCGTCGTCGGCCGACAGCAGCTCGTGCTCCTCGACCGCGTCCGTCCCAGACCGCCGCGTCGTCCGCGTCGACCTCGGCGGCCGGCATCCGGCGCTCCGGGGCGCGGGTGGCGCCGCCGGCGGTCCGGGTGTACTTCACGAACTCGCCCGTACGACGGTCCAGCACGCCCCGGAAGTCGCCGGCCTCGCCGACCGGCCAGGTCAGCGGCGTCGGGCGCAGCTTGATCTGCTTCTCGATCAGGTCCATCAGCTCCAGCGCCGACAGGCCGGGCCGGTCCCACTTGTTGATGACCGTGATCACCGGGATGCCGCGCAGCGCGCAGACCTTGAAGAGCTTGAGCGTCTGCGGCTCGAGCCCCTTGCCGGCGTCGACCAGCATCACGGCGGAGTCGACGGCCGAGAGCACCCGGTAGGTGTCCTCGGAGAAGTCGCTGTGGCCGGGGGTGTCGACCAGGTTGACGACGTGGTCGCGGTAGACGAACTGCAGCGCGGCCGAGGTGATCGAGATCCCGCGCGCCTTCTCCATGTCCATCCAGTCGGACACGGTCGCGCGGCGCCCGCCCTTGCCGTGCACGGCACCGGCCTCGGTGATCACCCGCGCGTGCAGCGCGAGGGCCTCGGTGAGCGTGGACTTGCCGGCGTCCGGGTGGCTGATCACCGCGAACGTACGGCGGGGGCGGGTGTCGGACACCCGGAGAACCTACCGGTGGAGGTCCCGGGAACCCTTATCCGGAGACGCTGCGACGGGCGGCGCGCTGCTCCTGGCGGATGGCGCGGCGGCGGCGCAGCCGGCGGACCAGCCGCGGGGCGTGCGCCTCGGCGGCGGGGTTGTCGATCAGCCGGTTGAGCAGCTGGTGGTAGCCGGTCGGGGTCAGCGAGAACCGCTCCTGGACCGCGACCTCCTTGGCGCCGGCGTGGGTCACCCAGTCCTGCTCGAACTCGAGGATCTCCCGGTCGAGGTCACTGAGCTCGGGGCTGTCTGCGTGCATGGGACAAGGGTGGCATCCGACACTGAGAGTTCGCTGCGAGGGTGGTCACACGTTGCCGAGGAACCTCTCGACCTCGATGCGGACCGCGACCCGCAGCGGGTTCGGCTGGGGCTGGCGGTACCGGAGCGCGTACTGATCCATCGCCCGTCGTACCGACTCGTCGTCGCTGTGCACCTGGGCGCGGCCCTCGATCGTCGACCAGCGGCCGCCGTCGACCTGGCAGGCCGCCACCCGGTCGTTGTGGATCAGGTTCGCGACCTTCTGCGAGGTCCGGAACGTGATCACCCACGCGCAGCGCGCCTCGAGGTCGACCGTCACGCCGACCGGTACGACGTGGGGCGTCCCGTCCGCGCGCAGCGTCGTCAGCGTGCACAGGTGCCGCTCGGTCCAGAAGTCCAGCAGGGGACGCGGAAACGCGCTCCAGTCCGGTCGCCACGAAGTCACGGCGTCATGCTGTCACGGTGCTCCTAGATCCAGCGGGAGAACCAGATCCGGTCGAGCCACTCGGCGTGGGTGAGCAGCTGGTTGGTGTAGATCGGCCAGAACCAGGCGAAGTTCAGCAGCGCCAGCAGGAAGAACGTGCCGGAGAGGATCACGCCGAGCGTCCGGCGTGGCGACGGCGCGGTCGAGGAGCCGATCAGCTTGCCCATCGTCAGCGTGATCGCGAGGACGACGAACGGCAGCGTCAGCACCGCGTAGAACGAGAAGATCGGCCGGTCGTCGTACAACAGCCACGGCAGCCAGGTGGAGGCGGCGCCGACCACGCAGAGGCCGAACCTCCAGTCCCGGGCGCCGACCCACATCACCACCGCGAACGCCAGCGCACCGATGCCGGCCCACCAGATCATCGGGTTGCCGAGCAGCAGCACCTGCCGCAGGCAGTCGCTGCCCTCGCGGGCGTCGCAGCCCTGGGTGCCGGGCTGGATGTCGACGTCGGCAGCGACGCCGACCGGCCGGTTGAGCAGCAGCCAGCCCGACGGCTTCGACGCGTAGGTGTGCTCGCTGCAGTTGAGGAAGTGGCTGTGGAACGCGTAGACGTCCTGGTGGTAGTACCAGAGCGACCGCAGCGACTGCGTCACCTCGCCGGGCCCCGAGGCGTCGGGCTCGGTCGCGGTCGGCCAGCGCGCGTCGTCGTCCGGGTTCTCGGACACGAACGACTCGCCGTCGCAGTGGCCCGAGCCGGTGAACTTCGTGTACTGCGTGGAGGAGAGGTGCTCCTCGTACTGGTCGGCGTGGATCAGCCAGCCGGTCCAGGTGCGCGACGTACACGACGAACGCGACCAGGACGAGGTGCGCGAACGCCGGGATGCCGTCGACGACCGCGGAGCGGAGCACCGGCCACCGGACGCCGAAGGAGCGGCGCGCGCCGGCGGACCAGAACCAGACCAGCAGGCCGAACGCCGCCAGGGCGTACGCCGCCGTCCACTTGGTGCCGATCGCGAGCCCGAAGCTGACGCCCGCGGCCAGCAGCCAGGGCCGGAACAGCAGCCCGCGCACCGGCCCCCAGTCGGCGGCGTCCGCGACCGGTGCGGGCACCAGCCGGGCCATCCGGGCTCGGTACCAGTCGCGGTCGGCGACCAGGCAGTGCACGGCGCAGCAGCAGGAAGAACGCGAGGAAGATGTCGAGCAGCGCCAGCCGGGAGAGCACGAACTGCAGGCCGTCGAAGCTCAGCAGCAGCCCGGCGACGATGCCGAGCGCGGTCGACCCGGTCACCCGGCGCGCGAGCCGGCACATCACCAGCACCATCAGCGCGCCGACGACGGCGGCGGAGATCCGCCAGCCGAACGGGTCCATCCCGAACGCCTTCTCGCCGAGCGCGATCAGCCACTTGCCGACCTCGGGGTGGACGATCATCGACGGGTCGTCCTTCCAGTGACCCGTGGTCTGCCCGGCGAGGATCTGGTCGTTCGCGTTCTCGGTGTAGCCGCGGACGTAGCCGTAGCGCAGCAGCGACCAGGCGTCCTTGGCGTAGTAGGTCTCGTCGAACTCGAAGACCCGCGGCTTGCCGAGGTTCCACAGCCGCAGGAACAGCGCGAGCAGGGCGACCGCGATGCTGGCCGTCCAGCCGACGAACGGGTCCTCCAGGCGCACCCGCGCGCGGGCCCGCGCCCAGGCGGACGGTACGACGTGGCCCGCCGCGTTCGTGGAGAGACCGACCCGCTCCTCCGGAGGCTCAGGCGGGGCGGCGGTCGTCACGGGCTGAGAATACGGGCTGCCAGGATGGACCCGTGGCTCTGCAATCGAACCCGGGCGAACCCGGCGTGCTCGTGCTCGCGGCGACCCCGATCGGCCGGGTCGCCGACGCGCCGCCCCGGCTCGCCGAGGAGCTGGCCGACCGCGGACGTCGTCGCCGCCGAGGACACCCGCCGGCTCAAGCGGCTCACCACCGACCTCGGCGTCACGGTGACCGGGCGGGTCGTGTCCTACTTCGAGGGCAACGAGTCGGCGCGCACGCCGGTCCTGCTCGAGGCGCTGCTGGCCGGCGAGCGGGTGCTGCTGGTGACCGACGCCGGGATGCCCAGCGTCTCCGACCCCGGCTACCGGCTGGTCGCCGCCGCGGTCGAGCACGACGTGCTCGTCACCGCCGTCCCCGGCCCGTCCGCGGTGCTCACCGCGCTCGCCGTCAGCGGGCTGCCGGTCGACCGCTTCTGCTTCGAGGGCTTCCTGCCGCGCAAGGCGGGGGAGCGGTCGCGGCGGCTGGCCGGCGCTCGCGCGCGAGGAGCGGACGATGGTGTTCTTCGAGGCGCCGCACCGCACCGAGGCGGCACTGGCCGCGATGGCCGAGGCCCTCGGCGCCGACCGTCCGGCGGCCGTCTGCCGCGAGCTCACCAAGACCCACGAGGAGGTACGGCGCGGGCCGCTCGCCGAGCTCGCGGCCTGGGCCGCCGACGGCATCCGCGGCGAGGTGACCATCGTCGTGGCCGGCGCGGTGCGCGACCGCCGAGGTCGGCTCCGACCCCGACAGCCTGCGCGCCGCGGTCGCCGAGCTCGAGGGCGAGGGCGTGCCGCGCAAGGAGGCGATCGTCGAGGTCGCCCGGCGGGCCGGCGTGCCGAAGCGCGACGTCTACAACCTGGTCCACGGGGCAAAGAGCCTGACATGAGCGAGCGGATCACCGAGTTCGAGAACGACGGGCTGACCTTCGACGTCCGCGACGAGGGGCCGCTCGACGGCACGCCGGTCGTGCTGCTGCACGGCTTCCCCGAGCGCGGCAGCTCGCTGGCGCCACGTCGTACCCGCAGCTGCACGCCGCCGGCCTGCGCACCCTCGCGCCCGACCAGCGCGGCTACTCGCCCGGCGCGCGCCCGACGCGGCGCCGCGACTACCGGATGCCGGCGGCTGGTCGGCGACGTCGTCGCGCTGGTCGACCGGGTCGGCGAGCCGGTGCACCTGGTCGGCCACGACTGGGGTGCCGCCGTCGCGCTGGTCGACGGCCGCGCTGCGCCCCGACCTGCTGCGCAGCCTGACCGCCGTCTCCGTCGCCGCACCCGGCGGCGTTCGTGCGAGGCGGTGCTGAGCTCCAGAGCCAGGGCCTGAAGTCCTGGTACATGGGGCTGTTCCAGCTCCCGTGGCTGCCCGAGCTGACGCGCCCGCCGGCCCGGCGGCCGCTTCGAGCGCAGCCTGCTCCGGGGCGGGATGACCGGCGCCGACGTCGCCCGCTTCCGCTCCGAGATCGTCGAGGACGGCGCGCTGCCGTACGCGCTGGACTGGTACCGCGCGATCCCGTTCGCTCGACCCCGGCGCGACCGGCCAGAAGGTGCACCGTGCCGACCACGCTCGTCTGGAGCGACCGCGACGTCGCGCTCGCTCCGCCGCGGTGCCGACGCGCACCGCAGCGCTGGGTGGACGCGCCGTACCGAGCTGGTCGTCCTGGAGGGCGTCAGCCACTGGATCCCGACCCAGGCGCCGGACGCCTGCGCGGCGGCGATCCTCGAGCGGGTCGGGTCGACCCGGTGAGCCGGCCGGAGGCGCCGGAGCCGCTCCCGCACCCGGTGGTCGACAACCACTGCCACCTGGACATCGTCCGCGACGACGACGGGCTCCCGGTCGAGGAGGCGCTCGCCGCGGCCGCGGCCGTCGGGGTGACCCGGATCGTGCAGATCGGCTGCGACCTGCCCGGCGCGCGCTGGGCCGTCGAGGCGGCGGCGACGTACGACGCGCTGGTCGCCGGCGTCGCGCTGCACCCGAACGAGGCGCCCCGGCTGCCGGACCTGGACGCCGCGATGGCCGAGATCGAGGCGCTCGCCGGCGCCCACGACAAGGTCCGCGCCGTCGGCGAGACCGGGCTCGACCACTTCCGCACCGGCGAGGAGGGGCGTGCGGTGCAGGTCGAGTCGTTCCGCCGGCACATCGACCTCGCCAAGCGGCTGGACAAGACGCTGGTGATCCACGACCGCGACGCCCACGACGCCGTGCTCGCCGTGATCGACGAGGAGGGCGCCCCCGAGCGCTGGGTGATGCACTGCTTCTCCGGCGACGCGTCGTTCGCACGCGCATGTCTCGACCGTGGCGCGTACCTCTCCTTCGCCGGCACCGTCACGTTCAAGAACGCCCAGCCGCTGCGCGACGCGCTCGCCGTCACGCCCCGCGACCGGGTGCTGGTCGAGACCGACGCGCCGTACCTGACCCCGCACCCGTACCGCGGCCGCACCAACGCGTCCTACCTGGTGCCGCTCACCATGCGCGCTGATGGCCGAGGTGCGCGGCGACGACCTGGGCGAGCTGTGCGCGGCGGTCGACGCCAACACCGAGGCCGCGTTCGGCGGAGCCTGGTAGGCGGGTTTCCCCGTATCGGTGGGTGGGAAGGTCTGGACCGGGATTCGCGGTCATCAGCGAGACGCCGTTTCCGCTGGTCAGCGCGGTAAAACCGGCGCGAGCGGGGTCGGGTACGCGGAAACTTTACCCACGAGATCCTGCTCACGGTGGCCCGAAATATGACAGGTTCGGTTTGCATTCGACCAGGAAGGCTGGTGGTCTGGACTACTGATGGCCGGGATCGGGATCGATCTGACCAGTGCAGGTGGCCGCTTGAGGCCCCGCAGAATCACCTCCGAAATAGACCGTTCGGACGCGCTGGCACCCGAGGACCGGGACGTACGACGTTCGGAGAACTGTGCCTAGCAACGACCAGGGCGGCGAGCAGCGCAACCCGCTCGCCCACGCCCTGAGCCGCGCCTCCCGTAGTCGCACCCTGATGATCGCCCTCGCGGCGGTCGTCGTCCTGGCGGTCGCCGGGTCCACGTGGGGCTACAGCGCGCTCAGCAAGACCGTGACCGTGTCCCTCGACGGGGAGTCCCAGGAGGTCACCGCCTTCGGCGGGACCGTCGGTGACGTCCTCGAGTCCGAGGGCATCGAGGTGAGCGACCGCGACGTCGTCGCGCCGAGCCTCGACGAGCAGGTCTCTGATGGCACCAAGATCACCGTCCAGTTCGCCCGCCCGTTCCAGCTCGAGGTCGACGGCGAGACGCAGACCCACTGGGTCACCGCGACCACCGTGTCCGAGGCGCTCGGCCGAGGTCGGCAGCCTGTACTCCGACGCCGAGCTCTCCGCGAGCCGCGGCGGCAGCATCGACCGGGACGGCATGACCCTCTCCGTGGTCACCCCCAAGACCCTCAAGGTCAAGCTCGGCGGCGACAAGCTCGTCGAGAAGACCGTCACCGCGCTGACCGTCGAGGAGGCGCTCGCCGACCTCGGCGTCCAGCTCGGCAAGCACGACGAGACCTCCCCCGCCCCGAAGCACGAGCTCGAGGACGGCGACAAGCTGGTCTTCACCAACGTCCGGATCGTCCGCAAGCACGTCGAGGGCGAGGTCGTCGACTTCGGCACCGTCGAGCAGGAGGACGGCTCGATGTACGAGGGCGAGACCTCGGTCGAGCGCGAGGGCGAGACCGGCCTGCGCGACGTGACGTACCGGATCGTCTACCGCAACGGCGAGATGACCGTGAAGAAGGTCGTGAAGCAGAACGTGCTGCGCGCCCCGGTCGACGAGATCGTCAACGTCGGCACCAAGGAGGCGCCGGTGGTCTTCACCTCCGGCAACAGCGTCTGGGACCGCCTCGCGCAGTGCGAGTCCGGCGGCAACTGGGCCATCAACACCGGCAACGGCTACTACGGCGGCCTGCAGTTCAGCCTCGGCACCTGGCAGGCGTACGGCGGCCCCGGCTACCCGCACACCGCGAGCCGGGAGACCCAGATCGCCATCGCCACCAAGCTCCGCGACGCCTCCGGCGGCTACGGCGCCTGGCCCGGCTGTGCCGCATCGCTCGGCCTGCCGAGATAAGCGGTCACCGCGCTGACTACGCTGGCGCACATGTCTGACACGTCCGCCGGTCCGAGGCTTCTCGGACCGGCGGACGTGCGTTCGCTCGCGGCGACGCTCGACCTCCGCCCGACCAAGCAGCGCGGGCAGAACTTCGTCATCGACGCGAACACCGTCCGCCGGATCGTCCGCGAGTCCGGCATCACCGACGCGGACGTCGTGATCGAGGTCGGCCCCGGCCTGGGCTCGCTGACCCTGGCCCTGCTCGAGGTCGCCGGCCGGGTGGTCGCGATCGAGGTCGACGAGAAGCTCGCGACCCTGCTCCCCGACACGATCGCGGAGTACGCACCGAACCAGGTCGACCGGTTCGAGGTGGTGCTGGCCGACGCGATGCGCGTCGACGCCGTACCCGGCCCGCCGCCGACCGCGCTGGTCGCCAACCTGCCGTACAACGTCTCGGTGCCGGTGCTGCTGCACCTGCTGGCGCTGCTGCCCTCGCTGGAGCACGGGCTGGTGATGGTGCAGTCCGAGGTCGCCGACCGGCTCGCGGCCGCGCCCGGCTCCAAGGTGTACGGCGTCCCGTCGGTCAAGGCCGCCTGGTACGCCGACGTGCGCCGGGCCGGCGCGATCGGCCGCAACGTCTTCTGGCCGGCGCCCAACGTCGACTCGGGCCTGGTCGCCTGGACCCGGCGCGAGCCGCCCGCCACGACCGCGACCCGCGAGCAGGTCTTCGCGGTGGTGGACGCGGCGTTCGCTCATCGCCGCAAGGTGCTGCGCGGCACGCTGCGCGCGCTCGCGTCCGCCGACGAGGTCAACGCAGCGCTGGACGCCGCCGGAGTCGACCCGCTCGCCCGCGGCGAGTCGCTGACCGTCGAGGACTTCGCCCGGATCGCGGAGGGGCTCCCATGGCAGAAGTGACCGTCCGGGCCCCCGCCAAGATCAACCTGCACCTCGGTGTCGGCGCCCTCCGCGAGGACGGCTACCACCCGCTGGTGACCGTCTACCAGGCCGTCGGCCTGTACGACGACGTGACCGCGCGCGCGGCCGACGGACTGGAGCCTGGCGGCGACCGTGCCCGACTGGATCGAGGCGGGCGCCGTACCCCTCGCCGGCGAGAACATCGTCGACCGCGCCGCCGACCTGCTCGCCGCCCACCACGGCGTCGAGCGGCTCGGCGAGATGCACATCGACAAGGACATCCCGGTCGCGGGCGGGATGGCCGGCGGCTCGGCCGACGCCGCCGCCGCGCTCGTGGCGCTGGACCGGCTCTGGCAGCTGCGCACGCCCGACGACGACATGCTCGCCCTCGCCGCCCAGCTCGGCAGCGACGTGCCGTTCGCGCTGCTCGGTGGCACCGCGCTCGGCACCGGCCGCGGCGAGCTGGTGACGCCCGTGGACGACCGCGGCACCTGGTGGTGGGTCGTCGTCCCCGCCGAGAACGGGCTGTCCACGCCCGAGGTCTACCGGCACTTCGACAAGATGTTCCCCGACGCGCCGTCCGAGCCGGTCCCGGCCGACGCGCTGCTCGGCGCGATCGCCGACGGCGACGCCTGGGCGCTGGCCGACGCGCTCCACAACGACCTGGAGGCACCCGCGGTGGACCTGCGACCGGAGCTCGGCCGGCTGATCGAGCAGGGCGAGAGCGCCGGTGCGCTGCGCGGCATCGTCTCCGGCTCCGGCCCGACCTGCGTGTTCCTGTGCGGCTCGGCCGACCACGCCCGGTCGCTGTCCGCCGACCTGTCCGGCGCCGGCCACGCCGTCGTACTCGCCGCCAACGGCCCGGTCGCGGGCGCCCACCTGGTGTCGTATGCCTAACCTCCTGAACCTCGAGCGGGTCTCGAAGTCGTACGGCGTCCGCCCGCTGCTCACCGACGTCTCGCTCGGCATCGGCGCCGGCGAGCGGATCGGCATCGTCGGCCGCAACGGCGACGGCAAGACCACCCTGCTCGAGGTGATGACCGGGCTCGAGCAGCCGGACACCGGCCGGGTCTCGCAGCAGCGCGGGCTGCTGATCGGCTACCTGCACCAGGGCGACGAGCTCGTCGACACCCACACGGTCCGCGAGGCCGTGCTCGGCGGCCGCTCCGACCACGAGTGGGCCGCCGACTTCCGGATGCGCGAGATCGTCGAGGTGCTGCTGGCCGGGGTCGCGCTCGACCGCCCGGTGCTCGGGCTCTCCGGCGGCGAGCGCCGGCGCTGCTCGCTGGCCGCGCTGCTGCTCGGCGACCACGACCTGATCGTGCTCGACGAGCCCACCAACCACCTCGACGTCGAGGCGGTCGCCTGGCTGGCCCGGCACCTGGTCAAGCGGCCGTCCGCGATGGTCGTGGTCACCCACGACCGCTGGTTCCTCGACGAGGTCTGCCAGTGGACCTGGGAGGTCCACGACGGGGTGGTGGACGCCTACGAGGGTGGCTACGCCGCGTTCGTGCTCGCGAAGGCGGAGCGCTCCCGGCAGGCGTCGGCCTCCGAGATGCGCCGGCAGAACCTGGCCCGCAAGGAGCTCGCCTGGCTGCGCCGCGGCCCGCCGGCTCGGACCTCGAAGCCGAAGTTCCGCATCGACGCGGCCAACGCGCTGATCGAGGACGTGCCGCCGCCGCGCGACCGCCTGGAGCTCCAGAAGTTCGCGACCCAGCGGCTCGGCAAGGACGTCATCGACATCGAGGACGTCGACCTGGTCCGCGGCGAGCGCACCCTGCTCACGCACGCCACCTGGCGGCTCGGCCCGGGGGACCGGGTCGGCATCGTCGGCGTCAACGGCGCCGGCAAGAGCTCGGTGCTCAACCTGATCTCCGGCGAGCTCGCGGCCCGCGGCGGGCAAGGTGAAGCGCGGCCGGACGGTCGCGCTGCGGCACCTGACCCAGCAGCTCGACGACCTCGACCCGGACGGCCGGGTGCTGCCGATGGTCGAGTCGTTCCGGCGGGTCACCAAGACCGCGGACGGCGAGATCACGGCGAGCTCGATGCTGGAGCGGTTCGGCTTCACCGGCGACAAGCTGACCGCGCGGATCGGCGACCTGTCCGGCGGCGAGCGGCGCCGGTTCCAGCTGCTGATGCTGCTGCTCGACGAGCCCAACGTGCTGCTCCTCGACGAGCCGACCAACGACCTCGACATCGAGACCCTCAACGTCCTCGAGGACTTCCTCGACGGCTGGCCCGGCACCCTGATCGTGGTCTCGCACGACCGGTACTTCCTCGAGCGGGTCACCGACTCGGTCTGGGCGCTGCTCGGCGACGGCAAGATCTCGATGCTGCCGCGCGGGGTCGACGAGTACCTCGAACGGCGGGCCGGCGGTCTCGCCTCCGGCCAGCTCGACGTGGGCACCGCCTCCCAGCAGGCCGCGAACGCCTCGGCGAAGAAGGCGAAGGTCGGCGGCGCCGAGGAGCGCGCCGCGCGCAAGACGGTCTCCCGGGTCGAGAAGCGGCTGGCCAAGATCACCGAGCTCGAGGCGACGCTCAACGCGGACGTCGCTCGAGCACGCCCAGGACTACGAGAAGCTGGCCGAGATCAGCGCCCAGCTCGCCGCGCTGTCGGCCGAGAAGGACGACCTCGAGCTGGAGTGGCTCGAGGCCTCCGAGGTCCTCGAGTAGGCAGTCTCGAAATGGTCAGTTTCCACTATGGACTCCCCACGTCCAGAAGATCAGGCTCAGGCCATGAACAGGACTCGGAATCTGAGCCATCGCGCGTGGCGGCCCACCGTGAGCATGCTGGCCGCAATCGTGCTCGCGGTCGGACTGGGCGCACTGACGGTGCCCCCGGCCCAGGCGGCGGCGCCAGCGCAGATCGGCTGGATCTCCGCCGACGAGGCAGCCTCGTACGGCCTGCCCGAAGCGACGATCGTGGTCGACGCCACCGGCACGAGCGGCTACCTCACGATCGGCTGGGACGCGTCGTACGACGCGGTGTCCCTGATGTTCCAGGACGACACGAGCAGCGCCGAGCCAGGCTTCGCCTCGGTCCCGGACGGCTGCGCGTCCATCGCGGCGGGGGTCGTCTGTCCGTTGGACGCGGTGTTCGCTGCGATGGGGTCGGGTAACGACCAGGTCAGCCAGAGCGGGGTGTGCATGACCGGCCTGATCGCCAACCTGGGCAACGGCACCAACCGGTTCAACCTCGGCGCCGGCTGCCCCGACCAACAGTTCATCGTCTCCTCCGGCGGTGGCCAGGACGAGATCGGGTTCTGGGGCAACGACACGGACGGGACGTACGTCGACTCCGGCGGCGGGAACGACGAGGTCACCGGCAGCACCGGCCCGGACGAGATCCACGCAGGCGACGGCAACGACGAGATCCTGGGCCTGTACGGCAACGACAAGATCTTCGGTGACGGTGGCAACGACGCGGTCTACGGCGGTCCCGGCGCGGACAAGCAGAACGGCGGCAGCGGTGACGACACCCTCTACAGCGAGTCGGGCGGCTCGTGGGGCGGCGGCATGCTGGACAGCGGCGCCGACGACGTGCGCGGCGGACCCGGCAGGGACACGCTGGGCCTGACCTACGACGTCAACGCCGCGACCGTCAACCTCGACAACAAGGCGAACGACGCGGTCGGCGGCGACGGGGGCGACAACTACCACTCCGACATCGAGCGGGTGCTCGGCACCCCCGGCAACGACCAGATCGTCGGTTCCTCTCACGCCGAGGAGCTCAACGGTGCCTTTGGCAACGACAAGATCCTCGGCGGTGGCGGCAACGACACGCTCTCTGGCGGTGCGGACAGCGACAAGGTGGACGGCGGCCCGGGGAAGGACTCCGTCTATGGCGACACCAGCTCGTGCTGCGCGAGCAACGGCAACGACGTCATCACGGTCCAGGACGGCACGCGGGACAGCGTGAGCTGTGGTGCCGGCGCGGACTCGGTGTTGGCCGACAAGGGTGACATCGTCGCCCAGGACGGGCTGCAGCGCTGCGAACGGGTCAAGCGGAAGAGGTAGGAGTCGATCAGTCGGCGAACGGCGAGAGCAGGGTGCGCAGCAGCCCGGCGAGCCGGGCCTGGTCCTTCTCGGGGAGCCCGGCGAGGAACGTCCGCTCGGCCTCCAGCAGCGCCTCGAAGGCGTCGTCCACGGTGGCCCGGCCCTCGGGCGTGAGCCGCACCAGCACCCCGCGCCGGTCGTTGCGGGTCGGGCAGCCGCTCGACCAGGCCGCGCGCGGCCAGCCGGTCCACCCGGTTGGTCATCGTCCCGCTGGTCACCAGGGTCTCGCGCAGCAGCCGGCCCGGGGAGAGCTCGTACGGCGACCCGGCGCGGCGCAGCGCGGCCAGCACGTCGAACTCCCAGGACTCCACGCGGGCCGCGGTGAACGCGTCGCGGCGGGCCAGGTCGAGGTGCCGGCCGAGCCGGCTGATCCGGCTGAAGACCTCGACGGGTCCGAGGTCGAGGTCGGGGCGCTCGCGCGCCCACGCCTCGACCAGCTCGTCGACCTCGTCCCGCATGGCGGGAGCGTATCGGATCCGTCGAGAATCTTGACATCAAGATAAATGTCGGCGCACGATGGAGGCATGAGCCACACCTGGGACCCCGACCGCTACCTGACCTACGCCGACGAGCGCGGCCGGCCGTTCGTCGAGCTGGTCGCGCGGATCGGCGCGCCGAGCCGAGGACCGTCGTCGACCTCGGCTGCGGGCCCGGCAACCTCACCTCGCTGCTCGCCGACCGCTGGCCGGACGCCGCGGTGACGGGCGTCGACTCGAGCGCGGAGATGATCGCGGCGGCGCGCGACGACTCCCGAAAAGACGGCAGAGTCGCGTTCGAGGTCGGCGACCTCCGTCGACTGGTCCGGGCCCGTCGACGTGCTGGTCTCCAACGCGACCCTCCAGTGGCTGCCCGAGCACCTCGACCTGCTGCCGCGCCTGGTCGCGCCAGGTCGCGCCCGGCGGCTGGTTCGCGTTCCAGGTCCCCGGCAACTTCGGCGAGCCCAGCCACACGATCCGCACCGAGCTGGCCGCGGAGCCGCCGTACGCCGCGCACACCGAGGGCGTCGCGGTCCCGCAGCAGCCACGACCCGGCGATCTACCTCGACGCGCTCGCCGGGCTCGGGCTGCGCCGTCGACGTGTGGGAGACGACGTACCTCCACGTCCTCACCGGCCCGGACCCGGTCTTCACCTGGGTCTCCGGCACCGGCGCCCGGCCCACCCTCCAGGCGCTGCCCGACGACCTGCGGCCCGGCTTCGAGGCGGAGTTCAAGCGCCGGCTCGCGGCCGCCTATCCCGAGCAGGAGTACGGCGTCGTGCTGCCGTTCCGCCGGATCTTCGTGGTCGCGCAGGTGGCGGCATGAGGCTCCACCACGTCCAGGTCGCCTGCCCGGCCGGCGGCGAGGACGGCGCCCGGCGCTTCTACGGCGAGGGCCTCGGGATGACCGAGGTCGAGAAGCCCGCCGACCTCCGCGGCCGGGGCGGCGCCTGGTTCCGCGCCGGCACCGCCGAGATCCACATCGGCGTCGAGGAGCCGTTCGCGCCGGCCCGCAAGGCGCACCCGGCGCTGGTCGTCGACGACCTGGAGGCGGTGGCCGACCGCCTGGTCGCGCTCGGCTTCGAGGTGGACTGGAAGCGAGCGGCACACGTTCCCGGGCCACGAGCGGTTCCACACGTTCGACGCGCACGGCAACCGGGTCGAGGTCCTGGCTGCCGGTTGAGAGTTTCATCGGTCGGCCGATGAAACTCACGCCTGGACGACAAAGCTTCGTCGTCCCGGCAGGAGTTTTGTCGGCCGGCCGACAAAACCCTCGCCGCCGCCTAGCGGCCCGTGAACGCCTTGCGGCCGAGCACGACGACGCCGGCGCCGAAGAAGCCGATCAGCGCCCAGCCGAGCGGCGCGCCGCCGTCCTCCTGGAGCAGCAGGACGCCGCCGACGACCGGGACGAGGCACAGCAGCGCGACGACCAGCAGGGGCCAGTTGATCGGGATGCTCATCAGCCCCAGATCTCCCGCGCGAGCGGGGCGACCTCGGCGGCCTGGGCGCGGCCGGCGTGCGCCGACGCGGCCCGCTGGGCCGGGTCGAGGACGTTCTTGCCGATCGCGGCCACCGACGTCCGCGTCCGGCGACACGACCAGGTGCGGGACCGTCGACCCGAGCAGCTGGCCGGCGGTCCGCATCGGGCCGACCGCGCGGTCGATCGGGCGTGAACGCCGAGCACCCGGTCGCAGTCGGCGACCAGGTCGGCGTTCGAGCCGGACCGCGCGCCGCCGTCGACGTAGGACCGGCCCTGGATCGGCACCGGCGGGTAGACGCCGGGTACGGCGCAGCTCGCGGCGACCGCCTCGACCAGCGAGACGCCGTCGGTGCCGTCGAAGACCCGCAGCGCGCCGGTCTCGACGTCGACGGCGGTGACCTGCAGTCGTCCGTCCCGGACCCCACTCCTGGATCGGCAGCCGCTCGCGGATCGCGTCGAACCGCGCCTCGAGCGTCGGCAGCTTGCCGGCGGCGGCACGGCGCACCGACCACTGGCCGACGTGCCGGCCGAAGGCCTCGAGGTCGCCGCGGGCGCGGATCATCGACCGGGCGAACCCGACCAGCACGACCGGGCTGATCTTCGCCAGCGGCGCCGGCTTGGGCGGCGACACCTGGTAGTCGAAGAGGTCCTTCAGCGAGATCCCGGTGGTGATCTGGGCGCCGACCACCGAGCCGGCCGAGGTGCCGACCACGGCGTCCGCGCCGGTGACGTCGACCCCGAGGTCCTGCAGGCCGAGCAGCAGCCCGGTCTCCCAGGCGATCCCGGTGATCCCGCCGCCGCCGAGCACCAGTCCGCGTCGCAGCGTCATGCCGGAGACGCTACTGGGCGGCGGCGAGCGCGAGCGTGTCGAGGTCGCGGATCGCGGCGCACGAGCGGGCCACCATGGCGGCGAACATCCGGTCGCCGCGCTCGGTGCGGGTGCCGTAGGCGCAGCCGAAGATCGAGACCAGCGGACCCTGGATCATCGCGAACCGTAGTCGTCCCAGCAGTCCTCGAGCGAGTAGCCCGCTGACGCCGTACGACGTGAGCGCGGCGTGGTACGCCGCGACCAGGTCGCGCTCGTGGGCGCGCCGGTCGTCGACCGAGAGGCTGGTGCCGAGGAAGTAGGCGAGGTCGCGGGCGGGCAGCGCCAGGCTCAGCGTCTGCCAGTCGACGGCGACCACGCCGGGACCGCCGTCGGGCGGGAACAGCAGGTTGTCGAGGCGGTAGTCGCCGTGCACCAGGCCGAACCGCTCGGTGCGCCCGAGCAGCCAGCGCTCGATCACCGGCACGCAGGCGCGCAGGGTCGCGGCGTCCTCGGCCGGGATCAGGTCGCCGAGCCCGTCGAGGAAGAGCTCGTTGGTCGGGTCCGTACATCTCGAGCAGCAGCGCGATGTCGTCCGGCCCGTTGATCGAGAGCGTGTCGACGTCCAGCAGAGTCGGGTCGCACCAGCGCGGGCCGTGCAGGCCGGCGAGGTTGACCACGGCGTCGCGCGCCTGGTCCGCGGTGCAGCCGGCGATCTGGTCGCCCTGCTCGGCGGGCGCGAGGTCCTCCAGCACCAGCACGAAGTCGCCGGAGTCGTCGGCGATCTCGGCGTGGTGGCAGGCCGGGGTGCGGACGGCGACGGTCGTGGCGACCTGCTGGTAGAACCGGATCTCGCCGCGGTAGGCGCCGGCCATCATGTCGCGCGCGGCCGGGTCGGGCGGCGGGCAGCTTCACGAGCACGGTGTCGGACGACCCTGGCCCGCCGATCCGGACCCGGAAGCAGGTCCCGATCTGGCCGGTGCCGACCTGCTCGACCGCGAGGTCCGTGACGTCGCGACCGAGGACGCCGGAGAGCCAGGCCGGGGTCAGACCCTCGACGTTCACCGGGTGGGTCACCCCGCGGCGGTGAGGAAGATCGGGTTGGTCAGGGCGACGACCGAGCCGACCGGGAAGCCGCCGCGGCGCACCTCGGCGCGCACGAACGACGTGCCACCCGGCACCGTCTTGCGCAGCGTGATCTTCCCGTCGACGGCCGACGCGCTGCCGTAGATCGCCGCGCCGGGGCCGAGCAGCCTGGCCTCGCAGCCATCGACCCCGGTGAGCTCGAGGTCGACCTGGACCTCCTGGCCGGGGTCGCTCGGCACGTACTCACCGATTCCGCCCGAGACGTCGTCGAGGGTCGCGGTGAAGTCGAGCAGGTCGACGGCGGACGACTCGGCGATCCAGCAGTGGCCGGCGCGGTAGCCCGCGACGATCGCCTCGACCGAGAGCGCCTCCGGCGCGGACCACGGTCTGCGGCAGGCCGATCGTGTCTGCTCTGCCGGTGGGTGTCGGAGTTGCCGACGGCGACCTTGATCGTGCCGGCCGTGAGCAGCGTCGTGCCAGCGCCTGAGCGCGGCCTGGTCGAAGCTGTCCCACGGGCCGTTCCACACCTCGATGGCGTCCATCTCGCTGAACTCGGGTCGAAGTCCCACCGGATCGACGGCACCGGGATGTCCGGGTGGCAGGCGATCGCGAAGCCGCCGGCGTCGCGCACCTGCTGGGTGAACCGGGCGAGCTTGCCGTCCTCGGGGCGGTAGCGCCAGTCGATCCAGGTCCCGGCGGGGATCCCGGTGGCCAGCCAGTGGCCGCCGCGGGTGGTGACCTCCTCGCCGGGGATGACCAGGAAGTCCTCGGGCACGTAGCGGCCCCAGGTGCCGGTGGCGGAGCTGGTGTTGTGCTCGGAGGTGCCGATGAAGTCGAGGCCGGCGGCCTTGCGCGTAGCCGAGCACGTCGGCCTGGGTCTGGGAGCCGTCGGAGTGCACGGTGTGGACGTGCAGGTCGCCGCGGTACCAGCCGGTGCCGGTGCCCGCGACCGCGGTCGGCGCCGGCGCCGGCGTGAACGCGGGCCTCGTGCTTGCCGTGGTGCAGGGTGACGGTCACCTCGTACGTCGACGCGGGAGACGATCTGGTACGGCCCGAGCGCGATCCGCCAGCGACCCGGCGAGATCGGGCCGGGCAGGTAGCCGGGCGTGGCCGATGTGCGGCTGATCCGGAACGACTGGCGGGAGCCGCCGGACCAGCCGCGGAACCCCTCGGCGTTGCCGAGGCCGGTGCCCGGACGGGTCGAAGATGCCGATGTCGATCACGTTCTGGCTGTAGCCGGGGCCGGGTCGAGCGGCTCCGGGTACGTGTACGACACCTCGATCTGGCGCACGCCCTTCGGCACCTCGAACGGCAGGTAGTGCCAGTCGCCCTTGGTGGTGGCGTCGAAGCGGCCCTTGAAGACCTTCTTGCTCCGCGTGCCGGCCGCGGCGGGCTCGAACGTGGTGAGGACGGCGGTGGTGGCGATGCCGGCGCCGGCGAGCAGGAGGGCGCGGCGGTCGAGGTGGTGGCTGCTCATGATGCGGACAGTATGAACCACCGCGGCCGTCGCGTCAGAGGAACCCCCCGGGTAGTCCTCCGGCGGACGCGCCCGGGTCGGGCACGTGGACGATCTGCTTCTTCTCGCCGACGAGCTTCCGCTGGGCCAGCGTCGCCAGCGCCGTGAGGATCAGGTTGCAGACGATGTAGATGGCCGAGATCACGATCGCGGTCTGCAGCTGGTTGCCGAACTCGCTGCCAGATCTGCCGGCCGACGGTCGTCAGGCCGGGCGCGAGCACGTAGTAGCCGAGGCTGGTGTCCTTCAGCGCCACCACGCACTGGCTGATGATCGCCGGGATCATGATCTTGACCGCCTGCGGCAGCTGGATCTGCATCATCACCTGCGACTTGCGCATCCCGATGGCGTACGCCGCCTCGGCCTGGCCCTTCGGAACCGCCAGCACCCCGGCGCGGAAGATCTCGGCGAGGACCGACCCGTTGTAGAGCGTCAGGCCGACGACGACCGACCAGTAGCGGGCTCAAGCGCCGACGCGGGCCGAAGAACAGGAAGAGGATCAGCAGCAGGAGCGGCACGGCGCGGAAGAACTCCACGACCAGCCAGCACGGCACCCGCACCCACGCGATGGTCGGAGAGCTTGCCGATGCCGAGCACCGCGCCGAGCACGACCG
This sequence comes from uncultured Actinomycetota bacterium, assembly GCA_963716655.1. Lineage (GTDB taxonomy): Bacteria > Actinomycetota > Actinomycetes > Propionibacteriales > Nocardioidaceae > Nocardioides. The sequence goes on along the minus strand of CAVQTV010000006.1, from coordinate 173,052 downwards.
CGAACAGGATCGCGGTGACCGCCATCTGCGAGGGTCTCCAGCAGGCCCTGCCACAGCGCCTCGACGTACACCGGGGTGACGAAGGGCTCCCACAGCTCGTACTCGAGCTCGCCCTGGTCGTAGAGGAACCACCCGAACCAGACGACCGCGACGAGCCAGGAGCACGCCCGCGGTCACGGTGTAGAGCCGGTGCCGCGCGCGGGTGCGTGGCCCCGGGGTGTCGAAGAGGACGCGTGCTCATCGGGCGACCCTCCAGCGTCGTTCGAGGCCGATCGCGCCGACCGAGATCAGCTCGACGAGCACGATGTAGAGCGCGGCGAAGACCAGGAAGATCGCCGTGTCGTCGGCGTTGTTGTTGGTGAAGAACTGCATCCGGCCGGTCAGCTCCATGCAGGCCGAACACCGCCGCGATCGAGGTGTTCTTGGTCATCGCGATCATGCACGCTCGCCAGCGGCGGCACGACCGCGCGGAAGGCCTGGGGGAGCACCACCTGCCCATCGTCTGGCCGAACGTCAGGCCGATCGCCCGCGCGGCCTCCGCCTGGCCGAGCGGCACCGCGTTGACCCCGGAGCGGACGGCCTCGCAGACGAACGCCGAGGTGTAGAGCGCTGATGCGCGATGACGCCCGTGACCAGGAACGGCGTGCTCGACGAACCAGCCGAGGTTCGGCGCGGCGACGAACACGAAGACGAACACGAGCAGCAACGGGGTGTTGCGCACGATCGTCACGTACGTCGCCGCCGCGCCGCGCAGCACGGCGACCGGGCCGACCCGCATCGCGCCGAGCACGGTCCCGAACACCAGCGAGCACGAGGCCGGAGAGGACGAACAGCTGGATCGTCAGCCAGAACGCCTGGAGTACCAGGTCGTACTGGTCGATCAGGTCGTCCACGTCTCGCTCTCGGTCAGTCGGCGGTCAGCTGGCCGGGCACTCGTCCAGGGCCGGCGGGTCGGGCGTCTCCACGCCGGACTGGCCGAGCGTGGCCTCGAACGCCGTCGCCCAGGTGCCGTCCTCGTAGGCGTCCTCGAGCATGTCGGTGATCCACTCGCACATCTCCGGGTAGTCCAGGGAGTAGCCGACGCCGTACCGCTCCTCGGAGAACGGGCTCGACGACGACCTTCGAGCTCGTCGGGGTTGCTGCGCCGCGTAGCCCGAGCAGGATCGCGCCGTCGGTGGTCATCGCGTCGACGGTGCCGTCGAGCACCTGGTCGACGCACTCGGAGTAGGTGTCGAACCCGCGCGGCTTGCGCGCCCTCGGCCTCGATGTTCTCCAGCGACGTCGAGCCGGTGACCGAGCAGACCTCGGTGCCCTTGACGTCGTCGACGGCTGTCGATGTCGCTGTCGGAGCGCACCAGCAGCTGCTGGCCGGTGACGTAGTAGGGCCCGGCCTGGCCGACCACGGCCCGGCGCTCGTCGGTGATGGAGTACGACGCGAGCACCAGGTCGACCTCGCCGGCCTGGAGGAACGGCTCGCGGTTGTCGGAGATCGTCTCCTTCCAGGTGATGTCCTCGGGGGTCGATGCCCAGGTCGGCGACGAGGATCTTGCCGATCTCGAGGTCGAAGCCGTGCGGTGCGTCGTCGGTCGCGCCCTTGAAGCCGATCCCGGGCTGGTCGTACTTCACGCCGATGACGATCGTTGCCGTCCTCGGCGAGCTCCTTCATCCGGGTGCCGTCGTCGAAGTCCTCGGCGGCGTTCTCCTGCGCCTCGACGTCGGTGCCGCTGTCGTCGTCGTCGCCCGCGTCGCCGCACGCCGCCAGGGCGAGCGCGAGGCCGGTGGCGGCGAGGGCCGCCGTGATCCGCCTGATGCTGCATCTGTGTCTCCTTTGTCCCGAGCCGGAGAAGGTCCGACAGCCTTCGTGGTGTGCCGTCAGTGCTTGAGGATCTTGCCGAGGAAGTCGCGCGCCCGGTCGGTCTGCGGGTTGGTGAAGAACTCGTCCGGGGTGTTCTCCTCGACGACGGCGCCGTCGGACATGAAGAGCACCCGGTCGGCGGCGGTGCGGGCGAAGCCCATCTCGTGGGTGACGACGATCATCGTCATGCCGCGCCGGGCGAGGTCGACCATCACGTCGAGGACCTCCTTGATCATCTCCGGGTCGAGCGCGGAGGTCGGCTCGTCGAAGAGCATCAGCTTCGGCTCCATCGCCAGCGCCCGCGCGATCGCGACCCGCTGCTGCTGGCCGCCGGAGAGCTGGGCGGGGTACTTGCCGGCCTGGTCGCCGACGCCGACGCGGTCGAGCAGCTCCATCGCCCGCTGCTCGGCCTCCTGCTTGCCCTTCCTGCGGACCTTGATCGGGCCGAGGGTGACGTTCTCCAGGATCGTCTTGTGGGCGAAGAGGTTGAAGCTCTGGAACACCATGCCGACCTCGGCGCGGAGGTTGGCCAGCGCCTTGCCCTCCTGGGGCAGCGGCTGGCCGTCGAGGGTGATCGTGCCCTTGTCGATGGTCTCGAGGCGGTTGATCGCCCGGCACAGCGTCGACTTGCCCGAGCCGGACGGTCCGATCACGACGACGACCTCGCCGCGGCTGGACCGCGATGTTGATGTCCTGCAGCACGTGCAGGTCGCCGAACCACTTGTCGACGTGGTCGAGCACGACCAGCGCGGTCGCCCACGCCGGCCGTTGCTGCCGACCCCGATGTCGTCATGCCCTAGGACACTAGTCACAACTGGCCCGTATCGGGCCATGCCCAGCCTGGGGTCGGCGTGGCTACCGGGTCGCCCGGTGTGCCGCGAGGGCGAGGAGACCGACGGCGACCGTGCCTCGGGCGAGCACCGCGCGGTTGCTCTGGTGGGACAGCACCGACAGGTTGCTCTGGGAGGACAGCACCGAGCCGACCGACATCCACGAGCCCATGGAGAACGCCGACAGTGCCGACCCGACGGACAGCAGCGAGCCGAACGAGCCGACGCTGCCGATCGAGAGCATCGAGCCGTCGGACGCGATGGAGAGGAAGGAGTTCTTCGAGCGCCAGGAGAGCACGACGGCAGCCTAGTGGTCACCACCGGTAGTTCGTCGGGTGTCCCGCACCCTGGGCACGCACCTCGCGGCGTTGCCGTCGCTCGCTGGACGACCCAGTACGGCATCGCTCCGGCGCCTTGCGATGCACGCACCCAGAGCACGGGCCACCCTCGACGAACTTCCGGCAGCAACCACTAGTCCTGAGTTTCGGGCGGCGGCACTGCCCGCCGTACCCTGGGGGCGCTATGGCGCGCACGTACGAGGTCCGCACCTACGGGTGCCAGATGAACGTCCACGACTCCGAGCGGCTCACCGGGCTGCTGGAGGACGCGGGCTACGTCGCCGCACCCACCGACGAGCAGGCCGACGTCGTCGTCTTCAACACCTGCGCGGTGCGCGAGAACGCCGACAACAAGCTCTACGGCAACCTCTCCCACCTGGCGCCGGTCAAGGCCGCGAACCCGGGCATGCAGATCGCCGTCGGCGGCTGCCTGGCGCAGAAGGACCGCTCCACGATCACCGCGAAGGCGCCGTACGTCGACGTCGTCTTCGGCACCCACAACATCGGCTCGCTGCCGGTGCTGCTGGAGCGGGCGCGGGTGATGGAGGAGGCGCAGGTCGAGATCCTCGAGTCGCTCGAGGTCTTCCCGTCGACGCTGCCGACCAAGCGCGACTCGGCGTACGCCGCCTGGGTGTCGATCTCGGTCGGGTGCAACAACACCTGCACGTTCTGCATCGTCCCGGCGCTGCGCGGCAAGGAGAAGGACCGCCGCCCCGGCGAGATCCTGGCCGAGGTCGAGGCGCTGGTCGCCGAGGGCGTCTCCGAGATCACCCTGCTGGGCCAGAACGTCAACGCGTACGGCGTGGAGTTCGGCGACCGGCAGGCGTTCTCCAAGCTGCTCCGCGCGTGCGGCGAGATCGAGGGCCTCGAGCGGGTGCGCTTCACGAGCCCGCACCCGGCGGAGTTCACCGACGACGTCATCGAGGCGATGGCCGAGACGCCGAACGTGATGCCGCAGCTGCACATGCCGCTGCAGTCCGGCTCCGACAAGGTGCTCAAGGACATGCGCCGGTCCTACCGGCAGGCGAAGTACCTCGGCATCATCGAGCGGGTCCGCGCCGCGATGCCGGACGCCGCGATCACCACCGACATCATCGTCGGCTTCCCCGGCGAGACCGAGGAGGACTTCCAGGCGACGCTCGACGTCGTGCGCGAGGCGCGGTTCTCCAGCGCGTTCACGTTCCAGTACTCCAAGCGCCCCGGCACCCCCGCGGCCACGCTGCGACGACCAGATCTCGCCCGAGGTGGTCAAGGACCGCTACGAGCGGCTGGCCGCGCTGGTCAACGACGTCGCCTGGGAGGAGAACAAGAAGCTGGTCGGTCGCCGGGTCGAGCTGATGGTCGCCGAGGGCGAGGGCCGCAAGGACACCGCCACCCACCGGCTCTCCGGCCGCGGCCCCGACAACCGGCTCGTGCACTTCACCCCGCCCGCGGGCGTCGAGGTGCGGCCCGGCGACATGGTCACCGTCGAGATCACGTACGCCGCCCCGCACCACCTGGTCGCCGACGGCGAGGCGACCGACGTACGACGGACCCGCTCCGGCGACGCCTGGGAGGCGCGCAACGCGCGCGCCGGCTGCGGCCGCCGGCGTCTCGCTCGGGCATGCCGACCGTCGGCGTCCCCGCCCCGCTGCCGGACGCCCCCGCCTGCCGCTGACCCCAGGAGCCTCCACGTGCCTGCCGACGCTCCGACCATCCTCGCGACCTCCGGCGGCTGGGCAGCCGACGACCGGCTGCGCTGGGGCGTCGGCCCGCTGACCGACCACGCGGTCGAGCTGTCCGGGGTCACCGGCCGGGCGCCGCGGGTGACCTTCCTCGGCACCGCCTGCGGCGACGACCCGGGGCTGCTACCGCGACTTCTACGCCGCCGCCCAGCGCCGCGGCTTCCACCCGTCGCACCTCCAGCTGTTCACGATGCCGAACGTCGAGGACGTCACCGCGCACCTGCTCGAGCAGGACGTCGTCTGGGTCTGGGGCGGCAGCGTCGCCGGCCTGCTCGCGATGTGGCGGCTGCACGGCGTCGACGAGGCGATGCGCACCGCCTGGGAGGCCGGCGTCGTGCTGACCGGGGTGTCGGCCGGCTCGATCTGCTGGCACGTCGGCGGCACCACCGACTCCTTCGGGCCCGAGCTGCGGCCGATCGACAACGGGCTCGGCCTGCTGCCGTACTCGAACGGCGTGCACTACGACAGCGAGGAGCAGCGCCGCCCGCTCTTCCAGTCGCTGATCGCGGACGGGACGGCTGCCGTCGGGCTACGCCACCGACGACGGCGTCGGGCTGCTCTACCGCGGCACCGAGATGGTCGAGGCGTTGGCGGAGCGCGACGGCGTCGGTGCCTACTTCGTCGAGCGCGGCCCCGACGGGACCGCGGTCGAGACTGAGCTGCCGGTCACCCGGCTGGGCTGAGTCGGCTCAGGCCGGGGACTCCTTCTCCGGCTCGTGCTCCTCGTCCTCGTTCTCACCCCGGGTCGCCTTGGTCGAGGTGTCCTCGCCCTCGGTGACCTCCTCCTTGATCGTGTCGGGCGCCTTCTCCTCGAGCGACGGGTTCTCGGCGGGGGGCAGGTCGGGGATCGGATCGGGCCGTTGGCACCTCCGTCGACGGCGTCGCGCCGCCGGGGTTGGGCTCGCCGGGCTCGATCTTGGGGTCGGGCATGGGGCCGAGGTCGGAGACATGGGCTCTCCCTCTCAGAAGCCGAACGTCGAGTACGCCGTCGTCGTACCCGTTCGGAGCGCGTCCAACACCGCGAGCTCGTGCGGCACCACCGGGTCGGGCAGCGCGTCGAGCGGGCACCAGCGCAGGTCGGCGGCCTTCTCGGGCTCGACGATCCGCGGCTCGCCGGCCCAGGAGCGGGCGGTGAAGAAGAAGTCGATCCGCTCGTCGATCGGCTCCCCGCCGCGGGTGCGCTGCATCGCGGTGACGAACGCGAGGTCGAGGTCGGTGATGCCGAGCTCCTCGAGCGCCTCGCGCTGGGCGGCGTCGTACGCCGTCTCGCCCTGCTCGACGTGCCCGGCCGCGGCGGCGGCCCAGTGGTCGTCCATGTAGCCGGTGTTCTGCCGCAGCTGGAGCAGCACCTCCGGCCCGGAGACGCCGTCGCGCAGCAGGAAGACGTACGACGCGGGCACGACCACGAAGCGGCCGGAGGGACTCCGCGTCACTCCCCGAGCCCGTCGTCGGTGTCGGCGTCGTCGGGCGGTGGCCTCGGCCTCGCCGTACTCGTCGTAGTGGGTGCCCGTGTCGTCCGAGTCGGCACCGGGCTCGGTGCCGTCGAACTCCTCCTCGTCGGGCGCCTCGTCCGGTGTGAGGTCCTCGGTCAGGTCGAACTCGCTCATGCTTGCCACACTAGCCACATGGCCGACTCCGCGAACCGCCCCGATCGTGGCCGTCGTCGGCGCGACCGCGTCCGGCAAGACCAGCCTGTCCCTCGACCTCGCCGAGCGGCTCGGCGGCGAGGTCGTGAACACCGACGCGATGCAGGTCTACCGCGGCATGGACATCGGTACGGCGAAGCTCCCGGTCGCCGAGCGGCGCGGCATCCCGCACCACCTGCTGGACACCCTGACGGTCCGAGACCCGGCCACGGTCGCGGAGTTCCAGGGCTGGGCGCGGGCCGCGATCGCGGAGATCCGCGGCCGCCGGGCGGACGCCCGTCCTGGTCGGCGGCTCGGCGCTCTACACCCGCGCGATCGTCGACCGGTTCGAGTTCCCCGGCACCGACGCGGCGGTCCGGCGCCGGCTCGAGGACGAGCTCGCCGAGCTGGGGCCGGCCGAGCATGCACGCCCGGCTGCGCGAGATCGACCCGGAGGCCGCCGACCGGATCCTGGTCGAGAACGGCCGCCGCACCGTGCGCGCGCTCGAGGTCATCGAGCTCACCGGCCGCCCGTACACGGCGTCCCTGCCGACGTTGGAGTACGCCGACCCGCGCACCGTCCAGATCGGCGTCGACATCGACCGGCCGACCCTGGACGCCCGGATCGAGCAGCGGGTGGACGGAGATGTTCGCGGCCGGGTTCGTCGCCGAGGTCGAGCGGCTGCTCGCCGAAGGGCTGGCCGAGGGTCGCACCGCCGTCCGCGCGATCGGCTACCGCGAGGTCAGGCGGTACCTCGCCGGCGAGCTCACCCTCGACGAGGCTCGCGAGCGGACCGTGATCGCGACCCGGCGGTTCGCCCGCCGGCAGGACTCGTGGTTCCGCAAGGACCCGCGGGTGACCTGGCTCCGGTACGACGACCCCGACCTGGTCGAGAAGGCGCTGCATCAGATCAAGCAGGGCAAGATCGGTCAGGCGCGCGAGGCCGGGTCGCCGCCAGACTGAGGACATGACGGGACGCGACCGCCTCCGCGAGCTGCTCGACGCAGTGCTGGACGAGCAGCACCGCAACCTCGACGAGATGGCCGGCGGCGCGTACACCTCGCCGTTCCACTTCACCCGCCAGCTGTCGCGCGACGCCGGTGAGCCGCCGGTGGCGATGCGGCGCCGGGTGATGCTGGAGCGCGCGGCCTGGCAGCTCCGGCACGGCGAGAGCGTGACCGACGCGGCGTTCGCGGCCGGCTACGACTCGGTCGAGGGCTTCGGCCGCGCGTTCGCCCGCGCCTACGGGCACCCGCCGAGCCAGCACTCGGGCGGCAACCACTGGCTGCCCGCGCCGAACGGCATCCACTTCCACCCGCCCACGTCGCTGTGGGTCCACTCCGGGGAGCACACCATGACCCAGCCGCTCGACCTGATGATCCACCACGACCTCGACGACACCCGCGAGCTGCTCGACCTGGCCAAGCAGCTCCCGGACGACGCGTACCGCCGAGACCTGCGGCCCGGCAACACGGTGCACACCTGGGAGGGCGAGGAGGCGTCGGTCGCCGCGGTCCTCGAACGGGTCGTGTTCACCCTGGAGGTGTGGATCGCCGCGATCCTCGGCGAGGACTTCCCCACCGACCGCACCGACGACCCGGCGGCGCTGCTCCGGCGGCACGAGGAGATCGCCCCGCGGTGGCTCGAGATGGTCCGCGACATCGGCCGCCGCGACGCCTGGGACGACCGGATCATCGACGCGCTGTGCGACCCGCCCGAGAGCTTCGTGCTCGGCAGCATCGTCGCGCACGTGCTGACCTACTCCATCCACCGCCGGCTGGGCGTGCGTGCGATGCTGCGCGAGCTGGGCGTCGACGCCGACTACGGCGACCCGATCGACTGGCTGCGCCGACGTACGGAGGCAACCGCATGAAGACGACCTTCTACACCGCCACGACGCTCGACGGCTTCATCGCCGACGAGCACGACTCGCTCGAGTGGCTGTTCAAGCAGCCGCAGGACGAGGACGGCCCGATGAACTACGACGACTTCATCAAGCGACGTCGGCGCGATGGCGATGGGCGCGACGACGTACGAGTGGCTCGTCGACCACCTCGCGAAGTCCGGCGAGAAGTGGATGTACGAGATCCCGTGCCTGGGTCTTCACGCACCGCGACCTCGAGCCGATCGGCGAGCGGATCACGTTCACCGCCGCGCCGGTGCCGGAGGTGCACGCCGCGATGGCCGAGGCGGCCGGCGGCAAGGACCTCTGGATGGTCGGCGGCGGTGACCTGGCCGCGCAGTTCGCCGAGCACGGGCTGCTCGACGAGCTGGTGCTCTCGATCGCACCGGTGACGCTCGGCGCCGGCCGGCCGCTCTTCCCGCGCCGCTGGGACCTCGAGCTGCAAGGAGTTCGACCGCAACGGCGCCTTCCTCTGTGCGCGGTACGCCGTTGTGCGACCGCGCGACTGACGGGATACCTGGACCGGGTATGCGCCGTCTCGGGATCGTCCGTACCTCTCGCCCTGCTCGCCGCGCTGCTCGCCGTCGCGCCCGCCCAGGCGGCCCAGCCGAGCCACCGAAGGATCCGGTCGCTCGCGGGTACGGCGGGCGGTCTCGTCCGTCGACCCCGTACGCCACGCTCGGTCGGGCTGCGCGTGCTCCAGCGCGGCGGCAACGCGGTCGACGCCGCCGTCGCGACGGCCGCGGCGCTCGGCGTCACCGAGCCGTTCAGCGCCGGCATCGGCGGCGGTGGCTACTTCGTCTACTACGACGCGAAGACCGGCAAGGTGCAGGACGATCGACGGGCGGGAGACCGCGCCGGCCGCGATGCCGCACGACGCGTTCATCGACCCGGAGACCGGTGAGCCCTACAACTTCTCGCCGGAGCTGGTCACCAGCGGCGTCTCGGTCGGAGTGCCCGGCACGCTCGCCACCTGGGAGCGCGCGCTGGACCGCTGGGGCACGTTCGCCTCGCGAAGGCGCTCGCGCCGGCCCCGAGCTCGCCGGCCAGCGGCTTCGGCGTCGACGAGACCTTCCGCAGCCAGGTCGCAGCAGAACCAGCGAGCGGTTCCGCGCCTTCGTGCCGACCACGCGCCCGCTCTAGGCGGCCACGCGCCGCGGGTCGGCTGCACCTTCCGCAACCCGGACCTCGCCGACGACCTACCGGCTGCTGATGCAGCGCGGCACCAAGCCGTTCTACGAGGGCGAAGCTGGCCGGCGAGATCGTGCGCGCGGTGCGCAAGCCGCCGACGACGAAGAACACCGACGCTGCCGGTGCCCGAAGGGTTCCTGGTCGCGCCGCGACCTCGCCGCGCTACCGCGCCCTCGACCAGGCGCCGACGCACGATCGGCTACCGCGGCCTCGACGTCTACGGCATGGCGCCGTCCTCGTCCGGCGGCTCGACCGTCGGCGAGGCGCTGAACATCCTCGAGAGCTACGACCTCGCGGCGCTGCCGGCGGACGAGGCGCTGCACCTCTACCTCGAGGCGAGCGCGCTCGCGTTCGCCGACCGGGGCGAGTACGTCGGCGACCCGGCCAGGTCGACGTCCCGCTCGCCGACCTGCTCTCGCGACGAGTACGCCGCCGAGCGCGCCTGCCAGATCAACCCGGCGCAGGCCGCTGCCGAAGCCGGTCGCGGCCGGCGACGTCACGTCGTACGACGGGGTGTGCGCGCCGGGCGCGTCGCGACGAGGGCGCCGCGGACACGGAGAACATCGAGACCACGAACCTGACCGTCGCCGACAAGTGGGGCAACGTCGTCGAGTACACGCTCACCATCGAGCAGACCGGCGGCTCGGGGATCGTCGTGCCCGGCCGCGGCTTCCTGCTCAACAACGAGCTCACCGACTTCAGCCCGGTCTACGACGCGACGACCCGAACCGGATCGAGCCGCTCAAGCGGCCGCGGTCGCTCGATGTCGCCGACGATCGTGCTGCGCGACGGCAAGCCGTTCCTCGCGGTCGGGTCGCCGGGTGGCTCGACGATCATCACCACGGTGCTCCAGATCCTGGTCAACCGGATCGACCTCGGGATGACCCTGCCGCAGGCGACTCGCGGCGCCGCGGGTCACCCAGCGCAACACCGCGACGGTCCTGGCCGAGCCGGCGTTCGTGGAGCAGTACGGGACCGCGCTGGAGGCTGCTCGGGCACGACGTGCAGACCTACGAGGACATCTTCACCGGGACCAACGAGATCGGCGCCGCCACCGGCATCGAGTTCGGCCCCGGCCGGCTGCTGACCGCGGTCGCCGAGCCGGATCGGCGCGGCGGCGGCGCGGCTGCGGTCGTCCGTCCGAAACTGAGATGACACCGCCGGTACCGTTGAGGGGTGACTCAGACCGGCTGGACCGAGATCACCACCGTCGACGACCTCGTCGACCTGCTCGGTGAGCCCAACGCCCGCGCCCGCGACAAGGCCCGTCCGGCGCTGCTCGACGTCGACCGCGACTGGCTCGCGGCCACGCCGTTCTGCGTGATGGCGACGTCGTCCGCGACCGGTGAGTGCGACGCCTCGCCGAAGGGCGACCCGGCCGGCCAGCTCGTGCACGTCATCGACGACCACACGATCGCGCTGGCCGAGCGGCCCGGCAACAAGCGGGCCGACGGCTACAAGAACATCCTGGAGAACCCGCACGTCGGGCTGAACTTCTTCATCCCCGGCCGCGGCGACACGCTGCGCATCAACGGGCGGGCCCGGCTGGTCAGCGACGCGCCGTTCTTCGACGAGATGGTGGTCAAGGGGCACCGGCCGCTGCTGGCCGTGGTCGTCGAGATCGAGGAGCTCTTCTTCCACTGCGCCAAGGCGTTCCTGCGCTCCGGGCTCTGGAAGCCCGAGACCTGGGACGCCGGACGGCGCGGGTGCCGCGCCGGGCGGTGATCGCGAAGGCGGTCGAGCCCAGCGACATGACCGCTCGAGGAGCTCGACGAGTACTACGCGCCCGAGAACTACTCGAAGGGGCTCTATGCCTGAGTACCCCTTCCTCAAGGGCCACGGCACCGAGAACGACTTCGTGCTGCTGCCCGACCACGACGGCGTCGGTCCACGGCGACCTGCCCGCCGAGCGGGTGCGCGCGCTCTGCGACCGGCGCGCCGGCATCGGCGGCGACGGCGTGCTCCGCGTCGTACGTCGCGGCGACGGCTGGTTCATGGACTACCGCAACGCCGACGGCTCGGTGTCGGAGATGTGCGGCAACGGCATCCGGGTCTTCGCCCGGCACCTGGTCGAGGAGGGGCTGGTCGACCCGGCGGCGCCGATCCCGATCGACACCCGCGACGGCGTGAAGGTGCTGACCGTCGACGGCGACCTGATCACCGCCGACATGGGCTCGCCCGAGGTGCTCGGCGAGACCAAGGTCGGCGTCGGCCGACTACACCTGGGCGGCGACGACACGTCGACATGGGCAACCCGCACGCGGTCGCGTTCGTCGACTCCCTCGACGACACGGCCCGATCGGGTCGCTGCTCGACCCGCCCGAGCACGACCCGGCGACCTACCCCGCACGGCGTCAACGTGGAGTTCGTCGTACGTCGCGGCGAGCGGCACGTCGCGATGCGCGTGCACGAGCGCGGCTCGGGCGAGACCCGGTCCTGCGGCACCGGCGCCTGCGCGGTGATGGTCGCCGCCGCCGTCGCCGACGGGGTGAGTGGCCCGCCGGCGGACGACGTCGCCTACCGGGTCGACGTGCCCGGCGGCACCCTCACCGTGACCTGGACCGCCGACGACCGGGTGCTGCTCACCGGTCCGGCCGTGATCGTCGCCCGGGGCACGACCGACCTCTGAGGCGCGTTCGACCCGCCCGAAACCTGCGCGTGACCCGCCCGCAGGTTTCGGCAGCGGGTCGACGCCTATGCTCCGGAGCCATGGACATCAACGGAGCCAGTGCCATCGTCACGGGCGGCAGCGTCGGGCATCGGCGCCGCCGCCGCCCGCCAGCTCGCCGCCAAGGGCGCGATCGTCGTGGTCGCCGACCTGCAGGCCGACAAGGGTGAGGCACTCGCCCAGGAGATCGGCGGCGTCTTCGCCCAGGTCGACGTCACCAACACCGACCAGATCACCGCCGCGGTCAACGCCGCCGCCGAGATCGCGCCGCTGCGCGCGGTGGTCAACTCCGCCGGCATCGGCTGGGCCCAGCGCACCATCGGCCGCGACGGCCAGATCGAGTCGGCCCACGACCTCGCCGCGTTCACCCGGGTGATCGCGATCAACCTGATCGGCACCTTCGACATGGTCCGCCAGGCCGCGACCGTGATGAGCCGCAACGAGCCCGACGCCGACGGCCAGCGCGGCGCCATCGTCAACCTCGCGAGCGTCGCGGCGTTCGACGGCCAGATCGGCCAGGCGTCGTACTCCGCCTCGAAGGGCGGCGTCGTCGGCATGACCCTGCCGGTCGCCCGCGACCTCTCCGCCTCCGGCATCCGGCTCAACACCGTCGCCCCCGGCCTGATCGACACCCCGATCTACGGCGAGGGCCCGGACTCCGAGGCGTTCAAGGCCAACCTCGGCGAGAACGTGCTCTTCCCGAAGCGCCTCGGCACCCCGGACGAGCTGGCCAGCATGGTCGTCGAGTGCATCACCAACAGCTACATGAACGCCGAGGTGATCCGCGTCGACGGCGGCATCCGGATGCCTCCGAAGTAGGTCAGCCGCGACGGCCCATCCGGGCCAGCAGCTTCGTCTGGCGCGGGGCGTCGTCGGCGACCGGGAGGTCCTCGGCGAACACGCCGTCGGCGTACATCGCCTCGCCGAAGCCCTCGAACGACACCTCCATCGCGTCCATGTCGGCGTCGGTGAAGGTGGTCGGGGCGCCCTGCGAGGACGCCAGGTCCCAGCCGTGCACGACCAGGTCGAGGCCGTAGAAGCGGACCAGGGTCTCGCCGATCGTGGTCGGGCCGAACCAGCCGTCGTACACGGTGGCGATCAAGGCGTCGTCGGCGACGACCGGGCGTACGGCGGCCAGGTGCGCCGCCCACACCTCCTCGGGCGTCCCGGAGGGTCGGTCGCCGAGGTCGGCGCCGTGCGTGTTCAGGAACTCGCGCTGCGTGTCGACCACGTGGTCGACCACGTCGGCGGCCGTCCAGCCCTTGCAGGGGCTGGTCGCGGACCAGTCGGAGGCGTCGGTGGTGGTGGCGGAGAAGCGCTCCGCGTGTTCGAGGAACTTCGTGGCTTCAGGTGTCATGCGACCACCGTGCCATTCCGGTTGTCGGTGGCTCTTGGAAGAATCCGACACATGACCGGACCCCGACCGATCGACCCCGCTCCCGGAGAGATGGCGGAGCGCGCCCACCTGCTCGACCGGTCCGGGTTCACCCCGCCGATCCACCGGTTCGCGCCCGACCCCGGCCTCGCCGACGTCGTACGCCGCTACTGGCTGCCGGTCTGGTCGCTGCCGCCCGGGCAGGTGTCGGTGCAGCGGGTGCTGCAGTACCCCGTCTGCCAGATCGTGATCGCCGACGACTGCGCCGAGCTGGTCGGCCCGCAGACCGGGCTGTCGACCCAGGACATCGAGGGCACCGGCTGGGCGGTCGGCACGATGCTCCAGCCGGCGGCCGGGTTCGCGCTCGCCGGCGGGTCCGTCGACCGGCTCACCGACACCGGCTGCCGTTGACCGAGGCGGCCGGCATCGACCCGGCGGCGCTCGAGTCCGGCGTCCGCGAGGCGCTGGGCGACGATCCCGCCGATCCCGAGCGCCAGCAGGCCGCGGTCGTCGCCGTCGAGGAGGCGCTCCCCGCGCTGCTCCCGGTCGACGAGGAGGGCCTGCTGGTCAACGCGATCGTCGAGTACGTCGAGGGCGACCCCGAGGTGCAGCGGGTCGGCCAGATCTGCGACAAGTTCGCGATCACCGAGCGCACCCTCCAGCGGCTCACCGCCCGCCGGATCGGGCTGAGCCCGAAGTGGCTGATCCAGCGCCGCCGGCTGCACGAGGCGGCCGAGCGGCTGCGCGAGGTGGAGCGTCCGGACCTCGCCCGGGTCGCCGCCGACCTCGGCTACTCCGACCAGGCCCACTTCGGCCGCGACTTCCGGGCGGTCACCGGACTCACGCCGGGGGAGTTCGCCGCAGAGCCTCGCTGACACCGACCTGTTGACCGACACGACAACGTCTGACGTTCACCGAACCAGTCGGACGGCGTGGCCAGCGTCGGGAGACATGGTCCTCCTCGGGAGACGCACCACCTTGCTGGCCGGGGTGGCGATCGGGGCCACGCCGGGCCTGGTCGCCTGGAGTGCCCGCGGGGGCGGAGCCCCAGCGCTGGTCCTGAGACCGGGCCGAGCTCGTCCCGGCGCCCGCTCCGGCGAGGTCACCACCAACTCGGCGGTGCTCTGGGGCCGGGCGTCGGCCGACGGGCGCCTCGGCGTACGGCTGTCGAGCAACGGTCGGCTGGTCCGCGACGATCGAGGGCGCCTGGGCCGACGAGCGCACCGACCACACCGCCCGGATGATCCTCGACGGGCTCGCGCCCGGCCGCCGGTACGACGCCGACCTCGGTTCACCTCCCCGGACGGTGTCACCGGGCAGGTCGAGCGGGTCAGCTTCACGACCGCGCCGATCCACGCCGGCCGCGCAGTCGTTCGTCTGGTCCGGCGACACCTGCGGCCAGGGGTGGGGGATCAACCCGGACCTCGGCGGGCTGACGGCGTACCGCGCGATGCTCGACACCCGGCCGGACTTCTTCATCCACTGCGGCGACACGATCTACGCCGACATCGAGATCGAGGAGTCGGTCGTCGAGGACACCGGCGAGACGTGGCGCAACGTGGTCGGCGAGGGGGTGCACAAGGTCGCCGAGACGCTGGACGAGTTCCGCGGCCGGCACCGCTACCCGCTGCTCGACGCCAACGTCCGGGCGCTGTACGCCGAGGTGCCGACGATCAGCCAGTGGGACGACCACGAGACGCTCAACAACTGGTACCCCGGCGAGGTCATCGACGACGACCGGTACGTCGAGCGCCGCTGCGACGTGCTGTCCGCGCGCGGCCGCCGGGCCTGGCAGGAGTACCAACCGGTGCCGGTCCAGCGACTCGTGGACCGCGGCTCGCGACGGCTTCGCGTCCGGGCGGATCTACCGCAAGGTCCCGCGCGGCACCCATCTCGACGTGTTCTGCCTCGACATGCGCTCCTTCCGCGGCCCCAACCCGCCCTCAGCGCAGGACGGGCCAGCCCGGCCTGCTCGGCCCGGAGCAGGAGCGCTGGCTGATCGACGAGGTGTCCCGTTCGCGCGCCACCTGGAAGGTGATCTCGGCCGACCTGCCGCTGTCGATCCCGTCCAACTGGAGCGACGACCTCGACGGGTCGTGCAACGGCGACGACGGGCCGCCGATCGGCCGCGAGCCCGAGATCGCCCGGGTGCTGTCGGCGTTCCAGCGCAACGGCGTCCGCAACGTCGTCTGGATCACCGCCGACGTCCACTACACCGCGGCGCACCACTACAGCCCGGACCGGGCGACGTACACCGACTTCGACCCGTTCTGGGAGTTCGTCTCCGGACCGATCGCCTCCGAGACGTTCCCGCGCAAGGACGACCTCCTCGACCAGACCTTCGGGCCCGGCCGTGATGTTCTCGAAGGGCAACGACACCGACATCCGGCAGTCGCCACGCGCCGGCAACCAGTTCTTCGGGCACATGGCGATCGCGGCCGACGGCGCGCTCACGGTGACGCTGTACGACGGGGGCGGGAGCGCCTCTCTGGTCGCAGACCCTCTCCCCGGATGAGCAGGGTCCGGTCAGCTGAGCTCGACGACCAGGTCCGCCCGTTCGCGGGCCGCCTCGACCAGCCGCGCGTTCGCCGCGTC
This sequence comes from uncultured Actinomycetota bacterium, assembly GCA_963716655.1. GTDB lineage: Bacteria > Actinomycetota > Actinomycetes > Propionibacteriales > Nocardioidaceae > Nocardioides. The sequence continues at coordinate 156,947 of CAVQTV010000006.1, read as the reverse complement.
GACCCGGGCGACCCAGGCCCGTGCCTCGTCAGGCGACTTGCCGAACTCCACGTGCCGGGCGACCAGCCGCTCGACCCGCACCGCCTCGTCGGCGACCACGTGCCAGACCACGTCGATCCGGTCGCGCACCGCCCGCCAGCGCGGCTCGTCCAGCAACAGGTAGTTGCCCTCGGTGACGACCGTGCCCGGTCGCCGGCACCGGGATCGCGCCGGCCAGCGGCTGCTCGAGGTCGCGCTCGAACATCGGCGCCACGACGTCGGCCTCACCGGCGCGGACCCGGCCGAGCAGCGCGGCGTACCCCTCGGCGTCGAACGTCTCCGGCGCGCCCTTGCGGTCCAGCAGCCCGCGCCGAACCAGCTCGACGTCGGCGTAGTGGAAGCCGTCCATCGGGACGATCGGCAGGCCCAGAGCCCGGGCCAGCGTGGACTTCCCGGCCCCAGGCGCTCCGGTGATGCCGAGCAGCCGGATGCCGGGCGGGACGTCGGGGAGGGTCACAACCGGATGCGGGCCGACGTCGGGTCGTACATCGGACGCAGCGACACCTCGATCGGGTGCCGGGTGCCCGCGATGTCGACCTCCCAGGTGCCGGCGGCCAGCCAGTCCGGGGTGACCGGTGACTCGCCGCCCGAGACCATCGCCAGGCCGACGGCCGACCCGAGCGTCCAGCCGTACGACGCCGCCCGGACGTACCCGACCGGCACCCCGTCCCGGTAGACCGGCTCGGCGTGGAACAGCAGCGGCTCGGGGTCGAGGACCCGCACCTGCACCAGCCGCTGGGTCATCCCGCCCCGGTCGGCGTTGGCCGCCTTCCGGGCCAGCACCGCGTCGCGGCCGACGAAGCCACCCGGCTTGTCGAGCGCGAGGGCGAACCCGAGGCCGACCTCCAGCGGGCAGTCGGTGTTGTCGATGTCGTGGCCGAAGTCGCGGTAGCCCTTCTCCATCCGCAGCGACGCGAGCGCCTTGAGCCCGACCGGCCGGAGGTCGTGCGCCGCACCCGCGGACTGCAGCGCGTCGTACACCTTGAGGCCGGCGGCTGCGGGGACGTAGAGCTCGTAGCCGAGCTCGCCGAGGTAGGTGATCCGGGCGCAGCAGCACCCGTTCGCCGGCGACGTCGATCCAGCGCGCCGTACGGAAGCCGAACGCCTCGGTCGACAGGTCGGCGTCGGTCAGGTCGGCCAGCAGGTCCCGCGAGCGCGGGCCCTGGACGTTGAGCTGGGCGTAGTCGGCCGTCACGTCGGTGACCCGGACGTCGGCGTCCCCGACGTGCCGGCCCAGCCAGGCGAGGGTGTGGCCGTGCGCGGTGTCCGAGGCGACCACGAAGAAGTCGTCGTCGGCCAGCTTGGTGACGGTGAGGTCGCCCTCGATGCGGCCGCCGTCGTCCAACCACTGGGTGTAGGTGATCGTCTCGGCCGACGCGGTCACGTCGCCCGCCGAGATCCGGCCGAGGACCGCCGCGGCGTCGGGGCCCTGGACGGCGAACTTCGCCATGAAGCTCATGTCCATCAGCCCGACGCCCTCGCGCACGGCGCGGTGCTCGGCCTCCCACTCGGCGAACCAGGGAGCCCGGCCCCAGGTGGGCTCGGCGGTCGGCGTGACCCCGCGGCCGGCGAACCAGTCCGCGCCCTCCCAGCCCGAGACCTCGCGCAGGTAGCCACCCTGCTCGACGAGCCGGTCGTGGACCGGCGAGAGCAACCGCTCGCGGGCCGAGCGCAGCTGCTTGCCGGGCGTGTGTGCGGCGTACACGGTGCCGAGGATCTCGGTGGTGCGGGCGGCACGGTACGTGTCGTCGGCCTGCCAGGGCCGGAACCGGTCGACGTTGAAGCCGGTGACGTCCACGTCGGGACGGCCGGTGGTGATCCAGTGCGCCAGCACCCGGCCGAGGCCGCCGGCCGACAGGATCCCGACGGAGTTCATCCCCGCCGCGACGAAGTAGTTGCGCACGCCGGGCGCCTCGCCCACCGCCGGCGCGAGGTCGGGCGTGAACGACTCCGGGCCGCAGAAGAACGTGCGGACGCCGGCGTCGAGCGTGACCGGGACCCGCGCCATCGCCTTCTCGAGGAACGGGCCCATCCGGTCCCAGTCGGGCGGGATCTTGCCGAACGAGAAGTCCGGCGGGACGCCCTCGACCCGCCACGGCGCGGCGACCGGCTCGAAGAGGCCGACCATCATGCCGCCGCCCTCCTCGCGGTAGTAGCCGTACGACGCGGGGTCCTCGAACACCGGGGTGTCCGGGCCGAGGCCCTCGATCGTGTCGGTGATCAGGTAGTAGTGCTCGGCCGACTGGTTCGGGATCACCAGCCCGTTTCGTGCGCCGAGCTCGCGCGCCCACATGCCCGCGCAGTTGACGACGTACTCGCACTCGACGTCGCCCTCGGTGGTGGCCACGCCGGTCACCCGGCCGCGGTCGGTCCGGACGTCCGTGACCGAGACGCCCTCGACGATGCGGACGCCGAGCTGGCGCGCGCCCTTGGCGAGGGCGGTGGTCAGGTCGACCGGGTTGACCCGCCCGTCGCCGGGGACGTGGAAGCCGGCGAGCAGGTCGTCGGTGCGTGCCCACGGGAACAGCTCGGCCATCTCGCGCGGGGAGATCTCCTCGACCTCGAGCCCGAGCTGCCGCTGGAACGCCGCGACCCGCCGGTACTCCTCGAGCCGCGCCTCGTCGGCCGCCGCCTCGATCAGCCCGACCGGCTTGAAGCCGGTGGCCTGCCCGGTCTCCTCCTCCAGGCGCGCGTACAGCTCGCGCGAGTAGAGCCGGATGGCGGTGGAGGTCTCGGACGTCGAGCCGAAGCAGGTCATCAGGCCGGCCGCGTGCCAGGTCGTGCCCGACGTGAGCCGGTCGCGCTCGACGAGCACGACGTCGGTCCAGCCGGCGTGCGCGAGGTGGTAGGCGACGGAGCAGCCGATGACGCCGCCCCCGATGATGACGACGCGGGCCCGGTCGGGGAGCTTGCTGGTCACCGGCCCAACATAGTGCCGCCCGTGCTCGCCATCGCCGCCGCGATGGTGGCGACGACGTCCGACCGCTTCTCGGCCCAGTTCCAGCGCACCAGCAGCCGGTCCAGCGAGCGCGGCCGGACGACCGACATCAGCACGGCGTGGTCGGACAGACCGAGCAGCTGGGTGAAGTCGCCCTTGCTGATCATGCTGGTCCGGAAGCCGAGCACGTCGCCGGTCGCGCGGTCGACCACGACCGCGCCGTTCCGCATCCCGTCCCCACCCAGACCGACGACGACCCGGCTGTTGGCGAGCGGGACGGTCTCGTTGATGCCGCCGTCCAGGGACCCTCAGAACGCTCCGGGGCAGGCAAACGGTTCGCGTCGTTCAGGCGCCCGAACGTACCCTTGTGAACATATGACGAACGCACCTGACTTCGACCTCGACGACGAGCTCGAGGAGACCGACGACTGGGACGACTCCGAGGAGCTCGAGTCCGGCTATGTAGACGAGCCGGACCCGGAGGACGTCACCACCGGCGAGATGGACCTCGCGGAGCGGCACCAGCTGCGCCGCGTCGCCAGCCTGCGCACCGAGCTCGAGGACATCACCGAGGTCGAGTACCGCCAGCTCCGGCTGGAGCGCGTGGTGCTCGTCGGTGTCTGGACCGAGGGCACGGTCCAGGACGCCGAGAACTCGATGGCCGAGCTGGCCCTGCTCGCCGAGACCGCCGGCTCGGAGGTCCTCGACGCGATCTACCAGCGCCGGCAGTCGCCCGACCCCGCGACGTACGTCGGCCGCGGCAAGGTCGAGGGCATCGCCGAGATCGTCGCCGCCTCCGGCGCCGACACCGTCATCTGCGACGGCGAGCTCGCGCCCAGCCAGCTGAGGAACCTCGAGGACCGGCTCAAGGTCAAGGTCGTCGACCGCACCGCGCTGATCCTCGACATCTTCGCCCAGCACGCGAAGTCCGGTGAGGCGCAGGCCCAGACCGAGCTGGCCCAGCTCAACTACATGAAGCAGCGGCTCCGCGGCTGGGGTGGCAACCTCTCCCGCCAGGCCGGTGGCCGGGTCGCCGGCGGTGCCGGTATCGGTAGCCGTGGCCCCGGTGAGACCAAGATCGAGAACGACCGGCGCCGGATCAACACCAAGATCGCCAAGCTGCGCCGCGACCTGCGCGAGATGAAGGGCACCCGCGACACCAAGCGCCAGGAGCGCCGTCGCCACCACATCCCGAGCGTCTCGATCGCGGGCTACACCAACGCCGGCAAGTCCTCGCTGCTCAACCGGCTCACCAGCGCCGGCGTCCTCGTCGAGGACGCGCTGTTCGCGACGCTCGACCCGACCACCCGTCGTACGACCACCGCCGACGGCCGGGTCTACACGATGAGCGACACCGTCGGCTTCGTCCGGCACCTGCCGCACCAGCTCGTCGAGGCGTTCCGGTCCACGCTGGAGGAGGTCGCCGACTCCGACCTGATCCTGCACGTCGTCGACGGCTCGCACCCCGACCCCGAGGGCCAGCTGGCCGCGGTGCGCGAGGTGTTCGCCGAGATCGGCGCGTCCCAGGTGCCCGAGCTGGTCGTGATCAACAAGGCCGACGCCGCCGACCCGATGGTGATCGCCCGGCTGCGCCAGCGCGAGCCGCACTCGGTCGTCGTCTCGGCCAAGACCGGCGAGGGCATCGCCGAGGCGCTCAAGATCGTCGAGGGCGAGCTGCCCCGCCCGGGCGTGGAGTTCAAGGCGCTGCTGCCCTACGAGCGCGGCGACCTGATCAACAAGCTGCACCAGCACGGCGAGATCGACTCGATGGAGCACACCGGCGACGGCACCATCGTCGTCGGCCGCGCCAACGAGGACCTCGCCGGCGAGCTCGAGGCGTACGCGCTCTAGATTTCCGCGAGCCGCTTGAGGTCGGCGAGCACGTCGTCGAGGCGGTACATCAGCGTCAGGTGCCCCTCGCCGTCGAGCAGGTGCGCCTCCGCGCCGGGCACGTGGGCGGCGAGCCAGACGCCGTGCTCGTACGGCACGAACGCGTCCTCGCGGCCCTGCCAGACCGCGACCGGTACGTCGATCTCGGTGAGCTCGAAGCCCCACGGGGCCGACCGCCGCGATGCCGTCGTCGCGGACGCCGATCGGCGCCCTGCGCGGCCGAGTGGTTGAAGGTACGGCTCAGCCAGTCGGCGAAGTCGGCGGTCAGCACGGCCGCGTCGACCTTGGTCACCAGCCCGCCGAACGCCTCCTCCAGCTCGTCGGGCGTCGCCGCCAGCATCGGCAGCACGTGCTCGACGATGTAGTGCTCGTGGGCCTCGGGCCCGGCCTCGGCCGCGTGGTACTCCTCGTGGTTCTCCTCGGCCATGCCGTCGAACCAGTCCAGCCCCTCGGCGTGGAACGGCGCCACGCCGGACACGGTCGCCGCGGCCCGGCACCGCCCCGGCAGCAGTGCCGCGCAGGCCAGCGCCCGGGGTCCGCCGCCGGACCAGCCGAGCGTCACGAAGTCGTCGATCCCGAGGTGGTCGAGCACCAGCACCGACTCCTCGACGTCGTCGACGTACCGGTATGGGGCCGGGCGCGCCGTGGACTCGCCGTAGCCCGGCCGCGAGTAGGTCACCACGCGCAGCCCGAGCGCACGCGTGAACTCGTCGAGCATCGGGAACTCCGCGACCGCCGACGGCGTACCGCCGTGGAAGAGCAGCGGGAAGCCGTCGGGGTCGCCGTCGGTGAGGACCTCGATGGTGCGGCCGCCCGGGCCGGGGACGCTGAACCGTTCGGACATGCGACCAAGCCTCTCAGGCCGTCTCATTTGTTGCGTCGTCCCGGTGACTTTCCAAGATCTCCGGTGCATCCGGCGGATCGCTCGCATCATGGTTGCGTGGTCCTTCGGGGGGTCGCGAGCCCGGGCTCGCACTGGAATGTACGTCGGCGCACGGTCGCGCTCGGCGCGCTGTTCGTCTTCGTCGTCGCGTCCCTGCTGGTCGTGCACGTCGCCGGCCGCGCCGGTGCGGACGTCGACCGCTGCGAGCGCTTCGCCGCCGACTCCGCGGCCCGCGCCCGCGCCGACACCGGCACGGGCGCGCGGGTCGTCGTCATCGGCGACTCCTGGTCGGCCGGCCTCGGCCTGGACCGGCCGGACGGGTCCTGGCCGTCACGCCTGGACGGCGCCGTCCACGTCGCCGGCTTCTCTGGTTCCGGCTTCAGCGCCGGCGCGAGCACCTGCAGTGGGGTCGGGTTCGCCGACCGGGCGCCGAACGCGCTGCGCGGCGGAGCCGACCTGGTCGATCGTCCAGGGCGGGCTCAACGACTTCGACCAGCCGGAGGTCGACATCCGCGCCGGTTTCGCCCGGCTGATGCGCGAGCTGCGCGGGTATCGGGTCGTCGTGGTCGGCCCGGCGAACGCTCCGGCGCGCGCCGACTGGGTGCCCCGCGTCGACGACCAGCTCGCTGCCCTGGCCCAGCGCTACGGCGTCGTCGTACGTGCGCACCTCCGGCCTCGAGCTGCCCTACCTCGACGACCGGCTGCACCTGACGCCGGCCGGCCACCAGCAGTTCGGCGACTTCGTCGCCCAGCAGATCCTGGAGATCACGCGCCTAGGATCACGCCGTGCGTCATTCCCTCGCCGGCCGTGCCGAGAGCCCCATGCAGGCCCGGCTGCTCGCCCAGCTCCGCGACGAGGGTGCGCTGTCGAAGGCCCAGCTCGCCGACCGGCTCGAGGTCTCCCGCACCACCGTGGCCGCCGAGGTGGCCCGGCTGGTCGAGCTCGGGCTGGCCCAGGAGGTCGGCCCGGCCGCGTCCCGGGGCGGCCGCCGCTCGACGCTGGTCGACCTCGCCTCGGACATCCGGTTCGTCGGCATCTCGATCGGCGCGACCGGCATGTCGGTCGGCGTCACCGACGGCCGGCTCGCCGTCCTGACCACCCGGCACCAGACCTGCGACATCCGGCAGGGCCCCGAGGTGGTGCTGGCGGCGGCCCTCGAGCTGGTCCGCGAGGTGCTCGACGAGGTCGGGGTGGACCGGCCGATGGGCGCCGGGGTCGGCGTACCCGGCCCGGTCGACTTCCACCGCGGCGTCTCGGTGTCGCCGCCGATCATGCCCGGCTGGGACGGCTACCCGGTCCGCGACGCGGTCTCGCGCGAGCTCGGCTGCCCGGTCGTGCTCGACAACGACGTGAACGTGCTGGCCGTGGGGGAGCAGCACGCCGGGGTCGCCAAGGGCGCCAAGGACTTCCTGTTCGTCAAGATCGGCACCGGCATCGGCTGCGGCATCGTCATCGAGGGCGAGCTCTACCGCGGGGTCGACGGCTGCGCCGGCGACATCGGGCACATCCGGGTCGAGGACTTCGGCCCGACCTGCGCCTGCGGCAACACCGGCTGTCTCGAGGCGTTCTCCGGCGGCGCCGCGCTCGCCCGGGACGCCACCGCGGCCGCCCGGGCCGGCCGGTCCCCGGCGCTGGCGGCGATCCTCGAGGAGAACGGCGAGCTCACCGCCGCCGACGTCGGGCACGCGGTCTCCCAGGGCGACGCCCAGGCGGTGCAGCTGATCCGCGAGAGCGGCCGGCACGTCGGCCAGGTGCTCGCCGGCCTGGTGTCGTTCTTCAACCCCGGGCTGATCGTGATCGGCGGCCGGGTCACCGGCCTGGGCCACGCCCTGCTCGCCGAGATCCGCGGCGTCACCTACCGGCGCTCGCTGCCGCTGGCGACCGGGAGCCTGCCGATCGTGCTCAGCGAGCTCGGCGACGAGGGCGGCGTGATCGGCGCGGCCCGGCTGATCAGCGGCTCCGTCTACGCGCCCTGATCGGTCGATCCGGGCGACCGTCGCTGGTCGCTCAGTGGCCTAGAACGGTCGAACTTTGTCCAATCACTTTTAAAAGTTTCGCGCTCAGTTTGATTTCAATCGCTCAGAACGCTTGATCTCGACCCCGACTTCCACCTACTTTGTGCCCGATCCCAACAAATGGGTGACGGCTGTCACAAGAGTGATCCTGGGCGGAGGAGGTGCGGATGAGCGGGAACCTCGGCCTCGTGCTCCGCCGGCTCCGCGACCAGGGCCCCCGATCCCGGGCCCGGCTCGCCGCCGAGCTCGGCCTGACCCGGTCCGCGGTCTCCGCGCTGGTCGGCGAGCTCGAGGAGCGCGGCCTGGTCCGCACCGCCGGGGTCGAGCGCGGTGGCGTCGGCCGCCCCGGCACCAGCGTCGAGCTGGACGGCCGCACGGTCTGCGGCATCGGCGCCGAGATCAACGTCAACCACGTCGCCGACCCTCGCCCTCGACCTCGGCGGCAACGTCGTCGCCGAGCACCGGCTGCCGCTGGACGCCAACCGGCTCGCCGTCGAGGAGGTGCTCGACCGGCTCGCCGAGCTGGTCGCCCGCACCGACGACGACGTGCGCGCCGCCGGCGCCGAGACGGTCGGTGTCGCCGTGGGGGTCGCGGGTCTCCTCGACCGGACCCGCGACTTCCTCACCCTCGGCCCCAACCTCGGCTGGCGCGACGTACCCCTCGGTGCCGAGCTCCGCGGCCGCCTCGGCGCGGCCTACCCGGTCATCATCGACAACGAGGGCAACCTGGCGCGACCGCCGAAGCGACCCCGGGCGACCCCGCCCGGCAGGACATCCTGGTGATCTTCGGCGAGGTCGGCGTCGGTGGCGGGATCGTCGCCGACGGCCGGCTGCTGCGCGGTCGCCAGGGGTACGCCGGCGAGTTCGGCCACATGATCGTCCAGCCGGGCGGCCGTCGCTGCGGCTGCGGTCGGGTGGGCTGCTGGGAGACCGTGGTCGGGCTGCGGGCGCTGCTCGACGCCGCCGCCGACCCCGACGACCCGGTCCGCGACCCGGCCCTCGGCCTCGACGACCGGCTCGCCGAGATCAACCGGCGTGCCGACCTCGGCGACACCCGCACCCTGGCCGCGCTCGACCAGGTCGGCGGCTGGCTCGGCATCGGCGCCGCGATCCTCGCGAACGCCGCTGAACCCCGGCGCGGTCGTGCTCAGCGGCTACTTCGCCGAGGTCGGCGAGCAGATGCGCCCGGCGATCGAGGAGCAGCTCACCGCCGGGGTGCTCGCGCCGCAGGCCGGCGGCACCCGCGTCGAGCTCTCGACCCTCGGCTTCACCGCGGCGGTCCGCGGCGGCGCCGCCCTCGCGCTCGAGGCCGTCTTCGACGACCCCACCATCATCAGCCCGCATGTCTCGGAAGGAGTCCGATGAGCAGTTCGACGAGCGGGGCCCCCCTGCTCCAGATGACGGGCATCGTCAAGGAGTTCCCCGGTGTGCGCGCGCTCGACGGCGTCGACCTCGACGTCCGTGCCGGCGAGGTGCACTGCCTGCTCGGCCAGAACGGCGCCGGCAAGTCGACGCTGATCAAGGTGCTCTCGGGCGTCCACCAGCCCGACGACGGCACCATCACCTGGGACGGTGAGGAGGCGTCGTTCTCCACCCCGGCCAAGGCGATCGAGCACGGCGTGGCCACGATCTACCAGGAGCTCGACCTGGTGCCGCACCTCGACGTCACCGAGAACGTCTTCCTCGGTCACGAGATGTCCACGCGCCGGGTTCAGCCAGCGCGGGCAGGCGCGCAAGCGGGTGCGGGAGCTGCTGGCCCGGCTCGGCCACTCCGAGATCTCGCCGACCCGGATCGTCGGCGAGCTGTCGCCGGCCAACCAGCAGATCGTCAGCATGGCCCGGGCGCTCTCCCGCGACACCCGGCTGCTGGTCCTCGACGAGCCGTCCGCGGTGCTGGACCAGGAGGAGGTCAAGAACCTCTTCCGGGTGATCCGCGACCTCACCGAGGAGGGCGTCGCGGTCGTCTACATCTCCCACCGGCTCGAGGAGATCCGCGAGATCGGCGACCGGATCACCGTGCTCAAGGACGGCCGCACCGTCGGCACCGGCCTCGCCGTCGCGGACACGCCGACCGCCGACCTGATCAAGCTGATGACCGGCCGGTCCATCGAGTACGTGTTCCCGCCGCGGCCCGAGACCGCGCCCGACCGCGGCGAGGTCGTCCTCGACGTGCAGGACCTGGCGCTGGCGGGCGTGTTCACCGGCGTGAACCTCACCGTGCACGCCGGCGAGATCGTCGGCCTCGCCGGCCTGGTCGGCGCCGGCCGCTCCGAGATCCTCGAGACGCTGTACGGCGCCCGCCGCGCGTCCGCCGGCACCGTCACCGTCGACGGCAAGAGGATGCGCCGCGGCTCGGTCGTCGCGATGGTGCGCGCCGGGGTCGGGCTGGCGCCGGAGGAGCGCAAGAGCCAGGGCCTGTTCCTCGACGAGGCCGTGTTCCGCAACATCACCATGTCGTCGATGAGCCGCTTCGCGCGGCTGGGCTTCCTCAACCGCCGCGAGGAGCGACGCAGGTCGGCCGAGCTGACCGCCAGCCTCGACGTACGTCCCGACGGCGTCACCCGCGCCGTGCGCACCCTGTCCGGCGGCAACCAGCAGAAGGTCGTGCTGGCCCGGTGGCTGCTGCGCGAGTGCCGGGTGCTGCTGCTCGACGAGCCCACCCGCGGCGTCGACGTCGGCGCCCGCATCCGAGCTCTACCAGCTGGTCCGCACGCTGGCCGACAGCGGTGTCGCCGTCGTGGTCGTCTCCAGCGAGATCGAGGAGGTGCTCGGTCTCGCCGACCGGGTCCTCGTCGTCCGCGAGGGCGTGGTCGTCCACGAGGCCACCGCCACCGAACTCGACGAGGCCACGATCCTCGACCTCGTCATGGAAGGAAGGGTCCCCGCATGAGCCAGGACAGTGCCCGCGTCGAGCAGGCCGCGCTCGAGACGGAGCAAGGAGGGCAACCCGGTCCTCGTCCGTGCTGCGCACCAGCATCGGACGCAACGCGGGGCTGGTCGTCGCGCTGCTGCTGATCATCGTCGTCGGCGTCGTCACCGCAGGCGAGCAGTTCGCGAGCATCGACAACGGCCTGACCATCCTGCGCGCGGCGTCGGTGATCGGCGTCGTCAGCATCGGGATGACGTTCGTGATCATCGGCGGCGGCATCGACCTCTCGGTCGGCGCGATCGCGGCGCTGGCATCGGTGTGGTGCACCACGGTGGCCACCCAGACGATGGCCGAGGACACGCACTGGCTCGTGATGGTCGGCGTCGCCATGGCGGTCGCCGTCGCCTGCGGGTTGATCAACGGGGTGCTCATCGCGTACGGCCCCATCGTCCCGTTCATCGCCACGCTCGCGATGCTCGCCAGCGCCCGCGGGCTCGCCGAGATCATCGCCAACCGCCGCACCCAGATCGTCAAGGTCGACGGGTTCAACGACTTCCTCCGTGGCGACTTCCTCGGGATCTCGGTCCTGATCTGGATCTTCGCGCTGGTCTCCGTTGTCGGCTGGATCCTGCTCAACCGCACCACGTTCGGCCGGCGCACCATCGCCGTCGGCGGCAACCCGGAGGCCGCGCGACTGGCCGGCATCAACGTGAAGCGGCACACCGTGATGCTCTACGTGCTGGTCGGCTTCTGCTGCGGCATCGCCGCGCTGATGATCACCGCCCGCACGACCACGGGGTCCTCGACGCACGGAATCCTCTGGGAGCTCGACGCCATCGCTGCCGTCGTCATCGGCGGCACCCTGCTCACCGGTGGCCGGGGCACCATCGTCGGCACCGTGTTCGGCGTGCTGATCTTCCAGACGCTCTACGAGCGTCTTCGTCCAGAACAACCTCTCCAGCTCGGCGCAGAACGTCGCCAAGGGCGTGATCATCGTGCTCGCCGTCCTGCTCCAGCAGCGCCTCGCCGGCTCCACCAAGACCAGCACACGACCAGCACGACCAGCACCACCACCCGCACCACCCCATCAACGACCTAGGAAGTCCTAGGACGAAATAACCCGAGGAGAACGCATGTCCGCATCACTTCCGCGCCGTCGCACCATGGCGGGCGTAGCCGCCGCGGCCGTCGACCTTGCTCGCGCTCACCGCCTGCACGAGCAACGACCCGGAGGAGTCCAACGACTCCAATGACACCACTGCGGTGAGCGCCAACGACGACCCCGGCGAGACGGTGACGATCGGCTTCTCGGGCCCCGCAGCCGACCACGGCTGGCTCGCCGCGATCAACAGCAGCGCCCAGGAGGCGGCCGACCAGTACGACGACATCGACCTGCAGTTCGCAGAGGGCACCAACGACGTCAACGCGCAGATCGCGGTCGTCGAGGGGTTCATCAACGACGGCGTCGACGCGATCGTGCTGCTGCCGTCCGACGGTGCCGCGCTCACCGAGGTCGCCATCCAGGCGATGGAGGCCGGCATCCCGGTGATCAACGTCGACCGCGAGTTCTCGTCGCCGTTCGCCGCCCGGACCACGGTCCTCGGTGACAACTACGGCATGGGCGTCTCCGCCGGCACCTACGCCTGCGGGCTGATCGACGGACAACGACATCGCCGACCCGGTCATCGCCGAGATCGCCGGCATCGACGCGCTGCCGCTGACCCAGGACCGCTCGCAGGGCTTCGCGGACGCGCTCGAGTCGTGTGGCGAAGAGCGTCGACCAGCGGCAGGCCGCGGAGTTCACCGTCGAGTCCGGTGAGGAGGTGGCCGCGAACCTGCTCCAGGCCGACGACCAGATCGACATCATCTGGAACCACGACGACGACCAGGGTGTCGGCGTGAAGGCGGCGTTCGAGAACGCCGACCGCGACGAGTTCTTCTTCATCGGTGGCGCCGGCTCCTGCAACGCGATGGACTGGATCGAGGAGGGCTCCATGGAGGCCACGGTCATCTACCCGCCGACCCAGGCCGCCGACGGCATCAAGCTGGCGCGTCTGATCGCGCAGGACAAGGGCATGTCCGACCTGGTCCAGGTCGAGGTGCCGAAGCGGATCGTGCTCAACGCCCCGGTCGTGGACGCCGACAACGTCGACGAGTACAGGGACCTCTGCTTCGAGTCCTGACCGACGGCCCACACGAGGCGTGCCCGCCCCCCAAGCATTCAACTGAGTGTCCGGGGCGGGCACGCCCACCATCCGGGAGCACAGCGATGACCGAGACCTCCGCACCACCGCTCCGCGTGGCCATGGTCGGCCACGCCTTCATGGGCAACGCACACTCGCAGGCCTGGCGCACCGCGCCCCACTTCTTCGACCTCCCGCTGCGGCCCGAGATGACCGTGGTCGTCGGCCGTGACGGCGCCCGCGCGGCCGAGGCCGCGGCCCGGCTCGGCTGGGCCGAGAGCTCCGACTGACTGGCACGCGGTGATCGGCCGCGACGACATCGACGTGATCGACATCTGCACGCCGGGCGACACCCACGCCGAGATCGCGATCGCCGCGCTCGCGGCCGGCAAGCACGTCCTCTGCGAGAAGCCGCTGGCCAACACGGTCGCCGAGGCCGAGCAGATGACCGCCGTCGCCGCGACCGCGAACGCGGCCGGCGTCCGCACCATGGTCGGCTTCACCTACCGCCGGGTGCCGGCGATCGGGCTGGCCCGCCAGCTCGTCGCGGACGGCCGGATCGGCGACATCCGGCACGTCCGCGCGCAGTACCTCCAGGACTGGATCGCCGACCCCGAGGCGCCGCTGTCGTGGCGGCTCGACAAGGCCAAGGCCGGCTCCGGCGCCCTGGGCGACATCGGCGCGCACATCATCGACCTCGACCCAGTTCATCACCGGCGACCGGATCGTCGAGGTCTCCGGCCGGCTCGAGACGTTCGTCAAGGAGCGGCCGTACCCCGCCGGTGAGACCGCCGGCAGCCTCGGCGGCGGCGGCACCTCCGCCGAGCGCGGACCGGTCACCGTCGACGACGCCGCGTCGTTCCTCGCCACGTTCGCGGGCGGCGCGATGGGCGTCTTCGAGGCCACCCGCTTCGCCACCGGACGCAAGAACGCGATCCGGATCGAGATCAACGGCTCGCTCGGGCAGCCTGGCGTTCGACTTCGAGGACATGAACGTCCTCGAGTACTTCGACGCCGGCATCGACGCCGAGGTCGCCGGCTTCCGGCGGATCCTCGCCACCGAGGCCGGGCACCCGTACGTCGCCGCCTGGTGGCCGCCCGGCCACGGGCTCGGCTACGAGCACGGCTTCACCCACCAGGTCGTCGACCTGGTGAACGCGATCGCCGCAGGCACCGACCCCACCCCGTCGTTCGCCGACGGCCTCCAGGTCCAGCAGGTGCTGGCCGCCGTCGAGACGAGCTCCGACACCCGCAGCTGGCAGGAGATCTCCTCTATGAGTGACCGTTCACCCCCCGTCCCGACGACAAGTTCTCCTTCGGTCTCTGGACGGTCGGCTGGCAGGGCGCCGACGTGTTCGGCCCGGCCAGTCGCGACCTGCTCGACCCGGTCGAGGCGACGTACAAGCTCGCCGAGCTGGGCGCCGCCGCGGTGACGTTCCACGACGACGACCTGCTGCCCGACGACGCGACCCGGGAGGCGACGCTCGACCGGTTCCAGAAGGCGCTCGCGGACACCGGCCTGCGGCGTCGAGATGGTCACCACCAACACGTTCTCCGACCCGGTCTTCAAGGAGGGCGCGATCACGGCGAACAACCGTGAGGTGCGCCGCTACGCGCTGGCCAAGGTGCTGCGCAACATCGACCTCGCGGCGTCGCTCGGTGCCGAGACGTTCGTGATGTGGGGCGGTCGCGAGGGCGCCGAGCACGGCGCCAGCAAGAACGTCCCGGCCGCGATGGACCGGTTCCGGGACGCGCTGAACATCGCCTGCGGCTACGTGAAGGAGCAGGGCTACTCGATGCGGTTCGCGCTCGAGCCCAAGCCCAACGAGCCGCGCGGCGACATCCTGCTGCCGACCATCGGGCACGCGATCGCGCTGATCTCCGAGCTCGACCACCCCGAGATGGTCGGCCTCAACCCCGAGGTCGGGCACGAGGAGATGGCCGGGCTGAACTTCGCGCACGGCATCAGCCAGGCGCTGTGGCACGACAAGCTCTTCCACATCGACCTCAACGGCCAGCACGGCCCGCGCTTCGACCAGGACCTGCGCTTCGGCGCCGGCAACCTGCGCGGCGCGTTCTGGACCGTCGACGCGATGCTCGGGGCCGGCACCGACCGGCGCTACGACGGCTACGTGCACTTCGACTACAAGCCGCCGCGCGCCGAGGCGATGGACGGCGTCTGGGAGTCGGCCCGCGCCTGCATGCGCAACTACCTGATCCTCCGGGACAAGGTGCAGGCGTTCCGCGCCGACCCGGAGGTCGCGGCCGCGCTGGAGGCGGCCGGCGTCGCCGAGCTCGAGGTGCCGACCGTGGCGCCGGGCGAGTCGCTCGACGACGTCCGCAACGCGACGTACGACCTGGACGCGCTGCGCGCTCGCAGCGTCGCCATGGAGGCCCTCGACCAGCTCGCGATGGAGCACCTGCTCGGTGTTCGCTGAAAGGAACGACCATGCCACGACCGATCACGCTGTTCACCGGCCAGTGGGCCGACCTGCCGTTCGAGGAGGTGGCCCGGCTCGCCTCCGAGTGGGGGTACGACGGGCTCGAGATCGCCTGCTGGGGAGACCACTTCGACCCGTGGCAGGGCGCCGAGGACGACGCCTACATCCAGGGCAAGCTCGACCTGCTGGAGAAGTACGGGCTGAGTGTCTACGCGATCTCCAACCACCTCAAGGGCCAGGCCGTCTGCGACGACCCGATCGACGCCCGGCACGAGGCGATCCTCTCGTCGAAGGTCTGGGGCGACGGTGACCCCGAGGGCGTCCGGCAGCGGGCGGCCGAGGAGATGAAGATGACGGCGCGCGCGGCGCAGCGGCTGGGGGTCAAGACCGTCGTCGGCTTCACCGGGTCCTCGATCTGGAAGTACGTCGCGATGTTCCCGCCGGCCTCGCGAGGAGATGGTGGCCGCGGGCTACCGCGACTTCGCCGACCGCTGGAACCCGATCCTCGACGTCTTCGACGAGTGCGGCGTGCGGTTCGCCCACGAGGTGCACCCCTCCGAGATCGCCTACGACTACTGGACGACGGTCGCGACCATGGAGGCGATCGGGCACCGCGAGGCGTTCGGCCTCAACTGGGACCCGTCGCACTTCGTGTGGCAGGACCTCGACCCGGTCGGGTTCCTCTGGGACTTCAAGGACCGGATCTACCACGTCGACTGCAAGGACGCGAAGAAGCAGGTCGGCAACGGCCGCAACGGCCGGATGGGCTCGCACCTGCCCTGGGCCGACCCGCGCCGCGGCTGGGACTTCGTGTCCACCGGCCACGGCGACGTGCCGTGGGAGCAGTGCTTCCGGATGCTCAACACGATCGGGTACGACGGCCCGATCTCGGTCGAGTGGGAGGACGCCGGCATGGACCGCCTGGTCGGCGCTCCCGAGGCCCTCGAGTTCGTCCGGCGTCTCGCGTTCGACGCCCCGGCTGCCGCGTTCGACGCGGCGTTCGCGACGAAGGAGTAGCGACCCGAGTTTCTGCACCGAACACATGCACCATCTCGGGAAAGGAACAACGACATGTGTTTCGGATATGACGGCGAGGGCGCGCTGCGCCGCTCGCTCGAGGAGAAGGGCGCCAGCCGCCGCTCGCTGTTGCGAGGAGCGGCGGTCGGCGCCGCCGGTGTCGCCGGTGTCGCCGCGATCGGGTCCGGTCTCGCTGCGCCGGCGTACGCCGACCGGGGTCACGGTGGCCACGGTCACGGCAGGCGCTCGGTGCCGCACGACGAGATCTGCATCCAGCTGTACACGCTGCGCTCCGCGATGGCGGACCGGGCCGGGTACGACCTGGTGCTGACCCGGCTCGCGCAGTACGGCTACGAGAAGGTCGAGCTCGCCGGCTACGGCGACCGCACGGCCGCCGAGCTCGCCGACCGCCTCGACGAGGTCGGCATCCGTGCGTCGTCCAGCCACGACGGGATCAGCGACCGACGTCGGCGGCGATGCACACCAAGTTCCAGAACGCGGTGACGCTCGGGCAGAAGTACATCGTGGTGCCGTTCCTCCGCGACTCGACACCCGGACAAGTGGAAGGACGTGGGCGGACCAGATGAACGCCGAGGCGGCGGTCGCGCGCGGTACGGCCTGCGCTACGGCTACCACAACCACGCCCACGAGTTCATCCGATCGACCTCGACGGCGGCTGACCCCGTGGGAGATCCTCACCGACCGGCTCGACCCGCGGCTGGTGCACCTCGAGGTCGACCTCTACTGGGCGTACACGGGCGGCGTCGAGACCGGGGCCGCCGACCCGCTGAAGTTCGCGATCGACGTGATCGACGACGCGCCCCAGAAGGTGCGGCAGTACCACGTGAAGGACCGCGACGGCGCCACCGGCGACATGGCGACCTGGGCACCGGCGTCATCGACTTCGCCAAGGATCTTCCGCTCCCACCGCGTCGAGGAGTACATCGTCGAGAACGACACTCCCGACGTCACGCCCGCTCACCCCGCGGCCGTCGGCCACCTCTACCTCGACCACGCTGAGGTGCTGACGTGGCCACGCTCGTACTGAGGTCGGGTGCGCAGCCTGCGGGGAGCCTCGAAGCCGCCACCTGGGGACGGCGTCGCGGGTCTGTCAGCAGGCGCGGCTAGGGTTCTCGGGTGCCTGACGCCCCCCAAGATCGGCCGAGCGTGACCGACCTGCTGACGACCGCGGTCGCGGCGCTCGGCGGCCAGGAGCGGGCCGGGCAGGTGCAGATGGCCGAGGCCGTCACGGCGGCGATGGAGAGCGGCGAGCACCTGCTCGTCCAGGCCGGCACCGGCACCGGCAAGTCGCTGGCCTACCTGGTGCCCAGCCTGCTGCACGAGAAGCGGGTCGTGGTCGCGACCGCGACCCTCGCGCTCCAGCACCAGCTGGTCGAGCGGGACCTGCCGCGGCTGGTCGACGCCGTCAAGGCTGCACCCATTCTGGCGGCGTCGACACGTCGTACGCCGTGCTCAAGGGCCGGTCCAACTACGCCTGCCTGCACCGGATCCGCGAGGGCGTGCCCGACGACCAGGGCGCGCTGGTCGAGCTGCCCGAGGGCTCGCTCGGCAAGAAGGTCCTCGAGCTGCGCGCCTGGGCCGAGGAGGAGGTCCGAGGCAGGCGGCAGCGGCGAGCGCGACAACGCCCCGCGGCACACCGACAAGGAGTGGCGCCAGGTCAGCGTCAACCACCGCGAGTGCCTCGGCGCCGCGCAAGTGCCCGTTCGGCGCAGGAGTGCTTCGCCGAGCGGGCCAAGGAGAAGGCGCAGCGCTCGCACCTGGTCATCACCAACCACTCGCTGCTCGCCATCGACGCGATCGAGGGCGTCCCGATGATCCCCGAGTACGACGTCGTGGTGATCGACGAGGCCCACGAGCTCACCACCCGGGTGACCCAGGCGGCCACCGACGAGCTGTGGGCGGCCGAGGTCGAGCGGGCCGCCCGGCGCAGCCAGCGGCACGTCGAGGGCGACCAGGCCAACGACCTGGCCGACGCCGCCGACGCGCTGCGCGCCGCGATCAACGAGGCCCGGCCCGGGCCGCTTCGACCGATCCCCGAGCAGCTCGCCGACGCGCTGGTGCTGGTGCGCGACGCGGCCCGGGCCTGCGTCTCGGCGTACCCCAAGGCGACGCGGCGACGACGCTGACGCCGCGCTGCACGCAGGCCAAGGGCGCCGTGCAGGAGGTGTTCGCGACCGCCGAGCGGATGGCCGCCGACCTCGACTCCGACGTGCTCTGGATGTCCGAGGGCACCGAGCGGATGCCGCCCCGGCTGTGCGTCGCGCCGCTCCAGGTGTGGGGCCCGATGCGCGACAAGCTGCTCACCGACAAGACCGTCGTGTTCACCTCGGCCACCCTGATGCTCGGCGGCGACTTCGGCGCGGTCGCCCCCAGCGTCGGCCTCAAGCCGACGAGCGGGTCGTCGAGAGCCGAGCCGACCGACGACGGAGATGCCCTGGCGCGGGCCTCGACGTCGGCAGCCCGTTCGACTACGGCCGGCAGGCGATCCTGTACGTCGCCCGGCACCTGCCGCCGCCGGGCCGCGACGGCATGGCCCCGGCGATGCTCGACGAGATCGTCGAGCTGGTCGACGCCGCCCAGGGCCGCACCCTCGGGCTGTTCTCCTCGCGGCGCGCGGCCGAGGCCGCGGCCGAGGTGGTCCGCGAGCGGCTGCCGCACCTGACCACGCTCGCCCAGGGCGACGCCCAGCTGCCGGAGCTGGCCGCGCAGTTCGTCGGCGACCCGCACACCTGCCTGTTCGGCACCCTCAGCCTGTGGCAGGGCCTCGACGTCCCCGGCGACACCTGCCAGCTGGTGCTGATCGACCGGATCCCGTTCCCGCGCCCCGACGACCCGCTGCTCAGCGCCCGGCAGAAGGCCGCCGACCAGGCCGGCGGCAACGGCTTCATGCAGGTCGCCGCGACGCACGCCGCGCTGCTGCTCGCCCAGGGCGCGGGCCGGCTGATCCGCACCCACGCCGACCGCGGCGTCGTCGCCGTCCTCGACCCGCGGCTCGCGACGGCGCGGTACGGCGGGTTCCTCAAGGCCAGCCTGCCGCCGATGTGGACCACCACCGACCCGGCCGTGGCGCGTCAGGCGCTGGCCCGGCTGGCTGCTACCTCCGAGAGTTAGCCCCGAATCAGCGCAGTGCGGTCGCGCGCAGCGTCAGCTTCAGGTTGTCGTCCTGCGGTCGGCCGCGGCAGGAGAAGCCGGTCTCGGCGGGACGCCAGCACCGGTAGTGGATGCCCGCGTTGGCGAGGGTGACCTCGACCCGGCGGACGTCGGGCCCGAAGTCGATCGAGGCGGTCGTGTTGCCGCGCTGCGGACAGCTCGATCGTGGTGCTCGGGCGTGCCCGGTGGCCCGGTACACCGTCGCCACCGCGCCGGAGCCGCGGCTGAGGTCCGGCAGGTCGAGGCGCAGCCGCAGCTTGCGGGCGCGACAGCCCGGCCGCGCGGTTGATGCGCATGGTCGCGCTGGCGAGGTGGTCGACCCCTGGGTGCGGTTGAAGCTGCGCCGGCTCCCGCGACAGCGTGACCCGGCCCGCGAGCGGCGCCGGACCGTACTCGGTCGCCGAGCCCTCGTCGTACGTCGCGGCCGGTCGCCGGTTGGCGCCGGCGAACTTGGCCCAGACCCGACGCAGCGGGGTGCCGTGCTGCGCCAGCGTGCGGGCGACGGCCTGGATCGAGTAGTCGTCGCGGGCGCCGAACGAGCCGTCCGCGTGCTCCCAGATCTCGCGAACCACCGTCGGGCAGCTCGCCGTCGGCCTGCGGTGAACCGCTCGGTGAGGTAGCGGAAGAAGATCCAGTCGCCGTACTGGCGCAGTCCCGCCGAAGCTGGTCCATCGACTGGTGCGGCTGGGCGAGCGGGCTCTCGGCGAGGTACTGCCGGTTGTCGTTGACGTCGTCGTACAGCTCGTCCTCGGCCCACGTGGCGGTGGCCTCCATGAACCAGCCGTCCTCGTAGTAGTCGTAGGCGAACTGGACGGCGTGGAAGAGCTCGTGCGCCGCGGTGACCTCGAGGTTCTCCTGCGGCGTGTGCCACGGGAACTCGGCGTAGTCGTTGTCGAGGACGCAGTAGGCCGAGGTGTCGTACGGGCCCGGGTCCTGCGGCGCGGTGTCGGTGTCGCACCAGCCGTAGAGGCCGGATGCCGTTGTTCTGCAGGTAGATGTCGAGCCGGTTGTCGCCGCCGCGGTTGCCGTCGGACAGCGGCGCCCGGTAGCCGGCCTCCTCGTAGGTCTCCAGCACGTGGTCGGAGATCTGGCCGACCTTGTCGACGTACGACCGTGGTCGCTCGGTGCGTGCCGGAGTCGGACCAGTGCACGCAGACCGACTGGTGAAGTCCGTGGTCCTGGTCGCCGTCGGCCGGGCGGGCGAGCAGCGTCGCGTGGCCGCGCCCGGTCGGCGCGGGCGAGGTCGTCCTGGCTGCAGCCGGAGCTCGCGCAGCGCGAGCGTCAGGTCGCGGCTGTCGTCGGCGGGCAGCACGGCGCGTCGGTCGACGGGTCGCAGGATCGCCTGCGGCTCGGTCGAGCGCTGGCCGTCGCGGCCTCGGCGCCGCGGCTCGGCGACCGTCGTGCGGTCGCCGGCGGTCGGGGTCGCCGTCTGCGGCCGTGCGCGGCGCACTCATGACCCGCCCAGGCGAGCGGCGACCGCGAGCAGGCCGGTCGCGGGCAGGGTCAGTCGGCCGAGAGTAGGCGCGCACCCCCCTACTGTCCACGATCGGGCCAAGAAACGCCCAACCGCGGCCGCGTCGTGCCTCACTCGACGACGCGGGCTCCTCGCCGACTGTTCGTCCGATCCGTCGCGCTCGGCGCCCGCGGCACAGCCGATGCAGCGGGATCCGGCCGATGCCCGGGCGGCGGCCCAGCCGACCAGATCACCATCCAGCCGACCACGGCGTCGATCACCCAGTGGTTGCCGGTGCCGACGATGACGACGGCGGTGACCAGCGCGTAGATCCAGCCGAGCACGCGCACCCACTTGCGGGTGGCGTAGACCTGCAGCGCGAGCGCGACCCACAGCGACCAGCCGGCGTGCAGCGAGGGGAACGCGGCCAGCTCGTTGGTGAGCCCGCCGAGCCCGCGTGGCGCGGAGGCGTCGGCGCCCCACCAGCCGTCGGCGGCGTGCAGGCTGAGCACGTCGACGTACCCGCTGATGAACCGCGGCGGCGCGGTCGGCAGCGAGATGTAGGCGAGCAGCGCGAGCAGGGTGCCGATCACCAGCGCGCGGCGCGCCGGGCCGTAGCGGTCGGCGCCGAGGCGCCACAGCCAGATCAGCACGGCCGCGGTGACGACGTAGTGGAGCGTGGCGTACCAGTAGCTGCCGATCAGGCCGAGCACGCGGTGGTCGGTGAAGAGCTGGTTGAGCGGTGATCTCCCACTGGATGCCGATGAGGCTCTCGACGTGCAGCAGCTCGTTGGCCCGGTCGAGCGCCGGCTGCATGCTTGTGTCGGCGAGCAGTCGGGCCAGGCTGTAGACCACCCAGAAGACGACGGATCAGGAACAGCTCGAGGATCGCGCGCACCCACCGGGGAACGGTGCTGGTGCGTGCAAGCGCGGGTGCTGTCGCCACAGCACCAGCGTCTGTTCATGCAGCCCTCCCCGTGCCATCCGGTATCTGCCCGGAATCAACATCAGGGTCTGTTCAGGTATTTCCCCGATGTTGGAGGAAACTCAGACCCGTCGCAGCACCGCGGTCACTTTACCCGAGGATGGTGGCGTCGGTGCCGTCAATCGGATCGTAGGCGGAGTTGTGCGGCAGGAGCCACACATTTCCGTCCTTGCGCTGGAATGTCTTGACCGTTGCCTCGCCGTCGATCATCGCGGCGACGATCTCGCCGTTCTCCGCGGTGGGCTGCTGGCGGATCACCACGTAGTCGCCGTTGCAGATCGCCGCATCGACCATCGAGTCGCCGGAAACCTCCAGCAGGAACAGCTGTCCGTCGCCGACCAGCTGCTTCGGCAGCGGGAAGACGTCCTCCACCCGCTCCTCGGCCAGGATCGGCCCGCCGGCGGCGATCCGGCCCACGACGGGGACGTACGCCGCGGCCGGCATCGTGTCGCCGACCCCGGTCTCGTCGTACGACGTCTCCTCGGCGCTGGACATCGAACGGCGGGCCGCCATCACCTCGGGCAGGAACACCTCGAGGGCGCGGGGCCGGTTCGGGTCGCGCTTGAGGAAGCCCTTCTCCTCGAGCACCTTCAGCTGGTGGGCGACGCTGGAGGAGCTGGTCAGCCCGACCGCCTCGCCGATCTCGCGCATGCTGGGCGGGTAGCCGCGCTTCTCGATGGAGTCCTTGATGGTCGCGAGGACCCGCAGCTGACGTGGAGTCAGGCCGGTGGCGTCTGGCGGGCCGTCGGGAAGCTCGACGACAGTCTTCTTGGTGGCCATGAAGATCACCGTAGCCATCCTCGGCCCGGCATTCAAACATCTGTTCGAACGGCGTGTCGTTGCGGTCGGTGCTCCGCGTGAGCCTGCGGACATCTCGAGAGCGTCGAGTGATGGACCGAGCGGTGACCGCGGTGGTTGCGGTGGCAACGGTGGTTGAGGTGCGAGCGAGCGCTTGTCCTGAGGTGCGAGCGCAGCGAGCCTCGAAGGGAGCCTCGAAACCACCCCCACACTCGGCAAGACTGCGTCCATGAAGGCAGGCAGTGCAGTGGTCACGGGTGGCGCGCGGGGGATCGGCCGGGGGATCGCCGAACGGCTGGTCTCACGGGGGTACGCCGTGGTGGTGACCGACGTGGACGGGCCGGCGGCGCAGGCGTGTGCCGAGGAGATCGGCGCCGCTGAGGGGCTGGCGCTCGACGTACGCGACCCCCAAGCGCACCGGGACGCCGCGGCTGTGGCCGGTCGCCATGGTGCGCTCACCGCGTGGTTCAACAACGCGGGCGTCGGTGATGACGGCACCGTCGCTGAGCTCTCCGACGAGGCGGTCCGACGCCTCGTCGAGGTGAACCTGCTCGGCACCCTGTGGGGGATGCGCGCGGCCCTGGCGGCGTTCGGCCCGCGGGGTGGCGACGTCGTGAACACGGCCTCGCTGTCCGGGCTCGGGCCGGTGCCGGGCTACAGCGTGTACGCCGCGACCAAGGCCGGCATCGTGTCGGTGTCGATGTCGGCGGCGGCCGAGGTGCCGTCGGGGGTGCGGGTGCACGCGCTGTGCCCGGACGGCGTGCAGACGGCGCTGCTCGACGCGCAGCAGCCGGGGGGTCTGGGGGCCGCGCTCGTCCACTCGGGAGGTCGGATCCTCACCGTCGGCGAGACCGCCGATGCGGCCGTCGCGTTGCTCGGGTCCGGCCGGGTGGTGCGCACCCTGCCGGTCTGGCGCGGGGCGCTGCTGCGGATGACCACGCTCGCGCCGTCGTTGGCGGCGAAGGGGACCGAGGTGTTCGCCGCTCAGGGGCGCCGGGCGATCGCGCGGGGGCGCTGAGCTCGTTCTGGGCCCGTTCGAACGCATTCGAACAAATGTTCGTGTCGGACCTTGATTCGTTCGAACAGGTGCTCTACCGTCGTACACATGTTCGATCGAACGTCTGATCGAGCAGGTGGTGCAAGCCAGTGTCCAGACCGGTTCTCCGGGACTGTCGGTGGCCGCCACTAGACATGGTTCTGACAGAGCGCGAGACCCAGGCACCACTCCTTCCCCCGGAGGTCCCGATGAGCAGCATGACGATCGACCAGTTCCACTGGACCAGCGCCCAGCGGCGTGGCGGTGTCCGCCTCACCCGGCGTGGCCGGCTGGTCGTGTTCGTGCTGGCGCTGGTCACGGTCCTCGCCATCGGCATCGCGCTCGCGTCCGGCTCGGTGGCCACCGGCGAGCGGGGCACCCCCGAGCCCACCCGCGTGGTGATGGTCGGCTCCGGCGACACCCTCTGGGCGATCGCCGCCGACATCGCCGAGGACGGCGACATCCGCGGCATGATCGACCGGATCGAGAAGCTCAACGCGCTGGAGTCCGGCATGGTGACCGCCGGCCAGAAGCTCCTGGTGCCCACCGAGTAGCACCCACTCAGACCCACACAAGCATCGTCAGCCGCTTCGACCCCGGCTGGCGAGCCGGGGAAGACGAGGGGCGGGACCGGCACTGGTCCCGCCCCTCGCGGCGTTTCTGGAAGCTATCGGGCGGCTCTGCGGCCGCCGACCGGTCGGGGCTGCTCCGGGTCGTTCGAGTCCGGCCTGGTGATCCCGAGCCGGCGGGTGATCTGGGCGACCAGCATCAGCCCCACGAACAGGCAGGCCACCGCGCCGACCGACGCCAGCGCGAGGAACCACCACGCCGTCGAGTCCCCGGCGCGCGCCGTCGAGCCGAAGTCGATGGCCGCGTAGACCAGGTAGCCCCACGCGACGATGCAGCCGGTCACGCCGAGCGCGAACACCAGCAGCGCCGGCTGGAACCGGCGCTCCCGGCGGGGTCCGCGCCGGGAGCCCCCGTGCCTGCCCTCGCTCGTCCCCGTCACGGCCTCATTGTCGCCGATCGGTGGTCAGCCGGTGTGCCGACCCGGCGGAGCCTCGGAGCTCAGTCGTGGCCGTCCTCGTGGTCGCTCTCGATGACCACGACGTCGTACTGCTCGTCGAGGCGCACGTCGACGGTCGACCCGTCGGTCTTGGTCACCTCGACCTCGTACGTCGCGCCGTTCTCGTCGTCGGTCTCGACGCTGTTGACGGTGCCGCCGCCAGTGGCCTCGAGGGCCGCCTGCTTCGCGGCGTCGGCTTGCTCCTGCGTGTACTGGTGGCTCGCCGGTCCGTCGTCGCCATTGCCGGCAACGGCGACCCCGCCGCCGATGGCCGCTGCGGCCACGGCGACACCTGCGGCGCCGATGATCAGTCGCTTCCTCATGTCGTTCTCCTCTCGGGTTGTTGCTCATCAGGCTGCGCCGTCGGTGCTGAAGCCACCCTGAACGCGATGGGGTCAGCGGGCGTTCAGCGGAGGTTCAGCGATCGCGTGCCACGCTGGGCGGATGCGGATCCTGGTCGTGGAGGACGACCGGCACCTGGCCGCCGCGTTGCGGCGCGGGCTGGAGGACGAGGGGTACGCCGTCGACGTCGGCCGCGACGGCCCGGAGGGCGAGTGGCTGGCGACCGAGAACGCCTACGACGTACTGGTGCTCGACGTGATGCTGCCAGGCCTGGCCGGCGACGCCCTGTGCGCGCGGCTGCGGGACGCGGGGGACTGGACGCCGATCCTGATGCTCACCGCTCGGGCCGGCCCAGAGCAGGAGTCCCGTGCGCTGGACGCCGGAGCCGACGACTTCCTGGCCAAGCCGTTCTCGTTCATGGTGCTGCTCGCCCGGCTGCGCGCGCTGCAACGCCGCGGCGGCCGCGAGCGCCCGGCCATGCTCGAGGTCGGCGACTTGCGGCTGGATCCGGCCGAGCACCGGACCTGGCGCGGCGAGCAGCCGATCGAGCTGACGCCGCGGCAGTTCTCGCTGCTCGAGTTCCTGATGCGCCGGCCTGGTGAGGTCACGCCCAAAGCGACGATCCTCGCGCACGTCTGGGACTTCGCGTTCGACGGAGACCCCAACATCGTCGAGGTGTACGTCCGCCAGCTGCGGCAGCGGATCGACGAGCCGTTCGGGCGGCACAGCCTGCAGACCGTGCGGCTGGTCGGCTATCGCCTGGCGGCGGACTGATGCGCCGGCTCCCGCTCCGCACCCAGGCGACTGTGGTGGCCACGCTGGTCACCTTCCTGACCCTGGCGATCGGGTCGGTGGTGCTGGTCTCGGTGCTCGAGGACCGGCTCACCGCCGGCGCCGACCAGGTGGCGCGGACCCGCGTGAACGACCTGCTCGACGTCGCGCGCACCGGCGACCTGCCCGCCGCGCTGCGCAACGTCGACGACGAGAGCGTCGCGCAGGTGGTCGCCGCCGACGGGCGGGTCCTCGCCGCGACTCCCAACATCGAGGGTCGCGGACCTCTCGGCGACGTCGACCCCGGCGACGAGCTGGTGGTCCGGAACATCCGCGGCCCGGACGACGACGAGACCGAGAACTACCGGGTCTGGATCGGGTCCGGGCCCGGTGCCGAAGGCCCCGTCACCGTGTACGCCGGCAGCAGCCTCGAGTCGGTCACCGAAGCCTCCGCGGTGCTCCGGCGGGCGCTGTGGGTCGGTGTCCCGCTGGTGTCAGTGCTGCTGGGCTGGGCGATCTGGATGATCGTCGGTCGGGCGCTGGCCCGGCTGGACCGGATCCGCGCTGAGATGGACACCGTGACCCGGACCGACACCCGGATCGCCGACGACGGCGTCGGCGACGAGGTCGGCCGGCTCGCGGCGACCATGAACCGGATGCTGGAGCGGCTGGAGGACTCGGCGCTCCGGCAGCGGCAGTTCGTCGCTGACGTCTCGCACGACCTGCAGAGCCCGCTGGCTGCGCAGCGCGCGACACTCGAGGTCGCGCTTGCCGGCCGGCCGGACCCTGAGGTGGAACGGCTCGGTCGCGCGCTGCTGTCCGCGACCGACGAGATGGAGCGCCTCGTCGCCGACCTGCTGGTGCTAGCCGCCGCCGAGGACGGCGATCCGGTGGTGCCGGTCCCGATCGACCTCGATGAGCTGGTGCTCGAGGAGGCGGTCCGGGCCCGGGCGTCCAGCCACGTGGACATCGACACCTCCCGGGTCTCCGCCGCGCCCGCGCGGACACATCCGGCCGACGCGCGCCGCGCCGTACGCAACCTGCTGGACAACGCGGTTGCGCACGCCGCCACCCGGGTGGAGCTGGTGGTCGGCGTCGAGGACGGCTGGGCCCGCCTCGACGTCGTCGACGACGGGCCTGGTGTCGAGGACGGGGGGCGGGTGTTCGATCGGTTCTATCGTGGCGACGTGTCCCGGGCCCGGCACGCCGGAGGCAGCGGCCTCGGGTTGCCGATCGCCCGCACCCTCGCGACGCGGAACGGCGGCACGGTCTCGCTGGTCGCCGACGGCAGCGGCGCGAGCTTCGTCCTGCGGCTGCCGACTCCCTGATCAGGCGACGAGCTCGAGGTCGAACTCCTTGCGCAGCCGGATCAGCAGCCGGGACAGCAGCCGGGAGACCTGCATCTGGGTCACGCCGATCTCCTTGCCGATCTCGGACTGGGTGCAGCCGCGGAAGAACCGCATCTCGACGATCAGCTGCTCGCGCTTCGAGAGCTTGGCCAGGATCGGCTGCGAGCACGGCGCGCGCCTCGGCGTGGTCGAAGCCCGAGTCGGTGAAGCCGATCCGCGGTCCGAGTGCGTCCGCCTCGGCGTGCGTCGGGCGCGTCCAGCGAGGCCGGCGCGAAGCAGCCACTGGCGCCGAGCGCGTCGATCACGGTCTCCAGCTCGAGGTCGAGGTGGGCGGCGAGGTCGGTGGGGCGCGGGGCGCGGCCGAGCTTCTGGTAGAGCTCCGGCTCGCTGGCGATGATCTTGGTCTGGGTCTCCTGGATCGACCGCGGAGGTCGCACCGTCCAGCCGAGGTCGCGGAAGTGGCGGCGCACCTCGCCGCGGATGGTCGGGATCGCGAAGCTCAGGAAGTCGTGGCCGCGGTCGGGGTCGAAGCCCTGCACCGCCTTCACCAGGCCGAGGTAGGCCACCTGCTCGAGGTCGTCGGTCGCGATGCCGCGGCCGCGGAAGCGGCGGGTGGCGTCGACCGCCATCGGCATGTTGAGGCGAACGAGCTCGTCGTCGAGCCGGGCCCGGTCGGCCGGGCCGGAGCTCGCAGCGCTCGGCGAACAGGCGGGCGGTCTGGTCTGGAGCGGTTCAGTACTGCAGTCATCATTGACCTCGTCTTCCCTCGCGTTGGTCCCCCTAGATTTCTTGCGCCGTTGGTGCAGCGTTAAACCACCCGAACGGGTGGAACGCGGTGGTTTCGAGTGCTCGCGGTCGCCGCGGGCGGCCCGCCGCGACACGCCCTGCGCCGTGCCGAGTTTCGCGCCGTCGTACGTCGCTGACCTGCAGGTTTACCCACTGGGAACCCGCCCGCCCAGGAACTTCTCCGGACTACTTGCGCGGCCCGGTGACCGGGCGTACGGTTACCCCTACATCTAGTAGTTACACCGGTGTAGTTCTCCACATCTTGTGGAAATGGGACTCCACAGGGCCGTGAGCGGAAGACCCACAGGTGACTGCTTGTTGTACACAGTAGAGCCCCCGTTATCCACAGGGGAGCGACCCGACGGGTAGTGGCGGCCCGCGAGAGGAGCCCCGTGCACTGTCCGTACTGCCGGAACACCGACACCCGGGTCCTCGACTCGCGGGTCGCCGACGACGGCGGCTCGATCCGCCGGCGGCGTACCTGCTCGGCCTGCGAGCGCCGGTTCACGACCGTCGAGCTGATGCAGCTGACCGTGCTCAAGCGCTCCGGCGCCTCGCGAGCCGTTCACCCGCGACAAGGCGATCTCCGGCGTCCGGAAGGCCTGCAAGGGCCGCCCGGTCACCGAGGACCAGCTCGCCTGCCTCGGCCAGGCCGTCGAGGACGCGCTCCGGCTCGAGGGCGCCGCGGAGATCCCGGCCCACGAGGTCGGCCTGGCGATCCTGGGCCCGCTGCGCGAGCTCGACGAGGTCGCCTACCTGCGCTTCGCCAGCGTCTACCGCGCCTTCGAGTCGGCCGACGACTTCGAGGACGAGATCGCGCGTCCTGCGCGCGGAGCGCGCGGTCGCCACCCCAGCCCCTTCGGGCTGACCCAGACCGCCCGGCGTGGATCAGTGGGGAAGCGGTCCGCGCCGGGCGCACCAAACGTCGGCACCGACTGTCGGTGCCAGCAGCAATGATCGAAATAGCAACCTCGAAAGACGGGACACAGAGGGATGACCGAGACGGTGAGCGGGGCAGCCGGCGCCCAGGCGCAGGCAGGGACTGGCGCTGGGCTGAAGATCGAGCGGGTCTTCAGCACCGAGGGGGTGCACCCGTACGACGAGCTCACCTGGGAGCGCCGCGACGTCGTGCAGACCAACTGGAAGACCGGTGACACGGTCTTCGAGCAGCGCGGTGTGGAGTTCCCCGACTTCTGGTCGGTCAACGCCTCGACGATCGTCACCACCAAGTACTTCCGCGGCGCCGTCGGCACCGACGTCCGCGAGTGGAGCCTCAAGCAGCTCATCGACCGGGTCGTGAAGACCTACACCAAGGCCGGCGTCGACCACGGCTACTTCGCCACCGACGCCGACGCCGAGGTCTTCGAGCACGAGCTCACCTGGCTGCTGGTGCACCAGTACTTCTCGTTCAACAGCCCCGTCTGGTTCAACGTCGGCACCCCGTCGCCGCAGCAGGTCTCGGCCTGCTTCATCCTCTCCGTCGACGACTCGATGGACTCGATCCTGAACTGGTACAAGGAAGAGGGCTTCATCTTCAAGGGCGGCTCCGGCGCCGGCCTGAACCTCTCCCGGATCCGCTCCTCCAAGGAGCTGCTCTCCTCCGGCGGCACCGCCTCCGGCCCGGTCTCCTTCATGCGCGGTGCGGACGCCTCCGCGGGCACCATCAAGTCGGGCGGCGCCACGCGCCGGGCGGCGAAGATGGTCGTCCTCGACGTCGACCACCCCGACATCGAGGAGTTCGTGATGACCAAGGCGCGCGAGGAGGACAAGATCCGCGCGCTGCGCGACGCCGGCTTCGACATGGACCTCGGCGGCGTCGACATCACCTCGGTGCAGTACCAGAACGCCAACAACTCGGTCCGCGTCAGCGACGAGTTCATGCGCGCCGTCGAGGACGGCACCGACTTCGGGCTGCGCGCCCGCAAGACCGGTGAGGTCATCGAGCGCGTCGACGCCCGCGACCTGTTCCGCAAGATCAGCGACCGCCGCGTGGGAGTGCGCCGACCCGGGTCTGCAGTACGACGACACGATCAACGACTGGCACACCAACCCCGAGACCGGCCGGATCACCGCGTCCAACCCGTGCTCGGAGTACATGTCGCTCGACAACTCCTCGTGCAACCTGGCGTCGCTGAACCTGCTCAAGTTCCTCAAGGACGACGACACCTTCGACGGCGAGCTGTTCGCGAAGGCCGTCGAGTTCATCATCACCGCGATGGACATCTCGATCTGCTTCGCCGACTTCCCGACCGAGGCGATCGGCCAGACCACGGTCGACTACCGCCAGCTCGGCATCGGCTACGCCAACCTCGGCGCGCTGCTGATGGCGATGGGCCTCGGCTACGACTCCGACGGCGGCCGCGCGATGGCCGCCACCATCACCTCGCTGATGACCGGCACGTCGTACAAGCGCTCGGCGGAGCTCGCCGGCGTCGTCGGCCCGTACGCCGGCTACGCCCGCAACGCCGAGGCGCACAAGCGGGTGATGCGCAAGCACCAGGCCGCCAACGACACCGTCCGCACGCTCGGCATCGTCGACGGCCAGGTCCACAAGCTGGCCACCCAGGCCTGGGCCGACGTGCAGGAGATCGGCGCCGCCAACGGCTTCCGCAACGCGCAGGCCTCGGTGCTCGCGCCGACCGGCACCATCGGCTTCATGATGGACTGCGACACGACCGGCATCGAGCCGGACTTCTCGCTGGTCAAGTTCAAGAAGCTGGTCGGCGGCGGCTCGATGCAGATCGTCAACCAGACGATCCCGCGGGCGCTGCGCAAGCTCGGCTACCAGCCGCGAGCAGGTCGAGGCGATCGTCGCCTACATCGCCGAGCACGGCCACGTGATCGACGCCCCGGGCCTGAAGACCGAGCACTACGAGATCTTCGACACCGCGATGGGTGCCCGCTCGCTGAAGCCGATGGGCCACGTGCGGATGATGGCGGCGGCCCAGCCGTTCCTGTCCGGCGCGATCTCGCAAGACGGTCAACCTGCCCGAGTCGGCGACCGTCGAGGAGATCGAGGAGGTCTACCTCCAGTCGTGGAAGCTCGGCCTCAAGGCGACCGCGATCTACCGCGACAACTGCAAGGTCGGCCAGCCGCTCGCCGACGGTGGCGGCAAGGCCAAGAAGGACGCCGCCGACGCCGCGGACGCTGCCGCCGACGCCGCGGCCAAGGTGATCGAGAAGATCGTCTACGCCCCGACCCGCAAGCGGCTCCCGAAGTCCCGCGTCTCGCGCACCACCTCGTTCACCGTGGGTGGCGCCGAGGGCTACATGACCTCGGGTGCGCACGACGACGGCGAGCTCGGCGAGGTGTTCCTCAAGCTCGGCAAGCAGGGCTCGACCCTGGCCGGCGTGATGGACGCGTTCTCGATCGCGGTCAGCGATCGGCCTGCAGTACGGCGTCCCGCTGGAGACCTACGTCTCGAAGTTCACCAACCTGCGCTTCGAGCCGGCCGGCCTCACCGACGACGCGGACGTCCGGATGGCGCAGTCGATCATGGACTACATCTTCCGCCGCCTCGCCCTCGACTACCTGGACTTCGAGAAGCGCCAGGGCCTGGGCATCTACTCCGCCGACGAGCGCCAGCGCTACCTCGAGACCGGCTCCTACGAGCCCGTCGAGGAGACCGGCTCCGCCGCCGAGCTGATCGAGGCCCCCGCCGTCGAGATCGTCGACGCCGACGAGGTCGCCGAGGTCGTGGTCGAGGCCGCGGCCAAGCCCGCACCCAAGGAGGCCCACACCTCCGCCGAGCTCCTGGAGAAGATCACCGGCACCGCCGTCGACTCCCCGCTCTGCTTCACCTGCGGCACCAAGATGCGCCCCGCCGGCTCCTGCTACGTCTGCGAGGGCTGCGGCAGCACCAGCGGCTGCAGCTGATCGATCGGTAGGAGCCGGGGCATCGCGGACGCGGTGTCCCGGCTCTTCCACAACACGCCCACAACGGTCACTTCCCCCATGACTGAGAGCTAGTAGATTCCCCGCCCTCGACGACGGGACCGCCTACTTCGACGGACCGGGAGGCAGCCAGACGCCTCGGCAGGTCGCCGAAGCGATCGCCGCGACGTGACGGCTGGCCTCTCCAACCGCGGGGCGGTCACCGCCTCCGAGCGGCGTGCCGAGGACGTCGTCGTCGGCGCCCGCGCTGCGATCGCCGACCTGCTCGGCTGCGACGCCGGCGGTGTCGTCTTCGCGCGGTCGGCGACGCAGGCGACGTACGACGTGTCGCGGGCGCTGGCCAAGCAGTGGGTGGCCGGGGGACCAGGTCGTGGTGACGCGGCTCGACCACGACTCGAACATCCGGCCTTGGGTGCAGGCCGCAGAGAAGGCGGGCGTCGAGGTGCGGTGGGTCGGGTTCGACCGGGAGACCGCCGAGCTCTCGGTCGACGAGATCCGGGCCGAGCTGACCGAGCGGACCAAGGTCGTCGCGGTCACTGGTGCCTCGAACCTGCTCGGCACCCGGCCCGACATTCCGGCGATCGCGGAGGCCGCGCACGAGGTCGGGGCGCTGCTGTACGTCGACGGCGTGCACCTGACGCCGCACGCGCCGGTCGACGTGGTCGAGCTGGGCGCCGACTTCTTCGCGTGCTCGCCGTACAAGTTCTTCGGGCCGCACCACGGCATCGTGGTCGCGGCGCCGGAGCTGCTCGAGAGGCTGCACCCCGACAAGCTGGTGCCGGCCAGGGACGAGGTGCCGGAGCGGTTCGAGCTCGGGACGCTTCCCTACGAGCTGCTCGCGGGTACGACGGCGGCGGTCGACTACATCGCCGGGCTCGCCTCCGACGCCGGCGACCGTCGGACGCGGGTGCTGGAGTCGATGCGGGCGGTCGAGGAGTACGAGGAGCAGCTGTTCGAGCGGCTGCTCGACGGGCTGCGCGGCATCGACGCGGTCCGGGTGTACGGGTCGCCGAAGCGGCGTACGCCGACGGCGCTGTTCTCGGTCGAGGGCCGGAGCAACCGGGAGGTCTACGAGCACCTGGCCGCGGCCGGGGTCAACGTGCCGGCGAGCCAACTTCTACGCGATCGAGGCGTCGCGGTGGCTCGGCCTCGGAGACGCCGGCGCGCTGCGCGCCGGGCTGGCGCCGTACACCAGCGCGGACGACGTCGACCGGCTCATCGCCGGTGTCACCGAGGTGGCTCGGTAGGGGCGTCACCGATCGCCCGCGCGTAGCGCAGCGAGAGCGCCCGCAGGTTCTCGACCAGCTCGGGCGGCTCGGTGACGGAGAAGTCGAGACCGAGCATGCTGATCCAGACCGCGACCACCTCGATGCTGTCGCCGCCGGTGACCAGATCGGACTCGGTGTCGCTGACCGCCTCGACGGTGCCGACGGTGGGGTTGATCCGCGCCATCACCTCCGCGGCGGGGGCGTGGATGCGGATCCGGGTGTGCACGGCCCAGCCGGTGCGGGCCACCTCGCGGACCACGAACTCGGTCAGGTCGCCGGGGAAGGGCAGTCGGGGTGAACCGGCGTCCGCCGGGCGTGCGCAGCCGCAGCCAGTCGACGCGGTACGGCGCCCAGGCGCCGGTGGCCGGGTCGCGGCCGACCAGGTACCAGCGCCGCTGCCAGCCGACCAGGTGGTACGGCTCGATCTCGCGGCGGTCGTCGCGGTAGTCGCAGCGCAACCCCTGGTGGTCGCGGATCGCGGCGGCCAGCTCGCTGAGCAGCTCCGGGTCGACCACCGGGTCCTCGACGTTCGAGTCGGTGTTGACCGGGCCGGCGCTGGTGGCCTGGCGCAGTGCGGCCAGCCGGCGACGCAGCTTGTCGGGCAGCACCTGCTCCAGCTTGGTCAGCGCCCGGCCGCCGGTCTCCTCGAACCCGGCCATCCCGGTCGCCGCGCGCAGGCCGACGGCGACGGCGACCGCCTCGTCCTCGTCGAGCAGCAGCGGCGGCAGCTTCGCGCCGGCGCCCAGGCGGTACCGGCCACCAGGACCTCGTACGGCGTCGACCGGGTAGCCGAGCTCCCGCAGCCGGGCGACGTCCTTGCGCACCGTCCGGTCGGTGACGTCCAGCCGTTCCGCGAGCTCCGCACCCGACCAGTCGACGCGCGACTGGAGCAGGCCGAGCAGGGCCAGCAGCCGGGCGGAAGTCTCGAGCACGACGTTCAGAATACAGGAGCGAACCGTTCCTGAACTCTTCCTAGGGTCGTCGCATGACTACCACGAACACCAACACCGCACCCCATCCGCCCCTTCCACATCGAGATCCCGCAGGCCGACCTCGACGACCTCCGCGACCGCCTGGCGCGGACCCGCTTCGCGCCGGCCGCGCCCGGCGACTCCTGGGACTACGGCACGCCGGAGTCCTACCTCCGCGACATGGTCGAGCGCTGGCAGGCCTTCGACTGGCGCGCCGTCGAGGACCGGATCAACGCCCACCCGAACTTCGTGACCGAGATCGACGGCCAGACCGTCCACTTCCTCCACGTCCGCTCCGAGAACCCGGACGCCACGCCCCTGCTGCTCGCGCACACCTACCCGGGGTCGGTGATCGAGTTCCTCGACATGATCGAGCCCCTCCGCGACGCCTTCCACCTCGTGATCCCCTCGATGCCCGGGCTTCGGCTTCTCCACCCCGCTGAACGGCGGCGGGTGGACGATGGCGCGGGTGGCGGCGACGTACGACGCACTGATGCGCCGGCTCGGCTACGACTCCTACGGCATCCACGGCAGCGACGCCGGCGCGATGATCGGCCGCGAGCTCGCCGTACTCGACCCGGAGGGCTTCCTCGGTGCGCACGTGCTGCAGCTGTTCTCGTTCCCGTCCGGTGCCCCCGGCGAGATGGACGGCTTCGGTGAGAAGGAGTACGCCGCCCTCGCGCACCTGCAGTGGTTCGCAGAGCGTCGGCGGCTACAACCAGATGAACGGCACCCGCCCGCAGACGATCGGCGCAGCGCTCGCGGACTCTCCGGTCGCCGTCCTCGCCTACGGCGAGCTGTTCGAGAACTTCGGCAACGGCACCAGCCTGGTGCAGCCCGGAGCAGGTGCTGGCCCAGGCCAGCCTCTACTGGCTGACCAACACCTACGCCACCGCGGCCCGCTACCACTACGAGGAGGGGCGCGCCGGGGCCGAGCCCGTGGTCAGCCAGGGTCGGATCGGGGTCGTCGTCTTCAAGGACGACTTCCAGACGATCCGGGCCTTCGCCGAGCGCGACAACGCGAACATCGTGCACTGGTCGGAGGTTCCCCGCGGGGGCCACTACGCCGCGCTCGAGGTGCCCGAGGACGTCGTCGCCGACCTGAGGGTCTTCTTCAAGTCCTGATCGTTCTCCACAGGGCCCGACCGCACGGCCACGGAGTGTCGGTGCGTCTTGCCACGATGTCTCGATGGACAACGAACGACACCCGTGGTGGACGGTCAACGCAGTCTTCGACCCCGATGGCACGGGCAGCGACTTCAGCTACACGGAGGGTCTCGGCAACGCCGGGCTGCCTGAGCTGCACCTGTGGGCGCGGCCGTCCTTGGGCGAGGACCCAGGACTCGACTGGAAGTTCAGCCAGCGGGACACCTGCAGGATCCGGTGCTGCCGATCAAATGGGAGCTGCGACGACCTCCGCTCGGAGCGCCTCGACCGATGGACGCGGCAGCGCAGGCTGAGGCTGCGTCGGCGTACGAGGAGATCATTCCGAAACGATCGAGGGCGACCGTCCCGGGCGGGTGGGAGCTGCCGACCGGGCCGTCCTGGGATCCCGAGCAGAGGTTCGGTCCCCGCACGCCACTCGTGCTTGCTCGTGCCGCGCAACTGTGCAGCGCCTCCGCCGACGACTGGGTGAACCTGGCCGACTATGTCGCGACCGCGCACGTGCGGGCGCCGACGGGATACGCCCTGTCCGTTTCGCGAACCTCGGCTCGGGAGCCGGGGCGCGCGGCGGCGGTCGAACGGCTCGAGTCGGCGGTCGAGGACCTGATGGCCGGCTTCGGCACCAGTTGGGCCGTCCCGCCGGCCGCGGCACTTCGTACGTCGTTCGGCCCCGGCTTTGATCACCTGGTCGAGGCGATCACGGAGGCGGTGGTGACCCACCTGGTGGTCGAGTCGGTCGCGGACGTGCTCCCGATCCGGGTCGGCCGGCTGGGCCAGGGTGTGGTGCTCGCAGCACTCGCGCCGCCCGGTGTTGCTCCGGACGGTCGCTGGCTGTGTTCGCAGACGGTCGATCGTGCCGTCGCCGACCTGGTGACCCGCACGCCGCTCCCGGACCTGATCGAGGTGGCGGCCGCGTGGGACCGGACGTTCTGGGACGAGCCCGGCGCTCCGATCCTCGTCACCTCCTGGACAAGTGCCGGGTGCAGCCGTCCGGTGTTCGAGCTTCTCGACCCCGCGTCCTGCACCATCGCGGCAAGCACCCTGCGCTCTCAAGGGCTCGGGCTCGGCGCGCTCCAGGTCTGGCTGACATCGCTCGCCACCGTGCTCACCGAGCGGGCGGCACTGGATCCGACGGCAGTCGAGCTCTTCCTCGAGGCGGGACGCCGCGTGGTCGGCCTCGAGCGGCTGGTGAACTCGCCGCTCACGACCGAGGCGGCCTGACCTCACCCGGCCGCGTCCGGGTCGGGCGAATTGGCGACGCGCAACGGCACGACCCGCGCCCGGGACGGACGGACATCGTCGGGGATCCAGTCGTCCCAGGGTTCGAGGTCCTCGGCGAAGGGTGTTCGCCAGGCGAGGTGGCCGAGGATCGCGATGACGAACTGGTCGAGGGTCATCCCGTAGCGCTCGGCTCGGTGCCGCAGCTCGCGGTTGAGGGCCATCGGCATCCCGGAGATCGCGAAGCCGACGCACTCGGTCTGCCGCCAGGCGGCGATGTCGCGCCAATGGGTGCGAGTGTCGGGACCGAGCGGGTCGTAGAGGAGCTGGTTGAGCGGCGCGTGCGGCGTGGACAGCAGATCCGGGTTCTCGAGGCGAGCGACACCGAGGGCCCTCAGCAGCAGAGAGTTGCGAACCCAGTCGTCCTCCCGTGCGTCCCACCACAGCTCGGTGCGGCAGCGCTCGCCCAGGACTCGGCGTACCTCATCCTCCTGGGCCGGCGTGGCAAGCTCGCCCGGCTCAACGACCCGAACGCTGAGCAGGCCGTCCTTCCAGTGCAGAGCAAGGAGATCGCCGGGCTCGGCCGGCGGCAGCCATCCCGATGGCCCGAGGAGCACGGGCTCCAAGGTCTCGCCGAGCCGAGCTTCTCCACCGGTGGCCAGGGGCAGCGGCGCGAGCACGGCCATCGCGATGAACGGCTGGACGCCCTGTCCCAGCCACAGGTCCGTGCGACCGTGGAGGGACCCGCGCACGCGGTGGGTCAGGACGATCCCGTCGAGCACATCGCCGAGGTAGGCGACCCGGCCGTCCGGACGCATGACGAGGAGGGTTGCCGAGTCGAGCACCGCGGTCACGGCGTGCTCGTCGACTCGATGGTTTCCCCGCGCCAGTCGAGCATGTCGAGTGAGCGCGGCGACATCGAGCGGACCGCGCTCGCAGACCAGTGCGACCAGTCGGTCGTGCAGGTCGTGGTCGATGACGGGGTGGGCGGTCGGCATCGTTGGTTCCTCTCGAAGGGTGTCCGTGCCGAGAGTGTTGCCCGGTTCGGCGGTGCTCATATTTCTCATCCACAGGCCCTTCCCGTGGGTTCCCATTCGGCGTAGAATCGAACACATGTTCGAACTCGGGAGACTGGCAGACGACGAGCTCGTCGACCGTCTGACCGAGCTCGAACGGCTGACCTCGGCGGCTGCCGCGGAGAAGGCCCGGCTCACGGCTGAGCTGCATGCGCGGCGCGCCAATGATCGGCACTGCGACCGCTCCGTCGCTCACGAGGTGGCGCTGGCTCGCAGGGAATCGCCGTACGCCGGGCGGGAGCACCTCGCGCTCGCCCTCGCGCTCGTCCACGACCTGCCCCAGACGCTGGCCGCGCTGGAGCGCGGGGAGATCAACGAGCGCCGGGCGATGATCATTGCCCGCGAGACCGCCCACCTGCTCCGTGCCGACCGAGTCGAGGTCGACGCGCGGCTCGGGTCTCTTGCGGAGCGCGGCGACCGCGAGGTGCTGGTGGCGGTGCGCCGGCTCGCGCACGAGGTCGACGCCGACGCGGCAGAAGAGCGCGCCCGCCGCGCTCGGGCCGGTAGCCGGGTGACGCTGCGCGGGCTGGGTGACGGCATGGCGCGGATCAGCGCCGACCTGTCGGCCGCCGACGCCGTGCTCACGTTCCGCTCATTGGGCGAGCACGCCGATGTCCGTCGCGCGATGGGCGACGACCGGAGCCGGGGTCAGCTGATGGTGGACGAGTTCGTCGACCGGCTGGACCGTCCCGCGGTCGTGGGAGCCAGGCGGGTCGAGGTCCAGCTCGTGATGAGCGCCGAGATGCTGCTCGGTGATGACCGGGACACCCCGGCACACCTCGTCGGGTACGGCCCGGTCGCCCGCGGAGCAGTCGAGTCGCTGCTGGCCGACCCCGAGGCCGAGGTCTTCGTACGTCGAGTGTTCGCCAGCCCCACGGACCACGGCTTGGTCGCGATGGAGAGCCGCTCGACGGCGTTCCCGTCGTCGCTGCGGCGGCTGCTCTTCCTTCGCGACGGCGAGACCTGTCGCACGCCGTGGTGCGACGCGCCGGTCCGGCACGCCGACCACGTGACGCCCCGACATCGGGGCGGCGGCACCGACCTGGACCAGGGGCAGGGCCTCTGCGAGGCCTGCAACTACGCCAAGGAACAGCCCGACTGGGTGCACCGCACCACCACGCGATGGCCGGATCGACATTCGACCGTCGTCACAACGCCCACCGGCCACGAGTACAGGTCTCGTGCTCCGGCACTACCGATTCGACCGCGGCCCGGCCCACGAACGACGGTCGTCGAGATCCATCACCGGCCCGACCTTCGGCTCAGCGTCGCCTGACCCGGTGTCGAGGCTGGTCAGTCGCAGTTGTCGCAGGTCCCGAAGGCCGACAGCGCGAGGAAGCACTTCGGGCAGACGGCGACGACCGGCTCGATGCCGTTCGTACGGCGCTCGTTGGGGATGGTCGTGGTCGGTACGGACTCGGCGGAGTCGGCCTTCTCCGGTGACAGGACGGTGAAGTCGAGGTCGCGCAGCACAACGGCGGCGCCGTCCTTGCCGCCCGAGAACTCCGCGGAGGTCGCAGCGGTGCCGGTGGCGTAGCCGAGGGCGGCGCCGAGGACGGCCTTGGAGTCGTAGCTGTGGTTGGCATGCCGCAGGACGTACTCCCGCGAGGGAGCGAAACCGTAGCGACCGAGGAACTCGTCCTGCCCGACCTCGTCGTACTCGCGGATCGCGGCGAGCACGTGCGTACGGGTAACTGCTGTCCAGGCGACCATGGAGCCACAGTAGGTGCCGGACGGCGCGTTCCCTCATCCTCGCGAGCCGGCTCGGCCGCCTCGGAGGCGAACAGGTTGAGGCCGAGGCGCTCGGCGAGGTACTTCGTCGCGAGCTGGCCGCGGACGCTGTTGCCGGCCGCGTCGAGCGGGGGCGAGTACGTCGCCATGCCGCCCTTGCCGGGCGAGACGGTGACGATGCCGCCGCTGACGCCGCTCTTGCCGGGCATGCCGATCTGGTAGAGCCAGTCGCCGGACAGCTCGTAGAGGCCGGCGATCGCCATCACGGCCAGGACCCGGCGGCAGACGCCGGGGGCGATGACGCGGACGCCGGTCACCGGGTTCACGCCGCCGTTCGAGAGCGTGGCCGCCATGACGGCGAGGTCGCGGGCGGTGACCTCGAGGGAGCACTGGCGGGTGTAGACG
The DNA here is from genome assembly GCA_963716655.1 of uncultured Actinomycetota bacterium. GTDB lineage: Bacteria > Actinomycetota > Actinomycetes > Propionibacteriales > Nocardioidaceae > Nocardioides. The sequence continues at coordinate 117,186 of CAVQTV010000006.1, read as the reverse complement.
TCGGTGGCCTCGATGGGGTCGAAGTAGAGGCGGTCGTAGCTCGCCAGGAGCTCGGCGATGCCGCGGTTGCGCATGTTGGTCGCCGACTCCGACTCGTAGACCTCCGTCGCTGATGGTGAGGTCGCGGCCGGCGAACGCCGAGAGCCCGGCGCGGACGGAGTCCCACTTCTCCTCGGCGGTGTCGCCTGACATGAGACTGGTGGTGGCGATGGCGCCGGCGTTGACGAGCGGGTTCATGGTGCGGGCCGGGTTGAGCTCGACCGCCATCAGCGAGTCGAACGGGAAGCCGGTGCCGTTGACGCCGAGCCGGTGCCGGGCGGCGTCGTACCCGAGCTGGTCGCAGGCGAGCGCGAACACGAACGGCTTGGAGACGCTCTGGATCGAGAAGTGGGTCTCGACGTCGCCGACGCCGAACGACCGGCCGCGGGCGCCGACGACGTAGATGCCGAAGAGGTCGGGGGAGGCCTGGCCGAGGATGGGGATGTAGTCGGCGACCTTGCCCGAGGTCTCGGTCCGGTAGCGCTCGTAGGCCTCGGTGACGACGTCGGCCACGTGCTGGCCGTCGGGGAGCTCGCCGGTGGAGATCGGCGGCGGGAGGGCGTCCTCGTCGAAGGGGAGGTCCTCGTGCATCGACAGATCGGTCAAGGATGCTCAGCCCTTCACGTAGGAGAACTTCTCGGAGACTAGGCCGTCGCGCATCCGCATCACGTCCACGCCGCGCACGTGGCCGGGCGACCCGTCCTCGTTGGCCCAGTCGAAGCGCCACCGCAGGACGGCGCGGTCGCCGGACACGAACGACTCCTCCTCGTTGAACTTGGCGCCCGGCGTACCGCCGAAGAGGTCCACCCACACGCCTCGTACGGCGTCGGCGCCCTCGAACCGGATGCCGTCCGGCGCGGGGCCGGTCGCCTCGAACGCGCAGTCGTCGGTCATCAGCGCCATGATCGCGTCCACGTCGCCCGAGCCGAACGCCGCCGAGAAGCGGGCCAGACCGGCGTGGTTGACGCCCCATCCCGGGTCGCGGCCGGACGCCGCCGAGGAGCTCGCCCTGCGGGTCCCCGTGCGACGCGCAGCGCGGGCCGACGATGCCGGCCTGTCGGTACAGGTCCTCACGATCGGCGAACCAGACCGCGACCTCGTGCACCAGCGCCGAGTCGAGCCGGGTGTCGCCACCGGTGGCCGCGGCCAGGTCCCAGGCGTGGATCAGGTGGTCGGCGGCGAGCTGGTGGACGTACTCGTCCATCTTCTCCTCGCCGTACGACAGCTGGACGGTGCCGTGCGACGGCAGCGTCTCGGCGACCACGCCGATCGCCTCCCGCGCCGCGGCCAGGGCCGTGCTGATCGGGTCGTCGCCGAGCAGGTCGCCGTCGAAGCGGTCGCCGACCTCCTCGATGGTGCTGCCGCGCATCAGCGGGCCGGTCCAGAGGTTCTCGCCGGTGACGTGGTTGACGAGCTCGCGGACGTTCCAGTCGCGGCACGGCGTGGGTGCGTCCCACTGGTCAGCGGTGACCTCGTTGACGCGGTGCGCCCAGCACTCGACGCTGCGGTGGTAGAGCGTGTTCAGGTCCATCAGAGATCTCCACTGTCGAGGGTGATGCGGGCCGCGGTGACCCACCAGTCCAGGTCCTGCTGTTCTCGCGCCCGGATCGCGAGGTCGGGGTGCTCGGCGGCGTCGAGCGCCTTGTTCCAGCCCAGCCAGGCCAGTGCCGCTAGCAGGGCGAGCCGTTTCGAGCGTTCGTCGTACGCCGGCCCGGCCGCGTCGGCGTACGCCGCCAGGAACTCCTCGCGGCTCGGCTCCACGACCGAGGCACAGCCCGCCAGGAAGCGAGCGATGTCGAGCATCCCGGGCGCTGCGGTCGGCATCGCCCAGTCGATCAGCACCAGGTCGTCGCCCTCGAAGGCCATGTTGACGGTGGCCAGGTCGCCGTGGATCAGCGTCACCGGACCGGCAGAGAGGGCGTTCGCGAGGCTGCTGCTGTCCGTCAGCAGCGTCATCACCGGCTCGGCGACGTCGGACGGTGCCGTGTCGACGAAGATCTCCCAGCCGCGCAGTGCCAGGGCCAACAGCTCGTTCCCGGCGTCTGCGAACGGCGAGATCCGGTGCGGTGCGAACAGCTCCAGCAGCCTCCTTGAGCGGAGTCAGGTCCGCCGGCGGGTCGCCCAGGAACTCCCGGTGGAGTGCCGCGACCCCGTCGACCAGCCGCTGCGTCGCGTGCGATCGAGAGATGGTCGTCCCACGTGAGCACCGAGGAGCCGAGGTCGCGCATCACGATCACGCTGGCGCCGTCCTCCTCCACCCAGGCATCGACGATCGCGTGTCCGACGCCGGGTGGTAGCCGGTCGAGGATCCCGGACTGCCAGAGCAGGCACTCCTGGGCGACCGTGCCGCCGAACACGGCGAGGGTCAGGTCCGACTCGACGGTGATCCGCTTGACCACCAGGGCGCGCCCGTCGGCGAGCCAGACCCTTTCGAGGCCCGCGCCCGACTTTCCCTCATGGCCCGCCATGACCACGCGCCGAACCGCGTCGTGCAGCAGCTCCGAAGGCGGCACCCCACCACCGTGGCACTCGGCAGCGCCGCCGTCCACAGCCAGTTCTCCTCAGTCCTCGTCGCTCGCGGCCGATCAGATCAAGGAGGAGACGAGGAAACATGGCAGGCGAGTCCGCAGGGCGACTGGCGAGACGGCACCGCGAGAGCACGACCGGTTCGATTCTGGACGGCATGCACTCGGACGGGTGGGCCGTCTTCCTGGACGTGCGCGTACCCGGACGTCACCGCCCGCAGGTCGGCCACGTCGCCGTCGGACCGCCGGGCATCTTCGTGATCCAGACCGAAGACCTGGTCCGGTCACATCGAGGTGCGGGACAACCGCTTCTGGTGTCGCGGCCGGCGGCAGGACCGCGTGGTCGGGACGGCCAGCGAGGCCGCGCTGACCGTTGCCGGTCTGGTCAGTGGACCGGCTGCGAACACGGTTCGCTCGGCGCTGTGCTTCGAACGCGTCGACCCGGTCGTCGGCTGGTGCTACGACGTGATGCTCTGCTCGACCGGCAACCTGCGCGAGCTGCTGACCCGTCGCCCCCCGGTTCTCACGCCGGACGAGGTCACGCTGGCCTCGATCGAGCTCGACCTCGGGTTCCGTGCCGGCGCGCAGCGTCCGGCTCGCGAGCCGAAGCTCCAGCCCGCGCGTCAGCCCAGGCCCAGGCGAACGGAGCCGCGGATGCTCAGGTGGTTCCGCCGCAGCCTGCTGAAGCTGGTCGTGCTGGTGCTCCTGGGGATCGTGCTGTTCGACCAGGTCCCGCGGCTCGCCGACGTTCCGCGACAGCGTCGTGGACCGGATCAAGGAGACGGTCGTCCCCGACTCGCTGACGCCCGACCTGGCCTTCGACAGCTGCGACGCGCTTCGTGCGGTCTACCCGAACGGCGTCGGCACGGCTGCGGACGTGCGGGCCGTCAAGCGCGACAAGGCGCTGCCGGCGGTCCAGCCGGAGGTGTCGCGGATCAGCGCCGCACTCGACAAGGACGGCGACGGGCTGGTCTGCGAGCGGGAGCGCTAGGAGACCGGACTGCGCCTCAGCGTCGCCTGACGGTGTCGATCAGCCGCGAGTAGGAGTCGGCGCCGTGGCCGGCGTCGACCGCCCGACGGGCGAGGTCGCGCATTGCTGCGGACAGCGAGGTGTCGAGTCCGATCTCGGTGCTGGTGTCGACGATGTGCTCGATGCCCGCCAGGTTCATGGCGAGGTTGTCCTCCGTCCCGGGATAGGTTCCCGCCTCGATGTCCGAGGCAATGCCGTCGAACGTGGCGGGCAGCAGCGCGGCGACGTGTTGGGCGTACGGCAGGAACGTCCGGGCGTCCACGTCCTGCGCGGTCGTCATCGCTGCGGCGTGGATGAAGGCGGTCATCCCGGTGAAGAAGACCTCCAGCATCGCCACGTCATACAGAGAAGCCAGGCCGTGATCCTCGCCGAGGTGGTCGGCCTCGCCGGCCAGGATGCGCAGCTGCTCGACGTGACGGTCCAGGTGTCGGCGTTCACCGCTGTACAGGATCAGCGCCTCGGGCTGCCCGACGAGCGGGGTGGGTACCAGGATGGCGCCGCTCAGGTAGGCGATCTGTCGCTCGGCGGCCCACTCCGCCGTACGTCGTGCCTCGTCGGGAGTGGAGGACGAGAGGTTCACGACCGTCCGGCCGGCGAACGCCGCCGGCGCGACCTGACCGAGCACGTCGCGGGTGGCGGGATGGTCGCGGACGCACACGATGACGAGGTCGGCGGCGGCGACGGCTTCCTCCACGCTGTCGGCGACTGCCGCACCGTCGACGGCAAGCGACTCGGCCAGGCTGCGGGTGCGATTCCACACGGTGGTCGGGACGCCCGCAGCGAGCAGAGCGCGGGCAAGGGCGGTCCCCATGGGGCCGAGGCCGAGGACGGTGACGGGCTGTTGGTTGGGCACCTACCCATCCTCGGGATGGCGCTGTAGATTCGGCAAGTACCTACTAATTAGTGAGGTACTTACCTCACGGTCAGTGTGAAGAGGGATCGGATGTCCGAGCCGGTGTTCCTGTGCGGTCTCGATGCCGCGGTGTCCGTGGTCGGCGGGAAGTGGAAGCCGCTAGTTCTGTGGGCGCTCAGTGCCGACGCCCGTCGGTTCGGTGAGCTGCGGCGCGAGCTCGGCACCATCACCGAGAAGGTCCTGATCCAGCAGCTCCGCGAGCTCGAGCGCGACGGCATCGTCCACCGCGAGGTGCACGCCCAGGTCCCGCCGAAGGTCGTCTACTCGCTCACCGCGACCGGTGCCGACCTGTACGCCGCGCTCGACCCTCTCTGTGACTGGGGCGAGAAGCACCAGGAGCGGATCACCCAGGTGCGCCGCGCCGCCGAGCCCGCACGACCCACGGCCAGGTGATCAGCGCCCAGCCGGCGGCGATGATCGCGGCCTCGGCGAGCACGTACCAGGGCCACGGGCCGAGGAGGTCGAGGATCGAGGCGGAGCCCGGCTTCTCGTTGAGGTAGCCGTAGTTGGTCCCCAGGACGACATTCAGGGTGACCACGCAGGCGACCCAGATGGTGGTGCCGAGCATCGCGACCCGGTAGCTGTGCCAGTCCGGCCGGATGCGTCGGCCCCAGGTGAGGTGGACGGCGGCGAAGACCGACATCAGGTGCATCGCCCAGTAGAGGAAGAACAGCGGCTCGGGGAACGGCGTCGCGAGGTCCGGCGTGAAGATCGCCTGGGTGGTGAGGGTGAGCCCCCAGTAGTACGTCAGCGAGACGGCCCAGCGCCGGTGCGTCCAGAGCGCGTACGCCGCGACCACCGAAGCCACGTCGCAGAGCTGGACCGGGAGGGTGCGCTGGAGGCTCCAGTGCTCCGGGGTGAAGTAGAGGATCTGGAGCGGCAGCGTGGCGGCCAGGATGACGACCGCCAGGCCCTTGCCGAGCCGGTCATCGGGGTCACGGTCGCGCAGCGCGCGGCCGGCGACCACGAGCGCACCGGCGCCGATGACGAGCACCACCAACGCCCCGACATGAGAGGCGTCGTACGGCGTGAACTCGGGCCATGCCGCCATCGCATCACCTGATGCGGGTCGACGCCTGAGTACGCGGGCTCGGGATGCGGGCCACGACCTCGGACTCCGGGTAGTAGTCCGGGTCCTTCACGTAGGTGCCGCGTACGGCCGGGTAGCGCATGTAGGAGAGCCGGCTCGACCTCGTGGCGGGACTTGCGGATGCCGTCGATGACCAGGCCGGCGAGGAAGAGCAGCGAGCGCGATCATCACCAGGAACGACGCGACGAACAGGGTCGGGCATCCGCGGGACCAGGCCGGTCTGGACGTACTGCACCAGCACCGGGATCGCGAGCAGCACCGCGACCGCCATGAGCAGCCCGGAGATCAGGCCGAAGAAGTAGATCGGGCGCTCGTGACGGGTGAGCGTCATGATCACGTTGAGGATCCGCCAGCCGTCGCGGTAGGTGCGCAGCTTGGACTCGCTGCCCTCGGCCCGGTCCTGAAGTCGACGTCGCACGGTGGCCGACGGGATCCGCAGCGCCAGCGAGTGGACGGTCAGCTCGGTCTCGATCTCGAACTCGCGGGAGACCGCGGGGAAGCTCTTCACGAAGCGGCGGGAGAAGACCCGGTAGCCGCTGAGCATGTCGCCCATGGTGTCGCCGAAGATGCCGGTGACGATCCGGTTGAGCACCTTGTTGCCGGTCTCGTGGCCGGCCGGTACGCCGAGCTCGCGAGCCCTCGACCTCGCGACGTACGCCGACGACCTGGTCGAGGTTCTCGGCGACCAGCTTGCTCGATCATCGCGGGCGCGGCGCGCGGCGTCGTAGGTGTCGTCGCCGTCGATCAGCAGGTAGATGTCGGCGTCGATGTCGGCGAAGGCGCGGCGGACCACGTTGCCCTTGCCCTTGTGCGGCTCCGAGCAGACGATCGCGCCGGCCTCGCGGGCACGCTCGATGGTGCGGTCGGTGCTGCAGTTGTCGTAGACGTAGACGGTGATCCCCGGCACGGCGGCCTGCAGGTCGGCGACCACCTTCGCGACCGCCGCCTCCTCGTTGTGGCAGGGCACGATGGCGGCGATGCGGTACCGCTCGGCTGCAGTGTGACACACGACCTCCTTGGGCGATCCCCGAGATCGACATGTCACGCGTCAACGCGTTCGAAGTGAACGTCGGAGTTAGCGCCGCCAGGTAGATCTGCTCGAGCCGGTCGAGGTGCGCGTCCCAGGAGAACGACGCCCGCACGAACGCCGCGCCCTCCGCACCCATCCGGCGCATCGCGTCGGGGTCGGCGACCAGGTCGCGCAGCGCCGACGGCGAGGTCGCCCGCGGCCATGTCGACGAACCGCACGCCCGGGCCCGACGGTCCACGGCGAGTGCAGGGCCGGGTCCTCGCGCAGCAGCACCGGCAGCCCGCTCGCCATCGCCTCGAGCACGGTGAGCGGGCACTCGCCGACCGACGCCACGACCATCACGTCGGCGCATCGCGTAGACGTCCGGCATCTCCGCGGCGGGCACGGCGCCGAGGAACGTGCAGCCGCGGGTCGTCGACGCCCGGCTGGCCGCTCGCCGCCGGCGAACGCGATGTCGTACTCGTCGCCGGCCGCGGCCGCGACCAGGTCGAAGCCCTTCTTCGGCACGAACCGACCGACGAACAGCGCCAGCGGCCGGTCCCGGGATCTCGACGGGCCGCGGATGAAAGCGCGAGGTGTCCACGCCGTTGCCGAGCACCTCGACCTTGTCCGGCGGTCCGGCAGCCCGGCCGCGATGTGCTCGTCGATCGGCAGGACCGCCCGGGCGCCGCGGAGCACCAGCCGGCCGAACGTCGCCAGCACCACGCCCTGCACCAGCCGCACCAGCGCGGAGGAGTGGTGCACGAAGCCGACGTGGCGGTGCACGACGTACGGCGTGCGCAGCGCCAGGCACCACAGCGCCGCGACCCAGCTGGTGACGTAGAGCGACGTCGTGGACGTGTACGACGTCGGCCCGGCGCACCTCGCGGCCGAGCGTGACCAGCAGCCGCGGCGAGAACACCGGGAACGGCACGCCGAACCGCGCCTCGAGCCCGTTCCACGCGCGCACCCGCACGGTCCGCACGCCGTCCTCGTCGCGGGTGCCCGGCCCGACCGAGTCGGCGCTGCTCAGCACCGTGACCCGCCAGCCCCGGGCGCGCAGTCCCTGGGTCTCCGCGGCGACCACCGTCTCCAGGCCGCCGAGGTGCGGCAGCACCTGGTGCGCGACGTGCAGCACGCGCACTGGTTCAGACAGGCTCACGCGCGCAGTATGCCGGTCGCGTAACCGCCCAGACACCTCCACGTTGACCCCTTTCGTGGACGCTCGACCCGCTGGTATCGACGCGCGCTCCCGGTCACCGCAGCTCGCGGTCGGCCTGGTCGCGCTGCTGGCGCTGGTCGCTGCCCGGGGTCCGCCACCAGGTCGCGCTCTCCGCGACGCACGTGCCGCAGGAGTACGTCGCCCTGTCCTTCGACCGCACCGCCGCCGGCACCGTCGCGGCGTGCTCGCGCAGCGGCAACGACGTCCGCGTGCGCTTCGTCGTCGACAGCGAGCTGGGGGAGACGCGGACCCTCGACTACGTCGTCACCGTCGGCGCCGTCGAGCGCACCGGGACCGTCCTCGTCGAGCCCGGCGAGTCCGCCGCGGTGACCCAGGTCGTGAACCGTCGCTCCAAGGCGACGTACGACGTCGTCGGTGCGGCTGCCCGACGTCGACCGCCGGATCATCGCCCACTGCTCGGGGGGCCGCCGGTGAGGGTCGCCGTGCTCACCCCGCGCTTCCCGCCGGACCCCGGGGGAGTGGAGCAGTACGCCGCCTGGGTCGCGCGCACCCTGCGCGACGCCGGCCACGAGGTCACCGTGATCACGACCGGCCGGTCGCGGCGCACCACCGAGGCGACGTACGACGGCATCCCGGTGATCCGGCTCGGCACCTGGCTGACGCTCTCGAACACCCCGCTCAACCCGCTCTGGGCCTGGCAGCTGCGCCGGCTCCTGCGCCGGCTCGGACGTCGACGTCGTCAACGCGCACGCGCCGGTGCCCGGCCTGGCCGACCTCGCGGCGTTCACCTCGCCGGTGCCGGTCGTGCTGACCTACCACTCCGGCTCGCTGGTCAAGGGCGGCCACCCGGTCGACCCGCTGCTGCGCGCCTACGAGCGCCACGTGCTGCCGCGGGTCTTCGCCCGCTGCCGCGCGCTGATCGCGGTCTCGCCGGTGTCGCTGGCGCACGCGACCGGACGCGCGCACCTCGTCCCGCCCGGTGTCGACCTCGAGCACGTTCTCCCCCGCAGCGTCCGGCACGGATCGGGAGTGCCGGGTGCTGTACGTCGGGCGGGTCGAGCAGACCTCGCGCTGGAAGGGGCTGCACGTCCTCGTCGACGCGCTGCCCCGGCTGCGCGAGCTGCGTGCCCGACGTCCGGCTGACCATCGTCGGCGACGGCGACGACGTCGTGCCGCTGCAGAAGCGCGCGGCCGAGCTCGGGGTCGCCGACCTGGTCGACTGGGCCGGCCACGTCGACCACGCCGAGCTGCCGGCGTACTACCGGCGGGCCGGCGTGACCGTGCTCCCGTCGCTGACCGAGTCCGAGTCGTTCGGGATGGCGCTGGTCGAGGCGATGGCCTGCGGCTGCCCGGTGGTCGGGTCGGCGGTCGGCGGGATCCCGTTCGTCGTCCGCGACGGCGTGGACGGCCGGCTGGTGCCGCCCGGGGACCCGGCCGCGCTGGCCGAGGCGCTCGCGGCGCGTGCTCACCCGGCCGATGCGGGTGGAGCCGTCCCGGTGGGGCTGGGAGCAGCGAGTGGACGACACGTTGAGGGTGCTGAGGGAGGCGATCGCATGACGACCGAGGAGATGGTGGCGCGGGTCCGCGCGGCGGTGCCGACGGCGCTGCTGCCCGCCCTGGTGGCGGCCCGGACCAGGCTGGCCTGGTCGCCGCGAGGCGGTCCGCGAGGACGCCCGCGCGCAGATGCGCTTCCTGCTCGAGCACACCCGGCCCGACGCCGACCTCGAGGCCGCCGCCCGGGCCTACGTCCGCTACCAGGTCCGGCGCGGCGAGCTGCGCTGGCACCCGGAGCTGCTCACCGACCTCCGCGTCGAGGGCATGCGACCACCTGCGCGAGGCGCGGGCGCTGGGTCGCGGCGTGATCCTCAACTTCGTCCACCACGGCTACTACGACGGCGCGTTCCCGTCGATCGCCGGCACGGCGTCCCGGCGCACATGGTCGTCTACCCGTACATGCTCGAGTCGGACGCGCCGCTGTGGCTGCAGCAGCACGTCAGGATCGGCACGGCGCAACGGCGGCACCGCGGTCAGCGCCGCCGTCGGCACCGACGGGCTCACCGACCTGCTCCGCCGCGGCGAGGTCGTCGCGATCGCCTCCGACGTCCCCGGCCGCACGCCGCTGCGCTTCGCTCGGCCGCGAGGTGCTCGGCTCGTTCGGCGCGGCCCGGCTCGCGACCGTCACCGACTCCCCGGTCGTCGTGATCACCTCGGAGGAGGACGACGCGCGGCCCGTTCATCCGGCTGCACGAGCCGCTGATGCCGATCGACTTCGCCAACCCGCAGGCGCTGCTGGAGCGGATGCTCGCGATCCACGAGGACGCGCTGCTGCGCTGGCCCGAGGCGACCGACCTGCCGCTGTCGCGGTGGGGCCCGGCCGAGGAGCGGGTCGACCATGCGTGACCGCGAGGAGGGCAGCCTGCTCCTGGACCTCCGCGCCGACGACACCACCGAGCTGCCTACGTACGTCGATGTCACGCCGAAGCGCCGGCGGCAGCCGGTGCGCTGGTGGGTGCTCGCGCTGGTCGCCGCGCAGGCCGTGGTCGCGCTGGACCTCGACGTGCCGGTGCTGCGGGCCGCGATCGCGCTGGTCACGTTCGTCGCGCTGCCGACCCTGGTGCTGGCCCGCCGGGCGACCCGGCTGCCGTACGCGTTCGGCCTGAGCCTGCTCGGCCTGATCGTCGGCGGGCTGCTGCTCGACACCGTGCTGCCCTGGGTCGGGCGTCGACCACCCGCTCGCGCCGTTGCCGCTGGCGATCGCCTGGCTGGTGGTCGACCTCGCGCTGCTGCTCTGGCGGCGCGACGTGCCGCTGGTGCAGCCGGGCGCGCTCCGCATCGCTGGTCGCGCCGTCCTCGACGCGCCGCTTCGTGCTCGCGCCGGCGCTCGCCGTGGTCGGCGCTGCTGCTCTCGGTCGTCGGCGCGATCCGGCTCAACAACGGGGCAAACGGCGCGGTCGCCGTCGTCGCCGTCCTGGTCGGCGCCGCCGCGCTGCTCGCCCTGCTGCTGTCGAGACGGCCCGAGCTGGACGCCTGCGTGCTCGGCCTGGTCGCGGCCGGGCTGCTGCTGGCGACCTCGCTGCGCGGCTGGCACGATCACCGGCCACGACATCCAGGCCGAGTTCCTCGCCTTCCGGCTCACCGACGGCGCGCAGAACTGGGACATGAGCGCGCTGCCCAGCGCCTACAACGCCTGCCTGAGCGTCAACATCCTGCCGACCGTGCTGGCGCAGGCGACCGGGCTGTCCGGCGAGGTGGTGTTCAAGGTCCTGCTCCAGCTGGTGTTCGCGACGGTGCCGGTGCTGACGTTCCTGTTCGCCCGCCGCTTCATCCCGCGCCGGCTCGCGCTGGCGGCCGCGATCCTCACGATCGCGTTCCCGACGTTCTTCACCGACATGCCCTACCTGGTGCGCCAGGAGCTCGCGTTCTTCTTCCTCGCGCTGATGCTGCTCGCGGCCACCGAGCCGGACCGACGCGTCAGCCGCGTGCTGGTGCTGGCTCTCGGCGTCGGCGTGATCCTGTCCCACTACTCCACGACGTACGTGCTGCTGATGGCGCTGGTCGCGGCGCTGCTCGGCGACGGCTGTCGCTCCGTACGCCGTCGGCCGGACGCGACAGCTGCGTCGCTGGTGCTGCTCACCCGCTGATGGTCGTCGCGCTGCTCGCGGGCACGCCTCGCCTGGGCCGGCCCGATCACCGGCACCGGCGGCCACGCCCGCGAGGTCGTCGACGAGACGGTGCGCGCGATCACCGGGACGGGCGACGACGGCCCGAGCTCGTCGGACACGTCGTACTGGCTGCTCTCCGGCGACGAGACCTCGCCGCGAGGAGCGGATGGACCTGTTCGTCGACGCGACCCTCGCCTACCGCGACGCGCGAGATCCCGCCGGAGCTCCAGGTCGTGCCCGACCCGGGCCCGGCGCGTGCTCGCCCCGGAGCTGCACGCGCAGGCGTCGACGCCCGGTGAAGCTCGTGGCTGTGCGCTGGTGATGCAGGCGTTCCTGCTGCTCGGCCTGGTCTGGCTGCTGCGCCGCGCGCAAGGACAGCGGGTTCTCCCGCGAGGTGGTGTTCCTGGTCTGGGGCTCGATGGCCGCGCTCGGCCTGATCGTGATGGTGCCGAACCTCTCGGTCGACTACGGCGTGCTGCGCGCGTTCCAGCAGACCCTGCTGGTCGTCGCGCCGGTGATGGCGATGGGGATGTGGTTCGTGCTGCCGCCGCAGGGTCGCTGCTGCGCGGTGCGTGCCGGTCGCCCTGCTGGTCGGTGCTGCGCCGCCGACCGCAGCAGCGGATCGGCGCTGGCCAACGCGGGCACCTACTACGACCGGTTCTTCGCCACCGACTCCGCGATGCAGGGCATCTCCTGGCTCGGCGCGACCGACCGCGCGGACCGCGCCAACGAGCGGATCATCGCCAACCGCAACGTCAACGTGCGGCTGCTCGCGCTCAGCGACAACCGGGCGCCGGTCTCGGACCGGCTCTACCCGACGATGCTCTCGCGCGACGCGTACGTCTTCGTCGACGGGCAGATCCTCGACCAGGGCCAGTCGACGGTCTTCTACACCGGCGACCTGCTCACCTACACCTACCCGGTGCAGGTGCTCGACCGGCACCTCGACCTGATCTACAGCGCGCCGCGCGCAGGTCTACCGATGACCGCGCTGCTGAGCGCGAGCTGCGCAGCGACCAGCTGCTCAGCAACTCGACGCTGGTCTTCGCTGACCACGGTGCTGATGGCCGGCGGCGGGCGCGCTGTTCTGGGTGATCGCGGCCCGGCTCGCCTCGCCGGAGGACGTCGGCCTCGCCGGCTCGCTGGTCGCGGCCGGCGACTCGCTGGCGCTGTTCGCCCAGCTGGGCCTGAACATCGCGATCGCTGCGCACCCTGCCGACCAGCACGCCGCAAGGCGGCCGACGTCGTGACCGCCGCGCTCGTCGTGGCCGGTCGCCGGCGCGGCGTTCGCGCTGGTCTACGCGCTGCTGCTGCCGGTCACCTCGCCGCGGCTGGCCGAGGTGCTCGCACTCGCCGGTCGTGATCGCCGTCTTCTGCGTGCTGGTCGCGGCGACGGCGCTCAACGTGCTCACCGACAGCGTGTTCCTCGCGCATCGACCGGGTCTGGTCGTACCTGCGGCTCAACGGCGTGCTGATGGGCGTCGCTCAAGTGCGGGCTGCCGTTCCTGCTCGCCGGCGCCGGGGCGTTCGGGCTCTACGGCTCGGTCGGCGTCGCGATCCTGTGCTGCGCCGTCGCCAGCCTCTGGGTGATCCTCCGCCACGTCCCCGGCTCGCCGCCGCCCGTCGCCCGTCGCCGCAGCTGCTCGCCAACCGCGGCTTCGCGGCCGCCGGCTACGTCACCTACGTGCTCACCGTGCTGCCGCTGCTGGTGTTCCCGCTGCTGGTCATCAACGCGCTCGGCTCGGCCGACAGCCGCGGCGTACTTCATCAGCTTCCAGGTCGTCGACGCTGCTCAACGCGGTGATCCTCGCGGTCGGCAACGCGACGTACGCCGAGACCGAGCGGGCCACCCACGGTCGTCACGCCGTGGTCCGCAAGGGCGGGCTGACTGCTGCTCGGCGTCTCGGTCGCCGGGTGCGCTGGCGATGCTGGTGATGGCGCCGTACTTCCTCGCGATCTTCGGCTCCCACTACGTCGACGAGGGCACCACGACGCTGCGGGTGCTCGCGCTCGGCGCCGTCGGCGCGGCCTTCAACTACTGGGCGGATGCTGCGGCTGCGGCTGGCCGCCAACCTGGTCGCGATGATCTCGGTGCAGCTGGTCAGCACCGTGGTGATGCTGGTGCTCGCGGTGTCCCTCGTCGACCGCGGCACCGTCTGGGTCGCCGCCGCCTGGGGCATCGGTCACGCCGTCGGTGGCCTGCTCGGGTACCTCGTCACCGCCACCGTCGACCCGCGTTTCCGGACGACGCGCCCGGCAGCTCGCGACGAGGCAGCTGACCGCCCGCATGAGAAACGTCGCGCTCACCGTCGTCCTCGGCACCCTGCGGGTCGCTGCTGCGGCTGCTCTCCGTCGTCGTTCCGCAGTCGCGGTCGGTCGTGGTCACGGCGTACCCCGAGACCGAGGGCAACGGCATCGAGGTGGCGCGCGCACTGGTGGACCGGTACGCCGGCCGCGTGGTGTGGCTGCGCGACCGCGGCCCGGTGCCGGACCAGGTGCGACGCGCTCGCGCGCCGCGGGCTGGTGCTGGTGCCGAAGGCCAGCCTGCGCGGGCTGTGGGCCTACCTGCGCGCCGAGGCGGTGCTGTTCACGCACGGGCTCTACGGCAGCCCGCAGCCTGCGCCGCAAGCCGATCGTGAACCTCTGGCACGGCGACGGGCCGAAGGAGATCACGCCCGGAGCGCGACGGCGGGTGCGCTGATCGCGAGCACCTAGTTCGTCGGCAGCACGCCGCTGTTCTCGCACCACCAGGCCGCGACGTTCGGCGTGCCGCGCGGACCGGGTGCTGGTGACCGGCAACCCGCGCACCGACCAGCTCTGGCGCGCCGTCGAGCCGGACCGGCTGGCCGCGCTCGGCATCACCGGGCGACTTCGTGGTCTGGATGCCGACGTTCCGCCGGGCCCGCGCGGTCGGCGCGATGCGGGCCGCAGTCGGAGCCGGCCGACGCCGGCCGAGCGACGGACCGCGCCGAGCTCGGCGCGCTCGCTCGACGGGCTGCGCGCGCGCGGCATCCAGCTGGTCGTGAAGCCGCACCCGATGGACGCCGACCGGCGCGAGTGGCCGGGCGCGGTGACGGTCGACGAGGCCGACCTCGCGGCGGCCGGCGTCAGCCTCTACGAGCTGCTCGGCTCGTCGTCCGGGCTGGTCACCGACTACTCCAGCGTGTGGGTCGACTACCTGCTGATCGACCGGCCGATCGCGTTCCTGGTGCCCGACCGGGACACCTACGACCGCGAGCTCTGTCCCCGCCGACGTCCTCGACTGGGTGCCCGGCGAGGTCGTCGATCTTGCCGCCGAGCCGTTCGCGGAGTTCCTCGACGACCTCGCCACCGACGGTCGGCTCGGCGCCGAGCGAGCGGCGCGACCGTCGCCGCCGTGATCGGGCTCAACCAGACCGCGACCGCCGCCGACGACCTGGTGACGGCGCTGGTCAAGCTCGGGGTGCTGGGCTCGGCGTGAGCCGTCGGCGCGACGGGCTGAGCACGTCGCCGCGCGGGCGCAGGAACGGCCGCTCCAGGTAGCGGTAGCTGAGCACGGTCAGCACGATCGCCGAGGCGACCGCGACCAGCCCGAGCAGCGGCTTCGGCGCGGGCGCCTCGGCCAGCAGCAGGAACGGCACCACGTGCCAGAGGTACAGGCTGTAGCTGTGCCGGCCGACGGTCGCGACCCAGGGGTGGCCGAGCAGCCGGTGCACCGAGCCGGTCTGGTTGCTGTAGCCGGTGTGGATCAGGACCACGCCGGCGAGCGACGGCGATCGGCACCCCGACGTACCGGTAGACCGGGCTGTCGCCGTCCGGCCCGAGCAGTGAGTACACCCCGATCGCGACCAGGGCGAGCGCCGCGGCGACCGTCCCGCCCCGGCCGACCCGCGCCGGCGGTCCGGCGGCCTGGAAGTACAGCGCCAGCGCGGCGCCGACGAGCAGCTCGCGCGCACCGGGCGGTCGGGCCGAAGTAGAACCAGAACGTCGCCGAGCGGCAGCGACAGCAGGTAGGTCGCGGCGGCCACTGCGAGTGAGACCCCGGCCAGCCGCGCGGCGCTCCAGCCGCGGCGCCGGGCGGCGAGCACGAAGACCGGCCAGAGCAGCGTAGAAGTACCACTCGACCGCGAGCGACCAGGTCTGCCCGAACGGCTGCAGGCCGGGCAGCCAGAGGCTGCCGTGCTGCTCGGCCGCCCAGAGCGACGAGGTCTGGGTGAGCACGACGACACCGCGGCGGGCCACCTCGACCGGGTCGGTCGGCGCCCAGGGGACGACGGCGTAGAGGACGACGCGAGCCGAGCACCAGCCCGAGCAGCGCCGGGTAGAGCCGGATCAGCCGCCGCCGCAGGAACGGGCCCCACCCGCGTCGGGGTGCGCCACAGCATCGTGGTGATGATGAAGCCGCTCAGCACGAAGAACAGGTCGACGCCGATCGACGCCGCCGTGGAACAGCGGGACGTACCAGCTGAACCAGTGCAGCGCGAGCACGGCCACGATCGCGACCGCCCGGATGCCGTCCAGGTAGTCGAATCGGCCAGTCGCCAGCACGTGTCCGTAACGAATCGTGCAGCCGGGCGGCGTTATGGGTGGTCTATGCGGCTTGCGACGGCACTGTTGGGCGCACTGGGTCTCGTGGTCGCGGTCCAGGGCGCCGCGCTGGCTGCTGCCGGCCTCGACGCCGAGGCGGCAGACCGATCCAGGCCGTCCCGGCGGACTCCGTCGTCGACAAGTACGGCGTCGGCATCCACCTGAACTTCCTGAACACGCCGTACCGCGACTCCGACGCCGTCGCCACCGCGCTCCAGGAGCTCGGCGTCCGGCACGTCCGCGACGACCTGTTCCTCGCCGCGCCCTGGCAGTACGCCGCGATCGAGACGGTCGCCGAGGCCGGTGTCCGCTTCAACCTGATCATGGGCCGGCCCGACAGCGGCGCCACCCCGGCCGAGTACGTCGAGACCGTGGCCGCCCTGCCCGACGGGCGTCGTCGAGAGCATCGAGGGCGTCAACGAGTGGGACCTGTTCGGCGGCGAGGAGTGGGTCGCCGAGATGAAGGCCTGGCAGGAGGGGCTCTGGACGGCGGCCAAGGCCGAACCCGGCCACCGCCTCGCTGCCGGTGCTGTCCCCGTCGCTGGCGTTCCGCTGGAACTACGCCGAGGTGGGCGACCTCGGCGCGC
This sequence comes from uncultured Actinomycetota bacterium, assembly GCA_963716655.1. Lineage (GTDB taxonomy): Bacteria > Actinomycetota > Actinomycetes > Propionibacteriales > Nocardioidaceae > Nocardioides. The sequence goes on along the minus strand of CAVQTV010000006.1, from coordinate 100,582 downwards.
ACGCCGACGTCGCCAACGCGCACATGTACCCGGGCGGGCACCGCCCCTCGAACCAGATCGGCCGGATCACCCAGGCGGTGCAGGAGTCGATCCCCGGCAAGCCGCTGGTCACGACCGAGGCCGGCTACCACAACGCGCTGGCGACGACCGGCACCCACGGGCCGGTGCCCGAGGACGTCGCCGGCGCCTACCTGCCCCGGCTGCTGCTCGAGCACGTCCTGCGCGGCGAGCAGCGGATGTACAGCTACGAGCTGATCGACTCGTTCGACGACCCCGGGCGGCACCAACGCGGAGGCGCACTTCGGCCTGCTCAACCACGACCTGACACCGAAGCCGGCGTACACCGCGATGAAGTCGCTGCTCGCGCTGCTCGCCGACCCCGGCCCGGCGTTCGACCCGGGCTCGCTGGCGGTCACCGCCGACGGCCTGCCCGCAGGACGCGCGCTACCTGCTGACCCAGAAGCGCAGCGGCGAGTTCGTGCTGCTGCTGTGGCGCGACGTGTCGCTCTACGACCCCGACCTGCGGGAGTACCACGAGGTGGACGCCGGCCGACGTGACCCTGCGGCTCGCCGAGCCGGCCGACCTCACCGTGCACCGCCCGTCTGACCCGGCCGCCGCCGTCAGGACCACGCGGGGTACGTCGCTCCCGCTGCAGCTCGACGGGCAGGTCACCGCGATCACCATCTCGTCGCCGGAGGTCCCGGTCACCGTCCCGGCGGCGCCGAAGATCGTGTCCGCGAAGCCCGGCCGGCACAAGGTCACCGTCGCTTGGGCCGCGCCCGACTCGGGTGGCAGCCCGATCACGGCGTACCGGCTGAGCGCCCTCGGACGGCACCTGACGGTCGCGCCGGACCGGCTCCGGGCCACCCTCAAGGGGCTGCCGTCAGGCCGCCGGCTGCGGGTCGCGGTGCGGGCGCAGAACGACGTCGGCTGGGGCCCGCCGGCGTACACCCGATACCTGAGGACCCCGCGGGGTACCCCACCTGCGTGACCGCCGACCTCGTGTACGTCGTGGCGGGCGGCGCGTTGCTGCTGGCCGTGGTGCTGCCGGCCCTCCTTGACCGGTGGGCGATCTCGGCGCCGATGGTGCTCGTCGCGGTCGGCCTGGCCATCGGGTTCACGCCGCTGCCGGACGGTATGCCGCTGGACCCCCAGGAGAACCGGGCCACGATCGAGCACGTCACCGAGCTCGCGGTGATCGTCGCGCTGATGGGCGTCGGCCTGGCCATCGACCGGCCGCTGGAGCTGCGCAAGCGCTCGTCGTGGGGTCGGTGGAGCAGCACCTGGCGGCTGCTCGCGGTGGCGATGCCGCTGAGCATCGCGGGCGTGGCGCTGCTCGGGTGGGCGGTCGGCCTCACGGCCGCCGCGGCGGTGCTGCTCGGTGCCGTCCTCGCCCCGACCGACCCGGTGCTCGCGTCCGACGTCCAGGTCGCCGGACCGCAGACCGGCGACCACGAGGTCGACGAGTCGGACGAGCTGCGGTTCACGCTGACGTCGGAGGCCGGGCTGAACGACGGGCTGGCGTTCCCGTTCGTCTACGCCGCGATCCTGCTGGCGACAGGGGAGCGCGGTGGGGCTTGTCTGGGTCGGTTGGTACGTCGTCGGCAAGATCGTGATCGGCGTCCTCGCCGGACTGGTCGTCGGCCGGATGCTCTCGTACGTCGCGTTCCGATCGAGCAGCCCGTCGCTGCGAGTCGCCGAGCGGGGCGAGTCTCTGCTCGCGCTGGCCGCACTGGTCTCGGCGTACGGCGTCGGGGAGCTGGTCGGCGGCTACGGATTCCTGTCGGTGTTCGTCTGCGCGATGACGTTCCGATCAGCCGAGCGGACGCACGACTACCACGCGGCGATGCACGAGGTCGCCGAGCGGCTGGAGCGGCTGCTGACCCTGTTCGTGCTGCTGGTCCTCGGCATCGCGCTCAGCCGGGGGCTGCTCGGCAGCCTGGACTGGCGCGGAGTCGCGGTCGGGGTGGTGCTGGTGTTCCTGGTCCGCCCGGCCGCGGGGCTGATCGCGCTGTCGCCGTGGTCCGCCCGGGAGCGGCCGCCGCTGGATCGCGGGCAGCGCTGGGCGGCGGCCTTCTTCGGCGTGCGTGGCGTCGGCTCCATCTACTACCTCGCCTACGCCGCGGGCGAGGCCGACGAGCTCGGTGCCGACTGGCTGTGGTCGACGGTCGCGTTCACGATCGTGCTGTCGGTGTTCGTGCACGGCGTGCTCGCCTCGCCGGTGATGAAGCGGCTCGGCGAGCGCGCCAGTTAGGTAGCCCTTGCCAACGGGGGCACACTGGAAGACGTGACCCTCACCCAAGCGGAGCCGACGACGCTCAGTCGGCTGACCCCGGGTGACCTCGAGCTGCTGGGCAAGGAGCTCGACACGATCCGCCAGGACGTCCTCGACGACCGGGGCGCGCGGGACGCGGCGTACATCCGCCGGCTGGTCAAGGTGCAGCGGATGCTCGAGCTCGGCAGTCGCGCGATGCTGATGGGCAGCCGGCGCAAGAGCGCGTGGCTGCTCGGTACCGCGGGTCTGACCGTGGCCAAGGTCCTCGACAACATGGAGATCGGCCACAACGTCCTGCACGGCCAGTGGGACTGGATGCGCGACCCGAAGATCCACTCGTCGACGTGGGAGTGGGACCACGTCACGCCGGCCGCGCAGTGGCAGCGGGCGCACAACGACACCCACCACAAGTTCACCAACATCATCGGCCAGGACAACGACCTCGGCTACGGGATCATGCGCGTCGACGAGGCGCAGCCGTGGCAGCCGCGCTACCTCGCCCAGCCGGCGTGGAACTTCGTGACCGCCTGCATCTTCGAGTACGGCATCGCGATGTTCGACCTCGACCTCGGCGACCACATCCGCGACAAGCGGAAGATGTCGCCGGAGAAGAAGGCCGAGGTGAAGGTCGACGCTGGCCAAGGCGCGCAAGCAGCTCACCAAGGACTTCGTGCTGTACCCGGCGCTGTCCGGCCGCGGCGTGGAAGTCGACGCTCGCGGCGAACGCGACCGCCAACCTGGTGCGCAACCTGTGGAGCCACTCGGTGATCATGTGCGGCCACTTCCCCGAGGGTGTGTCGACGTTCGAGCAGCCCGAGCTGGACGAGAACGAGTCGCGCGGGCAGTGGTACCTGCGGCAGATGCTCGGCTCGGCCAACATCTCCGGCTCCAAGGCGCTGCACCTGATGACCGGCAACCTGTCGCACCAGATCGAGCACCACATCTTCCCGGACCTGCCGAGCAACCGGTACTACGAGATCGCGCCGCGGGTGAAGGCGGTGTTCGAGAAGTTCGACCTCGCCTACAACTCCCGCCCGATGGTCAAGCAGGTCGCCAGCGCCTGGCACAAGGTCGTCCGGCTCTCGCTGCCGAACGGCTGGCTCGCGGAGACCAACCGCCGCAACCTGCTGCCGCAGCTGCGCCGGCTCGCGCGTCCGGTCACGCCGGCTCTGCCTGCTGCTGGCTGAACCGTCGCCGACTGACAGTGGCCGGCGGGTCGTGGGTGGTTGCGACCGACGGGCTTCTTAGGCGGGTACGGCGGGCTTGGGTCGCGGCCGCTTCCCGGCTTGCGGACCGCCCCGGTGGTTGAGGAGAGAAATTCTCAGAAAGTGTCCACATCCCGGTCAAAACAAGGGTTCTGGGCGCCTGACTGTCGGTGGGCAGTGCTTGGGTTGAACCATGACAGCGATCGCCAACCCGAGACACCGAGTGTCGGTGGCGGTCGCGCGTATCCAGGCAGAGCTCGACGCGATCGCCAACGCGTCGGTGTGGTCGATGGACGACCCCGAGACCGCCGACACCCTGGTGGCTCTGACCGGCGTGACGGCCCAGCTTGCCGAGGTCACCGCCCGCGTCGCCGCGCACGCCGACGACCTGCACGTCGGCCAGGACGTCGGCGCCTCCTCGGCGGCGAACTGGCTGGCACACGCCACCAAGCTGACCCGCCCGGCCGCGTACGGGACCGTGAAGCTCGGCCACGACCTCGAGACCCACCCGCTGACCCGCGACGCGCTCGCGGCGGGCGAGGTGTGCGTGGACCAGGCGCGGACCATCATCCGCTGGGTCGACGCGCTCCCCGACGAGGTCGATGCGGACCTGCGCGCGAAGGCCGAAGGCGCACCTGCTCGAACAGGCCAGGGACCACGACGCGAGGGCGTTGAACCGGCTCGGGAAGCACCTGTTCGAGGTGATCGCGCCTGACGAGGCCGACGCCCACGAAGCCGAGACTCCTCGAGCGCGAGGAGGCAGCCGCCTGGGCCAGGACCTACTTCAAGGCCTACGACGACGGCCACGGCATGGGCCGCGGCGAGTTCGCGGTCCCGCTCCTGCACCTGGCGGAGTTGAAGAAGATCCTGCTCGCCCACATGGCGCCCAAGCACCAGGCCGCCACCAAAGGTGCCGGCGTGGAGCGCGTCGCGACGCCCGAAGCGATGGGGCACGCGTTCTGCGAGCTCATCGAGCGCTACCCCGTCGACAAGCTCCCCAAGACCGGCGGCCTCAACGCCACGCTGCTGGTCCTCATCGACGAGGACTCCCTGATGGGCAGCGTCGAGAAGGCCGGGATCCTCGACACCGGCGAGAAGATCAGCCCCGCCATGGCCCGCCGACTCGCCTGCGAGGCCGCGATCATCCCGATCGTCCTCGGCGGCGACTCCCAGCCCCTCGACGTAGGCAAGGAGCGGCGCTTCCACACCCGCTACCAGCGCTACGCCATCCTCGCCCGCGACAAGGGCTGTCGCGCCGATGGCTGCGAGACCACCACCGGGCTGCACTTCCACCACAAGACCAGATGGGTCGACGACGGCGAGACATCCACCCGAGACGGCGTCACCCTGTGCCACTGGCACCACAACAAGGCACACGACACCAGCTACCAGACCACCTACCAACCCAACGGCGACGTCACCTTCCACCGACGAACCTAGGCCGGCTATCGCGCGATTACCGTTGCGACGTGATTCGCATCGACGAGTACGACGCCGGATGGCCGGATACATTCCAGCGACTACGAGACGAGTATGCGACCGCTCTGCGAAGCGCAGGTGTGACCGCCGTGGCGATCGAGCACGTCGGTAGCACGGCAGTCCCTGGAATGGCGGCCAAGCCCGTCATCGACATCGACATCGTTGTGCGGCAGGAAGACCTCCCCGAGGCGTCGAAGGTCTTGGCCAGCCTCGGCTTCGAGCCGCGCGGCGAACAGGGCATCCCGCAGCGGTGGGCCTTCCATGCTCCCGAACGCCTACCGCAGACACACACCTACATCGTGGTGGATGGGTCGCTGGGTCTGCGGAATCACCTGGCCGTGCGCGACCTGCTGCGAGTGGACGCGGAGCTTCGGGAGGAGTACGGCGCCGCAAAGCGAGCGGCGGCGGAGACGGCGGTCGACATGGATGCATACGTCGCCGGCAAGAATGCGGTGGTGCAGCGCATCCTCGAGGCGGCCGGGTTCACAGCCGACGAACGCGGCGTCATCGACGCTCAGCAGTTGCCGAGCGTCACCCGGGCCGACGGCTAGTCGGCCTCCCTGCGCAGGGCCTCAGACCTCGGCGGTCGCGGGGTGCTCGGCCTCCCAGTCGGCCTGCGGGCCGGGAACGACGTGCGTGCGGGCCCGGACCACCGGGATCAGAGCGCGACGATGGTGGCGGCGGTGACGGTGATGGCCAGCAGCAGGAAGCCGTGGGTGTAGCCGGACTCGGTCGGGAGCGCCGCTCGGCTGCAGGCTGACTGGTGACCACGGTGGCGACCACGGCGGAGCCGATCGCGCCGCCGACGGTGCGGATGTTGGTGTTCATGCCGCTGGCGACGCCGGTCTGGCGCTGCGGGACGGCGGCGACGACGAGGTTCGACATCGCGGCGAACGCGAGGCCGAAGGCCAGGCCGAGGATCGTGGTCTCGACGACGATCATCCAGAGCTCGTCGTGGGCGAAGGCGAGGCCGAACGTGCCGACCGCGGTGAGCCCGGCGCCGATCGACGAGCAGCGGCTTGGAGCCGCAGCGGGCCGCCAGCCGGCCGGCGGCGACGCCGCCGATGAAGCTGGCGACCGTCTGCGGCAGCAGCAGCAGACCGGACTCGGTGACGGTGGCGCCGAAGCCGTAGCCGGCGACCTCGGGGGTCTGCAGGAACTGCGGGAGGAACGCGAAGCATCGAGTACATCCCGATGCCGAAGAGCAGCGCGACCAGGTTGACCGTCCACACGGTCGGGATCCGCATCATCCGCATGTCGACCAGCGGCTCGCTGCTGCGCGCCTCGGCGATCACCCAGACGGGCAGCAGCACGGCGGCGATCACGAAGAGACCGATCACCGCGGGCGAGTCCCAGCCCCAGTGGTGGCCCTGGCTCACGGCGACGAGCAGCGCGACCAGCCAGGCCGACATCAGCAGCGCGGTGCCGACGTTGATCCGGCCCGGGGTGCGCTCCGGCGACTCGGGCACCCAGATCGCGGCGGCGATCGCGGCGACGGTCGTGATCACCATCGGGATCCAGAACAGCCAGTGGTAGCTGAGCGCCTCGACCAGCGGCCCGGCGATCACCAGGCCGACGCCGCCGCCGACGGCGAGCAGCGCGGCCGCCGTACCGATCGCCGAGGCGACCTTCTCGCGCGGGAACTCGTCGCGGATGATGCCGAAGGTCAGCGGCAGCACGCCGCCGCCGATGCCCTGGATCACGCGGGCCGCGATCAGCACGCCGACGGTCGAGGCGACCGCCGCGAGCAGCGAGCCGACGGCCAGCGCGGCCAGCGCGACGACCAGCATCCGCTCCTTGCCGACCTTGTCGCCGACCCGGCCGATGATCGGGGTGAAGACCGAGGCGGAGACGAGGTACGCCGTGAGCACCCAGGTCACCGTCGACCTGGTCGGTGTCGAGCGCGGCCTGGATCGTCGGCAGCACCGGGTTGACCATCGACTGGAGCAGCGAGAAGGAGGCCACACCCACGCAGAGCACCAGGAAGGTGACGCGGTAGTCGGTACGGCGATCGAGTGGGGTGGTCACGGGGGGCCAACCACCACGACAACTGGTTGATTCCGGCAACCGGTTCGTCAGTCGGTCAACTGGTTGTCACCCCGCCGCCGCCTGCGTGCGCCACGGTGGGCGCATGACTGATCTCGGGCAGCACCTGCATCGTCGTACCCTCTTCCGCGCCGGCGCCCTCGGGGCCGGCGCGCTGGCCGTCTCCGGCGTGTCCGGAACGGCGTTCGCCGGCGGCCTCGTGTCGAGCCGGCTCACCCTCCCCTCCGGCGTCCAGACCGGCGACGTCAGCACCCGCAGCGCCGTGCTGTGGGCGCGCTCGTCGGGGCCTGGTCGGCTGGTCGCCGAGATCGGCAGCGGCCGGCACCGGCAGCGGATCCGAGGCCCGTGGGCGACCCCGGGCACCGACCACACCGCCAAGATCGCGCTGGACCGGCTGGCGCCGGGCCGTGAGTACGCCGTCCGGCTGTCGTTCGAGGACGAGCGCGGCCGCGCCGGCGAGTCGGAGACGGCGACCTTCACAACCGCGTCGGAGCGGGACGAGGCGACCAGCTTCGTGTGGACCGGTGACACCTGTGGCCAGGGCTGGGGGATCAACCCGGACCTCGGTGGGCTGGTGGGCTACCGCGCGATGCACGCGACCCGGCCGGACTTCTTCGTGCACGCCGGCGACACGATCTACGCCGACGGCCCGCTGACAGAGACGGTCACCGAGCCGGACGGCCAGGTGTGGCGCAACGTCGTGACCGACGAGGTGCGCAAGGTCGCCGAGACGCTGGAGGAGTTCCGGGGCCGGCACCGCTACACCCGCCTGGACGACAATGTCCGCGCGATGTCGGCCGAGGTGCCGATGGTCGCGCAGTGGGACGACCACGAGACGACGAACAACTGGTACCCCGGCGAGGTGCTCGACGACCCGCGCTACACCCAGGAGTCGCGCGTCGACGTGCTCGCCGCCCGCGCACGGCAGGCGTGGCAGGAGCACATGCCGATCGCCGGCGCCCGCGCCCACCACCGGGGGAGTGGGTTCGCGCCGGCTCGGATCTACCGCAAGCTCGAGCGCGGCCGGCACCTCGACGTCTTCTGTCTCGACATGCGCACGTTCAAGGATCCGAACACGCCGGGCCTGGAGGCCGAGCGGACCCACATCCTCGGCGCCGAGCAGACCGACTGGCTGATCCGCGAGGTACGCCGCTCGCGCGCGACCTGGAAGGTCATCTCGGCGGACATGCCGCTCGGCCTGGTGGTGCCGGACGGCGCGGTCAACCAGGAGAGCCTCGCCAACCGGGACCCGGGCGCCCCGCTCGGCAAGGAGCTCGAGATCGCGGCGGTGCTCTCGGCGTTCAAGCGGCACGGCGTGCGCAACGTCGTCTGGATCACCGCCGACGTGCACTACTGCGCGGCGCACCAGTACGACCCGGCGCGGGCGGGCTTCACCGACTTCGACCCGTTCTGGGAGTTCGTCGCCGGCCCGATCGCGGCCGGGACGTTCGGGCCGAACGCCCTGGACGCGACGTTCGGGCCCGAGGTCGCGTTCAGCAAGGCCGCCGCCGCTCCCAACGAGTCACCGCGGCAGGGCAACCAGTTCTTCGGCCACGCCGCGATCGACGACGACGGGCGGTTGACGGTCAGCCTGCGCGACCTGACGGGTGCAGTGCTGTTCAGCAAGGAGCTCGAGCCGCAGGAGTGAGTAGCCTTGGCCGGTCATGTCGTGCTCCCACTTCGAGGCCGGCCGGTGCCGCTCGTGCAGCTGGCTCGGTCTCGCCGTACGGCGTGCAGCTCGCCGAGAAGCAGCGCCACGTCGAGCACCTGGTCGCCGCGCCCGACCTGACCTGGCTGCCGCCGGTCGCCAGCGCCCAGCTCGGGCTGCGGAACAAGGCCAAGATGGTCGTCTCCGGCAGCGTCGAGGAGCCGGTGCTCGGCATCCTCGAACCGCGGGACCGGCGCCGGCGTCGACCTGCGCGACTGCCCGCTGCACACCCCGGGCATCCAGGCGGCGCTCCCGGTGCTCGCCGAGTTCGTGACCCGCGCCGCGCTGACGCCGTACGACGTGCCTGGCCGGCGCGGTGAGCTGAAGTACCTGCTGGTCACCGAGTCGCCGGACCGCGAGCTGATGGTGCGGTTCGTGCTCCGCTCGCAGGAGCCGGTGGCCCGGATCCGCAAGCACCTGCCCTGGCTGCGCGAGGCGCTGCCGGTGCTGGTGGTCGCGTCGGTGAACCTCCAGCCCGAGCACAAGGCGATCCTCGAGGGCGACCGCGAGCTGATGCTCACCGAGCAGGAGACGCTGCGGATGCGGGTCAACGGGCTCGACCTGCACCTGCGGCCGCAGAGCTTCTTCCAGACCAACACCGCGATGGCGGCCGAGCTCTACCGGCGCGGCCGGACCTGGGCGGCCGAGGTCGAGCCGCGCACCGTGTGGGACCTCTACTGCGGTGTGGGTGGCTTCGCGCTGCACCTGGCCGGCGCCGGCCGTGACGTGCTCGGCGTCGAGATCAGCCGGGAGGCCGTGGCCAGCGCGGAGCTGAGCCGCGACGAGGCCGGGCTGGACGGCGTCCGGTTCGAGGCGGGCGACGCGACGGCGTACGCCCTGGGTCGGACAGCTCGACGGTCGGACGCCCGACCTGGTGGTCGTGAACCCGCCGCGGCGTGGCATCGGGCCGGAGCTGAGCGGCTGGCTCGAGGGCTCCGGCGCGAGGCACGTCCTCTACTCGAGCTGCAACGCGCAGACCCTCGCGACGGACCTGGCCGCGATGCCGTCGCTGCGTCCGGTGCGCGGGCAGGTGCTGGACATGTTCCCGAACACCGCCCACTACGAGGTGCTGGTGCTGCTGGAGCGCGGCGCCATCACCTCTGGGTCTCGACGTACTCGGTGACGCGCTCCTCCCAGAGCCGCAAGGACGTGGGATTGTCCCTGCCTTCGATGCGGCTGGAGTTCGTGTACATGACCTGCATATCAGCCGGGTGCACCCGGGCGACCCACGCCGAGAAGGGCTCCCACATCTCCTCGTCGAAGTCGATGCGGAGGTACGAGGATTCCTCGGCGCGGGTGATCTCGTCGCCGACTACCGTCAGGTAGACGGTGTTTTCGTACGGTCCACGCCCCAGCTGCTCTGAGCCCATGACGTTGAGCGCGAACACGCAGCGCACCTTGGTCCCGGCATCTGACGGCGTCCCCGCCCGGCACGAGAGGTCGGCCAGGGAGGTCCCGACCGCTTCGTGCCAGGCGCTCCCCTCGGGCCAGTTCCAGCCGACCAACTCGACGTCGGCCGACAGCAGGCCTTCCGCACCATCCAGGTCGTAGGCGTAGACGGCCTCGACGAAGCTCGACGCGATCGCTGCCGCATCAGCACCAGGGGCGGGCGCCGGTTCAGTCGTCTCGTCGTCTCCCTGCCCGATCCAGACGGCGACGGCGGCGGCCGCTGCCGCCAGCCCTCCGGCGGCCCAGCGCCAGTGACGACCCTGGAGGTCACTCTGGCCGTCGGCCAGCAGGGCCGAGAGCTTCTCCTCGGTGTTCGTTCGTTCCATGGCGTCCGCCGCACGGTCCCGTAGGACGTTGGTCAGCCGACGTTCGAGATCGGGTGTGGTCATGAGCCCTCCTCCCAATAGCGGGCGAGCGCGGCCAGGCCGCGGCTCGCGTGCGTCTTGACCGACCCGGGAGACACCTGAAGGGTGCTCGCGATCTCGGCCTCGGTCTGGTTCAGGTAATAGCGCAGCACCAGCACCTGCCGCTGCCGCCTCGGCAAGGAGGTGATCGCGGTCCACAGCCGGTCAGCTTCGTCGTGCTCGACGGCTGTCTGTTCGGCGGAGGCGAGTTCTTCGGACCGCGGCACCATCCGGGCCACGTTCACCCGGGCCCTGCCCCGGTGCCGGAGCTGGCCACGGCCGCCGTTCACCACGGCACGGTTCAGGTAGGCGATGGCCGCCTCGGGATCGCGCAGCAGACGCCAGTGCCGGTACAGGCCCGTGAAGGCATCCTGCACCACGTCCTCGGCGGTCTCCCGGTCGTCGACCAGGAGTGCGGCAAGCCCGACCAGACGTCGCTGATGGGCCGCGAACAGCTGCGAGATCTCCCCGGAGCGTTCGGGCCGGCTCAACTTCGTTCCGTACTCCAACACGTCCATCCGGCTCACCACCTCCATAAAGGATTAGATGCCTCAGCCGCTCATCGGTTGACCATGACTCGATGGTGGACTACAAACGTCTGGCGCGGGAGGTCCCGGGGGAGCAGGCTCGACCCATGAGCATCGAGGAACCCAGCGGCACCGCGTTCACGCTCGGCACATTTACTTTGGGCACGGCGTTCCGCCCGGAGACCATCGGCGACGACGCCGTCCTCGAGATGGTGCGGGTGCTGGACTTCCAGGACCTCGCCCCGTCGATCGAGCGGCTCCGGGTGTGGGCGCTCGCGGCCGGCGACGTACGACGGGGCGAGGTGTGCGTCGACCTCGGCAGCGGTACGGGCGTGATGACCCGGCGGCTGGCCGAGCTGGTCGGCCCGGAGGGTCAGGCGATCGGCATCGAGCCGAACGGGGTGCTGCGGACTGTCGCCGAGCAGCGCGCGGTCGCCGCCGGCTCGACCGCGGTGTTCCGCCCGGGCCTGGCGACCGAGATCCCGCTGGAGGACGCGAGCGTCGACCTGGTGTGGTGCGAGCGGGTGCTGCAGCACGTGCCGGACGCGGCAGACCGCGATCGCGGAGATCGCGCGGGTGCTGCGTCCCGGCGGGCGTGCGCTGCTGCTCGACTCCGACCACGAGTCCCGGGTCGAGTCCGACATCGACCCCGCGGTCGCGCGTGCGCTGACGCTGGCGTTCCTGGGTCAGCTGGCCAACGCGACCGCAGCCCGGCACCTCCCGCGCCAGGCGATGGACGCCGGTCTCGTCGTCGACCCCGACGTCGGGTCGTCGGCGCTGGTGTTCTCCGAGGACGAGCTGATGTCCTCGCAGCTGCACCGGCTGTCCGCCGAGCAGGCGGTCGCTCGACGGCCTGATCACCCGCGAGCAGGCCGACGAGGCGCTGCGCTCCCAGGCCGAGGCGGCCCGGCAGGGCTGGGCGTTCTCGGCGGTGACCGTGTTCGGCTTCGTGTGCCGCAAGCCGTGAGGGTCTTTCCACAGGCGCCCGGTCGGTCACGTGTGCCCCAACCGGCTCACGGGCACAATGGGCGCATGAGACGTCTCGGGTTCCTCACGGCCGCTGTCCTCGCCGCCGCACTCGCGTCTGACCACCGCACCGGCGTTCGCCGCCGTACCGGTCGAGCGGACCGTCACGGACCCAGCAGAGAGCGACAAGGCCTACGACGTCCGCAGCGTGACGATGAAGGCCGCCGAGGCGACGAAGGCCACGGTCGTCGTCAATGCACGGCCGCCGGGTCGCGGTGGGCGACGGCATCGACGTCTGGTTCGACACCAACGACGACCGGCTGCCCGACATCTACCTCACCGGCTACGCCTTCTCCGAGTACGCCGCCTACAAGGCGCGCGGCTGGGACGGCCACGGCCGCGACATCAGCGACCGCGGCTGCGTGGCGCTCAAGATGACCGGCCGGCGCTCGGTCATCCGGTTCGACCCGAGCTGCCTGGCGCCCTCGGCCCGGTTCTCCGTCTCGGTGCGCTCGTTCGTGCAGGGCGAGCCTGGGTCGAGTGTCGACTACGTGCCCGGCCCGGAGCGGCTGACCAAGAAGGTCCGCTCCTACCTGCCGGGCCACTAGCCCGGAGCCGCCTGCAAGACTTGGGCCATGGAGCAACGCACCCTCGGCCGGACCGGCCGCGAGGCATCGGTCATCGGACTCGGCACCTGGCAGCTCGGCGCCGACTGGGGCGACGTGACCGAGGCGGACGCCCGGGCGGTGCTGCGAGGCCTCCGTCGAGTCCGGGGTCACGTTCTTCGACACCGCGGACGTGTACGGCGACGGGCGCAGCGAGCAGGTGATCGGGCGTTTCCTTCTCGAGCACCCTGACGTCACCGTCGCCACGAAGATGGGCCGACGCGTCGAGCAGCTCCGCGAGAACTACACGCTCGCCAACTTCCGGGCCTGGACCGACCGGTCCCGCAGCAACCTCGGTGTCGACACCCTCGACCTGGTGCAGCTGCACTGCCCGCCGAGCGACGTCATCGACGCGGACGCGACGTACGACGACCTGGACCGGCTGGTCGAGGACGGCGCGATCGCGGCGTACGGCGTCAGCGTCGAGACCGTCGACCAGGCGCTGTCGGCGATCGCCCGCCCGCACGTCGCGTCGATCCAGATCATCCTGAACGCGTTCCGCCTCAAGCCGCTCGACGCGGTGCTGCCCGCGGCGGCCGAGGCCGGCGTCGCGATCATCGCGCGGGTGCCGCTGGCGTCCGGGCTGCTGTCCGGGCAGGTACGACGAGCACACGACGTTCGCGGCCGACGACCACCGCAACTACAACCGCGACGGCAGCGCCTTCGACGTGGGCGAGACGTTCTCGGGCGTCGACTACCGGGCCGGAGTCCGGGCCGCGCAGGAGTTCACCGCGCTGGTCCGCGACCTCGACATCACGCCTGCGCAGGCGGCGCTCGCCTGGGTCGTCCAGCAGCCCGGCGTCACGACCGTGATCCCCGGCGCCCGGAACGCCGAGCAGGCGCGGGCGAACGCCGCCGCGGGCCACGCGGCACCGCTGCCGGCCGAGGTGCTCGACGGGGTCACCCGGATCTACGACCAGTACTTCCGCGAGACCGTGCACGGCCGCTGGTAGCGGCTCACGCGAACAGCTTGCGCAGCCGCGCCAGCCGCCGCTGACGACGCTGTCCGTCGCTCAGGTCGTGGTGCGGGTGCACCTGGCCGAAGCGGTCCGTGTCGAGGTGGGAGAGCATCAGGGCGCTGGTCGGGTCGGGGAACGTGAGTGTGTACTTCATGTCCCAGACGGTGCTCGCCTGAGGTGCCGCCGCACATCGGGACTTCGCCCTAGTCCGCGACCGAGGTGCCTCAGAACAGCTCGATCTCCCTGGGGTCTAAGGTGGTCCCTGATGAGCGCCGAGGACTACTGCGACCTGTGTGACCTGCCGAAGTCCACCTGTGTGCACGGGATGCCGCCCGCGCCCCCGCCGCCCGCGCCCGCCCCCAAGGCGCCGCGCGTGCGGGCCACCACGGTGCGCAAGTCGGCCGCCGTGACGACGGCCCGGTCCGCGCCCCGCAAGTGGACGCCGCCGGAGGTCTTCGGGCCGGCGATCCTCGCGACCCTGGCCGAGGCCGGGGGCGAGCTCGAGCAGGAGGAGCTGTTCAGCCGGCTCGAGGTCGCTGATGGAGGAGCGGCTGACCGCCGCCGACCGGGAGACCACCCCGGAGGGCGAGCTGCGCTGGCGCTACGCCTCCCGGAAGGCCCGCCAGACGCTGATCAGCGAGGGCGTGATGACCAAGGGCAAGCCCGGGATCTGGGCGCTCGCGTAGCGTGCTCGTCGTGGACGAGCGCAACGTGCTGGGCGGGACGCTGGAGCCCTGCGGGACCGACCCGGTCACCGGGTTCTACCGCGACGGCAGCTGCTCGTGCGGGCCGGAGGACGTCGGGCTGCACGCGGTGTGCGCGGTGATGACCGCGGAGTTCCTCGAGCACCAGCGCTCGGTCGGCAACGACCTGTCCACGCCGATGCCCGAGTACCGCTTCGCGGGCCTGCACCCCGGCGACCGCTGGTGCGTGGTCGCCGGCCCGCTGGCTGCAGGCGTACGGCGCCGGCGCCGCCGCCCCCGTCGTACTCGCCTCGACGAACGCGCGCGCTCTCGAGCTCGTCCCGCTGGAGTACCTCACCGAGCACGCCGTCGACGTCCCGGGTGACCCGAGCTCGCTGCTGTAGGCGGGAGTTTCAGAATCCGTCTAGTCCAACGCTCCGAAGTCCCGCGAACCCGGCGTCGGGCGACCTACGCTCAGGCGACCGTCCCGTCTCCGTTGTGAGGAAGCTATGAGCGACAACAACGACTCCACCCCCGCATCCGCGGCCGACCCGACGCCCGCCGCGGCGCCCCCGCCGTACTCCGCCCCGCAGGGCGAGGTGGTGGCTCCGACCTCTGCAGCTCCGGCCCCGGCGTACGGCGGCACGATGACCGCCACCGGAGAGCTGGGCAAGATCCGCGGCACCGGTGCGTGCGTCCTGCTGACGATCGTCACCCTCGGCTTCTACACCTGGTACTGGTACTACAAGACCAGCGACGAGATGAAGCGCCACAACGGCGACGGCATCGGCGGCGGGCTCGCGCTGATCCTCGCGATCTTCGTCAGCATCGTGATGCCGTTCATCTCCTCGGGCGAGGTCGGCAAGCTCTACGAGCGCCGCGGCCAGCAGGCTCCGGTGAAGGCCACGACCGGCCTCTGGTTCCTGCTGCTCGGCTGGTTCTTCTTCGTCGGCGCGCTCGTGTGGTTCGTGAAGACCAACGGCGCGCTCAACGCGTACTGGCGCTCGCAGGGCGCCAAGGACTGATTCGCCCGCCTCACCTGGCCGGGCGCTGCCCGGTCAGGTGAGGACCGCGATCTCCCTGCCCAGCCGGGCACCCTGGAGCAGCTCGAGGTCGTCTCCGGACCAGAACTTGCCGGGGTCGTAGTAGTTCGTCGGCCGATCGGTGTCGAGCAGCCCCATCGCCTCGTACGTCGAGGCCACCACCTCGGCGCAGTACGTCAGCTCGGCCGACGCCGCCCGTCGTACCCGACCGCGCGCCCAGCGCCCGACCAGCTTCGCGGTCGACGGGAACGGCGTGCCGTCGAGGCGCGCGATGGTGCGCATGACGGCGTCCTCCATCGCCGGCGTGACGGTCGCGTCGAGCTGGCGCAGCCAGGCCTGCTGCTCGTAGCGGCCGGTCCACTGGTCGACCGCGGCGCGCAGGTCGTGGAGCTGGACGCCGCGGTGGTGGCTGTTGCTCCACACGTCGATCAGCCCCTTGCCGAGCTCGGCGTGCCACATCAGCGGCGGCAGGTCGTCGAGGACGACGGCCATGCCGACGTGGTTGACCGGCGCGTTCGTCAGGACCCGGATAGCGTGGTCGGCGGCCGAGTGGCCGCGGAACAGCCACAGGTCGCCGGTACGGGTCAGGTCGACCGCCTGGTCGAGCGTCAGGGTCATGAAGGGAGTCCTCGTGAAGCTGTGGAAGTGGGTCGGGCTCGCAGGGGTGGCCGGCGTGGCCGCCACCGGGGCCATCATTGCGCGTGACCAGCGGCAGCGGACGCAGCTGACGCCCGAGCAGGTGCGCGACCGGCTCCGCGAGCGCCTCGACGAAAGTCAGTCGCGACCCTCCTGACCTGGGTGACAGGGTTCTCCTAGTCGACTCCAAGTGGACTCCAAGCGGGCGCGCGCAAGATGTGCGTACCCGCCAGAGAGGCGAGGACACGACAGAAGGGAACCACCATGAACACCGTTCACATCCAGCGCCGCAACGCCTGGCGGACGCTGTCCAAGCAGGACAAGCAGCAGCGACTCCAGACGATGCGCCGAAGGCACCAGTCCCAGGTCGAGTTCGAGATCCTGCGACTCCAGACCCTGCGGTGAAACCGCCAGGCTCCCGGCCTCGGACCGGAGTGAAGCCCCACGCCGACCGGCAACCACCTCCCATCACTGGGACAGGTTGCCGGTCGGTTGCATTTCCTGCTGTTGTCGGCCGGCTGGCCGGGGTCGGCCCGGCGGTCGGCGGTGAGTTATGCACCGAATGTGGCTCCGGAAAGGTGGCTAGCTCACCGCTGGCCGAGGGCGGCGCGGACGCGGGCCGCGATCTGGGCGAGCCAGCTCGCGGTAGCCGTCATGTCGTCGGGCGGCAGGACCTCGCAGCCGAGAGTCGTCCAGCAGCGCCTCGAGCTCGCGCTTCGTCGAGTGTCGCTGATCGAGGACGCCAGTCGACCTCGTCAGGCAGCGTGGCGGCCAGCTCGCGGGACCTCGCGGACGAACGTGGTCGACGTTGTCGTCGACCGTGCCGATCGATGTCGAAGTCCTGGTGCAGGTAGGTCCCCATCAGCTGGTCGAGCGCCGGAGTCTGCCATCGCTGCCTCCGTCACGGCTGTCGGGATATGCGGTGAGGATTTGGAAGCCCTCAGGCATCGATGCTGTCGACCTTGAGGATGGTGCGAAGCCCGTGACGTCAGCCGACGCCGCTCCGCTGCGGTCGGCGACGCGTCCGATGACGATCGCCGAGATCGTCCTCGAGCTCGACGTAGTGCCTCGCGGGTCGCAGCCAACCATGTCACGAATCTCTGGACTGATGTGCCGCAGAAGCTGTCGTGCGATCAAGCCGCTCAGCCGCAGTCCTGGTCGACGAAGGTCGAGACGCGTTAGCTTCGGCCCTCGCGGCGAGGACCCGCTTGAGCAGCTCCTCGTCGCGACTTGCCGACGTGCCTGCTCGATCGCGTGCCCGCCGGCATCCTCGTGCCGGTCGAGCCAGCCTCGCGACGCGGTCCCGCCCCAGCCGCAGGCTGCCCCGCTCGGTCCGTGCGCCGATCCGCGCGGCGCGCAGCTTCGCGAGGTACGCACGAGCGTCGCGGAGGGTGACGGAGACCGGGCGGAGGGTGGTGGCGGTGCCGGTGGTGAGGACGCGGAGGCCGTCGACGATCAGCTTCAGCTCGCGCGCCGCCCAGGCCAGCCGGGCCGAGCCGGCGGCGCCGGCCGCGGGGGCGGCGAGGCCGCCCGACAGCACGGTGAGGGCGCCGCCGATGACTGCGCCGGCGGCCAGCTCGACGGCGAGCTGAGCCAGCAGGTCGAGCATCTCGGCGCGCTTGGCGTCGACCTGCTCGGCGTACGCGTCGCAGGCGCCGCCGATCGCGGCGAGCTGGCCGGCGAGGGTGTCGACCCGGGCGCGGAGGTCCTGGGTGGTGGCGATCGCGAGTGGGATCTCCGGCGACACCTCGTCGGAGAGGTCGAGCAGCGCGTTGTCGCAGTACACCGTCAGGACCGAGACCGAGGTGGCCGCGGTGCGCCAGGTGTCGGCCGCGGCGCGCACCCGGTCGGTGTCGGCGTCCGGCCAGACGAAGCCCTCGATCTGGTCGAGCACCCAGGCGACCGGGCCGGGCAGCGATGGCGAGTCGCCGCCCAGGGAGGTCGGCGGCGTCGCGACCGAGCATCGCCGACGCTGTCGTCGGCACGGGTCGGGGGAGCGGCGACGAGGAAGCCGCCGGACGCGACCTCGGCGGCGTGGTGGTTGGCCAGCGACGCCTGCGCGAGGTGCCCGAGCGAGCCGAACGCACCGACCAGGTCGGCCAGCGCGGCGAGCGCCTCCGCCGCGGCCTCGTCGTACGACGCGGCGAACTCGGCCGCGGTCGAGTCGTCGCCCGCCATGCCGGCGTAGCCCTGCAGCCGGTCGGCGAGGGCCGCGCAGGTGTCGGCGGCGAGCAGGTTCCCGCTGACCAGCGCCTCGACCGCGCCGGCGTACCCGGACCCGAGGACCTCGACCCTCATCGGACCTGCTCCCACATCCGCAGGTTCGTCGCGGCGGCGTCGGCGTAGTTGGCGTGGGCGGTGTCGGCGGCGGTCCGCATCGTCGCCAGCGCCGTCGCGCATCGACCGGAACCCGGCCTCCCACTCGGCCTGCGCGGCCGCCTGCGCGACGGCGGCCCGGCCGGTCCAGGTGCCGTGCAGGCCGGCGACCCGCTGGCTGACGTCGTCGAGGAGCGCGTCGAGGGCGTCGGCGCAGCGCGCCATCTCGTCGACGGTGCCGAGCAGCTCGTCGAGATCGACGCCGTACATCAGCCGAGCCTCGCCGTGAGCCGGTCCAGCCGCGCGCCGGACCCGAGGTCGGTCACCTCGAGGTCGGCGTGGGTGGCGTCCAGGAGCTCGGCCATCGCCGCCAGCCCGTCGAGGACGGCCTCGGCGGAGCGTTTCCAGTCCGCCCAGCCCTCGGCGTACGTCGAGGCCGCGGCACCGGTCCAGCCGCCGTCGAGCAGCCCGTCGACCCGGCGCGCGACCCGGTCGCGGTCCTCGCGGAGCCGGTCGGCGGCGCGACGAACGTCGGCGACCGTGGACCGGAAGGCCAGGTGGTCAACGCTGATCGTCATGCCGGGAGGGTTCCCGGCGGGCCACCGTCCCGACACCGCCGATCGGCGGCCTGTGGACAACTACGGCAGCGGCTCGACCTCGTCGTACCCGGCGATGCCCGCGGCGAGCAGGCCGAGGTGGTGGTTGCCGTCGCCGAGCAGGTGGTCGAGCGCGGTGAGCCGGCTGGTGTAGCTGCCGATGGCGTACTCCGCGGTCATGCCGATGCCGCCGTGCAGCTGGATCGCCTCCTGGCCGATGTGCCGCCCGGCCCGGCTGACCTGGAGCGCGGCCCGCGACGCGGCGACGGCGGCCTCCTCGCCGCGACTCCTCGGCCAGCACCATCGTCGCCCACAGCGCCATGCTGCGGGCCAGCTCCAGCGACACGTACATGTCGGCCGACCGGAACGTCAGCGCCTGGAACGTGTTGAGCGTGACGCCGAACTGCTTGCGGCTCTTGAGGTACGACGTGGTCATCTCGAGCGCGACCTCCATCAGCCCGACCGCCTCGTTGCAGGCGGCGATCCGGGCGTGGTCGAGGACCCGCGCGATCACGCCGGTGCGGTCCTCGGCCGGACGCCGAGCGGCGTCGCCGGGGTGTCGTCGAAGGTCACCTTGGCGGCGCGGCCGCCGTCGTGGGTCGGGTAGCCGGTCCGCTGCGTCAGCCCGGAGCGTCCGGTCGACCACGAACAGCCCGGTGCCGCCGTCGGGCAGGCCGCGCTCACGACCAGCACGTCGGCGCGGGCGCCGTTCGGCACCGGCTCCTTGACGCCGGTCAGCGTCCAGCGCGTCGCCGTCGGCGGTCGCGCGTCACGCCGGACGCGGTCGGCTGCCAGCGCGAGCCCGGCTCGGCGTGCGCGAAGGCCAGCACGCATCTCGCCCGCCGACAGCGCGCCGAGCAGCTCGGTCTTCTGCTCCTCGGTGCCGGCGGCGGCGACCAGCCCGCCGGCCAGCACCACCGAGGTCAGGAACGGCTCGGGCGCGAGCACCCGGCCGAGCTCCTGGGCGACGATGCCGACCTCGATCGGGCCGGCGCCCATGCCGCCGTACTCCTCGGCGAACGGCAGCCCGAGCATGCCCATCTCGGCGAGCTGGGTCCACACCTTCTCGCTGAAGCCGGGGTCCTCGGCGACCGTGCGGCGGCGGTTCTCGAAGTCGGAGTACGCCTTGCCGACCAGGCCGCGGACGGCCTCGCGCAGCGCCTGCTGCTCCTCGTCGTACGTGAAGTCCATCGTCAGTCTCCTCGGAAAGGGCTCAGAGTCCCAGGATCGTGCGGGCGATGATCTGGCGCTGCACCTCGTTGGAGCCGCCGTAGATCGAGGCCTTGCGGAAGTTCAGGTAGTCGGCGTCGCGCGCCGGGTCCACCACGGCAGGTCGGAGTCGTCACCGGCGCCGGTGGCCAGCGAGGCCGGGCCGGCCAGGTCGACGACCAGCTCGGTGACCGCCTGCTGCAGCTCGGTGCCCTTGAGCTTGAGCACCGACGACGCCGGGTGCGGCTTGCCGTCGGCGGAGTTGCGCGACCACGCGCAGCGCGGTGAGCTCGAGGGCGAGCAGCTCGTTCTCGAGCTCGGCGATCCGGGTCGACACCAGCGGGTCGTCGAGCAGGGTGCCGTCGCCGACCGAGACCGAGCCGGCCCACTCCTTGGCCTGGGCCAGCACCCGCTTGGTCGCGCCGACCGGCGCGACGCCGACCCGCTCGTTGCCGAGCAGGAACTTCGCGTAGTCCCAGGCCCGGTTCTCCTCGCCGACGAGGTTCTCGACCGGCACCCGGACGTCGTCGAACCAGACCTCGTTGACCTCGTGGCCGCCGTCGATCAGCTCGATCGGGCGCACCTCGACGCCCGGGGAGGTCATGTCGATGAGCAGCAGCGAGATGCCGGCCTGCTTCTTGGCCTCCGGGTCGGTGCGGACCAGCGTGAAGATCCAGTCGCCGTACTGGCCGAGCGTGGTCCAGGTCTTCTGGCCGTTGACGACGTACTCGTCGCCGTCGCGGACCGCGGCGCGTGCGCAGCGACGCCAGGTCGGAGCCGGCGTCGGGCTCGGAGAAGCCCTGCGACCACCAGATGTCGAGGTTGGCGGTCTTCGGGAGGAACCGCTCCTTCATCTCCTGCGAGCCGAACTGCGCGATCACCGGGCCGATCATCGAGGCGTTGAACGCCAGCGGGGTCGGCACGCAGGCGCGCTGCATCTCCTCGTGCCAGATGTGCCGGCGCAGCGGCGTCCAGTCCTGGCCGCCCCACTCCACCGGCCAGTTCGGCACGGCGAGCCCGGCCTCGTTGAGGATCCGCATGCTCGTGACGAACGTCGTCCTTGGAGAGCTCGCGCCGCGTCGCGGACGGCGTCGCGGATCTCCTGCGGGACCTTCGTGGTGAAGAACTCCCGCATCTCGTCGCGGAACTCGGCGTCCTCCGCCGACAGCGCCAGCTGCATGTGCTTCCTCCTGGGGATCGACGCCCCACACGCTACTGGCAGGTAGGCGACGGAGTGATGGGATGTCTGGGTAGTTCCCCGGCACCACCGACGAGGACGTAGCATTCTGAACGTGCACCGGGGCAGTTGCATTGCCATTCTCGGCGCGGCGGTCGCCGCGCTGCTTCCGCTCGCTCCGGCGATGGCGGACTCCACGGTCGTCGTGCACGGCACCACGTTCCCGACCGGGCGGGCCGCCCAGCTGTCGTTCGTGGGCTGCGACGACCCGTACGTCCGCGCGGCCGAGCAGCCGCAGCCGTACGTCGGGATCGGCCCGGGGCAGGCGCCCGCGGGCACCCGCAGCCTCGGCTACGACCTCGCCGGCGGCAACGCCGTCGGCTCGGTCCACTACGTCGACTCGATGGCCGCGACGACCGTCGCCGGCCTGTCGGTGACCGCCCCGGAGGGCGCGAACGGCGTGTCGTACGCCGGCTACCAGGAGCCCGCCGACTCCGGCACCGGCAAGGTCTGGTTCGGCCGCGCCGCGCTGTCCGTGCCGGCCGGCGGATGGAGCCGGGTCGACACGGCCGGGCTGGCGTTCACCTGGACGAAGTACGACATGCTCACCCGTCAGCGGCTCGACGAGACCGCCCCCGCGTCGCGGATCCCCGCCTTCATCAAGGCCCACGGCGGCGACGGGCCCGGGTTCTTCACCATCGGCTTCGGCTGCGACGGCACGCGCGTTCAACATGGACGCCTGGCGGGTCGGCCGCCCCGGCGCGGTCACGACGTACGACCTCGAGGGCCTGACCACCACCACGTCGATCAGCGGCCCCGCGGGCGCGATCGAGGCCGGCCAGGAGGTCACCCTCCACGGCTCGGTCGTCGACAACACCGGTGCGCCGGTGCCCGCGGCCCGGCTGGTGCTCGAGGCCCAGGGCGCGAACGGCGGCTGGACCCTCGTCGAGGGGGCCGACGGCGCCGACCCGGCCCTGACCGTCGCGCCGGAGGCGACCACGACGTACCGCTGGCGGTTCGTGGACCGGCCGCTCGCCGAGGGCAGCGTCTCGGCCCCGTTCACCGTCGAGGTGCGCAAGGCGCCCGAGCAGGCGCCGGCCAAGGAGCGGGTCCAGAAGAAGCCGGTGAAGCAGGAGCCGGCCAAGCAGGAGCCGGCCAAGCAGGAGCCGAGCAAGTCGCCGAGCCCGAGCGCCGAGCCCGAGCCCGAGCCCGACACCGAGCCCGAGCCAGACACCGAGCCCGACACCGAGCCCGACCCCGAGCCCCAGCCAGTCGCCGACCCAGACGCCGACCCAGCAGTAGCGGCGCGGGCTGCGACGTACGGTGTGGCCATGCCACCTCCCCTCGTCGTGATGGGTGTCTCGGGCTCGGGCAAGTCGACCGTGGGCGCCGCGCTGGCGCAGCGGCTGCGGGTGCCGTTCGCGGACGCCGACGACCTGCACCCGCCCGAGAACATCGCCAAGATGAGCGCCGGGCACGCGCTCGACGACGACGACCGCTACCCCTGGCTGGAGGCGGTCGGCGGCTGGCTGGCCGACCACCCCGACGGCGGGGTGATGGGCTGCTCCGCGCTGAAGCGCAAGTACCGCGACCAGCTCCGCGGGCACGTCCCCGGGCTGCGGCTTCCTGATGCTCGAGGGCAGCCGCGAGGTCATCGAGCGGCGGCAGGCGTCCAGGCCCGGCCACTTCATGCCCGCGTCGCTGCTGACCTCGCAGTTCGCGACCCTCGAACCGCTCGCGCCCGACGAGGACGGCGTCGTCCTCGACGTCGACCAAGGTGTCGACGAGATCGTCCAGGTGTACGTCGAAGCGAGGGCTTGACCGGTCTGGTCGTCGTGCTGATCCTGGGGGTCTTCATCTAGCTGGGACACTACGGTGCTGGTCGTGGAGGACGCGGCGGGCACGCGACAACGACCGCGACGCTGCGATCGCGGCCGTCGAGGCCGCCTGGGCCGACGGCCAGATCATCGAGGCGGACCGGGACAAGCGGGTCGAGCTGCTGCAGATGGCGCAGACGCTCGGACGAGATCCGGATGCTGACCCACGACCTCGAGCCGCCGGTGCCCGCGGCCGGTCGTCGCGGTCCGCCGCGCCGGCGCCGCCGACGTACGTCGACTACGGCCCCGCGACCCCGACCGCCGCTGACGCCGGCTCCCGCCGGCACCTCGAAGCCGCGGGTCTCCAAGGCGCTGATCCTGGTGCCGATCGCGGTCGTCGCGATCATCGCGGTGGCGTCGATCGGCGGGATCGTCGCCCTGGTGAGCAGCGTCGGCGACGGCATCGAGGCCGGACCCGCTGGGCGACGACCCGGACGTGCTCAGCGTGGCCGGCTACCAGGACCTGCTCGACGCGGTCGAGGAGGAGACCGGGGCGACCACCGCGTTCTCGGCGGTGCTCTACCCGACGTACGCCGTCGTCGAGCTGCCGGTCGACACGACCAGCCAGCGCGAGGAGTACTGGTACTGGGACGGCAGCGACCTGGAGCCGAACGACTCGAAGAGCACGTCGAGCTTCGAGCGGACCGACCTGGCCCAGGTCGACCCGGCGGTGATCGTGGACCTGATCGAGCAGGTGCAGACGCTCGTGGAGGACCCGACCTCGTGGTACGCGATCGTGCGGGCGCCGGACGACGACCGCGCGGTCGTGTGGGCCTACGCGTCGAACGAGTACAGCGAGAGCGAGTACCTCGGCGCCCGCCGCGACGGCACCATCACGTACGACTCGACGGAGCACTGACCTCGTAGAGGTAGCGGCTGGTCGGCACCAGGTCGAGGTCGTGGTCGGCGCCGAAGCGGGCGACGCTGGCCATCAGCTCGGTGAGCCGGCGGTTCAGCTCGGCGTCGTCGCCGCCGCTGCCGTAGAACGCGTGCATGTCGGTGATCGCCGGCGCTCGGGAACAGCTCCTCGACGAGCGCGTCGACCGCGCGGCGCGCCGTCGGTGACCGGGCCGGTGACGACGTTCTGCACGTAGCCGAACGTGGCCTGGGTGCGGATCGCGATCGGGGTGTGGTCGACCATCCAGATCCGCAGCCACTCCGCGCGGTCGAGGTCGGCGGGCCGGCGCAGGATCGCGACGTTGGCGAGCGCGTCGGCGCGGCTGCCGTCCCAGGCCTCGGGCGGGTCCAGCCGGCGCCGCTCGTCGACCGCGTAGCCGTGCACGGTGGTCCCGACCTCGCGCAGGATCGTCGGCCACCGGTGCGGCCTCGGCGTCCCACACGCTCACGATCGCGCCGACCGGCTGCTCGAACTGCGGGATCCGCATCGCCGCGGCGACCGGCTCGTCGTCGACGTTGAGCTGGAGCCGGCGTACGCCGACGTCCGCGAGCCGCTCGTGCAGGGCCGGGTCGTGGAGTGCGGTCGCGAGGTCGTCGCCCCACAACAGGAACATGTTCTTGTTCACGGGGGTGACGGTAGCGGGCAGTTTCACCGGTCGAGCCGGTGAAACTGGACCCTTGCGCCCGAAAGATCGGCCCGAAAGCGTCCAGTTCTGCCTGAGCGGTCGGGCTCAGAGCACCGAGCGGTAGACCTCGACGGTCCGCTCGGCGATCGCGTCCCACGAGAACGCCTCGATCGCGCGGGCCCGGCCGGCCCGGCCCATCTCGGCGGCCCGGTCCGGGTCGGAGACGACGTGGATCAGCGCCTCGGCGAAGTCGGCGACGTACTGGTCCGGGTCGAGCGGGGTGCCGGTGCCGTCGGTGGCCTGCAGGATCGGCACCAGCCGCCCGGTCTCGCCGTGGACGACGACCTCGGGGATGCCGCCGGTGGCGGTCGCGACGACCGCGGTCTCGCAGGCCATCGCCTCGAGGTTCACGATGCCGAGCGGCTCGTAGATCGACGGGCAGGCGAACGCCGTCGCGGCGGTCAGCAGCGCGACCACGTCGGGGCGGGGCAGCATCTCGGCGATCCAGACGACGCCGGTCGCGCGTCGCCCGCAGGCCGTCGACCAGCCCCTCGACCTCGGCCATGATCTCCGGGGTGTCCGGCGCGCCGGCGCACAGCACCACCTGCACCTCCGGCGGCAGCTCGGCGCAGGCGCGCAGGAACAGCGGCAGCCCCTTCTGCCGGGTGATCCGGCCGACGAAGACCACCGACGGCCGGTCCGGGTCGACGCCGAGCTCGCGCACCCGGTCCGGGTTCACGATCGGCGTCCAGTCGTCGGTGTCGATGCCGTTGTGGACGACGTGCACCCGCGCCGGGTCGATCGCGGGGTACGACGCGAGCACGTCGTCGCGCATCGCCGCCGACACCGCGATCACGGCGGCCGCCGCCTCGTACGACGTCTTCTCGACGTACGACGAGATCGCGTAGCCGCCGCCGAGCTGCTCGGCCTTCCACGGCCGCAGCGGCTCGAGCGAGTGCGCGGAGACGACGTGCGGGACGCCGTGCAGCAGCGACGGCGAGGTGGCCGGCGAAGTTGGCGTACCAGGTGTGCGAGTGGACCAGGTCGGTGCCGGCGCACGCGTCGGCGATCGCCAGGTCCACGCCGAGCGTGCGCAGCGCGGCGTTGGCGCCGGCGAGCTCGGCGAGGTCGGCGTACGACGAGGTCAGCGCCTCGGAGCGCGGTGCGCCGAACGCGTGCACGTGTGCCTCGACGTCGGATCGGGCACGGAGTGCGCGGACCAGCTCGGCGACGTGGACCCCGGCGCCGCCGTACACCTCGGGTGGGTACTCACGGGACAGCACGTCGACTCGCACGTGCCGAACCTACTCGTCCGGCACTAGGTTGTGGACATGGCGCTCAGCTCCCGGAAGAAGGTCCTCGCGATCGTCCTGGCCGGAGGCGAGGGCAAGAGACTGATGCCGCTGACCGCGGACCGGGCCAAGCCGGCCGTGCCGTTCGCCGGCATCTACCGGCTGATCGACTTCGCGCTGTCGAACGTCGTGAACAGCGGCTACCTCCAGGTCGTCGTGCTGACGCAGTACAAGTCGCACAGCCTGGACCGGCACGTCACCCAGACCTGGCGGATGTCGACGATGCTCGGCAACTACGTGACGCCGGTGCCGGCGCAGCAGCGGGTCGGCAAGAACTGGTACCTCGGCAGCGCCGACGCGATCTACCAGTCGCTCAACCTGATCAAGGACGAGAAGCCCGACATCGTGATCGTCGTCGGCGCCGACCACGTCTACCGGATGGACTTCCACCAGATGGTGAAGGCGCACATCGCGAGCGGCGCCGCCTGCACGGTCGCCGCGATCCGGCAGCCGATCGAGCTGGCCGACCAGTTCGGCGTCATCGACGTGCACCCCGACGACCCGTCGAAGATCCGCGACTTCCTGGAGAAGCCGACCGACCCGGTCGGGCTGCCGGACAGCCCCGGCGAGGTGCTCGCGTCGATGGGCAACTACGTCTTCGACGCCGACGCGCTGGTCGAGGCGGTGACCCGCGACGCGACCGAGATCGGCTCCAAGCACGACATGGGCGGCGACATCGTGCCGTCGTTCGTGCGCCGCCAGCAGGCCGGCGTCTACGACTACAAGGACAACGACGTCGCCGGCTCGACCGACCGCGACCGCGGCTACTGGCGCGACGTCGGGACGCTCGGCGTCGTACTACGCCGCGCACATGGACGTCGTGTCGCCGCTGCCGGTGTTCAACCTCTACAACTTCGACTGGCCGATCTACACCTCCTACGGCCCGCAGCCGCCGGCCAAGCTGGTGCAGGGCGCAGCGGCGGGAGAAGCCGCGCGTCGACGAGGCGGTGCTCTCGCCCGGGGTCGTCGTCAGCGGCGGCAAGGTGAAGCGCTCGGTGCTCTCGCCGGCGGTCCGCGTCGGTGCCGGCGCCGAGGTGATCGGCTCGGTGCTGATGAACGGCGTGCGCATCGGCGACGGCGCCGATCGTCCGCAACGCGATCCTGGACAAGAACGTCGTCGTCCCGCCCGGCGCCGCAGATCGGCGTCGACCTCGACGCCGACCGGGCCCGCGGGTTCCTCGTCGAGGACGGGCTGACCGTGCTCGGCAAGGACCAGGCCTTCCCGGTGCTCTAGATGACGCCCGCGGCCCGCGCCGCGTCGGCGTACGCGACCGCGAGGGTCGCGACGGTCTCGTGCGCGTTCAGCCCGCTCGGGTTCGGCACGATCCACAGCTCGGCGCCGGCGAACGGCTCGGGCTGGCGGCCGAGGACGGCCTTCCGCTGCCCGAACGCGGTGCGGTACGCCGTGATGCCGGCGATCGCGACCACCCGCGGCGCCGTACGGCGGACCGTCGCCTCGAGCTCGACGCCCGCCGGCCCGCAGCTCGTCGTCGGTCAGCTCGGAGGCGCGGGCGGTGGCCCGGCGGACGATGTTGGTGATCCCGATGCCGCGGGCGCGGAGCCGGTCGCGGTCGGCGTCGGTCATCCCGGCCGACGGGCTGACCGGCTCGGTGATGATCCCGGCCGCCAGCAGCGCGGGGTAGAAGCGGTTCGACCGGGTGCGCGAAGTGGGTCTGCGTCGCGGCGGTCCACAGCCCCGGGTTGATGCCGACGAACAGCAGCCGCAGGTCCGGGCCGAGCAGGTCGGGCACCTCGGCGTCGCGGTAGGACTCGAGCTCGGCACGGGTGAAGCGGGGCACGCCCGAAGCCTGCCACGCGTGGAACCCGGTCGCGACCGGGCACCGTCCCATCGTCATGCGACGAACTCTCGGAACGCTCGCACTCCTGCTCGCCCTCGCCGGCTGCGGCGACGACGACGCCGTCGGCAGAGCGACGGCGACCGGCCGACCGGCCGAGCCGCCAGGTCGCGCTCGTCTCCGGCACGGCCGGCGGCGGTGAGCCCGCCAGCGAGGCGACCGACGCTCGACGAACGACGACGCGCTGGCGGCGTACGTCGAGCCAGTTCGAGCGACGTCGCTCGCGGCGAAGGTCGTCCGCGGCCGCAGCGGAGGTCGACGTCGCCGACGGCGACGTCGCTGATGGCGCAGGTCGTCTCCGTCGGCTGCGACGTACCGCCCGGCGCGACCGTGCAGGACGGCGTGATCGTGCCGGAGAAGGTCGCGTCGCCGCTGAAGGAGTGCTTCGCGCCGGTCACGACGGTCGCGCTGGCGTCGGTGCCGGCCTAGGTGGACCGAGCACCTAGGGCTTCGTGTAGGTCACCTCGATGCCGTTGGCGACCCAGCGCTGGCCGCCGTCGGACGGGTCGTTGAGGACCTTGACCTTGCCGCCGCGGTTCTTGCCGACCATCGTCGAGGAGCCGCCGCCGTCGAGGTTGACGGCCTCGTCGGCGCCGAGGTCGATCATCAGGTTGGCGAGCTCGACCATCGTGTAGCCGCGGCTGCGTCGAGCTGCGCCCGTCGATCACCAGCAGCAGCACCTCGCCGGTGTCGGAGTCGACGCCGACCGCCGTACGCGGGTGCAGCTCGCGGTCGTCGATCGCGCGGATGATGCCGTCGTGGACGAGGAACTGGTTGCCGCTGATCGCCATCTGCGGGTTGCCCGCGAGCGCCCAGCGGACCCTGACCCGGGTGCCGTTCGGGAGCTCCTTGCGCAGCCGCGCGGCGCCGTCGCCGCGGCCGATCAGCACCAGCCCCTTGATCTGCTTGTCCTCGCTGATCTTGCGTCGGCTCGCGACCACCCGGCCGTCCTCGACGGTCACCTGGCGGACCCGCTCGCGCTGGCCCTGGGTGACGCCGTAGCCCGCCGTCCGGCCCCAGCGCGGGGTGTAGATCCCGATCCCGCCGGGGGCGACGAACGGCGAGTTCAGGTTGGTGATCCTCAGGTCCGGGTGGAACAGCACCTTGGCCGTCATCGGCAGGTCGCCGATCCCGGCGCGGCCCTTGCGGTCGATGTAGAACGCGTTGTTCCACCCGTCCTGGCGCGCGTGCAGCAGCCCGCGCTGGCGGTCCTTGCCGAGGCCGAGCGGGGCGCCGGTGTGCCCGATGTCGTAGAAGTCGCCGTTGACGCCGGCGATCGCGTGGTCCTGGCTCAGCATCGCGGTCAGCGGCGCGACCCGGCGGACCGGCGCCCATGCTCGCGTAGTCGATCCGCAGCCCCGGCGTCCGCGGGTCGATCGTCAGCAGGTGCGCGCGGATCGGGCCGCGCGCGTCGGTCTGGCTCCAGCGGGTGAACGTCGACGCCGGGCGCGACCTGCCAGCTCGTCCAGTCGGTCTGCGTCGGGCGCGCGGCTCCACGGCGGCAGCGGCGCGGCGAGCGGGCCCTGCTCGCCGCCCGAGGAGTGCTCCGGGTGCAGCTCCCGCTTCCCGTCGTTCCGGTCGCCCTTCTCGTACGACGGCGCGCCGGTGTTGCCGGCGAGGGCGGGCGCTGCGGCCAGGAGGCCGCACGCGACCAGGCCGGCAGTCAGCGACAGGCGGATACGCACTCAGACAAGGCTAGGCGCTCGGGTCTCCGCAACGGGGATCTCTGCCGCCGTGTCCCCAGTCACCCGCGGGTCACCGGCAGGGCCCGTTGCCGAGCACGGCCAGACCATCCGCGTCGCCGGCTCCGAGCCGGCTGCGGCCGCTGGTCTCGGCGTACATCAGCTGGTCCGGGTCGTCGACGTGGTCGAGCCCGACGACGTGGCCGAGCTCGTGGGTCACGATGGCCCGCTGGAGCTCGGCGCCGCCCTCGCGGACGCCGATCTCGGCGAACTGGTCGCGGTCCAGCACGACCATGCCGGTGACGTAGGTGAGCCGGTCGCGTCGGGTCTGCACCGCCTCGGCGCCACCGACACCCGCGACGTCGTCGGCGAGCCGGGGCATCTCGTCCGGGGTGGCCCACCCGATCAGCACCGGCGGGGCGGTCGCGTCGAGCGGTCCGCTGCGGTCGCTGAACGTGCGGTCGTCCGTCGTCCCGCCGAAGACGAGGTCCAGGCCGCTGGCGGCCTCGATGTCCGCGACCGCGGCGGCGAGGGTCTCCCGGTAGCCGGCCGGGGCGCCGGTTGGGTTCACGACGTACTGGATCCCGCTGGCACGGGTCCCAGGTGACCGGTTCGCGGCCGTCGGGCTGCATCAGCGCGAACGCGTAGCCCTCGTTGCCGCCGCTGTCGGTGATCGTGAAGGTGAGGTCCTGCCCGATCCCGAGCAGCCCCCGCAGCTGGGCGCCGGTCGAGGTCGGGTTGAACGTCACGACCAGCACGGTCAGCAGCGCCGCCAGCAGGAACGACGTCCGGTTGCGCGCGCGCCCCGACACCGGACGCCGCTGCGCGGGTTCGGGGTCGGGCCCGAGGCTGGGAACGGCGGCGCCGAGTCCGTGTCGCCGGTCGAGCCGGTCGAGCTCGCGCATCCGGCGCTGCAGCTCTCTGGCCCGCCGGCGCCGGGCAAGGCGCGCCGAGAGCGTGCGAAACACCTCTCGATACTAGGGTCGGGGCCGTGGCGCGTCCGTGGAACACCTTCATCGAGGGCGACAACCTCGACGTGCTGCCGACGCTCGTCGACCTCCTCGGTGACCCCGGTCGACCTGGTCTACATCGACCCGCCGTACAACACCGGCAACGACTTCGCCTACCACGACGACTTCCGCAACGGCGCGCGCGAGACCCGCCACCAGGCCTGGGTGGCGATGATGCGGCCCCGGCTGGCGGCCGCCCGCGAGGTGCTCGCCGAGACCGGCGCGATCTTCGTCAGCATCGACGACAACGAGGTCGCGTACCTGCGGCTGCTGATGGACGAGGTGTACGGCGAGGAGAACTTCCTCGCCCAGGTCGTGGTCAACCTCAACCCCAAGGGCCGTCAGCTGGGTTCCGGGCTTCGCAACCAGCCACGAGTACCTGCTGGTCTACGCCCGAGACGCCCGCCGTACCGCGCTCGACTGCGACCACGACGGAGACCGTCAACGAGCGCGACTTCCCGCTGGTCAGCGCCGACGGCCGACGCTTCCGGCACCTGCCGCTGCGCAACACCAACAAGAAGTTCAACCCGGTGACCGCCCGCACCCTGCACTTCACGGTGTGGGGCGACCCGGACAGCGGCCTGGTGCGGACGACGCCGTTCGAGGGCGCGGTCGAGATCGGGCCGGTGTTCGGCGACGGCACGCCCGGCGGTGTGGCGGTGGAGCCGGCCGCGGATCGACGAGCGCCCCGACGACCTGGTCTGCCGGCGCGGTCAACGGCCGTGGCGGCGAGCGGGTCGACGTGTTCCAGAACGACTGGCTGCACCGGGACCCCGGGCGGTCGGCGCAAGAAGCTGCGCACCGTCTGGCTGTCCGAGGAGGTCGGCTCGACCGACACCGCGGTCGCCGAGCTCAAGGCGATCGTCGGGCACGTCTTCGAGTCGCCGAAGCCGACCGGTCTGGTCCGGCGGATCCTCGGCACCATGCCCGCCGACGCGGTGGTGCTCGACTTCTTCGCCGGCAGCGGTACGACGGGGCACGCCGTCGCGCTCCAGAACGCCGAGGACGGCGGCGACCGGCGCTGTGTCAGCGTCAACTCCGCCGAGCCCACGCGGGACGGATCCAACGCCCGCAACGCCGGCCTGCTCACCGTCGCCGACATCACCCGGGCCCGGCTGCGCGCCGTCGCCGAGACGGTGGGTGGCGGCTTCGAGGAGGTCCGGGGCACGATCGGGCCATGACTCGTTCCGGCACAGGCCGCGTCGCGCTCGTCACCGGTGGGTCCAGCGGGATCGGGAAGGTGACCGCCTTCCGGCTCCGCAAGGCGGGATTCACGGTCTACGCCGTCGCCCGGCGCGTGGACCGGATGGCCGCGCTCGAGAAGGACGGCATCCGCACCTTCCGCATGGACGTCACCGACGACGACTCGATGACCAGCGGCGTCGAGCGGATCCTCGGCGACACCGGCCGGATCGACGTACTCGTCAACAACGCGGGGTACGGCTCCTACGGCGCCGTCGAGGACGTGTCGATCGACGAGGCGCGCCGGCAGTTCGAGGTGAACCTGTTCGGGCTGGCCCGGCTGACCCAGCTGGTCACGCCGCCGATGCGGGAGCGGCACCGCGGCCGGATCATCAACATCTCCTCGGTGGGCGCGGTCATCTACGAGCCGTTCGGTGCGTGGTACCACGCCACCAAGTTCGCGGTCGAGGGATTCAGCGACAGCCTCCGCGTCGAGCTGAAGCCGTACGGAATCGACGTGGTCATCGTCCGGCCCGCCGGGATCGTCACCGAGTGGAACAAGATCTCCCGCGAGGCGTTGGTCGAGACCAGCCGCGGCGGCGCGTACGAGGAGCGCGCGCTCAGTGCCGCCAAGACCCTGCGCCGCGTCGACAACCGGCTGCTGTCCAGCGGCCCGCGGACCGTCGCCAAGACCGTGACCAAGGCCGCGACCGCCTCCCGGCCGCGGACCCGCTACCCGGCCGGCCGGGGTGCCCGGGTGATCCCGCTGGTCCGGCAGGTGCTTCCGGACCGGGTGTTCGACTTCGTCATCGACCGCGCGTTCCTGCGTTAGGGGCGATCTGGGGGTCATCCCCGATCACCGGAGGCGGCGCTGTGCCTAGGGTCGGCACCATGTCCTTGGGCTTCACGATGTCTCAGCGCTGGCGCAAGGCGGTGCTCGTCCTGCACATCGCCTGCGGCGTCGGGTGGATGGGCGCCGACGTGCTGCTCGCGATCCTCGTCCTCACCGGTCGGCTGTCCGACGACGGTACGACCGTGGCGGCGGCGTACACCGTGGTTCGCCTGGTCATCCCTCCGGTGGTGCCGGTGCTGGCCGGCGGCATGCTGTTCACCGGGGTGCTGCTCGGGCTGGGTACGAAGTGGGGCCTGGTCCAGTGGTGGTGGGTGTTCACGAAGCTGACGATCGCGATCGTGCTGACCGCGCTGGTGTTCGTCGCGCTGGTGCCGAGCGCGTTGAGCATCCCGGACGGTCTCACCGGGACCGCCGACGAGGTCCGCGACCTGGTCGGCCACGCCACCCAGGACCTGATGTTCCCGCCGTTCGTGTCGTTCGCCGCGCTGGCGTTCGCGCTGGTGCTGTCGGTGTTCAAGCCGTGGGGCCGGACCCGATGGAGGCGTAAGACCTAGACCCCGGCCGCCTTCTCCAGCGCCTTCACCTCGGCGTCGAGGTGGGTCAGCAGCCGCTGCAGGTGCGGGACGGTGCGCCGGCAGCCGGTCAGGCCGAAGCCGAGGTTGCCGTCGTACGAGATGCAGGTGATGTTGAGCGCCATCCCGTTGATCGGGATCGACAGCGGGTAGTGGCCGACGAGCTTCGCGCCGTTCCAGTACTGGGTGGCCCGCGGCCCGGGGACGTTGCTGATGATCAGGTTGTACGGCGGACGCACGATGCCCGACATCCGCAGCATCGGCGTGATGATCGCCGGCGCCTGGCCGAGCGCGCTCATCGCCAGGATCTGCACCGGGGTCATGCTCGCCAGGGCCTGCTTGCCGTCGGTCATCGAGGCGGAGATCTCGAGCAGTCGGTCGAGCGGGGTCCTCGAGGTCGGTGCCGAGGCGACACATCACCGAGCCGACCGCGTTGCCGCCCTCGGTCGAGGCGAGGTGGGACTCCTTGGCCTTGAGCCCGACCGGCACCATCGCGACCAGTGGCGCCTCCGGCAGCGCGTCGAGCTCGAGGAGGTAGCGACGTACCGCGCCGCCGCACATCGCGAGCACGACGTCGTTGATCGTCGTGCCGGTGGCGCTGCCGATCGCCCGCAGCCGCTCGATCTCCCAGTCCTGGGCGGCGAAGCGGCGCGAGCCGGTGATCTTCTGGTTGAAGATCGTGTGGGGCGCGTAGAGCGAGACCGAGGAGGTCTCGTTGCGGACGCTCTTCGATGAGCGTCCTGATCAGCGCGCTCGGCATCCGCGCGGCCTCGGCGGTGATGCCGAGCGCGGTGCGCATCGCCTGGGTGGAGACCTCGGCGAGCCCGCCGTCCGGCGCCGTGTGCGTCCGGCCGGTCGCGCCGGGTGCGGGCGTCCCAGGGCGGCGGCATGTCGCGCAGCTGCTCGTCCGGGCTGAGCGTGCTCTGCACCAGCCGCATCGCGGAGATGCCGTCGACCAGCGCAGTGGTGGACCTTCGTGTAGAGCGCCACCCGGCCGTCGCGGAGGCCCTCGATGACGTAGGCCTCCCAGAGCGGCCGCTCCCACGCCAGCCGGGTGCTGTGCAGGCGGCTGCTGAGGTCGAGGAGCTCGCGGATCCGGCCGGGCTTGGGCAGCGCGCTGTGCCGGATGTGGTGGTCGATGTCGAACTGCTCGTCCTCGACCCAGACCAGCTGCCCGGCGGTCGTGAGCGAGCGGTGCGGGCGCTTGAGGAACAGCGGGGCGATCTCCTCGACGTCGCGCATCGACTCGTACAGCTCGCGGCCGTAGTTGCGGCCCGCGCCCTCGGGCTTCTCGAACAGCTGCAGCCCGCCGACGTGCATCGGCATGCTGCGGTTCTCGGTCAGGAGGAACGCCGCACTGGTCGGGTCGATCGGTGAGACCACGAGCCGCTCCCTTCTGATGACCGGGCGTTCGGAGCACCATATGCCCCACCTCCCGTCCACAGCAGCGCGTTCCGACCGCACTCTCCACAGGCGGCTGGTCGGCGGGCGCGAATTGTCCGGGCCGGCTCCTAGCGTCGCTCGTGCGTCGGACCCGCCGGCGCGGAGCCTTCGGGAGCTACCCATGAAGTGGATCGTCTGCATCGCCCTGGTCGCCGGCACCTGTCTGGGAGGGCTCGGCGCCGCCGCGCTCGCGGCCGTCGACCCACCTCCGGGCGACACCATCGTCGAGGTCACCGGCGACAAGGCCAACGGCTTCGAGATCCGCCACTACGACGGCACCGCGCTGTACCCGCCGACCGACTCCGAGGCGCGCGCCGAGTGCGGTGAGTACGACGCCCGGGTCGACCGGGTGCGCTGTCGCACCGAGGTGCGCACCTGGTACCGCGACCTCGGCGACCTGAAGCAGGCCCTCGAGCTGGGCGCACGCCCAGTGAGTCCCGGAGTCCTGGGTCTGCCCGTGGCAGGATCGCGGGCATGGAGGCGGGACCACTCGACCGGGTGTGGATCCGCAGCCGGACGTCCGCTGCGGGCGCGGGTCGACGACTGGAGTCCAAGGGCTGGCAGATCGGGCAGTGTGCGATCGCCGCCGCGGTCGCCTGGCTGATCGCCGCCGACGTCCTCGGCCACCCGTCGCCGTTCTTCGCGCCGGTCGCGGCCGTGGTCGCGCTCGGCACGTCGTACGGCCAGCGGCTGCGCCGGGTCGCCGAGGTGACGGTCGGGGTGGCGGTCGGGGTCTTCCTCGCCGACCTGCTGGTGGTCTGGCTGGGCTCGGGGTGGTGGCAGATCGGGCTGATCGTGGCGCTCGCGATGTCGGCCGCGCTCCTGCTCGACGGCGGCCAGCTGTTCGTCACCCAGGCCGCGGTGCAGTCGATCGTGGTGGCCTCGCTGGTGCCCGACCCGGGTGAGGCGTTCACCCGCTGGACCGACGCGCGTGATCGGTGGCGCGGTCGCCCTGGTCGCGGCCACCGTGGTCCCGGCGGCGCCGCTGCGCCGGCCGCGCGAGCAGGCGGCGGTCGTGATGCGCAAGATCGCGGGGCTGCTGCGGGCCGCCGGCGAGGTGATGGCCGACGGTGAGGTGGACCGGGCGATGGACCTGCTGGCCGACGCCCGCTCGACCGACCACCTGATCCGCGAGCTCCAGGACGCCGCCGACGAGGGCCTGTCGGTGGTCGACTCCTCGCCGTTCCGGGTCCGGCACAAGGACAACCTGCGCCGGATGGTCGACCTGGTCGACCCGCTCGACCGGGCGCTGCGCAGCACCCGGGTGCTGGTCCGGCAGACCGCGGTCGCGGCCTACCACCGGCGCCCGGTGCCGGCCTCGTACTCCCGGCTCGCGCTCGACCTCGCCGACGCCGCGGACGCGGTCGCCGCGAGCTGGCCGAGAACCGGATGGCCGTCGAGGCGCGCGCCGCCGCTGCTGGCCGTCGGCGAGGCGACCGGTCGGGTGGAGCGCACCGACGTGCTGGCCGCGGAGGCGATTCTCGCGCAGCTGCGCTCGGTGGTGGTCGACCTGCTGATGGTCACCGGGCTCGACCAGCTCGAGTCCACGGACGCGCTGCCGCCGCCGCGATGACCAGCGGTGACGCCAGGGCGCCGGCCGGCCAGCCGTGGGTGCTGCACGTCGACCTGGACCAGTTCATCGCCGCGGTCGAGGTGCTGCGCCGCCCCGAGCTGGCCGGGCTGCCCGGTCGTGGTCGGCGGCCGCGGTGACCCCACCGAGCGCGGGGTGGTCGCGACGGCGTCGTACGAAGCGCGCGAGTTCGGCGTCGGCTCCGGCATGCCGCTGCGGGTCGCGGCGCGCAAGTGTCCCGACGCGGTGTTCCTGCCGGTCGACCACGAGGCCTACAACGCCGCCTCCGAGCGAGGTGATGGCGACGCTGCGCGGGCTGGAGTGGGGCGGGGTGCCGGTCGTGGTCCAGGTGCTCGGCTGGGACGAGGCGTTCCTGGCGGCCGGCGACGGGCACGGCGACCTGGGCGACCCGATGGAGCGCGCCGAGCGGGTGCGCGCCGAGGTGCTGGCGGCGACCCGGCTGCACTGCTCGGTCGGGGTCGGCGACAACAAGCTGCGCGCCAAGATCGCGACCGACTTCGGCAAGCCGCGCGGGGTCTGGCGGCTGACCGCGGAGAACTGGTTCGAGGTGATGGGCGAGCGGCCGACCACCGCGCTGTGGGGGATCGGCAGCAAGACCGGCAAGAAGCTGGCCGCGCTCGGCATCGACACCGTCGACCAGCTCGCGCAGCTCCGACGCCCGGGTGCTCGCCGCCGAGATCGGCCCGACGATGGGGCCGTGGTTCCACCGGCTCGGCCGCGGCGTCGACACCAGCCCGGTCGACGCCTCGCCGTGGGTGCCGCGCGCGCACGGTCGTGAGGAGACCTACCAGCAGGACCTCGAGGACTGGGACCGGGTCGCCGAGGAGGTTCGGGTGCTGACCCGCCGGGTGCTCGTCGACATCGACCGCGAGGGCCGACCGGCCGCGCGGGTCGGGCTCAAGGTCCGGTTCAAGCCGTTCACGACGGTCAGCCGCAGCCTGACCCTGCCCGAGCCGACCAACGACCCGACGTCCTCGCCGACGCCGCGGTGTCGCTGCTCGACCGGGTCGAGCGCGACCGGCCGGTGCGACTGCTCGGCGTACGCCTCGAGATGGTGCCGCCCGAGGGCGGTTACTGAGGGCCCGACTCCGAGTCAGGCCCCAGCCCGGCGCGGAGCTCGCGGACCACGGAGTCGACGACCGCGACCAGGTCGCCGCCGGTGGCCTCGGCGACCGCCCGCTGCCGCTGGTACGACGCGCCGCGGCGCGGGATCTCGGCGACCGCGGCCAGCTCGGCGGAGCAGCCCGAGCCGCTCGGCGACCGGGGCGAGCCGGTCGAGCAGGTCGGCGAGGTCGTCGGTGACCAGTCGCTCGTTGGACGTCGGCGTCGACGATGACGATCGCGTCCAGGCCGTAGCGGGCCGCGCGCCACTTGTTCTCCTGCACGTGCCACGGCGGCATCGTCGGGAGCGTCTCGCCGGCGGCCAGCCGGGTGTCGAGGTCGACCACCAGGCAGTGCATCAGCGCGACCAGCGCGGCCGA
The DNA here is from genome assembly GCA_963716655.1 of uncultured Actinomycetota bacterium. GTDB lineage: Bacteria > Actinomycetota > Actinomycetes > Propionibacteriales > Nocardioidaceae > Nocardioides. Next base: position 62,816 of record CAVQTV010000006.1, on the reverse strand, counting down.
GCTCGCCGATGTCGGAGACCGCGTCGCAGACCCGGTTCTCGATGGTGCCGAGCCTCGGCGCCGGCCGCACGTCCCACCGGATCTCGTTGAGCTCGTCGATCACGCCGGTGGTCATCAGGTCGCTGCGCGTACGTCTCGTACTCCGGCCAGCGCCTCGAACTGGAACGGCAGCCCGGCGGTCGGCAGCTGCTGGAACATCAGCGCCCGGTTGGACGCGTAGCCGGTGTCGAGCCCGGCCCAGATCGGCGACGACGCCGAGAGCGCCTGCAGGTGCGGGTAGTAGTTGAGCAGCGCCGACAGCACCGGCAGCACCCGGTCCCGCTCCGGCAGCCCGACGTGCACGTGCACGCCCCAGATCAGCATCTGCCGGCCCCACCACTGGGTGCGGTTGATCAGCTCCTCGTAGCGATGCCCCTCGGTGAGCTGCTGCGCGGTCCACGACGCGAACGGGTGGGTGCCGCCGCCGTACAGGTCGATGTCCGAGCGCGTCACCGGCCGGGACCACGACCTCGAGCGTGCGGCGCACGTCGGTCATCGCCTCGCTCGACGGTGCGGCACACCCCGCTGACGATCTCGACGGTGTTGCGGAGCAGCTCCTTGTGCAGCTTGTTCGGGTCGGCGCAGCCGGGGCTTGGCGCGCGCGAACAGGTGGGTCGCGTCGTTGCGCAGGTCGCGGGTGCGGCGGTCGACCAGCGCGAGCTCCCACTCGACGCCCAGCGTCGGCTCGGGGGACCCGTGGAAGTCGATGCGCACGCGCTCAGCGTTCCACAGCCAGCCCGGAGCTCAGCCGAGCGCGCCGCGCTCCCGTCGTACGGCGCGGCCCCGGCGGCGACCGCGGCGTGCACCCGGTCGCAGGAGGCCGCCGCGGCGGCGACCAGCGGCGTCGGGGTAGCCGAACCGGACCCGGTGGTCGGCGAACTCGTCCTCGTCGTCGACCCACACCCGGCCGGTGTTGCCGCGCACCACGTCGAGGTCGAGGTCGACCGCGCGCACCACGGCGCCGTCCCAGACCGGCGGGAGTGGTGATGTCGACGTACACGCGCACCGGTCCGCCCTCGGCGTGGAACGTCGCCAGCCAGCCGCGCTCGGCGTCCGGACCCGGCGGCGGGACCAGGCCGACCTGCGCGGTCGGTGCCACGTACGTCGCGCCGGGTCGGGACATCGCGGTCCCGGCCGGGATGCCCAGCCAGTCGCCGTGCTCGTCGCTGCCGAGGAAGCGGCACGTCGAACTCCCAGTGCGGCTGGTCGACCCACTTGGTCATCACGACGCGGACGAGGTCGCCGGGGGTGACGGTCACGGTGGCTTGTCTACCAGCCGGCTGTCACGATGGCGGCCATGTCGGACGCGCGCGAGCTCAACCTCACGCTCGACTTCTGCCTGCGGGTCGGCGAGCTGCTGCTGTCCTCCGGTGCCGGCGCCGCCGACGTCACCGCGACCATGCAGTCGCTGGCCTGGCAGCTACGGCGTGCGGCACCCGGAGATCGACGTGACGTTCACGTCCCTCTCGATGAGCTACCAGCCGACGCCCGAGGAGCCGGCGTTCGTCCTGATCCGCCAGGTCAAGCAGCGCGACATCGACTACGAGGACCTCACCCAGGTCGACCACCTGGTCCGCGACGTGCTGCACGGGGAGGTCGCCGCTCAAGGAGGCGCGCAACCGGCTGGCCCGGATCGTCTCGTCGGGACATGCGAGGCCGCGCTGGGCGGTCACCCTGGGCTGGGGCGTGATGTGCGCCGGGGTCGGCCTCCTGCTCGGCGGCGACGCGGCGGTGATCGCGATCGCGTTCGTGGCGGCGGTCTGCATCGACCGGCTCCAGCTGGTGCTGAGCCGGCGTCGGCTGCCGTCGTTCTACCGCCAGGTCGCCGGCGGCGCGCTCGCCACGATCATCGCGGTGCTCGCGGCGGCCAGCCCGCTCGACCTGGACCCGTCGGTGGTCGTCACCGCGAACATCATCATGCTGCTCGCCGGCATCGGCTTCATGGGCGCGCTCCAGGACGCACTGTCCGGCTTCTACGTCACCGGCGGCGCCCGGCTGACCGAGGCGCTGCTCTCCACCGCCGGCATCATCGCCGGCGTCAGCGGCGGGCTCGCCCTCGCCGACGGGTTCGGGGTGGAGGTGGGCCGCCTCGACCCCGGCGCGGTCACCGACCTCGGAGACGTGTCCGTCGTGGCGCTCGGCGCGGCCATCTGCGCGGCGGGGTTCGCGTTCTCGTCGTACGCACCGCGCCGCGTGCTGCTCCCGATCGGCCTCGTCGCCGCGGTCGCGATGCTGATCTCGCAGTCACTCGGCCAGGAGCGGCTTCGGCAGCACCACCTGGCCGACCGCGGTGGCCGCCTTCTTCGTCGGGCTGGTCAGCTACACCGTGGCCGGCCGGCTCCGGGTGCCGCCGCTGGTCGTCGTCGTGTCGGCGGTCGTGCCGATGCTGCCCGGACTCTCGATCTACCGCGGCCTGAGCCTGCTCACCGAGGACAGCACCCAGGCCTCGGGCGGGATCTGCTGGCGCTGATGACCGCGGCCTCGGTCGCGCTCGCGCTGGCGTCCGGCGTGATCCTCGGCGAGTACGTCGCCCAGCCGCTGCGCCGCGAGGCGAGCCGCCTGGAGAACCGGCTGTCCGGGCCCCGTCTGGTCGGTCCGCTGCGGATCCACCGAACCCGCCGAGCGCGGCCCGGTGGGCTGAGTCAGACGATCTTGGTCGGCGCCAGCTTCCGGGCCCGGCTGGCCACGAGGTCCTGGTAGCGCGAGCCGAGCAGCTTGGCGGCCGTGTGCACCGCGTGCGCGTCGATGCCGACCAGCACCCGCGCCTTGTTGTCCTCGACGCCCTTGAGGATGATCTCGGCGGCCCGCTCGGGGGTCATCCGCGCGAGGTTGTTGTCGAAGAACTTCGCGCTCTCCTCGCCGTCCTCCTTGGCGGAGTAGCGGGCGTTGCGGGCGATCGCGGTCTTGATGCCGCCCGGGTGCACGACCGTCACGCCGACCGGGTGCCCGGCGACCAGCATCTCCTCGCGCACCGCCTCGGACATGCCCGCGGACGGCGTACTTCGCGGCGTTGTACATGCTCTGGCCGGGCATCGAGATCAGCCCGAACAGCGACGAGATGTTCACCAGGTGCCCGTCGCCGGAGTCGATCAGGTGCGGCAGGAACTCCTTGGTGCCGTGGAGCACGCCCCAGAAGTTGATCGACATGATCCAGTCCATGTCGGCGTACTCGAGGTCCTCGAGGTCGCCCGCGAGCGCGACCCCGGCGTTGTTGATGACCAGGTTGACCCGGCCGAACTCGCCGGCCACCGAGGCCGCGTACGTCGATGAACGCGCCCCGGTCGGCGACGTCGAGGTGGTCGCTGCGGACCTCGCGGCGCCGATGCTCTCGACCAGGTCGACGGTCTCGGCGAGGCCCGTGGTCGTCGACGTCCGAGAGCGCCAGCAGCGCCCGCTTGCCGGCCAGGTTGAGCGCCAGCGCGCGGCCGATGCCGGAGCCGGCTCCGGTGATCACGGCGACCTTGCCGTCGAACGTCTTCATGCCGACACCTCAACGGTCTTGACGTCGTACGCGTCGGAGTCGAACGACGCGAGCTGCCGGCGGAACGTGAACGTCGCCTTGGGCCACAGCACGGTGTTGCGGCCCTGCTCGTCGAGGTACCAGCTCTGGCAGCCGCCGGTGTTCCACACGGTCCGCTTCATCCGCCGCTGGAGGTTGGCGTTCCACTTCCGGTACGCCGCCGGGTTGGGCTCGACCGCGGCGTACCCGGAGCGGCGCATGGTCCGGACGGCGTCGCGGATGTAGGCGACCTGCGACTCGATGATGAACACCATGCTGGTGTGGCCCTGGCCGGTGTTCGGCCCGACGATCATGAACAGGTTGGGGAAGCCCGGGCACGGTCGTGCCCTTGTAGGCCGCCATCCCGCTCTTGCGCCACGCGTCGGCGAGGGTGTGGCCGGCCGTCCCGGTGATGTGCTCGGTGATCGGCAGCTCGGTCGTGTGGAAGCCGGTGGCCACGACGATCACGTCGACCGGGCGCTCGACGCCGTCGGCGGTGACGATCGCGTTGCCGGTGACCTTCGCGATCGGGTCGGTGACCACCTCGGTGTTGTCGGCGGCGAGCGCGGGGTAGTACGTGTTCGACCGCAGGATCCGCTTGCAGCCGATCGCGAAGTTCGGCGTGACCTTGGCGCGCAGCGTCGGGTCCTTGATGCCCTTGGCGATGTTCGGCTCGCGCGGCCTTCCTGGCCGGCGCCGCCAGCTTCGGCTGCGATCGTGAACGCCGGCACGTAGCCCTCGTGGGCCCAGTAGATGCCGGTCCGGTAGAGCCGGCCCAGGGCCGGCACCCGGCGCAGCGCGGCCCGCTCGAGTCGGCTGTAGTCCGGTCGTTGCGCGGGATCACCCACGGCGCGGTGCGCTGGTAGACGTCGAGGTGCGCCGGCGCACCTGCTGCAGCTCGGGCACGATCTGGATCGCCGAGGCGCCGGTGCCGACCACGGCGACCCGCTTGCCGGCCAGGTCGACGTCGTGGTCCCAGCGCGCCGAGTGGAAGAGCGTCGCCCTGGAAGGTCTCGATGCCCGTCGATCTCGGGCAGCTTCGGCTCGGAGAGGCCGCCGGCGCCGACGACCAGCGTCGTCGAGGTGACCGTCCGCTCGCCGGCCGGGCCGGCGATCCGCACCTGCCAGCGCTGGGCGGCCGGCGTCCCAGGTGGCGTCGCTCCATGCGGGTGTCGAACTCGAACCGGTCGAGGGTGCCGGAGCGCTGCGCGACCCGCTCGATGTAGTCCTGGATCTCCGGACCGGGGGAGTACGAGCTGACGTCCACTCGGGGTTCGGCGCGAACGAGAACGAGTAGAGCTGGCTCGGGACGTCGCACGCCGCGCCCGGGTAGGTGTTGTCGCGCCAGGTGCCGCCGACCGTCGGTGGCCCTTCTCGACCACGAGGAAGTCGGTCTCGCCGTCCTCCTGCAGCTTGATCGCGGCGCAGAGTCCCGCGAATCCGGCGCCGACGATGAGATGCTCGACGTGGCTGGGGAGAGGACCGGTGCTCATGCCGCAGACCGTACTGGCGTTATTGAAAAAGTGTCAATAAAGTGACGGTGTGACCACGACGACGCGGACCCGCCTGACTCCGGAGGAGCGCCGAGCTCAGCTGCTCGACCTCGGCGTCCGGCTGCTGGCGCACCCGCTCCCTCGACGAGCTGTCGATCGACCTGCTCGCCGAGGAGGCCGGGATCTCGCGGGGCCTGCTCTACCACTACTTCGGCAACAAGCACGCCTTCCACGAGGCCGTCGTACGCCGGGCCGCCGACGACCTGATCGAGCAGACCGCCCCGCCGGCCGACGGCGAGCCGCTGGAGCGGGTGCTCGCCTCGATCGACGGCGTACGTCGACTACGTCGTCGCCAACCACGAGGGCTACCTCTCGCTGGTCAAGGGCGCCGCCGGCGGCAACGAGACGGTGCGCGAGATCTACGAGGAGACGCGCTCCGCGCTCACCGACCGGGTCTTCCGCGAGAACGCCGCAGGGCGAGATCGTGCCGGACACCCCCGCCAACCGGCTCGTGGTCCGCGGCTGGTCGGCGATGACCGAGGCAGCTGGTCCTGGCCTGGATCGCCGACCCCGCCGGCGTCACCCGCGACGACCTGATCGCGATCCTCGCGTGCTGTCGCTGCCCGCCCTGGTGGAGATCACTCCGTAAGCCGGACGTCCAGGGTCGTGTCGCCGGGCACCGAGCTGCAGCGTGACGGTGCCGCCGTGGGCGGCGACGATCGCCTCGACCAGGGAGAGCCCGAGGCCGACGCCGACCTCGCCGCCGCGGGTGCGGGCGGCGTCGCCGCGGGCGAACCGCTCGAAGGCGTGCTCGACCAGCTCCGGCGGGAAGCCCGGGCCGTCGTCGTGCACCGCGAACCCGTCCCGGCGCACCGCGCACCGTGACCGTCGTACCGGCCGGCGTGTGCCGCGGCCGCGTTGGTCAGCAGGTTCGTGACGACCTGGTGCAGCCGCAGCTCGTCGCCGGTCACCTCGTACGGCGTGTCCACGGCGTCGTCGGGCACGTCCAGGCGCCAGTGGTGGTCCGGCGCCACCACCCGGGCGTCGGAGACCGCCTCGAGCAGCAGCCGGGTCAGGTCGACCGGCTCCCGCTCCAGCGGCCGCCCGGAGTCGAGCCGGGCGAGCAGCAGCAGGTCCTCGACCAGCGAGGTCATCCGGCCGGACTCCTCCTCGACCTTGTCGCAGCGCGGTCGCCGATCGCCGCCGCGTCGTTCGGGCGCTTGCGGGCCAGCTCGGTGTAGCCGGCGATCGTCGCCAGCGGGCGTGCGCAGCTCGTGCGAGGCGTCGGCGACGAACTGCCGCACCTGCTGCTCGCTGCGGTGCCGCGCGTCCAGCGACGTCTCGACGTGGGCGAGCAGCGTGTTCAGGGCCGCGCCCACCTGGCCGACCTCGGTGCGCTCGTCGGTGAGGTGCTCGGGCACCCGCTCGGTCAGGTCGATCTCGCCTGGACGACAGCGGCAGCTCGGCCACGGTGTGCGCGGTCGCCGCGACCTCGCGCAGCGGCCGCAGCTGGCGTCGTACGACGACCAGCGCGGCGCCGCCGGCGACGCCGACGGCGAGCAGCGCGAGCAGCGACCTCCCACCAGATCAGCGTGGAGAGGGTGTCGTCGACCTGCGTCGGTCGGGCAGGCCGACGACCACGGTCGTGCCGTTCGACGTCCACGGCGAGCGACGCGGTAGCTCCCCGAGCGTCGGACAGCTCGACCGTGTGCGGCTCGCCGTCGGCCGGGACGTCCGTCGAGGTCGTCGACGGCATCGTTGGCCAGCGATCGCCCGTCCGGGCGCCGCTCGTCGGGGCCGGGCTGCAGGAGCATGACCTGCGCGCGGACCGTCCTCGGGGATGACCGCGGTGATCGTCCCGACCTCCGAGCCGAGCCCCGGCCCGGCCGCCACCGGGCCGGACGCACGTCGGCCACGCTGGCGTGCACCTGCTCGTCGAGCTGGTCGTTGAGGTAGTTGCGCATCGCGAGCGTCGTGGCGGTGCCGATCAGCACCGAGACCGCCAGGACCAGGACCACCGTGGTCAGCACCAGCCGGGTGGTCAGCGACGCGAAGTGCCGCTTCATGACGCCGGCTTCAGCACGTAGCCCGCGCCGCGCATGGTGTGGATCATCGGCTCGCGGCCGGCGTCGACCTTCTTGCGCAGGTAGGAGATGTAGAGCTCGACGACGTTGGCCTGGCCGCCGAAGTCGTAGTTCCAGACCCGGTCCAGGATCTGCGCCTTCGACAGCACCCGGCGCGGGTTGCGCATCAGGTAGCGCAGCAGCTCGAACTCGGTCGCGGTCAGCGCGATCGGCTCGCCGGCGCGGAACACCTCGTGGCTGTCCTCGTCGAGGCTCGAGGTCGCCGACCGTCCAGAACCGAAGCCGTTGCAGCCTGTTGTGCGCCGGACCTCCGCATCAGCGCGCGCAGCCGGGCGACCAGCTCCTCCAGCGAGAACGGCTTGGTCACGTAGTCGTCGCCGCCGGCGGTCAGCCCGGCGACCCGGTCCTCGACGGCGTCGCGGGCGGTGAGGAACACGACGGGTACGTCGGGGGTGGCCGCCCGCATCCGGCGCAGCACCTCGAGGCCGTCGAAGTCGGGCAGCATCATGTCGAGCACCACGGCGTCCGGGCGGAACTCCTCGCGCGCTGGACACCGCCTTCGTGCCGGTGTGCGCGGTGCGCGACCTGCCAGCCCTCGTAGCGCAGCGCCATCGAGACCAGCTCGGCGATGTTCACCTCGTCGTCGACGACGAGCACCCGCAGCGGGGATCCGTCGGGTCGGGTCAGCTCCATGCCGCTCATCGTGTCGAGGCTAACTGTGGGTTTCCTGTGAAGGCACTGTGCTGGACTCACGACCTGCTCATCGGCGACGCACAGGATCCGCACAGCCGCGGGGTCGAGGGTCCTCGTCATGACCGAGAACCAGAACGACCAGACCGAGCAGTTCGAGACCCCGCCGCCCCCGCCGCCGGCCGCGACCGCCGAGCCCGAGACCCGCTGGCGCGACCGCCGCGTCGGCGTCGTCACCCTCGTGGTGGCGACCGTCGCCGCTCTCTTCATCGGCGGCACGTTCGGCACGGCGGTCGGTGGCCTGGTCGGCTACGGCGTCGGCCACCACAACGGTCGGCCCGACGGCCCCGAGATCATGCGCATGCACAGCCCCGAGCAGGGGCAGCGGTTCCTCCCGCCGACCGGCGAGCTGCCGCCGGGCCTGGTACCTGAGGACGCCCAGCCCGAAGGCTCCGAGAGCTGATCAGTCCGCGAGGTCCCGGACCGCCAGCGACGCGAAGACCATCGCCGAGCCGAGCGGTGCGCCCGGGCCGGGGTAGACGCGTGCCGAAGACCGACGCGGCGCGAGTTGCTGGCGGCGTACAGACCCGCGATGTGGCTGCCGTCCTGGCGCAGCACCCGGCCGGCGCTCGTCGGTGACCAGCCCGCCCTTGGTGCCGAGGTCGGAGAGCACGAAGCGGGCGGCGTAGAACGGCGCCTCGGTGCACGGGGTGAGCGCCTTGTTCGGGCCCGGTCGCCGCCGGCGAAGAACGTGTCGTACTCGTCGCTCGCCGCGGCCGAAGTCCTCGTCGACGCCGGTCTCGCAGAAGCCGTTGAACCGCTCGACGGTGGCGACCAGCGCGTCGGCGGGTACGCCGATCACGCTCGGCCAGCTCCGTCGATCGTGTCGGCCTGCACCCAGGTGCCGGCGGCGAGGTGCGCCGGCCGGGTCGCCCTCGGGCATCGCGATCGCGGGCAGCCGGCCGCCCTCGCGGGAGTCGAAGACGAACCACGACGGGATCCGCTCCGGAGCCTTGGCCATCTCGCGGCCGAACCGGTCGTAGGGCAGGCCTCGTTGGCGTAGCGCTCGCCGTTCGCGTCGACCATCAGGCCGGACCGGAAGCCGAGCGTGAACGACCCGCCGCCGTCCGGCTGCTCCAGCCCGGGGCAGAACCAGCCGACGCCGCGGTAGTCGGTCGCCGCGCCGATCGCGACCGCCGCCTCGATCGGCTCGCCGGTGTTGGTGCCGGCGCGGCGCCATCGTCCAGGCCACGTCGCCGGGGACGCCGTGCTCGGCGCGCAGCGCCGCGTTGCCCTCGAACCCGCCCGCGGCGACCAGCACGCCGCGCCGGGCGCGGATCTCGACCGGGCCCTCGGGGGTCATCGCGGCGACGCCGACGACCCGGTCGCCGTCGAGGACCAGCCCGGTGACCGGCAGCTCGGTGAGCACCGTGCCGCCGTCGCGGAGGAACCCGTCGAGCAGCCGCGCGATCAGCGACTGCCCGCCGCTCAGCGTGTTGCGGCCGCCCTCGCCGGCCCGGTCGCGCTCGACCGGCGGCCGCACCAGCGTCGCCGACCCGGGCCGGCAGGTCGCCGCGCTTGACGTTGGTCGGCTGGATCGAGCGGCCGAACGGCACCCGGCCGGGCGCGTCGTAGTACTCCGGGAACGGCAGCCACTCGAAGTCGATCGCCGGGTCGGCCTCGAGCTCGGCGACCAGCTCGGGCGCGTGGGCGCAGGAACGCCTCGACCTTCGCCGGGTCGGGGTCGCCGAGGATCGCGGCGAGGTACTCGCGTGCCGACTCGGTCGAGTCGGGGATCCCGGCCCGCTGCTGCACCTGCGCTGCCCGGGCAGCCAGCAGGCGCCGCCGGAGTACGCCGACGTCCCGCCGAGCAGCGCGGTCTTCTCGACCACCACGCGTCGACAGGCCGGCCTCTGGCCGCCAGGAACGCCCCGGTCATGGCGCCGCCACCCGAGCCCACCACGACCACGTCGTACTGCTGCGCTTCCGTCACGGTCGCGATCGTAGAACTAGATCACGTGTTCTACGCCAGTGCTCGACTCGACCACCGGCACGTGTCGAGATGCGAGCCGCGCCGCTGGCACGAATGGAGCGCGCCATGACCGAACGCCGACGGCATGACCGACCAGATCCAGATCGCTACCCGCCGGAGCTGCCGGTCACCCAGCGCCGCGACGACATCGCCGCGGCGATCCGGGACCACCAGGTCGTGATCGTCGCGGGCGAGACCGGGTCGGGGAAGACCACCCAGCTGCCGAAGATCTGCCTCGAGCTCGGGCCGCGGCGCAGAAGGCGCCTGATCGGCCACACCCAGCCGCGCCGGATCGCCGCGCGCTCGGTCGCCGAGCGGATCGCGAGCGAGCTGAAGACCGAGCTCGGCGACCTGGTCGGCTACCAGGTCCGGTTCACCGACCGCACCTCGAAGGTCGAGCCGGGTCAAGCTGATGACCGACGGCATCCTGCTGGCCGAGCTGCAGCGCGACCGGCAGCTGCGCAAGTACGACACGATCATCATCGACGAGGCGCACGAGCGCAGCCTCAACATCGACTTCCTGCTCGGCTACCTCAAGCGGCTGCTGCCGCAAGCGGCCCGACCTCAAGCTGATCATCACCTCGGCGACCATCGACGTGGACCGGTTCGCGAAGCACTTCGACGCGCCGGTCGTCGAGGTCTCCGGGCGGACCTACCCGGTCGAGGTCCGCTACCGGCCGCTGATGGCCCTCGACGAGGAGGACGAGGAGGGCGAGGTCGTCGTCCGCGACCAGACCGAGGCGATCGTCGACGCGGTCAAGGAGCTCTCGGCCGAGGGGCCCGGCGACATCCTGGTGTTCCTGCCCGGCGAGCGGGAGATCCGCGACACCGCCGACGCGATGAAGGACCTGCCGCGCACCGAGATCGTGCCGCTCTACTCGCGGCTCTCGGCCGCCGAGCAGCACCGGGTCTTCTCGTCCCACGGCGCCTCGGTGCGCCGCGTCGTGCTCGCCACCAACGTCGCCGAGACCTCGCTGACCGTGCCCGGCATCCGGTACGTCGTCGACACCGGCGTCGCGCGGATCAGCCGCTACTCGGTGCGCACCAAGGTGCAGCGGCTGCCGATCGAGCCGATCAGCCAGGCCTCGGCCAACCAGCGCTCCGGCCGCTGCGGCCGGGTCGAGGCGGGCATCGCCGTACGCCTCTACTCCGAGGAGGACTTCGACGGCCGCCCGGAGTTCACCGACCCGGAGATCCTGCGCACCAACCTGGCCAGCGTCATCCTGCAGATGACCTGCCTCGGGCTCGGCGACATCGCGCCGGTTCCCGTTCGTCGAGCCGCCGGACAAGCGCAACGTCAGCGCCGGCGTGCAGCTGCTCGAGGAGCTCGGCGCGCTGACGCGACGGGCACGCCTGACCAAGGTCGGCCGCCGGCTCGCCCGGCTGCCGATCGACCCGCGGCTGGCCCGGATGATCCTCGAGGCCGAGCGGCTCGGCTGCGTGCGCGAGGTGATCGTGATCGCGGCCGCGCTGTCGCTGCAGGACCCGCGCGAGCGGCCGGCGGAGTTCCAGGCGCAGGCCGACCAGCAGCACGCCCGCTTCAAGGCCGAGGACAGCGACTTCCTCACCTGGCTCAACCTCTGGCGCTACCTCAAGGAGCAGCAGAAGGAGCTCAGCAGCAGCGCGTTCCGCCGGATGTGCAAGCGCGAGTACCTCAACTACCTGCGGGTCCGCGAGTGGCAGGACTTCGAGTCCCAGCTGCGCCAGGTCTGCAAGGAGATGAAGATCGAGCGTCGGCCACCCCGCGGACACCCCCGACGCGGACGGCATCCACCAGGCGCTGCTCTCCGGGCTGCTCTCGCCACATCGGCCTCCTGGAGGAGCGCGAGAAGGAGCACGGCCGGCGGGCCGCCGCCCGATGCGGGAGTACCTCGGCGCCCGCGGCGCGAAGTTCGCGATCTTCCCGGGCAGCGGGCTGGCGCGGAAGAACCCGCAGTTCCTGATGGCCGGCGAGCTCGTCGAGACCAGCCGGCTCTGGGCCCGCCAGAACGCCGCGATCAAGCCGGAGTGGGCCGAGCGGCTCGCCGGCGACCTGGTGAAGCGCACCTACTCCGAGCCGCACTGGAGCAAGAAGCGCGCGGCCGTGATGGCCTACGAGCGGGTGACGCTGTACGGCGTCCCGCTGGTCGCCGACCGGCTCGTGTCGTACGGCAAGGTCGACGCCGCCGCTGGCCCGCGAGCTGTTCATCCGGCACGCGCTCGTCTACGGCGAGTGGGCGACGCCGGCACAAGTTCCTGGAGACCAACCGGCGGCTGCTCGAGGAGGCCGAGGAGCTCGAGCACCGCGCCCGGCGCCGCGACATCGTGGTCGACGAGCACACCCTCTTCGACTTCTACGACGCGCGGATCGGCCGAGGTCGTCAGCGGCGCGCACTTCGACCAGTGGTGGAAGCAGGAGCGGCAGCAGCGCGGCCGACCTGCTCACCTTCGACCCGTCGATGCTCACCCACGACACCGCCGACGAGGTCCGCGCGGCCGACTACCCCGAGCAGTGGGAGAGCGAGGGGCTGACCTTCCCGATCAGCTACCACTTCGAGCCGGGCGCCGCCGACGACGGCCTCACCATCGACGTGCCGGTCGCGACGCTCAACCGGGTCGAGGCCGACGACTTCTCCTGGAACGTCCCCGGCCTGCGCGAGGAGCTGGTCACCAGCCTGATCCGCAGCCTGCCCAAGAACCTGCGGGTGAACTTCGTGCCCGCGCCCGAACAAGGCGCGCGACTTCCTCGCCGCGGTGCCGCCGGGCGAGGAGCCGCTGCTCGACGCGCTCGAGCGCTGGTGCCGCGTCGACGACCGGCGTCGTCGTCCCGCGCGAGGCCTGGGACTGGACCAAGGTGCCCGAGCACCTGCGCCCGACGTACCGCGTCGTCGACGACGTCGGGCGAGGAGCAGGCGCGCGGCAAGGACCTGGAGGCGCTCAAGGAGCCGCTGCGGCCGAAGTTCGCGCAGGCGATCGCCGAGGTCGCCTCCGACAGCGGGCTGGCCCGCACCGGCGAGACGTCGTGGGTGTTCGACACCGTCGAGCCGTCGTTCACCCAGCGCCGGGCCGGGCACGAGGTGCAGGTGCTACCCGGCGCTCGTCGACGAGGGCGCGACCGTCGGGCTGCAGGTGTTCGGGTCCGCCGAGGAGCAGGAGGCCCGGCACCGGCTCGGCGTCCGCCGGCTGCTGCTGCTCGAGCTCGACTCGCCGGTCAAGGCGATCCTCGACGGGCTGACCAACGCCGAGAAGCTCGGGCTGGCCGGCTCGCCGTACCCCAGCGTCGCCGAGCTGCTCGAGGACTGCCGCGCCGCGGTGGTGCAGGACGTCGTCGACGCCCGGCCGCCGGTGCGCGACGAGGCGGCGTACGACGCGCTGCCGTGACGCCGCCGGCCGCGACCACGAGGCGCACCTGCGGGCCACGCTGGCCGACGTGATGCGGGTGCTGGACGCGTGGCGCCGGGCCGAGAAGGCGCTCAGCGGGCGGGCCGACATGACCATGCTGCCGGCGCTCACCGACATGCGCGCCCAGCTCGGCCGGCTCGTGCACGCCGGGTTCGTGGGCGAGGCCGGGCGCGACCCAGCTGCGCCGCTTCCCGACGTACCTCGCCGCCCTCGAGCAGCGCCGCGAGAAGCTCCCGACGCAGATCAACCGGGACCGGCAGCTGATCGACCAGATCGCCGACCTCCAGGAGGCCTACCTCCACCAGGTCGCGGCGCTGCCCGAGGGCCGGCCGCCGGGCGCGCACCTGCGCCAGGTGCGCTGGATGCTCGAGGAGTACCGCGTCTCGCTCTGGGCGCAGCAGCTCGGCACGCCGTACCCGGTCAGCGACCAGCGCATCCGACGTAGCCTGCAGAGATGAGCGACCCCAATCTCGGGCGGCGTCACCACCGCCCGATGACGCCGGGCGGCGGCTTCTTCGAGGCGCTCGTGGGCGGCACCGACCCGGCGCTCGTCAGCGAGGCGGCCGACCGGGCCGCAGCGCTGCTGGTGCGCGGCGCGCGGGACTCCGCGGACGCCGAGGTCGCCGAACGGCTGCTCCACCTCGCCGACACCGAGGGCATCGAGACGATCGCCGAGGTCTGGTCCGGATCGCCCGCGGACTCGCTGGCCGGCTGCCTGTGGCGGCTCTTCCTGCTCCGCTCCTGGGTGTACGCCGACCCGGCGGGCGTGGCCGCGCGAGTTCGAGGCCGGGCCTGCGCAGCGCCCAGGTGGCGCGGGTCGTCGCCGGGGTCGCCGAGCCGCCGGGGCCCGACCAGCTCAAGGCGATGGTCGACGAGGTGCTGCGCGGGATCGCGGGCAGCGACTTCGCCGACGTGCTGCTCCGCGCGGCGGCGTTCGCCCGGGTGGTGGCGACCGGTCGGGCCGCGACCGGCGAGGCCGACCGACGACGAGTCCAGCGGATGCTCGCGCTCTCCGAGCAGCTCGAGGCCGCCGGTCACGTGGAGCTCGACCACGGACTCGCCTGACCGCGAAGGTTCAGGCCTGTCTACCCCGGTCGTTAGACTGGCCGAGGAGCACGCCGGATCGTGGCAGCCCCGGGTCCCAAAATTAGCCGCTTCGAGCGGCCACGCGCCGTGAGGCGCTCCCGGTCCGGCGTGCTCCTTCTTCTTCCTCTTCTAGGCTGCCGTCCATGCGCGCGCTGCGCCGGCTGTTCCGCCGGCAGACCAAGGTCTCCTACGACCCGCACGCCGACGGCCGGCCCGACCCGGGTGAGGTCGTGTGGGGCTGGGTGCCCTTCGAGGACGACCCGAAGCGCGGCAAGGACCGGCCGGTGCTGCTGATCGGCGCGCGGCGACGACCTGCTGCTACGGGCTGATGCTCACCAGCAAGGACCACGACCGCGACGCCGCCGACGAGGCCCGCTTCGGCCGGCACTGGATGGACGTCGGCGTCGGCGGCTGGGACCGCGACCGGCGGCCCAGCGAGGTGCGCCTGGACCGGCTGATCGAGCTCGCGCCGGGCGACGTACGACGGGAGGGCGCCGCCCTGGACCGGGCGACGTTCGACCGGGTCGTGGTGGCCGCGCGCGACCACCATGCGATCGGCTAGGGCGACGCTGCGCGCTAGGGCGAACGGCTAGAAGGTCCGCGCGATCCGGCGGACCGCGACCCGGGCCGGCTCCCAGTCGGCCGGGTAGTGACCGCCATCGGCGGTGATCTCGACCACGGTCAGGTAGGCGCCGGTGCGCAGGATGCCGAGACCGGAGGCGCGCTTGCGGAACGCCGCGCGGTAGCTCGCGCCGGTGCCGACCCGCACCAGGACCTCCTCGAACGGTCCGACGCTCACCTTGGTGTCGGCGAGACGTTCCGCACAGTCCTCGCGCCAGGCCTCCAGCACCTCCTGGGCCCGCCAGGCCGACTTCGAGTCGGCGAACCGGGCCACCACCTGGGTCGCCGTGGCGCCCTCCGCGTCGAAGATCCGCTGCACGGACTCCAGGGCGCCGATGGTGCCGAGCCCGGTCTTGTGACAGGCGCCGCACGGTCGGGTCCTCGGCGGCGTCCCGTGCGGTCCAGCCACCGGCGAGCACCGGCATCTGCTCGGCCTCGAGGAGGTGCACGGCGGCCACCTGCCTGGCCTGCGGGCGCGCGTTCGGCGCGAGTGCGCCGACCTTGTGCCGGCCGCGCGGTCGCGGTGTGGCGGACGGCGCCGGTGGCGCGGTCGTCTCGGTGGGTGACGGCGCGGCCTGGGCCTCGGGCTTCGGGGCCGGCTTCGACGCGGTCGGCGGCTCGGCCTCGGGCTGGTCCGAGCCGCACCCGCCGACGGCGAGTACCGCCGCGAGGCTCACGGCGAGCAGGGACGTCAACGAGACCCGAGACACACCGTTCATCGTAGGGACGACAGGTGCCCGAACCGTGGTACGACATGCGGTCGGACCGAGCCGTCGGCAGCAGTCGCTAAGGTGGTCCGGGCCCGGGCGCGAACCCGGGCACGTTTGTCATGTCGGTACGACGAGGAGGATCGCACGTGCGGGGGATGTGGCGCCGGCGGACGCCGGCTGCGCTGGCAGCCCTGCTCGCGCTCGCGCTGGTGGTGGCCGGCTGCACCGACGACTCGTCGGACCCGAACGGCGAGCCCACCCGGACCTCGTCCCCGCAGCCGGCCGTCCTGACCTTCGGCGTCTACGGCCCGCCGCACCTGCTGTCGGCGTACCGCACGACGGTCTCGGACTGGAACGCCGCCTCCGACGGTCCCGAGGTGAAGCTCCGCGCCTGGCGCTCGCAGGAGCGGATGCGCGCCGCGATCGAGTCGGGTGTCCCCGTCCCCGACGTGTTCCTGGCCCCGCGCTCCGACCTGCGCCTGGCTGCTCGACGAGGGCTACACCCAGCCCGTCGACGAGCTGCTCGACGAGCGCGGCGTCGACTTCGGTGACGGCTACTCCCGCGACGCGCTCCAGGCGTTCAGCGCCGACGACCGGCTGCAGTGCATGCCGTACGGCGTCTCGCCGATGGTCATCTACTACAACAAGGAGCTCGTCGACTTCGAGCGGATGCGCAACCGCGGCCTGGACGCGCCCGACGAGGACGCCACCAGCTGGTCGTTCGAGCAGTTCGCCGCCGCCGCCGAGTTCGCCACGCGTCCGCGCCGCGGCACCAAGGGCGTGCACATCGGCGCCGACCGCTGCCGGGGCTGGCGCCGTTCATCGAGTCCGGCGGCGGGATCGGTCTTCGACGACGACGGTCGACCCGACGTCGCTGACGTTCTCCAGCGACGACTCCCGGGCCGCGCTGGAGCGGACCCTGGAGCTGCTCCGCAACCCCCAGGTCACCCTCGACGAGGACCAGCTCGCCGAGGCCACGCCGGTGAAGTGGTTCGAGGCCGGCAAGCTCGGCATGATCGCCGGCTACCGGTCGCTGGTGCCCGAGCTGCGGCTGGTCCCGGGCCTCGAGCTTCGACGTGATGCCGATGCCGGTCCTCGACAGCGGCGCGACCGTCGGCGACGTCACCGGCCTGTGCCTCTCGAGCGACGCCGCGAGCACCCCCGCCGCCGCCGACTTCATGGTCTACGAGCTGTCGACCGAGGCGGTCACCCGGGTGACCCGCAGCGGCTACCTCGTGCCGGCCAACCTCGAGGTCGCGCTCACCGACGCCTTCCTCCAGCCGGACCGGCAGCCCGACCACGCGGACGTTCTTCAACACCAGCGTCCGGTCGATGCGCCTCGCGCCGCTGATCGACACCCTCGACCGAGCTCGAGCTGGCCGTGCAGCCCGAGCTCGAGCAGCTCGTCTACGGCGTCGGCGTGCTCGACCTCGACGCCGTCACCGAGGAGATCGACGAGGACGTCGCGCACCGATCCTCGACCCGGAGTCCGTCACGGAGTCCGAGAGCCCGTCCGACTGACGCTCAGTCCTCGGGCTCGACTCTCCGGCTCGGGCTCGGGCGTCCGGCGACCGGCTCGACGTCGGCCGCGAGGATCGCGTCCACGAGGACCGGGGCGGTCAGCTCGACCTGCCACGGCCGGGCGCCGTACCCGCTCAGCTGCTCGGCGACCGCCGGCGCCGAGGGTCGCCGCGTCCCGCGACTTCGGCGGCGTCCACAGCGTGCGGCGCAGGTAGTCGGGGGTGAGCAGGTTCTCGACCGGGAGGTCGTGCTCCTCGGCGAGCGCGGTGATCGCGTCGCGGGCGAGCGCCAGCCGGCGGGCGGCGACCGGGTCCTTCTCGGCCCAGGCGCGGGGGAGCGGCGGGCCGTCGCCGCGCGGGGACCGGGTCGGCAGGTCCGCCTCGTCCAGCTCGGCGGCCTCGCGCGAGCGCGGCGACCCAGCGGCGCGGAGTACCGCTCGGCGCCGCGGCCGTGGAAGCCCTTGGTCGCCAGCAGCGTCGGTCTTGGTCGGTCGGCATCGTCTGCGCGGCGACGACGATCGCCGCGTCGGGGATGATCCGGCCCGGGGTGACGTCGCGCTGCTCGGCGATCTCGTCGCGGGTCTCCCACAGCGCGCGCACCGACGCCGAGGCCGCGGCGGCCGCGGACCCGGTGCAGCCCCGACGTACGACGCCACGCGTCGACCCGCTCGGGCTGCTCGAAGCCGCGCAGGTGCGTCGAACTCCTGGCGCGCCCACTCGTCCTTGCCGGCCTCGACCAGCTCGGCGCCGAGCAGCGTCGCGCAGCTCGACCAGCACCTCGACGTCGAGGGCGGCGTACTCCAGCCACGGCTCGGGCAGCGGCCGCGTCGACCAGTCGACCGCGGAGTGCTCCTTGGCGAGCCGGGAGCCGAGCAGCGTCTCGACCAGCGTGGCCAGGCCGACGCGCGGGTAGCCGAGCAGCCGGCCGGCGAGCTCGGTGTCGAACAGCGCGGTCGGGTACAGCCCGACCTCGGTCAGGCAGGGCAGGTCCTGGGTGGCGGCGTGCAGGATCCACTCGGTGCCGTCGAGCACCGCCTGCAGCGGGGCCAGCGAGTCGAACGCGATCGGGTCGACGAGGAAGGTGCCGGAGCCCTCGCGGCGCAGCTGGATCAGGTAGGCGCGCGAGGAGTAGCGGTAGCCCGACGCCCGCTCGGCGTCGATGGCGACCGGGCCGGTGCCGGCGGCGAGCCGCTCGCACACCTCGGCCAGCCCGGCGTCGGTGTCGACGATCGGGCGGCAGCCCGTCGCGCAGGGTCAGCAGCGGCGGCTCGGGCGCAGGCTGCGCGGCCTCGGGGGAGTCTCGGCTGGGGTCTTGTCAGGGGTCTGTTCAGTTGTCATGTCAGAGTCCCGAGCCCCGCTGGCCGCGGCGGCTCGGCATCACGGTCACGCCGTCGGGCACCGGCGGCAGCCCGGCGGCGGTGCAGAGCAGCTCGCCCCAGGCCTCGACGTGCGGCGCGAGGTCGAGCGGCGCCAGGTCGGGGGCGTCGTCGGGGATCAGCGGCGTCCAGGAGGCGCGGATCTCGATCTGGGCGGTGCCGCCCTCGTCGGCCATCCCGCCGAAGCTCTCGGTGGCCACCCGGGTGACGGTGCCGGAGGCGGCGACGTACGACGCGCCGTGGGCGTCGAGCGCCTCGGTCAGCCAGGACCAGCCGACCGCGGCCAGCATCGGGTCGGTGATCAGCTCGAGGTCGATCTCGGCGCGGGCGTAGGCCACGCAGCGGAAGGTGCCGTCCCACGCGTCGTTGCCGGCGGGGTCGTGCAGCAGGATGATCCGGCCGGTGCCGACGTCGGTGTCGTCGACGGTGACGTCGGCGGACAGCGCGGAGGCGTACGGCGCGATCCGCTGCGGGCGCCGGCATCTCCTCGCAGAAGATCTCGGGCCGCAGCCGGGCGGCGTGCATGGTCGCGACCGCGTCCCGGAACTCCGGCGGGCGCGGCGCCCGCACCCGCGCCCGGGTGCGTCTCCTGACCGACGACCATGTGTTCACAGTAAGTCGGCCTCCCCGATTCGCGATGTGCGAACACGCCGGCTGACCTGCGAGGCTTCACCCGTGACCCGCTCCACCAGCCTCGCCGACAGCGCCTTCCTCAAGGCAGCGCGCGGGCGAGCCGGTGCCGCACACGCCGGTGTGGTTCATGCGCCAGGCCGGCCGCTCGCTGCCGGAGTACCTCGCGGTCCGCGAGGGCGTCGGGATGCTCGAGTCCTGCATGGACCCCGAGCTGGTCGTCGAGATCACCCTCCAGCCGGTGCGCCGGTACGGCGTCGACGCGGCGATCTTCTTCTCCGACATCGTGCTGCCGCTCAAGGCGGTCGGCGTCGACCTCGACATCAAGCCCGGCGTCGGCCCGGTCGTCGCCAACCCGGTGCGCACCCTCGCCGACGTCGAGGCGATCCCCGACCTGACGCCCGAGCACGTCCCGTTCATCACCGAGGCGGTCCGCGGCCTGGTGGCCGAGCTCGGCGGCACCCCGCTGATCGGCTTCGCGGGCGCGCCGTTCACGGTGGCGTCGTACCTCGTCGAGGGCGGGCCGTCCAAGGAGCACGCGAAGACCAAGGCGATGATGTTCGGCGCCCCCGACGTCTGGGACGCGCTGATGCGCAAGATCGCCGGCATCTCCGCGGCCTACCTCGAGGTGCAGGTCGGCGCCGGCGCCTCGGCGGTCCAGCTCTTCGACTCCTGGGCCGGCGCGCTCACCCCGGCCGACTACCGCGAGCACGTGCATGCCGCACTCCGCGCGGGTGCTCGAGCGGGCCGGCGCGCTCGGTGTGCCGCGCATCCACTTCGGGGTCGGTACGTCGAACCTGCTCGGCCTGATGGGCGAGGCCGGCGCCGACGTCGTCGGCGTCGACTGGCGCACCCCGCTCGCCGACGCCATCCCGCTCGTCGGCGACCGCGCCGTGCAGGGCAACCTCGACCCGACCCTGGTCTTCGCGCCCACCGAGGTGATGACCGCCCGGGCCGCCGAGGTGATCGAGGCCGGCCGCGCCGCGCGCGGCCACATCTTCAACCTCGGCCACGGCGTGATCCCCTCGACCGACCCCGACCAGCTCAAGCGGCTGACGGAGTTCGTGCAGGCTTACTCGCGGCTGAACCGCGCGGCGGAGCCGGCGCCGCGACCAGCAGCAGCAGCGTCGGGAGGCCGACGATCGCGAGCACGACCAGCCACGGCAGCAGCGCGCCGAGCGCGGTGGCGAGCCCGACGGCGAACGTGGTCAGCCCGTTCCAGCCCGCCTTGAAGCCGGTGACGAAGCCGGCCTCGTCGTCCTCGGTCGTCGGCCTTGGCCTTCTTCTCCGGGATCTGGTCGATGCTGACGACGATCGTCGACATCGAGGTCTGGCCGGCGAGGTACGCCGCCTGTCCGCTCCAGCGAGTCGAGGTCGGCCTGCCGCTGCGAGAGCTCCGCCTCGATCGCCATGATGTCGCGGATGCTCTGGGCCTGGTCGAACAGCACGGTGATCCGCGCGATGCTGCGGCGCTGCGCCTCGATCCGGGTCCGGGTGTCGATCACCTTGGTGGTGACGTCGTCCTCGCTGGTGTTCGCGGTCTCCAGCTCGGCGCCGGTGATGCCCTTGAGCTCCGTCATCGCCTCGTCGAAGTCGCGCGGAGGGGATCCGCAGCACCATCCGGGTGTACGCCGGGTTGCCGTCGTCGTCGGTCGTGCGTCTCCTCGTCGGTGACCTGGCCGCCGTACTCGTCGACGACCTTCTGCACCTCGAACTGAGCCTTGCCCGACGTCGTCGGCGCGGAGCGCCACGTTGCCCTTGCGGATCACCGCCCGCTCCGCGTCGAGCTGGTCGGGCGCCTCCTCCTCGGGCGCCGACGCGGCCTCGTCCACCGCGCCGAAGTCGGCGCCGTCGGCGGCGACCTCCGCGCCTGCGGGCTCGAGGCTGCAGGCGCCTCGGCGCTGGAGGCGGAGTCGTCGCTCGTCGCCGTCGGAGCTGTCGCTGGAGCAGCCGGCGAGCCCGACCGCCAGTGCCACGGCGACCAGGGCGAGGGCGGGAGCGAGGGTGCGACGCGAGGCAGGTCTCATGCAGCGTCGGACGGAACTCCGGCGGCATCGGTTCCACGGGTCCTTGACCCTCGTGTAAAGTGCAGTAAGTTACTCGACAAACATCATCGAGAGGGAGCGTCGTGGCTGTTCATCAACAAGAGGCGAGCCCGGTGCTCGAGCTGGTCCCGACGGTCCCGATCCTGTCGGCCGACCGAGCGGTCGTCGCGGCGGTGGACCTGGCGGCCGAGCTGGCCGTGGGCGCCGCCGAGCGCGACGCGGAGCGGATCCTCCCGGTCGCCCAGCTCGACGCGCTGTCGGCCTCGGGCCTGCTCGGGATCACCGTGCCCGCCGAGCACGGCGGCGCGGACCTGCCGGCCGGCACCGTCGCCGAGGTGTTCCGGCTGCTCGCGTACGGCGACCCGAACGTCGCGCAGATCCCGCACAGCCACTTCGTCTACGTCAACGCGCTGCGCCACCGCGGCAGCCGCGCCCAGCAGACGTTCTTCTTCGACGAGGCGCTGGCCGGCAAGCGGTTCGGCAACGCCCAGTCGGAGGTCGGCACCGAGCACGTCCGCGACTACCGGACCACGCTGCGGCCGACCGGCCCCGACGCCGACGACGGCTGGCTGCTCGACGGCGAGAAGGGCTACAGCACCGGCGCCCTGTTCGCCGACTGGATCCCGGTGCTCGCCCACCTCGGCGAGGACGGCCCGCTGCACGTCGCCTGGGTCGACCGCCGCGCCGACGGCGTCACCGTCGTCGACGACTGGGACGGCATCGGCCAGCGCACCACCGCCAGCGGCACCGTCCGGCTCCGGCGGGTGTGCGGTGCACCCGTCGCGGATCACGCCGTACCACCTGACCTTCGAGGGCCCGCAGACGTACGGCGCGTTCGCGCAGCTGCTGCACGCCGCGATCGACACCGGCATCGCCCGGGCCGCGCTCGACGAGGCCGCGGAGTTCGTGACCACCAGGAGCCGGCCCTACCCCGACGCCGGGGTCGAGCGCGCCGCCGACGACCCGCTCGTCGTGCAGGCGTTCGGCCAGATGGAGCTCGAGGTGCGCGCCGCCGAGGCGCTGCTCGCCGAGGCCGGGCTGGCCGTCGAGCACGCCGACCGCGACCTGACCGAGCAGACCGCCGGGGAGGCGAGCCTGGCCGTCGCCGCGGCCAGGGCGTCCAGCGCACGTGCCTCGGTGGAGGTCGCCAGCCGTATGTTCGAGGTCGCCGGCACCCGCTCGGCGCTGGCGTCGCTCAACCTCGACCGGCACTGGCGCAACGCACGCACCCACACCCTGCACGACCCCGCGGCCTGGAAGGTCCAGCACCTCGGGCGGTACGCCGTCGACGGGACGCTGCCGCCCAACCACGGCCAGCTCTAGGAGACGACGATGAGTGAGCTCAAGTTCCACTGGTTCCTGCCCACCAACGGCGGCGACGGCCGGCACGTCGTCGGCGGCGGCCACGGCGCCGACGTCGGCCCGTCCGGGCGGCCCGCGTCGGTGCCGTACCTCGGCCAGATCGCGCGCAGCGCCGAGCAGCTCGGCTTCGAGGCCGCGCTGACCCCGACCGGCGCCTGGTGCGAGGACGCGTGGGTGACGACGGCGATGCTGAGCAGCGTCTCCGAGCGGCTGAAGTTCCTCGTCGCGTTCCGGCCCGGCCTGACCTCGCCGTTCCTCGCCGCGCAGATGGCCGGCACCTTCCAGAACCTCTCCGGCGGCCGGCTGGCGCTCAACGTCGTCACCGGCGGCGAGAGCCACGAGCAGCGGATGTTCGGCGACTTCCTCGACAAGGACGGACCGCTACGCCCGCTGCGACGAGTTCCTCACGATCGTGCGCGCGCTGTGGACCGGTGAGTCCGTGACCTTCGAGGGCGAGCACCTGCGCGTCGAGGACGCCGTGCTCCCCCAGATCCCCGACCCGCTGCCCGAGATCTACTTCGGCGGCTCGTCGCCGGCGGCCGGTCGGGGTCGCGGCGAAGCACGTCGACGTCTACCTCACCTGGGGCGAGCCGCCGGCCGCGGTCGCCGAGAAGGTCGAGCTGGATCCGCAGGCTGGCCGCCGAGCGAGGGCCGCGAGCTCCGCTTCGGCATCCGGCTGCACACCATCGCCCGCGACACCGCCGAGGCCGCGTGGGCCGAGGCCGACCGGCTGCTCGCCGAGCATCTCCGACGAGGAGATCGCCCGGGTCCAGGCCGGGCTCGCGCGCGAGCGAGTCCGTCGGCCAGAAGCGGATGCTCGACCTCAACCGGGGCTCCAAGGACGGCCTCGAGTCATCCACCCGAACCTCTGGGCCGGCGTCGGCCTGGTCCGCGGCGGCGCCGGCACCGCGATGGTCGGCAGCCACGCCGAGATCGCCGACCTGATCGAGGAGTACCACGCCGTCGGCATCGACGAGTTCGTGCTCTCCGGCTACCCGCACCTGGAGGAGGCCTACTGGTTCGGCGAGGGCGTGCTGCCCGAGCTCGCCCGCCGCGGTCTCTGGGAGCACCCGGTGGCCGCAGCCGTCGCACCGTCCCGTCCGTGCCGGTCGCGTCCAAGGTGGCCGCCTCGTGAGCCGCGACAGCCGGGTCGCCGTCGTGGTCGGCAACCCGAAGCCGCAGAGCCGCACGCTGACCGCCGCGACGTACGTCGCCCGCGAGCTGGCCGGCCGCGAGCCGGACCTGGTCGTCGACCTGGCCGAGCTCGGCGCCCGGCTGCTGGACTGGAAGGACCCGACGGTCGCCGAGCTGGTGGCCGAGGTCGGTGCCGCCGACCTGGTCGTGGTCGCGTCGCCGACGTACAAGGCGACGTACACCGGGCTGCTCAAGCTGTTCCTCGACCGGTTCGCCGACCGACGGCCTGCGCGGCGTCGCCGTCCCGCTGATGCTCGGCGCCGGACCCGGCCACGCGCTCGCGCCCGAGCTGACCCTGCGCCCGGTGCTCACCGAGATCGGCGGCCTGGTGCCGGCCCGCGGCCTGTACGTCCTCGACTCCGCCTACGACGACCCGGCGGCGTACGCCGACTGGCTCGACCACGCCCGGCCCGCCATCGGCGCCATCCTCGACAACAGAACTGGAGTCCCTCGCGTGACGCTCCCCGACCTCACGACCAACCAGGACCTCGACGCCGCGCGGCTCCGGGAGGCGTTCGGCGTCTTCCCGAGCGGGGTGGTCGCCGTGGCCGCCGAGGTCGACGGCGAGCTGGTCGGTCTCGCGGCGAGCTCGTTCACCTCGGTGAGCCTCGAGCCCGCCGCTGGTGTCGTTCTCGATCGCCAACACGTCGAAGACCTGGCCGACGCTGCGCCGGGCCGCGCACCTCGGCGTCACGATCCTGGCCGACCACCACGGCGAGGTCTGCCGGCAGCTCGCCGGGCCGGTCGACCACCGCTTCGACGACGTCGCGGTCACCGCGACCGGCGACGGCGCGGTCACCCTCGACGAGGGCCTGGCCCGCTTCGACTGCACCGTCTACCGCGAGGTCGAGGCGGGCGACCACACGATCGTGCTGCTCGAGCTGCACGCCGTCGAGCACGCCGACACCTCGCTCGCCGCTGGTGTTCCACCGCAGCGGCTTCGGCCGGCTGGTGGAGCGCGCCGGCTGACCCCGACTCCCGGGTCGCGGCGGCCCGCACCCGTCGCCGCGACCCGGGTCTTGCCTCTGACAGAGTGGGCCCGTGGTCAAGCGGGTCGTGGTGGTCGGCGGCGGCATCGCCGGTCTGACCGCCGCGCGCGACCTCGCCGCGGCCGGCCACGACGTACTGGTGCTCGAGGCGCGCCGACCGGGTCGGCGGCAAGCTGCACCGCGCCGAGGTCGGCGGCGTCCGGTCGACGTCGGCGCCGAGGCGATGCTCAACCGGCGCCCCGAGGGCGTCGAGCTGGCTCGCGCGCTCGGGCTCCCGATCGAGCACCCGACGCGTCGCGTCGTCGCGGATCTGGACCCGCGGCGCGCTCCGCCCGCTGCCGCGCTCGCTGATGGGCGTCCCGCTCGACCTCGACGCAGCTCGCGGCGTCCGGCGTGCTGTCGCCCGAGGGACTCGCCCGAGCGCGTGCCGGCGCGCCGCCGGCGCCGGTCGACGGCGACGTCTCGGTCGGCGACCTGGTCGACGAGCGGTTCGGCGCCGAGGTCACCGACCGGCTGGTCGAGCCGCTGCTCGGCGGCGTCTACGCCGGCCACGCCCGGCTGCTCTCGGCGCGGGCGACCGTGCCCGCAGCTGGTGACCCTCGCCGAGGGCGGGTCGCTGCCGGACGCCGTCCGACCGACGCCCCGGTCTTCGCCGGCATCGCCGGCGGGATGGCCCGGCTGCCCGAGGCGCTGGCCGCCGGTCGCTGCCGGTGCGGCACCGGCGCGACCGTGCGCGAGCTGGCGCGCACCGCCACCGGGCTATCGCGCTCACCGTCGGGCCGACCACCGACGCCGAGCTGGTCGAGGCCGACGCCGTCGTGCTCGCGACCCCGGCCGCGCCGACCGCGCGGCTGCTCGGCTCGCTGGCGCCGGTCGCCGCGGCCGAGCTGGCCGCGATCGAGTACGCGTCGATGGCGGTCGTCACGCTCGCCTTCCGCGCGTCGACGGCCTGGCTCGCGACCTCGACGCCTCCGGCTTCCTGGTGCCGCCGGTCGACGGCCGCCGGATCAAGGCGGCGACGTTCTCGTTCGCCAAGTGGGACTGGGTCGCGCGCCGCCGGCGACGGGCTGCTCCTGCTGCGCACCTCGCTCGGCCGGCACCGCGAGGAGACCACCCTGCAGGCGACCGACGAGGAGCTGGTCGCCTGGTCGCTGGCCGACCTCGCGCGACGCCGCTCGGCGTCCGCGCCGCACCGGTCGACAGCCACGTGCAGCGCTGGGGCGGCGGGCTGCCGCAGTACGCCGTCGGCCACCTCGACCGGGTCGCCCGGATCCGCGCCGCCGGTCGCCGCGCGTACCCGGGCCTCGGCGCGTCTGCGGAGCGGCGTACGACGGCGTCGGCATCCCGGCCGTCATCGCCTCCGCCCACCGGGCCGGACGTCGCCGGGAGTCCCTGGCGCTCCGGCGACGCAGGTCCGCGTCAGCGGACTACCGCGAGCGTCGGCAGCGCCACCGGCGACAGTCCTGGTCGGTCTCTGAGCGTCTGCCCCGTTGTCCCTGTCGGCCGGGACACCCGGCCCGCGAACCTCTGGTCATCGACGAACCACATCGACCTCAGCAGGAAGCGCAGCGCGCGATGACCACCCACGTCACCACCCGCAACCCCGTCCGTTCGGACAGTCCGCACCAGACCGGTCGCACCCAGCGCGCCGGCCGCCGACCCGCGACCTCCCGCGCCTGGACCCTGACCGGGATCGGCGCCGGCCTCGCCGGCATCGGCACCATCGTCACGCTCCGGCATGGTCAACGCGGTCTACGACCCCGACATCGCCGGCGACACCGCCGCGATCGCCGACAAGCTCGCCGACCAGACCGGCGCCGATGCTCGCCTTCCACACGTTCGCGATGGTCGGCGCCGTCCTGCTCGTCGTCTTCGCCGCCGGCCTGTTCCGCCGGCTGCAGGCCCGCAGCGCGGCGAGCTCGACCGCCCCGCTGATCGCGTTCGCCGGCCTGCTCGGCACCGCGATCGTCACCGTGCTCGGCAGCGGCCTGGACACCGAGTTCATCATCGGCCTCTCCGAGGGCGAGCCGCTCGACCCGGCCAACGCCGCGCTCTTCAACCACTGGATCGGCACCATCCCGTGGATCTGGGCGCTCGCCGGCCTCTCC
Source organism: uncultured Actinomycetota bacterium (assembly GCA_963716655.1). Taxonomy (GTDB): domain Bacteria; phylum Actinomycetota; class Actinomycetes; order Propionibacteriales; family Nocardioidaceae; genus Nocardioides. The sequence goes on along the minus strand of CAVQTV010000006.1, from coordinate 35,957 downwards.
GGCCTGGCCGTGTACGTCGTCGGCCGCACCGGCGGCGTCCCGCGCTGGATCGGCCGGGTCGGCCTGATCCTCGGCGGCATCACCCTGCTGCTCGGCATCTCGCCGCTGCAGTACATGGCCGGCATGACCGGTCCGCTGTGGCTGCTCGTCACCGCTCTGGGGTTCTGCCTCGGAGACCGCGCCTACCGGTCATGATGTGCCGGTGAATTCAGCGTCCGAGCACGAGCAGCGACCGGTCTCCTGGCCGGTCGCTGCTCTGCTGCCCGCCGTCACCGTCGCCTGCCTGATCGCCATCCTGGCGCTCGTCACCGCGTCGTACGGCGAGCCGGAGCTGTGGTCCTTCGGCAAGGACTACGGGATCGGGTACGGCGTCGGCACCGGCCTGATCGGCCTGGTGCTCGGCCTGCTCTCCCTGCATCGTGCTGCGCACCCCGGTCACCGGGTGATCGGCTGGACGCTCGGCGGGCGTCGGCCTCTTCTGGAGCCTCGACGGGCTCGCGGAGGCCTACGTCCGGCTCGGGCTGGTCACCGAGGACGCACTGCCGGGGATGACGTTCACGGTGTGGTTCCTGGTCCGGTTCACCGCGCTGCTGCCGGCGACCATCGTGGTGCTGCCGCTGCTGTTCCCCGAGGGCCGGTTCCTGCGCGGCGCCTGGGGCGTCGCCAGCTGGGTCTGCATGATCGTGATGACCCTGGCCGCGCTGGCCTACACGGTCGTGCCGTACCGCGAGCCGGTCGCCCGTGCTGCCACCCGGCATCGACACGGACCCGACCACGATCTGGGCGCTCGAACCGATCGCGGACAACCTCATCGCCGTCCTCCAGGCCGCGACGATCGTCGGCATCGTGGTGCCGATCGGGGTCGTCGTGCACCGCTACCGGCGCTCGAGCGGCACGGCGCGCGACCAGATGCGCTGGCTGCTCTGGGGCGCGCTGGTCACCTCGACCGTCGTGCTCCTGACGGTGGTCCTCGACCTCGGCGCGCTCACGGCGCCGGTCTTCTTCGTGTGCTTCACCCTGGTGCCGATCGCGATGACGGTGGCCGTGGTCAACCCGAGCATCGTCTCCATCGAGGAGCTGCTCGGCCGCACCCTGGTGCTCGCGCTGCTCGCCGTCGTCGCTGGTCGTCGTCGACCTCCTCGTCGTCGCCGGGCTGAACGCCCTGCTCGCGACTCCCTCGAGCAGGCGCAGGTCGTCCTCGTCGTGCTGCTCGTGACGGTCCTGCTCTACGGTCCGTTCCGGCAGCGGCTGTCCCGCTGGGTGCGGCGGCTGGTGCTCGGCGACCGCGCCGACCCGTACGACGCGGTCGCCGGGCTGGCCTCCACCCTCGAGAACGCCGACGAGGGCAGCGAGCAGCTCGTCGCGGTCGCCGGCGCGGTCGCCTCCGCGTTCGGTGTCGGCTACGTGAGCGTCGAGGTCGAGCGCAGCGGCGGCGAGCGGCTGGTCGCGACGTACGGCGAGCGCCCGGCCGAGACCCGCACCCTCCCGATCCCTACCGCGACGCCGAGGTCGGCCGCCTGGTGCTGCCCGCGCGCGGGCTGCGCAGCCGGCTGTCGCGCCGCGACGAGGAGCTGCTCGGCGACCTGGTCCGGCAGGCCGCGACCGCGGCCCGCACCAGCCGGCTCGCCGAGGACCTCCAGGACAGCCGGGAGCGGCTGGTCACCGCCCGCGAGGAGGAGCGCCGCCGGATCCGCCGCGACCTGCACGACGGCCTCGGGCCGGCGCTCAGCGGCGTCGTGTTCCAGCTCGAGTCGGCCCGGTTGATGGTCGACAAGGACCCGGACGGCGCCAAGACCCAGCTGGTGTCCACCAGCCACCTCGTCCAGGACGTCGTGGCCGACGTACGACGCCTGGTGCACGACCTGCGCCCGCCCGCGCTCGACGACCTCGGCCTGGTCGGCGCGCTGCGCCAGCAGGCCGACCGGCTCGACCCGCCCACGACGGTGCACGGCGACGACCTCGGGGCGCTGCCCGCGGCCGTCGAGGTCGCGGCGTTCCGGATCGCCGCCGAGGCGATGACGAACGTCGCCCGGCACGCGCGCGCCACGGCCTGCCGGTCCGCCTCTGCGTCGTCGACGGCGTGCTCGTCGTCGAGGTCACCGACGACGGTGTCGGCGTGCCCGCCGACGTGCAGGTCGGCATCGGCCTGGTCAGCCTGCGCGAGCGCGCCGCCGAGCTCGGCGGCACCAGCGAGGTCATCTGTCCCGCGGCGGGCGGCACCGTCGTCCGCGCCCGGCTGCCCCTGAGGAGGAGCACGTGAACGACGCCCAGCCCGACATCCGGGTCGTCGTGGTCGACGACCACCAGATCGTCCGGGAGGGGCTCGCCTCGCTCCTCGGCGCCCTCGACGGCATCGAGGTGGTCGGCACCGCCGAGGACGGCCGCGACGCGATCCACGTCGTCGTCCGAGACCGCGCCCGACGTGGTCGTCATGGACATCCAGATGCCGCGCCTCGACGGGATCGAGGCGACCCGGATGATCACCGGCCGCCAGCCCGACGTCCGGGTCGTGATGCTCACCATGAACGAGGACGACGAGACCGTGCTCGCCGCGATGCGCGCGGGCGCGTCCGGCTACCTGCTCAAGGGCTCGGGCGCCGACGAGGTGCAGAACGCGATCCGCGCGGCCGTCGACCGGCGGCATGGTGTTCGGCGCGACGCTGGCCGCGAAGGTCGCGACGTACTTCTCCGGAGCGGCGCTCAAGACCGAGGAGCCGGAGCCGTTCCCCGACCTCACCGACCGCGAGCGCGAGGTGCTGGGCCTGCTCGCCGCCGGCCGGTCGAACGACGCGATCGCCGCCGAGCTCTTCATCTCCGGCAAGACCGTGCGCAACGCGGTCTCGGCGATCTACGCCAAGCTGCACGCCGCCGGCCGCGCCGAGGCGATCATCACGGCGCGGGAGGCCGGGTACGGCCGCGACTGACGCGCGGGGGAGAATGAGCGTCATGAGCTCGCAAGGCGCAGAAGGCACGCGAGATCAACGAAGGCATCCGCTACACGATGTGGTCGGTGTTCCGGCTCGCCGACACCCTCGGCGACGCGCGACCGGGCCAGCGAGGGCGCCGAGGTCGAGAAGCTGTTCGCCGAGCTCGCCGAGGCCGACGTCGTCGTCCGCGGTGTGTACGACGTCGCCGGGCTGCGCGCCGACGCCGACCTGATGGTCTGGTGGCACGCCGCCACGTCCGAGGAGCTCCAGGCCGCCTACCACCGGTTCCGCCGTACCGCGTTCGGCCGGCGCCTCGAGCCGGTCTGGTCGCAGCTCGCGCTGCACCGGCCGGCGGAGTTCAACAAGAGCCACGTGCCGGCGTTCCTCAACGACGAGGAGCCGAAGCAGCACGTCTCGCGTCTACCCGTTCGTGCGGTCCTACGAGTGGTACCTCCTCGAGGACTCCGAGCGCCGCACGGATGCTCGCCGACCACGGCAAGATGGCCCGCGACTACCCGGACGTGCGCGCCAACACCGTGGCCAGCTTCTCGCTCGGCGACTACGAGTGGATCCTCGCGTTCGAGGCCGACGAGCTGCACCGGATCGTCGACCTGATGCGGCACCTGCGCGGCTCCGAGGCGCGCCGGCACGTCCGCGAGGAGGTGCCGTTCTACACCGGCGCCCTGGTCGGCATCGCCGAGCTCGTCGACCGGCTGCCGTAGCTCCGGAACCGGGCGGCCCGGCGCCGCGTCGTACCGGCATGAAGATCGTGCTGGCGCTGGCGGCCGTCCTGCTGGTCGCTGGGCTGCGGTGAGGAGACTGGCGGCGCCCCGGACCCAGGTCGACGCGCCGACCAGCGGAGCGCCCGACCGCCGTACCTCCCGCCGACGGTCCGGTCACGACGAACTGGCCGGTGACCGTCCTCGACGACGGCGACGGCGCCGAGCTGTGCCTCGGCGGCGGTCGCCGAGTCGTACCCGCCGCAGTGCGGCGGTCCGCCGCTCGTCGGCTGGGACTGGTCGGAGCACGACGGCGACTTCGAGGAGTCGAACGGCGTCCGCTGGGGCGAGTTCGTGGTGACCGGCGACTTCGACGGCACCACGCTCGACGCCGAGCGACGTGGTGCCCGGCGCCGACTGGGACGGCGAGTACACCGACGACCGCCCCGACTTCTCCACGCCGTGCCCGGAGCCGGACGGCGGCTGGGCCGTGGATCCCGAGCCTGACCTCCATGCCCGACATGGATCGCACCTTCGCCCGGGCGAACCGGCTTGCCGGACTACGCCGACTCGTACGTCGACACGTCGCGGGACGATCGCAGCCCGGAGGAGATGGACCAGGACGCCCTCGCCGGCGAGGAGGATGTCTCCCTGTGGGTCATCAACGTGCGGGTCACCGGCGACCCGGCTGAGGCTGAGGCCGTGCTGCGCGAGACCTGGGGCGGCGGGCTGTGTGTGTCCCAGGCGCAGCACACGGACAAGGAGTTGGAGGAGATCCAGATGGCGATGAGCGACCTGCCGGGATTCAGCGGCAGTGGCCGCGGCCAGGACCGGGTCGACGTGACCGTCACGTACGACGACGGCTCCATCCAGGCCTGGGTCGACCACGAGTTCGGCGCCGGCATCGTCCGCGTGTCCTCGGCACTGGTGCCGGCATGAGGGCCACGCTCGCGGCAGGGATCCTGCTGCTCGCCGTGCCGATGCTCGGGGCGTGCAGCAGCGGCGACGACACCACCGCGACCGACCCCGGCCGGCAGCTCGGACGGGATGCCGACCGCGATCCCCGCGGCCCCGGGCACCGTGCGCACCCTCAACCTCGTCACGGTCATGGACACCGGGTCGCCGGAGCTGTGCCTCGGGCCGGTCGCCGAGTCCTACCCGCCGCAGTGCAGCGGGCCGTCGATCGACGGCTGGAGCTGGGCGGACCACCAGGGCACCTTCGAGTCCGAGCAGGGCGTCCGCTGGGGGCAGTACTCCGTGTCGGGCACCTGGGACGGCACGACGTTCACCTACGCCGACGCCATCCCGGCCGCGCTGTACGACGCGATGATGGCGCCGGAGACGGAGCGCCCGACGCCGGAGACCGAGCACACCCAGGCCGAGCTCGAGGAGATCGCCGAGGAGCTCGGTGAGCTGCCCGGAGCGCAGAGCTACTACGCCGACCGCGGCAACGCGCTCGTCGACGTCGTGTACGACGACGGCAGCCTGCAGGCGTGGGCCGACGACACCTACGGCGCCGGCGTCGTGGTGGTCACCTCGATGCTGGTCGACGAGGGCTGACCGTAGGGCACGGCCCTAGGCCTGCTTGGGCTCCAGGGTGATGCTGATCGAGTTGATGCAGTAGCGGTCACCGGTCGGCGTGCCGTAGCCGTCGGGGAACACGTGCCCGAGGTGCGAGCCGCAGTTCGCGCAGCGGACCTCGACCCGCTTCATCCCGTGCGAGGTGTCCTCGATGTACTCGACGGTGTCGCTGATCGGCTGGTAGAACGACGGCCAGCCGCAGCCGGAGTGGAACTTCGTGTCCGACTCGAAGAGCGTGGCCTGGCAGGCCTTGCAGCGGTAGACACCGGTGGTCTCGGTGTCGGTGTACTCGCCGGTGAACGCGCGCTCGGTGCCTGCCTGGCGCAGCACGGCGTACTCCTCGGGTGAGAGCAGCTCGCGCCACTCCTCGTCCGTCTTCTCGACGTTGTGGGCCATGCCCGAATCCTAGTTACCGCGGCCAAGGCTCACATTTGGTCTCAGGTAGGTGCGCAACCAGCCGATTGCATTGCCCACGCTGACCCCGGTGTGGGGTGGGCCACGTAGATCGGGGTAGGAACCGTGAAGAGGCTGACCATCGGCCGCCGCATCGGCGTCGGCTTCATGCTCGTCGTGCTGACCATGGCGGCCGTGATCGTCGGCGGGCGTCGTACAGGTCGGCAGCATCAACAGTGACCTGAGCACCATCAACGACGAGAACGCCGTCAAGCAGCGCCACGCCATCAACTTCCGCGGCAGCGTGCACGACCGGGCGATCGCGCTCCGAGACGTGGCCATGGCGTTCGACAAGGCCGAGATCGAGGCCGAGGCCAAGCACATCGACGACCTCGCGGCCGCCTACGCCGCGTCCGAGGGCCCGATGGACGAGATCTTCGCCGAGGGTCCTGTCTCCGACGCCGAGAAGAAGGCGCTCGCCGACATCAAGGCCGTGCAGGAGCAGACCCTGCCGCTGATCGACCAGGTGATCGAGCTCAAGCGAGCGGGCAACAACTTCGCTGCGACCGACGTCCTGAACGACGGCCAAGCCGGCGTTCGTCGAGTGGCTCCGGGTGATCAACGTCCTGATCGACCTCGAGGAGTCGATGAACCAGGACGTCACGGCATCGGCCCGCGGGATCGCCGACCGGTTCGTGCTCTTCATGTCGATCCTCGGCCTGGTCGCCGCGCTGATCGCGTTCGTGGTCGGCTGGCGGACGACGCGCAGCATCACCCGACCCCTGGTCAAGGCCGAGAAGGTGCTCGTCGCGGTGGCCGAGGGCGACCTGACCCAGCGCATCGAGATCCGGGAGAACGACGAGGTCAGCGACATGGCCCGGTCGATGAACATCGCCCTCGAGTCGATGAGTGGCGTGATGGGCGAGATCGCCTCCAGCGCCGAGCTGCTCGGCACGGTGAGCGAGCACGTCGAGCAGGTGTCGGGCGTCATCGGGACGGCCGCCGCGGAGTCCTCCGCGCAGGCCGCGCTCGTCGCGGGCGCCGCCGACGAGGTGTCGCGCAACGTGCAGACGGTCTCCGCCGGCTCGGAGGAGATGGGCGCGTCGATCCGCGAGATCGCCGGCTCGGCCAACGACGCCGCGAAGGTGGCCGCGCAGGCGGTCGGCGATCGTGGAGACCACGAACGAGTCGGTCGCGAAGCTGGGTGCCTCGAGCCAGGAGATCGGCGACGTGGTCAAGGTGATCACCTCGATCGCCGAGCAGACCAACCTGCTGGCCCTGAACGCGACCATCGAGGCCGCTCGTGCCGGCGAGGCCGGCAAGGGCTTCGCGGTCGTCGCCAACGAGGTCAAGGAGCTCGCGCAGGAGACCGCGCGGGCCACCGAGGACATCGCCCGCCGGGTCGAGGCCATCCAGGCCGACACCGGCGGTGCGGTCGACGGCGATCGGCGAGATCGCGACCATCATCACCTCGATCAACGACTACCAGCTGACCATCGCCTCGGCGGTCGAGGAGCAGACCGCGACCACCAACGAGATGGCGCGCAACGTCGCCGAGGCCGCCGACGGCGTCGGCCAGATCGCCGCCAACATGACCAACGTCGCCGAGTCCGCGCAGTCCGCGACCGACGCCGCAGGTGAGTCCCAGGCCGCCGCCGAGGAGCTGGCCGGCGTGTCCGGTCAGCTGCGGAAGCTCGTCTCCGGGTTCCGCTTCTGAGCTACCCCCTCCCGGGGTAGGGCGGTCGTGTGCCTGAGGACGCGCCATGGCGCGTTCTCAGGCACACGACCCGGATCCGGCTAGCGTGAGGGCATGCCCAAGCCAGCTGCCGCCGAGGTCGAGGCGGGCGGCCGCGCCGTCCGCGTCTCCAGTCCGGACCGGGTGATCTACGAGGCGACCGACCGGACGCCCGAGGTCACCAAGCTGATGGTGGCGGAGTACTTCGCGAGCGTCGACGACGGCCTGATGCGGGCGCTGCGCGACCGGCCGACCGCCCTGGAGCGCTGGACGTCCGGCGTCCGCGAGGGGATGCGGCTGGCGACCGGCCCGCAGGACAAGGACGCCGACGCGTTCTACCAGAAGCGGGTGCCCAAGGGCGCTCCCGACTACCTCGAGACCGTCCAGGTCACCTTCCCCTCCGGGCGCACCGCCGACGAGATCTGCCCGACCGAGATCGCCGTGCCGGTCTGGTGCGCGCACATGGGCACGCTGGTCTTCCACCCCTGGCCGGTACGCCGTGCGGACGTCGACCACCCCGACGAGCTGCGCATCGACCTCGACCCCCAGCCCGGTACGTCGTTCCGCGACGCCGTCCGCGTGGCCGGGGTGGCGCGGGAGCTGCTCGAGGAGCTCGGCATCACCGGCTACCCGAAGACGTCCGGCAACCGGGGCGTGCACATCTTCGTGCGGATCAAGCCGGAGTGGGAGTTCACCGACCTGCGGCACGCCGCGATCGGCTTCGGCCGCGAGCTCGCCCGCCGCGACGACGGGGTGACCGTCGAGTGGTGGAAGGAGGAGCGCGGCGAGCGGATCTTCGTCGACTTCAACCAGAACAACCGCGACCGCACCATCGCCTCGGCGTACTCCCTGCGCCCGCTGCCCGGCGCCCCGGTCTCGACGCCGATGACCTGGGACGAGCTGGCCGGGGTGACCGACCCGCGCGGAGTACAACCTCTTCACCGTCCCCGACCGGATGCAGGACGGCGACCCGTGGGCGAGCATCGACGACACCGCGCACTCGCTCGAGCCGCTGCTCGCGGCTCTGGGAGGAGCTGCCCGGCGGCGAGCTGAACTTCCCGCCGGACTACCCCAAGATGCCCGGCGAGCCGCCGCGGGTGCAGCCGAGCAAGAAGGTCGCCGAGCACTGGGACGAGCGACGGCAACCGGATCGAGGACTGAGCCCGTCGAGACGGTTGCCGCGCGACCTCCTCGGGAACCAGCCGGCTCGCCGTACTTGAAGCCCTGGAAGACGGGCTCCTCCAGCGCGCAGATCGCGGCGGCGTCGCCAGCCCGCTGGGCGGCGAAGTAGGCCTGGATCACCGCGTCCGCCGCCGCCTCGTCGAACGGCGCCGCGCTCTCCTCGGCGGTCGGGCTCTCGCTCACGCTCTCCTCCGGGACGGCCGTGGTCTCCGCGGCCGTCGTGGGTTCGTTGTCGTTGTCGTCGTTGCCTCCGCACCCCGAGAAGAGGAGGGCTGCCGCGCACGTGGCGGCGGCGAGGGCTGTTGTCCGCATGGGCCGACAGTAGGTGTCGATCCCCAGATGGGCAGCCGATCAGCGCGATGATGGCTGCATGAGCGACGACAACCGGGTGGCCCGGGTCGACGGCGAGCCGAGCAAGCACGGGCCGGCGGGCGCGGCCCGCTGGGCGGCGTACCTGGACTGGGTGCGCGCAGGACATCGTCGACGACGGTGCTGGCGCTGCCGCGAGGACGAGCGGCGTACGACGCGGCTGCCGTCGGGCTGGACGCCGATCGAGCTGCTCAGCCACGTGCTGCACATGGAGCAGCGCTGGTTCGTGTGGGGCTTCCTCGGCGAGGAGGTCGACGAGCCGTGGGGCGACTGGACCGTCGACGAGCCGTGGGACACCGAGCCGGACGGCCGCTGGCTGGTCGCCGACGACGTCACGGCCGAGGAGCTGGTCGCAGCGGCTGCTGGGCGATCGGGGAGCGGACCCGCGCGATCCTGCGCGACTTCCCGCTCGACGCGACCGCGTCGCCGGGTGGCCGGTTCGCCGCCGACCCGCCGACGCTGGAGTGGATCTGCTTCCACGTGCTGGCGGAGTACGCGCGGCACGCGGGCCAGCTCGACGTCGCCGTCGAGCTCGGCCAGGCGCAGAAATGAGAGAAGGCCCGTCCGCCTTCTCGGTGAAGCCGAGCGCGCGGAGCGGGCCTTCCGGAACCGGCCGATGGCGCTCCCCCCAGAGCCCGCGGATCCCCACGTTCCGCGTGGCCGGCTGGTATCTCGTGCCGGCGAGTGGTGCTGCCGACATCCAGAACGCTAGGGGCCCCAGTTCCACACCCGGGCCACACGAGATCCACAGGACGGCCAGAGTTCGGCAACGCGTTAGCCTCAGCGCCGTGCTGCTCGCCTTCGACACCGCCACCCCGCTGGTCACCGTCGCGCTCCACGACGGCGCCGACGTCGTGGTCGAGCTGCGGGCCGAGCGGCCGATGAAGCACGCCGAGCAGCTGGCGCCGCTCATCGACCGCGCGATGGCCGACGGCGGGCATCGTCCGCCAGGACCTCACCGCGATCGCGGCCGGCGTCGGGCCCGGTCCGTTCACCGGGCTGCGGGTCGGGCTGGTGACCGCGCGCACGCTGGCGTTCGTCCTCGACATCCCGGTGTACGGCGTGTGCTCGCTCGACGTGCTCGCGATCGAGGCGGTCGACACCGGCGCGGTGTCCGGCGACTTCGTGGTCGCGACCGACGCGCGCCGCAAGGAGGTCTACCTCGCGCGGTACGACGCGCAGGGCGTCCGCCTCGACGGCCCGCTCGTCGACAAGCCGGCGGTGCTCGCGACCGACGCGCCCGTGGTCGGCGAGGGCGGCGCGCTCTACCCCGACGCGTTCCCGCACCGGGTCGGCCCCGCGGCGCCGAGCGCCGGCTGGCTGGCCCGGGTGGTGGCCGAGGAGCGCGCCGAGCTGCGCGACCCCGAGCCGCTCTACCTCCGGCGCCCGGACGCCGTAGCAGCCGCACGCGCCCGAAGCGCGTCTCGTGACCGTCCGCCCGGCGGCCGCCGGCGACGTGCCGGCCGTCGCCGCGCTCGAGCGGGACAACCTCGGCGCCGACGCCTGGTCCGAGGGCCTGGTCGCCGAGGGCGTCGCTCGGCAACCTGCCGACGATCAGCTACCTGGTCGCCGAGGTCGACGGCGTCGTGGTCGGGCCACGCGATCGCCAGCGTCGTCGCCGACATCGCCGAGCTCCAGCGGATCGCGGTCGACCCGGCGCACCGTCGTACCGGCCTGGCCTCCGAGCTCCTCGACGCCGTCGTCGCCGCGGCCCGGGAGGGCGGCGCCGACCGGCTGCTGCTCGAGGTGCGCGAGGACAACGCCGGCGCGATCGCGTTCTACGCCGCGCGCGACTTCGTCGAGGTCGACCGGCGCCGCCGCTACTACCGCGACGGCGCCACCGCGGTCGTGATGCGCCGCGGCCTCGGGCCGGCCTGCGGCTAGGGCCGGGCAGTTTCACCGGTTCACCGGTGAAACTGGACCCTTTGGGGGTTGCAACGGCCCAGAGGGTCCAGTTTTGCCAGAGAGGTCGCCCGCTCGGTTCGGAGGACCCGCCCAGTCAGGGGTGCATCCGGGCGCCCTTGACGATCTTGTCGACGGCGTTGCGCGGCCCGTGCACGGCGAGCGCGACCAGGTCGAGGTCGTCGCGCCCGACGGCGGCCACGGCGGCGCGGTTGTCCTCGTCGTTCCCGGTGCGGAACAGGTCGGTGGTGAACACGCCGACGATCAGGTCGCGGCGCAGCGCCCGCGCGTGCGCCTCGGTGAGCAGCGCCGCGTCGGCCTCGAAGACCAGCACCGGCTGGCCGAGCATCGCGAGGTACGTCGTGCCGTCGGCGTCCTCGTACGGCTTGCCGACCAGCTGTGGCCACTCGTGCGCGATGCCGCTGACGAGGAACGCGGTCGCGTTCAGCCGCTGCCAGGTGGCGAGGTCGTCGCGGACCAGCACGGCGATCTTGGTGTCGAAGCCCATGCGCTCCACGATCCGGGGCCGGGCGCCCGCGGGTCTTGTACGTTCCTGACATGGCTCCGCGGCCGACTGATCCGTGCCTGGCGACCTCCGGTCGCCGGGGTGGCCGAGGTGCTGCACGCGTACTTCCCGGACCACGCCTACCCGGCGCACACGCACGACACCTGGACGCTGCTGCTGGTCGACACCGGCACCATCCGCTACGACCTGGACCGGCACGAGCACGGCGCGCTCGGTGACCGGGTCACCCTGCTGCCGCCGCACGTCGCCGCACGACGGGCGGACCGTCGAGGCGACCGGCTTCCGCAAGCGGGTCGTCTACCTCGACGCCGACGTGATCGGCGCTCGACCGGATCGGCGCCGCCGTCGACCACCCCGGCTGGACCGAGCCGGCGCTCCGCGGGCCAGGTCAGCGCGCTGCTCGACGCGCTCGACCACCCGGGGGACGCCTTCGAGTCGGACGTGCGGCTGGCGCTGGTCGCCGACGGGCTCCGGCGCCGGCTCTCGGGCACCGGCCGCCGTCGTACGCCCGGACCGGCCGCTGGCGCACCGGCTCCGCGACCTGCTCGACGCCCGGGTGGTCGAGGGCGTCTCGCTCGCCGAGGCGGCCGCGCCGCTCGGCGCGCACCCGACCCACCTGGTCCGGGCGTTCGGGCGCGAGTTCGGCATCCCGCCGCACCGCTACCTCACCGGACGCCGGCTCGACCGGGCCCGCGGAGCTGCTGCTGGCGGGGGAGCGGGCGGCCGACGTCGCGGTCGCCGTGGGCTTCCACGACCAGGCGCACCTGACCCGGCACTTCCGCCGGCTGCTGGGGGTCACGCCCGCGGCGTACGCCCGGTCGGCACAATGAGCAGGTGAGCAGCGAACCCCTGATCCTCGGCATCGAGACGTCCTGCGACGAGACCGGTGTCGGGATCGTCCGCGGCCACACCCTGCTCGCCGACGCGGTCGCGAGCAGCGTCGACGAGCACGCCCGCTTCGGCGGCGTCGTGCCCGGAGGTCGCCAGCCGCGCGCACCTCGAGGCGATGGTGCCGACCATCGAGCGGGCCTGCGAGACCGCCGGCATCCGGCTCTACGACGTCGACGCGATCGCGGTCACCAGCGGCCCCGGCCTGGCCGGCGCGCTGATGGTCGGCGTCGCCGCCGCCAAGGCGCTGGCGCTCGGGCTCGGCAAGCCGATCTACGGCGTCAACCACCTCGCCGCGCACGTCGCCGTCGACCAGCTCGAGCACGGGCCGCTGCCCGAGCCGTGCCTGGCGATGCTGGTCAGCGGCGGCCACTCCAGCCTGCTGCGGGTCGAGGACGTCACCGACCGGCGTCGAGCCGATGGGCGCGACCATCGACGACGCGGCGGGGGAGGCGTTCGACAAGGTCGCCCGGCTGCTCGGGCTGCCGTTCCCCGGCGGCCCGCACATCGACCGGGTCGCCCGCGAGGGCAGCAGCGTGTACGTCGACTTCCCGCGCGGGCTGACCGCTCGCGCGCGACCTGGAGCGGCACCGCTTCGACTTCTCGTTCTCCGGCCTCAAGACCGCCGTCGCGCGCTGGGTCGAGGCGCGCGAGCGGTCCGGCGAGCCGGTGCCGGTCGCCGACGTCGCGGCGTCGCTTCCAGGAGGCGGTCTGCGACGTGCTCACCCGCAAGGCGATCGACGCCGCCGTCTCAGCGAGGGCATCGAGGACATCCTGATCGGCGGCGGCGTCGCCGCGAACTCCCGGCTCCGGGCGATGGCCGAGGAGCGCGCCGCGGCCAAGGGCATCCGGGTGCGGGTGCCGCGCCCGGGCCTGTGCACCGACAACGGCGCGATGGTCGCCGCGCTCGGCGCCGAGATGGTCGCCCGCGGGCGTACGCCGTCCGCGCTCGACCTGCCCGCCGACTCCTCGCTACCGGTGACCGTCGTGCTCGTCTGAGGGGATCTCGGACAGCTCGCTCGGCGGCTTCTCGTCGCCGTGGCCGGGCCACCAGGCGGCGTGCCCGATCAGCGCGGTGAGCGCCGGCGTGAAGAACATCGCCATCACGAACGCCGCGATCGAAGATGCCGAACGAGATCGCGAAGCCCATCGACATCAGCAGGCTGTTGCCGCTCGAGCATCAGCGAGGCGAAGGTGCCGGCCAGGATCACGCCGGCCGCGGCGATCGTCGGCCCGGCGTGCTTGACGGCCTCGGCCGCCGCCGTCGCGCGGCTCCTTGCCCTCGCGGGCCTCCTCCCGCAGCCGCGCGATCATCAAGATGTTGTAGTCGGTGCCGAGCGCCGTCACGAACAGGTAGATGTAGATCGGCAGCATGAAGATCAGGCCGCTCGTCGCCGCCGATGTACTGGAAGACGATCACGGTCGCGCCGAGCGTCGCGGCGAAGCCGAGGCCGACCGACGGCCATCAGGTAGAGCGGCGCCACCAGGCTGCGCAGCAGCAGCGCGAGGATCAGCATGATCAGCAGCGCGGCGACCGGGAAGACGACCTTGTAGTCGCGGTTCATCGCCGCCTGGAGGTCGGCGAAGATGCCCGGCGTGCCGCCGACGAACGCCTCGGTGCCCTCGGGTGCCGCCGTCGTGGGCGGCGTCCCGGATCGGTCCCTTGACGTCGTTCAGCGCCTGGTCGGAGACCGGGTCGCTGTCGAGCACGACGCATGACCTGGGCGGTCGAGCCGTCCTCCGAGATGGTGGCCGGGTAGACCTGCGCGACGCCGTCGGCCTCGCGCGAGCTCGGCGCCGAACGGCGTCCAGCTCGGCCTGGTCGAGGGTGCCGTCCTCGGACTGCACCATCACCGGGATCGGCTCGCTCGCACCGGCGGCGAAGTGGTCCTGGAAGGTCTCCAGGGCCTCGGTCGACTCGACGTCGTCGGGCAGGCTGGAGTTGAAGTCGAAGGACGGGTTGAAGCTGAAGGCGAAGACCGCGAGGACGGCCAGGCACCAGGCCGGACGCGGCGGCGTAGCGGCCCGGGCGCCGGCCGAGCGAGTCGCCGATCTTGCCGAAGCGGTGCGGCCTTGGGCTCCTCGCGCCACTTCTTCGACGGCCAGAACAGCGCCCGGCCGAGCACGGTCACGATCGCCGGGACCAGGGTGAGCGCGGCGAGCAGCGTGACGCGCGACCGCGATCGCCAGCGCCGGGCCGATCGCCTGGAAGATGCCGAGCGAGCGACAGCAGCAGGGCGAGGAACGCGACGATGACGGCGCCTCCGGCCGACGCGATCGCCTCACCGGCGCGCTCCAGCGCGTGCACGACCGAGGCCTTGGTGTCCTCGCCCTGGCGCAGCCGCTCGCGGTAGCGGAACAGGAAGAACAGGATGTAGTCGGTGCCGATGCCGTAGAGGACGACGACCAGGATCGTCTCGATCGAGGAGTCGGCCTTGAGGTCGAAGATCTCGTTGGCCCAGCCGATCAGGCCGTTGGCGACGAGCGACACGATCGTCACCACGACGATCGGCATCAGGCAGATGATCACGCTGCGGAAGATGATCGCGAGCAGCATCACGATCAGCACGACGGTCGCGATGCCGACGATGGCGAGCGCCCGCTCGCCGGACTCCTGGGAGTCGAGGCCCTGCGGCGACGGAGCCGGTCGTCTGCGCGGTCAGGTCGGTGCCCTCGGTGAGGTCGGCGAGGTCGTCGCGCATCGCCTCGGCGTCCTCGAACGCCTGCGGGTCGTAGCCGGTCGAGCCCTCGGCGAGGCCGACGATGCCGATCTGCACCTGCCCGTCCTCGGAGACGTTCGGCGCACCGTCGGGGCCGACGGTCACGACCTGCTGGACGAAGGTCTCGTCGCCGAGCTCCGGGCCGAGCTCCTCGGCGATCCGGCTGATCTCGGCCTGGTCCTCTTCGGTGAGCGGCTCGCCGTCCTCGCGCTCGAAGACGACCAGCGCCGCCGGGGTCGTGGCGCCGGGGAACTTCTCCTCCTGGATCTTGAGCGGCCTGGACCGACTCGTAGTGGTCGGGCAGGAACTCCGACTCCTCCTGGGTGGTCTCGAGGCTCGGCGCCAGCGAGACGACGGCGATCGCGATCACCACCCATGCGGCGATGACGAACCAGGGACGACGGGACGTGAGACGACCGAGGGCTGCGAACACGGTCCGACGACTCTACCGACGTCGGGTGTCCGGTCGCCTCCGACTTTCGTCTACTCCGAAAGGAGGTACTCCGCGACGATCTCGGGGTTGCGGCCCTGTGCCGGACCGTCCAGGACCTCGCGGTCCGCCCAGGCCAGGTCGACCTCGGTCAGCGCCCACTTGCTCGTCTCCCAGTTCGTCTCGGCGACGAGCACGTGGTCCGAGTCGGCCCAGGCCGACCGGTGGATCACGTCGCCCTGGCCCTCGGACACGCAGCCACCGACCTGCCGCAGGTCGAGGTCGAGGATCGTCGCGTCGCTGGACATGTTGTTGTCCTCGCGCATGCCGAGCAGGTGCTCGCCGTCGGGCGCGAAGCGGAGACCGGCGGTCTCGCAGCTCCGCGCCACCATCTCCGCGGCGTCGGGGTCGTAGAGCCCCACGCACCCGAACTGCGGGTCGGCGTCGTCGGCGTACTGCACAGCCCACAGGTCGCCGTCCGGGCTCACGTCGGTGACCCGCAGCGGCTCGCTGGTCGTCAGCTCGCTGACGCCGTCGGCGGTGACCTCGGTGGTCGTGGTGTTGCCGTTGCCGACCAGCACGTGCCCGGCGTCGACGACCGCGTCGATCATCGCGCCGGTGAGCGGGTCGACCTCGACGGTGCCGAGCTCGACCGGCTCGGCCGCGCCGCTCGCCAGGACCTGGACGCTCCCTTCGCCCTCCAGCCACGCCACGGCGTCGTCGTCCGCGCTCATCGTGATCGCGTTCGACGCGACGTCGTGCTCCTGCTGGAGCGTGCCGTCGGGGGCGTAGACCCGCACGCCGTACGGCTCCATCATCGCGAGCACGATCCGCCCGTCGGACAGCACGCCGAGCTGGGAGACGTCGGCGTTGTCGACGTCCAGGTCGACCGTCCCGCCGTCGGGCAGGGTCAGGACGCCGTCGTGCAGCACGGAGGCGCCGGGGGCGCCCGGCGGCGTGGGAGCCGGGTCGGGTGCCGAGCTGTCCGTGCCGCCCGTCAGCGCGAACGGCGCGATCGCGACCAGGACGACGGCCGCGGCGACTGCACCTGACGGCGGCCCGCCGGCGGCGTCGGATCGAGTGTGCGCGGCCGCGCACGTCGTCGAGGGACAGCGGTAGCCCCTGGACGTGCTCCGCTCGGCGGGTGAGCTCGTGGCTGAGTCGGGTCTCGTCGGTCATCGCTCCTCCTCCCGGCGGCTCGGGCGCAGCTCGTCTGGGGTGTGTTCGCGCAGGGCGGCGAGCGCTCTGCTGGTCTGGGACTTCACGGTCCCGACCGAGATGCCGAGTACTTCGGCGGTCTCGGCCTCGGTGAGCTGTTCGTAGTAGCGCAGCACCAGCACGGCGCGGGCCTTGCGGGGCAGCGTCTGGACGGCTGCCCACAGGGCGGTGCTGGTGCCGTCGTCGTACTCGTCGAGGACGGGTGCTTCGGGGAGGACCTCGGTGGGGCGTTCGTTGCGTTTCCAGGCGCGGCGCCACAGCGAGTTGTGCTCGTTGACCAGGATCCGGCGTACGTAGGCGTCGACGGACTCGCGGTCGCGGACCCGGTCCCAGGCCAGGTAGAGCTTGGCGAGCGCGGTCTGGACGAGGTCCTCGGCCTGGTGCTGGTCGCCGGTGAGCAGGTACGCGGTGCGCAGCAGCGCGCCCTGGCGGGCCTGGAGGTACGCCGTGAAGTCGGCGTCGCGGTCGGTCATCGCCGCTCCAGTCTCCTCGATCGTTCGCACACATCCAGGACGCGACTCCCGGGAGGAAGGTTGCATTCTCCGGTCAGCGCCCCGGCCCGAGCACGTACTGAGGACGGCCTGCGTCGAAGCGGACCGGTTGCGTGGCGAGCTCGCGACCGCCGTCGGCGTCGATCCGCACGATCGCCGTCCACCCGCGCCGGTTTACGACCACGAGTCGGTGCCGATCGTCCTCACGGGTGCGGACGGGCACCGGCGCGAGCCGTTGGAGGACCCGAGCCACCTCGAACAGGGCGTTGCCGTCGAAGTGCCGAGGCAGCATGCGAACCCGGAGGCAGCTGCCGTCGGGCCGCGCCCGGTAGATCCGGGTGCGTCGGGTATCGAGCGACTCAGGGCACCCGGACGTCAGCCACCAGACCCAGCCGTCGGAGAGCCGGGGCGAGGCCGTCGAGCAGCCGGGGAGCTCGCGGGCCTGCCCGTCCCGGACGACCCAGAGCCCGACGGTGCCCTCGAAGTACCGATTGTCGGCGACGAGGAACCCGTCGTCGTACGGCACGATCGTGCTGATCCCGTAGCGCAGCGGCAGCGGAGTCCGCTGCCCGTCCGGTGCGACCCACGCCTGGTGGTCGACGTAGCCGATCCGCGGCGACGGTCCGCGGGGCAGGTCACGCAGCGTGGTGGGGCTGGTGGTCGCCAGCGCTGGCGTCGGCGTCGGCGTCGGCGTCGGCGTCGGCGTCGGCTCGGCCTCGGATGTGGCACGGTCCGTGCAGCCCGCGAGCAGCAGCGCGACGAGAGCCAGTCCGAGTGTCCTCACGAAGGGTCGACGCATGAGGACCCGATGCGGTTGGCTTGCGCCATGCATCAGGTGAAGGGCGTCGTCGCCCGTGGCAAGGGTCAGCCGGTCGAGCTGGTCACCATCAACGTGCCGGACCCAGGTCCGGGCGAGGCGCTGGTGAAGGTGCAGGCCTGCGGGGTCTGCCACACCGACCTGCACTACCGCGAGGGCGGGATCAACGACGACTTCCCGTTCCTGCTCGGCCACGAGGCCGCGGGCGTCGTCGAGGCGGTCGGCCCGGACGTCACGACCGTGGCGCCGGGCGACTTCGTGATCCTCAACTGGCGCGCGGTGTGCGGCGACTGCCGGGCCTGCAACCGCGGTGAGCCGCAGTACTGCTTCGCCACCCACAACGCCACCCAGAAGATGACGCTGGAGGACGGCACCGAGCTGTCCCCGGCGCTCGGGATCGGCGCGTTCGCCGAGAAGACCCTGGTCGCGGCCGGCCAGTGCACCAAGGTCGACCCGTCCGCGCGACCGGCCGCCGTCGGCCTGCTCGGCTGCGGCGTGATGGCCGGCATCGGCGCCGCGATCAACACCGGCGCGGTGACCCGCGGCAAGTCGGTCGCGGTCATCGGCTGCGGCGGCGTCGGCGTCGCCGCGATCGCCGGCTCGGCGCTGGCCGGCGCGAGCCCGATCATCGCGGTCGACATCGACGCCAAGAAGCTGGCGAAGGCCAAGGAGATGGGCGCGACCCACACGGTCGACTCGTCGGCGCACCGACCCGGTCGCGGCGATCCAGGAGCTGACCGGCGGCAACGGCGCGGACGTGGTGATCGAGGCGGTCGGCCGCCCGGAGACCTGGAAGCAGGCGTTCTACGCCCGCGACCTGGCCGGCACCGTCGTCCTGGTCGGCGTGCCGACCCCGGACATGAAGATCCCGGACATCCCGCTGATCGACGTGTTCGGTCGCGGCGGCTCGCTGAAGTCCAGCTGGTACGGCGACTGCCTGCCGACCCGCGACTTCCCGATGCTCGTCGACCTCTACCAGCAGGGCCGGCTCGACCTGGACGCCTTCGTCACCGAGGAGATCGGCATCGGCGACATCGAGGCCGCCTTCGAGAAGATGCACCACGGCGACGTGCTCCGCTCGGTGGTGATCTCTGATGACGGCTCGCGTCGACCACGCCGTCACTCGAGCGGCACGTTCAGCCTCGACGGCGAGACGTTCGACGTCGACAACAACATCTGGGTGGTCGGCGACGACACCGAGTGCGTGGTGATCGACGCGCCCGCACGACGTCGCCGACATCCTGGCCGTCGTCGGGGACCGCAAGGTCAAGGCGATCGTCTGCACCCACGCGCACGACGACCACGTCCGGGTGGCGCCGGCGCTGCGCGAGGAGGTGGTCGCGCCGATCATGCTGCACCCGGCCGACAAGCCGCTGTGGGAGCTCACCCACCAGAAGTACCTCTGGGACCTCGACCTCGCCGACGGGATGAGCATCGAGGTCGGCGGTACGACGCTGCAGGTCCTGCACACGCCCGGCCACGCGCCGGGCGCGGTCTGCCTCTACGCGCCCGACCTGGGCTGCGTCTTCACCGGCGACACCCTCTTCCAGGGTGGCCCGGGCGCGACCGGCCGGTCCTTCTCCGACGCCGACCTGATCGTGGACTCGATCCGGGCGAAGCTGTTCGCCCTGCCCGACGACACCGTCGTGCACACCGGGCACGGCGACGACACCACCATCGGCGCCGAGAAGGCGGCTATGTCGTAGGAGCGGGTGCGCGAGCCGGCGTGCGCAACGCGAATCCGATGAGGGTGAGCACGATGCCGATGGCGATGGCCATCAGGGCGACTCCGAAGGCGACCACCGAGGTGAACAGCGACGCCTGGAGGAACGACGAGGTCATCGCGGTCTCGCGGTTCGGGTCGTCCTGCTCGAGCTCGGCGTACGTCTTGCCGCCGGTGATGTCCATGGTGTGGTGGTCGATGATGTCGGCCTGGCAGAACGCCGAGATCGGGCCGTTGACGTTGTCACCGGCCGCACAGTTGGCGTCGTCGGACACCGTGATCTTCTGATCCTCGAGCGTGGTGGAGACAACCACCCAGGTGACGACCCCGGCGATCGCCATGACGATGCCGACGACGATGGCCGTGATTGACGCGATCGAGCGCATGTCCGTTCCTTCCGGTCGGTTACCGGCATCGTCCCGCTGCCGACGGTCGGGCAGGCTCCCCCAGAGCGGGTGAAAGGTCAGAACGGAGCCACGAGGAGCGCGACGCCGGCGCCGGCCACCCGGGTCAGCACCAGCGTGGCCTCCTGCTCGCCATGCAGGTCGAGCCGCTTGCGCAGCTGCTCGGGAACGATGTCGACCCCGCGCTTCTTGATCGTCAGCACGCCCGACGCCGCGCTCGCGGAGCGCGGCGCGCAGCTGCTTCTCCCGGTACGGCAGCTCCTCGAGCACCCGGTAGCCGCGCGCGAACGGCGTCCGGAACGAGTCGTCCGCGGTCACGTAGGCGATGTGCTCGTCGACCAGGCCGCCGCCGACGCCGGCGGCGACCGCGGTGACCAGCCCGGCGCGGATCACCGCGCCGTCCGGCTCGTAGAGGAACTCGCCGACCGGCCGCACCGGGGCGCCCGGGTCGTCCTCGTCGGTCAGCGTCGCCAGCCCGCCGTCGCCGATCACGGTCGCGCGGCGCTTGGTCGTGGCCAGCCGGCCGGACCACAGCGCGGCCTCCTTCACCTCGCCGTGGTCGCTGACCCACTCGGCCTCGACGTCGTGCGGGACCAGGTCGTGGGGGATGCCCGGGGCGACCTTCACGCAGGAGTCCCGGGTGAGCAGGCCCTCGACGAACGACCACGGCGGGGTCCAGTTGTCCACGTCGAACGTCCGGCCCCGCGCCGTACGGCGGGCCGGGTCGGCGAACGCCACGTCGAACGGCGTCGGTGTCGAGCGTCGTCGCGTCGGCCACCTGGACCGCACCGGGGAGCCCGAGCGCGGCCAGGTTCGCCTCGGCGACCGCGACCCGGACCGGGTCGAGGTCGACGCCGGCGCAGGTGAGCCCGGCCCGGGAGGCGGCCAGCAGGTCGCCGCCGATCCCGCAGCCGAGGTCGATCAGGGTGGCGGCCGAGGCCGCCACCAGCCGGGCCGCGCGGTGCTCGGCGACCCGCTGCCGGGTCGCCTGCTCCAGCCCGTCGGGCGTGAAGTACATCCGGTCGGCGTCCGCGCCGAACTTGTCGCGCGCCTTGACCCGCAGCGTCGCCTGGGTCAGCGCCGCCGCGACGTGGTCGGGCTCGGCGGTACGTCGCAGCCGGGTCAGCGTGGCGCAGCGAGTCGTCCCCAGCGCCGCGACCGCCGCGGCGAGCAGCCGCTGCCCGTCGTCGGTGAGCAGCCACCGGAACGCGTCGAGGTCCACCGCCCGATCCTGTCAGGCAGGACCCCTCGCTGGCACTCCGTTGGGGAGAGTGCTAGTTTCGGAGCTGGCACTCTCCCCGTGAGTGTGCCAGCGCCTGCGACACCGGTGCGATCCCCGCGACGGCGTACCGGAACCGCAGGCACCAGACGTGCAACAACCCAATCATCGAAGTGCCAGAAAGTGGAGGTCGACATCGTGTCGGTCAACATCAAGCCCCTCGAGGACCGCATCGTCGTCAAGCCGCTCGACGCCGAGCAGACCACGGCCTCCGGCCTGGTCATCCCGGACACCGCCAAGGAGAAGCCCCAGGAGGGCGAGGTCCTGCGCCATCGGTCCGGGTCGCATCGACGACAACGGCAACCGCGTCCCGCTCGACGTGAACGTCGGCGACAAGGTCATCTACAGCAAGTACGGCGGCACCGAGGTCAAGTACGCCGGCGAGGAGTACCTCATCCTCTCGCGCGCGCGACGTCCTCGCGGTCGTTTCCTGATTTCACCGGGTCGTGTGCCTGACGCCGCGCTGATGCGCGTGCTCAGGCACACGACCCGAACTCGTTCAGAGGAGAGCAATGCCCAAGATCCTGGAGTTCGACGAGAACGCCCGCCGCAGCCTCGAGCGCGGCGTCGACAAGCTCGCCAACGCCGTCAAGGTGACGCTCGGCCCCAAGGGCCGCTACGTCGTCCTCGACAAGAAGTGGGGCGCGCCGACCATCACGAACGACGGCGTGACCGTCGCCCGTGAGATCGAGCTCGACGACCCCTTCGAGAACCTCGGTGCGCAGCTGACCAAGGAAGTCGCCACCAAGACCAACGACGTCGCCGGTGACGGCACCACCACCGCCACCGTGCTCGCCCAGGCGATGGTCCACGAGGGCCTGCGCGCGGTTGCCGCCGGCGCCAACCCGATGGGTCTCAAGCGGGGCATGGACGCCGCGGCCGAGGCCGTCGGCGACGCGCTCAAGGAGGCCGCCCGCGAGGTCGAGTCCGTCGAGGACATGGCGTCGGTCGCCACGATCTCGAGCCGCGACAGCCTGATCGGCGACCTGCTCTCGCAGGCCTTCGACAAGGTCGGCAAGGACGGCGTGATCACGGTCGAGGAGTCCAACACCATGGGCACCGAGCTCGAGTTCACCGAGGGCATGCAGTTCGACAAGGGCTACCTGTCGCAGTACTTCGTGACCGACCCCGAGCGGATGGAGGCCGTCCTCGACGACCCGTACATCCTGCTGCACCAGGGCAAGATCTCGGCCGTCGTCCGACCTGCTCCCGCTGCTGGAGAAGGTCATCGCGACCGGCAAGCCGCTGTTCATCCTCGCCGAGGACGTCGAGGGCGAGGCGCTCTCGACCCTGGTCGTCAACAAGATCCGCGGCACGTTCAACGCCGTCGCGGTGAAGAGCCCGGCGTTCGGTGACCGTCGCAAGTCGATGATGCAGGACATCGCCACCCTCACCGGTGGCCAGGTCATCGCCCCCGAGGTCGGCCTCAAGCTCGACCAGGTCGGTCTCGAGGTGCTCGGCCAGGCCCGTCGCGTCGTCATCACCAAGGACGACACCACGATCGTCGACGGCGCCGGCGACCCGAAGGACGTCGAGGGCCGGGTCAACCAGATCAAGGCCGAGATCGAGTCCACCGACTCCGACTGGGACCGCGAGAAGCTCCAGGAGCGCCTCGCGAAGCTGGCCGGCGGCGTGTGCGTGATCAAGGTCGGCGCCGCCACCGAGGTGGAGCTCAAGGAGAAGAAGCACCGCATCGAGGACGCCGTCTCCGCGACCCGCGCCGCGATCGAGGAGGGCATCGTCCCCGGTGGTGGCTCCGCGCTCATCCACGCGGTCGCGGTCCTCGACGACGACCTCGGCCTGACCGGCGACGAGGCGATGGGCGTGCGGATCGTGCGCAAGTCCGCCGACGAGCCGCTGCGCTGGATCGCCGAGAACGGCGGGGTCAACGGCTACGTCGTCACCAGCAAGGTCCGCGAGCTCGGTGTCGGCAACGGCTACAACGCCGCCACCGAGGAGTACGGCGACCTGGTCGCCCAGGGCGTCCTGGACCCGGTCAAGGTCACCCGCTCCGCGCTGGTCAACGCCACCTCGATCGCGGGCATGCTGCTCACGACCGAGACGCTGATCGTCGAGAAGCCCGAAGAGGACGAGGCCGCTCCGGCCGCTGGCCACGGCCACGGCCACGGCCACTGATCCACCGCTTCGACGCCGTCGAGCCCGCCCCGGCTCGCGCCGGGGCGGGTCAGTCGTCGATTCGGTCAGCGCAGCTCGCCGAGCCACTGCGTGGCGCCGTGGCCGTCGTTCACCGGCGTGTGCCAGAGGAACTGCCGCTCGTGGCCGGTCGCGCCGGCGAGGCCGGCCGACGAGATCGCGTCGCTGACCCGCAGGAACCGGTCGGTCGCCAGGTCGTAGACGTACGTGCCCGTCCGGTCGTCCCCAGCCTCGCCGAAGACGGTCACGTTGACGACGTCGCTGCCGGCGGGCAGCCAGCCCTCGAGGCTTCGCTGTCCTGGAGGGTGACCACCTGGTCGCCGTCCGTGGTGAGGATCTGCACCCGGTCGTCGCGGACGCCGTCGGCGTAGGTGCCGCAGTACTGGCTCGAGCACCACCCGGTCGTCGGTCGCCCCGAAGGTCAGCAGGTTGCACCTCTCGCCCGTGTCGGGGTCGAACGCGTGCTCCTCGCCGGTCGCCAGGTCGCGCACGTGGACCATGCCCGGCGTGCGCCGTTGGTCGAGTCGGTCCACACCATCGAGGTGTCGGTGAACGCGAAGTCGCCGACGCGTCAGCCCCTCGTCACGGACGTCGGTCGCGGTCGGTCAGCGACACCGACCACAGGTGGTAGGTGTCGCCCTCGGCGTCGGCGTCCTCGGCTCGCCGTCCGGCCCGGTCGGCCAGCCGCCCTCGGGAAGCTGGCCCTGGGTGGCCGGGACGGAGACGTAGAGCCGGTCCGTCCGGGCCGACCACGCCGCGGGGAACTCGACGGCGGGCAGGTCCGGCCACGTCATGGTGCTCCACTCCCGGGTCGTCGCGGTCGAAGACGTAGGCGGTCAGGCTGCGCCTGCAGCCGCTGCCGTCGGAGCCGAGGAGCACCAGCCGGTCGGCGCCGAGCTCGACCGGCCAGGTCTGGGTCTGCCCGATGTCCAGGTCCGGCAGCCAGTCCTTCTCGCCGGTCGCCGGGTCCATCAGCGCGAACCGCGGGCAGAGCTGGTCCGACGCGCGGGCCGTCGCGGAACAGGATCAGGCCGTCGTCGGTGACCCCGTCGAAGTACTGCCCGTTGTCGCGGTCCAGGTTCGTCGTTCGTGTACGACGCCAGCACCTCGTAGTCGCGTCCCTCGACGGCCTGCTCGGCGTCGGCCAGGCGCAGCGTGGGCGCGTCCGGCGCCGGCGGCTCGGTCCGCCGGTCGACGGCGTCGCTGCCGCCCGGCCAGCCGACGGCGAGCGCGGCCGCGACGAGCACCGGCGGCCAGCAGGGCCGCCGTACCGCCGACGACGGCGGTACGACGGCCGCGGACCCGGCGCCGTCCGGCGCCGACGAGCGACGTCACGTCGAGGTGGTCCGGCGGCGGCGTCGGCGACGTTCTCGCGCATCAGCTGCCTTCAGGTCGTTCACCACGGCAGGTTCCTCTCTCCGGCCACGACGAGCTCGTCGCGGGACGCGTCCTCGAACATGGCTCGCAGCGAGGCGAGCGCACGTGAGGTCTGGCTCTTGACGGTGCCTTCGCTGCAGCGCAGCGCGGCGGCGGTCTCGCGGACGTCGAGCTCCTCGAAGTACCGCAGCACCACGCAGGCGCGCTGCCGCTTGGGCAGCCGGGCGAGCGCGGCCATCAGCGCGGCCCGGTCCGCGACCGCGGTGGCGACGTCCTCGCCGGACGACCGCGGTCCGGGTGCTCGGACGCAGGCCGCTCGGTGCTCGACCGCTTGCGGCTGGCGTCCAGGAACGCGCTGACCACCGCCTTGCGGGCGTAGGCGAGCTCGCCGCCGTGTCGGACCAGCCGCGGCCAGGCGACGTACACCCGGATCAGGCCCTCCTGCACGTGGTCGGACGCGCGCTCCCAGTCGCCGCACAGCAGGTACGCCGTGCTGCGCAGCCGGGACCGGCTCGCGGCCGCGAACTCGGTGAAGGCGGCGTCGGCGGCCGGGTCTCGCCCCATGCCCATTAGAACGACCTCAGTCGCAGATCGGTTGCACGTCGGGTCGTTCGACCCCGCGCAGCAGGTACACCGGCTGGCCGTTGCAGGTGGTGCCGTGCTCGACGTACCGCTCCTCGACGACCCGCTCGAGCGCCGGCACGCCGTCGTCGGACCAGGCGTCGAAGTCGACCCACTCGACCAGCCAGGTGGGGGCGTCCGGGCCGGCGAGCAGCTCGCGCAGGTCGGCGTACCCGGGGTCGCGGGTGCGCATCGGCAGGCTCCACAGGTAGGGGTACGGCGAGGTCAGGCCGCTCTCCTGCTGCAGGTCGGCGCGCCCGCCGAACACGACCAGCGTGTCGCCGGGCTCGGCGGCCTCGGCGATCGCCTCGCCGGTGCGCACCTCGTCGAACTCCTGCATCCCGGCGGCGTTCCAGACCAGCCAGAACGCCATCGCCGCGGCGGCGGAGATCCCGGCCCCGACGACCACCAGACGCATCCGGTGGCCCGCGGGCGACGGCCGACCGGCCAGCAGCGCCGTGCTCAGCGCCGCGCCGGGCACCAGCGGCAGCAGGTAGTCCTGCCAGTAGCTGCCGCCGGCGGCCAGCGCGACGACGTCGGTCGCGACCAGCGCGACCGTCGCCGCGACCACCGGCGGGTCGTCGGGCCACAGCTCGCCGCAGGTGCGCGAACAGGCCGACGAGGACCGGCAGCAGCCCGCAGGCGAGCGCGATCACCAGCAGCAGCCCGGCCCGCCGCAGCGGGGCGTCGGCGGTGCCGTCCGCGATCACCCGGGCGGCGTCGGAGCGGAAGCCGTAGACGGTGTACCAGAGCGTCGAGAGCCGCACCCCCTCCGCGCAGCGCCCAGCCGAGGGTCGCGAGCCACGGGCACCGTCGCGCCGACGACGCCTGCGGCCGCCGAGCCGCACCGCCGTCGGTCGCGGCATCCGGCCGAACCCGCCGGCGACGACGAGCAGCACCAGCGCGAAGACCAGGCCGCCGCCGAGGTTCTGCTTCAGCCCGAGGGCGAGCCCGGCGGCCACACCGGCCGCGAGCGCGAGCCAGCACCGAGCTCCGTCGTACGGCGAGGAGCGCGAGCGCGATGCTGCCCAGCAGCACCGGGAGGGCCAGCAGCTCGCCCTTGACCGCGACCACGTCGATCATCGGGTTGGAGAGCAGCGCGGCCGTGAGCGCGGCGGTCCACGCGCGCCGCCCGCGGCCCGGTCATCGGGGCCACGAGCCGGGCGACCTGCGCCGCCAGCAGCACGGTCAGGCCGGCGACCAGGGCGCCGAGCAGCCGCAGCGCGGTCGCGCCGCCGAGGGCGTCGACCGCCTCGAACAGCCAGATCAGCGGCGGCGGCCGGTCCACCCAGTAGTCGCCGTACACGCTGTCCGGCGGCGGGCTCCCAGGCCCGGGCCACGAGCAGGAACCCGGCCTCGTCGGCGCGCACCGGCCGGGTCAGCGCCGGGAGGTGGGCGACGATCGCCACCAGCACGGCGACCGCGACCGGGTGTCGCCGTAGAAGTCCCACGGGTCCAGCCTTTCAGGCCGAGACGTGACACGGGCGAAACACGCCCGAAGCGACTGAGCAACCTCGTACCGACACGCTGGCGCCATGTTGTGGAGGGTTCGTACGACGCTGCCCGATCGGCCCGGAAGCGCTGGCCGCGCTGGCGCCAGCTGCGGGGACGCGGGCGTGAACATCCTGGGCGCTGCAGATCTTCCCGGGGATCGACGCGGTGACCGACGAGCTGGTGCTGCGCACGCCCGACGACTGGGGCGAGCGCCGAGATCGCCGGCCTGCTCGGTGCGCTCCGGTGGCCAGTCGGTGAGCGTGGCGCCGTGCACCGAGGCCGCGCTCAGCGACCAGCCGACCCGCTACGTGCAGGCGGCGCGCACCGTCCTCGCGCAGCCCGCGCGCGTTCCCGGAGGTCGTGGCCCGGCTCTTCGACGCCGAGGCGGACCCGGCCGACGGCCAGCCGCACAGCCAGGACGTCATGGACATGGTCGTCGGTGACGTCCAGGTCCAGGTGCGGCGTACGGCGCCGTTCACCGCGACCGAGCACGCCCGCGGCGCCGCGATGGCCGACCTGGTCTCCGACGTGCTCGAGCGCAGCCGCGAGGCCGCGATGGTCAGCCCGCTGACCCGCCGGGTCGGCGGCGGCGCCACCCCGGAGTACGTCGTGGACGGCGACTCGGTCTCCGCCCGGATCGACGACGTCGAGGTCGGCCGCGCCGTGGTCCGGCCCGAGGCCGAGGAGCCGGCGTCCGGCCGGTGCACGCTCCGGGTCGACCCGGCCTGGCAGCGCCGCGGGATCGGGACCCGGCTGCTCGTCGACGCGGCCCGGCTGGCCAACGCGCTCGGCGCCGAGGAGATCCTGCTGACCACCCGCTGCGGACAACCAGGCGGTGCTGCCGATGGTGATGGCGGCCGGGCTGCGCGGCCGGATCCGGATGGCGGCCGACACCCTTGCGGTGAGGATCGCGGTGCGGGAGCTCAAACCGCTGCGTGCCTGACCGCGCGGCGCCGGTAGGCTGGGGGAGTGGAGCTGCCTGAGAAGTTCGCCGCCCTGGGTCTCACCTACGACGACGTCCTCCTGCTGCCGGGTCACTCCGACCTGGCGCCGGCGGACATCGACATGACCACCCGGCTGACCCGCGAGATCACGCTCCGGGTGCCGCTGGTCAGCGCCGCGATGGACACCGTGACCGAGTCGCGGATGGCGATCGCGATGGCCCGCCAGGGCGGCCTCGGCGTGCTGCACCGCAACCTCTCGATCGAGGACCAGGCCTACCAGGTCGACCTGGTGAAGCGGACCCAGACCGGCATCATCTCCAACCCGGTCACCATCGGCCCCGACGCGACGCTGGAGCAGCTCGACCAGCTCGCCGGCGAGTACCGCGTCTCCGGCTTCCCCGTCGTCGACACCGACAACCGGCTGCTCGGCATCATCACCAACCGCGACCTGCGCTTCACCCCGGTCGCGGAGTGGGCGACCACCAAGGTCGACGAGGTGATGACGCCGATGCCGCTGATCACCGGGCCGTCCGACATCTCCCGCGAGGACGCCACCCTGCTGCTGCGCAAGCACAAGCGCGAGCGGCTCCCGCTGGTCGACGAGCAGGGCCGGCTCACCGGCCTGATCACGGTCAAGGACTTCGTGAAGTCCGAGCAGTTCCCGAAGGCCTCGAACGACGCCGCCGGCCGGCTGATGGTCGGCGCCGCGATCGGCTACTTCGGCGACGCCTGGCAGCGCGCCACCACCCTGGTCGACGCCGGGCGTCGACGTCCTGGTCGCCGACACCGCCCACGGCAACGTGCGGATGCTGCTGGAGATGGTGCAGCGGCTGAAGTCCGACCCGGCGACCAAGCACGTCCAGGTGATCGGCGGCAACGTCGCCACCCGCGAGGGCGCCCAGGCGTTCGTCGACGCGGGCTCGGACGCCGTCAAGGTCGGCGTCGGCCCGGGCTCGATCTGCACCACCCGCGTCGTCACCGGCGTCGGCGTACCCCAGGTCACCGCGGTCTACGAGGCGTCGCTGGCCTGCAAGCCCGCCGGCGTGCCCGTGATCGCCGACGGCGGCCTCAAGCACAGCGGCGAGATCGCCAAGGCGATCGTCGCCGGCGCCGACACCGTGATGGTCGGCTCGCTGCTCGCCGGCTGCGAGGAGTCGCCCGGCGACCTGGTGTTCGTCAACGGCAAGCAGTTCAAGTCCTACCGCGGGCATGGGCTCGCTCGGCGCGATGTCCAGCCGCGGCAAGAAGTCCTACTCCAAGGACCGCTACTTCCAGGCCGAGGTCACCAGCGACGACCAGATCGTGCCCGAGGGCATCGAGGGCCAGGTCGCCTACCGCGGTCCGCTCGCCGCGGTCGCGCACCAGCTGATCGGCGGGCTCAACCAGTCGATGTTCTACGTCGGCGCCCGCACCATCGCCGAGCTCCAGGAGAAGGGCCGCTTCGTGCGGATCACCTCGGCGTCGCTCCAGGAGAGCCACCCGCACGACGTGCAGATGACCGTCGAGGCGCCCAACTACTCCGGTCGCTGACCGACAGCTACATCGCGTAGCCGACCTGGTCGATCTTCACGCGGGCGCGCTTGGTCAGCTGGACGGTCAGCTTGGTCTGCATGGCGACCGGCACCTCGAGCTGGCGGGTGACCGTCCGCCGCTTCGGCACCTGGAGCGTCACCGTGCCCCGCCCTGCGGACAGCTTCAGCGTGGTGCCGCGGGCCGCGCCCGAGACCGTCACGTCGACCAGGATCGACACCGCTGAGTCGGGGACCCCGAGGTCGATCCGCCGGCTGCCGCTGAAGCCGGCCGACAGCAGCGACTTCGACTCGGGCCGCAGGCAGTCCGACACGTGTGCGTCGATGCCGCGCAGGCCGATGGTCGTCGCGGTCGGGTCGAGGATCATTCCCCCCGCGATGGCGCACCGATAGCCGCCGCGTGATGCTGCCGGCCTCGAGCACGACCACCCGGCGGCCGACCGGGTACGTGGTGTCGCCGAGGGGCTGGAGGCGGCCCGAGAGTGCGGCGTTCCCGGTGACGACCAGTCGTCCGGCTGCCTTCGGCTCACTGCGCAGGACCGCCATCAACGGCCGGTAGATGCCGGCCATGTTGGTGGTGAGGTCGCCGTCGACGGTCAGGATGCCGCTCGGTCGGATGTCGGCCGGGCCGGCAGGCAGGTCGCCGGTGATGGTGCCCTCCCCGGTGATCCGGGCCCCGCTGGTGAACGTCGTACCCGCCAGGTCCCACACCGATGACCCGGAGTGCTCGACGGTGCCCTGGCCGCCGAGCTCGACCCAGCTCGAGCTCGCGGGGTCGCCGTCGCCCTGCGCCGATCTTCATCGTCGAGCCCTTCTGGAGCGTCACCTGGCCGGTGTCCGTGCAGCAGCCGCCGGAGTCGAGCGCGGCACCGGCCGGGAGCTCGAGCGTGGCGTCCTTCGGCACGACCAGGCGCCCGCCGCCGCCCATGCACCCGGACCGTCGACTCCGGCTCGACGCGCAGGTCGCCGGCCGGCGTGAGCATCCCGGTCTGCCCGGGATAGTCGCGGTCCCAGACCTGGACGGTGGTCCGCGTGCCCGGCTCGGTCGCCGCCGGGACGCCGTCGGCGATGGTCAGCCGGCCTCGCACCGTCGTACCGGCGAGCCGCACCGAGCCGTCGCCGACGATGCTGCCGACTCCGGACACCTCGCTGTACGGCCCGAGCCGGAGCACGGACTCGTCGGCCAGCGTCAGCTTCTCGCCGTCCTCGATGAACTTCATGGTCCCGTCGGGCAGCAGCGGGTGCTCGGGGTCGTAGGCGTCGCCGTCGGTCTCCTCGATGTCCACGGTGCCGCCACCTCTGATCGAGGCGTCGCCCACGGTGCCGTAGCTCGCGTGGCTTCCGACCCGGATCGGACCGCCGGTGATCTTGAGGGTGTTGTCCTTGGGGACGACCACGTCGCCGGCGAGGTCGACGCCGAGCTCCTCCAGATGCGCGGTGTGGCCGGTCGCGCCGATGATCGAGAACACCTCGAGGGTGCCGTCGACGATGATCGTGGAGGTGTCGTCGGTGCAGCACCGGTTGGCCGCCACCTTGGCCGCGGGGTCGACCAGCAGCTTGCCGGTGCTGGCGATCCGCATGCTGCTGTCGAACATGAAGGTCAGCCACGCGTCGTCCCCGGCGGCGAGCCCGGTCATCAGCGACACGGTGCTGTTGACGGTGAGCACCTCGGCTCGCCGCCGTAGCCGAAGCGCATCGGCGTGTTCCCCATCGCGATGAACGACGGCATCGGGTCCAGGGGCGGCGCGGACACCGTCAGGTCGACGTTGATGTCGCCGCCGTTCCACTGGAGGTTCCCGGTGATCACGTGGCCCTCGCCCGACATCGACACCAGTCCGTCGGTGGAGCCCGTGACCGACAGTGTCGAGAGCTGGATGTCCGGCACGTCGGTGATCGTCGGCCGTGCGCCTGGCCCGAGCTCGACCCCGTCGCCGTCCTTGGGCTTGCCGTTCGGCTCCCAGTTCTTGGGGTTGCCCCATCCGGTCGACTCCGCGCCGGTCCACTTGTAGATGGTGACGGCGTGGGCGGCCGGCGCCCAGACCAGCAATCCGGGGGCCAGCAGCGCCGCGACGAACGTGCCGAGCAGCAAGCGTGAGCGCATGGCGCCTCCTCGAGAGCGGTGCGCTTGATCTTCCTCCGCTGTCACTCGTCCGGACAGGTCACTCCGGGCCATTGACTTCCGGCCGGTACAGCAGGATTCGGGCGTCACCGCCGGTCGTCCGAACGTCGTAGCGGTCTCCCGCGAACAGGACGCCGGCGAGCATGGTGTTGGTGCCGCCGTCGTTGCTCGTCATGCCGGCGTTCCCGCCGCGGTCGAGACCTCCGGTCCACGACACCTGGTGACCGGACCCGTCGGTGACCAGCCCGAGCAGCACGTCGCCGGCGGAGGTGTCCACGGTCGTCGACGCGGCGACGACCTCGTCGAGGACCCAGGTGCGGCCGCCGTACTCGACCCGGGAGTCGACCCGGTCGCCGAGGACCTCCTGATCGGCGAAGCTGCGCTCGTACACGCCGGCGCCGAGGACCACTCCGTCCGGAGAGGTGATCTGCGCACCGAGAGCTCCTTGGGTCAGGTACACCCGGACGGCGGAGCCGTCCGGAGGGGCCGGCCGCTGGTCGATGGTGATGGAGGATCCCGCTCCCGCATCCCGCCCGGTGTGGTTCCCGCAGCTGCTGCCCGCAGCATCGTTGTCTTGGATCGCGACGGTGAGCCAGACGTCGTCGGGGGCGACGCAGTAGAGGACGAAACGCAGGTCCTCGATGGATCCCTGCGTCTGCAGAGCGATGGCTGACTCGCCGGGCTCCAGGAATCCGGCATCCAGCAGCCGGTTGCCAGCCACCTCCTCGCGGAACACGGCCTTGCCGTCGCTGACTCCTGGGGCGAGCTCGCCGGTCGCCTCGTAGACGGCAACCCCGGCGCGCGCCGTGTCGTCCGTCCCGTCGAGCCGCACCCGCAGGTCGGCGTCCGCGCCACCGATCGTGACCGGCTCCGCCAGCGGCTCGCCGGCACGCACCCGGGCGACGGCCTCCCCGTCGGAGTAGAGCGTCGCGCTCCCGGAGCCCAGGCCGGTCGCCGCGAGCAGCACCGCCCGGTCGTGGTCGGAGGCGTCGAGGCGCAGGCGCGGGTCGTCGGTCAGCTCGCGCAGCTCCTCGAGGTCGTAGGGGAAGTCGAGCACCTCGATCTCGGCGGGCACGTCGACGCCGAGCAGTCGGTCGGCGGGCTCGATCTCGTGCGGGGTGCGCAGGGTCCCGACGACGGTGGCGGCCGCGATCACCGCGACTACGGCGGCCACCACCACGGCTGTGGTGCGGCGACGACGTACGACGCGGACCCGCTGGTGGACGGCGCCCGCGCGAGCGACGCGGTCGGTGTCGTGGAGGCTCTCGGCGTGCGCCTCGAGGGTGAGCCGGAGCTCGTGCAGGGTGCTCATCGGTGCTCCTCTCGGAGGTCGTTCGCGAGTGCGGGGTCGATCCGCAGCTTCGCGAGGGCCTTGCTGGTCTGGCTCTTCACCGTGCCGGTCGAGACGCCGAGCAGCCGGGCGGTCTCGGCCTCGGTCAGGTCCTCGACGAACCGCAGCACGATCACCGCACGCTGCCGACGGGGCAGCCGGCCCATCGCCGTCCACAGGTCCTGCTGCTGGTCCGGGTCGGTGCCGGGTGTCGGCTCGGGCTCTGGTGGCTCGGCGTGCGCCTGCTCGCCGTTCCACTTCCGCCGCCACCAGGACGCGTAGGTGTTGACAAGGATCTTGCGGACGTACGGCTCGGGGTCGCTCTCGATCCGCGACCAGGCGAACCACGCCTTCGTGAGCGACGTCTGAAGCAGGTCCTCGGCGAGCGCGTGGTCACGGGTGAGCAGGTACGCGGTCCGCAGCAGTCGTGTCGATCGCGCGGTCACGAACTCGTCGAAGTCGACGGTCTGCACGGCACCTCCTCGGTCAGGCCTCCCTACCCCTCACGACCGGATGGCAACCGGGAAAGGTTGCCCCAGAGTTTCTCGATAGGCTGGCTCGGTGACGGACATCGAGATCGGCCGGGCCAAGCGCGCGCGCCGTGCCTACTCCTTCGACGACATCGCGATCGTGCCCTCGCGGCGCACCCGCGACCCCGAGGAGGTCAGCACCGCCTGGCAGATCGACGCCTACCGCTTCGAGCTCCCGGTGCTGGCCGCGCCGATGGACTCCGTGATGTCGCCGGCGACCGCGATCGCGCTCGGCAAGTTCGGCGGCCTCGGGGTGCTCAACCTCGAGGGCATCTGGACCCGCTACGAGGACCCGACCGACCTGCTCGAGGAGGTCGCGGGGCTCCAGGGCGCCGACGCCACCCGTCGGCTCCAGCAGATCTACACCGAGCCGGTGAAGCCCGAGCTGATCACCGAGCGGCTGCGCGAGATCCGCGAGTCCGGGGTCACCGTCGCGGGCTCGCTCTCGCCGCAGCGGACCAAGGAGTTCGCGAAGGCGGTCGTCGACGGCGGGCGTCGACATGTTCGTGATCCGCGGTACGACGGTCTCGGCCGAGCACGTCTCGTCGCAGGCCGAGCCGCTCAACCTCAAGGAGTTCATCTACGAGCTCGACGTCCCGGTCATCGTCGGCGGCTGCGCGACCCACCAGGCCGCGCTGCACCTGATGCGCACCGGCGCGGCCGGCGTGCTGGTCGGCTTCGGCGGGGGAGCGGCGCACACGACCCGGACCGTCCTCGGCATCGCCGTACCCATGGCCGGCGCGGTCGCCGACGTCGCCGCCGCCCGCCGCGACTACCTCGACGAGTCCGGCGGCCGCTACGTCCACGTCATCGCCGACGGCTCGATCGGCAAGTCCGGCGACATCGCCAAGGCGATCGCCTGCGGTGCCGACGCGGTCATGGTCGGCTCGCCGTTCGCCCGCGCGACCGACGCACCGGGCCGCGGCTTCCACTGGGGCTCCGAGGCGCACCACCACGACCTGCCGCGCGGCCAGCGGGTGCAGTTCGACACCGTCGGCACCATCGAGGAGATCCTCTTCGGCCCGTCCCGCGTCGCCGACGGCACCATGAACCTGATGGGCGCGCTGCGCCGCTCGATGGCCACCACCGGCTACACCGAGCTCAAGGAGTTCCAGCGGGTCGAGGTCGTCGTCGAGTGAGGCTGGTCACGTGAGGTGGCCGCGGGGCAGGCCGTCGCCGTCTCCGGTGACCTGGCCGCCAACGTGCTGACCGCCGCCCGGCTGACCCGGCTGGCCGCGTCGCAGGACGTCCGGGTGCTCGTGCTCCCCGAGGCGTTCCTGACGGGGTACGACGTCGCCGCGTTCGACGGCCCGCTGCCGGACGCCGGCGACCTCGGCGCCTGGCTCGACCCGCTCCGTGACGAGGCGGTCGCCGGTGGCGTCACCGTCGTCGTCGGGACCGCGCTGCGCCGCGACGGCCAGCGCCGGCTGTCCCAGCTCGTCGTCCGGCCGGACGGCACCGCGACCGCGCCGTACGACAAGCAGCACCTCGACGGCATCGAGAAGCAGCTGTTCACCGTCGGCGACCACGGCGACCTCGATCGAGGTCGACGGCGTCGAGCTGGGCCTGTCGATCTGCTACGACGGCTGCTTCCCCGAGCACGCGCAGGCCGCCGCGCTCGACGGGGCCGTCGGCTACCTCAGCTCCGTCGGCGTACTTCCCCGGCGGCGCGCACCGGCGCGACCTCTACTACCCCGCGCGGGCGCTGGAGAACGGCATGTACGTCGTGTTCGCCGGCCTGACCGGCCGCTGCGGCGAGTTCGAGTTCATCGGCGGCTCGGCGATCTACGACCCCGAGGGCCGCCCGGTCGCGCGGCTCGGCGACGAGGAGGGGCTCGCGATCGCCGACCTCGACCCCGACGCTGGTCGCGCAGACCCGGGCCACGCACACGATGTTCAGCGACCACCGGGCCACGCTGGGTCCGCGGCTGCGGAGCTAGTCCTCGACCAGCCCGGAGTTCCCGCCGACCAGGTTGACGGCCTCGCGGATCGACGCGAGGCGCGCGCCGGCCGCGGGCTGGATTCGGATCGGGTTGCCGGGGTTGTAGTGGTTCCACTGGGTCGGGACGTAGGCCGCGCGGTTGACCCGGAACGTGCCGTCGGGTCGCTCGAGGAACTCGAAGTCGACGGTGATGCCCTCGTAGGTGTCGACCATCGTCGACTCGTTCTGGGCGATCTGGTTGCCCATGCCGTAGACGACCCACTTGCCGTTCACCTTCGTGATCGGCTGTACGACGTGGGCGTGCTCGCCGAGCACCAGGTCGACGTCCTGCGAGGCGGTGAGCTGCTCGGCGAGCGCGACCTGCTCCGCACTCGGCTCGTGGACGTACTCGTTGCCCCAGTGCACGTGCACGACCACGATGTCGGCGCCGGCCTCACGCGCGGCGCGGGCCTGGGCGAGCAGGTTGTCGGCGTCCAACATCGAGACCGCGAACTCCTGGTCCTCGGGCATCACGAAGCCGTTGAGGCCGTAGGTCCCGGCGACCACGCCGACCCGCACGCTGTCCTCGGTGGTGAGGATGACCGGTTGCTGACGTTCCTCCGGGGTCCGGAAC
>CAVQTV010000005.1:0-457247 GCA_963716655.1 uncultured Actinomycetota bacterium | reverse complement strand
CGGGAGTGTTCGCGAAAATGCGGCACTCCGGTTCGCGAAAAAGTTCGCGGACGCGCCAGATTCGCTGATCACCTCTTGAGGTCAAGCCGCGTCGACATGAAGTCGGCGCGGCTTGACGGTTGTGGTCACAGGAAATCACATCCGTCCGACTCGTAATGAGAAGGTCGTCGGTTCGATTCCGACAGGCGGCTCCACCTTCAGCCCCTGACCTGCAGTGATGCGGATCGGAGCTGTTCCTTTCGCCTATGCCGGAGCATCCCGGGCGAGTTATGGGCGAGCTATTGGCGCGTCGGGCGCTCGTCAGGACTAGCGTCGAGATCGTCGCCGCGCCCGGGTTGTGATGTGCTCACCGGCCGCCGATCCGGCCCGGGGGGAGGTGACGGGTCAACTCGGCGCGGGCGGCGTCGTCTAGCTGGACGTCGGCGGCGCCGAGGTTCTCAGCGAGGTGGGCGCGGTTGCGGGTGCCCGGGATGAGCAGGATGTTCGGAGCGAGGTCGAGCAGCCAGGCGAGCGCGATCTGTGCCGGCGTGGCGCCCAGCCGTGCGGCCAGCGTGGCGAGCACCGGGTCGGTGAGCAGCCGGTGCCGCTCCTCGCCGGGCAAGCCCAGTGGGCAGAACGGCACGAACGCAATGTTGCGATTCTCGCACTCGTTGAGGACGTCCAGGGACTGCTGGTCGGCCAGGTTGAAGAGGTTCTGTACGCAGACGACCTCCGTCTGGTCGACTGCGCGCAGCAGGTGCGGCCGGGAGATGTTGCTGAGTCCGATGGCGTCGATCAGACCCTCGTCGCGGGCCTGGATCAGTGCCGCGAGTTGTGCGTCGAACTGCCTGCCCGGGGTCTCGGACGGGTCCATCAAGCGTAGGTTCACCGCCGCGAGCCGGCCGGTGCCGAGCGTGGCGAGGTTCTCCTCGATGCCTTGACGCAGCTGCGCGCGACCGGGGTCGCGGTGGGCGACCACCTTGCTGACGACCGCCAGGCCGTCCGGATAGGGGTGCAGGGCCTCACGGATGAGCTGGTTCACTGTGCCCGACCCGTAGAACTGTGCGGTGTCGATGTGGTCCACCCCGGCCGCGACGGCCGCGCGCAGCACCTGCAGTGCCTCGTCGCGGTCCCGGGGCGGCCCGAAGGCCCCGTCGCCGGAGAGTTGCATCGCGCCGTATCCGGCCCGGTGCACACGCCATGCGCCGAGCGCGAAGGTCCCGCCGAGCTCCCGTCCGTTCCCGGTCACATCGCCTCCTGTCGGTTGGGCACGGCTTCACAGGCGGCCACGTTGTCCTCGGCGCGGGCGAGCCGGAGCAGCTCCCGGCGTACGGCGGTGGCGATCTCGACGG
This sequence comes from uncultured Actinomycetota bacterium, assembly GCA_963716655.1. Taxonomy (GTDB): domain Bacteria; phylum Actinomycetota; class Actinomycetes; order Propionibacteriales; family Nocardioidaceae; genus Nocardioides. The sequence continues at coordinate 455,916 of CAVQTV010000005.1, read as the reverse complement.
TCATCTCTTCGGGGAAGGCTGTCGTGGACACCTTCTGCTCCTCTCCGTGGATCGTCCTCCGCTTCAGCTAGGCACCGACTGGGACGTGTCTTCAGGTTTACGGCCAAGAAGGTGAGAGGTCGTCAAGGTTCCGGTGATCGCTCGGCGAGCGACGGGCGCTCACGCTGACCTGACTCGGCCGGGCCGCGCCCTCAGCGCCGCGTCGACAGACATCGCGCGCCCCTAGTCTGGTGTGGATCGGAGTCATGCTTTCAAGCCCATCAGCACGAGGTCGAACAGGCGGCTTGCCGTCGCGCGCCAGTCCGACGTTGGGTCGATCTGCCAAAGGCCGGCCAGGGACAAGATGACGTCGTCAGGGTCGAGTCCCGGGCGGACGAAGCCTTCGGCTTCTGCGGCCGCCAACAATCTGCCCAACGCATCGACGATTGGCTGGTATGTCTCCGCGAACAGCTGAGTGCCGGGTGCGGATGCAGACTGGAGTGCGTCGGCCAAACCGTGTTTGGTCATTGCGTAGGCGGCTAGGCGATCGACCCAGGAGATCAGCGCGTCGGCTGCGGAGCCCTTGGCGAGCGACTCGTCAGCCGATGCGACGAGTCGCTGAACCTCGTGTCGGTATACCTCGAGGACGAGGCTTTCGCGGGTGGGGAAGTGCCGGTAGAGGGTTGCGTTGGCGACGCCTGCGCGTTTCGCGATTGCGTTCAGTGAAACGTCGTTCGACTCGGTCAGAGATTCGAGGGCGACGCTCAGGATGGTGTCTCGATTGCGTCGGCCGTCGGCACGAACGCGCTCCGTTCGCTCTCCCAAGTCGCCCGCCTGCTTGTTAAACGAGGAACTCCCCGCTTAGTGTCTGTACACGGGGAACTCCCCGCTTACGACCAAGGTACGCGGCAACGACCGCCCATGCCATCCCGACAGGAGCCCAACGCGTGGCAACCCACACCGAACTGACCCCGGCCGAGGCAGCAGACCGACTCGCCATCCGTGAACTCATTGACGACTACGCCCATTGCGCTGACCGGCGCGACGCCGAGGGCCAGAAAGCCCTCTTCGCCATCGACACCCGCTTCGCCGTCTTCATGAGCGGACCCGACACAGTAGCGACCTATGTGATCGAGGGGCGCGAGGCGTTGACCCCGGTCTTCGCCGACCTCAACCAGTACGACGCCACGACCCATTTCAACGGCCAAAGCACCATCACCTTCGATGGTGGCATTGCGACGGGGGAGACCTACACCCTGGCGCACCACCTTTCGACTGTCGACGGTGTTCGCACGCTCATGGTCGCGTCGCTGCGCTACGTCGACACCTTCTCCAAGGTCGATGGCACCTGGTACTTCGCCGAACGGCAGCTCATCGTCGACTGGGCCGAAACTCGTCCGTCCGCAGCCTAGTGAGCGACCGCGGCCGCCTCTGGCTCGCGCTCGGCCCCGCGAACGAGTGCGAGGCAGGCGACGACCGAGACCGCGGCGATGCCGGCGAGCACCCAGAAGCCGAGTGCAAAGCCGCTCGTCGCCGCCTGCGCCGGCGATTCTCCCGACGCGAGCAGTGTCTTCGTATGCGTGAACGCGACGGTCGCGGCGATCGCGACGCCGAGCGCGCCGCCAATCTGCTGCGATGCGTTGATCAGCCCCGACGCGAGGCCGGCCTCCTGCGGCTCGACGCCCGCGAGCGCGGCGATCGACATCGGGATGAACGAGAACGCCATTCCGACGCCAACCAACAGATACCCAGCCAGGAGGTTCGTGACGAACGAGCCCTCCACCGGAATCTGCGTGTACCAAAGCATCCCGCCCGTGATCAGCACTAGGCCGACGGCCATGACCGGCCGCGGCCCGACCCTCGTCACGAGCGCCTGCGAGATGCCTGCCACCAGGACCACGGTCCCGGCTGTTGCGAGGAACGTCAGGCCGGTCTTGAGAGCCGAGTAGCCGAGCACCTGCTGCACGTACAACGTCAGCAGGAAGAAGTTCGAGAACACGACCGCGCCAAGGAAGAGCCCACACACGTTCGCGCCGGTCACGGTGCGGATGCGGAAGATGTCGAACGGGACCATCGGCGACGGGCTTCGCGTCTCGATCACGAGGAAGGCGACGAACAGCACGGCGGAGCAGATCAGCAGCCCGATCGTGCGGCCGGTCGCCCAGCCGACGTCAGGCGCCTTCGAGATCGCATAGACGAGCAGAGTGAGACTCGACGTGATCGTGACAGCGCCCCCCGCGTCGAAGCCGCGCAGCGCCGGGATCCGGCTCTCGCGGACGATCGGGCGCGTCAGGGCGAGCACGAGCGCGCCTATCGGGACGTTGACGAGGAAGATCCACTCCCACCCTGCGTACTTCGTGAGGATGCCGCCCAAGAGCACGCCGGCCGCCGCGCCGCTGCCGCCAATGGCACCCCACACGCCGAGCGCCTTGTTGCGTTCCGAGCCTTCCGCGAACGTCGTCGTGATGATTGACAGGACCGCGGGAGAGAGGATCGCTGCTCCGACCCCCTGTACCGCGCGCGCCGCGATCAGCACGCCGATCGTGTTCGCAAGTCCGCACACGAGCGACGCCGCCGAGAAGATCGTGACCCCGATCATGAACAACCGCCGCCGACCGAACAGGTCGGCCGCCCGTCCCCCGAGCAGAAGGAGGCCGCCGAACGTGATCGAGTACGCGATCAGTACCCACTGCAGCGCGCTGTCAGACGCGTGTAGCGAGTTCTTGATCGACGGTAGGGCGACGGTGACGATCGTGCCATCGAGGACCGTCATGAAGAACGCCACGCAGACCACTGCCAGCGCCTGCCAGCGGCGTGGGTCGGGCTGTGGCGTCAGCTCGTGATCGCCTACAGAGTCGCGGGCTGGCGGGCTGGCCATCAGGGATGGACCTGCGATCCGTAGCCGAGGTCGAGGCGGATCGACTCCATCACCCAGAACGCCGTGCTCTCCGTGAACACGTCCGCGGCCGCGAGCACGCCGGTGTACTTGTCGATGACCGGTGCGGCGGCGACGGCCGCGACTTCGTCGAGGTAGCCCTTCACCGCGGCCCACGTGTTCTCGCCGTACTTCACGAAGTACCGCGTGGGATCCACTGTGTCGATCGCCTTCCTCGAGCTCTCGGAGATGTCGGCCATGTATTGCTGATGCACGGTCACGTCGTCGCGAGTGCCGAGCCGGCCGAGATGGCCGCCGATGAAGTGTGTCCAGGAGTACGCAAGCGCGTTCGCCGGTGCCTCGATGTAGCCGGGAATGTCCTCGGTCAGGTTGGAGAGGTAGACGGGTGCCCAGCCCGGATTGACGATGTCGATCAGCATCAGCGTGTCGTGGTCGGGGAGGTGGATGATGATGTTGTCAGGCGTGTGGTTGGCGCCGTGCCAGGCCAGGTCGATGCGCTCGCCGCCGATCTCGAGGGTGCGGCGGTCGCCAAAGGTCTCTTCGTTCGGAGGCCGTGCCGAGTCGTCGTCGCGCAGCAAGAGGCGTCGGGTCTCCTCGTGTCCGATGCGCGTGACGTTCTTGTCGAACAGCGCCGACGCACCGGCGTGGTCGGCGTGGTGGTGCGAGTAGATGATGTGGGTCACCTTGTTGCTGACGCCGTTTGCCGATGCGATCTCGTCGACGGCTCGCTGGATGTTGTTGCCGATGGTCGGGGGCGCGTCGAGCAGTACGACGCCGTCCGAGGTCGTCAGGAACGCCGACTGGTAGGTGCCGTCCGTGATCCAGTAGAGGTTTCGCTCCACGCGGCCGACGTAGTACCCCTGCTCGTTCAACGCGGGGCCGAGCGCCGACCGGGGGACCGGTGCATAGTCGGGGAGGGCTTCGGTCTCAACTGTTGTTGAGTTGCTCATCAGTATTTCCTTTGCCTAGGGGTTCCGTTCGTCCGGGACCATCCATTGAGGGCCTGAGATCAGGTGACAGCTGATCCGTCGGACGTTAGGCCCGCGTCTGTGGCGTCGCTTAAGTCGTTCGACTGCACCGAGACCGCATGTTCCGAGTCAGCGCTGTCACCACCGGCTGTAGCGTTGCCGGCGAAGAAGGCGAGGATCGACTTGGCTAGCACCCGCGCCGACTCGGAAGTCGTCGCACTTCTCGGACGAGACGACGAGCTGGCTCTTCTACATGACCTGATCGATGGGATCGGGCGGCGCGGCGGCGCGCTGGTCGTGCGCGGCGAGGCCGGGATCGGGAAGTCCGCGCTGCTCGCGGCTGCCGCGGGGCGAGCGCGCGGGCTGGGGGTGACGGTCGTCTCCGCGACGGGCGTGCCATCCGAGGCGAGGTTCGCCTTCGCCGGCCTGCACCAGCTGCTGCTTCAATTTCTGGATGGGCGCGATCTCCTGCCTCGACCGCAGCGTCGCGCCCTCGAAACGGCGATCGGCCTCGGAGACGGTGACGCCCCGGATCCCTTCCTGGTCGGACTGGCGGTCCTCGGGTTGTTGACGGAGGCCGACGCGAAGAGGCGGGTGGTCCTCGTCGTCGAGGACGCGCACTGGTTCGACCGACCGTCCTTGGAGGTGCTCGGCTTCGTCGCGCGCCGGCTCGAGCTCGAGCCAGTGATCGTGCTCTTCGCTGTGCGCGAGGGAATTGCGAGCTCCGTCGACGCCGCAGGTCTCCCCGAGCTTGAGGTCGACGGTCTCGACGAGGCGTCCTCGAGGGCGCTCCTGGAGCTGACTGCGCCCGATCTGTCGTCCGACCTCAAGTCGCGAGTTCTTGACGCAGCGGCCGGCAACCCACTCGCGTTGATCGAGCTTCCGGTCGCCGCGGCGAGCCTGGACGGCGTGGCACCAGCTGACGCTCTACCGCTGCCGAAGCGTCTCGAGCAGGCGTTCGCGGCGAGACTCTCCGGACTCGACTCCGATACGTGCCGTCTGGTCCTCCTCGCGGCGCTCGAGGACGGCGAGCTTCCAGAGCGTGACCGCGATCCGGCCGCCTGGGCGCCTGCGGTGGCCGCCGGGCTCGGAGCCATCGACCATGGCAGATTCCGCTTCCGGCATCCGCTGATCCGGTCGGCGGTGGCGCAGGCGGCAACGCCGGAGGAGCGCCGGCAAGCGCATGCTGCCCTCGCCCGGGCCTTCCACAACGACCCCGACCGCGCCGTCGGCCACCTGGCCGCCGCTGCAGTGGGGCCGGACGAGGAGGTCGCCAGCACCTTGGACGCGGCCGCCGAACGAGCGCGGCTCCGCGGCAGTCGCGACGTCGCGGTGGCGGCGTTCGAACGGGCGGCGGAGCTCTCCGTTGATCGAGGCTCGCGCGCACTGCGCCTGTTCCGCGCCGGCGAGCTCGCATCCGAGCTCGGTCACCCGACCGACACCACGCGGCTCCTGAGGGGCGCGCAACAGCTAGGCCTTCCTCCGCAAGAGCATGCGCTCGCCTCCTTCCGCATCGAGCTTCTCGAGCCGACCTGGTCCGGCGCAGCGACGATCCGGGGTTTCGCCGACATCGCGCAGGAGCTCGCCGCAGCGGGACATGACGACCTGGCGCTCCAGACGCTTGAGACGGTCGCTCTTCGAGCCTATTGGGACCACCTGGACCCGGAGACGCGGCGAGACGTCGCACGGATCGCCGAGCACCTCGCAGGCGCGCCGGACGATCCGGCCCGGTTGGTGACACTCGCGCTCTTCGACCCGGTAGGACAGGGCGCGGGGGTCGTTCGACGCGTGAGGCAGATGGCTCCGCTTGACGTAATCGACCTGGAGGGCCAGTTCAACGTCGGACAGGCCGCGTCCGCCTTGTGGGCCGACAACCTGGCGCTTCCGTTCCTCCGGGCGGCTTCCGCCGGGTTCCGCGCGGACGGGCGGCTCGCTCTTCTCGCGCAGACGCTTGTCAACGAAGCATGGGCCGAGATCCGAACAGGGGCGGCGCGCGTCGCCCTTCCGACGGCGGCAGAGGGCGTCCGGCTGGCGGAGGAGACTCAGCAGGTGCGGTACATCGTCGCCGGACAGCTCGCAGGGGCGATCGCCGCCGTCGAGATGGGCGCGGGCGAGTCCGCCGAGCGGCTCATCGGCGCAGCCGAGGCGGTGCTCCTGCCCCTGGGGGCGAACCCGCTCCTCTCGCTCGTCGCGCTCGCACGCGGCCGGCAGGCGCTCGCGCAGGAGCGCTTTTCGGAGGCGTACACGCAACTGCGTCGGATCTTCGACCCGAACGACGCGGCGTACCAGCAGTTCGTCGGTGGCTGGGTGCTCGCCGACCTGGCCGACGCGGCTCTTCACGGTGACGGCGACCGGGCGGTCGTCGATCGGTTCCTGCGTGAGTGGGATGCGGTGGCGACGGACACTGATGCGCCGCATCTGGACGTTCAGCTCCGGTACGCGAGAGCGATCCTCGCAGACGAGGGGATTGCGGAGCCGCTCTACGAGAGCGCGATGAGCGTCGGGGCAGAAGGCTGGCCCTTCTATGCCGCACGCGCACAACTGGCTTATGGCGGCTGGCTCCGGCGGCACCACCGCATGATCGACTCGCGGGCGCCGCTGCGCGAGGCCGCGCAGTCATTCGAGGCGCTCGGCCTACTTCGCTTCGCGGAACGTTCGCGTCGCGAGCTGCGCGCCTCCGCCGAGGCGCCGCGCCGGCGCGCACCAGAGGCATGGGTGCAGCTGACGCCGCAGGAGCTCCAGATCGCTCAGTTGGCGGCGGACGGTCTGTCGAACCGCGAGATCGGCGAGCGCCTCTACCTCTCCCACCGCACGGTCGGCTCGCACCTGTACCGGCTGTTCCCGAAGCTTGGCGTGACCTCGCGCACCCAATTGCGTGGCGCGCTCGGCCCGGCCTCGCCTGACTGAGCCGCAACTGCAGTCATCTGACGCAAGCGACGGAAACTGGCCGGGCCTAGCGTCTGGGGTCGTTCCTCGGTTCGATCGGAAGGAGATGGCGGCTTGAGCGATCGCGCGAACATCATCCTCGTCCACGGAGCTTGGGCCGACGGCTCCTGCTGGAACGGAGTCATCGAACGCCTCCAGAGTCGGGGATTCGAGGTGCGGGCGCCTCAGTTTCCGCTCTGCTCGCTCGCCGACGACGTCGCTCGGCTCCGCCAGGTGCTCGAGTTCCAGGACGGTCCGACGATCGTCGCCGGCCATTCCTACGGCGGGCAGATCATGACCGCGCTAGGCGATGAGGCTCCGAACGTCGTCGGGCTCGTCTACATCGCCGCCTTCGCGCTCGACGAGGGCGAGACCCTGGGCGCGCTCTTCTCGGACGGCGCGCGCACGCCGGCTCTCGCACACATGTTCACGGACTCTCGAGGCTTTGGCTGGCTCTCGGAAGACGACTTCGTCAACCACTTCGCGGCCGACGTCGACCCGATCTGGGCACGGGTGATGTACGCGGTTCAGCAGGCGCTCGCACTGTCGGTCTTCGAGGACGTGATGGGCGTCCCGGCCTGGAAGTCGCTGCCGTCCTCGTATCTCGTCGCCCGGAACGACGAGGCGATACCCCCGACGCCGAGCGGCAGTTTGCACAACGGATGGGCGCAAACACTGTCGAGATCACGTCGAGCCACGTCGCGATGGTCACGCACCCCGCCGAGGTCGCCGAGCTGATCGAGAGCGCGGTCCACGGAGCATGACATGACCGAGACGAACGAATGGAACGCGAAGACCATCGCGGAGTTCCGCGCCAACGAGGGCCGCGTCGGCGGCCCCTTCGAAGGTGCGCCGATGGTCCTGGTGCACCACCGCGGTCGCAAGAGCGGCCGCGAGTACGTCACCCCGATGATGTACCTCCCGGACGACGCCGACGACAGCATCATCTACGTGTTCGCCACCAAGGGTGGCGCTCCCACCAACCCCGACTGGTACTACAACCTCACCGCCGCCGGCGAGGGCGGCGTCGAACGTGGAACCGAGTCCTACCAGGTCACCGTGCGCGAGCTGTCCGGCGCCGAACGCGACCGCGTCTACGCCGAACAAGCCCGCCGCTACCCCGGATTCGCCGAGTACGAGCGGCAGACCGCTGGCATCCGAACCATCCCCGTGCTCGAGCTTGGCTGACTGACATGCCGAACCCAGACAGGAGAACTGCCGATGAGTGAGAAACAGAAAGCGGATCTGGACGCTCTACTGCGGGTAGCGCCGCTCGATCTCCTCAGCGACCTGGCTACGTTGCGATCCGCCTTCGAGGAGATAGTGAGGCAAGTACCTGTCGCAGGAGATGTCCGGACGACCCCACTTGTGATCGGAGGAGTCGACGCGATCGAGGTCAGCATCGATGGCATCGACTCCGAGAACACCATCCTGTACTTCCATGGCGGCGTGTATGTCATCGGATCAGCTCAGGCGACCGTTCCGCTGACCTCCGATCTGGCCCGACGGGCCAACGCGAAGGTCATCACCGTCGACTACCGGCTCGCGCCGGAGCATCCCTATCCAGCTGCGGTCGAGGACGCACGGTCCTCATACGAGGGGTTGATCTCGCAGGGTGTCGATCCGAACAGCATCGCCCTTGCCGGCGAGTCAGCGGGAGGCGGCCTGGTCGCCGCCACACTGCTCGCCCTGCGTGACGCTGGGCGTCCACTGCCCTCGTCAGCGTTTGTCATGTCGCCGTACGTCGACCTGACCCTCTCCGGCACCACGTTCTTCGACAAGCAAGCGGTGGACCCCATTCTCACGCCGGAGGGTGTCCGTCTGCGAGTGCCGGACTACGTCGGTGGAGCCGCTCCTTCCGACCCCTACATCAGCCCCATCTTCGGTGACCTGCGAGGCCTGCCTCCCATGCTGATCCAGGTGGGCTCCCACGAGATCCTGCTCAGCGACGCGGTGCGGCTCGCGGGCAGGGCAGCAGACGCCGACGTGACCGTCACTTTGGAGGTCGTTCCGGGCGTACCCCACGTGTTCCAGGCATATGCCGTCATGGTTGACGAAGCGGATGCCGCCATGCGCCGTGCAGCAGCGTTCCTCAATGCCAACTTCGCAGTCGCCTAGCAGATCGGCGGGGTCTGCTGCACGATCAGGTGACAGTCTTGACCTGCCCCACCGTTTGGGTTCCAGTCCGGTGGCTAACTGGCTGCGGTGATGGTGTCTGTCTCGGAGAGTAGTTCGTACTCGATCGGGGTGCGGTAGCCGAGTGCGGAGTGGCGTCGGCGGCGGTTGTGGAAGATCTCGATGTACTCGAAGATCGCGTTCGCGAGCTCGACTCGGGTCTTCCATCGTCGACGGTTCAGCAGCTCGATCTGCATCGAGGACCAGAAGGTCTCCATCATCGCGTTGTCGAGGCCGTCGCCGACGGTGCCGAACGACGGCAGCAGGCCGGCCGAGCGGATCTTGTCGCCGAAGACCCACGAGGTGAACTGGGCTCCGTGATCGGCGTGGACGATGCCGCCGGCTCGGGTCGCCGGTTGCGGATCGCCATGTCGAGGGCGTTGACCACCAGGGTGGAGTCCTGCGTGGAGTCGATCGACCAGCCCACGATCCGGCGGCTGTAGGCGTCGAGCACCGCGGCGCAGTAGAGCCACCCTTCCCGCGTCCGGTGCTGGGTGATGTCGGTGACCCACAGCTCGTTCGGACGCAGCCGATGGAACTTCCGGTTCACCAGGTCGTCCGCGGTCGACGACGCCGCGTAGCCGCTTGACCCTGGTCGGCCCGGTAGGCCGTAGATGCCGGCCTGGTTCATCAGCATCCACACGGTGCGCTCGCAGACGGTGATCCCCATCCCCATGGTCAGCTCGGCGTGCACCCGCCGGTAGCCGTAGGTGCCGCGCGAGGCGACGTGGATCTCGCGGATCAGCCCGGTCAGCCACTGGCGGCGCAGCTGGGTCGGGGTCGTCGGCGTTCGCTTGTGCCTTGTAGTAGTTCTGCCGCGCGACGCCCAGGACCCGGCAGCAGCGATCGGCCGGGATCCCGGCGTCGACGAGTCGGTCGATCACCGGGTAGAGCCTTTTGGGCGGGGCCGGTCCTCGCCGAGGAACTTCGCGGCCTGGCGGACGATCGCCAGCTCGGTCTCGAGCTCGCGGATGCGCCGGCGAGCCGCGCGCAGCTCAGCGGACTCGGTCGTGCTGACGTCCCGGGATCTCGCCGCGGTCGATCCGGTCCTGCTTGACCCAGTTCGAGAGCGTGACGGGATGGATGTCGAGTTCGTCGGCGGTCTGCTTCTGCGGCTTGCCCGCTCGGACCAGCGCGACGGCTCGAGCGCGGAACTCGGGCGGGTAGGCACGGGGCACGGTGGTCAGCCTTCCGGTGAAGGCCGTCACTTAGCCACCAGCACTGGAACCTTTCTGGTGGGGCAGGTCATCTGATCTGCGTCGATGTGTCGGCGCTGGAAGGATGTGCATCATGCCTAAGGCGTTTCCCAAGGAGTTCCGCGAGGACGTGGTCCGGGTCTACCGCGACTCTGATGCCTCGATGGCCCAGGTCGCGAAGGACTTCGGTATCTCGCCGTCGGCCTCAAGCGGTGGCTCTCGATCGATGACCGGAACTCGGCCACCCCGTCGCCGGCCGGTCGAGCGGCGCAACGAGTCCGATGCGCTGCGTGAAGCCAACAAGCGGATCAAGCTCCTCGAGCAGGAGAACGAGGTCCTACGCCGTGCTGCGGCGTATCTCTCGCAGGCGAACCTGCCGGGAAAATGATGTACCCGCTCGTCCGCGAGCTGGCTGTCGACGGTGTCCCCGTCGCGGTGACGTGCCGGGTGCTCAAGATCGCCCGCCAGCCCGTACTACCGCTGGCTCGCGAACCCGGTCACCGACGCAGAACTGACTGCGGCCTACCGGGCAAACGCGCTGTTCGACGCTCACCGTGACGACCCCGAGTTCGGCTACCGGTTCCTGGTCGATGAGGCCCGTGTCGCGGGCGAGTCGATGGCCGAGCGGACTGCCTGGCGGATCTGCTCACAGCTGGGCTGGTGGTCAGCGTTCGGGAAGAAGCGCCAGAAGAACGGCAAGAGACCCGGCCCACCGGTCCACGACGACCTATGCGCTGTTGTCGACGACAACAGCAGGCTCCGCCACGAGTTCACCGCCACCGGCCCGAACGAGCGTGGCTCTCCGACATCACCGAGCACTGGACCGCGGAAGGCAAGCTGTACCTCTGCGCGATCAAGGACGTCTACTCCATCCGCATCGTCGGCTACTCGATCCGACTCACGGATGAAGTCCCGGCTCGCAGTTGCCGCACTGAACCACGCCGTCGCGCGTCGACAGGTAGAGGGCGGTGACGTGGCCGGCTGTGTCCTGCACACCGACCGTGGGTCGCAATTTCGTAGCCGGAAGTTCGTCCACGCGATCAACCGTCACGCGATGGCCGGCTCGATGGGACGATCGGCGCTCGCCGGCGACAACGCCGCCATGGAGTCGTTCTTCTCGCTGCTGCAGAAGAACGTCCTCGACCGACGCTCCTGGACGACCCGGGAGGAGCTGCGGATCGCGATCGTCAGGTGGATCGAACGGACCTACCACCGCCGCCGGAGGCAGGCTGGCCTCGGGCGATTGACCCCGATCGAATACGAGCTGATCATGACGACAACCGCCACCCAGGCGGCCTAACCGAAACTGTCACCCGTTCGTGCAGCAGACCCCGCGATTGCAGGGCCTCTGACCTGCATCTTCTAATTTCGCGAAGTTCCCACCCGGGGGTGTTCGCGAATTTCCGGGCACCCTGTGCGCGAAAAAGCGGCTCCGCTGGCACGCCAGTGGAGCCGCTTCGCGTGTGGCCGCCCAGCTGAGCTCTGCGGCGACGTCGCAGGACGCCGGACGGTGGTCCTGGTCATGAAGCTACCTCCGCCTAAGTCAGCTTGGTCGCGCTGGGCGCCGCGGCATCGCCATGCGGGGACTGGTAGACCACCGCGTACCTCTTGCCGCTGTTCTTGATTACTGCGGTGATCAGAGCCGCGAAGGGAAGCGCCATGAATGCACCCATCGGCCCGGCAACAGCGCCTCCAGCCAGAGCGGCACCAAAGGCCACCGCGCCGTTGAGCTCCATGGTCTTCGCCGACAGCCGCGGGCTGAGCAGCATGTTCTCGATCCACTGGTACAGCAGCACCCAGACCAGCAGTAAGACTGCCTGTTGAGGGCCCTGGACCGCGAGGACAGTGAGGATCGGGATCGCGGCACCTATGTACGTCCCGATCGCGGGGATGAACTGGGAGAAGAAGCCCATGAAGACTGCTAGTGGAAGGGCGAACGTTAGCGGCAGACCCAGGATCAGCATGACGCAGAACCCCAACGAGGCGTTGATGAGGGTCAGCAGCAGCCGCGAGTAGAAGTAGCCGCCAGTCTGCCGGATCGAGACCTCCGTCACCCAGGCGTAGACCTGCTGGCGATCAGGGCGCAGGCGAGACAGCACTGCCTGCTCGATCCGGGGGTAGTCCGCTGCGAAGTAGAAGGCGAACATCGCAACGACGGTCACGTCGAACAGGATGCCGACGCCGGACGAGGCCAGGCCGAGAATGTTGTCGGACCAGCCACGCAGGGAATCCTGCGTGACGACCGCGGCCCGGTCTCCCGCGGCTTCGCCGACCAGGTCCCTCCCCAGCCACTGGCGGCTGAGGTCGTTCAGCTGGTCGATCCAGCCGCCCCCGTTGGCTCTCACCTCATTCGCGAACTCCTCGATCGCCGGGATCAGCACCCACACCATCAACACGATGAACAAGACGACGGACACGTAGATAGTGCCGACGGCAGCTCCACGCCTCCGCCCCCAACGCCTGTGTAGCTGCTCGACTCCGGGAATCATCGCGAGCGCGAAGAACGAGCTCACCACGAGCAGCAATAGCAGGTGTCGCAGCTCCCGGACGAGCAGCAACAGCAGCACGACAGCGAGGGAGACCGCCACGAACTTCCCGAGCACGCTCCACACGAACCGGTCGAGCCAAGCGGGCCTGGCTTCCGTCACGGAACGCGCGGTCCCCTGTGGCGGCATCTGGGCGTCAACCCGGTCCTGTGCGACACGACCTGAACCAGCCTGCGGCCGGGAGTGCGGCCGTTGTTCTCCATTGCTCATGACCCTTGGCTTCCTTGCTTGGCGCGATGTCGAGGTGCCGGCACGCTCCGCCGGGTTGACCGGCGGAGGTGCCGACACGCTCTGCCGCTTGACCGGCGGCGGCTGGGCGGTGGACTGGGCCGGTCTCATGCGGCCTGTCGGTCCACCTTCTTGCCGACTTGGCGCAGGGTGAAGCCGGCGAAGATTTCGTTCACTCCACGGCAGATGGCCCATACGCCGACCAGGGTCACCAGCGTTACCAGCGAGTGCTCCCAGGAGCGGGCCGCCCACACGCCCAGCACCAGCTCGGAGATGCCGAGCAGCAGCCCGGTCCACCACCACGACGGTTTCGGGCCGGCCAGCGCGTTGATGATGTGGATGGTGCCGAAGGCGATCAGGTACCAGGCCACCATGACCGACACGGCGTACAGGGTGATGTCCGGCCACGCGAATGTGACGATGCCGGCGACGAGCCCCAAGATCCCGCCCACGATCGACAGCCAACGCATCCGGGGCACTCGGCCGGCCACCACGAGCTGCGTGACGCCGCCGAACAGGAACGCCGTGCCGACGAAGGTCGCCACTGCGACCAGGCTCCCGACCTGGTACGACAGCACGAACATGCCGAACCAGATCCACAGTGCCCCGAGGGCCACGAACCACCCCCAGGTGGTCGACGCGTCCCGGGCGCTGGCCCGGATCGTGTCGCGCAGCAGGTCCGGGGTCTTCACATCACTAGTCATTGCAAACCTCCATCAGGGAAGCCGCGGCGGGCAAGGCAACCTGTCCTTGCCCGCCGCGGCGGGATAGTTGTACGGCGAACCGGCGCCGCGTTGGGCACCAGCCCGCTTGGGGACTACGAGTTGGCTGCGGCCTTGGCCAGCTTGTCGGCGTGGGCGCGAGCGTGGATGGCATCGAGCATCGCCAGCTGTGCGTTCTCGACTGCCCAGTCAGCAAAGTCGAGGGCTTCGGCCGAGTCGGCTTCCGCCCAGTCCGCGTCCTTGGCGGCGACCTTGGCGTCGATCTGGCGGGTCCGCTTCTCGACGTTCGCCTTGACGTCGTTCCTCTTGGCCGTGGCGTCAGCCTTCAGCTGCGACCACTTCGCCCGACCACTGTCAGCCGCGTGGCTGATCTGCTGCCGAGCGACTTCTGCCGAGTGATCGAGGTCGGCCTGCGCCCGGTCGATTCGCTCCCTGAGCTGTGCCTCCGACTCGGCGGCGGCAGCTTGCACCGCCGACCTGGTCGTCGCGACCCGCTCCTGCAGGTCATCGAGCCGCGCGTAGAAGTCCGTGTGCTTGGTCATGAGTTACCACTTTCGTTTGGATTCTGGCCCCAGTGAGGACCATCTGACGTGTTGTGCACTTCTGACGATAACGTCAGTTCTGTACTCGGGTCAAGATGGCGGACCAATATTCTGACGAATTCATCAGCCACTTCGTGTTTCCGCAGCTTCGAGGTGAGGAGGGCAGCCCGCTGATCGCCCCACCCAGTCGAGGTTGGCCACGCCAGGGATCCCGGCTGCGCTTCGGCGCGCACCCGGGGGTGAGTCCTCAGCCGCGTGATGAGGAGCCGTCGCCTGGCTGCGAGGTCAGGAACCGGAAGACGAGCGGTCCGAGCTCGTCGGCGGAGGTGAGCAGCCCGAGGTGGCCGTCCTCGAAGGCGTGCAGCGTGGCGTGCGGCAGCAGCGCGCGCATGATCCGCGCGTTCACCAGCGGGATGATGGGGTCGTCATTCCCGGCGAGGATGAGGGTGGGCTGACGGATCAGCGGCAGGGCGGGGAGGCTCGTCCAGCCGGCGCCGGCGAGGAGCTGGAGGAAGTACCCGACGCTGGGCCCGAGGCGCTCCTGTTCGTACAAGACGTGCCTGGCCTCGTCTGGCCGCTGGCGCATCCGGCCGCCGTACAGCGTCGGTGCGATGGCCTTGGCGTAGGTCGGGTCGCGGTAGCGCCTGGGGGTGAGCATCTTGCTGAGCACGCTGAACCGGGCTGGCACCATCAGCATGCCGGTTCCGGTGCTGACCAGCACCAGTCGTCGGCAGCGGCGCGGGTTCTGGAACGCCAGCTGTTGGGCGAGCCCGCCGCCCCAGGAGATGCCGAGCGTGTCGAACCGGTCGTAGCCGAGCTCGTCGAGGAGCCGCCCGACGAAGCATGCCAGCAGCGCGAAGTTGTAGGGCGCCTTGGGCACGGGGGAGCCACCCACGCCGGGTACGTCGAACCGGACCACCTCGATCCGTGGGTCAACCTCATCTACGAACGGCTGGAACAGGTCGAGGCTGGCGCCGATGCCGTTGCAGAGCACCAGCGGTGGCCCGGGTGCCGTGCCCGGCCGCACGGCAACCCGGACGTCGTGACCGAGAACACGGACCCGGAGGAACCGGGTCACTTGTCGAAGACGTAGCTGCCGGGTGCCGCCGCGAGCACGCTCAGACGGTGCGATCCGAGCGTCTGGGGTGCCGGATGCTGCGGCCCGCTGCGTTCGTCGAGCCACAGGCCGAGGTCGGTCCACCAGGTGCCCTGGTGGACGTCGGAGTCCTTGAGCCAGACCTTGGGGTCGGTCGTCATGTCGTTGCCTGTGTGGAAGGACGCCTTGGGGTTTCCCGGCGGGTTGACCAGGGCGGCGATGTGACCGCTGGTGGAGAGCACGAACCGGGTCTCGCCGCCGAAGAGCCTCGCGCTGCGGTAGCAGCTCTCCCATGGGGTGATGTGGTCGGCGACGCCGGCCACCACGTAGGAGTCCACGGTGATCTTGCCGAGGTCGATCGGAACGCCGAGGACGTTGAGGGCACCAGGCCGGGTCAGCGAGTTCTGCATCGCCAGGTCGACGAAGTCGGCGTGCAGGGCGGCGGTCATCCGGGTCGAGTCGGAGTTCCAGAACAGGATGTCGAACGCCGGTGGCCGCTTGCCGAGCAGGTAGTTGTTGACCCAGTAGTTCCACACCAGGTCGCCGGGGCGCAGCCACGCGAACACCTCGGCCAGCGTCCGGCCGTCGAGGTACCCCTTGCGCGCCGACCTCGCCTTGGCCCGGCCCGCCATCCGCTCGTCGACAAGGGCCGCCGCCATCCCGGCCTGGTGGTTGTCGATGACGGTCACCGCCAGGCACAGTGCGGCCAGTCGGTCCTGCCGGCCGATGCCGGCCAGGTACGCCGCCGCCACGCTGGCCAGGATGCCGCCGGAGCACACGCCGCCGAGCACCGTCCGTGCGCTGCCCGTGATCTCCTCCACGGCGTCGAGGGCGTCCAGGACCGCACGCACATAGGTGTCGAGGTTCCAGGAGGCGTGTCGCGAGTCCGGGTTCCGCCAGGAGATGACGAACATCTGCCGTCCCTCGCGGAGGCCGTGCTCCACCAGGCTCCGTTCCGGGGCGAGGTCGATCGCGTAGAACTTGTTGATCGTGGGTGGGACCACCAGGGCCGGCACCTCGTAGACCTGGTCGGTCTGCGGCGCGTACTGAATCAGCTCCAGCACCTCACTACGAAGGACGACCGCCCCGGGCGTCGCGGCGATGTTCTCGCCCACGACGAAGCCGCTGCCGTCGACCATCTCCGGGATGCGAGGGGCCGAGGCCAGGTCCTTCACCAGCTGCCTGCCGCCGCGCAACAGGCTCAACCCGCCCGAGTCGATGGCGGCCTTGGCCGAGGCCGGGTTGAGCAGCGGGACGTTGCTGGGAGCGACCGCCTCGATGACGTTCTCGAGTAAGAACTGCACGCGCGTAAGGTCGCGGGGGTCGAGGTCGGCGACGGTCAGGAGCTGCTCGACGGTGTGTCCGCCGGCCAGGTAGAGCTGCACCAGCCGCCTCAGCAGCGGGTTCTCGGTCCAGGCGACGTCGGTGAACCGGCGGTCCCTGGGGTGTGGGGCCAGGACCGAGTTGCCGGCCAGGATGCGGCCGGCCTCGACGCCCAGCCCGCCCAGCCGCCGTGCGGTGATGTCCGGATTGCGCGCGAGTGAGGCTGCCCACTTCGCCGTGGAGATGTCGGGCACGAACCGACGTAGCGGGCCGCGGGCGGCGTCGACCAGGAAGGCGTCGAGCGGAGCGCCCCCCTCGGCAGGCACGGAGGTGGTGGTAGCGGTGGTCATCGAAGGATCTCCTCGTGGGTCACAGGTGGCGACCTCTGCAGGGTCGGGCTCCCGGGCGGTTGCCCTGTGACTTGAAGGATACCTCGTAAGTGACGATTTCATCAGTGATGTAGAACTGCGTTCTGAAGGAACGGCTGCTCGGCCGGTCCGCCCGCCGTGGAACGGCGATGGCGGTGATCAAGGCCGAGCCAGCAGCCAGGCATCGTCCGAACCGACGCCAGGGTGAAGGTCTCGCGCGCCCCACCGAGCCCGAAGGCGACCCACGGGCGCAGGGCCGTAGCCGATTCCGAGTGCGGCGGGTTCGCACTTCGCCACCTGACCGCCCCGGATCGGCACTCGCCCGCATCGGGTCGGACCGGCCGAACCACGCGAGCGCAGTGCCAGGCCAGGACCTTCCTGTGCGCTACCTGGGTGAGCTGGTGGCGGGCGGCGGACCTAGAAGGGAACCTCAGGCCGCCGAGCCGTCGCCTCGGACCGCGTCGATGTCCGGCAGCGGCAGCGCGCAGATCCGTTGCGCCTGTCGTCGGGGGACGCCGAACATGCGCAGCAGGTCCTCGGTCACCCCGTCGGTGGTCTGCTCGACGTCTCGCGCCGGCTGGTCGTGCAGCAACTGGCCCAGCGCCAGGAGGGCCCCGGCGGTCATCGTCACCGCGACGTCAAGATCCGTCACGTCAAAGCGGCCGGCCTCCGTGGCGGCCGCGATGTCACGCCGGGCGCGGGGCGCCAGGCCGTCCTCGGCGCTGAGCAGCCGGAGCACGTTGTTCAGCAGGACCCGGCTCAGCTCCGGCTCCCTGCGGTAGAGCCGTCCGGTGAGCCGGAAGCTGCACGCGAAGACCTCCGCCGGGTCCTCGATGTCCCCGGTCAGGTCGTCGAGCAGCTGACCGTAGCCGTCCATCACCGCCTCGACAGCAGCCTCGAACAGCTGCTCCTTGGTCTCGAAGTGGTTGTAGAAGGAGCCCAGCCCGACGTCAGCGGCCTGGGTGATCTCCAGGATCGGCACGTTCGTCTTCCCGTGGGCGATGAGCGTCTGGGCAGCCCGGATGAGTGCGGCCCGGGTGTGGGCCTTGCGGCGGTCCAGTCGGTTGGACTGCTGCGATGGTGCGTTGCTCATGACGGCATCCCGGTTCTCCTCGGTGGTTAGGTGCAGGCATTCTAGCGTGGACCAGTCAGGAATGACGATTTCCTCAGAAACTCTTGACTGAGTATATGTTCGTGAGTGACGATTACGTCAGTAACTCGCCTGAGGAGTAGCGATGACCAGTCACCACGGAACCCACAACGACCTGCACAGGGAGCAGGGTGCGCTGCGCGGCGAGCACCCGGGACGCGCGAAGAACCCCGTCATCAAGGTGCTCGACCTCGCCTGGCTCGAGTTCGTCAAGCCCGACCTGGCCGCCTCCGAGCGGTTCGCGCACGCGTTCGGGTTCAGCACCGTGAGTCGGACGGCCGACGAGCTCCAGCTACGCGGGACCGACGCCGGGGCACCGTGCCTCGTCGTGCGTCGCGGACCGCGCTCGAGATACCTCGGTGCCGCCTTCCGGGCTGCGGACTCCGCCGACGTGGTGCGGCTCGCCGACGCCACCGGCGCGAACGTCGAGAAGCTGCCGGAGAGCATCGGCGGCCTCACCGTGGACCTGACCGACCCGAGCGGGGTGCTGGTCCGGGTGGTCGCCGACACCCACGAGCTCGCCGAACTGCCCGGCCAGCCGACGCCGCCGTTCAACTTCGGTCACGAAGCTCTTCGGACGAACGGCACGCAGCGCCCGCCGCGCGAGCCGGCGAAGGTTCAGCGCCTGGGTCATGTCGTGCTGCAGACCAGCCGGTACCTCAAGACCCTCAACTGGTATCTGGAGCACCTCGGACTCATCGTCAGCGACTTCAAGTACTACTCCGGGCAGCGCGAGCGCGGCCCCACCATGAGCTTCATCCGCTGCGACCGCGGCACTGTTCCCACCGACCACCACACGTTGGCGATGATGCTCGGCCCCAGCAACCGGTACGTGCACTCGGCGTACCAGGTCGCGGGCCTCGACGCGCTGGCCGCGGGCGGGGAGTACCTCCGGGAGCGGGGCTTCGACCGCTCGTGGGGGATCGGCCGGCACATCGAGGGCAGCCAGATCTTCGACTACTGGCGCGACCCGGACGGGCTCCTGGTCGAGCACTTCGCCGACGGTGACCTCTTCGACTCCACCCTGGCGCCCGGCTGGTCGCCGATGACGGCCACCGGACTGGCTCAGTGGGGTCCGCCGGTCACCAAGGACTTCCTGGGTCTCACCCCGGGACGAGAGGCGCTGCGCGAGCTGATGTCGATGGCTCGTTCGCTGCGCGACGACAACGAGTTCGACCTGACCCGCCTTCGCGGCCTCCTGAAAGTGACGAGTTCATGACCATCACCATCCTCCGCACGCCCGACGCTTGGTGGGTCCGCACCCCCGATGTCCACCGCCACGGCCACCGCACGGCCGGCGCCGCCCGGATCGACACCGAGGCCACGACCACCGGTGAGCTGCTCGCCGCGCGCGAGCAGATCGAGGCCGCCCGGGCGAGCAAGCAGACCGTCGACCCCGCCACCCTCGACCTGGTGTCCCCCGTGACGGCCCCCTGCCGTGTGGTGGCTCAGATGACCAACTTCGCCAGCCACGTCAACGACGCGGGTCTCAACCCGGACGCCATCCCGCTGACCTTCTTCCGGAAGACGTCGGGCTCGATCAGCGGCCCGTTCGACGAGATCATCCGGCCCGGTCACGTGCGCTACCTGGACTACGAGGTCGAGATCGGCCTGGTGATCGGCCGAGAGCTGCCCGTGGGCACCCAGGTCACCGAGGAGAACTGGGCTTCGTTCGTGGCCGGCCTGGTGGTGACCAACGACGTCTCGGCCCGCGACGTGCAGCTGCCCAAGACACAGTTCTTCGAGTCCAAGTCCTACCCCACTTTCACGCCCGTGGGCCCGTCACTGGTCCTGTTCGACGACGACGAGCTCAAGCGGTTCGGCGACCTGCGCCTGCGCCTGTGGGTCAACGGCGAGCTGCGGCAGGACTCGGTGGTCGACGGCGACATGATTTACCCGCCGCTCGAGGCGCTGCAGGCGCTGAGCCGTTTCCAGCGGCTGCAGCCCGGTGACCTGCTCCTCACCGGGACCCCGGAAGGCACCGCGTTGAGCGCGCCGCCGAAGCCCGTCGAGTTCATTGCCAGGTTCCTCCCGCCAGCGCTGAAGTGGA
Source organism: uncultured Actinomycetota bacterium (assembly GCA_963716655.1). Lineage (GTDB taxonomy): Bacteria > Actinomycetota > Actinomycetes > Propionibacteriales > Nocardioidaceae > Nocardioides. Next base: position 435,752 of record CAVQTV010000005.1, on the reverse strand, counting down.
AGCTGTTCTTCCAGCGCCAGGCCCAGAACCCCAAGTACCTCAACCACGGCGACGTCGTCGAGGTCACCGTCGGCACCGACGACGGTGCGATCGACCTCGGCCGGCAGAGCACCCCCGTCAGGAGTATGTGATGGGCGACCTTCTCTGGCCGAGCTACGACGGGCCGGGCGACCTCGCGACGATCGAGGCCGTGCCGTTGGCCGACCGTGGCCTGCCCGGAACGACCTACGAGCTCCTCGTCCGGGCCGCCGGCCTGTGGCCGGACCGGGTCGCCCTGTCCGTGCTCCCCGACGGCGAACGGTGGAAGCACCCGGCGAAGCGCACCTACACCGAACTGCTGAGCGACGTGCACCGCTACGCCAACGCGTTCCACGCCCTGGGGGTGCGCCGGACCGATGGGGTCGCCCTCCTCGCTCCGAACTGCGACGAGCTCGTCACCGCCACCCTCGCTGCCGAGCTCGCCGGCATCGCGGCGCCGATCAACAGCGGCCTGTCCCGAGAGCACATCGCCAAGCTGCTGCGCAGGTCAGGGGCCCGGGTGCTCGTGGCCGCCGGTCCCGGCCTTGCCCCCGACGTATGGGAGAGCGCACGCGAGCTCGCCGCCGACACCGGGATGGACGCCCTGCTCGCGCTGAACCCGACGGCGGCAGGGCCGGCAGGACTGGAGCTGGTCCCGGTCGACGGCGTCCGGGTCGGGCACCTGTCCGAGCTGGCAGCAGAGCAGCCGCACGACGTTTTCGCGGGCCAGGCGCCCTCGACCACCGACCTCGCCGCTCTCTTCCACACCGGCGGCACGACGGGCACGCCGAAGCTCGCCGCGCACACCCACGCGAACCAGGTCAGCGACGCCTGGATGATCGCTGTCACCGGCGTCCTGCGCGACGACGCTGTCGTGTTCGCGGCGCTGCCGCTCTTCCACGTCAACGCGCTCCTGGTCACCGTGCTGGCTCCGCTGTTCAGGGGCCTGCACGTGCTGTGGGCGGGCCCCCTCGGCTACCGCGACCAGGAGCTCTACCCGCACTTCTGGAAGGTCGTCGAGCGGTACGGGGTCACCACGATGAGCGCCGTGCCCACTGTCTACTCCGCCCTCGCCAGCTGGCCCGTCGACGCCGAGATCGGCCTCCGTTTCGCTGTCGTCGGTGCGTCACCGCTGCCGCAGGCGGTCCGGGACGGCTTCGAGTCCGTGACCGGCATCCGGCTGGTGGAGGGCTACGGTCTCACCGAGGCCACGTGTGCCAACGCCATGAGCTTTCCGCAGCACCCCCGCCCCGGGTCCGTCGGCCAGCGCCTGCCGTACCAGCAGATGAAGGCCGTCCAGGTCACCCCCGACGGTGAGTGGGTCGACCTGCCGGCCGGTCAGGTCGGTGTGCTCGCCATCTGCGGGCCGACTGTCTTCCCCGGCTACGTCACCGACCGAGGTCCGGACGGGCCGGTGCTGGACGGACTGGGCAAGCTGCGCAACGGGTGGCTGGAGACCGGGGATCTGGCCCGAGTCGACGCCGAGGGTTTCGTCCACCTCACCGGCCGAGCCAAGGACCTGATCATCCGCGGCGGCCACAACATCGACCCGGCAGCCATCGAGAGCGTCCTGCTGGCACACCCCGCGGTCACTGCTGCACAAGCGGTGGGTCGCCCGGACGTGCACGCCGGCGAGGTGCCGGTCGCGTTCGTGACGCTCGCCCCAGGTGTCCGCACCACCACCGAAGACCTGCGTGCCTGGGCGACCGCCAACGTGCTCGAGCAGGCCGCAATCCCCAAGGCCGTCGCCGTGCTGGAGGCGCTCCCCCTCACCCCCGTCGGCAAACCGTTCAAGCCCGCCCTGCGCGCAGTGGCCACCCGAGAGGCCGTCGCGGACGCGCTCCGGGGGGTGTCCACGGTGACCGGCGTCCACGCCGAGCTCGAGGGCGGCGCAGTTGTCGCCGTCATCGGCCTGGCCCCCGGCGCCGACGAGACCTCAGTCAAGGAAGTACTCAACGGCTTCGCCATCAACTGGAGATTGGAACACTCATGAACACATCGTCGATCCTGGCCGGCCTCATGGTCGTCGCCTTCGCCGCAGCCGGCACGGCCAAGCTCGCCGCCGTACCGGCCATGCGCACCAAGGCAGCACACGTCGGCTTCAGCGTCTCGGCGTACCGGCGCATCGGCGCCCTGGAGGTACTTGCGGTCCTCGGACTGCTCGTCGGGGCGTTCGTTCCCCCGATCGGTGCGCTGGCTGCCGGTGGACTGCTGCTGCTCCTCGGCGGGGCCGTCGTCGCGCACGTCCGCAACCGTGACGGCGTGCGCGAAATCGCGCCAGCCGTCATCCTCGGAGCGGTGACCCTCGCCTTCCTCCTCCTGGTCGTCGCAGACCACCGATGAACGGCGTTCGGCGCACCGGTGCCGACCCAGTCCCGGTCGTCATTGTGGGGGCCGGCCCGGTCGGCGTCACGGCCGCCACCCTGCTCGGGCAGTACGGCGTCGAATGCCTCGTCCTGGACCGGTGGGACGGCGTCTACCCCCAACCGCGGGCCGTGCACCTCGACGACGAGGTCTACCGAGTCCTGGTGCGGCTCGGCGTCGCCGAGCAGTTCGCCGCCGTCTCCCGGCCCACCCGCGGGCTGCAGCTGATCGACCGCACCCACCGGGTGTTCGCGGTGTTCGACCGAGCCGCCGACCACGGTAGGCACGGGCACCCACAGGCCAACATGTTCGACCAGCCCGACCTCGAGCACCTGCTGCGCACCAACCTGAAGGACCAGACCACGGTCACCCTGCGCGGGAACGTCGAGGTCAGCGACGTCGCCCAGGTCGGCCAGGACCGGGTTCGGGTGGACTTCACCGACCGGCTCACCGGCGAGCACGAGTCCGTGCTGGCCACCTACGTTCTCGGCTGCGACGGAGCCAACAGCATCGTGCGCACCGCGATCGGCACCACGATGGAGGATCTCCAGTTCGAGCAGCGCTGGCTGGTGATCGACGTCGCCAGCACGGTCGAGCTCGACCAGTGGGAAGGCGTCCACCAGGTATGCGACCCCCAGCGCGCCGCGACCTACATGCGGATCGGGGGAACCCGCTATCGCTGGGAGTTCCGACTCCTCGACGGCGAGACCGCCGCCGACTTCGACTCCATCGAAGCAGTCCAGCCCCTCATCGGCCCCTGGGTCGAAGGCATCGCGTGCGACCAACTCGAGCTGGTCCGCGTCGCGGAATACCACTTCCGAGCACAGCTGGCCGACCGCTGGCGAGACCACAACGTCTTCCTCCTCGGCGACGCCGCACATCTGACACCGCCGTTCATCGGACAAGGGCTCTGCGCCGGCGTCCGCGACTCCATGAACCTCAGCTGGAAGATCGCCGGCGTGCTCTCCGGTGACCTGCCCGAATCCGTGCTCGACACCTACGAGCTGGAGCGCAAGCCCCACGCCCGGGCCATGATCCGGCTGGCCCGGCTCATGGGCCTGTCAATGACCCACGGCGGCCGCGCCGGAGACGTGCTGAGAAAGCTCGTTGCGCCGCGGCTCCACTGGATCCCCGGGCTGCGCGACCGCCTCCTCGACAGCGAGACACCACCGCTGCACAAGTCCGCACTGGTCGAAGGGCGCGGACTCCGCAGGCCCCTCAATGGACGGTTGTGCCCGAACGCACTCCTGGCAGACGGCCGCCGCTACGACGACGCGACCCGAGCCGGCTTCGTACTCGTGACCAGCGTACCGCTCTCGCTACAGCAGCAGGCCGTGCTGGCAGGCCGCGGCACCGAGGTGCTCGAGGTGCATCCAGGCACGCCACTGCACACGTGGCTCGCGGATGGCAGCGCCGCGGCAGCACTGGTCCGACCGGACTTCACGGTGCTGCGGGCCGACCGCGACATCGCAGCGTTATGCGGCGAGGCGCCGAAGTTCTTGGTTGCCTGAGGCGCGTCCAGCCGCGAAGCAACGGCCGCAGCGACGAGTGACGTCACGATCTCGTGGCTATCCGAGTGCTTGGGGTAATGGGCGGTACGACACGTAGAGCGCCGTGTGACCATCAGTTCGACCCCTCCGATCAGAAACTCGACCACGATGACCGCGGCAAGCGCCGCTCGAACGCATCGAGCTGCAGCGAGCCCTACGACTGACGCTCAGCATGTATCCCTAGCCGAGGGGATAGGCCGGATGCCGTGTGTGCAAGATTCGGCATGCTCGTGTGCAAGCCCGGAAGTCAGGCGAGGAAGACTGCCACTTGACCAGCAGGTTTCGATTTTCGCGAAGATCCCACCCGGGAGTGTTCGCGAAATTGCGGCACCCCACTTCGCGAAAAACTCATAAGCGCGAGATCTCCACTGATCACCTCTTGAGGCCAAGCCGCGTCGACGTCAACAGTCGGCGCGGCTTGGCTTGCCTCAGGCCGCCCTGCCAGTGTTCCCTTCCGACGAGGTCGAGCGTTCCGACAGTGAACTGACCTACGCGGGGCAGACGTTCAGCGACGGCGACCGCCATCGCGCCAGCAGAGGTGTGGGTTCCCTCGGGTCCTGGGCACCTATGCCAGACGATGTGATGAGCCCGAACTCGAGGCCTGGGTCGTCGGCCAGGCTGACTAGGGCCTAGCGTGCACATCGCGGCATGTGAGTGCGTTCCTTGCCGTCGGCTGTTCCGGAGAGTGTCCTTGGACGGACCGCCCCTTCGGACCGCATGATTGCGGCATGGACGAGCAACTCGAACCACTCCCAGCACGAGCGACGTGGAGGCACCCGCTCGTGCTTGCGCACGGAGCGGTTGTGGTCGTCGCCCTCGCTCTATTCGCCGTCGCCGTCTGGCGGGTTGAGGCCCCTGTTGATGACGCTACGTTCGTCGTCCTAGGGGTCTTCGCCCTCACCAAGCACTTCTATCGGCGACACTTCCTGAACCGGCGCGGATTCCACGCCGGCGCCAGATCGACATCTTCCGTCCCAAGGGCGGACCCGCTCAGCACTCGATCGAGGCGGCACTCACGGTTGCAGATTGTGGGCGGATCGCGACCCTCGACGTCGCCGTGAACAACGAGGCTGCAGCTCAGAACGCTCTGTACAAGGCGCGCTTGCTTCGCGACATCCTGGTCGACTTCACCTCGGCGCTCGAGGCCACTGTCGACGAATGGCGCGATCTCCAGAGCTGACGATTGCGACGGAAGCGGCTGTCCGGTCACGGGGTCGGCAAGATGAAAGCATGAGCAAAGACAGCTCTGCCATCGACCTTGTCCGGACGGCGCTGTTTCGTCAGATCACGTCGAGGGTGGTCTTGTCGAAGTCCAGGCCGACGGTCAACGAGTAGGGCAGTTCGACCTGATCTCGGTTCCGTGTTCTGAGCTCGATCACCCCGTCCTGCCAAATGCGTTTCCAGTCCAGAAGGATCCGTACGTGGGTATGGGCGGGCACCTGCAACTCCGAGGTCCGTTCCATGGTGAAGGTTGAGGAGACCCGGACGGAATGGTGCCTGCGTAGTTCTTGCTGGATCTGGCCCGAGATGTCGGCGAGTCCGATCAGGGCGACTGACCCGCCACCGCTGCTCGTGGTCGCCGTGTCCTCGTCGAGGAGCATCTCGAACTCGGTAGCGTGGGTGATGTGAAGCGTCTCGACGGAGGTCGAAGCGCTTCCGGAGTTGTCGAAGTCGGTCTGGTCTCGTCCGATCGGCTCGACTCGTCGCTTTCCGGGGAGGACGCGGACGACGACAGCGCCTCGCATCGCGCACTTGACCGGTTCGGGCGGCACGGCCTCAGGAGTAGTGCGCAGACGAGGACGCCGCCGCTCGCGCGTGCTGGCTGAGCCAGACTTGAGTCCGTGGGCACTCGATCCCGTCGTGGTCGACGGCGACGGGTTGTCCTGCTCGAAGCGCAAGAATGGCGAGTCACCGGTGGACATGCTCTGAACGAGTGTCAGCTTGTTTGTTGTACGACCACACACGGGACACGACAGTTTCCAACTGAGTTCCTCAAGCGGGTTCGTCGCGACCTTCGGTTCGCGGTATGGCGTGATCCGGCCTCTCTGATGGCGCGGACAACAGCCCGTGTCGATGATGGACCGGGCCTCGAAAGTTACGTACCAAGCGCGCTGTCTGGATTGATCAGCCATCGTGAACCCTTCCCGGACATCGTAGGAAGGTCAGTTGCTCAGCGGCAACATTCATGGGTCCGACCCTGGGGCAAAGCCGGTGACGTCAACGCGCGGATCGCGACTACTAGGAGACTTCACGCAGGATCGGTGTCTGGCCAGACTCGATCCAGGTGACGGCGGGACGCTCTCAATCGCGGCTGCCCACCCTGTGTCTGGGGTGTGGCTCTCATCTGGACTGCGACCCGCTGGTCACCGTTGACGAGGCGTGGCTCCAGAGCGCCTCTGTGTGTCAAGCGGCCTCGAGTTGAAGGCGTTGCTGGTCTGCCAGGATGCGACGGTAGACGGTGTTCGAGATCCGCCGTTTCAGACTGCGGCGGGCTTCCTTGGTGGTCTTTTGTTCGGCGATCTTGCGTCGGTAGTGATCGCGTCCGGTGCCGGGATCGCGGGCCTGGGTGATGGCGGCGACGTGGATGGCGGCGTTGAGCTGGCGGTTGCCACGCCTCGACAGGCGGTGGGTCTCCTGCTCGCCACTGGAGACGTCGATGGGAGCGGTGCCGGCGTAGCTGGCGTAGTGCTCCTGGTTCGGGAAGCGGTAGATGTCGCCGGTCAACGCGAGGATCTTCGCTGCGGTGAGGAACCCGATGCCCTGGATCTGAGTCAGGGTGGTGCCGCAGGCCGCGACCGCTGCACGCAGCTGCTTCTCGAGCTCCTCTGATCGATGCCTCGTGGCGTTTGAGGTCACGAACAACGTCGCGGGCGATCTGCTTGCGCTGCTGGTCGGCTTGGGTGACCGGGCGGATCTTGGCGAGCAACGCCGAGGCATCGGTGGTGTCGAGTCGGACCTCGGCGCCACCGGGGTGGAGGTCGCGGAGCAGGACGTGGAGTCGGTTGATCCAGCGGGTGTGCTCGGCGACCAGGTCGTCGCGGCGCTCGGTGAGCAGGCGCATGATCGTGGTGTGGTCCTCGAGATGGACGCGGTTGAGGCGCCGGTTGTGGAGGGCGACCGCGGCGACGGAGATCGCGTCCGCGACGTCGGTCTTACGGGCACTGCTGGATCCCAACAGTCGTGCTCGCGCGGCTAGCTTCGCCGGCACGTCGAGCACCAGCTCGCCGGTGGTGACGAGTTGCTGGGCGATGCCGCGCCCGAGTCCGGTGGCACCCTCGACCGCCCACTGACGTTCGGGCCACTGGTCGGCCCAAGTGAGCAGCGCGGCCGGGGTGCTCTTGTCCACGACGAGCCTGATTGGAGGATGGGTCTGGCCGTCGGGGCTGACCGCTACCGCGGTCAGCGAACTCTTGTGCGGGTCGATACCGATGGTGATCACCAGCTACTGCCTTTCCTCGGATGTGGGAGAGACCGCGGTGGGCAACCTGACTTCTGGATCGATCACGCCTCTGCTGAGCCACGCCGCGGCGGGTGCCGGCCGGGTACGCACGCTCTTGATGAGCCAGCCCGGAGGCGGCAAGGGGACTTGCGAGCCAGCCCGGTCCGACACCCTCGACACCGTAGGGCTGCAGACCCGTGATGTCTGGGGCAAGTAGACAAGTCAGGGGACTGCCCAGCTCGTAGTAGCAATGCCCACCTCGCCGTCCTACTGGGTCGAGTGACTGACGAGGTGAGCAGATGAGCAACACGAAGGGCGTGACTCATCGGGGTCGATCCCCACAAGATGTCGGCCACGATCGAGGTCGTCGACACCCACGAACGGCTGCTCGGCACCGGCCGGTTCCCCACCGACAAGGCCGGCTATGCCGCGATGCGCGGTTATGTGAAGCAGTGGCACGAGCGGATCTGGGCGGTCGAGGGAGCCAATGGTGCGGGTCGTCCGTTGGCGCAACGCCTGGTCGAGAACGGCGAGCGTGTGGTCGATGTGCCGGCCAAGCTCGCCGCTCGGGTGCGGCTCTTCGACACCGGTCACAACCGCAAGACCGACGCCCTGGACGCGCACTCGATCGCGATCGTCGCGGTCCGCACAAGACCCTTCGGGTCCTGGTCGAGGACGGTGAACTCGAGGCGTTGCGGATGCTCACCGACCGTCGTGACGAACTCGCTCACCAACGGGTCCAGACCGTGAACCGGTTGCAACGCCTGCTCAGTGAACTGTTGCCTGGCCAGCGCAAACGAGACCTGTCCGCGGCCCAGGCCAAGACGCTGCTGGCAGGTGTCCGACCTCGTGACATCGCCGGGAAGACCCGCCGGCGGATGGCCGCCGAACGAGTCGCCGACCTCGTCGCAGTCGACGCGAAGCTGAAGAAGATCAAGGCCGAACTGAAGGCCGCGGTCATCGCCCGTCGGCTCGTCGCTAATGGACATCAACGGCGTCGGGCCAGCCGGCGCGGCCCGGATCCTGGCCGACGTCGGTGACGTGGCCCGGTTCGCTGACCGGAACCGGTTCGCGTCCTGGACCGGGACCGCACCCCTGGACGCCTCGTCGGGTGAGCAGAACCGGCACCGACTATCGCGGGCCGGGAACCGGCGGATGAACCACGTGCTGCACATCGCCGCGATCGTCCAGATCCGCCACGACACCGAAGGCCGCACCTACTACCGGCGCAAGCTCGCCGCCGGCAAGACCCCGATGGAAGCGCTGCGGTGTCTGAAGCGACGCCTGTCCGACGTCGTCTACCGCCAACTCGTCGCCGACGACAACGCACCCGTCAGCGAGCTGGATGCGGGTCCGGGAGGGCACTGCGGGGCGACTCAAGAATCCAGCGCGGCCGACCTACCCCCGCGAATCGACACTTCGGATCAGCCACTTCCCGGACCCGCGCAACCGACGCTACGCCGCCCAGTCAGCGGCCGGAAGAGCCTGGCCCCATCTGCTCCCTGACACAGAGGGGAGCCAGATTCGGGGCGGACCATGCCGCAGCTCGCGCCGGCGCGGCCGGTGTCGGCATTCCCTAGGCGCCTGAGGTCAGCCTTCGGCCGCTGATAGTCCGGGCCTCGATCCGCAACACCAGCCAGCGTGAACCGGCGACCCACACCTCAGGACGAGCAGTCTCTCCGTACGCCTCGGGGTCCAGCCGGCGGCGGCCACGGACCAGGACGCTCCAGCCGGAGCGGGTGACTGGATCGAGGTCGTCCACCTCGAACGCCACTTCTTGTACGGTCCCCTCCCGGCCGAGCTCGGTGTACGGCGCCGTGCGGAGGATGACCGCTTTGTCAGCGACGACATAGTTCACAGGCACGATCGTCAGCCCGTCGTTCCCCTGCCAGCCGACCCGCCCCACGGTCTTCGTGCGTATCAGTTCCCAGCACTCGTGCTCGTGCAGTTCGGTCAGCGTCCCGTTGTCTCGTCGCGCGCCCACTGCCGCACCTCCTCTTTGGTCCAGCATCCTCTCCAGCAGGTATCCCGCCAAGGGCGGAGGTTGTCGCCCGCCGGTGACGCCCGCCGGTGACCCAGCCGAGTCCGCGGCCGGCGAGCGCGACCAGGGCGGCGATGGCGACGAACTCAGGCCGAGCACTTGGCTCCGATGACGAGGACGTGGGCGACGTGCGCGACCCATTCTGACCGCGATGAAGCCTGGTTCGGAGTTCGAACGGACCCGGCCGTGTGCAGATTCGGCGTTGGGCGTGTGCACGGCGTTGGGAAGCACTCACTGGTGGGGTCTCTGACCTGCGGTTTAACAATTTCGCGAGGTACCCACCCGAATCAACCTCTTGAACGTGAGCCGCTCCGACATCCGTCGGAGCGGCTCACGTGCGTCCAGCGGGTGATCAGTGCCGAGCTCTCTCGAAGTTGTCGTCCAGCACCTCGTCCGCGACCTGCCGAGCCATCCGGGTACTGGACTGTCCGACTCGCGGTCAGTCCAGGTAGAACGTCAGCAGCTCCTCGGTGTCGGACAGTTCCTTGACGACCAGGGTGCCGTCCGCGCCCTCGAAGGCGCCCGTACCGCCGGTGATCGGGAACTCGAACTCCTCAGGCTCGCCGGCGAGCAGGCCCTGGATCGTGATCTGGCCCTTGTAGAACGACGCGGTGCCGACGCACTGCGACTCCTCGCGCACGACCGAGGTGACGGTGCAGACCACGCCGGTGTGGCCGACGAGCTTGCCGTACTTGGTGAGGTCGGAGGTGAAGACGAACTCGTCGCCGAGGCTGAAGTCGGGTTCGCCGACATCGACGAACGCCTCCTCGGTGTTGGTGGAGAGGACCCGCACCGTGTCCCCGTGGCCGTGATGTCCGCCGCCGCCGTTGCCCGTCGCGGGGCCCATCGAGCCGGCCGCCAGGGCCACGACGCCCAGGACGGCTCCCGTTGCTACCAGTCGCTTGATCATTGATCCGACTCCCGTGTGGTCGCGCGCCCGCCCGATGCGGACACTGACCCTCCCGCCCTATCCCTCACGAGCGGGTGAGCGCATCCCCAAAATTCGCAACTCGAGGAGAGCGGCCTTGCTACCTTGCTCGCGTGAAGGCGGTCGTCTACGACCAATACGGCGGCCCCGACGTGCTGCGGGTCGAGGACGTGCCGATCCCGGAGCCCGGCAAGGACCAGGTGCGGGTCAAGGTAGCCGCGACGTCGTTGAATCTCAGCGACTGGGAGTGCCTCCAGGGCTCTCCGGTGTACGCGCGGATCGGCGGCCCCCGGCGGCCGGCCCGGCCCACGCTCGGATCGGACATCGCCGGGGTGGTCGACGCGGTCGGCGCCGGCGTGACCCGGTTCGCGGTGGGCGACGAGGTGTACGGCGACAACATCTGGCTCAAGGGCGGGTTCGGGGAGTTCGCCGCTGGCGCCGGAGAAGGCGCTCGCGTTGAAGCCGCCCGAGCTGAGCTTCGTGGAGGCGTCGACCATCCCGCAGGCGGGCGCGATCTCCTGGCAGGGCACCCAGCGCGCCGGGCCGGGCAAGCGGGTGCTGATCAACGGCGCCGGCGGCGGGTCCGGGTCGTTCGCGATCCAGCTCGCCAAGCGGGCCGGCGCCCACGTCACCGGCGTCGACAACGCCGGCAAGCTCGACTTCATGCGGTCGGTCGGCGCGGACGACGTGCTCGACTACCGCCAGGACGACTTCACCCGGACCACCGAGCGGTACGACGTCGTCCTGGACCTGGTCGCGCACCGCTCGGTGTTCGCGTACCGGCGCTCGCTCGCCCGCGGTGGCTGGTACCGCTGCGTCGGCGGGTCCGTGCCCACGCTGCTGCGCCTGCTGACCGCCGGCTTCGTGGTCGGCCGGCTCAGCGGCCGCTCGATGGGGGTGCTCGCCGTGAAGGAGGAGCCGGCGAGCTTCGAGCCGCTGGCCGCCCTCTGCGTCTCCGGCGACGTCACGATCCACGTCCACCGCACCTACTCGCTCGACGAGGTGCCGGCCGCGCTCGCCGAGGTCGGCGCAGGACGCTCCCTCGGCAAGGTGGTCGTCGACCTGTCCTAAGGGCGTGTCTCCCAAGTCGATGGCCTGCTGCGCGCCGCCCATGACGCACGCTGGCTGCGTTGCCGTCGCTCGCCCTGGACGACGCTCGCGACGGCCACACTTGCGAGACCGGCCCTAACCCACCGGGCCGACGGTCGCCACCCGCGTGAGCGCGGGCCGTTGCTGGTGACCGTCGATCACCTCGCCTGCGTTCCAGGCCATCGTGATCCCGGCCGGATCCAGCTGCAGGACCGCCAGGTTGTTGTCGTACCAAGGCCCTTCGGTCACCGCCCAACGGATCGGTTCGAGTGGCACTCGCCCCGCCAGCGAGAGCAGCCGCCCGACCAGCCCGCTCGACCGTCGTGCCGTCAGCGCGGTGAAGCCGCGCATCCATCGGGGGAGCGGGTTGCGGATCGGTGAGCAGACCGCCTGCAGGATCCGGCTCGCCACCACCCCGTCGCGCGACCAGGCCTCGGCGACGTAGCTGTGGTGGACGTCGCCGGACAGGAACGTGATCGTCCGCGGCGCCCGCCCGCGGTGGCCGGCCGCGACGTCGAGCACCAGCTCGGCCACGTCGCGGAAGCCCCGCTCGAACGCCGCCCAGTGCTCGAGGTCCGCAGCGTCGCGACCGCGTTCGCCGAGCCACTTCCCGGGCCGGCCCCAGGCACCTTCGGCGATCGCCTCGCCGAACGACTCGATGTGGTGCAGTCCCGGCGCCAGCAGGAACGGCAACGAGGTGCCCACCAGCAGGTGGTCGACGTCGCCCTGCAGCTGGGCGTCCAGCCACAGCAGCTCGCCGTCGTCGAGCATCGAGCGTCGCTCCGGCTCGAGGACCCGCGCCGCCCGTGAGTCGACGACGACCAGCCGGGCCTGGGTGTCGAAGTCGCGCGAGTAGCTCCAGCGGTAGGTCTCCGGGCGTTGGTCGGCGCGTTCGGCCAGCGCGTCGAGCTGGTCGGTGACGTCCAGCTCGTCCGGTCCCGTGTGCTGCACGATCTGCTTCCACAGCTCGTCCGCGTGACGTTCGTCGGGGCCGAGGTTGCCGAGGTGCTGGTGGACCCAGTACGCCGCGAGGCCGCCGATGACCCGCTCCTGCCACCAGTCCGTGGCCTCCATCTCCTGGCGCCAGCTCCAGCTCGTGTTCCAGTCGTCGCGGAGGTCGTGGTCGTCGAAGATCATCGCCGTCGGCACCGTCGACAGCATCCATCGGATGGCCGGATCCGACCACGCCAGCCGGTAGAGGTGGGCGTACTCCTCGAAGTCCTTCAGCTCGTACCAAGGCGCCTGCTCCGGGTCGCGGCGGCGCTCGATGAAGGCCCGCATCTCCGGGCTGGTCTCGTCGGCGTACACCTGGTCGCCGAGGAACAGCGCCAGGTCCGGCCACGGTTCTCCCGGATCCTCGGAGTCGCTCTGGGTCACCCCGGCCAGGAACAGCGCATACGCGTACAGCGCGTCCACCCCGAAGTCCGCGTTGCACTGCTCGTCGTGGTCGACGCTCACCCGGCACGAGCCGAAGGCCATCCGCAGCGGTCGCCCCGGCTCCAGGGTCGCGATCACCGAGGGCGGGTACGGCGCGTGCTCGGGCTCCGTCGACGGCCAGACCCGCTCGCCGTCCACGTCGACGACGTACGGAGTCCGGCTGCCCGGCGGGAGCCCGTCGAGCTCGACCAGGGCGTAGTGGTGGCCGTGCGCGGCGAACGTCCGGGCGCTGGCAGTGTGGTCTCCGGCGGTGACCCTGACCTCGGCGGCGGCGTCGACCTCGACCCAGAGCGCGGCCGTCGTCGCGTCGACGTACCGGAGCAGCGGTCCGAGGACGAGACGGGTCATGCACTCCGCACTACCCCGCCGCCGTGCGGTCGAATCCCTTAGGAGCCTGCTGAACAATCCGCGCGGCTACGCGACGACCGATGGTGCGTTGGCCGTGTTCGCCTCGGTCGAAGTGACCCGCCACGCCTTTCCTCGGCAGCCTTGCCACCGCACGCACCGGACGCCGCTCGCGTTCGCCCGTCTTGTTCAGCAACCTCCTAGGCGGAGCCGAGCACCTCGCGCAGCTTCGCCGCGAACTCGTCGGGCGTGCCCTGCTGGCCGAACTCACCGCCGAGGAATCCGCTGTGCCCGCCCGGGAAGACGGTCACGTCCTGGCCGAGACCGGCCGCGGCCGCGGTCGACGTCCGCCCGGTGACGATGCCCGCAGACTCGGCTCCCACGGCGACGACGACCCGCGTGGGCGCGACCGCGATCGCGTCGTACGGCGGCCGGTAGGCGGTGATCGCGTTGGAGATGCCGGAGAGCAGCGGGTCGACGCGGCTGCCGTCGTCGTCGGCCGGCATCCCGAACATCGCCGGGTCGGGCGCGGGCTGCGCGGCGTACTCGTCGGTGTACTCGCCCGGCCACGAGCACAGCGCGATGAAGTGCGCCATCCCGTGCCCCCAGCCCTTCTGGTGGTACGTCGCCTGCACGGCGGCCTCGGCCGCGAGGGCCCGGTCACCGTCGGGCAGCTCCGCGAGCAGCGGCGGCTCGTGCGCGACCAGTGTGGTCACGTCGCCGGGGTGCGCGGCCACGAGCGCGAACGCGCTGACCGCGCCGCCGCTGCTGGCGAACATCTCGACCGGCCCGACGCCCAGCGCCTCGATGATCGCGTGCTGGTCGGACGCGTTCTGCTCGGGCGTGTGCTCGACGCGACCGTCCTTGCGGGTGCTGCGGCCCAGGCCGCGCGGGTCGTAGGTGACGACGGTGCGGTCCGGGAAGCTGCCGGCGAGCGTGCCGAAGCCGCTGGCGTCCATCGGGGCGCCGACCAGCATCAGCGGCGGCCTGCCGTCCGCGGTGGGCAGCGGCCCGCGCACGTCGTAGGTGAGGGTGGCCTCGGGGGTCTCGAGGGTGAGCGTGCGGAGGGTCGCTTCCATAGCATCCATGGTGGCTTCGACCGGCGTCGGCGCGGGAACTCATCGGCTGAGCGATTCCGGCCGTGACGTCCGACCCGACTAGGCCGGTGGCGGCTTTTCACGACACGGCCGACGCGGCGCACCTAAAGTTCAACCGTGTCTACCATTCCCACCCGCCTCAGCAGTTTCGTGGCCGCGACCTCCGTCCTGCTCCTGCTCGCTGCGTGCAGCGGGGGCGGTGACGACGACAACGAGAAGGCCGACAACCCGGGCCACACCGGTCGCGAGGGCGACGGCTGGACGGTGCTGCACTACTCGATGGGCGACACGAACCTCGAGCCGTTCATGGTCACCGACGTCAACGAGCTCGGCGAGGTCGGCTCGAACGAGAACCTGCAGATCCGCGAGTTCATGGACCGCTCCGCCGAGTACGGCGAGGACCCGCTGCTCGACCAGGGCGACTGGGTCGGCGGCCGGGTGCTCGACATCGGCGAGGGCGGCACGACCGAGCTGATCGAGGACATCGGCGACGTGAACTCCGCCGACCCGGCGGTGCTGGCGAGCTTCATCACCGAGGGCATCGAGGCGCACCGCGCCGGCCACTACGCACTGATCATCTCCGACCACGGCGCGTCCTGGCCGGGGATCGGCCCCGACGAGGGCACCGCCGACTTCGACGTGCTCGACCTCGCCGAGATCACCGACGCCGTCTCCACCGGCCTCGAGGACGCCGGTGTCGACAAGCTCGACCTGCTCGGCTTCGACGCCTGCCTGATGGCCAACTACGAGGTGGCCAGCGCCGTCGCGCCGCTCGCCGACCGGCTGGTCGCCTCCCAGGAGCTCGAGCCCGGCCACGGCTGGGACTACCGGTCCCTCCAGGTCCTGGCCGACGACCCGGACACGACCGCTGACCAGCTCGGCGAGGCCATCATCGACGGCTTCGAGGGCCAGGCCGTGGAGTCCGGCACCCAGGACCAGATCACGCTCTCCATGGTCGACCTCACCAGGATGGACGCCGTCGACGACGCCGTCGCCGCGTTCGCCGAGACGATGGGCGACCGAGTCCGGCGACGTCGCGGCCGCGGTCGGCCAGTCCGTGGTCACCACGCTCGGCTTCGGCAAGAGCCCCGACGAGACCCAGGACAAGCACCTCAGCGACCTCGGCCTGCTCGCCGCGGCCATCGGCGAGGCGGCCCCCGACGTCGCCGACCTGGCGGACGACGTGGTCTCCGCGCTCGACGACGCCGTCCTCGACTCCGTCGAAGGCGTGGCCACCGCAGGCGCGACCGGCCTGTCGATCTACCTGCCGCCCGTCCCCGAGCTCGCGGACCCGGCGTACGTCGACGTCTCCAGCACCGAGGACTGGGCCGAATTCCTCGACGCCTACTACGGCGCCGGCGAGGCGATCCCGGCGGAGGAGCAGGCGACGTTCACCGAGCCCGACACCGGGCCGGAGGTCATCTTCGAGGACGACGGCAGCGTCACCCTCAACGGCGCCTTCGATCCGGCCGGCCTCGACAACATCACCGAGGCGACGATCAGCTACGCGCTGGTCAACGCCGACGACTCGATCACCTACTTCGGCGAGGAGATCGCCGACTTCGAGGTCGGTGGCGACGGCATCCCGGTGGCGTCGGGCAACTACGACCTGACCGCCATGGAGATCTCCGACGGTGAGGACTCGGCGACCGCCTACGTCCAGCTCGACCTCAGCGACGACCTGAGCACCGCGTTCTTCGACGTGCCGATGACCTACTACGCCTCGACCGACCCCGACGGGCGCCGACCCGAAGGACGCGCTGCTGTCCCTCGTGCTCGACATCGACGCCGGCCAGTTCGAGAGCGAGACGATCTACATCTACGACGAGGTGTCCGGCGGCTACGGCGAGCTGGCACCCGACCCGGAGGGCATCATCGTGCCCGACGTGCTGACCATCACCGCGGACGGTGAGCAGGTCTGGGAGCCCACCACCGACGTCGGCCTCTACTCCGACGTCGCCAACCTGACCTACGACTTCGTGCCGCTCGACCCGGGCACGGTGCTCCAGGTGGACCTGACGATCTACGACTTCGGTGGCAACCTCAGCACCCTGAGCTCGTACGTCGAGGTGCCGTGATGAAGCTGCTTCTCGGGGTGCTGCTCCGCTCGGCCGTCATCGTGGGCGTGATCGCGGTGTACGTCGAGCTGCTCTCCCGGAGCGACTCGACCGACGCACTCAGCGCCGGGCTGCTCGCGTTCCTGATCCTGGTCGCCATCGCGTTCGTGTGGTCCGTGGTCGACGGGATCCGGCTCGGGTTCGTCCCGGGCCTCGTCGAGTGGCTGCTCACCTCGGTGGTCGCCGGCGTCGGGCTCCCGGTCGCGCTGGCGATCGCGAACGACTACGACGTTGCGAACGAGGTCGGTGACGGCGCCGTGTTCTTCGCGATCCTGCTGTTCCTCCCTGCCCTCGCCGGCGTGGGGGTCGGCGGGCTGGTGCACCGGACCCGGGATCGGGACGAGGTCACCACCGCCGCCTGATGCGGCATGCTGGGCCCATGGTCGTGTTGGTGCCCAGGCAGATCCGGATGACCGGGATCACCGGGAACGTCCCCTACTACGGCGGTCGCATGTCACCCGCCCAGGCCTACGCCGCTGCGCACCCCACGCAGCAGCGTCCGCCCGCACCGGTCGCGGCCCCGGCACCGCCGCCGATCGCACCGCGCCGCGACCCGGCCGAGGCGCTGAAGGACCTCCTCGACAGCGGCGTGATCAGCCAGGAGGAGCACGACGACCTGCTGGCCCGGGCCGCCCGGTGACCGCGCCGATCCAGGTCCTCGTCGTCGGCTTCGACGAGCCGTCGTTCTCGGGGGAGGTGCTGGCCGAGCTCACCCGGCTGCGGGACGAGGGAGTCGTGCGGCTGGTCGACGTACTTCTGGTGAGCCGCGGCGAGAACGGGACGTTCGAGACCCTCGACCCGCCGCCCGGCGCCGACCCCGACCTCGGCCGGATCGCCGCGGAGGTCTTCGGCGGCGAGGGGGACGAGCCGGACGGCGAGACCTGGTCGCTCGCGGACTCGGTCCCGCCCGGTGGGGTGGCTGCCGTGGCGCTGATCGAGCACCTCTGGGCCGAGCCTCTCGTCGGCGCGATCCGGCGCGCGGGCGGCCGCTCGCTCGGAGAGCTCTGGCTCCCGCCCGAGCACCTGCCGCGGTAGCCGACTGGCGTACTCCCGTTCATCTCGGGCTCGCCCGGCGATCATCTGGGGCCGAAAGCCTTCGGCCATGACATCTCGGATCATGCTCGGCGGCACTGCCGCCACCCTCGCCCTCACCCTCCTCGCCGGCGCTCCCGCGACCGCCCAGCCCACCCGACCCGCGGCCCATCCCGGCCACCACCGCGCGGACCCGCTCGTCATCGCACACCGCGGCGCGTCCGGCCACCGGCCGGAGCACACCCTGGCGGCCTACCAGAAGGCCATCGACCTCGGCGCCGACTACATCGAGCCGGACCTGGTCTCCACCAAGGACGGCGTCCTCGTCGCCCGCCACGAGAACGAGATCAGCGGCACCACCGACGTCGCCGACCACCCCGAGTTCGCGGACCGCAGGACGACGAAGACGATTGACGGGCTCGCCATCACCGGCTGGTTCACCGAGGACTTCACGCTGGCCGAGCTCAAGACCCTGCGCGCCAAGGAGCGGCTGCCGCAGGTGCGGCCCGAGAACACGGCGTACGACGGGATGTTCGAGGTGCCGACGTTCGCCGAGGTCCTCCAGCTGGTCCGGCGTGCAGAGCGCCGCACCGGCCGGACCATCGGCGTCGCGCCCGAGACCAAGCACCCGACGTACTTCGACTCGATCGGACTCTCCCTCGAGGAGCCGATGCTGCGCACCCTGGACCGATTCGGGCTGGACGGCCGGAAGGACGCGGTGGTGATCCAGTCCTTCGAGGTCGGCAACCTGCAGGAGCTCGATCGGATGACGAAGCTGTCGCTCGGCAGCTGTCGACGCCACCGGCTCGGTCGACACCCCGAGCGCCGCGATGGTCACGCCGCAGGGGCTGCGGACGATCGCGCGGTACGCCGACTGGGTGGGCCCGAACAAGGACCTGGTGCTGCCCCGCGACCCGGCGACCGGGGCCACCGGGAAGCCGAGCGCGGTCGTCCGTGACGCGCACCGGGCCGGGCTGCGTGTGGTGACCTGGACGATCCGCAACGAGAACCAGTTCATGGCGACCAACTTCCGCCAGGGCACCGACCCGAACGCCGACGGAGACGTGCGCGCCGAGCTCGTGGCGTTCCTCGACGCCGGGGTCGACGCGCTGTTCGCCGACTACCCGGACGCCGCGGTAGCGGCCCGGGAGGAGTGGCTCGAGGACTAAGCGGGCAGAGTGGGCCCATGTCACTCGGGTCCCGACTGCTGCTGCTCCTGTCCGTCCTCGGCCTCGTCGTGGGCGGTCTGAGCGCGGCTGCGCACGCCGCCACCCCCACGGAGGTCACTCTCGACGCCCGGTCGGCGTTCGCCGGCCAGGAGACGACCCTGCGGCTCCGGCTCGCCGCCAAGGGCGGCGCGCCGGTCGCGGGCGCCGAGGTCGCGATCGAGCGCCGTACCGACGGCACCTGGGCGCCGGTCTCGGTCGTGACCACCGACGGAGAGGGTCAGGCGACCGAGCGGGTGACGCTGGCGCGCAAGCCGGGCAACAACTCGTTCCGCGCGACGTTCGCCGGGGACAACACCTACGAGCCCGCCGCCAGGCAGGCCAAGCTGGACCTGAAGCGTCGTGAGAGCAAGGTCCGGATCAGCGGCCCGCGGGACGTGAAGGACGGCAGGTCGGTGCCCGTGACCGTCCGCTGGAACACGGCCGGCGGCGCGCCGGTCGCCGGCCCGGTCAAGGTGTACCGCTCGCTCGGTGGCGGCAAGTGGCACGTGGCGCGCGTCGTGAAGACCGGCGACGACGGTCGGGCGAAGTTCCGGACCACCCCGCGCCGGGACTCGCGGTGGCGGGCCGTGGCCATCCGGCAGGCCTGGGTCGAGGGCGACCGGAGCGGCGTCCACCGGATCGACAACCTCCCGCCGGGCATCGCCCGTCCGGCTGCCCAAGGCCGCGCCGAGCCCGCGCCGGAAGCTCCCGCCGCAGGCACGCCGTCGGCGCAAGGGCCCGCACGTCAGGATCACCGCGATCCCGGACCGGATCTGGTCGCAGATGACCGGGATCTCCTGGCACCGCGGCTGCCCGGTCGGCCGGTCCGGGCTGCGGCTGGTGCGGGTCAACTACTGGGACTACGGCGGGTACCGCGCGCCGCGGTGAGCTGATCGCCAGCAGCGAGCGCGGCCGACGCGATGGGAGCCGCGCTGGCCGAGATGTACCGGCGCAAGCTCCCGATCCGGGCGATGTACCGGGTCGACCGGTTCGGGTGGGGCCACCGCTCCCGCGGCGGCGACGACTACGCCTCGATGTCGGCCGGCAACACCTCGGCGTTCAACTGCCGCGACGTCACCGGCCGGCCCGGCGTCCGCTCGCCGCACAGCTACGGCCGCTCCCTCGACGTCAACACCTGGGAGAACCCGTACCGCTCGGCGCAGGGCACCGTCCCCAACACCTGGTGGCAGGCGCACTCCCACCCCCGGGTCGCGTGGCGCTCGCGCTCGCACCCGGTGGTCGCGCTGATGGCCCGGCACGGGTTCCGCTGGACCTACGGCACCGGCGACACCCAGCACTTCGACTACGTCGGCAGCTCGGCGCGCGCCGACGTGCACCCGCGCAAGTGCGACCGGTACTGCGACGTGATGCCGGAGCCGGAGACCGAGGCGGAGTACTAGCCCGCATGGACGGGCCGTGCGTCTTCTGCCAGATCGTGGCCGGTGAGGTGACGGCCGACGTCGTGCTGGACGAGCCGGACTTCGTCGCCTTCCTCGACCGGCGGCCGGTGTTCAAGGGCCACGTGCTGCTGGTCCCGCGCGAGCACGTCGTGACCCTCCCGGACCTGCCGGCCGGGCTGCGCGACGGCTTCCTCGGCGCCGCCCAGCGGCTCGCGACCGCGGTCGTCGACGGGCTCGGCGCTCAGGGCAGCTTCGTGGCGATGAACAACGTGGTCAGCCAGTCGGTCGCCCACCTGCACCTGCACGTCGTGCCGCGCACCAAGGGCGACGGGCTGCGCGGCTTCTTCTGGCCGCGCACGACGTACGCCGAGGGCGAGTCCGCCGAGTACGCCGCCCGGCTGCAGCGCCTGCCCCGTCCCGAGGTCCGCGATAGGCCGTTGCCTGCTGCGCGCCGCGGCAGCACCGACTGCGTTGTCGTCGGTCGCCGGGCGTCTCCGCCTCAGGCACGCCGGATGGACGCTCGCACGGCAGTGCCTATCGGACTCAGTCTCGAGCAGGACACCGACGCAAGGAGCCACACCCATGGGTCGTTTTGACGGACGTGTCGTCGTCGTCACCGGAGCCGCGCGCGGCATCGGGTTCGGTACCGCCACGCGGTTCGCCGAGGAAGGCGCCTCGGTCGCGGTCCTCGACCTGGACGAGTCGGCGGCCGCGGAGGCCGCGGCGAAGCTGCCGCTCGTCGACGGCGCGAAGGCGGTCGGCATCGGCTGCGACGTGAGCGACACCGCGTCCGGCGAGGCCGCCGTCGAGCGGGTCGTCGCCGAGCTCGGCGGGATCCACGTCCTGGTCAACAACGCCGGCGTCACCCGCGACAACCTGCTCTTCAAGATGACCGACGACGACTGGGACCTGGTCATCGGCGTCCACCTGCGTGGTGCGTTCGTGATGACCCGGGCCGCCCAGAAGCACTTCGTCGCCCAGAAGTACGGCAAGATCCTCAACCTCTCGAGCGTCTCCGCGCTCGGCAACCGCGGCCAGGCCAACTACTCCGCCGCCAAGATGGGCATCCAGGGCCTCACCCGCACCCTCGGCATCGAGCTCGGCCCGTTCGGCGTCAACGCCAACGCGATCGCGCCCGGCTTCATCGCCACCGACATGACCGACGCCACCGCCGCCCGGCTGGGCATCGACGTCGACGACTTCCGGAAGATGAACGCCGAGGCCAACCCGGTCCGCCGGGTCGGCTACCCCGAGGACATCGCCGCCGCCGCCGCGTTCCTGTGCAGCGACGAGGCGTCGTACATCACCGGCCAGACGCTGTACGTCGACGGCGGCGCCAAGCTCGGGTAGCGACCGGCGTCGAGCCCGGTCGCTCACCGGCGACTGCGCTGGGCGCGCCTCCCCGCGTGCGACGATCGCGACTGCACACTGGAAGTCGACCAGAACACACGAGTTTCACGAAACGGAGCGATCCCCGTGCGCCGTGCCCGCCTGATCACCACCGTCCTGCTGTCCTCCAGCCTCCTGCTCGTCGGATGCGGGGGCGGTGACGACTCCAGCGACGACGAGCCCCAGGCTGCCGCCCAGGAGGTCGCCGGCAGCGAGCCGGTCGCGTCCACCTGGCCGATGACCGGCCTGCCGGTCGAGGGCGACGACGACGCGGCACAGACCCACCCGGTGCTGGTCACCAAGATGGACAACACCTACGCGAGCTCGCCGCAGATCGGGCTCGGCTCGGCCGACCTGGTCGTCGAGGAGCTCGTCGAGGGCGGCCTGACCCGGCTCGCGGCGTTCTTCTACTCCGAGCTCCCCGACAACGTCGGGCCCGGTCCGGTCGATGCGGGCCAGCGACATCGGGATCGTCTCGCCGGTCGACGCGACGGTCGTCACCAGCGGCGCCGCCGCCCCGACCATCGCCCGGATCAACGACGCCGGCATCCCGTTCTACAACGAGGGCGACGTCGGCATCTCGCGCGACAGCTCGCGCAGCGCGCCGTACAACCTCTTCGCGAACCTCGACGAGATCGCCGCGGACGCCGAGACCGACGCGACCCGTCCCGCCGACTACCTCCCGTGGGGCGACGAGAAGGACCTGCCGCAGGGCCAGCCCGCGAAGACGATCGCGGCCTCGTTCGGCGGCGGCCACACCACGAACTGGACGTTCGACGGCAAGGGCTACGTCAACGAGAACACCTACGCCGCCGAGGGCGACGAGTTCCCGGCCGACACCGTGCTGGTGCTGCGGGTCAAGGTCGGCGACGCCGGCTACCTCGACCCGGCCGGCAACCCGGTGCCGGAGACCAAGCTGACCGGCAAGGGCGAGGCGATGATCTTCCACGACGGCCGGCTGGTGCGCGGCACCTGGAAGAAGGCCGGCCTGGACGCGCCGCTCGAGCCTCTCGACCAAGGCCGGCGACCTGACCGTCCCGGCCGGGCACGTCTGGATCGAGCTGGTGCCGGCGGCGAACGGCGACGTCACCTTCGGCAAGTAGCAGGCTCAGCTCAGCTCGACTGGCCGCCGGAGCAGCTCGACGCCGCTCTCGGCGAGCGCGCGGAAGCCGGCCAGGATGAACCCGATCGCGGTCTCGACGTTCGCGGCCGCGGCGAGCGGGTCCTCCGCGCCCGACACCGACTCGCCGGCCGACGACATCGCGCCGAAGAAGATCCGGGCGAAGGTCTGCGAGCAGGTCCTCGTCGAGGTCCCACTCGCCGGCGGCGAGGACCGAGCGCACGATCTCGAGGACGTTCGCGAACGTCGAGCGCTCCTCCTGCTCGCGGTACCGCTCGTAGCCGAGGACCGACGGGCCCTCCTGGATCACGATCCGCCGGTAGCGCGGCTCCTGGACGACTCCGAGGAACGCGCGCAGGCCGGCGAGCGCCTTCTCCCACGGGTCGCGGTGGCCCTTGAGCGCCTTCTGGATCGCGCGCGCGGCGTCGGTCTCGACCCGCTCGAAGACCGCCTCGAACAGCGCCTGCTTGCCGCTGAAGTGGTGGTAGAGCGCGCCCTTGGTCACCTCGGCGCCGGCCACGATCGCGTCGAGCGAGGTGGCGGCGTACCCGTTCTCGGTGAACAGCTCCTCGGCGACGTCGACCAGCGCGCGCTTGGTGGACGCGGAGTACTGCTGGCGCCGGCTCGCGCCCGGGACGCTGGGTACGCGCGGCACCAGCTTGGAGACCGAGGACTTGCTCATAGTCCCCAGACCTTAATACCGACCGTAGGTATGCGTGACCGCGATCACGGGGCGATCGCTTGCATACTCGCGGTATGGTCGGCATACCGTGAGTACGTACTCGCGGTATGCATTCCTCACCCCCAAGGAGCAGACCATGAACATCACCCAGTCCCGCGGAGCGATCCTCCGCGACGTGATCAGTCACCGCCAACACCCGCCGAGACGGCGCGCTCCCGCTCGACGTCCCCGGCGTGACCGAGGCGTTCGGCGACGAGCTCACCCTGCTCGGCGCCCTCCAGCTGCGCTGGCACACCCGGCTCGCCGGGCGGATCGAGCGCGAGCTGATGAACCAGCCGATGGACCTCGAGACCGCCGTCCGTCGCCGCCTGGCACGCGACTGCCGACGAGCTGCCCGGCGTGCTCGCCATCGTCGACCGGCACCGCGCCGAGCCGACCAGCACCGCGATGGCCGACGCGATGGCCAGGTCGGCCGACAAGGAGCGGATCCTGCTGGCCATGATGGCCGGCCGGGTCAGCGCCCCGGACGACGACGCCGTGCGCGTCGGCGCCCAGATCGAGAGCCAGGCCCGGGCGACGTACCGCCCGGTGCGCACGGCAGGTCGCCGTGCCGCCCAGCCGCGCCTGATCGCCCGGCTCAAGGCGGCCCTCGCGGCCTGACGCCCCACAGACCCGGAAGCCCCGGCCCGACGCGAATCCCCACCGCGGCCCCCAAGCCGCACTCCCTCCCACCTGCGTCGGGACCGGGGCTTCCGCGCGGGTGCCGCCGTTTCGCGGTCTGGGTGATGATGGGGCCATGACCGAGCTGCGCGCCGGGATGCTCCTGGTGGCGACCCCGGTGCTGCTCGACCCGAACTTCGTCGACACCGTGGTGCTGCTGCTCGACGTCGACGACCAGGGCGCCCTCGGCGTGGTGCTCAACCGGCCCTCGGCGATCCCGGTGGCCGCCGTCCTCGAGGACTGGGGGGACGTCGTCGTCGAGCCCGAGGTGCTCTTCCAGGGCGGCCCGGTCAGCACCGCAGGGCGCGCTCGCCGTCGCGACCCTCCGCGCCGAGGACGACGTCCCCGTGGGCTTCCGTGCGGTCGAGGGCCGGCTCGGCCTGCTCGACCTGGACACGCCGGTCGAGCTGCTCGAGGGCAGCCTCGACGGGCTGCGGATCTTCGCCGGCTACGCCGGCTGGGGCGCCGGCCAGCTGGACGGCGAGGTCGAGGAGGGCAGCTGGTACGTCGTACCCGCGCAGGAGCCCGACGTGTTCCGGCTCGACCCCGCGACCCTGTGGCGCGACGTGCTGCGCCGCCAGCCCGGCGAGCTCGCCTGGCACTCCACGCGGCCCCTGGACCCGGAGTTGAACTAGGCCCTGATCAGGTGCTCCGCGGTCAGGAAGTCGCGGCGCAGGTCGCTCGGCAGTCCCTCGAACGGCGAGGTCTGCGACGCGTGGAGCGCGATCGCCTGCTCGCGGGCGGCGAGGTGCGCCGCGGTGTCGAGCACGACCGAGACCTCCGCGTCGGGAGTGCCGAGGTCGGCGTTCTCGAGGTACACGGACAGCTCCGGCCGGGTCTGCGCCATGTGCGCGGCCCAGCGGTCCATCAGGCTGCGCGGCAGCGCCTGGAGGTACGCCGGGACGCCGCGCTCGGCCGCGACGGCGACCGACACGTCGCGCAACCGGCTGTGGTCGCGGTGGCCGTCGCTCGCGTCGAGGCTGATCACGACGTCGGGGTCGACCTCGGCCGCGATCGCACGCACCGCCTCGGTGACGGCGGCGGGATCGGCGCCGCAGAGCGAGCCGGCCGGCGGGTCGCCGTCCATGCCGGAGTCGGTGAAGTCGAGCAGCACCACGCGCCCGACGCGGAGCACCGCCGCCGCGGCGCGGAGCTCCGCCTCGCGCAGCTCGCCGAGCGACCGGTCGCCGAGATCCACACCCGGCGCCAGCTCCCCGGCCTCGCCCCGGGTCGCGCACACGACCGTGGACTCCCAGCCATCGCTGGCGGCCTGCAGCAGCAGCGAGCCGCAGCCGAAGGTCTCGTCGTCGGGGTGAGCGACGACGACGAGCAGCCGCGGGGGATCGTTCCTAGGGCTCACATCGGGAAGCACGAGAGCAGTAGACACCGTCCGGTGCCGGGTGTCGCGAGAACGCGCCTGGTCGGGCTGACGCCGGTGGTGGAGGGCTGCCGACGACCCCGTCGTGACGTACCCTTGGGCCGTGACCACCATCGGCTTCTCGACAGACACCGACGTCCGCGAGGACCGTCGTACCGTCCCGACCGATGAGGGCGATCACGAGCGGTTCTCCCACTACGTCGAGAAGGACAAGCTCACCGAGGCGATGGTGATGGGGACCCCCGTCGTCGCCCTGTGCGGCAAGGTCTGGGTGCCCAGCCGGGCGCCGGAGAAGTTCCCGGTCTGCCCGGAGTGCAAGGACGCCTGGGAGTCCCTCAAGGACGACGCGGGCTCCGACGAGTGACGGGTCGGCCCGAGGCCGACCCCCTGCCCAACGCGCTGACGCCGGCCTGGCCGGAGCGCGCTGCCTGGGGCACGGCCACCTCGCTCCGCGCGTGGCAGACGGCCGCGATGAGGGCCTACTTCGACCGGCAGCCCGCGCGACTTCCTCGCGGTCGCGACGCCCGGGCGCCGGCAAGACGACGTTCGCGCTGTCGGTCGCCGCCGAGCTGCTCGGCCGCCGGATCGTCGACCGGATCACGATCGTGGCGCCGACCGAGCACCTCAAGAACCAGTGGGCCGAGGCCGCGGCGCGCGCCGGCATCCCGATCGACCCGACGTACGCCGCCGGCAAGGGCAAGACCTCGCAGGACTTCGTCGGCATCGCGGTGACCTACGCCGGCGTCGCGGTGAACCCGCTCGCGATGCGGATCCGCACCGAGCGGTTCAAGACGCTGGTGATCCTCGACGAGGTGCACCACGCCGGCGACGCGCTGTCGTGGGGCGAGGGCGTCCGCGAGGCGTTCGAGCCGGCGACCCGGCGGCTCGCGCTGACCGGTACGCCGTTCCGCTCCGACATCAACCCGATCCCGTTCGTCACCTACGCGCCCGGCGACGACGGTGTGCCGCGCTCGGTCGCCGACTTCACCTACGGCTACGCGCACGCGCTGGCCGACCACGTCGTCCGGCCGGTGCTGTTCATGGCCTACTCCGGCGAGATGCAGTGGCGCACCCGCGCGGGCGACGAGATCGCCGCGCGCCTCGGCGAGCCGCTCACCAAGGACCTGACCTCGCAGGCGCTGCGCACCGCGCTCGACCCGACCGGGTCGTGGATCCCGTCGGTGCTGACCGCCGCCGACATGCGGCTCTCGGAGGTACGCCGGCACGTCCCCGACGCCGGTGGCCTGGTGATCGCGACCGACCAGGACTCCGCCCGCGCCTACGCCAAGCTGCTGCGCCAGATCGCCGGCGAGCCCGCGGTCGTGGTGCTGTCCGACGAGAAGGCGGCGTCGAAGAAGATCTCGGCGTTCAGCGAGAGCGACGCGCGCTGGATGGTCGCGGTCCGGATGGTGTCCGAGGGCGTCGACGTACCCCGCCTCGCGGTCGGCGTCTACGCCACCACCACCTCGACGCCGCTGTTCTTCGCCCAGGCGGTCGGCCGCTTCGTGCGCGCCCGCAACCGCGGCGAGACCGCGTCGGTCTTCCTGCCGTCGGTGCCGAACCTGCTCGGCTTCGCCTCCGAGATGGAGGTCGAGCGCGACCACGTGCTCGGCCGCAAGATCAACGACGAGGGCGACATCTTCGCCGCGGAGAACGAGCTGCTCGCCCAGGCCAACGCCGGCGAGGGCGCGTCCGACGAGCTGGAGATGTCCTGCGAGGCGCTCGGGTCGGAGGCCCGCTTCGACCGGGTGCTGTACGACGGCGGCGAGTTCGGCCACGCCGGCGAGGTGCACGTCGGGTCGGACGAGGAGATGGACTTCCTCGGCATCCCCGGCCTGCTCGAGCCCGACCAGATGCGCGAGCTGCTGCACCAGCGGCAGAGCGACCGGGCCAAGAAGCAGAAGGCCGCGCGCGCGCCGGAGCCGGACTCCGTCGCCGAGGTCTCCACCCACGAGCAGCTGGCGATCCTGCGCCGCGAGCTCAACGGGCTGGTCGCCGCGTGGCACCACCGCACCGGCCAGGCGCACGGGATCACCCACGCCGCGCTGCGCAAGGAGTGCGGCGGCCCGGCCGCGGCGGTCGCCACCGCGGAGCAGCTGCACGCGCGGATCGACCGGATCCGCGAGTGGGCGCTGCGCAAGAGCAGCTGAATCTCCTTACACTGCGAGCGTGCCGGCCGAAATCTCCCAGACGCTGGACCGCGGGCTCCGGGTGCTCGACGTGCTGGCCTCGGCGCCGGGCGGTCTGACCGTCACCGAGCTGGCAGCCCGGCTCGACGTGAACCGCACCGTCGTCTACCGGCTGGTGAGCACCCTGGAGCAGCACGCGCTGGTACGTCGCGATCCGCGCGGCCGGCTGCACGTCGGGCTCGGCGTGCTGCACCTGGCGTCCGCGGTGCAGCCGGTGCTGCGCGACCTCGCCGTACCCGTGCTGCGTGAGCTGGCCGAGGCGGTCGGCTGCACCGCCCACCTGACCGTCGCCGACGGCGAGGAGGCGCTCGCGCTCGCGGTCGTCGAGCCGTCGTGGACCGACTTCCACGTGAGCTACCGGATCGGGTCGCGGCACCCGCTCAACCAGGGCGCGGCCGGCAAGGCGATCCTGCTCGGCAGGCAGGCCGTCGCCGAGCCCTACGCCGTCACCGCGGGCGAGCTCCAGGCCGGTGCGCACGGGCTGGCCGCGCCGGTGCGCGGCGTCGACGGTCTCGAGGCGAGCGTCGGCATCGTCACCCTGGGTGGGGAGATCGATGTGGAGCGGGTCGGACCGCAGGTGCGGGCCGCGGCCGCGGCTGTTGCGGAGCGGCTGTCCTAAGCGCGCAGCCACTCGCCGAGCTCGGCGTCGACGAGCAGCTGGCGGGCGTCGGCCTCGCGCTCGTCCTGCACCAGGATCCGCGGCTGGATGACGAGGATCGTCCCCTCCATCGCGCTCATGTTGCGGTCGGTCACCTGGTAGGGGATCTCGGCCTCGATGAGCAGGCTCTCGACCACGGAGATCAGCGCGACGTCGCTGGTGCGGAGCAGTTCTGCCATGCCGCCAGCGTAGCGACGCTCAGGTAGCGGCGACCCGGGCCAGCGGCAGCACCCGGTACGGCACCTGGGTCGCCAGCGCGATCACCGTCGAGGACCGGACGATCGCCGGCGCCTCGAGCACCCGGTCGATCACCCGCTGCAGGTCGGTGTTGGAGCGGGCGACGACCCGCGCCCACATGTCGCCGGCGCCGGTGATCGTGTGCACCTCCAGCACCTCCGGGATGGTGGCGAGGTGCGCGCCGACGATGTCGTGGCCGCCCTGCCGCGACGTCTCCTGGCGGATCTCCAGGGTCAGGAACGCGGTCACCGGGTAGCCGAGCGCCGCGGGGGAGAGGTCCGGCCCCCACCCGGTGACCACGCCGCTGGCGGTGAGCTTGTCGAGACGGGCCTGCACCGTGCCCGCGGGCGACGCCGAGCCGGCGGGACGCCTCGAGGACGCCCACGCCGCGGCTCGGCGGCGAACAGATCGATCAACCTGCCATCGAGGTCGTCCATCGTGTGCTCCTTTCTGGACAAGTTGCACAGCGTTTCGCCGTACTGTTGCACATCCTGCGCTGGCGACGGCAGGCTCCGGGCGCATGACGCTGACCCCTGACGAGCTCAAGGCCGACCTCACCCTCGAGCAGCTCAAGCAGCTGGTCGGACTCGTGGAGTACGACGCGGAGGGCGACGTCTTCCCGGTCACCGGCTGGGACGCGATCGTCTTCGTCGTCGGCAACGCCACCCAGACCGCGCACTACTACCAGTCCGCGTGGGGCATGGAGCTGGTCGCCTACTCGGGTCCCGAGAACGGCAACCGCGACCACAAGTCCTTCGTGCTCCGCTCGGGCTCGATCAAGTTCGTCCTCAACGGCGCGGTCGACCCGGACAGCCCGCTGGCCGACCACCACCGCCGCCACGGCGACGGCGTCGTCGACATCGCCCTCGAGGTCCCCGACGTCGACCGGTGCATCGCCCAGGCCCGCGGCGCCGGCGCGCGCGTCGTCCGCGAGCCCGAGGACGTCACCGACGAGCACGGCACGATCCGGATCGCCGCGATCGCGACGTACGGCGAGACCATCCACACGCTGGTCGACCGCAGCCGGTACGACGGTCCGTACCTGCCCGGCTACGTCGCCCGGTCCTCGACCTCGGGCGCAAGCCGAGGGTCAGCCGAAGCGGCTGTTCCAGGCGCTCGACCACATCGTCGGCAACGTCGAGCTCGGCCACATGGACGAGTGGGTGCGAGTTCTACAACCGGGTCATGGGCTTCACGAACATGGCGGAGTTCATCGGCGACGACATCGCCACCGACTACTCCGCGCTGATGAGCAAGGTCGTCGCGAACGGCAACCACCGGGTGAAGTTCCCGCTCAACGAGCCGGCGATCGCGAAGAAGAAGTCGCAGATCGACGAGTACCTCGAGTTCTACCGCGGCGCCGGCGCCCAGCACCTCGCCGTCGCGACCAACGACATCCTCGCGTCGGTCGACGCGCTGCGCGCGAACGGTGTCGAGTTCCTCGCCACCCCCGACTCCTACTACGAGGACCCCGAGCTGCGCGCCCGGATCGGCAACGTGCGGGTCCCGATCGAGGAGCTGCAGAAGCGCGCGATCCTGGTCGACCGCGACGAGGACGGCTACCTGCTGCAGATCTTCACCAGGCCGCTCGGCGACCGGCCGACGGTCTTCTTCGAGCTGATCGAGCGGCACGGCTCGCTCGGCTTCGGCAAGGGCAACTTCAAGGCGCTGTTCGAGGCGATCGAGCGCGAGCAGGACGCGCGCGGCAATCTCTAACTGGCAGTGAACCTGGCGTCCACGGCGGCCGAGACGGCGATGTCCTCGGGCGTGAACGCGAGGCCGGCACCGGCTCCGACGTCGGCGGCCGCGCGGGAGTACATCGCGCCGCCGCCCCCGGAGCCGCTGCTGTGGTCGCCGAGCATGCCCGGGTCGGCGATCGCGACGCACTGAAGGTCGGCGAGGCCGAGCGCCTCGGCGTACGTCTGAGCCTTGCGACGGGCGTCCTCGACCGCGCGGGTGCGGACGTCGGCGACCGCGCCGAGCTTGGTCTTCTCGGTCAGCGCCCACTCGATGCCATGGACCTGCACGCCCGGGTAGGCGGCCGCGCGCTCGAGCCAGCCGGCCAGGTCCTCGAAGTCGCGGAACTTGGCGCGGGTCGTCGTCTGGGCATGGTGCACGAACGGCAGTTGCACGCCCGTGTCGTTGAATGGGCGGTTCGACCAGACCTGGATCCGGTCGGTGGCGTACCACGTGACCGGGCCCCGGTCGGGGTCGTGCCGGGAGGCGATCCCGGCGACCAGGGCGAACGTGCCTTGGGTGGCCTGGTTGACGACCGCGGCTCGCTCCGGTCCCTCGAAGCCGATGACGACAGTCACGGTCGCGCGCTCGGCGGGGTAGTAGGCGTCGTGGCTTCCCTGGACGGTGATGACGGTCTCCGGCATGTCCCGATTGTGCCCGGCTCCGCTAGCGTCCCCTCATGACGCAGGTCCCACCGGGCTGGTACCCGGACCCGGAGGCTCCGCCAGGAGTGCCACCCGCGCAGCGCTGGTGGGACGGAGCGGCCTGGACGCCGCACTTCGCCCCGGTCGCCCCGGTCCCGACGTACGCCGTCCCGCGGGCCGGTCCGCCCACCACGCCGGACGGCGCGCTGCTCGCCGGCTGGTGGAGCCGGGTGGCCGCGCTGCTCCTGGACGGGCTGATCCTGCTGCCGTTCATGATCGTTGCGACCGTGCCGTTCTGGGGCGAGATCGGTGACGCGTTCGGCAGCTACTGGGACGAGGCGCGGGACTCGTGGGACTCCGGGTCGGAGGCGCCGTCCGGCACCCAGCTCCAGCGCGACCTGCTCGGTCCGCTCATCGCGATCGGCCTGATCAGCGGCGCGATCAACCTGGTCTACAACGTCAGCTTCCTGATGTGGAAGCAGGCGACGCCCGGCAAGATGATCATGGGCCTGCGGGTGCGCCTCCGCGAGGTGCCCGGGCGGATGCCGCTCGGGACCGTGCTGCTGCGGTGGGTCACCCAGTTCGGGCCGACGTACGTGCTGGGCTACCTCCCGGTCGTCGGCTACCTCTCCTCCCTCTACACGCTGCTCGACTCGGCCTGGCCGCTCTGGGACGACAAGCGCCAGGCGCTCCACGACAAGGCC
The DNA here is from genome assembly GCA_963716655.1 of uncultured Actinomycetota bacterium. Lineage (GTDB taxonomy): Bacteria > Actinomycetota > Actinomycetes > Propionibacteriales > Nocardioidaceae > Nocardioides. The sequence continues at coordinate 404,229 of CAVQTV010000005.1, read as the reverse complement.
GCGAGGACCAACGTCGTGCGGGTCCGTTAGGCCAGGTCGCCGACCAGCTCGGCCTCGCGCCTCGGCGGGGGAGTGCGCCGTCGGAGCCCCGCCGTGCAGCGCGCGGCGGATGGTCGGCGGTGCCGGCCGTCACGATGACCACGCCGACGGCGACGGCGATCGCGCCGAACCAGAACGGCGCGTGGATGCCGACGTGCTCGGCCAGCTTGAGCGCGACGTACGGGCCGATCGCGCCGCCGGTGAACCGGACGAAGGAGTACGCCGCGGACGCGACCGGCCGCTCGACCGGCGCGGCGCCCATGACCGCCTCGGTGACCAGGGTGTTGATCACGCCGAGGAAGGCGCCGGCCACGATGATGCAGGTCGCGATCGACGGTCTCGTGCGCGGTGAAGATCGCCATCGCGGCCAGGTCGAGGCGAACAGCGCGAGCATCGCGGTGCAGCGTCGGCATGGTGCCGAACACGCCGCTGCAGCCGCGGCGCGACGACGACCGAGGTGAACGCGAGCAGCACGCCCCAGCCGAAGAACGTCCAGCCGATGTCCATGATGTCGAAGGTCGGCAGCGCGAACGGGCCGGCGGCCATCAGCGTGAAGAAGCCCAGGTTGTAGCAGATCGCGACCAGCGCGAGCAGCAGCAGCGCGGGGTGCCGGAGCGCGCGGAACGGGTCGGCGAGCGACGTACGACGTCCCTGCGGCGGCGTCGTGGGCAGGAAGAACGACGGTCGCGACCAGCGCGACGGTCATCAGCACCGAGACGCCGAAGAACGGCGCCCGCCACGAGTGCTCGCCGAGCAGACCGCCGATGAGCGGGCCGGACGCGATGCCGAGGCCGAGCGCGGCCTCGAACAGGATGATCGCCTGGGCGACCGAGCCCTTCGACGCGCTGACGATCGTGGAGAGCGCGGTGGCGACGAACAGCGCGTTGCCCAGGCCCCAGCCGGCGCGGAAGCCGATGACGGCGCCGACGCTGTCGGACGATGCCGGCGAGGCCGGCGAAGACGATGATCAGCACCAGGCCGGAGAGCAGGGTGCGCTTCGGGCCGATCCGGCTGGAGACGACGCCGGTGACCAGCATCGCGACGCCCATGATCGCCATGTAGCTGGTGAACAGCAGCGACACCTGGCTCGGCGTCGCGTCGAGCTCGGCCGCGATCTCCTTGAGGATCGGGTCGACCAGGCCGATGCCCATGAACGCGATGACGCAGGCGAAGGCGACGGCCCAGACTGCCCGGGGCTGCTTGAGGAGGCGAGCTCGACTGGTCACTGCCTTCCTGGAGGATCCCGCGCAGCACGGCGACGGCCGTGGCGAGGTCCTCGGTGGTGAGGTCGGGGTGTGCGGCGACGAGGGCGGCGACCCGCTCGCCGTGCAGGCGGCGGACCCGGGTGAGCTCGTCGCGACCCGCGTCGGACAAGGTGACGACGGTGCCGCGCGCGTCGGCCGGGTTGGGCTTCTTGGTCACCCAGCCCTGCTCGACGAGCTGGGCGACCGCGGCCGACATGGTCGGCTGCGAGCACCGGTCGAGCTCGGCGAGCTGGGTGATGCCCAGCGGGCCGGACTCGTCGAGAAGCGAGATGATCCGCGTCCCGGCGGGCAGCTCGAGCTCGCGCCGTATGGCGCGCACCAGGCGGGCGGCGTGGACGACCAGGTCGCTGGCGAGCTCGGTGTCGGTCATGCCTCCAACATTACATAGGCAACCTATGTAAATCTACTGCCGGACAGGATGTGACCATGGCGACCTACATGGCGTTCCTGCGGGCGATCAACCTCGGGGCGAAGCGGAAGTTCCCCAAGGACGCGATCAAGCAGGCCGTCGAGGACGCCGGCTTCACCGACGTCGAGACCTACATCAACACCGGCAACGTCCGGTTCGACTCGACGATGCGGTCACGGGCCAAGATCGAGGCGGCGCTGGAGAAGGCGTTCCTCGAGGACCGTGGCTTCGAGGTGCCGACCATCGTGTTCACCCCGAAGGAGCTGACGGCGATCGCCGAGGAGGCGGCTTCGTTCGGGCATGGCGGGAAGCACTACGTCTCGCTGCTCAAGGACGAGCCGACCGCCGCGGTAGTGAAGGCGGTCGAGGCGGCCTCGTCTGCCGACGAGGTGGCCCGGGTCGGCGGCCGCGCCGTACACCTCCTGCTGGGCGCGAACTACCACGAGGCGAAGCTGACCAACGCCGTCGTCGAGAAGCACCTCGGCGTCGCCACCAACCGCAACCTGACCGTTATCGCTGAGTTGGCCACCAGGTGGGGCGGCTGAGCGCCGCGGAGAGTTTCATCGGCCGGCCGATGAAACTCACGCCTGGACGACAAAGTTTCATCGTCCAGGCGCCAGGTTTGTCGGCCGGCCGATGAAACTCGCGGGCCCGAGCCCTAATCGCCGCGGAAGACGGGCTTCCGGGCGCCGAGGAACGCATCGACTCCCTCGGTGAAGTCGGTGGTGGTGAAGAGGGCGCGCTGGCCGGAGTGCTCGCGGTCGAGGGCGGCCTCGAGGTCCGCCGAGCGTGGCGGCGTTGATGGCCTTCTTGATGCCGCTCTGGGCGATCGACGGACCAGCGGCCAGCCGCCGGGCCAGGCGTTCGACCAGCTCGAGCGGAACGTCGGCGTCCGGGGCGACGTGCGTGATCAGCCCGCACTCGAGTGCCTCCGCCGCCGACAGCGGCTCGGCGAGCAGCGCCATCCGCATCGCCCGGGCCCGGCCGATCGAGGCGGCGACGGTCAGCGACGAGCCGCCGTCGGTCATCAGCCCGATCCGGGAGAACGGCAGCAGGAACGCCGCCGACTCGGCGGCCACGATGATGTCGGAGGCGAGCGCCGCCGAGCAGGCGACGCCGGCGGCGATGCCGTTGACGGCGGCGAGCACCGGCTTGTCCAGGCCGACGACCGCGCGGATCACCCGGTTGGCGCCGTCCATCGTCTCGATCGGGAACTGCGGCGCCAGCCGCAGCGTGTCCATGTCGGCGCCGGCGCTGAAGCCGGCACCGGTGCCGGTGATCACGACGACGCGTACGTCGTCGCGGGCGCGGGCGCCCTCGAGCTCATCGGCCAGAGCGGCCATCATCGAGCCGTCGACCGCGTTCAGGACCTCGGGCCGGTTGAAGGTCAGCCAGAGGACGCCGTCCGCGGTCCGGACGACCAGGTCCTCAGACAACGGACACCCCGGCGGCGCGCAGCTCGTCGAGCGCGGCGGCCGACGTCTCCGGCGCGACCCCCGCGCACAGGTCGATCAGCACCCGCGTCGAGAACCCCGCGGCGACGGCGTCGAGCGCGGTGGCCCGCACGCAGTAGTCGGTGGCGATGCCGCAGATGTCGACGCGACGTCGACCTCGTGCGCGCGCAGCCAGTCGGCCAGCGCGACGCCGTCGTCGTCCGTCCCTCGAAGCCGGAGTACGCCGCGCTCGTGCTCGCCCTTGAGGAAGATCGCGTCGAACGGCTGCGGGTCGAGGTTGGGGTGGAACGCCTCGCCGTCGGTGCCGACCCGGCAGTGGACCGGCCACGAGTCCCGGAAGTCCGGCTCGCGGGACCAGTGCGTCGCCGGGGTCGATGTGGTGGTCCTTGGTCGCGACGACGTGGTCGTACGCCGGGGCCTCCGGGTCCTGCGCGCGACCAGTGGTGCAGGAGCGACGCCGATGTCGGCGGCGACCCGGGCGCCACCGGCGACGGGCAGCGAGCCGCCCTCGCAGAAGTCGTTCTGGACGTCGGTCACGATCAGCGCCCGCTTCATGCCGCGGAGGCTACCGGTCAGACGTGGAGCGTCGGGATGACCGGCTCGCCGCGCGACATCTGCTGGATCGCGACCGGCAGCTCGGCCCGCGACCGCGAGGTGCCGCGCGCGCGCGTCGGCCAGCGGCTCCCGCCCGACGACCTCGCCGGACCGCACCAGCGGCACCAGCAGCGACCGGTCGTCGCCGTCGTCCGCCGGCGCGGCGCCGATCCCGATCACCTCGGCCTCGGCGACGCCGTCGCGCGGACCGCCGGCGCAGGGCGTACTTCCGGCCGCCGACCGAGACCTTGTCCACGCTCCTCTTGGCCACCGACACCAGCTCGCCGGACGCGGACTCGCGGGCGACCAGCTTGTAGACGAAGCCGCAGGTCGGGTGCCCGCTGCCGGTGACCAGCTGCGGTGCCGACGCCGTACCCGTCGACCGGCGCGGCCGCCAGCGCGGCGATCGCGAACTCGTCGAGGTCGCTGGTGACGATGATCCGGGTCCCGGTCGCGCCGAGGGCGTCGAGCTGCGCGCGCACCTCGCGCGGCGAGCACGCCGAGGTCGCCGGAGTCGAGCCGGACGGCGCCGAGCGCGGTGCCCGCGACCGCGACCGCCAGCCGCACCGCCTCCGCGACGTCGTAGGTGTCGACGAGCAGCGTCGTGCCGGTGCCGAGCGACGCCACCTGGGCGCGGAACGCGTCCTCCTCGGTGTCGTGCAGCAGCGTGAAGCTGTGCGCGCTGGTGCCGGCCGTCGGCACGCCGTACCGCTGCCGGGCGGCGAGGTTCGAGCTGGTCGCGAAGCCGGCGACGTACGCCGCCCGGGCGGCGGCGACCGCCGCCTCCTCGTGGGTACGACGCGAGCCCATCTCGATGCACGGCCGGTCGCCCGCGGCCAGCGTCATCCGCGACGCCGCCGACGCGATCGCGGAGTCGTGGTTGTAGATCGAGAGCAGCACCGTCTCGAGCAGCACCGCCTCCGCGAACGTCGACTCCACGATCAGCAGCGGCGAGAACGGGAAGTAGGTCTCGCCCTCGGCGTAGCCCCAGATGTCGCCGGAGAAGCGGTACGACGCCAGCCACTCCAGCGTCGGCTCGTCGACGACGTCCGTCGAGCACGGCGAGCGCGGCGTCGTCGAACCGGAACCGCTCGATCGCGTCGAGGGCGCGCCCGACGCCGGCGACCACGCCGTACCGGCGGCCCTCGGGGAGCCGCCGCGGGAACAGCTCGAAGACCGAGCGCCGGTGCGCGGTGCCCGACCGCAGCGCGGCCTGGAGCATCGTCAGCTCGTAGTGGTCGGTCAGCAGCGAGGTGCCCGGGAGTCGGGGAGTGGCCACGACCGACAGTGTGCCAACATTGGGAGCGTGTCCGCCCCCGTCGAGGTCGAGCCGACCCTCACTCCCGACGAGATCACCCTGACCGCGAAGCCGTGGGTGACGATCGTGTGGAACGACCCGGTCAACCTGATGTCCTACGTCACCTACGTGTTCCAGAAGTACTTCGGCTACCCGAAGAAGAAGGCGGAGAAGCTGATGATGGAGGTGCACGAGGACGGCAAGTCCGTCGTCAGCCACGGCACCCGCGAGGAGATGGAGCGCGACGTGCAGGCGATGCACGAGTACGGCCTCTGGGCGACGATGAGACAGGCCGAGTGACGCCGGATGAGCTGGGTTCCAGCCGGCACCGCCGCAGCAGGCTGATCATCGCGAACTTCACCGGCTTCGAGGCCGACCTGCTGCGCTCGCTGGCCGCGCCAGCTGGTCGAGCTGCTGCGCAACGAGGCGGCGGTGCCGCGCGACGACGTCGACCCGCTCGAGGCGATGCTGGACTTCTCCGGCCCGACCCAGGAGCCGGAGGACCCGGTGCTCGCCCGGCTGTTCCCGACGGCGTACCCCGACGACGAGGAGGCGGCCGCCGAGTTCCGGCGGTTCACCGAGGGCACCCTGCGCGACGGCAAGGCGGCCGCCGCGATCGCGATCATCGACGGCCTCGAGGAGGCCGGGCTGCCGCCCGAGCTCACCGAGGACGGGCCTGATGATCGACGTCGAGCTCGACGAGCCGACGGCCGAGACCTGGATGCGCTCGTTCACCGACCTGCGGCTCGCGCTGGCCACCCGGCTCGGCGTCGAGGAGGGCGACGAGGACTACTGGCACTCGCTGCCCGACGACGACCCGCGCGCCCAGGCGCACGACATCTACGAGTGGGTCGGCTACCTCCAGGAGACCCTCGTCCACGCCCTGACGGACTGAAGGACTGACGCCGTGCCGATCCCGCCGTTCGTCGCCGAGCTGCGCAGGCTGGTCGGCACCCACGAGCTGTGGCTGCCGGCGGTCACCGCGGTGATCGTGCGCGGCGACGAGATTCTGCTGACCAGAGCGTGCCGACAACGGTGAGTGGGCGCCGGTCACCGGGATCCTCGACCCCGGCGAGGAGCCGGCGGTCGGCGCCGCCCGCGAGGCGCTCGAGGAGACCGGCGTGGTCGTCAGCGTCGACCGGCTCGCGTCGGTGAGCTCGAGCCCGCAGGTCGTGCACGGCAACGGCGACCTCGGCGTCTACCTCGACCTCACCTTCGCCTGCACCTGGGTCAGCGGCGAGGCCCGGGTCGCCGACGACGAGAACGTCGACGTGCGCTGGTGGCCGGTCGCCGCGCTGCCGCCGATGGCGGACTGGCTGCAGGAGCGGATCGACGACGTCCTCGCAGGTGAGACCGCGGCGCGGTTCCGGGGTCCCGCCTCGTAGAGCTGGGCCGGTGCTGACCATCGCCCGCGCGACGTACGACGCCATCGTCGCGCACGCCAAGCGCGACCACCCCGACGAGGCCTGCGGCATCGTCGCCGGCCCCGAGGGCAGCGACCGCCCCGAGCGGTTCGTCGAGATGGTCAACGCCGCCGGGTCGCCGACGTTCTACGAGTTCGACTCCACCGAGCTGCTCCAGCTCTACAAGGAGATGGACGCGAACGACGAGGAGCCGGTGGTGATCTACCACTCGCACACCGCGACCGAGGCCTACCCGAGCCGCACCGACATCGGCCTGGCCAGCGAGCCCGGACGCCCACTATGTGCTGGTCAGCACGCGCGAGCACGGGAATAACGACGGCCCCGTGGAGTTCAGGTCCTACAGGATCGTCGACGGCGAGGTGACCGAGGAAGAGGTCGACGTCGTCGACGAGCTGGCACCGTAGAAGCAACCGAGGAGAACACCATGGCCATCGAGGTCCGGATCCCGACCATCCTGCGCACCTACACCGGCGGCGAGAAGGCCGTCGACGGCGACGGCGCCAGCCTGAGCGCGCTGATCGACGACCTGGAGGCCAACCACCCCGGGATCAAGGAGCGGCTGATCGAGAACGGCGACCTGCGCCGCTTCGTCAACGTCTACGTCAACGACGAGGACGTCCGCTTCATCGGCGGCCTCGAGGCCGAGCTCAGCGACGGCGACCAGGTCGTCGTGCTCCCGGCCGTCGCCGGCGGCGCTGCACTGACCGATGACCCGCTACGACAACCTCCTCGCCTCGGTCGGCGGCACCCCGCTGGTCGGGCTGCCGAGGCTGTCGCCGAGCCCCGACGTACGCCTCTGGGCGAAGCTCGAGGACCGCAACCCGACCGGCTCGATCAAGGACCGCCCGGCGCTGAAGATGATCGAGGAGGCGGAGAAGGACGGCACCCTCCGCCCCGGCTGCACGATCCTCGAGCCGACGTCCGGCAACACCGGCATCTCGCTGGCGATGGCCGCCAAGCTCAAGGGCTACCGGATCGTCTGCGTGATGCCGGAGAACACCTCCGAGGAGCGCCGCCAGCTGCTGCGGATGTGGGGCGCCGAGATCATCTCCTCGCCCGCCGCCGGCGGCTCCAACGAGGCGGTCCGGGTGGCCAAGCAGGTCGCCGACGAGCACCCCGACTGGGTGATGCTCTACCAGTACGGCAACGCCGCCAACGCGCTCGCCCACGAGCAGGGCACCGGCCCCGAGCTGCTCGCCGACCTGCCGTCGATCACCCACTTCGTCGCCGGCCTCGGCACCACCGGCACCCTGATGGGCGTCAGCCGCTTCTTCCGCGACCGCCAAGCCCGAGGTGCGGATCGTCGCCGCCGAGCCGCGGTACGGCGAGCTCGTCTACGGCCTGCGCAACCTCGACGAGGGCTTCGTCCCCGAGCTGTACGACGCCGACGCTGATCGACTCGCGGTTCTCGGTCGGCCCGCGCGACGCCGTACGCCGGGTGCGCGAGCTGCTCGAGCTCGAGGGCATCTTCGCCGGCATCTCCACCGGCGCGATCCTGCACGCCGCGCTCGGCCAGGCCGCCAAGGCGGTCAAGGCGGGGGAGACGCGCCGACATCGCGTTCGTGGTCGCCGACGGCGGCTGGAAGTACCTCTCCACCGGCGCCTACGAGGGCACCATCGACGAGGCCGAGGAGCGCCTCGAGGGCCAGCTCTGGGCCTAGGGCCTAGCCGCTCGACCTCGAGCGTCTGGTCCGGGTCGAGCTCGCTGTCCGGGACCGCGGCCAGCCCGAGCAGGTCGAGCGCGAGGTTCGCGACGTCGCCGTTGCGCACCGGCTGCTTCCCGGCGTACGTCGGCCGCCGGTCGCGTGGGTTCCGGAACGCCGGGTTCATCGTGTACAGGTCGCCGGCTGCGACGCCGGCACCCCAGACCAGGAACGGGATCCGGTAGTTCTCGGCGTCCGTCCGCACGGAGTGGTCGCGCTTGCCGGTCGGCGAACCCGTGGTCGGACGGTGAGGATCACGACGACGTCGTCGTTGCCCGCGATCGTCGCGCAGCACCGTCGCCGAGCTGGCGGTCGGTACGGCGTACCGCGTCGAGGTACTGCGTCGGACATCCCGCCGTACTCGTGGCCGAAGCGGTCCGGCAGCGAGACGTGCAGGAACGTGAACGTCGGCGGCCCGTCGGCCAGGTCGGCGCGCGCGGTCCGGACCAGCCGGCGCTGGTTCTCCCGGACCACGGAACGTGTCGATGCCGTCGCGGCCAGGACCGGTCGAAGAGGCCGAACTTCGCCTTCGTCGAGTACAGCGCGGTCGGTGCCGCCGGCGCGCGTGCACCTCGCTGAAGACCGACGTCGACCGGGTGCCCGGCGGCCTCCTGCACGGTCGTCTCGGGCCGGTCGTCGTTCCAGGTCACGCCGTGCCCGCCCTCGGCTGCGTCGATCCGGCGGCCGGTGACCATGCTGGTGTGGTTGGGCAGGGTGACGGTCTGCTCGTGCTCGGTGCGCGCGTTCAGCGTGCCGGCGCCCTCGTCGAGCAGCCGGTGCAGGGTCGGCGCGCCGGCCGCTGCCGAGCCGGTCGATCGCCGCGACGTTGAGGCCGTCGACCGAGATCGCGACGACCTTCGGCCCGGCCGGCGCGGCCACCTGGGCCGGCGCGCTCGGTGCTGCACCGGACGGCCGAGGCAGCGCGGACAGGGCGACGGCGAGCGGCCGCGGTGACGGAGGAAGCGGCGCAGCATGGCACCCACGCTACGCCGTGACGGCGATCTCGCGTGACGTGCGTCGCGTGTCCTGCGGTGGAGGCCTCGACCGCCTAGCCTGCGTGCTGTGCCTGTACTGACGACCGCCGTGGCGACGGACGCCCCCATCGGCATCTTCGACTCCGGCTTCGGTGGCCTCACCGTCGCCCGCTCCGTCATCGACCAGCTGCCGCACGAGTCGATCGTGTACGTCGGCGACACCGCGCGCCAGCCCTACGGCCCGAAGCCGATCGGCGAGGTCCGCGAGTACGCCCTCGAGTGCCTCGACCACCTCGTCGACCAGGGCGTGAAGGCGCTGGTCATCGCGTGCAACTCCGCCAGCGCGGCGATGCTCCGCGACGCCCGCGAGCGCTACGACGTCCCCGTCGTCGAGGTGATCCTGCCCGCCACCCGCCGTGCGGTCGCCGCCAGCCGCACCGGCCGGATCGGCGTGATCTGCACCCGCGCGACCGCCGAGTCGATGGCCTACGAGGACGCGTTCGCGGCCGCGCCCCACGTCGAGCTGACCGCGAGGCCTGCCCGCAGGTTCGTCGAGTTCGTCGAGGCCGGCGTCACCTGCGGGCGACGAGCTGCTCGGCCTCGCCCACGAGTACCTCGACCCGCTGATCGCCGCGGACGTCGACACCCTGATCCTCGGCTGCACCCACTACCCGCTGCTCACCGGCGTCATCTCCTACGTGATGGGCGACGAGGTGACGCTGGTCAGCAGCGCCGAGGAGTGCGCCAAGGACGTCTACAAGATGCTGGTCCGCACCGACCTGATCCGGCCCGGCGGCGACCCGTCGTACTCCTTCCTCACCACCGGCGCGCCCGGCGAGTTCGAGACCATCGGCCGGCGCTTCCTCGGCCCGGAGATGGTGGCCGCGTCCCAGTTCGTCGGAGGGCTGGCATGAGGCTCACCATCGTCGGCTGCTCCGGCTCCTACCCCGGGCCGGACTCGCCCGCCAGCTGCTACCTCCTCGAGGCCGACGACGCCGACGGCCGCACCTGGCGGGTGCTGCTCGACCTCGGCAACGGCGCGCTCGGCGCGCTGCACCGGTACGTCGACCCGCTGACGATCGACGCCGTGCTGCTCAGCCACCTGCACGCCGACCACTGCCTCGACCTGTCCGGCTTACTACGTGATGCGCAAGTACCACCCGACCGGCCCGCAGCCGCGGATCCCGGTCTAGGGCCCCGAGGACACCGCCGGACCGGATGGCGCGCGCCTACGACCTGCCGACCGACCCCGGCATGCACGAGGAGTTCGACTTCCGCGACCTGGTCCGGCCCGGTCGAGATCGGCCCGTTCACGGTGACGCCGGTCCCGGTCGCGCACCCGGTCGACGCCTTCGGCCTCCGGGTGACCGCGGACGGCGCGACGGTCGGCCTACAGCGGTGACACCGGGCCGTGCCCGGCGCTCGACGACGTCGCCCGCGACGCCGACCTGTTCCTCGCGCGAGGCGTCGTTCCGCAGCGGTCGACGCCAACCCGCCGGACCTGCACCTCACCGGCGCCGACGGCGGCGCGGTCGCCGCCCGGGCCGGGGTGAAGCGGCTGGTGCTCACCCACATCCCGCCGTGGCACGACCCGGCAGGACGCGCTGGCCGAGGCCAGGACGACGTTCGACGGCCACGTCGAGCTGGCGGCCGCAGGGGCGGTCTACGAGCTCTGAGCGTCCTGGACTGCGCTAGCTCAGCTCCAGCGTCGTGGACGCAGATCGCGATCTGCACCCGGTTGGTGACCTGGAGCTTGTCGAAGAGCCGGGACACGTGCGCCTTCACGGTCGGCACCGACAGGTACAGGTCGCCGGCGATCTCGGCGTTGCTCAGGCCGCGGCCGACGGCCAGCGCGACCTCGCGCTCGCGGTCGGTGAGCAGCGCCAGCCGGGACTCGGCGTCGGCCGCGCGGGTTCGCGGTGGTGTCGGCCGGCTCGTCGCGCAGCCGCCGGATCAGGGTCCGGGTCACCGACGGGGAGAGCATCGGCTCGTCGTCGACGACCTTGCGGATCGCGTCGACGATCTGCGGCGGCGGGGTGTCCTTGAGCAGGAACCCGTCCGCGCCGGACGCCAGCGCCTCGACGACGTGCTCGTCGGCGTCGAACGTCGTCAGCACGATCACCCGGGGCGGGCTCGGCCGGGCGTGCAGCTCGCGGGTCGCGCCGAGGCCGTCCAGCCGCGGCATCCGGATGTCCATCAGCACGACGTCGGGCCGCAGCTCGCCGGCCAGCCGGACGCCCTCCCGGCCGTCGGCGGCCTCGCCGACCACCTCGATGTCGGTGTGTCCGCCGAGCATCAGCGCCAGCGCGGAGCGCACCAGCGGGTCGTCGTCGACGACGAGGACCGTGGTGGGGTTCATGCCGCCCACGGTATCCAGCCGTGCAGGACGAACGTCGAGCCGTCGCGGCCGTGGTCGAGCCGGCCGCCGCGCAGCTCGGCGCGCTCGGCGAGCCCGACCAGGCCGAGACCCGCGCCGGGGGTGTGTGACGGCCCGAAGCCGATCGGGTTGCGCAGCAGCAGGTCGATGCCGTCCTCGGGCGAGCCGCTCACCCGCACGGTCAGCAGCGCACCCGGCGCGTGCTTGCGGACGTTGGTGATGCCCTCCTGCACGATCCGGTAGACGGTGCGGCCGACCGCGTCGGGCACCGGCTCCGCCACGAGGTCCTCGAGCTCCACCCGCACCCCGGACTCGACCGCCTCGTACACCAGGCACGGACAGGTCGGCGTACGTCGGCTGTGGCGCCAGCAGCCGCTCGCCGGTGTCCCGTCGCGGAGCACGCCGAGGACGCCGCGCAGGTCGTTCAGTGCCTCGTGCGCCTTGTCGCGGATCACCGCGGCGCTCGCGCGCATCTCCTCGGCCGTCAGGTCGTCGCGGTACGCCAGCGCCCCGGCGTGCATGGAGATCTGCGAGATCCGGTGCGCGAGCACGTCGTGCATCTCGCGGGCGATCCGGGCCTGCTCCTGGCTGCGCGCCTGGGCGACCCGGAGCTCCTGCTCGGCCTCGGCCCGCTCGGCGCGGTTGCGCAGCGTCCAGATCAGCTCGCGTCGGGAGCCGATGTACATGCCCCAGCCGAGCATCGCCGCGATCGCGACGACGTTGAGCGACCAGCGAGCACCCAGGCGGGGTCGGTCGTCCTGGCCGGGCTGGAGCGTGCTGAAGAACTGCGCGGCGGCGAAGTTGACCGACGCCGACCAGCGCGATCTCGCGCCAGCGCCGCCGGGTCGCGAGCGAGACGGCGGCCAGGGTCGCCGGGCCGGCGGCGAGTGCCGGACACCGCGCCGAGCAGCGCCGAGAGCCAGGGCGATCGCGAGCGGGTAGCGGCGCCGGTAGAACGACCAGCGACGTACGCCGCGACGCCGAGCACGAGGTCGAGCCCAGAACAGCGTGCGGGATGGTCCTCGCGCTGGCCTCGGACCGCCGGACCCCACGCGACGCGCGCTGATCAGCGAGCATCAGCGCGAACCGCCAGGCGTGGCTCCACAGCCGTCAGCGGCGGCTGGTACTCCGCGGGGTCGGGCCGGTCCACCCGGCAAGGCTAGGCGGCGGGCTCGGCAGGCGCAGGCGCCCGGGGTCCGGGCGGTGACCCCTACTTTGGTCACCGGCTCGTCCATCCGCGCGTACCGTGCGGCGGCGGCGCCGATCCGGCAGGGTGGTCCCATGATCGAAGTACAAGGACTGACCAGGAAGTACGGCACCTTCACCGCGGTGGACGACGTCAGCTTCAGCTGCGTGCCCGGGACGGTGACCGGCTTCCTCGGTCCCAACGGCGCCGGCAAGACGACCACGATGCGGGTGATGGTCGGGCTCACGCCGGCCACCGCGGGCGGGTCACCATCGGTGGCCACCTCTACCAGGACATCCCCAACCCGGGCCTGCACGTCGGCGTCCTCCTCGACGCCTCCGCCCAGCACGCCGGCCGCACCGGCCGCGAGATCCTCGAGCTCGGCGCCAGCACCATGGGCCTGCCGGCGTCGCGGGTCGACGAGATGCTGGAGCTGGTCTCGCTGACGCCGACCGAGGCCAAGCGCCGGCTGCGCAACTACTCCCTCGGCATGCGGCAGCGGCTCGGCATCGCGCACGCGCTGCTCGGCGACCCGTCGGTGCTGATCCTCGACGAGCCGGCCAACGGCCTCGACCCGGCCGGCATCCGCTGGATGCGCGGCCTGCTCCAGGGGTACGCCGAGCGCGGCGGCACCGTGCTGCTCTCCAGCCACCTGCTGCACGAGGTCGAGCAGATCGCCGACGAGATGATCCTCATCGGCAACGGCCGGATCGTCGCCCAGGGTGACAAGAAGTCCCTGCTCGCCGGTGCTGCCGGCGGTGTCCACTCGTTCGTGACCGCGCTGGACAACCACGCGCTCGCCGAGGCGCTGACCGCCAAGGGGCTCACCGTCGCCAGTGCCGGCGACGGCCTGCGGGTCGAGGCCGAGCCGGTCGAGGTCGGCCGCACCGCCGCTGGAGGCCGGCGTCGTGCTCACCGACCTGCGGTCCGGCGAGGGCGGTCTCGAGGACCTCTTCCTCGAGCTCACCGCCGACACCCAGCGGGAGACCGTCGTATGAGCACCGCGACCGCACCCGATGACGATGGACATCTCGGGCACCGCCCGCACGCCGTTCTCCCGGCTGGTCCGCACCGAGCTGCGCAAGACCTGGGACACCCGGGCCGGGCTCTGGCTGCTGATCGCCACCGCCGTCCTGACCGGCCTGGTCATGGTCATCCAGCTCGCCGTGGTCGTGGTCCAGGACCTGGACGTGTCGTACAACGACTTCCTCACGTCGACGAACTTCTCGATCGCGTTCCTGCTGCCGGTGATCGGCATCCTGCTGCTCACCAGCGAGTGGAGCCAGCGCACGGCGATGGTGACGTTCTCGCTCGAGCCGCACCGCTCGCGGGTCATCGTCGCCAAGGCCGTGGTCGGCCTGCTCCTCGGCGCTCGCGGCCGTCGTGGTGGCCCTCGGGCTCGCGGCGGTCTGCAACGTCCTGCTCAACGCTGATGTCGGACGTGGGCGGCGCGTGGGACCTGAGCTTCGAGCAGACCGGGTACTTCGTGCTCCTCCAGGTGATCGGCATGATGACCGGCTTCGCGTTCGCCGCGCTGCTGCTCAACTCGCCGGCCGCGATCGTGCTCTACATGGTCTACTCGTTCGTCCTGCCCGGGCTCTTCGAGATCGGCGCCTCGCTGATCGGCTGGTTCGAGGACCTCCGCCCCTGGATCGACTTCGGCTATCGCGCAGGCCCGCTGTTCGACGGGTCCGGCATGGAGTCCAAGGACTGGGCGCTACTTCGCGGTGTCCGGCTTCATCTGGCTGGTCATCCCGCTGGTGATCGGCTTCTGGCGGGTGCTCCGGGCCGAGGTGAAGTGACGTGACCGCCACCCGTCGGGCGTCCTCGACATCTCGCAGACCCGCTCGCACGCCGTTCCACCGGCTGGTGCGGGTCGAGCTGCGCAAGTCCTACGACACCCGGGCCGGCTTCTGGCTGCTCGCGGTGATCGGTCTGGTCGTGCTGGCCGCGAGATCATCGTGCTCGCGGTGGTGACGACCCAGGACGAGGCGATCTCGTTCGGCGACTTCATCGCCGTGGCGGCGTTCCTCACCTCGTTCCTGCTGCCGGTGCTCGGGATCATGGTGCTCACCAGCGAGTGGAGCCAGCGCAGCGCGATGGTGACGTTCGCGCTCGAGCCGCGCCGGTCGCTGGTGATCGCCGCCAAGGCACTCGTCGGCGTGCTGCTCACCCTGGCCACCGTCGCGGTGTCGATCGCGATCGGGTTCGTGTGCAACGTGCTGTACGGCCTGATCGAGGGGAACGCCGACTGGACCTTCGGCTGGCCGGACTTCGCCGCCTTCCTCGTCACCCAGGTGCTGGCGATGCTCGGCGGCTTCGCGCTCGCCGCGCTGCTCCTCAACACCCCGGCGGCGATCGTGCTGTTCTTCGTCTACAAGTGGGTGCTGCCGGGGCTGTTCGCGATCGGCGCGGCGCTGATGGGCTGGTTCGACGACGCTCGCGCCCTGGATCGACTTCCAGAGCGCGCAGGAAGCGATCTGGGAGTGGTCGAGCAGCGGCGAGGACTGGGCCCAGCTGGTCGTGTCCGGCCTGCTCTGGCTCGGCCTCCCGCTGGCGATCGGGATCTGGCGGGTGCTGCGCGCCGAGGTGAAGTAGCGCGGCCACTAGTGTCGGCCGCATGACGTCGTCGCGCGAAGACGGCCGGGCCGACGACGAGCTCCGACCCGATCACGATCACCCGCAACTGGCTCGACCACGCGGCCGGGTCGGTGCTCGTCGAGTTCGGCCGGACCAAGGTGCTGTGCGCGGCGTCGGCCTCGCGAGGGCGTGCCGCGCTGGCGCAAGGGCTCCGGGCTGGGCTGGGTGACCGCGGAGTACGCGATGCTCCCGGCCTCGACCAACACCCGCTCCGACCGCGAGTCGGTCAAGGGCCGGATCGGTGGGCGCACCCACGAGATCAGCCGGCTGATCGGCCGCTCGCTGCGCGCGATCATCGACTACAAGGCGCTCGGCGAGAACACCATCCAGCTCGACTGCGACGTGCTCCAGGCCGACGGCGGCACCCGCACCGCCGCGATCACCGGGGCGTACGTCGCGCTGGCCGACGCGGTCGCCCACCTGCGCTCGACCGGCGCGCTCACCGGCGAGCCGCTGACCGGCTCGGTCGCCGCGGTCAGCGTCGGCATCATCGACGGCGTCCCGCGCCTCGACCTGCCGTACGTCGAGGACGTCCGCGCCGAGACCGACATGAACATCGTGATGACCGGCGACGGCAAGTTCGTCGAGGTCCAGGGCACCGCCGAGGGTGCGGCGTTCGACCGTGCCGAGCTCGACGCGCTGCTGGCGCTGGGCGAGAAGGGCTGCGCCGACCTGACCCGGCTCCAGGCGGAGGCGCTCCGCTCGTGACCACGGTCTTCCTCGCCTCGCGCAACCGCAAGAAGATCGAGGAGATGGAGCGGATCCTCCGCGAGCACCTCCCCGAGATCGAGGTGCGTCGGCATCGACGACGTCGACGGGTACGACGAGCCGGTCGAGGACCAGCCGACGTTCGAGGGCAACGCGCTGCTCAAGGCCCGCGCCGGGCTGCTGGCCACCGGGCTGCCGTCGCTCGCCGACGACAGCGGGATCTGCGTCGACGCGCTCAACGGGATGCCCGGCGTGCTGTCCGCGCGCTGGTCCGGGCCCGCCCAAGAGCGACGACCGCAACAACGAGCTGCTGCTCGCCCAGCTCGCCGACGTGCCCGACGAGCGCCGTACCGCCCACTTCCACTGCGCCGTCGCGTTCTGCCACCCCGGCGGCGAGGAGTTCGCCAGCGGCGTGATGCCGGGCCGGGTGCTCCGCGAGCCCCGCGGGGAGCGGCGGCTTCGGCTACGACCTGCTGTTCGAGGCCGACGACCGGCCCGGGCTCACCACCGCCGAGCTGCCGCGCGAGGACAAGGACGCGATCTCGCACCGCGGCTGGGCGCTGCGCCGGATCGCCCCGATCGTCGGCCCGGATCCTCCGATGAAGCGGCACTTCTTCCTCCGCCGCAACCTGGCCCGGCGTGCTGCTGAAGCTGTCGCGCTGGAAGACGGTCGGCGAGGTGCCGCGCAAGGGCATCCTGGTCGGCGCCCCGCACACGTCCAACTGGGACTGGGTGCTGACCATGCTGCTGGCGTGGGACAACAACATCCAGATCCGGCTGCTGGTCAAGGACTCGCTGTTCAAGGGGCCGCTCGGCGCCGATCCTGCGCGCCTCCGGCGCCGTCGAGCTCGACCGCGAGAACCCCGGCGCGACCATCCGGACCCTGCTCGCCGACGCGGAGACCGACGAGACGTTCCTGCTGGGCATCGCGGCCGAGGGCACCCGGAGCAAGGGGGAGTACTGGAAGTCCGGCTTCTACCGGATCTCCCAGCAGACCGGCCTGCCGATCACGCTCGCCTTCCTCGACGCGCCGTCCCGCACCGTCGGCTGGGGGCCGACGTTCGCCGCTGACCGGTGACGTGGTCGCCGACATGGACCGGATCCGGGCGTTCTTCGCCGACAAGACCGGCATCAAGCCCGAGGGCACGACCGTGCCCCGGCTGCGCGAGGAGGACGGCGTCAGACCGGCTGAGGCGTCTTGAGCAGCTTCTTCGTCAGCAGCAGGCCCCACAGGGTCGCGAACGCGAACATGAAGAGCGAGTAGACCGCCGCCGGGATCGAGATCTCGGTGTTGTCGAGCACCTCGACCGCGACGTAGATCGCCAGCGTCGCGTTGTGCACGCCGATCTCCATCGACGACGCGATCGCCTGGTCCTCGCGGACGCCGAACGCGCGCGGGACGACGTACCCGGTCACCAGGGAGATCGCGCAGAAGAGGCGGCGGCCAGGCCGACGTCGGCGAGGTAGTCGGCGACGTTCTCGCGCTGGTCGACCAGGATCGCGAGCACCAGGATCGCCAGGATGATCCGCGGACCCGATCCGCACCGGGCGTCCATCCGCGCCGCGAACGCGAGGCTGCGGGCGCGCACCAGCATGCCGAGCGGCACCGGGATCAGCACGATCGCGAACACCTGGACGACCTTGCTGAACGGGAGGCTGACGGTCGTCGCCGAGGTCGTAGTGGTTGATGGCGAGGTTGGTGATCAGCGGCAGCGTGAAGAGCGCGATCACCGAGTTCACCGCGGTCAGGCTGACGTTGAGCGCGACGTCGCCGCGGAACAGGTGGCTGAACAGGTTCGCGCGTCGTGCCGCCCGGCGACGCGGCCAGCAGCATCATGCCGACCGCGAGCAGCGGCGGCAGGTCGAGCAGCCTTCACCAGCCCGAAGCAGATCAGCGGCAGCAGGACCAGCTGGCAGGCCAGCGCGACGGCGACCGCCTTCGGAGCCTTCGCCACCCGACGGAAGTCGTCCGAGGGTGAGGGAGAGGCCGAGACCGAACATGATGATGCCGAGCGCCAGTGGCAGCGCGACCGTGGTGAGGGCGGAGTCCATGCGCGGACTCTAGTGACCGCCGTCACATGAACGTCGGCGAATCGCTGGGTGCGCCCGGAGAGACTCGAACTCTCACTGGCCAGGACCTAAACCTGGTGCCTCTGCCAATTGGGCTACGGGCGCGCGGCGGAAGTGTCTCAGGCGGTGGTTTCGAGGCTCGCTTCGCTCGCACCTCAACCACCGTGTCGGTGGTTGACGTGCGAGGGCCGCCAGGCCCGAGCCTCGAAACCATCCGCCGTCAGCGGGGCTCCTCGTCGGCGAGGTTGAGCTTGAGGTCCTTGCGGAGCTTGGCGACGTGGCCGGTGGCCTTGACGTTGTACTGCGCGAGGAAGACCTTGCCGTCCTCGTCGACGACGACGGTGGAGCGGATCACGCCCTCGACGGTCTTGCCGTACAGCTTCTTCTCGCCGAAGGCGCCGTACTGCTTCATGCACCGACTTGTCCGGGTCGGAGAGCAGGGTGATCGTGAGGCCGTCGCGCTCGCGGAACTTGGCCAGCTTCTCCGGCTTGTCCGGGGAGATGCCGACGACCTCGTAGCCCTGCGCCTTGAGCGAGTCGAGGGAGTCGGTGAAGTCGCAGGCCTGCTTGGTGCAGCCGGGGGTCATCGCGGCCGGGTAGAAGTAGACGATCACCTTCCGCCCGAGGAAGTCGCCGAGGGCGACCTCCGTCGCCGGTGTCGTCGGGGAGCGTGAACTCCGGTGCGGTGTCGCCGGGGGAGAGGCGCGCGGTCTCGCTCACGGGATGGACTCCAATCCGATCGGGCGCTTGTTGCGAACAATGTGCAATAACCTAGGGTGGGCACGAAGGCCGCCATCCCAACCTACCGACCGCCAGGAGCAGCGCGATGCACGTCCCCGACGGCTTCCTCGACGCACCGACGTCCGCCGTCACCGGCGGTCGCCGCCGTCGGCTGCGTCGGCATCGCGCTGGTCGGCGCCCGCCAGCGAGCTCGACGACAAGACCGCGCCGATGGCCGGGCCTGGTGGCGGCGTTCATCTTCGCGGTGCAGATGCTCAACTTCCCGGTCGGTGCCGGCACCAGCGGGCACCTGATGGGTGGCGCGCTCGCCGCCGTACTGGTCGGGCCCGTGGACCGGCGTCCTCTGCGTGAGCGTCGTGCTTCTGGTGCAGTGCTGCTCTTCGCCGACGGCGGGATCACCGCGCTCGGCACCAACATCCTGCTGATGGCGCGTCACCACCGTCGTCGTCGGCTGGCTCGTCTTCAAGCTGCTCCAGGTCGTCCTGCCGAAGCGGCTGTCGCTCGTGCCGGTCGCAGGCGGGCATCGCCGCCTTCGTCTCGGTGCCGGTCGCGGCGCTGGTCTTCGTCGGGCTCTACGCGGTCGGCGGCACGGCCGACATCCCGCTCGACAACCTCGCCACCGCGATGGTCGGCGTGCACGTGCTGATCGGCATCGGCGAGGGCGTCATCACCTTCCTCGCGGTCGGCGCGATCATCGCCGTCCGACCCGACCTCGTGTACGGCGCCCGCCCGATCCTCGAGCGCGCGCGAGCTCGAGATCCGGACGGAGGCCGTGGCATGAAGCGTCTCCACGAAGTGGGTCGTCCTCGGCATCGCCGTCGTCGCGCTGCTGCTGGCCGGCGTGGTCAGCCGCTTCGCCAGCGCCGACCCCGACGGGCTCACGAAGGTCTCGGAGGACAAGGGCTTCGCCCACACCGAGAGACGGCCCGCGACAGCGCTCGTCGGCGACTACGGCAGGACGTCGACGCGGCTGTCGTCGGTGTCGCTCGTCGTGCTCTGCGCTGGCTGGTGGGGTGACGTACGCCGTGCGGCGGCGCCCGCAGGACGAGCAGTCCTGACGTGGGCGCCGGGCACGGCCACAAGCTGCACTTCCACGGCCACTCGCCCGTCCACCGGGCGCCGGCGCACCTGAAGATCCTGGCGCTGCTCGGCGTTCATGCTCGTCGTGGTGGCGACGCCGCGCGACTGGTACGCCGCCTTCGCGGTCTACCTGCTGGTCCTCGGCGTCGTCATCGGCGTCTCGCGGGTGCCCCCGACGTACATCCTCAAGCGGACGGTGGTCGAGCTGCCGTTCGTGTTCTTCGCGGTGCTGCTGCCGTTCGTCGCGACCGGACCGCAGATCGAGGTCCTCGGCGTCAGCGTCAGCCAGCACGGTCTCGAGGCCGGCATCGCGCTGCTGATCAAGGGCACCCTCGGCGTGCTCGCCAGCCTCACCCTGGCCGCGACCACCGAGCCGCAGGACCTGCTCGCCGGGCTGGAGCGGCTGCGGCTGCCCGACCAGCTCGTGCAGATCATGGCGTTCATGGTCCGCTACCTCGACGTCGTCACCGGCGAGATGCAGCGGATGAAGGTGGCCCGCGAGTCCCGCGGCTTCACCGCCCGCAACCCCCGGCACTGGCCGGTCCTGGCCCGCTCGGCCGGCGCGCTGTTCATCCGCTCCTACGAGCGCGGCGAGCGGGTGCACCTGGCGATGCTGTCGCGCGGCTACACCGGAAAGCTGCCCCAGTGACGCACCCCCGTCCTCGACGTCCAGGGCCTGGCCTACGCCTACCCCGACGGCCACCAGGCGCTGTTCGGCGTCGACCTGCACGTCCACCAGGGCGAGCGGGTCGCGCTGCTCGGCCCGAACGGCGCCGGCAAGACCACGCTGGTGCTGCACCTCAACGGCATCCTCACCGCCGGCGCCGGGAGCGTCGCGGTCAGCGGGATGCCGGTCGAGAAGGCCAACCTCCAGGAGATCCGGCGCCGGGTCGGCGTCGTGTTCCAGGACCCCGACGACCAGCTGTTCATGGGCACCGTCCGCGCCGACGTCGCGCTTCGGCCCGGCCAACCTCGGCGTCAAGGGCGCCGAGCTGGACCGCCGGGTGATGGACGCGCTGGACCAGGTCGGCATGGCCGACTTCGTCGACCGGCCGCCGCACCACCTGTCCTTCGGCCAGCGCCGCCGGGTCGCGGTCGCGACCGTGCTGGCGATGGAGCCGGAGATCCTGGTGCTCGACGAGCCGTCGTCCAACCTCGACCCCGCGTCGCGGCGCGAGCTCGCCGACATCCTGCGCTCGCTCGACGTCACGGTGCTGATGGTCACCCACGACCTGCCGTACGCCCTCGAGCTGTGCCCGCGCGCGGTCGTGCTCAGCGGCGGCACCGTCGTGGCGGACGGTACGACGTACGACGTGCTCACCGACGACGACGCTGATGCGCGCGCACCGGCTCGAGCTGCCGTTCGGGTTCGACCCGCGGACCACGGTCCCGCCGGCCCGTTGATAGCCTCGCCCCGATAGCCGTCGACCGAGGAGACCACGTGGGCAAGGACAACCAGCTGTCCGCTCTCGAGCGCGAGATCGAGGAGACCAGGGAGCGCCTGGCGACCACGATCGACCAGCTCCTCTACCGCGCGCACCCGAAGACGATCGTCGGCCGCGAGGTCAGCAGCATCAAGGCGCACTTCGTGGACCCGGCGACCGGCCAGCCGCGCACCGACAACATCCTCAAGGCCGCGGGGGTGGTCGTCGGCGTGATCACGTTCTTCGTCGTCGTCCGCAAGGTCGTCCGCTAGAGCATTGCCGTGAGCGACAAGACCCCCATCAAGATGCTCCACGACCGGATCCTGGTCGAGCTGGACCGCGAGTCCGGCGAGCGCCGCTCCTCCGGCGGCATCGTCATCCCCGCCACCGCGGCGATGGGCGCGCGCCGGCTGGCCTGGTCCCGCGTCGTCGCGGTCGGCCCGCACGCCCGCGCGGTCGAGGTCGGCGACAAGGTGCTCTTCGAGCCCGAGGACAAGGCCGAGGTCGAGGTCGCGGGCGAGGTCTACATCGTGATGCGCGAGCGCGACATCCACGCGGTCGCCGCCGAGCGGATCGGCGACGAGGCCACCGGCCTCTACCTCTAGTCCATAACCTCGGCGTGCGCCCCGCCGTTGAGCGGGCATGCTGCGCCGACTCGTCGCCCTGGCCGCGACCTCCGCCCTCGTCCCGCTCGCCGCTGTCGCGGTGCCGAACGGGGCGGACGCCACCGCGCCAAAGCCGGACCGCTACCACGCCACCGTCGCGATCACCGAGCACGGCATCCCGCACATCACCGCGGCGGACTTCGGCTCGCTCGGCTTCGGCAGCGGGTACGCCGCCACCGAGGCCTCCGTGTGCACCCTGGCCGACACCGTTGGTCACCGCCCGTGGCGAGCGGTCGCGCTGGTTCGGCCCCGACAAGCGCTACAACGACCAGGTCACCCTCGACGCCTCGAACCTCCAGGTCGACGCGTTCGTGGCCGACCTGCACCAGCGCCGGGTCGTCGAGAAGCTGCTGAAGGACCCGATCCGCGGCCCCGGCGAGCAGGCCCGGGCCATGGTCGCAGGGCTACGTGGCCGGCGCCAACGAGTGGCATCCGCACCAACGAGGTCACCGACCCGGCCTGCCGCGGCGCGGCGTACCTGAAGCCGGACGTCCGCCCGATCGACCTCTGGTACGGCGTCTACCTCGCCAACCTGCTGGCCTCGGCCGGGGTGTTCGTCAAGGAGATCGTCGACGCCTCGCCGCCGACCCTGGAGCGACCCCGGCCTGCCCGAGCTGCCGGTCGCGGCCGACGTCGACCGCGACGCGCTGCTGAAGGCGCTCGGCCGCGACCCGGAGTCGCCGTTCGGCTCCAACGCCACCGCGGTCGGCGGCGACGCGACCACCACCGGCAAGGGCATGATCCTCGGCAACCCGCACTTCCCGTGGCGCGGCCGCTACCACTTCACCCAGCAGCACCTGACGATCCCGGGCAAGTACGACGTCGCCGGCGCCATCGCCTGATCGGCTCCCCGGCGGTCAACATCGGCTGGAACAAGGACGTCGCCTGGAGCCACACCGTGTCGACGGCGTACCGATTCACGCCGTACGAGTACAAGACGCCCGGCCCCGGCACCACCTACCTCACCGACGCCGGCCCGCAGGAGCTGATCCACGACACCGTGGAGGTGCGGGTCCTGGAGGAGGACGGCTCGCTGGGCACCGTCACCGAGGACCTCTACCGCACGCCGCAGGGCTACGTCGTCGACTCCCCGGCCACGTTCATGCCGTGGGGTCCGGCCAGCGTGTGGGCGATCCGCGACGCGAACGCCGAGCACCTGCGCACCGTCGACACGTTCCTCGAGATGGGCAAGGCCACCAGCGTCCGCGACCTGCTGCGCCGCCAGGACCGCGCCGCCGGCATGCCGTGGGTCAACACCACGGCCGCGGACCGGCACGGCGACGTCCTGTACGCCGACCACTCCGTCGTGCCCAACGTCCCCGACGACCTCGTGCAGCAGTGCCTGACGCCGACCGGCATCCTGCTCCAGCAGGTCGCCGGGCTGCCCGGACTGGACGGCACCTTCGCCGACTCGACGTGTGCCTGGCGCACCGACGAGGACGCCGAGCGGCCGGGCATCTTCGGGCCGGCGAACCTGCCGATGGAGGTGCGCCGCGACTGGGTGATGAACGCCAACGACTCCTACTGGCTGCCGAACCCCGAGCAGCCGCTCGAGGGGTACGCCGGCATCATCGGCTGCGAGCAGTGCGTGCGCACCATGCGCACCCGGGTGGTCTCGCACTACGTGCTGGACCGGCTGGCGGCGGGCCGAAGGAGTCGCCGCGCAGCCTGCGCGGGCACGAGCACGAGAACCGGGTGATGGCCGCCGAGGTGATGAGTGAGGACGGCGCGCTCGACACGGTGTGCCAGGCCACCGGCGAGACCGAGGCCTGCGAGGTGCTCGCGGCCTGGGACCGCACGTCGAACGCGGACTCCGTCGGCACCCACATCTTCGAGGAGTTCGTGGAGCGGCTGCCGACGCTGCCCGTCGATCGTCGTCGATCCGGTCTGGCTGACGCCGTTCGACCCGAACGACCCGTTGAACACGCCGCGCGGGCTCAACGTCGCCAACCCTCAGGTGGTGCAGGCGATGGCGGACGCGATCGCGTCGCTGCGCGAGCGCGAGCATCGCGTTCGACGCGCCGTGGGGCTCGCTCCAGGTCGCGGGCGACCGGGGTGCGCCGCCGATCCCGCTCGGCGGCGGCAGCGGCGACGCGGTCGGCAACGCCAACGCGCTCGCGTCGAGGTGGGCACGCGACAACAAGGACTACTACCGGCCGATCACGTACGGCTCCTCGCACATCCAGGCGATCTCGTTCCTGCCCGGTGGTCGCGTCGACGCGCGCACGATCCTGACCTACGGGCAGTCGGAGAACCCGCGCTCGCCGTACTCCACCGACCAGACGCGGCTGTTCTCGCAAGGAGCAGTGGGTCGACTTCGCGTGGACCGACCGGCAGATCCGGGAGGACCTGGTGGCGCGGTACGTCGTCACCGGCTGAGCGGGCAGGTCGCCGGGCCCTCCAGCACCTCGCCGTCCGGGCCGAAGCGCGAGCCGTGCAGCGGGCAGTCCCAGCTGTCCTCGGCGTCGTTCCAGCGGAGGATGCCGCCGAGATGGGTGCAGACCGGGGCGTCGTCGGACGTCACGATCCGCCGCACCCAACCGGTGGCCATCTCGAGTGCCACGGTGGCGTTGAGCCGGACGCTGCCGGGGATCCCGGTCAGCTCGCGGGTGCTCCACGGTTCGAATGCCGATGCCCACGATTGGTGGCCGCCGAGGATCCGCCCGGAGAGCGCGAGCGCGGCCGCGACGCCGTTCGTCATGCCCCACTTGGAGTAGCCGCCCGCGACCAGCAACCGCTCGGCGCCCGGCAGGATCGGGCCGACGTAGGGCAGCGCATGCTGGGGGACGTAGTCCTGCGCGGACCAGGCGTGGGTCTCGACGGCACCGGGATAGTGCTCGTGGGTCCACGCCCGTAGCGCGTCGAGGCGGCCGGCCTCGGAGGTCGAGGACCCGGTCTTGTGGCCCTCGCCGCCGACGAGCAGCAGGCTGCCCTCGCCGTCGTCGGTCGGTGCGTCGCGTAGCGAGCGGGTCGGACCGTCTGCCGAGAGGTACATGCCGTCGACCGCCTGCTCGGCAGTGCGGAAGGCCAACCCGTAGGACCGGGCCGGCTCGGCCCGGGCGAAGAACCCGCCTCGGTCGAGGATCGGCAGGTTGGTCGCCAGGATGACGGTCCCGGCAGACGGGGTGCCGGCGTCGGTCTCCACCGTGTAGGGGCTGTGGCCGTGGATCGTACGGACCCGGACGCCTTCGACGACGGTGGCGCCGTGGGCGCGGGCATCGGCCTCGAGGGCGGCGAGCAGCTCGAGCGGGTCGAGCTGGCACTGGTCCGGCAGCCGGACCGCGCCGCGGATCGGGAACGGCAGCAGCGCCTCGTCGACCCACGTGGCCTCCTCGACGCCGGCCCGGTGGAGCGCGTCGAGCTCGGCGCGCACCGAGCGCTCGCCGGAGGCCGACGTGGCGTAGGTGTACGCCGGCCGCCGCTGGTAGGCGACGTCGTGGTCGTCGCAGAAGCGAGCCGTCCACGCCAGCGCCTCGGCGTTCGCGTCGGCGTACGCGCGAAGCACCGAGTCGGAGTGCCGGCGCGAGATTCGCGAGTACTGCGTGCCCTGGAGCCGGCTCAGCTTGGCAGTGCTGCGGCCGGTGGTGCCGGCGCCGACGCGTCGTGCTTCGAGCACGGCCACCTGTCGGCCCGCTCGGGCGAGCAGTGCTGCGACGGTGAGGCCGGTGATCCCGGCGCCGACCACCACGACGTCCCAGTCGCCGACGAGCGCAGCCGGAGCATCGGCGGAGGTCTGCGGGTGCCGGTCCTGCCACAGTGAGGTGAGGGCCATGTCAGTCCTTCGCCCCACGCTCGTGCCGACCCCGCCGGCTCAACCGGATCCTCCGACCGCGTCGCTCGTCGACCTCGTCCTTGCGGCGCGCCTTGTCGATGCCGCTCTGGTCCCGCGGCGGGAGCTGGATGACCCGCTCGGCGGGCAGCCCGGACTCGAGCTCGCGGCCGCGTTCGAGCTCGGCGTCCAGCTCGGCACCGAACAGGAGCGCCAGGTTGGTCAGCCACAGCCACAGCAGGAACGCGATCATCCCGGCGAGCGCGCCGTAGGTCCTGTCGTAGGAGGAGAAGTTGGCGACGTAGACGCCGAACGCCACCGACAGCACGCCCCAGGTCAGGATCGCCAGGAGCGCGCCGACGCTGATCCACCGGAAGCGCGGCTGTCGCACGTTCGGGGTGGCGTAGTAGAGCAACGCGACGATCAGGACGACCACCAAGAAGATCACCGGCCACTTCGCGATCGCCCACGCCAGCGTCAGGGTGTCACCGACGCCGAGCGCGGCCCCGACCGCGTCGGCGACCGGGCCGGTGACGACCAGGGCCAACAGCACGGCCGCCGAGAGGACGACGAGCACCAGCGTCAGCAGCAGCATCAGCGGGCGGAGCTTCCAGACCGGCCGGCCCTCCTGGATCTCGTAGATGCGGTTCATCGCCCGGCCGAACGCGCCGACGTACCCGCTCGCGGACCAGAGCGCGCCGGCGAGACCGAGGAAGAACGCGAGGCCGGCCTGTCTGTGAGCTGGCGACCTCGAGCATCGGCTCGCGCACGCTCTCGACCATGGCGGCGCCGCCGAGGTCCTCGACGATGCCGAGCATCGTGGTGACGCTGTCGTCGCCCTTCCCGACCAACCCGAGCAGGGAGGTCAGCGCGATGATCGCGGGGAACACGGCGAGCACCGCGTAATAGGTCAGTGCCGCAGCCAGGTCGGTGCACTGGTCGCCGGAGAACTCACGCCACGTCTTGCGCAGCACGTAGCGCCACGACCGGGCCGAGAGGTCGGTGGGGGACTCGACCTTGCCGGCGTCCGGGTCGGCGTCGCGGTCGGTCCGTGTCGTCATGGACAGTCGGTTCCCGCACCCGGCGCCGGTCATGCCACGGGGCGCCCGTCAGAGGTCGGGCGGAGCGAAGCCGTGCTGCAGGCACCAGGCGACCGCCTGGGTGCGGGAGCGCGCGCCGATCCGGGCGTACGCCGTACGGATGTAGGTCTTCACCGAGTTGATCGAGAGGTAGAGGTGCTCGGCGATCTCCTGGTTGCTCATGCCCTGGGTGATCAGCGCGAGCACCTCGACCTCGCGGGCGGTCAGGCCCGCGGTCTGGCCGAGCCGGTCGTCCTGGCCGGGTAGGTCACGGCCGTCGGCGGCCGCCTCGACGGCGGAGACGAGCGCGAGGGAGTCGACGCTCATCGAGATCCAGCCGTGCGCGCCGGCGGCGAGTGCGCGGGCGCGGAGGTCGGGACGCAGGTCTCGGCTGACGGCGAGGATCACCGACCCGGTACGGCACAGCAGCCGGTCGAGCTCGGCGCCGTCGTTCCGGTGCACTCCGAGCACGTCGTACAGGACGACGTCGGCGATCTCCGCGTCGGTCACGACCGCGCGGCCCGGGTGCTCGGCGAGCATCGACGCGAGCCCCCTGCCCAGGACCTCCTGGCTGCTCACGATTCCCACTCGGGGCGGCCGCTCGGTCACGAGCACATCCTGACGAACCACGGCCGCTTCGGCCGTCGTGGCGTTACGCCCGAAAGGGTGAATTTCCAAGGGGTTTCGGCAATCGGTTGCTGGTTCTACCTGTGACCCGGCATGCGCTCGTCCGTTGTACCTACGGTCCAGGGGCTCGCGTGCGGCACCCTCGACGGCGTCGTCAGCATCGGTCAGATCATCGCTCTGCTGAACGAGATCCTCGACCTGTTCTGGCCCGCCGCCTGAACCAACGGACGACGGGGCGCCGGCGATCCCCGGTGCCCCGTTGTCAGGTCCGAACGGTCAGCGGACCCGGACGGTCAGGATGTCGGAGGTGTCGCCGGTGGTGCTGATGGTCTGCGACACGGTCAGTCGGAACTGATAGGTCCCCCGCTTCGTGAAGCGCGGGAACGTGACCCGGGCCAGGCCGTTGCTGTTGGTGGCAACGGTCTTGGCGACCTGCCAGGTGCCACCGACGTAGGTCTCGAGGGTCAGCGGCGCGGTGCCCGCCTGCTCGATCTCGACGACGTCGGACGGGACGCTCGAGCCGCGGCTGACGCCCACGACCCCGGCCCGGAAGCCGGACAGGTCGGTCTCGACCTGCGCGATCGGCAGGCCGCTCCCCTCCGAGCAGCTCACGGTGCCCTGCCAGTGGTAGTTGGTGCCACCGACCTGGACCCAGACCACGTCGTACGACGTGAGGCCGGCCGGCCAGTTCGGGTGCGACGCGAAGTTGAAGACGGTGTGCCCGGCCCAGGTGCCGGCGTTGTTGTGGAAGTTCAGGGTGAACTGGCCGTGGTCGGTCTGGAACCGGACGTTGACGTCGTTCGCCTGCCCGCTCGGGATGTTCGACGGGTAGTCGACCGTCAGGGCGTCACAGGCAGGAGCGGCGTACTTCCAGTTCCAGTCCCACGGCAGGACCGGGTCGGTCTCCACCGGCGGGTCCACGGGCGGGTCCACGGGCGGGTCAACAGGCGGGTCCACGGGCGGGTCCACGCGGCGGGTCCACCGGCGGGTCCACCGGCGGGTCCACCGGCACGCACGGGCCGACCCAGAAGTTCTTGGACTTCGAGTCGTTGCCCCTCGAACCAGTCGTGTTCGTCGTGACGTTGACGTGGTAGCCCTGCTTCTCGTGCGGCTCGCCCACGAAGCTCAGCGTGTAGATCCGCCGACCGTCGAGGTCGGTGCCGCCCTTCGCCGCGTCGTCCTCGAGCGTCACCAGCAGCTCACCGGAGGCGACGGTCAGCGCGGCGTCCTTGGTCGGGGAGATGCTCTCGAACTCGACCGTGGAGACTGCCTTCGCGTCGAAGTTGTACCACTCGATGGCGAAGGTGCAGGCGACGTGCGGATCGTTGCTCTCGGTACCGACGTCGTCCACCTCGGCGACCTTGATGGTGCCGTTGTTGCCACCCGGGTCGGCGATGGCCGGCGCGGCCAGCGTCGTGACGGCGACGGCGGCAGCCAGGAGAGCGGCGGGGACGAGGCGAGCTCGCACGATGGTGCTCCTACGGTCGGACGGGGGTCGGTGAGTGGAGCGTTTCACGCGAGACCGCCCGATCCCCGGTTCGTGGAGGAACCTTGTACGCGCGGTGGGGAAACGTTGCGCGTTCCTTGAGAAAGCCGCCCAGGGCGCTCAAAATGCACCGAGAGCCGGCCCCGAGGGGGCCGGCTCTCGCTGGTGGTACGGCATCAGGGACTCGAACCCCGAACCCGCTGATTAAGAGTCAGCTGCTCTGCCAATTGAGCTAATGCCGCGTGCTGTGAAGCGACGTGAACTCTACCAGCGGCCGTCGGCACAGGAAAATCGGGACGCACCCCTCACAACGAGGCCAGTACGGCGTGCGCGGCGCTGTGCCCGCCGAGGCCCGAGACGGCGCCGCCGCGACGCGATCCGGCGCCGCAGACGAGCACCGATCCGACGTCGGTCTGCACGCCCCACTGCTGGGCCGGGGTGTCCATCCGGGCCCGGTTCGAGGCCCACGGCCACTCGAGGTCGCCGTGGTAGATGTGCCCGCCCGGCATCGCCAGGTCGTGCTCGACGTCCTGCGGCACCTTGGCCTCGAGGCACGGCCGGCCGTCGGCGTCGCGGGCCAGGCAGTCCTCGATCGGCTCGGCCAGGTGCTGGTTGATCGAGGCCAGGGCGCGGGCGACGGCGAGGTCCTTGGCGCCCTGGGGGTCGGCGTCGAAGAGCCGGGCCGGCGTCTGCAGGCCGAGGTACGTCAGTGTGTGGGTGCCGGTCGGGGCGTCGCCGAGGATCGACCGGTCGGTGAGTGAGTGGCAGTGGATCTGGCCGGGCAGCACCGACGGGACCCGGCCGTCCGCCGCGTCGTCGTACGCCGCCTGGAGCTGGGTGTAGTCCTCGCCGAGGTGGAGGGTGCCGGCGAACGCGACCTCCGGGTCGACCCCGGACCTCAGTCGCGGGAGCCGGTCGAGAAGCAGGTTCAGCTTGAGCTGCGCACCCTCCGGCTTCGAGGTCGGGTCCTCGGGCTCGCCGAGCAGGATCCGCAGCACCCACGGCGCGACGTTCGAGAGCACGAACCGGGTGGCGACCGTGTGCTGCGACGTGCCGTCGTGCCAGGAGACCTCGGCCCCGTCGTCCCCGCCGCGGATCGCGCTCACCCCGGCCGAGGTGAGGATCTCGGCGCCCGCGTCGACCGCGGCCCGGGCCAGCGCGTCGGTGACCGCGCCCATCCCGCCGACCGGGACCCGCCACTCGCCGGTGCCGTTGCCGATCAGGTGGTAGAGGAAGCACCGGTTCTGCGTCAGCGACGCGTCGCTCAGCGAGGCGAACGTGCCGATCAGCGCGTCGGTCGCGACGACGCCGCGC
Organism: uncultured Actinomycetota bacterium; assembly: GCA_963716655.1. Classification (GTDB taxonomy): domain Bacteria; phylum Actinomycetota; class Actinomycetes; order Propionibacteriales; family Nocardioidaceae; genus Nocardioides. The sequence continues at coordinate 373,904 of CAVQTV010000005.1, read as the reverse complement.
ACGGTGTCGTCGGCGAACCGGCTCTCGATCGTCACGCCGAGCGGCGTGGTCACGAAGTCGCGCCAGATGCCGGGGTCGACCCGGTCGCGGACGTCGCGCTCGACGGGCAGCGGCTCGAGCAGCGTCGGCGCGACGACGTGCGCCAGGTCGGCGACGTCGGCGTAGAACTCCTGCCAGGCGGCGTACTCCGCGTCGCCGCCGGTGAGGTCGCGGAACGACTGCTCGGTCGGCGCGCCCGCGTGCCGCTCCACGAGCAGGCCGCCGGGCTTCCCGTCGCGCAGCGTCGGGGTGTACGACGCCACGGACCGAGACGCGAGTCGCAGGTCGAGTCCGAGGTCGGCGATCAGGGCCTCGGGCATCAGCGAGACCAGATAGGAGTAGCGCGACAGCCGGGCCGACCGGCCCGAGAACGCCTGAGCCGACACCGCGGCCCCGCCGGTGTGCGGGAGGCGCTCGAGCACGAGCGTCGAGAGCCCCGCGCGGGCCAGGTACGTTGCCGCGACCAGGCCGTTGTGGCCACCACCGACGACGACCACGTCATAGCTCCTGCTTGCCGAACTCACCGAGTCAACGTAGTCCCACACGGCAGGTCGCACGTGTCATGGCCCGCCTCGGGGTGAAGATGTGTCGGAACGGGATCAGACAGTCGGAGCGGTACCCGCTCGGGAGGGGTCGAACGCGTGGTGAGGTCGTGGGTGACGCACGTCGTCCCCCTGCTCGTAGCCGTCACGCTGTTCGGGCTGGCGGCCGTCCACGCCATCCCGCCGGCTGGGACCGCGATCGGCATCTGGCCGATCGGTGGTCGCGACCGCGTGCCTGATGGTGGCCGCGCGACCGCGCACCCCGGTGCTGCTGGCGCTGATCGCCGCGATCGCGGTCGGGACCATCTGGTCCGGCGGCTCACGACCTCGACGTCGCGCTCGGTCTCGGCCTCGGCATGACCGCCGGCGTCTGGGTGATGTGGCGGATCTTCAGCGGTGGACACCGGGTCCGCCCCGACCTGCGCACCACCGGTGACCTGGCGCGGTTCCTCGGCGGGGCGACCGCGGGCTCCATCGTCTCCGGCGCGGTGGCGTTCCTGACCAGTGCCGCGACCGGGTGGGGCGACCCACCCGTGCTGGCACTCGCGCTGCTGACGAGCAACCTGTGCTCGCAGCTCACCGTCGTCCCGTTCTTCAGCCGGCTGCGTCTGCACGCCAGCCTGGCCCGGCCGACCGAGCGGGTGTGCCAGTGGTTGGTGATCCTGACGCTGACCCCGTTGGTGTTCCTCCCGCACGACTTCCCGTCGATCGTGTTCATCCTGATCCCGGTGCTGACCTGGTGTGCGCTGCGCACCGCGCCGTACGAGGCGCTCGCCCAGATGACCGTCGTGCGTCCTGTTCGCGATCTGGATGACGACGTACGGCCGCGGGCCGTTCGCGAACGCCGGCGACCAGTGGAACCTCACGGCCGACGCGCAGGGGATCCTGCTGGCGACCTTCATCATCGTGTGCGCGATCGTGGTGGTGCCGCTGATGCTCGCCGTCGGCGAGCAGATCGAGAACGCCCGGCAGGTCGCCGCCGAGCGCGACAAGGTGCAGAACATCGTCAACGGTGCGACCGGCGTCGCCATCGTCGGCACCGACGAGCTCGGGCTGGTCACGCTGGTCAACCCCGGCGCCGAGCGGCTGCTCGGCTACACGGCCGAGGAGCTGCTCGGCAAGACCACCGACCGCTTCCACACCGACGAGGAGATCGCCGCGAAGGCCGCCGAGTTCGGCGTCGAGCCCACCCTCGACGCCGTCGCCCTCGCCGTGATCGGCCGCGGTCCGATCGACATGAAGTTCGTGCGCAAGGACGGCGAGGAGCGGATGCACGCGATGTCGCTCAACCGCGTCGTCGACGACCGCGGCCAGGTGACCGGCTACGTCAGCACGTCCGAGGACATCACCGAGCGGGTCCGCGCCCAGGCGAAGCTCGTCGAGGCGCTGGAGACCGAGCGGCAGGCGGTCGAGCGGCTGCGCGACGTCGACCAGGTCAAGGACGCCTTCGTCTCGAGCGTGAGCCACGAGCTGCGCACCCCGATCACCAGCATCCTCGGCTACACCGAGATGCTCGAGGACGGCGTGTACGGCGAGCTCGGCACCCGCCCAGCTGGACGCCGTGAACCGGGTCGGCGCCAACAGCGCCCGGCTGCTCTCGCTGATCGACGACCTGCTCACCCTCTCGCGGGTGCAGGAGGAGGGCCTGGCGATGGTCGACCGGGTCGTCGACCTGCGCAAGATCGTCGCCTCCGCGTGCTCCGTCGTCGCCCCGACCACCGAGCGCCGCGACCTCGAGCTGGACGTCGAGCTGCCCGACGAGCCGGTCCCGTTCCTCGGCGACCGCGACATGCTGGAGCGGGTCGTGATCAACCTGGTCGGCAACGCCGTGAAGTTCACCCCGGAGCGCGGCCGGGTCACGGTGGCGCTGCTGGCCGAGCAGGACTCCGCGGTCGTCGAGGTCGCCGACACCGGCATCGGCATCCCGCTCGAGGAGCAGGAGCGGCTGTTCAGCCGGTTCTTCCGGTCCTCGCTCGCCCAGGAGCAGGCGATCCCGGGCAGCGGCCTGGGCCTGTCGATCGCGCACGCGATCGTCGAGAAGCACGGCGGCGAGATGACCGTGGAGTCCGAGCCCGGGGAGGGCACCACGTTCCGCGTGCGGCTCCCGCTGCTCACCTATGTCTAGGGTCACCTAACATGGCTCGGATCTGGCGCGACGCGTACGGCGTTCCGCACGTCCGGGCCGGCACCGTCTCCGACCTCGCCGAGGGCCAGGGCCGGGTCACCGCGCGCGACCGGTCCTGGCAGCTGGAGTACCTGCGCCGCCGGGCGACCGGCACCACCGCCGAGCTGATCGGGGTCGCCGCGCTGCCGTGGGACCGGCTCGCCCGTCGTACCGAGATCGCCGCGAGCGCCCGCCGCGCGTTCGTCCGGCTGCGCCCGGAGACGGCGGCGTTCGTGGCGTCGTACGTCGCCGGCGTCAACGCCGGGCTGCACGCCGACTCCCCGGAGTTCCGAGCGGCTCGGCGGCCAAGCCGGTCGAGTGGGAGCCGTGGACGCCGCTCGCGGTGTTCCTCGCCCAGCACCTGCTCTTCGCCAGCATGCCCGGCAAGCTCTGGGTGGGCCGGGCCCGTCGAGGTGCTCGGCGACGACGCCCGGCTGCTGTCGCACGAGGGTCCGGAGCCCAGCGGCAGCAACGCCTGGGCGGTCGGCGGCGACCGGACCGCGTCCGGGTTCCCGCTCATCGGCGGTGACCCGCACCGGGTGATCGAGTCGCCCGGCGTCTACCAGCAGGTGCGGCTCTCGTGCGACGAGTTCGACGTGGTCGGGTTCGCGTTCCCCGGGGTGCCCGGCATCCAGCACTTCGGGCACGCCGGCGACGTCGCCTGGGCGATCACCAACGCGATGGCCGACTACCAGGACGTGTACGACGAGCGGCTGCGCCGTACCGACGGCGGCGTCGAGGCGCTCGGCCCGGACGGCTGGCAACCCGCCGACGCGCGGGTGGAGACGATCGCGGTCGCCGGCCGGCCCGCAGAGCAGGTCGAGGTCGTGGTCACCGCGCGCGGGCCCGTGTTCGACGGCTCGGTCGAGGCCGGACGCGGGCTCAGCCTGCGTGCGGCGTCCGTCGTCCTCGAGGACCACGGCTTCGACGCGATCCTCCCGCTGCTGCACGCCCGCACCGCCGACGACGTGATGCGGGCGCTGGACGACTGGGTGGAGCCGGTCAACAACGTGGTGGCCGCGGACCGCGACGGCGCCGTGCGCTACCGGGTCGCCGGCCGGGTGCCGGTGCGGGCGGACGCCAACCGCCGCGGCGTCGTCGACGCGGCCGACCCGGCGGCCGCGTGGACCGGCTGGCTCGACCCGCTGCCCCGACACGACGTCGCGCCGGACGGGCAGGTGGTGACCGCGAACGAGCGGCGCGGCCAGGAGAGCGACGCCATCGGTACGTCGTTCGCGCCGCCGCACCGCGCGGCCCGGATCAACGCGCTGCTCGACGGCCGCGACGACCTGACCACCGCCGACTTCCGCGACGTGCACGACGACGCCCTGCTGCTGCCGGCGCCGCTGTTCCAGGACCTGGTGCGCGACCTCGATCCGGGTCCGGCCGGCGCCGCCGTGCGCGCCGCGATCCTCGCCTGGGACGGCCGGATGGAGGCCACCTCCCAGGGCGCCGCCGCGTTCGCGGCCTGGCGCTCCGCGTTCACGATCAGGCTGGCCGCCGAGCCGGTGTTCGCCCCGCTCGCCGAGCCGCTCACCGACGACCCGGTGCTCGCGCCCTGGCTCGACGTGGCCGGCCGGGTCGGTGGCGCCCTCGAGTCGCTGGTCGCGGCGGGGACGCCGTTCGGCACTCGACGTCCGAGCCCTGGCCCGCGACGCGCTCGACGACGCGGCCGGGCACCCGGCGACCTGGGGCGCGACCCACGTGCTCACGCCGGTGCACGCGTTCGACGTACTCGCGAGCGAGCTCGAGCCGCCGCCGGTGCCGGCGCTCCCCGTCTCCGGCGACATCGACTGCGTGCGCTGCACGTCGTCGGTGCCCGGCCTGACCGACGCCTGCTGGCGCGGCTCGGTCGCGCGCTACGTCTGGGACCTCGCCGACCGCGACGCCGGCGGCTGGGTGGTGCCGCTCGGCGCGATCGGCGACGCCCGCGACCCGCACCACCTCGACCAGCTGCCGCTGTGGGCGGCGGGCGAGCTGGCGCCGATCGTCACCGACTGGGACCAGCTCACGGAGGAGCCATGGGCCTGAGCCTCGACCCGCTCGTCCCCGCGCGCGACGCCGCGCTCATCCACTCCTGGGTCGTCGAGGACCGGGCTCGGTTCTGGATGATGGGCGACCACACGGTCGACGAGGTCCGCGAGATCTACACGTGGATCGACGAGCAGCCCACCCACCATGCCTGGCTGGTGCGCCAGGACGGCGAGCCGGTGGCCCTGTTCCAGGACTACCTGCCGACGGCCGAGGAGGTCGGCGAGCATTACGACGTGCAGCCGGGTGACCTCGGGGTGCACTTCATGCTGGCGCCGGCGACGGTCGCGAGCCCCGGGTTCACGGGCCAGGTCGTGCAGTTCCTGATGGCGGCGGTGTTCGAGGACGCCGGGGTCGCGCGGATCGTGGTGGAGCCCGATGCCCGCAACGCCAAGGCGGTGAGCCTGGTGGAGCGGCTCGGCTTCCGGCTCGGCCCGGTCGTCGAGCTGTCGACGAAGCCGGCGCAGCTGGCGTTCCTGGGTCGGGACCAGGGCGTGGCTCTCGATTCTCGGCCGTAGCGAGCGTCGTCCAGGGCGTGCGATCGCAAGGCGCCGGAGCGAAGCCATACCAGGGTCGTCTAGCGAGCGACGGCAATGCAGCGAGCGTGCGTCATGGGCGGCGCGTAGCAGGCCATGGGATCGGGAGACACGCCCTAACTACGAGAGCGCCTTCTCGAACCACCGCTCGGCGTAGGGGTTGTCGTTGTACCGCCCGATCTCGGTGTAGCCGGAGCGCTCGTACATCGCGATCGCCTCGAGCAGGGTGCCGTTGGTGTCGAGCACGATCCGGGTGTGCCCGAGCCGAGCTGCCAGCGCCTCGAGCTCGCGCAGCATCCGGGAGCCGAGCCCGGCCCCGCGCCAGTCGTCGGCCACCCACATCCGCTTGATCTCGCCGGTGTCGGCGGACAGGCGCTGCACGCCGCCGTACGCCACCGGCCGGCCGTCGCTGGTCGCGACCAGGAAGCTGCCGGTGTGGTCCGGCTCGCCGGGGTCGAAGCCGCGCGGGAAGCGGCGGTCGAGCTCGGCGAAGTAGCGCCCGGCCGCGTCCCGGGCGATCGGGTCGGCGGGGGAGACCTCGCGCAGGTGGACGGTCGCGGCCCGGACGAGGAGGTCCGCGGTCGAGAGCGCCGCGGTGAGGCGTTCGCGCTGCCGGGGCGTGAGGGGCGCGACCAGCGCGTGCGCGAGCTGCTCGGAGCGGTCGTCGAGGTCCGCCAGGCCTGCCGGCCGGCGTCGGTCAGCGTCACCACCCGCCGGCGGCGGTCCGCCGGGTCGGGACGCACGGAGACCAGGCCGTCGTCGGTCAGTCGGCGCAGCAGCCGGGTGAGGTAGCCCGAGTCGAGGTCGAGCCGGTCGCGCAGCTCGCGCACCGTCGCGCCGTCGTACCCGATCTCGAAGAGCAGTCGGGTGACGCCGAGCGGGCGGCCGGTGCCGAGGAAGGACTCGTCGAGCGCGCCGATCCGCTGCGTGTAGGTGCGGTTGAACCTGCGCAGGGTGTCCGTGTCCCGATCCGTCGGCCATTCTCTGACCATAGTCAGCGAATGGGGTGCGGGTCCACCCACCCTCCTCGGGTGAGGCGCCGAGCCCCGGTCAACCACCACGATGAGCCGGTGAACAAGACCGCGACCGGCGCCGGGCTGGTGCTGCTGACCCTGGCGTCCGCGCAGTTCCTGATGACCCTGGACAGCTCGGTCATGAACGTCTCGATCGCCCAGGTCGCCGAGGACGTCGGTACCACCGTCACCGGCGTCCAGACCGCGATCACCCTCTACACGCTGGTGATGGCGACCACGATGATCACCGGCGGCAAGATCGGCACGATGATCGGCCGGCGTCGGGCGTTCTCGATCGGGTGCGTGATCTACGCCTGCGGCTCGTTCACCACCGCGATCGCTCCGAACCTCACGGTCCTCATCATCGGCTGGTCGTTCCTGGAGGGCCTCGGCGCGGCGCTGATCATGCCGGCGATCGTGGCCCTGGTCGCGACCAACTTCCCGGCCTCGGGCCGGCCTCGCGCCTACGGCCTGGTGGCCGCCGCCGGCGCGATCGCGGTCGCGGCCGGCCCGCTGATCGGCGGCGCGGTCACGACGTTCTGGACCTGGCGGCTGGTCTTCGCCGGCGAGGTCGTGATCGTGATCGTGATCCTGTTCCTCGCCCGCCGGATCAACGACGTGCCGCCGAAGAAGCAGCCCGCGCTCGACTACGTCGGGATCCTGCTCTCCTCCGCCGGCCTGGGCCTGGCCGTGTACGGCGTGCTCCGTTCGGGCGAGTGGGGCTGGGTGCTGCCGCGCGAGGGCGGCCCCGACATCGCGGGGCTCTCGCCGACGGTCTGGCTGGTGCTCGGCGGCCTCGTCCTGGTCCGGATGTTCTTCTGGTGGGAGGGCCGGCGCATCGCCCACGGGCAGGAGCCGCTGGTCTCCATCTCGATGCTCGGTGACCGCCAGCTCGCCGGCGGTCTCACCATGTTCTTCTTCCAGTTCCTGCTCCAGGCAGGCCTGTTCTTCACGATCCCGCTGTACCTCTCGGTCGCGCTCGGACTCAGCGCTCTGGAGACCGGCATCCGGCTGCTGCCGCTCTCGATCACGCTGCTGCTCGCCGCGACCGGCGTACCCAAGCTCTGGCCGAACGCCTCGCCCCAGCGGGTCGTGTCCTGGGGCCTGGCGGCGCTGCTCGCCGGCATCGTGTCCCTGATCGCCGCGCTCGAGGTCGGGGCCGGCCAGGAGATCGTCACGGTGCCCGCTGCTGTTCGCCGGGCTCGGCGTCGGCGCGCTCGCCTCCCAGCTCGGTGCGGTGACCGTGTCGTCGATGCCCGACGAGAAGAGCGGCGAGGTCGGCGGCCTGCAGAACACCGCGACCAACCTGGGTGCGTCGCTGGGCACGGCCCTCGCGGGCTCGGTCCTCATCGCCGCCCTGACGTCGAGCTTCATCTCGGGCGTCCAGGAAGACCCGGCCGTTCCCGACGAGGTCGCGGCGTCGGCCGAGGTCCAGCTGAGCGGCGGCGCCCCGTTCGTATCGGACGCCCAGCTCGCCGACGCCCTGGCGGACGCGGGCGTCTCCGGCGAGACCGCCGAGGCGGTCGTCGACGCGAACGAGTCAGCCCGGATCGACGCCCTGCGGCTCAGCCTCAGCGTGCTCGGGGTGATCGCCGTCCTGGCGCTGTTCTTCACCCGGATGCTGCCGAGACGACCGGCCGGCAGCACCGCCTAGGACGGATCGAGCCCCCGACCGCGGCTGCGCGGTCGGGGGCTCGAGCAATCTGGGGTGAGTAACGGGACTTGAACCCGCGACATCCGCCACCACAAGGCGGCGCTCTACCAGCTGAGCTATACCCACCAGGTCGGTCCCGGAGGACCGAGGAGAAAGTGTAGGGGATCTACTCGTCGTTCGTGGAATCGACTTCGGGGCTCGGACTCTCGTCCCCGGTCAGGCCGGTGAGGGCCCCGCCGTGGCGCAGCGCGATCGCCCGCGCGACGTCGCTCTCCGGCCCGGGCGAGGGCACGAAGACCGCCTCGCGGTAGTAGCGCAGCTCCTCGATGCTCTCCTGGATGTCGGCCAGCGCGCGGTGGTTGCCGCGCTTGGCCGGAGCCTGGAAGTACGCCCGGGGGAACCAGCGCCGCGAGAGCTCCTTGATCGAGGAGACGTCGACGATCCGGTAGTGCAGGAACGACTCGAGGTTCGGCATGTCGCGGGCGAGGAACGCCCGGTCGGTGGCCACGGTGTTGCCGGCCAGCGGCGGCCGGCTGCCGTCGGGGCAGTGCTCCTTGATGTAGGCGAGCACCCGCTCCTCGGCCTCCTCCAGCGTGATGCCGAAGTCGAGCTCCTTGGTCAGGCCGGACTTCTCGTGCATGTCCTTGACGAAGTCGTTCATCTGGTCGAGCGCCTCGGCCGGCGGCTTGATGATCAGGTCGATGCCCTGGCCCTGCACGTTCAGATCGAAGTCGGTGACCAGTGCGGCCACCTCGATGAGCGCATCGGCCCCGAGGTCGAGGCCGGTCATCTCACAGTCGATCCAGACGAGTCGTTCGTTCACACAGGTCACCTTAGTCCGGCCGTCCCTGGCCATTCGGCCTCAGGTGCCGCTCAGGGTCTGGCCCTAGGCTCGCAGGGTGACTGAATGGCTCGGCCTGCTCGCCCGGCTCGTGGTGGGCGGGGTCTGGATCGTCGCCGGTGCGCTCAAGCTGCCCGACCCCGCACAGAGCGTCGACGCGGTGCGCGCCTACCAGCTGCTCCCAGGCGACGCTGGTCCAGCCGGTCGGCCAGCTGCTGCCGGTCATCGAGATCGTGATCGGCGTGTGCCTGGTCCTCGGCCTGCTGACCCGCTGGGCGGCGCTCGCGTCCGCGGTCCTGTTCGTCGCTGTTCATCATCGGCATCGCCTCCGCCTGGGCGCGCGGCATCAACATCGACTGCGGCTGCTTCGGCGGCGGCGGGTACGACCCGGACGCCGCGTCGAAGTACCCGTGGGAGATCGCCCGCGACGTCGCGCTGCTGCTCGCCTCCCTCTTCCTCGTCTGGAAGCCGTCCACCAGACTGGCCCTGGACTCGCTGCTGTTCCGCCGTACGCCCGAGCCCGAAGGATCCTGATGTCGAAGAAGAACCGCGCCACCGACCGGGCCAGCCGCGCCGCAGCCGCGACTGGAGGAGCAGCAGCGCCAGGAACGCCGCCGCCGCAACCTGATGGTCGGCGGCGTCGTCGCGGTGCTGCTCGTCGATCGTCGTGATCGGCGTCGTCGTCTCGCGCGGCGCTCGACACCACCGACGACGTGGACGCGCCGGCCGCCGGCAGCGAGTTCGGGCTGACCATCGGGCCCGAGGACGCGCCGAACGACGTGATCATCTACGAGGACTTCCTCTGCCCGTTCTGCGGTCAGTTCGAGCAGGCGAGCAGCGAGGAGCTGACCCAGCTCGCCGCGGACGGCAAGGTGCGGGTCGAGTACCGCCCGTTCAACCTGCTCAGCTCGATCGGGGACTACTCGGCGCGATCCGCGGGTGCGTTCTCGATCGTGCTCGAGGAGTCCGGCGCCGAGGTCGCCAAGGAGTTCCACGACCTGCTGTTCGAGAACCAGCCGCCCGAGTCCGGGCCGTTCCCGACGGACGACGAGCTCATCGACCTGGCCGTCGAGGCGGGCGCCGACGAGGACGCCGTCCGCGACCGGATCGAGAGCCAGGACGGCGCCGCCTGGGTGGACGGGGCGACCCAGGCGGCCGACGACGCCGGAGTGCGGGGCACGCCCACGATCCTGCTGAACGGCGAGGTCTTCCAGGACGGCGGCACCCCGGAGGAGCTCGCCGAGAACCTGATCGCCGAGCTGCAGTGACAGACTGCGGGCCGTGAGCATCTGCCGACTTCATCGCCCACCTGCCCAAGGCCGAGCTGCACGTCCACCACGTCGGCTCGGCGTCGCCCCGGATCGTCTCCGAGCTGGCCGAGCGTCACCCCGGCACGGTGCCGAGCGACCCGGACGCGCTGCGCAGCGTTCTTCGAGTTCCGCGACTTCGCGCACTTCATCGAGGTCTACCTCGCGGTCGTCGACCTGATCCGCACGCCGGAGGACATCCGCTACCTGACCTACGAGGTCGGCCGCGAGATGGCCACCGGCCAGGGCCTGCGGTACGCCGAGCTCACCTGCACGCCGTACACCTCGGTGTGGCCGTACGACGAGGGCCGCGGGATGCCGATCGAGGCGTACACCGAGGCGATCGAGGACGCCCGGGTCGCGGCCGAGCGCGACTTCGGGCTGGTGCTGCGCTGGATCTACGACATCCCGGGCGAGGCCGGGGTGCCGTCGGCGGACGCGACCCTCGACTTCGCGCTGAACCACCGGCCCGACGCCCTGGTCGGCTTCGGGCTCGGCGGTCCGGAGATCGGGGTGCCGCGCCCGCAGTTCCAGCCGCACTTCGACGCGGCCCGTGCCGCGGGCCTGCACAGCGTCCCGCACGCCGGGGAGACCACCGGTCCCGAGACCATCTGGCACGCGCTGCGCCTGCTCGGCGCGGAGCGGATCGGCCACGGCACGTCCGCCGCCCAGGACCCGGAGCTGCTCGCCCACCTCGCCGAGACCGGCATCCCGCTCGAGGTGTGCCCGTCGTCCAACATCGCCACCCGTGCGGTCGCCACGCTCGAGGAGCACCCGATCCGGGCGTTCCGCGACGCCGGCGTGACGATCACGGTCAACTCCGACGACCCGCCGATGTTCGGCACCACGCTGAACCGCGAGTACGAGATCGCCGCCGACCTGCTCGACCTCGACGAGGCGGGCGTGGCCGACCTGGCGCGGGCCGCGGTGCGCGCGTCGTTCGCCGACGAGCAGACGAAGGCGCGGATCCTCGGCGAGATCGACGAGTACTCCGGAAAGTAATCAGGCCCCGCGAGCTCATACCAAGCGGGGCCACCTCCTTTCTATCCCGATAGGGACGGTTTCCTCCGTATTGGCGCGCGTGTCGACCTGCTCACATCCACAGTGCGACCGGCGTAGGGTGGGCGCCATGGCCCCGATCAGGGTCGCGATCGTCAATGACTACGAGATCGTGGTCGCCGGGGTCGCGGCGATGCTTGCCCCGCACCACGAGCGGATCAGCGTGATCGAGCTGGACTCCGGGCTGCCGGTGCTGAGCGACGTCGACGTCGTCCTCTACGACACCTTCGGCCAGGTGCAGGGCGACGCCGTCGACCTCGAGGACCTGGTCGCACGGCAGCGGCGCCGGGTCGTGATCTTCAGCTGGAACACCCAGCCCGACCTGGTCGAGCGGGCGATCGCCCGGGGCGCCGCGAGCTACCTGTCGAAGGGGCTGAGCGCCGGCGAGATCGTCGCGGCGCTCGAGGCGATCCACGCCGGGGAGACGATCACGCCGCCGCCAGTCGGCCGGCGTCGACCGCGACGCGAACGGCGACTGGCCCGGCCGCGAGCACGGCCTCACCGCCCGCGAGGCCGAGGTGCTCGCGCTGATCACCCAGGGTCTGAGCAACCAGGAGATCGCCGACCAGACCTACCTGTCGATCAACTCGGTGAAGACCTACATCCGTACGGCGTACCGCAAGATCGACGTCACCCGGCGCTCCCAGGCGGTCGCCTGGGGCCTCAAGCACGGGTTCGACCCGGACATCCTCCGCAGCGTCGACACCACCGCACTGCGGTAGCGCGTGCACCTCTAGACCACCGACGCCTCTTCTCGTCCGGATGCAACCGGGCCGGCTGCCCTACGGTGGCCGGTCTGAACGGCGTGGCCCGAGGCGCCCCATCGCCTCGGGTCGCGCCGTTCGCTTGTTGCTGGCGCCCCCGGCAGGACTCGAACCTGCGACCGTCGGATTAGAAGGCCGATGCTCTATCCAGCTGAGCTACGGAGGCCGAGGGCGAATTGCCCGCGGCAAGTATGACGCACCCCGCTCGCTGCCGGTTTGTCCAGTCTGGTGCGGGCATCCTCGGCGTGGTTCGCTGACCCGGTGACAACGAAAGAGAGCGGGGCGGTAGCCGAGGAGGCGCCGCACAACACCCGGCTGGCGGTGCTGCTGGCGGCGGCCATGTTCGTCCTCGTCGTCGACACGTCGCTGATGAACGTCTCGATCTCCGCCGTGGTCGAGGACCTCGACACCACGGTGAGCGGGGTCCAGTCGGCGATCGCGCTCGAGGCGCTGGTGTCGGCGGCGTTCATCCTGATCAGCAGCAAGGTCGGCGACCTGGTCGGCCGCAAGCGCGCGTACGTCGCCGGGTTGGTCGCCTACGCGATCGGCGCGCTGGCGATGACCCTCGCCCAGAGCCTGACCGCGATCATCGTGTTCTGGGCGATCCTCGGCGGCCTCGGGGCGTCGCTCCTGCTGCCCGCCATGCAGTCCCTCATCCACGGCAACTTCGAGGGCGCGGCCCGGAAGAAGACCTACGCGCTGGTCGGTGCCGCCGCGGCCATCGCCGCCGCGGTCGGGCCGCTGCTCGGCGGCTTCGTCACGACGTACCTGTCGTGGCGAGTCGGCTTCGCGCTCGAGGTCGTGGTCATCGCGATCGTGCTGCTCAACATCAAGCTGGTGCGCGAGGTGGCCTACACCGGCCCGCGCGAGGTGGACTACGTCGGCGCGGCCTTGTCGGTCCTGGGCATGGGCGGCGTCGTGCTCGGCATCCTGGTCTGGCAGGAGGGCGGCGAGGCGGTCGGCGCGCTGATCGCGATCGGCGTCGTCGGGCTGGCGGCGCTGGCATATTGGCTGGTCCGTCGCAAGCGCCAGGGCAAGGCGGCGCTGATCGACCCTGACCTGTTCCGCTTCCCGCACTTCCGGATCGGGATCTCGCAGCAGATGATGCAGCAGATCACGCTGGGCGGCGCGATGATCGCGCTGCCGATCTTCTTGCAGATGACCCTCGAGTACAACGCGATGGAGGCGGGCCTCTCGCTGGCCCCGCTGTCGCTCAGCATGTTCGCGGTCGCCATCCTGGCCGGCCGGATGGGTGGCAAGCGGCGCGCGAGCACCATCGTCTGCGCCGGCTTCGCGCTCACGACGGTAGGGATGGTGCTGATCATCCCGCTGGTCCCGACTGCGGAGTTCGGCTGGTACCTCATCGGCCCGCTGCTGCTGGCGGGATGCGGTCTCGGCCTGCTGGTCTCCCAGCTCAACAACTACACGCTGGCGCCGATCCAGGAGGAGCGGGTCAGCGAGGCCGCGGGAGTGAACTCCGCGGCCGGTTCGTTCGGGCTCTCGTTCGGCCTGGCGGTCGCGGGCGGGCTGATGCTCGCCTCGCTCTCGTGGGCGTTCACCGATCTGGCCGAGTCGAGCAGCGTGATCCCCGCCGACCAGCAGGAGCAGATCGCGGCAGCGTTGGAGGACGACGCCGAAGTGATGAGCGACAGCAAGCTCGAGGCGCTGCTCGCCGACGAGCCGGAGGACGTCGCGAACGCAGTCGTCGACATCAACTCCGAGGCCCGAGACCTGTCCCTGCAGATCGCGCTGCTGGTGCCGGTCCTCGCCAGCCTGATCGGGCTGCTGAACTCGATCCGGATGATGCGGCTGCCCGACATCGAGCCGTCGACGTCCATCGAGGGCCACGCGCTGGGCTGAGAAGTCGTCCGAACCGGGTGATCTCGCGGTGCCCTTCCGATCCCTAGGGTCGGCGCAGAGCGAACCGGACGAGGGAGACGACATGAGTCAGCGTCAGCACGCGGGTCCCAAGGCGATGATGTGGGCGGACGGCGGGACCATCTTCGCCGCCGTGATGCTCACGACGATGGGCGTCTTCCAGGCCATGGAGGGCCTGTCGGCGGTGATGAAGGACGACGTGTTCGTCCGCACCTCGAACTACATGTTCGACGTCGACCTGACCGCCTGGGGATGGGCGCACCTGGTGATCGGGGCGGCCGCGATCGTCATCGGCATCAGCATCCTGACCGGGCACGGGTGGGCGATGATCGCCGGCATCGTGATCGCCATCCTGTCCGCGCTGGCGAACTTCCTGTTCATCCCGTTCTACCCGCTGTGGGCGCATCATCGTGATCGCGTTCGACGTGTTCGTGATCTGGTCGCTCAGCACCGTGCGGAGCGAGCGCCGGCGCTGACATCTGGCGTCACCCGGCGTCCGACGACGCCCGCCGGCCAGGCGGAAAGGCAGCGCGAGCAGCAGGGTGACCACGACGAGCGCCATCGCGCCGGCGGCGACGAACGCCGAGGTGCGGTCGACCACGACGTCGAACGTGAAGAAGATGATGCCGACGATGAGCATCGCGAGCGTCGTCAGCGCGGCCGCCACCAGCCGGTGCGCGGCCTCGACGAGTCGTTCCTTGACGTGCGCGCCGCTGAGCCGGCGGTGGATCGCGACCGGGCTGAGCAGCAGCGCCGTCGTGAGGCCGGCGACGAGGACCAGCGTCAGGTAGACGTTGCGCTGGGAGGCGCTCAGATCGGCGAACGGATCCTGGAACGGCAGGGTCAGCAGGAACCCCGCGGTCAGCTGGGCACCGGTCTGCATCACCCGGAGCTCCTGGAGCAGGTCCTGGAACTTGCGGTCCAGGCGTTCGTCCTCGGTCTCGTCGCGGTCGTCGTTCACCCCCAGCCCGTACCCGGAGGGGGCCGGCGCGAACCCGGTTTCGAGACGCCGGTCGCGAGCTCGTCCCTCGCCCGCGCGGCTCCTCAACCTGGCGCGTGAACCCTCGCCCTCGCGAACTCGGGCGAGGCGCGCTCAGTCAGCGGCGGTGCTCGGCCATCCAGGCCTCGACGTCGGCCGAGGTGCGGGGGAGAGCGGCGGAGAGGTTCCGGTAGCCGTCGGCGGTGACCAGGATGTCGTCCTCGATCCGGATGCCGATGCCGCGCAGCTCCTCGGGGACGAGCAGGTCGTCCTCCTGGAAGTACAGGCCCGGCTCGACGGTGAGCACCATGCCCTCGGCGAGGGTGCCCTCGGCGTACGCCTCCGGTGCGGCCTGGCCGCAGTCGTGCACGTCCAGGCCGAGCATGTGGCTGGTGCCGTGCAGCGTCCAGCGGGCGTAGACCCGGCTGTCGGGGTCGAGCGCCTCCTCGGCCGAGACCGGCAGCAGCTTGAGGTCCGCGAGGCCGTGCGCGAGCACCTCCATCGCGGCGTTGTGGGCGGCGCGGAACGGCTACGCCGGGGCGGACCGCCTCGATGCCGGCCTGCTGCGCGGCGTACACGAGGTCGTACAGCTCGCGCTGGAGGTCGGTGAAGCGGCCGTCGACGGGCAGCGTGCGGGTGACGTCGGCGGTGTAGAGCGAGCGGTTCTCGACGCCCATGTCGAGCAGCACCAGCTCGCCCGGCGTGATCGGGCCGGTGTTGTCGATCCAGTGCAGCGTGGTCGCGTGCGAGCCGCCGCCGACGATCGAGTCGTAGCCGATGTCGTTGCCCATCGCGCGGGCCCGGCGGAAGAACGTGCCCTCGATCCAGCGCTCGCCGAACTCGAGCACCCGGTCCCACTCGCGGACGGAGTCCTCGAAGCCGAGCGTGGTGATGTCGCACGCCTCCTGGAGCTGCGCGACCTCCCAGTCGTCCTTGATCAGCCGCAGCTCGGAGGCGACCCGGGCGAGGTCGGCGTCGGTGGTGATGTCGCGCGTCTTGCGGTCGTCGTCGAACGACGGCAGCTCGTCGAGGTGGCGCACCTCGAGGCCGAGGGAGTCCGACATCTCCTTCAGCGAGGGCCGGCGGCCGGCCCAGAGCTCGCCGTACTGCCGGTCGCGGAAGAACTCGTCGGTCTCGCGCGAGGAGCGCGGCCGGGCGTAGAGCACGGACTCGCCGTCGGCGACGACCAGGACGGCGTCGCTGGTCTGGTTGCCGGAGAAGTAGGTGTGGGCGGTGTCCGGGCGGAACCGGTAGTCGGTGTCGTTGGCCCGGACCTTGAAGCGTGCCGGCGGGCAGCACCAGCCGCTCGCCCGGGAACGTCTCGGCGAGCCGCGCCCGGCGCTGCTGCCGCGGGGCCGGCGACCGGCTGCGACCGGGAGGTCGAGCTCCCGGTCGCCCCAGCCCTCGCGCATGAACGCGGCGTAGGCGGCGGGTACGGCGGGGTCGTGCGACTCCGTCTTCGGCTCGGCGGTCTCGGGGCTGATCTGGTCGCTCACAGCGCCACTGTACGCCGGGATCCCGGCTTGACCGACATGCCCGGATAGGCTGCCACCCATGCCCAGGACCGGTCGTGCGAGCGCTGTCACCGGCGCCGGATCGTCGGTCGCGTTCACGGTCGTCGTGACCATCCTGACCTGCCTCGGCGCGCTCGCGATCCTGGCGGTCCTGGCGTTCTCGGGAGCGCCCGGCACCCTGGTGCTCGCGACCGTCCTGGCGGCCCTCCCGGTCGGCCCGCTGGTCGCCTGCTACCTGTGGCTCGACCGCTACGAGCCCGAGCCGCGCACCCTGCTCGCCGCCGGCGCTGCTCTGGGGCTGCTTCGTCGCGACCGCGGCGGCGCTGGTGCTCCAGGGCCTCGGGGGCTTCGTCCTGGGCGTCACCGAGAAGCAGAGCCTGATCCTGGAGGCGCCGCTCACCGAGGAGGCGTGCAAGGGCCTGTTCCTCGTCCTGCTGCTGTGGTGGCGCCGGGCCGAGCTCGACGGCGTCCTCGACGGCATCGTGTACGCCGGCATGGTCGGCATCGGGTTCGCCTTCACCGAGAACATCCTCTACCTGGCGGCGGCGTACAACGGCACCGACGGCATGGGCCCGGGCGGCACCGAGGCGCTCACCGCGACGTTCGTCGTGCGCTGCCTGTTCAGCCCGTTCGCGCACCCGCTGTTCACGACGTTCATCGGCATCGGCGTCGGTCTCGCGGTCAACTCGCGCAGCCGCGCCGGCCGGGTGCTGTGGCCGATCGCCGGCTACGTCGCGGCCGTCACGGCGCACGCGATCTGGAACTCCTCGACCGTCTACGGCTTCGGCGGCTTCGTGCTGACGTACGTCGTCCTGATGGCGCCGGCGTTCGTCGGGCTGGTCGGGCTCGCGGTCTGGGCGCGGACGCTCGGAGCGCCGGATGCTGACCGCGTCGCTCACCGACGCGGCCGGCCGCGGGCTGATCCCGGCGACCGACATCGGCTGGGTCGTGGACCTCCGCGGCCCGGCGGCACAGCCGCGCCTACGCCCGCCAGCTCGGCGGCCCCGACGCCGAGCGCGCGATGCGCGACTACCAGCAGGCGGCGGTCGAGCTCGGCTTCCTCCACTACCGTTTCCTGCGCGGCACCCCGCCGCCCGACTACGCCGCGCGCGGCCAGGAGTTCCTCCAGCGGATCGACGCCCTCCGCCCGTCGATCGCATTCCCCGGACAGGTGGTACCCACTCGATGACCGTCTCCAGCGACCAGAACACCCGGATGCTCACCGCCCTGGTGCGGCTCCGTGGTGCGCTCCAGGACGCTCGGTTGCCGCTCGACGTGGCCGGGGCCGCGGAGCAGCGCTCGGTGCTGGAGCACATGATCGAGCAGCTCGAGGACTACGTCATCCCGCGCCAGATGAGCATCGAGGCGCCGCTGCTGGTCGTCGTCGGCGGCTCGACCGGGGCCGGGAAGTCCACGCTGGTCAACTCCCTCGTCGGCCGCCGGGTCACCGCGGCCGGCGTGCTGCGGCCGACCACCCGGTCGCCCGGTGCTGGTGCACCACCCCGACGACGGCCACTGGTTCGGCCAGGACCGGCTGCTGCCGGACCTGGTGCGGGTCGACGGCGCCACCAACGACCACGACTCGCTCCAGCTGGTCGCCTCCGACACCGTGCCGCTCGGCCTCGCGATCCTGGACGCGCCCGACATCGACTCGGTCGAGGAGCACAACCGCACCCTGGCCAGCCAGCTGCTCGCGGTCGCCGACCTGTGGCTGTTCGTCACCTCGGCGGCCCGCTACTCCGACCAGGTCCCGTGGGAGCACCTCAAGCGCGCGGCCGAGCGCTCGACCTCGGTCGCGATCGTGCTGGACCGCACGCCCGGCCGACTCGGTGCAGACCGTCGCCGCGCACCTGGCCCGGATGCTGGCCAGCCGCGGGCTCAAGGACTCCCCGCTCTTCACCGTCAACGAGTCGCACGGTGTCGGAGGAGGGCCTGCTGCCCGCGGCCGAGGTCGCCGACATCCGCGGCTGGCTGGTCTCGCTCGCCGCCGACACCGGCGCCCGGGGCGCCGTGGTGCGGCAGACGCTGGACGGCACGATCCGCACCCTGGCGCGCAGCACCTACGCGCTCGCGGACGCCTTCGACGAGCAGGTGCAGGCCGCCGAGACGCTGCGCGCGGCCGCCACGACGACGTACGACGCGGCCGCGGAGCAGCTCGCCGCCCAGGCCGGCGACGGGACGCTGCTGCGCGGCGAGGTGCTCGCCCGGTGGCAGGAGCTGGTCGGCACCGGTGAGCTGCTGCGCACGCTCGACCGCCCGGTCGGCCGGCTCCGCGGCCGGGTCGTCAGCGCGGTCAAGGGCACGCCGCAGCAGGCCGAGCGGGTGACCCTCGCGATCGAGTCCGCGCTGGAGAACCTGGTGCTCGACCACGCCGAGCTGGCCGCCGGCCGGGCCCGCGCAGGCGTGGGAGGAGACCGACGCCGGCCGCGCGCTGCTGGCGGCGGAGGAGTCCTTCGGCCGCGCCGCCCCCGACCTGCGCCGCCGCGCCGAGGCCGAGGTGCGGGCCTGGCAGGAGGAGATCCACGCGATGGTCCGCGCGGAGGGCGCCGACAAGGCGCACCAGCGTCCGGTTCCTCGCGTACGGCGTCACCGGGCTCGGCGTCGCGCTGTCGGTGTCGGTGTTCGCCCGCCGGCTGCCGGACGACCGACGACCCGGCGACGGCGGCGGGCTCCGCGGCCCTCGGCCGGCACCTGCTCGACGCCGTACTCGGCCAGGCCGCCGTCGGCTCGCTGATCGAGCGCGCCGGCGGCTCGCTGGACCGCCGGCTCGGCGACCTGCTCGAGGCGCGAGCGGGCCCGGCGGATCGAGGCTCCTGGACCGGCTCGACCTGCCCGACGACACCGCCGAGCAGCTGCGGGCGGCGTCCCGCCGGGTCGACGACCGGCGCTTCGAGCAGTCGCTCGGCCGGAGCCGACGACCACGCCCTGATCGCCGGCACCCCCTAGGGTGGGAGCCGAACTGTTCACCGCTGCCCTCCTGCGGGCGGGTCGAGGGAGAAGATGACGTCCTTGCTCGAGGGGGCCAAGAGGCTGGTCACCCGTGGTACCGACATCGGTGCCCGGATCGAGGGGCTCGACGCCGCCGCACACGCTGCCCGCGGTCGTCTCGACGACGCCCTCGTCGACGAGGCCGCGCGCAGGTCGTCGACCGCGCCACCGGCCGGCTGCGGCTGTCCGCGACCCACACCGTGGTCGGGATCGCCGGCGCGACCGGGTCCGGCAAGTCCTCGACGTTCAACGCGCTGACCGGCCTGGAGCTGTCCGCCGTCGGCGTCCGCCGGCCGACCACCTCGTGGGCGTCGGCCTGCGTGTGGGGCCGCGAGGGCGCCGACGAGCTGCTCGAGTGGCTCGGGCATCCCGCCGCGGCACCAGACCACCCGCGACTCGATGCTCGACAGCGGCCGGCGCGACGACCAGTCCGAGCTCGACGGCGTCGTCCTGCTCGACCTTCCCGACCACGACTCCACCGAGGTCTCCCACCACCTCGAGGTGGACCGGCTGGTCGACCTCGCCGACGTGCTCGTGTGGGTCCTCGACCCGCAGAAGTACGCCGACGCCGCGATCCACGACCGCTACCTCGCGCCGTCGGTCGAGCACCAGGACGTCCTGCTCGTGGTGCTCAACCACATCGACACCGTGCCCGAGGAGCGTCGGCAGTCGATGCTCGACGACGTCCGCCGGCTGCTCGACGCCGACGGCCTCGACCGGGTGCCGGTGCTGCCGATCAGCGCCCGCGAGGGCATCGGCATCGCCGAGCTGCGCGGCGGAGATCGCGCGCCGGGCCGCCGAGAAGCAGTCCACCCGGATCCGGCTCGACGCCGACGTGCGCGCCGTCGCCGCCCGGCTCGAGGCAGGCGTCGCGGCGACGCGCCCACCCGGGTCCTGGCCGCCGAGCGGGTCGCCGCGCTCGACGACGCGTTCGCCGACGCCGCCGGTGTCCCGACCGTCGTGGAGGCGGTCGAGCGGTCCACCCGGATGCGGGTCGGCCGCGCGACCGGCTGGCCGGTCATCGGCTGGCTCTCGGGGATGAAGCCCGACCCGGTCAAGGCGCTCCAGCTCGACCTCGGCGCCGACGGCCGCGAGCTCGCCGGGCGCGGCCGCACGCTGCCCGCAGGCCACCCAGGTGCAGCGCGCCCGGGTGGACGGCGAGGTCCGGGCGCTCGCCGACGACGTGTCCGCGGGCCTGGCCCGGCCGTGGGTCGAGGCGGTACGCCGCGCGTCCGACCGCGCGGCTCGACGAGCTCGGCGACCGGCTCGACGCCGCGCTCGCGGCCGCCCAGATCGGCGCCGGCCGGACGCCGTGGTGGGCGCACGTCGTACGCGTGCTGCAGTGGCTGCTGCTGCGTCGCCGCCGTCGCCGGGCTGGTGTGGACCGGCGTGCTGGCCGGGTCCGGCAAGCTCGAGGACCCCGACACGCTCGCAGGTCGCCGGCGTCGCGCTCGCGCTGGTGCTGCTCGTCGGCGGCGTCGTGCTCGGCATCCTGATCGGGCTGGTGTGCCGGCTCGCCGTCGCCGGGAGTGGCCCGGCGCCGGGCCGCGGCCGCCGACCAGCGGCTGCGCGAGGCGGTGCGCGAGGTCTCGCACGAGCTCGTCGTCGACCCGGTCGAGGTCGAGCTCGCCGCGTACACCGCGGTGCGCGACGGCGCTCGCCCAGGCCCTGACGGGTCCCTGAGAGCCCGCTTTCCCTCCACAGCGCGCGCTCCGGCAGCGCCGTCCACAGGGCTGGCCCGCACGGCCGCCGCATTGTCGGTGCGGCCGCCGAGCCTCGATGCCATCCACCGGATCGAGGCAAGGAGACCCCATGAACGACACCCTGATCACCCTGCAGGGCTGGCTCGGCAGCGACGTGACCCTCCGCCGGGCCGGCGACGTCCCGGTCGCGAGCTTTCGGCTGGCCTGCACCCCGCGCCGCTTCAACCGGCGCACCGAGAACTGGTCCGACGGGATCACCCAGTGGTACACCGTCACCGTCTGGCGCGGGCTCGCCGAGAACGCCGCCGACTCGCTGCACCGCGGTGACCCGGTCGTGGTCACCGGGCGGCTGCAGCTGCGCACCTACGTCAACGGCAACGACGTCGAGGTCACCGCCTTCGAGGTCGACGCGACCCACCTCGGCCACGACCTGAGCCGCGGCACCAGCCAGTTCACCCGGACCCCGAAGCCCGAGTCGGCCGCACCGGCCGCGAGTGAGTCCACCGGGGAGGAGGTGGCCGCCTGACGGTTCACCCCCGATACGGTCCCCGGGCCGGCTTGCCCCGTAGGCTCGGGGACCATGGCGGAGTATGTGTTCACCCTGCGCAATGTGCGCAAGGCCCACGGCGACAAGGTCGTCCTCGACAACGTGACGCTGTCGTTCCTGCACGGGGCGAAGATCGGCGTCGTCGGCCCGAACGGCACCGGCAAGTCCTCGCTGTTCAAGATCATGGCCGGGCTCGACAAGGCCAACAACGGCGACGCGATCCTCGACCCGGCCGCGACGGTCGGCATGCTCCAGCAGGAGCCGCCGCTGACCGAGGGCAAGACCGTCCTCGAGAACGTCGAGGAGGCCGTCGCCGAGATCAAGGGCAAGATGGCCCGCCTCGACGAGCTCTACATGATGATGGGCGACCCGGACGCCGACCAGGACAAGGTCGCGACCGAGGCCGGTGACCTGCAGACCGAGCTCGACGCCGCCAACGTCTGGGACCTCGACAGCCGCCTCGACCAGGCGATGGACGCGCTGCGCTGCCCGCCGCCGGACGCGATCGTCGACAACCTCTCCGGTGGCGAGCGTCGCCGGGTCGCGCTCTGCAAGCTGCTGCTCCAGCAGCCCGACCTGCTGCTCCTCGACGAGCCCACCAACCACCTCGACGCCGAGTCGGTCCAGTGGCTCGAGGGCCACCTCAAGGACTACCCGGGCGCCGTCCTGGCCGATCACCCACGACCGGTACTTCCTCGACAACGTCGCCGAGTGGATCCTCGAGCTCGACCGCGGCCAGACGCACCCCTACGAGGGCAACTACACGACCTACCTCGAGACCAAGAAGGAACGCCTCAAGATCGAGGGGCAGAAGGACGCCAAGCGCGCCAAGATGCTGGAGAAGGAGCTCGAGTGGGTCCGCTCCAACGCCAAGGCCCGGCAGACCAAGAGCCGCTCGCGTCTCGCGCGCTACGAGGAGATGGCGGCCGAGGCCGACCGCACCCGCAAGATCGACACCTCCGAGATCAACATCCCGGCCGGTCCGCGACTCGGTGACGTCGTCCTCGAGGCGAAGGGGCTCGCCAAGGGCTTCGAGGGTCGCACCCTCATGCACGACCTGTCCTTCAGCCTGCCCGCGCGCCGGCATCGTCGGCGTGATCGGCCCGAACGGCGTCGGCAAGACCACGCTGTTCCGGATGATCACCGGCACCGAGCAGCCCGACAGCGGCGAGCTCAACGTCGGGCAGACCGTGAAGCTCTCGTACGTCGACCAGAGCCGCGGCGGCATCGACCCGAACAAGAACGTCTGGGAGGTCGTCTCCGACGGGCTCGACTTCATCAAGGTCGCCAACTTCGAGATGAACTCGCGCGCCTACGTCGCGTCGTTCGGCTTCAAGGGCCCCGACCAGCAGAAGAAGGCCGGCGTGCTCTCCGGTGGTGAGCGCAACCGGCTCAACCTCGCGCTGACGCTCAAGATGGGCGGCAACCTGCTGCTGCTCGACGAGCCCACCAACGACCTGGACGTCGAGACGCTGTCCTCGCTCGAGGACGCGATCCTCGACTTCCCGGGCTGCGCCGTGGTCACCTCGCACGACCGGTGGTTCCTCGACCGCGTCGCCACCCACATCCTCGCCTGGGAGGGCGACGACGAGGACGACGCGAAGTGGTTCTGGTTCGAGGGCAACTTCGCGTCGTACGAGGAGAACAAGATCGAGCGGCTCGGCATCGAGGCGGCCCGCCCGCACCGGGTCACCCACCGCCGCCTGACGCGCGACTGATCGCTCTCGGTGGTCGAGTAGCGAGCGTATCGAGACCCGGTGACCCGTAGGACTGTCGCGTTCGTTACCCGGTCTCGAACCGCACGTCGCGACTTCGCAGGCTCAGCCGCGGTGCTTGCTCGACCCGCCTACGTCTGACCGCTGGCGCGCTCAGCGCGGCGCATCTCCATCTCGGGGTGGGCGGCGACCAGGTTGTCGGAGACCGCGTTCATCACCCGGCCGACGGCGCGGAAGTCCTCGGGGCTGACCAGGTCGACGAGGTGGTCGCGCACGCCGTTGACGTGCACGGGGGCCATCCGGACCAGCAGGTCGTAGCCGCGGTCGGTCAGCGTCGCGACCACGCCGCGGCCGTCCTCGGGGGAGCTGGTGCGGGCCACCAGCCCGCTGCGCTCCATCCGGGCGACGGTGTGCGTGACCCGGCTCCGGCTGTGCGCGAGCGCGTCGGCGAGCTGGGCCATCCGCATCTGCCGGCCCTCCTTCTCGGAGAGGCGGACCAGGATCTCGTACTCCACCAGCGACAGGTCGCAGGCCCGGTGCAGGTCGTCGTCGAGCCGGTCGAGGAGCAGCGTCATCCCCATCAGCAGCGCCCGCCACGAGCGCTGTTCGTCCTCGTCGAGCCACCTGGTCTGGCGATTCCCCGGTGTCCGTCACCCCGGCAGTGTAGGGCGTCACTGTCGGTGGGGAAGGTCGACCATGGGGGCATGGCGACGGTGATGACGGTCTCCCGCGACGACGTGCTCCGGTTCCGGGTGGCGGCCCAGCAGCTCGACCGCGGCGGCGCCCACCGCGATGCCGCGATCCTCGACCTCGGCGTCCAGGACACCGGGCCGGACGGCGCACCCTGGGCGCTGGCGATCCGCGGGCGCCGACGTGCCGGCGGACGACCTGTTCCTCGCCTGGACGCTGCGCGGGGCGCCGCACGCCTACCGCCGCGCCGAGGCCGCCCAGGTCGCCGCGGCCGTCGCGCCGTGGAGCGAGGCGGACGCCGCCAAGCGGATCTTCGACGCCTCCACGCCCGCTCAAGAAGGCCGGCATCCCGGTGCTCGACGCGCTCGACCACATCGCCGGGGAGATGCGCGACATCGCGGCGAAGCCGGTCGTCAAGGGCGAGATGTCGAGCGCGCTCACCGAGCGGCTCGACGAGCCGTACCTGCGCTGGTGCACGCGTCTGCGAGGCGACGCACACCTACGAGCAGCCGTTCCGGCTCTCCGCCCTGCAGGCCGGCCTCGAGCTCGAGCCCGGCACCTCGCCGCCGGTGCTCCGCCGGATCCCGGCTGGCGCGGGCCGCGCGAAGCGGGTGCCCGAGCACCTCGACCCGGTCCGGGCGGTGCTCCGCCTCCTCGGCCCGGCCGACCCGAAGCTCGTGGCCGGGTACGTCGACAGCCCGGTCAAGGAGGTGAAGGCGCGCTGGCCCGAGGACGTCGTGCCGGTCGAGGTCGACGGGCGCCACGCTCGACGTGCTCGCCGAGGACGTCGACGCGCTGACCGACCCGCCGGCGGTCGACGGCGGTGCGGCTGCTCGGGCCGTTCGACCTGTTCCTCCAGGGCCGCGACCGCGAGCTGGTCGTCCCCGACGCGGACGCCCGCAAGGACCTCTGGCGCACGATCGGCCGGCCGGGCGGGGTGCTGGCCGGCCACGAGGTGGTCGGCAGCTGGCGCCCGCGCAGCAAGGGCAAGAAGCTCCGGCTCGCGGTGACCATCTGGGACGGCGGCGACGCCGCCGCCGGGCGTCGAGCAGGAAGCAGAACGCCTGGCCGCGTTCCGCGGCCAGGCGTTCGACGGGTTGCGGAGGACTGACTCAGACCCGCTCGAGGATCAGCGCCATGCCCTGGCCGCCACCGACGCACATGGTGATCAGGCCGGTGGTCTTGTCGTGCCAGTCCAGCGAGTTGAGCATCGTGTTCTGCAGCCGGGCGCCGGTCATGCCGAACGGGTGGCCGACCGCGATCGCGCCGCCGTTGACGTTGAGCCGGTCGAGGTCGATGCCGAGGTCCTGGTACGACGGCACGACCTGCGCCGCGAACGCCTCGTTGATCTCGACCAGGTCGATGTCGCCGATGCTCATGCCGGCGTTCGCGAGCGCGCGCTTGGTCGCCTCGACCGGGCCGAGGCCCATGATCTCGGGGGAGAGGCCGGAGACGCCGGTGGAGACGATCCGGGCGAGCGGCGTCAGGCCGAGCTCGGCGGCCTTGGTGTCGGACATGATGATGACCGCGGCGGCGCCGTCGTTGAGCGCGCAGCAGTTGCCGGCGGTGACGACGCCGTCGGGACGGAACACCGGCTTGAGGTCCTTGACGCCGTCGTACGTGACGCCCGGCGCGCGGGCCGTCGTCCGTGCTGACGACGGTGCCGTCGGGCGTGGTGACCGGGGTGATCTCGCGCGCCCAGAAGCCGTCGTTGATCGCCTTCTCGGCGAGGTTCTGCGAGCGCACGCCGAACTCGTCGAGCTCCTGGCGGCTGAGGCCGCGCAGCTTGGCGACGTTCTCGGCGGTCTGGCCCATCGCGATGTAGACGTCGGGCAGCTGGCCGTCCTCGCGCGGGTCGTGCCAGTCCTGGCCGCCCTCGGCGGCCTTGTCGGTGCGCGCCTTCGCGTCGTCGTACTTGTGGTTCTGGGTGTCGGGCCAGTGGTCGGAGGTGCCCTTGGCGAAGCGCGACACGGTCTCGACGCCGGCGGAGATGAAGACGTCGCCCTCGCCGGCCTTGATCGCGTGGAAGGCCATCCGGGTGGTCTGCACCGAGGAGGAGCAGTAGCGGGTGATGGTCGCGCCGGGGACGTCGTCCATGCCGTTGAGCACGTTCACGATCCGCGCCATGTTGTTGCCGGACTCGCCGCCCGGCAGGCCGCAGCCGAGGTAGTGGTCGTCGATCGTGTTCGGGTCGAGCGCCGGGATCTTGTCCAGCGCGGTCTTCACGATGAACGCGGTCAGGTCGTCGGGCCGGAGCTCGGTCAGCGACCCCTTGTTCGCCCGGCCGATGGGGGTGCGGGCGGCGGAAACGATGACTGCCTCGGGCATGCGCACTCCGTATCAAGAAGGGTTCGACTGCTGCGGGTCAGGGTAGACCGGCGCGGATCCGCCGCGGATGAGACGTCCGTCACGTCGCGGCGTCGCCGGCGAGCGAGCTGCCGAGCAGCTCCAGCGACCGGCGACAGGAAGTCGCGTCGCTCCGTGGCCGGCTTGAGCAGCGCGGCCAGCAGGATGCCGTCGTACGACGCCACCAGCGCCTCGGCGCGGGCGCGGCGTGCTCCTTGCCGAGCGACGGCCATGATCCCGTCGACGAGCTCGACGAGCCGGGCCCGGTGCTCGGCGAGCAGCCGGGCCAGCTCCGGGTCGCGGGTGGCGGCCATGGTGAGCTCGAGCCGGGCCACCAGCAGCTCGCGCTGGTCGAGCCAGCGCAGGAACAGGTCGAGCGCGGCCTCGACGCCGGCCTGCTCGTCGTCGGGCTCGCACCTCGCGCAGCCGCTCGGCGAGCCGTTCGACGTCGGCGAGCAGCGCGGCGGCGACGTACTCCGTCAGCGCCTGCCTGGAGCGCGCTGCGGGTGCGCAGGTACGCCGAGCAGCTGCCCTCCGGCAGGCCCGGCCCGGCGGTCGACCGCCCGGTGCGTGAGCCCGCGAGGCCGTCGTCGGCGATCACGTGGAGCGCCGCGTCGAGCAGCTGGCGGCGCCGCGGGCTGACGTGCCATCGACACCTCTCCCTGCGGTTGTGAGGCGTGACACTACCGCTCCGACTTGGCCCGGTTCACGCCTCGGGTGTACCTTCTACATACGTAGAAATTCTACAGATGTAGAAGGATTCGCCATGGACCTGTACACCAACTTCACCGGCTTCGCCCTTGCGATCGTGCTGCTCGGCGTCGTCGCCGCCGTGGTCTCGGTCGGCCTGCTCACCGGGATCGTCGTCAGCAACCGCCGCGAGCGCCTGGCCCGCCACGAGTCGCTGCGCACCTACTACCGCCGGCTGCGCGCTGACCGACTGAGACCGATCCGGCCCCGCGCCGGCGTCTGGCAGCATCGGGGCGTGCGGCACACCTACGAGTGCCCGATGCGGTGGGCCGACATGGACCTGCTCGGACACATCAACAACGTCGTCTACGTCGACTACCTCCAAGAGGCCCGCGTCGACATGCTCCGCACGCACTCGCCGGAGGCCCACTCGGCGATGCTGACCGAGGGCACGGTGGTGGTCCGCCACGAGGTGACCTACGTCGCCCCGCTGCACTTCGGGTTCCGCCCGGTCAGCATCGAGTGCTGGGTCACCGCAGATCCGAGCGGCCTCCTTCACGGTGGCCTACGAGGTCTTCCACGAGGACGCCGACGGCGAGCGACAGGTCTACCTGCGGGCCAAGACCGTCCTGACGCCGTACGTCTTCACCACCGAGCGGCCGCGTCGGATCAACGACGCGGAGCGCGAGACGCTCACCCGCTTCCTCGAGCCCGAGGAAGCAGTGCCGCCGGCGCGGTTCCCCGCCGAGCGTCCGGCCCCGGCCCTGCACTACCCGGTCCACGTCCGCTTCTCCGACGTGGACGTCTACGGACACGTCAACAACGTGAAGTACTTCGAGTACTTCCAGGAGGCCCGGATCTCCGGCATCGCACAGATGTGGGAGGGCCTCGACCACATCACCCTGGTCGTCGCGCAGACCGACGTCGACTACCGCGTGCCGATCCTCTTCCGAGCCGAGCCGTACGACGCCTGGTCGTGGGTCGCCCGCGTCGGCCAGCGGTCCGCGACGATCGAGTCGGTCATCTGCGACGGTGAGACGACCCTGGCCCGGGCGCGGGTGACGATCGTCTTCTTCGACCAGGCCACCCAGCGCTCGACCGCGCCGCCGGAGCCCTACCTCGAGCGGCTCCGCGCCCTGGTGCCGTCCTAGTGGTCACCACCGTAAGTTCGACGGACTTCCGGCGGCAACCACTAGTCGGCCACCGGCACGTCGACCGCGAGCCGCAGCCGGCGCAGCCCCCGGTGGTGCGCCACCCGGACCGCCGCCGCCGAGATCCCGAGCGCTGCGGCCGTCGTCTCGACGTCGAGCCCGACCACGTCCCGGCAGCCGACGACGTCGCGCTCGCGGGGCGGCAGGCCGGCCAGGCGCGGACCACCCAGTCCTGGGCGGCGTACGTCGTCTCCGGGCCGGTCACGGCGGGTAGCGCGCCGAGCGTCTGGTGGCCGCTCAGGTCCGCGGGCTGGGTGTTGCGTCGCAGCCCCCGGCGCCGGACGTTGCCGCCGTGCTTGCGCGCGATCCCGAACAGCCAGCCGGCGAACTCCGAGGACGTCCCCTCGAAGGTGTGGATCCGTTCCGCCGCGGTGAGCCAGGACTGGGACGCGAGGTCCTCGGCGGAGACCGAGCTGTCCGAGCTGGGACGGGTGCTCAGCCACACCAGCAGCCGGCCTGCGTGCGCGCGGTACAGCGCCCGCCAAGCGTCCCCGTCGCCGCGCTTGGCACGCGCCACCAGCTCGTCGTCCCCGGTCACGGGCTCTCCTGGCCTCCCGCGTTCGCATTCGGGTGCTCCCCGGCATGCTCGTTCGGCCCGTTCGCCTTGCCCTTGGCCTTCCCCTTGCCGTTGCCGTTGTCATGGGGCCGGACCGGGTCCTGCACGGAGTCCTGCCCGGAGTCCTGCCCGGAGTCCTGGCCGACGCCCTGGTCGGCCTCCGGGTCGGACGAGTCCTCGGACTCCTGGGAGCCCTGGGAGCCCTCGGCGTCCTCGGCGTCCTCGGAGCCCACGGAGTCCTCGGAGTTCACGAAGGTCTCGGAGGGACCTGGACCCGCCGGGACTGCGGCAGCCGGGTTCGACTCGACCTGCGGGTCGGCGGACGTGCTCGGCCGGGCATCGGCGGACGTCTCCTGCGGAGCCGTGGGCGTGGTGGCCGGCCCTGGAGCGGGGTTCGGGCTGTCCGACGGACTGAGCCCGGTCAGCCAGGCGATGCCGACGAGGACGGCGGCGACACTCGCCGCGGCCAGGACCACCCGCCAGGTAGGGACGGGCGCCGCTGCGCTCTGCTGAGGGTTCGCGCCGGCTGCGGCGAGCGAGCTGAGCTGGGCGACGAAGGCGTCGTCCGGTTCGAGTGTGGGCGCCGGTGTTCGTAGGTCCGAACGCCGGATCGGATCGGGCATGGTTCTCTCCTACCCAGTAAGGACGACCCCGAACGCGCGGGGGACGTTGACTGTCCGGGGCCGTCCAGCTCTGGGGTCAGCCAGCGCTGCCGGGTGCCTGGCTCGCGTGCTCGCTCGGGTGGGTGCCGGCATGCTCGTTCACCTCGTGCCCCCGCCGTCGGACCCGGCTTGGGTCGCGTACGCCGAGCCGAAGCTCGAGACGGCGGCGAGCGCCGCGGCGGCGGTGGCGGCCAGGGTGGTCCGACGCATGAAGGAACCTCCAGGTCAGGGTCGGCGGAAGTCCGCCCGGTCACCCCTCACCTGTCGCGGCGCGGTCGCCGCGTTACATGCTCACTCGAACGAGTTGACCATGAACTGCGCGGCGTGGGTGACGTAGTCCCAGAACTGCGCGTCCTGCTCCGGGCGTCAGCTGCGACCTCGTCGAGCCCGCGCGGAAGTGCATCAGCCAGTCGGTCCTTGGCCTCCGGGCGTCACCGCGAACGGCGCGTGCCGCATCCGCAGCCGCGGGTGGCCGCGGTTGTCGGAGTACGTCGTCGGGCCGCCCCAGTACTGCACCAGGAACAGCAGGAAGCGCTCCTCGGCGGGGCCGAGGTCCTCCTCGGGGTACAGCGGCCGCAGCACCTCGTCCTCGGCCACGCCCTCGTAGAACTTCGCGACGATCCGCCGGAAGGTCTCGAAGCCGCCGATCTCGTCGTAGAACGTGGTCACCGTCCCATTGTGACGATGCCCCGGTGAGCCGGTCGACACCGGCGTGCCAGACTCGCGACACCGAGTCTTTTCGAGCAACGCACGAGGAGTGATCCGCACATGGCTACCACCCGCAACGCCAGCACGCACTGGGAGGGCACCCTGTTCGAGGGCGCCGGCCAGGTCACGCTGGAGTCCTCCGGCATCGGCACGTACGACGTCTCCTGGGCCTCGCGCGCCGAGGACGCCAACGGCAAGACCAGCCCCGAGGAGCTGATCGCCGCCGCCCACTCGTCCTGCTTCTCGATGGCGCTCTCCAACGGGCTGGCCAAGGCCGGCACCCCGGCGACCTCGCTGGACACCAGCGCGGCCGTCGACTTCGTGCCCGGCACCGGCATCACCGAGATCCGGCTGACCGTCAAGGCCGTCGTCCCGGGCATGAGCGAGGAGGACTTCGTCGCCGCCGCCGAGGCCGCCAAGGTGGGCTGCCCGGTCAGCCAGGCGCTCGCCGCCGTGACCGATCAAGCTCGAGGCCTCGCTCGGCCTGAGCGGCCGGACGCTCCGACGACGGCGCTGCGACCTCCTCGACCAGCCGGGACGGGCTCTTCCTCCTCGGGGGAGGGGCCCGTCTTCTCGTCCGCGGTGCCAGACACCCGCTGCGGCAGCGGGATCTCGATGCCCTCGTGGTCGAAGCGGGCCTTGATCCGCTGGCGCAGCGCGCGGGCCACCGCCCACTGCTCCATCGGCGCGGTCTTGAGCAGCACCCGCAGGGTGACCGCCGTCGGGCGTGAACATCTCGACGCCGGTGACCTCCGGCTCCTCGATGATCAGGTCCTTGAAGTCCTCGTCCTCCCACAGGTCGTGGGCGACGTCGCGGAGCACCCGCTGGACCCGGACCAGGTCCTCGCTGTAGCCGACGTTGATGTCGACGACCGCGCGCGCCCAGTTCTGGCTCATGTTGCCGACGCGGAGGATCTCGCCGTTGGGGACGTACCAGACGGTGCCGTTGAGGTCGCGCAGCCGGGTGACCCGCAGGGTGACCGCCTCGACCGTGCCGCTGGCCTCGCCGACGTCGACCACGTCGCCGACGCCGTACTGGTCCTCGAAGATCATGAAGATGCCGGACAGGAAGTCCTTGACCAGCGACTGCGCGCCGAAGCCGAGCGCGATGCCGAGGATGCCGGCGCTGGCGATGATCGGGGCGATGTTCACGCCCGAGCTCGCTGAGGATCATCGTGCCGGATGACCGCGACCAGGACGCCGGTGATCACGCTCTTGAGCAGGTCGCCCATGGTCTTGGCGCGCTGGACCCGGCGCGTCGAGGTGGCCAGGTCGCGCGCGGTGGCCTTCTGGGCCGCCTTGCCGCGGATCCCGAACAGGCTGACCTGGTCGGGGAGCACGCCGGTCCCTCGGCGCGAGCGACCAGGCGGTCGACCAGCCGGTGCAGGATCCACCGGATGACCACGCAGCAGGAGGAGCAGCCCGGCGATCGTCAGCGGCTTGCCGATGAGGATGTCGGAGGCGTTCGCCAGCTGCTGGTTGTCGGTCCAGCTCGTAGACCTGCTCGCAGATGTCGTGGCTGGGGTCGCAGGCGGTCGTGTCGTCGAACCCGAACATGGGCCCCATGTCTACCGCACCGGGCAAGTACACGGGAGCGCGGGGACGATACGCTTTGCCGCGTGACCACGAAGCTCGCTCACCTCGTCCGCCGTATCTCCGTCGTCCTCCTCGCGGGGGCCCTGGTCGCCGTCGTCGCGGCACCGGCCGGCGCGGACGTGCCCGAGGGCTGGAGCGACCCGGCCGCCGGTCGACCCGGTCGAGGCCGACGCTGCTGCTTCGTCGGCATCCCGCTGCTGCTGTTCCTGCTGATCACGCTCGCTCGTCGTGCTGCCCGGGCGTCATCAAGGGCGAGCGGTTCACGCCGGGCGGCCAGGCGACCGCAGGACCAGTGGTTCGGCGGCCCGGGCAAGGGCACCGCCGAGCTGCCGGCGCCGGACAACGACGAGTCCAAGGCGGGTGGAGCAAGTGGCCGTTGGTGAGTTCAACGCGGCGAGCGGTTCCAGGTCGACGAGGCGATCCGCCGGGCCGAGCAGATCTCGCGCTTCGAGTTCAGCGTCTTCGTCGGTCGGGTCGACGGCGAGCCGCGTGCGTTCGCGACCCAGCTCCACAACTCGCTGGTCGCCCCGTCGCGCAGCATCCTGATCATGGTCGACCCCGCCGCGCGGGTGCTCGAGATCGTCACCGGCGGCCATCGTGCGCCGCAACCTCACCGACCAGGAGGTCGAGCTGACCGCGCTGCAGATGCAGACGTCGTTCGCCGACGGTGACCTGGTCGACGGCCTGCGCCGCGGCATCCAGATGCTCGCCGACCACGCGCGGGCGCCGCAGACCCTGCACGCCGAGTCCTAGCCGCGCGGGGCGCGGTTCCGGATCCGGCCCTCGCCCGGACTGAGCGTCCCGCCGGTCTGGCGGTCCGTCCCGGCACGTCGCCCGGTCGCTTGGGCGCCGCGGGAACCGCCTTCGGCGGTGAGAAGGCACCCTTTTACGCTTCCAGGCGACGTCCCGTTCCGTCCCGCAGGACCGGCGGGCCGGCTCGCGTTCTCGGTTGTCACCTTCATGGGGTGAAGTCGCCGAGGGGTGTGAGCTGCTCCGCAGCCCACACCCCTCGGCGACTTGTTCTGTCGATCAGCCCCGGGCGTCGCGGGCCTGGGCGGCGAGCGCGCGGGCGACGTCGGCGCGGCCCTCGCGCACGTAGCGCTTGGCCGCCGGGTTGGCGGGGGAGGTCTCCAGCCAGGCGTCGACGCGGTCGAGCAGCTGCGGGCTGGCCAGCGGCTTCGGGAACATGTACTCCAGGGCGGTCGAGGCCCGCTGGGTGCCCTTCTCCTCCCAGAGGGTGTCGGCGGCGTCGAGGTACTTGCTCGACGTACGGCGCGAGCACGTCGTCCTGGCCGAACACCTGGAAGGCCAGCACCACGCTGCGCTGGGTCTCGTTCGGGACGTCGTCGCGCACCATCGCGATCTCCCACGCCTCGGCCTTGGCCTCGGCGGTCGGGCGCAGCGCCCGCGCGGCGGCGGCGTGCTCCTGGCCGGAGATGGTGTTGTCGCGCTCGAGCTCCTCGGCGATCCGGTCCCCGTCGGCGCGGCCGTTGCGGGCGAGCCCGTTGAGCAGCGTCCAGCGCAGGTCGGTGTCGACCGCGAGGCCCTCGAAGGTCGAGGGTGCCGTCGAGCAGCCGCTCGAGGTCGGCCAGCGCGGTGTCGCTGTGCGCGGCACCGGCGTACGCACGGGCGAACGAGAGCTGGTGGTCGCTGCCCGGCTCGGCGTTCTCGAGCAGCTTGCGCAGCCCCTGCTCCCAGGTGGCCCGCAGCGCGGCCCGGTTCTCGGGGGCGGAGTACGACGACGACCGCGGCCGCGGCGTACGTCGGGATCCGGCTGACGCCGAACGCGTCGGTCTCGGCGCCGATGCCGCTGAGCACCAGGGCGACGAAGTCGGTCGCGCTCATCTCGGCGTCGCGGGTCATGTCCCACGCCGCGCCCCAGCACAGCGCCCGCGCCAGCGAGTCGTCGAGCGTGGTCAGGCCGCCGATGACGGTCGCCAGCGAGCGCTCGTCGAGGCGGATCTTGGCGTAGGCGAGGTCGCCCTCGTTGAGCAGCAGCAGGTCGGGCTGCTTCTGGCCGACCAGGTCGGCGACCTCGGTCAGCTCGCCGTCGACGTCGATCTCGAGCGAGGTACGGCGGACCAGGTGGCCGTCGACCTCGTCGTACAGGCCGATGCCGAGCCGGTGCCGGCGCAGCGTCGGGTAGTCGGGGGCGGCGGTCTGGCGCACGGCGAACGACGCGTAGTTGCCGTCGGCGTCCAGCTCGAACTCGGGCGGCGAGGGTGTTCACGCCCGAGGTCTGCAGCCACTCCTGGGCCCAGGACTCGAGGTCGCGGCCCGAGGACTTCTCGAGCGCGGCGAGCAGGTCGGCGAACTCGGTGTTGGAGTACTCGTAGTCCTTGAAGTAGGCGCGGACGCCCTCGAGGAAGTTGTCGAGGCCGACCCAGGCGACGAGCTGCTTGAGCACCGAGGCGCCCTTGGCGTAGGTGATGCCGTCGAAGTTCACCTCGACCGCGCGCAGGTCGACGTTGTCGGCCGCGATCGGGTGGGTGCTCGGCAGCTGGTCCTGGCGGTAGCCCAGTTCTTGCGGGCGTTGGTGAAGCCGGTCCAGGCCTCGGTGAACTCGGTCGCCTCGGACGGCGGCGTGGTAGCAGGCCCACTCGGCGAACGACTCGTTGAGCCAGAGGTCGTCCCACCACTTCATGGTCACCAGGTCGCCGAACCACATGTGCGCCATCTCGTGGAGGATCACCTCGCCGCGGAACTCGTAGAACGAGCGGTCCTGGCGGCTGCGGGGGAGGTACTCGTCGCGCAGCGTCACGCAGCCGGCGTTCTCCATCGCGCCCATGTTGTACTCCGGCACGTAGAGCTGGTCGTACTTGCCGAACGGGTACGGGTAGTCGAAGACGCTCCTCGAAGAACGCGAAGCCCTGCTCGGTGAGCTTGACCAGCTCGTCGACGTCGAGGTGCTCGACGAGCGACTGGCGGCAGTAGTGGCCGAGCGGGATGTCGCCGTGCTTGCCGTCGTAGACGTGCTGGACCTCGTGGTACTCGCCGGCGACGACCGCGGTGATGTACGTCGACATCGGCTTGGTCGGCGCGAAGCGCCAGACGCCCTTGTCGCCGCTCACCTCGGGCTCCGGCGACGGGGAGTTGGAGACGACCTTCCAGTGGCTCGGGGCGGTCACGGTGAACGTGAACGGCGCCTTCAGGTCGGGCTGCTCGAAGGTCGTGTAGACGCGGCGGGCGTCCGGGACCTCGAACTGCGAGTACAGGTAGACCCGGTCGTCGGCGGGGTCCACGAACCGGTGCAGCCCCTCGCCGGTGCGGGAGTAGGTGCAGTCGGCGCGCACGACCAGCTCGTTGTCCGCGGCCAGGCCGGTCAGCGCGATCCGGCTGTCGGCGTACGCCGTTGCCGGGTCGACCGACGCGCCGTTCAGCGTGATCTCGTGGATCGTCGCGCCGACCAGGTCGGCGAACGTCTCGGCACCGGGCTCGGTGCAGGTGAACCGGATCGTGGTGGTCGATCCGAAGGTCGTGTCGCCGGTCGTGAGGTCCAGGTCGATGGAGTACGACGTGACGTCCAGGAGGGCGGCGCGAGTGGCGGCCTCGTCCCGGGTGAGGTTGGTTCCAGGCATGCCTCGCATCCTGCCATCCGCGTGGGCGCGCGCGAAAAGCCGCAGGACCGGCACGATGGGCACCGTGACCGACACGGACCGGCATCTCGTCCCGCTGCGCGAAGCGATCCGGGCCTGGTTCCTCATCTCGTGGCAGACGTTCGGCGGCCCGGCCGGTCAGATCGCCGTCATGCACCGGGAGCTGGTCGTGGAGCGCCGGTGGATCGGGGAGCGACGGTTCCTGCACGCGATGAGCTACTGCATGCTGCTGCCCGGTCCGGAGGCCCAGCAGCTCGCGATCTACAGCGGCTGGCTGCTCAACGGCTGGCTCGGCGGCCTCATCGCGGGGACCCTGTTCGTGCTCCCTGGCTTCATCACGATCCTCGCGCTGTCCTGGGTGTACGTCGCGCACGGCGAGTCGACCCTGGTCACGGGCGTGCTGCTCGGGCTGGCGGCCGCGGTGATCCCGATCGTCGTCCAGGCGGTGCTCCGCCTCGGCCGCCGGGCGGTTCTCAACCGGGTGCTGCTCCTGCTCGCCGTGGCGGCCTTCGTCGCGCTGGCGGTGTTCGCGGTGCCGTTCCCGCTCGTGGTGCTGGCCGCCGGACTGACCGGCTGGCTGATCTCGCGCCGTCGTCCCGACCTGGTCCGGCTCCCCGAGCCCGAGGAGGCCGAGGACGAGGTGCCGCCGCTCGTCCCCGACGACGCGCTGCACCGCGCCCCACGGTCGGCCCGCCGGAACTTCGTCGTGCTCAGCGTCGGCCTGGTCCTCTGGGTGGCCCCGGTCGTCCTCGCCGTCGCGCTCGCGGGTGGCACGTCCAACGTCTTCGTCGACCAGGGGCTGTTCTTCGGCGGGATGGCCCTGGTGACGTTCGGCGGCGCCTACGCCGTGCTGTCCTACGTCGCCCAGGCCGCAGTCGAGCACTACGGCTGGCTGACCGCCCAGGAGATGGTCCGCGGACTCGCGCTCGCCGAGACCACACCCGGGCCGCTGATCATGGTGGTGCAGTTCGTCGCGTTCCTCGGCGCGTTCCGGAACGCCGGTGACCTCGACCCGTGGACCGCCGCGGTGCTCGCGTCGGTGCTGGTCGTGTGGGTGACGTTCGTGCCCGGCTTCCTGTTCATCTTCCTGGGGGCGCCGTACGTCGAGCGGCTCCGCGGCAACGTGCCGCTCTCGGCCGCGCTCACCGGCGTCACCGCGGCGGTCGTGGGCGTGATCGGCAACCTCGCGCTCTTCTTCGTGGTGCACACCCTCTTCGCCGAGGCCGAGCGCGTCGGATGGGAACACTTCGGCCTGCTGGTCCCGGTGTGGTCGTCGTTCCAGTGGGAGCCGGCGGTCCTCGGTGCGTTCGGCGCGCTGCTGGTGTTCGGGCTGCGCTGGCCGGTCCTGCGCACGCTCGGGGTCTGCGGGCTCGCCGGGCTGGCGCTCACGCTGGTCAGCTGAGGGAATGCGGACCGGGGTCCGGTTGGTTGTGCACGACATGACCAACGCTGACTTCTGGTTCGACCCCGCCTGCCCGTTCGCCTGGATCACCTCGCGCTGGATCCTCGAGGTCGAGAAGGTCCGCGACATCGAGGTGACCTGGCACATCATGAGCCTGGCGTACCTCAACCAGGACAAGGACATCTCGGACGAGTACCGCGGGTTCCTGAAGACGGCCTGGCAGCCGGTCCGGGTGCTGATGGCCGCGGAGCAGAAGTACGGCAAGGAGGCGCTGCTCCCGCTCTACACCGCGATGGGCAACCGCATCCACCTGGAGAAGCAGGACAAGGACCGCGCCATGATCGAGGCCGCGCTCGACCGAGGCCGGGCTCGACCTCTCCCTCGCCGACGCGATGGACGACTCGTCGTACGACGAGGCGATCGCGGCCTCCCACGAGCGCGGCATCAGCCAGGTCGGCAACGAGGTCGGCACCCCGACCATCGCGTTCGAGGGCCGCGCGTTCTTCGGTCCGGTGATCAGCAAGGCACCGAAGGGCGAGGAGGCCGGCCGGATCTGGGACGCCTGCGTGACGCTCGCGTGCCTACGAGCACTTCTCCGAGCTCAAGCGGGCCGCACCACGGACCTCGACTTCAGCTGACGAACCGACCTACCGTGGCCCCATGTTGGGCGACGAGGTCCGGGTCCTGGTCCGGGCGATCGACCAGGCAGGTGACGTGCTCGACCACGTGCACGCCGACCTGCTCGATCGCGCGACCCCGTGCGCGGACTGGGATCTCGCGGCGCTGGTCGACCACCTGATCGCCACGCCCGGCCGGTTCCTCACCATGATGCGCGGGGAGGAGCCGGACTGGTCGGCCGCTCCGCCCCACGTCGCGGAGAGCTGGGGGCCGGTCTTCCGCGTGAGCGGCGACGACCTCGCCCACGCCTGGCACGAGCTCACGGGCAACGCCCCGGTGCCCGCCGACTTCCAGACCGCGGAGCTCGCGCTCCACACGTGGGACGTCGCCACCGCGATCGGCTACCCGGTCGAGCGGCTCGACCCGGAGATCGCCGAGCGCGGGCTGGAGTTCCTGCGCGCGAACCTGACCGCGGACAACCGCGGTCCGGTGTTCGGCGCCGAGCAGCAGGCAAGCGCGGACGCCGGTCCGTACGAGCAGCTCGCGGCGTTCGCCGGTCGATCGGTCTGAGCTCAGCCGGCCCGGGCAGTTTCACCGGTGAGCCGGTGAAACTGGACCCTCGAGGCCGAAGCATCGCCCCAAAGGCTCCAGTTCTGCCCGAACGGACGGATCGTTCGCGCGGTCGAGACCTCAGCTGCCGCCGCTGGTGGCCCCGACGGACGCCGCCACCGCGACCCCCGCGATCGCTGCGGTCGCGGCGGCGATCGCGTCCTTGACCGCCTTCGCGGCCCAGGCGCCCTCGGCGATCTCCTTGGCCCGCTTGCGGATCATCTTCGCGGGCAGGCCCTCGTGGTCGACCACCTTGTGCGCCTTGTCGATCGCGGAGAGCAGCGCGATCAGGGCGGCGGTGCGCTCGTCGGGCTGGACCCCCTGCACCAGCGCTGCCGTGAGGTTGCGCCGTACCTCCTGCTCGCGGGTGCCGTCAGCGCTCGGGAAACGTTGGCTCGGGAAGACCCCGAGCGTCCGTCCCTCTCGGCGCTCGAGGATCCCGCGCTCGACGAGGCGCTCGGCGAGCTGCTCCTGGAGGCCCTTGCCCAGCTTCTCGACGAGCTCCTGCGCGCCCCGGGTCTTGGCGGCGACCGTGTCGTAACCCGCCCGCAGCAGGGGGTCGCCGGGCGCTCGGTCGTCGACGGCGTGGACCTTCGTCGAGCTCCAGGCCTTCACCTTCTCCTCGACCTCGACGGCGCCGGTGAGCGCGAGCTCGATCAGGAGCGCGCCGCCGAGAGCGGTCTGCGGGTAGGCGGTCCCGGTGAGCTTGCCGCTGTCGTCGTCCAGCAGCAGGAGGAGCAGATCCTCTGCGATCAGGGTGACCATGGGAACGACGGTAGCCAACCGCCGCGAAACCCAGTAGCGATCGATCCCTAGGATGCCGCTATGAGCAAAGTCCTGTCCGCCGTCGCCTGGCCGTACGCCAACGGCCCGCGCCACATCGGCCACGTGGCCGGTTTCGGTGTGCCCTCCGACGTGTTCAGCCGGTACATGCGGATGGCGGGCCACGACGTGCTCATGGTCTCCGGCTCCGACGAGCACGGCACGCCGATCCTGATCGCGGCCGACGAGGCGGGGATGACCCCGCAGGAGCTCGCCGACCAGAACCACCGGATCATCGCCGAGGACCTCGCGGCGCCTCGGCCTGACCTACGACCTCTACACGCGCACGACGACGCGCAACCACCACGCGGTCGCGCAGGAGCTGTTCCTCGGTGTCTACGAGAACGGCTACTTCGTCGAGCAGACGACGTACGGCGCCATCTCGCCGTCCACCGGCCGCACCCTGCCCGACCGCTACATCGAGGGCACCTGCCCGATCTGCGGGTACGACGGCGCGCGCGGCGACCAGTGCGACAACTGCGGCAACCAGCTCGACCCGCACGACCTGATCGAGCCCGCGGTCGAAGATCAACGGCGAGACGCCGGAGTTCATCGAGACCCAGCACTTCTTCCTCGACCTGCCGGCGCTGGCCGACGCGCTGGGGGAGTGGCTCGACGAGCGGGCGGCGTCGGAGACGTGGCGGCCGAACGTGATCCGGTTCAGCCAGAACATCCTCAAGGAGATCCGGCCGCGGGCGATGACCCGCGACATCGACTGGGGCATCGCCGTCCCGCTCGACGGCTGGCGCGAGAACCCCACCAAGAAGCTCTACGTCTGGTTCGACGCGGTGATCGGCTACCTGTCCGCGTCCATCGAGTGGGCCCGCCGGTCCGGCGACGACCAGACGCTGGCGCGAGTGGTGGAACGACCCGGAGGCGCTGTCGTACTACTTCATGGGCAAGGACAACATCACCTTCCACAGCCAGATCTGGCCGGCCGAGCTGCTGGCCTACGCCGGCAAGGGCGCGAAGGGCGGCGAGCCGCGCGAGTACGGCGTGCTGAACCTGCCGACCGAGGTGGTCTCGTCGGAGTTCCTGACCATGGAGGGCAAGAAGTTCTCCTCCTCGAAGCGGGTCGTGATCTACGTCCGCGACCTGCTCAGCCGCTACCAGCCCGACGCGTTCCGCTACTTCGTCGCCGCGGCCGGCCCGGAGAACCAGGACTCCGACTTCACCTGGTCGGAGTTCGTGCGCCGCACCAACGACGAGCTGGTCGCGGGCTGGGGCAACCTGGTCAACCGGACCGCCAACCTGATCGCGAAGAACTTCGGCGAGATCCCCAAGGCCGGCGAGCTCACCGCGGAGGACCAGGCGCTGCTGGACGCCACCGAGGCGGCGTTCGGCACCGTCGGCGAGCTGCTCGAGCGGCACCGGGTGAAGCAGGCGATCGGCGAGGCGATGCGCGTGGTCGGCGAGGTGAACAAGTACGTCTCCGACACCGAGCCCTGGAAGATCAAGGACGACCCGGAGCGGCTCGGCACGATCCTGCACGTGGTCGCGCAGTGCGTCGCCGACCTCAACCTGGTGCTCTCGCCGTTCCTGCCGTTCTCGGCCAACGAGGTCGACAAGGCCTTCGGTGGTCGCCGGGGACGTCGCCCCGATGCCGCGCATCGAGGAGGCCGAGGACCTCGACGGCGGCGCGCCGTACCCGATCATCACCGGCGACTACTCCGCGACGCCCGCGTGGGAGCGGCGGCCGATCGTGCCCGGCACCCCGGTCGCCAAGCCGACGCCGATCTTCACCAAGCTCGACCCGGCCGTCGTCGACGAGGAGCTCGCGAGGCTGGCTGAGTGACGGACGCGTGATCGCGCTCCTCGGGGACGACCGCGGACACCGCAGCCACCAGGAGCTCAACGCGCTGCGGCCGATGCTGGACGTCGAGACCGTCTGGGTGCCGACCGACTCCGGGTTCGACATCACCGAGTACGACGGTGTCTGGTTGGTGCCCGGCTCGCCGTACGCCGACGATGCGGCGGTGCTGCGCGCACTGACAACCGTCCGCGAGCGGGGCATCCCGTTCATCGGCTCGTGCGGCGGCATGCAGTACGCCGTCATCGAGTTCACGCGGTCGGTCCTCAACGAGCCCGCGACCCACGCGGAGTCCGACGGCGAGGCGGAGGACAACGTCGTCAGCGCCCTCGCGTGCAGCCTGTACGGCGAGGAGCGGCTGGTCACGCCGGTGCCCGGCACCCGGTTCGCGGAGATCGTGGACGCCCCGTTCACCGGCATGCACTTCTGCAACTACGCGCCGACCGCCGAGGCCGTGCAGCGGCTCGAGACGGCCGGTGTGGTGGTCGGTGCCACGGCGGACGATGCGGGCGCCGAGGTGCTGGAGTTCCCGGACCACCCGTTCTACATCGCGACCATGTTCCAGCCGCACGTCGGTGCGTTGGCAGGCAAGCCGGTGCACCCGCTGGTGCTCGCGTTCACCGCTGCGGTGCGGCAGGCTGCCCTGCGTGCGTGAGGGTGAGCCGAGCCGGACAGCCTTCGGCGCCGCGGCCCTGCGTGCGGTGCACCAGGAGGCCGACGAGCCGCGGATCTTCACCGACCCGCTCGCCCGCCGGATCCTCGGTGACGACGCGCCGCTCGACCGTGCCTGGGACCAGCCGCGGCTGCGGCTGTTCATCGCCGTCCGGCACCGGTTCGCCGAGGACGCCCTCGCCGCCGCCGTCGCCCGCGGCACCCGCCAGGTGGTCGTGCTCGGCGCCGGGCTGGACACGTTCGCCTACCGCAACCCGTTCCCGGGGACCCGGGTCTTCGAGGTCGACCACCCCGCCACCGGGCCGTGGAAGCGCGAGCGGCTCGCGGCGACCGGGATCGAGGTGCCTTCGAGCGTCACGTACGTCGCGGTCGACTTCGAGCGCGACGCGCTGGCCGCCCGTCTGGACGAGGCAGGGTTCGACGCCGGGCAGCCGGCGTTCTTCCTGTGGCTCGGTGTGGTGCCGTACCTCTCGACCGAGGCAGTCCGCGCGACGCTGGCGGTGATCGCGGGCGTCCCCGACGGCGAGGTGGCCCTCGACTACGTCAAGCCGGTCGCCCACGCGCCGGTCGAGGCGCGCGCCGCCCGGCAGGACCTGGTCGACCACGTCGCCGGCGTCGGTGAGCCGCTGCGTCCCGGGCTGGAGTCCGAGGAGCTGCACGGCATCCTCGGCGAGCTCGGCTTCGACGACATCGAGGACCTCGGCCGCCGCGAGATCCGGGCCCGCTACCTCGGGCTGCCGCCCGGCGACGCCGACGGTGACGCGCACGTGCTGCGGGCCCGCGCTACTCGTCCCTGACCCGCCCGCGCAGCGACTTCGTCTGTCCGCGTTGCTTCTTCTCGTCCAGGCGGCGCCGCTGCGACCCGCGGGTCGGCTTCGTCGGACGGCGCGGCGGGGGCGGCGGCGCGAGACCCGTGCGCACCCGCTCGGCCAGCCGCTCCCGGGCCGCGACCCGGTTGCGGTGCTGGGAGCGGTGCTCCGACGCCACGATGACGACCGGTGAGCCGACCCGGCCGATCAGCCGGGCCCGCTGGGCGTCGTCGAGCGCCGCCGAGGTGGCCACGTCGTACTCGAGCTCGACGCGGGTGTCGCTGGTGTTGACCGACTGGCCGCCGGGGCCGGGGGAGCGGGAGAACCGCTCGACCAGCTCGGCGGCCGGCAGCACCAGGCCGTTGGGCAGGCCAGGGCCGGCGGCGATCGCCAGGTCCGCGCCGGGTCGGCTCACCGGGGCCGTCGCCACTCGATGAGCGGGCAGGTGTCCATCACCATCGGCACCCCGGCCGCGACGGTCCGCTCGTACGCCGCCTCGTCGATGACCCCGAGCTGGAACCAGACACCCCCGGCGCCGATCTCGACGGCCTGGTCGGCGAACTCCCCGGCCGCCTCCGAGCGGCGAAAGACGTCGACGACGTCGATCGGGAACGGCACGTCGGCGAGCGTGGCGTACCCCTGCTCGCCGAGCACGGTCGGGGCCGACGGGTGGATCGGCACGATCCGCTTGCCGTGCCGCTGGAGCCCGCGGGCCACCTCGAACGCGGTCCGGGTCGGGTCGCCCGAGAGGCCGACGACGGCCCAGGTCTCGGCCTCGTCGAGCATCAGCCGCACCCGGTCCGGATCCCGCCAGCTCCTCATGAAACCAGTGTAGGAACCGGGGTATTTCGGGACGTTGGCTTCCCGTTTTCTTAAACTTTCCGGGGTTCCTCTCCCGCTCCCGAGGCCGAGGGGTTACCGTGACCCGTCGTTGCTACCCCCTGGTAGCGCACTGAGTTGCTCGGGAGGGAGCACCTTCATGAATCTTCGTAAGATCACCACCCGCGCCGTCGTCGCCGGCGCCACCACCGCGCTCGCCGCTGGCGCCTTCGTCGGCGTCACCAGCACCGCTGCGAACGCGGTCATCGTCAGCAACACCTACACCTGCACCCTGACCGGCATCTACTCCGGCGACTTCGCGATGACCGTCTCCGGCGAGCTGCCGGTGCCGCAGTACTACGCGGGCGCC
This sequence comes from uncultured Actinomycetota bacterium, assembly GCA_963716655.1. Taxonomy (GTDB): domain Bacteria; phylum Actinomycetota; class Actinomycetes; order Propionibacteriales; family Nocardioidaceae; genus Nocardioides. Next base: position 330,644 of record CAVQTV010000005.1, on the reverse strand, counting down.
TCGGTGCCTGCCGGGATCATCTCCATCGAGGTCAGTGCCACCGTCCCGGCCGACGCCGCTGCCCTGCTCGGCGCCTACGACGTGACCGGTGCCAAGTCCGACGACTACGCGCTGACGCTCGGCAGCGGTGCGGTCCCGATCCCGATCGCCGGCGACTTCGTCGCCGCCGACGGCGCGACCACCTGGGAGGCCACGGGCGCGAACACCGCCTTCGTGACCGGCAACCCGGGCACGGTCGACGGCTTCCTGCCGGAGGCGTTCACGCTGCTCCCGACCAAGGCGGACGGCACCACGTTCGGCTCGCTCGCCTGCGCGCTCAAGGACGCGACGCCCGCCGAGATCGTCACCGACTTCCCGCTCCAGAAGCGGTCCTCGCAGACCGTGGCGAAGAACGTCACCGTCAAGAAGGGCAAGGCGGCCGTCGTCCCGGTCACGGTCTCGAGCACCACGCTCGCCGGCCTCAACGGCGGCAAGGTCGTCGCCAAGGAGGGCAAGAAGACCCTCGGCACCGCCAAGGTGAACAGCAAGGGGAAGGCGAGCCTCAACCTCGGCAAGACCCTGAAGGTCGGCAAGCACAAGATCACCCTCACCTACTCGGGCATTCCGAGCATGGGCGGCTCGACCGGCAAGGTCACGGTCACCGTCAAGAAGTAGTTCCACGCTGCAGCTTCGAACGCCCGGCCGGGTTCTGCCCCGGCCGGGCGTTCGGCATTTCACCGGCGGCTTCCGAGGGTCGTCCCGATGCGCGGCGGCGGGCTGACCAAAAGTAGAATTCGGGCCATGAGCTCCGACTTCCCCCTCTACGCCCTCTCCGAGGAGCACCAGGCGATCCGCGAGGCCGTCCGCGCGGTCTGCGACGCCAAGGTCGCGCCGTACGCAGCCGACGTCGACGAGAACGCCCGCTACCCCCAGGAGGCGGCCGACGCGCTGCTGGCCGCGGACTTCCACGCGCCGCACGTGCCGGAGGAGTACGGCGGCGCCGGAGCCGACGCGCTCGCGACCGTGCTGGTCATCGAGGAGGTCGCCCGCGCCTGCGCGTCGTCCAGCCTGATCCCCGCGGTCAACAAGCTCGGCTCGCTGCCCGTCCAGATCGCCGGCTCGGAGGAGCTCAAGAAGAAGTACCTCGGCGCGCTGGCGCGCGGCGAGGGCGGCTTCTCGTACTGCCTGTCGGAGCCGGACGCCGGCTCGGACGCGGTCGGCATGAAGTGCCGCGCGGTCCGCGACGGCGACAGCTACGTCCTCGACGGCGTGAAGCGCTGGATCACCAACGCCGGCGTCTCCGACTACTACACCGTGATGGCGGTGACCGACCCCGAGAAGCGCAGCAAGGGCATCTCGGCGTTCGTCGTGGAGAAGTCCGACGAGGGCGTCTCCTTCGGCGCCCCGGAGAAGAAGCTCGGCATCAAGGGCTCGCCCACCCGCGAGGTCTACCTCGACAACGTGCGGATCCCGGCCGACCGGATGATCGGCGCCGAGGGCACCGGCTTCGAGACCGCGATGAAGACCCTGGACCACACCCGGGTGACGATCGCCGCGCAGGCCGTCGGCATCGCCCAGGGTGCGCTGGACTACGCGCTCGGGTACGCCCAGGAGCGCAAGCAGTTCGGCAAGTCGATCAGCGACTTCCAGGGGCTGCAGTTCCTGCTCGCCGACATGGGCATGAAGGTCGAGGCGGCCCGGCAGCTGACGTACGCCGCGGCCGGCCGCTCCGAGCGCGGTGACTCCGACCTGACGTTCTTCGGCGCCGCGGCCAAGTGCTTCGCCTCCGACGTCGCCATGCAGGTCACCACCGACGCCGTCCAGGTGCTCGGTGGCTACGGCTACACCCGCGACTACCCGGTCGAGCGGATGATGCGCGACGCCAAGATCACCCAGATCTACGAGGGCACCAACCAGGTGCAGCGGATCGTGATGGCCCGCCAGCTCCTCGCCGGGGTGCAGTCGCAGCTCTGACGGCTCACGCCGCCACCCGGCGGCAGGCGGCCACCAGGTCGTCGAGCAGCGGGTCCGGGTCGACGCGTTCGACCCGGCTCGCATACACCGTGCGCGTCGGACCGTCGCTGAGCCGGCACGCGGCGACGCCCTCCGGCAGCGCCGCGACCAGGAGCCCGGGCACCAGCGCGACGGCGTGGCCGGCCGCGACCATCGCGACCTTCCCGAGCAGGTCGCCCGCCTCGAAGTCGAGGCGGGGCGTGAAGCCCGCAGCCGCCGTCGCCCGCTCGAGGATCGCGGCGGACCCCGGGTTGTCCTCGACCCAGGTCTCGTCGCGCAGCGAGCCGAGACCGACCGGCCCGTCGTACGCCGCGAGCGGGTGTGAGGCCGGCACGATGAGGTGCACCGGGTCGCGAAGCAGCTCGGTCCGGGTCAGGCCGTGCCGCACCGGCAGGCCGGGCGGGTAGTCGCTGATCACCGCCAGGTCGACGGTGCCCAGCTCGAGCTGGTCCTCGAGGTCGGCCGACGACCCGGTGCGCAGGGTCAGCCCCACGTGCGGGTGGTCGGCGCGGACCGCCCGGAACGCCTCCGGCAGCAGCCAGCCGGACGCCGACGGGATCGCCCCGACCGACAGCCGCCGCTGGTCGTGGGCGGCGACCGCCGCGCGCCGGGCCTGGGCCTCGGCGTGCACCATCGACTGCGCGTGCCGCAGCACCTCGCGGCCGGCGGCCGTCGGCCGGACGCCGCGGGGTCGCCGCTCGAGCAGCCCGACGCCGAGGTCGCGCTCGAGGCCGGCGAGCTGCCGGGAGACCGCGGACTGGGTGTAGCCGAGGGCGGTGCCCGCCGCCGAGAAGGTGCCGAGCCGGCAGACCTCGACGAAGGTCCGCCACGCGGTGATGGTGGTCATGGACCAAGTATGCGGTTCGCGCATGGCTGACCGGCGTGACTTGCGCTTGTCGCCACCTGGGACGCGACCTACGTTCGTCGCATGAACGACAACGGACAGCTCTCGGTGGCGGTGGTCGGACTCGGTCGGATGGGCGCGGCGATGCTGGAGAAGCTCGCCGAGCACGGGTTCCGGGCCGCCGGCTGGACCCGGTCGGCAGCCGAGGGATCGCTCGCCGACACGGTCCGCGGTCGCGACGTCGTGGTGCTCGCGCTGTTCGACGCGGAGGCGTGCCGCGACGTGCTGAAGCGGGTCGACGCCGAGCTCGCGGGCGTCGGCGTGGTCGTCAACACCGCGACGGTCGCCCCGCAGGAGGCGGCGGACCTGAGCACGACCGTCCGGCAGGCCGGCGGGCGCTACGCCCACGCGCCGGTCCTGGGATCGGTCGGCGCGGTCAGGTCGGGCTCGCTCACCGCCATCGCCGGCGGCGACGTCGACGCGCCCGGCGTGCGGGCCGTCCTCGGCAGCGTCGCCGCGCACGTGGTCGACGCACCCGGCGTCGCCGAGGCCGCCGCCCTCAAGCTGGTCGCGGCGGCGGCCCTGGCCAGCGCGCTCGACGGCATCGGTACGGCGTGGGCAGCCGCCCGGGCGTTGGGTGTCCCGGACGAGCAGGCGGTCGACGTACTCACCCGGACCGCGTTCGGCGGGCTGGTGACCTCGAAGCGGGACCTGCTCCTCGGGGAGGGCGAGCCCGGTCGCGCCGACTTCGCCGTGGGCGCCCTGGCCAAGGACCTCGAGCTGATCGCGGGCGCCGTACCCGAGACGCCACGCACCCTCGCTGCCGTGCTCGAGCGGGCTGCGGTTGTGTCCGAGGACGACGACGTCGCGGTGCTGGCGGTCCCGGACCGCGACTCCGTGCTGGCCCCGCTGCACGCCTACGTGCGCGGCCACGCCACCCGAGACCCGGCGCACTTCAGGGAGGCCTTCCTGCCGACCGCGCACATCGAGGGGATGCGGGACGGGGCCTTCGTGTCCTGGGACCTCGACACCTACACCGCGCTGTTCGACGGCCGGCCGGATCCGCGCGAGCCCGAGTTCGTCCGGACCATCGACGAGGTCGACGTCGACGGCACGGTCGCGACCGCGACGATGACCCTGATCCACGGCGACGACCGCTTCACCGACAAGTTCGTGCTGGTGAGGGCCGGGTCCGGCTGGCGGATCGCGAACAAGGTCTACCACCACCGCTGACCACCCCGATTCCACCCCGCGAGGGGTGATGTCGCGCCACCCGCTGCTCGCGGAGCATGACTGGACGAGTGCGAGGAGGCACACACATGAGCGTGAACAAGGCAGAGGACGACTTCGCCTACTCCGCGAAGGGGGCCTGGGCCGACATCCTGGCGACGTTCGCGGGGGTGCTGCTGATCATCGGCGCCTGTTTCGAGGTGCTCCAGGGCGCGGCCGCGGTCGCCGACCCGGAGTTCTTCGCCGACGGCAGCCCGTACCTCTACGACTTCAACGTCACGGCGTGGGGCTGGATCCACATCACGCTCGGGGTGGTGTCCGCGATCGTCGCCATCGGGATCTTCATGTCGAAACCGTGGGCCTGGATGGCGGGCATCGTGGTCGTGGGCCTCACGATCATCTCCAACTTCCTGTCGATCCCGCACCACCCGGTGTGGTCGGTGACGGTCATCGCGATCGACTTCGCGATCATCTGGGCTCTCACCGTGCAGCTACACCGCAGGAAGTGACGCGTCCCGGTTGTTCTACCCCGGCCGGGGTGGTGCGTACCTACCCGGCCGGTCCCGACGATGGCTATGCACTGCCGAAGGAACGGCAGCACCCGACGTCGGCGTGAGCGCCGACCGACACCGCTTGGAGGCACAACGTGATCACTGCATGGGAATTCGGCAACGGAGACGTGTTCTTGTCCATGCTCTGGTTCTTCCTGTTCTTCATCTGGATCTGGCTGCTGATCATGGTCTTCAGCGACATCTTCCGGAGCCACGACCTGTCCGGCTGGGGCAAGGGCCTGTGGACCATCTTCGTGATCGTGCTCCCGTACCTCGGTGTGTTCGTCTACCTGATCGCCCGTGGCCACAAGATGGGCGAGCACGCGGTGGAGGACGCGAAGGCGAGGGACGAGGCGATGCGCTCGTACGTCCAGGGCGTCACCAGCACGTCGACGAGCGCCGCGGAGGAGATCGAGAAGCTCCACGCGCTGCAGAGCAGCGGCGCGATCACCGCTGAGGAGTTCGCCGCGGCGAAGGCCAAGCTGCTCGCCTGACGATCGCAACGCGACGTTCGGGGGACAGGGAGACGGGGTGACGGGATGGCCGACGACGACGTTCGACGCGCTGTCGGCCTTCCCGAGCCCGACCTCGACCTGGTCGAGTACGTCGTCATCACGCTGTCCGGGCTCTCGGGCACGGTGACGGTGGCGCGGGCGCTCAAGGAGCTCGTCGAGTCCTCCCGGATCCGGATCCTCGACCTGGTGGCGGTGGTGACCGACGCCGAGGGGCACTACACGGCGATCGAGCCGGAGTCGATCCCCGGGCTGGCCGCACTGCGCGGGGTCGAGGGCGAGGTCGGCGGCCTGCTCAGCGAGGACGACATCGCGCTCGCCTGCGGGGCCCTCAAGCCGTCGACCTCGGCGCTGATCCTGGTCGCCGAGGACCGGTGGGCCCAGCTGCTCGCCGACGCGGCGCGGGAGGGCGGCGGCCGGATCGTCGGCGGCGAACGGATCCCGCGGCACCGGATCGAGCAGTCGCTACGGTCCGCGGCTGGGTACAGAGCCGGTGACGGGAAGCCAGAAGGGGGTTGACCAATGGAGCGAGTCGCAACCTCACGAGCCCATCTCCTCGGCGTGCTGCGCCGGCGCCCCGTCGTGGACGTGACGGCCGACCAGCACCTGCCCGACCTCGACGTACGGCGTAGCAACCAGGTGCGCGAGCTGCTGAGCCTCGTCGACCGGGGCCTGCTCTCCGAGGAGGAGTTCGAGCAGCAGCAGGCCCGGCTGCACGGGGACAACCGGACGTAGGGGTCAGGACATCGCGCTGCGGGGCAGCAGCCGCAGCCGGCGCGCGGCGTCGACGGCCTCGGCCCGCGAGTTGACGCCGAGCTTGCGGTAGATCACCCGCAGGTGGAACTTGAGCGTGTTCTGCGAGACGAACAGCTCGGCGGCGATCTCGCGCAGCGACAGCCGGCTGGGCAGCAGCCGCAGCACGTCGCGCTCCCGGTCGGTGAGCTCCTCGACAGGACCGCCGACCTGCGGGGCGTGCGACTCCCACGACGTCACCAGCAGCCGGCGGAGCCGGTCCATCCAGCCGTCCGGGACCGACCACGCGCTCAGCTCGACCAGCTCGAGCACGGCGGCGCCCTCGGCCGCGACCGACTGGAGCATGCCGTGCTCGGCGGCGAGCTCGACCGCGACCGCCACCGACTTCGCGGCGGCCTCGCGACTGTGGTCGGCGATCGCCTGGGCGAGCACCAGCTCGCTGACGACGTGGTGTCGGGCGCATCTCGGCACGGCGCCGGCGAGGACCTCGACGGCGTCGGCGTTGCGGCCCTCGGCGAGGTGGATCTTGGCCAGGCACCACGGCCCCCAGAAGGGGTCGTCGACCCGGCGAGCCCAGTGCCCCGCAGCCGCGGTGTCGTCGGTGGCGAGGTGCAGCAGCACACCGACCCGGGCCAGCCGGCCGGTCAGGCGGGACGGGCCGGCCTCGGAGCCGCCGTACTGCTGAGCGCAGATCGCCTCGGCGCCGCTGAAGGCGTCCTCGGCCTCGTGGAGCCGTCCGTCGCTCAGCCGCAGCTCGACCAGCTCCAGCTGGGCGAGGAGCTGGACGAAGGAGAACGGATAGGTCAGCTGTACGGCGAGCTGCTCGAGGGACTCCTCGGCCCGGTCGTGGTCGCCGACCTCCCGGGCGACGATCGCGTCGGCGAGGCTGAGCTCGGCCCGTAGGGTCGCCAGCGCGGTCGAGTCGACGAGGTGGCGCACTCCGGCTGCCGAACGCAGCTCGTCGAGCGGGTGGCCGCTCAGGGCGAGGCCGAGCGCGCGGGTGCCCTCGAACGCCATCCGCCGACCGGCGTCGTTGCTGACCGCGATCCGCGCCTCGCCGACGGCGTGGCCGCCGTCGTGCCAGCTCTCGTCGAGCGCGAGCCCGTGGCTGACCAGGCTCCAGGCGGCGCGACCGATCGGGTCCTGCCAGGCCTGGTCGCCGAGGTCGATCAGCGCCTGCCGGGCGAGCGCCTCGCAGCCGGGCCAGTCGCCGGCCAGGAACCGGGCCGCCGACGCCAGGATCGTGAGCCGCGCGCCGTCGGCGCCGGCGCCGGCGGTATCGGACGCGGACTGGGCGGCCGCGAGCGCGTCGAGGAACCCGGCCCGGTCGACGAACAGCCGGCACCAGGCGTTCTGCACGAGCGACTCGGGGTCGGCGCTCGTCACCTCGGCCGGGATCGCGTCCAGGACCCGGGCGATCAGGCCCGCGCGCCCGCTCTCCGAGAGGCCGAGCGCGATCTCGGACAGCCGTCGCAGGGCCGCTCGTCGGTCGCCGGCCGCGAGCCAGTGGTCGAGCGCGGTCGGACCGTCGCCGACGCTCTCGAACCAGGCCGCCGCCCGGGCGTGCTGCTCGCGCAGGCCGGCGGGGGAGCGGCGCTCGAGCTCGACGAGCAGCATGTCGCGCACCAGGCCGTGCACCTCGAACCACCCACCGGCGTCGAGGCTGGTGACGAACAGCCCTCGCTGCCGGGCCTCCTCGAGGAGGTCGCCGGCGTCGTGCCGCCCGCTGAGCGCCTCCGCGAGGCCGTAGTTCACGCGGTCGACGACGGCCGTGGCCAGCAGCAGGTCGATCAGCTCGCTGCGCTCGGTCCGCAGCACCTCGTGCCACACGTACTCGTCGACGAGCCGGTCGGAGGGTGCGCTGGTCGGGGTGGTGTCGGTCGCGAGCTGCCGGCCGCGGCGCGACCGGATCGAGAGCGCGGTCAGCTGGAGGGCGGCCGCCCAGCCGCCGGCGCGCAGCGCGAGCTTCGGCAGGATCTCGGTCGGTGCGTCCGGGCAGAGCCGGGTCAGCATCTCGACGGCCTCGTCGTCGTGGAAGCGCAGCACGTCGAACTCGACGTCGGCCAGGATGCCGGCCGCGCGCAACCGCTCGACCGGGAGCGGCAGGCGTCGGCGGCTGAGCAGGAGCACGTGCAGCCAGGCGGGCTTGTGCTCCACGAACGACGCGAGCGCCGCCTGGGTGCGCTGGTCCCCGTCGAGGGCGTGGACGTCGTCCAGGACGAGCACGCTGGGCGCGGCGTCCACGAGCTCCAGGTCGTCCGACAGGGCGCGGCCGACGTCGTCGAGGTCCGCGGCCCCGGCCACCAGCCCGGTGGCCCGGTCGGCGACGCCCGGGGCCAGCGTGTCGAGGGCCGCCATCAGCGCGGTCCAGAACTGCGCCGGCTCGCGGTCGGACTCGTCGAGCGCCAGCCAGGCGCTCGGGCAGCGACCGCGACGTACCCAGTCGGAGGCGAGCGCGGTCTTGCCGGCGCCGGCCGGCGCGACGATGGCGGTCACCGCGTAGTCGGCCAGGTCGTCGAGCAGCTCGATCAGCCGCTCCCGGGGGACGTAGTGGTCGGGGACGGTGGGCACCCGGAACTTCGAGCGGAAGAACGGCGACACCATCCGGGCGCCCGGCGCTCCCGATGGTGCCTTGCCGCCTGTCCGCATGGTGCCTTCCCGAGGCCCGGCCCTCGCCGGGCGTCGTCGCCACTGCGGAATCTAGATCCGGACGCACCTGACTGCCATCACCCGGATCAGGTGATGGCAGTCAGGTGTATCTGGACGCCAGGAGCTACTGGGCGAGCAGCTTCGCCTTCTGCGCGGCGAACTCCTCGTCCGTCAGGATGCCCTTGTCGCGCAGGTCGCCGAGCTTCGTCAGCTGCTCGAACATGTCGTCCCCGTCGTCCGCAGCCGGCGGTGCTGCGTACTGCGGGGGCGGTGCGGCGTACTGCTGCGGCGGCGGTGCCTGCTGCTGCTCCTGCTCGGCCCAACGACCGGCCTGCCTGCGCGAGACCCGGTTGGAGACGGCGGTCGCCGTCCCGGCCACCACGGCCGTGCGTGCCATTCCTCCGACGAGACCCATGCTGTTCTTCCCTTCGTTCGTCCGGTCTGGGTGTTCTGCTTAGCCGCTCGCCTCGAGGGCATCCAGTGCCGCGATGACCTCCTCGGCAGGGATCCGGCCGCTCGCGATCACTTCGGCGTCGATGCTGCGCAGCGCCGACACGAACGGGCCGGCCCAGGTGTTCTCGTAGACCAGCATCGCGACCCCGTTGCCGGCTTCGACGAGGGAGGCGCTCTGGGCCAGGTCGTCGTCGTCCAGGAGCCCGGACGACACGCCTTCGAACACGGCGAGGTCGAGCGTCCCGTCCCCGTCGAGGTCGGTGATCTCGATGGCGGAGAACTCGCCGTTCTCTCCGACCATGGCCACGGCCAGGTCGAGGATGCGAATGGTCCCCGCTTCGACGAGGTCGAGGAGGGCGGCGAACGCCTCACCCTTGAGGTTCCCTCCCGGGAACTCCACGACGAGGTAATCGATCGGTCCCACGTCCTGCTCGGTCATTTCTCCCCTTCCACGGGCAGTCAGGTCAGTCCTCCGAACGTGCCACGGGAGGGGGTGGTTCGCATTCACCCCGGGCGGGGTGGGTTTGCCCGCAACGGCCGCGCGTCGCCGCCCCACCCCGGCGCGGGTGAGGCGCCACCACCCGCCGCCTCACCAGAATCGGAGAGGCTGGATCACCGGACCTGACAGGAGCGCGAATGTCGACCCAGGATGCTGTCGCCCCACCAGGACAGGCGTCCGACCCGGTCGCCCAGGACGCAGGCGAGGTCGCGCGCGGACTCGGGGTCGACCCGGCCCAGGGGCTCTCGGCCGCCGAGGCCGCCTCCCGGCTCGCCTCACACGGCCCGAACCGGCTGGCGGCCGGCAAGAAGGAGCCCGGCTGGAAGGCGTTCCTGCGTCAGTACCAGGACTTCATGCAGCTGATCCTGCTGGGCGCCGCGATCGTGAACCAGGTCGTCACCCAGGAGACCGGTACGACGGTCGTGCTGGCGGGCCTCACCGTGTTCAACGCCGTGATCGGCCTGCGCCAGGAGGCCAAGGCGGAGGAGAGCGTCAAGGCGCTCTCCCAGATGATGAAGACCATCGCCCGGGTTCGGCGCGACGGCCAGGCGATCGAGATCGACGCCGGCGACCTGGTGCCGGGCGACGTCGTCCTCATGGAGGCCGGCAACCTGGTGCCCGCCGACGGCCGCGTCGTGCTCGCCGCCACCCTGGAGATCGAGGAGGCCGCGCTCACCGGTGAGAGCCTCCCGGTCGGCAAGTCGTCCGAGCCGGTGCTCGGCGAGGACGTGCCGCTCGGCGACCGCACCTGCATGGCGTACATGAACACCTCGGTCACTCGTGGCCGCGGCGAGATGATCGTGACGTCGACCGGCATGGGCACCGAGATCGGCCACATCGCCGACATGCTCGCCAACACCGAGACCAGCAAGACACCACTGCAGAAGCAGCTGGACTCGTTGTCGAAGATCATCGCGTCGATCGCGGGTGTGGCGCTGGTGCTGGTCGTGCTGCTCGGACGGGCCCAGGGCCTGGACTTCGACGAGCTGTTCATCACCGGCGTCGCGCTGGCCGTGGCCGCGATCCCCACCGGGCTGCCCGCCGTGGTCACCGCGCTGCTGTCGATGGGCACCCGCGAGATCGCCAACCGCAACGCGATCGTGAAGCGGCTGCCCGCCGTGGAGACGCTCGGCTCGACGTCGGCGATCTGCTCGGACAAGACCGGCACGCTCACCCTCAACAAGATGACCGCCCGCGAGCTCGTGATCCCGGGTCACAACCGCTACACGGTCACCGGCGAGGGCTACAGCACCGTCGGCACCCTGAACCACGTCGGGGGGCAGAACCTCGACCTCGACCCGTACCTGCTGCCGATGGTGCTCTGCGCCGACGCCGTCCTCGACGGCGAGAGCCTGATCGGTGACCCGACCGAGGGCGCGCTGATCGTGCTCGGCGCCAAGGGCGGGCTGGACATCGCGGCGACCAGGGCCGCGCTGCCCCGCGTCGCCGAGGTCCCGTTCGACTCCGACTACAAGTTCATGGCCACGTTCCACGAGATGACGGGGGCCGACGGCCGCCCGGTGGTGCGGTGCTACGTCAAGGGCGCGCCCGACGTGCTGATCGCGCGGTCCACGACGACCCGCCATCCCGACGGCTCCCTGACCCCGATCACCGACGAGAACCGGCACCTCGCGCTCGAGGCGAACGATGCGATCGCGGCCGCCGGGGAGCGGGTGATGGTGGTCGCGCAGCGGGACTTCGAGCCGGGCGTCGTGCAGGCCGGTGGCGACCTGCTGCCGCTGGTCCAGGAGCTCACCCTGCTCGCGATGGTCGGCATCGTGGACCCGCCGCGGCCGGAGGCCAAGGCCGCGATCGCCGAGTGCCGCGACGCGGGGATCCGGGTGCGGATGATCACCGGCGACCACGCCACGACGGCCGCCGCGATCGCCGGGGAGCTCGGCATCGAGGGCCGGGCGATCACCGGCACGGCGTTCGCCGCGATGAGCGACGAGCAACTGCGCGGCGAGCTCGACGAGATCGGGGTGGTCGCCCGCGTCGCACCCGAGGACAAGGTCCGCCTGGTCCGGCTGCTGAAGGAGAAGGGCAACATCGTCGCGATGACCGGCGACGGCGTGAACGACGCGCCCGCGCTGAAGTCGGCCGACATCGGGGTGGCGATGGGCATCACCGGCACCGAGGTCTCGAAGGAGGCCGCCGTGATGATCCTGACCGACGACAACTTCGCGACGATCGTCGGCGCGGTCGCCTACGGCCGAACGCTCTACGACAACCTGCTGAAGTACCTGCGCTTCCAGATGTCCACCCTGGTCGCCTACATCGCCATCTTCATCGGCGCGGGGATCCTCGGCATCGCCGACGGCGCACCGCTGAACCCGTTCCAGATCCTGTGGCTGAACATGGTGATCGACATCCCGCTCGCGATCGCGCTCGGCTTCGACCAGCCGGCCAAGGGTCTGATGTCGCGCCCGCCACGTCCGGTCACCGCGCCGGTCCTGTCGCGCAACAACTGGTTCCGGCTGTGCACCCAGGGTGCCGTGATGACCGTCGGCTCACTCGTCGCCTACTCGATCAGCGAGGACGACGGCCCGATCGTCGCGGCCACGATGCTGCTGACCACCCTCTCGATCTTCCACCTCCTCACGGCGCTGCTGAGCCGCGACCAGCGGAACACGATCTTCGACCGCGACGCGATCCCCGGCGTCGCGCAGCTGCGCCGCTACGGCCTCGCCCTGATCGCGATCGTCGCGGTCACCGGGATCGACTTCCTGGCGGAGATCATGGGCACCACCTGGCTGACGTTCAACCAGTGGTGCATCTGCATCGGGATCGCGCTCTCGATCGTCGTCGTCGAGGAGCTGATCAAGCTCGTCGTCCGCCGCGTCGACCCGGACCCGGAATCCACTGACACCAGCGAGACAACCCCGACAAGGAGTGCACGATGACGACCATCACGGTGTGGAAGTTCGACGACCCCGAGGGCGCCGAGCGCGCGGAGGCGGTGCTGGAGACTGCGGAGGGCGAGCACCTGGTCGAGATCATCGACCATGCCGTCGTCACCTGGCCGGTGGGCGAGTCCCGCCCGACGACCAAGCACGCGCACGACGACAAGAAGCGCGCCGCGGGCTGGGGTGCGCTCTGGGGCGTGCTGGCCGGAGCGCTCTTCCTGGTCCCCATCGTCGGCGGCGTCGTCGGCGCCGCGATCGGAGCGCTGAGCAAGGCCACCGACGGCACCGGCATCACCAAGGGCGACCTCGAGCGGATCCGCAAGGAGGTCGTGGAAGGTACGTCGGCGCTGTTCCTGGTGACCGAGGCCGGCGAGCTGGACCGGCTCGGCGAGCGCTTCCACGGAGTGAACAAGACGCTGGTCAGCACCAACCTCACCGAGGCCGAGCGCGAGACCCTGCTGGAGACGTTCGGCGGCGAATGAGCCGACACCGGTCGGGTACCGATCGGGCATGCCCCAGGAACAGTGGTCGAAGAAGCGCGAACGGCAGTACGAGCACATCAAGGACGGGCTCGAGGACAGCGGTCGCAGCGAGGACGAGGCCGAGGAGATCGCGGCGCGCACCGTGAACAAGGAGCGGGCACGCAGCGGCGAGGCCAAGCAGCGCAGCCGCACCTCGACCGAGGACATCTCGTCGTCCCGTCGCGGCGGGCTGCGCTCCCACAAGGGACCCGGCGGCCGGACCCGCGACCAGCTCTACGAAGAGGCCAAGAACAAGAACATCAAGGGTCGTTCGAAGATGACCAAGGCCGAGCTCGAGAAGGCCGTCGGCCGCTAAAGGCACGACACCCCATTCGGAGCGCCTGCTGCGCGGACTTTCGCATCCGACCTGGCGGCGTTGTCAGCGACTCGACGGGACTCCGTCCCGCCTTCGCACCTCCGCCTTGCCAGATCGGCGCGAAACCCCGCTCGCGACGGCGCCGAATGGGGCGACGTACCTAGAAGATCTCCGGCAGCTCGGAGGCGCGGCCGGTGAAGACCGGCGGGCGCTTCTCGAGGAAGGCCGCCACGCCCTCCTTGCCGTCGCCGAGCGACGGACCAGTACATCGCCAGCGAGTCCGACAGGTGCGCCTCGAGCGGGTCGGCGGCCGCGCTGTTGCGGTAGACGCAGCCGCTTGGCCAGCCCGAGCGCGACGGGGGAGCGGTCGACGACGAACGACCGGGCCAGGTCCTGGGCGGCCGGCACCAGGTCGTCGGGCTCGTGGACGCTGCGGACCAGCCGGCCGGCGAGCGCGGCGTCGGCGGTCGAGGATCTCGGCGGAGTAGACCCACTCCAGCGCCTGCTGGACGCCGACGATGCGCGGCAGGAACCACGTCGACGCGGCCTCCGGCACGATGCCGAGCCGGCCGAACACGAAGCCGATCCGGGCCTTGGTCGAGGCCAGCCGGAGGTCCATCGCGAGCGTCATCGTCGCGCCGATCCCGACCGCCGGGCCGTTGATCGCGGCGATCACCGGCTTCGGCAGCGCGTGGATCGCCAGCGTCACCTTGCCGCCGGTGTCGCGGACGCCGTCTGTCGTACGGCGCCTCGTCGTACGCCGCCCGGAACTCGGCCGCGGCGGGCCGGAGCGACTCGTCGAGGCCGAACACGTTGCCGTCGGCCGAGAGGTCCATGCCGGCGCAGAACGCCCGCCCGGCGCCGGTCACCACGACCGCGCGGACGCTCGTCGGAGCACGCGTCGGCGCGGAAGACCTGCTCGAGCTCGCCGGCCATCGTCAGGTCGAAGGCGTTGAGCTGGTCGGGCCGGTTGAGGGTGAGCGTGGCGACGCCGTCGCCGTCGACGTCCCAGCCGAGGGTCTCGTAGTGTCATCCCGTCACGCTCTTCGGCAGCCCGGTCGGGCGTGCAGAGGCCCTTCGGGATGTCCGCGGTCCTGTCCTCCTTGATGTAGCTCGAACATCTGCTCCGAGCGCTCGGGGTCCCAGTGCACCGCGAGGTCGGAGATCGGGACCACGCAGCTCAGCCGTCGACGTTGCGTCATCGCGAGCGCCCACGTGCCGGCCTCGAACGGGCCCATCCCCTCGCCGAACGCGAAGAAGTCCGGGCACCGCGTTCACGAGCCGCCAGTAGCGCACCGGGTTGATGAACGTCCACGGCGACATCACCTCGTCGCCGACCGCGGCGACCACCTCGCGCTGGTGCTTGACCCGGGTCGATGTCGCCGTACCGCGGGTCGGTGTGCCGCGAGCGCGCGTAGCCGAGCGCGGTCGTCGCCGTCGGCCTCCTGGCAGCCCTTCTTGATGTCCAGGTTGGCCAGCGGGTCCTTCATGTCGGACGTCGGGCAGATCTCGATCCCGCCGACGGCGTCGACGACGCCGACGAGGCCGCCGAGGCCGATCTCGACGTACTGGTCGACCCGGATGCCGGTGTTCTGCTCGATCGTCTTCGACCAGCAGCTTCGGCGCCGCCGAACGCGTAGGCCGCGTTGATCTTGGTGGTGCCGTAGCCCGGGACCTCGACGAGCGAGTCGCGCGGGATCGACATCAGCAGGTTGGGGCCGTCGCCGGTGTGCAGCAGCATGATCGTGTCGGTGCGCTGGCCGGCGGCGTTGCCGGTGCCGAGCTCCTTGCGCTCCTCGGCCGGCAGGCCGGCGCGGGAGTCGCTGCCGACCATGAGGTACGTCGTGCCGGGCTGGTCGTCGGGGCGGTCGCCGTTCGGCTCGAAGTCGACCTTGTCGACCTTGGTCCAGGCCCACAGCGGCACGGCGACCAGGTAGACGAGCCAGAGCGACGAGCAGCAGCAGCACGATCCGGAAGTACCAGCGCGCGGCCGCGCCGCGGCGGCCGCGGCGGCCGGCGGCGGCGCCGGCGCCGGGCGGCGGCGCCGGACGGCTGCGGCGGCGGCGCCGGCGGGCGGCGGCCGGGGGCGGCGCCGCCGGGTCCCGGACGGGGCGCGGCTGGACGCGGCATCACGCGGGTCTCGTCGGGACGCGGCTCGGCGGGCCGGGCCGGCGCCTGGCCGCCGTACAGCCAGTGGAAGTCGGGGGTCCCGTCCTCGGGATCGCCGTCGCCCCGGGGACGATCGGTCATGCGGTGACGGTACCGTGCGGCCGCGGCAGGCCGTCGATCCGGCGCCGGCTCCCGGCGCGTCGTGCCCGGTGTGACGGGTGTGACTGGTGATACTGGCGGGCAGCACCACCCTTCCCCGTTCCAACGCTGTGCATGGAGGCATCTCGATGCCACCCGTTCCTTCCCCCGGGTCGCACGACAGCCAGGTCCCGCGGTTCACCGCGGACGACCGCGCCGCGCGCGTGCGGTTCCGCCGCGCGATGGCGCTGATGCTGATGACGCTGCTGCTGCCCGGCTCCGCCCAGCTGGTCGCCGGCAACAAGCGAGGTCGGCCGGATCGCGATGCGGATCTGGTTCGTGGTCGTCGTGACGTTCGTGGCCACCATGCTCGTCGGGCGCGTTCCGGCACGGGCTGTTCTTCTGGCTGGCCTCCGACACGACGGCGCTGCTCTGGCTGCGGCTGGTGCTGATGGCGCTCGCGATCGGCTGGGCGCTGCTGTTCTTCGACGCCTGGCGGATCGGCCAGCCGCTGACGCCTGACGCCAGGGCCACCGCCGCGCGGTCGTCGGCGTGAACGGCGTGCTGTGCCTCTCGGTCGCCGGGCTCGCTGCTCTTCGGCGCGCACCTGGTCGGCGTCCAGCGCGACTTCATCGCTGACGATGTTCGGCGACGGCAAGGTCACCGGCGCCCACGACGGCCGCTACAACGTGCTGCTGCTCGGCGGCGACTCCGGCGCCGGCCGCTGGGGCCTGCGGCCGGACTCGATGACGGTCGCCAGCATCGACGAGGACACCGGCCGGACGGTGCTGATCTCGCTGCCGCGCAACATGCAGAACTTCCCGTTCGCCAAGGGCTCGGTGATGGCCGAGCAGTTCCCCGACGGCTTCGACGCCGACTACCTCAACGGCGTCAGCACCTGGGCCGGCGACAACACCGAGCTGTTCCCGGACTCCGACGACCCCGGCGTCGACGCGACGGTCGATGGCGATCGAGGGCATCACCGGCCTGAAGATCAACTACTGGGCGATGGTCAACCTCGAGGGCTTCAAGGACCTGGTCGACGCGGTCGGCGGCGTCACCCTCAACGTGCGCCAGCCGATCCCGGTCGGGCGGCCTCGGCGACGCCGTCACCGGCTACATCGAGCCCGGCGTGCAGAAGCTCGACGGCTTCGAGACGCTCTGGTTCGCCCGGGCCCGCGTACGACTCCGACGACTACTCGCGGATGGCCCGGCAGAAGTGCGTGATGAACGCGATGCTGCAGCAGATCAGCCCGCAGGTCGCCGTACGCAACTTCGAGGAGATCGCGAAGGCGAGCTCGGCGATGATCTCCACCAACATCCCGGCCAGCGAGGTCGACCGGTTCATCGCGCTGGCCCTCGAGGCGCGCGGGCCAGAAGATCTCGACGCTCTCGCTGGTGCCGCCGATGATCAACACCGCCGACCCCGACATCCGGCTGGTCAAGCGCAAGGTCGCCGAGGCGATCGACCAGGCCGAGGGCACCGCCGATCCCGGCCCGGGCAAGAAGCCGAAGGACGCCAGCGTCACCGGCGGCTCGATCGGGTCGCTGAGCGAGGGGTACGCCGCCAACCAGTCGGAGGACCTCGGCGCCGCCTGTTAGCGGACCTCGCCACGCTGGTGGTTTCGAGGCTCGTCGCTGCGCTCCTCGCACCTCAACCACCGACCTCGGCGCCGCCTGTTGAGGCCGCGGCCCTAGGGTGGTCGCCGTGACTCAGCAGCCTGTCGTGACCGCGGTCGTGGTCACGTTCAACCGGCTGACGCTGCTGCAGCGCCTGGTCGAGCGGCTCGAGGCGGTGCCCGGGCTGGCGGAGATCCTGGTCGTCGACAACGCCTCGACCGACGGCACGGGGGAGTGGCTGACCGGCCTGGACGGCCGGGTGCTCGGCCGGACCCTCGCGGAGAACCGCGGCGGCGCCGGCGGCTTCCACGACGGGCTCGCCTGGGCCGTGGAGCGCGGCGCCGACCTGGTCTGGCTGATGGACGACGACGGGCTGCCGGACCCCGGCTGCCTGGACCGGCTGCTGCGGGAGACCGACCTCGACTTCTGGGGCCCGCTGGTCGTCGACGAGGACGACCCGAGCCGGCTGGTCTTCCCGATCCGGCTGCCCGGCGGCACCCGGGTCGTGCACGCGCTCGCCGACGTCGAGCGGGCCGCGGTCGACGGCCGGATCGACGGAGATCGTGATCCCGTTCAACGGCGTCCTGGTCACCCGGGCGCTGGTCGAGCGGATCGGGCTGCCGCGCGCGGAGTTCTTCATCTGGGGCGACGACCACGAGTACCGGCTGCGCGCCGAGGCGGCCGGCGCCCGGATCGCCACGGTCGTCGGCGCCCAGGTCCGGCACCCGTCCGTCGGCGACCTCGGCACGCCGATGATGTTCGGGCGGACGACGTACAACCACAGCCCGAGCGACCTCAAGCACTACTGCATGGCCCGCAACAACCTGCTCAACCTCCGCGACTACCGCGGCTGGCCGCACGCGCTGGCGTTCGTGGTGAAGACCGTGTGGTTCTACACGTTCACCCGGCCGCCAGCCGGCCCGGATCGCGGCTCAGCGCTGCGGGCGATGTACGCCGGGCTGCGCGGCGACTTCACCGGCCACCGGAGGTTCCTGTGACCGAGACCGTCGCCGTCGTGGTCGTGACCTACAACCGGGCCGACCTGCTCGCCCGGATGCTCGCCGGGCTGGCCGCCCTGGACCGGCAGCCGGACGCGGTCATCGTCGTCGACAACGCCAGCACCGACCACACGCCCGACGTGCTCGCCGCGGCGACCAACCCCGGGCTCAGCGTGATCCGCGCCGACGACAACCTCGGCGGCGCCGGCGGCTTCCACCTCGGCGTGCGCACGGCCTACGACGGCGGCTTCGACCGGATCTGGCTGATGGACGACGACGTCGTTCCCGCCCCGGACTGCCTCGACGTGCTGCTCGCGCAGGACGAGGCCTGCCTGATGGCGGTCCGCGAGGACACCCGGGGCCGGCTGGTCGAGAAGGCCGCGACCCGGTTCGACCTGCGCAACCCGCTGGCGATCCGGCCCAAGACCGGCGTCGGTCGAGACGGAGTACGGCACCCGGGCGGCGATGCCCGAGCGGGTCGAGGTCGCAGAACGTCGCGTTCGAGGGCTTCATGGTCCGCCGCGAGGTCGTCGACGCGATCGGGCTGCCCGACCCGTCGTACTTCATCTTCTACGACGACGTCGACTACGCCGTCCGGGCCCGGCGGGCCGGCTTCCGGATCTGGGCGGTGCGCGACGCCGTCCTGGTCCGCCAGCTCGACTTCGACCAGCAGCACGACCTGAGCGGCTGGAAGGGGTACTACATGTACCGCAACCTCTTCGTCGTGCACCTCCGGTACGGCGAGAACCGCGCTGGTCCGGCTCAAGCCCTGGCTGGTCACGGCCGCGGTGGTCCTGCTCAGCCCGCTGCGCGGCGGCCGCGCCGAGGCGGGCAATGTGATCCGCGCCATGCGCGACGCGCGGGGAATGCGGGTCGAGCCGTCTCGATCCGTAGACTGACCAACCGCGCCAACCCGAGGAGAACCCGCTTGTCCACCCCTGACTCCGGCCCTGATCTCGTCGTCGTCGGCTCCGGCTTCTTCGGTCTCACCATCGCCGAGCGCTGCGCCACCGAGCTGGGCCTGAAGGTCCTCGTCCTCGAGCGTCGCCACCACCTCGGCGGCAACGCGTACAGCGAGTTCGACGAGGAGACCGGCATCGAGGTGCACGTCTACGGGACGCACCTGTTCCACACCTCGAACAAGAAGGTCTGGGACTACGTCAACCAGTTCACGGACTTCACCGGCTACCAGCACCGGGTCTTCGCGAAGTACCAGGGCCAGGTCTACTCGTTCCCGATGAACCTGGGGCTGATCAACCAGTTCTTCGGCAAGAGCCACACGCCCGACGAGGCGCGCGCGCTGATCGCGGAGCAGGCCAGCGAGATCGACACCGCGGACGCGCAGAACCTCGAGGAGAAGGCGATCAGCCTGATCGGCCGCCCGCTCTACGAGGCGTTCGTGAAGGGCTACACCGCCAAGCAGTGGCAGACCGACCCCAAGGAGCTGAGCGCGGACATCATCACGCGGCTCCCGGTCCGCTACAACTTCGACAACCGCTACTTCAACGACACCTACGAGGGCCTGCCGGTCGACGGCTACACCGCCTGGCTGGAGCGGATGGCCGACCACCCGAACATCGAGGTCCGCCTCGACACCGACTTCTTCGACGTCGCCGACGAGTTCAAGGGCAAGGTGCCGATCGTCTACACCGGGCCGGTCGACGAGTACTTCGGCAACTCCGAGGGCCGGCTCTCCTGGCGCACGATCGACCTCGAGCGCGAGACCGTCGACGTCGACGACTTCCAGGGCACCGGCGTCGTCAACGCGAACGACGAGGACCTGCCCTACACCCGGACCCTCGAGTTCAAGCACCTCCACCCCGAGCGGACCTACCTGCCCGGCAAGACCATCGTCGTGCACGAGTACTCCCGCTTCGCCGAGGAGGGCGACGAGCCGTACTACCCGATCAACACCGCCGAGGACCGCGAGAAGCTGCTGAAGTACCGCGAGCTCGCCAAGCGCGAGCCGATGGTGCTCTTCGGCGGCCGGCTCGGCACCTACAAGTACCTCGACATGCACATGGCCATCGGCTCGGCCCTCTCCATGTTCGAGAACAAGCTCCGGCCGCACTTCGCCGAAGGTGCGGCGCTGACCAGCGGAGGTGTCGACGAGTGAGCATCACCCACACCCTGACCCAGGAGGACTCGGCCAGCTCGGCTCCGGCATGGAGCGCGTGCGGCTGCAGCGGCAGATCATGCCCGCCGACCGCGACACCGACGTCATCCGGCTGTACGTCGACCCGGACGCGGCCGCGCTCGACGCCGACAAGTACGAGATCGGCCACACCCGCGCCGCGAAGGAGGCCAACGCGATCTCGCAGCGGATCCAGAGCGCCGCTCGCGGGATCTCGACGCTCCACCCCGACCAGATCGAGTCCCGCACGGCGTTCCGGGTCGAGCACGGCGAGCAGCTCTCGTTCGGCACCTACTTCAACGCGTTCCCGGCGTCCTACTGGCGCCGCTACACGATCGTCAGCGAGGTCCGGCTCACCGTCCGGCTCCGCGGCGAGGGCGCCACCGTCATCGTCTACCGCTCGATGGCCGACGGCCGCTCGCAGCGCGTCGACTCGGCCACCGTCACCGAGGGCGGCGGCGAGTTCTCGTTCGACCTGTCGCTCAAGCCGTTCGTGGACGGCGGCTGGTACTGGTACGACGTCGTCGCCGCCGACGAGGACGCGGTCGTCGAGAGCGCCGAGTGGACCGCGGAGGTGCCGGCGGACCGGGCCGCAGCGCGGCACCGTCACCATCGGCATCACCACGATGAACCGCCAGGACTTCTGCGCCAAGCTGCTCGGCCAGCTCGGCGACGACGACCGAGCTCGACGGCATCCTCGACGAGGTCGTCGTCATGGAGCAGGGCAAGGACAAGGTCGTCGACTCGCGAGTTCTTCCCCGCAGCGCGAGCAGGCGCTCGGCGACCGGCTGCGGATCATCGAGCAGGGCAACATCGGTGGCTCCGGCGGCTTCGCCCGCGCGCAGTACGAAGGCCTCAAGGCCGGCCGCTCGACGTACGTGATGATGCTCGACGACGACGTCGTCTGCGAGACCGAGAGCATCCTGCGGGCGGTCACCTTCGGCGACCTGGCCGCACGCCGACGATCGTCGGCGGCCACATGTTCAGCATCTACCGGAAGACCCAGCTGCACTGCTTCGGCGAGATGCGTCCAGCCGTACACGCTTCTGGTGGGGCTCGGCGCCGGGCGTCGTCGGCGACTGGGACCTCGCCGAGCCGAACCTGCGGTCGACGCGGTGGCTGCACGCGCGCGTCGACGTCGACTACAACGGCTGGTTCATGTGCCTGATCCCGACGGCGGTGCTCGCCGAGATCGGCCTCTCGCTGCCGCTCTTCATCAAGTGGGACGACGCCGAGTACGGCCTGCGCGCCAAGGCGGCCGGCTACCCGACGGTGAGCCTTCCCGGGCGCCGCCGTGTGGCACGTCCCGTGGACCGACAAGAACGACGCGCTGGACTGGCAGTCCTACTTCCACGTGCGCAACCGCTTCATCGCCGCGCTGCTGCACTCGCCGTACCCGCACGGCGGCCGGCTGGTCCGCGAGAGCTTCAACCACCAGATCAAGCACCTGGTGTCGATGCAGTACTCCACCGTCGAGCTGCGCCACAAGGCGCTCGAGGACGTCCTGGCCGGGCCGGAGCGGGCTGCACGAGCTGCTGCCGACGACGCTGCCGGAGATCCGCGCGATGGTGAAGGGCTTCGACGACGCCAGCTACATCACCGACCCGAGCGACCTGCCCGAGGTGAAGCGGCACAAGCTGCCGCGCAAGGGCAAGGAGCCGTCGCCGGTGATCTCCGGGCGCGCGGCCGACCCTGCAGGCGCTGCCTGCAGCCGCTGCGCCAGCTCCGCCAGCCGCGCGCCGCTGTCGCGCAGAGCCACCCGGAGGCCGAGATCATGGCCCAGGACGCCAAGTGGTACCGGATCGCCCGCTACGACTCGGCGATCGTCTCGATGCCCGACCAGAGCGCTCGGCGGCGTTCTACCGGCGCGACCGCGACCGGTTCGGCGACCAGATCAAGCGGACCGCCGAGATCCACCGGAGGATCTACGCGGAGTGGGACGACCTCGCGGAGCGCTACCGCGCGGCGCTGCCGGAGATCACCTCGCCCGAGGCCTGGGAGGAGACCTTCCGGCCGTGGATGGGCAGCGATGACTGAGGCCGGGACGACGCGCACGTCGTCGACGCGCCGCTCGCTTCGCCCGCGCCCAACGCCGGCCTGGTCGACGTCTTCCGGCGCCGCTACCTGCTCCGGATGCTGGTCCGCCGCGAGATCAGCGCGCGCTACCAGGGCTCGTTCCTCGGGCTGCTGTGGTCCTACATCAACCCGCTCTCGCAGCTGTTCATCTACTGGTTCGTCTTCGGCGTGATCATGAACCGCGGCGGGGTCGAGAAGTTCGCGATCCACGTGTTCTGCGGGCTGATCGTGGTCCAGTTCTTCGTCGAGACGTTCAACGCCGGCACCCGCTCGATCGTGCGCAACAAGGCGCTCGTGCAGAAGATGGCGATGCCGCGGGAGATGTTCCCGGTCGCCTCGATGCTGGTCTCGCTCTACCACATGGGTCCGCAGCTCGTGATCCTCACGATCGTCTGCCTGATCGCCGGGTGGACCCCGGACCCGGTCGTACATGCTCGGCGTTCCTGCTGGCGCTGATGATCATCGCCCTGCTCGGTACGGCGCTCGCGCTGATGTTCAGCGTCGCCAACGTGTTCCTCCGCGACGTCAGCAGCGTCGTGTCGATCCTGACCAACTTCGTGCGCTTCGGCGTGCCGATGATCTACCCGTACGCCCTGGTCGAGGACGCGGTTCGGCTGGTTCGCGCAGTTCTACCTGCTCAACCCGATCGCCGACGCCGTACTCCTCGTGCAGCAGGCGTTCTGGGTCGGGACCACGGACGATCCCGAGGCCGATCCACGCGGCGAACATCCCGGACAGCCTCTGGGCGTTCAGCTTCCTCGCGCTCGGCGTCTCCGCGCTGATGCTGGTGCTTGCGCAGTTCATCTTCACGCGGTTCGAGAACCGCATCCCGGAGCGGCTCTGATGACGTACTCGCCCAGCACCTCGATCGTCGTCGAGGACGTCACGAAGTCGTTCACGCTGCGCTACCACCGCACCCTGAAGCAGATGGCGGTGGCCGCGGTGCAGCGGCCGCGACGATCAGCGACACCTTCAACGCCCTCGACGACGTGTCCTTCACCGTCGAGCAGGGTGAGTCGATCGGCCTGATGGGCCTCAACGGCTCCGGCAAGAGCACGCTGCTGAAGCTGATCAACGGCGTGATGCGCCCCGACGGCGGCTCGGTGCTCACCCGCGGCCGGATCGCCGGCCTGATCGCGACCGGCGCCGGCTTCCACCCGCAGCTCACCGGCCGCGAGAACATCTTCCTCAACGCCGCCGTGCTCGGCATGACCGAGGCCGAGACCCAGCGCAAGTTCGACGCATCGTGGACTTCGCCGACATCGGCAAGTTCCTCGACTCCCCGGTCGGCCACTACTCCTCGGGCATGTTCGCCCGGCTCGGGCTTCGCGGTCGCGATCCACGTCGACTCCGACATCTTCCTCGCCGACGAGGTGCTCGCGGTGGGGGACAAGCCGTTCAAGCAGAAGTGCCTGCAGAAGATGCAGGAGATCCGCGACGGCGGCCGCACCCTCTTCTACGTCAGCCACGCCGCCGGCTCGGTCCGCCAGATGTGCGACCGGGTGCTGGTCCTCGAGCAGGGCAAGCTCGTCTTCGACGGCGACGTCGACGACGGCATCAAGTTCGTCAAGTACGACGCCGGCACGGACGAGGAAGAGAACGCCGAGGACGAAGAGCTCGGCGCGGACATCTGAGCTGCCGCAGCGGCTGATGGTGCGCGGACACGGCTCACCTGGTCTCGATACACGGATCGCGAACTCGTCCCTCGCTCGCGCCGCTACTCGACCTCGCTGCTGGGTCCCAGCCTTCGCAGGCTCAGGCTGGGGCAGCAGAAATTACACGCCTGAAGTTTCTTGACAAATCTCGGAATCATCGGCGTGTCGAGTGGAAATTACACTCTTGTAGTTACTCACGAACTCTTCCGTGACTGCTGTGACGCATGTGAAAGTTGCGTTCTCGTGTGAACTTCCCCCGCACATGGAGAACCTCAAATGCCCCCCAGCAGGACCAGTTTCGTCACCGGCTGCCAGCAGCTGCTGGCCCTCGGTGTCGTCCTCGCCGCGCTCGCCCCCGCGGCGAGCGTCGTCAGCCTCGACGTCGTCCGGGAGACCCCCGGCGGCGCCGCCACGACGACCATCCAGGGCGACCTCGCCGCCTACACCCGCGCCGCCCGGCAGCCCTCGAAGGTGCCGACCGAGGTCGTGGACCCGACGGTCCGCGAGTTCGCGCTGACCGCGGCGTCCGGCTCGTCCCAGAGCAGCGAGCGGCTCGCCGTCATCGGCGGCACGACCACCAACGCACGCGGCAAGGTCGGCGCGCTGCCGGCCGACGACGCGCTCACCAGCCTCGCCGCAGGCGGTCGCCGGGTACGGCGCGGTCGGCGTCACCTGGGAGCACGGCGATCGACGTCCCCGAGCGACGAGCATCGCGGTGCAGGTCCGCACCCGCACCGGTGACACGTGGTCCGACTGGATGCGAGCTCGAGTACCACGACGAGCACGGCCCCGACCCGGACAGCGAGGAGGCGCGGCACGCGCGCCCCGGCACCGACGCCGCTGCTGGTCGGCGACGTCGACGAGGTCCAGGTCCGGCCGGACGGCGACCGGCGAGCTGCCGGCCGACATGAAGCTCGCGGTCATCGACCCGGGCACGGCGGACGCAGACCGCCGTCGAGCGGCCCGCGCTCGACACCACCGACGATGGACGGCGACGAGCGGCGACGACCGCCGACCCGGAGCACCGACGACCGACCCGGGCGACCGACCCCGACGCCGAGGACGACGATCGAGCTCCAGGCGGCGACGTACACGCCCAAGCCGCAGATCTACTCGCGCGCCCAGTGGGGTGCCGACGAGAGGATGCGCGACGAAGAGCTCGCTGCACTACTTCGAGGTGCACGCCGGCTTCGTCCACCACACGGTCAACGCCAACAACTACACGCGCGCCGAGGTGCCGGGCATCCTGCGCAGCATCTACGCGTACCACACGCAGTCCCGCGGCTGGTCCGACATCGGCTACAACTTCCTCGTCGACCGGTTCGGCCGGATCTGGGAGGGCCGGTACGGCGGCGTCGACCGCCCGGTCGTCGGCGCCCACACCCTCAACTACAACGACTACTCGTTCGCGATGTCGGCGATCGGCAACTTCGAGCATCGCGCAGCCGTCTCAGCGCGATGGTCCAGGCCTACGGCGCGCTGTTCGCCTGGAAGCTCTCGCTGCACGGCGTCGACGCGTCGTCGAGCCAGCCAGCGGGTCGGCTCGAAGGACTTCCAGGCGATCAACGGCCACCGCGACGCCGCGGCCACCGCCTGTCCGGGCAAGTACCTCTACGCCAAGATCCCGCAGATCCGCGCCCTGGCCGCCGAGGCGCAGCGCGGCTGGGACGGCCGGGAGCTCGAGTCCAACCTGGCCGGATCGCCGCACCCCGACCTCGTGGTCCGCCGCGCCAGCGACGGCAAGGGCTTCATCATCCCGACCGGCGGCCTGACCGCCTTCGGCCCCGGCGTGGCCGCGCTGACCGGTCTCGACTCCGGCGTCGCCGCCGGTCGCCTCCCCGGACCTGACCGGCGACGGCGTCGGCGACCTCGTGGTCCGCGCGGCCGGCGGTGCGGCGACGGTCCGCCCCGGCAAGAGCGACGGCACGTTCGGCGCCGGCATCAAGGAGACCGACGCGTTCGCCGGGCACGACCTGATCACCGCGGTCGGCGACCTCAACGGCGACGGCCGCAACGACCTGGTCGCGCGCTGGACCGCGACCGGCCGGCTGGACGCCTACCTCGGCCGCGGCGACGGCGGCTTCCGCACCAGCCGGCTCAGCACGACTGGGGCGACTACACGATGCTGGTCGGCGTCCGGCGACGTGAACGGCGACGGCAAGGCCGACCTGCTGGCCCGGGACGCGACCGGCGCGCTCTGGCTGCACCCGGGCACCGGGCGCGGCGGCTTCGGCGACCGGGTCGCAGGTGCCCGGCGACTGGAAGCGGTACGCCGCGATCACCGGCGTCGGCGACTTCAACCGGCGACGGCCACGCCGACCTGTTCGTCCGCGACGCCGCAGTCGAAGTACGGCTTCGTCCTCCCGGCGAACGGCGACGGCAGCTACGGCCACCCGCTCGGCCCGGTGACCCGGCTCAAGGCCGTCGGCGGCCTGCTCGGCGCGGCCCAGCGTCCTCGGCGACGACACCCCCGACCTGGTGGCTCGGCAGCGGCGAGCGGATCGTGGTGTTCCCCAACCGCGGCACGTTCGAGACCGGCGCGGCCGATCGCCACCGGCGTCGACCTCTCCAACGCCAACCTCGTGCTCAACGCCGGCGACTGGGACCGCGACGGCTTCGGCGACCTGATCAACCGGAGCAAGAAGACCGGCATGCTCGTGCTCCGCCGCGGCGACGGCACCGGCCAGTTCGCGGACCACCGACAAGCTCGCCGACGGGCTTCGGCGAGGTCGGGCTGCTGGCCGCGGTCGGTGACATGACCGGCGACGGCTACCCGGACCTGATGGGGCAGCCGGCCGGCGGCGCGATCCGGATCTACCCGGGCAGCGGCCTCGACGGCCTGGCGGCCAGCTACGTCGCGCACGGCCGGATCGAGGCGGGCCGCCAGATCGCGGTCGGGCCGCTGGGACGGCGACGGCGCCCCGGACTCGCTGTTCCGCAACGGCGCCAAGCTCACCCTGTTCCCGGGCAACGGCCCCGGCGGGCTGACCGGCCCAAGGGCGCTCGGCGTGCGACCTCGCGCCGTACGACTGGGTGATCGGCGTCAGCGACGCGACCCTCACCGGCCACGCGGACGTGATCGTCCGGGAGAAGGCCACCGGCGACCTCTGCCTGCTCCAGGGGACCGCGACCGGCTTCCAGCCGCGGCGGTTCCTGGCCGAAGGGATGCGGATCTACGACCTGGTGGGCTGAGGGACCCTAGGACTGGCTGGTCGACCCGCGATCAAGGGAAGCGGGCCGTGGCGCGCTCAGCGGCGGACGTCGCCTCGAGACGTCCCGGTTCGGCGTGGGCGACCAGGACCAGCGAGCCGCCGCGAAGCAGCGGCTCGGTGAAGGT
Organism: uncultured Actinomycetota bacterium; assembly: GCA_963716655.1. Classification (GTDB taxonomy): domain Bacteria; phylum Actinomycetota; class Actinomycetes; order Propionibacteriales; family Nocardioidaceae; genus Nocardioides. The sequence goes on along the minus strand of CAVQTV010000005.1, from coordinate 303,351 downwards.
GGCGATACCTGGTGGGGAAGCCGGGTTCGCCTCCGTGAGAAGGCGGCCGCCGTCGGTGATGAGGCTCCCGACGGCGGCCGCTCTCCACATCTCGCCCTGGGTCACGGCCGGCAGGGCCAGGTCGTCGGCGCCCGGCGGGTCCCACGCCGTGAACGCGTCCGGCTGCGACCAGACCTCGACGCCGACGTCGTGGACGCCGGCCGGCAGCGGCTCGGCGAAGCGCACGCCCAGCGGCAGCAGCGAGCAGGCCAGCACCGGGACGTCGTCGGCCAGGTCGGCCCATCGCTCGCAGCCCGTCCGGGCCGCACACGACGGCGTCCGGGTCAGCGTCGTCGGGTCCGGTCACCACCAGGCCGACCGTCCACGCGGCGCCGAGGAAGACCGGGCCGAGCCAGTGCGTCGGCAGGTCGACGCAGAGCCGCTGGCCGCGCTCGAGATCGTGCTCGTCGGCGAGCAGGCTGACGCCGCCTTCGCCACCCAGTTGGCGTACGTCGTCACCGACAGCTCGACCCGCTCGCCGGTCGCGTCGTCGTAGAACGTGACCAGCGGCCGGCCGGAGTCGGCGCGCAGCTGGCGAGTCAGGACGTCGGAGAACGTCTGCACCGCCCTAGGCTCCCAGCATGTCCTCGATCGACCACTTCTGGGCCGTGATCCCGGCCGGCGGGGCTGGCACCCGGCTCTGGCCGCTGTCCCGCTCCTCGTCCCCGAAGTTCCTCCACGACCTGACCGGCGAGCGGCCGCACCCTGCTGCAGGGCACCCTCGACCGGCTCGCGCCGCTCGTCGAGGACCGGTTCGTCGTGGTCACCGGCCGGCGCGCACCGCGCCGGCCGTCCTCGAGCAGCTGCCCGAGGTCGACCCGGACGCGGTCCTCGCCGAGCCGTCGCCCCGGGACTCGATGGCCGCCATCGGGCTCGCGGCCGCGATCCTCGAGCGCAGGACCCCGACGCCGTGATGGGCTCGTTCGCCGCCGACCACGTGATCCCCGACCCCGAGGTGTTCGGCGAGGCGGTGCGGCTCGCGGTCGCAGGTCGCCCGCGACGACTGGCTGGTCACGCTCGGTATCGAGCCGACGTTCCCGTCCTCGGCGTTCGGCTACGTCCACCTCGGCGACGAGCTGCCCGGCCACGCCGGCGCGACGACCGTGCGCGAGTTCGTCGAGAAGCCGTCGGTGGCGACCGCCACCGAGTACGTCGCGACCGGCCGCTACCGGTGGAACGCCGGCATGTTCGTGGTCCGGCCGACGGTGCTGCTCGACCTGCTCGGCCAGTGGCACCCCGAGTTCGCGGCCGCGCTGCGCGCGATCGCCGCCGACCCCGACGCGGCTCGACGAGCTGTGGCCGGGGCTGCCGAAGATCGCCCTCGACCACGCGATCGCCGAGCCGGCGGCCGCCGCCGGCCGGGTGGCGTGCGTGCCGTCGTCGTTCCACTGGGAGGACATCGGCGACTTCGACTGCGCTGGCCGCGCTGCTGGGCGCCGACGTCCCGACGCGTGCTCGGTGACGCCGGCGCCGTGCTGGCCGTCGACGCCACCGGGCTGGTGGTGCCGGCGTCCGGGCGCGTGGTCGCCGTGATCGGGCTCGACGACGTGGTCGTCGTCGACACCCCGGACGCGCTGCTCGTCACCACCCGCGCACGCGCGCAGGACGTCAAGCAGATCGTGGCCGAGCTGAAGGAAGCGGCGGGCGGACCTGACCTAGGACGACTGGGTTTCGAGACGCGTCGCACACCGTTGACGCGCGGTCGGCCGACGCTCTCACCTGGCGCCTGGTCGCCCGGGCAAGCCCGGGCGACGGGCACTCACATAGCGTTCGGCTCCGGGGAGTCGAAGTAGGGGTACTCCTCCATGAAGTCGGCGAGCGCCTCGCCGCTGACCTCGGAGCAGTACTGGAACGCGCCCATCTGCTTCTTCGCGTCGGTCTCGCCCTCGCCGCCGGCCGACCAGTGCGTGAACGCGATGTGCTGGCCGTCGGGGAACGCGTCGCCGTCCTCGGAGGTCCACGGCACGGCGATGAACTTGTCGCGCTGGTCGTCGCTGTCGGAGAACTTCTCCGCGATGCCCCGGAGCTCGGTCACCGCGTCGTCGTCGTCGGCGATGGTCTCGTCGTACCAGAGGATCGTGTAGCCGTGCTCGAGGTTGTGGACCAGCGACTCCAGCTCGGGGCGGTCGTCCTCGGTGTAGAACTTGCGCTCGAACGGCGCGGGCGCGACGCCGGCCTCGTTCCAGTGCGCGCCGAACGCCGGCGGCGCGTCGGCGTACTCGACCGGGGTGCCGGTCGGCACGTGGTTCTGGTTGCCGTCGGCCTTCTTGGTGGTGATGTCCTGGCAGACGTCCGCGGCGGGGGCGCCGATGTCGCTGAGCGCGAGCTTGTCGATCTCGCGGCCCTCCCACCAGTCCGTGATCGGCTTGTAGGCGGCGGCGCCGATCATCAGGACGCCGACGAGCACGCAGACGCCGACGATCGCGTAGCCGCGCTTGCGCTCGGCGCTCTTCTGCTGCTTGCGCATCTGGTCGATGACCGCCTGGCGGTCGGACTTAGCGGACTTCGGGGTCTTGGCCACGGCTCGGCTTTCCTTGCTTCGGGACGACGACGGCAGAGTCTACGGGCGGGCCGCTACGAAGTCGGACATCACTGGTCGAATCCGTCGCGAAGACGTCCCAGCCGTGCGCGAAGGCCAGCGACGGCGAGCGGTCGGGCCAGGCTCTTCGGGAGCGTCAACGAGCAGCTCGGAGCCGTCCGGTCCGGAGCGTGACGGGATCAGGCCCAGCGCGGTCGTGATCGCCGCGGCGAGCTCGGTCGGGCTGGCGCGGCGCGCCGAACGGGAGCCGGTCCGCGGGATCGCCCCGGAGCGCCCGCACGACCGCCTCGCGGGCGCCGTACCCGAACAGGTCGGCGCCGTCGGCGCGCACCAGCGCTCGCGGCGCCCGGACCGTCCTCGCCCGGCGGGCAGCACCAGGTCGGCGCGGCCGCGGACGACAGCGAACGGGCGGCCGCCGAGCTTGCCCTGGGCCAGCTCGGCGGCGCCGGCGATCTCGTCGGCGACGGCCGGGGCGGTGACCTCGAGCTCGTTGCCGTACCCGTCGGTGCGCCCGGCGTAGCTCTCGGCGACCAGCAGTCCGGCGGCGCCGATCGCGATGTCGGTCTGGCCCTCGCGCCAGGCCCGGCCGGCGGTGTCGGTGACGACGACGGCGACGTTGTGGCCGGTGCGGTAGCGCAGCCCGCTCGCGGATGCCCCGCGCCGACGCGTCGGGGTCCTCGGGCAGCAGCACGACGGAGCCGGCCTCGACGTTCGAGCCGTCGATCCCGGCCGCGGCGAGGGTCAGGCCGTGCCGGGTCCGCACGATCGCGGTCTCGCCGCGCCGGGCGACGACGCGGACGGTCTCGCCGGGCAGCGCCTCCTCGCGGGTGCCGCGGCGCACCCGGCCCTCGGCCTTGCTCACGACCTTGCTGGTCACCACGACGACGTCGCCGTCGGCGAGGTCGACCAGCGGCATCAGCATCTCGACCAGGTCGTCGCCCGCGCGGACCTCCGGCGCGCCGTCGGGCGCGATCACCTCGATCCGGCTCGTCCGGGGTCATCCGGCGACCAGCTCCACGGCGGCCGCGGCCATCGCGGCGGTGGCGTCGACGTCGGTCATCATCAGCGGTACGGCGCGGCAGCTGATCCCGGCCGCGGTGACCCGGTCCACGGCCGCGGCGTCGACGGTGTCGACCAGCCAGCCGTCGAGGACCCCGCCGTTCGAGCGGGCGCCGTAGTGCAGGCCGACGCCGGCCGCGCTGACCTCGACGCCGATCGAGGTGAGCATCTGCTCGGCCATGCCGCGCACGTGGGTGCCGCCGACGATGGGGGAGAGGCCGACGACCGGTGCCCGGGTCGCGGCCAGCGCCTCGCGCACCCGGGGGACGCCGAGGATGGTGCCGACCGACACGACCGGGTTGGACGGCGGCAGCAGCACCAGGTCGGCGTCGGTGATCGCGTCGATGACGCCGGGCCCGGGGTTCGCGTCGTCGAGGCCGACCACGACCACGGTCTCGGCCGGCACCTCGGCGCGCAGCCGCACCCAGTACTCCTGGAAGTGCACGACCCGCCGGCCGCTCGGCGCCTCGGGGTCGGTGATCGCGACGTGCGTCTCGACCCGGTCGTCGGTCATCGGCAGCAGGCGTGACGCTTCCCCCGAAGACAGGAGAGAGCCAGCGCTTGCAGAGCGCCGCGGTCACCTCCGAGAGCGGGTAGCCGGCGTCCAGCATCTGGGTGCGGACCAGGTGGGTCGCGATGTCGCGGTCGCCGAGTCCGAACCAGGTCGGCTCGACGCCGTACGTCGCCAGCTCCTCCTTGACGCTCCAGGTCTCGTCGCGGCGGCCCCAGCCGCGGTCGGGGTCGATGCCGTCGCCGAGCGTGTACATCACGGTGTCGAGGTCGGGGCACACCTTGAGCCCGTGGATCCACAGGTCGTCGGCGGTGTTGGCGACGACAGTGACCGCCGCGTCGGCCGCGACGCCGGGCAGCCGGCCGTGCGCGATGGCGTGCAGGAGGCCCTGGAGGAACCGGGCGCCGCCCATCCCCCCCGAGAGCACCGTGATGTTGTGCATGCGAATACCTTGCCGTACCGCCCCTCCCTGCCGATGAGGGGGATGAGGGGGCTGGGATGGCGGGCGGTCACTTCTCATAGCAGATCCGGGGTTGACTTTCGGGGTACGACAGGCATGTAATTCCCACAGTGTCGTTCGCGAGTCCTTCGTGGTGATCCGGGTCTGATCCGCTAGGCCCGACCGCGTGGGTTCGAGGATGTGGGAGCAGTACCGGGTCGAAAGGGCGAGTGCCGTGAGAGAACTCTTTCTCCTCGACGGGGACGCCGAGGAAGCGGGTTGGCAGGACCGTGCGCTGTGCGCACAGACCGACCCCGAGGCGTTCTTCCCCGAAAAGGGAGGGTCCACGAGGGAGGCCAAGAAGGTCTGCCTCACCTGCGAGGTGCGAGACGACTGTCTCGAGTCCGCACTCATGAACGACGAGCGTTTCGGCATCTGGGGTGGTCTCTCCGAGAGAGAGCGCCGCAAGCTCAAGAAGCGCGCCGTCTGAGCTGCTCAGCAGCTCGACGCAGCAGCCAGGTCGGCAGCCGCGCGACGGGCGTCCACCGGCTATCGAGACGGCGCCGCCGAGTCGGGCCGCCACCCCTCGGCCGTTAGGGTTCGGGCGTGGTTTCCTCGGTGTCGGCTCTGCTCGTCAGTCATGACGGCGCGCGCTGGCTCCCCGCCGTCATCGACGGCCTCCGCGCCCAGCGCACCCCGGTCGACGCGGTCGTCGCCGTCGACACCGGCAGCAAGGACGACAGCGCCGACCTCCTCGAGCGCTGGCCTTCGGCGACGTGCTCCGGGTGCCCGGCGTCCACGTCGTTCCCGGCCGCGGTCCAGCTCGGTCTCGAGCGGCTGCGCCTGCAGGGCTCCACCAGCGAGTGGGTCTGGATCCTGCACGACGACGCCAACCCCGACCCGGGCGCGCTCGCGGCGCTGCTCGCGGCCGCCGCCGCCGACCCCGACGCCGACATCCTCGGCCCGAAGCTGCGCGAGTGGCCCTCGCTGCGCCGGCTGCTCGAGCTCGGCGTCACCATCTCCGGCACCGGTCGCCGCGAGACCGGGCTGGAGCGCGGCGAGTACGACCAGGGCCAGCACGACGAGGTCCGCGAGGTGCTCGCGGTCAACACCGCCGGCATGCTGGTGCGCCGCTCGGTGCTCGAGGAGCTCGGCGGCTTCGACGCCCAGCTGCCGATCTTCGGCAACGACATCGACTTCGGCTGGCGCGCGGCCGCCGCCGGCCACCGCACCCTGATCGTGCCGGACGCGGTCGTCTTCCACGCCGAGGCGGCGCACCGCGGCGTCCGCCGTACGCCGCTGACCGGCCGGCACACCCACTACCAGGAACGCCGGGCCGCGCTCTACACGCTGCTGGCCAACGCCCGCGGCCGGGCGCTGCCCTGGCTGGTGGTGCGGCTGGCGTTCGGCACCCTGCTGCGGATGCTCGGCTTCCTCCTCGTCCGCTCGGTCGGGCGAGGCGCTCGACGACCTCGCCGCGCTGCTGTCGCTCTACGCGCACCCCGGCCAGGTCCGGGCCGCCCGGCGGGCCCGGCGCGAGCAGCGCCCCGCCGAGGAGCACGCCCGGTCCCTGCTGTCGCCGTGGTGGGTGCCCTACCGGCACGGGCTGGACTTCCTCGGCGACCTGGCCGCCGCGGCCACCAACCAGGCCCAGGACGTCGCCGAGCGGCGCCGGGCCGCGGCCGCCGAGCATGCGCCGGCGAGCACGGTCGCCCGGCCGCGCTCGGAGGAGGACGAGCTCATCGAGGACACCGGGCTGGTCGCCCGGTTCCTGACCAACCCGGTCGCGCTCACGCTCGCCGTGTTCGTCGTGGTCGCCCTGGTCGGCGCCCGCGACGCCTTCGACTCGCTCGCCGGCGGCGGCCTGTCCCCGGCACCGGCCGCGGTCGGCGACTGGTGGCGGCTCCAGGTCGAGACCTGGCACCCGCTCGGCACCGGTACGGCCGTCCCGGCCCCGCCGTACGTCCTCCCGATGGCGCTGCTCGCGACCGTCCTCGGCGGCAGCCCGTCGGCCGCGGTGTCGGCGGTGATGCTGCTCGCGGTGCCGCTCGGGCTCTGGGGAGCCTGGCGCTTCCTGCGGGTCGTCGGCCGGCTGGTGACGCCGACCGGTGCGCCGCGCACGCGCGCTGCTCTGGGGCGCGACCACCTGGGCGCTCGTGCCGGTGGTGAGCGGCGCGTGGAGCGACGGCCGGTTCGGCGCGGTCGTGGTGGCCGCGACGCTGCCGTGGCTGGCGCACGCCGCGCTCGGCTTCGCCGAGCCCGACGCCGACCGGCGCTGGCGGGCGGCCTGGCGCACCGGGCTGCTGCTCGCCCTCGCGTCGGCGTTCGCCCCGGTGCTGTGGCTGTTCGCCGCGCTGCTCGGCCTGGTCGTGCGTCGCCGCCGCCTTCCTGATCGTCCGCGGCGCGGTCCGCGACCGCTCGGTCTGGGGTCCGCCGGCGACCGCCCTGGCCGTGGTGCCCGCGCTGCTGGCGCCGTGGTGGATCCCGGCGATCCAGCGCGGCGCCGCCGAGGGCTTCCTGCTCGACGTCGGCCGGCTGCCCGCCCCGATCGCCGACGGCGTCGACCTCGCGACCGGGCGGCTGGCCGACCTCGGTGCCCCGTGGTGGCTCGGCGCGATCCTGGCCGTGCTGGCGCTGCTCGCGCTGGTGCCGCGGGCGACCCGGATCCCGGTCCTGGTGTGCTGGGTCGTCGCCCTGGTCGCGGCGCTGCTGGCCGCCGTGCTCGGGCACCGTGTCGCTCGCGCTCGCGGCCACGACCGTCAGCGCCGGGCTCGCGGCGCTGGTCGTCGTGCTGCAGGGCGCGCTTCATCGTCGCCGCCACGATCGGCGCGATCGCCCTGGTGCACGACCTCCGGTCCGTGGCGGCGGGTCGTCGCGGTCGTGGTCGCGCTGGCCGCCGTCGCGGTCCCGGTCGGTGGCCTGGTGTGGTGGCTCGGCCCCGCCGAGAACACCGTCGCCGAGGGCATCGACACCGACATCCCCGTCTACATGGTCGAGAGCTCCGAAGCAGGGGCCCGAGCACGGCATCCTCGTCGTCCGCGGCAGCGTCGAGGACGGCCTGACCTACACGGTCCGTCGCGGTGACGGCGTCACCCTCGGCGAGGACGAGATCCTCGGCGCTCACCGCCGAGGACGAGGACTTCACCGCCGTGGTGCGCGAGCTCGTCTCCCGGCCGACGCCCGACGTGGTCGACCGGCTCGGGCAGAGCGGCATCGAGTACGTCGTGCTGCCGTCGCCCGCCGACGGCGACGTCGCCGCGGTGCTGGACGCCGCGACCGGGCTGGTCCAGGCGAGCGCCGCCGAGCGCACGACCCGCGCGTGGCAGGTCGACCGGCCGCTCGACGGCTCGAGCCTCGAGGGCCCGACCTCGTGGCTGCGGATCGCCCTGCTGGTGCTGTCCGGGCTCGGGATCCTCGTCGTCGCCGTGCTCTGCCTCCCGACCACGAGCCGGAGGCGGTCGTCATGAGCCACAGCGCACCCCCCGCACCGGGCCGCCGGTCCGCCCGCGCCCGCGCGCCGACGCCTCGACTTCACCCTGGTGCTCGCCGTGCTCCTGCCGCTGCTCGGCCTCGGCGCCCTGGCGCTGGTGCGACCCGAGCCCGGCGACCGACCCGGTCGAGCCGCCGACCCGCACCGCGCTCACCCAGGCCACGCTGGTGTGCCCGACCGCGCTCGAGGGCGCGCCCGAGGTCGCGCTGACCAGCGCCGCCGACGACGTCCAGGGCAGCGTCGCAGGTCGGGCTCGGCGACCAGCAGGTGCCGGCCGACCTCGTCTCGGGCCAGGTGACCGTCGTGCCCGAGCGGCCCGACGCGCTCGCCGTCATCGGCGAGGACGACGCCGCGCCCGGTCTGGTCGCCGCCCGGTTCGGCGGCGCCGAGCCGGCCGTCGGCGAGCTGCCCGGCGCCCGAGCGCCGTCGCCTGGTTCACCGGGGTCGGCGTCCGGCGCCGGACACACCTCGGTGCTCGAGCTGGTCAACCCCGACGCCGGCACCGCGATCGCCGACGTCACCGTCTACGGCCGCTCCGGGCGTCGTCGACGCCGACGAGCTGCGCGGCGTCTCGGTGCCGGGCGGCACGCAGCGTGCGGCTCGACCTCGGCTCGGTGGTGCCGCGCCGCGACGAGCTCGCGGTCCGAGGTCGTGGCCGTCCGCGGCCGGATCGGCGCCACGCGTGCTCGACCGGTTCGACGGCATCGGCTCGGCCGAGCTGACCCAGGACTGGCTGCCGGCGCAGGCCGAGCCCGCGATCTCGAACCTGCTGATGGGGCTCGCGCCCGGTGCGGGCCGGCGCACCCTGGTGATCGCCAACGGCAGCGACGACGAGGTCCGCGCCGACGTGCGGATCGTGACCGACCGGTCGGTCTTCGCCCCCGAGGGACTGCCGGAGATCCGGGTCGCGCCCAACAGCGTGCAGCGGATCGCCTTGTCCAGCGTGCTCGGCCCGGCGATCGAGGACGGCGCGACCGGCCTGCTCGTCGAGTCGACCAGCCCGGTCACCGCCACCGTGCGCTCGTACGTCGAGGGCGACCTCTCCCACGCCGTACCCGGCGACGTCCTCGACGCCTCGGCGACGGTGCTGCTGCCCGAGGACGGTGGCGACGGGGTCGCCAAGACCGTGGAGCTGGCCAGGGCGACCCGCCAGGGCGTGGTCACCGTCGTCTCGCGCTCGGCGTCCGGGGAGGAGCTCGACCGGACCCGTGCCGAGATCTCGCCCGACCTCGGGGTCACCGTGAAGCTGCCGGCCGACGCGGTCCTCGTCACGGTCAACGTCGAGCGGACCTCGGTCGCCGGCTCGGTGGTGATGGCCGGCCCCGACGGCGCCGCGGTCGTGCCGCTGACCGTCGCGGCGACCAACGGCCTGGTGCCGGCGGTCCGGCCCGGGCTGCCCTAAGGGCACGACGCCCTAGCCGTCGCTGTCGTAGCGCGGGTCGACCTGCTCGGCGTCGATGCCGAGCAGCTCGGCGACCTGCTCGACGACGACGGTGAGCACCATCGCCTCGAGGTCGGTGCGGTTCTCGCAGCGCTGCTCGATCGGCCGGCGGAAGAGCACCAGCCGGGTCGGCGTGCCGCCGGTGCCGCGCACCAGCGACGACAGCGGGACCGTGCTCGCGGTCCAGTCGTCGGGGATCTGCGGGGTGTCCTCGACGGCGTACTCCACGAGCCCGAGCCGGTCCTGCCAGCGCGGCGTCGATGTCGGTGACGATGCCGAGCGCGAGGTCGTCGAAGCGCTCGCGCGCGGTCCGCAGCTCCGGCTGCCCGGGGGTCGTCCGGGAGCACCGCCGGGCCGCGCATCCCGCGGCCGCGCCGGTCGCGGAGCCGGCGCTTCGGCGGCCGGCCCTCGACGGCCTGGTGTCATCCACGCCGCGAGCCTAATCGGGACCGGGTCGTCCGGCGGGTACCGTCTGCCGCGTGAGTCCTGCCCGCCGCTGTTCGCGTACCGCCTGCAGCCGCGCCGCGGTCACCACGCTGACCTACGTGTACGCCGACCAGACCGCCGTCCTGGGCCCGCTCGCGACCTACGCCGAGCCGCACGCCTACGACCTGTGCGACGCGCACAGCGAGCGGCTCTCGGCGCCCCGCGGCTGGGAGGTGCTCCGGCTCGCGCAGCGACACCGCCGACCAGGGCCCGTCCGGCGACGACCTGCTCGCGCTCGCCGACGCCGTCCGCGAGGCCGCGCCGCCCGGCCCCGCCGGCGCGGATCGCGCCCGGCCGAGGAGACCGGCCGCGAGACCGACCCGGCGCGGCCACCTGCGCGTGCTCACCGTCCGACGTGACGGCTCGACCGCGCACGCTCGACCACCTCGAGCCGCTGACGCGTCCCACTAGGCTCGCAGGCATGGCCGACACCCTCGACCCGGCGAACCTGCGCGCGGTCTTCAAGGCGTACGACGTCCGCGGCACCGTGCCCGACCAGATCGACGAGAACCTGGCCCGCGCCACCGGCAGCGCGTTCGTGCGGGTGACCGGCGCGGCGACCGTGGTCGTCGGCCACGACATGCGGCCGAGCTCGCCCGGCATGGCCGGCGCGTTCGCCGAGGGCGCGAGCGCCGCCGGCGCCGACGTCGTCCTGATCGGGCTGGCCTCCACCGACCAGCTCTACTTCGCCTCCGGCCACCTCGGTCACCCCGGCGCGATGTTCACCGCGAGCCACAACCCGGCCGAGTACAACGGCATCAAGATGTGCCGCGCCGAGGCCCAGCCGATCGGCATGGAGACCGGGCTCGCCGACATCCGCGACCTGGTCGAGGCCGGCCCGTCGCTCGGCCGCGCGACCGGCGAGATCACCGAGCACGACGTGCTCGAGGCGTACGCCGCCCACCTGCTCACGCTCGCCCCGGTCGTCGGGCGCCGGCTCAAGGTCGTCGTCGACGCCGGCAACGGGATGGCCGGCCACACCGCGCCCGCGGTCTTCGGCCGGCTCGGCGACCAGGTCGACCTGGTGCCGATGTACTTCGAGCTCGACGGCACCTTCCCGAACCACGAGGCCAACCCGATCGAGCCGGAGAACCTCGTCGACCTGCAGGCCAAGGTCCTCGAGGTCGGCGCCGACATCGGGCTCGCCTTCGACGGCGACGCCGACCGCTGCTTCGTCGTCGACGAGCGCGGCCGGGCCGTCTCGCCGTCCACGCTGACCGCGCTGATCGCCGCCCGCGAGCTGGCCAAGGAGCCGGGCGCCGTCGGTGATCCACAACCTGATCACCAGCCGCGCGGTGCCCGAGATCGTCACCGAGCTCGGCGGCACCCCGGTCCGCACCCGGGTCGGCCACTCCTACATCAAGGCGACGATGGCCGAGACCGGCGCGATCTTCGGCGGCGAGCACAGCGGCCACTTCTACTTCCGCGACTTCTGGCGCGCCGACTCCGGGATGCTCGCCGCGCTGCACACGCTCGCCGCCCTCGCCGAGACCGAGCGCTCGCTGTCGGACGCTGCTCGCCGAGTACGAGCGCTACGTCGTCAGCGGCGAGATCAACTCCGACGGTCGCCGACCAGCAGGCCGTGATCGCCGAGCTCGAGGCGGCGTACGCCGGCGCCGACGGCGTCACGCACCGACCGCCTCGACGGGCTCACCGTCAGCCACGCCGACTGGACCTTCAACGTCCGGCCGTCCAACACCGAACCGCTGCTCCGGCTCAACGCCGAGGGCCGCGACGAAGCCACCATGGCGGGCGTGCGCGACCGCGTCCTCGCCGAGATCAGGAGAGACCGATGAACGCCCCGAACCTCGACCCCGCGCTGCTCGAGATCATCGTCTGCCCGGCCTGCCGGTCCGGGCTGGACCTGGTCGCCGAGGAGCTGGTCTGCAGCGGCTGCGGGCTGGCCTACCCGGTCCGCGACGACATCCCGGTGCTGCTCGTCGACGAGGCCCGCAAGCCGGCCTGAGGCGCGACGATGGTGACCTGGTTCGACGAGTCCCGACTCGACGACGCGGCCGTGCTCGAGGCAGGCGACGGCGCGCTCCGCGCGCTCGCCGAGTCCGGCGCCCGGGTCCGCCGCGCGGCCGGTGACGCCGCGGAGGCGATCGCCGAGGCCGTGGCCCGCGCCGAGGAGCTCGCCCGCCCGCGCGCCGTGATCGCCGCCGGCCCCGACTCCCGGCTGCTGCGTGCGGTGCTCGAGCCGTGGTGCCCGGTGCCGTTCGTCGCCTGGCCCGGCGCCGGCGCTGCCCGGCTGGGCGGGCAGCCTCGACCTCGTCGTCGTGCTCGCGCCCGACGGCGGCGACGCCGGCACCGCCTCGGCGGTCGCCGAGGCGGTACGCCGCGGCTGCCAGGTCGTCGTCGCCTGCCCGCCGACCTCGATGGTCGCCGAGCACGCCGCCGGTCGCTGGAGCACGATCCTGCCGACGACCACCCGCGACCAGCTGGCGACCGCGGTCGTCGTGCTCGAGTACCTCGACCGGGTCTCGCTCGGCCCGCAGGCCGACGCCGAGCAGGTCGCCGAGGCCCTCGACGACGTCGCGATCGCGTGCTCGCCGCACCGCGACCTCGCGGTCAACCCGGCCAAGATGCTGGCCATCGCGCTCGCCGACGCCAACCCGGTCGTCTGGGGCGGCTCGGTGCTCGCCGCCCGCGCCGCGCGCCGGGTCGCCGAGTCGATCCGCCGGGCCAGCGGCCGGACCGCGCTCGCCGGCGACGCCGAGCACCTGCTGCCGGTGATCGAGGCGGCCCGGCAGCGCGAACGTGTTCGACGACCCGTTCGCCGACGGCGCCGCCGAGCGGCGGCCGATGCTGCTGGTGCTCGACGACGGCGCCGAGGAGCACGTCGTACGCGAGCAGCGCGGCCGGCTCCAGGCGGCCGCGGCCGCCCGCGGCGTGCGGGTCGAGACCGTCACGACCGACGCGGCCACCGAGGTCGCGCGCTACGCCTCGCTGCTGCTGAGCGGGACCTACGCCGCCGAGTACCTCCGGATCGGGCTCGTCGAGGACTGAATTCCGGCTGACACCGGGTACGAGCCTGGGGTGCCGACCCAGACCGCGACACCCGTGACGTCTGCCCGGGACCCCTGGCTCGACAACGCCAAGATGGCGCTGGTCACCCTGGTGGTCGTGGGCCACGCGTGGACCCTGCTGCCCGACGCCGGCCTGACCGAGCACCTCTACGACTTCCTCTACGCCTGGCACGTCCCGGCGTTCGTGTTCGTCACCGGCTACCTGTCGCAGAAGTTCGCGTACACGAAGGTCCGGATGTGGCAGCTGTTCCGGACGGTCGTCGTGCCGTACCTGTCTTCGAGTGCGCGCTCGCGCTGTTCCGCGTCTACGTCGGCGGGGAGGACGCTCGACGATCTGTTCCAGCGACCCGCACTGGCCGATGTGGTACCTCGCCGCCCTGTTCTTCTGGCGGCTGCTCACCCCGATCTTCCGGCCGATGTGGGGCGGGGTCGCGGTCGCCGTCGCGATCAGCCTGGTCGCCGGGCTGTACGCCGGCGACACCCTCGACCTGGCCCGGGTCCTCGGCCTGCTGCCGTTCTTCGTGCTCGGGCCTCAAGGCGACCCCGGAGCGGCTCGAGCTGCTCCGCCGCCGGCCCGCGCAGGTGGCCGCGGTCGGCGTGCTCGTCGCGCTGTGGGTCCTCGCCACCTGGACCGACGTCTGGGCGAGCACCGAGTGGCTCTACTACCGCTCCCGCTACGACGAGATGGGGTACGCCGACGACCTGAACGCGCTGCTGACCCGCGCGCTGGTCCTCGCGATCGGCGCGCTCGGCGCCGCGGCGTTCCTCGCGCTGGTCCCGCGGACCCGAGGCTGGTTCACCCGGATGGGCGCGGCGACGCTGGTGGTCTACCTCTTCCACGGGTTCGTCGTGAAGGGCGCGTCGTACGCCGGCTACGAGGGCTGGGCGACGAGCACGCGGTCGTCGCGTTCGGGCGTGACCACGGTCGCCGCGCTGCTCGTGACGCTGCTGCTGGCCTGGGCGCCGGTCGTCGTCGCGGCTCGCCGACCTGGTCGACCCGATCGGCCACGCCGAGCGGCACGTGAAGCGCGCCGTCGACCTGACCGCGGCGAAGGACCAGGTCCAGCCGGACGTGCAGGCCGAGGTCGAGGCCGGCGTCGAGGCTGCCCGGCGTGAGGACGTGATGACGGCCAGATAACGGTGCCGCCGGAGGTTCGCCGACGGCGGACCGTTAGCCTTCGAGCATGGCCGGAGGCTTGTTCGCGCTGCTCGACGACGTTGCCGCGCTCGCTCGACTGGCCGCTGCCTCCGTCGACGACGTCGGTGCCGCGGCGGGCCGGGCCACCACGAAGGCCGCCGGCGTCGTCGTCGACGACACGGCGGTGACGCCGCAGTACGTCCACGGGGTCGCCGCGGACCGCGAGCTGCCGATGATCCGGCGGATCGCGATCGGCTCGATCCGCAACAAGCTGCTGTTCATCCTGCCCGCGGCGCTGCTGCTCAGCCAGTTCCTGCCGTGGCTGCTCACCCCGATCCTGATGGTCGGCGGCAGCTACCTCTGCTACGAGGGCGCCGAGAAGATCTGGGGCCGGATCCGCGGGCACGACGACCACGCCGTACCCCTCGCCGGGACCGGCGAGGACGCCGAGAAGGAGATGGTCTCCGGCGCGATCCGCACCGACTTCATCCTGTCCGCCGAGATCATGGTGATCGCGCTGAACGAGGTCGCCGACGAGCCGTTCCTCAGCCGGCTCGCGATCCTCGTCGTCGTCGCGATCGCCATCACGATCGCCGTGTACGGCGTGGTCGGCGTGATCGTGAAGATGGACGACGTCGGCCTGCTACCTGGCCGAGCGCCGCTCGAGCTTCGCGCAGAAGATCGGCCGCGGCCTGGTCGCCGCGATGCCCCGGCTGCTCGCGGTGATCTCGGTCGTCGGCATCGTCGCGATGCTCTGGGTCGGCGGGCACATCGTGCTCAACGGCCTCGACGAGCTCGGCTGGCACGCGCCGTACGACTTCGTCCACGACCTCGAGCACGACGTCGAGCACGCCGTCGCACACCCTCGGCAGCGTCCTCGGCTGGCTCACCAACACCGCCTGCTCCGCCGTCTTCGGCCTGATCGTCGGCGCCGTGCTCGTCGTCGTCATGCACTTGGTCCCGTTCCCACGCAAGAAGGCGCACGCCGCGCACTGAGCCGGGCGGGGGCCAGTTTCACCGGGGAGCCGGGGAAACCGGACCCTTTGGGGGTTGCAACGGCCCAAAGGGTCCAGTTCTGCCCGAACGGTCGCCGTGCGTGCGGCCCAGATCACGTCGAGGATTCTTCGGTTGCGCGGGACAAGTTCTACGCTCGGATTCCGCAGAAACCCGCCCGCGCACGGACCCGCAGGAGCAGACATGGACTACAAGGTCGCCGACCTCAGCCTGGCCGACTTCGGCCGCACCGAGATCCAGCTCGCCGAGCACGAGATGCCCGGCCTGATGGCGATGCGCGAGCGCTACGGCGCCGACGAAGCCGCTCGCCGGTGCCCGGATCGCGGGCTCGCTGCACATGACGATCCAGACCGCCGTGCTCATCGAGACCCTGGTCGCGCTCGGCGCCGAGGTGCGCTGGGCGTCCTGCAACATCTTCTCCACCCAGGACCACGCGGCCGCCGCCATCGCCGTCGGCCCGAACGGCACCGTCGACAACCCGCAGGGTGTCCCGGTCTTCGCCTGGAAGGGCGAGACGCTGGAGGAGTACTGGTGGTGCACCCAGCAGATCCTCAATGGCCCGGCGGCACGTTCGCCGAACATGATCCTCGACGACGGTGGCGACGCCACCATGCTCGTCCACCTCGGTGTCGAGGCGGAGAAGTCCGGCGCGGCGCCGGACCCGGCGACCGCCAAGCAGCCACGAGCAGAAGATCGTCTTCGAGGTCCTGCAACGCCGTCGCTCGCCGAGAGCACCGACCGCTGGACCCGAAGATCGCCGCCGAGATCAAGGGCGTCACCGAGGAGACCACCACCGGTGTGCTCCGTCTCTACGAGATGATGAAGGAAGGCTCGCTGCTCTTCCCGGCCATCAACGTCAACGACTCGGTCACCAAGTCCAAGTTCGACAACAAGTACGGCTGCCGCCACTCGCTCATCGACGGCATCAACCGCGCCACCGACGTCCTCATCGGCGGCAAGGTCGCGGTCGTCTGCGGCTACGGCGACGTCGGCAAGGGCTGCGCCGAGTCGCTGCGCGGCCAGGGCGCCCGCGTCATCGTCACCGAGATCGACCCGATCTGCGCGCTGCAGGCGGCGATGGACGGCTACCAGGTCACGACCCTCGACGACGTCCTGCCGACGTCGCCGACATCATCATCACCGCGACCGGCAACAAGAACGTCGTCACCGTCGACCAGATGTCGCGGATGAAGCACCAGGCGATCGTCGGCAACATCGGCCACTTCGACAACGAGATCGACATGGCCGGCCTCGAGTCGTTCGACGGCGTCGTCCGCAAGAACGTCAAGCCGCAGGTCGACGTGTGGACCTTCCCGGCCGGGCAACGCGATCATCGTGCTCTCCGAGGGTCGGCTGATGAACCTCGGCAACGCGACCGGCCACCCGTCGTTCGTGATGTCGAACTCGTTCACCAACCAGGTGCTCGCCCAGATCGAGCTCTTCACGAAGCCCGAGGACTACCCGGTCGGCGTCTACGTGCTGCCCAAGCACCTCGACGAGGAGGTCGCCCGGCTGCACCTCGGCGCCCTCGGCGTGAAGCTGACCGAGCTGACCGACGAGCAGGCGTCGTACCTCGGCGTCGACGTCGCCGGTCCGTACAAGTCCGAGCAGTACCGGTACTGAGCACGACAGCGCCGGTGGGTACCGGCGGGCTGGCACTATGGATCACATGAGCGAGCCCGCCGGCGCCCCATCCGGCCCCCCGATCGAGACTGCCGGCAAGGGCCGGATCCTGGTCGTCGACGACGACGCGTCGCTCGCGGAGATGCTCACGATCGTCCTGCGCCAGGAGGGCTTCGAGAGCCGGATGTGCGCTCGCGGCGACCTGGCGATGGACGAGTTCCGCGACTACCGGCCCGACCTGGTGCTGCTCGACCTGATGCTGCCCGGCAAGGACGGCATCGACGTCTGCAAGGAGATCCGGGCCGAGTCCGGCGTCCCGATCGTGATGCTGACCGCCAAGGGCGACACCGTCGACGTCGTCGTCGGCCTCGAGTCCGGCGCCGACGACTACGTCGTCAAGCCGTTCAAGCCCAAGGAGCTGGTCGCCCGGATCCGGGCGCGGATCCGCCGCTTCGACGCGCCCGCCCAGGAGACGCTGACCATCGGCGACCTGGCGATCGACGTCGCCGGCCACGCGGTCACCCGCGCCGGCGAGCCGATCAGCCTGACGCCGCTCGAGTTCGACCTGCTCGTCTGCCTGGCGCGCAAGCCGTGGCAGGTCTTCACCCGCGAGGTGCTGCTCGAGCAGGTCTGGGGCTACCGGCACGCCGCCGACACCCGGCTGGTCAACGTGCACGTCCAGCGCCTGCGCTCCAAGGTCGAGCACGACCCGGAGAACCCCGAGATCGTCGTGACGGTCCGCGGCGTGGGGTACAAGGCCGGAACGGCGTAGGGCGGCCGATGCTCCACCTGCGCTCCGCGGCGACTCCCGCAGGCTCCCGGAGTCCGACCCGCCGGGCGCTGACCTTCTGGCGCCGCTCGATCCAGGCCCGGGTCGTGGCCAGCACGGTGCTGCTGTCGGCGGCCGTGATCAGCGTCGTCGGCTGGTACCTGCTCCAGCAGACCCGCGACGGGCTGCTCGAGCACCGGGTCGACGCGGTCGTCGCGGAGGCGAACGACGAGACCGCCGCGGCCCGGGAGCTGCTCGAGCTCGGCGCCCGGCACCGACAGCGACGCCGTGACCCAGCAGCAGGCGCTGGCGGCGACGATCATCCAGCGCGGTGACACCCGCGGCTTCTCCGTCGTCCTGGTCGGGCCGGCGGAGGCCGGCAGCCGGATCGTCGACGGCGGCGCGAACTTCACGCCCGGCCTGGACACCCGCAGCGTGCCGGAGTCGCTGGAGGAGCACTTCGACGACGAGTCGTCGACGGCGTGGACCTACACGACGATCCGCACGACCGACGCCGACGGGACCGTCCACCGAGACGCCGGGGATCGTGGTCGGCTCGCAGGTGCAGCTGCCGGCGGACGCCGAGACCTACACGCTCTACTACCTCTTCCCGCTCGACGAGCAGGAGGAGACGCTGGCGCTGGTGCACGCGGGCGCTGCTGACCGCCGCGGTCCTGCTGCTCGTGCTGGTCGCCGGGATGACCTGGCTGGTGACCCGCCAGGTGGTCACGCCGATCCGGCTGGCCCGCCGGGTGGCCGAGCGGCTCGCGGCCGGCCAGCTCCAGGAGCGGCTGAAGGTGTCCGGGCGAGGACGACCTGGCCCGGCTGGCGACGTCGTTCAACCAGATGGCCAGCAACCTGCAGCGCCAGATCCGCCAGCTCGAGGAGCTGAGCCGGGTGCAGCGCCGCTTCGTCTCCGACGTCTCGCACGAGCTGCGGACCCCGCTCACGACGGTCCGGATGGCCGGCGACGTGCTGCACGACGCCCGCGCCGACTTCGACCCGGCCACCGCGCGGGCCGCCGAGCTGCTCCAGACCGAGCTCGACCGGTTCGAGACGCTGCTCGCCGACCTGCTCGAGATCAGCCGGTTCGACGCCGGCGCCGCGGTGCTCGAGCTCGACGACGTCAACCTCGTCGACGTCGCCCACCGGATCGTCGACGCCACCCGGCCGCTGGCCGAGCAGCGCAACGTGCAGGTCGTGGTCCGGGCGCCCGACCATGCCGTGCCTGGCCGAGGCCGACGTACGCCGGGTCGAGCGGATCGTGCGCAACCTGGTCACCAACGCCATCGACCACGCCGCCGCGGACGGCCGGACGCCGGCATCGTGGTCCAGGTCGCCGGCGACGACCACGCCGCGGCGATCGCCGTCCGCGACCACGGCGTCGGGCTGGCGCCGGGCGAGTCCGCGATGGTGTTCAACCGGTTCTGGCGCGCCGACCCGGCGCGGGCCCGCACCAGCGGCGGCACCGGCCTCGGGCTGTCGATCGCGCTCGAGGACACCCACCTGCACGGCGGCTGGCTGCAGGCCTGGGGCCGCCCGGGCGAGGGCGCCCAGTTCCGGCTCACCCTGCCCCGCCGGGCCGGCGGCGTGCTGCGGCACAGCCCGCTGCCGCTCGTGCCCGACCGACGTCGCGGAGCCGGTCTCGTGAGGCGGCGGCTGCGCGCACCGCTGCTCGCGCTGCCGGTCTGGTGCTGGTGCGCCGGCTGCGTCCGGGTGCCCGACCGACGGACCGGTCGAGGAGAGCCCGGTCCGAGGGCCAGGTCGGCTCCGACCCGGGCGTCTTCATCGACCCGCGGCCGCCGCAGGCGGGCGAGACCCGCGCCGAGATCGTCGACCACTTCCTCGACGCGATGCAGGCGACCCCGATCCAGACCAGGACCGCCCGGGAGTTCCTCACCCAGGACGCCGCGGCGACCTGGAACCCGCAGCTCGAGACCATCACGTACGCCGACCCGCCGGTGCCGCGCGAGACCGCGCGGCGGGGTGTCCGTGACGCTGACCGGCGCCGACCGCCTCGACCAGCGCGGCGCCTGGCAGGGCGCGCTGCCGCCGGACGAGCGCACCATCGACCTTCCCGATGGCGATGCGAGGACGGCGAGTGGCGCATCGACGCGGCGCCGGACGCGCTGATCGTCCCCGAGGACTGGTTCGGGACCGCGCTTCCGCCAGGTCTCGCTCTACTTCTTCGACCCGACCGCGAGCATCCTCGCCCCGGAGCCGGTCTTCGTGCCGCGCGGCGAGCAGCTCGCCATCGACGCTGACCCAGGCCCTGCTCATGGGCCCGGGCGACGGAGCTGCGACCGGGTCGTGCAGAGCTTCGTCCCGTCCGGGCCTCGAGGTCGCGGTCGGGGTGACCGTCTCCGACGACGGCGTCGCCGAGATCCCGCTCGAGGGCGACGCGCCAGCTGACCGCCCGAGACGACCGAGCTGATGATGGCCCAGTTCGCCTGGACGCTGCGCCAGGACCCGGCGATCGAGAGCGCTCCGGGTCTCGATCGGCGGCGAGCCGGTGCCGCTGCCCGGGCGGGGTCACGTCGTACCGGGTCGACGGCGGCGCCGAGTACGACCCGGCCGGCTTCCAGGCCAGCCCGCTGCTCTTCGGGCTGCGCGACGGCCTGGTCGTGTCCGGGCAGCGTGACCGCGCTCTCGGCCGGTCGGCCGGACCGCTCGGCTCGCGCGACCTCGGCCTCGCAGTCGATCGGCGTCAGCCTCGACGCGGGCACGGTGGCCGGCGTCGGCGCCGACGGTACGTCGCTCCTCGTCGGCAACCTCGGCGACGCCGGCGACCGAACCGGGTGCGCACCGTCGTCGACCGGCGCGACGCGACCTGCTGCGGCCCGCGTGGGACTTCGCCGACCGGATCTGGCTGGTCGACCGGACCGCGGCCGGCGCGCGGGTCTCCTACGTGGACGGCAACCGGATCGACGCCGCTGCGAGGTGCCCGGGCATCACCGGCGACGCGGGTCCGGTCGTTCCTGGTCTCCCGCGACGGCACCCGCCTGGTCGCGGTCGTGCGGCGCGCCGGCCGGGACGTGCTGCGTGGTCAGCCGGATCCAGCACTCGGCCGTCCGGCCGGGTCGTCGGCGCGACACCTGCGCGAGCGGATCGGCGCCGGCGGCGACGGCGACCTGCCGATCCGGGCCATCGCCTGGAGCTCGCCGGAGCGGGTCGCGATGCTCAGCCCGCTGGCGCCGACGCTGGCCGAGGTCGCGCAGGTGTCGGTCGACGGCTCGCCGGCCGGACCGGACGCCGCGACGGCCACCATCGACCGACGACCTGCGCTCGCTGGCCGGGTCGCCCGACACCGACGAGCCGCTGTACGGCGTTGGCCACGCGGCGTCCTCGTCGACGTCGCCGACCCAGCAGGCGCATCGACGATCGACCCGGGTCTCGACGACGCTCGTCTACGTCGGCTGATCCACAGCCGGCGCGACCCGGGTTGAGCCGAGCCGCGCGCGTGCTGGTGGCATCGGGCATGCTCGCTCGACGGCGCCGTCGACCTGCTGCTCGGCGGTCGCCTGCGTCGGCTGCGCGCGCCCGGGCCGGCTGCTGTGCCCGGCCTGCGCCGGCGCTGCTGCCGCGCCGGCGCGCGGCCGGCCTGGCCCGACCCGGTCCCGCCGGGCCTGGCGCCGCCCTGGGCGGCGGGGGAGTACGACGGCACCGCTCCGGGCGCTGGTGCTCGGCCACAAGGAGCACCGGCTGCTCGGCGCTGCGCCGCCCGCTCGCCGACCCTGCTGGCCACGTCGGTCGCGGCGGCGCTCGCCGAGGCCGCCGCCGGGCCCGGTCGTGCTGGTGCCGGTGCCGTCGCGCCCGGGCGTCGCGCGCGGCCGCGGCCACGACCCGACCGGCCGCGCTCACCGGCGGCGCCGCCCGGCTGCTGCGCGCCGGCGGGCGACGACGTGGTCGCCCGCGCCGCTGCTGCGCAGCCGCGCGGGGCGTCGCTCGACCAGGCCGGTCTCGGCGCCGCCGAGCGGGCCGCCAACCTCGCCGGCTCGATGCGCTGCCCGGCCGGCCCGCTGCGGCGGCTGGCGGCGCGCCGTCCCCGGGCCCGGGTCGTGGTCTGCGACGACGTGCTCACCACCGGTGCGACGACCCGCGAGGCGCAGCGCGCGCTCGAGGCGGTCGGCCTCGAGCGTCGCCGGGGTCGCGACGGTCGCCGCGACACGCCGTCGGATCCCGACCGGAGCGGTCCGCCGACCCTTTCGTCCGTTCCGACGCGACGGACTAACGTCTGTTCATGGAGTCCGTCCGGGTCCGTGGTTGCGTCGTCGGGACGCCCCGGTCCTACCGGGCGCCCGGTCGGCAAGCCGATGCCAGTCGCAGGCGAAACGGTCCACGTAAGGCGCTCCGCACCGCATTCCGGTGCGGACGCCGATCACGGTGCGGCTTAGTGGTAAGTCCTGCCTCGGCCCCGTCGTCAGATGCGACGGCGGTCGGGAGAAGGTCAGTAGTGGCAGTCAAGCTGCGAGACGCCTCAGCAGGCGATTGTGGGGTCGAAGACCAGGTCGGCCGGACGGACTCCGCTCTTCTCTCGGACGCGCCCCAGCGGAGGCGCGTCCGCGGGAGTTGACCGCCGAAATACCGAGAAACCAACTGTGCAACGGGAGGTTCACATGGAAGTTGTGGTCACGGGTCGTCACTGCGAGCTGTCTGATCGGTTCCGCAGTCACGTCGAGGACAAGCTGACCAGGCTCGAGAAGCACGACCACCGGATCATCCGGGTGAACGTCGAGGTCGAGAACGAGCGCAACCCGCGCCAGGCCGACCGCGCCGTACGCCTCCAGCTGACCGCACTCTCGAAGGGACCCGTGATCCGGGCCGAGGCGTGTGCCGCGGACAAGATGGCCGCGCTCGACCTGGCCCTCGACAAGATGGCCGCGCAGATGCGCCGCGCCTCCGACCGGCGGCGGGTGCACCACGGTCGGCACAGCCCGGTCTCGGTCGGTCAGGCGCTCGCCGGCGCAGCCACGCACCGACCGACCGTGATCGACGACGACGTCACGACCATCGAGCGCCAGGTCGGACCGATCGACGTGACCGGCGACGGTCCGCTCGTGGTCCGGGAGAAGACCCACCCGGCCGACGCCGATGACGCTCGACCAGGCGCTCTACGAGATGGAGCTGGTCGGCCACGACTTCTACCTGTTCGTCGACAAGGAGAGCGAGCGTCCGTCGGTCGTCTACCGCCGGCGCGGCTACGACTACGGCGTGATCTCGCTCGACCTCGAGGGCGACGCCTGAGCGCGTCTCACGCACGCGACAGCGTGCCGCGGACGGCGGGGGTGGCCCGAACGGGCCACCCCCGCCGTCGTGACACCACCCAGCGCGTGCGCCACTCGGGGCCCGTTCGTGCCATGATGCCTGCGTGGCCGAAGCGACGACCGACGCCGAGCGCGAGCCGATCCGAGTGCTCGTGGTCGACGACCAGGAGCTGTTCCGTCGCGGTCTGACCATGCTGCTGGGCGTCGAGCCGGGCATCGAGGTGGTCGGCGAGGCCGGTGACGGCATCGAGGGGACCGCGCTCGCCGACCAGCACCGCGCCCGACGTCGTGCTCCTCGACATCCGGATGCCGAAGCGCTCCGGGATCGAGGCCTGCCTGGCGATCAAGGAGACCGTGCCCGTCGACCAAGATCATCATGCTCACCGTCTCCGACGAGGAGGCCGACCTCTACGAGGCCGTCAAGAGCGGCGCCGCCGGCTACCTGCTCAAGGACTCCTCGATCGAGGAGGTCGCCCAGGCGGTCCGCGTCGTCGCCGACGGCCAGTCGCTGATCAGCCCGTCGATGGCGGTCAAGCTGATCGACGAGTTCAAGCAGATGTCGCGCCCCGAGCGCGACCACGTCCCCGGCCTGCGGCTGACCGAGCGCGAGCTCGAGGTGCTCCGCCTGGTCGCCAAGGGCATGAACAACCGCGAGATCGCCAAGGAGCTCTTCATCAGCGAGAACACGGTGAAGAACCACGTGCGCAACATCCTCGAGAAGCTCCAGCTGCACTCCCGGATGGAGGCCGTGATGTACGCCGTCAAGGAGAAGCTGCTCGACCTGCCCTGACGGGCCTGTCGGTGGTCTCCACTAGCCTCCCGCGCATGGAGTCGCTGAGCGTCGCCCAGGCGCGCCGGATCGCGCTCGCCGCCCAGGGCTTCCTCGACAAGCCGCACGCCGCGCCCACGATGCGCACCTTCCAGCGCACCCTCGAGCGCACCGGGGTGCTGCAGGTCGACTCGGTCAACGTGCTCCAGCGCGCCCACTACATGCCGCTCTACTCCCGGATGGGCGCCGTACGACGTCGACCTGCTGCGCCGCGCCGCCGAGCAGCAGCCGCGCCGGGTCGTCGAGTACTGGGCGCACGTCCAGGCGTTCATGCCGGTCGAGCTGTGGCCGGTCATGCAGCACCGGATGGACGACTACCGCGCCAAGCGCGGCAAGTGGGGCTTCGTCGCAGGCGGACGACGAGCTCGAGCAGAGCCTGCTCGCCGAGCTGCGCGACCGCGGCGCCTCGACCGCGCGCGACCTCGACGACGGGCTGCCGCGGGCGAAGGACAACTGGGGCTGGAACTGGTCGAGACCCGCCGCGTGCTCGACTACCTCTACACGTCCGGTCAGGTGGCGATCGCGGGCCGCAACAGCCAGTTCGAGATCCGCTACGACCTCCCCGAGCGGGTGATCCCGGCGGACGTGCTCGCCCAGCCGATGCCGACCCGTGCGGAGGCCGCCCGCGAGCTGGTCCGCCGCGCCGCGCGCTCCCACGGCGTCGCGACCGTCCAGGACCTGCGCGACTACTACCGGATGCCGGTCGCCGACACGGCGACCGCCGTCGCCGAGCTGGTCGAGGAGGGCGAGCTGATCCCGGTGACCGTCGAGGGCTGGAAGCGCCCGGCGTACCTCCACCGCGACGCCCGGCTGCCGCGCCGGGTCAACGCCCGGGCGCTGCTCAGCCCGTTCGACCCGGTCGTGTGGGAGCGGGCGCGCACCGAGGCGCTGTTCGACTTCCACTACCGGATCGAGATCTACGTGCCCGCCGACGAAGCGGGTGCACGGCTACTACGTGCTGCCGTTCCTGCTCGGCGACCGGATCGTCGCCCGGGTCGACCTCAAGGCCGACCGCAAGGCCGGGCCGGTCCTGGTCGTCAAGGGGGCGTACGCCGAGCCGGGCGCGCCCGCCGGAGACCGCCGAGGAGCTCTCCGCCGAGCTGCGCCGGCTCGCCGACTGGCTGGGCCTGGCGACGATCACGGTCGAGCCGCGGGGCGACCTGGCGCCGCTGCTCCGTTGCTGAGCGCCTCGATCGCGGCGGCTCCGTCGCCGACCGCGTCGGTCGCCCGGATCGCGGCACCGAGCCGGGCCGCGGCCGTGCGGTGGGTCCCGTCCGCGAGCAGCGTCGCGAGCGCGGACCCGATCTCGGCGGACGCCGCCGAGCGGGAGACGACGCGACCGGCACCGGCGGCGACGATGCTGCGGCCGACGGTCTTGTGGTCCGCCTTGCCGTCCAGGGGTACGACGAGCAGCGGGAGGTCGTGGGCGAGCCCGGTCATCGCCGAGCCGTGCCCGCCGTGGGTGACCAGGACCGTCGCCCCGGGCAGCACCTCGGCGTGCGGCAGCCACCGGTGCACCTCGGCCCGGTCGTGGACGCGGAGGTCGGCCGGGTCGATCCCGGGGCCGGTGGAGACCAGCACCCGCGCGTCCAGGCCCGCGGTGGCGTCGACGAGGTTCTGCAGCACCCGGGTCATCCCGGGGTAGCCGAACGTGCTCATGCTGACGATCACCGTCGGCTGCGTCGCCGCCACCCGCGGCGCCCACGACACCACCGGCCCGACCTGGCGCAGGTTCGGCGCCTCGGCCGGGTCGAGCTGGGGCAGCGTCGTCAGCAGCCGCAGCGCGGCGGCTTCGAGCGCCCGGTTCGGCGCCAGTCGGCGCAGCCGCAGATTCAGGCCCATCGGGCCGCCGAGCATGCCGCTGCGGTACGCCGCGGCGTACATGTGCTCGAGCACGACGTAGCGCAGCCCGGCCCGGCGGGCGGCGTCCAGGGCGCCGAACATCAGGCTGTCGACGACCACCAGGTCGGTCGGCTCGGCGGCGACCGCGTCGAGCAGGTCACGGCCGATGCCGGTGTCCGCGAAGACGCCGAGCATGGTGAGCGGCGTGTAGTCGTGCAGTGCCTCGAACCGGCGGGCGTGCCGAGGCCGGACGAACGCGAACCCCTGGCCGGTGAGCGCCTCCTCCTGCGTGGCGTGGCCGAGGAAGCGGACGGTGTGGCCACGGCGGACCAGCTCGTGCGCGAGCGCGACCGCGGGCGGGACGTTGCCGCCGCCGTCCCAGGTGACGAAGAGGATCGAGGACATCAAGGGCTCCTGCTAGTGGGCCAGGACCGCGTGCACGAGGGTGTTGACGCGGTGCTGGGTGGTGGCGAGATCGAGACCGCGGTCTCGGCGCAGCTGTTTCCAGGTGTAGACGTCGGTGGCGATGGCGAGCAGGTCGAGCAGTTCCTCGCGCGCCTGCGCCCGCGAGGGCAGGAACGGCGCGAACGTCTCCTCCACCCACGTGCGGTGGAACTCGCGGCCACGGTCGGTCACCTCGCGGGTGACGGCGTCCTCACGCTCCTCGGCCAGCATCAGCAGCACGGCGTCGCCGCGCAGCTCGTAGTGGCCGAGCACGATGCGAACGGCGGCGTCGATGTCGCCGACCGGCGCCCGGCGCTCCTCCGCGACGACGGCGAGGCCGTGCTGGCGGACCGCGTCGATGAGGCCGGCCCGGCTGTCGAACCGACGCAGCAGCGTCTGCACGCTCACCCCGGCGGCCGCGGCGACGGCGTCGAGCGTGATCGCGGAGACCGGCCGGGTCTCGGCCAGGGACATGGCGGCCTCGAGGATCCGGGTCCGGGTCTGCTCGACGGCCTCGGCCCGCGCGGTCATGGTGTAGCGGCGTGTCGTTTTCATGGCAGTGTCAGTTGACACCAAATGAGATATTCGCGTCAATACCAATGAACGCGAATAGTCGGATGTGCCGCCGGGGGTTCGTGAGTGCTTCGGCCGCTGGGTAGAGTGGCGCCGCTCATGCATTTATGGCGAACCCACCAGGAAGTTGGACCTACGTGCCTGCCATTCTCGACAAGATCCTCCGCATCGGCGAAGGCAAGATCCTGCGCCAGCTCGAGGCGGTCGCGAACGCGGTGCAACGCCATCGAGGACGACTTCGTC
Organism: uncultured Actinomycetota bacterium; assembly: GCA_963716655.1. GTDB lineage: Bacteria > Actinomycetota > Actinomycetes > Propionibacteriales > Nocardioidaceae > Nocardioides. The sequence goes on along the minus strand of CAVQTV010000005.1, from coordinate 276,579 downwards.
GCGATGAGCGACGACGAGCTCCAGGGCATGACCGCCGAGTTCCGGAGCGCCTCGCCAACGGCGAGGACCTCGACGACCTGATGCCGGAGGCGTTCGCGACCGTCCGCGAGGCGTCCCGCCGGGTCCTCGGCCTGCGTCCGTTCGACGTCCAGGTGATGGGCGGTGCGGCGCTGCACATGGGCAACATCGCCGAGATGAAGACCGGTGAGGGCAAGACGCTGGTCGCCGTGCTCCCGTCGTACCTCAACGCGCTCGCCGGCAACGGCGTCCACGTCGTCACCGTCAACGACTACCTGGCCAAGTACCAGTCCGAGATGATGGGCCGCGTCCACCACTTCCTCGGTCTGACCGTCGGCGTGATCCTGCCCGAGATGCGTCCCGCCGAGCGCCGCGAGGCCTACGACTGCGACATCACCTACGGCACCAACAACGAGCTCGGCTTCGACTACCTGCGCGACAACATGGCCGGGTCGATCGAGGAGTGCGTCCAGCGCGGCCACCACTTCGCCGTCGTCGACGAGGTCGACTCGATCCTCATCGACGAGGCGCGGACCCCGCTCATCATCAGCGGTCCGACCCAGGACGAGGTCAAGTGGTACGGCGAGTTCGCCAAGATCGCGCGCGAGCCTGGTGAAGGACGAGGACTACGAGGTCGACGAGAAGAAGCGCACCATCTCGGTCCTCGAGCCCGGCATCACCAAGGTCGAGGACCACCTCGGCATCGACAACCTCTACGACTCGGTCAACACGCCGCTGATCTCGTTCATGCACAACTCGATCAAGGCCAAGGAGCTCTTCCGCAACGACAAGGAGTACGTCGTCATCAACGGCGAGGTGCTCATCGTCGACGAGCACACCGGCCGGATGCTGGCGGGTCGCCGCTACAACGACGGCCTGCACCAGGCGATCGAGGCCAAGGAGGGCGTGGAGGTCCGCGAGGAGTACCAGACGCTCGCGACGGTCACGCTGCAGAACTACTTCCGCCTCTACGAGAAGCTCTCCGGCATGACCGGTACGGCCATGACCGAGGCCTCCGAGTTCGACAAGATCTACAACCTCGGCGTCGTCCCGATCCCGACGAACAAGCCGATGGCGCGCATCGACCAGGCCGACCTCGTCTACCGCACCGAGGAGGCGAAGTACGACGCGGTCGTCGAGGACATCGCCGAGCGGAACGAGAAGGGCCAGCCGATCCTGGTCGGCACCGTCTCCGTCGAGAAGTCCGAGCACCTCTCCGGCAAGCTCAAGAAGCGCGGCATCCCGCACACCGTCCTGAACGCCAAGGTGCACGCCGACGAGGCCAAGATCGTCGCGATGGCCGGTCACAAGGGCGCGGTCACCGTCGCCACCAACATGGCCGGTCGTGGTACCGACATCATGCTCGGTGGCTCGGTCGAGTTCCTCGCCGACGCCGCGCTGCGCAAGAGCGGCCTCGAGCCCGCCGGCGAGACCGCCGAGCAGTACGAAGCCGAGTGGCCCGCCGCCCTCGAGCGGATCCGCGGCCAGGTCGCCGTGGAGCACGACGAGGTCCGCGAGCTCGGTGGCCTGTACGTCGTCGGCACCGAGCGGCACGAGTCGCGCCGCATCGACAACCAGCTGCGTGGTCGTTCCGGCCGTCAGGGCGACCCGGGCGAGTCCCGGTTCTACCTGTCGCTGCAGGACGAGCTGATGCGGCTGTTCAAGTCCGACTGGGTCGACCGGGTGCTCCAGGTGCTCAAGATCCCGGACGACGTCCCGATCGAGAACAAGCGGGTCACCAGCGCGATCGCCAACGCGCAGGGTCAGGTGGAGTCGCAGAACTTCGAGTCCCGCAAGAACGTCCTCAAGTACGACGACGTGATGGACCGGCAGCGCAAGGTGATCTACGGCGAGCGTCGTGAGGTCCTCGAGGGCAAGGACCTCGAGGAGCAGATCGGCACCTTCCTCGACGACACCGTCGCCGGCTACGTCACCGCGGCGACCCAGGGCTTCGCCGAGGAGTGGGACCTCGACGCAGCTGTGGATCGGCGCTGCGCCAGATCTACCCCGTGGGTCTCGACCCCGAGGCGGTCGAGGCGGAGGCCGGCGGCCGGGACGCCCTGGACCGCGACCAGCTCACCGAGACGATCAAGCTGGACGCCCACGCGGCCTACGAGCGCCGCGAGAGCCAGATCGGCGAGCCGGTCATGCGCGAGCTCGAGCGTCGCGTCGTGCTGTCGGTGCTCGACCGCAAGTGGCGCGAGCACCTCTACGAGATGGACTACCTGCGCGAGGGCATCTACCTGCGGGCCTACTCGCAGCGCGACCCGCTCGTCGAGTACCAGCGCGAGGGCTTCGAGATGTTCGCCTCGATGATGGAGGGCATCAAGGAGGAGGCCGTCGGCTTCCTGTTCAACCTCGACGTCCAGGTCGAGGAGGACGAGAGGTCGAGGAGGAGGTCGAGGAGGTCCTCGAGCCGATGCGGCAGCCGGTCCCCTCGGGCGAGATCCACCCGCAGATCCGGGCCAAGGGCCTGGAGCGGCCGAGCCAGCCGCAGAACCTCTCGTACACCGCTCCCAGCGAGGACGGCAAGACCGAGGTCCGTGGCGCCCTCGCGGCGGAGGAGGACGAGTTCGCCGGCGTCGGCCGCAACGACAAGTGCCCCTGCGGGTCGGGCAAGAAGTACAAGCATGTGCCACGGCCGCCCCGGCGGTCCGACCGGCCTGACCGCCCGGATCAGCTGACGCGCTCAGGCAAACTTCGAGGGCCACGCAGCACCACCGCTGTCTGACGCTCCTCGAAGCGGACGGCGAGCGCGCGCGAGCGCTCGCCGTACCGCACGTGCGCGCTGACCTCGACCACGTCGCGGGCCAGGAAGCAGGTGTGCACGCCGAGCACCTTCGGGCGCACCGGCTGCACCCGGCCCTGGCCGGCCTGGTGGCGCCCGGCGCGGGCGACCAGCTGGGCGCGGCGCTCCAGGTCCAGGTAGACCTCGCGTGAGCTCCAGCGCAGCAGCTGGGTGACCGGGCGGTCGCCGCCGACGATCTCGACGGCGGCCTGGGTGTAGCGGCGGCCCACTGCTCGAGGCCGCGGCGCCGTGGCGCCTCGATCGAGATGACGTCCGCCCAGGGCCGGGCGCCGGGGCCGACGATGTCGGGCGGGTCGTGACGCGGCTGCAGGTCGAGGGCGAGAGTGCCCTGGACGCTGGCGAGCCGGTGCCGGTGGCCGGATCGGGACGACGTTGCGTCGGGGTCGCTCGGACACGGGGTGCCTCCTGTCTTCACTGCTCGCGGGTCGCCGGCAGGCGCAGCCGCTGGGCGGGCTGGATGAGGTCGGGGTCGGGGCCGATGACGCCCCGGTTGAGCGCGTAGATCTCCCGCCACCGGGCGTCGATGGCCGCCGTCGTCCGCGCCCGGGCCGAGGTCGGCGCCGGCGAGGTCCCAGAGCGTGTCGCCGGGGCGTACGACGACGCACCTCGGCCGGGCGGAGCGGGCCGGCGCGACCGCCCGGTCCGGGAACGGGAGGCCGGCGAGCACCGCCGCGGGGCGCCGGTCCCGGTGCAGGTCACCGGGCGTCGCCTGCGCGGGCACCGCGAGGCCGGCCAGGACGGCGGCGCCGCACGCGGCGAGCACCACGCGTCGTACCGGCGCGGGGACGCCCCGGGCGACCCGGGCGCCGCCCGAGGCGGCCTCGACGACGACCGTGGTGACCAGGACCCACAGCCAGGCCGTGCAGAGCGCCGCGACCACCGCCGCGACCCGGGCCAGGGCCTGGTCGAAGCGGTCCGCCGGTGCCGAGCCCGGCGAGCAGCCAGGCGACCAGGGCGGCGGCACCGGCGGTGCCGGTCAGCCAGACGGCGAGGCAGCGAAGCGGCGAAGCGGGCATCCCGAGAGTTCCTTGCGTTTGCTTCTGTTTGCATCAGGAAACGCCTCTTTACTATCGAAGTCAACGGTCTCTCCACAGGTCGTACGCTGAGGCGTGGCCTGGGAGGAGGAGCTCTTCGCGCTGCTCGACGACCTCGAGCAGCAGGCGGAGGCGCTCTACGACGCCGAGCGGGCGGCCGAGCTGGCCGACCGCAGCCGCGCGGAGTACCAGCAGGTCACCCTCGCCAGCCGGCTGATGGCGTCGGTGGGCGAGCCGGTGCGGCTCGAGGTCCTCGGGGTCGGCGCGGTCGACGGGCACCCTCGACCGGGTCGCGACCGGCTGGTGCCTGGTCAGCGGCGGCCGCGCAGGACTGGGTGGTGCGGCTGGACGCCGTCGTCGCGGTCCACGGCGCCTCGGAGCGGTCGGTGCCCGAGGTCGCGTGGTCACCGATCGCCCGGCTCGGCCTCGGCTCCGCGCTGCGCCGGCTCGCGGACGCGGGGGAGCGGTGCGTGCTGCACCTGGTCGACGGCACCATGCACGAGGCGGTGCTCCGCCGGGTGGGCGCCGGACTTCGTCGAGGCCACCGTCGGTGAGGGCCGCACCGTGCTGGTGGCGTTCAGCGCGCTCGCTGCGGTGCAGAGCAGAGATTGAGGGCGTGCCCTAGGTCGCGTCGGCGTCGTACGGCGGGACCTCGCCGTCCTCGAGCGGGCGCTGCCCGCGTCGGCGCGGCGGCGGGGCCGGCTCGTCGTCGTCCTCCATCGCCTCGGCGATGTGCCGCTTGACGATGGTGCGCGGGTCGAGGTCGCGCAGCTCGAGGTCGGCGTACTCCGGGCCGAGCTCGGCGCGCAGCTCGTCACGGGCGCTGTTGGCGAGGTGCCGGACCTTCTTGACCATCCGCCCGGCCTGGCGGGCGAGCTCGGGGAGCTTGTCGGGGCCGAAGACGAGCACCGCCACGAACGCGAGCACCGCGAACTCCGGCAGGCCGACCCCGAACACAGGTCAGAACTTACTGGTCGGCGTCAGGCCGAGCTGCATGCCGGCCAGGCCGCGGCCGCGGCCGGCGAGCCGGGTGGCGATCTCGGTCAGCACGACGGCGCCCGGCGCGGTCGGGTCGGAGTCGACGATCGGCTTGCCGGTGTCGCCGCCCTCGCGCAGCGAGATGTCGATCGGGATCTGGCCGAGCACCGGCACGTCGTACCCGAACCGCGACGAGAGCGTCGCCGCGACCCGCTCGCCACCGCCGGAGCCGAAGATCTCGAGGCGGTGGTCGGTGCCGGCTCCGCGCAGTGCGGGCAGGGCAGGAAGCTCATGTTCTCGACGACGCCGACGACCCGCTGGTGCATCATCGAGGCCATCGTGCCGGCCCGCTCGGCGACCTCGGCCGCGGCCTCCTGCGGCGTGGTCACCACGACGACCTCGGCACCCGGCAGGTGCTGGCCGAGCGAGATCGCGACGTCGCCGGTGCCCGGCGGGAGGTCGAGGAGGAGTACGTCGAGGTCGCCCCAGTAGACGTCCGCGAGCATCTGCACGAGGGCCCGGTCGAGCATCGGGCCGCGCCAGGCGACCACCTGGTCGCGGCGCGGCTTCAGCATCCCGATCGAGATCACCGAGACGCCGCTGGGCGTCGGGACCGGCATGATCAGGTCGTCGACCTGGGTCGGGCGGTGGTCGGCGACGCCGAGCATCGCCGGGACGCGAGTGGCCGTAGATGTCGGCGTCGACGATGCCGACCCGCAGACCCTGCTTGGCCATCGCGAGCGCGAGGTTGACGGTGACCGAGGACTTGCCGACCCCGCCCTTGCCGCTGGCGATCGCGAACACCTTGGTGAGCGAGCCGGGCTGGGCGAACGGGATCTCGCGCTGGGCCTGGCCGCCGCTCAGGGTCTCCTTGAGGCCGGAGCGCTGCTCGGCGGTCATCACGCCGAGGGTGAGGTCCACGCCGGTGACGCCGGCGACCTTGCCGACGGCGCCGGTCACGTCGCGGGTGATGGTGTCCTTCAGCGGGCAGCCGGCCACGGTCAGCAGCACGGTCACGTGCACCAGCCCGTCGTCGTCGATCACGACGGACTCGACCATGCCGAGGTCGGTGATCGGGCGCTTGATCTCGGGGTCGTTGACGGTCGCGAGAGCGGCGTTGACCTGCTCGAGAGTGGGGGTGCTCATGATCCCCAAGTCTAGGTGGTGGGTGGGTCCGGACTCGTCTTCGGTGGCGTGACTCTGCGCACGCTCGTCGACGTGCTCCTCGAGGTCTTGGAGCAGTGACCGTAGTTCGGAGCGGAGGAAGTCGCGGGTTGCGACCTCGCCGACCGCCATCCGCAGCGACGCCACCTCGCGGGCCAGGAACTCCATGTCGGCGTGCGCCCGGGCGTTGGCCTGGCGGTCCTGCTCGGCGACCACCTTGTCCCGCTGCTCCTGCCGGTTCTGCGCGAGCAGGATCAGCGGAGCGGCGTACGACGCCTGCAGGCTGAGGATCAGGGTCAGGAAGATGAACGGGTAGTCGTCCCAGCGCAGGTCCTGCGGGTGCCAGCGTGTTCCAGCTCATCCAGACGACGACGAAGCCGGTCATCCACATCAGGAACTTCGCGGTGCCCATGTAGCGCGCGAACTGCTCGGCGAAGACGCCGAACGCGTCGGAGTCGTACGACGGGCGCCGCATCAGCGGCTGCCGGCGCAGGTCCTTCGGGGTGTCCAGACGGGGGCCGCGGGGCTCGGTCATCCGGTCACCTCCTCGCGGGCGTCACCGCCGGGCGGGCGCGGTCGCGCCAGCCCTCGGGGAGCATGTGGTCGAGCAGGTCGTCGACGGTGACGGCGCCGATCAGGTGGCCGTTCTCGTCGACGACCGGCGCGGCCACCAGGTTGTACGTCGCCAGGTGGGCCGCCACCTCGTCGATGGTGGCCTTCGCGGCGCAGCGTCGCCATCGTGTCGTCGAGCGCGCCGGCCACCAGCGTCGACGGAGGCTCGCGCAGCAGCCGCTGGATGTGGGCGACGCCGAGGAACCGGCCGGTCGGCGCCTCGAGCGGCGGCCGGCAGACGTAGACCAGGGCGGCCAGCGCGGGCGTGAGGTCGGGGTTGCGCACGTGCGCCAGGGCGTCGGCGACGGTCGCGTCCGGGCCGAGGATCACCGGCTCGGGCGTCATCATCGCGCCGGCCGTCTCCTCGGCGTACGACAGCAGCCGGCGGACGTCCTCGGCCTCCTCCGGCTCCATCAGGTCCAGCAGCGTCGCGGCGGTCTCCGGGCGGCAGGTCGGCGATCAGGTCGGCCGCGTCGTCGGGGGACATCTCCTCGAGGACGTCGGCCGCGCGCTCCGAGTCGAGGTGCGCCAGGATCTCGACCTGGTCCTCCTCGGAGCAGCTCCTCGAGCACGTCGGCCAGCCGCTCGTCGTCGAGCGCGGCGACCACGGCGCTCCGGCGCTCGGGCGGCAGGTCGTGGATCATGTTCGCGGCGTCCGCCGGCCGCATCTCGTTGAGCGCGGCGATCAGGTGCGTGGCGCCCTGGGCCTCCTCGCGGCGGGTCAGGCCGTCGACGTCGCGCCACTCCACGACATGGGTCTGGGCGCGCCGGCGCAGCGCCTTGGTGTGCTCCTTGATGGCGATCCGGCTGACCACCCAGTCCCGGTTGCGGGCCTGCTCGATGCCCACGTCGTACACGGTCCCGGTGATGTCGCTGCTCCGGATCCGGACCGTGCGGTCGAGCATCTGCCCGATCACCAGCGTCTCGCTCGGCCGCTGCTCGAACCGGCGCATGTTCAGCAGCCCGGTCGTGTAGACCTGCCCGCTGTCGATGTTGGTCACCCGCGTCATCGGCACGAAGATCCGGCGTCGGCCGAACACCTCGCCGACCATGCCGAGCACCCGCGGCTGGTTGTCCTCCGAGCGCACGGCCACGACGAGATCGCGGACCTTGCCGACCTGTTCGCCCACCGGATCGAAGATCGGCAGGCCGACGAGGCGGGCGACGAAGACGCGCGCGGGGGTGGTGCTCACGTGCCGACACGCTACCTCCCCGCGCGCCCCGAGCAGGGTCGGTGTCACCATGTCTCCGTGTCTGATTCTGAGCGACGGGTCGTGCTGCACGTCGGCCTGCCCAAGACGGGTACGACGTACCTGCAGGCACTGCTCGCGGCGAACCGCGACCGGCTGCGGGCGGCCGGTGTTCTCTACCCGTTCGTGCACCCGGGCGCGATGTTCCACGGCGCGGTCGAGATCCGCGGAAGCCATGCCAAGTTCGGGCTCAAGGCCAGTGACGTCGCCGGCACCTGGGAGACGCTCTGCGAGCGCGCCCACGAGCACGAGGGGACGACGATCCTCAGCCACGAGGTGCTCGCCGGCGCCACCCGCCAGCAGATCCGCACCGCTCTCGAGCCGCTGTCCGGGATCGAGGTGCACGTCGTCGTGACCGCCCGCGACCTGGGCCGCCAGGCGGTCGCGCACTGGCAGGAGGAGGTCAAGCTCGGGGCGACGTACTCGTTCGCGGAGTTCGAGGAGACCGAGCTGCGCGCCGACACCGGGCCCGGCACCAGCAAGGACGACGGTGGCTCCCGGCCGCACTTCTGGCACGCCCAGGACTTCTCCGACTGCCTGCGGCGCTGGTCCGGCAACATGGCCGCGGGCCGCGGCCACCTGGTCGTCCTGCCGCGGCCGGGAGTGTCTCCCGAGGAGCTGTGGACCCGGTTCGCGTCGACGGCCGGCGTCGACCCGGCCGTGCTCGAGGCCGTCCCCAGCCAGCCGGCCAACCAGTCCCTCGGCGTCGCGGAGATCGCGCTGCTTCGCGAGGTGAACGCGTTGCTCGAGGACCGGATGGACACCCGTACCTACAACCAGCTGGTCAAGCGCGACTACGCCGAGGGCGTGCTCGCCAAGCGACCCGGCCCGCGGCCGCGCACGCCCCACGACCTCGGCGAGGTGCTGGACGAGGCGACCGCCACATGGGTCGCGCAGATCGAGGAGGCCGAGTGCGTCGTCCACGGTGACCTCGACGACCTGACACCGGTGCTCGCCGAGCCGGACGACCCGCGCCCCGATGACGTCGAGCTCGGCGAGGATCCGGCGGCCGTGGTCGCGAAGCTGCTCCCCGAGGAGCGCCCGAAAAAAGGTTGGTTCAGCAAGTACCGACGCTGAGTCGTGCGCGGACGCCCCGGTTACGATGAGGCATGTCCCCACGTGTGGTGCTCGGGATCGTCGGCCTGGTCGCCGTACTCGCGGCCGGCTGCGGCAGCGACGACGGTGACCCCGCCTCGGTCGCGACCGACAGCAGCTCGGAGTCGCCGGAGGTCGAGGTCACGCCCACCGAGGCGTCACTCCCGCCGGGGACGCCGTCGTGCGCGGACGTCTGGCAGGACGGAGCCACTCTGCCGCGTCCGTACGACGGCTGCGCGGACGAGTCCGAGCAGTTCGTCGCGAAAGACCCCTTGGCGTGCTCCTCCGGGCAGTTCATCATCCGCTACGACGACCGCTTCTACGCCGTTCCGGGCGGTATCGTGCACGCCGTCGATGCGCCATTGGACCGCAACTCGGAGTACCGTGCTGCCGCACTGCGATGCCGCGCCTGAGCAAACCCGGGCTCGGGTGTCCGACGCCCACTGTGCCCGCATGACCACCGCAGACCGTTGAGAGGGAGATCCGGCGTGGCCCGATTCCTGGCGCTGATCGTCGCCATCACGTTCTTCGCCCTGCCGACGACCGCATCTCCTGCGGCCGCCGCGCCGGACAACTACAACCCGGGACCGGGCCCGACGTTCAACAGCCCTCTCGGTGGCACCGACCAGCGCCGGAAGATCTTCCGCAAGATCATCCGGTCGATCAACTCCTCCGCGCGTGGCAGCGAGATCCAGATCCTGACGTGGAACTTCCTGACCGCCGACGGCACCGACGCGCTGCTGAACGCCCAGCGCCGCGGCGTCCGGGTCCGGATGCTGATGGACGCCTCGAACAACTCCGAGATCCCGAACGGCCCGTTCCGCCGGCTGCGCTTCGAGCTGCGCGAGGGCAACGAGCGCGCCGCCAAGGGCCGCAAGAGCTGGGCGCGGATGTGTGAGGGCTCCTGCCGTGGCACGGTCGGCGCCGCGCACGCCAAGTTCTTCATGTTCTCCAAGGTCGGCAAGACCAAGCGCGTCGTGATGCAGGGCTCCGCGAACCTGACGCTCGCCTCGACCAACAACCAGTGGAACGACATCTACACCCACACCCGCACCCGGGGTGTGTGGCGGTTCTACAACAAGGTCTTCCACGAGGCGGCGAAGGACAAGAAGGCGAAGCACCCCTTCGTGTCGCGGAACTTCCACGGCTTCCGGCTGATGATGTTCCCGCTCGCGGCGAAGAAGCGCGACCCCGTGATGAGTCTCCTCAACAAGATCAAGTGCTGGGACGCGACCAACACCGCGTCGCACCGGACCCGGATCCGGATCGCGCCCGACGTCATCCGCCAGGAGCGGGGTATGCGGCTGGCGCGGAAGATCCGCCAGCTGTGGGACCGCGGCTGCGACATCAAGATCGGCTACACCGTCGTCGGTCTCGACGTCGGCCGGCTGCTGCGGTCGCACGCCGGCCGCGGTCCGGTCCCGATGAAGCACCTGGTCCAGGACTTCGACGGTGACGGCGAGTTCGACAACTACTTCCATCTGAAGGCGATGTCGGTCGTCGGTCACGTCGGCCGGGACAGGTCCAACTACGTCGTCCTCAACGGGTCGGCCAACTGGTCGGGACTCGCGCGGGTGAGCGACGAGAACCTCGGCATCTACTGGGACAAGCAGCGCACGCTGCAGTACCAGGAGCACATCGACTACTGGTACAAGAACTTCCCGAAGCCGCCCGCGATCGACGAGAACAACACCGACGACGAGGAAGTGCCGCCGAACGCGCGGGTCACCACCCGCGGGACGGGGCCGAACCAGCTGGTCTTCGGCTTCGGCGAGAACGCCGTCTTCGAGGACGGCACGCCGTACTCCCTCACCGGAGTGGACCCCTACGCCCACGTCGACGTCGACCTGGGGTGAGCGTGCCCCGGTCCGTGTGGGTGCGCCGCGCTGACGAGAACGGCTTCGCCGTCCTGACGGCCGTCGACCGGCCGGTCGACGTCTGCATCGACGGTCGCCGGGTGTGGACGTTCTGGACGCACCGCGACACGGTCCCGGTCGGGTTCCCGGTACGCCGGGGGCCGTGGCCGATCCGGCGCGCGTACTGGCCGGCGCCGCTGCGCCGTCATCTCGACGGCCGCGCCCGGATCACCGTGCTCGACTCCGCCACGAAGGCCGAGTACTTCGACCGCGAGATGCGGTTCGGCACCGGCGACGGTGAGATCCGGGTCCGCAACAAGCGCGGCGTCGACCTGGGGATCGACAAGTCCGGCCGCCTGGTGCCGACGTTCGCCGGTCGGTCCGGTCGCGACATCGCGGCGCTCCTCGACGCGACCGAGGCTGTGCTCGAGGCGCTCCGCTCGACCGGCGTCGAGCCGTTCGTCGCGTACGGCACGCTGCTGGGCGCGGTCCGTGAGGGCAAGGTCCTCGGCCACGACTCCGACGCCGACCTCGGCTACGTCAGCCGGCACTCGAACCCGGTCGACGTGGCCCGGGAGTCCTTCGAGATCCAGCGCCAGCTGGCCCGCGAGGGTTGGGAGATCTCCCGCTACAGCGGCGCATCGTTCAAGATCTACGTCACCGAGTCCGACGTACGCCGCGGGCTGGACGTGTTCGGCGGCTTCCTCGACGCGGGCCGGCTCCACCTGATGGGCGAGATCGGCACCGAGTTCGAGCACGACTGGATCTACCCGCTCGGCACCGCCGAGCTCGACGGACGGAAGGTGCCGGTGCCGGCGCGGCCCGAGAAGCTGCTGGAGGCGACGTACGGCCCGGGCTGGCAGGTGCCCGACCCGGCGTTCAAGTTCACGACGCCCGACCGCACCATCCGGGCGTTCGACGACTGGTTCCGCGGCGTGCAGCCGGGCATCCGGCACTGGGACCGCAAGGCCGCCCACCCGTCCCGCACGAGGTTCAAGGCACCGTCGGGCCTGGCCAAGAAGGCCGGCAACGTCGCCCGCCGGCTCGGCGCCGACGTCCTCGACATCGGTGCGGGCACCGGCTCCGACAGCGTCTGGCTGGCCCGGCAGGGCCTGTCGGTGACGGCGTACGACTACGTCACGCGTGGGCTGGAACCCGCCCAGGACAAGGCCGCGCAGGAGTCCCTGCCGCTCGACGTCCGCTACCTCAACCTCGCGGACCGGCGCTCGGTGCTGGCCGAGGGCGCTCGGCTGGCCTGCAGCCCGCGGCCCCGGGTCGTGCTCGCTCGGCACGTCGTCGACGCCACGTCGTCGCTGGGCCGGGAGTCGCTGGCGCGGTTGTGCTCGATGGCACTGCGCGACGGCGGGCGGCTGTTCGCCGAGTTCTACCGCGCCGACAGCGACAAGGTCCCCGACTGGGTGGTCGGGCGAGCCGACGCCGAGGCGTTCGCTACGCTGCTGCGCGATGCCGGCGCGACCCGCGTCGACGTGATGGACCGGAAGAAGAACGGTCGGCCGATCGTCCGAGTTGTGGGGGTGTGGTGACGTGGAGCTGAGCTCCCTGCGACCCGGATCGAGCCGGTCCGCGATCCGCCGGCTCGAGGCACGGGTGACCGACCTCGAGGCGGACCTCGCCGAGGTGCGCCGCCACAACGTCCGGCTCGCCGAGATCGTCGACGTCGTCCAGGAGCTGCTGGTGCCGATGGCGTCGCGCGACGAGGCGGCGATCCAGGAGGCGATCGAGCGCTTCCAGGAGTCGCTCTAGTGGTCAGATCGCACCTTCGTCCACATCGGGCTGCCGAAGACTGCGACCTCCTACCTCCAGACCATCATCTGGTCCAACCGCGAGCGCCTCCGCGCCCGCGGGATCGTCGTACCCGGGACGGAGCGGCGCGACCACCTGTGGGCGTCGCGCACGGTGCGTGGGCAGGCCAGCCAGAAGCGTGCCCCTGAGCAGCACCGCACCGCGTGGTCGCGGATCTGCGCGGAGCTCCAGGGCGTGGACGGCACCGGCCTGATCAGCCACGAGTTCTTCGCGGCGGCCTCCGCCGAGCAGGCGAGCGCCGCGGTCGCCGCGCTGGCGCCCGCCGAGGTGCACCTCGTGGTGACCGCCCGCGAGCCGCTCGGCCTGTTCACCGCCAGCTGGCAGGAGAGCCTGAAGAACGGCTCGACCACGCCGATGCCCGACTACGCGCGCACGGTGTCGGACCGGCCCACCGCCATCTGGAACTGGCGGACCCTCGACCTGCGGCTGGTGCTCGAGCGCTGGACCGCGGCGGTCCCGCCGGAGCGGGTCCACGTGCTGGTCCTCGACCCGACCGCGGCCCAGGACGACGTGTGGCACCGGTTCGCCGGGATCGTCGGCTTCTCGACCGACGGCATCGACCTGTCCGGGTCGTTCCCGAACACCTCGATGGGCGTCGCCGAGGCCGAGACCCTGCGCCGGGTCAACGCCAGCCTGACCGGCTTCGACAAGGCCTACGACAAGGGCGTGTACCTCCGCACCTTCCTCGCCGACGAGCGGCTGGTGCCGCGCGGCGGCGAGCGGTTCTGGCCCGAGCCCGACCAGATCGAGGACTGCCGCCGGCGGGCCACCGAGACGGTCGACTACCTGCGGCGCACGCCGGTCGACGTCGTGGGGAACCTCGACCAGCTGCTGGTCCCGGAGATCCTGGAGCCGCGTCGGAGCACGCAGTCGGTCAGCGACGACGAGGTCGCCGCGGTGGCGGTCGACCTGGTCGCGACGATGCTCGGGGACGTACGACGGCTGCGGCGGCCGTCGGGGGAGCGGCCGGGCTGGCGCTCCCGGGTGCGCCGCCTCGGCCGGCGGCGCCGCCGGTCAGCCCCGCGCCCGACGCCTGAGCCGGTCGCGGCCCCGCGGCGCGGCCCGCGGCGCGTCATCGACGTAGAAGTCCGCCTTCGGCCCCGACCCGAGCTCGGCGACCCGGGCGGCGAGCTGCTCGGCAGCGCCCTCCGGGAACGGACGCGGCGTCGCCTCGGAGCGGGTCGGGTCGTGCTCGACCAGGAGCCGCAGGTCGGCGAGCAGCTCGACGTCGTCGCGCGTGGTGAGGTCGTAGATCCGGCGCAGGTACTTGACCCGGGTCTCCTCGGGGAGGTCGCTCGAGGCCAGGGCCCGCAGCGCCCGCGCCGACGGAGCCCGGTCCGCCCGGTAGCGGGCCGGCCCGGCCTGGGCGAGCGCGGTCCACTTGCGCACGAACTCCTCGCCCGACGGGGCGTCGTAGTGCAGCACGCTCAGCCGGGGGTCCTCGTGCCGCGGCTGGCGCTGGCCGTCCGCGGACACCGCCTCGTGGAGCGTGAGCGCCAGCCCGGAGGCGGGTCGCACGCCGGACTTGCCCATCACGTGGCCGTGGAAGTACGCCTGGTTGGTCGGCTCGCCGATCGCGCCGAGGACGTGCAGCAGGTTCAGGTCGGGGTCCTCGAGGAGCCGCTTGAACTGGGTGGGCCGCTCGGTCCGGCTCCACTCGCTGACCGCCTCCCAGGGCGGGAGCCAGACCGCGGACAGCTCCGCGGGCACGGCGGCGAGCGCCTCGCGGTCGACCCGGGCGACCTCGTCGCCGTCGATGTGGAAGAGCCACTCGGCCCAGGAGAACGGCTCGAGCAGCTGGCGGGCCCAGTTGGCGTTGATCCGCTGGCGCACGTTGAGGCTGGCCGGCCGGCCGTCGGACCACCAGTCGCGGCGGCCGGTCGGGATGCAGGTGACGTGCGGGTGCTCGGCGAGGGCCGCCGCGACCTCGGCCTGGCCGGGCTCGCGGGGCGCGTCGAGGAAGACGAGCATGTGGTCGACACCCGACGCCAGGTTCGCCGAGACGAAGAACTGCGACGTTCTCCGGGAGTGTCCTTGATCGTCGAGGCGGTGAGGAGCATGCCGGAAGGGTATCGACGGCGTGACCTAGCTTCGTGACGGACGGATTTCGGCCGAGGGCTGGTAACCTACGCCGGTGCCCCGCCATGCGCTCAAGAAGCGGCTCTCGGGCGGGCGACAGGTCCCGACGGTGCTCGGAGTAATCCTGGTCATGGCACTCGGGCTGGCGTTCTTCGCCGCTGTCCGGATGTCACTGATCGATCCGACACCGTCGTTCGTCTCCGGTGGAGACACCGCCGGGCCGGTCGCCGCGCCCTTGAGCAGCAGCCCCGATGCCGACGAGACGACCCGGACCCGGGACGTCGTCGAGCCCTCGGCCGACGACAAGGCAGCCAAGCTCGCGCGCCAGGCAGATCGGGCCCGCGAGGCCCGGGAGGCACGCCGGGTCGAGCAGCTGGCCAAGGCCCGGGACCGGTCCCTCGCCCGCCTCGCCGCCCGGGTGGCGCAGGCCCAGGCACGCGCGTCGCAGCCGTTCACCGTCCGGGTCGGCTCCTTCAACGTCCTGGGCAGCCAGCACACCGCGCCGGGCGGGGACCGACGCCGCTTCCCACCCGCCTCCGTCCGCTCGCCGGGCGCCGCCGACCTGATCGCGAGGCACGGCGTCGACATCGTCGGCACCCAGGAGCTGCAGAGCGACCAGCTCGCCGCGCTCCAGTCGCGGACCGGTATGTCCGCCTTCCCCGGGAACGCCTGGGGCTCGGCCGAGACCGACAACTCGATCCTCTACGACCCCAACCGCTTCGAGTACGTCGACGGCGACAGCTTCACGATCCCGTTCATGGGCCGGCCGCGGCCGCAGCCGATCCTGAAGCTGCGCGAGCTCGCCACCGGTCGGGAGTTCTACGTCGTCAACACCCACCCGTCTGCGGGCGGCGGCCGGTACCTCTCCGAGCGGCGCTCGGGCCAGAGCACCCTCGTGGGCGTCGTCAACCAGCTGCGTGCGACCGGCCTGCCGGTCCTGGTGACCGGTGACATGAACGACCGCGAGCTCTTCTACTGCAACGTCATGCCGCAGACCGGCATGACCGCGCCGCACGGCGGCAGCTACGCCAGCGGCTGCCAGCCTCCGCCCCAGCCGATCCCGGTCGACTGGGTCGTCGGTGGCGGCCCGATCTCGTGGTCCAGCTACTGGCGCGACACCACGGCGGTGAGCCGCCGGATCAGCGACCACATGTTCATCAGCGCGACCGCTCAGATCAGCTAGTGCTAGTGCGCATGGATACCCTCGCCCCGTGAGTGCGCGACGCCCGGTCTTCGTCCATGTCGGATCCAGCAAGACCGGAACCTCGGCGCTCCAGCACGGCCTGTGGGAGTCCGCCGAGGCCCTCGCGGCCGTCGGTGTCGGCCTGCCCTTCGTGGGCCGCCAGGAGCACATCCAGCGGCTGCTGCGCCCGCTCGGCTGGGTCGGCGGCACCGGCTTCGCCAAGGAGCCCGACCGGGCCCGGGTCGGCAAGCTCGTCGACCTGCTCAAGGCGACGCCGGGGGACCGGCTGCTGATCAGCAACGAGGACCTCGCCGAATGCCGTCCGGTCCAGGTCGAGGCGTTCACTGAGGTCGCCGACGCGGCCGGCCTCGACGTCCACGTCGTGCTCACCGCCCGTGACTGGGCCAAGCAGCTGCCCTCGGAGTGGCAGCAGTTCCTCAAGCACCGGCTGACCACCGACTACCGGACCTTCCTCGACGAGGTGCGCGAGCGGTCCAGCGTGATCGCCGAGCAGTTCTGGATGCGCCAGGACGTCCTCGACATCTGCACCCGCTGGGGCGCGGGGCTCGACCCGGCCCGGGTGAACGTGATCGCGGTGCCGCCGATGCGGGTCGACCCGGACGCGGTGTTCCGCAACTTCGGTGCCGTCGTCGGCTACGACCCGGCCGTGATCACCCTGCCCGGCTTCGACGTGAACGCGTCGTTCGGGTACGTCGAGGCCGAGGTGCTGCGCCGGCTCAACATCGCGCTCGGCAAGCGGCTGCCCGACTACCGCGCCGACTACCTGCCGGCGATCCGCCGGACGCTGGTCCAGAAGGTCCTCGCCCGGCAGGCCAGCGCCCGGATCACGCTGCCGCCCGAGCACCTCGGCTGGGTCACCGAGCTCTCCCGGGAGCGGCTGGACGCGGTCCGCGCCCGTGGCTACTCGATGCACGCCGACCCCGAGACGCTGGTGCCTGGGCCGGACGCCGCAGCGCCGATGCCGGTCCTCGACGAGGCCGAGCTGGCCGCTGCGGCGATCAGGACGCTGGCCGACTTCGCGGTCCGCATGCACCGCCAGGACGGGCCGCAGTAACTACACGTTTGTAGTTATCCGGAACCGGTTGTAAGTGACGCATGGGGATGTTGTGATTGGTGTGACTTGGCCCGGCGGGCCTCACTTCCCCATCACACGAGGAGCTCGGGCCATGCGCAGACCCCCTGCGAAACGGCGGTTCCTGGCGACCGGCGTCGCGGTGATCACCGCGACCGTCGCCGCGGCCATCCTGGCCGCGCCGACCGCGCCGGCCGTGGCCGGCGACAACGACGGTCGAGCCGCCGATGTCGCGCCGACCACCAGCGACATCACCATGATCCAGGCCAACATCTACACCGGCCTGAAGACCGAGCGGTTCCAGGCCGACGTCCGCAAGGTGCTGGCGGTCAAGCCGGACTTCGTGACCTACAACGAGGTGCCGTTCCGCAACGACGACGTGATGGCCCCCGAGGGCTACGCGATCTACCGCGACATGTCCGACCGGTTCACCGCCGCGACGCCCGTCGCCTGGCGCGAGGACAAGTGGACCGCGATCGACCAGGGCACCTGGCGGATCTCGAACTGGCGCGGCAAGCCGCCGGGCCGGGTCGTCGAGCTCGGTCGGCGCTACGCCAACTGGGTCACCCTGCAGGACGTGGACGGCCGGGTCGTCTCGGTCGTGTCGATCCACGTCGCGCCGGTGGTCCGCGGCATGCCCGACCTGCTCCGCCGCTCGGTGAAGCGGCTCGACCTCCTGGTCGGGCAGCTGGAGTCGGCAGGGCCGGTCCTGGTCGGTGGCGACTTCAACGTGCACTACCGGAGCAGCCGCTACCCCCGCGACATCCTGTCGGGCAACGACCTGGTGGCGACGTACGACAACCTGGCGTCGTACTTCGCGACCGGTGACCACCACGGCTTCACCATCGACTACGTCATGAGCACCGGCTACGACGAGCTGGTGCCGGTCAACCACTACCCGATCGAGCTGAAGTCCGACCACGACGCGGTCGTCGCCGGGCTGACCTGGGCCGTCGACGCACCCAGGGACACCACCGTGGTCTCGAACAACCCCGCCGGCGACCGGGTGGCGCAGCGTGCCGCGCTGACCAGCCTCCTCAACGGCATCAAGGCGGCCCAGCCGGGTGCGCAGCTCGCGGTGGCGACGACCCGCCTCGACCTGCCGGCCGTCGTACGCCAGCTCAGCCTCGCCCTCGACCGTGGCGTCCACCTCCAGGTCGTGACGACCACGAAGCAGCAGACCCCGGCCGAGCAGCGACTGACCCGGCTGGTCGCCGCGAGCGGGGACACCGGCAGCGCGATGCGGTGGTGCAACGCCACCTGCCGTGGGGTCTGGAACGACGCCGGACTGCCGAAGGCCCTGATGATGGTCAGCGACACGTCGGGCGTCTGGACGACCCGGTACGACGCCAGCCGCAAGCTGGGGCCGGAGCTGGTCACCGAGGTCTCGCGGGTGCGCATCAGCGTCGGACCGCACTCACTCGAGGACGGCCAGCGGCTGCTCGCTACCATCGGCTGATGTGAGCGACGCGCGCCGGCTCTTCATCCATGTCGGCCTCCAGAAGACCGGGACGTCGTACCTGCAGGCCGCCCTGCTGAACAGCACCGACCGGCTCGCTGCCCAGGGCCTGGACCTGGTCCCGCCCTCGAAGCGGGAGTGCTTCGAGCTGATGGTCGTGGTGCGCAACCGCTACGAAGCGCGTCGTGACCCGGACTCCGACCGGGCGACCGTCGAGCGGTTCACCGCCCAGCTCGCCAAGGCCCCCGGCTCGCGCGCCGTGCTCAGCCAGGAGTCGCTGGCGGCGGCCGGGCCGGGCCAGATCGAGCGGCTGCTCGCGGCCTGCGGGGACCGCGAGGTGCACGTGGTGATCACCGTCCGCGACCTCGCCCGCCAGCTCCCGTCCGCGTGGCAGGAGGACCTCAAGGCCGGCGGCACCACCGGCTTCGGCGCCTACCTGCGCGGCGTCCAGGCCCAGGAGCGCGCCGGCAAGGCGCGCACCCCCTGGATCCACCTCGACCCGCCGACCGTCGCGCGCCGCTGGGCCGCCGCGCTCTCGGCCGACCGGGTCCACGTCGTGACCGTGCCACCGGCCGGCAGCCCGACCGACCTCCTGCTCGAGCGGTTCGCCCGGGTCCTCGAGGTCGAACCGGCGCAGCTCCAGCCGGAGGAGACGCCCAGCAACTCCAGCCTCGGCCTGGTGCAGGCGGAGGTGCTGCGCCGGGTGAACGCCGAGCTGCCCGAGGAGGTGCATCGGCGCTACGTCTACGGGGACGTGGTGAAGCGGTCCTTCGGCGCCCAGGTGCTGGGCGCGCAGGAGAAGCAGCGGATCCTGGTGCCCGACGGGTTCCGGTCCTGGTGCGTCGAGGTGGCCGACCGCCAGGTCGTCGAGCTCGAGAAGGGCGGCTACGTCGTCGAGGGCTCGCTCGAGGACCTGCGCTGCTCCGACGCGGCGTTCGCCGATGCCGGCATCAAGCCCTCGGAGCGCGACGTGGCGGCGGCCTCGGTGACGGCGCTGGCCACCATCCTGGCCAAGCAGGGGACGGCGGAGGCGGAACGTCGTACCGGCCGGATCCGTGTGGGTGGAGACGGCCTGGTGGCCCGGTTCCGGCGGCGGTGGAGTTCACGCAATCGCGTGGTGGATGTCACCGAGCGCACCGGTCACAGCGATCCGGCGGACGGATAGCATCACTGCCGATCCTGCACGCCCTTATGGAAGGTTCACCATGGCTCGACTTTGTCAGACCGACGGGCTCACCGAGGACCAGCAGGAGATCCTCAAGGCGGTACGCCGCTTCGTCGACGAGAAGATCCTGCCGGTCGCGACGGAGCTCGAGCACGCCGACGAGTACCCGCAGGAGATCATCGACGGGCTCAAGGAGCTCGGCATCTTCGGGCTGATGATCCCCGAGGAGTACGACGGCCTCGGCGAGTCGCTGCTGACCTACGCGCTTGTGCGTGGAGGAGATCGCGCGCGGCTGGATGAGCGTCTCCGGCGTGATCAACACCCACTTCATCGTCGCCTACATGCTGATGAAGCACGGCACCGCCAGAGCAGAAGCAGAAGTACCTGCCGAGGATGGCCACCGGCGAGGTGCGCGGCTCCTTCTCGATGTCGGAGCCGGCGCTCGGCTCGGACGTGGCCGCGATCAAGACCAAGGCCGTGAAGACCACCTGGATGACGGGCGAGCTACACGATCGACGGCCAGAAGATGTGGCTGACCAACGGCGCCACGTCGAACCTGATCGCGCTGCTGGTGAAGACCGACGAGGGTGCCGACTCGGTCTACAAGAACATGACGACGTTCCTGGTCGAGAAGGAGCCCGGCTTCGGCGAGACCGCGCCGGGCCTGACCATCCCCGGCAAGCTCGACAAGATGGGCTACAAGGGCGTCGAGACCACCGAGGCGGTCTTCGAGGGCCACCAGATCTCGGCCGACCAGATCCTCGGCGGCGAGCCCGGCCAGGGCTTCTACCAGATGATGGACGGCGTCGAGGTCGGCCGCGTCAACGTCGCCGCCCGCGCGGTCGGCATCGCCAACCGCGCCTTCGAGCTCGGCGTCGAGTACGCCCAGCAGCGGGAGACGTTCGGCAAGCCGATCGCCGAGCACCAGGCGATCCTGTTCCGCCTCGCGGAGATGGCGACCAAGGTCGAGACCTCCCACGCGATGATGGTCCGCGCCGCCCGGACCAAGGACAGCGGCGAGCGCAACGACGTCGAGGCCGGGATGGCGAAGATGGTGGCCGCCGAGTACTGCAACGAGGTCGTCCAGGACTCCTTCCGGATCCACGGCGGCTACGGGTACTCCAAGGAGTACGAGATCGAGCGCCTCTACCGCGAGGCCGCGTTCATGCTGATCGGCGAGGGCACGTCCGACATCCAGAAGATGATCATCGGCCGCAGCCTGCTGAAGGAATACGCGTTGTCCTCCGGCTCCGGCTCCTAGGTCGCCGCAGATGACCGAGTCCGAGGTGCAGGTGGAGCCGCAACGGCTCTACCTGCACATCGGGCTGCCCAAGAGCGGATCGACGTTCCTCCAGTCGCTGCTCGGCGGCAACCGGGCGGTGCTGAAGGAGAACGGCTACATCTACCCGTACATCCGCCAGGAGGGCATGTTCCACGCCGCCCTCGAGATGGCGGGCAAGCCGGCAGCGTGGGGCCTGACGACCGACGAGGTCGAGGGCACCTTCGCCCACATGCTGCAGCGCGGCCGCCGGTTCGGCGGCACCGTCGTCATCAGCCACGAGATCTTCAGCGCGGCGAACGTCCGGCAGATCCAGGCGATCGGCGAGCGGCTCGCCGACTTCGAGGTGCACCTCGTGATCACGGTGCGCAACCTGGGCCGGGTGGTGACCGCGCAGTGGCAGGAACGCGTGAAGAACGGCCACCCCGACACGTTCGCGGAGTTCTCCGAGCGCGTCCTGGCCGACCTGCCCGGCAACATCGACGACGGCACGCCGGGCTTCTGGCGCGGTCAGAACCTCGCCTGGCTGCTGGCCCGCTGGGGCCAGGTCGTGCCGCCCGAGCGGACCCACATCGTGGTCACGCCGGCCGGCGGCACCGGCCCCGACGGCTTGTGGCACCGGTTCGCCGCGGCGATCGGGCTGCCGGCGGACCTGGTCGACCCGAGCACCGCCCCTCAAGGCAACGAGTCGCTGGGGGCGCCGCAGGTGGCGTTCCTCCGCCAGGTGCTCGACGCGCTCGACGGCCGCCTGGAACAGCCGTGGTACGCCGTCGTCGTCAAGCGCTGGTTCGCGCAGTCGGTGCTCGGCACGGTGCGCTCCCGCAAGGCCGTGACGCCGGCCCCGGTCGCTGAGCGGCTCACCGTCGTCGCCCGGGCCTGGATCGACCTGGTGGCCGCCGGCAGCTACCAGGTGTACGGCGACCTGGAGGACCTGGTGCCCGCGGTCTCGCCGCCGGGAACGCCGGTGCCGGACGACGTCACGCCCGCGGAGGTGCTGGAGGGGCTGCCCGACGCGGTGGCCCTGATGCTGCTGCGGACGCGGGACCTGCGCGCGACGATCCAGGACCTCGAGACCGAGAACCAGGAGCTGGCGGCGCGCGTCGACGAGCTCACCGAAGCCGCGGCCAACCGACGCTGGTGGCGGCGATGACGCACCGGGTCGTCCTGCACGTCGGGGCGATGAAGTCGGGCACGAGCTACCTCCAGCGGCTGCTCTTCGCGAACCAGTCCCTGCTGTCCGAGCGCGGCGTCGCCGTACCGGGCCGGGCCTGGCCCGACCAGGTGCGCGGGGTCTCCGAGATCCTGGAGCGCAAGCGGGTCGTGTCGGCGCCCCCGGAGGGGGCCTGGCAGCAGCTCGTCGATGACCTCGCCGCCGCGGACGGGGTCGGCGTCATCTCGATGGAGTACCTCGGCCCGGCGGCGCCGCGGAAGATCGAGGCGGTCGTCTCGTCGTTCCCGGCCGGCACCGTCGAGGTCGTCGTGACCGCTCGGGACCTGGGCCGCAGCATCCCGGCCATGTGGCAGGAGACCCTCAAGAACGGGCGGTTCCAGCCGTTCGACGAGTACGTCGCCGCGATCGCCGACCGCGACGGCCTGGGTCGCCGGTTCTGGCGGGAGCAGGACGTCGCCGGGATCAGCGAGCGGTGGGCCGCAGCGGTCGGCGCCGAGAACGTCACCCTGGTGACCGTGCCGCCGCCCGGGGCGCCGAGCACGCTGCTCTGGGAGCGCTTCGCGACCACGCTCGACCTCGACCCCGACGGGTTCGAGGCGCCCGGGGCCACGAACGAGTCCCTCGGTGCCGCGTCGGCCGAGGTGCTGAGGCACCTCAACGTCCGCGTCGACGGGATGGCGTACGGCGAGTACGCCCGCCGGGTCAAGCAGCAGCTGGCGAAGCGGGTCATGGCGCGCCGTCGCGGCGAGGAGCCGGGTGTCGGCTTCGAGCCCCCGGCCTGGCTTCTCGACCGGGCCGGGTCGCTGGTCGGCCAGCTCGGCGGATCGGGGATCCGCGTCGTCGGCGACCTCGCCGAGCTGACCCCGCTGACGGTGTCCGGCGTCCGGCCGGCCGACCTGCCGGTCGAGGACCAGCTGGCCGCCGCGGTCGCCGCGATCGAAGGGCTGGTACGCGCGTCCGGCAACGGGAAGTCGGACGACTAGAGTGCGGGCCATGCCATTGCTCCGCCGACGTACGCGCGACGAGTCGGCGAAGCCGCAGGTCCTGGTGATGACCATGGCCCGCGACGAGGCCGAGATGCTGCCGCGCTGGGTCAGCCACTACTCGGAGCAGGTCGGCATCGAGAACCTCGTCGTCCTGGACGACAACAGCACCGACTCCTCGACCGACGACCTCGGCTGCACCGTGCACCGGCTGCCGCAGCTGCCCGGTCCGGGGTACGAAGGGGCGCGGATGCAGCTGGTCAGCGGCCTGGCCAGCGGCTTTCTCGCGCTGTACGACTTCGTCGTCTTCGTCGACGCCGACGAGTTCCTCGTCGCTGACCCGACGCGGCACGCCGACCTGCCGAGCTTCCTCGCCACCCGGCGCGACCGCGAGGTGGTGGCGCCGATGACGCTGAACGTCGTACACGTTCCCTCGCTCGAAGAGCCGCTGCAGGCGGACCAGCCGGTGCTGGGCCAGCGTCGGTTCGCGAAGTTCACCCCGATCATGTGCAAGCCGCAGATCAAGCAGGTCCCGGCGCCGTGGAAGTGGGCGTCGCACGGGATCGAGGCCCCCTTCGAGGTGGACACCGAGCTCTACATGCTGCACCTCAAGTTCGCCGACCGCGACGCGCTCCGCCGGGTGGCCGCGCACCGGCGCGCCCTGGTCGAGGCCGACGGCCGGGCCCACAAGTCGAGCTGGTCGCGCGACGCCGAGGAGATGGTCGGCGTGCTGGACCGGGCCGTCGCCGACGTGGACCCCGAGCGGGTCCCCGAGTTCGACCCGGCTGCGGTCGACCTGACCGGGATCGTCGAGCGCAAGGACGGCTGGTACCGCAGCGTCGGCCGCGGCCAGGTCGCCGCGCTCGAACAACAGCCACTGTGCCGGGTGCCGGGCTCCCTGCTCGGCAAGATCTAGGAGGAGCCGTGTTGGGCAAGGTCCGCGAGCGGGTCCGACGGCGCAAGCAGCCGAAGACGTACGGCTACGTCTTCGTCGTGACCTATGGGCGCTCCGGCTCGACGCTGGTGCAGGGCCTGCTCAACACGCTGCCCCGGACCTTGGTTCGCGGCGAGAACAACCTCTACGTCCTGCACCTGTTCCGCGCGATGAACTCGGTGAAGTCGTTCCGCAACACCCACCTGAAGCACAACCCGAAGGCCAGCCACTCCGCCTTCTACGGGCTGAACGAGATCACCCCGGCCAGCTTCGTCGCGAGCACCCGCACCTTGGTCACCGGCCACCTGCTCGGCTCGGTGTCGCCGGACGAGGTCGACACGCTCGGCTTCAAGGAGGTGCTCTGGCACCGGATCCGCCCGGCGGAGACCGAGGCGTTCTTCGACTTCATGGACCGCGCGTTCCCGGGCTGCCGCTTCGTGCTCAACGAGCGCAACCACGAGAAGGTGGTCGGCTCCGGGTTCTGGCAGGGCCAGGACCAGGAGGAGGTGCTCCAGGCGATCCAGCGGGTCGAGGAGATCCAGGAGTTCCTGCGCAGCACCCGCAAGGAGCGCACCCTCGACCTCCGCTACGAGCTGCTCACCAGCGAGGACCAGGCGACGTCCGACGCCCAGCTCCGGGCGCTGGCCGAGTTCTCGCACGGGTCGTGCGACGACACGCTGCTCGGCCAGCTCCGCGAGACCCGGAAGACCGGACACGGCCCGTACCCGTTCGGGAAGAGCCGGGACCGCCAGGAGCGCCGCGCGGCCGCGTCGGGGACGCCCGAGGCCTGAGGGTCAGACGCTCTAGCCCTGGTCCTGCTCCGGCACGACCGGGATGCACACGTCCCCGTCGGCGGTCGTGAGCTGGTACGACGCCCAGACCGCGCGGTGGTCGGACACCGCGGAGTCCAACACGTCGGTGTTGAGCGGGACCAGGTCGGCGGTCGAGCCGCCGGCGTACAGGAGGAAGTCGATCCGCGTCCGCGGGTTGTCGACCGGGTGGGTGAGCCCGGACCCGACGCCGACGGTGGCCCAGGTGTCGCGGGCGACGTTCGTGACCGCGTCCAGGACCGGTGAGCCCGGTCTGGCGTTGAGGTCGCCACCGAAGATCTTGGGGAGCGGGTCCGCCCGCAGGATCGGGGCGATCACCCGCATCTGCTGGAGCCGGGCGTCGGCCGAGGTGTGCTCGAGGTGGGTGCCGTACACGCTGATCCGGATGCCGTCGACGTCGATGGTCGCCCTCAGCAGCCCGCGCTGCTGGGTCCCCGGCGGCGCCGGCAGCAGGGTGTTGTGGAACGACTCGACCGGGTAGCGGGACAGGATCGCGGTGCCGTAGCTGTTCCGGGCGGATCGCTGGACGTTGGCACCGAACGTCCAGGCCATGTCCAGCTGGTCGGCGAGCACCACGGGCATGTCGATCTGGCCGGTCCACAGCCGGTACCGGTCGACCTCCTGGAGCAGGATCACGTCCGCGTCCCAGGCCTCGAGCTCCGCGGCGATCCGGGCCAGGTTCACGCTGCCGTCGTGCTCGCGCGCGGAGTGGATGTTGAACGTGACGACCGTCAGGGCGGCCTTCCGGGCGCCGGCCACACAGGTCTGCTGCTGACCCGGGCGCGTGGTCCTGGTCGGCCGCGGGGTCTCAGGTGCGATGGTCGCCGACGCTTCCGGCGTTGCCGACGGGCCGGCCGCGGGAGGACCCGGCGGGGAGCTCGGGTCGGTGAGGACGAGGAGCGCGGCGATCACGCCGAAGAGGAGCACCACCATCACCGCCGTGAGGGCGGCGGTGCCGGAGAAACTGGAACGCACGCTGTCCTCTCACTGGGTCCGCGGCCACAGTCTAAGTGGGGGCTAAGTGGGTGGCCGATCCTTGGGTGGCCGTGCGAGGGTGGAGGGACCCGCTCAGACGAACGTTCTCGCAGGAGGAACCATGACCGACTCCCATGCCAACGAAGACCTGAAGGCGAAGATGCGGGAGGCGCTGGACCGGAAGAACACCCACGAGAAGGGTGTCCACCAGGACGGCCCGGTCAAGGAGAAGGCACACGGTTCCGAGGTGGTCGGTGGCGCCCCGAAGATGCATCGGCGGAAGGCCGGCGGCGGCGGCTCCTGAAGCCCGCGCCGGCGTGGGCCGCCCGCACGGACGAGTGGTCCACGCCGGCCCGCTTGCTGACCGTGGCTGAGGCCGTGAGATAACCCACGCGGCCCGGCGGTGCGCGGACGCCCGCGGACGGGCAGCATGGGCGCATGCAGTTCGGACGCAGCTACGAAGAGTTCGAGGTCGGCGCGACCTACAAGCACTGGCCCGGCAAGACGGTGACCGAGTACGACGACCACCTGTTCTGCCTGCTCACCATGAACCACCACCCCCTCCACCTGGACTCCAACTACGCGGAGGAGACCACCCAGTTCGGCAAGAACGTCGTGGTCGGCAACTACGTGTACTCGATCCTGCTGGGCATGAGCGTCCCGGACGTCTCGGGCAAGGCGATCGCCAACCTCGAGGTCGAGTCGCTGCGGCACGTCGCCCCGACGTTCCACGGCGACACGATCTACGGCGAGACGACCGTGCTCGACAAGACCGAGAGCAAGTCCAAGGACGACCGTGGCGTCGTCTACGTGGAGACCATCGGCTACAACCAGGACGGCAAGATCGTCTGCATCTTCCGGCGCAAGGTGATGGTGCCGAAGAACAGCTACCTCGAGCAGCGCGGCGGCGAGCAGCCCGGCCGGCCGAGCCCCCGCGATCCGAGCTAGCGAGGGTCGCGAGAAGGGGCGAAGGTTGAGGAGCGTCGGGTCAGACCGGAGCGAAGCGACGGGCTGACCGACGCGTCTCGAAACCCAGTCAGTTGCGGACTGACCTGCGCGCCGCGACCCGCGGTGCGAACGCCGGGGCGAGCGGGATGATGAAGAGCACCAGGATCATCGGCAGCGCGAAGCCGATCCGCAGCGAGTCCGCGCCGATCAGGCCGGTGAGCACCGAGCCGAGCAGTGCGCCGACGTAGTTGAACTGGTTGAACCGCGCGATGACGGCGTCCACCCGGGCCTGTCGCTGCGCGGGTGTGAAGCCCTCGCCGCCGGCGATCTTGGCGGCCGCGGAGAAGCTCAGCGGGGCCACCACGGCCACGCCGGCGCCCAGGATCGAGAAGCCGACGACGGCCATCTGCCAGCTGGTCGAGAACACGACGATGGCGAGCGCAGCCGGCGCCGATCAGCGCGCCGACCCGCAGCACGAGCACCGGGCCGAACCGGGCGACCAGGCTGTCGCCGGCCAGCCGCACGATGCCGCTGGCGAGCAGGTACCCGAGCGCCGAGAGGGCGACGTACCGCTCCGGAGTGCTGAACGTGTGGTCGAGGAACAGCGGTCCCCAGGTCTGCACCGCGGTGTCGACCATGTAGAAGAGCACCATCGCGAGGCCGACCAGCAGGATCGGCCGCCACGGCACGGCCACGTCGGCCGGCAGCTCGGTGGGGCCGTGGTCGCGGGGGAGGAACGGGCCGAACGCGACCAGGAGCGGGATCACGGCGAGCGCGGCGCAGGCCTCGAGCGGCAGGTCGGTGGTCGCGAGCGTCACCGCCGCGCCGATCACGCCGCCGAGGGTCCAGGCGCCGTGGAACGACGGCAGGATCGGCCGCTCGTAGCGGTGCTCCAGCGCGACCGCCTGCATGTTCGTGGTGGCGTCGACGACGCCCAGACCGAGGCCGTACAGCGCGATGCCGCCGATGTAGAAGCCCATCGACGGCGCCAGGCAGAGGGAGGCCACGCCGATCGCGACCACGAGCAGGCCGGCGCGCAGCAGCAGCGCGCTGTCCTTGCGCTTCGCGAGCGCCTCGGCCACGACGGACCCGGCTCCGGCGAGCAGGATCATCATCAGCAGGATCAACGAGAGCTGGACGTCGGAGATGTCCCACCGGTCCTGGAACTCCGGCAGCCGGGTGGTGAGGCTGAGCAGGATCAGGCCCTGGGTGAGGAAGCCGGCCGCGACGGCCAGGCGGCTCCGTGAGATGTCCACGGGCGGCATGGTGTCACGGGTCGGACGGAACCCCGGTCGGTTCGGTGAAAAGTCGTGTCGGGCCGCCGAGACTGCGCGACGATGCCCCTCTGAGCAGGCGATCCACGCAGGGAGACGAGAGATGGCACGGACCGGCCAGCAGATGCGGCAGCGGACGGCGAACGCGATGTCGCAGTCCAAGGGCGCCTCGGGGTCGACGCGGACGACGAAGGCCCCGAAGTCCAGCCTCGGCCAGCGGATGCGCTACAAGTTCGACAACAGCATGTCGCGCGGGACGCCCGCGCTGATCGCCTGGCTGTCGGTCGTGACGCTGCTGCTGATCCTGCTGTTCACGGTCGTCGTCACGATCTTCAACCTCCGCAACGGCAGCGACGAGCGGGTTCTTCCGGGAGATGGCGCAGAGCCTCTTCCACGCCCTCGACCCGGGCACCATCGGCGGGGACGCGGACAGTCCGTGGCGGTTCCTGATCACGATGCTCGCTGCTCACCATCGCCGGGCTGTTCATCGTCAGCGCGCTGATCGGTGTGATCGCCTCCGGCATCGACACCAAGCTCGCCGACCTGCGCCGCGGCCGCTCGATCGTGCTCGAGAAGGAGCACACGGTGATCCTGGGCTGGTCGGACTCGATCTACACGATCGTCCGCGAGCTCACCATCGCCAACGAGAGCCGCAAGAAGCCGGTGATCGTGATCCTCGCCGACCGCGACAAGGTCGAGATGGAGGAGGAGCTGCGCGCCAAGGTCGACGACTTCCGGGGCACCCGCGTGATCTGCCGCAACGGCTCGCCGATGGACATCGACGACCTGAAGCTGAGCAGCCACGTCACCGCCCGCTCGGTGATCCTGCTCGCCCCCGAGGAGTCCGAGGACCCCGACAGCGAGGTCATCAAGACCCTGCTCGCGCTGACCCATGCCGGCCCCGACGGGCCGCGGATCGTCGCCGAGATCCGGAACCCGACCAACCTCGAGGCCGCCCGCCTGGTCGGCGCGGACCGCACCGTGCTGCTCGACATCCGCGAGACCGTCGCGAAGCTGGTCGTGCAGACCTCGCGCCAGTCCGGCGCCGCCGCCGTCTACACCGAGCTGTTCGACTACGGCGGCGACGAGATCTACTTCCTCGAGGAGCACTCGCTCCACGGCCGGACGTACGGCGAGGTGCAGCTCGCGTTCGAGAGCGCCACCGTGATCGGGCTGATCGCGGACGGCGTCCCGAAGCTCAACCCGCCGCCGGGCACCGTTCTCGACGGCCACACGATGATCGTCGTCGCCGAGGACGACTCCAAGCTCGCCGGTGACCCGGACGCCGTCACGACACCGGTCCTCGACCAGCTCGGCACCGGGACCGGCGACGACGAGCACCCGACCCAGGCCGTTGCTCATCGGCTGGAACGAGCGGGCGCCGATCGTGCTCCGCGAGCTCGACCACTACGCACCGGCCGGGTCGACGCTGACCGTGCTCACGTCGTACGCCGTGCCGGCGGTGCCGGGACTGCGGAACCTGGCTGTGACCGTGGCCCCTGGCCCGACGACGGACCGCGCGACCCTGGAGGAGTACGTCGTCGACGGGCTCGACCAGGTGATCGTGCTCTGCTACTCCGACGACCTCGAGCCGCAGGCCGCCGACGCGCGCACCCTGGTCACGCTGCTGCACGTGCGCGACATCCTGGCCCGGCTCGGCGCGACGACCCCGGTGGTCAGCGAGATGCTCGACGACCGCAACCGGGTGCTCGCCCAGGTCGCGCACGTCGACGACGTCGTCGTCAGTGGTGAGATCGTCAGCCTGCTGGTCACCCAGCTGTCCGAGGACCACCGCCTGGAGGCGGTCTTCGACCAGCTGCTCGGCGACGAGGGCAGCGAGATCTACCTGCGCCCGGCCGAGTGGTACGTCGAGCCCGGCGCCGAGGTCAGCTACGCCACGATCATCGCCGGCGCCTCGCGCCGTAACGAGACCGCCCTCGGCTACAAGTCCGAGGCGTTCGCGGAAGGCGAGGCGTCGTTCGGAGTCGTCGTGAACCCGGCCAAGTCGCGAGATGTTCCGCGTGCTCCCGGGCGACCGGGTCGTGGTGCTCGCGGACGACTGACGCGCTGTTGAACGGTCGGGTGAACGAGCTCTGGCTGGTCCGGCATGGCAAGACCGAGTGGAGCGCCAACGGCCGGCACACGTCGACCACCGACCTCCCGCTGCTGCCGGAGGGGGAGGACGTCGCACGCTCGCTCGGGCCGCGACTGGCGGAGGTCGCCTTCGCGCAGGTGCTGACCAGCCCGAGGCTGCGCGCCCGGCACACCGCCGAGCTCGCCGGGTTCCCGGCGCCGTCGTCGACCCGGACCTCGTCGAGTGGGACTACGGCGACTACGAGGGCACGACGACCCTCGAGATCCGCGAGCAGGTCCCGGGCTGGACGATCTGGACCGGTCCCGTGCCGGGCGGCGAGTCGGCGGCATCGATCCAGGAGCGGCTCGACCGCGTCGTCGCCCGTGCCCGAGCCGTGGACGGCCCGACCCTGGCCTTCGGCCACGGGCACGCCCTGCGCGCCCTCGCGGCCCGCTGGCTCGAGCTGCCGGTCACCGAGGGCCGGCACTTCCAGCTCGACACCGCCACCGTCTCCGTCCTGGGCTGGGAGCACGAGTGGCCGGCGATGCGGCGGTGGAACGCTTGACGCGACGCCCGTAGGTGTCCACCGTGGAGCGCATGTCTTTGGCGGCGGGGTGCGTGCGGTGCGCGGCACCGGTCGTGCCCTGCCCCGACCACGGCGAGGGGCCGGTGCTGTGGCGCGCGCCGGAGGCGACGTACGAGGCGTTCGGCGAGCACCTCGCCTCGTCGCGGCAGTTCCCGACCTACCTGCCCTGGCCGATGAGCCCGGGCTGGAGTGTGACCGACTTCGCGACCGTCGCCGACGGCGAGGACCGCACCCGGGCCACGCTCACCTGTACGTCGGGCACCAGCGAGCTGGACGGCCCGGTCGACGTGCTCGTGGTCGCGGAGGAGGCGGGCACCGGCCTCGGCGCGCGCTGCGCGGGCAGTCGGTACGACGACCCCGGCTCGGAGATCGGCCACCGGCCGCCGACCGCGCGGATCCGGATCGAGCGCCAGACCGTGAACCTGTGGGACGTCTCGACCAGCGCGTCGGACGGCGAGTTCGACCGCTCGGTCGTCGCGGGCGAGGCCGCCGGCCGGTGGCTGTGGATCGTGCTGCGGCCGGCGTCGGCGCTGCTGCTGCTCCGCGACGACTGGATCCTGCGCGACGTCTCCCACGTCGGGCCCCAGCTGGTCGAGCTGCCCTTCGGGGCGCATCGGCCGGCCTGGTGACGTGCGCCCTATGCGCATCGACCTCCACACGCACTCGCGCGCGAGCGACGGGACCGACACCCCGGCCGAGCTGGTGCGCGCCGCGGCCGCGGCCGGGCTGGACGTGGTCGCGCTCACCGACCACGACACCGCCGACGGCTGGGCGGAGGCGGCCGCGGAGGCCGCACGGATCGGCATCGAGCTGGTGCCGGGCATGGAGATCAGCACCGTCCACCGGCGACCGGGCCGTGCACCTGCTCGCCTACCTACCCCGACCCGACCTACCCGCCCCTGGCCGCCGAGCTGGGCCGGATCCTGGTCGGCCGCGCCTCCCGGGTGCCGACGATGGTGGACCGGCTGCAACCGGCTCGGCATCGACATCACCGAGGACGACGTACGACGGGCGGCGGCCGGCGCCGCCGCGTCAGGCCGCCCGCACGTCGCCGACGCGCTGGTGACCCTCGGCGTCGTACCCGACCGGACGGCGGCGTTCGACCGCTACCTGGGCTGGGGGCGGCCGGCGCACGTGGACCGGTACGCCGCGCCGCTGGAGGTCGCGATCCGCGCGGTCGCCGGCGCCGGGGGAGTGACCGTGATCGCGCACCCGTGGGGCCGCGGCGGACCGGGCGGGCCGGACGAGGCGACCTTCGCCGCGCTCCAGACGATCGGGCTGGCCGGCCTCGAGGTCGACCACCAGGACCACGACGCCGACGCCCGCGGCCGGCTCCGGGCGATCGCCCGGAACCTCGACCTGGTGGTCACCGGGTCGAGCGACTACCACGGTGCGGGCAAGACCGACCACGACCTCGGCTGCAACACGACGGCGCCGGAGGAGTACGAGCGGCTCACTTCCGCCCGAGCGACTGGAACTTCTGGAGCACCCCGGTCGGGATGATCCGGGCAGCGGTGGCGATCGCCTTGTACTGCGGGCTCGGGATCGAGAACACCTTGCCCTTGGCGTGGTCCTTGAGCGCGGTGCGGACCAGCTCGTCGGCGTCCAGCCACATGAAGTCCGGGGCCGAGCCGCGGCCGACCTTCATCCGCTCGTGGAACTCGGTCTTCGTGAAGCCCGGGCACAGGCAGGTCACGGTGACGCCCTGGTCGGCGTACTCGTGGGACGCCCACTCCGAGAAGCTGTTCACGTAGGCCTTCGCCGCGGAGTAGGAGCCGCGGGGCAGGAACGCCGCCACGCTGGAGACGTTGATGATCCCGCCGCTGCCGCGCTCGGACATCACGCCCAGAGCGGCGTGGCTGAGCCGCATCACCGCGGTGACCAGCACCTCGAGCATCGCCTGCTCCTGGTCGACGGTGTTGTCGAGGAACCGCTTCTTCAGCCCGAAGCCCGCGTTGTTGACCAGCAGGTCGACCGGCCGCGCCGGGTCGGCCAGCCGGGCCTCGACGGTCGCCAGCTGCGCGCGGTCGCCCAGGTCGGCGGCCAGCACCTCGACCTGCGACGTCGTACGTCGCCCGCAGCTCGTCGGCCTCCGCCTCGAGCCGGGCCCGGTCGCGGGCGACGAGCACGAGGTCGTAGCCCTGCTCGGCGAGCTGGTGGGCGAAGGAGCGGCCGATGCCGGCGGTGGGGCCGGTCACGAGTGCGGTCTTGGACATGACGCAAGTCAAACAGGTGGCTACGCGATCTCGGCACCCCGGTCCGGCATGATGGGCCCCGATGACCACGACACTCGCGATCGCCAACCAGAAGGGCGGCGTCGCCAAGACGACCACGGTCGCTTCGGTCGGCGCCGCGCTGGCCGAGCTCGGGCAACTCCGTGCTGCTGGTCGACCTCGACCCGCAGTCCTGCCTGACGTTCTCCCTGGGCATCGACCCCGAGGACCTCGAGCTCTCGATCCACCACGTGCTGACCAAGGGCCTCGACCCCACCGAGGTGATCCTCGAGACCGAGGACGGCGTCGACCTGCTGCCGGCGACCATCGAGCTGGCCCGTGCCGAGGCCGAGCTGCTCACCCGCACCGGCCGCGAGCACGTCCTCAAGACCATGATCGAGACGCTCGAGGAGAGCGACCTCGAGTACGACTGGGTGCTGCTCGACTGCCCGCCCTCGCTCGGGGTGCTCACCGTCGCCGCGCTGACCGCGGCCGACGGCGTGCTGATCCCGCTGCAGTGCGAGACGCTCTCGCACCGCGGCGTCGGCCAGCTGCTCGACACGGTCCACGACGTACGCCGGTTCACCAACCGCGGCCTCGAGGTCTGGGGCGTGCTGCCGACGCTGTACGACGGGCGCACCAACCACGCGCGCACGGTGCTCGAGACGATCTCGGAGACCTACGACCTCGAGGTGATCGAGCCGCCGATCCCGAAGACCATCAAGTTCGCCGAGGCGCCGGCCGCGGGCCGGTCGATCCTCGCCACCAGCCGGAGCAGCAAGGGCGCGCAGGCCTACCGCGAGGTGGCCGCGAACCTGGTCGAGCGCGCGAAGCGGCCCGAAGGCCAAGAGGAAGAAGGCCGGCCGATGAGCCAGCACCGGGGTCCCGCCGTCCGGCCCCGCTACGGACGGCTGGCCGCGCTCGGGTCCTCGCTGGCGGTCACGCTGATCGCCGTGCTCGGTGGCACCGGCGTGCTGCCGTCCGCGGCCGGCGGCGACTCCGACGACGGCGGCCGCGGCGATCGGGCAGGTGGCCGAACCGCTGCCGTCCGAGACGTCCGAGACCGCCGAGACCCAGAGCGACAGCCGAGAGCGACAGCCCGAGCGCCGACTCGACCGACGGCCGAGCTCGACCCGGCCGCCGACACGACCCTGCCGGAGGACTCCGGCAAGGGCACGCGCGTGGTCTTCAGCGAGAGCCGGCAGCGGGTGTGGCTGGTGCGGCGACGCGAGCAAGGTCGAGCGCACCTACCTGGTCTCGGGCAGCGTCTACGACAACCTCGACCCCGGCACCTACTCGGTCTACTCGCGCTCCGAGCAGGCGTGGGGCATCAACGACTCCGGCACGATGAAGTACTTCGTCCGCTTCACCGAGGGCGACAACGCCGCGATCGGCTTCCACGACATCCCGGTCGACGACGGCGAGCCGGTGCAGACCGTCGCCCAGCTCGGCACGCCGCTCTCGCACGGCTGCATCCGCCAGAAGCGCGCCGACGCGCGGGCGCTCTGGGACTTCGCGCCGCTCGGTACGGACGGTCGTCGTCACCGCCTAGGGACGGGACCGGTCAGTCGGTGGCAGCGGCCGCGGGCTGGGCTGCCCGAGCCACTGGAGCGACGGCGCCGGTTGCGGTTGCGGCTGCCCGCGGGCGGGACTCGCCGTCGGCCGCGGCCTTGGCGCCGGACTCGGTGCCGGCGGTCGCCGTCGACTCGGACGCGACCTTCTCACCGCTGCGGGTGCGGGTGCGGTTGCGGTTCGCGGTTGCGGTCGCGGTCGCCACCCTGACGCTCGCCGCCACTCTTGCGGTCGCCGCGGTCGCGGTCCTCGCGGGGCTTGCGCTCCACCGGGGCGGGGTCGACGATCCGGCCCTTGGTGCCCGGCGGGATGCCCTGGTCGTGGTAGAGGTGCTCGGACGTGGAGTACGTCTCCTGCGGCTCGTCGAACGGCAGGTCGAGCGTCTTGTTGATCATCTTCCAGCGGCGCGATGTCCGGCCAGTCGACGAACGTGATCGCGATGCCGGAGGCGCCGGCGCGGCCGGTGCGGCCGATCCGGTGGACGTAGGTCTTGTCGTCCTCGGGGCAGGTGTAGTTGATGACGTGCGAGACGCCGGCGACGTCGATGCCGCGGGCGGCGACGTCGGTCGCGACCAGGACCCGGATCTTGTCCTCGCGGAACTTCGCGAGGGCCTTCTCGCGGGCGACCTGGGCCATGTCGCCGTGCAGCGGGCTGGCGCTGAAGCCGCGCTCGGCGAGGTCGTCGGCGACCCGCTGCGCCTGACGCTTGGTGCGGGTGAAGACGATGATCTTGCCGGCGTCCTCGGCCTGCAGGACCCGGCCGATGATCTCCGGCTTGTCGAGGTCGTGGGCCTGGTAGATGAACTGCGCGGTCGCGGGCACCGTCGCGGTCTCGTACGACGACTCGGCGCGGATGTTCATCGGGTGCCGCATGTGGGTGCGGGCCAGCGCCACGATCGCGGCCGGCATGGTCGCCGAGAACAGCATCGTCTGGCGGGTCTCGGGGGTCATCGACAGGAGCCGCTCGACGTCGGGCAGGAAGCCCAGGTCCAGCATCTCGTCGGCCTCGTCGAGCACGAGCGCGTGCACGTGCGAGAGGTCGAGCGCCCGGCGGTTGGCCAGGTCGATCAGCCGGCCGGGGGTGCCGACGACGATGTCGACGCCGGACTCGAGCGTGTCGAGCTGGGTGTCGTAGCCGACGCCGCCGTACACCGTGAGGACCCGGAGGCCGAGGTCCTTGCTGGCGAGGTGGAGGTCGTTGGAGACCTGGAGCGCGAGCTCACGGGTCGGGGCGACGATCAGCGCCTGCGGCTTGCCCTGCGGCATGTCGGCGTAGGCGGGGTCGGTCATGGTGACGCTGCGCTGGAGCACCGGGATGCCGAACGCGAGGGTCTTGCCGGTGCCGGTGCGGGCCTGGCCGATCAGGTCGGTGCCCATCAGCGCGACGGAGAGGGTCATCTCCTGGATCGCGAACGGGGTGACGATGCCGGCGCGCTCGAGCGCGTCGCAAATCTCGGGGAGCACCCCGAGCTCTCGGAACGTGGTGATGGTCTTGTCGCTTTCGTGAGTCAGCCGGGTGTCAACCGAATGAAGTCGGATGCGGCGGACTCGCGGTCTGCCGCGCACATACGCGGGTCGCTCTCCAGAGCGTCAGAGGCGACCTCGATCACATCGAGTCTATCGGTAGGGTGCGCACGTGACCGCATCCACGCCCGTGGCCTTCGAGGATCCGCAGTACCGCGAGGCGGTCGTGGACCTGCTCGGCGCGATCGCGTACGGCGAGATCTCGGCGTTCGAGCGGCTCGCCGAGGACGCCAAGCTGGCCCCGACGCTCGAGGACAAGGTCGCCATCGCGTCGATGGCCTGTGCCGAGTTCGGCCACGTCGCGCTGCTCAACGAGCGGCTCGCCCAGCTCGGCGTCGACCCGTTCGAGGCGATGGCGCCGTTCCGCGAGCCGATCGACCGGTTCCACGAGTACACCGCCCCCGACGACTGGTACGAGGGCCTGATCAAGGCGTACGTCGGCGACGGGATGGCCAACGACTTCTACCGCGAGATCGCGGCCTACCTCGACCCCGACACCCGCGACCTGGTCGTGGGCGCGCTGGAGGACTCCGGGCACGCGGCGTTCGTCGTCGACCGGGTCCGGGCCGCGATCGCCGCCGGACCCGCGGCTCGGCGGCCGGCTGGCGCTGTGGGGCCGCCGGCTGATGGGGGAGGCGCTCACCCAGGCGCAGCGGGTCGCCGCCGACCGGGACGCCCTGTCGGCGCTGCTCGCCGGCGGCGTGGACCGCCCCGGGCTCGACCTGGCCGCGATCGGCCGGATGTTCACCCGGATCACCGAGCGGCACGCCGAGCGGATGGCCGAGCTGGGACTCGACAGCTAGCTGTCCTTAGCGGGGCCGGCCGGTGAGCCCCGACGCGACCGCGACCAGCACCGCGGCCACGACGACCTGCCAGCCGTGGCGCCACCAGTCGACGCCGCGGGTCTGGGAGTCGAAGAACAGGCCGTACAGGTAGTTCCCGAGCAGCCCGCCGCCGATGCCGCAGAGCACGGTCAGCCAGAGCGGGATGTTGTCACGGTCGCCGGGCGCGAGCAGCTTGCCGAGCACCCCGATGACGGTGCCCCCGATGAGCGCCCAGAGCAGTGCGGAGATCATCCGCAGATCCTCTCGGAGATCGGATCAGCCGCGGAAGCCGACCTGGCCGGGGCGCCGTGGCCCGATCTCGACGTAGGCGAGCTTGGCGGCCGGCACCAGCACCCGGCGGCCCTTGCTGTCGGTCAGGGCCAGGACGCCCTCGCCCGAGACGGCGTCGGAGACCAGCTTCTCGACGGTCTCCGCCGACTCGTCGATCTCGACGGTCAGCTCACGGGCGGCGTTCTGGACGCCGATCTTGACCTCCACGAGGTCCTCCTTCTTGGTTCTGCGTTTCGGGGGCATGTCAGTGCTCCAACGGGTAGCCGCGGATGCCGCGCCAGGCCAGGCCGGACACCAGGGCGGCGGCGTCGGACTTGCTGATCACGCCGGGGTCCGAGAGCCAGAACCGGGCGCTCACCTGCGCCATTCCCACCAGCGAGACGGCCAGCAGCCGGGACGCGTCGTCCGGGAGGCCGGTGTCGTCGTGGATGACGTGGGCGATCAGGGCCGCGCACTCGGTCGTCACCCGGTCGACGTGCTCGCGGACGGCGGGCTCGTTGGTGAGGTCGGACTCGAACACCAGGCGGAACGCGCCGGTCTCGCCGGCGACGTACTCGTAGAAGACGTCCATCGTGGTGGCGATCCGCTGCTTGTTGTCGGCCGTCGACTCGAGCGCCTCGCGGCAGTTCGCGATGATCTCGTCGCACGACTGGTCGAGCAGCGCGAGGTACAGGTCGAGCTTGCCCGGGAAGTGCTGGTAGAGGACCGGCTTGGACACTCCGGCCCGGTCGGCGATGTCGTCCATCGCGGCGGCGTGGTAGCCCTGAGCGACGAAGACCTCGAGAGCGGAGTCCATCAGCTGCGCCCGGCGCTCGCGTCGGGGCATCCGGCCTCCGCGCGGTCGCGCGGCCGGGGCGTCGTACTGCTCAGCGGTCACGCGGCGCAGCCTACCCGTCGGTCACCTACGTCCGGATGACGGGACACGGCGATCGCGCTGATGAGATCGGCGGGGAACATGGCAGCACCAACGGTTGTTCGAATTCATCGAACCGACCAGCCAAGGAGTACGCCGTGTCCTATCCCGCGCTCGTGGAGCCCGCGGACGAACTGACCATCGACGAGGTGCGCCGCTACAGCCGGCACCTGATCATCCCCGACGTGGGCATGACCGGTCAGAAGCGCCTCAAGAACGCCAAGGTGCTCGTCATCGGTGCGGGTGGTCTCGGCAGCCCCGCGCTGCTCTACCTCGCCGCGGCCGGCGTCGGCACGATCGGCATCGCCGAGTTCGACGAGGTCGACGAGTCGAACCTGCAGCGCCAGATCATCCACAGCCAGTCCGACATCGGGAAGTCCAAGGCGGTGTCGGCCAAGGAGTCGATCGCCGAGGCGAACCCGTACGTCAACGTGGTGCTGCACGAGCAGCGCCTCGACAACGACAACGTGCTCCAGGTGTTCGAGGGCTACGACCTGATCGTCGACGGCACCGACAACTTCGCGACCCGCTACATGGTCAACGACGCGGCGTACTTCCTGAAGATCCCGTACGTCTGGGGCTCGATCTACCGCTTCGACGGCCAGGCGTCGGTCTTCGCGCCGAGCCTCGCCGAGGACGCGCCGTGCTACCGCTGCCTGTACCCCGAGCCGCCGCCGCCGGGCATGGTCCCGAGCTGCGCCGAGGGCGGCGTGCTCGGCGTGCTGTGCGCGTCGATCGGGTCGATCCAGGTCAACGAGGCGATCAAGCTGCTGACCGGCATCGGCGACCCGCTGGTCGGCAAGCTGATGATCTACGACGCCCTCGAGATGGAGTACCGCAAGCTGCGCGTCCGCAAGGACCCCAACTGCGCGCTGTGCGGCGACCACCCGACGGTCACCGGGCTGATCGACTACGAGACGTTCTGCGGTGCGATCTCCGACGACGCCGCCGAGGCCGCCGCCGGCTCGACGATCTCGGTCACCCAGCTCGAGCACATGCTCAAGGAGCGCGAGGAGGGCACCCGCGACTTCGTCCTCGTCGACGTCCGCGAGCCGAACGAGTACGAGATCAACCAGATCCCCGGCTCGGTGCTGATCCCCAAGGGCGACTTCCTCAACGGCTCCGCCCTCGAGCAGCTGCCGTCGGACAAGCAGATCGTGATGCACTGCAAGACCGGCGTCCGCTCCGCCGAGACGCTGGCCATCGTGAAGGGCGCCGGGTACGCCGACGCCGTGCACGTCGGTGGTGGCGTCGTCCGCCTGGGTCAGCCAGATCGACCCGTCGCAGCCGTCGTACTGAGCCGCGCGGGGCGGCGCGGTTCCGGCTGCGGCCCTCGCCCGGACTGAGCGTCCTGCGCCGCCGCCGTCCCGTTCCGGGACGGCGCTCGGTCGCTGGGCTCGCCGTGTCGCCGGTCAGGTTCGCTCCGCATGCGCTTCGCTTCGGCGCCACGCCTCGCTTTTACGCTCCCGCGCGCCGTCCCGTCCCGTGCCGTCGTCGGCTGGGCCGGCTCGCGTTCTCAGTTGTCACCTTCATGGGGATGAAGATGTGGGTCGCTACTGGCGCGTAACCCCGCCGGGTGGGTGGTCGTTGTCACTCCTGTCAGTCCGAGTCGGCGATCGCCGACCAGCACCAGGGAGGGTCTCCACCCATGCGTCTCACCCGTTCTCACCTCGCCGCGTCGCTCGCGGCCGCGACCGTGACGGTCATGTCCGCCGCGCTGATGGTGGCCACGCCGGCACCGGCCAGCTCCGCCCCGACCTGGGCGCCGGCCGACACCGCCGCGATCCACCCCGGCGTCCAGATGTACACAGAGGGTGCCCAGTGCACCGGCAACTTCGTGTTCACCGACTCGGCCAGCAACGTGTACGTCGGCTACGCCGCGCACTGTGCGGGCACCGGCGCCGCGACCGACACCGACGGCTGCCTGTCCGACTCGCTCCCGCTCGGCACCCGGGTCACCTTCACCGAGGGCGGCTCGCTGGTCACCGAGGGCACCAAGGTGGGCGGCGGCACGCTCGTCTACTCGTCCTGGGACACCATGGACAAGGTCGGGACGACCAACGCGAACACCTGCGCCTACAACGACTTCGCCCTGGTGAAGGTCGACGCCGCTGACGTCGGCAAGGTCAACCCGAGCATCCCGTTCTGGGGCGGCCCGACCGGCATCGACACCAACGGCACCGCCACCGGCGACCGCGTCTACTCCTACGGCAACTCCAGCCTGCGCGCCGGCCTCGAGCCGCTCTCGCCGAAGACCGGCATCAGCCTCGGCGACAACGCCGCGGACGGCGGCTGGTCGCACCCGCTCTACACCGTCACGCCGGGCATCCCCGGAGACTCCGGCTCCGCGTTCGTGAGCGGCGACGGCAAGGCGATCGGCACCCTGTCGACCCTGGGCCTGGCACCGCTCCCGCTCTCCAACAACATCGGGGACCTGGCCAAGGAGCTGGCCTTCGCACAGCAGCACTCGGGCATCTCCGGCCTCCAGCTGGTGAACGGCACCGAGCCCTTCTCGCCGATCCTCTGATCCACGCTCGACCAGACGGCCCCGTCCACCCGGACGGGGCCGTCTGTCGTCGTCGTTCGGTAGTTTCCGGTCATGAGTCCTCGACGAGCCGGTACGACGGCGGTGGTCGCAGTGGTCGCCACCGCGCTGCTCGTCATCGTGCTCGTCACCTGGGCCTCGTCGATCGGCCCCGGTGACGTGCTCCGGGGCGAGGGGCTCGAGCTGGCCGGCACCCCGACCGAGGCGGTCAGCACGCCTGCCGATGCCGGGGGCGAGCCAGGGACGACCGAGGGCTCCGAGCCGGAGGACATCGAGGTGCACGCCTGGGTGCGTGTCCTGCTGTTCGTCCTCAACATCGCGTTCGCGGTGTTGGTCGCGGCGCTGCTGGTGCGCTACGTCGTCGCGCCGCTCGTACGGCGAGCCCGGGCGCGCCGACTCCGCGGCCCCCGCGAGGAGGTCGACTTCGTGGCGCTCGAGCCGCCGCAGGTGGTGGCCCGGGCGCTGCTCGGGGACGCGGCCGAGCAGCGCCGGGTGCTCGTCGAGGGCGGCAGCCCGCGCAACGCGGTGGTCGAGTGCTGGCACCGGTTCGAGTCCGCTGCTGCCGACGCCGGGTTCGAACGACGACCGTGGGAGACCTCGTCGGAGTACACGATGCGGGTGCTCGACGTGGTCGACGCCTACCAGCCGGCCGTCACCGCTCTCGGTGACCTCTACCGCGAGGCGCGGTTCTCCGAGCACGAGCTCAGCGAGGACGACCGCCGGATCGGCGCTGGACGCGCTCGACGCGATCCACCGCACGATCGGCATCCCGGTATGAACAGGCTGCGGCGCAGCCGCTGGTGGCGCCGGGCGGCCGGCGGCGTGGTGATCTTCGCGGCGCTCGAGGCGGTGCTGCTGCTCACCGAGACCGACCCCGACCCGCTCCGCCTGGCGCTGCTGGTCGCGACCTGCGTCGGCGTGGCCGGCCTGACCGTCGACGCGCTGTCCGACGCGACCGTGTCGTGGGACGTCACGATCGAGCAGCCGTCGGTCCGCACCAGCGGCGACTCCCGGCTGTCGCTCTACGTGAACCTGCTCGACGCGCACCGGGCCGCCAAGACCCATGACACCGCGCTGCGCGACCGGATCGGCATGCTCGCCGACCAGGTGCTGCGCCAGCGGTACGGCGTGGCCCGCGACGACCCACGCGCGGTCGAGCTGCTCGGGCCCGAGCTCGCCGCCGTACTCACCGGACCCGCCCGCCGGCTCGCGCCGGCCGAGATCGACCGCTACCTGACCAGGATCGAGGAGCTGTGACCCAGACCGAAGCGCTACCCGTCAGTGAGGCCGCCGACGTGGCCCGGCAGGTGCTGGACGAGGTCGAGAAGGCCGTGGTCGGCAAGCGCTCCGCGCTGATGCAGATCCTCGCGGCGATCCTCGCGAAGGGCCACGTGCTCATCGAGGACTACCCGGGCCTCGGCAAGACGCTGGCCGCCCGTTCGTTC
This sequence comes from uncultured Actinomycetota bacterium, assembly GCA_963716655.1. GTDB lineage: Bacteria > Actinomycetota > Actinomycetes > Propionibacteriales > Nocardioidaceae > Nocardioides. The sequence continues at coordinate 234,579 of CAVQTV010000005.1, read as the reverse complement.
GCCCAGGCCCTCGGCATCGACTTCACCCGGGCGCAGTTCACCCCGGACCTGCTGCCGGCCGACCTCACCGGGTCGTTCGTGTACGACCAGCGTCGCGGCGAGTTCGACTTCCGTCGCGGGCCGTTGTTCACCGGGCTGCTGCTCGCCGACGAGATCAACCGGACGCCGCCCAAGACCCAGTCCGCACTGCTCGAGGCGATGCAGGAGCGGCAGGTGACCGTCGAGGGCGAGACGTTCCTGCTGCCCGCGCCGTTCCACGTGCTCGCGACCGCCAACCCGATCGAGTACGAAGGCACCTACCCGCTGCCCGAGGCGCAGCTCGACCGGTTCCTGCTGCGGGTCGGCTTCGGCTACCCCTCGGCCGGTGAGGAGTACGACGTGCTCGCGCGCCGGATGCAGCGCCGCCAGGAGGAGATCCAGCTGACCGCGGTGACCGACGGCGCCGGCCTGCTTGCACTCCAGGAGGCGGTCGAGACCGTCACCGTCGACGAGAGCGTCGGCCGCTACTGCGTCGACCTCGCGGTCGCCACCCGCGACCACGCGGACGTGCTGACCGGCGCCTCGCCGCGCGGCTCGCTCGGCCTGGTGCTGGCCGCACGGGCGTTCGCGGTGCTGCGCGGCCGCGACTACGTCGTGCCCGAGGACGTCAAGGCGGTCGCCCGCCCGGTGCTCGCGCACCGGATCACCGTCAAGCCCGAGCTGTGGATGTCCGACGTCAACGGCCTCCGGGTCGTCGACGCCGTGCTCGCCCACGTCCCGACCCCGGCCACCCTCGACAGCCGGCGATGACCCACTGGCGCGCGACCTCGGCGCTCGGCCGGGCGCTGGTGCTCGGCGCGATCGCCGCTGTGATCGCGCTGCTCATCGGCAACCCGTCCCTGGTCGTGATCGCGGCGCCGTTCGTGACGCTGGCGGCGCTCGGGCTGGTGCACCGGCCGACCCGCGCGCCGCGACTGGACGCGAAGCTCGACCACGGCGTCCTGCAGGAGGGCCAGGGCACCACCGCCCGGCTGGTCGTCGAGGACGCCGACGAGGCCGAGTTCCTCACCCGCACCGCCGGCCGGCCGTCGTACGTCGCGATCCGGCCGGCCAACGGCCAGGTCGGCGGTCTGCTCGCCGCCGGGGTGCCCGACGTCGAGCTGAGCCCGCGGCGCTGGGGCCGGCGGATCCTCGGGGAGGAGAAGGTCGCGCTGTACAGCCCGTGGGCGGGCTACCGGTACGGCCCGGTCGCACTCGGCGGCCGAGCGGTGCGGGTGCTGCCCGCGACCGCGCCGTACGACTCCCGGGCCGAGGCGCCGCAGCCGCTGGGCCTGGTCGGCGCGCACCGCTCCGCCCGCGCCGGCAGCGGCACCGAGCTGTCCGGCATCCGCCGGTTCCAGCCCGGCGACCGGCTGCGCCGGATCAACTGGCCGGTGTCGCTGCGCACCCGCGCGCTGCACGTCGTGACCACCCGCGCCGAGGAGGACACCGGCGTGCTGCTGGTCGTCGACGCGATCGCCGACCACGGGACGTCCGGCGGCGTCGACGGCGCCCCGAGCAGCCTCGACCTGTCGGTGCGGGCGGCCGCGGCGATCGCCGAGCACCACGTCCGGACGGGCGACCGGGTGGCGCTGCGGGTCATCGGCCGCGGCCACGAGCAGGTCGGGTACGGCGCCGGTGCGCGACACCTGCGCCGGATCCAGGACCGGCTCGCCACTCTCCGGACCGGCGACGTCGGCGACCCCGAGTCCGGGGTGCTCCAGCTCGGCGTGACCGGGGGAGCGGTCGTGGTGGTGCTCTCGCCGATGCTGGCCGATCCGGTCGCCACCGTCGCCGCGACCCTGACCCGCCGGGGTGTCGCCGTGCTGGTCGTCGACACGCTGCCGCCCGACGCGCAGCCGCCGGCCGGCGGTGACACCCTCGACCCGACGCTGGTGTCGCTGGCCTGGCGGATGCGCCGGATCGAGCGGTCGGTCGTGCTCGAGCGGCTCACCGCGCTCGGCTGCCCGGTCGTCGCCTGGCGCGGGCCGGGCACCATCGACGAGGTGATGCGCCGGCTGGCCCGGCGCGCCCAGCTGCCCCGGGTGGTGGGCAGATGACTCACCCCACGAAGTTCTTCTCCTCCGCTTCGCTCCCCCGAACAACTTCGCGGGGACCCCGATGACGCGTTCTCAGATCGTGCTGCGGGTGGTGGTGTTCGCCGGCCCGGTCCTGGCGCTGCTGGCGACCAGCCCGGCCGGCAACGCCTCGCCGTGGTGGGTGCTCGTGGGGGTGCTGGCGCTCGCCGGCGCCGCGGCCTGGCAGCCGGACGGGATCTACCTCGCCATCGCCGATCTGGCGGTGCTGGCCTGGTGGGCGGTCTCGCTCGGCGACGACGTCCCGGTCTCGGTCGTGGCCGCCGCCGTCGCGCTGGTCGCCTCCCATCTGGCGGCCGTGCTGGCGTCGTACGGACCCCCGACGATGCCGGTCGACGCCGCGGTCGTGCGGCTGTGGGTGCGCCGGGGCGCGCTGGTGCTGCTGACCGTCCCCGCGGCGTGGGGGCTGGCCCGGGCGCTGAACGGTGAGCCGGAGCAGCCGGGCATCTGGCTGCTCGGGGTCGCGGCGGCGTTCGTGGCGACGGTCGTGGCGACGGCGGCGCTCACCGTCCGCCCGACGGAGCGGGAGGCCTGATGGACGCGGAGGAGTACGCCGAGCGGGTGCTCCAGTGCGTCGAGTCGGTCCCTCGCGGGCGGGTGACGACGTACGGCGCGATCGCCGAGGTGGTCGGTGCTGAGATGGGCGGCGGTGGGCCGCGGCAGGTGGGCGCGATCATGGCGTCCTACGGCGGCCCGGTGCCGTGGTGGCGGGTGGTGCGAGCGGACGGCTCGCTGCCCCCGAGCCACCAGGGCGAGGCCCGGCAGGCCTACCTCGAGGAGGGCACCCCGCTGCGGCCGTCCGGGAACGTCGACATCAACAGGGCGTTCTGGAGGCCGATCTCAATCTAGTACCGCGGCCGCCAACGTTTGCCCCGGCGAGCGTCGTCCAGGGCGTGCGATGGCAAGGCGCCGGAGCGAATGTCATACCCGTTCGTATTTCGAGCGACGGCAACGCCGCCAGCGTGCGTCCTGGGCGGCGCGTAGCGGGCGAAGGTTGGTGGTCGGGGTACTAGGTCGACCATTGTCGGTGGCGTGCGTAAGAGTGGGTTCATGGCCGCCGTGATCCGGGCTCGAGGCCTGGTCAAGAAGTACAAGGACGTCGTCGCGCTGGACGGACTCGACCTCGAGGTCGAGCAGGGCTCCGTGATGGGCCTGCTCGGTCCCAACGGGGCCGGGAAGACCACCGCGGTGCGGGTGCTGACCACGCTGCTCCAGCCGGACTCCGGCGAGGCCGAGGTCGCCGGCATCGACGTGCTCCGACAACCCAAGCAGCTGCGCCGCCGGATCGGGGTATCCGGCCAGTACGCCGCCGTCGACGAGCACCTGACCGGGTTCGAGAACCTCGACATGGTCGGCCGGCTCTACCACCTCAGCCCCGAGGCGAGTCGCGGCCGGGCCCGCGAGCTGCTCGACGAGTTCGACCTCGCAGAGGCAGCGGACCGACAGGTGAAGGGCTACTCCGGTGGGATGCGCCGGCGGCTCGACCTGGCCGGGGCGCTGGTCGCCCGACCGCCGGTGCTGTTCCTCGACGAGCCGACGACCGGCCTGGACCCGCGCGGCCGGGTCGGGATGTGGGACGTGATCGCCGAGCTGGTGCGCGGCGGCACCACGCTGCTGCTCACCACGCAGTACCTCGAGGAGGCGGATCGCCTCGCCGACCGGATCGCGGTCATCGACCACGGCACGGTGATCGCGCTCGGCACCGCTGACGAGCTGAAGTCACAGGTCGGCGGGGAGCGGATCGAGGTCGTGCTCAGCGACCCGGCCCAGATGGCGACCGCACGGGCCCAGTCCACGGGGCTGGGCATCGGGGAGTCGGTCGTCGACGAGCGGGGCCGGCGGCTGACGGTGCCCGTCGACGGCGGCGCCGAGGACCTCCGCGAGCTGCTCGGCCGGCTGCACCGGTCCGACATCGGGGTCAGCGAGGCCGGGCTGCGCCGGCCCACGCTCGACGACGTGTTCCTGTCGCTGACCGGGCACGCCGCGGAGGAGCGGGCCGAGAGCGAGGACGACCAAGAGGACGGAGCCGCCTGATGAGCGCGATGACCGAGACCGTCGCCGACGCCGCGGTGATCACCCGCCGCAACCTCAAGAAGATCAAGCGAGTACCCGACCTGCTGGTGTGGACCCTGATCTCGCCGATCATGTTCGTGCTGCTGTTCGCATACGTCTTCGGCGGCGCGATCGGCCAGCAGGACACCGGCGTCGACTACACCGAGTTCCTGGTCCCCGGGATCTTCGTCCAGACCGTCGTCTTCGGCGCGACGTTCACCGGCTACAGCCTCGCCGAGGACCTCCAGAAGGGGATCATCGACCGGTTCCGCTCGCTGCCGATGTCGTCGTCCGCGGTGGTCGTCGGCCGCACCGTCTCCGACATCGGGATCAACATCGCGAGCCTGGTGGTCATGGCGATCACCGGCCTGATCGTCGGTTGGACGATCCGCACCTCGGTGATCGAGGCGCTGGCCGGGTTCCTGGTGCTGCTGGTCTTCGCCTTCGCGATCTCGTGGATCATGGCGACCGTCGCGCTGATCGTGCGCACCCCCGAGGTCGTCAACAACGCGTCGTTCATCGTGATCTTCCCGCTGACGTTCATCGCGAACACGTTCGTGTCGATCTCGAACCTGCCCGAGCCGCTGGCCACCTTCGCAGACTGGAACCCGGTCTCATCCGCCTGCCAGGCGGCACGCGAGCTGTTCGGCAACGTCGACCCGACGGCCCCGCCACCCGAGGTCTGGTCGCTGCAGAACCCGGTCGCCTACACGATGATCTGGGTGGTCATCATCCTGGCGGTGTTCGTGCCGCTCTCGATCCGGCTCTACCAGCGGGCGGCTAGCCGGTAGCGAGCTCGGCGAGCCGAGCCAACGCCTTCGGGAAGATCTCCGCGGGCGGGGTCACCAGGCCGGCACCGACCTGACCGACGCCGGCGAGCTTGCCGGCCATGCCGGTGTTGATCTGCGGCAGGATCCCGGTCCGGCACACCTTGGTGACGTCGATGCCGGTGGGCGTGCCCTGGAACTCCAGCACCGGCACCGACCAGCGCGGGTTCTCGCCGAGGGTGATCTCGTGCATCCGGCGGGTGGTGTTCAGCGCGTCCGGCACCGAGCCGCCGACGAACCGCACGATCGCCGGCGCGGTCGCCATCGCGAAGCCGCCGATGCCCGCGGTCTCGGTGATCGCCGAGTCGCCGATGTCGGGGTTGGCGTCGTCCGGGCCGAAGTCGCCGAAGTACAGCCCGTCGACCTGCTGCGAGGGTCCGGTGAACCACTCGTCGCCGGTGCCCGCGACCTGGATGCCGAAGTCGGTGCCGTTGCGGGCCATCGCGACGACCATCGTCGAGCCGTCGATCCCGCGGGCGGCGTCGAGCGCGAGCTTGCAGGCCGGCATCGCCAGGTTGAGGAAGAAGTGGTCGTTGCCGCCCATGAACCGGAGCGCCTCGGCCACGTCGGCCGCGTCCATGCCGCTGGTGACCATGGCCGGCGACAGGTCGCGCAGCGTCATCAGGGTGCCGGCCCGGTTGCGGTTGTGGGCCTCGTCGCCCATCTGCAGCATCTGGGTGAGGATGCCCGTGACGTCGACCGGACCGGTCGCCCGCACCGCGGTCCGCAGCAGCGGGGCGAGGACGTCGGCCAGCCAGTGCAGACGGGTGATCACGTCGGGGGCGTAGGCGCCGTACCGCAGCACCTTGCCGAGTCCCTCGTTGAGCGTGCAGTAGGTACGCCGGCCGCTGGCCGGGTCCTCGAGGACCCAGACCCACATGTTCGGCGTGGTGATCCCGGCCATCGGCCCGACCGCGGAGCGGTGGTGGCACGGCTCGAGCGACACGTTGGCGCCGGACTCGAACAGCGCGACGGCGTCCTCGGGGTCGTCGACCAGGCCCTCGAACGCGGCGGCGCCCATCAGCGCGCCGCGCATCGGGCCGGACGCGCGCTCCCAGGTGATCGGCGGGCCGGCGTGCAGGAACTCGCCGCGCTGCAGCCCGAGCACCTCCGACGCGGGCGCGACGTCGACGAGGGTCGCGGTCACGTCGAGCATCGCGGCGAGCGCGCGCTCGTTGGCGGTACGTCGGCGCGGGTCGGCGGCGACGGTCGCGAGGTCGGCGTCGGTGCCGACCATCGGCGGCCGCCAGTCGACCCGGGTCACGGCCACGGCCTGGTCGGCGACGGCGTCGGCGAGCAGGTCGGCGCCGACGTTCACGACAGCCTGGGGGGTGCTCATGCGGGGCCTCCGGTCAGCTCGAGGGCGCGGCGGGTGGCGCCGGCGTTGGACAGGTGCACCTCGGCGCCCGCGTCGGCGAGCGCACGCACCTGGCGGTCGCGGCCCTGCGGGTCGGCGTCGGTGCCGACGACGGCGATCACCACGGGCTTGTCGATCCCGGCGATCGCGGGTGCGAGCCGGTCCGCCGGGTCGGGCTCGGCGCCGTGGCCGAGCACGACGTCGAGCAGCAGCACGCCGGTCTCCGGGTCGGCCGCGGCCCGGGCCAGGTGCTCGAGGCGCAGCGTCGGGTCGATCATCGGGTGCGCCCGGCCGGCCGTGTAGGCGTCGTCGCCGAAGTCGATGAACGTGTGCGGGGCGCCGGCGATCAGCTTCGCCTCGCTGGCCAGCGTGCCGCCGACGAACAGCCCGCGCACCAGGCCGGAGCCTGGAGGGGCCGAGCCGGTCACCGGCCAGGTCGGGACGTCGCGGCCGAGCCGGCGCAGCACCGCCTCGGTCGCGGCAGTGAGGTCCGGCCGGCCGGGGCCGAGCAGCGCGTACTCGACCGGCGTGGACAGGCCGTCGGCGTACGCCTCGATCTCGGCGGCGACGTCGTCGGCGGGCGGCTTGGAGACCAGGACGATCAGCTCGACCGCCGGGTCGGCGTCGAGGCGGCGCAGCGCCTCGCGGGTGGCGAGGCCGCGGACCTCGGCGGACAGGTCGCGGCCGCCGACGCCCAGCGCGGACGCGACGCCCACGCCGGCGTGGTCGAGCAGGGCGAGCAGCTGCTGGCAGCCGGTGCCCGAGGCGGCGACGATCCCGACCGGGCCGGGGGACACGGTGTTGGCGAACCCGAGGCCGAGGCCGCCGACCACGGCGGTGCCGCAGTCGGGGCCCATCACCAGCACACCGCGCTCGGCGGCGGCGCGCTTGAGCGCGATCTCCTGGTCGAGCGGCACGTTGTCGCTGAACACCATCACGTCGCGGCCGGCGTCGACGGCGTCCATCGCCTCGACGAATGCGTTCGCTCCCGGGACCGAGACCAGCGCGATCGCGTCGGGCGTACGACGGAAGCCGCTGCCGGTCGTGCGCGGTGGCGCCAGCTCGGAGGGCCCGGACTCGCGGCGGTTGGCGTCGCGCAGCGCCTGCTCGACACCGGCGAGCGCACCGGCGAGCGCGTCCGGACCGTCCACGCGCAGCGCCACGACCATGTCGTTCGGGCCGGCCTCGACGGGGACGTCGAAGCCCATCTCGGTGAGCACGTCGACGTTGAGCGGGGTCGCCATCGCGACCTGGGCGGCGAGGACGCCGTCCAGTCCCTGCACGGTCCGGCTGACCTGGAGCAGGGTGACCGAGTCGGCGTAGGCGCCCGGACGGAGTTCCACGTGGCTGGTCATCGGACTCCTCGGAGATGGGTGAGGGCGAGCTGGGCGCCGTACAGGAGCCCGGCGCCGGACGTGTGGCCGACGCTAGCGAGGGCGGCCGCGGTGGCCGGCTCCTCGGGTGTGCCGAGTGCGGAGACGTACGCCGCGAACTCCGGGAGCACCTCGCCGGCGACCGCGCAGTCGAGCAGCGTCGCGGACAGCAGCGTGGTGCGGTCCCGGTTCTCGTGGACGGCCGCGTCGACGTCAGGGGTCTCGACGCCCGCGGCGCGGTGCATCGCGAGCCAGCCGCAGAGGACGTCGTCGCCGAGCGGGGTGAGCCCGTCGCCGCGGCCGACCAGGCGGGCGACGTCGTCGGGACCGAGATCCGGCCGGAGGTGGCCGACGTGCCCGACCACCGCGGCCGGGGGGATGGCCTGTGCGGCGGCCGAGCGCGCCGTGTCCGGGAGGGATGGGACACGCACGTCCACGATCCTGCCGATCGTCAGTGCCCTGCCGTCGAGATGCAGGACTCCACTTCGAAGGTACGCCTCGACCGAAACGGCCGCCGTCGGGACAGCGCCGAGGTGATCGGATCGTGACCGAAGCGCGCACGGAACCGCAGTCGCCCGGCGACCGACGACACCGACGCAGCGGCCGGCGACCTCGACGTACACGGCGTCGCGTCCGCGATGCAGCACCCGCACCGGTCCGTCGGCCTGCGCACGCAGGTGGGCACGCACCCGGGACGGCGCGCTGACAGGCATCACGAAGGTCGCCAATTCCAAGACCTCGCACGCTGCGCGGCGCCCAGCATCCGCGCTGGCGGCGTTACCGACGCTCGTTGGACGACCAAGTACGACGTCGCGCCGGCGCCTTGCCAGCGCGGCGCTGAACGCCGCTCGCTTGCGCGATGCCTTGGATTGCCCACCTACCCGACGCTATCGGGGGCGATTACGGTTTGCCGATGTGAGGTTGTGCCAACGCAACGGGCAGGGGAGTGCAAGTGTTGATAACCGGTGACCGGGAGGAGCGCGCCAGCGCGGCGCTGGCGCGGGTGGACGCCCTGCACACCGGGCTGACCCAGATCGTGCTCGAGGGCGGCAACCTCGACGGCATCGCGGCCGAGGTCGCGCGGGTGCTCGGGGTGGGCGTCGTGTTCACCTCGACCGACGGCCGGGAGCGGGCCGCGGCGCTCGGCGACGACCACCGGGCGCTGCTCGCGGCGGAGGACCTGGTCGACGCCACCGGCCGGGTGCGCGTCGAGCGGATCGACGGCCGGATCGGGCACGTCTCGCGGGTCGCCGCCGGCGGCGTCGACCTGGCCCGCCTGGTCGTGGTCCGCCCGGGCGAGCCGATCCGCGACGACGACGTGCACGCGCTGGAGCGGGCCGCGACCGTCGCCGCGCTGCTGATCACCCGCGAGGAGGCGGTCACCGCCGTCGAGAACAAGTACCAGGGCGACTTCCTGCGCGACCTGCTGCTGCGCCGCGCCGCCGACCCGGCGTACGTCGCCGAGCACGCCGAGACCTTCGGCTGGGACCTGGACCGCCCGGTGGTGGTGGTCGCCGCCGAGATCGACCCCTCCGACGAGCCGGTGTCCAGCGCGCAACGGCGGCAGTGGCAGGAGCGGTTCTCGGCGGCCTGGCGGCAGGTGGCCGACGGGGTCGCTCCGGGGATCGCGAGCGTGGACTTCTCCTCCGAGGTGGTCACGCTGCTACCGGTCCCCGAGGTCGGCCCCGAGGACGTCGTACGTCGAGTGGTGACCGCCGTCGCCGGCGACAAGGGCGGCGGGCGGCGCCCGTTCTCGGTCGGCGTCAGCCGGGTCGCCCGGTCGCTCGACGAGCTGCCGGACGCGTACGCCCACGCCCGCCGGGCGGTCGAGGTCGGCCGCCGGGTGAACGGCGGCGGCTCGACGACGTTCTTCGACCAGCTCGGGCTGCACCGGCTGATCGCGCTGATCCCCGATGGCCCGGACGGGAACAGCGAGCTGCGGTCCTTCGTGCGCGACGTGCTCGGCCCGCTCGCGGAGCAGACCCCGGAGGCCGCCGACCTGCGCGAGACCCTGCAGGTCCTGCTGGACACGAACTTCAACGTCGCGGAGGCCGCGCGGCTGCAGTTCTTCCACTACAACACGATGCGCTACCGGGTCTCGAAGCTGGAGCGGCTGCTCGGCCCGCTGTCGACCGATCCGCACCTGCGCCTGGACGTCGCCGTGGCGCTACGCGTGCTGGAGATCGCCGGCTGAGGGGGCTCGGCGCGCCACAACTGGTGCCAGTCGACGCGGCGTTCCTTCGGCATTTCTCGCCCTCGTGGGTGTGTCATGACTCTCACTAGTTTGTGCAGAACTCGGGCCTGTCCTGACACCGAAAGGGTGCTGTCATGTCGATGTTCAAATGGGATGTCGTCGATCCCCAGCCCGGAGAGTCCGTAGGCCCTCGCCAGCGGCTCGCCTGGGGTAAGACCGTAGGCGTTGGTGCTCAGCACGTGGTCGCCATGTTCGGCGCCACCTTCGTGTTCCCGCTCGTGATGGGGTCTGGACCCCAACCTCGCGATCATGTTCTCGGGTATCTGCACGATCCTGTTCCTCCTGGTCACCAAGAACATGGTGCCGAGCTACCTCGGCACCAGCGCGTCCTTCGTCGCCGGCGTCGCCGCGATCCGTGCCCAGGGCGGAGACTCCGCCGAGGTCACCGGCGCGATCCTGGTCTGCGGCCTGGTCCTTCTCGCCGTCGGTGTGCTCGTGCACTTCGCCGGCTCCGGCATGATCCACAAGGTGCTGCCGCCGGCGGTCACCGGTGCGGTCGTCATGCTGATCGGCTTCAACCTGGCACCGGTGGTGGCCGGCATCTACTGGCCCCAGGACCAGTGGGTGGCGCTGCTCACCGCTGCGTTCATGGTGATCGCCGCAACCCTCTTCCCGGGCTTCTGGGCGCGGATCGCGGTGCTGCTCTCGCTGATCTTCGGGTTCCTGCTGTCGTGGCTGTTCGATGCCGTCTTCGGCATGATCAACACGGCGCTACCGGGCCAGAACCTCGATGAGAACGGCGTCGCCGTGCCCTTCGAGCACGACCGGGTCTGGGCGTGGGACGGTGTCAGCCAGGCCGACTGGTTCGGACTCCCGAGTGGAACGCTCGGCGATGGCGTCGACGTCGTGCACGGCCCCAGCTTCTCGCTGACGTTCATCCTCCTGGTGCTGCCGGGCGTGATCGCGCTGATCGCGGAGAACACCGGGCACGTCAAGGCGGTCGCCCAGATGACCGGCGACGACCTCGACCCGTACATGGGCCGGGCGCTCGCCGCCGACGGTGCCGCAACCGCACTGGCCAGCGCGTTCGGCGGCTCGCCGACCACGACGTACGCCGAGAACATCGGTGTCATGGGTGCGACCCGGGTCTACTCGAGTGCGGCGTACTACGTGGCCGCCGCCGTAGCGATCCTGCTCGGCCTCTGCCCGAAGTTCGGTGCGATCGTCTACGCGACGCCCGGTGGTGTGCTCGGCGGCATCACGATCGTGCTCTACGGCATGATCGGGCTGGTGGGCGCCAAGATCTGGGTCGAGAACGGCGTCGACTTCGGCGACCCGGTCAACCTGGTCGGCCTGGCCGGCGGCATCATCGCCGGCATCGGCGGTGTCACGCTCGAGATCACCGACGACTTCGAGCTGGGTGGCATCGCGCTCGGCACGATCATGGTGATCGTGTTCTTCCACATGGTGAACTGGCGCCGCGGCAGCGGTACCCATCGAGGGGCAGATGAGGTGACCAGGGCGCTGTGAAGCCGGCACCGTTCGACTATCGCCGGCCAGGGACGATCGCCGAGGCGGTCGCCACCCTGGCCGGCGAGCCGAACGCGAAGGTGCTGGCGGGCGGTCAGAGCCTGGTCCCGTTGCTGTCGATGCGGCTCGCGGCACCGTCGCTGCTCGTCGACATCAACGGGATCTCGGGCCTGGACCGCATCGAGGTCACCGACGACGGCGTCCGGGTGGGTGCGCTCGCCCGGCACGCCGCCGTTCTGGCCTCGGCCGACGTACGTCGCGTTCAGCCGCTCGTCTCGATGGCGCTGGCCCACGTCGCGCACGCCACCATCCGCAACCGCGGCACCACCGTCGGCTCGCTCGTGCACGCCGACGCCGCCGCCGAGATGCCGGTGGTGCTCGCCCTCCTCGGCGGCTCCCTCGAGGTCGAGGGGCCGGCCGGCCGGCGCACCATCGCCGCCGACGACCTGTACGTCGGGCCGCTCGAGTCGTCGGTCGGCCACGACGAGATCGCGGTGTCCGCGTTCTTCCCGGCCCTCGCTCCGGGCGCGGGTGTCGCCTTCGAGGAGATCGCCCGGCGGCACGGCGACTACGCCATGGTCGGCGCCGCAGCACTCGTCGACGGGGAACAGGTCAAGGTCGGCTACCTGTCGGTGAGCGACGTGCCGACGGTCGTCGACCTGACCGGGGTCCCGGTCGAGGAGATGGGCGCGGCCGTCCTGGAGGTCCTCGAGCCGGCTGCTGACATCCACGCCACCGCCGAGTACCGCGCCCACCTGGTGCGCGTGCTCACTCGAGCGCGTGGTTCGATCGGCCCGGGAGGCACGATGACGGAAGAGCTCCACGACGTACGCCTCACGGTGAACGGCGCGACGCACGAGATCCGGGTGCCCGCGCGCCGGCTGCTGTCCGACGCGCTGCGCCACGACCTCAAGCTCACCGGCACCCACGTCGGCTGCGAGCACGGTGTCTGCGGGGCGTGCACGATCCTGGTCGACGGGCAGCCGATGCGCTCCTGCCTGATGTTCGCGGTCTCAGCGGTGGACCACGAGCTCACCACGGTGGAGGGGCTGACCAACCCGGACGGCTCGCTGGGACCGGTGCAGCAGGCGTTCCTGGAGTGCCATGGCCTGCAGTGCGGCTTCTGCACGCCCGGGTTCCTCACCACGATCACGGCCGGCCTGGCGGCGAACCCGAAGCCGACGCACGACGAGGCCCGGGAGATGATCGCCGGGAACCTCTGCCGGTGCACGGGCTACCAGAACATCGTCAAGGCCGTCGAGCGAGCGGCCTCCATTCAATCGGACTCAGCCTCATGACGACGAAGCTGATGGGCCAGAAGGTCCAGCGGGTCGAGGACCAGCGGTTCCTGCGCGGCCTGGGCCGGTACGTCGACGACGTCGCCGTCGAGCAGGACGTGCTGCACGCCGCGGTGCTGCGGTCCCCGCACGCGCACGCCAAGATCCTCGACATCGACGTGTCCGGGGTGCTCGACGTCGAGGGCGTGCACCTCGTCTACACCTACGACGACCTGACCGGTCCGATGGCCGAGCCGCTGCCGCTGCTGATCCCGCACCCCGCGCTGACCGAGGGCCGCACCCAGTACGCGCTGGCGAAGTCGACGAGGTGAACTACGTCGGCGAGGCGATCGCGTTCGTGGTCGCCGAGGACCGCTACGTCGCCGAGGACGCGGTCGCCAGGATCGTGGTGAAGTACGAGTTCCTCCCGCCCGTGGTCGGCGTCGACGCCGCCCGCGCCGCGACGAACCTGGTGCACGACGACGTACCCGGCAACGTCGGAGCCCGGCTGGAGCAGAACGTCGGCGACGCGATCGCCGCGATCGCGGCCGCCCCGCACCGGCTCGAGCTCGACCTCACCATCGAGCGCAGCGCCTGCACCCCGATGGAGGGGCGCGGCACCGTCGCCCGCTGGGACCCGGACCTCAACCGGCTCCAGCTGTGGACCTCCACCCAGAGCTCGACCGGCGTCCGCGCCGCCGTCGCGGTGAAGCTCGGCCTCGACCTCGGCCAGGTCGACGTGATCACCCCGGACGTCGGCGGCGGCTTCGGGGTGAAGATCAACCACCCCTGGCCGGAGGAGCTGCTGGTGCCGATGGCGGCCCGCGCGCTCGGCCGGACCGTGAAGTTCACCGAGGACCGGCGCGAGCACTTCATCTCCTCGGCCCACGAGCGCGGCCAGGTGCAGCACATCGAGGTCGGCTTCGACGACGACGGCCGGCTGCACGGGCTGAACTTCGAGTTCTGGCACGACCACGGCGCGTACATCCCCTACGGGCTGATCGTCCCGATCATCACCTCGACCCAGGTGCTCGGCCCGTACAAGCCGAACAACTACCGGGTCGTCTTCGAGTCGCTCTACACCAACACCGTGATGGTGACGCCCTACCGCGGCGCCGGGCGGCCGCAGGGCTGCTACGCGATGGAGCGGACCATGGACGCGATCGCGAAGTACCTCGGCAAGGACCGCACCGAGGTGCGCGCGGTGAACTTCATCCAGCCCGACGAGTTCCCCTACGACCAGGGGCTGATCTTCCAGGACGGCCGCGAGCTGGAGTACGACTCCGGCGACTACCCGGCGTCGCTCGTCAAGATCAAGGACCTGATCGGCTGGGACGAGTTCCCGGCGTTCAAGGCGGAGATGGCGGCCGAGGGACGGCAGGTGGGCATCGGCCTGGCCTGCTACGTCGAGGGCACCGGCGTCGGCCCGTACGAGGGCGCGCACGTGCACATCGAGACCTCCGGGAAGGTGAAGGTCGCGACCGGCCTCACGACCCAGGGCCAGGGGCACGCGACCGTGTTCGCCCAGCTGGTCGCCGACGAGCTCGGGGTGAAGTTCGAGGACGTCGAGGTGGTCACCGGCGACACCCGGCGGATGCCGTACGCCGTCGGCACGTTCGCGTCCCGGGCCGCGGTGATGAGCGGCTCGGCGATCCACCTGGCCGCCAAGCGGGCCAAGGAGAAGGCGCTCAAGATCGCGGGCGAGGCGCTCGAGGCGGACCCGTCCGACCTGGAGATCGTCGACGGCGTGGTCTCGGTGAAGGGCTCGCCCGGGTCGTCGATCGACCTGGGCACGGTCTCGGTGCTCTCGAACCCGCTGCGCTACGCCTTCGACGAGGCCTCCAAGGCCGCGACCCAGTTCTCCGTCGGCGACCCGGGCAAGCCGCCGGTCCCCGAGGACGAGGAGCCGGGCCTGGAGGGCCGCGACTTCTACTCGCCGGAGCGGGCGACGTTCGCGTCCGGGATGCACGCGGTGATCGTGGAGACCGACCCCGAGACCGCCGAGATCACCATCCTCAAGTACGCCGTGGTCCACGACTGCGGCAACCTGATCAACCCGATGATCGTCGAGGGCCAGATCCACGGCGGCGTCGCCCAGGGCGTCGGCGGCGCGCTCTACGAGCGGATGGCCTACGACGAGTCCGGGCAGCTGCTGAACGCGTCGTTCATGGACTTCCTGATGCCCTACGTCACCGAGATCCCCGACGGCATCGACATCGACCACCTCGAGACGCCGTCGCCGCTCAACCCGCTCGGCATCAAGGGCGCCGGCGAGGCCGGCGTGATCCCGTCGGCCGCGGTGTTCGCGGCCGCCATCGAGGACGCCGAGGGCACTCTGCACCCCGGTCTTGGCATCACCGCGATGCCGATCTCGCCGTCCGAGCTGTACGCCCTGCGACTGGAGAACTCATGAACATCGTCGGCTCCAACCTGGTCCCGTTCCCCGTCGCGACGGTCTGGGACGCGATCCTCGACCCGCGGGTGCTGGTGGCCACCATCCCTGGCTGCGAGCGGCTGGTCGCCACCGGCGACAACGCCTACGACATGACGGTGACGGCCGGGGTGGCTGCGATCAAGGGCACCTACCTGGGCTCCTGCGCGCTGTCGGACCTCAAGGAGCACGAGTCGTTGGTGATGCGGCTGACCGGTGCCGGTGCGCCCGGCACCATCGACGCGACGGTCCGGGTCTCGTTCGGTGAGGCCGAGCCGGGCGTCACGCGGATCGACTACGAGGCGGACGCCGTCGTCGGCGGCATGGTCGGCGGGGTCGGGCAGCGGATGCTGACGTCGGTCTCCAAGCGAATGGCCGGGGAGTTCTTCGGCAACGTCGCCAACGCGATCGCGTCGCCGGCGGCCGAGCCCGCCGAGACCCCCGCAGGCACGAGCGCCGCGCCCACCCCGACCGTCTTCGCCGCCCCGACTCGACCGCCTGTCTCGCTCCCAGCACGACTTCCTGAAGGGCATCGCGGTCGGTGCCGGGCTGGTGGTGCTCGGCGTCGTCGTCGGCGGGCTCTTCGGCCGTCGGCGTCGATGACTCTCTCGGTCGACTCGACCGCGCGCGACCAGGCCGCCGCCGTACGTCGTCGCGAGGTCTCCGCCCGCGAGCTGCTCGACCTGCACCTCGACCGGATCGCCGAGCGCAACCCGCAGCTGAACGCGATCGTCTCCCTCGACGAGGACCGCGCCCGGGCGGGCGCCGCGGAGGCCGACGAGCTGCTGGCGTCCGGCGCCGAGGTGGGCCCGCTGCACGGGCTGCCGTTCGCATTCAAGGACACCCACGCGGTCGCCGGCTGGCGGACGACGTACGGCTCGCCGCTGTTCGCCGACCACGTCCCCGACACCGACGAGCTGATCGTGGAGCGGGTGCGCCGCGCGGGCGTCGTGACGATCGGTAAGACCAACGTCCCGGAGTTCGCCGCCGGCTCGCACACGTTCAACACCGTGTTCGGCACGACGCTCAACCCGGTCGATCCGAGTCGCTCCGCCGGAGGCTCCAGCGGCGGCGCCGCGTGCGCGCTGGCCAGTGGGATGGTGCCGCTCGCGGACGGTTCCGACATGGGTGGCTCGCTGCGCAACCCGGCGTCGTTCTGCGGCGTCGTGGGGCTGCGCCCGTCGCTGGGCCGGGTGCCGGAGTGGCCGCTCTACAACCAGTGGGAGACCACGTCGGTCGGTGGGCCGATGGCCCGCAACGTCGGTGACCTGGCACTGCTGCTGTCCGTGATGGCCGGCCCCGACCCGCGCTCACCGCACGCGCTGGGCGACCCGGGCTCGGCGTTCGCGCCGCCGGTGAGCGGCACGCTGGCCGGCCTCCGGGTGGCGCTCTCGATCGACCTCGGCGGAGCCTTCGAGGTGGACGACGAGGTCGCCGCGGTCGTGGCCTCAGCGGCGTCCGTCTTCGAGAACGTCGCCGACGCGCATCCGGTGCTCGCCGAGGCCGACGACACGTTCCGCACCCTGCGGGCCTGGCACTTCCAGGCCAGGTTCGGCCGGCTGCTGGCCGAGCATCCCGAGTCCTTCAAAGCGTCCCTCGCCGACAACATCCGCGCGGGGGAGTCGCTGACCGGCGCCGACGTCGCCCGGGCCTACGCGCAGCGCACCGCCCTGTCCCAGCGGATGCGCGAGTTCTTCACGTCGTACGACGTGCTCGTGCTGCCGGTGTCCCAGGTGCCGCCGTTCCCGGCGGACCAGGAGTTCCCGACCGCGATCAACGGGCGGCCGATGGAGACCTACCTCGACTGGATGCGGGCGGCCTACTTCATCACCGTCACCGGGTGCCCGGCGATCTCGGTGCCGTTCGGCTCGACCGCCGACGGGCTGCCGGTCGGGGTCCAGATCGTCGCCGCGCACGGCCGGGACCGGTTCCTGCTCGAGGTCGCGGCCGCGTTCGAGGCCGCCGTCGGCCGCTAGTCCTCGCGCAGCGATCCGTGGAAGTGCTGGATCCGCCAGTGCGGGCCGTCCGCGACCGCGACGATGGTCAGCCGGAACGGCTTCCGGTCCGCGCCGTCCGTGTCGCGCCACTCGACCTCGCCCTCGGCCGCGAAACCGAGGACGTCCGGGGTGGAGAGGTACACGTCGTAGGTGTCCAGGTGCCATCGCAGCAGCTCGATGGTGGCCACCGCCTCGAGGTACTGCCGTACGGCGGCGTCGCCGGAGCTGTAGCCGGCGGTGCCGATGAGCACCGGGTCCGAGGCGAAGCAGCGGGTCATCGCGTCGGCGTCGTGTGAGTCGACGGCTGCCTGGAGCTCGGCGACGACGTGACGCGCGGTCTGCCCGGGTGAGGTCATGTCCGGGATCTTCTCACCCGCGTCGACCGCGAACCGGTGACCGGCCGATCCGAAGTCGGCTCTAGGGTGTGCCGGTGCCTCTCGACCGCATCGCACTCATCTCGGATGTCCACGGCAACCTGGCAGCACTCGAGGCGGTGCTAGCGGACATCGACGCCCGCGGCATCAGTCACATTTACAACCTCGGCGACTACGTGGGCAAGGGTCCCCGCGGTCGTCAGGTCGTCACGCTGTGTCGTGAACGCTGCGAGGTCAACATCCTCGGCAACTGGGACGACTTCCTGCCCGACCCGGATCGGGAGTTCGACAGCGACGCCTTGAAGTGGTGGCTCGACGAACTGGGGCCTGAGCATGGCCGGTGGCTGCGCGAGCTGCCGTTCAGCCACGACTTCACGATGAGCGGTCGGCGCATCCGGCTGTTCCACGCCTCTGAGGACACGGTCCACCGCAGGGTGCGGTTCGACCACGACGAGGAGGAGTTCCTCGGTCTGTTCCGGAACACCACGTCCACGGGGGATGGCCCAGAGCCGACTGTGGTCTGCTACGGCGACACCCACGACCCGTACTACGAGACCGACCGCGGGCGCCGGACGGTCGTCAACACCGGCAGCGTCGGCAACTGCATGGGCGACCCGACGCCGGTGTACGTCGTGCTCGAGGGGGTGCTCGACTCCGAGGACGAGGCGCCGTTCGGCGTGCAGTTCGTGCGAGTGCCCTACGACTGGGAAGGCGAGCTGCAGGTTGCGGCGGACCTGGGGATGCCCGAGCTGGCGGGTTACGTGATCGAGCTTCGCGACGGTGTCTACCGCGGCAACCTCAAGGACGGCGAGTCGCCGGAGTACCACCGGCGGCCTATGTTCGTCGGTGGAAGCTGACGTCGCCGTTGGGCTGGTAGGTGGTCCGGTAGCTGGTGTCGTGGGCTCGGTTGTGGTGCCAGTGGCACAGGGTGATGCCGTCTCGGGTGGATGTCTCGCCGCCGTCGACCCAGCGGGTCTTGTGGTGGGCGTGCAGCCCGGTGGTGGTCTCGCAGCCCTCGGCGCGACAGCCCTTGTCGCGGGCGATCATGGCGTAGCGCTGGTAGCGGGTGTGGAAGCGCCGCTCCTGTGCCTACGTCGAGCGGCTGGGAGTCGCCGCCGAGGACGATCGGGATGATCGCGGCCTCGCAGGCGAGCCGTCGGGCCATGGCGGGGCTGATCTTCTCGCCGGTGTCGAGGACCCCGGCCTTCTCGACGCGGCCCATCAGGGAGTCCTCGTCGATGAGGACCAGCAGCGTGGCGTTGAGGCCGCCGGTCTTGGGGAGCTTCTTGACCGGGTAGCGCACGATCAGCTCGCACAGCGCGTGTCCCATGGCTTCGGGGGTGGGCCGCGGCTCGACGCCGGCACCCTGGGTGGCGGCCTGGTGCTTCTTGGCCATGGTGGCCGAGCAGGATCTTCTTCAGCGTGGCGAAGTAGGCGATCGGGACCGCGAACTCGCCGCGGCCGATGCCGTGGCCGTCGTCGTAGGCCTTGAAGTAGGTCCTGGCCCAGGCGGCTGCCTCCTCGCGCTCGAGGAGTCTCGCTTCGTGGGCGTCGGCCTCCTCAGGCGCGATCACCTCGAACAGGTGCTTCCCGAGTCGGTTCAACGCCCTCGCGTCGTGGTCCCTGGCCTGTTCCAGCAGATGCCGTTCGGCCTTCGCGCGCAGGTCCGCATCGACCTCGTCGGGGAGCGCCTCGACCCAGCGGATGATGATCCGCGCCTGGTCCTCGCACACCTCGCCCGCCGCGAGTGCGTCGCGGGTCAGCGGGTGGGTCTCGAGGTCGTGGCCGAGCTTCACCGTCCCGTACGCGGCCGGGCGGGTCAGCTTGGTGGCGTGTGCCAGCCAGTTCGCGGCCGAGGAGGCGCCGACGTCCTGGCCGACGTGCAGGTCGTCGGCGTGCCCGGCGACCCGGGCCTTCACCTCGGCGACCTGGGCCTCCAGCCGGGTCAGCTCCACCAGCGTCGCAGCGGTCTCGGCGGCGTCCATCGACCACACCGACGCGTCCGCCACGGCGTCGGCGGCGGCGCGCATCTGCGCGGTCGCGACCGACACGCGGTGTCGGGGTGTGGCCAGTGCTGTCATGGTTCAACCCAAGCACCGGGCACCGACAGTCAGAGCCCCAGAACCCTGGTTTTGTCTGGCATGTGGACACTTTCCGAAGATTTCTCGGTACCAATTTCGGCGGTGGTTTCGAGACAGGCGCTAGAGCGCCGTCCTCAACCACCGGCGGCCCGCAGGCCGGGAACAGCCGCAACCCCAAGCTCGCCGTACCCGCCTAAGAAGCCTGTCGGTCGCAACCACCCGCGACCCGCAGGTCGCTGTCAGTCGAGGGTGGTTTCGAGGCTCGTCGCTGGCGCTCCTCGCACCTCAACCACCGGGGCGGCGCCACCGGAAAGCCGGGAAGCAGCCGTAACCCGAAGCCCGCCGTACCCGCCTCGGAAGCCTGTCGATCGTCACCACCCGCGACCCGCGGGTCGCTGTCAGTCGAGGGTGGTTTCGAGGCTCGTCGCTTCGAGGCTCGCGAAGCCGCAGCCTCAGTACAGAGCGCTGGCGCTCCTCGCACCTCAACCACCGAGGCCCGCTGGCGCAACAACCCGCGAAGCAGCCGGGAAGCGACCGCAACCCCAAGCCCGCCGTACCCGCCTTAGAAGCCTGTCGGTCGCAACCACCCGCGACCCGCAGGCCGCCGTGAGCCGTGCGGTGGTTTCGAGGCTCGTCGCTGGCGCTCCTCACACCTCAACCACCGGGGCGGCGCCACCGGAAAGCCGGACCTGTCGGTCGAAGCCACCCACGGCCCGCAGGCCACCGTCGCCGACCCCAGGGTTGTGGAGAAGCTGTGGGCAATCGCCGGCAAGCTGTGGAGAACGGGGGTCGTTCCTGTGAGGAACCAACGAATTCCAGTGGAACCAGAAGAATGTTTGGAGAACCCCTTGCGCGCCGAATCCCGGAGGGCATAGAACTTCTCCCACGCCCTCCGGGAAACCGGGGAGCGGGACGACTCGGAGACGAGGATCCACACGACACGCACCAGCTTGCTGGAGCGTGGCGCAGCGGCTGGGTGACGAGGCCACTGGGACCCAAGGAGACGAGCGCGTCGACCGGAAGCGTCACCGGTACCGGTCACCCGAAAGGCCCTTGCGACTCATACTCGCAAGGGCCTTTCACCATTTCCGGGTGTTTTCCGCAGCTGTCGAGCCGGCCGTGGTCTCCACGCTCAATCCCGCTCAACCATGGGGAAAACTCGCAGATGCCTGTGGAGTACCGGCAGCAATCTGTGGAACAACCGGCCAATTTCGGTGGAACCAGAAGAATGTTTGCCGAACCTCTTGCGCGCCCCTGCTCGGAGGGCATAGAACTTCTCCCACGCCCTCCGGGAAACCGGGAGGCGGGGCAACTCGGAGACGAGGGTCCACACGGTGCAGAGCCAGCTTGCTGGGGACGTACCGCGGCGGCAGGGTGACGAGGCCGCCGGGGCCGGAGTGGAAGAGATGTCGACTGGGAGCGTCACCAGTACCAGTCAAACGAAGGGCCCTTGGAACTCATACTTTCGAGGGCCCTTCGCCTATTTCCGGACCAGTTCGAGGGCGGGCTTTTTCGGGACCGGCCGGTAACCACGAGACTGGTCTCGTGATGTACACGATCGTCCACTCGGTGGTGGCGCCGCTCACCAAGGTGATCTGGCGTCCGACGGTTCGTGGGCTCGAGAACATCCCGGCCACGGGTCCGGTGATCCTGGCCAGCAACCACCTCAGCTTCGCCGACTCGGTGGTGATCCCGGTCGTCGTGCCGCGCACGGTCGCTTTCCTCGCCAAGTCCGACTACTTCACCGGCACCGGCGTGAAGGGGGCGATGTCGCGAGCCTGGTTCGAGGGGCTCGGGATGCTCCCGGTCGACCGGGACGACAGCAAGGCCGCGCTCAACAGCCTCGACACCGCGCTCGAGGTGCTCGGCCGCGGCGAGGCGTTCGGCATCTACCCCGAGGGCACCCGCTCCCGCGACGGCCGCCTCTACCGCGGCCGCACCGGCGTCGCGCACCTCGCGCTGACCGCCGGCGTCCCCGTCGTCCCCGTCGGCCTGACCGGCACCGAGAAGCTCCAGCCGGTCGGTCGCCGGATGCCGCGGATCGTGCCGATCACGGTGACGTTCGGCAAGCCGATCGAGGTCGTCGGCAAGTACGACGGCGTCCCGCTCGGCCGGGCCCGCCGCGAGGTCACCGACCAGATCATGACCGCGATCCAGGCGCTCGTCGGGCCAGGAAGAGGCCGGCGTCTACAACGCTCGTCCTGAGGAGTGAGCGAAGCGAACGTCTCGACGGGACCGGGCCCCCGATGCCTGATCACCTGTCAGGATGGCCTCATGACCAGTCCCGGATACCGCGATCTCCCCGAGCCGGTGCGCCTCGAGGTCACCATCGCCGGCGTCGACCCCGACCCGGTGCAGGCCCCGGAGGGCGATCGCAACAACGCCCAGTGGAACGCGCTGAACGACGGCGGCTGACCCCGACCCGCTGGCAGAGGTTGCCGGAGAACACCGGGTCAGTCGGCAACGTCTGCCGTGGTCGCGCCCCGAGCGCGCCCGGTTGAATCGACGTCGTGCCCACCCACCAGCTCGTCGTCGCGGACGCGGCACTCCGTGGCCGCGAGGGCCGCTGGCAGATCGGCATCGACGACGGCCGGATCACCGCCGTCACCCAGGACGCGCTGACCGGCCGCGAGGAGATCGACGCCGCCGGCGGGCTGGTCACCGAGAGCTTCGTCAACGGCCACATGCACCTGGACAAGGTGCACACGCTGGACCGGATCGGCGACGCCGCGCTGACGGCGTACACCTCCGGCGACATGGGCTCGGCGCTGCACTCGATCCAGCTCGCCTCGGCGGTGAAGGCCGACTACGACCGCGCCTGGATCGAGCCGAACGCGCGGCGCGCGGTGCTCGAGGCGGTGCGGTACGGCGTCCGGCACGTGCTCGCGTTCGCCGACGTCGACACCAAGGCGCGGCTGGAGGGCGTGATCCCGCTGCTGGCGCTGCGCGAGGAGTTCCGCGGCGTCGTGGACCTCCAGGTCGTCGCGTTCCCGCAGGACGGGCTGATCTGCGACCCCGGCGCCGAGGACCTGGTCCGCGAGGCCGTCGAGCTCGGCGCGGACGTCGTCGGCGGCATCCCCTGGATCGAGCACACCGACGCCGAGGCGCGCGAGCACGTACGCCGGATGTGCGAGCTCGCCGCCGCGCACGGACGCCGCGTGGCGATGCTCGTCGACGACGCCGGCGACGCGACCCTGCGCACGACGGAGATGCTGGCGACCGCGATGCTCCAGCACGGGCTGGTCGGCCGCGGCGTCGCCAACCACGCCCGCGCGGTCGGCCTCTACGCCCGCCCGAGCCTCGAGCGGCTTGGCCGGCCTGGCCAAGCGGGCCGGCCTCGGCTTCGTCAGCGACCCGCACACCGGCCCGCTGCACCTCCCGGTCCGCGAGCTCACCGCGATGGGCGTGCCCGTCGCGCTCGGCCAGGACGACATCGAGGACGCCTACTACCCGTTCGGCCGGCACAACATGGTCGAGATCGCGTTCCTCGCCGCGCACGCCCTCGAGGCCGTCGACACCGCCGGCATCGACCTCGTGTACGACGGCGTCTCGACCACCGCGGCCCGGGTGCTCGGCGTGACCGGGCACCGGCTCGAGGAGGGCGGCAACGCCGACCTCGTCGTCCACCACCACGCCACGCTCCGCGAGGTCGTCGGCCACCACGACGCGCCGGCCCACGTGGTCGCGTCGGGCAAGGTGGTGGCGAGCTCCACGAACACCACGACGTTCCACTTCGAAGGGAAGAACGCATGACCCGGCGCATCCGGATCGGCATCGACACCGGCGGGACGTTCACCGACGTCGTCGCGTTCGACGAGGACACCGGCGAGCTGGTCACCACCAAGACGCCGTCGACGCCGAGCAACCCGGCCGACGGCTTCCTCGCCGGCATCGACAAGGTCCTCGACCTGCTCGGCGGCACCGGCGCCGACGTCGACGCGGTCAGCCACGGCACCACCGTGGCCACCAACCAGCTGCTCGAGGGCAAGGTCGACCGGATCGGGTTCATCACCACCGAGGGCTACGAGGCGATGCTCGAGATCGCCCGGCAGTCGGTGCCGGACGGCTACGGCAACTCCTACTTCTGGGTGAAGCCGGACCGGATCGTGCCGCGGGACCTGGTCAAGGGCGTCGGCGGCCGGCTGGACTTCACCGGCGCGGAGGTGCGCCCGTTCGACGAGGACGGCGCCCGCGCGGTCGCGCGCTGGTTCAAGGCGCAGGGCATCACCACCCTCGGCGTCTGCTTCCTGCACGCCTACGCCAACCCCGAGCACGAGGAGCGGATGCGCGCGGTCCTCGCCGAGGAGCACCCGGACGCGGTCGTGTCGGTCTCCAGCGAGGTGCTGCGCGAGTACCGCGAGTACGAGCGGGCGATGACCACGCTCGTGGACGCGGCCGTGAAGCCCCGGCTCTCGGCGTACGTCACGAACATCAAGACCCGGCTGACCGCGCTCGACGACCGGACCATCCCGTTCTACGTGATGAAGTCCAACGGCGGCGTGCTCTCGGCCGACGAGGTCGTGCACCAGCCGATCACCACCGTGCTCTCCGGCCCGGCGGCCGGTGCGCTCGGCGCCGCGCTGATCGGCAAGGTGGCCGGCTTCGACCGGGTGCTCACCTCCGACGGCGGCGGTACGTCGACCGACGTGTCCGTGGTGATCGACGGCGAGCCGACGCTGACCACCGAGGGCTCGGTCGGCGCGTTCCCGTCCAAGATCCCGATGATCGACGTGGTCACCGTCGGCGCGGGCGGCGGCTCGATCGCCTGGCTCTCGCCCGAGGGCACCCTCAAGGTCGGCCCGCAGTCGGCGGGCGCCGACCCAGGCCCGCTCTGCTACGGCAAGGGCGGCACCGAGGTCACCATCACCGACGCGCACGTGTTCCTCGGCCGGATCCCCCCGCACCTGCTCGGCGGCGAGATCCCGCTCGACGTGGCGGCCGCGAAGGCCGGCATCGAGCAGCTCGCCGCGAAGCTCGGGCTCGCCCCGGAGGCCTGCGCCACCGGCATCCTCGAGATCTCCGCCTGGAACCAGGCCAACGCGCTGCGCCAGGTGACCGTCAAGCGCGGCCTCGACGTCCGCGACTTCACGCTCACCACGTTCGGCGGCTCCGGCTCGCTGCTGCTGTGCCGGCTGGTCGACGTGCTCGGCCTGCCGACGGTGCTGGTGCCGCCGAACCCGGGCAACGTCTCGGCGTTCGGCCTGCTCACCGTCGACGTCAAGAACGACTACGTGCAGACCCACGTGACCCTGGCCGACCAGCTCGACCCGGCCGCGGTCGTCGGCATCTACGACGGCCTCACCGCGCAGGCCGCGGAGGCGCTGGCCAAGGAGGGCTTCGAACCGGCCGAGCACCAGTTCGTCCGCACCGCCGACCTGCGCTACTTCGGCCAGGCCTTCGAGGTGCGGGTGCCGGTCGGCGCCGGCGGGCTCGACCCGGCCGCGGTCGCCGACGGGTTCCACGCCGCGCACAAGGCGCTCTACGGCTACGACTTCTCCGGCGACCCGACCCAGCAGGTCGAGTGGGTCAACCTCCGGGTCTCCGGCATCGGCCCGATCCAGCGCCCCGAGATCAAGCGAGTCGCGGTGGTCGAGCCCGTCGAGACCGCCGGCCGCGACGGGCCGCCGGGGCGTCTGCTTCGACGCGGCCGACGGGTTCGTCGACACGCCGCTGTACCAACGCAGCGAGCTGCCACCCGGCGCGAGCGTCCGAGGGTCCGGCGATCATCGAGGAGTTCGGCTCCACCGTGCCGCTGCACCCGGGCTTCACCGCCCGCATCGACGAGTACCTCAACATCATCGTGACCAGGAGCGAGGCATGAGCAGCCGCAGGGCACCCACGCAGTTCCCGTTCGGCAGCCTGACCGCGGACGCCGGCGCCAGCGCCGACCCGGTCCTGGTCGAGATCGTCCAGGGCTCCCTGGCCTGCGTCGAGATGGAGGTCGAGACCGCGATCGGCCGGACCAGCCGCAGCCCGATGATCCGCGACGCCCACGACTTCCGCGCCGGCATCCACGACCGGCTGCTGCGCAAGCTCACCGGCCGGTCCTACTCCGCGCTGGTGCACCCGATCGCCCGGGACTTCCCGATCGAGGAGATGCGCGAGGGCGACGTCTTCTTCCACAACGACGTCTACCGCTCCGAGGGCGGCATCGGGCACCTGCCCGACCTGTGCGTCACCGTGCCGGTGTTCTCCGGCGGCAAGGTCGTGGCGTTCGTCCAGGCCTTCGGCCACCACGACGACATCGGCGGCGCCGTACCGGGCTCGATGCCGTCGAACGCGACCAGCGTCTTCGAGGAGGGCCTGATGGTCCCTCCGATCCGGCTCTGGGACGCGGGCGTCCCCAACAAGGCGGCGCTGAGCATCATGACCCGCAACTCCCGGATGCCCGAGTCGCTGGCCGCCGACCTCGACGCCGAGTGCTCGGCCTGCCTGATGGGCGCGCGCCGGCTCGGCGAGCTGTTCGACCGGTACGGCGTGGACACCGTCGAGTCCTGCTTCGACGCGATCATCAGCCGGACCACCGAGACCTACCGCCGCGAGATCCTCGGCAAGATCCCGGTCGGCACCTGGGTCTGGGAGGACTACGCCGAGCACGACGGCGTCGACGAGCCGATGCTGCACACCCAGCGGATCACGCTGACCCGCACGCCGGCCGACGACCCGGACGGCGAGCGGCTGATCCTCGACTTCGACGGCACCAGCCCGCAGGCGAAGGGCCCGATCAACCACTGCGGCGACTACAGCGACGGCGTCTTCCTCAAGAAGTGGCTGGCGCCGATCCTGCGCAACCTCGCCGACACCCCCGAGCGGATGGCCGAGCTCGACGTCAACGAGGGCATCGTGCCGCTCATCGAGATGCGGTTCCCGCCGCCGGGCACGCTGCTCACCCCGGTCTTCCCGGCGCCGACCAACGCCCGCACGTTCGTGATCCTGCGGCTGCTCGGCGTGCTCGCCGGCGTGGTCGCCAAGGCCGTCGACGGCCGGATGCCCGCCGACCAGGAGACGATCCGCTACACCGGCGTGTACGGCGACGACCTCGAGGGCCGGCCGTACCTGATGCGCGAGGTGCTCGGCGGCGGCTCCGGCGGCCGCTACTACGCCGACGGCGAGGACACCATCCACGTCGTACCGGACTCCCGGAACCTGCCGACCGAGTTCACCGAGGCGCGCTTCCCGTTCCGCGTCGAGTCGCTGTCGCTGGCGATGGACAGCGGGGGAGCCGGCCAGTTCCGCGGCGGCCTCGGCTACGAGAAGCACATCCGGATGCTCAAGGACGGCCACTTCATGTCGATCGCGGACCGGTCGATCCTGGCCTGCTGGGGCGTGAAGGGCGGTCTGGCGGGCAAGCCGTTCGAGGTCGTCGTCGACGCCGGCGGACCGAACGAGCGTGAGGTCGACGCCCTTGCCGACGCCGAGCCGGTCAAGGCCGGCGAGGTGATCCGGATCCGCACGACCGGCGGCGGTGGCTGGGGCAACCCGCTCGACCGCGACCCCGCCCTCGTCGTCCGCGACGTGGTCTGGCGCAAGGTGTCACCGGAGGCCGCGCTCGCCGACTACGGCGTCGTGCTCACCGGCTCCCTCGACGACGACACGCTGTCGTACGACGAGGCCGCGACCGGCGCCGAGCGGGCGGCCGCCCGGAGCCGAGCGAGGCGTTCTTCGACCGCGGCCCGGGCTACGCGCGCCTCGCCGACGGGGCTGCCTACGCCGAGGTCGACCTGGTCTGAGGGGCCAGCCAGTCCGCGCCGGGGTCGAGCTCGGGCTCCTCCTCGCGGGCGGAGCGGAGCCGCATCCAGCCCAGCATCAGCAGCACGCCGCCCAGGACAGCCGCCGAGTGCCCACCAGACACCGCTCACGGACGACGACGCTTCTGCGGCTTGGGGCGGTGGCCGGCTCCGAGGCCGCGGGCACCGGGGCTCCGGCCACACCGTCGAAGTCGCCCGCGGTACGGGCGGCCTCGCCGACGCCGAGCTCGTCGAGCAACATCGAGAGCTCCTTGCCTGACGTCGGCTGGTGCCAGACGACCGGGCTGTCCCAGATCGACCCGCTCCCGCCGGTCATCACCTGGGTCGCGACCCACGGCCCGCCCTCGGCGTTGAGGTAGATGCGGTCGATCCGCCAGGGGTCGACGTCGTGGATCAGCCAGGTCACGGTCACGCCGGGGCCGCTCTCGTGGCTCTGGCCCGAGTTGTCGACCTCCCCGCTGACTGCCGTGCCGTTGGTCGTGCCGAGCAGCTCGCCGAGCTGGTCGTACTCGGGGTCGGTGTAGTAGAGCGACGCGGTCTTCCCCTCGCCAGGGACCGACAGGATCGCGCTGGTCGGGCCTCCGGCGTGACGCCGGCGCGACCAGGGCGATGACGAAGACCGTGGCGCAGAGTGCGATGCGGGACAGAACGGTGAACACGGCTACCTCCTGGAGGACTGTTGCTGGTGGTACACCGCCGTCAGCCGACAGGTTCCGCCGACTCCGCGATCTCGATGGCCCGGCCGAGGCTGAGGTCGCCCTCCAGCCGGAGCGTCGTGGCGCCGTCCTGCCAGATCAGGGTGTGCCCGGCGAGCCTCGGCTCGTGGGTGACCGGGCTGCCGTCCGCGCGCAGCAGCGTGACCTCGTGCGCGTCGTCGAACCACAGCGCGTCGGACCCGTTCACCGACGCGTAGGAGACGTCGGGGACCGTCTTGGCGATCGAGTAGTCCAGGCGGCCGTCGAACTGGTCGAGGCGGACGACGCCGGCCTCGTCGGTCGTCCAGCTCATCGACACCATCCGGCGGTCGTCGGCGACCTCGACGCCGTCGGGCTCGCCCAGCTCCGCCGGCACCGACACCGGGAATCCGACCAGGGCGGCGGCCTCCGGCAGCGAGTGGGTGGGCGGCACCGCACCGGGCGGCGGGGCCTCCTCGTCGGTGCCGGTGCCGCCGCGTTCGACCTGCACCCCACCGAAGCCGAACCAGTCCGCGACGGCGGCGCGCACCGGCGGCGTCGCCAGCAGCGCGAGCAGGACGGCGACGACCGCGCCGACCGCCAGGGCGACGCGGCGGCTCGGGCGCTCGGCCTGGGCGCGGGATCCGGTCCAGGACGGCGGTCGCCAGCGCAGCGGACGGGACCGGGGTCTCGACCGTACGGCCGAGCGCGGTCAGGTCGCGCACCAGATCGGTGTAGTCGTGCTCAGGCACCGTGCGTCACCTCCGTCTCGTGCTCGGTCTCCAGCTGGTCCCGGAGCTTGCCCAGCGCCCGGTGCAGCCGGGACTTCACCGTGCCGCGCGGCCAGCCCAGGACGGCCGCGGTCTCGGCCTCGTCGAGGTCGAGCAGGTAGCGGCAGGTCACGACCTGCCGGTGCTGCGGTGACAGCCCCGCCAGACCCCGGACCAGCGCGTCCTGCCGCTCGTGCGAGAGCGCGGCCTCGGCCGGGTCGTCGGGCCGGGTGAGGAGCAGCGGCTCGGCCTGCGCCCAGGAGCGCTGCTCCCGCGCCGTACGGCGGCCGGCCGCGCGGTGCAGGTTGCGGGTCTCGTTGGCGACGATCCGCAGCAGCCACGGGCGGAACGGCGAGCCCGGGCGGAAGCGGTCGAGCGCACCGTACGCCTTCACGAACGCCTCCTGCACCACGTCCTCCGCATCCCCTCCGGCACCGAGCAGCGCGGCCGTGCGCACCGCCACCGGGGCATGGCGACGCACCAGCTCCGCGTACGCGTCACGGTCGCCGCCGCGCACCCGGGCCAGTACCTCGGCGTCGTCCGGGCCGGTGTTCAGGTTCGATGTTCCTCTCGCTTCAAACCTGAGTACACCACCGCGGGCGCCGAGGTTCCCGCACCGACCTTGTGGGGCGTTGTGTGAAGGCGCATCATCGAAGGGAGGCGACGGAAAGGTGAGGCCGATGGGCACGACCGACGTCCTGCGCAGCTCGATCCAGCACACCCACGACGGCTTGACCGAGCAGCTGGAGGCCGCCCGTGCGATGGGGGTCCCAGCCGACGAGCCACGGCTCGGCTATGAACGCATCGACACCTTCCTGGCCGGCACCAGCAAGCACCTGCACGCGGTCGACGCGGTGCTGCTGCCGCCCGCGCGCAAGCAGCTGCCCGAGGGTGGGGAGCGTCGTGCACGAGTACCTGCACTCGGCGAAGGAGCTCGAGGTGGCGCTGGCCCACGTGAAGGCGCACGAGTACGGCTCGGTCTACGAGACCGAGTTCGCCTGGTCGGCCGTGTGGGACGACGTCGGCGCGGCGATGTCGGCGCAGTGGGACTGGGAGGAGCAGATCGGCGACTGGCTCACCGAGGCCCTCGATGACGCCGAGCTGGAGCGGCTGACAGAGCGGCTCCACGACGCCGAGCTGAAGGCGCCGAGCCGGCCGCACCCGTACCTCCCGCACACCGGCGTGCTCGGCTCGGTGTCGCGCAAGGTGATGCACACCGCCGACCAGATCTGGGACACCGCCGAGGGCCGGATGAACCCGGTGCCCGCGCCCGAGCCGAAGAAGCCGCCGGGCCGGATGGCGCAGTACCTGCTCGGTGACCCGCGCTTCGACGAGGATGAGCAGCAGACGCCCTAGATTGAGGGGCATGACCCGCGTCGCAGTCGTCGGTGGCCACGGCAAGACGGGACGCGCGGTCTGTGCCGCGCTGCCGGACGCCGTGCCGCTCGGTCGCGCCGACTGGGACGACCTCGCCGCGGCGATGGCCGGCTGCGACGCGGCGTACGTCATCGCCCCGAACCTGCACCCCGACGAGCCGGCGTACGTCGCCCAGGCGATCGAGGCCTGCCGGATCGCCGACGTGACCCGGATCGTCTACCACTCCGTCGCGTCGCCGTACCTCCCTGAGCTGCCGCACCACCTCGGCAAGGCCGTCTCCGAGGACCTGGTCCGGCAGTCCTACCTCGACTGGACGATCCTCCAGCCCGGCGTCTACCTCCAGAACCTCGACCTGAGCGGACCCCAGGTCCGCGTGCCGTACGACGTCGACGCGCTGTTCGGGTTCCTCGACCTCGCCGACCTCGGCGCTGCTGCCGCGCGCGTGCTGCTCGAGAACGGGCACGTCGGCGCGACGTACGAGCTTGCCTCGCGGCAGGCGACCGTGCGCATTCTCGCCGAGGAGGCCGGGGTCGAGGCTGTCACCGGCGGGGACGAGGCCGAGCACCCGTGGCTGCGCGCGATGTTCGCGTACTACGACCGGCACGGGCTGCCCGTCGGCACGCTGCCGTTGCGCGCGCTGCTGGCCTGACGCCACGCTGTGCCTGTGCGGTCGTCTCCTGGTCCTGATCGCGTGTCTCGGCGCTGCTGCTCGCCGGCTGCTCGGACGACCCCGAGCCGACCCCGGCCGCCGACGGCTGCAACGGCCACGCCGAGCTCTGCGACCGGGCGTACGACGAGGTCGCCTACGCGGCCACCCACAACTCGATGTCGGCCGCGTCCGAGCGCGGGTGGCTCTTCCCCGAGCAGCCCGACGGGATCATCGCCCAGCTCGACCACGGGATCCGGGTGCTGCTGATCGACACCTGGTACGGCCAGAAGACCGACCGCCGGGGCATCGTCGCGACCGCCGACGAGAGCCGGGCCGAGGCGTTCGAGGAGGCGAGGGCTGACTACGGCGCCCGGCGACGGTCGGCCGCCGCGCTCCGGGTCCGCCGGGCCATCGGCCTGGCGCCGAGCGGCGAGGTCCGGCCCTACCTCTGCCACGCGATGTGCGAGCTCGGGTCGACTGCTGTGGCTGGAGAACCTCCGCGACATCAAGGACTGGCTGGACGACCATCCGCGCGAGGTCGTCACGCTGTTCGTGCAGGACGAGGTCAGCCCGGCCGACACCGCGGGCGTCTTCGAGGCGGCCGGGCTGAGGCCCTACGTCTACACGCCGGCCGACGACGGAACCTGGCCGACGCTGGGGGAGATGATCGACGCCGGGACCCGGCTGGTGGTGCTGATGGAGAACCGCGGCGGCGGTGACCTGGTGCCCTGGCTGATCCCGGGCTTCGACGTCGTCCAGGACACGCCGTACCTCTTCGAGAGCCCGGACGACTTCAGCTGCGACCCGAACCGCGGGCCCGCCGACGCGCCGCTGTTCCTCGTCAACCACTGGATCAACGACTGGCGCCGGGTCCCGCAGAACTCCGCGCTGGTCAACGCCCGCCCCGTGCTGCTGCCTCGGCTCGAGGAGTGCGAGGACGAGCGCGGGCAGCTGCCGAACTTCGTCGCGGTCGACTACTACGACCGTGGCGACCTGCTCGGGGTCGTCGACGAGCTCAACGGGCTGTAGGACGCTCTCGTCCGGTTCGGGGGAGGCGGAGGGCAGGCTCGGCTGCACTAGGCATGTGGCATGCCCGACGACGTCGCCGTGGTGCGGGAGCCGTCTCTCGCAGACGCGCTCGTGCCGCTCGGTGCGCTCGCAGGGCTGATCGCGGGGCTCGCGCGGATCGAGAAGACGGAACCGATCGCTCTCGAGGAGAACGCATGATCACCCCGCGAAATCGCAAGCTTCCCCCGCTTCGCTCCTCCAGCCTACGATTCCGCGGGGACCCCGAAAATGACTACCCAGACCGAAGCAGCGCCCGGCGGTGTCGTGGCCAAGATGAGCGTCCCGACGCTGACCGCGATGGTGGTCGGCGGCATGGTGGGCGCGGGCGTGTTCTCGCTGCCGGCCCGCTTCGGCGTCGCGACCGGCATCCTCGGCTCGCTGATCGCGTGGGCGGTCGCCGGCGCCGGCATGCTGATGCTGGCGTTCGTCTTCCAGAACCTCGCGATCCGCAAGCCCGACCTGGACTCCGGTGTCTTCATCTACGCCAAGGCCGGCTTCGGCGACTACGTCGGCTTCAACTCCGCGATCGGCTTCTGGGCCAGCTCGGTGGCCGGCAACACCTTCTACTGGGTGTTCATCATGGCCACGATCGGCGCGTTCTGGGACGGCCTCGGCGACGGCGCCACGGTCCTCGCCGTCGCGCTGTCGACGTGTGGGGTCTGGCTGTTCCACATCCTGATCGCGCGCGGTGTCCGCGACGCCGCGGTCATCAACCGGATCGTGACGATCTTCAAGATCCTCCCGATCCTCACGTTCATCGTGGTGATGTTCCTCTACTTCGACGCGCAGGTCTTCGCCGACAACTGGACCGCCACCGGGTACGGCGACCTCGGCGGCCTGAACGAGCAGGTCCGCAACACCATGCTGATCACGACGTTCGTGTTCATCGGCATCGAGGGCGCCAGCGTCTACTCCCGCTACGCCAAGCGCCGCGAGGACGTCGGGAAGGCGACCGTGCTGGGCTTCCTGAGCGTGCTGGCCATCTTCGCGCTGGTCACGACGTCCAGCTACGCGGTCGTGCCCCAGCCCGAGCTCGCCGCGACCCGGCAGCCGTCCATGGTCGGCGTGTTCGAGTCCGTGGTCGGGGACTGGGGCGAGATCTTCATCAGCGTCGCCGTGGTCGTCTCCGTGCTGGGCGCGTACCTGGCCTGGACGCTGATGGCCGCGGAGGTCATGTACATCCCGGCCCGCGCCGACGACTTCCCCGAGTTCCTCGGGCGGGAGAACAGCAACGGCACGCCGATCACCGCCCTGGTGATGACCTCGCTCGGCGTCCAGGCGCTGCTGATGCTCACCCTGGCCGTCAGCGACGCGCTCAACTTCATGCTGGACCTGTGCACCAGCCTGGCGCTGATCCCGTACTTCCTGGCCGCGGCCTACGCCCTCAAGCTCGGCCTGACCGGCGAGTCGTACGACGGGGTCGCGTCGGGCGTCCGGCGCAAGGAGACGATCGCCGCCGGCGCCGCCGTGGCGTACACGCTCTTCCTGTTCGACGCCGCCGGCCTGAAGTTCCTCCTCCTGTCGACCGTCCTGCTCGGGCCGGCGACGTTGCTGTACGTCAAGGCCCGCAGCGAGCACGGGCGTCGCATCTTCTCCCCGGCCGAGATCGGCCTGTTCGTCCTGATCGCGACCGGAGCCGTCATCGGCGCCGTCGGTCTCTGGACCGGTCGCATCACCATCTGAAAGGAAGAACCACATGAGCGTCTCCTCGACGTACGGCGTCCACTCCGAGGTCGGCAGGCTGCGCAAGGTGCTGGTCTGCGCACCCGGCCTCGCCCACCGTCGGCTCACGCCGAGCAACAACGACGAGCTGCTGTTCGACGACGTGATGTGGGTCGAGAACGCCCAGCGCGACCACGCCGACTTCGCGAACAAGCTGACCCAGCGCGGCGTCGAGGTCGTCGAGCTGCACGAGCTGCTCGCGCAGACCATGGACGTGCCCGGCGCGCGGGACTGGCTGCTGGACCGCAAGATCGTGCCGAACCGGGTCGGGCTCGGGCTGGTCGACACCACCCGGGCGTTCCTGGAGACGCTGCCGTCCCGCGAGCTCGCCGAGTTCCTCATCGGCGGCCTGGCGACCCACGACCTGCCCGAGGACTTCCGCACGCCGTACCTCGCGCTGGCCCGGGAGTCGACCGGTGCCCGCGAGTACCTGATGCCGCCGCTGCCGAACACGCTCTACACGCGCGACACGACCTGCTGGCTGTACGGCGGCCTCACGATGAACCCGCTCTACTGGCCGGCGCGCAAGGACGAGACGCCTCATCTACAAGGCGATCTACCAGTTCCACCCCGACTTCGTCGGGTCGAAGATCTGGTGGGGCGACCCCGAGGTCGAGTGGGGTCAGGCGACGTTCGAGGGCGGCGACGTGATGCCGGTCGGCAACGGCGTCGTGCTGGTCGGCATGAGCGAGCGCACGTCGCGGCAGGCGATCACCCAGGTCGCCAAGGCGCTGTTCGAGCAGGGCGCCGCCACTCGGGTGATCGTCGCCGGGATGCCGAGCCTGCGCGCGGCGATGCACCTCGACACCGTCTTCACGTTCGTCGACCGCGACATCGTCACGCTCTACCCGACGATCATGGACGCGGTGCACACGTTCACGCTGATGCCGTCCGACGCCGCTCCCGGCGTCGAGGTGAGGGACGAGGGCTCCGCGCCGTTCGTCGACGTCGTGGCGCGCGAGCTCGGGCTGCCGTCGATCCAGGTCATCGACACCGGCGGGGACGTCTATCAATCCGAGCGGCAGCAGTGGGACAGTGGCAACAACGCGGTCGCCCTCGAACCGGGCGTGGTCTTCACGTACGACCGCAACACCCTCACGAACACATTGCTACGCAAGGCCGGGGTGGAGGTCATCACCATCGTCGGCGCCGAGCTCGGACGAGGTAGAGGCGGAGGTCACTGCATGACCTGTCCCATCATTCGCGACGCGGTGGACTTCTGATGCGCCGGCTGCTGGCCGCTGCCGCCGCGCTGGTCCTGCTCGGCGGCTGCGGCTCCGATGTCGTGCCCACGGCGGAGGATCTCGACGGCAACAGCTACGAGTCGACCGAGGTGGTCGGGTTCGAGCTGGTCGAAGGGACCACCGTCAACCTCACGTTCGAGGACGGCAGCCTGGGCGCGCAGGCGGGCTGCAACACCGTGAGCGCCGCGTACGACATCGACGACGACCTCCTGGTGTGGTCTGGCGAGCCGGCATCGACCCTGATGGGCTGCTCCGAGGAGCTGACCGCTCAGGACGCCTGGCTCACCAAGCTGTTCACCGAGGGCGTCGACGTCGTGCTCGAGGACGACGTCCTGACCCTGACCCAGGAGGACACGACCATCAAGCTCGCCGAAGCCGACGAGTGACGATCAGCTGTTCTGCTGCGGCAGGTTCGGGATCAGCCAGTCCAGGAAGGCGTCCTGGCTGCGGGTCTGGATGTAGATCCGTCCCGGACCGGTCAGGTCGGCGACGAAGCCCTCACCGGAGAGGAACGTCGACTTCCAGTTCCCGACCTTGCGCACCGCGTAGTTGACGCCCTCGGTCCACGCGACCATGTGGCCGGTGTCGACGGTGTAGGTCTGCCCGGGCTGCAGGTCGATCGCGTGGATCGCGCCGTAGCTCGACAGCACGACGTCGCCCTGGCCGCTCACGCGCAGCATGAAGAGTCCCTCGCGCGAGAAGAAGGTCTTCGAGCCGCCCCACTTCGAGTCCACCTCGAGGCCGGTCGACGACGCCAGGTACGAGCCGGACTGGACGTAGAGCGTGCCCTGGATCGGCCAGGCGACGACGTCGCCGGCCAGCGCCGGCGCGAGCCACAGCTCGGCGCCGTCGGCCTGCGCGGTGAAGGTGTTCATGAAGAACGACTCGCCGCCGAGGACCGACCGGCGCAGACCCTTGAGCACGCCGCCCTGGGTCGATCGTCTCCATGGCGATCCCCGGCGACATCGCGAGCATCGCGCCCGACTCCGCGCGGACGACCTCACCGGCGGTGAGCGTGACCTTGGCGGCGGCGTACGCCGGGCCGTACATGATCTCGGTCTGCATCGACTCTCCTGGTGGTTGGCCCCGAGGCGGACATGCGGTTGTCGGCGAGCGTAGCCAGCCGGTGCCAGACTCGTCCTCGTGACCCTTTCCGAGACCGACCTGGTTCACCTGCGGCACTGCGTCGCGCTGGCCCGCGAGGCGCTCGAGGACGGCGACGAGCCGTTCGGGTCGGTCCTCGTGTCCGGCGGCGGCGAGGTGCTGTACGCCGACCGGAACCGGGTCAAGGACGGCGACCAGACCCGGCACCCGGAGTTCGACATCGCCCGCTGGGCCGGCGAGCACCTGCCGCAGGAGGAGCGGGCCGCGTGCACGGTCTACACCTCCGGCGAGCACTGCGCGATGTGCTCGGCCGCGCACGCGTGGGTCGGCCTCGGCCGGATCGTGTACGCCGCCTCGACCGAGCAGCTGGTCGGCTGGCTGACCGGGTGGGGGATCGCCCCCGGGCCGGTACGGCCGCTCGCGGTTCAGGAGGTGGCGCCCGGCGTACCCGTCGACGGCCCGGCACCGGAGCTCGAGGACGAGGTGCGCGCGCTGCACGCCCGGCTGCACGGGGTGGCCCCCCATGACTGACGGAGCCACCACTCTCATCACCGGCGGCACCCGCGGGATCGGGGCCGCGACCGCGCTGCGGCTGGCCCGCGACGGGCACGACCTGGTGCTCGGGTACGCCCGCGACGACCGCGCCGCCGAGGAGGCCCGGCTCGCCGTCGAGGACGCCGGCGCCCGATGTGCGGTGGTGCGCGCCGACCTGACCGACCCCGAGGGCGTGGACCTGCTGTTCGCGGCCGCCGCCGAGCACGGGCAGCTCACCGGCGTCGTCAACAACGCCGGCGCCACGCTGCACCTCGGCAAGCTCGCGGAGACGCCGCCGGAGGTGATCGCCGCGACCGTCGACCTCAACCTCACCTCGGCGCTCCTGGTCGCCCGGGCGGCGGTTCGCGCGCTCGGGACGTCGTACGGCGGACCGGGCGGGGTGCTGGTCAACGTCAGCTCCGGCGCCGCGACGCTCGGGTCGCCGGGGGAGTACGTCCAGTACGCCGCCGCGAAGGCCGGCGTCGACACGCTCACGATCGGCCTCGCCCAGGAGGTCGCCGGCGACGGCGTCCGGGTGGTCGGCGTCGCGCCCGGCATCGTGCGCACCACGATCCACGCCGACGCCGGCGAGCCCGGCCGGATCGACCGGGTCGGGCCGCTGGTCCCGCTCGGCCGCGCCGGCGAGCCCGGCGAGGTCGCGGACGCGATCGCCTGGCTGATGAGCGACGAGGCGTCGTACGTCACCGGCACGACGCTGCGGGTGGCCGGCGGCCGGTGATGCTGGCAACTGTTGCCAGCGAATCGGCCACCTCATCGTCGCCGCTCACGGTGCCCGGCGACCGCCGGGTCACTAGGTTCGGAGCATGAGAGTCCTGCTCGCGCTCGGCGGCAACGCCATGACGAACGCCGGGCGGGCCCGCCCGGAGGACCAGATCGGCGCTGCGGAGATCGCGATGGCCGCGGTCGCGACCATGCTCCAGCACGACGTCGACGTCGTCATCACGCACGGCAACGGACCCCAGGTCGGGAACCTGCTGGTCAAGAACGAGATCGCCGCGGCCGTCGTACCCCCGGTCCCGCTGGACTGGTGCGGCGCGCAGACCCAGGCGACGCTCGGGTTCGTGCTCATGAACGCGCTCGAGGCCGAGCTCGCCGACCGCGGCATCGACCGGCGTACCGCGACCGTGGTCACCCGGGCGCTCGTGAACGCCGACGACAGCGGGTTCACCACGCCGACCAAGCCGATCGGCCGGTTCCTGCCGGTCGACGAGGCTGCGGTCCTCATCGAGCACGGCGAGGTCTGGGAGGACCGTGGCGAGAAGGGCTGGCGCCGCGTGGTCGCCTCGCCCGAGCCGCTGGAGATCGTGGACGCGCCCGCGGTGCGTGCGCTCGTCGACGCCGGGTTCGTGGTGATCGCGAACGGCGGCGGCGGGATCCCGGTGGTCCGCGAGCGACGGCCGGCTGCGCGGCGTGGAGGCCGTGATCGACAAGGACCTCGGTGCCGCGCTGCTGGCGCGCACCGTCGACGCCGACGTGCTGGTGATCGGCACCGACGTACCGAACGCGGTGCTGCGCTTCGGCACGCCCGAGGCGGAGGCGCTCGGCATCGTGACCGTCGAGCAGCTGCGCGGGTACGCCGCCGAGGGGCACTTCGCCAGCGGCTCGATGGGCCCCAAGGTCGACGCGGCCTGCCGGTTCGTCGAGCAGGGCGGCAGTCGCTCCGTGATCACCGACCTCGACCACCTGAACGATGCCATCAAGGGCGACGCCGGAACCGTCGTCGTACCCACCTAGGAAAGGCTGTCCATGCCCAGCGCCATCGAAGTCCGCAAGGTCCCGATCCACTCCGTCGCCGACGCCAGCGAGCTGGCCAAGCTGATCGACGACGGGGTGATGCAGGCCGACCGCGTCATCGCGATCATCGGCAAGACCGAGGGCAACGGCGGGGTCAACGACTACACCCGGATCATCGCCGACCGGGCGTTCCGTGAGGTGCTCGTCGAGAAGGGTGCCGACGCCGACCAGGTCAAGCAGGTCCCGATCGTGTGGTCCGGCGGCACCGACGGCGTGATCAGCCCGCACGCGACGATCTTCGCGACCACGGACGCCGAGCCCAGCGACGAGCAGCGGCTGACCGTCGGCTTCGCGATGAGCGAGGTGCTGCTGCCCGAGGACATCGGCCGGGTGGCGATGGTCTCGAAGGTCGCCGACGCGGTGAAGGTCGCGATGGAGCGGGCCGGCATCACCGACGTCGCCGACGTCCACTACGTGCAGACCAAGACCCCGCTGCTGACCGTGCACACGATCCGCGACGCCAAGTCGCGCGGCAAGACCGTGTGGACCGAGCACACCCACGAGTCGATGGACCTCTCCAACGGCACCACCGCGCTCGGGATCGCGGTCGCCCTCGGCGAGATCGAGATGCCGACCGACGCCGACGTCATGCACGACCGATCGCTCTTCTCGGCGGTCGCGTCCTGCTCGTCGGGCGTCGAGCTCGACCAGGCGCAGGTGGTCGTGGTCGGCAACGCGACCGGCGTCGGCGGCCGCTACCGGATCGGCCACTCGGTGATGAACGACGCCCTCGACGCGGACGGCATCTGGGCCGCGATCAAGGACGCCGGCCTCGACCTGCCCGACCGGCCGCACCCGTCGGACCTGGACGGCCGGCTGGTCAACGTCTTCCTCAAGTGCGAGGTCTCGCAGGACGGCGTGGTCCGCGGCCGCCGCAACGCGATGCTCGACGACTCCGACGTGCACTGGCACCGCCAGATCAAGTCGGCCGTCGGCGGCGTGACCGCTGCGGTCACCGGCGACCCGGCCGTGTTCGTCTCGGTCTCCGCGGCCCACCAGGGCCCGGACGGCGGCGGCCCGGTCGCCGCGATCGTCGACCTGGGCTGACGTCCTGTTGGAATCACCGGCCAGCCGGTGATTCCCGCACTTGTCGGCCGTTGCAACGGCTGACAAGTGCGGGGAGAGGCTGACCACACCGGGCTGGTCGAGTGCGTCCGGCACTGCACCGACCGCGGCCGCGGTGGCCGGGTGCTGGTGCTGGACGCCAGCAACGACGTCGCGGGGTCGTCCGCGCTGAGCGACGCGGACTTCCCGCGGGCCGCCACCTCCGCCAGAAGTTCGGCGACCTCGAGTTCGAGGCGTATCGCGAGCTCGGCCGGCACACGACGTACCGCGCCCCCGAGCTCGCGGACTGGATCTGACGGCAGCGGGGTCGCCGGGGTTGACGGGTCGTGTGCCTCAGCACGGGCTATAGCGCGTTCTCAGGCACACGACCCATCGCGACGTCGAGCTCGCGGACTGGGTCACGAGTCCAGCCACTCCCGGATCGACGTCGTCGTGCTGGCCGAGGGTCGGGGGAGCCAGGTGCTCGGAGCGGCCGCCGGAGAACGGGTTGTCGTCGAACCGGATCGGTGACCCGGGCAGGTTCAGCGAGCCCTGGGTGGCGTGCTCGACGGCGAGCAGCAGGCCCTGGGAGATCGTCTGGTCCCAGGTGTAGACGTCGTCCATCGAGCGCACCTTGCCGGACGGGACGCCTGCGGACGCGAGGATCTCGAGCCAGTGCTCGGCGGGCTGGTCGGCGAAGAGTCCCTCGATCCGCTCGATGAGCGCGTCCCGGTTCGCGACCCGCTCCGCGTTCGTCGCGAACCCGGCCTCGGCGGCGTCCCACCCGAAGGCCCCGCACAGCGCGCGCCACAGCCCCTCGGACCCGCACGCGATCTGCACCGGCGCGGTCGCGGTCTCGAACATGCCGTACGGCGAGATCGACGGGTGGTGGTCGCCCGCGAGCCCGGGCACCTCGCCGGCGACGGTCCAACGGGTGCCCTGGATAGGCGTGCACGCCGACCATGCCGGCCAGCAGCGACGTCCGGACCACCCGGCCGACGCCGGTCGTGGTGCGCTCGTGCAGCGCGGCCAGCACGCCGTACGCGCCGTACATCCCGGCGATCAGGTCGGCGATCGGCACCCCGACCTTGGTCGGCTGCCCGGTGCCGGTGATCGACATCAGCCCGCCCTCGCCCTGGGCGATCTGGTCGTAGCCCGAGCGGGTCGCCTCCGGGCCGTCGTGGCCGAAGCCGGTGATCGTCAGCACGATCAGCCGCGGGTTCAGCTCGTGCAGCCGCTCGACCGAGAACCCGAGCCGGTCGAGCACGCCGACCCGGAAGTTCTCCATCAGCACGTCCGCGCGCTCGACCAGCCGGGCCAGCACGTCCTTGTCCGCGTCGGCCTTGAGGTCGAGGACCAGCGACTCCTTGTTGCGGTTGGCCGACATGAAGTACGTCGACTCGCGCTCGTCGCCCTCGCCGACGAACGGCGGCCCCCAGCCGCGGCTGTCGTCGCCGGTGGGTGACTCGATCTTGATCACCCGGGCGCCCATGTCGCCGAGCATCATCGCGGCGTGCGGGCCGGCGAGGGCGCGGGTCAGGTCGAGCACCAGCAGGTCGGACAGGGGGCCTTCAGTCATGGCGCGAGGCTAGCTCACGACTGCCACATCCATTCCATCTCGGCGACGGTCCGGTCCCGCGTCTCCTGGCCGGCGAGCAGCTGCACCACGTGCAGCGCCAGGTCGACGCCGGCGGACACCCCGGCCGAGGTGAGGACGTTCTCGTCGCTGCGCACGAACCGCTGTCCGCGCACCACCTTCGTCGTCGGCGAGATCGCCGCGAGCTCGTCGTACGCGTCGTGGTGGGTGGTCGCCGCGCGGCGCTCCAGGAGCCCGGCTGCGCCGAGCACGAGAGCGCCGGTGCACACCGACATCAGCAGCTCGACCTCGGCGGCCCGCTCGCGGACCCACGCCAGCAGCACGTCGTTCTTGATCAGCGGTCGGGTGCCGGCGCCGCCGGGGATCACCACGATGTCCGGCAGCGGCGCGTCGTCGAGCGCGTACGTCGGCAGCACGGTGAAGCCGCCCCGCCCGACCGCCGGGTCGCGGGTCAGCCCGATCGAGAACACCGAGAACGGCTGGCCCTCGCCGAGCTCGCCGGCCACGTTGAACACCTCGTAGGGCCCGGCGAAGTCGAGCACCTCCATGTCGTCGAAGGCGAGGATGGCGACGGTGCGAGTGGTCACGACCGCCATTGTCGCCGCCTCCGGCCGTTTCGCGGCGGGCCGCCCGGGGCATGGAACCGGCGTGGACGTCGATCCTTCCCAGCTGCGCCAGGCTGCCGACCAGGTCGAGGCGGTGGTGGCCGCGAGCGGCGCCGACGGGCTCACGCTCGACCTGTCCGGTGATGTGGGTGACGACAACCTGGCAGCAGCGAGGACGTCCTTCGCCGCGTCGTGGCAAGACGGCGCGGCTCAACTTGTCGAGGCCACCCAGGGCATCGCGGGTGGCCTCCGGTTCTCGGCCATCACCTACGAGGTCTCCGACGCCTTCTCGGCGTCCAGCCTGGGCCGGCTGATCGACGACCTGGTGGCCGGACGGGATTCGACGCGACCGAGGACGACACGGGAGCCTCGCTGGAGGTGCGGGCCAAGGGCACCAGCACGCTGCGGGTGATCGCCCCGCTGACCGCGAGCCCCTGAGCGGCTGTCGGCGCGGGATGGTCGAATGACCACATGACGACCGCTGCCACGACGTACCGCCTCGTGCGGCCCGACGTGACGGTCGACGTGCCCACCCTCGACGAGCACCAGCAGCGCGTCGTCGACCACCAGGGCGGGCCGCTGCTGGTCCTCGCCGGGCCGGGCACCGGCAAGACCACGACGCTCGTCGAGGCGATCGTCGACCGGATCGAGACCCGCGGCGCCAAGCCCGACGAGATCCTGGCGCTGACGTTCTCCCGCAAGGCCGCCGAGCAGCTCCGCGACCGGGTCACCGCCCGTCTCGGCCGGACCATGTCCACCACGGTGAGCTCGACGTTCCACTCCTTCGCCTACGGGCTGATCCGCCGCTACTCGCCGGCCGAGCTCTACGAAGCGCCGCTGCGGCTGCTCAGCGCTCCCGAGCAGGACGTCGTGCTGCGCGAGCTGCTCACCGACCACCCCGAGTCGGTCCACTGGCCGGAGTCGCTGGCCCGCGCGCTCGGCACCCGCGGCTTCGCGCGTGAGGTCCACACCGTGCTGTCCCGCGCCCGCGAGAAGGGCCTGGACGGCGACGAGCTGCGCGCCCTGGGCGCGGCGGAGGGGCTGCCCGAGTTCGTGGCGGCCGGGCTGTTCCTCGACCAGTACCTCACCAACCTCGACTCCCAGGGCGCCACCGACTACGCCGACCTGATCCGCCGCGCCACCATCGAGGCCGAGGCGCACCGCGACGAGCTGCGCGCCAGGATCGGCGCGGTGTTCGTCGACGAGTACCAAGACACCGACCCCGGCCAGGTCGCGCTCCTCCGGGCGCTCGCCGGCGACGGCCGCGACCTGGTCGTCGTCGGCGACCCGCACCAGTCGATCTACGGGTTCCGGGGCGCCGAGGTGCGCGGCATCCTCGACTTCCCGACCGCGTTCCCGCGCGCGGACGGCGCGCCGGCCGACGTCGTGGCCCTGCGCACCACCCGTCGGTTCGGCCCGCGGCTGCTCGTCGCCTCCCAGCGAGTGGCCGGCCGGCTCGCGCTGCCGGGCACCATCCCGGAGGCGGCCCGCGCCGCGTTCCTGGCGCCCGAGGCGGCGCCCCACGACCTCGGCGAGGGCCGGGTGCTGGTCCGCACGTTCGACACCGAGCGCGCCGAGGCCGAGCACCTCGCCGACCTGCTCCGGCGCGCGCACCTCGAGGACGGCGTCCCGTGGGACGAGATGGCGGTCCTGGTGCGCTCCGGGCGTACGTCGATCCCGCCGCTGCGCCGCGCCCTCGGCGCCGCCGGGGTGCCGGTCGAGGTGGCCAGCGACGAGGTGCCGCTGGTCCGCGACCCCGCCGTGCTGCCGCTGCTCGACGCACTGCGCGCCGTCGTGAACCTCGACAACGACGACCCCGACCACGTCGACTTCCTCGACCCCGCCCGGGCCGAGGCGCTGTTCCTCGGGCCGCTCGGGGGCCTCGACGCGGGCGACGTACGCCGCCTCGCCCGGCGGCTGCGCGCCCGCGAGAAGGAGCAGAGCAAGGCCGAGGGCCGGCCGCCGCGGACCTCGCGCGACCTGATCCGGCGCGCGGTCGTGGAGCCGGGCTTCCTCGCCGGGCTCGACGGCCCCGAGGTGGTGCGCGCGCAGGCGCTCACCCAGCTGCTGGTCGACGCGCGCGAGGAGATGCGCGCCGGTGCCTCGGCCGAGGAGCTGCTCTGG
Organism: uncultured Actinomycetota bacterium; assembly: GCA_963716655.1. GTDB lineage: Bacteria > Actinomycetota > Actinomycetes > Propionibacteriales > Nocardioidaceae > Nocardioides. The sequence continues at coordinate 190,897 of CAVQTV010000005.1, read as the reverse complement.
ACGCTGTGGTCGCGCACCGGCTGGCCGGCCCGGCTGCGCCGGTCGGTCGACCACGGCGGCGGTGCGGCCCGCCGCGCGCACCGCGACCTCGACTCCGTCTGCGCGCTGTTCGACGTCGCCGCGCGCGCCGAGGAGCAGCGCGACCACGTCGGCGTCCGGGCGTTCCTCGCGACCCTGGTGCAGCAGCAGATCCCCGCCGACACGCTCGCCGAGCGGGGCGCCCGCGGCGCCGCCGTACGCCTGCTCACCGCGCACCGCGCGAAGGGCCTCGAGTGGCGGCTGGTGGTCGTCGCGCACGTCCAGCAGGAGGGCTGGCCGGACCTGCGCCGCCGCTCGACGCTGCTCCAGGCCGACCGGATCGGCGAGCACGGCGTCGTCCCGCCGGTCTCCGCCCGCGAGCTGCTCCTCGAGGAGCGCCGGCTGTTCTACGTCGCGTGCACGCGCGCGCGCCAGCGCCTGGTCGTCACCGCCGTGGCCGTCGGCCGAGGACGACGGCGAGCAGCCGTCCCGGTTCCTCGACGAGCTCGGCGTCAGCATCGAGCGCGTCGTCGGCCGGCCGCCGCGGCCGCTCTCGCTCGCGGGCCTGGTCGCGCGAGCTCCGGCGCACCGTCGCCGACCCCGAGACCACCGAGCCGCTCCGCGATGCCGCCGCCCGGCGGCTGGCCCGGCTCGCGCCCGAGGTGCGGATGGCCGACCCGTCGACCTGGTGGGGCACCCGTGCCGCCACCCGCTCGGTGCAGCCGGTCCGCGACCCCGACCAGCCGGTGCCCGTCTCGGCGAGCGTGCTCGAGTCGATGGCGGTCTGCCCGACCCAGTGGTTCCTCGAGCGCGAGGCCGGCGGCGTCGCCCGGGCCCACCAGTCCGCCAACCTCGGCGAGCTGCTGCACGCGCTCGCCCAGCGGGTCGCCACCGGCGAGCTCGAGCCCGACGCGTCGACGTCCTGATGGAGCACGTCGACGCCGTCTGGGACCGGCTCGACTTCCGCACGCCGTGGTCGAAGGCCCGCGAGCACGAGCGGGTCCGCGCCGCGATCGGCCGGTTCCTCCAGTGGCACCTCGCCAACCCGCGCCGCCTCCTCGACACCGAGTCCGCGTTCTCCACGGTGGTCGAGCTCGAGAACGGCGAGCAGGTGAAGCTCACCGGGTACGCCGACCGGCTCGAGGTCGACTCCGACGGCAACGTCGTCGTCGTCGACCTGAAGACCGGCCGCACGAAGCCCAGCAACAAGTCCGTCGAGAGCCACATCCAGCTCGGCCTCTACCAGTACGCCGTCGACCACGGCGCCGTCGAGGAGCTCGTCCCCGCCGCCCAGGCCGGTGGCGCCGAGCTGGTCCAGCTCGGCCTGGTCGACGGCGGCGAGACCGCGGTCGTCCAGGCCCAGGACGTCCAGCCCGAGGACGGCTCCGACCGCACCGTGCTGCGTCAGCGGCTCGCGCACACCGCGTCCCTGCTGCGGGCCGAGTCGTTCCCGGCCGTCGCCGGGCAGCACTGCCGCGACTGCGACTTCGTCCCGATCTGCCCGATCAAGAGCGCCGGGTCGGTGACCAGCCAGTGAGCACCCGCATCGACACCCCCGCCCAGCTCCAGCAGGTGATGCGCACGTCGTACGCCCCCAGCGACCAGCAGTGGGCGGCGATCTCGGCGCCGCTCGAGCCCGCGGTCGTGATCGCCGGCGCCGGCTCCGGCAAGACCACGCTGATGGCCGCGCGGGTCGTCTACCTCGTGGTCACCGGTCAGGTCCGGCCCGACGAGGTGCTCGGCCTGACGTTCACGACCAAGGCCGCCAGCGAGCTGCGCCGCAAGATCCGCGACGCGCTCGCCGCGGCCGGCGCGCTCGAGGAGCCCGGACGCCCCGAGGACGGGCGAGGACGTCCTCGAGCCGACGGTCGCGACGTACAACGCCTACGCGTCCGGGCTGCTCACCGACCACGGCCTGCGGATCGGCCACGAGCCCGACACCCGGGTGATCACCGACGCGTCGCGCTACCAGCTCGGCGCCCGCGCGGTCGACCGGTTCACCGGCGACGTGCGGCACCTCTCCGACCACCCGGCGACCGTGATCCAGAACCTCCTCGCCCTCGACAGCGCGATGAGCGAGCACCTGGTCGGGCCCGACGACGTGCGCGCGCTGGACGACGACGCCCGCGTCGGCTTCGTGCGCGCGCTCGAGGAGGAGGTCGCGGGCAAGAACCGCGTCACCTACCGCGAGGCCGTCGAGAAGGCCGTCTTCGCGATCGACCGGCGCGCCGAGCTGCTCGGCCTGGTCGAGGCGTACCGGCGGCTCAAGCGCGACCTCGGCCTGATGGACTTCTCCGACCAGATCGAGCTCGGCGCCCGGCTGGCGAACGAGCAGCCCGACGTCGGCGAGCTGGAGCGCGGCCGGTTCAAGGTGGTGCTCCTCGACGAGTACCAAGACACCTCGGTCGCGCAGGCGGTGATGCTGTCGCGGCTGTTCACGCGGCGGCCACCCGGTCACCGCGGTCGGCGACCCGAACCAGGCGATCTACGGCTGGCGCGGCGCCTCGGTGTCCAACATCCTCAACTTCGCCGACACCTTCCCGGCCGCGGGCGGCGGGCCGGTCCCGACGTACCCGCTCACCGTCAACCGCCGCTCCGACGCCCGGATCCTCGACGTCGCGAACCGGCTGGCGGCGCCGCTGTACGACAAGTACGGCCAGGTCGAGCCGCTGGTCGCCAAGCCCGAGGCGGACGGCCGGGGTCGTCACGACCCGGGTGTTCGACACCCACGCCGACGAGCTGGAGTGGCTGGTCAGCGCCGTGCGCGACGTGCACGAGGCTCTCCCGGATCGGGGCTGGGCCAAGATCGGCGTCCTCACCCGCGACAACGCGCACGCCGAGGACGTCTTCGACGCGCTCACCGGCGCCGGGATCCCGGTCGAGATCGTCGGTCTCTCCGGCCTGCTCCGGCTGCCCGAGGTCGCCGAGATCGTCGCGACCCTGCACCTGCTGCACGACGTCACCGCGAACGCCTCGCTGCTCACCCTGCTCACCGGCCCGCGCTGGGCGATCGGCCCGCGCGACCTGCGGCTGCTCAGCCGGCGCGCGTTCGAGATCGCCGGCCGCCAGGGGCGCGGCGCGTCACCCGAGTCGGTGACCGACCACCTGCTCGAGATCGCCGACGGCATCGACCCGGCCGAGGTGCCCTCGCTGGACGACGCGCTCGCCGAGCCGGGCGAGCACCCGTACTCGCCCGAGGCGCTGGAGCGGTTCGCGCTGCTCTCGCACGAGCTGCGGATGCTGCGCACCTACGTCGGCGAGCCGCTGCTCGACATCGTCCGCCGGATCATCGACACCAGCGGCACCGACGTCGAGCTGGCGTCCGCGGTGAGCCCGGCGGCGTCGGCCCGCCGCGACAACCTCGACCTGTTCGTGAAGGCGGTCGCCGAGTTCCAGGCCGTCGACGGCGACGTCACGCTGCCCGCGCTGCTCGCCTACCTCACCGCCGAGGACGACCAGGGCAACGGCCTCGACGTCGCCACCCCGACCGAGGCCGACTCGGTCAAGCTGCTCACCGTGCACCGGTCCAAGGGCCTGGAGTGGGACTCCGTGTTCCTGGTCGGCGTCTGCGAGACCCGGTTCCCGTCCAACCGGTCCCGCACGCTGTGGACCTCCTCGCCGGCGATCCTCCCGGCCCCGCTGCGCGGCGACGCCCCCGACCTGCCGCAGCTCGCCGGCCACGACAAGGCCGCGCTCGACGCCTACCGCGCCGCCACCCGCGACCACGACGCCGAGGAGGAGCTCCGGCTCGGGTACGTCGCCTTCACCCGCGCCGCCCGGCAGCTGTTCGTGTCCTCGTACCTCTGGAGCCCGCGGGCCACGCCGTTCGGGCCGTCGTCGTACCAGCAGGTCGTCCGCGACCAGCTCGACGACTGGGCCGAGCCGGTCGAGTCCTGGCTGGACAAGCCGCAGAAGGGCGACCCGAACCCCTACGACGCCGTCGACCCGTCCCGGCCCTGGCCGACGACCGGCACCGGCCGCGAGGCGGCGCTGCGGATCGAGGCCGCCGGCCGGGTCCGCGACGCCGACCCCGAGGCCCCGGACTCCGGGCTGGACATGATCGAGGCGGCCCGGGTCGCCGAGTGGGACAACGAGCTCGAGCGGCTGGTCGCCGAGGCCCGCCGCGACCGCAGCTCCGACATCGCCGTACCCCTGCCGTCCAGCCTGTCCGCGACCGCGCTCGGCCGGCTCCGCGACGACCCCGAGACGTTCGCGCGCGAGCTGGCCCGGCCGATGCCGCGGCCGCCGTCGTCAGCGGCCCGGTTCGGCACCCGCTTCCACGCCTGGGTCGAGGCGCAGGTTCGGCCAGCAGGACCTCTTCGACTACGGCGACCTGCCCGGCCGCGCCGACGCCGGCATCGACGACGACTCCGACCTCAAGGACCTGATCGCGACGTTCGAGGCCGGGCCGTTCGCGACCCGGGTGCCGCACCAGGTGGAGGCGCCGTTCGCCCTGGTGCTGGCCGGCCAGGTGGTGCGCGGCCGGATCGACGCCGTGTATGCCGATTCTGGGCCAGACGGGGACGGCTACCTCGTCGTCGACTGGAAGACCAACCGGTCCGCGACCGCCGACCCGCTCCAGCTCGCGATCTACCGGCTGGCCTGGGCCGAGCTGCACGACGTGCCGCTCGACCAGGTGCGGGCCGCGTTCTACTACGTCCGCACCGGTGACGTGGTCGAGCCGGCGGACCTACCCGACCGTCAGGCGCTCGAGGCGCTGCTGTCGGTCTGAGAGATCCAGTCCGCGACACCGCGGGCGGCGACCCGGCCGGCCCGGTTGGCGCCGATCGTGCTGGCGGACGGCCCGTAGCCGACGAGCTGCACCCGCGGGTCCGCGACGGCGGTGGTGCCGTCGAGCTGGATGCCGCCGTACGGCGACCTCAGCCGCAGGGCAGCCAGGTGCCCGACGGCCGGCCGGAAGCCGGTCGCCCAGAGGATCGCATCGGCGGGCCAGAGCGAGCCGTCGGGCATCCGCACGCCGTCCGGCTCCACCGCGTTGAACATCGGGTGTCGCTCGTAGGCACCGAGCCGCTCCGCCTCGCGCTCCTGCTCCCGGAGCGCCAGCCCGGTCACGCTGACGACGCTGGCCGGCGGCAGGCCACGGCGGACCCGCTCCTCGACGAGCGCGACCGCCTCGCGCCCTTGGTCGGGGGTGAAGTCGTCCGTGCGCCACACCGGCTCGCGCCGGGTCACCCACCGGGTGGCGGCCGCGACCGGTGCGATCTCGCCGAGAAGCTGGACGGCGGACGCGCCGCCGCCGACCACGACGACCCGCCGGCCCCGGAAGTGTTCCGGGCCGGGGTAGCCGGACGTGTGCAGCTGCTCGCCGCGGAAGGTCTCCATACCGGGGTAGCGCGGCACGAACGGGTGCGACCAGGTCCCCGTCGCGTTCACGATCGTCCGCGTCGTCCACGTCCGGGCGCCGGCATGCACGACCAACAGGCCGTCGTCGTCAGTGACCGCGTCGACCCGCACCGGCCTGAGCACCGGCAGCCCGTGCTCGCGCTCGTAGTCGCCGAAGTACGCCGGCACGACGACGTTCGCCCGCCCGGCCTCGCCCGTCGGGCTCTCGCTGTCGGGCAGCGCCGCGACCCCGTGCACGTCGTGCATGGTCAGCGAGTCCCACCGGTGCTGCCACGCGCCGCCGGACTCCTCGTCCGCGTCGAGGACGACGTGCGCGAGCCCGCGGCGGGTCAGGTGGTACGACGCCGACAGGCCGGCCTGGCCGGCCCCGATGACGACGGCGTCGAGGATCTCCACGTCACGTCAACGCATCTCGTGGCGCAGGTACTCCCGAACGTCAGCCGACCGACAAGCCGGCCGCGAGCGCGATCTCGACCATGTCGCCGAACGTCTGCTCGCGCTCCTGCGACGAGGTCTCCTCGCCGGTGATCAGGTGGTCGGAGACGGTGCAGATCGCCAGCGCCTTGCGGCCGTGCTGGGCGGCGAGCGTGTAGAGCGCGCTGGCCTCCATCTCGACCGCGAGCACGCCGTACTCGACCATCCGGGCGGCCAGCTCGGGGCGGGCCGGGTAGAACGAGTCGCTGCTGTAGATCAGGCCGACGTGCACGCCGTCGCGGCCCTCGGCGGCGTCGTGGGCCGCCTTGAGCAGCCCGAAGTCGGCGACCGGGGCGTAGTCGAGACCCTCGAACCGGATCCGGTTCATCGAGGAGTCGGTGCACGCGCCGGAGGCGATCACGAGGTCGCGGATCGCGACCTTCTCGGTCATCGCGCCGCAGGAGCCGACCCGGATCACCGACTGCACGTCGTACTCCGTGAACAGCTCGTGGACGTAGATCGCCAGCGACGGCTGGCCCATGCCGGAGCCCTGGACCGAGACCCGGCTGGCCGTGCCAGGTGCCGGTGTAGCCGTACATGCCGCGCACCTCGGTGTAGCAGCGGGCGTCGTCGAGGAACGTCTCCGCGATCCACTTCGCGCGAAGCGGGTCGCCGGGCATCAGGACGAGAGGGGCGATGTCGCCGGGCTGGGCGCCGATGTGCGTGCTCACGTAGCGGAGAGCCTAGGGCTAGCCTCGCCGGGTGAGCTATCCGCACGAGCGCCTGGCCTCGAACCCGCACGACCGCACCGCGCTGCACCGCACCGACGACACCTGGCTGGAGCAGCGCTGGGCCGACCCGGAGACCCGGGTGCTCGTGGTGTCCGGCACCCGGATCCGGCCGCGGGACGGACGGATCGACTGGGTCTCGCCCGCGGAGGCGCCCGACGGGCTGCGGGTGCTGCTCGGCGAGCAGGAGGGCCGGGCCTGGTTCGCGGTGATCGTCGACGCCGAGGTGTCGAAGGCCGGCGCGCCGGGGGAGTGGACGCCGCTGCGCGGCCTGCTGCCGCACCTCGCGGACGACGCGATCGCCAGCGCGCCGCTGGTCTTCCACGCGCTGGGGCTGGCCGAGTGGCTCTTCGTCACCCGGTACTGCCCGCGCTGCGGCCGGCCGCTCGACGCCGACGAAGGCCGGCCACGAGCTGGCCTGCGCGAACGGGCACAGCCAGTTCCCGCGCACCGACCCCGCGGTGATCATGGTGGTCACCTCGGGCGAGCCGGGCTCCGAGGACGAGCGCTGCCTGCTCGGCCGGCAGTCGGTGTGGCCCGAGGGCCGCTACTCGACGCTGGCCGGGTTCTGCGAGCCCGGCGAGACGCTCGAGGACGCCGTACGACGCGAGGTCGCCGAGGAGGTCGGGATCGTCGTCGGGGAGGTGGAGTACTTCGGCAACCAGCCGTGGCCGCTGCCGGCCAGCCTGATGCTCGGCTTCGTCGCCCACGCGGTCACGACCGACGTGACCGTCGACCGCGACGAGATCGAGGACGCGCGCTGGTTCACCCGCGCCGAGATGAAGGACCTGGCCGAGGCCGGGACCCTGGTGCTACCCGGTGGGGTCTCGATCAGCCGCTCGCTGGTCGAGCACTGGTACGGCGGCCCGTTGCCGGGCTCCTGGTGACGGTCGCTCAGGCACGCGACGCAGCGGCGGCGAGCTTCTCCTTGACCTGCTTGAGCGAGGGGTTCGTCTGCGCGGTGCCGTCGGCGTAGACCAGCGTCGGGACGGTCTGGTTGCCGTTGTTGGCGGACTCGACGATCTGCGCGGCCTCGGGGTGCTGCTCGATGTCGACGACGTCGAAGACGATGCCCTCGCGGTCGAGCTGGCCCTTCAAGCGGTGGCAGTAGCCACACCACGGGGTCGAGTACATCGTGAAGGAACCGTGCATTCGGACTGTCGCCTCCGGCGTCTAGGGTTTGGATCGTCTCGCAGATAGAACCATCTCTCACGAGGAGTTGTTCCCCCGCATGCCCGTCGCCCACCCCCTGCTCGATGCGCTCGACCCCGAGCAGCGGCAGGTCGCCGAGGCGCTCCGCGGGCCGGTGCGGGTGCTCGCCGGTGCGGGCACCGGCAAGACCCGGGCGATCACCCACCGGATCGCGTACGGCGTCGCCACCGGCGTCTACGCGCCCACCGAGGTGCTCGCGGTCACGTTCACCACCCGCGCCGCCGGCGAGATGCGGGGGCGGCTCCGCACGCTCGGCGCCGGACCGGTCCAGGCGCGCACCTTCCACTCGGCGGCGCTGCGCCAGCTGCGCTACTTCTGGCCGCAGGCGAACGGCACCGAGCTGCCCACGCTGATCGAGTCCAAGATCGGCCTGCTCGCCACCGCGGCCCGTCGGCAGCGGCTCTCCGCCGACCAGGCGCTGCTGCGCGACCTCGCCTCCGAGGTCGAGTGGGCCAAGGTCAGCAACGTCCACCCCGACGACTACTCCCGGGTCGCCACGCAGCGCGGCCGCAGCGTCACCGGGCAGGACCCCGAGACCGTCGGCCGGGTGTTCAGCAGCTACGAGGAGGTCAAGCGCGGCCAGGGCCGGATGGACATGGAGGACGTCCTGCTCCTCACCGCCGGCATGCTCGCCGACGACGAGCGGGTCGCAGCGCAGGTGCGCCGCCAGTACAAATGGTTCGTCGTCGACGAGTTCCAGGACGTCTCCCCGATCCAGTCCGCGCTGCTCGACCTGTGGCTCGGCGGCCGCGACGAGCTGTGCGTGGTCGGCGACCCGGCGCAGACCATCTACTCCTTCGCCGGCGCCAACGCCGACTACCTGCGCGACTTCCCGCGCAAGCACGCCGGCACCACGTCCGTCGAGCTGGTCCGCAACTACCGCTCCAGCCCCGAGGTGGTCGACGCCGCCAACACGCTGCTCGCGGGCTCGCTCAGCCAGGGCGTCGAGCTGCGCGCCCAGCGCCCGTCCGGCCCGCCGGTCAGCTACACCCCGCGCCCCGACGAGGTCGCCGAGGCCGAGGCGGTGGCCGCCCAGATCCTCCGGCTCCGCGACGCCGGCCGGAGCCTCGGCCAGGTCGCGGTGCTGTTCCGCATCAACGCGCTGTCCGAGGCGTTCGAGGAGGCGCTGTCCGCGCGCGGCATCCCGTACGTCGTGCGCGGCGCCGCCCGGTTCTTCGACCGCCCCGAGGTCCGCGAGGCGGTCACCCGGCTGCGCGGCGCGGCCCGCTCGGGCGAGGCCGGCGACGACGCCGGCAGCATGGCCGGGTCGGTCGCGGCGATCCTCGCCGGCATGGGCTGGACGCCCGAGGCGCCGACCGCCCGCGGCCAGACCCGCGACCGCTGGGAGTCCTGGCAGGCGCTGGTCGACCAGGCCATCGAGTTCGCCGGCCACGAGGGCGCCACCCTGAACGGGTTCGTCGACGACCTCGACCGGCGCGCCGTCCGAGCAGCACGCGCCCGTCGCCGACGGCGTCACGCTGGCGACGTTCCACGCCGCGAAGGGCCTGGAGTGGGACTCCGTGTTCCTGTGCGGCCTCCAGGACGGCACCCTCCCGATCACCTACGCCGACACCCCCGCCGCGATCGAGGAGGAGCGCCGGCTGCTCTACGTCGGCATGACCCGGGCCCGGCTCGACCTCGCGCTGTCCTGGGCGCTGGCCCGCAACCCGGGCGGCCGGGCCGCCCGCAAGCCGTCCCGGTTCCTCGACCCGCTGCTGCCCGACGACGCCCGGGCCACCCGCGAGCAGCCGCGCAGCCGCAAGGTCGCGAGCTGCCGCGAGTGCGGCCGGCCGCTGGCCACCGGCGCGGAGAAGAAGCGCGGCCGGTGCGCCGACTGCCCGGCGTCGTACGACGAGGAGCTGTTCGAGCGGCTGCGCGAGTGGCGCAAGGAGCGGGCGGGCGAGGAGAGCGTGCCGGCGTTCGTGGTGTTCACCGACGCGACCCTGCAGCTGATCGCGGAGCAGAAGCCGCGCACTCCCGAGGCGCTGCTGCGCATCAGCGGTATCGGCCGGTCCAAGCTCGAACGCTACGGCGAAGACGTGCTCACCGTGGTCGGCTGAGGCCCGTCCAAGAAAAAATCGAGAAATACCCACTAAATCGTTTGCCCATTACAAGGGGGAGACGATAGTTTTCCCTGCAACACCAGCAGCGCATCACGATCCTGGCACGATCGGCGCACGACGAAACGAAGGAGGTGGCTCCACATGAACAGCATCAAGCTCTGGATGACGGCTCAGACCCCGTCGGCCTTTGGCATGCCCATTTCCGGCCACACCTCCTGCGTGTCGGCCACCGACGCTCGCACCGCTGTCGAGACGACGCTCGTCGTCCGCGACCGCGTGGCGATCATCGGCATGGATGGCGCCGTCAAGGCGGGCAGCGGCCTCGCCCAGTCCTACTTCCCGGGGACCAGTGCCTGGAGTCCACCGACCTGTTGAGAACCAACAGCTCGGCAGCCTCCAGGCCGCGGAACCCGACACCGGGATCCGCGGTCTTTTTGTTTCTCCGCACCCGTACCGCACCACCCAACGCGATCAGGTCAGAAGAAGGAGGTGAAACATGACCATCAGCGAACTCGTCCGCACCGATGGCCAAGCCGAGGTCAGCCTCGGCCAGCTGCACGACCAGGCCGCCGGGGTCGACGACGAACTGCTGCCGTGCCGGGCCAACAACCCGGAGCTCTGGTTCGCCGAGTCCCCGAGCGACGTGGAGAGCGCCAAGGCGCTGTGTCTGGACTGCCCGGTCCGGGCGCTCTGCCTCGACGGAGCCCTCGAACGCCGTGAGCCCTGGGGAGTCTGGGGAGGCCAGCTCTTCCTCCAGGGCGTGGTGATCCCGCGCAAGCGTCCCCGTGGCCGCCCGCGCAAGAACCAGCCGCCGCCTAGTAGCACCGAACAACCCCTCACTTTCGACAACGACGTCAAAGGACCACCGAGATGAACATCAACCACGAGTACCTGGCTCGCGCTCACGTGAGCGCCCGCCTGGGTGAGGCACAGCAGTGCCGACCGGGACGCCGGCTGTCGCGCTCGCTCCGAGCCGACCGCCGTGCCGAGCAGCTCGCTCAGCAGGCCCGACTCGCCCTCGCCCGGACGCTCTGAGCGCGAACCACCGAACAACGAAAGACACCCATGAACACCATCGTGACCACCAACCTGAACGGACGTAACGGCATGTACTTGCTCAACGAAGATCTGGCCCGCGCGCAAATGTCCGAGCGCCTGGGAGAGGCGCAGCAGCTCCGGCAGGGCCGTCGGCTGGCCCGTGCCCGGCGACTCAGCCGGAAGGCCGAGCAGGCGGCACAGCAGGCGCGACTCGCGCTGGCGCGTGCGCTCTGACCGATCACCCTGATCGCGGGTGATCGAACCCGAGAGCCGGGTACGACGACTTCGGTCGTGGTACCCGGCTCTCGGCGTGTTCCGGCGTACCCTGGGACGGTGCTCATGACCTGCGACTTCTGCGGACGCCAGGAAGCCGACGACGCGAAGACGCTGACCTGGACCACCTCGGTCGAGAACGGCCGCAAGCGCGCCTACTGCGACGAGTGCTCGCGGGCGAACCTGCGGGCGATGGAGGGCAAGCTCGACAGCGAGTTCTGGTGATGCACTAGCCGACCAGGCCGTCCGCCCACGAGCAGCCGCAGTGCGGGTGCCGCGTCCAGGAGCGCGGTGCGCGGCGCCAGGTCCGGCGCCGATCGCGACCGTCGCCGACCAGGTCGACGGCCGCCCGCCCTCGGCGAAGCTGAGCAGGTCGCGCACCGCCCAGCCCGCGACCAGCGCCGTCGAGACCCGGGTCGTCGCGGCTCGGCCGGCAGGCCGCCGACCTGCTCGAGCACCACCGCCCGGCGCGGGTCGTGCTGGCCGAGGTGGGCGTCCACGCAGCGCAGGCAGGCGGTCGCGCCGGGCACGCACGAACGGCCCGACCGTGAAGCCGTACGCCGTGGCCGCGACCACCAGGTGCGCCCGGCCGTCGCGCAGGTGGGCGTCGACCATCGCGCGGCGCGGCTCGCCGTCGGCGAGCACCAGGGCCACCTCGGCCCGGTCGGCGCGGCACGACCGCGCACCCGGAGGCGCGCAGGATCCGGGTCGCCTCCGCGGCGGTCGAGCCGCCGCCCTCGACCGCGACCTCGACGGGTCGCCGGCGCGGCTCGGGCTCGACGAGCATGCCCGGCCCGGTCCAGGTCGGCCAGCGCCCGGTGCGTCGGCCGGGGTCGTCCGGGCGCGGCGGGCGGCCGGACGCCGAGGTCGTCGAGGAGGCGCAGCACGTCGGGCTCGTCGGGGAGCACCAGCCGCCACGGCGGGTCGACGCCGACCTGGACGTGCCGGTCGTCGCGGCGCACGACGTGCAGGCCGGGGCGCAGTCGGGGATGGCTCATGGAGCCCGTCTACCCGGCTGCGGCTGCGGCTGCCGGTCGGTCGTCCACAGAGCTCGGTCTCGCAGCTGCCAATGCGACGACGGCGCCCTCCCGGTCACATCGGACCGGGCGGGCGCCGCCGTACTAGCTCTGTGTGGCGCTACGCGGAAGTGCGTCAGGCCTTGCCGAGGATGCGGTTGAGGTTCGTGCCGCAGACGGGGCAGACGGCCTTCGCCATCCGGGTGCCCTTGTCGTTGACCCTGACCTCGCCCTCCGCCTCGCGCTTCTCCTTGCACTTCACGCAGTAGAACTCGCCGCTCCAGGTCTCCGCCATGACGGCCTCCTTGCCTATTCATTTTCATCGGTCGTCGCGACGGGGATAAGGGGAAGACCCGTCGGAGTACGGCAGCGGGTGCCGCCGAACCGACACGACCCTACGACACGCATGCCTGAGCGTGCGTCAGGCGCACCGTAAGCGGTGAATCCGGTCACGGCGCGCCGGATCCGTCCTGAGTACGTTGTGCCCATGTCCGAACTCACTCATCTGCGTCTCGAGCGGCCCTCCGACGGCGTCGCCGTCCTCACCCTCGACAACCCCGACCAGCGCAACGCGATGTCCGACGAGATGACCTCGTCGTGGGTCGCGGCCGTCGACGAGCTGGCCGCGGACCGCTCGGTCCGGGTGGTCGTCGTGACCGGCGAGGGGTCGGCGTTCTGCTCGGGCGGCAACACCTCGTGGATCGCGAGCGAGCCGGACGCGTCGGTCGACCACCTGCGCACCCGGATGATCGCGTTCTACCGGGCCTGGCTGTCGATCCGCCGGCTCGAGGTGCCGACGATCGCCGCGATCAACGGTCCCGCGATCGGCGCCGGGCTGTGCCTGGCGCTGGCCTGCGACCTGCGCTACGCGGCCGCCGGGGCCAAGCTCGGCGCGCCGTTCGTCAAGCTCGGCATGCACGCCGGCATGGCCGGCACCTACCTGCTGCCGAACGTCGTCGGCGAGGCGCACGCCCGCGACCTGCTGCTCACCGGGCGGATGGTGGACGCCGACGAGGCGCTGCGGCTCGGCCTGGTCTCGCGGGTGATCGACCCGGCGTCGTTCCGCGACGAGGTGCTCGCCACCGCCGAGGGGATCGCGGCCACCGCGCCGATCGCCAGCAAGCTGACCAAGCTCGCGCTCGCGCGACGGCGGGCACGCGGACTTCGAGAGCTGCCTGCAGTGGGAGGCGATGGCGCAGCCGATCACGCTGGCGACCGCGGACCTGCAGGAGGGCATCCGGGCCGCCCAGGAGCGCCGGCCCGCGGTGTTCACCGGGCGGCCTGAGGACAGAAGAAGAGGCCCCCGGATCCGTCTCAGGACGCTTGCCTTCCCCTTGCGAGTGTCCGTCGACGGGCCCGGGGGCCTCGTCTGGGCACCACGCTAGGAGCGCCGGGCGCGCACGGTCAACGGCGCGGGACCACAGCCTGTGGATAACCCTGTGGACAAACCTGTGGAGTACGGCGAGCACCGGTGGAGGAACCCCGGTCCGCGCGGGATCGGGCTGTGGACGACCGGCCGGCCGGGACGACGTACCCCGCGCTGACCAGCAAGAATGGCTCTCCACCGGGTGTGGAGGAAAGAAACTTCGGACGAGTTCGGGAGGTCATCGGCGTGTCGGACCTGTCGGACTGTCGGGCAGCGGTTCGACGGTGGACCGGTCGCGGCGCTGCGCCGGATCGCGTTCCTGCTCGAGCGGGCGCGCGAGGACACCTACAAGGTCAAGGCGTTCCGCGGCGCGGCCGCGACCATCCTGCCGATGCCCCCCGAGCAGGTCGCGGCGGCCGTCGAGGACGGCACGCTCACGAAGCTCCCCGGGATCGGCGCCAGCTCGGCGAAGGTGATCGCCGCCGCCGTCCGCGGCGAGGTGCCGGACCGGCTGGCCGAGCTGGAGCGCGAGCACGGCGGCCCGCTCACCGCCGGTGGCGCCGAGCTGCGGGCCGCCCTGCGCGGTGACCTGCACTCCCACTCCGACTGGTCCGACGGCGGCTCGCCGATCGAGGAGATGGCGTTCACGGCCATCGAGCTCGGGCACGAGTACCTGGTGCTGACCGACCACTCGCCGCGGCTGACCGTCGCGCACGGGCTGAGCCCCGAGCGGCTGACCCGGCAGCTCGGCGTCGTCGAGGCGGTCAACGAGCACCTGTCCGCCATGGGAGGCGGCGACTTCACCCTGCTCAAGGGGATCGAGGTCGACATCCTCGACGACGGCTCGCTGGACCAGGAGGACGAGCTGCTCGCCCAGCTCGACGTCCGGGTCGCGAGCGTCCACTCCAAGCTGAAGATGGACGCCCCGGAGATGACCAAGCGGATGATCGGCGCGGTCCGCAACCCGCGCACGAACGTGCTCGGTCACTGCACGGGACGGATGGTGATGGGCGACCGGGGGACCCGGACCGAGTCCCGGTTCGACGCGAAGGCGGTCTTCGAGGCGTGCGTCGAGAACGACGTGGCCGTCGAGATCAACTCCCGGCCCGAGCGCCGCGACCCGCCGACCCGGCTGCTGGAGCTGGCCCGCGACCTCGGCTGCCTGTTCTCGATCGACAGCGACGCGCACGCTCCCGGTCAGCTCGACTTCCAGGTCTACGGCTGCGAGCGCGCCGAGGAGGCCGGGATCCCGGCCGAGCGGATCGTCAACACCTGGCCGCGGGAGCGCCTGTTGTCTTGGGCGAACGAAGTAGCGTTCGGACATGGCCCAGCCCGAGGTGGAGGTGCGGCGCTCGAAGCGGCGTCGACGTACCGTCTCCGCCTATCGCGACGGCGACCGGGTCGTGGTGATGATCCCCGCCTCGCTGAGCCGCAAGGAGGAGGCGGAGTGGGTCGAGACCATGCTCGCCCGCCTCGAGCGGTCCGAGCGGCGCCGCAAGCCCAGCGACACCGACCTGCTGCGTCGGGCCAACGACCTCAGCGACAGCTACCTCGGCGGGCTGGCCTCGCCCGAGTCGGTGCGCTGGGTCGACAACCAGCGCGTCCCGGTGGGGGTCGTGCACGCCGGGTGACCGGACCATCCGGCTGTCCACCCGGCTGCAGGAGATGCCCGCCTGGGTGGTCGACTACGTGCTCGTCCACGAGCTGGCGCACCTGCTCGAGGCCGGCCACGACGCCAAGTTCTGGGCGTGGGTGGACCGCTACCCGCAGGCCGAGCGCGCCAAGGGCTACCTGATCGGCTGGTCGGCCGCGGCCAAGCTCGACCCGCCGCCCGGCGAGGTCGACTGACGCAGGCGCTGCCGCGCCAGCGCGACCGCCTCGACGAGATCGGGCTCCGGGTCGGGTAGCGCGTCGGCCGGCCACCAGCGCACGTCGAGCGACTCGTCGCTGACCGTGTGCTCGGCGCCGTCCGGGGCGACGGCCAGGAACCGGACGTCGAGGTGGTGCACGTCGCCGCGGGCCGCAGAACGGTACGGCGTGCTCGCTGAGCTGGACCGGCACCGGGTCGAGCACCAGCCCGGTCAGGCCGGACTCCTCGGTCGCCTCGCGCAGCGCCGCCCCGGCGAGCGTCGTGTCACCGGGCTCGCAGTGCCCGCCGAACTGGAACCACCGGCTGCGCCTTGGCGTGCAGGGTCAGCAGCACCGCGGTGCCGTCGCCGCTCAGCACCACGGTGCTCGCGGTCAGGTGGTCGGGCCGGCAGGACCGGGTCAGCCCGTCCGGGTGCGACGCGCAGGTGCTCGACGTACCGCTCCCGCAGCGCCTCCTGGTCGGCGTTCGGCGCCGACCAGCCGGTGAGGACGGCCAGCGCGTCGTCGTGCAGCGTCACTCGGTGGAGTCTTCGGGGCCGAGGAGCTTCTTCAGCTCGGCGTCGAAGTCCTCGTCGCTGAGCTGCGGCGGTGCGGAGGCGTCCTCGCGGAAGCCCAGCGGGTCGTCGAGGTCGGCCGCGGTCGGCAGCAGGTGCGGGTGCATCCAGACGCCGTCGCGGGCCTCGGTGCCCTGGCGGGTGCGCAGCGAGCCCCACAGCGTGGACGCGTCGCGGAGCCGGCGCGGGCGCAGCTCGAGACCGACCAGGGTCGCGAACGTCTGCTCGGCCGGTCCGCCGGCAGCCCGGCGGCGCCGGAACGCCTCCTGCAGCTTGCCGGCGCTGGGCATCCGCTCGGTCGTCGCCTGGCCGACCACCTCGTCGACCCAGCCCTCGACCAGGGCGAGGGTGACCTCGAGGCGCTGGAGCGCGGCGTCCTGGGCGGGGGAGCGGGGCAGGTCGAACAGGCCGCCGTCGAGCAGCTCCTGCATCGACGCCGGGTTGGTCGGGTCGAGGCCCTTCATCTGCTCCTCGATCCGCGCCTGGAGGCCGGCGGCGTTGACCTCGATGCCGCGGGCGTAGTCGGCGACCGCCTCGATCAGGTGGTCGCGCAGCCACGGCACGTGCGCGAACAGCCGCTGGTGGGCGGCCTCGCGGAGCGCGAGGTAGAGCAGCACGTCGTCCTCGGTGACGTCGAGGCCGGCGGCGAACGCCGCGACGTTCGCGGGCACGATCGCGGCCTGGCCGGGCGCGGCCAGCGGGAGGCCGATGTCGGAGACGCTGAGCACCTCGGACGCGAGCCCGCCGAGGCCGGAGCCGACCTGCTGGGCGAGCATGCCGCCGACGGCCTTGCCGAGGATGCCGAGCAGCGGACCGGACATCGCCCGGGCCTCCTCCGGCAGCGCGCCGCTGAGCGCCTGCACCGACGACTCGGCGATCGGCTCGACCAGCACCTTCCACACGTCGAGTGGTGCCGACGACCCACTCGGCCCGGCTCCACGCCGCGGTCGAGGTCACGCCGGACGGGAACTCGGTGGTCGCGTCGAGCCAGTGGTCGGCGAGGCGGAGCGCGTCGGCGACCGCGTCGCTGCTGCTTCTGCGTCGGCACCGGGTCGGGCGACTGGGCGGCCGCCTTGCGGGCCAGGTCGAGCACGAAGTCCCAGTTCACCGGGCCGTCGTGCGGCTGCATCAGGAACTGGAGCTGGCTGAAGATCTGGTTGAGGTCGGGCATCCCGCGCGGCGCCGAGCCGCCGGCGAAGGCGCCGAAGATCTGCTCGAACGGCGTGCCCTTGAAGGGGTTCGGGCTGTCGTCGGGCGTCTCGCCCGGCTTGTCGCTCATGGCCTCCACGGTACGCCGAAGGTGGTGGGCTGCCCTAGGGTCGGCCGCGTGACCTCCGCCGTACGCCTCGTGGACCTGCGGGAGACCCCGCTCGACGTCGCCGAGGTCGTCGCCGCGCTCGACGACGACGCCTCCGGCGGACTGACCCTGTTCGTCGGCCGGGTGCGCGACCACGACCTCGGCAAGGGCGTCGCCGGGCTCGACTACAGCGCCCACCCGACGGCCCTCGACGGTGATGCGCGAGGTGTGCGAACGGGTCGCCGCCGAGCACGACGTGCACGGGGTCGCCGCCGTGCACCGGGTCGGCAGCCTGGCGATCGGCGACATCGCCGTCGTCGTCGCCACCACCGCCGCCCACCGGGGCGTCGCGTTCGACGCGTCCCGGGCGCTGATCGACACGCTCAAGGCCGAGGTCCCGATCTGGAAGCACCAGCGCTTCACCGACGGCACCGACGAGTGGGTCGGCACCCCGTAGGGCGCGCCCTGAGGCGAGCCTCCCCGGCACCGGGCCCGCTCGCGCCTAGCCTCGTGCCGTGGAGATCCTGCTCTGGCTCGTGCCGTCGGTCGTCGTCGCCGTGCTGGCGATGCTCTGGGTCGGCTGGCTGGGTCGCGAGGGACGCGGCGAGGTCGACCGCGACGTCGCCGTACGCCGGCTCGCCGCGGCGCTCGAACCGAACCCGCGGCGCCGCCGTCCGGCCCCCGGGTACGCCGCCCGGCAGCCCGACCGCGACCGCTCCACGCGGCATCGCGGTGCGCCCCTCGCGTCGCGTCTCGTGACCCGCGCGCGCGTGGTTGGGTGCGTTTGAGAGGCTTGGCGCCATGACGCAGCGGACCGTGGCCGGGATCCTGGCCGTGCCGTTGCTCATCGGGCTGTGGCTGGCGGCCGCGCTCAAGCCGCTGCCGTTCGTCACCTACGAGCCCGGCCTGACCGTCGACGTGCTCGGCGACGAACGACGAGGGCGAGGAGATCATCGAGGTCGAGGGGCACGAGGTGTTCCGCGACGACGGCGAGCTCCGGATGACCACGGTCTACGTCTCCCAGCCGCTGCCGAAGGGCGAGAACAACCTCTTCGAGCTGATGTACGACTGGATCAGCGACGAGGACGCCGTCTACCCGTACGACGCGGTCTACCGCGAGGACGAGACCGTCGAGGAGAACCGCGAGGAGGGCGCCCAGGCGATGACCTCGTCGCAGGACGCCGCCACGGCGGTCGCCCTGGAGGAGCTCGGGTACGACGTCACCGACCCGGCCGTCGCCGGCGTCGTCCCGGACTCGCCCGCCGACGGCAACGCTCGAGGTCGGCGACGTGATCCTCGACGTGGACGGCGAGCGCGTCGCACGACACCGACGCGGTCGTCGAGGCGGTCGACCACGGCCCCGGAGGGCGAGCCGATCGAGTTCGTCGTACGCCGTGGCGACGGACGCACGCAGCGTCGAGGTCACCCCCGAGATCGTGGACGGGAAGCCCCAGGTCGGCATCCAGCTCGGCACCGTCCCGGTGCACGAACTTCCCGGTCGACGTCACCGTCAACATCGACGAGGGCATCGGCGGCCCGAGCGCGGGCCTGATGTTCTCGCTCGGCATCTACGACACGCTCACGCCGGGCTCGCTCACCGGCGGCGCGACCATCGCCGGCACCGGCACCCTCGACGCGGCGGGCTCCGTCGGCCCGATCGGCGGCATCCAGCAGAAGATCGTGGGTGCCCGCGACGCCGGAGCCAAGCTGTTCCTCGTGCCGCCGGACAACTGTGACGTCGGCCGTCTTGGCGCCCCAACGAGGACATGCGCCTGGTCCGGGCGCCGACGATGCACAGCGCCCGCGAGTCCATCGAGGCCTGGGTCGAGGACCCCGACGCCGACCTGCCCAGCTGTGGAGACGAGGAGACGCGTGAGCGAGTTCGACGCGAGCCTTCGACGTGGACCCGGCGCTGGCCGCCGCGGTCCTCGAGATCGAGAGCCACATCGCCGCCGAGGGCTGGGACCAGCCGGCGCGGCTCTACGCGCTCGTCGACACCGCCGCGCTGGTCGCAGCGCGAGCCGGCGCTCGCCGCCGCGATGGGTCTCGACTCCGCCTCCGCGGCGGGCTCGCTGACCCCGATCGAGCAGGACCAGCTCGCGCCCGACCAGCCGCTCGAGGTCGCGCTCGAGTCGATCGTCTGGCCGCCCGAGGTCACCGGCTGCGCCGCCGTCGTCGAGCGGCTGGTGCTGCCGCCGGACGCCGACGCGCACATCCCCGACGACCCGGAGTCGGCCGAGGAGTTCGCGCGCGAGCACCCCGACCGCCAAGAGGTTCGGATCGTTGCGGGCGCGACCCGTGCAGGGGCGACGTACTGTGCCCTACGTCTGCGAGCCCACGACGACGACCAGTCGGTCGTGGGTGGGGGCGACCTGGTGCCGGCACTGCTGCAGCTGCTGCGCGCGACGTTGGAGGAGCCCGGAGCTTCCGGGCACGAGAGAGAGAACCAGGCATGAGCGAGCTGTTCGACCAGGAGTCCGGGGCCAACCAGCCCCCGGCCCGGACCGGGTCGCGGCGCTCCCGCGCGCTGATCATCACCGCGGTCGTGCTGGTGGTCCTGTTCCTGAGCCTGAGCACGTTCGCGTCGCTCTACACCGACCGGCTCTGGTACAAGGACGGCGGCTACTCCGAGGTCTTCAGCACGCTGGTCTGGACCAAGACCGCGCTGTTCTTCGTCTTCGGCGCGGTGATGGCGGTCGTGGTGGGTGTGAACATCTACCTCGCCTACCGGTTCCGCCCGTTCTTCCGGCCGAACTCGCCCGAGCAGAACGGCCTGGACCGCTACCGCGAGGCGATCTCGCCGATCCGCACCTGGCTGCTGGTCGGCGTCTCGCTGGTCCTCGGCGCGTTCGCCGGCAGCTCGGCGATCGGGCAGTGGCGCTCCTACCTGCTGTGGCGCAACGGCGTGCCGTTCGGCACCAAGGACACCTGGTTCGACAGGGACATCGGCTTCTACGTCTTCGACCTGCCGTGGTTCCACTTCCTCATCGACTTCACGATGGCGGTCCTCGTCGTCGCGCTGCTCGCGGCCGCCGCCGTCCACTACCTGTACGGCGGGATCCGGCTGCAGACCGCCCGTGACCGGCTCTCCGGTGCCGCGCAGGTGCAGCTGTCGGTCCTGCTCGGCCTGTTCGTGCTCGCCAAGGCCGTCGACTACTGGCTGGACCGCTTCGACCTGGTCACCCAGGGCGGGCCGCTGATCACCGGCATGACGTACACCGACCACAACGCGGTGCTGCCGGCCAAGAACATCCTGCTCGGGATCTCGGTGATCTGCGCGATCCTCTTCTTCGTCAACGTCTGGCGCCGCACCTGGCTGCTCCCGTCGGTCGGCCTGGCGCTGCTCGCGGTCTCCGCGATCCTGCTCGGCCTGATCTGGCCGGGCATCGTGCAGCAGTTCCAGGTCAAGCCGTCGGAGGCCGACAAGGAGCAGGAGTTCATCGCCGCCAACATCGACGCGACGCGAGAGGCGTACGACATCGGCGACGTCGAGGTCGAGCAGTACACCAAACGCGCCGCCGCCTCGAACGACGAGCTGCGCCGCGCTGATCAGCGAGACGAAGGCGGTGCCGCTGGTCGACCCGCAGCTGGTCCGCCAGACGTTCGAGCAGAACCAGCAGGTCTTCGCGTACTACTCCGTCGCCGACGTCCTCGACGTCGACCGGTACGACTTCGACGGCACCGACCGGGCCCTGGTGCTCGGCGTCCGCGAGCTCAACCAGGACGACATGAACGACGGCGACAAGAACTGGTCGAACCTGCACACCGTCTACACCCACGGCAACGGCATCATCGCGGCGTACGCCAACCAGCGTCCTTCGGACGACGGGCCGGAGCAGAAGGACACCCAGTGGGCGGAGGGGCTGCAGAGCGCCGACCAGCACTCGCTGACCGAGGAGTCGACCGGCCCGTACGAGACCCGCGTCTACTTCGGTGAGCAGAGCCCCGACTACTCGATCGTCGGCAAGGTCGAGGGCGGACCCGACGTCGAGCTCGACCTGCCGTCGACCGACTCGATCGAGGCCGAGGAGACCGAGGAGGGTGAGCCGGTCGAGGAGCCGGACACGTCCGCGACCAGCGACACCGACGCGACCACGACGTACGACGGCTCGGGCGGTGTCCCGACCGGCAGCTTCTTCAACAAGCTGATGTTCGCCGTGAAGTTCGGTGAGCCGAACTTCCTGCTCTCCGAGCGGGTGAACTCCAACAGCGAGGTGCTCTACAACCGCAACCCGCGGGACCGGGTCGAGAAGGTCGCGCCCTGGCTGACCATCGACGACGACCCGTACCCGGCGATCGTGGACGGCAAGATCGTCTGGATCCTCGACGGCTACACGACGACCGACCGCTATCCGAGCGCGGAGAAGGAGTCGTTCGACACGATGACCGACGACTCGCTCCAGGCGAACACCGGGCTGCAGACGCTGCCGACCGACGAGATCAACTACATGCGCAACGCGGTCAAGGCGACCGTCGACGCCTACGACGGCACCGTGACGCTGTACGAGTGGGACGAGGAGGACCCGATCCTCCAGGCGTGGCGCGGCGCCTTCCCCGACACGGTCAAGGACAAGGCGGAGATCCCCGACGACCTGATGGCGCACCTGCGCTACCCCGAGGACATGTTCAAGGTGCAGCGCTACCAGTTCGCGCGCTACCACGTGACCGACCCGGTCGACTTCTACAACGGCAACAACCGCTGGGAGGTGCCGGAGGACCCGAACCACCGCGACCACCTGCAGCCGCCGTACCGGATGTTCGTGAACCAGACCGGTGAGGACGGCGCGACCGTCAACGACGTGTGGTCGCTGACCTCCAACTTCGTGCCGTTCGGCAAGAACAACCTGGCGGCGTTCGTCTCGGTCGACTCCGACGCGTCCGACCCGGACAACTACGGGAAGATCCGCGTCCTCCAGCTCACCGACACCCAGACGCCCGGCCCGAGCCTGATCGCGAACGAGTTCGCCGGCAACCAGGACGTCCGCAACGAGCTGCTGCCGTTCCAGTCCGGTGGCAGCCCGCCGCTGTACGGCAACCTGCTGACGCTCCCGGTCGACGACGGGCTGATCTACATCGAGCCGGTCTACGCCGCGCGCGCCGGCACCACCGGCGGGTACCCGATCCTCCAGTACGTGCTGGTGTCGTACGGCGGCAACGTCGGCATCGGCACCACGCTGACCCAGGCCCTGGGCGACGCCCTCGGCGCCAGCGCGCTCGTGCCCGAGGAGCCGGGAACCGATCCCGAGAACCCCGAACCGGGTGAGGAAGAGCCGGATCCCGGTGAGGAGATCCCGGTCCCCGACCAGATCCGCGACCTGCTGATCGGCGCCCAGGAGGCGTTCGACGCCGCCGAGGAGGCCCAGCGCAACGGCAACACCGTGAAGTGGGCGGCGCTGATGGAGAAGGGCAAGGACCTGGTCAGCGAAGCGGTCGCGCTCTCCAGCACGCTCCCGGAGAACCAGCCGGGCGCGCAGGAGGACCAGCCGCAGGAGTGACCGGACCCGGATTTGGCCCCCCGCACCCCACCCAGTAGGGTTGGTCTCACCGACGCGGGGTGGAGCAGCTCGGTAGCTCGCTGGGCTCATAACCCAGAGGTCGCAGGTTCAAATCCTGCCCCCGCTACAAATGTGATGTCTCAGGACATCGTGGACACCCGGACCTGCGAAAGCAGGTTCGGGTGTCTGTCATTTCGGGGTCTTGGTGGGCCCAGGGTGACGTTCCCGGCGGTGGAGCGTCGACATCGCCGGCCAGCATCGCCACCACACCGGACCTGCTCGTATCCCGTCATCGCCAGGAACGTCGGCGCGGTCAGACCCATCGCCGTGGGCGAGATCGTCAGCACCTGTGGCCTGCGCCGAGCCGCCGGAGTGGATGTTCGGGGCGATCTCCGCTGGCCACTTGACAGAAACAAAACTAGGCGTATCGTTTTGTAACATTGAGGAGCGCCGGCCCAGCCGAGTCTCAGCTCGGTCCGGACATGACGGGCGGCACCCCCGCATCATCTGGCGTGCAGAGGAGATGAAATGAAGTTGGCGCAGGTCGGGGCTGCCGGCGACGAGCACCGCGACATCGCGGTCCTGTTCCGGATGCTGTCCGGCCGGGCCACTGCGCCACTTGGGCGGACGCCAGCATCGGTGACGGGATGACCGGCGCCAAGCAGGAGGCTCGCCCCCGGGGACGGCCGCGCAGTGAGAAGGCACGCATGGCGATCCTTACCGCAGCGATGGATCTCCTGCTCGACCAGGGGCTCCTCGCGATGAGTATGGACGACGTCGCCCGGCGGGCGGGCGTCAGCAAGGCCACCATTTATCGGTGGTGGCCCACCAAGGAGCGGCTCGCGCTCGACGCGCTCGCTTCCGAGTGGGCGGCATCCTCGACGCCCGCGGCTCTTCGCGACACCGGCGACCTGCGCGGCGACCTACTGGCCCGGTTCCGGCCGTGGATGCGACAGCTGAACCACAAGCCCTATGGCCGCGTCGTCACCGGTCTGGTTGCAGCGGCGCAGACGGACCCAGAGTTCGCCGAGCTGTACCGGGACCACTTCGTCCACCCCCGCCGAGAAGCCGCCCGAGACCTGCTCATCCGGGCCCGCGACCGCGGCGAGATCGGCGCCGGCACGGATCTCGAGCTCACCCTCGACCTGCTGTACGGCCCCATATATCACCGCTTGCTGCACGGTCACGCCCCGCTGACCGAACGGTTCGCCCAGGACGTCATCGACAGCGTCATCGCCGCCATATCCGAGGAGGAATCCTGATGAGCACTTCCCACTTCCTGAGTGTCGACGAGGCCAGCCGCCTGGCGGTGATAGCCACCGTTGCCGACCTGGAGTACTGGGCGAGCACAGTCGCGGCCGATGGGCAGGTCTGCCTCGATGACCTGGTCGACGTACTGGACCTGTTGCGCGCGGCCAGCGCCCCCGCGCACTCCATCACTGACTGCGGTGCGCCAGCCGCCTTCCCGAAATCCGCCGCCAGCTAGACCCATCGCAAGGAGCCAGAGATGTATCAGCGCCAGCTCGGTGACACCAAGGTCAGCGCCCTCGGACTCGGCGGCATGCCGATGTCGATCGAGGGCCGGCCCGAGGAGTCCCGCTCGATTGCCACCATCCACGCCGCGCTCGACGCGGGCGTCACCCTGATCGACACCGCGGACGCGTACCACGTCGGCGCCGATGAGGTCGGCCACAACGAGTCCCTGATCGCCAAGGCGCTCGCCTCCTACGGCTCCGACACCTCCGGAGCGCTGGTGGCCACCAAGGGCGGTCACCTGCGTCCCGGTGACGGCAGCTGGACCCTCGACGGGTCGCCGGACCATCTCCGGCGAGCCTGCGAGGCCTCGCTGCGTCGCCTCGGCGTCGATGCCATCGGGCTCTACCAGTTCCACCGACCCGACCCGACCGTGCCCTACGAGGAGTCCATCGGCGCGCTGCGTGACCTGCTGGACCAGGGCAAGATCCGGATGGCCGGCATCTCGAACGCCGACCCGGAGCAGATCCGGCTCGCCGACCAGATCCTCGGCGGCCGCCTGGTCTCGGTGCAGAACCAGTTCTCCCCGGCCTTCCGGTCCAGTGAGCCCGAGCTTCGGCTGTGCGAGGAGCTCGGCATCGCCTTCCTGCCGTGGAGCCCGCTGGGTGGGATCAGGAACGCCGCCGGGCTCGGCACTCGCTTCCGGGCCTTCGCCGAGGTTGCCGACGAGGTCGACGCCACCCCACACCAGGTCACCCTGGCCTGGATGCTCGCCATCTCGCCGGTGATGATCCCGATCCCCGGCTCCAGCCGCCCCGAAACCATCCGTGCCTCGACCGAGGCCCTCGACCTGCAGCTCACTGCCGAGCAGGTCAGCCGACTCAACCAGACCTCCGAAACCCGAGCCGCGTGATTGCCATGAACGAAGCCGCCACCAGCAGCCTTGACGAGCTCCACGACGACTACGTCGAACAGGTAAACCTCGCGGTCTCAGAAGACCGGGACGACATCGTCGACGCGCTGACCACGGAGTTCACCGCGGCGCGCCTCCAGCTCCTGCGGGATCGCGCGTCACGTGCCCAATCCGAGGCAGCATCACCCAGCCGCCGAGCATCGCCACCACCGGCACCAGCCGTCGCCCACGCATGGGCCGCGACCGGCCCGGTCACCGTCAAGGTGAGCACCATGGTCGTCAGGTCCGGCACCGCCAGCCGGCGGGCCACCACGTTCAGCCCGCCCATCGCGACCGCGATGTGATGAGACACAACCGGCCACCCGCCGCATCCATCCCAGCTACTGTCGCGGAGGCGGCAGGCGCGCGGTTCGCCGACCTCACCCGCGGGCACGCCGTGCGGCTACAGACGGTGTCAAAGCAGTCCGACTTCTGGGACGACTCCTGGGCACCCCTCCAGCCGCTCCCACGGCGCAAGGCCCTGCCGCTCCTCACCCTCGGCGGCCTGCTCGTGGCCGGCGGCGGCTACGGCGTGGCCGAGGTGGTGAAGGTGTCGCTCGAACCGGACGTCTCCCTGATCGAGTCCGCACTGGCAGCTATCGTGCTCGCGACGCCTTTCGTCGCGATCCTCCTGGTCGGCCTTTTCATTCTGGCGGAGACGGTCTGGCGCCTCGACGTCGACGCGGACGCACCGACGGTGCCGCGGTTCGTGGAGGACTGGCACCGCGAGGTCAAGGCCGCGCCGGCGAAGCTCCGTCGCCTCGGGGTTCCGGAGGGCCACATCGCTGAGGTCGAGGAGCGGAGTGTGGCTGCCGACCAGCTGCGGGAACTGCTGGGTGCGGTTTTCGCGAGAAGTCGCGCCCGCGAGCTGCACGAGCACCCGGTCCTGGTGGAGCTGGGGGGCATCGCCGCCGAAGTCGGCGCCTTCATGGACGTCGCCGGCGAGCAGCACGCCGCGTTGGAAGCGGCGGTCACGCGGCAGGCGTCTCGGCGCGCGCTGGCCGACGTCGCGTCCGATCACGTCGCCGAAACGGCCACTCTCGTCGAGCTCCTGACAGCCAGCAACATTCCCCAGGCTGTCCGCACGGGGTAGTTCTTGCTGGGGTCGATGGTGAGCTCGCGGAGCAGTTCGCCGGTGGCGGCGTTGACCACTCTAGGCGTGTCAGCTCTTGCTCGGACGCACTGCCGGGCTCGGTGTGATAGATGATCAGGAACTGTCCTTCGGTGGCGGTGATCGCCAGCGTCTCGGTCAGCAGCTCGATAGGACCCTCTGGTTGCCGCGGGGCCCGAAGGTCAGAAGCTGGGTCCGCCGCTGAGCGAAGATCCGCTGGGGCAGTACACCAGCTGAGCGGGAGACTTCCACAGAAACCTCTCGGTGCCGACGCCGTAGGTCACCTCGATCGCGGTACGCGTGGCGACGGCGCTGTCGTCAACGACCTCGTAGCCGAGGATCAGCTCAAAGCCCATCTTCTGCCGCGTCTGGTCACGCGGGCAGGACTGTCGCCCCTTCGGCGTCCTCGAGCGGGCCGACGTCAGGCTCTGTAGGTGGGTAGCGCTCGAGCTGCGACCACGCACCCAGCTTCCGTTCCGGGCCGGCGATCCTCGCTCCGAGGAACTTCAGAGCCGGGTCGCCGCCGATGGCATCACCGACTCGATGACGGCAGGCTCCGGCCCGCTGAGCGGCAGCAAGTCGAACCCGCCGGTGAAACGGACGCCAACGGGCCCCGCGCCACCCTCCTCTCGGTCATAGCTCCACGCTCTCCGCTGCGGTGAGGGCAGGCGACCCACGATGCCCCCACTCCGCCCCCACAGTCCGAAGGCGGCGACTTCGGGTCCCGCTCTGTCCGGGCCACGTCGATGGCAGATCCGTCGACTGGATGTGCTTCAATCCAGGCGAGGAACGGGTGGCATCTGCCCTGGCATTGGAACGGTGGAGGGCGCATGGCGAGCGGTGACCACGTCTACGTGCGTCGTGGACTCCGGTACAGCCACCACGGGATCGACTGTGGTGACGGCTCGGTCATCCACTACATCGGGCCGCGGCGGACCCGGCGTCTGGCCCGGACCTCGCTCGAGGAGTTCACGGCGAGCTCGAAGCTGCGGGTGCGGGCCTATGACAAGCGGCTGAGCGCCGAGGAGACGGTCCGCAACGCAGAGTCCCGCCTGGGATTCGCGGACTACAGCCTGGTGCGCAACAACTGCGAGCACTTCGCGGCCTGGTGCGCTACCGGGCGCGCCGCGAGCGCTCAGGTGCGTCGCTGGGTGCTGGCGGCCCAGGGCGCCGTTGCGACGTTCGTCGCCGCTCAGTCCATGGGCGCCCACCTGGCGCTGGCCGGTACGGCGGGCGCTGGGATCGTTGCGATGGTCCGCCCGCTGCGTCGTCGGCGTCGGTGGCTGCGGATCCGGGCCCACCGGTGCGGTAGTCGGCGAAGGCGCCTGAGCATCGCGGCGGAGGCCTCCGAGCAGTGCTGGCCGCACCTGCGGTCGAGCCTCGGCCCGCAGGCGCCTCGGGCAGTGGGGGAGTGCGACGACCACGAGGCCCTCACAGCCTGACTGTGAGGGCCTCTTGCAGGTCCGCAACCATCTCCGGCGTTGCGTCGTCAGGCGACTTCAGGGCGCACTGTGGTGCCACTGGCCCGTGTCGGAGTGGTACTTCCACTCACTCGTGGCCGGTGCATCAGCAGCACGGAGCCGGACGCGGTGCGCCACGGCCTGCCGGAACCGGGCAGCCCTGGCGAGCGGCGGCCAGACCCGCCAACCCTCGTCGTCGAGGGCGATGATCTCGCCCGCCTCATCCTCGCTCATCGTGGCTGCGATCTTGAGCGCGCGGATGATCTCGTCGAGGTCGTCGGCGGGCTGTTCTGTCTGTTCAGGCTGCGAGGTCACGGTCATCACCCCTCGGTCGTGGCGGTCGGTAGCTGGCGTGCCGACCCAGACTCCGCCACCGGCCGGGCGCGCCGCTGCCCGGCCAGCGACAGACCCGACCCCCGGCTAGCCGGTAGTGCGGATGGCCGCTGACCGCGACGACATCCACCCGCCGAGTCGACATCGTTGGAGCCACGCAAGCAAGACCAGAACCCGACTTCAACCAGGTGATTCAGATGGACAGCAACGGCTACCCGGACGAGGGCACGATGGCCCTCCGGCTGCGCCAGATCCTCCTCGAGCTGGCTCGACGCGAGGACGGCATCGCACACGCAGAAGCCGCCGCCGTGCCGTACTGGGCTCCCCAGCCGGCCTCTGTCCTTGGCCGCCGTGCGGCCGCCAACTGCCTGCGTTCCGAAGCCGACCGTCTCCTCCAGACCTCCTGACACAGATGTGGTGAGAGCAATGCTGAAGATCCTTCCCGAGAACAAGAAGCACCTCGTCGACTCGTTCGGGTCGCCCATCACCGAGGGCTCGTGTGTCATGGACTGTGACCGCCAGGTCGGCTACGTGCGCCTCGACCTCGGCCCCCACATCGACGGACCGGACACGGCCCACTGGGACGGCTGGTTCAGCGTGACCCCGACTCGCGACGGCAACCCGTTGCGCGGCAAGACCCTGAACGGCGAGCTCGTCCAGATCCTGCGCGGGGGCAGGTCGTGAAGCGACCGAGCCGAATGCGGGACCGGCGATGACCAGCGTCGGGGTGGTCGGCCTGGGAGCGATGGGCGGCCGGATCGCCGGCCGCCTCCTCTCCCAAGGAAGAGCCGTGCACGGAACCAACCGCACCAAGGCCAAAGCAGACGGGTTGATCGAGCAGGGGCTCGTGTGGTGTGAGACCCCGCGGGCGACTGCCGAGCGCTCGGACGCGGTGATCAGCATGGTCGCCGACGACGCGGCGCTCGCCGCGGTGACCGAGGGGCCGGACGGCATCCTGGCTGGGTTGGTGCCCGGCTCCGTCTACATCGAGATGAGCACGGTGAGTCCGCAGGCGAGCCGAGCGCTCGCCGAGCGGGTCGGGTCGCTCGGTGCCACCATGCTGGCCGCGCCCGTCTCCGGGAGCGTGCCGGCCGCCGAGGCGGGCACGCTGGCGATCATCGCCGGCGGGAACGTCGACGCGTTCGAGCGCGTGGAGCCGATCCTGCGCGAGCTCGGTAGCACGGTGACCCTCGTCGGCGACGTCGGCCACGCTCTGCTCGTGAAGCTGGGCATCAACATGAGCCTCGCCGTGCAGATGCTGGCGTTCAGCGAAGGCCTGTTGCTCGCCGAGAGCGGAGGAGTCGACCGGAGCGTCGCTCTCCAGGTGATGACCCACAGCGCCATCGGCTCCCCGATGCTGCAGGCCCGCTCGCCGCTCCTGCTCCAGCTGCCCGACGAGGCCTGGTTCGACGTCGCCATGATGCAGAAGGACCTTCGGCTCGCACTGGACAGCGGACGCAAACAAGGGGTGCTGATGCCGTCCACCTCGGTGACCGAGGGGATGCTCAGCATCGCTCGCGCGACCGGCTACGAGCACCGAGACATCGCGGTCGTGTTCCGCATGCTCTCCGACCTGCTCACGCCATCCGGTCCAGCTCCCCGATCGGCGACGACGTGAGCCGCGTCGTACCGGCTGGCCTGGACCGTGACATGGAAACGACAGTTCCGAGCATCATGGCGAATGGTCGTGCGCGATGGCGTCCAGAGCGGCTGCGTGACGTGTTGCTGGCTGCTCTGGCTCTGGCGACCGGCGCGGTCGACGCGCTGAGCTGGCTCCTGCTCGGCAAGGTCTTCTCGGCGTTCATGACCGGCAACCTGGTGTTCCTCGGTCTCATGGTGGGGGTGGGGAACGCAGAAGGGCCCGGGCCGGTTCAGGTGACCGTCGCGATCGTTGCGTTCGCGCTGGGGGGCGCTCTCGGCGCGCGAGTCGTCCGGTCGGGACCGAACCGAGACCGCTCGTGGCCGTTCCAGGTCACCGTGTGCCTGGCGATCACGAGCCTTCTCGAGGCGGGGGTGCTGGGGGTGTGGAAGTCGTCCTCCGGGCATCCGTCGGACCACGTGTCCGCGTTCGTCGTGGGGATGCTGGCCATGGCGATGGGGACTCAGACGGTGGCCATCGCCGCGCTCGGCGTCCGCGGTGTCTTCACGACGGCCGCGACCGCCACCCTGGCCTTCCTCATGGGCGACCTGGCCGGTTGGTCGCGTTCCAAGGGAGAACGACTGCGGCTGGTCACGGTGGTCGGCGCCCTCGTGATCGGTGCCGGGATCGGTGGACTCCTGGTCGAGAGGGCTCCGTTGTGGGCGCCTCTGTTCCCGGTGTGCATCACCGTGCTTGTCGTGACCTGTGCGGCTTTCGCCTTCAAGGAGTGAGCGGTCGGGGGCGAAGCACCACCCTGCTACCGGGGATCGGGACGGGTGGCTACCCGCGTAGAGGCAGTCCGGCCGCTGCTCGATGCTGACATTCAAGGCCCATTCGACCCGGAGGCACAACAGATGACGACACAGTCCAGCGAACCCGACGTCACGTCCGCCCAGGCCGCGGAACCGATCGACGGCACCAGTCTCCTCGTCGACGCGCTCCGCTTGAACGGCGTACGCACCATCTACGGCGTCGTGGGGATCCCGGTGACCGACGTCGCCCGCGCCGCGCAACGGAGCGGCATCCGGTACGTCGGATTCCGCCACGAGCAAGCCGCCGGCCACGCTGCCGCGGCTGCTGGCTTCCTGACCCAGCGGCCGGGTATCTGCCTCACCGTCTCCGCGCCGGGCTTCCTGAACGGCCTCGTGGCGCTCGCCAACGCGACCACCAACTGCTTCCCCATGATCCAGATCAGCGGGTCCAGCGACCGGGGGACCGTCGACCTGCAGCAAGGCGACTACGAGGAGCTGGACCAGCTCGCTGTGGCCAAGCAGCTCGCCAAGGCCGCGTACCGGGTTGAGCGCCCGGAGGACATCGGGATCGGCGTCGCCCGGGCCATTCGCACGGCCCTCTCCGGCAGGCCGGGCGGTGTCTACCTCGACCTGCCCGCCGACGTACTCAGCGGGAGCATCGACCCGCAGGAGGGGCGGCGATCGCTCATCGAGGTCGTCGACCCAGCCCCCCAACAACTGGTGTCCCAGGACGCCGTCGACCGTGCGCTCCACCTGTTGAACAGCGCAGCGAGGCCACTGATCGTGATCGGCAAGGGCGCTGCGTACTCGCGAGCCGAGAACGAGATCCGGAGGTTCGTGGAGCTGACCGGGATCCCGTTCCTGCCCATGTCGATGGCCAAGGGGGTGCTGCCCGACAGCCATCCGCAGTCGGTCGCGGCCGCACGATCGCTGGCGCTCGGTAGTGCCGACGTGGTCATGCTCATCGGCGCGCGTCTCAACTGGCTGCTCGGTCACGGGCGGTCACCGCAGTGGTCGCCGGACTGCCGTTTCATCCAGGTCGACATCTCGGCACAGGAGATCGACAGCAACCGCCGCGTCGATGCTCCCCTGGTGGGTGACATCAGGTCCGTGATGACCCAGCTTCTGGCGGGGCTGCCACCGGAGCCCGTGCTCGCGGCACTACCCCCCGACGAGCGGGGCCCCGACCGGACCTGGCTCGATCAGCTCGAGGCCCGCAAGGCGCGCAACGTGCGCAAGATGGCGGCTCGGCTCGAGACAGATGGCGTCCCGATGAGCTTCTCCTCCGCGCTGCGCACCCTCCGTGACGTGCTGGCCGAACACCCAGGAACGTACGTCGTGAACGAGGGAGCCAACACGCTCGACTTCGCGCGGGACATCCTGCCCATGTCAGAGCCTCGCCACCGGCTCGACCCCGGAACCTGGGGAACCATGGGCGTGGGCCTCGGCTACGCCATCGCGGCCGCCGTGGAGTCCGGCAAGCCCGTCGTTGCCATCGAGGGCGACAGCGCCTTCGGGTTCAGCGGCATGGAACTCGAGACGATCTGTCGGTACAGCCTGCCCGTCGTGACCGTCGTGTTCAACAACGGCGGCATCTACAAGGGCGACGAGGCAAGCCAGGTGCCCTCCGACCCTTCGCCGACAGCCCTCTCGACGTCGGCGCGCTACGAACAGCTGATGACGGCGTTCGGCGGAGACGGCTATTACGCCGCCGACACCGACGCCCTCCAGTGCGCTCTGCACCGCGCGCTCGGCAACGGCAAGCCGGCCGTCATCAACTGCGAGATCGATCCATCGGCCGGGAGCGAGAGCGGTCACCTCACGAACCTGAACCCCCACGCCGGCTGAGCCCGGTCACGTCCTGCCCAGCCCAACTACGAAGGAGCCATCATGTCCACGCACACCAACGGCCCGGCCGTCAGCAAGAGCCCGTCATCGGGCGCACCCTACCCACTGGCCGGCATCACCGTGATCGACTTCTCCCGGGTGCTGGCCGGTCCGACATGCGGGCGGATGCTCGCAGACGCGGGCGCTCGCGTCATCAAGGTGGAGCGACCGGAAACCGGTGATGACACCCGTCAGATGGGACCCTTCGCCGACGACGGATCATCGGAGTACTACCGCTTCGCCAACCTCGGCAAGGAGAGCATCGCCCTCGACCTCAAGGACGAGCGTGACCTCGCCCTGGTCAGAAGGATGCTTGTCGAGGCGGACGTCGTCGTGGAGAACTTCCGGCCCGGCGTGATGGCGAAGCTCGGGCTGGATCCGGCCGCGCTCGTCGAGGAGTTCCCGCACCTCATCGTGTGCTCGATCTCCGGGTTCGGCCAATCCGGCCCGATGCACCAGCAGGCCGCCTACGACACCGTCGTCCAGGCGATCTCCGGGATCATGGACGCGACGGGCGAGCCGGACGGTGGACCAACGCGAGTCGGCACCTCGGTGGCCGACGTCCTCGCGGGCATCTTCGGGTACGCCGGCATCGTCACGGCTCTGTGCGCCCGTGAGCAGACGGGTCGCGGGACGACGGTCGACATCGCGATGCTCGACAGCGTGTTCTCGCTCATGGAGCAGGGCCTCATGGATGCCCTGGGCGTCCACGTCGTGCCCCATCGGATCGGGAACCGTCATCCGTCCATGGCGCCGTTCGACACCTACGCCTGCAAGGACCAGCTGATCGCCATCTGCTGCGGCAACGACCGGCTCTTCGCAACGCTGGCCGACGTGCTCGGTCGTCCGGACCTGACGTCCGATCCGCGGTTCAAGTCGAACGTCGACCGCTGCGACAACCAGGCCGACCTGAAGGCGGCCATGGAGGAGGAACTCGGGACCGACACCGCCGACGCCTGGTGCCAACGCCTTCAGGCTGAAGGCATCCCGTCGAGCCTGGTGCTCAACCTGGACGACACCCGCAAGCTCGAGCAGATCAAGGCACGCGGCATGGTCAAGGAGGTCGGCGGCTTCACCGTTCCGGGTTCCCCCATGAAGTGGGGCGCCTACAACTCGAGCGGAACCATGATTCCCTCGCCGGCGCTCGACGAGCACGGTGCGCTGCTCCGGGCCGAGTTCGCCGACGAGAGCGGGGCGGCATGATCGCGACGCCGTCCCGGCTCGGCTACGCGCTCGCGCTGGGCCTGACCCTCGCCGCGGACAGTTCGCGCCGCTTCGGTGCTCACACCTCGACGTGTGAGCCGAGGAGGATGGTGCGGTCGCCGGGGGAGCCCGAAGTGCTCGGCGGCGTCTGCGGTGATGTGGGAGGTGGCGATGAAGAGTCGTTTGCGCCACGTGGCCATCCCGGGTTCGTTGCCTTGCTTGAGCTCGATGTGGGACAGGAAGTACGTGGCGTTGTCGAGGTCGAGCAGGCCTTCGGTGTCTTCGGGCGTGAGAGTGCCGAGTGCAGCGGGGATGTCGGGGGTCTCGGTGTAGCCGAACCGGACCGTGATGTGGGTGATGCCGTCGGCGCCGTGGCCGAGGTGCTCGACCTCGACCCGTTCGTCCTCGGGGACGCGCGGGACGGTCTGGGTCTCGACCGAGACCACCGCGACCTGGGCGTGCCGCACATGGTTGTGCTCGACGTTGGCGCGCAGGGCCAGAGGGGCGGTGTGGCCGCGGTTGAGGAAGATCGCGGTTCCCTGCACGACCGAGGCCCGGGACGGGTCCGCGCTGAGGCCGTCGACGAAGTCCTGGAGCGAGCCCTCTCGGTCCTCACGCCTCGCTGTGACGAGCTCCCGGCCGCGCTGCCAGGTGATCATGACCGTGAATGCGACGACGGCGATGACGAGCGGGAGCCAGGCACCGTGGACGATCTTCGTGAGGTTCGCGGCGAGGAAGAGCAGGTCGACGCCCAGCAGGACCGCCGCGGCCGCCGCGAGCAGCCAACGCGGGGTCCGCCAGGTCCGGAACGCGACGTAGAAGAAGAGGATCGTCGTGATCGTGATCGTCCCGGTGACCGCCATGCCGAACGCGTACGCGAGCGCGGCGGAGCTGCGGAACGCGAACACCAGGGTGAGTACCGATACGAGGAGCAGCCAGTTGATCCAGGGCACATAGATCTGGCCGTGCGTGGAGCTGGACGTGTGCAGGATCCGCAGCCGCGGCAGGTAGCCGAGCCGGGCCGCCTGGGAGGCGACGGAGAAGGCCCCGGTGATGACGGCCTGCGAGGCGATGACGGTCGCGGCGGTGGCGAGGACGACCATCGGGATGCGTGCCCAGTCGGGGGTGAGGAGGAAGAACGGCGCGGACAGGTTGGCAGGGTCCTCGAGGATCAGCGCCCCCTGTCCGAAGTAGCTGAGTGCGCAGGCGGGGAAGACCAGGAAGATCCAGCCGATCGAGATCGGCTTGCGTCCGAAGTGGCCCATGTCGGCGTACAGGGCCTCGGCGCCGGTGACCGACAGCACGATCGCCGCCAGTGCGAAGAACGCCAGGTGGAAGTGACCTGCCAGGAATCCGATCGCGTAGGTGGGTGAGATCGCGCTCAGGATCTCCGGATGGGTGGTGATGCCCCAGATGCCGCACGACCCGATGGCGACGAACCAGATGATCATCACCGGTCCGAAGAGACGTCCCACCGCCGCGGTCCCGAACTTCTGCGCCGCGAAGAGCACGACGATGATGACGGCCGTGATGGGGACCACCCAGTCCTCGAACGAGGGGTCGATGACCTTGAGACCCTCCACTGCGGACAGGACCGAGATCGCCGGGGTGATCATGCTGTCTCCCACGAACAGCGCGGCTCCGAAGATGCCGAGGCTGGCCAGCACGACCGTGGTGCGGGTCTTGCTGCGTGCGGTCCAGCGGCGCAGCAGCGTGATGAGGGCCATGATGCCGCCCTCGCCGTCGTTGTTGATGCGCATGGCGAGTGAGACGTAGGTGATGGTGACGATCAGCATCACCGACCAGAAGATGAGCGACACAACGCCGTACACGTTCTCCGTGCTCACGGGCACCGGGTGGGGGTCCTCGGGGTTGAAGACCGTCTGGATCGTGTAGATCGGGCTGGTGCCGATGTCGCCGAACACGACACCGAGTGCGCCGATCACGATGGCGAGTCGGAGCGGGCTCGCAGAGCCTGACTTGCGATCAGTCACGGGGGAGCCCTAGGAGCTCGCCGTCGCGGCTACCTGGTCGGCCAGGAGGACGGCCACCCGGCGCTGCTCCCGCGAGGGATAGGCGACATGGCTGGTCGCGGATACCAGGAAGTGGCCCACCGTGTGCGCGCCGCGTTGGACCGGGACCGCGACGTACTCGTTGGTCGGGAGACCCACCCTGTCGACATCGCTGGGTCGCCCGTCCCTGGTCAGTACTCCGTCGTGGTCGAGGACGCAGATCCTCGCGTCGTGGACGGGGCCAGGGACGTAGCGGGTGGTGTCGGCGTCGAGAAGATCGGTGATGCTCTGGCCGACGAGCTCGACCACGGCCTCGGGTGGCACCTCGCCCTCGGCAACACGCCGCGCGGCTCCCAGGACGCCGTCGAGATACCCAGAGCGCCGCGCCGCCTCGGCCTGCTGGCGGTGTCCCCAGAGGGCGATCTCGCTCACGGCAAGGCTGATGAGGACGAGCAGCACCGCGGTCTCGACATCGTCGGAGTCGTTGATGGTGAACCGCAGGTACGGCTGGGTGAGGAAGAAGTCGAACCACACGACTCCCGAGAGGGCCGCGAGCACAGCCGCCACCCGGTCGCCGCTCGCCGCGGCTGCGACGACCCACAGGACCAGGACAAGGACCGAGCTCGCTGCGGTGACCTGGTCGCGCACCAGGGAGAGCAGGGCGCAGGTCAGCAGCGGCAGCGCCACGGCACCCACCCGGATGAGCGGGCGCCACCGAACCAGCAACGCACCGGCCGGCTCGACCATCGACGGCCTCCCTTCGCCACGACCGCCTCCATTCTGCGGCCGCCGGACCGTCGCGATGCAGTTCCTTACGGAATCTTGACGCCCCGACCGGCCGCCGACGCGACCTCGGCTATCGCCGGAGGTCGCGCAGGACCCGCTCGCTCGCGAGCTTGCCGGGGGAGCCGATCACGCAGCCGCCCGGGTGCGTGCCGGAGCCGCACTGGTAGTAGCCGTCGATCGGGGTGGCGTACTGGCTCCAGCCCGGCGCCGGGCGGAAGAAGTACATCTGCGGGGCGAGGAACTCGCCGGCGAAGATGTTGCCCTCGCTGAGGCCGGTGCGGGTCTCGATGTCGACCGGCGTGACGACCTCGCGGTGCAGCACCAGGTCGCCGAAGCCGGGGAAGTGCGACTCGAGGACGGCCTGCGCCTTGTCGCCGAAGTTCTCGCGCTCGGTCTCCCAGTCGCTGCCGCGCAGCTCGTACGGCGCGTACTGCACGAAGCACGACATGACGTGCTTGCCCGGGGGCGCCATGTCGGGGTCGACGACGGACTGGATCGCGGCGTCGATGAACGGCTGCTCGGAGTACCAGCCGTACTTCGCGGCGTCGAAGGCGCGCTCGACGTACTCGATGGTCGGGCCGATGTTGAGGAAGCCGCCGTAGTGGTCGACGCTGTCGGGCAGGGCCGGGAAGACCGGCAGCCCGTCGAGGGCGAAGTTGACCTTCGCCGAGACGCCGCGGAACCTCATCCGGCGGATGTTGTCGACCAGGTCGAGCGGCAGCTCGCGCGGCTCGACCAGCTCGAGGAAGGTACGGCGGGGGTCCAGCGCCGACACGACGACGGGTGCACGGAACTCGGTGCCGTCCTCCAGCACGACTCCGACGGCGCGGCCGTTGTCCGTGAGCACGGACGTCACCGGCGCGCCGAGACGGATCTCGGCGCCGTACGCCTGCGCCGCGCGGGCCAGCACCTGGGTGAAGCCGCCGTTGCCGCCCTTGTGGAACGCCCACGAGCCGAGGTGGCCGTCGTGCTCGCCCATCTTGTGGAACAGCAGCACCAGCCCGGAGCCCGGTGACATCGGCCCGACCTTGTTGCCGATGATCGACGAGGAGGCGTGGTAGCCCTTGATCGCCTCGTGCTCGAAGTAGTCGTCGAGCCAGTCCTGGGCGCTGCCGGTCAGAAGCCGCACGGTGTCGTGCATGGTCTTGCGGTCGATGCCGCCGAGGTGGTCCATCAGCCACTTCACGTCGACCGCGTCCTCGGGGTCGTGGCCCCAGAGGTTCGGCGGCGGGTTGTCGAACAGCGGCCGGATCGCCTGGCAGACGCGGTCGAGATCGCGGTGGTAGCGCTCGTAGGCGTCCGCGTCGCGCGGCGAGTGGCGGCGCACCTCCTGCAGGTTCTGGGCGTGGTCGTCGCCGAAGAGCAGGTAGTCGCCGTCGCCGGTCGGGTGGAACGACGAGGGCATCATCAGCGGCAGGAACCCGTGGTCGACCAGGTTCAGCTCGTGGATGATCTCCGGCCGCAGCAGGCTGAGCGCGTACGAGAACGTCGTGAAGTTGAAGCCGGGGAGCAGCTCCTCGGTGATCGCCGCGCCGCCGACCATGCCGTTCTTCTCCAGCACCAGCGTGCGCAGGCCTGCCTTGGCCAGGTACGCCGCGTGGGTCAGGCCGTTGTGTCCACCGCCGACGACGATCGCGTCGTACTCATGGGCGCTCATCCGCGCTTCCTCTCGGGGTCGAAGAACGGCATCGAGGTCGTGGCGACCCGGACCGTGGTGTTGTGGTGGTTGATGGCGAGCTCGAGCCGCAGGTCGGTGCCGGCCGCGGCCAGGTCGGGACGGACCCGGGCGATGCCGATGTGGCGCTGGACCACGGGGGAGTAGACGAAGCTGGTGCAGTAGCCGACCTCGGCGCGGTCGTCGTCCAGGATCATCGACTCGTACGGCAGCGGGTGCTCGGACTTCGGCGGGAACAGGTCGGCGTCGCGGTAGAGCCGGTCCCAGTCGTGCGGGTCGACGACGATGCCGGTCGTCGCCCAGCGGGAGGTGCCGTCGACCAGCTCGCGGCGGATCGCGTCTGAGCCGACGAACCGGCGTGAGCCGTCGCGGACGCCGCGGAGCATCCAGCCGAAGCCGAGCTCCTTGGGAGTCACGCAGTCGGCGTCGCTGAAGGTGAGCCGCGCGTCGTGCCACTCGATGTCGACGAGCGGCAGGCCGGCCTCGATGCGGAGCGTCATCAGCGCCTCCTCGCCGAACGGCCGGATGCTGTGCGGCCGCCCGGCCTCGAGCACCGCGTCGAGCACGGCGACGGCGTCGTCGGCGGCCACGGTGATCTCGAAGCCGAGGTCGCCGGTGTAGCCGGTGCGCGACAGGGTCACGCCGGCGCCGGCGACCTTCGCGGGCGCGTGGTCGAAGTAGCCGAGCGTCTCGGCCTCCGGCATCAGCCCGGCCAGCACGGTCCGCGAGCGCGGGCCCTGGACGGCGAGCATCGCGTAGTTCTCGGTGACGTCCTCGAGCTCGACCCGCATCCCGGCCCCGAGCTCCTGGAACCAGGACATCGCCGGCCGGCCGGCGGTCAGCAGGAACTCGTCGGCGGAGTGCCGGAAGACGACGCCGTCGTGCATGACGAAGCCGCGGTCGTCGCACCACGCGGTGTACTGGGCCTGGCCCGGGCGGCAGGTCTTGATGTCGCGCACGAGAGCACCCTGGAAGAGCCGCTCGGCGTCCGGCCCGGTGACGGCGTACTTGTAGAGCGGCGAGGTGTCGAAGACGCCCACGCTGTTGCGGACCGCGAAGTACTCGTGCTTCGGCGCATGGCTGTAGCGCAGCGGCGACAGGGTGCCCTGCCAGTGCGTGTACAGGTGCTGGTCGTTGAGCTCGCTGAGCCGCGCGTGGAACGGCGTCGTCCTGATCATGCGGGTCCTTTCGGCCGGTCAGCCAGCATATTCGGAGCTCAGAGGACGGCGTCGAGGAAGGTCTTCGTCTCCGGTCGGGTCGGGGTCGAGACCATCTGCGCCGGAGGGCCTTCTTCGAGGATCTGGCCCTCGTGGAAGAAGCACATCCGGTCGGCGACCTCGCGCGCGAACCCCATCTCGTGCGTGACCACCATCATCGTCATGTGCAGGTCGGTGGACAGCGACGTCATCACCGACAGCACCTCGCCGGTGAGCTCCGGGTCGAGCGACGAGGTCGGCTCGTCGAAGAGCATCACGTCCGGCTCCATCGCGAGCGCCCGCGCGATCGCCACCCGCTGCTGCTGGCCGCCGGAGAGCCGGATCGGGTGCTCGCCCGCCTTGTCGGCCAGGCCGACCCGGTCGAGCAGGTCCAGCGCCCGCTTCTTGACGACGGCCTCCTTGCCGGCGCCCGCGCACATCGGCCCGCACATCACGTTGTCGAGTGACGGTCATGTTCGGGAACAGGTTGAACTGCTGGAAGACCATGCCGGTGCGCAGCCGCAGCTGCCGGATCTGCTTGCGCTTGCGCCGGGTCCGGTGCCCGCCGCCCAGTCGAACGCCGGACACCTCGATCGTGCCGGCGGTCGGGTCCTCGATCATGTTGACGCAGCGCAGCAGCGTGGACTTGCCGGAGCCGGACCGGCCGAAGATCACCACGACCTCGCCGCGCTGGACCTCCATGTCGACGCCGCGGACGACCTCGAGGTGCCCGAAGCTCTTGTGCAGCCCGTCGATCCGGACGATCGGCTCGCTCACCGGGGCGCTCATCCGCCTCCTCCCGTCGAGTGGTGGGCGGGGTTGACCGTCGGCGTGCGCACGTAGCCGCGCGCCAGTCTGTTCTCCAGCCTGCGCTGGAAGAACGAGAAGATCACGGTCAGGCCCCAGTAGAGGAGCGCGCATGCGATGTAGGCCTCGAGGTTCTTGAAGTCGGCCTTGCCGACCAGCTGGGCGCGCCGGAAGATCTCGGCGTTCGCGAGGGTGACACCGAGGAACGAGATCAGCGCGGTGTCCTTCATCATCGCGATGAACTCGTTGCCGGTCGGCGGGATGATCACCCGGAACGCCTGCGGCAGGATCACCTTCCGCATCTTCTGCCGGTGCGTCATGCCGAGCGCGTCCGCGGCCTCTGCCTGGCCGACCGCGACCGCCTGGATGCCGGCCCGGAAGATCTCGGTCATGTACGCGCCGTAGTTGAGGCCGAGCGCCAGGGTGCCCGCGACCGCGGCGTCCAGGATCAGTGCGGTCTCGAAGCCCTCCGGCATCCAGCCGTACTTGTCGGTGAGGTTGCGGCCGACCGGCGGCAGCGCGAGGTAGAGCAGGAACATCTGCACGATCAGCGGCGTGCCGCGGAAGAAGGACACGTAGAACCCGGAGATGCCGTACGCGATCGAGTTGCGCGACAGCCGGGCCAGCGCGCCGAACGTCGCCAGCACGATCGCGAGCACGATGCCGCCGACCGCCATGATCAGCGTGAACTTCAGCCCGCCCGCGATGAACTCGATGTTGTCGCGGATCCACTCGCGGTCGAACCCGGCCGCGAGGAAGAACAGCCCGAGGACCACGAAGATGACGGCCCAGACGGCCGCGACCTTCAGCCGGAACGGGATGCGTGCGCTCGCGAGGGCGAGCCGCTCCAGCGGTGACTCGGGTGCGTCTGGCGCTGAGGTCACTGCTGGACCGTCAGGTCGGCCCCGTCGTACCACTGCTCCGAGAGCGCGGTCAGGGTCCCGTCGTCGTGCATCTCCGCGACGATCGCGTCGACCGCCTGCGACCAGGCTGGCCGGGTCGAGCTCCGAGGACTTGTCGATGGCCACGGCCAGCGGCTCGTAGAAGATCGGGTCGCCGACGATCTTGATCGGGTTGCCGGCCTTCTCGAAGCCCTGCGCGACCGTCAGCGACGTGATGGCCGCGTCGAGCCGCTCGCCGTCGCCGACGGCGAGGTCCTGCATCGCGGTGGTGTCGGTGTCGTAGCCGACGATCTCGGCGTCGTCGATGATGAAGTCGAACGTGAAGCCGTCGATCGCCAGGCTCTTGTCGAGGAACTGCTCGTAGGTGCAGCCGGAGCAGACGCCGATCGTCGCACCGTCCAGGTCGGTGCTGAGGTCGGCGATGCTGGAGTTGTCGGCGTGCACCGCGACGACCGCCGGCGTGTAGTAGTAGGGCTGGGTGAAGTCCAGCACCTCCTGACGGTCGTTGGTCGGCGTCATCGAGCCGACGCTCATCTGCCAGCGGTCGTTCCAGCTGCCGGCGGTGATGACGTCCCAGGACGGTGTCTCCCAGGCGATGTCGACGCCGAGGCGGTTCGCGATCTCGGTGGCGACGTCGATGTCGAAGCCCTCGTACTCGTTGGTCTTCGGGTCCAGCGAGGACTGCGGCGGGTAGGCCGCGTCGGTCGACACGGTGATCTCGCCACGCTCGCAGATCTCGGCGAGCAGGTCGTCGGCGGCGTCGGTCGTCTCGCAGACGCTGTCCCCGGTGGCCACCGGATCGTTCGCGGTGTCGTCGCCTCCGCCGCTGTCGTCGTCCCCGCAGCCCGCGAGGAGCAGAGCGAGCAGGGTAGTGGTGGCGGCCAGGGCCTTCGGACCTCGAGCGAGCTGCAGCATGAGCGTACCTCCTCCGGGACGAACGCATCCGCGTCGTCTCGGCAATATGACAGAAATTCTGTCGCTGGACAGCCCCGTCGAGCCTCTATTTGCCGGTCGTAGACGGTGCGACGGCCTCGTCGGCCCAGCTGGAGAGGAACTGGAGCGCCTCGGCCGAGGGCGTGCGGGCGGACGCGCTGCTTGGGTGAGGTGCGGCGCTGTCGGGCTCCGGTGTTGGCCGAGCGGGCGAGGTCGAACAGGTGGGAGCGCTCGGACTCGTCGAGCTGCAGCGCGGCGGCGAGTGCCTCCAGCACCGACTCGGAGACCCCGGAGAGGTTTCCCCGCTCGAGCCGGGTGTAGTAGTCGGTGCTGACGCCGGCGAGCATCGCGACCTCCTGCGACGCAGCCCGGGGACGCGGCGGTTGGTGCCGTAGAGCGGAAGCCCGGCCCGTTCGGGGGTGATGCGTGCCCGGCGCGAGGTCAGGAAGTCGCGCACCTCGGTCCGGTTGTCCATGGCTCGACGCTACGTCGCTGGCAAGTGGCGAAGGAGGGTCTGGCAGTACCCGGACAGCCCGTCACTGGCACGCGAACGGCAACGGAGGTTGTCTCGTGGCATGAGCCCGATCATGCTGCGCCGCCGCGCGGTCCTGCGTGGCACGCATCGGGCTGGGAGGGGAGTAATGCCAGTGCCTTCCTCCGGTCGCCTGCAGTACCTACCGTCGAGGACATGGACATGCTTGAGCTGAACAACGACGTCGAGATGCCCGCTCTCGGGCTCGGGGTGTTCCAGACCCCGCCTGACGAGACCCGCGCCGCCGTCGAGGCAGCGCTGAGCACGGGCTACCGCCACATCGACACCGCCGCGGCGTACGGCAACGAGCGTGAGGTCGGCGAGGCGATCCGCGCCTCCGGGCGTGGCGCGGGACGAGGTCTTCGTCGAGACCAAGATCTGGATCAGCGACTACGGCTACGACGAGACGCTGCACGGCTTCGAGAAGAGCGCCGGCAAGCTCGGCGTCGACCAGATCGACCTGCTGATCCTGC
The DNA here is from genome assembly GCA_963716655.1 of uncultured Actinomycetota bacterium. Classification (GTDB taxonomy): domain Bacteria; phylum Actinomycetota; class Actinomycetes; order Propionibacteriales; family Nocardioidaceae; genus Nocardioides. Next base: position 148,004 of record CAVQTV010000005.1, on the reverse strand, counting down.
ACCAGGCGCTGCCGTCGGCGTTCGACAAGACTCTGGAGGCGTACCGGGCGCTCGAGACGCTGCTCGCCGACGGCAAGGTGCGCGCGATCGGGGTCAGCAACTTCATGGTCGACCACCTCACGACGCTGCTCGAGGCGGCGACGGTCGTTCCGGCGGTCAACCAGATCGAGGTGCACCCCTACTTCCAGCAGCGGGCGGTGCAGGCGCTCGGCGCCGAGCACGGCATCCTCACCCAGGCGTGGTCGCCGATCGGCGGCATCACCTTCTACCGCGACGGCAACCACGGCAGCACGCTCGAAGACCCGGTGATCGGCCGGATCGCCGAGGCGCACGGCAAGTCGCCGGCCCAGGTGATGCTGCGCTGGCACCTGCAGGAGGGCCGCTCGGTCATCCCGAAGTCGACCAAGCCGCACCGCATCGCCGAGAACTTCGACGTCTTCGACTTCGAGCTCACCGCCGACGAGCTCGCCGCGATCGACGACCTCGACACCGGCCAGTGCGGCGGACCCGAGCCCGAGGACATCACCCTCGAGAACTTCGGCCGCGAGATCCCGGAGGCCTGATCATGAGTTCCCGCTACGAGAGCAGGGTCTGACCCCGACCTCTAGACGAAGGAGACGCCACCATGGACACACGCACCCTCGGCACGCCGGGCCTTCAGGTGTCGCCGCTCGGCCTGGGCTGCATGGGCATGAGCCACGGCTTCGGCCAACGACCGCCGCGAGACGAGATGATCACGTTCCTCCGCGCCGCGGTGGACCGAGGCGTCACCCTGTTCGACACCGCCGAGGTCTACGGCCCCTTCCACAACGAGGAGCTGGTGGGAGAGGCGCTGCAGCCGGTCCGTGACGACGTCGTGATCGCCACCAAGTTCGGGTTCGCGTTCGACGAGCAGGGCAACCAGACGGGGTCAGCAGCAGACCGGACGACATCCGTGCCGCCGTCGACGGCTCGCTTCGTCGGCTGCGCACGGACGCCATCGACCTGCTCTACCAGCACCGTGTCGACCCGGACGTCCCGATCGAGGACGTCGCCGGCACCGTCAAGGAGCTGATCGAGGCCGGCAAGGTCCACCACTTCGGCATGTCCGAGGCCGGGGTCGGGACGATCCGCCGCGCCCACGCCGTACAGCCGGTCACGGCGCTGCAGAGCGAGTACTCCCTGTTCTGGCGCGAGCCCGAGGACGAGATCCTGCCCGCCCTGGAGGAGCTCGGCATCGGCTTCGTGCCCTTCAGCCCGCTCGGCCGCGGGTTCCTGACCGGTCAGGTGACTGCTGCGACGCGAGTTCGGCGAGGGCGACATCCGCGGCACGTTGCCGCGCTTCGAGCGCGAGGCGCTCGAGGCCAACCTCGCCCTCGTCGACCTCGTGAAGAAGGTCGCCGAGCGCAAGGGCGCCACCGTCGGTCAGGTCGCACTGGCCTGGCTGCTCGCGCAGCAGCCCTGGATCGTCCCGATCCCCGGGACCCGGCGGCTCGAGCGCCTCGAGGAGAACCTGGGGTCGGCTGACCTGGACCTCACCGCCGAGGACCTGGCGGACCTGGACGAGCGCGTCGGCCAGCGTGCCGGTCCAGGGCGAGCGCTACCCCGAAGCGATGCAGAAGATGATCGACCGCTGACCTGCGCATCGCGCGCCAGCAGGGCGACGAACACCAGCGCCGCGATGATCCAGGCGTTCCCGACGACCATCGATGCCGGCCCCCAGTCGAACTCGTCGCCGTGGCGGTGCGGTGGCCACCAGAGGATCCTGATCATGAACATCAGCAGGAAGCCGCCGGCGACCATGGCGAACCGGGGACGGTGGGGCGCCAGGCTCAGCACCGACAGGCCGAGCGGCAGCGCCCACACCCAGTGATGGGTCCAGGAGAACGGCGAGGCAAGCGCCGTCCCGATGCCGACCGTGGCCACGGCGGTCACGCCACGCCCGTTCTCCCACAGGTGCTTGGCCACGACCATGACCAGCCCGACGACGAGGCCGGACAGCACGAGCCACATCGGCGTCGTCCAAGCGTCGGGCACGACCTGGCTGCGGTGCACGAGCCCGTTGACGGACTGGTTCGAGAACCGGAAGGTCGGACCGATCCGGTCCGCCTCGCCGACGATGCCGGTCCAGTAGGCCCAGGACGTGCGCGGCATCAGCGCGAAGCCCAGCAAGACCGTGCCGGCGAACGCGAGTAGCGCGTTGCGCGCCGCCGCCCATTGGCGGGTGACCACCAGGAACACGACGAACAGGAGCGGGGTCAGCTTGATCCCGGCCGCGACACCGACGCCCACGCCTCGCCAGCCGCCTTCTCGGCGGCCGATGTCCAACAGGATCAGCGCGCACAGGATCAGGTTGATCTGGCCGAGCACCAGGGTCCGCCGGACCGGGTCGAAGACAGCGCAGGCGAGGACGAGAACGACCACGAACAGGACCAGCGAGCGCAGCGGCAGCCGCGGCATCGATACCTCGACGATCAGGGCCAGGGCAAGGATCGAGAGCGCCGTCCACAGTGCGTAGGCCACCGCCTCGGGCAGGGCTGCGAGCGGAACCATGAGAATCGCCGCGAACGGCGAGTAGGTGAACTGCAACCCGTAGCTGCCGACCTGGTCGTAGAGCGGGGCGCCGTCCAGCACCGCTCGACCGCCCATCCGGTAGATGTCCAGGTCGACCAGGCTGGCCCCGAGGACGAGCACGCCCCCGACGTAGACGACCGCCACGAGGGCCGCGGCCAGCAGCAACGGCCACACAGACGGGCCGGTGCCACTGGTCATACGCTTGTCGACATGCACAGGATCTTCACCACCAGTTTCGCCTCGGTCTATCCCCACTACGTGACCAAGGTCGAGAAGAAGGGGCGTACACAGGCCGAACTGGACGAGGCGATCTCGTGGCTGACCGGTTTCAACGAGTCGGAACTGAGTGAGCATATCGAGGCGGGGACGACGTTCGAGGATTTCTTCGCCGACGCCCGGCTCAACCCGAACGCCTCGCTGATCACCGGGACGGTGTGCGGGATCCGTGTGGAGGACGTCGAGGACCCGCTGATGCAGAAGATCCGCTACCTCGACAAGCTGGTCGACGAGCTCGCCAAGGGCAAGCCGATGGAGAAGGTCCTGCGGGGCTAGGCGGGCCGGCGCTCTTGATCACCTCCGGGAGTCAGGTTGTGACTGGCCCCCACGCAAGATCTGGACGAGTTCGCCGTTCATCGCCTTGCCGCGCATCGGGTCTCCGCTGCGAGTCCGGGTGACGTCGAACCAGCCGTCCCAGCCGGCCGATTCCGGTCCGACGAGGTGGGGACCGAGGTCGAGGCGCACGTAGCCGACCTGGCCGTCGCAGTCCACAACGCAGGAGCCCTCCGTGATCGGCGTGCCGAACGTGTCACGCAGGTACTTCTCGTTCTGAGGATCGAGCTTCAGCATGATTCTCACCGGTGCCGATCAGACCGCTTGGAGGATGCGGTCGGCTTCGAGACGGAGGGTGTTGGCGGCCGCACGGTGACCACTGACCGATGTCGGCGACGGTGCCCAGTAGGGAGTGGTGGCCGCTTCTGCGTGTGCGGCGTCGTCCAGGCGTCGAGCCAGCTCGAGGAGGATCTGGCGCAGCTGAACGGCGATCGTGTCCCGTTTCGAGTATCCGTTGCGTTCCATCTGAATCACCTAGTTGAAGTCCGAGTCGAATGGTCTCGGTGCTGTGCCTGTCACGCTGTCAGTTCTGCGTGCGGGGGGTCATCGCGGTCAGCGGCCATCCGCCGTACCGGCTGGCAGGTATCCGGGTCCCTGTCTCACGTCGTGGCGCCAGACCGGAGTGGTACGGCTTCTCCTCACCCGACCGGGGCCAACGGCTCGATTGCCGTCAGCCGGCTCCGTGCTCCTACGACGTCGAGCCGCCGCGTCGCGTCCTGCTCCAGAAGCCCGTCCAGGACGGCCTCCAGGCGACCCGCGTGCATCGTGCTCCGGGGTGCCCGTGAACGAAGCTCGAGCATGGTCAACGGCGCACCGGGATCGAACGGAGAGCGCCCCTCGACCGCCCGGTACAGCGTCACGCCGAGTGCGTAGAGGTCGGAGGACGGCCCGAAGTGGCCGTCGATGATGGACTCTGGTGCCATGAACGGAAGGCTCCCCGCGACGGCGCCGACCCGGAGGCCGCCCCACACGCCCGGTGGTGAGCTCAGGCCGAAGTCAGTGAGCACGACCCGATCTGCGTCGCAGGCCTGGATGTTGCTGGGTTTGACATCGCGGTGAACGAGGTCGGCCTCGTGGATCGCCTGCAAGGCGGAGAGCGCCTGCAGCGCGATCGACACCACCTCGTCGACCGGGAGCCGGCCAACCTCGCGGAGGGTCGTGGACAACGGTTGACCTGGAAGAGCCTCCATGACGATCCAGGTGCCGTCGTCCTCGAGGAGCACGTCGTGCACCCTGGACCACACCCGGGTGCGCGACCCGCGCGGCTGAGCGAGCCTCGCGCAAGGCGTTCGGGCCGTCTTCTCCGTTTCGGGGGACAACCCGCTTCAGGGCGACGGCCCGACTCAGGACCTGGTCCTGCGCCAGCCACACCACCCCCATGCTGCCGGTCCCGAGCAGCCGGGTGAGGTGGTACCGACCAGCGATGACGCTCCCCACGGCAGCGTCGGCATCCCGGATGGCGGGCCGCGCCTCGGCCCGGGCGAACTCTAGATCCCAAGTGGCGGTGCGATCCCTGTCACCTGCCTCGATCACGCCGCTCACGCGACCGCCTGCTGGCGCACCGACCCTGCGCAGATTGCGCGGACGACCTGGCGGATGGCCTGAGGGTTCTGCAGCAGACCCATGTGGCCTGCACCGTGGACCTCTACTGTCTCGACCTCCCGATGAGCCGGGTGGGACCGGCCACGCGGCACGATCATGTCCACGCCGGCGGTGATGGCCAGCCAGCGGATGTCACCTGGCGCGTGTGCCCGGGCCAGGCGCCCCAGCTGCGGCGATCCTTGGCGCAGAGCCCTGACAACGGCGCCCACCGGCAGCAGGCTCGCCCACGGGGAACCTCCGAAGGGCGACGCCAGGGTGACCACGCAGTCGACTCGTCCAGTCAGGAGCCCGTCCGCGAGAGCCTGCGCGATCACCACGCCCCCCAGGCTGTGCCCGACGAGGTGGACCTTGTCCGCACCGGTCTCACTCTGAAGACTCATCACCGCGTCTGCGAGTTCCTCAGCCAACTGCTCCAACGACGTTCCGAACGACCGGTACGAGATGGCGGCGACGTTCAGTCCGGTTGCGCGAAGTTCCCTGGCCACGGCGATCCAGTCCGAGGTCGTGCCGCCCAGACCATGCACGAGCAGCACCGGTGGAGCTACGGGTTCACGGCGGGCCGCTGGTGAAGGCGCGGCCGGGTACACGAGGCCGGGACGAACCGACCGGCTGATCGGACGGTCGGACTCCCGGAAGCGCGAGACGGCGCGGACCCACGGCACGGATGCCGCGATCGATGCCTCCGTCGCCAACCCACGGATCCATGTGTTGATCGTCATCGCTGCACCCCTCCGATCCGGCGTCGTCTGTTGGCCTGTTGACCGCTCCAGCATCACGGCGCGGGTCGTCGAAGTCGTCCACGCCAGCGGCCAACCCTTCTTCGGGATCCCGGGGGCCGCCCGCTACCTGCTAGCAGGTAGGCGCCACCTCAGCCGATGGCGATGTCGAGGGCGAACAGCTTGAGCTGCACCAGGAGGACCCGAGGTCCAGGTCCCCCCGCCGAGGTGTCAGTCGTCCTCGCCCGAAGCGGCGAAGACCGCCAGGTCGTCCAGGGACGGCACGAAGTAGTAGCCACCCGTCAGCGCGTCGGTGTACAGCGTGAGCGCGTCGCGGATGCCGCCGATCCCCACCATGCTGTCGAGCATGGCGGCCAGCGGCTGCTGCCGTGCGCAGAAGCCGACGAACATCGTCCCGTGGTCGCGCACCGAGCCGTACGCCGTGTTGCGGCGGAAGATGTGCCCGAACTCGTCCTGGTCGGTGCGTGCGGCGTGCGCCGTGTCGGGGCGGGGGTCCAGCTCGATGCTGTCCGGCTTGGTGCGTCCGATCACCCGCTCCTGCTCGGCCACGGGCAGGGCGGTCCAGATGTCGCTGTGGTGTGCCCACTGCTGAAGCAGCAGCACCGTGCCGCCCGCCCCCGGCTCACCGTCGGGGACGAGGACGTGCGCCGGCGCCTCGGCGAGGGTCGGGTTCTCGGTGCCGTCGATGAAGCCGGTCAGGTCCAGGTCGCGGTGGTACGACCAGCCCTCGACCTCGGTCCGCAGCGCCGCGAGCGGAGCCAAGGCGCCGATCAGGTCCTGGGCCGCGTCGAACACGACGTCGTAGGAGCCACCGGAGATCCAGACGACGAGGTCGTGCTGGGTGGCCGGCATGGTGTAGCCGTCGGGACCCGTCACCGGCTCCGAGAAGCTCGACACGCCCTCGGGGGTCCTGTCCGGGGCGGCTGCCCGCCAGAGCTCGGGACGGAAGCCGGTGACGAGGTTGACCCCGCCCATCGTGGTGCGCGGCTCGTCCAGGTCCGCGACCGCACCGATCAGCGCGCTGGCGTTGGCACCGTCGGCGAGGTCGAACTCGAGGTAGACGTGGGAGACGGTGCCGAGAGCGAAGATGCCGGTCTGGGGGTGGGCCATGTCAACACCTCGTCCCTTGGGGGAACGTCAGTCTAGGGTCGGGGCCGGCCCTACCCGCGGAGGCCGTGAAAGACGTCGTCGACGGCGCGGACCTTGTCGAGGATCTCGGTCTCCTTGCGGGCGAATGGGGGCTACCTGGAACTGCAGCTGCCCGGTTGCCGGACCGCGGCGGTACTGCTGGCGGTGGAGACGCCGGCCCGTCTGTTCGGAAGGCTCGCCACATGACTTTTCACGAGGTAGCCAGCGCGTCTCCATCCGCGGGCAAGGCGTCGACGTCGCCTCGCCGGCAGCCTCGTCGCGGAGTGTTTCTCGCCGTCCTCGCGATCGGCGTCCTCCTGTCCGGGTGTGGCGGTGGCATCGAGGCGACCAACAGCGTCGGCGACCCCGGCGCAGGCATTCAAATCGGAACTCTTCCGGCCGACCGAGGCGACGCCTCGCCGGGGCACTGCAACGGGACGATGGGACGCAGGGCCGTTGACGAAGTCGATGTGCCGTCCGGGGCAATCTGCGTGCTCCGGGGCACCAAGGTGGACGGCAACGTGTCGGTCGGGGCTGGCGGCACGCTCCGCGCCAGTGGTGTCACCGTCGACGGTGTTGTCGAGGGCGAACACGCTCGTCTTGTGGAGGTGTCCGACAACTCCTCGATCCGCGGAAATCTGAGTCTGGAGCAGGGTGGATCCGCGGCCGTGCGTGACTCGCACATCCGTGGCGACCTCAAGTGGGAGCAGCAGTCCGGCTCGCTGGTCGTGTTGAGAAGCAGGGTCGGTGGAAACCTGCGGGCAGACCAGAACAGCGGTGGGCTGACGATCTCCGGCAACCGGATCTGGGGAGACCTCGGGTGTGGGCAGAACACCCCGGGCCCCACAGGCGGCGGCAACAGGGTCCGCGGGCATCGCGCCGGACAGTGCGCGGTGACCACCACGGGCAAGAAGGTGACCCACACGTATGGCACGCGGGCGCGGCCGCAGCCGGAGCCGAATCCCGTTCACCTGCGGCCACCCTGTGCAGGCGACTCCGTGTCCGACGACCCAAGCGACGACCAGTGCGACGCCGGCGGGGACGACTGACGCCGGAACGGATTCGGGCAACCGACAAGGAGAGAGCAATGCGCGTGACAGAGAACAGGACGGCACCGGGAGAATGGCCATGACCGACATCGGAGTGGTCGGCCTCGGTGCGATGGGCGGCCGGATCGCGGGCCGTCTCCTGGATCAGGGCCATGTGGTCCGCGGATTCAACCGGACCAAAGCGAAGGCGGACGCACTGATCGAGCAGGGCCTGATCTGGTGCGACACCCCCCGTGCGGCAGCGGTGCGATCGGAGGTGGTCATCAGCATGGTCACCGATGGGGACGCGCTCGACACGGTGACCGCGGGCCCGGACGGCGTCCTCGTCGGTCTGACGTCCGGCAGTGTCTATGTCGACATGAGCACCGTGAGTCCGACGACAAGCCGCTCGCTTGCGGAGCGGGTGGCGGCGCACGGCGCTGCCATGCTGGCCGCACCGGTGTCCGGAAGCGTTCCGGCAGCCGAGGCCGGCACCCTGGTGATCATTGCCGGCGGCGATGCCGTCGCGTTCGAACGGGTGGAGCCGATCCTGCGCCACCTGGGCAGCAGGGTGACGTTCGTCGGCGAAACGGGCCACGCCCTCCTGCTGAAGCTGGGTATCAACATCAGCCTCGCCGTGCAGATGCTGGCGTTCAGCGAAGGCGTTCTGCTCGCCGAGCGGGGCGGCGTCGACAGGTCCGTCGCACTCGACGTACTGGCCAACAGCGCCATCGGATCCCCGATGCTGCAGGCTCGCGCCCCGCTTGTGCTCGAGCTGCCCGACGAGGCCTGGTTCGACATCGCCAAGATGCACAAGGACGTCCGACTCGCGCTCGACGGCGCCCGCGAGCACGGCTTGCGGATGCCGTCGACCGAGGTGGCCGAGGAGATGCTCGGCACCGCGGGGTCCGCCGGCTACGAGCACCGCGACATCGCGGCCCTGTTCCGGATGCTGTCCGACCTGGCATCGGAGCCGGAGTCTCGTCACCACGACACCTGAGAACCACCAACCACCAGGAGAAGCACATGATTCAGCGCCAGATCGGTGACACCAAGGTCAGTGCCGTCGGACTCGGCGGCATGCCGATGTCGATCGAGGGCCGGCCCGAGGAGTCCCGCTCGATCGCCACCATCCACGCCGCGCTCGATGCGGGCGTCACCCTGATCGACACCGCGGACGCGTACCACGTCGGCGCCGATGAGGTCGGCCACAACGAGTCCCTGATCGCCAAGGCGCTCGCCTCCTACGGCGGTGGCACCTCCCAGGTGCTGGTCGCCACCAAGGGCGGCCACCTGCGTCCCGGTGACGGCAGCTGGACCGTCGACGGGTCGCCGGACCATCTCCGGCGGGCCTGCGAGGCCTCGCTGCGTCGCCTCGGCGTCGATGCCATCGGGCTCTACCAGTTCCACCGACCCGACCCGACCGTGCCCTACGAGGAGTCGATCGGCGCGCTGCGTGACCTGCTGGACCAGGGCAAGATCCGGATGGCCGGCATCTCCAACGCCGATCCGGAGCAGATCCGGCTCGCCGACCAGATCCTGGGCGGCCGCCTGGTCTCGGTGCAGAACCAGTTCTCCCCGGCCTTCCGGTCCAGTGAGCCCGAGCTTCGGCTGTGCGAGGAGCTCGGCATCGCCTTCCTGCCGTGGAGCCCGCTGGGTGGGATCAGGAACGCCGCCGGGCTCGGCACTCGCTTCCGGGCCTTCGCCGAGGTTGCCGGCGAGGTCGGCGCCACCCCGCAGCAGGTCACCCTGGCCTGGCTGCTGGCCCTCTCGCCGGTGGTGATCCCGATCCCCGGTTCGAGCAGGCCCGAGACCATCAACGCGTCCTGTGCGGCCGTCGATCTGGTGCTGACTCCCGAGCAGGTCGGCCGACTCAGCGAGACCTCCGCACGCCGGATCGAGTGATGGCCGCGACTGTTGTCGCCACCGGCGGGGCCGACACGCGGGGCGAGCGCAATCACGGCCCGCTTCCGGTGCTCCTCATCGGTCTCACGATCGTCACCGGGCTGGTCGACGCCTTCAGCTACCTGAGCATGGGCCACGTGTTCGTGGCGAACATGACGGGCAACGTCATCTTCCTTGGATTCGGGCTGGCCGGCGTCGGCGGGATCTCGATCGCAGCGAGCCTCCTCGCGGTGTCGGCCTTCGCAGTCGGCGCGTCGGTCGGCGGCAGGTCCGCGGTTCGTCGGCCGACGCACCGCGGGTATCTGCTGGCCGCAGCCACCGCAGTGCAGGCGGCCATCGTCGTGGTCGCCTCGGTCATCGCAAGCGCTACCGACGGGCACGGCTCGGCGGCCTGCGCTGCGGGCGCCTACCGGGCCAGCCGCCGACCGGGTTCGCAGGCCTGGCGGTAGCAGTCGTCAGCGAGGTCCTGCGTAGACGCCGCGTCCGGTGGGCAGCGGCAGGTCGAGCGTGGTGCGGATGCCCGGGGCCGCGGCGCGGACGTCGGGGATCGAGTTCACGATCCGGCCGCACGCGGCGACGATCGCGGCGTGGTTGTGGTCGCCGTGCTCGCTGCTCGGGACGACGTCGACGACGTAGCTCGGCTCGCCGGTGATCTCGACCCGGTAGGAGCCGCCGCCGGCGGCCGGCCGGGCCCAGTCGGGGCGCAGGTCGTCGCGGGTGCGGGTGACGTGCTCGACGACGATCGCGGGGTGGCCGGCGACCATCCCGGAGATCGAGAACTTCAGCGCCGCGATGGTGCCCTTCTCGATCCGGCCGGCCGCGATGTCGTAGGACTCCGGCGCCGGCTCCGCCTCCCAGTGCTCGACGATCTCGTCGACCTCGATGCCGAGGCCGGTGGCGATCATCCGGATCGCGGTGCCCCAGGCGAAGCCGAGGACGCCGGGCAGGAACAGCAGCGGGGTGTCGGTCGACCGGCTTGCCGAAGCCCATCAGGTCGAACATCACCTCGGCGCCGTCGTACGTCGCGTAGTCGGCCAGCTCGTAGCACCGGATCTGCTCGATCCGCTGGCAGGTGCTGGCCAGCGCGAGCGGCACCAGGTCGCTGGCGAACCCGGGGTCGACGCCGGTGATGTAGACGGTCGCGTCGCCGGCCTGGGCCGACGCCTCGACCTTGTCGATCACCTTCTGCGGCATCGTCCCCCACGGGAACTGCAGCGTGCCCGGGCGCCGAGCCGACGACGTCGATGCCGGCCTCGAGCAGCCTGCGCACGTCGTTGGTCGCCTCGACCGGGCGGGTGTCGCCCATCGCGCAGTAGACGACGCACTCCGGCCCGGCCGCGATCAGCGCGTCGAGGTCGCCGACGGCGGTGATGCCGGTGGTGACGTCGAGCCCGGCGAGCTCGCCGGCGTCCGTGCCCGACCTTGTCCGGGTTCGACGACGCAGACCGCGACCAGCTCGAACCGGTCGTCGGTGATGAGCTGGCGCAGGGTCAGCCGGCCGGCGTTGCCGGTGCGCGACCTGGGCGACGCGAATCGTCATGGCGATCTCATTTCTAGAACGTGTTCTACCGCGATGCTATCTTGCTCGAGCATGGGACGTGTCGAGGGCAAGGTCGCGCTGATCAGCGGCGGTGCGCGCAACATCGGCGGCGCCAGCGCGCGGCTGCTGGTGGCCGAGGGGGCGAAGGTCGTCATCGGCGACCTGCTCGACGAGGAGGGCCAGGCGCTCGCCGACGAGCTGGGTGACGCGGCGCGCTACGTCCACCTCGACGTGACGTCCGACGAGGACTGGGCGAACGCGGTCGCGCTGACCGTCGCCGAGTTCGGCAAGCTCGACGTGCTGTTCAACAACGCCGGGCATCTTCAACGGCGGCCAGCTCCAGCGCTACAAGCGCGAGCAGTGGCAGGAGATGCTCGACGTCAACCTGACCGGGGCGTTCCTCGGCATGCAGGCGGCCACCGACGCGATGATCGCCGCCGGCGGCGGCTCGATCATCAACACCTCGTCGATCGAGGGCCTGCGCGGCACGCCCGTGGGCGCACGGGTACGTCGCCTCGAAGTGGGGCCTGCGCGGCCTGACCAAGTCCGCGGCCATGGAGCTCGCTCCGCACGGCATCCGGGTCAACTCGCTGCACCCCGGCCGGATCTCGCACGCCGGCCACCGACGCGATGCCCGCCGACCTGATCCCGATCCCGCTCGGCCGACCGGGTCAGCCGCGACGAGGTCGCGACGTTCGCGCTGTTCCTGGCCAGCGACGAGTCGTCGTTCGCGACCGGCGCGGAGTTCGTCGATGGACGGCGGGACCGTCACCGCAGATCCCGACCAAGATCTGACCGTCAGATCCAGCCTCGTCGTTTGAAGATCGCGTAGAGGATGGCCGATCCGGCGAGCATCGTGATCAGGGCCATGGGGTAGCCGAGGCGCCAGTCGAGCTCGGGCATGTGCTCGAAGTTCATGCCGTAGACCCCGGCCACGAGGGTCGGGGCGAACAGGATGGCCGCCCAGGACGAGATCTTCTTGACCTCCTCACTCTGTGCGAACTGCGCCTGGGTGAGCCGTTGGGTCTCCTCGTTCTGTCGCTGGCCGACCAAGGTCGCGTTCACCGTCAGGACGCCCTCCAGCAGCGCCCGGAAGCCGTCCGCTCGGTCGATGATCTTGATGGTGTGGTCTTCGACGTCGCGGAGGTGATGTCTGAGCTCGTCGTCGACGCCGTACTTCTCGAAGCCCTCCTTGAGTGCGTCGAGCATCCCCGCCAGCGGTTGGGTCGCCCGCTGGAACTGGATCACTTCACGAAGCAGGGCGTAGATGCGCCGGGACACAGTGGGGTCGGCGTCGAAGACCTGGAACTCGATCTCGTCGATGTCGTTGGCAAGTCCGGTGACGACCGGCTCGTACTCGTCGACCACCTGGTCGAGGATCGCGTAGAGAACCGCCTCCGGACCGAGGGCCAGCAGTTCGGGTGAACCCTCGAGCCGCTTCCTGACGACCGCGAGATCCGGCGTCTCCGCGTAGCGGCTGGTGATGACGAAGTTGGGTCCAGTCAGTACGTGCACCTCGCCGTACTCGACACGCTCCTCCTCGTCGAGGTAGAGCGCCGGGCGCAGGACGGTGAACAGGACCTCGCCGTACCGTTCGATCTTCGGACGCTGATGAGCCTTGATCGTGTCCTCCACGACGAGGTGGTGCAGCGAGAACTCCGCAGCAACCGAATCGACCTCGTCTCGGGACGGTCGATAGAGGCCGATCCAGCCCATGCCGCCGGTGGCGGCCATGGTCTCGTAGGTCATCTCCAACGATGCCGGGACCGCGCAACGGTCGCCGTTCAGGTAGACGGCGTTGTCGATGATCCCCATTGGTCCTCGCGTATTCGTTCGTGTCGGAGCACATCGGGAGGCTCCCGCTTCGAAACTATCCGCGCTCGGAGGGCGATGGCGACAAATGCGCGTCAAGGAGGCGTTAGAGGTTCGTCAAGATCCCGACGAAGTTCTGAGCGCCAGCAACCACTCCGTGATCGGTTCGCCCGCGACCTGTGCCGAGAAGATGCTCAGGTGGTCCGCGCCCGGGACCACCTGAGCCGTCGTCGGGTGCCCGGCATCGGTCAGCGCCTGTTCGAACTGCGACATGAACGTGACCGGCACGACCACGTCGTTGTCGCCGTTCATCAGCAGGACCGGGACGTCGGGGCGGAGGTCGGCCCGCAGCACCGGGTTCGCGGCCGCCCAGGTGATCGGGTCGGCGTCGGGTCCGGTGCTGAAGAGGGCAGTCGAGTACTGCTGAATCTTGCTGATGTCGTACGGGCCGGCCAGTCCGATCAGGGCATCCGGCTCGACGACCGGCGAGCTGCACGCCGGGGAGAAGTCGTCGTACGCCAGGACGGCGAGCGAAGCGAGGTGCGCGCCCGAGGAGTGACCGAGCACGGCCACGGGGTCGGGGTCGAAGCCGTGGGCGCGGACCTCGTCGACCGCCGCCGCGACCGCGCAGAGCACGTCCTCGACGGGGACCGGGTAGACGACGCCGTCCACCTGCGCCCGGATGTGCGTGGGCGCCGCGGCGATGCCGTCCTCCGCGAGGCTCGCGGCCAGCCAGGCCATGCCGGTCGGATCGGCGGTCGTCCAGCCGCCGCCGGGCACCAGCACCACCAGCGGGACCTGGCCCTCCCCGTCGGGCAGGTAGACGTCCTCCGTGAGCCCGGGGGCGTACTGGACGACAACCGGCGACTCGGGCGACGCCGAGGCAGCGGTCGGGGTGGCGGTCGGCGTGTCCGAGCCACCGCACGCCGTCAGAGCGGCGGCGACGATCAGGAGAAGGACGTTCCGGGCTTCCGTTATCAACGTATAGCGGACCGGGGGGCTTGCGGCAAGGCCCCGGGCACCCCGGACAATTGCCGACCGTGGAGCAACTGACCAGCAGCGCGTTCGATCTCTCGGGCCACCCGCACAAGGCCGATCCGGCCCTGATCGCCGGCGACGAGCAGCACTTCGCGGCCATCGCCGAGAGCCTCGAGCAGTCGATCGCCGACCTCTCCGACCGGCTCGACGAGGCCCGGAAGTCGCCCGGTGGCAGCGGCCAGGAGGCCCTGGACCGGGACCAGGAGGTGCACCGGCTGACCGCGCGGCTCCGGGCGCTGCGGCGGTTCGGCCTGGACCTCTGCCTCGGGCACCTGGTCGACGAGGACGGCGCGGAGGTGTACGTCGGGCGCCTCGGCCTCACCGACAGCGACGGCCGCCGGCTGCTGCTCGACTGGCGGTCTCCGGCGGCCGAGCCGTTCTTCGGGGCGACGCACGGCAACCCGATGGGGCTGGCGTTCCGCCGGAGGTACCGCTGGACCCGCGGCCGGATCAGCGACTACTGGGACGAGGTGTTCAGCGCCGACGGGTTCGAGGGGCACGCCGCGGCGCTCGACGACCAGTCCGCGTTCATCGCCAGCCTGGGCAGCAGCCGGGAGCCTCGGATGCGCGACGTGCTCGGCACCATCCAGGCCGACCAGGACGCGATCATCCGGGCCGGCTCGCGCGGCGCGCTCGTCGTCGACGGCGGCCCGGGCACCGGCAAGACCGTGGTCGCGCTGCACCGCACGGCGTACCTGCTCTACTCCGACCCGCGCCTCGGCCATCGCCGCGGCGGCGTCCTGTTCGTCGGTCCGCACCAGCCGTACCTCGCCTACGTCGCCGACGTGCTCCCGAGCCTGGGGGAGGAGGGCGTGCAGACCTGCACCCTGCGCGACCTCCTCCCCGAGGGGGCGGTCGCGGTGGCCGAGACCGACCCGGAGGTCGCCCGGCTGAAGTCATGCGTCGACATGGTCAAGGCGATCGAGCCGGCCGTCCGGATGTACGAGGAGCCGCCGACCGAGGGCATCGAGGTCGAGACGCCGTACGGCGACATCTGGCTGAGCACCGCCGACTGGGCCGAGGCGTTCGACTCGCCGGACCCCGGCACCCCGCACAACGAGGCGCGCGACCAGGTCTGGGAGGAGCTGCTCACGATCCTGCTCGACAAGCACGAGGACGAGGAGGTCACACCGGACCTGCTCCGCCGGGCGCTCCTCCAGAACCGCGAGCTGGCCACCACGTTCAACAAGTCCTGGCCGCTGCTCGAGCCGACCGAGATCGTCGAGGACCTGTGGTCGGTCCCGGCCTACCTGCGGAGGTGCGCGCCCTGGCTCGCACCCGACGAGGTGCGGTTGCTGCGGCGCGCGGAGCCGCGAGCCTGGACCGACCTCTGACCTGCCGCTGCTCGATGCGGCCCGGCTGCGGGTCGGTGACCCCGAGGCGTCCCGGCGCCGGCGCCGGCAGGAGGCGGCCGTCACCGCCGAGCGTCAGCGGATGGACCAGGTCGTCGACGAGATGCTCCAGCTCGACGACGAGGACGGCATGTGGGCCCAGCTCCGCCAGGACGGCATCCGGGACGCCCTCGTCGACCCGGACGCCGTACCCGACGGCCGACCCCGACCTGCTCGCCGGCCCGTTCGCGCACATCGTCGTGGACGAGGCCCAGGAGCTGACCGATGCCGAGTGGCAGATGCTGCTGCTCCGCTGCCCGTCTCGCAGCCTCACGATCGTGGGGGACCGTGCCCAGGCCCGGCACGGCTTCACCGAGTCGTGGCAGGAGCGGCTCGAGCGGATCGGGCTCGACAACACCAGCCTGGCCTCGCTGAGCATCAACTACCGGACGCCGGAGGAGGTGATGGCGGAGGCCGAGCCGGTGATCCGTGCCGTCGCTCCCGGACGCCAACGTGCCGACGTCCATCCGCAGCAGCGGCATCCCCGTCGTACACGGACCGACGTCGGACCTGACCTCGATCCTCGACACCTGGCTCGCCGAGCACGACGACGGGATCGCCTGCGTCATCGGGACAGCTGACTTCGAGATCGGGACGTTCGAGGCCACGGGTCGGGTCCGGTCCCTGACTCCGGAGCTGTCGAAGGGCCTCGAGTTCGACCTGGTCGTCCTCATCGACCCCGAGGAGTTCGGACAGGGTGTGGAAGGAGCCGTCGACCGCTACGTCGCGATGACCCGTGCGACCCAGCGGCTCGTCATTCTGACCCAGAACGGAGCGGCGGTCCCTAGACTCTCGATGTGACGGTGCACGGCTGGCGTCGCCTGCTCGCGTGTGGTGTGGCCATCGGCCTCCTCGCGGCATCCGGCGCGAGCGTTGCCGCCGACCGCCCGCCCGCGCGTGCCGGCACCGACCTGCCGGCTGGCGCGCTCGCCCGACTCGCCGACGCCTACGTCACTCACGAGTCGGCCTACGGGAGCGGCACGAGCGGAGCACCGTGGAACTGGGCCGAGGCGGACAGCCTGGTGAACTTCACCGACGCGGCCGGGAACCTCGGCGTCGCCAGCATGAACGCGGACACCCACACCCTCGACATCGACACGTACGCGCCCGACACCTACGCGCCGGTCTCGACGCGCTCCGTCTCGCTGGCCGGGTGGCCCGTCTGGGGAGGCTTGTACGCGGCGCCGGACGGCTACCTCTACGTCTTCGTCGGACGCGACAACCCCGACGAGAACGACCAGCGGGACGTCCTGGCCGTCCGCCGCTACGACCAGGACGGGGAGCTCTCCGGCACCGCGTTCGTCAAGGGCGGCGCGTCGCAGGTGTTCAAGGGCATCTACGAGGCGTGGGGCAGCGCCTCGATGGTGCTCGTCGGCGACCGCCTCGTCGTCCACACGGCCCGGACCATGTACATCGACGAGGACGGCGTCCGCCACCAGTCGAACTTCAGCTTCGAGGTGGACACCGCCACGATGACCGCCCGGGAGTTCGAGTCACTGGACGGCGAGTCGCCGTACGCCAGCCACTCGTTCAACCAGCACGTCGTCACCGTCGGTGACGACCTCGTGTTCGTCGACCACGGCGACGCCTACCCGCGCGGCATCCAGGTCACCACCTTCGGCGGGTACGCCGACGGCGGGCACATCATCGACGCGCAGACTGAGCCGTTCACGTTCATGGGAGACGTCGGCGACAACTACACCGGTTCGACCGTCACCGGCGTCGTCGGCGGGCCGACCAAGCTCCTCATCACGGGCACCTCGGTCCCGCACGGCAACGCGATCGGCGGGGTCACCGGGTACGACGCCGGCTTCGCCCAGAACGCGTACCTGATCTCCCAGGCCCCTTCCGGCAGCGGGACGACGTTCACCTGGCTCACCGAGTTCGACCCGAACGGCGACGTGCACGCGACCGAGCCGCGGCTGGTGAAGATCTCCGCCAACCGGTTCGTCGTCCTGTTCAGCGTGGTCGACGGCTCCGCGACGAGGCTGGAGTACCGCCTCTTGGACGAGACCGGTGCCGTGCTCGCCGAGGCGTCCTGGCCGGCGACCCGGTTCGGCTCGGCATCCCAGCCGGTCCTGTGGGACACGTCGCTCGTCTGGTCCGACACCGGCCCGCTCGGCGACTCGACCGAGAGGACGCCGACCTACCTGTACGGCCTGGACGTCACCGATCCGGCCGACCCGGTGAAGCTCGGCGCGACCGCGTCGACCGACGCCGCCCTGCGCACCCTCAAGACGAAGGGCGCGAAGCTGGCCCCGTCGTTCTCTCCCGGCGTCACCAGCTACCGGGCGACCGCCCCGAAGCGGAGCGGCCCGGCCTGGGTGATCCTCCGGTTCACTGCCCACCCGGGAGCGCAGATCACCTACCGCGTGCAGAGCGGCCGGTGGGTCGACGGGACCGAGGCGCAGGTGACCGTCTCCGGGAGGAAGACCCGCCGGGTCGAGGTCCACGTCATGGCCGAGGACCAGACGCACGAGCAGACCTACACGGTGACCGTGCGGCGCGCACGCCGCTAGGAGCCTCCGCCGGCCGCCCGCTCCTCGGCGAGCCGCATCGCCTCGATCGCGATCGCCGGTGGGGCGTGGAAGTCGAACGCGCGGAACAGCACCGCGTGGTCGACGCCCATCCGAAGGCCGTACAGGGCCGTGACGCCGGTGATCATCTGACGCGGCGGCGGGTGGCCGGGGATGCCGGTGAGGTACTCCCGGTGTGCCTCCAGGGAGGCGATCCCGCGTTCGAGGGGCTCACCCGAGACGTCGACGCCGTGGGTCGGCCGGTCGTCCCCACCGATGAGCAGCCACCGTGGCGACCACGGCTCGAGACCCTTCTCGTGGATGAGCTCGGGGAAGACCCAGCGGTTCCCGGCGTCCCGCAGCGCGTCGAGCGCCGCCAGACCGGCGACCCGGTGGTCGGCCTGGTTGAGCCCCGCGACGAACTCGACCTCCCAGGAGCCGATGACCACGGCGTCCGGACGGAACCGGCGGATCGCCTCGGCGATGTCGCGGCGCATCTCCAGCGAGTAGACGAGCACGCCGTCCGGGTAGTCGAGGAAGTCCACCTGGGACACCCCGACGGCCGCCGAGCCCGCGATCTGCTCGCGCATCCGCAGCTCGGCCGTCTGCTCGGGATCGCTGGCGTCCATGCCGGCCTCGCCCCGGGTCAGCAGCAGATAGGCGACGTCGACACCCTGGCTGGTCCAGGCCGCAACCGCCGACGACGTGCCGTACTCCACGTCGTCGGGGTGCGCGACCACGCACAGCACCCGCTCGAACGCGTCCGCCGGGAACGGCGGCAGGATGCCGTCGGCGCTCATCTCACGAGTCGGCTTCCTGCGCTTCCTTCGCCGCGGCCTTGATGTCGTCGGCCTCGACCTTGTCGATGGCGGACTCGACGATGGCGTCGGCCAGCTCGAGCGCCTCGCGGATCTTCACCGCGCCGGGGTCGGAGACCAGGGCGAGCAGCCCGGAGTGGCCCGGCGGGATCGCGTTCTCGAGCTGCTTCTCGAGCTCGCCGTGGTGGTGGCGCTGCCGGAGCTTGCCGACGAGAGCGCCTCCGCCACCGACCACCGCAGCGCTGCCGAGGATCGACGGCGGGAAGATCACACCCAACGCGATGCCGCCGACGACGCCCCACTTGAGCCCGGACTTGGTGCTGTGGTCGGTCGCCTTCTGGACCTCCAGCTTGCCCTCCGCGGAGCGGCTCACCACGATGACGCCCTCGATCTCGACCGTGCGGCCGTCCTCGGCGGCCTTGAGGGCCTGATAGGCATCCCACGCCGTGCTGACGTCGCTGAAGTCCGCCACGAGGAGGGTGTAGGCGCCGTCGGACACGGCGGCCGCGCTCATCTCGACGTCGGGGGTGTTGGTCTCGTCGGACATATTCTGAAACTCCTTGGTCGTGGGATTCCCACTGTCGACGCAGCGGGGCCCGACGTCCTCACCCGGTACGGGTGGATCAGTCGGCCGCCGCGCAGCTGCTCCGCGAGCGCGCTGAGGTCCTCGCCGCCGCGGCCGGCCGCGATCGCGATGCCGACCACCCAGCGGTTCGTCTCGAGCTGGGGTACGGCGGCGTCGACCTGGTCGGCGAGCTCGGCCGCCAGGTCGAGGTCCTTGGCGACCAGGTCCAGCGCGAACGCGACCGGGACGGAGCCGGGGTCCTCGAAGGCGGCGCGCTTGTACTGGACGAAGGGCGCGGCGACGGCGCTGTTGGCGATCACCTCGTAGGCGAGGTCGCGGGGGACGCCGGACTTCTCGGCGAGGACGAGGGACTCGGAGAGGGTCTGGTTGAGTCCGAAGACCATCGCGTTGACGGCGAGCTTCATGGTGGCGCCCGAGCCGACCGGCCCGAGCACGATGATGCGGTGCGCGAACGACTCCAGGGCGGGGCGGGCGCGCTCGACGGCGTCGGCGTCGCCGCCGGCCATCACCAGGATCGTCCCGGCCTGGACGCTCGAGCCGCTGCCGGAGACCGGGGTGTCGATGAAGGCGGCGCCGGCTGCGGTGACATCAGTAGCCAGGGCGCGGACCGTGTCGGGGGCGACGGTGCTGGTGTCGGCGACGACGACACCGGGCCGCAGCCCGGCGACCAGCCCGTCGGGTCCGCCGTACGCCGCCCGAACGGCCTCGTCGTCGGCGAGGGACACGATCACGACCTCGGCGTCGGCGACCGCCTCGCAGGGGCTGTCGGCCACGACGCCGCCGAGGCCCTCGGCCTTCGCGCGGGTCCGGTTCCAGACCGTCAGGGTGTGCCCGGCCTCGGCGATCCGCGCCGCCATGGCGGCACCCATCCGGCCGGTGCCGATGACTGCGACCTTCTGGATCATGTGACCAGCCACCCGCCGTCGAGGTAGAGGTTGGTGGCGTTGACGGCCCGGTTCTCGAGCAGGAAGTCCACGCCTTCCACGATGTCCTGCATCGTCGCCAGCCGCTTGGTCGGCGTACGCGCGATGTAGCCCTCGAGGACGCCAGGTGGCTTGTCCGCCCAGAACGGGCTGTCGCCGACGATGCCCGGGTGCAGCGCGTTCACGCGGATCGGCGCCATCTCCATGGCCAGCGCGTTCACCAGCCCGACGATCCCGCCGTTGACTGTGGAGACCGTCACCGAGCCGGGGTAGGGGCGGTCCTTGGCGCGGCCGCCGAACAGCACCACCGATGAGTCGTCGTCCATCCGCCCGAGCAGCGTGTGGACCACCTCGGTGTACCCGACCAGCTTGAGCACGGCGAGCCGGGTGGCCCGGTCGACGTCGTAGTCGGCCACGGAGTTCTGGTCGCGCTCGATCGCGGCGACCACCAGCCGGTCCACCGAACCGACCGTGGCCAGCGCGTCGGCCAGGCCGTGGGTGTCGTTGAGGTCGAGCGCCAGGCCGGTCGCACCGGATCCCACCGACGCGGCCACCTCCGCGGCCCGGCCCGGGTCGCGCCCGGTCAGCACCACGTCGTCGCCCCGGGCCGCGCGGGCACGGGCCACCTCCAGCCCGAGCCCGGAGGTCCCGCCGATCACCACGGTCCGCATCAGTCGCCTCCTAGGGTTTCCCGCAGATAGTCCCAGTCCCGCGCGAACCGGTACGAGTACCGACCCGGGGGAGCGGGTGCCTGGGTCTCCAGCCAGCGCACCGGCCCGTCGCCGACGTTCCGGAAGCCGTGCACGGCGCCGACCCCGGCCCACGCGACGTCGCCCGGCTCCAGCACGTACGGCGTACCGTCGAACGTCGCCTCGACGGTGCCCTCGAGGATCAGGTAGGTCTCCTCGAACGGGTGATCGTGCGCACCGGCCAGGCCGTTCGGCTCGTACTGGACCATGAACATCGTCGACAGCACCGCGCCGAGGTCGGAGTCGACCATCATCTTCACGCTGATCCCGCTGTAGACCAGCAGCGCGGTGCGCATGCTCGCCGAGACCGCGAGCTTGTCCTGCGTCTGCATCGCCGGGTCCATGTTCTCGCGCCCGATGTGGCCGTACCGCCGAGTCCGCGGGTCGCGCACGTCGGCAGCCAACGGCGACGTCTCCGGCACCTCCGGCACCAGCTGCGTGTCGAGGTCGTACGCCGGCCGCGGCATCGGCGCGGACATCCGGGCGAACATCGCGGGGGCAGTGGAGTCGTTGCGCAGCGAGTGCGGCACCGCGACCGGGATCAGCCCGTAGTCACCCGGCCCGAGCCGGGCCGCCTCGCCCGGTGTCTGCACGACCATCTCGCCTTCGAGGACGTACAGGCTCTCCTCGTAGGTGTGCACGTGCGACGGCACCGACCCACCCGCCGCCAGCCGGCTGATCCCGAACCCGGTGTGCACGGCCGCGGTGGTCGCGTCGACCACCGACCAACCCTCCAGGCCGGTCGAGCCGGCCAGCGGACCGGCCGGCGGTACCCAGGTCTGGGCCGAGCCCCGGACGACCAGGTGATCCGTCATGCCGGCTGCTTCTCCGCCGCAGCGGAGACGAGGTAGTCACGCGAGCTGTTCACCAACCACATCGCCCGCGCCACGTCGCCTGCCAGCTTGAAGTCGCGCTTCACGAAGTTGCCGGCGACCAGCACGTGCTCGACGTTGGACACGTCGGCCGAGAGCGTCACCGCTGCGACCGGGTCGTGGATCGGGCCGACGTTGATGCCCACGTCGATGACCACGACGTCCGCCTGCTTGCCCGGCGTGAGCGAGCCGGTGCGGTCCTCCAGACCGGCCACGTGCGCACCGTCGAGGGTCGCCATCTTCAGCATGTCCTTCGCGGTCAGCATGTACTCGGGGGTCGGCACGTCGAAGTCCCAGGTCACCTCGTTGATCCGGGCCCGCTCGGCGCCGAACGCCGACCGGATCTGGGTGAACATGTCGCCCGGCGTCGTGGTCACGACGTCGATCGACAGGCTCGGCCGCAGCCCGAACCGCCGCGCCCGGTTGACCGGAGGCCAGCCGTGCCCCATCTGCGTCTCCACCTGCGGCGCGATCGAGATGGTGCCGCCGGTGTCCGCGACTCGCTGCCACTCGTGGTCGCTGAAGTAGCAGCAGTGGATGTACGTCGTGTCCGGGCCGAGGAGGCCGAGCCGGTCCAGCTGCTCGACCATCCCGAACCTGCCCGCCATCCGGCCCATCCCGACGTGCACGGTGAGCGGGATGCCGAGCTCGCGGGCCAGCTGCCACTCCGCGGTCACGACCTGGTCCTGGGTGAACCCGGGCCCGCGGGTCGCCAGGCCCATCGTGATCAGGCCGTCGTCGCCGGGGATGTGCGTCGACCGCACCCGTCGGACGTCGTCACCGGGGATCGCCTCGGCGCTGAAGAACCAGTACTTCTCCAGCGACGTGTTGGCGCTGCCGTAGGCGTACTGCGCCCGGATCCCGGTCTCCCGCAGGGCCTCGATGGCGGAGTCGGCGTGGTCGGGGGTGTTGTTGATGTGCGACCAGTCGACGACGGTGGTGATGCCGGCGTTCAGGCACTCAAGGGACCCGGCCAGGTTGCTGTTGTAGACGTCCTCGGGTCGGTAGAGCGGGGCGAACGTGTCCAGGATGTCGACGAAGTAGTCGTCCAGCGTGGCGTTCGGTGCGACGTTGCGGATTCCGGTCTCCCACGTGTGCCGGTGGGTGTCGACGAAGCCCGGGATCACGATCTTGCCGGTGCAGTCGACGACCTCGGCGTCGGCCTCGACGTTCGCCGGGATGTTCGCCGCGACGGTGACGATCTCGTCGTCCTCGATCAGGACATCGCCGGTGGCCAGGTCCCCGATGTCCGGGTCGACCGACAGGACGGTGCCGCCCTTGAGGAGGATCTTGCCCATGGTGCTGTCCCTTCTTGATGGATGGTCAGTACGACGCGAGACGACGGACCGCCTCGACGAGCTTGCTCACGGTGGGGATCACCCGTTGCTCCAGCGCGTCCGCGAACGGCAGCGGGACGTTCTCGCTGGCCACCCGGCGGACCGGGGCGTCGAGCATCTCGAAGCCCTCGTCGGCGACGATCGACGCGACGGTGGCGCCCCAGCCGCCCTGGTACGGGTTCTCCTCGACCACGATCAACCGGCTGGTCTTCTCTAGCGACCGGAACACGGTGGCCATGTCGAGCGGGATCAGGCAGCGCAGGTCGATGACCTCGAGCTCGATGCCCTCGCCGGCCAGCTCGTCGGCGGCGGCCAGCGCGAGCGGCACCGTCGCGGCCAGCGCCACCACGGTCAGGTCACTGCCTGAGCGCGCGACCCGCGCCTCGCCGAGCGGTACGACGTGGCCCGGTGGCGCGGCCTCGCCCTTCGACGCGAACAGCCCCTTGTGCTCGAAGAACACGACGGGGTCGTCGCTGCGGATCGCGGACGCCATCAGGCCCACGACGTCCGACGGGCGTCGAGGGTGCGGCGATCTTGAGGCCGGGCACGGTCAGCACCCAGTTCTCCACGGACTGGGAGTGCTGGGCGCCGAAGCCGAGGCCGCCGCCGTTCGCGGTGCGGACCACCAACGGCACGGTCACCTGGCCGCCGGTCATGTACCGGGCCTTGGGGATCTCGTTGGCCAGGTAGTCCCAGCAGCACGCGAAGAAGTCGCTGAACATGATCTCGGCGACCGGCCGCATCCCGGTCATCGCCGCTCCCATCGCGGCGCCCAGGATCGCCTGCTCCGAGATCGGGGTGTCCCAGATCCGCTCCGCGCCGAACTCCTCGAACAGCCCGGCGGTGGTCTTGAAGACCCCGCCCGCGGCCCCGATGTCCTCGCCGAGGAGGACCACGGTGGGGTCGCGCCGCAGCTCGCGGGCGAGCCCGTCCGACACCGCGTCGCGGTACGTCGTCAGGTCCGCCATGCCGACCCTCCGTCCGCCCACACGTCGGTCATCGCGTCCTCCGGGTCGGCCGCGGGCGCGGCCTGCGCGGCCTGCGACGCGGCGGCGACCACCGCCGCGGCGCGACCGTCGGCTGCCTCGACGTCGGCCTCGGTCGCGCCGAACTCCATGAGCAGCTGGCGGGCCACGATCAGCGGGTCGCGGGCCAGCCACGCCTCGACCTCCTCGGCCGGGCGGTACGTCGCCGGGTCGGTGCGGCTGTGCCCGTAGTGCCGGTAGGTCAGCGCCTCGATCACCGTCGGGCCGTCCCCGGCCCGGGCCCGCTCGACCGCGTCCGCCATCGCGTGCTGCACGGCCACCACGTCGTTGCCGTCCACGAGCACCCCGGGCATCCCGTTGGCGGCGGCCCGGTCGGCGGCCGGGTTCGGCACCGAGGTCACCGCCTCGATCGGCGTGTACTCCATGTACTTGTTGTTCTCGCACACGAAGATCACCGGCAGCTTCCACACCGCGGCCAGGTTCAGCGCCTCGTGGAACGCGCCGATGTTGGTGGCGCCGTCGCCGAAGAACGCGACCGCGACCTGCGTCGTACCGCGGAGCTTGGCCGACCAGGCGGCGCCGTTCGCCATCGGCAGGTGCGCGCCGACGATCGCGTACGACCCGAGCATCCCGTGGTCGGCGCGGGTCAGGTGCATGGAGCCGCCCTTGGCCTTGCAGACACCGGTGGACCTCTGCATCAGCTCGGCCAGGCAGCCCTCCGGCGTGGCGCCGCGGGCGATCGCGTGGTGGTGGCCGCGGTACGTCGCGAACACGTAGTCGTCGGGGCGCAGCGCGGCACTCGCGCCGACCGCGACCGCCTCGTGCCCGGCGGCCAGGTGTGTGGTGCCCTTGACCAGCCCGCGCATGAAGAGATCGTGCGCGGCCTTCTCGGTGCCGCGGATGACCGCCATCTGCTCGTACCAGTCGAGCAGCAGGGACGCTGCGACCGCCTCGGCTGTGGTCACGTCTCGCCCCGCCCGGCCGCGGTGTTCAGGTGGGACTGGGACTCGCGCACCGTCGGCAGCGACCCGCCGACCGTCCAGTAGCGCTGCCCGGCGACCAGGAGCTCCTCGGCGGGGAACTTGGTGATCACCTCGCACCCGTCGGCCGTGACCACGACCTCCTCCTCGATCCGGGCCGCGGACCAGCCGTCGCCGCCGGGCCAGTAGGTCTCCAGCGCGAAGACCATGCCCTCCTCCAGCACCTCCGGGTGGTCGAGCGAGACCAGCCGGCTGAAGATCGGCTTCTCCCAGATCGACAGCCCCACACCGTGGCCGTACTGCAGCGCGAACGCCGCCTCCTCGTCGGGGAAGCCGAACTCCTGGGCGGTCGGCCACACCTCGACGATGTCCGCGGTGGTGGCGCCGGGGCGCACCAGCGCGATCGCGCGGTCCATGTACTCCCGGCACCGGGTGTAGGCGTCGCGCATCGCGGGCGACGCCGACCCGACCGAGAAGCAGCGGTAGTAGCAGGTGCGGTAGCCCAGGTGGCTGTGCAGGATGTCGAAGAACGCCGGGTCGCCGGGGCGGATGACCCGGTCGCTGTAGACGTGCGGGTGCGGGGAGCAGCGCTCGCCGGAGATCGCGTTCACGCCCTCGACGTACTCGCTGCCGAGGTCGTAGAGCACCTTGCTGACCAGCCCGACGCACTCGTTCTCGCGGACGCCGGGGCGCAGGAACGAGTACAGCTCGTCGTACGCCGCGTCCACCATCGAGCAGGCCTGGGTGAGCAGGCTGATCTCGTCCTCGGTCTTGATCCGGCGCGCCTCGAGGAACACCTGCTGCCCGTCGACCACGTCGAGGCCCTCGGCGCGCAGCGCAGCCAGGATCGGCATCTCGACCAGGTCCACGCCGAGCGGCTCGCCGGCCAGGCCGTGCTCGCGGAGCACAGTCGCGACCTTGCGCGCCACCTCCTCCGCGATGCCGGCGTCGGGGTGGAACGCGCCGCGGAGGGTGGAGATCCCGGCCCGTGCGCGCTCGGTGCCGTCGAGCCACGGGTTGAACAGCTGGTGGTGCCTGGCCGCCGAGCCGAAGTCCCAGAGCACCGGCTGGCCGCCACGGGGGAGGACGGCGAACCGGATCAGCTTGTCCATCGCCCAGGTGCCGATGTGGGTCGACGTCAGGTAGCGGATGTTCGAGAAGTCGAAGGTCAGCAGCGCGCCGAGCGACGATCCCTCTAGCGTGGCCCTCAGTCGGGCCAGCCGGGCCTCCCGCAGGCGGTCGAGATCGACCCTCTGCTCCCAGTCCACGGCGTTCGGCCCGTAGGTGCGGATGGCCATTCAGCGAGTAAAGTCCCGCTTCACAGAGAGTGTCAAGTAGTCATTAACAGTGAGGGAAATGTGGCCGACGAAACCGTGCAGCTCGGCGCCGCGATCCGCGCGGTCCGGGAGGCGCGCGGCCTGTCCCTGCGCGAGGTGGCCCGCCGGGTCGGGGTCTCGCCGAGCTTCGTCAGCCAGGTGGAGACCGGGAAGGCGAACCCGTCGGTCGGCACGCTCTATGCCCTGGTCGGCGTGCTCGGCACGTCGCTCGACGACCTGATGGGCGACGACCCGGTGGTTGAGGTGCGAGCGGAGCGAGCCTCGAAACCATCAACTGAGTCATGGCCGCCCGTCGAGGTCCCGCTGCAGACCGCCACCGGCCGCAAGCGGCTCGAGATGACCGGTGTGGTCTGGGAGCGGCTGACCCACGACCACGACCCGTTCGTCGACTTCCTGCACGTCGAGTACGCGCCGGGCAGTGAGTCCTGCGCACCCGAGGAGCTGATGCGGCACGGCGGCCGGGAGTACGGCCACGTGCTCAGCGGCCGGCTCGACGTCCAGATCGGGTTCGAGACCTACACGGTCGGCCCGGGCGACTCGATCCACTTCGACTCGACGACCCCGCACCGGCTCAGCAACGGGTACGACGAGCCGTGCGCCGCGATCTGGTTCGTCATCGCCCGCAGCGCCGACGACCGGCCGAGCGGCTACGCCTGAGCGCACGCCTGCTCGCCTATTGGCGTCGGTGGAAGGTGACGTCGCCGTTGGGTTGGTAGGTCGTCTGGTACGAGGTGTCGTGGGCTCGGTTGTGGTGCCAGTGGCAGAGGGTGATGCCGTCTCGGGTGGATGTCTCGCCGCCGTCGACCCAGCGGGTCTTGTGGTGGGCGTGCAGACCGGTAGTGCGGTCGCAGCCCTCGGCGCGACAGCCCTTGTCGCGGGCGATCATCGCGTAGCGCTGGTACCGGGTGTGGAAGCGCTGCTCTTTGCCCACGTCGAGGGGCTGGGAGTCGCCGCCGAGGACGATCGGGATGATCGCGGCCTCGCAGGCGATCCGGCGGGCCATGGCCGGTGAGATCTTCTCGCCGGTGTCGAGGATCCCGGCCTTCTCGATGCGGCCCATGAGTGAGTCTTCGTCGATGAGGACCAGCATGGTGGCGTTGAGGCCGCCGGTCTTGGGGAGCTTGTCGACGGGGTAGCGCTCGATGAGTTCGCACAACGCGTGCCCCATGGCTTCGGGGGTGGGGACGCGCTCCACGCCGGCGCCTTTGGTGGCGGTCTGGTGTTTGGGGGCCATGGTCGCCAGGACCATCTTCTTCAAGGCGGCGAGGTGGAGCAGTGGGACCGCGAACTCGCCGCGGCCCATGCCGTGCCCGTCGTCGTAGGCCTTGAAGTAGGTCCTGGCCCAGGCGGCTGCCTCCTCGCGCTCGAGGAGTCTCGCTTCGTGGGCGTCGGCCTGCTCGGGGGCGATCACCTCGAACAGGTGCTTCCCGAGCCGGTTCAACGCCCTCGCGTCGTGGTCCATGGCCTGTGCGAGCAGGTGCGCCTCCGCCTTCACGCGGAGGTCCGCATCGATCTCGTCGGGGAGCGCCTCGACCCAGCGGATGATGATCCGTGCCTGGTCGGCCACGATCTCGCCGGTGGCCAGGGCGTCGCGAGTCATGGGGTGCTGCTCGAGGTCGTGGCCGAGTCTCACCGTGCCGTGCGCGGCCGGCCGGGTCAGCTTGGTGGTGTGCGCCAGCCAGTTCGCCGCCGACGCCGCACCCATCTCTTGGCCGACGTGGATCTCGTCGGCATGCACGGCGACCCGGGCCTTCACCTCGGCGACCTGCGCCTCCAGCCGGGTCAGCTCCACCAGCGTCGCAGCGGTCTCGGCGGCGTCCATCGACCACACCGACGCGTCCGCCACGGCGTCGGCGGCGGCGCGCATCTGCGCGGTCGCGACCGACACTCGGTGTCGGGGTGTGGCCAGTGCTGTCATGGTTCAACCCAAGCACCGGGCACCGACAGTCAGAGCCCCAGAACCCTGGTTTTGTCTGGCATGTGGACACTTTCCGAAGATTTCTCGGCGCCAATCTTCGGCGGTGGTTTCGAGGCTCGTCCTTCGAGGCTCGCAAGCTCGCACCTCAGTACAAGCGCTGACGCTCCTCGCACCTCAACCACCGGGGCGGCGCCACCGGAAAGTCGGAAAGCAGCCGTAACCCACCGCCCGCCGTACCCGCCTAAGAAGCCTGTCGGTCGCAACCACCCACGACCCGCAGGTCGCTGTTAGCCAACGTGCGGCGGGGGTTTCGAGACAGCCTGACAGTCGGCCGATGAGTTCCCTCGTCGAGCCCGGTCGTTGACTTCAAGCCCGCTCGAACAAGCAGGATGGGACCATGACTGAGAACTCGCCCGCGCTCGACCTGCGCACCGGCACCCAGCGCACGTTCCTGCACGTGCTGCTGAGCGTGCTGCTGGTCTCGGTCATCAACTACACGGTGTGGTTCGCCGTGACGTTCTGGGTGTACCTCGAGACCGAGTCGGTGTTCGCCACCGGGCTGATCGCCGGGATCTTCCTGGTGTCCATCGCGGCCACCGGCATCTGGTTCGGCAGCCTGGTCGACCACCACCGCAAGAAGACCGTGATGCAGGCGTCGGCCGCCTTCTCGCTGGTGGTGTACGGCGGCTGCCTGGCGATCTACCTGCTGACCCCGGAGGCGACGTTCCAGGATCCCGGCAGCGTGCGGCTCTGGGTCTTCGTCGTGCTGCTGATGGTCGGCGTCGTGACCGGCAACCTGCGCTCCATCGCGATGCCGACCCTGGTGACCCTGCTCATCCCTGAGGACCGTCGCGACAAGGCGAACGGGCTCGTCGGCACGACCATGGGGGTGTCGTTCCTGGTCACCTCCGTGATCAGCGGACTGCTGGTCGCCGCCGGCGACATGTTCTACGTGCTGCTGCTGGCCCTCGGCGTCCTGGCGCTCGCGCTGGTGCACCTCGCCTCGGTGCAGATCACCGAGACGCAGCCGGTGCGGCTGGAGCGCGGTGAGGAGGGTGCCGGGGTCGACCTGCGCGGCACGTTCCGGCTGGTTCAGGGCGTCCCGGGTCTGGTCGCGCTGATCGCGTTCTCGTGCTTCAACAACTTCCTGGCCGGCGGCTGGATGGCGCTGATGGACGCCTACGGGCTGTCGCTGGTGTCGGTGCAGGTCTGGGGCCTGCTCTGGGGCGTGCTCAGTGCGTTCGTGATCGTCGGCGGCCTGGTGGTCGCGAGGGTCGGCCTCGGCAGCAACCCGGTCCGGACCCTGCTGCTGGTCAACCTCGTGATGTGGACGATGACCCTGCTGTTCCCGCTGCGGAGCTCCATCCTGATGCTGGCCGTCGGCATGGCCATCGTCATGCTGGTGATGCCGTTCGCGGAGGCGGCCGAGCAGACGGTGCTCCAGAAGGTCGTGCCGTTCGAGCGACAGGGCCGGGTGTTCGGCTTCGCCCAGAGCCTCGAGCAGGCGGCCTCGCCGCTGACCGCGTTCCTGATCGGCCCGATCGCCCAGTTCCTGGTCATCCCGTTCATGACCGACGGCTGGGGCGCCGAGAACATGGGGCCGTGGTTCGGCACCGGCGCCGATCGCGGGCTGGCGCTGGTCTTCGTGGTCATCGGCATCGTCGGCATCGTCGTCACGGTGCTCGCGCTGCGCAGCGCGCCGTACCGCCGGTTGTCGCGGGCCTACGCCGACGCGGGCAACGGTCCGGCCGAGGATCCGGTCGACGCAGCCGCTGCCGGCTAGTTCACAGGAGCGTCTGGGCGCAGGTCCACAGGATCGCCTGGCTCGTCGACTCGTAGTCCTCGGCATAGCCGCCGATGGTGACGCCGCCCTGGGGTGCGAACGCCGACGGGCCGCGTCCGACCGCCACGGCCAGCACGTTGTTCCACTCGATGGTGCCGCCGGCGTCGGGAGGGTTCGGGAGCTCCGCCCGATCGCCACCATCGCGGAGACGCGCGACGTACGCGCTCGCGCCGAAGCCGCGGAACCCCGGTTCGCTGGCCGCGAAGTAGCCGCTGTCGTGCAGGTCCTGTGGCCGCAGCGGCACCACCCGGCGCGGACCTGCGTCAGGGCCGCGCCAGAGAACGGTCCGGACGCCGTCCCCTGGCCCGAAGTGCTGGCCGCCGACGATGCGGCCATGGTTGTCGACGTCCGACGCGCCAGCCGAGCCTCGGCCGTCGGGAGGAGCGAGCCGCCCGCTCTCGCCGCCGAGCTGCCACACCCACCCGCCGTACGGGGTGGTGGAGCCGGGTCTCTGGTCGTAGAACGATCCGACCACGAGTCCCTCGTTGTTGATGCCCTCCGGGTACGTCTCGAGCCGGGCCGGGGTAGGCAGCCTCGACCGGTTGCCATCGCTCCAGATCACCGAGATGTTCCCGTACCCGCGGCCTCCGACCGTTCCCACCACGTCGCCCTCGTCGTTGATCGCGGTCAGGGACGCAAAGGGTCGGACAGTCGGCGCAGGCAGAACCGTGGTCCCGTCCTGCTCGCTCCACAGGACGGCGTCCTGGGCGACGATGCGACCGCGGGGGTTGAACGTCATGCGGTTGATCGCGACCAGTCCCGACTCGTTGACGTCGACAGCCGTGGCGGAGACGCGGTTCCCATTGTTGAGGACGACGCCGCCGACGCCGGTGTCGATGACGTGGTCGGAGTCGGTCCACACGACCGCGGTCGACGGTGCGTCCTCCGCCGACGACGTTCCGACGACCAGTCCGCTGTCACTGATCGCGGCGACCCAGCTCTGGCTGGTCGAGGTCAGACCCGGCAGTACGACGACCTGCGGCTCACAGGTCCCCGGCGCGACCGCGTCTGCGCCGGGGCTTCCGACGGTACCGAGCAGCGCGAGACTGAACACCAGAGCCGAGACCGAGATGAACGGCTGCGCTCTCCGAGCGCGCATGTAGCCATGCTGCCGACCTGGACCGCGGGCCGCAAGGGGACTCAGCTGGCGGCCTCGCACGGCGCCCTGCCGTACTGCCAGTCGTCGAGATGCTCATCGAGCAGGGGCTGGGCGCGGTGTCGGCCGAGGTTCCACTCCAGCCAGTCGTCGTCGCTCGGTCTGTGCCCGATCAGCGCGCACTCGACGACGTCGTCCGGCAGCGTGGCGAGGACCGGTACCGCGTCGTCGGAGAGCTGCTGCAGGAAGTACCAGTCGACCTTGCCGGTCTCCTCGTACCGGTCGATGTTGCGCTGCGCGACCCAGGCGTCCGGGTTGATCGCGGCCAGCAGCAGCAGGGATCCGGCGCCGCTGAGCAGCGCGGCGCGCGGCAGCCAGCCGGCGCTGCAGCTTCACGCCCGCGGCCATCACGCCGAGCACCACCAGGCCCAGCCAGGCCTCGAAGACGTCGACCAGCAGCCGGAGCTGGGTGAAGCCGTACGCCTCCTGGTAGACGTGCATCCGGTACAGCGCGGAGGCGACGACGACCAGGGTCAGCAGGCAGAGCAGGCCGAGTGACCCGCGCAGCCAGGTCAGGTCGGCCGGGGTGGTCGCGCGGCGCCTTGCGGGCGGCGGCCCACACGACGAGCAGCGTCAGCGCGGTGGCCACGGTGAGCTGGCCGAAGCCCTGGTGCACGTAGTCGGCGTAGGTGAGACCGGTGGTGCTCTCGACGTACTCGTGGCCGCCGAAGATGACCGAGGCCTGGGCGGCGAGGAACACCAGGAACACGGCGTCGATCAGCAGCACCGGCGCCAGCCACTCGTAGCGGTGCGCGACCGGACGCACCGGGCCGGACGCCCGGCTCGACGTTCGGCGGGTTCAGGGCGAGGTACGTCGCCGCCAGCACGACGCCGCCGACCGCGACCGTGATGAACCCGCGCAGCACGAAGTCGTCGAGCTCCAGGTCCGGGACCAGCGCGCCCACCCACTCGGCGAAGATCGCGTCCGCGGAGGCGAACAGCAGCCCGAAGACGACCACGCCGAGCAGCGACAACACGATCGTGCGCAGCGCCGCCGCGCTCGTGCCCATTCCGGTGACGCCACGCAGCGAGCGACCCAGCCAGGGCAGCCCGCGCAGCGCGGCGAGCGGCCAGGCGACGCCGGCCAGCACGAAGGCCGGCAGGGTGCGGCCGTTGACGAGCGCCGGCCATGCAGACCGCGCTGCCGGCCAGCAGGCACAGCACCACGATCCACTCCGCGTCGCGCACGAACACGGTCGCCGCCAGCAGCAGGCACAGCGCGGCGCAGGCGAGGGTGAACGGCGACGCGGCGGTTGACGCTGAAGCGCGAGGACCACGCCGCCGGCGGCCAGCAGCACGAGGAAGGTGCCGATCCCGAGGTCCCGGAACGGCAGCACGATCGCGGCCAGCAGGCCGACGCCGAGGCAGGCCAGGACGGCGCGCACGTTGCCGGGCACGCCGGCGTCCGGCCAGAACCTGCCGAACATCGTGTCCAGCGCCGGCTCGGGCACCCGGTTCACCGGGGGCGGAGGCGGCGGCGTCGCGGGTACGACGGGGGCTGGGGTTCGTCATGACGGGCTCCTGGATGGTCGTGGGGAGGTCGACCCGGACGCGGGCGCCGGTGCTCGGCGGCTCGGGGTCGACGAAGTGGATGGTGCCGCCGTGCAGGTCGGTCACCCAGCGGGCGATGGCGAGGCCGAGTCCGGTGCCACCGCCGCCCTCGGTCTCGGTCAGCGTCCCGAAGCGTTCGAAGACGCGATCCCTGTCAACGGCGGGGATTCCGGGACCGTCGTCGGCGACCTCGAGCCGCCAGCCGGTGGCGGTCTCCGCCGCGGTGATCCGGACGACGCCGCCCGCGGGGCTGTGCCGCGACGCGTTGTCGAGCAGGTTGGCGACCAGCTGGTGCAGGCGCGCCGGGTCGGCGGTCGCCGTCAACGTCTCCGGTGTCGTCGAGGACGACGTACCCGACCTCGCGGCCGGTCACCCGGGCCTCGGCCACGGCTCCGTCGAGCAGCTCCATGACGGGCACGTCGGTGGTCGACAGTCGCGTCTGGCCGGCGTCCACCCGGGCCAGGTCGAGCAGGTCGGTGGCCAGCGCGGACAGCCGCTCGGCCTGGCCGAGCGCCGAGCGCAGGGCGACGGGGTCCGGCTCGGCGACGCCGTCGGCGAGGTTCTCGAGCACGGCGCAGAGGGCGGCCAGGGGAGTACGGATCTCGTGGCTGACGTTCGCCACCAGCTCGCGGCGCTGCCGGTCGACCGCGCCCAGGTCCTCGGCCATGCTGTTGAAGGCCCGGGCCAGCTCGCCCACCTCGTCGTTCGAGGTCGCGGTGACCCGGCCGGTGTAGTCGCCGCGGGCCATCCGCCGGGCTGCCGACGTCATCTCACGCAGCGGTGAGGTCATGCCGACGGCCAGCAGCTGGGTGACGCCGAGCGCCAGGGCGACGGTGACCGGGAGGCTGAGCCAGAACGGCACGCCGCCGGCGGCGCCGATCGTCGCGACGACCGCGGCCACGGTGACGCTGGCGGCGACGAGCAGCCCGAGCTTCACCTTGACCGAGGTGACCTGGTCGAGCAGTGGGCTGCTCACGCCGCCGCCTGGGGCTCGAGCGCGTAGCCGACGCCGTGCACCGTGCGCACCCGGTCCGCACCGATCTTGGCGCGCAGCGCCTTCACGTGGCTGTCGACGGTGCGGGTGCCGGACGCACCCGGCCAGCCCCAGACCTCGGTGTACAGGTGCTCCCGGGTCAGTACGACGCCCGGGCTGCCCGCCAGGCAGGCCAGCAGGTCGAACTCGGTCGGCGTCAGGTGCACCTCCGCGTCGGCGACCCACACCCGGCGCGCAGCCGGGTCGACCCGCAGGTCGCCGAGGTCGGCGACGGGGCCGGCGGCCAGCTCGGCGGCGCGCTCGACCCGGCGCAGCAGCGCGCCGATCCGGGCCACCAGCTCCCGCATCCGGAACGGCTTGGTGAGGTAGTCGTCCGCGCCGACGCCGAGCCCGACCAGGATGTCCGCCTCGTCGTCGCGCGCGGTCAGCATCAGCACCGGGACCGGCCGCTCGGCCTGGATCCGCCGGCACACCTCGTGCCCGTCGAACCCGGGGAGCATCACGTCCAGGACGACCAGGTCCGGCGCGGTGTCGGTGAACTGCGCGACCGCGCCCGGCCCGTCCCAGGCCTGGACGACGTCGTACCCCTCACCGCGCAGCCGGTCGGTGACCGCCTGGTTGATGATCGGCTCGTCCTCGACGACGAGGATCTGTGGCTGGCATGGCCCGAGCCTAGGAGCGGAACCGGTCGGGATTCGGGGACGACTCGTGAAGGTTCTGTGCAGGTCTCCACAGAGTTTGACTAGAACAGCCTTGTATTGAATACAGAAATGTTCCAAACTCGATCAATGCCCACCACCACCACGCGCCGTACCTACGACTCGTCACGGCGACGCGCCACGGCCGAGGACACCCGGGCCGCCGTGTACGAGGCGGCGGCGGAGCTGTTCGCGACGCGTGGCTGGGCGACCGGCATGCGCGACATCGCCAGGCTGGCGAAGGTGTCCGTCGAGACCGTTTATGCAACGGCGGGTAACAAGGGCGAGCTGCTGCTGGAGGTGATCGACATCGGGATCGTCGGTGACGACGAGCCGGTGCCGCTCGCCGACCGGCCCGAGTTCCAGGCGCTGGGCGAGGGGAGCCGTGCCGAGCGCGTGGCCGCCGTCGCCCAGCTGATCACCGCGTCGAACCAGCGGATCGCCGAGCTGAACCGGACGCTGGCCCACGCGGCCACCGCCGACGCCGCTCTCGCCGAGCGGTGGCACGAGTACGACGCGACGCAGCGCGAGCAGTACGCGCTCGGCACCCGGATGGTCCTCGGCCGCCGGGCGCCGCAGGACGTCGTCGACGGCATCTGGGCGCTCGGGAGCGCAGAGGTCTACCTCCAGCTGACCGGCACGGCCGGCTGGAGCCCCGAGAAGTACCGCCGCTGGCTGGCCGACCGGATCGACCAGCTGCTCCCGAAGGAGAAGTCATGACCACCGAGCCCTGTGACACCCGGATGATGGGGATCATCCACTCGGCGCTGCGCCGCGACCTGGTCCGCACCCGGATGGTGCTCGACGACCCCGGTCTCCTCACCGATGCCCGCCGCGTCGGCCTGGCCGACCACGTGCTGTGGATGATGCACGCGCTGCACGTCCACCACCACGGCGAGGACATCGGCCTCTACCCGATGGTGCTTCGCAACGACCCGAGCACCCGCGAGCTGGTCGAGGACATGGACGCCGACCACCAGCGGATCGACCCGGCGATCGGCGACCTCGAGGCCGCCGCCCGCGCGTTCCGCGAGGACGTCGGTGCGCGGGAGCGGCTGCTGGCCGCGCTGGCCGCCCTCGACGACGTACTCCTGCCGCACCTGGAGCGCGAGGAGGTCGTGATGATGCCGGTCGTGTCCGGCTGCGTGTCCCAGCAGGAGTGGGACGACTGGAACCAGGAGATCAACGTGAAGCCCAAGGGCGTGCTCTACCTCGCCGAGGAGGGCCACTACGTGCTGGACAACCTCGACGACGAGAGCCGCGCGCTCGTGGTGGAGCTGGTCCCGCCGGTCCCGCGGTTCGTGATCATCAAGCTGCTCGGCGGGAAGTACCGCCGCAAGCGCGCCCTGCTCTGGGACGGTACGCCGGCCGAGCGGGTGCCGTCGCTGTCGCTCGACCTCGCCCCGGCCTGGCGATGACCCGCTGGAGCGTCCCGCACGCCGGGGAGGTGGAGGTCGTCGTCGCCGCGACGCCCGAGCAGATGTACGCCGTGGTCGCCGACGTCACCCGGATCGGCGAGTGGAGCCACGAGTGCCACGGGGCCGAGTGGCTCGACGGAGCGACCGGCCCGGCACTCGGCGCCAGGTTCCGCGGCACCAACAAGGTCAAGAGCTTCGGCTGGTCCCGGGTCTGCACGATCACCGACATCGAGCCCGGCCGCCGCTTCGGCTACCGGACCAGCGGGGGAGTGCCTGCCGACTCGACCGACTGGTCCTTCGAGTTCCATCCCGACCCGGCCGGGACCCGCATCGTGCAGCGGTACCGGATCATCAAGTTCGCCCGCTTGATGGAGATCGCGACCTACGCGCTGACCCCGGCGCACCGCGACCGGGTGCCCGCGCTGCGCGCCGACCTCGAGCGGCTGGGTGCGATCAGCGCATCCAACCCGGGTTCGCCGGGGCCCGGTACTCGCTGAGCACGCCGGCCCGAGCCGGGGAACTCGGGTGCGTCCGCCACTCCATCCTCCGTGGTTGTGGGCGCGGTCATGATCGCACCTCCGATAACGTCGGCTCGATGGAAACGCGCACACTCGGACAGGGCCTCGAGGTCTCGGCACTCGGACTCGGCTGCATGGGCATGAGCGCCAGCTACGGGCCGCGTCCCGACCGGGCCGAGATGGTCGGTGTGGTCCGCGCCGCGGTCGAGCGCGGCGTGACGTTCTTCGACACCGCCGAGGTCTACGGCCCGTTCGACAACGAGGAGCTGGTCGGCGAGGCGCTGGCGCCGGTGCGCGACCGGGTGGTGATCGCGACCAAGTTCGGCTTCGACATCGGGCCGGACGGCACCTCAGCACGGGCTGTCCAGCCGGCCCGAGACGATCCGGCGGGTGGCCGACGGCGCTCTGGGCCGCCTCCGCACGGACCGGATCGACCTCTTCTACCAGCACCGGGTCGACCCCGACGTGCCGATGGAGGACGTCGCGGGGGCGGTCAAGGAGCTGATCGAGGCCGGGCAAGGTCGGCCACTTCGGGCTCTCCGAGGCCGGCGTCGCGAACATCCGCCGCGCCCACGCCGTACAGCCCGTCACCGCGCTGCAGAGCGAGTACTCGCTGTGGTGGCGCGAGCCGGAGGAGCAGATCCTGTCGGTGCTGGAGGAGCTGGGCATCGGCTTCGTGCCGTTCAGCCCGCTCGGCCGCGGGCTTCCTCACCGGCGCCATCGACCCGACGACGACCTTCGGCGACGACGACATCCGCGCCAGCATCCCGCGGTTCTCGGCCGACGCGCTCGCCGCGAACCAGGCGATGGTGGACCTGCTCGCCCGGATCGCGGAGGACAAGGGCGCCACCCGGGCGCAGGTCGCGCTCGCCTGGCTGCTCGCGCAGCGGCCCTGGATCGTGCCGATCCCCGGCACCCGCAGGCTGGAGCGGCTCGAGGAGAACCTGGGCGCCGCGGAGCTCACGCTGACCGCGGCCGACCTCCAGGAGATCGACGCCGCGGCCGAGCAGATCGAGGTGGAGGGCCCGCGCTACCCCGAGCAGATGGACCGAATGATCGACCGCTGACCGACGCAACCTCCCGCCGACTTCGGGAGTCAGTGGAGTATGAACAGCGTGACGAGCAGCGCGAGCGCGCCGACGTTCGAGGAGTACGCCGCCGGCGCGTGGCCGTCGCTGTACCGCTACGCCTACCTGCTGACCGCGAACCATGCCGACGCGGAGGACCTCGCCCAGCAGACGCTGCTGAAGGCGTACCGCTCCTGGTCGCGGGTGATGCGCACGGACTCGCCGACGGCGTACCTGCGCCGGACGCTCACCAACACGTACCTGTCGCACCGGCGTCCCAAGGCGAGACGGGCCGAGCTGCTGACGGACGCGCCACCTGAGCGCGTGGTCGCACCCGGCAGCGGGCCCGAGGACCGGATGGTGCTCTGGCCACACGTGAGATCACTGCCGCCCCGACAGCGCGCGGTGGTCGTCCTCCGCTACTACGAGGACCTGAGCGAGCAGGAGATCGCGGACGTTCTCGGCTGCTCGACGGGCAACGTGAAGTCCACCGCGCACCACGCGCTCAAGGCGTTGCGCGCCGCGCTCGACACCGACGGGAGGGAGGGCTGACATGCTCGACATCGAGGAGACCCTGAGCCGCGAGCTGCACGAGGTCGCCGGCGGGCTGCACGTCCCGGCCCTGCCGGAGCTGTCCGACCAGCCGTCGCGGACCCAGCGGCACTGGCCGCTGCTGGCCGCCGCCGCAGCAGTGCTGGTCGTCGCCGGGCTGCTCGCCGTCGTGGTGAGCGACCGGGACGGCGAGGCGCCCGAGCCGGCCCCGCCGGTGCCGGTCCGGACCGACGCGACGATGGCCGCCCTACGTGCTCAACGCCCGGATGTACGTCGGCGGTGAGCGGGTGCCCGGGTTCTGGCTGTACGTGGAGAGCAGCGGCGACACCTGGCTCGCGCAGGACGGCGACGGAGCCTGGCGGTGGGGCCAGGGGACCGAGCCGAACCCGGACGACCCGAGGCTCGGCTCGACGACGCCGGTGCTGTCGCCGGGCGGGGCCTACCTCGCCGCGCTCGGCACGGAGGACGGGGATGTCGTGACCCTCATCGACACCACCAGCGGCGAGTGGCTTGGTTCCCTGCCCGTCGATCTCGGCGATCCCTCGGAACCGCTGAGCATCCAGGCGGTCACGGACGACGGGAAGGTGATCCTCCAGAGCACGGAGACCTCGACGCTGTGGCTGCCGCTGGCCGGCAACGGGACCGTCGACCTGAACGAGACCGCGCCGGGGCAGGTCATCCTCGACAACACCCCGGCCGGCCTGGTCGTCATGTCCGGCGACGAGAGCGAGAAGTACCTCGCCGAGATCTCCGAGGCCGGCGAGCTCAGCCGGACCGGCGACCTCCCTGCGCTCGACAGCCTCGAGGTCAGTCCGGGTGGCCAGTGGATGGCTGTACTGCTGGAACGACTGGAGCGAGGTCGAACCGAAGACGACGGTCGAGGTCGGCCCCGTCGACGGGACCCGGCGGGTGCCGCTGGAATGGCCCGAGGGCTATGTCTTCTTGTACCGGCCTGTCCTGGGAGGACGACGAGCACCTGGTCGGCACGATGACGACGACCGCGAGCGGCAGCAGCGTCGGCCGGATGGGCCGGTGCAGCGTCCGGACCGGCCAGTGCGCGCTGATCGACAGCCCCTGACCGGTCAGACCGCGGCGTGCTCGCGGCGGTACTGGCGAGCGATGACGAAGAAGACGACCGCCACCAGGACCGTGGACGCGAGCGCGGACACCACGATCGACGCCACCGGCGCACCGACCAGGGCAGTGCCGACGAGGTAGGCGAGCGAGCAGTTGTAGACCGACCAGAGCGTGCCGCCGAGCGCGGACCAGCGTACGAAGTCCCGGTAGGGGTGCTGAGCCAGCCCGAGGCTGGCGTTGACCACGAACCGCATGCCGGGCACGTAGCGACCGAACACGAGCAGCTCGGTGGCCGTCGAGCCGATGATGTCCCGCGCGGTCGCGACCTTCGGGTTCTTCAGCGCCGCGTCGAGCCGCGGCTGGACCCGCGGGCGGAAGGACCGTGCGATCCAGTACAGCGCGGAGTCGCCCAGGACTGCGCCGACCGCGCCGGCGAGCATCACCCACCCGAGCTCCAGGACGCCCTGGGCGGCCAGCGTCGACGCGGTGTTGAGCGTCGTCTCGCCGGGCAGGACCGCGATCACGGCGTCGCCGAAGACCAGGGCGAACACCGCGAAGTAGGGCCAGGCGTCCGACTCCTCCGCCGGCGGCTGACCGGACGCGACGTAGAACGCGGTCGCGGCCAGCACCGCGCAGAGCGCGATCCAGGCCCACAGCAGCCACAGGCTGCGGCGCGGGGCTCCGGTCGTCACAACTGATTGTCGCGCGTCCCGCGGTCGCCGCACTTCACCCAGTCCGAGTGAGGCCAGCGGCCGCGTCGGTACGTCAGGGTGAATCGCATGGGACTCCTACGAGGACGACACGACGACGACACACCGGTACGCCGGTTCCAGATGCGGGAGAAGCTCGCCTCGATCGGCGACGACTTCTGGATCGAGGACGAGGGCGGCGAGAAGGCCTTCAAGGTGAACGGCAAGGCGCTGCGGGTGCGGGACACGTTCGTGCTGGAGGACCTCGCCGGCAACGAGGTCGCCAAGATCCAGGAGAAGAAGCTCAGCGTCCGCGACAAGATCGCGATCGAGCGCGGCGGTGACACGGTCGCGACCGTGCACAAGGCGCTGGTCGGGATCCGGGACCGGTTCGCCATCGACGTCGAGGGCGGCGCCGACATGAAGGCGCACGGCAACATCGTCGACCACGAGTACGAGATCGAGCGGGACGGCGACACCGTCGCGCACGTCTCGAAGAAGTGGTTCCGGGTCCGGGACTCCTACGGCGTCGAGGTCAGCCCCGGTGAGGACGTCGGTCTGGTGCTGGCGATCGTGGTGGCGCTGGAGTCGCTGACCGACCGCTGACCTCGCGCAGCAGCGCGGCGGCCACGCTGACCGCGATCACGGCCGGCTCCTTGCCGTCGATGCCCGTCCAGCCCGATCGGGGTGGTGATCCGCGCGACGTCCTCGGCGGAGTGCCCCTCGTCGCGCAGCTTGCGCTCGAAGC
The DNA here is from genome assembly GCA_963716655.1 of uncultured Actinomycetota bacterium. Lineage (GTDB taxonomy): Bacteria > Actinomycetota > Actinomycetes > Propionibacteriales > Nocardioidaceae > Nocardioides. The sequence continues at coordinate 107,328 of CAVQTV010000005.1, read as the reverse complement.
GGGCCCACTTCGCGGCCGAGCCGATCAGCCCGATCGAGCCGAGCGCCGGCGTCCGCAGCGCGGCGTCGCAGAGCGCGGCGTCCTCGGCGTGGTCGTGGGTCATCACCAGCACGTGCGTGCCGGCCGGCAGCTCGGCCAGGACCAGCTCGGGCAGCACGGGTACGTCGTGCACGTGCACCCGCGCGACCGGGTCGGCGAGCACCGGGGCCAGCCGCTCGTCGGTGAGCTGGTCGGCGCGGGAGTCGACGAGGTGCAGGTCCAGGTCGTGGCGGGCGAGGATCCGGGCCAGCTCCAGGCCGACGTGGCCGATCCCGAACACCGCGACCGCCGGCACCACCGGCAGCGGCTCCAGCAGCAGGGTGACCTCGCCGCCGCAGCACTGCACGCCGTACTCGTAGGGCGCCTTGTCCGACAGGGTCACGGTGACCAGCTCGGGCTCGGCGCCGAGCGCGCGGGCCCGCTCGATCGCGACCTCCTCGAGGTTGCCGCCGCCGACCGTGCCCCACGTCGCGTCCGCGGAGACCACCATCTTGGCGCCGGCGTCGCGCGGGACGTGCCCGCGGACCGACGCGACCGTGACCAGCACGCCGGGCGTGCGCGTGTCCCGGAGCCGGGCGACCGCGCTCAGCCAGTCCACGACAGGCTCCTCTCGCGGGCACGTTCCACGGCCCAGAAGACCGCCTCGGGCGTGGCGGGGGAGGCCAGCTCCAGGCTGGTGCCCGGCGGCCCGAACGCGGCGGCGGCCTGGCGCAGCGCCTCGCGCACCGAGAACGCCAGCATCAGCGGCGGCTCGCCGACCGCCTTCGAGCCGTGCACCGCGCCGGTCTCGGTGGCGTCCTCGAGCAGCGCGACGTTGAACACCTCCGGCATCTCGGAGAAGCTCGGCAGCTTGTAGGTGCTGGCGGACTGGGTCGCGAGCCGGCCGTCCTCCTCGTCCCAGCGCAGGTCCTCCAGGGTCAGCCAGCCGACGCCCTGCACGAAGCCGCCCTCGATCTGCCCGAGGTCGACGAGCGGGGAGAGGCTGTCGCCGACGTCGTGGACGATGTCGACCCGGCGGACGACGTACGCCCCGGTGAAGCCGTCGACCTCGACCTCGCTCGCGGCGACGCCGTACGCGAAGTACTTGAACGGGCTGCCGCGCATCGCGCCGAGGTCCCAGTGCAGCCCCTCGGTGCGGTAGTAGCCCGCGGCCGACAGCTGGATCCGGTCGAGGTAGGCCTGGCGGACCCGGTCCTCCCAGGTCTCGCCGGGGACGCCCTCCATCCGGGCGAGGATCTGCTCGCAGGCGTTCTTGACCGCCGCGCCGTTCAGGTCGGCGCCGGAGCTGGCGGCGGTGGCCGAGGTGTTCGGGACCTTGTCGGTGCGGGTCGGCGCCAGCCGGACCTTCTCGAGCGGCAGCCCGAGCGCGGTCGCGGCGACCTGGAGCATCTTCGTGTGCAGCCCCTGGCCCATCTCGGTGCCGCCGTGGTTGATCAGCACCGAGCCGTCCTTGTAGACGTGCACGAGCGCGCCGGCCTGGTTGAACGACGTGAAGTTGAACGAGATCCCGAACTTCACCGGGGTGATCGCCAGGCCGCGCTTGCGGTGCGGGTGGGCGTCGTTGAACGCCGCGATCTCGGTCGTACGACGGGAGAAGTCGCCCGAGTCGAGCACCTGCTGCCAGGCCCGGTCGACGCGCTCGGGGTGCCGCACCGGCTGGCCGTACGGCGTGGCCTGGCCGTCGGCGTAGAAGTTGCGCCGCCGCAGCTCGTCGGGCGCGATGCCGAGCAGCGGCGCGCAGCGGCCGAGGATGTCCTCGATCACCAGCATCCCCTGCGGTCCGCCGAAGCCGCGGAACGCCGTCTGCGACGTCTTGTTGGTCTGCGCGACCCGGCCGTCGGCGCGCACGTTCGGGATCCAGTACGCGTTGTCGACGTGGCACAGCGCCCGGGAGAGCACCGGCTCGGACAGGTCGAGGCTCCAGCCGCCGTCCGAGGTCAGGGTCGTGTCGAGCGCGAGCAGCCGGCCGTCGGCGTCGAAGCCGACCCGCCAGGTGGCGTGGAAGCCGTGCCGCTTGCCGGTCATCGTGACGTCCTGCGCGCGGGTCAGCCGGAGCCGCACCGGGCGGCCGGTCAGCGTCGCGCCGAGCGCCGCGACCGCGGCGAAGCCGTGCGGCTGCATCTCCTTGCCGCCGAAGCCGCCGCCCATCCGGAGGCACTGCACGGTCACGTCGTGGCTGCGCCGCCCGAGGACGTGCGCCACGATCTCCTGGGTCTCGGTGGGGTGCTGGGTGCTGCACTGCACGAACACCTGGCCGGACTCGTCGACGTGCGCGAGCGAGGCGTGGGTCTCGAGGTAGAAGTGCTCCTGGCCGGCCATCTCGACCTCGCCCTCGAAGACGTGCGCGGCCTCGAGGATGCCGGCGTCCACGTCGCCGCGCTCGAGGTGCAGCGGCATGCCCTGGAACGAGCCGGCGTCGATCGCGTCGCGCAGGGAGACGATCGCGGGCAGCGGCTCGTAGTCGACCTCGACCGCGGCCGCGCCGAGCCGGGCCGCCTCCAGGGTCTCGCCGAGCACCCAGCAGACCGCGTGGCCGTGGAACATCACCTCGTCGGGGAACAGCGGCTCGTCGTGCTTCACGCCCGCGTCGTTGACGCCGGGCACGTCGGCGCCGGTGAGCACCCGCACCACGCCCGGCACGGCGTACGCCGGCGCCGGGTCGAGCCGGGTGATCCGGGCGTGCGCGTGCGGTGCCTGGACCGGGTGCGCGTGCAGGACGTCGCGGGTGCGGCCGACCAGGTCGTCGGTGAACAGCGCGGTGCCGGTGACGTGCTGGGCCGCGCTCTCGTGCGGCAGGGGTCGTCCGACGCTCATGCCGACACCTCCTGCTGCTCCGCGTGCAGCCGGAGCAGCGCCTGCCCGAGCATCGCGGTGCGGTACGCGGCGCTGGCCCGGTGGTCGTCCATGCGGCGTGCCCTCGCCGGCCAGCACGGCGGCGGCCGCGCGCACCGTCTCCTCGGTCCACGGCTGCCCGACCAGCGCGGCCTCGGTCGCGGTGGCTCGGATCGGGCGTGGCGGCGACGCCGCCGAGACCGATCGCGGCCCGTCGTACGACGCCGGCGTCGATGTCGAGCGCGAACCCGACCGCGACGCTGGAGATGTCGTCGAAGCGGCGCTTGGCGATCTTGTGGAAGGCCGCCACCCGGGCGACCGGCAGCGGGACCCGCACCGCCCGGATCAGCTCGCCGGGGCGCCGGACGGTCTGCCGGTAGCCGGTGAAGTAGTCGGCCAGCGGCGACCTCGCGGTCGCCGTCGAGCGAGGTCAGCACGACGGTCGCGTCGAGCGCGAGCAGTGCGGGCGCGAGGTCGCCGATCGGGGAGGCGGTGGCGAGGTTGCCGCCGATGGTCGCGGCGTTGCGGATCGGCCGGGAGGCGAACTGCGGGAACGTCTGGTCGAGCAGCGGCACCGTCCCGGCGATCCGGCGCTCGATCTCGGTGAGGCTGAGCGCGGCGCCGATGTGGAGGTGGTCCGGCGTGGTCCGGAGCTCGCGGAGCTCGTCGAGCCGGTCGACGGCCACGACCAGGCCCGGCCGGGCGCCGCGGAGGTTGGCCTCGACGCCGGTGTCGGTGCAGCCGGCGACGACCAGCGCCTCGGGCTCGTCGGCGAGCACGCGGAGCGCCTGGGCGAGGTCGGCGGGGCGGACGAAGCCGTCGCGGGTGCTCGGCCGGGGCGGCGGGGGCGGCTCGTGGCGGCGGGCCGCGAACGAGTCGTCGAGGTCGGGGTGGCCGAGCGCGAACGCGGCGTCGCGGATCGGCCGGTAGCCGGTGCACCGGCACAGGTTGCCGCTGAGTGCGTGCAGGTCGAACCCGTTCGGTCCGTGCTCGTGGTCGGCGCGGCCGTCGAGCGGCACCCGGTCCGCGCGGTAGTACTCCGCGGCCATGCTGCAGACGAACCCCGGCGTGCAGTAGCCGCACTGCGAGCCGCCGCGGACCGCCATCTCGTGCTGGACGGGGTGCAGCGCGTCCGGGGAGCCGAGGCCCTCGGCGGTGACGACCTCCTGGCCGTCGAGCGCGGCCGCCGGCAGCAGGCAGGCGTTCAGCGCGGTCCACTCGGTCGGGGTGTCGAGGCCGGGGCGGGCGACGAGCACCGAGCAGGCGCCGCACTCACCCTCGGCGCAGCCCTCCTTGGCGCCGGTCAGGCCCTGGTCGCGCAGCCAGTCGAGCGCGGTGGTGTGCGGGTCCGTGGCGAGCGGGCGGGGCAGGCCGTTCACGATGACGGTGTCGGGTTCCATGGTCGTCCTGGGTCGAGATGGGCTGGGTGGCGGGCGGGGCGTCAGCGGCGTCTGGCGCCGTGCGCGACACGTCCCCGCGTCCAGGCGGTCCGGTGCACCAGACGACGTACGTCCATGTCCCGCCTCCTCGGTTCGACCTCGTCCGACGACGGTACGCCGCCCGGGATCGCCGGGCAACGGTGCCGCGCGCTATGCTGTTCTCAGCACTTTCGCCGTCCGTGGGCGCTCTGCCCCGCGTCGGCGCTGTCTCGTCACGGAAACGGCCGCCCGGGTCGTGTCCGAGTGACATCCACGCACACGTTCAGACCGGGCACTCCAAGGAGGAGTCTTGGCTCGACAGGGCCAGCGCCAACAGGCGGGTCGCCGTACCTCGACGCGGAACAACCAGCGCCGCGGACGCCCGCTCGACAACGAGGGCATCATCCCGGTGCTCGCTCGCGCCGTGCGCGAGGTGGAGACCGCCGTGCAACGCGGCGCGGTCTCGCCGTCGACGCGCACCAAGTACCAGGTCGTCGCCCTGCTGGTCCGCGAGGAGCGGGCCAACCTCAAGGCGGACACCAACAGCACCGAGGCCCAGCGCGCCGAGCAGCTCAAGCGGCTCGACGGGATCGCGACGATCCTCGCCAAGACCGCCGCGCGCGACACCTCGCTGCTGATGCTCCTGGCCGAGGACGCCGAGGTGTCCGACTCGGCCCGCGACCTGCGCCGCCGGATGCTCGAGGCGGGCGGCGTCGAGCTGCCCGAGGAGGAGGAGCCCGAGCCGGACGAGACCGTCGCCGCGACCACGGCTCCCACCCGCCGCGTCGTACCCCAGTCGGTCGTCCAGCGGCAGCTCTCCAACCCGTTCCTCGTGCCCGACTTCAACGCCGTGCAGCCCGGCAGCGGCAAGGCCCGCCGGCTGGCCGGCTGGGAGCTGCTCGGCCCGCTGTTCCGCTCGTTCGAGTACGCCAGCAACGGCCCGTCCTGCATGGCGCTCCCCGAGCCCGTGAAGGTCCCGGTCCCGATGCCGGCCGGCCGCGAGCTGATGCACCACCAGGCGCAGCTGGTCGCCGGCGCGGCCGAGGGTCACCGGACCTTCCTGCTCGCCGACGAGCCCGGCCTCGGCAAGACCGCACAGGCGCTGCTCGCGGCCCAGGCCGCGGACGCGTTCCCGCTGCTGGTCGTCGTACCCAACGTCGTGAAGATGAACTGGGCCCGCGAGGTCGGGCTCTGGACGCCGAACCGCTCGGTCACCGTGATCCACGGCGACGGCGGCGACGTCGACGGCTTCGCCGACATCTTCGTGGTGAACTACGAGATCCTCGACCGGCACGTCGGCTGGCTCGCCAACCACGGGCTGCGCGGCATGGTCGTCGACGAGGCGCACTTCATCAAGAACAAGTCGTCGCAGCGCTCGCAGCACGTCCTGTACCTCGCGGACCGGATCCGCAACCGGATGGGCCGGCCGCTGCTGATGGCGCTGACCGGTACCCCTCTCATCAACGACATCGAGGACTTCCAGGCGATCTGGGAGTTCCTCGGCTGGATCGACGAGAAGAAGCCGCTCGGCGCGCTGATCGACTCGCTCGAGGAGTCCGGGCTGACCCCGGCCGACCCGGGCTTCTACCCGGCCGCCCGGCGCAGCGTCGTCGACCGCGGCATCGTCCGGCGCCGCAAGATCGACGTCGCCTCCGACATCCCCGCCCGCCGGATCGCCGACCTCCCCGTCGAGCTCGACGACGAGGCCGGCCGCTCGATCCGCGCGGCCGAGCAGGAGCTCGCCCGGCGGCTGGTCGCCCGGTACGAGACCGCGCTCGCGACCCGTACGTCGGGCCGCACCGTCGACGGCATCGACCACGAGCTGGTCCGCCGGGTCGCCACGTGGGAGCGCGAGGACATGGAGTCCTCCAGCGACGAGAACGTCTTCAGCATGATGCGCCGGATCGGCAAGGCGAAGGCCGGGCTGGCCGCGGACTACGCCGCCCAGCTGGCCCGCAGCGTCGGCAAGGTCGTGTTCTTCGCGAAGCACATCGAGGTCATGGACACCGCCCAGGCGACGTTCGAGGCGCGCGGCCTGCGGTACTCCACGATCCGTGGCGACCAGAGCTCCGCCGCCCGCGAGCGCAGCATCAAGGAGTTCATGGAGGACCCCGAGGTCTCCGTCATCGTCTGCTCGCTCACCGCGGCCGGCGTCGGCGTGAACCTCCAGGTCGCCTCGAACGTCGTCCTCGCCGAGCTGTCCTGGACCGACGCCGAGCAGACCCAGGCCATCGACCGGGTGCACCGGATCGGGCAGAAGGAGCCGGTCACCGCCTGGCGGATCATCGCCTCGCAGACGATCGACACCCGGATCGCCGAGCTGATCGACAGCAAGGCCGGCCTCGCCGCCCGCGCTCTCGACGGCTCGGACGAAGAGGTCTCGTCGTCCGCCGACCTCCAGCTCGAGGCGCTCGTCGCACTCCTCACCCGCGCCCTCGAAGGGGACGAGCAGCCCGTCTAGGCGGGCATGATCGATCGTCGTGCGCGATCTACGTGTCGACGTACCCGATCGTCCGCCGCCTGGCCAGCTCCCCGGCGGGCTGCTCGGCGTGCCCGCTGGCCTGGTGCTCGCCGTCGATCTGGCTGTTCGGAGCGGCGGACGTAGCCCTCGCGGTCACCGCGGTGTTCGCCGGCCTCGTTGCGGTCCTGCTTGCGGGTGCGCCGGGCTGGCGACCGTTCGCGGTGGGGCTGCTGGCCGGTGCGGTCGTCGCGGGCGGCGCGCTCCTCGCGCTCGGGTGGCTGCGCTGAACGACAGTGCAGGATGAGGACCCACGGTTTCCGACGCGGAGGACGCGGTCAGCCTGGGAGTTCCTCGGCCCTGCGCGGGTAGCGGTTTCGCTCGACGACGGCGCCGTCGAGGTCGCGGATGACGTGCTGAACGCCTCGCACTCGAGCCTCGTCTCGGCCGGCTTCCAGGGCTGCCTCTCTGGTCGGGTACGCGCCGTGCACCGGCCCACCGCTGCCGAGCGAGTTCTGCCACACGCCGTCCTTGCAGTACGTCTCGATGGGTTCTCCCACCACGTTCATCCCCTCCCAAGGCGTGCGCACCCTGATGAGCGCGCTGAACTCTCCCTCTAGTTCCCACGCCCCCGGTTCCCAAGGCCGGGTGTCGTCATGTGGACCTGTCGCCGCAACCCCTGGGTGTTACACGAGGCTGGCGGCAACCGACATGACTGATGCCCCGCCGGCCGTGGTCGGCGGGGTGTGGGTCAGCGGATATGTCGGTCGGACTCGACCTCGTAGGTGCAGCCGGCCGGGCTGGTCCAGGTGAAGGTCCGGGGGCCGGTGCGGACGTAGGTCCAGGCGGTGTGGGTCTTGAGCCGGTGGTGCCGGCGACACAACGGCGCCAGATTTCGGCTGGTGGTCCTGCCGACGGGGTACTCGACGATGTGGTCGGTGTCCGTGCCCCGCGATGGTCGGGTGCAGTGCGGGAACACGCAGGTCGGATGGGTCAGCCGGGCCTGCTCCTTCTGCCGATCGGTCGGCTCGTAGCAGTCGGTGGTGATCTCTTCGTTGAGGTCGAGCACCGGCCGGACGGTGACCTTGGTGCCGGCCTGCTGGCACCAGGTCCGGAGCTGCTCGGGGGTGACGGTGGTGCGGGTGTTCTCCACCTCGACCATCGAGGAGTCCGGGCGGGTGTGGGTGTAGACCACCACCTCCCGCTGCGGGAGGTCGGTGCTGCCGAGGAGTGCCGGCGGCCATCGACCGGCGCACATCCAACGAGAGCTCCGGGTCGCAGGGTCGCGGCCCGGGCGGTGATCACGTCGTCGAGCGCGAACGCGTCGGCCAGATCGAGGTCGCCCTCGACGTGCACCAGTCCGTCGTAGGAGACCTGGTGCAGGTGGATGTCGAAGTGCCGCATCTCGGCCGCTGCGATGCGGCGGGCCTCGGCCTCGGCCGGGTCGTACTGCTTGCGGGCATCGTCCACGGCGCGCTCGATCTGCGCGAACGAGCACCGGTGCAGCGTCGGCGCCAGGTGCTGGTCGACGTAGGCGGCGGCGTCCATCGACAGCGACCGGGTCTGGCTGCGGCGACCCGGCGGGCCTTCCACACCGCCACCTCGCCGGCCATCACCCGCGCCCACAGCCGCGGGAGCCGGTGGCACAGCTCGACCGCGTCCCCGACGTACTGATGCCGGCGTCGGTGGACTTCCCGATCGCCAGCGCGAACTCCGCGACCGAGAACTCACCGACCGTGGGTGCGCCGGGACCGGCGACCTCGAGCTCCCGCTCGGCCCACGGGACCGACTCGTCGACCGGCTCACCCGGGTGCAGCTCGGCCCACTCAAGAGCGAGCCTGGAGCTTGCGGATCGCGGCGCGTTCGCGATCGCGACCGTGTCCGCGGGCAGCCGCCAGCACCTGCTCGGTGCGGGTGATCGTGGTGGCTGCCATACGACTACCCAAGCACTGACCACCGACAACGAGAGGCCCGAAAGCCCCTTATTCACAGGCGTTCTGAGAACTATGCGATATATCTTCCGCAGTTCTCGGGTGGTGGTTTCGAGGCTCCCTTCGAGGCTCGCTGCGCTCGCACCTCAGGACAAGCGCTGCTCGCACCTCAACCTGAAGCGTCCCACCCACGGACCCGCAGGCCGAAGCACAACCACCGTGGTCTGATTGAACCCCGCGGCCAGGTCCTTCGTGTAACGGATGGTGGGAGGTGTGATGGCCGAAAGCCCGGTGGCCCTGATGCAGCAGCTGCACGACGAGCATGCGGCCGCGCTCTGGGGCTACTGCCTGCGGCTGACCGGGCACGACCGGGCGCGGGCGGAGGACGTGGTGCAGGAGACGCTGCTGCGCGCCTGGCGGAACTTCCCCGCGCTGGACGAGTCGCACGGGTCGGTGCGGGCCTGGCTGTTCCGGGTCGCGCGCAACATCGTGATCGACGAGTGGCGCACCAAGCGCTCGCAGAGCGAGATCACCGTCGCCGACGTGCCGGACGGCCACGGCGAGCCGGACCGCACCGACCAGGTGCTGCTGTCGTGGGTGGTCGCCGACGCGCTCACCTCGCTGTCGCCGGACCACCGGGCGGTGCTGCTCGAGTGCTACTACCGCGGCCAGACCGTCGCCGAGGCCTCCCGCCGGCTCGGCGTCCCCGAGGGCACCGTGAAGTCCCGCACCCACTACGCTCTGCGCGCGCTGCGCCTGGCGCTCGAGGAAGTGGGGGTGGTCGCATGAGCGAGACGACGACCTGCCCGCACGCCCACCTCGATGCGGCCTACGTGCTGGGCGCGCTCTCCAGCCGAGGAGCGGCTCGAGTTCGAGCGGCACCTGCCCGGCTGCCGCCGTCTGCTCGCAGTCGGTGCAACAGCTCGCGGGCCTGCCCGGGCCTGCTCGCCCAGGTCTCGCCCGACGTGCTCGAGGCCGAGCGGGTCGAGGAGCCGGTGCCCGACGACCCTGCTGCCCGCGCTCGTGCAGGAGGTACGTCGGGCGCAGAACCGCCGCCGCTGGACGATCGGCCTCGTGGCGGCCGCCGCAGTGGTCCTCGCGCTCGGCGCCGGCACCGTCGCCGTGATCGACGATGACGAACGACGACACGCCCGTTCAGCAGGTGGGGCCGTCGATCGCCGCCCCGCAGGAGATGGCGCAGGTCGACCAGACCAGCGTGCTCGGCGAGCATCTCGCTGACGTCGGTCGCGTGGGGCACCCGGCTCGACCTGACCTGCAGCTACGACGAGCCCGGCGGGTACGGCGACGACGGCGAGCACCGACCTACGCGCTGGTGGTCCACACCCGCGACGGCGGCACCGAGCAGGTCGCCACCTGGAAGGGCCTGGCCGGCAAGACCATGCACCTGACCGGCTGCGACCGCGCTGACAGCCGACCAGATCCAGTCGGTCGAGGTGCTGACCGCCGACGGTCAGCCGGTCCTCGAGCTCACGAGCTGAACGCGGCGAGGAACCGGTCGCGGAACGCGTCCATCGGCCACACCGGTGCGTCCGGGTCCGGGTGCAGGCCGGGCTGCCAGTCCCAGTCCGCGATCCGGCGTACGACGGCAGGGTCCTGGGCGATCACCGAGACCGGTACGTCGTGGCCGGGGTCGGGGCCGGTGACGTACGAGTGCGGCTGGTGGTCGCCGAGCACGACGAGCACCAGGTCCGGGTCCGGGTAGGTCTCGAGCCAGGAGACGAGGGTGTCCATCGTGTACTCGATCGACTGGCCGTAGAGCGTCCTTCACGTCCGAGGAGTCCGGCTGGGTCGGCGCCCCGTCGAAGACCGACCCGTCGCCGACCTGCGTCCCACGGCACCGGCAGCGGCGAGGGCGCCCACGGGTGGTGGCTGGAGATCAGGTCGATCTCGGCCATCACCGGGGTCGGCGCCGTCGAGCTCGAGACGGCGGAACGCGTCGAGCGTGAACTGGTCGGGCATCGATGCGTAGCCGAACTCGGGGCCGCGGTAGCCGACGTCGCGCGAGTCGTAGAGCTGGTCGAACCCGTAGAACTCCTCGCCCTCGGGCCAGTCCCGCGTGTTCGCCGGTACGTCGAAGACGGTGCGCCAGCCCGCCTCGTCGAACGCCGAGGTCAGCGTCAGCCGGTCGGCGTCGAGGAGCTGGTCGTAGCGCTGCTGGCTGTCCACCCACAGCCCGGACTGGAGCGTCGAGTGCGCCAGCCAGCTGGCCGCGCCGAACGTCGGCGAGGTCAGGAACGCGCTGCGCGACGCGCCAGCCCGCGGCGTCGCAGCCGCCGGGTGCCGTCGTCGAGGACCGCGTCGACGCCGGGGGAGATGTCCGGGTCCTCGCACGGCGACCCGGCCGTAGGACTCGACGAACACGACGAGCACGTCCTTGCCGCGCAGCCGCGGAGCAGCAGGTCCGGGCGGCCGGCGTAGCGGTCGACCGCGATCTCGTCGCGCGAACGTGCTGCCGGTCGGCCAGGTCGGCGCGGACCTGCACCACCTCGTCGTACGCGAGCACGACCGCGTTCGTCGAGCCGACCTGGGCCACCGGCGCGATCGCGACGACGGCCGCCAGGCCGATCGCGGCGCGACGGTGCCCGGCGACCGTGCCGGCGACCCGGACCGTGGCCAGCGGGAGCAGCACGAGCACCGCGAGGACGACGCAGGCCGGCAGCGACCGCGGTCGCGCGGGCAGCGGTGACGCCGATCGAGTCGCCGAGCACGCCGACGCCCGGGCCGAGGTAGCTCCAGTCCGAGGTCGGGTCGAACGGCGGTCCAGGAACGTCTGGAAGCCGACGTCGAACGCCTTCAGCACCACCACCGCCCCGAGCACGACACCGACGACGACCGCAGCCGCGCCCCGGACCCGCCGCCACGGCAGCAGCGCGACGGCGACGACCAGCAGCGCCTCGACCGGCAGCGTGACCAGGTCGCCCGGGTCCTGGGGCAGCACCAGCGCGACCCAGACGGCGCCGAGCGCGACCAGGGTCAGCCCGCCGCCGGTCGGGTACGGCGCCACGCGTCGGGCCGCCACAGCCACCACACGTCCCGGCCGAACGACTCGGCGAGCAGGGCCAGGGCGAGCAGCAGCAGGACCGACGTCAGCGCAGCCGGCAGCAGCCCGGACGCCGCGACCGCGAGCACGATGCCCTGGACCGCCGCGACCACCTTGCGCCAGTAGCGCGGCGGCACCGGCCGGCGCAGCCACGGCCAGACCCGCTCGGCGAGCCACAACAGGTAGCGGGCGGCGCCGATCAGCAGCACCCACCAGCCGTACTCGGCGGCGACGTACACGCTCAGGACCGCGATCAGGAACGCGTCGGTCTCCATGTCGAAGCGGGCGCCGAACGCCGACGCGGTGCCGGTACGACGGGCCACCTGGCCGTCCACCCAGTCCAGCGACGAGCGCCACCACCACGAGCACGCAGGCCGGGGCCGGTAGGCCCGATGACGGCCACCACGACGGCGAGCACGGCCCGCACGAGCGTGACGACGTCCGCCGGCCGGTGAACCAGGGGCACGGTGCCTCCGTGTGTGTGGGTGTGACCAGTCGTACGGAATCCGGCGCCGCCGGGGTTCACGGCGGCCGCGTTCTGGGTGCGCGAGCCGCGGCATGGGGAGATCCGCGCGGAGCGCGCTGCCCGAGCCCGGCCCCGGCGAGGTGCTGGTCCGGACGCTGCACTCCGGGGTCAGCCGCGGGACCGAGACGCTGGTGTTCCGCGGCGAGGTCCCGAAGAGCCAGTGGGACGCGATGCGCGCGCCGCACCAGGACGGCGACTCTCGGCGGCGCGGTGAAGTACGGCTACCTCAACGTCGGTGTCGTCGAGGCCGGGGACCGCGGCGCTGCTCGGGCGGACCGTGTTCTGCCTGCTACCCGCACCAGACCGCGTACGTCGTGCCTGCGGAGTCGGTCGTCGTCGTGCCCGACGACGTGCCCGCCCGCCGGGCGGTGCTGGCCGGCACGGTCGAGACCGCGCTCAACGCGATGTGGGACCTCGGCCCGCTCGTCGGCGACCGGGTCGACGGTCGTCGGGGCGGGCATGGTCGGCTGCTGCGTGGCCCGGCTGCTGGCCCGGATCCCCGAGGTCGAGGTGACGCTGGTCGACGTCGACCCGACGCGGGCCGAGGTGGCGGCGGCCCTGGGTGCGAGGTTCAGCCAACCCGAGGACGCCGCCGCCGGACGCGACGCGGTCGTGCACTGCAGCGCGACGTCGTCGGGGCTCCAGCTCGCCCTCGACCTGCTGGCTCCGGAGGGCACCGTCCTCGACCTGAGCTGGTACGGCGACCGGCCGGTCGCAGCTGCGGCTCGGTGGCGCGTTCCACTCCGGACGGCTCGGCATCCGGGCCAGCCAGGTCGGCGCGGTGGCGGCGGCCCGACGCGGCTCGCGCACCCACGCCGACCGGCTCGCGCTGGCGCTGGCGCTGCTGCGCGACCCGGCGTTCGACGTGCTCCTGACCGGGCGGTCGCCGTTCGCGGACCTGCCCGACGTGATGGGCCGGCTGGCCGCGGGGACGCTGCCCGCGCTGTGCCACACGATCGACTACGACCGAGGAGCCGCCGTGTTCACCGTGACCGTCCGCGACCACATGATGGTCGCGCACAGCTTCACCGGCGAGGTGTTCGGGCCGGCGCAGCGGCTGCACGGTGCGACGTACGTCGTGGACGCGGCGTTCAGCGGGCCCGAGCTCGGGCCGGACGGGATCCTGCTCGACATCGGCCGGGCCGCCGACGCGCTGCGCGAGGTGCTCGGCGGGCTGACCTACCGCAACCTCGACGACGAGGCGGACTTCGCCGGCACCAACACCTCCACCGAGGTGCTCGCCCGGGCCGTCGCCGACCGGCTGGCCGACCGCGCCGCGGGTCTCGGGCCGGTCGACGCGGCTGCGTCGTCACCCTGCACGAGTCCCACGTCGCGTGGGCGAGCTACGAGCGGGCGCTGTGATCCGATCCATGTGTGCTGCCCGAGGGCGTCGACGATCCGGACCGGCCGTCCGGCGGGAACGTCTACGACCGCCGGATCGCCGACCGGGCTGGGCGCCGTCGAGCACACGTCGATCCGACACCGTGCCGGACGGTGCGCTGGTCCTGGTCGACGGGCTGCTCGCGTCGCCCGCGCTCGTCGCCGAGGCCTCGCGGGTGCGCGCTCGTCGTGCTCGTGCACCTGCCGCGCGAGCGAGCCGTGGGAGGGCGCGGTCCTGCGCAGCCGCGGCCGGGGTGGTCACCACCAGCCGGTGGACCCGCGACCGGCTGCTGGAGTGGTACGACCTCGACCCGGGCCGGGTGCTTCGTCGCCGAGCCCGGGGTCGACCCGGCGCCGACTCGCCGCCGGGCTCGGCCGGACGGGACCGTCGCTGCTCAGCGTCGGCGCGGTGACGCCGCTCAAGGGGTACGACGTGCTGGCCGCCGCGCTGCGTGGCCTCGGACGACCTCGCCTGGTCCTGCCGGGGTGTGGGGTCGACCGCGATCGAGCCGGAGTTCGCGGCCGGTCTGGGCGACGCCGTCCGGCTGACCGGACCGATGACCCGGGCCGAGCTGGACGCGACGTACGCCGACGCCGACCTGCTCGTGCTCGCCTCGCGGGCGGAGACCTACGGGATGGTCGTGACCGAGGCGCTGGCCCGCGGGGTGCCGGTCGTCGCGAGCGACGTCGGCGGGGTGCGCGAGGCGCTCGGCGGCGCCGGGGTGCTGGTGCCGCCGGGCGACCCGGACGCGCTCGCCGGCGCGCTGCGCCGGTGGCTCACCGACGCGCGAGCACCGGGCCGAGCAGCGGGCCGCGGCGCGGGCCCGGCGGACGACTCTCACCGGATGGGACCGCACGGTCGCGCTGGTCGCGGACGCGCTGGAGGCGTCGCGATGAGGTGGCTGCGCGTTGTCGGCGGCGCAGCGATCCTCGCCGTGGTCGTGTGGCGGGTCGGGCCGCAGCCGTTCGTCGACGCCGTGCGCGCGGTCGGCCCGGTGGCGCTGGCCGCGGCGCTCGCGATCACCGCCGTGACGACGCTGTGCTGCGCGTGGCGCTGGCAGCGGGTCGCCGGCGGGCTCGGGGTCGAGGTGCCGCTGCGGACCGCCGTCGGTGCGTACTACCGCTCGCAGTTCCTCAACGCCACGCTGCCCGGCGGGGTCGTCGGCGACGTGCACCGCGGGTTCCGGCACGGTCTGGCGCCGGTGGCCGCCGAGCGCACCGTCGGCCAGGTGGTGCATGGTGGTCGCCACGGGCGCCGTACTCCTGCTCGGGCCGTTCCCGCCGGGCGCGGTCGCTCGCCGGCTTGGCCGTCGCGGTGGCCGCGGTGCGCTGGCCGGTCGTCGTCCTCGCGTCGCTGGTCGCGGCCGCCGGGCACGTGCTGGTGTTCCTCGTCGCGGCCCGCGCCGCCGGCACCGACGCGTCCCTCGCCGAGCTGCTGCCGCTGGCGCTGCTGGTGCTGCTCGCGGCCGCGATCCCGCTCAACGTGGCCGGCTGGGGGCCGCGCGAGGGCGTCGCCGCCTGGGCGTTCGCCGGCGCCGGCCTCGGTGCCGCGCAGGGCGCCACGGTCGCGGTGCTGTACGGCGTGCTGGCGCTGGTCGCGACCGCTGCCGGGCGCGCGTGCTGCTGACGAGAGGAGTGGCTCCGTGGCTGAGCGTCCCTACACGCTGCTGAGCTGTGCGATGTCGATCGACGGCTACCTCGACAGCGCGTCCGACGAGCGGCTGACGCTCTCCAACGAGGCCGACCTCGACCGGGTCGACGCCGTCCGCGCCGAGTGCGACGCGATCCTGGTCGGGGCCGCGACCGTCCGCAACGACAACCCGCGGCTGCTGGTGCGCGACCCGGGCCGCCGCGACGAGCGGGTCGCGCGCGGCCTCAAGCCGTCGCCGCTCAAGGTGACCGTGACCTGCCGGGCGCGGCTCGACCCGGACGCGCAGTTCTTCACGACCGGCGAGGCCGAGAAGGTCGTCTACTGCACGTCCCGCGCCGCGGCCGAGGCCCGGTCGCCGGCTGAGCGCGGTCGCGACCGTCGTCGACGGCGGGCCGCGGGTCTCGATGCGCGCGGCTGAGCGAGGACCTGCACGAGCGCGGCGTACGCCGGCTGATGGTCGAGGGCGGCGGGACCATCCACACCCAGTTCCTCACCGACGGGCTCGCCGACGAGCTGCACCTGGTGGTCGCGCCGTTCTTCGTCGGCGACTCGCGGGCGCGCCGGTTCGTCGACGACGGCTGCTTCCCGTTCCACGCAGGTCGGCACGCCGACCTCGCCGACGTACGACGGATCGGCGAGGTCGTGCTGCTGCGCTACGCGCTGTCGCCGCGGTTCGGGGAGGCGTCGTGACCGCGACCGTGCGCACCGCGCTCACCATCCCGCTGCGGCTGCCCGACGGGTGGTCGACCGACGCCCGGGTCTTCACGTTCGACGGTCTCGTCGACCGCGGCGAGCACCTGGCGTTCCGCCTCGGGTCGCCGACCGGGATGCCGCTGGTGCGGGTCCACAGCGAGTGCCTCACCGGTGACGTCTTCGGCAGCGAGCGGTGCGACTGCGGCCCGCAGCTGCGCGAGTCGGTGCGCCGGATCGACGCCACCGGTGGCTACCTGCTCTACCTCCGGCAGGAGGGCCGCGGCATCGGGCTGTACGCCAAGCTCGACGCGTACGCGCTCCAGGACACCGGCCTCGACACCTACGAGGCCAACCTCGCGCTCGGGTACGGCGAGGACGAGCGCGACTACACCGTCGCCGCGCAGATGCTGTCCGCCCTCGGTGTGCGACCGGGTCGCGCTGCTCAGCAACAACCCCGACAAGGCCGAGCAGCTGGCCCGGCACGGCATCGGGGTCCGCGCCCGGGTACCCACCGCCGTACACCTCTCGGAGGCGAACGCCGGCTACCTCGCCGCGAAGGTCCATCACGCCGATCACACCCTCGACCTGGGGGCCTAGGCTGCGGCCATGTCGCAGGAGGCGGACGCGGTCGTCGTCGGGGCGGGCGTGATCGGCTCCGCCATCGCGCTCGAGCTGGCCCGCGCCGGACGCCGGGTCGTGGTGCTCGACAAGGGCGGCATCGGGGACGGCTCGACCAGCGCTTCCAGCGCGATCATCCGGTTCCACTACTCGTCGTTCACGGCGGTCGCCGCGGCCTGGGAGGCCCGGCAGCTGTGGGCCGACTGGCAGGAGCACCTCGGGTTCGTCGACCCGGCCGGCCTCGCCGGCTTCGTGCGCACCGGGATGCTGGTGCTCGAGCCGGTCCCGGGAGGATGGCGACCCACCGCCGACCTGTTCGACGCGGTCGGCGTGCCGTGGGAGGAGTGGCGGTCCTTCGAGATCATCCGCGAGGTGCCCGGCCTCGACCCGGGGGAGTTCGGCCCGCCCGAGGCGGATCGACGACCCGGACTTCTTCGCCGACGCGCGCGGCCGGCTGACCGGGACGTTCACGCCGGACGCGGGCTACGTCGACGACCCGCGGCTGGCCGCCCAGAACCTCGCGGCCGCGGCCCGGCAGCACGGGGCGACGTTCCTCCTGCGCCGCGAGGTGGTCGCCATCGACGGCAGCGGCCGGCGCCGGTGGCGGGTGACGCCGTCGGTCGGTGACCCGGTCGACGCCGACGTCGTCGTCAACGCCGCGGGGCCGTGGTCGAGCGCGCTGAACCGGCTCGCCGGCGTGGACGCCGACTTCGCGGTCAACTCGCGGCCGCTGCGCCAGGAGGTGCACCAGCTCGGCACGCCCGACGGGGTCGCCCGGCGTCGCGGTCGCCGACCCCGACCTCGGCGTCTACCTGCGCCCGCACGGCGCCGGGCAGCTGCTGGTCGGCGGCCTCGAGCCCGCGTGCGACCCGCTCGAGTGGGTCGACGACCCCGACGACGTCGACCCGCGCCCGACTGCGGCGGTCTTCGAGGCTCAGGCCTGGCGGGCCGCCCGCCGGCTGCCCGCGCTCACGGTCCCGAACCGGCCGACCGGTCTCACCGGGGTGTACGACGCGACGCCCGACTGGACGCCGATCTACGACCGCACCGCGGCACCCGGCTTCTACGTCGCGATGGGCACCAGCGGCAACCAGTTCAAGAACGCGCCGCTCGTCGGGCAGCTGATGGCCCACCTCGTCGACGCGGTCGAGGCCGGGCACGACCACGACGCCGACCCGCTGACGTTCAAGGCTCCGCGCACCGGCAACACCCTGGACCTGGCGACCTACTCGAGGCGGCGCACGGTCAGGCCGGACGCGCCTTCGTCCGTGATGGGCTAGCTGACTGCCGGGCCGGCGGTGACCTGTGCACCGAATCGGTCAGGGAAAAGGTGGCGATAGCTCACCGCTGGCCGAGCGACTGCCGGGCCGGCGGTGACCTGTGCACCGAATCGGTCAGCGAAAAGGTGCATCACTCACCGCTGGCCGGCGCAGGCACCGCCGACCGGGCCAGCACGCCCAGCACGATCAGCGCCTGGCCGACCACGTAGGTCGCCATCACCAGCGCGTCGTCGCCGGCGAAGCCCATCCGGTCCGAGAGCGAGGTGGCCGCGAGCAGGCTGTCCGACGCCACGAAGGACACGGCGCCGATGGCCGCGAGCCGGTGCACGCCGAGCGCCAGCGCGGCCATCGTGCAGAGGACCGCGCCGTACACGGCCACCGGTGCGATCAGGCCGCCGAGGTCGGGTCCGAGCACGGCCAGCAGCACCGCCCACCACGCGACGTACGGCGCGGCCAGCAGCTTGCGGGAGCGGATCGGGTTGCCCTGCCAGGTGGTCCTGAACCCGACGCAGTAGGCGATCTGCCCGGCGAGGAAGCCCATCAGGCCGACCATGAACCAGTCGTCGCCGCCCATCAGCGCGAGGTCGCCGAACCAGCAGAACACCAGCCCGATCGCGGTCGCGCGGGCCAGCCGGGTGGTGGGCCGGCCGGTGACGGAGAGGAAGTAGGCGAGCAGCAGCGGGACGAGCAGCGGCTTGGTGAGCTGGTCGAGCAGGTCGCCCTCGACGAGCTGGCCGACGACGTTCCCGGCCGCGACGACGACGTACGCCGCCAGCAGTGCGCGCCGCATCAGCCGGTCCAGCCCGGGCGACGGACGAGGAGGCGCGGCACGGGCCCGGAGGCCCTTGGTGGCGCGCAGGTCACGGCCGATCGCGGCGTACTCGTGGAACGCGACCCGCAGCGGGTTGTAGGTCTCGATGTTCTTGGTGAGGCCGTACCGGGGCGCTCGACCTCCGGCTCGAAGGAGCCGAACATCCGGTCCCAGACGATCAGCATCCCGGCGAAGTTGCGGTCCAGGTAGCTGCCCTGCGAGGCGTGGTGCACGCGGTGGTGCGACGGGGTGTTCCAGACCGCCTCGATCGGCGCCCACATCCGGTCGATCCGCTCGGTGTGGATCCAGAACTGGTAGACGAGGTTGATCGAGCCGGTGAACGCGAGCACCGCGGGGTGGACGCCGAGCGCGATCATCGGCAGGTAGAACACCCACGACGTGGCGCCGGTCCAGGTCTGGCGCAGCGCGGTCGACAGGTTGAACCGCTGGCTCGAGTGGTGCACGACGTGCGAGGCCCACAGGATCCGGATCACGTGGTGGCTGCGGTGCGACCAGTAGTAGCAGAGGTCGTACGCGACCAGCATCAGCAGCACCGACCACCAGGTCAGCTCGATCCGCAGCGGGGTGAGCTCGTACAGCGCGATGTAGGCGATGACCGCGGGGATCCGCCAGATCAGGTCGAAGAAGATGCTGCCGACGCCCATGGTCAGGCTGGTGATGGTGTCGCGGCGCTCGTAGCCGAGCTCGTCGTCGTCGGCATGGAACACGAAGGAGAAGGCTTCGAGGACGATCAGCAGCAGGAACGCCGGGATCGACCAGGTCACCACGTCGGGGAGGTTCGGCACGCGGCGGACTCTAGCCGCCGATTACCGTCCGAATATGCGACTCGTCACAAGTCTTCCCGCTCGCTCGCCCAGAGGCGGAACAGCAGGTACGCCGCCGCCGCGTCCAGCAGGTGCCAGGCGGCGTGGCCCTGGAGCAGCGAGTGCGGGTCGCACCACAGCGACTTGGTGACGTTCCAGATCGCGAACGCGACCAGCAGGCACGCCGAGCGCCGCCGCGCCCCAGCGCAGGTCGGTGCGGGCCGGGTCGGCCCGGCGCCAGAGCCGGATCTCGAACACGACCGCGGTCAGCAGCAGCGCGGCGAAGGCGACGTTGCCCGACTGCTGCACGACCGGCACGTCATCGCCCAGCAGCCCGATCAGCTCGCAGGCCGCGACGAACAACAGGTTGAGCTGCCAGAAGAACGTCCGGTCCCGCCGGTACCACCGCATCAGCGCGTACGCCGCCGCGAACGACGCGACGAGGTACATGCTCAGCAGGTCGAGCTCACCACCGAGCTCCGACTGGGTCGCGTGCATCGCTGCGCTGGCCGGGCCGAGGACCACCACGATGCAGGCGTACGGCGTGGCCAACCCGTTCAAGGTGGTGCGCCCCGCGTGCCAGGCGATCAGCAGCCCGGCCACCACGAAGCCGAGGTTGGAGAACGAGTTCGCCGGCTGCTTGACCCAACCGTCGCGGGCCGCCTCGCAGAAGTTCGCGCCGCGCTCGACGTCCGCGCCGAGCCAGCCGGCGCCGACCGCGACGACCAGCAGCGCGGTGGACACGACCGCCACCGCGCCGGCGTAGGCGAGGGGGCGAAGCGAGCGGTCCGGCACGGGATCAACCTAGGGTGCGGATATGGATCTGTCCGTCGACCTCGACGCCCGGGGTGACCGGACCAGCGCGATCTACCGGGCGCTCCTGGAGGCGATCCGCGCCGGCCGGCTCCACGTGGGCGACCGGCTGCCGCCGAGCCGGGCGCTGGCGCGCGACCTCGGCGTGGCCCGCAACACCGTCGCGACGGCGTACGAGCGGCTGGTCGCGGAGGGCTTCCTCGACACCCGGGTCGGCGCCGGCACCTACGTCACCGACCTCGCCGCCCCGACCCCGGCCCCGCGGCCGCCGGGCGCCGTCGACCCGCGGCCGGGCTGGACGTTCCGGGCGCTGCCGGTCAGCGGCGAGAGCCCGGCGCCGCCGCACGACTTCCGGGTCGGCATCCCCGACGCGACGCTGTTCCCGTTCGACACCTGGCGGCGGCTGGTCGCCGCCGAGATGCGGGTCTGCGCGCACAGCCCCGGCACCTACGCCCACCCCGCCGGCAACCCCGACCTGCGCCGGGCGATCGTCCGCTACCTCGCGCACGCCCGCGGCGTGGCCGCCGAGGCCGACGACGTGCTGGTCACCCACGGCACCCAGCAGGCTCTCGACCTGATCGCCCGGGTGCTGCTCGAGCCGGGCGACCTGGTGGCTGTCGAGGATCCCGGCTACCCGCTCGCGCGCGAGCTGTTCGCGTCGTACGGCGCGACCGTGGTCCCGGTGCCCGTCGACGGCGACGGACTGGTGGTCGACGCGATCCCCGACCAGGCCCGGCTGGTGTTCACGACGCCGTCGCACCAGTTCCCGTTCGGGCCGCCGCTGTCGTCGGCCCGGCGCCGGGCGCTGCTCGAGTTCGCCGACCGGCACCGGGTCGCGGTGATCGAGGACGACTACGACAGCGAGTTCCGGTTCACCGAGCGGCCGCTCGAGACGCTCCAGGCGACTGGACCGGCACGGCCGGGTCATCTACGTCGGCACGTTCTCCAAGTCGCTCGTCCCGGCGCTGCGCTCGGGGTACCTCGTCGCGCCGGCGTCCCTGCGCGACGCGCTGGTCGGCGCCCGCCAGCTCGCCGACGGCTACGGCGCCCCCGCCGAGCAGGCCGCGCTCGCCCGGTTCGTCTCCGACGGGCTGCTCGCGCGGCACCTGCGCCGCGCGCGGGCGACGTACGCCGAGCGCCGCGGGCTGGTCATCGACGGGATCGAGACGGTGCTCGGCGAGTGGCTGGAGCTGGTGCCGTCGGCGGCCGGTCTGCACGTGACCGCGACGTTCCGCGACCCGGACACCGACGACGCCGCCGTGGCGGCCGCCGCCAACGCCGCCGGCGTCGCGGTGGACGCGCTGTCGGCCTACTCGATCGGCACCGGCGTGCCGTCGGGGCTGGTGTTCGGGTACGGCGCGGCCGCGACCGGCTCGATCACGCCGGGGATGGTGCGCCTCGCCACGCTCCTCTGACGCATCATCCACAGCACCGCGCCGAGGCCGACCACGAGCTGGGGCAGCAGGTACTTCCCGGTGAGCGCGAGCAGCCCCAGCGTCGCGACGAACGCGACGACCGCGCCACGCCGGACCCAGGTGCCGCGCGGCAGCAGCCGCATCGCGGCCGCCGTACCGACCACGTAGACGAGCGAGAACGCGCCGGTGACCAGCAGCATGGTCCGCTCGATCGGCACGTCGACGAGGGCGACCACCGCGAGCGTGCCGAGCGACGCCGCCGTGACGACGCCGAGCGAGCGGCGCGGCACCTCGCCGGCCGTGGACCCGCGGGCGAACCACAGCGGCAGCGACCCGTCCCGGCCGAGCGCGGCACCGAGCCGGGCGCTGCCGGCGAAGTAGGCGTTCATCGCGCCGACCGAGAGCAGCACCGCGACCACGGTCGTCACGCCGCGGGCGGGCTCGCCGAAGCCGAGGACCAGCAGGTCCGAGAGCGGGGCCTTGCCGGTGTCCGGGCCGAGCACGGCGACCGTCGCGAACGCGATGCCGAGGTACATCACCCCCATCACCACCAGCGCGATCGCGGTGGCCCGGCCGATGTCGTGGGCCGGGTTGCGGTAGTCCGCCGACAGCGAGGTCACGACCTCCCAGCCGGCGAACGCCCAGATCAGCAGCGCGGCGGCCGAGCCGACCGCGGCCCAGCCGTACGGCGCGAACGGGGTCAGGTTGGCGGTGGTCGCGTGCGGCAGCGAGACCAGGGTGGCCACCATCAGCAGGACCGCGAGGCTGGCCGCGATCACCAGCTGCGCCCGGCCGGAGACGCGGATGCCGAACCAGTTCATGACGGCGACGACGCGCGATCAGCGCGCCGGCGGTGATCAGCTGGGTCTGCCGGCCGCCGCCGACGCTGTCCGCGACGTACGCGCCGGCGAACCCGGCGGCCGCCGGTGCGCCGAGCGGGATCGCGAAGTAGAAGCACCAGCCGATCACCGTCGCCGGCCGGCTGCCGAACGCCCGCCGGACGTACGTCGAGACGCCGCCGCCGTCGGGGTAGCGGGCGCCCAGCGCCGCGAACGTCGTCGCCAGCGGCACCGACAGCAGCACCAGGGCCAGCCAGGCCACCAGCGACGCCGGGCCGGCCTCGTTGGCGGCCAGCGCGGGCAGCGAGATCACGCCGGTGCCGAGCACCGCACCCAGGGTCAGGGCCGCGCCCTGGGCGACGCCGAGGCCGCCCTCGGTCACGGGCTCGGTGCAGAGCGGGGCGGGTTGGGTCACGCGGACAATCTAGGGACCCGAGAGGTCCGTCCGCAGCGCCAATCCGAACCGGTCCGTACGGGCCAATTCTCGGTCAGGCGGCGAGCGTCATCGGCGGCACGCAGGAGCAGGTGTCGCTGCATGCCAGGTACGTGTGCGCCGCGTGCCCGCAGTGGGTGCACGGACGGTCGTGCGACAGGTGAACCTGGTTGGTCTGCGGGGTGTCCCACATGGTCGTGCCTCCACTTCGTGGCTGGTTTTTCGGTGTCACCAGTTCCACGAACGGCACCCGCCGAAATCGACAGGGTGCCGGGATTTCTTTGCTCAGCGGCCCTTCGGCGGCAGCGCGGTGGCGGTCAGCTCGAAGCGCAGGTCGTTGTCCCGCGCCCGGCCCTGGCAGGACCAGTCGGTCCGGTGCCAGCAGGAGAACCGGGTGGACGCGTTGACCAGGACGACGGTCGCGGAGCGGATCTTGCTCGAGCCGAACGGCACGGTGACCCGGCCCTGTCCCTTGCCGTTGAGCGCGATCGGCTTCGCGGTGACGCCGTTCTTGCGCTTCACGACGAGGGAGGCCGCGGGGGCGGTGCGGCCGCCGGGGCCGTCGACCGCGAGCCGGAGCGACCAGCCGCGCTTG
This sequence comes from uncultured Actinomycetota bacterium, assembly GCA_963716655.1. Taxonomy (GTDB): domain Bacteria; phylum Actinomycetota; class Actinomycetes; order Propionibacteriales; family Nocardioidaceae; genus Nocardioides. Next base: position 83,711 of record CAVQTV010000005.1, on the reverse strand, counting down.
ATCCCGGCGCCGGGACGGACCTGCACCTTGCGGGAGGCCAGGTGGTTGATCCGGAGCGTGGTCGACGCGCGGCGGTTGTCCTTCGCGACGGTCCAGGTCTTGGCGGCCGGGGCGATCGGCCAGGACTTGCCCTCGCCGTAGGTGCGCCCGGGGACCAGGTTGCCGGCGGCGTAGGCGCGGAAGACGCTCTTGAAGCCACCGCGCGCGGCGAGCGCGCTCTTGACCGCGGCCGTCGAGTACTGGTGTCCGGCGCCCGAGAACGCGCCGGCCTTGTTCCAGATCGTGCGGACCACGCGCGGGCTGTACTGGTTGGAGAGGAACTCGAAGAACGCCCAGTTGCCGTACTGGTTGAAGCCCTGCTGGTTGAACCGGTCGAGCGACTGGGCGGGCTTGCCGAGCTGGCCGTGCGGGAGGTACTGCCGGTTGTCGTTGACGTCGTCGGCGACCCGCTCCTCGACCCAGGTCGCGGTGGCCTCCATCAGCCACGGGTCCTCGCCGTAGTCGTAGGCGTACTGCACGGCGTGGAAGAACTCGTGGGCGGCGGTGACCCGCATCGAGTCGCGCGGCGGGGCGCCGTACTGCGCCTCGGCGAAGTCGTTGTCGAGGACGCAGTAGCCCGACGCGAGCCACTTGCGGCCCTTGGCCCGGCGCTCGGGGGCGCAGTAGCCGTAGACGCCGCGGCTGCCGACGTCCTTGAGGTAGACGTCGAGCTTGGCGTTGCCGCCCTTGCTTCCTGTCGCCGATCGGCCGGCGGTAGCCGAGCTTGCCGACCTCGGTGCGCCACACCTTGTTCGACGAACGCCAGGTTGGCCTTCACCCAGTCCTCGCTCGGCGGGGCGTCGGTGGTGGTCGGCACCCAGTGGACGCAGACGTGGTCGCGGCACTTCTTGCGCGCCGGGACCGTGTAGCCGTCGCCGAGCCGGTCGGACGGGCCGTCGGTGGGCCGGGCCAGGTAGCCGTGCGCCTCGCGCCGGTCGGCGCTGTTCAGCCGCGGGAGCGCGACGAACAGGTCGCGCAGGGCGAGCGAGGCGTCCGGGCGGCCGCCGGCGTCGGTACGACGGAGGCCGGCGGGCAGGTCGCCGAAGATCGACCGCACGGCCGCCAGGGCCGGGTCCACCGGGGTCGCGGTGGGTGCCGCCACCGTGGGTGACGGTCCGACGAGGGTCACCGCCAGGCCGACAACGACCACGGCCAGGATCGATCGACGCATTCTTCTCCCCGAGTAGCGAAAGGTGGCGGCTCCCACCGCCCTGTCCCGAGACTGCCCGGGGAGGCGGTGCTCCCAAACCCGGCTCAGGCGGTGCCGGAGATCTTCTCGATCAGAGCGGTGGTCGAGATGGCCGGCGTACGCGGCAGGTAGACGACGTCGCAGACGTCCTCGAACTCGTCGAACCGGCCGGCCCAGTCGTCGCCCATGACCAGCACGTCGGCGCCGTACTCGAGGATGTAGTCGCGCTTGAGCTCGAGGCTCTCCTCGACGAACACCTCGTCGACCGGCTTCAGCGCGGCCACGATGGCGATCCGCTCGGCCTGGCTGAAGACCGGCTCGCGGCCCTTCTTGCTCAGGTTGAGGGCGTCGGCCGAGACGCCGACGACCAGGCGGTCGCCGAGGGCGGCGGCGCGCTCGATCACGCGCAGGTGTCCGACATGGAACACGTCGAACGTGCCGAAGGTGATGACGGTGCGAGGCATCCGCGCATTCTGACACGCGGGTTGCGGGCTGGCCGCGTGGGGGAGGATGGCGAGCGATGACAGCCACCACGATCCCCCTGATCACGCCGAACCCCGCCGCGGACGAGGAACGCCGCCGCGGCCTGCGCCGGATGCGGACCCTCGCGGTCTCCCTGCTGCTGTTCGCGGCGGTCGTGTACGTCGCGACCCTCGGCCAGCACGGCTTCCTCGGCTTCGTGAACGCCGGCGCCGAGGCCTCGATGGTCGGCGCGATCGCGGACTGGTTCGCGGTCACCGCGCTGTTCAAGCACCCGCTCGGGCTCCCGGTCCCGCACACCGCGCTGATCCCGAAGCGCAAGGACGAGCTCGGCAAGGGGCTCGAGGAGTTCGTCGGCGAGAACTTCCTCCACGAGGAGATCATCCGCGAGCGGGTCGCCTCGGCCACCATCTCGCTGCGCGTCGGCCGCTGGCTCGCCGTACCCGAGCACGCCCAGCGGGCCGCCGACGAGATCGCCGACGTCGCCGTGCTCGCGCTCAACCGGGTCCGCGACGAGCACATCGAGGGGCTGATCCGGGACGCGCTGGTGCCGCGCTTCCGCGAGGAGCCGATCTCGCCGCTGCTGGGCAGCCTGCTCGAGGAGGCCGTGCGCGACGACCTGCACCACGGGCTGGTCGACCTCGGCCTGGTCGAGCTGCACCGCTGGCTGGTGGAGAACCCGGACACCGTCGCCGAGATCCTCGGCGAGCGGGCGCCGTGGTGGGCGCCGACGCGGCTCAACGACGCGGTGACCTCGCGGGTGCACCGCGAGCTGGTGCAGTGGGTCGCGGACATCCGCGACGACCCGCGCCACCACGCCCGGCAGGCGCTGGACTCGATGCTCGCCCAGCTCGCCGACGACCTGCTCAACGACCCGTCCACCCAGGAGCGCACCGAGCGGTTCAAGGAGCGGCTGCTCGACCACCCGCAGGTGCTCGCGTCGAGCGTCTCGCTGTGGAACGCGCTGCGCCGCTCGCTCCAGGCCTCGCTGACCGACCCGGCCGGCGCCGTACGCCTGCGGCTGCTGGCCGAGATCTCGTCGTTCGGCGAGCGGCTGCTCGTCGACGAGCCGCTGCGTCAGCGCCTCGACGGGCTCGCCGCGGACGCCGCGGTCTTCGGCGTGGACCGGTACGGCGCGGAGGTCACCGACGGTCATCACCCACACGATCGAGCGCTGGGACGGCAAGGAGGCCGCCCGACGGATCGAGCTGCACGTCGGCCGCGACCTGCAGTTCATCCGGATCAACGGCACCATCGTCGGCGGCCTGGTCGGTGTGGTGATCCACGCCTTCAGCGTGGTGATCGGGTGACCCACCAGCTCTCCCGTGCCGAGGCCCGGCGGATCGCGGTGCGTGCCCAGCTGCTCACCGCCGACCGGCCGGCCGACCTGTTCGAGGTGGTCCGGCACCTGACGGCGCTGCAGAACGAGCCGACCAGCGCGATCGCACCGAGCGCCGACCTGGTGCTGTGGAGCCGGCTGGGATCGTCGTACGACCCCGAGGACCTGCGCGACGCGCTCGACGAGCAGCACCTGATCGAGCATCAGGGCTTCATCCGGCCGTTGGAGGACATGACGCTGTTCCGAGCCGAGATGGCGCTCTGGCCCGGCGTCGGCGAGCTTCGGGACTGGGAGGTCGGACGGGCCGAACTGGGTCGAGGCGAACGACGCGTGCCGTCGCGACGTCCTCGAGGCGCTCCGCGCGGACGGGCCGCTGCCGACCAGTGCGCTGCCCGACACCTGCGAGGTGCCGTGGCGCTCGAGCGGGTGGAACAACAACCGCAACGTGCAGCGGCTGCTGAACCTCATGGTCGAGCGCGGCGAGGTCGTGACCGTCGGGCGGCAGGCGCGCGAGCCGCTGTGGGACCTGGCCGAGCGGGTCTACCCCGACGACCCGGTGCCCGGCCTCGAGGAGGCCCGGCAGGCCCGGGCCGAGCGCGAGCTGCGCGCACTCGGCATCGTGCGCAAGAGCGCCGCGGGCGAGCCGGCCAGGGTGGACGGCGTGCGCGGCACCTGGCGCGTCGACCCGACCCTGCTCGAGCCGACCCTGACCGGACGGGCCGCGCTGCTCTCGCCGTTCGACCGGCTGGTGTTCGACCGGAAGCGGCTGACCGAGCTGTTCGAGTTCGACTACCAGCTGGAGATGTACAAGCCGGCCGCCGACCGGCGCTGGGGCTACTACGCGCTGCCGATCCTGTACGGCGACCGGCTGGTCGGGAAGCTCGACGCCACCGCCGACCGCCAGGCCGGCGAGCTGGTCGTCACCGCCGTGCACGAGGACGCGCCGTTCACGGTTCCGATGGCGGCCGCGGTCCAGGCCGAGATCGAGGATCTGGCCCGTTGGCTCGACCTGGACCTCGTCACGGCATGATGAGGGCATGGCCGAGCCGTTCGACGTATCCATCCGTGACGAGTCGATCCGTCTCGGTCAGTTCCTGAAGCTCGCCAACCTGGTCGAGAGCGGCGCCGAGGCCAAGCCGGTGATCGCCGACGGCGCGGTGCTGGTCAACGGCGAGGTCGAGACCCGCCGCGGCCGGCAGCTCGTCAAGGGTGACGTCGTCACCCTCGGGCCGCAGTCGGCCCGCGTCTCCGACGAGTCGGCCGACGACGGCCTGCCCTGGTGAGCGGGCCCTAGCTGACGCTGAGCAGGTCGACGACGAAGATCAGCGTCTCGCCCGGCTTGATCGCGCCACCCGCGCCGCGGTCGCCGTAGCCGAGGTGCGGCGGGATGACCAGCTTGCGGCGGCCGCCGACCTTCATGCCCTGCACGCCCTGGTCCCAGCCGGAGATGACCTGGCCGACGCCGAGCCGGAAGCGCAGCGGGTCGCCGCGGTTGTACGACGCGTCGAACTCCTCGCCGGTCGAGTGCGCGACGCCGACGTAGTGCACCGACACGGTCGAGCCGGCGGTCGCCTCGGCGCCGTCGCCCTCGGTGATCTCGGTGACGACCAGGTCGGCCGGCGGGTCGAAGTCGGGGAAGTCGATTTCGGGCTTGTCCATGCTCGTCACCCTATCGACCCTGCTGGCGCGCCTCGTGCTCGCGGGTGCGCGCTCGGCGTCGGACGACGGCCTCGGTGGCGACGACCATGACAGCGAGGATGCCGAGCGTGAGGATCCATGCGACGCCGTTGCACGGAGGGGGTGCCGTTCGGGCAGAACTGGACCCTTTGCCCCGATGCATCCCCCCAAAGGGTCCAGTTTCCCCGGTTCACCGGGGAAACTGCCCGGGGTCCGGCGCCGGATCAGCGCTGGTGCACGTAGCTGTCGAGCTGGTCGCGCTCGAACTCCAGCTGGTCGATCCGGTGCTTGACGACGTCGCCGATGCTGATCATGCCGACGACGCGGCCGTCCTTGACGACGGGGACGTGCCGGACGCGGTGGTCGGTCATCGTCTTCATCAGCTCGTCGACGAGGGTGTCCTCGTCGCAGGTCTCGACCGTCGTGGTCATGATCGCGGACACGGTGTTGTTGATGACGGTGCCGTCGCGGTGCAGGTGCCGGACGACGTCACGCTCGCTGACGATGCCGTCGAGCGTGGTGCCGTCGGAGCTGACGATCAGCGCGCCGATGTTGTGCTCGTCGAGCAGGGCGATCAGCTCGCGGACGCTGGCGTCCGGGCTGATCGTGACGACCTCGGGACTGGACTTGGCCTGCAGGACCTCGGCGATTCGCATCGCATGCACCTCCGTGTTTCTGTTCCTTCGACGGTACTGGCGGGCCGGTCAGTCGTACAGAGTCAGTCTCGCGACCGGTGGAGGCGCAGGTCGGAGACCGAGCCCGGGCCGCTCGGCCGCGAGTCCGGGTCGTCGTCGTCATGCGGCATGCGAGCCGAGGAACGACAGCGCCGCCTCGTGCAGGTGGCCGTTGGTCGCCAGCGCGTTGCCGCCGAACGGGCCGTCGGTGCCGTCCAGCGAGCTGAACTGGCCGCCGGCCTCGCGGACGATCACGTCGAGTGCCGCCATGTCGTAGACCTCGAGCTCGGGCTCGGCCGCGATGTCGACGGCGCCCTCGGCGAGCAGCATGTAGGACCAGAAGTCGCCGTACGCGCGGGTCCGCCAGCAGCGCCGCATCAGCGAGAGGAAGTCGTCGAGCTGGTCGCGCTCGTCCCAGCCGCGAGAGCGAGGAGTACGACAGCGAGGCGTCCTCGAGGCGGCGTACGTCGGAGACCTGGCAGCGGGTCGCCTTGAGCAGCGACCGGCCGGTCCACGCGCCGTTGCCGCTCGACGCCCACCAGCGCCGCTTGCAGCAGCGGGGCGGACACGACGCCGAGCACGACCTCGTCGTCGACGACCAGCGAGATCAGCGTCGCCCAGACCGGGACGCCGCGGACGAAGTTCTTGGTGCCGTCGATCGGGTCGACGATCCAGCGGCGCTGGCTGTGCCCGGTCGAGCCCTGCTCCTCGCCGGTGACCGCGTCGCGCGAGCGGACCCGCGAGAGCGTCCGCCGGATGCTCTCCTCGACGGCCTGGTCGGCGTCGGTCACCGGGGTGAGGTCCGGCTTGCTCATCACGTGCAGGTCGAGCGCCTTGAACCGGGCCTCGGTCAGCGAGTCGGCGTCGTCGGCCAGCACGTGGGCGAGCCGAAGGTCGTCGGTGTAGTCGGGCACGGCACCACACTATTCTCATCAAACCCGTTTAACGTTTCAGCCATGGAGATCAACGGACTCCCGCTGCACCCGCTGGTGGTGCACGCCGCGGTCATCTTCGGCCCGCTCGCCGCGCTCGCGGCGCTGGCCTACCTGGTCCCGCGCTGGCGGGACGTGATGCGCTGGCCGATGGTGATCATGGCCGTGGTCGGGGTCGGCGCGATCGTCGCGGCCTACTTCACCGGCAACGACTTCCTCGACAACAGGCCCGAGCTCGGGCAGCTCCCGCAGGTCCAGAAGCACGAGGACCTCGGCGAGCACGACGTTGTACGTCGCGCTCGCGTTCGGCGTGGTGGCCCTGGTCGCCGGCTGGTTCGCACAGCCGCACCGGCGCGCTCCGGATCGTGCTCGACGTGCTGCTGGCGATCGCGGCGGTGGCCCTGCTGGTGATGGTGGTCCGCACCGGCGACGCCGGCGCCCAGGCTGTCTGGGGCTAGTAGCACCGGCTCGCTGCGCGCGGCGAGCAGCCGACGGAACGACGACACCCGCTCCGGGTCGGCGGTGCCGGCCTGCGACCGCCTCGTCGAGACCGCACTCGGGCTCGTCGGTGCCGTGCGTGCAGCCGCGCGGGCAGTCCTCGGTCATCTCGTCGAGGTCCGGGAACGCCTCGATCAGCCGCTCCGGCTGGACGTGCGCCAGCCCGAAGGAACGGATCCCGGGCGTGTCGATGATCCAGCCGCTCTGCCCATCTCGGCATCGGGCAGCGCGAGCATGAACGCCGACGTCGAGGTGTGCCGGCCGCGGCCGGTCACGGCGTTGACGACCCCGACGTCGCGGTAGGCAGTCGGCACCAGGGCGTTGACCAGCGTCGACTTGCCGACGCCGCTCGAGCCGATCAGCACGCTGATCCGCCCGTTCAGCCGCTCGCGCAGCTCGGCCAGGTCGCCGCCGCGCTGGGTGACCACCCACGGGACGCCGAGCGAGCGGTACGTCACCAGCAGCGTCTCGGGGTCGGCGAGGTCCGACTTGGTCAGGCACAGCAGCGGCTGCATCCCGGCGTCGTACGCCGCGACCAGCGCGCGGTCGATCAGCCGGGGCTGCGGGTCGGGGTCGGCGAGTGCGGTGACCACGACCAGCTGCTCGGCGTTGGAGACGATCACCCGCTCGACCGGGTCGTCGTCGTCGGCCGTACGGCGCAGCGTGGTCACCCGCTCGCGCACCTCGACGATCCGGGCCAGCGAGCCGTCGTCGCCCGAGGTGTCGCCGACGACGCGCACCCGGTCGCCGACCACGACGCCCTTGCGGCCCAGCGGCCGGGCCTTCATCGCCATCACCTTGTGGCCGTCGAGGAGCAGCGTGTACCGGCCGCGGTCGACGGTGACGACGACGCCGTCGACCGCGTCGTCGTAGGTCGGGCGTTCCTTGGTGCGGGGGCGGGTACGCCGACGGGGACGGTCGTAGTGCTCGACGTCCTGGTCGGAGTAGCGGCCCGTCATGAGGGGATCAGCCCGGACCAGAAGCCGGCGAAGTCGGGGAACGTCTTGCCGGTCGTGGCGATGTTCTCGACCTGCACGTCCTCGACGGCGGCGCCGACGATCACGCCGGCGTGCGCCATCCGGTGGTCGGCGTAGGTGTGGAACACCCCGCCGTGCAGGGGCGCCGGGTCGATGCTCAGCCCGTCCGGGTGCTCGGTGACGTCGGCGCCGAGCCCGCTGAGCTCGGTGGCGAGCGCCGCGAGCCGGTCGGTCTCGTGGCCGCGGATGTGGCCGATGCCGCGCAGGTGCGACGGCGCGTCGGCGAGCGCGCACAGCGCGGCGACCGCCGGGCGTCAGCTCGCCGACGTCGTGCAGGTCGACGTCGATGCCCAGCAGCGTGCCGCTGCCGGTGACCTGCAGGCCGTCGTCGACGAAGCTCGACCTCGCAGCCCATCGCGGTGAGGATCTCGCGCAGCGCGTCGCCGGCCTGGGTGGTCGAGCGCGGCCAGTCGCGCACCGTCACCGACGCCGCCGGAGACGGCGGCGAGCGCCAGGAACGGCGCGGCGTTGGAGAGGTCGGGCTCGATCACGTGGTCGACCGCGCGGACCGGGCCGGGCGCGACCCGCCAGCGGTTGGCGTCGGCGTCGTCGACCTCGACGCCGTGCTCGCGCAGCATCGCGACGGTCATGTCGATGTGGGGGAGCGACGGGACCGGCTTGCCGTCGTGGCGTACGTCGACGCCCTCGTCGTACCGCGCACCGGCGAGCAGCAGCGCGGAGATGAACTGCGACGACGCCGACGCGTCGACCACGACGGTGCCGCCGCGCACCGAGCCGGCGCCGCGCACCGTGAACGGCAGCGCGTCACCGTCGACCGCGACGCCGAGGCCGCGCAGCGCGCCGAGGATCTCGCCGATCGGGCGCTTGCGCATGTGCGGGTCGCCGTCGAAGGAGACCGCGCCGGTCGACAGCCCCGCGATCGGCGGCACGAACCGCATCACGGTGCCGGCCAGGCCGCAGTCGACCGCGGCGTCGCCGGCGAACGCGCCGGGCGTGACCGCCCAGTCGTCGCCGGACGTGTCGACGGCCGAGCCGAGCGACGTCAGCGCGGCCGCCATCAGCAGGGTGTCGCGCGAGCGCAGCGCGCGTCGTACGACGGACGGGCCGTCGGCGATCGCGGCGAGGACCAGCGCGCGGTTGGTGAGCGACTTGCTGCCGGGCAGCGAGACGACCGCGTCGACGGGGTGGCTGGCGCGGGGCGCGGGCCAGGGGTCGGGGAGGTCAGTCACTCGCCGACAGCCTAGTGGCGTCAGGTCGAGCCGGGCCGTGCGCGAGTCGCGCCTCGCGACGGGCGTCGTGGGCCAGGCGCTTGGCCTCGCGGCGGGCGTCGCGTGCCGCCGCGCCGGGCCCGCCAGGCGACGCCGGGCTTCCCCTCGGTGTCGCCGCTGGCGATGATCAGCCCGCCGATCACCGAGACGTTCTTGAAGAAGTGCAGCTTCTGCTGGGTGCGCTGCGCCGGGTCGTCGACCTCCCAGAACCGGTGCCCGGCCAGCGGTCGTCGGCACCAGCGAGGCGGCGAGCACCGCGGCGGAGAGGCGGGGCGCCCGACCGGTCGCCAGCGCGAGGCCGGCGCCGATCTGGACGCGCGGCGTTGAGCCGGACCAGGGTCTCGGGATCCTCGGGGATCGGGATGCCCGCCTTCTGGAGCAGCGGGACCAGCTTGGCGGTGACGGGCGCGGCCTTCGTCGCGGTGGCCGAGGGGTTCTTCAGGGCGGTGGCGGCGCCGACGACGAAGATCGACGCGAGCATCGGGCGGGCGATCAGTTCTGCTGACGGTCATGCCTACTTCCTACCCGATTGCCGTCAGGGCAATGCGGGAACCGGAAGCGACTGGTCGATCACCAGGGGCGGCAGGTCGAGGATTCCGACCTCGGCGTCGACGTCGACGCCGTCGGGTCCGACCGAGGCCTCGAGGCCGAGCTGCACGAGCGGTGACTGCGGCGGGCTCGAGGGATCGGGGCCGTCGGTCGGATCGGTCGGCTCGATCGTCGGTCCGTCGGTCGGCCCGTCGGTGGGTCCGCTGGTCGGCCCGCTGGTCGGCGCGCTGGTCGGCTCCGTGCCTGGCCCGGTCGGGGACGCGCCCGCGGTCGGGTCGGCACCGTTGGGGAGCCGGCCTCTGTCGGTGCCGGCCGCCGAGCCGGCTGCGCCGGTAGCGACTCGTTCGGCAGGGACCACCGGGGCTGCGGACCTGGAGGAAGGCTGGTCGATCACGGTGGGTGCGCTCTCGGCGGGGCTGACCCGGCCCGTCCTGCTGGAGGGTGACGAACAGGCCGGCGACCACGGCGGACGCGGCGGCACCGGCCACCGCGGCGGTGGGGCCGTGGGCGACGACGGCGTCGCGGGCGCGGCCGAGGAGCACGGTCACCGTCCCGGTCGTCGCCGCCGCCACGCCGCCGGACGCCGCGGAGCCGAGGTACGCCGCCGCGGCGGTGCCGAGCAGGAGCGGGGCGAGCAGCGCGCCCAGCCGGGAGTTGACCTCGGTCAGCTCGAGGTAGATCGCCGCACAGCGACGGCACTGCTCGAGGTGCTGCTCGACCCGGGCGCTGTCGCGGCGAGACAGCCCGCCGCGGACGTAGGCGCCGAGCGCGGCGCGGGTGCGCGCGCAGTCGTCCTCGTCGACGTCCTGGGCGTGCATCGACAGGTACGCCTGGCGCAGCCCCTCGCGGGCGCGGTAGGCGAGCGCGGAGACGGAGTTCGCGGTCATGCCGAGCAGCAGCGCGACCTCGGCCGGCTTCTGCTGCTCGACCTCGGTGTGCCACAGCACCAGCTGCCAGCGCTCCGGGAGCGAGGCGAAGGCCCGGGCGGCGGCCGCGCTCTCGAACCCCTCGACCGCGGTGTCGCGGAACGGCACGCCGGGGTCGAACGGCGTCAGGTCGCCGGTCGTGTGCAGCCGGGCGGTCGAGCGGATCCGGTCGACGTGCAGCCGGCGTACGGCGGTCAGCAGGTAGGCGCGGAACGCGAGGTCCGGGCCGCCGCCGCGCTGGAGCACGACCAGCACCTTGGCGAACGCCTCGGAGACCAGGTCGTCGACGTCGCCGGCCGACACCAGCTGGCGGGCCAGCCGCCGGGCCGCGTCCACGTGGCGCGCGAACAGCTCGCCGTAGGCGTCGATGTCGCCGGCCCGGACAGCGGAGATCAGCTCGCCGTCGCTGGGGCCGTCGATGGTCGAGATATGGCTGGCCACAACGCCAACGCACCAGACGGAAAAGTGTCGACGACAAGTTCACGAGTTTCCGCGTCATGGACTCCGAGCCGGCCCGTTTCATCGCCGGCAAGACCAAGTGAGGGGGCCACCGTGGGATGGTTCGCGACGCGCACGCGCCGTGCGACCACGGGCGACCCCGAGGCAAGGCGGGAACTGTCCCCGGAGCAGCGAGCGGCACTGCCGCCGCGCTTCGAGGCGGTGGGGGAGACCCTTGCCTCGGGGTCGGGCGCCGCCTCGGCGTGCGAGGTGGTGGGTGCCGCACTCGCCCGCGACGGCCTGTCGCTGGCTGAGGCGCTCGACGGCCTCGCCGAGACCACGCGGCTGGTCCGCGGCACCGATCCGTCGTACGACGACGCCCGGGCGCTCTGCGTCGCCTGGAGCGAGGCCACCCTCGGCTACCTGCACCGGCTGTCCTGCGACGACCCGCTGACCGGGCTCGCCAGCCTCGCCCACCTGCGCAGCCGGGTCTCCGAGGTCTACCGCGGCCCGGAGCCGAGCCCCGACGACCACGCCCTGGTGGTCGTCGTCGCGCCGTGGCCGACGCGTCTGGGCCCGACGACGCCCTGAGCCGCTCGATGCGGGTCGCCCAGCTCGGCGACACCGCCCGCACCGTCTTCTCCGGCACCGAGACCATCGGGCACGTCGCGCCCGGCCGGGTCGTCGTGCTGGCCGGCCGCGACGACCGGATCGGTCGCCGGGTCGGGCTGCTGCGCCAGATGCTCGACGGCGGCGCCGGACCCGCAGCGCCCGGGTCTGGATCGAGGGGCTGCCGGACTCCGACGAGGGCGCGGCCGCGCTGCTCGACGAGCTCACCAGGGTCTGAGCCGACCTCTAGAGTGGCCGCATGTGCGGTCGCTACGCGTCGAGCCGTCGGCCTGAGGACCTCGTCGAGGAGTTCGACATCGCCGACGTGCGCATCCCGGCGCCGCTCGAGGCCGACTACAACGTGGCGCCGACCAAGGAGGTGTACGCCGTCGTCGAGCGGCCGCCCTCCGAAGGGCGAGGCGGCCGGAGCCGCCCGCAGCGCCAGCTGCGGGTGCTGACCTGGGGTCTGGTGCCGTCCTGGGCGAAGGACCCGTCGATCGGCAACCGGATGATCAACGCCCGGATGGAGACGGTGGCCGAGAAGCCGGCGTACAAGCGGGCGTTCGCGAAGCGCCGCTGCCTGCTGCCGGCCGACGGCTACTTCGAGTGGTACCCCACGGAGGAGAAGACCAAGGCCGGCAAGCCGCGCAAGCAGCCGTTCTTCATCCGGCCCCAGGACCACGGCGTCCTCGCGATGGCCGGGCTGTACGAGATCTGGCGCGACCCGACGAAGTCGGACGACGACGAGGACCGGTTCCGCTGGACCTGCACGGTGATCACCACCGACGCCGAGGACGCGGTCGGCCACATCCACGACCGGATGCCGCTGATGGTCGAGCGGGACCGGTGGTCGGAGTGGCTGGACCCGACCCGGCCGCAGGACGACCTGCTCGACCTGCTGGTGCCGGCGGCGCCCGGGCAGCTCGAGGCGTACCCGGTCTCGACGCCTGGTCAGCAACGTGCGCAACAACGGACCGGAGCTGCTCGAGCCGCTCCCGCTCGAAGAGGTGAGCCCATGACCGGCACCGAGCGCCGCATCGACACCCCGCACGGCGAGGCGCGGCTGGTGACCGACCGGGCGCGCAGCCCGATCGCGACGCTGCTGCTCAGCCACGGCGCCGGCAACGGGATCGACACCGTCGACCTGGAGGCGCTGGCGGCGCACCTGCCGCGCAACGGGATCACCGTCGTCCGCCTGGAGCAGCCGTGGAAGGTCGCCGGCCGCAAGGTCGCCACCGCCGCCGCCGACCCTGGACGCCGGGCTGGTCGCCGCCGCGCAGCAGCTGCGCACCCGTACGCCGCTCGTCGTCGGCGGCCGGTCGGCCGGTGCCCGGTCGGCGGCCCGGTGCGCCCAGCAGCTCGGCGCGGCCGGCTGCCTGGCGCTGGCGTTCCCGCTGCACCCGCCCGGGCAGGCCCGAGAAGTCGCGGCTCGCCGAGCTGCGAGGGCGTCGGCGTCCCGACGCTGGTGATCCAGGGCGAGCGGGACACGATGGGCCGGCCCGACGAGTTCCCCACCGACCTCGACCTGTGCGTCGTACCGGCCGCCGACCACAGCCTCAAGGTGCCCGCGCAAGGGCGAGCTCTCGCAGGCGGAGGCGATGGAGATCGTCGTCGAGACCACGCTGGAGTGGATCCTCCGCGAGGTGGCCGGGCCCGGTGCCGGGCCAGGGCTGGGGAATGACCACCCCGCCTGAGGCGTTCTCCTCACATGCTGGCCGTGCTTGAACGCCCTACCGGGCTAGTCTGGGGAGCGATGACTGACCCTACTGAGACGACCCCTGAGGTCGTCGACCTCGAGACCGAGACCGAGGCGGAGCGCACGGCGCGCTTCGAGCGCGACGCGCTGCCCTTCCTCGACCAGCTCTACTCCGCCGCGATGCGGATGACGCGCAACCCCGCCGACGCCGAGGACCTGGTCCAGGAGACGTTCGCGAAGGCGTACGCGTCGTTCCACCAGTTCCGGCCCGGGCACCAACCTGAAGGCCTGGCTGTACCGGATCCTGACCAACACCTTCATCAACAACTACCGCAAGAAGCAGCGCCAGCCGCAGCAGTCGATGTCCGAGGACGTCGAGGACTGGCAGCTGCACCGCGCCGAGTCGCACAGCTCGACCGGTCTCCGCTCCGCGGAGATGGAGGCGCTGGAGCACCTGCCCGACTCCCAGGTCAAGGACGCGCTGCAGCGCCTGCCCGAGGAGTTCCGGCTCGCGGTGTACCTCGCCGACGTCGAGGGCTTCGCCTACAAGGAGATCGCCGAGATCATGGACACCCCGATCGGCACCGTCATGTCCCGCCTGCACCGGGGCCGGCGCCAGCTGCGCGACATGCTCTCGGACTACGTGCGCGACAACTACCTGCTCACCGCCGGCTCGCGACGGGGGCGCGTCATGAGCCACACGCACGGCAGCGAGCCGACCGCGAGCGAGTGCGCCGACTTCCTCGAGCAGATCGTCTACTTCCTCGACAACGAGCTCGACGCGTCCGACTGCTCGGCGGTCCGGCTGCACCTCGACAGCTGCAACCCGTGCCTGGAGAAGTACGACCTCCAGCGCACCGTGAAGGCCGTGGTGGCCCGCTCCTGCAGCGAGGCGGCTCCCGACGAGCTGCGCCAGAAGGTGCTGTTCCGGATCCGCGAGGTCCAGGTCCAGATCCGCGAGACCTGAGCCTGGATCCAGGCTGAGCGTGAGAGAACGGTGAGAGCTCGGCTCGCACCGTTGACCCTTCCCGGCGCGCTGCCGAGGATGAACGAGACCCTCTGTCTCGGGAACCTCGGGAGATCCTCATGTCTCGCACCCGCGTGGGCACCGCGTTCGCTGCCCTGATCCTGGCCCTGACGCTCCTTCCCGCTCTCCAGGCCGCGCCCGCGCAGGCCGACCACGGCCACTCGACAGGAGTGGACCGGCTCGACCTGCCCGACGGCTGGCGGCCCGAGGGCATCACCACCGACCGCAAGCACCTCTACGTCGGGTCACTCGCCGACGGCGCGATCTGGCGTGCCGACCCGCGCACCGGCAGGGGCGAGGTGCTCTCGCCCGGCGTGACCGGACGGGTCGCCGTCGGCGTCGACCACGACGACCGCCGCGACCTGCTCTGGGTGGCCGGCGGCGCGACCGCCGAGGTCCGGGCGCACGACGCCGACACCGGCGAGGTGGTCGCGACGTACGCCTTCCCGTCGGCGAACCCGCGGTTCCTCAACGACGTCGCCGTGACCCGGCACGCGGTCTACGTCACCGACTCTCTGGCGGCCGAGCTGATGGTCGTCCCGCTGTGGCGCGGCCGTCACCTGCCGCCCGCGTCGGCCGCCACGACGCTGCCGCTGACCGGCGACCTGGTGATGCAGGAGGGCAACAACCTCAACGGCATCGTCGGGTCCGGCCACGCGCTGCTCGCCGTGCAGGGCAACGCCGGCAAGCTGTTCCGCATCGACCCGCGGACCGGCGAGACCGCAGCCGTCGACCTCGGGGACGCCGTCCTCACCAACGGCGACGGCCTCGAGCCCGGCAAGGGCGTGCTGTACGTCGTGCGCAACCGCTCGAACCTGATCGCCGTCCTCGACCTCGACCGGAGGCTGGAGCGCGGCGAGGTCGTCGACGAGATCACCGATCCCGGCTTCGACGTACCCACCACCGCGGCGCTGGTGCGCGACTCGCTGTTCGCCGTCAACGCCCGGTTCGGCACCACGCCGGCCCCGGACACCGACTACTGGATCACCCGGGTCGACGCGGACTGAAATGCAACGAGCCCCCGGCCGAGAGGCTGGGGGCTCAGTGCATGGTGATGCGCTCAGGCGTTGGGGCGCTTGCCGTGGTTCGCGCCCTTCTTCTTGCGAGCGCGGCGCTTGCGGCCGGTCTTGCCCATGGGTATTCCTCCTGATCGGACGTGTCTGGCCCGCGGGGGCCAACGGTCAGTCTCTCAAACAACCCGACGCGGTCAAAGTCGGGACAGGAACCGCTCGGTGTCGACCACCACGCGGGTGACCTCGCCGGTCCCGACGACCTTGCCCCCGACGTTCCGGGCGGCGACGGTGAACCGGTGCAGCCGGCCGTCGACGTACGACGCGGACGCGGTCACCTCGACCTCCTGGCCGACCGCGCTGGCGCCGACGTGCTCGAGCTCGATCCGGGTGCCGACGCTGGTCGAGCCGTCGGGCAGGGTCGGGTCGATCGCCGCGCAGGTGGCCGCCTCGCACCAGGCGAGCAGCCGGGGCGTGCCGAGCACCGGCAGGCTGCCGGAGCCGACCGCCGCGGCGGTGTCGTCGTCGGTGACGGTGAACTGCAGCGTGGCGTCCATCAGAGCTCCTTGGTGAAGGCGATCAGGTCGACGCCGGGCACCGGCGACCAGTCCCGGTCCGGCGCCCGCACGAACCCGTGCCGTTCGTAGACGCGGTGAGCGGAGGCCATCTCGGCGAGGCTGGACAGCACCAGGCCGCGGAAGCCGAGCTCGCGGAACCGGTCGATGACCAGCTGCATCAGCGCCTCGCCGACGCCCTGCCGGCGCGCCGCCGGGCGCGACCGCGAGCATCCGGAACTCGCCCTCGTCCGTCGGCGCCGATCTCGCGCCACGGGGAGCCCGGCAGCGCGATCGTGACGGTGCCGAGCACCTCGCCGTCGCGCTCGGCGACCCACAGCTCGGCCTCCCGGTCGCGCCTGGCGGCGTCACGCAGCAGGGCGATGTAGTGGTCGTCGGGTCCGGTCGTGAACTCGGCGTACGCCGCGACGGTCACCTCGCCGGCCGCCGCCAGGTCCTCGGGCCGGGCCCGGCGGACGACGAGCTCAGACACCGAAGCTGGTCCGCGGGTAGGTCGCGTTCACGTCGGTGATGACGTTGACGAGGTACGGCACGCCCGAGGCGAACGCCCGGTCCAGCGCCGGCCCGACCTGGCGCGGGTCGGTGACGGTCTCGCCGCCGCCGCCGAGCGCCTTGACCACCTCGTCGTACGCCGTGCGCGGAGCCAGGTCGGCGATCACGTCGTACCCGTAGAGCATCTGCATCGGGCCCTTCTCCAGGCCCCACGCGGAGTTGTTGCCCATCACCATGACGACCGGCAGGTTGTGGCGCACCAGGGTGTCGACGTCCATCAGCGAGAAGCCGGCGGCGCCGTCGCCGAGCAGCAGCACCACCTGCGAGGACGGCCGGGCCAGCCGGGCCGCGATCGCGGCGCCGAGGCCGGCGCCGAGGCAGCCGTACGGGCCGGGGTCGAGCCAGCCGCCGGGCCGCTTCGGCTCGACGAACTTGCCCGCGAAGCTGACGAAGTCGCCGCCGTCGCCGATGACCACGGCGTCCTCGGCGAGCCGGGGGACCAGCTCGCCGTAGATCCGGGCCGGGTGGATCGGGTCGGCCTCGGCGCCGAGCAGCGCGGCGTCGCGCTCGACGGCGGCGGCGACTGCCGCCTGGAGGTCGCCGACCCAGGCGGACCAGTCCGGGCGGCGTGGCGGCCTGCTCGAGGCCGGCGAGCAGCCCGTCGAAGACCGAGGTGAGGTCGCCGGACACCGACGCGGCGAGCGCGGCGTGGCCGGAGACCTGGCCGGGGGAGTCGGCGATGTGCACGACCTGCGCCGGGGTGGCGCCCGTCCTGTGCCGCCGAAGATGCCGTAGTTGAGCCGGAAGTCGAGCGGGGTGCCGACGACGACCACCAGGTCGCTGCCGTTCAGGGCGCGGCTGCGGGCCTTGGTGACCAGCAGCGGGTGGCCGCCGGGCACGATGCCGCGGCCCATGCCGTTGGTGATCGCCGGGACGCCGGCGGCCTCGACGAAGCGGAGCGCGGCCTCCTCGGCGCGGTCGGCCCACACGTCGGTGCCGAGGATCAGCACCGGGCGGGTCGCGGCGGCCAGCAGCCCGGCGATCCGGTCGATCGCGTCGGGGTCGGGGTCGGCGCCGCGGGGCAGGCCGGCCTCGGGCAGCGCGCCGGTGGCGGAGTTGAACAGCTCGTCCATCGGCACGTCGACGAACACCGGGCCGCGGTGCGGGGAGCCGGCGGTCACGAACGCCTCGTGCATCCCGTCGAGCACGTCGCCCGCGGTCGGGATGGTGCGCGCGAGCTTCGAGACCGGCGCGAAGATCGGCGGCTGGTCGAGCTCCTGGAGCGCGCCGGTGCCCCAGCGGCCCTGCGGCGCGCGGCCGCCGACGACCACCATCGGCGAGCCGGCGAACTGGGCCTGGGCGACGGCGCTGAGCCCGTTGGTGACGCCGGGGCCGGCGGTCAGCACGGCCAGGCCGGGCACCCGGGTCAGCTTGCCGGTCGCCTCGGCGGCGAAGGCGGCGGTCTGCTCGTGGCGGACGTCGAGGAGGCGGAGAGGGGAGGCAGCCTTGACCGCGCCGTCGTACAGCGGGAACACGTGGGCCCCGGACAGCGTGAACATGGTCTCGACGCCGTGGGCCTGGGCCACGGAGACTGCGAGCTCGCCGGCGTGGCCGGTCAGATCGGAGGACATGCCCGAAGGTTACTCACCCGTAGCGGCGAGGTACGCGGCGTTCGTGGACTTCAACGCGTCGAGTACGACGAGCAGCAGGTCGGAGCGCATCTGCGGCGGCCGGGCGCTCAGCGAGAGCTGCAGGTAGAGCGCCCGGAGGAAGGCCTCGGCGTTGCCGCCGACGAGGTACGGGTCGCGCTGGTCGTACGCCGAGCGGGTGCCGGCGGCGGCGGCCAGCCGGGCGATCCACGGCTCCAGGACCCGCAGCGGCACGACGTTGCGGCGCAGCACCGTCATCGTCGCGAACGCGAGCCGGTCCGGCTCGCCGTTGGTGAACAGCCGGTCGACCGGCAGCAGCACCCGGTCGGCGACCACGTCGAGGATGACGGTGAGCTCCGGGGTGGCCAGGTGCGGGGAGCCGGCGAGGGTCGCGAGCGTGTCCGCGCCGTGCGCGACGGCGTGCGCCCAGCCCTTGCCGGGCACGAAGCCGCGCAGGTCCCGCTCGCGCAGCAGCCAGGTCGCCAGCCGGTCGCCCCACTCGAGGATCTTGCCGCCGGGCAGCAGCGGGCGCCGGTTGTCGCGGGCGATGCACTCGCCGAGCACCAGCGCCGAGAAGCTGCGCCGGAACACGGTGTCCGTGCCCTGCTCGCCGAGCCCGACGCCGAGCCCGATGGCCATCCCGTCGCCGAGCCCGGCGAGCAGGTCGTCGTACACGCCGCGGTCGACCCAGGTGGTCAGCGTGGGGTACGCGGTGCCGTCGCGCTTGGCCGGGTCCGGATCGCCCAGCATCCGGGTCAGCTCGGCGGTGAGGTCGTCGAGTGGTCGGTCCTGAGGGACCGCCAGTCCGTCTGCGTGCACTTGCTGCCAGTACGCCCCGGACATGGGGGCCATCCTGCCAAACGTCTGACGCGTGTCCACCGGCGGTGCTATCGCACCCAGGCGACGGCCTAGCCTTACCACCGTGCCGACGATGACCGACCTGGTGCGCAGCCACACCGACCTCGACGACGAGGACGTCGCGTGGCTGCAGCTGCTGCAGGCGGACTGGCAGATCATCGCCGACCTGTCCTTCGCCGACCTGGTGCTCTGGCTGCCCGACCGCGAGGGCAAGGGCTACTGGGCGGCCGGCCAGATGCGGCCGACGACCGGCCCGACGGCGTACGTCGACGACGTGGTCGGCACCTTCGTGCCGCTCGGTCGGCGGCCGCTGATCGACGCGGCGTACGCCCAGGGCCGGCTGGTCCGCGAGGGCGACCCCGAGTGGCGCGACGACGTGCCGGTGCGGGTCGAGACGATCCCGGTGCGCCGCGCCGGCCGGATCATCGCCGTGGTCGCCCGCAACACCAACCTGCTCGGCGTGCGCACCCCCAGCCGGCTCGAGCTGTCCTACCTGCAGACCGCCGCCGACCTGACCCAGATGATCGCGCACGGGCACTTCCCGGCGCCCGGGCAGCGCAGCGACCACGCCGACACACCGCGGGTGGGCGACGGCTTCCTGCGGGTCGACGCGGTCGGCAAGGTCGTCTACGCCAGCCCGAACGCGCTGTCGGTCTACCGGCGGCTCGGGCTCTCGGGCGACCTGGCCGGGCTGTCGCTGGCCGAGCTGACCCGGGAGCTGGTGCCGCCGCGGCGGCGCCCGGACGAGGAGACGCTCAGCGCGGTCCTCGGCGGCCGGGCGCACCGCGACACCGAGATCGGCACCGACGGGGTCTCGCTGATCGTCCGGTCGATCCCGCTGCGGCCCGCCGGGCGACCACATCGGCGCGCTGATCCTGGTCCGCGACGTGACCGACCTGCGCCGCCGCGACCGCGAGCTGGTCACCAAGGACGCGACGATCCGCGAGATCCACCACCGGGTGAAGAACAACCTGCAGACCGTCGCCGCGCTGCTGCGGCTCCAGGCGCGCCGGATGGACACCGAGACGCGCCCGGCTGGCGCTGGAGGAGGCGGTACGCCGGGTCGGGTCGATCGCGATCGTCCACGAGACGCTCAGCCAGGCGGTCGAGGAGCGGGTCGACTTCGACGAGATCATGGACCCGCTGGGCCGGATGGTCACCGACGTCGAGCGACCAGGGCAGCCGGATCCGGGTACGCCGAGACGGCAGCGTTCGGGGTGCTGCCCTCCGAGACCGCGACCGCGCTGGCGATGGTGCTCACCGAGCTGCTCCAGAACGCCGTCGAGCACGGCTACGACCCCGACGACCCGGAGGTCACCGGCGAGATCGTGCTGACCGTGCGCCGGCTGGTCGGCCGGCTGCACGTGACGGTCGACGACGACGGCAAGGGACTGCCCGAGGGCTTCGACCTGGACGGGTCGACGAACCTGGGGCTGTCGATCGTCCGCACCCTCGTGGAGTCGGAGCTGGGCGGTCAGCTCGAGCTCGGCCCGGTGCCGTCGGGGGCGGGGACCCGAGCCGCCCTCGACGTACCTCTGGAGTGAGCTGTCGGCGGGCGATCAGGCGGTGCGCACCCGGGAGCGGGCGTTGCGGCGCTTGAGCGCGCGGCGCTCGTCCTCGCCCAGTCCGCCCCACACGCCGTGGTCCTGTCCAGCCTCGAGCGCCCACGCGAGGCACTGCTCGCGCACATCGCAGCGTCGGCACACCTGCTTGGCCTCCTCGATCTGGAGGATGGCCGGACCGGTGTTGCCGATCGGGAAGAACAGTTCCGGGTCCTCGTCGAGGCACGCAGAACGGTGGCGCCAATCCATGGCTGGGGAATCCCTCTTTCCTACAGTTGCTCGGAGAGCAGGTCGGGGTCGATGAGGACCTGCGGTGGCGCGAAGGGCGCAGCGAAGTGAACTCATTCACGAGCGCTTCCCAAGCCTCGCAACCCTTGGACCGTTAAACAACCCCTTCGATGGTTTCGTTCGTCACAGAAGTTACGTACGGGTATCCAAGGGGTTACGAGGCTCTTCTAGGCTCCACCCGTGACCGTACGCCCCGCTGCCAAGCCTGCCCGCGCTCCTCGTCGCCGCCTCGCTGGCGGCGATCGAGGGTCTGGTGCTCCTCGGCTACGCCGTGCTCGAGCTGGCCAGCATCTCCACCGATCGGGCGGCGGTCGCGCTCACGACCAGCATCTTCTTCGCGGCGTACGGCGCGCTGCTGGTGTTCGGCGCGCTGGTCGCTGAGCCAGGGCCGGTCCTGGGCGCGCAGCCCGATCGTGCTCGCCCAGCTGATCCAGCTCGGCGTGGCCTGGAGCTTCCGCGGCGGGGACACGACCCTCGTGGCGGTCGCCCTCGCGGTGGTCGCGGTCGTCGTGCTGGTCGGCCTGTTCACGCCGGCCAGCCTGGCCGCGCTCAACGACGAGGTCGAGGACACGACCTTAGCTCTGCTCCTCCATCGAGGTGCGCAGCTGCTCGAGGGTGCGGTTCAGCAGCCGGGAGACGTGCATCTGCGAGACGCCGATCTCCTCGGCGATCTGCGACTGGGTCATGTTCTTGAAGAACCGCAGCAGCAGGATCTTCTTCTCCCGCGGCTCGAGCCGGTCCAGCAGCGGCTTGATCGACTCCCGGATCTCGACGTGCTCGAGGCCCTCGTCGTCGATCCCGATCGCGTCCAGCATGGTGGCGGTGCTGTCGTCGCCGTCGTCGGTCGCGTCGAGCGACAGCGTGGAGTAGGCGTTGCTCGACTCGATGCCCTCGACGATCTCCTCGACCGTGCAGCCGATCGCCTCGGCGAGCTCGCGCGGCGTGGGGGAGCGGCCCAGCGACTGGGTGAGCTCGGCGCTGGCGGAGCCGATCTGCATGCGCAGCTCCTGGAGCCGCCGGGGCACCCGGATCGCCCAGCCCTTGTCGCGGAAGTAGCGCTTGATCTCGCCGATGATCGTCGGGGTCGCGTACGTCGAGAACTCGACGCCGCGCTCGGTGTCGAACCGGTCGACCGACTTGATCAGGCCGATCGTGCCGACCTGCACCAGGTCCTCGAGCGGCTCGCCGCGGTTGCGGAACCGGCGGGCGCAGTGCTCGACCAGCGGCAGGTGGAGGTGGACCAGGTCGTCGCGCGCCGCGTCGCGGCTCGCGGCGGACGCGTCCTCGTCGCGGAAGACCACGAACAGCTCGGCGCTGCGGCGCCGAGTGAGCTCGACGCCGGTCAGCCCTCGGGATCCGCGTCGGTGTCGCCGAGGCAGACATCTCAGTGACCGGACTCGGGCTGGCCGGGCTCCATGGTGACGCTGATCGTGAACCGGCCGTCGCTGGTGTCGGCGGACGCGTCGGTCGCCAGCGTCGTCAGGACCTGCCAGGCGAAGCTGTCGTACTTCGGGTCCACGGGCGCGTCGACCGGCACGCCGATGCTGACGGTGAGCGAGCCCGGGCGCATGAAGAACCGGCAGGTCAGGTCGGAGTCGGCGGCCGCGGCCGGCAGCACCATCGCGCTGGCCTCGCTGACCGCGATCCGCAGGTCCTCGATGTCGTCGATCGGGAAGTCGAGGCGGGCGGCCAGGCCCGCGGTCGTGGTCCGCAGCACCGACGCGTACGCGCTGTCGGCGGGCACCCGCAGCTCGACGTCGGCGCGGCTGGTACCGGTCGTTGAGCCGATCGATGTCATGTCGTCCTCCGGGACCAGGTGATGCGGTTGTGTGCCGAGACGGTCCCCGAACAGTAGTCGGGACCGGACTCCGGTGCGTACCGGTCGGTCCTGCTGACCGGTCGCGATGTTCGCCGTGGATACGGCGAACGCTCGGCGACGTGCCGGAAATGCCGAACGACCCGCCCGAAGCGGGCGGGCCGCTCGTGCGCTCAATCCGGCGACACGCTAGAACGCCAGGCGGAGGCGGCGTTGCAGGGCGTCGGTCAGCGTCAGGGCATACGTCTTGGTGATGTGCTGGCGGTCCTGGAACACCACCACCCCGTCGACGATCATCGGGCAGCGAAGGTCGGCACACACCATCCGCGTCGTCCTGATGAACCGGCGCCGTCTTCCCGCTCAGACCCAGTTCCGTCCGGTCGTTGATGTCTTGGGTGCTCTGGCTCAGCGGGACCGTGCACGACGCCATGGTGCGCCCCGTTTGGACAGGCACTCCGCGGGATTGACCGGGAGAACGATGGTGTCGCCGAGGAACCTGACCTGGTCGGCCGTTGTCGTGAGCTCCCTGACCAGGCGGCTCACTCCGGCCTGCCACGCGTCCATCGCTGCCGCCGCGTCGAGCACGGTCTCGTGGTCCTCGGCCAGGAACGAGTAGACGGTCTGCGTGGCCGAACCGACGACGACCGCTTCCGGATCGAGTGCGCGCACCTGGTCGAGCGCCCAGTCACGCCATTCCTCGCACTGGTCGTAGAAGCCGCCCATGTCGCGGTCGTAGAGCGGGATGTCGACCGGGCTGCAGCCGAACTTGATGATCGGCACGACCCGGAATCCGGCGCGTTGCCCGACCTGGTCCAGCGCCGGAAGCCACATGTTGGCGTGTGAGTCACCCAGCAGGACGACCGACCGTGTCGCCGTGGTGTCGCCGACCGGGCAGATCGCGCTGCTGGTGTCGTCGGGACGCGCCGCGCACTGGTGCGCTCCATCCCACCGGTCATCGGCGAGGGTGGTGAGATCTTGGCCCAAGGGGAACGGGAGGGGCGAGTCGAGGGTCGCCCGGTCCAGGGCGTCCGCGACGGTGTTGTGAACCACGCTGGTGGTGCGTGGCACACGTTCGCTCGCCGGCACCTGAGACAGGTCGACGTTCCGATAGCCAGCCGCAGCAGCCTCCTGCTCCTGCTGGATCTGTGTCGTCGTCCAGACGCTGCAGGCCAGGACGGCTGCGAGCGCGGCCGGCCACAGGAGCAGCGTGCTCCGCGGCCTCCGGTGCAGCAAGCGGGCGCGGCGCATCGGGTTCTCGACGGCGTGGTAGGTCGCGACCGCGGCTGCCAGAGCAACCGACAACACGACCAGGTTCTCGAACAGGACCAGACGGCGCCCGGCGTACGCCGCCGCCAGGATGAGCATGGGCCAGTGCCAGAGGTAGAACGAGTAGGAAACGTCGCCGAGCCCACGCAAGGGGCGCGCGCACAGCAGGCCCGCGGCACCGACCGGTGCTCCGCTCGCTCCGGCGACCAGCACCATGGCGGTGCCGAGAACCGGGACCAACGCCATCCAGCCGGGGAACGCGGTCTGGGCGTCGTAGCTGACCGCGGCCCCGAGGATGGCGGCCAGGCCGATCCAGCTCAAGGCGGTCCCTGCGTGGCGGTGGACCCGCGCCAGCGCGTTGCCACACAGCGCCAGCAACGCCCCGACGCCGAGCTCCCACGCCCGCGCCAACGTCGAGAAGTAGGCACTGACGGGTGCGTCGCTGGTCAGCTGGACCGACCACGCGAGCGAGCCCAGGCAGATGCCGGCGACGATCGCGGTCAGCACGGGAATCCGGCTGCGCACCGCCTCCAGTCCGTCGGCGCGGCCGCGTCCGGCGCCGAGCGTGAGCACCACGATCAGCAGCACGGGCCACACGAGGTAGAACTGCTCCTCGACCGCCAGCGACCAGTAGTGCTGCACCGGCGATGGCGGCAGATCGGCGGCGAAGTAGTCCGTGCCTTGCTGGCCGAAGTGGATGTTGGCGGCGAAGAAGGCCGACCAGAGCACATCCTTCCTGATCAGGTCGGCCCGCACGAACGACACGATGAGCGTCGCCGCAACGGCGGTCGTGACCAGGACGACCGTCGCGGCGGGAAGGATCCGTCGTGCCCGTCTCGCGTAGAAGCCGACCAACGACACCCGGCCCGTGACCGTGGCCTCGCGCAGCAGGATCGAGCTGATCAGGTACCCCGACAGCACGAAGAAGACATCGACCCCGACGTAGCCGCCCGCGAGTCCCGGCACGTTCGCGTGATCCAGGACGACCAGCAAGACCGCCAGGCCTCTCAGCCCTTGGATGTCCCCCCGGTCGACGAGCTGCGGCAACGGCGGGCGTGCCGACCCATCCCGCGATCGTCTGCGCATGCTCCCGACTGTTCCCACCGACCACACAGGAGAATCCTGAACGACGACGTCGCCGTCATGGCGGAAATGACGAACGACCCGCCCGGAGTCCGGGCGGGTCGTTCGGGGTTCTCAGTGGTTACGGAGAACGGTCACGCCTTCGCAAGCTCAGGCGTGCTTGAGACGAGAAGGCCTGACGGAGCTCACGCCTTCTTCGTCTCCCAGAAGATCTCCGCGATCTCGTCGATCTTCGCGAGCAGCTCGTCGGCCTTGCCGGCGTCGAGCTCACCCTTGGTGCCGCTCGCGCCGGCCAGCTTGGTGGCCTCGTTCACGAGGGTGTGCAGCTGCGGGTACTTCTCGAAGTGCGGCGGCTTGAAGTAGTCGGTCCACAGCACCCACAGGTGGTGCTTGACCAGCTCGGAGCGCTGCTCCTTGATCAGGATCGCCCGGGTGCGGAAGTCGGGGTCGTCGTTGTCGGCGACCTTGCCGATGATGGCCTTGATCGACTCCGCCTCGATCCGGGCCTGCGCGGGGTCGTAGACGCCGCAGGGAAGGTCGCAGTGGGCGGAAACCTCGAGGGTGGGGGCGAACAGTCGCGCGAACATGCGGGTCCTCTCGTCTTGGGTTGTTCTGAGGATGTCGCTGCGACACTACTCCGCGTGCCGCATCGTCAACGAGGTACCCGTTCCACCCCTGGAGACACCCTACCGCCCTGGGGCTTCGCGGTGGTGCGCGGGCGGTCGATGGAGCCGGCGCTGACGAGCGGGGGACCGGCTGCTGGTGTCCTACCGCCGCGCGGTGCGGCCGGGTGCCGTGGTGGTCGCCCGGCTCGCCGACGGGACGGTCGCGGTCAAGCGCGCGACGGAGCGTCGTACGACGGCGGCGGGACGCCGGCCTGGTGGCTGCTCAGCGACAACCCGGACGAGGGCGTCGACTCGCGGCACCGTGGGCCGGTCCCCGACGAGGACGTGATCGCGGTCACGCTCGCCAGGATCTGGCCACGCCCGCGACGCGCTCTGACGCTGTGCCAGACTGGCGGAAGGGAGAACCCCGAGGTCCGACAGTTCCGTGCACCACCCTCTGCGCGTCGAGCTGGCCCTCCCCGTCGCTCATCTCACTGGAAAGTCAGATCTGCCATGGCTTCATCGCACCCCCACGCCGGAGACCCGGTGTTCGACCTGCACGTCGGCGGCAAGATGTCGGTGCAGTCCACCGTCGCGCTCGACGGCCGCGACGACCTGTCGCTGGCCTACACGCCGGGCGTGGCGCGGGTATGCGAGGCGATCGCCGCCGACCCGTCCCTGACCCAGCACTACACCTGGGTGCCGAACACCGTCGCGGTGATCACCGACGGCACCGCGGTCCTCGGGCTCGGCGACATCGGGCCGGCCGCGGCGATGCCGGTGATGGAGGGCAAGGCCGTGCTGTTCAAGCAGTTCGGCGGCGTCGACGCCATCCCGATCTGCCTGGACACCACCGACGTCGAGGAGATCATCGAGACCGTCGCCCGGCTGGCGCCCGAGCTTCGGCGGCATCAACCTCGAGGACATCTCCGCGCCCCGCTGCTTCGAGATCGAGGACCGGCTCAAGGCGCTGCTGGACATCCCGGTCTTCCACGACGACCAGCACGGCACCGCCGTGGTCGCGCTCGCCGCGCTCTGGAACGCCCTCACCCTCACGGGTCGGGACGCCGCCACGACCCGGGTCGTGATCTCGGGAGCCGGCGCCGCCGGCGTCGCGATCGCCAAGATCCTGCTCGGCGCCGGCATCAAGGACCTCGCGGTCACCGACCGCAAGGGCGTCGTGCACTCCGGACGCCACGACCTGACCCCGGTGAAGCGCGCGCTGGCCGAGATGACCGCCGACAAGACCGGACGGACCGGAACGCCTGGCCGAGGCGCTCGACGGCGCCGACGTCTACCTCGGCGTCTCGGGTGGCACCGTGCCGGAGGAGGACGTCGCCCGGATGGCCCCCGACGCGATCATCTTCGCGATGGCCAACCCGAATCCGGAGGTGCACCCGGAGGTCGCCCACCGGCACGCCCGCGTGGTCGCGACCGGTCGCTCGGACTTCCCGAACCAGATCAACAACGTGCTCGCCTTCCCCGGCATCTTCCGCGGCGCGTTCGACGTGCACGCGAGCGCGATCACCGAGGGCATGAAGCTCGCCGCGGCCCAGGCGCTCGCCGACCTGGTCGGCGACGACCTGGCCGAGGACATGGTGATCCCGTCGCCGTTCGACCCGCGGGTCGGCCCGGCGGTGGCGGCCGCGGTCGCCGAGGCCGCGCGTCGTGACGGGGTCGCGCGCCGGTAGGTTCGGTCGCATGTTCGCCGTCTACGCCGACAAGTTCTCGAAGGACGACCCGCTCTCCGCGCTGCAGGTGGGGGAGCGGCCGGACCCGGAGGTCCCCGACGGGTGGACCACGGTCACCGTCAAGGCCGCCTCGCTGAACCACCACGACCTGTTCTCGCTGCGCGGCGTCGGCCTGCGCGAGGAGGCGCTGCCGATGATCCTCGGCTGCGACGCGGCCGGGTACGACGAGGACGGCAACGAGGTCGTCGTGCACGCGGTCATCAGCGACCCGGCGTGGACCGGCGACGAGACGTTCGACCCGAAGCGGTCGCTGCTCTCCGAGCGCTACCAGGGCACGTTCGCCGACAAGGTCGCCGTGCCGCGCGCGAACGTGGTGCCGAAGCCGGCGTCGCTGTCCTTCGAGGAGGCGGCCTGCCTGCCGACGGCCTGGCTGACGGCGTACCGGATGCTGTTCACCCGCGGCGAGCTGCGGGCCGGCGAGACCGTGCTGGTGCAGGGCGCCGGCGGCGGCGTCGCGACCGCCGTGATCACGCTCGGCGCGGGCCGCCGGCCTGCGGGTCCTGGCGACCAGCCGCGACGAGGCCAAGCGGGCGCGGGCGCTGGAGATCGGTGCGCACGAGGTGTTCGAGTCCGGCGCCCGGCTGCCGGTGAAGGTCGACGCGGTCATGGAGACCGTCGGCAAGGCGACCTGGTCGCACTCGATCCGGGCGCTGCGACCCGGCGGCCGGATCGTCACGTCCGGCACCACCTCCGGCCCGAACCTCGACGACGCCGAGCTCACCCGGATCTTCTTCCTCCAGCTCAGCGTGATCGGCTCGACGATGGGCACCCGCGACGAGCTCGCGTCGCTGGTCGCGCTGCTCGACGCGACCGGAGCCCGGCCGCTGATCGACCGCACGATCCCGATGACCGAGGCGCGCGACGGGCTTCGCCGCGATGCTCGACGGCGAGCAGTTCGGCAAGATCGTGTTCACCCGCTGATGGCCACCCACCTGCTCACCGGGGCCGGGTCCGGCATCGGCGCGGTCGTCGCCGAGCGGCTGCACGCCCGGGGCGACCGGCTGGTGCTGATCGCCCGCTCGCAGGAGCGGTCCGCCGAGCTGGCGGAGCGGTTCCCGGGCGCGCTCGCGCTGGTCGCCGACCTCGCCTGGCCGGAGTCCGTGGAGTCGCTGGCGCTGCCCGACGCGCTGGACTCGGTCGTGCACTC
This sequence comes from uncultured Actinomycetota bacterium, assembly GCA_963716655.1. Taxonomy (GTDB): domain Bacteria; phylum Actinomycetota; class Actinomycetes; order Propionibacteriales; family Nocardioidaceae; genus Nocardioides. The sequence goes on along the minus strand of CAVQTV010000005.1, from coordinate 55,270 downwards.
GGCCGGCGATCGTCGAGCTCGGGCCGGTCGCCGACCTGTCGATCGACGACTGGGCGACCCAGCTCCGCGTCAACCTGGTCGCGCCGGCCGCGCTGACCCGGGTGGCGCTGCCCGCGCTGCGTGCGGCGCGCGGCACCGTCGTCTTCGTGAACTCCGGCGCCGGCCTCAACGCGCCACCCGCGGCTGGTCGGCGTACGCCGCCTCCAAGCACGGGCTGCGCGCGCTCGCCGACTCGCTGCGCGGCGAGGAGCCGGACGGCTCCGCGTCACCACGGTCTACCCGGGCCGCACCGGCGACGCCGATGCAGGAGAAGGTGCACGAGCAGGAGGGCAAGGAGTACGACGCCGCCGCGTGGATCCGGCCCGAGACGGTCGCCGACGCGATCCTGCACGTGCTCGACCTGCCGCGCGACGCGACGATGACCGACGTGACGGTGCGGCCGCGGTAACGCTGGCTACGGTTTAGAGCGCCAGTTCAGCGCGCCGACCAGCACCATCCGGAGCTGGGTGCGCGCCTGCTCGACCAGCTCCTTCTCGGCGTCCGGCCGGCCGGCCGCGCCGAGGATCGCCTCGGCGGTCGAGACCATCGCGGTGACGATCAGGTTCGACAGCACCCGCAGGTCCTCGCCCGACCAGGTGTCGGTGCCGGGCAGCCGGGCCAGGTCGGTGGCGAGCTCGCGCTCGAAGAGCTCGATCTGGTGCCGGATCGCGTCCCGGACGGCCGGGGGACCGGCCGCCCGCTCGCGGGCGATGAACAGGAAGTGCTCGCGGTCCTGGTGCACGTGCTCGACCAGGACCGAGATGGACCGGTCGACGATGTCGGCGAGCGCCGGGTCGCCGCGCCGGAGGTCGCGCATCATCGTGCGCAGCGAGACGAACGACTCGTCGACGAGCGCCAGGCCGAGCGCCTCGATCGAGTCGAAGTGCCGGTAGAACGCGGTCGGCACGATGCCGACCTCCTTGGCCACCTGGCGCAGCGACAGCGCCGCGAGCGTGCTCTCGTCGGAGAGCTCGAGCGCGGCGTCGAGGATCGCGCGTCGGGTGCGCTCCTTGCGCTCGACGCGGGTGATCGGCTCGGCCACGGCTCCAGGCTAGCCCCGGGTGGACGGTCGTGCTCCGTCTTGGGCGGGCGTGGCGGGCGTCACCGGGCGGGCCCTTGACCGTACTCCCGGTATGCGTGCATGGTTTCAGTGTACGAACGTTCACTGAAAGGAAGGAGCGGGAGCATGAACCCGATCCTCCGGTCCCGGGCGCTGGCCGCCCTCACCTCGCCGCACGGCGTCGACCGCTACCTCGAGCAGCTGAACCCGATGTGGGCCGCGCACGACGTGCGCGCCCGGATCGTCTCCATCCACCGCGAGGTCGACGTGCCCGGCCACCCGCCGGTCGCCACGCTGACCCTCCAGCCGACCTCGACCTGGCGCGGCCACCGCGCCGGCCAGCACGTCCAGGTCGGCGTGGAGGTCGACGGCGCCCGTCGTACGACCCGGGTGTTCTCGATCTCCAGCCCCGAGTCCCGCAACGGCGACCGGTTCACGATCACGCTGCGGGCCAACCCGGACGCCCCTGAACGGCAGAGCGTGAGTCGCTACCTCGTCGAGCGCGCCCGCCCCGGGACGATGCTCCACCTGTCCCAGGCCGAGGGCGACTTCGTGCTGCCCGAGCGGGTGCCCGAGCACGTGCTGATGATCTCCGGCGGCTCCGGGATCACCCCGGTGATGTCGATGCTGCGCTCGCTGCAGCGCCGCACCCACCGCGGCCGGATCACGTTCCTGCACTACGCGCAGAGCCCCGAGCACCAGATCTACGCCGCCGAGCTCGACGACGTCCGGCGCTCCGGCCACGGCATCGACGTGCACCTGCTGCACCCGGAGCTGGGCGACCCGAACCTGTCGCCGGCGTACCTGGAGCGGCTGGTCCCGGGCTACCGCGACGTCCCGACCTGGGCGTGCGGACCGGCGCCGATGATCGAGGGTGTGCGGGCGGCGTACGACGGCGCGGAGGCGCTGCGCGTCGAGTACTTCAAGCCGCCGCTGGCCCCTGTTGGTGGAGTGACCGGTGCGAGCGGCGGCGATGTCGCGTTCGAGCGATCCGGCGTGTCCGGCGCGAACACCGGCGCCACCCTGCTGGAGCAGGCCGAGGCACTCGGGCTGCGCCCGGAGTTCGGCTGCCGGATGGGGATCTGCTTCTCGTGCACGTCCCGCAAGACCGAGGGCACCGTCCGCAACGTGCTCACCGGTGCCGAGTCCTCGCGACCCGGCGAGGACATCCAGATCTGTGTCAACGCCCCCGTCGGCGACTGTGTCGTCGACCTCTGAACGGAGACAGCCATGAAGCTGACCAAGGAAGAGCTCGACACGTTCGGCGAGGAGCTGGACGCCATCCGCCGCCGCATCGTCGACGACCTCGGCGAGGAGGACGCGGCGTACATCCGCAACGTCGTCCGCAACAAGAACCGGTTCGAGATCGCCGGCCGCGCGCTGTTCTACCTGCCGCCGGCCTGGCCGCTCGCGGTCGCGGCGCTGTCGGTCTCGAAGATCCTCGACAACATGGAGATCGGCCACAACGTCATGCACGGCCAGTACGACTGGATGGGCGACCCGGCGCTGAGCTCGCGGATGTACGAGTGGGACAACGTCTGCCCGAGCGAGCAGTGGAAGTACAGCCACAACTACATCCACCACACGTACACGAACATCCTCGGCAAGGACCGCGACATCGGCTACGGCATCCTCCGGATGGACGAGGACCAGCCGTGGCACCCGTACTACCTCGGCAACCCGGTCTACGCGTTCCTGCTGATGGTGTTCTTCGAGTGGGGCGTCGCGATGCACGACCTCGAGGTCGAGAACATCGTCGCCGGCCGCCGGAAGATGTCCGAGAACAAGGCGCTGCACGCCGGGATCATGCGCAAGGTGAAGCGCCAGGCGCTCAAGGACTACGTGATGTTCCCGGCGCTCACCGGTCCGCTGTTCCCGCTCACGCTGGCCGGCAACGCGACCGCCAACCTGGTCCGCAACATCTGGGCGTTCAACATCATCTTCTGCGGCCACTTCCCGGCCGGGGTGGCGACGTTCAGCCAGGAGGAGTGCGAGGACGAGACCCGCGGCCAGTGGTACTACCGCCAGCTGCTCGGCTCCGCCAACATCAGCGGCGGCAAGCTCTTCCACCTGATGACCGGCAACCTGTCGCACCAGATCGAGCACCACCTGTTCCCGGACCTGCCGGCCCGCCGGTACCCGGAGATCGCCGAGGAGGTCCGCGAGATCTGCGAGCGGTACGGCATCGCCTACAACACCGGCCCGCTGCGCAAGCAGCTCGGCAGCGTCGCCCGCAAGATCTTCCGGCTCGCGCTGCCGGACCGTGACCGCACCCCGGACCTCGTTGTCGCGGAGCCGGTCGCCGCGTGAGGATGGTCCCCATGAAGGACCACCTCAGCCGGGCCGAGATCCGCAAGGACGCCGTGCAGGGGACCGTCGAGGCCGCGGCCTCGGCGGTCGGGCAGGTCGCCACGATCATCACCGGCGCCGTACGCGACGTCGCGAGCGCGGTCGGCGGGTTCGCCACCGAGGTGTTCGAGATCCGCGACTCCGCGCGACGCGCGGCCGAGGAGCACGTCGAGCTGGACGGGCCCGAGGCCGACTGACCGAGCCGTCCCAGCACCCGCGCAGACCTGAGGTTCACCGGGTCCAGCGCCCGCGTCAGCACCGCATCGTTAGGCCGAACCTGGCCCCTTTGGGGCGATCCTTCGGCCCAAAGGGGCCAGTTTCACCGGCTCACCGGGGAAACTGCCTGCGTCCAGCACCCGCACCAGCTTCTGCGGCGCGCAGAACCGGTACGACTCGGTGACCAGCTCGGCGACCTCGGTCCAGTCGGTGTCGTCGTCGAGCACCAGGCCGACGATCGTCGCCGACCACGGCGGCTTGTAGAACGGCAGCCGGCGTGGGTGAGCGCGAGCAGCTCGTCGCCGGTGGCGTGGAAGGTGAGCACGGTCCGCACCGACGGGTCGCCGGTGATGTCGCGGTACGCCGACTCGTAGCCGGGCTGGGCGACCATCACGTGCGCGAAGGTCTTGGTGCGGATCCGCCAGCGGACGCCGGTCCAGGCCTCCTCCTCGCGACCTCGGGCAGGCGCAGCGCGATCGACCCGAGGCGGCGTACGACGTCCGCGTCGGGCTCGATCCGTCGGGCCACGGTCAGCCGAAGGACATCCGGAAGTCGGCCTGGCGGAACGACGCGAGCTGGCGGGCGCCGCGCAGCCAGCCGAGCGGGCCGTCGGGCGCGAAGTCCCAGCGGCCGCGGCACGGCAGCGCCTTCGAGGAGCCCTGGAGGACGGCGGTGCGCTCCTCGCCGTCGGTGTCCTCGATGCCGGGCTGCCAGGTGCTGCCCTTGAACGGGATCCGGAGCATCGCCTTCGACACGTCGGAGAACGTCGCGATCGCGATCGGCCGGCGACCGAACGACGCCGACCACTCGGTGGTCGACAGCGGGCCGCGGCGCACGGAGTCGAGCTCGAAGTCGCACAGTCCCTTGGGGATCGCCCACAGCTCGCGGCCGCCGGCGACGGACGCGGGGGAGTCGACCCAGATGTCGGTGATCGACACGCGCTTGCCCGTGCTGCCTGCCGGTGCCGGGACCAGCCGGGCGACCAGCAGCTCGGAGTAGGTCAGCGGGCTGCCGGGCTCGTAGCTGACGAACGCGGCGCCGTACATGCCGGCGGGGCGGAGCTCGTCGACCGGCTCGGACACCTTGAACAGGGAGAGCCAGAGCTGGCCCGACCATGTTCCACGGTGCCGGCGGGTACGCGGTCGAGGAGGGTTGCGGTTCGGTCGTCGGCTCGGCCATGACCGGCATCCTGCCGTACCGCGGCCCGCTGACAAAAGTGTCAGTCGAGTGACAGAATCGCGCGCCATGGCAGAGCCAGCGCCTCACCACCCGTGTCGCCACGTCCGAGCCCCGCTTCGTCGGCTACCCGGCGCCGCCGCCCGGGTGCGCCGAACGTGCTGATGGTCGTCCTCGACGACGTCGGCTTCGCCCAGCTCGGCTGCTTCGGCGCCGGGATCGACACCCCGAACATCGACCGGGTCGCCGCCGGCGGGCTGCGCTACAACCGCTTCCACGTCACCTCGGTCTGCTCGGCGACCCGGGCCGCGCTGCTCACCGGCCGCAACCACCACGCGGTCGGCATGGGCGTGACCGAGGAGGCCGCGCTCGGCTTCCCGGGCTACACCGGCCGGATCCCGCCGTCGGCGGCGACGCTCGCCCGGGTGCTGCGCGACCACGGCTACAACACGATGGCGGTCGGCAAGTGGCACCTGACGCCGAAGAACGAGTACTCCGCCGCCGGGCCGTTCGACCGCTGGCCGCTCGGCCATGGGCTTCGAGCGCTACTACGGCTTCCTCGGCGCCGAGACCAGCCAGTGGGCGCCCGAGCTGGTCCGCGACAACACCCACATCGACCCGCCGCGCACGCCCGAGGAGGGCTACCACCTCACCGAGGACCTGGTCGACCAGGCGATCCGGATGATCCAGGACCAGCAGCAGGCCGAGTCCCGCAAGCCGTTCTTCTGCTACTTCGCCACCGGCGCCGCGCACGCGCCGCACCAGGTGACCGACGGAGTGGGTCGACGCCGTACGTCGGGCAGTTCGACGACGGCTGGGAGGCCTGGCGGCAGCGGGCCTTCGACCGGCAGGTCGCCGAGGGGATCGTCCCGGCCGACACGGTGCTGCACCGAGCGGCCGCCGTGGGTGCCCGACTGGGAGACGCTGTCGGCCGACGAGCGCCGGCTGTTCGCGCGCTACATGGAGGTCTTCGCGGGCTTCGTCACCCACACCGACCACCACCTCGGCCGGCTCTTCGACTACCTCGACGAGCGCGGCGTCGCCGACGACACGCTCGTGATGATCCTGTCCGACAACGGCGCCAGCGCCGAGGGCGGGCCGACCGGCACCCTCAACGAGGCGGCCGGCTGGCTCGGCTTCAACGAGACGTCGAGGACGTCGCTCGAGCAGCATCGACGAGATCGGTGGCCACGAGGCCAACAACCACTACCCGTACGGCTGGGCCTGGGCGGGCAACGCCCCGCTGCGGCTGTGGAAGCGCTACGCCTGGCTCGGCGGCGTGCGCACTCCGCTCGTGGTCCGCTGGGGCGACCGGCTGGCCGGCCGCGGCGGCGTACGTCCGCAGTTCTGCCACGCGGTCGACCTCTACACGACCGTGCTCGACGCCGCCGGGATCGACGCTCGCCCGAGTCGGTCGACGGCGTCACCCAGCAGCCGGTCGACGGCGCCTCGATGCTGGCCAGCTTCGCGCGACCCGGAGGCGGCCGAGCACCGGCCGACTGCAGTACTTCGAGATGATGGGCTCGCGGGCGATCTACCACGACGGCTGGAAGGCGGTGACCGACCACGTGGCCAACCAGTTCGACGAGCGCACCAACCTGGTCGGCAGCTTCGACTTCGACACCGACCGCTGGTCGCTGTTCCGCCTCGCCGACGACTTCTCCGAGTCGACGGACCGTCGCCGACGAGCACCCGGACGTCGTACGACGGCTCGAGGAGCTGTGGTGGGCCGAGGCCGGGCCGCAACCAGGTGCTGCCGCTCTTCGAGTTCCCGGCCTCGATGGCGCACATGCACCCGGGCGAGTTCCCGCCGCCGGCAGTGCGACGTACCGGCCGGGCGGCGGCCCGATCCAGGAGAGCCAGCTGCCGGCGGCGATGGGTGGCTTCGTGCTGACCGCCCGGGTCGAGGTGGCCGAGGGTGCGGAGGGCATCGTCACCGCGCTCGGCGACCGGCACGGTGGCTGGGCGTTCTACCTGCTCGACGGGCGGCCGGTCGCGACGTTCGCGCTGCTCGACGGCCCGGTGCGGGTCGCGGCGGTCGACCCGGTCGCCGCCGGGGGAGCACCTGCTCGAGCTGCGCTACGAGCCGGGCCGCTCGGCGCGGGTGGTGCTGGCGGTGGACGGCACAGACGTGGCCGAGGCGCCGCTGCCCGGGCTGATGTTCTTCCCGAACCTGTCGACCGCCGGCGCCGGGATGCTGGTCGGCCGGGACCGGGGCCTCCCGGTGAGCCACGACTACCGACCGCCGTTCGCGTTCACCGGCACGCTCGAGCGGGTCGAGATGCGCAGCGGCCGGCCCGGCAGCCCGACCGGAGAGCAGCACCGAGCTGCGGGCGGCCGTCAGCAGTGACTGAGGGACGGCGCGAGCAGCGCAAGCAGGACACCCGGCGGGCGCTGGAGGAAGCGGCGCTGCGCCGCTTCGCCGAGGACGGGTACGACGCCACCTCGGTCGAGTCGATCGCGGCCGACGCCGGGGTCTCGGCGCGCACCTTCTTCCGCTACTTCGCGGGCAAGGACGAGGTGCTCGACATGGGCCGCGAGGCCCGCCAGGCCGAGCTCCGTGCCGCGATCCACGCCCGGCGCGACCTGAGCGACGTCGCCGTCGTCCGGGAGGCGATGCTCGTCATGGCACGCGGGTTCGAGGAGGACCGGGCCCGGGTGCTGCTGCGCCAGGACGCGGCGGCGAGCTCGGTGGTGCTGCGCGGCCGCATCTTCGACACCTTCCTGTCCTGGGAGTTCGTCGTGTCCCGCGAGCTCGGCGGGACCGCCGAGGCCGACGCCCTGGCCGCGGCCGGGATCGGGGTCTTCCGAGCCGCGACCGCCCGCTGGCTGCGCGAGGGTGGTTCGCTGCCGGCCCTGGTCGGGGCCGGTTTCGACGCGCTGGGTTGGGCCTAGGCGTCGAGCGGATTCCCGCCAGCATCTGTCGACTACGCCGCTCACCGGCAACTAGGCTGCCGGGGGCAGGACGGCAATCGCCGTGAGGCCGCGCGAATGTTGAGGCGCAGCATGAGAGAGCAACCGCGTCCATGACGAGCGGAATCGCGAAACTCTGGAAACCGGTCGTCAACGTCTGTGACCTCAGCGACGGGGAACGTTTCTGGTCTGCACTCACGGGTTTGTCGCCGACCGGTAGACACGGCGACGAGCACGGCGACCGCTACTCCGTCCTCGATGACGTCGACGACGGAGAAGACGCCCCCTGGCTGCTCCTGCAACTCGTGCCCCGGGAGCAGACCTCCTGGATCGGCGGGACCCACCTCGACCTCCGGGTCGACGATGTCGCCCTGGCCGTCCGCCGAACCGAGGCGATCGGAGGCTCGATCGTCAAGCCACCCGCGCTCTACCCGTCCGACGAAGCGGCCTACCTCGAGTGGGCCGTCATGCAGGATCCGTTTGGCAACCAGTTCTGTTTCGTGAAGTGGCCCTTGGCGTCGCCGGACGTGGACGAAGCCAGCACACCTGGTGCCTAGTCCTCGGGGTCGTCGAGCCGCGCCAGCCAGGTCGCGAACCGCTCCACCGCGGTCTCGAACTCCGGGTGAGTGTCGGTGAACTCCTGGAGCCGCTCGGCGAGCCACGCCAGGGTGACCTCCTCGTCACCCCGGCGCTTGTCGAGCTCCTCGATCCCGCGGTCGGTGAAGTACATCAGTCCGCCTCGACTGTGGCCGAGATCGTCGAGACACCAGAACTGGCTGTCCAGAAGGGCTGAGAGCAGCCAGTTTGGGTGTCTCGACGACGAACCGCGGTGACCACGGGCATCACGAGAACGCGCGGGCGAGCAGGTCCTTCTGCTCCTCGGTGTGCCGCTTGACGGTGCCGACCGAGGGGGAGGAGGACTCCGGGCGCGCGATCAGCTCGACGTGGGCGTCGACGTGCGGCCACACGTTGAGCTGGTAGTGCGGCCACGGGCCCATGTTCGCCGGCTCGTCCTGCACCCAGCGCACCGCCTTGAGCTTCGGGAACCGGGCGATCTCCTGGCGGATCTCGTTCTCCGGGCGCGGGTAGAGCTGCTCGATCCGCGCGATCGCGAACCGGCCGGCGTCCTCGTGCTTGGCGCGCTCGACCATCAGGTCCCACGTCACCCGGCCCGAGCACAGCAGCAGCGTGTCGACCTGCTCCGGGTCGGCGGTGGCGTCGCTGATGAACGGGCGGAACGTGCCGGAGGTGAACTCGTCCGGGCGTGGACGCGGCCTCCTTGCGCTTCAGCATCGACTTCGGCGTGAACACGATCAGCGGCTTGTGGTCCTCGCCGAGCGAGTGCTGCCGCAGCAGGTGGAAGTACGACGCGGGCGTCGACGGCTGCGCCACGACGAACGCCTCGTCGGCGGCCATCGTCATGAACCGCTCGATCCGGGCCGACGAGTGGTCCGGGCCCTGGCCCTCGTAGCCGTGCGGGAGCAGCAGCACGACGCCGGACTGCTGGCGCCACTTGCGTCTCGCCGGAGGTGATGAACTCGTCGATCACCGTCTGGGCGCCGTTGACGAAGTCGCCGAACTGCGCCTCCCACAGCACCAGCGCCTCGGGACGGGCCACCGAGTAGCCGTACTCGAAGCCCGAGCGCGGCGTACTCCGAGAGCAGCGAGTCGTAGACGTAGAACTTCGCCTGGTCCTCGGTGAGCGAGGTCAGCGGCGTCCACTCGTCGGCGTTGACGCGGTCGATGATCGTCGCGAAGCGGGACACGAACGTGCCGCGGCGCGAGTCCTGGCCGGCGAGCCGCACCGGGCGGCCCTCCATCAGCAGCGAGCCGAACGCGAGGATCTCGCCGGTGCCCCAGTCGATCGGGCCGTCGGCGATCGCGGCGGCCCGGCGCTGCAGCTGCGGCATCACCTTCGGGTGGACGGTGAAGCCGTCCGGCGGGGTGACGTAGGCGTCCGCGATCCGCTTCAGGACCTCGCCGGACACGGCCGTCTTGGTCTCGCCCGACGGCTTGTCCGGGTAGTCGGGGACCGTGGTCCACTCCGAGGGCTGGGTGCTGGCCTCGCGCACCTCGGTGAAGACCCGCTCCAGCTGCTGCTGGTAGTCGCGCAGGACCTGCTCGGCCTCCTCGATCGTGATGTCGCCACGACCGATGAGGGACTCGGTGTAGAGCTTGCGGACCGAGCGCTTCTGCTCGATCAGGTCGTACATCAGCGGCTGGGTGTACGACGGGTCGTCGCCCTCGTTGTGACCGCGGCGGCGGTAGCAGACCAGGTCGATGACGACGTCCTTGTTGAACGCCTGGCGGTACTCGAACGCCAGCCGGGCGACCCGGATGCACGCCTCGGGGTCGTCGCCGTTCACGTGGAAGATCGGCGCCTGCACCATCCGCGCGACGTCGGTGCAGTAGAGCGAGGAGCGCGACGAGCCCGGCGAGGTGGTGAAGCCGACCTGGTTGTTGACGACCAGGTGGATGGTGCCGCCGGTGCGGTAGCCGCGCAGCTGGGAGAGGTTGAGCGTCTCCGCGACCACGCCCTGGCCCGCGAACGCCGCGTCGCCGTGGACCAGCAGCGGGAGCACGGGGTACGCCGCGCCGCGGTCGAGCACGTCCTGCTTGGCGCGGGCGATGCCCTCGAGCGACCGGGTCGACGGCCTCGAGGTGGGACGGGTTCGCGGCGACCGAGACCTTGATCCGGTCCTTCGAGCCGGCCTCGAACTCGCCCTCGGCGCCGAGGTGGTACTTCACGTCGCCGGAGCCCTGGACGGTGCGCGGGTCGATGTTGCCCTCGAACTCGCGGAAGATCTGGGAGTACTTCTTGCCGACGATGTTGGCCAGCACGTTGAGCCGGCCGCGGTGGGCCATGCCGATCGTGACCTCGTCGAGGCCGGCCTCGGCGGCCGCCTCGCAGATCTCGTCGAGGACCGGGACCGTGGTCTCGCCGCCCTCGAGCGAGAACCGCTTCTGGCCGACGAACTTGGTCTGCAGGAACGTCTCGAACGCCTCGGCCTGGTTGAGCTTCAGCAGGATCCGCAGCTGCTCCTCGCGGGGCGGCTTGGTGTGCGGCTGCTCGACCCGCTCCTGGATCCAGCGGCGCTGCTCGGGGTCCATGATGTGCATGTACTCGATGCCGGTGGTGCGGCAGTACGAGTCGCGCAGGATGCCGAGGATGCGCGCGCAGCTTCATGAACCGGCGGCCCTCGCCGCCGAACGAGCCGGTCGCGAACTCGCGGTCGAGGTCCCACAGGGTCAGGCCGTGCGACTCGACCTCGAGGTCGGGGTGGCTGCGCTGGCGGTACTCCAGCGGGTCGGTGTCGGCCATCATGTGGCCGCGCACCCGGTAGGCGTGGATCAGCTCGAGGATCCGGGCCTGCTTGCTGATCTCGTCGTCGTGCGACGTCGAGATGTCGCTGGTCCAGCGGATCGGCTCGTAGGGGATCCGCAGCGAGCGGAAGATCTCGTCGTAGAAGTCGTCCTGGCCGAGCAGCAGCTGGTGGACCCGCTTGAGGAACTCACCCGACTGCGCGCCCTGGATGACGCGGTGGTCGTACGTCGAGGTCAGCGTCATGACCTTGCTGATCGCGTTGCGGGCGATCGCGTCGTCGGACGCGCCCTGCCACTCCGGCGGGAACTCCATCGCGCCGACGCCGATGATCGCGCCCTGGCCCTTCATCAGGCGCGGGACCGAGTGGCTGGTGCCGATGCCGCCGGGGTTGGTCAGCGAGATCGTGGTGCCCTGGAAGTCCTCGATCGTGAGCTTGTTGTCGCGCGCCTTGCGGACGATCTCCTCGTACGCGGTCCAGAACGCCGGCGAAGTCCATCGATCTCGGCGGCCTTGATGCTCGGGACCAGCAGCTGGCGGGTGCCGTCGGGCTTCGGGCACGTCGATCGCGAGGCCGAGGTTGATGTGCGCCGGGGTGATCAGGTTCGGCTTGCCGTCGACGACGTCGAAGCCGACGTTCATCTCCGGCATCGAGCGCACCGCCTTGACCAGCGCGAAGCCGATCAGGTGGGTGAACGAGACCTTGCCGCCGCGGGCGCGGGCGAGGTGGTTGTTGATGACGGTGCGGTTGTCCCACAGCAGCTTGACCGGCACCGAGCGGACCGAGGTCGCGGTCGGGACGGTCAGCGAGGCGTCCATGTTCTGCGCGGTGCGGGCCGGGGCGCCGCGGAGCACGGTGTACGTCGGCTCGTCGCTCGGCCGGCGGCCGGCGCGGCGGGCCGGGACTCCTTCGGCATCGGGTTGGTCGTGCCCTTGGCGGGCTCGGCGGCCTTCGTCTCCGGGCGCGGCTTCGCGACCGGGGCGGGCGTCGGCGTCGGGTCCTTGTGCTCGACCTGCTGCGGGCGGCTGCGGGCTCGCGGCCGGCTCGGCGGCGCCGGTTCGGCGCTCCGGTCGCGGGCTGCGACGTACCGTTCGCCGCTGCCGGCGGCGTGACCGTTGGTCTGGAAGTACTTCACCCAGGTGGCGTCGACGCTTCCGGGGTCCCGCTGGTACTGGTCGTACATCTCCTCCACGAGCCACTCGTTGGCGCCGAAGTCGGCGGAGGGGAGGTCGGACTGATTGCCTGGGGACTGCGGCACGGCTTGATTCGCCTCTTCCGGTACGTGCGCGGGGGAGTTTCAGTCGTCAAGGCTAGACCCCCGCCCCAGCAAATGCAGGGCGATGGGTAGGCAATTCGGCGTGGTGTGCCGCGGGCCACACCGAAGTCACGGACACTGCCGTGAGAACCAGCAGCAACAGAGGAGTCTCGGACAGATGACAAGAGCAGCCCGACGAGCGAGTGGCGCCCTGGCGCTGACGCTCGTTCTCGCCCTCACGGCGGGAGGATGTCGCGACTCGGAGGAGACCCCGGCCGAGCCGGGAACCGCCGCAGCGCCGTCCTCGAGCGCGCCGGACGAGCCCGCCGTGGAGACCAAGGTCTCGTTCGGCGAGCTGACCGGCCGGCTGCCCAAGCCCGAGCGGGCCCGGGTCGAGCAGCAGATCGTCGGAGTCGTCGACGGCTGGACCGAGGCGGCGTACCTCGGCGGCGACTACCCGCGCCGCGACTTCGCCGACTCGTGGCCCGGCTTCACCGCCGGCGCCCAGGCGCTCGCGAAGCGCGACAAGGCGCTGATGAGCAACCAGGACATCGGCGACCGGATCGACGGGGTCGGTGCTCCGCAACAGCCGGGTCGTCCTCGACGTCCTCTCCGTCGAAGAAGCGGGCCGTCGGCGTGACCGCCCGGGTGCGCCTCGGGTTCCGGACCACCGGCGAGCTCGAGCGCACCGTGCGGGTCCAGGGTCGGCTCTACCTGACCCACAACGACGGCGGCTGGCAGGTCTTCGGGTACGACGTCAGCAAGGGGGCAGCATGAGTGTCGTGACGAGGGGCCGGCTGCGCACGCTGCTGCGGGTGGGCACGGTCGGGCTGGTGCTGGCGATCGCGGCCATGGTGGTGCCGGACTCCGCGGTGAAGAGCACCGAGGTCGAGCTGGTCAAGATCCACAGCGCCGACGGGGTCGACGTGACCCCTGACGTCGTGTGGATCCTGGCGGTCGGCTCGGACGCGCGCCCCGGCGAGGACATGACCCGCACCCGCGGCGACGCGCTCCAGCTGGTCGGCATGAACACCAAGACCGGCGCGGCGACCGCGATCGGCATCCCCCGCGACTCGTGGGTGCCGATCCCCGGCTACGGCTCCGAGCGGGTCAACGCGTCGCTGTACTTCGGCGGCCCGCAGCTGCTCGGGCGAGACCGTCGGCAACCTGGTCGGCATCCAGCCCGACTACGTCTTCGTCACCCGGTTCAAGTTCTTCCAGGCGATGATCGGCGACATCGGCGGCATCGAGGTCGTGAACCCGATCGCGTTCGACGACCAGTACCTCAAGCCGGGGGGCTTCCCGAAGGGCCGGATCCACCTCGGCTCGTACGACGCGATGGTGTTCGCCCGGATCCGCCACAACCTGATCGGCGGCGACTTCGACCGCTCGGCCAACCAGCAGCGGGTGCTGCGCGGCATCCAGGGCAAGGTGCGCGCCAAGGCGCACATCCCCGGCTTCATCGAGCGCGGCGTGTTCTCCGTGATGCAGCACCTGCACACCGACCTGTCGCCGGCCGAGCTGTTCCGCCTCGCCCAGGCGATGGCGCACGTCGAGCCGTCGAAGATCACCAACTGCGTGATCCAGGGCGGCATCGGCAACATCGGCGGCGCCTCGGTCGTGATCCCGAACGTCACCCAGGCGCGGAGCCTGGGGAACCAGGCCCGGCAGGACGCCACGATCGAGCACTGCTAGCTCGACCACCGGTAAGAAGGGCGCCCCCGGCAGGATTCGAACCTGCGACTCCTGGTACCGGAAACCAGTGCTCTATCCCCTGAGCTACGGAGGCATGCCGTCCGTGGCGTGGAGCCGCCACGGACTGCGGGACAGACCCTACAGTTCCGGCATCGGGCGTCGGCGAATCAGCCCCGGTGTCCACGTCATCGATATCGATTCAGCCGACGAGCGGCGCGCCGATACCCTTGGCCGGTGACTCCCGAGCAGCTCTCCACCGCGATCGTCGACGTCCTGACGACGCTCTCCGACGAGGGTGCGATCACCCTGCCGGACGGCGTCCCCACGACAGTGACGGTGGAGCGCCCGCGACAGAAGGGTCACGGCGACTACGCGACCAACGTCGCGCTGCAGCTGGCCAAGAAGGCCGGGCATGAACCCGCGCGCGTTCGCCGAGCTGGTGAGCGACCGCCTCACCAAGGTCGACGGGATCGCCGGCGTCGACATCGCCGGCCCGGGCTTCCTCAACATCACCGTCGCCGCCGGCGCCCAGGGCGTGGTCGCCGCGCAGATCGTCGACGCAGGGGCGTCGTACGGCGCGCACCGACGAGTTCGCGGGGCGAGAAGATCAACCTCGAGTTCGTCTCCGCCAACCCGACCGGCCCGATCCACATCGGCGGCGTCCGCTGGGCGGCCGTCGGCGACGCGCTCGGCCGGATCTTCGAGAAGACCGGCGCCGAGGTCACCCGCGAGTACTACTTCAACGACCACGGCGCCCAGATCGACCGGTTCAGCCGGTCGCTGCTGGCCAGCGCGAAGGGCGAGCCGGCGCCGGAGGACGGCTACGGCGGCGACTACATCCACGAGATCGCCGCGGCGGTCGTGGCGCGAAGGCGCCCCGAGGTCAAGGACCTCCCCGACGACGAGGCGCAGGAGGTCTTCCGCGCCGAGGGCGTCGAGATGATGTTCGAGGAGATCAAGAAGAGCCTCCACGACTTCGGGGTCGACTTCGACGTCTACTTCCACGAGAACAACCTGCACAAGAGCGGTGCCGTCGAGCGGGCCATCGCCCGGCTCACGGAGATGGGCAACACCTACGAGAAGGACGGCGCCCTGTGGCTGCGCACCGAGAAGTTCGGTGACGACAAGGACCGGGTGATCATCAAGTCCGACGGCCAGGGCGCCTACATCTCCGGCGACCTCGCCTACTACCTCGACAAGCGCGAGCGCGGCTTCGACCGCTGCTTCATCATGCTCGGCGCCGACCACCACGGGTACGTCGGCCGGATGAAGGCGATGTGCGCCGCGTTCGGCGACGAGCCGGGCAAGAACCTCGAGATCCTGATCGGCCAGATGGTCAACCTGCTCAGCGACGGCGAGCCGCTGCGGATGTCCAAGCGGGCCGGCACCGTCGTCACCATCGACGACCTGGTCGAGGCGATCGGCGTCGACGCCAGCCGCTACGCGCTGGCGCGCTACAGCTCCGACTCCAACATCGACCTCGACCTCGACCTGTGGGCCAAGCAGTCCAACGACAACCCGGTCTACTACGTCCAGTACGCCCACGCCCGGGTCTCCGGGATCCTGCGCAACGCCGGCGAGCTCGGCATCGAGTGGTCCACCGACGACTTCGACCCGAGCCTGCTCTCCCACGAGAAGGAGGGCGAGCTGCTGCGGGCGCTGGCCGAGTTCCCGCGGGTGGTCGTCAGCGCGGCCGAGCTGCGCGAGCCGCACCGGGTGGCGCGCTACCTCGAGGACACGGCCGGGGTCTACCACCGCTTCTACGACAACTGCCGGGTGCTCCCGATGGGCGACGAGGAGACCAACGACCTGCACCGGGCCCGGCTGGTCCTGGTCGCCGCGACCCGGACGGTCCTCGCCAACGGCCTCGACCTGCTCGGCGTCTCCGCCCCGGAGCGGATGTGACGTGACCACGAAGCCGGCTGGGCGCACGCGCCCGGCGCCCTCCGCGGCCCCGCGTGGCTGCGCCCGCCCGCCGACCCGAACGCGCTGGTCCCGCACCTGTGGTCCCTCGACCGCGCAGAAGGTCGACGGCGAGCTGCACGTCGGCGGGCTGTCGGTCGCCGACCTGGTCGCGAACGTCAACACCCCGGCGTACGTCCTCGACGAGGCCGACTTCCGGTCCCGCGCCCGGGCGTTCCGCGACGCGTTCGCGGCGTACGACGTCTTCTACGCCGGCAAGGCGTTCCTCTGCACC
Source organism: uncultured Actinomycetota bacterium (assembly GCA_963716655.1). Taxonomy (GTDB): domain Bacteria; phylum Actinomycetota; class Actinomycetes; order Propionibacteriales; family Nocardioidaceae; genus Nocardioides. The sequence continues at coordinate 39,047 of CAVQTV010000005.1, read as the reverse complement.
ACGGTCGCCCGGTGGGTGCAGGAGGAGGGCCTCAGCCTCGACGTCTGCTCCAACGGCGAGCTGACCGTCGCGCTGCGCGCCGGCTTCGACCCGGCCCGGATCGGCTACCACGGCAACAACAAGACGCGTCACCGAGCTGCGCCGCGCGGTCGCGGCCGGGGTCGGCCGGATCATCGTCGACTCCTTCGACGAGATCGCCCGGCTGGAGATGATCACCGCCGACACCGGGCTGCGCGCCCGGGTGATGGTGCGGGTCACCGCCGGCGTCGAGGCGCACACCCACGAGTACATCGCGACCGCCCACGAGGACCAGAAGTTCGGCTTCTCGATCACCTCCGGCGACGCGTTCGAGGCGGTCCGCCGGGCCGAGGCCGCCCCGGGCATCGACCTGCTCGGCCTGCACTCCCACATCGGCAGCCAGATCTTCGACTCCTCCGGCTTCGAGGTCGCGGCCCGCCGGGTGCTCGCCCTGCACGCGCGGGTCTCCGAGCGAGCTCGGCGTCACGCTGCCCGAGATGGACCTCGGCGGCGGCTTCGGCATCGCCTACACGACCCAGGACGACCCGGCCGACCCGGCGCAGCTCGCGACCGAGATGAGCAAGATCGTCGAGCACGAGTGCCGGGCGCTCGGCATCCCCGAGCCGCGGCTCTCGATCGAGCCCGGCCGGGCGATCGTCGGGCCGGCGATGTGCACCGTCTACACCGTCGGCACCGTCAAGCCGGTCCAGCTCGACGGCGGCGCGGTGCGCACCTACGTCTCCGTCGACGGCGGGATGAGCGACAACATCCGCACCGCGCTCTACGACGCCGACTACTCCTGCACGCTCGCCTCCCGCGCCTCCGACGCGGCGCCGGTGCTGTCGCGGGTGGTCGGCAAGCACTGCGAGGCCGGCGACATCGTGGTCAAGGACGAGTTCCTGCCCGGCGACGTGCGCCCCGGCGACCTGCTGGCGGTGCCCGGCACCGGCGCCTACTGCCGCTCGATGGCCTCCAACTACAACCACGCGCTGCGCCCGCCGGTGGTCGCGGTGCGGGACGGGGTCGCGCGCGTCGTCGTGCGCCGCGAGACTGAGGACGACCTGTTGGCGACGGACATGGGTGATCAGTAATGGAGAGCGACAAGCGCGCCCCAGGAGAATGTGCTGAGGGTGGCCGTGCTCGGCTGCGGCTCGGTCGGCTCCCAGGTGGTGCGGCTGCTCGGTGAGCAGGCCGGCGACCTCGACGGCCCGGGTCGGCGCGCCGGTCGAGCTGGTCGGCGTCGCCGTACGCCGCCTCGACGCGCCGCGCGACATCGAGGTGCCCGACGGGCTGCTGACCACCGACGCGACCGGCCTGGTCACCCGCGACGACGTCGACCTGGTCGTCGAGGTGATCGGCGGCATCGAGCCGGCCCGCTCGCTGATCCTGGCCGCGCTCGAGAGCGGCAAGTCGGTCGTCACCGCCAACAAGGCGCTGCTCGCCGAGGACGGCCCGACCCTGTTCGAGGCCGCCGAGAAGGCCGGCCGCGACCTCTACTACGAGGCCGCCGTCGCCGGCGCGATCCCGATCCTGCGCCCGCTGCGCGAGTCGCTCGCCGGTGACAAGGTCACCCGGGTGCTCGGCATCGTCAACGGCACCACCAACTTCATCCTCGACAAGATGGACACCTCCGGCGCCGGCTTCGCCGAGGCGCTCGAGGAGGCCCAGGAGCTCGGGTACGCCGAGGCCGACCCGACCGCCGACGTCGAGGGCTTCGACGCCGCCGCCAAGGCCGCGATCCTGGCCTCGCTCGCGTTCCACTCCCGGGTCACCGCCGCCGACGTGCACCGCGAGGGCATCTCCGAGGTCACCGCCGCCGACGTCGCAGTCCGCCCGCGAGATGAACAGCGTGGTCAAGCTGCTCGCGATCTGCGAGCTGCGCGCCACCGAGGACGGGCAGAGCGCGGTCGCCGTCCGCGTGCACCCGGCGATGATCCCGCGGTCGCACCCGCTGGCGTCGGTGCGCGAGGCCTACAACGCGGTCTTCGTCGAGTCCGAGGCCGCCGGCCAGCTGATGTTCTACGGCCCCGGCGCCGGTGGCTCGCCGACCGCGTCCGCGGTGCTCGGCGACCTGGTCACGGTCGCCCGCAACCGGCTCGCCGGACACCCGCGGCGCCGGCGAGTCGGCGTACGCCGACCGCGCGGTGCTGCCGATGGGGGAGACCATCACCCGCTACCACGTCGCGATCGACGTCGACGACCGCGCCGGCGTGCTGGCCGCGGTCGCGACCGCGTTCGCCGAGCACGGCGTCTCGATCCAGACCGTCCGCCAGGAGGGCCGCGACGCCGACGCCCAGCTCGTCGTCGTCTCGCACGAGGCGACCGACGCGCAGCTCGCCGCCACCGTCGAGCACCTGCGCGGCATGGACATCGTCCGCGAGGTCACCTCGGTGATGCGCGTCGAAGGAGCAGCGGAGTGAGCCGGACCCACCAGTGGCGCGGCGTCGATCGAGGAGTACCGCGACCTGCTCCAGATCCCCGAGGGCACCGCCGCGGTCACGCTCCGCGAGGGCGGCACCCCGCTGGTCTTCTCCGAGTGGCTCTCCGGGCTGACCGGCGCCGAGGTCTGGCTCAAGGTCGAGGGCGACAACCCGACCGGGTCCTTCAAGGACCGCGGCATGACCGCCGCGATCTCGGTCGCCAAGCACGACGGCGCCGAGGCCGTGGTCTGCGCGTCGACCGGCAACACCTCGGCCTCGATGGCGGCGTACGCCGCGAAGGCCGGCCTCAAGCCGCTGGTCCTGGTGCCCGAGGGCAAGATCGCCGCCGGCAAGATGGCCCAGGCGATCATGCACGGCGCCCAGGTGATCATGGTGCGCGGCAACTTCGACGACTGCCTGGCGCATGGCCAAGGGCCTGGCCTGGGACTACCCGGTCGCGCTGGTCAACTCGGTCAACCCGGTCCGGCTCGAGGGCCAGAAGACCGCGGCGTTCGAGATCGTCGACTTCCTCGGTGACGCCCCCGACTACCACCTGCTGCCGGTCGGCAACGCCGGCAACATCTCGGCGTACTGGCTCGGCTACACGCAGTACGCCGACCTCGGCGCGGCCACCAAGACGCCGGTGATGCGCGGCTTCCAGGCCGAGGGCGCGGCGCCGCTCGTGACCGGTGAGCCGTTCCCGGACCCGGAGACCCGGGCGACCGCGATCCGGATCGGCAACCCCGCCTCCTGGAAGCTCGCCGAGGCGGCGGCGCGACGAGTCCGGCGGCCGCTTCGCCGCCGTCAGCGACGACCAGATCCTGGCCGCCCAGCGCGAGCTCGCCTCCCGCGACGGCGTCTTCGTCGAGCCGGCCTCGGCCGCCGGCGATCGCCGGGCTGCTCCAGGAGCTCGCCGGCGGCGAGTCCTACCGGGGCAAGCACGGTCGCGGTCACCGTGACCGGCCACGGCCTCAAGGACACCGCGACCGCGCTCGAGGGCTTCACCGAGAGCGGCGGGAGCATCGTCGACACCGTCGTCGACGCCGACGTGGCCGCAGCCGCGGCCGCCGCCGGACTGGCATGAGCACGCTTCGTCGACGGACCGGTCCGGGTCTCGGTGCCGGCGACGTCGGCCAACCTCGGGCCCGGGTTCGACTCGCTCGGTCTGGCGCTGTCGATGCGCGACGAGCTGGAGGCCGAGGTCACCGGCGCCGGGCTGCTCGTCGAGGTCACCGGCGCCGGCGCCGACGACGTGCCCCGCGACGAGTCCCACCTCGTGGTCCGCTCGATGCGCGCGGCGTTCGACGCGATGGGCGCCCAGCCGCCCGGGCTCCGGCTCGCGTGCACCAACGTCATCCCGCACGCCCGCGGCCTCGGGCTCGTCGTCGGCGGCGATCGTCGCCGGTGTCGTGCTCGCCCGGGCGCTGGTCGCGGGCGGGACGCTGCTGATCGACGACGACGCTGCGTTCGCGCCTGGCCGCCCGGATCGAGGGCCACCCCGACAACGTCGCGCCGGCGTTCCACGGCGGGTTCGTGATCTCCGGGCGCGAGGACGACTTCTACGCCGTCGAGCTCGCCGGTCGACCCGCGGATCGAGGCGGTCGTGTTCGTGCCGCCGACCCCGGTGTCGACCGAGGTCGCCCGCGGCCTGCTGCCCGCCGCCGTACCGCACGCCGACGCGGCCGCCGACGCCGGTCGTACGGCGCTGCTGGTCGCCGCGCTCGCCGGCCGGCCGGAGCAGCTGCTGGCGGGGCACCCGCGACTACCTGCACCAGGACTACCGCCGCCCGGCGATGCCGGAGTCGCTGGCGCTGGTCGACGCCCTGCGCGGCGACGGCGTCGCGGCCATGGTCTCGGGAGCCGGTCCGACGGTGCTGGCGTTCACCGACGCCTCGGGCGCGGCCGCCCTGGTGGCGCGCTGCCCGGCGGGCTGGGTCGCCCACCACCTCCACGTCGACCGCGACGGCGCGCGTCTCGGCTGAGGTGCCCCGGTGTCACACCGGCGGCGGTGGACGGTGTATCTTGACAGCGCGCACGAACTCTTCCCGTGCGAACTCTTCCTCTCATCAAGCGCGACTTCGTCGCCCGGCCCGTGCCCGGGCGAGGAAGCCGTGACCAGAAGCCGACGGCGTCGAGCCGGCTCGGCACTGATACGTGGGAAGGACCTCACGTGACTGAAACCATCGAACCCAGCACCGCAGCCCCCGAGGGCGCGCCGGCCTCTGCCGGCAAGAAGCGCGGTGGTGGGCTCAACTCCATGCTGCTCGCCGACCTCAAGTCGATGGCCGGCGGGATGGGGATCTCGGGCGCCGGCTCCATGAAGAAGGCCCAGCTGGTCGAGGCGATCAAGGCCCGCCAGAGCGGTGGCCAGGAGAAGCCCGCCGAGAAGCCCGCCGAGAAGCCCGCCGCGAAGGCCGAGGACAAGCGGCCAGGACGACAAGCCCGCAGGTGCAGCAGCAGCCCGCGCCGGGAGAAGACAGCCCAAGGAGCAGCAGCCCAAGGAGCAGCAGCCCAAGGAGCAGCCCAGCAGGACCGCGAGCGCCGACCAGGAGCGAGCGCGGCCAGCAGCGCGACCGCGACCGCGAGCAGGACCGCGAGCAGCAGGACCGCGAGCAGGACCGCGAGCAGCAACCGCGAGCAGGACCGCGAGCGCAGGACCGCGAGCAGGACCGCGACCGCGACCGCGACCAGAACCGCGACCAGGGCCAGAACCGCGAGCAGCAGAACCGCGACCAGAACCAGCCGGCCGGACCGACGACGGCCAGGGCGAGGGCAGCCGGCGCAACCGCCGCCGTCGGGGCCGCGACCGCGACCGGGTGCCGACCGACCGCCCGAGCACCGGCGGCGGCCAGCGCAACGAGCCGGACACCACGATCCTCGAGGACGACGTCCTGGTGCCGGCCGCCGGCATCCTCGACGTGCTCGACAACTACGCGTTCGTCCGGACCAGCGGCTACCTGCCCGGCACCGACGACGTCTACGTCTCGCTGTCGATGGTGCGCAAGTTCGGCCTGCGCCGCGGCGACGCGATCGTCGGCCAGGTGCGCCAGCCCCGCGAGGGCGAGCGCAAGGAGAAGTTCAACCCGATGGTCCGCATCGACGCCGTCAACGGCGCCGACCCCGAGGCCGCGAAGAGCCGCGTCGAGTTCTCCAAGCTGACCCCGCTCTACCCGTCCGAGCGGCTGCGCCTGGAGACCGACGCCGGACAACCTGATCGGCCGGGTCATCGACATCGCCGCGCCGATCGGCAAGGGCCAGCGCGGCCTGATCGTGTCCCCGGCGAAGGCCGGCAAGACGATGATCATGCAGTCGATCGCCAACTCGATCGCGACGAACAACCCCGAGTGCCACCTGATGGTCGTGCTCGTGGACGAGCGTCCCGAGGAGGTCACCGACTTCGAGCGCTCGGTCAAGGGCGAGGTCATCTCCTCGACGTTCGACCGGCCGGCGAGCGACCACACGATGGTCGCCGAGCTCGCCATCGAGCGGGCCAAGCGCCTCGTCGAGCTCGGCCACGACGTGGTCGTCCTGCTCGACGGCATCACCCGGCTGGGCCGCGCCTACAACCTGGCCGCGCCGGCCAGCGGCCGGATCCTGTCCGGCGGCGTCGACTCGGCGGCGCTGTACCCGCCGAAGAAGTTCTTCGGTGCCGCCCGCAACATCGAGAACGGCGGCTCGCTGACCATCCTCGCCACCGCGCTGATCGAGAGCGGCTCGAAGATGGACGAGGTGATCTTCGAGGAGTTCAAGGGCACCGGCAACATGGAGATCCGGCTGCGCCGCGACTTCGCCGACAAGCGCCTGTTCCCGGCGATCGACGCCGTCCAGTCCGGCACCCGCCGCGAGGAGCTGCTGCTCAGCAAGGAGGAGCTGGCGATCGTCTGGAAGCTGCGCCGGGTGCTCTCCGGCCTCGACGGCCAGCAGGCGCTCGAGCTGCTCCTGGAGCGGCTGAAGAAGTCGCAGAACAACATCGAGTTCCTCATGCAGGTCCAGAAGACCACGCCCACCGTTGGCACTGGTCGCGACGACTGACCGTGTTGACCTCCCTGTCCGGCAGATGCCGGATAGGCTGCCCACGCACACGCAGGTAGGGAAAGGGGAACCCGTTGGCTCGGATCCTGGTCGCGGACGACGACGTCGACATCCGTGAGCTCGTCGAGTTCAAGCTGTCGACGCTCGGACACGACGTGGTGGCGGTGTCGGACGGCGCGGCGGCGATCGATGCCTGCCAGGCCCAGCGACCCGACCTCGCGGTGCTCGACGTGATGATGCCGGGGGTCTCCGGGCTGGACGCCATCCGCGCGATCCGGGCCGACCCGGCGCTCGCGGACCTGCCGGTCATCCTGCTCACGGCCCGGGCCCAGGAGTCCGACGTCGAGACCGGGTTCGACTCCGGGGCCGACGACTACATCACCAAGCCGTTCAGCCCGCGGGAGCTCGCCTCCCGCGTGCAGGCGCTGCTGTCCCGGTCCACCTAGCCTGGATCCAGTCTGAGCCATTCCCGAGATTCCGCCGTACGACGGGCGGTACCCTCGCTGCAGGCCGGTGCGGGGGTGCACTGGTGGATCGCGCGCTTTCGGGCGCGCCCGGGGGATGTGACGAGCGATGAGCGGAGGACGGCCGGTCGCACGGCTGCTCCAGCCCGTCATCGCGCGGGTGTCGGTGATGGCGGCCCTGATGGCTGCGATCGCCGTGACCGGCGTCGTGCTGTCGACGACCGCGGTCAACTACCTCACCGCACGAGCTGCAGCCGGCCGCCGCCGCCAACCAGCAGGTCTACCAGGACCTCACCGACATGTCCGCGGCCGTCAACGCGTGGTCCGAGCACCGGCCTGGAGGCCGCCGCCGACGACTACGAGCAGGCGCTGCTCCGGCTGCCGGCCGACCAGCAGGTGGTTCGCCAGTTCGCCGCAGGCGACAACGAGCTCGAGATGCTGGTGGAGCGCCAGGAGCGCGCCGCGCGAGCGGTGGATCGAGGGCTACGCCCAGCCGCGGATGGACGCCGACCCGAGCGACCCCGAGCAGGCGGCCACCGCCGCAGCAGGTCCGGGCCGGCACGCGTCGCGTTCGACTCGATCCGCAGCGCCCACCAGGCCACCACCCAGGCGTTCGACAGCCGGGTCCGCCAGGCGAGCACCGACGCGTCGTTCCGCCTCAAGGGCACGGTCCTCGCGGTCGTGCTGCTGGCGCTCGCCGCCTGGTACGTCATCGCCCAGTCCCGGCGCAAGCTCCTCGCCGAGCTCTCCGAGCCGCTGCTCGCCCTCGAGCAGGTGGTCCAGCGGATGGCCAAGGGGGAGCACGACGTCCGCGCCGACCTGAACGGGCCGAAGGAGGTCCGGGCGGTCGCCGCCGCGCTCAACGAGTTCGCCGACGGCCAGGGCCGGGCCCGCGCGGTCGAGGGCCGGATCCAGAACGAGCTGCGCCTCCCTCGACACCGCCCGCGACGACTTCGTCTCGAACGTCTCCCACGAGCTGCGGACGCCGCTCACCACGATCAGCGGCTACCTCGAGCTGGTCGCCGACGAGTTCGAGGACCGGATGGAGCCGCGGCACGAGCGGATGCTCGAGGCGACCCGCCGCAACGTCACCCGGCTCAAGCTGCTGATCGACGACCTCCTGGCCCTGTCGAAGGCCGAGGGCCGCGCCTCGGACATGGAGCCGGTCGACCTCGCGCTGCTGATCCGCGAGGTGGTCACGGACGTCCGGATCACCGCCGCCCGCCGCGTCGATCCGGATCGAGGTCGCGACCCCCGACGACGTCGTACCCGGTGCTCGCCGACCGGGCGATGCTGCACCGCGCCTTCCTGAACGTCGTCACGAACGCCGTGAAGTTCAGCCACGAGGCCGACACCGTCGAGGTCGCCGCTCACCCAGGACGGCCGGCAGGCCGAGGTGTCGGTCACCGACCACGGCATCGGCATCCCGGCCGCGGAGATCGACCGGCTCGGCACCCGCTTCTTCCGGGCCTCGAACGCGGTCACCAACGAGATCGCCGGCACCGGCCTGGGCCTGCGGATCATGCAGACGATCATCGACAAGCACGCCGGCGACGTCGTCATCGACTCGCGAGGAGGGCGTCGGTACGACGGTGTGGGTGCGACTGCAGCGCTACGCCGACGGCCTGCCCGCGCCGATGCCGCACGAGCTGGTCGCGGAGGAGGACCGGCTCGCCGAGGAGCAGCTGGCCGAGGCCGCCGGGCTGACCGTGGGCGCCGACGTCGGTGGCCCCCGGATCGTCCCCGCCTTCCCGCGCCGGAGGTAACGGAATACCGCGGATTACCGCGGCGTTCAGACCCGTGCCACAATTGTTCGCTGGCTCCGGTTCACGCCTCCTCGCAGGGAGCGGGCGACCCGGCGGCCCAAGAGAGGACACCATGAAGAAGGACATCCACCCGGAGTACGTCGACACCCAGGTGACCTGCACCTGCGGCGCGTCGTTCGTCACCCGCAGCACCGCGACCTCCGGCACGCATCCACGCCGACGTCTGCTCGCAGTGCCACCCGTTCTACACCGGCAAGCAGAAGATCCTCGACACCGGCGGCCGCGTCGCCCGCTTCGAGGCCCGCTTCGGCAAGAAGGCCGACAAGGCCGAGCGCCGAGAGCAAGTAGCTTCGACCGAGCGCCGGTCCCCGCCACGTGCGGGGACCGGCGCTCGTCGATTTCTCCGGATCCATCAGAACCCGTCGCACGAGGAGAGCCGATGTTCGAGGCCGTCGAGGGGATGCTCGCCGAGCACGCCGCGCTCGAGACGCGGCTGGCCGCGCCCGAGACGCACGCCGACGCCCGGCTCGCGAAGAAGCTCAACCAGCGCTACGCCGCGCTGTCGTCGATCATCGGCGCCTGGCGGGACTGGCAGGCGCTCGGTGACGACCTCGGCGCCGCCCGCGAGCTCGCCGGCGAGGACCCGTCGTTCGCCGAGGAGGCCGAGGCCCTGGTGCCGCGGCTCCACGCCGCCGAGGAGCGGCTGCGCCGGCTGCTCGTGCCGCGCGACGAGGCCGACGACAAGGACGCGATCCTCGAGGTGAAGTCGGGGGAGGGCGGCGAGGAGTCGGCGCTGTTCGCCGGCGACCTGCTGCGCATGTACACCCGCTACGCCGAGGCCCGCGGCTGGAAGGTCGAGATCCTCGACGCCGCCGAGTCCGACCTCGGCGGCTACAAGTCCGTGACCGTCGCCGTGAAGGCCAAGGGCACCCCCGAGCCCGGCGAGGCGCCGTACGCCCTGCTGAAGTTCGAGGGCGGTGTGCACCGGGTGCAGCGGGTCCCGGTCACCGAGTCGCAGGGCCGGGTGCACACCAGCGCCGCCGGCGTCCTGGTGCTTCCCCGAGGCCGAGCAGATCGACGTCCAGATCGACGAGAACGACCTGCGCATCGACGTCTACCGCAGCAGCGGGCCCGGCGGTCAGAGCGTCAACACCACCGACTCCGCGGTCCGGATCACCCACGTGCCGACCGGGATCGTGGCCAGCTGCCAGAACGAGAAGAGCCAGCTCCAGAACCGCGAGCAGGCGATGCGGATCCTGCGCGCCCGGATCCTCGCCGCCGCCCAGGAGAAGGCGGACGCCGAGGCCGGCGAGGCGCGCCGCAGCCAGGTCCGCACCGTCGACCGCTCGGAGCGGATCCGCACCTACAACTTCCCGGAGAACCGGATCTCCGACCACCGCACCGGCTACAAGTCCTACAACCTCGACCAGGTGCTCGACGGCGACCTCCAGCCGGTGCTCGACTCCTGCATCGAGGCCGACCTGGCCGCCCGGCTCGAGGCGCTCGAGCAGTGACGCCGCGCCGGGCGGTGCTGCGACGACGGCGGCCGCGCGGCTGCGCGCGGCCGGGGTCGCCAGCCCGGAGCACGACGCCGCCGAGCTGCTCGCGCACGTGCTCGGCACCGACCGCGAGTCGCGGCTGCCGCTGGTCGACGACGTCGCCGACGCCGCCGTCGAGGAGTACGACGCGCTGGTCACCCGGCGCGCGGCCCGCGAGCCGCTCCAGCACCTGACCGGCACGGCGTACTTCCGCCACGTCGAGCTCGCCGTCGGCCCGGGCGTGTTCGTGCCCCGGCCCGAGACCGAGCTGCTCGCCGGCTGGGCGATCGAGCACGCCAGCGCCCTGGAGCGGCCGGTCGTCGTCGACCTGTGCACCGGCTCCGGGGCGGTCGCCAAGGCGATCGCCGACGAGGTGCCGGCGGCGCGGGTCCACGCGGTCGAGCTGGACGAGCCGGCGCACGCGTGGGCGGCGCGCAACCTGGCCGGCACCGGCGTCGAGCTGCGGCTCGGGCGACATGGCGACCGCCTTCGACGACCTGGCCGGCACCGTCGACGTGGTCACCTGCAACCCGCCGTACATCCCGCTCGAGGCCTGGGAGTCGGTCGCGCCCGAGGCCCGCGACCACGACCCGCACCTCGCGCTGTTCTCGGGCGCCGACGGGCTGGACGCGATCCGGGTGCTGGAGCGCCGGGCCGCGCTGCTGCTGCGGCCCGGGGGAGTGGTCGGCTTCGAGCACGCCGACGTCCAGGGCGAGTCCGCCCCCGCCGTCTTCGCGGCGACCGGGCGCTGGGTCGACGTGCGCGACCACGCCGACCTGGCGGGCCGAGCGCGCTTCACGACCGCGCGACTGGCACGATGACCCCCGAGAAGGAGGGCACTGTGAGCGAGCGCTATCCCACCGGCACCGACGAGGAGCGCGAGGCCGCGATCGAGGCGGCCAGCCTCGCCGTCCAGCGCGGCGAGCTCGTCGTGCTGCCGACCGACACCGTCTACGGCATCGGCGCCGACGCCTTCGACCCGGCGGCCGTGCGCGGCCTGCTGGAGGCCAAGGGCCGCGGCCGGGAGATGCCGCCGCCGGTCCTGATCAGCTCGGCGACCACGGTCGACGCGCTGGCCGTCCGGCTGCCCGGGCTACGCCCGCGCGCTGATCGAGGCGTTCTGGCCCGGCCCGCTCACCCTGGTCTGCCACCAGCAGTCCTCGCTGCAGTGGGACCTCGGCGACACCCGCGGCACCGTCGCCGTGCGGATGCCCGACCACGAGGTCGCCCGCGAGATCCTCGAGCGCACCGGCCCGCTCGCGGTCAGCTCCGCGAACCTGACCGGCATGCCGGCCGCCACCGACGCCGACCAGGCCGAGGAGATGCTCGGCGAGCAGGTCGCCGTGATCGTCGACGCCGGCGAGTCCCCGGGCGGCGAGGCCTCCACGATCGTCGACGTCACCGGCGACCCAGGGCCGGGTGCTGCGCCGCGGCGCGCTCGTCGCTGGAGCGGCTCAACGAGGTCCTCGAGCCGCTCGGCGCCACGCTCACGGACGAGGGCTGAGCCGCTTGCGGGAGTACCTCCTCGTCTTCCTCGTCGCCGCGGCGACGACGTACCTCCTCACGGTCATCGCCCGCGAGATCGCGCTGCGCACCGGCGCGGTGGCGAAGGTGCGCGACCGCGACGTGCACGCCGTCCCGATCCCGTACCTCGGCGGCCTGGCGATGCTCGGCGGCCTGGTGGCGGCGTACCTCGTCGCCCGGCAGCTGCCGTTCCTCTCCACCAGCGACCCGTTCGTCTTCCGCGACGCCGGGATCGTGCTGATCGCCGGCGCGCTGATCTGCGCGGTCGGCGTGCTCGACGACCTCTTCGAGCTGGACGCGCTCACCAAGCTCGGCGGTCAGGTGCTCGCGGCCGGGCTTCCTGATCGCGTTCGGGATCCAGTACATCTTCTTCGCCGGCCAGCGACGGCACCCAGTTCTCGCTCGCAGCCGGCCCAGGGTGCGCTGCTCACCGGCTTCGTCGTGGTCGCGACCGTCAACGCGGTGAACTTCGTCGACGGCCTCGACGGGCTGGCCGCCGGCGTGGTCGGCATCGGCGCGCTGGCGTTCTTCGTCTTCTGCTACCAGCTCGCGAACATCAACGACGTCTCGCTGGCGACCACCGGAGCGCTGCTGAGCGCGTGCTCTGGCCGGCGCGTGCGCGGGCTTCCTGCCGCACAACTTCCACCAGGCCCGGCTGTTCATGGGCGACAGCGGGTCGATGCTGATCGGGCTGGTGCTCTCCGCGAGCGCGGTCACGCTGACCGGCCAGTTCTCCGCCGGACCAGATCAGCGAGGGCGGCGCCGGCTCGCAGGCCAGCCTGCTGCCGACGCTGCTGCCGCTGCTGCTGCCGCTCTCGATCCTGATCGTCCCGATGCTCGACCTGGTGCTGGCCGTCGTACGCCGGACCCGGGCCGGCCGCTCGCCGTTCGCGCCGGACAAGCAGCACCTGCACCACCGGCTGCTCGAGATCGGGCACTCCCACCGGCGCGCGGTGCTGATCATGTGGATGTGGGCCGCGCTGGTCGCCTTCGGCACCGTCCTGATCAGCCTCTACAGCGACGAGGCCTGGATGTGGGTCGCGGTCGGGGCGATGGCGGTCGCTGACGGTCGCGACGACGTTCCTGCTGCCCAAGCTGCACCACCCTCCGCCGGTGCCGCCGCTGGTGCCCGAGGACGCCTGATCCACGCCTGATCGGCCCCGGTTTCGGGCCTCCCGGACGCTTGTGCTAGTTTTCACAAGCACCCGTCAGACGACGACGAGAGAACGGCCGCCGACCATGACGACCGCGACCATCCGGACCCCGGTGACACCGCCGCGAAGCGGCCTGTCTGGCTGTGATAGTTTCGCGCAGTCGCCGGATGTGAATCGGTGGGTCGACTTCGCGTACCCGTCGCCCCGGCGTGTTCATGTCTGCCAATGAAAGCGACTTGGGTGAATGGTCGATGAGCGCTCCGACGCTGGTCCGGACGCGGGCCTCCGTGGCCGTGACCTCATCGGCCTCGGCGGCCTCCTCGCCGGCTGCGTCATCGTCGGCACTGGTCCTCGGCCTCCTCGTCGACGACGCGGCCGGCTCCGCGCCGGTCGGCGTCCTCATCGGCATCGCGCTCGGCATCGTCGCCGGTGCCGTCGGCTTCGTCGTCAAGGTCCGTGCCGCCCTCCAGGGGTGAGCACCGATGAGCGCGACCGAGATGAGCAGCCCCATGACCGACGCCCAGCCGCCCGTGACCAGCCGCCCGTGAAGCCGTCCTTCTTGCGCGTCCTCAAGGACCAGCGCAAGATCATGCTGGTCGCCGCTCGCGATGATGGTCGCGAGCCTACTGGGTCGCCGGCCAGTTCGGTGAGTGGCGGCTGGCCGGCTGCATCGTCGGCCGGCGTGCTGCTCGGGCTCGTCAACCACCTGGCCACCGAGTGGTGGCTGCTGAAGATCATCAGCTCGGGCGCTCAGCCCACCAAGGGCCAGCTCGCTGCCTCCACGATCCTCCGGCTCACCGTGCTCACGGTCGTCGCGATCGGCATCGCCATCGCCTTCTGGCCCGACGGCATCGGCCTGCTGCTCGGCCTCGCCATCTTCCGGCTCATCGCCCTGGTGATGACCACGATCCCGCTGCTGAAGGAGCTGAAGAACCAATGACCGGCCTGCACCTGATGACCGGCCTGCTGTCCGCGGCGGAAGGCGCCGAGGAGGAGTCGGAGTCCACGATCCAGATCGGGCACCACGTCGAGCGGACGTGGATGGGCATGACGTTCAACATCGACACGATCATCTCGACGCTCGTTCGCCGGCGCCCTGGTGCTGATCCTCGGCTTCTGGGTCGTCGCGCCAGATGAAGAAGACGACCGAGGACCACGTCCCCACCAAGACCCAGATCCTGTGGGAGGCGGTCGTCGGCGAGGTGAACAAGCAGGTCAACGACAACCTCGGCAAGGTGCACCCGTTCGTCGCGCCGCTCGCGATCTCGCTGTTCTTCTTCATCCTGTTCGCCAACTGGCTCGAGCTGCTGCCCACCAAGCTCAACGAGCACACGCACCTGCTGCCGGCGCCGACCGCGGACACCAACCTGACCTACGCGCTCGCCGCGGTCACCATGGTGAGCGTGTGGACCTACGGCATCCGGCAGAAGGGCACGAAGGGCTACTTCAAGCACTTCGCCGAGCCGTTCCCGATCCTGCTGCCGCTGAACATCCTCGAGGAGCTGATCAAGCCGATCACGCTCGCGCTGCGACTCTTCGGCAACATCTTCGCCGGCGGCATCATGCTCGCGCTGATCGGCCTGATCCCGCTCTACGCGCTGTGGGCCCCGAACATCCTGTGGAAGGCCTTCGACGGCATCATCGGTGTCATCCAGGCCTTCATCTTCGCGCTGCTGACCGTCCTGTACTTCGCGATGGCCGGAGCCGGTCACGACGGAGCACGAGATCCACGAGCAGTACGAGCACGACGAAGAGGAAGAGAAGAAGAAGGCCCACGAGGCCGCTGACGCCGAGGCGTCCCCCGTACCAGCGCACTGACCCACCGGGTCGGGCGTCGACAGAGGTAACCAGAAGCGCCACTCCCCGGCGCGAAAACCAAGGAGAGAAGATCAATGGCAGTAACTGATGAGGCCGTGACCCTGGCCGGTGCGTTCGTCGGCGGCGGTATCGCCCTGGCCGGTGGCGCGATCGGTGCCGGTATCGGTGACGGTCTGGCCGGTTCGTCCTACATCGAGGGTGTGGCCCGTCAGCCCGAGGCGCAGGGCCGCCTGCAGACCATCTTCTTCCTGACGGTCGGTCTGGTCGAGGCGATGTTCTTCATCAACCTCGCGTTCATGGCGCTGTTCGTCTTCGTCCTCGGCTGACCTGGGGCCTCACGACTCCACCGACCGCCAGACAGAAGTAAAGGAACCCATCGATGGCAAGCGTTGCGATCACTCCCATGGAGAGCAACTTCCTCGTCCCGAACGCCACGTTCTTCGTGGAGCTGGCAGCCTTCCTGGTGCTGCTGTTCCTGCTGGGCAAGTACGTCATCCCGCCGATCAACCGCGCGATGACCGCCCGCCAGGACGCGATCCGCGCGGAGTTCGCCGAGCTGGACGAGGCGAAGTCCGAGGCCCAGGCGGCCGAGGAGGAGTTCAAGTCGCAGATCGCCGACGCGCGCCACGAGGCGGCGCGGATCCGCGAGGAGGCGCGCGAGCAGGGCGCCGCGATCATCGCGGAGATGCGCGAGCAGGCCCAGACCGAGGCGGCTCGGATCGTCGAGCACGCCCACGTGCAGATCGAGGCGGACCGCAAGGCGGCCGCCGCGTCCCTGCGCGCCGAGGTCGGCACCCTGGCGACGACGCTGGCCGGTCGCATCGTCGGGGAGTCCCTCGACGACGAGGCCCGCCAGAACCGCGTCGTCGACCGGTTCCTCACGGAGCTGGAAGGCGCCAACTGATGGATCTGCGTGGAGCATCGGCTGACTCCCTCCGGGAGCTCACCGCCGAGCTGGACGAGGCGCTGCGCGCCGGCTCGCACGCCGAGCGTGTCGCCGGCGAGCTGTACGACGTCGCCACGCTGCTCCGGGCCGAGCCGTCGCTGCGCCGGTTCGCTGACCGACGCGTCGCTGCCGGCCGAGGCCAAGCAGGGGTTCGCCCAGCAGGTCTTCGAGGGCAAGGTCGACGACGTCACGCGGGCGCTGGTCACCAGCGCCGCGGCACGCCGCTGGACCGCCACCCGCGACCTGCCGGCCGCGATCGAGCGACTCAGCGAGATCGCCGTCGTGAAGTCGGTCGGGCAGCGACGCCGACCGGCTGGCCGACGAGCTGTTCGCTGCTCGGTCAGACGGTCACGGCCAACCCCGACCTCCGCGACGCGCTGGCCAACCCGGCCCGCTCGACGGCGGACAAGGCGGCGCTGCTCGACTCGCTGCTCGGCGGCAAGGCGCTCCCGGCGACGGTGGCGCTCGCCAAGCAGTCGCTGGGCGGCACCTACCGGACCATCACCGGTGCCCTCGCGGCGTACCGCGAGGTCGCCGCCGCAGGCGAAGGGTGAGGCCGTCGCCACCGTGCGCGTCGTCCAGCCGCTCGGCCGACGGCCGAGCGGGACCGACTGGCCGCGGCGCTCTCGCAGCAGTACGGGCGAGAGGTCCACCTGAACGAGATCGTCGACCCGAGCGTGCTCGGCGGCATGCGTGTCGAGATCGGCGACGACGTCATCGACGGCACCGTGTCCAGCCGCCTCGACGACGCGCGCCGCAAGCTGGTCGGCTGACCGGCTCCACCGACGACCACTCGACTTCAGTAGAGACAAGAGAGTAGGGACGAACGATGACGGAGCTTTCGATCCGTCCGGAGGAGATCCGCGACGCACTCCAGAAGTACGTCGCCGACTACCAGCCCGAGGCGGCCAGCAAGGAAGAGGTCGGCACGGTCGCGACGGCCGGCGACGGCATCGCGCGCGTCACCGGCCTGCCCTCGGCGATGGCCAACGAGCTGCTGGAGTTCGAGGACGGCACCCTGGGCATCGCGCTGAACCTCGACACCCGCGAGATCGGTGTCGTCATCCTCGGTGACTTCGACAAGATCGAGGAGGGCCAGACGGTCCGCCGTACCGGCGAGATCCTCTCGGTCCCCGTCGGCGACGACTTCATGGGCCGCGTCGTCGACCCGCTCGGCACCCCGATCGACGGCCTCGGCGAGATCGAGTCCGACGCCCGCCGCGCCGCTCGAGCTCCAGGCGCCGACCGTGATGCAGCGCAAGTCGGTGCACGAGCCGCTCGCCACCGGCATCAAGGCGATCGACTCGATGACCCCGATCGGCCGTGGCCAGCGCCAGCTGATCATCGGTGACCGCGCGACCGGCAAGACCACGATCGCGATCGACACGATCATCAACCAGAAGCAGAACTGGGAGTCGGGCGACCCGACCAAGCAGGTCCGCTGCATCTACGTCGCCATCGGCCAGAAGGGCTCGACCATCGCCTCCGTGCGTGGCGCCCTCGAGGAGGCCGGCGCGCTGGAGTACACCACGATCGTCGCCTCGCCGGCGTCGGACAGCGCGGGCTTCAAGTACCTCGCCCCGTACACCGGCTCGGCCATCGGCCAGCACTGGATGTACGACGGCAAGCACGTCCTCATCGTGTTCGACGACCTGACCAAGCAGGCCGAGGCCTACCGCGCCGTGTCGCTGCTGCTGCGCCGCCCGCCGGGCCGCGAGGCCTACCCGGGTGACGTCTTCTACCTGCACAGCCGGCTGCTCGAGCGGTGCGCGAAGCTCTCCGACGAGCTCGGCGCGGGCTCGATGACCGGCCTGCCGATCATCGAGACCAAGGCCAACGACGTCTCGGCGTACATCCCGACCAACGTCATCTCGATCACCGACGGCCAGATCTTCCTGCAGTCGGACCTGTTCGCGGCCAACCAGCGCCCGGCGATCGACGTCGGTGTGTCGGTGTCGCGCGTCGGTGGCGCGGCGATGACGAAGGCGATGAAGGCCGTCACCGGCTCGCTCAAGGTCGACCTCGCGCAGTTCCGCGCGATGGAGGCCTTCGCGATGTTCGCGTCCGACCTCGACGCCGCGTCGCGTCAGCAGCTGGACCGCGGTCAGCGCCTGATGGCGCTCCTCAAGCAGCCGGCGTACTCGCCGTACCCGCTCGAGGAGATGACGGTCTCGCTGTGGATCGGCACCACCGGTCGCCTCGACCGCGTGCCGACCGAGGACGTGCTGCGCTTCGAGCGCGAGTTCCTCGACTACCTGCGCCGCTCGCACGACGGCATCCTCTCGGCGATCCGCGAGACCCAGAAGTTCGAGGACGACACCGCGTCGTCGCTCGAGGGTGCCTACGACTCCTTCCTGGACCAGTTCGAGACCTCCGAGGGTGGCTCGATCAAGGTCGGCCACGAGCCGCAGGCCGAGGCCCTGGAGGACGAGGACGTCGAGCAGGAGCAGATCGTCAAGCAGAAGCGGGGCTGACCCATGGCTCTATCGGTGCGCGAGTACCGGGCGCGGATCAAGTCGACGGAGTCGATGAAGAAGATCACCCGCGCCATGGAGCTCATCGCCGCGTCCCGGATCATCAAGGCGCAGCAGCGGGCGCAGTCGGCCGCGCCGTACGCCCGTGAGCTGACCCGGGCGGTCTCGGCGGTGGCGACGTACTCCAACGTCGACCACCCGCTGACCCGCGAGCCCGAGGAGTCCAAGCGGGCTGCCGTGCTCATCGTGACCAGCGACCGTGGTCTGGCCGGTGCCTACTCCTCGAGCGTGCTCAAGGAGGCGGAGCGGCTCGCCGAGAAGCTCCGTGGCGAGGGCAAGGAGATCGACACCTACATCTGCGGCCGCAAGGGCGAGGCGTACTACAAGTTCCGTGGTCGCCCCGTCGTGAAGACGTGGACCGGGTTCTCCGACCAGCCGTCGTACGAGGCCGCCCACGAGATCGGTCAGACGCTGATCGACGCCTTCCTCGACGAGGACGGCGAGACGGCGGTCGACGAGGTGCACGTGGTCTTCACGCGGTTCCGGTCGATGCTCGTCCAGGAGCCGACCGACGTGCGGCTGCTGCCGCTCGAGGTCGTCGAGGGCGAGGAGAAGCCGGACTCGGCCGAGGTGCTGCCGCTGTACGAGTTCGAGCCGTCGCCGGAGGAGGTGCTCGACGGGCTGCTTCCGCAGTACGTCCAGAGCCGGATCTTCTTCGCGCTGCTGCAGGCCGCGGCCTCCGAGCTCGCCGCCCGTCAGAAGGCGATGAAGTCCGCCACGGACAACGCCGACGAGCTGATCAAGAAGTACACACGGATCGCCAACCAGGCCCGCCAGGCCGGTATTACCCAGGAAATCAGCGAGATCGTCGGTGGCGTCAACGCGCTGGCCGACGCCAAGCCGGGAGTGAGTGAAAGACATGACTGCCACTGATGAAGAGACCCAGGAGACCGGCTCCGCTGGCGTCGGTCGCATCGCCCGGGTCATCGGCCCGGTCGTCGACATCGAGTTCCCCGTGGACTCGATGCCCGAGATGTACAACAAGCTGGAGACCGAGCTCGAGCTCGGCGGCGAGACGAAGACCCTCTCGCTCGAGGTCTCCCAGCACATCGGTGACGGCATGGTCCGCGCCATCTCGCTGCAGCCGACCGACGGCCTGGTCCGCGGTGCCCAGGTGACCGACACCGGCGGGCCGATCACGGTCCCCGTCGGCGACGCGACCCTCGGCAAGGTGTTCAACACCCTCGGCGAGTGCCTGAACCTCGAGGAGGGCGAGACGCTCGACGTCAAGGAGCGCTGGGGCATCCACCGCAAGGCGCCGGCGTTCGACCAGCTGGAGTCCAAGACCCAGATGTTCGAGACCGGCATCAAGGTCATCGACCTGCTCGCGCCGTACGTCCTCGGCGGCAAGATCGGCCTGTTCGGTGGTGCCGGCGTCGGCAAGACCGTGCTCATCCAGGAGATGATCGCGCGAGTCGCCAAGGACCACGGTGGTGTGTCGGTGTTCGCCGGTGTCGGCGAGCGCACCCGTGAGGGCAACGACCTGATCGTCGAGATGGAGGAGGCCGGCGTCATCGGCCAGACCGCCCTCGTCTTCGGCCAGATGGACGAGCCGCCGGGCACCCGCCTGCGGGTCGCGCTGTCCGCGCTGACGATGGCGGAGTACTTCCGCGACGTGCAGAGCCAGGACGTGCTGCTCTTCATCGACAACATCTTCCGGTTCACGCAGGCCGGTTCCGAGGTCTCCACGCTGCTCGGCCGGATGCCGTCCGCGGTGGGCTACCAGCCCAACCTCGCCGACGAGATGGGCACGCTCCAGGAGCGGATCACCTCGACGCGTGGTCACTCGATCACCTCGATGCAGGCGATCTACGTGCCGGCCGACGACTACACCGACCCGGCCCCGGCGGCGACGTTCGCGCACCTCGACGCGACCACCGAGCTGTCCCGCGACATCGCGTCGCAGGGCATCTACCCGGCCGTGGACCCGCTGACGTCGACCTCGCGGATCCTGGACGCCCAGTACATCGGGCAGGCTCACTACGACTGCGCGATCCGGGTCAAGCAGATCCTGCAGCGCAACAAGGAGCTCCAGGACATCATCGCGATCCTCGGTGTCGACGAGCTCTCCGAAGAGGACAAGATCATCGTGTCCCGCGCTCGCCGGATCCAGCGGTTCCTGTCGCAGAACACCTACGTCGCCAAGCAGTTCACCGGCATCGAGGGTTCGACGGTCACCATCGGCGACACCATCGAGGCGTTCAACAAGATCGCCGACGGTGACTACGACCACGTGGCCGAGCAGGCCTTCTTCATGTGCGGCGGTCTGGACGACGTCGAGCAGAAGTGGGCCGAGATCCAGAAGAACCTCTGATGGCCTGACAGCGACCAGCTGCAGGTCGAGCTCGTCGCGGCCGACCGGACCGTGTGGTCCGGTCAGGCCACGATGGTCGTCGCGAAGACGGCGGAGGGTGACATCGGCGTGCTGCGCAACCACATGCCGGTGCTCTCGCTCCTGGTCGACGGTGTCGTCGAGATCGAGCCGGTCGACGGCGAGCGGATGTTCGCCGCCGTCGACGGCGGGTTCCTCTCGGTCGCCAACAACCGGGTCTCGATCCTGTCGCGAGTACGCCGCGCTGTCCCACGAGATCGACGTGGCGGCGGCGCGGGCCGAGCTCGAGTCGGCGCAGGCCGACGCGGACTCCGACGACGCCGACGAGCGGGTCAAGCGGGCCGAGGCCCGGATCCGGGCGGCCGAGAAGGCGTCCTGACCACCCGTCTCGATCCCGTCACCGGGCGCCCGCTAGGGTGAGCACCCCACGGGTGACGAGGTCGGACGGAGGTCGTGGATGCCGGTATGGCAGTGGCTGCTCGACGCGGTCGGTGTCCTGCTTGCCCTCGTCCTGCTCTACGGCCTCGGACTGATCGTCCGTCGTCGTCTGGCTCTCCCGCCACGGCGGGACCTTCGAGCTCAGCTGCCGCGTCCGGTCCGGAAGGACCGGACGCGGTTGGCTTCTCGGGCTCGGCCGCTACTCCGGTGAGTCCCTGCGAGTGGTTCCGCTACTTCTCGCTGTCGCCGCGCCCCAAGCGGGTGCTGCAGCGCTCCGACGGCTGACCTTCGTCGGCCGCCGCGAGCCCGAGGGCGCCGAGCAGATGTCGCTCTACCCCGACCACGTGGTGCATCTCCTGCACGACGCCCGACGGGCCTGGTCGAGCTGGCCATGTCGCCGGCCTCGCTGATGGGCTTCCAGTCCTGGCTCGAGTCCGGCCCGCCCGGCACCGACTGGACCCGCCCGCCGCGCACGCTGAGATCGCCGAGTCGGCGCCGACTGAGCGTCCCGGTCTCGCTGCGGACAGCGTCGTCGCGACCGCGCTCGACTGGGCAGGTCAGCTTGCGCCGACGTCGGCGACTGTCGGGACTCAGGTGGTGGGCGGCCGTTCTCGAAGAGGCGCGGGACCGGGTGGTTGGCCACGAAGACGCCGTGCGGGTCGACGGCGCTGCGGATGCCGGTCAGCTGGGTCCAGACGTCCGCGCCGTACGCCGAGCGGGTGTCGACGGGGTTCTCGGCGAAGTTGAGGTACTGGCGACCGTTCGCGAACGGCGACAGCGCCTCGGTGAGCCGGACCGCGTCGGCGTGCGCCTGGGCGCCCATCTCCGGGGTGGTCGCGATGCCGCCGCCGAAGGTGACGAACTGCGCGTCGAGGCGGTTCAGCACGCCGCCGCCCTCGTGCGGGCGGCCGAGCGCGCCGCCGAGCTGGCGGAGCTCGGCCATCAGCAGCGAGGTCGTGGCGTCCGGGCCGGCCTCGGCGAGGAACGCGTCGACCGCGGCGTCGGGGAACGACGCGAGCATCGCGCTGTCGGAGGCGAACGGCGCACCGCCCTCGGGGTCCATGTGCAGGCGGACCAGCGACTTCGCCGGGCACCCGGCCGAAGGTGTCCATCTCGGGCGCAGCGCGCGCAGACCGGCGAGCAGCTCGGCGCCGCGCTCGTCGGAGCCGAGCACGGCGCCGTCGATCGACGACCAGCTCGCGGCCGCGCAGGAACGTCGCGGCAGCTCGGGCATCGGGGGCAGCCGCATCGCGCGGAACGACGTGGTGACCTCGTCCGGGGCGGTCGGGCGCCCAGGCGGCCCACTCGCGCAGCACCGGCTCGATGTCCGCGAGGTCCCACAGCAGGAAGCCGGCGTACGCCGTCTCGATGTCGTACATCTTGAACTCGAGCGCGGTGACCACGCCGAAGTTGCCGCCGCCGCCGCGGACCGCCCAGAAGAGCTCGGCGTTCGTGGTGGCGTCGGCGCGGACCAGGGTGCCGTCGGCGACGACGATCTCGACCGCGGTGATGCTGTTGGCGGCGAGGCCGGCTTGCGGGCGTACCAGCCGATGCCGCCGCCGAGGGAGTAGCCGGCGATGCCGACGTCGGGGGAGGAGCCGTGCAGGACGGCCTTGCCGTGGGCGGCCGCGGCGTCGACGGCGGGCTCCCAGATCGCGCCACCCTCGACCCGGACGATGCCGCGGGTCGGGTCGGCGATCGCGGTGCCCATCTCGGAGGTGCGGACGATGACGACGTCGTCGAGGCCCTGGGCGGCGAGCGGGCCGGCGTTGTGGCCGGTGCTCTGCGGGGCGACCCGGAGGCCGGCGCTCGGCGGCGACGCGGACGACGGTGGCGACCTCGGCGGCGGTGCGGGGGAGGGCGACCGCGGCCGGGCGCTGGTCGACGGCGACGTTCCAGGGCAGGCGGGCGGCGTCGTACCCGGGGTCGCCGGGCAGGTGGACGCGGCCGTCGAGCAGGCCGCGCAGGGCGTGGGCGGCGGGGACGGTGGTCGGTGCGGCGCTCGGGTCGTCGAGCTCGATGGTCATGGTGGTGACTCCTGTGTCGGTGTGATCGGTGGGATGACCATGCCGACCGGCACTTGGAGTCGACTTTGAGCCGACTTGGAGCGCGGCGGACGCGCGCCGCTCCCTAGGCTGTGCGCGTGGAGGTGTCCGTCCTCGGTCCGATCGAGGTGAGCCTGGCCGGAGCGCCGGTCGATCTCGGCACGCCCAAGCAGCGGGCGCTGGTCGCCGCGCTCGCGCTCTCCCGGGGCTGGCCGGTCTCGGTCGACGCGATCGTGGACCTGCTCTGGGAGGACTCCGCGCCGCCGGGCGTGACCGCGACGCTCCAGGCCTACGTCTCGCAGCTGCGCCGGGTGATCGAGCCGGACCGGGAGCGCCGGGCGCCGGCGACGGTGCTGGTCACGGTCGCGCCCGGGTACGCGCTGCGGGTGCCCGACGAGAGCGTCGACGTCGTACCGCTTCGAGCAGGCCGTCGCCGGCGCGCACCGGCGGCTCCAGCCGCTCGGCTGGGGTCCGTCCCCGCTCGACGCCGGCGAGCTGACCGCCGAGGTCGCCGGCCCTCGACGAGGCGCTCGGGCTCTGGCGCGGGACGCCGTACGCCGAGCTCGGGCGACGCCGACGCCGCGGTGGCCGAGCGGGCCCGGCTCGACGAGCTGCGGCTGGTCGCGCTCGAGGACCGGGCGGTCGCCGAGCCTGGCGCTCGGGCACCACGCCACCGTCGCCGCCGAGCTGGAGGCGCTGACCGCCGCCCACCCGCTGCGCGAGCGGCTGTGGGCGCTGCAGGCGCTCGCGCTGACCCGCTCCGGGCGGCAGGCGGACGCGCTCGACGTGCTCCGCAAGGTCCGCGAGGTGCTCGACGAGGAGCTCGGCCTCGAGCCGTCGGCCGAGCTGCGCGACCTCCAGACCGCGGTGCTGCGCCAGGACCCCGCGCTCGAGTGGGTCGCGCCGGACGCCGGCGCCGGCGCCGGCGCCGGCCGCCGGCCGCCCGGCGCCGCCGGCCGCCGACCGCCGCACCCGGCGACCGAGCAGGTCGCGCCCTGGCCGATGGTCGGCCGGGACGCCGACCTCGAGTCGCTGGTCGACGCTCGTCGACGCGGCCGAGCGGGGCGTCCCGTCGTACGCCGTGCTGACCGGCGACCCGGGCATCGGCAAGTCCCGGCTGGCCGCCGAGCTGGTCGCTGCGGCCCGGCAGCGCGGGCTGCGGGTGCTGATCGGGCGCTGCTCGCAGGACGACGGCGCCCCGCCGCTGTGGCCGTGGAAGACGGTGCTCGACGGGCATCGGCGATGAGCCTGCTCGCCGAGCGAGCCGGACGCGGCCGAGCAGGACGAGGGCGGCCAGTTCCGGGCCTGGGAGCGGATCGTCGAGCGGCATCCGGGAGGCGGCCCGCGAGCGAGCCGCTCATGGTGGTGCTCGACGACCTGCACTGGGCCGACACCTCGACGCTGCGGGTGCTGCGGCTGCTGGTCGAGACCGACCGACCGGGCCCGGCTGCTGGTCGTGGCGACCTGGCGGGTGCACCCGGAGCCGACCGGCGCGCTGGCCGACGTGGCCGAGGCGCTGGCCCGGATGCACGCGCTCCGGCTCGAGCTCGTCCGGCCTGCCGCCGGACGCAGGTCGGCGACGGTGTTCGAGAGCGTCGACCAGCCGCGAGCTCGACCGGGCGCGAGGCGGCCGCGCTGCGCGAGCGCACCGACGGCAACCCGTTCTTCCTGGTCGAGTTCGCGCGGCTGGCGGGGGAGCGCGGCGAGCCGGCGCGCCGCCGACGAGCTGCCGACCGCGGTCACCGAGGTGCTCAACCGGCGGCTGCTCCGGCTGCCCGAGCAGCACCGTGACCGCGCTGCGCGGCGCCGCGGTGATCGGCCGCGACGTTCGACACCCCGACGCTGGCGACGGTCACCGGGATCGACGAGGACGACCTGCTCGACGTGGTCGAGCCGGCGCAGGCCGCCGGGCTGGTGCGCGAGGACGGCATCGACCAGTACCTGCTTCGCGCACGCGCTGGTCCGCGACACCCTCCGGGCCGGGATGAGCGCCAGCCGCCGGGCCCGCGCTGCACGCCCGGGTCGCGGAGGCGCTCGACCGGCGTGCCCGGCCGCGAGACCGAGGTGGCGCGGCACTGGCACGAGGCCGGGCCGTCGTACGCCGACCGCGCCTGGCGCGCCGCCGTCGACGCCGCGGCGCTGGCCCGCCGGCTACTACGCCTACGACCAGGCCGCCGAGCTGCTGCGCGGCGCGCTGGTCTCGATCGACGGCGACGCGCAGGCCGACGCTGCGCGACCGGTACGACGTGCTGATGGCGCTGATCGAGGAGCTACCGCTGGGCCGCCCAGCTGCCCGACCTGGTGCGCGACCGTCGAGGAGGCGATCGAGGTCGGCAAGCAGCTGCGCGACCCCGAGGCGGTCGCCCGGGCCGCGATCGCGACGACCCAGGGCGTGCTGTGGCGCTCCGGCGCCGCCCGGCGCGGATCAACGAGCAGGTGGTCGCCGCGCTGCGCGGCAGCCTGGACCGGCTGCCGCCCGAGGACAGCGACCTGCGCTGCCGGACGCTGCTGGCGCTCGCCAACGAGCTCGACGACGGCGCTGTCGTACGAGGAGCGGCGGGCGCTGTGCGACGAGGGCGCTGGCGATGGCCCGGCGGCTCGGCGACCCGCTGCTGGTGCATGGACGCCTGCCAGATCGTCTTCGTGGCGCTGTGGCTGCCGCGGACCGCGCCGGAGCGGCTCGAGCTGGTCACCGAGGCGATGCGAGCTCGCCCGGGCGACCGGGCAGCGAGCGCAGCTTCGTGGTCTCGGCCTGCCTGCGGGCCGCGGTGCTCAGCGAGCTCGGCCGGCCGGCCGAGATGTTCGCGGCCGTCGACGTCGCGCGCGCGCGAGGCCGAGCGGCTGCGGATCGCGTTCGGCGAGACCGTGCTCGACGGGCATCGTCGTGCCCTGGCTGGCGATGGCCGGCCGGTTCGACGAGTGCGACCGGGTGATCGAGCACCTGCGCGCGGCTGGCCGACCGGATCTCGCACACCAACGTCGACGAGTCCGTGCTCAGCTCGCTGCTCGCGATGCGGCTGTGGCAGGGCCGGCTCGCTCGAGATGGTCCCGATCCTGCTGAGCAGTTCGAGCAGACGCCGTACCCGTTCGCCGCGAGCGTCGCCGTCTACCTCTGGCGCGCCGGCGAGCACGACCGGGCCCGCGAGTACTACGCCGAGCACGGCGCCCCGCTCGACCACGAGAACGAGATCTCGCTGCTCGCCTGGTGCCACGCGCGCCGAGCTCGCGCTCTACCTCGGCGAGCGCGACCTGGCCGCCGGCGCCTACGAGCGGCTCGCGCCGTACGCCGGACGCAGCTGCTGCGCGGGCTCGGACCTCGCCCTCGGGCCGATCGACGCGTACCTGGCGATGGCCGCCGCGGCGGTCGGGGAGCGCGGAGCCTCGCCGGCGCCGGCACGCGCGACGCCGCGCTCGCGCTGGCTCGCGAGGCCTGGGACAATCCCACTCTGTCGGCGCCTGGGTCAAGGAGACCCGGAGAGACCTACGGATACTGAATCCGGTGTCCTCCCTCCTCCACACCCGCAACTCGGTCGCCGCGGCGTTCGCGCTGAACGGCTTCTGCTTCGCGACGATGGTCTCCCGGCTGCCCGACATCCGCAGCGGCCTCGACCTCGACAACGCGCTCGCTCGGCCTGCTGCTGCTCGCGATCTCGGTCGGCTCGGTGATCGCGCTGCCGCTCAGCGGCCGGCTGATCGACCGGTTCGGCGCCACCGCGGTGACCCGGTTCGGCGCGGTGCTGGTCGCCGTCGGGCTGACCGTCGCCATGGTCGGCGTCGTCGACCGACCTGATCGCGCTGGCCGCGGTCGGCCTCTTCATCGACGGCGTCGGCATCGCGACCTGGGACGTCTCGATGAACGTCGAGGCCGCCGAGGTCGAGCGCCAGCTCGGGCGCACGATCATGCCGCGCTTCCACGCGGGCTGGAGCTTCGGCGCGTTCGCCGGCGCCGCCGATCGGCATCCCGATGGCGGCGCTGCACGCGCCGCTGCTGCTGCACGTGCCGGTCTTCGCGGTGCTGGCCGCGGCTGGCGACCTGGCGCGCGGCCGCGACGTACCTCCCCGCGCAGGAGGAGCACCCGCGACAAGCCCGCCGCCGGCTCCTGGTCGCCCTGGCGCGAGCCGCGCACCCTGGCCATCGGCGTCATGGTGATGGCGTTCGCGCTCTCCGAGGGCGCCGCCAACGACTGGCTCTCGCTCGCGCTGATCGACGGGTACGACGTCCGGCACTGGGTCGGCGTCGCCGGCTTCACGGTGTTCGTCTCCTCGATGGTCGCCGGCCGGCTGTTCGGCCCGATCGTGCTCGACCGCTACGGCCGGTCCCCGGTGCTGTGGGGCAGCGCCGCCGCGGCGTTCGTCGGCATCCTGCATGATCGTGTACGGCGGCAACGTCGTGCTGGTCGGCCTCGGCATCGTCATCTGGGGCCTCGGTGCGTCGCTGGGCTTCCCGGTCGGCATGAGCGCGGCGGCCGACGACCCGCTGCGCGCCGCGCGGCGGGTCAGCACCGTCTCGACGATCGGCTACACCGCGTTCCTCGCCGGCCCGCCGCTGCTCGGCCTGCTCGCCGACCACATCGGCACCCTGGAGACCCTGCTGGTGATCGCCGGCCTGATGGTCCCGGCCGCGGTCACCGTGTTCGCCGCCCGGGAACGGGACCGGGTCCGCCGTGTGACGAGGGTCGACGTCCGCTTCGGTGACCGTCGCCGGCTGGTGGTACGACGCCGGCCGCCCGGCGCCGTGCGTGGTGATGGCGCACGGCTTCAGCCTGACCATGCGCGACGGGCTGGCGCCGTACGCCGAGGCGTTCGCCGCGGCCGGGCTGCACGTCCTCGTCTTCGACCACCGGAACCTCGGCGAGTCCGCCAGCATCGGCGCGGACTCGCGCTGGTCGAACTCGATCACGCCCGCGGTCTTCCTCACCGTCGGGCTGTTCCGTCCGGTGCGCCGGGCCCGCCGGATCGACGTGCCGCTGTGGGTCGGCCGCTTCGCGACGACGTCACCGTCTCGGCGCGGCCGTCGGCCGGCTGGCCGAGCGGGCGACCGGCCGGCGAGCTGCACGAGTACGACGGCGACCACTTCGACCCGTTCCACGGCGAGCTGCCGGCGACGGATCGCCGCCGACCAGGTGCGAGCCGTTCACTCCGGCGCGCCAGGTGCACGCCGACAGGCTGCGTCGGCGGAGCGCTACCGCTCGCCGCCCGGCACCCACAGCACGTCGCCCTGCTCGCGGTTGGCGTGCCGGGCCAGGATGAACAGCAGGTCGGAGAGCCGGTTCAGGTAGGTGATCGCGAGCAGGTTCATCGTCTCGCCGTGCACCTCGTGGGCCGCCCAGGCCGACCGCTCGGCGCGCCGGGTGACGGTGCGGGCGACGTGCAGCAGCGCGGCGCCGGGGGTGCCGCCGTTCAGGATGAACGAGCGCAGGTTCGGCAGCGACTCGTTGTACTGGTCGCACCACGCCTCGAGCCGGTCGACGTACTCCTGCTCGATCCGCAGCGGCGGGTACTCCGGGTCGGCGACGCACCGGCGTGCAGAAGTCGGCGCCGACGTCGAACAGGTCGTTCTGCACGTGGGTCAGCACGGCGACCACGTCCGCCTCGAGCTCGCCCTGCGCGATCGCGAGGCCGAGCTGGGCGTTGGCCTCGTCGACGTCGGCGTACGCCGCGAGCCGCAGGTCGGTCTTCGTGGTGGTGCTCATGTCGCCGAGTCGGGTCTGCCCGCCGTCGCCGGTGCGGGTGTAGATCCGGGTGAGGTTGACCATGACGCGAGGGTAGCTGGCGCGGCGCATGCCGCTCCTAGGCAGCGGGCACTGCTTGAGGACACGACACGGCGGAAATGTTCCGGACAGAGAGGCAACCTCCGGGCCGCCCACCGCGTCATAGTGAGTAGCAGGCCATCCATGGATGGCGCTACCGGGGAATCTCAGGGCCCCGGAGGACGGGGTAGTGCATGGAGATCATCACCGACGGACCGATCCTTCACCTCAGCGGCGACTTCGACGTGCGCAGCACGTGGGAGGTCCGCAACGCCATCTACGACCACCTCGAGGGCCACGACGAGGACGTCGTCGTCGACCTCACCGAGGTGACCACCATCGACATGACCGCGCTCAAGGTGCTCGCGGTCGCCACCCGCCAGGCCAGCCGCGACCGGCCACCACCTCACGCTGCGCGGCTGCGGTCCGTCGGTACGCCGGATGCTGCACCTGTCCCGGCTGATCCGGGTCGTCGAGGTGGAGCGCGCCGCGTCTCCGCCTGACGGCCGTGTCGGATAACCCACACGCGCGAGCGGTTACCAATCGGTAGCGCGCGTCCTACCCTCGGTCCATGACCGAGAAGGACCGTCCCGCAGAAGGATCGCCCCTGGGTGATGCGCACGTACGCCGGCCACTCCACGGCCGCCGCGTCCAACGCGCTCTACCGCACCAACCTCGCCAAGGGGCAGACCGGCCTCTCGGTCGCCTTCGACCTGCCGACCCAGACCGGCTACGACCCCGACTCGCCGCTCGCGCGCGGCGAGGTCGGCAAGGTCGGCGTACCGGTCCCGCACCTCGGCGAGATGCGGCGGCTCTTCGAGGACATCCCGCTCACCGAGATGAACACCTCGATGACGATCAACGCCGTCGCGATGTGGATGCTCGCGATGTACCAGGTGGTCGCCGAGGAGCAGAACCCGGACCTCGCGCCCGAGGAGGTCGCCGCCCAGCTGGCCGGCACCACCCAGAACGACATCATCAAGGAGTACCTCTCCCGCGGGACCTACGCGTTCCCGCCCGAGGCCTCGATGCGGCTGATCGCCGACATGATCGCCTACACGGTCCACCAGATCCCGAAGTGGAACCCGATCAACATCTGCAGCTACCACCTGCAGGAGGCCGGCGCGACGCCGACGCAGGAGCTCGCCTACGCGCTGAGCACCGCGATCGCCGTGCTCGACCAGGTCAAGAGCTCCGGCCAGGTCTCCGAGGACGACTTCGAGAAGGTCGTCGGCCGGATCTCGTTCTTCGTCAACGCCGGCGTCCGGTTCGTCGAGGAGACCTGCAAGATGCGGGCCTTCGTCCAGCTCTGGGACGAGATCACCCAGGAGCGGTACGGCGTCGAGGACCCGAAGATGCGCCGGTTCCGGTACGGCGTGCAGGTCAACTCGCTCGGCCTGACCGAGGCCCAGCCCGAGAACAACGTCCAGCGGATCGTGCTCGAGATGCTCGGCGTCACGCTGTCCAAGAACGCCCGCGCCCGCGCGCTCCAGCTGCCGGCCTGGAACGAGGCGCTCGGCCTGCCGCGTCCCTGGGACCAGCAGTGGTCGCTGCGGCTCCAGCAGGTGCTCGCCTTCGAGTCCGACCTGCTGGAGTACGACGACATCTTCGACGGCTCGCACGTCATCGAGGCCAAGGTCGCCGAGCTGGTCGAGGGCGCCAGCGCCGAGATCGACCGGGTGCAGGCGATGGGCGGCGCGATCGCCGCCGTCGAGTACATGAAGTCCGAGCTGGTCTCCTCGCACGCCGCCCGCCGGGCCCGGATCGAGTCCGGCGAGGAGAAGATCGTCGGCGTCAACATCTACGAGACCACCGAGCCGTCGCCGCTGACCGCCGACCTGGACGGCGCGATCATGGCGGCCGACCCGGAGGCCGAGAAGACCGCCCGCGCGAGCGTCGAGGCGTGGAAGGCGCGAGCGCGACGAGACCGAGGTCGCCGAGGCGCTGGCCGCGCTCGCCGCGGCCGCCAAGACCGACACCAACCTGATGGCGCCGACCCTGGTCGCCGCCCGCGCGGGCGCGACCACGGGGGAGTGGGCGGCCACCCTGCGCGAGGTGTTCGGCGAGTACCGCGGCCCGACCGGCGTCAGCGGCGCGGTCGGCGTCGCCGAGGCCGGCGCCGAGCTGACCGCCGTCCGCGAGCGGGTGCGGGCGACCGGCGAGGAGCTGGGCGGCCGGCTGCGGCTGCTGGTCGGCAAGCCCGGCCTCGACGGGCACTCGAACGGCGCCGAGCAGGTCGCCGTACGCGCCCGGGACGCCGGCTTCGAGGTCATCTACCAGGGCATCCGGCTCACGCCGGAGCAGATCGTGTCCGCGGCGGTCGCCGAGGACGTGCACTGCATCGGCCTGTCGATCCTGTCCGGCTCGCACATGGAGCTGGTGCCCGACGTCCTCGACGGGCTGCGCGAGGCCGGGCTGGGCGACGTGCCGGTCATCGTCGGCGGGATCATCCCCGACTCCGACGGCCGCAAGCTGCGCGAGCTCGGCGTCGCCGCCGTCTACACGCCCAAGGACTTCGGGCTCACCGAGATCATGGGCGGCATCGTCGACGTGATCCGGCAGGCCAACGGGTCTGAACGAAGGTTAGGCTGTCCTAACCGGCTCTGTTAGCCTTCCGCGCGTGGCGAAGAAGTCCAAGGCGAAGCTCCCCAAGACGAAGTGCTGCGTCTCCAAGTCGAAGTGCGGGCGCTGCCCACTGCGGATGCTGAAGGAAGGGCACGCTGCCCGCGGGGTATACGGTCAAGAAGCGCGAGCTGGTGCGGGTGGACGGCAAGAAGGTCACCAAGAAGAAGCTCGCCAAGGCCGCCTGAGCCACCCTGACCGTTCTGCTGACCCCGAGGAGCACCCCGTGGCCGCACCCCGATTCGCCGAGCAGCTCAACGTCCAGATCGGGAACGAGCTGGCCGCCCACAACCAGTACCTCGCCTGCGCGGTCTACTACGACGCGCTGACGATGCCGCAGATGGCGGCGTTCTTCTACGCGCAGGCGCTCGAGGAGCGCGCGCACGCGGCGATGATGATCCAGTACCTCCTCGACACCGACAGCGACGTCGCTGATCCCCGCCGTCGAGGCGCCGGTCAACAGCTTCGACGACGTCGTCGCACCCGGTCGAGCTGGCCCTCGCGCAGGAGAAGCGGGTCACCGAGCAGATCAACGGGCTGCTGCGGATCGCCCGCGACGAGAACGACTTCGCCTCCGAGCAGTTCATGCAGTGGTTCATCAAGGAGCAGGTCGAGGAGGTCGCCACGATGAGCGACCTGCTGGCCGTCACCACGCGCAACCGCGACGACATCGAGGACATCGAGGAGTACGTCGCGCGCGAGCAGAAGGGCGAGGGCGCCGACCCGACCGCGCCCCGCCAGGCCGGCGCCTAGCCCGACCCGCGAGTCGCCGTCGACGGGGCACGCCTCGCCGGCCACGGCAGCGGCGTCTTCGACTGGGTCTTGAGGTGTGCGCAGTAGTCGGAGCGCTTCGAGCCGGCGTACTTCGCCTCGTAGTAGGTGCCGGGCAGCACGTAGACCGACGTGTTCGGCTTGCGGATCGAGTCGATCGCGTCCTGGATCGAGCGGTAGGCGCAGCTCTCGAGCAGGCGCTCGCTGCGGTTCTTGGCCGCACCGTCCGGCATCGCGGCGATCGCGTCGGCGCTGGTGCCCTTGCAGACCACCCGTTGCTGGGGGTTGTCGTAGCCCAGGAAGTGCGGCCGGTGGCCGCTGCCGTCGGGGAACTCCGCGGAGCGCTCCTCGTGTGCGGCGGCGGGCGCGGACCACGCCACCGACAGGAGCAGGACCAGGAGGGCGATCACGCGTCGGGGCATGCGGGCACCTTTCGTCTGTTGCCCAACGACCCCGGTCGGAGTGTGGTTACGTGCAGCCATGGCGGGTCGGGTGATCGTGGTCGGTGCCGGCGTCGTCGGCCTGACCTGCGCGGTCCGGCTGCTCGAGGCGGGGCATCGCGTCGACGTGGTCGCCCGCGACCTGCCCGCGGGAGACGACCTCGGCGGTGGCCGCGGCGCTCTGGTACCCCTACCGGGCGCTCCCGAAGGACCGGGTCCTGGCGTGGTCGCGCACGTCGTACGCCGTCTTCGACGCGCTCGCCGACACCGACCCGGAGTGCGGGGTGCGGATGCTGCCCGGCACCGAGGTGCTGCGGGAGTCGCAGCCCGACCCGTGGTGGCTCGCGGCGGTGCCCGAGCTGGAGGTGACCCGGGAGGTGCCGGACGGCTGGTCCGACGGCTGGACCTTCACCACGCCGGTCGCGGACATGCACGTCTACCTCGGCTGGCTCGCGGCCCGGGTCGACGAGCTCGGCGGCACGATCACCCGGCTCAACCTCGGCGCCCTGCCGGCCGGCCTGGTGGTCAACTGCTCGGGACTCGGGGCCCGGCTGCTCGGGTCGGACCGGACCGTCGTCCCGGTGCGCGGCCAGGTCGCGTACGTCGAGCAGGTCGGGCTGGACCGCTGGTGGCTGGACAACAGCGGACCGACGTACGTCGTCCCGCGCGAGCACGACATCGTGGTCGGCGGGACCGACGTCGAGGGCGAGTGGTCGCGCACCCCGTCGCCGGAGACGGCCGAGGACATCCTCGCGCGGGCGTTCCGGCTGGTGCCGGAGCTGCGCGGGGCCCGGGTGCTGCGCCACAAGGTGGGGCTGCGGCCGGTGCGTCCCGCGGTGCGCCTGGAGCGGGTCGGGGACGTCGTGCACTGCTACGGGCACGGCGGCGCCGGCGTGACGCTGAGCTGGGGCGTCGCCGACGAGGTCGTGACCCTGCTGGACCGGTAGGCGTTGCTACTCGTTGAACCGTCAACCGGCGGATAGGGTGCGGCGGGTGGAGGAGCAGCACACTGCGGCGCTGCTGAGGCGAGTCTTCGAGGCGGCCCCGGACGCGGTCGTGATCGTGGACCAGGACGGGCGCATCGTCCTGGCCAACGCGCAGTGCCGCGAGGTGTTCGGTCACGCTCCCGACGACCTGGTCGGGAAGCCGATCGAGCTGCTCGTCCCCGAGCGGTTCCGGGCCGGCCACCCCGGGCGACGCGCGGGCTTCACCGCCGACCCGGACCCGCGTCCGATGGGCCTGCTGAGGCTGGCGGCCACCCGCGCGGACGGCACCGAGTTCCCCGCCGAGATCTCGCTCGCGCCGGTCGTCCTCGACGGGTCGCAGTTCGTCTCGGCGACGGTGCGCGACATCACCGCCCGGATCCGCGCGGAGGAGCTGTTCCGCAGCCTGCTCGAGGCGGCGCCGGACGCCACCGTGATCGTCGACGAGACCGCCGCCATCGTGCTCGCGAACATGCGCGTGGAGGAGGTGCTGGGCTACGAGCGCTCCGAGCTGGTCGGCCGGCTGCTGACGACGATCGTCTCGAACCCGGGCGCCGAGGAGCTGCTGCAACGGGTCGAGAACTACCTGGCTGCTCCGGAGGCGCTGCCGATGGGCTACAGCCAGGAGTTCCGCTGCCGGCACAAGACGGTCACGAGATCCCGGTCGAGGTCTCGATCTCCCCGGTCGAGACGGCCGACGGGCTGCTGATGTCGATCGCGATCCGCGACGTGACGAAGCGCCTCGAGCTGGAGGCGCGAGTCCCAGCGGATGCGCGACGACCTGATCGCGACCGTGTCCCACGAGCTGCGCACCCCGCTCACCTCGATCATCGGGTACGCCGAGCTGATGGCCGACCTGGACGAGACGGACCTGAGCCGCCGGGCGCGCAAGCAGCTCGCGATCATCGAGCGCAACGCCGCCCGGGAGCTCCAGCTCGTCGACGACCTGCTGACGATGGCCTTCCTGGACGGCGATCGGCTGCGGATCCTGCGGACGTCGGTCGACCTGCGCGAGGTCGGCCGCCGGGTGGTCGACGACCACGCCCTGCGCAGCGCGGGAGCGTGGGCTTCAGCTGACCCTGGAGGAGCGCGAGCTCCCGCCCGTCTTCGGCGACTTCTACCGGCTGGTGCAGGTGCTCGAGAACCTGGTCACCAACGCGGTGAAGTTCACCGCGCCCGGTGGCCGGGTCGAGGTCCGCGTCACGGAGAGCAGGTCGATGGGCGTGATCGAGGTCCACGACACCGGGGTCGGCGTCAGCCCCGAGGAGCGGACCCGGCTGTTCGACCGGCTCTACCGCGCCCCGAGCGCGATCGCGGCACAGAAGCAGGGCGCCGGGCTCGGACTCTCGATCGTGCGGGCGATCGTCGAGGCGCACGACGGCTGGGTCGAGCTCGACAGCGAGCTCGGTGTCGGCACCGTGGTGCGGATGGCGGTCCCGTACGCCGCCACACCGGACTAGAGGGCTCGGGCTCCGACGACGGCCGCCGGCCGGATCGCGCCGTACACGTGGGGGAACGTCTCGGTCATCCCCGGGGCTGGAGCTCGTCGTACGCCGCCGTCGAGCCGGTCGGTGTCGGCCTCCCAGTCGGCCAGCGTGGCGATGTGGAAGATCCTCATCTGGTCATCCGCTGGCAGCCGACCCGCGTTGGCTCCGAGGTCGGATGATGGGCAGCGTCACTCTGCCGTTGACTGAAGTGGCAGCGTCCCGATGTAGCAAGCGGGTCAGGCCGGCTTCTCCCACACCGAGACGTGCTTCGCAGCCTCGGCCGTGAACGGCGAGCGATCCCAGTCGGCCCAGCGGTGGATCAGCCGCATCCCGGCGATCCGAGCCATCAGGTCCAGCTCGGCCGGCCACACCTTCCGGAACGGGATCGTGCGGCGGTGATAGGTCTCGCCGTCGGTGGAGCTGTAGTGGTGCGACCACGAGAGCTGGGTCGCGCTGTCGAACTCGTCGATGCCCACGTGCTCGTCGGTGTGGTTGAAGACGGCGAAACGCTCGCGGTGCGGGACGCCGATCTCGACCAGGAAGCGGCCGCCCGGCTCGAGATGGGCCGCGGCGTTCTCGAAGACGGCGACCTGGCCGTCCTGGGTCGTCACGTTGCCGAGGGTGTTGAAGACCAGGTAGACGAGCCCGAACCTGCCCTCGACCCGGGTGGTCGTCATGTCGCCGACGGCTACGTCGATCTTGTCGGCGCCCGGCTTGGCGCGCAGCTGGTCGACCATCGCCTGCGACAGCTCGATGCCGTGCACGTGCACTCCGCGCTCGCGTCAACGGGAGGGCGACCCGGCCGGTCCCGATCGCCAGCTCGAGGGCGGCCTGGCCGTCGGCGAGGTCGACGAGGAGGTCGACCGTCGGGCCGAGCACCTCCGGCGCGAACATCTCGGGTGACCCGGCGTCGTACTGCTCTGCGACGTCGCCGTC
The DNA here is from genome assembly GCA_963716655.1 of uncultured Actinomycetota bacterium. Lineage (GTDB taxonomy): Bacteria > Actinomycetota > Actinomycetes > Propionibacteriales > Nocardioidaceae > Nocardioides. The sequence continues at coordinate 3,029 of CAVQTV010000005.1, read as the reverse complement.
GAAGTAGTTGGGTTGCATGCCGCCATCGTGGTGGGGCTCGGCGCCCTCGGCCACCGAGTTTCAGGCGAGTCGTCAGAACAGCCGGTGGCTCGGGTCGTCGAGGCCGCGCAGTGCGTCGTAGTCGACCACCGCGCAGGCGATGCCGCGGTCGGTGGCGAGCACGCGGGCCTGCGGCTTGATCTCCTGGGCGGCGAAGATGCCGCGCACCGGGGCGAGCAGCGGGTCGCGGTTGAGCAGCTCGAGGTAGCGGGTCAGCTGCTCGACGCCGTCGATCTCGCCGCGGCGCTTGATCTCGACCGCGACGCAGTGCGCCGTCGGAGTCCTTGCACATCAGGTCGACCGGGCCGATCGCGGTGGGGTACTCGCGGCGGACCAGGGTCAGCCCGGGGGAGAGCGTCGCCGGGTGGTCGGCGAGCAGCTCCTGGAGGTGCTTCTCGACGCCGTCCTTCTGCAGGCCCGGGTCGATGCCGAGGTCGTGGCTGGAGTCGCTGAAGACCTCGGTGAGCAGGATCCGCAGGGTGTCGTCGGTCTTCGGGTTGGTCACGGTCCACTCGACCTGGCCGTCCTCGGTGGTGCCCTCGCGCAGGGTGCACGGCGGCGACATCCAGTTCAGCGGCTTGTAGGAGCCGCCGTCGGAGTGCACCAGCACCGACCCGTCGGCCTTGATCATCAGCACCCGGGTCGCCATCGGGAGGTGGGCGGTCAACCGCCCGGCGTAGTCGACCTGGCACTTGGCTACGACGAGTCTCACGGGCGACGAATCTACAGTGGGCCTCATGTTCCGCAGCCCGCAGATCAACCTCTACGTCGCCGACGTGTCGCAGGCGGTGCTGTTCTACGAGCGGCTGGGTTTCGTCGAGACGTTCCGTACGCCGGCCGAGGGGTCGCCGATCCACGTGGAGCTCGGGCTCGACGGGTTCAAGCTCGGCATCGCCGACGTCGAGTCGGCGCGCCGCGACCACGGCCTGGACGTGGCGCCGGGAGGCCGGGGGACCGAGGTGTGCCTGTGGACCGACGACGTGGACACGTCGTACGCCGTGCTGCTCGGCGTCGGCGCCACGTCGATGTCGGAGCCGCACGACTGGCTCGACGGGACGCTCCGGGTCGCCTGGGTGGCCGACCCGGACGGCAACCCGATCGAGCTCGTGCAGCGATTGGATCGTTAAGTTACTCGCGAGTGAACTAGGACACTGTCAGGCAGGCGGTCTCCCCGTGGCAGCATGCGCGCCATGACGACCTCTCCCGCAGAGCGCAGCTTCGCCACCATCGGTGTGATCGGCCTGGGCACCATGGGCGCCGGCATCGCCGAGGTGTTCGCCCGCAACGGCTACGCCGTGGTCGGCGTCGAGAAGGACGAGGAGGGCCTGACCCGCGGTCGGCAGCACCTCGAGCACTCGACGGCCCGCGCCGTACAGCGCGAGAAGATGACCGAGGCGGAGCAGGCCGAGCTGCTGGGCCGGATCACGCTTCACCACCTCGCTCAAGGACCTCACCGACGCCGACCTCGTGGTCGAGGCGGTCGTCGAGTCGCTGGAGATCAAGAAGGCGCTGTTCCGCGAGCTCGACGACGATCGTCTCGCCGGAGACCGTGCTCGCGACGAACACCTCGAGCCTGTCGGTCACCGAGATCTCGACCGCCAACTCCAGCCCGGGCCGGGTCATCGGCGTCCACTTCTTCAACCCGGCGCCGGTGCAGAACCTGGTCGAGATCGTGCGCACCGTCGTCACCGAGGACCAGGTCCTCGCCGACATGAAGGCGCTGGTCGAGGCGGTCGGCAAGACCCCGGTCGTCTGCGGCGACAAGGCCGGCTTCATCGCGAACACGCTGCTGTTCGGCTACCTCAACCACGCGGTCTCGATGTACGAGGGCCGCTACGCCAGCCGCGAGGACATCGACGCGGCGATGCGCTTCGGCTGCGGCTACCCGATGGGCCCGCTGGCGCTGCTCGACCTGATCGGCCTCGACACGGCGTACACGATCCTCGAGACGATGTACCGCCAGGGCCGCGACCGGCTGCACGCGCCGTCGCCGATCCTCAAGCAGATGGTCACCGCGGGCTGGCTGGGCCGCAAGACCGGCCGCGGCTTCTACACCTACGAGGCGCCGGACAGCCCGGTCGTGGTCGCCGACGACCAGACCCCGTCGGCCGACGCGAAGCCGCAGCTGCGCCACGACATCAAGCAGGTCGGCGTCGTCGGCACCGGCACCATGGCGAGCGGCATCGTCGAGGTCTTCGCCAAGAGCGGGTACGACGTGCTGGTGATCGGTCGCGGCCAGGACAAGGTCGACGGCGTGGTCGCGGCGGTCACCAAGAACTTCGACAAGCAGATCCAGCGCGGCCGGGCGACGGAGGAGGCCAAGGCCGAGGTGCTGGCCCGGATCACCGGCTCCACGTCGCTCGACGACCTCGCCGTCCGCCGACATCGTGGTCGAGGCGATCGCCGAGGACCTGGCGATCAAGACCACCCTGTTCGAGAACCTCGACGAGATCTGCAAGCCCGGCGCGATCCTCGCGACGACCACGTCGAGCCTGCCGATCATCGCCTGCGCGCAGGCGACGTCGCGGCCGCAGGACGTGATCGGCATGCACTTCTTCAACCCGGCGCCGGTGATGAAGCTGGTCGAGGTCGTCTCGACCGTCGTCACGTCCGAGGACGTCACCGAGACCACCCGCGCGCTCGTGCGACCGGGTCGGCAAGGTCGCGGTCTCGTGCGGCGACCGGGCCGGCTTCATCGTGAACGCGCTGCTGTTCCCGTACCTCAACGACGCCGTGCGGATGCTCGAGGCGCACTACGCCACCGCCGACGACATCGACACCGCGATGAAGCAGGGCTGTGCGCTGCCGATGGGCCCGTTCGAGCTGCTCGACGTGGTCGGCAACGACGTCTCGCTGGCGATCCAGCGCGAGCTCTACCTGGAGTTCCGCGAGCCCGGCTTCGCGCCGGCCCCGCTGCTGGAGCACCTGGTCACCGCGGGCTACCTCGGCCGCAAGACCAAGCGCGGGTTCCGGGACTACTCCGCCCGCTG
>CAVQTV010000004.1:0-805750 GCA_963716655.1 uncultured Actinomycetota bacterium | reverse complement strand
CCATGGCCACCGTCCCCGCCACGGCCAAGGTCGTCGTCATCGGCGCCGGCATCGTCGGCAACAGCCTCGTGCACCACCTGGCCGCGCTCGGCTGGCGCGACATCGTGCAGCTCGACAAGGGGCCGCTGCCGAACCCGGGCGGCTCGACCGGGCACGCCTCGAACTTCATCTTCCTGGTCGACCACTCGCGGGAGATCGCGGACCTGACCCTGGACTCGGTGGAGCAGTACAAGGAGATGGGCGTCTTCACCCAGTGCGGCGGCTTCGAGATCGCCCGCACCGAGGAGCGGATGGAGGAGCTGCGCCGGCGGATGTCGAGCGCGCGGGCCTGGGGCATCGAGTCCGCGCTGGTCAGCCCGGAGTTCGTGAAGGAGAAGGTGCCCTTCATCGAGACCGACCAGTTCATCGGCGCGTTCTGGACGCCGGGCGTCGGCGTGGTCGACTCGCTGCGGGCCGGCACGATCATGCGCGAGCGGGCGATGGAGTCCGGCGCGCTGACCGTCGTACCGACCGTCGAGGTCACCGACCTCGACGTCGAGGACGGTCGCATCAAGCGGGTTCGTACGACGGGCGGGGACATCGAGGCCGACCACGTGGTGATCGCGTCTGGCGTGTGGAGCCCGAAGATCGGCGACATGGCCGGGATCTCGATCCCGCTGACGCCGGCCGTGCACCAGATGATCAGCGTCGGGCCGTGCCCGCAGCTCGCCGAGCGGGAGGGCGAGATCTCGTTCCCGATCGTCCGGGACATGGACACGTTCTGCTACGAGCGCCAGCACGGCGCCGACATGGAGGTCGGCTCCTACGCGCACCGCGCGATCCTGCACGAGCCGGAGGACATCCCCTCGATCGAGCAGGCCAAGCTCTCGCCGACCGAGATGCCGTTCACGTCCGACGACTTCGACCCGCAGCTGGAGCAGGCCTACGAGCTGATGCCGGAGCTGCTCGGCGCCGAGGGCGCGGAGATGCGTTACGCGATCAACGGCCTGCTGTCGCTGACGTGCGACGGCAACCCGATCCTCGGCGAGAGCCTGGTCAAGGGCCTCTGGACCGCGGCCGCGGTCTGGATCAAGGAGGGCCCGGGCGTCGGCCGCGCGGTCGCCGAGATGATGACCCACGGGCACAGCGAGATCGACATCCACCACAGCGACATCGCGCGCTTCCACCCGCACCAGATGCGTCGTGAGCACACCCGGCTGCGCACCACCGAGTCGTTCATCAAGACGTACGGGATCATCCACCCGGCCGAGCAGTACGAGTCCGACCGCGGCCTGCGGCTGGCGCCGATGCACGACTCCCAGAAGAAGCTGGGCGCCGTCTTCTTCGAGACCGCCGGCTGGGAGCGACCGCACTGGTACGAGTCCAACGCCGGTCTCCTCGACGAGTACGGCGACGCGGTGATGCCCCGCGAGCACGAGTGGGACTCGCGCTGGTGGAGCCCGATCATCAACGCCGAGCACCTGCGGATGAGGGATGCCGCCGGCGTGATCGACCTGTCGGCGTTCCAGGTCTTCGACGTCTCGGGTCCGGGCGCCCTGGAGGCGGTCCAGCGCACCTGCGTCGCGCAGTGCGACGTCGCGGTCGGGAAGGTGATCTACACGCCGGTCCTGGACGCCAAGGGCGGCTTCGTCTCCGACCTCACGGTGATGCGGCTCGGCGACGACCACTTCCGGGTGGTCACCGGTGGTGCGCACGGGCGCGCGGACCTGCAGTGGTTCGGCAACCAGTTGCCGGACGACGGCGCGACCACCATCGCCGACCACACCGACGAGGTCTCGACGATCGGCCTGTGGGGGCCGCGGGCGCGCGACATCCTGGCCTCGCTCACCGTCCGACGACGTGAGCGACGCCGGCTTCGGGTTCCTCACCTGCCGGGAGCTCCAGGTCCGGGACATCACGGTGCTGGCCTCGCGGATCTCCTACGTCGGGGAGCTCGGCTGGGAGCTGTACGTCGCGATGGACGACGCCGCCGAGCTGTGGGAGACGCTGCTCGACGCGGGCGCCGCGCACGGCGCCGTACCGGTCGGGATCGGTGTCTACGGCACCACCGGCCGGATCGAGAAGGGCTACCGCGCGTTCGGCTACGAGCTCGACTCCGAGCGCAGCATCGTCGAGGCGGGCATGCAGCGGCCGAAGGTGAAGGCCGCCGACTTCGTCGGCCGCGACGCCTACGTCGCCCAGCGCGAGCAGCCGGTCCAGTCGGTGCTGTGCACCCTGGTCGTCGACGACCACACGTCGGCCAGTGGGGTGAAGCGCTACATGCTCGGCGGCGAGCCGATCCTGACCCGGTCCGGCGACCCGCTGACCGACGGCCACGGCCATCACCCCTACGTGACGACCGCCGGCTCGGCGCCGTCGCTCGGCAAGCACCTGCTGCTCGCCTACCTGCCGCCCGCCGAGGCGTCGATCGGCAACCAGCTCGCCGTGTCCTACATGGAGGAGCTCTACCCGGTCACCGTCGGCTCCGTCGACGCGACGCCGCTGCTCGACCCGACCAACGAGCGGATCCGATGAGCACCCTGGTCTGCGTCAAGAGAGTCGTCGACTCCTCCAGCGAGGTCGTGCTCACCGAGGACGCGCAGGCCGTCGACGGCCGGTTCGCCGGGTTCACGATGAGCGCCCACGAGGAGTGCGCGGTCGAGCTGGCGGTGCAGATCGGCGAACCCACCGTGATGACGCTCGGCGACGCGGACGCGGTCGAGCAGCTGCGTGCGGCGCTCGCCGTCGGCTGCACCGCGGCGACCCACGTGGTCGCCGACCCGCAGACGTTCGGCCCGGCCGACGTGGCCCGCGAGATCGCCGCCGTCGTACGCGACTCCATGGGGGAGGCCACGACCTGGTGCTGCTCGGCAACGACGCCGCCGACAGCGGCGACTTCCAGGTCGGGATCCGGCTGGCCTACGAGCTCGGCTGGCCGGTGGTCAACGGGATGACGAACGTGTCGGTCGCCGACGGAGTGGTGACGGCGAGCGGCGCCGGGCCGGACGGGCACGAGACCTACCGGGTGCCGCTGCCCGCCGTGGTCACCGTGCTCGAGGGCGGGGTCGAGCCCCGCTACCCGACCGTGCCCGGCCGGATGAAGGCGAAGAAGGTGCCGATCGAGGAACGGCAGCCTTCCGCCGCACCGGCCGGGCCGGCCCGGGTCCGGCTGCTGCTCCCGCCGCCCGTCCCGTCGCAGGTCCAGGTGCTCGGCAAGGGGTCGGAGGCGGCGCCCGCCGTCGTCGACCTGCTCGAGGAGCTGGGGGTGCTCGCCCGATGATCCTGGTGCTGGTGGAGACCACCCCCGACGGCGACGCGGTGGAGGTCTCCCGCGAGGCGGTCACGTTCGCGCGGTCGTTGTCCGAGTCCGGCGGCGGCGTTCCCGTCGACGCCGTCGTGGTCGGAACACCGTCGGCAGAGCTGGTCGCCGTGCTCGCGGCGTACGGCGTCCGGCGGGTGCACGCGCTGACCGGATCGGCCTTCGACGCGTTCTCCGGCGCGGCCTGGGCGTCCGGGTTGCTGACCGTGCGGGAGTCCGCCGGGTCCGTGGTCGTGATGGCCGCCGGCACCCCGCGTGGCGGCGAGGTGATGGCGCACGTGGCCGCGCGAGCAGGGGTCGCGATGGCCGCCAACGTGCTGACCTTCGAAGGATTGTCGCCGTTCGTGGTCACCCGCCAGGTCGTCGGCGGCGCGGCGCTGGAGCAGATGCAGCTGGCGGACCGGCCGGCCGTGTTCACGGTCGCCGGCCACGCGGTCGAGGCGGCACCGGCCGCGGCACCGGGCCCGGCCGAGGTGGTCGTCGAGACGCCGGCCGTCGCCGATGCCGACCTGGTGGCGCGGGTGGTGTCCAGCGAGGAGCCGGAGGCCGACCTGTCCGGCTCGCTGAAGTCGGCCAAGGTCGTCGTCGGCGCGGGACGCGGCGCCGGTTCGGCCGACGGCTTCGCGGACCTGCTCGAGCTGACCGACCTGCTGAACGCGTCGATCGGCGTCTCCCGGGTCGTCACCTCGCTCGGCTGGCGCCCGCACCACGAGCAGGTCGGCCAGACCGGCTCCCGGATCTCGCCCGATCTCTACATCCCCTGCGGGATCAGCGGCGCGATCCAGCACTGGTCCGGCTGCTCGTCGGCCAAGAACATCCTCGCGATCAACACCGACCCGGACGCCCCGATGGTCACCCGCGCGACGTACGCCGTGATCGGCGACCTGCACGAGGTGGTCCCGGCGATCAACGCGGAGATCAGGCGGCGCAGGGGGTAGCCGGGTCCCCTCTCGGGGTAGACGTACCCTGAAAAGTGGGGAGGGGTACGGATGCGACTGGGGCGCGCACTGGGCGCGGCGACGCTGGCACTGGCGATCGCCGCGACATCGGCGTGCACAGGCTCCTCCAAGGCCGACGACCCGACGCCGAGCGGTACGCCAAGCGGTACGCCGAGCAGCGCCGACCCGACGACGCAGGAGCCGACCGCCGGGCCGACGCTCGACCCGGCGCACGCGGTCGACCCGCCCGGTGAGCGCTCCGGCCAGATCGCACCGGCCGACATCGTCGTCAACGGGTCGAAGACCCTCGACGCCGAGCTGGTCCGCGCGATCGAGCGGCTGACCGGCGTGAACGGCGTCGAGCAGGTCTCGATGGTGCAGGTGCCGATCGAGAACCGGACGCTCAGCGTGGCCGCGGTCGACGCGGCGACGTACCGGAACTGGGTCATCGACGCCGAGGACGCGAAGTTCGACGAGGCCTGGCAGCGGGTCGCTCGACGGTGAGCTCGCGCTGCGGCCCGCGCTGGAGAAGCGGGCGCCGATCGACGACAGCGGGTTCCTCGCGCTCGGCAGCACGGCCGGCTCCGCGGAGGTGCACGTCGGCGCGTACGCGCAGCAGTCCTGGCTCGTCGACGCGGTCGTCAACGAGACCTGGATCCCCGACCTCGAGGGAGCGGTGCCCGACAACGCGCTGCTGATCCGCACCGGAGGCACCGCACCCGACCGGCTGCGCAAGCCGATCGAGCGGATCCTGCGCGGCACGGACGCATCGGTGCAGATGACCGACGTCGTCGCCCGGGAGGGCCTCGACCCCGACGTCGTGCAGACCGCGGTCGTCGTCGGCAGCGTCGCGGACGCCGTCGGGGTCTACCGCTACCGGGTGCTCGGCGGCGGGCAGATCGCGCCCGACCCGGCGTGGGTCGCCGCCCACATCACGACCGAGCCGGTGCCGATCCTCGGCAACGTCACCTGCAACAAGCTGATCTTCCCGCAGCTGCGCGCCGCGCTGGAGGAGGTCGTCACCCGCGGCCTGGCCGACAAGATCCACCCCGGGGAGTACGCCGGCTGCTACAACGCCCGCTTCATCGCCGGGTCCACGCAGCTCTCCAACCACGCGTTCGGGCTCGCCCTCGACCTCAACGTGCCCGGCAACCAGCGCGGCACGGTCGGCGAGATCGACCGCGGGGTCGTCGAGATCTTCAAGAGCTGGGGCTTCGCCTGGGGTGGCGACTGGGGCTACACCGACCCGATGCACTTCGAGATGAACGAGCTGGTCGAGCCGCGCTGACCGTTCGCTAGCCTCGCCCGCATGCGCGCCGTACAAGTACTCGATACGACCGGTCCCGCCGACGTCCTCGTTCGCGACGTCCCCGAGCCCACGCCCGGCCCCGACGACGTCCTCGTCGAGGTGCACTCCGTCGGCGTCTCGTTCCCCGACCTGCTGCTGAGCAAGGGTGAGTACCAGCTCAAGCCGGACGTGCCGTTCACCCTCGGCGTCGACTTCGCCGGCATTGTCGTCCCCGGCCCCGACGGCACAGTGCCCAACGGTTTCGGACCCGGCCAGCGGGTCGCCGGCGTCGGCGGCTACGGCGGCGCGGCCGAGCTGGTCGCCAACCCGGCGATGTTCACGTTCGCGCTGCCCGACGAGCTGTCGTACGACGAGGGCGCGGCGCTGCCGATGAACTACCTGACCGCGCAGTTCGCGCTCGCCGAGCGCGGCCAGCTGAAGGCGGGCGAGACCGTGCTCGTGCACGGCGCCGCCGGCGGCGTCGGCACCGCGACCATCCAGGTCGCGAAGGGGTACGGCGCCCGCACCATCGCCGTGGTCAGCACTCCGGAGAAGGCGGAGGTGGCGAAGGCCGCCGGCGCCGACGAGGCGGTGCTGCTCGACGGCTTCAAGGACGCCGTGAAGGACCTGACCGGCGGGAAGGGCGTCGACGTCGTGCTCGACGTCGTCGGCGGCGACGCGTTCACCGACTCGTTGCGCCTGCTCTCCACCCAGGGCCGGCTGCTGGTCGTCGGGTTCGCGGCCGGTCAGGGCATCCCGGAGGTCAAGGTCAACCGGCTGCTGCTCAACAACGTCGACGTCCGCGGCGTCGGCTGGGGCGCGTACGCGATGGTCCGCCCCGGCTACATGCAGCAGCAGTGGGCCGAGCTGCTGCCGATGATGGCGTCCGGCGTGGTCAAGCCGCCGATCGGCGCGACGTACGACCTGGACGGGTTCGGCGAGGCCCTGCTCGACATGGACGCCCGCAAGACCCTCGGCAAGTCGGTGGTGCGCATCCGCCGCTGACGGTTTCTCATCTCCCAGCCGTTGACCCGGCCGCGCCGGCGTGACGACCATGAATGGTTGGTCTGTCGACAACTATCGGGAGGAGCAGACAGATGAACCGACAGGTGCTGCGCGTCGGCCTGGCCGTCGCCGCAGCCGGAGCAATCGCAGCAACGAGTGTGGTCACCGCGCAGGGAGAGTCCGGCCACCGGCACGACTCGCGGCACACGAAGGCGTTCCTGACCGGGTACAACGAGGACCCGCTGGTGGTGTCCACCCCGGGCCGGGGGTTCTTCCGGGCGAGCGTCGACGAGGACGACCAGGAGATCCGGTACTCGCTGAGCTACGGCGGGCTACCCACCGCGGTCGGCCAGGCGCACATCCACTTCGGCGGCCACTCGCAGTCGGGCGGGATCAGTGCCTTCCTGTGCGCCAACCCCGGCAGCGGACCTGTGGGTACCCAGGCCTGTCCCGCGTCGGGCACGATCACGGGCACGATCCGACCGGCCGACGTCATCGGCCCGGCCGGGCAGGGCATCGCGGCCGGTGAGTTCGACGAGCTCGTCTCGGCGATCGAGGCGGGGGCGGCGTACGTGAACGTCCACTCCAGCGCGTACCCGGGAGGTGAGATCCGCGGCCAGTTGCGCTGATCCTGCTCCGTCGAGACACCCAAACTGGCTGGGATCTGCCCCGGAAAACAGCCAGTTCGGGTGTCTCGACGAGAAATCAGACCGGCTTGAGCGGGTGAGTGGTTCGCCCTCAGCGAAGCCTGGTGTTCCAGCGTTGAACTGCCGGTTAAGGTCGACCCCGTGAGCACCCTCGACGCGGCCCGCTCGGGCATGGACCTCGGCACCCGACCCCAGGACGACCTGTTCGGCCACGTCAACGGGCGGTGGCTCGACGAGACCGAGATCCCGGCCGACCGGTCGAGCTGGGGCCCGTTCGTCCAGCTCGCGGACGCCGCGGAGGAGCACGTCCACGCGATCATCGAGGACCTCGCGCTCAAGGCGACCCACGGTGGCCAGGTCGACGACGACGCCCGCAAGATCGGCGACCTGTTCGCGTCGTTCATGGACACGGAGACGATCAACAGCCTGGGCCTGGAGCCGGTGCGGCCGATGATCGCGGCGGCCGAGGCGGTGCAGGACGTCCGCGAGCTGGCGGCGTTCCTCGGCGGGTTCGAGCGGATCGGCGGGCACGGCCTGTTCGGGTCGTACGTCGACACCGACTCCAAGGACTCCGACCGCTACCTGTTCAACCTGGTCCAGGGCGGGCTCGGGCTGCCCGACGAGTCGTACTACCGCGACGAGAAGTTCGCCGAGATCCGCGAGAAGTACGTCGACTACCTGACCCGGCTGTTCACCCTCGGCGAGCACCCCGACCCGGCCACCGCCGCCGCGACCGTGCTCGCGATCGACACCCAGATCGCCGCCGGGCCACTGGGAGCGCGCGGAGACCCGCGACGTGCAGAAGACCTACAACCTGATCACCAAGGCCGAGCTGGTCGAGCTGTGCCCGTCCTTCGACTGGGACGGCTACGTCACCGCCCTCGGCGGCAGCGACGCGACCCTCGCCGAGGTGTGCGTCCGGCAGCCGTCGTACTTCGAGTCCCTGTCGGTCGTGCTCGACGAGATCCCCGTCGAGCAGTGGCGGCAGTGGCTGCTGGCGCACGTGCTGCGCGCGGCGGCGGCGTACCTCACCGACGACTTCGTCGAGACCAACTTCGACTTCTACGGCCGCACCCTCAACGGCACGCCGGAGCTGCGCGCCCGCTGGAAGCGCGGGGTCGCGCTGGTCGAGGGCGCGATGGGCGAGGCGGTCGGCAAGGAGTACGTCGCCCGGCACTTCCCGCCGCGGTCGAAGGCGATGATGGACGACCTGGTCGCGAACCTGCTGGCCGCCTACCGCCAGTCGATCTCCCGGCTCGACTGGATGACCGACGAGACCAAGCAGCGGGCGTTCGAGAAGCTCGACACGTTCCGCCCCAAGATCGGCTACCCCGAGAAGTTCCGCGACTACTCCGCGCTCGAGGTCGGCGCCGACGACCTGCTCGGGAACGTCGCCGCGGCCTCGGCGTTCGAGACCGACCGGCAGCTGGCGAAGATCGGCGGCCCGGTCGACCGCGACGAGTGGTTCATGCTGCCGCAGACCGTCAACGCCTACTACAACCCCGGCGTCAACGAGATCTGCTTCCCGGCCGGCATCCTGCAGGCGCCGTTCTTCTCGCCGGACGCCGACGAGGCCGAGAACTACGGCGGCATCGGCGCGGTCATCGGGCACGAGATCGGCCACGGCTTCGACGACCAGGGCGCGCAGTACGACGGCGCGGGCAACCTCAACGACTGGTGGACGCCCGACGACAAGGCGGCCTTCGAGCTGAAGTCGAAGAAGCTGATCGACCAGTACGACGCGTTCGAGCCGCGCAGCCTGCCCGGCGAGCAGGTCAACGGCGCGCTCACCGTCGGCGAGAACATCGGCGACCTCGGCGGCCTGACCATCGCGCACACCGCGTTCCTCATCGCGCGCGACGGCTCCGCGTCGGTCGAGGAGCGGCAGGCGCTGTTCATGAACTGGGCCTACTGCTGGCGGACCAAGCGCCGCAAGGAGCAGGAGCAGCAGTACCTCACCATCGACCCGCACTCGCCGCCGGAGTTCCGGGCGAACATCGTGCGCAACCTCGACGAGTTCCACGAGGTGTTCGAGACGAGCGCCGGCGACGGGCTGTGGCTCGACTCGGACGACCGCGTTCGGATCTGGTGACCGCGTCTGGCGCGTCGGCTTCGCCGCCACGCCGGCCGCGGATCGATCCGGGGCGTGGTCGTCCGACGGTGTGGTTGCGGTCGGTGCGCGGGTCGCGGGAGGTGCGGTGGTGACGGACATCGAGACCCACGGACAGTCGTCGTTCCGGCTCCGGATGGAGTGGGGTCCGACCGGCGCCGAGGCGGTGGCGGCCGACGCCGACGTCGTGGTGGTCATCGACGTGCTGTCGTTCACGACCACGCTGACGGTCGCGGTCGAGCGCGGGATCCGGGTCTACCCGTTCCGCTGGAAGGACGAGCGGGCCACGGCGTACGCCGCCGAGCGCGACGCGGTGCTGGCCGTCGGCCGGTCCGTGCGGACCGGGGTGAGTCTGTCGCCGGTGTCGGTGCGGGCTGCCGTCGGCGTCGAGCGGTTGGTGCTGCCGTCACCGAACGGCTCGACGATCTGTCTCGGCCTGGCGGAGTCCGGCATCACGGTGGTGGGTGCGTCGCTGCGCAACCGGACCGCGGTCGCCCGATGGCTGCCGCCCGGTGCCCGGGTCGCCGTGGTCGGCGCCGGCGAGCGCTGGCCCGACGGCTCGTTGCGCCCGGCCGTCGAGGACCTCTGGGGCGCCGGCGCGGTGCTGGCCGCGCTGGTGGACCTCGGCGCCACCGACCTGAGCCCCGAGGCACGGGTCGCCGAGCAGGCGTTCCGTGCGGTGGCACCGCGCATCGCCGACGAGCTGCGCGCGTGTTCCAGTGGGCGCGAGCTCGTCGACGGCGGGTTCGGTGCGGACGTCGACATCGCCGCCGAGCTCGACGACACCGACGTCGTACCTGTGTTGCAGGCCGGTTGCTTCAGCTCGCGGTGATGCAGGAGATGGTGAGGCGGAGCGTGTCCACCGCGGCGTTCGTGTTCTTCCCGTAGGCGATGGCTCCGTTCCGGGCCTGGTTGAACGTGGTCGCCGTCGGCAGGTACGTCGACTGCCAGTCGGCGACCGCCCCGATCACCTTCTTGCTGCCGGGACACAGCACCGTGACTGCGTCCGAGACCCCGGCGCCGATGATCACGGTGCCGGTGACGTACTCGAGTCCGCTGACGCCGTTCGTGCCGGCCGGCCCGGCCGGTCCGGCGACACCGTCAGCCCCGGTCGCCCCCATCGCTCCGGCCGGGCCCTCGGGCCCAGCCGGCCCGACCTCGCCGCTCTGGAGCTCGGCGATGGTGGAGGCGGACAGGTCCAGCGACTGGAGCGAGCCGTTCTTGATGTCCTTGGTGGACACCGAGTTGTCCTTGATCTGCTTGCCGGTGATCAGCTTGCCGGCGACGGCGCCTCCCGAGAACGCCAGGACGAGGGCGAAGGCCGCGATCAGGACGACGGGGAGGGCACGGGGGATTCTGGTCATCGTTCGACGCTAGGTGCGCCGCTCAGGGCGCGACCATGGCCAGAACTGACCCCCGCACCCGCGTCCGCCCGGCGTGGTCCGTACTGGGGTGTGCGGTCAGCCGAATCGCTGGTACGTGACGGTCGGGAAGTACAGCGTCGCCGCACCGCCACCGCCGTCGATGAGCTTCAGGTTGAGGGTGTGCTGGCCCTTGCCGATCTTGGTGCAGAACTGCACCGACGACTGGTCGAGGACGCCGTTGTACGTGAAGTACTTCTGGCCCTCGTTGGTGCCGACGCCGTCCTTGTAGAACGAGACTGGACGTGAGCTCGCCGGCGCCGCCGCTGGACGCCATCGCGGTCAGCGTGACGAGCACGGTGTCGGTGCCATTCTTGGGGCCCTTCACCTGCCACTGGGAGCCCTCGACGTCGACGGTCGCGCCGGCCGTGACGCTCTGGAAGTCCATGGCGCGAGAGGACATCCCGACCAACGGGCCGCCGCCACAGCTGGAGACGAGCGTACGCTCCGCCGGGCGGGCCGGCATTCGCTGGGCGTCGTCGTCGCCGGCCGAGGCCGTGGAGCCGGTGAGCGCTGCCCCGCCGAGAAGAGCGAGAGACGCGGCACCGGCTGCGGTGATGGTTCGAGCGGTGGTGATCATGACTGCTCCCTGCTGTACGGCGGCCCCGAGCGAGCCGCGATATGGGTGAAGGAGCGAGTGGTGCTGGTCTAGATACGCACCGGGTCGGATCGACCCGCGTCGCGGCGAGGAGGCACGCCCGATGGTTCGGGCGCGACAGGCGGCCGGTCCGCCGACATCAGCGGGGCGGTGCGGATCCATCAGACAGCTCCGACTCACTCACTCAGGCCCCGCCTGCTTGGCACCCTGCTCCTGGGGTGGGTCGGCGCGTATGACCATCCGGGGCTAGTCCGATCGGGGCATCGGGGGTGGTCGCTGGTAGACAGGCGGACATGAGCGACGCCGAGGTCGACAGCGACGTACGACGCAGTGCCGAGGCGCACCTCCGCGCGCTGGTGGGCAGCGACGACGCGGTACTCCGCGAGGACCAGTGGTCGGCGATCGAGGCGCTCGCGGTGCACCGGCGCCGCGTCGCTCGTCGTGCAGCGCACCGGCTGGGGCAAGTCCGCGGTCTACTTCGTGGCCACCCTGCTGCTGCGCGAGCAGGGCGCCGGGCCGACCGTGATCGTGTCGCCGCTGCTCGCGCTGATGCGCAACCAGATCGCTCGCCGCCGAGCGCGCCGGGATCCGCGCGGTCACCATCAACTCCACCAACATCGAGGACTGGGAGCCGATCCAGGAGTCGATCCTGGCCGGCGAGGTCGACGTGCTGCTGGTCAGCCCCGAGCGGCTCAACAACCCCGGCTTCCGCGACGAGGTGCTGCCGCGGCTCGCGGCCACCGCCGGCCTGCTCGTGGTCGACGAGGCGCACTGCATCTCCGACTGGGGCCACGACTTCCGGCCCGACTACCGCCGGATCCGCACCCTGCTCGGCGACCTGCCCGACGGCATCCCGGTCCTCGCCACGACCGCCACCGCCAACGCCCGGGTCACCGCCGACGTCGCCGAGCAGCTCGGCACCGACGTCCTCGTCCTGCGCGGCTCGCTCGACCGCGAGTCGCTCCGGCTCGGCGTGGTCCGGCTCAAGACCGCCGAGCAGCGGCTGGCCTGGCTGGCCGACCACCTCGCCGAGCAGCCCGGCTCCGGCATCGTCTACTGCCTCACGGTCGCCGCCACCCAGGAGATCGCCGACTACCTGCGCTCGCGCGGGCACGAGGTCGCGGCGTACTCCGGCCAGACCGAGACCACCGAGCGCCAGGCCCTCGAGCAGGACCTGCTGACCGGGCGGGTCAAGGCGCTGATCGCGACCAGCGCGCTCGGCATGGGCTTCGACGCCACCCTCGGCTTCGTCGTGAACATGGGCGCGCCCGCCTCCCCGGTCGCCTACTACCAGCAGGTCGGCCGCGCCGGCCGTGGCACCGGCCGACGAGGCGACGGTCGTGCTGCTGCCGGCGATCGAGGACCGCGACATCTGGGCCTACTTCGCCTCGCTCGCGTTCCCGCGGGAGGAGCAGGTCCGCCAGACCCTGTCGGTGCTCGCCGACGAGGGCCGGCCGCTGAGCACCGCCGCGCTGGAGACGTACGTCGACCTCAACCGCAACCGGCTCGAGACGATGCTCAAGGTGCTCGACGTCGACGGCGCCGTCCGCCGCGTGCGCGGCGGCTGGGAGTCGACCGGACGCTCCTGGGAGTACGACGAGGAGCGCTACCGCCGGGTCAGCGAGGCCCGGGAGCGCGAGCAGCAGGCGATGCTCGACTACCTCGGCACCGACCGGTGCCGGATGCGCTTCCTGCGCGACCAGCTCGACGACCCCGAGGCCGCCGACTGCGGCCGCTGCGACAACTGCGGCGGCCTGACGCTGTCCGCCGAGGTCTCCGACGGCGGCGGTCGAGGAGGCCGGCGCGCGGCTGTCGCGCCCCGGCGTGCTCGTCGAGCCGCGCAAGATGTGGCCGACCTCGCTGGCGAACCTCGGCATCGACCTCAAGGGCAAGATCGCCGAGGGCGCCGAGGAGGGCCGAGCCGTCGCGCGGCTCACCGACCTCGGCTACGGCCAGGCGCTGCGCGCGCTGTTCGCGCCGGCCACCGTGGACGGTCCGGTCCCGCTGCCCCTGGTGAACGCCGTGATCGAGGTGCTCGGCGACTGGCGACCGCCGGTCGACGGCATCGTCGTGGTCGAGTCGCAGACCCGGCCGATACTGACCGCCGACCTGGCCGACGGGCTGTCTCGCTACCTGCGCGTCCCCGTCGTCGGCACGCTGGGCGATCGCCGACCCTGACGTCGCACCGGGCCAGGGCTCGGCGAACTCCGCGCAGCGGGTCGCCGCCGTCGGTCGCCGGTTCACGCTGCAGACCGACGGCCCCCTCGACGAGCAGCGGCTGCTGCTCGTCGACGACCTCGTCGGTCACCGGCTGGACCCTCACCCTCGCGGCTCGGGCCCTGCGCCGGGCGGGTGCGGCCGAGGTGCGTCCGCTGGTGCTGGCCGCCCAGTCCTAGGAGCCTGCTGAACAATCCGCGCGGCTACGCGACGACCGGGTGGTGCGTTGGCCGCGTTCGCCTCGGTCGAAGTGACCCGCCACGCCTTTCCTCGGCAGCCTTGCCACCGCACGCACCGGACGCCGCTCGCGTTCGCCCGTCTTGTTCAGCAACCTCCTAGGCGAACCGTCCGACCGGCCCGGAGCCGATGCGGGAGAAGTGGCACCGGGGCCGTAAAATTCAGGGAGTGAACCACGAAGTCCTCGCCTACTTCGCAGACGACACCACCCGCAGCTACCAGCTCATCCAGTGGCTGCCCGTGCTCGAGCTCCTCGACCAGCAGCATCCGGTGGGGATCGTGGTCGCGCAGACCCGGAGACCGAGGCGCTGCTCCGCACCCGCACCTCGCTGCCGCTCCTCCTGGCGCCGACGTTCCGCGAGCTGACCGAGCTGTACGCCGAGCTCGACGCCGGCGTCGTCCTCTACTGCAACAACTCGATGCTGAACTTCCAGTCGCTCCTGGACGGTCGCAAGCTGCACGTCCACATCAACCACGGTGAGAGCGACAAGCAGAGCATGGCGAGCAACAACGCCAAGGCCTACGACCGAGTCTTCGTCGCCGGCCAGGCGGCCGTGCAGCGGCACGAGGCCGGCCTGCTGGAGTTCGACACCAGTCGGCTGGTGCGGATCGGCCGGCCGCAGCTCGACCTGCGCCCGCCCGCGGTGCTGGCGCCGACGAGCGCCGGACGGTCCTCTACGCGCCGACCTGGGAGGGCGACGCGGAGTACAACGACTACACGTCGGTCGACACCCTGGGCATCGACATCATCCGGGCGGTGCTGGCCGTGCCCGGACGTGCGCGCCGTCTACAAGCCGCACCCCAAGGTCACGACCAGCCCGAACCCCGCGATCCGGGCGGCGCACCAGGCGATCCTGGCGATCCTCGGCGACGCCGCGCTGCGCGACCCGGAGGCCGGGCACCAGGCGGTCACCGCCGGCGACATCCTCGCGGTGATCCCGGACTGCGACGCGATGATCACCGACGTCTCGTCCGTGGGCCTGGACTGGCTCTACCTGCGCACCGAGCGGCCGATGTTCATCACCGACCGGCACCACGACGCCGAGCGGCTCCGCCAGGACGTGCCGGTGAGCCGCTGCGCCGACGTCATCGACCGGGTCGACGTGGCCGAGCTGGCCGCGCTCGTCGGCGCCCGGCTCGAGCACGACGAGCACCACCTCGCCCGGGTGGCGATGCGGCACCACTACTTCGACGACGTCCAGGTCGGTGAGAGCACCACCCGGTTCATCGCCGAGGTCGGCGAGCTGGTCGCCCTCCGCGATCGGCTGGTGGGTGCGAACGCGAACGACCGGGACCACGCGATCACGGCGTAGTGGGGCGCTGGACGCCAAGGTAGAACACGTTCTACCTTGGCGTCATGACTGCAAAGCTCCGGGTGATCCAGTGGACCACCGGCAACATCGGCCGGCGGTCGCTGCACGCGATCCTCGGCCGACCCGACATGGAGCTGGTCGGCGTCTACGCGCACGGCGCGGCGAAGGTCGGGATGGACGCGGCCGACCTGTGCGGGTGGCCGGAGCCGACCGGGGTGCTGGCGACCGACGACATCGACGCGCTGCTCGCGCTCGGCGCGGACGCGTGCTGCTACAACCCGCTGTGGCCGAGCATCGACGAGCTGTGCGCCCTGCTCGGGTCCGGGGTGAACGTCTGCTCCAGCGCGGCCTGGATCACCGGCGGCAAGCAGTCACCCGAGGACCTCGACCGGATCCGCGAGGCCTGCGAGCGCGGCGGCGCCACCATCTTCGGCAGCGGCGCGCACCCGGGGATGACCAACCTGGTGGGCATGGTGCTCAGCGGTTCGTGCGAGCGGGTCGACGAGATCCGGATCACCGAGTCGGTCGACTGCTCGACGTACGAGAGCGCGGAAACCCAGACGGCGATGGGGTTCTCGCAGTCTCCGGACACCCCGGGCCTGGCCGAGAACGTACGTCGCGAGAGCGAGGTGTTCGCCGAGTCGGCCGCGATGATGGCCGACGCGATCGGCGTCACGCTGGACCGGATGACCTTCGACGTCGAGTTCACCGCGGCCACCGGCGACAGCGACCTCGGCTTCATGAAGATCCCGGCCGGCACCGTCGGCGGCGTGATGGGCTACCACCGCGGCTGGGTGGGTGACCGCAACGTCGTCAGCGTCGGCTTCAACTGGACGATGGGCGAGCACGTCGTACCGCCGAAGCCGCTCGCAGCACGGGCACGTGATCCAGGTCTTCGGGGTGCCCAACATGCGCACCGTGCTGCACTGCCTGCCGCCGAAGGACTGGAGCGAGGGCTTCATGGACCTCGGCATGATCTACACGGCGATGCCGGTGACGAACGCGGTCCCGTACGTCGTCGCCGCGCCGCCCGGCATCGTCACGCTCGCCGACCTGCCGCCGGTCACGGGGCGGGTTGCGGGTTTCACCGGCTGACCGCCAGAACCCGCACGCCACGCCGGTGTCGTGCGGCGTGTCGGGCGGGGTTCGGCGGCTGACCGGTGAAACCCGGGCGGGTCAGTGCCCGACCATCAGCGCCGGGTCGACCTGGTGCTCGATCTTCTTGCGCGGCAGGAAGAACGCGGGGATCAGCACCAGCGCGACCAGGACGGCGCCGACCAGGAACACGTCGCCGTAGACGCTCGCGGTCGAGGCTCGGGATCTCCGCGGGTGGCGTGCTCGCCGTGACGCTTGTCCTGGAGGCCGTTGGTCAGCAGCACGGTGAAGACGGCCGTGCCGATCGAGGCAGCGACCTGCTGGACGATGTTCATCAGCGTCGAGCCGCGGGCGATGGTGTGCTCGCGCAGGGTGGCCAGCGCCGACGGACATGATCGGCATCATCGTGCCGCCCATGCCGAGACCCATGATGAACAGCGACAGCATCAGGAAGCCGTACGACGTGGTGTCGGTCAGCGTCGAGAACATGCGCCAGGCCGATGGCGGTCACGGAGATGCCGGCCATCACGATCTTGCCGGGGCCGATCTTGTCGGCGAGGATGCCGGCGATCGGCATCGTGATCATCGCGCCGAAGCCCTGGGGTGCCAGGAGCAGGCCGGCGTGCAGGGCGTCCTCGCCCCGCACCTGCTGGAAGTAGAGCGGGAAGAGCAGGCCGGCGCCGAAGAACGAGATCGCGAAGAGCGACATGGAGATCACCGCGACCGTCATGTTGCGGTTCTGGAAGAGCCGCAGGTCGATCAGCGGGTGGATGTTGCGGCGGGCCAGCGCCCACGGCACGAACGCGACGATCAGCACGGTGCCGATGACGACGGGCACGACGACCTTGGTCGCGAAGAAGGTGCCGGTCTCGGGGATCGTCGAGATGCCGTAGAGGAAGAGCGCGAGGCCGGGGGAGAGCAGCACCATGCCGAGCCAGTCGAAGGTCTCCGAGGGCTCGACGTGGTCCTTGGGCAGCGCGATCGCGGCGTACACGATGGCGGCGACGCCGATCGGGACGTTGATCAGGAAGATCCAGTGCCAGCTGGCGACGTCGATCAGCCAGCCGCCGAGGATCGGGCCGAAGATCGGGCCGAGCAGCATCGGGATGCCCATGACGGCCATCACCCGGCCGATCCGCTCCGGGCCGGCGGCCCGGGTCAGGATCGTCATGCCGAGCGGCATCAGCATGCCGCCGCCGAGGCCCTGGAGCACCCGGAAGGTGACCAGCATCGGCAGCGACGTCGCCAGGGCGCAGAGCGCGGAGCCGAGGGCGAACAGCACGATCGCGATCAGGTAGAGCCGCTTCGTGCCGAACCGGTCGGCCGCCCAGCCGGTCAGCGGGATCACCGCGGCGAGCGCCAGGGTGTAGCCGGTCATCGTCCAGGCGACCTGCGCGGCGGTCGCGTCGAACTCCTGCTGGAAGGTCTGCAGCGCGACCGAGACGACGGTGATGTCGAGGATCGACATGATCGCGCCGAGCGACGACGACGCCGGCGATCACCAGGACGTCGCGGTCGAGCTTGTCGGAGGCCGCCGGGGAGGGCTGAGTGGGGGTCTCGGTGCTCACCTGACGAGGCTAGGTGGCGCCACCGACAGCGGTCACCCGACTTTGGTCTCCCTCGGACGTGCGATCGGTCACCCGGTGGAGTGCAAAGTTCAGCCGAGCTGGTCCTCGATCGCGGCGACCAGGCGCGGGTCGTCGGGCTGCACCGCGGGCTGAACCGGGCGACGACGACGCCGTCGGCGTCGACGAGGAACTTCTCGAAGTTCCAGGTGACGTCGCCGGCCTCGCCCTTCTCGTTCGGGGCGTCGACCAGCGCCCTGGTAGATCTCGTGGCGGTCGGTCGCCGTTGACGTCGATCTTCTCGGTCATCGGGAAGGTCACGCCGTACGTCGCCGAGCAGAACTCCGCGATCTCGTCCGGAGTGCCGGGCTCCTGGCCCATGAACTGGTTGCACGGCAGGCCGACGACGGTGAAGCCGCGCTCGGCGTACCGCTCCTGCAGCTCCTCGAGGCCGGTGTACTGCGGTGTGAGCCCGCACCGGCTCGCCACGTTGACCAGGAGCGCCGGGTTGCGCGCCGGTGAGCTCGCCGAGGGTCGACGGGGAGCCGTCGAGCCGGGCGATCGTGGCGTCGAGGAGTCGCTCATGTAGGCGCACGATGCGGGAGGACGGCCGTCGCGCAGACCAACGCCGTGGTTCGTGCGTCGTCCGGCTACGCGTCGCGACCGCGTGAGCTTCGTCCCCGTCACCGGTCCGGCGACCTTCCGCGCCGCCGAGCCGCCGCGGGACGGCGTCGTCGAGTTCACCGACGAACGACGGACGGTCAGCCTGCCGATCCGCGCGGCGCTGCCGGTGCTGACCAAGGCCCGGCTGCGCGAGGACCTGCACCCGAGCGTCGGGCTGCTCGCCGGTGCCGCGCTGCTGGCGATGCGGCTGGTCGCGGCCGGGAAGTTCGCGCCGGCCGCGGCAGCCGGCCGCCGAGCTGGCGGGTCGCCGGCCTCGACGCCGACGACGAGGACCGGATCGCGATGCTGGCGCCGGTCCGGCACCGAGGACGAGGCGGTGGTGCGCGGCCTGCTCGACGCGGTCGCCGACGCGATGCCGCGGTCCGCACCGTCGGCCGCTGCGGTGCTCGCGCCGCGCCGGGACCGGCAGCCGACGTTCGAGCAGCGGCTCCAGGCCCGGCTGGCCCGGCACCAGCGGCTCGACCCGCGCGACCTGCCGCAGCTGGTGACCATCTCGCTGCGGGTCGAGGCCGACGAGGAGGAGCTGGTCGCCGGCGCCGTACGCCTGGTGCCGCAGGTCCACGACGAGCAGAACCCGCTCCACCTCTGCGACCTCGCGCTGCTGTGGACCGACACCCCGACGAGCACGGCTTCGGCGACCGGGCGCGGACCCACGCCACGATCGCGCTGCGGGCGGCGGCCGACGCGTGGCCGGTGCTCGACCGGCTGCTCGAGCTGCGGGTGCCCGACGAGCTCGTGCTCGACACCGACGAGCTGGTCAGCCTGCTCGACGAGGGCGTCGGCGCGCTGCGAGGCGCGCGGCGTCGACGTGCTGTGGCCGCGAGCCTCGGCCGCGACCTGACCGCGACCACCGTGCTCGACCGGGCGCCGTCGTCGGCCGGGTCGCGCGAGGAGCCGCTCAACGAGCCGCTCCTCGGCACCGACGCGCTGTTCGCCTTCAACTGGCAGATCGCGATGCACGGCGACCCGCTCACCGGACGAGGAGATGGACGCCGCTCGCCCGGTCGGCGACCCCGCTGCTCCGGCTGCGCGGCAACTGGACCGTCGTCGACCCGGCGATCGCGCGCAAGGCCCGCAAGCGGCTGGTGCGCACGGTCAAGCCCGCCGAGGCGGTCGCGGCCGCCCTCACCGGCACCGTCCAGGTCGGCCGACGTCGAGGAGCAGGTGGTCGTCGGCGCCAGCCTGCTCAAGGTCCGCGAGCAGCTGCTGACGCGCCGCGACCCGCGACCCGGTCGAGCCGCCGGCCGCGCTGCGG
The DNA here is from genome assembly GCA_963716655.1 of uncultured Actinomycetota bacterium. Classification (GTDB taxonomy): domain Bacteria; phylum Actinomycetota; class Actinomycetes; order Propionibacteriales; family Nocardioidaceae; genus Nocardioides. The sequence goes on along the minus strand of CAVQTV010000004.1, from coordinate 786,079 downwards.
GCGACGCTGCGCGACTACCAGCGGCACGGGCTGACCTGGCTGGCCGAGATGACCTCGCTCGGCCTCGGCGCCTGCCTGGCCGACGACATGGGCCTCGGCAAGACCGTCACCCTGATCGCGCTGCACCTGCACCGGCGCGAGCACGGCGCCACCGGGCCGACCCTCGTCGTCTGCCCGGCCAGCCTGCTCGGCAACTGGGAGGACGAGGTGCACCGGTTCGCCCCCGGCGTCCCGGTGGTCCGCTTCCACGGCAGCGCGCGCGACCTGTCCGCTGCCGGCGACGGGTTCGTGCTCACGACGTACGGCACCATGCGGAGCGACGCCGAGACGCTGGCCGCGCGTGCGCGTGGGACCTGGTGGTCGCCGACGAGGCGCAGCACGTGAAGAACCCGCGTACGTCGACCGCGCGGGCGCTGCGCTCGATCGAGAGCGCGGCCCGGGTGGCGCTGACCGGCACCCCGGTCGAGAACAACCTGACCGAGCTGTGGGCGATCCTCGACTGGACGACGCCCGGGCTGCTCGGCAGCCGCAACGCGTTCCGCAAGGCCTGGGCGGCGCCGATCGAGTCGGGGCTGGAGCCGACCAAGGCGCGGCAGTTCGCCGACCTGATCGGGCCGTTCCTGCTGCGCCGCCGCAAGTCCGACCCGGGCATCGCGCCGGAGCTGCCGCCGAAGACCGAGACCGACCACCCGCTGCGGCTGACCCGCGAGCAGGTGGTGCTCTACGAGTCGTTCGTGCGCGACACGATGGAGCGGATCGAGCGCGCCGACGAGGACGCCCGTCGCGGGCTGGTGCTGATGCTGCTCACCGGGCTCAAGCAGATCTGCAACCACCCGGCGCACTTCCTCAAGCAGTCCGGCGGTCCGGCTGTCCGGGCGCTCCGAGAAGGTCGACCTGCTCGACGAGCTGGTCGGCACCGTGCTGGCCGAGGACGGCGCGGTCCTGGTCTTCACGCAGTACGTCGCGATGGCGCGGCTGCTCGAGGCGCACCTCGCCCGCGCCGGCGTACCCCACCAGTTCCTGCACGGCGGCACGCCGGTGCGCGAGCGGGAGGCGATGGTGCGCCGGTTCCAGGCCGGCGAGGCGCCGGTGTTCCTGCTGTCGCTGAAGGCCGGCGGCACCGGGCTCAACCTGACCCGCGCCGACCACGTCGTACACGTCGACCGCTGGTGGAACCCCGCCGTCGAGGAGCAGGCCACCGACCGCGCCTACCGGATCGGGCAGACCAGGCCGGTGCAGGTGCACCGGATGATCACCCGCGGCACCATCGAGGAGAAGATCGCCGAGCTGCTCACGCCGCAAGCGGGCGCTGGCCGACGCCGTGCTGGCGCAGGGCGAGGCGGCGCTGACCGAGCTGAGCAACGACGAGCTGCGCGACTTCGTGGCCCTGCGGCGAGACGCCCTGATGGCCGGCGCGTCCTGCACCCGCGGGTCGCGCCGCGTCGCTCGACGGCGCGGGCGACGACGTGGTGGGGCAAGGCCTGGGTGCGCGCGGTCGAGGAGGCGGCGTACGCCGAGGCCGACCTGGTCGCCGTCGCGGACCCTCGCGCGCGGCGGGCACGTCGGCCAGATCGCGACCGAGCCCGGCCGGTTCGTGGCGTCGGTCGAGGACCGGCGCGGGCTGTGGACCGTGGCCGGCACCATCCCGGTGCTCGACGACCGCGGCGGTCGACGCGCTGGTCGAGACGGTCGCGGCGGAGTCCGGCCGGATCGCGGCGCTGCTGGCCGGCGAGCTGCCGCACGCGCTGGTCGAGCACGCCGAGGAGGCCGGCGTCGAGCTGCTGCCGTACGGCGGCGAGCTCGGCTCGTCCTGCACCTGCGACCACTGGGTCGACCCGTGCGTGCACGCGCTGGCCGTGCTCCAGCAGCTGGCCTGGCTGGTCGAGGCCGACCCGTTCGTGCTGCTCCAGCTGCGCGGGCTGCCGCGCGACGAGCTGCTGGCCCGGCTGCACGCAGCGCACCGCAGAGCCGGCCGACGACGTCGACCTGGACGCCGCGCTCGAGGCGGCGCTCTACGCCGCTCGGATGCTGGACGACGCTCAGCGGGCCAGAGCCCCCAGCGCCATCCGGCTGAGCACGTCGCGCATCTCGGGGTCGGGCAGCAGCCCGCTGTGCGGGGTGGAGTTGATCAGCCCGAACGCCGCGTGCGCCATCGCCCGGGCGGTCGGCAGGTCGAGCTGCGGGTCGGCCAGCCGGAGCTGGCCGGCCCACAGGTCGACGTACGACCGCTGGAGGGTGCGGACCCGCTCGCGCGCCTCGGTCGGGAGCGACTCCCAGTCGCGGTCCTGGACGACGATCAGCGGCCGGTGCCGCAGCGCGAAGTCGACGTGCCACTCGACGAGCGCGGCCAGCGCGGCGCGGGGGTCGGCGGCGTTCTCCACGCGCTGGGTGCCGACGCGGAGCAGCTCCTCGCTGATCGAGACCAGCATCTCGGCGAGCACCGCCTGCTTCGACGCGAAGTGCTTGTAGAGCGCCGGACCGGAGATCCCGCAGGCAGCGCCGAGGTCGGCGACCGAGACCCCGTGGAACCCGCGGGCGGCGAACAGCTCGGCCGCGGTCGCCAGGATCTGGTCGCGGCGGCTGGTCTGCTCGGTCGCGGGGGTGGGCACGCCCCTAGGTTAGCGGTCGCTAACTGCCGGGTAACACATTCGCGCTGCTCCACGCGGACGCCGGAAGTGGCACATGGGTGTCATGCCGAGGGCGGGTCTCCTCCGTAGCGTCCCTGGAGGTGGCAACGGCGCCACCGATCTTTCGGAGGGACCAGGACATATGAGCAGAATCTCTCGGGCGGCACCGCGCCGTCTCGGAACTGCGGCGGCCGCAGCCGTCGTCCTGACCGTCACGGCCACGGCCGCGGCGTTCGCCGCGCCGGGGGTAACCCCTGCGCACTACGCCGATGCACTCGACCCCGGGGCATCGGTCACCATCACCAAGACGGTGGAGACGCCGCCCATCCCACCCAAGCCGGACATCGTGTTCCTGGCGGACACGACCGGCAGCATGGGCGGCAGCATCGCGAACGTTCGCACCAACGCCGGCGCGATCCTCAGCCAGATCCAGGCCGCGCAGCCGACCGCACAGTTCGCGGTCGCTGAGTACAAGGACGAGACCGACGGCGCGGCCGCGGTCTACCGCGTCGACCAGCAGCTCACCGGCAACGCCGCCGCTGTGGTCACCGGCATCAACGCCTGGTCGGCCGGCGGCGGGGGCGACGAGGCCGAGGCCTGGATCGGTGCGCTCGGCCGGATCCCGTCGACGATCAACTTCCGGCCCGACGGAACCCGGGTGCTGGTCATGTTCGGCGACGCACCCAGCCACGACCCGTCCCTCGGGTTCACCGAAGCAACGGCGACCGCCGGTCTCGTGTCGAGCGGGGTGCGAGTCATCGCGATCAGCGTGCCCGGCCCGCTCGGCGCCCGGCTCGACCTCACCGGTCAGGCGTCCAGGGTGACCGCGGCGACCAGCGGAACGCTCGCCTCGGCCGATCCGAGCGAGGTGGCCGACACCATCTTGAGCGAGCTGCAGAACCTGCCGGCCGTCGTCACCCACCAGACCACGTGCGACGCGGGCGTCAGCCTGTCCTTCGACCAGCCGTCGAAGACCGTCACGTCCGGTGAGTCCACGACGTTCGACGAGACGATCACGCTCAGCGGCGGCGCGCCGCAGGGCCAGACCGTCACCTGCACGACCGAGTTCCTGGTCAACGGCGAGCTGCCCGGCCCGGAGTTCGTGCAGACCGTCGAGATCGACGTCAACGACGTCACCCCGCCGGTCGTCACCGTCGAGAGCAAGACCGTCGAGGCCACCTCGCCGAGCGGAGCGACGGTGTCGTACGCCGCCAGCGCGGTCGACAACGTCGACGGCCCGCTGACTCCGACCTGCGTGCCGCCGTCGGGCAGCGGGTTCGCCCTCGGCGCCACCACGGTGACCTGCCAGGCCACCGACGCCGCGGGCAACACGGGCGTCGGCACCGGCACCATCACGGTCGTCGACACGACGGCCCCGGCGCCCGGCTGCCCTGAGGGACCGAACCCCGGCGGGCACGTGCCGGGCTCGCACAACCCGGACGGGTTCTTCCACCTGATCGCGACCGACGTGGTCGACACCGCTCCGCAGGTGTTCCTTCGTGACACCGGCAGCGGCACGGTCTGGGGACCGTTCACCTCCGGCCAGAACATCAAGTACACCGAGAACAACGCGAAGCCGTCCATCAAGGTGATGGCCGGCGGGATCCTGAAGATCACCGGCACCGGCGACGCCGAGGTCTTCGCGGTCGACTTCAGCGGCAACACCTCGGCACCGGTTTCGTGCCTGGTGCCTCCGCCGCCGAAGTGAGACCAGCGGGGGTGGGGGTCGTGAGACCCCCGCCCCTGTCGGTCACTCGGGCGTCGAGCCGTCCTGCTGGGCGGCGATCTGCGCGCGGACGTCGTCCATGTCGAGCTCCTTGACCGCGGTGATGACCTGCTCGAGCGCGGGCGCGGGGAGCGCGCCGGGCTGGGCGAACACCAGGATCCCGTCGCGGAACGCCATCAGGGTCGGGATCGAGGTGATCTGCGCGGCGGCGGCGAGCGACTGCTCGGCCTCGGTGTCGACCTTGCCGAACACCACGTCCGGGTGCCGCTCGGACGCGGCCTCGAAGACCGGCGCGAACTGCCGGCACGGCCCGCACCACGCGGCCCAGAAGTCGACCAGCACGATGTCGTTGTCGACGACGGTCTGCTCGAAGGTGTCGGAGGTCAGCGTCACGGCACTCATGCCTGTTGAACCTACGTCAGCAGCGATCAATTCCGTTGAGTCGGGACTTCTGACCGGTCGAATCGGGAGTTCTGACCGGTTGAGTCCGGAGAAAAGTCCGGATTCAACTGACCAAAAGTCCCGATTCAACGTGCGGGGAGGACGCAGAACTCGTTGCCCTCGGGATCGAGCATCACGATCCACGGGGTGTCGCCCCCGCCGACGTCGGTTCGCGTCGCGCCGAGGCCCTCGAGCCGGGCCACCTCGGCGGCCTGGTCGACCGGGCGGAGGTCGACGTGCAGGCGGTTCTTGCCGGCCTTGCGCTCGGGTACCCCGATGAACAGCAGGTCCGGTGCGACGCCGTCCTCGGGGCTGCCGGCCGGCGGCTCCAGGACGATCTCGGGGGACTCGCCCTCGAGGTGCTCGACGGTGCGCCGCCAGCCCAGCGCCTCCTGCCAGAACGTCGCGACCAGGTCGGGGTCGGTGCAGTCGATGTCGAGGCACTGCCAGCGCAAGGAAGTCACCGGACCACCCTGCCAGGAGAAGACCGGTGGACCCACAGGTTAATGATCGCTAACCTAGCCGGGTGAGCCATATGAAGGAGCTGGTCGACGAGCTGCGCGGAGCGGCTCGCCGCCGCGCGGCAGGGCGGCAGCGAGGCGGCCCGGCAGCAAGCACACCGACCGCGGCAAGCTGCTGGTGCGCGACCGGGTGGACCGGCTGCTCGACCCGGGCAGCCCGTTCCTCGAGCTGAGCCCGCTGGCGGCGTACGACATGTACGGCGGCGGCGTGCCGTCCGCCGGCATCGTCACCGGCATCGGCCGGGTCAGCGGCCGCGAGGTCGTGGTGGTCGCCAACGACGCGACGGTCAAGGGCGGCACCTACTACCCGATGACGGTCAAGAAGCACCTGCGCGCGCAGACCGTCGCGGCCGAGAACCGGCTGCCGTGCGTCTACCTCGTCGACTCCGGCGGCGCGTTCCTGCCGATGCAGGACGAGGTGTTCCCCGACCGCGAGCACTTCGGCCGGATCTTCTTCAACCAGGCCAACCTGTCCGCGCAGGGCATCCCGCAGATCGCCAGCGTGATGGGCTCCTGCACCGCCGGCGGCGCCTACGTCCCGGCGATGTCGGACGAGACCGTGATCGTGCGCAACCAGGGCACGATCTTCCTCGGCGGCCCGCCGCTGGTGAAGGCCGCGACCGGCGAGGTCGTCACCGCCGAGGAGCTCGGCGGCGGCGACGTGCACGCCCGCACCTCCGGCGTCGTCGACCACCTCGCCGAGGACGACGCGCACGCGCTCGCCATCGTGCGGAGCATCGTCGGCACCCTCGAGCGCCGGCCCGCGGGCGCGACGTACGAGATCGCACCGGTCGAGGAGCCGCACGAGGACCCCTCGACGCTGTACGACGTGGTGCCCGGCCGACACCCGCACGCCGTACGACGTGCGCGAGGTGATCCGCCGGGTCGTCGACGGCAGCCGGTTCCACGAGTTCAAGAAGCTCTACGGCGAGACCCTGGTGACCGGCTTCGCGCACATCTGGGGCCACCCGGTCGGCATCGTCGCCAACAACGGCATCCTGTTCAGCGAGTCCGCGCTCAAGGGCGCGCACTTCATCGAGCTGTGCAACCAGCGCGGCATCCCGCTGGTGTTCCTGCAGAACATCACCGGCTTCATGGTCGGCAAGGAGTACGAGAACCGCGGCATCGCCCGCGACGGCGCCAAGCTGGTCACCGCGGTCGCGTGCAGCGTCGTCCCGAAGTTCACCGTCGTCATCGGCGGCTCGTTCGGCGCCGGCAACTACGGCATGTGCGGCCGCGCCTACGACCCGCGCTTCCTCTGGATGTGGCCGAACGCCCGGATCTCGGTGATGGGCGGCGAGCAGGCCGCGTCCGTGCTCGCGACCGTCCGCGGGTTCGACGACCCCGCGGAGGAGGAGGCGTTCAAGGCGCCGATCCGCGAGCAGTACGAGACCCAGGGCTCGCCGTACTACGCCACCGCCCGGCTCTGGGACGACGGCGTCATCGACCCGGCCGACACCCGCCGCGTCCTCGGCATGGGCCTCGCGGCCGCCGCGAACGCCCCGATCCCGACGCCGTCGTACGGCGTCTTCCGGATGTGACCCGATGATCCACACCCTGCTGATCGCCAACCGCGGCGAGATCGCGCTCCGCGTCATGCGCACCGCCCGCGCGCATGGGCATCCGCACCGTCGCGCTCTTCACCGACCTCGACGCCGACGCGCCGCACGTGCGCGCCGCCGACGACGCGGTGCGGGTCGAGAGCTACCTCGACATCGACGCCGTCGTCGCGGCCGCCCAGGCGGCCGGCGCCGACGCGATCCACCCCGGCTACGGCTTCCTCTCCGAGCGCGCCGAGTTCGCCCGCGCCGTCGAGGCCGCCGGCATCAAGCTGGTCGGGCCGTCCGCCGACGTGATGGACCGGATGGGCCGCAAGGACGCCGCCCGCGAGATCGCCGTCGCGGCCGGCGTCCCGGTCGTGCCCGACGCGGCGACGACGCCGGCCTTCCCGGTGCTCGTGAAGGCCGCCGCCGGTGGCGGCGGCAAGGGCATGCGGATCGTCCGCTCGGCCGGGGAGTACGACGAGGCGGTCGCCGCCGCCAAGCGCGAGGCGCTGTCGGCGTTCGGCGACGACACGATCCTGGTCGAGAAGTACGTCGAGCACGGCCGGCACATCGAGGTGCAGGTGATGGCCGACGCGCACGGCAACGTCGTCCACCTCTTCGAGCGCGACTGCTCCACCCAGCGCCGGCACCAGAAGGTGCTCGAGGAGGCGCCCGCGCCGACGATCACGGCCGAGGTCCGCGAGCTGGTCACGTCGCAGCGTCGGTCGCGCTCGCGCAAGCACGTCGGCTACGAGAACGCCGGCACCGTCGAGTTCCTGCTCGACGCCGACACCGGCGAGGCCTACTTCCTGGAGATGAACACCCGGCTCCAGGTCGAGCACCCGGTCACCGAGGCTGATCACCGGCCTCGACCTGGTCGAGCTCCAGCTGCGGGTCGCCGCCGGCGAGCCGCTGCCGATCACCCAGGACGACGTCACCGTCACCGGCCACGCGATCGAGGCCCGGGTCTACGCCGAGGACTCGTTCGGCGGGTTCCTGCCGCAGGCCGGCGACGTCGATCGTGCGGTGGCCGAGCGGGCGCGGGTCGACCACGCGCTGGAGCCCGGGCAGGTCGTCAGCACGTCGTACGACCCGATGCTCGGCAAGGTCATCGCGCACGGCGCCGGACCGCGAGGCCGCCCGGCGGGCGCTGGTCGCCGCGCTCGACGAGACCGCGATCCTCGGGCTGACCACCAACACCGGCTTCCTGCGGGCGCTGGCCGCGAGCGACGAGTTCCGCGACGCGACCATCGACACCGCCTGGCTCGACACCGCCGAGGTCGAGGAGCCGGACGACGAGCTGCCCCGGGTCTTCGTCGCCTGGGTCAGCGCGATGCTCGCCGCGGTCGACGACTCCGGTCACCCGTTCCAGTCCGACGGCTGGCGCGCCGGCGCCGACCCGGCGCCGACCATCGTCGAGCTCGACCGGCCGGTCGTCGTCGACCGGGCCCGCGGCACCGTCGACGGCGTCGACGGTCCGCCAGCACTCCGCCGAGAACCACGTCGCTCGTGCTCGACGGTCGACGGGCAGCGGCACCGCGCCGTCGTCAACGTGCAGCCGCACGTCGCCGAGGTCGTCCTTCCGCGGCCAGCGGTTCGTGTTCGAGCGCCCGGACGTCTTCGGCGACCACGCGGCCGCCGCCGGCGACGGCGCGATCACCGCGCCGATGCCGGGCACCGTCCTCGACGTCCGCGTCGCCGACGGCGACCGGGTCGAGGCCGGCCAGGTGCTCGGCGTGCTCGAGGCGATGAAGATGGAGCTCGCGCTCAAGGCGCCGTTCGACGGCACCGTCGCCGGCCTGAGCGCGACGACCGGGGCGCAGGTCGCCCTCGGTGTCACGCTCGTGGAGGTGGAGCCCGATGAGTGAGCTGCCCATGGTCGTGCGCGCCGACGGGCTGCCCGAGCGGGTCACGATCTACGAGGTCGGCCCGCGCGACGGCCTCCAGAACGAGAAGGCGCTGGTGCCGACCGGCGTGAAGGCGGAGTTCGTGCAGCGGCTGCTCGCGCGCCGGGCTGCCGATCGTCGAGGCGACCAGCTTCGTGCACCCGAAGTGGGTGCCCCAGCTCGCCGACGCCGCCGAGCTGATGACGCTCCTCGGCGAGGCCGGGCGCGACTGCCCGGTGCTGGTGCCCAACGAGCGCGGCCTCGACCGGGCCCTCGAGCTCGGCGCCAAGCACATCGCGATCTTCGGCTCCGCCACCGAGACGTTCGCGCAGAAGAACCTCAACCGCAGCCTCGACGAGCAGTTCGCGATGTTCGAGCCGACCGTGCGCCGGGCCCGCGACGCCGGGCTCGACGTCCGCGCCTACGTCAGCATGTGCTTCGGCGACCCGTGGGAGGGCGCCGTCCCGGTCGAGCAGGTCGTCGAGCGTCGGCAAGCGGCTCTTCGACCTCGGCGCCAGCCAGCTCAGCCTCGGCGACACGATCGGCGTCGGCACCGCCGGCCACGTCACCGCGCTGGTCGCGCGCCTTCGTCGACGCCGGGCATGGACCTCGACCAGCTCGCGATGCACTTCCACGACACCTACGGCCAGGCGCTCGCCAACACCTACGCCGCGCTCCAGCGCCGGCATCACGACGTACGACGCCAGCGCCGGCGGCCTGGGCGGCTGCCCGTACGCCGAAGAGCGCCACCGGCAACCTCGCCACCGAGGACCTGGTCTGGATGCTGACCGGGCTCGGCATCGAGACCGGGGTCGACCTCGAGCGAGGTCGTCGCGACCAGCGTGTGGATGGCCGGGCACCTCGGCCGGCCCAGCCCCTCGGCCGTGGTGCGGGCACTGGCAGAATCCGTCGCCATGAGTCGGACGGGTCTACCTGCACATCGGTGCGCCGAAGACCGGCACGACGTACCTCCAGGACCGGCTCGTCGCTGAACGCGAAGTCCCTGGCCGGGCACGACGTGCACTTCCCGACCGACCTCGCCGCTGGTCAGCCCGGGGCTCGCGCACTTCCGCGGCGCGCTCGACCTGCTCGGCCAGGACTGGGGCGGCGCGCCCGGCCACGCCGACGGCAGCTGGGACGCGCTGGTCCGCAAGGTCAAGACGCGCTCCGGCACCGTCGTGATCAGCCACGAGATCCTCGCCCCGGCCGCGCCCGGTCAGGTCGGCGCGGGCGATGCGCGACCTCGCCGGCAGCGAGATCCACGTCGTCTACACGGCCCGCGACCTCGGCCGGCAGCTGCCCGCGGCCTGGCAGGAGAGCATCAAGCAGGGCCGCCGCTGGAGCTACAAGCGCTTCCTCGACCGGTACCAGAAGGGCCGCACCTGGTTCTACCGCGCCTTCGACGTGCCGCGGGTGCTCGGCACCTGGGGCGCCGGCCTGCCGCCCGAGCACGTGCACGTCGTGACCGTGCCGCCGTCCGCGGCGCCGGACCAGCACGGTGACCTGCTCTGGCACCGGTTCTGCGAGGTGCTCGGCATCGACCCGGCCTGGGCGCCGCTCGACAGCGACCGGTCCAACCGCTCCCTCGGCGTCGCCGAGACCCAGGTGATCCGCCAGCTCAACCGCCGGATGGACCGCGCCGCGCGCCGCGAGTCGACGTACGACGGCCTGATCCGCGACATGCTCGCCCAGGGCGAGCTGGTGAAGCGCGAGTCCGCGGCGGTCCGGCTGCCGCCGGACCGGTTCGACTGGGCCGAGGAGCAGGCCGAGCGCTGGATCGAGTGGATCGAGGGCAGCGGCGTGCACGTCGTCGGCGACGTCGACGAGCTGCGGCCGGTGCGGCCCGCCGAGGACGAGCCGTTCCGCGACCCCGACAAGGTCCGCGCCAAGCGCCAGCTCGGCACCGCGCTCGACGCGCTGGCCGCGATGACCCGCGAGGCCGCCCGCCGCCCCGACCCGGAGCGGCAGCTGACGCAGCCGGGTCCGCACGCAGGCGCAGCGGCTGCGCGACCGATGACGCGACGGACACCCCCGGGGTACGGCGCGCCTGGGGCTGGGTCGCGCACCTGCGCGCCGGCGGTACGACGCCGTGGCGGGACTGGTCCGGCGACGGGCGAGCCGCACGGGCGGATCCTGCCCGGGCGCCCAGCAGCTCGAGCTGCTGCGCCGGCTCAACGCGGCCGGCGCGGTCACCGACGAGCTGGCGACCCGGGTCCTCGAGGCCAGCGCGCCCGGCCGTGGCCGGCCGGACCTCGAGCTCGTCGGAGCCGTGCCGCCGGCTGGCGTTCGGCCCGCCGCCGGTCGACCCGGCGGACCTGCCCGACGACGAGCTGCTCCGGGTGGCGGCCGGGCTGCTGGCCGAGGACGTCGACGCGGCCGGGCTGCCCGAGCCGCACCGGCCGCTGATGACCCGCTGGTGGCGGCGCGCGCTACCGGCTGGTCGGCGACCCGGTGCTCGTCGACGCGATGCGGGCCGACCTGGTCCGCCGCGGCCGCCCGCCCGGCGGCCGCGGGGCGACGGTCGTCGTGGTCGGCACCGACCTCGGCACCATGCTCGCCGACGCCTGGACCGCGCGCAGCCTCGCCGTCGGCGCCCCGCGTGGCGCGAGTGGCTGGACCCGCTGCTCCGGCGCAACGCCGCCCTGCCGCCGCGCATCGACCTGGTGCGCACCGCCGAGCACTGGAGCGACCGCGTCGGCGCGGACCGGGTCCGGATCGCGCTCGACCCGGCCGAGGTGCCGCGGCTGCTCGGGACCCGCCGCTCGCTCGACACGGGGCCGGCGCTCTCCGCCGACGCCGCCGACCTGGCCCGCCGGGTCGGGCAGGTGCTCGGCCTGCTCGCCGTACCCCCGCGACGCCGGGCGCTGCTGCGCCAGACGCTGGTGCCGCGGCTCGCCGAGCGTGCCGGGCCCGGGCGCTGGTGCTGCCGCCCGAGCACGTCGAGCGGGTGCACGACCGCGCGACCCGGATGCGCGATGCGCTGCTGGGTGCTGGATACCCTGTCCACGGCGACCCGGACAGCCTGCTGCCCGTCGATCGCGCCGGCGTTCCGGAACCCTCGGACGCCGGAGTCCTGGCGCTAGGCGCTGCGCCTCGCTGCTTGGAGAGAGAAGGGCAGTAGTCGTGAGCAACCGGGTCCTCCTGCACGTCGGCACCCCGAAGACCGGCACGTCCTACCTCCAGGACGTGCTGTTCCGGAACCGGCGCAAGCTCGCGACCGCCGGGATCCTCTACCCCGCGGACCGGTTCGACGCGCACTTCCTGGCCGCCCTCGACCTGATGCGGCTGCCGTGGGGCGGCCTCGAGGCCGAGGCGGTCGGCGCCTGGGACGCGCTCGCCGAGCAGGTCCGCGCCCACAGCGGCACCGCGATCATCAGCCACGAGATCCTCGCCACCGCGTCCCGCGCGCAGGCCGGCCGGGCGCTGGAGTCGCTCGGCCACGGCGACGGCACCGAGATGCACGTCGTCCTCTCCGTGCGCGACCTGGTCCGCCAGATCCCCGCCGAGTGGCAGGAGAACGTCAAGCACCGGCAGGCGCTGACGTACGGCGCGTTCCTCGACGCAGATCCGCGACCCGCGCCGCGAGGGCCGGATCGCCACCTGGTTCTGGGGCGTCCAGGAGCTGCCCGACATCCTCAACCGCTGGGGCCACGACCTGCCGCCCGAGCGGATCCACCTGGTCACGGTCCCGCCCGCGGGCGGACCGTCGCAGCTGCTGTGGAAGCGGTTCAGCCTCGCGTTCGGCCTGGACGGGCTCGACCTCGACCTCGAGGCCGAGCGGGCCAACCCGTCGCTCGGCGTGCCCGAGACCGCGCTGGTGCGCCGGATCAACCGCGCGCGCGAACCGCGAGCTCAACCCCGGCGACTACCGGCCGCTGGTCCGCGAGCTGCTCGCCCACCAGACGCTCTCGCACCGCACCGGCTCCCCGCGGCTGGCGCTGCCCCCGGACGTGCACCCCTGGACCCAGGAGGTCACCGCGTCCTGGGTCGCGGAGATCGAGCAGCGCGGGTACGACGTGGTCGGCGACCTGCACGACCTGGCCGGCGCCCCGGCGGTCGAGCAGTACGCCGACCCCGACAACCCGTCGGAGAAGCAGGTCGCCGCGGCCGCGCTGGACGCGATCAAGGCGCTGCTGCTGGAGAGCGCGCGGCTGCGGCACAACGAGGAGCGCCTCGAACGCGAGCTGCTCGACACCCAGGTCGCACTCGAGCGGTCCTACCTGCGGCCGACGTACCGCTGGCGCGAGAAGCTGGTCCGCCGGCTGCAGTCCGGGTCCTACGGCCGGGGACTGCTCCGGGCCTACCGGCGAGCGCGCGGCCGCAGCTCGCGCGCGGCGTAGATCGCCGACCCGCCAGGTCTGGAAGCCGTCCGCGCCCATCCCGAACGCGCCGCCGACGATCGGCACCCGCCGGGCGATGGTGATCGCGAGCCGCTTGCCGGCGACCCGGGTGATCAGCTCGGAGGCGACCTCGGCCGAGAGCACCCGGTCCAGGTCCGGGTCGTGGACCGGCGCCGTCGCGATCGCCATCGGCGGCGCGGGCAGCTTGCGCTCGCGGATCAGCCCGTCGACCAGCTCGCGGCCGAGCATGGAGGCGAGGATCGCGTTGCGCACCCGCGGGTCGTCGAGGTCGTAGCCGCGCAGGTGCGCGATCCCGGCCACCATCCGGGCCTGGATCAGCGCCAGGCCGGCGATGTTCGCCGGGATGGTGACGGTCGCGGCCAGCACGCCGCCCAGGCCGGTCAGCAGGCCCTGCGCCCCGGCGTAGCGGACGTGGGTGTCGATGACGTCGCGGACGGCGGCGTCGACGCACGCCGCGCCGCTCGGCGAGGTACTTGTCGGCGGTCTCGGCGGCCGGGGCCAGCGGCTTCACGCCGTGGATCGCGCGGTCCAGGGCCTCGCGGACGAACGACGTCGTCAGCTCGGGAGCGAGGTGCGGCACGCGCGGCGCGACGTGCTGCTCGACCATCCGGCCGCCCATGCTCCTGGCACTCATGGGTTCGATCGTACGGAGTGGCACTACGGTCGTTGGCGTGCCCGTCCCTGAGGAACCGCCGCCGACGCGCTGGGCGTTCGGGGACCCGACGGCGTACGACGAGCTCGACGACCTGGTCGGCGATCGGGGCCGACCTGGAGCCGGGGACGCTGCTGGAGGCCTACCGGCGCGGGCTGTTCCCGATGCCGTCGGGCCTGCGCGGCGACCCGATGTACTGGTTCTGCCCGGTACGCCGCGGGATCCTGCCGCTGGACGGGCTGCGGGTGTCGCGGTCGCTGCGGCGGTCCTGCCGGGAGTTCGAGATCCGCGTCGACACCGCGTTCGACGGGTGGTCGCCGCGTGCGCCGACCCGACGCGGCCGTCGGGCTGGATCGACGACGACATCCGGGCGGCGTACCGGCCGGCTGCACCGGCTCGGCTGGGCGCACTCGGTCGAGACCTGGCGCGACGGTGAGCTGGTCGGCGGGCTGTACGGCATCGCGATCGGCGGGCTGTTCGCGGGTGAGTCGATGTTCCACCGCCGGCGCGACGCGTCGAAGGTCGGCGCTGGTCGGCGCTGGTCGAGGGGCTCACCGACGAGCACGCCGCGGACCGGCTGCTCGACGTCCAGTGGCTGACGCCGCACCTCGCGTCCCTCGGCGCGGTCGAGGTCCCACGGGCGACGTACCTGGGAAGGTTGGCGCGGGCCCTACCGGTCCAGACCCCCCAACTGTTCACCCGTGTCGGGTGAAGCAGGCATCCCGATCGGCGGGAAAGTGTGGGCGGAGAGCTCACCGATCTAGGAGACGGACCATGAAGGCACCTGCACTGACCATCGCCAGCCTTGCGCTGGTGCTCACCGGCGTGGCCGGTTGTGGCGACGACGGTGGGGGCGGAGCGCCGACGGATGCGTCCGCGGAGGACTTCTGCGCGACCTTCGAGGGGCTCGGCGAGGAGGTCGGTGCGCTCGGGGACGACCCCGATGCCGCGGAGGTCGTCGAGATGTTCAAGGCCGGCGCCGAGGACATGGCCGAGACCGGCACGCCCGAGGACATGCCCGACGACGCCCGCGCGGGATTCGAGCTCATCGTCTCCTCCATCGAGGACCTGTCCGACGACGCCAGCCTGGAGGACGTGGAAGGGCTCGACTCGGACTTCAGCGAGTCGGACCAGGAGAACTCCGACGCGCTCGACGAGTACCTCAACGAGACGTGCGACATCGGATGACCGGGAAGCTGCGCCGGCTGGCCGCAGGCGGGGTGCTCGTCCTCGTCAGCGTCCTGACCGCGTGCAGTGACGACGGCGGCGGCCAGGACGCTGCGGACGCACCGGACGACGCCTCGATGGAGGACTTCTGCGAGGCGTTCAACGGGCTGGTCGAGGACGTGCTCGCCGAGGCGAGCACGGACCCGAGCGCGATGGTGCGCGCGGTGAAGGACTGGGCCGCCGACATCGCCGAGGTCGGCACGCCCGCGGACATGCCCGACGACGCTCGGCACGGGTTCGAGCTGTTCGTCGAGCACGCCGCCGACCTCGACGACGACGCCGGCCTCGAGGACCTGCAGAACCTCGGGTCGGAGCTCAGCGAGGAGGACCAGGCCGACGGGGAGGCGTTCACCGAGTGGACCCAGGAGAACTGCCCGCTCGAGGAGTAGGTCGCGTCTCCCAAGTGTGGCCGTCGCGAGCGTCGTCCAGGGCGTGCGATGGCAAGGCGCCGGAGTGAAGGTAGGCTGGACGCCTTTCGAGCGACGGCAACGCAGCCAGCGTGCGTCATGGGCGGCGCGTAGCAGGTCATCGACTTGGGAGACACGACCTACGCGTATCCAGGTCGGCCTGCGGATGCTCCTCTGGAACGGATGCCCGGACAGGGCGCACCGATGATGGGAGACGGACCATGGGAGCAACGGCTCGGAAGACGACGCTCGCACTCGCGGGCACTGCCCTGGCGCTCGGCACGCTGGCCGGTTGCGGCGGGGGTGACGACTCCGGCTCGAGCGCACCGGACAACGCCTCGACGGAGGAGTTCTGCGACGCCTTCAACTCGCTGTTCACGGAGGTGATGGCCGAGGCCGGCACGGGCGACATGTCCCAAGCGGTCTCGGCGATCAAGGAGTGGGCCGAGAACATGGAGGAGGTCGGCACGCCGGACGACATGCCCGACGAGGCCCGTGAGGGCTTCGAGGTGTTCGTCAAGGCGGCCGGCGAGATCGACGAGGACGCGAAGCTGGAGGACCTGCAGAACCTCGGTGGCGACCTCAGCGAGTCCGACCAGGAGGCCGGCGACGCGTTCGGCGACTGGGCGACCGAGACCTGCCCGACCGAGCTCCCCGACATCAGCGACCTGCCGTCGGAGATCGCGTCGGATCTGCCGACCGACCTGCCGACCGAGATCCCGAGTGAGCTCGAGTCGCTGATGAGCGACCTGCCGACCGACCCGAGCGAGCTCGAGTCGATGCTCAGCGAGCTGACCGCCTCGGCGGGCTAGACGACCTGCGCCGGCCGGCCGGTGCTGCTCACCATGGGGCGGCCGGCAGACGCCCAGTCGAGCATCCCGCCGCCGAGGTTGACCGCGTCGCGGCCCTGCTGGAGCAGCCAGGCGACCGCGTGCGCCGAGCGGCCGCCGACCTTGCAGACCACCATGACCTGGCCGGGCGGGACCTCGGCGTACTGCACGGGCAGCAGCGAGAGCGGGATGTGCACGGCACCCTCGATGTGTCCGTAGTCCCACTCCAGCGGCTCGCGGACGTCGAGGACGACCAGGCCTTCGGGGAGCGGGTTGGGGACGCCGTCGATGGACACGGTCGGGATCTGGCTCATCACACTCATTTCAGGAGCTTGCTCATCCGTCGGTCGGCAAGGGGCTTGCCGCCGGTCTGACAGGTGGGGCAGTACTGCAGGCTGGAGTCGGCGAAGGACACCTCGAGCACGGTGTCGCCGCACACCGGGCACTTCTGGCCGGTCCGGCCGTGGACCGCGAGGTTCGACTTCTTCTCGCCCTTGAGCTCGCTGGCGTGCAGGCCGCGGGACCGATCGACCGCGTCGCCGAGGGTGTCGCGGACGGCGGCGTACAGCGTCGCGAGCTCGTCGTCGGTCAGGCTGTTCGCCGGCTTGAACGGCGACATCCTCGCGGCGTGCAGGATCTCGTCGGAGTAGGCGTTGCCGATCCCGGCGATGGTGCCCTGGTGGCGCAGCACGCCCTTGAGCTGCTTGCGTCCCTCGCGCTGGAGGATCTCCGAGAGCCGGTCGATCGTGAAGTCGTCGGTGAGCGGGTCCGGCCCGAGGCTGGCGATGCCGGGCACGTCATGTGGGTCGCGGACGACGTACGCCGCCAGGCTCTTGCGGGTGCCGGCCTCGGTGATGTCGAGGCCGGACTGGTCGTCGAGCACCACCCGGACCGCGAGCGTCGACTTGGTGCTCGGCTTCGGCGGGATCGTCGGCACCTCGTCGCGCCAGCGCACCCAGCCGGCCCGGGCCAGGTGCAGCACCAGGTGCAGCCCGGAGGCCTCGATGTCGAGGAACTTGCCGTGCCTGGTGACGTTGTCGACCATCGTGCCCTCGAGCGCGGACAGCGGCGGGTCAAACGTCTTCAGCGCGCTGAACGCCGCGATGTGGATCTTCGCGATGGCGTGGCCGTCCAGCCGGCCCTGGAGGTCGAGGGCCAGCGCTTCCACCTCGGGCAGTTCGGGCACCGGCTCAGTCTAAAGGTGGGTCACCCCGTCCCATGGCCTGCTGCGCGCCGCCCATGACGCACGCTGGCCGCGTTCTCGTCAGTCGCCGAGACTCCGTCCCGTCTCCCTCCTCCGCCTTGCCAGCGCACGCCCTGGACGACGCTCGCGACGGCCGAGGACGGGGAGACCCACCTAGAGGTGGCAGAACTACTGACAGTTCTTGCAGGTCAGGGGCATTATGGAGAGGTGCCCGCCGTTCGTCCGCTGCCGGAGACGGGGTCGATCTACCTCGACGCCCGTGGGGGCGACCGTGCGCTGCGGGTCACCTGGCACCACGAGTCCGGCCTGGTCGTGCTGTCGCTGTGGCGCGAGAACGTCTGTGCCGGGTCCTTCCGGCTGGCCATCGACGAGGTGCCCGCGCTGATCGACCTGCTCCGTGCCGGCCTGGTCCGCTCCTACGAGTCCGCCCGCGACCGTCTGGACACCGCCGAGTCCGCCTGACTCCCTCCCCCGGCGCGTTGTCTACGGAAAACGCTAGACATCCGGATACGGTCCGGACATGGACCCGATCCGCAACCCGTACGCGCCCGGGGCGGGGCAGCGGCCGCCGGAGCTGGCCGGCCGCGACCGCGAGCTGGAGCAGTTCGAGGTCACCCTGGAGCGGGTGGCGGCGGGCCGGCCGGAGCGCAGCATGGTGCTCTCCGGGCTGCGCGGCGTCGGCAAGACGGTGCTGCTCAACGCGCTGCGCGGGCAGGCGGTACGCCGGGCCTGGGGCACCGGCAAGATCGAGGCGCGACCCGACCAGAGCATCCGGATCCCGGTCGCCCAGGCGGTGCACGCGGCGATCCGCGAGGTGGGGCACCGGCACCGCGACCCGGACCGGGTCGACGCGGTCGCCGGGGTGCTCAGGAGCTTCGCGCTGCGCACCGGGCTCGAGGACCGCCGAGCCGCGTCGAAGGGGGGCCGGCGGTGGACGCCGCCGCTCGACGCGCCGGCCATCAAGGGCCGCGCCGACTCCGGCGACCTCGAGCTGGACCTGGTCGAGCTGTTCACCGACGTGGCGAACCTCGCGCAGGACCTCGGGGTCGGCGTCGCGCTGTTCGTCGACGAGATGCAGGACATCGCGACGCCGGAGCTCGCCGCGCTCTGCGGCGCCTGCCACGAGATCAGCCAGCAGGGCGCGCCGTTGCTCGTCGTCGGCGCCGGCCTGCCGCACCTGCCGGTCGCGCTCGCCGCGTCGAAGTCGTACGCCGAGCGGCTGTTCCGCTACGTCGCGGTCGACCGGCTCCCGCGCGAGATGGCCGTCCGTGCGTGGATCCGGCCCGCGGCGTCGGAGGGCGTTGCGTTCCAGGACGACTCCCTCGACGTGCTGTACCGGCTGACCGACGGCTACCCCTACTTCGTGCAGGCCTACGGCAAGGCCACGTGGGACGCCGCGCTGACGAGCCCGATCTCGGTCAGGGACGTGCTCACGGCCGCGCCCGAGGCCGAGGCCGAGCTCGCGGTCGGGTTCTTCGGCGCCCGCTTCGACCGCGCGACGCCGGCCGAGCGCGACTACATGTCCGCGATCGCCGAGCTGGGCGACGGCGCGATCGCCACCGCGGACGTCGCCCGGCACCTCGGCCGCAAGCCGCAGTCGCTGTCGCCGGCCCGCGACGGGCTGATCAAGAAGGGTCTCGTCTACTCCGGGGAGCGGGGGAGCGTGGCGTTCACCGTGCCGCACTTCGGCAAGTTCCTGCGCTCTCGCTGAGGTTCTCGCTGCCAGACTGAGCGCGTGAGACCGCAGGTCGTCGCGCATCGCGGCGCGAGCCACGACAACGCCGAGCACACCCTGGGGGCGTACGTCGCCGCACTCGACGCCGGCGCCGAGGGACTGGAGTGCGACGTCCGGCTGACCGCCGACGGGCACCTGGTCTGCGTGCACGACCGGGACCTCCGGCGGACCGCCAGCAGCCGGGGCACCGTGTCCACGATGGAGCTCGCCGAGCTGGACGAGCTCGACTTCGCCGCCTGGAAGAACCCGTGGCGCGACCTCGACGACGAGGCGCCGGCGCGCGACGAGCAGTTGGACCGGGTGCTGACCCTGCGCACCCTGCTGGAGACCGTCGCCGACTACGACCGCCGGGTGGAGGTCGCGATCGAGACCAAGCACCCGACCAGGTACGGCGGCCTGGTGGAGCGCCGGCTCGTCGAGCAGCTACGCCACCTCGGCTGGGACCGGCCGGGGTCGCCGGCCCGGGTGATGAGCTTCTCCTGGACGGCGTTGCAGCGGGTCGAGCGGCAGGTGCCCGACGTACCCCTCGTGATGCTGGTCGACAAGGCACACCACTGGCCGATGCTGCGCCGGGTGATCGGCAAGGACTGGATCGTCGGGCCGGGCATCAAGGTGCTGACGGAGCACCCGAACCTCGGCCCGCGGATCACCAGCAGCGGCCACGACATCCATGTGTGGACCGTGAACACCCAGGCCCACCTGGAGCGCTGCCTCGAGCTCGGGGTTACGGCGGTCATCACCGATCGGCCGGCGTACCTGCTGGATCTCCTTGCGGGGCAGTAGTCAGAGGGAAAGCGCGACTCGGATAAGTTCAGAGGTATGGCCAAGAAGTCCCGCACCAAGACCCGTCCGCAGCCGTCGACCGAGGGTGAGGTCGGCCCCCGGCAGCCCTGCCCCTGCGGGTCCGGCAAGCGGTACAAGGCATGCCACGGCGCCGCGGGCGGTGCGCCGACGCCGTTCGTCAACCGGCCCTTCGAGGGGCTGCCTTCGGAGTGCGACATCGTCGCGATGCGCGAGCTGGTGCCGGCCGCGACCGCGCCGCTGACGCTGAAGGACGACCCCGACCGCAAGGTCCTGCTCTGCTCGCTGCTGCCGATGGCGACGCCCGCGATGGTCCGCGACAGCGGCGAGATCTGGCTCGGCCTCCAGGTGCAGCACAACTTCGGCGACCCCGCGCGCGACCTCGGCGCCGTGCTCACCAAGGCACTCGGGTCCGAGACCGGCCTGGTCGGGCTCACCGACCCTCCGGGCGACGGCCCCCGCCTCCAGGACCTGGTCACCGGCGACTCGCTCCAGGTGACCGTGCACGAGGGCTTCGAGTTCTGGGTCGCCGACGTGGAGGAGTCCGAGCGGGCCGCGCTGGTGGCGTCTCTCGACCACGCCAACACCGCGGCGATGCCGACCGCCCGGCTGACCACCGTCGAGTCGGCGTACTGGACCAACGTCGGCCCGAAGGAGCACCTGCGCTGGGTGATGCCCGAGCCCGAGGACAAGCTGCTCGACGCGCTGGCGCGGCTGCACTCCCGCGGCAAGGACGGCCTGGTCGAGGGGTCGCGGTTCGTCGGGATGTTCCGCGCGCACGGGCTGCTCGCGCCGGTCTGGGACCTGCCCGTCGGCACCGGCCCCGAGCCGCTGGAGGAGCCCGCTGAGCGGTTCGCTGCCGACCTCGTCGAGGCGCTCGCGGACGACTCCGACCTCACGGCAGAGGAGCGCTCGGCGCGCTCGGGACTGGCCAACCGTCAGGTCACGCTCCGCTGAGAACTCGCTCGGCGTGGGAGTTGTGTCCCGCGTCGAGCGGACGTAGATTCACCACGCTCGGTCGTTGTCGTGTCCCCCGTCGGCAACGGCCGAGCCTTTATCTCAGTCGGCTCAGGCGGCTCAGTCGCTGGGCAGCGGCTCGCGGGTGACCGGGCAGCTCATGCACCGGGGGCCACCGCGGCCCGAGCCGAGCTCGGAGCCGGCGATCCGGACGACCTCGATCCCGGCCTCCTCGAGCCGCGCGTTCGTCTCGTGGTTGCGCTCGTAGGCGACCGCCACCCGGGGCGCGATCGCGAGGGTGTTGTTGCCGTCGTCCCACTGCTCGCGCTCGGCGGTGACCGGGTCCAGGCCGGTGTCGATCTGGTGCAGCGTGTCGATCTCCATCGCCTTCGCGGCCGCCACCAGGAACGGCTCGGCGTCGGCGACCGCGAGGGTCAGGTCGCGGTCGTCCTCGGCGCTGTTGGCCAGCGTGACGGCGTACGCCGTCAGGGTGTCGGTGATGTTCGGGTACATCACGATCTTGTCGACGTCGACCATCGTGCACACCGTGTCGAGGTGCATGGTCGCGCGCTCCTGCGCGATCGGTACGGCGAGCACCGTGTGCGCCAGGTCGGCGTGGAAGACCTGCCGGGAGAATCGCTCGACCCCGGCCGGGGTGGTGCGTTCGCCGACGCCGACCGCGATCACGCCGGGAGCGAGCAGGAGGACGTCGCCGCCCTCGACGTGCTCGTGGTGCCAGCCGTGGATCTTGCGGGTGCCCTGGAAGCGCGGGTGCTCGGTGTAGATCAGCTCGGTCAGCTGCGTCTCCCGCGCGCGGGCCGGCATCGCGAGCGAGGTGATCGCGACCCGGTCCTGCACCCAGACCGAGGAGTCGCGGGTGAACAGCAGGTTCGGCAACGGGTCGATGAGGAAGTCGTCGCTCGCGAGCAGCGACGTGACCAGGCCGAAGCCGCCGCGCACCTCGTCGTTGCGGATCCCCGCGGTCAGGTAGCCGGTCAGCTCGTCGGGAGCGGCGTCGCGCAGGAACCGGGCGAGGTACTCGCGCATCGTGTCGCCTAGGTGCAGCCCGGCCAGCGCGGTGCTGATCGCGTGGTTGCGCGCCGCGTCGTTCGTCAGCGTCTCGGTGAGCAGGTCGGTCAGGTAGAGGACCTCGACGTCCCGGTCGCGCAGCGCCTGGGCGAACCCGTCGTGCTCCTCCTGCGCCCGCGCGACCCACGGGATCCCGTCGAACAGCAGCCGGTCGTTGTTGCGCGGGGTGAGCCGCTTCAGCTCGTTGCCCGGTCGGTGGAGCATGACCGTCTGGAGCCTGCCGACCTCGCTGTCGGCGCCGTGCGGAGAAGACATGGCCCAGACTCTAGTGTCGGTCAGGTCAGCAGCCCGTACGCCGTCGCCGCGGCCAGCGTCAGGCAGACCCCAGCGCCGATGTAGTGCAGGACGTGGAGCTTCACGAACCGTTGCAGCTGCCGACCCGCGACCACCGCCAGGCCGCTGACGAGCAGCAGCGCGCCGAGGGCGCCGACGAAGACGGAGATCGGGTCCTCGTACTTCGCGACCAGCGAGATCGTCAGCAGCTGCGACAGGTCGCCCCACTCGGCGGCGAACAGCACGAGGAAGCTCGCGATCACCGCCTGGAAGCCGTGCACGTTCTTGGTCTCGACCTCGGCGCCCTCGTTGGCCTGGTGGCTGCGGCCCTCGCGGATCAGGATCACCGCGCCGGCCAGGAACATCAGCCCGGCGGCGGCCTGCACGACGTTCTCGGGCAGGAACGACACCGCGTGGCCGAGCAGCACCGCGACCGTCGTCTGCACGGCGAACGCGAGGCCGACGCCGATCCACACCAGGATCGGCCGATACTTCGTGGCCAGCACGAGCGTCGCGAGGAAGGTCTTGTCGGGCAGCTCGACGACGAAGATGGCAAGGAAGGTCAGGCCGATGACGACCGGATCCATCAGAGGAAGCTCCTAGCAAGGGCGGTGGCCTCGGCGAGCACGTCGGCGACCGGTCGGCCGAGCTCGGTGGCGGCGCGGGCGACGTCGTCGTACTCCGGCTGTGCGTTGACGACGGTGCCGTCGTGCCGGGCCAGCTTGACGCCGACATTCTGCCCGCCGACCTTGACGTTCACGAACTCGCGGTCCAGGGCGTGCTTGGTGAGCGGCTGCTCGCGCAGGCCGATCGTCGAGGTCTGCCGGAAGATCGCCGCGCGTACGTCGGCGGCGCGGGCGGCGTCGACCAGGGCGCTGAGGGTGTGCGCGGGGCGCCCCTTCTTCATCAGGATCGGGGTCAGCCAGGCGTCGGACGCGCCGGCGTCGAGCAGCGCCGCGATCACCGCCGGCCAGACCCGCGGGTCGAGGTCGTCGACGTTGCACTCGAGCAGGAGGGGATCCCCGGTGGTCGAGGCCTCGAAACCACCACCGGTGAACAGGCGCACGACGTTCGCGTGACCGTGCGGGTCGCGCCCGCCGGCGCCGACGCCGATCGCGGCGACGGTCATCGCCGGCTGCGGACCCCAGCCCGTCGCCAGTGTCGTGAGCAGCGCGGCACCGGTCGGCGTGCACGTCTCCATCGCGGCCGGTCCCGCGAACGACGGGATCCCGCGCAGCAGCTCGGCGACCGCGGGCGGCGGCACCGGGAGGGTGCCGTGCGCGGTCTCGACGGTGCCCGACCCGACCGCGATCGGGGAGACCGTGACCGTGTCGGCGCCGAGGTGGGCGAACCCCGCGCAGACGCCGACGATGTCGGCGATCGCGTCGAGGGCGCCGACCTCGTGGAAGTGCACCTCGTCCGGCGTCGTGCCGTGCACGGCCGCCTCGGCGACCGCGAGCCGCTCGAAGACCGCCAGCGCCAGGTCGTGCCCCCGGAGCAGGGCCTGAACGTCGCGCCAGGTGCGGTGCTGGTGGGAGTCGGCGACCTCGACGTGGCAGCGGGTGGCGGCCAGTCCGCCCCGCCGTACCTCCTCGACGCGGAGCGTCACCGGTTCCGGGGAGACCGCGTCGAGCGCGTCCTGGAGGACCGCGAGCGGGACGCCCGCGCCGATCAGGGCGCCGAGCAGCATGTCGCCACTCGCCCCTGCCGAGGCGTCGACCCACAGTGCCGTTTCTGGGCCAGTCATCGGGCGCTCTGCCGCGCGACCCGCGCCGCGTGCACGCCGGCGCCGTAGCCGTTGTCGATGTTGACGACCGTGACGCCCGGTGCGCAGGAGTTGAGCATCGCCAGCAGCGCGGCGATGCCGCCGAGCGAGGCGCCGTACCCGACGCTGGTCGGCACCGCGACGATCGGTACGCCGGTGAGCCCGCCGACCACGGACGGCAGCGCGCCTTCCATGCCGGCGACGACGATCAGGCAGTCGGCCTCGGCCAGCCGGTCGCGCACGCCGAGCAGCCGGTGCAGCCCGGCGACGCCGACGTCGGCGACCGGGACGGCGGCCGCGCCGTGCACGGCGACCGTGAGCGCGGCCTCGGCGGCGACCGGGGCGTCGGAGGTGCCGGCGCTGACGACGGCGACGGTGCCGCGCGGCTCGGGCAGCGGACCGAGGGTCACCGCGCGGGCGACCAGGTCGATGTGGGCGTCGGGCAGCGAGCGGCTCACGACGTCCAGTGCCTCGGGCGCGACCCGGGTCGCGAGCACCGCGCGCTCCGGGTGCTTCTCGTGGAGCGCCCGCAGGATCGCCACGACCTGGTCGGGCGTCTTGCCGGCGCCGTACACGACCTCGGGGTCGCCGGTGCGTGCGGCGCGGTCGAGGTCCACGCGCGCGAAGCCCAGGTCGGCGATCCGCGGGTCGGTCTCATCCACGGGGCGAACCTACCCCCGGCGGCCGGACCGCGGTCCAGGAGGTGGAGACCCGTCAGGATCCGACCGATCGCCATCAGGATCCCGTCAGGGCAGGTTGGCCGATGAGGGAGGCCGGCGAACTATCGAGGGCGTGAACAACTACGCCGAGATCGACCATCTGCTCCGCACCACGTCCGAGGCCTTCCGTGCCGCCCTGCACGCCGTGCTGGACGGCGACAAGCAGGCCGCCCGCGACGTGCTGCACAGGTCGGCCGGTCGTCGCGCCCTCGTCACCGCTGCCCGAGACACGCTCACGGGCCGTGCGTGGGTGCCCGCGCCGCAGCTCGCGAACGAGCTGCAGTTCGTGGCGGACATCGGCCGGGTGGGCGAGCTGGTCGACCAGCTCGCCCGCCAGGTCGTCGCCGGTGTGGAGCACGAGCCCCTCAGCCCGACCCGTCGGCTGGAGGTGTCCGTGCTTCTCGACGCGGGGACCCGACGGCTTCGACAGCTCGCCGACGGGCCGATCGGACCGGGCCTCGACCCGGAGTACCGGGGCTGCGGCTGTGCGCTGTTCGAGGTCGCGGACCGGGGTGCCCACGACCGGTCCTCGACGATGGCCCGATGCTCAGCGCTGGCGGCCACCTTGCTCCAGGCCTCCCGGCACGCCGCCCGCGCGGCCTGACCCTGACGGATGCCGAGCGCGCGCGAATGTTCACCCCGTCGCGGTTGCTCGGTGTCGGTGGGCGGGTGTTGTGTGGTCGTGGGGTCGGACCGACGATCGAGGAGCACGAGATGGCGAAGTTCGAGAAGTACGCGCAGGGCACGCCGAGCTACGTCGAGCTGGTGACGCCGGACCAGGCGGCGGCGAAGCAGTTCTACGGGCCGCTGTTCGGCTGGGAGCTCGAGGACGTCCCGATGGGCGACATGGGCTACTACGTGGCGGTCGCCAAGGAGGGCGACGCGGTCGCCGGCATCAGCGGCCAGATGCCCGGGATGGAGGGGCACCCGGCGTTCTGGGGTGTCTACCTCGCTGTCGACGACGTGGACGCGACGACGGCCAAGGTCGCGGACGCCGGCGGCAAGGTCGACGCGGAGCCCTTCGACGTCATGGACATGGGTCGGATGGCCTCGATCCAGGACCCGACCGGCGCCCGGGTGAACCTCTGGCAGGCCGAGACCGCGATCGGTACCGAGCGGGCCACCGAGCCCGGCACCCCGGGCTGGAACGAGCTGATCACACCGGACGTCGCCACGGCGACGAAGTTCTACACCGACGTCCTCGGCGTGGGCTGGGAGCAGCAGTCGATGGAGGGCGGCCCCGACTACACCTGCCTGATGGTCGACGGCCGCCAGGTCGGCGGCGCGATGCCGCCGATGATGGAGGACGTCCCGCCGCACTGGAACGTCTACTTCTACGTCGAGTCGGTCGACGACACGGTCGCGAAGTCGACCGAGCTGGGCGGCAGCGTCATCGCCCCGGCGTTCGACGTGCCCACGGTCGGCCGGATCGCCGTGCTCGGCGGACCCGCAGGGCGGGATGTTCAACGTGATGGCCCCGGAGTCGGTCCCGAGGACTAGCGCGAGACCTCGGCCCGGAACGGGTCGGCGGGGTAGACACCGAGCACCTTCACGTCGGTGGTGAAGAACGCCAGCTCCTCGAGCGCGTTCTTCACGCCGACGTCGTCGGGGTGCCCGTCGACCTCGGCCAGGAACTGGGTCGCGGTGAACTCGCCGCCGACCATGTAGCTCTCCAGCTTGGTCATGTTCACGCCGTTCGTGGCGAAGCCGCCGAGCGCCTTGTAGAGCGCGGCCGGCAGGTTGCGGACGTTGAAGATGAAGCTGGTGACGACCGGGCCGTTGCCGGCCGGCGCCTCGACCAGGTCGGGGGAGAGCACCACGAACCGCGTGGTGTTGTGGTCCTCGTCCTCGACGTCCTCGGCCAGGATCTCCAGGCCGTAGATCTCGGCCGCGAGCGGCGGCGAGATCGCGGCCTGGGTCGGGTCGGCGAACTCCGCGACCTCGCGGGCGGCGCCGGCGGTGTCGCCCGCGATCACCGGCTTCAGGCCGTGCTTGCGGATGACCTTGCGGCACTGGCCGAGCGCGTGCACGTGGCTGTGCACGGTGGTGATCGTGTCCAGGCTCGAGCCGGGGATGCCCATCAGGCAGAACCGGATCCGCAGGAAGTGCTCGGCGATGATGTGCAGCCCGGAGTCGGGCAGGAAGTGGTGGATGTCGGCGACCCGTCCCGCGATCGAGTTGTCGATCGGGATCATCGCCAGGTCGGCGTCGCCGTTCTCCACCGCCGCGAAGACGTCCTCGAACGACGCGCACGCCAGCGCCTCCCACTCGGGGTAGTGCTCCTTGCACACCAGGTGGGAGTTGGCGCCGGGTTCGCCCTGGTAGGCGATGCGTCGGGTCACGTCGCTCATGTTCGCACGCAGGCACGCGCGCTCGCATCCGGCCGCTGTCCTACGCTCGGGACGTGCCGACGTACGCCGCCTGCCTGATCGACGTCTACGAGACCGTGCTCAGCTTCGACAACGTGCGGCACGCGCAACGCCTCGCGGACCGTGCCGGTGTCCCGGTGGACCGGCTGGCGGCCGCGGCCGGGCCGTGGGGACCGAAGGTGACCGACGGACGAGCCACGCTCGCCGAGGCGCTGGCGGGGATCCTCCTCGACTGCGGTGTCGAGACCGACGACGAGGCCGTGGCCGCGATGGTCGCCGCCGACCAGGAGGCGACCCTCGAGCTGGTCGTGCTCCACCCCGACACGGTGCCGTTCCTGGAGGCGCTGCGGGCGGCGGGCGTGCGCACTGCGTTCGTCAGCAACTGCGCCGAGAACACCCGGCCGCTGCTCGACGCGCTCGGGCTCAGCGCGCCTGGTCGACGAGCTGGTGCTGTCCTGCGAGGTCGGTGCGGCGAAGCCCGAGCCGAAGATCTACCGGGTCGCGCTCGACCGGCTGGGTGTCGATGCCGGCCAGGCGGTCTTCATCGACGACCAGCAGCGCTTCTGCGACGGCGCGACCGAGCTGGGGATCGCCGCGGTCCGGATCGACCGCCGTGACGGCACCGGCGACGTGGACACGCTGGCCGCGCTCACCGGCAGGTCTCACCGACCCCGACCTAGGCTCGGCCCGTGGAGATCGTCGCGCTCGTCGTCGCCGTCGTCGCCCTGCTGGTCGCGGTGGCTGCGGCCCGCCGGGTCCGGCCGCGACGGGGGACGGGCGTCGACGCGCTGCCCGAGGACCTGCACGGGCTCCGCCAGGAGGTCGCGGCGCTGCGCGCCGAGGGCGTCGACGCGCTGCGGCACCTCGCGGTCGTCCGGTACGACGCGTTCGGCGACATGGGCGGGCACCTCTCCTGGTCGCTGGCGCTGGTCGACGACGGCGGCGACGGCGTCGTACTCACGTCGATCCACGGCCGCAGCGAGGCCCGGACCTACGCCAAGAGCGTCACCGGGTGGAGCTGCGAGCAGCAGCTCTCGCCGGAAGAGGTCGAGGCGATCGAGCACGCCCGGCCCTCGTGATCGCTAGGGTCCGCCCATGAATCCGATGCGGTGGATGGCGGTGAAGCTCGGCGGCCAGCCGTGGCTGCCCCGGTTCGCGAAGGTCATCGTCGGGATGGACAAGGCGCTCCAGACGGCTGACCCGCGGCCGGGTCGACCTGCTGACGTTCGCCGGCCTGCCGGAGATCCTGCTCCAGGTGCCCGGCCGCAAGAGCGGCGTGCTCCGCTCGACGCCGCTGCTGTGCGTGCCGCACGGCGACGGCTGGCTGATCGCGGGCACGAACTGGGGTGCGCCCACGCCGCCGCTGTGGGTCGGCAACCTGGCCGCGGCCGACGAGCCGCTGGTGACCTTCAAGGGCCGCACCGTCGCCGCCGACGCCCGGCTGCTCGCCGGGCCGGAGCGCGACGAGAAGTGGGCGATGATGCTCGAGACCTGGCCGAACTACGCCAAGTACGCCGAGCGCACCAACCGCGAGCTCCCGGTCTTCTGGCTCACCCCGCGTTAGACGAAGCCGCGAAACCCTCAGGGCTCGAGCGTGTAGCCCAGGCCCGGCGCTGGTGACCAGGTGCACCGGGTGCGCCGGGTCGGCCTCGAGCTTGCGGCGCAGCTGGGCGGCGTACACCCGCAGGTAGTGCGACTCGTGCTCGTACGCCGGCCCCCACACCTCGCGCAGCAGCTGCTCGCGGGTGACCAGCTTCCCGACGTTGCGGGCCAGCAGCTCGAGGAACGCCCACTCCGTGGGCGTCAGTCGTACGTCGGTCCCGCTGCGGCTGACCTTCTTGCGGGCCAGGTCGATGACCAGGTCGCCCGCGACCACCTCGGTCGTCTGGGGCTCGGCCTCCTGGCCGCGGCGGACCGCGGCGCGCAGCCGCGCCATCAGCTCGTTCATCGCGAACGGCTTGGTGATGTAGTCGTCGGCGCCGAGGTCGAGCGCCTCGACCTTGTCCTCGCCGTGCTGGCGGGCCGACAGCACCACGATCGGCACCTTGGTCCAGCCGCGCAGGCCGCCGATCACCTCGGTCCCGTCCAGGTCGGGGAGCCCGAGGTCGAGCACGATCACGTCGGGGTGCTCGGTGGCGGCGGCGTCGAGCGCGGACCGGCCGTCCGCCGCGGTGACCACCTCCCAGCCGTGCGCGCGCAGGTTGATCGCCAGCGCGCGGGCGAGCGCCGGCTCGTCGTCGACGACCAGCACCTTGCTCACGGAGCGACCGCCCGGGGCACCGACAGCACCATGGTCAGCCCGCCGCCCGGGGTGTCCTCGGCCGTGAGCGTGCCGCCGACGGCCTCGGTCAGACCGCGGGCGACGGCCAGGCCGAGGCCGAGGCCGCCGGCGCTGGTGTCGTCGAGGCGCTGGAACGGCTCGAACATCCGCTCCCGCAGCGCCGGCGCGACGCCGGGACCGCTGGTCGACGACCATGATCTCCACGGTGTCGGGGAGCACGTGCGCGAGCACCCGCACCGGCTTGCCGTCGGAGACGCGGACCGCGTTCGACACCAGGTTGGCGACCACCCGCTCGAGCAGGCCGGAGTCGGTGAGCACCATCGGCGTGGACTCCTCGAGCTCGAGCGAGACACCGGTCTGGCCGGCGACCGCGAGCGGGAGCATCTCCTCGAGGCTGCGCTCCCGGAGCACCGGGTGCAGCAGCCCGGACTGGAGCCGCGACAGGTCCAGCAGGTTGTCGATCAGCCGCTCGAGCTGCTCGGTCGACGACTCGACGGCCGCGACCATCTCCTTCTGGTCGGCCTGGCCGAGCGACCCGGACACCAGCCCGTCGACGGCGGCGCGCATCGTGGCGAGCGGGGTGCGCAGGTCGTGCGAGACCGCGCGCAGGATGGCCGTGCTCGTCGCCTCGGCCCGCTCCAGGGCGGCGGCGCGCTCGTCGCGCTCGCGCAGCCGGCGGTACTCCAGCACCAGGCCGGTCTGCACGGCGAACGCCTCGAGCACCCGCTGGTCGCTGGCCCGCAGAGGTCGAACCGCAGAGCAGGATCACGTGGTCGTCGTCGACCTGCACCCGGGTGTCCGCCGTCGTCGGGGGAGCACGGCGGCGTCGGGCCGCTGGACGCGACCGTCCGCCAACCCGCCGGACCACGGGCGACCAGGGCGGCCGACCTCTGCCCGAACGTCTCGCGGAGCCGCTCGACGATCGCCTCCGCGGTGTCCTGGCCGGTGAGCACCGACCGGGACAGCGAGCTCATGGTCGCTGCCTCGGCGCGGGCGCGGACCGCGTCGGCCGAGCGACGAGAGGCCCGGTCGACGACGGTCGCGACCCCGACGGCGACCGTCACGAAGACCAGCAGCGCGACGAGGTTCGTCCACTCGGAGATCGTGAACCGGCCGACCGGTGGCGTGAAGAACCAGTTCATCAGCAGGAACCCGGTCACCGCCGCGAGCAGCGCCGGCACCAGCCCGCCGACCAGCGCCACGAGCACGGTGATCGCGAGGAAGAGGAGCACGTCCAGCGGCAGCTGGTCGGGGTCGTGGAACGTGCGCAGCACGACGGTCAGCAGCACCGGCAGCAGCACGCCGAGCGCGAGGCCGACGACCTGGCGGGTCCGGCTCAGCGGGGAGAGGTACCACCGCGGCCGGCCGGGGCGCGCGATCTGGTCGTGGGTGACCAGGTGGACGTCGATCGAGCCGGCGAGCGAGGCGATCCGGTCGCCCGTCGTACCGGTGAAGAGCCGGCGCAGCCGGCCGTGCCGGGAGACGCCGACGATGATCATCGTCGCGTTCGCGCCGGTGGCGAAGTCGACGACGGCCTCGGACACGTCCTCGCCGACGACGGAGTGGAAGGTGCCGCCCAGCGAGGCGACCAGCTGCTGGGCGCGGGCGATCCGGCGCTCGTCGGGGTTGGCCAGGCCGTCGCTCGAGATCACGTGGACGGCGAGCAGGTCGGACCCGGCGGCCCGCTGGGCGAGCCGGGCGCCGCGACGCAGGAGGGTCTCGCTCTCGGGGCCGCCGGTCAGCGCGACCACGATCCGCTCCTTGGTCGGCCACGGCGCCTCGATCCGGTTCGCGCGCCGGTAGTCGTCGAGGGCGTCGTCGACGCGGTCGGCGAGCCAGAGCAGGGCCAGCTCGCGGAGCGCGGTCAGGTTGCCGACCCGGAAGTACGACGTGAGCGAGGCGTCGATCTGCTCGGCCCGGTAGATGTTGCCGTGCGCCATCCGCCGGCGCAGCGCGTCCGGCGACATGTCGACCAGCTGGATCTGGTCGGCGGTGCGGACCACCTCGTCCGGCACGGTCTCGCGCTGGCGGACGCCGGTGATCCGCTCGACCTCGTCGTTGAGCGACTCCAGGTGCTGGATGTTGACGGTCGTGATCACGTCGATCCCGGCCGCGCCGGATCTCGCTCGATGTCCTCGGCGCGCTTCTCGTGCCGGCTGCCGGGCACGTTGGTGTGCGCGAGCTCGTCGACGCAGACGACGGCGGGTCTGCGGGCGATGATCGCGTCGGTGTCCATCTCGGTGAAGGTGGTGCCGCGGTAGGAGATCTCCTTCCGCGGCACCACCTCGAGGCCCTCGATCATCTCGGTGGTGTGGCTCGCGCCCGTGCGTCTCGACGTACCCGACGACGACGTCGGTGCCGCGCTCGCAGCGCCGCTGCGCCTCGCCGAGCATGGCGTAGGTCTTCCCGACGCCGGGAGCGGCGCCGAGGTAGACCGTCAGCCGCCCGCGGCGGGGCTCGTCAACCATGCCTCGATCCTGCCAGTCAGGCCGAGGCCGCCGCCTGGAGCACGGCGATGTTCAGCTCCAGGACGTTGACGTGCGGCTCGCCGAGGATGCCCCAGGTGCGGCCCGAGGTGTGCTCGGCCACCAGGTCGCGCACCTCCTCCTCGGTGAGGCCGTTGGCCTCGGCGACGCGAGGCACCTGGATCTCGGCGTACTCCTCGGAGATGTCCGGGTCCAGCCCGGAGCCCGAGGCGGTCACCGCGTCCGGAGGTACGTCGCTCGGGTCGACGCCCTCGCGCTCGGCGATCTCGGCCTTGCGCTCCTTGATCGCCGCGATCAGGTCCGGGTTCTCCGGGCCGAGGTTGGAGCCGTAGCTGCTGAGCGGGTCGTAGCCGTCGCCGGCCGCCGACGGACGGGGCTGGAACAGCCCGTCGTCGTCGACGAGCTGGCCGAGGATGGCCGAGCCGACCGCGTCGTCGGGATCGGTGGTGTGCGCACCGGTCGCGGTGATCAGCGAGCCGGTCGACTTCCACGGCGCGGCCACGGCCGCGACGCCGTACACGACGACCGGGTAGACCACCCCGAGCAGCAAGGTGGCGGCGATGAGCACCCGAAGGCCCGCCAGGCTGTGGCGGAACAGGGCGTAGATGTCCTTCATGTCAGACCCCCGGGATCAGAGAGATGACGAGGTCGAGCAGCTTGATGCCCACGAATGGGGCGATCAGTCCGCCGACGCCGTAGATGAGCAGGTTGCGGCGCAGCAGGTCGGCTGCCGAGGACGGCAGGTAGCGCACGCCGCGCAGGGACGAGCGGGATCAGCGCACACGATGATGAGCGCGTTGAACACGACCGCCGACAGGATCGCCGACTCCGGGCTCGACAGCTGCATGATGTTGAGGACGTCGAGACCAGGGAACGCGACCACGAACATCGCCGGCAGGATCGCGAAGTACTTCGCGATGTCGTTGGCGACCGAGAACGTCGTGAGCGCACCCCGGGTGATCAGCAGCTGCTTGCCGATCTCCACGATGTCGATCAGCTTCGTCGGGTCGGAGTCGAGGTCGACCATGTTGCCGGCCTCCTTGGCCGCCATCGTCCCGGTGTTCATCGCCACGCCGACGTCGGCCTGGGCGAGCGCCGGTGCGTCGTTCGTGCCGTCGCCGGCACATCGCGACCATCCGGCCGCCCTGCCTGCTCCTTGCGGATCAGCGCCATCTTGTCCTCGGGCGTCGCCTCGGCGAGGAAGTCGTCGACGCCGGCCTCCTCGGCGATCGCCCGTGCGGTGATCGGCGTTGTCGCCGGTGATCATCACCGTGCGGATGCCCATCGCCCGCATCTCGTCGAAGCGCGCCCGGATGCCTTCCTTGACGACGTCCTTGAGGTGGATGACGCCGAGCAGCCGGCCGGACTCTCGGCGACGACCAGCGGCGTCCCACCGGAGGAGCTCACCCGCTCGACGAGCTCCGTCGAGCTCCGGAGTGCGCCGTCCGGCCCACTGGGTGACGGCCGAGGCCGCGCCCTTGCGGATCTCGCGGCCGGCGCAGGTCGATGCCGCTCATCCGGGTGGTGGCGGTGAACTCGACGAGTGTCGCGCCGGCCGGCACCGGCCGGCGCACCGCCGACCAGGGCGACGATCGACGCGGCCCTCGGGCGTCTCGTCGGCGAGCGAGGAGAGCAGTGCCGCCTCCGCGAGCTCGCTCCGGCGTGACGCCGGCGAGCGGCAGCAGCTCGGTCGCCTGCCGGTTGCCGTAGCGTGATGGTGCCGGTCTTGTCGAGCAGCAGTACGTCGACGTCGCCGGCCGCCTCGACCGCGCGGCCGGACATGGCCAGCACGTTGCGGCGGACCAGCCGGTCCATCCCGGCGATGCCGATCGCCGAGAGCAGCGCCCCGATGGTGGTCGGGATCAGGCAGACCAGCAGCGCGATCAGCACGATCCAGGACGGGTGCTGCGTCGCTGTAGTCGGCGTAGTAGTAGAGCGTGCCGACGACGACCACGAAGATCGCGGTGAGGAAGGCGAGCAGGATGTTCAGCGCGATCTCGTTCGGCGTGCGCTGCCGCTCGGAGCCCTCGACCAGGGCGATCATCCGGTCGACGAACGACTGGCCCGGCTCGGAGGTGATCCGGACGACGATCCGGTCCGAGAGCACCACGGTGCCGCCGGTGACCGCGGACCGGTCACCGCCGGACTCGCGGATGACGGGGGCCGATTCACCGGTGACAGCAGACTCGTCGACCGAGGCGACCCCCTCGATGACGTCGCCGTCACCGGGGATCCGCTCCCCGGCCTCGACGATGACGACGTCGCCGGCACGCAGGGCGGTGCTCGCGACCTGCTCCTCGCTGCCGTCGGGACGCCGGCGGCGTGCGGTCGTCTCCTGCTGCAGCGCGCGCAGGCTCTTGGCCTGGGCCTTGCCGCGGCCCTCGGCGACGGACTCGGCCAGGGTGCCGAACAGGACCGTCAGCCAGAGCCAGATCGAGACGCCGATGGCCAGGGTGCTCGGGTCGAAGACCGACATCACCGTGGTGACCACGGCGCCGATCTCGACGACGAGCATCACGGGGGACGCCGCGACCTCGCGCGGGTCGAGCTTGCGCAGCGCGACAGGCAACGCCTCGCGGAGCTGTGCGCCGATGGGGCGCCGGACCGGCGCCGGGTGGTGAATGTTCACGAGAGGGACTCCACGATCGGACCGAGGACGAGCACCGGCACGTAGGTCAGTCCGACCACGACCAGGGCGACGCCCGAGAGGAGGGCCACGAAGAGTGGCCGGTGGGTAGGCAGGGTGCCGGCGCTGGGCGGCAGCTTCTGGCTGGCGGCGAACCGGCCGGCCAGGGCGAGGACCAGCACCATCGGCAGGAACCGGCCGAGCAGCATGCACAGCCCGAGCAGCGTGTTCCAGAACGGCGTACCCGAGGTGAGCCCGGCGAACGCCGAGCCGTTGTTGTTCGCCGCCGAGGTGACGGCGTACAGCCCTTCGGAGAGTCCGTGTGGCCCGGTGTTCAACAGGCCGACGAGGCCGTCGGACGCGGTGAGGGCGATGGCGCCTCCGACCAGCACCAGGACCGGGGTGATCAGCACGTAGAAGCCGACCAGGGTGATCTCGCGCTGGCCGATCTTCTTGCCGAGGTACTCCGGCGTGCGGCCGACCATCAGGCCGGCGAGGAACACGGTGACGACGGCCAGCATCAGCATCCCGTACAGGCCAGATCCGACGCCGCCGGGCGCGATCTCGCCGAGCATCATGTTGAACAACGTGATGCCGCCGCCGGGGGCGGTGAGGGAGTCGTGCATGGAGTTGACCGCGCCGGTCGAGGTGCCGGTCGTCGCCGCTCCGAAGAGCGCGGACGCCGCCTCGCCGAAGCGGGTCTCCTTGCCCTCCATCGCGCCACCGGCGAGCCCCGGGGCCGTCCCGGGCGCCGCCATCTCGGCCCAGGTCAGCAGCGCGATCGAGATGACCAGGAGGAAGGCCATGACGGCGAGGATCGCGCCGCCCTGGCGGCGGTCGCGGACGATGATGCCGAAGGCCCACGCCATCGCGAACGGGATGACCAGGAGCAGGAAGATCTCGAACAGGTTGGTGAACGGCGTCGGGTTCT
This sequence comes from uncultured Actinomycetota bacterium, assembly GCA_963716655.1. Lineage (GTDB taxonomy): Bacteria > Actinomycetota > Actinomycetes > Propionibacteriales > Nocardioidaceae > Nocardioides. The sequence goes on along the minus strand of CAVQTV010000004.1, from coordinate 750,621 downwards.
CGAACGGGTGCGCGGAGTTCGCGTTGTAGAAGCCGCCACCGTTGGTGCCGAGCTCCTTGATCGCCTCCTGGCTGGCCACCGGGCCGCCGGTGATCTCCTGCACGCCGCCGGTGAGCGTGTGCACGGTCATCGGCTCGAGGAAGTTCTGCACCACGCCGAAGAGCACCAGCACGACCGCGGCGACCAGGGAGATCGGCAGCAGCACGCGGACGACGGTGCGGACCAGGTCGGCCCAGAAGTTGCCGATCCGGCCGTCCTGGAGGTTGCGGGCCAGGCCTCGGGCGAACGCCGCGGCGACTGCCATGCCGACGCCGGCGGACACGAAGTTCTGGACGGTGAGGCCGGACATCTGCAACAGGTGGCCGGTGGCGGCCTCGCCGGAGTACCACTGCCAGTTCGTGTTGGTCACGAACGAGACCGCGGTGTTCCAGGCGCCGTCGGACGGGAGCGCTGGGAACCCGAGCGAGAGCGGCAGGTGCTGCTGGAGCCGGCCGAGGCCGAACAGCAGCAGGATGCCGACCAGCGAGAAGCCCAGGACCGACATCGCGTACGTCCGCCAGTGCTGGTCGGCGTCGGGGTCGACGCGTAGCACCCGGTACGACACGCGCTCGACGGCGAGGTGGCGCTCGGAGGTGTAGATGTGGGCGAGGTAGCGCCCGAGGAGGGGTACCGCGACGGCGAGCGCGACGACGAGCACCGCGATCTGGCCGAGGGCGGGAGCGAGGCTGCTCACTTGGACAACCTCCGGTCCAGGAAGCCCACCAGGACGGCGAGCAGCCCGAAGGCCACGAGGGTCAGCAAGACGTAGACGAAATCCATCACGGCTCCATTCCAGGTCGCGCCTCCGCTTGACCCGTCACGTCTTGACGACTTCCTGACGGTCCTGCGCCGTTTCCTGACGGGTTTCCCCGGTACCTTTGGGCTGCCTTGGGCCTGCTGCCGTTCTGGTTTCAGTCGATCCTCGAGCGGCATCGAGGTCGTGGAACAACGATGGCGTCGGTGATCTGCACCCGTCATTGCTGCTAGCGCGCGTCTGGTCACCCGGGTAGCGGGACCTCGGGCTTCCCGGCCTCCAGGGCCGCCGTTGACTCAAACCTGACGGTGGCTGGGCGACGACTGACCTCAGCGCGGGACGCGGACCAGCAGCCGGCCGTGGACGCAGTTCATCCGCAGCTCCTTGCCGGGGCCGATGGAGTCGCCGTCGAGCTGGCGCGGGGTCTCGGTGGCGGCGCGGACGACGATCGTGTGGCCGGTCATCCGGTTGACCAGGTCGTCGGTCTGCGGGCGCCGGGCGAGCACCCGGTAGGCGAGCGGCACCCAGGACAGGAACTTCCGCGGGTGCAGCAGCACCACGTCGAGGACGCCGTCGTCGATCGCGGCGTCGGGGAGCAGCGGCATGCCGGCCTGGAGGAAGCCGACGTTGCCGACCACGACCGTGCGGGCCCGGTGCTTGGTGAAGTCGCCGCCGTCGACGGAGACCTCGATCCGGACCGCGGGGAACATCAGCGACTTCATGCCGGACAGCACGTAGGCCAGCCAGCCGACCCGCTTCTTGATGTCCTCGTTGACGCCCTCCATGATCGCGGCGTCGAAGCCCATGCCGGCCATCACCATGAAGTGGGTGTCCTCGAAGCCGTCGCCGGACACCTCGACCAGGTCGATGGCGCGGTCCTGGCCGGTGAGGGCGACGTCGATCGCGGCGCGCAGGTAGAGCGGGATGTCCAGGTTGCGGGCCAGCAGGTTGCCGGTGCCGGCCGGGATGATGCCGACCGGGATGCCGGTGCCGGCGAGCTCGGCACAGACCTCGCGGACGGTGCCGTCGCCACCGCACACCAGCACCAGGTTCGCGCCCGCGACCGAGGCGGCGGCGGCCATGCCGGTGCCGGGGTCCTCGATCGTCGTGTAGTGCCAGGACGGCGTCGACCAGCCGGACTCGAGGGCCATCGCGTTCACGATCGCCTCGAACTGGCCGACGTCCTCGACCTTGATCGGGTTGAGGACGACCGCGAGCTTGCGCTCGGAGAAGTACACCTCGGGCAGCGGCTCGATGCTGGCGGCGTGGCTGCGCGGCAACGGGTTGTAGACCGCGATGCCGAGCAGCACCATGCCGATGCCGAGCAGCACCCCGCCGATCACGTCGGAGGGGTAGTGGCGGCCGAGCAGCACCCGGTCGAGGCAGACCAGCACCACGAGCAGCACCACGACGACGTACGCCAGGCGCCGGAGGTTGGCCCGGCGGACCAGCATCGACACCAGGATGATCACGATCCCGCCGAGCGCGGCGATCGCCGAGGCGTGGCCGGACGGGTAGGCGCCGTTGCTGCAGCAGTGCGTCGGTGCTCTGCCACGGCGGCCGGTCCCGGGCGGTCAGCGCCTTGATCGCCGTCGTCGACAGCGAGGTCGCGAGCATCACGCCGGCGGTGAAGAACGCCGCCCGCCGGTGCCGCCGGAAGAGCAGCGCGCTCAGGACGATCGTGTAGATCGTCATCGCGACCGTGCCGAACGCGATCTCCACCCACCGCAGCGCGTCGTGCAGCCAGTCGATGTCGGTCGCCCAGGCCTGCGCTGACTGACCCCGGTCGTCGAGGTCGACCAGCCAGGCCCACTCGGCGGAGATACCGATCGCCAGCACCGCGCAGAGCCCGAAACAGGCGATGGCCCAGCCCAGGAGGACGGTCCGCGATCGGTCGAGCATGGGGGGAAGTATGCCGGGCGCGTATCTCGGGAGCGTCGTCGACGTCGCCCCGGATAGCCTTGCTGCATGATCGACCCGCGCATCCTCCGAGACGACCCCGACCGTGTGCGCGCCGCCCAGGCCAAGCGGGGGCTGTCCGACGAGGTCGTGGACCGGGCGCTCGCCGCCGACGCGGCCCGCCGTACGGCGATCGGCGCGTTCGAGGCCAAGCGCGCCGAGCAGAAGCAGCTCGGCAAGCTGATACCTCAGGCGCAGGGCGACGAGAAGCAGGCGCTGCTCGCCCAGACGAAGACGCTGGCCGCCGAGGTGAAGGAGGCCGAGGCCGCGCAGACCGTCGCCGAGGAGGAGTGGCAGTCGGCGCTGATGTCGATCCCCAACCTCGCCGCCGACGAGGCGCCGGCCGGTGGGGAGGAGAACTTCCGGGTGATCGAGACGGTCGGGACCCCGGCCGAGTTCGACTTCGAGCCGCGCGACCACATCGAGCTCGGCAAGATCCTCGGCGCGATCGACATCGAGCGCGGCGCCAAGGTGTCGGGCTCGCGCTTCTACTTCCTCACCGGCGTCGGCGCCGAGCTCGAGTTCGCGCTGATCAACCTGGCCAACGAGACCGCCCGCGAGCACGGCTTCACCCAGGTGATCGCGCCGTCGATGGTCAAGCCGCGCGCGATGGACGGCACCGGCTTCCTCGGCCAGGCGGCCGACGACGTGTACCGGATCGAGGGCCAGGACATGTACCTCGTCGGGACCTCCGAGGTGCCGATGGCGGCGTACCACTCCGACGAGATCCTCGACGGCGCCAAGCTGCCGCTGCGCTACGCCGCGTTCAGCCCCTGCTTCCGCAAGGAGGCCGGCTCGCACGGCAAGGACACCAAGGGCATCATCCGGGTGCACTGGTTCGACAAGGTCGAGATGTTCGTCTACACGACCCTCGAGGAGTCGTACGCCGAGCACCAGCGGCTGCTGGAGATCGAGAAGACGTTCCTCGACAAGCTCGAGCTCGCCTACCAGGTCATCGACACCGCGGCCGGCGACCTCGGGCTGTCGGCGATCCGGAAGTTCGACTGCGAGGCGTGGATCCCGACCCAGGGCAAGTACCGCGAGCTGACCTCGACCTCGAACTGCACCGAGTTCCAGACCCGGCGCCTCGACACGCGGGGCCGGTTCGGGGACGTGGTGAAGCCGATCGCCACCCTCAACGGCACGCTCTGCGCCTCGACCCGGACCATCGTCGCGATCCTCGAGACGCACCAGCAGGCCGACGGGTCCGTCCGGGTGCCGAAGGCGCTCCAGCCCTGGCTGGGTGGGCGCGAGGTCCTGGAGCCGGTCGTTCAGTGACGGACTGGACGCCGCGGCTGGTCGCGCTCGACATCGACGGCACCCTGCTCAAGTGGGTCGAGGGCGCCGGCATGACCCACGAGGAGATCTCGCCTGCGGTGCACGCCGCCGTGCAGAGCGCCCTCGACGCCGGGGCGCACGTCGTCCTCGCCAGCGGCCGGTCGCCGCACGGCATGACCGGGGTCGCCGACATGCTCGGACTGCACGCCACCGACCGGGAGCGACTCTGGATCGTCGCCTCGAACGGCGCCGTCGTGTTCCGCTACCCGCCGCTCGAGGTCGTCCACGAGGAGAAGTTCGACGCTCGGCCCGCGGTCGAGGCGATCCTCGCCCGGCACCCGAGCGCGCTGGTCGCGGTCGAGGAGCGCGGCGTCGGCTACCGGGTGAACTCGCACTTCCCGGAGGGCGAGCTCTCCGGCGACATGATCCTCACCGAGGTCGACGACCTGCTCGCCGCCGAGGTCAGCCGCGTGATCATCCGTGACCCGGAGTCCACCGCCGACGAGTTCGTCGCGCTGGCCGAGGAGCTCGGCCTGCACGGCACCAACTACGTGGTCGGCTGGACCGCCTGGCTCGACCTCGCGCCGGTCGGCGTCTCCAAGGCGTCCGGCCTCCAGCACGTCGCCGACGCCCTCGGCCTCACCGCCGCCGACGCGCTCGCGGTCGGCGACGGCCGCAACGACCTCGAGATGTTCGAGTGGGCGCACCGCGGGGTGGCGATGGGGCAGGCGATCGAGGAGGTCCTCGCCGCCGCGGACGACGTCACCGGCAGCGTGTACGACGACGGCCTGGCCACCGAGCTCCGCACGCTGGTTCCCGTGAGCCTTCCCCGACCTCCGGATCCGATCACGAGCGAACGGCTCCGGCTGCCGCTGTGGACGCCCGGCGAGGCCGCGGACATCCAGGCCGGCCGGCACCGCGAGGGCTGGCACCGCGACTACCCGCGCCAGGACGACCGGGACGCCGCGACGATGTACCGCGCCGGCGATCCCTGGGCGCCGCGCCACATCGTGCGCGGGGGGACCGCGCTGGGCTCGATCGGCTTCTTCGGCCCGCCCGAGCCCGCGGCCGACGGCGTCCCCGAGACCGAGGTCGGCTACGGGCTCGTCGACGAGGCTCGGGGCTGGGGCTTCGCCACCGAGGCGCTCCGGGCGGTGCTGGTCGAGACCGACCGCGCCGGCGTCCGGATCCGCGCGAGCGTCGAGCCCACCAACGCGGCCAGCATCCGGGTGCTCGCCAAGTGCGGGTTCACCGAGCTGCGCGGCAGCAACGAGGACGGCGAGCTGGTCATGGGCCGACCTATCGGAAATCTCGGTGGTTGAGGTGCGAGCGCAGCGAGCCTCGAAACCGAGGCTGGTCGCGACCGACCTGGACGGCACCCTGGTCCGCAGCGACGGCAGCGTGTCGGCGTACACCGCCGAGGTGCTCGCCGCGGTCGAGGCGCTCGGGGTGCCGGTGGTGTTCGTGACCGGCCGGCCGCTGCGCTGGACCGAGGAGGTCTTCGAGCACGTCGGGTCGCACGGCCTCGCCGTCGTCAGCAACGGCGCCCTGGTGTGGGACGTCGCGGGGCACCGGCCGCACCTGGAGCGGCCGATCGAGCCCGAGCTCGGGCTCGCGGTGTGCGAGCTGATGCGCGAGGCGCTGCCCGGCACCGTCTTCGCGGTCGAGACGCTGGCCGGGATCGGCCTGGAGCCGGAGTTCCTGGAGCGGCACCCGGTCCCGGACGGCGCCCGCCGGGGACCGGTCGGCGAGCTGTTCGACGGTCCGGCGCTCAAGCTGCTCGCGCGGCACGAGGAGCTCGCGCCACAGGAGTTCTGGGACGCGGCCGAGCAGGTGGTGCAGGGCCGGCTGGTGATCACCTGGTCCTCGACGACGTCGCTGCTGGAGATCAGCGCGCCCGGCGTCACCAAGGCCTCGACGCTGGCGCTGCTGTGCGCCGACCTCGGCATCGACGCGGCCGACGTGATCGCGTTCGGGGACATGCCCAACGACCTGCCGATGCTCGGCTGGGCCGGCACGTCGTACGCGATGGCCGACGCCCACCCGACCGTCACCGCGGCCGCCGACCACGTCGCCCCCGGCCACGACGACGACGGCGTCGCGCGGGTGCTGGCTGGTGTCTTCGGGCTGTGATCTGTTGAGATGGGCGCCGTGTTGATCCGCCGACTTCTCGCCACCGTGCTGCTCGTCTGCAGTGCAGTCGTGGCGACCGGAGCGCCCGCGTCTGCCGCCCCGTGCCCGAAGCCCATGCCCCTGGACGAGCAGACGATGAGCGCCGACGCGGTCTTCGTCGGCACCATCGTCGACCGGACCGAGCACGCCGCCGACGTCACGTACGCCGTCGCCGTCGACGACATCTACAAGGGCGACGTCGGGGAGCAGGCGACGGTCTCGACGCCGCTGCGGCCCAAGGCCTGCGGGCTCCCGGACCTGCGCGCCGACGAGGTCTACGTGATCTTCGTGACCGCGCAACGGCGACCAGCTCACGACGATGGCCGACAGCGGCACGGCTCCGGCGACCGACGCCCGGATCACCCGGGTCGCCGACCTGCTCGGCCCCCCGACCTCGCCGGTGCCGCCGGAGCCGGTCGAGGCGACGTTCACGATGGTCGCCGAGGAGGCGACGAGCATCGAGCGACTGGTCGCACCCGGTCTCGCGCTGGTGATCGTCGGGCTGCTCGGCCTGGTGCTGGTGGCCGCGATCGGCCGCGCGTAAGACTTAGAGGTACATCCCGCCCGTCGCCGGGCTGGCCGGGCTCGGGTGCCGGCTGCTGCTGCCCGGGCGCCGCTGCACCCGGAGGAAGGCCGCGACGGATCTGCTCGAACTGCGCCCGGGCGGCCATCTGCTGGGCGTAGATCGCGGTCTGGATGCCGTGGAACAGGCCCTCGAGCCAGCCGACCAGCTGGGCCTGGGCGATCCGCAGCTCGCGCGTCGGACGGCGTCGCGTCCTCGGTGAACGGGAGCGACAGCCGCTCGAGCTCCTCGACCAGCTCCGGCGCCAGACCCTCCTCGAGCTCCTTGATCGACGCCCGGTGGATCTCCTTGAGCCGGTTGCGGCTGGCGTCGTCGAGCGGCGCGGAGCGGACCTCCTCGAGGAGCTGCCGGATCATGCTGCCGATCCGCATCACCTTGGCCGGCTGCTCGACCATGTCGGTGATCGAGGGCTCGTCGCCGTCGGCGTCGCCGGTCGGGGCCTCGAACGCCGAGGCGGGGACTTCGCCCATCGGCTGGCCGTCCGGGCCGATCACGACCACCTTCTGCTCCTGCTCGCTCATGGGGCTACGTTAGCGATCGGCCCCACATCACCCCGACATCAGATGGTCAGCAGGATCTTTCCGCTGTGCGCGCCGCTCTCCATCAGCGTGTGCGCGGCGGCCGCCTCGGCCAGCGGCATCGTGCCGTGCACGACCGGCTGGACCAGGCCCTCGGCGACCAGCGGCCAGACGTGCTCGACCACCGAGGCGCAGATCGCGGCCTTCTCGGCGGACGGCCGCGACCGCAGCGTGGTGGCGATGATCGCGCCGCGCTTGCGCAGCAGCGCGTTGATGTCGAGCTCGGCGCGGGTGCCGCCCTGCATCCCGATGATGACCAGCCGGCCCTCGGTGGCGAGCGCGTCGACGTTCCGGCCGAGGTACGACGCCCCCATGTTGTCCAGGATCACGTCGGCGCCGTGACCGTCGGTCGACTCGCGCACGACCTCGACGAAGTCCTGCTCGCGGTAGTCGATGGTCACGTCGGCGCCCAGCGCCGTGCAGATCGCGCGCTTCTCCGCCGACCCGGCGGTGGTCAGCACCCGCGCGCCGAGCTGGTGCGCGAGCTGGATCGCGAACGTCCCGATCCCGCCGGCGCCGCCGTGCACCAGGAACGTCTCCTGCGGCTTGAGCCCGGCGACCATGAACACGTTCGACCACACGGTGGCCGCGACCTCGGGCAGCGCGGCCGCGGTGACCAGGTCGACCCCGTCGGGCACCGGCAGCAGCTGGCCGGCCGGTACGGCGACCTGCTCGGCGTACCCGCCACCGGCGAGCAGCGCGCAGACCTGGTCGCCGACGGCCCAGCCGGTGACGCCCTCGCCGAGCGCCGCGACGGTGCCGCTGCACTCCATCCCGATGACGTCGGACGCGCCGGGCGGCGGTGGGTAGAACCCCTGTCGCTGCAGCAGGTCGGCGCGGTTCAGCCCCGCGGCGGCGACCTGGAGCACCACCTCGCCCGGACCCGGCTCGGGGTCGGGCAGCTCGGCAACGGACAGGACCTCGGGGCCGCCGGCCTCGTCGGCGATCACGGCACGCATGGCCGAAGCCTAGGCGGGACTCAGATCTCCTCGAACACGTCGGCGGTGTGGTCGACCGTGCTGTCGTCGGGGACGGGGTCGTTGATGTCGTCCGGGTCCGGGGCGTTGGCCGGCTTGTCCCACCCGTCGGCCAGTCGCTGCACCTTCGCGGCCAGGGCCTCGATCATCTCGGGGTCGGCGTCCTGCGCACCCGCGGCGAATCCCAGCAGGTAGGTCGTGATCGGTGCCGCCGGCCGGGCGACGCTGTGCGCCGCCGTACGAGCCAGGTCGAGGATCAGTGCCTCGTCCAGCTCGGTGTCGACCTCGAGGACGTCGCTGAGCTCGTCGATCCAGTCGTGGAGGTTCACGAGATCCAGATTTCCCCTCCCCGAGTCTGTCCGCAACCCCCCGAACGTTTTGATCACGTGTCGGCGGACAGGTCGCGCAGGTCCTCCCAGGTGTCGACGTCGCGTCCTTCGTCGCCCTCCGGCCCGACGTCGACCAGGTCCAGACCGGCGAGCAGCCGGTGCATCGGCATCCCGTGCTGCCCCTCGTGGTCGGGCCGGATCTCGTCGAGCCGCGCTGCGTCCAGCACGCCCGCGAGCTGCCGTCGGCCCGACGCGTCGGTGAGGAAGGCGCCGTCGTGGCCGACTGCCGCCTCGTGCAGCCGGCGGAACGTCCACGACGTCACCCGGGGCATGTCGACGGCGAGCACGCCCACGGTCCGGGGCGCTCGCACCAGCGCGTCCCGCCCGGTGAGCAGGGCGGCCACCGGGCCGCCGTAGCGCGGGTTCTCCCGGGTGAAGGTCACCGGCCGGGTGGTCGGCACCGGATCGCCGACGACCACGACCTCGTCCGCGTCGAGCAGCGCGTCGAGCGCGTGCTCGAGCAGGGTGCGGCCGAGGTGCTCCACGGACGCCTTGTCGGCGCCGTCGAGCCGCACCGCCCGACCTCCCGCAAGCACGATCGCGGCGAAGGTCATGTGTGGCAGTCTCGCAGGGTGGCCAGCCTGCACGTCGCCCTCGTCCAGCACGCCTCCGGGCTCGAACCCGAGGCGAACCGCGGCCTGCTCGACGGGCTCGCGCCGCGCGACGCCGACCTCGTGGTCTTCCCCGAGGCGTTCGCGCGGGACTTCGGCGAGGCCGGGTCCGACGTCAGTCCGTACGCCGAGCCGGTCGACGGTCCGTTCGCGACCGAGGTGGGCCGGGTCGCCGCCGACCGGGGCGCGACCGTGGTCGCCGGGATGTTCGAGACCAGCGCGGACCCCGAGCGCCCCTTCAACACCCTGGTCGTCCGGGGTGCCGCTGAGGCGTCGTACCGCAAGATCCACCTGTACGACTCCTTCGGCTACCGGGAGTCGGACCGGCTCACCGCCGGCCCGACCGAGCCCGTCGTCGTCGACGTCGGGGGGTTCGCCGTCGGGCTGATGACCTGCTACGACCTGCGGTTCCCGGAGCTGGCCCGCGCCCTGGTCGACCGGGGCGCCGAGGTGCTGGTGGTCCCGGCCGCCTGGGTGGCCGGTCCGCGCAAGGTCGACCACTGGCGCACCCTGGTCCGGGCCCGGGCCGTCGAGAACACCGTGTTCGTGGTCGCGGCCGCGCCAGCCCGGCCCCCGCTACTCGGGCCACTCGCTGGTCGTGGACCCGCTCGGCGACGTGCTCGCCGAGGCCGGTGAGGAAGCCGCCGTCCTCACCGCGACGCTGGATCGCGAGAGCCTCGACACAGCACGCAGGACCAACCCCTCGCTGGCGAACCGGCGTCTGTAACCTGACCTCTCGTGTCCAGGTCCGCTCCACGTCGTCGTGCCGAGCGACCGGCCACGCGGCGGACTCGGGCCGCGAACGGCATGCGCACCCGCTGGGAGCGCCTCGCCGGCTCCCGCGTGCCGGTCGTGCTCGTGGTCGTCGTCGTGCTCGCGGGCCTCGGTGTCCTGGTCACCTGCGTCGCCGAGCTCGGCCCGGCCTGGCTGTGCGGTGCGGGCTCGGTCGCCGATCGCGACGGCGTACTCCTGGGCGCTCGCCGCGCGGACCGGCGGCCGGCCGGTCGTCGTCGGCCTCCTGGCGCTCGTACTGGGCGTGGTCGTCGTGCTGAGCGACGACGACGCGCTGCGCACCGGAGCCGCCGTCCTGACCTGCGTCGTCTCGGCGGTGCTCGCGGTGATGGCGACGGTGCCGGCGGTGCGCTTCCTCCAGGTCGTGCGCGAGGTGGTGATCGCCGTGGTGATCGCCGCGATCGGTGCGCTGGCGACGATCGGCTTCGAGCCGGTCGTGACCGTCGCGCGCTTCGAGTACGTCACCCTCGGCCTGGCCATGCTGACGATCTTCGCGATCGTCTACCGGCTCGGCGCCGGCCTGCACGGCCTGGGCCGCCGCGGCGTCGTGATCGTGCTGATCGGCACCGTGCGTGCTCGCGCTGACCCTCGCCTACGCCGAGCTGCTCCGCCGCTACGGCACTCCCGCGCTGGTCTCGAACCTGCTGGACGCCGTCGTCTGGAGCCGCGAGAACCTGGGCGCGTTCCCGCGGCCGCTGGTGTTCGGCCTCGGCATCCCCGCGCTCGCCTGGGGCGTCCACATGCGCGCCCGGCGCCGGCAGGGCTGGTGGGTGTGCGCCTTCGGCGTGACCGCGACGACCCGGATCGCGAACTCCCTGGTCAACCCGTCGGTCACGCTGCGCGAGAGCGGGCTGTCGGTGCTGTACGGCGTCGTGGTCGGCCTGGTCGTCGGGTTCATCGTGATCCGCCTCGACATCGCGCTCACCGGCCAGCCGGGGCGTCGGGGCCGCCGGGCCGAGGAGGCGGGGGCGCTGCGCCCCGAGCCGACCCGGACCCGCGCGCTGCTCTGAGCCGCTCCGAGCGCCGGGTTCCCGGGTACGGACGGGTAACGGCTAGGTTCGCTGCGTGGCCCGAGAACAAGTGATCGAGATCGTCGCGGAGATGGTCGCCAACGTGATGAGCGTGGCCGTCGCACCCGGCGACAAGGTCGAGGCCGGCGACACCGTGGTGCTGCTGGAGTCGATGAAGATGGAGATCCCGGTGCTGCTCGAGGCGGCCCGGCACCGTGCGCGCGGTCAAGGTCGCGCCCGGCGACGTCGTCCAGGAGGGCGACGTGCTGGTGGAGATCCTTCTGTAGTCGCTGCCCCACCTACACTCAGGCGGTGCTCCGGCCAGCGGCCGGACATGGAGGGGTGCCGGAGTGGCCGATCGGAACCGCCTTGAAAGCGGTCGTAGGGCAGACCTACCGCGGGTTCGAATCCCGCCGCCCTCGTGCCGAGCCGGCTCGCCGGTGCCTACTCCGAGCCGCCCAGCTCCAGCTCGACCTCGTCGTACGCGAGGTCGTGGACCCGCTGCACGTGGTGGGAGATGTCGACGAGCAGCCGGAGCAGCTCGGTGCGGACGCCCTCGACGTCCGGGCTCTCCAGGACCAGGGGGCCGAGCACGCTGAGCCGGCCGAGCAGGCGCGTGCGCTCGCGGAGCAGGGTGCCGTTGCGGGCGGCCAGCCAGCCCTCGTCGGGGCTGCCGGCCTCGGCGACGAGAGCGTCGCGTACGGCGGCCATCCGCTGCCGGACCGCCCAGCGCCAGGTGCCGAGAGATGCCCCGGGCAGCCGGGGGCCGTTCGAGTGCCTCGTGCAGGCCCTGCATCGCGGCCGTCATCCCGGTGATGGTGGTGACAGTCATGGTGCCTCCCGGTGGCCCGGAGCGGTGGGGGGACTTCGAGTGTCACCCCGAGCAGGCCCACCCACAACCCCGGTGACCCGACCAATTCCGGTGTCTTGTTCAATCAGTTCGTGACCGCCCCGCCTGACGATCTCCCGGTGTCCGACTATCGACTCGCGCCGGCTGTCGGCGTCCGGGTCGTCGGCGGCCTGCTGGTCGTGGTCGCGGTGCTGGTCTTCCTCACGACCGTGGCCGTCGGCCTGTTCGAGCTGCCCGCCGGGCTGCTGCTGGCCGTCGCCGTCCTCGGTGTTGCCGTGGTCGTCGGCGGTGGGTACGTCGTGACCCAGCGGGTCGCCGTCGTCCGGCTCGGCCCGGACGGCTACCGGGTCCGGCTGATCCGCGGCGTCGGCGTCACCGCCGCCGGCTGGACCGAGGTCGAGGAGGCGGTCACCACGACCGCCGCGGCCGGAGACCCGGTGGTGCTGCTGCGGCTCAAGGGCGGACCGGACCACGACGATCCCGGTGCAGGCGCTGGCCGCCGACCGCGAGGACTTCGTGCGCGACCTGCTGGCGCACCTGCAGCGCGGCCAGGGCGTACGTCCGCTCTGAGTGCACCGGGGCGCACCTGATTGGTCACTCCTGGCGCCCTCCTTGTAGCCTGTGCTGGCTGTCGGGAGGCGTCGCCTAGTCCGGTCTATGGCGCCCGCCTGCTAAGCGGGTTTGGAGCTAAAACTCCATCGAGGGTTCAAATCCCTCCGCCTCCGCAGTGTCGAAGCCCCGCCCGGGGACACCCGGGCGGGGCTTCGCTCGCATTTGGGCTCCGAGACCAATTACGGACAGAAGCAGCCCGATTTCCGTGGGTTGTTGACAACGTGTGCGAATCTTCAGAGAGTCGCTGTTACTGCCGAAGGATTTGGGGTACAAAAGGTGGTCGGCGTTGACCCGCTCGGGGTGGGTCCGCCGACTGCAGGTTGCTGCAGAAATGTGCAATGCACATTTCTGAGGCACCGTTCCGTTCGTGGATAGGGCACTTCACCGACGACACTGGTCGTACCGGGTCTTCCGTGGGATCCGATGACAAAAGGTGGAGAGGGAACCATGAACATTGCTCGTAAAGTTGCCATCGCGCGTTCTCACCGCGACGCTGAGCGTCGGCCTTGGTCGGGATCGCAGCCCCGGCGCACGCCGACACGTGCTGGGGCCGCGTACGGCGCGCTGACGCAGACCACGCTCGATTGAGCCGGGGACCCGACTCACCCCCACCTTGTCCGGTCCCAGCGCCACCCCCAGGCCCGGCTCGATCCCCACGAGGACAGTGACCATCTCGGTCGCTGTCCTCGTGTGTATTCAGTCCTCGGTCGGCGGCTCGGCGCTTTCCGTGCCCGAGATGCCCAGCCGGCCGAGCGTGTAGCCGAGCTGGAACCGGGTCTCCGCCTCGAAGTCCTCCTTGAGGTCGGCGACGTAGCCGGCGTAGGTGCGCGGGCTGACCCCGAGCCGCTTGGCCGAGACCGGGTCGGAGTGGCCCTCGATCAGCATCCGCATCGTCATCGCCCGCTGCTCCTCGGCGATGCCCTTGACCACCGAGGCCTCCTGGCTGGTGAACGGCCGGGCCCGCTCCCAGGAGCGCATGAACACGTCGACCAGGTAGCCCACGATCGTGGGCTCGCGGATCGCGAGCGCGGTGCCGACGTCCCGTCGGCGACGGGATCACGGCGGTCCGCCGGTCGACGACGATCATCCGGTTGAAGAACTCGTCCTGGGTCCGGGTCTCGGCGCCCGAGCGGGCTGAGCGCGGTGACGTAGGCGCGGGTGGCGGTGCTGCGCCGGGCGCTGTGCTGGTAGAGCGTGAGGATCCGGACCCCGCGCTCGAGCAGGGCTCGCTCGACCTCGAGCACGGGCGCCAGTGCCTCGCTCAGTTCCTCGCCGGTCGCGTCGCCCGGTCTGGGGCTGGGCCGTCAGCACCTCCTCCTCGGCCTCGGGGACGATGGTGTCTGGAGGAACGCGTTGATCTCGTCCGCGCCGTGCAGGTAGCGGAACGGGCCGCGCTCGGAGGTGTTGGGCGCGCGGCGCCAGGTCTGGGTGAGCGCCGTGAACGGCCTGGGCCCAGCGGGCGGACTCCTGCAGGAGCTCGGTGCCCTGCTGGCTCAGCGGGGTGACGACCCGGGCGTGGACGAGGCCGGGGTCCTCGGCGACCCAGGTGTCGGTGGTCGGGGTCGAGCCGGACCAGGCCGAGCCGGCGCAGCTGCTCGAGGGCGTCGTGGAGCTCGCCGCCGGCCTCGAGGCGCGGCTCGCCGGCCACGATCCCACCGGAGCCCACGATCTCCTCGTAGAGCTGGGTGCTCGCGGACTCGAACAGGGCACGGTCCTCCGGACCGTCGCGTCTCCACGCAGCCCTCCCCCTCTCGACCCGAGCCCCCGTTCGTGCCGAACCTCTGAGGCTGATGATTCCACAGCGCACCAACAAGTAGGGCCCCGTCCACGCGGACGGGGCCCTCCTTGGTTAAAACAGGGTCTCAGCCACCCAGTCGGGCGCGGAGTCCGTCGAGCTCGGTCCAGAGCACCGCCGGCAGGTCGTCGCCGAACTTGTCGAACCACTCCTGGATCTGCGGGAGCTCGGCCTTCCACTCGTCGACGTCGACGGCGAGTGCGGCCTCGAGCGCCTCCGGGGTCATGTCCAGGCCGTCGGTGTCGAGGGACTCCGGGGTCGGCACGTGGCCGATCGGGGTCTCGACCGCGGCGGCCTGGCCCTCGATCCGCTCGACGACCCACTTGAGCACCCGGCTGTTCTCGCCGAAGCCCGGCCAGAGGAAGCCGCCCTCGTCGTCGCGGCGGAACCAGTTGACGTAGAAGATGCGCGGCAGCTTCGCGGCGTCGTTGTCCTTGCCGACCGAGATCCAGTGGTTGAAGTAGTCGCCGGCGTTGTAGCCGATGAACGGCAGCATCGCCATCGGGTCGCGGCGCACGACGCCGACCGCGCCGACCGCGGCCGCGGTGGTCTCCGAGGAGAGGGTGGCGCCGAGGAAGGTGCCGTGCGTCCAGTCGCGGGCCTCGAAGACCAGCGGCACGGTGGTCTTGCGACGGCCGCCGAAGAGGATCGCGTCGATCGGGACGCCGCGCGGGTCGTCGTACTCGGCCGCGAGGATGTCGCACTGCTTGATCGGCGTGCAGTAGCGGGAGTTCGCGTGGCTGGAGAGCTCCTCGGACTCGGGGGTCCAGGGCTCGCCCTTCCAGGAGGTCGCCTTGGCCGGCGGGTTCTCCAGGCCCTCCCACCAGATGTCGCCGTCCTCGGTGAGCGCGACGTTGGTGAACACCGAGTTGCCCTTGTTGATGGTGCGCATGGCGTTCGGGTTGGTGTGCTCGTTGGTGCCGGGCGCGACGCCGAAGAAGCCGTACTCCGGGTTGACCGCCCACAGCCGGCCGTCGTCGCCGACGCGCATCCAGGCGATGTCGTCGCCGAGGGTCTCGACCTTCCAGCCCGGGATCGTGGGCTGGAGCATGGCCAGGTTGGTCTTGCCGCACGCCGACGGGAACGCCGCGGCGATGTACTTCACGACGTTCTGCGGCGAGGTGAGCTTGAGGATCAGCATGTGCTCGGCGAGCCAGCCCTCGTCGCGCGCCATCACCGAGGCGATGCGCAGCGCGTAGCACTTCTTGCCGAGCAGCGCGTTGCCGCCGTAGCCGGAGCCGTAGGACCAGATCGCGCGCTCCTCGGGGAACTGCACGATGTACTTGGTGTCGTTGCACGGCCACTTCACGTCGGCCTGGCCCGGCTCGAGCGGGTGCCCGACGGAGTGCAGGGCGGGGACGAAGTCGGCGTTCAGCTCGGTCATCCGGTCGAGCACGTGGGTGCCCATCCGCGCCATCACCCGCATCGACGCGGTGACGTACGCCGAGTCGGTGAGCTCGATGCCGAACATCGGCTTCTCGGCGTCGAGGTGGCCCATCACGAACGGGATGACGTACATCGTCCGGCCGCGCATGCAGCCGTCGTACAGACCCCGCATGAGGGTCTTCATCTGCTCGGGGTCCATCCAGTTGTTCGTCGGGCCCGCGTCGCGCTCGTTCGACCGAGCAGATGTAGGTGCGGTCCTCGACCCGCGCGACGTCGATCGGGTCGCTGGCGGCGTAGAAGGAGTTGGGCTTGATCGCCGGGTTGAGCTGGGTGAAGGTGCCGGTCGACACCAGGGCCTCGGTGAGCTCGGTCCACTCCTCGTCGGAGCCGGTGCACCAGTAGATGCGCTCGGGCTGAGTCATCGCGGCGACCTCGTTGACGAAGTCGAGGATGCCCTGGTGGGTGGTCGGGTGGCTGGCGGAGGTGGTGGCTGCCTGAGTGTCGGCGGTCATCGTTGTTCCTTCTCGCGGCTTCGCGGATCGCCCGGCGTCGTTGTCGGCGACTGGAGGTCCCCCCGGAGACGGTGCCGGAGCGGTGCCCCGACCCCGTGGGTGGGGCGACAGTACCCTCGGATTCTGGCGGCGCCACATTGGATCGATCAATGGACCGTGGGACGCGTCACATCCCTTGTTTTGAGCGGGAAACTCGCTCTTTGAGGTGCAGATCTTCGGCCTTTTCAAGACCCAAGGAGGCGGTCGATCGAGGCCCCGGGTGCCCCGGACCGGTCGGTGGTGGGCGCTGGCCCTGATTTCGGCAACTCCGGCGGGGTCGGCTATCCTCGTCCAGTCGTTCACCAGTGGTGGGCGACGAGCGCCTGTAGCTCAACGGATAGAGCATCTGACTACGGATCAGAAGGTTTGGGGTTCGAATCCCTACAGGCGCGCAGCAGTTCACACGGGAGAGCCCGCACTTACACAGTGCGGGCTTTCTGGTTTCCTCAGGGCGGGCACGAGTCGGCCGATTCGTAATCCGGGTCACATCGACCCTCTACGACTCGAACCCTGATCCCGGCGTGGATCGAGAGGGAAGCCCATGAACACCACCTCGCCCGTTCGGAGGCCCGGCAATCCGGTCGGCCGATGGCTCGCCGACCGCAAGGTCGGCTCGCGGATCATCGCGCTGATCGCCACGTCCACCGTGGTCATCGGGGTGTTCGGTGTCGTCGCGGTCCGTGACCTGCAGGACGCCGGAGACGGCGCCGAGACCCTGGTCGTCGCCAACGCGGCGACTGCATCGGCGCTGGAGGCCGACATGATGCACGACGCGATCCGCGCCGATGTGCTTCGCGCGATGCTCGCGGGCGAAGGCGAGGAGTACGACGCCGCCGTCACTGATCTCGGCGAGCACGCCGACAACCTCCTCAGCCTGCTCGCCGCCGTCCAGGACGCGGGGCTGGGGGAGGGCGCGGCAGGCGCGGTCGAGGACGTCACGCCGTCCGCCACGACCTACATCGCCTCCGCTCAGGAGCTCATCGAGCTTGCCGGCCAGGACACGGACGCCGCACGGGCCGCGTACCCCGACTTCCAGCAGGCGTTCGACCTCCTCGAGGCCGACCTGCCGGCAGTCGGTGAGGCCGTCGCCGCCTACGCGGCCGACGCCGAGGCGTCGATCGCGGACGAGCGCGCTGCCGCGATCCGCACCCTGCTGATCATCGGGCTGGTGGGCCTCGTGGTGCTCATCGCCTTCGGGACGATCCTCACTCGTTCCCTGACCCGCCCACTGGCGCGGGTGAGCGAGGTCCTGGCCAAGCTGGCGGAGGGCGACCTGACCGGTCGCGCCGACGTCGCCTCGAACGACGAGGTGGGTCAGATGGCTCAGGCTCTCGACCTGGCGACGGGACGGTTGCGCGAGACGATGAGTGGGCTGGCGAGCAACGCGCAGGCACTGGCCACGTCCTCGGGCGAGCTGTCGTCGGTGTCGACGCAACTGACCGGATCGGCCAACGAGTCCGCCGGCCAGGCCGACCTGGTCTCCAGCGTCGCGGTGCAGGTCTCGCGCAACGTGCAGACCGTGGCCGCCGGCACCGAGGAGATGTCGGCGTCGATCCGAGAGATCGCCGAGAACGCTGCCAGCGCCGCCGGTGTCGCCGCGCAGGCCGTGGTGGTCGCCGAGTCCACGAACGAGGCCGTGGCCAAGCTGGGCGAGTCCTCGGCTCAGGTCGGCAACGTGATCAAGGTGATCAGCTCGATCGCGGAACAGACGAACCTGCTGGCGCTGAACGCGACCATCGAGGCCGCGCGAGCCGGCGAGGCGGGCAAGGGCTTCGCCGTGGTGGCCAACGAGGTCAAGGAGCTGGCCCAGGAGACGGGCAAGGCGACCGAGGACATCGAGCGTCGCATCCAGGCGATTCAGGCCGACACCGCGGCCGCGGTCGCTGCGATCAGCCAGATCTCCGGGGTCATCTCGCAGATCAACGACACCCAGTCGACGATCGCCGCCGCGGTGGAGGAGCAGACCGCCACTACCAACGAGATGGGTCGCAACGTCGCCGAGGCGGCCAACGGGTCGAGCGACATCGCCACGAACATCTCCGGGGTCGCCAGGTCGGCGTCGGAGACGACAGCGGCTGCGACGACCACCAGCCAGGCCGCCGACGAGCTGGCCGAGATGGCGTCGGAGATGCAGGAGCTGGTCGGCCGGTTCCGCTACTGAGGCCAGCACTCGACGCGGTGCGCGAGGAGCCGGCCGCTGCCGGTGGCTAGGCCTCCTCGACGTACCAGGTCTCCCGGATGCTCCGGCGCATCGCGGCCCTCTCCCTGATCTGGATCACGATGCCGCCGATGGCGAGCACCAGCAGAAGCGCGGACCAGCCGAACGTGTTCGAGACGCTGTCGGTGAAGTCGCCCGTGCTGAACTCGTCGGAGTTCAGCGAGCCCACCAGCAGCATGACGCCGCCGGTCACGGCGACGGCACCGGCGACGGAACCGATGAGGATCAGCACCAGCATCGGCACGTTCGCGAACGCCGAGACGAGGCCAAGGAGGAGGCCGACGGCCAGGCCTGCCAGGACGGCCACCCAGTTCCAGGTGATCCCGAAGGCGAGGATGATGCCCGAGCCGATCGCGAAGCCGGCCGCGCCCATGGCAAGGACGATGGCGACGTAGTAGTAGAGGTACGCCAGGAGCGCGAAGATCAGCGCGAAGACGAGGCCCAGCACCCAACCGAGCACGGTCCCGAGGAAGCGCTCGTCGGCGAACTCGGCGACGATGCCGGCGCCGAAGGCGAACCCTGCGAAGAACCCCCAGATCGGGATCACGAACCGGAGCACGAACTGCCCAGCGACGAGCAGTGTGCCGCCGGCAACGATCGCGAGCACGCCCAGCAGGATGTCGGACATTCCTGCAATGTAGGGCTCTCGGGGTCTCGTCCCAGCGCGACACGTCGCGGGAACGCCATCATCCAGAATGGGTAGGTAGCCAGGCAACACCGCTGCCAGGCCCGTCGACGCTGCGCAGCATGTGACCATGCAGCCGCGTATCGCACGACTCACAGTCGTCACCTCATCCGTCGCCCTGTGCCTGGCCCTGCTCACGGCCCCCGTTGCCGGCGCGCCCGAAGGCTCGGACGCGGCCGCCACCACGACGGCGAAGGCGCAGCACGGAAAGTGGAAGAAGTTCTGCCATGGCCACCGGGCGACCATCGTCGGCAACAAGAAGGCCAACCGGCTCCTCGGGACCGACGGCCGCGATGTCATCTGGGCCGGCCGGGGCGCCGACACGATCGCAGCCCTGGACGGCCGGGACCTCGTCTGCGGCGGGCCGGGCGCGGATGTCATCGAGGGCAGCGGTGACAAGGACCGGCTCTACGGAGACAAGGGTCGTGACTTCTGCACCGGCGAGAGCGGGGAGCACCGGCACCACTACAGCTGCGAGACGCACCTCAACGTCTTCGGCTACGAGGTCGACCCGCCCAACGCCCCCGACGACGCCGACCGGAACGCGGCCCGGGCCGAGAAGGTGCCGGCCGCCGAAGTCCCGGCCAGCGCGATGCGCGGCAACACCTACTTCACCTCCGACTCACCGGTGTGCGCACCGGACGGCATCGCGCTCACGACCGTCCGCCTCGGCAACGTCTACTTCAAGACGTACCACACGAACCCGGGCTACATCGCGATCCGCCCGGCGTACTTCCGGGTCGGCGACAGCGGGTTCATGCAGGGCCCGTTCTACAACGGGACCGACTGGACCCAGCTCTACGCCCCGGCCGACAACACCGTCTACTCGTACGACATGTACGGGCGGACCGTGCCGCGCAACGACCGCGTGTTCTGGATCTACGAGGTGTACTGGTGGGACGGCTTCAACTGGACGAACTTCGACAAGGTCGCCGTGCCCGGGCACTACCTGCAGACGACCACCGGCCTCCTCTACACCGGAACCTGCTGGGTCTAAGCCCCCAGGACAGGCCGAGGCCTCAGGACAGGCCGAGGATGGTCCCGTCGTCGGCCAGATCGATCCGCGCCGCGGAGGGATCGCGGGGTAGGCCGGGCATGGTCATCATGTCGCCGCACACCACGACGACGAAGCCCGCTCCCGCGGACAGCCGGACCTCACGGACGTGGAGCTCGTGCCCGGTGGGGGCACCGAGCAGGGTCGGGTCGGTCGAGAACGAGTACTGCGTCTTCGCCACGCACACCGGCAACGTGCCGTACCCGTCCCGCTCGATGCGGAGCAGCCGCCGTCGCGCCTTGGCGTCCCAGGTCACCTGCCCGGCGCCGTACAGCCGGGTCGCGATGGCCTCGACCTTCGACGTGAGTGACATGTCGTCCTCGTACGTGAAGGAGAACGTGTACGGCGACGGCTCGTCGAGTGCTTGCAGCACGCCCTTCGCGAGGTCTTGTGCCCCCACCCCGCCGTCGGCGAAGTGCGTCGCCGGATAGGCGCTGACCCCGGCCGCCTCCACGAGCTCGACGACCTTCGCCACCTCGAGATCCGTGTCTGTCGGGAACCGGTTGACCGCGACGAGGCAAGGGATGCCGTACACGTCGCGGATGTTGTCCAGGTGCCGGCGCAGGTTCACCATCCCGGCCTCGATGGCGCCCAGGTCCTCGGTGCCGAGGTCGGCGAGGGCCACACCGCCGTGGTACTTGATGGCTCGTACCGTCGCCACGACCACCGCGACATCGGGCCGCAGGCCGGACTTGCGGCACTTGATGTCGACGAACTTCTCCGCGCCGAGGTCGGCCCCGAACCCGGCCTCGGTGATCACGAGGTCGGCCAGCCGCAGGGCGGACCGCGTGGCCATCACCGAGCTGCAGCCGTGCGCGATGTTCGCGAACGGGCCACCGTGCACGAACGCCGGCGCACCCTCGAGCGTCTGCACCAGGTTCGGTGCCAGCGCGTCTCGGAGCACGGCCGCCATCGCGCCGGCAGCGCCGAGGTCGCGGGCGGTGATCGGCTTCGTCGCCCGCGAGTAGCCGATGACGATGTCGCCGATCCGGCGCTTCAGGTCGGCCCACGACTCGGTGAGGCAGAAGATCGCCATCAGCTCCGAGGCGACCACGATGTCGAAGCCGTCCTCCCGCGGGAAGCCGTTCACGTGACCGCCCAGGCCGACGACCACCTCGCGGAGCGCGCGGTCGTTCATGTCGACCACGCGCTTCCAGGTCACGCTCCGGACGTCGATGTCGAGCTCGTTGCCGTGGTGCACGTGGTTGTCGATCAGCGCCGCGAGCAGGTTGTTCGCCGCGGCGATCGCCGCGAAGTCGCCGGTGAAGTGCAGGTTGATGTCGGTCATCGGCACCACCTGGCTGTAGCCGCCGCCGGCCGCGCCGCCCTTCATCCCGAAGACCGGGCCCATCGACGGCTCGCGGAGGCAGGCGACCGTGCGGCGGCCCAGCCCGTGCAGCGCGTCGGTGAGGCCGACCGTCGTGGTCGTCTTGCCCTCCCCGGGCGGGGTCGGGGACAGCGCGGTCACCAGGACCAGCCGGCCGAGCGGCCGGTCCGCGAGGGACGCCAGGTAGGTGGGGTCGACCTTCGCCTTGAAGTGCCCGTACGGCACCAGGTGTTCCGCTGCGATCCCGAGCGTCTCGGCCGCCACCTCGGTGATCGGGCGCAGCGTGGCGGCGTTGGCGATCTCGATGTCCGACAGCACTGGCGCCGACCCTCCCTAGGTGCCCCCGATGCACGGTAGCCCAGCTCGGCCGCGCACGTCAGTCGAGGAAGCCCACGAACAACCGGTGCGGAACGGCGCCAGTGCGGCGTCGGCCTCCGCGGCGGAGTCGACGAGCGCGACGCCGGTGACCAGCAGCACCGGCTCCTGAGCGGCGAGCAGACCCCGCCGCCCCTCGACCCCGGCGACGTCGTGACGATGGAGGTCGATGGGATTTGGGACGCTGACCGGCTCGGTCAGCTGACCCGGATGATCGTCCTCCCGGAGGTGCGTCGTTCGGGGGCGAACGCGGTCGTG
This sequence comes from uncultured Actinomycetota bacterium, assembly GCA_963716655.1. Taxonomy (GTDB): domain Bacteria; phylum Actinomycetota; class Actinomycetes; order Propionibacteriales; family Nocardioidaceae; genus Nocardioides. The sequence continues at coordinate 728,368 of CAVQTV010000004.1, read as the reverse complement.
GCCTCCGACAGCGGCAGGACGCTTCCGACGATCACTCGCAACCGTCCGTCGCGGACCCGCTGAACCAGGTCGGCCAGTCGATCACGATCGGGTTCCACGACGAAGAAGACAGTCCCGTGGTCGGGCGACACGGTCGGTGGCGCGGCGATGGAGACCAGGGTGCCGCCCGCGCGCACCATCCGGGCGGTGCGGTCGAGGATCTCGCCGCCGATCACGTCGAACGCCAGGTCGACCTCCCCGGCATCTTCCAGCGGTTCGGCCCCCAGGTCCACGAAGGTCTCGGCGCCGAGGTCGTGCGCCAGCTTCCGGTCGGCTGCCCGGCCGGTGCCGATCACGCGCGCTCCCGCTTCTCGGGCGAGCTGGACTGCGATCGAGCCGACACCGCCTGCCGCGCCGTGCACCAGCACCGTCTGGCCCACTCGCAGCCGCCCGTGGTCGAACAGGCCCTGCCACGCGGTCAGTCCGGAGATCGGGAGCGCCGCGGCGAGAGTGTGCGTGACGTCCGCAGGCAGCGGGGCGAGGTTGCGAGCCTCCACGGCGGCGTACTCGGCCAGGGAGCCGTCACGCGCCCAGTCGGTCACGCCGAACACACGTTGCCCGACGGTGAGGCCGGTCGTCCCGTAGCCGAGCTCGACGACGACGCCCGACAGCTCGTGCCCGGGCACGCTCGGGGTCCGGTCCCGGCCGGCCCGGTCGGTCCAGGTGGACGGCCAGTCGAGCTCCCCGGGGGTGAACCCAGCGGCGTGCACCCGCACGATCACGTCGTTCTCGGCCGCATGGGGATACGGCAGGTCGGCCAGGGTGACGCCGGCGACGCCGGCGTCCGGGTCTCGGACGGTGATGGCCTGCACGGCGGCACCTCCTCCTCAGGTCGGCCAGGGTGAGCTGGTGATCCGCTCGACCATTCTGGTGCGGTGGAAGCCGGGGACGAAGTGCTCGAGCACGTCCGCGTTCACGGTGCCGTACGTCGTGTCCGGGCGGTGGGCGAGTCCGTCGACGAAGGCCTGCAGGAACTCGGTCTTGAAGTCGCCGCGCGGGTGCGCCGCGAGGACCTCGTCGACCTGGGCAGGCTCCAGATCCTCGAGTCCCACTCCCACCGCGTCCGTCAGGACGCCGCGCGCCGTCGCGGCGATCTCCGGCCCCAGCCGGTCAGGGATCCCCGGCGTCGTGTGCAGCGCGATCGCCGTCCAGACGATGTCGGCCGAGGGCGTGGGGTACCCGCGGTCCAGCAGGAACTTCCGCGCGTGGTCGGCGCCGTCGACCTCGAACCGTTGCACCTCGTCGGAGTAGGGCGTCGTCAGGCCGGTGTCGTGGAAGAGCGCGGCGAGGTAGAGCAGCTCCGGGTCCACCTCCCGGCCGCTCGTCTGGGCGTGGATCGCTCCGAAGAGGAACACCCGTCGGGAGTGGTCGAAGATCAACCGACTCGTGGAGCCCCGGATCGCCCGGGTCGCCTCTGCCGCAGCTGCCGTCTGGGGGATCTCCACCCCTGCGATGACCTCGGTCATCGGACCACTGTAGGCAGGGTCAGGAGCCGTCGCGTAGCGCGACCAACCCCGGGAGCACGCCGAGGTACGCCGCGCCGTCGGGCCCGATGCAGGGAGTTCTCGGTGCTGCCGGCGCCCTTCGGGAAGACCGCGACCGAGCAGACCCCCATCACCGGCATCTGCTGCTCAGATGTCGGCGACGAGCGGGGCGACCTCGGTGCCGAGCAGCTCGATCCCACGGAGCAGGTCATCGTGGGCGAGGCGTGGGTTCGTCATCTGCAGCGACAGCCGGTCGACGCCGCCGAGCTGGTCGGAGACCCGACGGATCTTGTCGGCGACCGTCTGTGGGTCGCCGAGGAAGAACGCGCCGTTCGGACCGGAGGTGGCGTCGAACTGCTGTCGGGTCGGTGCCGAGAAGCCGCGCTCCCGGGAGACCTTGGTGAACATCTCGTGCCAGCCGGGGTAGATCGTGTCCGCGGCCGCCGGCGTGCTCTCGGCGACGAAGCCGAAGACGTGCAACCCCACCCGTAGCTGCTCCGGAGGGTGCCCGGCCTCGGCGCCGGCGCGGCGGTAGAGGTCGACGAGCGGGGCGAACTGGCGAGGCTCGCCGCCGATGATCGCGACCATCAGCGGCAGACCGAGCAGGCCGGCGCGCACGAACGACTCCGGCGTGCCGCCCACCCCGACCCAGATCGGCAGCGGATCCTGGACCGGGCGGGGGTAGACGCGCTGGCGAACCAGGGGCGGCCGGTGCCGTCCGGACCAGGTGACCTCGACCTGGTCGCGGATCTGCAGGAGCAGCTCGAGCTTCTCGGAGAAGAGCGTGTCGTAGTCGGCGAGGTCGAGCCCGAACAGGGGAAACGCCTCGGTGAACGAGCCGCGGCCGACGACGAGGTCGATCCGGCCCTTCGAGATCAGGTCCAGGGTCGCGAACTGCTGGAACAGGCGCACGGGGTCGACCGCGCTCAGCACCGCCACCGCGCTGCCGAGACGGATCCGCTCGGTCCGGGCTGCGGCGGCCGCCAGGATGACCGGAGGAGCGGAGTCGTAGTACTCGCTGCGGTGGTGCTCACCGATCCCGAACGAGTAGAGCCCGCTGCGGTCCGCCAGCTCGATCTCCTCGAGCAGGTGCTCCATCCGCTCCACCGGTCCGACCACGTGCCCGGTGGTCGGGTCGGTGACGGTGGAGACGAAGCTGTCGACGCCCACGTGCATGAGGCGACGATAGCGATCGGACGCTAGGCCCTGGCCGGCCGATACCTCGCATCACGAGTCGCGGGTTCCCCCTGCCCGTGACGACCGGCACAGTCGCGCGGTCTCTGGTTTCAGTGGTTGACGACCGCCCACTTACGCCCCTGGGAGACGAAACCCCTACGTCTCTTGGGACCTGGGCATTTTCGCCCTGCCCGAGGCAAGGTTCCCCTCAATGTTGGGTAGGTTGCCGGACATCCGCCGACGGATCGAGAGGTTGCGACGTACATGGTCGACGTGAACACCGTGCTGGACGTAGCAGGACTGACCAACCCGAAGGTGCGCGAGTACGTCGCCCATTGGGCGGAGGTGACCGGCGCGGACCGGGTCGAGGTCGTCAGCGCAGCCGACGACGCGCGCCTGGTGAGCGAGGCGCTCGACGCGGGCGAGCTGCTGCCCGCCGGCGAGGGGCTCTACTACTCGCGCAGCTACTTCAAGGACACCGCGCGCTCCGAGGAGCGCACCATCGTCGCGACCAGCAACCCGGCAGACAAGGGCGTCTATAACAACTGGCGGCCGGCGTCCGAGATGAAGCCGATGCTGATCGAGCGGATGACCGGCGCCTCGCGCGGCAAGACGATGTACGTGATCCCGTACCTGATGGCGCCTCCCGGCTCGCCGCTGGAGCCGTACGCCGCCGGGGTCGAGCTCACCGACACCCGCACCGTCGTGCTGCACATGATCCGGATGGCGCGGGTCGATGCGAAGTACGTCAACCAGCTCGAGGACCCGGACAGCTTCGTGCGCGCCGTCCACGTCACCGGCGACCTGCCGAACCTCGGCCAGGGCACGCCCGACGACCAGCGCTACTTCGTCACGGTCGCCGACGAGCGGACGATCCTGCACTACGGCTCGTCGTACGGCGGCAACGCGCTGCTCGGCAAGATCGCGCACGGCCTGCGCCAGGCCTGCTACGACGGCTGGGCGTCGAAGGGCTTCCTCGCCGAGCAGTTCATGCTGCTCGGGATCATCGACAAGGAGACCGGCAAGCGGTACCACGTCTGCGGCGGCTTCCCGAGCGCGTCGGGCAAGACCAACCTGGCGATGACGCTGGCGCCGGACGCGCTGGGCGACCGCTATCGGGTGGAGTTCTACGGCGACGACATCGCCTGGCTGTGGGTGAACCCCGACGACGGTCGGGTCTACGGCATGAACCCCGAGAACGGGGTGTTCGGCGTCGCCAAGGACACCAACGAGAAGACCAACCCGACCGCGCTGGACTCGATCCAGCCCGGCAGCGGCGCGATCTTCACCAACGTCGCCTACAACCCGGACACCCAGGAGGTCTGGTGGGAGGGCAAGACCAAGCAACCGCCCGCCGACCTGACCGGGTGGCAGGACTGGAAGGGCGAGCTGATCTCGGACCGCGAGGTGGGCGACGACTCGCCGTGGGCGCACCCGAACAGCCGGTTCACGACCACGCTGGCGAACGTCCCGAACGTCGCCGCGAACTTCGAGGACCCGGCCGGCGTCCCGATCGACGCGATCATCTTCGGCGGCCGCACCAGCGACCGCGAGCCGCTGGTGCGGGCCATCACCGACCTGGCCGAGGGCGTCTACGACGGACTCACGCTGGGCGCCGAGGCGACGTTCGCGGCCGAGGGGGTCGACGGGCAGCTGCGCTACGACCCGATGTCGATGCGGCCGTTCATGGCCTACTCCGAGGGCGAGTACGCCGAGCACTGGCTGCGGATCATCGGCGCGGCCACCGACCAGCCGATCTTCGCGCACGTCAACTGGTTCCAGCGCGACCCGGAGGACGGGCACTTCCGCTGGCCGGGCTACCGCGAGAACCTGCGCGCGCTGCTCTGGCTGGTGCAGCTGCGCAACGGCGACGTCACCGGACGACCGACGCCGGTCGGCGTGCTCCCGACCGAGGAGGAGCTCCGACTCGACGGCCTGGAGATCAGCCGGGACGACCTGGACGCGATCCTCACCATCGACGTCGAGCGCTGGCGCCAGGAGATGGGCTTCCGCGAGGAGCACCTGACCCAGTTCGGCAACCTCCCGGAGGCGATCTGGGAGGCACACCGGCGGGTCACCGCCGCGCTGGACGCCGAGCAGGACTGACCTCTCGGGGCCCGATAGTGGCCCAAGGCGCAGTATTTTCCGCGAGTTCTGGCCGTTCGCCTTGCCGCGGACGAGAACACGTTCTACTTTGTCCGAGTGTGACGTGCGGCACGACGGTGGGAGTCGGTCGCAAAGGTCACGAATTGGCCAGCAACGTCCCGAAGAGGGCGCGCAGGTCGCGGCGAAGTGGATACGTTGGCGCACCGTCCCGTGGGTGAGGTCGGTCACAAGAGGGAGAGAACATTGCGGACTACCTGGATCGCGGCCGGCCTGCTCGGCCTGCTCGCCCCCACGCTGGCGGCCTGCGCCGACACCAGTTCTGACGGCGACACCGCCACCGACCCCAATACCATCGTGATCGGCACCCTCGGTGCGCCGAGCGCGATGATGGACGTCATGGAGGCCTCGGTGGAGGCCATCAACGCCGACGGTGGCATCGACGGCAAGCAGATCAAGCTGGTCTACAAGGAGACCACGACCGAGGGCACCGACGCCCCTGCCGCGGTCAAGGAGCTGATCGACGAGGACCACGTGGTCGCGATCGTCGGTCAGACCAGCAACACCGACGCGCAGTGGCAGCAGTACCCCGCCCAGAAGGGCATCCCGGTGATCGGCGGGCTCAACGTCAATACGCCGTACGTCACCAACCCGATGTTCTTCCCGACCGGCTCCAACATCTACGCGATGGGCTACGGCATCGGCGAGGTCGGCGCGCGCTACGGCCTGAAGGTGGGCAACCTCTACTGCGCCGAGTCGCCCCAGTGCGCCTCGTCGAAGGAGTTCGCACCGGTCCTCGACGGCCTGCTCGGCACCACCACGGATCCTCAGGTGGAGATCTCCTCCACGGCCAGCGACTTCACCGCGGCCTGCCAGGCGCTCATCGACGGTGACGTCGACACCTACAAGATCGCGGCCGACGGTCCGGTCGTGGCCAAGGTCGCCACGGCCTGCGCCGACCAGGGTCTCAAGGCCCGGCTGGTGACGGCCGACGCCACGGTGCGGTCGCTCTTCGCCGACATCCCGCAGCTCGACGGCACGGTGGCGGTTGGCTCCACGGTCCCGTTCGTCGACGACTCGACCCCGGGTACCCAGGCCTACCAGGAGATGCTCGCGGAGTTCCTCCCGGAGATCGGCGGCGAGAACGGCCCGCTCCCGATGAACTCCTTCATCGCCATGCAGCTGTTCAAGAAGGCGGTCGAGCTCGGCGGCACCGAAGAGGTCACCTCCAAGTCGATCCTCGCGGGCCTCTACCAGATGCAGGACGAGACCCTCGAGGGGCTGACCGTTCCGCTCACCTTCACCGAGGGCCGGCCGACCATCGTCAACTGCTACTTCACGCTGGGCATCGAGGGCGGCGAGTTCACCATGCCGGAGGGCCTGGAGTACACCTGCGCGCCCGACGACTTGATCGAGCTGATCCTCAAGTCCGCCAACCTCGCGTGACGTCGAGCCGTTGAAGCGGCGCGGGTGCCCGGGACGCCTGGGCACCCGCGCCGCTACGACGGCAATGAAGTTCTGAGTCAGGAAGCCAGAGCATGGAACTGTTGCCCTACTTGCTTGCGGGACTGGTCACCGGATCGGTCTACGGCCTGACCGCGACCGGCCTGGTGCTGACCTACAAGACTTCGGGTGTCTTCAACTTCGGTCACGGGGCGACCGCCACGATCGCGGCGTTCCTCTTCTACACCCTGACCGTCAGCAACGACCTGAGCTGGCCGATCGCGGCTCTGGTGTGCGTGTTCGTGCTCGGCCCGATCCTGGGGCTCGGCTACGAGCTGCTGGCGCGGTCGCTGACCGACGCACCGCTGGTCAGCAGGGTGACCGCGACGGTCGGTGTGCTGATCGTGGTGCAGGCGGCGCTGGGGATCATCTACGGCACCAGCAGCGGAACTCTGCGGCAGGTCGAACAGTTCCTCCCCACCGGCTCCTTCGAGGTCGGCGACACCAGGATCCGGGCGTTCCAGCTGATCATCATCGGCATCTCGCTGGCCGCCACGATCGCGCTCTGGCTCTTCTTCCGGTTCTCCCGCACCGGCACGGCCATGCGTGCCGTCGTCGACAACGCGGACCTGCTCGACCTTGCCGGCACCAACCCGGTCAAGGTGCGTCGGCTCGCGTGGATGATCGGCTCGTCGTTCGCGTGCGCCGCCGGCGTGCTGCTCGCTCCGCTGCTGGCCCAGATCGACGGGATCACGCTGACCTTCATGGTCGTCACGGCCTTCGGTGCCGCCGCGATCGGTGCGTTCACCAACATCCCGCTGACCTACCTGGGCGGCCTGGCGATCGGTCTCGCTCAGGCGCTGTGCACGAAGTACATCTCTGACGGCTTCTGGACCGGACTCGCACCCGCGTTGCCGTTCCTGGTGCTCTTCGTGGTGCTGCTCGTCATGCCCAAGCGCAAGCTGGTCGAGCACCAGTCGACGGCTCGACTCACCACCGGGCGGCGTGCCCCGTGGCCGGTACAGGCCGTCCTCGGCGTGGCGACGATCGTCGTGCTCCTGCTGGCCCCGTCGCTGTTCCCCGAAGCGATCACCACCTGGACCATCGGCCTGTGCTACCTGATGGTCTTCCTCTCGCTGGGCCTGCTGGTGCGCACCTCCGGCCAGGTGTCGCTGGCGCAGGTCAGCTTCATGGCGATCGGCGTCTGTGCGATGGCGTACCTGGTCAACGAGCAGGGTCTCAACTGGTGGCTCGCGCTGCTGCTCAGCGGTGTGGTCGCGATTCCGGTCGGAGCGCTGTTGGCGATCCCGGCGATCCGACTCTCGGGGCTCTATCTCGCGCTCGCGACCTTCGGCTTCGGCATCCTGCTGCAGTTCATGTTCTACACCGAGGACTTCATGTTCGGCTCCTTCGGAGCGGGCCTGATGATCCCGCGGCCGAGCGTGGGCCTGGAGTCGGATCGAAACTTCTACTACCTGATGGTGGCGCTGGCGGTCCTCACCGCCGTAGCGATGCTCGCGATCACACGCAGCCGGCTGGGTCGGCTGCTGCGCAGCATGACCGACAGCCCGACCGGCCTGTCAACGGCCGGTGCGTCGATCAACGTGACCCGGGTGCTGGTCTTCTGCCTCAGCGCCTTCATCGCCGCGGTGGCAGGAGCGCTCCACGGTGCGACGGTCACGTTCGTCAGCGGCGACAGCTACCAGCCGATCCTGTCCCTGATCCTCTTCGTCACCGTGGTGGTCAGCATCGGGCGCGACCCGTGGTACGCCGTGATCGCAGCATTCGTCGTCTTCGTGTTCCCGAGCCTGCCGCTGGTCTTCACGCAGGGTCCGAACATCAACGGCTACATCACGATCGTCATCGGTCTGCTCGCACTCTTCATCGGGTTCCGCCCGGCAATGGTCGGTGTGTTCGCGCGGATCCCGCTCCCGACCTTCGGGACCGGGAAGCCGGCCGTCACGGGTGTTCGCAAGTCGGCCGCAGTCCAGCCGTCGGAGCGCCCCGCCGTTCGGACCGGATCGCTCGAGGTGGACGGCCTGCGGGTCCAGTTCGGCGGTCTGGTCGCTGTCGACGGCGTGACGATCTCGGCCCCCACCGGCCGGATCACCGGGCTGATCGGCCCGAACGGCGCCGGCAAGACCACGACCTTCAACGCCTGCTCCGGCCTGACCCGGCCCACCAAGGGCACGGTCGTCCTCGATGGCAACGACGCCGGACGGATCGGCCCCGCCGCTCGGGCCCGGCGCGGACTCGGCCGGACGTTCCAGCAGATGGAGCTGTTCGACTCGATGACGGTCCGCGACAACGTCGCGATGGGCGCCGAGGCGAGCCGGGCCGGCAGCAACCCGCTCACCCACCTGGCGGCGTCCCGGGCCACCCGGCACGAGATCGACGCCATCACCGCGGAGTCGATCGCCCTGTGCGGGCTCGAGGACATCGCGGACCGCACCGTCGGTGCACTCTCGACCGGCCAGCGACGGCTCGTCGAGATCGCGCGCTGTCTGGCCGGCCCCTTCCACCTGCTGCTGCTCGATGAGCCGTCGTCCGGTCTAGACCGGGTCGAGACCGCGCGATTCGCCGAGGTGCTCGCCCGGGTCGTGAAGGACCGAGGGGTTGGCATCCTGATCGTCGAGCACGACATGAGCCTGGTGACGAGCATCTGCGACTACGTCTACGTCCTCGACTTCGGCCGCCCGGTGTTCGAGGGCACCGCAGCCGAGGTGATGGCCGCGCCGGTCGTGAAGGCGGCGTACTTGGGCGACGGCCTGGACAGCGAGCTCGATGCCCTCGCGGACGGCATGGTCGACACGCCCGCGGAGGGCGAGCCTGACCTGGCGACAGCCCCCGCCGGAGCCGAGGAGGCCCACCGATGAGCGCCACCGCACCCGTCCTCGAGTTCGACGCGGTCACCGCCGGCTACGGCCGGACCACCGTGCTGCGCGACGTGAGCTTCGCGATCGCGCCCGGCACCGTCACGGCCATGCTCGGCGCGAACGGCGCGGGGAAGACGACCGTGCTCCGGACCGCCTCCGGGCTGGTCCGGCCCACGAGCGGGGAGGTCCGGCTCGGCGGCGCGGTCGCCAACCGCCGCGCGCCGTACCAGCGTGCGAAGGACGGGTTCTGCCTGATCCCCGAGGGCCGCGGCATCTTCCGCAGCCTCACGGTGGGCGACAACCTGCGGCTCCAGGTCCCGCCGTGGCGACGCGGCGCTGCAGTCGACGAGGCGGTCGATGCGTTCCCGGTGCTCGGTGAGCGGATCAACCAGGTCGCTGGGACCCTGTCGGGCGGCCAGCAGCAGATGCTGGCGCTGGCTCGCGCGTACCTCGCCAAGCCGGCCATCGTCGCGCTCGACGAGGTCTCGATGGGACTGGCGCCCAAGATCGTCGACGAGATCTTCGAGTCGCTGCGCGCCCTCGCCGGTGCCGGGATCGCGCTGTTGATCGTCGAGCAGTACGTGCACCGCGCTCTCGATCTGGCTGACCAGGTCGTGCTCATGGATCACGGCTCCACGTCGTACGTCGGAAACGCCGCAGATCTTGACGAGTCCGAGCTGATGCGAACCTACTTGGGAGTATCCGCGTGAGTAGCAAAGTTGCTCATTCCGCAAAAACCTGTTCGAATCCCGCCCGGGTAGCGGTGACAGTCGTTACATTCCGCACCATCACGATCGCCTAGGAGGCGTAATGCGCAAGGTCCTTCCAGCTCTGCTCGCTGGGCTGGGTGCGTTCTTGGTCGCCATGGCCATCCTCGCCCTGACCTGGGTGCCGGGAGTCGTCGAACGGACGCCGCTCGACACCGACAACACCACCGTCCTCGACGGCACCGTCAGCGTCCTGGGCGAGGCGGAGGAGCCGGCCAAGGCGTTCAGCGCCAACGCGGTCGACTCGAACGCCTCCGACGACGACGTCGCGGTCTTTGACACCTCGTTGTGCCTGGTGCGTGACGTGGACGGCATCGACAGCTGCGTCGACGCCGACGACCCTGCGGGTCGCCTGATCAGCGCCGAGACGACGCGGTTCGCGACCGACCGGCACACCGCCGTGACCGTCCCCAACGAGGGCTACCTGCCTGCGGACACCCCGCAGATGGAAGGCCTGCAGAACAAGTGGCCGTTCAACGCGGAGAAGAAGTCCTACCCCGTCTGGGACGACCTGGTCGGCGCCGCGGTCGACGCGGACTACGAGGGTGAGGAAGAGATCGACGGGCTGACGGTCTACGTCTACGCGTACTCCGCCAACGTCGGCCCGGTGGAGATCGTCGACGGCATCACCGGCACCTACTTCGGTCAGTACAAGTTCTACGTGGAGCCCAAGACCGGCTCGATCATCAACCAGACGATCCACCAGGAGCGGCTCTCGGCCGGTGTCGAGTCGATCCTCGACCTGGACCTCAAGTTCACCGACGAGCAGATCGAGGCCAACGTCGATGACGCCAACGACTCGCTGTCGCTGCTGAACCTCCTGGAGGTCATCCTCCCGATCGTCGGCTTCGCGGTCGGCATCCCCGCCCTGGTCATCGGTCTGCTGCTGATGCTCCGGGGTCGCCGCAAGAGCACGGCCGACACGGCTGAGTCGGCTCCGAAGGAGACGGCCGGCGTCTGACGCCACCGGTTCCGCACCTACTCATCGACAGCCGTCACCGTTCGCGGTGGCGGCTGTCGGCGTTCCGGGACAGCGCAACCGACACTCTTCGTCCGAAAGCAGTGCTACCGTCCGGCCATGCGCTGGACTCGGCCGCTGGCCGCACTCGCCCTGGCCCCTGTCGTCGCCGCGATGCTGACGGCCGTGCCGGCCACCGCCGCCGACCCGTCCGGCATCGGAGAGGGGTATGTCGCGTTCGGTGACTCCTTCGTCTCCGGGCCCGGCATCGCCGACACTCGTCCGGGCAACTGCGAGCGCAGCACCCGCAACTTCCCGTCGTTGGTCGCCGCGGAGCTGGGCATCACGGCGTTCACCGACGCCAGCTGCGGTGGTGCCAGGATCGGCGACCTCTGGGCGGCGCAGCGGGACAACCCGCCACAGCTGGACGCGCTCACCCCCGACACGGGCCTGGTCACGTTCGGCACGCTCGGCGGCAACGACGTCGGCCTGGTCTCCCGCGCCGCCAGCTGCCTGGGCGGCGACTGCACCGGCACACCCGACGACACGTACCACCAGGCGATCGACGACACCCTGCCGGCATTGGTCGAGGGAATCCAGGAGACCAAGCGCCGCGCCCCGAACGCACTGATCGCGGTCATCGGCTACGGCACCTACCTCCCGCCCGGCGGCTGCCCCGACAACCCGGCGCTGCCCGGCTTCACCGCGTCTGAGGCCGACTACATCCAGAGCCTGATCGACCACCTGTCCGACGTGCTCGCCGCGGCCGCAGCCGCCGAGGACGTGCTCTTCGTCGACATGCGCGAGATCCCCGGCAACCTCGACCACACCGTGTGCGCCGCGCCGGACGAGCAGTGGATCCGCGCGTTGAACCCGTACGGCGACGGCGCTCCGCTGCACCCCTCGTCGGCCGGCATGGCGGCGATGGCCGGCCACGTGCTGAAGGTGCTTGCGGAGTACCTGCCCACCGACCCCCCTGTCGTCCCGGGCTCGCTGCGCGCCACCGCGAGCTGCCACCGCGGCGACGTACGCGTGCGGGTTCGCGGTGGAGACGGCCAGATCTCGAAGGTCGTCTTCCGGCTCGGCTCGAGGCGTCTCGGTGTCGACCGGGTCGCACCCTGGGTCCTCGAGCGTCGGTCCGACCGGCTCGCGGACGTCCGCGGCCGGCTCATCGCCGAGGTCACCACTGGCGCCGACGGCGTGGTCCTCCTCAGCCGGCACCCGGTGGCCCGCCCGCACTGCCTGCGCTGATCAGCGCCGCGGCCGGAGGGCGCCCCACAGGCCGACGCCGATGCCGACGACGGCGCCACCGAGGCCGATCGCCTTCTGGGACGTCGTCATCTGGTCGTGGACGGCCAGCCCGCCGAGCAGGTCGGAGGCGTCCGCGCCGCCGGAGGCGAGGAACCAGCGCCGGGTGTCGCGGCCGCGCAGCGCGGTCACCACGAGCGCGCCGCCGATCAGGGCGTCGCGGTAGCCCATCGAGCGCAGCAGCAGCCGCGTCGTCGGGACCGGGTCCTCCTTGTCGCCCCAGAACCGGTTCGCCTTGACCGGCGAGATCAGGAACGAGACGCCGGAGCTGAGGCGGATGGAGCCGGCAACGAGCGCGGCGCGTGTCGACGTTCGGCATGCCCGGACCCTAGGGCGCGGGCGGGTCAGCCACAACGCTCCGACCACCAGCACCGAGCCGGCGATCGCGTCGAGCCAGTAGTGGTTGGCGGTGCTGACCACCACGAACACGGTGGCCAGCGGGTGCAGCAGCCACAGCCAGCGCCAGCGGGTGCGGCAGGCGGCGATCAGCACGATCGCGATCAGCAGCGCCCAGCCGACGTGGAGGCTGGGCATCGCGGCGTACTCGTTGGACATGCTGCCGAGCACCGGCGCCTGGTAGATCGACATCCCGCCGGCGTGGCCGGTGTCGACCATGCCGAGCGAGGTCAGCAGCCGCGGCGGGGTCACCGGCATCAGCACGTGGAAGACCAGCGCGACGCCGGTCGCGGCCAGCAGCGCCCGCTTCGCCCAGCGGTACGCCGGACGGCGGTAGCGGTAGAGCCAGACCAGCACCGCGATGGTGAGCGGGAAGTGGACCGAGACGTAGTAGCGGTTCGCCAGCTCGATGATCCAGTCGTGGCCGAGCGCCCAGGTCTGCACGGTCGCCTCGGCCGGGAGGCGCAGCCACCGCTCGGCGTCGAGCACGCCGTGCGCGTGCGCGTCCGCGCGGCCGAGGTCGTGGGTCGCGAGCATCCGGCCGACGTTGTAGAGGAGGAAGGCGACGAGGATCTGGGCGAACTCGAGGGCCACATTCGGCACGCGGGTACGGCGAGCAGCGGCCGGAGCCGCCGTGATCACCGCCATCGTGCCGTTCCCGTTCTGTCGTCGTACTCTTACAACTGTAAATTAGAGGCGTGGGGCCGGGCCACTTCCCATGGGGGTCGGACTCGTCACACCAGGCAGACTCATCGGGAGGAGGCGGATCTTCGGTGCCAGATACATCCGGCGACCCACGAGTCGAACGCAGTCGGGCGCAGCTGACCGACGCGCTGGCCTCCCTGCTGCGCACCCACGAGCGGCCGCGACATCTCGGTGTCCGCCCTGTGCGCGGAGGCCGGGGTCAGCCGGCCGACCTTCTACCAGCACTTCGCGAGCCTCGACGAGGTCGCGGTGGCCGGCATCGAGGGGCACTTCCGGCGGCTGCGTGCCGAGCTCCCCGAGGACGACGTGCTGCTCGCGTGGCTCACCGAGCTCGACGCCGAGCGCGAGGCCTGGCAGCGCACCATCGGGCGCGGTACGGCGTTCGCGGCCTCGCGCGACGCCGTCGAGTCGTGGCTTGCCGACCAGCTCGCGCAGCGGGCACCCGAGGCCGGCGCGCCCGTGCTCCGGTACGCCGCCGCCGGGTTCCTCGGCGCGGTCCGGGCCTGGCTGCTCCAGGACCCCGGACCGGAGCGGCCGACCGCCGCCGAGCTGGCCGACAGCCTGGCCGACGTGTCGGCGCGGGTGCTCTCCCGGCCCGAAGCCCGAGCGGCGAGAGGTCGGCACTCGTAGCATCAGGCTCGTGCAGGTGCCGGCGCCGATCGAGTACGAGCGAGCGACCAGTGTCGAGCACGCCATCGGGCTGCTGTCCCGCCTCGGCGACGAGGCCCGGCTGATCGCCGGCGGCCACAGCCTGCTGCCGATGATGAAGCTGCGGCTGGCGAACCCCGAGTACCTCGTCGACATCAACGACCTGCACGACGAGCTCGGCTACATCACCATCAAGCCGACCGAGGTCCGGATCGGCGCGATGACCCGGCACCGCGAGCTGCTGGAGTCCGAGGCGCTGGCCGCGGTGGCCCCGATCTTCCGCGACGCCGAGCGGGTGATCGCGGACCCTCCGGTGCGCAACCGCGGCACCCTCGGCGGCGCGCTCTGCCAGGCGGACCCGTCCGAGGACCTCTCCTCGGTGTGCACGACGCTCGACGCGACCTGCGTGATCCGTGGCCCGGAGGGGGAGCGGCTGGTGTCCATGGACGACTTCCACGTCGGCCCCTACCAGACGGCCGTCCGGCACGACGAGATGCTGATCGAGGTGCGGATCCCGGTGCGGCCGCGGGGCAGCAGCGCGTACGCCAAGGTCGACCGGCGCGCCGGCGACTGGGCGGTCACCGCCGCGGGCGCCGCGCTCTGGCTGGACCCGGACGACACCATCGCCGACGCCCGGGTGGGCCTGGCCGCGGTCGGGCCGAACACCACCGGCATCCCGGCCGTGTCCGCGGCGCTGCGCGGCCGTGCGCCGTCGGCGGCGGCATTCGAGGAGGCCGGCCGGATCGCGGCGGACAGCTGCCGACCGGTCACCGACAGCCGTGGGAGCGCCGACTACAAGCGGCACCTGGCCGGCGAGCTCACCCGGCGCACCCTCACCACCGCCTGGGACCGGGCGCGGGCGGTCGTCTGATGGAGGTGACCGTGACCGTCAACGGCGAGCCCGTCACCCGGGAGGTCGAGGCGCGGCTGCTCCTGGTGCACTTCCTCCGGGACGAGCTCGGGCTCACCGGCACCCACTGGGGCTGCGACACCAGCAACTGCGGCAGCTGCGTCGTCCTCTACGACGACGAGCCGGTGAAGTCGTGCACGGTGCTGGCCGCGATGGCGTCCGGCCACGACGTACGCACCGTCGAGGACCTCGAGTACGACGGGGTGCTCGACCCGGTGCAGCAGGGTTTCATGCAGTGCCACGGCCTGCAGTGCGGCTTCTGCACCCCGGGGATGCTGATGTCCGCGCGGGCGCTGCTGGACCGCGACCCCGACCCGAGCGAGGACGTGATCCGGGAGGCGATCTCCGGGCAGATCTGCCGCTGCACCGGCTACGCGTCGATCGTCCGCTCGGTGCGCTGGGCTGCCGAGCACCCGGAAGGCACGATCGAGGCATGACCGCGACCGACAGCCGGGGGCCGATGGGCCACGGCCGGATGCTCCGCAAGGAGGACCGCCGGTTCGTGCGCGGTCGCGGCAAGTACCTCGACGACATCGCGCTGCCGGGGATGCTGCACCTCGCCGTGCTGCGCTCCCCGGTCGCGCACGCCCGGCTGGTCTCCGTCGACACGCTCGCCGCCGAGGCGCACCCCAAGGTCAAGGCCGTGGTCACCGGCGCGATGCTCGCCGAGCGCGGGCTGGCCTGGATGCCCACGCTCTCGGGCGACCTGCAGGCGGTGCTGGCCACCGACAAGGTGCGCTTCCAGGGGCAGGAGGTCGCGTTCGTCGTCGCCGAGGACCGCTACTCCGCGCGCGACGCGCTCGAGCTGATCGACGTGGAGTACGACGTGCTCGAGCCGGTCGTCGACGTTCGCCGGGCACTCGAGCCCGACGCCCCGCTGATCCGCGACGACGTACCCGGCAAGGCCGACAACCATTGCTTCGACTGGGAGACCGGCGACGCGGCGGCGACCGACGCGGTGTTCACCCGCGCCGACGTGGTGCTGTCGCAGGAGCTGGTGTTCCCGCGGGTGCACCCGGCGCCGTTGGAGACCTGCGGCGCGATCGCCGACTACGACCGGGTCGAGGAGAGGCTGACGCTCTGGGCGACCACCCAGGCGCCGCACGCGCACCGCACGCTCTACGCGATGTTCTCCGGTATCCCCGAGCACAAGATCCGGGTGATCTCGCCGGACATCGGCGGCGGCTTCGGCAACAAGGTTCCGATCTACCCGGGCTACGTCTGCGCGATCGTCGGCTCGATGCTCACCGGGCGGCCGGTGAAGTGGACCGAGGACCGCACCGAGAACCTGGTCGCCTCCGGCTTCGCCCGCGACTACGTGATGCGCGGTGACATCGCCGCGACCAGGGACGGCCGGATCGTCGGGCTGCGCAGCCACGTGCTCGCCGACCACGGTGCGTTCAACGGCACCGCCGCGCCGCGCAAGTTCCCCGGCGGATTCTTCGGGGTCTTCACCGGCAGCTACGACCTGGACGCGGCGTACTGCTCGATGACCGCGGTGCACACCAACAAGGCGCCGGGTGGGGTCGCGTACGCCTGCTCGTTCCGGATCGCCGAGGCCGTCTACCTGGTCGAGCGGATGGTCGACCTCCTCGCCGCCGAGCTCGGCATGGACCCGGTCGAGCTGCGCCTGAAGAACTTCATCCGGCCCGAGCAGTTCCCGTACACGAGCCGCACCGGCTGGGTCTACGACTCCGGTGACTATGCGACCGCGATGCACGAGGCGATGCGGATCGCGGGGTACGACGAGCTGCGCGCCGAGCAGGCCGAGAAGCGTGCCCGTGCCCCCGAAGTTGGGCAGAGCCTGATGGGGATCGGCGTCTCGTTCTTCACCGAGGCGGTCGGCGCGGGACCGCGCAAGGACATGGACATGCTCGGCCTCGGCATGGCCGACGGCTGCGAGCTGCGCGTCCATCCGACCGGCAAGGCGGTCGTGCGGCTGTCGGTGCAGACCCAGGGGCAGGGCCACGAGACGACGTTCGCGCAGATCGTCGCCGAGGAGCTCGGCATCCACCCCGAGGACATCGACGTCGTCCAGGGCGACACCGACAACACGCCGTACGGCCTCGGGACGTACGGCAGCCGCTCCACGCCGGTCTCCGGGGCCGCGGCGGTGATCGCCGCGCGGCGGGTGCGGGACAAGGCGCGGCTGATCGCGGCCGGGATGCTCGAGGTCGCGCCGGAGGACCTCGAGTGGACCAAGGGCCGGTTCGACGTGCGTGGGGTACCGGGCGCGTCCGTGACCATCGAGCAAGTCGCGATGCGTGCGCACGGTGCCGGCGACCTGCCCGACGGCGTCGAGGGCGGGCTGGATGCGCAGGTGTCGTACAACCCGGAGAACCTGACCTATCCGTTCGGCGCGTACATCTGCGTCGTCGACATCGACCCGGGCACGGCCGTGGTGAAGGTGCGCCGGTTCATCGCCGTCGACGACTGCGGCGTCCGGATCAACGAGATGATCGTGGAGGGCCAGATCCACGGCGGCCTCGCGGACGGCGTCGGCATGGCGCTGATGGAGTTCATCGGGTACGACGAGCTCGGCAACTGCCTCGGCGGCTCGCTGATGGACTACCTGATCCCGACCGCGCTGGAGGTCCCCGACTGGGAGACCGGCACCACCGTGACGCCGTCGCCGCACCACCCGATCGGCGCCAAGGGCGTCGGCGAGTCGGCCACCGTCGGCTCGCCGCCGGCCGTCGTCAATGCGGTGATCGACGCGCTCGCGCCGTACGGCGTGAAGCACGCCGACATGCCGCTCACCCCTTCTCGTGTGTGGGAGGCGATGCAGGGCCGTGCCACGCCTACCAACTGACGTCACCTGCCTCGTCCTCGCCGCCGGCGGGTCGACCCGGCTCGGGCGGCCCAAGCAGCTGCTGCCGCTCGGCGACGCGACGCTGCTCGACGCGACGCTGTCGGTCGTCCGCGCGTGCGGGTTCGACCAGGTCGTGGTCGCGGTCGGCGGCGCCGCCGACGAGGTGGTCGCGACCGTCGACCTGTCCGGGGTCGACGTGGTGCGCAACCCCGGCTTCGGCGCCGGCTGCTCGTCGTCGATCGTGGCCGCGCTGCCGGCGGTCCGGCCCGACGCGGCCGGAGTCGTGCTGATGCTCGGCGACCAGCCCGAGGTGTCGCCCGAGGCAGTCCGCGCGCTGGTGGCCGGCGCAGCGGGGTCGGACCTCGCGGTGTGCCGCTACCGCGACGGGCTCGGGCACCCGTTCTGGCTCGGTCGCGGCCTGTTCGACCGGCTTGCGACCCTGCACGGTGACAAGGCGGTCTGGAAGCTCGTCGACGCCGCCGGGGACGACCTGGTCACGGTCGAGGTGGCCGGCGACGTACCGGCCGACGTCGACACCTTGGCCGACTACGAGGCGTTGCTGGCGAGGTGGTCGGGGTGACGCCGACCCAGCTGCGCGCGTTCGCGACCGTGGTCCGGCTCGGCTCGGTCAAGGCGGCCGCTGCCGACCTCGGCGTCTCCGAGGCCGCGGTGTCGCTGCACGTCGGCCAGCTCCGCAAGGAGCTCGGCGACCAGCTCTTCAACCGCACCGGCTCCGGTCTCGCGTTCACGCCCGGCGGGCTGCGGCTGGCCAGCCGCGCGGTCGAGCTGCTCGGCCTCCAGGACCGCACCGTGCTCGAGGTACGCGAGGCCGGCGTCGGCCGGCGGATGCTCCGGCTGGCGACCACGTCGCTGTTCGCGGAGTACGCCGCACCCGGCCTGATCGGGCTGTTCGCCGACCGCGCCCACGACCTCGACGTCGAGCTCAGCGTCCAGCACGCCCGCGACTTCGAGACGCTGCTGCTCACCCGGACTGTCGACGCCACCATCGGGCCGCGGCCGGCGTCCACCGACGACGCGGTGGCGAGCCGGCTGTTCCTCAACTACCAGGTGCTCGCCGTGGTCAGCCCCGACCACCCGATCACCCGCGCCCAGCCGGGGCTGGCGATGCTGCGCGACCAGACCTGGCTGCTCGGCCCCTCGGCCGCGGACGACGCCGGGGTGATCCCCGGGATGATCCAGCGGATCGGCGTACCCGAGGAGCGCCAGCAGATCTTCCAGAGCCACGCGGCCGCGCTCGAGGAGGCCAAGCGGGGCGGCGGCGTGACCCTCGCGGTGGCGTTCGCGGTCGCCCAGGACCTCGCGAACGGCGCGCTGGTGCGCGTGCCGGGACGCCCGCTCCAGGGTCAGGGCTCGTGGAACATCTCGATCCTCGGCGGCCAGCGGGCCACCCCCGCCGCCGACGAGATGGCCCGCTTCGTCACCACCCCGCGCGCCACCCAGGCGATGCTGCGCGGCCGCGGGGTCACCCACGGCCGGTTCAAGCCGGCTGTGCACGTCACGCTCTGGAG
Organism: uncultured Actinomycetota bacterium; assembly: GCA_963716655.1. GTDB lineage: Bacteria > Actinomycetota > Actinomycetes > Propionibacteriales > Nocardioidaceae > Nocardioides. Next base: position 709,214 of record CAVQTV010000004.1, on the reverse strand, counting down.
CTGAGCCGCCGCCGGGACGTCATACGGGCAGTGTGTCCCCTTCCGCTGTCGAGTCTCAGGACATCGGTAGCGACGTATGTCTCAGGACATCGGTAACACCTGACAGGTGATCGTCCACGCTGGGCGATGGCCAGAGATGGGGTCTCCGGTGGGACCAGAGTTCGCGGCGTTGGTGGCACGCGTGCATGGCGGCGCTCGGGTGCAGGTCAAGACCGAGTGCGCCGGGCTGGATGTGTCGACCAAGACGTTCTACAAGTACTTGGCCCGGTTCGCCGAGGAGGGTGTCGAGGGGTTCTATCCGCGGTCTCGGCGGCCGCTGACCTCCCCGACCAGGCTGAGCGCGGTGGTCGAGGACGTCATCGTGCGCGCCCGCAAGGAGCTCGACGACGATGGCTGGGACGCCGGTGCGGAGCAGATCGCGTTCTGGATCCAAGACCACCCCGGGGCCTGGCCGGTGGGAGCGGTGGTGCCGAGCCGGGCCACCATCAACCGGGTCCTGGAGCGCCGCGGCCAGATCGTGAAGGTCCCGCAACGCCGTCCGCGCCGCTCGCGGCATCGATTCGAGGCCGCCCAGCCGAACTCGATGTGGCAGATGGACGGCTTCGACTACACCCTCGCCGACGGCAGGGTCGTCGTGGTGCTGCAGATCATCGACGACTGCTCCCGCTTCGACCTCGCACTGCGGGCCGCGGCCAGCGCAGAACGCCGCCGATGTCTGGGCTGCGGTGCTGTGGGCGAGCAGCCGGCACGGCTTCCGGCCCGGTTCCTGCAGCGACAACGGCACCGCGTTCAGTGGCGCCCGGCGCGGCTGGACCAGCAGGCTCGAGGACGAACCTGCGCGCACTGGGCGTCGATCCGATCACCAGCTCGGTTGGACATCCGCAGACCTGCGGGAAGGACGAACGCCGCCCACGCCACCGGTTCGCTCACCGAATCGCTGCCGCAAACGGCGCCCACGCGTTGCGGACCGCACGATCTCGACGCAGCGCTCCAGGCCCGTTGCTCGACGCCTACCTGCGCACCGCTACAACCGACAGGCGCCGCGATGACCCACCTGGCCGGTCTGACCCCCGCCGAGCGTTCCAGCCGTCGCTCGAGCTCCTCCCGACGCGCCCCGGCACCTCAGCTCCACCCGCTCGGCCGGTCACGATCCGGACCGCGACCGTCGAGCACCAGTGGCTGCATCGGCATCGACCAGCACCTCCTCGGCGATCGGACCAGACTCGACACGCCGGGGCCGACTGTCCGTCCTGCGTCCGATCAAGACCGCCACGATCGCCGTCTTCAACGACAACCAGCTCATCGCCGCGAATTCACCCTCACCGGAGACCGCGGCTCAGCCAGCGCCCAGCGTGACATCACCCGTCACGCGTTACCGAAGTCCTGAGACATACGTCGTTACCGATGTCCTGAGACTCGACAGTGTGTCCCCTTCCGCCATCCGTATGACGTCCGCCAGACAGCACGCTGCTCAGTGGGCCGCTTGCGTCCACAGGTGCGTGCTCGCACCGCACCATCCACAAGCGACTGTTGTGTCCGCCCCGCCAGCGCGCCGATCTCGGACAGTCGGGGCATGCCACGAGGACCGTCGTACGACGACCACCGATTCGCGTCCGCTCGCGTCATCGCCGCGGCACAGGGTGGGGTGCTGTCCCGCCCTCAGCTCTACCAGCTGGCCATCACCCGCTGGGAGATCGAGGGACAGGTTCGGGCCGGCCGCTGGCGGCTGATCGGCGACCAGTCGGTCCAGCTCCACAACGCAGGACTCTCGGTGCACGGCGAGATGTGGGCTGCGGTGTTCCAGGGCGGCCCGCGGGCGTGTCTCGACGGTGGATCGGCGTTGCTCGCGGCCGGGCTCGAGCGCTACGAGCTCGATCGGGTCCGGGTCTCGGTGCCGCGTGGGGCACGAATCCGCCGTAATCGGCGGTTCAACATCAGGCAGACGCGGCGCTGGGATGCCATCGACATCGTCCGCACCGGGATCCCACGCACCCGGCCAGCGACCGCCGCGATCCGGGCGGCGCTCTGGGCGCGTACCGACCGCGAGGCCACGTATGTCCTCACGATGACCGTCCAACAGGGCCTGGTGCCGCTGCCGGAGCTGGGGTCGGAGCTGCTGCGGATCAAGCGCGACAAGCGACGACTGCTCCTCCACGCCGTGGTCAACGAGCTCATCGACGGGGCGCGTTCGTTGGGCGAGATCGATGTGGTCCGCGAGCTGCGTAGGCGCGGGCTGCCACCGCCGGCGCGACAGGTGCTGCGCAAGGACGGACGCAATCGCTACTACCTCGACCTCTACTGGCCGGCGTACGGCCTGGTGGTCGAGATCGACGGGATCCACCACACCTGGGCCGAGAACGTCGTCGGCGACGCGCTGCGCCAGAACGCCGTCGTACTCCAAGGCGAAACGTTCCTCCGGCTGCCGCTCCTTGGGCTCAGGCTGCGCCCCGGTGACTTCTTCGCCCAGATCGAGAGCGCCCTCTGCAGCGGTGGCTGGCGCCCCGCGGCCGCGTGAGTCCCGCGTCCCCCCGGGACGTCATACGGGCAGTGTGTCCCCTTCCTCTGTCCGTATGACGTCCCACGGGACGCCCACTTAAGCGAATTGTTGATCTGCTGTTGCCGGGCCCTGTGACCGGGAGCACAGTGGCCGCCACCAGCGACCTTGCGGCAACCCTTGAGGAGGCGGCGCGTGGCGATCGAGTCGGACCGGCCCAGCCGGGGCAACCCGCGGATGGCGGAGCTGTTCGCGAACGCACCGAAGACCGGCAAGAGCCCGACGGTGTTCGCGTTCCCGCAGCTCATCGAGTACCTCAAGGTCGCCGGTCAGCCGGTCCAGGGTCCGTGGCCTCCCCATCAGGAGCCGCGCCCCGATCCGACCGACGTCGAGGCGGTCCCGATCGCGATCCCGGACCCGGCTGCACCGACCCCACTGGCGCCCGACTACCCGAACGGGGGCTGAGCATGTACCCGAGCCGGTTCCGGTACGAGGCGCCCACGACGATCGCCGAGGCGATCGGCCTGCTGCACGAAGGCGCCGGCGAGGCGAAGGTGCTCGCCGGCGGCCAGAGCCTGGTGCCGCTGATGAAGCTCCGGTTCGCCGCGCCCGAGCTGCTGGTCGACATCAACAAGCTGCCCGGCCTCGACCACCTGGAGGTCGCCGCCGACGGCAGCATCCGGGTCGGTGCGCTGTGCCGGCACCGCGACCTCGAGCGTTCCGCCGAGATCGCCCGGGTCCAGCCGACGATGGCTGCCGCCGCGCCACTGATCGCCGACCCCATCGTCCGCACCCGCGGCACGCTGGTCGGCTCGCTGTGCCACGCCGATCCCCAGGGGGACTGGGCGGCCGTGGTGACAGCGCTCGGCGGGCACGTCGTCGCGCAGGGCCCGGGCGGTCGACGGAACATCCCGATCGCCGACTTCGTGACCGGGCCGTTCCAGAACGTCCTGGCGTACGACGAGATCGCGGTCGAGGCGGTGATGCCGGCTCCGCAGGCGGCCGTGACGGGCGGCTTCCTCAAGCTGGAGCGCCGGGTCGGCGACTTCGCGACCGCCGGGACCGCCGTCTCCGTCGAGCTCAGCGGCGACCGGGTCGTCCGGGCCGGTATCGCGCTGACCGGGGTCGGCAGCCGGACCATCGACGCCCGCGCCGCCGCCGAGTCGCTGGTCGGCCAGGCGCTGACCGTCGACGCGATCGGCCGCGCCGCCGACCTCGCCGCCGAGGCCGCCCAGCCGATGTCCGACCACCGGGGCAGCGCGGCCTACAAGCGGCACATCATCCACACGTTCGTCACCCGGATCCTGACTCGGGTCTCCGAGAGCACCGAGAGGGCGGCATGACCAGCCTCTACGAAGAGATCCCGCAAGCGCCCGCCGAGGGTGTGCCGGTCCGCCGGGTCACGGTCTCGGTCAACGGTCAGCCGCGCACCGCGGACGTGGAGCCGCGGCTGCTGCTCGCGCACCTGCTCCGTCAGGGCTTCAAGCTCACCGGCACCCACACCGGCTGCGACACCACCAACTGCGGCGCCTGCACGGTGCTCGTCGACGGCGACCCGGTGAAGAGCTGCACGATGCTCGCCGTCCAGGCCGACGGCCACGAGGTCACCACGGTCGAGGGGCTGGCCGGGCCGAGCGAGCTGCACCCGCTGCAGGAGGGCTTCAAGGACGAGCACGGCCTGCAGTGCGGCTTCTGCACGCCGGGCATGATGCTCGCCGCGAAGGCGCTCCTCGCGGAGAACCCGGACCCGACCGAGGACGAGATCCGGTTCGCGCTCTCTGGCAACCTGTGCCGCTGCACCGGCTACCAGAACATCGTGAAGTCCGTGATGTGGGCGGCCCGCAAGATGAACGGTGCCCCAATAGAAGGGGGAGTCGGATGACCGCCACCGAACCGGTCAGCCGCGCGCTGGACGAGATCAAGATCGGCGGCATGGGTGCGAGCCGCAAGCGCGTCGAGGACAACCGCTTCATCCGCGGCAAGGGCCACTACGTCGACGACGTCGTACTCCCCGGGATGCTGCACATGGAGATCCTGCGCAGCCCGCTGGCGCACGCGCGGATCAAGTCCATCGACACCAGCAAGGCGTGGGACATCCCCGGCGTCCGCCTGGTGCTCACCGGCGAGATGATGGCGACCCGCAACCTCGCCTGGATGCCGACGCTGAGCTACGACACCCAGGCCGTGCTCGCCACCGACAAGGTGCGCTTCCAGGGCCAGGAGGTCGCCTGCGTCATCGCCGACGACCCGTACATCGCCAAGGACGCCTGCGAGGCGATCGACGTCGAGTACGAGCCGTTGCCGGTGATCGTCAACCCGACCCAGGCGCTCGCGGACGGCGCCCCGCTGATCCGCGACGACAAGGAGAACCAGGACGACAACGTCTGCTTCAACTGGGAGGTCGGCGACAAGGACGGCACCGACCGCGCGTTCGCCGAGGCGGACGTGGTCTCCAAGATCTCGATGCACTACCCGCGCTCGCACCCGTCCCCGTTGGAGACCTGCGGCGCGGTGGCCGACTTCGACCGGGCGACCGGCAAGCTCACCGTCTACCTGACCACCCAGGCGCCGCACATCGTGCGGGCGGCTGTGGCGCTGATCGCGGAGCTGCCCGAGCACCTGATCCGGATCGTCTCGCCCGACCTCGGCGGCGGCTTCGGCAACAAGGTGCCGGTCTACCCCGGCTACGTGATGGCGATCCTCGCGTCGATCCTGGTCGAGCGGCCGGTGAAGTGGATCGAGGACCGCAGCGGCAACCTGATCTCGACCGGCTTCGGGCGCGACGTCTACCTCGAGGGCGAGATGGCGCTGCGCAGCGACGGCAAGATCCTCGGCGTCCGGATGCACACCGACTCCGACCACGGCGCCTTCTTCGGCGACGCCCAGCCGAGCAAGTTCAAGATCGGCCTGATGCACTCGGCGTTCGCCTGCTACGACATCCCGACCGCCCACCTGAGCGCGCGCGGCGTCTACACGAACAAGGCGCCGGGTGGGGTGGCTTACCGCTGCTCGTTCCGTGTCACCGAGGCGATGTACTTCCAGGAGCGGATGGTCCAGGCCGCGGCCGACGACCTCGGGATGGACCAGGCGACGTTCCGGCGGATGAACTTCGTGCGCGACGACGACTTCCCGCACCGCACGCCGTTCGGCTTCCTCACCGACTCCGGCCAGTACGCCAAGTGCCTCGACGTCGGCCTGAAGGCGATCGACTACGAGGGCTTCCGGCGCGAGCAGGCCGAGGCGGCGAAGAACGGCCGGCTGCTCGGCATCGGCATCTCCTGCATGACCGAGCCGCTCGGCGCCGGCAACAGCCGCGAGTACGACATCCTCGGCATCAAGATGTTCGACTCCGCCGAGCTGCGGGTGCACATGACCGGCAAGGCGATCCTGCGGACCGGCGCGAAGTCCCAGGGCCAGGGGCACGAGACCACCTGGGCGCAGATCGTCGCCCACGAGCTCGGCCTGCCCGCCGAGGACGTGGTCGTCGAGGAGGGCGACACCGACACCGCGCCGTTCGGCATGGGCACCTACGCCTCGCGCAGCACGCCGGTCGCCGGCGCCGCGGTCGCGATGGTGTCCCGCAAGATCCGGGCCAAGGCGCGCAAGCTCGCCGCGCACCTCTTGGAGGTGTCGGAGGAGGACGTCGAGTGGGAGCTCGGACGGTTCTACGTCCGCAGCGCCCCTGACCGCGGCGTCACGATCCAGGAGTGCGCGATGGCGGCGTACTCCAACATGCCCGACGGCCTCGAGCCCGGCCTGGAGGCCAACGCCTACTACGACCCGCCCAACCTGACCTGGCCGTTCGGCTGCTACATCGTCACCGTCGAGGTGGACCCGGTGACCGGCGTCTGGGACGTGCTCCGGGTGGTCGCGGTCGACGACTGCGGCGTCCGGATCAACCCGATGATCGTCGAGGGCCAGATCATGGGCGGCCTCACCGAGGCCTACGCGATGTCGAGCATGCAGTTCATCACCTTCGACGAGGAGGGCAACTGCATCGGGTCGAACTTCATGGACTACCTGCTGCCGACGGCATGGGAGACGCCCGGCTACGAGCTGCACGAGGTCGTCACGCCGTGTCCGCACCACCCGATCGGCGCCAAGGGCGTCGGCGAGTGCGCGACCGTCGGCGGCCCGGCCGCGTTCGTCAACGCCGTGATGGACGCGCTCAAGGGCACCGGCGTGCGCAACATCGACATGCCGCTGCTCCCCGACCGCGTCTACGAGGCGATCACCGAGCGGCACGACGTCTCCGGCGCCCCGCCGATCAGGACCGACCGATGACCGACCCCCTGGGTGAGGAGTACGCCGTCGCCACGGTCGTGTGGCGGCAGGCGCCGTCGTCCGGCCAGATCGGGTCGCGCGCGACGGTCACCGCCGACGGCCGGATCGAGGGGTGGATCGGTGGCGCCTGCGCGGAGCCGACGGTGATCCGCGAGGCGCAGCGGGTGATCCGCGACGGCGAACCGAGGTTGCTGTACCTCGGCGCGACCGACGACCTGGTCCTGCCCGAGGGGATGACCGCGATCCCGATGTCGTGCCAGAGCGAGGGTGCCTTGCAGATCTACGTCGAGCCGGTGCTGCCGCCGGTGCGCCTCATGGTCGTGGGCCGGTCGCCGATGGCGCAGGTGCTCACCGACCTCGCCGGTGCCCTCGGCTGGCACGCCGACCTGGTGGCCGGCGAGGACTTCACCAGCGCCGACCTCGACCAGCGCTCGGTGGTCGTGATCGCCACCCAGGGACACAACGACGAGGACGTCGTTGCGCACGCGGTGTCCGCGCTGCCGGCGTTCATCGGCCTGGTCGCCTCGGTCAAGCGCGGCGAGGCGGTGCTCGGCTACCTCGCCGACCGCGGCGTGCCGCAGCACCTGCTGGACCGGGTCCGCACTCCCGTCGGCCTCGACCTCGGGCGGACGACGCACCAGGAGATCGCGGTCTCGATCCTCGCGGAGCTGGTGCAGGTCCGCGCGGCCGGCGCCCTTGCCGTCGAGGGGAGTGCGGTCGAGCCCGTGCGCACCGTGCCGGTCATCGAGACGACCGACGTGGTCGACCCGATCTGCGGGATGACCGTGCCGGCCGACGACGCGCACTTCCCGGTCGAGCGCGACGCCACGACATACCACTTCTGCTGCGTCGGTTGCCGCGACGCATTCCTCTCCAAGGCGGAGGCCTAAGACGTGGCTCCCCACACCTCGACCTGCTACGCGCCGCCCATCGCGCGCGCTGGCGGCGTTGCCGTCGCTCGACAGAACACCCCGGTATGCCTTCGCTCCGGCGCCTTGCCAGCCCACGCGCTGGACGACGCTCGCGACGGCCGAGGCATGAGGAGACACGTCTAACATGCTGCTCAGCAACGACTTCGAGGTGGCCCAGCCGATCGACAAGGTCTGGGCGTTCTTCGGCGACGTCCCGCAGGTCGCCGCCTGCCTGCCCGGTGCCGCGCTGGAGGAGGACCTCGGCGACGACACGTACGGCGGCGGCGTCGGCATCCGGATGGGCCCGGTCAAGCTCGAGTTCGCCGGCAAGGCGAAGATCGTCGAGCGCGACGACGCCGCGAAGCGGATGGTCATCGACGCGTCCGGCTCGGACAAGAAGGGCCGCGGCCAGGCGACGATGAAGCTGACCGCGGTGCTGACGCAGAAGGGCAGCGCCACCGTGGTGCACATGGACCAGGACCTGGTGCTGTCGGGTGCGGCGGCGCAGTACGGCCGCGGCATGATCGCGGACGTCACCAAGGTGCTGATGGGCCAGTTCGCCAGCAATGCCCAGGAGCGGATCGGCGCGCTGGAGCGCGGCGAGTCGGTCGACGACCTCACGGCCAAGCCCGCGAGCGGGCTGTCGATCGGCATGCAGGCCATGGGGATGGCGCTGATGCGCGTGTTCCGCCGGTTCTTCCTTCCCTACCAACCCAACCCGAGCTGAGGAGCCCTCGATGCTGTGGTGGATCGGCAACATCCTCCTGCTGGTGGCCGTCGTGCCCATCCTGGTGTGGCTGCTCAACCGGGTGCTGGCCGCACTGGAACGCATCCGGGGCGCGGCCGACGACATCCTCGCCGGCGGTGGTGCGCTCGCCGCCGAACTCGAGGACGTCCCCGAGACCCTGGCCGTCACCGGCGCCACCGTGGATGCGGTGTCCTCGGGTGCGGTCAGGTACGCCGGCTCCGTCGGAAAGCTCCTGGGGTGATGTGAGATGCCTGCTGAAGCCTGGGTGACCGTCGTACTCGCGGTCCTCATCATCGCCGCCGCCGCGCTCGGCCTGATCCGCGTGATCGGGCACCTGCGGGCGGTCACCAAGACCCTGGACGGCGTGATCGGCGGGGTCGGCGTGGTCGCCGACCGGACGTCGACCGTGCCGGCGTCGGTCGACGCCGTGAACGGCTACCTCAAGCCGGTCCGCGACTTCTGCGAGGCGGTGTAGCCGTGGAGACCGGATGGGCGATCGGCTACACGGTCGGGATCGTCGTCGTCCTCGTCGTCGTGGCGCTGGTCGTGCCGATCCTGCTGCTGGCGCACAAGATCGGGAAGCAGGCCGCCGCGATCGACGAGTCGCTGAAGCAGTCGGTGCAGAACACCGCCGGCCTCGCCGGGCTGCGCACCACGATCGAGCAGTGTCGAGATCATCGTCGCGGGCCTGAACCGCGGCCGGACCAGGCTGGGTGGTTGAGATGACGGTGCTGCTGACCGAAACGCAGGAGAGCCTGTGGTGGGGCGCGGTGATCGCCGGCTTCGTCGTCGTGCTCGCCGTCGCCGCGCTGCTCACGGTCCTGGTGATGCTGGTGCGGACCATCGACCAGCGGGTCGCCGGCGTGAAGGAGACGCTGCTCGCTGCCGAGCAGAACACCAACGACACGGCACTGATCGCGCAGACCGCCGACGGTGTCGAGGCGGTGCTCGCCGAGGGGCTCGAGCACCACCTGTTCCTCGGCCGGGTGCTCGGAAAGGTGCGGATGTGAACACGCTCGTGGTGCTGACCGTCGTCGACATCGTCGCGTTGATCGCCGGGCTGGCGTTCTACCTGTACGTCGTCGGCACGCAGCTGACCCGGATCGCCGGCAACCTCGAGGAGTGCAGCGCGATCGTGCGCCGCATCGTCGCGAACGCCGAGCCGATCATCCCGGGCCTGGAGCACATCAACCGCACCGGCGGCGTGGTCGCCGGTGCGCTGCCGCTCCTGTACGGCATGGCCGAGGGCATCGTGTCCGGCGCTACCTACGTGCCGGACACCAGCGAGCGGCCGCCCGCCGCACCCGCCTCCGGGCGCCGGCGCTCGCGGCTGCACGACATGGTCGGCTACGAGCCGGTCGGGGGCTGATCCGGGACGCGTCCGATCCACTCGGCGCGCCAGCTGGCGTCGAACTGCTGCGTCGTTGCACTGCGGCTGGTAGATCGACACCAGCTCCTCGGCGAGCTGCGCGCGATGGCCGGACTGGCCGCCGGGGATCTCGTACGTCGCGATGTGCACGGCGTGCTTGTTCCCCGCGCGCTGCACCCAGCACGGCGCCGCCGGGTGGCGGAACGGGAAGCCCTCGGTGGTGAGGTCCTCGGTGGCGCCGACGTAGATGACGGCGTACTGCTCACGGGCCGGTGTCCGGCCGGTACAGGATCACGTACACCGCCGGCACCGGGCGTGGGGTCCAGCCGGCCAGCACCCGCGGCCCCTCGAACGGGTAGCCCGCGAGCGAGCCGAGGCGGATCACCGCAGCCCCGGGAGGGCGCGGGCGAACTCCTCGAGGCCGGCCAGGTCCTGGGCCGACATCAGCTCGTCGACGTACGGCGTGGCGACCGCCATGCCCAGCGAGGTGGGCGCGCCCGAGCCGGCGTGCGGGTTGAGCCAGACGATCCGGTGGCAGAGCCGGGAGAGCCGCTGCATCGCGGACTCCAGCAGCGCCGGGTCGCCGCGGTCGAGGCCGTCGGAGCAGATCACCACGATGCCGCCGCGGCCCAGGCCGCGCCGGCCCCAGTCGCGGGCGAACGCGTCGAGCGAGGCGCCGATCCGGGTGCCGCCCTCCCAGTCGACGACGGCGCGGGCGGCCCGGTCCAGCGCCTCGTCGGGACGCCGGTGCTCGAGCTCGCGGGTGATCCGGGTGAGCCGGGTGCCGAAGCAGAAGACCTCGACCTTCGCCTGTGCGCGCGCGACGTCACGTGCGCGAACTGGAGCAGCGCCCGCGAGTAGTCGGCCATCGACCCGGACACGTCGAGGATCAGCACCAGCGGCCGGGTACGCAGCCGGCGGCGGCGCCAGCGCAGCGTCGCCGGGTCGCCGTGGGTTCGCATCGCCTCGCGGACGGTCCGCCGCATGTCCGGACGCTTCCCGACCGGCGCGGGAGCGGTACGACGGGAGCGCCGGCGCGGTGGGGTGAGCCGGACAGTGCGCATGATCCGGCGCAGCGCGGCCAGCTCCTCCGGCGTACAGGCGGCGAACGCCTTGTGCTTGAGCGTCCCGACGTCGGAGGCGACCAGGCCGAGCCTGGCCTCGCGGTCCTCCCGCCGCTCGGGGCCCGGCTCGGTCTCCGGCAGGTCCAGCACGCTGCGCGTCTCCTGCCGGTGCTTCAAGGTGAACGGCTTCTCCTTGGTCGGCCGGTCGTCCGGGCCGTCTAGGAAAAACCGTAGAAACACCTCGTGGTAGACCGGGATCTGCTCGCGTCGGGTCACCAGCGTCGCCCGCCCGCCCCAGTAGAGGTCCATCAGGTCGGTGGGGTCGAGCGGCTCCATCGCGGCGCAGAACGTCACGACGTCACCGGACCCGACCGGCAGGCCGGCCGTGCGGAGCTCCCGTGCGAACGAGACCAGCGTCTCGACGAACTCGTCAGCCACCGGCGGCCAGCTCGTGCACGTGGCTGCGGACCACGTCGAGGTCGTCGCGCTCCTTCACCACGGCCCCGATGGTGTCCTCGATCGTCTGCGGGTCCAGGTCCTCGGCGCCGACGACCCCGAGGGTGCGCACCCAGTCGATGGTCTCCGCGACGCCGGGCGCCTTCGCGAGGTCGAGCTGGCGCAGCCGCTGCACGGCGGCCACCACCTTGCGGGCCAGCGTCTCCGAGACGCCGGGCACCCGCACCAGCACGATCTCCAGCTCCCGCTCGGCATCCGGGTAGTCGACCCAGTGGTAGAGGCAGCGCCGCTTCAGCGCGTCGTGCAGCTCGCGGGTCCGGTTCGAGGTGAGGACGACGAGCGGCGGCTTCTCGGCGGCGATGGTGCCGATCTCGGGGATGGTGATCTGGAAGTCCGAGAGCAGCTCGAGCAGGAACGCCTCGAACTCGTCGTCGGCCCGGTCCACCTCGTCGACCAGCAGCACCGCCCGGTCGCCCGCGCGGACCGCGTCGAGCAGCGGCCGCTCCAGCAGGAACTTCGGGCCGAACAGCGCGTCGACCGCTGACTCGTCGTCCAGCCCGCGCTCGGACAGCGCCCGGATCTGGAGCAGCTGCCGGGCGTAGTCCCACTCGTAGAGCGCCTGGTTGGTGTCGATGCCCTCGTAGCACTGGAGCCGGATCAACCGCCGGCCGAGCACCCGGGCGAGCGACTTCGCGATCTCGGTCTTGCCGACGCCGACCTCGCCCTCGAGCAGCAGCGGCCGGTCCAGCGAGAGCGCGACGTACGCCGCCGTGGAGAGCCCGCGGTCGGCGAGGTAGCCATCGGAACGGAGCGCGTCGGTGACCTCAGTGACGCCCCCGAGTTGGCTCATGCACGTACTCGCTTCGCTCCGTGCGCGCATGAGGCACGTCCGGCGCTGTGTTGAATGATGAGCTCGCTTCGCTCGCTCATGCGTGCTCGCCGGGACCGAGCACCAGGTCGCGGATCGTCTCGCCGGTCCCGAGCTTGCCCTCCCGGGCGAGCAGGTCCTTCCAGGCCTGGCGCAGGTCGGTGCCCGGCTCGGCGAAGCCGTCGAACGTCATGCCCTGGGTCCGCTTGCAGACCTTCGCGGGGACGGCGTGCTCCAGCTCGACGGCGGCGTCGGTCGCCTCGTCGGCGTCCCAGAGCGCACGCAGTGCCTCGGTGGGCTCGGCCATGGTTCGCTCCTCTCACGCGGTCTCTCCACTGTAGGTCGGCCGCGGTCCCGCTGCGAGAGCCAGTTAAGGGAAACCTGAGGTGCGCGTTGACCGGCGCCTGCCGCGCCCCGAGGGTGTGCGCATGGCGGTGGTCCTGGCAGTCCTCTGCGGCCTGCCGCGGGCTACTGCCTCGCTGCGCTGCGTCGTCCCGCGTGGCGCTCCGCCGACCACGGCGTCGGCGGTCGACGCCTGGCACGTCGCGATGGGTGCCGCGATGGTCGCTGATGCTCCTCGGCGCCGGTGGCCGCGCTCGGCCCGGTCCAGGCCGCGGCTGTTCGGGCTCGGCGGCCGCTGTGGTGCGCGCTGGGCGCTGCTGGCCCGGCACCGCGGCGGCGCGCACCTGCGGCTCGGCGCCGCGCCTGCGCGCTGATGGCGGTGATGCTGGTGCCGACGCTGACGCGCCCGCGCCGCCGCGCCGCGATGCCCGAGCACCACCACGTGCCGGCATGGACATGTCGGGGCATGCCGGCACCGATGGTCACGTCGGCATGGCGATGCCGCCGGTCTGGCTCGCGGTGCTGATGCTGGTCGGCCGTCGTCGCGATCGCGGCTCGCCGCGATCCGCAGCGCGGTCGCTGCCGAGGAACGACGTCCGGTCCCGCCTCGGCCTGGCCTGCGAGGTCGCGATGGCCGCCGCGATGGGCTGGATGGCGGCCACCGCCCTGTAGGATCTCGCCCCCTTAGGCTGGGGCCATGAAGACCCGGCTGACCTGCCCGTGCGGCGAGACGATCCGCGCCGAGAACGAGGACCAGCTCGTCGAGCTGACCCAGGCGCACCTCGCCGAGGCGCACCCCGGCATGACCTACGGCCGCGACGAGATCCTGTTCATCGCGACCTGACCGGGCTCAGGTCTCCATCGCCTCGGGCAGGCCGACCGGGGCCTCGTCGCCGAGCAGGAACAGGTAGGTGAAGCCGGCGATCAGGCCGCCGATGGCCGGCGCGAGGATGAACAGCCACAGCTGCTCGATCGCGTCGGCGCCGGCGAACAGGCCGACACCGATCGAGCGGGCCGGGTTCACCGACGTGTTGGTGACCGGGATGCTGATCAGGTGGATCAGGGTCAGCGACAGGCCGATCGCCAGCGGCGCGAGGCCCTTGGGTGCCCGGCTGTCGGTCGCGCCGAGGATCACCCAGAGGAACACCGCGGTGAGCAGCACCTCGATCACCATGCAGGCGAGCAGGTCGTAGCCCATGGGTGAGCGGTCGCCGTAGCCGTTGGACGCGAAGCCGCTCTCCTTGGCGGAGAAGCCGTCGAGGCCGTTCGCGACGACGAGCAGCACGGCGCCCGCGGCGATGCCGGCGACGATCTGCGTGACGATGTAGGCCGGCGTCTCCTTCCACGCGATCCGCCCGCTGGCGGCGGCGCCGAGGGTGACCGCGGGGTTGAAGTGGCCGCCGGAGATGTGGCCGACGGCGTACGCCATCACGACGACCGTGAGGCCGAAGGCAAGCGCGACGCCGAGCCAGCCGACCCCGACCTCGGAGTTGGTGGTCGCCAGGACGGCGGTGCCGCAGCCGCCGAAGACGAGGACGAAGGTGCCGAGGAACTCGGCCGTGAGCTTCTTGCTGGTGCTGGGTGTGGTTGCCAAGACATCCTCCTGGAGTCCGCGGCCCGAAGGGCCGAACCACCTTGCCAGTATTGCTAGCCGCGCCGGCTCCCGGAGTCGCAGGGAGGCTCGGCGGTGCTCTCGCGGACGACGAGCAGGGTCGGGAGCACCACGGGATCGGGCGTGCCGCCGCCCATCACGTCCGCGATCGCGGTCACGGCCGCGCGGCCCTTCTCGGCGACCTCCTGGTGGACGGTGGTCAGCGGCGGCCGGCTGGACGCCGGCGTGCACGCTGTCGTCGAACCCGACGACCGAGAGGTCGGCGGGCACCCGCAGCCCCAGCGACTCGGCGGCGCGGATCGTCGCGAACGCGAAGGTGTCGGAGAAGCAGAGCACGCCGGTCGGGCGGTCGGGCCGGTCGAGCAGCGCGAGGGCGGCGTCGTACGCCGCGTCCGCCGGGTTGTACGGCGTCATGACGACCGTCGGCTCGACGCCGACCGGGTCGAGCGCGTCGTGCCAGCCGAGCATCCGCTCGCGGGCCGGGAAGTTGAGCGCGTCCGGGTCGGTCTCGAGGGTGACGATCCCGATCCGGCGGTGGCCGAGGTCGACGAGGTGCTGGGCCGCCGAGCCGGGCGCCGCCGCGGTCGTCGACGTTGACCGAGGCGACGCCGTCGCGCATGTTGTGGTCGACCACGACCATCGGGACGTTGCGCCGCTCGAGCCAGGCGAGGTCGGGCGAGGTCGGGTCGCAGATGTAGACCAGCGCGCCGTCGACCGCGACGTCGCGGGCCGGGACGAACTCGCTGCTCGGACGACGGCGGCAGCAGCGTCAGCGCCAGCCCGCGGTCGGCCAGCTCGTCGGAGACCGCGGCCAGGAACGCCGCGGAGACGGCGTCCTCGAACGCCTCGCTGAGGCTGCCGTTGATGCAGCAGCCCGACCGAGCCGGTGCGGCCGCGGGCCAGCGCCCGGGCGGCCGGGTCGGGACCGACGTACCCGAGCTCGTCGGCGGCGGCCAGGATCCGCTCCCGCAGCTCGGCGGAGAGCTGGTCGGGGCGCGAGAACGCGTTGGACACCGTCATCCGGCTGACGCCGACGCGGTCCGCGATCGACTGGAGGGTCACCTTGGCCATAGGTGACCCAGTATCGCGGACCGATCCCAGCGGTCATCCGGGCTGGCAGCTGCGGCGCGGCGTCGGCTCGACCCAGCGGGCCACCGAGTGCAGCACGGCGGCGGACCGGACCCGGGCGCCGGCCAGGCGGGGCTCCCGCGGGGCCGGGTCGGGGACGACGGGGGCGTCGGGGCGGGCGCTGCCCGCGGTGGCGCGAGCCGCCTGGACGGCCAGGTCGGCGGCGATCGGATCGAATGTCATGGCTCCTCCTTCGGACTCTCTTGACCGGTACAGTACGCCGCTTCTCTGTACCGGTCAAGAGGTAGTCATTCGCGACCGAAGGCACGTGGGTGATCGGGTCCCAGGTGAAGACGTAGGTCTGCCGCCGCCGTCGGGCACGGTCAGCGCCAGGTTGCCGCCGCCCGCGGCGCCGCCGGCGCCGTAGTTGACGTCCCACGAGTCGTTGATCGCGACCTTCCAGTCGTAGCTGCCGGCCGGCAGCTCGAAGGTGCCGTGCCACAGCCCGTCGTCGGTGTCGAAGGCCAGGTGGGTCGCCGCGCAGGCGGGCTGCCAGTCCGTCCGGGCAGCCCAGCTCGCTCTGCAGGCTGCCGGCGACCGTCACCGAGTCGACGCTCGGCTCCGGCGCCGACGACCGTCACCGTGACCGGCCGGCTGGTCACCGTCGGCTGGCTCGGCTCGGGTCAGGATCGCGCGGTAGCGCACCGGCGTCCCGCGCTCGAGGTCGGACACGTCGTCGACGACGGTGTACGCCGGCGCCGAGGTGTCGGTGCCGAGGCTGGTCCACGGTCCGCCGTCGACCGACCGCTGGAACTCGACCGCCTGGAACGGGCGCTCCGGGTCGACGGTCGCCGTGACCGTCACCGGGTAGACGTCGCCGATCCGGCCGTCGTCGGTCGGCGAGGAGATCGTGAGCTCGGCGTTCGGCACCCGCACGGTCCGGGCCGCCGTGCCGCGGGTGTGCCCGGCGTTGTCGAGGACCGCCGCCCGGTAGCTCACCCGGTCGCCGGGCTGCAGCCCGGTCGTCGTGTCGTCGAAGACCTGGTACGGCGCGGTGTCGTCGACGCCGATGGTCCGCCACTGGCCGTGGTTGCCGATCCGGCGCTGGAAGGTCACCTCGTAGAAGGAGGAGCCGTGCACGTTCGCGCGCACGTGCATCCGGCCCTGCGACTCCGCGGCCGGCTTCGGCTCGGCGAGGGTGATGTTCGGAGCCTTCGTGCGACCGCGGGATCCGGGTCTTCGACTCGTAGACGACCGTCGAGAGGCCGGGCACCAGCACGTCGAGCCGGCTCGACGCGCGTTCGTCTGCAGGGCGGCCGAGCCGTCGCCGTACACCTTCCGGAACGTGCCGCGCTTCGACGTACGTCGGGATCCGGGCCGACTCGGCCTCGGTGCTGTTGTTGAGCACGACGACGTACTCGCGCTGCTGGCGCGCGGTCGATCCGCGAGAAGGCGAACAGGCCGGGCCCGTCGGACGCGTAGCGGACCTGCTGGGCGCCGTCGCGCAGCGCCGGGTGCTCGTCGGTCAGGTCCGCGAGGTCGCTGATCGCGGTGTAGAGCGGGTGGTCGGTGACGAAGTTGTCGTCGGCGCCGGTGTTGTCGGTGCCGATCTGGTCGCCCTGCTGGTACTCCACCACCTGGCTGGCGAACATCGTCTGCCGGGCGGACTGGTCGCCGCCGAGGCCGGCGAAGCCCTGCTCGTCGCCGTAGTAGACGACCGGGTTGCCGCGGGAGAGGTACATCAGCTCGTGCGCCAGCCGGTCGCGGGCGAGCAGCTCGGCGTCGTCGGCGTCGGGGTTGTCGGTCTTCAGGAAGTAGCCGATCCGCCCCATGTCGTGGTTGCCGAGGAAGGTCGGCAGCGCGTAGACGTTCGAGTCGCGGTCGGTGTACCAGTCGTCGTTGGCGAAGAACTGCTCCGAGCTCGCTGGTTGCCGAGACCCTTCGACGCGAACCCGCGGGCGGCGTCCTGGAACGGGAAGTCCAGGATCGCCTGCATCTTGTCGTACGGTCGTGTAGTGCGAAGTGAAGCTCTTCGTCGCGGCGTCGCTGCCGTCGAGGGCGACCTCGCCGAACATGAAGAAGTCGGAGTTGCCGTCGGCGGCCGCGATGTCCTGCATGGTCGGGCCGAACTGCTGCCAGAACGCGTCGTCGACGTGCTTCATGGTGTCGATGCGGAAGCCGTCGATGTCGAAGTCCTCGACCCAGGTCTTGTAGATGTCGATCATCCCGTCGACCACCTCGGGCTTCTCCGTGAAGAGGTCGTCGAGGCCGAAGAAGTCGCCGTACTGGCTGTCCTCGCCGGTGAACGTCGTGTTTCCGCGGTTGTGGTAGTTCGTCGACGTCGTTGAGCCAGGCCGGGACCTTGAGGTCCTCCTCGCCGGGATCGAGCTCGGGGACGTAGGGGAACGACGTGGCCGGGTCGAGCTCGGGGAACTCGTCGGTGCCGGCGAAGTCGCGGTCGTCGAACGGGTCGCCGTCCGGCGTCGCGGTAGGGCACGGCGTCCTTGGAGACGTACGCCGTGCGGGCGCCCTCGGTCGTAGCCGATCACGTCGGCGGTGTGGTTGGTGATGATGTCGAAGAAGACCTTCATCCCCCGCTGCGTGCGCGGCGTCGACGAGGTCGGTGAGGTCCTGGTTGGTGCCGAGGTGCGGGTCGACCTGGGTGAAGTCGGTGATCCAGTAGCCGTGGTAGCCGGCGGACGGGCCGTCCTCGAGCTGCACCGGCTTGTTCTTGAAGATCGGCGTCAGCCAGATCGCGTCGGTGCCGAGCCCCTGGATGTAGTCGAGCCGCGAGCTCAGGCCGTCGAGGTCGCCGCCGTTGTAGAACCCCTTGTTGGTCGGGTCGAAGCCGGTCACGTTCGGGTCGCCGGACAGCCCGCCGGTGTCGTTGGTGGGGTCGGCGTTCGCGAACCGGTCGCCCATCACGAAGTAGAAGTTCTGGTCGCTGAGGCCGGGACGTGGTGCATGAACGGCGTAGCCGCCGTCGTCGGGTGGCGCCGCGCCGGCGGGTGCGGCGAGACCGAAGGTCACGGCGAGGACGAGCGGGCCGATGACGGGTACAGCGAGCAGCAGGCGCATGGATTCTCCCGAGAGGTGACCTGGATCACGCGTTTGCTGCAACCTAGGCGGCCGCACCGACAGCGGCAAGGTTTGGGCGCTGCTGGACGGGATACCGAGGCAGAGCGCAGCGGCTGCTCGATCAGTCGGTGGCGCGGGACAGCGTGCCCGCGCCACCGCGGTCGAGCGATCGGCCGATGACCATCCGCTGGATCTGGTTGGTCCCCTCGAAGATCTGCATCACCTTGGCCTCGCGCATGTAGCGCTCGACCGGGAAGTCGCGGGTGTAGCCGTAGCCGCCGAGCACCTGGACGGCGTCGGTGGTCACCTTCATCGCGTTGTCGGTCGCGACCAGCTTGGCGATCGACGCCTCGCGGCCGTACGGCAGGCCCTGGTCCTTGAGCCGGGCCGCGTGCAGCATCGTCGCCCGCGCGGACTGGATCGCCGCCTCCATGTCGGCCAGCACGAACGCCAGCCCCTGGTGGTCGATGATCCGCTCGCCGAACGTCTCCCGGTGCCGCGCGTAGGCGACCGCGTGGTCGAGCGCGCCCTGGGCGAGGCCGGTGGCGACGGCGGCGATGCCGAGCCGGCCGGCGTCGAGCCCGGCGAGCGCGATCTTCAGGCCGGCGCCCTCGGCGCCGAGCAGCCGCTCGACCGGCACCCGCACGTCGTCGAAGCGCATCGTCGCGGTGGTCGAGCCGGTCAGCCCCATCTTCTGCTCCGGCGGATCGGCGAACAGGCCGTCGGAGTCGGCGTGCACCAGGAAGCAGGAGATGTCGTTGCGGCCGTCGCCGGTGCGCGCCATCACCTTGTAGAAGTCGGCGTGCCCGCCGTGCGTGGTCCAGGCCTTGGCGCCGGTGATGACGTACTCGTCGCCGTCGCGCCGGGCGCGGGTGGTCATCGCCGCCGGGTCGGAGCCGGCGTGCGGCTCGGAGAGGCAGTAGGCGCCGAGCAGCTCGCCGCCGAGCATGTCCGGCAGCCAGCGCTGCCGCTGCTCCTCGGTGCCGGCGGTGGCGAGGCCGAAGCAGCTCAGCGCGTGCACGGAGACCCCGACGCCGACGCTCGACCAGACCGAGCCGATCTCCTCGAGCACCTGGAGGTACACCTCGTACGGCAGCCCGCCGCCGCCGTACTCCTCGGGGTAGGGCAGCCCGAGCAGGCCGGCCCGGCCGAGCATCCGGAACGCCTCGCGCGGGAACGTCTCGGTGCGCTCGGCCTCGGCGACCTGCGGGGCCGAGCTCGCGGGTGGCGAGGTCGCGCACCAGCGCGATCAGGTCGACGGCCTCGTCGGAGGGCAGCAGGCGCGATGCAGGCATGCACCCAGTGTGGCGGTTGCCACGCCGGACCGCCTCCCGGGTGTGCGCCCGGGCTGACAGAGTGACCGGCATGACGAACCTCCCCGAGTCGCTCGCTGGCACGACCGTCGCCGTCCTCGGCGGCACCGGTCCTCAGGGCCGTGGCCTGGCCCGGCGGTTCGCCGCCGCCGGCCTGCCGGTGGTGATCGGCAGCCGCAGCGCCGAGCGCGCCGCCGACGCCGCGCAGATCCTCGCCGAGGCGACCGGCGGTGACGGTGACCGGCGCCGACAACGCGGGCGCCGCCGCGGCCGGCGACATCGTCGTGGTCGCCGTACCGTGGGACGGGCACGGTGAGCTGCTCGCCGAGCTCGCCCCGGCCCTCGCCGGCAAGGTCGTCGTCGACTGCGTGAACCCGCTCGGCTTCGACAAGCAGGGTGCGTACGCGCTGCCCGTCGAGGAGGGGTCCGCCGCCCAGCAGGCGCAGGCGATCCTCACCGACAGCACCGTCGTCGGCGCCTTCCACAACGTCAGCGCGGTCCTGCTCGAGGACCCCGAGGTGGCCTCGGTCGACACCGACGTCTTCGTGCTCGGTGACGTGCGCGAGGCGACCGACCTGGTGCAGGACCTGTGCGCCACCATCCCCGGCGTCCGCGGCATCTTCGGCGGCCGGCTCCGCAACGCGCACCAGGTCGAGGCGCTCACCGCCAACCTGATCAGCGTGAACCGCCGCTACAAGGCGCACGCCGGCGTCCGGGTCACCGACGTCTGAGCACCCCTGGCCCGAGCCGTCAGCGGCCGACCGTTGGGGCAAACCTGGACCCTTTGGGCCGTTGCGACGCCCTCAAGGGTCCAGTTTCACCGGTTCACCGGTGAAACTGCCCGGGCCGTGTGCCGGACATCACCCCGCCTGAGCAGCCACCGACCTTAATATCGGTCGGTTTGTGGCCGATTAGACGGTAAGATCTTCGGTGTCTTGCCGTACGGCTGAACATCATCCGCCGTCGGCGATCCACCGTGAAAAACGCGACGCGGTCACTGCTTCCCGAGAGCAGTGGCCGCGTCGTCCTTGTGTGCGCTGCGGCGCGGAGAGAACAGAACACCGTGAACATCACCATCGCGACCGTGATCGGCCTCGCCGGCACGCTGCTCGCGTTCGCCTACACCCTGCCCCAGCTGAGCAAGCTCGTCCGCGGGCACTCCGCGGCCGGCATCAGCGTCGCCGCGCTCGCGAACTCCACGATCAGCGGCATCGCCTGGACGGCGTACGGCGTCGTCGAGGGCGAGCTGTGGGTCGCGCTGCCGGCGTTCGTCGCGCTGCCGGC
The DNA here is from genome assembly GCA_963716655.1 of uncultured Actinomycetota bacterium. GTDB lineage: Bacteria > Actinomycetota > Actinomycetes > Propionibacteriales > Nocardioidaceae > Nocardioides. The sequence continues at coordinate 688,323 of CAVQTV010000004.1, read as the reverse complement.
GACGGCGGGCGCGCTGGTGCTGGCCTGGCGCGGTGGTGGCGTCCGGACCCGGATGTGGCTCCCGGTGGTGTGGCTCGCGGTGATCCTGACCGCGACCGCGGTGGTCCCGCTGGTCGGCGACCTGCCGATCACGATCGTCCTCGGCTGCTCGGTGGCGCTGCTCATCACGCCCGCGGCGATCACCGCCTGGCGCAGCCACGACGTGTCGGGCATCGCCGCGTCCGGGTGGGCGATGCTCATCGTCGACGCGCTGGTCTGCGGTGCGTACGGCCTGATCGCCGGGATCGACGCGAACGTCCTCTACGCGATCGTGGCGACCGTCGGCTCGGTGGCGATCCTGACCCGGATCAGCCTGCCGCCGCACGTGCACGCCCGGCTGGTCCGGCTGCCCGGCGAGATCGTGCCGAACGTCGCCCGCGACGACCTGAGCCTCGCTGCCTGACCTGCCTGCAACGGCTTGCCCGGTCTGACAGGCTGTGGCCCATGAGGGCCCGGTTCCGACGGATCGTGCTGGAGGTCGTCGGCTGGGTGCTGGTCGTCGCCGGCATCGCTGCGCTGGTGCTGCCCGGACCCGGCCTGCTGATGCTGTTCGCCGGCCTGGTGATCCTGTCCCAGGAGTACGACTGGGCCGAGCGTCGGGTCGAGCCGATCAAGGTGCGGGCGCTGCGCGGTGCCGCCGAGGGCGTCGAGACCACTGGCTCCGGATCGCCATGTCGGTCACCCTGGCGGTCGGGCTGATCGCCTGCGGCGTGCTGTGGATCTGGGGCCCCGACGAGCCGCCGTCGTGGTGGTCGCTCGACGACCTGTTCTGGCTGCCCGGAGGCGCGGCGACCGGGGTCACCCAGATCGCGTCCGGGCTGATCGCGCTCGGCCTGATCGTCTACAGCTACCGGCGGTTCCGTGTGAGAGGGGAGCCCGTTCCCGAGCTCCCCTCCGACAACGACTAGGCCGCCAGCTTGCCGGCCGGGCAGATCGGCAGCGGGATCGGCAGCTCGCACAGCGGGTTCGGGATCGCCCGGGTCGGGCTCACCCGGTCGCCGGGGTCGCTGCCGCCGGTGGCGTCGCACAGCGGCTGCGCCTCGGGTACGGCGTCGCACAGCGCCTGGAGCGGGCTGGCCTCGCCCGGGCCGGGCGGGACCGACGTGGCGTCGCAGAGGGGCTGGGCCTCGGGCACTGCCTCGCAGAGCGGGGCGAGCGGCGAGGTCGAGCCGTCACCGGTGCCCGGCGGGATCGGGATGTCCGTCTCGCAGAGCGCGGCCAGCTCGGGCATCGCGTCGCACAGCGGCTGGAGCGGGTGCTCCTCGTCCGGCGGCTCCTGGTTCTGACAGGCGGCCAGTCGCTCCTTGGCCCGCTTCAGCGTCTTGCGGTCCTGGCGGCGTTCCTTCTTGGCCTTGGCGAGCTTCTTGCTCGCCTTCCGCGTCTCCTGGCGGTTGTCGGCCTGCTTCTTGGCCTTCTTCGCCTTCTTGACCTGCTTCTTCGACTGCTTCAGGTCGCGCTTGGCCTTGTTGACCTGCTTCTTGTACTTGGCGCACGGGCCGGCGGCCCGCTCCGCGGACGCCGCACCGGCCTGGCCGGTGGCGCGCTCGGCCGTGGCGGCGCCGGAGGTGCCGGCCATGCCGAGCATGAGCACGACCGCGACCCCTCCCGCGAGCAGCAGCCTGGTTGCTTTCCTCATCGTGTCTCTCCCTCGGACGTGGGGCGCCGGACGACCGGCACCGGGTGCGTTCCCCCGCACAACTGCTCCCAATCCGGAACGTCCCGAACCGGTCGCTGTGGTCCAGACCACGATCGACCTTCCGGTCAGCGGAAGCGGGCCGTGGCCGGGCCGGTCGTGGGGACGCCGAGACTTCCGGCATGCGTACCCAGGTGGCGATCGTCGGCGCCGGCCCAGCCGGCATGCTCCTCGCCCACCTGCTGGCGGCGGACGGCGTGGACTCCGTGGTCGTGGAGACCCGCTCGGAGGAGTACGTCGCCGGCCGGATCCGGGCCGGGATCCTCGAGCAGTCCACGGTCGACCTGCTCCGCGACGTCGGCCTCGGCGAGCGGCTGGACCGGGAGGGCGACCAGCACCACGGCATCCATCTCCAGTGGCCCGGCGAGCGGCACCACATCGACTTCCAGGACCTGATCGGCCGGTCGGTGTGGGTCTACGGCCAGACCGAGGTGCAGAAGGACCTGGTCTCGGCCGCGCACGCGCGTGGGCAGCAGGTGGTCTACGAGATCACCGACACCGCGCTGCACGACCTGGAGACCGACCACCCGTCGGTGACGTTCACCGACGCCGACGGCCGGGCCCAGCGGCTCGAGGCCGACGTCGTCGTCGGCTGCGACGGGTCGTTCGGCCCGTCCCGGGGCGCCGTGCCGGCGGACGTGCGACGTACCTGGGAGAAGGAGTATCCCCACTCCTGGCTGGGGATTCTCGCCGACGTCGCTCCCTCGACCGACGAGCTGATCTACGCCTGGCACCCCGACGGCTTCGCGCTGCACTCGATGCGATCGTCGTCGGTCTCGCGCTTCTACCTCCAGGTCCCGAACGGCACCGACCTGGCCGACTGGTCGGACGACCGGATCTGGACGGCGCTGGCCGAGCGGCTCGGGCACGGGCAGGACGGGTGGTCGCTGGCGACCGGTCCGATCACCGACCGCAGCGTGCTGCCGATGCGCTCCTACGTCCAGGAGCCGATGCGGCACGGGCGGCTGTTCCTGGCCGGCGACGCCGCGCACATCGTGCCCCCGACCGGGGCGAAGGGTCTCAACCTCGCCGTCGCCGACGTCGCGCTGCTCGCGCCGGCGCTGGTGGCCTGGCTGAGCAAGGACGACCGGCGGCCGGCCGACGCGTACTCCGACACCGCGCTGCGCCGGGTCTGGCGGGCCACGCACTTCTCCTGGTGGATGACCTCGATGCTGCACACCGGCGACGACCCGTTCGACCAGCAGCTCCAGCTGTCGCAGCTGCGCTGGGTCGCGTCGAGCACGGCCGGCGCGACCGGGCTGGCCGAGAACTACGCCGGGCTGCCGCTGGGGTTCTGATCCGCCTCGGCCGCCAACGCGCGGCCGATCCCGCGGGCGGCGACCTGCAGCGCGCCGACCAGCTTGGGCCGGTCCCGCTTCAGCGACGGCAGCACCATGCCCAGCGCTGCGACCACGTCGGACCCGCGCCGGACCGGCACCGCCAGCGAGCAGCCGCCGAGGCTCATCTCCTCGACCGTCGTCGCGTAGTCGTCGCGCAGCACCCGCGCCAGCTGGCGGCGCAGCATCCCCGGCTGGGTGATCGTGTACGGCGTGATCCGCGGCAGGTCGGCGAGCACCGCGCGCTGCACGTCGGCCGGCGCGTGCGCGAGCAGCACCTTCCCGACCCCGGTCGCGTGCATCGGCAGCCGCGACCCGATGGTGCTGACGATCGGGACCGACGCGTGCCCGGACAGCCGGTCGACGTAGAGCACCTCGGTGCCGTCGCGGACCGCGAGGTGCACGGTCGCCAGGGTCGCGCCGTACAGGTCGTGGAGGTACGGCGAGGCGAGCTGGCGCAGCCCGGTCTGCACCGGAGCGAGCAGCCCGAGGTCCCAGAGCCGCCGGCCGACGACGTACTCCCCAGAGGGGGTGCGGGCCAGCGCGCCCCACGCCACCAGCTCGCCGACCAGCCGGTGCGCGGTCGGCATCGGCAGCCCGGAGTGTCGGGACAGCTCGGTGAGGGTCAGCCGGCGGTGGTGCTCGTCGAACGCCGCGAGCAACGACAGCGCGCGCGAGGTGACCGTGGCAGCCATGACGGCAGTCTTCCACTGAACGGAAGACGGCGGTCGTCAGCGCCACCCGCCGGTCCCTACCGTCGTCGGGTGGCCGCCACCCAGGAGGACGTCAGCGCCGAGATCGAGACGATCACGAAGGAGTACGCCGCGAACGCCAGAGCTGGGGAGAGTGTGGAGACCGCGGCGCGACTCGACTACCCGCCGTACCGCTCCAGCGTGCTGCGGCACCCGACCAAGGACCCTCACCACGCCGATCCCGAGGGCATCGAGCTGTGGGCGCCCGTCTTCGGCGAGCAGGACGTCGACCCGCTCGAGGCGGACCTGACCATCCAGCACTCCGGTGAACCCGATCGGCGAGCGGATGGTGGTGACCGGCCGGGTGCTCGACGGCGACGGCCGCCCGGTGCGGCACCAGCTGGTCGAGATCTGGCAGGCGAACGCCGGCGGCCGCTACCTCCACAAGCGCGACCAGCACCCCGCGCCGCTCGACCCGAACTTCACCGGCACCGGCCGCTGCCTGACCGACGGCGACGGCAGCTACCGGTTCACGACGATCAAGCCCGGGCCCTACCCGTGGCAGAACCACCGCAACGCCTGGCGCCCCGCGCACATCCACTTCTCCCTGTTCGGCCGGGAGTTCACGCAGCGGCTGGTCACCCAGATGTACTTCCCGGGCGACCCGCTGTTCGGCCTCGACCCGATCTACCAGTCGATCGTCGACCCGGCCGCGCGGGAGCGGCTGGTGGCGACGTACGACCACGACGTGACCACGCCCGAGTGGGCCACCGGCTACCGCTGGGACATCGTGCTCACCGGCAGCCACCGCACCCCGACCGAGGAGGACGAGCAGTGAGCCTCACCCCCACGCCCGGGCAGACCGTCGGCCCGTTCTTCGGCTACGCGCTGCCGTACGACGGGGGCAACGAGCTGGTCTCGCCGACCCGGCCGGACGCGATCCGGCTGCATGGCCGGGTCCTCGACGGCGCCGGCGACCCGGTGCCGGACGCGCTGATCGAGCTGTGGCAGGCCGCCCCCGACGGTTCGGTGCCGCGGGCCGCGGGGTCGCTGCGCCGCGACGGCTACACGTTCACCGGCTGGGGCCGCGCCGAGACCGACCGCACCGGCCACTACCAGTTCACGACGTTGCGCCCCGGCGCCGCGACGCCGTACTTCGCACTGACGGTCTTCGCGCGGGGGCTCCTCGACAGGTTGTTCACCCGCGCCTACCTTCCGGGCGCCGCTCCGGCAGCGCTCAGGAGCCTGGACGCGGCCGCCGACGACCGCGGGTTCGTGTTCGACATCCGACTGCAGGGCGACGGCGAGACCGTCTTCCTGTCGTACGCGCGAGACTGATCCCATGGCGGACCTGTTCTGGCCGGGTGATGACCGTGCCGGCGACCACTTCACTTCGGAGTCATTCCTGGCTGCCATGGTCGCGGTCGAGGAGGACTGGCTCGGCCGCGAGTTGGACGTCCCGCCCGACCTCGACTGGCTCGACCGAGAGGCGGAGATCGGCGGGAACCCCGTGATCGGCCTGGTGGAGTTGCTGCGTGAGCAGGACGACTCGGTGCATCGCGGCCTCACCAGCCAGGACGTCGTCGACTCCGCGCTGATGCTGATGGCTGCCGATGCCTGTTCCGACCTGCGCCGCGACCTCGCATCCGTCGTGCGCCGGCTGGCCGGGCTCGCCGAGTCGCACCGGGACACCCCGATGGTCGCGCGCACCCTGACCCAGCACGCCGTGCCGACGACGTTCGGCTTCCGGGTCGCGGCCTGGCTGACCGCGGTGCTGGACGCGTACGACGACCTGGCCCGGCTCACGTTCCCGCAGCAGTACGGCGGCGCGGCCGGCACCCGGGCCGCGATGGTCGAGCTCGGGCGGGACGTGCCGGGCGACGTGCCGCGCTGGCACACCACCCGGGCGCCCGTGACCCGGATCGGCGATGCCCTCGTCGGCTGCACCGACGCGTGCGCCCGGATCGCGAACGACGTGCTGACCATGTCGCGCCCCGAGATCGGCGAGCTCGCGGAGGGCACCGGCGGCGGGTCGTCGACGATGCCCAACAAGGCGAACCCGGTGCTGTCGGTGCTGATCCGCCGGGCCGCCCTCACCACGCCGCAGCTCGCCGCGACGCTGCACCTGGCCGCCGCGCAGCAGGTCGACGACCGCGCCGACGGCGGCTGGCACGCCGAGTGGGCGCCGCTGCGCGACCTGGTCCGCCGGACCCTGGTCGCGGCCTCGCAGACCGACGACCTGCTGACCGGGCTCCGGGTCGACACCGACCGGATGGCCGCGACCCTGGCCGCGGCCGGCGACGCCGTGCTCGCCGAGCAGCGCAGCATCACCGACGACCCGGCGCCGTCGTACCTCGGCGATGCGGGGCGGTACGTCGACGAGGTGCTCGCCCGGGCGAAGCGGGTGCTCGGATGAGCCGGCCGCTGCTCGTGCTCGGGCCGTCGATCGGCACCTCTGCCGCGACGCTGTGGGGGGCGTGCGCCGAGCTGCTCGCGCCCGAGTTCGACATCGTCGCCTGGGACCTGCCCGGCCACGGCGGCGCGCCGATGGGTGACGCGGCCACGATCGCGGACCTCGCGCGCGACGTGCTGGACAGCGTCGACGGACCGTTCTTCTACGCCGGCGACTCGGTCGGCGGCGCAGTCGGTCTCCAACTCGCGCTGGACGTGCCGGACCGGGTGCTTGGCCTGGTCGCGATCTGCTCCGGCGCCTGGCTCGGCACCGCCGAGATGTGGGCCGAGCGCGCGGACCTGGTGCGTGCCTCCGGCACCTCGTCGCTGCTGACCATGTCCGCCCAGCGCTGGTTCGGCCCGGGCTTCGTCGAGCGCGAGCCGGAGCGAGCCTCGGCGCTGCTGCACGCGCTCAGCGACGCCGACGACGCCGGCTACATCGCGGTCTGCGGCGCGGTCGCGGCCTTCGACGTACGCGACCGGCTCGCCGAGATCGACGTACCCGTGCTGGCCGTGGCCGGCTCCGAGGACGTCGCCACGCCGCCGGCCAAGCTCCGCGAGATCGCCGACGGCGTACCCGCCGGCCGGTACGTCGAGCTGGCCGGCGTCGCCCACCTCGCGCCGGCCGAGGCGCCCGACGAGGTGGCCACCCTGATCCGCGAACACTGTCTCGAGAGGACGACATGACTTACGACGAGGGCATGGCCGTGCGACGCGAGGTCCTGGGCGAGGGGTACGTCGACGCGGCGAGCGCGAACACCACCGACTTCACCCGCGACTTCCAGGAGCTGATCACGACGTACGCCTGGGGCGAGATCTGGACCCGCCCGGGCCTGGACCGCCGCAGCCGGTCGATGATCACGCTGACCGCGCTGGTCGCGCGCGGCCATCACGAGGAGCTCGCGCTGCACCTGCGCGCCGCGCTGCGCAACGGGCTGACCGTCGCGGAGATCAAGGAGGTGCTGCTGCAGACCGCGGTCTACTGCGGGGTGCCCGACGCGAACACCGCGTTCCGGATCGCGCAGCAGGTGCTGGCCGAGGAGGGCGTGTGAGCTCCGCGTTCCTGTACGCCGCCGCGCGCACGCCGTTCGGCCGGTTCGGCGGCGCGCTCGCCGAGGTGCGCCCCGACGACCTGGCCGCGGTCGCGATCAAGGGTGCGCTCGCGAAGGCGCCCGACCTCGACCCGGCCGCGATCGGCGACGTCGCGTGGGGCTGCGCGAACCAGGCCGGCGAGGACAACCGCAACGTCGGCCGGATGGCGGTGCTGCTCGCCGGGCTGCCGGTCTCGGTGCCGGCGACGACCGTGAACCGGCTCTGCGGCTCCTCGCTCGACGCCGCGATGATCGGGTCGCGGGTGATCGAGTCGGGCGACGCCGACGTCGTGCTCACCGGTGGTGTCGAGTCGATGACCCGGGCGCCGTGGGTGCTGCCGAAGCCGTCGCGCGCCTTCCCCGCCGGCAACGTCACCGCGGTGTCGACGACGCTGGGCTGGCGGCTGGTCAACGAGAACATGCCGGCGGAGTGGACGGTCTCGCTCGGCGAGGCCAACGAGCTGCTCGGTGAGAAGTTCGCGATCTCGCGGGACCGGCAGGACGAGTTCGCCGCCCGGTCGCACCAGCTCGCCGACGCGGCCTGGACCGCCGGGTTCTACGACGACCTGGTGGTGCCGGTCGGTGACCTGACGCGCGACGAGGGCATCCGTGCCGGGTCGACCGCGGAGAAGCTGGCCGGCCTCAAGCCGTCGTTCCGTCCCGACGGCACGATCACCGCGGGCAACGCATCCCCGCTCAACGACGGGGCTTCCGCCGTCCTGCTCGGTTCGGAGAACGCCCGGATCGGCATCGACCCGATCGCCCGGATCGCCGGCCGGGGAGTGTCCGCGGTCGAGCCGCCGATGTTCGGCTTCGCGCCGGTCGAGGCCGCGGACCGGGCGCTGGCGCGGGCCGGCATCACCTGGGCCGACGTGTCGGCCGTCGAGCTGAACGAGGCGTTCGCGGTGCAGTCGATCGCGTGCGTCGACGCGTGGGAAGCATCGACCCGGAGATCGTGAACGCGAAGGGTGGCGCGATCGCGATCGGGCACCCGCTCGGTGCGTCCGGCGGCCGGATCCTCGGCACCCTGGCGGCGCGGCTGGTCGAGTCGCGGTGGCCGGTACGGCGTGGCCGCGATCTGCATCGGCGTCGGGCAGGCGCTCGCCGTCGTACTGGAGAACCCAGCATCGGGGGCAGCGTGACCGCGACCATCTGCGACACCGCCGAGGAGGCGGTCGCCGGCATCGAGGACGGCTCGACGGTGCTGATCGGCGGCTTCGGGATGGCCGGGATGCCGGTGCAGCTGATCGACGCGCTGATCGAGCAGGGCGCCGGCGACCTGACCGTCGTGTCGAACAACGCCGGCAACGGCGACACCGGGCTGGCCGCGCTGCTGGCCAAGGGCCGGGTGCGCAAGATGGTCTGCTCGTTCCCGCGGCAGCACGACTCGTGGGTCTTCGACGGGCTGTACCGCGACGGGAAGATCGAGCTCGAGGTGGTGCCGCAGGGCAACCTCGCCGAGCGGATGCGCGCGGCCGGTGCCGGCATCGGCGCGTTCTTCTGCCCGACCGGTGTCGGCACGCTGCTCGCCGAGGGCAAGGAGACCCGGGAGATCGACGGGCGCACGTACGTGCTCGAGTACCCGATCCGCGGCGACGTCGCGCTGATCGGCGCGCACCGAGCAGACCGGATGGGCAACCTCGTCTACCGCAAGACCGCCCGCAACTTCGGGCCGGTGATGGCAACGGCCTCTGCGCTGACGATTGTGCAAGTCGCATCTGTGGTAGACGTCGGCGAGCTCGACCCCGAGGTGGTCGTGACGCCGTCGATCTACGTCGACCGGGTGGTCGCCGTATGAGCCTGTCGAAGCACGAGATCGCCGCCCAGGTGGCTCGCGACATCCCGCCGGGTTCCTACGTGAACCTCGGGATCGGCCAGCCCACGCTGGTGGCTGACCACCTCGACGCCGACGCCGGGATCGTCCTGCACACCGAGAACGGGATGCTCAACATGGGCCCGGCCGCTGTCGGCGACCAGGTGGACCCGGACCTCACCAACGCCGGCAAGTTCCCGGTGACCGAGCTGCCGGGTGCGTCGTACTTCCACCACGCCGACTCGTTCTCGATGATGCGCGGCGGCCACCTCGACGTGTGCGTGCTCGGCGCGTTCCAGGTCTCGGCGTCCGGTGACCTCGCGAACTGGCACACCGGCGAGCCGGACGCGATCCCCGCCGTCGGCGGCGCGATGGACCTCGCGATCGGCGCGAAGCGGGTGTTCGTGATGATGACGCTGTTCGCCAAGGACGGGACGCCCAAGCTGGTGCCCTCGTGCACCTACCCCCTCACCGGAGTCGGCTGCGTGGACCGGGTCTACACCGACGTCGCGACGTTCGAGGTCGGCCCGGATGGCGTCGTCGTGCTCGACACGTTCGGCGTCACGTACGACGAGCTTGCTGAGCGGCTCGACGTACCGTTGGCGCGCCGCTGAGGAGTACCGCGCCACCGAACCGTCGGGTGTGTCGACGAGCGCCCACCATGAGACCACCCTCATGGGTGGCTCACGGCTGTCTCACCGCAGGCCGTCATGGTCCTTGCCATGACCGTATTCGCGGAGTTGCTCGGCGACGTGGGAACACCATCGCCGTACGCCGTCGAGGCACGCGCCGTGCGTCACGCGGTGCCCGATCGCCGGCGCGAGCACGCCACGGTGCGGGCATGTGCGCGGGCCGCGCTGGTCCGGCTCGGGCAGCGGCCCGGACCGATCACCAACGACGCCGACGGCGTACCGGTGTGGCCCGCAGGTGTCGTAGGCAGCCTCACGCACTGCCGCGGGTACCGAGCGGCGCTGGTCTCGCTGTGCACCCGGCATCGCGCCGTCGGCATCGACGCGGAGCCGCACGAACCGCTCCCGGGTGAGGTGGCCGAGGTCGTGCTCCGCGAGGACGACGTCCACGACCTCCCGATCGGATGGCACTCCGATCGGATCGCGTTCTGCGCGAAGGAGGCGGCGTACAAGGCGTGGTTCCCGTCGACCCGCCGCTGGCTGGAGTTCACGGACGTGGCCACGAGTGTGTACGGCGACGGCACCTTCACCGCGCGCGCCGACGGGCTGCCGACGCTGCGCGGGCGATGGATGGTCCGGCGCGGGTACGTCGTCGCGGCAACGGGGATGCGCCCATGCTGACCATCGACGCCGAGTCGCGACCCCGACTGGCCGACCGCCTCGGTGAGGTCCTCGCCCAAGCGGTCGGGGCCGAGCGCGTGCGGCCGGACGCACACTTCTTCGACGACCTGGGTGCCGACTCGATGACGATGGCGCGGTTCTGCGCACGGGTCCGCAAGCACCCCGACCTCCCCTCGATCTCGATGAGGGAGGTCTACCGCAACCCGACGCTCGTGGGCCTCGCGGCCGCGTTGTCGGCCGCATCGGCCGCCGGGGCGGATGCCCTCGAGCCGGCCGAGGTGAGCGGGTCGGCGCCGGCCCGCACGAGCACAGCGGCCTACTGGATCTGCGGCCTGGTCCAGGTCACCCTCACCGTGGCCTACATCTGGGCGGTCGCCGGGTACGCCACCGCCGCCGGCCGTTGGGTGCTGAGTGCCGATGGTGCTGGCGCGACCTCCTTGCGGACCGTCGCCGCCGGCACGTTGGCCGCCGGGGTGGCCTGCGGGATCCCGATCCTGGCCAAGTGGGCGCTGGTCGGGTCCTGGCGGGTGACCGAGATCCAGGTCTGGAGCCCGGCCTACCTCCGGCTCTGGACGGTCAAGACCCTGCTGCGCAGCAGCCCGATCCCGCTGACCGCCGGAACCCCCCTGTACAACGTCTTCCTGCGCGCCCTCGGCGCCGACATCGGCCGCGGAGCGCTGATCCTCTCCAGACGAGTCCCCCTCGTCACCGACCTCATCACGGTCGGCCCGGGAGCGGTGGTCCGCAAGGACGTGTTCTTCAACGGCTACCACGCGGAGGCCGGCCGGATCCGCACCGGCCCGGTCACGATCGGCGCCCGGGCCCACGTCGGCGAGGGATCGGTCCTCGGCCTCGACACCACCGTCGGCGACGACGCCCGGTTGGGCCACGCCTCGTCCCTCCAGGACGGCGAGCAGGTGCCTGCCGGCGAGCGTCGTGACGGGTTCGCCGCCCAGGAGACCGCCGCCGACGACGGCAGCACCATCGGTGGCGTCCGGATCGGTCCGCGGCCCGTGCTCTACACCCTTGCCCAGCTGACGACTGCGCTGCTCCTCGTCTTCCCGCTGTCCATCGCCGGCGTCGCCGGGCTGGTCGCCGTGGTCGAAGCGCGCACCGGCTTGTTCACCGGGTCGGTCACGAGCTGGGAGCCGTACGCCCATGCGCTGTGGGTCGCAGCGGCCGGCCTCCTCGGCTTCCTGGTCGTCGCCTTCGCGGTGGTGGTGACCGTGCCGCGACTGCTCCACCTGCTCCTCAGGCCGGGCCGCACCTACCCCCTCCACGGCGTCCACTACTGGGCACAGCGCAGCGTCGAACGGCTGTCCAACCTGACGTTCTTCCCTCGCCTGCTCGGCGACAGCTCGTACGTCGTGCCGTACCTGCGGGCTGTCGGCTACCGGATGCCGGACCTCGTGCAGACCGGATCCAACTTCGGGCTGGAGGTCAAGCACGACAACCCGTTCCTGACCACGATCGGCAGCGGCACCATGGTCGCCGACGGGCTGTCGGTCATCAACGTCGACTACTCCGGCTCCTCGTTCCGACTGGCCGACACCGCGATCGGCGCGGGCAGCTTCCTGGGCAACTACGTCGTCTACCCCCCGCAGGCGAGCGTCGGCGACGACTGCCTCCTGGCGACGAAGGTGATGGTTCCGACGACCGGGCCGTCCTGGTCGGGCACCGGGCTGCTGGGCGCGCCCGCGTTCGAGATCCCGCGAACCGTGCGTCGCGACGCGCGCTTCGAGCACCTCGGTCGCGGCGACGACCTGCGCGCGGGGCTGGCCGCCAAGAACCGGCACAACCTCGTCACCATCGCGCTGTACCTCGCCACCCAGTGGCTGCTCGTCGTCGCGTTGCTCATCCTGGCCAACGTGGCGGTTGCGTCGGCTCAGACGCTGGGTGCCTTCGCGTTCGCCCTCGCCGGTGTCGTCGGCATCGCCGTCCGGGTCGGCCTCTTCGTGGTCGCCGAACGCGCCTCGACCGGGTTCCGGCACCTGCAGCCGCGCTACTGCTCGATCTACGACCGGCAGTTCTGGGCCCACGAGCGGTACTGGAAGCTCGCCCAGCAGCCACTGCTGCTCGACGGCACCCCGTTCAAGTCCCTCACCTGGCGGCTGATGGGAGTCCGGATCGGCCGGCGGGTCTTCGACGACGGCTGCGCGATCGTCGAGAAGACCCTGACCACGATCGGCGACGACTGCACCCTCAACGTGCGCAGCATCGTCCAGGCCCATTCACAGGAAGACGGCAGCTTCAAGTCCGATCACATCGTGATCGGCGCAGGGTGCACCCTCGGCACCGCGTCGCTGGTCCACTACGGCACCACCATGGGCGACGGCTCCGTCCTCGCACCCGACTCGTTCCTCATGAAGGGCCAGGAGGTCCCGGCCCACACGCGGTGGGCCGGCAACCCGGCACAGGAGCTGACATGACCAGCACACTGGTGCCCCGATGGGCGACCGAGCCCGGCGATGGCGTTGGCGTGGCCGAGCTGGTCATCCCCGACGACGTACAGGAAGCCCTGAACCGGCTCGCGGCGAGCGAGTCCGTGCCCCTGGGCGTCCTCGTGCTCACGGCCCACGCCAAGGTCCTGGCCGCACTGTGGGGTGAGCGTGACGTCATGACCGGGTACGTCGCCGTGCGCGGCGCGACTCCGGAGCCGTGCCGGGTCAGCGTCCTGGACGGGACCTGGCGGGAGCTCATCGTGGCTGCCTCGACCGCGGCCGCCACGAAGGCTCCGGCCGGGCCGGCGTACGAGACCGTGCTCGACCCCACGGGCGGCGCCGGGCCACTCGCGACCGACATCGTGTTCGGGTTGGATGTGTCGCAGTGTGACGGCCGTTCGGTGCTCAGGCTGCGGCACCGGCGGGACGTGCTTGACGCCGGCGCGGCGGCCCGGATCGCCGGGTACCACCTGACCGCCCTCACCCAGCTCGTCGGCGACCCGTCGGCCCCCCACGCCGACGACAGCCTCCTCGGTGAGGACGAGGTGCGGGCCCAGGTCGAGGGCCTGGCCGGGCCGCGGCGCGAGCTCCCCGACCTCCGGCTACCGGACCTCTTCGCGCTGCGTGCCATGGCCGACCCCGATGCCGTGGCCGCGGTGCACGGTCAGCGAGAACTCACCTATGCCGAGCTCGACGCTCGGGTCAACCGGATCGGCCGCGCCCTGCTCGACCACGGCCTGCAGCCCGAGGACGTGGTCGCTGTGGTCACCGGGCGCACCCTCGACTGGATGGCCTCCGTGCTCGCCGTCCTGCGGGCCGGCGGCACCTATCTCCCCGTCGAGCCGCACTTCCCGGCCGACCGGATCGCCACCATGCTCCGCCGATCGGGCACCCGGATCGCCCTCACCGAGCCCGGCTGCACCACCACGTTCGACCGCGCCGTCGTGCAGGTGAACGGCGTCCGCGTCATCGGCCTCGACACCGTCGACCACGCGGCGCCCGCCCGGCCGCTCGACGTACCGGTGCGCGCCGACCAGCTCGCCTACCTGTACTTCACCTCAGGCTCCACTGGCGAACCCAAGGGTGCGCTGTGCGAGCACGCCGGACTGCTCAACCACGTCTACGCGAAGATCCACGACCTCGGGCTTCGCGATGGCGCGGTGGTCGCGCAAACGGCTCCCCAGTGTTTCGACATCTCGTTGTGGCAGCTGGTCGCTGCCCTGCTCGTCGGCGGTCGCACCGTGCTCGTCGACCAGGAGGCCATCCTCGACGTCGACCGGTTCCTCGACGAGCTGGCCGCCGCCCGGGTCGAGGTACTCCAGGTGGTGCCCTCCTACCTCGATGTCGTCCTCGCGCGACTCGAGGTGGAGCCGCGCGACCTTCCCGACCTGCGCTGCGTCTCGGTCACTGGTGAAGCGCTGCCGCGCGAGCTGGTCCGCCGCTGGTTCGCCGCCCGGCCGGGCGTGCCCCTGGTCAATGCCTACGGCCTCACCGAGACCAGCGACGACACCAACCACGAGGTCATGCATCGCGACCCCGACGACGACCGTGTCCCCCTCGGCCGGCCGATCGCCAACGTGCACGTCTACGTCGTCGACGACCGGCTGCGGCTGGTCCCACTCGGCGCGCCCGGCGAGATCGCCTTCTCCGGCGTGTGCGTGGGTCGCGGATACGTGAACGATCCCGAGCGGACCGCGCACGCGTTCGGTGACGATCCGCTGCGACCGGGCGAGCGCCTCTACCGCAGCGGTGACCTGGGTCGGTGGCGCCCCGACGGCAAGCTGGAGTTCCTCGGTCGTCGCGACTCCCAGGTCAAGGTCCGCGGCTTCCGGGTCGAGCTCGGCGAGGTCGAGACCGCGCTCACCCGCCAGCCAGACGTCCACGGTGCCGCAGTGGTGGTCGATGACGTGTCCGGTGGGGCGCGGCTGGTCGGGTTCTGCACCGCCGACCGCGACCTCGACCTGGACGACCTGCGCCGGCGCCTGGCCGTCACCCTTCCGGACTACATGGTGCCCTCGCTGCTGAGACAGGTCGCCGAGCTGCCGATCACCGCCAACGGCAAGGTCGACAAGGCCGCACTCCGCGCCGCCGCGCAGCACCCAGGCACCGGCCAGACCACCGTGCTCGGGCCGGCCGAGCAGCGGGTTGCCGCGGCCTGGGCCGAGGTCCTCGGCCTGCCGGTCGCCGACATCGGACCCGACTCGCACTTCGCCGATCTCGGCGGCACCTCCCTGACCGCCGTACGGCTGGTGGTGGCCCTCGGCCGCGAGGTCACCCTCCGCCAGATCCGCAGTCGCCCAGTCCTGGCCGACCTCGCCCGCCTGATGGAAGGACCACCCCGATGACCATCCAGACCCTCGACCCGACCCGCACCGCCGACGGGGTCCACCTGCTGAACGTCGACACCCTCGACGCGGAAGGCTGGGCGCTCGCGCACCGAGACGGCGTACGCCGGCTGGTCGCGGACCGGGGCGCCGTCGTCCTACGCGGGCTCGAACTCGCCGACGCAGTCGACGCCGCGGCCGTGCTCACCGCGCTGGGCGGCGGTGAGCTGATGACCGAACGGGAGGCCTTCGCCGCCCGCACCGCCCACCTGCCCGGCGTCTACTCCTCGGCGACCTGGCCGGCCTCACAGCCGATCTGCCAGCACCACGAGCTCAGCTACGCCGTCCCGGCCCCCGCGCTCGTGCTGCTGGCCTGCCTGACCCCCGCTGTCGAGGGCGGCAGCACCGGGCTGGCCGACGCCGGCGACGTACTCGACGACCTGCCCGCGGACCTGGTCTCCCGTTTCGAGAGCGGTGGGTGGCTGCTGACGCGGACCTACTCCGACGAGATCGGGGCGTCGTGGGCCGCGACGTTCGGCACCGATGACCGCGCAGCCGTCGAACGCTACTGCAGTGAGCACGCGATCGAGCTCGCCTGGCAGCCCGACGGAGGCCTCCGGACCCGGCAGCGGCGTCGCGCCGTCGTGGCTCATCCCATCACCGGGCGCCGCTGCTGGTTCAACCAGGTGGCCTTCCTCAGCGCGTGGGCCATGGAGCCCGACGTCCGCGAGTTTCTCCTCGAGGAGCGCGGCGTCGACGGGCTCCCGTTCAACACCTGGTACGGCGACGGCTCGCCGGTCGCCGAGGAGGAGGTGGCCGCGATCAACGCCGTCTACGAGGCCGCCACCCGACGCGAGCCCTGGCAGGCCGGCGACGCGATGGTGATCGACAACGTCCGGACCGCGCACAGCCGGGAGCCCTACTCCGGCCACCGTGAGGTACTGGTCGCACTCGCCGAGCCGACCGAGGTCGCACGATGAGCGCGCCGACGTTCTCCGTGATCCCTGGCGACCAGGTCCGGAAGGTGCTCCGCGGCCGGGAGCGGGAGATCGTGGACCTGGTCGAGTCGGCGTACCGGTTGCACGCCGAGGGCCACACCGTGAACCCACCGTCGTACTTCCTGCGCTTCCCCGACCGGCCGTCCTCGCGGATCATCGCTCTGCCGGCCTCGCTCGGTGGCGCCGCTCCCGTGGACGGCCTGAAGTGGATCGCCAGCTTCCCGGGCAACGTCGCCGACGGGCTGCCGCGCGCCTCGGCCGTGCTGATCCTCAACGACCCGGCGACCGGCTACCCCTACTCCTGCCTCGAGGGCTCCGTCATCAGCGCCACCCGGACGGCGGCGATGGCCGTCACCGCGGCCGACTGGCTCAGCCGCGGACGAGAGCGGCCACGACGTCTCGGGATCGTCGGCACCGGCCTGATCGCGCGCTACGTGCACACCTTCTTGGCGGCCACCGGCTGGACCTTCGACGAGATCGGCCTCCACGACACGTCCCGAGACAGCGCCGCGGGATTCCGCGACTACCTCGAAGGCAGCGGGGCCAGCGGACCGATCAGGACCCACGACACGGCCGCCGACCTGGTCGGTGCAAGCGACCTCGTGGTCTTCGCGACGGTCGCCTCCAGCCCGCACCTCCACGACCCGCGGGACTTCGCCCACCGGCCGCTGGTCCTGCACCTGTCGCTACGCGACCTGGCGCCGGAGATCCTGCTCGGTTCGACCAACATCGTCGACGACGTGGAGCACTGCCTGAAGGCCGACACCTCCCCGCACCTGACCGAGCAGCTGACCGGCGGTCGCGACTTCCTCCACGGCACGCTGCACGACGTGATGGAGGGCCGGGTCCGGGTCCCCGACGACCGGCCGGTGGTGTTCTCGCCGTTCGGGCTAGGAGTGCTCGACCTCGCCGTCGGCGGCATGGTCCACGCCGCGGTGGAGAACGCAGGCGAGCTCGCCGCAGTTCCCGGGTTCTTCGACGACTTGGACCGCCACGGCAGCGACCAGGAGCGTGCGCGATGCCCGTGATCACGCGACCGGAGCAGTTCGACGCCGACGGCTTGTTCGTCGATCTCGAGCCCGTCCTCGGGCACCGGCTGTACCTCAAGTGCGAGGGGTTCAACTTCGCCGGGTCGATCAAGCTCAAGGCGGCGGCCTCGCTGGTGAGCGCCGCCGAGGAGGCGGGCCGGCTGGGTCCGGGCTCGGTGCTCGTCGAGTCGTCCTCGGGCAACCTCGGGGTCGCGATCGCGATGATCGCGGCTAGCCGCGGCTACCGCTCGCTGTGCGTCACCGACACCCGGTGCAACCCCTCGACACTGCGGATGATCGAGGCGCTCGGCGGCCAGGTGGACGTGGTGACCGAACCTGCGAACGAGGGCGGGTTCTTGGGCGCACGCATCGCACACGTGAAGGCGCTGTGCGCCGCCGACGACCGGTTCGTCTGGCTCGACCAGTACCGCAACGCCGCCAACTGGCAGGCGCACTACCGCTTGACCGCTCCCGAGATCGTGCACCGGTTCCCGGATCTCGACGTACTCTTCGTCGGCGCCGGCACCACCGGCACGCTGATGGGTTGCGCCCGGTTCCTGCGGGACCGGTCGTTCAGCGGGCGGATCGTCGCGGTCGACGCCGTCGGCTCGGTGAGCTTCGGCGACGCCTCGGCCAACCGCGTGATCCCCGGCCTGGGTGCGGGAGTCAGACCGCCACTGCTGGACCCGGCGTACGTCGATGACGTCGTCCACGTGTCCGAACCGGACACGGTGCGAGCCTGTCGCTCCCTGGCCCGCCGCGGCTTCGTGTTCGGCGGCTCGACCGGGACCGTCGTCGCCGGCGCCGAGCGCTGGCTGGCCGAGCACGCCGACCCCTCGCTGACCTCGGTGGCGATCGCTCCCGACCTGGGCGGCCGCTATCTCGACACCGTCTACGACGACTCCTGGGTCGCCGAGCATGTCGAGCCACAGCCGGCGGCCTCCACGACCCGCCGACATCGACCGGATGGCGCCAAGAGTCGTCGGCGACCGGAACCGCCGACCACCCAGACGCGGCCGCAGTCGAGAGCAAGGTCCGCGAGTAGACACGACGGAACCTCCGCGGACCCGCCCGACGTACCGCTGCAGAAGCCCTAGCCGACGCGGTCCTTGCCGGTGACCGCTTCGGCGGTGCCGACGAGCAGCAGCGCGGCGACCACGGAGAGCACGAACCCGAGGATGTTCAGCTCCCAGATGCTGCCGGTGCCGAGCATCCACGCGACGGTGCCGCCGATCAGGGAGCCGACGAGGCCGAGGCTGAGGGTCGCTAGGAGTCCGAGGTCCTGCTTGCCGGACTTGAGGAGGCGCGCGAGCGCGCCGATGATCAGGCCGGCGACGAGAAAACCAAACATGCGTCCAGTGTTGCTCGGCGTACCCAATGTCGAGGGCTCAGGGCCGGTCGCGCCGGACCCGGCGGCGCAGCTGCCAGATCCGCATGGTGCCGACGACGGCGGTCAGCGCGATGCCGATGACAGCAGCACCGAGCAGCGCGACCGAGAGCGGCGCCTCGCCGTCCCACCACAGGAACGAGATGTGCGTGTCGTCGGTGTTCTGCGCGATGAACACCACGAGGAGGATCAGGAGCACGGCCGCCGCGACGACCGCGACCCAGGCGCCACTGGTGCGGGACCGTCGTAGCGGATCCTGGGGCTCGGACCTGGGTTCGGACGTGGCCGGCTGGTCCGGGTCGCGCGTTCCTTCGCTCATGGAACGGGGGTACCCGGTCCGGTCGACGGTCAGTCCGGGATCGCCGCCGGCTCGCCGGTGCGGAGCAGGGTGGCGAGGTAGATGACGATCGGCACGCGTGCCGGCGTTGCGGGCGTGGTGCACCTCGTCCTGCTCCTCGCGCAGCCACTGGCCGGCCTTGACCCTGGCGGTGTCGCCGGGGCCGAGCTTGCGGACCACGGTGGCGTCGTCGCCCGGGCCCGTCATCACCTTCGCGGAGCCGGTCTCGACCGTGTAGGTGAGCACGCCCTCGGCGATGTAGCCGAGCTGGGCGCCCGGGTGGTGGTGGGACGCGAGCTCGGCGCCCGGGCATCACGACGACCTTGCTCAGGCCGAGCGTGCGCTTCGGTGCTCCCGGAGGCGCGGCGACCTCGGCGAGCGACTGGCGGGTGACGGTGACGGGTCGGCACCGGCGGCCGGGCCGACTCGTCGGCGGCGGTCGCGGAGACCGCGATGCCGGCGCCGAAGCCGGCGGCGACGAGGGAGAGGCTCGCGACGGGGAGGAGGAGACGCTTCATGCCTCGCAGACTAGGGAGGCCCGGGCGAACCCGCAGGCGATCCGGGGGAACTCCCGGGGTCGTCTCAGGGCTGCTCCCCGATGTGCGGCGGTACGTCGCGCGGCGCAGGCTTGATCGCATGATCCGTGCCCACTCACTGACCAAGCGCTTCGGCGACAGGACTGCCGTCGACGGCATCGACTTCGTCGTCGAGCCCGGCCGCGTGACCGGCTTCCTCGGCCCGAACGGCGCCGGCAAGTCCACGACGATGCGGATGATCCTCGGCCTGGACGCCCCGACCTCCGGGACGGTGAGCGTCAACGGTCACCGGTACGCCGCGTCGCCCGCGCCGCTGCGCGAGATCGGCGCGCTCCTCGACGCGCACGCCATCCACCCCGGGAGGTCCGCCCGGGACCACCTGCGGTGGATGGCGGCGTCCAACGGCATCTCGACCACGCGTGTGGGCGAGGTGCTCGACCTGGTCGGCCTGGAATCGGTCGCCGGTCAGCGGGCGGGCCGGTTCTCGCTCGGCATGGGCCAACGGCTCGGCATCGCCGCGGCGATGCTCGGCGACCCGCCGGTGGTCGTGCTCGACGAGCCCGTCAACGGACTCGACCCCGAGGGCATCCGTTGGGTGCGCACCTTCGCGCGACAGCTCGCCGACGAGGGCCGGACCGTCTTCATCTCCAGCCACCTGATGTCCGAGATGGCGCTGATGGCCGACCACCTGCTGGTGATCGGCCGCGGCCACGATCCTGGCCGACTGCTCGATGGCGGAGTTCATGTCCGACCACGCCGCGTCGTACGTCCGGGTCAAGGCGCCCGCGCTCGGCGACGCCGCGAACCTGCTCGGCGGCCGCGGCGCTCGAGGTCACCCGCGTCGACGACGAGCTGCACGTGATCGGGCTGGACGCGCCGGCCGTCGGCGACCTGCTGTTCAAGCACGGGCTGCTCGGTGCACGAGCTGACCCTGGTGCGCTCCTCGCTCGAGGACGCCTTCATGACCCTGACCGCCGACAGCGTGGAGTACCACGCGACCTCCGAAGGAGCCCTCCGATGACCGCGACCCTGATGGAGTCCGGCGACGGTCGTCGAGCGGACCGACGTACGCCGTCCCGGCGATGGCGGCGGTGCTGCGCTCGGAGTGGATCAAGCTGCGCACCGTCCGCTCGACGTGGTGGACGCTGGCCGCGACCGTTCGTGCTCGGCGCCGGCCTGACCATCCTGATGTGCTGGGGCAACGCCGACTGGCTGGCCTCGCCCGGCGCCGACGAGTCCGCCGGGCTCGTTCATCACCTGGGGGATGATGATCGCCCAGATCACCGCGGTGGTGCTGGGTGCGCTGGTCGTCACGACCGAGTACGGCACCGGCATGATCCGCACGACGTTCGCCGCCGTCCCGCTCGCGGGGCGGGTGCTGTTCGCCAAGTCCGCGCTGCTCGTCGCGGTGCTGTTCGTCGTCGGCACCGGGACCGCGCTGATCGGCTACTTCGGCGGCAACTTCTTCCTCGACCGCGAGGGCATCGGTATGTCGCTCGAGGGCGACGTGCTGCGCGCGATGTACGGCTCCGGCCTCTACCTCGCCGGCATCGGGCTGTTCACCGTCGCCGTCGGCTTCCTGCTGCGGCACACCGCCGGCACCATCTCGATCGTCCTGGCGCTGATGCTGATCCTCGGCAACATGGTCAACCTGGTGCCCGGCGCGTTCGGCGAGTGGCTGACCAAGCTGATGCCGGGCAACGCCGGCTCCGCGATCTCCACACCGGTCTCGTTCAACCCGAACCTGCTGGAGCCGTGGACCGGCTTCGCGGTGTTCCGTCCTCGAGACCGCCGTGCTGCTCGTCGCGGCGTACGTCGTGGTGCGCAGGCGGGACGCCTGACCGCCAACGGCCAGCCACCCATGTCGGCCCAGCGCCGTAGGGTTCCGGCGTGACCCTGCAGATCCACCGAGCCGCGCGCACCGACGTGCTCGCCGACCGGCTCGGGGATCTGCTGGCCACACCGCTCGACGACCCGTTCGCCGAGGAGGTCGTGGTGGTGCCGGCCCGCGGCGTGGAGCGGTGGCTGACCCAGCGCCTCTCGCACCGGCTCGGCGCCGGGCCGCGCGGCGGCGACGGGGTGTGCGCGGGGGTGCGCTTCCTCAACCCGCGCTCCCTGGTCAGCCTGCTGCTCGGCCGCGAGAGCGACGACCCGTGGGACCCCGAGCGGCTGGTCTGGCCGCTGCTGGCGACCATCGACGACAGCCTGGACGACGCCGCGTTCGCGACCCTCGCCAGGCACCTCGGGCACGGTCTCGACGGGCCGGACGCCGAGCTGCGCCGCAACCGCCGCTACTCCGTCGCGCTCCGGCTGGCGTCGCTGTTCGCGTCGTACGCCGTCCAGCGGCCGTCGCTGGTCACGGCCTGGCGCGACCGGCGACGACGGCGACCTCGCGCCCGACCTGCTCTGGCAGGCCGAGCTGTGGCGGCGGCTGCTGCCGCGGGTGGAGGCCGCGCCGCCCGACGTCCGCCACGTCGAGACCGTGCGCCGACTGCTGGACGGCGGGGACGACCTGCCGCTCCCCGGCCGGCTGACGCTCTTCGGCCACACCCGGATCCCGGTCACCGAGGTCGAGCTGCTCAAGGCGCTCGGCGAGCACCGCGACGTCCACCTCTTCCTGCCCCAGCCCTCGCCGTCGCTCTGGGACGAGCTGGCCGGGCTCGGTGGCGTGGTCGCCCGCGCGGACGACACGTCCGCCGACCGGGTCGGGCACCCGCTGCTCGCCTCGCTCGGCCGCGACGCCCGCGAGCTGCGGCGCACCCTCGACGGGATCCCGGCCGACGAGGTGTCCACCGCGGAGGCCGCGCCGGGCACCATGCTCGGCTGGCTCCAGCAGGACCTGCGCGCCAACCACGCCCCGTCGTACGACGAGCGCGCCGGCCGCCACCTCGCCGAGACCGACCGCAGCCTCCAGGTGCACGCGTGCCACGGGCCGGCGCGGCAGATCGACGTGCTCCGCGAGGTGCTGGTCGGGATGCTCCAGGACGACCCGACCCTCGAGCCGCGCGACATCCTGGTGATGTGCCCGGACATCGAGACCTACGCGCCGCTGATCTCCGCCGGGTTCGGGCTCGCCACTGACGACGGCCACCCCGCGCACCAGCTGCGCGTGAAGCTCGCCGACCGCGCGCTCACCAGCACCAACCCGCTGCTCGCGGTCGCGGGCGCGCTGCTCGAGCTGTCCGGCGGCCGGGTCACGGCGTCCGACGTGCTCGACCTGGCGGCGACCGACCCGTGCCGGCGGCGGTTCGGCTTCACCGACGACGACCTCGACCGGGTCAGCCGCTGGGTGTCCCGTGCCGGCGTGCGGTGGGGGCTCGACGCCGAGTCCCGCGAGGCGTTCGAGATGGAGCGGTTCCCGCACAACACCTGGCGGATGGGCCTCGACCGGATCCTGCTCGGCGTCGCGATGAGCGGCGACGACCACCGCCACCTCGGCCGCGGGCTGCCGCTCGACGACGTCGGCAGCAACGAGATCGACCTCGCCGGCCGGCTCGCCGAGCTGGTCGACCGGCTCGACACCTGCCTCACCGGGCTGGCGAGCGCCCGGACCGTCGCGGAGTGGACCGAGCGGCTGCGCACCGGCGTCCGCGACCTCACCGACGTGGCGGCGGACGACGCCTGGCAGCTGCCGCAGTTCGAGCGCGAGCTGGCCCGCGCTGCCGCGTCCTCCCACGAGGGCGAGCTGGAGCTGCGGCTCTCCGACGTGCGCGCGCTGCTCCAGTCGCGGCTGGCCGGCCGCCCGACCCGCGCCAACTTCCGCACCGGCACCCTCACCGTCTGCACCATGGTCCCGATGCGCTCGGTCCCGCACCGGGTGGTCTGCCTGGTCGGCCTCGACGACGGCGTGTTCCCGCGGGCCGGCGCGGTGGACGGCGACGACGTGCTCGGTCGTCGGCCGCTCGCCGGCGAGCGCGACGCCCGCAGCGAGGACCGGCAGCTGCTCCTCGACGCGGTGATGGCCGCGACCGAGCACCTGGTGATCACCTACACCGGGGCGAACGAGCAGTCCGGGGCGCGCCGGCCCCCCGCCGTACCCCTCGGCGAGATCCTCGACGCCGCCGACCGCACCACCGCCGAGCCGGTGCGCGACCGGGTGCTGACCCGACACCCGCTCCAGCCGTACGACGCCCGCAACTTCATCCGCGAGCGGCCGTTCAGCTTCGACACCGCTGCCCTCGCCGGCGCCCGGTCCGCGTGGAGCGTGCGCCGCGAGCCGGCGCCGTTGCTGACCGGGGCGCTGCCGGCCGCGCCCCGGGAGGACGTGTCGCTCGAGGACCTGAAGGCGTTCCTGGTCCACCCGGTGCGCGCGTTCCTGCGCGACCGGCTGGACGTGGCGACGCCGTTCGCAGCCCGACGACCTCGCCGACGCGATCCCGGTGACGCTCGACGGCCTGGAGAAGTGGGAGATCGGCGACCGGCTGCTCCGCGCCGTCCTCTCCGGGCACGACCCGGTCGCGGCGATGACCGCCGAGCAGCTCAGCGGTGCGCTCCCGCCCGGCGGGCTGGGCGAGAAGGAGCTCCGCCAGGTCGTCGAGGAGTGCCAGCGGCTCTGGGTCGGCACCGCCGACGTACGCCAGGGCGAGCGCCGCTCGGTCGACGTCGACGTCGACCTCGGCGACGGCCGCCGGCTCACCGGCACCGTCCCCGACGTCTACGGCAACCGGATCGTCTCGCTCGGCTACTCGCGGCTCAACGCCAAGCAGCGGCTGCAGACCTGGGTCGACCTGCTCGCGCTGAGCGCGTCGCACCCGGACGAGCACTGGACCGGCCACGCCATCGGACGCGAGCGCGCCGGCCCGAAGCGGGCGCTGTCCGGCCCGCTCGACCACCGCGCGGTCGACTGGCTGCGCGACCTGGTCGAGGTCCGCGACCGCGGTCTGTGTGCCCCGCTGCCGGTGCCGGTCAAGACCGGCGCCGCCTGGGCCGAGGCGCACGTCCGCGAGCAGATGGGACAGGACATCCCGCCCGCCGAGGCCGCGCGGCGCGAGTGGGAGACCGACCCGCACAACCAGTTCGGCATCGAGGGTGAGGACGCGAACGCCTACCACCAGCGGGTCTACGGCACCCGCGCCCCAGTGGAGGTGCTGCTCGACGCCGGGCTGGGCGAGTACGCCTGGCGGATCTGGGAGCCGCTGCTCACCGGTGCCGAGAGGGTGGGCCCGTTGTGATCCCCTTCAAGATCCGGGACCCGCTGCCCACCGGCACCGTGCTCCTCGAGGCCAGCGCCGGCACCGGCAAGACCTGGACCATCGGCGCGCTCGTGACCCGGTACGTCGCCGAGGGGGTCGCGAAGCTCGAGGAGATGCTCGTCGTCACGTTCGGCCGCGCCGCCAGCCAGGAGCTCCGCGAGCGGGTGCGCGCCCAGCTGGTCGAGGCCGAGCGGGTCCTCAGCGACGACCCGGCGGCGTCCGGCGTGGGTCGACTCCGACCTCGTCGCGCTGCTGCGCGAGTGGGACCCCGACCAGCGCCGGCTCGGCCACCGGCGGGTGACCGAGGCGCTGGCCGGCTTCGACGCCGCCACGATCGCGACCACCCACCAGTTCTGCTCGATGGTGCTCGACTCGCTCGGCGTCGCCGGCGACACCGACTCCCGGGCCCGGCTGGTCGAGGACCTCGACGACCTGGTCAAGGAGACCGTCGACGACCTCTACCTCCGCGCGTTCGCGTTCGACGCGGGCGGCCCGGTCTTCTCCCACGCCGACGCGCTCGCGATCGCCCGCGCCGCCGTCGGTGACCCGCAGGCCGAGCTGCAGCCGGCCGACGAGGACCGCACCACGCCGGTCGGCCGCCGGGTCAGCTTCGCGGTCAAGGTCCGCGAGGAGCTGGACCGGCGCAAGCGCCGGCTCGGCATCCTGTCGTACGACGACCTGCTCTCCCAGCTCAAGGACGCGCTCGCCGACGCCGACGGCCCCGCGGCCCAGCGGATGCGGCAGCGGTGGAGCATCGTGCTGGTCGACGAGTTCCAGGACACCGACCCGGTGCAGTGGCAGGTGCTCGACCGCGCGTTCAACGGACACGCCACGATGGTGCTGATCGGCGACCCGAAGCAGGCCATCTACGCGTTCCGCGGCGGCGACGTCACGACGTACCTCCAGGCCGCGGAGACCGCGACCACCCAGCAGACGCTCTCGGTCAACTGGCGCAGCGACAAGCCGCTGCTCGACTCCTTCCAGCGGCTGCTGGCCGGCGCCGCGCTCGGTGACGACCGGATCGTGGTCCGCGACGTCGAGGCCCACCACGGCGAGAGCCGGCTGGAGGGCGCGCCCGCCGCCGCGCCGTTCCGGGTGCGGGTGGTGCGCCGCGAGGAGTTCAACCGCCGCGGCAACGCGACGCTCACCGTCGCCCAGGTGCGCCCGCACGTCGCGCGCGACCTCGCCCTCGACGTACGCCGGCTGCTCGCCTCGGGCGCGACCTTCGAGGGCGAGCCGATCCTGCCGCGCGACGTCGCGGTGATCAGCTACCGGCACGCCGACCTCGCGGCGGTGCGCGAGGCGCTGCTCGACGTCGGGGTGCCCGCCGTGATCGCGGGCGGCGGCAGCGTGTTCTCGACGCCGGCCGCGGTGGAGTGGCTGACCGTGCTGGAGGCGCTGGAGCAGCCGCACCGCAGCGCCCGGGTCCGCTCGGCCGCGCTCACCTGCTTCTTCGGCCACACCGCCGAGGAGCTCGACGCGCGCGGCGACGACCTGACCGACGACGTCGCGGAGACGCTGCGGGCCTGGGTCGAGCTGTTCACCACCCGCGGCGTCGCCGCGGTGCTCGAGGCCGCGAACGTCGCCGGCCTGCCCGAGCGGGTGCTCGCCGAGGTCGGCGGCGACCGCCGGCTCACCGACCTGCGGCACATCGGCGAGGCGCTCCACGAGGTCACGCTCACCGACCGGCACGGCCTGGTGTCGCTGCTGACCTGGCTGCGCGAGCAGGTCGCCGAGGGCCGGGCCGGCCGCGGCGTCGAGCGCACCCGGCGGCTCGACTCCGACGCCGCGGCCGTGCAGCTGGTGACGATCCACGCCAGCAAGGGGCTGGAGTACCCCGTCGTCTACCTCCCGGCCGTCGCCGACCGGTTCGTCCCGAAGCCGAACCGGCCGCTGTTCCACGACGACGACGGGCAGCGCTGCCTGAACGTCGGGGGCGGCGGGGCCGGCTGGGCCGACCACTGCCGGCGCTGGGCCGACGAGGAGGCCGGCGAGTGGCTGCGGCTGCTGTACGTCGCGATCACCCGGGCCAAGTCGCAGGTCGTCTGCTGGTGGGCGCCGACCAAGAACGCCGTCGCGTCGCCGCTGCACCGGATGCTGATGCGAGATGTCGACTCGACCGAGGTACCCGACTCGCCGCCGGTGCCCGACGACGACGCGGTCGTGGCGCTGTTCGCCGAGTGGCGCGACCGCGGCGGCCCGACGCCCGAGCCCGCGACCCACGCCGACCCCGGTGCCGACCCGCCGCGGCCCGAGACGCCGGCGCTCGCGGCCCGGTCGTTCACCCGCGCCGTCGACACCCAGTGGCGACGTACGTCGTACTCCTCGCTCAGCAAGGTCGACGTCCCCACCGGCCCGGCCGGCGCCGTCGTCAGCGAGCCCGAGGTGGTCGGCAAGGACGACGAGGACCTCGAGCCCGAGACCGTCGTCGTCCCGCCCGTCGACGGCGACGTGCCGTCACCGATGGCGGCGCTGCCGGTCGGCGCGACGTTCGGCTCCCTCGTGCACGCGGTGCTCGAGCACACCGACCCGGCGGCGGCCGACCTCCGGGCGGAGCTGCTCGGCCACATCGACGACCAGCTCGGCTGGTGGCCGGTCGACCTCGACCGCGACGAGCTCGCCGACGCGCTGGTCGCGGTCTGCGACTCGCCGCTCGGGCCGCTCGCGGACACCACGCTCCGGCAGGTGGCGCTGGCCGACCGGCTCCGCGAGATGGACTTCGAGCTGCCGCTCGGCGACGGCCTGCTCGGCGACCTCGCGCCGCTGCTGGAGCGGCACCTGCCCGAAGGCGATCCCGTGCGTGCGTACGCCGGCGCGCTGGCCGGGCCGCTCGGCGAGCAGACCCTGCGCGGCTACCTCACCGGCTCGGTCGACGTCGTCCTGCGGCTCCCCGGCCCGCGCTACCTGGTGGTCGACTACAAGACGAACTGGCTCGGCCCGATGGACCAGCCGCTCACCGCGCACAGCTACCGCCCCGAGGCGCTGGACGCCGCGATGGGCCACTCCGACTACCCGCTCCAGGCGCTGCTGTACGCCGCGGTGCTGCACCGGTTCCTGCGCTGGCGCCAGCCCGGCTACGACCCCGAGCAGCACCTCGGCGGCGTGCTGTACCTCTACCTGCGCGGCATGTGCGGCCCCGAGACGCCGCTGGTCGACGGGGCGCCGTGCGGCGTGTTCGCGTGGCGGCCGCCGGTCGCGCTGGTCGAGGACCTCTCCGACCTCCTGGACGGTGCGCGATGAGCACCCGGAATCGCGTGCTCCCCGCTTCGCTCTCCAGCCCACGATTCCCCGGGACCCCGCATGACCGAGCTGTTCGAGCCCGTCGACGCGTACGACTGGCGGATCGCGACCGCTGCGCGAGGTCTCCTCGCCACGTTCAACGAGGCCGGGGTGCTCACGTCGTCCGACATCCAGGTCGCCACCCGGATCGGCGCGCTCGGCGGGGAGGACGACGAGCGGGTGCTGCTCGCGGTCGCGCTCGCGGTCCGGGCGGTCCGGCGCGGCTCGGTCTGCCTCGACCTGACGACCGTCGCCGACGTCGCACCCGAGCTGGCCTGGCCCGACGACTGGTCGGCGCTGATCGAGGCGTCCCCGCTGGTCGCGGCCGGCGTCGTGCGGTGGGACCTCGGCCTGCTCTACCTCGACCGCTACCACCGGCTGGAGACCCAGGTCCACGACGACCTCGCCGCCCGGCTGGCGCTGGCTCCGCCCGAGGTCGACGAGGCGCGCCTCGACGCCGCGCTGGCGAAGGTGAGCGCCGGGCACTTCAGCGCCGAGCAGCGCGACGCCGTGATCGCGGCCGTGCGCCGTCGTACGACGATCCTCACCGGCGGCCCGGGCACCGGGAAGACCACGACCGTCGCGCGGCTGCTCGCACTGCTCGCCGACCAGGCCGGCGGGTCGCTGTCGATCGCCCTCGCCGCGCCCACCGGCAAGGCCGCGACCCGGCTCCAGGAGGCCGTGGTCACCGAGCTCGACGCGGTCGCGCAGACCTGGCCGGAGGCGACCGCCCTGGTCGGCCGGGTCGACGGGCTGACGCTGCACCGGCTGCTCGGGTGGCGGCCCGACAACGCCACCCGGTTCCGCCACGACCGCGGCAACCGGCTCAAGTACGACGTGGTCGTCGTCGACGAGTCCTCGATGGTCGAGCTGACCATGATGGGCCGGCTGCTGGAGGCGCTGCGCCCGGAGAGCCGGCTGGTGCTCGTCGGCGACCCGCGCCAGCTCACCTCGGTCGGCGCCGGCGCGGTGCTCAGCGACCTGGTCGCCGGCTACGACGAGCGCCCGGCCTCCCCGGTCGCGGCGCTCACCGAGAACTTCCGCTCCGAGGACGACATCAAGGCGCTCGCGGCCGCACTCCGCGACGGCGACGCCGACGACGTGCTCGCGGTGCTGCGGGCGCCGTCGGACCAGGTGTCGTTCGTCGAGGTCGTCGACGAGGCCTCGCTCGAGGCGGCGCTGCGACCCGACTCGGTCGCCGCCGCCCGTGCCGTCTGGGAGGCCGCCGTCGCCGAGGACCCGGCCCGGGCGCTCGGCGAGCTGGACCGCTACCGGCTGCTGTGCGCGCACCGCGAGGGCCCGTACGGCGTACGCCGCTGGAACCACCTCGTCGAGCGCTGGCTCGCCGAGGACGCGGGCGCCGACATCTACGGGCAGTGGTACGTCGGCCGCCCGCTGCTGGTGACCAGCAACGACTACGCGCTCGACGTCTACAACGGCGAGACCGGGGTGGTGGTGCGGCAGGGCGCGCGGACCCGAGCGTTCGTGGCCGGGTCGGAGCGGCTCAAGGAGTTCGCCCCCGGCCGTCTCGACGCCGTCGAGACCATGCACGCGATGACCATCCACAAGAGCCAGGGCAGCCAGGCCGACCGGGTGACGGTGCTGCTGCCCGACGAGGGCTCCCGGCTGCTGACCCGCGAGCTCTTCTACACGGCGGTCACCCGAGCGCAGCGACACGTGCGCGTGGTCGGCACCGAGGCCGCCGTGCGCGCCGCGGTCGGCACCCGCGCACAACGCGCCACCGGGCTGCGGCTGCGTCTCGCCGAGCGGTGATAGGCGGAAACGCGATGGCAACGTGTCCGGGCTAGGGTCGAGTCAGATTGGAGAGTGTTGATGCCCTATCTGCTGCGCGTCGAGCTGCCCGACGTCCCCGGATCTCTCGGCCGGGTGGCGACTGCGATCGGTATGGCCGGTGGCGACATCGAGGCGATCGAGATCGTCGAGAAGCGGCACGCCGACGGCATCGCCGTCGACGACGTGCTCCTCGAGACCGCACCGAAGGCGATGCCCGACTCGATCGTCTCGGCCTGCAACTCCCTCGAGGGCGTGCGGGTCGTGTGGATCAGCCGGTACGCCGCGGGCGGCAACCTGTTCCTCGACCTGGAGGCGGTCGAGGAGCTGACCGCTGCACCTGAGGGTGCGCTGAACCGGCTGATCGACCTGTTGCCGGTCACCTTCCGGGCCGACTGGGCCGCTCGGGTGTCGAAGGTCGACGGCGTCGTGCACGCCACCGCGGCCGCGCCGTCGGACATCGTCTGGCAGCAGATCGACCGGGCCGCGCTGCTCGAGGCCGACGACGAGAACGCCATCCACGCCGGCGCCCGGCTCAACAAGTCCGAGATCGTGGTCATCGGCCGCCGCGGCGGCCCGGAGTTCCTCGACTCCGAGATCGCCCGGCTCGGCCACCTGGTCGGCCTGGCCATGTCGATCTCCCGCGCCGCCGCGAAGGCCGCCCAGGCGCACTGACGCGTCAGGGGACGGAGCGGATCCGGGTGACGAAGACCGAGCCGAGGATCGCGGCGGCGAACGCGCTCAGGTAGACCGCGCAGTACCCGACCGAGAACCCGTCGCCGTTCGTCTCCGTCAGCCCGCCGGCCGCCTCGACGACCAGCAGGATCACGGCCGCGAGGCCGGGTGCGAACACCTGCGGCAGCGCGTTCGCGATGTTGATGACGCCGAGGTCCTTGGCGCGGTCCTCGGCGCCCGGCAGCACCTGGGTGATCAGCGCGAAGTCGACCGACGTGTAGATGCCGTACCCGACGCCCATCAGGACCGCCGCGACGATCGCCGCCGGCCAGCTCTGGACGAGCGCGAGCATCAGGCTCGCGCACGCCCCGACGACGCCCGACCAGATCACGAACACCTTGCGCTTGCCGCTGCGGTCGCTCCAGATGCCGAACGTGACGGCGGTCAGCATCAGCACGGCGGCGTACGTCGCGGTCAGGATGAACACCCGGTCCTCCGCCTCGTCCGAGGTCAGGCCGATCACGTCCTGCAGGTAGTACAGGAGGTAGAGCAGCCCGAGCGCGTTGCCGAGGTTGACGAGGAACCGGGTGATCCAGGCCCACGCGAAGTCGGGGTAGGTGCGCGGCGAGATCCAGAACGACCGCAGGAACGCGCCCCAGTCGAACGCCGCCGGCTGCTCGTCCGGCGCGAGCGCGAGGTCGCGGGAGTCGAGGCAGTACGGCACGGCCAGCACCAGCAGCACGCCGGCGGTCACGACGTACCCCGCCGCGATGCTGCCGGTCGCCGACGCGATGCCGACGCCGCCGACCACGCCGATGGTCTGCGCGATCGCGAGGATGCCGCCGACCTTGCCGCGGGTGCCGACCGGCACCTGGTCGGGGATGGTCGCGGTGACCGCGGCGAGCATCGCGTTGAGCGTCGCCTGCACGCCGCACCAGCCGAGCGCCATCACGACCACGCTGTCGGCGACCGACAGCAGCAGCAGCGAGAGCCGCGCCGCCGACGGCACCGCCGACGACCCACGGCAGCCGGCGCCCGATCCGCAGCGTGGTGCGGTCGGAGAACGCGCCGAAGACCGGGTTGCAGACGACCGAGACGAACGCGCCGAGACCCAGGACGACGGCCAGGATCTCCTTCTTGTTGCTCGGGGTCGATCGCCTCGGCCTGCTGGGCGAGCAGCACCTGGATCGGCCCGAAGAAGCCGGCCCAGAGCCCGATGCTCGCCAGGGTCAGGAACGCGACCCAGCGGCCGGGCGGGTTGTCGAGCGGCTCGGCCAGCGCGGACCGGCGTACGGGTGCGTCCGTCGTCACAGGCGCAGAATGGCACGCCTCAGCAGCCGACGTCCGTGATGTCGCCGTTGTTCTCGCCGCCGAGGGAGTACGCCGAGCAGTAGTAGATGCTCAGGTTCTCGTCCCGGTCGAGGCGGACCGGCGACCACTTGCCGCCGCCGGTCGGCTCGAGGTAGCGGAACGCCGTGTCGAGCAGCGGCGCGGCGGAGCGGTGCTTGAGGTAGCGGTCCAGCCAGCGCTGCACGTAGACGCTGGTGAGCGCCTGGCCGTACCTGCTCGCCGGCAGCACCAGCGGAATGTCGGTGTACTCCAGGTGCGTCGACGCCCGCGGCACGACGAGCATCGAGTCGACCCCGGCCTTCGTCCAGGCGTCGTAGCCGGTGGCTCGCTCGCGGCCCGGGTCCGGCTGCTCGGCGGACAGGCGTCGGCTCGAAGAAGTACTCCGACTGGATCGCCAGGGCGGGGACGCGCGGCGTGACGCCGGTGCTGTCGAGCTTGTCGAGCGCCACCACGGTCGCGACCCGGTCGTCGGTGGCCTGCACCTGCGTGACCGCGGTGGCGCCGAGGGAGTGCCCGATGATCGCGAGGCCCGGGTCCCGGTCGTAGCTGCGCCAGAACGGGTTGTACGGCGAGGTCGAGCTCGCGCCGTCCGACATCTCGTTGGGGTAGTGGTGGTTCGGGTTCGAGGTGAAGAAGTCGAGCGCGTCCTCGGTGCCGACCACGAAGTTGTCCAGCTGCTGCGAGGGGAAGCCCGGGCAGTCGAGCGGGTTGCAGAACGGGATGCTCTCCTGGCGCAGCGGCGACTCCTCGTGCGGGAGCGTCTCGCTGGTGCCCTGCCCCTGCACGTCGTAGGTCAGCACGACGTAGCCGCGCTCGGCGAGGTCCTGGGCGAGCCAGGTGTACATGCCCTCCGACCCCTGGATCGAGCCCTCGGTGAGCACCACCCCCGGGAACGGGCCGGTCAGCTTCCGGCCGGTGTACGGGTCGCGCGCTCCCGGGAGCGGTCGGTAGACGGTGCCGCGCAGCAGCGCGCCGTACCGGTTCGTGAACGCGACCTTCTTCGACTGGCCGCGGGTCCCCGACCACCCGGCGCGCAGCGGGTTGCCGACGTTCCAGCCCGGCACCAGGTTGCCGGCCGTCAGCGCCAGCCGGGTGGGCGAGGCGACCTGGGTGAGCAGCTGCGCGACGTAGCTCTCGGTGGAAGCTGCGACCAGCGCCGGGAGGTACGCCGGGTTCTGCAGCTGGCCGCCCGGGCCGGTGATCCGGCCGTACGAGTCGGCCATGTTCTGCGCATCGCGCGCCGGATCGGCCGGCTCCGCCGAGGCCGGCGCCGCGAGCGAACCCGCGAGCAGGACGGACAGGGCAGCGGTGAGCAGGCGCATGGCCGCTCAACGAGTGACCGTCAGACTCGTTCGAGGAGGAAGACCGGGATCTCGCGGTCGGTCTTCTCCTGGTACTCGCGCGTACGGCGAGTACAGCGCGACCGCGCGCTCCCACCACTCGGCGCGCTCGGCGCCCTCGGCGACCCGCGCGCGGTAGGTGTGCTTCTCGCTGCCGTCCTGGAGGTCGACCTCGGGGTGCTCGAGGAAGTTGTGGTACCAGGTCGGGTTCTCGGGCGTGCCGCCCTTGGACGCGACCGCGGCGTACACGCCGTCCTTCTCCACCCGCATGACCGGGTTCTTGCGGAGCTTGCCGGACTTCGCGCCGACCGACGTGATCACCACGATCGGCCAGTTCGCGCGTGCCCTGGAGGATGTTGGCCTCCTGGCCGTTGGTCGCCTCGAACTTCTCGACCTGGGTGCGGACCCACTCCCACTGACTCGGTTCGTACTCGCCTTCAAGTGCCATACCCGAACAATGCCCACTCGGGGTCGCGGCATTCCCGCGGCGATAGCCTCCGCGAGCATGAGCGCTATCGACGGGGTGTCGGAGATCTTCGACGCCGACGCCTGGGACGCCGTCCCCGGCTTCGAGGACCTGACCGACCTGACCTACCACCGCGCGAAGGCGCACGGGACGGTGCGCGTCGCGTTCGACCGGCCCGACGTGCTCAACGCGTTCCGCCCGCACACCGTCGACGAGCTGCTCACCGTCCTCGAGCACGCGCGCACGTCGAGCGACGTCGGCTGCGTGATCCTCACCGGCAACGGCCCGAGCGCGAAGAGCGGCAAGTGGGCGTTCTGCACCGGCGGCGACCAGCGGATCCGCGGCCGGGCCGGGTACATGTATGAAAATCAGCACGCCGAGGGCGAGACCGCGGACACGATGTCGACAAGGCCAAGCTCGGCCGGCTGCACATCCTCGAGGTGCAGCGGCTGATCCGGTTCATGCCGAAGGTCGTCATCTGCGTGGTGCCGGGCTGGACCGCCGGCGGCGGCCACAGCCTGCACGTCGTCTGCGACCTGACCCTGGCCAGCACCGAGGAGGCCCGGTTCAAGCAGACCGACGCGGACGTCGGCTCCTTCGACGGCGGCTTCGGGTCGGCGTACCTCGCCCGCCAGGTCGGGCAGAAGATCGCCCGCGAGATCTTCTTCCTCGGCCAGGAGTACTCCGCCGAGGACGGCGTCCGGATGGGCACCGTCAACCGCGCCGTCCCGCACGCCGAGCTCGAGGCGACCGCGCTGGAGTGGGGCCGGCTGGTCAACGGCAAGTCGCCGACCGCGCAGCGGATGCTGAAGTACTCCTTCAACGCCATCGACGACGGCCTGATCGGCCAGCAGATCTTCGCCGGCGAGACCACCCGGCTCGCCTACATGACCGACGAGGCCCAGGAGGGTCGCGACCAGTTCCTCGAGAAGCGCGACCCCGACTGGTCGCCGTTCCCCTGGTACTACTGATCGGGCACGTTTGCCCAGGTCAGAGGCCTGTTAGGGCCTCGTGCGTGGCAGATGCGTGGCAAGAAACGCGATCGGCAGTCGCAGCGGCGCCACGTCGACGCCGCAAATGGACGCGGCTGTACGGCGACGTTGGCGACACCATCAGCGCATGGGAGTCGAGTGGCCGGACCGTCGCCAAGACGTGCTCAATGCGCTCGACATTCTGTCGACGACGCTGGGTGTGCGTGAGGACGGTCCTGCGCCGTGGCCGACCACGACCGATGCCGTGCACTGGCTCGTGGATGACACATCCTGGGACATGCGCGACCCGGCAGAGGACATCGGGGCGCTTCTCGTCGATGAGCAAGAGGCGGCCGCAATCCGCGGTGCGTCGCGCCTGGCAGCCCCTCATTGACGAAGCCACCAAGACGCACGCTGGGCCGCCCCTCGATCCCGGAGGCGTGAGCGAATGGATGGCCGGGGAGGTCAAGCTCGGATGGCCT
This sequence comes from uncultured Actinomycetota bacterium, assembly GCA_963716655.1. Classification (GTDB taxonomy): domain Bacteria; phylum Actinomycetota; class Actinomycetes; order Propionibacteriales; family Nocardioidaceae; genus Nocardioides. Next base: position 653,300 of record CAVQTV010000004.1, on the reverse strand, counting down.
CTACCGAAGCGGTGGCGAGGCGCGATTCCGCGTTCGTAGAAGTTCACAGCGCGAGTCCGTGATCGTGGGTTGAGGTGGCAGGCACGCGCGGGTTCGGTAGCGGAGCGCCGCGGCGTGGGGAGTTCGGGCCATAGCGGTCGATCGCATCGATTGCCTGCCGACGTGCGTGCGCTGGCCCGAGGTCGGCACGGTCGCGGCTGAACGCGTCGATCCACTGCTGCCGAGCGTCCTCGACGGACTCGGCGACGAGGTGTGCGGTGTTGCTGTCGCGGCCACGGGTCATAACGACATACGCCGCTGCTGCGCCGGTGGTCTCGCTCAGCGCGACGTGGGCGCGGTCCACGGTGTCGCCCTGGGCGCCGTGAACCGTCGTGGCGTAGGCGAGCTCGACGTGCCGGGCGACGTACTCGGGTGGGACCTCGTCGCTCGCGGCCGCGCCCACGGAGGACCAGGCTGCCGTCGTCGCCGATCTCGGCCACCGTCCAGGTCTGGCGGTTCGCGACCAGGAGGTCGGGGTCGTTCCGGCGGGTGGCGACCCGATCGCCGACGCCCAACTGCTCACCACCAGCGGTCGTGACGACCGGTTCGTCCGGCTCGGCGGCGCTGCGACGCTCTTCGCGGATCGCGGCATTCAGGTCGGCGACCTGCTCCCGGCGGTCGGCGACGACGAGGTCACCGGCGGCGCCGAGCTTCGGCAAGCGTGGCGGTGCGCTCAACGTCAGTGGCGTGGACGACGATCTGCCCGCGGCGGTGTAGCTCGTCGAACACGCTGGCCGGGTTGTCGCCCTTCCGCATCCGCAGACTCAAGGCCGCGTAATCGGGATCGGCGAATCGGTGCACCTTCTCCAGCGAGACGACGGCGGTCGGGTGAGCCCAGGCGATGGCATGGTCGAGTACGCCGCCGCGGCCGACGGCGGGAAGTTGGTGCCGATCCCCGACGAATGCGACGCGAGCCCCGGCCTCGTCGGCGACCGTCAGCAGTGCTCGTGCCGCGTCCTGGTCGAGCATCCCGGCCTCATCGATCAGGAGGAGATCACCGGGCGGAGTTGGGCAGACCCGTCAGGCACTGCGTCGGTGTGCCGTGTCCAGTGGCCATCGGCATCCCAGCGCCAACCGTGGTGATGGATCAGCCAGGACGCCGAGTGTCCGTCGGCACCTGTCTCGCTGGCTGCGACCTCGGCGGCCTTGAGCGTGGGTGTGACGACCATCAGTCGGTGCCCTTTTCGCGCGAGGACCGCTTGGGTCGTGCGCAGTGCGGTGGTCTTTCCGGCTCCGGCGGCGCCCTCGACGACGATCAGCTCGCCGTCGCCTGCCAGCGCGCCGATGACTGCGGCTTGCGTCGGGTCGATGCGGTCCAGCCCACGGGCGCGCCAACGCGGACCCGGCGGGCGGGTCGACTCGCACGCCGCGACAGGCGGCTGAGGATGTCGCCCTCGACCTCGAGCACGTCCGGCGACGACAGCGATCGAACGTGCTCAGGTACGTCCTCTCCTGTCAGCAGCCGGGTGCACCGCTCGGCGGCTCGGGCGGTGATGTCTTCGGCCAGCTCGATCCGGACCGCCGAGTCGGCGACGAGGCAGGTCTGTGCGAGCAAGACCTCGGTCTTCCCGCGGATGTCGGCCTCGTTCCAGGCCGACGCCTTCGCGCCGAGCATCGAGACGATCAGCTCTGCAGCGACGTCCCGGTCGATCCACGCGGGCTGCGTGCCCCTGAGGGCGACGGCCTCGCCCGGATCGCGATAGCCGAGATCCCGCAGTTCCTGGTTCCAACGCTCGATGAGTTCCTGCCCGTCGAGCGGGACCACCTTGTCCGGCCGAGCTTCGGCCCAGGCGCGCCGATCCCACGCCTCTCGAAGCCGCGGTCCGGGCTCCTCGCCCGGATGCTCGCCTCGCCACTCGGCCTCGTAGCGGTCGACGTTGCGCCGGATCTGCGAGGTCCTGGCGCTGAAGGCGCCGGCGTACGGCGCGAGCTCGCGGATCTCGTTCGTCTCGGGGTCGAGGGTGAAGCCATGCGCGGCGAGCGCCGCCCGGAACTCGGGGTCGGTTGCGACGGCCGCGTGGCCGATGCCGTTGATGGCCTCGATCGAGTCCCGGAACCCGACCGAGTGGAGGCCACGCCAGCCGCCGGCGGCGTACACGCGGGCGTTGATCTGCAGGTGAAGGTGGCGGTGCGGGTCGCCGGCGCGGGAGGTGTAGTGCCGGATGACGGCCGCCTCGATCTTCTCGACCGGCACCTGCACCTGCCGTCCGCGCGGCCCGACCCGGGTGGTCGCGTGCGACGCGACCCAGCCGACGATCTCGATGGCCGCCTTGTCCTGGGCAGCATCCAACGCGGCAGAGATCTCCGGGTGCAGAGCTGCTGCGAGTGACCAGGTCTTCGGTCCGTTGACGGTGACCTCGACGAACCGCAGCGCGTGCTCGTCCTCGAGCAGCCGACCCTTCTTGGCTCCGGTCTCGACGTCGATCCCGGCGACCCATTGCTCGTAGGCGTCGCCGGTCATCGAACCGGCCTCCTCGACGCCGTCGGCGGTGGCGGTCAGGCGCTCCGCGACGCCGGTGCCTTCGCCGAGGTAGTAGTCATCGGCCCGGGATCGATCGCGCTCGACGTAGGCGCGGGCAGCCTTCGCGGCGCCGCGGTAGAACTTCACTCCGCCGTGCACCCGAACCACCCCGATCAATCGTTCGTCGACTACCGTCGTTAACCACATATCCGCAGGTCACAGGCCGTTTTCGGCCCCGATTCCTACGGACCTTCGTAGCATGCGTGCCGCCAGAAAGGGAGAGAGGAGAGGTGATCAGGGGAGGAGATTGGAGAGGATTTTGGGAGCAGTGAAGGGTCAATGGTTGTAGGTAGAAGGGGGATGGTGAGTGAGGGGGCAGGAAAAGGGAACTGGCGAGAGCAGATGAGGAAGGCCAACCGCGCTGGAAGTCCGTGGGCCGAGTCGTCGAGTTGCCCCGCGCAATTGGGACCATTCGTTCTCGGGCACGCGCCCTGCGTGTTGCTCGACATCTGTCCGTATGCCCCCCGCGTCCCGGGACGGCTTCCGGACGGGCTATCCGGCGACGGCTGCCCCGACGTGACGTCGCCTCACCTCGTTGCCCTGCGCGTTCGTCAGTTGCGGTTCCATCTACGGACCGCGCCAGCCCGCGCGGAATGCGGCAGACGCGGACATCGCGATGTTGTACCTGGAACGTCCGGGCGGTGTTCGGTGCCCCGACCTCAGTCCGTGTCGATGACGTGGCGCAGGTATCTCATGGGTTCTTCGAGGTAGCGTCGCCAGTGGGTGACGAGCTCGAGCTCCTCCCAAGCCGCCTCGCGGATTCCCCATTGCCCGATCTCAAGGATCCGGGCTCCGGGTAGGGCCGCCAACAGAGGGGAATGTGTTGCGCAAAGCACCTGCGCGCCGGCGGTGGCGAGGTCGTGCAATGTCCCGACCAGGGCGATCTGGGCGCTGAATGACAACGCTGCCTCTGGTTCGTCCAGGCAGTACAGGCCGGGAGAGTCGAAGCGGGTTCGAAGGATCTCTAGGAACGACTCCCCATGGCTCATCTCGTGGAACAGTGGATCGCGATCGCTGCTGAAGGACTCCTGTCGGGTGAAGTAGCCGTGCATGGTCTCGGCGCGCAGGAAGAAGCCCCACCGAGGCGCACCCGGGGATCGTTCCAGCCTGATCCACCGATGGAGCGGCGACTCTGTGGCGCGGGTGCCTGCCTGCACGTTGCGGGTGCCGCCTTCAGCAGCAAGGCCGAACGCCATTGCGACCGCTTCCACGAGCGTTGACTTCCCGCTGCCGTTCTCTCCGACCAGCAGAGTGACGCCCGCTGGCAGTTCGAGCCCCTCATGCAGCACCTGTGCGACCGCCGGGATGGACGCTGGCCAGCCCGGACTCTCCACGGGCGCAGCCTCGTCGGCGACCACCCGGCGAACCGGCCGGCGATCGCGCACCCAATCGGCGGTCGTCATGTCCGAGACGCTACAGCCGGACCCAGACGGTGCCCGGACGATGGCACCCACCTCGGCACGATGGGCCTTCACTGTCCGAAGCGGATCCGGGCGAGCGTAGCCGCCCACAACGCGGCTGCGGATATCCAAAGTGCTTCCACGACGGCGGCTCACTGCCAAGATGGCCACATGGGCGAGAAGCAGGTGCCGTGGGGGACACCGACAGCGAATCGCGTTGACCGGTCTGGTTCCGATCGCCGCGCTGCTCGTCGGTGGCAACACCGGAGGCTGGCTGGCCGAGAGCATTGGGGCTCCCTACCCGCTCGGAGCCATCCTCGGAGGGATCGCCGCCTTCTTCGCTTCGCGCGCCATCCTCCGGCGGGTGTTCAGTCGTGAGTCGGTCTGACCGGGCTGCCGAACAGCCCGATGATTCCGATCCCGTTGAAGTGCGCAGATCGCGGCAAGTTCCGAATGACCGCAGCGCACGCTATCTGCGGCTCCGTACACCCGAATGGGAACTGAATCTCGTGCACGCGCGTCCCATGCGCATGCTCCGCCTTCCTATGCTGCCCGCTGCCCTGACTCTTGCCGTCCTGACCTCCGGCTGCATGGCAGCGACGGACGGCACGACCTCACCAGGTAGCGGGGCATCCTCCGGCTCGGAACCCACGTCGGCTCGGGTGTAGGTGGAGGTCAACCACTGCTTCGTCGAACCTGTCTCGCTCGACGGAGAGCAGTGGAACGTCCCGTTCAAGAAGCAGTTCGGGTGGGGAGGCATGCAGCCCAAGCACTGGCAGGGTTCAGGGGTCATGGTGCGCGCAGGAGAGAACGAGGCTCGTTTTGAGGACGACGGCGGCGCCACCATCGTGTTCAGGCCGGTGGGCGACGTTTCCGTGCGCCCGGTGGAGAAGGCTCTGTGCGACTGAGTCAGCTGCTCCCGCTCATCGGCTCGTCACCCTCGACGTCCATAGGGACTTGCTTGAGCCGGATGCGATGAAAGTCGCACGTCCGGTTCTGAGGGGGCCCCGGCCCGGTGACGGGCCGGGGCTGCCCGACGACGCAGACGATCATCCCGATCGTGAAGCAGTTCCAGCAACGCCACGGACTCGCGGACATGGTCGTGGTCGCCGACGCCGGGATGCTCTCAGCGTCCAACCTGTCCGACTTCGACGAGGCCGGGCTGCGGTTCGTCGTGGGCTCGCGGGTCACCAAGGCCCCGGTCGATCTGGCCTCACACTTCCGCTGGCACGGTGACGCGTTTACCAACGCTCAACTCATCGACACCATCACACCGAAGAACCGCAAGGTCATCGAGAACGACCCGATGCTCAAGACCGAACCCGTCTGGGACCCCGCCCAGCATCGCGGTTCCTGGCGTGCGGTGTGGGCCTACTCGACCAAACGCGCTGTGCGCGACGACAAGACTCTCACGCTGCAGGAGAACCGCGCCAAAGAAGTCGTCGCTGGCGAGAAGTCCGCCAGGACACCGCGGTTCATGAAGAACACCAACGGCAACAAGTCCCTCGACGAGGCCTCGCTGGCCCGGGCGCGACGCCTGGTCGGGCTCAAGGGATACGTCACCAACATTCCGGCCGACCTGATGGGTGCTTATGAAGTCATCGGCAGCGACCCCTGTGCGTCAGGCTGAGGTGAGACACCACTTCTGAGTTCTATCCCTCTGCACGGGGCGAGAAGCGAGACACCTGATGACCATGACGTTGGCTGATGCTGCCCGGATCGATGATGGGGTGGTGAGCCCACGAGCCGATCGTCCGAAGCGACGCACGTTCTCCGCGGAGTACAAGGCGGGGATCTTGGCCGAGTACGACGCAGCGGACCGTGCCGAGCGGGGTGCGATCTTGCGCCGGGAGGGCTTGTACTCCTCTCACATCGCGGAGTGGCGCAAGGCAGCGGAGGCCGGCGCGGCCACCGCGCTCGGCCCCAAGGTCCGCGACCGCCGCGATCGGGAGATCGAGCAGCTGCGGGCACGAGCAGAGATGGCCGAGGCCGAGCTGGCCAAGACGAAGGCCGCGTTGGGTCTGGTGGGAAAAGCACACGTGCTCTTGGAGACGCTCTCCGAGAGCACGGCCACGGGCAAGCGGTCGCAGCGGTGGCTCTGATCTGAGGGATCGCCCCACCCACCGCCAACGCGATCAATCGCACCGGCATCTGCGTGACTCGCTGATCGAGCCGAACCGCCCAGTAGACGAACTCCCATCGGATGTCAGCATCGAGCTGACATGCCCAGGCGCCGGCGTCCCGGTCCCCATGCCTCGCGATCACGCGGGAGGGAGGCAACCGGCCCACGCTGGTCCTCGACGCCGGGACGGGCCTGCGATCGCTAACGGCGATGCTGGGTGGCGAAGCGTTCGACGGGTCGATCGTGCTGAGCCACCTCCACTGGGACCACATGCAGGGCCTGCCGTTCTTCACTGCGGGGGACCGAGACGATGCACGCGTGGATCTCTACGTTCCTGCCCAGGACGGTCGTTCGGGCCGCGACCTGCTGGCCCAGTCGTTGTCGCCGTCGTTCTCGATCCGACGGCCTGCGAGGCGGCTGGGAGTTCCACGCCCTGGAGGCCGGCGCACACCAGATCGAGGGGCTGAGGGTGACTGCGGTCGGGGCCGAGCACAACGGCGGTAGGACCTACGGCATTCGCGTCGACGCCCCAGGGGATTCGCTGGCGTACCTCCCAGACCACGCGCCCGCTGCATCCGTCTTGACTGAGCTCCTGGCGATGCTCGACCCCGTCGACTGCTGATCCAAGGCGCGCAGTTCCTCGAGAGCGAGCGGCTGCTCGCCGTGGACTACGGGCACGCGACGGTCCAGGATGCCGTCAAGCTCGCCACGGCCTGCCGGGCTGGAACCGTCGTCCTGTTCCACCACTCGCCCGCGCGGACCGACGACGCCCTCGACGCGACCGGCGCCGGGGCGGTGCCGGGCTCTTCCGGACGCACCTCCGACTCACCGGCGAGGTGCCCGCCAGGAGCGCTGGGCGGGTCCATTCCGGCAGTGCTCCTGCGGGCCGAGGAAGGTGCCCGGTCACGCCCGGGTCCGCAGCGATGCGTTCGGACCCGGGCGCCCCTCGGTCAGCGCAAGCCGAACGCTCGAGTCAGCGTCTGGGACACGCTGTTCCCGTCGCTGTCCCGGACGCCGGTCCGCAGCGTCACGAACGTCGCGCCCGTCGGCGCCGCCAGCCTGGCCGACCAGGAGTCGCGGTCCCGCGTGAGGTCGAGCCGGCGCCAGGTGGCCCCGTCGTCGTACGACACCTCGACCGTGGGCCGGCCCACGCGCGCCGCGATCCCCGGCAGGTGCGACGGGGTCACCGTCAGCCGGGCGTTGCGCGCGGTGCGCCCCGCCGTGTCGGTGTCCACCCCGTAGTCGAGCTGGATCAGCGGCAGCGGCTCGACGGCGTCGGGACCGCTCGCCGCCGACGTGAAGTCCCACTCGGTGAGCGTGTGCGTCGAGTACGGCCCCGCCCAGTCCGCGCGGTCGTTGTCGACCACCACGCGGTACGGCAGCCGCTCGGCGGGCAGGCCGCCGTGGACCGGCAGGAACTCGGCGTTGCCCCACAGGAGCTCGGTGTCGCCCTGGTAGAGCGTCGCCCGGTTGCGGACCTCGAAGTTCCCGCCGCCGGTCGTGCCCACGTGCCCGCTGCCGGAGTCGCCCCAGCCCGGCACCGGGACGTACATCTGGTCCAGGTAACGGATGGGCTGGGAGCCCAGCGGCCCCATGCGCGGGCGCAGGATCGGCCCGAACCACGTCACCTCGCTGGTCGTGCGGGCCTCGTACTGCAGCACCACGATGGACGACTGCCCCATCTCGCCCGAGATGTGCGCGCTCTGCGTCCACGGGATGTCGGCGGTGACCCAGTCGGTGCGCTCGCCCTGCGCAGGCGCGACGAGCTGGTTGCCCGCCGTCCAGCCGCGCCAGACGTCGAAGCGGGCCTCCATCGCGGGACCCTGCCGGTAGTTGAGGAACGACATGTCGACCCGCGCGAGGTCGCGCTTCGTCGAGGTCCACGTGGGACGGGCCGGGACGGCGCCGGTCCAGTGGTGCACCACGTCGTACGCGTACTCGGTGGTGGGGTGCGACGTGATCCTGACCTCGGGCCGACGGTCGTCCAGCGACTCGATCAGCTCGGCGCCCTGGCCGGACGTCAGCGTGGCGACCGTGAGCGGGGCGGGCTCCCCGGGGACCCACGGGGTCTCGTCCCACGGCGCCAGCCGGCCCGCGCCGTCGTGCACCACGAACAGCAGGCGCGCACCAGCGTCCGCCGCGGCCTGCGCAAGCGGCGCGATCTCGCCTGTGTCGGTGGCGTGCACGATCACGGCGCTGTCCTTCAGGCCCGGCCAGCTCGGCCCGTTCCCGTCCGAGCCGTGCCGCGCGATGTCCGACAGACCCTCGACCTCGATCACCCGCAGGGTGCGGCTGCCCGCCGGGAGCGGCGTGGCGCCCCGCTTGACCCGCAGGTCGCCGAGGGTGTCCCGGCCGTCCTTGACCGTGAGCGCCGGCTGCTCCAGCCGGAACTGCGCTCCGAACTCGAACATGCCGTCCGTGACCTCCTTCCCGGTGGGCAGCGCCCACAGGCTGTCGTGCTCGCCCGCCGGGAACATGGAGCTCGCCGTGTAGGCGCCGTTCGGGAACTCACGCATGACGTCGAGGCGCATCGCCGCCGGGTCGGAGTCCTGCGGCACCTCCGCCCGTACCTGGACCGCCTTGCGGGCGTCCAGGACGACCGTCCGGTCCTGGCTCAGGTCGACGTCCATGAAGCTGAGCAGGGCCGTGCCGAGCGAGCCCGGCCCGTTCGCGCCCTCGACCTCGGTCGTCAGCCAGCCGCTGTAGCTGTCCACCGGCAGGAGCAGCTCGGCGGTGCCGTTCTCGTCCAGGTCGGCCCCGGCGAAGATGCTGTCCGACGTGAGGGTTACCTTGCCGCTCGCGGGCCGGCCGGCGTCGTCCTTCGCGGTGATGGTCAGCACCTGGCGCTGCCCCTCGCGGGACGCACCCGTCAGGGTCCGGGCGCGCACCGTCCCGGCGTCGTCCGTCGCGACCACCGTCGCGCTGACGTCCGACTCCGGCGGCACGGCCGAGATGTCGGCGGTGAGCGTCACCGACGCGGTGCCGTCCGCGGGCACGGTCACCGAGTCCGCCGACAGCGTGAGGAAGCTCGCCGGGACCGTGCCGTCGATCGCGAGGCGCAGGTCGACGGGGGCATCGCCCAGGTTCGTGTACGTGATCGTCTTCGAGACGGGCTCGTCCACGTCGGAGCCCCAGGCGTGGAAGCCGAACCCGGCGCTCGCGGTGCCGAACACCTCGGCGTCCACGGCCGCGACCGCGTCGACCCGGCCGCTGCCGGCCTCGTAGGCGGTGTAGCCGGGGGTCGGCACGGCCGTGCTGACGATCGTCTCCTTGATCTGCTGCGCCGTCCAGTCCGGGTGCGCCGCGGCGATCAGGGCGGCGGTGCCCGCGACGTGCGGGGTCGCCATCGAGGTGCCGCTCATGGTCGTGTACATCCCGCTGCCGTGGATCAGCTGCGAGCGGGCCGCGAGGATGTCCACGCCCGGGGCGGTGACCTCGGGCTTGATCCCGCCGCCGACGGCGGGGCCGGTGCTGGAGAAGTCGGCCAGCGCGTCCGTCGCGTCGACGGCTCCCACGGCGAGGGCCGCGTCCGCCAGGGCGGGCGTGCCGATGCTCTGCGGGCCACTGTTGCCGGCGGCGACCACGAACAGCGCGCCCGTCTCGGCGGTGAGCTCGTCGACAGCCGTCGCCATCGGGTCGTCCGCCCCGGCGGGCTCGCCGCCCAGGCTCATGCTGACCACGCGGGCGTCCTGGTCGCGCGCGGCCCACTCCATGCCCGCGATGATCCAGGACTCCAAGCCCTGGCCGTTGCTGTCGAGCACCTTGCCGACGTGCAGCCGGGCGTCCGGGGCGACGCCCCGCTCCAGCCCGCCGGAGGCCGCCCCGGTGCCCGCGATCGTCGAGGCGACGTGCGTGCCGTGGCCGATGTAGTCCTCGATGTAGTCCTCGCTGTCGACGAAGTTGGCCGTCGCGGCGATCTGGTCGGCCAGATCCGGGTGCGAGGGGTCGATGCCTGTGTCGAGCACGGCGACGTCCACTCCCGCACCGGTGTTGCCGTCGGCCCAGACCTCGGGCGCGCCGACCTGGGCGGTCGACTCGGCGAGGTCCGCGGTGACCGGTCCGTCAAGCCAGATCTTCTCGATGCCGCCGGCGAACACCAGGGCGTCGCCGGCGCGGCGGGCGGTGCCGGTGCCGCCGTCGGTCAGGGCGGTCCAGAACGTCGCGGCCTCGTCGCGGTCCTGCGCGACGGCGGCGCCGTCCACGCTCGGCAGCGCGCGGACGATGTCCGACCCGTCGAGCGGCGCCGTGCCGCGGGACCGGGCCGCGGCGTCCGTGTAGCGGACGATCAGCGGCAGGGTGTCCGCGCTCGCGTCGTCGTAGCCGTTCGCGAGGAGCTGCGTGACGTTGAACAGGCGGTCGTCGAGCGTGCCCGCCGTGACGTATGGAAGTACGGCGTCCGGGTAGACGTAGGTGCTGCCCTCGCGCTCAGTGCGGTGGTACGTCGATGTCGCGCCGCCGGGGCCTTTGACAGTGGTGACGGTCGTGCCGTCCGCAGCAGTCGTGATGGTGACCGTGTCGCCGGTGATCAGGGTGACGCTGTGCGAGCCCGGCGCCGACGAAGGGAGTGCTGCGGGCGAACCGCCCGGTGGGACCGGGGCGCCGGGGGACGCAAGAGCCGCGGCGGACGTCGACGCTACCCCGAGCGCCAGAGCCGTCACACCGACGGCGACCAGCCCCCGGGCACGACTGAAGAAGGTGGGCATTGGAAGGCCTATCCGAGAGAAGTGTGCTTTCCCAGCGCGGCGGGTGCGACGCGTGCCTACTGGCTTGTTGTGAACCTTGAGGGGCACCACTTCACCTGTCAACGAAAGTTAACAGTTACCCGTCAGGCGCACAGGTGACCCGTTGACGGCCGCCCGCGTGGTTGGATGGCGACGATGTCCGACACCGCAGGAACCTTCGCGGACACGCTGGGACGCGCCATCGACCAGCGCGGGCTCAGCCTCGAGCGGATACGCGCGCACCTCGATGAGCGGGGAGCCCCCGTGAGCGTCGCGACGCTGAGCTATTGGAGGTCTGGGCGCAGCGCACCTGGACGCACGTCCTCCCTCGTCACGCTCCGCCACCTCGAACACGTGCTGGGCCTGGAGGATGGTGCGCTCACGAGCAAGCTCCCAGCCACACCGGGACGGGCGCGGCGCCAGCAGCTGCGCGAGCTCGAGAGCCTCTGGGTCGAGGAGCCCCCGGCCTTGGTGCTGGGTCGTCTCGACACGCGCTGGGACGCCGCCCTCGACCGGGTCATGCTGCACGACCGGCTGCGCATCGGGGCGGACAGACGCCACGTGAGCCTCACCGTGCGCCAGGCCTTGCGAGCCCGAACGGACGGGCCGGACCGACGCGTCGTTGCCCACCAGCAGGACGACGCGACAGGGACCCTGCCGCGGCTCGAGGCTGTCCGTGGCTGTCGTACTGGTCGGGTTGAGCGCGACCGTGACGGCGGGGTCATCGGTGTGGAACTGCTCTTCGGCCAGCCGTTGCGTCGGGGCGAGATCGTCATCGTCGAGTACGAGCTGACCTGGGACGGCCCGGGGCCCGCTGACGTCGCGATGACCCGCCGGCTCAGGGCCCCGCTGCGCGAGCTCCTCACGGAGGTCGAGTTCGATCCTGAGGCGCCACCCCAGTCGGTGACGGCATTCACGCCTGAGCGCGAGAGGGCCGTCGCGACCGACCTCGACCACCGCGCCACCGTGGCGTACACCGGCAGCGACACGGGGACCGTCGGAATCCGGTGGTCCTGGCCCGAGACACCTGTGAGTTGACAGTCGGCACGCGCAGCCTGAGCAGGCCGGCCAGGCCAGGGTCTTCAGCAGGCTTCCAGCCCTCGCCGTCGTCCATCTCACTGCGTACCTCACTCCGGGTGGATGACGTCTCTGATGGAGCCGGCGTTCAGATCGCTAATGGCCGCGCGATCGTCCGCGGAGGTCATTGGTTCGATTCTGACTGGGTTTTCCGACTAGTAGGCGACCAGCGAGTCGAGGCTGGCAGCTGCAGACGATCAGGCTCCCTGACCCGACATCAACCCTGTAGGACCCAGCATTCGGTTCGAGCGCTACGCCCTGTGATCACCCTTTGACGTAGAGCTCGAACTCGCGCCAGTGGCGACAGGCACGAAACGCTGGACCCGCAAAGTGCAGTGGCCTTGCGTGCGGTGGCCGCAGTTCAGTCACCGCAAGGGGATGGGCTTGCGGCGACCCAGGTTTGGACCCGGACAGCGCGTTCGGAAGGGTTTGCTCGGGAGCCGCGGCCGGCTCGTCGGCGTAGACTGACGCCATGTCGCTGAGCGAATCGGAGTTCTACGAGGCCGGGATGTCCCTGCCTCCTGACGTGCGCAAGCACGTCGCTCTGCGGTTGCTCGAATCGGTCGATCCAGACGAGGCCTTCGACATCGCGTCAGAGACCTGGCTGCGCACAGAGGCCGGTGCCGCCTATGACGCTATGAAGGCCGACTCCTCCCGGGCGATCCCGGCTGAGGATGTCCGGGCGCGCTTCGAGAGCAAGTGGGCCGCCCGTTCATGACGGGCCGGATCAACTACACCACCGAAGCGCAGCAGCAACTCAACGAACTCGACGACTGGATCACCAAGGCGGCGTCGGCCGAAATCGCTCGGCGCTTCGTCTCGGCGATCCTCGACCACATTGACGGGATCCTGGCCTTCCCCCTCGCCGGCCGATCGCGCGACGATGTCCGACCGGGCATGCGGACGACCACCTTCAAGAAGCGGACCCTCGTCGCCTACGCGGTCGACGAGTCGTCCGACGAGCTCGTGGTCACCATCCTCGGCGTCTTCCACGGTGGCCAGGACTGGGCGGCGGCCCTCGGCGAGGACCAGGGCGACCCGGGGGTGGACCGATGACGTATTCGTGCGTGGCAAATGCGTGGCAGGAGGATCGTCGGAGACCGTCAGCGATCAACCTCCGCCAACGCGTTTGTGCAGGTCAGCCCCACAATGCCAACGATGACCGTCAACACCCGCTGAGCGTGCCGCGCTTCCCCTGGTACTACTGACCCGGCTCAGCGCGAGGCGGTGCTCGCAGTACGCAGCTCGGCTCGCCGACCCGTGAGCCGAGCGGTGTACCAGAAGCCGGCCGCCATCGTCCCGTCCGCAGCCAGGTGCACGACCCGGGCCAGCAGGGCCAGGGCGGTGGCGTCGGCGACGCCGAGCAGAGGCGTGAGCAGGACCACCAGGAGCGCGTCGCGAGCGCCGGCACCGGCGGGTGCGAGGACGATCACGACGCCGGCGGCGTAGGCCAGGGCGAATGCGCCCCCGAGAGCGGCGACGTCGGTCCAGGGAAAGCTGGGTGCGAGGAGGACCAGAGCAGCGGCGTACGACGCCCAGGCGACTGCCATCACGCCGAGGATGACGACCGTGTCTCCGATGCCGAGGCACACCGGACGCCGGGCGACCCGGCTGCCCGCTCGCCGGACGACGGCCGGCAGCAGCCCGATCAGGGAGCCGACGAGCAGCAGCCACGACAGCCACGTCGGCCAGGGCGACTCCAGGCCGCCGACGAGCAGAGCGCCGGTGCCGACCACGACCGCGGTGGCGACGTGGTAGCCGAGAAAGAGCAGCCCTGCCGCAACCGTGGCCCGAGGCGGGACCGATCGGCGCCCCGCCATCTGGGCCTGAGCACCGATCGACCAGACCGAACCGGGGATGTACTTGCCGAGCTGGCCGACGAAGAACGTCGCGAGTCCGTCTCGCAGCGGGAGGTTCGCCCCCACCGCCGACATCAGCCGAAGCCACAGCACACCAGTGGCGAACAGGCCGAACAGCACCAGCACCAGGGCGCCCGCCACGCCGAGGCCCGATGTGGCGGCAAGTGCCGCGCCGACCTCGCCGACCCGGTCGTGCAGCCCGAACCAGGCGAACGCCAGCACCGCGACGAGGAACGCCACTCGTAGCGCCGACAGGTACCGGGAGTCAGTCACGCAGCCTCACCAGGGCAGTGCGGGTGGGGTAGGGCAGGGCGGGGGTCAGACCGCGGGTCCACTCGACGTCCACGCCAACGGGCGACGAGGCGATCGCGTCGCGGTAGCGCTGCCGGTCCACGTTGTCGAAGACCAGGATGCCGCCCGGGGCGAGACGGGTGATGGCCTGGTGGAAGCACGCGTTCCGGGCCCGGCCGTCGACGACGATGAGGTCGAAGCTGCCCTTGGTGTCATCGATGGCTGACACGTAGTCGCGGAAGTCGAGGCCCGCGAACCCGGCCTTGCCGGACAGCTCCTCGCCCGGATCGCCGATCGCAGGGGCGGGCGACACGACCTGGACGACGGCGTTGGCGGGCAGCACCGGGGTCACGATGTCGGCCCATGCGGCGTCGTGCTCGATGGAGATCACCGACCCAGCCCGCCGGGACAGCCACATCGTCGAGGCACCCGATCCCCACTCGAAGGCCCGAGCGTGCGGCCGGGCGGCAAGCAGGTCCGAGACTCGGTCGGAAGCGTCGAACGTCCACCACGGGACGTCGTACTTCAGCAGGTCCTCGAGGTCGTAGATCGAGAGGAGCGAGCGCAGCCAGAGCCCGATGCGCGATCGGGCCGCCCACCGGTCCAGGAGCCCGAGCAGCCCGAGCGCGGCGAGGACCCGGCGCAAGACCCGGACCCCGGAGATGTACGCCGACTTCATGCCAGCCCCTTCGTCGTGTGCGGCGTGAGCGACAAGCCCGTCATCGTCACACCCGGTATCTCGCTCGAGCTGTGCGCGAGGGTCACCCACACGTCCCCCGCGGCTTGCACTGCCGTGATCGCCAGTTCCAGCGATCCGGTGGGATCCCGGGTCACCGGCACCGGGACACCGTCGATCACCGCACGCAGGTCGTCGGGGCCGGACCCGGTGATCGTCAGCGTGCAGCCGGCGGCGCAGGCCGGGTCCGGGCGGAAGGCCAGCTCGGCCACCGGTACCACCGTGGTCAGCTCGGGGCGCCCCGGCCACTGCTGCCAGCCGTCGACCGCGTAGAGCCACAGGTCGCCCGGAAGCGTCGTCCCCAGGGCTGGATCATCTGCCCGGACGCCGGCGAGCGGGAGCAGCGCCGGGTCGACACGGCACCTGCCCAGCGTGGTCAGGACGACGTCGAAGCCGTGTCGCCAGCGCCGCACGTCCTCGATTGGTGTGCAGTTGCGGGGCAGCGGACCGATGAACACGGCGTCGTACTCCTTGGCCGGAAGCAGTCGCTCGACGGGTAGCCGGTCAGGCGCAAGAGGGCCGTTGGGCTCCTCGCGACAGTCGGTGCTCCGGCTGGTGGAGAAAGCCTCGCCACCGTTGGTGAACGGGTAGGCGAGGTCGGTGTCCTGGTTGGTGGTCGCCTTGCACAGCAGCTGGCGCTCGAGCGTGGTCTGGGCGACCAGCTCAGGGATGCTGACGCGCCAGTAGTCACCGCCTGGGCGCATGTCATCGGAGCGGCTCCCGACCAGGAGGTCGGTTGCCATGTTGACGTACGTCGTCTGGTACGGCTGCAGGGTGACCTGGTCGACCGTCGGCAGCACCAGGGCCAACCCCGCGACCAGCGCGACCACCCGTCCGCCCGGCCGCTGGCGCTCACAGCACCAGGCGATGCCGTAGGCCGCCAGCACGGCCAGGGCCGGGATCACGAAGAGGAGCTGGCGCAGCCCGTGGTACAGGTCGGAGCCCAGCACGATGGCGGCGACGGGCAGCGTGAAGGCCTGGACGCACACCAGCGCCAGTCGGGCGCTGCCGACTCGGTCGCTGTCTCCTCGTCGCACCAGTTCCCCGACCGCAACGAGCGACCCGACCAGCGCGAACAGGGTGAGCAGGGTCGGCAGGTCTTCGACGAGGTGACGCGGCACGTAGAACCGGTCGGACTTCTCGCCGGCCAGGAAGCTCGACGACGACTCGCTCGTGCGCGGCAGCGCCCGCAACGGGGACCCGAACAGGTTCGGGTAGATGGCGACGAGCGCCGCCGCCGCGACGGCGCAGGACCCGATGACCTCCGCGAGGGCCACGACGGCACTCCTACGGGTGATCGACGTGACGAGCACTCCCGCCACCGCGACGGCGAGCACGACCGAGAGCCCTGACCACATGCCCGGTCGGGTACCAAGGGTCAGCACCAGGCCGGCGGCGAGGCAGCCGGCCCGGGCGATCCGCAGCCCTACGGACGCAGGAGGCTTCCGCACGTAGACCAGCAGGCCGAGGGTCACCAGGGTGTGCCCGGTGGCGACCGGGATGTCCTTGACGTTGAACATCTCGTGCCCGGTCCACAGCGGGGTGGCGGCCAGCACGGCTGCGGCGACAGCGCCCCAGCGCCAGCTCCGCAGCAGCACCCGCCCGATCGCGGCGACGGCAACCACGCCGACCAGTCCGATGACGACGACCCCGAGGTGTCGCACGTCGTAGGCGAGGGAGGTGGTGGCGACGTCCTGCCACCCCTCCACGCCCCAGAGCACCGACCAGGCGTGCAGCACCAGCATCGTCACGGGTCCGTAGACGTAGGTGTTGGTGTGCTCACCGCCTGGGCCGGCGCCGCCGTAGTCCCAGTCCAGCGCGTACCAGCCCGTGTCGAAGAAGTTGTTCAGCCGCATCACGTGGATCGGCTCGTCGGTGCTGACCCCGGTCTGAAGGGCGCCGTGCACTGCGAGCGCGGTGGTGACGGCCAGGACGAGCAGGCTGACCGCCACCAGGATGCGTGGCGGCGGCCTCACGCCTGCTCGCGCTGCCGGGAGTAGACCTGGAGCTCGGCGAGCAGGCCGAAGAGGACCAGTTGGAGACCGCCGAGGGCCAGGACAACGGCGGCGATCAGCAGCGGTCGGCCGCCGATCGCGGCGCCCGAGGCCTTCTCGACGAACAGGTACGTGAGTGCGAGACCGCCCGCCGCCATGCTGACCAGGCCGAGGCCGCTGAAGAGGTGGGAGGGCCGGCTCTCGTAGCTCATCAGGAACCGCACGGTGAGCAGGTCCACGAAGCCGCGCCAGAACCGGGCCAGCCCGTACTTGGTCTTGCCGTGCAGCCGCTCGTGGTGCTGGACGCTGACCTCGGCGACGCGGTACCCGAGCCAGTGCGCCACGACGGTGAGGTAGCGGTGCAGCTCGCCGTACAGCATCGGCGAGGCGTTGCGGGCCACCTCCGCGCGCATCACCTTGAAGCCGGAGTTGAAGTCCTTGCCCGGGGCGCCCGACAGGCGCGCGGTCGCGGCGTTGTACAGCTTCGAGGTGTTCCGTTTGATGAACCGGTCGTTGCGGACGGTTCGCGCGCCGGTGACGAGGTCGGCACCGTCGTCGAGTCGGGCCAGGAGGAGCGGCAGCTCGGCCGGGTCGTCCTGGCCGTCGGCATCCATCATCACGACCACCTCGGCGCCCTCGAGGAGCGCCTCTTGGAAGCCTCGCCGCAGTGCGGTGGCCTTGCCCAGGTTGCGGCCCAGGGAGATCAGCCGGACCGCGGTGTGTCGCTCGGCGAGGTCGGTGACCACCTCGCGGGTCTTGTCGGTCGAGCCGTCGTCGACCACCAGCACGTGGCCGGTCGCGTCGAGGAGCTCGAGCTCAGAGAGGATCTGTGGCACCACGACCACGAGGTTCTCGGCTTCGTTGAGGGCGGGAACGACGACCCAGAGATTGGTGGGCATTGACGTCTCCTAGCTGGCCCCGGAGGGGACCACACGCATGCTGCGGACCCGGAGGCCGAGTGGTGCTCCGGGAGTGCTCGTGAAGGTGACCCAGGTGTCGGCGACACCTGGCGGGAGCAGGACGGTGACGGTGCCGCTGGCAACCTCGACCCGAGCAGGCAGGTCGTTCACGCTCGCCTCGAGGCCGCCGGCCGCGTCGGCGTCGAGGACCAGCTCGCACGCCGTCTCCGCACATCCGGACGGCGCCCGGAAGGTGATGCTCGCGGCGTCGCTCGCCGCATCGATGGCGCTCGCGCTGTCGCGCATGACCCAGCCCTCGGGCGCGTAGGCCCAGAGGGTGGGGAGCATGTTCTCCCCGTCCGGGTGGCCGAACACCACGGTGCCGACGAGCGGCTGAGGCGCGAGCCGGCAGCGCGCCACATAGGTCATCGTGACCTCGCGCCAATGACGGTGCCGGGTCACCGCTGCGAGCTGGGTGCAGTTCCTCGGCAGCGCGTGGTCGCGGTCGATGACGACGTAGAACTCGTCGTGTGGCAGGGCCTCGTCGTACGGCAGGGCCTCGGCGAGCCACGCCGGGGCGAGCGGCCCGAGCGGATCGGTGCGGCAGTCGACGCTGCTGTCCGAGGAGAAGCGGCCAGCCTGCATGTCGGCGTCGTCGAAGCCGTGCGCCCCGTCGCTGCCGGCGGGAGCTCCGAGCTGGGTCGACCGGGTCGGGCCGCACACGATCTGGCCGTCGGTCGGGATGGCCGGCAGCAGCTCGGGCACGCTGGTCCGCCAGTAGTCGGACGGGACGTGCCGACCGGTCGCGTCGAGCGCGACGTTGAAGTAGGTGTACTGGTACGGAAAGAGGGTCGCCTGGGCCGCCGTCGGTGCGATGAGCGCGACGGCGGCCAGACCGAGCCCCAGCCGGGTCCGGCTGCGAAGGGGTTCCCAGGCCAGCACCTGGGCCAGCCCCAGGGTCACCAGCACAGCCCAGGCGGGTGAGGCGAACAGCAGCTGGCGCAGGCCGTTGTAGAGGTCGGAGTTCTTCGCGACCGCGACCAGCGGGAGCGCGGCCACCTGTGCCACGACCAGCGCCAGACGGGTGGACCGGACCGGGTCGAGCCGCCGACTGCGCACTACGACGGTGACTGCCGACCACAGCCCGACGATGAACAGTCCCTGGAGGAGCAGCGGGAACTGGGTCGCGAGGTGGAACGGGATGTAGAGGGGGCCGGCGCCGTCGTCGCGGAAGCTCGCCGACTGTCGAACCGACTGAACGAGCAGGTCTGGGTGGACGAACAGGTTCGGGTACAGCGTCGCCAGCAGCGTTGCTGCCACCGCGACCCCGGCCAGCGCCTCGCCGAGGGCCGGGCGAACGCCACCGGACCGGGCGAGGAATGCCCCGCCGACCATCAGAACCGCAGCCACCAGGACCGCTGAGGTCATCGCCGGGCGGGTGCCCACCATGAGCGTGATCCCGGCGGCGAGCCCGGCGATGCGCAGGAACCGTCGGCCGGGCGACGGGGCGACCATCGCGACGAGAGCCAGCGTCATCAGCGTGTAGCCGGTGGCGACGGGCACGTCCTTGACGTTGAACATGAGATGGCCGGTCCACATCGGCAGCGCCAGCAGTGCGGCCGCCGTGATCACGCCCCATCGCCACGTCCCGTGCAGGACTCGGGTGATCCCCGCTGCGGACGCCGTACCCGCGAGACCGATCAACACCACGCCCAGGTGGCGCACGTCGTACGCCGTGGGCGTTGTCGCGACGGTCTGCCAGCCGTCCACCCCCACCAGGACCGAGAGGCCGTGCAGCAGCAGCATCGCCACCGGTCCATAGACGAGCGTGTTGTTGTCGCCAGCGGTCGACCCGCCACCGTCGGTGGACCAGTCGACGCTGAACCATCCGTGGTCGAAGAAGTTGCGGAGCCGCATGACGTGGAACGGCTCGTCCCAGGAGATCCCGGTGCGCAGGGCACCCACCACGGCCATCACGATGCCCGCGATGACGAGGCCGACGCTCAACCAGACCAGGAAGCGCGGCGGCGTGCCGGATTCCGGCGGGGAAGGCGTCGCCGGATCCGTGGCGCCGGCAGGCGGATGCTGGTCGCTCGTCAGCAGGGACCTACCGACTGCCTGCACGTCAGCGACTGTGTCGAGCCGCAGGGAACACACAGGAAATGCCGAGCCAACGAACAACTGAGCGGCGCGTGAACAGTGTGCGATCCAGGCATCCCAATGGGTCCCGGCGGCCGTTCACCTCGGCCGATGCCGAGGGCAATCGCTGTGCACCGGGCCGACATCCGACATTGTCTTCGACGATGCCATCAGTCCACACGCGATCGCTGCGCTGGTGCCATGAGCCTGCGAATCAGCGTCATCGGCACCGGGTACCTGGGCACGACGCACGCTGCGTGCTTGGCCGAGCTCGGGTTCGAGGTGGTCGGCGTCGACCGTTCACTCGAGAGAGTCGCCGCCCTGGCGGACGGCGTCGTTCCTTTCCACGAGCCCGGTCTCGACGAACTGGTCGCCCGGCACACGAGCACCGGCAGCCTCCGGTTCACCACCGACCTGACTGCCGCTGCTTCCTTCGCCGACCTCCACTTCATCTGCGTCGGGACCCCGCAGCAGTCGCGTGGGACGGCTGCGGACGTGACCGCGGTCTTCGAGGTCGCCGAGGGGCTCGCCGAGCGGATGCGACGAAACGCCGTCGTTGTCGGGAAGTCCACCGTTCCGGTTGGAACAGCCGCCCGGGTCGCCGACCGGATGCGGGCGGCGCTCCCTCCGGGCATGCACGCCGAGGTGGCGTGGAACCCGGAGTTCCTCCGCGAAGGACACGCGGTCGACGACACGCTGCACCCGGACCGGCTGGTGTTCGGCGTGCAGTCACCGGAGGCCGAGGTCGCGCTACGGGCGGTGTACGCCCAGGCGATCGGGCAGGGCGCACCCGTCCACGTGACCGACCTGGCTACTGCCGAGCTCGCCAAGTCGGCGGCCAACGCGTTCCTCGCCACGAAGATCTCGTTCATCAACGCCATGGCGGAGGTGAGCGAGATCGCCGGTGCCGATGTCGTGGCGCTCGCCGACATCCTCGGCGACGACGTGCGGATCGGACGGCGGTTCCTCGATGCCGGCCTCGGCTACGGAGGAGGATGCCTGCCCAAGGACGTCCGGGCCCTGGCGGCGCGGGCGAGGGAGCTCGGCGCACCATCGATCGGCGGTCTGCTCGACCAGGTCGACGACATCAACCAGCGAGCCCGCGACCGCGCGGTCGCGCTCGCCCTCGAGATGTGCGACGGAGATCTGCGAGGCAAGCGGATCGCATTCCTCGGAGCCGCGTTCAAGCCGCTCTCCGACGACGTACGTGACTCCCCGGCGCTGCACGTGGCTGAGGAGCTCGGGTGGCACGGTGCCGATGTCCGGGTGTACGACCCGGCGGCCTCGAACAACGCCCGCGAGCTCGTGCCGGACCTGAACTTTGTCGCGAACGCCGACACCGCGCTCCACGACGCTGACCTCGTCATCCTCGGTACGGACTGGCCGGAGCTCCTCTCGGTGGACCCGGCACGGGCCGGCGCGCTGGTGCGGTCACGGCGGATCCTCGACGGTCGCAACAAGCTCGACCCGGACACCTGGACGGCTGCCGGATGGGACTTCCGCGCGCTGGGCCGCGCACCGCGGTCCGTCCCGGTTCCGATCTCTCCGCGCCGCGACTGGCTGCCGACCTACAACGGCGCAGCGCTCGCGCCGACGTGAGGATCGCGCGTCGTCTGGTCGCTGCCACTGGTGTGCTCGCCGTACTGATGGCCGCCTTGGCCGTGGCCGCCCGGGAGCTGCTCAGGCTCCAGGCGCGGAGGGCGCGGATGGTGATCGGGAAACCACTCGGCGAGGAAGCCCACCGGGCAGACAAGTCCTACAAGAAGAAGTACGGACATCGACTCGAGCTCCTTCTGCTCGGAGACTCCATCGCCGCAGGCCTCGGCGCCGACACCCCCAAGCACACCCTGGGGGCGCAGCTGGCCAGGCGGCTGGCGAAGGAGACACGTCGCTCGGTCCGGGTCCACACCGCGGCTCGTGTCGGAGCGGAGAGCTCGATGCTGCGCGCGCAGCTCGCCGACCTTCCCGGCCGGTACACACCGGATGTCGCCGTCATCGTGGTCGGTGGGAACGACGTGACCCACCGAGTCAAGGTTGCCCAGTCGACGGAGCACCTGGCCGACGCGGTCGCGGCCCTGCGCGAACGTGGTGCCGTGGTCGTCGTGGGACTGTGCCCCGACCTGAGCACGCTGGCCGCTCTCCCGCAGCCCCTGCGCGCCCTTGCCGGGATCGCGTCCCGGCAGCTGGCAGCGGCCCAGCGATCGGCGGCCACGGACCTCGGCGCCTATGCCGTCTCACTGGCCGATGCGGTGGGACCCTTCTTCGTCACTCGGCCGGACGAGATGTTCGCAGTCGACCGCTTCCACCCCTCCAGTGCTGGCTACCGGAGAACGGCCAAAGCGCTCCTGCCCAGCATCCTGGTCGCGCTCGGCTACCGCGACGACCTGCCCACGGGCCACCACGGGCCGGTCCGGGCCAGGCTGCCGTCGGAGCCGACGCCGGCCGCCTGTCCCCTGGTCTGATCGCCTGTTCCTGGACGCCGACACGATCCGTTGGTGTGTCCATCTGTTCATGAACGCTGCTCAGCCTCGAGACGTGAGCCTTCGGTTCGACGTAGCCATCGTGACCGAGTCGTTCCTGCCGCAGGTCAACGGCGTGACCAACTCGGTCCGTCACCTGGTCGACCATCTCGTCGACCACGGACACGGCGTCCTCGTCATCGCCCCGGGCCCGGGACCCGCCGACTATCGAGGCGTCCGGGTGGTCCGGGCCCGCTCGGTGGCGCCACCGAGGTACCGGTCGTTCCCCATCGGTCTGCCCGACCAAGCGGTCGAGAAGGCACTCGCCAGCTTCCAGCCGGACGTGGTGCATCTTGCCTCGCCGATAGCGCTGGGTGCCGTAGGGCTGCGCGCGGCCCGTCGGCTGGGGATCCCGACCGTAGCGGTCTATCAGACCGACATACCGGGCTTCCTGCGCCAGTACGGCGTGCCGGTCGACGCGATCGTCGCGCCCTGGGTTGCCCGAATCCACCGTCGAGCCGATCGGACACTCGTCCCCTCGCGCGCCTCGTACGCGCAGCTGCAGGCGCACGGCGTCCCCAACCTTCACCTGTGGGGCCGCGGCGTGAACCTGAACCTGTTCGGCCCGGAAAACCGGAGCGACCGGCTGCACGACCGCTGGGCGCGCGCTGGACAGGACGACGGTGACCTGGTCGTCGTCGGATACGTCGGGCGGCTGGCCGCCGAGAAGCAGGTCCGACGGCTGCGCGAGCTCGTCGACCTGCCGCGGGTCCGCCTGGTCGTGATCGGTGACGGACCCGAGCGGGACTGGCTGCACCGAAAGCTTCCCGACGCAGTGTTCACCGGGATGCTCTCGGGTGCCGAGCTGGCACGCGCGTTCGCGTCCCTCGACGTCTTCGTCCATACCGGCGAGAACGAGACCTTCGGCCAGACGATCCAGGAGGCCCAGGCCAGCGGTGTGCCGGTGGTCGCCCCGGCGGCCGGTGGACCGCTGGACCTGGTCCAACCGGGGGTGACGGGCATGCTCTTCGACCCGGCCGACCCGGCATCACTCCGTGGCACGGTCGACCACCTGGTGCGGAACCCCGCCCTGCGTACCGACCTCGCGGCGGGCGGCCGACGCCGGGTCGCCCATCGCGGGTGGAGTGACGTGCTCGACGAGCTCGTTCATCGGCACTACAACGACGTGATCACCGGTACCGACGACGTCGACGCCGCGTGATGGCGCACCCTGCGCTGATGCACTTTCCTTGGTGTTGCTGACACGCTTGGCCCATGGCGACACCCGCTGACGACTGGTTCGGCCAGGCCTTCACGAAGGCCTGGCGGGACAAGGCCGAGGAGATCGGTCGCTTCAACCTGGCCATCTTCGGCAAGACCGGCGTCGGCAAGAGCACCCTGGTCAACGCGATCTTCGGCAGCGAGATCGCCGCGACCGGGATCGGTGAGCCGGTCACCCGGGCCGAGCACCTCTACCTGCACCAGAGCGGCACCCTCGGCGTGCTCGACACCCGCGGGCTCGAGGTCGGGCCGCGACAACGACGGCGCTGATCGCCGAGCTCCGCGACTACCTGCACGGCATGCGCCGCAAGCCGCTCGCCGAGCAGCTGCACGTCGCTTGGTACTGCGTGCGCGCCGGCGACCGCCGGTTCGAGGCGACCGAGGCGGACTTCATCCGCGCGCTGCACGACCTCGGGCTGCCGGTGATCCTCGTGCTCACCCAGGTGCCGCGCTCCGGCGACCGCGTGCACCCGGACGCGCGAGGCGCTGGCGGCGAACATCGCCGAGCTCGGGCTGCCGATCCAGGACGGCCTGATCCACTACACGATGGCGCTCGCGGACGAGTTCACCGGGCAGTCGGCGTACGGGCTGCAGGAACTCCTCGATGCCACCTTTCGCGGCGCGCCGGCAGGCGTCGCCCACGCCATCACCGCCGCCCAGCGGATCGACTTCGACCGCAAGCGGGAGCGGGCGGAGCGGGCGATCAAGGTGGCGACGGGCGCAGCCACCACCGCCGGAGCCTCCCCCATCCCCTTCTCCGACGCCGCCATCCTGGTTCCGATCCAGATCGCGATGATGGCCTCGATCGCGGTCACCTACGGCATCCCCGTCGAGCGCTCGACCGCGGCGTCGCTCGCGGCGACGGCGGCCGCCACGACGGCCGGGCGCTCGCTGGTGACGAACATGATCAAGTTCGTCCCCGGCGCGGGTACGGCGGTCGCCGTACCGATCAGCGCGACCGTCGCCGGCACCTTCACCTACGCGATGGGCCAGGCCTGGCTGCGGGTCTGCGAGCGGATGGCGCGCGGCGAGCTCGGCACCGTCGGCGGCGCGCTCGACGGCGAGTCGGTCCGCCGGGTGTTCATGGAGGAGTTCAAGACCCAGGCGTCGCGCCGCAAGCTGCCCTCGGCATGAGCACACGCTGGGAGCGGATCGCCCGGTCGACGGCCGGCGAGGACTACGCGACGTCGGTACGCCGAGCGGTTCCGCGCGATGGCCGAGAGCGGTGAGGACATCCACGGCGAGGCCGCGCTTCGTGACCCGGCTGGTCCCGGCTCCCGCGCGGATCCTCGACGCCGGCTGCGGCACCGGGCGGATCGCCGTACGCCTCGACGAGCTGGGGTACGACGTCGTCGGGGTCGACGTGGACCCCGCGATGCTCGACGTCGCGCGGGCCGAGGACCCCGAGTCTGGACTGGCGGATCGCCGACCTGGCGACGTTCGACCTCGGCGAGACGCTTCGACCTGGTGCTGGTCGCGGGCAACACCATCCCGCTGCTCGAGCCGGGCACGCTGGACGACGTCGTGCGCCCGGCTGGCCGCGCACGTCGTGCCCGGCGGCCTGGTCGTCTGCGGCTTCGGGCTCGACGACGCGCACCTGCCCGGCGACTGCCCGCCGACGCCGCTCGCGGACGTCGAGGCGGCGATGGCGGCCGCCGGCCTGGTCGCCGTCGACCGCTTCGGCACGTGGGACGGCGATCCGTTCGACCCGGCGGCGGCTACGTCGTGACCGTCCGAAGCCGCGCCGTGAGGGTCGTCGTACTCACCGGCGCCGGCATCTCCGCCGAGAGCGGGGTGCCGACGTTCCGCGACGCCGACGGGCTCTGGGAGGGACACCGGGTCGAGGACGTCGCGACGCCCGAGGCGTTCGAGTACCAGCCGTCGGTCGTGCACAAGTTCTACGACGAGCGCCGGGCCGCGCTCGGCGCCGTCGAGCCCAACCCGGCGCACGTCGCGCTGGCGCGGCTCGAGCGGACGCTCGGCGACGACCTGCTCGTCGTCACCCAGAACATCGACGACCTGCACGAGCGCGGCGGGTCGACCCGGGTGCTGCACATGCACGGCGAGCTGCGCTCCGCGCTCTGCCGTGGCTGCGGCGGCCGTTCGCCGTGGGAGCGACGACCTCGCCGACCTGCCGCCGTGCCCGCGCTGCGGCGTGACCGAGCTGCGCCCGGACGTCGTGTGGTTCGGCGAGATCCCGTACGAGATGGACCGGATCCAGGACACCCTCGACCGCACCGACCTGTTCGTCTCGATCGGCACCTCCGGCGCGGTCTACCCCGCCGCCGGCTTCGTTCAGTACGCCGCCCGCCGGGGCGCCCGCACCCTCGAGCTCAACCTCGCACCCAGCGAGGGCACCCACCTCTTCGACGAGGCCCGACACGGCCCGGCCTCGGTCCTGGTGCCCGCCTGGGTGGACGAGATTCTGGATACTCCCTGACGTTTCGGGCCTCGAACGGCCGGATGACGCCCGAAACGTCAGGGACTATCGCGCCAGCTGCTCGCGGATCAGCTTCTCCAGGCGCGGGAGTCGTCGGTGAGGCCGAGCCGGGGGGCGTAGTTGCGCAGGGTGTCGATGAACATCTCGCCGGACTCGATGATCCGCGGGTCCATGTGGCCGAACACCTCGAGCGCGACCACGCCGTAGAGCTGGGTCCAGCCCTGCATGTACTCCCAGACCAGGCCGCGGTCCTCGAAGGCGAGGTTCTCGACCTCGGCGGGGATCAGCGGGTCGGTGACGGCCTCACGGACGGCGGGCGGCAGCTCGTCGAGGGACGGGATCGGGTGCTGGTTCTGCTCCCACAGCGCGCGCATCTGGTCGGTGAACAGCCGCCCGGAGCTGGCCAGGGTCAGCATCTCCCGGCGCACGCAGCCCGCGTCGGCGACCGGGTTGGCGAACACCAGGCCGAACTCGCGTGGGTTCGCCAGCGCCCAGATCCGGAACTCGGTCACCGCGACGATCAGCCGGCCGGCGTAGTCGTCCTCGGGCAGCTCGTCGGCCGCGGCACGGAACCGCTCGGTGGCCGCCTTGTCGATCTCGAAGGCGACCAGGTCGACCAGGTCCTGGTAGTTCGCGACGTAGCGGTAGAGCGCGGGCGCGGTCACCCCCATCCGCCCGGCGACCGCGCGCAACGAGAGCTCGGCGCCGTCGGCCAGGAGGGCGCGGGACGCACCGACGATCTCGTCGTACGTCGCCTCGCGCTGCCGTTCGCGCCGTGTCGGCTGCCGCAGAGTGCCCAAGTCCGGCTCGCTTCCCAATTCGCTCGAAAGGGTCGGCCCGACCCCTTGACGGGCGCAGTTTACACCGTTTACGGTTTTCGTTGTTTACACCGTTCACTTTCCTGATCCATGTTCACCGGAACCCCGAGGAGACGGCCATGATCGAGCGATGGGGCGGCTTCGTCGCCCGCCGGGCGCTGGCGGTGCTGCTGGCCGGACTGGCCGTGACGCTGGCCGCAGGTGCGTACGGCGCGGGTGTCTTCGACTCGCTGTCCCAGGGTGGGTTCGACGACCCGGGCTCGGAGTCGGCGCGCGAGCTCGCGCTCGAGCAGGAGACGTTCGGCAACCAGTCGGTCGACGTGGTCGCGATCTACTCCAGCGACGAGCTCACCGCGGACCAGCCGGAGTTCCAGCAGCGCGTCGAGGACGTCGTCGCCGGCCTGCCCGCGGGCACCACCGCCACGGTCGTGCCGTACTACGCGGCGCCGGACGCCGACCATGGTCTCCGACGACGGGCACGCCGCGCAGGTGCTGATCTCGCTGGCCGGCTCCAGTCAGGACGACTACCTGACCAGACTACGACGAGCTCGAGCCCACCCTCGAGGCCGAGGGGCTCGAGACCGACCTCGCCGGCCAGTTCGCCGTGTTCAACGACGTCAACGAGATCACCTCCGAGGACCTCGCCCGCGCCGAGCTGATCTCGCTCCCGATCGTGCTGCTGCTCGCCCTGCTGATCTTCGGCAGCCTGGTGGCAGCGACGATGCCGGCCGCTGGTCGGCCTGATCGCGATGATCGGCGCGCTCGCGGTCGTCCGGCTGCTGACCGAGGTCACCGAGGTCTCGGTGTTCGCCGTCAACGTGATCTCGCTGCTGGGCATCGGCCTGGCCATCGACTACGCGCTGTTCGTGGTCAGCCGGTTCCGCGAGGAGCTGGCGCTGCTGCCCGACGACGAGCCCGATGCCGCGGCGATCGCGACCCGGCGCACCATGGCGACCGCGGGCCGCACGGTCCTCTTCTCCGGCCTCACCGTCGCGGCGGCGCTGGCCAGCCTGCTGATCTTCCCGCAGGCGTTCCTCAAGAGCATGGGGTACGGCGGCATCGCGGCCGTGCTGGTCGCGATGCTGGCCGCGCTGACGGTCCTGCCGGCGACGCTGCGGCTGCTCGGGCGCCGGGTGGACGCGGGTCGGCTGCCCTGGCGGCGGCACCAGGCGGTCTCCGTCGCCGACGAACATGGTCGCTGGGCGCGGCTCGCGCGGGGGGTCATGCGGCGGCCGGTCGCGGTCATCGTCGTCACCACGGTCGGCCTGCTGGTGCTGGCCTCGCCGTTCCTCGGCGCCCGCTGGGGCAGCGTCGACGACCGGGTGCTGCCGGAGAGCGCCCCGTCGCACCAGTCGGCCGTGCTGCTCGCCGACGAGTTCGGCGGGGAGACCTCGACCGCGACCCTGCTGGTCCGGGACGCCGACGACGGCACCGTGGCGGCGTACACCCAGGAGGTGCAGCAGGTCGACGGCGTCCTCGACGTCAGCCCGGTCGCCCAGGAGGGCGACACCACGCTGCTGCGTGCGACCTGGGCGGGCAACAGCCAGACCGGAGCGTCCCAGGACGTGGTCCGCGAGCTTCGTGAGATCGACCCCGCGTCGGGCGACGCCCTGGTCGGCGGCCCGACCGCCAACACCGTCGACCTGATCGACTCGGTCGGAAGCCACCTGGTGTGGATGGGCCTGATCATCGTCGGGGTGATGCTGTTGCTGCTGTTCCTCGCGTTCGGCTCGGTGGTGCTGCCGATCAAGGCGGTGGTGATGAACCTGGTGTCGATCACTGCGGCGTTCGGCGTCGTGACCTGGATCTTCTCCGACGGCAACCTGTCCGGGACGCTCGGCTTCACACCGCAGGGCTACCTCGACGCGACCATGCCGATCCTGATGTTCGCGATCCTGTTCGGCCTGTCGATGGACTACGAGGTGTTCCTGCTCTCGCGCATCCGCGAGCAGTGGGACCTGACCCACGACAACGACGAGGCGGTCGTGACCGGCGTGCAGAAGACCGGCCGGATCATCACCAGCGCGGCACTGCTGCTCGCCGTCGTGATCGGCGCGTTCGGGCTGTCCGGGATCGTGTTCATGAAGATGCTCGGCATCGGCATGCTGGTGGCGCTGCTCATCGACGCGACCGTCGTCCGGGCGCTCCTGGTGCCCGCCACCATGAAGCTGCTGGGTCGGTGGAACTGGTGGGCGCCGGCTCCGATGCTGCGCTGGTGGGACCGACACGGCTTCCGCGAGGCCGACGCCGAGCGTCCGGAGCGGGAACCGGTCGGCGTGGTCTGAACCAGTCGCCGAACCGCTGGCCGTCGGCCGGGGTCGGGCCTACGGTCCCGGAATGGCACAGACCGCCCGGATGTCGATGAACCGGGTCATCCACGCCGCCGTACGGCGCGACCTCGCCCGGCTCGACGCCGCGCTCGGGGAGTTCCAGGACGGCGACGTGGAGCGAGCCCGCGACCTGGAGCGCGCGTACGCGTACCTGCGTTCGGAGCTGACCCGCCACCACGAGCACGAGGACGACCTGATCTGGCCGATGCTGGCCGGGTTCGACGTCGACGCGGCGCTGCTCGCGACGATGGAGTCCGAGCACCACGCGATGGCCGACGCGCTGCGCGAGGTCGCGGACGCCCTCGACCGGCTGGTCAGCAACCCGACCGCGCAGGCCGCGCGCGAGGCGCGGCTGGTGGTCGGTGCCGCCCGTGAGGTCGTCGACCAGCACCTGGCGCACGAGGAGCGCGCGGTCGAGCCGCTCATCCACGACCTGGCCGACACCGCGGAGTGGAAGGCGGTCGAGAAGAAGCTGCGCAAGGCGCCGCCGGCGGTCGTCCGGAGCCTTCTTCGCCTGGATCCAGGACGGGATCGCCGACTCCGAGCGCAGCTACCTGCGCGACACCGTGCCGCCGCCTGTGATGTTCGTCCTGGGGCGGGTGTTCGGGCGCGGCTACCGGCGCGACGTCGCCGCCGTCTGGCACCGTTGACGCAACCTGCGCCCACTCAAGGAGACTGACATGACACGGATCGGACTCGCGGTCGCGAGCGTCGGGATGGCCGCCGCGCTCACCGCCTGCGGCGGTGAGGACTTCACCGAGAAGCCCGCCGAGGACATCGTCCAGGCCTCCAAGGACGCGATGAGCGACCTCAGCGCGGTCAAGGTCACCGGTTCCATCTCCTCGGACGGCCAGGAGATCGACCTCGACATGCAGACCAACTCCGACGGCAAGTGCGTCGGCAGCATCAGCATCGACGGCGGGTCCGCCGAGATCGTCGGCGTCGACGGCACCACCTGGTTCAAGCCGGACCAGGCGTTCTGGGAGGCGACCGCCGGCGAGACGGCCGAGCAGATCATGGCCCTGGTCGGCGACAAGTGGGTCCTCGTCCCGGCCGGCGACGACGGCTTCAGCGAGTTCTGCGACCTCGACGAGCTCCTCGACCAGCTGCTCGAGGACGAGGACGACGACGACAAGGCGACGTTCACCACGGGCGAGGTCGAGGAGCTGGACGGCGAGGACGTCGTCCCGGTCGAGCGCGAGGACGCCGAGGACGGCGTATCGACCGGCTACGTCCGGGTCGAGGAGCCGAACTACCTGGTCAAGATCGACAAGACCGAGGGCGAGGACACCGGCACCGTGACGTTCTCCGAGTTCGACGAGGAGTTCGACGCCGAGGCGCCTGCCGAGGACGACGTCGTCGACCTCGGCAGCTGATCGACCGGACCCGCCCGTCGGCTGACGGCCTCACGCCGTCGGCAGCGCACCCTCGACGCGCTTGAGCTCCGGCAGCACGTGCTCGACCCAGTCGACGCTGAGGTGGTCGGTGTTCGCGAAGACCATCCGGCCGCCCGCGAACGCCGGGCAGCGCTGGTCGAGGCAGACCAGCGGCGTGATGTCGACGTACTCCGCGCCGGCAGCCTCGGCAGCGAGCCGGGTGATCTCGTTCGCCTCCCGGACCAGGTCGTTCTCCGCGTCGGTGCAGGTCGCCATCGTCGCGTCCCGGTCGGTCAGGCACTCGATCGGGTCGAACTCGAGCCGGGTCGTGTCGCCGATCAGGCGGACGTCGGGCGTCGTCTCCTGCAGCGAGGTGACCATGCTGTCGACACCGTCGCGCCACACCTGGCCGCGCTCGGCCTCCGACGCCACCAGGTTGCCGGGCATCGCGCGGGAGCTCACGTAGACGACGTCGGGATCGATGGTGCGCAGCTTCTCCAGCACCCAGGTGCGCCATTCCACGCACTCCGTGTAGGGCCGCGAGAGGTCGTCGGTCACGAGCGGCACGTCGTACGGCACGCACCCGAGCTTGATCAGCGGCACCACGCGGTAGCCGTGCTCCCGGCCGATCCGGTCGAACGCCGGCAGCCACTGCCCGGCGTGCGAGTCCCCGAGCACCACGAGGGTGCGGTCGGCGCGGCGGTCGCCGACAGCGCAGATCCGGACGGCGCTGCGGTCGTGGCCCGCGAAGCAGCCGTAGTGGAAGTTCCAGAGGTTGCGGGCCAGCTCGTCGACCTCGTCGACGTTCTTCAGCGGGTACGCGACCGCCGCGCCCCGGTCGGCGAGCTGCAGCGAGACGGCGAGCTCCTCGCTGACGGGGATCCGCTCGGCCCGCAGCGACTCGTACTTCTTGGTCTCCACCAGGTGCTGCTCGAGCTGGTAGGTCGAGATCGCCCGCCCGCCGATGACCGCGACCGCCACCACGGCGATGGCGGCCGGCCACAGGATCAGCCCGCGCCACCGGGCGGCGCGGAACCAGCCCCCGTGGCGGACCGGGTTCTCGACGAGGTAGTAGCTCGCGACCGACAGCAGCAGGATGACGCCGAGCAGCACGGCGGTCTTGAGTGTGGTGGCCTCGCCGAACTCGGCGGCGCCGAAGACCAGGATCGGCCAGTGCCAGAGGTAGATCGAGTACGACAGGTCGCCGACCCAGGCGAGCGGCCGGACCGACAGGAGCCGGCTGACGCCGAGCCCCTGGTCCACGCCGGTCCCGGCGGCGATCAGCGCCGCGGTCCCGAGGACCGGGATCAGGGCGTGGAAGCCCGGGAACGGGGTGGTCGCGTCGAACGTCAGGACGGCGTACGTCACGGCGACCAGGCCGGTCACCCCGAGCAGCCGCCGCGCGCCGGGGTCGAGTCGCTTCAGCAGCGGCACGGCGAGGGCCAGCAGCGCGCCGAGCCCGAGCTCCCACCCGCGGGCGAGGGAGGAGAAGTACGCCGCGGTCTCGTCGGTCCGGGTGAGCGTCACCGACCAGACGAGGGAGGCCAGGCACAGCGTGCCGACCACGCTGCCGACGAGCGGCCACGGGCTGCGCGAGCCGCGGCGACGGTGCACGAGCAGCAGCAGGACCAGCAGCGGCGGCCAGACCAGGTAGAACTGCTCCTCCACCGACAGCGACCAGTAGTGCTGGAGCGGTGACGGGGGCAGCGCCTCGGCGAAGTAGTCGGTGCCCAGTTGCGAGAACCGCACGTTCGAGAGGAAGGCGGCCGCCCACGCGGCGTCCGTCGTGATCCGCTGCACCGCGCGGTACGACAGCTCGACGGTCGCGTAGGTCACGACCGCCACCAGCACCAGCGTCGCGGCCGGGAGGATCCGGCGCGCGCGGCGGGCGTAGAAGCTGCGGAGCCCGACCCGGCCGGTCCGACCGGTCTCCGCCACCAGCAGCCCGGTGATCAGGAAGCCGGACAGCACGAAGAACATGTCGACGCCGACGTACCCGCCGGCGAACCCGCGCGAGGCCCGCGTGGTCGGCGACGACGACCAGCACCGCGATCGCTCGCAGGCCCTGGATGTCGAGCCGGATCGGGCTGCGAGTGGGCGTTTCCGCCCGGTTCGGAGCGGTGACTTGGTCTTGCATCGGAATCGGTTGTACCCCCGGAGTCGCTGACGGGCCCAATCGGAGGCCGGTTACCGAAGAGTAGTATTCGGCCCATGAAGCGCAGCATCTACGACGAGGACCACGAGGCCTTCCGGGCCTCCGTGAAGGAGTTCCTCGACCGGTCCGTCGTCCCGCACGTCGAGCAGCACGCCGCCGACAAGGCTATCCCGCGCGACTTCTGGATCGAGGCAGGCAAGCAGGGGTTCCTCGGCCTGGAGATCCCGGAGGAGTACGGCGGCGCCGGGGCCGGCGACTACCGCTTCAACGCGGTGCTGCTCGAGGAGATGAACAAGGTCAACGCCGCGCTCGGCTCGTGCGTGGGCATCCACGCCGACATCGTCGCGCCGTACCTCGTCCACCTGACCACCGAGGAGCAGCGCCGGCGCTGGCTGCCGAGCGTCGCCACCGGCGAGCTGCTGACCGCGATCGGGATGACCGAGCCGTCCGGCGGCTCGGACCTCGCGGCGCTGAAGACCACCGCGGTCAAGGACGGCGACGAGTGGGTGATCAACGGCTCGAAGACGTTCATCACCAACGGCTACTCCGCCGACCTGGTCGTCGTCGCGGCCCGCACCGCGCCGGAGAAGAAGGCCCGCGGCATCACGCTCTTCGGCGTCGAGACCACCGCGGACGGCTACTCCCGCGGCCGCAAGCTGGACAAGGTCGGCCAGGACGAGTCGGACACCGCCGAGCTGTTCTTCGAGAACGTCCGGGTCACCGACGCCGAGATCATCGGCGAGCTCGACAACGGCTTCATCCACATGATGGAGAACCTCCCGCAGGAGCGGCTCGGCTGCGCGATCTCCAACCTCGCGCACGCCCGCCAGATCCTGGACGAGACCCTCGTGTACGCCAAGGAGCGCAAGGCGTTCGGCCAGGGCGTCGGCTCGTTCCAGCACAACAAGTTCCTGCTCGCCGAGCTCTTCACCCAGGTCGACGTCACCCAGGCGTACGTCGACCAGTGCGTGGTCGCCCACACCGCGGGCGAGCTGACCGCCACCGACGCCGCCAAGGCGAAGTGGTGGACGTCCCAGGTGCAGAACGAGATCCTCGACCACTGCGTCCAGCTCTACGGCGGCTACGGCTTCATGAACGAGTACCGCGTGGCCCGCGCCTGGCGCGACGCCCGGGTCTCGAAGATCTGGGCCGGCTCCAACGAGATCATGAAGGAGCTCATCGGGCGCGACCTCGGCCTGTGAGCACAGGCAATCCTTCCTTGCGGCGGACTGCCCAGCGGCGTTGGATTCGAGCATGACCGCACGCTGGGATCGATCTGCCAGTCGGTCCGCACGAGGACGAGCCGCACCACCCGGGCGGGCTCAACAACCGGCTCAACTGGCTGCGCGCCTCCGTGCTCGGCGCGAACGACGGCATCGTCTCGACCGCCGGCATCGTGATCGCCGCGGTCGGCGCCACCAGCGACCGGTCCGCGATCGTGATCGCGGGCGTGGCCGGGCTGGCCGCCGGTGCGATGAGCATGGGCGCGGGGGAGTTCGTCTCGGTCAGCACCCAGCGCGACTCCGAGCTGGCACTGCTGGCCAAGGAGCGCCGCGAGCTGCGCGACGAGCCCGAGGAGGAGCTCGCCGAGCTGGCCGGACTCTACGTCGAGAAGGGGCTGCACGAGGAGCTCGCGCTCGAGGTCGCCACCGCGCTGACGGCGAAGGACGCCCTGGGCGCGCACGCCGAGGCCGAGCTCGGCATCGACCCCGACGACATCTCCAGCCCGTGGCACGCCGCGGGGGCGTCGATGCTGTCCTTCACGATCGGCGCGCTGCTCCCGCTGCTCACGATGACCCTCGGCGCCCCGGCGTACCGGCTCTGGCTGACCGTCGCCGCGGTCATCGTCGCGCTCGCGGTCACCGGGTTCGCGAGCGCCCGGCTCGGCTACGCGCGGCCCGGGCCGCGCAGTCGCTCGCAACATCGTGGGCGGCTGCTTCGCGATGGCGGTCACCTACGCGATCGGCTCCGCCCTCGGCACCCAGATCGGCTGATGTCCCAGCGGCTGTTCGTTGCCCTGGTTCCGCCCGACGAGGCGGTCGACCCACCTGGACGACTTCCTGGAGGTACGCCGTGCGTCCGGGTCGTTCCGGTGGGCGAGTGCCGACCAGTTCCACGTGACGCTGGCGTTCCTGGCCGACGTGGAGGAGCGCCGCGTCGACGACCTCAGCGAGCGGCTGGCCCGCGCGGCCGCGAAGCGGACCGGCGTTCGAGACCGGCGATCGCCGGCGGCGGCGCGTTCCCGAACGCAGCCCGCGCGCGGGTGTTGTGGGCGGGCCTCGACCTCGAGGAGCACCGGCCGCACCGAGCTCGACCGGCTGGCCACCGGGTGCCGCGCCGCGGCCAACCGGGCCGGCATCCCGGTCGACGGGCAGCGGTTCAAGCCGCACGTCACGGTCGCCCGGATCGGCCACCCGACCGAGGTGTCGGACTGGGTGAAGCTGCTCGACGGGTACGCCGGACCGCGCTGGCCGGCCGACCGGATCGAGCTGGTCGCGTCGTACCTCGGGGAGGGTCCGCGCGGACGTCCGCGCTACGAGACCGTGGAAGAGTTCACACTCGCGAGTCCGTGAGACACCTTCTCGCGGCCGCGGATCTGGCCTAGGTTGCCACGGGTGAAGATCGCGGTGGCGAGAGAGACCCGAGAGGCCGAGGCCCGGGTGGCGATGGTCCCCGAGCTGGTCGGCAAGCTGACCGGGCTGGGGTACGACGTGCTCGTCGAGCCGGGTGCGGGCGAGCCGCGCTGCTCGCCGACGCCGACTACGAGGCCGCCGGCGCGAGTCGTCGCTGCCGACGCGGTCGAGCAGGCGGACCTGCTGGTGTCGGTGCAGCCGCCGGAGGTCGACGTGGTGCGCCGGCTGCGGCGCGGCGCCGCGACGGTGTCGTTCCTGCCGACCGGGCAGGAGGCCGAGATCGTCACCGCGCTGCGCGACGGCGGGGTCACGTCGTTCGCGATGGAGCTGGTGCCGCGCATCTCCCGCGCCCAGTCGATGGACGCGCTGTCGTCGCAGGCGCTGGTCTCCGGCTACCGCTGCGCGATCGTCGCGGCCGGGATGCTGCGCCGGTTCTTCCCGCTGAACATGACCGCCGCCGGCACGGTGCCGCCCGCCGAGGTCGTCGTGCTCGGCGCCGGCGTCGCCGGGCTCCAGGCGATCGCGACCGCGAAGCGGCTCGGCGCCGTGGTCAAGGCGTACGACGTGCGCGCCGCCGCGGCCGAGGAGATCCGCTCGATGGGCGCGCAGGCGATCGACCTGGAGCTGGACACCCTCGAGGGTGCCGGCGGCTACGCCCGCGAGATGACCGAGGAGCGGGCCGCGCTGCAGATGGAGCGGCTGGCGCCGTACGTCGCGAACGCGGACGCGCTGATCACCACCGCGGCCGTGCCCGGACGGCGGGCGCCGCTGCTGGTCACCCGGGCGATGGTCGAGCAGATGCGACCCGGCTCGGTCGTCGTCGACCTGGCCGCCGAGACCGGCGGCAACGTCGAGGGCGCGGAGGCCGGCGAGGTCGTGCGGATCGGGAACGCGCAGGTCTGGGGCGGGCGCAACGTGCCGTCGCAGATGCCGGGCCCGGCGTCGAAGCTCTACGCGCAGAACGTCGTCAACATCGTCACGCTGATGACCGCGGACGGGGACTTCGCCCCGGACTTCGACGACGAGATCGTCGCCGGGTCGTGCGTCACCCACGACGGGGCGATCCGGCACGAACCGACGCGAGCCGCTCTGGAAGGGGCCAACTGATGGATGAGGCAGTCGTCTGGCTGACGATCTTCGTGCTCAGCGTGTTCGTCGGGCATCGAGGTGATCTCCAAGGTCTCCTCGACGCTGCACACCCCGCTGATGTCCGGCGCCAACGCCATCCACGGCATCATCCTGCTCGGCGCGGTGCTGGTCACCGGGTCCACCGAGAACGACCTCGCGGTCGCCGTCGGGCTGGTCGCGATCGTGCTGGCCGCGATCAACATGGTCGGCGGCTTCGTGGTCACCGACCGGATGCTGCAGATGTTCGTGCGCAAGAAGCCCAAGCAGGTAGCGGCTCCTGTTGACGGTCCGACCGACGGTGGAGACGCCTGATGCCGACCTGGGTGCAGCTGGTCAACCTGGCCTGCGCGATCTGCTTCGTCCTCGCGCTCAAGGGCCTGTCCGGGCCGAAGACCGCGCGCGGCGGCAACCTGCTCGGTGCCGCCGCCGCGGTCGTCGCGGTCGTCGTGCCGTTCATCTACCTCGACCTGAAGCACGTGCCGCTGATCGTGGCGGCGATCGCGATCGGCTCGGTCGTCGGTGTCGTCGGTGCCCAGAAGGTGCAGATGACGCAGATGCCGCAGATGGTGGCGCTGTTCAACGGCGTCGGCGGTGGCGCGGCCGCGCTGGTGGCGCTGATCGAGCTGCACGAGATCATCCCGCACGCGGACGCGGTCAACTGGTTCGTGCTGGCCGCGACCGCGTTCACGATCGCGGTCGGCTCGGTGTCGTTCGCCGGGCTCGATCGTCACCTTCGCCAAGCTCCAGGAGCTGATGACGTCGCGGCCGGTGCTCTTCCCCGGCCTGCCGATCGTGTTCGGCGCCGCGGGGATCGCCGCGATCGTCCTCGGCGTGCTCACCGTGACCCAGCCGGCGGTGTGGATCGGCATCGTGCTGGCCGTGCTCGGCCTGCTGGTCGGTGTGCTGCTGGTGCTGCCGGTCGGCGGCGCCGACGTACCGATCGTGATCTCGCTGCTCAACGCGTTCACCGGCCTGACCGTCGCGGCCGGCGGCTACGTGCTCGACAACGTCGTGCTGCTCGTCGCCGGCACCCTGGTCGGCGCGTCCGGTACCTACCTGACGATGCTGATGGCCAAGGCGATGGGCCGCTCGGTGGCCAACATCCTGTTCGGCGCGCTCAAGGGCGGCTCGACGCTCGGTGCCGGCGAGGCCTCCGACCGGCCGGTGCGGTCGGCCGGTCCCGAGGACGTCGCGATCCTGCTCGGGTACGCCGACCGGGTCATCATCGTGCCCGGCTACGGCCTCGCCGTCGCCCAGGCGCAGCACACCCTGCGCGAGCTGGTCGACGTACTGGGCGAGCGCGGGACCAAGGTCGACTACGCGATCCACCCGGTCGCCGGCCGGATGCCCGGGCACATGAACGTGCTGCTCGCCGAGGCGCAGGTGCCGTACGAGCAGCTGGTCGAGATGGACGACATCAACGGCGACTTCAAGCACACCGACGTCGTCCTCGTCGTCGGCGCCAACGACGTGGTCAACCCGGCCGCCAAGACGACGCCCGGTGCCCCGATCTACGGGATGCCGATCCTCAACGCCGACGAGGCCCGGCAGGTCGTGTTCATGAAGCGCTCGATGCGCCCCGGCTTCGCCGGCATCGAGAACGAGCTGCTCTTCGACCCCAAGACCACGCTGCTCTTCGGCGACGCCAAGGACTCGCTCGGCAAGCTGCTCAACGCGGTCAAGGCGCTCTGAGCCGGGGCGCTTCCTGCTTGTAACGCCCTGTCCGAACCACTTCCGCCCCGTCCTGCCGGGGCAGGAGTGACCTGGACAGGGCGTTACATGCGGAGGGCTGGGTCGTTGGACGGCCATGACGGATGACGACGACGAGCGCCTGGGCCGACCCGACGGGCACCGCTACGACGCTCCCGAGTCCGACGAGACCCGGGTCAGCAAGGAGTGGGTCTACGGCGCGCTCGGGCTGCTCGTGCTGGTGCTGATGCTGCTGATCGCCACCGGGAAGGTGCAGATCTTCCCGGGCTGGGCGTCGGCAGGACCGTCCCTGCGGTTGCACGGCGGGATTCCGGTCAGCCGGGATCCGGACGGTGAGGCTCAGCCCACCACGCCGTACAACCGGTCGCCGGCGTCGCCGAGGCCGGGGACGATGTAGCCCTTGTCGTTGAGCCGCTCGTCCATCGCGGCGGTGACGACGGTGACGGGTACGTCGAGGCCGGCGAGGTCCTGCTCGAGCCGGGCGCAGCCCTCGGGCGCGGCGAGCAGGCAGATCGCGGTGATGTCGTCGGCGCCGCGGTCGGTGAGGAACTTGATCGCCGCGGCCAGGGTGCCGCCGGTGGCGAGCATCGGGTCGAGGACGTAGCACTGGCGGCCGGAGAGGTCGTCGGGCAGCCGCTCGGCGTACGTCGACGCCTCCAGCGTCTCCTCGTTGCGGATCATGCCGAGGAAGCCGACCTCCGCGGTCGGCAGCAGCCGCATCATCCCGTCGAGCATGCCGAGCCCGGCGCGCAGGATCGGCACCACCAGCGGCTTCGGCGTCGCCAGCGTGACCCCGGTCGTCGGCGCCACCGGGGTGACGATGTCGTGCGTCGAGACCCGGACGTCGCGGGTGGCCTCGTAGGCCAGCAGCGTCACCAGCTCGTCGGCCAGCCGGCGGAACGTCGGCGAGTCGGTGTTCTCGTCGCGGAGGTGGGTCAGCTTGTGGGCGACCAGCGGGTGGTCGACGACGTGCGTGCGCATGCCCGAACCCTAGTGGCACATGCGCGATCGCCTTCGACCAAAGGGGTTGGCCCCGTCCCCGTCGTCTGACACTCTGGAATGTGCCCAGTCACGGCGACCGGTGAACGGAGGAGCGACATGACCGAGCAGCTCGACGGAGTCGACTTCGCCCTGGCCGCCTACCGCGAGGAGGGCGTCTGGACCGTGCAGGAGCTCGTCCACGACGTCCTCGAGGACGTCGACAAGCTCTCGCACGCGCTGCGCCGGTTCCCCGGCGACGGCGGTGCGGTCGGCCTGGTGGCGATGGACGAGGACTTCTTCGTCATCGTCCGGGTGGCCGGCCCGAGCACGCGGGTGCTGCTCTCCGACATCACCGCCGCCGACGAGTGGGAGCTGGCCAGCTCGGCCGTCGACGTTCCTCGGCCTGCCGATGCCCGAGGACGAGGACGACCAGGCCCCGGCCGGCGACCTCGACCTGCTCGGCGACCTCGGCATGCACGCCATGGACATGGGCGTGCTGCTCGACGACTTCGACCTCTACCCCGACGAGATGCTCTCCGACGTCGCCCGCCGGCTCGGCTTCGGCGAGCTCTTCGACGACGCCGTCGGCCTCACCTCCGCGTGAGCGCGCCCGACTGGGACGGCCCGATGCGGGCCGCCCTCGACGAGGCGCGCGCCGCGCTGGCCACCGGCGACGTGCCCATCGGCGCGGTCGTCCTCGCCCCGGACGGTACGACGGTCGGGCGCGGGCGCAACGTCCGCGAGGCCGACCACGACCCGACCGGGCACGCCGAGGTGGTCGCGCTCCGCGAGGCCGCGCGGGCGCGCGGCGAGTGGCGGCTGGACGGGCACACCCTGGTCGTCACCCTCGAGCCGTGCACGATGTGCGCCGGCGCCGCCGTGCTGAGCCGGGTCGACCGGGTGGTCTTCGGCGCCTTCGACCCCAAGGCCGGCGCGGTCGGCAGCCTCTGGGACGTCGTCCGCGACCGTCGGCTCAACCACCGGCCCGAGGTCGTCTCCGGCGTCCTCGCCGACGAGTCGACGGCGCTGCTGACGGAGTTCTTCGCCGATCACCGCGCCTGACCGGTCGGCGCGCGCAGCACTACCGCGGGCGCTCCGGCTAGCGGCTCAGCATCGACGAGAACCGGCGGGTCTCGGCTGAGGGCACGCCGGCGGGCACCCGACGCGCGGCCTCGATGCCGGTCCGGAGCAGGTCGCGCAGCCGTCCGTCGCGGTCGAGTGCGGCGCCGGACGCGATCCCGAGGACCGAGCAGCGGATCAGCGTGGGCGCGGTGTGCTTGTGGAACTGGGCCGCCGTGATCGGGCCCGGCTCGCAGGAACTGGCGCGACCAGGCGACCGCCGCCGGCACGTCGGCCAGCGCCCTGCGGATGTCCTCGATCCCGTGGACCCGGCTCGGGGCCGAGCACCACTGCGAGCTCCTCGCACCGGATCAGCCCGGCGGCCAGCGCCCGCTGCCGCTCCTCGGGTACGTCGATGATCGCCTCGACCGACACGGCCGACGCCAGCGACACCTCCCAGGCGAGGCCGCCACCGCGGACGCCGACGACCAGCGGGATCAGCTCGACCAGCTCGCCGCGGCGCTCGTCGCTGGTGCTGTCGTTGACCAGCCGGGCCAGGCCGGCCAGCAGCGGGTTCGTGCACGGGGGCTGGTCGCTCCACTTCTCGCCGGCCAGCACCGATGCCATCTCCATGAAGCACGCGCCGGAGCGCGGCGACCGGTGCTTGCCGCGAGCGAGCACCGGAAGGCCGTCGGGAACCGGGCGGATGGCCATACCCCCACCATCCGCCCGTTGCGTCCCCACGGCAAGTGGGAATTAAGCGGATCCTTCAGTCAGGGCCGCACCTCGTAGACGTTGTTGAACGGCGTCTGCGCGGCCAGCCGGAACCGGGTGAAGCCGGCCTGGGTGGTCACGTCGCGGATCCGGGCCGGCCCGGCCTGGGTGCCGAGCGCGGCCCCGACCGGCTGGGACAGCGAGGCCGGCGTGCAGAGCAGGGTGGAGAAGCCGTAGTAGGCGCGGCCGATCGGGTTCAGGTTGTCCTCGACCCGGTCGCCGGCCGCCGGCTCCACGATCATCCAGGTGCCGTCCGGGTCGATCACGCTGCGCACGTGCCGGGCCGCGCCGACCGGGTCGCCCATGTCGTGCAGGCAGTCGAACATCGTCACCAGGTGGTAGCCCTCGCCACCGAACTCGTTCGCCGCGGCGACCTCGAACCGCGCCCGGTCGCCCACGCCGGCGTCGGCCGCCCGCTCGCGAGCGGTCGCGACGGACTGCGAGTGGTAGTCCGAGCCCACGAACGTCGAGTTCGGGTACGCCTCGGCCATCAGCACCGTCGACGAGCCGTGGCCGCAGCCGACGTCGGCGACGAGCGCGCCCGCCTCGAGCTTCGCGGTCACCCCGTCGAGGGCGGGCAGCCACTCGGTGACCAGGTTCGCGGCGTACCCCGGCCGGAAGAACCGTTCGCAGCCCTCGTGGACGTCGCCGGAGTGCTCGTGCCAGCCCACGCCGGTCGCCGACCGGGCCGCCTCGATCGCCCGGTCGGCGTCGTGCACCGTGCCGTACGCGATCTGGAAGAAGCCGGGCAGGTACGCCGGGCTGGTCTCGTCCGCCAGCGCCACTGCGTGCTCCGGGGGCAGGGTGTAGCGGCCCGAGCCGGCGTCGTACTCCACGATCTGCCCGGCCGCCTGGGCGTTGAGCCACTCGCGGGCGTACGGGAGGCCGGTCTCCGTGCGGGCGGCGAGCTCCTCCGGGGTGGTCGGTCCGTGCGCCGCGAGGTCGCGGTAGTAGCCGAGCCGGTCGCCCATGTGGACCAGTGCGCAGCTGAGGGTGGCGCCGACCTCGTCGACCGCCCGGAACACGAAGG
Organism: uncultured Actinomycetota bacterium; assembly: GCA_963716655.1. Lineage (GTDB taxonomy): Bacteria > Actinomycetota > Actinomycetes > Propionibacteriales > Nocardioidaceae > Nocardioides. The sequence goes on along the minus strand of CAVQTV010000004.1, from coordinate 611,328 downwards.
CCATCAGCTTGTCGAAGTCGATCTGGGTGGATGCGTCGGTGGTCATGAAGTTCTCCCTCTCCATCGTCGGTGGAGGCTGACGCTAGGGAGCGCTGCCATTAGCATCAACGCTGATCACTACAAGGAGATCAGTGATGCTGATAGGTCAGGTGCGCGCCATCCGGGTGCTCTGCGAGATCGCGGAGCAGGGCTCGTTCTCGGCGGCGGCGCGCTCGCTCGGCATGACGCAGTCGGCCGTCAGCCAGCACGTCGCCGCCCTCGAACGCGAGACCGGGCTGCCTCTGGTGGACCGGGGAACCCGGCCGGTCGAGCTCACCGAGGCCGGCGCGGTCCTGGTCCGGCACGGCCGCACGGTCACCTCGCAGCTCGAGGACGCGGAGCAGGCGCTGGCCGAGATCGCAGGGCGGCGCGCGGGCCGACTGCGGATCGGGAGCTTCCCGACCGCGCTGACGTCGTTCGTGCCGGCGGCGATCGCACGGTTCCGCGAGGAGACCCCGGGCGTCGCGCTCACGATGGTGGACGACCACATGCAGGGCCTGCTGCCGCGGCTGGAGCACGGCGAGCTGGACATGGCGGTGGTCTTCGAGAACCCGGACCTCCCCGGTGGCGTGCCCGGCCGGATGTCGCTCACCCCGCTGTTCGACGACCGCTACCGGGTGCTGCTGCCCGAGGGCCATCGGCTGGCCAGACAGCGCGCCCGGCTGCGCCTGTCCGACCTCGCCGACGAGGCCTGGGTGGGCGGCCGTCCCGGGAGCCCCTGGTTCCGGATCCTGCTCTACGCGTGCCGGTCGGCCGGGTTCGAGCCCCGCACGCAGCTCGCGACCGACGACCACCGCGCGGTGCACGCGTTCGTCGCGGCGACCCTCGGGGTGGCCGTGGTGCCCGGCCTCGCGGCGGACCACCCGCTGCCAGGCGTCGCCGTACGCGACCTGGCTACCACCGCGCCAGTGCGTCGGATCAGCGTGGCGCACCGCTCGGACGAGCCGGCGCCGGCGCCGGTGCAGGCGATGACCGCGATCCTGCGCGACGTCACCGGGCCGCGACGAGGGGCACGACGTCGCGCATGACCCGCTCGAGCTGCCGCTCGTGGTCGGCGACCGGCCAGACCAGCACCTGGTCGACCCCGGCGGCGGCGTAGCCGCTCAGCACCTCGGCGCAGGCCTCGGGCGGTCCGACGAGCAGCTGCCGCGACAGGTCGTCCTCGGGTCGGTTGAGGAGCGCTGCCAACCGCGCCAGCCAGTCGGACCGCTCCCGCACGTCGTCGGTGACCCAGGTCCACATGGTCGCGACGACGCAGGTGAGCTCCGGGCGCAGCGCCGCCCGGCCCGCGGCGATCCGCTCCGGCGTCGTGTTGTACGCCGATGCGAGCCAGCCGTCGCCGAGCCGGTCCACCCGACGTAGCCCGGCAGCCGAGCCCCAGCTGGCGATCCACACCGGCGGGACGCGGACCGGACGGGGCTTCAGGGAGTCGAGGTGCGCCCGCACCTCGCGGACCGCCCGGTCGAACAGTGGCCAGCGTTCCTCGAAATCCACGCCGGCCAGCTCGTAGTCCGCCCGCGATGACCCGGGTCCCATCCCGAGCACCAGCCGGCCACCGGACACGATGTCGAGCGCGGCCGCCGCTTTCGCCAGTGCGGCCGGGCCGCGCACCACCGGGAGCGCAGCGGTGGTCGCGAGCTGCAGGTCACCGCTCGCCTCGACCACCGACGCCAGGGCCACGATCCCGTCGAGCCACGGAAGGCTGAACACCAGGTGGTCGTTCGCGGCCAGCGTGGTGAAGCCCAGCTCTGCCGCAGTCCGGGCGTACGACGTGAGGCTCGGCGCACCCTGACCGTCCAGGTCGGCCAGCGGCAGGTGGGCGCCGTACCTCATCCGCCGAACAGGCCCTCGACGTCCGGCAGCCCCACGAACCGCGAGAAGGTGCCGGTGTCGGCGATCTCCCTGGCGGCGGTCAGGAAGCCGTCCCATGCGGTCCGGGCGAGCGTGCCGCCCACGCTGATCCGGCGTACTCCGAGCTCCGCCGCCTCGGCGACCGTGGTGAACGGGGCGTTGATCAGCAGGTTCACCGGCTTGGGTGCCACCGCCGTGACGATCGCGGTCACCTGCTCGACGGTCTCGATCCGCGGCGCGTAGAGGCAGTCGGCGCCGGCCTCGGAGAATGCGCGCAGCCGACGGACCGTCTCGTCGATGTCGGGCCGGCCGACGACGAAGCCCTCGGAGCGCGCCGTGAGGACGACGCCGGTGCCGCTCTCGTCGATGGCGCGACGCGCGGCGGCGACCCGCTTCACGGCCAGGTCGAACTCGTGCAAGCGGGTCTGCCGCGTCGCCGGTGGAGTCCTCGATCGAGAGCCCCGCGACCCCGGTGTGGGCGGCCAGGGTGACGTTCGCCGCGACCCCCGCAGGGTCGACCGCGAAGCCGCCCTGGAAGTCGGCGTTCACCGGAAGGCTCACCGCACCGGCGATGAGGCGGAGATGGTCGAGCGCCTGGTCGAGGGTGACCTGGATGTCCGCACGGCCGAGCGACCAGGCCAGGCCGGCGCTCGTCGTCGCCAACGCGGGAACCCCAGCTGCTCGAGCGCCCGCGCGCTCCCGACGTCCCAGGGGTTCGGCATCACGAAGCACCCCGAGGAGTGCAGTCGCTGGAACTCGTTGATCCGGCTGTCCATGGACCGAACCTACGCCTCAGCCGAGTGCCAAGGCCGAGCTCCTGCCGGGGCTGGCGCACCGACGTGAGCGGTCTGGCGGCCGCAGCGGCGAATGGGACAGTCGCGCCTGGCGGCCAGAAATGGTGGAGTCGGACGATGAAGCGGCAAGTGCCGAAGCGGCGAGACCTCGCACCCCTGCTGAAGTTCAAGAGGCCGACCATGTCGCCCAAACAACGGCGGCTCGCGTCGGCGCTGACGATCGACGACCTGCGCCGGGTGGCGAAGCGACGTACGCCCAAGGCGGCGTTCGACTACACCGACGGCGCCGCGGACAGCGAGGTATCGCTGGCCCGAGCGCGGGAGGCGTTCGGTGACGTGGAGTTCCGGCCCTCGATCCTGCGTGACGTCTCGAAGGTGGACACGTCACGGGTGGTGCTGGGGGAGCGGGTGGCGCTGCCGTTCGGGATCGCGCCGACCGGGTTCACCCGGATGATGCAGACCGAGGGCGAGATCGCGGGCGCGACCGCTGCGGCGGCGGCCGGGATCCCGTTCTCGCTGTCCACGATGGGCACGACCTCGATCGAGGACGTGGCCGCGGCGGCGCCGGGTGGTCGGCACTGGTTCCAGCTGTACATGTGGAAGGACCGCGACCGGTCGATGGCGCTGGTCGACCGGGCTGCGAAGTCCGGTTACGACACGTTGCTGGTGACGGTCGACGTCCCGGTCGCGGGCGCCCGGCTGCGCGACGTGCGCAACGGGATGACCATCCCGCCGACCCTGTCGCCGCGCACGGTGGCCAACGCGATCCCGCGCCCGGCGTGGTGGTTCAACTTCCTGACCACCGAGCCGTTGGCGTTCGCCTCGCTGGACTCGTGGTCGGGCACGGTGGCCGAGCTGCTGGACACGATGTTCGACCCGACCGTCACCTACGCGGACCTGGCCTGGATCAAGGACCAGTGGCCGGGACGTGTGGTGGTGAAGGGCGTGCAGACCGTCGACGACGCGCGCCGCCTGGCGGACGCCGGCGTGGACGCGGTGCTGCTCTCGAACCACGGTGGCCGTCAGCTGGACCGGGCGCCGATCCCGTTCCACCTGCTGCCGCAGGTCGTGGCCGCGGTCGGGAACGACGTCGAGGTGCACCTGGATACCGGGATCATGTCCGGCCAGGACATCGTCGCCGCGGTCGCGCACGGCGCGCACTTCACGCTGATCGGGCGGGCCTACCTGTACGGCCTGATGGCCGGTGGCCGCGACGGTGTGGACCGCACCATCGAGATCCTGCGTGGCCAGATCGAGCGGACCATGCGGCTGCTCGGCGTGGCCACCCTCGACGAGCTGCAGCCCGAGCACGTCGCGCAACTGGTGCGGCTGGCGCCGCGTCCGCGCTGAGGGCGGGCTGAAGGCGGCAGTTTCCCCGGTGAGCCGGTGAAACTGGACCCTTTGGGGGGTTGCAACGGGTCAAAGGGTCCAGTTCTGCCTGAACGATCCGCCGACGGCTCGGCGTGGTCGGGGCCGCGGCTCGCGGTTCGACGACGTGCTGCGTGGCGGGCCGCTCGCCGAGTACCTCAACGGAGGTGACGGCAGCGACATCGTGTACGGGCGCAGCGGGACCGACTACCTGTGGGACAGCGGGACGCGCGGCTACGACGTCGCGTACGGCGGCGCGAACCGCGCCTATTGCCTCGAAGTCGAGGAGCGGCACCGCTGCCCCGTCTGGCAGGACTAGATCCGTCCGGCGGTGGCGGGGGTGCGTCATGGCGCGCACCCGCCACCGTCGTTCGTTGACCGGTCCAGACAGCCACCCCGAGTCTCTGAACGTTTGATCACAGACGACAGAGGAGTGGCATTGAGTTTCTCGGGAACCTCAGGCAGGTCGCGCAGACACCGCGTATCGCGAACGGCGCTGGTTGGCGCCATCGCGTTCGGGCTCAGCGCGGCGGCCATCGCGACACCGGCTCGCGCAGCAGACGACGGGTCCGTTCCGCAGCAGCTCGCGGAGCGCCGCCCGCTGGGCGAGCCGCCGACGCGGGACGAGCACGTGACCCCGGACATCGGGTTCCGCGCGCTCACGCCGGCAGCCGGCGCCGACGACCTCGTCGAGAAGCTCGGTGACGGCGACGCCCGACTGCTCCAGAAGGCCGAGGCCAGGGGCGACGAGACCGTGACCGTGCTGCTCGCGGCGACACCGGGTGAGATCGACAGCGTCTCCGCGACGGTGACCGAGGAGGGCGGGAGCCTGGGCAGGACCGAGGAGGACCTCGGGTACGTCCGGGCCACCGTGCCGGTGGGGGCCGTGCGCGACCTCGCCGCACTCGGCGACGTCCGAGCCATCAACCTCAACCGCACGTACAAGATCCCGGACCCGACGCCCGAGCTGTCCCGCGGGCACTCCGGTGGCGGGGGCGGAGGCGTCGCGGCGCCCGGCCCGCGCACCCCGGCGGACAACGCCTACCTCCCCGTCGGCGAGACCGGCGCGACCGACTTCGTCGACGACCACCACACCTGGGACGGGCGCGGCGTCACCGTCGGCGTCCTCGACAGCGGCGTCGACCTCGACCACCCCGCGCTCCAGAGCACCACGAACGGCGAGCCGAAGGTGGTCGGCTGGTTCACGGCCACCGATCCCGTCGTCGACGGCGACGAGTCCTGGCGCCCGATGACGCGAGAGGTGACCGGCCCGACGTTCTGGGCCGCCGGCTTCGAGTGGACGGCACCGGCGGCCGGCTTCCGGTTCGCCACCTTCTGGGAGGGCTCGACCAGTGGGTCGGAGCTCGGCGGTGACGTCAACCGCGACGGCGATGCCGACGACTGGATCGGCATCCTCTACGACCCCGAGGACCACCGCATCTGGGTGGACAGCGACCTCGACAACGACTTCACCGACGAGCAGTCGATGGCGCCGTACGGCGAGGGCCGGCAGGTCGGTCACTTCGGGACCGACGACCCGTCGACCGCCGTCGTCGAGCGGATGCCGTTCGTCGTCGACTACCGCGAGGACGTCGACCTGGCGCCGCTGGGCGAGGAGGGCGTCGCGGACTTCGTCAGCATCGGCATCGTCAGCGGTGCCCACGGCACTCATGTCGCCGGGATCATCGCCGGCAAGGGGCTCTTCGGTGGGGACATGCAGGGAGCCGCGCCCGGCGCGCAGATCGTGTCCGCTCGCGCCTGCACTTTCAGCGGCGGCTGCACCGGCGCCGGGCTGGCCGAGGGCATGATCGACCTGGTCCTCGAGCACGACGTCGACGTCGTCAACGTCTCGATCGGCGGGCTGCCGGCCCTCAACGACGGCTCGGACGCCATCGCCGTGCTCTACGACGAGATCGTCGAGCAGACCGGCGTCCAGATCTTCGTCTCGGCCGGCAACAACGGGCCTGGCGTCAACACGGTCGGCTCGCCGTCGGTCGCGGAGAACGTCGTCAGCGTCGCCGCGTCCGTCAGCGACGACACCTGGTGGGCCGACTACGGCGCCCGGGTCAAAGCGGACGAGGCCGTCTTCGGCTTCTCCTCCCGCGGCCCGTCAGAGAGCGGCGGGCTCAAGCCGACCCTGGCGGCTCCCGGCGCGGCGGTGTCCACCACGCCGCGCTGGCTGCCAGGGTCGGCGGTGCCGGAGACCGGCTACCAGCTGCCCCCGGGCTACTCGATGTTCAACGGCACGTCGATGGCGTCCCCCCAGGCCGCCGGGGCGGCAGCACTGCTGCTCTCCGCCGCCGGCCAGACGGGTGTCGACGCGTCGGCGCCCGCGCTGCGCTCGGCGCTCACCAGCTCCGCCGACCTGATGCGCGGTGTCTCCACGACCGCGCAGGGCGTCGGTCTCGTCGACACCGAGGACGCCTGGAAACTGCTCGTGCGCGGGACCACGCCGCGCACGTACGACGTCACCGCGCCGGTGTGCTCGCCGCTGTCGCACCAGCTCGCCACGCCGCACCAGGGCACGGGTGTGTACAACCGCTGCCTGCCCACGGTGGGCGGCCAGAGCCCGCGCACGACCCGGACCTACACCGTCACGGTGACCCCGCGCGACGGCGGTAGCCGGACGCGCGAGCACCGGCTGTCGTGGGTCGGCAACGACGACCGCACCTTCTCGGCCCCCTCGAAGGTCTCGCTGAAGGAGGGCGCCGCCGGCACGATCCAGATCACGGCCCGCCCGGACGAGGCCGGGGAGCACTCGGCCATCCTCCAGGTCGACGACCCGGCCACCTACGGGATCGACCGGCTGATCCCGGTCACCGTGGTCAGTGTCGAAGCTCCCCGGCAGCCGCTGCTCCTGACCCAGGAGCGCGGCTCGGTCCAGCGGGGCGGCACCGAGTCCGTCTTCCTCGCCGTGCCCGCAGGCGTCCAGAACCTCGAGGTCGCGCTCACCGGCGTGGACGGGGACGACCACGTGCGGGTCCTTGCCATCGACCCGTACGGCGTCCCGGTCGACCCGCAGGCGAGCAGCCACTGCTACACCAACAGCTCGGATCCCGCCCTCTGCGACCCGGCCGCCCGGTCCTACGACCAGCCGGCCGCCGGTATCTGGGAGCTCGAGGTCGAGGCGCGACGTACGTCGCCGTCCTCGGACAACGACTACCAGCTGACCGCGCAGCTCCAGGGTGTCTCGGTCACGCCGGAGACGGTGACGATCGAGACCGCGTCGGTGCACCGGCCGGTCGCCGGCACGTTCACGGCGACCAACCAGTGGGGCCGCACGACGGTGACCCCGGTCGAGGGACAGGTCGGGCGGACGCGCGACCTCTGGTCGGACGTCGCCGTGGGCCAGATGACCCAGGGACAGATCGACGTCGCCCGGGACGCGACCCGGATCGAGCTCGCGGTCACGCCTCGGCAGGCCGACGCCGACCTGGACGTCTACCTGTTCGGCCGCAACGGCCTGGTCGCCCAGTCCACGAACGTCGGACCGGGGACCGAGCGGATCGTCGTCCGCAACCCCCAGCCCGGCACCCACGCGATCGTGGTGGCCGCCGTCGACGTCCCGAGCGGGACGACGGAGTTCGACTACCACGAGCGGGCCTACTCCCGCGGGATCGGCACCATCAGCGTCCCCGCCGGCGCCGGGAAGCTGCTGGCGCCCGGGCAGGCGCTCACGGTCGACGCCGAGGTCACGGCGTACGCCATGCCGGTCAACGGCCGACCGCTCGTCGGCCGGGTGCAGTTCGCCAACGCGCGCGGATCGGTGATCGGCTCCGCCGAGGTGCTGATCAACGAGGTCACCACCCCCGATGCGGAGGTGCTCGCCGAGTCCCCGGCGATGGTCGGCTACGACCTGAACAACGCCGGGGTGATGACCGGTGACAAGCAGATCGACTCGCTGACGAAGCCCGTCCGCTGGACCGCGGCGGGCGGGGTCGAGGAGCTGTCGCTCGGCGAGACCGGCGAGACGGGCTACTCCTACGACGTCAACGAGCTCGGGGACTCCGTCGGCCAGATCAACCGCACGGACGGCAGCGTCGTCCCGGCGCTCTGGCGGGCCGACGGCACCCTGGTCGAGCTCGGGCCTGCCGGACTGGCTGCCGTACGACTACGCCCGCGCGTTCGCCCTGAACGATGCCGGTGCGGTGGTCGGGAACGCCAGCCTGCTCCGTCAGGAGGACGACGGGAAGTGGCACGAGTACAACGACGCGTTCATCTGGACCGAGGCCGACGGCTTCCAGCGGCTCCCGCACATCGGAGACGACCGGTACCTGACCGAGCCGTTCGCGATCAACAACGACGGGTACGTCGTCGGGCACTCGAACGTCGCCGGCGAGGGTCACCTGGTGATGTGGTCGCCCGACCGGACGATCGAGGACCTGGGGAACCTTCCCGGGCAGTCCGGCGGGATCGCCACGGCGATCAACGACTCGGGAGTCGTGGTCGGGGTCAACGGTGACGAGGCGTTCGTGTGGACCCGTGCCGACGGGATGCGTCGCCTGGCCGACTTCGGCTACAACGGCAACGCGACCAAGGTGACGAGCGACGGCTGGGTGATGGGCTCTGCCGAGCTGGCTCCCTACGAGGAGACCCCGGTCGTCTGGGATCCGGAGGGTCGCATCTACGACGTCTACGGGATGGTCGACCCGCAGACGTTCTACCCGGTCCTGAACATGGGCCTGAACGACCAGCACCAGCTGCTGGTCTACGGCTACACGCAGGAGGCCTCCGGACTCGAGCTGCTGCAGCTCCCCGAGCTGCCGTAGCGCGATCGCAGGACGGCGGCGCCCCACCGAACCGGAGCGGTGAGGCGCCGCCGTAACACTGCGTTACATCTGCGGGTCAGGATCGTTGGACCCGCGTGAACCGGATCCTCGCTGCCCTCGTCGTCCTCGCGGCCGTGCTGATCGCGCCATCGCCCGCGCCCGCTGCTGCCCCGCAGCAGCAGGGCTGGGAGCCGCGGCCGGCGACGTACCCGTCGACGGTCAAGCAGACCGACCTCGCGATCCCGATGTCGGACGGCACGGTGCTCCGCGGCGACCTGGAGCTGCCCGCCGACGAGAGACGGCGAGGCGGTCGACGGGCGGTTCCCGGTCATCGTCACGATCACCGCCTACAACAAGTCGGCCGGCAGCTTCAGCGGCGGCCTCACCGGCGGCAGCCCGAGCTACCTCGTGCAGCGCGGCTACGCGCAGCTCACCGTCGACGCGCGCGGCACCGGCAGCTCCGAGGGGCAGTGGGCGGCGTTCAGCAGGCGCGAGAACAAGGACGCCGGCGAGATCGTCGAGTGGGCGCACTCGCGCAAGCGGCCGTGGAGCAACGGCAGCGTCGGCATGACCGGCCCGTCGTACCTCGGCATCAGCCAGATCTTCGCCGCCGGCGCCCACCCGAAGGGCCTCAAGGCGATCTTCCCGCAGGTGCCCGCCGCGGACGTCTACCGCGACGTCGTCGCGTCCGGCGGTGCCGATCGACGTCGGGTTCATCCCGCTCTGGCTGGGCCTGGTGACCGGCACCGGCGTGATCCCGCCGGCGGTCGCGGCCACCGAGCCGGAGTCCGGGTTCGGCGCGCTCGTCGACCACCTGACTGCGGCGGCCACGTTCACGATCCCGCTGATGCTCGACGCGCTGACCGGCGGCGAGGCGGCGTACGACGGCACGTTCTACCGCGACCGCTCGCCGAACCGGGTGATCAACCGGGTGCAGGTGCCGACGTTCCTGGTCGGCGGCGAGTTCGACATCTTCCAGCGCGGCACCCCGCTGCTGTTCGAGAACCTCCAGAGCCGGGGCGTCCCGGTGAAGATGATCATCGGGCCGTGGAACCACCTCGAGGGCTCGTCGGGCGAGGACATCGGCGAGGCCGGCTACGGCAGCCTCGGCGAGCTGCAGCTGCGCTGGTTCGACCACTACGTGCGCGGCCTGCCCGACCCGACCCTCGACTCCGACATCGCGCCGATCACCTACTACGAGCAGGGCAGCGGCGAGTGGACCCATGCGCAGAGCTGGATGGGCGACCAGCACGCCGAGTCGTTCCGGCTCACCGGCTCCGCGGCCGCGGGAGGCGGGATCGGCGTCCTGACGCAGGGTCCGGTGGTCGACGGCCGGGCCTACGTCCCGCCGGTGCCGGTCTCCGGGCTGTGCACCCGGTCCACCAGCCAGTGGATGGCCGGGCTGCCGTCGACGGCGCTCGCCGACCTGCCGTGCTGGAGCGACAACGCCGCCAACGACAAGACCGGCGTCGTCTTCCAGACCGAGCCGCTGGCCGAGCCGCTGCGGCTGCGCGGCCCGATCAACGCGCGGCTCTACACCTCGTCGCCGAGCGGGGACGGGATGCTCTCCGTCTCGGTCTCCGACGTCGCGCCGGACGGCACCGTCACCCGGCTCACCGGCGGCTGGCAGGTGATCTCGCACCGCGCCCTCGACCGGAGCCGCACCCGCTACCTCGACGGCAGGATCATCCAGCCGTTCCACCCGTTCACGCAGGCGGCGAAGCGAGCCGCTGGCAACTGGCGAGATCGCGCCGGTCGACGTCGAGATCTTCCCGACCGCGGCGCAGATCGCTGCCCGGCCACCGGCTCCGGATCGCGATCCAGGCGTTCGACGCCCCGCACCTGCTGCCGACCGCGACCGACCTCCCCGGCGCGCTGACCGTGCTGAAGATCTACGCGGGCGACAAGTACCCGTCCGTGCTCACGATCCCGGCGGTCGGCTGACCGCGAGCCGGCGCAGCAGCGCGAGCAGCCGCTGCCGGTCGCGGGCGGGCAGCGCCTGCACGAGGTGCCGACGTACGGCGTCCGCGTGCAGCGGCCGGGCGCGCACCGTGGCGGCTCGGCCCATCGTCGTGAGCCGCACCTCGACGCCGCCCGGGATCTCCTCGCGGGCCAGCAGCCCGCGTTCGGCCATCCGGCGCAGGTGGTGGGAGAGACGGCTGCGGTGCCAGCCGGTGACGGCGGCCAGCTCGCTCTGGCGCAGCACGCCACCGTCCGCGTCGTGTAGACGTGTCAACACGACGAAGTCCGGCTCCGAGAGCCCGGTCTCGGCGGCGACGTCCGCGCTGACCTGCGCCAACGCTCGCGGACGCCGCCTCCCAGGCGGCCCAGAGCTCGGCCTCGTCCGCGGTCAGCTGCGTCACGGCGCCAGTCTAGGGATCGCTGTTGTCATGTCAACGACGACCAAGTTGACGTGACAACGCCGCCGATGAGTTGTCGCGACAACGGCGGTCAGACCGACATGGAGACCATCGACTTCGAACCGGCCACCAGCGCGGTCGCGCGCCTCGTGCGCGGCGTCCGCGACGACCAGCTCGGCAACCCGACGCCGTGCCCGGCGTACACGGTCGCCGACCTGCTCGACCACGTCGGCGGGCTGTCGCTCGCCTTCCGCTGCTCGGCGACCCGGGAGCCGATTCCCGGTGGCGGCAACCCGGAGGGCGACGGCTCGCGCCTCGAGGCCGGCTGGCGCGACCGGATCGCCGGCGACCTCGGCGCGCTGGCGGACGCGTGGCGCGACCCCGCGGCGTACGACGGGATGACCATGGCCGGCCCGATCGAGATGCCGGCCGAGATCGCTGCCCTGGTCGCGCTCGACGAGGTCGTCGTGCACGGCTGGGACCTGGCTCGGGCGACCGGCCAGTCCTACGACCCCGACGAGGCCGCGATCGCTGGCGCGCTGGCCTTCGTGGCGAGCTTCGAGGTGCCGGAGGGCGAGGACGACGGCGGACTGTTCGGTCCACCGGTCGCCGTCCCGGCGGACGCGCCGGCACTGGACCGGCTCGCCGGCGCCACCGGCCGCGACCCGCACTGGACGCCCTGACCGATTTCTCGCCCGCCGAACCCCTCCGGTAATCTCTCCGGCGGTGGCGTGTCCGAGCGGCCGAAGGTGCAACACTCGAAATGTTGTGTGGGGTCAAACCCACCGTGGGTTCAAATCCCACCGCCACCGCCGAGTGAGAACCCCCGGAGAGCGAGAGCTCACCGGGGGTTCCTTCGTTTCGGCCCCGCGCGCGGCTACGTCGTACAGTGGCGGTGACGGTCGGTGAACGACCGCCGGACGAGGGAGCCGTACCCGGAGCGCGACAAGACGGCCACGAGGAGTGGTCATGGCTTGGCTCGTGCTCATCATCTCTGGCGTTCTCGAAGCGGTCTGGGCGGTCGCCCTGGGCAGGTCGGAAGGCTTCAGCCGTCTCGGCGCATCGGTCGTGTTCCTCACGGCCCTGACCGCGAGCATGGCGGGGCTGGCCTACGCCATGCGCACGCTGCCGATCGGCACCGCGTACGCCGTGTGGGTGGGTGTCGGCGCGTCCCTGACGGTGGCGTTCGGCATGGTGACCGGGGCCGAGCCGGTCAGTACCGCGAAGGTCCTGCTGCTGCTCGGTCTCGTCGGCTGCATCGTCGGGCTCAAGCTGACCCACTGAGGCGAGGGGACCGGGTTCGCCCGAAACGGGGGACCGGCGCGCCTGTCCGCGCGGGCTAGCGTGAATCGCCGTCGAAGCGGCACGAGGCCTCGGACCGAACAGAGGGGGCGGCCGTGTACGGACCGCGTAGCTCGGCCATCCGTCTGGTACCCCTGCTGCTGGTGGTGGTGCCGCTCACCGCCTGCACGGGCGAGGGCGGCGAGGGGCTGCTGCCGACGCCGACCCGGTCGATCACGGCGTCGCTGTCCGTCACGCCGTCGTTCAGCCCGACCCGGTCGCTGCGCCCGTCCGAGACGCCGACCGAGGCACCGACCGAGACCCCGAGTGAGTCCCCGAGTGAGTCCGAGGCACCCACCGAGGAGCCCACGCCGACTCCGACGGAGGAGCCGACCCCGACCCCGACCGAGGAGCCCACGCAGTCCGAGACGCCGACCCCGACGGAGGAGCCGACGCCGACCGAGGAGCCCAGCCCGACCGAAACAGCCGAGCCCGACGAGAGCCGAGGAGAGCGCGGCCGAGGACGACGTACTCGGCACCGAGCGTGGGAATGGTGGCTGATCGTCCTGGTGCTCGTCGGCGCCGCGATCGGGATCCCGCTGCTCCTGTGGTCGAACCGGCGCCGCCGCTGGCGCGCCGACCTGGCCGCCTGCGAGGACGAGATCGCCTGGCTGGCGCGCTCCCTGCTCCCCGACCTGCGCCAGAACGCCGTGTCACCGGACCGGGCCGCCGGTGGCTGGGAGGTCGGCGGCGCGGGTCGGGCAACCGCCGCCGAGGACCGGCTCACCGCACTCGAGGCGTCCGCACCCGACGACGCCGCGAGCGCCCGGGTGCTCGCGCTGCGCGACGCCGTCCGATCCGCGCGAGAGCGCCTTGACGGGCTGGAACGCGCGGGCACGCCGGAATCCGTCCGGTCGATGCTGGACTCGGCGGTGGCGGATCTCGAGGCCGCACTGCAGCCGCCGACGGCGGGGTAGATTCGCCGGGTGCGCACCCAGGAGGAGCGGGACGAGCAGACGCTGGACATCGTGTTCATGCTGGGCGGCGCCGTGCTGATCCTCGTCGGTGCGGGCATCGTCGGGGTGGTCGGATTCCGGTTCCTGCCAACCGCCTACCCCGTCCTGATCGGGGCGTACTTCGTGGCGGTTGCGGTCGCGCTGGCCAGGCGTCGCTGAATCAGCCGGGATGCTGGACGTACGCGTCCGGACCCGGGAAGGTCAGCGACTCGTGCCCGTCGGTCCATCTCACGACGTACGGCGGAGCCCCGTCGGCACCACGGACCTCGACGATCTCGCCGTCCACGTCGCGCTGCCCGACGTGCGCCCCGTGGATGATCAGGTGGTCGCCCTTCGTCGCCTGCATGCTCACTCCTCCGGCTGAGGTCCCTCCTCCGACAGTAGGAGCGCGCGGTGCCCGGGTCCAGATCAGCAGGGAAACGGGTTCAGGTTCAGCGACCTCTACGGCCAGGTCGCACGCTTCACCTACTGACATCCGTCGCCGGCGGTCGCGATCCGACCGCCGGCGACGGAGCTCCACGGTGGGTGTGGAATGACCCCATGCACTGCTTCGAGTTCGAGGGCAAGCGCCCCACCGTCCACCCCGACGCCTTCGTCGCCCCGACCGCGACCCTGATCGGCGACGTGACCGTCGAGAAGGGCGCGAGCGTCTGGTACGGCGCGGTGCTGCGCGCCGACATCTGCACGATCGTGGTCCGCGAGGGCGCCAACGTCCAGGACAACTCGGTCCTCCACGCGGCCCCCGGCGAGACCCTGGTGATCGGCCGCAACGCGACCGTCGGGCACGGCTGCGTCGTGCACTGCGCCGAGGTCGGCGAGCAGGCGCTGATCGGCAACGGCTCGACGCTGCTCGACCACGCGACGGTCGGGCCGCGCACCCTGGTCGCCGCCGGTTCGGTGGTCACGCCCGGCACCGCAGCTGCCCGGCGGGATGGTCGTCGCCGGCATCCCGGCCAAGCCGACCAAGCCGATCGAGGGCACGTCGTCGGAGTTCTGGGTCGAGCAGAACCCGCCGTACTACCAGGAGCTCGCGCAGCGGCACGCCGCCGGAGCCCCGACGGTGCAGCCGTGAACGTCCGGGTCGAGGTCGACGGCCCGGTGACGACCGTCGTGATCGACCGGCCCGACGCGCGCAACGCCGTCGACGGCCCGACCGCGGCGGCGCTGGCCGAGGCGTTCCGCGCGTTCGACGCCGACGAGAGCCAGCGGGTCGCGGTGCTGTACGGCGACGGCGGCACGTTCTGCGCCGGCGCGGACCTCAAGGCGATCGGCACCGAGCGCGGCAACCAGGTCACCCCCGGACGGGACGGCGACGGTCCGATGGGCCCGACCCGGATGCGGCTGTCCAAGCCGGTGATCGCGGCGATCGAGGGGTACGCCGTCGCCGGTGGTCTCGAGCTCGCGCTGTGGTGCGACCTGCGGGTGGCCGGCGGGCGACGCCGTGCTCGGCGTCTTCTGCCGGCGCTGGGGCGTCCCGCTCATCGACGGCGGCACCGTCCGGCTGCCGCGGCTGATCGGCGCCAGCCGGGCGATGGACCTGATCCTCACCGGCCGCCCGGTCGACGCCTGGGAGGCCGAGCGGATCGGCCTGGTCAACCGGGTGGTCCCGGCCGGGGCCGCGCGCGCCGAGGCCGAGGCGCTGGCCCGCTCGATCGCGGAGCTGCCGCAGGAGTGCCTGCGCCAGGACCGGCTCTCGGTGCTCGAGCAGGACGGGCTGACGGAGGCCGAGGCGCTGGCCAACGAGCTGCGGCACGGGCTGGTCTCGCTCGCCTCCGACGCGCTGGACGGCGCGGCCCGGTTCGCCTCCGGCGAGGGCCGGCACGGCGCTCCCGCCTGACGGGTCAGGCGGGCGGATCGTCCAGGCAGACGGCGACCAGGTACGCGGCACCGCGCTGCGTGTAGAACCGCCAGCCGGTGTCGAAGTCGACGAACCGCAGCGCGCCGGAGTCGGAGCGGATGATCGCCGACCGCGGCTGCGGTCGGTGTCGAAGCCGGTGGTCGAGCAGGTCGTGCGCGTCGAGCAGCCGGTCGGTACGCGTCGATCGGTCGTCGACGGGCTGGACGACGTACCCCGGTAGCGGTCCGGCCGAGGTCGTCGGCCCGGTCCCGAACAGGCCGACCGCGACGATCGAGCCGAGCACCGCGAGCTTGACGCCGGTGATCGCCAGGCGCGCGGGGCGGGGGAGTCGGTGCTGCATGGGTCCTCCTGTGTGGTCCCTCCGCCACGACAACGAGCGGTACCCACCTGAGGTGATGCCGCAGGTGCGCGAGGATGGGGCCATGCCGCAGCCGAGCTCCTGGTTCTCCTCGCCCGCCGACGCCGCCGACCGGCTGGCCGGAGGCGGGCTACCTCGCCGACCCCGCGACCGCGACGACGACGTACCTCGCCGGCGCGCTGGAGAAGCCGCTGCTCGTCGAGGGCCCGGCCGGCGTCGGCAAGACCGAGCTGGCGAAGGCGGTCGCCCGGGTCACGGGCGCCGAGCTGGTCCGGCTGCAGTGCTACGAGGGCCTCGACGAGGCGCGCGCGCTCTACGAGTGGAACTACAAGAAGCAGCTGCTCCGCATCCAGTCGTCGCAGGGCGTCCGACCAGGCCTGGTCGGAGACCCACGACGACATCTTCACCGACGAGTTCCTGCTGACCCGGCCGCTGCTGACCGCGATCCGGCGCTCGGAGCCGACGGTGCTGCTCATCGACGAGGTCGACAAGACCGACGTCGAGGTCGAGGGGCTGCTGCTCGAGGTGCTGTCCGACTTCCAGGTGACGATCCCCGAGCTCGGCACCGTCGCCGCCGTACGACGCCCGTTCGTCGTGCTCACCTCCAACGCGACCCGCGAGCTGTCCGAGGCGGTCAAGCGGCGCTGCCTCTACCTGCACCTCGAGTACCCGGACGCCGAGCGCGAGAAGGAGATCGTCACCTCGCAGGTGCCCGACCTCGACGACCGCGTCGCCGGCCAGCTGGTCGCGACGATCGGCCGGCTGCGCGACCTCGACCTCAAGAAGGCGCCGTCGATCGCGGAGTCGGTGGACTGGGCGCGCACCCTGGTCGCGCTGGAGATCGGCGAGCTCGACGAGAAGGCGATCGCGGACACCCTCGGCGTCGTGCTCAAGCACGCGTCCGACCAGGACAAGGCCGTTCGGGAGCTCCGACTCCGGTCATGAGCGGCCTCGTCGATCGCCACATCTCCTTCCTGGAGGCGCTGCGCGCCGCCGGGTTGTCGGTGTCGCTCGCCGAGGACCTGGACGCGGTCGCCGCGCTGAGCGCGCTGGACTGGGACGACCGGGCGACCGTGCACGCCGGGTACGCCGCCACCCTGGTCAAGAAGCAGTCGCAGCGGCCGACGTTCGACGCGCTGTTCGACCTCTACTTCCCGCGGATGGTCGGCGACGGCGTGGCCGGGCAGCGCGACGAGCCCGACGAGCCCGGCGCGGTCCAGGACAACGCCGAGGCGCTGGCCGGGTTCCGCGAGGACCTGCTCGACGCGCTGGCCGAGCGGCGACCAGCAGGCGATGCTGGAGCTCGCGGCCGAGATGGTCGCCCGGTTCGGCGCGATGCCGGGCCGCGGACCCGGGCTGTCGTCGTGGTCGGCGTACACCGCCCTCCAGCGGGTGGCGCCGTCCGAGCTGGTCGACCGGATCGTGCAGGCGCTGCTCGCGCGAGGGCCGGGTCGACGACGAGGCGCGGCGCGAGGCCGGCCGCCGGGTCGGCGCGTTCACCGCGATGGTCGAGGCCGACGCGCGCCGCCGGATCGCCGAGGAGAAGGGGCCCGAGCACGTCGCCAACGTCGCGATCCGCCCGACCATCGACCGGCTCGACTTCATGGCCGCCCGCAAGTCCGACCTCGAGGAGATGCGCCGCGAGATCTACCCGCTCGCGCGCCGGCTGGCCACCCGGCTCACCCAGGAGCACCACGCCCGGCGCCGCGGCCCGCTCGACTTCCGGCGTACCGTCCGGGCCTCGATCTCGACCGGCGGCGTCCCGCTCGTCACCCACCACAAGCCGAAGCGGCCGCACCGCACCGAGCTCGTGGTGCTCTGCGACGTGAGCGGCTCGGTCGCGAACTTCGCGCAGTTCACGCTGCTGCTCGTCTACGCGCTGCGCGACCAGTTCGAGAAGGTGCGGGCGTTCACGTTCATCGACCACGTGCACGAGGTGACCGAGCACTTCCGGCCCGGCGCCGACCCGGCCGACGTGATGGCCGACCTCGCCGCCAGCACCTCGCACGCCGCGCTGTGGGGGCGCACCAACTACGGCCGGGCGCTGACGAAGTTCGAGGAGCAGTACGCCGACGCCCTCGGCCCGAAGTCGTCGCTGCTGATCCTCGGCGACGCCCGGTCCAACTACGCCGACCTGCACCTCGACGTCCTGAAGCGGCTGGCCGGCTCGGCCCGGCACTCCTGGTGGCTGAACCCCGAGCACCGCCGGCACTGGGACACCGGCGACTCAGCGGCCTCGCGCTACGGCGAGGTGGTGCCGATGGTGGAGTGCCGCAACCTCACCCAGCTCGGCGAGTTCGTGCACGACATCCTCTAGCGCGCGAGGAAGCCGAGCTCGCGCATCCGGCCGACCTCGTCGCGCAGCTGGGGGTGGGCCGCGCCGTCGGCCGCCCGCCCGCCCGCGACGTACGACGGGGAGCCGGGCTCGCTGCCGCCGTCGAAGACGACCGTCAGCCGGTTGTCGGCGCCGGCGTTGACCAGCGAACCGAGCAGCGCGACCGGGTCGGCGCGGTCCTCCAGCGAGAGCACGCGGGTGCCGGTCCGGGACGCGGGGGACGAGCGCGGCCGGTGCGCCCGCGGTGATCACCTGGTCGACGACGAAGGACGCTGTGCCGTTGCGCACCGCGATGTCGACCGCGGTCACCCCGCCCTGGGCGCAGCCGACCAGCATCACCCGGGCCGGCTCGGGGCTGTCGCCGACGGCCGCCTCGATGGCGCGCACCACCAGGTCGGCGTAGCTGCGATGGTCGCCGCTGACCAGCCGCAGCCGCGCGCCGGACCCGTGCGGCCCGGGGAGGAAGGCGACGTAGCGCGCCGGGGCGACCTCGTAGCACCGCGACCGGGTCCGACATCGAGCCGAGCCTGGTCATCAGGTCCTCGAGGCCGTGCGGCCGGTCGCCGGTGCTCGGCGTCGGGACCGGCGCGTCGACGGCCTGCTCGACCACGCCTGCCGCGACGTCGCGCACCGCGGACCCGAGGTCGGTCGAGAACGGATCGGCGCCCAGCGACCGCAGCCCACCGCGGGCCGCGGCCGACCACGGCTCGCCGACCGGCACGCCGGCGGTGAGCAGCGACCGCATCCGGAGGCCGTCGATCAGGCCGCCGCCGCTGGCCACGTGGTCCATCAGCTCGGGGTTGCTCGCCGCGAGCTCGTCGAGGTACGCCGCGACCCCGTCGCGGTCGAGCGCGTCGGTCTCGATCAGGCCGGCCGAGACGATCGCGCCGCCGAGCGCGACCTCGGGCGCGAGGTAGCCGATCGCGCGGCCGGCGATCGAGCCGAGGGTGCGGTACGCGGCGTCCTGCAGCTCGTCGATCCAGCGGTAGGTCTGCACGGTCGCCCGCACGATCAGCGCGTCGGCGTCCAGCTCGACCGACCGGGCCAGCAGGCCGTGCTTCCCGGTGGTCGCCGCGCGGACGTCGTCGTCGAGCTGGAGCGAAGGTCACCGGCGCCAGGTCGGCCGAGTCGGCGACCGCCGGGTCGCGCAGCACCTGCTCGCCGAGCCCGGCCCGGTTGCGCATGTCGGCACCGGACGAGTCGAACAGGGCGGCGAGCAGCAGCAGCTGGCCGTACTCGCGGCCGTCGGTGGCGCTGCTGCCGGTCACGCCAGCACCTCCGCCAGCACCGGCGCGAGCTCGACGGCCAGGTCGCCGGGCTCGACGTGCCGTACCTCGATCCGGTCGGTGCCGTCGGCCCGCCGCGGCCGCAGCGCCCGCCAGCCGTCGGCCAGCAGCACCCACGACACCACGCCGACGACGGTCGTGGTCGCCGCCGACACGTCCGCGACGAGGGCGCGGAGCCGGCCGGCGGGCTCGGTGGCGAGCGCGGAGAGCAGCGCGACCACCTCGAGGTCTGGGACGGCCGTGCCGTCGGAGTGCCGGGTCTGGTTCGGGTGCTCGGCGACCAGGACGGAGAGCAGGTCGGCCCGGTGCGAGCGGACCGCCTCGACGGCCGCGTCGACGAGCTCGTAGGGGAGGTCGACGTGGCCGGGAACGGCGGAGTCGAGGTACCGGGTGGTCCTCCGGCAGGACGGCGACCCGGGCCAGCTCGTCGGCCCACTGGTCGGTGGGGAACCAGGCCAGCTCGAAGACCAGCCCGTCGGTGGTCGCGAGGCTGGCGACGGCGCCGTCCCGGTGCCGGTGCCAGGCCTTCACCCGGGCGCCGGCGACCGCGACGTCGAGGTCGAGCGCGAGCGTCGGGGTGGCGAGCAGGCCGACCGCGCCGATCAGGCCTTCGTCGGCCGCCGTGTCGACGAGCAGCCCGCGGCGAGCCAGCGACGAGTGCGGCTCGTGGAGGGAGGCCAGCGCGACGGCGTACGCGTCGGCCTCCTCGGACGCGGGGGTGCGGCCGAGCCGGCCGTCGAGCCCGGGGTCGGGGTCGTGCGGCTCCTCGAACGGGAGCGGCGCCCCGCCGGCGCACTCCGCGAGCAGGCGCAGCTCCGGGAGGGTCAGCGAGATCCGCCGGGGCAGTGACTCGAGGACGCTCGGGGGCGGCGCCGGCGGCGTGCCCAGGTCGATGGTCGCCACGTCAGCGGCCCCGGAGGTCGACCGCGAGCCAGTCCTTGTGTCCGGACGGCGGTGGCTGGAAGCCACCGGCTTGCCCGCCGTCGGCGAGGGCGTCGGCGCGGCGCTCGGCGCCGGCGATGGCGTCCTTGAGCCGGTCGACCTCGAGCAGGTGCGTCTCCATCGACTGCGCGGCGCCGTCGTGCTTGGCGGCGACGTCGCGCAGGTGGGTGGCGCGTTCGCGGATCCGCTCGGCCAGCGCGTCCGCGGCGCGGCCCGCCCAACCGGCGCTCTCGGTCTGCGCCACCAGTCGGTCGGCCAGGGCGCGGAGGTCGACTCCCTGCTCGCGCAGGCGAGCGGCGTGCTTGCGCATCACCTCGGTGTCGCCGTACATGACCCACCTTCCCTCCGAGATGTCCGGGTGGTCCGTCGCCGCATTCCCCGAATCCCGTGCTGTGAAACGCCGTCAGCGCTCGCGGACGACCTGGAACACCTGGCTGGTGACGGTCGCCGACGGTCGCCAGGAACCCGTGTGCGTGCAGGCTTTCGAGCTGTTCGCGAACCGACGGGTCCGCGGACGCGTCGGCGGCCGCGGCGCCTGCGACGTAGTGCTCGTAGTCGTGCTGTGCGACCACCCCGGAGCTGCCGTCGCGGTCGTCGAAGGTGACCGTCACCTGCTCGACGGAGTCCGGGTTGGGCGCGCCGTCGGCGAGGGGTACGACGTCGCCCGCGTGCTCGAGCGAGAGCACGTGGCTGCCGTCGGGGAAACCGGGACCTGTGCGGTCGGCGAGCCCGCGGTCACCACGTGGGTGACGTCGAAGTCGCTGCCCTGGCCGAGGATCGCCGCGGCCTCCATGCCGCCCATCGAGTGCCCGACGAGCAGCACCGGCTCGTCGGCGCCGATGCCGGCCTGGGCCATCGCGTCGAGGATGCCCTGCTGGTAGGCGTTGTCCTGCCCGGCCATCAGCAGCAGGTCGGTGGGCAGGTCGCGGACGTCGTCGTCCTGGGTCCACGGGAGCGTGGTCAGGTCGTCGGTGCCGGGCAGGTAGACGATGTGCCGCACGCCGTCGCCGCCCCGGTCGATGGTCTGGATCTCGATGGTGCCGTTGCAGCGCCGAGTCCGGCTCGGGCGACAGCGCGGCGACCTCCTGCAGGTGCGCGACCAGCCCCTCGAGGTCGGCGGGCTGGGCGGAGGCCTGCTCGGTCGCCGAGAGGTGCGACGTGGGCGGTGCCGTCGTCGCCGTACAGCGCCGCGAGCGGCCCGGCGGCGAGGCCCGGGGCCCGCCGGCGCCGTTGACCGCGTGCTCGACGACGCCGGGATGGTGCGACCACCCAGCTCCTCGAGCTCGGTCGCGGGTGCCGGGCAGCAGCCACACCGGCGCGCTCGCGCACGAGCGCGAAGCCGGCGGTCCGGACGAGCGACCGGTCGATCTCGTCGACCGCCGCCGCCACCGCCGCGTCGGTGACCTCGAGGGTCGTGACCGCGGCCCGGACCAGCAGCGCGTCCGCCTCCCACCCGCAGCGACTCGACCAGGACGCCGTCCGGCCCGGTCGTCGCGGCCAGCACCGTCGCCTCGGCCTCGGCGAAGGTCAGCGGCGACAGCAGCGCGGACTCGACGAGGTCCGGGTCGGTCATCGTGCGGGCGCCGAGGCCGGCCCAGCCGCGCAGCTCGCTCCCGGCGCCGTCGAACGCCGTCGGCCAGCGCGCGGATCGCGTCGTACGTCGCCTCGACGCCGGCGACGCCGCCGGTCACGCCGGTGATGTCGGCGGTCATCAGCCGAGCCCGGGCAGGTCGACGGTCAGCCACTCGCGGCTGCCGGGCGGTGGCGGGACGAACCGGCCGACCAGGTCGTCGAGGACGTCGGGCACGAGCTTGTCGCGGGCCGCGTCGAGCAGCCCGCGGACCTTCCGCTCGATCGCGGCGATCAGGTCCTTGAGCCGGTCCACCTCGCGGGCGTGCCGGTCGAGGGCGTCGGCGGCGTCGTCGTGCAGGCCGGCGGTGCGCCGCAGCGCGGCCGCCCGGCGGCGTGCGTGGGGCGCATCGCGTCGGCGGCCAGGCCCTGCCAGGGCACCCGGTCGGCCCGGGCGGCGAGCCGGTCGGCCAGCGCCCGGATGTCGTCGGCGCGCGTCGCGCAGGTCGTCGGCCAGGGCCCGGATCCGGGTCGTGTCTCCGTACATCGTGTCCCCCTTCGGCAGTGGTTCACCGGGAGGGTCGCCGGGCGGCGGATGTGGAGAAACGTCAGCGGTCGAGCGCTGTGGAGAGCCGCTCGAGGGCCTCCTCGATGTCGCTGCCCGGACCGGCGAAGCTGAGCCGGATGAACCGGCCGCCGTCGACGGTGTCGAAGTCGATGCCCGGTGCGACGGCGACGCCGGTGCGGGCGCAGCAGGTCGTGGGCGAACGCCATCGTGTCGTCGGTCAGGTGCCCGACGTCGGCGTACACGTAGAACGCGCCGTCGGCCGGCGCCAGCTCGGTGATCCCGAGCCGGGGCAGGCCGTCGAGGAGCAGCCGGCGGTTGTCGGCGTACCGCGCGACGTGGCCGTCGAGCTCGACGTACGACGCGTCGCTGAAGGCCGCGAGGCAGGCCCACTGCGCGAGCACCGGCGGGCAGATCGTGAAGTTGCCGGTCAGCACGTCGACCGCGCGGCGCAGCCGGTCGGGGACCAGCATCCAGCCGATCCGCCAGCCGGTCATCGAGAAGTACTTGGAGAAGCTGGAGAAGACGACCGCCTCGCGGCTGGTCTCCCAGGCGCTGCGGGCGAGGTGGGGCTCGGCGTACTCGATGCCGTGGTAGATCTCGTCGGTGATCAGCTGGATCTGCTGCTCCTCGCAGTACGTCGCGAGCGCGGCGAGCTCGCTCGGGAGCAGCATCGTGCCGGTCGGGTTGGCGGGGCTGGCGACGACGAGCCCCTTGAGGTCGCCGAGCTCCGCGACCTGCTCGACGGTCGGCTGGAAGCGGGTCTCCGGGCCGGTCGGGATCTCGACCACCTCGCAGCCGAGCGCGGTCAGCACGTTGCGGTAGCAGGGGTAGCCGGGCCGGGCCATCGCCACCCGGTCGCCGACCTCGAACGCGGCCAGGAACGCCAGCAGGAACCCGCCGCTGCTGCCGGTCGTCACCACGACCTCGTCGGGGTCGACGTCGATCCCGTGCGCCCGCTTGTGGTGGCCGGCGATCGCCTCGCGCAGCTCGAGGATGCCGGCCGCCGGCGTGTAGCCGAGCGGGTCGTCCCGAGTCGAGCAGCCGCTTGGCCTCCTCGCGCACCGGCGCCGGCGCGCCGGTCATCGGCTGGCCGGCCAGCAGGTTGAGCATGTCGCCGTGCGTCCGCTGCCGCGTCGGTCGCCGCCGCCAGCAGGTCCATCACGTGGAACGGCGGCACGTTCGCGCGGCTGGCCACCTGGAACCGGTCGGTCATGGGGCGACTGTACGGCGGTGCGGGTTTCACCGGTCAGCCGGTGAAACCCGCACGACACGCCGATGCAACGCCCGGCGTGTCGTGCGGGTTCAGCCGGTCAGCCGGTGAAACCCGCAGCGTGCCGACCAGCCCGCCGCCCGAAGAACGACCCCTCGCCGAGCTGGGTGCCGGAGCAGTAGCCCTTGCCGTCCTGGGCGAGGTTCGAGGCGCAGGCGCCGGCGGCGTACAGGCCGGGGATGACCGAGCCGTCGGGGCGCAGCGCCTCGCCGTCGACCGACACCCGGATGCCGCCGAGGGTGAAGCCGGCGTAGATCGCCTTGCCGAGCCGCAGGTCGAAGACCGCCCACGGGCCGGTGCCCTGGGGCGCCAGCCACTCGGCGCCCTTGTGGAAGTCGAGGTCCTCGCCGGCCTCGGCGAGCTTGTTGTAGCGCTCGAGCGTCGCGGCCACCGACCCCGCGGGCAGCGACGAGCGCCGTCTCCAGCTCGGCGATCGTCTCGTAGCCGTCGATCAGCGGCACCAGCGGGAACTTGGGGTACTCGACGTGCTCGCTGTCGACGATCAGGTACGCCGTGTGGTCCGGCTGCTCCATCACGAACTGCGACGTCCGCGAGTGGTAGCAGTCCTCGGCGACGAACCGCTCGCCCGTCGCTTGTTGACGAGGAACCCGGTGATCAGCGCCGACGGCGGGTAGATCGGCGCGGTGATGAACGGCTCGTCCATGTGCTTGAGCTCGGCGCCGACCGACGCGCCGAGCCGGATGCCGAGCCCGTCGTCGTACGTCGAGCCGAGCGTGAACGGCTTCTCCGCCGAGCGACGGGGTGTACGCCGCGACCATGTCGGGGTTCATCACGAAGCCGCCGGCGGCGACCACCACGGCCGGCGCGGCGATCACGCCGGTCTCGTCGAAGGACCGCCAGGCCAGCCCGACGACGTCGCCGGACGGAGGACACCACCAGGTTGGTCGCGCCGGTCTCGTAGCGGACCTCGACGCCGGCCTCCTCGACCCGGGCGCGGAGCAGGTCCATCACCATCTTGGTGCCCTCGGTGTCGCCCGGCACCGGCACCTTGTGCCCGCGCGGCGCCGGCACCGCCTGCTCCTTGAACGGCCACACCTTCTCGTTGCCGGTGAACATCAGCCCCTCGGTGCCGGGCTGGATCACCGCCTTCTCGGGGTAGTAGGAGCGCTCGAACTCGAAGCCCAGCGACTCCAGCCAGTCGAAGTGCTCGACCGACCCGTCGCAGTACGCGCGGATCTTGTCGTGCTCGGGCTCCTTCGAGACCGCGACGAGGTACTTGTACATCTCGTCGGCCGAGTCCTCGTGCCCGGTCGCGTGCTGCACCGCCGTGCCGCCGCCGAGGTAGAAGTGCCCGCCGGACATCGCTCGACGTGCCGCCGTGCACGGCGGCCCGCTCCAGCAGCAGCACCCGCGCGCCGGCCCGGGCCGCCTCGAGCGCCGCGCAGCCGCCGGCGATGCCGAACCCGACCACGACGACGTCGTACGACGGCGCCCCGTCGCAGGACGGAGGCCGGCGAGGACGTCGGGGATCGCGGTGCCGCTGAGCTCATGGCGGCAAATCTAGAACATGTTCCAGTTTCGTGCGATGCTGACCGGCGTGCTGATCCTCATCGACATCGACGGTCGCGAGCACGAGGTCACGGTCAAGGACGTCGGCCGTGCGCTGGCGGAGACGTCTGCGTCTCCGAACGCCGGCCTCGAGGGCCTCTGCGGACGACGTGCGTGCCGCTCCTCGGGCCGGCGTCGACGCTCGGGCTGGCGCCGGCGACGACGACGTGGTCGCGCGTGGCGCCCGTCCGCCGAGACCCACCACCGCGACGCTCGCCGGCGGCCGGGCGCCCGTCGCTGACGCTCGCCGACGTCGACGGCAACCCGGTCTCCTTCGACGACTTCTCCGGCCAGCAAGCGGGTGCTGGTCACCTGGGCGTCGTGGTGCGGCTGCCGGCACGAGCTCGGCGGCTGGCAGCGGCTCCAGGACGAGCTCGCCGACACCGGGCTCAAGCTGTTCTCGGTCGCGCTCGACGACGACCCCGAGGACGTCCCGGCCGTGGATCGAGGCGGCCGCGCCGACGTTCCCCGTCGCGGTCGACACCGCCCACGTCACCGCCGAGCGCTACGGCATCACCAACGTCCCGTCGGTGGTCTGGGTCGACGAGCACGACCTGATCGTGAAGCCGCCGACGATCGCGCCGGGCGACAACCAGTTCGTCGAGTTCACCCAGATCGACGCCGAGCAGCACCACGACCTGCTGCGCGCCTGGGTGCGCGACGGCGTGCTGCCCGAGAGCGCCGCAGGCCGAGCCGTCGAGCGCACCGACGACGAGCAGCTCGCGCTGGCCCACCGGCGGATCGCCGCCCACCACCAGCGCGCCGGCCGCGACCGACGACGCGAAGCGGCAGCTCGCCGATCGCCCAGGACCTCGCGCCGTGGGACTGGACGGTCCGCCGCGGCGGGATCGCGATGACCGGCGGCGACCCGTTCCTCGGCGAGGAGTTCACGTCGTTCTGGGAGGAGTGGGACGCCTCCGGGCGCCCGGCTACACGCCCACAACGTGAGGTCGCTGCACCGATAGACTGCGCACCCGCCGCCCCGACGATCGCCGAGGTGACCCGTGTCGTTCGACGTCCACCAGCTCGACACGTTCGTGCTGGTGGGATCCGCCGTCACGCTGCTGGCGATCCTCGCGGTCCGGCGTCTCGTCGCGCGCCGGCCTGCCCAGCCTGCTGATCTACCTGCTCATGGGCGTCGCGCTCGGCGAGGCCGGCGTCGGCATCCAGTTCGAGAACGCCGAGGTCGCGCACTCGCTCGGCTTCGCCGCGCTGGCGATCATCCTGGCCGAGGGTGGTCTGACCACCAGCTGGCGCGAGATGCGCCCCTCGATGCGGCTCGGCGTCTCGCTGGCCACCGTCGGCGTCGCGGTGTCGGTCGGCGTGGTCGCCGTCGGCGCCCACTACCTGCTCGGGCTGCCCGTGGGAGCTCGCGGTGCTGCTCGGCGCGGTGACCTCACCGACCGACGCGGCCGCGGTGTTCTCGGTGCTGCGCGTGGTGCCGCTGCCCAAGCGGCTGACCGGCGCGCTCGAGGCCGAGTCCGGTCTCAACGACGCCCCGACCGTCGTCCTGGTGACGCTGGTGTCGACCGGGGCCGTCGACGAGCACGGCCTGCTCGCCATCGCTCGGGATCATCGGCTACGAGCTGGTCGCCGGCACCGCGATCGGGCTGGCGGTCGGGCTTCGGCGGCGCCTGGGTGATGCGCCGGGCCGCGCTGCCGTCGTCCGGCCTCTACCCGCTGGCGGTCCTGACCCTCGACGTTCCTGGCGTACGGCCTCGCGACGTTCGTCCACGCGCTCCGGCTTCGCGGCCGTGTACGTCGCCGCGCTGGTGCTCGGCAACATGGAGCTCCCGCACCGGGCGGCCACCCGCTCCTTCGCCGAGGGCGTCGCCTGGCTGGCCCAGATCGGGCTGTTCGTGATGCTCGGCCTGCTGCTCTCGCCGGGCCGGATCACGCGTGGACACCGTCGGTCCTGGCGATCGGCGCCGGCCTGATCCTCACCCTGGTCGCGCGACCGCTCTCGGTGCTGATCAGCTCGGTCGTCCAGCCGATGCCCTGGCGCGAGCTGGCCTTCATCTCCTGGGCCGGGCTGCGCGGCGCGGTGCCGATCGTGCTCGACGACGATCCCGCTGGCCGAGGGGGTCGACGACTCGGCGCGAGCTCTTCGACATCGTGTTCGTGATGGTCGTGATCTACACGCTGCTGACCGGGCCGACCCTGCCCGCGGTCGCGCGCGTCCTCAAGGTGGCCCGGCGCTCCGAGCCGCGCGGCCTGGAGATGGAGGCGGCGCCGCTGGAGCGGGTCGCCGCCGACCTGCTCCAGGTGACGATCAGCCCGGTGTCGCAGCATGCACGGCGTCGAGGTCGGCGAGCTCCGGCTGCCGCGCGGGGCGTCGGTGTCGATGGTGATCCGCGACGGCGAGACGATGGTCCCGGAGCGCCGTACCGTGCTGCGGCACGGCGACGACCTGCTCGTCGTCACGCCCCGCAAGCTGCGGGAGCAGACCGAGGAGCGGCTGCGCCAGGTGAGCGAGCACGGCCGGCTCGCCCAGTGGCTCGGCGAGCGAGCGCGTAGCCGCGTGACGTCAGGCGACCGGCGGGCTGCAGATCTCGGTGTCGGTCTCGGCGACGACCGCCCGGTTGCCCTTGACCAGGTCCTCGAAACGGTCGCCGACGACGACCGTCACGCCGACCCCGGGCGGGTCGCGGCGCTCGATCTCGACGCCCTCGCCGAGCCGGCTGGCGACCAGCTGCACCGCCGGGCTCTCCGGGTCGAGCGTCCAGATCTGGACGACCTCGACCTCGGCCGCCGTCACGTTGCCGCTGGTGCCCTCGGCGAAGCCCTGCGTCGGTCAGCAGCTGCATGGTCCGGCCGGCCAGGCCCTCGCGGTCGCTCGGCGTTGTAGACGCTGACGGTGACGTCCTGCGGGAAGACCTTCTCGCCGGCGGTCGATCGACGTTCTCGACGCAGATCGGCGTGTCGACCTTGCCGGGCAGCGGCGTCGGTCGCGGCCGACCAGCCCCAGACCGCGGCGATGACGAGCAGGACGCCGAGCACGGCGAGGGTGATCGCCGTCCGCACGCCCTGGCGCATCAGGCCCTCCATCGTGTGGACCCGGGCGTGCAGCACGTTGCGCTGCTGCAGGGCGGCGCGCAGCGCGCGGTGCAGCCCGTCCTCGAGGTAGTAGCTCGCCCTGCCACTCCACGACGTGGGCGAACAGGTCGCCGTAGAACGTCGAGTCCTCGTCGAGCAGCGCGGCGAGCTGGAGGGTGTCCTTGGTGGTGACCAGCTGGTCGAGGCGCACCTGTCGCGGCGGGACCGCGGCCCAGCGCGCGACGACAGCCCATGGTCGGGATAGGGCCTCCCGTCGCCGACGCGCTTGAAGATCACGCGGCGACTATAACGACGCGTGCCTCAGCCTCGGCTCACCCACAAAGGGCGGTCAGGCGGACCAGCGCACCGCGTCGTCGAAGTAGTCGGCCAGGGCGTGCACGCCGCGCAGGTCGTCGCGCTCGTCCATCAGCGCGGTGAGCGCCTGGCGCGTGCCGCAGCCGCAGCTTGGCCCGCTGCTCGCTGATCCGGTCGATCGGGGTCGATGACCGGCTCGATCGATCTGGTCCCCGACCGTGTTGGTGTCTGCCATCTCGGCCTCCCTCTCGTGCCGCCGCTCGGGTGGAGCGGACTTCTGCATTCATCGTGCCCAAGTGGGATGTCGCCGGGAGATTGACGCGACGTTACGAGCAGATCAACGCTGCTGCGTGACCTGCGGGGCAAAACTAGAATACGTTCTAGTTTTGTGGACGACATCACCGAGATCAGCCAGCTCAAGTACCGCTACCTGCGCACCCTCGACACCAAGCAGTGGGACGAGTTCGCCGACTGCTTCCTCCCCGAGGCGACCGGCGACTACAACGGCCTGGTCTTCGAGGACCGGGCCGCGCTGGTGGCCTACATGAAGGAGAACCTCGGCGAGGGGTTCCTCACCATGCACCAGGTGCACCACCCGGAGATCGAGGTCGACGGCGACACCGCCACCGGCCCGGTGGTACCTCCAGGACAAGGTGATCGTCCCGGCGTTCCAGTTCATGCTCGAGGGTGCGGCGTTCTACTACGACCGCTACGTGCGCACGCCGGACGGCTGGCGGGTCGCGCACACCGGCTACCGGCGTACCTTCGAGATCACCTACAACCTCGCCGACCTGCCCGGCACCAAGGTCAACGGGCCGGGCGAGCACACGCACGTCTGAGGCTGGCGAGTTTCACGCCGGCCGATGACTCTCGCCGGCGACGAAGCTTCACGTCCAGTGGAGCGTCGGCCGGCTGACCGACCACCGTACCGCGCGGCGCAGCTCACAGCGTCGGCGCCCGCCACGCCATCTGCACGACCTCGACGCCGCGGTCGCGGGTGACCAGCCGGCCGCGGCCGGGCGCCGCCGGCTGCGGCTTCAGGTTGCCGAGCAGCGGCCCCTCGTCCGGGCTGCCGGAGAGCAGCAGGCCCGGGCATCGCCAGGTCGCGCAGCGACTGGATGACCGGCTCGTAGAGCGCCCGCGACGCGCCGCCGGAGCGGCGGGCCAGGACCAGGTGCAGCCCGACGTCGCGGGCCTGGGCGAGCAGCGGCGCCAGCGCCTGGAGCGGTGAGCTCTGCTGGGTCGCGACCAGGTCGTAGTCGTCGACGAGCACGAACACCTCGGCGCCGGTCCACCAGGACCGGTTGCGCAGCTGCTCGGGCGTGACGTCGGGACCGGGGATCCGGGACTCGAGGTACGTCGCGAGCTCGCGGAGCGCCGGGCTGCGCCTGGGGTGCGGACGTCAGGTAGTTGAGCAGGTACTCCTCCGGGACCTCGCCGAGCAGCGAGCGCCGGTAGTCGACGACCACCAGCTGCGCCTCCTTCGGCGACCGGGTCCGCATGATCTCGTGGGCGTAGGCGCGCAGCACGCCGCTCTTGCCGGACTGCCCGTCGCCGAAGACCAGCAGGTGCGGCTCGGCGTCGACGTCGAGCCCGACCGGGCCGAGGTCCTGCTCGTTGATGCCGAGCAGCAGCCGCCGGTCGTCCGCGGCTCCGCGCCGAGGGCGCGGACCTCGTCGAGGTCGATCCGCTCCGGGCAGCAGCCGCAGCTTCGGTCCGGTCGGCCCGGTCCAGGCGGCGGCGACCCGCTTGACCAGGTCGTCGACGCCGTCGCCGAGGCTCTCGACGTCCGCCGACGCCGTCGATGCGCGGCAGCGCCGCGAGGAAGTGCAGCTTGCCCTGCACCAGCCCGCGCCCGGGCCGGCCGGTCGGCACCAGCGCCGCGACCTTGCGGTCGATCTCGGAGTCCATCGGGTCGCCGAGCCGCAGCTCGAGCCGGGTGCCGAACAGGTCGCGCATCGCGGCCCGGAAGTCCGCCCAGCGGGCCGCGCCGACGACGACGTGCAGGCCGAAGGTGAGGCCCCGGGTGGCGAGCTGCTGGATCTCGACCTCGAGGTCGTCGAAGTCGGCGCGCAGCGTGCTCCAGCCGTCGACGACCAGGAACACGTCGCCGTACCCGTCGTCGACTCGGCCGGCCGCCCGGCGGGACCGGTAGGTCTCGATCGAGTCGATGCCGTTCGCGCGGAAGTACGCCTCGCGGCGGTCGACGATGCCGCGCACCTCGGCGACGATCCGGCGTACGACGTCGGGCTCGGAGCGGGTGCCGACGCCGGCGACGTGCGGCAGGTCGACGAACGGCGACGAACGTGCCGCCGCCGAAGTCGAGCAC
Source organism: uncultured Actinomycetota bacterium (assembly GCA_963716655.1). Taxonomy (GTDB): domain Bacteria; phylum Actinomycetota; class Actinomycetes; order Propionibacteriales; family Nocardioidaceae; genus Nocardioides. The sequence continues at coordinate 580,415 of CAVQTV010000004.1, read as the reverse complement.
GAAGAACTGCGACTCCTGCGGCGTCGTCGTCAGCGACAGGCTCGCGACGATGGTGCGCAGCAGCGTGCTCTTGCCGCTGCGCGGGCCGCCGACGACGGCGACGTGGCCGCCGGACGCCGCTGAGGTCGACCGTCAGCGTGTCGCGGCGCTGCTCGCGCGGCCGGTCGACGGTGCCGAGCGGGACGACGAGGCCGCCGAGTGCGCGCCACTGCGGCGACACCAGGCCGAGCTGCGCGTCGTCGGTGAGGTCGGCCATCAGGTCGGTCGAGTGTGTCGGGGGCGTCGAGCGGCGGCAGCCAGACCTGGTGCGCGGCCGGGCCCTGCCCGGTCATGTGCCGGACAGCGATGCTGAGCAGCGACTCCTGGTCGCCGGGCTGCTCGACGACGACCGGCTCCGGCTCCGGCTCGGGCACGTCGAGGGCGAGCACCTCCGAGATCGTGAACGGCAGGATGCCCTGCAGGTGGCCGCCCTCGTCGCGTCGTACCCGCACCCGTCCGGACGGCGGGCCGGACACGTACGCGGCCTTGAAGCGCAGCATCGTCGACGGGTCCGGCTTGAGGTAGCCGAGCCCGGGGTCGGCCGGGAGCTCGTAGGCGTCCGGGACGCCGAGGACCGAGCGGGACTCGGCGGCGCTGAACGTGCGCAGGCCGACCCGGTAGGACAGGTGCGACTCGAGCCCGCGCAGCCGGCCCTCCTCCAGGCGCTGCGACGCGAGCAGCAGGTGCAGCCCGAGCGAGCGGCCGAGCCGGCCGATCGCGACGAACAGGTCGATGAACTCCGGCTTCGCCGACAGCATCTCGGAGAACTCGTCGACCACGATGAACAGCGACGGCATCGGGGCGAGGTCCTCGCCGGACGACCCGGGCCTTCTCGTAGTCGCGGATCGAGGCGAAGTTGCCGGCCTCGCGCAGCAGCTCCTGGCGGCGCACCATCTCGCCGGACAGCGCGTCCTGCATGCGGTCGACCAGGGTGAGCTCCTGGGCCAGGTTGGTGATCACCGCGGAGACGTGCGGCATCTCGGACATGCCGGCGAACGTCGCGCCGCCCTTGAAGTCGACGAGCACCATGTTCAGCTGCTCGGGGGAGTGGGTCATCGCGAGCCCGAGCACGAGGGTGCGCAGGAACTCCGACTTGCCGGAGCCGGTCGCGCCGATCACCAGGCCGTGCGGGCCCATGCCCTGCTGGGCGGACTCCTTGATGTCGAGGTGCACGACCGAGCCGCCCTCGCCGAGCCCGATCGGCACCCGCAGCCGGTCGCGCGCCGGCCGCGGCCGCCAGGCGCGCGCTCGGGTCGAACGAGTGCACGTCGCCGAGCGCGAGCAGCTCCATGAAGTCGGTCGGACCGGCGATCTCGCCGGTGCCCGGCTCGACGACGCCGGTCGAGATCGTGTGCAGCGGGGTCAGCCGCCGGGCGAACGCCTCCGCGGTGGCGGCGCTGCACTGGTCGGCGCGGGCCTGGATCGGCTCCTCGCGCAGCCGCAGCGCGAGCACCGGGTAGCGGCCGTCGTCGGCGGGCTCGCCGCTCGAACTGGATCCGCAGCCGCGTTGCGTCCTCCAGCTCGTCCCACCGCGCGGGCAGGTCGAGCAGGGTGACGCCGTGCAGGCCGTCGGGGGGTACGACGTGGTTGCCGGGCGGCAGCTCGCCGCCGTCGATCACCAGCAGCAGGTGCGGGGTCGCCGGCCGCTCGTCGGCGCCGAACCGGGGCCGCTCGCCGAGGTCCGGCGGGAGCAGGGTGGCCAGGTCGTCCAGCGAGGTGGACACCATCCGCATCGGTCCGACGGCGTCGGACTGCTGGGCGCTCTGCGCGTGCGGCAGCCACTTCACCCAGTCCCAGCTGGGCGAGGTGCTGCTCGGAGGAGAGCACCGCGACGACGAGCTGGTCGGGGGAGTGGAACGCGGTCGCCGAGCAGATCAGCGACCGCGCCAGCGAGCGGGCCGGCTCCTCGGGGCCGCACACCTCGATCCGGTCGAAGGCGCGCAGGTCGATGGAGGCGGGCAGGTCGGGCTGGAGCCGGTGCACGACGAGCAGCCGGTGCAGCGCCGAGGCGGCGGCCGGGTCGACCTGGTCGATGGGAGTGCTCTCCGGTGGCACCAGCTCCAGCGAGAGCGGCTGCGCGCACAGGCCGTACCGGACGTGCAGGAAGTTCGGGTCGGACGTGCCGTGCTCCCACACCCGGGACCGCTCGTCGGCGAGCGCGGGCAGCGAGGCCGGGTCGGGGTGGTGCCAGGTCAGCGCCCGGCGCTGCTGGTCGGCGGCCTCGCGGGCGACCTTGCGGACGTTGGCGAGGTAGCGGAGGTACTCCGTGCGGGAGCCGGTCACCTGCTGCGCGCGCTGCTTGCGCTGCCGGTCGATCTGCACGATGACGAAGCCGAGGGTCGCGAACAGGAACATGCCCGCCGCGAGGAACGCCGCGGCCGCCGGTGGAGCGGCCCATCGTCGCCACCAGCACGATCGACCCGAGGCTGCCCAGCATCGGGATCGCGTTCATCAGCACGCCGCTCGCGCCCTCGTTGGGCTCGATCTGGGGCGGCGGCTGGAGCACGATCTGCCCGGTCGGCATCTCCGGTGCGTCCAGCCGCGTGCCGCGAAGCGTCGTAGTCACGAAGGTCCCGTCCCCATTGTCCAACCCGTCCAGCAGTGGGATACCCCGCTTGAGCGGGGTTGACGCATCCGAAATCCGGGGAGGGTGTGCGCGTGGCCGGCACGCACGCACCCGCGGACATCCTCGCGCTCTCCGTCCACGGCCCGGCGGGCGTCCTCGACCTGGTCGTGCCGGCCAGCGCGGTCTGCCGCCGACGTCGCGGAGGAGTACGCCCGGCGCGCCGGGCTGGCCGCCGTGCCCGAGCTGCACACCCGCCTCGGCGCGCCGATCCCCGCCGGACACGCCGCTGCACCGGGCGGGCGTCGGCGCCGGGGACCTGCTCGTCGCGACCACGGGGGTCACGCCGGTCCCCGGCGTACGCACTCGACCGCAGCAGGAGCCGCACCGGCCCGGGCGGCCGGGAGCCCTGTCCGCCCTCTGGTTCTCCGTCGCTGCGGCGACCGCCGCGCTGGCCGGCTGGTGCGCCCGCACGGGCTCCGACGACCTGCGTACGACGACCGTCTGGCTGCTCCTCCTCGCGACCGCCATCGGCGTGCTGCCGGTCGGCCGGTTCGCACCGCACCGGGTGGTCGCCGCGCCGGCGTTCGCGGCCGCCGCGGCGTTCGCCGTCGTCTGGGACCCGCACCCGGTGCGGCTGCCGATGGTCCTCGGGCGTCAGCGCCCTGGCGGCGGCGCTGGCCGCCGCGGTCGGGCGCGCCCTCGCCCCGCGGGCCGAGGAGGCGCTGCGGGTCTGGATCATCGCCGGCGCCGCGATCTTCGCGCTCACCGGCCTGTGCGCGCTGGCGGATGCGCCGCCGCGGATGGCCTGGTCGCTGCTGCTGGTCGGCGCGCTGCTCGCCGTCCGGTTCGTGCCCGGCCTGGCGGTCGACGTTCCGGACCAGTACCTCATCGACCTCGAACGGCTCGCGGTCACCGCGTGGTCGGCCCGCGAGCGGCCGACCGGCAAGCGCGGCCGCTCCGTCGTCCCGATCGACGCGATCGGGATCGTCGCGACCCGGGGCACCCGGCTCGTGACAGCCGCCAGTACGGCGGTCCTCGTCGTAGCCGTGCTCAGTGCGCCGCTGCTGCTGAGCACGGCTACCTTGCCGATCGACCGGATCGGCGCCCGCTGCCTGGTCGGCTTCGCCGGCGCCGGGCTGCTGCTCGCGGCACGCAGCTACCGGCACACCGCGGCCCGGGTGCTGCTGCGCACCGCGGGCCTCGGCTGCTGGGCCGCGCTGCTCGTCGTGCTCCTCGACGCGACGCCCGGCGATGCGCTGCGGTGGGTCGTCCTCGGCGCCGTCGCGCTGGCGGTGGCCGTCCTGGTGGCCGCGGTCGCGATCGGCCGGGGCTGGCGCTCCGCGTGGTGGTCGCGCCGGGCCGAGGTGGCCGAGGGGCTCAGCGTCGCGCTGCGCGCTCGCGTCGCTCGTCGTGGCGGTCGGCTGGTTCCGGGAGCTGTGGGAGCTGGCGAGCCTGTGGGAACTCGAGCGTCTTGAGGTTTAGCGCAGGGGGCCTCGGGTAATCGACCCACTGTCCGGCTCGGGCCGACACCGACCCGGATCGCCATACATAGATCGAGATTCTCGAGCGGCGACCGGCCGCCACGGGGGAAGGAGTTGGCGACATGTCGCAGGGCGCACCGGAGATGGGACAGGGCTCAGGGCACACTCACCCGCGCCGCCGGCCTCGTGGCCGAAGCGAAGGCAGACTTCGACAACATGAGCAACGCGCTCTCCAGCCAGATCCAGGGCCTCCAGGGCCGCTGGGCCGGCGCCGGAGGCTCCGCGTTCTTCGGCGCTGCACCTGGCCTGGACCGAGAAGCAGAAGATCATCACCAACGCCCTCAACGAGTTCGAGGCGTCGCTGACCTCGACCGAGCGGACAACGTCAGCACCGACGAGAGCCAGTCGTCGACCTTCAACAGCTACGCGTCCCGGCTCGGCTGAGGAACTGAGGAGTGACTGACATGACCATCGACGGACTTCGCGTCAACCACGCCGGACTCGACACCGCGGCCGACGACCTGGCCCGCGCGGTCAAGCAGATCGACGACCGCCTCAACCGGCTCGAGTCGGAGCTTGCGCCGCTGCGCAGCGACTGGACCGGTAACGCCCAGCAGTCCTACGTCGTCGCCAAGGCCAAGTGGGACACCGCGATGCAGGAGATGAAGACCCTGCTCGGCGAGACCAGCACCGCCGTAGTGCAGCTCGAACGCCGAGTACCGCGCCGCCGACGCGCGCGGTGCGGCGTCGTTCGAGATCTGACCCACGGCACGTCGCAGGAGGGGTCGGCGCCGGGCGCCGGCCCCTTCGCGACGACGAACGAGGAACCCAGCGGGGAGGGACATGAGCCAGGCAACCGTGAGCGCCTCCGGGCTGCTGCGGGTCACGGTCGCGTCCGGCACCCGCCGCGTCGACCTGGTCCTCCCCGGCGCCGTCCCGGTCGCCGAGCTGGTGCCGGAGCTGGCCCGCAGCGTCGGCCTGCTCGACCCGGCGACCGTGTACGGCGGCTACCGCCTGGTCACCGCCGACGGCCGTCAGCTCGCCGCCGACGCCGGCCTGATCCTCCAGGGCGTCGAGGACGGCGGCCTGATCACCGTCGCCGCCGGCGTCGACGACCAGCCGCCCCGTGTCTACGACGACGTGGTCGAGGCGATGACCGACGTCGTCGAGCACGACCTGCTGCCCGTGGGAGCCCGCCTCCGGGCGCCGTACCGCTCTCTGCGCCGCCGGCCTGCTGATGGCGCTCGGTGCGGTCGCGCTGCTGATCCAGCGCGGCTCGCTGCTGGCCGGCGATCGCCGCGGTCGTGGTCAGCGTCGCGCTGGTCACCGGCGCGATCGTGCTCTCCCGCGCCCAGCGTGAGCCGGAGGCCGCGGTCGCCGTCGCCTGGACCGGTGCGCTGTACGCCGCCGTCGTCCGGCCTGATGCTGGTCACCGAGCGACCCGCTTCTTCGGCCTGCCGGTCGCCGCCGCCGGTGGCGGCGCGATGGCCGCCGGACTGATCTGCCTGGTCGGGCTCGGCGAGGGCCGGGCGCTGGTCATCCCGCCCGTGGTGGTGGGCGCGATCTTCCTGGCCACCGGGCTGGTCATGCAGGCCGCGGAGTTCGACCCCGCGGTCGTGCTGACCATCGCGCTGGTGCTGGTCGTGATGGCGGGCAGCGTCTTCCCGTGGCTGGCGCTCGGGGTCACCGAGCACCTCGGTCGACCAGCTCTACACCGCCGCCGACATCACCGCCGAGCCGCGCGAGATCGACCCGGCGCGGGTCGGCGCCGACGCCCGGGTCGCCCACGAGATCCTGGTCGCGGTCACCGCGACCGTCGGCCTGCTGCTGGTGCTGGTCGCACCGCTCGCGGTGTCGCTCGGCGTGACCGGCGCCGTGCTCGCGGTGCTGTGCTGCCTGGTCGTGATGCTGCGGACCCGGCAGTACCGCACCGGCACCGAGGTCCTCGTCGGCCTGGTCTCCGGCATCCTCGGCCTCGCTTCGGTCGCCGTCTCGACGCTCTGGCTGCACCCCGACTGGCGACCGACGGTCGCGGTCGTGCTCGCCGGCTCCGGCGCCGCCCTGCTCGCGCTGACCATGCTCCCGTCGACGCCGTCGGTACGCCGCGGCCGCCTCGGTGACGTCGCCGAGAGCGTCGCGCTGCTCGCGCTGCTGCCCCTGCTCGTCGTCGCGGTCGGGCTCTTCTCCTCGATCCGCGGTTGATGGCATAGGCCATGGCCACCAAGAAGGACCTCGTCGAGGCCTACTCGTTCAGCCGACGCCGGCTGGTCACGGCGTTCGTCTCCGGCGCGCCTGGTGGCCGCGAGGTCGAGCCCGCCCGACCCGGCCGGACCATCGTCGGCGGCCTCGCGCTCGCCGTACTCCTGGCCGCCGGGGCGGCCGATCGCCGGCGTCTTCGCGCCACGCACGCCCGACGACTGGACCCAGCACGGCCTGATCGTCTCCAAGGACACCGGGCAGGCCTACGTCATCCTTCCCGACGCGGACGGCGAGGTGGACGGGGAGTCGGGGATCGAGCTGCGGCCGGTCATCAACATCACCTCCGCGTCGCTGATCCTCGGCCCCGACGTCGAGCCGATGCTGATCTCGCAGGACACCATCGACGAGCAGCGGATCGGCGACGACGTCGGGATCCTCGGCGCCCCGGCGAGCGTGCCCACGTCCTCGCTGCTCATCGACAGCGGCTGGACCGCGTGCACCGCCGACCAGCGCGGCATCCGGGTGCAGGTCTCCGATACGCCCGACGTCATGCCCGCGCCGAACGCCGGCATCACCGTGGTCAACGACGGGCAGTACTTCGTCGTCGTCCAGTCCGACCCGGCCGGGCCCGGCGAGGGCGGCTCCTACGTCTTCCCGGTGCCGCAGCAGAAGGCGCCGGGCATCGACCAGACCGACAACCTGCTGTCGCAGCTGCAGCTCCAGCCCACCAACGTCGCGGTGCAGGTCCCGCGCGAGTGGATCAACCTGTTCCCCGTCGGCGCCCCGCTCGACTTCGACAGCTTCCGGCTCGAGGGGTTCGGCGAGTCGCCGGACGACGTGCTGCCGGGCGACGCCGCCGACGCCGTGGTCGGCGACCTGCTCGAGACCGAGGACGGGGAGTACCTCCTCGTCACCCAGAGCGGACCGGTCGAGCTCGAGGACTTCGCCGCGCGGGTCTACCTCAACGTCGTGCTGCCGAACGACGAGCTGGTCGAACCGATCGAGGTCGAGAGCGCGCCCAGCGTGGGCCGCGGCGACAGCACCGCCCTGAGCGAGGCCCGCTGGCCGCTCGCCCTGCCAGACCCGCTCGGATCCGAGCCGTGCGCGCAGCTGACCGCGGGCCAGGGCGAGGCGCCGGTCGCGCAGCTGGTCAGCCCCGGCGACGCCGCGGCGGTCGGCACCCTGACCGCGGAGGAGAAGGACCAGATCGTCGACCCGGGCCGCGGTGCGTACGTGCTCTCGGGCGGTTGGTCCGGCGTGGCGACCGGCGCGTCGCCGTACCTCATCGACGCGAAGGGCCGGGCCAACCCGCTGGTCGGGCCGGAGACCGCGGCGCAGCTCGGGTACGCCGACGTCGCCGTGCCGGTCGTGCCGGACACCTGGATCGAGCTGTTCCGGTGCGGCGTGAACCTCTCCGAGGACGCGGCGCTCCAGCCGCCGACCGATGCGAGCGAGCCGGCGTGCGAGTGACCCTTGCGCTGCTCGGCGGCGTGCTCGGCGCTGGGCTGGGGGTCGTCGCGGTGGCCTCGCCCGCGGCGGCGGTGAACCCGCTCTGCGACGGCGTGGTCGCCGATGGCGCGCCGGACCAGGTCACGCTGGACAGCCTGCCGCTGGAGCAGCTCGACGTCCGCGCCGCGCAGCAGCTCGTGGAGCGCGAGGCGCCGCCCAGCCGGAGGCCGGTGCGGGTGGCCGTGCTCGACTCGGGGGTGATCGGGCCGGCGATCCCGGTCGCCGCACGCACGACGGGGATCACCGGCAGCGCGGCGGTCACCTACTACCACGGCACCGCGGTGGCCGGGCTGATCGCCGGTGACCCGCGCGACGACGGCCGGCCGGTCGGGATCGCGCCGGACGCGGAGATCGTCGACGTCCGGGTCTACGACGACATCGACACCGACAGCGGCGACCTGCTCACCCCGGATCGGCTCGCCGCGGGGCTGCGCTGGGTGGCGCGGAACGCCGGCGACCTCAACATCCGGATCGCGAACGTCTCGCTCGCGACCGACCCGTCTCCCGCCTTGAAGCGCGCGGTCCGGGCGGTGCGGCAGGCCGATGTCGTGCTGGTCGCGGCCTCCGGCAACCGCCCGAAGGAGGGCGAGCCGTTCGACGAGGACTTCGCCGACGACACCGCCGGGCCGGGCGAGGACGCCGCCACCGTCCTCTACCCGACCGGGTACGACGACGTGGTCAGCGCGAGCTCGACGGCCGACGGCTCCGGCGCCGCCGATGTCACGCCGCTCGTCGTGAAGAACAGCCACACCAGCGTCGCCGTACCCACCCACGACGCGGTGTCGTACGGCCTCGACGGGCGGCCCTGCGTGATCGAGCCGCTCGCGACGTCGTGGGCTGCGGCCGAGGTGAGCGGGATGCTGGCGCTGCTGTGGCAGATGTATCCGAAGGACACCGACGAGCAGGTCGTGGCTCGGCTGCTGAACACCGCGAACGGCACCCCCGACGACCGGACCCCGCTCACCGGCGCCGGCGTGGTGCAGCTGCACGAGGCGCTGACCCGCCCGCTCGACCCGGGCCGCAACGGCGAGGTGGAGCGGACCGTCGCGGCCGCCCGGGACACCTCGCCGGCGACCGCTCCCGTCCCGGACAGCGACCTGCTGGCCGAGACCCGCGAGGACGCCGTCTGGTGGGGCCTGATCGGCGGCGGCGTGCTGGTCGTCGCCTGTTGCTGCGGCCGGTGCTGGCCCGGCGGCGCAGCTCGTCCTGAATGCGAAACGGCGCCGCACTAGTGCGGCGCCGAATCGGTGGCGGAGGATAGGGGATTCGAACTCCCCTGATGTGGGAGCGCTATTGACCCAACCCGCCAGAAATGAACGAACGGCGCCTGCACGTAGGTGCGGCGCCGTTCGAGTGGCGGAGGATAGGGGATTCGAACTCCCCTGATGTGGGAGCGCTATTGACCCAACCCGCCAGAAATGAACGAACGGCGCCTGCACGTAGGTGCGGCGCCGTTCGAGTGGCGGAGGATAGGGGATTCGAACTCCCCTGATGTGGGAGCGCTATTGACCCAACCCGCCAGAAATGAACGAACGGCGCCTGCACGTAGGTGCGGCGCCGTTCGAGTGGCGGAGGATAGGGGATTCGAACTCCCCTGATGTGGGAGCGCTATTGACCCAACCCGCCAGAAATGAACGAACGGCGCCTGCACGTAGGTGCGGCGCCGTTCGAGTGGCGGAGGATAGGGGATTCGAACCCCTGAGGGCTATTAACCCAACCCGCTTTCCAAGCGAGCGCCATAGGCCACTAGGCGAATCCTCCGCGGAGGAGCGTACCGGTCCCTCGCCACGGTCGCGAAATCGCCCGGGTCCTGGGCGCCGCCGGTCCCGGGCCGTCTTGGTGTGCTCCGAGGCCCTCACCTAGACTCGGGCCAACCCCCCGTGTGGCGGCATCTCGCCCAACTCCCCCAGGGCCGGAAGGCAGCAAGGGTAAGCGAGCTCTGTCGGGTGCGCGGGGGGCCTTTTCACGCCCCGACGCCTGAGCTTGCGAAGGCGTCGACCAGGGCGGGAGGTTGAGGAGGGCTCGGCGTCGGACCGAGCGGAGCGAGGTCAGGCGCGACCCGTCTCGAAGCCCAGTCGGCTCAGCGGAACGGCCGAGTGCCGCCCGCCTACCGACTGTCGGAGCGGGTGGTTAGGGTTCATGCGTGGAGTCACCCCTCGCGCTGTACCGCCGCTACCGGCCTGAGACGTTCGCCGAGGTCATCGGTCAGGACCACGTCACCGAGCCGTTGCGGGCCGCGCTGGCCAACAACCGGGTGAACCACGCCTACCTGTTCTCCGGCCCCCGCGGCTGCGGCAAGACGACCTCGGCCCGGATCCTGGCCCGGGCGCTCAACTGCGAGCAGGCGCCGGTCGCCGACCCGTGCGGCGAGTGCGAGAGCTGCCGCGACCTGGCCCGCGGCGGGCCCGGCTCGATCGACGTCATCGAGATCGACGCCGCCTCGCACGGCGGTGTCGACGACGCCCGCGACCTGCGCGAGAAGGCGTTCTTCGCGCCGGTGCGCAGCAAGTACAAGGTCTACATCATCGACGAGGCGCACATGGTGAGCCCGCAGGGCTTCAACGCGCTGCTCAAGCTCGTCGAGGAGCCGCCGCCGCACCTGCGCTTCATCTTCGCGACCACCGAGCCCGACAAGGTGATCCCGACGATCCGGTCGCGCACCCACCACTACCCGTTCCGGCTGATCCCGCCGCGGCTGCTCTCGTCGTACCTCGCCGAGCTGTGCGAGAAGGAGGGCGTCACGATCGACCCGGCGGCGCTGCCGCTGGTGGTGCGTGCGGGCGCCGGCTCGGCCCGCGACACGCTGTCGGTGCTCGACCAGCTGCTCGGCGGCGCCGGTCCGCAGGGCGTCACCCACGAGCTCGCGACCGGGCTGCTCGGCTACACGCCCGACACCCTGCTCGACGAGGTCGTCGACGCGTTCGCGGCCGGCGACGGCGCGGCGGTGTTCGGCGTGGTCGACAAGGTCGTCGAGACCGGCCAGGACCCGCGCCGCTTCACCGAGGACCTGCTGCGCCGGCTGCGCGACCTGGTGATCGTCGCCGCCGTCCCGGACGCCCCGGCGACCGGCCTGATCGACGTCTCCGAGGACCAGGGCGAGCGGCTGGTCGCCCAGGCCGCCCGGTTCGGCTCCGCCGAGCTCAGCCGGGCCGCCGACATCGCGGCCACCGGGCTGACCGAGATGCGCGGCGCCACCGCGCCCCGGCTGCTGCTGGAGCTGCTCTGCGCGCGGATCCTGCTGCCCGGCGCCGACCACGCGACCGACGGCGTCCTGGCCCGCCTCGACCGGCTCGAGAAGCGGCTCACCATCACCGGCACGCCCACCCCGACCGTGCCGGCCCCGGCGCCGCCCGCCCAGGACCGCCCGGCCCCGCGCGCCGAGCCGGCCGGCCGCACCCGACCCGGCCGCCGAGCGGCCCGAGCCGGTCGCGCCGCCCGCGCCGCCGAGCCCGAGCCCGGCCGAGCCGTCGAGCCCGAGCCCGAGCCGGTCGCCCCGGCCCGAGCCGGCGCCGCGCCCGCCCGCCGGCGCGCTGACCCTGGTCGACGTACGCCGGCTCTGGCCCGACATCGTCGACGCGACCAAGCTCCGGCGCCGGGTGGCCTGGATGCACCTCACCCAGAACTGCCAGGTGGTCGCGGTCGACGGGAAGACCCTGACGCTCGGCTTCGCGAACGCCGGCGCCCGCGAGTCGTTCGTGAACGGCGGGTGCGACGAGGTGGTCCGCCAGGCGGCGATCGACGTGGTCGGCGCGACCTGGCGGATCGAGACGATCGTCGACCCGGGCGCCAAGGCCGAGGGCACGCCCACGGTCACCCGGCGCCGCCGTTCCCGAGCCCGCACCGGCAGCCCGAACCCGCCGCGCCGGAGCCGGTGGCGACGGAGCCTGCGGTCGACCCCGAGTCGATCGCCGCCGCCCGTGAGGCGATCCAGCAGACCCGCGGAGCCGACCAGGCGCCGGGCGAGCGCGGACCCGACTGGGCGGCGGCCGACGCCGACGCCCACCCCGACGACCTCGACGCCGAGCACCAGGGCATGAGCACCGCCGAGCTGCTCAAGCGCGAGCTCGGCGCCCAGATGATCGAGGAGATCCAGCACCCAGTGACGACCACGACCGAGAGGTGGCGATCCGATGACCCAGAACCCCTTCGAGGCGCTCGGCGGCGGAGGCTTCGACATGAACGCGCTGCTCCAGCAGGCCCAGCAGATGCAGGAGCAGCTGCAGAGCGCGCAGCAGCGGCTGGCCGAGACCGTGGTCGACGGCACCGTCGCCGGTGGCGCCGTGACCGCGAAGGTCAACGGCGTCGGCGAGCTGGTGGGCGTCGAGATCAAGGCCGGCGGCTTCGACGGCAGCGACCCCGACGACCTCGCCGACCTCGCCGACATGATCGTCGCGGCCTACCGCGACGCGAAGGCCCAGGCCGACGCGCTCGCCAGTGAGGCGCTCGGCCCGCTCGCGGGCGGCGCCGAGGGGCTGCCGGGCATGCCCGGCCAGCTCGGCTTCTAGCGGACCGGCACTTGTACGAAGGCATCGTCCAGGACCTGATCGACGAGCTCGGCAGGCTGCCGGGCGTCGGTCCCAAGAGCGCGCAGCGGATCGCGTTCCACCTGCTGCAGGCCGACCCCACCGACGTACGCCGGCTCGCCGACGTGCTGCTCGAGGTCAAGGCCAAGGTGAAGTTCTGCACCATCTGCTTCAACGTCTCCGAGGACGAGCAGTGCCGCATCTGCCGGGACCCGCGCCGCGACCCCGCGCATGCTGTGCGTGGTCGAGGAGTACAAGGACGTCGTCGCGATCGAGCGGACCCGTGAGTTCCGCGGCCGCTACCACGTGCTCGGCGGCGCGATCTCGCCGATCGACGGCATCGGGCCCGACCAGCTGCGGATCCGCGAGCTGATGGTCCGGCTGTCCGACGGAGCCATCACCGAGGTGATCCTCGCGACCGACCCGAACCTCGAGGGCGAGGCGACCGCGACGTACCTCACCCGGATGCTCAGGCCGCTCGGGTTGCGCGTGACGCGTTTGGCGAGTGGACTCCCGGTAGGAGGCGACCTCGAGTACGCCGACGAAGTGACCCTGGGCCGCGCGTTCGCAGGAAGGCGATCAGCAGATGACTGAGACCACCGAACCGATCCGGCTCGACCCCGAGACCGAGGAGTTCGCGCAGCAGATCGCCGACCAGGTCGAGAGCTTCCTGATCGCGCTGAAGGCCGTCGCCCGCGAGGCCGACGGTGGCCGGGCGATCTCGCTGCTGCTGCTCGAGATCAGCCAGGTGCTGCTGGCCGGCGCCCGGCTGGGCGCGCAGCGCGACTTCACGCCGACGCTGCGTACCAGCCCGACGTCGGCCCCGAGCCCGACCTCGACGAGATGCGGCTGCGGCTGGCCGAGATGCTCGACTCGGTCGACACCTACAGCTACGTGTTCGACCCCTACGTGCCCGAGATCGTCGAGAGCCAGCTGTCCGACGACCTCACCAGCATCGCGACCGACCTCGAGAACGGGCTGCGCCACTACCGGCTCGGCAACGTCTACGAGGCGCTGTGGTGGTGGCAGTTCTCCTACGTCGCCTCGTGGGGCAACCTGGCCGGCGCCGCGCTCAACGCGCTGCTCTCGGTCGTCGCCCACGACCGGCTCGACGCCGAGATCGCCGACGAGGACGAGCAGCTCGCCGCCGCCGATGAGATGCTCGAGTCTGAGGACATCCCAGCCTCGGTAGACTCGGCACCTCGGAGTGAGTCGAGCAACGAGGGATCAAACGGTGGGCATTGTCGTCCAGAAGTACGGCGGATCGTCGGTCGCGGACGCCGACGGCATCAAGCGGGTCGCGCAGCGCATCGTCAACACCCGCAAGGCCGGCAACGACGTCGTCGTGGTCGTGTCCGCGATGGGCGACTACACCGACGAGCTGCGCGACCTCGCCGAGCAGGTGACGCCGCTGCCGCCGCCGCGCGAGCTCGACATGCTGCTCACCGCCGGCGAGCGGATCTCGATGGCGCTGGTCGCGATGGCGATCGCGGCGCTCGGCCACAAGGCCCAGTCGTTCACCGGCTCGCAGGCCGGCGTGATCACCGACTCCGCGCACGGCAAGGCGAAGATCATCGACATCACGCCCGGCCGGATCGAGGCCGCCATCGCAGGACGGCGCGATCGCGATCGTGGCCGGCTTCCAGGGCGTCTCGCAGGACACCAAGGACATCACCACCCTCGGGTCGCGGCGCCTCCGACACCACGGCCGTCGCGCTGGCCGCGGCGCTCGGCGCCGACGTGTGCGAGATCTACAGCGACGTCGACGGCGTCTTCACCGCCGACCCGCGGATCGTCCCGACCGCCCGCAAGCTCGACCGGATCTCCACCGAGGAGATGCTGGAGATGGCGGCCTCGGGCGCCAAGATCCTGCACCTGCGGTGCGTCGAGTACGCCCGCCGCTACAACATGCCGATCCACGTGCGCTCCTCCTTCTCGCAGAAGGAAGGCACCTGGGTCATCCCGGACAGCAAGGCAGGAGACGAAGAGATGGAGCAGGCGATCATCGCCGGCGTCGCGCACGACCGCAGCGAGGCCAAGATCACCGTGGTCGGCGTGCCCGACAAGGTCGGTGAGGCGGCGCGCATCTTCGAGGCGCTGGCCGCCACCGAGGTCAACATCGACATGGTCGTCCAGAACGTCTCCGCCGCCGCGACCGGCCTCACCGACATCTCGTTCACGCTGCCCCGCGCCGACGGTCAGTCGGCGATGGGCGCGCTGGCCCGGATCCAGGACGAGGTCGGCTACGACAAGCTGCTCTACGACGACCAGATCGGCAAGGTCTCGCTGATCGGCGCCGGCATGCGCTGCCACCCGGGCATCACCGCGAAGTTCTTCGCCGCCCTCGCGTCGGCCGGCGTCAACATCGAGATGATCTCCACCTCCGAGATCCGGATCTCGGTCGTCGTCGCCGAGGTCCAGGTCGACGACGCCGTCCGGGCCACCCACACGGCGTTCGACCTGGACGCCGACGAGGTCGAGGCCGTCGTCTACGGCGGGACCGGACGATGACCGGCATGCGGACTCGGCATCGTCGGCGCGACCGGCCAGGTCGGCGTCGCCGTACGCCAGATCCTCGAGCAGCGGGGCTTCCCGATCGAGGAGATCCGGTTCTTCGCCTCCGCCCGCTCCGCCGGCACGGTGCTGCCGTTCGCGGGCAGCGAGGTCATCGTCGAGGACGCCTCGACCGCAGACCCGGCCGGGCTCGACATCGCGATCTTCTCGGCCGGCGCCTCGACCTCGCGCGCGCTCGCGCCGAAGTTCGCCGACGCCGGCGTGATCGTCATCGACAACTCGTCCGCGTTCCGGATGGACCCCGACGTCCCGCTCGTCGTCGCCGAGGTCAACCCGGAGGCCATCGCCGAGGCCCGCAAGGGCATCATCGCCAACCCGAACTGCACCACGATGGCCGCGATGCCGGTCCTCAAGCCGCTGCACGACGAGGCCGGGCTGGTCCGGCTGATCGCGTCGACCTACCAGGCCGTCTCCGGCTCCGGCGTCGCCGGCGTCGAGGAGCTCGCCACCCAGGTCGCCGCCGCCGGCGACAAGGCCAAGGAGCTCGCGTACGACGGCGAGGCGGTCGCGTTCCCCGAGCCGGAGAAGTACGTCCGGACCATCGCCTACAACGTGCTGCCGATGGCCGGCTCGATCGTCGACGACGGTCTCAACGAGACCGACGAGGAGCAGAAGCTCCGCAACGAGTCCCGCAAGATCCTCGGCCTCCCGGACCTCAAGGTGTCCGGCATCTGCGTGCGGGTGCCGGTCTTCACCGGCCACTCGCTCGCGATCAACGCCGAGTTCGAGCGGGCGCTGACCGCCGGCGCGTGCGCGCCGAGCTGCTGGCGGGCGCTCCCGGGCGTCGAGCTCAGCGACGTCCCGAACCCGCTGCAGGCGGCCGGCAAGGACCCGTCGTACGTCGGCCGGCTCCGTCAGGACCCGGGCGTCGACGGCGACCGCGGGCTGGCGCTGTTCATCTCCAACGACAACCTGCGCAAGGGTGCGGCGCTCAACACCGTGCAGATCGCGGAGCTGCTCGCGCTCGCGCTAGTCGCGTTCGGCGGGCTCGATGAAGGTGCGGGTCACCCAGTGCGCGGCCGGCGAACGACGCCGGCGCAGAGCAGCGGGATGACCACGATCATCGCGCGGCCATCAGGGAGTCGACCAGGAACAGCAGCGCGACGACGGCGGTGAGCCCGACGGCGAGGAAGCTGGTGCTGCCCGGCTCGGGCACCTGGGCCAGCGCGCAGCAGCAGCGCGCCGACCACGACCATCGCGACCAGGATCGCGCTGAGCATCAGGTAGCCCACGTCGCCGCACGACGACGTGCCCTGCACCGCCTCGCAGCCGCGCAGCGAGGCCCAGGTCAGCCCGACGATCCCGAGGCCGACCACGACGCCGGTGAGCGCCGCGGCGAGCATCCCGCCCGGACGCGGCAGCCGGGGCGGACGGCGCCGACGCTTGGGCTCCGGTGCGGTCTCGACGTGCTCGACCGGCTCGACCGGCTCGACCGGCTCGACCGGCTCAGCGGGGTCGGCGACCGCCGTCCGCTGCCGTCGCCAGCCCAGCTTGGGCAGCTCGAGCGACGGCCGCTCCGGTTCGGACCCTTCGGACATGAACCGAGTCTGCCACCGCGGACCGGCCCGCAAACCGAAGAAGGGCCCGGACCCGCGATGCGGATCCAGACCCTTCGATGGTCGGGCTGACAGGATTTGAACCTGCGGCCTCTTCGTCCCGAACGAAGCGCGCTACCAAGCTGCGCCACAGCCCGAACGGCCCGCTGGAGCGGACCGGGGGAAACCATACCCGAGCACCTCCGGCCTCCCGAAATCGGATCAGGAGTTGGTCGCAACCAGGGTCAGCAGGGTCGCCTCCGGGCGGCACGCGACCCGGATCCGGGCGTACGGGCTGGTGCCCAGGCCGGCCGACACGTGCAGCCATGCCGACCCCGGATCGCCGGGTCGCGAGGCCGCCGGGTGCCGGTGCAGGCCCTTGGCGCGCTCCGGTTCGAGGTCGCAGTTGGTGGTCAGCGCGCCGAAGCCCGGCAGGCACACCTGGCCGCCGTGGGTGTGGCCGGCGAGGACCGCGTCGTACCCGTCCGCGGCGAACCGGTCCAGCACCCGCAGGTACGGCGCGTGCGCGACCCCGAGCCGGAGGTCGGCGTCCGGGTCGGCCGGTCCGGCGACCTCGTCGAGCCGGTCGTAGCCGAGGTGCGGGTCGTCGACACCGGCGAAGGCGATCCGCAGCCCGCGGACCTCGACCGAGGCCTGGGCGTTGGTCAGGTCGGCCCAGCCCGGCCTCGGCGAGCGCGTCGCCGCAGCTCGCGCCAGGGCAGCTCCGGCGAGTAGGTGTGCCGGGTGCCGTCGTCGGGCAGCAGGTAGCGCATCGGGTTGCGCAGGGTCGGCGAGAAGTAGTCGTTGGAGCCGAACACGAACACCCCGGGGACGTCGAGCAGCCCGCCGAGCGCGTCCAGGACGACCGGCACCGAGCGGGCGTGGGCGAGGTTGTCGCCGGTGTCGACGACCAGGTCCGGCTGCAGTGCGGCCAGCCCGCGCACCCACTCCTGCTTCCGGGTCTGGCCGGGCGTCAGGTGCAGGTCGCTCAGGTGCAGCACCCGCAGGTCCGGGCTCCCGGCCGGCAGCACCGGGACCGTCACCCGGCGCAGCGTGTAGGCGCGCGCCTCGGCGACGGCGTACGCCGTCAGGGCCGCCCCGGCAACGGCGGCGCCGAGGGCGGCGCGACGGATGACGGTCAGGGAGCCCACCCGCGCAAGGCTGCCACAATGGCGGGCATGAGCGAGCTCAAGGACCGTCTCCGCGCCGACCTCACCACCGCGATCAAGGGCCGCGACGAGGTGCGGTCCTCGACGCTGCGGATGGTGCTGACCGCGATCACCAACATGGAGGTCGCCGGCAAGGAGGCCCGCGAGCTCAGCGACGACGACATCATCGGCGTGCTCTCGACGGAGGCGAAGAAGCGCCGTGAGGCGGCCACCGCGTTCACCGAGGGCGGCCGCGCGGAGATGGCCGCGAAGGAGGCCGCGGAGGCCGACGGTCATCGCCGAGTACCTGCCCGCCCAGCTCAGCGAGCAGGAGATCGCCGACCTCATCACCGCCGCGATCGCCCAGCTCGGCGTCGCCGGTGAGGGCATGAAGGCGATGGGCAAGGTGATGGGCGTCGATCCAGCCGCAGGTCAAGGGCCGCGCCGACGGTGGCGCGGTCGCCGCGGAGGTACGACGTCAGCTGGGTGCCGCCTGACCGAGGGTCAGAAGCCGAACGTGAAGCCCCGGTCGTCGCCGTTCCGCCGCCGCCGCCGCTGCCGTTGCCGTTGCCGTTACCACCGGTCGTCCGCCGCCGTTGCCGCCGCCGTTGCCGCCGCCGTTGCCGTCACCGTCGCCGTCGCCGTCGCCACCGCCGTCGCCGCCGGCCTGGGCGGCGCGACGCCGGTGGAGGCGTAGACCGTGATGATCGAGCCCTTGGGTGCGTACGCTGCCGCCCGAGGGGTCGGTGTAGGCGACGGTGCCCACCGGGTTGCCGGACGCGACGGAGCCGCCCTGGAGCGCGTTGAAGCCGGCCGCCTCGAGCGCCGCCTCGGCGGCGTCGGCGCTCATGCCGGACGTGACCGGCACGAGGGTCGGCTCACCCTCGATGGCGCTCAGGGACGGCTCGACGAAGTCCTCCCACTTGAACCGGTCCTGGATCGCCTGCATCGCGGCGGCCCACATCGGGCCGGCGAAGCCGGAGCCGGACACCTCGTAGATGTAGGTCCCGCCGATCGTCTGGCCCGGCGAGCTCCATCGGCCGCTGGCCGTCCTTGGTGGCGCCCGCGATCATCGCCGCGGTCGCCAGCTGGGTGGTGTACCCGACGAACCACACGGACTTGCCGTCCTGGGTGGTGCCGGTCTTGGCGGCCGACGGCACGCTCAGGCCGGTCCCGCCGTTGTCGTAGCCGAACCCGCCCGGCTCCTGGACGCCACGGAGCACGTCGTTGACCGCGTCGGCGGTGGCCTGGGGCAGCACCTGCGTGCAGTTCGGGAGGTACTCCTTCAGCAGGGTGCCGGCGGAGTCCTGGATCTCGGTCACCGGCTGGGAGTCGCAGTGCAGGCCCCGGGCGGCGAAGGTCGCGTACGCCTCGGCCATCTCCAGCGGGCTCGCGTTGGCGACACCGAGGGTGAACGTCGGCACCCGCTCGGCGCCGAGGCCGTTCGCGTCGCCCTTCGGGTTCGGTCAGCTCGACGCCGAGCTCCTTGGCGATGTTGTACGGCTCGCACACGCCGGTCTCGCGCTCGAGCATCGCGTAGAACGTGTTCACCGACTCGCGGGTGCCGCGGTAGATGTCCATCGTGCCGGAGCTGGTCGAGGTCGCGACCTCCCACTCGCCGACGTAGCCCGGCTGGCCGGGGCAGTTGTCGAACTCGGTCATGTCGAGGGTCATGCTCAGCGGGCGCGTTGAACGTCGTCGTGAGCGGGATGTGGTCGTTGACCGCCGCGGCGAGCACGAACGCCTTGAACGTCGACCCCGCCTGGAAGCCCGCGGAGTCGCCGTACCTGCGTCGGCACGGTGTAGTTGAGGTACGTCTGGCCGGCGGCCTCGCTGCGGCCCATCGGACGGGACTGGGCGAGCGCCTTCACGGCGCCGGTGCCGGGCTCGACCATCGCGAGCGCGCCGACGGCCTGGTCGTCCTTGTCGACGGCGTTGCCGACGGCGTCGTCGGCCGCGGCCTGGTCCTCGAGGTCGATGGTGGTGTGGATCGTGAGGCCACCGGTCTTGAGCGTCTTGCTGACGCTCCTCGACGCGTGTCGCCGAGCGCGGGGTCGGTGAGCAGCCAGTTGACCGCGTAGTCGCAGAAGAACGGCGCACTGCGAGTACAGGCAGCCGTTCTTCGACGGGCTGCACGCGGAGGCCGAGGTCCGACTCCTTGGCCTTCGCGGCCTTCTCGCGGGTGATCACGCTCAGCTCGGCCATCCGGTCGAGCACGACGTTGCGCCGCGCGATCGCCTTGTCGGGGGAGTTCGTCGGGTCGTACCCGGTGGGGTTCTTCACCAGGCCGGCCAGCATCGCCGCCTGCCGCAGGGTCAGGTTCTTCGCGTTGGTGTTGAAGTAGTGGCGGGCGGCGGACTGGACGCCGTACGAGCCGTCGCCGAAGTAGGCGATGTTGAGGTAGCGCTCCAGGATCCAGTCCTTGGAGTACTTCTGCTCGAACGCGATCGCGTAGCGCAGCTCGCGCAGCTTGCGGGCGTAGGTGTCGTCGGTCGCCGCCTGCCGCTCGGCCTTGGTGTCGGCCTGGGTCAGCAGGGTCATCTTCACCATCTGCTGGGTGATCGAGGACCCGCCCTGGACGACGCCGTCGTTCGCCTGGTTCGTGATCAGCGCGCGGACCGTGCCCTTGAGGTCGAGGGCGCCGTGCTCGTAGTAAGCGGGAGTCCTCGATCGCGATGATCGCCTTGACCATGATCCGCGAGATCTGGGCGCAGCGAGACGTTGACGCGATTCTCGTCGTAGAACGTCGCAATTGTTTCGCCGTCGGAGTCCAACAGCTTGGTCTTCTGCGGCAGCGGGTCGGTCTGGAGCTCGGCGGGCAGGTTGTCCATGGTCTGGGCGACCTGGCGGGCCCCGACCCCGAGTACGCCGACGAACGGGATCGCCAGCCCGGCCGCGACCACGCCCATGATCGCCGCGACCGCCACCATCACGACCAGATGGGAGGCTACGCGGGCTGCGGAGAGGCGCTCATCACGCGGCACGGACATGACTCCAAGGGTACGGGAGCATCCGAGCCCGGACCTATTCATAGCCCGTTATGACTAGTTAGTTCGGACTATGCGTATCTCATCCGGATGTGTCTGTCCGAATTCTCAGGGAGTCTTTACCTTTACCTCGGAGGGGAAGTCTTCCCGGGTAGCCATCGTGGGGATGGCTACCCGTCTCGGACTGATGTGGGGACATCAAACATGTGGGTTGAAGATTGGGCGCCCGCGGCTGCATGCCGCCAGGCGCAACCGGACCAGCTATTCGTACGCGGTGCGGAACAGAACAAAGCCAAGCAGCTCTGCGCGGGGTGCCCGGTGCGCACCGAATGCCTCGCAGAGGCGCTCGACAACCAGATCGAGTGGGGGGTGTGGGGCGGCATGACCGAGCGCGAGCGTCGGGCACTGCTCCGCCGCCGACCGAACGCCTCCTGGCGCTCGGTGCTCGAGCAGGCTCGTGAGCAGGGCAGCCCGCTCACGGCCAAGATCTCCGTCTGACCGGTCACGCTGAGGCCGGCGCTCAGGCGCCGGCCAACAGCTGACCGACTCGGCGGAGGCCGGTGAGGTCGTGCACGTCGCCGGCGAGCGCTGGCACGACCGCCGTCGGCACCTGCGGGTGTGCGGCGGCGAATCGAGCGCGCAGCAACGCCTCGCGCTCGACGGTGCGGGTCTGGTCGGCGTGCAGCCGCAGCAGCCCGGCGGTCAGCGAGTCCGGCGTGCGCCTGCGCAGCCGTGCTGACGCCGCCATCGCCTCGTCCCCCGACAGTGCTCCCCGGGGCTCGGGAGTGGCGCGGTTCACGATCAGCCCGGCCAGCGGCATCTGGTCCTCGCCGAGGCGTTCCACGAAGTACGCCGCCTCGCGCAGCGCGTCCGGCTCCGGCGCCGCGATCACCAGGAACGCCGTCCCGTCCGCCTGGAGCAGCTCGAAGGTCCTCTGGGCGCGCTGCCGGAAGCCGCCGAAGAGGGTGTCGAACGCCGTGACGAACGTCTGCATGTCGCGCAACACCTGCGCGCCGAGGATCTTGTTCAGCGCGCTGGTGATCAGGCCGAGCCCGGCGCTCATCATCCGGGCCGGCCCCTTGGCCGGGGTGAGCAGCAGCCGGATGAACCGGCCGTCGAGGAAGCTGGACAGCCGCTCCGGCGCGTCCAGGAAGTCGAGGGCCGAGCGCGACGGCGGGGTGTCGACGACGATCAGGTCGTACCTGCCTCCCAGCACATGCTCCCGGTGAAGCTGGCCCAGCTTCTCCATCGCCATGTACTCCTGCGTCCCCGCGAACGAGCTCGACAGCGCGATGTAGAACGGGTTCTCCAGGATCTGCTTCGCCTTCTCCGGGGTGGCCTGGCCCTCGACCACCTCGTCGAAGGTGCGCTTCATGTCGAGCATCATCGCGTCGAGGTTGCCGCCCTTGCGGTTACCCCGGGCGTTGGTGCGCAGCCCGGTGACCGGCCGCGGCGTGTTGTCCAGCTGCTCGATGCCCATCGACTGAGCCAGCCGCCGGGCCGGGTCGATGGTGAGCACGACGACCCGGCGGCCGCGCTCGGCGGCGCGCAGGGCGAGTGCTGCGGAGGTCGTCGTCTTGCCGACGCCGCCCGAGCCGCAGCAGACGATGATGCCGGTGCCGCGGTCGTCGAGCAGCGCGTCCACGTCCATCGGCGGAACCGGTCCCGGCGCGGAGGTCGCGAGCGGGCCGATGCGGGTGCGGGACTTCATCTGAGCCCCTGGCGGTCGAGGTCGCCGGCGAGCTCGTACAGGCCGCCGAGGTCGACGCCGCCCGGCAGCCGGGGCAGCTCGTACGTCGGCAGCCCGAGGCTGGCGACCACTGCGTGCTGCGCCTCCTCGAGGTCGCGCCGCTCGGCGTGGTCGTGCGCCTCGGCGATCAGGCCGTCCACCAGCCCGTCGCCGATGTCGACGCCGGCCTCCTTCAGGTCCGCCTCGATCTGCACGGCGTCGAGGTGGCCGGTCCGGGCCGCGGCCAGGTCGTGCGCCGAGATGTCGCGCGGGCGGACCTGGTTGACGATGACGCTGCCCACCGGCAGCGCGGCCCGCCGGAGCTCGGCGATCCCGTCGACGGTCTCCTGCACCGGCATCTCCTCGAGCACGGTCACCAGGTGCACCGCGGTGCGGGGGGAGCGGAACAGGGTCATCACGGTGTCGGCCTGGCTCTTGATCGGGCCGACCTTCGCCAGCCCGGCGAGCTCGTCGTTCACGTTGAGGAACTGGCTGATCCGGCCGGTCGGGGGAGCGTCGAGCACGACGGCGTCGTACCTGATCGCGTTCTTGTTCCGGCTGTTGCGCTGCACGGCCTCGTAGACCTTGCCGGTCAGCAGAACGTCGCGGACGCCAGGCGCGATGGTCGTGGCGAACTCGATGACGCCGAACCGGTCCAGCGCCCGGCCGGCGCGGCCGAGCTTGTAGTACATCGCGAGGTACTCCAGCAGCGCGGACTCCGGGTCGACGTGCAGCGCGTGCACGACTCCCGGCGGGCCGTTGCTGCGCAGACCGGCGGCGATCCGGCGCTCCTCGTACGGCAGCGGGTCGACGTCGAACATCCGGGCGATGCCCTGGCGGCCCTCCACCTCGCAGAGCAGCACCTGCCGGCCCTGGGAGGCCAGGCCGAGCGCGAGCGACGCGGCGACCGTCGACTTGCCGGTGCCGCCCTTGCCGGTCACGACGTGCAGCCGCACGCGTGACCAGTCGGCGGCGGTCGACGGGGACATGACCCGAGCCTAGACAGGGGTCGGGCGATGGCGCAGTGACGTCGTCAGCTCGTGGGCCGCCCGGAGCAGTAGGGGCCCCAGCTCGCGGCGGCGTGCCGGGCTGAATCGTTGCTCGATCCCGGTCAGGCTGAGCGCACCGACCGGCCGCTCGTCGGCGTCGAACACGGCGGCGCCCATGCCCCAGCTGCCCTCGATGATGAGGCCGGGGTTGAGTGCGTAGCCGGCCTCTCGGGTCTCCTCCACGCGGGCGCGGACCAGCTCGGCGCGATGCTGCTCGCCGTACGCCGGGGTGAGATCCGTGCGCGACAGGTAGTCGTCGACCGCGGGATCGGGCAGGTAGGCGAGCAGCGCGATGCCCGCCGACGCGACGCCGAGTGGGAACCGGATGCCCTCGTGCAGCACGTGCGATCGGATCGGGAAGCTGCCGT
Source organism: uncultured Actinomycetota bacterium (assembly GCA_963716655.1). Classification (GTDB taxonomy): domain Bacteria; phylum Actinomycetota; class Actinomycetes; order Propionibacteriales; family Nocardioidaceae; genus Nocardioides. The sequence goes on along the minus strand of CAVQTV010000004.1, from coordinate 556,708 downwards.
CCTCGCGCAGCAGGCAGACGGACTCGTCGCCGCGCCGGGTCGAGTAGAAGGCGCTCTCGCCGGTCGCGAGGGAGAGCCGACGGACGACGGGTTGGGCGAGCGTGGTGACGTCGTAGCGCTGGGCGGCGGTCGTCCCGAGCAGGTACAGGTCGGGTCCAAGCAGCCATCGGCCGGCCGGGGAGCGGTCGACGAGGCCCTGGCCGAGCAGCGCGGTCAGCAGTCGGTGCACCGTCGGGCGGGGCAGGTCCGTCGCCCGGCCTACTGCCGAGGTGGTCGCCCCGGTCGGCTCGTGAGTGGACACCGCTCGGAGCACCGCCCCGGCCCGGCCCACGACGTCGTTCGGAGTGTCCACTCAGCGAACGATAGTGCTGCCGCTCTCTCGCTCAACGACGAATTCGCGTCTGCTCAACGATCGGACGTTGACCGCGCCGCGAGTGCCGTCTTGGATCGACGGTATGGACAAGGTGGTGGCGTCGGCTGCGGAGGCGGTCGCAGACATTCCCGATGGTGCGCGGCTGTCGGTGGGGGGCTTCGGGTTGTGTGGCGTGCCGTCGGTGCTGATCGAGGCGCTGCTGGCCGCGGGCACCACGGACCTGGAGGCGGTGTCGAACAACTGCGGTGTCGACGACTGGGGCCTGGGGCTGCTGCTGGCGAAGCGGCGGATCCGGCGGATGGTGTCCTCGTACGTCGGGGAGAACAAGGAGTTCGCCCGGCAGTACCTGGCCGGTGAGCTCGAGGTCGAGCTGACTCCGCAGGGCACGCTGGCGGAGCGGATGCGCGCGGGTGGCACCGGGATCGCGGCGTTCTTCACCGGCACCGGGGTCGGCACCCAGGTCGCCGAGGGCGGCCTGCCGTGGAAGTACGACGCGGCCGGCAACGTGGAGGTGGCCTCCCCGGCCAAGCAGACCCAGACCTTCGAGACCGCCGAGGGGCCTAAGGAGTTCGTGCTCGAGCGCGCGATCGTGGCCGACTTCGGGCTGGTGCGGGCCTGGAAGGGCGACCGGCACGGCAACCTGGTCTACCGGGCCTCGGCGGGCAACTTCAACCACCTCGCCGCGATGTGCGGGCGGGTCACGATCGTCGAGGTCGAGGAGCTGGTCGAGCCCGGTGAGATCGACCCCGCGCAGGTGCACACACCGGGGGTGTTCGTGCACCGCGTGGTGGCGCTGACCCCCGAGCAGGCCGCCGACAAGCGGATCGAGAAGAGGACGGTCCGATGAGCTGGACGCGTGAGGAGATGGCGGCGCGGGCGGCTGCGGAGCTGGCCGACGGGTCGTACGTGAACCTGGGGATCGGGTTGCCGACGTTGGTGCCCAACTACGTGCCCGAGGGCGTCGAGCTGGTGCTGCAGTCGGAGAACGGCGTGCTCGGCACGGGTGCCTACCCGACCGAGGAGGAGGTCGACGCGGACCTGATCAACGCCGGCAAGGAGACCGTGACGCTGCGCCCGGGCGCGTCCATCTTCGACTCCGCGACGTCCTTCGGGATGATCCGCGGCGGCAAGATCGACGCCGCGATCCTGGGCGCGATGCAGGTCTCGAGGGACGGTGACATCGCGAACTGGATGATCCCGGGGAAGATGGTCAAGGGCATGGGCGGGGCGATGGACCTGGTCAACGGCGCCAAGCGGGTGATCGTGCTGATGGAGCACGTGGCCAAGGACGGCACCTACAAGATCGTCGAGGAGTGCTCGCTGCCCTACACCGGCCGCGGCTGCGTCCAGCGGATCATCACCGACCTCGCCGTCATCGACATCGCCGCCGATGGGCTGCACCTGGTCGAACTCGCCCCCGACGTGACCGAGGACGAGGTCCGCGAGAAGACCGAGCCGGAGCTGCTGATCGGCTGATGTCACGTCCGGCCGAGGCTGTCTCGTCAGTCAGGCATGGACAAGACTGAAACCATGAAGATCGCCGTGGCCGGTGGCACCGGCGTCCGTCACCACGTCGCGCCTCGATCGTCGGGATCGACGACGTCGACAGCGGCGGTGACCCGGCGAGGCTGGTGCGCCTGCTCCACTTGTCCGTGGTGCTCATCAGCGACGGCGGCGGAGTCGTGAACGCGGCGCGGCGTACGGTGGCGGGCCCCGACAATGTCGCCCGGTTCATGGCAGGCCTGAGCCCCGAAAAGGGTCTCACCACACCCCTGTGATCCTTGACACAAGCCGCCACCAAGCCTAGATTCATCACGAATCGATTATCGATTAAACGTTGATGAGGCCGCCAAGGAGGCGCAGTGGCAGTGAGCTCCCCGGGTCCGGGCAACCTGCAGGACGAGACCTTCATCCGGGTCAAGGACCTGTCGAAGTCCTTCCGGTCCAAGACCACCATGACCCATGCCCTCGAGCCGACCAGTTTCGACATCCGGCGCGGCGAGTTCCTGTCGGTCGTCGGTCCCAGCGGATGCGGCAAGTCGACGCTGCTGATGCTGATCAGTGGGCTCACCCAGCCCACGACCGGGACCGTCGAGATCGGCGGCCGCCCGGTGACGTCGCCCGTCAGCGATGTCGGCATCGTCTTCCAGGAGGACCTGCTCCTCGAGTGGAAGCACACCATCGACAACATCGTCATGCAGGGCTCGTTCCGCGACATGTCGAAGCGCAGCCTGCGACCGCGGGCCAAGGAGCTGCTCGAGATGGTCGGCCTCACCGACTTCGCGGACAAGTACCCGCACGAGCTCTCCGGTGGCATGCGCCAGCGAGCGTCCATCTGCAGGGCGCTGGTCCACGCGCCGCCGCTGCTGCTCATGGACGAGCCCTTCGGTGCCCTGGACGCCATGACCCGCGACCAGATGACGCTGGACATCCAGGACCTGCTCGCCGGCACCGGTACGACGGTCCTCTTCATCACGCACAGCATCGCCGAGGCCGTGATGCTCTCCGACCGCGTGCTGGTCTTCGGACCCCCGCCGGGCTACGTCGTCGACGAGCTCGTCGTCGACCTCCCCCGGCCGCGGCACCTGTCGGTCCGCGAGACCCCCGAGTTCGCGGCGCTGTCGGGCCGGATCCGGTCGCGACTCCAGGAGATGGGCGTGATCCAGGACCGCACGACCGGATCGCGCGACTCGCTCGTCAGCACGGAAGGAGCCTGAGATGGAGGCCGGCGTGGACCGCGGCACCGAGACCCGGACATCGACCGACGGCGGAGACGAGGGACGCCCGCCGCTCCGGCCGCACCGTCCGCGCGTCGAGCAGATCGCGGCCGAGCGCAACCTGATGCACTGGCCGAAGGAGCTCGCGCTCTACCTGCTCCCGGTCATCCTGCTCCTCGTCGTCTGGGAGCTCGCCATCCGGGTCTTCGACATCGAGGCCTACCTCCTCCCGAAGCCGCTCGACGTCTTCGAGACGCTGTGGGACCAGCGGGACATCCTCGCCGAGGAGGCCTGGGTGACCTTCCAGGAGAGCCTGTGGGGCTTCCTCCTGGCGGTGGCGGTCGCGATCCCGGTCGCCATCCTCATCACGTTCTCGAAGGTCGCGGCGCGCGTCGTCTACCCGGTGCTCGTCATCTCCCAGGTCGTCCCGAAGGTGGCGATCGCGCCGCTGCTCGTGGTCTGGATGGGCTTCGGGGTCGGTCCCAAGATCCTCCTCGCGTTCCTCGTGGCGTTCTTCCCGATCGTCGTCAACACGGCGACGGGCCTCAACGGCCTGGAGCCGAAGATGATCCACCTTGCGCGCTCGATGGGCGCCTCCACCTGGCAGACCTTCATGTTCTTCCGCCTGCCGGCGTCGCTGCCGGTCTTCTTCGCCGGCCTCAAGGTCGGTGTCACGTTCGCGGTCATCGGTGCCCTCGTCGGCGAGTTCGTCGGCGCCGGCGCCGGCCTCGGCCACCTCACCGTGATCGCGATGGGCAGCCTGAACACCGAGCTCGTCTTCGCCAGCATCATCGTCATGGCCGGCATCGGGGTCGCCATGTACGTCGTGATCGAGATCCTCGAGCGCCTGCTCGTCCCGTGGAGTCGGTCGCGGCGCCTGGAGCAGATGGGCGCCTGATCCCCGGTTGCTCCGGGTCGCCGCCGTGCCCCAGTAGCCGGCGCCAGCGTGGCGTCGGCATCTCCCGACAGCATCAAGACAAGGACTGACATGACATCACGACGCACCTTCGGCCGGCCCGCCAGCCTGGCGGCAGCCGCGATCACGGTCACGGCTCTGCTGAGCGCCTGCGGTGGGGAGGACGAGCCGAGCCCGGAGGGCACCGAGCCTGTCTCGGTCCGCCTCAACGTGGACGCGACCGGCACGCACGCGCCGTTCCTCCTGGCGCTGGCCAACGGCTGGTACGAGGAGGAGGGACTCGACGTCACGTTCGGCGAGGGCAACGGCTCGGACTCGACGGTCGCGCTGGTCGACGCCGGCGACGACAACATCGGCATCGCCGGCTTCGACGCGGTCGCGGTCCTGCGCGGCGAGGGCGCCGACGTCAAGATCGTCGGCGGCTGGGAGCAGCGCAGCCCGCTGGCGATCGTCACCGCCGAGGACAGCGACATCCAGGAGCCCGCCGACCTCGAGGGCGCCACGGTGGTCATGGACCAGGGGGACATCCCGCTCTTCGAGTCCTACGCCGCCCGCGCCGGTATCGACGCGAGTGCCGTCAACACCGTGACCTTGACCGAGTCGGCGCAGTCCGCGGCGCTCGCGGCGGGCCGGATCGACGGCATCCTCGGGTGGACGACCTACCACTCGCCCCAGGTCGCGAAGCTGACGGGCGGCGTCCAGACCATCCTGTGGTCCGACTCCGACTTCGAGCTGATGAACCTCGGCATCATCGCCAATGACGAGACCATCGCCGACGACTCCGACATGGTGTGCGGGTTCGTTCGTGCGTCGTACCGTGGGCTCGAGGCCGCGCAGGAGGATCCCGACGGCGCGATCGACGCCCTGGTCGAGGAGTTCCCGAACCTCGACCCCGAGATCGCGAAGGGTCAGCTGGTCAACATGTTCGACCTCCTCGTCACCGACGACACCGAGGGTAAGCCGCTCGGGTGGGTCGCCGAGAGCGACGTCGCCGAGGGGCTCGAGATCCTCTCCGAGGCCGGGACCAGCACGGACGTCGAGCCCGCCGACACCTTCGACAACACCTGCTACCCGGATGCCTGATCCTTCCTTCGCCGGTGTGCTGGCGGGGCCGGCGGTCGGCGCGGCCGACTTCCGGTACCACCGGCCCCGGCACCCTGAGGAGGTCGATGCACTCCTGGCGCAGCACGGCGCGAACGCGCGGCTGCTGGCCGGGGGCACCGACCTCCTCGTGCAGGTCCGCGCGGGCCACCGGCAGCCGGCGCACGTGGTCGACGTCGCCGACCTCGGGCCGCTCGGCGACATCGCGATCGACGGCGACCGGCTGACCGTCGGCGCCGCCGCGCCGTTGTGGCGGGTGCGGGAGCATCCCGTCGTACAGCAGCGGTACGCCGCGCTCGCCGACGGCGCCGCCTGCGTGGGCTCGCTGCAGATCCAGAGCCGGGCCACCTTGGTCGGCAACGCCTGCAACGCCTCGCCGGCCGCGGACACCTCGCCGGCGCTGCTCCTGTACGACGCATCGGCGACGATCCGCTCCGTGGCCGGACATCGCGAGCTCCCCGTCGCCGACCTCTGGCTCGGCCCCGGCGCGACGGCCCTCGGACCCGGCGAGTGGGTCGAGTCCCTGACGCTGACCGACCCCGGTGAGCACGGCTCGGCGTACGTGAAGCTGGGTCGCACCCGCGGCGTCGACCTCGCGCTGGTCGCCGTCGCCTGCCTGGTCGGGGCGGACGACGTGCGTGTCGCGTGCGCGTCGCTCGCCCCGACCAGCCGCCGGATCGGCAGCGTCGAGACCCTCCTCCGCGACCGTCCCGACGCCGACGACACCGCCCTGGGTGGGGCGATCGCGGCCGAGATCACCCCGATCACCGACATCCGGGCCAGCGCGGCGTACCGCCTCGCGATGGCGACCGTGTGCACCCGCCGGGCCTTCGGCGCGGCCAGGGAGCGGAGGGAGGCGTCGTGACCGTCGAGTCCCGCTTCGAGTTGAACGGTCAGCCGGTCACGGTCGCCATGCCCGGCCCGACGACCCTCCTCGGCGCCCTGCGTGACCACCTGGGGCTGACCGGCACCAAGTTCAACTGCGAGCAGGGTGAGTGCGGGGCCTGCACCGTGCTCATGGACGGTCGGCCGGTCAACGCGTGCCTGGTGCTCGCCGCCTCTGCCCACGGACACGAGGTCGTCACGGTCGAGGGCGTCGCTCCCGGAGGTTGCGCCAGCCGGGTGCAGGAGGCGTTCATGGACTGCGACGCGTCGCAGTGCGGCTACTGCACCCCCGGCATGGTGATGTCCGCGACGGCGCTGCTGGAGCGCACCGCCCGCCCGAGCCGCGCCGAGGTGGAGGAGTCGATCAGCGGGAACTACTGCCGCTGCACCGGCTACGAGTCGATCTTCCACGCGATCGAGCAGGCCGCGGGAGCGGAGGACCCGTCATGAGCGCTCATCCGCCGGCCAAGGTCGACCGGCTGACCGGGGCGCTCCGGTTCGCCGACGACGTGGCGCCGGCCGGCACCCTGCACGGGGCGTTCGTCCGGTTGCCCGAGGCGCGCGCCCGGATCCGCGGTGTCGACCCGGCCGCGGCGCTCGCCATGCCCGGCGTCGTCCGGGTGTTCACCGCCGCGGACTTCGGGCCCGAGGGACCGCCTCGCTTCGGGCCGGCGGTCCGCGACCAGCCGGTGCTGGCGGCCGGCGAGACCAGGTACTGCGGCGAGCCGGTGGCGCTCGTCGTCGCCGAGACGCGGGACGCCGCGATCGCCGCTGCCGCGCGGGTCGGGGTCGACCGGGAGCCGCTCACGGGCTGGCACACCGCCCCGGCGGCCCTCTCCGAGCCCGCCCTCCACGGTGACGACTACCCGACGTTGCGGCACGAGGACGGTCCCAACGTGATGGGGCGCTGGGACTACGGGTGGGGTGACGTCCGGGCCGCCGAGCGCGGTTCGGCGCTCGTCCTCGAGAACCGCTACCACGCGCCCTTCGCCCACCACTTCTCGATCGAGACCTTCAGCGCCGTCGGGATCCCCGACGGCGACGGGGTCACGGTGTGGGACACAGTCCAGCACCCGTTCCAGCTCCGTCGCGTGATCTCCGAGTCGCTCGGGATCCCGACCTCGCAGGTCCGGGTCCGGGCCATGCCGATGGGCGGCAGCTTCGGCGGCAAGGGCTACGCCAAGCTCGGGCCGGTCGTCGCGACGTTCAGCCGGATGCTGGGCCGGCCCCTGAAGATCACCCTGTCCGGGGAGGAGGCGTTCCTCACCGGGCAACGGGAGGCGTGCGAGGTCGTCGTGCGCACCGGCTTCGACGCCGACGGCCGCCTCACCTTCCAGGACCTCCGCGCCGACTTCCTCGTCGGCGCCTACGCCGACATCTCCACGCGCGTCGTCTCCAAGTCGGGGCTCCACGCGACCGGGCCCTACCGGACGCCGGCAGCCGTGGTGGTCGCCCGCGGGCTCTACACGACAACCCCGCCGACCACGGCGTTCCGTGGGTTCGGTGCGGGCCATCTCGTGTTCGCTGTCGAGGGTCAGATGGACGAGGCCGCCGAGCGGCTCGGCATCGATCCGGTCGAGCTCAGGCTGCGCAACATGAAGGGCCGCGGCGAGCCGACCGTCGCAGGTGAGACGCCGGTGGACGGGGACTGGCCGGAGCTCGTGCGGATGGCCGCGCGGGAGCTGGGCTGGGACCGGCCGCCGGCCGCCGGCCGCGGGCGCGGGCTGGCCTTCGGCATGAAGAGCTGCGTCCCGGCGACGACGTCGCAGGCCGCCGTTCGACTGGCCGCAGACGGCAGCGTCACCGCGCTCGTCGGGACCTCCGAGATGGGGCAGGGGGCGGTGCTCACCTACGCGCGCCTGGTCGCCGACTGGCTCGGCATCGGCGTCGAGCAGGTCGCGGTCCTGATGGCGGACACGGCCGTCGTGCCGTTCGACGCGCTGACCGCGTCCAGCCGGTCGCTCGTGCACATGGGCCGCGCCCTCGAGGCCGCGGTCGTCGACCTCCGTCAGACCGTTGCGGGGCACGCGGCAGGCCTCGGCGGTGTCGAGCCCGGGGACGTCGCCCTCGTCGACGGCATCGTCAAGGCCGGGGAGTGGCAGGGCTCGTACGCCGACGTCATGCGCGCGGTGTTCGGCGCCGGGCAGGGCGAGCTCGTGGGTCGTGGCCAGTTCCAGGCGCAGGCCGACGCCGACCACGTGCTCGGCGGGCCGACCCCGTTCTTCGAGGCCGTCGTCACCGGCGTCGAGCTGTCGGTGGACACCGAGACCGGCCTGCTCGACGTGCACAAGGTCGTGCACGTGACCGACGCCGGCCGGATTCTCAACCGACCCCGGGCCGTCGGCCTGGACGAGGGCGGGGTGGTGATGGGCATGGGCCTGGCGTTGACCGAGCAGCTCGTCTACGAGGAGGGCCGGCTGCGCAACGGGAGCTCCCTCGACTACCGGATCCCGACGGCGTCGGACGCGCCGCGCGAGTCCGTGAGCCTGTTCCAGGAGAACGGCGACGGCCCGGGACCGCACGGGAGCAAGGGGCTGGCCGAGGGCGGGATCCTCGCGGTTGCGCCGGCCCTGGCCGCGGCCGTCCACGACTGCACGGGCGTGCGGGTGCGCGACCTGCCGATCACCGCCGAGAAGATCTGGGCCGGCCTCCAGGGTGGGGCACCATGAGCGACTGCCTGCGCGCGGTCGACGTCCACGTGCACGCCGTCCCGCGTCCGCTCGTCGATCGCGTCGCCGCCGGCGACTTCCCCGGCGTGACCCTCGTGGCGGACGGACCGTCGCCGGTGCTGGGCTTCCCGGACCTGGCGCCGTCTCCACCGGTGCCACGCGCGGCCACGAGCGCCGCCGCACTCGCCGAGCTGGCCTCGGGGCAGCACGTCGACCTCCAGCTGCTGGGTCCGTGGACTGATCTGTTCGGCTACACGCTCCCCGAGGGCGTCGCAGTCGCGTGGAGCCGTGCCTACAACGAGGCCCTGACTGCGGAGTGCGCGCCATCGGCGCACCAGCTGCCGATGGCGACGGTGCCCCTGGCCCATCCGAAGCGCGCCGCGGAGGAGCTGGCGGCCGCCCGCGACCTGGGCTGCCACGGCGTGATGATCGGGACCGACCTCCCGGGCCCGCACCTCGAGTCACCGGAGCTCGACCCGTTCTGGGCGGCGGCCGCCGACCTCGAGATGCCGGTCCTGCTCCACCCCACGCACCTCGTCGTGCCGGAGGACCTGGAGCGCGGCGGTCTGAAAAACGCGGTGGGCCGGGCGCACCCGACCGCCATCGCGCTCACGAAGGCGGTCTATGGCGGCGTGCTGGAGCGCCATCCGCGACTGGCCCTCGTCGCCTGTCACGGCGGTGGAGGGTTCGCGGCGGTCGCGCCGCGCGTCCTTCGCAACCACGAGCTCGGCTGGTCGGAGACCGAGGTCGACGTAGCGGCGTCCGTCAGCCGCCTGCGCTTCGACTCCGTCGTCCTCGACCCGGCGCTGTTGAGGTACCTGGTCTCGTCGTACGGCGCGGACCGGTTCGTCCTCGGCTCCGACCAGCCGTTTCCCTGGGAGCCCGACCCGGTCGGCACCGTGCTGCGCGCCGGTCTCGGGGCCGCGGAGACCGCCGCGCTCGTCGGCGGCAACGCGCGCCAGTGGTACCGCCTGCCGCCGCCGGCCGACTGCGCCGCGTGCGCCGGCCCCGTGGGGGCCTAGGCCAGGGCTTCCTCCCCGCGCAACAGCCGGCTGACGCTGAGCTGGTGGTCCCGCGCCGCCGTGCTCGCCCGCTCGACGTCACGGGCGTCGAGCGCGTTCATGATCTCGGTGTGCTCGGAGAGGATGCTGCTCACGTCGACGTTCGGCAGCGAGAAGGTGATGAACGTCCGCGCGAAGGGCTCGAGCTGCTCGAAGACGCGGGTGACCGCGCTGTTGCCGGACGCGACCGCGATCGTGGCGTGGAACTGGGCGTCCGCGGACGCGAGGCTGCGGTAGTCCGACGACGCGGCGGACGCGATCATCACCTCCAGCAGCTCATGCAGCTGCTGGATGGTCTCCGGCGTGATGATCGGGACGGCGAGGCGCGCGGCGAGCGCGTCCAGCTCGGACCGCACCACGCTGACGTCCGTCAGCTCCTTGGCCGTCGGCAGCCGCACCCGGGCGCCCCGCCGCGGATGGATCTCCACAATGCCGAGCGCGGCGAGGTCGCGCAGCGCCTCGCGCACCGGTGACTGGCTGAGGCCGAGCTCCTTGGCCACCCGCAGCTCGACGATCCGCTCGCCGGGCGCGTACTCCCCGCTGAGGATGCGGTCGAGGAGCAGCCGCTTGACCGTGGTGGACAGCAGCTCACCACCGAACTCCGTTGCGAGTCCGCTCTCCGTCATCCCTGCTCCTCTGAGCCGTTGTGCCTGATCCGCGACACGCTACCGCCGAAGCGCCCCGGCGCCCTTGAGGCCGAGCCGTTCTCGTGTCTCGGACGGCGTCGCCACCTCGCGGTGCAGGCTCGTGGCGATGCCCCGGATCCGCTCCACTTGGACGTGGCTGCCCTCGGCCAGCTGGCCGGGACCGTCCCACAGCGAGTCCTCGAGGCCGACCCGCACGTTCGCGCCGAGCGCGAGGCCGATCGTGCCGAGCCGCATCTGCGCCGAGCCCGCGCCGAGCACGGACCACTCCCAGTCGTCGCCGAACAGGCGCTGCGCCGTACGCCGGAGATGGAGGAGGTCCTCGACGTCGGGGCCGATCCCGCCGAGGATCCCGAGGACGGTCTGCACGAAGAGCGGTGGCTGCACCAGCCCGCGGTCGAGCATGTGCGCGAGGTTGTAGAGGTGCGCGGTGTCGTAGCACTCGAACTCGAAGCGCGTGCCCTGCTCCTCGTGCAGGCGCAGGATCCGCTCGATGTCGGCGTAGGTGTTCTTGAAGACCACGTCCTTGTTGCCGAGGTGATGACGCTCCCAGTCGTGCTTGAGGTCCGAGTAGCGGTCCAGCATCGGGTGCAGCCCGAAGTTCATCGAACCCATGTTGAGCGACGCGAGCTCGGGCGCGAACGCCAGCACCGGCCGGAGCCGCTCGTCGACCGTCATGTGGGGACTGCCGCCGGTCGTGATGTTGACGATGACGTCGGACCGCTCGGTGACCATCGGGAGGAGCTCGGCGAAGAGCCGGGGGTCCTGGCTCGGCCGGCCGTCGATCGGGTCCCGGGCGTGGAGGTGCACGATCGCGGCCCCGGCCTCGGCAGCGGCGACTGCCGCGTCGGCGATCTCGCGGGGCGTCACCGGCAGCCAGGGCGACATCGACGGAGTATGGATGGCACCCGTTGGTGCACAGGTGACGATCGCGGTGCGCAGCACGGAACCTCCAGGGGTGGTCGACGCCGGGTGCGTCGATTTCATCGATAATCGATGCTACGCTGCCGAACGCCGGCTGGGAACCCGCCGGGCCGAGAACCTGCGAGGTGGCATGGACGTCGATGTGGAGCGTGGCCCGGCGGCCCGGCAGAGCGCTGCCGCCGTGCTCGACGCGCTGGCGCTGCCCACCCGGGGTGTCGTCTATTCCCTCGCCCTCCCGCGCTTCGACGGCATGCCGCTGTTCGGCTCGCACCCGCCGTTCCAGGTCACGATGTACCGCACGCCGGGCGGCCTGCGCGGCGACGGCGAGCAGCCGTGGGGGCCACGGAACGAGGTCGGCCTGGGCTACATGGCCGAGGTCGTCAGCGGCACGTCGCACAGCGGGGCGCACGTCGACGCGCTGGCCCACATGACCATCGGCGCCGACGACCACTGGTACGGCGGCGGCAACGCGCGTGAGCACCTCGGCGACCGCGGCCCGACCCTCGGTGACGCGAGCAAGCTGCCGCCCTTCCTGACCCGCGGAGTGCTGCTGGACGTGCCGGCGTACCGCGGCGTCGACGCGCTCCCGGCGCACTCGCCCGTCACCGCGGAGGAGCTCGCGGCGGTCGCCGAGCATCAGGGTGTCGAGGTGCGGCCCGGCGACGTGGTGCTGATCCGCAGCGGCTACCTCGGCCAGTGGCCGGACCCCGACGGCCTCGCCCGGCACCGCACCGCGGGTCCGGACATCTCAGCCGCCCGGTGGCTGCTCGAGCGCGGCGTGGTCGCGGTCGGGAGCGACACCGAGACCTTCGAGGTCCAGCCCGCGCCGGACCCTGGCACACCGGCGAATCCGCAGCCCGTGCACACCCTGCTCCTCATCGAGAACGCCATCTACCTCTTCGAGTGCATCTACCTCGAGCAGCTGGCCCGCGACGGCGTCCACGAGTTCCTGTTCATCGCCCTTCCGATCAAGGTGCAGGGCGCCACCGGTTCCATGCTCGACCCGGTCGCCATCGTCTGACCGGCTCCCCCGAGAAAGCGAGACGCCTGTGCAAGCCCTAGTCCTCACCGCGCCCAACGAGTTCTCGGTCACCGAGGTGCCTGACCCGGTGGCCGGTCCGCACGAGGTGCTGTGCCGCGTCGAGCGGGTCGGCATCTGCGGCACCGACGTGCACATGGTGCAGGGCGACTACCCAGGCTTCTGGCCGGCGTACCACCCGTTCATCCCGGGGCACGAGTGGGTCGGCGAGGTCGTGGTTCTGGGTGCCGGCGCCGAGGACTTCGGGTTCGTCGTCGGAGACCGGGTGGCCGGCTCCTCGCACGCGCCGTGCAGCTTCTGCCGCAACTGCATCCGGGGCCGCTACAACCTGTGCACCAGCTACGGGGACCCCCGGCTGCACGCCCACTACGGCCACACTGCGCAGGGCAGCTATGCGGAGTACGTCGTGCACTCGATCCGCAGCGTCTTCAAGATCCCCGACACCCTGGACTACGACCGCGCCGCGGTGGCGGACCCGGCATCGATCGCGCTGCACACCGCGAACCGCGGTGGCGTCCGGGACGGCGACACCGTGGTCGTCGTCGGGGCAGGGCCGGTCGGCATCCTGGCCGGTGACTGTGCGCGCGCCCTCGGCGCCTCGCGGGTCGTCGTCGCCGCGCGCGGTGCCCGGCTCGACCTGGTCGGCAAGCTGGGCTTCGAGAGCGTCGACACCGGGCAGGGCGATCCCGTCGCCGCCGTGCGCGACCTGGTGCCCGGCGGTGCCGACGTCGTCCTCGACGCCGCGGGCACCCCGCAGTCGATCCCGATGGCCCTCGCGATGCTGGCCCGCGGTGGCCGGTGCTCGACGGTCGGCATCCCGACCGACGTCGTCACCGTCGACCTGGCCTCCCTGGTGCTGGACGAGCTCGAGCTCGTCGGCGTGCGCGCGGTGACCGGGGAGGTGCGCACCGCGCTCGACCTGATCGCCGACGGCCGGGTGCGGGCGGCCGAGCTGATCACGCACCGGTTCCCGCTGAGCGAGTTCGGCACCGCGCTCGACGTGACCGCGCGACGCACCGACGGCGCGATGAAGGTGCTCATCGACATGAGCCTCGGCTGAGTCGATGAGCCCCCAGGCGTGGGTCGCCCCCGGTGCGACCGTCGTCGGTCGGGTCGAGCTCGCTGAGGACGCGAGCGTCTGGTTCGGCGCCGTGCTGCGCGGCGACGGGGACCGGATCGCGATCGGTTCCGGCAGCAACGTGCAGGACGGCTGCGTCGTGCACGCGGACCCGGGCCTGCCCGTCCTGGTCGGACGCGACGTGACCGTCGGGCACCGGGCCGTCCTGCACGGGTGCACCGTCGAGGACGACGTGCTCGTCGGCATCGGGGCGATCGTCCTCAACGGTGCGCGGATCGGGTCCGGTTCGCTCGTCGCCGCAGGCACGGTCGTGCTCGAGGGCACTGTCGTACCCCCGGGCTCGTTGGTCGCCGGGGTCCCGGGCAAGGTGCGGAGGCCGACGACGGCGGCCGAGCGCCAGGAGCTGCGCGACAACGCTCGCCGCTACGTCGCGCTGGCCGGCCGGTACATCGCCGGCGAGCTCGGGTGACCCGTCGGCGGGTCGTCGTCGCACCCGACAAGTTCAAGGGATCGCTGACGGCGGCCGAGGTCGCGGCCGCGATCGCCGGCGGCCTCCGGTCGCGTCGGCCGGACGCGGAGGTCCTCGAGCGGCCGGTCGCGGACGGCGGGGAGGGCACCGTCGACGTCGCACTGGCCGCCGGCTTCGCCCCGGTGAGCTGCCGGGTGCCTGGACCGCTGGGCGCAGAGGTGCAGGCGACGTACGCACGCTCCGGCGACACCGCCGTGGTCGAGATGGCGGCCGCAGCCGGTTTGGCGCTGGTGGGCACGCCCGACGACGAGACCGCCGTCCGGGCGTCCACCTACGGCGTCGGGGTCCTGATCGCCCACGCCCTCGACCGCGGCGCGCGCCGCGTGGTGCTCGGGCTCGGCGGCAGTGCGACGACGGACGGCGGCGCCGGGATGGTCGCGGCGTTGTCGGGGCGGCGGGACGTGGCGGATGTCGAGCTGGTCCTGGCCTGCGACGTCGACAACCCGCTGACCGGACCGCAGGGCGCGGCCCGCGTCTACGGACCCCAGAAGGGCGCTGGACCGGCGACCGTCGCGCAGCTGGACGCGGCGCTCACACGCTGGGCGGACGAGGTCGCGCGGGCGACGGGGAGCGATCTCCGGGACGTGCCGGGTGCCGGCGCGGCAGGCGGCACGGCGTTCGGCGGCCTAGCGCTGCTCGGCGGCCGGCTGGTGCCCGGGGTCGAAGTGGTCATGGAGCTCGCCGGGCTCCCGGCCGCGCTCGAGGGCGCCGACCTCCTGGTGGTGGGCGAGGGCTCGCTCGACGGGCAGAGCCTGCGCGGCAAGGGGCCGGTGGGGGTCGCAGCCGCAGCGCGGGCCGCCGTCGGCGCCGTCGTCGCCGTGGCCGGCCGGAACGAGCTCACCGGTGCCCAGACGACCGCCGCCGGCATTCAGGCGGTATACGCCCTCGCCGACATCGAGCCGCGCCCGGAGGTCTGCATGGCGGAGGCCGCCCGGCTGCTCGACGAGGTGGCGGCCCGGATCGCCGCCGACTGGCTCAGCGCGGCGCCGTCCGGCCCGCGGTGAGGACGGAGAGCGCGCCGAGCACCAGCGCCAGGGCGAACACCGACAGGAAGGCGTCCGCGCCCGCCCGGGTCGCGGCCGCGAAGGCGATGCCGGACGCCGACAGGGCGAGCGCGCCGCCCAGCGAGTCGGCGATCGACAGCGCCGAGGAGTTGAAGCCGCGGTCGTCGTCGGTCGACGCGGCGAGCATCGCGACACCGGTGCGCGGGTAGCCGAAGCCCATGCCGGCGCCCGCCACGACGTACGCCGCAGCCGCGAGCGCCGGATGGCCGTCGGCCCACACGACGACGGCGAGCAGGAAGGTGCCGGCGGCGACCAGCACGCTGCCCCAGGTCATCGCGGCGGCGTGCGAGACCCGCTCTCCCAGCCGCGACTGCACCTGGCTGGCCGCGGCCCAGGTGACGCCGACGGCGGTGAGCGCGAGGCCGGAGGTCCCGGGGGTGAGGTCCCAGCGCTCCTGCAGCACGAAGACGATGTAGGCCTCCGCGCAGAAGAACGACGCGCTCAGCAGGCCACGGGTGGCGACGACGGCGGGGAGGCCGCGCCGGCCCACGAGGCTGCCGGCGGGCAGCAGGCGCCGCAGCGCCAGGACCACGAGCAGCATCGCAACCAGCGCCAGCGCCGCGATCGAGCCCTCGCGCGAGCCGAGCAGCTCCAGCGCGAGCACGGCCACTGCGGCAACCAGCGCCCAGACCAGCCTCCCGCGCGGCGCCGGACCACCACCCTCGCGGACCTCGAGGCCGCGCAGCGCGGGTGCGATGAGGAAGGCCGCGGCCGCGACCAGGGCGACGACGCCGAGGAACACCCAGCGCCATCCCACGGCGTGCGACACGAACGCCGCCAGCGCCGGCCCGAAGAGCGACGGCAGCACCCACGCGGCGGCGAAGCTCGCGAACACGGCGGGCTGCAGCACCGCCGGGAACACCAGCCCGACCACGACGTACAGGCAGACCGTCATCGCCCCGCCGCCGAGGCCCTGCAGCACCCGGCCGGCGACCAGCACCTCCATCGACGGCGCGGTGCCGCAGACCACCAGCCCGAGCGCGAACAGCACCATCGCCGCGACGAGCGGACCGACCGGGCCTCGCCGGTCGCTGCGCGCACCTGCCGCGACCATGCCCACCACGCCGCTGGCGAGCGGCGCGGCGAAGGAGAGCGCGTAGAGGTCGATGCCGTCCAGCTCGTCGGCCACGGTCGGCATCACGGTGGTGACCGCGGTCGCCTCGAACGCGGAGAACGCGACTAGCGCGAACATCCCGATCGTGGTGGCGGCGTACGCCGGCGAGAGCAGCCGCGGGCGGGTCTCCGCGGGCGGGGCGGTCAGGGTCACCAGCGGACGGTACGACTTGAAGTCCGGTTGAGGTCAAACGATTAGACAGCGTGGACGGGCGGACGCACCTGTGGTGGGGTGCGCCCATGAGCGCTGACGCCGTGGCACCGACGACCGATCGCCCTGCGAAGTGGAAGGTGGTCGGGCCCGGCCTGGTGGTCGCGGCCACCGGTGTCGGAGCCGCCGACCTGGTCGCGACCCTGGTCGCGGGCTCCCGGTACGGCTACCAGCTGCTGTGGGTCGTGGTGCTCGGCACCCTGATGAAGGTGGTGCTCGTCGAGGGTGCCGGCCGGTACTCGCTGGCGAGCGGGAAGACCATCTTCGAGGGCTGGGTCGGCCTCGGTCGCTGGACGACGTGGTACTTCGCGCCGTACATCGTCATCTGGGGCTTCGTGTACGGCGCTACGGCGATGTCGTCGTCGGCGCTCCCGATCGTCGCGCTGTTCCCGGACCTCAACCTGCGCTGGGTGGCCGTCGCGATGGGGCTGATCGGGCTGGTGCTGGTCTGGTTCGGCTCGTACGCGTTCTTCGAGAAGGTGATGGCCGGCTTCGTCGCGATCATGTTCGTCGCGGTCGTCGGTGCCGCGATCCGCACCACCCCGAACCTCGGCGAGATCGTGCAGGGCCTGCGGCCGACCGTCCCCGCCGACAGCGTGCTGTACATGCTCGGCATTGCCGGCGGTGTCGGCGGCACGATCACGCTCGCGGCGTACGGCTACTGGCTGCGTGAGAAGGGGTGGTCGACGCCCCGGTTCATGACCGTGATGCGGCTCGACAACGGCGTCGCCTACGCCCTGACCGGCATCTTCGTGGTCGCGACGCTGATCATGGGCGCCGAGCTGCTGTACTCCGCCGACATCGCCCTGTCGGCCAGCGACCAGGACCTCGTCGCGGTGTCCGAGGTGCTCGAGGACCGGTACGGCGAGGTCTTCCACGCGGTCTTCCTGCTCGGGTTCTGGGCCGCGGCGATGTCGTCGCTGGTCGGCGTCTGGAGCGGGGTCAGCCTGATGTTCGCCGACTTCTTCGGCAACCTGCGGGGGCTGCCGTCGGGCGACCCGGAGACCCGCACCGGCGGCAGGTGGTTCCGGGCGTACATCCTGTGGCTGACGTTCCCGCCGATGCTCCTGCTGCTGCTGGACAAGCCGGTCAGCCTGATCTTCACCTACGCGGTGCTCGGGGCGCTGTTCATGCCGTTCCTCGCCGTGACGCTGCTGTTCCTGCTCAACCGCGAGCGGGACGGTGTGCCGGGGGAGTGGCGGAACCGGTGGCTGTCCAACGTGCTGCTCGCGCTGGTCGCGCTGGCGTTCGTGGCACTCGCGGTCAACGAGGTGCGCAACCAGGTCGCGACGCACACGGGACTCTGGTGACATGGCTGTCGAGCTCGAGGAGCTGCTGGTTGCCGACACCGCGGGCTGGCATGACTGGCTCGCGGAGCACCACGACACCGCGCCGGGCGTCTGGCTGACGCTGACCCGCAAGGGCGGCACGGTCACGTCGCTGACCTACGAGGAGGCGGTCCTCGAGGCGGTCTGCTTCGGGTGGATCGACAGCCAGGCGCGGCGCCGCGACGATCAGACGACGTACATCAAGATGACCCCGCGCACCCGGCGCAGCCCCTGGTCGCGCTCGAACGTCGAGCGGGTCGCCCGGCTCGAGGCGGAGGGCCGGATGCAGCCCGCCGGCCGCGCCGCCGTGGAGGCGGCGCAGGCCGACGGGCGCTGGGACAGGGCGATCAGTCCAGGCTGAGCCCGGCCGCGGGAGCGACCCGGGCCGCGCGGCGCGCTGGTAGCAGCGACGACAGCAGCCCGGCCACCCCGGCGACCAGGACGACCAGCGCGAGCTGGCCCCACGGCAGCACCAGCGGTGCCTGGTCGACGGCGGCCTCGACGAGCGCCTGGAGGCTGACCCAGGCGAACGTCACACCGATCGCCGTGCCGAGCAGCGTGGCGACCACCGAGAGCAGCAGCGCCTCGACCGCCAGGGTCGCACGGAGCTGACGCCGGGTGAGGCCGAGCGCCCGAAGCAGGGCGTTCTCGCGACCGCGCTCGAGCACCGACAGCCCCGAGGTGTTGCCGATGCCGATCAGCGCGATCACCACGGCGATCCCGAGCAGCGCCACGACCGTGCCGGTGAGGATGTCGAGCTGGAGCGTGACCCACGATCGCTCGCGCAGGCCGTTGGTCAGGTCGGCGTCCGCACGCCTGTGCGAGCGCGTCGAGGTCGCCGGCCAGGTCCTCGGCGTCGGCGCCGTCGATCGGCGCGCACCCAGACGGCCCACGGGCTGGGTGCGTCGGTCAGCGCCGCGAGGGTCGCGGCGGAGACGACCGCGGCCTCGCCCCAGCCGCCGCCGCTGCGGACCCGCAGCACCTCGCTGCGATCGCCCACCTGGACCGTGACCGCGGCTGCTCGCCGGCGAGCTCGTCGGGCAGCCAGATCTCGCCGGGACCGGGATCCGCGATCCCGGGTGTGCCGTGGGCGACCGCGTCGACGCCGCTCGCCGCCAGCACCGGGAGCCGGCCGCTTCCGGAGACGCTCGCCGCCGCTCCGTCGAGGGCGATCGCCGTCCCGACGCCGGGCACGGCCCGCACGACCTCGTCGAGCAGGTCCGCCGGGAGCGCCCGGTCGGTCGCGGTCAGGGTGACGTCGACCGGGTGGTCGAGGTCGAGGTCGTCGGTCGACCGCGCTGCGCGAGCTGGCCAGGCCGACCAGGACCGCCGTCGTCAGGGTGACGCCGACGAGCAGGGACGCGGTGGTGGCGGCGGTACGACGCGGGTTGCGTACCGCGTTCTCGGTCGGCGAGCCGCGCCGGCGTACCCGCCAACCGACCGACGAGCCCGCCGGCCGCGCGGATCAGCGCCGGCACCAGCACCGGCCCGAGCAGGAGCACACCGCTGAAGGACGACGATGCCGCCGAGCAGCATCGCGACGACGTCGTTGGCGCTGATCGACAGGGCGAGCAGGGCGGCCCCGGCGGCGACCGCCAGCAGCCCGAGCGCCACCCGGAGCCGACCGGCACCCGTGCGCACGCTGGTCGAGTCGTCGGGGCGGAGCGCGGCCAGCGGGCTGACCCGCACCACCCGTCGCGTGGGCAGCCAGGCGGCGACGACCGTGACGACGACGTCCGACGACGAAGGCGCCGGCGTACCACCGCAGCGAGGGGGTCGGGATAGCCCATGCTGCCGCTGGGGAGCGCGGACTTCGCGAGCGCGACGAGGAGGTAGCCGAGGCCGGTGCCGACCAGCAGCCCGAGCACTGACGACGCGACGCCGAGCGCGAGCGCCTCGACCCGGACCGAGCGCAGCGACCTGGCGCCGGGTCGCGCCGACGCAGCGCAGCAGCGCGAAGTCGCGGGCGCGCTGGGCGAAGAGGATCGAGAACGTGTTGGCGATGACCAGCACCGAGACGAACAGCGCGATCGCGGCGAAGACCAGCAGCAGGATCGCGAGCACGTTCACCTCGTTGGTGAGCTCGGCCTGGCGGTCCTCCACGAACTCGTCGCGCGGCTGGACGGTCGCCCCCGCCGGCAGGTCGAGCGAGGAGGAGCCGGGTCCGGCGTACGCGACGGAGTCGACCCAGAGGTCGTCGTCGACGGCCTGCGAGGTCGTCCCAGAGCAGGTAGAGATCCGCGCCCGCGCTGGCCGACGGGGTGTCGACGAGTCCGACGAGCGTGCCCGGGTCGCGCGTCCCGACCTCGACGATGTCGCCGACGTGCGACGTCCTTGCCCTTGACCGCGTTCAGGTCGGCCACGACCTCGCCGGGACGCTCGGGGAAGCGGCCCTCGCGGAGCTCCTGCCAGCGCAGGCGCGGGTCGTCGGCGATGCCGCCGACGTCGGTGCGCTCCTCGAAGAGCCGGTCGTCGACGCGGACCTGCTGCGGCGTCCAGCCGAGCACGGCGGCGGTGTCGCCCTCGCGCGCGGCGTGCTCGACGATCCGCGCGGCCTCCTCGCGCGTCGACGTCCGTGACGACGACGTCGGCGCCGCGGTACGGCTCGCTCGACGCCGGCGACCAGGCCGTCGCGGGCCGCGTCGGACAGCAGGCTGGTGACGACGATGAACGCGACGCCGATGACGACCGCGACCGCGGCCGAGACGTAGCGCCGGGTGTGGGTGCGCAGCGACGCGCGCAGCACCGTCCTCATCGGCGACCCGCCACGACGGGGCGTACGTCGGCGGCGAGGCCGTCGGCGATCACGACGACGTCGTCGGCGTACGCCGCCGCCTCGTTCTCGTGGGTGACCATCACGACCGTCTGGCCGAGCTCGCGCACCGAGCGGCGCAGGAAGCCGAGGACCTCGGCGGACGCCTCGCTGTCCAGGTTGCCGGTCGGCTCGTCGGCGAAGACGATGTCCGGCTGGCTGACCAGCGCCCGGGCGATCGCGACCCGCTGCTGCTGGCCGCCGGACAGCTCGCCGGGGCGGTGGCCGAGCCGGTCGCCGATGCCGAGCACGTCGACGACGAGGTCGTAGCGCTCGCGGGCCGCGGCGTCGACGCGCCGGCCGGCGAGCTCGAGCGGCAGCAGGATGTTCTGACCGGCGGTCAGCATCGGCAGCAGGTTGAAGGACTGGAAGACGAAGCCGACGTGCTCGCGCCGGAAGATCGTCAGCGCGGTGTCGTCCATCGCCTCGAGGGCCCGACCGGCGACGGTGACGCTGCCGCCGGTGGGGGTGTCGAGGCCGGCCAGGCAGTGCATCAGCGTGGACTTGCCCGAGCCGGAGCGGCCCATGATCGCGGTGAACCGGCCGGCGGGGAGGTCGAGGTCGATCCCGCGCAGCGCGTGCACGGCGGTGTCGCCGCGGCCGTAGACGCGGGTCAGGCCGCGGGTGCTCGCGGCGAGCGTGGTGGCGGTGGAGGTGGAGGTCGTCGTCATGACGGCGACTCTTCCGAGATCCGCGGCCGCGGATCGTCAGCCCGTGGACCGGAGCCGACGTACGACTCAGGTCGTACGCACCAGCCCGGTCTCGTACGCCAGCACGACGAGCTGCACCCGGTCGCGGGAGCCGGTCTTCGCGAGCAGCCGGCCGACGTGCGTCTTCACGGTCGCCTCGGCGACGACCAGGTCGGCGGCGATCTCGGCGTTGGAGCGACCGCGGCCGACGTGCACCAGGACCTCGCGCTCGCGCTCGGTCAGCCCGTCGAGGCGTACGTCGGGTGCCTGCTCCCGGGCGTCCGGCAGCACCGCCGCGAACTGGTCGAGCAGCCGCCGGGTCGTGCTCGGCGCGACGACGGCGTCGCCGCCGTGGACGGTGCGGATCGCGTCGAGCAGGTCCTCGGGCGGCGCGTCCTTGAGCAGGAAGGCGGCGGCGCCGGCCTTGATCGCGGCGAAGGCGTACTCGTCGAGGTCGAAGGTCGTCAGCACCAGCACGCGCGGCGGATCCGGTCGCGCGGCCGAGCAGCCGGGTCGCCTCGACGCCGTCCATCCGCGGCATCCGCACGTCCATCAGCACGACGTCGGTGCGGGTGACCGAGAGCCGCTCGACCGCCTCGGCGCCGTCGCCGGCCTCGCCGACGACCTCCATGTCGGGCTGGCTGTCGACGAGCATCCGGAACCCGCCGCGCACCATCTGCTGGTCGTCGACGAGGAAGACCCGGATCGTCACTGTGCCGTCCTCATAGGGGAAGCCTCGCAGCCACGCGCCAGCCGCCGCCCGGCCGGGGACCGGCCTCGACGGTGCCGCCGTGCGCGGCGACCCGCTCGCGCATCCCGACCAGGCCGTGGCCGCGACCGTCGTCGCCGACGGCCGCACCGCGGCCGTCGTCCTCGACCAGCACCGTGACCGCGTCGGCGACCGCCACCTCGACCCGCACCGCCACGTCGGGCCCGGCGTGCTTGCGGACGTTGCTGAGCGCCTCCTGGACCACGCGGTACGCCGTGAGCGCGACGCCGTCCGGCAGCGGGGTCGCGGGGTCGGGCAGCACCGCCTCGACGTCGTCGCCGACGACCAGTGCCGCGAGGTCGGCCAGCCCGGGCTGGGGCCGGAGCTCGACCCCGTCGCCGGCGCGCAGCAGGCCGAGCATCCGGCGCATCTCGGTGAGGGACTCGCGGCCGGTCACGGCGATCGTCTCGAGCGTGGCCGCCGCGACGGCGGGGTCCTCGCGCGCGGCGTACCTCGCACCGTCGGCCTGGACCACGATCGTCGGTGAGCCCGTGGGCGACGACGTCGTGCATCTCGCGGGCGATCCGGGCCCGCTCGTCGGCGGCCGCGAGCGCGACCTGCTGGGCCGCCTCCCGCTCGATCCGCTCGCTGCGCTCGACCAGGGCGTCGACGTACGCCCGACGGGTGCGGGCCAGGGTGCCGAGCGCCCAGGCGGTGACGACGATCGTGGCGATCGTGACGGTGTAGGCGATGACCGGGTCCGGCTCGAGCTCGCCGCCGAAGCCGACCACCCACCGGATGGCGGCGACGACGGCGCCGCAGATGCCGACGCCGGCCGCGGCGAGCCCGGCCGCGGTCGAGGCGTAGCGGGCGACGGAGTAGACGGCGACCGGGAACGCGACCTGGCTCCACAGCGGGGTGTCGACCAGGGCGGCCTGGGCGGCGCTCGCGACGGCGACCGCCACGAAGACCGCGACGGCGTGGTGGCGGCGCCAGTAGAGCGGGACCAGCTGCCCGAGCGAGACCACGAGGCCGCTCCACCCGGCGTCCGGTCAGGGGAGTCGCGAGCGCGGGCAGCAGCAGGCGCGGTCGCCAGCACCACGTCGAACCACACCTGGCCACGCGGGCCGAGCCGCCAGGGCTGCCGGTGGGTGGTCGGGTGCTCACGCAGCGACCCTAGGCGCCGCCAGGAGCCGAGCGCGTCCGACCACGGGTGGACGCCGGATCCGCCGCGAGTAGGGTGCCGAGCATGACCAAGTGGGAGTACCTGACCGCGCCGATCCTCACGCACGCGGCCAAGCAGATCCTGGACAACTTCGGCTCCGACGGGTGGGAGCTGGTGCAGATCGCGCCCGGCATGAACCCCGAGAACCTCGTCGGCTACTTCAAGCGGCCGCTCGCATGAGCACCCCCGAGGAGCGGCTGGCCGAGCTCGGCCTGTCGGTGCCCGAGGTGCCGACGCCGGTGGCGGTGTACGTCCCGGCCGTCCGTCTCGGGCGACCTGGTGTTCACCTCCGGCCAGCTGCCGATGAAGAACGGCGAGCTGATGCTGACCGGCAAGGTCGGCGGCGAGGTGAGCCCGGAGGAGGCGAAGGCGTGCGCGGAGCAGTGCGCGCTCAACGCGATCGCCGCCGTGAAGTCGATCGTCGGCGACCTCGCGAACGTCGCGCAGGTCGTCAAGGTCGGTCGTGTTCGTCGCCTCGACCCCGGACTTCACCGGTCAGCCGCAGGTCGCGAACGGCGCCTCCGAGCTGCTCGGCAAGGTGTTCGGCGACGCCGGCGTGCACGCGCGGTCCGCCGTCGGCGTACCGGTCCTTCCGCTCGACTCGCCGGTCGAGGTGGAGATCGTCGTCCGGACGGCTTCGTGAGGATCCCGCTTCCCCCGGTGCCGCTCCCTGAGCACCTGGTGGACGTCGCGCGCGAGTACGCCGACGGGACCAAGCAGCCGGTCGAGCCCGCGGGACGCCGCCACGGTGATCCTGATGCGCCCGTCCGGCAACGGTCCGGAGGTCTACTACCTGCGCCGGCACGTCTCGATGGACTTCGCCGCCGGGATGGCGGTCTTCCCGGGCGGCGGCGTCGACCGCCGCGACTTCGACGCGACCGTCGCCTGGGCCGGGCCGGCTCCGGCCGCCTGGGCCGCGCGGCTGGGCTGCGACGAGGAGACCGCGCGGGCGCTGGTGTGCGCCGCGGTGCGCGAGACGTTCGAGGAGTCCGGCGTGCTGCTGGCCGGGCCGTCCGAGGCGCTCGGTCGTCGCCGACACCACCGGCGACGACTGGGAGGCCGACCGGGTCGCGCTGGAGTCGCGCGACCTGTCGATGACCGACTTCCTGAACCGGCGCGGACTGGTGCTGCGCACCGACCTGCTCGGCGTCTGGGACGCCTGGCTGACGCCGATCTTCGAGCCGAAGCGCTACCGCACCTGGTTCTTCGTGGCCTCGCTGCCGAGTGGTCAGGTGACGCGCGACGTCTCGACCGAGTCGTCCTCGGTCACCTGGCTGCCCGCGCGGGTGGCCGCCGACCAGGCCGATGCGGGCGAGCTCGCGCTGATGCCGCCGACGTACCTCACCTCGATGGAGGTCGGCGGCTACGCGACCCCCGAGGAGGTGCTGGACGTCGCGGCGTCGCGGTCGGTGGAGATGTTCACGCCCGCGGTCGAGCCGCTGGGCGACGGGGTGGACGCTCTCGATGCCGGACCGGCTGCGGCCCCTGGTCGCGGCCCGGCAGCGGGCATGACCGCCTGGTCCGGCGGGCGCCTTCGGGTCGCGGGGCCGGTGCCTGCTCGCCCCGAACCCCGGGATGATGACGCTCGACGGCACCAACACCTGGATCCTGCGCGAGCCCGGCGCCTCGCAGTCGGTCGTCGTCGACCCCGGGCCGATCGAGGACGGGCACCTCGACCCGCTGACCGCGGTCTCCGGTGACGTCGGCCTGGTGCTGCTCACTCACCACCACTACGACCACTCCGAGGTCGCGGCGGAGTTCGCCGCTCGCAAGGGCTGCGCGGTCCGCGCGCTCGACCCGGCGTTCTGCGTCGACGGCGACCCGCTGCGCGACGGCGAGGTTCTGACGCGTCGACGGGCTGTCGCTGCGGGTGGTCACCACCCCCGGGCACACCGCCGACTCGATCTCGCTGGTGCTGCCCGGCGACGGCGCGCTGCTGACCGGCGACATGGTCCTCGGCCGGGGCACGACGGTCGTCGCGCACCCGGACGGTCAGCTCGGTCCGTACTTCGCGTCGATCGAGCGGATGCGCTCGCTGGTCCTCGCCGGCGAGGTGCACGACGCTCTGGCCCGCGCACGGCCCGGTCCTCGACGACGCCCTCGGCGTCCTCGACTACTACCTCGCGCACCGCCGCGAGCGGCTGGCCCAGGTCGAGGCGCGCGTTGCGCGAGCTCGGCGTACCGCTCACTCCCGAGCTCGCCGAGGACGAGTCGCTGCCCCGGCAGGTGGTCGAGGTCGTCTACGCCGACGTCGACGAGTCGCTCTGGGTGCCGGCCGAGTGGTCGGTCCGGGCGCAGCTCGCCTACCTCGCCTCCCGTTGAATCGGGACTTCTGGTCCGTCGAATCGGGAGTTTCGGTCCGTTCAGTCGGGAGTTCTGGCTTTTCCACAGGCGCACGAACCGCAGGTGCGCAGCCTTCGCTGGCCGGGGACGGTCCCGGCCATGGAACGCACCTGGCCCGTCGAGCCCTTCACCCGTGCTGACCTCGACGTCATGGGGGCTGCCGCCCTCGGCGCTGAGACAAGGACGGAGACGCGGCGAGGTCAGGCCGATCGTCCGCGGTGTCTTCGTCGCGGCGCACGTGCCGGACTCGATAGAGCTCAGGGCTCGCGCCGTGGCCCGGGTGGTCAGCCCGCACCACGTGGTCACCGACCGGACCGCGGCCTGGCTGCACGGAGTGCGACACTCATGTGTACGCCGAGCACGACGTCGTCCCGCCGATCGAGACCTGCGCGCTTCGCTGGCACGAGCCGACCACGGTGTCCGGTGTCGACGGACGGACCCGGGACCTGCGCCCCAGCGATCTGATGACGCTGTACGGCGTCTGTGTGACGACACCGCTGCGTACGGCGCTCGACCTCGGGTGCTGTCTCAAGCGACGCGAGGCGTTTGCCGCGATGGTGATGCTCGCCCGATGAGCACCTCTTCACGGCGGAGGACCTGGAGCGCCAGCTCGGCCGTTACCGACGGCGACGAGGGGTGATCCAGTTGCGGGGACTCGTCAGGGCTGGTCGATCCGCGCATCGAGTCGCAGCGCGAGGCCTGGGTGTACCTCGACGTCTCCGACGCCGGGCTGCCCTTGCCTGAGCCCCAGGTGTGGATCGAGGTGGACGGGGTGCCGACGTACCGCCTCGACTTCGCCTACCGCCGGGCGCGGGTGTGCATCGAGTACGACGGCGAGGAGGCGCACGAGGGCCGGGAAGCCGAGGACGAGGAACGTCGTGACTGGCTGCGTCGCCACGGGTGGACCGTCATCGTGCTGCGCAACGGCGACTTCAGCGACGCCAGGCGTGACCGCTGGATCCGCGAGCTCCGGGCGGCCTTGGCGCCGACGTACTCCAACCGTCGGTGGTGACCAGAACTCCCGATTCGAGTGACCAGAACTCCCGATTCGAGCGACCAGAACTCCCGACTCAACGTCTTCAGCGGGCGCGGCGCCCCAGCCGCTCGACGTCCATGATCACGACCGAGCGGGGCTCGAGGCGCAGCCAGCCGCGGGACGCGAAGTCGGCGAGCGCCTTGTTGACGGTCTCGCGGGAGGCGCCGACCAGCTGGGCGAGCTCCTCCTGGGTGAGGTCGTGGTGGACGTGCACGCCGTCGTCGGCGGTGCGGCCGAAGCGGTCGGCGAGGTCGAGCAGCGCCTTGGCGACCCGGCCGGGGACGTCGGAGAACACCAGGTCGGCGACCACGTCGTTGGCCTTGCGCAGCCGGCCGGCGAGCTGGGCGAGCAGGCCGCGGGCGACGACCGGGCGGCCCTCGAGCCAGCGCAGCAGGTCCTCGTGGGACAGCGACGCGAACGACGCGTCGGTGACCGCGGTGACCGTCGCCGAGCGCGGGCCGGGGTCGAAGAGCGACAGCTCGCCGAACATCTGGCCCGGGCCGAGGATCGCGAGCAGGTTCTCGCGGCCGTCGGCGGAGGTGCGGCCGAGCTTCACCTTGCCGTCGAGCACGATGTAGAGCTTGTCGCCGGAGTCGCCCTCGTGGAACAGCACGTCGCCGCGCCGCAGCTTGGATCTCGGCCATCGACGCGCGCAGTGCCGTCGCGGCCTCGTCGTCGAGCGCGCTGAACAGCGGTGCCTGGCGCAGTACGTCGTTGTCCACGAATCCTCCTCAGGAATGGCCCGCTGCACACGGGTTCCGCGCTGAATCCTATCCAGTGGGATAGTTCACAGGCGACTCGACGCCCGCGTCGAGGGCCGGAGTATCGGCGACGAATCGGCCGTGTCCGTGCCGCGCCGTACGCTGGGCGCGGTGTCCGCCCCCGTCGCCTCCGAGACCCGCACCGGACTGGTCCGGCGTGCCCGGAAGATCGACCGGATGCTGGCCGAGACCTACCCCGACGCGCGCTGCGAGCTCGACTTCGACGAACCCGTTCGAGCTGCTCGTCGTCACCGTCCTGTCGGCGCAGACCACCGACAAGCGGGTCAACGCCGTCCGCCCGACGCTGTTCGCCGCCTACCCGGACGCCAAGGCGATGGCCGCGCGCCGACCGGGCCACGCTCGAGGGGATCATCGGCCCGCTCGGCTTCTTCCGGGCCAAGACCGAGTCGCTGCTCAAGCTGAGCGCCGCGCTGGTCGAGCGACCACGGCGGCGAGGTCCCGCCCCGCCTCGACGACCTGGTCAAGCTGCCCGGCGTCGGCCGCAAGACCGCGAACGTCGTGCTCGGCAACGCCTTCGACATCCCCGGCATCACCGTCGACACCCACTTCGGCCGGCTCGCCCGCCGGTTCCGCTGGACCGAGGAGACCGACCCGGTCAAGGTCGAGCACGCGGTCGGCGCGCTGTTCGAGAAGCGCGACTGGACGATGCTCAGCCACCACCTGATCTGGCACGGCCGCCGGGTCTGCCACGCGCAGAAGCCCGCCTGCGGCGCCTGCCCGGTGGCCCGCTGGTGCCCGTCGTACGGCGAGGGTCCGACCGACCCTGAGGCCGCCGCGAAGCTGGTGAAGACCGAGGGCAGAGCATGAGGCGGCTGCTCCTGGCCGCGCTCGCCGCGGCCGTGCTGGTGCTGACCGGGTGCGACGGCTCGTCGCCCGAGCCCGGCGAGGCGCAGATCGACGTCGACACCCCCGAGCTGCGCGAGCTCAAGGCGGAGACCGCGCGTCGAGGACTGTGCGCCCGGCGACGGCGACCGCCGGCGGGCTGCCCGACCTCACCCTGCCCTGCCTGGGCGGCGGGCCGGACGTCGACCTGGCCGGCCTCGAGGGCCCGATGGTGGTCAACCTGTGGGCGTCCTGGTGCGGCCCGTGCCGCAAGGAGATGCCCGCGCTCCAGGAGTTCCACGAGACGTACGGCGACCGGGTCAGCGTCGTCGGCATCGACTACCAGGACCAGCAGCCGGCCGCCGCGCTCGACCTGGCCAAGGAGGCCGGCGTCACCTACCCGCTGCTCGCCGACCCCGGCGGCGACCTGAACGCCCGCGACCCGCTGCCGCCGATCCGCGGGCTGCCGTACCTGCTGTTCCTCGACGCGGACGGCGAGCTCACCGTCGTCCCGGGCGGCATCGAGTCGGCCGACGAGCTGGTCGACCTGGCCAACGAGCACCTCGGGACCGACCTGTGATCCCCGACTGGCTGGTGCCCGTCGAGGAGGGTGCCGCGGCGATCTCGGCCGACGAGCTGACCCGGTTCACCCCGCCGCCGGGCGGCGACGCGCGCCGCGGGCGCGGTGCTGATGCTCTTCGGCGAGGGCCCGCAGGGCGGCGAGCTGCTGCTCACCGAGCGCGCCCACGACATGCGCTCGCACCCCGGGCAGGTCTCCTTCCCGGGCGGCTCGGTCGACCCCGGCGAGACCGTCGTGGAGGCGGCCCTGCGTGAGGCCGAGGAGGAGATCGGACTCGACCCGGCCTCGGTCGAGGTGTTCGGCCGGCTGCCCGAGCTGTGGCTGCCGCCGAGCAACTTCGCGGTCACCCCGATCCTCGGCTGGTGGCGCGAGCCGGCCGAGGTCACGCATCGTCAGCCCGGCCGAGGTGCACGCGATCCACCACGTGCCGATCGACGAGCTGCTCGACCCCGAGCACCGGATCATGGTCAAGGTCCCGCGGGTCGACTACCGCAGCCCCGGCTTCCTGATCGGCCCCGACAAGGACGTCATCCTCTGGGGCTTCACCGGCGGGATCATCGCCCGGCTCTTCGACTACCTCGGCTGGACGCGCCCGTGGGATGAGTCCCGGGTGCGCGATCTTCCGGACTACATGCTGCAGGCTGACCCCCGACGCTCCCGGTTGCTGGACATCGAGGACGACGACGAGCGAGAGGAGGACGGCGCGTGAACCTGCTCGACTGGCTGCTCGTCGTCCTGGTCCTCGCCTACGCCCTCTCCGGCTACTGGCAGGGCTTCATCACCGGCGCCTTCGCCACCGGCGGCCTGCTGCTCGGCGGCCTGTTCGGCGTCTGGCTCGCGCCGGTCGCGCTCGGCGACGCCAACCCGTCGCTGATGGTCTCGCTCGGTGCGCTGTTCATCGTGATCCTCTCGGCGTCGCTCGGCCAGGCCGTGCTGCCAGTTCACCGGCTCCCGGATCCGCGACAAGATCACCTGGCAGCCGGTCCGCGCCGTCGACGCCGTCGGCGGCGCGGCGCTCAGCGCGGTCGCCGTGCTCCTGGTCGCCTGGGCGCTCGGCGTCGCGATCTCCGGCTCCCGGATCGGCTCGGTGACCCCGCTGGTGCGCAGCTCGACGGTGCTCGCCCAGGTCGACGAGGTGCTGCCCGCAGTCGGCGAGCGGCGCGCTCCAGGCGTTCAACGACGTCGTCGGCACCAGCTTCTTCCCGCGCTACCTCGAGCCGTTCGCGCCGGAGCGGATCGTCGAGGTCGGCCCCGGCCCGCAGCGGCTGCTCCGGACCCCGACGTCGAGCGGGCCGCCGACAGCGTGCTCAAGATCCGCGGCACCAACGAGTGCGGCCGCGGCGTCGAGGGCAGCGGCTTCCTGTACGCCGAGGACCGGCTGATGACCAACGCGCACGTCGTCGCCGGCATCGACGACCCGGAGGTGGTCCTCGGCGAGGACACCGTGGACGCCGACGTCGTCTACTACAACCCCGACATCGACGTGGCCGTGCTCGCCTTCGACAGCGGCGAGCTGCCGACGCTGGCGTTCGACCGGACCGCCGAGGCCGAGGACGGCGTCGCGGTCCTCGGCTACCCGCAGGACGGCCCGTACGACGTGGAGCCGGCCCGGATCCGGGCCGAGCAGCGGCTCCGCTCGCCCGAACATCTACGGCGACGGCGCGGTCATCCGCGAGGTCTACTCCCTGCGCGGGCAGATCCTGCCGGGCAACTCCGGCGGCCCGATCGTGTCCTCGGCGGGCGAGGTCGTCGGCGTCGTGTTCGCGGCGTCGGTCACCGACCCCGAGACCGGCTACGCGCTGACCGCCGACCAGGTGGCGCAGGGCGCCGCGTCCGGGCTGACCAGCTCCGAGTCGGTCGACACCGGCGGCTGTGCCGGGTTGAGTCCGCGATGGGCGGCGTGTGCTGGCCCTTGAGCGCCTTCGGGATCTCGCGGCCCTGCTCGATGGCGCGCTCGGGCGCCCGCACCTGCTTCACCTTGCGGACGCCGATGAAGACCAGCAGCGCGGCGACCAGCAGGTAGAAGCCGAACACGATGAGGAACGCCCACTGCAGGTCGAGGCCCTCGCCGTTCCAGTGGATGAAGTAGGCGATCGCGACCGACAGCATGATGATCGCGAGCACCACGACGAACGCCGCGGCGGCGAACAGGCCGATGCCGATGCCGCCGGCCTGCACGCTGACCTTCAGCTCGGACTTGGCGAGCTGGATCTCCTTCTGGACCAGCGTCGAGATGTCGCGGCTGGCGTCGTGGACCAGTCGGCCGATGGTGGGGTCGGAGTCCTGGGCCTGATTCGTTGCCATGCGCGCGACCCTACAGAATCACGGCGCGTTGTCGCCGCGCTGGTAGACGTCGGGAACGCCGTCGCCGTCGTCGTCGCGCTCCTCGAGCTCGCAGATCCTCCGGTAGACCCGGTTGCGGGCGCGCAGGACGACGGTGGCGAGCAGCGCCGCGAGCAGCGAGCCGACCAGCACGCCGACCTTCACGTGTTCGCCGCGCGTGCTGTCGGGCCCGAACGCCAGCTCGCCGATCAGCAGCGACACCGTGAACCCGATGCCGCCGAGCATCGACATCCCGATCACGTCGATCCAGCTCAGCTCGTCGTCGAGGTCGGCCCGGGTGAACGTCGCGAGCAGCCAGGTGGCGCCGGCGATGCCGACGGTCTTGCCGACCACCAGGCCGACGATGATGCCGAGCGCGACCGTGTCGGTCAGCGAGTCGGTGAGACCGTCGATGCCGCCGATGGTCACGCCCGCGGCGAAGAACGCGAAGATCGGTACGGCGATGCCCGCCGACACCGGCCGGACCAGGTGCTCGAGGTGCTCGGCGAGTCCGCGGTCGGTGCCCGAGACCGGTCGGCGTACCGGAACCGTGAAGGCGAGCAGCACGCCGGCGACGGTCGCGTGGATCCCCGACGCGTGGACGAGGGTCCAGGCCGCGAACGCGAGCGGGAGCAGCAGCCAGACCGGAGGCCGGCGCCGTTGGACGAGGTAGCCGAACAGCGCGATCGGCACCAGCGCGGCCGCGAACAGGGCCAGGTCCAGGTCGCTGGTGTAGAAGAGCGCGATGATCGTGATCGCGAGCAGGTCGTCGACGATCGCGAGGGTCAGCAGGAAGGTGCGCAGGCCGACCGGCAGGTGCGTGCTGATCACCGCCAGGATCGCCACCGCGAACGCGATGTCGGTCGCCGTCGGGATCGCCCAGCCGTCCAGGTCCCCGCCGCTCGCCGAGGTTGAACAGCACGTAGACCAGCGCCGGGATGACCATGCCGCCGACCGCGGCGGCGACCGGCAGCGCCGCTCGGCGCGGGTCGCGCAGGTCGCCCGCGACGAACTCGCGCTTCAGCTCCAGGCCGGCCACGAAGAAGAAGATCGCCAGCAGCCCGTCCGCCGCCCAGGTGCCGAGGGACAGGTGCAGGTGCAGCGCCTCCGGGCCGACCGCGAAGTCCCGCAGCTCGTAGTACGCGTCGGACCACGGAGTGTTCGCCCAGACCAGCGCGACCGCGGCGGCCGCGATCAGCAGCATCCCGCCGGTGGTCTCGGCGCGGAGGATGTTCGGCGGCGCGGGAGCTCTCGAGGAACGAGCCGCGCGTGAAGAGTCGATGTCGGTCGGTCTGGCTGGGTCACGCGGGCTCCTCGGAGGTCGACGGCGTCCTGCCGACCAGACTTCCCGGCGCACCACGGCTAACCCTACAAGCGTGAGTCCGCCGTGGTCAGGGGTCGCGGAGCGGGGTCGCGGCGGGCCAGCCAGCGCGGTGCCCACCAGTTCCAGCGGCCGCAGAGCTGCATGGTCGCCGGCAGCAGCACCATCCGCACCAGGGTCGCGTCGACGAGGACGGCGGTGGCCAGACCGAGCCCGAACATCTTGGTCCCCGGGTCCTCGCCCAGGACGAACCCGAGGAAGACGGCGATCATGATGAACGCCGCGGACGTGATCACCCGTCCGGTCCGGGCCAGCCCGCCCACGATCGCGGCGCGGGTGTCGCCGGTGGCGGCGTACTCCTCGCGGATCCGGGACAGCAGGAACACCTCGTAGTCCATCGAGAGGCCGAACACCACGGCGAACATGAACATCGGGATGAACGAGACGATCGGCACCGTGGACTCCAGCCCGATCAGGTCCGCGGCCCAGCCCCACTGGAAGACCATCACCAGCACGCCGTACGACGCCCCGATGCTGAGCAGGTTCATCGCGGCCGCCTGGAGCGGGATCACCACGGACCGGAAGACCAGGGCGAGGAGCAGCGCCGACAGCAGGATGACCGCCGCGACGAACCACGGCAGCCGCTCGTTGACGCGGGCGCCGACGTCGGCGAAGCCGGCGGTCTGACCGCCCACGTGGGCGCTGGCCGGGCTGTCGGCCAGCACGCCCGGGATGACGTCGGTGCGCAGCCGCTCGGTCGTCTCGTGGGTGGCCTCGTCCTGCGGGCCGGTCGTCGGGTGGGCGAGCATCGTGACCAGCCCTCCGGACCCGGTCGGGGTCGCCGGGCCGACCGACGCGATGCCGGGGTCGGCGGCGAGGGCGCTGCGCAGCGGCGAGACCACCGACGGGTCGCCGGCCGGGTCGACGACCACCAGCAGCGGGCCGTTGACGCCAGGGCCGAACCCGTCGGCGAGCAGGTCGTAGGCCTGCCGCTCGGTACGGGTCTCGGGCAGCGATGCCGTCGTCGGGGATGCCGGCCCGCAGCGCGAGCGCCGGCGCGGCGAGCGCGAGCAGCAGGCCGACCACGACCACGGCGTACACGCGCGGGTGCGACACGACGTGCTCGACCCGGCGCTGCCAGCGGGCGTCCGAGCGGGCCTGGCGCGAGCGTCCGCGCCCGCCGTTGACGCGCGGACCGGCGATGGCGAGCAGGGCGGGGAGCAGGGTGATCGAGGCGAGCACCATCACCAGCACGATCACGGAGACCGCGATCGCGCCGGCCGTCATGAACGGCACCCCGGCGACCGTGAGCCCGAGGATCGCGACCACGACGATGCCGCCGGCGAGCACGACCGACGCACCCGCCGTGGAGACGGCGCGCGCGATCGACTCCGGGACCGGGACGCCCGCGGTCAGGTGCTCGCGGTGCCGGGTGAGGATGAACAGGGCGTAGTCGATCCCGACACCGAGGCCGACCATGGCGCCGAGCACCGGCGCCCAGGTGGGTACGTCGACCAGGTGCGCGACCAGCGTCAGCGCCCCGACCGCGGTGGCGAGCCCGGTCACGGCGACGCCGATCGGGATGCCGGCGGCGACGAACGAGCCGAACGCGACCAGCAGGATCACCAGGGCGGCGACGATCCCGATCACCTCGCCGCCGGTCTCGGGCTCGGCGAAGGCGAAGACCAGGTCGCCGCGAAGCTCCACCCGGAGCGGGGTGTCCGCGTCGACGCGGTCACGCAGGTCCTGCAGCGCGGCCAGGTCGGTCTTCGACAGCTCTTCGAGGGTCGGGTACTGGATCGACAGCAGCGCGACCCGGCCGTCGGCGTGACGTCACCGGCTCGCCGGCGCCGAGCACGTGCGGGAGCGCTGAGGACGTCGGACCTGAGGTCGGCGAGCGCACTCCGGCGCGAAGCCCTCGGCGGGGTCGTCCGGTGTCATCACCAGCTGCGCGGTGAGGCCGGCCTGGCCCGAGCTCGCGTCCTCGAGCAGGTCGGTGGCGAGCTGCGAGTCCAGCCCGGGCACCTCCATCGAGTCCTCGGTGTCCGCGCCGAACGCGGTCGACGCGGCGAGCACGACCGCGGCGACCACCAGCCAGCCGGCCACGATCTTCCACGGGTGGACGGCGGCGAACCGGCCGAGCCGGTGCAGGAGCTGAGTCATGGCAACCAGCGTGTTGGAGCCGAGGCCGCGGCACATCGGCCGTCAGGTCGGCCCGGTCTCGTCCCTTCGGCCGATGTGCGGGGCCGCGCTATCCCTAGGCTGGGGAGGTGCCGAGCCGAGCCGTCCGTTCCCTCTGGGCCACACCCCGGGTACCGGACCCGCCGGGACTGACCTGGCGGGACTGGGCGCTGGTCGGCGGCTTCGGGATCACCGCGGTCCTGGAGGCGGTCTTCCGCGACGACGTGGTGTGGCGGCTGGCGTCCTCGTGGTCACCGCCCTCGGTCTGCTTCCGACGCTGCTGATCCGGCGCACCCGCCCGCTCGAGGCGATCGTTCTCGGGTTCGGGTCGGTCATCGTCTTCAACGGGGTGGCGATCGTCGCCGGCGCTGATGGCGTCGTCGGGCTCAACGCCACGGCGTACGTCCTGCTGCTGCCGTACGCGCTGCTGCGGTGGGGCTCGGGACGCGACATCGTCCTGGGCTCGGCGGTGGTCGTGGGGGCCGCGGTCGTCGGGCTCTCCCAGGACCCGAGCGCGACCCTCGCGGACGCGATCGGCGGCTTCGTCGTGCTCTGCCTCGCGGAGGTGCTCGGCCTGACCGTCCGGCTCGCCACGAGCGCCCAGCACCGAGCCCGGCACGACGTCCGCGTCCGCGAGCGCGAGCAGCTCGCCCGCGAGCTGCACGACACGGTCGCGCACCACGTCTCCGCCATCGTGGTCCGGGCCCAGGCCGGCCGGGTGGTCGCGGCGACCCGGCCCGAGGCAGCGACCGAGGCGCTCGAGGTGATCGAGGGCGAGGCGACCCGCACCCTCGCCGAGCTGCGCACGCTGGTGTCCGCGCTGCGCGAGGACGCCGACGCCGAGCTGACCCCGCAGCAGGGGCTGGCCGACCTCGAGCGGCTGGCCGCCGCCACGGGCGGTGCGCCGGCGGTCGAGGTGACCGTCTCGGGCGCGTTCGACGACCTCCGGCCGTCGGTCGGGGCCGCGGTCTACCGGATCACCCAGGAGTCGATCACCAACGTGGTCCGCCACGCCCGGCACGCCACCAGGGTCGAGGTCCACGTCGCCGGCGAGGGTGACCAGGTGTGCCTGACGGTCACCGACGACGGCGACCCGGCGCCGCCGGACCGCGGCACGTCGGGGTACGGCGTGGTCGGCATGACCGAGCGGGCCGCGCTGCTCGGCGGCACCCTCGAGGCCGGCCCGGGGGCCGAGCGCGGGTGGACGGTCCGGGCCGTGCTGCCCAGGACGGCGCCGGCCCGATGAGCATCCGGGTGGTGGTCGCCGACGACCAGGAGATCGTCCGCACCGGCCTGCGGATGATCCTCGACGCGCAGCCGGGCATCGACGTGGTCGGCGAGGCCGGTGACGGCCGGACGGCGGTGGCCCTGGCCCGCGAGCTGCGCCCGGACGTGTGCCTGTTCGACATCCGGATGCCGGAGATGAACGGCCTCGAGGCCACGACCCTGCTGGCCGGGCCGGGAGTCGCCGACCCGATCGCGGTCGTCGTCATCACGACGTTCGACCTCGACGAGTACGTGCACGGCGCGCTGCGGGCCGGCGCCCGCGGGTTCCTGCTCAAGGACGCCGGGCCGGAGCTGCTCGTGCAGGCGGTGCACGCCGCGGCCCAGGGCGACGCGCTGATCGCGCCGAACGTCACGGTCCGGCTGCTCGCGGCGTTCGCCGGGACCCCGGACGCGGCGCCACCGCGTCAGCCGATCGAGCCGCTCACGGCGCGCGAGGAGGAGGTGCTCGCCGCGGTCGCCCACGGGCGGACCAACGCCGAGATCTCCGCCGAGCTGCACATCAGCCTGAGCACGGCGAAGACCCACATCGCCAGCCTGATGACCAAGCTCGCGGCCCGGAACCGGGTCGAGATCGCGATGTGGGCCTACGAGACCGGCCGAGTCAGCTAGGGCGTGGCTCCCAATTCCATGGCCTGCTACGCGCCGCCCAGGACGCGCGCTCGCCGCGTTGCCGTCGCTCGAAATACGATCAGGTATGACATTCGCTCCGGCGCCTTGCGATCGCACGCCCCGGACGACGCTCGCGACGGCCGAGAATTAAGAGCCACGCCCTGGCCTCACTCGTCGGACGAGCCGGAGCCGAGGCCCTTGGTGATCAGCTCCATCACCGACGAGTCGGCCAGCGTGGTGACGTCGCCTACCTCGCGGTGCTCGGCCACGTCCTTGAGCAGCCGGCGCATGATCTTGCCGGAGCGGGTCTTGGGCAGCTCGGGGACGATCATGATCTGGCGCGGCGTCGCGATCGGGCCGATCTCGCTGCGGACGTGCTTGCGGAGCTCGGCGACGATGTCCTCGCCGCCGTCGCCGGCCTCCTCGCGGAGGATCACGAACGCGCAGACCGCCTGCCCGGTGTCCTCGTCCTTGGCTCCGACGACCGCGGCCTCGGCGACCTTCGGGTGCGAGACCAGTGCGGACTCGATCTCGGTGGTCGACAGCCGGTGGCCGGAGACGTTCATGACGTCGTCGACCCGGCCGAGCACCCAGATGTCGCCGTCGTCGTCCTTCTTCGCCCCGTCACCGGCGAAGTAGTAGCCCTGCTTGGCGAAACGCGACCAGTAGGTCTCCTTGAACCGCTCGTCGTCGCCCCAGATGGTGCGCAGCATCGCCGGCCACGGCTCGGTGAGCACCAGGTAGCCGCCGGAGCCGTTCGGGACCGGTTCGCCGTCGTTGTTCACGACCTCTGCCGAGACACCCGGGATCGCGGTCATCGCCGACCCGGGCTTGCCGGCGGTCACGCCGGGCAGCGGGCTGATCATGATCGAGCCGGTCTCGGTCTGCCACCAGGTGTCGACGACCGGGGTGCGGTCGCCGCCGATGACGTGGCGGTACCAGACGTACGCCTCGGGGTTGATCGGCTCACCGACCGAGCCGAGGATCCGCAGCGACGACATGTCGAACTTGTCCGGGATCTCCCGGCCCTGCTTCATGAACGAGCGGATCGCGGTGGGTGCCGTGTAGAAGATGGTGACCTTGTAGTCCTGGATGATCTTCCACCAGCGGCCGCGCTCGGGGCTGTCCGGGACGCCCTCGTACATCACCTGGGTCGCGCCGTTCGCGAGCGGCCCGTAGACCATGTAGGAGTGCCCGGTGACCCAGCCGATGTCGGCCGAGCACCAGTAGACGTCGGTGTCGGGCTTGAGGTCGAAGACCGCCCAGTGGGTGTACGACGTCCCGACGAGGTAGCCGCCGGTGGTGTGCAGGATGCCCTTCGGCTTGCCGGTGGTGCCGGAGGTGTACATGACGTAGAGCGGGTGCTCGGAGTCGAACGCCTCGGGGGTGTGCTCGGTCGAGGCCTGGTCGACGGTGTCGTGCCACCAGACGTCGACTGCGTCGTCCCACTCGACGTCCTGCCCGGTGCGGCGTACGACGAGGACCTTGTCGACGGTGTGTCCCTGGGCCTCGGCCTTGGTGCGTGCCTCGTCGACGGCCGGCTTGAGCGCCGCGGCCGAGCCGCGTCGGTAGCCGCCGTCGGAGGTGACGACGACCTTCGCCTGGCAGTCGACCAGCC
Organism: uncultured Actinomycetota bacterium; assembly: GCA_963716655.1. GTDB lineage: Bacteria > Actinomycetota > Actinomycetes > Propionibacteriales > Nocardioidaceae > Nocardioides. The sequence continues at coordinate 518,720 of CAVQTV010000004.1, read as the reverse complement.
GGGAGGACAGCGCCTCGGACGAGAAGCCGCCGAACACGACGGTGTGCGGTGCGCCGATCCGGGCGCAGGCCAGCATCGCGACCACCGCCTCGGGGATCATCGGCAGGTAGATCGCGACCCGGTCGCCGGTGCCGACACCGAGCTCGGTGAGGGCGTTGGCGGCCTTGCAGACCTCGTCCTGGAGCTGGGCGTAGGTGAGGTCGCGGGAGTCGGCCACCCCCTCATCGGACACGGGCTCACCGACCCAGTGCAGCGCCACCTTGTCGCCGCGCCCGGCCTCGACGTGCCGGTCGACGCAGTTGTACGCCGCGTTCAGCTTCCCGCCGACGAACCACTTCGCGAACGGCCGGTCGTCCCAGTCGAGCACCCGGTCCCACTTCTGGGCCCAGTCGATGCGCTCGGCCTGCTCGGCCCAGAACGCCAGCCGGTCATCGGCGGCGCGCTCGTAGGCGTCGGCCTTCAGGTTCGCGTGGTCGGCGATCTCGGCCGGCGGCTCGAACCGACGGTCCTCCTTGAGGAGGTTGGACAGCGTCTCTTCGCTCACGATCTCTCCTGCAGACGTAGTGGTACCGGCCACATCACACTAGGACGTGGCCGGTACCAGCGGGTCGGCGGTCAGTGCTTGACCGCCTGCTCGGCGCCCGCTCCCGTGAGGGACCGGACCTCGAGCTCGGTGTAGCGCGTCGCGGTCTCCGGCTCCTTCGAGGTGACGGTGCCGAGCCAGCCGAGGAAGAAGCCGAGCGGGATCGAGACGATGCCCGGGTTCTCCAGCGGGAACCAGGAGATGTCGATGCTGGTCGGCAGCAGCGACAGGTTCTTGCCGGTGATCGGGTCGAGGCCCTTGCCGGACACGACCGGGCGAGAAGATGACCAGTCCGACGCAGGAGATCAGGCCGCCGTAGATCGCCCAGACCGCGCCCCGGGTGTTGAACCGGCGCCAGAACAGGTTGTAGATCAGCGACGGCAGGTTCGCGGACGCCGCGACCGCGAAGGCCAGCGCCACCAGGAACGCGATGTTGAGTCCCTTGGCCGGGATCGCCAGCGCGATCGCGATGCCGCCGATCACGAACGCGGCGATCCGGGCGACCCGGATCTCGTCCTGCTCGCTGGCCTGGCCGCGCTTGAACACCGTCGCATACAGGTCGTGCGCCACCGAGGACGCCGATGTCAGGGTCAGCCCGGCGACAACGGCGAGGATGGTCGCGAACGCGACCGCGGAGATCAGGGCGAGCAGCACGGCGCCACCCGTCGTACCGTCGCCGCCGCCGACAGCCTCGGCGAGCAGTGGCGAGGCCAGGTTGCCGCCGGAGGCTGCGACCTCGGCGTACTTGTCCGTGGGCAGCAGCGCCGCCGCGCCGAAGCCCAGCGCCAGCGTCATCAGGTAGAACGAGCCGATCAGCCCGATCGCCCAGAGCACGGACTTCCGCGCCGTCTGGGCGGTCGGCACCGTGTAGAAGCGGATCAGGATGTGCGGCAGCCCGGCGGTGCCGAGCACCAGGGCGAGACTCAGGCTGAGGAAGTCGATCTTCGAGGTGGTCGAGACGCCGTACTTCAGCCCGGGCTGGAGGAACGCCTCGCCCTTGCCGGAGTTGGAGGCCGCTGCGCCGAGGAGCTCGGACAGGTTGAAGTTGAACTCCGCCAGGACCAGGATCGTGATCAGGATGGTGCCGCCCATCAGCAGCACCGCCTTCACGATCTGCACCCACGTGGTGCCCTTCATGCCGCCGACGGTGACGTAGAAGATCATCAGCGCGCCGACGGCGACGATGGTGACGTTCTTCGCCGCCTCGGAGTCCGCGCCGAGCAGCAGCGCGACCAGCACACCCGCGCCGACCATCTGCGCGAGCAGGTAGAAGATCGAGACGACGACGGTCGAGGTGGCCGCCGCGGTGCGGACCGGGCGCTGCTTCATCCGGTAGGCGAGCTGGTCGGCCATCGTGTAGCGGCCGGAGTTGCGCAGCAGCTCGGCGACGAGCAGCAGCGCGATCAGCCAGGCGACCAGGAACCCGATCGAGTAGAGGAAGCCGTCGTACCCGGAGAGCGCGATCGCGCCGGAGATGCCGAGGAACGACGCCGCCGACATGTAGTCGCCGGAGATCGCCATCCCGTTCTGGAAGCCGGAGAAGCCGCGGCCGCCGGCGTAGAAGTCGGCCGCGCCCTTGGTCTGGCGGCTGGCCCAGAACGTGATGCGCGACGGTGATCGCGACGACCACGAGGAACAGCAGGCCGGTGAGGGTGTCCTGGCTCATCGGGCACCGCCCAGCTTGTCGTAGTAGCGCTTCTCGAGGTCACGCGCGAGCGGGTCGACGTTGCGGCCCATGTACCGGGCGTAGAGCCAGGCGATGAGGAACGTCGTGGCGAACTGGAGCAGCCCGAACACCAGGGCGACGTTGATGTTGCCCCAGACCTCCTTGGACATGAACTCCGTCGCCCAGTTGCTCATCACGACGTAGAGCAGGTACCAGAGCAGGAAGGCCACGGTGGTCGGGAACACGAAGTTGCGGAACAGCTTCCGCAGCCGGGTGAACTCGTCGGTGGCGTGGAGCTCGTCGTACGCCGGGTCATGTTCACGAGCGTGGTCATGGGACTGTTCGACACTGGACACGAGGGGCACCCTTCTCACGGGATGTGATCGCGGTCACGGTATGGGTACCCACTACCCGGCGATCAGTACCGCGTACCGCTTGGTCGCCCAGCGGAGCCCGGGATTCGCTGAACGGCGGGTTTCGCGCGACGAGCGGTCGAGGGCCGGGTGGTTTCGAGACAGGACTTCGTCCTTCCTCAACCACCGCAGCGGTGGTTGAGGTGCGAGGAGCGCTAGCGACGAGCCTCGAAACCACCCGTCCAACGTGTGAGGTTGTGCGGGGTGTGAGGCCGTGAGGACAAGTTGACGTTTCCGGTACGGCGACCTGAGCCGGGTGAAACGTCGCGCGCCGAGCGTGGGACGCATGACCCTCATCGACACCACCCCCGAGACGACGCACCGCGGCGGGCGCTGGATCGACGACTGGCGCCCGGAGGACCCGGAGTTCTGGGAGAACGGCGGCAAGCAGGTCGCCCGGCGGAACCTGATCTGGTCGATCTTCGCCGAGCACCTCGGCTTCTCGGTCTGGCTGATCTGGAGCGTGAGCGCGGCGTTCCTGCTGCAGATGGGGTTCTCGTTCACCCCGCAGCAGCTGTTCCTCCTGGTCGCGCTGCCGAACCTGGTGGGCTCGCTGCTGCGGCTTCCGTACACGTTCGCAGTGCCGAAGTTCGGCGGCCGCAACTGGACGATGATCAGCGCCGGGCTGCTGCTGATCCCGACGCTGCTGTTCGCGGTCGCGGTGCAGGACCCGGGCACGCCGTACTGGGTGTTCTGCCTGATCGCGGCGACGGCCGGGTTCGGCGGCGGCAACTTCGCCAGCTCGATGGCGAACATCAACTTCTTCTACCCGGCCGACCGCAAGGGCACCGCCCTCGGTCTGAACGCGGCCGGCGGCAACGCGGGCGTGGCGATCATCCAGCTGCTGCTGCCGGTACTCGTCGGCGGCGCCGGGATCTTCGGTCTGGTCACCGCCTCCGAGGCCGGGATCCACCTGCAGACGGCCGGCTTCGTGTACGCCGGGCTCGCGGTCTGCGCGGCGATCGCGGCGTACCTCTGGATGGACAACCTCACCAGCGCGACGTCGAAGCCGCGCGAGCAGTTTGCCGTGGTGCGCAAGCCGCACACCTGGATCATGGCGTTCCTCTACATCGGGACGTTCGGCTCGTTCATCGGCTACTCCGCCGCGATGCCGCTGCTGATCAAGCTCAACTTCTGGGTGCCCGAGCCGGCACCGCTCGGCACCGGCGTCTTCTTCGCCTACTACGCGTTCCTCGGTGCCGCCGTCGGCTCGCTGACCCGCCCGTTCGGCGGCTGGCTCGCCGACCGGTTCGGCGGCGCCCGGGTCACGCTCGGTGCGTTCGTCGGCATGGTCGTCTTCACGCTCTGCGTGCTTTGGACGCTGACCCAGCTGACCCCGAACCCGGGCGCCGACCCGGCCATCGCGTCCGACAACCAGGCCTGGTTCCCGTGGTTCCTGGCGTTCTTCCTGCTGATCTTCGCCTCGACCGGTATCGGCAACGGGTCGACGTACAAGATGATCCCGGCGATCTGGCGCCGTGAGGCCGAGTCGACGACCGAGGCCGGTACGACGGAGCGCTCGGCCGCCCTCGCCGCCTCGACCAAGCAGGCGTCGGCCGCCCTCGGCGTGATCGGCGCGGTCGGTGCGATGGGCGGGTTCCTGATCCCGATCGCGTTCAGCTCGCCGTGGGTCGAGGACCCGCTGTCGGCCACCAAGGGCGCGTTCGTGGTGTTCACCTGCTTCTACGTGGTGTGCGCGCTGGTGACCTTCGCGGTCTACCTCCGCAAGCCCGCGAAGGCGACCAGCCTGGTGATGGCCGGGGTTTAGGACGTCCTGATGACCAAGACCCACTGCCCCTACTGCTCGCTCCAGTGCGGGATGGTCCTGGAGGGCCGCCGCACGCTGGAGGTGCAGCCGTGGCCGGAGTTCCCCGTCAACGAGGGAGCCCTGTGCCGCAAGGGGTGGACAGCAGCCGCGCTCCGCGGCCACCGCGAGCGGCTGACCTCCCCGCTCGTGCGTGACCGCGAGACCGGTGAGCTCCGCGCGGCCGGCTGGGACGAGGCCCTCGACCTCGTCGCCGGCCGGCTGCGCGAGCTGCAGGCGTCGTACGGCGCGGATGCGGTCGGGGTGTTCGGGGGCGGCGGGCTCACGAACGAGAAGGCCTACCAGCTCGGGAGGTTCGCCCGGGTCGCGCTCGGCACAAGCCAGATCGACTACAACGGCCGCTGGTGCATGTCGTCGGCCGCGTCGGCCTCCAACCAGGCGTTCGGCATCGACCGCGGGCTGCCGTTCCCGCTCGCCGACATCGAGCACACCGGCGTGCTGGTGCTGGTCGGCAGCAACCTCGCCGAGACGATGCCGCCGGCAGCGCGGCACCTCGACCGGCTCCGCGAGAACGGCGGGCATGTGGTCGTCGTCGACCCGCGCCGGACGCCCACCGCCGACCGCGGCGACACGTTCCTCCAGCCGGTCCCCGGCACCGACCTGCCGCTCGCCCTCGGCCTGCTGCACTTGCTCGACGCGGCCGGCGCCGTCGACGAGGAGTACGTCGCCGCCCGGACGACCGGGTGGGACGACGTCCGCCGGTCGGCCGCCGCGTGGTGGCCCGAGCGGGTCGAGCGGGTGACCGGCGTACCCGCCACCGACCTGCGGGCGCTGGCCGAGGTCCTCGCCGGCGCCGCGACGGTGACGGTGCTGACCGCCCGCGGCGCCGAGCAGCACGCGCAGGGCACCGACACGGTCCTCGCCTGGGTCGGGGTCGCGCTCGCGCTCGGCATGCCCGGCAAGCAGCACGCCGGCTACGGCTGCCTCACGGGGCAGGGCAACGGCCAGGGCGGGCGCGAGCACGGCCAGAAGGCCGACCAGCTGCCCGGCTACCGGAGGATCGACGACCCCGCCGCGCGCGAGCACGTCGCCAGGGTCTGGGGCGTCGAGCCCGAGAGCCTTCCCGGCAAGGGGCGCTCGGCGTACGAGCTGCTCGACGCGCTCGGCACCCCGACGGGCCCGAGGGCGCTCCTGGTGTTCGGCAGCAACATCGTGGTCTCCGCACCCAACGCCTCGCACGTCGCTGGCCGGCTCGCCGACCTCGACCTGCTCGTCGTCGCCGACATCGTGATGAGCGAGACCGCCGCGATCGCGGACGTCGTGCTCCCGGTGACGCAGTGGGCCGAGGAGACCGGGACGATGACGAATCTCGAGGGCCGGGTGATCCTGCGCGAGCAGGCCGTCGCCCCGCCCGAGGGCGTGCGCAGCGACCTGGACGTGATCGCCGGGCTGGCGTCCCGCCTGGGTCATGAGTTCGCCACGGATCCCGAGGAGGTCTTCGCCGAGCTCGGCCGGGCGTCGGCCGGCGGCCGGGCGGACTACGCCGGCATCAGCTACGACCGGATCCGCGCCGAGCACGGCGTCTTCTGGCCGTGCCCGGAGGTCGACCACCCCGGGACACCGCGGCTGTTCGCGGACCGCTTCCCGACCCCGGACGGCCGGGCCCGGTTCGTCGCGGTCGAGCACCGCGGCCCGGCCGAGCCGGTTGACGCGACGTACCCGCTGCACCTGACCACCGGCCGGGTGCTCGCGCAGTACCAGTCCGGAGCCCAGACCCGGCGGGTCCGCGAGCTGCCCGACGAGGGGCCGTTCGTCGAGCTGCACCCGATGCTCGCCGACCGGATCGGGGCGTACGACGGCGAGCCGGTCGTGATCAGCACCCGCCGTGGCGAGCTCAAGGCGCCGGCCCGGGTCGTCGACACGATCCGCCCGGACACGATCTTCGTGCCGTTCCACTGGGTCGGCGCGAACCGGCTCACCAACGACGCGCTCGACCCGTCCAGCCGGATGCCCGAGTTCAAGGCATGCGCCTGTCGGGTGAGCGCGATAACGCAGTCGACCGACCCTGCACACGGTGAACCCGCCCGCCTACCTGAAGCCATTTTGGCGGCGCAGGTGGGTCTCGATACGCCGTCGCTCGTCCCTCGCGACGGCAACTCGACCACCGAAGGCCTCGTTGGTCGAGTAGCGAGCGCCAGCGAGCGTATCGAGACCTATACATGAGGGTCGTCGTCATCGGCGCCGGGATGGCCGCCGCTCGGCTCGCCCAGGAGCTGCCGGACTGCACCGTGCTCGGCGACGAGGCGCACCCGCCGTACAACCGGATCCTGCTGTCCGCGGTCCTGGAAGGGACGCACTCGCCGGCCAGCCTGGCGCTCCCCGTGGGCGACGCCGACCTGCGGGTCGGCACCCGCGTCGTCGAGATCCACCGCGCCGAGCAGGAGGTCGAGCTCGCCGACCGCTCGCGGTTGCCGTACGACGTGCTGGTGCTCGCCACCGGCAGCATCCCGACGCTGCCGCCGATCCGCGGCCTGGTCCGGCTCGACGGCCGACTGCACGAGAAGGTGCACGCGTTCAGGAGCCTCGACGACTGCCTCCGCCTCGACACCGCGGTGCGGCACGCACGCAGCGCGGTGGTCGTCGGCGGTGGCCTGCTCGGCCTGCAGGTCGCCCGCGCGCTCGGCGTCCGCGGGCTCGAGACGGAGATGGTCGAGGGCGGCGACCACCTGCTGCGCAGCCAGGTCGACGCCAAGGCCGGCGCGATCCTGGCTCGCGACCTGAAGCGACTGGGGACCGCCGTCTACACCGGCGCCCGCGCCGTCCGGCTCACCGACGCCGGGCTGGTCCTGGACAACGGCTACACCCTCGACTCCGACCTCGTCGTCCTGGCTGCCGGAGGCCGACCCTCCACGGCTCTCGCGAGGAGGGCCGGCCTCGAGGTCCGCCGCGGCGTCGTGGTCGACCACCTGCTGCGCACCAGCGACCCGCGCATTCACGCGATCGGCGATTGCGCCCAGCACGGCTCCCAGGTGACCGGCTTCGTGCCGCCAGCGTGGAAGCAGGCCGCGCTGCTGGCCCGCCATCTCGCGGGCGAGGAGGTCCGGTACGACGGCGCGCGCACCGTCGCCCGGCTGCGCGCGACCGACCTCGACGTCGCCGTGCTCGGCGACCCGGAGCGCACCGACGGCGAGGTGGTCGAGGTGTCGAACCCGGTCACCGGCAGCCACCGCAAGCTCGTCGTCCGCGACGGCGTGATCGTCGGCGCCACCCTGGTCGGCGACCTGTCGCGGATCGGGCTGATCACCCAGCACTACGACCGCGCCACCGTCCTCGGCCGGCACGAGCCCGGCGACCTCCTCATGGGAGAGCGCCCCGTCGTACCCGTCGTCCTGCCCGACGACGCCGAGGTCTGCGCCTGCGCTGGCGTCAGCGCCGGCCGGGTCCGGGCCTGCGCCTCGCTCGACGAGGCCCGCGAGACCACCCGCGCCACCACCGGCTGCGGCGGCTGCACCAGCGCCGTCCGCGAGCTCGTCACGGAAGGAGTACGCACATGAGTCCCCACCTCAGGAAGACCCTGGTGGTCGTCGGCCACGGGATGGTCGGCCACCGCTTCGTGCAGGCCGCGATCGAGCGCGGCCTCACCGAGACCCACGACCTCGTGGTGATCGGCGGCGAGCCGCGCCCGGCGTACGACCGGGTCGGGCTCACGTCGTTCTTCGAGGTCGGCGCCGACGCGCTGTCGCTGCTGCCGGAGGGCGAGTACGACGACCCGCGGGTGCGGCTGGTGCTCGGCACCGCAGTCGAGGGCTTCGACCCCGACACCCGCACGGTGCTGCTGGGCAACGGTGAGGTGATCGGCTACGACGAGCTGGTGCTCGCGACCGGGGCCGCGCCGTTCGTGCCGCCGGTGCCGGGCCACGAGCTGCCCGGCTGCTTCGTGTACCGGACCATCGAGGACCTCGAGGCGATTCGGGAGGCGGCGGGGACGGCCCGGGTCGGCGCGGTCATCGGTGGCGGGCTGCTCGGCCTGGAGGCGGCGAACGCCCTGCGCGGGCTGGGCCTGGAGACCCACGTCGTCGAGATGGCGCCACGGCTGATGGCGGTGCAGATCGACGACGCCGGCGGCGCCACCCTGCGGCGGCACATCGAGAGCCTCGGCCTGTCGGTGCACACCGGCGCGATGAGCGAGCGGGTGCTCGGCGACGAGCGCGCCACCGGTCTGGCCCTGAAGGACGCCGAGCCGATCGAGGCCGAGGTGGTGGTCTTCTCGGCCGGCATCCGGCCGCGCGACGGGCTGGCCAAGGCAGCCGGCCTCGACCTCGCCGAGCGCGGCGGCGTCCTCGTCGACGAGCACTGCCGCACCTCCGACCAGCACGTGTGGGCGATCGGCGAGTGCGCGGCGCCGGCGGGCCGGATGTACGGGCTGGTCGCGCCCGGCTACGCGATGGCCGAGGTCGTCGTCGACGCGCTGCTCGGCGGCGCCGGCACGTTCACCGGCGCGGACATGTCCACCAAGCTCAAGCTGCTCGGCGTCGACGTCGCCAGCTTCGGCGACGCGCACGCCGCGACCGAGGGCGCGCTCGAGCTCGTCTACTCCGACGCGGTCGCGGGCGTCTACAAGAAGCTGGTGATCTCCGAGGACGGCAAGCAGCTGCTCGGCGGTGTGCTGGTCGGCGACGCGTCGGCGTACGGGATCCTCCGGCCGATGGTCTCCTCCGGCATCGCGCTGCCGGACAACCCGGAGGACCTGATCCTCCCGGCTGGTCGCGGTCTGGCCGAGATCGGGCTGCCCGACGAGGCGCAGGTCTGCTCCTGCAACGACATCTCCAAGGGCGACATCCTGGCGGCGGCCGAAGCGGGCGAGACCACCCGGGCCGGCTCGACGTGCGGCTCGTGCAAGGTGCAGACCAAGAAGATCATCGAGGACTACTACGCCAGCCAGGGCAAGACCGTCGACAAGAGCCTGTGCGAGCACTTCCCGCTCACCCGGCAGGAGCTCTTCGAGGTGGTCGCGGTGCACGGCTACGCGAGCTTCGACCAGGTGGTCGAGGGGCACGGCAGCGGCCGCGGCTGCGACATCTGCAAGCCGGCGGTCGCCTCGATCCTGGCCTCGCTGCTCAACGGCCACGTCCTCGAGGGCCCGAACCGCACGCTCCAGGACACCAACGACGCCTACCTCGCCAACATCCAGCGCAACGGCACCTACTCCGTCGTACCCCGAATCCCCGGCGGCGAGATCACGCCCGAGAAGCTGATCGTGATCGGCGAGGTCGCCCAGCAGTTCGGCCTGTACACGAAGATCACCGGCGGCCAGCGGATCGACCTGTTCGGCGCCCGGATGGAGCAGCTGCCGGCGATCTGGCGGCGGCTGGTGGACGCCGGCTTCGAGTCCGGGCACGCGTACGGCAAGTCGCTGCGGACGGTGAAGTCGTGCGTCGGCTCGACCTGGTGCCGGTACGGCGTGCAGGACTCGGTGCAGCTCGCGATCGACCTCGAGCTGAGGTACCGCGGGCTGCGCTCGCCGCACAAGCTCAAGGGCGGCGTCAGCGGCTGCGCGCGCGAGTGCGCGGAGGCGCGTGGCAAGGACTTCGGCGTGATCGCGACCGAGAAGGGCTGGAACCTCTACGTCGGCGGCAACGGCGGCGCGACCCCCGCGCACGCCCGGCTGCTCGCCGGCGACCTCGACACCGAGACGCTGGTCCGCTACCTCGACCGGTTCCTCATGTACTACATCCGCACCGCCGACCGGCTGCAGCGCACGGCGCCGTGGATCGACTCGCTCGACGGCGGGCTGGACCGGGTCCGCGAGGTCGTGGTCGACGACGCGCTCGGGCTCGGCTCCGAGCTGGAGGCGGCGATGGCCCGGCACGTCGACACCTACCTCGACGAGTGGAAGGAGACGCTGGACGACCCGGAGAAGCTGGCCCGGTTCGTGTCGTTCGTGAACGCCCCCGACGTACCCGATCCCAACATCAGCTTCCGGGTCGAGCGCGACCAGGTGGCGCCCGCCCCGTCCAGCGGGCCGGTGCAGCTCGGCTCGACGATCCCGGTCGGAGCGCCCCGGTGATCGAGATCTGCCCGCTCGAGGCGATCGAGGTCGAGGGCGGTGTGGCCGCGCTGGTGGGTGGCGCCGCGGTCGCAATCTTCCGGACACATGACGGAAACGTCTACGCGATGTCGAACTACGATCCTTTCTCCCAGGCGTCGGTGCTGGCTCGCGGGATCGTGGGCACTCGTGGGGGTGTCCCGTTCGTGGCCTCGCCGATGCACAAGCAGGCGTTCGACCTGCGGACCGGGCAGTGCCTCGACGATGCGGAGGTCCGGGTGACGACGTACGACGTCCGCGTGGCCGACGGCATGGTGCTGGTCGGGTCGCAGAGGGAGGACCCCGGATGACCGAACGCCTCCCGCTGTCCGGCTTCCGCATCGGCGTGACCGCCGCGCGGAAGGTGGACGAGCAGGTGGCGCTGCTGGAGCGCCGGGGCGCCTCGGTCGAGTGGGCGCCCGCGCTCTCGCAGGACCCGAACCACGTCGAGGACGCGGAGCTGCGGGCCGCCACCGACGAGGTGCTGAGCCGGCCGGTGGACATGTTCCTGGCGACGACCGGGATCGGGATGAAGGCCTGGTTCGCGGCCGCCGAGCGCTGGGGGATCCTGCCCGACCTGCTGGCCGCGCTGGAGTCCTCGGAGATCCTCGCGCGCGGGCCGAAGAGCGTGGGGGCTCTTCGGCGGCAGGGGCTGCGCGAGCTGTGGGCGCCGGAGTCGGAGTGCTTCGAGGACGTGCTCGGGCACCTGCGCGGCCGCTCGCTCGACGGGATGCGGATCGTCGTGCAGGAGCACGGACAGTCGCTCTCGATGGTCGCGCACGCGCTGCGCAGGCAGGGCGCCGACGTCACCACCGTGACCGTCTACCGGGTCGCGTCGGCCGACGACCCCGGGCCGATGTTCAAGATGATCGACCTGATCGCGGACCGCGAGCTCGACGCGGCGACGTTCACCTCCGCGCCGGCGGTGGCCGCGCTGATGGAGGCGGCCGGCTCGACCGGCCGGCGCGAGGACGTGGTCTCGGCGTTCCAGGCCGACGTCGTCGCCGCCTGCGTCGGGCCGGTGACCGCGGCGGCGTTCGAGATGTGGGGCGTCCCGACGCTCTACCCCGACCGCTCCCGGCTGGCCGCGATGGTCAAGCAGCTCGAGATCGAGCTCCCGTCGCGGCGCTCGGGGCTCGCGATCGAGCTGGCCAGCGGCAACCAGCTGCTGCTGCACGGAGACGAAGTGCTCCTCGACGGCATCGACGTGAAGCTCTCGCCGGCCCCCGCCGCGGTGCTCCAGGCGCTGGTCGCCAACCCCGGCAACGTCGTCTCCCGCCAGGCGCTGCTGGCGATGCTGCCCTCCGGCACCGCCGGCTCCGAGCACGCCGTCGAGATGGCGGTCGCCCGGCTGCGCGCCGCCCTCGGCACCCGCGCCGTACAGACCGTCGTCAAGCGCGGCTACCGGCTCGCGGTCTAGCCGCGGTCGACCTCGACCGCCTCGGGCGTGTGCAGGCGGACCAGGAACCGGCCCGCGTGGGTGGGGATCCGGTGGGCGGTGAGCAGGCTGACGGCGACCATCGTGGTCAGCGCGAGCGGGACGGTCCAGGCCGCCGGCTGGCTCATCAGGACGTCCGCCCAGCCGTCGGTGGTCGACGACGCGAGCGTCCAGCCGATCGCGACGCCGCAGCCGACGCCGCCGGCGACCAGGCCCGCGATCGCGCCGACGTCGGTGAGCCGGCGCCACCAGATCCCGAGCAGCAGCAGCGGGCAGAACGTCGATGCCGCCATCGCGAACGCCAGCCCGACCGCGCGGGCGACGCCGAGGTTGGGCGCGGCCAGCGCGATCACGCAGGGGACGGTCACCGCCACGACCGCGCCGAGGCGGAACGCCGCGACCCCGCCCAGCCGGCGGCCGCCCCAGAACCGGCCGGTGACGTCCTGGCTGATCACCCCGGCCACGGCGATCGCCAGCCCGGACGAGGTCGAGAGGAACGCCGCGAACGCGCCGGCGGTGACCAGCCCGGTCAGCAGCTCGCCGGCCGGTCCGGCGACCATGATCCCCGGCAGCTCGAGCACGAGTGCGTCGGAGAGCCCCGGTTCGGCCAGCTCGGGCGCGTAGATCCGGCCGAGTGCGCCGTACACGGGTGGGAGCAGGTAGAAGACGCCGAGCAGGGCGAGCACGACCAGGGTCGTACGACGGGCGGCCCGGCCGTCCGGGTTCGTGTAGAACCGCACGACCACGTGCGGCAGGCCCATGGTGCCGAGGAACGTCGCGATGATCAGCGAGTAGGTGACGTAGAGCCCCTCCGCGCCGCCGGGCGCGAGCGGCACCGACCAGCCGTCGGACCCGGCCGTGCGTGGCGCCCCGTCGCCGGCCCACACCGCGAGCAGCACCATCGCCGGGATCAGCAGCGCGGTGAGCTTCAGCCAGTACTGGAACGCCTGCACGAACGTGATCGAGCGCATCCCGCCGGAGGTGACGTTCGCGAGCACGACGACGCCGACGATCACCGGGCCGAGCCAGGTCGGCGCCCCGACCGTCGCGGCGAGCGTGATCCCCGCGCCCTGGAACTGCGGCAGCAGGTAGAGCCAGCCGACCGCGACCACCAGGATCGAGCAGACCGCCCGGACACCGAGCGAGCTGAGCCGCGCCTCGGCGAAGTCGGGCAGCGTGTAGGCGCCGGAGCGGCGCAGCGGCGCGGCCACCAGGACCAGCAGCACCAGGTAGCCGGCGGTCCAGCCGACGGGGTACCAGAGCATGTCGGCGCCGAACGTCAGCACCAGCCCGGCCACGCCGAGGAACGACGCCGCCGAGAGGTACTCGCCGCCGATCGCGCTCGCGTTCAGCCGCGGCCGCACCGTGCGCGAGGCGACGTAGAAGTCGCTCGTGGTCCGGGAGAACCGCAGCCCCCACGTGCCGATCAGCAGCGTCGCGATGGTGACCAGGGTGACCGCGACGATGCCCGGAGCGGCGTCGAGGCCGGGGTTCACCGTTCGGCTTCCGACATCAGCTCGGCGAAGTCGCGCTCGTTGCGCTCGGCCCGTCGTACGTAGACCCAGCCGAGCAGCAGCAGCGCCGGATAGACCGCGACGCCGAGCAGCAGCCACGACAGCGGGAACCCGAGGATCGTGACGTCGGAGAGCGCGGGCAGCAGGTGGAACAGCAGCGGCAGCATCCCGACGGTCATCACCAGCACCAGCAGGATCCCGAGCGCGAGCCGCAGCTGCTCGCGCAGCAGCGAGCCCATGTACATGCCGCCCAGCCGGGTCTCGGCGTCGATGTCCGCGGTCCGCGCGGCGGGGGTACGACGGCGCGGCGGGCCGGTCACCCGGACCCGCTCCGGTGGTGGCCCGCCGTCGGGGGTCACTGCGCGGTCCGGTTCTGGAGCAGCAGCTCGCGCAGCTCGCGAGTGTGCCGGCGGCTCACGCCGAGCTCGGCGGGCGGGTCGCCGACCACGACCGTGCAGCGGCCGCCGTCCATCCGCACCTCGCGGACGTGCGCGAGCGAGACCAGCAGCGACCGGTGGATGCGGACGAACCCGGCACCCGCCCACTCCTCCTCCAGGGTGGCCAGCGGGGTGCGGACCAGGTGGGCGTCGCCGCCGGCGTGCAGCCGGGCGTAGTCGCCGTGCGCCTCGACGTAGCTGATGTCCGAGCGGTGCACGAACCGGGTGACGCCCGCCCGCTCGACCGCGACCTGCGGGTCGTCGCCGGCCGCCGGCCGCTCGCCGTCGACGACCCGGCGTACCGCCTCGGCCAGCCGGTCGGCGCGCACCGGCTTGAGCACGTAGTCGACGGCCCGGACGTCGAACGCCTCCACCGCGTGGCTCTCGTGCGCGGTGACGAACACGATCGCCGGCGGGACCCGGAACCGGCGCAGCACCTGGGCCAGCTCCAGCCCGGTCAGCCCCGGCATCTGGATGTCGAGGAAGACCACGTCGACGTCGGTCTCCTGGAGGATCCGCAGCCCGTCGGTGGCCGAGTCGCTGGTCAGCACCTCGCCGATCCGCGGGTCCGCGGCGAGCAGGTAGGCCAGCTCGTCGATCGCCGGCCGCTCGTCGTCGACGACGAGGGCACGCAGGCCCGGAGTGTTCATCGGGGTGTTCATGCGTGCACCCCGGCGGCGAACTTCGGGACCCGGACGACCACCTTGGTCCCGGCGCCCGGCGCGGTCTCGACGACCAGCCCGAAGTCGTCGCCGAACGCGTTGCGCAGCCGGCCGTCGACGTTCCCCAGCCCGGTCGAGTCGAGCGAGGTGTCACCGGCGAGCGCGCGCCGGACCACGTCCGGGTCCTCGCCGGCGCCGTCGTCCTCCACCTCGATCACGCACTCCTGTCCCTGGTCGCGGGCGACGATCCGGATGTGGCCGCCACCCTCCGCCGACTCGAGCCCGTGCCGGACCGCGTTCTCGACCAACGGCTGGATGCACAGGAAAGGTACGGCGACCGGCAGCACCTCGGGCGCGATCCGCAGCGTGACCTGGAGCCGGTCGCCGAACCGGGCCTGCTCGAGCAGCAGGTACCGCTCGACCGAGCGCAGCTCCTCGGCCAGCGTCGTGTACTCGCCGTGCCGGCGGAACGAGTAGCGGGTGAAGTCGGCGAACTCCAGCAGCAGCTCGCGGGCCCGGTCCGGGTCGGTGCGCACGAAGCTGGCGATCGCGCCGAGCGAGTTGTAGATGAAGTGCGGGCTGATCTGCGCCCGCAGCGCCCGGACCTCGGCCTCCATCAGCCGGGTGCGCGACGCGTCCAGCTCGGCGAGCTCGAGCTGGGCGCTGACCCACTGGGAGACCTCGTCGGCGGCGCGGGCCAGGCCGGCGGTGGGGTGCGCGGCGAAGACCTGGAGGGTGCCGACGACCCGCTCGTCGACGACGAGCGGGCTGACGATCGCGGTGCGGATCTCGCAGCCGGCCACCGCGCACGGCAGGTCGTCGCGGTCGAACATCCGGGTGCTGCCGCGCTCGACCGTCGCGACCGCCAGCGCCCGGCACTGCTCCTCGTGGTGCTGCCCGGCGCCGTGCCAGGCGAGCGCTCCGGCCGGGTCGGTGAGCGCGACGGCGGGGCTGCTGCCGAGCAGGTCGTGGAGGTGCCGGATGCTGCGCTCGGCGCTCGCGCGGGTGAGCCCCTCGCGCAGCGCCGGTGAGGCGAGCGAGGCGCTGTGCAGGGTGCGGAACGTCGCCCGGTCGGCTTCGGTCCCGAGATGACGCCGGCGCCACGGCTTGGTCACGGCGCCCATGGTGTCAGTTGGTGTCGTGCTGAAGCACCCGGTCGCCGATCGGCTGGGCTGGCCGGTGGGAGCCGGGGTGCAGGGCCACGAAGTCGGCGACCTGCTCGGCCGACCAGGACATCGGCTCCTGGAGCACCGACCACGCGACGCCCTCGCTGCACGGCGGCGTGGTGAGCGACCCGTCGTACCGGTACGTGCGGTGGTCGGCGGGCAGCAGCGCGTTGACGTCGATGTCGGTGGTGGCGGCCGGGTCGGCGCCCGCCTCCGGGGCGCCGGCGAGGACGTCGGCGATGACCGCGTCGGCGTCGCCCTCCTCGATCATGATGCCGAGGACCGCGAGCGACTCGTCCTCGGCCTGGTGCACCAGGTGCACCTCGGCGGCGTACGGCACCCCGTCGAGCAGGTGCTCGCTGGGCGCGTGGAAGTGGAACTGCAGCAGCGTGTAGGTCTCGCCGTCGCGGGTCATGGTGCCGCCGTCGGCGAGGTTGACCTGGATCGTGTGCCCGTTGTCGATCACCTCGGCCGGCGACGAGTGGTAGGCGAGCTCGA
This sequence comes from uncultured Actinomycetota bacterium, assembly GCA_963716655.1. Classification (GTDB taxonomy): domain Bacteria; phylum Actinomycetota; class Actinomycetes; order Propionibacteriales; family Nocardioidaceae; genus Nocardioides. The sequence continues at coordinate 502,493 of CAVQTV010000004.1, read as the reverse complement.
GGTCGACGAGGTCCTCGTCCGTGGCGGCGGCGAGGTCGATGGGCGACTGCTCGGCGCCGGTCGCGCAGGTCTCGCCCCACGCGTCGACGTCCTCGTAGGACCAGGCGTGCGCATCGGGCGCGTCGGCGTCGTCGGCGTCGTCGGGGTCGTCCCCGGAGCAGCCGACCAGCAGCGCTCCGAGCAGCACCAGACCACCGAGACGGAACGAGAGGGTCGCGCTCACGGCGCTGACGTTAGCGGAAGTCGATCAGCAGGACGTCGGAGTCGGCGCCGTCAGTGGCGGTGGCCGCCTCGGGGTGCTCGGCGCCTCGCCTGCGGGCCGGTCTACGAACGGTCGCCCGGAAGCAGCTGGCCTGGTACGGCAGCTGCATGCCGTCCATGCCGCGGCCGTAGTCGTCGTAGAACGCCAGCACCTCGGCGAGCTTCGCGGCCCGGCCGGCCTCGTCGAGGACGGCGACGTTGGAGCGCGACAGCGCGAGCTCCTGGATCGACGTCCGGTCGACGACCTGCCAGTGCCGGAACACCTCGTTCTCGACCGCCTCGAACTGGGGAGCGGCCTCCAGCGTCTCGTCGGACCGGAACTGGTCCTGGGTGCCGATGATCGCGCCGAGCTTGCGCACCCACGGGATCCGCTCGTCGCGCTGGTTCCACACCACCGCCAGCCGGCCGCCGGGCTTGAGCACCCGGGCGATCTCGGGCAGCGCCCGGTCGTGGTCGAACCAGTGGAACGCCTGGGCGACCACCACGACGTCGTACGACGCGTCCGGTGCGGGGATCTCCTCCGCCGACGCCACCGAGGTGCGCACGTCGGGCAGCCGCTCGCGGAGCACCGCGAGCATCTGCTCGTCGGGGTCGGTCGCGTGCACGTCGTGGCCGAGCCCGACCAGGACCTCGGTCAGCTTGCCGGTGCCGGCGCCGAGCTCGAGGACGGTGACCGGCTGCTCGCCGGCCAGCCAGGCGGCGGCCTCCGGCGGGTAGCCGGGTCGGGCGCGGTCGTAGGCGGCGGCGACGTCGCCGAAGGAGCGGGCGGGGGAGGGCTGGTCACTCATCGGGGCCACGCTACCCGCTCGGTAGCCTTCAGCCGGTGACCACCGACCCGTTGTCCCGCCTGGCCTCCCTGGAAGGCGTCCCGTCGGCGTACGCCGCCGCCCGAGACGGGATCGACGTGATGCTGCGCGACCGCGGGCTGCGCCGTACCTCTCCCGAGACGACCGCCGAGAGCCTGCTCCGCGGCGCCCACGCGAGCGCGGTGCTGGAGGGCTCCGCGACCACGCTGCCCGAGGTGCGGGCCGGCGAGGGCGACGAGGTCGCGGCGGACTCGGTGCGCGTCTCGGTCGAGCTGCTGTCGCTGGCGCCGGCGCTCACGCGGTCGCCGCTGCAGGCGCTGGCCCGGATCCACGCGCTGGCCGCGGCCGCCGCACCCGAGGACCGTCGCGGCCGGCCGCGCGACGCCGCGTCCGCCGACCGGCTGCGCGGCGTCGGCGACCTGCTGACCGCGCCGACCACGGCGCCGGCGCTGCTGGTGGCCGCGATCGTGCACGCCGAGCTCGCGACCGCGGCGCCGTTCGACTCCCACAACGGGATCGTCGCCCGCGCCGCCGAGCGGCTGGTGCTGGTGGCGCGCGGCGTGGACGAGAAGTCGCTGGTCGTCCCCGAGGCCGGGCACCTGGCGCTGCGCGCGGCGTACGAGTCGAACCTGCGCGGCTACCGCGACGGCGGCAGCGCGGGCGTCCAGGCCTGGCTGCTCTACGCGGCCGAGGCGTACGCCGCCGGCGCGGAGGCCAGTCCGCTGCGCCGGGCGGCCGAGTAGACGCCGACTTTCGTCTCACCGGGTTTCGAGACGCGCCGTCGCGACCTCCTGCGTCGGTCGCGGGCGCTCCTCAACCTTCGCTCGCCACGTGCCCCTCGACTTCGTCGCGGGCCACTGCTCGCTCGCCTGAGGAGATGCGAACGGCACCCGGTTGTCTCGAAATTGAATGGTCCGGGTGCCGCCGCTGACACGTGAAACCGATGGCTACCAAGCGTGCAACTTCTAACTGCTGCCCCGGGGAGTTCCCGATGGCAAGCGCCCTGTAGGAAGGGTAGATCGCCGCGTGGGTACCCGGCTCACGTGCTGCTTCTGTGGAGTTCTTGCTCCCCTGTGTACGCCTCTTCACCCAGACCTTCAAGGGTTGACTTCCGGCCGTCGGGCGAGTCAGGCGTAGCGCCGGGCCAGATCGCTTCCGGTTGGTCGCGGTGGCAGGCCGAGCTGCTCGGGAGTGAGGTCGCCGCCGTCGGCAGAGCGCCCGGTGAGGTAGACGACGACCCGGTCGGCGTCGCCGCCGACGCGCTGGCGCAGCGCGTCGTCGGCCGTCCTCGTGCACGACCCCGTGGCTGCCGGTGAGCTGGAGGTCGACGCGCCGGGTGACCTGGTCGTCGGCCGGGCCGTACGTCGAGACCAGCCGGACCGCGATCGTCGGGGGAGTGGGTGCCATGAACCGACGCTAGGTCGCGCCGCCGACATCCGGCAGGTGGAACGTTCCGGACTGTTTGCCAGCGGGTCAGGCGCCGAGGCGGCGCTTGCGGGCGTTGACCCACAGCACGCCGCCGACCGCGACCACGCCGCCGACCGCGAGTGCGGCCAGGGTCGGCTTCGCCGGCGGCAGCGGCACCCGGGACTGGAGCGCGACCGGCTTGGTGAAGACCAGCACCGGCCAGCCCTTCTCCGCCGGCGACCCGGCGCAGCTCCTTGTCCGGGTTGACCGCGTGCGCGTGGCCGACGACCTCGAGCATCGGCACGTCGGTCACCGAGTCGCTGTAGGCGTAGCTGTTGTCGAGGTCGTAGCCGATCTCCGCGGCCAGCTCCTCGATCGCGCGGGCCTTCTCCTCGGCGTACGCGTAGTACTCGATCTCGCCGGTGTAGCGGCCGTCCTCGATCTCCATCCGGGTCGCGATCACCCGGTCGGCGCCGAGCATCTCGGCGATCGGCTCGACCACCTCGGCGCCGGACGCCGACACGACCACGACGTCGCGCCCGGCGAGGTGGTGCTCCTCGATCAGGCCGACGGCCTCGTCGTACACGAGCGGGTCGACGATGTTGTGCAGGGTGTCGGCGACGATCTCGCGGACCGTCGCGACGTCCCAGCCGGCGCACAGCTGCGACATGAACTGCCGCATCTTCTCCATCTGGTCGTGGTCGGCGCCGCCGACGAGGTAGACGAACTGGGCGTACGCCGACCGCAGCACCGCGCGCCGCGAGATCAGGCCGCCCGCCTGGAACGGCTTGCTGAACGCGAGCGTGCTCGACTTGGCGATGATCGTCTTGTCGAGGTCGAAGAAGGCCGCGGTCGGGCGGGACATGCGCTCAATCGTAGGGGGGCGCGGCCCGCGATCCGTCCACAGACGGCCGTGTCGAACGCCCTTGTCCACAAGGCGTTCACCGGCGTCGTTCCGCCGTCGGAGCGCCCGGGAACCATCGCCGCCATGACCGCTCCGCTGATCGTCACCCGCGACCAGTCCCTCCTCGACGAGCTGCTCCGGCTGGCCGCGGCGGCCGGCGTGACGCCCGACGTCGCCGCCGACGTCGGCGCCGCGCTGCGCGGCTGGGGCGGCGCGCCGCTGGTGCTGCTCGGCGCCGACGTCGCCGAGGAGCTGGCCCGGATCGCGCCGGCCCGGCGCCCGCGGGTGTACGTCGTGGCCTGGGGTGCGGTGCCCGACGAGATGTTCCGGGTGGCCCTCGCCGTGGGTGCCGAGAGCGTCGCGCAGCTGCCGCGCTCCGAGGCCTGGCTGGTCGAGACGCTGACCGACCTCGGCGACGCCGAGCCCGCGCGAGGCGCTGGTGGTCGGGGTGACCGGCGGCAGCGGCGGCGCGGGCGCGACGACGTTCGCGTGCGCGCTCGGCCAGGTGGCCGCGCGCACGCGGCCGGGCGGTCGTCGTCGACGCCGACCCGCTCGGCCCGGGCGTCGACCGGGTGCTCGGGCTCGAGGACCGGCACGGCGTCCGCTGGGACGGGCTGTGCCAGACCACCGGCCGGCTCAGCGCGCGGTCGCTGCGCGAGGCGCTGCCGCGCCGCGAGGGGCTCGGCGCGCTCACCTGGCACGCCGGGCCGCCCGGCACGCTGCAGGCGTTCGCCGTCCGCGAGGTGCTGTCGGCCGCGCGGCGCGGCCACGACCTGGTCGTCGTCGACCTGCCGCGCACCGTCGACCCGGTGGTCGACGAGGTCGTCGCCCGCTGCGACCGGCTGCTGGTCGTGGTGGTGCCGACCGTCGCCGGGCGTCGCGTCGGCGGTCCGGGCCTGCGCCCGGCATCCCGACCCGACCTCGGTGCGGCTGGTGCTGCGCGGCAGCGGCGTCGAGCCGCCGGCGGTCGCCCGGGCCACCGGCATCCCGGTGCTCGCCGCGGATGGCCGACCAGCGCGGCCTGGCCGAGTCGATCGACCTCGGCCTGGGGCCGGTGCGCTCCCGGCGCAGCGCCCTCGGCCGGGCGGCGGCCGAGGTGCTCGACCAGCTCTCGCTGCTCCGGGCCGCGGCATGATCACGCCGCGGCATGAGCGCCGACCTCGAGGCGGTCCGCGACCGGCTGGCCCGCAGCCCGGGCGAGCTGACCCCGCACCGGGTCGCCGAGGCGCTGCGCGAGACCGGGCGGCCGGTCGGCGACGCCGCGGTGCTCGCCGTCTACGAGACGCTGCGCCGCGACGTCGTCGGCGCCGGTCCGCTCGAGCCGCTGCTGCGCACGCCGCGACGTCACCGACGTGCTGGTCAACGGCGCCGGACCGGGTCTACCTCGACCGCGGCGCGGGCCTCGAGCTCACCGCCGGTCCGGTTCCCCGACGAGGAGGCGGTCCGCCGGCTCGCCCAGCGGCTGGCGGCGCTCGGCGGTCGCCGGCTCGACGACGCGACGCCGTACGTCGACCTGCGGCTGCCCGACGGCACCCGCTTCCACGCGGTGCTCGCGCCGCTGGCCCGGCCCGGCACCGCTGATCTCGCTGCGGGTCCCGCGGCCGCGGACGTTCAGCCTCGACGAGCTGGTCGGCGCTCGGCACGCTCGACGCCCGACACCGCCCGGCTGCTGGACGCGATCGTCGAGGCGCGGCTGGCGTTCCTGGTCAGCGGCGGCACCGGGTCGGGCAAGACCACCCTGCTCGCCGCGCTGCTCGTCCCGGGTCGCGCCGGACGAGCGGATCGTCCTGGTCGAGGACGCCAGCGAGCTGCGACCCGACCATCCGCACGTCGTCGCGCTCGAGGGCCGGCCGGCCAACATCGAGGGCGCCGGCGCGGTCGAGGTGCGCACCCTGGTGCGGCAGGCGCTGCGGATGCGACCCGACCGGCTGGTCGTCGGCGAGGTGCGCGGCGGCGAGGTCGTCGACCTGCTGGCCGCCCTCAACACCGGGCACGAGGGCGGCTGCGGCACCCTGCACGCCAACTCCGCGCTCGACGTGCCCGCCCGGGTCGAGGCGCTGGCGCTCGCCGCCGGCCTGGGCCGCGACGGCCGCGCACAGCCAGCTCGCCTCCGCCGTCGCACGTCGTGCTGCACCTGGCCCGCGGGCCCGACGGCGTACGCCGGCTCCGCCAGGTCGCCGTGCCCGACGCGGGCCGCCGACGGCCTGGTCGTCGATGCTGCCGGCGCTCGACGTCGACGACGTCCGGCCGCGGCCGGCCCCGGGCCGGGCGCCGCCGGTCGCTCGCGGCCCGGCTCGGCGCGATGACCGTCGCTCGCCGCCGGCTGCGCGGCGCTGGCGGTCCGTGCTGCTGGTCCGGCCGCCGGCCGCGGCTGCCGCGGCCGGGCTCGGCCGCCGGCGCGCCGGTGGCTGCTGCCCGGTCGCGGTGCTGCGTCGGCGTGCGTGGCCGCGGTCGCCGCGCCGCGAGCTCGGCGCCCTGGCGCTGGTGCTCGCCGCGCGCGGCGGCCGGCGCCGCCGGGCTGTGGCGGCGACGGCGCCGACGACGCGCGGCCGAGGCCGTCGCGGCCCAGGTGCTGGAGACCTGCGAGCTGCTGGCCGGCGAGCTCGCCGCCGGTCGGCCGCCGGGCGAGGCGCTCGACCGGGCGGCCGCGGCCTGGCCGCCGCTGCGCGCCGGTCGCCGAGGCGTTCCGGGTCGGCGCCGACGTGCCCGCCGCGCTGCGCGACCTGGCCGCCGAGCCTCGACGGCGCCGCGCGACCTGCGGGTGGTCGCGGCCGCCTGGCAGGTCGCGCACCGCACCGGCGAGGGGCTCGGCGCCGCGGTCGACCGGGTCGCCGAGTCGCTGCGCGCCGCCGGCGCGACCCGGCGGGTGGTCGCCGGCGAGCTCGCCTCGGCCCGGGCGACCGCCCGGCTGGTCGCCGGGCCTGCCGGTGCTGGCGCTGGCGATGGGCTCGGGCGCCGGCGGCGACCCGTGGGGCTTCCTGCTCGGCACTCCGGCCGGGCTGGCCTGCCTGGCGGGCGGGCTCGGCGTTCGGGCTCGCCGGGCTGTGGTGGATCGAGGCGATCGCCCGCGAGGCGGAGCGACGCCGGCATGAGCGCCCTGGGTCGCCGTCGCTGCTGCGCCGCGCGCGGCCGCCGGCCTCGCTGCTGCCGGTCCGGCCGGCGCTGCCCGGCGCGCCGCGTCGCGCCGGCCGCCGCCGGCCGCGTCGCGTGGGCTGGCTGCACCGGCACCGCCTGCTGGTGGTGCGGCCTCGCGGGCGTCGGTGCCGCTGCTGTTCGTCGACGGCCGGGCCGGACCGGTCGCCGGCGTCGCCGCCGCCGTCGGCGCCTGGGTCGTGATCGGCCGCGCCGAGCCGGCCGAGGTGCGCCGGCGGCGCGAGGCGGTCCGCCGCGACCTGCCGCACGTCGTCGAGCTGTTCGCGGCCGACCCTGCGCGCCGGGCGCGGCGCCCGGCGACGGCATCGCCGCTGGTCTGCGCCGCGCTGCCCGGGCCCGCGGCCGACCGGCTGTCCGGCGGTCGCCGCCCGGCTCTCGCTCGGCCTCGACCCGGTCCAGGTCTGGTCGTCGCTGGCCGACGACCCGCAGCTCGGCCGCCTCGGTCGCACCCTGGCCCGGGCCCAGGCCAGCCGGCGCGCCGGTCGTCGCCGCCGTCGAGCGGCTCGCCGACGAGCTGGCCCGCACGGCCCGGGCCGAGACCGAGGAGCGAGCCCGCGCGGTCGGCGTGAAGGCCGCCGTGCCGCTCGGCCTGTGCCTGCTGCCGGCCTTCGTGCTGATCGGCATCGTGCCGCTGGTGGTCGCGCTGCTGCGCCGGCCTCGAGCCTGCTGAGGCGCCGGCCAGGAACTCGTCCACCGGCGCGGCTCCCGCACCGGCCTCGTCCACAGCGCCGCGCGACGGCCGGCTGCGGACCGTCCCCGGCGATCGCGGAAGGTCGACGCCGTCGGCCGCATCGGGTGGCCGGGAAACGGAGACCCCCATGTCCCTGCAGCACCTGCTCCCGCCCGTCACGCCCGCGCCGTCGCGACGAGCGCGGCATCACCACCGCGGAGTACGCCGTCGGCACGGCCGCCGGCGCCGGCCTCGCCGGCCTGCTCTACAAGCTGCTCACCGGCGGCTTCGGCGACCAGCTGCTCAAGACCCTGTTCGACCACGTGCTCGGGCTGCTGGGCATCGGGTGAGCCGGACTGCCCCGGCGGCGCACCGAGCGCGGTGCGGCCACCGCCGAGCTCGCGATGGCGCTGCCGCTGCTGATCGCGGTCACCATCGGCCTGGTGTGGCTGCTCGCGGTCGGCGCGGCCCAGGTGCGCGCGGTCGACGCCGCCCGGGAGACCGCCCGCGCCGTGGCCCGCGGCGACAGCACGGCGGCGGCGGTCGCGCGCGGCGAGCGGGTCGCCCCGGCCGGCAGCCGGGTCAGCGTCCACGACGACGGCGGCGAGGTCACCGCCGTCGTCGTCGGGCCGGGTGTCCGGGCCGGGTGGGCTGTTCGCGCGCGCTGCCGGCGGTCGACGGTCTCGGCCGAGGCGGTCGCCGTCGCCGAGGAGGCGCGGCCGTGAGCAGCGACGCGCGAGCGCGGCGTCGGCCGACGCCTGTTCGCGGTCGCCTGCCTGGCCGTGCTGCTGCTGCTCGGCGCCGCGCTCGGCGTGGTGGCCGCGATGGTGCACGCCCACCGGGTCGCCCAGTCGGCGGCCGACCTGGCCGCGCTCGCGGCGGCGCAGCCGCGTCGGCGGCGGCGCGACCCGTGCGCGGCCGGCGCCGCGATCGGCCGCGGCCAACGGCGCCGCGGCTCGACGTCCTGCGCGGTCGCCGGCCGGGAGGTGACGGCTGCGGGTCGACGGTCACCGGGCCGCGCTGGCTCGGCCAGACCGCCGACCTGACCGCCGAGGCGCGGGCCGGACCTGGCCTGAGGCGCGGCTGCCGACGGTCAGATCGAGCGGTCGTCGGTCGTCCGTCGTCGTCGTCGCGGCGCTCGGCCTCGTGCTTGTCCAGCTTCTCGGAGAGCTCGCTGAGCTGCTTGCTCTCGCGGCGCTGGCGCAGGGTCCGCTTGGTGCCGAACTTGCTGATCGAGAAGCCCCACAGGATCGCGACGCCGCTGCCGAGGCCGATGAGGAACAGCGCCAGCGCGCTGACGTCGGTGCCGAGCAGCTCGACGTTGGTGCCGTCGGCGGTGAAGAGCGCGGCCACGATGCCGACGGCGCCGGCGGCGATGAGGATCAGTCCCAGGACGACCATGCGCGGGAGGCTACTCCGCAGGCGCCGCCGCGAGCAGCACGTCGAGGAGCGCGGCCGCGCCGGCCTTGTCGAGCGGGTTGTTCTGGTTGCCGCACTTGGGCGACTGGATGCACGACGGGCAGCCCTCGTCGCAGCCGCACGAGCCGATCGTGTCGCGGGTCGCGGTCAGCCAGTCCCGCGCGGCCCGGAACCCGCGCTCGGCGAAGCCGGCGCCACCCGGGTGCCCGTCGTAGACGAACACGGTCAGCTGGCCGGTGTCGGGGTGCACCGCGGTCGAGACGCCGCCGATGTCCCAGCGGTCGCAGGTCGCGAACAGCGGCAGCAGCCCGATCGAGCAGTGCTCGGCGGCGTGCGCGGCGCCGGGCAGGTCGCGGCCGGCGAGCCCGCCCTCGGCGAGCGCGTGCTCGGGCACGGTCCACCAGACCGCGGTGGTGCGCAGCGAGCGCTCGGGCAGGTCGAGCGGCTCCTCGCCGAGCACCTCGCCGCCGGGCTGGCGGCGCTTCAGGAACGAGACCACCTGGTGGGTCACGTCGACCTCGCCGAACGAGAGCCGGCAGTCGCCCCAGCGCTGGTGCTCGCGCTCGCGGACGATCGAGATGTCGGTGATCTCGCGCGCCGAGGTCGAGTAGTCGGGTCGGCCCGCTCGATGACCGCGACGTGCTCCTCGAGGTCGAGCGACCGGACCAGCCAGGTCTCGCCGCGGTGGACGTAGACGGCGCCGGCGTGGGCGGTGCCGTGGGCGCTCGAGGCGTCGACGGTGCCGATCACCCGGCCGGTCTCGGCCTCGACCAGCTGCACCGGCGAGCCGCCGGTCGACCGGATGTCGGCGAGGTCGCTGGCCCGGCGCCGGTCGGTCCAGAACCAGCCGCGGGGCCGCCGGCGCAGCAGCCCGCCGTCGGTGAGCGCGTCGACGACCTCGCGCGCGGTCGGCCCGAAGAGCGGCAGGTCGGCCTCGGTCAGCGGCGCCTCCTGGGCGGCCGCGCACAGGTGCGGGCCGAGGACGTACGGGTTCGACGGGTCGAAGACCGTCGCCTCGACCGGCCGGCCGAGCAGCGCCTCGGGGTGGGTCACGAGGTAGGTGTCGAGCGGGTCGTCGCGGGCGACCAGCACGCCGAGCGCGTCCTGGGCGCCGCGGCCGGCCCGGCCGACCTGCTGCCACAGCGCGGCGCGGGTGCCGGGGAAGCCGGCCATCAGCACGGCGTCGAGCCCGCTGATGTCGATGCCGAGCTCGAGCGCGTTGGTGGCGGCCAGCCCGGTCAGCTCGCCGCGGCGCAGCGCCTCCTCGATCGCGCGGCGCTCCTCGGGCAGGTAGCCGCCGCGGTACGACGCGACCCGCCCCGGCAGCGTCGGGTCGACGTCGGCGAGCAGCTCGGCCGCGGTCATCGCCACCTGCTCGGCGCCGCGGCGGGAGCGCACGAACGCGAGGGTGCGGACGTCCTCGGCGACCAGGTCGGCGAGCAGGTCGGCGGTCTCCGACGAGGCGGCGCGCCGGACCGGGGCGCCGTTCTCGCCGGTGAACGACGTGAGCGGCGGCTCCCACAGCACCAGCGACACCTCGCCGCGCGGCGAGTCGTCGCCGGTGACCGCGAGCACGTCGAGCCCGGTCAGCCGCCCGGCCGCGACCTCGGGCTCGGCGACGGTCGCCGAGGCGAGCACGAACGTCGGGGTGGCGCCGTACGATCGCGCAGATCCGGCGCAGCCGGCGCAGGACGTGGGAGACGTGGGCGCCGAAGACGCCGCGGTAGTGGTGGCACTCGTCGACCACGACGTACTGCAGCGAGCCGAGGAACGACGCCCAGCGCGAGTGCCCGGGCAGCAGCGAGCGGTGCAGCATGTCGGGGTTGGTGAGGACGTACTCGGCGTGGTCGCGGGCCCAGTCGCGCTGCTCGCGGCGGCTGTCGCCGTCGTGGGTGGTCACCCGGACGTCGAGCCCGAGCGCCGCCGAGCCCGGCGAGCTGGTCCTGGGCGAGCGCCTTGGTCGGCGCGAGGTAGAGCACGGTCGCGCCGCGCTGGTCGCGCGGGCCGCGTGCGGCGCGGATCGCGGTCAGCGCGGGCAGCTGGTAGGCCAGGCTCTTGCCGGAGGCGGTGCCGGTCGCGAGCACGACGTGCTGGCCCTCGTGGGCGGCCTCGGCGGCGACCGCCTGGTGCTGCCACGGGCGCTCGATCCCGCGGGCCCGGAACGCCGCGACCACGTCGGCGTCGGCCCAGGTCGGCCAGTCGGCGTGCGCCGCCGGCGCGCGCGGGGAGCACCTCGAGGTGGCGCAGCCGGTCCTCGCGGCCGGGCACGGCGGCGAGCCGGTCGACCACGTCGCGCACGCTCGCGCGGGCGGGATCCGAGGGCCGACGTCACCACCTCATTGTCCTCGACGGCACCGACATCGGCACCCCGGCCGGCCGCCGGAACACAGGACGTCCCTGTGCACAAGTCGTCACGCTTTTGTGCGCGGGACGGCGCGGGCGTGGTTTCATTGTGCAGGCCGGATGTCGGGTTCCATGCCGACGACTGATCCGGCAACCGAACACGCGGGACCGGGAGACATTAGGTGGACCTGACTCTGACGACGCGCGACGCCGGTGGGAAGACCATCGTTGCCGTCGGGGGCGAGATCGACGTCTACACAGCCCCCAAGCTGCGCGACAAGATCACCGAGCTCGTCGCGGACGGCGTCTACGACATCGTGATCGACATGGAGGAGGTCGAGTTCCTCGACTCGACCGGGCTCGGCGTCCTGGTGGGCGGCCTGAAGAAGGTGCGCGCCCACGACGGCTCGCTGCAGCTCGTCTGCAACCAGGACCGGCTGCTCAAGATCTTCCGGATCACCGGCCTGGCCAAGGTCTTCGTGATCCACGACTCCGCCGACGCCGCGCTCGCCAGCAGCTGACCGTCGCCGCTACCAGCGGTACCGCACCGACCCGTCGTCCCCGGACGACGGGTCGAGCTGCATTTCCGGCGGGACTTCTGAGACTCGCCGTGTGGCGCGGGTCACATGTCCGTGCGTTCCGACGGTCGGCCGTGCGTAGACTCCGCGTCGTCCGTGAGACCTGAATCACTCTCTCTGCCAGGAGGAACGCATGACGGGGATCGCTCCCGCTGTCGTGGAACTCTCCGGGGGCAACCTCGTCCTGGTCATCGTCGTCGCACTGATCGCGCTCGGCGCGCTCGCGATGGCGGCGATGTTCCGCCAAGAGGTACTTGCCGCCGGTGAAGGCACCGACAACATGAAGAACATCGCCCAGGCGGTGCAGGAAGGCGCCAACGCCTACCTGACGCGACAGTTCCGGACGCTCGCGATCTTCGCGGCGATCGCGTTCTTCGCGTTGCTCGCCCTACCCGCCGACGACACCACGGTCCGGATCTTCCGGTCGGTCTTCTTCCTGGTCGGTGCCGGGTTCTCGGCCACGGTCGGCTACCTCGGCATGAACCTCGCCGTGCGCGCCAACCTCCGGGTGGCCGCGGCCGCGAACGAGCAGGGCCGCGAGCCGGCCATGCGGATCGGTCTGCGGACCGGCGCGATGGTCGGCATGCTGACCGTCGGCCTGGGCCTGCTCGGCGCCAGCCTCGTCGTGCTGCTCTTCCAGGACGAGGCGCCGGACGTGCTCGAGGGCTTCGGCTTCGGTGCCGCGCTGCTCGCCATGTTCATGCGAGTCGGCGGCGGCATCTTCACCAAGGCGGCCGACGTCGGTGCCGACCTGGTCGGCAAGGTCGAGCAGAACATCCCCGAGGACGACCCGCGCAACGCGGCGACGATCGCCGACAACGTCGGCGACAACGTCGGCGACTGCGCCGGCATGGCCGCCGACCTCTTCGAGTCGTACGCCGTCACCCTGGTCGCCGCGCTGATCCTCGGCTCGCAGGCCTTCGGCGACAAGGGCCTGGTCTTCCCGCTGCTGATCCCGGCGATCGGCGCGCTGACCGCGGTCGCGGGCGTCTACCTGACCCGGCCCAAGGCCGGCGTCAACGGCCTGACGACCATCAACCGGTCGTTCTACCTGTCCTCGGGCATCGCCGCCGTGGCCAGCGTGATCCTGTCGTACGTCTACCTGCCGAGCAGCTTCGGCGAGTTCACCAACATCGCCGGCGACCTCGCCACCGCCGACGGCGACCCGCGGTTCATCGCGGCGTCCGCCGTCGTGATCGGCATCGTGATGTCGGCCGGCATCCTCGCGCTCACCGGGTACTACACCGGCACCGAGCACCGCCCGGTCAAGGACGTCGGCAAGACCTCGCTCACCGGCGCGGCCACGGTGATCCTCTCCGGCCTCTCGGTCGGCTTCGAGTCCGCGGTCTACACGACGCTGGTCATCGGTGCCGCCGTGTTCGGCGCCTACCTGCTCGGCGGCGCCGCGCTCACGGTCTCGCTGTTCGCGGTCGCGCTCGCCGGCTGTGGTCTGCTGACCACCGTCGGCGTGATCGTGGCGATGGACACCTTCGGTCCGGTCTCCGACAACGCGCAGGGCATCGCGGAGATGTCCGGCGACGTCAGCGACGAGGGCGCGCAGATCCTGACCGACCTCGACGCGGTCGGCAACACCACCAAGGCGATCACCAAGGGCATCGCGATCGCGACGGCGGTCCTCGCGGCCACCGCGCTCTTCGGCTCGTACGCGACGTCGGTCTTCGAGTCGCTCGAGGAGGCCAACGTCGCTGCGGACGAGGCCTACCTGCTCGACTTCTCGGTCTTCAACCCCGCCGTCATCGTCGGCGTCCTCCTCGGTGCGGCCGTCGTGTTCCTGTTCTCCGGCCTGGCGATCAACGCCGTCGCCCGCGCCGCCGGTGCGGTCGTCTACGAGGTGCGCCGCCAGTTCCGGGAGATCCCCGGGATCATGGAGGGCACCGGTCGTCCGGAGTACGGCAAGGTCGTCGACATCGTCACCAAGGACTCGCTGCGTGAGCTGACCACGCCGGGCATCCTGGCGGTGCTGGCCCCGATCGCGGTCGGCTTCGGCCTCGGCGCGACCGCCCTGGCCGGCTTCCTCGCCGGCGCCATCGGCACCGGCACCCTGATGGCGGTCTTCCTGGCCAACTCGGGTGGTGCCTGGGACAACGCCAAGAAGCTCGTCGAGGACGGCAACCACGGCGGCAAGGGCTCGGACGCCCACGAGGCCACCATCATCGGCGACACCGTCGGCGACCCGTTCAAGGACACCGCCGGCCCGGCGATCAACCCGCTGATCAAGGTGATGAACCTGGTCTCGCTGCTGATCGCCAGCGCCGTCGTCTCGATGAGCGTCGGCGAGGACCAGAACGACGGCGCCCGGATCGCGATCGCCCTGGTGGCGGTGGCGATCATCGCGGGAGCCGTCTACATCTCCAAGCAGCGCGAGGTCACGCTCGGCGACGAGCCGTCCGGGACGCCGGCCCCGCCGCCGCCCCCGCCGCCGACCGAGCCGCCCCCGCCCGCCGCCGCCGGCTGACCCGGCCCCGACGCAGCAGATCGAAGCGGACAGCCAGCACTAGCAGCACCGAACAGAACGTCGACCCGCCAGAAGCGCTCGCTTCTGGCGGGTCGACGTCATTTCAGGGCCGACTGCCTACTTCTTCTTGACGACCCTCAGCTTCACGATCTTGGCGGTCGCGCCCGTCAGGGACGCGGTGCCGGCGTACACCGCGGTCAGCTTGTGCAGCCCCGGCCTGAGACCGGCCAGCTGGACGCTCCCCTTGCCCTTCTTGCCCGGCCCGAGCGTCAGCGTCTTGAGCAGCTTCTTGCCCTCGTAGATCTTCACCGACCCGGTTGGCGAAGCGATTCCCGGCGCCTTCACCAGCAGCGCGAGGACCGCCTTCTGGCCCTGCTTGATCGAGGACTTCGCTGACTTGGCCCGCAGGGACGAGACGACCTTGGCGACGGTCAGGCCGGCGGTGGTGAAGGTGCCCGGCTTGTACGCCGGCCGGGTGGCCTTGACGGTGACGCTCAGGCTCTTGCCGGCGTCGGCCAGTTGGGCCTGGTAGGTCTGCGCGACCGCGCCCGGGATCGCGACACCGTCGCGGTTCCACTGGTACGAGAAGGTCGGGGCGGCACCGTCCTCGCCGGCGTTGCCCCACACGCCGGGGTCGGCGGTCAGCAGCTTGCCGACCTTGCCGGTGCCGGTCAGCCGCGGCTTCATGACGAACTGGATCGGGTCGCCGATCATCGGGGTGACCGGGTCGCTGGTGATGGTGTTGTCGTTCCAGCCGTCCTTGTGGCCGGTGACCTTCACGGAGATCGCGTGGCCCAGGTCGGCCGGGACCAGCCGGTACGTCGCGGCCGTCGCGTTGGCGATCGGCGCCTCGTCGCGCAACCACTGATAGGTGCTGGTCGCGTCGGCCGGGTCCCACGTGGGACCGGTGAGGGCGAGTGAGCTGCCGACCTTCTTGGTGCCGGTGATCGCGACGTCGTTGGCCGGGCTCACCGTCGAGAGGCTCGAGAGCGGGATGCCGAGGGCGTTGGTGACGACCGTGAGGCCGGGGATGCCGGCCAGGGCTCCAGTGACGGACGCCGAGAGCTGGTGCCCGGCGTCGTCGACGGTCGGCACGTAGAACGCGTCGTCGGCGCCCGGGATCGGCGCGCCGTCGCGCAGCCACTGATAGGTCGTGCTGACGCCCGGGAGGCTCCACACCGGGGCGGTGACGGTCAGTAGCGAGCCGACCGCGGGGTTGCCGGTGAGTATCGGGTCGATGACCGCCGACAGCACCGCGCCAGGGTCGCCGGGGTCGCCGGGGTCGCCGGGGTCGCCGGGGTCGCCGGGGTCGCCGGCCGCAACGACGGCGATCACGTTGCTGACCCAGGAGCACTCGACGGTGCCGACGACGGGGAGCTGCAAGGACGCCCCCTGCCGGACCTGGATGGCCTGGCCGACGTCCGCTGCCGTGGGCGTGTACGGACTGGACCCCGAGCGGAAGGGCGTGCCGCCGCGCAGCCAGTCGACCGAGCTGTCCAGCAGGCCCAGGTCCCATGCGGGCAGCGCCACGTCCAGGGGCGAGCCGACCTCGCCGCTCCCGCTGAGCAGCCCGCCGGTGCTCGCGCATAGATCGAGGCCGCGCGCCTGGGCGGGCGTGGACAGGCCGACCGCGAGGCCGACGGACACCAGGGTGGTGATGGCGAGGGCGCCGACGGCGCGCGTGAACCGATGCATGCCAGCAGTGGTTCCCGTCACACCCGGTGCTCAAAAGTGCGGTCTGGACCGGTGGACCTAGGCTCAACCCGTGACCCCGTCCTACATCTCGGAGCTGCCCCACCGGCTGCGCGCCGCCCTCGTCGTCGCGGGCTTCACGTACGACGGGGTGGCCGACGTCCTGGGGCCGACCGCGTTCGCCGCGCTGATGCGCAACGAGACCACCCCGGGCCTGCGACGGACCACCGGCGGCTGGCCGCTGGAGACGCTGATCCGGCTGTTCCTCCTGCAGGCACCGGTCGAGCTCGCGGCCGCGCAGCGCGCGCTGCCGGGCCTGGTCGACCGGCTCGCGGCCGAGGGCATCCTCGACCAGACCGTCGGTGAGGTCGCCGCCCGGCTCGACGTCCGGCCCTACGCCGAGGACGACGAGCACCTGTGGGTCGTCAGCGACCTCACGCCCGGCCTCGACGGCGGCGCCAACCGGGTCGGCAGCCGACCACGTCCTCGGCATCAGCGCGGCCTCGACCTCACTCGCCCAGCTGACCCTGCGCGAGCCGGTCGGCCGCTCCCTCGACCTCGGCACCGGCTGCGGGGTGCAGGCGCTGCACCTGGCGCGGCACAGCACCGAGGTGGTCGCCACCGACGTCAACCAGCGCGCCCTGCGGCTGGCCCGGTTCAACGCCGCGCTGAACGACGTGGCCGACCGGGTCGACGTCCGCGAGGGCTCCTTCTTCGAGCCGGTGGCCGGCGAGCGGTTCGACCTGATCGCCACCAACCCGCCGTTCGTCATCTCGCCCGCGACCGGCGAGCGCCTGGTCTACCGCGACTCCGGGCTGCCCGGCGACCGCGTCGTCGAGCACATCGTCCGGAACGCGCCCGACCACCTCACCGAGGGCGGCTGGTGCCAGGTGCTGGCCAACTGGGTGGTGCCCGCCGGCGGCGGCTGGCAGGAGCGGATCGCCGGCTGGGTCCCCGAGGGCTGCGACACGTTCGTCGTCCAGCGCGAGGTGATCGACCCGGCGGCGTACGTCGAGCTCTGGCTCAAGGACGCCGGGCTGCACGGCGTCGAACGACTACCTGGTCCGCTACGACACCTGGCTGTCCTGGTTCGAGGAGCAGGGCATCGAGGCGATCGGGTTCGGCTGGATCAACCTGCGCCGCAGCGGCGGGTCCGCCGCCGAGTTCCTCGAGTGGCCGTACGACGTGGAGCAGCCGATCGCGCCCGCGATCCGCGACTGGGGCCGGGCCGTCGACGCCAGCGTCGACCTCGACTCGCACCTCGTCGCCCGCGTGGACGTGCGCCAGGAGACGCAGGGCGCGCCGGGGGAGGCCGACCCCGAGACGATCGTGCTGCGCCAGCAGCGCGGCCTGCGCCGGGCCCGCCAGGCCGACACCGTCGAGGCGGCGCTGGTGGGCGCGTGCGACGGCGACCTCAGCGTCGGCCAGATCCTCGACGCAGTGAGCCAGCTGCTCGACCTCGACCCGCAGCAGACCCGGGAGACGTACCTCCCGGCGGTGCGGGAGCTGGTCGCCGAGGGTTTCCTCACTACTTCTTGAACGCGACCTTGAGCGTGGACGGGTCCTCGGCGTCCGGCGGGCTCGCCATGCCGATCGAGAGGTTCTTGCCGACCACGGAGCGCAGGTTCTTGCCCTTCTTCGTCGGCCGACCGGCGCCGGGCCGAGCAGGGTCACCGCGACGGCGATGGTGGTCGTCACGACCAGATGGGCGTGCCAACGGTGCCCCATCTGTCGACCGTAGGTCCGCTCCGGTGACCTGTCAGCAGCTCGCGCGGTGGGCTGGACCAGGCGGGTTCGGGCACCTGACCTACCCTTCCCATGACGGCGTCCCGAGGCGGCGCCGTGCGAGGCGCGAGGGAATGAGTTCTGCGTTCCACGCGCTACCGTGTTCGGCCGTGGGCCTCCGACGGGTCCGCAACCAGGCAGCAGAGAGAAGAGCCAGTGGCACACAAGTTGGTGATCGTCGAGTCCCCGGCGAAGGCCCGCACCATCGGCGGGTACCTCGGCCAGGGCTACGTCGTCGAGTCCTCCATCGGCCACATCCGCGACCTCCCGCAGAGCGCCGCGGACACCCCCGCGAAGATCAAGGACAAGCCGTGGGGGCGGCTCGCCGTCGACGTCGACAACGGCTTCGAGCCCTACTACGTCGTGCCGCGGGACAAGAAGGCGCACATCACCAAGCTCAAGGGCCTGCTCAAGGACGCCGACGAGCTCTACCTCGCCACCGATGAGGACCGCGAGGGCGAGGCGATCGCCTGGCACCTCCTCGACGAGCTGAAGCCGAAGTCGGGCATCCCGGTCAAGCGGATGGTCTTCCACGAGATCACCAAGCAGGCGATCCTCGACGCCGCCGACAACCCGCGCGACCTCGACATGGACCTCGTCGAGGCGCAGGAGGCCCGGCGCATCCTCGACCGCCTCTACGGCTACGAGGTCAGCCCGGTGCTGTGGAAGAAGGTCATGTCCGGCCTCTCCGCCGGCCGCGTGCAGTCCGTCGCCACCCGCCTGGTGGTCGCCAAGGAGCGCGAGCGGATGGCGTTCCGGGTCGCGTCGTACTGGGACCTCGAGGGCACCTTCGACGCCGGCGCCACCAAGGAGCCCCGGATGTTCCCGGCGAAGCTCCACTCGATCGACGGCGGCCGGGTCGCCGGCGGCTCCGACTTCGGCCCCGACGGCCTGCTCAAGAGCAAGAAGGACGAGCGCGTCCACCTCGACCGCGCCGGCGCCGAGGCGCTGGTCGCCGCGCTCGCCGAGACGACGTTCGACGTCCGCTCGGTCGAGGCGAAGCCGTACCGCCGCTCGCCGTACGCGCCGTTCCGCACCACCACCCTCCAGCAGGAGGCCAGCCGCAAGCTCGGCATGAGCGCGTCGGTGACCATGTCGGTCGCGCAGCGCCTCTACGAGAACGGCTTCATCACCTACATGCGTACCGACTCGACGACGCTGTCGGGCGGGGCGGTCGGCGCGGCCCGGGCCCAGGTCCGCGAGCTGTACGGCGCGGAGTACCTCCCCGACGCGCCGCGCACCTACGCCAGCAAGGTCAAGAACGCCCAGGAGGCGCACGAGGCGATCCGGCCCGCCGGCGAGAGCTTCCGCACCCCCGCCCAGACCGGCCTGACCGGCGACCAGTTCCGGCTCTACGAGCTGATCTGGATGCGCACCGTCGCCTCGCAGATGAAGGACGCGGTCGGCCAGTCCGTGTCCGTGCGGATCGGCGGCGCCGCCTCCGACGGACGCGACGTCGTGTTCTCGGCCTCCGGTCGGGTGATCACCTTCCACGGCTTCCTCAAGGCCTACGTCGAGGGCACCGACGCCGGCAAGCGCAGCGACGACGACCAGGTGCCGCTGCCCGACCTGCACGAGGGCGACGCCGGTCACGGCCGCCTCGCTGAGCGCCAGCGGCCACGAGACCAAGCCGCCGGCGCGCTACACCGAGGCGACGCTGATCAAGGAGCTCGAGGACCGCGAGATCGGCCGGCCGTCGACGTACGCCTCGATCATCGGCACCATCCTCAACCGCGGCTACGTCTACAAGAAGGGCACCGCGCTGGTGCCGGCCTGGCTGGCGTTCTCGGTGATCCGGCTGCTCGAGGAGCACTTCCCGCGGCAGGTCTCCTACGAGTTCACCGCCGGCATGGAGGACGTCCTCGACGAGATCGCCGGCGGCCGCAAGGACCGCAAGACCGAGCTCGGCGAGTTCTACTTCGGCTCCGACACCGTGAAGGGCCTCAAGCCGCTGGTCGACGGGCTCGGCGACATCGACGCCCGCGAGCTGGCGACGTTCCCGATCGGCGACGCCGAGGACGGCATCAACCTCCGGGTCGGCCGCTACGGCCCGTACCTCGAGGGCCCCGACGACGAGGGCACGCCGTACGCCGTCCGCGCCAACGTGCCCGACGACCTGCCGCCCGACGAGCTCACCGTGGAGAAGGCCAAGGAGCTGCTGGCGAACCCGGCCGGCGAGGAGATCGAGCTCGGCGTCCACCCGGAGTCCGGTCTCCAGATCGTCGCCAAGAACGGCCGCTTCGGCCCGTACGTCACCGAGGTGCTGCCCGAGGACGCGCCCAAGAACGCCAGGGCGCGCACCGGCTCGCTGTTCAAGTCGATGTCGCTCGACACCATCACCCTCGACGACGCGCTCAAGCTGCTGTCGCTGCCGCGGGTGGTCGGCGTCGCCGAGGACGGCGAGGAGATCACCGCGCAGAACGGCCGCTACGGCCCGTACCTGAAGAAGGGCACCGACTCCCGCTCGCTCACCGCCGAGGACCAGCTGCTCACCATCGCCCTCGACGAGGCGCTGCGGATCTACGCCCAGCCCAAGCAGCGCGGCCGCGCCGCGGCCGCCGCCGCCGCTCAAGGAGCTCGGCAACGACCCGGTCTCCGAGCAGCCGGTCGTGGTGAAGGCCGGCCGGTTCGGCGAGTACGTCACCGACGGCGAGTACAACGCCACCCTCCGCAAGGACGACTCCGTCGAGTCGATCACCCTCGAGCGCGCCGCCGAGCTGCTCGCCGAGCGCCGCGCCAAGGGCCCGGCGAAGAAGGCGGCCAAGAAGGGCGCGAAGAAGGCGCCCGCCAAGAAGGCGGCCAAGAAGACCGCCGCGAAGAAGACCACGAAGAAGGCTGCGGCCAAGAAGTCCTGAGGCGGCCCCCGATGCAGGTGCGCTGCACCGCCTTCGGACGGTGGTTGAGGTGCGAGGAGCGCCAGCGACGAGCCTCGAAACCACCTCCGCTGCGTAGGGTGGTTTCGAGGCTCGCTTCGCTCGCACCTCAACCACCGTGTTTCCCGTCGGAGCGCCCGCCTAGGGTGTACGCGTGAGCAACGCCGGGGTGTACGCCGAGTCCGGTGTCTTCGTGTGCTTCGAGGGCGGCGAGGGCTCGGGCAAGTCCACCCAGTCGGGCCTGCTCCGCGACTGGCTGACCGAGCAGGGCTACGCCGTACGCCTCACCTTCGAGCCCGGCGACACCCCCGTCGGCCGCAAGCTCCGCGAGATCGTGCTCAGCCCCGAGACCGGCGCGCTCTCCGACCGCACCGAGGCGCTGCTGTACGCCGCCGACAAGTCCGAGCACGTCGACACCGTCGTCGTGCCGGCGCTCGACCGCGGCGAGGTCGTGATCACCGACCGCTACGTCGACTCGATGCTGGCCTACCAGGGCGCCGGCCGGGCGCTCGACGTCGCCGAGGTCGAGCAGGTCGCCCGCTGGGCCACCCACGACCTGCGGCCGCACCTGACCGTCGTCCTCGACCTGGAGCCGCGCGCACGGGCTCGGCCGGTTCGACGAGCGCGACCGGATCGAGGGCGAGTCGCTGGAGTTCCACCTGCGGGTCCGCGACGGGTTCCTCCGGATGGCCGAGGCCGACCCCGACCACTACCTGGTCCTCGACGCCCGCGCCGACGTCGACGAGATCGCGGCCAGCGTCCGCGAGCACGTCGAGCCGCTCCTGACCCTGGCCGTCCGCACATGACCGTCGTCGGCGGTGGCACCGTCTGGGACAACCTGGTCGGCCAGCGCAAGGTCGATCGAGACGCTTGCGGGCCGCGGTCGACGGGCACGGCATGAGCCACGCCTTCCTCTTCACCGGACCGCCCGGGTCGGGCCGGTCGAACGCCGCGATCGCGTTCGCCGCGGCGCTGCAGTGCGAGCGCGGCGGCTGCGGTGCGTGCCACGAGTGCCACACCGTCCTCGCCGGCAGCCACGCCGACGTCGAGGTGGTGCGCACCGAGAAGCTCTCGATCGGGGTCAAGGAGGTGCGCGACCTGGTCCGGCACTCCGCGCTGGCTCCGGTCGGGCGCCGCTGGCAGATCATGGTCGTCGAGGACGCCGACCGGCTGACCGAGCAGGCCTGCAACGCGCTGCTGAAGGCGATCGAGGAGCCGGCCGCCCGCACCGTGTGGATGCTCTGCACCCCGACCGTCGAGGACGTGCTCCCGACGATCCGCTCGCGCTGCCGGCTGGTCACCCTCACGACGCCGACGTCGGAGGACGTCGCCGCGTTCCTGGTCCGCGCCGACGGCGTCGACCCCGCGCACGCGACGTACGCCGCCCGCGCCAGCCAGGGCCACATCGGCCGGGCCCGCGCGCTGGCCCGCGACGAGGACACCCGCAACCGGCGCCGCGAGGTCGTGGCGATCCCGGCCAAGCTGATCTCGCTCGGAGCGTGCATGGCGGCCGCGACCAACCTCAACGAGGTCACCAAGCAGGAGGCCGAGGTGATCACCGCCGAGCTCGACGCCCGCGAGAAGGTCGACCTCGACGCGGCGTACGGCGTGGTCGAGCGCGGCCGCCGTCCCCGCGAGTACGCCCCCGCCCTCCGCGACATGGAGAAGGACCAGAAGACGCGCGCCAAGCGCCGCCACCTCGACGTCGTCGACCGCGGCCTGATGGACCTGGTGTCGGTCTACCGTGACGCGATCGCGGTCTCGGCCGGCGCCGCCACCGAGCTGGTCAACGAGGAGATCCGCGGCGACGTCGAGCTGCTCGCCCGGGTCTCGACCCCGGAGACGAACCTGCGCCGGATCGCCGCGATCTTCGAGGCCCGCGAGCAGATGCTGGAGTTCAACGTCCAGCCGATGCTCGCGCTCGAGTCGATGATGCTGGCGCTGGTCGCCCCGGAGGTGCGGACCGGGTGAAGCGCGCGATCGTCGTCGTCCTGGTCCTCGCGATGCTGCTCGCCGCCGGCGGCACCGCGCTGGCCTTGTTGCTGAGCGCCTTCGACGACGACTCCTCGTCGGCGCCGCCGGTCGAGGTCCCGACCACCACCCCCGAGGCGGGCGCGACCGACCCGCCGACCCCGGAGCTGGCCGAGTTCTACTCCCAGGAGCTCGAGCTGGACGCCGTGCCGCGACGAGCACCTGTGCGCCGACCTCACCGTCCCGCTCGACTACCAGGACCCCGCCGGCGAGACGATCGACCTCGCCCTGCTCAAGGTCCCGGCCGCCGACCCCGATGCTCGGATCGGCTCCCTCGTCGTGAACCCCGGCGGCCCGGGCGCGCCCGGCACCGACTACGCCGCCAACGCGTCGCAGGTGTTCCGGGCGCCGATCCTGGACGCCTACGACGTCGTCGGCTTCGACCCGCGCGGCACCGGTGCCAGCGCACCGCTCGACTGCCTCACCGACGACGAGCTCGACGGCTACATCGCGACCGACCCTGACCCGGACACCGCTGCCGAGGCGGCGGAGTACGCCGACTGGGTCGAGGCAGCTCGGTCGCGGCTGCGCCGAGCGCTCCGGGGCGCTGGCCGGCCACGTCACCACGATCGAGGCCGCGCGCGACATGGACGTGCTGCGGGCGGCGCTCGGCGAGTCCGAGCTCGACTACTTCGGTGCGTCCTACGGCACCAAGCTCGGCGCGACGTACGCCGACCTGTTCCCCGACCGGGTCGGGCGGCTGGTGCTCGACGGCGCCGTCGACGTGTCGCTCTCGTCGCGCGACCTGAGCCTCCAGCAGGCGGCCGGCTTCGAGACCGCGCTGCGTGCCTACGTCGAGAACTGCGTCGACGAGGGCGACTGCTTCCTCGGCGACTCGGTCGACGCCGGGCTGGCTCGGATCAAGGAGCTTCCTCGACGAGGTCGACGCGCAGCCGCTGGAGACCGGCACCGACCGGCCGCTCGACGTCGGCAACGCCTTCTACGGCGTGGTGCTCCCGCTCTACAACCGCGACTACTGGCCGTACCTCGACCAGGCGCTGCAGGCCGGCTTCGACGGCGACGGGTCGGTGCTGCTCCAGCTCTCCGACGTCTACAACTCCCGCGGCCCGGACGGCTACACCGACAACAGCTCCGAGGCGATCTACGCGATCAACTGCCTCGACGACCCCTACGCGATCCGGCCGGCGGAGGTGCCGGCGAACCTCCCCGACTTCGAGAAGGCCTCGCCGACCTTCGGCAGCGTCTTCGCCTGGGGCCTGACCAACTGCGGCGGCATCCAGGTGCAGTCGAGCGAGCCGCCGCGTGACATCCGCGGCGGCCGGCGCCGCGCCGATCGTCGTCGTCGGCACGACGCGCGACCCGGCCACGCCGTACGAGTGGGCGGTGAGCCTCGCCGAGCAGCTGGAGTCGGGCGTGCTGGTCAGCCGCGACGGCGACGGGCACACCGGCTACAACTCCGGCAACGAGTGCGTCGACGTGGCGGTCGAGGACTACCTGGTCGACGGGACCGTCCCCGAGGACGGGCTCAGCTGCTGATCCTGGTCAGCGCGGCCGGATCGGGTCCGCGATGTCCTGGATCCGCTTGGTGGCCAGCTCGATCATCAGCTGCGCGGCGGGTGAGAGGGTGGCGCCGGCGCGGTGCACGACCGCGAACATGTCGTACTGCCGGGGCCGCAGCGACACCCACCCGGCCTTCGGCGCCAGGCGCGACAGAAGCTGATCCGCGGCGCCCCTCGGGATCACCGAGTCGGCGTACCCCATCCCGACCAGCTCGACCGCGGTCTCGACGTCCTCGACCTCGATCCGGGTCTGCGGGTTGCGGCCGGTCTCGTGCAGCATCTGCCGCAGTACCCGCCGGGTGGAGTCGTCGGCCCGCCAGGTCGTCTCCGGCATCACCAGGGACGCCTGCGACAGCCGGTGCGCGGTCATCGGCGCCTCGAGGCGGCTGGGGTCGGCGCTGATGTAGACCAGCTCGTCGCGCGCCACCGGCGTGACGGACGAGGCCCTCGCTGCCGACGGAGGGTACGGCGATCATCGCGGCCTCGATCCGCCCGCGCCGGAGGTCCTCCTGCACGTCCATCGAGTTCTGGCCGATCAGCTCGACCCGGACGCCGGGGTAGCGCGACAGCACGTCGGCGACCAGTCCGGCGCCGGCGTACAGCCGCGCGGTGCCGAACATGCCGAACCGGATGGTGCCGGTCTCGAGCGACTTCACGCTCTGCACGGCCCGCCGGGTCTCGTCGACCGCGGCCAGCACCCGCTCCGCGTGCGGGCGCAGGGTGTCGGCGACCGTCGTCGGCACGACGCCGCGACCGACCCGGCGGAACAGTGGCACGCCGAGTGACTTCTCCAGGGCCCGGATCTGCTCGGAGACCGACGGCTGGGCGTA
Organism: uncultured Actinomycetota bacterium; assembly: GCA_963716655.1. GTDB lineage: Bacteria > Actinomycetota > Actinomycetes > Propionibacteriales > Nocardioidaceae > Nocardioides. The sequence continues at coordinate 477,745 of CAVQTV010000004.1, read as the reverse complement.
CCCGAGCTCCTCGGCCGCGGCGGTCAGCGAGCCGTGCTCGTAGGTCGCGAGGAAGCAGGTGAGCTGATGCAGGGAAAGCATAGGTAGATCCTATGGCTTCTCTAGGAAAGCAAGGCTACCCCTATGTCTGCAAGTGTCGAACAATAGTCCTGTACCCGTCCGCCGTTCTTCGAGGGAGGATCCTCATGTTCGACCACAAGTGCACCGCGTGTGCCAAGCGCCAGCTGATCTTCCCGAGCCAGGTGACCAGCATGACCAACGCCGCCCACGGCATCGTCGTGCGCTTCACCTGCTGGTGCGGCGCCGAGCAGTCGATGGTCACCGGCAAGTCCGCGACCACCGCCTCGAAGGTCACCCTCGCGGCCTGAGCTCCACGCTCCTCAAAGCCCTCCGACAGGCGCGGCGTTGTCGCGTTCGCTCTGCCGTTCGGAGCCCGGACGCCGGTCCAGGTGCCGTTTTCGCGCACCGGACCGGCGTCCGTATACTTCTCCGGGTTGTCCAGACGCCTCGGCATCGGACAGCACGCCGCCTTAGCTCAGTCGGTAGAGCATCTCACTCGTAATGAGAAGGTCGTCGGTTCGATTCCGACAGGCGGCTCCGACAAACGGCCCTGACCTGCAGCGATGCGGATCCTGGCCGTTCTCTTTGCCGTCCCTGGAGCGTCGGGCATTACTCGACCAATGATGACCTGGGAAGCTCCACCTATTCGCCGACGCAGCGGCGCAGCCAGACCGCCTCCCTCGCCAACGCTGTTCGATCGCTGACCGCTGTCGAGCCTGCCGGCCTCTGTTGGGCTCTGTTGACTCCGCGAACGCAGTTGGTTGGCGTTGGATGAGCGGCTCCTCAACGTGACCTCTGGACTGTCAACCCCGTGCTGTCAGTCGCCATGCATCCGGTGTCTCGCACGCCGGTATCGGGACAGCGCCCCATCGGCATCTCCCCGGTACATGGGCCATTGACGGCCTCGTCGCAGTGTGGCCCAAGCCAGGTGCGGGCCGTGTGTGTCGGCGACCCTGCAATGGGCGCCGTCAGCCATCAGCACGACCTTCACAACAGCGCCAACGGAGCGGCATGGAAACACACCAGCCGTGTCGGGGATGCCGGATCAGACTGCTGTTCACCTTGGGAGGGCCGTGGATTCATGCTCGGCTAGGCGCAGGTCAACCGGGTCCGTGTTGGGTTGTGACACGTGCCCCGACTGCTGCTTCGCCTGGTTGTGTGCTCGATGCTCCTCCTCGGGTTGTCGTTCCAGCTACCTGCGATGGCGCACGTGCGGGAGAGCATGGGCTACTCGACCATCACGAGCGACGGCAACGCGGTGGCGTACTCGCTCGAGGTCGAGTACGAGGTCCTGGCGAGAGCGGTCGATCTCGGCCCGGACTCTCTCGAGGCCGGGGACGAAGCCGCACAGGCCACGGTGCTCGCCGCGTCGACGGAACCGCTCACTGCCTACCTCGACGACCGCATCCAGCTGTTCCTCGACGACGTGGCTTGCGAGATCGCCCTTGTCGGGACCTCCGTCGGCGAGCGGGCCGCGACGGCGTACGCGCAGCTGGCGATGGAGTTCGCCTGCCCTGGATCCTCCGGGGCATATCAGCTGCGGTACGACGTCTTCGCTGAGTCCGACGCCGTTGTGGACGGCCACGCGAACGTCGTCGACTACCGGCTCGGCGAGGAGGAGGGACAGACCGTCCTGGACTGGGAGCGCCGGGAGGTCACGTTCGGGGAGACCTCCGCGGTGTCCTCCGCGCTCCGCTTCGCAGGCATGGGAGTCGAGCACATCGTCTCCGGTGCGGACCATGTGCTGTTCGTCCTCGCGCTGATCCTCGGTGCCGCCAACCGTCGCCAGCTCCTGGGCGTGCTCTCCATGTTCACCCTGGCGCACAGCATCACCCTGATCTCGGTGTTCCTGGGCTGGGTGAGCGTGCCCGCGTCCGTCGTCGAGCCTCTCATCGCTCTGTCGATCGCGTTCGTGGCCGTGGACAACCTGCTCGGAGCCTCACGACACAGGTATGCCGTCGTCTTCGCGTTCGGCCTGATGCACGGGCTGGGCTTCGCAGGATCGCTGCGCGTGAGCGACGACGTCGACTGGGACCTCGTGTGGTCCCTGCTCAGCTTCAATCTCGGGATCGAGGGGGGCCAGGCACTGCTGGTCCTCGCAACCGTCCCACTCCTTCTCGTCGTGCGCCGTCTGCCCCACTCGGGGCTCGTCGTACGAGGAGCGACCGCCATGGTCGCCGTGTTCGGTATCGGATGGTTCCTCGAAAGGATCACACTGTAATGACCCCCCGTCTCCCCAACCCAAGGGCGCGCACCCTGCTCTACGCAGGTACCGCGCTGCTCACTTGCCTCGTGGTCATCCCGCCGGCAGTTGCCGCGGTGACCCAGGCCGTAGACCAGCCGACCGCTGTCGTCACCGGAACGGTCTTCGAAGACCGCAACGGCAACGACACCTTCGACGGCAAGGACTTGCCGCTCGAGGGCGTGAGTGTCTCCGACGGTGTCACCCTCGTCGTCACCGACGCCAAGGGCCACTACCGCCTCGAGACGTCCACGGAGCGCCGCAGGACCGACCAGGTCTTCATCACCCAGCCGGCCGGCTACTCGGTCGGCACCGACGAGTTCATGACACCGCGGTTCTACCGCGGCCTCGGACAGCTCGCCGACGGCGACGCGACCACGGCGGACTTCGGCCTGATCAAGGATGCCGCGTCGCGCAGCAGCAACTTCACATTCGGCAACATCGCCGACCCCCACGTCAACGCCGATCTCGCCGAGCAGATCCAGGAGATCAACTCCACCCAGCAGGACGTGCCGTTCATCCAGGTCAGCGGCGATCTCACGAACAACGCCACCGATGCGCAGTTCAACACCTACCAGGCGGCAACCGCCCAGTCCGAGGTTCCCGTGTGGCCGGCGGTGGGCAACCACGAGTACTCCGCGGGCAGCACCTATGCCGACCGCATCAACAACTACCGCAACCACGTCGGCCCGGAGTGGTACTCCTTCGACTACGGAAACCGGCACTTCATCGTCCTCGAGAACAACGGTGCCGCTCCCTTCGACGAGCAGCTCACGTGGGCCAAGGCCGACCTCGCGCAGAACGTCGGGGACAAGAAGCTGGTCGTGCTGACGCACCAGCCGATGAACGTGCCCTTCGGCTCCAACGCCGTCTATGACCAGTACGGCGACCTGCTCGAGAAGTACGGGGCGGAGCTCATCCTGGTGGGCCACGAGCACTCCAACGACGTCGAACCCGACAGCGCCTTCGCGGGCACCGCGAAGCACGTCCAGACCAGCTCGAGCTCGTACACGATCGACAACGCCCCGCGCGGTTTCCGCTACGTGTCGATGACCGACGAGTCCTTCCAGAACCCGTTCCGGATGTACGGCTCGGAGGACGACCTGACGATCACCAGCCCCGCGGACGGCACCGCCGTGCCCCTGGCCGGGTTCCCGGGGATCCAGGCCAACGCCTACGACACCGCCGACGCCCCCACCGATGTGGAGTTCCGGATGGACGGCGGCAACTGGCGCCCCCTGAAGGCAACCGGCGAGTTCACCTGGCACTCCGCTCTGCAGGGCGACCTGCGCACGGTCGGCCAGCACGACGTGGAGGTGCGCGCCACGGACGCCGCGGGCGACACCTGGACCGAGACCGCCACGTTCACCCTCACCAAGGAGGCCGCGGTCGTCCCGACCGCGGGTGCGGACTGGGAGCAGCACCACGGCGACCCGGGTCACACCGGCGTCGCCCCTGACGAGATCGAGGCCGGTCAGCGCCTGGCCTGGTCCTACCGGACCGAGGGCACCTTCCTCACCGGTTCACCGGCGATCGTCGACGGCGTCGTGTACGCCGGCACCCGCGACGAGAACGGCGACGGCAACAGCGCCGTGCACGCGGTCGACCAGACCACCGGGAAGGCACTGTGGACCTACGACGTCCCGTCTTCGGTACACGGATCGATCGCCGTGTCCGACGGCAAGGTGTTCGTCCCGACCCTGCGCGGGACCCTCTTCGCTGTCGACGCCACCACCGGCGAGCTCGCCTGGCGGCACGATCCCCAGGCGGCGCCCGCTCCCTACAACCAGCGCACCTACGGCTACTACGGTGTCACGGTCGCCGACGGCAAGGTCCTCTACCCGTACCAGACCCGGCACGGCGAGGCCTCCAGCGGCCTCCTCGTCGCCCTTGACGTCGCCACGGGCGAGCGCGCCTGGGCCGCACCGATGTCCGGCTCGACGATGTCCGACGGCACTCCTGCGGTCGCCGACGGCCGCGTCTACGTGGGCAACCAGACCGCCGACCAGGTGATCGCCTACGACCTCGCGACAGGTCGCCGGCTCTGGCTCGGTGCGGCGCAGCTCGGCGGCTGGCAGGACGGCATCCCGTCCGCGGCCGACGGCCGGGTCTTCATCGGCTCGAACAACGGCATCATCGCCCGCAACGGTGCCACCGGTCAGACCCTGTGGACCTACCGCAGCCCGCAGGCCTCCCTGGTCAACGGCGGCGCCACCCCGGCGGCGCCCACCATCGCCGGCGACGTCGTCTACATGGGCTTCCCCAGCGGCGCGGTCGCCGCGCTGGACGCCGCCACCGGCGCCGTACTGTGGAACCGGCTTCTGCCCGGGGAGCAGTACCACGGCGGGATCCACACCTCGCCGGCTCTCTCCGGCGACACGCTGTTCGTCGGTTCCAACGGGGGCAGCTTCTACGCCCTTGACGCCCGCACCGGCCAGCCCTTGTGGGAGCACGAGATCGGCACCTGGGTCACCGCCGGTCCCGCAATCAGCGGCAACACGGTCGTTGTCGGTGCGCTGGATGGGAACCTCTACGCCTATACCCCCGGCGGCGAGGCGGCCGATCCCTGGCCTCTGGTGACCGGTGCCGTCACCAACGGCGGGACCCCTGCCGGAGGGCTCAGTGTCTACGCTGTGCGCGACGGCAAGGTTGTCGCCTCCTCGACCACCGCCCCCGACGGCAGCTACGCGATGGGCCTCGAGGGCGGGGCCGGAACCTACACCATCCGGGCAGCCAGCCTCGGCTTCTCCAGCACGTCGCAGGAGGTGACCGTCGCCAACGGGGCAACCCCCGTCGTCGACCTCGCCGTGTCGCCGGTGACCGTGGACGCCAGCGTCGGGAAGCGGCTGGCGAGCGGTCTAGTGGAGGGTGGTTTGAGCGACATCGTCATGGAGAACAAGCACCTGGCGATGTCGGTGGCCAAGGTTTACAACGACCCGCAGATGAGCCCGTCGACCGCCGGCAAGGTGCTGGACATGGCCCTGTCCGGTAAGCCGGACCAGCTGGACTGGATCAACCTGCCCTACGTGAGCTCGACTCAGCCCACGGGTGGTAACGCCTGGCAGCAGCTCCAGGTCCGCTCGGACTCGGTGGAGATCGTGGAGAACAACGGGGAGCGCGCCGTCGTCGAGGTCACCGGCACCTCAGCGGCCCACCCCGGCCTCGAGGTGGTTACCACCTACACGGTGGCCCCCGACGACCGGTGGATCACCGCCGAGTCGGTCTTCACCAACACCACCGGCCAGACCCTTCCGGTCTGGGTGGGCGACGCGATCGACCACGATGGTGCGGGCTCGCGCAGTGGTGTCGCCGGCAATCCGGTGATCGCCGCCGGTGCGGCGGCGTACACCCCGGGCGAGGGTCGCTGGATCGGGCAGTCGGGCACCGACGGCTCGCGGCAGACCTACGGCCTGCTCTACACCCGGGACAGCGGCGACTTCACGGCGTACACCTCCGCGATCTGGAACATGAGCCGGTTCCAGGTGGAGATCCCCGCCGGGGGCAGCCACTCCCTGAAGCGAAGGATCGTCGTCGCCGACAACGGCGGTAGCAGTGACCCCTTCGCCGTGCTCGACACCATCGCCGGGCAGTAACCGTCAGGCGGCCCTACCATCCGTAGCAGGGGCTGGCGCCGAGACACCTTCGGCGCCAGCCCCTGCATGACATCCGTCCAGAAGGCGCAATCAGACTCGCCGCGTCGGAGGTGGCGGCGCGATCGGGGCTACGGTGTGTTATGGCCCAGCATCACCAAGACGACAAGGGATCTGTGACCCACGTTGCCCCGGAGTGGTCCGACCCGCACGCCGTCGCCCAGCAGTTGGTCAACGGCGGCAGTCTCGCCGACCGCAGCATCCACCTGTGGCGTTTCGAGCTGCCCGCGGACCTCGAACAGGAGACGCATCGGGCCCGGGTGACGGCCACCGACGTGCACGGACGGACCTACACCGAGCTGCTCACCTTCCAGGTGGTCGCGCAGCGCTGAGGTCCGACCACGGGAGTAGCTGAGCGGAGCCGTCGTCCTGCGGACGGCGGCTCCGTTCGCTTCTCCAGCGCCTAGGGAAGCGCCGGTACGGGCGCCGGGTTAGCGTCGGGAGCCACCGACGAGGGAGACCCGGTGCGACGACGTACCCCACGACTGCTCGCCGCCGCCGCGGTGGCGGCGATGACCGCGACGCTGGTTCAGGCGATCGGTCTGCCGTGAGAACGTCGTCGGTTCGGCTTAGACAGGCGGCTCCGCCGAAGGGCGATCTATGGCGGGCTCGGCTCAGGTTGTGATGGCGACCTTGCCGCGGACCTGACCGGCCGCGAGCTGGCGCATCGCCTCCGGTACCTGGTCGAGCGGATAGGTCCGGTCGACGCTCGGGGTCACCTGGCCGGCGTCGATGAACGCGGTGAGTCGGTCGAGGTCGCTCGCCTGCTCCTTGCTGATGAAGTTCGCGAACCGCTGGCTGATGAACGGCGACAGGGCAAGAGCACGCAGCGTGCGGTTCATGCCTCCGGTCAGGTCCCCGCCGTCCTCGCCGCCGACGATCACGGCCGTGCCGGTCGGCGTGAGCGCCCGACGGAGTCGCCGCAGCCCCGGGTTTCCCGCGATGTCGAGGATCAAGTCGTAGTGCTGCCCGTTGGCTGCGAAGTCCTCGCTGGTGTAGTCGATGACGTGGTCGGCACCGAGTGACCGAACCAGGTCGAGCTTGGCGGTGCTGGCAACACCGGTGACCTCCGCCCCGAGCGCCTTGGCGATCTGTACGGCGTAGCTGCCGACGCCGCCGGATGCGCCGATGACCAGCACCCGTTGTCCCGGCTCGAGGTGGCCGTGATCGGTCAGCGCCTGGAGTGCGGTCGCGGCCGAGATCGGGACCACGGCGGCCTGCTCGAACGAGAGGCTCGCAGGCTTGTGAGCGAGCTTGTCCTCGCGAGCCACGGCGTACTCGGCGAACGTGCCGCGGCCGACTCCGTACACCTCGTCGCCGACCGCGAACCGGGTGACTCCGGCGCCGACGGCGGTGACGGTGCCGGCCAGGTCGCGCCCGGGGACCCGGTCCTTCGGTCCTCGGAAGCCGAGGCCGACGATCCGCATCAGGTAGGGCTTGCCGGTCATCAGGTGCCAGGTGCCGCGGTCCAGGCCCGCGGCGTGCACCTGGACCAGGACCTCAACGCTGCCGATCTCGGGGCGGGCGAGCGTTGCCAGGCGGAGGACGTCGGCGGCGCCGTACCGATCCTGGACCACAGCCCGCATCTCGTCGACGGCCGGCGACCCTCCCTGAGAGGTGGAGGCTGCTGCTGTCCGGACTTCGGGTGTGCGGCTCATGACTGTCCTCGTGTCGATGGTTTCGTACTTAGTACGAGACGCTATCGTACAATGTACGAAAGCGCCATGGCGCGAGCCGCCGACCGAAGGACGCCAGATGACCGAGCGTGCAGGCGAAGCCGCCGAGGGACGACCACGGCTCAACCGGGCCCGCGTGCTGCAAGGGGCCATGGCAGTTGCCGACGCAGGCGGTCTCGACGCCCTGACGATCCGCTCGCTCGCCCAGCACCTGGGCGTCAAACCGATGTCGGTCTACTACTACGTCGCCAACAAGGACGAGATCCTCGACGGGATCGTCGACCTCGTCTTCAGCGAGATCGAGCTGCCCGCGAGCGGCGGCGACTGGCGTGCCGAGATGCGCAGCCGTGCGGACTCGGCCCGCCAGGCGCTTCGGGCCCATCCCTGGGCGATCGGACTGATGGAGTCACGGACCAGTCCGGGGCCCGCCACGCTGCGTCACCACGACGCCGTCATCGCCACCCTGCGGGGCGCGGGATTCTCGCTGGCGCTGACCGCCCACGCCTATGCGCTTCTCGACAGCTATGTCTACGGGTTCGCGCTCCAGGAGGCCGGCCTGCCCTTCGAGGGCGCGGACACGGTCGCCGACGTGGCGGAGCCGATCATGGAGCGGTTCACGACCGGGGAGTATCCCCATCTGGTGGAGATGGCGACTGGCTACTACTTCCAGTCCGGCTACGACTTCGGTGACGAGTTCACCTGGGGGCTCGAGCTGATTCTCGACGCGCTCGCGGCGTCTGCACACTGATGGGAGCCGCGGCGATCCTGCCGATCCGGGGCGCCCGCTGAGGCTCCGAGCGGCGAGCTGCGGCGGGCCGACGGATCGCCCACTCGGCGACGGCGAGGTTCAGGACCCAGGCGGCGCCCTTGGCGAGGTCGTCGCGAACGTCGCCTGTGCCGAACAGCGAGCCGCCGATGGGCTCCGTGAACGCCTGGGTGCCGGCCGCGAGCCCGATCGCGTACGCGCGGATCATCCAGGCGCGGTGGGCCGGGATGTCACGACCACGCGCGGCACTCACCCCGAGTACGAGGCAGCCGGCCATCGCGGACGCGAACACCAGCCGCAGCACGAACAGGACGTCACCGGTGCCTGGCTTCTGGGCGTACTGGATGGTCATCCAGACCGCCGACCCGGCGACGAGGAGGCCCGCGACGGCCAGGACGCGACCGGTCCGACGGTGCCACGCCAGGTGGCGGCGACGGATGCTCGGCACGAACTGGAACGCGCCCACGACTGCGTAGATCGCGGCGCCCAGGACGTGCAGCACCAGCGGGGCCGGAAACCCTTCGAACCGGTTGTCGGCGGGAATCACTTCAGGCCCACCCGCGAGCTGGAGCAACCGGAGCGTCCCGGCGACGAGCGGGATGACACTCAGTGCGATGAGGGCCACGGGGATCGGCCAACCAACGGTCGCGGGCCGGCGGCTCATCGGTCGGTCCCAGGGTCGACCCGGGTGACCGAGATCAACGGCAGCCCGATGTCGCGGAGCCGGGCGAGCAGCCCATGCAGTGCGGCCTGGTCGACCACGTGACCACGAAGGACCGTCAGGACGCCGTCGCCGCTCGGGTCGGGGCTGGTCGTGAGTGCCATGCCGTCGAACCAGGTCGCCCACCGCTCATCCAGACGACCTTGGAGGTGGATCTCGTAGCAGCCTGGCTCGTCGTGGCCGACGGAGTGGATGTTCACGACAGACGCTCCTCTTGCTGGTCCGGGTGTCTGCAAGCTACGAGCGGATGCGATGAGTGGTCGTCACATCATCTGGTGAGCGAGATGGTGATCTTCCGCGCGGATCACCGGTTCCGGGAGCGGGACAGCAGGTCGAGCTGATGGGCCTTGCTGATGGCCGCGCGCCGGTTGTTCACGCCCAGCTTCGTGTAGATGTGCTTGGTGTGGGTGCGGACCGTGTTCAGGGAGACGACGAGCTCGCGAGCGATACCGGGGCCGTCGAGTTCCGAACCGAGCAGGCGTAGTACGTCGAGCTCCCGGTCGCTCAACGCGTCGATCAGCTCAGGACTTGGTCCCGGTGCCGAACCCGTGGTCTCGACCGCGCCAGGTCGGGTTGCTTCGGGCTCGGCGGCCGCCACGGCCGTGAGCAGCTCGCGCGTGTAGCTGGACTCGGGCTGGCCTTTCGCGAGCGCCTGAAGCAGGTCTCGCAGCGGGGGTCCAGCGTCGACGAAGACTCGTACCCAGCCGTCCGCCTCGGCCAGGTCGACCGCGTGTGCCAGCGCTTCGAGCGCGGTGTCGGGTTCGCCGGTCGCGTCGTGGGCAACGGCTCGGAGGACCTCCAGCTCGATCATCGTGCCGACGCGCCCTCCGTCGGTGGCTGCTGCCAGCAGCCGGTCCACCAGCGCGACGGCCTCTTGCAACGTCTGGCTGGACCCGGTCGCCGCGTGCTCGGCGAGCAGCACCCGGGCGAGGGTGACGTGCTCGTACTCGCGCAGGTACGACAGCTCGTCCTCCGCCGCCACCCGGTGCTGGCGCGCCCAGGCGCGTGCTCCATTGATGTCGCCTCGAGCGGCCAGCAGGCGAGCGCGGGTTGCATGGATCGGTTGAACGTTGGGGGAGTAGTCGCCGACGTACAAGCGCTCGGCTTCGTCGAGCAGCTCCAGGGCAGTCGACAGGTCGCCCTCAGCGGCCCGCAGGCGGGCCATCCCGACCCGCCACCGGTAGGGGTTCTGTGGGAGCGACGCGGCTTCGCCGAGCTCGTCGGAGCGGCGCAGGTACTCAGCCGCGCCCGCCAGGTCGTTGCGGTACCAGGCCGTGCGACTCAACCCGACCAGCATGTCCGCAGTGCCTCGCATGACGCTCGACCCGGCCGGTGCGTTGGCCTCTGCGAGCTCGAGAGCGTGCGCGTACGTGCGCTCGGCATCGCGGAGACGGCCCAGCCTGAGCTCCATGTCGCCCAGGGCGATCGAGCAGCCCAACACGTCCGCGATGTGCCCGGCCCGCGTCAGCGCCGCAATGGAAGTGGCGTAGCTGGCATGAGCCGAGACGATGTCGCCGGCGGTCCAGGACGCCAGGCCGGACAGCGCGGCCGCGGCACCGGCAACAAGGTCGTCACCGACTGCTGCCTCGATGGCCCGCTGCGCGCGCGCGATGGCACCGGCCTGGTCGCCGCCCATCAGGGCGAGCGCCGCCCGGTACATCTCGACGAAGGCGGGCACCCGGGCGAGCTCGTCGCGGTCCACGACCACGAGCTCCTCCACCGGCTTGGCCAACAGCTCCTCGACGTGGTCGAGGCGTCGGTCAACGCCCTCGAAGTCGTTGCTCGACATCAGCCCGCCGATGAGCGCGATCGCGAGCACCGGCCGGTCGCTCACCGCTTCGTCGGGCATCTCGGAGGCCCAGCGGTGGACGAGGTCCTCGCGCCGGTCGCGACCCAGCGCTCGGAACGTCAGCTCGACGAGATCGGCCGCCCGCTCCATGTCGCCACCGGCGAGCGAGTGGCGAACCGCGTCCTCGGTATGCCCCGCGTCGGCGTACCAACCGGCAGCCCGGCGATGCAGCTCGGAGACGTCGTCAGGCCGTTCCTCCAGCAGGTGCGCGTGGAGGACATCCCCGAAGAGGTGGTGGTAGCGGTACCAGCGTCGGTGGTCGTCGAGCGGGACGAGGAACAGGTTGTCGTGGTCCAGGGCTTCGAGCATCGCCTTGCCGCTCGTGCCGCTCGCAACGGGACTGACCGCCTCACACAGAGGCCCGGTCAGTCGGTCGAGAATCGAGGTGTCGAGCAGGAAGCGGCGCACGTCGTCGGACTGCCGGGTCAGGACCTCGTCAGCGAGGTAGTCGACGACGAACCGGTCATCCCCGGCGAAGCCGGCGATGAAGGCGGAACGGTCGTCACGGTCGCGGAGCGAGATCGCGGCCAGCTGGAGGGCCGCGACCCAGCCCTCGGTTCGGGTCTCGAGCGCCGCGATCTCGGCAGCCGAGAGGTCGAATCCGTTGAGGTCGTTGAGGTAGCTCATCACCTCCTCGCCGGTGAAACGCAGGTCGGCGGCGCGGATCTCGACCAGCTGGCCGCGCGCCCGCAACCTCGAGAGAGGCAGTGCCGGGTCCGCCCGGGTGCCGATGACCAGGCGCAGCTGTGGCGGCAGGTGGTCGACGAGAAACGCCATCCCCGTGGCGACGTCGACGCCATCGGCGAGGTGGTAGTCGTCGAGAACGACGGTGACCTCGCCGGAATGCACGCTCAGCTCGTTCACGACGCCGGCGAGAACGGTCTCGACCGGCGCCTGTCCGGACTGAAGGAGCGTGAGCGCTGCGGCGCCAGTGCCAGGCACGGCGCGGTCGAGGGCGAGCAGCAGGTAGGTCCAGAACGACGTGGCCTGCCGGTCGCGCTCGTCCAGAGACACCCACGCAACCGGGTGGTCGTCGTCGCCGTTCCGGTCGGCGCTCAGCCAGGAAGCCAGCAGGGTGGTCTTCCCGAACCCGGCGGGAGCCGAGACCAGCGTGACGGGGCTGTCCGAGGCGCGCTGGAGGAGCTCGGCCAGACGCGGGCGCACCACGACCTGACGGCGAGGCCTGGGTCGGAGGAGCTTGGTCTCCACCAGCAGGTCGGCCATGGGCGCTCCCTCCTGGGCGTCGGATCTCGACGGCTACGAGAGTAGGGCAGAGGCGTCGGCCCGCCGGCACACGCCGCCCGAGATCACCACCCTGCTCACCACGTGTGGTGACGACTGCTCACCACATCCGTTCCTACCGTCACGGTCCATCAGCCCGACGACAAACCCGAAAGGCAAGATCATGGACCGATTGACCCGCGGCCTGGCGATGGCCAGCGCGAGGCACCCGTGGCGCACGATCGCGAGCTGGGTGCTCGCCGTGGTCGCCGTCTTCTTCCTCGCCGCCGCCGGCGGTGGCACCTTCGTCGACGACTTCTCCGCGCCGGGCAGCCAGAGTGCTCGCGCGATGGACCTCGTCACCGAGAACTTCCCCGACGCCGCCAAGGGCAAGGTCCTCGTCGTGTTCGAGGCCCAGGACGACACCACCCTCGAGGAGAACCGGGCGGACGTCGCCGCGGTGCTCGAGCAGGTCAGCGGCCTCGAGCACGTCGCCTCGGTCACCGACCCGTTCCAGGCCGGCACCGTCGCCGAGGACGGCCGCATCGCCTACGCCGAGCTGACCCTCGACGTGCCCGAACGCGAGATGGGCAAGCCCGCGTTCACCACGCTCTCCGAGGGCGTCACCGGCATCGACTCAGATGGCGTCCGCGTCGAGCTCGGAGGCGATGCGGTCTTCCTCAACGCCGAGGACAGCAGCACCGGCCACGTGGGCATCGGCCTTCTGGTCGCCCTCCTCGTCCTCCTCGTCGTGTTCGGCACCCTCGTCGCCGCGGTCCTGCCCATCGGGCTCGCACTCGTCGCGGTCGGTGCCGGCATCGGCGGCATCACCCTCATGGCCGGCTTCATGAACGTCTCCGTCTCCGCCATCCCTGTCGCCGGCCTGGTCGGTCTCGGTGTCGGCGTCGACTACGCCCTGTTCGTCGTCGCCCGCTACCGCGAGAACCGCGCGGCTGGCCAGGACAACCGCGCTGCGCTTGCCGCCGCGATGGGAACCTCCGGCGCAGCTGTCGTGTTCGCCGGCGGCACCGTCGTCGTCGCCACCTCCGCGCTCGCCATCACCGGTGTCGGCGTCCTGACCTCCATCGGCCTCGCCACCGCCCTCATGGTGTTCTCCTCCGTCATCGCCGCCATCACCCTGCTCCCCGCGCTGCTCAGCCTGCTCGGCGACCGCATCGACAAGGGCCGGGTCGGCCGCCGCAACCGCCCGGTCAAGGCCGTCGAGGACACCAGCTGGTGGCGCTTCGGGCACCGCGTCTCCGCCCGCCCGTGGCCGTACCTGCTCGGCTCCGTCATCACGCTGCTGGCCATCGCGGCGCCGGCGCTGTGGATGCAGACCGCGTTCCCGGCCGCCGGCGACGCCCCGGGCGAGACCACCCACCGGCAGGCCTACGACCTGCTGACCGAAGGGTTCGGGATCGGCATCAACGCGCCGCTGATGGTCGTCGTCGACCTCGACGCCTCCGGTGCGGACGCCACCGGCGTGACGGCTGTGGCCGACGACATCGCTGCTGTCCCCGGCATCGCCTCGGTCGGCGACCCGCAGACCTCCGACGACGGCGACACCGTCGTCTTCACCGCCACCCCGACGACCGGACCGGCCGACCCCGACACGTCGACCACCATCGACCAGGTGCGCGACGTCATCCCGGGCAACGTCTACATCTCCGGCATCACCGCGGTCACCGACGACCTGAACGCCCAGCTCTCGCAGAAGCTGCCGCTGTTCATCGGCGCCGTCATCGGGGTGTCGTTCCTGCTGCTGATGCTGGTCTTCCGATCCATCGCGGTCCCGCTCAAGGCTGCCGTGATGAACCTGCTGTCCATCGGTGCCGCCTACGGCGTCATGGTCGCGGTCTTCCAGTGGGGCTGGGGCGCCGAGCTCCTCGGCCTGGAGGGTCCGACCCCGATCACCTCGATCATCGTCGTGATCATGTTCCCGATCCTGTTCGGGCTCTCCATGGACTACGAGGTGTTCCTGCTGTCCCGCATCCGTGAGGAGTACGACCGCACCGGCGACAACACCGAGTCCGTCGCCCGCGGCCTCGCCGGAACCGGCCGGGTCGTGACCTCGGCAGCACTCATCATGGTCGCGGTGTTCTCCAGCTTCATCTTCAGCCCGATCCCGTCGCTGAAGATGCTCGGCCTAGGGCTGGCGGTCGCGATCCTGATCGACGCCACCATCATCCGCATGGTGCTGGTGCCCGCCACGATGGCGCTCCTCGGCAAGGCCAACTGGTGGCTCCCTGCCTGGCTCGACCGGATCATGCCCCGGCTGACCGTGGAGGGCTCGGCGGACGACACCTGGGCCGGTGGCACAGCGGCTCCTGTGCCGCACGACGTGACTCAGGAGATCGAAGAGCTCGTCGGTCGCTGACCCGACCTCTTCCCTGTCCGCGGGCCTTCGGAGCATCTCCGATGGCCCGCGGACTCGGGTCGTTCGTCTGGTCTCAGTACTCGCCCTTGATGACGAAGAACGAGCCGCGGATCGTGCCGGCCAGCTTCGACTTCTGCCTGGCGAACTTGAAGCGCTCGGCGAGCTCGTCCGGGATCTCCATCCCGTCCGAGAGCTTGAACCCGACGGCGCGCTTCCCGCCGTCGGCGATCGTGTACATCACGTTGATCGACAGCCCGGACTCGTAGAAGACGTACGCCATCCGGATCCCGTCGACCTCGAAGGCCGTGGCCTCGAGTGGTCGGGACGCGATGACGATGCCGCGCTCCTCCTCGAGGATCCGGTGCACCCAGGCGACTGCCTCCGCGGCATCGCCGGCAGGCTCGACCGTGAAGGTGTGCGAGTACTTGTTCTTGAAGTAGCGGGCCTCGTTCGCTCGCAGGCCGGCGAGCGCGTCCGCCACGGGCGACGACTCCAACCCGACGGTGGAGACGTCTACGAAGTCGACGACGTAGGACATGGCGCAACGCTAGCGGGCTCTCCGGATGATCCGGCCGTAGTGGATGTGCCGGGCGCGGCCTTCATCGTCGCGGCCGACGAAGGCGAACACGGAGTGGCCGCCGTTCACCGACTCGCGCGAGATCAGCTGGTCGGGTGCGAGCTGGACCAGCGCCATCCGGGCCGGTCGCTCGCCGGCCTCGACGAGGACGTCCTTGGGTGTCCGGTCGAGGTGGACGCTGCCGTCGGCGTCCTGGGTGACGACCATGTCGTAGATGGTGTCGGAGTAGGTGCCGAGGTACGGCCAGGCGTCGAACGGCGCCGGCTCGGCCGGCGGGGTCGGGCGAGGTTCCAGGGTCGCGCCGGCCAGCTCCGTGACCAGGTGGCGTACGACGTCGAAGTACAGGCCGAGCATGTCGCCACCGTTGGTGACCAGCGCGACGGCGACACCGGCGCCGGGGACGATCCTGAGGAACGCCCCCTGGCCGATGGTGCCCCCGTCGTGACCCACGACCAGCCCGGCGTCGGTGTCGTGGAGAGCGAAACCCAGCCCCCACCCGCTGGACGTCGGCAGTGGCACCTCGACCTGCTGCTCCAGCATCTGCGCCGCGCTCGCTGCCTGCAGGACGCGGGTGCCGTCGGCGGCGACTCCGCCGTCGAGGTGCAGCTTCGAGAAGGTGATCAGGTCGCGGGCGCTCATGGCGAGCATCGCGCCGGCCGGAGCGTTCGACCGGGCCAGGGCCCAGGTCGAGGTCGCCCTGACCCCGTCACCGGTGTCGATGTGGCCGATGGCGACGCGGTGCACGATCGCCTCATAGGGGCTCGGTGCGGCGTGGGTGATCCCTAGCGGGGTGATCAGGCGCTCGGTCAGGACCTGGTCGAACGGCTGCCCGCGCAGGACCTCGATCAGCCGGCCGAGTACGACGAAGCCGAGGTTGTTGTAGGAGAAGATCTCTCCCGGCTCGACGATCTGCGGCACGCTCGCCATCCGGGCGACGAGCTTCTCGACGGCATCGTCGCCGCGCCCGGTGTCGTCGAAGATGTCGCCCTCGAACCCGCAGGTGTGGGTCAGCAGGTGGCGCGGGGTGATGGTCCTCGCGGCAGCCTCATCGGCGGTCGTGAACTCCGGGAGGTACTCGCGGACCGGGGTGTCGAGGTCGAGCAGCCCGTCGTCGACGAGCTGCATCACCAGGGTGCTCGTCCAGAGCTTCGTGATCGAACCGATCTGGAAGACGCTGTCCGTCGTGGCCGCGACGCCGGTCGACAGGCTCAGCACGCCGGCCGCGGCCTCGCGGATCTCGCCGTCGACCAGGACCGCGACCGCGGCACCCGGCACCCCTCGGTCGGCCACCAGCCGCGCGAAGTCGTTCTCGAGCCAGGCGGAGACGTCGAAGGAGCTCATGAGGGCACGCTAGAGGCGTCGAGGTGGCCGCGATTCATCCGAGCGGACAGATGACGTCCAGGCGGGCTTGTCAGATCCGACAGCCGCGCCAGCCGGGGCGTCGAGATCGGTCACGATTCGAACATGTGTTCTATTCTCCGTAGATGCAGGCGAGCGACCAGACGGGGCAGCGCGGCCACGTCGCGCCCAGGCACGTCTGGGTGAACGTCACCGGCGCCTCGACCGGTCGAGCTCCCGGGATCCTGCTCGACTGGCGGGCGGTGCAGGGCCGGTGGGAGGCGTACGTCGTGTGGGCGGACGGCGGCGGGAACGTGAAGCCACGGGCGTACCTGGAGTGGGTGCGCCAGGAGCACGTCACCCGCCGGGACTGACGACGACCATGCCCTCGCGGGATCACTCGCGCAGGTGGCCCTGCTGCTCTCGTCGGACGGCGCGCGATCGGCGCGCCGCTGGTCGGCACCCTGATCGCACTCGACGCGCTCGTCGTCCCTTGATGTGATGGGGTGATGACTGAGTACGCGAGCGTCCGCTACCTCGTCGACGACGTCGAGGCAGCCATCGAGTTCTACACGACCCACTTCGGATTCACGGTGAACACCAGCTTCCTGCCCGCGTTCGCCGACGTCGTTTCGGGTCCGCTCCGGCTGTTGCTCTCCGGGCCGCCGAGCTCGGGGGCCAGGTCCACGCCCGAAGAGGCGAACACGCCGGGCCGCAACCGGATCCTCGTCGTCGTCGACAACCTGGACGACGAGGTGGTCCGGCTCGGGGAGGCCGGGGTGCCGTTCCACAGCGACGTGGTGTCCGGGCCGGGTGGCCGCCAGATCCTGGTGGCCGACCCGGCGGGCAACCTGGTGGAGGTGTTCGAGCCCGCGTCCTGACCGGCCCTCAACACGATGTCCTCGCTGCTGCCGAGCTCAGCCGCCGGCGAGGTCCCTGGCCCGCTGGCTGAGGCCGAGTTCGCCGTACGGGTAGTCCGTGGCCGCAAGGTCGCTGGCGTCGTCGAGCACGGCGGTCTCCTCCTCGGTCAGGTGGAGGTCGGCGGAGAGCAGGTTGTCATCGAGTTGCTCGAGCGTCCGGGCGCCGAGGATCGTTGCCGTCACGGCGGGCCTGTTGGTGACCCAGGAGAGCGCCACTCGGGACATCGGCACACCGCGCCCGTCGGCGATCCGCTCGACGGCCTCGATGATCCGCCAAGTGCGCTCGGTGCCGCGCCGTTCCCAGGCCTCCATGCCGCGGCCGGGGTCCTCGCCGAGCCGGGTCTCGCCGGTCGGCCGGTGATCGCGGCGATACTTCCCCGACAGCCAGCCGCCGCCCAGGGGACTCCACGGCAGCAGGCCCAGGCCGGTGTCGAGGGCGGCGGGCACGATCTCCCACTCGATCTCGCGGACGATCAGGCTGTACTGCGGTTGCAGCGTCACCGGCTCGGCCAACCCGAGCGCTCGAGCGGTGTGCACGGCCTTGGTGAGCTGCCAGCCGGTGAAGTTCGACAGCCCGTAGTAGCGGATCTTGCCGGCCCGGACGAAGCCGTCCAGGGTACGCAGCGTCTCGGTCAGCGGCGTGAGGGAGTCCCAGGCGTGGACCTGGTAGAGATCGACCGCGGCGACGCCGAGCCGCCGCATGGAGTCGTCCAGGGCGCGGGTCAGGTGCCGTGCCGAGAGGCCCTGAGCGTTCGGGTCCCTTCCCATCGCGAAGCGGCCCTTCGTGGCGAGGACGACGGAGCCGCTGACGTCGGCGGGCCGCGACGCCAGCCATCGGCCGATGATCTGCTCCGACGCCCCGGCCGAGTAGACGTCGGCGGTGTCGACCAGGTTGCCGCCGGCCTCGACGAAACGGTCGAGCTGGGCGTGCGCGCCGGCCTCGTCGGTCTCGGCCCCGAACGTCATCGTGCCGAGGCAGAGCTCCGAGACCGCGCATCCGCTGTTGCCCAGGGTTCGATAGCGCATGGCTGGACCCTAGTCGTTCGGGCGGACCGAGCAAGGACGGGCGGGGCCTCCGTGCGGTTCACCCTATTCAACGACAGCACCGCCGGGCTGTGTCCATCGCGAACACGGTTCAGCCCGCCGCTGGTGCCTAGTGAGTCGGTGAATCCGTCGTCCAGATCAGGAGCTGAGGTCGTGGCCAGCCGCTAGGGTCGGCGCGTGACCCAGGCCAGCCGTGAGCTGCTCCTCACGGCTGCCGAGCGGCTCTTCGCCGAGCGCGGGCCCGACGCCGTCTCGCTGCGCGCGGTGATGGCCGAGGCGGGCACCAACGTGGCCGCGATCCACTACCACTTCGGCAGCAAGGACGCGCTGATCCGGGCGCTGGTCGAGTGGCGCAGCGCTGAGGTCGCGCAGCGGCGCGACCCGTACCTGCTGGCGCTGGAGGAGCTGGAGCTGCCGACGGCGGCGGGGCTGGCCGAGGCGATCGTGCGGCCCGTGGCGGAGATGGTCGCCGACGGCGGCGAGTCGTGGGTGCGCTTCGTCTACCGGATCGCGGCGACCCGGCACCCGGCGTTGACGCTGCTCGACGACACGTTCGCGCCGGCCGCGAACCGCATCGGCGCCCTGCTCCGGAGGACCGACCCCGACCTTCCGCAGACCACGGTCCGTTTCCGGGTGAGCGAGACCCTGGTGACGACGTTCCGCGTGCTCGGCGACCTCGAGGCGACCGGCCGTACCCTGACCCCGCGGGGTGGGCTCGTCGGCGACGCGGTCGTGGTCGACGAGCTGCTCGCCCTGGTCACCGCGATGCTGGGAGGACCGTCACCTCGAAGCCGTTGACGACGGCGTTGCCGGACGGGGTGTCCACGAGCCGGCCCGGCGACAAGGCGTTGGTGTTCACGCCGGGTTGGCCTGCCGCGACCGTCAGCCGCGCTGTCTCCTTGTCGTGGCCCCACCCGTGCGGCGTCGAGACCACGCCCGGCAGGATCCCGTCGTCGACCTCGAGCGGGATGTCGATGGTCCCGCTCTCCGAGCTCACGCGCACCAGGTCGCCGTCGGTGAGCCCGCGCCGGGTCGCGTCGACGGGGTGCATCAGCAGCGTGCAGCGGTTGGATCCCTTCACCAGCGCGGGCACGTTGTGCAGCCAGGAGTTGTTCGAGCGCAGGTGGCGGCGGTTGACCAGCACCAGCTCCGGGCGCGGCCGCGCCAGGCGCTCTTCGAGTCGCGGCAGGTCGTCGGTGATGTACGGCGGGGCGAGCACCATCAGGCCGCTCTCGGTGTCGAGCACGTCGGCCAGCCGGCTCCGCATCGGTCCCAGGTCGACGCCGTCGGGGGCGGCCTGCACCTTGGCCAGGGTGAGGCCGTCGGGGTTCTCGCCGTACCGGTCGCCGAACGGCCCGGACCGGATCTGGAGGTCCAGCAGCCGCAGCGGCCCGCCCTCGCTGTAGTGCTCGCGCGCGGCCGCGCCGTCGATCCCGTGCGCCATCGCCAGCACGTCAAAGAACCCGTCGTCGATCGCCGCCACGTCGAAGTCGGCCATGGGGGTGCCCAGGCACGCGCCGGCGAGGCGGATCAGGATCTCCCACTCGCCGGGGTGGTCCTCGTCCGGCTGGAAGATCGCCGGCGAGAACTTGGCCGCGCTGCGCACCGCGAACATCCAGAGCATGTCGTCGTGGTGCGGTGACTCGAGCGCCGACAGGCCCGGGAAGATCACGTCGGCGTGCCGGGTGGTCTCGTTGATCCAGAGGTCGATGCTGATCATCGCGTCCAGGCCGGGCAGTACGGCGTCGAGCCGGTCGCCCTCCGGCGAGGACAGCACCGGGTTGCCGGCGACGGTGAAGAGCGCCCGGATCTGGCCTTGACCGGGCGTCCCGATCTCCTCGTGCAGGCAGGAGACCGGCACGTGGCCGAGGACCTCCGGTGCGCCGCGCACCCGGCTGCGCCAGCGGCCGAATTTGGGCACGCCCTTCTCGAGGTCGGGCATGGGCAGGTCGCTGACCGTCCAAGCGGACGGGAGCGGGAACATGAGCCCGCCCTCGACGTCGAAGTTGCCGGTGAGGATGTTGACCACCTCGACCAGCCAGCTCGCGAGCGTCCCGAACTCTTGCGTGCACAGGCCGATCCGGCCGTACAGCACGGCGCGCTCGGTGCCAGCCAGGTCGCGGGCGAGCTCACGTACCTTCTCCGGGGCGATGCCGGTGGCCTCGGCCACCCGTTCCGGCGTCCAGTTCCGGGCCAGCTCGCCGAGTGCCGCCACCGCATCCGCGCCGCCCTCGACCAGCTCCGCCACGTGACCGAGGTCGACCAGCCCCTCCTCGAAGAGCACCTGCACCATCGCCAGCAGGAACGCCGCGTCGGTGCCGGGCACGATCGGCAGCCACTCGTCGGCCTTGGCCGCGGTGCCGGTGCGCCGCGGGTCGATGACCACGACCCGGCCGCCGCGCCGCTGGATGCCGGCGATCTCGCCCATCAGATCCGGGCAGGCGAGCAGCGAGCCCTGCGAGGCCTGCGGGTTGGCGCCCATGATGATCCAGAGGTCGGTGCGCTGGACGTCGGGCACCGGGATCTTCCACATGCCGCCGTACATCAGGTGCGCACCGAGGTTCTTGGGCCACTGGTCAACGACGCCGGGGGAGTAGATCATCGGGATCCCCGACATCCCGATCAGGATGCCGATGTAGCGGCTGAGGTCCATCGCGTGGGCGAGCGGGTTGCCGACGTACGCCGTGACCGCCTCGATGCCGTGTTGGGCGATGACCGGCGCGAGCAGCTCGTCGCAGCGGGCGTACGCCTCGGCGTACGACACCTCCTTGAACGTCCCGTCCGGCTGCTTGACGACGGGTCGGCGCAGCCGGTCGGGGTCGTGGTGGAGGGCGCCGAGGGTCGTGCCCTTCGGGCAGATGTGGCCCTTCGACCAGACGTCGTCGCGGTCCGGCGTGATCTTCTCGACGTGCTCGCCGCGAACGTGCACGTTCAGTCCGCACATGGCCTCGCACAGCGGGCAGGTGCGCTTGTGGACGACGAGCGGGAGGTCGGTCATGGCCGGACAGTATCAAAGCGGTTCAATCACATGATTGAAAATGCCGTAGGCTCCAGGCCATGCAGCTCGCCGGTGCCGTGCAGGACGCGATGCTGCGCCGCCCGAGGACCACTCCGGCAGAGGCGACGGTCGCCGAGCTGCGTCGGTTCTTCGCCGACGACCACGTGCATGCCGCGCTGCTCGTCGAGGACGGCGAGCGACTGGTCGCCGTCCTCGAGCGCGACGACCTGGCCGGGGCCGCCTGGTGGACCCGCGCGCGGGACGTCGGTGCGCTGGCGGGCCGGATCGTCCGTCCCGACGCGGACCTGGCGACGGTCCGGGCGTCGATGCACGCCGGACGCCGCCGGCTCGCCGTCGTCGACGCGGACGGCCGGCTGCTCGGACTGCTGTGCCTGAAGCGGCACGGCCGCGGCTTCTGCTCGGACGCCGAGGTCGCCGCGCGGCCGGGGACGCCACGGGCCCCAGGCCCGCGCGACGCCGCCGTAGTCTGAGACGATCTCGTAGTTGATCGGCGTTCGAAACGCGTGTGTGGGTGGCGTATGGGTCGATTACCTCGGTCTTTGACGTTCGCTCCCCCGACTGCGAGCCAGCTCCAGGAGATCCCGAGATGCTCATCCTCATCGGCTCCATCGCCGGTGCTGTCGCCGTGACCGGCGGCCTCATGCTGACCACGGCGGGACTCGACACCGAAAGTCGTGGTCGGCGCAATCGGCACATGAACGCATAGTCTTGCCTCATGTCCGGTCACCGGGTCGAAACGTCGAGGGTCATTGCCGTCGAGCCGGTCGTCGCCTTCGATCGGTTGATGGGCGCTCGGCTGCCGGACGTGTTCGCCCGGCGCTATGCCGCCTTGCCGGCGGTGAAGGAAGTGACCGACGAGCCAGACGATTGGGGCATCGTGGGCCAGACGCGCACGATCGTGCTCGCCGACGGCGGCCGGTTGCGCGAGACCCTGACCGCCATCGACCGGCCCCAGGGCTTCTCCTATGTCCTCGACGAGATCGAGGGCCCGCTGCGGCACTTCGTGCACCGCATCAACGGAGGGTGGACGGTCGCCGGGGAGGGTGGTGGCTCTCGCATCGGCTGGGCCTGGACCTTCTACCCGAAGACCCCGCCGGCTCGACTCACCGCGAGCGTCATCGGCCGGATGTGGAAGGGGTACGCCGACCGCGCTCTCATCGAGCTCGAGACCATACTGGTGCGCGACTGACTGGGGCGTTGTGCCGGGTTCCAAGGGGCCTGCGGTTGTCGGTTCGTCTGCTGGCGGATGTGGTTCAGGCGCACATCACCTTCCTGACCGGGATCACGTGTCGAGCTGCTTGGTCAGCCAGCCCGCGGCGGCACGTCGTCCCCAGTGGAGTGCGGAGCAGATCGCTGTCGCGGCGGCGCCGAGGGTGAGGGCGAACGTGCCGCCGGCGGACAGTGCCCAGGCCCAGTCCTTGTCGATGAAGGCGGCTGCGACGAGTGCTGCTGCTCCACCAATGGCGAGGACGATCCAGAGGGCGGGGCTGAAGAGGATGATCGGCCACCGCTTGCTCTTCTCGAGATCTGCGCGTTGAGCGGTCAGCGATCCCCAGAGTGTGTTGCGCGTGGGTTCTGCGAGCCAGCGGACGAGGTCGTCGACTGCTCCGGGGCCAGGTGTGTCCGGGTCGGCGTCCGGGCGTGGCTCTCTTCTACCCGCGGCTGCTTTGACCCACCGGCCGAGGCCAGCGGGCAGGCCCCCGGACGAGTGAACGAGACGGTCGCCGAGCTGCCGCGTCGAGGGCGCCGGTTCGGCGGCGTCGGCTTCGTTCATCGCTCTCAGCATCTCGCGGAGGCCGTGGGCTCCCTTCTGATCAGGCGGGAAGGTCGATTCGAGCTCACGGAGTGTGGCCGTGAACGTGCCCTCAGTGAAGCCCTCGGCAGTGAGGACGGCGCGTTGCGTCTCGGCGACCCAGGCGTTCGCGGCAGCCTTGCCCTCGTCGGTGGTGGTGTCATGGAGGAGACGCCCGAGGTGTGCCGTGGCGTGGAGTCGTCCCATGAGCCAGTCCCATCGGCGCCAGCCCTCGGCACCGAACGAGCCGAAGTGGCCGACCTGGGTGCCGTAGATGATCCGGTCGCCGAGGTCTGTGGCGCGATCCTGGTCGTCCTGGGAGAGGACGGGGAGTGGTACGTCCGGTCCGAGGCGGATGAACTTGAAGGGAGCGCTGCGCTGGTCGGGGGTGCGTGATGACATGCAGCGTTCGACGACCTCGAGCGCGAGGGCGAGCCGGGCCAGGTTCGCCCCGTCGGGGATGTTCTCGATCAGGTACTGGATCTGCTGCCCGAGCGCTTCTTGGACGCGAAGGTCGTCGAAGACGCCGTTGATGGCGTTCGCTACGACGGCGGGTGAGCTGGTGGGGACGATGAGCGGCTCACGTGCGAGGACGTCGCCGTCTGCTTCGCGCCTCTTTCCCAGGAGGGTGACCTCCTCGCCGACCGCTTTACGTATCGCGCGGAGATTGCGCCTGACCTCGGTGAGGGTGGCGAGCTGATCCTCGAGGTTGTCGAGGGCTGCTGCGCCGGGTGTGTTCGCGTGGAACTCGGTCGCGGTCTGGGCGCGAACCGCGCGGAGGATCGTGCGAACTACTCGCTCGGCCGGTCCCATGCCCCATGGCCAGCGTGGTGGGTCGCCGGTTCCTGGCCCGGTGTTCTCGACGAACAAGGTGATGGGTTCGTCCCCCACGGGGACATCCGCCGACGGCACCCAGGGTTGCGGTGTCCAACGTGGCAGGGTCTCGAGGATCTGCTTGACGTCCTCTGCTGGAGCCACCGCAGAGTCGTCGAGTGCGGTGATGTGTCCTGCCTGGGCGACGATGAGCGCTTCCCAGATACCTCCTGCGGCACGACCGCGGGTATAGATCGGTTGCAGCTTCTTGGCAGCCTCGATGAGCCGGTTGCGCTCTTCGGGATCGCTGCGGGCCAGGGCAAAGGCCTGCCGGATGTCCGACCAGGCGGTCTCGGCTTCGATCCGGAGCGCTTCGAGCTCTTCGACGTCGCTGCGGAAGTCGATCTCGCCCCGGAACTTCACCACGGACGTCGCGGTCTGCCTCCACGAGGGCGGCTGGGTCGCGCCCGGGTCGACCTTCGTGGAGCCTGTGCCGATCCCGGAGGACGGGACGACGTAGAGGACGTACCGGCTGACGTGCCCGCTCACGGGGGCAGCCGCGACTGTTTCGAGGACAGGCCCGAACGGCGCGTTGTCGAGGACTCCGCCGTCCATGAGCCACGACTCGTTGCTGTCGACGCGGCGTGGTCGTTGCCGCAGCGCCGGATCGTTCAGGCCCACTTCGCGCCGCGGGGCGAACGCGACAGGGAAGGAGGCCGACGAACGAGCGGCGAGCGCAAGACGGTCGATGTCGTCGAAGTCGCCGCCTTGGCTCTCGGGCGGGGTGAACCTCAGGTGCTCGTGGTCGTAGCCGCGCACGTGGTCGTTGGTGAACCGGTACAGGAATCGGTGGTCGGTGACGGTGAACGGCTGGTCGGCAGCGTCATGGGCGGTGAAGTCCTGCTTGCCGAGCCCGGAGGCTGTGGTGAAAAGGGTGACCGGGTGCTTGTCCGAGGGTGCCGAGGTGCCTCTCAACTCGGTGAGGAGCCGGTGGGCCTGGGTGTAGAAGAAGTCCCCGTCGAGAATCGATCCGGTCGGTGGGCGGTCCGTGTCCGGGTTGGGGATCAGGCGATCGTTGCGGAGCGAGCCGAGGCTGCACCACTGCTCGCGCAGCCACGGGCCTTCGGTCGGTTCGGTGCCTGCCGGCGTCGGGTCGAGGGTGGAGTCGTGCGCGATCGCGTTGGCCAGCAGGGTGCCGTTGAGGCCACCTGCGCTGGTGCCGGCGACCACGTCGATGACCAGGCGCCGTTGGTCGGGCACGTCGTCTCCCTGCAGGAGGGCCTTCCACCGGTCGGCGACGTCCGAGTCGTGGTCCCGTGCTGGGGGCGCGCCAGGTGTGGTGGCCCGCCGGATGAGGTCGAGCTCGTGGGTCACACCGCCCATCCACACGGCGAGGCTCACGCCGCCGTTCATGACCAACGCCAGCCTGATCTCGTGCTGTTGTGCCATGGCCGCTCTCCCTACCCGTAGGTGCGGTGCAATCAGCCAGACCAGACCTACTCGCCCGAGTGGACCTCTGTAAATAGCGCGTACGCACTACTCGGCTTGCGGCCGGGACTTGACTGCGACGGTCTGTAGGAGTGCTATCAGCAGAGAGGCCGCGGACCGAGCCACCGAGCTCGGCAGCATCGAGAGGGGCGCGGCATGAGCGAGGACATCCGGGTCGAGTTCGTGAGGGGTTCCGACGCCGACTTGGAGGAGATCGACGCACTCACGAAGGCGCTGCGCGCGGAGATCCTGCAGGTCGACGAAGTGGACCATGTCGAGCAAGCGTCTGCCGGTCCGGCGCCCGAAGGCGCCAAGGGTCTCGACGTGGCGGCCATCGGGGCACTCGTGGTCGGCGTCACCCCGGGATTGCAGGCGGCGGCGACGGTGATCGAGGTGGTCCGCAACTGGCTGGCCGGCAGGTCGTCCTCGACCCCACCGCTGCAGATGACGATCGGCGATAGGAGCATCACCGTCGTGGCCGACAAGGAGCAACAGGACGCTCTGGTCGCCGCGTTCCTCGCCGCGTTGCCGAGCGGGGAGGCAACGCAAGCCGGCCGAGTGATTCAGCGGCTGCCCCACGCCGGCGGGCCGTAGACGCCGGTGCTCGGCTCAGCCACGGTCTCGCCACTGAGTGTCTTGACCAAGAGCGTCCTCATTCCACCTTCCGCAGGCTCGAGCCAGGCCACCTCCGGCCGATCCCGGGGAGCCCAGGTCGGGGCATCCGCCGTCCCGTTGGACGGGATCGGGGTCACCTCGCGCGCGTCGACACTCTCCTTGTAGAGCACCTGGCTTGATCCGTCGTCTCGTTCCCGCAAGAAGAGCAGACCCAGGTTCGACCAATCCGGGTGGCTGTCCGAACCATCCAGCCCGTCGGTGACCGGTCCCGGCTCGCCACCGTCGACGGAGATCCACCAGAGGGTCATGGTTCCGTCCCCGTTGACGTCCCGCATGAAGACGATCCGGTCGTCGCCGGTCCAGGTCAACCCTCCCGCGTCGACGTCATCGGTCAGCGTGTTGACCAAGTGCCCGTCCCGGTCGACGACCGCCAGGGCGAGAGGGTCGCCAGCCGAATCCAGGCAGACCACGGCCAGGGACCCGCCGTCGGGGCTGAAGGCGGGTCGTGCAGTGAACGGGCAGGACCTGCTTGCGTTCGCGTCGAGAAGCCGGGAGTCGTCGCTTCCGTCGACGCGGGCCAGATGGGATATCCCGGGATCCCCCAGCTCGCCGGTCTGGTACACCATCCACTGGCGGTCCTCCGAGATCGTCGGCAATCTCGCCGCCTGGTCGTCGATGACCATGCGGGTGCTCCCGGTCGCGGAGTCGAAAGCGAGGATCCCCTGACCGAGCTGCGGGTCGTCGACAGTGAAGAGGATGTCGGCGTCGCCCAGAACCGGTCCCGTTCCTCCGCCGCCGGAAGCGCCGTCGTCTCGGAGTGCCTGCCAGACGAATCCAGCGATCACCAGCACTGCGACGAGACCCAGGGCGATCACACCGGTGCGCTTGAGCCTGGGCGAGTGCCACCACGCGCGCTCGTCGCTGCCACCGGTCCCGGTGTCGGTGGTCCCGGTGTCGGTGGTCCCGGTTTCTGTGGTCTCGGTCTCGGTGGTCTCGGTGGTCTCGGTCTCGGTGGTCGCGGTGTCGGCGCCCGGTGCGTCGTCTGTGATCGGCGCGTCCTCCACGACCGGACCACCGCGCGTGGCCGACGCGGGCTCGTAGTCGGGGATCGTCGGCGTCGGCGGCTCGTCGGCGGCGGCCAGTACGCTCCCGGCCGCTTTGCGGACCGACAGGCTGTCGTCCAGGTCCGCCAGCCGGGACAGCTCCAGGCGGGCGGCCAGGGATCGCCCGGGGTGGCTCTCGCCCAGGACAGCGGCGAGACCGCTGACGGCCCCCAACCGCTTGTACGGGACCAGGGCGCGGGCGTCGGCGAGGAGGTCGGGGTCCAGCGGGGCAGCCCGGGTGACGGGCGTGCTCCGGCGGGCGACGAACACGTCGCCCTGGACGTCGAAGCTCCTCACCGGGGTCTGGTTCGGATTGCGCGCGGTCACCTGTTCATGAACGAAGCTGTACAGCTCGTCCAACGAGACGAGTCCGTCCAGGTCGCGGTCGGCTTCACCGCTGCGCAGACCGTCGATCACCGCATGAGTGAACAGGGACGGCTCCTCCTCCCCGTCGAGCGCCAGCTGCAGCGAGGTCGAGGCCGTGATCACGGCTCTGCCCTTCCCGCCGAGCCGCTCGGTGAGGTCGTCGGTTGCTGCCGCCTTGGTGAGCTTGACGAAGGCTCCTGAGTAGCAGCAGTCGACCAGGCAGAGGATCAGGCTGGCCCGAGAGTCCTCCATCGCATCGCGGACGAGCGAGGACGAGACGGCGGTGACCTTGAGCTTGAAGGCGTCCGACAGGCTGGTGTCCGTCGTGGCGAAGTACAGCTCCCCACTCGGGGACTTCACGCCATGGCAGGAGAAGTGGGCGAGCAGGGTGTCTCCGAACCTGCCGGCTCCGAAGAACTCTGCGATCGCGAGCTCGACCTCGTGGCTGGGTCGGTTGAGGACGGACCGGACCTCGAAGCAGCCGACCGCCTCGTCTCGGAGCACGTCGGCCAGAGCTCGCGCATCGTTGGCAGGCGCGTTGAGGGGCGTCAGCTTCGGATCGCTGTACTGGTCCGTCGCGACGATCAAGGCCTTCCGCACGCCGACCATGGCGCCTCCCGTTCGGGGTGTCCCAGACCCCACGGTCCTCGCCTCCCGATGGAGGTGTCAACGAGAGCTCGGTGGGCTACCCGGCCGGTCGCAAGTGACTCGACGCGCCCCACCCGTTGCCCCAGGCGAGGGCTACCGCTTCAACCTGCGAGGAGACGTCCAGCTTCGTGAGGATCGCCCGGACCTGGGTGCGGACGGTGTGCTCGGACACCACGCGCAGGAGCGCTACCTCCCGCACACCACGACCTGCCATCAGGTGCGCAAGGACGTCCCGCTCCTGGGCGCTCAGACATTCGAGCTGGCTGGCAACCAGCGCCCGACCGCTCTGTTGCTCGCGGTATGACGCGACGAGCCGGTTTCGCTCCGGCCGATCGATGACGGGCACGCCGTTCATCGTCTTGCGGACCAGCGCGAGGAACTCGTTCAGCGGCATGGACTTCTCGGCTACCGCGTGTGCTCCTAGTGCCAGCACCTGACCGTGCCTGCTCGCGCCGCCATCTTCGAGCACAGCCAGGACGCGGTGGCCGGTCTTGACGAGCGCGTGAAGCACGGCGCCACCATCGCTGTAGGTGGAGTGCAGATCCAGACTCGCAACGACCATCTCCGGGTGTGAAGCGACGACGGCGCTCACGATGGTCCCTGAAGAAGACGATCCGGTATCGATCACTCGACATCGGTAGCCGTGTCTGTCGAGCACCTGCTCGATCAACTCGGTGAACAGCCCATGGCCGTCCAGAATGGTGACGCGCCGTCGTTGTTCCCCCATGGTGACCCCCCGGTCCCTGGAGATGCAGACCCGTCGCCCCCACAGCTTGGGTACCTGTATCAACGATCCATAGGAACACGAGCGCGGCGAGAAGGGAACTGCCCTTTCGGGCACTCGGTGCCAAGGACAGACATCGTCAGCTGGATCTCCTGCGCTACTGCCGGGCGGTCCAGGTAGTCGATGACGGATCGATCCAGACCAGTGCTGCCCACTGTCGCGTAGACGCTCGACGAAGGATCGGATAGCGCCAGCCAGGACCCACTGTGTCTATTCGGAGTCTTGGAGGCGACATCTACGTCGGCCTCGACGCCCGGCTGATGAGCATCGCGATCAAGGTCGCGCCGCGGCCGGCGATCCGGTTCGTGCAGAAGCAGATGGCGAAGGCACTAGCCCCGAGTCAGTAGCCCGAACGGATCATGGTGCGCCACCGAGCGAGTGCGCCATGGTCGGGAGATGACTCGGTTGCGCACCGCCCTGCCTGTCGCACTCCTGCTCTCGCTGGTAGCTGCGGCTGCGGCGCTCGCACCGCCCGCCGGGGCTGATGGCGCGACGGAGGCCGGTGCGGTGGCCCAGCGCGGCGGGCCAGGGGACTGGACCAAGATCTCGACCGGCATGGGCGGCATCACCTACCAGTCCAGCCTGCAGCGCACCGCCGACGGCGTGCTGCACGTCGTGTACCCGAAGACCGACGGCGGCGACGATGCGACGTACGGACACACCGCGATCGACGCCGACGGCGAGGTGGCGCTCCAGAACAACGTGCTCGTCCCGGGCTGGGCGACCGTCGACCCGACCCCGGCGCTGATCCGCGACGGTGACGGGCTGCGCGTGGTGTACGGCGGGCTCCGCTCCACCGAGGCCGGCTACTGGTCCGACGGCCGGATGTACACCGCGACCGCGGCCGCGGACGGCGCCGCGTGGACGGTGCCGATGGCGGCGGTCGGCCAGAGCCACTCGGCCTACGGCAGCTACGGCACCGCGGCGGTCGAGCTCGACGACGGCACCCCGGTCGCGGCGTTCCCGCTCAACTCCGACATCACCTGGCACGTGGGCACCGGCGAGGCCGTGCCCGACCAGAGCTTCACGGTCGCCAGCTGCTGCACCTACTCGATGGCGATGGTCAACGACGGCGGCGACGTCTGGATCGCTTGGTACAACAACGGCAGCACGGCTGCCACGAACGGCATCTTCGTGAAGCAGATCCTGCCGGCCGTCGGCCCGACCATGAAGGCCCCGCAGTCGAGCGAAGGCACCTCGTCGGTCGCGCCGATGGGCTCGGTCGCGCTGGTCGCGCGCAGCGGCGGCGGCGTGTACGCGGCGTACTGCGTCGGCTACCCGACCTGCGACCACATCGGGCTCTGGAAGGTCGGCACCGACACCGTCAGGAGCGTGCCCTCCACCATCTACGTCGACCGGATCGCGGTCAGCCCCGGCCCGTCCGGCCGGATCTGGGTGGCGTGGTCCGACAACATCCCGCGGATCCGAGCGGTCCGCACCAACGCGAACCAGACCGGCTTCGGCCCGGTCCGCACGCTCGGCACGCCGGCGAACGTGGACGGGGTCTACGACGTCGCCATCGACGGCTCGAGCGGCCGCGGCGACGTGGTGATCAACTCGGGCGCCGGGTTCTGGCACACCCAGGTCGCACCCGGGCTGACGCTGAAGGCCGCGCCGGGGAAGTGGAAGCACGGCAAGAAGCAGAAGGTCACCTTCAAGGTCACCGACGCCGGCGACGCGGTCACCGGCGCGAAGGTGAAGGTCGGCAGCGCCACCTGCACCACGGCGGCGACGGGCGCCTGCGCGATCACGTTCCCGAAGAAGACGAAGGCCGGCTCGCTGGTCGCCAAGGCCACGCTCAGTGGGTACGGCGCCGGCTCGGTGCGGCTGAAGGTGACCTGAGCTCAGCTCGGCGAGCCGTTCGAAGAAGAGGTCGGCGAGCTGGTCGGTGGTCCAGGTCGGCGACAGCACCGCGAAGAGCCCGCCGTCGTTGCGGGTCGGCGCGTCCACCCAGATCCCGTGGTCGCCGGACGCGGCGTCGGTGCCGACCCACGCCTTCGTTCCCGCAGGGGCGTCGATCGGCTGCGCGTCGTCCGGGAGCGCGACGTCGCCGAGCATCGCGTAGAGGTCGTGGGCGCGCTCCTCGCCGACTGCGTGCTGGTAGGTGAACGTGTAGCCGACGACCTCGATCGTGTCGGTCACCTGTGTCGGCTTCGCAGGCGTCTGGCTGGTCGGCGTCACCTCGGTGACCGGAGTGGCCGCCTCGGGCGGGTTCGCCCAGACGACAGCGAGGGCCGCGATCGTGGCGGCGGTGGCCACGAGCGGGACGGCGGTCACGAGGGGACGCCGCAGGCTGGGCACCTCCCCGGCGTACTCCATCTCGTCGGTGGCGCCCCGGAAGGCGGCGCGCAGCTCGGTCGTGAGGTCATCGTCGGTCAGCATCGGCGGGCTCCTTCTCCTGGGTGAGCGCAGACCGGAGGTTGCCCAGTGCGCGCGAGGTCTGTGACTTGACGGTGCCGGTGCTGACGCCCAGGGCTGCTGCGGTGTCCTCGACGCTGAGGTCGTCGAAGAACCGCAGCACCAGCACGGCGCGCTGCCCAGCCGGCAGCTGCTGGGCCGCCCGCAGCAGCACCTCCCGGTCGAGCGCCGAGTCGTCGGCGGGTGCCTCGACGTCGGTGTCGATCGCAGTTTCCGCGGGTCGGCGCGCGAGCGTGCGCCACCGGTCCTTGGCGAGGTTCACCACCACTCGGCGGGCGTACGCCTCCGGGTGCTGACGAGCCGTGCGCCACCGACGGGCGGTGCGCAGCAGGGCGGTCTGCACGAGGTCCTCGGCGTGGCCGCGGTCGCCGCACAGCAGGTACGCCGTACGGAGCAGCCGGGTCGAGGACGCCGCGACGAACGCCTCGAACGCACGCTTGTCCGCGGCCGGGATCATCGGAAGCTCCGTCTGGTCACACCCAGGAGAACTCCGGGTGGGTCGTTCGGGTTGTCAGCTCCCGAAAATACCCATCCAGGCGTCGGCCTCCGGCGTCGTGCGGCCGTTCTCCTTGGCGACGCGGTACCAACGCTTGGTGGCGCGGAGGAAGGTCGCCGGGTTGTAGACGTCCTCCTCGCACGACCACAGCCCGTCGCCGGCGTAGGTGAGGATGGTGATGTTGCTGGCGCCGTGCCGCTGGCCGTCGCCCGGGTCGCGCAGGTCGTTCCAGACCTCGCAGACGATCCGGCCGCGTTCCTCGTCGACGACGTACCACTCGATCGGGAAGTGCGGCATCTCGCTGCCGGGGAACGTCGTCATCGTCTGCGACGATCCAGCCCCGGATCGCCTCGCGGCCGGCGAAGTCGCCGTACGCGTGCTCGCGGTACGTCGCGTCCTCGGTGAACAGGTCGGCGAAGCGCGCCCAGTCCCGGGTGCCGGCGGCGATCTTCTCGACCTCGTCCTGGTAGGTCTGGAAGGCGGTCTCGAGCTCGCTGCGCGACCAAGTCGTCATGCGCCCAAGATAGGGGCAGTACTGGAACGTGTTCCAGTATTGGCCGGACGCTGGACGAGTGGCCGCTTGCGCGGAACCGGAACACGTTCTAGATTGGACAGGTGTCCAGTCAGGTGTCCGCATCGCCGCGCCGGAGCATCAACGCCCGGCAGGCCGAGACCGTCGAGCGGCTGCTGTCCGCCGGCCTCGCCGAGCTGCGCGCGGTCGGCGCCGAGGCGCTCACGATCCGCACCGTCGCCCAGCGAGCGGGTGTCTCGCCCGCGACGGCGTACACGTACCTGGCCTCGAAGAACCACCTGTTCGCCGAGCTGTTCTGGCGGTTCCTCGCCGAGGACGACCACGCAGCCGACCGGGTCGACCGCGACCGAGCGGCTGCAGTCGGTGACCCGGCACCTCGCCGACCGGCTGGCCGGTTCGCCCGAGCTCGCGGCCGCGGTCACGCCCGCGCTGCTCGGCAGCGACCCGGACGTCGAGCGGCTGCGGCTGCGGATCGGCGGTGAGTTCGTCGACCGGTTCCGTGCCGCGCTCGGCGAGGACGCCGACCCCGCCGTACTCGAGACGCTCGCGCTGGCCTTCTCCGGTGCGCTGCTGCAGAGCGGGATGGGCCTGATGACCTACACCGAGATGGCGGACCGGCTGGACTCCGTCGTCGCCGTGATCATGAAGGGCAACTGCATGACGCAGCGATCGTGTTCGACCCGTACGACTACGCGTTCCAGGAGGACCCGTACCCGGTCTACCGGCGCTGCCGTGACGAGGACCCGCTGCACTACAACGCCGAGCACGACTTCTGGGTGCTGACCCGGCACGCCGACGTCCAGCACGCCTTCCGCACCGAGGGCGTCTACTCCAACGCGATGGGCGTCTCGATCGACAAGAGCGCCTGGGGCCCGGACGCGCACAAGGTGATGTCGTTCCTCGGCATGGACCCGCCGCGCCAGCAGCGGCTGCAGATCCCTTGTGTCCAAGGGCTTCACGCCGCGCCGGGTCACCGAGCTCGCGCCGCGGATCCAGGGCTGACCGACCACTACCTCGACCAGTGCCTCGAGATGGGCAGCTTCGACTGGATCACCGACTTCGCCGGCCGGCTGCCCGATGGACGTCATCTCCGAGATGATGGGCGTCCCCGAGTCCGACCGGGTGGAGGTACGCCGGCTCGCCGACCTGGTCGTGCACCGCGAGGCCGGCGTCCACGACGTGCCGCGCGCCGGCATGGAGGCCGCGCTCGAGCCTGGTCGTCTACTACGCCGACATGGTCGAGCAGCGGAAGAAGCGGCCGACCGAGGACCTCACCAGTGCCCTGCTGGCCGCGGAGATCGACGGCGACAAGCTGACCGACGAGGAGATCATCGCCTTCCTGTTCCTGATGGTCGTCGCCGGCAACGAGACGACGACCAAGCTGCTCGGGCACGCGCTCTTCCACCTGTCCCGGCACCCCGAGCAGTTCGCAGAAGGTCGTTCGCGGACCCCGCCCAGCCGGACGACCTGGTGGTGCCGTGGATCGAGGAGACGCTGCGCTACGACACCTCCAGCCAGATGGTGGCGCGGCACCTGCTCCAGGACGTCGAGCTGCACGGCACGGTCGCGCCGGCCGGCTCCAAGCTGCTGCTCGTGCTCGGTTCGGCCAACCGCGACGACCGGGTCTTCTCCGACCCGGACCGCTACGACATCTTCCGGGACAAGGACGAGGTCGCGCAGCTGCTCAGCTTCGGCGGCGGCCGGCACTTCTGCCTCGGCGCCAACCTGGCCCGGCTCGAGGCGCAGATCGCGCTGCGCGAGCTGGTCCGCCGGGTCGGGCGTGGTCGAGGTCGACCACGACGCCTGCCAGCGGGTGCACTCGATCAACGTGCGCGGCTTCGCGTCGGTGCCGGTGCGGATGGCTGACGGGATCGAGGGTCAGATGAGCAAGTACGCCCAGCCCGAACGACGACCCGCGGTCGTCACCGGAGCCTCGTCGGGGATCGGCGCTGCCACCGCGCTGGCGCTCGCCGCGGCCGGACACCCGGTCGCGCTGGGCGCTCGGCGCACCGACAGGTGCGAGGAGCGTCGCGGCGGAGATCCGCGACGTCCGGCGGCGAGGCCGTCGTACACGCACTCGACGTCACCGACGAGCGCCTCGGTCGTGACCTTCGCCGACAAGGTGACCGCCGACCTCGGCGACATCGAGGTCGTCATCAGCAACGCCGGCGCGGTCGCGCCCGGCACCGTCCACGAGGTCGACACCGAGCGGTTCGCCCGCGAGCTCGACCTCAACATCGTCGGCGCGCACCGGCTGGTGCGGGCGTTCGTGCCCGGCATGGTCGAGCGTCGCCGCGGCGACCTCGTGTTCGTCTCCTCCGACGTGGCGGTGCGGGCCCGGCCGTTCATGTCGTCGTACGCCGCCGGCAAGTGGGGGCTCGAGGGCATGGCGCACGCGATGCAGATGGAGCTCGAGGGCACCGGCGTCCGCGCCTCGATCGTCCGGCCCGGCCCGACCTGGAGCGAGATGGGCGGGGACTGGGACGTCGACGAGGCCGCGTTCGTGCTCAACCAGTGGGTGCGCTTCGGCCTGGCCCGGCACCCGCACTTCCTCAAGCCCGCCGCGATCGCCGACGCGATCACCACCGTCGTCAGCGCGCCGCGCGGCGTGCACCTGAACCTGATCGAGGTCTCGCCCGAGGCGCCCCTGGAGGACCGATGATCCGCGAAGTCTCGTACGTCGTCCCCGACGACGGCTCGCCAATGACGGCCACCTCGCCGAGATGCGGGTCGACCCGATCGGCCTGTTCGAGCGGGTCCGCGCCGAGTGCGGCGACATCGGCCGGTTCCGGCTGGCCGACAAGGACGTCGTGCTGGTCTCCGGGGCGGAGGCCAACGAGCAGTTCTTCCGGGCGCCGGACTCGACGCTCGACCAGGCGGCGGCGTACCCCTTCATGACGCCGATCTTCGGCAAGGGCGTGGTCTTCGACGCCTCGCCCGAGGAACGCCAGCAGATGCTGAAGAACCAGGCGCTGCGCGGCGACATGATGCGCGGGCACGCCGCGACCATCGAGGCCGAGATCAACCGGATGGTCGCCGACTGGGGCGACGAGGGCGAGATCGACCTGCTCGACTGGTTCGCCGAGCTGACCATCTACACGACGTCGTCCTGCCTGATCGGCAAGCCGTTCCGCGAGGAGCTCGACTCGTCGTTCGCGCACCACTACCACGACCTCGAGCGCGGCACCGATGCGCTGGCGTACGTCGATCCGTACATGGACATCGAGTCGTTCCGGATCCGTGACGCCGCGCGCGAGAAGCTGGTCGAGCTGGTGCAGGGGATCATCGACAAGCGGGTCGCGCGGGGGAAGGTGCCGCGCGAGGACCGCGACCTGCTCGACGTGCTGATCTCCATCGACATGACCGCCGACTACATCACCGGGATCTTCATCTCGATGATGTTCGCCGGCCACCACACCTCGTCCGGCACGGCGTCCTGGGCGCTGATCGAGCTGATGCGCAACCCCGAAGTGATGAAGGACGTCGTCGCCGAGCTGGACGACCTCTACGCCGACGGGTCGGAGGTGTCCTTCCAGGCGCTGCGCTCGATCCCGCGGCTGGAGGCGGCGCTCAAGGAGACGCTGCGGCTGCACCCGCCGCTGATCATCCTGATGCGCGTCGTGCAGGAGGAGATCGAGCTGGCCGGCCACACCATCGAGCCCGGCACGGTGGTGGCGGCGTCGCCGCGGGTGTCGAACCGGATCGCCGAGGACTTCCCGGAGCCGGACTCGTTCGACCCGTCGCGGTACCTCGACCCGCGCCAGGAGGACCTGCAGAACCGCTGGACCTGGATCCCGTTCGGCGCCGGCAAGCACCGCTGCGTCGGCAACGCGTTCGCGATGATGCAGATGAAGGCGATCTTCTCGGTGATCCTGCGCGACTACGAGTTCGAGATGGCGCAGCCGCCCGAGTCCTACCGGGACGACACCTCGAAGATGGTCATCCAGCTCGAGCAGCCGTGTCGCGTGAAGTACCGCCGGAGGCAACGGTGAGTGGCGGAGGTGGTTTCGAGGCTCCCTTCGCTCGCACCTCAACCACCGTCACGGTGGTTGAGGTGCGAGGAGCGCTAGCGACGAGCCTCGAAACCACCACTGGAGGCGGGCGATGAGCTACCGCGTCGTCGCCGACCTCGGGCTCTGCCAGGGACACCAGATGTGCCAGGCCGAGGCCCCGGACGTGTTCGGCTTCGACGACGCCACCGACCAGGTGACGGTCCTTCAGGAGCACCCCGCCGACGTACCTGCGCCCGCAGGTGCAGTCGGCCGTCAAGTACTGCCCAGCCATGGCGCTCGACATCGAGGAGGAACAGTGAGTCTGACCCGCGCGGAGATCGAGGAGTTCTGGGAGACCTGGCTCGAGGTCAACCGGGAGGCCGAGCGGATCGGCGACTGGCGGATCATGGCCGAGTGGTACGCCGAGGACGCGACGTACGGCTGGATGTACAGCCCGGACGAGCACTTCATGGCGGTCGGTCGCGACCAGATCCGTGACTACGCCATCGGCATCGAGATGGACGGTCTCGACGGCTGGCACTACGACTACCAGTGCACGATGATCGACGAGCTGAAGGGCATGGTCGTCGGCTTCTGGAAGCAGCGCTCGGGCATCCTCGACGACGCGACGGCAAGGAGTACGAGATCCTCGGCATCGGCGGCTCGTGGTTCGGCATCGAGCGCCAGGCCGACGGGCACCCTACAAGTTCGCGTGGCAGCGCGACTGGTTCGACATGCCGTCGACCGCGCACACGTTCATGCGAGATCGTCGAGGCCGGCAAGGCGCCCGACACCCTGCTCAAGCGGATGTCGGTCGGCGGGCTCAAGGTCCCCGGGCACTACCGCCACCAGGACATCCCTTCGTCGGTCTGGCCGCCGCCGGTCGAGCGCGGCGAGCACCTCACCCAGGAGCCGGTCCGATGACGCTCCCACCCCCAGCTCAACAGCTGATCGACGGCAAGCTGGTCGGTGCGTCCGACGGAGCGACGTACCCGATCCTCAACCCGGCCACCGGCGCCGAGATCGGGCACGCGCCCGACGGCACCGCCGCCGACGTCGACGCGGCGATCGCGGCCGCGCGGCGGGCGTTCGACGAGACCGACTGGTCGACGAACGTCGCGCTACGGCTGCGCTGCCTGCGCCAGCTGCACGCCGCGCTGCTCGAGGACGCCGAGGCATTCACGCGCGCTCACCACCGCCGAGGTCGGCATGCCCGGCTTCATGATGGGCGCCGCCGGGCTTCGACGTCCCCGTCGAGGGGCTGAAGTGGGTCACCGACCTGCTGGAGTCCTACGAGTTCGAGACCGACCTCGGTGTCGCGAAGCCGATGGGCATCGCGTCGCGCCGGACGGTACGACGTGAGCCGGTCGGCGTGGTCGCCGCGATCTCGCCGTGGAACGTCCCGACCCAGATCAACCTGGCCAAGGTCGGTCCGGCGCTCGCCGCCGGCTGCACGGTCGTGCTCAAGCCGGCGCCGGACACCCCGTGGGTGGCCGCGGAGCTCGGGCGCCTGGTCGCCGAGCACACCGACATCCCGGCCGGCGTCTTCAACGTCGTCACGCCGCGGTCGAACGAGGTCGCCGCCGTGCTGTCGACCGACCCGCGGGTCGACATGGTGTCCTTCACCGGCTCGACCGCGACCGGCCGGGCGATCATGGCCGCGGCCGCGCCGACGCTGAAGAAGGTGTTCCTCGAGCTCGGCGGCAAGTCCGCCGCGATCGTGCTCGACGACGCCGATGTGGCGTCCGCGGCGGGTGCCACGGCGTTCACCGCGTGCATCCACGCGGGGCAGGGCTGCGCGATCACGACGCGGCTCGTCGTACCTCGCGAGAAGTACGACGAGGCCGTGCAGGTCGCCGCCGCGACGATGGAGTCGATCGGCGCCAAGGATCCCGCCGACCCCGGCGCGATCTGCGGCCCGGTGATCTCGCAGGTGCAGCGCGACCGGGTCGAGGAGTACCTGCGGCTGGCCGAGGAGGAGGGCGGCACGTTCGCCACCGGCGGCCACGTCATCGACCAGGCCGGCTTCTGGATCGAGCCCACCGTCGTCGCGGGCCTCGACAACTCGAGTCGACTGGCGCAGGAGGAGATCTTCGGGCCGGTGCTCGTGGTGATCCCGCACGACGGCGACGACGACGCGGTCCGGATCGCCAACGACTCGGCGTACGGCCTCTCGGGCTCGGTCGAGTCCGGCGACCTCGAGCGAGCGAAGGCGGTCGCCGCGCGGATCCGCACCGGCACGATCGCGGTCAACGGCGGGGTCTGGTTCAGCCCGGACGCGCCGTTCGGCGGCTACAAGCAGTCCGGCATCGGCCGCGAGATGGGTGTCGCCGGTTTCGAGGAGTACCTCGAGACCAAGACCGTTGCTGAACCGGCATGAGGTGGTTTCGAGGCTCGCTTCGCTCGCACCTCAACCACCGACGCCGGTGGTTGAGGTGCGAGGAGCGCTAGCGACGAGCCTCGAAACCACCACCAACCAAGGAGAGACATGAGCATGCGTTTCGAGAACAAGGTCGTCGTCGTCACCGGGGCCGCGCAGGGCATCGGTGAGGCGTACGCGCGAGCACTCGCTGCCGAGGGTGCGTCGGTCGTCGTTGCCGACCTGAACGTCGAGGCCGGCGAGAAGGTCGCCGCCGACATCGGTGGGCTGTTCGTACGCACCGACGTGTCGTCGCACGAGTCGGCGGCGGCGATGGTGGCCGCCACGGTGGAGGCGTACGGCGGGATCGACGGGCTGGTCAACAACGCCGCGATCTACGGCGACATGCAGTTCGACCTGCTGATCAGCGTCGACTGGGACTACTACAAGAAGTTCATGTCGGTGAACATGGACGGCGCCCTGGTGATGACGCGTGCGGTCTACCCCGAGATCCAGAAGCGCGGCGGCGG
The DNA here is from genome assembly GCA_963716655.1 of uncultured Actinomycetota bacterium. GTDB lineage: Bacteria > Actinomycetota > Actinomycetes > Propionibacteriales > Nocardioidaceae > Nocardioides. Next base: position 438,349 of record CAVQTV010000004.1, on the reverse strand, counting down.
CTCGATCGTCAACCAGAGCTCGACGGCGGCGTACCTCTACTCCGGCTTCTACGGCCTGGCCAAGGTCGGGGTCAACGGCCTGACCCACCAGCTCGCCCACGAGCTCGGCGGCCTGAAGATCCGGGTCAACGCGATCGCGCCCGGCCCGACCGACACGGCAGCCACCCGCACCCAGGCCGGCGACGCCGCCAAGGACCTGGTCAAGGGCCTCGCGCTCAAGCGGATGGGCCAGCCCGAGGACATGGTCGGCGCCTGCCTGTTCCTGCTCTCCGACGAGTCGTCGTGGGTCACCGGCCAGATCATCGCCGTCGACGGCGGACAGACGTTCCGGGCATGACGCCACCGTGACCAGGATCGGGTTCATCGGGCTCGGCAACATCGGCAAGCCGATGGCGCTGCGGCTCGCGGCCGCCGACGGCATCGACCTGTGGGTGTACGACGTGACGCGGGACGCCGGTCGCGGAGCTCGAGGCGGCCGGCGCCCGAGGTGCCGCCAGCGTCGCGGCGCTGGCCGCGCGGTCCGACGTCATCTGCGTGATGGTGCGCGACGACGACCAGGTGCGCGACGTGCTCGGCGAGATCCTCGGCGGCGGCGCGGCGACGCGCAGACGGTCGTCATCCACTCGACGGTCGCGCCGGCGACTCCCGCGCAGCTCGCGGACACGGCGGCCCGGCACGGCGTGAAGGTCGTCGACGCCCCGGTCAGCGGTGGCGCGATGGGCGCCGCCGAGGGCACGCTGGCGATCATGGTCGGCGGCACGCGACGAGGCGTTCGCGGCCGCCCGGCCGGCGCTCGACGCGATGGGCTCGCTGGTCATCCACGCCGGCCCGATCGGTGCCGGCACGAAGTTCAAGCTGGCCCGCAACATGATGCACTTCGTCTCGTTCACGGCCGCGACCGAGGCGCAGCGGCTGGCCGAGGCGGCCGGGCTCGACCTGGTCGAGCTCGGCAAGGTGGTCCGGCACACCGACGCGATCACCGGCGGGCCGGGCGCGATCATGCACCGGGCGACGACGGCACCGATCGACGAGGACGACTTCTGGCACGGCGTGTTCGAGCACGTGCTGGCCCTCGGCGAGAAGGACCTGACGTTCGCGATCGCGCTGGCCGACGAGCTCGACGTCGACGTACCACTGGCACGCGAGGCGCTGCCGCGGCTCGGAAAGGGGCTCGGAGTATGAGCAAGTTCGACGATCTCCCGGAGGCCCGGCGCAAGGGTCTGGAGAAGATGGAGCAGGTCTACGGCTTCGACATGACCGACGGCGCCGGCGACTTCTTCGGCATCACCGCCGACCACCTGTTCGCCGACATCTGGAACCGACCCGGGCTCTCCGATCGCGACCGGCGGCTGCTGCTGATCGGGCTGCTCGCCGGCAGCGGCGGGCACGACGTGCTGACCATCCAGATCCCGGCCGCGTACAAGAACGGCGAGCTCGACGACGAGCAGCTGCGCGAGATCGTGATCTTCCTGTGCCACTACGCCGGCTGGCCGAACGGTGCGCGGATCAACTCGATCGTCGAGGACACGATCGCGAAGGCGAAGCGCGCGAAGGGGAGCTGACTTCAGGAGGCGACGATGTCCTGGCGGACCCCGTCGTCGCGCGCGGCGACCCGGGCGCGGTTCTCCGCGCGGCGGTCGACGAACTTGGTCGCCTGCGCGTCGAGCGCCTCGAGGAAGGCGCCGAGCTGCTCGCGGGCCTGCTCGCCCTCCGGTCCGAAGTCGGTGCGGTCGAAGACGTCCCAGTGCCGCAGCACCGGCATGATCACGTCGTCGTGGTGCAGCCGCAGGTCGTAGATGCCGGCCTTCGCGATGATCATCGAGCTGCGCCGGAAGCCCGCCATCGTGGCGCCGGGCATCTCGAAGCCGATGACCTCCTTGGCGATCGCCTGCATCGTCGCGTCCGGCGCGATCTCCAGCGCCGCCGAGACGATGTTGCGGTAGAAGACCATGTGCAGGTTCTCGTCCTTGGAGATCCGGGCGAGCATCCGGTCGGCGATCGGGTCGCCGGTGACCTTGCCGGTGTTGCGGTGCGAGACCCGGGTCGCGAGCTCCTGGAACGACACGTACGTCACCGCCTCGAGCGCCGTCTTGTCGCCGGAGTCGTAGCCCGAGGTCATGTAGTCCATCCGGGCCCGCTCGAGCTCGACCGGGTCGACGCCGCGGGTGACGACGAGGTAGTCGCGCATCGCGATGCCGTGCCGGTTCTCCTCCGCCGTCCAGCGGCCCACCCAGGTGCCCCACGCGCCGTCGCGGCCGAAGCGGGTCGCGATCTCGCGGTGGTACGACGGCAGGTTGTCCTCGGTGAGCAGGTTGGTGAACATCGCGGCCTTGGCCGTCTCGGAGAGCTGCGACTGCTCGGGCGCCCAGTCCTCGCCGCCGAGGAACGCGAAGTCGCGGCCCTGGCTCCACGGGACGTAGTCGTGGGGATGCCACTCCTGCGCCATCGAGAGGTGGCGGTCGAGGTTCTCGGCGACCACCGGCTCGAGCTCCTCGAGCAGGTTGGTCGGCGTACTCGTCACGGCAGCTCCCTTGGTCGCATCGCCCCCGATTGCTGAGGCTAGCCGACTCCGAGCTCGCCGAGCCGCTGCGCCGACCAGCTCGGGACGATGAACACGCCGTCCGCCTCGACCGTGACGCCGTCGGCGTCCGCGAGGTGCGCGACGACGTACACCTTGCGGCCCTCCTCGCGCTCGATCCGGCCCTCAAGGTGCAGCGGCCCGAGCGGGGTGCCGCGTCGGTAGCGCATGGTCAGCGTCCCGGTGAGCGTCACTCGGCTGTGGCCCGCGCTCGCGGTCTCGCCCATCAGGTGGTCGAGCAGCATCGCGGCGACGCCACCGTGCACCAGGCCGGGCGGACCTTCGTACGCCGCGCCGAGGACGACGTCGGCGTGCATCAGTCCGTCCGGGTCGCGCACCAGCTCCAACGGCGGCGCGATCGCGTTGCGCTGGCCGACGACGGCGTTGCCCCAGTTCCACGCGCGCAGCTCGGAGTTGAAGCGGACGCCGGACGGTCCGTCGCTCTGCCGCGCGCGCAGCCGGGTGACGAGCGACTCGACGTCGGCCTGGGTCTGCCGGATCGTTTCGTCGTCGACCGTGGTGCGGATCGTCGCGTCGACGAGGTCGCGCACCGCGTCGACGAGCGGCCGGTACAGCTCCTCGAGACGGTCGATCTCGGTGCTGGGGGTCTCGTCGTGGACGAACTCGCCGATGCTCACTCCCGCCGGCCCGCTCAGACGGGGGTGATCGGCAGGGAGCGGCGCGGCTCGAACGAGAACGACGACCCGGTGCTGAACCGGGTGACGGCGACCTCCGGGAGCTCCTTCGCTGGCTCCTGGTGACGCAGCAGCGTGGCCGTCCAGCCGGGAGCATCGGTGTAGTCGTCGACCTCGACGTCGAAGTGCGGGTCGACCGCGCTGCACGATCGCCTGCAGCGGCGCCGGGCTGGCCGGTCCGCACAACGAGATCCACGCGCCGTCGTCGGTGGCCGCGGACGGCTCGACGTTGAGGGTGAACCCCTCGACGGCGGCGGTGACGTACGCGACCGGGTTCAGCAGCGGGTGCAGCTCGAGCACCCGCATCGCGCCGGCGGGTGTGCTGGGGAGCCCGAGCGCGCGCTGGATCCGCTCGGCGGCGATGCCGGCGATCCCGGTCAGCTGCTTGGTGGTGATCTCGACGGCCTGCGCCTCGTCGGTCGCGCGCTGCCGAACGGCGTGCACGAACGACAGGTTCAGCAGGTGCATCTGCAGGCACACCTCGTCGGCGATCCGCACCAGCGCGGAGTGTGAGAACGCGCCGAAGTCGACGTCGCTGAGCAGCGGTCCGGAGTAGTCCGCGGCGCCCTCGTCGGCCGGGTCGATCGGGTCCAGGTCGACGGTGGCCGCCCGGGTCTTCTCGATGACGTAGTACGGCGCCATCGGGGTCACCGGCGGGTGGGCGTCGTCGATGACGACCGTCCAGGCGCAGTGCGGGTGCTGGTCGGTCGAGGTCCGCGGCGGGCGGTGCACCGGGCGGACCTGCGCCCTCGGGTTGGTGGCGACCGCGGTGGCGTCGAACGTCGGGTCCTCGATGTCGTGGCACATCGAGCGGACGTACTCCTCGCCCATCGGCTCGACGTCCATCAGCGCACCGCAGTGGTCGAGGTGGAAGGTGCCGTGCCAGGGATCCTGCACGTCGTACCTGAAGTCCATGAACTGCGGCGGCGCCCCGATGTCGAGCTGCAGGCCCTTGAAGATCGTGACCACGTCGGTGCCCTCGTAGCGCAGCGCCCGCTGCATCCGCCGGGTGTAGATCGGGCTGGACCCGGCCCACTCCTCGATCGCGATCTGGGCCATCTCCTCGCGGCCCCACGCCGAGATGCACCAGGCCATGCCGGACCGATCGATCAGCTGGCCGATCAGCAGGAGCTCCGGGACCAGGGTCGCGAGGTCGGCGCGCGACAGGCCGGCGTAGCTGCTGGTCACGACGCTCAGACTAGAACCGGTTCCAGTACGGCGGGATGGTCGTCCGCCCAATAGACGTCGAACCGTTATCAGGCCGGCCCCTGGTCGGCGTCCCAGTCGGGTCCAAGCCGCGTTCCAAGCGCAGCCCCAGCGAGGGCCAAGCGATGCGGTTCAAGGTGTGTCTGTCGGAGCAACCGCCCCGGCGCCCCTCTGAAGGGAGGTACCGCTCCCAGACCGACAGGACCGCCGATGAACCTGATTGCGATGACCGCCGCAGCGGTCGCCATCGCCGTCGTGGTCGCCTACCTGGCGACCTCGCCGGCCTCACCCGGCGCCCGCCGCCGCTCCGCCGAGCGTCGTCGCCGCACCGTCGACCGGCACCCCGGCCTGGTCAACCTCGGCGATGTCGAGCGCCGCCTGGCCGAGGAGCTCCCCGCCCACCACCACGACTTCGTCCTCACCCGGATCGGTCGGCAGAAGATCGACGCCCGCACGCTGTGGGCCTGGCTCGACCGGTTCGGCGCCGAGGCGCTGGTGCTGGCCCTGGCCGCCGACAGCGGCTACGCCGGCCTGCTGCGCCACCTGCGCGGCGAAGCGCTGAACCGCGCGGAGCTGGAGGTCCTCGCCGGCCTCAGCCACCCGGAGCTGTTCGCCGAGCCCAACCCCGCGTACGCCTGACCCCCCACCAACCCAAGGAGCACCCCATGATCGACCTCACCCCCATCAGCCCGTTCCTCGTCGCCTTCCTCGTCTTCGCTGCCGTCGCCGCCGGCCTGGCCGTCGCGATCCTCGTGAAGATGGCCGTCGACGTCACCCGCAAGCCCCGGTCCCGCCCGGTCGTGCTGATCACGGCCGACCGCATGCCGATCCGCTCGGCCGCCTGAGTGCGCGCCACCACGCGCCACCACGCACACCCGCATCGGAGCAGCCGCCCTCAAGGCGGTGCTCAGGTGCGGGTGTGCTGCGTTGTCATCACGTAGTCCTTCTCCGGGCCGGACGCCCGCCACTCGACCGACCAGCCGGTCACCGGCTCGCCGTCGGTCTCGACCAGGCCCCGGTAGTGGTCCGGCGCGCACGGGTGGTCGACCCACCTGCCGACGGCCCACGGGTGGAACAACCGGCCGTCCTCGAAGTGCACCGCCCACTCCCCGCCGGCCCGCTCGATGAACAGGGTGCGGCTCACCGGCACCGACCTGCCCGCCCCAGGTCATCGTGCCCTCCTCGCTCCAGCGCACCCGGTCGGGCGTCTCCTGGACGAGGGTCGCGGTGCCGCGTACGTCGCGCCGTTCGCCGGCCAGCCGGTCGTCGACGACGCGGGTCAGGGACCAGGTCCCCAGCAGTGCGGTCGGCTCGGTCATGCCGGGACGGTACCCGTGTGCGAGGGTGCTCCGGTGCCTCCCCGCAAGCGCGCCCCGCGCCCCGCCATGCCCGTCCCCGCCGGTGCCCGGGAGGTCTTCACCGACGGCGGGTGCTCGCGCAACCCCGGCCCCGGTGGCTGGGCCTGGGCCGTCGACACCTCGGTGTACGCCTCCGGCTACGACCCGGCCACGACCAACCAGCGGATGGAGATCCGTGCCGCCCTGGAGGCGGTCCGCGCGCTCGACGGACCGCTGCTGGTGGTGAGCGACTCGACGTACGTCGTCAACTGCTTCCGCGACGAGTGGTGGCGGGGCTGGCTGGCCGCGGGGCTGGACGAACAGCGCTCGGCAGCCGGTCGCGAACCGGGACCTCTGGGAGCCGTTCGTCGAGCTCGTTTCGGCCCGCGGCGACGTCGCGTTCGCCTGGGTGAAGGGTCACTCGGGGCACGCGATGAACGACTTCGTCGACCGGCTCGCGGTCGCCGCCTACCGCGACGAGGCGTGAATCACCGCGACACTCCCGTGACCTGCGGGGTGGATGTGACTGGCGAGGCTAGCGTGACCGAACAGCCCATGACCCACGGAGGGGAAGCCGCGTGGTCCGACTGGTCCGTTTCGGACGTCGTGACGCGCCTTCGCCTGCCCGGAACCGGATGTCGCGCTGGGCCGGACCGCCGCCGCTGCTGGTCCTCGCCACCCTGGTCGGCTTCCTGGTCGCACCGCTCGTCGACGACGAGCCGGCGGAGCCGCCGCCCGGCCCTGAGCGTGGTCGTCGGCGCCGGTCGTGTCGCCGCGGTCCGTGGAGCCGCAGATCGTCCGCAGGCAGATCCTGGCCCCCGTCGCGCGGCGGTCGCGCGAGCGCGGGCGTCAAGCCGGTGCGGCTCAAGCCGGTCGACGTCGGCGTGGCCAGCATGAACATGTTCCGCCAGCTGTCGGCCGCCAGCGCCACCCAGGACGCGCGTGCCCTGACCGGCGAACGACCGGCGTCGACGTCGTCGGGTGGCAGGAGGCGTACCCGTTCGCCGGGGTGCTGCGCGCGCTCCCGGGCTGGGACACCCAGACCTTCCAGGTCGGGTCGCGGACCACCGAGCTCGCGGTGTCGTGGCGGCGCGACGAGTTCAGCCTGGTGTCCGCCCGGCAGCACCGGGTCGCGGACGGCGTGGGCTACCTGGAGGGGCGCTACCCGTTCGCCAACCGGCTGGTCGCCGTCGTCACCCTCGAGCACCGCGCGACCGGGCGGCTGCTGACCGTGATCAACACCCACCTACCGCAGAAGATCGAGGACCTCGACCGGCCGGGCCGGTGGACGGACACGATCAACGCGTTCCGCGCCCGCGCCCAGCTGAGCCGGCTCGCCGACACCTGGCGGCACGTGCCCGGCCGGTGGATCGTCGGCACCGGCGACTTCAACTTCGACGCGGGCTCGGACGCCCGGTGGCTGCCGATGGGTGGCCCGCGCCGGGCGCTGGGTGACGTGGCCGTCTCGTCGTACCAGCGGCTGGGCCGCGACGTGGCGTCGACGTTCCCCGAGCACGGCCGGCAGATCGACTACGTCTGGGCGGACCGCGCGGGGCTCTCGTCGCGGGAAGATCCGGTTCACCCGGCACTGGGTCCTGGGCGGGCTCAACAGCGACCACAACGCGCTGGTCGCGCGGCTGCGGCTCAGCTGAGGACGACCCGCTCGCCGTGATCGGCGAGCAGCACGGTGATGTCGGACCCGTCCATCGCCTCGACGAAGCGCCGACCCGGCGAGCGGAACAGCAGCTCGTGGTTGGCGCGGCGCAGGGACTGCATCCCGACCGGCCAGAACGTTCCCCAGTGCACGGGTACGACGGTGGTCGCGCCGACCCGCTCGACCGCCGCGGCCCCGGCGACCGGGTCCATGTGGCCGTCCTCGAGGGTCGGGCCCCAGCCGCCGATCGGCACCAGCGCCAGGTCGACGCGGCCGACGTCGACCATGTCGTCGCGCAGCTCGGTGTCGCCGGGGAACCAGAACGACCGGCCGCCCGCGTCGACCCGGAAGCCGAGGGCCGGGCCGACCGCCTTCGACTGCGGACCGCGGCGGCCCTCGTGCGTCGCGGGGAGGACCGTGATCCGGGCACCGCGCGATCTCGTGCACCTCGCCGGGCGCGACCCCGCGGACCCGCTCCGGGCCGAGCTTGCGTCAGCAGCGACTCGCCTCCGCGCGGGATCACCATCGGGACGTCCGCGGCGAACTTCCGCAGCGACGCCCGGTGCAGGTGGTCGGCGTGCAGGTGCGACACCAGGACCAGGTCGGCGTCCCACGCGTGGTGCGCCGGGCTCGCGGCGTACCGGCGCAGGTGCACGAGCCGGTCGCTGAAGCAGTGGGTCGAGGGCGATCCGGACGTCGCCGATCTCGACCGTCACCGACGCATGGCCCCACCAGGTGAAGGCGAGGTCACCGGTGCTCACGAAGGCACTGTAGTGCGGGTCCCGACCACGGCCTGTCCGTCGATCACGGCGTCCAGGCCGGCCGCCTCCATGAGGGCCGCACTCACCGGGGCCTGGCGCGCGCTCGTCTCGACGAGCACCCGGCCACCCGGTGCCAGCCAGTCCGGTGCACCCGCGATGACCCCGCGCTGGACGTCGAGCCCGTCGGCGCCGCCGTCGAGCGCGACCCGGTGCTCGTGGTCGCGGGCCTCCGGCGGCATCGTCGCGATCGCGTCGGTCGGCACGTACGGCGCGTTCGCGACGATCGCGGTCACCCGGCCGCGCAGGTCGGTCGGGGAGCGCGTCGTACAGGTCGCCCTCGTAGCACGCGATCCGGCGGCAGGTTGCGCCGCGCGCAGGCGACGGCGTCCGGGTCGATGTCGGCGGCGTACACCTCGAGACCGGGTACGGCGGCCAGCAGCGCCGCGCCGATCGCGCCGGTGCCGCAGCACAGGTCGACCACGACGTCGCCGGCGGCGCAGGCCGTCCGCGGCCGCGCCGGACCAGGGCCGTCGACCGCTGTCGCGGCACGAAGACCCCGGGCGCGACCGCGATCCGCAGCCCGCAGAACTCCGCGAACCCGACGACCTGCTCCAGCGGCTCGCCGGCGACGCGGCGGGCGACCATCGCGGCCAGCGCGGCGTCGTCCGGCGCCGCCTCGGAGGAGCAGCCGCGGCCTCCTCCTCGGCGAACACGCAGCCGGCCGCGCGGAGGGTGGCGACGAGGTCGTCGTAGGTGCATGGTCGATGATGCTGCCATGCCGAGCGTGACGCACCCAGATCACCTACATCGTGGTCGGGTACGCCGCCCTGGTCGCGTCCTCGCGCTCGTCGTGGCGCTGCGCCGCGGCGAGCGGCCGCGCTGGCTGGACCAGATGGTCGTGGATGCTCGAGCTGCTGCTCGTCGTCCGTGCGCTGGCCGGGCTCGGCGCGCTGATCGGCGACGACCGGCCCGACTCGACCTCGACGTACGTCGGCTACCTGCTCGCGTCGGTCTGCGTGCTGCCGATCGCGATGAAGTCGATCGAGGGCGACCGCGCGGTGTGGTCCTCGGCCGTGGTCGCGGTCGCCGCCGTCGCGGTCGGCGTGATCGTCGTACGTCTGCAGATGACGGCATGACCGCGACGTCCCGCGCTCCGGGCCCGCACAAGGTGCTGCTCGCGTTCTACGCGCTGTTCACCGTCGCCGCCGGCGCCCGCGCGCTGGTGCAGCTGACGACGCAGTACGACGAGGCGCCGGTCGCGTACTGGCTCTCGCTGGCCGCGGCGGTGACCTACGCCCTCGGCTGGTACGCGATCCGCGAGGCGTCGGTCGGTCACACCGGCTTCGCCAGCGTGATGCTGTGGGTCGAGCTCGGCGGGCGTGCTGACCGTCGGCACCCTCATCGCTGGTCGAGCCGGACTGGTTCCCGGACGCCGTCGGTGTGGTCCGACTTCGGCATCGGCTACGGGTTCGTGCCGCGCCGTGCTGCCGATCGCCGGCCTGCTGTGGCTGCGCCGCCAGAAGCGTGTCAGCGCCGGCTGGAACTCGCCGCTGCGCGCTGACGACGCTCGGCGTTCCGACCGAATCGGTGGGTAACGCTGTTCTACGATCCTGGACGCGCTCGCTGGGCCGTGACCGACGTCTTCGCAGCCCGCGACGCTCGGCCCGGTGCCGCTGCGCAACCGGACCGTGAAGGCGGCGACCTTCGAGGGCCGCACGCCCGACGGCCAGGTGACCGACGCGCTGATCGACTACCACCTCGCGGTCGCCCGCGGCGGCGTCGGGCTGACGACCGTCGCCTACCTCGCGGTCGCCCCGGAGGGCCGCACCCACCGCGAGCAGATCGTGGTCGGCGAGCACTCGCTGGCCGGGCTGACCCGGCTGGCCGACGCGATCCACGAGACCGGGGCGGCGATCGCCGGCCAGGTCGGGCACGCCGGCCCGGTCGCGAACGGCCGGTCCAACGGCGTCAAGGCGATCAGCGCCTCGCGGATGCCGAGCCCGCTGTCGATGCAGATGATCCGGTCGGCGACCGAGGCCGACCTGACCCGGATCACGCGGGCGTACGTCGACGCCGCGCGCACGCTGGTGCGCGCCGGGTTCGACGTGCTCGAGCTGCACATGGCGCACAGCTACCTGATCTCGTCGTTCCTCGCGCCCGGGCTGAACCGGCGCAAGGACGGGTGGGGCGGGTCGCTGGAGAACCGGGCCCGGCTCGGCCGGCAGGTCGCCCGCGCCGTACGCGACGAGGTCGGCGACGAGGTCGCGGTCACCGCGAAGATGTCGGTCAGCGACGGCTTCAAGGGCGGGGTGACGACCGACGAGGGCATCGAGTACGCGCAGCTGCTGGAGGCCGACGGCACCCTCGACGCGCTGCAGCTGAGCGGCGGCTCGTCGCTGATGAACCCGATGTACCTCTTCCGCGGCGAGGCGCCGCTCGACGGAGTTCGCGGCGACGATGCCGCTCGTCGTACGCCTCGGCATGAAGACGCCGGTGGGCAAGGGCTTCCTGAAGTCGTACCCGTTCGAGGAGGCGTACTTCCGCGAGAAGGCGCTGCGCTTCCGCGCCGGCGCTCTCGATGCCGCTGATGCTGCTCGGCGGGATCAACCAGCGGGCGACACGATGGACCAGGCGATGGCCGACGGCTTCGACTTCGTCGCGATGGGCCGGGCGCTGCTCCGCGAGCCCGACCTGGTCGACCGGCTCCAGTCCGACCGCGCCGTCGCCGGTGTCTGCATCCACTGCAACCGGTGCATGCCGACCATCTACTCCGGCACCCGCTGCCCGGTGATCACCCCGGCGCCCCTTCAGCTGTAACGCCGGGTTAAGCCACTGCATGCACCTGTCCTGCAACGGCGTGCAGAAGAGCTCATAACCCGGCGTTACAAGCAGCGGCGGCCCTTCCCAGCACAACTAGAACGTGTTCTAGATTGCCGCGCATGGGAGAGCCACTGAAGAGTCGTCGTCTGGTCGACGGGCACCATCGGACGCCACGCGATCGCCGGGATCGACGCCCACCCGGCGCTGGAGCTGGTCGGGGTGTGGGTGTCCAACCCCGAGAAGGACGGCAAGGACGCCGGGATCCTGGCCGACCTGGGCCGCGAGCTCGGGGTCCTCGCCACCACCGACCGCGACGCGCTGATCGCGCTGAAGCCCGACGCGATCGTGCACACCGCGATGGCCGACGACCGGGTCTTCGAGTGCATCGAGGACCTGTTCGGCTTCGTCGAGGCCGGCATCAACGTCGTCTCCAGCGGACCGGTGCTGCTGCAGTGGCCGGAGAAGATCCTGCCGGAGGTGATGCTCGACCGGCTCGCCGAGGCGGGGCGTACGACGGGCGCCAGCCTGCACGTCAACGGCATCGACCCCGGCTACGCCAACGACCTGCTGCCGCTCGCGCTCACCAGCCTGAGCCAGCGCATCGACGAGGTCCGGGTGATGGAGATCGCCGACTACTCGACGTACTACCAGCCCGTCGTCATGGGCGACATGTTCGGCTTCGGCCGGCCGATGGACTTCCAGCCGCTGCTCTGGCAGCCCGGCATCCTGACCATGGCCTGGGGGAGCGTCGTCCGCCAGATCGCGGCCGGCCTCGACATCATCCTCGACGAGCCGCTGATCGAGAAGGTCGAGCGCCGGGCGGCCGAGGTCGACACCCCGAGCGTCTCCGGCGACGTGAAGGCCGGCACCATGGGCGCCGTCCGCTTCGAGCTGATCGGCAACGTCGACGGCATCCCGCGGGTCGTGCTCGAGCACGTCACCCGCACCGCCGAGGACCAGGTGCCCGAGTGGCCGCAGCCGGCCGAGGGCGGTGGCGGCTACCGCGTCATCATCACCGGCGAGCCGATGATGCAGCTCGACCTCACCCACCACGGCGAGCACGGCGACCACAACGTCTCCGGGATGATCACCACCGCGCAGCGGCTCGTGAACGCCGCTCCCCGCCGTCGTCGAGGCGCAAGGGCGGCCTGGTCACCGCGCTCGACCTGCCCGCTGGTCACCGGCCGAGGCCTGGTGAGCACGACGTGAGCATCCTCGACAGGTTCGCGATCACCGACCAGGTCGCGATCGTCACCGGCGCGGGCCGCGGCCTCGGCGCCGCCACCGCCGTCGCGCTCGCCGAGGCCGGTGCCGACGTGCTCATCTCGGCGCGCACCGCCGAGCAGCTCGACGTGGTCGCCGAGCAGGTCCGCGCGACCGGCCGTCGCTGCCTCGTCGTCGCCGCCGACCTCAGCGACCTCGACGCGGTCGCCGGCCTGGCGCAGACGGCGTACGACGAGTTCGGCCGGCTCGACACGGTCGTCAACAACGTCGGCGGCACCTTCCCGCGGGAGTTCCTGAAGACCAGCCACCGTTTCCTCAACGAGGCGTTCAGCTTCAACGTCACCACCGCCCACGCGCTCACCAAGGCCGCCGTCCCGCTGATGCTGAAGGACGACGACGGGAAGCAGAAGAGCGTCGTCACGATCAGCTCGATGATGGGGCGTACGGCGGACCGCGGCTTCGTCGCCTACGGCACCGCCAAGGCCGCGCTCGCGCACTGGACCAAGATGGCCGCCCAGGACCTGTCGCCCCGGATCCGGGTCAACGGCATCTACGTCGGCTCGATCCTCACCAGCGCGCTGGAGTTCGTCGCGGGCCAGCCCGAGCTGATGGGCCAGCTCGAGGGCAAGACGCCGCTCGGCCGGGTCGGCGAGCCGGAGGACATCGCGGCCGGCGTCCTCTACCTCTCCTCGAAGGCCGGGCAGTACGTCACCGGCAAGCTGATCGAGATCGACGGCGGCATCCAGCAGCCGACCCTGGACCTCGGGTTCCCCGACGTCGCGCCGTAGGGTCCGGACGTGACCTCCTCCTCCACCCCCACCGCCTATCGCCGTCTCGCCCGACTCCGGCGAGCACTGGAGCAAGGAGGGCGCGTGGCAGGTGGCCGAGGGCATCCACCGGATCCCGCTGCCGCTGCCGATGGACGGCCTCAAGGCCATCAACGTCTACGTCATCGAGACCGACGACGGGCTCACCCTGATCGACGGCGGCTGGTCGATCGAGGTCGCCCGCGACCTGCTCGAGAAGTGCCTGCGCGACGTCGGCTACGGCTTCGGCGACATCAAGCGGTTCCTGGTCACCCACGTGCACCGCGACCACTTCACGCTCGCGACGGTGCTCGGTCACGAGTACGGCGCGGACGTCGCGCTCGGCCTCGGTGAGAAGCCCGCGCTCGAGCTGCTCAACGACCCGAACCTCAACCAGAACCCGTTCCTCGACGTGCTCCGCACCGCCGGCGCCGCACGAGCTCGCCGAGCTGTGGGCCGCCGGTGCGCCCGAGAGCCCGGACATGTCGATGTGGACGTTCCCCGACACCTGGCTCGACGGCGACCTGCAGATCCCGGTCGGCGCGCGGACCATCGACGCCGTACACACCCCGGGCCACACGCCGGGCCACTACGTGTTCGCCGAGCAAGGACGCCGGCCTGCTGTTCGCCGGCGACCACGTGCTGCCCACGATCACGCCGTCGATCGGCTTCACGGTCCCGCCGACGCCCGACCCGCTCGGCGACTTCATGGCCTCGCTGACCAAGGTGCGCGCGCTGCCCGACCTGCAGATCCTGCCCGCGCACGGGCCGGTCGCGCCGTCGTCGCACGCCCGCGTCGACGAGCTGCTGGCCTTCCACGAGCGCCGCCTCGACCTCAGCCTGGCCGCCCTCGCCGACGGCCCGGCCACCGGCTTCACGGTCGCGCACCAGCTCGGCTGGACCCGCCACGAGAAGGCGTACGACGAGCTCGACCTGTTCAGCCAGGGCATGGCCGCGATGGAGACCAAGGCCCACCTCGAGCTGCTGGTCGCGCGCGGCGACGCCGTCCGCGAGGAGACGCCCGACGGTGTGCTGTTCAGCGCTGGACGGGTGCAGAGCTGCTCGTAGTGTTGGCCGGTTCGTGTCCGTCGTTGCCGGAGCGGCCGCCGATCAGGGCGATCACCGCGGCGATCAGGATGGCGATCACGGCCACGACCGCGATCGTGATCCGGGGGTCCGGTCCGCGCTCAGGCATCGATGTTCCTCTCGGTCGGATCGGTGCCCAGCAGGGCGCCGGGTCCTCGGTTGAGCAGCTGGCGGGCGATGATGATGCGCTGCAGCTCGCTCGCGCCCTCCCAGATCCGCTCGACGCGGAGCTCGCGGAACATCCGCTCGGCGACGTTCTCGCGCATGTAGCCGCGGCCGCCGAAGACCTGCACCGCGCGGTCGGCGACCCGGCCGGCCATCTCGGAGCAGGTCAGCTTGATCATCGAGGCGCGGCCGTGCAGCAGCTTGCGGTCGTCGCCGGCGTCGATGGACCGGGCGACCTCGTAGAGCATCGCCCGCGCGCCGAACAGCTCGGTCGCCGAGTCGGCGAGCATCGCGGCCACCAGCTGGTAGTCGCCGAGCCGTTCGCCGCCGACGATCCGGCTGCCGGCGAACGCGGTCATCTCGTCGAGCAGCCGGGACGCCGCGCCGACGCACCGCGCGGCCACCATCACCCGCTCGAAGCGGAACCACTCGTGCGCGAAGACCATCCCGTCGCCCTCGCCGCCGATCAGCTGGCTCACCGGGATCCGCACGTCGGTGAAGGACACGATCGGGTGGTGGTCCGGGATGTTGTGCGAGTACGCCGGGGTGCGCACGACCTCGATGCCCGGGCGTCGGCAGGTCGACCACGAGCAGCACGTGCTCGCCGGCGTTGCTCGCCGTCGGTCAGCACCGCCTGGACGAAGCAGTAGTCGGCGACGTTGTACGACGTCACGTGCCACTTGGTGCCGTTGACGACGTACGCGTCCCCGTCGAGCCGTGCGGTCGCCTCGAGCGCGCTGACGTCGGAGCCCGCGAACTCCTCGGTGATCGCGTAGCACTCGTGCCGCTCGCCGCGCACCGCCGGCAGCAGCCAGCGCTCGAGCTGCTCCTCGCTGGCGGCCTCGGCCCACCACTGCGGGGGCGTGTGCATGCACCAGGCGAGCCCGTTGGTGACCCGGCCGACCTGCTCCTGCACGAGCACCTGCTGAAGTGCGGTGAAGCCCGGACCCCCAGTGCTGGTGGGCATGTTGGTCGCGTAGAGGCCGCGCGCGATCGCCTCCTTGTGGTGCGCCTCGACCTGCTCGGCCGGCAGGGTGCCGCCGGCCAGCTCGGCCTCCACCTCGAACGGGATCAGGCTGTCGGCGAACTCCGCGGCGTTGCGCTGGATCTCCAGGTCGCGGTCGCTCAGTCCGTACACGGGCTCTCCTCTGTCGTGATCATGAGTACGTCGAGCGCAAATGCGCCGTCGGGGCCGGCGACGACCGGGTTCAGCTCGAACGTGTCGCCCGCGAGCGCGAGGTCGCCGAGTACGACGATCAGGTCGACCACGGCCTCGATGTCGGCCGCGGGAGCGCCCCGCCAGCCGTCGAGCAGCGGCCGGATCCGCAGCCGGTCGAGCATCGCCCGCGCCCGGTCTCGCGAGATGGGCGGCAGCGCCACGGCGCGGTCGGCGAGCAGCTCGACGAGGACCCCGCCGGCAGCGACGACGACCATCGGTCCGAGCTGCGCGTCGCGCACGATCCCCAGCGACAGCTCGACTCCGGCCGGGGCGGTCGCGTGCACGGTGGCCGCCGGACCGAGCCGGGCGGCGAGGTCGTCGTACGCCGCCTCGATGGTGTCGGCGTCCAGACCGAGGACGACGCCGCCGGCCTCGGTCTTGTGCTGGATGTCGGGGTTCGCGGTCTTGAGCACGACGGGGGAGCCGAGCGCGACTGCGGCGGCGCGAGCTTCCTCGCGCGACGCGACCCGATGGAAGGCCGGTCGGGGGATGTCGTCGATGTCGCGGGATCGCGCGGCGCCTGCTTCGGGGAGATGTCGGTGGACGGAGCAGGTGCCGCAGCGCGAGCAGCCCGCTCTGCATCCCTTCCAGCACTGGGATTCCGGCCTCGCGCAGCCGCGCCGCGGCTGCCTCGTCGATCGCGGCCGGCAGGCTGGCCAGCACGGCGAGCGGCTCGGTGGTGGTGGCCGCGGCGTCGAGCACGGCGTCGGGGTACGACGTGTCGCCGTCGTACTCCTCGACCAGGTCGACCGCCAGCACGGTGATGCCGACCTCCGGGTCGGCCGCCATCGCGGACAGGCAGGCGCCGAACAGCTCCCGGGTGTCGCGACCCTCGCCCCACACGTCGAGCGGGTTCGTGGCGTCGAGGCCGTCGTCGAGCTCGGCGGCGAGCCGGGCGGAGGTGGTCTCGCCGATCGTCGCGAGGGGTACGTCGTGGGCGTGCGCGAGGTCGACCAGCAGGGTGCGCTCGGCGCCGGAGTCGTGGACGGTCGCCAGGCCGCCGGTCGCGCGCGGGTACCTGCCGAGCAGCTCGAGGGTGTCGGTGAGCTCCGCCAGGTCGCGCACCCGGATGCTGCCGGTGTCCTCGCAGAGCGCCTCCCAGGTCGCGTCGTCACCGGCGACCGCGCCGGAGTGGGCGGCGACCATCGCGGCGCCGAGGGGGGAGCCGCCGACGGGCAGGACCACGACCTCCAGACCGGACTCGCGGGCGTGACGCAGCGACGCGCGCAGCCGCGGCCCGTCCCGGATGGTCTCCACGACCAGGGCCAGGAGCCGGGTGTCGGTGGCGTCGACGACGTGGTCGACGTAGTCGGCGGTGGTGGTGACCAGCTCCTGGCCCGACGAGACGACCAGGTCGAAGCCGAGCCGGCGCCGGGTGCGCAGCAGCGTCGAGAAGATCGAGCCGGAATGGGTCACCACCGAGATCGTCCCGTGCGGGACGCTCTCGCGCTCGACGTATCCCATTGCGCGCAGGCCGGTGCGGACGTTCCAGAACCCCATGCAGCCGGCGCCGCACAGCGCCATCCCGGCTCCGGTCGCGATGTCGCGGAGCTGGTCGCGCACCCCGTCGGCGTGCGCGCTGCCGAAGACCACGGCCGAGCGGGCGCCGATGGACGCGGCCGTCGCGAGCTGGCCGGGCAGCCGCTTGTCGCCGACACCGAGCAGCACCAGGTCGGGCGCCTCGTCGAGGTCGGCGAGGTCGGGAACGCAGGGCAGGCCCGCGATCTGGTCGTACGCCGGGTTGACCAGGTGCACCCGGCGCTCGCCGGTCGAGCGGAGCAGCTCGGTGACCATCCGCTCGCCGAAGCTGTCCGGTCGTGCGCTGGCCCCGACGACCGCGACCGACTTGGCCTCGAGCATCGCCGCTACGGCGGTGCTCTGCTCGTTTCTCAAGGCTTGCGTCCCACCCGAGCGCGCACCTTCTCCCACCGGGTCTGCTTGTCGCGCATCGCGGCGTTCGCGGCCTGCCAGCCCGGGATGCCGCAGACGCCGCCACCTCCGTGGGTCGCCGAGCTGCCGTTGTAGAGACCGGCGATCGGGGTGCGGTAGTCGGCGTACCCGGGCGCGGGCCGCATGTGGAAGAGCTGCTCGGGCGTGAGCTCGCCGTGGAAGATGTTGCCGCCGATCAGGCCGTACTCCTGCTCCATCTCGTGCGGCCCGACGATGTCCCTGTGCAGCACTGAGTCCTTGAACCCGGGCGCCACCTGGTCGTAGAGGTCGATCAGCCGGTCGGCGTACGCCTCGAGCTCCTCGGTGTGCGGGGCCTCGCTCCACTCGTGCGGGACGTACTGGGTGAACAGCGAGAAGATGTGCGTGCCGTCGGGGTTGAGCGTCTTGTCGAGCGACGTCGGGATGACGCCGTCGCTGAACGGGAGTACGGCGGCGCGGCCCTCGCGGGCGTCCTGGAAGGCGCGCTCGATGTACTCCATCGTCGGCGACATCTCGACCGAGCCGGTGTGGTGCTCGGCCAGGCCGTCGCTCGGGTCGGCGGTGAAGCTCGGCAGCTCGCCGAGCGCGAGGTTGATCTTCACGACGCCGCTGCGGGTGTTCCACCGCTCGATGTCGCTGACGAAGTCCTCGGGCAGCTCGGTGCGGGCGATCTGGTCGAGGAACGCGGTCTTCGGGTGCAGCGTCGTCACGACCAGCGGCGCCTTCAGCTCATCGCCGTTCGCCAGCGCGACACCGGTGGCGCGGCCGTTGGCGGTGAGCACGCTCTCGACCCGGGTGCTGGTGCGGATCTCGGCGCCGAACTCCCGTGCCGAGCGGCCGATCGCCGCGGAGACGGCGCCCATGCCGCCCTCGGGGTAGCCCCAGCTGCCGAGCCCGGCGCCGTCGCCGACGTCACCGATCGAGTGGTGCGCCATGACGTACGCCGTGCCCGGCGCGTACGGGCCGGCCCAGGTGCCGATCACGCCGTTGACCGCCAGCGCGCCCTTGATCTGCGGCGACTCGAACCAGTCGTCGAGCAGGTCGGCGATGCTCATCGTCATCAGCCGGGTGAGGTCGGCGACGGTGCGGGTGTCGATGCCGCGGAAGGTCCAGGCCAGCTTGGCCAGGTCGGCCATGTCGGACGGGTCGTGCGAGCCGATAGTCGGCGGCACCCGGGTCAGCAGCGGCCCCATCACGTCGGCCAGGCCGGCCAGCCAGGCGTTCCACTTGGGCCAGGCGTCGGCGTCCTTCTTGGACCAGCGCGCGATCTCGTCGTACGTGCGTGCCTCGTCGT
Source organism: uncultured Actinomycetota bacterium (assembly GCA_963716655.1). Taxonomy (GTDB): domain Bacteria; phylum Actinomycetota; class Actinomycetes; order Propionibacteriales; family Nocardioidaceae; genus Nocardioides. Next base: position 419,575 of record CAVQTV010000004.1, on the reverse strand, counting down.
CCTCGTAGATCGTCAGCGAGCCGCCCTCGGGGAACGCCTGGTAGTACGGCCCCATCGGGTGGACCTTGTAGCCGTGCCGCTCGAGGCTCAGCTCGCGCACGATCGTCGGCGGCATCAGGCTCATCACGTACGACAGTCGGGTGACGCTCAGGTGCGGTGCCTCGGGCCACGGCTGCTCGGTCGTCGCCGCGCCGCCGATCGTCGCCCGCGACTCGAGCACGACGGTCCGCGCGCCGGACCGGGCCAGATAGGCCGCAGCGACCAGGCCGTTGTGCCCGCCGCCGATGACGATCGCGTCGTAGCTGTTGCTCATGGGCAGCCTCTCGAGCGGGTTGACTGACTGTTCAATCTAACGAGGTGCTAGGGTCGTGACAAGAGGAAGTGACACCTGCGAAAGACTGGATTCATGGCTGAAGCGGCGCCCGCCACGGAGAACAACGAGGCCCGCCGCCGAGCGATGCTCGAGGCGGCCGCCGAGCTGATCAGCGAACGTGGATTCGGTGAGACCCGGATCGCCGACGTCGCCAAGCGCGCCGGCGCCAGCTCGGCGTTGGTCATCTACTACTTCGGCACCCGCGACCGGCTTCTCGTCGACGCGCTGCGCTACTCCGAGGAGAGCTTCTACGAGTCGGCCGCGAAGATGCTGGCCGAGGTCACCGGCTTCCGCGACCGGCTCTCGACGATCGTCGAGTGGTGCTGCGTCCCGCAGGCCGAGGGCGAGGTCAACGGTGCTTGGGGCCTGTGGCTCGACGTCTGGGCCACCGCGTTCCGTCACGACGAGGTCGGCGAGGCCCGGATCGACCAGGACCGCAAGTGGCGTGACCTGGTCGAGGGCGTGCTCCGCGACGGCCAGGAGCACGGCGAGGTCCCAGCCGACCTCGACGTACCGCGCTTCGCGCTGACCTTCACGATGCTCCTCGACGGCATCGCCACCCAGGTCGCCCTCAAGGACCCGGACATCAACGCCGACCTCGCCTACGACATCGCCATCGAGTACGCCGAGGAGAAGCTCGGCCTCGACCCGATGCCGCGCCGCGTCAAGGTGAAGTCGAAGCCGAAGCCGAAGAAGTCGAAGAAGAAGGCCGCAGCAGCTCGCTGACCCTTCGGTGGTTGAGATGAGATGAAAGCGAGCCTCGTTGAATCGGTACTTCTGGACGGTTGAGTCGGTACTTCTGGACGGTTGAGTCGGGACTTCCTGTCAGCTCCCGACCAGAAGTCCCGATTCAAGTGACCAGAACTCCCGATTCGACCGGGCTACTCCGCGCCGTCGGCCGGCAGCCGCTCCGGCAGCCCGAGCCGGGGGAACTGGTCGTCGTGGAAGGTGAGGATCTCGGTGATCGCCCCACCGGTGATGCGCAGGACGTCGAGCGTCAACGGCAGGTACGCGTCCTCCTGTTCCTGCCAGAGGTAGAAGGCGACGGCGGGCTGCCGGTTCACGGAGGTCGGGATGCCGCGCAGGCCCTCCATGCCCTCGAACCCGTCCTGGACCCAGTCGTTCACCACGGCGTCGCGGCCGATGTGCAGGCCCGGAGTGGGAGGCATCGAGCAGCGGACGTCGTCTCGCAGCATGGCGGCGAGCACGTCGATGTCCGTGGCCACGCTGGCGTCGGTGAAGCGACGAACCAGCTCCCGCGTCGCCATGTCCTCCTCGCCGCCGGTCCAGTCCTGCCGCTCGGCGGGCAGGTGCTCGCGCATCCCGGCGCGCGCCCGCTGCAGCGCGCTGTTCACGGAGTTGACGGAGTCACCGAGGAGCTCCGCGACGTCCTTCGCCGGCCAGCCCACCACGTCCCGCAGGATCAGCACGGCCCGCGGCCGCGGCGCGAGGTGCTGGACGGCGACGACGTACGCCAGCTCGATCGTCTCCCGCGCGACCGTGACGGACTCCGGCTCGTCCGCGTCGCTCGCGGACAGCTCATCGAGCAGCCGGTCCGGGTAGGGCTGCAGCCACAGCACCTCGCCGCCGGACGCCGGCTCCGGGCGGCGCTTCGCGAGTAGGTCGAGGCAGGCGTTGGTAGCGATCCGGTACAACCAGGCCCGGAACGTCGACCGCCCCTCGAAGGTCTCTCGCCGCCGCCAGGCACGCAGGAACGTCTCCTGCACGGTGTCCTCGGCGTCCTCGAACGACCCGAGCATCCGGTAGCAGTGCACGTGCAGCTCCCGCCGGTGCCGCTCCGCGAGCCCCGAGAACGTCGGCTCGTCGACCTCGCCCAGACCGTTCATGCCCAGTACCTCCAGCCGCGTGTCCACAGTCATCGCGCTCATCCTTCCGCCTCGTCATGTCCCGACGTACGTATGACGGATGCGGGTGCGACAACTCATCACCGGCCGTCAGGTGAGGCAGAACTCGTTGCCCTCGACGTCCTGCATGACGATGCACGAGTCGGTGCCGTCGTAGAGCAGTCGCACACGGACCGCGCCGAGCGGGAGCAGCCGTGCGCACTCGGCCTCGAGGACGGCCAGGCGCTCCTCACCCTCGAGTCCGGTGCCGACCCGTACGTCGACGTGCACCCGGTTCTTGGCGACCTTGCTCTCGGGAACGCGCTGGAAGTACAGCCGCGACCCGACGCCCGAGGGATCGACGCATGCGGCCCAGGAACCTTGTTCCTCGGGCGGCAGCGAGCGATGGTATTCGTCCCAGGTGGCGAACCCGTCGGGTGTCGGCGGTAGGACGTACCCCAGCACCTCGCACCAGAAGCGAGCAACGCGGAGGGGTTCCGCGCAGTCGAAGGCGACCTGGATCTGCTTGACCGATGACATGGGCCGAGACCTTAGTGGCGGGGGCTGGCTCACCGCGACCGGGATTCCCTCGGCGTAGGGTCGCGGCATGGCTGCCGGTCCGGCGGGCCTTCGGGCCAGCATCGAGGACGGCCTGTGGCCGCTGGTCGAGGCGCTTCTCGGCTCGCACGGCTTGGCCGGCCTGGCCGTCGCGGTGGTGCGCGGCGAGGAGGTCGTCTCGCGTGGGTTCGGCGTCCGCGACGTCGGCACGGGTGCTCCCGTCACGTCAGAGACGATGTTCCACCTGGCGTCGGTGTCCAAGCCGTTCGTCGCGACCGCGATCGTGTCGCAGGGGCTCGACCTGGACGCGCCGGTCGTCGAATGGATTCCCGAGTTCGCGCTGGCCGACGGTCGGGAGGGCGAGGTCACGGCCCGGCACCTGTTGAGCCACACGAGCGGTCTCCCGGACGTCGCGGAGTACGGCTGGCACGACCCGCAGCTCGGCGACGAAGCACTGAGCGAGTTCGCTCGCAGCCTGTCGGGCTGGCGGCTGCAGACCGAGCCGGGGTCGACGTTCGCCTACTCCAACGCGGGGTTCGAGCTGCTCGGACTGCTGCTGTCCAGGGTCACCGGTACGACGTTCGAGGACGCCGTCCGGCAGCAGGTCCTGGCTCCCCTGGGGATGCGGAGCAGCACGTTCCTGCGTAGCGAGGTGCCCGCGGACCTCGCCTCCTCGCCGCACGTGGGCATGCCACTGTCGGTGCCCGAGGGCGGGTACCCGTACACCAGGCGTCATGCCCCCAGCTCGACGTTGCACTCCAACCTGGACGAGATGTGTCGCTGGATGATGGCCCACCTCGAGCCGACCGACGGGCGGTGGGCACGGCTGGATGCCGAGCTGATCGACCTGATGTCGCAGCCGGTGGTGCCGATGGACGACCCTCCGTGGGAGGAGGCGGCGGGGCTGGGCTGGGCGGTGGGCAGCCTCCGCGGGCACCGGACCCTGAGCCACAGCGGTGCGGACCCTGGATTCGGGTCGAGGCTGATGCTGGTGCCCGGGCTGCGGACCGGGGTCGTCGTCCTGGCCAACTCCAACACCGTCCCCACCTGGGCCGTCGCCACCGCAGCACTCGATCTCGCCATCGCCGACGAGGTGGGGGAGGGCCTGGCCGAGCTGCGCGCGGTGCTGCCTCCGGTCGTCGGCCCGGTCACCGAGGCGCTGATGAGGTCAGGGCCGGAGGCCGCGACGTCGACGTTCCACCGACTGGCCGCGGCCGATCCGGCCGAGTACGACCTCGACGACTCGGAGTTCGAGAAGGCCGTGTGGGGAGCGATCGAGCTGCACCGAACGGGCCTGGTCTGGCCGCTGCTCCGGGTGTGGACCGCGTTGCGCCCGGACTCGTCCACCGCGTGGACGATGACCGGCTGGGCCCACCAGGTCGACGGCGATCTCGACCTGGCGAGGACCCTCCTCCAACGCGCCCTGGACCTCGATCCCGACAACGAGGACGCGGCGCTGATCCTCTGGGCGTCATCGGTAGGGTGAGCCACATGGAGCCAGAGCCGGTCCCGATCGCGTACACCGCGCTGCAGCGCGGCACACCGGTGCAGACCAGCGACGGCCGCGAGTTCGGCACCGTCGCGGCCGTTCTCGTCGACGAACCGGTCGACGTCTTCGACGGCATCAACGTCGAGACCGCCACGGGCACCAGGTTCGTCGACGCGGATCAGATCGGTCGGATCTTCACGACGCACGTGCGCACGAGCCTGTCCTGGGACCAGGCCGCGAACCTTCCGAACCCGCGCTGACGGCGGCTCGGAGGGCGGCCTCGATGCGCCAAGATGGCCGGGTGCGTCGTGCCGTGGGTCCACTGCTTGCGGTGACCGTGGCGCTCGTGCTCGCGGACTCAGCGGTGGTGACGCTGGCACTGCCCGACATCCTGCAGCACCTCGACACGACCGTCGCCCAGGTCGCGTGGGTGCTGATCTCGTTCAACCTCGTGCTCGGGCTCGCTCGTGGTGCCGACGGCGGTGGGCTTCGCGCGCGTGGACGCGCGGGTCCTCGGCGCGGTCGGGATCGCGGTGTTCGCCGGCGCGTCGGCATGGTGCGCTGTGGCGCAGTCGATCGAGGTGCTGATCGCGGCTCGGTGCGTGCAGGCGCTCGGCGGCGCACTGGCGCTGGTCGGGTGCCTCGAGCTCCTGGTCGCGGTGTACGGCGAGCGCCGCGGGATCGCCACCTGGATCACGGCCGGCGTGATCGGCACGGCCACCGGCCCGTTCGCTGGTGGGCTGCTGACACAGGCGTTCTCCTGGCAGGCGATCTTCGTGGTCCAGGTGCCGATCGCGGTGCTCGCCGTTCCGGCGGCGCTCGCGGTGCGCGCCGGACCCGCTCCCGCGCCCGACCCGAGCGGTCCGGTGCGGCACCGCCCGGCGGTGCGTCCCAACCTCACCCTCGCCTTCCTCTCGGCGGCGCTCACAGCGGCGCTGTTCCTGCTGGTCCTGCTCCTGGTCGACGGCTGGCAGCACTCCCCGGCGGCCGCGGCCATCACCGTGTCCGTCGTACCGGTCGCGGCGCTCGCCGCCCGGCCGCTGGCTCGGCTCCTGCGAGCCGACTGCCGAGGTCGAGATCGCGGTGGGGTGCTTCCTGATCGCCGGCGGGCTGGTCGGCCTGGCGCTGCTGCCGTCGGCCGAGCTCGCCTGGACGATCGCGCCCCAGGCACTGATCGGGCTCGGTCTCGGGCTGACCCTCGACCAGCTCACCGGCCAGGCGATGCACCTGCGCGTGCCGCGGGTCGAGCACGCGAGCTGGACGATCAGCGCTCGGCACCTCGGGGTGGTCGTCGGGCTGGCGATCCTGACGCCGGTGTTCGTCGGTGACCTCCACGACGCCCAGGTGCCGGCCCAGGAGGCGATCACCGCGCTCGTCCTCGACGCACCCCTGACGGCGCAGGACAAGGTGACGCCTCGCCCAAGCGCTCGGCGACGAGCTGACGGAGCAGCAGGAGCAGGTGCCCAACCTGCGCCGCGCGTTCGCTGCGGCCGACTTCGCGCCCGACGCTCGCCCGGCTGCGGAACAGCTCGAGCGCGACCTCGGCGACCAGGTGGAGCGTGCCGTGACCCGGGCGTTCCGCGACTCGTTCCTCGTCGGCGCCGGGCTGGCCCTCCTCGGGCTGCTCTCGCGTGGTCTGGCCGCACCGACGGAGGACCCCATGAGCCGTCTCGGCCTTCCCGCGCTCGCGGTGGTCCTCGTGGTCGGCGTACTCGGGATCCAGGTCGCGTACGGCGGCGGGACCTACGAGCCGTTGCAGCCTGCCGACCCCTGCGCACCGCGGACCGTCACCTCGCAGTCCGAGGGGATCGACGGCCTGACCGAGCACCTGGTGCTCGTCGGTGTCGACAACGCCGCCTGCATCCTCGGTGTCAGTCGCGAAGCGTTCATCCTCGAGCTCGCTCAGAACGGCGAGCCGACGGACGCCCAGGTCGACGCGCTGCGCGAGGGACTGTTGTCGGCGGTCGGTGAGATGCAGGACGACGGGTCGCTGCCGCCGGCGTCGGAACTGGTCGACGAGGCGCTCGACCAGGCCGACCTCAGCGGCTGGCTGGAGACCCTGATCCGCGCCATCCCCGACCCGGTGGTCGACTCGGCACTGAAGACCGACGACGTCCTCACCCGAGCGATCGAGGAGCTGGACCTGCGCACCCTGCTGGCCAACGTCGACGACCAGGACGCTCTCAACGACCAGGTCGAGGCGGCCGTCACCCAGGCGGTGAAGGACTCGCTCCTCGACCGCCTCCGCGACCTGATCTGACCGGTCCGGAGGTCAGGGTCCGTCGCAGCGGCCGAACGTCGCGGCCACCCAGGCCTCGACCTCGTCGTCATAGGGGCCTTCGGAGGTCGGCTCGCAGATGTAGCGGTCGATGGAGGTGACGAGGGCTACATCGGTGTCGACGAGGTCATAGGTCCATTCGTCCTCACCCAACGCGCGCAGCTGTGGCCGGATGACGCGGTCGAGCGCGCGCCGGTCCGCGCGCCTGGTGAGGTCGTAGGTCGATCCCAGGTGCCCGGTGGCGAACATCGCGCCGTCCTCGAAGGCTCGAACGGCGAGCGGTGGGCCAGCGGCCTGCATCCTCACCCACCGGGCGATGAGCTCGGCTGGTGGGAATCCGACGTCGTACGTCAGGGACGAACCGTCGCCGGCAGCACCACCCCAACCGATCAGGGACTGTCCGTCGTGCTCCGCGGCCAGGGACTCGAGCAGGCCCGGCACGTCGGGGGCCGTCGATCCTTCGGGGAGCGCGACGACGTAGGTGCCCGCCACATGGTCGCCCTTCGGCACCTCCTGCGTCGTCAGGTCGATGGTGACCCAGCCGGCCTCCGGGGCGGCGGTCAGTCCGGTGCGGGTCGCCGCGCCGACCGCGGCCACGGAGGCGTCCGGCTCGAAGGCCCGCAGCGCAACGGTCGTCTTCCCAGTAGCGATGGCGAGATCCGCCTCCTCGCCGTGGTGGGTGGTGCGGAAGGCGTCGTACGCCGTCTCGGTGACGGCGACGATCTGGTCGGCCGTGGCCTCGTCGGTCATCTCGACGTCGAGGGTGAGCTTGCCGGAGTCGAGAACGACCGGCTCGGTGTAGTCGAGCCTCACGGAGGTCACGCCGGGGAAGTCGGCCAGCCCGTCTCGGAGTGCGTCGGCATCGGACTCTCTGCTCGGATCGGCACACCCCCCGACGACGACCGTGAGGCTGGCGAAGATGATCAGGGAGGCGAAGGTGTTCACCTGTCCACCGTGTCGACCACCGGCCGCACGCGCCTGAGCCGGCGTACTCAACCGTGGACGGGCGTTCTCAGGAGAGGACCCGCGACCGCTCCGGGTCGAAGAACGGCTTCAGCGAGACCTGCGCAGGAACGCGAGTGCCGGCGACGTCGATCTCGAACGAGCCGGCGGCCAGGTCGGCTGCGGTGATGCTCTCGTCGCGGCTGATCCCCGCGATCCCGCACGCCGCGCCGAGGGAGTGGCCGAAGGCGCCGCTGCGGATGTGGCCGACCGGCTTGTCGTCCCAGTACACCGGCTCGTCGCCGTGCAGGTCGAAGTCGGGGGAGGACAGCAGCACGTTGATCAGCCGGCTGGACGGCGGGCCGGACTCGCGCAGCTTGAGCAGTACGTCGCGGCCGACGAAGCCGCCGGGCTTGTCCCAGGCGACGGCGAAGCCGAGGCCGGCGTCGAGCGGGGTGTCGGTGGAGTCGATGTCGTGACCCATGTCGCGGAACGCCTTCTCCAGCCGCATCGTCTCCATCGCGCCGAGACCGGTCGGGCGGAAGCCGAGGTCGGCGCCGGCCTCGCGCAGCTGGTCGTAGAGCGTGGCGCCGAACTCGGTCGGCACCAGAAGGTCCCAGCCGAGCTCGCCGACGTACGTCACCCGCAGCGCCCAGAGCGGGGTGTAGCCGAGCTCGACCTTCTGCGCAGTGAGGTACGGGAACGCGGCGTCGGACCAGTCCTGCGGGCTCAGTCGCTGCAGCACCTCGCGCGACCTCGGCCCCTGCACGGACAGCATCGAGTGCCCGCTGGTCACGTCGGTGACGGTGACGAGCTCGCCCGTCGCGGGTCTGCCGGCGGATCCAGGCCGGCACCCGGCGGTGGATGTTGTCGCCGCTGACCACGACGTACGCGTCCTCGGCCTGGCGGGTCACCGTGACGTCGGCGATGATCCCGCCGCGCTCGTCCAGCCACTGCGTGTAGACGACCCGGCCGACCGCGGTGTCGACGTCGTTCGCGCAGACCCGGTTGAGCACGGCCATCGCGTGCGGTCCTTGTACGACGTGGTGCGACATCAGCGACATGTCGAAGACCGCGAAGTTCTCGCGCGCGTTGAGGTGCTCCTCGCGGGTGCGCTCGAACGCCTCACCGCGTTCGAAGCCCCACTCGACCGTCGGGGTGACGCCCGCGCCGGCGAAGTAGTCGGGGTACTCCCAGCCGCTGGTCGCGACGAAGTGGGCGCCGTCGGCGACGTGCTGGGGGTGGTACGGCGACCTGCGCACGTTGCGTCCGAGCCGGGGCTGGGCGTTCGGCCAGGCCAGGTCGTTGAGCAGGAAGCCCAGCCGCTCGACGGTGCGCTGCTCGCGGAACAGGCGGGTGGCCTGGAACTCGTGCGCCCGGTCCACGCCGACGCCGGTGATGTCGAGCGGCGGGTGCTCCTCGATCAGCCACTGCGCCATCATGTGGCCGAGCCCGCCGCCGGACAGGATGCCGACGGAGTTGAGGCCGCAGGCGAGGTACAGGCCGTCGACCTCGGGCGACTCCCCGAGCATCGGCGAGAGGTCGTCGGTGAAGCTCTCCGGCCCGCAGAAGAGGGTGCGGATCCCGGCGTCCTCGAGAGCGGGGAAGCGCCGCATCGCGACCTCGAGGAACGGCGACAGCCGGTCCCAGTCGGGCGGGAGCACGGCGAACGCGCTGTCGCGAGGCGTGCCGTCCAGGGACCAGGCCTTCCCGACCGGCTCGAACATGCCGACCAGCAGGCCGCCGCCCTCCTCGCGGTAGTAGCCGTAGGCCTCGCCGTCCTCGATCACCGGCACCGACTCCGGCGTGACGCCTGCGATCGGCTCGGTCAGCAGGTAGTAGTGCTCGGCAGCCTGGAGCGGCACGGTGACACCGGCCTTGGCCGCGACCTCGCGGCCCCACAGACCCGCGGCGATCACGACCTTCTCGCACTCGATGTCGCCGCGTTCTGTGCGGACGGCGACCACCCGGCCGCGGGCGAGGATGAAGTCGGTGACCTCGGTGTGCTCGAAGATCCGGGCGCCGCGCTGCTTGGCGCCCTTGGCCAGCGACATCGTCACGTCCACCGGGTTGGCCCGGCCCTCGTCGGGGGTCCAGAAGCCGTGGATGACGTCGTCGGTCCGCATCAGCGGCACCAGGTCGGCCACCTCGCGCTGCGACAGGACCTCCTTGGTCATCCCGACCGAGCGCATGTACGCCGTCTCGCGGCGGAACCCCTCGTCGGCGCGTGGCGTGGTCGCGAGCTGGAGGTAGCCGCACTGGCGGAAGCCGGTCGAGAGCCCGGTCTCCTCCTCGAGCCGGGCGTACAGCTCGGCGGAGTAGCGCGCCATCCAGAGCGCGTCCTCCGTCGTGCCTCCGGAGACCACCTCGCCGGCGGCGTGCCACGTGGTCCCGGACGTCAGCTGCTTGCGCTCCAGGAGCACCACGTCGGTCGCACCCAGCAGGGCGAGGTGGTAGGCGATCGACGTACCGATCACGCCGCCGCCGACCACGACGTACTGAGCCCGGGCCGGCAGGTCACCGGCAGGAGACGGTGCGCCCTCGGCTCGGGCGGCAGCGGGGTTGATGGCAGCGAAGTCGAGCGACATGATCGCATGCTGCCACTGATTGAATAACTGTTCAATCAATCGACGGCGAACGCCGAGATGCAGGCAAGTCACCGGGTGTCGGCTACCTTGGGTGGTCCGACGGCAATGTTGCCGTCCCTCAGGGCAGACGCCTCGTTGACCGTTGGGCCCACCGCCCGGCCACGAAGCCCGTCGCCTCCTCTGAGACTTCTCAGAGGATCTGCATGCCCACGCTGTCCAACAATTCTGTCCACCTCGAGGGCGATGTCGCCCCGGCCGCGCCGTTCGCGCTCCCGCCCGGTTCCACCGCGATCGTCTACTGCGAGGCACAGTTCGGCGAGCAGGACGGCAAGACCGCCAACGGGCTGGTCCGGCACTCCGAGAAGTACGAGATCCTCAGCGTCCTCGACAGTCGGCACGCCGGCCAGGACTCGGGCACGTTCCTGGACGGGGTCGCGAACGGGATCCCGGTCCTCGCCGGCCTGACCGAGGCGATCGCCCACGCGGGCCGTGTCCCGGACTACCTGATCTGCGGCGTCGCGCCGGCCGACGGTCTGCTCTCGGACGACCAACGGGTGGTCCTGCTCGACGGCATCGCTCGTGGGATGCACGTGATCAACGGTCTGCACGAGTTCCTCAACGACGACGCCGAGTTCGTGGCGGCGGCGCTGCTGGCCGGGGTCACCATCACCGACGTACGGCAGCCGAAGGCGAAGCGCGACCTGCATCTGTTCTCCGGACGGATCTTCGACGTGACCTGCCCGCGGATCGCGATCCTCGGCACCGACGGCGCCATCGGCAAGCGCACCACCGCGACCCTGCTGGTGCAGGCGCTGAACGAGAGCGGCATCAAGGCCGTGCTCGTCGGCACCGGCCAGACCACCCTGATCCAGGGCGGGAAGTACGGCGTCGCGCTGGACGCGCTGGTACCGCAGTTCTGCTCCGGCGAGGTCGAGCACCAGGTGGTCGCCGCCTTCGAGGGCGAGGACCCCGACGTCATCGTGGTCGAGGGCCAGGGTGCGCTGAGTCACCCTGCGTACCTGACCTCGGGCCACATCCTGCGCGGCAGCAGGCCGGAGGCCGTCATCGTGCAGCACGCACCGAAGCGCCAGGTCCTCGGCGACTTCCCGATGATGCCGATGCCGACCGTCGCCAGTGAGATCGCGCTGATCGAGGCGTTCGCCGACACCACGGTCATCGGAGTCACCATCAACCACGAGCAGATGGCCGAGGACGAGATCGGCGACGCGATCGCCGAGCACAGCCTCGCGCTCGGGCTCCCGGTCACCGACCCGCTGACCCGGCCCGGTTCGGAGCTGGTCGAGATGGTCATCCGAGCGCTGCCCCGGCTCGCGGACCGACTGGTGCCGGCCAGCGCATGACCGCACCGCGCCTCGAGGTCGACCTGGCCAAGATCGAGGCGAACACGCGGTCACTCGTCGAGCAGCTCGGCGGGCGCGGGATCGCGGTCACCGCGATCACCAAGGCGACGCTGGGATCGCCGGCGGTCGCGGCCGCCATGCTCCGTGGCGGCGCATCCGGGTTGGGTGACTCCCGGATCCAGAATCTGGCTCGGTTGGGCATCGGGGATCGGGCAGTGTCACGCACCCTGATCCGGTCTCCGATGCTCAGCCAGGTCGACCAGGTCGTGCGCACGGCGACCAGGAGCCTGAACACCTCCCTCCCGGTGCTCGACGCCCTGGACGAGGCCGCTCGCAAATGCCTGCGGACGCACGACGTCGTGCTGATGGTCGAGCTCGGGGACCTGCGCGAAGGCGTCGCGCCGGAGGACGTTGCCGGTCTCGCGGCAGCGACTCGGACCAGGCGGCGGCTCCGCCTGGCCGGCCTGGGAACGAACCTGGCGTGCCAGAACGGCGTGGTCCCCGACGACCGGAACATGGGTGAGCTGAGCCGGCTCGTCGAGCAGGTCGAGGCGGAGCTCGGCATCGAGCTCGACGTCGTCTCGGGTGGCAACTCGGCGAACCTGCCGTGGGCGCTGTCGGCCTCGGACGTCGGCAGGGTCAACGAGCTGCGTCTCGGCGAGGCGATCCTGCTCGGGACCGAGCCGCTGCACCGGACCGTGCTGCCCGGCCTGCACCCCGACGCGTTCCAGCTCTTCGCCGAGGTGATCGAGGTCGCCGTGAAGCCCGCCCAGCCGTGGGGCGATCGCGCCCAGGCGGCCTACGGCGACATCGCGCCCACGACCCGAACCGGCACCATTCGCCAGGCGATCCTCGCCCTCGGTCGTCAGGACGTCGACCTCGACGGCCTGGTGCCGCCGCCGGGCATCACCGTCCTTGGGATGAGCAGCGACCACCTCGTCGTCGACCTCGGCGACCATCGACTCGCCCACGGCGACGAGCTCTGCTTCGGGCTCGGGTACGGCGCCCTGGTCCGGGCGATGACATCGCCCTTCGTCGCCAAGCTGGAACTCCCGCAGGCCGGCACCAGCGCGGCCTGAGCGCGCGACCCTCAGGCGAGCTGGATGTCGAGCTCGGGTGCGGTGGCGACATCGCTCTGGCGCAGCACCTGGACGGCGTCCGGGTCGAAGATGCAGGCTGACCCGGCCGCCCGGCTGGGCGGTGACCGAGCGCGGGCCGTCGTGGTTGGCGACCTGGGCGACCAGGATGGAGCCGGGCGCGACCTCGACGCGGACCTGGCTGGCGGCGCCCAGGTAGACGACGTCGGTGACCGTGCCCTCGACGCTGTTGTGGCCGCGGGGCACCGGTGCGTCGGGGGCGGCCACCGTGATCCGCTCGGGTCGGATCACGATGGCCGCGGCTCCGCGCAGCGTCGCGTCGCGACACACGGCGTGCATGGTCCGGCCGAGGGCGGAGCAGGTCGCCAGCGCCGGCCGAGTGGTCGGAGACGTCGGCGTCGAAGATGTTGGCGGAGCCGAGGAAGCTGGCGACGTACGTCGTGGCCGGGGACGCGTAGATCTCCTCCGGGGCGCCGACCTGCTCGACCTTGCCGTCCGCGATCACGGCGATCCGGTCGCTCATCGTCAGCGCCTCCTCCTGGTCGTGGGTGACGTAGACGAAGGTGATGCCGAGGTCCTTCTGCAGCGCCCGCAGCTGGAGCTGGAGGTGCTTGCGCAGCTGGGCGTCGAGGGCGCCGAGCGGCTCGTCGAGCAGCAGCACCTTGGGGTTGAGCACCAGCGCCCGGGCCAGGGCGACCCGCTGCTGCTGGCCGCCGGAGAGCTGGGCCGGACGGCGCTTGGCGTAGTCCTGCATCTGGGCCAGCTCGAGGGCCTCGCCCACCCGGCGCCGGGTCTCCTCCTTCGACACCTTCTGGTAGCTCAGGCCGAACGCGACGTTCTCCCAGACGGTCATCAGCGGGAAGAGCGCGTAGCTCTGGAAGACCGTGTTGACCGGCCGCACGTGCGGGGCGTCCATGGCCACGTCGTGGCCGTCCAGCAGGATCTGGCCCGGAGTCCGGCTTCTCGAAGCCGGCGATCATCCGCAGCGTCGTCGTCTTGCCGCACCCGGAGGCGCCGAGCAGCGAGCAGAACTCGCCGGCCGGCAGGTCGAGGTCGATGCCGTCGACGGCGACGACGTCGCCGAACGACTTGGTCAGCTCGACCAGGCGTACGGCGCCGCCCCCTGTCACTGAGCGGCCCCGGCGACGGCTGCGAGGCGGTTGAAGTTGGCGACCAGCCGGTCGACGTCGGCGTCGGTGTGCTGCACCGAGAGCAGCCACTGCTCGACCTTGCCCCACGGTGGGAGGAAGACGCCGCCGTTGTGCTGCATCAGCCAGTGCAGCTGGCCCCAGCGGTCGTCGATGCCGAGGAAGTCGCGGTAGTTGCGGACCGGCCTGTCGGTGAACGCCACGCAGCCCTTCGCGCCGACGCTGACCACGTGCCACGGCAGGCCGTTGGCGGCGATCGCCTCCTCGAAGCCGGTGCGGGCGCGGGCCGCGAGCTCGTCGAGCCGGGCGTAGCCGGCGTCGTCGAGGACGCTGCCCAGGTTCGCCCGCGCGGCGGCCATCGCGAGCGGGTTGGCGTTGAACGTGCCGACCTGCTCGTAGCGACCGTCGCCGATCGCCGACATGACCTCCTCGACGCCGCCGATCGCGGCGACCGAGATGCCGCCGCCGAGCGCCTTGGCCAGGCAGACGATGTCGGGCACGACGCCGTAGCGGCCGATGGTGCCGGCCGGCCCGGTGGTGAAGCCGGTCTTCACCTCGTCGAAGGTCAGGTAGGCGCCCTCGGCGTGCAGCAGCGGCGCCAGGCCCGCGAGGTAGCCGTCGTCGGGCGGGATGATGCCGGCGTTCATCATCACCGGCTCGAGGATCATCCCGGCGATCTGGCCCGGGTACTCGGCGAGCGCACGACGTACGGCGTCGAGGTCGTTGAAGGGCACGACGACGATCAGGTCCTGGATCACCTGGGGGATGCCCGAGTTGCCGGGCACCCGCAGCGGCCGGTCCGCCGGCCCGACCTCGTCGGCCTCGGGCAGCACCGAGACCTGCACCGAGTCGTGGTGGCCGTGGTAGCAGCCCTCGACCTTGATGATCAGGTCGCGCCCGGTGAGCGCGCGCATCAGGTGGATGGCGTCCATCGTCGCCTCGGTGCCGGAGTTGGCGAACCGCCACAGCGGCAGCCGGTAGCGCCGGCGCAGCTCCTCCGCGACCCAGATCGCGTCGGCGGTCGGCTGGGCGAAGTGCGTGCCGCGGGCGACCTGGGCGGTCACCGCCGCGACGATCGCGGGGTGGCCGTGGCCGGCGATCGAGGCGCCGTACCCGCCGTGCATGTCGACGTACTCGTTGCCGTCGATGTCCCACACGTGCGAGCCGTGGCCGTGGCTCATCCACACCGCCTGGGGCTGCGCGATCTGCCAGTTCGACGTCGCGCCGCCGGCGAGCACGCGGCTGGCCTCGGCGATGGTGGCGGTGCTGCGTGGCTGTCGCCGGACGAACGCCTCGGACTCCTCCTGGATCAGAGCGTCGACGGCATCGGCATCCGGGTCGACAGCGACAGACGTAACCACCGTGAAACCTCCCGATCGGGGGCGATAGGTAGATTGACTGAGTATTCAGTCTATGTGACGGTGATACCCGCGACAACACCTCAGACCCGACCGGGAACACGGGAGGCTGCATGGCAGATCCGCGCCTCGACCGTCGCTCGGTGCTGCGCACCGCTGCCCTGCTGGGCCTCGGGATCCCGGCCGCCAGTGCCCTTCTTCAGGCCTGCGGCCGTCCGGAGCTGACTGCCTCCGACCTGCGCCTCGCATCGCCGTCGGACCCGGTCCGCTGGACGATCCAGGACGACAACCAGCCGATCGCCGACGGGCTCTCGCCCGAGGCCGGCCCGCTGATCCTCTACAACTACGCCGACTACGTCGCGCCGGGCGTGGTGAAGTCGTTCGAGAAGCAGTACGGCGTCGACGTGAAGATCTCGACGTTCAACGACACCGACGAGGCGGTGCAGAAGATCCGCACCGGCTCGGTGCCGTACGACATCTACTTCCCGAGCTACGACCAGATCAGCCGGCTGGTGGCCGCCGAGCTCGTGCAGCCGCTCAACCACACGTACCTGAGCAACATCGACAACGTCTGGCCCACGTTCAAGAACCCCTGGTACGACCAGGGCTGGCAGTTCACCGTGCCGTACACGGTCTACTCGACCGGGATCGGCTGGAACGAGGACCTGGTCCAGGGCGTCGACGCGCTCGACAACCCGTACGACGTCCTCTGGGACTCGCAGTACTCCGGGATGACAGCGCTGATCGACGACTGGCACACCGCGATGGCGATGGTCGGGCTGCGCGCCGGCATCACCGACGTCAACACGTCGTCGGCGGAGAACCTGCGCACGATCAGCGACGGCCTGACCGCGATCTCGGACGCCACCAAGCCCAAGGTGACCGTGTCGATGTACAGCGACCTCCCGGGTGGTCAGCTCGGAGTCAGCCAGATGTGGTCCGGCGACATCGTGAACGCGCAGTACTACCTGCCGCAGGGCCAGTCGGTCGACGTGCTGCGCTACTGGTTCCCCGAGGACGGCAAGGGCCTGGTCGACAACGACCTGATGGTGGTGCTCAAGGACGGCAAGTGCCCGGTGCTCGCGCACCTCTTCATCCAGCACATGCTCGACGAGGACAACGCGCTCCGGAACTTCGGGTTCATCGGCTACCAGCCGCCGCAGAAGGTCCTCGACACCGACCGGCTGGTCGCGGACGGCTACCTGCCGGAGAACCTCGCGTCCGCCGCCGTGAAGCAGGAGTGGTTCGACACGTCGTACCGCCTCCTCGAGCTCGACGTCGCCAACGACCAGGCCTGGCACCAGGTCTGGCAGCAGTTCAAGGCCGGGGCCTAGCGGTGGCGTCCGAGGCCCGCGGGAACCGCTCGCTCGGCCCGCTGCTCGCGATCCCCGGGATCGTCTGGCTGCTGGTCTTCTTCGTCGCGCCGCTCTACGTCGTGCTGGCCGTGGTCTTCGGCGGCCTCGACCCGATCTTCCGCACCTCGGTGCCGATCTGGAACCCGATCTACTGGGACACCACCCAGATGCGGTACGTCCTGGAGCACATCGTCGGGCCGACCGGGTTCTTCGGGCCGGCGCTGCTCCGCACCGCGGTGTACGTCGCGACCGCCAGCCTGCTCTGCCTGGTGATCGCGTTCCCGATCGCCTACTACGTCGCCCGGCTCGCGGGTCGGTGGCGCGGCGCGCTGCTGGCGCTGCTGATCGCGCCGTTCTGGATCAGCTACATGATGCGGATGCTGGCGTGGGTCAACCTGCTGGCCAACGACGGCCTGGTCAACCGGATGATCACCCTCAACGGCACGCTGCCCGGGGAGGTGGACTGGCTCAACGGCCGGTCCGTGGTCGTCATCCTCGGGCTCGTCTACGGCTACGTGCCGTACATGATCATCCCGCTCTACGCCGGCCTCGACCGGCTCCCGCAGTCGCTGGTGGAGGCGGCCCGCGACCTCGGCGCCAGCCGCACGTCGGCGTTCTTCCGGGTGACGCTCCCGATGTGTCGCCCGATCGTGGTCGCCAGCGTCCTGCTCACCTGCCTGCCGATGCTCGGTGACTACTACACCGCCGACCTGCTGTCCGGCTCGCCGCAGACGTCGATGGTCGGCAACCTGATCAACGAGACGGTGCTGACACCGGGGCAGACCGGCCAGGCCGGCGCCTTCGTGCTGTTGGTGCTGATCGTGTCGCTGCTGCCGATGGCCTACTACGTCCGCTCGGTGTCGAGAAGCGACGGAGCGGCGATATGAGGCGCTGGTGGCACGACCCGTGGCGCAAGCCGCGGATCCTCCTCGCGGTGACGATCGGCTACCTGCTCTGGTCGCTGATCCCCGTCCTGGTCGCGGTGCTGTTCTCCTTCAACGACGGCAAGTCGCGCACGGTCTGGCAGGGCTTCTCGATGCGCTGGTACTGGGGCGACGAGTACCGCTCGGTCTGGTACGACGACTCGCTGCACGCGGCCCTCGTCCAGACGCTGCGGCTCGGCCTGCTGACCACCCTGATCACGGTGCCGCTCGGCGTCGCGCTGGCGATCGGGCTGGACCGCTGGCACGGCCGGCTGCCGAACGGCGCGAACGCGACGCTGCTGCTGTCCTTCGTGATCCCCGAGATCCTGCTCGCGGTCGCGCTGCTGTTCGTGGTCACCAACGTCGCGGTGCCGATCGCGCTCGGCACCAGCGCCCAGGTGATCGGTCTGGTGACCTATCAGATCGCGTACCCGGCGATCCTGGTCAGAGCCAGGCTGGCGACCATCGGGACGCAGTACGAGGAGGCCGCGATGGACCTCGGCGCCTCGCCGATGCAGGCGCAGCGCCGGGTGATCCTGCCGATGCTGCTGCCCGCGATCCTGGCCAGCGCGGTGCTGGTCTTCGCCGACGTGATCGACGACTTCGTGATCGTCCGCTACCTCTCCGGCGACTCGAGCACCGAGCCGACCTCGGTGAAGATCTACAACACCGCCCGGGCCGCGCCCACGCCGGCGCTCAACGCCCTCGCGACGCTGATGCTCCTCACCGCGATGCTCGCGGTGGTCCTCGGCTTCCTCATCTACCGCTGGATCAGCCGGCGGGCCGGCCACGACAGCGGCATCGGCTCCTTCACCGGCGAAGTCTGAGCGGCAGGTGGTTTCGAGGCTCGCTTCGCTCGCACCTCAACCACCGGAGGTCCGGTGGTTGAGGTGCGAGGAGCGCTAGCGACGAGCCTCGAAACCACCACCAGGTGGCGCACACTATGGACCAGAGACACCCCAGGAATAGGATTGACTGTATGTTCAATCAACTGCGTGGCACGTTGGCTCCGCTCCCCGAGGCGGAGGTCGCCAGGTCGTACGCCGAGTTCGGCACCTCGCGGATGCTCCCACCCGCGGCCTACCTCGATCCCGCGGTCTTCGACTGGGAGCAGGCGAACGTCTTCTCCGGCTGGCAGTGCGTCGGCACCGCCGCCGACCTGGCCGTCACCGGCGCCCAGAAGTCGGTCGAGACCGGCGCCGGGGGAGTGCTGCTGGTGCGCGCGGAGGACGGCGAGCTGCGGGCGTTCGCGAACACCTGCCGGCACCGCGGCCACGAGCTGCTGCCCTGCGGCACCAGCGCGACCCGGCGCAGCATCGTCTGCCCGTACCACGCGTGGTCGTACAAGCTGGACGGCAGCCTGCGCAACGCCCCCGGCGGCTTCCGCGACCTCGAGGGCTTCGACAAGGGCGAGTTCGGGCTGCTCCCGATCCCGGTCGTCGACTGGCACGGCTGGCTCTTCATCGACCCGTCGGCGAGCAGCGGCCCGTTCGAGGAGCACGTCGCCGGGATGGAGGAGATCATCGGCCGCTACCGGCCCGAGGACCTGGTCACCGTGGCGAGCCACTCCTACGAGCTCGCGACGAACTGGAAGGTGATCGTCGAGAACTACCAGGAGTGCTACCACTGCTCCTCGATCCACCCCGAGCTCACCCGGATCAGCCCGCCGCAGAGCGGCGACAACCTGGACTTCGACGGCGAGTGGATCGGCGGCTGGATGGCCCTCATCCCCGAGGCCGACACGATGTCGCTCGACGGCCGCAGCGGCGGCACCCCGATCGAGGGCCTCAACGACACCGAGCTGCGCACGGTGATGTACCTCGTCGGCTTCCCGAACCTCCTCGTGAGCCTGCACCCGGACTACGTGATGACCCACCTGCTGCGGCCGCTCGGTCCGGGACGCACCTTCGTCGAGTGCTCCTGGGCCTTCCCGAAGGACGTCGCCGAGCGCGAGGGCTTCGACCCGGCGTACGCCGTGGACTTCTGGGACCTGACGAACCGTCAGGACTGGGCGGCCTGTGAGTCGGTGCAGCGCGGCCTCGCCTCGCCGTTGTCCGTGCCCGGCCCGCTGGCGCCCGAGGAGGACGGCGTCTACCAGTTCGTCAGCCGGATGGCTCGCGCGTACGCCGGGCTCGAGGTGAGCGACGACGCCCGGCCCTCGCTGGTGACCCAGCCCGCCGACGACCCGCTCGGAGCGGAGGCGCACGTCGAGCACGAGGGCGCGGCTCGATGACCGAGCCCAAGAACGGGCAGAGCATCGCGTCCCTGCTCGGCAAGGTCGGGCTGCCCGCCCCGGTCGCCGACCTCGCCAGGCGGCAGTGGGACGTGATCGTCGTCGGTGGTGGCCACAACGGCCTCACCTGTGCGGCGTACCTCGCCCGCGCGGGCAAGCAGGTGCTGGTGCTCGAGGCCCGCGAGCGGCTCGGCGGTGCGTGCACCCTGGACACGCCGTTCGAGGACAAGGGCTTCGTGCTCAGCCCGTGCGCCTACGTGATCGGGCTGCTCGACGAGAACGTCATCAACGACCTCCAGCTCAACAAGCGTGGGCTCGAGGTCTACGTCGCGGACCCGCAGCTGTGGGTGCCGTTCGAGGACGGCACGGCGTTCTCCCAGTGGATGAGCCACGACCGGACGCTCGCCGACCTGCGCGCGCTCGGCCTGCCGGAGAAGGAGATCGCGGGCTACGACGCCTACGAGACGTTCTTCGACGACATGCGGATCCGGCTGCGCAAGGGGCCACGCGACAGCTGGGTCGGTGACTCGCCGTCGCGACCGGAGCTCGAGGAGATGCTCAAGGGCGACCAGATGATGATCGACGCGCTCTTCGAGGCGTCGATCTCCGACGTGCTCGACGAGTTCGTGACCGACCAGCGGCTCAAGGACGCGCTCTTCGGCCAGGGCGTCATCGGCACCTGCGCCGGCCCCAAGGACCCGGGCACCGCCTCGGTGAAGCTGATGCACTTCCAGGGCGACCTGCTCGGCGAGGGCCCGATCTGGGGCTACGTCAAGGGCGGCATGGGCATGGTCAGCTTCGCGATCGCCGAGGCCGCACGCGAGGCCGGCGCCGTGATCGCGGCCGGCGTGCCGGTCGGCGAGATCCTGCCCGGCGAGGGTGTGCGGCTCGAGGACGGCACCTTCATCGCCGCGCCGACCGTCGTCAGCAACGCCGACCCCAAGCGGGTGCTCGACCTGGTGCCGGACGACGCGATGCCGGCGGCGTACGGCGACCGGCTGCGCGACTGGGACATCACGTCGCCCGTGGTCAAGTTCAACGCCGCGCTGAGCCGGCTGCCGTCCTGGACTGCCGCGCCGGGCCAGGACTTCCCGGCCCGCGGCACGGTCGACGTCACCGGCGGGCTCGACGACGCGCAGGCGGCGTACGAGCGGTTCGTCACCGGTGAGCCGGCGGTCGGCTTCGGCGAGGTCTACTGCCAGACCGTGCTCGACCCGTCGCCCGCGCCCGAGGGCAAGCACCTGCTGAGCATCTTCGGCCAGTACGCGCCGTACGACATCAACGGCGGGTGGGCCGCCCGGCGCGAGGAGGTCGCGCGGCAGTTCATCGACCTGATGGCCCGCTTCGCCCCGGACTTCGAGGACTGCCTGATCAGCTACGAGGTGCTCGGCGCCCCCGACATCGAGGAGAAGGTCGGCCTCACCGGCGGGCACATCTTCCAGGGCGAGGTGCGCCCCGACCAGATGTGGGAGAACCGGCTCACGCCGCGCACGCCGATCGACGGCGTCTACCTCTGCGGCGCGGCCACCCACCCGGGCGGCAGCGTGATCGCGACCAACGGCAAGAACGCGGCGGAGGCAGTCCTCGCGGACCTCAGCCAGCTGAGCCGCATCGGCAGGTGGGGGATCCCGTCCTCGACGAACTCCGCACCGTCGACCACGAAGCCGAACGTCTCGTACCAGCCGGCCAGGGGCGACTGGGCGTCCAGCACGACGTCGCGGCCGGTCGCGGCCGCGATTGCCGCGTGCATCAGTGGCTCGGCGAGCCCGCGGCCGCGGGCGTCGGTGGCGAGCAGCACCCGGCCGATCCGCCACACCGGGTCGTCGTCGAGCACCCGCGCGTAGCCGAGCAGCTCGCCGTCCTCGCGGAGCAGCACGTGCCGGGTCCCGGGCTCGTGCGTCGCGGCCGTCGAGGTCGGGGTACGCGCACTTCTGCTCGACGACGAAGACCGCCTGGCGCAGCTGCCACACGTCGTACGCCTCACGTGGTGCGAGATGCTGGAACGAGACGGCGACGATGTCCACCGAGAAACCCTGTCACAGAACGCCGTCGGCCGGTGTCTGGTGGGCAACGACGACAGGAGGAGACCATGAACGCCCCCGACTCGACGGACGTCTTCGTCACCCACCGCAACCTGCTCTTCACGGTCGCCTACGAGATGCTCGGCTCCGCCGCGGACGCCGAGGACGTGCTCCAGGAGACCTGGCTGCGCTGGGTCGACGTGGACCGCGCCGAGGTGCGCGACGACCGCGCGTACCTGGTCCGGATCGTCACCCGGCTGTCGCTGAACCGGATGCGGACCAACGTCCGACGCCGCGAGACGTACGTCGGCCCGTGGCTGCCCGAGCCGCTGCTGACCACGCCGGACGTGGCCGAGGACGTCGAGCTCGCCGACAGCGTCTCGCTGGCGATGCTCACCGTGCTGGAGACCCTCGGACCGACGGAGCGGGCGGTGTTCGTGCTCCGCGAGGTGTTCGTCTTCGGGTACGACGAGATCGCGGTCGCCGTCGACAAGACGCCGGCCGCCGTCCGGCAGATCGCGCGCCGGGCGCGGGACCACGTCGCCGAGCGGCGGCCGCGGACCGAGGCGACGCACGCGCAGTGCGAGCAGGTGCTGCGCCAGTTCGTGGTCGCGGCGACCACCGGTGACGTGCAGGGCCTGATGGACGTGCTGGCGCCCGACGTCGTCCTGGTCGCGGACGGCGGCGGCCTGAAGAAGGCGGCGGTGCGCCCGATCCTCGGCCACGACAAGGTCGCCCGGTTCCTTGCGAGCGGTGCGGGCGGTGCGGCCGGTCAATCGGTCGAGATCGAGGTGCTGCTCGTCAACGGAGCACCCGGGCTGCGCATCCTCGTCGACGGCGAGGTCGACACGATCGCCTCGGTGGTGATCGAGAACGGCCTGATCACCGGGCTGTACGCCGTCCGCAACCCGGAGAAGCTGGCAGGCGCGGGCTCGGTGGTGTCGCTGTCTCGCTGACAGGACGGTGGTTTCGAGGCTCGCTGCGCTCGCACCTCAACCACCGATGTCGGTGGTTGAGGTGTGAGGAGCGCCAGCGACGAGCCTCGAAACCACCACCACCGAACCGACGTACTACAGTCGACTCCACAAGAGACAGGGGAGCACGCGCATGCGTGCTGAGAGTGCGGATCCGCCGCAGACCCTATGAACCTGATCCGGTTAGTACCGGCGAAGGGAGTCGGAGTTGAAGTCCATGCGTGCCTACGCACCGCTGCTGGCGCTTGCCCTCACGGCCACCGCCTGCTCGACCGTCGGGGACGGCTCGGTCGGCAACGAGCCGGACGTCGAACCCGGCCAGGTGGTGCTGGTGACCCACGAGTCGTTCGTGCTGCCGAAGAAGCTGCAGAAGCAGTTCGAGGAGGAGTCCGGCTTCGACCTGGTGGTGCGGGCCGCCGGCGACGCCGGGGCGCTCACCAACAAGCTGGTGCTGACCAAGGACAACCCGCTCGGCGACGTCGCGTTCGGCGTCGACAACACGTTCGCGTCGCGGGCGCTCGACGAGGGCGTGTTCGCGCCGTACGACGCCGACGCTGCCCGCCGGCGCCGAGCAGTACGCGCTGCCCGGTGCCGAGGGCGTGCTCACGCCCGTCGACAACGGCAGCGTGTGCGTGAACGTCGACGACACCTGGTTCGCCGAGAACGACATCGCCCCGCCGACCACGCTCGACGACCTCGTGGACCCGACGTACGAGGACCTGTTCGTCACGCCCGGCGCGACCACGAGCTCGCCCGGGATGGCGTTCCTGCTCAGCACCATCGCGGAGTACGGCGACGGCTGGTCCGACTACTGGGCCGACCTGATGGACAACGGCGCCAAGCTCACCGACGGCTGGTCGGACGCCTACCAGGTCGACTTCACCCAGGGCGGCGGCAAGGGCGACCGGCCGATCGTGCTGTCGTACGACTCCTCGCCGGCGTTCACCGTCAGCGACGGCGCGAGCACCACCAGCGCGCTGCTGGACACCTGCTTCCGGCAGGTCGAGTACGCCGGCGTGCTCGAGGGCGCGGCGAACCCGGACGGTGCCGAGGCGCTCGTCGACTTCATGCTCAGCCGAGGCCTTCCAGGCCGCGCTGCCGAACAGCATGTACGTGTTCCCGGTCGACCCGGCGGTCGAGCTGCCGGCCGAGTGGGCCGAGTTCGCGGTCCAGCCCGAGAGCCCGTACGTCGTCGACCCGAGCGAGATCAGCGAGAACCGCGACGAGTGGCTGCGCGAGTGGAGCGACGTCACCTCGCGATGAGGACGGATCCTCACCCTGGCGGGGCTGGCGGCGGTGCCGCTGGCCGTGCTCGGCGTGTTCTTCGTGCTGCCGGTCAGCGGGATGCTCGCCGAGGGGCTCTGGGTCGACGGGCACGTTCGACCCCGGGGCGATCGCCGAGGTGCTCGCCGGCCGCGGGTGCACCGGGTCATCTGGTTCACCGTCTGGTCCTCCGTGGTGGCGACGGCGTGCGCGGTGCTGCTCGGCGTGCCCGCAGCGCACCTGCTGCACCGCCGGGAGTTCCGGGGCCGCCGGGTGCTGCGGGCGCTGCTGCTGGTGCCGTTCGTGCTGCCGACCGTGGTCGTCGGCGTCGCGTTCCGGGAGCTGATCGGCGAGGCCGGGCCGCTCGGCTTCCTGGGCTTCGACGGGTCCGCCGGCGCGATCGTCGCGGGCCTGGTGTTCTTCAACGTGGCCGTGGTGATCCGCGCGGTCGGTGCGTCGTGGGAGTCGCTCGACCCGCGGCCGGCGGAGGCGGCGGCGTCGCTGGGCGCCGGCCCGGCGCACGTGTTCCTCACCGTCACGCTGCCGGCGCTGCGGCCCGCGATCGTGTCGGCGGCGAGCGTGGTCTTCCTGTTCTGCGCGACCGCGTTCGGCGTCGTGCTGACCCTCGGCGGGCTGCGGTACTCCTCGGTCGAGACCGAGATCTACCTGCTCACCACGAACCTGCTCGACCTCCAGGCCGCCGCCGCGCTCTCGATCGTGCAGCTGCTCGCGATCACCGCCCTGCTCGTCGTGACCAACCGGCTGCGCGCCGTACCCGACCCGACCCTGGCCCGCTCCACCGCGCGCCCGCCGCGGGTCTCGCGCGGCGACTGGCCCGGGCTGCTCGCGACGCTGCTGGTCGTCGTGCTGGTCGGGCTGCCGATCGCGGCGCTGGTCGTCCGGGTCGCTGCAGGTCGGCGACGGCTGGGGCCTGGACAACTACCGCGCGCTCGACGACCGAGGGCTCGCGCCAGGCGCTGCTGGTGCCGGTGACCGAGGCCCTGGTCACGTCGCTGCGCACCGCGGTCGACGCCACCTGGATGGCGCTCACCCTCGGGATGCTGGTCGCGGTCGTGGTCACCCGGCGGTCGCGGAGCCGGGCCGAGCGCCGGGTGCGCGGGCTCCTCGACGGGCTGTTCATGCTGCCGCTCGGGGTCTCCGCGGTGACGCTCGGCTTCGGCTTCCTGATCACCCTCGACGAGCCGCCGCTGGACTTCCGCGACTCGCTGCTGCTGGTGCCGATCGCCCAGGCCCTGGTGGCGCTGCCGCTCGTGGTCCGCACGCTCACGCCGGTGCTCGGCGGCGTCGACGACCGGCAGCGCCAGGCCGCCGCGTCGCTCGGCGCCGGGCCCGCTGCGGACCTTCGTCACCGTCGACCTGCCGATCATGTGGAAGCCGCTGCTGGCCGCGGCCGGCTTCGCGTTCGCCGTGTCGCTGGGGGAGTTCGGCGCGACCTCGTTCCTGGCCCGCGACGACAACCCGACGATGCCGATCGTGATCTTCCACCTGATCGGGCACCCCGGTGCGATGAACTACGGCATGGCCCTCGCCGCGTCCGTCGTCCTCGCCGGCACCACCGCGCTGGTGATGCTGCTGGTCGAGCGGCTCCGCGTCCCGTCGGTGGGGTCGTTCTGATGCTGACCCTGGACCGGCTCTCCGTGGCGTACGACGGCGTGCCGGCCGTCGTCGACGCGTCGCTGTCCCTCGAGGACGGGCACGTGCTCGCGGTGCTCGGCCCCAGCGGCTCCGGCAAGTCGACGCTGCTGCGCGCGGTCGCCGGGCTCGAGCCGCCGACCGTCCGGCCGGGTCTGCTGGGACGGCGCCGACCTGGCCGGCGTACCGACGCACAAGCGCGGGTTCGCGCTGATGTTCCAGGACGGGCAGCTCTTCAACCACCTCACGGTCGCCCGCAACGTCGGCTACGCGCTGCGGCTGCGCCGTACGCCCAACGCCGCGGAGCGGGTCCGCGAGCTGCTCGCGCTGGTCGGGCTGGAGGGGTACGCCGACCGGCTGCCCGGGACGCTGTCCGGCGGCGAGCGGCAGCGGGTCGCGCTGGCCCGGTCGCTCGCGGTGCAGCCGCGGCTGCTGCTGCTCGACGAGCCGCTGTCCGCGCTCGACGCCGGGCTGCGCGAGCGGCTCGCCGCCGACCTGCGCGACATCCTGCGCGCGGCCGGCACCACCGCGCTGATGGTGACCCACGACCACGAGGAGGCGTTCGCGGTCGCCGACCGGCTCGCGGTGATGCGCGACGGCCGGGTCGTCCAGGAGGGCGAGATCGCCGAGGTGTGGCGCGCGCCGGCCGACCCGGCGACCGCGCTGTTCCTCGGCTACGCCCGGGTGCTCGTGGGTGACGCGGCCGACACGCTGCTCCGGGCCGCCGGCCTGCCGAGCGCGCCCGCGGTCGCCGTACGACGCTCGGCGCTGGTCGTCGCCGAGGACGGTCCGCTGCGCGGGGTCGTGCTGTCCGGGCGGGCGACGCCCGGCCAGATCCGGCTGGTCGTCGACGTCGACGGGGTCGGCGAGATGGACGCCGTGGCCCGGCTGCGTCACCCACCCCGCGCCCGGCGACCGGGTCTCGCTGACCGTCGACCGCGGTCGGCTGGCCGTGACACCGTTTGGTCCGAAATCCGGTGGTTGAGGAGCCGAGCCGAGGCGCTCGAAACCTCCCTACACTGACGACCGTGTATCGCCGCGCCTACGTCCTGCTCGTGGTGCAACGCCGCGCTCATGGGCTGGCGCTGGCGATCATCGTCGTGGTCGTCTACGACAGACCGCTGATCGACCCCGAGGGCAGCTTCCTCGGCCCGTCCTGGCTGCGGCTGCCGCTGCTGCTGCTCGGCGCGCTGCTGCTCGACCTGCTGCCGCGGACGCTGTGGTTCTCCCGAGGCCAACCCGCGGCTGATGCCGGGCCGATCGTCGGGAGCGCTGGCGCACGCACTGGAACCGCGAGCGCCTGCACCCTGGTGGTCCTCGGCATCGTCTGCTTCTACGTCGTCTACGTCAGCTACCGGAACCTCAAGTCGTTCCTGCCCGTTCGTGCGCGACACGATGTACGACCGCGAGCTGCACATGCTCGACCGGGTGCTGCTCTTCGGCCACGACCCGGCGCACGTGCTGCACGGGGTCCTCGGCGAGGGCTTCATGGCCTACCCGCTCTCGTACGTCTACCTGCTGGTTCCTGCCGCTGGTCGCCGCTCGCGGTCACCGCCTGGCTGGTGTGGTCGCGCAACCTGTCCTACGGCTACTGGTTCGTGACCTCGCAGTGCGTCGCGTGGACGCTCGGCACCATCTCGTACTACGCGCTGCCCGACCCTCGGTCCCGGCCTCGAGTACGGCTGGCTCTACGAGCGGCCTGCCGAACACCCGGACGACGCGAGCTGATGGAGCTCGCTGGTCAACGGCCGGCACGGCGTGATCTGGGCGGCGTCGACGACGCCGGCGCAGTCGGTCGCCGGCTTCGCCAGCCTGCACACCGCGATCACGCTGCTGTGTCGCGCTGATGGTGCAGTTCACCGTGCGCTCGAACCGGATCCTCCGGATCGTCTTCTGGGTCAACTTCGGCCTCACCGTCATCGCCACCCTCTACTTCGGCTGGCACTACATCGCCGACGACATCGCCGGCGTGATGATCGCGTTCGTCTCGTTCTACGTCGGCGGCATCGCCAGCGGCCAGAAGTTCGACAAGCACGGCCTGGCACTCGCACCCGACGACCACCACGTCGAAGATCCCCGTCGACCGCTGACGTTCACGCGGCGAAGTCACACCGCCCCGGTCCAGAGCACTGCTTGGGCCGCGACCCGCGTGGGTAGCGTCGAGCCATGGCCACCGACATCGCGGCACCGCAGACCGGCTACGTCCAGCCCGAGATCGACGTACCTGCGCTGACCGCGCTGCTCGACGGCAGGTACGCCGACGTCCGCAACCTGGTCCGCACCAACCTCGCCGAGTACGCCTCGATCCTCACCGACGCCGAGGAGCTCTCGATCGACGACTTCCGCGAGCGCGTGAAGCGAGGTCGTGGTCGAGATGGCCGCGACCGGCCAGACCGGGATGGGCTTCCCCGAGGAGTACGGCGGCGGCGGCGACATCGGCGCCTCGATCGCGGCGTTCGAGACGCTGGCGTACGGCGACCTGTCGGTGCTGGTGAAGGTCGGCGTGCAGTTCGGGCTGTTCGGCGGCGCGATCCTCCAGCTCGGCACCAAGCCGCACCACGACGCCTACCTGCGCGACCTGATCACCGGGAAGCTGATGGGCTGCTTCGCGATGACCGAGACCGGCCACGGCTCCAACGTCCAGGCGCTCGGCACGGTCGCGCGCTACGACGTCGCGACCGAGGAGTTCGTGATCACCACGACCACCGAGTCGGCCCGCAAGGACTACATCGGCAACGCCGCGAAGCACGCCGAGGTCGCGGTCGTCTTCGCCCAGCTCGAGGTCGGCGACAAGTCCGAGGGCGTGCACGCGTTCGTCGTACCGATCCGCGAGGGCGGTGCGCCCTGCGCCGGCGTCCGGATCGAGGACGACGGCCGCAAGATGGGCCTCAACGGCGTCGACAACGGCCGGATCTGGTTCGACGAGGTGCGGGTGCCGCGGACCGCGCTGCTCAACCGGTTCGCCGACGTGACGCCCGAGGGCGTCTACGAGAGCGAGATCGAGAACCCGAACCGGCGCTTCTTCACGATGCTCGGCACCCTGGTCCAGGGCCGCGTCTGCGTGGGCGGGGCCGGCATCAACGCCAGCAAGGTGGCGCTCGCGATCGCGACGAAGTACGCCGTACGCCGGCGCCAGTTCGAGGCGACGTCGGACGAGCAGGAGGAGCTGCTGCTCGACTACGGCCTGCACCAGCGCCGGCTGCTGCCGCTGATCGCGCGGACCTACGCGCTGCACTTCGCCCAGGAGGTCGTCGCCGGCGCAGCTGCACGACGTCTTCTCGGGCACGCCGACGACGAGCACACCCGGCGCGAGCTGGAGTCGCGCGCGGCCGGCACCAAGGCGCTCGGCACCTGGCACGCGACCCGGACCATCCAGGAGTGCCGCGAGGCGTGCGGCGGTGCGGGCTACCTGGCGGTGAACCGGTTCGCCGCGCTCAAGGCCGACACCGACGTCTTCACGACGTTCGAGGGCGACAACCACGTGCTGCTCCAGCTCGTCGCCAAGGGCCTGCTCACCGACTACGCCAGCGAGTTCCAGGACCTCGACCAGCTCGGCATGGTCCGGTTCGTCACCAACCTCGCGGTCGAGACGGTCCTGGAGAAGACCTCGGTGCACAAGCTGTTCGAGCGGGTCCGCGACCTGCTGCCCGGCGGCGACGAGTGGGACCAGGAGGCCGGGCTGCTCGACCCGGCGTACCAGCTGGCGATGCTGCGGTTCCGCGAGGAGCACATGCTCGGCGGCGTCGCGCGCCGGCTCAAGCGCGGCATCGACCAGAAGATGAACCCCGGCGAGGTCTTCTCACACGTCCAGGACCACGTGATCGCGGCCGCCAACGCGCACGTCGAGCGGCTGGTGCTGGAGGCGTTCGTCGAGAAGGTCCGCCGCGCTGCCCGACGGCGACACGAAGGTCGCGCTGAACCTGCTCTGCGACCTGTTCGCGCTGTCGACCATCGAGGCCGACCGGGCCTGGTTCATGGAGCACGGCCGGCTCACCGTGCCAGCGCTCGAAGGCGATCAGCCGCGAGATCGGCGGCCTGTGCCGCAAGGTCCGCCCGCTCGCCGTCGACCTCGTCGACGCCTGGGCGCGTCCCGCCGGAGATGCTGCGGTCGCCGGATCTGGTCGGCTGAGTCGCGCGAGTTTCATCGGCTGGCCGACGTTTCTCATGCCTGGACGACAAAGTTGCATCGTCCCAGCGTGAGTTTCACCGGCCGACCGGTGAAACTCGCCGGACCGGCAGCTCAGTGACCCTCGGTCTTGAGCCGCTCGAACGACGCGTGCACCTCGGCCTCGGCCTCGGTGCGGCCGACCCACTCGGCGCCCTCGACGGACTTGCCGGGCTCGAGGTCCTTGTAGACCTCGAAGAAGTGCTGGATCTCGAGGCGGTCGAACTTCGAGACGTGGCTGATGTCGCGCAGGTGCTCCAGGCGCGGGTCGCTGGCGGGGACGCAGAGGACCTTGTCGTCGCCGCCGGCCTCGTCGGTCATCCGGAACATGCCGATCGCGCGGCAGCGGATCAGGCAGCCGGGGAACGTCGGCTGCTGGAGGATGACCATCGCGTCGAGCGGGTCGCCGTCCTGGCCGAGGGTGTTCTCGATGAAGCCGTAGTCGGCCGGGTAGGCAGTCGAGGTGAACAGCGTGCGGTCCAGGCGCAGCCGACCGGTCTCGTGGTCGACCTCGTACTTGTTGCGCTCACCCTTGGGGATCTCCACCAGCACGTCGAACTCGAGCACGTCATCCTCCGCCATCGTCATCGTTGATCAGGCCCGCGGAGCGGGCGTCGTCCAGTCTCGCGCACAATGACCGCAAACGCGCAGTCGGAAGGGGTGAACAGTGGGGCGACGTGACGCACGCCACGGCTCCCGGCTCGCCTTCTGGCTTCCGGTCGTGCTGGTGCTCGGCGTCCTGGTCGCCGCGGCGACGGCGTACGTCGTCGTCGAGCCGCAGCCGCCCGCGGACCCGAGCAGCGACCCCGCCGCGGTCGCCCCGCCGGAGACGCTCGAGCTGCCGCCGGTCACGACCCCGGCACCGGTCGCGGCGGCCGCGACCGCTGGGACCCCTCGACCCCGCGAAGGTACGACGGGCGCTGGCGCCGCTGCTCGACGACGCCGACCTGGGGCCGCACGTGCTGGCGACGGTCGCGGGCCTCGACGGCAGCCCGCTGTACGCCCGCGGCACCGGCGCGGCGATCCCCGCCTCGACCCTCAAGCTGCTCACCGCCGCCGCCGCGCTCGAGACGCTCGGGCCCGACCACACCTTCGCCACGACCGTCGTCGCCGACGGCCCGCGCCGGGTCGTGCTCGTCGGCGGCGGCGACCCGCTGCTCGACGCCGCTGGACCTGAACCGGCTCGCCAGGACCACGGCGGCGACCGGTGTCACGAAGGCCCGGATCGCCTACGACACCAGCCTGTTCACCGGCCCGGAGGTCAGTCCGCACTGGCCGGCCAGCTACGTGCCGGACGGCGTGGTCGCGCCGATCCAGTCGCTGTGGGTCGACGAGGGCCGCCCGCTCAGCGGCATCGGCCGGGTCGACGACCCGGCCGCCGTGGCCGCCACCGTGTTCGCCGCGGCGCTCGCGAAGGCCGGGGTCGAGGTCGTCGGCGTCCCCGAGCCGGGCAAGGCGCCCGCCGGGGCGAGCGAGCTCGCCCGCGTCAGCAGCGAACCGCTCGACCGGCTCGTCGAGCACACCCTGGAGACCAGCGACAACGAGGCCGCCGAGGTGCTGGCCCGCCACGTCGGGCTGGCGACCGTCGGGAAGGCGTCGTTCGCCGGCGGCGCGCGAGGGCGTCGTCGAGACGCTCGAGGCGCTCGGCGTACCCGACCGACGGCGCCGAGGTGTACGACGGCAGCGGGCTCTCCCGCGACAACCTGCTCGACCCCGACACCCTCACCGTCCTGCTCGAGCTGGCCGGGTCCGCGGCCCAGCCGGACCTCCGGGCGATCCTGACCGGGCTGCCGGTCGCGGGGTTCAACGGGTCGCTCACCGAGCGGTTCGTCGACGAGGACGGCCTGGGCTTCGTGCGCGCCAAGACCGGGACCCTGACCGGGGTCAGCGGACTGGCCGGCACGGTCACCGACGCGGACGGGCGGCCGATGGTGTTCGCGCTGCTCGCCGACGAGATCGACCTGCTCGACACCCTGGGCGCGCGGGCGGCCCTCGACGCCGCGGCCAGCGCGCTCGCGGCCTGCCGTTGTGGGGCCGCGGGTACGGTCGCCCCATGACGTCGAGCCGGGCATGGTCGACTGGGGTCTCGCCGTCTCGCTGGGCTCGCGGATCGCCGGCGACGGCCCGGAGATCTCCCGCGCCGAGGCGGACGCCGTGGTCGCCGAGCTCCGCGCCGGCGCCAACCGGTCGACCGGGCTGGTCCGCGACTTCACCGGGCTGGTCGCTGCCGACCGCACCGCACCGATCCTGGTCGTC
The DNA here is from genome assembly GCA_963716655.1 of uncultured Actinomycetota bacterium. Taxonomy (GTDB): domain Bacteria; phylum Actinomycetota; class Actinomycetes; order Propionibacteriales; family Nocardioidaceae; genus Nocardioides. The sequence continues at coordinate 387,696 of CAVQTV010000004.1, read as the reverse complement.
GACCGGGCCGGCTGGGTGCAGGCGAACGCCGACGGCTTCGCCACCGTGCTCGCTCCGATCGTCGACAAGGTCGTGTCCGGCAACAACAAGCCGTCCGGCGTCACCCGGGCGGTCGGATCCCGGGTCACCGGCGTCGAGGTCGGCGCCCTGCTCGGCTTCCTCGCCGGCAAGGTCCTCGGCCAGTTCGACCCGTTCCACGAGCCGTCCGGCCGGCTGCTGCTCGTCGCCCCCAACATCGTGCACGTCGAGCGGGAGCTCGGCGTCGACCCGCACGACTTCCGGCTCTGGGTCTGCCTGCACGAGGAGACGCACCGGGTGCAGTTCACGGCCGTGCCCTGGCTGGCCGACCACCTGCTCGGCGAGATGCACGCCATCGCCGACTCCCTCGAGCCCGGCAACCTGCTCGACGACGGCGTCGGCCGGTTCGCCGAGCTCATCAAGGGCGGCAAGGACGGCACCAGCCTGATCGACGTGATCGGCACCGGCGAGCAGAAGGAGATCATCGACCGGGTCACCGGCGTGATGTCCCTGCTCGAGGGGCACGCGGACGTCGTCATGGACGGCGTCGGCCCGACGGTCATCCCGACCGTGGCCGACATCCGCAAGCGCTTCAACAAGCGCCGCAAGGGCGTCGGCGTCCTCGACCGGATGCTGCGCCGGGTGCTCGGCCTCGACGCCAAGATGGCGCAGTACCGCGACGGCGCGAAGTTCGTCCGCGCGGTCGTCGACAAGGCCGGGATGGCGGAGTTCAACGCCGTCTGGGAGCGCCCCGAGAACCTGCCGACCAAGGCCGAGATCGCGGACCCGCAGGCCTGGATCTCCCGCGTGCTTAGGGTGAGCCTCCACCCGGCTGTCGCCGCGGTACGCCGCGGCGTACGTCGTCGCGCTCGCGGACGTCGAGCCCGGGCAGACCGTCGTGGTCGCCTGCTCCGGCGGCGCCGACTCCCTCGCCCTGCTCGCCGCCACCGTCTTCGAGGGCCGCAAGGCCGGCTGGCGGGTCGTCGGCGCGACCGTCGACCACGGTCTCCAGGCCGGGTCCGCCGAGCACGCCGAACGCGTCGTCGCGCAGATGGCCGGCCTCGGCGCCGACGAGACGCTGAGCGCGACGGTCCGGGTCGAGGCGGCCGGCCTCGGGCCGGAGGCGGCGGCCCGGCAGGCCAGGTACGCCGTCCTCGAGGAGGTCGCCGAACGGGTCGGTGCGGTCGCGGTGCTGCTCGGGCACACCCGCGACGACCAGGCGGAGACCGTGCTGCTCGGCCTGGCCCGCGGCTCCGGCGGACGGTCGCTGGCCGGCATGCGCCGCAGCTTCGACCACGTCGTACGACCGCTGCTCGACGTGTCCCGGGACGACACCGTCACCGCCTGCCAGGTGGAGGGCATCGAGTTCTGGGAGGACCCGCACAACGCGGACCCGGCGTACACCCGGGTCCGGGTGCGGCGCACCGTGCTCCCGATGCTCGAGGAGCAGCTCGGCCCCGGCGTCGCCGAGACCCTGGCCCGCACCGCCGACCAGGTCCGTGACGACATGGACCTGCTCGACGACCTGGCCGAGGCGGCGTACGCCGACCTGGCCGACCTGCCGGTCGTCGGGCTGCTCACCCAGCCGGCGCCGCTGCGGCGCCGGGTGCTCCGGCTGGCTGCCCTGGCCGCGGGCGCGCCGGCGTCCGAGCTGTTCCACGAGCACGTGCTCGCGATGGACGCGCTGCTCACCGACTGGCACGGCCAGAAGTGGGTCGACCTCCCTGGGCACCTGCGGTGCGAGCGTCGGGACGGGCATCTGCGCCTGTCCTCTTCACATTCGAGCTGAGTCTGCCGATAGACCAATCACGCGGTTCCGCAACCGGCTCGCGTGACCTCGGGCAGACTCGTGTCTCCCCCTGATCTTCCATCGAGGAGCACCCATGTCCTGGTTCCGTTCGCTCGCCGCGCTGACCGCCGGCGCCGCGCTGATGCTGGCGCCGCACCTCCTGCCGGCCTCGGCAGTGAACAGCACCAGCTCAGCCCCGGCCGTCGCCGCGTCCAGGCTCGCGCCGAACCCGCTGATCCAGGGTGTCGTGACCGACCAGTTCGGCCGCTACGTCGATGACGTCAAGGTCCAGGCCACGCGCGCGGACGGCACCCACGTCGCCACGAACCTGACCTACGCCAGCGACTGGGCCAGCGGCCCGCAGCACGGCTACTTCTTCCTCGAGGTCGGCCGGGTCGGCACCTACGACGTCACGCTGTCCAAGGACGGCTACGAGACCGTGACGTACGACGAGGTCCAGATCGACCGCCGCAACCAGAAGCTCGGCCTCGGCGAGCTCCAGATCGAGAAGATCCTCGCGACCACGTCGACCAACGCGATGCTGACCCGGCAGACCGCCTCGACCAAAGAGCGGGCCACCGTCGTCGTCGCGGTCACCACCAAGGCGACCAACAAGCCGACCGGCGCCGTCGAGGTCCGCGAGGGCAAGAACGTGGTCGGCTCCGCCGTGCTCAAGCCCGGCAACCGCGGCAACGTGACGGTGACCCTCGTGAAGCTCAGGAAGGGCGGCCACGTCCTCCGTGCGTACTTCCTGGGCACCGAGGACCTCGCGGCCTCCAGCTCGAAGCGCCCGGTCACCCTCGTGATCGGCAAGTCGCGGAAGTGACCTAGGCTCTGCCACATGGACGCGTCCCACGTGGAGAACGACCTCGTCAACGTCCTCTTCACCGAGGAGCAGATCCAGAACCGGCTGCGCCGAGCTGGCCAAGGAGATCGAGGCCGACTACGACGGCCGCGACCTCCTGATCGTCGGCATCCTGCGCGGCGCGGTGATGGTGATGGCCGACCTGGCCCGCAGCTTCAGCCGGCACCTCGAGATGGACTGGATGGCGGTCACGTCGTACGGCTCCGGCACCAAGTCCAGCGGCGTGGTGCGGATCCTCAAGGACCTCGACACCGACATCTCCGGCCGGCACGTGATCATCGTCGACGAGATCATCGACACCGGCCTGACGCTGTCCTGGCTGACGTCGAACCTCACCTCGCGCAGCCCCGCGAGCGTCGAGATCTGCACCCTGCTCCGCAAGCCCGAGGCGCTCACCATGCCGGTCGACGTGAAGTACGTCGGGTGGGACATCCCGAACGAGTTCGTCGTCGGCTACGGCCTCGACTACCGCGAGCGCTACCGCAACCTGCGTGACATCGGCACCCTCGCGCCGCACGTCTATTCCTGACCGTTGAGTCGGGACTTTTGACGGTTGAATCGGGAGTTCTGACGGTTGAGTCGGGAGTTGTGGTCAACCGAGTGACCAGAAGTCCCGATTCGAGTGACCAAAACTCCCGATTCAACGTTGACCGAGACGGGGGCCGATCCGCCCGGGTGGCGGAATCCTGAGACAATGCTGATTGCTGTCGCCGTGTACCGTCGTCAGTTCAGATGAGCGTCCGCCCGGTCAGCCGGCCGGCGGACGGTACCGCCGCGTCGAGAGAAGCCTGTGAAGCGCATATTCAAGGGTCCCTGGCTGTGGATCGTCCTGGCCGTCGTGGGCGTCCTGCTCGCCCTGCAGTACCTCGCCCCCAACCGGGGCGGGGAGGAGATCGAGTCCTCGCAGATGCAGGAGTACATCTCCTCGGGCGAGATCAAGGAGATCACCTTCGTCGACGCCGGTGAGCAGCAGATCAAGGCGACCCTCGACAACGGCGACAAGGTCACCTCCTTCTGGCTCGACGGCACCCAGGCAGAGATCGCCGACGAGGTCCAGGCGCAGGTCGACGGCGGCGAGATCGAGAAGTACACGACCGAGGTGCCCAAGCCGAGCCTGCTCGGCTCGATCCTGGCCACCCTGCTGCCGTTCGCACTGATCATCTTGCTGTTCCTGTTCCTGATGAACCAGGTCCAGGGCGGTGGCGGTCGCGGCGTCATGCAGTTCGCGAAGTCGAAGGCCAAGCTGATCACCAAGGACATGCCGAAGACGACGTTCGCCGACGTCGCCGGCTGCGTGGAGGCCATCGAGGAGCTCGGCGAGATCAAGGAGTTCCTCCAGGAGCCCGCGAAGTTCCAGGCGGTCGGCGCCAAGATCCCCAAGGGCGTGCTGCTCTACGGCCCGCCCGGCACCGGCAAGACCCTGCTCGCCCGCGCCGTCGCCGGCGAGGCCGGCGTGCCGTTCTACTCGATCTCCGGCTCCGACTTCGTCGAGATGTTCGTCGGTGTGGGTGCGTCCCGCGTCCGCGACCTGTTCGAGCAGGCCAAGGAGAACGCGCCCGCGATCGTCTTCATCGACGAGATCGACGCCGTCGGTCGGCACCGCGGCGCCGGCATGGGCGGCGGCCACGACGAGCGCGAGCAGACCCTCAACCAGCTGCTGGTCGAGATGGACGGCTTCGACGTCCGCGGCGGCGTCATCCTGATCGCCGCCACCAACCGGCCCGACGTGCTCGACCCGGCGCTGCTGCGCCCGGGCCGCTTCGACCGGCAGATCGCGGTCGACGCCCCCGACCTGTCGGGTCGCCACCAGATCCTCAAGGTCCACTCGCGCGGCAAGCCGATGTCCGAGGACATCGACCTGCTGTCGGTGGCCCGTCGTACGCCGGGCTTCACCGGCGCCGACCTGGCCAACGTGCTCAACGAGGCCGCGCTGCTCACCGCCCGCGGCAACGAGAAGCTGATCACCAACCTCAACCTCGACGAGGCGATCGACCGCGTGATCGCCGGCCCGCAGCGCCGTACTCGCCTGATGAGCGAGAAGGAGAAGCTGATCACGGCCTACCACGAGGGCGGCCACGCCCTGGTGGCCGCGGCGCTGCCCGGCACCGACCCGGTGCACAAGATCACGATCCTGCCGCGCGGCCGGGCGCTGGGCTACACGATGGTGCTGCCCGACGAGGACAAGTACTCCCAGACCCGCTCGCAGATGCTCGACACGCTGGCCTACATGCTCGGCGGCCGGGCCGCGGAGGAGATGGTCTTCCACGACCCGACCACCGGCGCCGGCAACGACATCGAGAAGGCCACCAACCTGGCCCGCGCGATGGTCACCCAGTACGGCATGACCGAGTCGCTCGGTGCGATCAAGCTCGGCGACTCCAACTCCGAGCCGTTCCTCGGCCGCGACATGGGCCACCAGCGCAACTACTCCGAGGACGTCGCCGCGAAGATCGACGACGAGACCAAGAAGCTGCTCGCGACCGCGCACCAGGAGGCCTTCGAGATCCTCGAGGAGAACCGCGACGTCCTCGACGCGCTGGTGCTCGAGCTCTTCGACAAGGAGACCCTCGACAAGGCGCAGGTCGCGCAGGTCTTCGAGCCGCTGCGCCGGCGTCCCGAGCGGCCGGCCTGGACCGGGTCGCCCGGAGCGCAACCCGTCGGCGATCCCGCCGGTCGAGATCCCGCAGTGGATCCGCGACCGGGTCGCGGCCAACGGCGCGGCGAGCCAGGGCGACGAGGAGTCCGGCGCGATCCTGACCCCGCCGGGCTCCGGTGGCGACGTCCACGGCGACGTCGGTCTCGGCGGCGGGCCGGGTCCGTCGCCCGAGCTGCCGCCGCGGTGACGATGACCGACTCCATCCGCCCCGACGGGCGGCAGCCGCACGAGATCCCGCCGTTCGACCAGGCGCGGGCGGAGGCGGCGGTGCGCGAGCTGCTGATCGCGATCGGGGAGGACCCCGAGCGCGAGGGGCTGCACGAGACCCCGGCGCGGGTCGCGCGGGCGTACGCCGAGCTCACGGCCGGCCTGCGGATGGAGCCGGAGGACGTGCTCACCACGACGTTCGACCTCGGTCACGACGAGATGGTGCTGGTCCGCGACATCGAGCTGTGGTCGATGTGCGAGCACCACCTGGTGCCGTTCACCGGCGTCGCGCACGTCGGCTACATCCCGGCCGAGAGCGGCAAGATCACCGGGCTGTCCAAGCTCGCCCGGCTGGTCGACGTCTACGCCAAGCGGCCGCAGGTGCAGGAGCGGCTGACCACCCAGGTCGCCGACGCCCTGATGGACCTGCTCGACGCGCGCGGCGTGATCGTGGTGATCGAGGCCGAGCACCTGTGCATGACGATGCGCGGGGTGAAGAAGGCCGGGGCGCGCACCATCACCTCCGCCGTGCGCGGCACGATGCGCTCCAACGCCGCCACCCGGGCCGAGGCGATGGCCCTGATCCACCGCAACCGATGACCGACTCCCATGAGTGACATAGCGGCCCTGTTCGTCCCGCTCGGCCGGCCGAGGCTGATGGGCGTCGTCAACGTCACGCCCGACTCGTTCTCCGACGGCGGCCGCTGGCTCGAGCCGGAGGCCGCGATCGCGCACGGGCGCGACCTGCTCGCCGACGGTGCCGACATCCTCGACATCGGCGGCGAGTCGACCCGGCCCGGCGCGACCCGGCCGCTCGTCGAGGAGGAGCTCGACCGGGTGGTCCCGGTGATCACCGCGCTGGCCGCCGAGGGCGCGGTCGTCTCGGTCGACACGATGCGCGTCCGAGGTCGCCGAGGCGGCGCTCGCCGCCGGCGCCGCGATCGTCAACGACGTCTCCGGCGGGCTCGCCGACCCGCGCATCCTCGACGTGGTCGCGGCCGCCGGTGCGGCGTACGTCGCGATGCACTGGCGCGCGCACGCCGACCACATGCGTGACTTCGCCGTGTACGACGGCCCCGGCGGCGTGGTCGCCGCGGTGTGCGAGGAGCTCTCCGCCCGGGTGGAGGCGATGCTCGCGGCCGGGATCGCGCCCGACCGGATCGTGCTCGACCCGGGCCTCGGGTTCGCCAAGCGCGCCGAGCACAACTGGGAGCTGCTGCGCGACCTGGACCCGCTGCTGGCCCTCGGCCACCCGCTCCTGGTGGGCGCGAGCCGCAAGTCGTTCCTCGGTAGGCTCCTCACCGGTCCCGGCGGGGCCGTGCGCCCGGTCGACGAGCGGGAGCACGCCAGCACCGCCCTCACCGTGCACCTCGCGCAGCGCGGCGTGTGGGGCCTGCGGGTGCACGACGTACGCGCTGCGAACGACGCCCTCCGGGTGCTCGCGCGGCTGAGCGGGGAGGAGTAGGCATGGTCGACGAGCTCGCCGTGACCGGCATCGAGTGCTACGGGCACCACGGCGTCTTCGAGTTCGAGAAGCGCGAGGGCCAGACCTTCGTGATCGACCTGGTGCTCGGCATCGACACCGCACCCGCGGCGGCCTCCGACGACTTGCAAGACACGGTCGACTACGGAAGTCTCGTGGCCTCGGTGAAAGCCGCCGTGGAGAAGGATCCGGTCGACCTGATCGAGACCCTGGCCCAGCGGATCTCGGACGTCTGCCTCTTGGACGACCGTGTTGAATGGGCTCGGGTCACCGTTCACAAGCCGGACGCACCCATCGACGCGACGTTCTCGGACGTTGTGCTGACGATCACCCGGAAACGCGAGGGCCGCCGTGACTGAGACCCCCAACCCCAACATCGTGGACGCCGACACCCTGACCGGTGAGATGCGTCCGATCCGTCGGGCGGTGCTGGCGCTGGGCTCGAACCTCGGGGAGCGGATGGCCAGCCTCCAGGGCGCGGTGAACGCGCTCGCGGACACCCCGGACGTGTGGATCACCGCGGTGTCGCCGGTCTACGAGACCGAGCCGGTCGACTGCCCGCCGGACGCGAAGACCTTCCTCAACGCCGTCGTGCTGATCGACACCACCCTCGCGGCCAGCCGGCTGATGGACCGCGCGCTGGCGATCGAGGACGCCTTCGAGCGCGAGCGCAGCGAGGTCAAGAACGCCCCGCGCACCCTCGACGTCGACCTGATCGTCGTCGGCGACCGGCGCAGCGACGAGGAGTTCGCTGCGGCTGCCGCACCCGCGCGCCGCACGAGCGCGCGTTCGTGCTGCGCCCGTGGCTCGACGTCGACCCCGAGGCCGAGCTCCCCGACCGCGGGCCGGTCGCCGACCTGCTGGAGCAGGCCGACCAGAGCGGCATGAAGCTCCGCGACGACCTGGTCCTCGAGATCCAGTGAGCGCCGACCCGTCCGGCGCCGAGCCGCCGGGTGGGGAGCCGTCGGGTGGGCGACTCCGACCGACGTCCGCCGGCGCGCTGACCGCGTGGGGCGTCGTCGGTCTGGTCGGCGGCTGGGTCCTGCACCCGCTCGCCGAGCGGGTTCCGCGACACCGCGCCGATCGTCACCTGGGCCCAGCCGCTCGCGCTGCTGCTGGTCGCGGCGATCCTCGGCGCCACGGCGTACGTCACCTGGCGCACCGTGCACGTCCACCACCACCGCCTCGAGCCGCACCAGGCGGTCAACCGGCTGGTGCTCGCCCGCGCCTGCGCCCTGGTGGGCGCCCTGGTCGCCGGCGGCTACGTCGGCTACGCCCTCAGCTGGGTCGGCGTCGACACCGAGCTGGCCAACCAGCGGGTCTGGCGCTCGGTCGTCGCGGTGCTCGCGCGGCGTCGCCATCGTCATCACGTCGCTGCTGCTCGAGCGCGCGTGTCGCGTCAGATCCGACGAGGACGAGTCCTAACCTGCTGGTATGGCTTCCCCCCAGGCTCGTCCCGCCGCGCGCAGCAGCCGGCGCCGGCAGCGCAGCACCCGACTGACCGTCGCGTCCGTCCTCGTGGCCCTCGCCGCGGTGGTCGTCCTCGGCGCGGTCGTCAGCGGTACGCCGCTCCTGGTCACCATCGCCGCCGTCCTGGCCGTCGTCCTCGGCGCGCCGCCACCAAGATCACCCACGCCGAGCTGGTCGCCAGCGCGGCGTGACGCCGCCCGCGACCGCGCCGCGCAGGCGCAGGCCTACCGCGACCTGACCGTCGCGCGCACCGCCGAGAACGCCGCGTTCGCCGAGTCGATGCAGGCCCGGGCGAGCGCAGCAGGAGAGCCTGATCCAGCGAGCTCGAGGACGGTCTGACCGCCGCGCAGAAGCGTGCCGCCGAGGCGACCCGCAAGCTCAACGCCGAGGCCCGCCGGGCCGACGCCGCCGAGCGCGACGGCCGCGACACCGCGATCCGCTCGAGCAGAGCCGGGCCGAGGCCGAGGAGCGCGCCGTCGAGGCGATGCGTGCTGGTCGCCGAGCTCGAGCAGCAGCTCGACGTGGTCCGGGCCGAGCTCGACACCGTCACCACGGCCTGGCACGCCGCCGAGGCCGCTCAGCGCAAGCGCGCCTGAGTTCTTTCCCACGTTTCCAGGCCCGCCGGGAGCGGCAGAAGGGGAGCGTGAGCGTGATGATCCCCGAGGACAACCGGTTCGAGAGCGACCCCGACGACGTCCTGGGTGACCGCCCGGGCTGCCGGACGGCTGGTCGGTCGACACTCCCGACCCGGCGACCGATTCGACGTGGCCCGGCTGACCGCACCTGCTGCGGGCCCACGAGCGGCACGGCCGCGGCTGGGCCGGCGCGTCGGTCGACGACGTGCTCGTCGAGGTCTCCGAGCACGGCCTGCGGATGCGCGAGAACGTCGTGGTCCGCGACGCCGACGGCGACGATCCACGCGTGGGGCAGCGTGCACGACCGCTCGGTCGGCCGGATGCTGTTCGTCCACATCGTGCGGCGCGACCTGCCGGACGACGTGGCCGACCGCTGCTCCGACCTGCTGCTCGAGTGGGCCGAGGCCCAGGCGCAGGTCGGTCGGCGCGGCCCGAGGGCTCGACACCCAGCAGATCGACACCGGCGCGTTCGAGGGCGACGAGCGGCAGGCCCGGTGGCTGGCGGGCGCCGGCTTCGAGAAGGTCCGCACCTGGTGGCAGATGAGCCGCCCGGTCAGCCCCGACGAGGAGGACCTGGTCGACACCCCGGACCACTGGGAGGCCGGCGGCGTGGTGTTCCGCCTGGTCCGGCGTACCGGCGACGGGATGCCCGACGAGGACGACCTGCGCGAGGTCCACGAGGTGCTCGAGGGCGCGTTCGTCGACCACTTCAACTCCAGCGAGGAGACCTTCGAGGAGTTCCTGCACCGGCTGCGCGAGGACCCGGGCCACCGCTGGGACCACTGGTGGCTCGCCGAGCTCGTCGAGGGAGACGCCCCGCAGCCGGTCGGCGCGCTGATCGGCACCGTCTCGGAGGGCGGCTACGGGACCGGACGGCTCGTACGTGTCCTACCTGGGCGTCCTCGAGGCCGCCCGCGGCCGTGGCGTCGCCAAGGGCCTGCTGCGCACGATCATCGCCGACGCCGCCGCCCGCGGGCGCGACCGCGTCGGGCCTCGAGGTCGACGCCGACTCACCGACCGGCGCCGCCGGGCCTCTACACGTCGATGGGCTGGGCGACGAAGTACGTCACCGAGTCCTGGCACCGCGACGTCCCGGTCGGTTGACGCGGCCTCGGGCCGTCGGCCGCCAGAGGACCGGTCTGGCCGACTCTGCCCACCGGCGACCTGTCGCCTACCTCACCCCAGCCATCTCGGCCAGCGCCGCGCGCAGTGCCCGGTGCACGCCGTTCGGGGTGAGCACGCCGACGAACTGCGCGCCCTGCTTCACCCCGACCATGCCGCGGTCCTCGCGCAGCAGTACGGCGAGCGCGTCGCCGAGCGTGGTGTCGGACGTCGATCGACGGCGTCCAGGTCGCCGGTCGCGGACGCCGTCGAGCGGCTCGACGTGGGCCGGGTCGAGCGGGATGACCGCGAGCCGGCGCAGGCCGGTCGTCGAGCCGACGAAGTCCGCGACGAAGTCGTCGGCCGGCCGGCCGAGCAGCCGGGCCGGGGTGTCGTACTGCGCGAGCCGGCCGCCGGCGGCGAACACCGCGACCCGGTCGCCGAGCCGGACCGCCTCGTCGATGTCGTGGGTGACGAACACGACCGTGACGCCGAGCTCGTCGTGCAGCCGCAGGAACTCGTCCTGCAGCCGGAGCCGGACGATCGGGTCGACGGCGCCGAACGGCTCGTCCATCAGCAGCACCGGCGGGTTCGCGGCGAGCGCCCGGGCCACGCCGACCCGCTGCTGCTGGCCGCCGGAGAGCTGGTGCGGGTAGCGGTCGGCGTACGTCGCCGGGTCCAGCCCGACCAGCTCGAGCAGCTCGCCGGCCCGCTCCCGGGCCTTCGACTTCGACTCGCCGTACAGCAGCGGCACGGTCATCACGTTGGTGATGATCTTCTGGTGCGGGAACAGCCCCACCTGCTGGATCACGTAGCCGATCCCGCGGCGCAGCTTGACCGGGTCCTGGTCGGTGACGTCGTGCGCCGTCGATCTCGATGCGTGCCGGTGGTCGGCTCGATCAGCCGGTTGATCATCTTCAGCGTCGTCGACTTGCCGCAGCCCGACGGGCCGACCAGGCAGACCAGCTCGCCGCGGCCGACCTCGAGGTCGAGCTCCTGGACCGCGACCGTGCCGTCGTCGTACGTCTTGCCGACACCGGCGAGCCGGATCATCGGGTCTTCGAGGGCGGAGCCGGTACCGTCCATGCGGTGACCCTACTCGGGCCGCCGCCGCAGCCGACGCAGCCGAGTTGCTACAGCCGGCTCACGAACGAGTGGTTCTGCGCGCAGTACGTCCAGGACTGCAAGGACGAGATCGTCGACGCCACGGTCGCAGCACCTCGGCATCACGATCGCCGCGGTGCTGCTCGGCGATCCTGATCGCGTTCCCGCTCGCGCTGGTGGCCCGCCGGCTGCCCCGGCTGGAGACCGGATCCTCGGGTGGCACCACCGCGATCTACACGATCCCGTCGCTCGCGCTGTTCCCGCTGCTGGTGCCGTTCACCGGCCTGACGCGCGACGACGGTCGTGATCGGCCTCGCGCTCTACGCGCTGACGATCCTGGTGCGCAGCATGCTCGAGGGCCTGCGCGCGGTGCCGGACGAGGTGCGCGAGTCCGCGACCGGGCTGGGGTACGGCGCCGACCCGGCTGCTGTTCCGAAGGTCGAGCTGCCGCTCGCGCTGCCGGTGATCATGGCCGGGCTGCGGGTCGCGACCGTGTCGACGGTCGCGCTGACCACGGTCGGCTCGCTCGTCGGCGTACGGCGGCCTCGGCAACCTGATCAAGGACGGCGTCACCACCAACTTCCGGGCCGAGCTGATGACCGCCTCGATCCTCTGCGTGCTGCTCGCGGTCGTGCTCGACCTGGTGATCGTCGCCATCCAGTGGCTGCTGACGCCGTGGACGAGGGGAGCGCGCACATGACGGTCATCACCGACGCCTGGGACTACCTCACCACGCTGTCGAACTGGACCGGCGACGGACGGGATGCTCCAGCTGCTGCTGCAGCAGCTGCTGCATCAGCTTCACCGCGCTGCTGATCGCCGCGCTGATCGGCCTGCCGCTCGCGCTCTGGCTCGGCCACCTCGGCCGCGGCGGGTTCCTCGCGATCAACATCTCCAACGTCGGCCGCGCGGTCCCGACGTTCGCGCTGCTCGCGCTGCTGGTCACCGCCGACTGGCCGGGCACCGACCCGTTCGGGCCGTACGGCCGCGCCGGGCTGGCCACGATCATCGCGCTCACCCTGTTCGCGCTGCCGCCGATCATCACCAACGCGTACGTCGGCGTCCGCGAGGTGCTCGCCGCCGGTCCGCCAGGCGGCCGACGGGATGGGCATGACCGGCGGCCAGAAGTTCTTCCGGGTCGAGCTGCCGCTGGCCGCGCCGCTGGTCGCTGCTCCGGCCTCCGGCTGGCGCTGGTGCAGGTCTGGGCGACCGCGACGATCGCCGCGCTGGTGGCCGGTCCCGGGCTGGGGCAGGTGATCACCGAGGGCTTCTACCGGACCAACTACGGCCAGGGCATCGCCGGCGCGATCGTGGTGGCGGCGGTGGCGCTGGTGCTGGAGTTCCTGGCCGCCTCGCGTGCAGCGGGCCTCGACCCGCTGCCGCGTCCAGACAGATCGTCACCGAAACGTCATCGAGGAATGTCGGCGGGCCGACCTATGGTTACCGAGGTGACCGACTCCGTCGGCCGTGAGCAGGATCCGGACACGCGCGGCGACGCCGCGGGACACAGAAGGACGCAACCATGCAGGTACGACGCTCCCTGGCCGCGGTGATCGCGGTCGGCTCTCTCTTCCTCGCGACGGCCTGTGCCGGCGACGACCTCGATGACGAGGCCGAGGACGACTCCACCGCGGCCAGCTCCGAGTCCACGGGCTCCGAGTCCGCCGCACCCACGACATGGGCCCGGTCCGGATCGCAGGTCAGGCCTTCACCGAGGCGGCCATCGTCGCCGCGATGTACGACGAGCTCCTCACCGACGCCGGCTACGACACCGACGTGAAGCTCGTCGACACCCGCGACGCCTACATGGCGACCTTCCCGCAGAGCGTCGACGTGGTGCCCGAGTACGTCGGCGGCATCGTGAACTTCCTCAACGCCAGCGCCAACGGCGCCAACGCCGAGCCGTTCACCGCCGGTGACGGCGCAGGAGCTCGCCGACCAGGGCAAGGCCCTCCTGGACGACGCCGGCATGACGCTGCTCGACCAGTCGACCGCGACCGACACCAACGCGTTCTTCGTGACCCAGGAGTACTCCGAGTCCGAGGGCGTCACCAAGCTCTCCGACCTCGAGGGCAAGTCCGTCGTGCTCGCCGCGGCGCCCGACTGCGAGGGCCGTCTCGACTGCGAGGGCGGACTGACCGACGAGTACGGCATCGACATCACCAAGATCCTGCCGCTCGGCTACGCCAGCGACCAGACCTACCAGTCCGTGCTCGACGGCGAGTCCCAGCTCGGCCTGACCAGCACCACCGACGGCACGCTTGAGTCAGCCAGGGGCTGGTCGTGCTCGAGGACGACCAGCAGATCCAGCCGGCACAGAACCTCGTCCCGGCCGTGAGCACGTCCTTCCTCGACGCGCACCCCGACGTCGCCGACGATCCTCAACGCGCTGATGGCCGCGCTCACCACCGAGAAGCTCACCGAGCTGAACGGCGAGGTCGCGGTCGACCGTGAGAAGCCCGAGGACGTCGCCCACGACTTCCTCGAGGACGAGGGCCTGATCGAGGGCTAGTGAGCCTAGCGCACCTCGAAGCTCCCGCAACGCAAGGGCCGCGGGGTCGACGGTCGCCGGGTTGATGCCCGGCACGTCGATCCGCGGCCCTTGTGGTGAGGGCACCTGGCGGACCGGCCCGCCCAGCCCGGCGACGTGCTCCATCACCAGGACGGCGTCCTCGCGGCGGCCCATCTGCACCAGCCAGCCGGTGAGCCGGTGCACGGGCGGCAGCCCGGAGTGGGTCAGCGAGCGGGCGCCCCAGAACTCCCGGACCCCGGCCACCAGCAGGTCCCACCACTCGTCCGAGCAGCCCGGGATCTCGGTGAAGTAGCGGTGCAGGTCGCCGGCCAGGACCCGGTCGACGAACACCGTGAGTGACCTTGTCCGAGCCGAAGCCCTGGACCGTCGACAGCGACATCCGCTTGGTCGCCCACCGGTCGCGCAGGTCGTCGAGCGAGGACCGCTGCTGGGTGATCGACGAGCCGTCGTACCGGATCCGCCAGTGGTAGACGACGTCCGGGATCACCCCGAAGCGCCGGGCCGCGACGTACGCCCGGGTGGTCGTGGGCTGGTCCTCGTAGCGGATGCCCTCCGGCCAGGCCAGCGCGGCGCCGTCCCAGAACTCGCGGCGGAACAGCTTGTTCCACGCGAACACGTCGCCGAGGATCTCCGGGTGGTTCTCGAGCGGGACCGCCTGTCGGGTCTTGTGCAGCCGGCGCATCCACGGCAGCTCGGTGAGCCTGTCCTCGTCCCACCGGGCCACGGAGCCGGTGACGAAGTCGCGCCGGTGCGGCTGAGCTGGCGCAGCAGCGCGGCGTACGCCTCCGGGGGTACGACGTCGTCGGAGTCCGCGAACGCCAGCAGCTCGCCGGTCGCGTGCCGCTGCCCCTCGTTGCGGGCCGCGCCCAGGCCGCGGTTCTCGGTGTGCACGACCTTGACCCGCTGGTCGCGGGCGGCGTACTCGTCGGCGACCGCCCCGGACCCGTCGGTCGAGCCGTCGTCGACGACCACCACCTCGAGGTTCTGGTGGGTCTGGGCGAGGACGCTGTCGAGCGCCGCGGGCAGGTACGCCTCGACGTCGTACACCGGGACGACCACGCTGAGCAGCGGCGCGCGCCGTCCGAACCTCATGGCCAGACAGTAGACCGACCGTTAGAGGTCTGACCTCGTGACCGACCAGCCCGCCGACTACCCGCGCAAGGTCCTCTTCGTGGCCGGCGCGGGCCGCAGCGGCACCAGCACGATGGCCGGGCTGATGCAGATCCTGGGACTGCACGTCCCGCAGCCCGAGGTGGTCGCGGACGAGAGCAACCCGAAGGGCTTCGGCGAGCCGCAGTGGGTCGTCGACGAACCACGACCGGCTGCTCCGCGAGGCCGGCGTCCAGGTCAGGACGCGCGTCCGGACGCCTGGGTCGAGACCGGCCACGTCTCCGCGCTGGAGCACGAGCAGGCGTTCGCTGCGACCTGGCTCGACAGCCACTTCGCGGTCAACCCGGAGCTGGTCGTCAAGGACCCGCGGCTGAGCTGGTTCCTGCCGCTGTGGCGGGCGACCGCCCTGCGCACCGGCGCCACGCCGGTCTTCGCGACCATGCTGCGGCCGCCCGCGGAGGTGGTCGGCAGCAGGCAGGCGTACTACCAGAGCCGGATGGGCGCGGCGCACCTCGCGGCCTCCTGGCTGAACGTGCTGCTGCACACCGAGCTCGCCACCCGGGAGTCGGTCGGCGGCCGGCAGCCGGGTCTTCGTCCGGTACGCCGACCTGCTCGACGACTGGGCCGGCGTCGTGATGCCGGCCGGCGAGCAGCTCGGCCTCCAGCACGTGATGCACGCGAGTGCGAGGCGATCGAGGCCGGCAACGGGTTCGTCGACCCCGACCTGCGCCGGATGACCCAGACGCTCGACGACCTGGGCCTGCCGCCGCGGCTGCACGAGCTGACCGCCCAGACCTGGGCGGAGCTCAACCGGCTGGCCGAGCCGGGCGGTGACACCCCCGAGGTGCACCAGGCCCTCGACCAGCTCCGCGAGGCCTACACCGAGCTGTACGCCGAGTCCGAGGCGATCTCGCGCTCGTCGGTCGTGGCCGCCGAGCACCGCGTCCGCAAGCAGGTGAAGCCCGCGCCCGCACCCGACCCGGCGAAGTCCGGCGCGGACCGGATCCCGCACGGCCTGCGCGCGCTGGTCCCCGCGCGGCTCCGCCGCGGCCTGCGGAAGCTGCTCGGCCGCTCCCGCTAGCGGCTTGAGGTGTCCGGCGTGTTGGGAAGGTCACGTGCGGGTCGGCTTCTTCCGGACTGGACCGGGGCGTAGATTCGATGCGTCCGGGGAACACCAAACCGGACAGATCATCCAAGGACGAGCACACCGTCCGGTACCCACACCGGCCTCCAGATCGCTGACGCGAGACGGAGGTGGTCGGAGGGACTGGAACGAAAGGTTCGACGTATGACGCAGCTGCACCGGGAGACCGGGCTGCGGGTGGGCGTGGTCGGCGCGGGTCGCGTCGGCGCCGTCCTGGCCGCCGCCCTCGAAGCCGCCGGCCACCACGTGGTCGCCGCCGCCGGCGAGTCCGACGCCTCCCGTCACCGGATCGCCGACCTGCTGCCCGGGTGCCCAGCCCGGCAAGCCGACCGACGTCGCGCGCGCCTGCGACCTGCTGCTGCTCACCGTCCCCGACGACATGCTCGCCAACGTCGTCACGGTGCTCAGCGACAGCGGTGCGATCCGCGCCGGCCAGTACGTCGTGCACACCTCCGGGCCGGCACGGCCTGGCCGTGCTGGAGCCGGCCGCCGAGCGGGCGCGCACGTGATCGCGATGCACCCCGCGATGACCTTCACCGGCACCGCCATCGACCTCGACCGGCTCCCCGGCTGCGTCTTCGGCCTGACCGCCGGCGCCGGCGAGCGGGCGGTCGCCGAGGGCCTGGTCGCCGACCTCGGCGGCGCGTCGATGTGGGTGCCCGAGGAGATGCGCACGCTCTACCACGCCGGTCTCGCGCACGGCGCCAACCACCTGGTCACCCTGGTCACCCAGGCGATGGAGCTGCTCGCCGCCGCCGGATGCCGACGACCCCGCCGGCACCCTGCGCCCGCTGCTCACCGCCGCGCTCGACAACGCCCTCGAGCACGGCGACGCCGCGCTCACCGGCCCGATCGTGCGCGGCGACGTCAACACCGTCCGCGCCCACCTCGCCGACATCGCCGTCAACGCGCCGCACACGCTCCCGTCGTACGTCGCGCTCGCGCGCGACACCCTCGACCGCGTGGTGACCGACGGCCGGGTGCTGCCGATCCGCGCCGCGGCGATCCTGCGGGTCCTCGACGAGGCCGAGCGCGACCGCCGCACCAGCACCCCGGTCGACCGCCGGCGATGACCGCCACGCCCGTCCTCGCGCACACCCGCGAGGAGCTCGCCGCGCTGCTCGTCCGCGGCCCGCGCCGACGGTCGCCGGGTCGGCCTGGTGCCGACCATGGGCGCCCTGCACGAGGGGCACGCCAGCCTGATCCGCGTCGCCCGCGAGCGCGTCGCCGAGATGGGCGAGTGGCCCGGTCGTGGTCTCGATCTTCGTCAACCCGCTGCAGTTCGGCGCCGGCGAGGACCTCGACCGCTACCCGCGCACCCTCGACGAGGACCTCGAGGTCTGCGAGCGCGAGGGCGTCGACATCGTCTTCGCCCCGAGCGTCGACGAGGTCTACCCCGGCGGCGACCCGCAGGTCACGTCAAGCCCGGCCCGCTCGCCAAGGTGCTCGAGGGCAAGACCCGGCCCGGCCACTTCCGCGGCGTGCTGACCGTCGTCGCGAAGCTGTTCGGGATGGTGCGGCCCGACGTCGCGGTCTTCGGCCAGAAGGACTACCAGCAGCTCGCGCTGATCCGCCGGATGGTGCTCGACCTCAACATGGCGGTCGAGGTCGTCGGCGCCGAGACCGTCCGCGAGCCCGACGGCCTGGCGCTGTCCAGCCGCAACCGCTACCTCGACGACGAGCAGCGCCGGCAGGCGGCCGCGCTGAGCCGCGCCCTGCTGCGCCGCCCAGGAGGTCGCCCACTACGGCGCCGACGTCGCGCTCGACGCGGCCCGCGCCGAGCTGCGTGCCGCGACCGGCGTCGACCTCGACTACCTCGTGATCACCGACCCGACCTCGGCGACCTGCCCGCCGCCGTACCCCCGGGCACCGAGGCCCGGATCCTGATCGCCGCCCGGGTCGGCACCACCCGACTGATCGACAACCTGCCGCTCGTCCTCGGGGATCCCGTGGCGCCGCGGGAAGGAGCCTCCTGATGCTGCGCACGATGATGAAGAGCAAGATCCACCGCGCCACGGTCACCCAGGCCGACCTGCACTACGTCGGGTCGGTGACCGTCGACGAGGACCTCCTCGACGCCGCCGACCTGCTGCCCGGCGAGCTGGTGCACATCGTCGACATCACCAACGGCGCCCGGCTGGAGACCTACACGATCGCCGGCGAGCGCGGCTCCGGCGTGATCGGCATCAACGGCGCCGCGGCCCGGCTGGTGCACCCCGGTGACCTGGTGATCCTGATCGGCTACGGCCAGATGGAGACCGCCGAGGCGCGGGACTTCCAGCCGCACGTGGTGTTCGTCGACGCCGACAACAAGATCCTGCGCCACCGGGTTCGACCCGGCCGAGGCGCTCGCGGGCTCCGGACTGGTCCGCGGCGACCAGCTGGCCAAGCGTTAGCCTGCCCACGATGTCCGCACCCGTACGTCGCGTCCCCGGTCGCCTGGTCGCACCCGAGCCCGGCTGGACGACCACGGCCGACGTCGTCGTGATCGGCTCCGGCATCGCCGGGCTGACCGCCGCGCTGCGGCTGCGCGGGCAGGTCGACAAGGTCCTGGTGGTCACCAAGGACGTGCTCGCGGCCGGCTCGACGCAGTGGGCGCAGGGCGGCATCGCCGCCGCGCTCGGCCCGGGGGACACCCCGGAGCAGCACGAGGTCGACACCCTGGTCGCGGGCGCCGGCGCGTGCGACCCGGACGCCGTACGAGTGCTGGTGACCGAGGGCCCGGAGGCGGTCCGCGAGCTGATCGCGCTCGGCACGAACTTCGACCACGACCCCGACGGCGAGCTCTCGCTGACCCGCGAGGGCGGCCACCACCGCGACCGGATCGCGCACGCCGGCGGCGACGCCACCGGCGCGGAGATCCAGCGGGCGCTGATCGCGGCGATCGAGCAGGCGCCCGAGATCGAGGTCATCCAGCACGCGCTCGCCGTCGACCTGCTGCTCGCCGAGGACGGCGGCGTCGCCGGGCTCACCCTGCACGTGATGGGCGAGGGCCAGCGCGACGGCGTCGGCGCCGTGCACTGCCGCGCGGTCGTGCTCGCCAGCGGCGGGCTCGGCCAGGTGTTCTCCCAGACCACCAACCCAGCGGTCTCCACCGGCGACGGGATGGCGGTCGCGCTGCGCGCCGGCGCCGTGCTGCGCGACCTGGAGTTCGTGCAGTTCCACCCGACCGTGATGTACCTCGGCCCGGACTCCCGCGGCCAGCAGCCGCTGATCTCCGAGGCGGTGCGCGGCGAGGGCGCGTTCCTCGTCGACTTCGAGGGCAACCGGTTCATGCAGGGCGTCCACGAGCTCGCCGACCTGGCGCCGCGCGACGTCGTCGCCAAGGCGATCACCCGCCGGATGAACGAGACCGGCCACCCGCACATGTGGCTCGACGCGCGGCACCTGGGCGCCGAGTTCTGGGAGCGGCGCTTCCCGACGATCCTCGCGACCTGCCGCAGCCACGGCGTCGACCCGGTCACCGACCTGATCCCGGTCGCCCCGGCCTGCCACTACGCCTCGGGCGGGGTGCGCACCGACCTGTGGGGCCGCAGCAACGTGCCCGGGCTCTACGCCACCGGCGAGGTCGCCTGCTCCGGCGTGCACGGCGCCAACCGGCTCGCGTCCAACTCGCTGCTCGAGGGCCTGGTCTTCTCCCGCCGGATCGCCCGGTGCTGCCCGGCGAGCTGCGCCCGCTGCTGCCGCCGGCGGCCGACGCGCCGCACCGCCGGGCCTGGTGCCCGGCGGCGCTGCGCCGCGACCTGCAGGAGGTGATGACCTCGCGGGTCGGCGTGCTGCGCAGCGCCGACGGCCTGGCCGACGCGGCCGGGCTGCTCGACAAGCTGGCCGGGGTCGCCGCCGAGGTGGTCGACCAGCAGTCGTGGGAGACCACCAACCTGCTCACCCTCAGCGCTCGCGCTCGCCGACGCCGCCGCGCTGCGCGAGGAGACCCGCGGCTCGCACTGGCGCGAGGACTTCCCCGAGCGCGACGACGACCACTTCGCCGGCCACCTCGACGTCGTGATGGACGACGGCGCGACCACGCTGGAGTTCGTGCCGCACCGCGCGGACGGACGCATGACCGCCGTACGACGACGAGCTGCGCGCCGCCGGCCTCGACCCGGAGGCGATCCGCGCCCAGGTCGTCGCGGCGCTCGCCGAGGACCTGCCCGGCGGGCGACGTCACGTCGCTGGCCACGATCGCCGCCGACGCGCAGGGGAGCGGGGTCTTCGCCGCCCGCGAGGCCGGGGTGGTCGCCGGGCTCGGCGTCGCCGCGCTGGTCTTCCACGAGGTCATGGGCGACACCGTCACCGTCACCGACCGGGTCCCCGACGGCACCCGGGTCGCGCGCCGGCGACGTCGTGATGCGGGTGTCCGGCCCGACCCGCGGGCCTGCTCACCGCCGAGCGCACCGCGCTCAACTACGCCAGCCACCTCTCCGGCGTCGCGACCGCGACCGCCGCCTGGGTGGCCGCGCTCGACGGCACCAGCGCCCGGGTGCTCGACACCCGCAAGACGCTGCCGACGTACCGCGCGCTGCAGAAGTACGCCGTGCGCTGCGGCGGCGGCGTCAACCACCGCTTCAGCCTCAGCGACCGGGCGATGGTCAAGGACAACCACGTGGTCGCCGCCGGGGGCGTGGTGCCGGCGTACCGCGCCGTCCGCGACGCCTACCCGGACCTCCGCGTCGAGGTGGAGGTCACCGACCTCGACCAGCTGCGCGAGCTGCTCGACGTCGGCTGCACCGAGATCCTGCTCGACAACATGGACGCGGCGACGATGGCCGAGGCGGTCCGGATCACCGCCGGCCGGGCCACCCTCGAGGCCTCCGGCGGGCTCACCCTCGACCGCGCCCGCGAGGTCGCGCGAGACCGGCGTCGACTTCATCTCGGTCGGCGCGCTCACCCACTCGGTGAAGGTCTTCGACCTCGGCCTGGACCTCTGGGAGGGCTGATGGCCCTCCTCGCCGCCGACATCGGCAACAGCCACACGCATGCTCGGCCTGCTCACCGACGGAGAGGTCAGCGCCGACTGGCGGGTCGCCACCGACGAGCGGCGCACCGCCGACGAGTGGGCCGTGCTGCTGCGCGGACTGCTCGGGCCGGCCGTCGACGACGTCGACGGCATCGCGGTCTGCGCCACCGTGCCGGCGGTGCTGCACGAGTGGCGCGACATGCTGGTCCGGCACTTCGCGGCGTCCTGTCTGCCCTCCGCTCGACGACGTCGACGGCATCGCGGTCTGCGCGACCGTGCCGGCGGTGCTGCACGAGTGGCGCGACATGCTGGTCCGGCACTTCGCCGACGTGCCCTGCCTGGTCGTCGAGCCCGGCGTGCGCACCGGCGTGCCGGTGCTGATGGACAACCCGCGCGAGGTCGGCACCGACCGGATCATCAACGCGCTCGCCGCGGTCCACGAGTACGGCGGCCCGGCGATCGTGGTCGACTTCGGCGGCACCGCGACGACGTTCGACGTGGTCAGCGCGCAGGGGCAGTACGTCGGCGGCGCAATTGCGCCCGGAATCGAGATCTCGCTCGAGGCGCTCGGTCGTCGCGGCGCCCAGCTGCGCAAGGTCGAATTGCTGCGGCCGCGCTCGGTGATTGCGAAGAACACCGTCGAGGCGCTCCAGTCGGGAATGGTTTTCGGCGTCGCCGCCAGGTCGAGGGAATTGTCGCCCGGATGATCGAGGAGCTCGGCGCCGAGACCGGCGACGTACGCGTGATCGCCACCGGTTACCTGGCCCCGCTGGTGATCGACGAGTGCCGGTGTTCACCGACCACGCGCCGTGGCTGACGCTGCGCGGCCTGGAGCTCGTATTCGAGCGGAACCGCTAATCGAATTGGTGTGGCGTTCGTTGCACATTGCCGACGCTGCCGGATAGCCGTGGCATGATGACGGACGAATTCAATTCATTCCCGAATGCAGCGAGTGAGGTCACGAAATGGCCCAGAAGGTCAACATCGTTCTCGTCGACGACCTCGACGGTAGCGAGGCGACCGAGACCGTCACCTTCGGTCTCGACGGCACGACGTACGAAATCGATCTCAACGACAAGAACGCCGCCAAGCTGCGCGACGCGCTGGCCGGGTACGTCGGCCACGGCCGCAAGGTCGGCTCGGCCCCGCGCCGCGGCCGGAAGTCGGCCGCGTCGGCCGGCGACGGCACCAGCGCCAAGGAGATCCGCGACTGGGCCCGCTCCAACGGCCACGACGTCCCCGACCGGGGCCGGGTCTCGGCCGAGGTCCGCGCGGCGTTCGCCAAGGCGCACTGACGCAGCTTTCCGCCGACTCGGCGCAGTTCTCACGAGAACTGCGCCGACTCGGCGTTTCTGGGTGTGACAACTGCGCCGACTCGGCGTGTTCGCTCTCAGCGGACCGCACTGGGCTGATTCGAGGGAACGCGTAGGCTGTCGGCGGGGTTAGTTCTCTTCGTAGCCCCCCAGATGCTTCAGGAGCGATGCGCATGTTCGAGCGGTTCACAGACCGAGCCCGCCGGGTGGTCGTGCTGGCCCAGGAAGAGGCCCGCATGCTCTCCCACAACTACATCGGGACCGAGCACATCCTGCTCGGCCTCATCCACGAGGGCGAGGGCGTCGCCGCGAAGGCGCTCGAGAGCCTCGACATCTCGCTGGAGGCCGTGCGCGCCCAGGTCGAGGAGATCATCGGCCAGGGCCAGCAGGCGCCGAGCGGGCACATCCCGTTCACGCCGCGCGCCAAGAAGGTGCTCGAGCTGTCCCTGCGCGAGGCGCTGCAGCTCGGCCACTCCTACATCGGCACCGAGCACATCCTGCTCGGCCTGATCCGCGAGGGTGAGGGCGTCGCCGCCCAGGTGCTGCAGAAGCTCGGCGCCGACCTCAACCGGGTCCGCCAGCAGGTCATCCAGCTGCTCTCCGGCTTCCAGGGCAAGGAGTCGTCCGGCTCGGCCGCGGCGGCCGGCGCCGCCGGCAGCGACGCGCCGTCGTCCTCGCTGGTGCTCGACCAGTTCGGTCGCAACCTCACCCAGGACGCCCGCGAGGGCAAGCTGGACCCGGTCATCGGCCGGGAGCAGGAGATCGAGCGGGTCATGCAGATCCTGTCCCGCCGTACGAAGAACAACCCGGTCCTGATCGGTGAGCCCGGCGTCGGCAAGACGACGATCGTCGAGGGCCTGGCCCAGGACATCGTCAAGGGCAACGTGCCCGAGACGCTCAAGGACAAGCAGATCTACACGCTCGACCTGGGTGCGCTGGTGGCCGGTTCGCGCTACCGCGGTGACTTCGAGGAGCGCCTGAAGAAGGTGCTCAAGGAGATCCGCACCCGCGGCGACATCGTGCTGTTCATCGACGAGATCCACACCCTCGTCGGCGCCGGCGCGGCCGAGGGCGCCATCGACGCCGCCAGCATCCTCAAGCCGATGCTGGCCCGCGGCGAGCTGCAGACCATCGGCGCGACCACGCTCGACGAGTACCGCAAGTACCTCGAGAAGGACGCCGCGCTGGAGCGCCGCTTCCAGCCGATCCAGGTCGCCGAGCCGTCGATCGCGCACACGATCGAGATGCTCAAGGGCCTGCGCGACCGCTACGAGGCGCACCACCGGGTGACCATCACCGACGAGGCGCTGGTCTCGGCGGCGACGCTGGCCGACCGCTACATCTCCGACCGGTTCCTGCCGGACAAGGCCATCGACCTGATCGACGAGGCCGGCTCGCGGCTGCGGATCCGCCGGATGACGGCGCCCGCCGACCTGCGCGAGTACGACGACAAGATCGGCGAGGTGCGCCAGCGCAAGGAGGCCGCGATCGACGGCCAGGACTTCGAGGCCGCCGCCCGTCTCCGCGACGAGGAGAAGCAGCTGATCCTGAAGAAGTCCGAGCGCGAGAAGCAGTGGCGCGCGGGCGACATGGACGAGGTCGCGGAGGTCGACGAGGAGCTGATCGCCGAGGTCCTCGCGGTCGCCACCGGCATCCCGATCGTGAAGCTCTCCGAGGAGGAGTCGACCCGGCTGCTCAAGATGGAGGACGAGCTGCACAAGCGGGTCATCGGCCAGGACGAGGCCGTCAAGGCGCTCTCGCCGGGCGATCCGTCGTACCCGTGCCGGCCTGAAGGACCCGAAGCGTCCCGGCGGCTCGTTCATCTTCGCCGGCCCGTCCGGTGTCGGTAAGACCTGGCTGTCCAAGACGCTCGCCGAGTTCCTGTTCGGCGACGAGGACTCGCTGATCCAGCTCGACATGTCGGAGTTCGGCGAGAAGCACACCGTCTCGCGGCTGTTCGGCTCGCCTCCGGGCTACGTCGGCTACGAAGAGGGCGGCCAGCTCACCGAGAAGGTGCGCCGCAAGCCGTTCTCCGTCGTGCTCTTCGACGAGGTCGAGAAGGCGCACCCGGACATCTTCAACAGCCTGCTGCAGATCCTGGAGGAAGGTCGCCTGACCGACTCGCAGGGCCGGGTGGTCGACTTCAAGAACACCGTCATCATCATGACCACCAACCTCGGCACCCGCGACATCGCCAAGGGCATCAACCTCGGCTTCCAGCAGGGCGGCGACTCGGCCGGTTCCTACGACCGGATGAAGGCCAAGGTCTCGGACGAGCTCAAGCAGCACTTCCGGCCCGAGTTCCTCAACCGTGTCGACGAGATCATCGTGTTCCCGCCGCTGTCGCAGGAGCAGATCGTCCACATGGTCGACAACATGATCGCCTCGGTCGAGCTGCGGATGCGCGACCGCGACATGCGGATCGAGCTCACCCAGGCCGCGAAGAACCTGCTCGCCGAGCGGGGCTTCGACCCGGTCCTGGGCGCCCGGCCGCTGCGCCGCACGATCCAGCGCGAGATCGAGGACGTGCTCGCCGAGAAGATGCTGTACGGCGAGGTCGGCCCCGGCCAGATCGTGCTGGTCGACGTCGAGGGCGAGGGCCCGACGGCGACGTTCACGTTCCACGGCCAGAAGATCGGCGAGCTGCCCGACCTGCCGCCGTTCGAGACGGCCGAGGTCATCGGTCGACGTCGCGACGCGTCCGCAGCGGTCGAGGGCCCCGACGACAGCCGAGCGAGCGCCGTCGGACGTGCCCAAGGCCGACCGGCGACCGACGCTGATCGGCAAGCGCAGCGCCGGGTCGGCGCTGGCGCCGAGCAGCCTACCGGGTCGGCACGATGGCACGCCGACGTCATGCGCGCGTCAGGTCAGGGCAGGGCGTCGTAGGTGTCCGGGCCGGCGTGGGTCGACCAGGGCGTCCTCGACCAGTGACGCCAGGCAGCGGACCCGCTGGGTCTCGTCCGACCACGCGGCGTCGAGCCGGCTGCGGTGGACCGGTCCGTCGCTGTCGCGCAGCACGGCGAGCAGCCGGCCGCGGCACTGCCGGTCGGTGCCGGCCCAGGTCTGCACCTTGCGGGGCGGCCCGTCGTACGCCGGGTGGCCGGCCGCGCGCCAGGCGCAGAGGTCGGCGACCGGGCAGCGCGGTGCAGCGCGGGTTCGCGGCCGTGCAGACCAGGGCGCCCAGCTCCATCACGGCGACCGACCAGGTCGCCGCGGTCGGCACGTCCTCGGGCAGCAGCTCCAGCGCGACCTCGCGCTCGGCCATCGTGACCGACGCCGGCGGGAACTCGACGCCCTGGACTGCTCGCGCGAACACCCGGCGCACGTTGGTGTCGAGCACGACGTGGCGCCGGCCGTACGCGAACGTCGCGATCGCGGCAGCCGTGTAGTCGCCGACCCCGGGCAGCGCCAGCAGGTCGTCGTACGCCGGAGGCACCTCGCCGTCGTGCCGGTCGACGATCGCGACGGCGGCCGCGTGCAGCCGCAGCGCCCGGCGCGGGTAGCCGAGCCGGCCCCACGCCCGCACCGCCTCGCCGGTCGGCTCGGCGGCCAGGTCGGCGGGCGTCGGCCAGCGCGTGAGCCACTGCTCGTGGACCGGCAGCACCCGCGCCACCGGCGTCTGCTGGAGCATGAACTCCGAGACCATCACCGACCACGGCGAGGCGTCGGGGCGCCGCCACGGCAGGTCGCGGGCGTGCGCGTCGTACCACCGGAGCACGGGTTCGTGGAGCAGGCTCATGTCGGCGCCATTCTCGCCGGAGTGGCACCACCATCAGAGCCCGGGCCGTGACTAGCGTGTCGCTATGCCTGCCCTGACTCGTGGCCCGTTACCGGCGCGCGTCTACTGGGTGCGTCGGATGCTGGTGCTCGGCACCGCGCTGCTGCTGGTGTTCGGCATCGCCCGGCTGCTCGGCAACGGCAGCGACGCGTCGTCCGGCGACGACCAGACGGCCCAGCTCGCCTCGGAGACGTCGACCTCGGCGTCGCCGTCCGTCGACGAGTCGAGCACGCCGAGCGAGAACGCGCGCAAGCAGGGCAAGAAGCCGAAGAAGACGAACGAGCCGGACCCCACGCCGACGCTGGCGGCGCCGACCGGCGAGTGCACCGGCTCGGACGTCGCGGTCACTCCGCTGGTGAAGAACGCCGTCGCCGGCCGTGACGTGCTGGTGGTCCTCCAGCTGCGCACGATGGTGGCCGAGGCCTGCACCTGGCGGGTCGGCCCGGACACCCTCGCGGTCTCGATCACCTCGGGTGACGACGACATCTGGTCGAGCCGGGACTGCCCGAAGGCGATCCCGGTCCGCGAGGTCGTGGTCCGCAAGGCGGTCACCACCAACGTCGGCGTGACGTGGGGTGCCAAACGCTCCGACGACACCTGCTCGCCGCGGACCGACTGGGCGT
The DNA here is from genome assembly GCA_963716655.1 of uncultured Actinomycetota bacterium. Taxonomy (GTDB): domain Bacteria; phylum Actinomycetota; class Actinomycetes; order Propionibacteriales; family Nocardioidaceae; genus Nocardioides. The sequence goes on along the minus strand of CAVQTV010000004.1, from coordinate 360,910 downwards.
GGATGGGTTGGTACCACGTCACCGCGGCGGCGCTCGGCGGCGAGCCGTCCGACGTGCAGTTCGAGCTGGTGCGGCCGACGCCCGCGACGATCACCCGGACTGTGCAGCCGACCCCGACCCAGTCCGCCACCGGGCGGCCGGTGACGAAGCCGTCGAACAGCCCGTCCGGCGCGGTCGAGCCCGACTAGACGTAGCGTTCCAGGATCGTCGACTCGGCGAGCCGGGACAGCCCTTCGCGCACGCTGCGGGCCCGCAGCTCGCCGACGCCGTCGACGGCCTGGAGGTCGTCGACCCCGGCGGAGAGCAGCTTCTGCAGGGTGCCGAAGTGGTCGACCAGCCGGTCGACCACCGTGGGAGGCAGCCGGGGCACCTTCGCCAGCAGCCGGTAGCCGCGCGGGGCAACCGCGCCGTCGAGGTGCTCGCCGTTGCCGAGCCCGAGGGCGCGGGCGGCGGCCGCCGGGTCGACCAGCTCGGTCGACGACAGCGACTCCAGCCGGTTCAGCAGTGCCTCGGGGGTCTTCGAGCGGCGGCCGGCCGGCAGGTAGTCGCGGATCACCAGCTCGCGCTCGGTGTCGACGCCGGTGACCAGCTCCTCGAGCTGGAGGGAGAGCAGCCGGCCGTCGGTGCCGAGCTCGAGGACGTAGTCCTCGATCTCGCTCGCGATCCGGGTCACCATCTCCAGCCGCTGGGCCACCACGGCCACGTCGCGGACCGTCACCAGGTCCTCGATCTCCAGCGCGGACAGGGTGCTGGACACCTCGTCGAGGCGGAGCTTGTAGCGCTCCAGGGTGGCGAGCGCCTGGTTCGCGCGGGACAGGATCTGGCCGGAGTCCTCGAGCACGTGCCGGGTCGCGCCGACGTACGCCGCGATGATCTGCATCGACTGCGACACCGAGATGACCGGGAAGCCGGTCTGCCGGGCGACCCGGTCGGCGGTGCGGTGCCGGGTGCCGGTCTCGTCGGACGGGATGGTGTGGTCGGGCATCAGGTGCACGGCCGCGCGCAGGATCCGGGTGACGTCCTTGTCGACGATGATCGCGCCGTCCATCTTGGCCAGCTCGCGCAGGCCGGTGGCGGTGAACGGGACGTCGAGGGTGAAGCCGCCGGTCGCGATCGAGCTCGACGACCTTGTCGTGGCCGAGCACGATCAGCGCGCCGGTGCGGCCGCGGAGGATCCGCTCGAACCCGTCGCGCAGCGGCGTGCCGGGGGCGATGGTGGCGAGTGTCGCGCGCAGGCGCAGCGTCTCGTCCGAGCGATCCGTGGCCACCTCGAGGTTTCCTCCCCTGTGAGCGCGGCTCACCTCGGCCGCTGCCACGCAGTCTAGGGCGTCGCCACCTCGACCGCGCGCGGCTTCTGATGCGCGGAATCCAGCAGGTGCAGCAGCCGCAGCGCGGACCGGACGTCGGGCACGTCGAGGACGCGCATCCCGTCGACGGTCCACGACTCGGGTGAGCGCGCGGCCGGGCGGCCGGCCTCGGTGGGCACCACGGCGAGCTGGAAGCCGAGCCGCGCCGCCTCGGCGAGCCGCAGCGGCAGGTCGCGCACCCGGCGCAGCTCGCCGGAGAGGCCGATCTCGCCCATCGCGACCACGCCCTTGGGTGCCGGGACGCCGCGGCTGGCCGAGGTGAGCGCGACCGCGACCGCCAGGTCGCTGGCCGGCTCGACAACCCGGGCGCCGCCGACGGTCGAGGCGAACACGTCGAGGGTGTGCAGCCGGACCTGGCAGTGCTGCTGGAGCACCGCCATCACCATCGCCACGCGCGAGGAGTCCAGCCCCGAGGTCGTACGACGGGGCCGCTCCGCGGCGCTGTGGGTGACCAGCGCCTGGACCTCGGCCAGCATCGGCCGGCGGCCCTCCATGGTCACCGCGACGCAGGTGCCGGGGACCATCGCGTGGTGGTTCTCGACGAACAGGCCGGTCGGGTCGGTGACCGCGGTGATGCCGTCGGCGCCGAGGTCGAAGCAGCCGACCTCGTCGACCGGGCCGAAGCGGTTCTTCATCGCTCGGACCATGCGGAACCGGGAGTCGCGGTCGCCCTCGAAGTGCAGCACCACGTCGACGACGTGCTCGAGCACCCGCGGGCCGGCGATCGAGCCGTCCTTGGTGACGTGCCCGACGATCACGGTGGTGATGTTGCGGGTCTTGGCGACCCGGATCAGCGCGGCCGCGACCTCCTTGACCTGGGTGACCCCGCCGGGCACCCCGTCGATGCCCGAGGCGCCGATGGTCTGGATCGAGTCGACGACCAGCAGCGCCGGCCGGACCTGCTCGATGTGGGTGAGCACGGCGCCGAGGTCGGTCTCGGCGGCGAGGTACAGCTCGTCGTGGACGCCGCCGGTGCGGTCGGCGCGCAGCCGGACCTGGGAGGCGGACTCCTCGCCGGTGACGTACAGAGTGCGGCGCTTGTGTCGCGCGGTCTGGGCGGCCACCTCGAGCAGCAGGGTGCTCTTGCCGACGCCGGGCTCGCCGGCGAGCAGGATCGCGGCACCGGGCACCAGCCCGCCGCCGAGCACCCGGTCGAGCTCGGGCACGCCGCTGCTGCGGAACGTGGAGTCCTCGACCGAGACCTGGCCGATCGGCACGGCCGGCCGGGTGACCGGGCTGGCCGACGTGCGACCGGCGGGCTCGGACGCGGCCTCGGCGACCGAGCCCCAGGCCTGGCACTCGCCGCAGCGGCCGACCCACTTGGCGGCCTCCCAGCCGCACTCGGAGCAACGGAACGCGGGACGGGGGGACTTCGGCATGGGAGGAACGCTAGAGGGCGGCACCGACACGTGTGGGGAGGTGTCGCGGCCGGTCCCGGACCGAGTGCCCTATGGTGTGATTTGAACGATCAAGGCGATCCCAGCACGTCGAGGAGGTGGGGTTGTCCAGAAGCACCATGGGCCGTCCGCCCGTCCCGCCGACCCTGGCGGACGTCGCCGAGCGCGCCGGCGTCTCTCGGCAGACCGTCTCGAACGCCGTCAACAACCCGGACCTGCTGCGCGCTGACACCCTGGCCCGGGTGCAGGAGGCGATCGACGAGCTCGGCTACTCGCCGAACCGTGCGGCCCGCAACCTGCGCACCCGATCCTCGCACCTGATCGGCATGCGGTTCAGCCCCGTCCAGGAGGGCACCGCCAACGCCACCATGGACCGGTTCGTGCACTCGCTGGTCGAGACCTCGCGCGACGTCGGCTACCACGTGCTGCTGTTCGCGGGCGACGCCGTCGACCCGATCGCGGGCTACCAGGGCCTGCTGCGCTCGACCGCGGTCGACGCGTTCGTCGTCACCGACACCTACCTCGGCAACCCGCAGGCCGCCTGGCTCGAGGAGCGGCGCGCGCCGTTCGTCGCCTTCGGCCGGCCGTGGGACAACCCGGACGCGCGCCACCCCTGGGTCGACGTCGACGGCGCCGCCGGCACCGAGCTCGCGACCACACACCTGCTCGAGCGGGGTCACCGTCGGATCGCCTGGATCGGCTGGCGCAAGGACTCCTGGATCGGCGAGGACCGCCGGTCCGGTTGGAGCCGGGCGCTGCACGCGCGCGGGCTGGCGACCACCGGGCTCGCGTCCCGGGTCGAGGACACCGTGGCGAGCGGCCGCGAGGCCAGCGCGGTGCTGCTCGACGAGGCCCAGCCGTCGGCGTTCGTGTGCGCCTCCGACACGCTCGCGATGGGCGTCCTGCACACGCTGGCCGACCGCGGCCTGCGCGCCGGCCGGGACGTCGCGGTCGTCGGGTTCGACGACTCCCAGGTCGCGCAGGTCGTCCCGCCCGGCCTCACCTCGGTGCGTCAACCGCTCGAGGACGTTGCCGTCGAGATCGTCACGGCGCTCGCGGGGCTGCTCGCGCATCCGCCCGTCGTCGGGCCGGGCGTGCTGCTGGTGCCGACCCTCGCGATGCGCGGCACGACCTGAGCGTTCGGCAGGCAGGTGGATGCGAACACGCGGGCCTTGACCGCGTAGCCACGGTGAGCCGCCGCGTTCGGAGACTTGACGTTGATGTTCGTAGGACCCAATCGAGGCTGCAACGTCTCCATCGGACGCAGCGCCCGGATGCGGTGTTCGGCATCATCAACCCCGACCCACACCGCCCAGAATGGGTCACCACACGAGTCCGATCGAGCCGCCGGCCGCGTCGATGTTGAGCCGAGCCGCGAATCACCAAATTGGGTGGCGTTCCGAGCCGAGGCCCGCACCTACACTCGCCGTACACGCGAGGATCGGTCGGCGCAGTCGACCTCGGAACCGAACCCACGCGCGGGGCCGGTCGGCCCGCCACAGGGGGGTCGGTCGTGTTCGGTTGTCGCGTCTCGTTCAAGCGGGTGTCACGGTGGCCAGTTCGTCGGATGCGCGCCGGGGCAGTCCCCGGGATCGCGCTGGCGATGCTGTGCGGGCTCACCGTCACCGTGGTCGGTCAGGAACCCGCGGCCGCCTTCGACAAGCCGGTGCAGTGGGTCGGGACACTCACGGTCAAGACCTGGCAGCAGCCCTCGGCCGAGGTCGAGTACTGGCATGAGACGACCTACGAGCTCGGGCCCGATGCCGCGTTCACCAACCAGGCGACTTGGACCGGCAAAGTCCACTACAGCGTGAAGTCGTTCGCCGGCGAACCCTGCGCCGGGCTTCAGAGCTGGACGTTCTACGACGGCACGGCGGCTGACAGCGGTGCGGAACTGGATGCGGTCTACGCGGCCGAGCTCGGCGGCTACACGATCTCCGCCAGCCTCACGATCGTTCCCGTCGATGTCGTCGGTCGCCTCTTCGACCCGTGCACCGGAGCGGTCATCAATGACTCCATCACGCCATCCTCAGCGCCCGGTCCCAGCCCCAACGGCGTCGCACCCGGCGACGAGAACTCGGTGTACCTCGAGGGCGAGTTCGTCGAGGGTGACGCGTCCCTGGGGGGCTCCACCAAGTGGAGCTTGCGCCGGGTCGACTGTGACCTGAGCGTCGACACCGACGGCGGCGGGGTAGGGGACTGTCTCGAGTTCGACGCCGGCACCGACCGGTTGAACCCCTCCGACGATGTGGTCACTGCATGCAACGACGGTCTCGACAACGACGGCGACGGGGTCGCGGACAGCCAGGATCCCGGATGCAGCAGCCCCACCGATGACAACGAACACGGCACCACCCAGTGCGACAACGGCGCGGACGACGACGGAGACGGGGTCGCGGACACCGGGGATCCAGGGTGCGCCGGTCCCGCCGATGACGACGAGCACGGCACGACCCAGTGCGACAACGGCGCCGACGACGACGGAGACCTCCTCACCGACATGGACGACCCGGACTGTCCGACCCCGGAGTGGGACCTGGAGGCGGGTTGTGCCGGGAACCAGCCACCCACCGACGTCGAGGTGTCGGCAGACCCGTTGAACTGGCGACAAGGTCAGGACCAGACCGACCCGAGGGTCGGGGTTAGCTACTCGGCTACCGGGTCCGACCCGGAGGGTCAGAACCTGACCTGGGTGTGGCGGTTCGTCGACTCACACGGCACCGAGCAGACGACCGCCGAGATGGTCGCACACCAGTGGGACACCAGCGGCAGCGGGGAGGACCGGGTCGCTACCGTCACCGCCGTCGACCCGTGTGGCGCGCAGGCAGCCAACGGGCTGAAGCTCTGGATCTCCGGAGACCCGGTGCGTGACTACGCACCGACCGTGGGCCTGTACCCAGGAGATCCGTACAAGCCGATGTCGACCCAGCGGTTCATCAACGGCTCGACGCTGAAGTACCGCGGCATCAAGAAGGGCGGCAAGCTCACGACCGTGGAGACGGACGTGAAGGCCGCCGCGCTGGGCAACGGCAGCTACACCGTGAACCAGACGCTCGTTCCCTCCGACGGAAAACCTAGGAAGGTGGCAACCGATGACCTCGTGCGGCCCTGGGACCAGAGGAACGTCGCGTCGCTTCTGGTAGGGGGGAAATCGAGCGACGGGTTTGCGCTCGACCCTGCCAAGGGTCTCCGTTCCGGGGACGCGGGGAACTGGCCGGTGTACGTCCAAGAGTCCAAGGACAAGGTCGTGTACTGGCTGTTCTATGGAGCGTCCCGCGCCATGCTCCGGGGGAAAGAAGCTGGACCGCTGATGCACGAAGGCGACTGGGAACGCATCGTCTTGGACCTGAACAGCAGGCTCGTGCCCAGCGCGGTCGGCTACGTCGCCCACCACTTCCCTGTCCAGTACGAGCCCTACCCGACGAAGATCTACGCCGCGCCGCAGGGTGGCCGGTTCGTGGGCACGAACGGGCTCTCCCCATTGGGGTACTCGGCGCTCCAGGGCCACGGCACTTACCCTGTAGTCGGAAAGACCTGCGTAGGGCCAGCACCGGTGGTGTGCGACTACCGCTCCGATGACGGACCCGTGTGGGTCACTCGCGACAGAGTCATTGACGTGAGCACCCAGGCCTGGTTCGGCCGAGAAGCAGACCACGCGGCCTGCCGGCGAGGAGCACCCTTGCCTTCGGCCAAGCTTCGCTGCGGCTACGGCGGCGCCTGGGGCCAACACGGCTCCCAGAACTGGCTCACCGGACCCGACACCACAGGACCCATGGGGCCATCCGCCTACAAGTCCGCGACGACGAACTAGACAGGATCTAGGCCCAAGGCCGACCGCGACTCGGGTCGCAACGCCGAGACCAACACTCTGCACCGGTCTAGGTTCAGACGAGTGGGAGGTCGGCCACGACCCGAGTCCCAGTGAACGTGATCTCCCGGTGCGTGGCCTGGTACCTCTCGGCAGTGAACCCGAGCGAGGTGAAGACCGCCAGCCGTCGCAGGACCCCGAACGGGCTCGGTGGACAGCACCGCGGTCTGAGCCCTCGTTCCATCAGCATCATTGAGGCGTTCCACCACGGACGGGCAGCACATGCCCATGCTCGACACCTACCTGCGGATGCTCTCCGAGTTCCGCTGCATCATGGACAGCCGCAAGCGGGGAGTCCACCGCAACGACTACTTTTTGTCGCTTGAGGAGCTGGAGCAGATCGCAGATGTGCGGGTACACCCCTCCCACCGGACCTCGAAGGGCTGACCGAGTGGAGGGGTGCCTGGGGTCGAAAGGCCGCAGCCTGCTCCGCCGCTCAGTCGCCTGCTGCCTCGTCCGCCCCGAACGCTACGGCCTCGTCGCGCATGCCCTTCAGAACCTCGAAGTTGCGCAGCACGATGTCGGGGTTGTAGGTGTGGGTCGGCTTCAGCCGGGACATCCGCTCGATCACCTCTTCGTCGGTCAGGTGGTCCAGCCACCCCGCGATCTGCTCGGCACTCGGGGAGCCGTCCATCTGGCCGAGCGTGTCGACCATGTCGATCCGGACCGACGCCGCGCCCAAGCGCTGCCTATGCCGTTCGGCTGCTGACATGGTCGACCCCGCCGAGATCGCGCGGCGCTCGTCGACGTGCCCGACAGCGATGTCGTAGCGCGTCGGCAGGTCGGGCTTGGGCGGTTCCATGCCGGTGACGATGCCCGGCACCGCTTGGGTGCGGACCCAATGGGAGATCTCGTCGAGCTCCTGCATGAGCACCGGCCACCGGTCCGTGCCGGGCCGGTTGATGCCGATCGTCGGAAAGAGCGCGATCGGCACCCGCGTGCCGAACGGGGTTTCCGCGATGACGTCTCCCACCCGCAGCGGTACCTCGGGCCGCGGCGGGAGGCTGCGGACCGAGCGCGGCATCTGGTCCTCCTTGTACATGGCGGCGATGCGGACCGCCGTGACCGCCGGAGTCCGGTGCTTCGCATGGTTCGTGTGGAGGACGAGGCGAGCCAACGGGTGGTTTTCGGCGTCCTTCCGGTTGAAGGGCTGCAGCGCTTCGATCCGCTTCACCAGGTCGCTGCCGGGATGCAGCGAGGCAGTGCCGTTCTTCACGCGAGCCTTCGCCCAGGACTCGAAGTCCTCGGCCTTGCGGGACGCCGGCATCTCGACCACGCGCGCTGCCTTCTCGTCCAGGGTTCCGTCGCGGAACTCGACCTCCGCGAACAAAGCGTGCTCGAGCGCCGCTCGGAGCGCGACCAGCGCATCGGCGACGAGCAGCGGAACCTTCCGCGGCATCGGGGCCACGTGCGTCACGACGGTCCGCGTGTTGGGGAAGGCGAGCTGCTCCTCGAGCTCGAAGGTTCCACCGGGCCGCGTCTGGTAGGCGAAGAGCAGGTCGGCGACCTGACCGACCAGCTCATCCGCATGCGACAGGGTCGCGGCCACACCGAACTGGTGATCGGGCAGCCAGTGGTGCATCGAGTCCGTCACGACGGGATCCTATGCGGCGTTCGGATGTGGCGGCGAGGTCGCTGGAGACCTCTTGAGGTGGCCGACTCGAACTCGTCGGTCAAGTCCTCGGACTGATCCGTTCGTTCCTGCGAAGCGCGTCGGTCACCGGTACCGACATCGGATGACCACAGACATGGGTGCGTCATTTCGCCGCCTGCCGACGCGCTTGATGCGAGCACCCCAAGTCCCCATCGCCGATCCGCGCGACAACAACCGGCGTGGGGCGGTACTGGGGTTCCCCGGTTTGGGCGATTCGGGCGGTCCTCCGGGGAACTACTTTTGCGGCATGTGGATGCGGGTCCCCGACGCGACGAACACCACGCTCAGCGAATCGGCCCGATCCCACGAGTTCACGCCGGCTGACATCTACCGCCCGGTCATGGGCCGAACCGCTCATCGGCGAAGGCTCCACAGCAGTGGAGTGAGATAGCGTCCAATGGCCGAGTTAACGCTTCTCCTCGTATTCGTGCTCTTCGCCGGCGTGATGGGGCTGATCTTCCAGCTGTTCGACAGGTAGCCCTGGTCATACTGCCGCTGTCCGAACACGTCGGATCTGCGTCTTTCCGCCGCGATAGCGGCAGCATCACTCCAGTAGCCCAGAAAGAAGCGCACGCCGGCTGCGAGTATCGATTGTGGATCCGCAGGTCAGAGTGTCAACCAGACCGGGGGCAGACCCCTGAGCCGTGAGCGGCTGGGTCGGATTGGAATCGCATTGGGTGCGGGCGAGCCTCCAGCAGGACTGTCATGTCCTCCCCTTGCTCGCGATCCGGAGGTGTGGCCAAGGTGGGGGACGAGTCGGAGTTTGACGTCCTCCTGCATCGCGGTGTCCCAGGCCACCGTCAACGCTTGGTGGAAGCGCGCCGCAGCTCGTAACCCGTGATTTTGGCCAGCATCTTGTTGACCCGCTCGCGCCAGTCACCGGCCGACTGCGTGGGTGGCGGTGTCGGGCCTGATTCGCGCCCGCCCTTGTGGGGCCGGGGGCCGGCCGCGGTCGGAAGAGCAGCTACCGGCTCCCATCCGGCTGTGATCGCTGGTTCGCGGGAGCGGCACCTCAGGGTCACTCGCGTGCCCTTCGCGTAGCCGTCGACACCAGGCACGGGCGGCCGGCCGTTCAGCCTGCCCTTCCAGTCGTACATGGATTCGATCTCGAAGCCATAGGAGCGCAGTAGCATCCGCAGCGCGGGCACCGAGGGCCGCAGCACCAGTACCTGACGCACCGAATAGGCATCCTGGGCGGCACTGCGGATGTCCTCGACGTCACGTTCGCGAATCACTTTGAGGGTCCGCTGCGTCTCACGCGTGACCATCGTGTCGACGATCAGGTGCCGCGGGGCCAGATTGTGAAGGCGGTACATCAATTCCGTGTGCCGGTAGGTGTGATACAGGAACCCGAAGCACAGCACCACGTCGATGTCGAATTTCTCCCGGGCCAGTACCTCGAACAGATCGCCGCGCACGAAGCGGTAGGTCGCCGGATCCTGGCCATAGAAGGCGAATGCCTCCTGAGCCCGGTCGATGAGACTCTGCCTGACCTCAACCCCAATCACGTGCGCCGCCCCGGTCTTTAACGCGGCAAACGAGTATCGCCCATCGTGGCTGGCGAGATCGAGCACCCGCGCCCCCTCAAGGATGCCCCGGTTGCTGGCGAACAGCGCCTCGTAGCGCTCATTCATGCGGCTCCGTTGCTCGCTGGTGCTGCGTCGGCGTGGCCGGTGGTCCTGCCATTCCGGGGTGAACTCGCTGAGTTCGATGAACCGCGGGTAGTCGTCGGCGAACACTTTTCCCCCTGCTGGCTCTCAGAGATTGTCCGCACAATCAAACCCACGGGGAGTCCCGACCACAAGGGTTGGTCGAGAGTGCCCACAACTGACCCAAGGACCTGCGCACAACTCCCAAGGGTGGGAGAACCCGAGGCAGTGCACGGCAAGGCAAGGAGTGACGGCGGGCCGGCGGCACCCGGGCCGAGTCGGGAGGTCTCTGAGGGATCATCACTTTCGACCGTCGTGAGGAGCGTGCATCACTCCCGGGACGCTCATCGCTTCCGCCGCCCGAGTTCCCAAGGTTCCCCGGCGCGACAGGCGCCTCTTCGCTGGTTGAAACCGTCCGCTCGTGTGCCGCGATCGATCCAGTGCTCGTCCCCGCGGGTGCGGAGCGCTGGCTCGCGTCTATCCGCCGCGTCTGCCCTACCCCGGCCGCCGGTGCCAGCAGCAGCATGAACTGCGGGCTTGACCGCGTATCGGTTACCTACTGCTGACTTGTCCGCGGCGCCGCTCGCGAACGTGCCCCCTTGCGCCGCGAACGTTCCCCGTCCTAGCGCTGACTCTGGCCATCCACGCCGTTCGCGCGTCTTGCTCATCTGCGTTCATGCGCGCGAGGACTCGGACGCCACCGTCGCACGGAAAGCAACTCGCTCGGCGGCGTTCAAGAGAGAGCACTACCACGATCGCTGCGCCGAGGGCACCATGCCGCGCGTGCGGGCTGCCTATGGTCGATGGTCCGCCCAGTCGCTGACAACTATCCGCTGACGCTCTGGATCAAATCTGTGGGCCTGAGGCGATACACCTGGAGACGCAGGTCGTAGTACTTCGTCGTCTCACCCACCCATTCCATGCCTAGCCGACGCGCCATCTTCTCCGCGCGCTCGTTGGCGGGACGCATGACAGCGAACAACTCGTGGGCCGAGTTCTCGAAGGCCCAGGTGGCCACGGCTCGTGCAGCCTCGGTTGCGTAGCCGTTCCCCCAGTGGAGCGGGCCGAATTGCCAGGCGAGCTCGAGATCCTCCTGGAACGGAGGCATGCGTCGCAGGGTGATCGACCCGAGCAGCGCCTGGTCCTCCCGACTTCTGACTGCCCAGTGGCCCACTGGAGGTTCGGCCTGTGCGTCCTCGTCGGCCCAGCGCTCTAGGGTTGCCAGCATCCCGGCCTCGTCTGCGATCGGCTCCATGGCGGGAGCGAGCCAGTGCGTGACTTCATCGCTGCCGAAGACGGCCAGGCCAGCCGACGCATCCTCCGGAGTCCACGACCCCAGCTGGAGACGCTCGGTACGAAGTGAGGCTTGGTCAAACACCATGACTGGCTCCTAGTCGATCGCCACTTGACTGCCCAACAACGCTGAATGCGCATTGCTTCCGGCCGTAGCGATTGCCACGACGCCGCGCCATAGTCCCTGACACCCGTGGGCCGACCACGCTGGCGCCTTTCGAGACCGAACGTGGCCGAGGGATTAGCTACTTAGACCGAAGTCGCTCGGGCCTCCGGCGGGCCGGCTGAACGAACTGATGCCCGCTGCGACCGACCGCAATCTCCAACTGCAGTACGAACTGCGGACTTGACCGCGTATCTATTACCTACTGCTGATTTGGAACACGTTCGCAGCTCGCGGACGTGACCCATTGCGCCCACCAGGATCACGACGGGAAAGGCCGGCTACGACGAGCCCTCGCCTCTTGTGGCACGAAGTCGGGAGCCGTATCTTGCAAAGACTGTGACCTGCGTCACTGTCGTCTGGCAGGAGGCCTCGAATGACCCAGCTGGACCGGCCGGGTGCATCGGACCCGGTGTCGGTGCCGTTCACTCCCGGCATGCGTGACAATCCGGAAGAGCTGGCGGCGATCCCCGACGAGATCGCCCGCGCGCACGAGCTGCCGCCTGAGCCGACTCCGACGCAGGAGTTCACCGAGCAGTGGCGCAACGCGGCGTACAACTGCTTCTCCTCGGGCCACAAGTTCTGCCGTGAGGTCTGCCCGGTGACACAGGTGACCCGCAACGAGTCGTGGACGCCCACCGCCTTCCACGCCAACGTCGTGGCGATGGACAAGGGCGAGATGACGATCGAGGAGATCGCCTCCGACTACGTCAACTGCACCCAGTGCGGCGCCTGCGAGCTTCGCTGCCCGAACACGCTCTTCACCGGCGACTTCTACCGCTTCCGGACGCGCACCGTCGACGTGGTCAAGGCGGTGCGCGCGTTCGCCGTCGAGAGCGGAGTGCACCAGCCGGCGTGGCAGTCGTGGAACGAGCGCACCGACGAGCGCACGCCACGAGCCGGTGCTGGGCGAGACCCCGGTCAGCCAGGAGCACGTGCGCGACTGGTCCGACGGGCTCGACCTGCCGATCGGCGGCGAGACGGTGCTGTTCGTCGACTGCGAGGCTGCGTTCTACCGCACCTCCGTCCCCCGCGCCGTCGCACAGATCCTGCAGCTGGCTGGCTATGAGTTCGGGCTGATGGGCGACCAGTGGTGCTGCGGGGGCCCTGCCGCGGAGATGGGGTACGTCGACCAGGCGAAGCGCTTCGCCCAGCACAACCTCGACGACTGGCGCTCGACGGGCACCAAGCGCGTGCTCGTGCTCGACCCGCACGACTACATCTCCTTCACCGAGGACTACCCGAAGTACTTCGGCGCCGACTTCGACATCGAGGTCGTCCTCGTCGTGGAGCTGTTCGCCGAGCTGATCCGCGAGGGAAAGCTGACCCCGCGAGTGCCCGTCGAACGCGCGATCACCTACCACGACCCGTGTCGGCTCAACAAGCGCAAGGGCATCTGGAAGGAGCCGCGCGAGATCCTGCGCTCGATCCCCGGCCTCGACTTCAAGGACGTCGACCGGGTGACGCAGTGGTCCTACTGCTCCGGCGGCGGGGGCGGTCTGCCGGTCGAGAAACCTGAGCTCACCGCGGCGATCTCGGCCAGCCGGCTCGAGAAGGCGTCGGCCCTCGAGGTGGACACGCTGGTCAGCGCCTGTCCCTGGTCGGAACGGCCACTCGGCGAGGCGGGCGAGGCGGCGAGCATCGACGTGGTCGACATCCACGAGATGCTGGCCGAGTCGCTCGGGATCGAGGTCGGTGGCTCGCGCGGCGGCTCCGAGGGTTCCGGCGCCCGCGAGGGTGACCGGTCATGACCATCGCGGTCGAGCGCCTCGACGAGCTCGTGACCGCACTGCGCACCGTCCTGCGCGACGAGCAGATCCTCACCTCCAAGCCGGACCGCTACAACCGGGCGCGCGTCCCGGCACCGTTCCCGGTGCACCGCTGGTCCGAGCGACTGCCCGACCTCGCGGTGCTGCCCACCAGCACCGAAGAGGTGGCCGGGGTCGTCAGGATCGCCAACGACCTGCGCGTGCCCGTCGTACCCCGCGACGGCGGCACCGGCCTCACCGACGGCGCCGTACCCCTGCGCGGTGGCATCGTCGTCGACGTCAAGCGGATGAACGCCATCAAGGAGCTCGACCTCGCCAACCGGACTGTCACGGTCGGCACCGGCATCAACATGCTCAAGCTCAACGAGCAGCTCGCCCGGCACGGGCTGTTCTACCCCGACGACCCGGCGTCCTACCCGTGCTCACTGGTCGGCGGACGCATCGGCACCAGCGGCTGGTCGCTGATCGGTTCGCGCTACGGGCACACCCGCGACCTGGTGCTCAGCTTCGACCACGTGCTCCCGACCGGCGAGGTGATGCACGTCGGCGACGGCGTCGGACACAAGGTCAGCAAGTCCTCGAGCGGCTACCAGCTCAAGCACCTGTTCATGGGCCACCAGGGCACGCTCGGCATCGCCACCGAGGCCACCCTCAAGCTCTTCCCCAAGCCGGAGGCCGAGCTCTCGCCGTTCTGGGCGTTCGACAACTACGACGACGCCTACGCCTGCGTCGGTGCGCTCGCCCGCGCCGGGGTCGCGACCTTCGCGGGGGCGGTGCTCTTCGACGAGTGGAAGGTCGCCTACCTCCGCCGCGACGACGAGGCCTACATCCCCCAGCCCGGCGACGTGCGGGCGCTGGTGTGCGCGGTGATGTACGGCTACGAGGACGAGGTCAGGCCCGCCGGCAAGCGGCTGTTCCGGATCGCGAAGGAGCACGGCGCCCGCTACCTCGGCGACGAGATCTCAGAGGGCGACTGGGCTGCGCGGCACGACCGGTACGCCACACCCCTGCACGGCCGCACCAAGGCCGGTCAGGTGGTGCCGATGAGCTGGCACTGCGAGGACGCGGCGATCAACTACACCGACCTCCCGTCGGTCACGAAGGCCTGGCACGAGATCGTCGCCGACCTGCGCCGGCGTACCGACGTGTTCGACGACTGGGGCATGTTCGCCTACACCTAGGGCAACACCGGCGTGGACTACCTCACCGAGATCGACGTCGGCATCTGGGAGCAACAGCTCGACGACCGGGCCTGGGAGATGTGGGTCAAGGCCAAGCGTGACATCGCTGCCGTGACCCTCGCCCACAACGGCTCGATCAGCGCGTGCCACGGCTCGTGCCGCGAGGGCGAGGTCGACCTGGTGCCCGACGAGCTCGGCCGCGGCTTCGACGTGATGCTCGACATCAAGCGCGCGCTCGACCCGAACAACATCATGAACCCCGGGAAGTACCTGCTCGACCGGGCCTACGAGACAGGAACCCGACCATGAGCGACGACTCCGCGGGCACGCCGATCGGCTTCCGCTACGACGAGCAGTACACGCCGCCGCGTCCCGAACGCGTCTCGGACGTCGCCCTCACCACCCATCCGCACCTCTTCGAGGTCGACCCGCGGTTGATGGAGCGCTGGGTGCTGCAGCAGGAGTTCCCCAACTGGGACAGCCTGAGGATCATGAACAGCCGGGGCGACCACCTCGAGTGGATGCACCGGCACTTCGCCTCCAAGGTCATGGCGGGCTCGAAGCTGCTGGCCGAGGTCGAGGCCGAGGACGGTGGAGCGTGACCGCGGTGCCCCCGGAGAACGAACCCTGAACTGACCGAGTTTCTCGAGAAGGAGTCAAGATGAGATTCAGCTACGCGATGCTGGCGGACTACCCGCTGGTCGAGTCCCTGTCCTCGATCAAGAAGGCAGACGAGCTCGGCTTCTACGCCGTGTACGCCGCGGACGAGACCTGGCACAAGGACCTCTGGCTCCTGTTCGCCGCGGCGGCCGCGCAGACCAGCCAGATCCGGATGGGGCCGAGTGTGTCGGGCGTCGTGCTGCGCGAGCCGACCCTGATCGCGCAGGCAGCCGCCACGCTGGACGAGCTGACCGGCGGACGGGCGGAGGTCGCGGTGTCGAGCGGCAACTTCGGCCTGCTCGCGGAGTACAACATCGACTGGGCCAAGACGAAGCCGCTCTCGCGCGTCAAGGAAGCGGTCCACGTGATCCGGACCCTGCTCGACGAGGGCGCCATCACCCACGACGGCGAGTTCTTCAAGTACAGCGGCCTGTTCACGTTCGCCCGGCCGGTGCAGGAGCGGCTGCCGGTCAAGATGGGCGCGATGCGCGGACCGAAGTCGTTCGAGGCGGCCGCGGAGTTCTCCGACGGTTGCCACCATGCGCTCAGCTACACCCGCGAGGCCTATGACTACATGATCGAGCACTGCACGATCGGCGCCGAGCGCGCCGGCAAGAACGTGCAAGATCTCGATCTCGGCGCCTGGATCGTCTTCTCGGTTGCCGAGGACGGTGCCGTGGCCAAGGACGCCGCGCGCAGCATGGTCGGCCTCTACGCCTCCTCGATGCCGCACGAGCAGCTCAAGCGCAACGGCGTCGACCCCGAGGAGGTGGCGCCGATCATCGACGCGATCGGGGCCGGCGACATGGCCAAGGGCATCGAGCTGACCACCCCCGACCTCGCGGAGCGCCTGTCCGTGGCGGGCACCCCGGAGGAGTGCGTCGAGAAGATGCAGAACGAGATCGCGGCCGCCGGCGTCAACCACCTGATCCTCGCCATCACCGACAAGGCGCTGGTGAAGGCTCTGATGGGACGCGAGATCGAGGGAGTCCCCGACGTCAACACCCAGCTGCAGCTCGTCCACGACAGGGTGATGCCTGCCTTCGCCTGACCGGGTTGGGGTCCCTCGACGTCGAGCCGGTTGGCGAGCACCGGCCCGCGTCCGCGGTGAGGCGGCGCGAACTCCTCAACCGAAGAGTCGGACAAACTTCGGTTGACCGATGGTCGCGGCCAGTGCGTCTCCGTCTCCTCAGCGTGTTCCCCTTGCACGCCTTAACGGTAGTCACACGTTCGCGCGTTGCCCGTCCGCTACGAGAACTGAGCGCGTGCGCCCGGCACCGGGTTCGGCAGACCGATTCCGATGTCCATGCGCCCAACCTAGTGTGATCGTCATGGATGACGCAGCCATGCGATCGATGGTCGAGCCGGCCCGGGTGGCGCGATTGGCCACGGTGAGTGTCGAAGGTGGGCCGCATCTGGTCCCGATCTGCTTCGTGCTCGTGGGCGACACCGTCTACTCGGCGGTCGACCACAAGCCCAAGAAGACGTCGCGGTTACGCCGCATCGCCAACATCAAGGCGACCGGCCGTGCCTGCGTGCTGGTCGACGAGTACCACGACGCCGACTGGACGCGACTGCGGTGGGCTCGGCTGGACGGCCGGGCCCGCCTCGTGGACGACCCCGACGAGGCGGTTCGCGCAAGGTCCGCGCTGGTCGGCAAGTACCCGCAATACGCCCGCACGCCACCCTCGGGCCCCCTCATCGCCCTGGACATCACCCGCTGGACTGGA
Organism: uncultured Actinomycetota bacterium; assembly: GCA_963716655.1. Lineage (GTDB taxonomy): Bacteria > Actinomycetota > Actinomycetes > Propionibacteriales > Nocardioidaceae > Nocardioides. The sequence goes on along the minus strand of CAVQTV010000004.1, from coordinate 344,179 downwards.
TGGTCCGCAGACGAGCCCTGATCGGGCGCACAGCGCGTTTCGAGGCCGAGGTGATGTCTCCGAACGCACGGACATCTACGCCGCGTCCAGCGTGAAACTGACCGCCGCGAAGCGATCGTCCAAGGACGCAGTATCAGGGAGGTCCGTAGTTGCCGGGTTCCGACTTCTGAAGAGCCCTTCATCGGGTTGATGTCAGAGTTCGTTTGACCTCCTTCTCCGCGGCCCGAGCCAGATCAGCCACTACCCGGGAATGCAAGCGCGTGCGATTCCAAGTCGGCCACCACGGCGCTGCAGTCCGGGCGTACCTCGCCCCGCTCGCCTGACGGATTCGTGTCTTGCATGGTCGTACCCCCGCGCGAGGATTGGCTTCACCGTGCCATGCGCGGGCTTCCGGGTCCACGTCCTAAACGGCCAATCCTCGGACTCCGTCGGGCAGACGCCGTAGCCGCGACCCGTTCGAGCGCCGCATTCTTGAGTGAGTCAGTTCGCCTATGACTGTCAACGGGTGTCTGCGGCACCTGTCCGCGGCACCTGTCCGCGGCACCTGTCCGCGAGGCCAGCCCGGGCCGGGGAGGCGCGGCCGGGCACTACCCTGCCGCTGTGGCCGACATCGCTCCGTATATTCCGTCCCCGTTCGCGCTCGCCGGACGCACCGCACTGATGACCGGCGCCGGGTCGCCAGACGGTATCGGCTTCGCCACTGCGCATCTCCTCGGCGTCCTCGGGGCGCGGGTCGCCCTGGCCGCCACGACGGAGCGGGTGCATGACCGGGCTGCGGACCTCACCCGCCTGGGCATCGAGGCCGTGGGCGTCGTCGCCGATCTCACCGACGAGGGCGCCGCGCGGTCGTCGGTCGCCGAGGTGCGAACAGCGTTGGGGCCGATCGGCATCTTGGTGAACAACGCCGGCATGACAAGTCAGGCACGCCCGGTGCTGGGCGAGGTGAGCGGAGGCGCAGAGTCGGGCACGGTGCTGGGGCTGGCACCGGACGCCTGGCGGCAGAGCATCGCCAGGAACCTGGACACGGCCTACCTGGTCACCCGAGCGGTGCTCCCCGACATGGTCTCGGCGAAGTGGGGCCGGGTCGTGATGGTCACCTCGGTCACCGGGCCGGTGATGGCGATGCGAGCAGAGGCCGCATACGCGGCGGCGAAGGCCGGCATGGTCGGACTGATGCGCGCCGTAGCCGTGGACTACGCCGGCCATGGCGTGACGTGCAACGCTGTCGCGCCAGGGTGGATCGCGACCGGCGGCCAGACCGCCGACGAGGCGCACCAGGCCACGACCACGCCCGCCCGGAGGGCGGGAACTCCCGAGGAGGTCGCCACGACCATCGCGATGCTCTGCCTGCCGGGTGCTGCGTACACCACCGGGCAGCTCGTGGTGGTCGACGGCGGCAACTCGATCGCCGAAGAGCGCGCCTGACCCTGGCGACCGGGCCACCTGGGACCCGTCCGTCGCTGCAGCCGAGAATGGCACCGACGTCTCACTCTTGTGCTCGACCCAATGGGGGTCGGCCAGCGCCCTGTCCAGCGCCGAATCCACCAACCGCGCCTTGCCAGTCCCGACAGCCGTCTGCGCAGCCCTGCGGCCGCCGGCCGCCCGCTCGTTCACCGGCCCTGCAGATGCACCGGATGAGGCCGGTGCCCGGCTCGCGCAACAGGTAGACACCCGGCTCGCGCGGCACAGATGCCACTCAGTCTCGAACGGCATCCAGGGCGGCCCCTCCACGAGCTCGTAGACCTCCGCGTAGACCTCATGAAGGTCCCGGTCACCGACGAGCGCGTCTTCCCAGCTCATGGCTGCATCCTGCTGGGCGGAGCTGCCGTATGAACTGCGGGCTCGACCGCATGTCTTTACCTACTACTGATCGGTCGCGCGGAGCATTGGGCCCTATCGCACTCATCTAATGGCTGCCGAGTTGAGGACGCTACTGTCGCCCAGCGCGGGTGGCCGACCCCCCGGGCTGACGCGGGCCGTCGTCGATGCGCCACCCTCAACGGACCACAACTCCGGCACTGGTCCGCTCTGCGTTCTGGTCAACGGGCCATCCCGTGCCGACCCGACGAGGGAGCCCGCAACTGAATCCCGACAACCGCATCAGGGGGACGTTCCCCTGTCCACCAGCCCGTCGCAGAACGTGTTCCCATGCCGCTGATGGTGCGCGCTCATAGCCGATGAGCGGATGTGCGACCGAGGGACTGCTGCACGTCTACGGCACGCCGACCCCACTCACCGACCGGTGGATCCGGGGTAAGCCCTAGCCCGCATCGGCCTCGACGAGGCTTGCTAGGTCATGCTCCATCGGCGTCATGCTCATCGAGGCATCACGAGCCGGTCGACAACCTTGGGTCAACTCGGAGTCAAGCCGGCGAGCAGATCTGCGGTCTCCCGGTCCGCCGGGAAGAACGTCTCGATCGCGATCTCGTCCAGGGTCACGTCGCGTGGCGCGCCGAAGAGGGTCAGCGCGTAGAGCAGCGACATCTCGCCCTGCTCGGTGTGCAGTCGCATCGGCATGACCAGGTCGTTCTCCGGCCCTGCCGGCGCTTCCTCGGCGCCCTCGGGCACCGGGTAGGACTCAAGTTCGGCGAGCAGGTCGCGCAGGTCCGGGATCGCGGTCCGCTCCCATTGCCGGCGCACCCGGCGTATGACGTGCGCGCGCCACTGCACGTAGTTCCGGATCCGCGGCGCCAGCCCGTCGGGGTGCAGGGTCGCGCGCAGCACGTTGAGCGACCCGTCGGCGTCGACAGTCGCGCCGGTGAGCTGGGCGAAGATTGCCCGGGCCGCCTCGTTCATCGCGACCAGCTGCCACCGCACGTCGACGGCCATCGCCGGGTTCGGGTGGCTTCCCCGCAGCACGGCCTCGACGGCGGAGCGCGCCTGTCCGAGGTCGTCGTACCCCCGTTCGGCGTGCACCGGCGCGAAGCCCGCGGCGAGGTAGAGGCTGTTGCGCTCGCGCAGCGGCACTTCGAGCTCTTCGCAGATCCGCGCGATCATGGACCGGCTCGGCGTGGCCCGGCCGGTCTCGATGAAGCTCAGGTGCCGGGCCGACAGATCGGCCGCGATCGACACGTCGAGCTGGGAGCGGCGGCGACGCTCCCGCCAGCGCCGTACCAGCTCCCCGACCGGCTCCTGCCACTCCTGCGTCAAGGTCATGGTGCTCAGAGTGCCCGCCCAGTGGTTGCCCGGCTACTACGTCGGAGGTAATCGACAGGCGGGTGCAACGCACCCCACCGTGTGACGACGCGAAACCTCGCGCCGTCCGCGACGAAAAGAGTCAGCACGTGATCGAGTTCGAAGTCCTGACCAAGAGGTACGGCGGGTTCACCGCCGTCGACCAGGTGACGTTCACCGCCGCACACGGGCGGGTGACCGGCTTCCTCGGCCCGAACGGCGCCGGCAAGTCCACCACCATGCGAATGATGGTCGGCCTGACCGAGCCGAGTGCCGGCAGCGCCCGGATCCTCGGTAGACGCTTCGCCGATCTGACGAATCCGGGGCGTGAGGTCGGTGTGCTCCTCGACGCCTCAGCGCAGCACGCCGGTCGGACCGGCCGCGAGGTCCTCACCATTGCGCAGCGCACCATGGGCCTGCCCGCGGCCCTCGTCGATGAGATGCTGGCGCGGGTCAGCCTGACCACCGAGGAGGCCGGCCGCCGGGTCCGCCACTACTCGTTGGGGATGCGACAGCGTCTCGGGGTCGCGACCGCGCTGATCGGTGACCCCGAGGTGCTGGCGCTCGACGAGCCCGCCAACGGCCTGGACCCAGCCGGCATCCGCTGGATGCGGGACCTGCTGCGGGGATTCGCCGACGACGGCGGCACGGTGCTGCTGTCGTCGCATCTGCTGCACGAGATCGAGGTGATCGCTGACGACATCGTGGTGATCGGCAACGGCCGGATCGTCGCGCAGGGAACGAAGCAGGAGCTGCTCGCGTCCGCAGGGACGCTGGTCCGCGCCGCCGACCTCGGTGCGCTGGTGCGCGCGCTCGAGGCGGACGGTCTCGCCGCGTCAGTCGCGGACGGGGCGGTCTTCACCAGTGCCGACGTTTCCACGGTGAGCCGCGCAGCGTTCGCTGCCGGCATTGCCATCACCGAGCTCCGCACTGCCGACGGCGCCGGCCTGGAGGAGATGTTTCTGAAGCTCACCGCCGACAGCCAGCGCGACCACCAAGGAGGAAACGCAGCATGACGACCACATCCACGACTCCGGCCATCACTACCACTGCGCGAGCCACCGCGCGGCGCGAACGCGCCGCCCCCGGGCCGATCCCGACCGGCCGACTGCTCATGGTCGAACTGCGGAAGATGTTCGACACCCGCTCGGGGTTCTGGCTGATGGCCAGCATCGCGATCCTCTCGGTGCTCGCTACCATCGCGGCGATCGTGTTCGCGCCGCGCGACGAGCTGACCTACGAAACCTTTGCCGCCGTGGTGGGGACCCCGATGGCAGTGATCCTGCCGATGATCGCGGTGCTGTCGGTCGCCAGCGAATGGAGCCAGCGCACGGCGCTGACCACATTCACCCTGGTGCCTAACCGCGGCCGGGTCATGGCCGCCAAGGCGACGGTGACGATCGCCGTCGGTGTCGCGGCGATGCTGACCGCGCTCGCGGTCGGCGCTCTCGGCAACCTGGTCGGCAGTGCGGTCGCAGGCATCGACCCGGTCTGGAACGTCGGCGTGGTCCAGTTTTCGCAGGTCGTCCTGGCCGCCGAGGTCGGGATGATGATGGGCTTCATGCTCGGCGTCATCCTCCGCAACTCACCGGGAGCGATCGTCGGCTACTTCGTCTACGCGCTGGTGATCCACGGCGTCTCCGCCGCCCTGGCCGGTAGCCAGGAGTGGTGGGCGGACAACGGCGCCTGGTTCGACCTCAACTGGGCCTCCGGACGGTTGTACGAAGACACGCTCACCGGCGAGATGTGGGCGCAGCTCGGCGTCACCGCCGCCATCTGGCTGCTCATCCCCCTGGCCGTCGGCCTGCGGCTCCTGCTCAGGTCCGAGATCAAGTGACCCCGGCACTGACGTTGGAGGTAATCGAGAGGCCGCAGCGGCGCGGCCCATAGTCATGGCGACGCGGTGCACCGCGTCGCACCCACCGCAAACCCACTACACAGGAGACAAGATGACCCAGATCGACACCCCGACGCCCACCGAGGCGACCGTGGAGCGCTACCTGACATTCTGGAACACCGACCCCGGTCCCGAGCAGCAGCGGCTAGCCACCGCGGTGTTCCGCGAGGACGTCGACCACCGCGGTCCGCTCGGGGCCCGGGTCGGCGTGGACCAGGTGCTCCAGCTCAGTCGGGACTTCGCCGAGCACCTCGGCGACGTCACGTTCCGCGCACGCACCGAGCCCGTATCACACCATGACCGGGTCCGCCTGCAGTGGGATGTTCTACGTCGCGAGGGGTCCTTCGCGGAGGGCACCGACGTGCTGGCCATCGATGAGCACGGCCTCGTCCAGTCCGTCACCACCTTCCTCGACCGTGCGCCCGAAGGCTTCGACCCGCACGCCCACTGAGCGGGAGAGACTGCTGCGCCGGGTAGCGCCGCTCGTGACGCCACGAGTGCTGCGGTCTGGGTAGTCCAGAGCGCTTGCCCGGTGACAGCAACCCCGTGTCGTAGGCGATCACGACCCCCCGGCGTCCGGTCCCTGGCCCAGAGTTTGGCGACCAGTTTGGCCACGTGGGGTCCGGAGCGTCTCGACACCTGTCACCACGTCCGCGGCGATCTCGGCATTGCTCATCCCGCGCGCGGTGAGCAGCACGACCTCGCTCGCGGCTGGTCAACGGCCGGCCGGCGTAGCTCGCTCGGCCAAGCGCGTTCTGCGGCCGATCCGGGCCGGACACGATCCACTGCTTCAGGAGCCTGACCCGGTTCTCCGGACACGGTGTCCGGGCTACCGGGTCAGGCTCCGGCCGCAACGTCGTTGAGCGGTCCTTCAACGACCACAAGCAATGGCGTGGGCTCGCCACCCGCTACGACAAGCTCGCCATCGTCTACCGCGGCGGCGTCGTGCTCCGCACCATCGTCATATGGCTGCGCCAATAAGGAGCCACGCACTAGGAGCGCCGTGGGCACTCCCGTACCGCTGATCGAGTGCGAGGCAGCCTGCCTCACGTCCGATTCTCACCGCAGCAGGTGAACTCATCTGTGGTGTCGACGGAGCCCAGAACACGACCCTCCGGTGGCTGTCGCTCGTCAGCCAATGGATCCGTGCAATGCCACGGAAACTGGGGTGAGGGGGTCGATGGAGATCTGGGCCAGAGGTCGGAGTTCTGCAGCCTCGTAGTCCCAAACCACGATCGCCATCGGGGCATGTTGTCCTGTGTCGTCCAGTAGCCCTAGGACGGGCATGTCTTCTTGCCAGCCCAGCAGTACGAACGAGCCGGAGCCTGGGCCCGTCGGATCGCGAACTCCTCGAACTCCCGCCTGGTACGAGCCCCGTGATCGGTCACATGTCACGCCTTGCTGGCGTCACCCTCTTCGACGCACTCAGCCACCTCAGTGTCACCCACCCTGGCAGGAAGCGGCATCAGCCCCGGCCGCGTTGGCCACACCAAATGTGAACGACCGCCGAATTTGACCTCCCGGGTTGTGTCCAAGTCGGGCAAGTGACGCCGTCGAAACAGGAGAGGTACACCGACGCAACTATTTGGCACTACAAAGGGCCGCCGGGGCCCATTCACGGGGGCAAGAGGTGCCGTCGCATGCGTGGCCGGAGAAGCCAAAACAAGGAGAGCTCGTTGAGAATGCACCAGACACGACGCCGCCTAGCGGGCCGTCGTCCAGCAGGACCCGGCGCTCGACGCCTGGCGATGGGGATGGCCGCCACGCTCGTGCTGCTGACCACGTTGGCGCCGGCGACCGCCGGCGCCAAACCAGCGCACCAGGCCTCGAGCCCTGACCCCGGCACCGGAACATCCGCCGTTCCCTACGGACCGCCGCCCGGGCCGGCAAGGGACAACTACGGTGGCTTCGACGTCAACGAGGCGAGCATTCCCGAGATCCAGTACGCCCTGCGCCACCGGAAGGTGACGGTCACCCAAATCGTGCAGAGTTATCTGCAGCGCATCAAGGCATACAACGGCACCTGCGTCAGTGAGCCGGACGGCCCGCTCGGCCACGTCGAGATGATCCCGAACGCCGGCAAGGTAAACGCACTAATGACGCTGAACCTGCGTCCTGCGACGCGCGCGGCCTGGGGCTTCTCCGATCACTACGCGCGCAGTACGACCGACGCTGTAGACGACGACCCGAGCATGCCTGACGCGCTCGAGACCGCGGCAAGGCAGGACGCAATCTTCAAGAAGACGGGCAAGCTGCCTGCGTTCGCAGGCGTCGTGTTCGCGATCAAGGACCAGTACGACACCCGCGACATGCGCACCACCAGCGGTGCGATCGTCGACTACGCCGACGACCGTCCGCCAACGGACGCGACCGTCGTCGAGCGATTGCGTGCGGCCGGTGCGATCATCCTTGCCAAAGCGAACATGGACGAGTACGCCGGTGGCGCGGCTCGCAGCTCCTACGGCGGCACCGGGTGCAACCCGTACGCGACCGACCGCGATCCCGGTGGTTCCAGCGGCGGCTCGGCTGTCTCGGTCTCGACGAACATGGTCACCTGCTCGATCGCAGAGGAGACCGGTGGTTCGATCGTGAAGCCGTCGTACTACAACGGCGTCGTGGGCCTCGTGCCGACGCGCCAGCTGGCGAGTGCCTCGGGCATGATCCAAAGCGGCCTCTCGACGCGCGTCGGCCCGATGTGCCGCACGGTCAGCGACGCCCAACGTGTCCTGAGCGTGTACAAGGGCTACGACCCCGAGGACGAGCTCACCGCGTTCAGCATGGGCCGCGACTCCGGCAAGCCGTATTCGACCAAGCCGAAGAAGTCGCTCAAGGGCTACCGCATCGGTGTCATCCGCGAGTACATGGACAAGGACCTGTTCTCGATCAACGACGTTGAGAGCATCGACCTGGCGAACAAGTCGATCGCCACGTTGAAAAAGCTCGGGGCGACCATCGTCGACCCGGGAGAGCACGGGGCGCTGTTCCAGAGCTGCGTCGACCAGTACGTGCCGAAGTACTTGAACCAGCAGTTCGTCCCGCGGTTCCCCGATTCCTTCCCAATCGGGACCGACATCAACACGACGTTGTTAAGGATGAATCTGGATCTGTCTCTGGTGCCGCACAACGCATCCGGAGCACCGAGCATCCGCAACATCCCGGCGACCGGCACCGATGCCGGCGACGCGAAGTACATGTTCAACTACTACCTCGCAAAGCGCGGTGACGCCCGGATCACCAACCTCACCGATCTGCTCGCGAACTCGACATTCTGGAACGACCCGGACCCGGAGATGCCGAACCGCCGATCCGGTCTGGTGAACATCAACAACGCCACCACCCTGGCGACGGCGAGCGCGCTGCAGACGCAGGCCACGTGGCAGACGGTCATTTTCAACTGCTTCGCGAAGTTCAACCTCGACGCGGTGATCTCCCCGACCGGCAACAACCCGCCGGTCGTCCTCACCGAGCCGACCGAGCCGACCCTGAACGACCGTGGTCAGGTGTGGGACGACATCTCCAGCAAGGGATTCCCGGCGATCTCGATCCCGAACGGCTTCACCACGACGGCCTACGACGTGGACAACGATGGCAACCGTCTCCCGCCGGTGGCCGTCAAGCTCCCATCGGCGGTCCAGCTCATCGGCTTGCCGTTCGACGAGCAGACGCTGTTCGACATCGGCGAGGCTTACGAGAAGGCGGCGAAGACCCGCAAGGCCCCGCCCGCGTTCGGTCCGCTGAGCTGAGCACGATTCGACACGAGCAGTAGTAGGAGCAGTAGGCGTGTGGCCCCAGCCGGATCGGCTGGGGCCACACGTCAGTCGAGAGTCCCGCTCACCCCGAGATCCAGCAACCGCACCGGCGCACGCCCTCCCGCGGTAGGTCCTTCCGCCTGTGCATCGCGGCGCAGCTTGAACGCCGTTCCAGATGGACGATCAACTGCGGGCTTGACCGCGCTGAAGCAGCGGCTGATGTCCTTGGGCACGGCTTGCGGCATGTTCACTCGGGATCAAGGCGCCCGCGAACGGGCTGGCTGAGGCTGAGCCGCTCCGCATCAACACAGCAGGATCCCCGAGTCAGAAGCGCTTCCACCAGAGGTTGACGGCGTAGTCGACCTCGGTGCCCTGATGGCCGGCGAGCACCTCGTCGGCGACCTCGGCGGAGAACTCGATGCGGACGACGGACTCGAGGTCGGCCCGCGACGAGAAGGACCAGCGCATGTCGACCGGCGTGCGGGTCCAGCCGCGGGTGGACCAGAACCGCTCGACGGCGACCGGGTCGACGTCCGGGTAGCCGCGGCGGAACCAGCCGCCGAAGGTCGAGCGGGTCGGGTCGTTGTCGATCACGAACGCGGTGCCGCCCCGTCGTACGACGCGGTCGAGCTCGGCCAGGCCGGGCTCGCACCCGGGGCCGAAGAAGTAGGCCCAGCGGGCGTGCACGACGTCGACCGACGCGTCCGGCACCGGGAGCGCCTGCGCGGTGCCCTGGTGGACGGTGACGTTCGGGAGCCGGCGGGTGCGGCGGCGGGCCAGCGCGACCAGGTCGGCGTGCGGCTCCACGCCGACGACCGACGCCGCGGTCGTGGCGAACCACGGCAGGTGGAACCCGGTGCCGCAGCCGACGTCGAGCACGGTGCGGCCGGCCCAGGACGCGACGTCCTGCATCGCCGCCGCGATCCGCGCCGTCCGGGTCGACCGCGTGGTTCTCGACCTCGTACGTCGCCGGGTGGTTCCAGATGTTGGGGCTCGGCCGAGCTCCCTCAGAGACGCACAAGCCCGTTGGGCGTCTGGACCTGCGCGGCGAGGATGCCGGGGGTGCCGTTGGGGGCGACCCACTCGACCTTGACGTCCTCGAGCGGCGCCTCGACGCTCTCGCCGAGCCACTCGCTCACGCGCAGCGGGTCGCCGGCGATCTCCAAGCAGGCAAGGGAGAACGCCTGGTCGGCGCCCGCGCTCGGGTGCATCTCGGGCGGGCTCTCCCACTGGATGAAGAACGGCAGCTGCGGGTCGGCGATCAGGCCGTTGACGCCGATCTGCTTCCACTGCAGGTTCTCGCCGTCGGGGCGGTGCCGGTTGCCGTTCGCGGCCTCGCGGCCGAGGCGCTCCTCGACGACGGAGATGTCCTTGACGGCCACGACCCAGCCCAGCCAGCCGCCGCCGAGGGCGGAGCGGGCGCGAACGGCCTGGCCGAACGGCGCCTTGTCAGAGGCGGGGTGGTCGAGTACCTCGACGACCTCGATGTAGGTGTTGCCGGCGAGCGGCAGGATCATGTTGCGGGTCCCGAAACGAGGGTGGACTCCACCGTCGACGAAGTCCTTGCCGAGCAGTCCCCCGATGCGCTGGGCAGTGCTGGCGAGGCCATCCGGTCCTGCTGCAAAAGAGAGATGGTCCAGGCGCATGACCCAATTCTCGGCATCCAGGTGAGGTCCCCGAACATCGGGGTCGCTTTTTCTTGACGTCGAGAGTTTCGAGACGGTTGCTTCGCAACCTCCTCAACCACCGAGTCAGAAGGAGTCGGCGGGGTGCAGTGCGAGCGCCGACCGGGACCGCACGTGCGCGTCGCAGTGCCGCACCAGCTCGTCGTACGCCGGCCGGCCCATCAGCGCGACCAGCTCGGCCTCGTGGGTCAGGTAGACGGGCTCGGGCGCGACGTGCGCCTCGGTGTTTCCCGAGCAGTACCAGTCCAGGTCATGGCCGCCGGCGCCCCAGCCGCGTCGGTCGTACTCGCCGATCGAGACCTCGGTGTACTTCGTGCCGTCCTGGCGCTCGATCTCGCGGAAGGTGCGTCGGATCGGCAGCTGCCAGCACACGTCCGGCTTGGTCTCGACGGGGTTCTTCTCGATGACGAACGCCAGTGCGTGCAGGGCGCAGCCCGCGCCCAGGTGGAAGTCGGTGCGGTTGTGGAACACGCACGCCTGCTGGCCGTCGACCTCGGTGGTGCGGGTCTTCCGCTCGCCGTCCTCGTCGAGCTCGATCCAGTCCTTCTTGCGCACCTTGCCCGCGGGCTTCTGCTGCCAGAGCTTCTCGTCGAGCATCTCGACGTACGTCGCCACCCGCTTCTCGTCGGCCTTGTCGGCGAAGTGCGCACCGAACGTGCAGCAGCCGACGTCGGGTGCGTCGGCGTAGATGCCCTGGCAGCCCTGGCCGAAGATGCACATGTAGCTCGACGTGAGCCAGGTGAGATCGCACTTCATCACCTCCGACTCGTCGGCCGGGTTGACGAACTCGACGAACGCGCGGGGAAAGACCAGGTCGACTTCGGGCACGTGCCAACAGTACGTGCGGCCTAGTACCGTTGCCCCATGCGGCTGGGCGTCCTCGACATCGGGTCGAACACTGGGCACCTGCTGGTGGTCGACGCGCACCGCGGTGCCGCGCCGCTCCCGGCGTACTCCTACAAGGAGCCGCTCCGCCTCGCCGAGCACCTCGACGACACGGGTGCGGTGTCGCAGCAGGGGATCGACGCGCTGGCCGCGTTCACGGGCCAGGCGATCCGGGTCGCCGAGGACAAGGGCAGCGAGGACATGCTCGCGTTCGCCACGTCGGCGGTCCGTGAGGCCCGCAACTCCGAGGAGCGTCCTGGCCGAGGTCGAGGAGCGGACCGGACAGCGGATCGCGGTGCTGTCCGGCGAGGACGAGGCACGGCTGACCTTCCTCGCCGTACGCCGGTGGTTCGGCTGGTCCGCCGGCCGGCTCTCGGTCTTCGACATCGGCGGCGGCTCGCTGGAGATCGCCGGGGGCGCCGACGAGGCGCCCGACGTGGCCTGGTCGGTCCCGCTCGGTGCGGCCCGGCTGGCCCGGCAGCACTTCGCCGGCCGGGTGCCCGACGAGGACGAGATCCGCGCGCTGCGCAAGCAGATCCGCGCCGAGATCGCCCGCGAGGCCGGACGGCTGCTGCGCGCCGGCACGCCCGACCACGCGGCGGCGACGTCCAAGACGTTCCGGTCGCTGGCCCGGATCTGCGGCGCCGCGCCGTCCGCTGACGGTCCGCTCGTGCCCCGGTCGATCCCGGCGGCGGGGCTGGCCGAGTGGATCCCGAAGCTGGTGGCGATGACGCCCGACGAGCTCGCCGCGCTGCCCGGCGTCTCGCCCAGCCGCAGCCACCAGATCGTGCCGGGTGCGCTGGTCGCCGAGGCGGTCATGGACATCTTCGACATCTCGGTGCTGGAGCAGTGCCCGTGGGCGCTGCGCGAGGGCGTCATCCTGCAGCGGCTCGACCAGATCAACGGGGCGTGAGCGTGTCGCGCATCGGGCTGTCGACTGTCTCGGTCTACCCCGAGTCGTCCGCGCACGCGTTCTCGTACGCCGCGTCCCTCGGCTACGACTCCATCGAGGTGATGGTCGGGATCGACGCACTGAGCCAGCAGACCGCGGCCATCCAGCAGCTCTCCGACCACCACGGCGTCCCGGTGTCGGCCGTGCACGCGCCGTGCCTGCTGTTCACCCAGCGGGTCTGGGGGACCGAGCCGTGGGGCAAGCTCGAGCGGTCCGCGGAGATGGCCCAGTCGCTCGGCGCCGAGGTGGTCGTCGTACACCCGCCGTTCCGCTGGCAGAAGACGTACGCCGCCAACTTCGTCGACGGGATCGCGGCGCTCGAGGCGTCGACCGGGATCGCGTTCGCGGTCGAGAACATGTACCCGTGGCGGGCGTCGAGCCGGCGGGGCATGGAGATGTACCTGCCCGGCTGGGACCCGTCCGAGGAGTCCTACGCCAACACCACGATCGACCTCTCGCACGCCGCGATCGCGCACTCCGACGTGATCGTGATGGCCAAGCGGATGGGCGAGCGGCTGCGGCACATCCACCTCACCGACGGCACCGGGTCGGCGAAGGACGAGCACCTGGTGCCCGGCCGCGGCTCGATGCAGGCGGCGGCGTTCCTGCGGCACCTGGCGTCGGTCGGCTTCGACGGCGAGATCGTGCTGGAGATCAACACCCGCAAGTGCAAGGACATCGCCGAGCGCGAGGCGGACCTGCGGGAGTCGCTGGAGTTCGCCCGCGAGCACTCCGCCGTAGGCAAGTCGTGAGCTCGGCGGCACCGCGACGCGGCCGCCGACCGGGAGCCCCGGACACCCGCGCGGCGATCCTGGTCGCCGCCCGCGAGCTCTTCGCCGCGCAGGGGTACGGCGGCACGTCGGTCCGCTCGGTCGCCGCGGCCGCCGGCGTCGACGCCGCGCTGGTGCACCACTACTTCGGCACCAAGGACGACCTGTTCGTCGCCGCCCTCGAGCTGCCGGTGGACCCGCGGGAGCGGCTGGCCGGGGTGATCGCCCAGGGGCCGGACGGTGCCGGGGAGCGGATGCTGCGGGTCTTCCTGTCGGTCTGGGACGACCCGGAGCTGCGGCTGCCGCTGCTCGGGCTGACCCGCGGGATGCTCGACCCGTCCGGTCAGCGGTTGATGCGTGACGGCTTCCTCCCGGCGGTGCTGCAACCCGTCGGGGTGGGGCTGGGCATCGAGCGACCCGAGGTGCGGATGCCGCTGGTCGCCAGCCAGATGATCGGCCTGATCCTCACCCGCTACGTGCTCGAGGTCGAGCCGATCGCCTCGATGTCGGTGGACGACCTGGTCGCGATCTACGCGCCGACGATCCAGCGGTACCTGACCGGGCCGTTGCCGTAAGTCCCTTGCGCGCTCCGCCGCGCCAGGAGCACAATTCATCATATGGTGAATAACGCGGTGGAGATCCACGGGCTGCGCGTCGTGCGCGGCGGGCGGCCGGTGCTGGAGCAGCTCGACATCACCATCGGCGGCGGGGTGACCGGGCTGCTCGGTCCGTCCGGGTGCGGCAAGTCCACGCTGATGCGCTGCCTGGTCGGCGTCCAGCAGGTCGCCGGCGGCACGGTCAGCGTCTTCGGCGAGCCCGCCGGGAGCCGGCCGCTGCGCGACCGGGTCGGCTACGTCACCCAGGCGGCGAGCGTGTACGACGACCTGACGGTCGCCGAGAACCTGCGCTTCTTCGCCCGGGTGCTCGGCGTCGACCAGGCCGAGGTCGACCGGGTGGTCGACGCCGTCGACCTGGCGAGCCACCGCGACCAGGTGGTCGGCCGGCTGAGCGGCGGCCAGCGCAGCCGGGCCAGCCTGGCGGTCGCGCTGCTCGGGGACGCCGGACCTGCTGGTGCTCGACGAGCCGACGGTCGGCCTCGACCCGGTGCTCCGCGAGGAGCTGTGGGCGCTGTTCCACCGGCTCGCCGACGCGGGGACGGCGGTGTTCGTGTCCAGCCACGTGATGGACGAGGCGGAACGCTGCGACCGGCTGCTGCTGATGCGCGAGGGCCGGATCATCGCCGACGGGTCGCCGGCCGAGATCAAGGAGAAGGCCGGCGTCGACGACGTCGAGGCCGCGTTCCTCGCGATCGTCAGGAAGGACGCCGCATGAGCCCCCGGATCCTCGGCGCGGTCGCGGCGCGGGTGCTGCTCCAGCTCCGCCGCGACCACCGCACGCTGGCGATGCTGCTGGTGCTGCCCTGCCTGCTGATCAGCCTGCTGTGGTGGATGTTCGAGGACACCCCGGTCTTCGACATGGTCGGACCGGCGCTGCTCGCGATGTTCCCGTTCATCGTGATGTTCCTCGTGACCAGCGTGACCACCCTCCGCGAGCGCAGCAGCGGCACCCTGGAGCGGCTGCTGGCGATGCCGATGGGCAAGCTCGACTTCCTGCTCGGGTACGGCGTCGCGTTCGGCGTGATCGCCGCGGTCCAGTCGGCGCTCGCGGTAGCGCTCAGCGTCGGGCTGCTCGGCCTCGACGTACAGGGTCCGGTGTGGCTGCTGACCGTGGTCGCGGTCGTCGACGCGGTCCTCGGCTCGGCGCTGGGGCTGCTGGTCAGCGCGTTCGCGCAGACCGAGTTCCAGGCGGTCCAGTTCATGCCGCTGATCGTGATCCCGCAGATCCTGCTGTGCGGGCTGTTCGTCCCGCGCGACCAGCTGCCCGACGCGCTCGAGGCGATCAGCAACGTGCTGCCGCTCAGCTACGCCGTCGACGCGATGTCAGACCCTCACCACGACGACGGCGACCGCCGACGTCTGGCAGGACCTCGCAGTGGTGGCGGCGTACGCCGTCGGTGCCCTCGCGCTCGGCGCGGCCACCCTCCGGCGGCGGACCCCGTGACTGAGCCGTGAAATCGGGGAAGCCGGCCCCTGCGTCGTAACCTGAGTGCCATGTCGCTCCTCCGTCAGCCGCTCCTCCTCCTCGCGCGCAGCGCCCAGGTGAAGCAGCTCGTCAGCACCATGCCCGTGTCGTCCGGGATCGTCCGCAGCTACGTGCCCGGCGAGACCACGGCGTCCGCCGTCGCGGCGACCGCCGGCCTCGAGGCCGACGGCCTGCGGGTCACTCTCGACTTCCTCGGTGAGGACACGCTGGACGCCGAGCAGGCGGAGGCGACCGTGGCGGCGTACCTCGAGCTGCTCGAGCAGCTCTCCGCGCGAGGGCCTGACCCGCGACGCCGAGGTGTCGGTCAAGCTCAGCGCGATCGGCCAGTTCCTCCCCGACAACGGCCACAAGGTCGCCCTCGAGAACGCCCGCACCATCTGCCGGGCCGCTCGCAACGCGGGTACGACGGTCACCCTCGACATGGAGGACGCGACCACCACCGACTCGACGCTGGCGATCCTGCGCGAGCTGCGCAAGGACTTCCCCGAGACCGGCGCCGTGCTCCAGGCGGCGCTGTTCCGCACCGAGGCCGACTGCCGCGCGCTCGCCTACGAGGGCTCCCGGGTCCGGCTCTGCAAGGGCGCCTACCTCGAGCCCGAGGACGTGGCGTTCCAGGACAGGCTCGACATCGACAAGTCCTACGTCCGCTGCGCGCAAGGTGCTGCTGGCCGGCGAGGGCTACCCGATGTTCGCGACCCACGACCCGCGGATGATCGAGATCGCGTCGTCGCTCGCGAGCCGCTTCGGCCGCGACCGCCGGGCTCCTACGAGTTCCAGATGCTCTACGGCATCCGCCCCGACGAGCAGCGCCGCCTGGCGGCCGCCGGCGAGACGGTGCGCGTCTACGTGCCCTACGGCACCGAGTGGTACGGCTACCTGATGAGAAGGCTCGCCGAGCGCCCGCAGAACCTGACATTCTTCTTGAGATCCCTGATCTCGAAGAAGTAGGTACGAACATGGCGCAGACCGCGATCCTCGGAGCCGGAGTGATGGGGGAGACCCTGCTCTCCGGCCTGGTCCGCGCCGGCCGCCGCGTCGACAACCTGCTGGTCGGCGAGAAGCGCGCCGAGCGGGCCCAGCGAGCTCGAGGAGCGGTACGGCGTCGCGGTGGTCAGCAACGTCGAGGCGGCCCGCAAGGCCGACACCCTCGCGCTGGTGGTCAAGCCGCAGGACATGGGCGACCTGCTCGACGAGATCGCGTCCGAGCTGCGCCCCGGCCAGCTCGTGGTCTCGCTCGCGGCCGGCATCACCACCGCGTTCATCGAGGCGCGGGTGCCCGAGGGCGTCGCCGTCGTCCGGGTCATGCCGAACACCCCCGCCCTCGTCGACGAGGGGATGGCCGCGATCTCGCCCGGCTCGCACTGCAGCGAGGACCACCTCGCCGAGGCCGAGGCGCTGATGGCGTCGGTCGGCAAGGTGCTGCGCATCCCGGAGCGGCAGCAGGACGCCGTCACCGCGATCTCCGGCTCCGGGCCCGCCTACATCTTCTTCGTCGTCGAGTCGATGATCGAGGCCGGCGTCCACCTGGGCCTGCCGCGCGCGACCGCCACCGACCTGGTCGTCCAGACCCTGGTCGGCTCGGCCAAGATGCTCCGCGAGACCGGCACCCACCCGACCGTGCTGCGCGAGCAGGTCACCTCGCCGGCCGGCACCACCGCGGCCGCGCTGCGCGAGCTCGAGGTGCACAAGGTCCGGGCGGCGTTCCTGGCCGCGATGGAGGCCGCCCGGGACCGGTCCCGCGCGCTCGCCGAAGGCAGCAGCTGAGCCGGTGGGCGGCGTGATGGTCCCGCTCGCGTGGGGCTGCACGCCGGCCGACCTCGCCCGGCACTACCCGGCCGACGACCTCGTCGACGGGCCGATGCTGCGGATGACCCGCGCCGTCGGCGTCGACGCCCCGCCCGCGCGGGTCTGGCGCTGGCTCTGCCAGATGGCGCTCGCGCCGTACTCCTACGACTGGCTCGACAACCGCGGCCGGCGCTCGCCGCAGCACCTCGTCCCCGGCGCCGACCACGTCGACGTCGGCCAGCGGGTGATGGTGTTCCGCGTGACCGACGTACGAGCCCGGACGGCAGTGGAGCGGCGTCACGATCCCGAGGATCTTCGGCCGCACCGCGGTCACCTACGCCGTCGAGCCGGACGGCGCTGGCTCGCGGCTCGTCTGCCGGATCACGACCAGCCAGCGCGGCCCGGTCGCGTGGGCGTGGTCGCGGCTGCTCGCGTGGGGCGACCTGGTGATGATGCGCAGGCAGCTGCTGAACCTCAAGGCGCTCGCCGAGCGAACCGATCCCGCGGCCTGAACGTCCCATCCCCGTGCGCGCCCTCCTCGTCGTCCTGCTGCTCGCCGCCGCCCTGACCGGCTGCGACGACGAACCTGCCGGCGAGTGGACCGCAGGCGCACCCGGTCCGGTCGGCCCGCGTTGGATGCCGCTGCCGGTGTGGACGGGTGAGGAGGCGCTGTTCCTCGGCGGCGGCACGGACCCGCCGTGTCCGCCCAACGCCAGCTGCACGGTCGAGGACCCGATCGCGAGCGACGGCGCGGCGTACGACCCCGAGACCGACACCTGGCGCGAGGTCGCCGAGGCGCCGGTGCCGATCGGCTACTGGTTCCGCCCGGTCGTCGTCGACGACACCGTCGTCATCTTCGGCGACGGCCGGTGGCTCTCCTACGACGTGTCGGCCGACCGGTGGGCCGACCTGCCCGCGCCGCCCGAGCGGGTCCTCGACACCGGGTCGCTCAGCGCCGTCGGCGGCGACGTCCACGTCCTCGCCCGCTCCGGTCGCGTGCCTGGTGCTCGACGTCGACACCGAGCGCTGGTCGCGGCTGCCGGCCGACGAGCTGCAGCCGCCACTCGACGCCCAACAACTGCTCGCCACCGACGAAGGGGTCTTCGTCTGCGGCGACGACCGGACGGCGCCGGACGACGGGGACTCCCCCAACTTCATCCTCGTCGACCGCTGAGTCGACGGCGAGTGGACCCGCTACCCGCAGACCGGCTCGGTCGGCGGGCTGTGCCAGCACTGGACGGGCGAGCACCTCGCCTCGATGGACATCCAGGTCGCCACCGGCCTCGACGGTGACCCACCGTTCGGCGGCCGGCTGGACCCGGACACAGGGGAGTGGTCCCTGCTGCCGAACGTCCCGGACGAGGACGCCCGCCTCGACGGGTGGTCGCCGCCCGCCGACGAGGGTCCGCTGATGTCGGGCTGGGGCTACGTCTTCGACGACAGGGACGGGTCCTGGACGCCGCTCGGGCACCCCGACACCGACGTCGACGTCGACCAGGCGGCGGTGTGGGGTAACGGCCGGCTCATCGTGTTCGGTGGGCTCGACGAGGAGACCGGCTACGTCGATCCGGAAGGGCTTTCGGACCAGACCTGGATCTGGTCGCCCTGATGAACCGCCCGGTCACGCTCAGCAGCCACACGTTCGCCAGGGCGACACCGGTCATCAGCACGGTGAAGGTCAGCGTGACCAGGAGGGTGGGGTCCCCGCTCTCGGAGTCGGCGACGGCCCAGGCCAGCCCGCCGACGACGTAGATGATCGGCAGCGCCGGGACGATCATCGGCAGCGTCAGCACGGCCGCGATGCCCTCGGCGACGTTGAAGCCGTCCGCGCCGGGCCGGAAGGCGTACGCCGTGAGCACCGCGACCGTCCCGACGTACCCCGCCGCGACGGCCCGACCGATCAGATTTCGAGACGCGCCTCGCCGTCCGCCACTGCGTGGCGGCCGGCGGCGCTCCTCAATCTGCGGCCTGCGTCCGGGGGTTCGCACGCTCACACCCGGGGCCGTCAGTCCGCACCGTGCGCAGCAGCCCGACGACGTCGTCGACCAGGCCGCGCGCCACAGGGAGGCGGGACAGCTTCACCAGCCGGTCCACGATCGGCACGATGCTCGCGACCAGCAGCCGGGTCCGCCGCTGCTCGGCGCTGGCGTCGTACACCCAGAACAGGACGACCCCCATCTGCAGCAGCCACAGCAGCTCGGGCAGGTCGCGCGCGGAGGACGGCCACCGGCTTGGCGTTCGAGTCGGCGACCAGCCGCTCGAACAGCGCGATGCTCGCGTCCCGGGCCGGCGCCGACTCCGGGCTGAACGGCGACAGCGGGCTGCGCGGGTCGGCGGCGTTCCTGAAGAACTGCGCCGCGAACTCGTGGTGCGGCGCGGCCACGTCCAGCCAGGCGTGCAGCACGCCGAGCAGCCGCTGGTCGAACCGGCTGTCCCGCTCCAGCACCTGCTCGGCCGCCGCCGCGTGCTCGTCCTGGAGCTGGTCGTAGAACGCCTGGACCAGGTGCTCCTTGGAGCCGAAGTAGTAGTAGGCGTTGCCCGACCGACACCCCGGCCTCGGCGGCGATCGACCGCATCGTGGCCTTGTCGTAGCCGCCGCTGCGGAACAGCCGCATCGCCGCGTCCACGATGGTCTGCCGGGTCTGGGTGCCCTTGGGAGTCTTGAACGCGTTCAACTCTGCCATGCGGCGACTGTACGGGACGTCTTGAACATGTTCAAGACTCGCCTCAGAGGCCGATCGCCGCCTCGGCTGCGGCCAGCACCGGCGCGGTGACCTCCCGGCAGCGCGCGGCCCCGGCCTCGAAGACGCCGTCGACGTACGCCGGGTCAGCGGCCAGCTCGGCGTACCGCTTCTGCACCGGCTCCAGCTCGGCGACCACCGCGTCGGTGACCGCCTGCTTGAGCGCGCCGTACGTCGTGATCCCGTCCGCCGACCCGCCGCACGCGGCGAGGATCGTCGAGCAGGTTCGATCACCCCGGGCTTGCTCGGGTCGGCGCGCACCGCGTCCGGCCCGGTGTCGGAGTCCGTGACCGCGCGCGCGACCTTGCGGCGTACGACGTCGGGCGGGTCGAGCAGCAGCACCACCCCGGCCGCGTCGGCGTCGGACTTGCCCATCTTCCGGGTCGGGTCGTCGAGCCGCATCACCCGCGCCCCGACCGGCGGCACGGTGATCTCGGGGACCGTGAACACCGGCGCCGTAGGTGCGGTTGAAGCGGATCGCCAGGTCGCGGGTCAGCTCGACGTGCTGGCGCTGGTCGGCGCCGACCGGCACCTGCTGCGGTCCGGTAGAGCAGGATGTCGGCGGCCATCAGCGTCGGATAGGTGTAGAGCGACGACCCGGGTGGAGTCGACGCCCCGGCCCTTCTCCTTGAACTGGATCATCCGGTTCAGCTCGCCGGTGTGCGCCGTGCACTCGAGCAGGTAGGCGAGCTGGGCGTGCGCCGGCACCCGGCTCTGCACGAACAGCGTCGACTCGTCGAGGCCGACGGCGAGCAGCAGTGTCGCGGTCTCGCGGACCAGGGATCCGCAGGCGCGCCGGGTCGTGCGGCGTGGTCAGCGCGTGCAGGTCGGCGATGCCGTAGAAGCAGTCGGCCGCGCCCTGGCCGGCCGCCATCGGGCGCAGCGCGCCGAGCAGGTTGCCGAGGGTGAGGTGACCGCTGGGGGTGAGCAGGGAGAGCTGGCGATGCATGGGAACTCCTTGGTGAGTGGAGCCCACGGGTCGGCTGAAATGCAGAACGGCCGCCCGTGGGCGGCCGATGGTTGACGTGCGTGCGCGTCGAGAGGTGGTCCGCCCTCAGGCGGGCCACCAGGACGTGGGACGGCGTCAGCACGCACCCAGCGTAGCGGTACCGTCGCGGCCATGCCGGCGGCGTCGACTGTCACGGACCGGCGACGGTCGTCTTCGACCAGAGCCTGACCGAGTACGACTTCGGGCCCGACCACCCGATGTCCCCGCTCCGGGTGGACCTCACGATGCGGCTGGCCGACGGACCTCGGCGTCGCTCGGCCAGCGGTCTGCGCCGGGTGCCGGCCCCGATGGCGAGCGACGACCTGATCGCCGGCGTGCACAAGCCGGAGCTGATCGAGGCGGTGATCGGCCGAAGGCCGGCGTTCGACGAGGCGCACGGCCTCGGCACCGACGACAACCCGGTCTTCCCGGGCATGCACCACGCGGCCGCGCACATCGTCGGCGCCACCGTCGAGGCCTGCCGGCAGGTGTGGTCGGGGGAGTCGCTGCACGCCGCGAACATCACCGGCGGCCTGCACCACGCGATGCCGGACCGGGCCAGCGGCTTCTGCATCTACAACGACGTCGCGGTCGGCATCAAGTACCTCCTCGACCAGGGCGCCGAGCGGGTGGCGTACGTCGACGTCGACGTCCACCACGGCGACGGCGTCGAGCGGATCTTCTGGAACGACCCCCGGGTGCTGACCATCTCCCTGCACGAGACCGGGCAGATGCTGTTCCCCGGCACCGGCTTCCCGGCCGACCTGGGCGGCCCGGACGCGCTGGGTACGGCGGTGAACGTCGCGCTCCCGCCGGGCACCGGCGACGGCGGCTGGCTGCGCGCCTTCCACGCGGTGGTGCCGCCGCTGCTGCGGGAGTTCCGCCCGGACGTCCTGGTCACCCAGCACGGCTGCGACTCCCATGTCGAGGACCCGCTCGCGCACCTGATGCTGACCGTCGACGGGCAGCGCGCGACGTACCTGGCGCTCCACGACCTGGCCCACGAGGTGGCCGGCGGCCGCTGGGTCGTCACCGGTGGCGGCGGCTACGCGCTCGTGGACGTGGTGCCGCGGGCGTGGGCACACCTGCTGGCGATCGTCGGCGGCCGGCCGCTGGATCCCGCGACCGAGACGCCGGACGCCTGGCGCGAGCACGTGCAGGTCCGGCTGGGCCGGGTCGCGCCGCACCGGCTCACCGACGGCCGGAACCCGGCGTACCGCGACTGGAGCCGAGGGCTACGACCCCGACACCTGGCTGGACCGGGCGGTGCACGCCACCCGGATGGAGGCATTCCCCCTGCATGGACTCGACCCGTTGCCCTAGGAATGTCCGAAGCGGGACCGAGGGCGTTGACTGGACCAGCGCAAGTCGACACGCCGTGTCACGCGAGCTACTTTGGTGAACCCCTTCCCCATGAGTCACATCAGGCCCTATTCTCACTGAGCGCGACGCGTGCACTCACCGGCGGGGAAGCCGGTGGCGCGTCAGACAGAAAGATCGGTGCACGATGGCTACCAGCTCCGGGGACATCTCCGAATCGAAGTTCCTGACGGTCGCCGAGGTCGCGGCGATGATGCGCGTCTCGAAGATGACCGTCTACCGGCTCGTCCACGGCGGCGAGCTGCCCGCCGTCCGCGTCGGCCGCTCGTTCCGCGTGCTCGAGACGGACGTCGACGAGTACCTGCGCAAGAGCTTCTACAGCGCCGGCTGATCCCAGCCTCTTGGTGGCCGTCCCGGTTTTTGCCGGCCGATTCTGTCTGCCGTCCTACGGCGGATAGGCTGGGTCGGTCCTCCCGGGCCGATCCGGGAGCGGCGATACAGCTGTTGAAAGGTATCCCGTGGGTTCTGTCATCAAGAAGCGGCGCAAGCGCATGGCCAAGAAGAAGCACCGCAAGCTGCTGAAGAAGACGCGCGTCCAGCGTCGCAAGCTCGGCAAGTAAGGCCGCTTTCGTCCGCATGGGCAGCGCCGGCAGGGTCGTCCTGGTCACCGGGGTCTCGCGCGACCTCGGCCGGCGATTCGCGCGCGCTGCCGCGGACGACCCCGCGGTGGCGCGGGTCATCGGCGTCGACGCCGTCCCGCCCCGCGGTGACATCGGCGACGTCTCCTTCGTGCGCGCCGACATCCGCAACCCGGTCATCGCGAAGGTCATCGTCAAGGAGGACGTCGACACCGTCGTCCACATGAGCGTCATCTCCACCCCCGGCAGCGCCGGCGGGCGGAACACGATGAAGGAGCTCAACGTCATCGGGACGATGCAGCTGCTCGCGGCCTGCCAGAAGGCACCCGGGCTGCGGGCGCTGGTGGTGAAGTCGACGACGACGGTGTACGGCGCGAGCAGCCGCGACCCCGCGATGTTCACCGAGGACATGGAGCCGCGTCGGGTGCCCCGTGCGGGCTACGCCAAGGACGTCGCCGAGGTCGAGGGCTACGTGCGCGGGTTCGCCCGGCGCCGCCCCGACGTCCGGGTCACGATGATGCGGGCCGCGAACGTGATCGGGCCGGACGTGAACAGCCCGCTGACGTCGTACTTCCGGCTGCCGGTCATCCCGACCGTCCTCGGGCACGACCCGCGGCTGCAGTTCCTGCACGAGCGCGACCTGATGGCCGTGCTCCGGCACGCCACGCTCACCGACGTCGCGGGCACCTTCAACGTCGCCGGCGACGGCACCCTGATGCTCTCCCAGGCGGTCCGCCGCCTGCAGCGCCCGACGATCGGGCTGCCGCCGTTCGCGGTCGGCAGCGTCGGCTCGGCGCTCCGCTCGGCCCGGTTGGCCGACTTCTCGCCCGAACAGCTCGGGCTGCTCACCTACGGTCGCGGCGTCGACACGACCCGGATGCGCACCGAGCTCGGCTTCGAGCCGGCGTACACCACCGCCGAGGCGTTCGCCGACTTCGGCGCTCCGCTGCGCCCGACCGGGGGCCGCACCGAGCGGGTCGCTCGCCAGCGTCGCGCCGGACGCCTGCCCGACCGCCAGGAGGCGCGACCATGGGTGACGCCGAGATCATCCCGATCGGCACCCGCGGCCGACCGGGTCGAGGCGCCGGCAACAAGCAGCCGTCCTCCGCCGCCCGTGGGCTGGCGACCCCCAAGACCACCGCCAAGCCGGCTCCGCCGATCGCCGCGAAGCCCAAGCCCAAGCCGAAGCCGGCACCCAAGCCGAAGCCGGCCCAGGCGGACGAACGGCAAGACGAGCAGCCGGTCGCCGAGGCGCCCCGCCCGGCCGCGACGACGTCGGACCGCACCCCCACCGGCGGCATCCCCGTCGGCGACTGGCTGGCCGCGATCCAGTACGGCGCGCGCGAGGTCTTCGGCGAGCAGTGGGAGCCGCAGCTCGCCCAGTTCCTCGCGTTCCTGCGCCGCCGGGTGACCGGCGACTACGCCGTCGACGAGTACGGCTTCGACCAGGAGATCACCGAGCGCTTCTTCATGGCGACGCTGCGCCCGATCGCCGAGAAGTGGTTCCGCATCGAGGTGCGCGGCGTCGAGAACATCCCGACCGACGGCGGCGCCCTGGTCGTCTCCAACCACTCCGGCACGATCCCGGTCGACGGCCTGATGACGATGGTGTCGATCCACGACCAGACCGGCCGGTTCCTGCGCCCGCTGGGTGCCGACCTGGTCTTCAAGATGCCGTTCGTCAGCACCATGGCCCGCAAGAGCGGCGCCACCCTGGCCTGCACACGAGGACGCCGAGCGGATGCTCAGCGGCGGTGAGCTGGTCGGCGTCTGGCCGGAGGGCTTCAAGGGCATCGGCAAGCCGTACTCCGAGCGCTACAAGCTGCAGCGCTTCGGCCGCGGCGGGTTCGTCGCGGCGGCGCTGCGCACCGGCGTCCCGATCGTGCCGCTGTCCGTGGTCGGCGCCGAGGAGATCTACCCGCTGGTCGGCAACGTGCCGTCGCTGGCCCGGCTGCTCGGGCTGCCGTACATCCCGATCACGCCGTTCTTCCCGCTGGCTCGGGCCCGCTCGGCCTGGTGCCGCTGCCGTCGAAGTGGCTGCTGGAGTTCGGCGAGCCGATCCGCACCGACGAGCTCGACGAGGGTGCGGCCGACGACCCGATGCTGGTCTTCAACGTGACCGACCAGGTCCGCGAGACGATCCAGCAGACGCTCTACACGCTGCTCATGCAGCGGCAGTCGGTCTTCCGCTAGGAGTTTGCTGAACAAGACGGGCGAACGCGAGCGGCGTCCGGTGCGTGTGGTGGCAAGGCCGCCGAGGAAAGGCGTGGCGGGTCACTTCGACCGAGGCGAACGCGGCCAACGCTCCACCGGTCGTCGCGTAGCCGCGCGGATGGTTCAGCAGGCTCCTAGGGCTTGGGGAGCTCGGTCTGACCCGTCAGCGGGTCGACCACGCCCTGGAGGATCCGGTCGACGCCGTCGATCAGGTCGGACAGCACCGGCACCGACGGGTCATCGCCGGCGGTCGCCGCCGCCGGTGAGGCCGTCGACCAGCGCGCCGATCGGGCCCGTCCCGGTCGGTCTGGCTGCCGGGCAGGATCGGGGTGTCGGGATCGGTCACGCTGCCCGGCGCCGAGGTCGTCGGGGTCGACGTTCGGCAGGCTGGGGCCGTTGCCCTTGTCGTCGCCCTTCTTGCCGCCCTTGCCGGTGTCCTCGGCGTGCTCGCTCGCGCTCGGCGCGGGCGGGTGGGGTACGACGATCTGCTCGGCGGCGAGCAGCACCGGCGGGATCGACGTCGATCGGCGTGCCACCACAGGTCGGGCAGCGCTGGGCGGCCTCGGCGTCGATGGTCGCGAGGATGCCGGCCGCCGCGGATCAGCTCGTCGCGAGCCTCCGGCGGCACCAGCGGCTCGAGCGCCGCGAGCTGGTCGAGGCTGGAGGACGCGAAGTCGCGCAGCTCGGAGATCGAGGAGGCGTTCCCGGTGTTGGCGTAGTCGGACAGCAGCAGGTCGGAGGCCTCGATGGCCTGCGACGGTGAAGGTGTCGAGGGTCTGCTCGATCCGGGCCGTGTCGACCGCGTCGGGGTCGCCCTGGCGGGCGAGCGCGTCGACCTCGTTCGAGCCGGTCGGAGGCGTTCGCGAGGACCGTGCTGCCCTTGCTGCCCTCGCCGACGGACAGGCCGGTCTGCGACGCTCTCGATCGCCCGCTTGACCGGGTAGAGCGGTCGCCGGGCAGCGCGGACTGGGACGCGACCGCGATCGAGGTGGTCGCGCCGACGATCGCGATGCCGCCGACGATGGCCGCCAGCCGGCGCTCGCGGGTCGGCCGCCGGTCGGGCAGCCGGAGCTTGGAGACGTCGGCCGGGACGAGCGCCGTGTCGGCCTCGGCCATCAGCCGCTCGCGGAGCTCGGCGACGAACTCCGGGCGGGCGTCGACCGGCGGAACCGCCCGCATCGCGCCGACGAGCTCGAGCAGCTCGGCGTCGCGAGACGTCGACGGTCGAGTCGCCCTCGACCATCGCGTCGAACCTGTCGGCGCGCCGTTGCGCCGAGAACCCCCATGTCATGTCGATCTCAACGAGGTGCGGGGCGGCGAAGTTACGGTGCCGCGGCGGTCGACGTAAACGATTTCGAGAAGGGTGCGCAAGGGCATGGCCTAGTCCCGGATCCCTTCCGGCATCAGCTTCGCCAGGTTGCGGACACCGCGCAGCTGGAGCTGCTTCACGGCGCCGTCGCTGCGGCCCAGGACGGCCGCGGTCTCGGCGATGCTCATGCCCTGGAGGAACCGCATCACCAGGCAGTCGCGCTGCTCGGGCGGGAGCTCGGTGAGGGCGCGGAGCAGGATCTCGTTGGTGAGCCCGGCGAGCACCATCGACTCGGGCCCGTCGGTCGCGTCGTCGTGCAGGCCCATGTCCTCGGTGGTGAGCTCGAGGCGGGTGCGGCCGGCCTTGAAGTGGTCGGTCGCGAGGTTGCGCGCGATCGTCATCAGCCAGGCGCCGAAGTCCTTGCCCTGCCAGCGGAAGTTGTTCATGCTCCGCAGCGCCCGGAAGAACGTCTCCGAGGTGAGGTCCTCGGCCAGCGTGCTCGAGCGGGTCCGGTAGAAGAGGAACCGGTAGACCGACGACTGGTAGTGGTCGTAGAGCAGCCCGAACGCGTCGGCGTCGCCCTGGCGGGCCAGCTCGACGAGCGCGATCAGCCGGGTCCGCTCGGCCTCGTCCTCCTCGGACGACGCGGCCAGGTCGGCGTCGTCGTACCGGCCGCCCCCGCCGCTGCCGGCATTCGTGCTGGTGCTCGTCTCGGTCCGGCCGCCGGCGACCGCGTCCATGGCGAGCATTCCGGGCATCCCGGCGAGCTCGGGGCGGGTGGCGACCAGCGCGTCGGCCACGAGTCGGCGCAGGGCATCGAGCCCGCGCACGAACTCGGTGTCCTCCCACGCCATGTGCGACCCCTCCCCGGATTGCCTCTCCCGAAGCCTTCCCCGATCGTAAACATGAGTTACGCCAATGGGAACCGGTGTCCGTCAGCTGCGCCGGCCCTTGAGCGCGACCCCGGCGGCGACGGTGCCGGTCACCGCGCCGGCCACGGCGCCGACGAGGACTCCGGCGCGCAGCGCCTTGCGGCGGGTGCGGTAGTCCCGGATCCGCCAGCCGTGCTCGCGGGCGTGGGCGCGCAGCTTGGAGTCCGGGTTGATCGCGCACGGGTCGCCGACGAGCGAGAGCATCGGCAGGTCGTTGTAGGAGTCGGAGTACGCCGAGCACCGGCTCAGGTCGAGGCCCTCGCGGGCGGCCAGCGCCTTGATCGCCTCGCCCTTGGCCGGACCGTGCAGCATGTCGCCGACCAGGTGGCCGGTGTAGACGCCGTCGACGTGCTCGGAGACGGTGCCCATCGCCCCGGTCAGCCCGAGCCGCCGGGCGATGATCTGGGCGATCTCGATCGGGGCGGCGGTGACCAGCCAGACCCGCTGGCCCTCGTCGAGGTGCATCTGGGCGAGCGCGCGGGTGCCCGGCCAGATCCGGTGCGCCATGCCCTCGTCGAAGATCTCCTCGCCGAGCTCCTCGAGCTCCTTGACGGTGTGCCCGGCGATGAAGCTGAGCGCGGACGCCCGCGCGTCGGCGACGTGCTCGGGGTCCTCGACGCCGACGATCTGGAAGTACGCCTGCTTCCACGCCGCACCGACGATCTCGCGGGTGGTGAAGAACTTGCGTTTGTGCAGGCCGCGCGCGAGGTGGTAGATGCTCGCGCCCTGCATGACGGTGTTGTCGACGTCGAAGAACGCGGCGGACTCGGAGTCCAGCGGCGGGGCCAGCGCGGACTCGACCTCCGCGGCGGCCGCGGCCGCCTCCCCGGCCAGGGTCGAGCGCGACTGCAGGTTCCGCGGGCGGGCGCGCTTGTCCGGGGGCGGGGTCACAAGGGGCAGGGTAGACCGGATCGTGGGAGGGGGCGGGTGTGGAAGTATCCCCTCCATGTCTGGCACAGGGTCTGGCACCGGGTCCGACGTCCGCGACGTGGCGGAGCTGGTCGCGTCGGGCGCCGCCGAGCACCCCGATCGGCTCGCCGTCGTCGAGGCCGGCGGCCGCAGCCTGACCTGGGCACAGCTCGACGACGAGGTCGGCCGGATCGCCACCGGGCTCGGCGTCGCGGGCGTGCTCGGCGGACACCGGGTGCTGTTCGCGATCGGCAACCGGATCGAGTTCGTGACGACGTACCTCGGCGTGCTCCGGGCCCAGGCGGTGGCCGTTCCGGTCAACCCGGGCTCGCGGCCCGGTGAGCTGGCCCGGATGATCGCCGACTCCGGCGCCCGGCTGGTCGTGGCCGACGCCGACACCACCGGCGCGCTCCGCGAGGCGGTCGCGAGCCTCGAGACGCCGCCCCGGCTGGTCGTGACCGGCGAGCAGTCGTACGACGACCTGCGGGCCGAGCCGGCCCGGCCGGTGCCGCAGCTGCAGGACCCCGAGAAGCTCGCGGTGCTGCTCTACACGAGCGGTACGTCGGGCCTGCCGCGCGCCGCGATGCTCACCCACCGCGCGCTGCTGGCCAACGTCGAGCAGGTGGCCCGGGTCGAGCCGCAGATGATGCACGGCGACGACGTCGTCCTCTGCGTGCTGCCGCTGTTCCACGTCTACGGCCTGAACGCCGTCCTCGGCGGGATGCTCCGGCACCGCGCCAAGCTGGTGCTGGTGGAGCGGTTCGACCCGCACGAGACGCTGACCCTGATCGACGACGAGGCGTGCAGCGTGGTCCCGGTCGCGCCGCCGGTGTTCGCGTACTGGCAGGAGGAGGAGCACCTCGAGGAGCACCTCGGGCCGGTCCGGCTGATCCTGTGCGGCTCGGCGCCGCTGTCGGCGGAGCTGGTGGAGCGGTTCACCGCGCGCACCGGCATCCCGGTGCACCAGGGCTACGGGCTGACCGAGGCCGCGCCGGTCGTCACCAGCACGCTGTGCAGCGTCGTGCCGCAGGTCGGGTTCGGTCGGCGCCGCGCTGCCCGGGCGTCGAGATCCGGCTGGTCGACGAGACCGGGCACGCGCCCGAGGGCGACGACCCCGGCGAGATCCAGATCCGCGGCGACAACCTGTTCAGCGGCTACTGGCCCGACGGAGCCGGCGGCCCGGACGACGACGGCTGGTGGTCGACCGGTGACGTCGGCTTCCTCGACCCGGCGGGCGACCTGTTCCTCGTCGACCGGCTCAAGGAGCTGGTGATCGTGTCCGGCTTCAACGTCTACCCGGTCGAGGTCGAGGACGTCATCGAGGAGGTCGACGGCGTCGAGGACGTCGCGGTCATCGGCGTCGAGGACCCGCACACCGGCGAGGCGGTCGTCGCCTACGTGCTGGCGCCCGGCGCCGACGCCGCGGCACTCGCGCGACGCCGTACGCGCCCACTGCGCGCAGCGGCTGGCCCGGTTCAAGCAGCCCTCGCGGATCGAGGTCGTCGACGAGCTGCCCACGACGGTGACCGGGAAGGTGCAGAAGGGCCGGCTGCGCGGCATCGAGCGCCGCCGCGCGCTGGGGCTCCTGGAGTGACCGCCGTGACGCCCGCGTCACCCTCTACTCCCGCCCCGGGTGCCACCTCTGCGACGACGCCCGCGCGGTCATCGAGCGGGTCTGCGCCGACCTCGGCGAGGAGTACGTCGAGGTCTCGATCGACGACGATCCGCAGCTCCAGGAGCGGTTCGGCGAGGAGATCCCGGTGACGTTCGTCGACGGCCGGCAGCACGACTTCTGGCGCGTCGACGAGTCCCGGCTGCGCGCCGCACTGGGCGGCTGAGCACCCCGCTCGGGGTGGTTCATCTCACATGTGCTAGCCCGCCCCGTGGGACCGTTACCGCTCGGTTTTGTTCTCGCGTTCACAAACTCCTACAGTGAACGAGCCGTGGGGTGCGAGACGTGTCCGATTCCCACGGCCCGACATCGGCACGGCCGATGGCGACGGAGACGAGAGCAGTGACCGCACGGACCTCACCCGAGAGTGCCCGGGACATTCCCGAGGCCACCGTGGCGCGACTCCCCGTCTACCTCCGGGCCCTGGTCACGCTGTCCGAGAAGGGCACCGTCACCTGCTCCAGCGAGGAGCTCGCGGTCGCGGCCGGCGTCAACAGCGCCAAGCTCCGCAAGGACCTCTCCTACCTCGGCAGCTACGGCACCCGCGGCGTCGGGTACGACGTCGACTACCTGCGCTACCAGATCGCCCGCGAGATCGGCGTGACCCAGGACTGGCCCGTCGTCATCGTCGGCATCGGCAACCTCGGCCAGGCGCTGGCCAACTACTCCGGGTTCCGCAGCCGCGGGTTCCGCGTCGTGGCGCTGCTCGACGCCGACCCGGCCCGGCACGACGAGGTCGTCGCCGGCCTCGACGTACGCCCCTTCGACGACCTCGAGCAGATCGCCCGCGACCACTCGGTCGCGATCGGCGTGATCGCCACCCCGGCGGTCGCCGCCCAGGACGTCGCCGACCGGATGGTCGCCTGCGGGATCACCAGCATCCTGAACTTCGCGCCGACGGTCCTGACCGTCCCCGACCAGGTCGACGTGCGGAAGGTCGACCTGTCCATCGAGCTGCAGATCCTCGCCTACCACGAGCAGCGCAAGACCCAGGGAGCCGCCGGATGAGCGTCCTGGTCGTGGGCATCTCCCACAAGTCCGCGCCGGTCGCGCTGCTCGAGCGGGTCGCGCTCGACGGCGCACGGCGTGCACAAGCTGATCGACGACGTCGCCGCGTGCGAGCACGTCACCGAGGCGACCGTGATCGCCACCTGCAACCGGCTCGAGATCTACGCCGACGTGGACCGCTTCCACGGCAGCGTCGAGGAGGTCTCCCGGCTGCTCGTCGACCGGGCCGGTGAGCGCACCGAGGCGATGCTGCCGCACCTCTACGTCCACTACGACGACGGCGCGGTGTCGCACCTGTTCCAGGTCGTCGCCGGGCTCGACTCGATGGCGCTCGGCGAGGGCCAGATCCTCGGCCAGACCCGCGAGGCGCTCAGCACCGGCCAGGAGATCGGCACCGTCGGGCCGGCCCTCAACTCCCTGTTCCAGCAGGCCCTCCGGGTCGGCAAGCGGGCCCGCGCCGAGACCGACATCGACCGGGCCGCGCCGTCCCTGGTGACCGCCGCCCTGGACCGCAACCGGCACGCGGCCGGCGACCTCTCCGGCAAGCGGGTCCTGGTGCTCGGCGCCGGCGCGATGGCCGGCCTGGCCACCGCGACCGTGTCCCGCCGCGGCGCTCAGAGCGTCACCGTCGCGAACCGCACCGCCGTCAACGCAGCGCGGCTCGCCGGCGAGTACGGCGCCCGCACGGCGCACCTGAGCGAGCTCGAGGCCGAGCTGGCGCTCGCCGACGTGGTGGTCTCCTGCACCGGTGCGACCGGGGTGCTGGTCACCGCGGCCATGGTGGCGGCCGCCAACGCCGAGGGCCGCGACCTCGCGATCATCGACCTGGCGCTGCCGCACGACGTCGACCCCGCGGTCGCCGACCTGCCCGGCGTCCAGCTCACCAACCTCGCCGAGCTCGCCGACGAGCTGCGCGACTCCGAGGCCGGCCGCGAGGTCGAGGCGGTCCGCGCCGATCGTCACCCAGGAGGTCGCGGCGTTCCTCGCCGCGCGCCGCCAGGCCAGCGTCACCCCGACCGTGGTCGCCCTCCGCTCGATGGCCACCTCGGTCGTCGACGCCGAGATGGAGCGCCTGGTCGGCCGGCTCCCCGACCTCGACGACGACGCCCGCGCCGAGGTGCTGCACACCGTGCGCCGGGTCGCCGACAAGCTGCTGCACCAGCCGACCGTGCGGGTCAAGGAGCTGGCCAACGAGGACGGCGCGGTCTCGTACGCCGCCGCGCTCGCCGAGCTGTTCGCCCTCGACCCCGAGGCCGTCGACGCGGTCACCCGTCCGGAGGGGCTGTCATGACCGCTCCCCAGAAAACGGCACTGCGGGTCGGGACCCGCGCCTCGCTGCTCGCGACCACCCAGGCCGGGCACGTCGCCGAGCTGCTCGCGCACCCGCCTCGGCCGTGAGGTCGTGCTGGTCGAGGTGACGCACCGAGGGCGACCGCACCCAGGACGCCGGCACCCCGCTCGCCGCGGCCGCCGGCACCGGTGTCTTCGTCACCGCGCTGCGCGACGCGCTGCTGCGCGGCGAGGTCGACCTGGCCGTGCACTCGCTCAAGGACATCCCGACCTACCCGCACCCGGGTGTCGTGCTCGCCGCCGTACCTCCCCGCGAGGACCCGCGCGACGTGGTCGTCGCGCGCGACGGGCTCACCCTGGGCGAGCTGCCGGTCGGCAGCCGGGTCGGCACCGGCTCCCCGCGCCGGGCCGCGCAGCTGCACGCCCTCGGCCTCGGTTTGGAGGTCACGGGCATCCGTGGGAACGTCGACACCCGGATCGGCAAGGTGCAATCCGGTGAGTACGACGCAGTCATCCTCGCCCGCGCCGGGCTGGCCCGGATCGGTCGTCTCGACGAGGCGACCGAGGTGCTCGACCCGTTGCAGATGCTCCCCGCCCCCGGGCAGGGTGCGCTCGCGGTCGAGTGCCTCGCGGAGGGCGACCTCGGCGAGGTCCTCAGGGAGGCTCTCGACGACCGGTACACCCGGGCCGCGGTCGAGGCAGAACGAGCGGTGCTCGCCACCCTCGAAGGCGGCTGCTCCGCACCGATCGGGGTGCTTGCGGAGGTCGTCGAAGGGGAGGACGAGGAAGAGATCTGGGTGCGAGCGGTAGCGCTCTCACTCGACGGGGTGCTCTCGGTGCGGATGTCCGCATCGGGCGATCCCTCCGATGCCGTAGGCGTCGGGACCCGGCTGGCGAACGACATGCTCGCCGACGGAGCAGCAGGACTCACTGTTACAGCAGACAAGAGGCAGAACGCATGACGCGAGGTAACACCACCACCGCCACCACCCCGGGAGCCACCCGAGGCTGGGTGTCGTTCGTCGGCAGCGGCCCGGGCGACCCCGGCCTGCTGACCGTGCGTGCCGTCGACCTGCTCCGCCGGGCCGACGTCGTCGTCACCGAGGCTCCGGAGCACCCGACCCTGGTCCGGACCGTGCTCGGTCTGCCCGAGCCCGACCCGGAGAACCCGGCCGAGACCACCGGCCCCGAGCTGGTCGACGGTGGCTTCGGCGAGGACGGCCAGCCGCTGACCCACGCGGCGCGCGCCAAGGTCGTCGTCAAGCACGCCAAGCGCGGGCTGCGCGTCGTCCGGCTGATGGCCGGCGACCCGTTCCTCTACGCCTCCGGTCCCGAGGAGGCGCAGGCCTGCGTCAAGGCCGGCCTCGGCTTCGAGATCGTCCCCGGCGTCTCGTCGGTCAACGCGGTCCCGGCGTACGCCGGCATCCCGCTCACCACCAAGGACCACCGCGAGGTCGCCGTCGTGACCTGCGGCGACAAGGTCGACTGGAGCCGGTACGCCGACAAGCGCACCCTGGTGCTGCTCTCGGCCGTCGGCCAGATCGGTGACATCAGCAAGGCGCTGGTCGCCGCCGGCCGCTCGCCGCAGACCCCGGTCGCGATGACCCGGGTCGGCACCACCACCGAGCAGGCCACCGTCACCTCGACGCTCGAGCGGATCGCCGCCGACGCGCGCGCCGCCCGGATGGCCCCGCCGGCCGTCACCGTCGTCGGCGACGTCGTCGACCTGCGCGAGACGCTGTCCTGGTTCGAGACCAAGCCGCTGTTCGGCTGGCGGGTCCTGGTGCCCCGCACCAAGGAGCAGGCCGGTTCGGTCTCCGAGCGGCTGCGCGGCTACGGCGCCGTCCCGGACGAGGTCCCGACCATCTCCGTCGAGCCGCCGCGCAACCCGCTGCAGATGGACAAGGCCGTCCGCGGCCTGGTCGAGGGTCGCTACGAGTGGATCGCGTTCACCTCGGTCAACGCCGTCCGCGCGGTCCGCGAGAAGTTCGAGGAGTACGGCCTCGACGCCCGTGCCTTCTCCGGCCTGAAGATCGCGGCGGTCGGCGACAAGACCTGCCAGGCGATCGCCCAGTGGGGCCTGCGCGCCGACCTGGTGCCGTCCGGTGAGCAGTCCGCCGCCGGCCTGCTCGAGGACTGGCCCGAGTTCGACGACCTGCTCGACCCGATCAACCGGGTCTTCCTGCCGCGCGCCGACATCGCGACCGAGAACCTCGTCGCCGGCCTGGTCGACCTCGGCTGGGAGTGCGACGACGTCACGGCGTACCGCACCGTGCGGGCGGCCCCGCCGCCGGCGCCGACCCGCGACGCGATCAAGACCGGCAAGTTCGACGCGGTCGTGTTCACGTCGTCGTCCACGGTGCGCAACCTGGTCGGCATCGCCGGCAAGCCGCACCCGTCGACGATCATCGCCGTGATCGGCCCCGCGACCGCGAAGACGGCGGAGGAGCACGGCCTGCGGGTCGACGTCCTGGCCTCGAAGCCGGACGTCGACGAGCTGGTCGACGCGCTCGCCGACTTCGGCGCCACCCGCCGGCTCGCGCTGGTCGAGGCCGGCCAGCCGGTGACCCGTCCGTCGGACCGCAAGCCGTCCGCGCGCAGGAAGTCCACCTCCGCACGGTGACCGAGTCGTCGCAGCCCCGCGTGGTCGGACCGACGGTCCGGCCACGTCGGCTGCGCACGACGCCCGCCCTGCGGCGGATGGTCGCGGAGACCTCGCTCGAGCCGCGGCAGCTGGTGCTGCCGCTGTTCGTGCGCGAGGGGCTCGACGAGCCCCGGCCGATCTCCTCGATGCCCGGGGTCGTCCAGCACACCCGCGGCACCCTGCTGAAGGCGGTCGCCGAGGCGGCCGACCTGGGGCTGGGTGGCGTGATGCTGTTCGGCATCCCGGAGTCGAAGGACGCGGTCGGCTCGGGTGCTGTCGACCCGAACGGCATCCTCAACCTGGCGATCACCGACGTGGTCGCCGAGGTCGGTGACGCGCTCACGGTGATGAGCGACCTGTGCCTCGACGAGTTCACCGACCACGGCCACTGCGGGCTGCTGACGGCCGACGGCAGGGTCGACAACGACCGCACCCTCGAGGCGTACGCCGAGATGGCCCGCGCCCAGGCGCAGGCCGGCGTCGACATGGTCGGCCCCAGCGGGATGATGGACGGCCAGGTCGCGGTGGTCCGCGCCGCCCTCGACGCCGCCGAGCACACCGACGTGTCGATCCTGGCCTACTCGGCGAAGTACGCCTCCGCGTTCTTCGGCCCGTTCCGCGAGGCCGTCGACTCCTCGCTGGTCGGGGACCGGCGCACCTACCAGCAGGACCCCGCCAACGCCCGTGAGGGCGTCCGTGAGGCGCTGCTGGACGTCGAGCAGGGCGCCGACATCGTGATGGTGAAGCCGGCCCTGGCCTACCTCGACGTCGTACGTCGGGTCCGCGACGCCGTCGACGTCCCGGTGGCGGCGTACAACATCTCCGGCGAGTACTCGATGGTCGAGGCCGCGGCCGCCCACGGCTGGATCGACCGCGAGCCGGCCATCCTCGAGACGCTGACGTCGATCCGGCGCGCGGGCGCCGACATCGTGCTCACCTACTGGGCGGCCGAGGCGGCCCGACTCCTGCGCTAGCCCGAAGGTCTGCGTAGCGAGCGTGTCGGGACGTCTCGCCTGGTCTCGATACGCCGGTCGCGAGTTCGTTCCTCGCCCGCGCGGCTACTCGACCTGGCGCCGATTCTGATCCCGAGCAAGCTCGGGATCAGGCGCTCACTAGTGCGTGTAGTCGTACACGCACTTGTCGAACGGGTCGTCGGTCGCGCAGGATGTTGTCGATGTAGCCCTCGAGCGTGCACTGCAGGACCGCCTGCACGTGGGTGAGGACCTGGTCGACCGGCGGGATCGAGGTCGACGGCAGCGGCGGGATGCTCGGGTCCGGCAGGTCCGGGCCGTCGGTCGGGTCGGGCTCGTCGGGCTCGTTGGGCTGCTCGTTGTCGGGCTCGTCGGGCTCGTTCGGCTGCTCGTTGTCGTTGCCGCCGTTGTTGCCGTTGCCACCGCCGTTGCCGTGGTTGCCCTTGCCGTCGTTCTTGTCGTCGTCCTTCGGTGGCTGCGGCGCGGCCGGCAGCAGGAAGCCCGCCGACGTGGTGCCGTTCGGGCACCGACGTGAACTCGCCGTCGAGGTAGGCCTGCATGATCGAGAGCACCAGGTCGACGTACGGCTCGCTGTGGTTGTAGCGGTAGACGGCGGCGCGCTGGCCGGTCACGGTCGCGAGGTCGTCGGTGCCGGAGCAGAGGTAGACGGCGGTGGCGAGGGCCGCGTCGTCGACGTCCTGCGGGTTGCGCTTGCCGTCGCCGTCGGCGTCCACGCCGACGACCGACCAGGTCGACGGGATGAACTGCATCGGTCCGATCGCCCGGTCGAACGTCGCGTCGGCGTCGTACTGGCCGGCGTCGGTGTCGGAGATCCGGGCGGTGCCGTGGCTGCCGTCGAGGGCGATGCCGTAGATGCCCGGCTGCGCGACGCCCTTGACGTCGAGCGAGTTGCCGTTGACCCGGCCGTGGTCGGACTCGACCTTGCCGATCGCGGCGATCAGCTGCCAGGTGAGGTGGCAGCCCTGGTCGGCGGAGTTGATGACGGTCTCGGCGCGCTGGTAGGCGGCGAGCGCCGCGGCCGGGATGCCGGAGGTGGTGACGCGGGAGGCGACCTGGACGGGGTCGCCGCGGAGGCCGGGTGCGAGGCCGTCGTTGAGCCCGCCGGCCGACGAGACGCTCGCGGGCGCCTCGATCGCCTCGGTGGGCACGCTCGACCCGTCAGGGAGCGTGGTGTCCGGCCGGGTCTCGGCGCTGACCGCGGACGTCGCGCCGGCGCCGGCGATGCTGGCGGTCCAGGCGGCCGAGAGCAGGGCCAGTGGCACCAGTGCCATGGCCTTGTGGCCGCGTCCGAAACGCGCAGTCGACATCGTGAGCTCTCCCGTTCCCTCTACCCGTCGTGCTCCCTCAGCACGGGGTGACCGATCCAACGAGGGCTGTCACACACAGTTACGGTACGCCGCCCCGAAACCGGTCGTACCGGTAACCCCGGGACGACCATTCCCGCAGGTCATGACGGTGAAACACGTTCCTGTCCCGAAAAGTGGTCCAGCCCACCTCGGCGGACCCCCGGCCGGTACCTCGAATCGGCGGTGTTGGCGGTCTCGGGGACAATGGGCCGGTGACCGCTGACCCCGTCCGTTCTCGCGCGCTCTTCGAGCGCGCCCGCGCGGTGACGCCGGGAGGCGTGAACTCCCCGGTCCGCGCGTTCAACGCGGTCGGCGGGACCCCGCGGTTCATCCGGTCCGCCCGGGGTGCCTGGCTCACCGACGTCGACGGCAACGAGTACGTCGACCTGATCTGCTCGTGGGGCCCGATGCTGCTCGGCCACGCGCACCCCGAGGTGCAGGCCGCGGTCGCCGCGGCGGTCGCCCGCGGCACGTCGTACGGCACCCCGACCGAGCCGGAGGTCGAGCTCGCCGAGGAGATCGTGGCGCGCGCCCCCGTCGAGCGGGTCCGGTTCGTCTCCTCCGGCACCGAGGCGACCATGTCCGCGATCCGGCTGGCCCGTGGCTTCACCGGCCGCGACGTGGTCGTGAAGTTCGCCGGCTGCTACCACGGCCACGTCGACTCGCTGCTGGCCTCGGCCGGCTCCGGGCTCGCGACCTTCGCGCTGCCCGGCACACCCGGCGTCCCGGAGTCGTCGACCGCGCTCACCCTGGTGCTGCCGTACAACGACCGGGCCGCGGTCGAGAAGGTCTTCGCCGAGCACGGCGACCGGATCGCCTGCCTGATCACCGAGGCGGCGCCCGGCAACATGGGCGTCGTCCCGCCCGAGCCCGGCTTCAACCAGTTCCTCGCCGAGACCTGCGCCCGGCACGGCGCGCTGTTCATCAGCGACGAGGTGATGACCGGCTTCCGTGCCTCCCGGCTCGGTCAGTGGGGCCTCGACGGCGAGGTCGAGGGCTGGACGCCCGACCTGGTGACGTTCGGCAAGGTGATGGGCGGCGGCTTCCCCGCCGCGGCGTTCGGCGGCCGCGCGGACGTGATGTCCCGGCTCGCTCCCGAGGGGCCGGTCTACCAGGCCGGCACGCTCTCCGGGAACCCGATCGCGACCACCGCCGGCCTCGCCACCCTGCGGCTCGCCACCGACGACGTGTACGCCCACATCGGCGCCGCCGCCGACACGATCAAGGCCGCCGCCTCCGACGCGCTCAGCGCGGCCGGGGTGCCGCACGTCGTCCAGGCCACCGGCACGATGTTCTCGGTGTTCTTCACGGACGGGCGCCGTGCGCGACTTCGACGACGCCTCGCGCACCGACTCGGCGGCGTACGCCGCGTTCTTCCACGCGATGCTCGACCACGGCGTCTACCTCCCGCCGTCGGCGTACGAGGCGTGGTTCCTCTCCTCCGCCCACGACGACCGCGCCGTCCAGACGGTGCTCGACGCCCTGCCCGGCGGCAGCACGCGCCGCCGCCCGGACCCAGGAGCCTCTGAGCACTGCATGAGCCAGACCCCCGACACCGTCGTCCACCTGCTGCGCCACGGCGAGGTGCACAACCCCGAGGGCGTCCTCTACGGCCGCCGCGACGGCTTCCACCTCTCGGACCTCGGCAACCGGATGGCGCAGCGGATCGCCGACAGCATCGGCGACCGCGACATCGTGCACCTGCGGGTCTCGCCGCTGGAGCGCGCGCAGGAGACCGCGCAGCCGCTCGCCAAGGTGCGCGGGCTCGACATCGTCACCGACGAGCGGGTCATCGAGTCGACGAACAAGTTCGAGGGCCTGAACTTCAGCGAGGGCGCGATGACGATCGTCAAGCGGCCCCGGCTCTGGAAGCACCTCTACAACCCGTTCCGGCCGTCGTGGGGCGAGCCGAGCAAGGTGATCGTGGCCCGGATGATGGCCGCGATCGAGGACGCCCGCGCGGCCGCGGTCGGCCACGAGGCCGTGATCGTCTCCCACCAGCTGCCGATCTGGACGACCCGCCTGCACGTCGAGAACCGGCGTCAGCTGCACGACCCGCGGCGCCGGCAGTGCACGCTGTGCTCGCTGACGTCGCTGCACTTCGTCGGCGACCGGATCGCCCAGGTCAGCTACTCCGAGCCGGCCGGCGACCTGATCCCCACCCGCGACAAGAACGCGCCGTTCTCCGCCGGCGGCGCTCCCGAGGCGGACCGACCCTGACATGACCCGAACCGTCCTGAGCGCGCTGTCGCTCGTCTGCGTCCTGCTCGCTGTCCGGCTGCTCCTCCCTCGAGGGCACCGGCGACAAGGGCTACATCTCCGGCGACGGCGCCGTCACGATCGTCGACGTGGCCGACCGCGACGACCCGATCGAGCTCTCCGGCGAGGACCTGGAGGGCGAGCCGCTCGACCTCGAGGACTTCCGCGGCAAGCCGACGGTGGTCAACGTCTGGGGCTCGTGGTGCGCCGAGTGCGTCGCCGAGGCGCCCGACCTGGTCGCCGCCGCCGAGGAGCTCGGCGACACGGCCAACTTCGTCGGCATCAACGTCCGCGACACCTCGCACCGCCAACGCGCTGGCGCACGACCGCAAGTACGGCGTGGAGTACCCGTCGTTCTACGAGCCGGACGGCCGCGCCCTGCTCGCGTTCAGCGGCGTCCTGCACGCCACGCTCGATCCCGGCCACCGTCGTCCTCGACGCCGAGGGCCGGGTCGCGGCCAGCATCCTCGGCGCGATCCCGTCGACCCAGACGCTCGTCGACGTCGTCGAGGACGTCGCCGGCGAGCGGGCGACCGATGGGTGACTGGTTCCACGACACGGCACTGTCCGGGTCGATGCTGCTGGCCGTCCCGGTCGCGCTGGTCGCCGGGCTGGTGTCGTTCTTCTCCCCGTGCGTGCTGCCGCTGCTGCCCGGCTACCTGTCGTACGCCACCGGCCTCTCCGGCGCGGACCTCGCCAACGGGACGGCGGGCACCCGGCGCGGCCGGCTGTTCCTGGGCTCGCTGCTGTTCGTGCTCGGCTTCGCCGTGGTCTTCGTCCTCATCGGCGGCGCGTTCGGCGCCCTCGGCAACTGGCTGGTCGACCTGGGACCGCCAGCTCGGCATCGTGCTCGGTGCGATCACGATCGTGCTCGGCCTGGCCTTCGCCGGCTGGCTGCCGTTCCTCCAGCGGGACTGGCGGATCCACAAGGTCCCGGCCGTCGGGCTGGCGGCGGCGCCGCTGCTCGGCTTCCTGTTCGGCGTCGGCTGGACGCCGTGCCTCGGCCCGACCCTGGCCGCGATCACCGCCCTGTCGCTCACCGAGGGCACCGCGCTGCGTGGCGCCCTGCTCGCCGGCGATCTACGCCCTCGGGCTCGGCGTCCCGTTCATCGTCGCCGGCCTCGCCTACGAGAAGTCGCTGGCCGCGTTCGGGTTCGTACGCCGGCACCAGGTCTGGGTGATGCGCATCGGCGGGCTGATGCTGGTCGCGGTCGGCGTGCTGCTGGTCACCGGCTGGTGGGCCGAGGCCGTGACCTGGCTGCAGGTCCGCCTCGTCGACAACGTCGGAGGCTGCCGCGTGTGAGCACGCACCGTCCGCTGAGCACCCGCCCGCCCGAGGACGACCGCCGTCCCGGCGAGCTCGGCTTCCGCGAGCTGCTGCGCTGGGTCTGGCGCCAGGTCACCTCGATGCGGACCGCGCTGATCCTGCTGCTGCTGCTGGCGCTGGCGGCGATCCCGGGCTCGATCATCCCGCAGGAGGGCGTCGACGCCCTGAAGACCTCGAACTGGCAGGCCGACCACCCGAAGCTGACGCCGGTCTACGAGCGGCTCGGCCTGTTCTCGGTCTACGACTCCCCGTGGTTCTCCGCGATCTACCTCCTGCTGATGCTCTCGCTGGTCGGCTGCATCGTGCCGCGCACCTGCCACTACTGGCGCGGCATCCGCGCCAAGCCGCCGGCCGCGCCGCGCAACCTGACCCGGCTGCCCGACCACGCGACGTACCACACCACCGAGGACCCCGGACGTCGTCCTCGAGCGGGCCCGGCGGGTGCTGCGCGGGCGCGGTACCGGCTGTCGGTCGCCGACGACGCCGTGTCGGCCGAGCGCGGCTACCTGCGCGAGGTCGGCAACCTGCTCTTCCACCTGTCCGTGCTGGTGGTGCTGGTGGGCTTCGCGATGGGCAGCCTGTTCGGCTACAAGGGCGGCGTGATCCTGGTGGTCGGCAGCGGCTTCTCCAACACGCTCACGCAGTACGACGACTTCGACCCCGGCAGCCTGTTCCAGGCCGAGGACATGGAGCCGTTCTACCTCCAGGTCGACGACTTCGACGTCGACTGGCTCACCGACGGGCCGCGCGGCCGGCATGGCGCGCGGCTTCGAGGCGCACATGACGTACCAGGAGTCCCTCGACGCGCCCGAGAAGAAGTACGACCTCAAGGTCAACCACCCGCTGACGATCGGCGACACCGACGTGTTCCTCATCGGGCACGGCTACGCGCCGGTGATCACGGTCAAGGACGGCAACGGCGACGTCGTCTACAGCGGGCCGACGATCTTCCTGCCGACTCGACCAGACCTTCCAGTCCATCGGGCGTGGTGAAGGCGCCGCACGCCGAGCCGACGCAGATCGGGCTGGAGGGCGAGTTCTACCCGACCGTCGCGTTCTCCGACGCACACCGGCAGCTACTTCTCGGCGTTCGGCAACCTGGTCGACCCGATGATCTCGATGCTCGTCTACACGCGGCGACCTCAACATGGACGACGGCGTGCCGCAGTCGGTCTACACGCTCGACAAGACCGACACCACGATGCTGACGCAAGAAGAACGGCGCGCCGTACCGCATCGACCTGCGGCCGGGCGAGAAGGTCGAGCTGCCCGACGGGCTCGGCACGGTCAGCTTCGACGGCGTCGAGCGCTGGAACAAGATCCAGATCAGCCAGACGCCCGGCAAGTGGATCGCGCTGACCGGCGTCGTGCTCGCGCTGATCGGGCTGCTCGGGTCGCTGTTCATCCGGCCGCGACGGGTCTGGGTTCGCGCCCGTCGTGACGAGTGACGGCACACTGGTCGAGGTGGCCGCGCTCGACCGGTCCGGTGGTGGCGACATGGCCGCCGTCGTCGACGAGCTGGTGGTCGCCCTGCAGGGCGGCACCGAACCCGAACGGGAGGACGAGTCGTGACCGACGCCGCGTGGGAGAGCCTCAGCAACCAGGCCGTCGCGGCCGCCGGGCTGGTCTACTTCCTGGCCCTGCTGGCGCACCTCGTCGAGTGGAGCGTCGCTGCGCAAGGTCCCGGTCGCCGCCGGCGCCGCCCGGACGGAGTCCGTCGACATCCCCGGCGGCGTCGCCGTCGCGACCGGCCCCGACGAGGACGAGCGAGGGGCGGATCCGTCGTACGGCGCTCTTCGGCCGGCTCGGCTACCTGCTCACCTGCCTGGCGGTCGCGATCCAGGCGGTCGCGCTGGTCGCCCGGGGCATGGCCGCGGACCCGAACCGGGTGCCGTGGGGCAACATGTACGAGTTCACGCTGACCGGCACGCTTCGTGGTCGCGCTGCTCTACGTCGTGCTCTACCACCGGTTCCGGCTGGCCTGGATGGCGCCGATCGTCCTGGCCGTTCGTGCTGACGGTCCTGATGGTCGCGGTGATCTGGCTCTACGCGCCGGTCGCGCCGCTGACCGAGGCGCTGTCGTCGTACTGGCTGGTGATCCACGTCGTCTCGGCGATCATCGCCACCGGCGCGTTCACCCTCGGCGGCATCACCTCGGCGCTCTACCTGGTGAAGGCGCGCGGCGCGGACGAAGACGACCGGGTACGTCGCGCGGCTGCCGCAGCCCGAGGTGCTGGACCGGGTGTCCTACCGGCTGCACGCGTTCGGCTTCCCGGTGTGGACCTTCGCGGTGCTGATCACCGGCCCGATCTGGGCGCACCAGGCCTGGTCGTCGTACTGGAACTGGGACCCCAAGGAGGTGTGGGCGTTCATCACCTGGGTCGTCTACGCGGCGTACCTCCACGCCCGCACCACCGCCGGCTGGAAGGGCCGCAACGCCGCGATCCTCGCGCTGGTCGGCGTCGCCACGCTGTGGTTCAACTTCATCGGGATCAACTACTTCTCGACCACGTCAGCCAGCACTCGTACGCCGACGCGCAGCGCTCGCGCGATCGTCCGAGCGAGCGCCTAGGGTCACGGCTCGCTGACGCGGTCCCGGCGTCCGGGTCCTCCGGGTGCTTGCGCTTCCGGTCGAGGTCGCGCAGGAAGTCGGGGTCGTCGTCGGGACCCATCACCCGCGGCGGCGGCTTGGGCTGCGCGGGGCCGGCGCGA
The DNA here is from genome assembly GCA_963716655.1 of uncultured Actinomycetota bacterium. GTDB lineage: Bacteria > Actinomycetota > Actinomycetes > Propionibacteriales > Nocardioidaceae > Nocardioides. The sequence goes on along the minus strand of CAVQTV010000004.1, from coordinate 300,878 downwards.
TGCCGCGCCGCTGGATCGCCCGCACGGTCAGGTAGACGGCGACCGCGATGAGGATCACCACGAGCAGGAATCTCAGCACCCCTCCAGTGTAGGCCGTCGGTGGTCACGGCCTACCCTGAAGGGGTGAAGGAGTTCTGGATCTACACCGCGCTGCGCATCGTGCTGTTCCTCGGCGTCGCTCGGGATCGTCGTCGGGGTGTGGTTCCTGGTCGCCGACGAGGTGCCGATCTTCTGGGCCGTGGTCATCGCGTTCGTGATGAGCGGCGTGGGCTCCTACTTCCTGCTCAACCGGCCGCGCGAGGCGCTCGCCCAGCGGGTCGACGAGCGCGCCGAGCGGATGACCGCGAAGATCGACGAGATGCGCGCCAAGGAAGACGCCGACGACGCGTGACGTCGTCGGCGGTCAGTCCTTGCGGCGGTTGAGCTGGCGCTCGACCCGGCTCGGTCGCTGGCCGAGCATCTTCGCCAGCAGCGGCACCCGGAACCGGTAGGCCAGCACGGCCGCCACCACGATCAGCAGGATCAACCAGAACATGCTCTCGAGCGTACGCCGGGCGTGGGGGACCGTGGCGCAGCGCTCAGCCGCAGACGACCAGCGCGGCGGTGACCAGCACCGCCCAGAGCAGCTCGGCGAGGCCGGTCTGCTGGAGCACCGGGATCAGGCCCGGGCCGACGGCGCCGCCGAGGACGGTGCGGGCGGCGGGCAGCGGCGAGCACCAGGAAGCCGAGGCCGACCAGCACGCACCACGACGTGACGACGGCGACGGCGACGACCGCGGCCGCGGCGAGCGACGCACCAGCACGCACGTACAGCAGCCGGGTCCGGCGGTCGCCGAGCACGACGGCCAGGGTGCGCTTGCCGGCGACGGTGTCGGTCGGGATGTCGCGCAGGTTGTTGGCGACCAGGATCGCGCAGGCCAGCGCGCCGACGCCGACGGCGGCGTACAGCGCGGCCCACTCCCAGGTCTCGGTCTGGACGTACGTCGTGCCGACGACCGCGACCAGCCCGAAGAACACGAACACCATCACCTCGCCGAGCCCGAGGTAGCCGTAGGGCTTCGAGCCGCCGGTGTAGAACCACGCGGCGAGCACCGAGACCAGCGCCGACCGGCGACCAGCCACCAGGCGGTGGTCGCGGCGAGCACCAGGCCCGGCGACCGCGGCGACGCCGAAGGCCAGGAACGCCGCCCGCTTCACCGCGCCCGGGGCGGCCGCGCCGGACCCGACCAGCCGCATCGGGCCGACCCGGTCGGCGTCGGTGCCGCGGATGCCGTCGGAGTAGTCGTTGGCGTAGTTGACCGCCACCTGCAGCGCGAGCGCGACGACGAGCGCGAGCAGCGCCTTCCACCACACGAAGCCGTCGACGTACGCCGCGACGCCGGTGCCGGCGAGCACCGGGGAGACGGCAGCGGGGAGGGTGCGCGGTCGCGCGCCGGCGAGCCACTGAGCAGGAGTTGCCACGAACGGGAGATTCAAGCAGCCGCCGGCTGCTGCGTGCGCGCCAGGTAGCGCTCGGCCGCCCGCGGCGGCCGGGCCCATCCCGGCCGTCGCGACCACGACGATCGGCGGCGATCAGCAGCCAGCCCGGCGTGCCCCAGTCGATCGCGAGGAACGTGAACGACCGCCGGCGCCCAGACCCCGCCGAGGGTGCCGCCGAGCTGCGCGGCGCCCTGGTACTCGCCGCGCCGGTCCGGGTCGGAGAGCTCGGACAGGAAGCCCCAGTGCGCCGCGGACTGGAAGAGCTCGGCGCCGGTCACCGTGACGTGGCCGAGCCAGACCAGCAGCGATCGTCGTCCAGCCGAGGGTGTCGTGGGTGACCAGCACGATCAGGCAGGAGAGCACGAAGAAGCCGGCGCTGATCCGGGCCGCGCGCAGCGACGTCGCGACCGAGTTCACGCCCGCGCGCCGCCGGCACCTGGAGCAGCACCGCCATCACCGTGTTGGTGCCGAACAGCCAGGCCAGCAGCACCCGCGGGCGCGTCGGTCTCCTGGACCAGCCAGAGCGGGATCACGATGTTGAGCAGCACCTGGTTGGTGCCGAGGACGCCGTCGCAGGTGCATCAGCGACGAGGAAGCCGCTGGTTGCGCAGCGCGCGCCGGGCTGAGCGCCTTCTCGGCCGGGCTCGGCCGCCGCCGTCGTGCTCGGCCGTCGGGCAGCCGGCTGATCAGCAGCGCGTTGCAGGCCGAGGATCGCGCGCCGTCAGCCAGCGGCACCGCGCGGATCACGCGCGTCGCTGTCGAACGCGAGCGCGAGGCCGCCGAGCAGCGCGCCGAGCGTGAAGCCGATGTTGAGCGCGGCCCGCATGAACGCCATGCGACCGGACCCGCTCCTCGCGGGGGAACACGTCGATCGTGTACGCGCCGCGGCCGGACCGGCCGGCGGTGTCGACCACGCTCGAGCAGCGACCATCATCGCGAGGAACGTCGCGAAGCCGCCGATGAACGGCCAGACGGCGTAGAGCAGCGCCGCCTGCGCCGCGCGCGATCGCCCACATCCGCTTCGGGCCGATCCGGTCGGCGAGCTTGCCGAGCGGCACGGCGAGGGCAGAACGACGCGACGCCGGCGATGGTCAGGCCGAGGCCGACCTGGGCGGCGCTGAGCCCGACGATCTGGGTGAAGAACACCGCGCTGCCGGTGATGAACGCGCCCTCGCCGACCGCGAACAGCACCGACTGCACCGACAGCCGGCGCGCCAGCGGCGTCGGCGGCAGGAACCGGTCGAGACGGGATGGCACCGGGACATCCCATCACGCACCGGACTAGGGTCGGTCGCGTGAATTCGGCCGGTCCGCGAGCGCTCGACGCGCTGGCTCGCCGCCGACGACCCCGAGCCGTGGGTCGTCGAGACCTCCGGCTCGACCGGCGCGCCGAAGCGGGTCGTGCTCTCCCGGGACGCGGTGCTGGCGTCGGTGCGGCGAGCGCGCGCCGGCTCGGCGCGATCGGGCCGCTGGCTGCTCGCGCTGCCGGCGTCGTACGTCGCGGGCGTGCAGGTCGTCTGCCGCTCGCTGGTCGCCGGCCACGAGCCGGTGCTGCTCGACGAGCACCGCGTCGTTCGCCGAGGCGGCCGCCGCGCTCGGCGACGCGACCGCGTTCGTCTCGCTGGTGCCGACCCAGCTGCACCGGCTGCTCGACACCGACGCCGACGCGCTGCGCAGCTTCCACACCGTGCTGCTCGGCGGCGGCCCGATCGACCCGGCGCTGCGGCGCGCGCGGCCGCCGACGCCGGCGTGCGCGTGGTCGCGACGTACGGCTCGGCCGAGACCGCCGGCGGCTGCGTCTACGACGGCTACGCGCTCGACGGCGTCGCGCTCGCGATCGACCGCGACGGCCGGATCCGGATCGCCGGGCCGACGCTCTTCGACGGGTACGACGGCGACCCGGCGCTGCACCGCCGAGGTGCTGGTCGACGGCTGGTTCCTGACCTCCGACGCCGGCCGGCTCGACGACGACGGCCGGCTGCACGTGCTCGGCCGGATCGACGACATGGTGGTCAGCGGCGGGCGTCAACGTGCCCGCGCCGGCCGTGGCGCGCCCGGCTGCGCGAGCACCCGGCGGTCGTGGCGGCCGAGGTGCTCGGCGTACCCGACGAGGAGTGGGGCAACCGGCGTGGTCGCCTTCGTCGTCGGCGCGTCTCGCCTCGACGAGGCCCGCGCCTGGGTCGGCGAGGCGCACCCGCGCTCCTGGGCGCCGCGCGCAGCTCGTCGTGCTCGACGAGATCCCGCTGCTGCGCCAACGGCAAGCCCGACCGGCTCGCGCTGCGGGGGCTGGCGTGAGGGTCTACAGCGCTGCCGATGCGCACCCGCTTCCGCGGCATCACCGTCCGCGAGGGCGTGCTGCATCCGCGGCGCCGCGGGCTGGGGCGAGTGGAGCCCGTTCCTGGAGTACGACGCCGCGGTCGCCGAGCCCTGGCTGCGCTGCGCCGAGGAGGCCGCGGCCGGCGACTGGCCGGCGCCGCGTGCGCGACTCGGTGCCGGTCAACGTGACCGTGCCCGGCGGTCGGGCCCGAGCAGGCGCACGCGATCGTGCTCGCGCGGCGGCTGCCGCACCGCCAAGGTCAAGGTCGCCGAGCCCGGCCAGACCCTCGCCGACGACCAGGCCCGGCTCGAGGCGGTGCGCGACGCGCTCGGCCCGGACGGCCGGATCCGCATCGACGCCAACGGCGCTCTGGGACGTCGACACCGCGGTCGCGCGCGATCGCCGTGCTCGACCGCGCCGCCGGCGGCCTGGAGTACGTCGAGCAGCCGGTGCGCGAGCGTCGAGGACCTGGCCGTCGTACGCCGTGCGCGTCGGACGTGCCGATCGCCGCCGACGAGTCGATCCGCCGGGCCGCCGACCCCTACCGGGTCCGCGACCTCGAGGCCGCCGACGTCGCCGTGCTCAAGGTGCAGCCGCTCGGCGGGGTGCGCGCCTGCCTGCGGATCGCCGAGGACATCGGGCTGCCGGTGGTGGTCTCGTCGGCGCTGGAGACCAGCGTCGGGATCGCGGCCGGGGTCGCGCTGGCCGCGGCGCTGCCCGAGCTGCCGTACGCCTGCGGCCTGGCCACCGTGCAGCTGCTCGACGCGCGACGTCGTCGACCGAGCCGCTGCTGCCGGTCGACGGCGATGCTGCCGGTGCGGCTGCCGGTCGTCGACGAGTCCGCTGGTCGCGCGCCGACCCCGACCGGGTCGCGCACTGGGAGGCCCGGCTGGCCGAGGTCCGGGCGCGTGCGGCAGGATCGACCGTCCGTGAGCTCCACCGCAGCTGGCCCGCGCCGTCGTCACCGCGCTGATCGAGGCCGGCGTCACCGAGATCGTGGTCGCCCCCGGGCTCGCGCAACGCCCCGCTCTCCTTCGCGGCGTACGACGCCGCGGCCGCCGGGCTGGTCCGCCTGCACACCCGCATCGACGAGCGCACCGCCGGCTTCCTCGCGCTCGGCCTGACCAGGAACGGCACCGCGCGCCGCGGTGATCTGCACGTCCGGCACCGGCGTCGCGAACCTGCACCCGGCCGTCCTCGAGGCCGCGCACGCCGGCGTCGCCGCTGGTGGTCGTCACCGCCGACCGGCCGGCCCGGCTGCGCGGCACCAACGCCAACCAGACCACCGACCAGGTCGGCATCTTCGGGCCGCTGGTCGCCGACCCAGGACGCCGACCGGCGACGCTCGACCTCGCTGGTCGACCGGGCCGGTGCACGTCAACGTGCCGCTCGACGAGCCGCTGCGTGCCCGAGGACCGCTGGACGCCGGACGTCGACGCCCGGGCACCGGCGTCCGGCGCGTCGCGACCCGGCGATCCACGTCACGACTCGCCGCCCGGGCCGCGCACCGTCGTCGTCGCCGGCGACGACGCCGGCCCGCCCGCGCGGGTGCTCGCCGAGGACGGCGAGCTGGCCGCTGCTCGCCGAGCCGAGCAGCGGCTCGCGCACCGGCGCGAACGCGATCCGCACCTACCGGCTGCTGCTCGGCAGCGACCTCGGCGAGCGGATCGAGCGGGTCGTCGTCTGCGGCCACCCGACGCTGTCCCGCCCGGTGACCCGGCTGCTCGTCGCGACCGGACGTCGCAGGTGATCGACACCCCGGCGTACGGCGTCTGGAGCGAGCGGCCGTTCCCGGTCGACGAGCGGCTCGCCCGTCGTACCCGCCGCGGAGCAGCCCGACGACCCGGCCTGGCTCGAGGAGTGGCACGCCGCCGACCTGTCGGTCGTCGCCGCCAGCTCGACGCGCTGCTCGCCGCCGAGCCCGAGCTCACGCCGCACGAGGTGGCGGGCGCGGTCGCCCGCGCGCTGCCGGCCGGCGGCCTGCTCGTCGTCGGCGCGTCCAGCCCGATCCGCGACCTCGACCTGATGGTGCCGCGCTACGAGGTCGGCGCCCGCCGCAAGGTGATCGCCAACCGCGGCCTGTCCGGCATCGACGGCACCGTCTCGACCGCGATCGGCGCGGCGCTCGGCCGCCCGGACAGCAGCCGCGCGCTCGCGCTGATGGGCGACGTGACGTTCCTGCACGACGCCAACGGCCTGGTGATCGGGCCGGACGAGCCGGTGCCGGACCTGACGATCGTGGTCGTCAACGACGACGGCGGCTCGATCTTCTCGATGCTCGAGCAGGGCGCGCGAGCGAGTACGCCGACGCAGTACGAGCGGCTGTTCGGCACCCCGCACCGGCGTCGACCTCGCCAGCCTCTGCGCGGCGACCCGCACGCCGCACTGCGGGTCGACCAGCCTGCCCGAGCTCGAGCAGGCGCTGGCCAGCCCGAACGGCGGCATCGAGGTCGTCGAGGTCGTCGTACGGCGCGACAACCGGCGCGAGCTCGACGCCCGGATCCGGGCGCTGCGGCCCTGACCGACCGGCGGTCCGTGAGAATGACCCCGTGGAGGTCGCGCTGTTCCTGGTGTCCCTCGCCGTCGCGGTGCTCGTCGGCGTCGTGGTGGCGCGCCGGATCGGGGTGCCCGCGCCGCTGCTGCTGGTCGTCGCCGGAGCCGCGGCGTCGTTCCTCCCGTTCGTGCCGCAGGTCCACCTCGAGCCCGAGGTGGTGCTGCTCGGGCTGCTGCCGCCGCTGCTCTACTCGGCCGCGCATCTCGTCGTCGCTCGTCGACTTCAACGCCAACCGGCGCCCGATCCTGCTGCTCTCCGTCGGGCTGGTGCTGTTCACGACCGCCGGCGTCGGCTGGGTGGTCCACGAGATGATCCCCGGCCTGTCCTGGCCGATCGCGTTCGCGCTCGGTGCGGTGGTCGCGCCGCCGGACGCGGTGGCGGCGACCGCGATCGGCCGGCACATCGGGCTGCCGCGCCAGATCGTGACGATCCTCGAGGGCGAGTCGCTGTTCAACGACGCGACCGCGCTGGTCGCGCTGCGCACCGCGCTCGGCGCGGCCTGGTCGGCAGTCGAGCTGTGGGAGGTCGGCGTCGACTTCGTGGTCGCCGCGGGCGGCGGCGTGCTCATCGGCTTCGGCGGCTTCCTGCTCGTCGCCCGGATGCGCCGGCGGATCACCGACCCGGTGCTCGACGTCGGGCTGTCGCTGCGTGATCCCGTTCGCGTGCTTCGTCGCTCGCCGAGGAGATCCACGCGTCCGGCGTGATCGCGGTCGTGGTCGCCGGCCTGCTGCTCGGCCACAAGGCGCCGATCCTGCAGACCGCGCAGTCGCGGATCGCCGAGCGGATCAACTGGCGCACGATCGCGTTCCTGCTCGAGAACACCGTCTTCGCGCTGATCGGCCTCCAGGCCCAGTGGCTGCTCCAGGACCTCGTCCGACAGCGAGCTGTCCGGCGCGCGGATCGCGGCGGTCTGCGTCGGCGACCCTGGTCGCGGTGATCGTGCTGCGGCTGGTCTGGGTGTTCGTCGCCCGCTACGCTGGTGCGGCCCGGTGCGGACCCGGCGACCGGCCGGCGCCGCCGCGGTCCGTACACGTTCCTGCTCGGCTGGGCCGGGATGCGCGGCGTGGTCACGCTCGCCGCCGCGTTCGTGATCCCCGACGACACCGAGCACCGCGAGGTGCTGCTGATGATCGCGTTCACGGTCGTGGCCGGCACGCTGCTGATCCAGGGGCTGACGCTGCCGGTGGTTCGCGCGCTGGCTGAAGGTGCCCGGCCCGGACCCGCTCGACGACGCGCTGGCCCGCGCGACCCTGCTCCAGCAGGCGTCCAAGGCCGGCGCTGCGAGGAGCTCGAGCAGCATCGAGTACGACGACCAGACCGGCGTCGTCGACCTGATCCGGCAGCGGCTCGACCAGCGCAACTTCGCGGCCTGGGAGCGGCTCAGCACCACCGAGGACCAGGAGTCGCCGGCCGCGCTCTACTACCGGATCCGGATGCAGATGATCGAGGCCGAGCGGCGGCGGATCCTGGAGATCCGCAAGTCCGGCACCGTCGCCTCCGAGGTGATCGCCGACGTGCTGGCGATGCTCGACGTCGAGGAGTCGATGCTCGACAGCGCCGAGCAGGAGCGCGACGAGACCGCGTCGTACGCCTCGCGACGCTGGACGCATCGGCGACGTCTGCGCGGACCTCGAGAGCCACCCCACGGTCGACGACGGCCGCCGGCGACGTACTGCCAGGCCTGCCTGGACGAGGGCACCCCGTGGGTCTCGCTGCGCCGCTGCCTGGAGTGCGGCAACGTCGCGCTGCTGCGACTCCTCACCCCAGCAGCACGCCACCGCGCACTTCCACGACGAGGGGCACCCGGTCATCCAGTCCGCCGAGCCCGGCGAGGACTGGCGCTGGTGCTACGTGCACCACCTGACCGCCTAGCCGTCGCGGCGAGCAGGAACACGAGTTCCTTGCCCGGCCGATCGCGGTGCGTCGCGCACGTCGACGACCCGGAAGCCGTGCTCGCTCAGCGTCGGCCGCGACTTCCTCGCGCTCGCGGAAGCGCAGGGTCGACGACGAGGCCCGACCTCGCCGCCCACGGTCGTCGATGACTCGAAGGCGATCAGGCGTGGTGCGACGACGGTCACCGTGCGCGACACGACCACGTCTCGCACCCCCAGGCAGCGTGACTGTCGTGGGGGCGACGTCCCAGTTCTCCCAGTCGCGGACCTCGCGGTCGGCGCGTCTCGAAGACGAACCAACCGTCGGGCCGCAGGCATTCGTGAACGGCGTCGAGGGTGGTGGCCCGCCGTCGAGATCCCCCGGGCTGACTCAGGCGGCGTGAACCGGATCGGGAACCGCAGCGCGCCGGTGTTGCCCGAGACCGGCAGCCACTCGCCCGGGACCGTCGGGTACGGCGTCGGGCATCCGCCGCGCGAGCAGCGGGAGCGCCACGGCCATGTCGGTGCGGGCGACGAAGTGCCCGAGGCAGTGGTGCACGCCGGCGCCGAAGCCGTGGTGCGGCGGGCGCTGCTGGGTGATGTCGAACGCCGGGTCCGGCATCGCCGCCGGGTCGGTGCCGGCGCTGTGCGACAGCATCTGCACGATGCCGCCCTTCGGGATGTGCAGGCCCTGGAACTCCACGTCCTCCAGCGCCTCGCGGGTCACCCAGGTGACGGTCGGGTTGACCCGCATCACCTCCTCGACCGCGTTCTCGCCGAGCTCCGGGCGCGCGCCGAGCAGCCGCCCACTGGTCGGGGTGCTTGAGCAGCGTCTGCAGCGCGAGCCCGAGCTGGTTGCGGGTGGTCTCCATGCCGGCGAACGCCAGGAACACCAGCGCCACCCCGAGCTCGTGCCGCGACAGCCGGTCGCCGTCCTCGGTCGCCTGCACCAGCGTGGTCACCAGGTCGTCGCGCGGGATGCGCGGTCCGGTCGGCGACCACCTCGTCGACGTACCCGTAGAGCCCGTCGAGCGCCGCCTCGATCCGCGGCACCTGGTTGCCGACGTCGATCGAGAACGACGCCCCGAGGTCGTCGGCCCAGTGCGCGACCTGGGGCCAGTTGTCCTCGGGCAGGCCGAGCAGCACGCAGATGATCCGGGCGGCGTACGGCTCGGCGAACTCGCTGATGAACTCGACCGCGCCGCGGTCGGCGAACCCGTCGATCAGCTCGTTCGGCGAGCGCCTGGAAGCGCGGCCGCATCGCCGCGATCGTCTTGTTGCGGAACGCCGGCATCAGCAGCCGCCGGATCCGCGCGTGGTCGTCGCCCTCGAGGCTGAGCAGGGTCTCCTGCCACCAGTCCGAGAACAGCCCGGAGTGGATGCCGTTCTGCGCCGGCCAGCGGGCGTTGCCCTGCCGGAACCGCCGGTCGCGCAGCAGCGCGCTCGACCTCGGCGTACCGGAGCACCGCCCAGCCCCAGTTGGTCTCGACGTACCAGCTCTCGTCGCGGGCGTCGTGCACCGTCGGCGAGGTGACGTCGAACGTCGGGTCGGAGAGGTCGAAGTACGTCATGGCTTGATCATCCTGATCTCCCAGGTGCCGAGGTCGTCGTAGAACTCGCGGGCGCCGTCGGGCGACGAAGCCCTGGCGGCGGTAGAACGCCTGCGCCCGGAGGTTGTCCTCGAGCACCCACAGCGAGCACGGCTCCTCGGGGCGTACGGCGTCCCACAGCCGCTGGGCGAGTCCGGTGCCCCACCACGACGGCGCGGGTGTAGATCGCGTACAGCTCGGCCGGGGTCGGGGCGTCCGGGTCGCGGTTGCCGCCGGCGACCGCGAAGCCGACCAGCTCGCCGTCGGCCTCGGCGAGCACCCGCGGCGGCCCGTCGGCGAGCTGCCTGGTCCACGCGGCCAGCCAGCGGTCGGTGTCGGCGAGCCGCTCGGCCAGCCGGTCGGGGTCGGCGTACGGCCCGTACGCCTCGCGCCAGCACGTCGCGGTGCATCGCGGCACCGGCCTCGGCGTCGGCGGGTACGGCGGGCCGCAGGGTCGGAGTCACCCGAGCATCGTATGGACGGCCAGCAGCGGCGATCACGACCGAGCCGACACCAGCCGGTGATCAGGTGCGCGCGGTGGCCGGTGGCGACCCGGCCGAGCGCGGCGCCGCCGCCGGCGAGCAGCAGCTGCCACGACGCGCTGGCGAGGAACGCGGCCGTCACGAAGACGACGCCCTCGGTCGCCGAGGACACCAGGTGCTGGTTGCCGAGCACGACGGCGGCGAAGTAGACGACCGTCGTCGGGTTCACGGCGGTGATGCCGAGGAACAGCACGATACGCCGCGGCCGGGCGCATCGGCTTGACCTCGCGGACCCGCCCGCGGTGCCGATCGCGTGCGCCGCGGTCAGGACCGGCGATCACGAGCAGCACGATGCCCGAGGCGATCGTCAGCGCGTCGGTCACCGGCTCGAGCACCGCCGCCACCGCCGCCCCGGCGACGACCGCGACGGTCGCGTACCCGCCGTCGACGGTCGCGATCCCGAGCGCGCCGGCGGCGCCGACCCGGAACGAGGTGCGCGACGGAGAGCGTGACGAGGAACGCCCCGACCGCGCCGATCGGGATCGCGATCGCCCAGCCGGTGACGAGACCGGACAGGACCACCTGAGCAGGTCCGGTTCTGGCCCTCGCACTGGCCCTCGTCGGCGTGCCCGTCGTGCCACATGTGGAAGTAGACGTAGAGCTGGCGCCGGCCCTCGAACACGGCCCGCAGCGGGACCGGCCCGTCCGGTCCGACGACCGCGACGGCCGGGTCGACCTCGACCATCGGGAGCCGCCGCCGGGCGGCGGCGATCGCGTCACCCTCGCGCGTGTGTGCCTTCTCCCGGACCCGCAGCTCGTCCACCTGCTGCTGCCAGGTGGCGCGGTCGACGACGTCGGGGAGCGGAGCCTGGAGGTAGGTCATGCCGGTTCCGACCGCCGGTGGCGGCGAACTCATCGCGCGGTCCGAGTATACGGTCGGAAGCATGAGGATCACGAAGTTCGGGCACGCCTGCGTCCGGATCGAGCACGACGGCACCACCGTCGTCCTCGACCCCGGGGTCTTCACCGACGTCGAGGCCGTCGACGGCGCCGACGCGGTGCTGATCACCCACGAGCACTTCGACCACTACCTCCCCGACCACCTGCCGCGCGACCGACGCCGCCGATCTTCACGATCGACGCGGTCGCCGCGAAGATCCGCGAGGACGCCCCGACCTCGCCGAGCGGATCACCGTGGTCGCGCCGGGGGAGACCTTCGACGTCGGCGTGCCGGTCCGCGCGGTCGGCGAGCTGCACGCGGTGATCCACCCGGAGTTCCCGCGGATCTTCAACAGCGGCTACGTCCTGACCCTCGGCGACGCGAAGGTCTACCACCCGGGCGACTCGCTCACCGAGCCCGGCGAGGACGTCGACGTACTGCTGGTGCCGTCGTCGGCGCCGTGGCTGAAGGCGTCGGAGGCGGTCGAGTTCGCCCGCGCCGTGAAGGCGCCGCGCAACCTCGCGATCCACGACCGGATCTACACCGAGGCCGCGCACGGCATCCTCGAGAAGCACATGAACGCGTTCCTCCCGAAGGAGGGCCTGGAGTACCTCCGTCGCGCGGACGGCGAGGACCTCTGACGCTCACCTGGGCGACGGCGGCAGCGACCGACTCCTTCGACGTCCAGGTCCGGACCCGGTCCAAGCCGTGGCGCGCGCTGCGGACCGACACCGGCAGCACGAGCGTGGCGTTCGAGCGGACGGGCACCTGGTCGTGCGTGTCCGGGCCCAGAGCGGCTCGGTCAGACCTCCGGCTGGTCGCCAGGTCCTCGAGGCCACGACGCGCTGACGCTCAGCCCGTCGTGAGCGCGTCGCGCACCGGCACGAACTTCGCCTGGGCCTCGGCCAGCTCGGCCTCGGGGTCGGAGTCGGCGACGATGCCGCAGCCGGCGAACAGCCGGACGGTGGCGCCGTCGATCCGCGCCGAGCGCAGCGCGATGCCCCACTCGCCGTCGCCGGAGGCGTCCATCCAGCCGACCGGGCCGGCGTAGCGGTCGCGGGCCATGCCCTCGATCTCGGCGATCAGCTCGGTGGCGACCGCGGTGGGCGTGCCGCCGACGGCGGCCGAGGGGTGCAGCGCCTCGGCGAGCTGGAGCGACGAGACCGTGGCCGCGTCGTGGACGACGCCGGCGACGTCGGTCGCCAGGTGCATGACGTTGGGCAGGTGCAGCACGAACGGCGCCTCGGGCACGTTCATCGACGAGCAGTGCGGCTCGAGGGCGTCGGCGACCGAGCGGACGGCGTACTCGTGCTCCTCGAGGTCCTTCGACGAGCGGGCCAGGGTGGCGGCGAGGGCGAGGTCGCGCTCGTCGTCGCCGGTACGGCGGATGGTGCCGGCCAGCACCCGCGAGGTGACCAGGCCGCGCTCGCGGCGCACCAGCATCTCGGGGGTGGCGCCGAACATGCCGTCGACGTGGAACGTCCAGCACATCGGGTACTGCTCGGTGAGCCGGCGCCAGCGGCCAGCGCACGTCGATCGGCTCGCTGGTGGTCGCGACCAGGTCGCGGGCCAGCACGACCTTCTCGAGGTCGCCGCGGCTGATCCGGGCGACGGCGTCGGCGACGACCGACATCCACTGCTCGCCGTTCAGCGCGCCGTCGGCGAAGCTGACCGCGACCGGCGCGGCCGGCGGCTCCGCGCGGCGTCGGGTACGACGGTCGGGCCGTCGCCGACCGTGGTCAGCCAGGCGACGTCGCCGCGGCGACCGACGACGACCTGCGGCACGACCAGCACCGAGTCGCCGGGCTCGTCGGCGAACGCGAACGAGCCGAAGGACACCAGCCCGGTGCCGGGCTCGCCGACCTCGTCGCGCACGTCGGCGCGGGCGGTCGGTCTCGCTCCACCACTTGCCGGCGTCGGCGAACCGGGTCGCTCCCGTGGGTGCGCACCTCCGCGGCGACGCCCCAGCCGACGAGGCCGTCGCCGCGTCGCAGCCAGGTGACGGGCCGGTCGGCGGGGACCAGGTCGAGGAGCTTCGCCGCCGCGTCGAGGTCGAGGCGGACGGTGCGCACGGTGAGCGTCACGCGCCGAGACTACTCAAGGACCCCCCGCGAACCAGCGTTCGGGAGGCGGGGTAGCGTCCAATTCCGTGAGCGCCACCACTTCGTCCAGCCGCCTCCCGATGATCGTCGGGATCGTCCTCGGGCTCGTCGTCCTCGGCCTGATGGTCGCGTTCGCGATCGGCCTGCCCAAGGCGCACCGGCGACGAGGCCGGAGGCCGAGGCCGTCGACCTGACCCTGCCGGACACCCTGCCGGGCGGGTACGCCGCCGCCGACCTCGCCGGCCTCGTTCGAGGACGGTGAGCTCGCCGAGCAGGCCGACGAGATCGCGCAGCAGGAGGCCGACCGCACGGCGTACGGCAACGAGGTGCTCCCCGACGTCGCTCGACACCGCGGCGGTCACCCGCAGCTACGTCGTCAACGGCACCCAGGCGGTGTTCGTCCAGGTCTTCCAGGCCGAGGGCGGCGCGTTCTCGCCGAGCTCGCTCACCGACCCGGAGACCACCGACGGGGCCGGGCGGCATCACGATGAGGAGCGTCGGCGACGGGGTCTGCATCCTGACCATCGGCCAGATCCAGGAGGGGCAGCGCCGCGGCGGACGTGCCGACCTCCAGCGAGTGCCAGGTGAGCCGCGACGGGGTGACCGTCCAGGTCAGCGCCGACCAGGTCACCGCCGACGACCTCGTCGAGCTCGCCGACGACGTCCTCGAGGTCGTCGTCCAGCCCTGACCGGTTCCGTACGGCGGCGCCGCGCCCCGTAGTCTCTGCGCGTGCTCCGCGCAGAGCTCGACAAGCAGCCGTCCGACGTACGTCGGATGTTCGACGCCGTCGCCCGGCGCTACGACGTCACCAACGACGTCCTCTCCCTCGGCCAGGACCGGCAGTGGCGCCGCGCCGTGATCGCCGCGGTCGACCCGCGTCCGGGCGAGCGGGTGCTCGACCTGGCCGCCGGCACCGGTACGTCGAGCCAGCCGTTCGCCGACCGCGGCGCGCAGGTCGTGCCGTGCGACTTCTCGCTCGGGATGCTGCAAGGTCGGCAAGCAGGCCCGGCCGCGCGCTGCCGTTCACGGCCGGCGACGGCACCCAGCTGCCGTTCGCCGACGACACCTTCGACGCGGTCACGATCTCGTTCGGGCTGCGCAACATCGTCGACCCGCTCGCCGGGCCTGCGCGAGATGCGCCGGGTGACCCGGCCCGGCGGCCGGCTGGTGGTCTGCGAGTTCAGCCACCCGACCTGGGCGCCGTTCCGCACCGTCTACCTCGAGTACCTGATGAAGGCGCTGCCGCCGATCGCCCGCGCGATGTCGTCGGCGCCGGACGCCTACGTCTACCTCGCCGAGTCGATCCGGGCCTGGCCCGACCAGCCCGGCCTCGCCGCGATGGTCGCGGAGGCCGGCTGGCAGGCGCCGGAGTGGAGCAACCTCTCCGGCGGCATCGTCGCGCTGCACCGCGCCACCGCCTGACTCAGGCGTCGGCGAGCTCGACCTCGCGCGCCCGAATTAGGGCACGTCGCATTGCCTAAATCCCCAGGTCAGGCGCGGATTTCGGGAGCCCGGCGGCAATTCGCGCGCACGCGCCCGCATGCGCGTCCCCGATTCGGAGTGGTTAACTGTGTTCCGCGCCACTTAGTGATTCAGTTCACAAAGTCACAATGGCCCTTCGGACCAGTCCGGCGCAGCGGGGAGAGGCGAAGCATGGAGCTCTACACGCCGGTGCTGGCGCTGGCCGCTCATCGCGGCCGCTGTTCGCCGTCGGCTCCGTGGTCATGAGCGCGCTCGTCGGTCCCGAAGCGCTACAACCGGGCCAAGCTGGACTCCTACGAGTGCGGCATCGAGCCGACGCCGCAGCCGGTCGGCGGCGGCCGGTTCCCGGTGAAGTACTACATCACCGCGATGCTCTTCATCGTCTTCGACATCGAGATCATCTTCCTGTACCCGTGGGCGGTGCAGTTCGACGCACTGAAGCTCTTCGGGCTGGTCGAGATGGTCGTCTTCATCGCCACCGTGTTCGTCGCCTACGCGTACGTATGGCGCCGCGGCGGCCTCGAGTGGGACTGAGAGCCGTGATGTACGCACCCTGCCTTCGTTCTCGTCGGTCGACGACCGCTTCGCTTTCGAGGTCGCCTTCCCTCCTCGGCCTTGGCATGCGCACGCGCCTCGCGACTCTCAGAGCTGGCGCGGACCGGTTTGGGGAGTGGTTAACTGTGTTCCGCGCCACTTAGTGATTCAGTTCACAAGGTCACAAATGCGATGGGAGAGGCGAAGCATGGAGCTCTACACACCGGTGCTGGCGCTGGCCGCCATCGCTGCCGCGTTCGCGGTCGGCTCCGTGGTCATGAGCGCGTTCGTCGGTCCGAAGCGCTACAACCGCGCCAAGCTCGACTCCTACGAGTGCGGCATCGAGCCGACCCCGCAGCCGGTCGGCGGCGGCCGGTTCCCGGTGAAGTACTACATCACCGCGATGCTGTTCATCGTCTTCGACATCGAGATCATCTTCCTCTACCCGTGGGCGGTGCAGTTCGACGCGCTGAAGTTCTTCGGGCTGGTCGAGATGGTCCTGTTCATCGCCACCGTGTTCGTCGCCTACGCCTACGTCTGGCGCCGCGGCGGCCTCGAGTGGGACTGAGGGGTAACTGACATGGTGGGTATCGAAGAGAAGCTCCCCAGCGGCGTCCTGCTGACCACCGTCGAGGGCGTCGCCGGCTACATGCGCAAGGCGTCGTTCTGGCCGGCCACCTTCGGCCTGGCCTGCTGCGCCATCGAGATGATGACCAGCGGCGGCCCGAAGTACGACCTGGCCCGCTTCGGCATGGAGGTCTTCCGGGCCAGCCCGCGCCAGGCCGACCTGATGATCGTCGCCGGCCGGGTCAGCCAGAAGATGGCGCCGGTGCTGCGCCAGATCTACGACCAGATGCCGAACCCGAAGTGGGTGCTGGCGATGGGCGTCTGCGCCAGCAGCGGCGGCATGTTCAACAACTACGCGATCGTCCAGGGCGTCGACCACGTCGTCCCCGTCGACATGTACCTCCCCGGCTGCCCGCCGCGCCCGGAGATGCTGATCGACGCGATCCTCAAGCTGCACGACCAGGTCCAGCACGCCAAGCTCGGCGTCAACCGGCCCGCGAGATCGAGGAGCTCGAGACCGCCGCGCTGACCGCGCTGCCGACCTCCGAGATGAAGGGCATGCTGCGGTGACCGAGCCCAGGACGACGTGAAGCCGGAGCCGAAGGGCCCCGAGCAGCCGGCCGTCGAGCAGTCGCCGGAGAACGTCCCGGCCCCGACCGGCGAGGTCCGCCAGGTCGGCGTGCGCGAGGGCATGTTCGGCGTCCACGGCACCGGCGACACCAGCGGGTACGGCGGCCTCGCCCAGGCGGTCGTCCTCCCCGGCGAGGCCCAGCGCCCGTACGGCGGCTGGTTCGACGAGGTCGCCGACGCGCTCGAGGCCGCGGCCCGCGGACGCCGGCGTCGAGGTCGGCGCCAGCCGGGTCGTCATCCACCGCGGCGAGATCACCTTCCACGTGCGCCGCGAGGACCTGCTCGCGGTCGGCGAAGCTGCTCCGCGACGACGAGCGGCTGCGCTTCGAGTTCTGCTCCGGCGTCAGCGGCGTGCACTACCCCGACGACACCGGCCGCGAGCTGCACGCGGTCTACCACCTGCTCTCGATGACCCACAACCGCCGGATCCGGGTCGAGGTCACCGCCCCGACGCCGACCCGCACATCCCGTCGCTGGTCGCGATCTACCCGACCAACGACTGGCACGAGCGCGAGACCTTCGACATGTTCGGCATCGTCTTCGACGGCCACCCCGCGCTCACCCGCATCCTGATGCCCGACGACTGGCCGGGCCACCCCCAGCGCAAGGACTACCCGCTGGGCGGCATCCCTGTGGAGTACAAGGGCGGCACGATCCCGCCGCCCGACCAGCGGAGGACCTACAACTGATGAGCACCGACCAGGACTTCTACGCAGGCGCCAGTCCGAGACCACCGAGGGCCGGGTCTTCACCGTCACCGGCCAGGACTGGGACTCGATCGCCGAGGGCCTCGCCGAGGAGGCCGACGAGCGGGTCGTCGTCAACATGGGCCCGCAGCACCCGTCGACGCACGGCGTGCTCCGGCTGATCCTCGAGCTCGAGGGCGAGACGGTGACCGAGGCCCGCTGCGGCATCGGCTACCTGCACACCGGCATCGAGAAGAACATGGAGTACCGCTCCTGGGTCCAGGGCGTCACGTTCTGCACCCGGATGGACTACCTCTCCCCGTTCTACAACGAGATGACCTACGTCGCTCGGCGTCGAGCGGCTGCTCGACATCGAGGACGACATCCCCGAGAAGGCCCAGGTCATGCGGGTCCTGCTCATGGAGCTCAACCGGATCTCCTCGCACCTGGTCTGCATCGCCACCGGCGGCATGGAGATCGGCGCGCTGACCGTGATGACGATCGGCTTCCGCGAGCGCGAGCTGGTGCTCGACCTGTTCGAGCTGATCACCGGCCTGCGCATGAACCACGCGTTCATCCGCCCCGGCGGTGTCGCCCAGGACCTCCCGCCGGGCGCGCTCGACGAGATCCGCGACTTCATCGCGCTGATGAAGAAGCGGCTCCCCGAGTACGCCGACCTCTGCAACGCCAACCCGATCTTCAAGGCCCGCCTCGAGGGCGTCGGCCACCTCGACCTCGCCGGCTGCCTGGCGCTCGGCATGACCGGCCCGGTGCTGCGCAGCACCGGCTACCCGTGGGACCTGCGCAAGACCCAGCCGTACTCCGGCTACGAGAACTACGACTTCGACGTCCAGACCTGGGACACCTGCCGACTCCTACGGCCGGTTCCGGGTCCGTCTCGACGAGATGTGGGAGTCGCTCAAGATCGTCGAGCAGGCCGCCGACCGGCTGGCGAAGATGGACGGCGCCCCGGTGATGGTCGGCGACAAGAAGATCGCCTGGCCCAGCCAGCTCGCGATCGGCAGCGACGGCATGGGCAACAGCCTCGACCACATCCGGCACATCATGGGTGAGTCGATGGAGGCCCTGATCCACCACTTCAAGCTGGTGACCGAGGGCTTCCGGGTCCCGGCCGGCCAGGCCTACGTGCCGGTCGAGTCGCCGCGCGGCGAGCTCGGCGCGCACGTCGTCTCCGACGGCGGCACCCGCCCGTTCCGGGCGCACTTCCGCGACCCGTCGTTCACCAACCTGCAGGCCACGAGCGTGATGAGCGAGGGCGGCATGGTCGCCGACGTCATCGTCGCGATCGCGTCCATCGACCCCGTGATGGGAGGCGTCGACCGGTGAGCCTCGACGACAGAGACGAACGACGAGCTGCGCGAGATCGCCGCCCGCTACCCCGAGGCGCGCTCCGGGCTGCTGCCGATGCTGCACCTCGTGCAGTCCGTCGAGGGCCGGGTGACCCCCGAGGGCATCGAGGTGTGCGCCGAGATCCTCGACATCACCGCCGCCGAGGTCAGCGGCGTCGCGACGTTCTACACGATGTACAAGCGCCGCCCGGTCGGCGACTACCACGTCGGCGTCTGCACCAACACGCTCTGCGCGGTGATGGGCGGCGACGTGATCTTCGAGCGGCTCAAGGACCACCTCGACGTCGGCAACGACGAGACCACCGAGGACGGCAAGATCACCCTCGAGCACGTCGAGTGCAACGCGGCCTGCGACTACGCGCCGGTGATGATGGTCAACTGGGAGTTCATGGACAACATGACCCCGGAGTCCGCCGACCCAGCTGGTCGACGACCTGCGCGCGGGCAAGGAGGTCCACTCCACCCGCGGCCCGCGCGTCGTCACCTGGCGCGAGGCCGAGCGGGTGCTCGCCGGCTTCCCCGACGGCCTCGCCGACGACGGCCCGGCCGCCGGCCCGGCGTCGCTGGTCGGGCTCGACATCGCCCGCGAGCAGGGCTGGACCGCACCGTCGGCTCCGCAGGACAAGGAGACGGGCAATGACTGACACGTCTGACCCCGGTCCTCACCGACAACTGGGGCGACGACCGCGCTGGACGCTCGAGTCGTACGACGCCCGGGGTGGCTACGCCGCCTCGACAAGGCGTTCGCGATGGAGCCCGACGCGATCATCGACGCGGTCAAGGACTCCGGCCTGCGCGGCCGCGGCGGCGCCGGCTTCCCGACCGGCATGAAGTGGGGCTTCATCCCGCAGGACAACCCGAAGCCGAAGTACCTCGTCGTCAACGCCGACGAGTCGGAGCCGGGCACCTGCAAGGACATCCCGCTGATGATGGCCAGCCCGCACACCCTGGTCGAGGGCGTGATCATCAGCTCCTACGCGATCCGCGCCAACAAGGCGTTCATCTACATCCGCGGCGAGGTCCTGCACGTCATCCGCCGCGTGCAGCGCGCCGTCGAGGAGGCCTACGCCGCCGGCCACCTCGGCAAGGACATCCACGGCTCCGGCTTCGACCTCGACATCGTCGTCCACGCCGGCGCCGGTGCCTACATCTGCGGCGAGGAGACCGCGCTCCTCGAGGGCCTCGAGGGCCGGCGCGGTCAACCGCGGCTGCGCCCGCCGTTCCCCGCCGTCGCCGGTCTCTACGCCAGCCCGACGGTCATCAACAACGTCGAGTCGATCGCGTCGGTGCCGAGCATCATCGCCAACGGGCACGCCTGGTTCGCCTCGATGGGCACCGAGAAGTCCAAGGGCTACGGCATCTTCTCGCTGTCCGGCCACGTCCAGAAGCCCGGTCAGTACGAAGCGCCGCTCGGCATCACGCTGCGCACCCTGATCGACCTGGCCGGCGGCATCCGCGAGGGCCACGAGCTGAAGTTCTGGACGCCGGGCGGCTCCAGCACGCCGATCCTGACCGCCGAGCACCTCGACGTACCCCTCGACTTCGAGGGCGTCGGCGCGGCCGGCTCGATGCTCGGCACCCGCGCGCTGCAGATCTTCGACGACACGACCTGCGTCGTGCGCGCGGTGCTGCGGTGGACCGAGTTCTACAAGCACGAGTCCTGCGGCAAGTGCACCCCGTGCCGCGAGGGCACCTGGTGGCTGGTGCAGACCCTGGCGGCTCTGGAGAAGGGGCAGGGCAGCGAGGCCGACCTCGACCTGCTGCTCGACCAGTGCGACAACATCCTCGGCCGGTCGTTCTGCGCGCTCGCCGACGGTGCGGTCAGCCCGATCACGAGCTCGATCCAGTACTTCCGCGACGAGTACGTCGCGCACCTCACCGACGGCGGCTGCCCGTTCGACCACGACCGCCTCGACCGCTCTTCGCAGCCGACGGGAGCGACCGCATGACGACGACCCCGGAGAAGACCGACCTGGTCACCGTCACCATCGACGGCGTCCAGGTCAGCGTCCCCAAGGACACCCTGGTGATCCGCGCCGCCGAGCAGGTCGGCGTGCAGATCCCGCGGTTCTGCGACCACCCGCTGCTCGCGCCGGTCGGCGCCTGCCGCCAGTGCCTGGTCGACGTGCCCGACGCCGGCAACGGCCGCGGCTTCCCGAAGCCGCAGGCCTCCTGCACGCTGCCGGTCGCCGAGGGCATGGTCGTCAACACCCAGGCCACCAGCCCGGTCGCCGACAAGGCGCAGCAGGGGATCATGGAGTTCCTGCTGATCAACCACCCGCTGGACTGCCCGGTCTGCGACAAGGGCGGCGAGTGCCCGCTGCAGAACCAGGCGATGTCCAACGGCCGCGGCGAGTCCCGCTTCGAGGGCGTCAAGCGCACCTTCCCCAAGCCGATCAACATCTCCGCCGCAGGTGCTGCTCGACCGCGAGCGCTGCGTCCTCTGCCCGCGCTGCACCCGGTTCTCCGAGCAGATCGCCGGCGACCCGTTCATCGAGCTGATCGAGCGCGGCGCGCTGCAGCAGGTCGGCATCGACGAGAACGAGCCGTTCCTGTCCTACTTCTCCGGCAACACCATCCAGATCTGCCCGGTCGGTGCGCTGACCAGCGCCGAGTACCGCTTCCGCTCGCGGCCGTTCGACCTGGTCTCGACGCCGTCGCGTCGCCGAGCACGACTCGTGCGGCTCCGCGATCCGGGTCGACCACCGCCGCGGCAAGGTGATGCGCCGGCTGGCCGGCAACGACCCCGAGGTCAACGAGGAGTGGATCACCGACAAGGACCGCTTCGCGTTCCACTACGCGACCCAGGCCGACCGGCTGACCTACCCGCAGGTCCGCGACGAGGACGGCGCGCTGCGGCCGGCGTCCTGGCCCGAGGCGTTCGCCGTCGCGGCCCGCGGGCTCCAGGCGGCCGGCGCCGCCGGCGTGCTCACCGGTGGTCGGGTGACCGCCGAGGACGCCTACGCCTACAGCAAGTTCGCCCGGGTCGCGCTCGGCACCAACGACATCGACTTCCGCGCCCGCCCGCTCTCGGCCGAGGAGGCGTCGTTCCTCGCCGCCGAGGTCGTGCTCCGCTCGCCGGTGACGTACGCCGACCTCGAGTCCGCCGCGCACCGTCGTGCTCGTCGGGCTCGAGCCCGAGGACGAGGCCGGCACGATCTTCCTGCGGCTGCGCAAGGCCGTCGCATGCACGGCACCACCCGGGTCCTCGCGATCGCGCCGTTCGCCACCCGCGGCCTGGCCAAGATGTCCGGCCACCTGATCCGGACCGCGCCCGGCGACGAGGCCGCCGCGATCGAGGGCCTGCTCGGCCACGCCGACCACGGCATCGACAGCACCGCGGTGATCCTGGTCGGCGAGCGGCTGGCGACGGTCCCCGGCGCGCTGAGCGCCGCGGCCGGCCCTGGCCGCCAAGACCGGCGCCCGGCTCGCCTGGGTGCCGCGCCGGGCCGGTGACCGCGGCGCGGTCGAGACCGGCTGCCTGCCCAACCTGCTGCCCGGTGGCCGTCCGGTCGCCGACGCCGCCGCCCGCGTCGACGCCGCCACCGCCTGGGGCGTCGACTCGCTGCCCGAGACCGCCGGCCGCGACGCCGACGCGATCGTCGCCGCGCTCGTCGCCGGCGAGCTCGGCGGCCTGGTCATCGGCGGCGTCGACCCCGACGACACCAGCGACCCGGCCGCCACCCGCGCCGCGATCGAGGCCGCGTCGTTCGTGGTCGCCCTCGAGCTGCGCGAGACCGACGTGACCCGGGCCGCCGACGTGGTGTTCCCGGTCGCGCCGGTCGTCGACAAGGCCGGCATGTTCGTGACCTGGGAGGGCCGCCCGCGGACCTTCGACGCGGTCTTCGCCAGCCCGACCTCGCTGCCCGACCTGCGGATCCTCGCCGGCATCGCCGAGGAGCTCGGACCGCGCCGCTCGGGCTTCCGGACCGTCGCCGAGGCCCGCGCCCAGATGGAGGAGATGGGTCCCTGGGACGGCGAGCGCGCCGCGCATCGGTGCGTTTCGAGGCGTCGCTCCGGCCGCTCCTCGACCACCGACGGGCTCGCGGCTCGCGACCTGGAAGCTGCTGGTCGACAACGGCTCGATGCAGGACGGCGACAAGGCCTACCGCGCCACCGGCCGGGCTCCGGTCGCGCGGCTGAGCCGGACGGCGTACGACGCCGTCGGGCCGACCGTCACGCTCACCGGTGACCGCGGCTCGGTCACCCTGCCCGCCGAGCCGGCCGACCTGCGCCGACGACGTGGTGTGGGTGCCGGCCAACTCCTTCGGCCGCGGGGTGCTGGCCGACCTCGCCTCGCCCGGCAGCCGGGTCACCGTGAAGGGAGCAGGCGCATGATCGCCCTGGTCGCCGACGACCTGTCGGAGTTCGGCCACGATCCCTGGTGGATCATCCTGGTCAAGACCGCTGCTGATCTTCGTGATCCTGGTGCTGCTCACCCTGTTCAACATCTGGTGGGAGCGCCGGGTCGTGGCCCGGATGCAGCACCGGATCGGCCCCAACGTGCACGGCCCCTTCGGCCTGCTCCAGTCCCTCGCCGACGGCGTGAAGCTGGCGCTGAAGGAGGACATCATCCCGAAGGCCGCCGACAAGTGGGTCTTCCTGCTGGCGCCGGTCATCGCGACGGTGCCCGCGTTCGTGACGTTCTCGGTGATCCCGTTCGGCCCCGAGGTGAACCTCTTCGGCGACGAGACCCCGCTCCAGCTCACCGACATGCCGGTCGCCGTGCTGTTCGTGATGGCGATCGCCTCGATCGGCATCTACGGCATCGTGCTCGGCGGCTGGTCGAGCGGCTCGACGTACTCCCTGCTCGGCGGCCTGCGCTCGAGCGCCCAGATGATCTCCTACGAGGTCGCGATGGGCCTCGCCCTGGTCGCGGTGTTCCTGTACGCCGGCTCGATGTCGACGTCGGAGATCGTCGCGGCCCAGGACGACCTGTGGTTCGGCCTGATCCTGGTGCCGTCGTTCGTCATCTACTGCATCGCGATGGTCGGCGAGACCAACCGCGCGCCGTTCGACCTCCCCGAGGCCGAGGGCGAGCTGGTCGGCGGCTTCCACACCGAGTACAGCTCGCTGAAGTTCGCGCTGTTCTTCCTCGCCGAGTACATCAACATGGCGACGGTCTCCGCGCTGGCGACCACGCTGTTCCTCGGCGGCTGGCACGCGCCGTTCTGGATCGACCACGTCTGGGCCGGCGCCAACGAGGGCTACTGGCCGGTGCTGTGGTTCTTCGGCAAGGTGCTGTTCTTCATCTTCATCTTCATCTGGCTGCGCGGCTCGCTGCCGCGGCTGCGCTACGACCAGTTCATGGCGTTCGGCTGGAAGCGGCTGATCCCGATCTCGCTGGTCTGGATCGTCGCGGTCGCGACCATCCGGGCGATCTCGCTCGACGGCGGCATCGACCGGCAGTACCTGCTGATCGGCATCGGCGTGCTCGCCGTGATCTTCCTGGTGCTGTTCTTCGTCGGCGCCAAGGAGGAGTCGGACGCGGCGGAGGCCGCCGAGGCGGTCAGCCACGCCGGGCGGCTTCCCGGTGCCGCCGATGCCGGCCGGCGGTGCCGTGCGCGGCGCGGCCCAGCCGCTGACGTTCGAGACGCGAACGTCCGATGACGGAGCCCGCCGCTGCGACGCGCAGCGCAGGGGAGGAGATCTGATGGCTGACTCGCCCCAGTCCAAGGGGAGTCCAAGAGCATGCGGGAGCAGTTCTGGGACCCGATCGCCGGGTTCGGCGTCACCTTCCGGACCATGTTCAAGAAGGTCGTCACCGAGCAGTACCCGTTCGAGAAGCTGCCGACGGCGCCGCGCTTCCACGGCCGGCACCAGCTCAACCGCTGGCCCGACGGCCTGGAGAAGTGCATCGGCTGCGAGCTGTGCGCCTGGGCCTGCCCGGCGGACGCGATCTACGTCGAGGGCGCGTCGAACGACGACGACCGCCAACGGCGAGGGCCGGTTCAGCCCCGGCGAGCGCTACGGCCGCGTCTACCAGATCAACTACCTGCGCTGCATCCTGTGCGGGCTGTGCATCGAGGCCTGCCCGACCCGCGCGCTGACGATGACCAACGAGTACGAGCTGGCCGACAACAACCGCGCCGACCTGATCTACGAGAAGTCCGACCTGCTCGCGCCGCTGCTGCCCGGCATGGAGCAGCCGCCGCACCCGATGCGGCTCGGCGACGACGAGGGCGCCTACTACCGCGGTGAGTTCGCCGCGCCGGCCCGCGCCGACCAGCAAGGAGGCCGGACAGTGATCGCGTTCTGGATCCTCGCGCCGATCATGGTGATCGCCGCGCTCGGCATCCTGTTCGTCCGCAAGGCCGTGCACGCCGCGCTGCTGCTCGCGGTCGTGATGATCAGCCTGGCGATCCTGTACGCCGCGCTCGAGGCGCCGTTCCTCTTCGCGGTGCAGATCATCGTCTACACCGGCGCGATCCTGATGCTGTTCCTCTTCGTGCTGATGCTCGTCGGCGTCGACGCCTCCGACTCGGTCGTGGAGACGATCCGCGGCCAGCGGGTGCTGGCGATGCTCGGCGGCCTGCTGCTCGGCATGGTGCTGGTCATCGGCCTCGGCCAGATCTCGCTCGGCACCGCGGTCGGCCTCGAGGAGGCCAACGAGGGCGGCAACATCCAGGCCCTGGCGAACATCCTGTTCTCCGCGCTACGTCTTCGCGCTTCGAGGTCACCAGCGCGCTGCTGATCACCGCGGCCGTCGGCGCGATGGTGCTCGCGCACCGCGAGCGGCTGACCCCGAAGGACACGCAGCAGTCGCGCGCCGCCCAGCGGGTCAAGGACTACGCCGAGAAGGGCACCCACCTCGGGCCGCTGCCGTCCCCGGGTGTCTACGCGCGGCACAACGCGGTCGACACCCCGGCGCTGCTGCCCGACGGCACCGCCGCGCCGACGTCGGTGTCCCGGGTGCTCACCGCCCGCGGCGTGGTCCGGTCGGCGCCCGGCGCTCGCCGACGACATCGAGGAGATCGAGGCGCAGATCGGCGGTGCCCCGCACGCCGGCCGCGACGCGGCCGCAGCCGTCCTCCACCACCGAGGAAACCCCGGCGACCGGAGGTGACCACTGATGGACACCATGCCGTACGTCGTCCTCTCCGGCGATCCTCTTCACGATCGGCTGTGTCGGGGTGCTCACCCGCCGCAACGCGATCGTCGTGTTCATGTGCGTCGAGCTGATGCTCAACGCCTCGAACCTCGCGCTGGTCGCGTTCGCCCGGCAGCACGGCAACCTCGACGGCCAGATCGCCGCCTTCTTCGTGATGGTGGTGGCCGCGGCCGAGGTCGTCGTCGGGCTCGCGATCATCATGACCATCTTCCGGACCCGTCGCTCGGCCTCGGTCGACGACGCCAGCCTGCTGAAGTACTAGGAGCGTCTGACTGTGATTGCTCTGCACGAGGGCGGCGCCATCCCGGTGGTCGACCCGACGAGCGCCGACGGCGTGTTCGTCCTGCTCTGGCTGGTGATCGCGCTGCCGCTGGCCGGCGCCGCGATCCTGCTCATCGGCGGGAAGTACACCGACAAGTGGGGCCACCTGCTCGGCACCCTGCTGCCGATCGGCTCGTTCGTGATCGTCGGTGGCGATGTTCGTCGCCCTGCTCGGCCGCGCGGACGACGACCGCCGGTGTCGCCAGCACCTCTACACCTGGTTCCAGGTCGGCGGCCTCGACGTCGGCATGGACCTGCTCTACGACCCGCTGACGGCGCTGTTCCTGCTGCTGATCACCGGCGTCGGCTCGCTGATCCACGTCTACTCGATCGGCTACATGGCGCACGACCCGCGCCGGCGCCGCTTCTTCGGCTACCTCAACCTCTTCGTCGCCGCGATGCTGATGCTGGTGATGTCGGAGAACTACCTCGGCCTGTTCCTCGGCTGGGAGGGCGTCGGCCTGGCGTCGTACCTGCTGATCGGCTTCTGGCAGCACAAGCCGACCGCGGCGGCGGCCGCCAAGAAGGCGTTCGTCATCAACCGCGTCGGCGACATGGGCCTGTCGCTGGCGATCATGATGTTCTTCGTCCCTTCGGCTCGACGAGCTTCACCGTCATCAGCGAGAACATCGGCAACGCGTCCGAGACGCAGGTGACGATCCTCGGCCTCCTGCTCCTGCTCGGCGCGTGCGGCAAGTCCGCGCAGTTCCCGCTCCAGGCCTGGCTGCTCGACGCGATGGAGGGCCCGACCCCGGTGTCGGCGCTGATCCACGCGGCGACCATGGTGACCGCCGGTGTCTACCTGATCGTCCGCTCCAACTTCGTCTTCGACCTCGCGCCGCACGCGCAGACCGCGGTCGTCGTCGTCGCGCTGATCTCGATCTTCTGGGGCGCCTGGATCGGCTGCGCCAAGGACGACATCAAGAAGGCGCTCGCCGGCTCCACGATGAGCCAGATCGGCTACATGATGCTGGCCGCCGGGCTGGGCGTCGCGGGCTACGCGTTCGCGATCTTCCACCTGCTGATGCACGGCTTCTTCAAGGCCAACATGTTCCTCGGTGCCGGCTCGGTCATGCACGGCATGAACGACGACGTCGACATGCGCCACTACGGCGCGCTGCGCAAGATGCTGCCGGTGACGTTCCTGACCTTCGCGATGGGCTACCTCGCGATCATCGGGTTCCCCGGCTTCTCCGGCTTCTGGTCGAAGGACAAGATCATCGAGACCGCGCTCGCCGACAACTGGCTGGTCGGGCTCTGCGCGCTGCTCGGCGCCGGCGTCACCGGCTTCTACATGACCCGGCTGATGCTGATGACGTTCTTCACCGAGAAGCGCTGGGAGAAGGACGTCCACCCGCACGAGTCGCCGAAGGTGATGACCATCCCGCTGATCGTGCTCGCCGCGCTGTCCGTGCTCGGCGGCGTGGTGCTGATCAACGACTGGATCGTCGACTTCCTCGCCCCGGTCACCGGCACCGCGCCGCACGACGAGCCGCCGATCCCGGCGCTCGCCGTCAGCGCGATCGCGGTGCTGCGTGGTCGCGGTCGGAGTCGCGCTCGCCTGGTTCCTGGTCGGCAAGCGCGAGGTCCCGCGCGAGGCTCCGCAGGACGTCTCGTTCGTCACCCGGGCCGGCCGCGAGGAGCTCTACGGCAACCAGATCAACGACACCCTCGTCGTCAACCCGGGCCGGCACGTCGTCGCCGGCGCTGCTGGCCGTCGACACGTACGGTCGTCGACGGCGTGCTCACCGGCGGACCGGTCGCGGTCGGTGCCCTGGCCGGCATGCGCCCGCCGGGTCCAGAACGGCTACGTCCGCTCCTACGCCCTGTCCCTGCTCGTCGGCGTCGCTGCATCGTCGTCCTGGCTCTCCTGGCGGTGAACCTCGCATGAACGACTTCCCCTGGCTCACCGTCCTGATCGTCGTGCCGCTCGTCGGCGCGCTGGTCACGGCGTTCGTGCCCAAGGCGCCCGAGCTCGGTGCTGCCCAAGCAGATCGCGCTCGGCTTCTCGCTGCTGACGCTCGTCGTCGGCATCGTCGATCGCCGCGCAGTACAACGCCGGCGACGGCATGCAGCTCGACCGAGACGCACACCTGGATCGAGGCGTTCGGCGTCCACTACGCCCTCGGCGTCGACGGGCTCGGCCTGCTGCTGATCCTGCTGACCGTGGTCCTGGTCCCGGTCGTGTTCGTCGCGTCCTGGCACGAGGCCGACGGCCGCAGCCCGGCGGTGTTCTTCGCCTGGGCGCTGGCGCTCGAGGCGCTTCGCGCTGCTGCGTGTTCGCCGCGACCGACGTGTTCCTCTTCTACGTCGTCTTCGAGGCCACGCTGATCCCGGCGTACTTCCTGATCGGCCGGTTCGGCCGTGAGGGCCGCGGCGTTCGCCGCGCTGAAGTTCCTGATGTACCAGCTCGGCGGCGGCCTGGTGCTGCTCGCCGCGGTGATCGGCCTGTACGTCGTCTCGGCCCGCGACGGCGACCCGTCGTACCTGCTCTCCGACCTGCAGAACGTCGACATGAGCACCAACGCCGGAGCGCTGGCTGTTCGTCGGCTTCATGATCGCGTTCACGTCAAGGCGCCGCTGTTCCCGCTGCACACCTGGCTGGCCGACACCACCGAGAAGGCGACGCCCGGCACCAGCGTGCTGCTGGTCTGCGTGCTCGACAAGATCGGCACGTTCGGGATGCTGCGCTTCTGCCTGGGGCTGTTCCCCGAGGCCTCGCAGTGGGCGACGCCGGTCGTCGATGACGCTGGCGCTGATCTCGATCGTGTACGGCGCGTTCCTCGCGATCGGCCAGGACGACATCCTGCGCCTGATCGGCCTGACGTCGCTGAGCCACTTCGGCTTCATCACGCTCGGCATCTTCGCGCTCACCACGCCAGGGCGGCTCCGGCTCGATCCTCTACATGGTCAACCACGGTGTCGGCACCGCCGCGCTGTTCCTGATCGCGGGCTACCTGATCCGCCGCAAGGGCACCTCGCTGATCAGCGAGATCACCGGCGTCGAGAGCCGCGCGCCGGTCCTCGCCGGGCTGTTCCTCATCGCCGGCCTGGCCACGCTCGGCCTGCCCGGGCTCAGCCAGTTCGTCTCCGAGATCCTGGTGATGATCGCCGCGTTCGACTACCACTGGTGGGTCGGCGCGGTCGCGGTCACCGGCATCGTGCTGGCGGCGGTCTACGTGCTCTGGCTCTACCAGCGCACGATGACCGGCCCGCCGGTGCCCGGCGACGAGGGGATCAAGGACCTCAACCGGCGCGAGCTGGTCGCCGTCGTACCCCTGATGGTCGCGCTGGTCCTCTTCGGCTTCTACCCGATGCCGCTGCTCGACGTCGCGCAACCCGACCGTCGAGACCCTGCTGGAGCACGTCGGCGTGTCCGATGACGCGCCGACCGTTCCTGCCGCAGATCACGCCGAGGAAGGCGACCACTGATGGACTTCGTGAAGCCCACCATCGAGTACGCCGAGATCTGGCCGCTGCTCGCTGATCTTCGGTGTGGCCTGCCTCGGCGTCATCGTCGAGGCCTTCGTGCCGCGCGAGCGCCGCTACCTCGTGCAGACCGTGCTCGCCGGAGCCGGCCTGATCGCCGCCCTGGTCGGCACCATCCTGATCGCCCGCAACCTCGAGGTGCTCGGCGACGGCGCGGCCCGCGGCCTGATCGACGTCGAGGGCACCCTCGCCATCGACGGCCCGACGGTGTTCCTCTGGGGCATCATCCTGGTCTTCGCGCTCGGCGGCGTGCTGCTCTTCGCCGAGCGCCGGCTCGAGGGCGGGGTGTCGGCGTTCGCCGGCCAGGCCGCGGCGCTGCCCGGCACCGAGGCCGAGCGCCAGGCGTCCACCCGCGGCCTCGAGCACACCGAGGTCTACCCGCTGCTGATGTTCGCGGTCGGCGGCATGATGCTCTTCCCGGCCGCCAACGACCTGCTCACGCTGTTCGTCGCGCTCGAGGTGCTGTCGCTGCCGCTGTACCTGCTCTGCGGCCTGGCCCGCCGGCGCCGGCTGCTCAGCCAGGAGGCGGCGCTCAAGTACTTCCTGCTCGGTGCGTTCTCCTCCGGCTTCTTCGTGTACGGCGTCGCGCTGACCTACGGCTTCGCCGGCTCGATGGAGTACAGCGACATCAACGAGGCGGTCCGCAACGACATCGGCAACGGTGCGCTGCTGCTGATCGGCCTCGGCATGCTCTCGGTCGGCCTGCTCTTCAAGGTCGGCGCCGCGCCGTTCCACTCCTGGACCCCGGACGTCTACCAGGGCGCCCCGACCCCGGTCACCGCGTTCATGGCCGCCGGCACCAAGATCGCGGCCTTCGGCGCGCTCCTGCGGCTCTTCTACGTCGCGTTCGGCTCCGAGCGCTGGTCCTGGCAGCCGATGCTGTGGGTCATCGCGATCCTCACCATGGTCGTCGGCGCGGTGCTCGCCGTCGTGCAGACCGACATGAAGCGGATGCTCGCCTACTCCTCGGTCGCGCACACCGGCTTCCTGCTCACCGGCGTGCTCGGCGTGCAGCAGGCCTCGGAGCTCTCCGACGGCCAGGTCACGTCGATGCAGGCGGTGCTGTTCTACCTGACGACGTACGGCTTCGCGATGGTCGGCGCCTTCGCCGTCGTCACGCTGGTCCGCGACTCCGGCGGCGAGGCGACGCCAGTTCGCCCGCTGGCAGGGCCTCGGCCGGCGCTCGCCGCTGGTCGCCGGGCTGTTCGCGTTCTTCCTGCTGTCGATGGCCGGCATCCCGCTGACCGCCGGCTTCGTCGGCAAGTGGGCGGTGTTCACGGTCGCGCTGTCCGCCGGCGCCTGGCCCGTCGTGATCGCCGCGATCCTGTGCAGCATCGTCGCGGTGTTCTTCTACGTGCGGGTGATCGTGCTGATGTTCTTCGTCGACGGAGAGCCCGAGGGCGAGGTCGCGAGCGTCACCAGGCCGTCGGTGCTGACCTCCGCGACCATCCTCGTGGGCGTCGCCGCGACCCTCGTCCTGGGCATCGTGCCCGGGCCGGTTCTCACTCTCGCCGCCCATGCGGGACAATTCGTCAGGTGACGACAGGTTCCTGCCGGTTGGCGCTTCCCGTCGACGGACGAGGCTCTCGCCGGTCGGCTTCGCGACCGGATGGCTCGTGGTCGAGGAGGCGCTGGCCGGGCACGTCCGCAGCCGGGCCGCGTTCGTCACCGAGACCGCCGGCCACCTGATGGCGGCCGGCGGCAAGCGGTTCCGGCCGCTGCTCGTGCTGCTCGCCGCCGAGACCGGCGACCGCCCGGACTCCGACGAGGTCGTCACCGCCGCGTGCGTCGTCGAGCTCACCCACCTCGCGTCGCTCTACCACGACGACGTGATGGACGAGGCGGACCTGCGCCGCGGCGCCGACACGCGCGCACTCGATCTGGGGCAACCACGTCGCGATCCTCACCGGCGACTTCCTGTTCTCGAAGTCCTCCGAGCTCACCGCCGACCTCGGCGCCGACGCCGTACGGATCCAGGCGCAGACGTTCACCCGGCTGGTCGAGGGCCAGATCCTCGAGACCGTGCAGCCCGCGGACGGGCGAGGACCCGCTCGCCCACTACCTCGAGGTCGTCGCCGGCAAGACCGGCTCGCTGATCGCCACCTCGGCGCGCTACGGCGCCCGCTTCGGCGGCGCCACCCCGCGAGGTCGAGGAGGCGCTGACGGCGTACGGCGAGATCGTCGGCTCGGCGTTCCAGCTCTCCGACGACATCCTCGACATCGCCTCCGACTCGGTCGAGTCCGGCAAGATCCCCGGCACCGACCTGCGCGAGGGCGTCCCGACGCTGCCGGTGCTGATGGCCCGGGCCTCCGCCGACCCCGCCGACGCCCGGCTGCATCGAGCTGCTCGACGGCGACCTCACCGACGACGACCGGCACGCCGAGGCGCTCGACCTGCTCCGCAAGCACCCGGCCATGGACGAGGCCCGCGCCTACGTCGTGGCCCGCGCCCACGAGGCCAAGGCCAAGCTCGGCGTCCTGCCCGGCCGGCCCGGTCCGCGACGCCCTCGAGGCGTTCGCCGACGTCGTCGCCGTCCGCTCGACCTGATCGTCGCTCGACAGCGGCCGCCCGACCTGCGCGAGGGTCGCGATCCGCTCGACCCAGCGGGTCGTCGCCGTTCTCACCGACGTCGGCCAGTCCCAGTTCTTCCGGCTGACCGCACTGCGGTCTTGCAGGTGGCCGCAATGTGCTGACCCCGCCCCCGCTGACACCGTCAGTGACCTCAGACGAAAGAGGAGGGTCATCATGACTCAGTACAACAACTCAGGTGAACAGGCAACGATGCCCGCTGGTGTTGGGACCCGTACTCGGACCTGGTTCCGACGGGCGACGGTGCTCACGGCGCTGGTGGTTGCCGGTGGCGTGATGGTCGCACCCGGTGCGACGCATCAGTCGAGTGCGCAGGCGGTCGTCCGAGGGGCGCCGATGCGGGACGTGGCGACGCTGGCTCCGCCGGCCGGCACCACGTGGATCGTGGGGACCCTGACGGACCAGGCGGCCCACGGACAGGACAACGTCTCCGTCCAGGCGTTGCCCGACACAGGTGGGGGCGCACCGATTGCCACCGCTCTCACGTACGGCGGCCCGAACTACAACGATGTCGCAGCTCGCGGGTTCTTCCGGATCGAGGTGCCGAGCGGCGCGTCGTACCGGATCGTGTTCTCGTCCGCCAACGGCGTCGAGGACGGCGACCCGTTCCGCATGCAGAAGTACGGCCAGGGCCGGCCGATCCTGGCCAAGGCCTCGGGTCGTGCGGCGGCGGCTGGAACGGTCCGCAACCTCGGCAAGATCCCGCTGGTCCGGCAGGGCAAGGTCGACTCGAAGATCAAGGCGAAGGCGGCCAAGGTCAAGGTCGGTCAGCGAGGCACGGTCAAGGTGACCGTCTCCAGCAAGTACGTCAGCAACGTGACCGGTCCGTTCATGATCAAGGCCGACGGGCACAAGATCAAGGGCCGGCTGATGGCGAGGGACCACGGAAAGACCACGGTGAGGCTGCCGAAGTTCCACAAGCCCGGCAACGAGAAGCTGGTTGCCAAGTTCCTCGGCACGAACACCGTGCACGGCTCGACGTCCAAGCCGGTCAAGATCAAGGTCAAGGCCAAGGGCGGCAAGAAGTAACAGGATTTGAGGGGCTCCCCGGCCACTCGGCACGCACCCAGCGAAGCTTCCTGCTTCGCTGGGTGCGCTGCTTTGTCCGCGACCGGGCCGCGCCGGGGCGGTAACCTCCTTCCGTGGGCCCGTCCCATTGGCACGTGGGAGCCGAGACAGCGGTGGCAATCGTCCTCGGCGCGGGTTGGTTCGCTCTGAGCGCGCTCGTGCTCAGCGTGCTGCCACCGTTCCCGCTGACGGTCACGCTCGTCGGAGCAGCCATCGACGTTGTCGTGGTGCTGACCGTTGCCCGCTGCGTGGGCATCGCCGCGGCGGTGACCGTGGGCGTCTCCGGCGTGGTCGCGCTGGACTGGTACGCGATCCCGCCCGTCCACGAGGGCTTCGTCCCCGACGTCGAGAACGCCCTTGCTCTGTGCGCCTACCTCATGGCCGGGACACTGCTCGGACAGCTGGCGTCGAATGCCCGCCGGCGAGCCGAGGCATCCGAGCGGGAGGCGAGTGCCCTGGCCGCCGAGCAGGCAGCGCTGCGCCGAGTCGCAACGCTCGTCGCGAGAGAGGCGCCGCCGGCCGAGG
Organism: uncultured Actinomycetota bacterium; assembly: GCA_963716655.1. GTDB lineage: Bacteria > Actinomycetota > Actinomycetes > Propionibacteriales > Nocardioidaceae > Nocardioides. The sequence goes on along the minus strand of CAVQTV010000004.1, from coordinate 267,170 downwards.
TCTTCGCGTTGATCACCCAGGAGGTCGCGCTCCTGTTGTCGATCGACTCCGCCTCGCTCCTCCGCTTCGAGTCTGACGGGACCGCAACGGTCGTGGCCGCCTGGGACGGCCGCGGGCGGCAGGTCGAGACCGGCCTCCGGTTGGACCTCGCGGGTGACTCGGTCACGGCCGTCGTCCTCAGGACGGGCGGGCCGGCGCGCCTGGACGACTACGAGGAAGCGCGAGGCACCTTCGCCGCGATGCTCCGTGAGCTCGGTGTCCGCTCGAGCGTCGGCAGCCCGGTCATGGTGGGAGGACACCTCTGGGGGGTCATGCTCGGCACGTCCATGTCAGATCCCATCCCCGAGGGAGCGGAGCTCCGGCTCGAGGAGTTCACCGAGCTGGCGGGCACCGCCATGGCGAACGCCGAGGCTCGCGGTGAGCTGACGGCGTCCCGGGCACGCATCGTGACCTCCGGTGACGAGGCGCGCCGCCGGATCGAGCGCGATCTGCACGACGGAGTTCAACAGCGCCTCGTGTCTCTCGCCCTCGACGCTCGCAGGGTCGAGGCGCTGGTGGAGGTGAAGCAGGCAGACCTGGTGGCCGAGGTGAGCGGCCTGCGTGAAGGCTTGGTCGAGACCGTCGGCGAGCTACGCGACGTCTCGCACGGGATCCACCCGGCCATCCTGTCCGAGAGCGGGCTGCGTCCTGCCCTCGCCACCCTGGCTCGTCGGTCAGCGATCCCCGTCGAGCTCGATGTCCGGATAACGAACCGCCTCCCGGAGCCGGTGGAGGTGTGCGTCTACTACGTGGTCTCCGAGGCGCTGACCAATGCGATCAAGCATGCGCGGGCGACGTGTGTGGTCATCGTCCTGGACGAGCACGAGACGGCTGTGCGGCTCGAGATACGGGACGACGGCGTCGGGGGTCTGGATGCTCGCCGCGGGTCGGGTCTGATCGGCCTCTCCGACCGCGTCCACGCCCTTGGCGGCGACTTCGAGGTCAGCAGCCCAGTGGGTGACGGTACGTCGTTGACGGTCTGCATCCCCGTGGCTGCGACTCAGGGAAGCCCGACGGCGGTCCGCACCAGCGGGCCGTCGGTCAACGGGACTGGAGGTAGGTGAGCACGGCGAGGACGCGACGGTGATCCGTCGACTCCTCGTTGAGGTTGAGCTTGGTGAGGATGCTGCGCACATGCTTCTCGACTGTCCCCTCGGTGACCCACAGGGACTGCGAGATGCCGAGGTTCGAGCGGCCTTCGGCCATCAACGCCATCACCTCGTGCTCGCGCGGGCTCAGGGCGTCGAGCGGGTCGTTGCGACGCCGTACGGCGAACAGCTCCTCGATGAGCGCGGGGTCGACCACCGAGGCACCCCGCGCGACCCGACTGAGGCTGTCGACGAAGTCGTCCACGTCCACCACCCGGCTCTTCAGGAGGTACCCGATGCCTCGCCCCTCCGCCAACAGGGTCGTGGCGTGTTCGACGTCCACGTGCGCCGACAGAACCATGATCGCGACGTCGGGGAGCTCCTCGCGGATCGTCCGGGCCGCGTCGAGCCCCTCGACCGTCTGGGTCGGTGGCATCCGGATGTCGGTCACCACCAGGTCGGGAACCAGCTCCCGAACGAGCTCGAGGAGCTGTCGACCGTCTCCCGCCTGACCGACCACGTCGAAGCCGGGCCGCTCGAGGAGTCGCGCCATACCCGACCGCAGCAGCACGTCGTCGTCCGCGAGCACGACCCGCAGCGCCTGCTGGGGTGCCTCGCCGCCGGCAGCGCTCGAGGCCGTCGTGCCCGGGGCCATGGCTCAGTATGACAGCCCGGCAGCTTCGGTCACAGGGTGCCGATGATGGACTCGATCGCGGATGCCGAGAGGTCCACCTTGGACACGAAGCCACGGACCGGTGACCCGGCGAGCAGCTCGCGCACGTCGTCGTACGACTCGCTGGAGATCAGGAGCAGGGCAGGCGCGCCCGCCTCGTCCGATGCCAGCTCGGCGGCGAGATCCAGTCCACTCATCGACCCGAAGTTGAGGTCGAGCAGCACGACGTCCGGGTGCTGATCACGTACCTGCTGGCGCGCTTGGTCCGGTGTGGACGCGGTCCCGACCACGTTCATCCCCTCGCGCTTCAAGAGCGCGCTCGCCGAGGCAAGAAACTGATCGCTGTCGTCGACGACTACCACATCCAGAGCCATGTACCCAGGGTGTCGCACCGGGCCGTCACGCACATGGGTGCTAGCCACCATCTCTCCGATCACGGACCGGGGTCGCCCCAGCGTCCGTCAATGCGCGTCAGCTCCAGCGCCGCGTCCCGACTGGGAAACGACGGACCTGGCCTCCCGGGGTGCGAAACGAGAGATTCGTTCGTTCTCCGGGTGGGAAAGCGGGTTCTGGCTTTCGTTGCGGTGTGCGAAAGGCCGAGCGTAGTTTCTCAGGGTGAGGGGGGATGGGAACCATCTCAGTGTTTCTGACGCGGCTGCTGCTCTGGGAACCAGCCCGCAGACAGTGCGCGCCCTGCTACGCAAGGGTCAGCTCCGTGGTGCGCAGCGCCCATGGGGCTCTCGTTTCGTCTGGGAAGTCAGCCCGGACGGGATAGCCGAGTTCCTGGCGAAGTACGGCCGTCTCGACGGTCAGCGTCGACCCCGGACCGTTGCCCCGGTCGACGAAGCCGAACCCGAGGTGCCGGCCGACGACGCCGAATCGCCTGGTGCCCACGTCGACACCCTCGAACGCGGGGTACCGACCCACGTCGCCGAACCGCCCGTCGCCCCCGATCCCGCTTCCAGCCTCGAGGACCTGCTCGTCCAGGCCGGCGAACCGATCGAGCAGCGGCGTCGTGGACGGCCGTGGTTCCTCCGTCCACGTGGCCGCGCCATCGTGGTGCTAGTGCTGCTGGGCATCCCGCTGCTGATGGCCTACGCCGCGGCCCGGATCGTTCCCGACGCTCTGTGGTTCGCCGAGATAGGTCAGCAGGACGTCTTCCAGCGCCTCGTCCAGGCCAGGGTCGAGGTCCAGTTCGCGTTCGGTGCCATCGCTGCGGTCTTCGTCTGGGTGAACCTGCGCATTGCCGGTCGGGGCACCTGGTTGGCGGAGCGAACGAGCGGGTTCCTGGCCTGCGGAGGCGTGGCGATGGTCGTCGGTACCCGCTTCGCGTCCTCGGCGGACCGGCACTGGCAGACCTACGTCCTGTGGCTCAATCCGCAGCCGTTCGGGGTGACTGACCCGGTCCACGGCAAGGACGTCGGCTACTTCGTCTTCACGCTCCCGTTCGAGGTCCTGGTCTCCGAGACGCTGCTCTGGCTCGTAGCCGTGACATTCGGCTGCGTCCTGGCGGTGCACGCCGTCAAGAGGACCGTGGACGTCCGGCCGCTTCGCGCCAGCTTCGCCGCACGAGTCCACCTGGCGCTCTTGCTGGCCGCCTTCCTCCTGGTCGTGGGCTGGCGCCTCTCGCTGGAGCGGTATCTCCTCGAGCTGCACCAGCCCGGAGTCGGCGGGAGCCAGCCCTTCGCTGGGGTCGGGTACGTCGACGTCCATGTCCGAATGCCCGTGCTGTCCTCGCTCGCCGTCGCCGCAGTTGTCCTTGCCATCCTGTGTGCGGCCGCCCCCTGGCTGGCCCGGTGGCCGTGGGTGCGGCGCGCGCGGAAGCTCGTGGTGATCGGCGGGCTGGTCGCCGCGGCTGGTGTCGTCCTGTCCCTGACCTTGCTCCCGGCGCTCGTCCAGCGCTTCGTCGTGGACCCCAACCAGCTCGCGAGCGAAGCCCCCTACCTCGAGAGTTCGGCGGCGGCGACCCGCCAGGCGCTCGGCCTGGACCAGGTCTACGTCGAGTCCTACTCGCCGACAGGAGAGGTGCCCGCCGCCGACTTCCGGTCGGTCGCCGACCGACTCACCCAGGTGACGACCTGGGACGCGGCGCTGCTCGGCGCCCGGATGCGACAGATGGTGACGGACACGCCGTACTTCAGCCCGCTGTCGCCCACTCTCGACGTGGTGCGTACCGCTGGGGAACCGCAGCCGACCATCGTGAGCGCACGTGAGCTGAACCCCAGTGCGAGTGACCTCGACACCGGCACCTGGAGCAGCAACCGGCTCGCCTACACCCACGGCCTCGGCCTGATCCGTTTCTCTGGGACCGGTGTGGGGCCGGATCGGGAACCCGTCCTGCTCGACTCAGGAGCCGGTGTTCGCGAGCCGCGGATCTACTTCGGGAACCTGGTCGGAGTCGACACCCGTGTCGACCCGGACAGCTCCAGTGGCGTCCTCGGCCCGGCGACGGTGACGGGACTCGCCGACTCGCCGTGGGTGCTGGTCGACACTCGGCGTCCCGAAGTGGATGTCGCCTCCAGCCACGCCACCTCCCCAGCCCCATACCACTACGACGGTCCGGCCGGGATCGCGTTGTCGACCTGGACCCGCCGCGCGATCTTCGCCCTCGCCCTCGGCAGCAAGCAGCTGCTCCTTTCCGACGACCTCACGAGTGACTCGCGGATCCTGCTGCATCGCGACGTTCACGATCGACTGGGGACCCTGGCGCCGTTCATCCAGTGGGACGGCGACGCGTTCCCTCTCACCGCCGGGGGCCACATCGTCTTCGTCGTCGACGGCTACACCACGAGCTCCGACTATCCGTTCGCCCAGCAGGTGGCTCTCGGAGGCAGCCAGGTCAGCTATGCACGGGCTTCGGTGCGAGCGACCGTGGACGCCTACTCGGGCGAGATCGCGTTGTACGTCACCGATCCGAGCGATCCGCTGATCCGGGCCTGGTCCGCGGCCTTTCCTGACCTCTTCCTCGATGCCGAGCAGGCACCCGTCGAGCTGCGGCAGCGCGGACGGTATCCCATGGAGCTGTTCGAGGCGCAGGCCACGGCGTACGAGCGGTTCCACACCGAGGACCCGGACACACTGGCCTCCGGGTCGGACCTCTGGGCACGGCCGATCGGCCTGTCCGGGCCGCTCGAGGTCGCCGGCGGGGTCGACTTCGACGAGTCGGACGAGGATGACCTGAGGCTCACCCTGCAGCCCGACTACGCCTACGCGCCTCCGCCGGGCCCGGAGGACGACCGAGCGCGCGTGGTGCTCAACACGTACTACACCCCCCAGCGGGGACAGAACCTGGTCGCGACGCTGACGGGCTGGGTCGACGGGCTCGGTCACACGCACCTGGTGTCCCGGAGCCTGCCTCGCGACCCGGTCACGCTCGGGCCGGCCCAGATCAGCCGGCTGGTGTTCGCGACTCCTCGCGTCCGGAACCTCCTCGGCCTGCGAAACCTCGAGATCGTTGACCTGGACAAGTCCTCGCTGGACTCGGTGTATCTCGGCCGTCCCCACCTGCTGCTGCTGCCGGAAGGGCTGGTGCAGGCTCAGAGCCTGTTCGAGGGATCACGGGGGCCGGGCGCCGCACGGCTGCTGGGCGTGACCGTGTACGTCAACGGCCGCGCCGGACTCGGCCCGGACGTGACGAGCGCTCTGCGCCAGGCACTCAACAGTCCACCCCAGGTCGAGCTGCGAAGTCCGAGCGGCCCAGCCTCCGTCGGCACACCGATACAGCTCGGCTTCCAGGTCGAGAACGCCAGGCGTGAGGTCGTCACCATCACCTGGGGTGACCACCGCAAACGCATGCACCTGCGCGTCGCGGACGGCCGAGGGAACTTCGAGTGGGTGCCACCGGAAGCTGGCGACGTTCGGGTCCGGATCGCCGTCAAGGGACTCGACGGCACCACGGTCACCGATGCGATCTCGTTCCCTGTCCTGAGCCGGCCACCGGTCGTCCGGATCCTGAGCGCGCCGCAGGAGGCGGTCGTCGGGCAACCCGTCCGGATCACCTTCGGGCTCGCGCACGGACGCCACGCCTCGGTTCGGGTGTCCACCAGGTCGGGCATCGCTTTCACGCGCGACTATGTCCTTCACGATCACGTCGGCATCCTGAGGTGGACGCCCGACACCCCGGGACGGGCTGACATCCTGCTGCGCGCAGAGGGCCGACAAGGGCAGACGGCCCAGACGAGCCTCCGGCTCCGGGTGCGCCCTCCGCCGTCGTTGCCCCTCCCGTCGTCCAGATCCTGCACCTGCCCGCCAAGATCACGATGAAAAGACCGGTGACGATCGTCCTGTCCGGGCTGAACTGTCAGGACCTCGCGGCCCGGATCCGGGGGCCCGAGGACGAGGCCGAGGTCTGGCGGTTCCCGTGCCCCGCGCAGCTGGCGTCTTTCGACTGGACGGCGAAGACACCCGGCAGCTACGAGCTCACCGTCGTCGCGCGATCGAGTGACGGGCTCACCGCGAGCCAGACCGTGACCCTGGTGGTGCAGGACCCGGATGCGAGGACGACCCAGTGACGGGCGGGACCGAGCGCTGGACACCGGAGAGCAGTAGGTGGCTGCGGCAGCTGAACATCGCAGCGGCCTGCGCCGCCTTCGGTGTCCTGATGCGGTTCGTGAGCCCGTACCTTCCGGTCCCGGTCGCCACGATCGGTCTCGGCGTCGGTCTGGTCGCCGCGGCTTTCATGCTGGCCTGGGCTGCTGACGCCGGGGATGCGGTCTTCTCCGGTGGCCTAATTCTCGCCGTCGTCGCGGCGATCGCGGTGCTGCCGGAGTACGTCATCGAGGTTCACTTCGCGTTCACGCAGCAGGCCGAGCTGGTGACGGCGAATCTCACCGGCGCCACTCGTCTGCTCCTGGTCTGCGCGGTCGCGCTGCCGTTGTTGGTGGCCTTGCTGGCTCGCCGTGGGACCGACGTCGTCGAACGCCCCATCCGGCTTGCCCCCCAGCGCAGGTTGGAGCTCGCGATCCTGCTGATCGCGGCGCTGTTCGCGGTACAGATCCTGATCAGGGGCGGTGCCTCGGTCTTCGACGGACTCGTGCTTCTGGGGCTCTACGTCCTGTACGCGCGTCGTGTCCAGGGCACTCCCGACGAGGACGCCGCTGTCGTCGGTGTGGCCGCCGGCCTCGTGTCACTGCCAGTGCGCTGGCGTCGCGCAGCCGTGACGGGGCTGATGGTCGCTGCGGGCGCGGTCGTGTTGGCGACCGCGACCCCCTTCACGCACGCGCTGCTGAGCACCGGAGTATCCCTCGGTCTCGACCCGTACATCCTGATCCAGTCGGTCGTGCCCGTGGCCACTGAGGCCCCGGAACTGGTGGTCGTCGCGGTTCTGGTGTCCAACCGCCGCCCCGCCAGGGCCTCGCCCTGCTCCTGGCGTCCTCGGTCAGCCAGTGGACGCTCGGCCTCGGCTCCCTGCCGATCGCGTACGCCGCCGGGGGCGGCAGCTTGGTGCTCCCCGTGGCGCCGCGCCAGCAGCTCGAGCTCGGCTTGACCGTAGCGGTGACGCTGGCCGCCGTCGCTGCCCTGGCGACCTTGACACCGGCGCGCGTCGACGCCTTGGTCCTCGTGGTGGTCTTCGTGGTCCAGCTGATCTATCCGACGCCGTTCGTCCGGTTCGCGGCCGGGGTGGTCCTCCTGGTCTACGCCATGGATCTGCTCGTCAGCCGATGGCGGCAGGTCGGGCCCATTCTCCGTGCGGTGCGGCGACGGAAGCCGGTTCCGAGCGCACACTCACGGGCTGCGCCCATCCGCATCGACTCACACGTCGATGCGGTGACCGGCGGGCACGTCTGGGCAGTGCGCTGCGACGAGCGGTGTTCGCAGCCGCTGTCTGTCACCACCACCACCTGGGGCGACGCGATCGAGCTGGCAACCAGCCATGCTGCCAGGTACCACGACATCGCCGGGTGAGCGATGCCGTGGTACCTGGCAGCGTCGGTGAGGGGGCCGGTCAGCGTCGATGAGCGGGGCGCTCGCCGCCGCCGAACACCTTCTTCATGGCGCCGTAGGTCTTCGTGACCACCCGTCCGCGCCTGGGTGAGTGCGCTCCGGCCGCCGGTCGTCAGGGTGCCGCCGGACAGCTGGTTCGCGATCGCGGTCAACTCCTTCTTGAAGGAGGTGAGCGTGTCGGAGAGCCCGTCGACGTAGGCGTCCCGCTTGCCGGGCTTGAGCGCGATCACCTTGCCCAGCATGGCGTCACGGGACTTGTCGGCCTGGAGGAGCGCCTTCGTCATCGAGGGAACGACCCGGGCAGCCCGGTGGTTGGCGAACAACGGCACCAGCGCCATCGTGATCCGGTGATCGAGACCGCTGACCTTGAGCACCGCGTCCACACCTGGCACGTCGTCGGACTCCGGGTCCGTCGACGGCTTGCCGATGAGCCCGGTCGCGCCCGCGTTCGCCACCTGAGCCTGACGGGTCACGGTCCGCAACTGCTGCGCGGCCTGGGGGTACCTCCCCTTCGCGATGCTCGTCTGTGCTGCCGCGAGCGCCGCGTTGGCGCTGGTCATGGCCGCCTTCCAGCCCGTCGATGTGCTCGTGGGCGCGAAGGTGGCACCCGCCGTGCGTGCCTCTGCGGCCGGCGCGGTCACCTGCAGCCCGGCTACGGCCAGGGCGAGCCCGATCACCGCCACGAGCAGCCGGTGGGCGAGCGTGGGCATCGTCTGTGTGTTCAGCATGACTTTCCTCCTCATTTTCAGCGTCACAGGGCGTGGCACTGGTCGTCGTTGTCACCCGAGACGGTGTTTCCTCCGCCGCGGGGAGCTGGGTGGTTCTCTGCGCACGACAGGTCACCGCCGACCTTGTTGCCCGAGACGGTCACTGCCCCGGTGTTGCTGTCCAGCTCGAGGTTGCCGCCCACCGTGTTTCCACGTGCCAGCAGTGCTCCGTGCTCCTCCTCCCAGCCCAGGTCACCGTCGATGTGGCTTCCGGTCACCAGCGCCGCTTCGCCTGACTCGAGCTGCAAGTTGCCGCCGACGTAAGACTCGTCGGTGACCTCGACGCGGCGCGTTCGCTCGCCCTCGATGTCGCCGTCAACGTCGACGCCGCGCGCGTACAGCCGGGCACCGGGCCCCACCGAGACGTTTCCTTCAACCGTCGTTCCGTCCAACTCGCACGTTGCGCCCGCGGGGACGGTGACGTCTCCGTTCACAGAGACGTCGCCGACCCGTCCCGTGCAGTGGCGCGGGCTCGCGTCCCGGCCGAGCTGGGATGTCTTGGTCGACTGGTCACTCGACGGTTCAGGGTCGATCGAGTCCGATAGCGACGAGGAGCACGAGGTGATCGCCAGAGCGACGAGTGCGCCGATGATCATCAGCGCGACGCGTAAGGGGGGCGAGATCTGGGTCATGAATCCAGGTTCGGCCAACGCCGCCGAGCGTGCTGCGTTGCTAGCGGGTGTTTGCGGCTCGTGCCCGCACTACCCCGTCTCTACCTGCTGGCAGGCATGACGCCGGCCCGCCCCTGCGGCGGCCGGACCCCGGGCTTGCCCTCCGGTCGATCCTTGGCGGAGGGTGGTGGTCATGGAGAAGCGCAGGCTCGGGCGGCTCGAGCACGTCAGCTCGGTCCTCATCTACGGCGCCGCAGCGCTCGCAGACGTGACTCAGGACGTGGCGGACCGCTCGATCATGGAAGCTCTCGACGGCGGGATGAACCACTTCGACGTCGCCGCGAGCTACGGCGACGCCCAGCTGCGTCTCGGGCCATGGATGCCGGAGATCCGCGACCAGCTGTTCCTTGCGACGAAGACCGGTCAGCGCGACCGGGAGTCGGCCTGGCGAGAGATCCAGGCGTCACTGCAGCGTCTGCAGGTCGACCGGGTCGACCTGCTGCAGCTGCACGCAGTCGGTGACCTGAGCGACCTCGACCGGGCCACTGGTCCCGACGGCGCCCTGGCCGCGGCGATCCGCGCCCAGAGGAGGGCATGGTCGGTGCCATCGGCATCACCGGCCACGGTCACGCCGCGCCGGCCACCCACCTCGAAGCGTTGCGACGCTACCCGTTCGCCACGATCCTGACCCCGCTCAACGCGGTCCTCTGGCGCGATCCGTCCTACCGTGCTGACTACCAGGCGCTCGTCGAGGAGGTCCGCCGCCAGGACGCCGGCCTGATGACGATCAAGGCGGTGTCCCGCCGCAACTGGCAAGAGGGGGCGCCGCATCGACGCACGACGTGGTACGAGCCGTACGACGACCAGACTCGGATCAGCGCAGCCGTCTCCTGGGTCCTCGGTCACGACGAGGTGACCGGTATCGCCACCGCCGGCGATGTTGGGCTGCTGGGCATGCTGCTCGAGGCCGAACGGAACCGGATCCCACCCGTCGACGCGGAGCGCCACCTGGGCGCCGACGTCGCCTACTCCTCGCCGTTCCTCGACATGCCGTTCTGACGTCGGGGTGCCGCCGTCCGCTCCTAGCGCTGGCGCGTCGAGCCGGACCGTGTCGATGAGCGGCGAGGGACGCCGAAGGCGGCGATCCCGAGCACGAGGACTCCACCGCGACGGAAGCGACGACCGCCCTGCAGCTGCTCTCGGACCATCAGCGTGCCGCCGAGGCCGCCCGCCACGACTGCCGCGAGCACGAGCAACAGTGCGGCCAGGGTCCCGGCGGGCTGGGACTCGCCGCCGATCCGCGCAGCGACGACGGCCACGGCGGCGGTGAACGCAGTCGTGGAGATGCCGGTGACGCCCAGGAGCGTACGGCGTTCATCTGCACGCCCATCGCGAACGCTCCGAGGGCGACGACACGCCGATGCGGTCGCTCGGACGGACGACGCCGTCAGCCAGGTCAGCGCGAGGCCGACCTGCGCGGCGACTCCCAGAGCGATGGCGGCCGTCACGCTGCTCGGCCACGGCCGGGCGTCGTCGTCGCGCCCGGTGCCTCGCAGCAGCGGTGCCGCGGCTGCGCCCGGCCACGAACGCCAGCAGTGACGTCACCACGGTGGTCGGCTCGGGTCGCAGGTGGCCGATCCCACCGACACCCATGCCGAGGAAGATCAGGTTGCCGGTCTGGAACGCCGTGAAGACGCGGCCCAGGGCGAGGAACACGATCGCCTCGTACGCGCCGGTCGCGAACGACAGGCCGACCAGCAGCCAGTCGCGAGCGACGTTGGACGGTGCCGCCGTGGTCGTGTCGCGGTGTGGAGTCCGTGCGGTGGTGCTCATCCGCCGGCGCCGTCCTTGTCTGCGAACTCAGCGCGCAGGTCCGCGCCGTGCTCGTCCAGGCGGGCGAGGGCAGCATCGTGCCCATCGAGTTCCACGTGCCCACTTCATCGGCGACCCGGGAACGCTGAATCCGCCGACCTCCTTGACCATGGCCCGTGCCTTGATCTGCTCGAGCCGTCGGGTGTCGTCGATGTTGAGGATCAGGCTCGAGGGCACGCCGGCCTCTTGCAGCCGCTCGTGCCACGTCTCGGCCGTCTCGGCCTGCAGCCGGTCCTCGAGCGACTTCTTGAGCGACGCCTGGTTGTCCGTGCGGTCGACGTTGGTCGCGAACCGCGGATCCCGGGGCAGGTCGTCCAGCTCCAGCGTGTCCGCGAGGAGCCCGAACAGGTGGTCGTTGCCGCAGCAGATCGCGATCGGCTCGTCCTGGCACTGGAAGGTGTCGAACGGAGCCATGGACGGGTGCCGGTTGCCGATCCGGGTGGGCCGCTGCCCCGCGCCCAGCGCCTCCATCAGGCTCTGCTCCATGACCGAGAAGGTTGCGTCGAGCATCGCGATGTCGACGTGGACCCGTGCCCGCTGCGCTCGCGGGCGCAGAGCGCGGTCACGACGCCGCAGTAGCCGAAGATCCCGCCCAGGATGTCGGCGATCGAGGTGCCGACGCGGGTCGGCCCGCGATCGGGATCGCCGGTGCCGTCCATGATCCCGGAGATGGCCTGGATGACGGTGTCGTAGGCGGCCTCCTGGTGCAGGGGCCCGTACTGGCCGAACCCCGAGACGGAGCAGACGATCAGCTGCGGGAACTCCTCGACGAGTTCGGCCGGATCCAGGTTCAGCCTGGCCATCACGCCGGGCCGGAAGTTCTCGACCACGACGTCGGCGCGCGCGAGCATCCGCTTCACCAGCGCATGGTCGTCCGGGTCCTTGAGGTCGAGGGCGATGCTCTCCTTGCCCAGGTTGGCGAACCGGTAGTACTCCGAGGTGTCGTCGTCCGCGAACGGCCCCATCTGTCGGGTGTCGTCGCCGGTCTCCGGGCGCTCGATCTTGATCACCCTGGCTCCGGCGTCGGCCAGCATCCGGCCGCAGGTGGGACCGGCGAGGACCCGGCTGAAGTCGACGACCGTGATCCCCGCCAACGGATACGGCTTGCTCGGGTCGAACCTGCTCTCGACGTGATCCTCGATGGCCGGCTTCGGTTGCTCGTGTGTGTTCGACATGGCTTGCTCTCCTTGGGTGGTGTTCCGGTTCGGTCGGGCGGCGGCCGGTGTCACGACGCCGTCGCCCCGTGTCGCTTCGGGTTCAGCGTCGCGATGTGCCCGCTCTCGACACCGGCGCTCGGGTCGATGACGCAGTTGACGACCGCGGGACGACCGGTCGCGAGCGCCGTCCGGATCGCGTCGGCCAGCTCGGCCTGGGTCTCGGCGTGATAGCCATCGCCACCGAAGGCCTCGGCGAGCCGGTCGTAGCGGGCGGTCGGCAGAGTGCAGTAGGCGCTGGGTACGGCGGCAGCTGGCTGACCTCGTCGCCTTTGTAGATCCCGCCGTTGTTGAAGACGACGGTCACGATCGGCAGCCGGTGTCGGCAGATGGTCTCCAGCTCCATCCCGCTGAAGCCGAACGCACTGTCGCCCTCGATCGCGAGCACCGGGAGCCCGGTCTCGACCGCGGCCGCGATCGCGTACCCGAGCCCCACACCCATGACGCCCCACGTGCCGGAGTCGAGCCGGCGGCGGGGTGCCGACATCGGGAGGATGTCGCGGGCGAAGTCCAGCGTGTTCGCGCCTTCGTTCACCAGGACCGTGTCCGGTTGCTCGGCCAGCACGGTGCGCACGGCGTTCAGTGCGCTCGAGAAGTTCATCGTCGCCGGGTCGGCTGCGAGCCGATCTGCCATCTTCGCGGCGTTCTCCGCCTTGTGGTCGGCCAGCCGAGCGATCCAGCCGGCGTCCACCTGGGACCGGTCGGGTTTCAGCGCGGTCACGAGCTGGCCGACCACTGAGACCAGATCGCCGACCAGCGGCGCGGCGATCGCGCGGTTGCTGTCCAGCTCCTCGGGCTCGATGTCGACCTGGACGAACCGGGCGTCCTGCGACCACGGCGGGGTCTGGCCGTGGCCGAGCAGCCAGTTGAGGCGCGCGCCGAGCAGGATCACCACGTCGGCCTCGGCGAGCGCCATCGACCGGGCAGCGGCCACGGACCGGGGGTGCGCATCCGGCAGCACGCCCTTCGCCATCGACATCGGCAGGAACGGGAAGCCCATGTGCTCGACGAGCTCGCCGACCTCGTGCTCGGCCCTGGCGTACGCCGCTCCCTTGCCGATCACGACCAGCGGACGGCGCGCACCCTCGATCAGTTCCACGGCCCGGTTGAGCGCCGCCAGTGAGACGAGCTGTCGCGGTGCCGGGTCGACAACCTCGACGAGGGAGCGCCGGCCCTCGTCGGCGTCAATGGTCGCGCCGAGCACGCTGCTCGGCAGGTCAAGGTAGACGCCACCCGGCCGACCCGACATCGCCGTCCTGATCGCGCGGGCGACTTCCGAGGCCGATGTCCTCGGGCCGCTCGACCCGGAACGCCGCCTTGGCCAGCGGCCGTGCGGTCGCCAGCTGGTCGAGCTCCTCGTAGCCGCCACGCTGGAGATCGACGATTGCCCGGTCGCTGGACCCGCTGATCTGGATCATCGGGAAGCAGTTGGTCGTGGCGTTCGCCAGCGCGACCAGGCCGTTGAGGAAGCCGGGTGCCGAGACCGTCAGGCAGACACCCGGACGCTGGGTGAGGAAGCCCGCCGCGGCGGCCGCATGACCGGCCGCCTGCTCGTGCCGGAATCCGATGAACCGCATCCCCTTGGACTGGGCTACGCGGGCTATGTCGGTGATCGGGATGCCGACCAGCCCGTAGATGGTCTCGATGTCATTGGCGCGCAGCGCGTCGACCACGAGATCGATGCCGTCGCACAGCGCTGCAGGTGTCTCATCGGCTGCCATCCGACTGTCCCTTCCGCTAGGTCGACGCCCGTCGCGGGATCGCCGTACTCGGTGTGGTGGCAATCGTGCGAGACCCGAGGAGCCGCCGTCGTCGACGCTGTCGGGGGTGGTGCCTTCCAGTCAGCCGGTAGTGGGGCCTGGTGCCAGCGCCCAACCTCGGCGCTACCCATTGCGATGCCTCAGCTCACCATTGACGATGGGCGCGACCCGAGGAGGAAGACATGTCGATCACCGCGTTGCGAGAGCGAGGAGTCCGCGCCACCCGGCTGAGCCTGCGAGCCAGACGATTGGTCGTCTCCGTTGCAGTCCTGCTGGTCATTGCCGTCATCGCACGTTCTGCGACAGATGTGAGCGAGGGTCCCGCTACGCCGCGGTCGTCGCCTCGACGGTGAGTCGCAGCTGGCGGCGCCGGTGGTTGACCGCCTCGACGGTGAACATCACCAGCGCGATCCAGACCAGCACGAAGCCGACCCAGCGGCCGGCGGGCATGTCCTCGTGGAACCAGAACACGCCGAGCAGGAACTGGAGCACCGGCGCGAGGTACTGCAGCAGCCCGAGGCTCACCATCGAGACCCGGATCGCGGCGGCGCCGAAGCAGATCAGCGGGATCGCGGTCACGATGCCGGTCGTCATGAACAGCAGCGAGTGGTCGATGCCGTGCGCGGCGAAGTTCGAGACCGCCGGTCGCGGCCAGCCAGGCGAGGTAGACGCCGGCGAACGGCGCGATCACGGCCGTCTCGAACGCGAGGCTCTCGACGGCGCCGACGTTCGCGGTCTTCTTGCACAGCCCGTAGCTGCCGAACGTGAACGCGAGGACCAGCGCGACCCACGGCAGCCGGCCGTAGTCGACGGTGAGCACGACGACCGCGGCGGTCGCGAAGCCCATGGCGACCCACTGCAGCGGCCGGAGCCGCTCGCTGCAGGATCAACACGCCCATCAGCACCGTCACCAGCGGGTTGATGAAGTAGCCGAGCGACGTCTCGACGACGCGGCCGTTGGTGACGCCCCAGATGTAGGTCACCCAGTTCACCGAGATGACCGCCGCGGCGAGGGTGAGCAGCAGCCGGACCCGGCGGTCGCGCAGCAGGTCGCGGAACTGCGTCGTACGCCGCAGCAGCAGCACCAGCAGCCCGATGGTGATCGCGGACCACAGGACCCGGTGGGCGAGGATCTCGACGGCGCCGGCCGGCTGGAGCAGCGGCCAGTAGAGCGGGAACACGCCCCACATGGCGTAGGCCGCGACCCCGAACAGCAACCCACGACGGGAATCCGGCACCCGCACATCCTAGGGAGGTGTTTGTCTGCCGCGCTTTACGGGGAGGGTCTGACCGATGTGGGAGGACAGATGCCAAGGCCCCCGCTCTCGGGCGGGGGCCTTGCTGCTGTGTCTCAGCTAGACGATCGTCCAGGTGTCGCCGCCGCCGATGAGCGCTGCGAGCCGGTCGCTCGGCTCGCCGGGTGCGGCCTCGCGGGCGGAGCCGATCTGGCCGCGGGCGCCGTCGTCGTACGTCGGCCGCTCGACCTGGCGGAAGATGCCGATCGGCGACTGGTTGAGGTAGCCGGAGTCGGTCAGCCGCGAGATCGCGAACGCCGTGGTCGGGTCGGTGTTGTGGGCGTCGTGGACCAGGATCGCGTCCTCGCCGACGTCGGCGACCGTGACGACCTTGACGCCGCCGGTCTCGGTGTCGCGGACCAGGCCCTTGGCGCCCTCGACGCCGAAGCGGATCGGCTCGCCGTGCACCAGCGGGATGATCGCGTCGGCCTTGGTGTCGTTGTTCTTGATCGCGTCGAACGCGCCGTCGTTGAAGATCGGGCAGTTCTGGTAGATCTCGACGAACGACGTGCCGCGGTGCGCGGCGGCCGCGGAGAGCACCGAGGTGAGGTGCTTGCGGTCGGAGTCGATGGTGCGGGCCACGAACGAGCCCTCGGCGCCGAGCGCGAGCGAGACCGGGTTGAACGGGTGGTCGAGCGAGCCCATCGGGGTCGACTTGGTGATCTTGCCGGCCTCGGACGTGGGGGAGTACTGGCCCTTGGTCAGGCCGTAGATCCGGTTGTTGAACAGCAGGATCGTCATGTTCACGTTGCGGCGCAGCGCGTGGATCAGGTGGTTGCCGCCGATCGACAGCGCGTCGCCGTCGCCGGTGACGACCCAGACCGAGAGGTCCTCGCGGGCGGTGGCGATGCCGGTCGCGATCGACGGCGCGCGGCCGTGGATCGAGTGCATGCCGTAGGTGTCGAGGTAGTACGGGAACCGCGACGAGCAGCCGATGCCGGAGACGAACACGATGTTCTCGCGGCGCAGGCCCAGCTCGGGCAGGAAGCCCTGGACGGCCTTGAGCACGGCGTAGTCACCGCAGCCGGGGCACCAGCGGACCTCCTGGTCGGAGGTGTACTCCTTGCCGGTCTGCGGCTGGTCGTTGGTCGGGACCAGCTCGACGCCGGAGCGCAGGCCGGGGAACGGCAGGTTCTCGGTGCTCGTCACTTGCTCGCCTCCTGAGGCGTGAGGTCGACGGTGATGCCCTCGGCCTCGGCGACCAGGTCGCCGATGGCCTCGGCGAGGGACGCGGCCTTGATGGGCATGCCGTTGACCTGGTTGTAGCCGATGGCGTCCACGAGGTACTTGCCGCGCAGCAGCAGGCTGAGCTGGCCGAGGTTCATCTCGGGGACGAGGACCTTGTCGTAGCGCTTGAGGATCTCGCCGAGGTCCTTCGGGAACGGGTTGAGGTGGCGCAGGTGCACCTGGGCGACGTGGTAGCCGGCCTTGCGGACCCGGCGGCAGCCGGCGCCGATCGGGCCGTACGTCGAGCCCCAGCCGATCACCAGCACCTTGGCCTGGCCGGACGGGTCCTCGACCTCGAGCGGCGGCAGCGAGTCGGCGATCCGGTCCACCTTGGCCTGGCGGGTGCGGACCATGAAGTCGTGGTTGGCCGGGTCGTAGGAGATGTTGCCGTGACCCTCGCCCTTCTCGAGGCCGCCGATGCGGTGCTCGAGGCCGGGGGTGCCGGGGATCGCCCACGGCCGGGCCAGGGTCTCCTCGTCGCGCAGGTAGGGCCAGTACTCCTCGGAGTCTCGGTGCCGTCCTTGGCGTCTTCCGACCGTCTTGTTGCGCTCGGTGGCGAACTTCGGGTCGATGACCGGCAGGTCGTCGATCTCGGGGATCCGCCACGGCTCGGAGCCGTTGGCGAGGTAGCCGTCGGAGAGCAGCATCACCGGGGTGCGGTAGGTGACCGCGATCCGGGCGGCCTCGAGGGCGGCGTCGAAGCAGTCGCCGGGCGACTGCGGCGCCACGATCGGCACCGGCGCCTCGCCGTTGCGGCCGAACATCGCCTGGAGCAGGTCGGCCTGCTCGGTCTTGGTCGGCAGGCCGGTCGAGGGACCGCCGCGCTGGACGTCGACGACGATCAGCGGCAGCTCGGTCATCACGGCCAGGCCGATCGCCTCGGACTTCAGCGCGATGCCGGGGCCCGAGGTGGTGGTCACGCCGAGCGACCCGGCGAACGACGCGCCGATCGCGGCGCCGACGCCGGCGATCTCGTCCTCGGCCTGCAGCGTGGTGACGCCGAACGCCTTGTGCTTGCTGCAGCTCGTGGAGGATGTCGGAGGCCGGGGTGATCGGGTACGAGCCGAGGAAGATCGGCAGCCCGGACTGCACGCCCGCGGCGATCAGGCCGTACGACAGCGCCAGGTTGCCGGTGATGTTGCGGTAGGTGCCCGGCGCCATCGGGGCCGGCTTGATCTCGTACTGGACCACGAACGTCTCGGTGGTCTCGCCGAAGTTCCAGCCGGCCTTGAACGCGGTGATGTTCGCGTCGCGGATGTCGGCGACCTTCGCGAACCGCTTCGACAGGAACGCGATGGTCGAGTCGGTCGGCCGGCCGTACATCCACGACAGCAGCCCGAGCGCGAACATGTTCTTGGCGCGGGCGGCGTCCTTGCGGGACAGGCCGAACTCCTTGACCGCCTCGACGGTCATGCCGGTCAGGTCGACCGGGTGCACCGCGAACTCGCCGAGCGGCGAGCCGGCGTCGCCGAGCCCGTCGAGCGGGTTGGCGTCGTAGCCCGCCTTGGTCAGGTTGCGCGCGGTGAAGTCGTGGGTGTCGACGATGATCGCCGCGCCCTTCGGCAGGTCGCCGAGGTTGGCCTTCAGGGCGGCCGGGTTCATCGCCACCAGCACGTCGGGCGCGTCGCCGGCGGTGAGGATGTCGTGGTCGGCGAAGTGCACCTGGAACGACGAGACGCCGGGCAGCGTGCCCTGAGGCGCCCGGATCTCCGCGGGGAAGTTCGGCAGCGTGACCAGGTCGTTGCCGAAGACCGCCGACTCCTGCGTGAACCGGTCACCGGTCAGCTGCATGCCGTCGCCGGAGTCGCCCGCGAACCGGATGATGACCCGGTCGAGCTGCTTGACCTGCTTGGACACTGCGCGCCCACTCCCTCGTCGTGTCACTCGTGACGGGCCTGCTCGGCCCGCGACGAATTCGATCGTACTTCCGGTACGGCCAAAACTGGAACCTGTTCCAGTTTTCCGATCTACGGGGCCCTGGTACGGCTCCTCACGATAGTCCGGAGCTCGGCCGTACCGGAGCCATCTCTGTCTGCGGATGTGTGACTCGCGACACGAATCATATATTTTCGTCTCAGATGTCGGAGTAATCCACTTAAGTCACGTAGTCTGCTCGTCATTCACCAGAAACGCCCGCCTCGGTGGGCACGGAAAGGGATGACGATGAAGTTTGCGATCAAGGTTGCGGTGGCTGCGGCCGCCGGGGTGCTGGCCTTGACCGGATGCTCGAGTGCGGGCGGTTCGGACAGCGGCGAGACGATTCACCTGAGTGCGTTCTCGGTCATGGAGGCGGCCAACGAGCCGGTCTTCGACGACTTCGAGGGCACCGACGCCGGCGACGGCGTCGAGTTCGAGCCGTCCTACGGCGCCTCCGGCGACCAGAGCCGGGCCGTCGTGGCCGGTTCGCCGGCCGACGTCGTGCACTACTCGCTCGAGACCGACGTGACCCGCCTGGTCGACGAGGGCCTCGTCGCCGAGGACTGGAAGGACAACGCGACCAACGGCATCGCCACGTCCTCCGTCGTGGTCTTCGTGGTGCGGGCGGGCAACCCCGAGAACATCCAGACGTGGGACGACCTGGTGAAGCCGGGCGTCGAGATCATCACGCCGAACCCGGGCTCCTCGGGCTCGGCGCGCTGGAACATCCTCGCGGCCTGGGCGCACGCCACCGGCGGCACCGACGACGAGGCGGCCGGGCAAGGCGTTCCTGACCAAGCTCCTGACCAACACCATCGCGCTCCCGGCCAGCGGCCGTGAGGCGACCACCGCGTTCACCGACGGCAGCGGCGACGTGCTGCTGTCGTACGAGAACGAGGCGATCCTCGCCAAGCAGAGCGGTGCGGACGTCGACTACGTCCTCCCGCCGGACACCCTGCTCATCGAGAACCCGGCCGCGGTCACGACGGACGCCGAGCGACGCCGCCAAGGCGTTCCTGGAGTTCATGACCAGCCCGGAGGCGCAGGCCGACTACGCGCAGTCCGGCTTCCGCCCGGTCGTCGACGGTGTCGACATCGGCGAGGTCGAGGGTGCGAACGACCCGAGCGACCCGTTCCCGGCTCCCGAGACCCTGTACACGGTCGACGACAACTTCAACGGGTGGGGCGAGGCCGCCGACAAGTTCTTCGGCGACGGCCAGGAGGGCAACCCCCTCGGCATCATCACCGCGCTGCAGCAGGACCTCGGCAAGGAGGGCGAGGAGTAATGACCGGCGCCCTCTCCGGGGCGACGATCGACGTAGGCCGGCCGGCCCCCTCTGAGGGGGGCCGGCCTCGCCGCACTCGTCGTACTACCCCGCGCAACACCCTGACGCCCGCCGCCGGGCTCGGCCTCGGCATCGCGATGCTGTGGTTCAGCCTGCTGGTGCTCGTCCCGCTCGCGGCGATCATCGCCACGGCGGCCGCCGGCGGCTGGCAGAACTACATCGACGTCCTCCGGGACCCGCAGACGTGGAACGCCCTCAAGCTGACCGTCACCCAGTCCGCGATCGTCACCCTGATCAACGTCGTGATGGGCACGATCATCGCCTGGGTGCTGGTGCGTGACCGGTTCTTCGGCAAGTCCGTCCTCAACGTCATCATCGACATCCCCTTCGCGCTGCCGACGGTGGTCGCCGGCCTGGTGCTGCTCGCCCTCTACGGGCCGAACAGCCCGATCGGCGTGCACTGGGCGTTCACGCCGAAGGCCGTGACGCTCGCGCTGGCGTTCGTGACGCTTCCGTTCGTGGTGCGTGCCGTCCAGCCGGTGCTGGAGGAGATCGAGGCCGACGTCGAGGAGGCAGCGGCCTCGCTCGGTGCGAAGCGCAGCACGATCTTCCGCCGGATCATCCTGCCGAGCCTGTTGCCGGCGATCACGGCGGGCGCGGCGCTGAGCTTCGCCCGGGCGCTCTCGGAGTACGGCTCGCTGGTGCTGCTCAGCGGCAACCGGCCCAACGAGACCGAGGTCGTCTCGGTGCGCATGCTCACGTTCATCGAGAACGGCAGCTACGCCTCGGCCGCGGCCGTGGCCTCGATCATGCTGGCCGTCGCGCTCTTCGTGATCGTGGTGCTCGACATCGTGCAGAGGCGGGTGTCGCGCCGTGGTTAAGGTGTCCGCCCCGGTCCGCTGGACCCTGCGCCTGCTCGCCGTCGGCTACGTGTTCTTCCTCGTCGCCTGGCCGCTCGGCATGCTGTTCCGCCGTACCTTCGAGGGCGGCCTGACGAACCTCACCGACGCGCTGAGCGACGAGGACGTCGTCTCCGCGCTGATCCTCACCGCCCAGGTGGCCGGCATCGCCGTGATCATCAACCTGGTGTTCGGCCTGACCATCTCGATCCTGCTGGTCCGCTACGAGTTCCCGGGCAAGCGGCTGCTCTCGGCGATGATCGACGTACCGCTGTCCGTCTCGCCGGTCGTGGTCGGTCTGGCGCTGGTGCTGGTCTACAACGGCCGCGACGGCTGGTTCGGTCAGGGGCTGGAGGAAGGTGGCCTCCAGGTCATCTTCGCGACGCCGGGCCTGATCATGGCCACCTGCTTCGTGGCGCTGCCGCTGGTCATCCGTGAGGTCGTCCCGACGCTCACCGAGATCGGCGACGAGCAGGAGCAGGCGGCCCGCAGTCTCGGCGCGAACGCACCGCAGACGTTCTGGAAGATCACGCTGCCCAGCATCAAGTGGGCACTCGTGTACGGCGTGGTGCTCAGCCTCGCCCGGTCGATCGGCGAGTTCGGCGCGGTGAAGGTCGTGTCGAACAACGTCAGCGGCAAGACCCAGACGGCCACGTTGATGGTCGAGGAGAAGTACCAGAACTTCGCACAGGGCTCGGCCTACGCGATCGCGTTCCTGCTGGTGATGGTGTGCATCGCCTGTCTGGTCGTGGTCGCCGTGCTCCGCCCCCAGGACGAGAACTGACGCGAGAAGAGGAACAGACATGAGTATCGACATCACCGGTGTCACCAAGAAGTACGGCGACTTCGTCGCTCTCGACGACGTCAGCGTCTCGATCCCGAAGGGCCAGCTCACCGCCCTGCTCGGGCCGTCGGGCGGCGGCAAGTCCACGCTTGCTCCGCGTCATCGCGGGCCTCGAGACCGCCGACGCCGGCACGGTCACCATCGAGGGGACGAACGCCACCAAGCTGCCGCCGCAGAAGCGCAACGTCGGCTTCGTGTTCCAGCACTACGCCGTGTTCAAGCACATGACGGTCGCCAAGAACGTCGCGTTCGGCATGGAGATCCGCAAGAAGCCCAAGGCCGAGATCGCCGCGCGGGTCGACGAGCTGCTCAAGCTCGTCCACCTCTCGCAGTTCTCGCACCGGCTGCCCGCGCAGCTCTCGGGCGGCCAGCGCCAGCGGATGGCGCTGGCCCGGGCGCTCGCCGTCGAGCCGACGGTGCTGCTCCTCGACGAGCCGTTCGGTGCGCTCGACGCGAAGGTCCGCAAGGAGCTCCGCGACTGGCTGCGCCGGCTGCACGACGAGGTGCACGTGACCACGGTCTTCGTCACCCACGACCAGGAGGAGGCGATGGAGGTCGCCGACGAGATCGTGGTGATCAACGAGGGCCGGGTCGAGCAGATCGGGTCGCCGGACCAGCTCTACGACGAGCCGGCCAACGACTTCGTGATGGGCTTCCTCGGTGAGACCACCCGGCTGGGCGGCATGCTGCTGCGCCCGCACGACATCCACATCTCGCTGGTCCCGCAGCTCGCCGGCGCCTCCGAGGGCGTCGTCTCGCGGGTGCTGCGGGTCGGGTTCGAGGTGCGGGTGACCGTCCTGACCGACGACGGCGAGGAGGTCAACGTGATCCTCACCAGGACGCAGTCCCGCCAGCTCGGCGTCGAGGAGGGTGCCCGGGTCTGGATCACCCCCGCCTCGGGCGCCACCGTGATCCCGTCGATGACGGCCTCCGCCAGCTGATGCTCGGGTCGTCCGCCTCAGGCGGGCTTGGAAGAGCCGCCTGAGGCGGACGACCTGGTCAGCGGTAGTTCGTGAACTGCACCGCGAACTCGTAGTCCTGTGCCTTGACCAGGGCCTGCACGGCCTGCAGGTCGTCGCGCTTCTTCGAGGAGATGCGCAGCTCGTCGCCCTGGATCTGCGCCTTGACGCCCTTCGGGCCCTCGTCGCGGATCAGCTTC
Source organism: uncultured Actinomycetota bacterium (assembly GCA_963716655.1). Classification (GTDB taxonomy): domain Bacteria; phylum Actinomycetota; class Actinomycetes; order Propionibacteriales; family Nocardioidaceae; genus Nocardioides. The sequence goes on along the minus strand of CAVQTV010000004.1, from coordinate 244,576 downwards.
GAGACCTTCTTGGCGTCCTCGGAGGAGATGCCCTCCTTGAGCGCGATCGAGATCTTGCTGACCTGGCCGGACTGACGCGGCTCCGAGGCGTCCAGGATCTTCAGGCTCTGCTGGCGCTTGATCAGCTTGTCCTTGAAGACGTCGAGGACCGCGGTGGCCCGGTCGTCGGCGGACGCGGTGATCTCGATCGCGTGCTCGCCCTGCCACTCGATGCTCGCGCCGGTGCCCTTGAAGTCGAACCGGGTGGCGATCTCACGGGCGGCCTGGCCGAGCGCGTTGTCCACCTCCTGGCGGTCGATCTTGCTGACGATGTCGAACGACGAGTCGGCCATGCGGTGCTCCTTCGCGTGCGCCGGGAGGGACCCCGGCGTTTTTTTGATGCGGATGTGCCTGCGCTATTGTTTCGTCTTGCTGCCAGCGAGCCAAACGGCCCGCCGTGGAGCACCCCGGCAGGTTGCCCGAGCGGCCAATGGGAGCGGACTGTAAATCCGTCGGAGTATTCCTTCGCAGGTTCGAATCCTGCACCTGCCACTGAACGTCATAGGTTCAGGTGCCAGACCCCCGCCACTTGGTGCGGGGGTTTTGTGCATTTGGTGCTGATCAGTGGAGTTGGCGGCGAGTTCGGGGAGTTACCGTGAGCAGATCAGTCACTGCGAGATCCGGCAGCTCGAGCTGGTGCTGGTGCTCATCGCCACGTGCGTCGCGCTCGGACTGGGTACAAGGGGCGCGTGACCACCGACGCGATCGACGGCTTCGTGCGCGTCCGCGGTGCCAACGAGCACAACCTCCGCAACGTCGACGTCGACATCCCTCGGAACGCCATGGTGGCGTTCACCGGGATCTCCGGCTCGGGGAAGTCGTCGCTGGCTTTCGGCACGCTGTACGCCGAGGCGCAGCGTCGCTACTTCGAGTCGGTGGCGCCGTACGCGCGCCGGCTGCTGCAGCAGGTCGGTGCTCCGCATGTCCAGGAGGTCACCGGGCTGCCGCCGGCGGTGGCGCTGCAGCAGCGTCGCGGCGCGGCCACGTCCCGCTCGTCGGTCGGCACCCTCACCACGCTGTCCAACCTGCTGCGAATCCTCTACTCGCGAGCGGGCGACTACCCCGCCGGGGCCGACCATCTCCCGGCCGAGGCGTTCTCGCCCAACACCGCGGCGGGCGCGTGTCCGCGCTGCCACGGTCTGGGTGTCGTGCACGACGTCACCGAGGAGCTGCTCGTCCCCGACCCGTCGCTGAGCATCCGCGAGGGCGCGATCGCCGCCTGGCCCGGTGCCTGGCAGGGTGCCAACCTGCGCAGCATCGTCACCGGTCTCGGCATCGACATCGACAAGCCGTGGCGCAGGCTGCAAGAAGAAGGACCGCGACTGGCTGCTCTTCACCGACGAGCAGCCGTCGGTGCTCATCGAGCCCGAACCTGATCGCGTCGACTACGGCTACTACGGGAAGTTCTGGAGCGCGCGCAAGCACGTCATGCACGTCCTGGCCGACTCCAAGAGCGAGCGGATGCGCGAACGGGCCCTGCGGTTCGTCGAGGACGCGCCCTGCCCGGACTGCCAGCGGCAGCGGACTGCGGCCGGAGGCCCTCGCGGTGACCTTCCTCGGGCGTTCGATCGCCGAGGTCAACGACCTGCCGTTCACCGAGCTGGTCGCGCTGCTGCGTCCGGTCGCCGAGCTGCCCGAGGAGACCAACGAGGTCGCGGTGCGGATCTGCGCCGATCTGGTCGCCCGCATCGAGGTGCTCCTCGACCTGGGCCTGGGCTACCTGAGTCTCGGGACGGAGCTCGACGACCCTGTCGCCCGGTGAGGCGCAGCGCCTGCGGATCGCCACCCAGCTGCGTTCCGGGCTGTTCGGGGTCGTCTACGTCCTGGACGAGCCGTCCGCCGGCCTGCACCCGGCCGACGCGGAACCGCTGCTCGATGTCTGGACCGCCTGAAGGCGTCCGGCAACTCGCTGTTCGTCGTGGAGCACGACCTCGACGTCGTACGGCGTGCGGACTGGGTCGTCGACATCGGCCCAGGTGCGGGCGAGGCCGGGGGCCGAGTGCTCTACAGCGGCCCGGTAGCGGGTCTCGAGGACGTCACCGAGTCGGCCACCAGCGCCTACCTGTTCGGTCGCGCCGAGCGGCTGGTGCACGACGTGCGTGCCCCGCAGGGCTGGTTGCGGCTGGCCGGGGTGCTCCGCCACAACCTGCGCGACCTGTCCGTCGACATCCCGCTCTGCGTGCTGACCGCCGTCACCGGGGTGTCCGGTTCCGGCAAGTCGACCCTGGTCAGCCAGGTGCTCGCCGAGGACCCGACTGCCCTCGAGTCCTTCGACCGGCTGGTGCTCGTCGACCAGCGGCCGATCGGCCGGACGCCGCGGTCCAACCTCGCGACGTACACGGGGATGTTCGACGCCGTGCGCAAGCTGTACGCCGCCACGGACGAGGCTCGGGCCCGCGGCTACGGCGCGGGCCGCTTCTCCTTCAACGTCCCCGAGGGCCGCTGCGAGACCTGTCAGGGCGAAGGATTCGTCTCCGTCGAGCTGCTCTTCCTGCCCGGCACCTACGCACCGTGCCCGACGTGCCACGGCGATCGGTACAACGCCGAGACGCTCGAGATCACCTACCGCGACAAGAACATCGCGGAGGTCCTCGCCCTGTCCGTCGACGACGCCGCGACGTTCCTCGCCGACGTACCGGCCGCCGCACGCAGCCTCGAGACGCTGCGCGAGGTGGGCTTGGGCTACCTGCGACTGGGACAGCCGGCGACCGAGCTCAGCGGCGGTGAGGCACAACGCATCAAGCTCGCCACCGAGCTCCAGCGGGCGCACCGCGGCCACGCGCTCTACCTGCTCGACGAGCCGACCTCGGGACTGCACCCCGCGGACACCGCGCTCCTGCTGCGCCAGCTGCACCGGCTCGTCGACGTCGGCAACACGGTGGTCCTCGTCGAGCACGACCTCGATGCGATCGCCACCGCCGACTGGGTCATCGACCTCGGCCCGGGCGGAGGAGACGCCGGCGGTCGGGTCGTCGCGACCGGCACGCCGGCCGACGATCGCGAAGGCCGAAGGCAGCGCGACCGCGCCGTACCTCGCGCGGCGGCTCGAGCGGACCTGAGCTGGTTCCGGCGAGCGACTTCCGAAGGTCATCGCTGACTCCACATCCTGTCCCCAATCCCTTTCCCAGTCCGATGGCGTGATCTGGTGCAGCGGGCGGAAATGGACCTCTGAGCTGCGCCTTTGCCGAGGGCGAGCGTTTGTCGACTGAAACCGTCGTCGTTTCTCGGCGTTTCTTCGCGGCCGCGGCGGGTAACGAACCAATGTGGAAATGATCCGAGTCGGACTCGTAGCAGATCCAGCTGCACCGACCGGGATCGCACATGGCATGAGTGACCTGGGCCCCCTCGACGGCACCGACGACTGGGACATCACCGTGGTGAGTGAACCCTTCACCACCGGCTCCGAGGGGGTCGAGACCGCGATGGGTCGGCTGCAGGACCAGGCCCGTCGACAAGACTGGGACCTGGTCGTCGGCCTGACCGAGCTCCCGCTCCACGACCACGAGGGCCTCCCCTTGCTGGTCGAGACCGACCCGGAGCGACGGACCGCGGTGTTGTCACTGCCCGCGTTGGGCGGACTGCGGATGCACACCCGGTCCCGTCGAGCAGTGCGCTCGCTCATCAACACGATGACCGAGCCGGGCGCCGTAGTTGATGAGCACCGCGTGGTTCTCCCTCGCCGTCGGGGCCGGTCGCGCCTGCTCCTGGGCATGGTTCTCGCCAATCGCCCGTGGCTGCTGGTCCCCGGCCTGAAGTCCGCGCTCGTAGCAGCGCTGGCGACCGGCGCCGTAGCCACCGTCAACTCGACGGCATGGCTGCTCGCAGGCTCGCTGTCGTGGTGGCGCCTGGTGGTCGCGACGATCGCCTCGGTCGCCCTCGTCGTGGCCTGGCTCGTGATCGACGGCGAGCTGTGGGACCGCCCCGACGACGACTCCCCGCAGGCGCGGGAAAGATCTCGTCTCTATAACGCGTCGACACTGCTGACGCTGACGGCCGGCGTGGCCATCTGCTACCTCGCCCTCTACCTGGTGAACCTGGTCTGGGCATTCTTCGTCCTCGACCCCGATCTGATGGGCAGCTACCTCCAAACCTCGCTCGGCTACGGCGATCTGTTCGTCCTTGCCTGGTTCGTCGCGTCAGCAGCAACCGTCGGAGGTGGTCTCGGTTCGGGCCTGGAGTCGGACGAAGCGATTCGCGCCGCCGCTTACTCCAAGCGCGAGGAGGACCGACGTGACCGCCTGGCGCGCCGAAAGCGCCCGACGTGAGCGACCCGCTCGCTCCGCACCCCGCGCTCATCATCCTGACCAGGCCGTGCCTTTAGCGACCAACGCGCGTACGCTCGCGGTGACCAAGGGACCAACATGAATGTCGTAGACATCGGGATCCCGGGCGTGGACCACATCCCGTCAGGAACGCACCTCTGCGCTCTGTACTCCGGCTCGGTGGAGCGAGACGACCTCCTGTTCCCCTTCCTCCGGCAGGGCCTCCAGCACGGGGACACCTGCCTGTGCTACGTCGACGGCCTCGAGCCCGACGCTGTGCGTGCCCGCGCGGTCGGCGAGGCCGGTGTCAGGGACCCACCGACGGACCGGTTCGACGTGCGCCCGGCGTCGGAGGTCTACCTGCAGTCCGGAAAGTTCTCGGTCGAGCACATGACCTCGGTGCTCTCGGACAACCTCGACCAGGTTGTCGAAGGGGGCGCCGGACTGCTGCGGGCCACCGGGGAGATGCCGTGGCCCGGGTTGTTGTCGCAGCCTCATGGGGTCGATGACTTCTTCGTGTACGAGGCGGCCCTCAACGACGTCGTGGACCGGAAGCCGGCGGTCTTCATGTGCATGTACGACCTGCAGCTCTTCGGGCTCGACATGCTCGTTGCCGTGCTCAAGACCCACCCGGTCGTGCTCCTGGACCAGACGGTTCTCGACAACCCGCACTTCCCGACCCGGGCCGAGTACGACGCTGAGATGGCCGACCCCACGGACCGCCGTCCCCTGGGCGCCGCATCCGCGTCCGCGTCCGAGCCGGACCCGTGGCCCTCGCTCACCCCGAGCGAGCTGCGGATCGCCGGGTTCGTTGCCAAGGGCCTGACCAACAAGGACATCGCCCACCAGCTGTTCGTGTCGCCGCACACCGTCGATGCACACCTGAAGCACATCTTCACGAAGCTCGGCATCCACACCCGAGTCGAGCTGACAGTGCTCACGATGCAGCACCGGATGCTGCCCGCCTGAGATCGACGCTCGTCGACATGGTCAGTCGCGCTGGTCCCGGCCGTCGAGAATCGCGGACACCGAGCCGAGCGCGCGTCTGAGGCGGTCGCCGGCCCGCTGCATGCAGGCGAGCGACTCCCGGGCCTGCTCCGGCAACGCGGGGCCGTGGTCCTGGAGGAGTTCGGCATGGCCGAGGAGTGCCGTCAGCGGGGTGCGCAGCTCGTGCTGCAGTGCGTCGAGCCGCTGCCGACGCAGCTCCGGCGGCAGTGACACGATGGGCTGCTCGTCGGTCGCGTCAGTGGCCACGAGCAGGGCTCCGCGGACCTCCCCGCCGGCGCCGCGCAGCGGGGCCGCGGTGCAGCGCAGCAGCCGGACGGGACCGGCTTTCGGCTTCACCGTGACGTAGGAGTCCTGGACGCTCTCACCCGCGCAGGCGCGCACCAAGGTCAGCTCGGACGGGTCCAGGGCGCGGATCCCGGACGCGTCGTGGAGATTGAAGTACGACGGGACCTGGTCGCAGGGGATGGGCTCGAACCGGGTGTCCGCGAGGCTCTCGAGGGCGGGGCTGACATGGACGAGCCGGCGGGAGTCGTCCATCACTGCCATCGGCAGGGCAAGCTCGCCCAGCACCGTGTGGAGCAGGTCCCAACCGCTCGAGTCCCGATGCAGGTCGTCCATCCACCGATGGTCACCCGTGCGGGTCGGCAATAAACGTGTTCGCTCATGAGCCGCGCATCCCGGCTCGAGATCCGCGCAGATCGGCCAGGTCATCGGGGAGCGTTCAGCGTCTCCGACGGGAGTTCGCCGAAGGCATCGCGGTACGCGGCCGCGAAGCGGCCCAGGTGTGCGATGCCAACCCGTGCCGCGACCTGGGCGACCGTGGTCCGGTCGGGGTCCGCCACGCGGAGCAGGTCGCGGGCGCGGTGCAGACGGACGTCTCGCACGTAGGACATCGGCGGCATGCCGACCTCGCGGCGGAACCCCTCCTGCAGGGCACGCACGCTGAGATGAACCTCGGTCGCCAGCCGGACGGTCGACCACTGCTCGTCCGGCCTGTCGTGAACGAGGTCGACCGCGCGGGCCACGACTGACCGCGGCGCTGCGGACGTGGCGGCGTTGAGGGCGTCGGTGTAGGTGTGGTGCTGCCCGATCAGCAGACCGTCGATCACCAGACCCCGGACATGACGGCCCACGGTCGGGCGGTCGATCAGGCCCGGACCGTCCTCGAGCTCCCCGGCCAGCACGCCGAGCACCTCGCGCCACGCGCGGCTGGTCGGCGACGTGAGGTCCATGGCGGGTTCGAAATCCAGGGCGGCTCGGAGGGACCGGCCCAGCAGCGCCTCGAGCTCGGCCTCCACGTCGGAGCGGGAGATCATCATGCAGAGCTGGGTGCAGCTCGCCGTCCAGGCGATCTCGGCCTGGCGGCCGGGACCGAACACCGCGGCCTCGCCCGGCGTCGTCACGACCGCCGGGCCCGGCCAGCCACCCGAGGAGCGCGCCCGGCCCGACAGCGGCGCGTTCAGGTGGAAGTCGCCCGCCTCGGCGGTCGTCAGCACCACTGACCGGCCGTAGGACAGGCGCCCGACGGTCAATCCGCCCAGGCGAATGCCGGCGATCCGCATGTCGAGCGGCTCGCGCCCGCGCCTGAGGTCGAGGCGGTTGGGCAGGAAGAGCTCGCCGACAACGCTCTCGGCGCGGTCCCGGTCCTGGGTCCGGACCGTGGTCACCGACGACCGACGGCCGGGCGCGGCCGCGGGCCTGTTCATCGTCGCCCCGCTCTCTCGAGGAACTCATGGACTAGGCGAACGGCCATGGCACCCTCGCCGACTGCGGAGGCTACCCGCTTCACCGACCCGCTACGCACGTCACCGACGGCGAACACCCCGGACATGTCCGTCTCGAGCAAACTGACACACCCACCGGCCACGCCAGTACGGATGTATCCATTCTCGTCCAGCTCGATCCGGCCCTCGAGCCAGGCGGTACGAGGCGTCGAACCCACCAGCACGAACACGGCCTTGCTGTCGACAACGGTCTCCCGGCCGCTGTCACGCTCTCTGAGGACGACGGACTCCACGGCCACGTCTCCGTCGAGCCGGCACAGCTCGCAGCCCGGCCACACCCGGATCCGAGGGGATCTCTCGATCCGGTCCGCCAGGTAGCGGGACATGTCGCGATGGAGGTCGTGGTGCCGGATGACGAGGTGGACCACGGAGGACCGTCGAGACAGGAAGAGAGCGGCCTGGCCGGCAGAGTTCCCGCCGCCGACCACCGTCACGGGTTGGCCGCCGCACCACTGTGCCTCGGCCTCGGTCGCGGCGTAGTAGACGCTGCTGCCCTCGAGACGATCGAGGCCGGGCACGTCCAGCCGCCGGACCTGGACACCGGTCGCCAGGATCACGGCGTGCGCCGTCACGTCCTCCCCGTCGGTCAGTCGCACGACGTGGTAGCCGTCGGCGTCGCGAAGGGCCAGTGCCTCACCCGGGACGGTGAAGGTGGCTCCGAACTTCCGCGCCTGGACCACGGCTCGGTCCGCGAGCTCGGCGCCGGAGATGCCCGCGGGGAACCCGAGGTAGTTCTCGATCTGGGACGACGTCGCGGCCTGTCCGCCGGTCGCCACGGCGTCGAGGACGAGGGACGAGAGCCCCTCGGACGCGCCGTACACCGCTGCCGCGAGGCCGGCCGGGCCGGCGCCGACGATGACAAGGTCGTAGGCCTCACGGGCGGGGGCTGCGCGCAGCCCGATCAGGGTCGCGAGCTCGGCGTTGCTCGGGTTTCGCAACACGTGCTCGCCCTTCCAGATCACCACCGGCGTCTGCTCAGGGGAGATTCCGATCCGCCGGAGAACGCCCTCGGCCTCCGGGTCCTCCTCCAGGTCGACCCAGCGGTGCGGAATCCGGTTCCGGCTCGAGAAGTCCCGGATCCGGCGGCTGTCGGCGGAGAACCGGGACCCGACGATCCGAAAGCCGGCGCCGATTCCCGCGTGGAGGCTGCGACGCACGAGAAAGGCCCGCAAGATCAGGTCGCCGAGCCCGGGATCCTCGGCGACCGCCTCCTGGAGTCGCTCGATCGGGACCGCGAGCACCTCGACGTCGTCCTCGGCGATGGCCGTCACGTAGAGAGGCTGTCCGGTGAGCAGCGACAGGTCGCCGAGGAACCGTCCGGGACCATGCACCGCCACGAGCTGAGATTCGCGGTCGGTCTGCTGCCCCACCGACACCAGGCCGTCCAGGATCACGAAGAAGTCGCAGTCGTGGTCTCCCTCGTGGAAGAGCGCGGCCCCCGGCGCCTCCCGACGCCGAGTGCCGAACCTGGACAGCATCATCACCTGCTCGTCGTTGAGCCTCGGGTAGGCGCCGGACGTGTCCGGCGTCTCAGCGTCGTTTCGGCACTGTCGACTCAGACGTACTGGTCGTGCGCATAGCACCACCTCCAGCTCTCGCCGGGTTCGAGCGACCGCACGACCACGTGCCCGGACGAACCGGCGTGTGCTCGCGCGTGCCGCATCGGAGACGAGTCGCAGCACCCGACCTTGCCGCAGGTGAGGCACAGCCGTAGGTGCACCCACGGAGTGCCCAGCTTGAGGCACTCCTCGCAGCCGTTGCTGCGGGGCAGCACAGGACGCACCAGGGCGAGGTGGGAGTCAGGAACGGCCCGGCCCGGCGACGTGCTCACTCCGGCTCCCGCGGGAGCTTGTCGGTCAGCCACGCCCGCAGCGTGGTCACCGGTGCGGCTCCGATCTGCCGATCGACAACCTCGCCGCGATCGATCAGGACGAGGGTCGGGATCGCCTGCACGTCAAAGCGCCGGCTGACCTCAGGTGCCACGTCCGCATTGACCTTGACGAGCTTCAATCGGCCCGCCAGCTCACCGGCGAGCTGTTCCAGGGCGGGGCTCACCATCCGGCAGGGCCCGCACCAGGGCGCCCAGAGGTCGACGAGCACCGGGACGGTCGACTGGTCGGCGACGGCCCCGAAGTCGTCATCGGACGCATCGACGATCCACGGGAGCGGCGACTGGCAGCGGCCACACCGGGGCACCCCGCTGGCGACCGGCGCGACCCGGTTCTTGGTCTCGCAACTCGGGCAGACGACGACCCGGGCGGAGGCGTGACCGGTTGCGGTGCTCATGCGGCGGCCATCCCGTCGGCCGGCGCTCTGGCGGGCGTCACTGTGAGGTCGCCGCCGACCACGTCGACGATGGCCGACCCGTCCTCGAGCACGTCGCCGCGCAGCAGTGCCCGGCCGAGCCGGGTCTCCAGCTCACGCGCGATGAACCGCCGCAGCGGGCGCGCGCCGTACGCCGGGTCGAAACCCTGGTCCGCGATGAACCGCAGGGCCGGTTCGGTGACCTGCAGGGTGATCCGCCGGTCCGCGAGGCGGGAGCGCAGGTCGTCGAGGAGCAGGTCTGCGATCCGCTCGATCTCGGCGAGCGTCAGCGGCTTGAACAGCACGATGTCATCGACACGGTTGAGGAACTCCGGGCGGAAGTGGCTGCGCAGCGAGGCCATGACGAGGCTGCGGGCCTCGTCCTTGATCTCGCCGTCCGCGGTGACACCCTCGAGCAGGTACTCCGACCCGATGTTCGAGGTCATGATCACCACGGTGTTCCGGAAGTCGACGGTGCGCCCCTGGGAGTCGGTGAGCCGACCGTCGTCGAGGACTTGCAGCAGCGTGTTGAACACGTCGACGTGCGCCTTCTCGATCTCGTCGAGGAGGACGACGGAGTAGGGCTTGCGCCGGACCGCCTCGGTGAGCTGACCGCCCTCCTCGTACCCGACGTAGCCCGGCGGTGCACCGACGAGCCGGCTCACGGTGTGCCGCTCCTGGTACTCGCTCATGTCGATGCGGATCATGTTGTTCTCGGTGTCGAACAGCGCGGCGGCGAGCGTCTTGGCGAGCTCGGTCTTCCCGACACCGGTCGGGCCGAGGAAGACGAAGGAGCCGATCGGACGGCGTGGGTCCTTGATGCCGGAGCGCGCCCGCACGATCGCGTCGGCCACCAGCTGGACCGCCTCGTCCTGGCCGACCACGCGCTCGTGAAGTACGTCGTCGAGGCGGAGCAGCTTGTCCCGCTCGCCTTCCTGGAGCCGGCTGACCGGGATCCCGGTCCACCGCGCAACGACCGAGGCGATCTCGTCCGCGGTGACGACCTCGCGGAGGAGTCGTCGGGCACCCTGCTTGTCGGCGAGCCTCGCCTCGGCCGCCTCGAGGCGCCGCTCGAGCTCCGGGAGCCGGCCGTGCCGCAGCGACGCGGCCCGGTTCAGGTCGTACTCCCGCTCCGCCTGCTCGCTCTCCTGGCGCACCTGCTCCAGTTCCTGGCGCAGGGTCTGCACCTCGCGGAGCGCCGTACGCTCGGCCTCCCACTGGGCCCGCATCGCGTCAGCCTCGGCGCGCGCGTCCGCCAGCTCGCGCCGCAGCTCCTCGAGCCGGGCCTTGCTGGCCGAGTCGTCCTCGGCGGACAGGGCCGCCTCCTCGATCTCCATCCGGGTCACCCTGCGGGTGAGCTCGTCGAGCTCGGCCGGCATCGAGTCGATCTCGGTGCGCAGCATCGCGCAGGCCTCGTCGACCAGGTCGATGGCCTTGTCGGGGAGGTAACGGTCAGAGATGTAGCGGTGGCTCAGGGTCACTGCGGCCACCAGTGCACCGTCGTGGATCTTGACGCCGTGGAACACCTCGAGCCGTTCGCGGAGTCCGCGCATGATCGACAGGGCGTCCTCTTCGCTCGGCTCGTCCACGATCACCGGCTGGAAGCGGCGCTCGAGCGCGGCGTCCTTCTCGATGTGGGAGCGGTACTCGTCGAGGGTGGTCGCGCCGATCATGTGCAGCTCTCCGCGGGCGAGCATCGGCTTGAGCATGTTGCCGGCATCCATCGCGCCCTCGGCGGCGCCGGCGCCGACAACGGTGTGCAACTCGTCGATGAACAGCAGGATCCCGCCGTCGGCGCTCAGCACCTCGTTGAGGACCGCCTTGAGGCGCTCCTCGAACTCGCCGCGGTACTTCGCTCCCGCGATCAGCGCGCCCATGTCCAGGGCGAAGACCGTCTTGTCACGCAGCCCTTCGGGCACGTCGCCGTTGTTGATGCGCTGGGCCAGGCCCTCGACGATCGCGGTCTTCCCGACGCCGGGCTCGCCGATCAGCACGGGGTTGTTCTTGGTCTTGCGCGAGAGGATCTGGACCGTACGCCGGATCTCCGCGTCGCGTCCGATCACCGGCTCCAGTCGCCCGGCGGCGGCATCCGCCACCAGGTCGCGGCCGTACTTGCCGAGGGCCTCGTAGGTGCCCTCCGGCGTGGCCGACGTGACCCGCTGATGTCCGCGGATCTCGGTGAGTGCGGCCAGGAAGCCGTCGCGGGTCAGGCCTTCCTGTCGCATCAGGCGGCCCACGGCCGACCCGGAGCCCTCGTCGAGGAGCGCCACGACGAGGTGTTCCACCGAGATGTACTCGTCCTTGAGCCGGCGCGCCTCCTTGTCGGCGTCGTCGAACAACCGGGAGAGCCGCTGGGTGACGTACACCTGACCCGGCGAGGCGCCCGGCCCGGTGACGCGTGGACGTCGCTCCAGCTCCGCCTCGAGTGCCTTGCGCAGCCGGTCGGGGTCGGCGCCGGCCCGGCTCATCAGCGGCCCGGCCAATCCATCGGTCTGGTCCAGCAGGGCGAGCAGCAGATGTTCGCCGTCGACCTCGCTGTGGCCGAAGCGGAGGGCCTTGGTCTGGGCGTCGTGCAGTGCTTCCTGTGACTTCTGGGTCAGTCGGTTCATGTCCATCGAGCTTCTCCTCCTGGAAGTGGGCGCCGCGATGACCTCTCGAGCTCGGTGATCCGGTCAAGCAGGTCGATGACCAGGCCGAGAGAGCCGTAGCTGAGATTGAGGCCCAGGTGGAGCCGCTGGATCCGGGCCATCGCGCGGACCTGGGACGGGTCGAACGACAGCCGGCCCTGGCTGTCGCGGCTGATCTCGAGCAGGCCCAGGGCCACCAGCCGGCGGACCATGTCGGGATGCATGCCGGTGGCCCGGGCGTAGGTGTCCAGGCTCAGCCGGTAGGGCCGGGCGAGCGGGTAGCGAGTGGGGGCGGTCATCGACTGCTCCTGGGGTCGAAGGTGGAAACGTTCGCGAGCTCCTCGAAGAGCCGGCGCTCCTCGGACGTGAGCGACCCGGGCACCATGATCTGCGCCTCCGCGAACAGGTCGCCGGGCTTCCCGCGCCGGTTCGGCAGCCCCTGGCCGGCCAGTCGCAGCCGACGGCCGCTCGACGTACCCGCCGGTACGGTGACCTTGAGCTTGCCCGCCGGGGCCTCCACGTAGACCTCGGTCCCGAGGGCGGCCTCCCACGGCGCGAGCGGAAGAACCGCGTGCACGTCGCGCCCGTTCACCTGGTAGCGGGGGTGCCTGGCGATCCGCACGACCAGGTAGAGGTCGCCCGAGTCGGCGCCGCCCGTGCCCTGGCCACCCTGACCGCGGAGCCGGATCCGCTGGCCGTCCACGACCCCGGCGGGGATGTCGACGTCGATGGTGCGCGGACCATCGGGGCTGGTGATCGTCAGGCTGCGCTTGGTGCCGTGGAAGGCCTCGTCGACGGTGACCTCCACCTCGGTCTCGTGGTCGGAACCGGGGATCGGCCCCCACCCGGCCCGGCCGCGGCCTCGGCCGCCGAAGATCCCGCCAAGGAGGTCCTCGAGGTCGACCTCGTCGCCGAAGTCGGTGAATCGCACCCCGCCACCGCCGCCGGGTCGCGCACCCGCGCCGGCGTAGGCACGGGAGCGGCGCTGGGCGTCGGGGTCGGCATCGGGGGACACCCGGCGGAAGTCCTCCCCGAAGGCGTCGTACCGCTGGCGCTGCTCGGGGTCGGACAGCACGTCGTACGCCTCGGAGACCTCCTTGAACCGTTCCTCGGAGGCCGGGTCCTTGTTGACGTCGGGGTGGAGCTGGCGAGCCAGCCGGCGGAAGGCACGCTGGATCTCGGCCTGGTCGGCACCGCGGGGGACGCCGAGGGATTCGTAGAAGTCCCGCGCCATCACGCACTCCGGGTGGCAACCACGACGGCCGACGGCCGCAGGATCTCGTCGTCCGTCCCGTAGCCGGGCCGGACGACCTCGGCCACCGTCCCAGGCACGAGCTGGTCGTCGGCAACGGTGCCCACGGCCTCGTGGACGGCCGGGTCGAAAGGCCTCCCGACGTCGTCGCGGCGGGGGAAGCCGAGGTCGCCGATGGTCGCGAGGGCCTGCCGGAGAACTGCTCGGACACCCTCGATCACCTGGTCCGGCTCGGCGGACGCGTGATCGAGGGCGCGTTCGAGGTTGTCGAGGACCGGCAGCCACGCCAACGCGACCCGGGCTCGCTCCTGCTTTCGGGCCCGCTCGACGTCCTTCGTGGTCCGCTTGCGATGGTTGTCCAGCTCGGCGGCGGTACGACGCCAACTGTCCTCGAGCTCGGCCACCCTCTGCGTGGCCGCCTCGAGCGGGTCGGGACCGTCGTCGGCGCCATCCTCGAGCTGGGGAGTCTGTGGCTCGGACATGGCGGCGATCAGTGCGTCGTGAACTCGGCGTCGATGACGTCGTCGTCCCCGGCGTCTGCGCTCGAGCTCGGCGAGGACTCGTCAGCGCCCGCCGGCGGCGGACCTGAGGAACCCGAGAGGGCCAAGGCCTGGGCCATCTGGTGAAGCTCGCCCGCGAGGGCACGGAGCCGGTCGATCGAGGTCTCCTGCTCCACCGCAGTGCGTGCGTCGCTGACCAGCATCTCCGCGCGGGCCCGGTCGTGCTCGGCCACCGCGTCTCCGGCCTCGTCCAGGCTGCGCTGCACCTGGTAGGCGACCGCGTCGAGCTCGTTGCGTGCATCGACCATCTCCCGGAGCGCCGCATCGTCGCTGCGGTGGGCCTCGGCGTCCGCGACCATCTTCTCGACATCGGCCTGGGTGAGGTTGGACGTCTCGCTGATGGTGACCTTCTGCTCGGCCCCGGTGTCCTTGTCCCTCGCCGAGACGTTGAGGATTCCGTTGGCGTCGATGTCGAAGGTGACCTCGATCTGCGGCACGCCGCGGGGCGCGGGCCGGATGTTCTCCAGCCGGAACCTGGCCAGGACCCGGTTGTCGCTCGCGCGCTCGCGCTCGCCCTGGACAACCACCACGTCCACGGCGGACTGGTTGTCCTCCGCGGTGCTGAAAACCTCGGTACGTCGGGCCGGGATCGTGGTGTTGCGCTCGATGACCTTGGTCATCACGCCGCCGAGGGTCTCCAGGCCGAGCGAGAGCGGCGTGACGTCGAGCAAGAGGACGTCCTTGATGTCTCCCTTGAGGATCGCGGACTGCACGGCCGCACCGACGGCCACGACCTCGTCGGGGTTGACGGTCATGTTCGGGTCCTTGCCGCCGGTCAGCCGGCGCACCAGCTCCTGGACGGCCGGGATCCGGGTCGAGCCGCCGACCAGGATCACCTCGTCGAGGTCGTCGGTGCTGACCTTCCCGTCCGCCATCGCCTGCTTGACCGGGCCGAGGCACCGCTCGACGAGGTCCCGGGTCAGCTCGTCGAAGGTCGATCGCATGAGGTTGACGTTGAGGTGCTTGGGCCCGGAGGCGTCCGCGGTCACGAACGGCAGGTTCACCGACGTCTGGGTGACTGCCGAGAGCTCCACCTTGGCCTTCTCTGCGGCCTCGAACAGCCGCTGCAGGGCCTGGGGGTCGTCACGCAGGTCGATGCCGTTCGACTTCTTGAACTCCTCGGCGAGGTAGTCCACGATGCGCCGGTCGAAGTCGTCGCCGCCGAGGTGGGTGTCACCCGCGGTGGACAGCACCTCGACGACGCCCTCGCCGACGGTGAGGATGCTGACGTCGAAGGTGCCGCCGCCCAGGTCGAAGACCAGTACGGTCTCGTTCTCGAGCTTGTCCATCCCGTACGCCAGGGCCGCGGCGGTGGGCTCGTTGATGATCCGGAGAACCTCGAGCCCCGCGATCCGGCCGGCGTCCTTCGTGGCCTGGCGCTGGGCGTCGTTGAAGTGGGCGGGCACGGTGATGACCGCCTCCGTGACCCGCTCGCCGAGGAACTTGCCGGCGTCGTCCACGAGCTTGCGCAGCACCTGCGCGGAGATCTCCTCCGGCGCGTAGAGCTTGCCGTTGATGTCGAAGCGCGCGGCGCCGTCGGGACCGGCGACGACGTCGAAGGAGACCGCGTTGGTCTCGCTCGCGACCTCGTCGTACCCCCGTCCGATAAAGCGCTTGGCGGAGTAGATCGTCCCCTTCGGATTCAAGATCGCCTGGCGTCGGGCCATCTGTCCCACGAGCCGTTCACCTGACTCGAGGAACGCGACCACAGACGGGGTGGTCCGACTTCCCTCCGCGTTCGGAATCACCTGCGGCTGACCACCGTCCATCGCCGCGATCACCGAGTTCGTCGTTCCGAGATCGATACCGACAGCTCTACCCATGACCCGCTCCTTCGCTCGATGTCTGCCGAACCACCATGCTGTTCGGCGAGAGTTCGGCCGGCATCCCGTAGACGGGTTAGTTCCGAGAGAACCTGGGGGGAGCGCTCTGACCTTCGCGGCTCCGGTGGGCCAGAGGCCAAGATCGACTCGCTTCGTGGTTGACCTGGTCTCCCAGGTCAGAAGGGGTGTGCCGACGTCACGCCTTGCGGGGGTACCCGTTCACGGGATGCGCGTGACCTGCACGACTGAGAAGCATGGCCGTGGACAAGTGCTGCTCGGTCAAGGGCGTCGCCTCCGCCGTCGGCGAAGGCTCGGTCGCGGTCCGCCAGTACACGAGTTCCTGGAAGCCGAGGGACGTCGGTGAGAGGCCGCCCCGCGCCAAGAGGGTACGAAACCAGGAGGAATCACATGACCACCTACAAGGTCGGCTACTTCGTCGGAAGCCTGTCGTCGACATCGATCAACCGCATCCTGTCGAAGGCCCTCATCCGGGTGGCCCCAGACGACCTGGAGTTCAGCGAGATCCCCATCGGCAACCTGCCTCTGTACAGCCCGGACTTCGACAACGACTACCCGACTGAAGCCCGAGCGCTCAAGGCGTCGATCGCTGCCGTCGATGCGATCCTCTTCGTCACCCCGGAGTACAACCGTTCCATCCCCGGGGCGTTGAAGAACGCGATCGACTGGGCGTCCCGACCATGGGGACAGAACTCCTTCGACCACATCCCAGCCGCGGTGATCGGAGCCTCCGTCGGCCAGATCGGCACCGCCATGGGTCAACAGAACCTGCGCGGTGTGCTCAGCTTCTGCAACGCCCGCCAGATGACCTCACCCGAGGCCTACATCCAGTTCTCGCCCGATGTCTTCCAGGCCGACGGCGAGGTCACCAACGACTCGACCCGAGAGTTTCTCCGCGCCTACATGGCCGAGTTCCGCACCTACATCGGCATGGTCCTGACCGTCTTGCCACGCCCACAAGAGCCGAGCGACGACGCGACGGGCGAGCCTTCTGGCAACGATGACGGCAGGTAGTAACGACGACCGGCGGATCGAGCTCACTCCCGGGAACCAGGAGGTGTCCCCGCTCGGACCGTCCGCGAAGCTGGACAGTTCGCCCTGCGCGGGTTTCGGCGACCAAAGTACGGGCGGTCTGGGCCAGGCTCGGGTGCCCGCGATGAGCCACGCCGCGCTGCCTGATGGCCAGATCGCGCACGCCGCCGCCGAGCTGGCCCGAGACGCGCGCTGCGGATGGCAACCTCGACCCGAGGGCTCCCCCGAAGCCCTCGCGGCGGCCTGCGCTCGGCCCTTGCGGGCAGCAGGCCGCCACCCAACACGAGGCGGCGCGTGTTGCGATCGACTCAAGGAGGTCCAAAGTGCAGGAGCCCGAGCCGCGGCCGATTGACGAGTCCTCGGTCGAGGGAATGGCAGCCTCTGTCCACGTGTCCCTCCGGAGACGTCGATGATTGGTCGTAAGGGTTCTCGGCCCGGCGGATCCTCGGCGGCGGTGCCGCCTGAGCCGCTGCCTGCGCCGACCTACCGGTGCAGCGCCTACGTCGTGTTCCCTACTGGGTACGACGAGGTAGATGATCCCAGTCGGTCGCGATGGTGCCTCACCGTGGCTGACACCGGCGACGGTTGGGTGATCCGCCGGCAAGACGAATGCCTGAACATCTTCAATCAGTGGCAGCGGGAAGTACCGCTCGCGATACGCGATGCCGAGTTTCGGCGCCTATGCCTCTACAACGAACATGCCGCGCTGCTGCGCGCCCGACGGGTGGTGGACCGCCTTGACGTCGGAGGTCTTACCTTCGAGGAGTTCGTCTGGCGAGTGAGCACTTCCCGGCGATGACGCCGAATACAGCGGTCATCGCACACTTCTGCCTAAGTCGTTGGACTGCTGCGGGCCACCAGGGAGATGCAGTGGCCCGCACAGCGGGCGGATCGCAACGTTAGGCTCCGGGTCTTGTCGCCCTTGGGTTGGCACCTGCCACAGCAGATCGAGGGCCCGCACAGTGGACTGTGCGGGCCCTCGTCATCTCATCAAGGGCTCAGACCGGCACCCGCATGCTCGGAGTCGCGGGCACCTCGGTGTCCACGGCGTCGACCGGCTCCGGGTCGCCCTCGACATGGAGCTCAGGGAGCCACTCGAGCCAGGACGGCAGGTACCAGTTCCAGCGGCCGAGGAGCGTCATCACGGCGGGCACGACGACCATCCGGATCAGGGTTGCGTCGAGGTGCAGCGCCACGGCGATCCCGAAGCCCATCTGCTGGAACATCACCAGTTCTCCGGCGGCGAATCCGGGGAAGACGACGACGATGATCAGTGCCGCACCGGTGATGATGCGACCGGTTGAGGCGATGCCGTGCACGACGGCGTCGGTCGTGTCGCCGGTCCGTCCGTAGCGCTCGCGGATCCGGCTGAGCAAGAACACGTGGTAGTCCATCGAGAGCGCGAACAGGACCGAGAACAGGAAGACCGGCACCCACGCCTCGACCCGGTCGACCTGCTGGAGGCCGAGCTGGTCGACGCCGAAGCCGTGCTGGAAGACGAGCACCAGCAGGAGGCCGCACCCACGGACAGCAGGTTGAGGATGACCGCGGTGATCGAGAGGACCAGGGAGCGGAACACCAGCGTCAGCAGGATGAAGCTGAGGCCGAGGACGAACGCGAGGACGATCGGCAGCCAGTGGTTGATCTCGTCGGCATAGTCGACGTTCTCGGCGGTGGTCCCGCCGACGAGTGCGACGGTCCCGGTGCCGGCGAACGCAGCCGGTACGAGGTCGGTCCGGAGCCGCTCGAGGCCTGTCGTGCCTGGGTGCCGTCGGGGTCGCCGATCAACGGGATGCTGAGGAGCGCGACGTCTCCGGACGGAGCGACTTGCAGCTGCTCCCTCCGCGAGGTCAGCGACCTCACCGGACACGACCACACGACCGGACGCAAAGGCTGGCGGTTCCCGTCAAGTACCTATCGGCCACCCGGATCCGCGACGCCCTGGACGCGCGCGGAGACAGTGGACGGGGATGACCCCGGGTGTTCATCGTCTGGTGTTCGTCCTGAGCGAGACCCAGCTCCGATGTTCCGCGCCTACGGCAGTTCACGCGGGTAGAACTCACCTAGGCCGCACCGTGAATGCTTGCCTACATCCATTACTGCATGCAACAGTGCATGCATGACGCGATTCACACCGCCGACCACCTCAGTCGAGCCGTTGCGCGTGCTGGACATCACCGGCACTGCGACCGGCGAGGTGCCCCTCACGGACGACGCAACGCTCGAGGCGTTCGAGTGGATGCTCCTCACGCGAACGTTCGACGAGAAGGCCACCAGCCTGCAGCGACAGGGACGGTTCGGGACGTTCTCCTCTGTCCGCGGCCAGGAGGCCTCGGTCGTCGGAGCCGCGTCGGCCCTGGACCCTTCCCGCGACTGGATCGCTCCGCAGTACCGAGAGCTGCCCGCCCTCTTGCGGCACGGCATGCCGCTGGAGAACTTCGCCCTGTACTTCATGGGTCACCCTCGCGGATGCGTCATCCCCGAGGGCGTCAACATCCTCCCGATTCAGATCTCACTGGCCGCCCAGCTTCCCCAGGCTGTCGGTGTCGCGTGGGGCTTGCGACAGCAGGGACTCGACGGTGTCGTCACGACGTTCTTCGGCGACGGGGCGTCGTCCGAGGGTGACTTCCACGAGTCGGTGAACCTCGCTGGCGTCACCAAGGCGCCCGTCATCTTCTTCCTGCAGAACAACGGCTGGGCCATCTCGACCCCCCGCCGCAAGCAGACGGCCGCCCGTACCTTCGCCGACCGCGCCGCCGGGTACGGCGTCCACGGCGCCTTCGTGGACGGCAACGACGTGTTCGCTGTGCACACCGTCATGGCGGAGGCCGTCGAACGAGCACGCGCCGGCGAGGGGCCGACCCTCATCGAGTCACTCACCTGGCGTGCAGGCGCGCACAACACGGCGGACGACCCGACCAAGTACGTCACCGACGGCGACCACGAACCATGGGCCGGCACTGATCCGATCGCACGTGTCGAGGCCTACCTCCGCACCCAGGGCGCCATGGACGACGACACGTACGCGCAGGTCCAGAAGCGGTGCGTCGCCGAGGTCGAGCGCGCGTTGAGCGTCGCCCAGGCGACCCCAGCTGCTGGTCCCGAGGCGCTCTTCGACCACGTCTACGCCGAGCCGTTCGCGCGCTTCACCGAGCAGCGCGAAGCCTGGCTCCAGATGCAGGAGGCCTGAGCATGCCCATCAAGACCATGGTCGAGAGCATCCGGGAGACCCTCGCCGACGAGATGGAGCGCGACGCGCGCGTCATGGTCATCGGCGAGGACGTCGGCACCCTGGGCGGCGTCTTCCGCGCCACCGAGGGCCTCCAGGCCAAGTTCGGCGAGGACCGCGTCGTCGACATGCCGCTCGCGGAGGGCGTCATCGTAGGCGCCGGACTCGGCCTCGCGCTGAGCGGCATGCGTCCCGTAGTCGAGATCCAGTTCCTCGGGTTCGGACACCAGGCTTTCCATCAGATCGGACAGCAGGTCGCCCGCTTGCGGTACCGCTCGGCCGGCCGGCACTCGGTGCCCATGGTCATCCGAGCCCCGTTCGGTGGCGGCGTACGAACCCCGGAGCTGCACTCGGACGCGTTCGAGGCGTTCTACGCCCACTGTCCGGGACTGAAGGTCGTCGCTCCCTCGACGGCCTACGACGCAAAGGGCCTGCTCAACTCAGCGCTCGACACTGACGACCCCGTGCTCTACCTCGAGCCGCTCAAGGGCTACCGGCTCCAGCGCGACGAGGTCCCTGACGAGCGCTACGTCATCCCCCTCGGACAGTCACAGGTCGTCCGCGAGGGCACCGACGTCACCATCATCGCCTGGTCAGCCGCGGTCCAGCTCGCCCTCAAGGCGGCTGAGGAGCTCGCCGCGACCGGAGTGAACGCGCAGGTCCTCGACCTCCGCTCACTAGTGCCGCTTGACGTCGAAAGCATCGCCTCGGCCGTCAGCTCGACGGGCCGCGCAGTCGTCGTCCACGAGGCCCCCCTGACAGGCGGCTTCGGCGCCGAGCTCGCAGCCACGATCCAGCAGGAGTGCTTCTACGACCTGATCGCCCCCGTTCACCGCATCACCGCACCCGACACTCCCTACCCGCTGGCCGGCGTCGAAGAGTCCTACGTGCCGACTCAGTCGCGCGTGGTACGCGAGGTACGCGCTCTCATGGAGGTCGCCCCGTGACCGGACTCGTCGAGTTCCGCATGCCCGACGTCGGAGAAGGCATCGCCGAAGCCGAGCTCCTGGAGTGGTTCGCCGAGGTCGGCGACGCCGTCCAGTCCGACGGGCTGCTATGCCAGGTCCAGACCGACAAGTCGATCGTCGAGATTCCTTCCCCGGCAACCGGCACCTTGCTCAAGCGCTGTGTCGAGGTCGGCGACGTCGCCCTGGTCGGCGAGCTCCTCGTCGTCATCGGCGGGCCCGGCAGCCTGCCGCAGACCCAGGACGCGCCCGCTGCCGCGGCTACGACGCCAGCAGCACCGGTCGGCGGAAAGGCGACGCCGGCGGCCGCAGAGCCCCCGACCACGCGGCGCCGCCCGCTGGCCAGCCCCCGGACCCGACGCCTGGCCGGCCAGCGAGCCATCGACCTTGCCGACATCGTCGGCAGTGGACCGCACGGCCGGATCCTCGAGACCGACCTCGACGTCGTGCCCTCGGCGAACGAGGGGGCTGCGACAGCACGGGCCGGCCGGGCACCCGCTCGCACGTCGGCGTCGCGGACCGATGAGGTCGTCCCGCTTCGCGGCCTGCGTCGTTCCATCGCCCGGTCGATGACCGAAGCGCTGACCATCCCGCACGTAACCGAGTTCCGCGAGGTCGACGCCACCAACCTCCTCGCCGCACGGGCCGCCCTCAAGCCTTCGTTCGAGGCGCAGGGCGTTCGTCTCTCGGTGTTCCCCCTGCTCCTCAAGGCAGTCATGAGGGCGCTCGCGATCCAGCCGTCGATGAACGCCACCTTCGACGCGTCGACGGAGACGCTGACGAAGCACGCCGGTGTCCACCTCGGGATGGCGACCGCGACGGACGACGGGCTGATCGTGCCCGTCGTCCGGGATGCGGACCTGCTGTCCCTGACCGAGCTCACCCGGGAGGTCGAGCGACTGGCGGACCGTGCACGCAACCGCACCGCCACATCGGAGGAGCTCACCGGCGGGTCGTTCACCGTCACCAACTTCGGCTCCTTCGGGACCTGGATGGGCAACCCCGTGATCCGGCCCCCGGAGGTTGGCATCGCCGGCTTCGGACGAATCACCGACAAGGTCGTCGCCGTCGATGGACAGCCCGTCGTCTGCCCGGTCCTGCCGATCGTCGTCGCGACCGACCACCGAATCAACGACGGCGCCCACCTGGCCGAGTTCGTCAACGCCGTGGCAGATGCCGTGGCCCAGCCGCTGCTGCTGCTGTCCTAGGAGAACGAGAGACTCATGGTTGTCGGAGAGATGCCCGAAGGCGTCGACCTGCTCGTCGTCGGGGGCGGCCCAGGTGGCTACGTCGCCGCCCTCGCCGCGGCACAGCACGGACGCAAGGTCGTGCTCGTCGACGCAGACGGTGAAGACGGGTTGGGCGGCATCTGCGTCCGGGTCGGCTGCATCCCCTCCAAGGCGCTCATCGAGCTCGCCTCCCACGTTCACGCACGCGCCGGGTGGCACGAGCGCGGCGCTCCCGCGCCGGTCGAGGACACCGTGGACATGGAGAAGTTTCAGGCCTGGAAGCGCGAAATCGTCGGCGGCCTCAATGCGGGTGTCCGTGGCCTCCTGAAGCGCGCCGGCGTCGACGTACGACAGGGCTGGTTCCGCTTCACCCGCCCCGACCAGGGAGCGCTCGTCAGCAACCCCGACCAGCCGCCGACACATCTGCAGTTCAAGTCGGCCATCATCGCCACGGGCTCACGTCCGGTGGAGCTGCGCGACCTTCCGTTCGACGGCAAGCGCGTCGTCTCCTCCACCGAGGCACTCGACCTGACCGAGGTCCCCCGATCCGTCGCGGTGGTCGGCGGCGGCTACGTCGGGCTCGAGCTCGGGACCGCCCTGGCGAAGCTGGGCTCCTCGGTGACCATCATCGAGGCGCTCGACTCCCTGCTCCCCACGATGGACCGCGCCATCGGCACTCTCATCTCCACGAACCTCAAGGAGTTCGGTGTCGAGGTGCTCACCAACGCGAAGGTGACCGGCGACGACGGCTCCCACCTGCACGTGAGCGGACCCGACGGGCAGCTCGAGCTTGCCGTGGACCTCGTGATCGTCGCGGTCGGCCGGACCCCGAACATCGACGACCTCGGTCTCGAGGTGCTCGGGGTGGCACCGGGAACCGACGGCCGCCTCGCGGTCGGTACCGACCTCCTTCTCACCCCCCGGGTCGCGGCCATCGGCGACATCACCCCGGGTCCAGCACTCGCGCACAAGGCCAGCGCCGAAGGCCACGTCGCGGCAGCCGTTCTCTCCGGCCACGGCGAGAGGTTCGAACCGGCCGTGATCCCCGCCGTCGTGTTCAGCGACCCGGAGGTCGCCCAGGCGGGCATGACCGCCGCCGAGGCGACGGCAGCCGGGTACACCTGCGACACCGCCAGGTTCCCGGTCACCGCATCGGGGCGGGCACGCACGATGGGGGAGAGCACCGGCTTTGCCGAGTACGCCTTCGACGCCACCACCGGCATCGTCCTCGGTGTCACCATCGTCGGACCTCATGCGAGCGAGCTGATCGCCGAAGCCGCCGTCGCCATCGAGATGGCTGCCCACCTCGAGGACCTCGCAGGCACCATCCACCCGCACCCGACGATGAGCGAGGTCCACCACGAGGCAGCCCTCGTCGCGCTCGGCCGCCCCATCCACGTCCCCGCGGCACGTCGCCGCTCGACCAGCGAAGAGGGAGCAGCATGAGCGTCTCCGAACCCGCACTCGTGCACGTACGTCCCGGTGCCGTCGCGAACGGCTACCCCATCGGGATGCTGTGCGCGCAGTGGAACATCCCGTTCGTCCCCGGCGACCTCAACCATGCCGCAACCTTCGACTTCCCGATGCGCTACGTCGAGGTCGAAGGCCTCATCGGAGCCGACATCCTGCGCGGTGACGGCGAGAAGTTCATCGAGCTCATGGTCACCGCGGCCAAGAAGCTCGAGGCAGAAGGCGTACGAGCCATCACCTCGAACTGCGGGTTCATGGCCGTGTACCAAGAGGTGGTCGCGGAGTCCGTGGACATCCCGGTGTTCCTCTCGAGCCTGCTCCAGCTCAACCTGGTAGCCCGCATGGTCGGCACCAACCGCAGGGTCGGTGTGCTCGCCGCGAACTCCCAAGCAGTCACACCGAGCCTGCTCTCGCACGTCGGCTTCAACGACCCGGACCGCATCGTCGTGCAGGGCCTAGAAGGCTTCGAACACTTCCACGAGGTGATCTTCGACGAGGTCGGCCACATGGACCCAGCCCGGTTCGCCGCCGAGGTCGTCGAGGGTGCGCGGCAGCTCCAGGCGACCTCGCCCGACGTCGCAGCCATCGTCGTCGAGTGCTCAGACCTGCCGGCCTACTCCGCCGCGATCCGCGAAGCAACCGGACTGCCCGTCTTCGACTGGGCGTCCTTCATCGACTACGTGCACCACGCGGTCGTCCCGCGCACCTACACCGGCAATCCCTGACCACCAGATCTGACCACCAGATCTGACCACCAGTTTCTGACCACCAGTTTCTGACCACCAACGTCTGACCCAGTGTCCGACCCAGCAAGGAGAAGTCATGACCGACATCCAGATCGTCAACCCCAGCAGCTTTGGTCCCGCCCTGTTCCCGTACTCGCAGGCGACCGTCGGCGGGGGGCTCGTGTTCGTCGCCGGACAGGTCGCTCTTGACGACGCCAACCTGGTCGTCGCGCCCGGCGACGCCTACGAGCAGACGAACGTCATCCTCGACCGCCTGGCACGTGTCCTGGCCGACGTCGGCGGAACGCTCGACGACGTCCTCACCGCGACCGTGTTCGTCACCGACCTCGAGCACCTGCCCGGGTTCAACAAGGCCTGGGCGGAGAAGTTCGGCGACCACCGGCCGTCGCGCGCCACCGTCGTCGCCGGACTCCTCATCGACGGTCTCGTCGTCGAGGTCCAGTCGACCGCGATCAGCCGCGCCTCCTGAGCGCCTGAGGGACATCATGCATGAAGACAGTCGTCGTCGGTGGGGGCGTGGTCGGAGTGACCACGGCCTACTACCTGGCCAAGGACGGCCACGACGTCACGGTCGTGGAGAAGGCCGAAGCGCTCGGCACCGACGCAACCGGCGGCAACGCCGGGCTCATCGCGCCGAGTCACTCGTTCGCCTGGGCCTCCCCGCAGGCACCCAAGATGCTGGTCAGGTCGCTGATGGGCGAAGCGACCGCCATCCGCGTCAAGCTCAGCCTCGATCCCAGGTTCCTGTGGTGGGGCATGCAGTTCATGCGCGAGTGCACCACCAAACGAGCCCGCGCCAACACCGTGGTCAAGCTCGGTCTTGCCCAGTACAGCCAAGCCGAGATGTACCGCCTCGCCGACGAGGAGGACCTCGAGTACGACGTCGTCAAGAAGGGCGCCGTCTACCTCTACCGCGACGAGCACGAACTCGAGATCGGACTCGAGAGGATGTCGCTCGTCGCCGAGCACGGCCAGAAGATCGAGCGCCTGAGCCCCGAGGAGCTGGTCACCCTCGACCCGGCCTTCAAGAACACCGCCGAAGTCGTCACGGGAGCCATCCACGGAGTCGGAGACGGCAGCGGGAACTCCGAGAAGTTCACCGCGGAGCTGGCCCGGGTCTGCCAGGAGAAGCTCGGCGTTCAGTTCGAGCTCGGTGCCACTGCGCAACGGTTCGAAGCCCAAGGCGACCGCGTCACCACCCTCGTCACGGACAAGGGTCACGTCACCGCAGACCAGTTCGTCCTCGCCACCGGCATCCAGAGCCCGATCCTGTCTCGCAGCGTCGGACAGAACCTCCCGGTGTTCCCCGCAAAGGGCTTCTCGATCACCGCGAAGGTCGTGGACGAGTCGGCCACACCGACGATCGGTGGCGTCGACGAGAAGACTCTCGTCGCCTGGTCCCGACTTGGTGCAGACCTGCGGATCTCCTCCACAGCGCAGTTCGACGGGTACAACCGCAGCTACATCCCCAGCGACTTCGACAACATCTTCAAGACCGCAAAGGAGCTGTTCCCTGGCGCCGCAGACTGGGACGCGGCCCAGATCCGCTCGTGCATGCGGCCTATGACACCGGACGGGCCACCCATCATCGGACGCGGAACCCGCCACCGGAACCTCTACTACAACACGGGCCACGGCCACATGGGCTGGACCATGGCATGCGGCTCCAGCCTGGTCCTGGCCGACATCGTCGCCGGCCGCAAGGCAGCCCTCGACCTCGCCCCGTTCGTGGTCCGGACCCGGAGGAAGGGCCGATGACCCGCGTCGCCCTGGTCACCGGTGGCGCCAAGGGCATCGGTCAAGCCATCACCCGCCAACTGGCCCAGGCTGGTTACGACGTGGTGATCACCGGTCGAGACCTCGCAGCACTGGAGGCGGAGGCCGCTGAGCTCACCTCCCAAGGCTTCACCGCGCACCCGCGCCAGATGGACGTCGCTGACCCCGACACAGTCGAAGCGGTCTTCGCCGACATCACCTCGACCATCGGCACCGTCGACCTCCTGATCAACTGCGCAGGCGTCATCATCCGTGGCGGTGCCGAGACCTACACCGACCAGCAGTGGCGACAGGTGATCGACACCGACCTCAACGGCGTCTTCTGGTGCTCCAGAGCAGCTTCTCGCGGCATGCTCGACAAGGGCGCCGGGGTCATCGTGAACGTCGGTTCGGTCGCGGCCATGGTCGGCCTCTCCGGACGCGCTTCCTACACCACCGCGAAGGCCGGGCTCTCGGGGCTGACTCGGACCCTGGCCCTGGAGTGGGCCGGGCGTGGGGTCCGGGTTAACACCATCGCACCTGGCTGGACGCTCACCGAGATGGTGCAGTCCGGATTCGACTCGAACTCCCTCGACGAGCGGGCGCTCGTCGCACGGATCCCCATGGGTCGCCTGGCAACCACCAATGAGATCGCCTCCGTCGTGCTCTTCCTGGCATCCGACGCCGCGTCGTACATCACCGGGCAGGTGCTCACCGTCGATGGCGGTTTCACCGTCAACGGCAACTGCCCATAACAGGACCTCGGGAGTCGAGCCCCGCCCACCGGGCTCGGGAGAAACCGAATGCAGCCATTGCATTCCAACAAAGGAGAAGACAGATGCACCGTCGCCGAACCAAGGCCCGAGCCTGGGGTCTCGCTATCCCGCTCGCGCTTGCGCTCTCACTGACTGCCTGCGGGTCTGACGACAGCGAAAGCAGCAAGGGAACCGACCTTCCGAAGGCCAACCCGGGCCTCGAGGGCGAGATCACCCTGGGAGCTGTGCTCCCCCTTACCGGCACCAACGCCACCATCGGCAAGGACCAGCAGCGCGGCATCGACCTGGCCGTCGCCAAGATCAACGAAGGCGACGGGGTGCTCGGGAAGAAGCTCGTCGTCAAGACGGAGGACTCGCAGGGCACCGCGGACGCCGCCATCCAGGCCGGCAAGAAGCTCGTCAGCGTCAGCAACGTGCCGGCGGTCATCGGCGAGTACTCCTCGGGCAACTCCATCCCGATGCAGCAGTACCTGCAGAGCGCCGGCATCGTCGGGGTCAACCCCGGCAGCTCGTCGATCGAGCTGCGCGACACTGGCTCTCTGCAGTTCTCGACCATCGGCCTGGACGACGTTGCGGGTGCATTCACCGCCAACGCCCTCAACGACAAGGGCTACGAGTCGATCGCCATCCTCGCGCCGAACAATGCCTACGGCACCGGCATCGTCGACTCGGTCTCCGAGGCGTTCGAGGGGCTCGGGGGAGAGGTCACGACCACCGGCCTCTACACCGAGGGCCAGGCTGACTACCGCCAGGAGCTCGGGCGTCTCAAGGACACAGACCCCGACGCGTACGTGGTGACCACGTACGGCAAGGACGGCACCACGATCAACAAGGAGATCTACGAGCTCGGCATGACCGACAAGCCGGTCTTCGACATCTACATGTCGCAGGACGTCCCCGACGCCGACCCGCAGTCGGTCGAAGGACGCATCGGGATGGACGTGAACGCGACCTCGGCCGACGGCAAGTCCTACGCCGACTTCTACAAGGAGACGTACGGCGAGAACTTCATCTCCTCGTTCAACGGCTACGCATACGACGCCGTGATGATGCTTGCGGCGGCCATCAACGAGGCCGGCTCTGCCGAGCCCCAGGCCATCGCGGCTGCCCTGACCAAGATCTCCAAGTCCTACGACGGAGCCACCGGCCCGATCGTCTTCGACGCCGACGGGCAGCGCTCTGAGCAGCCGTACGTCGTGGCCGAGGTCAAGGACGGCGAGATCGTC
This sequence comes from uncultured Actinomycetota bacterium, assembly GCA_963716655.1. Lineage (GTDB taxonomy): Bacteria > Actinomycetota > Actinomycetes > Propionibacteriales > Nocardioidaceae > Nocardioides. The sequence goes on along the minus strand of CAVQTV010000004.1, from coordinate 216,471 downwards.
CCCGAGTAGGGGCCGACTCACAACCGAGTTGAGGAGCAACGATGGCTGAGGTTCTTCTGGACACAGCAGTGCGTGGAAGCATCATCGCGCTGCTTGCGGTCGGACTGACCATGGTGCAAGGCACCCTGCGGTTCGCGAATGTGGCGCACGTCGAGTTCGCCACGCTCGGCGGCTACGCGGTCGTCGTCCTCACTGGGACGGGGCTGGGTCTCCTGCCCAGCTCCGTCCTTGGCGTGGTCATCGTCGCGGTCATCGCGGTACTGCTGTACAGGCTGCTGTTCCGCAGGCTCCTCAGCTCGGGACCCATGATCGCCCTCATCGGCTCGCTCGCCCTGTCGATCGTCATCAGGGCACTCCTGCAGCTGACGTTCGGCTCGAGGCCACGGCAGCTGCCGACGCCGCTGGAGCGTGGCACCGAGTTCCACGGCGTGTTCATCACGCCGAGCCAGATCCGCTTGGTCGTGATCTCGCTCGTGCTCCTGGCAGCCCTCATCCTGCTGCTGCGGTTCACCTCTCTGGGCCGAGCGGTGCGTGCGGTGGCGGCGAACCCGGAGCTCGCTGACGTCTCCGGCCTCAACCGCAAGCGGGTCGTCGACGTGGTCTGGATGCTCTCGACAGGTCTGGCAGCCGCCTCCGGAATCCTCCTCGCGATCGACTCTTCTGTCGGGATCGAGCTCGGGTTCAACCTGATGCTGCCCGTCTTCGCGGCCGCCATCGTCGGAGGACTCGGCTCCGTGACCGGCGCCATCCTCGCGTCCTACGCCTTGGCGTTCGCGGAGTCCCTCGTGATCCAGATCGACTGGGGCGGACTGTTCGGCGGCACCTACCACCTCGCAGTCGGCTACCGACCGGCCGTCGGGTTCGTCCTGCTGGTCGTGATGCTCGCGCTACGCCCCCAAGGCCTCATGGGAAGGACGGTCCGTCGTGGTTGAGTACCTCCTCGGCGTCGGCATCCTCGCCGCCGTCTACGCCATCAACGCACTCAGCCTCAACCTCCAGGTCGGGGTCACCGGTCTGCTGAACTTCGGGCAGGTCGCCTTTGTCGGCATCGGCGCGTACAGCGTGGCCATTCTCGACAGCCACGGCATCCCATGGCCCGTGGGCTTCGCTGTAGGTGCTGTCCTGGCCGCGATTGCCGGAGCACTGGTCGGCCGCCTCGGGCGGACGCTCGCGAGCGACTATTGGGCGATCGCCACCCTGGCCCTCGCCGAGCTGATACGACTCATCGCGCTCAACCAGGGCGGCTTCACCGGCGGAGCGCAAGGCATCAGCGCTGTGGCCGGGGTCTGGACCGACCTGTCCGGCACCACCCGCGACGTTTTCACCTTCGTCACGGTCCTCGCCCTGCTGGCGATCGCTTACCTGGTCGCGAGCCGGGTCCGCAACAGCCAGTTCGGCCGCGTCCTCGTACTCATCCGCGAGAACCCTGACCTGGCCGCCAGCCTGCGCCACAACGTGGTCACCGCCAAGGCCCGGGTGATGGCCCTTGCGGCAGTACTGGCATCTGTCGCCGGGGGCTTCTACGCGATGTACATCTCGTTCATCGGGCCGTCTCAGCTGCTGCCCTTCGCGACCTTCCTGATATTCACGATGGTCGTCGTGGGCGGACTCGGGAACACGACCGGGGCCGTCGTGGGCGCCGTGCTCATCACCGTGCTCTACGACGGGACAAGGTTCCTGCCCGACGTGATGACCCTGTCGCCCGACCAGGCCGCCGGAGTACGGATCCTCGTCATCGGCGCCGTCCTGCTGGGATTCCTCCTCCTGCGAACCGAAGGTCTCGTCCCCGAGAAGGTGAGGGCCGCTCATGCTCGTCGTTGACGGAATCAAGAAGCACTTCGCCGGGGTCGCCGCACTCGACGGCGCCTCCATCGAGGTCCAGGCGGGAGAGTCCGTCGGTCTCGTCGGGCCCAACGGCTCAGGGAAGAGCACGCTGCTCAACGTCGCCTCCGGCTTCGAGAGACCGGATGCCGGCACGGTCACGCTGCTCGGCAAGGACGTGACAGGCAAGGAGCCCTGGGACGTCTCCGAGCTCGGCCTCGTGCGGACCTTCCAGCACGCTCACCTGCCGACCCGGATGAGCGTCATGGACCTCATGCTGACCGGTGGCCAGCTCCCGCGCGGCGAGACCATCCGCTGGTCCCTCCTCAACCGCAGACGCATCCGCGAGGAGGAGGCCGAGGCGACAGACAAGGCGTGGTCGATCCTGGAGAGGGTAAAGCTCGACGGCTTGGCGAGTCATCCCGGAGGCAAGCTGTCGGGAGGGCAGCAGAAGCTGCTGAGCCTCGGGATGGCGCTGATGGGTGACCCCAAGATCCTGATGCTCGACGAGCCAACAGCAGGAGTGAACCCCAGCCTGCGAGTCCAACTGGCCGAGCACCTGCGCAAGCTCCAAGCAGAGGGCATCACCTTGCTGACCGTCGAACACGACATGCGGTTCATCACCGAGACCTGTGACCGGGTCTACGTTCTCGACCGCGGCCGGATGATCACCTGCTGTCCGCCCTCGGAGCTTGCTGAGCACCCCGAAGTCCTCGAGGCCTACCTCGGCCGCAGCGGCAGCGCAGCTGTCGCCGCAGGCGCCCAGCGGAAGGAGTGACATGAGCATCGAACTGCGAGGGGTGACGGCCGGGTATGTGAAGGACGTGCCCGTCGTCCGCAACATCGACGTGCACGTCCCGACCAAGGCAATCGCCACCGTCATCGGGCCGAATGGGTCAGGCAAGAGCACGCTGCTGCGCTCCGTCGTTGGTCAGACTCCGTACACAGCGGGCTCCATCATCGTCGACGGCACAGAGGTATCCGGCTCCTCGACCCATCGCCGCATCATCGAACACAAGGTCGCGTTCGTCCCACAGGTCGCCAACGTCTTCGGTCCGTTGACCATCATGGAGAACCTCGAGGTCGGAGGCGCCCGGGTGCCCCGAGGCCAGCGCCGCCAACGCATCGCCGACCTCCTGGACACCTACCCCGACCTCGCCGCCAAGAGGCGCGTGCGCGCCGAGTCTCTGTCCGGCGGTCAACGGCAACTGCTGGCACTCGCCCGGGCGCTGATGACGAGTCCTACGACGCTGCTCCTCGACGAGCCGTCTGCGGGCCTGTCGCCAGCGATGATGGACTCCATGTTCGAGGCCGTACGCAACACCCGCGACCTGCACGGAGTCACGGTCTTCCTGGTCGAGCAGAACGCCGTCCAGTCGTTGGAGATCTCCGACTATGGGGTGGTCCTGGTCGCCGGCGAACTGGCGATGCAGGGACCTGCGGCGGAGATCCTGGCAGATCCCTCGGTGGGTCGCCTGTACCTCGGCGCGGCGTAGGCGCACGAGGTCACCCGAACGGCTCTCAGCGCAGCTTGAGCAGGGTGACCTCGAGCGCCTCCAGGACGTGCTCTCGAGCGCTGCGGGCGGCAGCGGCCCCGTCGCGCTTCTTGATGGCGCTGAGGATCTTCGCGTGACCCGCGATGGCCGCGGCCGCTTCCTCATGGCTGTACAGCCTGGCGATGTTGTAGTTGAAGAAGTGCTCGGAGTTGCGCTGGTTGATGCTCCGCAGCCGCGGGTTTCCGGCCGCGACCATGATCGCCTCGTGGAAGGCGTCGTTGAGGTCCACGATGACGTCGCGCGCCTGGTCGACCGTCGCCCGGGTGTGCGCGCCGAGCTCCTCGAGGGCGCCGATGGCCTCCTTGGTCGCACGGTCGGCGGCCAGCCGGGCGGCCATCTCCTCGAGGGCGGCTCGGACCTCGTAGATGTGCCGGATCTCGTCGACGGAGTGCTCGCGGACCACGAACCCGCGACGGGTGCCGATCACGAGCCCCTCGCTCGCCAACAGCTGCAGCGCCTCCCTGACGGGGGTGCGAGAGATCTCGAGCTGGTTGGCCAGCTCCGACGCCACGAGATGGACGTTAGGTCGGATCCGTCCCGCAATGATGTCGGACCGGATCCTGCGGTGCGCTTCATCAGTGAGGGACAGTGCAGGCTCTGTCATCGAGCGCAAACCTTTCGAGACCAAGTGACGATCCAGGATGGCGTCAGCCTACTGTATGTGCCACTGTATGCAGTACTGCATGCAATCGGGAGGGCTGATGAGGTTGGTAGTCGTCGGGGCAGGCCTTTCGGGGCTCGTGGCCGCCCGTGAGCGAGCCGAGGCGGGCGACGACGTCGTCGTGCTCGAAGCCCGCGACCGGGTCGGCGGGCGCCTGTGGAGCGTGCACGGCGAGCTGAGCGCCAGCCAGTTCGGCGAGCTCGGCGCCGAGACCATGTACGCCGGCCATGAGAACGTCATGGCGCTGACCAAGCGCCTCGAGCTCGACGCCGTTGCCTGCGGCTACTTCGACCCGGCCGCTCCTCCCATGCTCTTCAACGGTCGCGTCCTGCAGGAGGCCGAGCGCCGCGCCGTGACCGGGTGGCTGAAGAACGCCTACGCCAAGACCCCGCCGGCCCCCTTCGAGAACCTCGAGGCGTGGACGAGCAGGCTCAGCGCGCCGCAGACGATCCGAGCCTTCCTGACCGCCTACACCCAGTACACGCCTGTCACGTCGCTCCGCGACGCTGACGCCGCCGAGTTCGCTCGCCAGCTCGACGACCACGGCTCCGACTCGTACCGGATCGTGGGTGGCAACGACCTGCTGGCCAAGCGCCTCGCCGAAGGTCTCGACGTCCGCCCCCGCCAGCATGTGCGCGCGCTTGACTGGTCAGGGCCGGGCGTCCGCGTCGAGACTGACGACGAGGTCTTCTCGGCGGACAAGGTCGTTGTCGCCGTCCCGGGCCCGCTGACCACGAGCATCGGCTTCTGGCCCGCACTTCCCGCCGAGAAGGTCAGCGCGCTCACCGAGCTGACCTACGGCACAGCGACCAAGGTGATCGTGCAGTACGCCGAGCGTGACCTGGTGACCAGGTCGGTCGGTCCGGGGTGCTTCACCGACGGCATCCCGCCGTGGATCGTCGAGCAGTCCATCCACCAGGACGGCGATGCCGCCTGCGTCTCGTCCCTCCTGGGTGGCGACGCCGAACCCGACGTGATCGATGAGTCGGTCTTCGCGGCCTTCGACCGGTCGGTGGACATCCTCGCGGGGACCAGCCTGACCCGCGTCGGTCAGCTCGCCCACTCGTGGACGCGTGACCCGCTCAGCCGAGTCATCGTCCGCGCTCCTCTCGGCGACCAGCGCACCCGGGTCCTTCCCGATGTCCAGCGCTCGCTGGGCGAGAAGGTCTACTTCGCTGGCGAGCACACCGACGACCGCGTCGGCCCGGGCGGGCTCGAAGGAGCCACACGCTCCGGCCTGCGCGTCGCGGCAGAGCTGTCCTGACCGAGCGCACCACCCACCTTCCGTACGAGAGGACGACCCGTGCCCCCAATCGCCTGGCCTGACCACGTCGAAGACCTTCGAGTTCGCACACGAGCGTTCATCCGCGAGACCGTAATGGCGCGAGAGCCGGTGCCCGGCGAACGACTGGATCCTGAGGTGCGCGCCGAGCTGCAGTCAGCGGCGAAGGACGGCGGGGTGTTCGCACCGCACGTACCAAAGGACCTCGGCGGGCAAGGGCTGGAGATCCAGTGGTGGTCACCGGTCTTCCAGGAGGCCGGGTACTCGCCGATCGGCCCGAGCGTCCTGAACTGCATGGCCCCCGACGAGGGCAACATGCACATGCTGAAGGTGATCGCCACTCCGGCGCAGAAGCAGAGCTACCTTGCGCCGCTGGCGTCGGGCGAGGTCCGGTCGTGCTTCGGCATGACCGAACCGCACCCGGGCGCGGGCTCGGACCCGAATGCCCTCAAGACCGTCGCGACCCGAATCCCGGGGGGCTGGGTGATCCAGGGACACAAGCGGTTTGTCAGCGGAGCCGTCGGTGCTGGGTTCTGCATCGTCATGGCTGCCACCGAGGCCGACGGCGAGGCGCCGGCGGGAGCCACGATGTTCCTGGTGCCCATGGACACCCCGGGCGTCCGCATCGGCGAGTCGATCCACACCATCGACCGATACATCGACGGCGGCCACCCGCACCTGTACTTCGACGCCGTCGGAGTTCCTGACGACGCGGTCCTGGGAGAGGTCGGGCGAGGATTCGCCTACGCCCAGGTCCGGCTCGGCCCAGCCCGGCTCACACACTGCATGCGCTGGCTAGGACTGGCTCGACGCTCCCTCGACATCGCCCTGGACCGAGCCGAGACCCGGGAACTGTTCGGGCACCCGCTGAAGGACCTGGGACTGGCCCAGAACCTGATCGCCGAGTCCGTCATCGACATCGAGACTGCCGACGCCATCATCACCAAGACCGCTCACCTCCTCGAGACCGAGCCCAAGGCTGGGTCCGCGATGTCCTCGGTGGCGAAGGTGTACTGCTCCGAGGCGATCTATCGGGTCATCGACCGCGCCGTCCAAATGTGCGGTGGAGATGGTGTGTCGGACGGCCTGCCACTCGCCCAGTTCCTCAACGAGGTACGTCCGTTCCGGATCTACGACGGCGCCAACGAGACCCACAAATGGGCAATCGCACGACGAGCCAGCGCCACCCGCGCCGGATCTGTCGCGGGTGGTGAGCCTCGCCTCGGCGACGCTGTCGTCAGAAGCGACGAGAGGGTCCGCTGATGCAGACCGTCGCTGACGGCGTCGAGGTCGTCACATCGCTCGAGGACCTGGCGGGCAACCGGTTGCCACCCCTGTTGGTGCTCGACCGCCTTGGTGCATTCCTTGACGAGCGCGGCATCGGCGCCGGTCCCATCGCGTGGCAGCGAGTCGGCGACGGCCAGTCGAACATCACCTACCGTCTCCGACGTGGCGGACACGACTTCGTTCTCCGGCGCGGCCCGCGACCACCACACCCGCCCTCGACTCACGACATGGTTCGCGAGGCCAACATCCAGCTGATCCTGCGGGCGGAGGGCGTGCCCGTGCCCGAGGTGTTGGCGGTCTGCCAGGACCCGACGGTGGTCGGCGTGCCCTTCTACTTGATGAGCTGGCTCGATGGCGTGGTCATCACCGACCAGATCCCCAGCGCACTCGACTCCGACAGCGAACGCCGAGCGACCAGTCGCAAGCTGGTGCGCGCCCTGGCTCGACTTCACGCCGTTGACGTCGAGGAGGGCCCGGCATCGACCTTGGGAAAGCCCGAGGGCTATCTCGAACGGCAGGTGCGACGCTTCCGAGCGGTCTGGGAGCTGGTCGCCACCCGGAACCTTCCCGAGGTCGAGAGGCTCGCCTGCTGGCTGGATGACCACAGACCGGAGAGCCAGGCGTCGTCGGTGGTCCACGGGGACTACCGGCTCGGGAACGTCATGTTCAACCCGGGCGCTCCTGCGCTCCCGCTCGCCGTTCTCGACTGGGAGCTTGCGACTCTGGGCGACCCCCTCGCCGATCTCGGCTACCTCACCGCGACGTACACGGATCCGAACAGCATCATCACCCCGCTCCATCTCACCCCAGTCACCGCGCAGCCTGGGTACCTGCGCAGCGATGACCTCGTCCGCGAGTACGCAGAGCACAGCCAGCTCGACCTGTCCTACCTCGCCTGGTATCAGACACTGGCCATGTGGAAGGCCTCCGTCTTCTGCGAAGCGATCTACGCACGCTGGCTCAACGGTGAGCGACCCGGCGACACCACCTTCGGGCCATCGCTCGAGGCCGGCATCCCGGCGCTGCTGCGGGCGGCCGAAGGATTCCGCCAACGCCTCTAGATCTAGAAGACCCCGGCGGTCGACAGCGGGTGCGCGCGAGCCCAGTCATCGACGCGGAACGGAAGACCCAGTCCGTCGTCTGTCGCACCTGCAACGTGAGCGGTCAGCGGCTCAGGAAGGTCCCCATCTTCGAGGGTCAGTCGAGCTCGGTAGTCGGCGCGGAACGCGTCCGCGACCTCCGACGCGGTCAAGCCCGCTGCGAAGTCGGTGAGGCCCGCGATCGACGTGTCGCGGAGCGGGTAGTCCAGGGCAGCCGAGACAGCGACAAGTACCTGGCGGACGCGCTCCGACATCTCCACCTGAACCACCGTGCTGAACAGTGCCGCAGCCGCAACGACGCGCTGTGCGGATCCGAGCACCTTCGCGACCCCTGCGACGTTGATGCTGAACTCCCCGGGGCAGTACTCGCCCTCGACCTCGCCGACGCGGGCGTCGATGTCTCCCAACGAGCGCAGCACCCGGACGTGGTTGGCTGCGTTCTCAGCGAAGCTCGCCGCGCTCGTCCTTCCATGCCGGGCGAAGTGCGTGATGTGGTCGATGACCACCGCTCCGCTGTCGTAGGCGACCATCCGTCCGCCCGGCGAGCGCACGACACAGGCGAATCCGGCAGCCCGGGCGATCCGCGTCGCGGCGGCGATGCCGGGCGAGCGCAGGTCACGCGCGCTGAAAGCGACGGTCCGGTTCCGTGCTGTGTAGACGTGGACGATCTCGGCTAGGCCTCTGGGTTCCGCGCGAAGCAAGGCGGCTGGGATGAGTAGTTCCATGATCGAGTTGCGCTCCCTTCTGGGAGACGGCTCGCTGATCAGGAGCCCACGACGGTCACGCTGGTAGGACGACACGCGACCATTGTCTCGTCACGCATCGGTGCTCGGGCCGCTCCGATTCCGCCTCATGTCATTGGGACCCGATGCTGAGGCAGTTGGCAGTGCTCGTCGTGAAGTCCGAGTCGCCCTCCACGACTGGTCCGCACTTCCAGGCAACCACTACCTGAGCTTCTCCACGACCGAGGTCAGCAAGCGATACGTCCGCTGGGACCGCGGCGAGGCAGACCGGGACTGGGCCTGTCTCTCGCTCCTGGTGCCGCTACATCCCGACGACGCGACGCAGTCTCCGGACGTGGCGCTGTTGAAGGGCGCTTGGCGTTGCTAGTCCAAGCCGCCGGTCCATAGTCGTAGACGAGCTCACTCATTGGCGGCTGGGGTCGTCCCAACCCGAATCTTGCATGTCCTTTGGCGGAACTCCTCGGACCGCCCGCCGCTCCACGCGCACCCACACCGAGACGTTGGATCCGGCCACCCAGATGGACGAGTAGCAGCACTCCCTGCCCCGACGCCCTCGCGCCGGGTATCGCGCACCTCGTCGACGACGCCGACCGCACAGACGCTCACGCGACCCGACAGCTCCTGACCGGGTAGGCGCCATATGCGGTCCTGACGTTCCATCACGCCCACCGCCGGTCAACAGGGCCACACCCTGACCCTCGAGGTCACCGGGTCCAACGGCCTCGGACACCGAGCCTCCGTCCGGCACCTGCCACACCGGCTCCTCAGGCCGGTGCGCCTGCGGTCTCGGCAATCGCCAGGATCTCGGCCTCGGACCACGCGCCGCTGATCCCAGGCGCACGGACCAGATAGCGGGCGATCCGGGCTGCGTCGTACCCGTGTGACTCGCCGAGACCGACCGAGATCCAGCGGAGGTACGGCGCCGTCGGCGCCGCCAGCGGCAGGCTCCCGACGTCGTGGTTGGAGATCGTGAACATCGCGACGTCGTCGAGCTCGCCGAGCCGGATCACCGTCTCGTACCGACCGGGCCCGGTGGTGACCATGGACTCCACGTCGGGCAGGAGCCCGGCCAGGTCGTGGGCGAACTCCCCTCCGGGCGGTCGACGGAGCTCCTGGGCCACGACATCGGCGAACTGCTCGGCCGTGATCAGGTGGGCACGGCACGCCACGACGCCGGCTCCCGCACTGTCGTAGAACGCCATCCCGCCGCCCCACACTCCCGACTCTTCGGCGAACGCGAGCGTGCCGGGTACCTCGACGCCCACGGTCCGGGCGGGTTCGCTGGCGTCTCGGCAGCCGGAGTAGTCGCGAGATGCGCCGTCCGGGCGCCCGCCGGACAGGTAGCAACGGAACCGGGCCATCGCCAGGTTGGAGCCGTACGCGACGTACCAGATCCGCTGCTTCTCCATCTCAGACCGGCAGAGGGGACTCCTCCAGAGCGCGCCGTGCCTCCTCCAGCAGGATCCGCTCGGCGTCGCGGTAATGCCGACCCGCCTCGGCCGGGGTGTCGCCGACTGCCGTGAGGCCGATTCGCCCGTGCTCGGTCAGGCAGCTGATCATGTGGAAGACGATGCCGACCTGCCGGGACTGGTCGAAGTGGAGGCCGTGTCGGGCCACGATGTCGAACAGGTCGGAGACGGCCAGTCCGCGGAGCAGCCCGGACTCGAGGTGGTCCGTCGCCACCAGGTGCTTCTCATGCCCCCGGGGCGTGAGGAAGAGCGCGGTCACCGGGTCGTAGCGGCCGTCGGTCAGGAACTGCAGGGTGAGGAACGGGTGGGTGGTCCCACCCTTGCGCAGGTTGAGCTCGATGGCATACGGCGTCCACTCGCCGCTCGTCGCGCGAACCACGACGAAGTCGACGGCGAACCGGCCCAGCGCGCCCTGGCGGGCCAGGTGTTGCCCGATCGTGTCGGCGTGCTGGGTGATCGCCCGGGCATACTCGGGAGCCGCCGGGAACGTGCAGCCCAGGTAGCTCTGTCCGCTCGCGCCCCCCAGCAGCTGGTCGTGCGTCGACAGGAGCTCGACGTTGCCGTCCGGCAGGACACGCAGCTGAACGCTGGGGCTGCGGATCTCCTCGCCCGTGATGCGCTCCTCCACGATCCCCGCGCCCTCCTGGAACTTGGCGAGGTAGACCTCGAGCGGGGTCGTCGACGACTCCAACTCCATCTTCCGCAGGCGGTCCAGGACGGCGGCTCGCTCGTCCGTGGAGCCGGGTGCGGGCAGACCAGCCAGCCGCACGACCGCATTGCCCTGCCCGGAGACCCCCTCGTTGAGTTTGATGATGGCGCTGTCCATGGTCGGCCGCTCGGCCCGCATGCCGACGACGGCATCGACCATGTCCTCGAGGGTGCGCAGGTTCTCCGAACCCAGCGGGTGCGGGACACCGATGTCGGCGAACATCCTGCGACAGCCGGTCTTGGAGCCGAGTGGTGCGAGCCGCGGGTCGGCTCCGTACATCGGGATCCCGAGGGACAGGGCGACGTCGCGCTCGAGCTCGGTGGTGTTGTAGGGCACCAGGTGCGAGCGTTCCCGGTTCGGGATCACCGCAGCGATCCGCGCCAGCATGTGCGGCCGCTCCAGGAGCTTCTCGCTCAACGAACGCGGGGACGCGTCGTTCACCGCTACCAGGGACAGACGGGATCGTGCATGGCTGGGGATGACGCCGGGGAGTAGGGCGAGGTAGTACTCGATGATCTCGGGCGCGATGGGGAGCGACGTGACGTAGACCATCCGCAGCCTGGGTTGGCGCAGAAGCATCAGCAGGAACAGGAACCGCTCCTCGTACGACTGGGACATGCTTCCGCTCGACGCGACTGCTCGGTCGAGGGTGATCGAGGGGATCACGACGACCGACTCGTCGTCGTGGTTGAGGCGCATCGCCTCCCAAATACCTCCCATCCGTGCCTGCAACAGGTCGAAGCGGCGGTATCGCTCGTCCTCGTCCAGCCTGGACAACACGTCGGCCGCCGAGACCGGCGCGGTCCAGAGATCGCCGCTCATGACACGGTCCTTGCGTTGTCGATCCCCTTGATGTCGTAGACATGGACGTTCCGGCTGAACCCGCGCAGCTCGCGGGTGCCGGCGTCCTCACCCACCGCGACGGGGCCTGCGGCTGCGAAGACACGCTCGGTGACCAGGATCTGCCACGGATCTGCCTCGTCGCAGAGGCGGGAAGCCAGGTTGGTCACACTCCCGATCGCCGCATAGTCGTGGCGGCCGTCGAAACCGATCCTGCCCAACGTGGCGTAGCCCTGGGCGACGCCGATGCCCAGCGCGAGGTCGTGCCCTTGCCGGGCCCAGGACTCCGCCAGTCCGCGCACGCGGGCTCGCATCGCGACGCTCATCCGGATCGCACGCGCCGGACCGTCGTCGCAGCGGACCGGATCGTTGAAGAAGACCATCAGGCCGTCGCCGGCGAACCGCTCGAGCGTGCCCTCGAAGCGGAAGATCAGGTCACCCAACGCGGCGTGGTACTCCTCGAGGACACCCATCACCTCTTCGGGCTCGCTCGCCTCGGCGAACGGGGTGAACCCGCGCAGGTCGCAGAACACGACGACGATCTCCCGCCGGTGGCTCTCGAGGAACGACTCGTCGCCCGAGTCGACGATCAGCTCGGCCAGCTGGGGTGAGAGGAACCGGCGCAGCCGACCCATCCGCTCGATCTGGGACACCTGCTCGGCCACCCGGGCCTCCAGCTCCTGGTTCCATGCGGCGAGCTCGTCGGACTGACGCTTGACGGTGTCCTGGTAGCGCTTGATCCGGGCCAACGAGGCCACCCTCGCCAGTAGCTCGCTCTTGTTGATCGGCTTGGTCAGGAAGTCGTCGGCTCCCGCCTCGAGCGCCTGGATCTTCTGCTCGTCGCCGCTCGCGGTGACCATCACGACGGGCAGGTACGCCGTGGCCGGTCGTTCCCGGATCGCCCGGCACACCTCGTAGCCGTCCATGCCCGGCATGACGATGTCGAGGAGGACCAGGTCCGTGTCGTCGGCCTCGATTGCGGCCAGCGCGTCCGCCCCGGACGACGCGGTGCGGACGTCGTACCCACGAGGCTCCAGAATCGCCTCAAGCAATCTGATGTTCGCGGGTTGGTCGTCGACGACGAGGACGCGTGGCTTCACGGAAGAGATCTCGGTCATGTCGCACCGCCTAGCTTGAGGAAATCACGGACCTGCTGGAGGAAGGTGCGCACGCTGATCGGCTTCTCGACGTAGCCGTCGAAGCCCGACTCAAAGGCCCGGGTGCGGTCGTCGTTCATGGCGAACGCGGTGACGGCGACCACCGGGACCCAGCTGGCCTCGCTCACTCGGATCTGGCGGAGGGCCTCCGCGCCGTCGATCCCCGGGAGCTGTAGGTCCATGAGGATCAGGTCCGGCGCCTTCTCGTGCGCCAGCCGGACACCGTCCTCTCCCGAGGTCGCCTCGATCACCTCGTAGCCGGAGTGGGTCAGCACGTCCCGCACGAGCTTCAGGTTCTTGGGGTTGTCCTCGACCACCAGGATGCGACTGCGGGTCATGTCGCCTCCTCGACCGCGCGCGCGGAATTGCGTGCCTGCACGGGAGCGCCGACGGCAGCCAACGCAGACAGCAGCTCGTCCCGGCCGATGGGCTTGACGAGGTAACCAGCGGCGCCCATCGCGGCGCCGCGCGCCCGCTCGTCGACGATCGACACCACGATCACGGGGATGTCGCGGGTCTCGGGCTCCGCCTGGAGGGCCTTCAGCACCGCCCACCCGTCGATGCCGGGCAGCCGGATGTCGAGCAGCACTGCGTCCGGCCGGGTCCGGCGTACCGCCGCGAGCCCGGACTGACCGTCCCGAGCGGGCGTGACCTTCAGGGCGGCACCGGACAGGTAGGCGCTGAACAGGTCCAACGACGGACGGTCGTCCTCGATGACGACGACTTCGCCGCCCGTCGGCGGCGCCTCGCCATCGTCGGCCCGCGCCCGCTCGGCCCGCTCGGCCTGACGCGCGGGCAGTGCGAAGCCGAAGGTGCTGCCCCGGCCGACTTCGCTCTCCAGCCACATGCGGCCACCGAGCAGCTCGACGAGGCGCCGCGACAAGGTCAGGCCGAGCCCGGTGCCTTCCTCGCGAGAGCTACCGCGTCCCCCCTGCTGGAAGGACTCGAAGATCCGCTCGCGGTCCGCCTCGGGCACGCCGATCCCGGTATCGGTCACCGTGATGAGAACCTCCGCCCCGTCCCGCACCGCGCGCACCACCACTGAGCCACCGTCGCCGGTGAACTTGATCGCGTTGGTGACCAGGTTGAGGAGAACCTGCTTGACGCGGAGCTCATCGGAGTACAGCCCGGTCACGTCGCCCTCGATCTCGATCCCGACGTCGATCACGTGGGCTGCGGCCCGCTCGCGGAGCATGGACACGGCGGTCTCCAGCAACCCACGAAGGTCGAAGGACGAGTACTCGAGCTCCATTCGCCCCGCCTCGACCTTGGACAGATCGAGGATCTCGTTGAGCAGCTCCAGCAGGTGCCTGCCCGACCCGTGGATGTCGCGGAGGTACTCCTCCTGGCGCTCGTTGATGTCGCCGAACATCCCCTCCAGCAGGACCTCGGAGAAGCCGAGGACGGCGTTCAGGGGGGTGCGCAGCTCGTGGGACATGCTCGCCAGGAACTCGGACTTGTGCCGGCTGGCCAGTTGCAGCTCGACGCTCTGCTCCTTGAGCTCGCGGAACAGCTGGGCGTTCACCAGGGCAAGCGCCGACTGGCTCGCGAACGTCTCCAGCAGGTCGAGGGTCTCGTCGGTGAAGCCGCCTGTCCGCTTCCGACGCACGATCAGGGAGCCGACGACCTGGGTCTCGCGCAGCATGGGTACGGCGACCAGCGATCGCCATCCGGCGTCGTGAAGGATCTGGAGGTGGGGGTCGAGGTCCACGGTGTCGAGGTCGGAGACCGCGATGGGACGACGCTCTCGCGCGGCTCGCCCGACCAGCGTCTCGTTGAGGTCGATCCGAACGGAGCGAAGCTGGTCCACCACCTCAGGGTCGGTCCGGTAGGTGCTCCGCACCGTGAAGCAGCGATCCGGCTCGGAGTACTCCATGATCGAGCCGCCGTCCGTTCCGGAGAGCTTGACGGCATGCATGGCGATGGTCGACAGGACGTGGTCGAGATCGAGGCTCGAGCCCACTGCTTCGCCGACCTCGCGCAGCGCCTCCAGCTCGGCGACCTTGTTCGCGAGCTCGGCGCTGCGAGACTCCAACTGCTGGACCAGCTTCACGCCGTTGACCGCCATCGCGGCCTGTCCAGCGAACGCGCTGACGATGGCCATCTCCCGCTCGTCGAACGGGTGGACGTCGTTACGCCAGAGAGTGAGCGCGCCGACGACTTGGTCGTCGAGCAGCATCGGGGCGCCCATGCTCGTCCGGAAGCCGGCGACCCGCTGGAGGTCGTGCCTGCCGTACTCGGGATCGGCCAGCACGTCCGGTATCTGCTGGGTCCTGCGGTCGAGCCCGACCCGGCCGATGAGGGTGTCGCGATCGACCGGCATCGGATGCTCGGCAATGAACCTGATCGACTCTTCGGTGAGTCCCGTCGACTTGATCAGCTGGTAGACGCCCTCTTCGAGGAGGTAGAGATGGGAGGCGTCGGATCGGCAGAGGCGCCGAGCGCTCTCGACGATGGTCGTCAGGACGGTCTCCGGGTCAGAGGCCGAGCGGCCGATGGCGGAGAGGACCTCGTCGGCAGCATCGAACTGATCCCTCAGGGCGTCGAGGTCCCGTCGGAGCCGCTCGGGCTCCTCGGCACTGACCTTGTCTCGCTCCGGGCGAGGTGTTCTCTCGACCACTGCGTCACTCCCAGCCGCCGGAAACTCGGGACGCCGCGACGACCTCGTTCGAGTCTCCCGGAGTTGGGGCGTCACGGCAATCGCCGGCCACACCTGAGGAAGGCCCCGCACCGTGCCACAGTCCGGAGCCTTCTGCATGGCGCAACTCTGCGTCAGAGGACCTACGGAATCGGTTGTTCGAAGCTTCTGGGCACCAGCGCCAGTCCTGTGCTCGGGTGGATCATCATCACCCGAAGGGGTGAGTTTCGCGCTCAGACGACGCCCTGGATTCGACGCAACCGATTCCGAAGGTCCATGGCGCCCATTGCGTCCCTACTCTGGAAGACCTCGGGTCGACAGGTATGAGCAGCTCTGTGGCCGTTGAAACTACGGACCGCAGTGGGTCGTCGCCCGGGGGGGCATGATGACGGTTTCGAGCAAGAGGTTCGACGAAGCAACAGGCGTCGGCGCGGGGCGGCCTCGACGGGTCCGGGTGGCCGTCGTGGAGCAGTTCACGCTGGTGGCAGAGACCTTCGAGGTCGTTTTTCGCCGGCTCTGCGAGCCGCTCGCGGTCGTGGTCGACGAAGGCTCCTCGCGGACGACGGTCGCTACCGCGGTCCTCAGCACGCGGCCCGACGTCGCGTTGCTGCACCTCGACCTGGTCATCGCCGACCAGGACCTGCCGATCGAGGAGCTCTCGAGGGCTGGGGTGGTCACCATCGTGCTCACCGACCACGGGGACGACGCTCGGCTGGGCGACTTCCTCCGGCGAGGTGCCGAGGCCGCACTCAACTCCGACGTCGGCTTGCAACGCGTCGTGAACGTGATCGCCCGCGTCGCCGCCCGCGAGCCCGCGATGCCGCCCGACGAGGTCGCTCGGCTTCGGGCCGTCAAGCGCTCCACGAGTGACCCCGCCGGAGAGGCCGCGCTCCACAACCTCGCGCAGCTCTCGACGCGGGAGCGCGAGATCCTGCTGGTCATGATGAGCGGCCGCTCGCCGTCCGAGATCGCCCGGCTGAGCTTCGTGTCGGAGGCGACGGTCCGCACGCAGATCCGCTCCATCTTCAAGAAGCTCGGCGTCTGCTCTCAGCTGTCAGCGGTTGCCCTGGCCATGAGTGCCGGGTGTCGACCGGAACTGTCCGAGCACCCGTTCCGGGTGGACAGTGCGGGCTGACGGACTCCGCCGCTCCATCCCCCAGTGGTCTAGAACCACCGGTCTAGCGCGCTGTCCAGACCGTCACGGTGTCCTTCCCCAGTTTTAGGTAGGCCCGCAATGGGCGCCTGAGCGGAGCGGAACTTCCGACTTCTACCTTCTCGCTGCATCCAGGTGGGCATGCGGCCCAAGCCACAAACGCACCGCGCCGCCACCCACGACACGGAAGAGGGGGCACGACCATGGCTCGACGATCCATTCTCCTGCTGGTCGCCGTCGCGATCGCGGCCATCGGGGCCACGATGCTGGTGGTGTACGTCCAGGGCGTCGACGCCCGGGCGGCCGACGGCCAGCAACGCATCACCGTCCTTGCTGCCACCGAGGTCATCGAGCCGGGCGAGACCGTGCGACACGCACTCGACGCCGGGAAGATCGAGGAGCTCGAGGTCGTCCGCGACGACCTGTCCGCCCAGGCGTTGAGGTCGACCGACGCCGTCGACGACCTGGTGGCGATCGGGAACATCTACCCCGGGCAGCAGCTCATCTCTGCCCAGTTCGGCGACCCAGGGTCTGAGGAGGTGCTCGGCATTCCTGGCGGGCGGATGGCGATCAGCGTCGAGCTCACCGACCCCGAGCGGGTTGCCGGGTTCGTCCAGCCGGGCTCGTGGGTCGCGATCTTCATGTCCGGAGACCCCGAGCTGTACCTGGAGGACGGCTCCACGCGGAGGCTCGCGCCACTGACCCGACTGATGCTCCCGAAGGTTCAGGTCCTCGGCGTCGGGACGACATCGGTTACGTCGAGCACCACCACCGATGACGACGGCACCGAGACCACCGAGCAGGTTCCGCGCACCATCCTCACGATCGCGGTGAACCAGGCCCAGGCCGAGGAGGTCATCTACGCCTCGCGCAACGGCGACCTGACCTTCGCCCTCCGCACCGAGGACACCCGGGTCGTCGATCGGCCCGGCATCACCGCAGCCGACATCGCGCCCGAGATCCTCCGGGGTGTGTCATGACCACGATCGTCGAACCCGACCAGGCCCTTGCTGAGCAGATCCGCCAGGCCGTGCCCGGTTCGGCGTCAGTGCTGCCCACCCCCGAACAGCTCTCGGGTCACCTCGACAAGGACGCAGGCGAGCAGACACTGGTGCTCGGTCCGTCGGTGCCGGTCGAGGAGGCGCTCGGCATCGCCGAGCAGCTCCGCGTCGATCGTCCGACTCTCGGCGTGGTCCTGGTTCGCACCGTCGTCGACGGCGACGTCCTCCCGCGCGCGATGCGCGCCGGTGTCCGCGAGGTCGTGACGGTTGACGATGCAGCAGCCCTGGGCCACGCCGTCCGGAGGGCACAGACGGTGGCCCGCGCGATGATCGGTGCCGACAGCTCTGCGGAAGGTGCGCCCGGTGGCCTGCTGACCGTGTTCTCCGCCAAGGGCGGTGTCGGGAAGAGCTTCGTCTCCACCAACCTCAGCGCCGCGCTCGCCGACCTCGGACACCGGGTCTGCCTGGTCGACCTCGACATCGAAGGCGGCTCGGACTCGCTGATGTTGTCGATCACCCCGCAGCACACCCTGGCCGACCTGGAACGATTCCGCGGAAACCTGGACGTCAGCGCCCTCGAGTCACTGCTGACCGTGCACTCGCCGAAGCTGTCGGTCCTACCGGCTCCGATCCACCTCGGCGCCACGGTCGAGGTGTCCGCGATCGGTCCGGTCCTCGACCAGCTCAAGGGCATGTTCGACGTGGTCGTGGTCGACACCTCGGGCTCGTTCGACGACTATGCGCTCCAGGCGTTCGACCACAGCGACCTGCTGATCCTCATCGGCACCCTCGACATGCCGTCGCTGAAGAACCTCAAACTGGCGGTCGGCACCCTGGACCTCCTCAACTACCCGCGCGACCTGTGGCGACTCGCGGTCAACAGGGCCGACCCCCGCGTCGGGCTCACGGTCGGCGAGGTCGAGAAGACCCTGGGCATCATTGCGGCGGTCACCATCCCGTCCAGCCGCGACGTCCTGGTCGCCGTCAACCGCGGCGTGCCACTCGTCCGCTCGAACGGCGGGCACCCGGTCAGCAAGGCGATCGCCTCGCTCGCAAGCCAGGTGTCGCACGACGTCGCCCTCCCGGGGCGGGCCCGGAAGCGCGGTCGCTCGCGCCGCGGCGGACGCACCCGGAAGGCGGCATGAGATGGCACTCTCGAGCAGGCTCATCGAGGCCCACCACCAGCGCGATCGCGCGACGACGTCGGACGACGACGGCTCGTCGTCGAACGCCAACGCGGGCGGCCGGCACGTCCTGCGTGACCCGTTCGCCGATCTCAAGCGCCTGGTCCACGCCCAGCTGGTCAGCGACCTCGGGCCCCAGCTCTACGACGCGACCAAGACCCAGGCCGATCTCGAGCAGCTGGTACGGACCGCGCTGCAGACTGCTGTGGCCGGATCCGACCAGCCGATGTCGGCGGCCGACCGTACCCGGCTCGTCCAGGAGATCGCAGACGACATCCTCGGCTACGGACCGCTCGAGCCCTACCTGCGTGACCCCGACCTCTCCGAGGTCATGGTGAACGGCGCGGCGGACATCTTCGTCGAACGCGCCGGGCGGCTGCAGCGGGTCGACGCGGCGTTCAACGACGAGGCCCACCTGCGGCGCACCATCGACAAGATCGTCGCCCGGGTCGGGCGCCGCGTCGACGAGACCAGCCCCATGGTCGACGCCCGCTTGCCCGACGGGAGCCGGGTGAACGCAGTGATCCCGCCCCTGGCGCTGGACGGCTCGATGCTGACGATCCGCAAGTTCGCCGCGGACGCCCTGACGGCGCAGGACCTGGTGGAGTCCGGATCGCTCACCGCCGCGGCCGTCGACCTCTTGTCGGCGTGCGTGCGGGGACGGATGAACATCCTGGTCTCCGGCGGCACCGGCGCAGGCAAGACCACCACGCTCAACGTGTTGTCGTCCTTCATCGAGGCCGACGAGCGGATCGTGACCGTCGAGGATGCCGCCGAGCTCCGGCTCGACCAGGAACACGTGCTGCGGCTCGAGTCGCGACCCGCGAACGTCGAGGGGCGGGGCGCGATCACCATCCGCGACCTGGTGCGCAACGCGCTGCGGATGCGGCCCGACCGCATCGTGGTCGGCGAGATCCGCGACGCGGCGGCGCTGGACATGCTCCAGGCGATGAACACCGGCCACGACGGCTCGCTGTCCACGGTGCACGCCAACTCTCCGCGCGACGCTCTCGCCCGCGTCGAGACGATGGTGATGATGGCCGGGATGGAGCTGCCCGTGCGCGCCATCCGTGAGCAGGCCTCCAGCGCCATCGACCTGGTCGTCCAGCAGGTCCGCCTCAAGGACGGCAGCCGGAAGGTCATCGCGATCACCGAGATCGTCGGCATGGAGGGCGACATCATCACCCTCCAGGACGTCTTTCTCTTCGACTTCGCCGCCGGGTACGACGAGCACGGCGCCGCCCGCGGGCGGCTCCGCCCGACCGGGCTCCGACCCCGCCTCCTCGACCGGCTCGCGGACCGCAACGTCTACGTCGACCCGGCCGTCTTCCGCGACGGGGTGGCGGCATGACCGGCCTGTCCGACCTCACCTCCGCCCCCGGCCCGGTGCTGCTGGGCGCCCTCGCTGTGGGTGCCGGCATCGCCCTCGCGATCGCCACCGTGCTCCTGGGCCGGCCGGCCCCAGCAGCGGACCGTCGGCTGGCGACCTACTTCGGCGAAGTGACCGGCCACCGTGAAGGCGTCCGCGGCGCGGCCGCTGCGGTGGCAGGAGCGATAGTCCCCGACGACCTCGAGGCCCGGCTCGCCCGTCGGCTCGCCGGCGCCGGGCTCGCCGTGCGGCCGGCCGAGTTCGTGCTGTTGCACGCAGGCTTCGCCGCGGTGCTCACCCTGGTCGGTCTGGTGGTCGGCGGACCGCTGCTGGCCGTGACCCTCCTGGTCGTGGGTGCCGGTGCTCCGCTCGCGTACCTACGGATCCGGCACCACCGACGGCTCGCGGCGTTCGGCGCACAGCTGCCCGAGACCCTGACCATCATCGCGAACAGCCTCACGGCCGGCCTCTCGGTAGGACAGGCGATCGACACCGTCGTCCGCGACGGTCAGGATCCGATCGCCGGCGAGCTGCGCCGGGCCCTGGTCGAGCAACGGCTCGGCGTCAACCTCGACGACGCCCTCGACGGGATCGCCGCCCGCATGGGAAGCGTCGACTTCGCCTGGGTCGTCATGGCGATCCGGATCCAGCGCGAGGTCGGCGGGAACCTCGCCGAGGTGCTGCTGACCGTCGCCGAAACGCTGCGCGAGCGCGAGTACGTCCGCCGCCAGGTCCGCACCTTGAGCGCGGAGGGCCGCCTCTCGGCGTACATCCTCGGCGCGCTCCCCATCGTGATGTTCATATACCTCCAGATCGCCAACCCCGCGTTCATCCGGCCGCTCTACACCGAGCTCGTCGGCGGCCTGCTGCTCGGCATCGCCGTGGTGCTGCTCGTCGGCGGCGCCTGGCTGATGGCGCGCATCGTGAAGGTGGAGGTCTGAGATGTCTCCCACGCTCCTGCTGCTCTGCGGCGGCCTGCTGGTCCTCACCGGCGTCACGCTGGCCCTGTCCGTGATCGGTGTGATCACGCCCGAGCGCCGGGCCGCCGCGTCCTCCCTCGCGGCGATCCGGGCGCTCGGGACCATTCCCGACGAAAGTCCCCGTGGACGAGTCCTTCGTGCGCCGGGTGCTCGCGCCGTACGCCGTTCGCTTCGCGGGCCTCGGCCGCAAGCTCTCACGGGCCGGCGCCGAGGATCGCCTCCAGCGCCGCCTCGACATCGCCGGCAACCCCCTCGGCTGGGACGCCGAGCGAATCCTGGGCCTCAAGGTCGTCGCGCTCGGCATCCTCGGCGGGCTGACCCTGCTCTACGGGCTGTCCGAGGGCTACGGGCCGGTCCGGGTGGTCGCCGTCGCTGCGGCAGCCGCGGCCCTCGGGTTCGTGGTGCCGGACCTGCTGCTCTACAACGCCGGGGAGAAGCGCGAGACCCAGATGCGGCGTGCGCTCCCGGACGCGCTCGACCTGCTGACGATCTCGGTCGAAGCAGGTCTCGGCTTCGACGCAGCGGTCATGAAGGTCGCCCGCAACACCACGGGCCCGCTGGCCCAGGAGTTCGCCCGGCTGCTGCAGGAGATGCAGCTCGGCGTCGGGCGGATGGACGCGATGCGGGCGATGGGGGAGCGCAGCACGATCAAGGAGCTGCGCGCGTTCTGCCAGGCGATGGTGCAGGCCGACCAGCTCGGCGTCCCGATCGGACGGGTCCTGCGGATCCAGAGCCGTGAGATGCGGGTCCGGCGTCGGCAGGCGGCCGAGGAGAAGGCGCAGAAGGTGCCGGTGAAGATCATGATCCCGCTGGTCCTGTGCATCCTCCCGTGCCTGTTCATCATCGTGCTCGGCCCCGCCGCGCTCCAGATCGTCGAGGTGTTCTAGTGACCGGGATCGACGCCGTCACCGAGGAGCGGCGGCGGGTCGCTCGGAACCTCCACGACGGCGTGGGTCAGCAGCTGGTGCTGCTCGGCTACCTGGTCGACGAGGTCGCAGCCCTGGCCGGCAGCGACGCGGTGCGCGCCGGGTTGCTGACCCTGCGCGACGAGGTCACCCGGGCGGCGCTCGAGCTGCGTCTCTCGCTGACCGAGCTGCGCGACGAGCCCGGACCTGATCCCGGTGCGTGCACCAGCCTGTCGGCCGCCCTCTCGTCGTACGCCGACGAGGTCCGCGGTCGCTCCGACCTCCGCATCCACCTCCACCTCGACGAGCGTGGGCCACGCCGGTCACGCGAGGTCGAACAGGAGGTGTACCGAGTCGCCCAGGAGGCGATCGCCAACGTGCGACAGCACGCCCACGCGATCAACGTCTGGGTGCGACTCACCACTGACGCCCAGCAGCTGCTGCTGCTGGTCGAGGACGACGGGATCGGGCACGTCGCTCCGCGCGAGGGCCACTTCGGACTGCGAGGCATGCGCGAGCGTGCCGAGCGGATCGGCGCGGACCTCGAGCTCGGCCCTCGACGAGATGGCGGCACGATCGTGCGCCTTCATCTCGCCGGGGTCATGTACGCACCCATTACGGAAGGAGACGGCCATGACCGTCCGCGTCTTGCTCGTCGATGATCACGACCTGGTTCGGCAGGGGCTCGTCCACGCGTTCGAGCGTGCGGGGGGCTTCGAGGTGGTCGGCCAGGCTGCCACCGTGAAAGACGCCGTGTCCCGGTGGTCGGTGCTCCGGCCCGACGTCGTCCTGACCGACCTGCAGCTGCCCGACGGCAGCGGCCTGGAGGTCGTCCAAGCCGTACGCCAGGACAGCGCCTCCGCCGGGGTCATCGTTCTCACCCTGCATGCAGGGGATCCGCAGATCTTCGCGGCGCTCGATGCCGGCGCCTCGGCGTTCCTCGGCAAGGAGTCACGCGTCGAGGAGATCGTCGGGGCCGCCCGCCACGCGGCCCGCTCGCCCCGGAGCTTCCTGTGCACCGGGCTGGCCGGTGCCCTCATGCGCCGGGCCGAGTCGACCACGTCCCGGCTCTCCGGGCGCGAGCTGGAAGTGCTGCGGCTGGTCGCGGACGGGCTCCGCACCGTGGAGGTCGCGCGCCGGCTCCATCTCGCCGAGTCCACGGTGAAGCTCCACCTCGGACACGTCTACCGCAAGCTCGGCGTCACCAGCCGGACCGAGGCGCTCGCCGTCGGGCTGCGCCTGGGCCTGCTCATGGCGCCGGTGCCGATCGCCGGCTGAACCCGAACCCCCCGTCGAGCCGCGGGTCCCTGCCGGACCCGCGGCTCGATGCTGTCCGGACGACGCGACCCCTCGACGCGCCTCCGATATGGCCCGAAATGACTACGCCGGTCGAGACGAAGGTCGTGCCCACGGCCGCGCGAACCGCCGGAGCATTGAGGTCAGGAAGGACCCCGGTGGGGGGTTCGGAAGGGACCGGTCACCGGTCACCGTCACGAAGGGAAACTCCGATGATCGAGAAGCTCCAGCTGATGACCCTGATGCTCGTCAGCGACCTCAAGCAGAAGCACGCCGAGCGCGGCGAGCGCGGCGCGACCGCCGTCGAGTACGGCATGCTCGTCGCCCTCATCGCGGCCGTCATCGTCGTCGCCGTCGGCCTGCTCGGCGGCTACATCAACACCGCGTTCGGCAAAATCAACACCGAGCTCGCGCCCTGACCGACAGCGACGCCAGCTGCCGACGGGTCGGTGCCGCCTAGGGGAGCGGCTCCGACCCGTCGGTTCGTCACGACCGAGCAGTCGATGAGGGGAGCAGAAGATGTCGATCCGACGCAGCCGGACCAAGGACGAGCGTGGAGCCTCGGCAGTCGAGTTCGCCCTCGTCGTCCTGCCGTTCGTGACCCTGGTGTTCGGGGCGGTCGACTTCGGCTGGGCGATCAACAACGACGTCCTGGTCAACAACGCCGCCCGCGAGGCCGCCCGCGAAGGCAGCCTCAACCCGAACGCCGCCGCCATCGAGGCCGCGGCGCGGTCGACCCTCTCGTACGCCGGAGCCTCGGCCACCGTCACGATCACCTGTCGCAAGACGTCCGGCGCCACCTGCAGCCTCGCCTCCGCGGTGCCCGGTGACACCGTCATCGTCCGGGTGAGTGTCCAGCACGCATGGATCACCCCGATCGGCACGCTCATCGACCCTGACGGCGCCACCTTGGCCAAGACCGCTGAGATGAGGATCGAATGAGCGTCCGAACGAGCGTCCGCACCGGCCGACGTACTCGTGACGAGCGCGGCGGCATCGCCCTGCTCTCCGCCATCGTGGCGGTCGCGCTCTTCGGGTTCGCCGCGCTCGCCGTTGACGTTGCCGAGCTCGTCAACGAACGCCAGGAGCTCCACGACACCCTCGACATGGCGGCCCAGGCCGGCGCGGGGAAGCTCCCTGCCGACGGCGTCGGCGCCCGTGCCGACGCCCTGACGAACGCCGCGCACAACGACCCCGAGGCATCGCCCGAGATCGACTTCTTCTGCGTCGTTGGCGCGAAGGCGGCCGGCTCGACATTCGTCGTGGACGCGACCCACATCCCGCTCAGCTGCAACCCCGGCCCCGCGCCGTACACGGCCGGTGCCTACCCGGGCTTGACCTGCAGCAGCAGGATCTGCGCGATCCCCTGCGTGCCCGAGCAGGGGGACATGTGCAACACGCTGCGCGCCAGCGATCAGAAGAGCGTCCCCTTCGTCCTGGCGCCGCTGGTCGGCGTCGACGGCGGTGACACCGGGGCCCTGACCTCGGTCGCGTGCAAGGGAGCGTGCGGATCGATCCCGGCGAACCCGATCGACATGGTCGTCGTCGGCGACCGCACCGGCAGCATGGGCAGCGCCATCACGAACCTCGAGGACGCGATGAAGGGACTGCTCGAGTTCCTCACCCCGACCCAGCACCGGGTCGCGCTCGGCACCATCGGCCGCAGCTCCAGCACCGCGCCGGCGTCCTGCATGAGCCAGCCCAGCACCTCGGAGACGTCCGGTCCCTGGGTGCCGGTCGGGTTCAGCAGCACCTACGACGACACCGACGTCGACCCACCCACCCAACCGCCGGTCCTCAGTGCGACCGACCTGCTTGCGCGCGCCGTCGACTGCATCGGCAACACGTCCTCATCCACCGGCACCTACCTCGCCGCCCCGCTCCGCGGGGCCAGGGAGCTGCTGACGGGTTCGACCGCTCGCCCGGCACCGGTCCGCAAGGCGATCATCTTCATGACCGACGGCGAGCCGAACGAGGGCACGAACCCCGGCGGCGGCTACCCGTGGAGCAGCAACGGCGCGACGGCCTGCAACAACGCGGTCAATGAGGCAACGACCGCGAAGAACGCCGGCATCCTGGTCGTGACCATCGCGTTCCGCCTGCAGGACGTGCGCTGCAACGGCGGAACCACCGCCCTGGTGACCGAGAGGCTCGCCACCATGGCGTCCCCGCGTCCGGACGGGACGCCGAGCAGGGACGACGGCGGGGGAGCAGGGGCTGGTTGCAACACGACCGCGGAGGTCAACGGCGAGAACGCCGACGGTGACTTCTTCTTCTGTACCCCGACGCCGAGCGCCCTCGCGCCGATCTTCCAGACCGCCGCGTCCGCCATCGTGCAGACCACACGGTTGATCCGGCTCCCGTGAGGCCATCCGCTGCCGCGTCGAGTAAAAACGGTCGGAGTTAGTCGGGAAAAGGGTGTTACGGACGGCCACCCCGTGTGACCATGCCCACCATGCGCTCTCGTTCACTGATCGCGGCCCTCGCCGCGCTGCCGCTCGCCGGCGGTCTCCTCATCACCGGCACGTCCGCCAACTCGGCCACCACCGCCTTGGCGGCGTCGCTCGGCAGCAGCTCCGGCAGCATCTCGGCGGTCGTCACCGCGCCCGTCGGCGGCGACTGGGCGGTGCGGTTCACCGACGCCGACGGCACCGTCCTGGCCTCGGTCAAGAAGGACGCGATAGCGCTGGTGACCGCCGACGGCCGGGTGCCCGCCGACCACGTGGTCGCCGTGCACGACGACGTCGTCGAGCTCGGCACCGCCGACTCCGGCCTGACCGCGTCGGTGCGGGTCAGCCCCGACGGCGACGGCGTGTACGCCGTGGCGGTGGACGGCCATGGCGACGGGATCACCGGGGTGTCGATCGACCTCCAGGCGCCCGCAGACGAGCGCTACCTCGGCCTCGGCGAGCGCTCCGACGCCGTCGACCACCGCGGCTACCAGGTCGAGAACCGGGTGATGGACGGCCCCTACACCGAGGGCCAGACCTTCCTCGTCACCGGCGTCGTGCCGGCGCCGGGCCTCGGCAGCCGCCCCGACTCGACGTACTTCCCGGTCCCGTGGGTGCTCTCGACCTCGGGCTACGGCGTGCTGGTCGACAACGACGAGGACAGCTCGTTCGAGCTGGCCACCAAGAAGCACCGCGACGTGAACCGGCTGATCGTGGAGTCCGCCGAGCTCGACCTGCGGGTCTTCGGTGGTCCGACCCCGGCGAAGGCGCTGGCCCGGATGACCGAGGCGATCGGCCGCCAGCCGGCGCCGACCACGCCGGCGGTCTTCGGTGCCTGGTTCCAGCCGCGCGGCGACGCCGCCGCGGCGATCGCGGACCAGCGCGCGGGCG
Source organism: uncultured Actinomycetota bacterium (assembly GCA_963716655.1). Lineage (GTDB taxonomy): Bacteria > Actinomycetota > Actinomycetes > Propionibacteriales > Nocardioidaceae > Nocardioides. Next base: position 189,979 of record CAVQTV010000004.1, on the reverse strand, counting down.
GCGTTCCGGTCTCGGTGGCCCAGACCTACGTCCACTACATGCCGTGCGGCCAGCAGAACCCCGACCGCGAGAAGGCGCTCACCGATGGGCTGCACGCCCAGGGCGTCGCGGTCACGACGTACATGAACCCGATGGTGTGCACGTCGTACAAGGAGATCTACGACCAGGGCATCGCCACCGACGCGTTCACCCGCAAGGCGGACGGCTCGACGCTGGTCTACCCGTACTCGACCGCCAGCAAGTTCATCGTGTCGCAGTTCGACTTCTCGGCCGCCTCGGGTCGCGAGCTCTTCCAGAGCCTGCTGCAGCAGTCGGTCGACCACGGCTACGACGGCTGGATGGAGGACTTCGGCGAGTACACCCCGGACGACTCGGTCTCCGCCGACGGGACGCCCGGACCGGCGATGCACAACCGCTACGTCGAGCAGTACCACGCCGCCGCGCGCGAGTTCGAGGTCTCGGCCCCGCGCCCGCTCCTGCGCTTCCAGCGCTCCGGCTGGACCGACGCGATCAAGGAGTCGTCGATCGTGTGGGGCGGCGACCCGACCACCGGCTGGGACTTCGACGGGCTGACCTCGTCGGTGCGCCAGGGCCTGACCATGGGCACCTCCGGCGTGTCGATCTGGGGCCCGGACATCGGTGGCTTCATGACCCTGCCCGGCGACCCGCAGCTGACCCCCGAGCTGCTGACCCGGTGGATCGAGTACGGCACGTTCACCGGCGTGATGCGGCTCCAGTCCGGCGGCATCGTGATCGGCGCTCCCGACAAGCCGCAGGTCACCGACCCGGGCCTGGCGCCGGTCTGGAAGCACTACACGCGCCTGCGCACGATGCTCTACCCCTACATCGCCGGCAGCCAGGACGAGTACGCGCGCACGGGCATGCCGCTGATGCGCCACCTCGCCCTGGTCCACCCCGAGGACAGCAAGGCCGTCCGCACCCACGACGAGTACCTCTTCGGTCGTGACCTGCTGGTCGCCCCGGTGACCACCCCGGGCCTCAAGTCGCGGAAGGTCTACCTGCCGCGCGGTCGCTGGGTCGAGCTCTCCCGCGCGTGGAACCTGGACGACAACGGCGACTTCGACCTGCTGCGTGCGGAGACGATCCGCGGCAAGCGCACCGTCACGGCGAAGGCGCCGCTCGGCACCATCCCGCTGTTCCTGCGTGCCGGTGCGGTCATGCCGCTGCTGCCGAAGACGGTCGACACCCTCAGCGACTACGGCACCGGCGTCGTACGCCTCGACGACGAGACCGACCGCACCCTCCTCGCCGCACCGGAGGCTGGGAAGTCGCGCAGCACCCTCGGCCCGGACGAGAAGCTGACGTCGACGGTCACCCGTGGCGCCTGGACGCTGCAGCTCTTCGCCAGCCAGGCGCGGACGTACGACGTGCGGGCGACCCTCGCCGGTCTCGACCGCGAGTGGACCCCGTGCGGGGTCGAGGTCGCCGGCGAGAGCGTGCCGTTCGAGTACTCCGCCGGCCGGCGGGTGCTGGAGTTCAGCGCCGACGTCGCCGCCGACGGCGTCGTCAAGGTGACCGCCTGCCGCTAGCGGTCACCACCGGAAGTTCGTCGGGTGTCCCGCACCCTGGGCACGCACCTCGCGGCGTTGCCGTCGCTCGCTGGACGAGCCAGTACGGCATCGCTCCGGCGCCTTGCGATGCACGCACCCAGAGCACGGGCCACCCACGATGAACTTCCGGCGGAAACCGCTAGCCTCCGTCCGTGAACATGATCCCGAAGCGGTGGGCCAACCGGGCCGTGCTGTCCGGCTGGCGCTGGGCCAGCCGGACCGGGGAGATCGTGCCCGGGACCCGTGAGGCCGAGAAGTTCGGCACCTTCGGGAGGGGAAGCAGCATCGGCTTCCCTCCCGCCACCCTGATGGGCACCCGCGCGATCCACATCGGCACGGACACCCTGATCGGCCGGCAGGCGACGCTGTCGGTCGGGCTACGGCCCGACCGACCCGAACCTGCCCGAGCGCGGGCTGGTGATCGGCGACCGGAGCGTGCTCGGGGCTCGGGTCACGGTCGTCGCGCATGTGTCGGTCGAGATCGGCGACGCGGTGTGGTTCGGCCAGGACGTGTTCGTCACCGACTCCGGGCACGGCTACCAGGACCCGGAGCTCCCGATCGGGGAGCAGTTCGGCGCGCAGCTGCCGGTCGTCATCGGCTCCGGCTCCTGGATCGGGCACGGCGCGATCATCCTGCCCGGCGCGACGATCGGGCGGAACGTCGTGGTCGCAGCCGGGTCGGTGGTCCGCGGCGAGGTCGCCGACTACTCCGTCGTCGGCGGCGCCCCCGCGAAGCTGATCCGCCGCTACGAGCCTGGCGTCGGCTGGGTCGGCACCCGGGGCGACGTACGACCCGTGACGTCCGGACACTTCGGTGGGCTGTTCGACCCGCCCGACGAGGTCGCGACGGCCTGAGCTCACGTCCCCGTGCGATGCACGACCCACACGTTGGCTCGCCGTACGTCGCGCGTCGTGCTCGACGTCCCATGCACCGGGGCGAGTGCCTGTGGCAAGTCGTCCGGGCCGGTCTCGTCGAACGGCGACCCGGTCACCGCGCCATCCTCGAGCGTGCCGGGGATCACCATCGAGCGTGGGCACCTTCGCGACGCGGCCAACGACCAGCACGTGCACCCGACCCAGGGGTCGACCGGCAGCCCGTCGTCGAGCACCCGGCACGCGTACGTCGACATCGGCTCGTGGACGTCGGCCTTCCCGTCGGGACGGACCGGCGCGACAGCTCGGCGAAGCCAGCCGCGCAGTATTGTCGCGCATCGCGCGAGCATCTGCCCGGAGAGACCCGTGCCCTGGCGGTCGGGGCGGACGGCGATCTCGACCGCGGAGATCGCGTCGGGCTCCTGGCCGCGGAGGCTGGCCAGCAGCCCGTTGCGGATCACGAAGTCCCAGCCGTTGTCGGGCAGCGCGTCGTCGCCGCGCACGAACGGGATCGGAGTACGCGCACGCGACGACCGCGCCCGCGTCGTCCTGGGCGACGAGGACGTACTCGGAGAACCGCGTCTCGATGTTGCCGTTGAACAGCCCGCCGCGGTCGTCGCATGAACTCCCGCCACGAGTTGGCATTCCCAATCGCCTCGACCAGGACAGGCCCGTCGGTGAGGACGGAGATCGCGAGCGACGACATCGACCGTTTCGGTCGCGCGAGTCAGGTCCGAACTGAACACGGCAGTCAGCCCGTCGTCGCGGCGGCGCTCGCCGAGCTCGGCCGCCTGGCTGCGTCCGAACGCAGATAGCCGTCCGGGTAGCCAGCCAGTGGCTATGCCTGCTTCGTTGTCTTCGGTGGGCTGGTGGGTCTCGAAGACGAGCTGCAAGGCCATCGGTCACCTCCTCGGCAGCGCGAGCTGCAAGGCCATCGGTCACCTCCTCGGCAGCGTGGGATGGGAGTGGACCGCACGGCTCGACTCGGCACGTAGCGAATGTACAGATGGGGCCGGGAGCAACGACTCCGCCGCCCAAGCCCACTCCCGACTGCCTGTTGACACAGAGGGGAGCAGATGAGAACACTCGCCGCCCAAGCCCACTCCCGACTGCCTGTTGACACAGAGGGGAGCCAGATCCGGTAGTCGGCCTATGTGCGTCGGTGGAAGGTGACGTCGCCGTTGGGTTGGTAGCTGGTCTGGTACGAGGTGTCGTGGGCTCGGTTGTGGTGCCAGTGGCACAGCGTGATGCCGTCGCGGGTGGATGTCTCGCCGCCGTCGACCCAGCGGGTCTTGTGGTGGGCGTGCAGCCCGGTGGTGGTCTCGCAGCCCTCGGCGCGACAGCCCTTGTCGCGGGCGATCATGGCGTAGCGCTGGTAGCGGGTGTGGAAGCGCCGCTCCTTGCCCACGTCGAGGGGCTGGGAGTCGCCGCCGAGGACGATCGGGATGATCGCGGCCTCGCAGGCGATCCGGCGGGCCATGGCCGGTGAGATCTTCTCGCCGGTGTCGAGGATCCCGGCCTTCTCGATGCGGCCCATGAGTGAGTCTTCGTCGATCAGGACCAGCATGGTCGCGTTGAGGCCGCCGGTCTTCGGCAGCTTCTTCGCCGGGTAGCGGACGATGAGCTCGCACAGCGCGTGTCCCATGGCTTCGGGGCTGGGCCGTGGTTCCACGCCGGTGCCCTTGGTGGCGGTCTGGTGCTTGGCGGCCATGGTGGCCAGCAGGATCTTCTTCAGCGTGGCGAAGTAGGCGGTCGGCAGCGCGAACTCGCCGCGGCCCATGCCGTGGCCGTCGTCGTAGCCCTTGAAGAATGTCCTGCGCCCAGGCGGCTGCTTCCTCGCGCTCGAGCAGCGGCGGCCTCGTGGGCGTCGGCCTCGTCGGGCGCGATCACCTCGAACAGGTGCTTGCCGAGGCGGTTCAGCGCCCGGGCGTCGTGGTCCTTGGCCTGCTCGAGCAGGTGCGCCTCGGCCTTCGCCCGCAGTCCGCGTCGACGTCGTCGGGGAGTTCCTCGACCCAGCGGATGATGATCCGCGCCTGGTCCAGCCACACCTCGCCGGCCGCGAGCGCGTCGCGGGTCAGCGGGTGGGTCTCGAGGTCGTGGCCGAGCTTCACCGTCCCGTACGCGGCCGGCCGGGTCAGCTTGGTGGTGTGCGCCAGCCAGTTCGCGGCAGTGGAGGCGCCGACGTCCTGGCCGACGTGCAGGTCGTCGGCGTGCGCGGCGACGCGGGCCTTGACCTCGGCGACCTGGGCCTCCAGCCGGGTCGAGCTCAACCAGCGTCTCGGCGGTCTCGGCGGCGTCCATCGACCACACCGATGCGTCCGCCACGGCGTCGGCGGCGGCGCGCATCCGCGCGGTCGCGACCGACACTCGGTGTCGGGGTGTGGCCAGTGCTGTCATGGTTCAACCCAAGCACCGACCACCGACAGTCAGAGGCCCAGAACCCTTGTTTTGACCGGCATGTGGACACTTTCTGAAAGTTTCTCCGGCGTCTCTTTCGGCGGTGGTTTCGAGGCTCGTCGCTGGCGCTCCTCGCACCTCAACCACCGGGCGGCCCGCAGGTCGGGAAGCGACCGTAGTCCACCGCCTGCCGTACCCGCCTAAGAAGCCTGTCGGTCGTAACCACCCACGGCCCGCAGGTCGCTGTCAGTCGACGGCCGCTGCGGCGAACCGGGCCAGGGTGCCGGCCCAGGCGTCGTCGGCGTCGAAGACCTCGCGCATCTGCTGAGCGTGCTCGCCGAAGGCGGCGAGGTCGCGGTGCTCGAGCTCGACGCGGGTCCGGTCCGGGCCTTCGGCCTCGAATCGGATGTCGAGCGTGGTGACCAGGTCCTCGTGGTAGTCCCAGTCCTGGCCGACCTGCCAGGTGACCACGAGGCGGTGCGGCCGGTCGTAGGTCACGACGTACCCGGTGCTGGTCTCGCTGCCGTCCTCGTGCCGGGTGAACCAGCGACCTCCGGACCGCGGCTCGATCACGATCTGCGCGATCGGCGTGCTGCCGATGTGGTGCTCGGCCGGCCACCACGAGGTCATGTCGGCGGCGAAGACGTCGAACGCGCGCTCCTGGGCGACGTCGACGGTGATGCCCCGGCGGATCGGCTCGATCGTCTGGGTGGTGATCTGCTCAGTCATCGGATTCCTCTTCTCGGGTACGGCGCTCGAACGCCTCGAGGGAGCGCTGCCAGAAGCCGTCGAGGTGCTCGCGGAGCCGGGCCAGCCCGTCCGGGTCGACCCGGTAGAGGCGGCGGGTTCCGATCTGCTCGTCGAGCACCAGGCCGGCATCCTTGAGCACCTTGAGGTGCTGGGATACGGCGGGGCGGCTCACCGGCAGGGTGGCGGCGATCTCGCCGACCGCGCGCGGGCCGTCGGAGAGCTGGTCGAAGATCGCCTGGCGGGTGGGATCCCCGAGGGCGGTCAGCATTCCTTGTGCGTTCGTCATGGCTAACCGTAAGTAGACACTAACGGTAAGTCGCTGTCAACCGTTCACTGCAGCGAGCTCAGCACACCAGCCACCAGGAAGCCGAGCACGGTGAGCAGACCGGCAACCCGGCCCGCACGCTCGTACGACTCCGGCACCATCGAGTCGGCCAGCATCGTGAGCACCGCGCCGCCGGCGAACGCGCTGGCGATCTCGCCGGTGTGCGACCCCGCGTCGGCGACGAGGTACCCGCCGACGGACGCGAGGCCACAGACGACCGTCAGCGACGCCCACATCTGGGTGATCCGACCCTCCCGGACCCCGGCGCTGCGCATGTCGACGGTGCCGGCCAGCCCTTCGGGGATGTTGGAGAGCAGAACCGCGGCGAGGAACGCCAGGCTGATCTCGCCGCCGAGTGCGAGCCCGAGGCCGAGGATGAACGACTCCGGGATCCCGTCGAGCAGCGCTCCGAGGAACAACGCGGTGCCCGAGCCGCCGCCGCGGTCCACCAGTCGCGCACCGACGTAGTAGGTGAGCGCCCCGACGAGGAACGCGGCCCCGATCGTCCAGCCGAGCTGGAGGTTGGCCTCGGGGATGAGCTCGTAGCCGACGGCGCTGATCAGGGTGCCGGCGCCGAAGGCCATCATCAGGCCGACGGTGCGCTGGGAGTGGCCGAGCGGCGATGCGAGCGCCTGGCCGACCAGCAGCGATCCGGCGGCCAGCAACCCCCAGAGAAGGGCCTCGGTCACGTGTGTCCGGGCAGATCGAGCTCGCCGGTGTAGAGCGGCGAGTCCTTGCGGGAGACCAGGTCGCGCCGCTCCTCGGGGCTGAGCGCCTCAAGCTGGGCACGGATGTCGGACGGGTAGCCGCTCACCTCGGGCGCCTCGTCCAACGGCACGATCGTGTGGACGATCCGATCGGCGTAGACGTGCACCATCGTCATCGCCTGGTGGCCGTTGACCCCGGAGATGAACCGCTCCAGCGGTGCCGGGTCGGAGGTGTAGCAGCTGGCCGACGCGACCGAGACCGGGATGCCCGCGAACGTCGAGTACGTCGAGTAGTGGAGGTGCCCGGCCAGGATGCAGCGCACGTCGCTGCCGGCGAGGACATCGGCCAGGCCCTGCTGGTCGAGCAGCTCGATGATGTCGGCGGCCGGCATCATCGGGATCGGGATCGGCGGGTGGTGCAGCGCGAGCAGGGTGCCGTGCGGCGCGGGCGTCGCGAGCACGTCGGCCAGCCAGGTCAGCTGCGCGTCGGTGAGGTCGCCGTGGTGGTAGCCCGGCACGCTGGTGTCGAGCGAGACGATCCGCAGCCCGGCGACGTCGTACACCCGGTCCTGGGTGCCGTCGCCGTCCTCGCCGAAGAGCTCGCGGGCGTACGTCGCGCGCTCGTCGTGGTTGCCCATCACCCAGATCACCTGGGCGCCGATCGCGGCCGCTGCGGGCTCGACGATCTCGCGCAGCCGGAGGTACGCCTTCGGCTCGGCCTTGTCGGCCAGGTCGCCGGTGAAGACCAGCGCCTGCGGCACCGGGTCGAGGCGGCTCAGCCGGGCCAGGGCGAGCTCGAGACCGGCCTCGGTGTCGATGACGCCGTACTGCTGTCTGCCGTCCGCGAGCAGGTGGGGATCGCTGAGGTGCGCGATTGCATGACCGGGTCCTGGGTACTGGCCGAACTGCACGATGCCACCGTACCGGCCGACCTCGCTAGGGTCGTGGCGACAGGTGCGGCTCGGCCATCGTTTATCTCGGATGGAATGAGGCGACAGATGGACCTGCCCGACGGAGTCGAGATCAAGGGCCCGATGCACGACCGGTTCGAGGAGATCCTCACAGTCCCGGCGCTCGAGCTGGTCGCACTGCTGCACCGCGAGCTCGGCGCCCGCCGTGCTGAGCTGCTGGGCCGGCGCGGCGAACGGATCAAGAAGATCGCGGACGGCGGCACCCTGGACTTCCTCGAGGAGACCCGCGAGATCCGCGAGGACGACTCCTGGCGGGTCGCCGAGTGGGCTCCCGGCCTGGTCGACCGGCGCGTCGAGATCACCGGGCCGACCGACCGGAAGATGACGATCAACGCGCTCAACTCGGGCGCGAAGGTCTGGCTCGCCGACCACGAGGACGCGAACACGCCGCTGTGGGAGAACGTCATCGGTGGCCAGCTCAACCTGCTCGACGCGATCACCGGCAACCTGGACTTCACCAGCCCGGAGGGCAAGGAGTACAAGCTCCGTGACGACGTCGAGCTCGCGACCATCGTGGTCCGGCCGCGCGGCTGGCACCTGCCGGAGAAGCACCTGCTCGTCGACGGCGAGCCGACCGCGGGCGGCCTGGTCGACTTCGCGCTCTATCTCACCGCCTGCGGGCAGCGGCAGATCGACCGCGGCCAGGGGCCGTACTTCTACCTGCCGAAGATGGAGTCCCACCTGGAGGCCCGGCTCTGGAACGACGCGTTCAAGATCGCCCAGGGCTTCCTCGACATGCCGCGCGGCACGATCCGGGCCACGGTGCTCATCGAGACCTACCCGGCCGCCTTCGAGATGGACGAGATCCTCTACGAGCTGCGCGAGCACTCCGCCGGCCTGAACGCCGGCCGCTGGGACTTCATGTTCAGCGTGATCAAGAGCTTCCGCACCCGCGGGTCCGACTTCCTGCTGCCCGACCGGAACTCCGTGACGATGACGGTTCCGTTCATGCGCGCCTACACCGAGCTGCTGGTCCGCACCTGTCACCGGCGCGGCGCGCACGCGATCGGCGGGATGGCGGCGTTCATCCCGAGCAAGGACGAGGACGTCAACGCGTTCGCTTTCAAGAAGCTCACCGAGGACAAGACGCGTGAGGCGAACGACGGGTTCGACGGCTCGTGGGTCGCGCATCCCGGCATGGTCGAGGCGTGCCGCGAGGCCTTCGACAAGGTGCTCGGCGACAAACCGAACCAGATCGACCGCAAGCGCGAGGACGTGCACGTCACCGCAGCCGACCTGCTCGACGTGAAGTCGACGCCGGGCGAGATCACTGAGGAGGGGCTGCGCGCCAACATCAGCGTCGGCATCCAGTACCTCGAGTCCTGGCTGCGCGGCTCCGGCGCGGTCGGCATCAACAACCTGATGGAGGACGCCGCCACGGCGGAGATCTCGCGCAGCCAGGTCTGGCAGTGGCTGCACAACGACGTCGAGCTCTCGAACGGCAAGACCGTCACCCGTGACCTGGTCGAGCAGCTGATCGAGGAGGAGATGCAGGCGATCGCGGAGAAGAAGGGCGGCTCGCTCGGCGACGGGCGCTGGGACGACGCCCGCGCGACGTTCACCGAGATGGCGCTCGCCGACGAGTACCCGGACTTCCTGACCCTTCCCGCCTACGAGCGGATGCCCTGATGACAGGCGGAGTCGAGCAGGTCGCGCGCCGGGCTCGGGAACTGATCCCGGGCGACGGCGTGATCACCGACCACGCCCGGCTGCGCACCTACGAGTGCGACGGGCTGGCGCACTACCGCGTCGTACCGGCGCTGGTGGTGATCCCGGAGAACGCCGAGCAGCTGGCCGGCGTGGTGCGTGCCTGCGCCGAGCACGGCGTCCCGTTCGTCGCCCGCGGCTCCGGGACCGGCCTCTCCGGAGGTGCGCTCCCGCACGCCGAGGGGCGTGCTGGTCGTGACCTCGAAGATGCGCGAGATCACCGAGGTGCGACGCGACGACCAGCGCGCCGTCGTGCAGCCCGGCGTGATCAACCTCGACGTCACGCGGCGGCCACGCCGTACGGCTACTACTACGCGCCGGACCCGTCGAGCCAGCAGATCTGCTCGATCGGCGGCAACCTGGCCGAGAACTCCGGCGGCGCGCACTGCCTCAAGTACGGCTTCACCACCAACCACGTGCTCGGCGCCGACTTCGTGACCCCGCAGGGCGAGCTGGTCCGGCTCGGCGGCGACGCTCCGGACAGCCCGGGCTACGACCTGCTCGGTGCCGTCGTCGGCTCGGAGGGCACCCTCGGCATCGCCACCTCGGTCACCGTCCGGCTGGTCCGGCTGCCCGAGGAGGTGCGCACCCTCCTCGTCGGCTTCCCGTCCACCGACCAGGCCGGGGCGCGGTGTCCGCGATCATCGCCGCCGGCATCGTGCCCGCCGCGATCGAGATGATGGACGCGCTCGCCATCGCCGCTGCCGAGGCGGCGGTGCAGTGCAGACTACCCCGACGGCGCCGGCGCGGTGCTCGTCATCGAGCTCGACGGGCCGGCGGCCGAGGTCGACGCGGAGTACGACGCGGTCGAGCGGCTGCTGCGGCGAGAACGGCGCGTTCGAGCAGCGGGTGGCCACGCGACGCGTTCGACCGGGCGCTGATCTGGAAGGGCCGCAAGTCGGCGTTCGCCGCGGTCGGCCGGATCAGCCCCGACTACATCGTCCAGGACGGCGTCATCCCGCGCACCGCGCTGCCGGAGGTGCTGCGCCAGGATCGCCGCGCTGTCGGAGTCGTCCGGCATCCGGGTGGCCAACGTCTTCCACGCCGGCGACGGCAACCTGCACCCGCTGGTGCTCTTCGACGACGCGCACCGGGGCGGGCCGAGGCGGCCGAGGAGCTGTCAGCGGCGCGATCCTCGACCTGTGCATCGAGCACGGCGGCTCGATCACCGGCGAGCACGGCGTCGGGATGGACAAGGCGCAGCTACATGCCGCGGATGTACACCGAGGACGACCTCGACACGATGCAGCTGGTGCGCTGCGCGTTCGACCCGGACGGCATCGCCAACCCGGGCAAGGTGTTCCCGACGCCGCGCCTGTGCGGCGAGGTCCCCGGTCGCCGCAAGGGCGCGCACCCCCTCCAAGAGGCCGGCCTGGCGGAGGTGTTCTGAGTGACCGTGACCGCGACGCCGACGAGCACCGCCGAGGTGGCCGAGGTGCTCCGCGAGGCCGCAGCGCACCGGCACACCGTCGTACCCACCGGACGCGGCACCAAGCTGTCGTGGGGGTGCCGACGACGCCCGACGTGCTGCTCGACCTCAGCGGGCTGGACCGGGTCCTCGACCATCCGGCCGGTGACCTGATCGTCGTGGCGCAGGCCGGCGACCCGGCTCTCCGACGTACAGGACGCGGTCGGCCGGGAGCGGCCAGCGGCTGGCCCTCGACGAGACCGTCCCGGGCGGCAGCATCGGCGGCATCGTGGCGACCAACGCCTCCGGTCCGACCCGGATGCTGACCGGCACCGCACGCGACCTGCTGATCGGCATCACCGTGGTCCGCGCCGACGGCGTCGTCGCGAAGGCCGGCGGCCGGGTGGTGAAGAACGTCGCGGGCTACGACATCGGCAAGCTGATGGATCGGCTCGTTCGGCACCCTCGCGGTGATCACCGAGGCGGTGTTCCGGCTGCACCCGCTGCCGGAGGTGCGCCGCTGGGTCACCGTCGACGTCGACGACCCGGACCGACTCCACGAGCTGGCGCAGGCGGTGATCCACTCGCAGGCGGTGCCCTGGGCGGTGGAGGTCGACGGAGGCACCCTCTCGGTCCATGCTGCTCGAGGCGCGCGCGCCGACGGCGTCGACGTACGCGTCCGCGCGGTCGAGGACCTGATCGGCGGCACCGTCTCGGACACCCCGCCCGACGGCTGGGGCGGCTACCCCTGGCGCGACGGGCAGGTGGGCTCAAGCTCACGTTCGCGCTCTCCGGGCTGCGCGACGTGCTCGCCGCGGCCAGGGACTCCGGCGTGCACCTCCGCGGGTCGGCCGGCGTCGGCGTCGCGTACGCCGCGGCCGACGACGCCACGGCGCTCGAGTCGCTGCGGGCCGTCTGCGCACTGCACGGCGGGACCGTCGTCGTCGTGGACGCACCCGACGACGTGAAGCGGGTCGTCGACGTGTGGGGCCCGGTGCCGGCGCTGGACCTGATGCGCCGGGTCAAGGACCAGTTCGACCCGGCACCGGCTCTCGCCGGGCCGGTTCGTGGGAGGGATCTGATGTGAGCCCGGAGCATCACCCGCCGAGCTGGACGATCTCCGACTGCGTGCACTGCGGCTTCTGCCTGCCGACCTGCCCGACCTACGTGCTGTGGGGCGAGGAGATGGACTCGCCGCGCGGCCGCATCCACCTGATGCAGCAGCACCTGCGAGGGCGAGCCGCTGACGCGACTCGATGGTCGGCCACTTCGACGCCTGCCTGGGCTGCATGGCGTGCGTGACCGCCTGCCCGTCGGGCGTGCAGTACGACAAGCTCATCGAGTCCACCCGCGCCGAGGTCGAGCGCGGCCACGCCGCGGCCGGCGAGGACGGGCGCTGCGCGGGCTGATCTTCGCGATCTTCCCGCACCCGCGGCGGCTGCGGCTGCTGCGCGGTCCGCTGCGGGCGTCCAGCGCACCGGCCTCGACCGCGCGCGGCCGTACCGGACTGCTGGAGCGATCGCGCCCCGCTGGCCGCGATGGAGCGCCTGGCCCCGCGGCTCGCGAAGGCCGAGCCGCTGCCGACCGGCTGCCCGCGCGGGGGAGCGGCGCGCGGTCGTCGGGCTGCTGACCGGGTGCGTGCAGGGTGCGTTCTTCCCGGGCGTGAACGCAGCCACCGCACGGGTCCTGCAGGCCGAGGGCTGCGACGTCATCGTCCCGCCGAAGCAGGGCTGCTGCGGCGCGCTGTCGCTGCACAACGGCCGCGCGGAGGAGGCGAAGGAGTTCGCCCGCCGGCTGGTCGAGGTCTTCGAGTCCGCCGGCGTCGAGCGGGTCGTCGTCAACTCCGCGGGCTGCGGCTCGGCGATGAAGGAGTACGGCGACCTGCTGGCCGACGACCCGGCGTACGCCGCTCGCGCGCGCGGCGTTCCCGGACCAGGTCCGCGACGTCTCCGAGGTGCTCGACGAGCTCGGCCCGGTCGCCGTACGCCATCCGCTCGAGATCAGCGTGGCCTACCACGACGCCTGCCACCTCGGCCACGCCCAGGGCGTGCGGGTGCAGCCGCGGCGGCTGCTCGAGGGCATCCCCGGGCTGGAGCTGCGCGAGATCGCCGAGGCCGAGCTGTGCTGCGGCTCGGCGGGCGTCTACAACGTGCTCAACCCGGAGCCCGCCCGCGAGCTCGGCGACCGCAAGGCCGCGAACGTCATCGCCACCGGGCGCCGACGTGCTCGTCACCGCGAACCCCGGCTGCCTGATGCAGGTCGCGTCTGCGATCGAACGCGTCCGGGCACCCCATGACGCTCGCGCACACCGTCGAGGTGCTGGACGCCTCGATCCGGGGGAAGCCCCTCTGACCTATAGTAACCAGCTCGGCATGGCCGGCCGCGAGGGCGACATCTTCCGCAAGGTGCTCGGCTGGATGGTCCTCTAGAACATCATCGACGCGGCCGGCGCGACATCGGTGCGCAGCGCGCGCCAGAGTTCGGACGCCGCGCCGGGCCGGGCTTCGGTGACGAGCCCGGCCCGGGCGAGCCCGACCAGGTTGCCGCCACCGAGGTACGCCGAGCCGAGCGCCTCGACCGGGAGCCGCAGGTCGGCGTCGGCGGTGGTGCGCTCCGCTGCCGCCGTACCGTCCGCGTCGGCGTGGATCCGCCAGATGCCGTCGTTCCACGGCGCGTACTTGTCGGCGACCTCGACGACGACGTCGCAGGGCGCGCTCCAGGTGCGGGCGGCGAGCGCCTCGGGCAGGTCGACGAGCCGCACCCAGAGGCTGTCGTAGGTCTCCACGCCGGACGTCGAGCGCGGACCGCCCGCCCAGGCGAGCACCGGGTCGTCCATGCTGCCGGTGCGCAGATTGCACGCTGCCCACCAGGTCGAAGTCGACCAGCCGGCGCAGCAGCGCCAGCCGGGTGGCGGGCTCGCCGACCGCGATGAACACCTCGAGCTTGCCGGTCGGCCGGGCCTGCTCCCACTTCGCGTTGCGCCGGAACATCGCGAACCCGACGTCGCTGCCGTCGCGCTGGGCGAACAGCACCCGCCACGGCTCCTTGTCGCGCAGCCACTCGGGGAACATCTGGCAGACCCGCTCGTAGTACCCCGGCGCGCCGACGATCGAGCCGGTGTCGACGACCGCACGGTGACAGTCGTGCATCCGCTGCGGGGTGTCGGCGTCGCTGACGGTCGCCATCCGCGTCGTGATGGTGCTCGCCGCGTCGTCGAGGCCGGGAGCGGTCAGGGTCGCGCCGCGGGAGAGGGTGATCGGGAGCTCGAGCGAGGCGAGGCCGTAGCCGTACCGGCCGTAGATCGCCGGCTCGCTCGCGTGCAGAGCCGAGATGTGGGTGCCGGGTGTGTCGCGCACCTGCTCGAGGTGGTGCCGGATCATCGCGGTGAGTACGCCGCGGCGCCGGTGGTCGGGGTGCACGCCGACCCACGTCAGTCCGGCGCAGGGGACCAGCCCCTGGCCGGGCACGGCCAGCTCGAGTGGGTAGACGCCGTAGATGCCGGGATAGGTGTCCTCGGCCGAACCGTCGATCTCGGCGGCGAACCGCTGGTCGGCAGGCAGGCCCAGGAGCTGGGTCTCGGCCGGAGCCGGCAGCACCTCCTGGAACCAGACGACGGTATCGGTCCTCATGAATCGCGCTGCGTCGGTGGCGATGCCCACCCGGATGTCGCTCATGGGTCCAGCCAACCGCCGTCCGGTGTCCAGCTCAAACGATTTGAGTCCGTCCCAACGGCCGCGACGTGCCCGTCGGGGCGGACCAGCCAGACCTCGTCCTCCCGGTCCACGGTCAGGAACCCGCGCCGGGCCTGCCGCCGCAGCTCGTGGTCGGGAACGACCGCGCCGACTGCGGGATGCGGGTCGGAGCCGTACCGGAACGGCGCGTAGAGCTTGCCGGAGTCGATGTGTGCGCGGGCGTCCGGGTCGGTGACGGAGCGCTCGAGGACGTCACGGCGGTGTGTCCAGCCCGCCTCGTCCTGCGGCACCAGGAAGTCCATCGTGCGGGTCGTGATCGCGAGGTTGTCGAGGGCGGCCGCCCGGCGTTCCTGGTCGTAGGTGTCGACCAGTGCGGGGTCGGCCCAGCCGTGCAGCGCGAACGCGATCCTCCAGGCGGCGTTCTCGGCGTCGGCGACCCCGGAGTTCAGGCCGCGTGCACCGAACGGCGCCATCAGGTGCGCGCAGTCGCCGGCCAGCAGCACCCGGCCGCGGCCCATCGTCGTCGCGCAGCGCGAGTGGAAGCGGTAGACGGTGCACCAGACGACCTCGTAGTCGCTGTCGCCCACGATCATCCGGATCCGCCGGTCGAGCCCGCCGTCCGCCCGCTCGCGCTCGAGGTCGAACCCGGGCGGCACCTGCCAGTCGATCCGGTACGTCGAGTCCGGGCAGGGGTGCATCAGCACCTGGCGGCCGGGGTTCCACTCCGGGTCGAAGTAGAACCGGCGCTCCAGCTCGCGGTCGGGCAGGTCGCACCGGATGTCGCAGATCAGGAACTGGTCGTCGAACGTGCGGCCCTCGAAGCCCGCGCCGATCGCGTCCCGCACGATCTCACCGCGCGCCCCGGCGCACCCGACGACGTACGGCGTCTCGATGGTGCCGTGGTCGGTCTCGACGGTGACGCTCGCTCCGTGGTCTCGGATGCCGGTGACCGTCGTGCCCCATCTCGTCTCGATGCTGGGCGTCTTTGCGATCCGCTCGTCGAGGATCTGCTCGACCCTTGCCTGCCCGATGTTGACCCACGGTGGGAACGCGCTGGTGCCGCTGTCGGAGAACGCCACGTGGAACAGCTCGTGCTCGCGGTAGTACGTGCGCGCCACCCGCCAGGTGACGCCCTCGTCCGCGATCTGGCGTCCCGCGCCCACCGAGTCCCAGATCTCCAGGGTGTCGCGCTGCTGGCAGATCGAGCGCGACCCGACCACCTCGCGCCGGGGGTGGGCGTCGAGGACCAGGACCGGCAGGTCCCAACGGGCCAACAGCAGTGCGGCCGTCTGGCCGACCGGCCCGTTCCCGATCACCACCACCGGTGGGCCGTCGTACATGGGGGCAGCGTAGGACCAGTCGGTGATTTCGAGACGGTTGCTGCGCAACCTCCTCAACCACCGTGCCCGCTACCGTCCTGGTCGTGACCCGCCTCATTCACCTGAACGGCCCGCCGGGCATCGGCAAGTCGACCATCGCCCGGCGCTACGTGGACGAGCACCCAGGCGTCCTGAACTGCGACATCGACGTACTGCGGACGCTGATCGGTGGTTGGGCATCGGACTTCGGCGCGGTCGGTGCGCTCATCCGACCTGCCGCTCTCGCGATGATCGAGGCCTACCTGCAGAACGGGCATGACGTCGTACTTCCTCAGATGTTGATCAACCCCGAGGAGCTGGCGCGCTTCGAGGGCTGCCGCCGACAACGCCGGCGCGGAGTTCGTCGAGAGGTTCCTGATGGACGACCTGCCGGCCTCTGTGGCGCGTTTCAACCGGCGTGGGGCGTCCACCCCCGACGACCCGTGGCACGCTCAGGTGCGCGACGATCGTGGCCGCCAGCGGAGGTGACGACGAGCTCGCGCGATGTCACGCCGGCCTCGTGCACCTGCTCGTCGGGCGTCCGGACGCTCAGGTCATCCCCAGCGTCGAGGGCGATGTCACCGCGACGTACGAGCGGTTGCTCGACTCGCTCAGCCGCGGGCCGGAGCTGACGACTCCGGTGACCTCGCCGAGCGCGATCCGGCCGCCGGAGGTGCCGGGTGCGGCGTAGCGGATCGTGACGGAGTCACCGTCGGCGAGGAACGCGGTCTCGTCGCCCCAGCCGATCTCGAGCAGCGAGCCGCGCTGGCTGGGCTCCGGGCCGCTGATCGTGCCCGACCCGTAGAGGTCGCCGGTGCGCAGCGAGGCGCCGTTGACGGTGAGGTGGGCGAGCATCTGCGCCGGCGACCAGTACATCGTGCGGTACGGCGGCCGGCTGACCACGTCGCCGTTCACGAGGACCGTCACGTCGATGTCGAGGCCCTTGGTGGCGCCCGGGCCGAGGTACGGCAGCGGCTCCGGGTCCTGTCCGGGAAGGTCGACCCACGCGGCGTCGAGCGCCTCGATCGGCGTGACCCACTGCGAGATCGAGGTGGCGAACGACTTCCCGAGGAACGGACCGAGCGGCACGTACTCCCAGGCCTGGATGTCGCGCGCGGACCAGTCGTTGAGACCGACCACGCCGAACACGTGGTCGGCGAACGCGTGTACGACACCGGGGTCCCGAGCTCGGACGGCGAGCCGACCACGAAGCCGAGCTCGGCCTCGATGTCGAGCCGGGTGGACGGGCCGAACACCGGTCCGGTGTCACCGCGGCGCTGTCCCGACGGGCGGACGACGGGGGTGCCCGACGCGACGACCGTCCCGGCCCGGCCGTGGTACCCGACGGGGAGCCGCTTCCAGTTCGGCAGCAGCGCCTCGCCGTCGGGGCGGAAGATGCGGCCCACGTTGGTGGCGTGGTGCTCGGAGGCGTAGAAGTCGACGTAGTCGGCGACCTCGACCGGCAGGTGCAGCGTGGTCTCGGCGAGCGGCACCAGGTTCGGCTCGACCAGGTCACGCTCGGTCGGGTCGGTCAGCAGGCCGGTGATCCAGGTGCGCACGGACTCCCGGACCCGGCGCCCCTCGGCCATCAGCGCGTTGAGCGAGCGCTCCTCGAAGACGTGGTGCACGTCGAGCATCTCGGCCGCGGCGACCGGTGCCAGGTCGAGGACGAGGTCCCCGATCCGCACTCCGACGCGGGGCTCCTCGCCGCCGCGGGAGAAGACGCCGTACGGCAGGTTGTCGATGTCGAAGAGGGAGCCGGAGGCTCCGTCCACCCAGGTGGTCATGGTGCCTCCAGCAGGCCGTAGGCGAGCAGGTCGTCGAGCGGCTCCTGGATCTCGCACGAGCCGAACGAGTTGAACCACCGGCGCGCGCCCGCGAGGTCGAGGTCGCGGGCGGTCTCGACGACGACGGCGGGTTCGCGCTGCTCCAGCAGGCCGACCACGTCGTCGAGCGCCGCGCCGTCGAAGGCCAGCCGGGTCGCGGCCAGCACGTTGAGGAAGCCGTGGTGCTCGAAGCCGTCCTCGCCGGTGTGCCGGATCGCGCGGTGCAGCCCGGCGGTGCACTTGAACGGCGTCTCGCGGTCCAGGGCCGCGTCGATCCACCGGGCGAGCGCGTGGGACGCCGGGTACGCCGTGGCGTCGAGCCCGCCGGTGCGGAACTTGAGCCGGAACTCCTGGGCCGCGACCTCGTCGGCCGCGGCCAGCCAGGCGCCGGTCGAGCCCACGTGCGGGAGCTCGACGTACACGGGAACGTGGTCGTCGAGCTGGCCGTCGGCGCGGGCCGCGTCGACCGCGGCGGAGACCCGGCGGGCGTTGCCGACCAGGTCGTCGAGGTCACGGAGCGCGATCTCGAGGCCCTCGACGGCGATGTGCAGCTTGCGGGCCAGCGCGATCGTGCCGCCGATCTGTCCGGCGCCGCCGGTCACCACCACCGACAGGGCGAGCGGGGTGGCCTTGAGAGCCGGCAGGTCGAGGTCTCGGACCACGAACGTGCCGACCAGGTCGGCGTACGGCTCCGCGCGCCGGGACTGGTGCGCGGCGGCCGCGTCGGCGAGCGGTGCGTCTCCCGGTGGGAAGATCGCGGCGTCGTCGACGAGTCCGCGCCAGGCGGCGTCCAGCGGTTCCGTTGACACGCTGGCTACTCTAACCATGAGACACATAGCGGACGCACATGTCCGATTATCGAACGACGCGGGAGGTCCCCGATGGCTCACTACCGACGCATCGGCGAGGTGCCGCCGAAGCGGCACACCCAGTTCCGTGACCGGGAAGGTGCGCTCTACTTCGAGGAGCTGATGGGCGAGGAGGGCTTCTCCTCGGACTCCTCGCTGCTCTACCACCGCGGGGTGCCGTCGGCGATCGTCGCGTCGGAGGTCTGGGACCTGCCCGACCAGTCCCGCACGCCCAACCACCCGCTCAAGCCACGGCACCTGAAGCTGCACGAGCTCGAGACCGACCCCGACCCGGTCACCGGTCGGCGACTGGTGCTCGGCAACAACGACGTGCGGATCGGGTACGTCGTCACCGGCGCGAACCCGTCGCCGTACTACCGCAACGCGATCGGCGACGAGTGCGTGTACGTCGAGTCCGGGACCGGCGTGGTCGAGTCCGTGTTCGGTGTCGTCGGCTACCGCGCCGGCGACTACGTCGTGATCCCGCGCGCGACGACGCACCGGTGGGTGCCGGCCGAGCCGAGCCAGCTCTACGCGATCGAGGCGAACAGCCACGTCAGCCCGCCGAAGCGCTACCTGTCGCGCTTCGGCCAGCTGCTCGAGCACGCGCCGTACTGCGAGCGGGACCTGTACGGCCCCGAGCAGCCGTTCACGGTCGAGGGCGACGACGTCGACGTGCTGGTCAAGCACCGCACCAGCGCCGGGATCGTCGGCACCCGGATGACGTACGCGACGCACCCGTTCGACGTGGTCGGCTGGGACGGCTGCCTGTACCCGTACACGTTCAACATCGAGGACTACATGCCGATCACCGGCAAGATCCACCAGCCGCCGCCGGTGCACCAGGTCTTCGAGGGCCACAACTTCGTGATCTGCAACTTCCTGCCGCGCAAGGTGGACTACCACCCGCTGTCGATCCCGGTGCCGTACTACCACTCGAACGTCGACAGCGACGAGGTGATGTTCTACGTCGGCGGCGACTACGAGGCCCGCAAGGGCTCGGGCATCGGGCTCGGCTCGATCTCGCTGCACCCGGGCGGGTACGCGCACGGCCCGCAGCCGTCGGCGGTCGAGGCGTCGCTCGGCATCGAGTACTTCGAGGAGTCGGCCGTCATGGTCGACACGTTCGCCCCGCTCGACCTCGGCGAGGCCGGGCTGGCGTCCGAGGACCCGGCGTACGCCTGGACGTGGGCCGGGCGAGGACCCGACGACCCGGCCGTGTTCTCCAACTCCTGAAGCGTTGAATCGGGACTTCTGGACGGTTGAGTCGGGACTTCTGGACGGTTGAATCGGGAGTTCTGGCACATCGGTGACCACAAGTCCCGATTCAACGGACCGAAAGTCCGGACTCGAGCGTCAAAACTCCCGATTCAACGTGCGCCGCGCCGAGTCCCTCGAGATCGGGGACCCGGCGCGGGTCACGCTGGAGCTGATCTAGCCCGATCTAGGCAGCGACCGGCTCGTTGTTGAGCGTCTTGTACGTGTACGCCGTGCCGATCAGCACGACCGGGACGGCCACGATCAGGCCGATGCCGCACAGCAACGCGCCGACGAACCACGCGAGCACGCTGAGCAGGAACCACAGGATCACGTTGCCGGCGTTGGCCTTCGTGAAGTCGAAGCTCGCCTTGATCGCGTCGACCGCGCCCATCTCCTCACGATCCATCAGGAAGTAGAGCGTGTACGACGTGAAGAACATGACCAGCAGGCCCGGGATCACGCAGAGGATGAACCCGACGAACGTCGCGATGCCGATCAGGATCGAGGCGACGACGACGTCACCCAGCTTGTGCGGGGTCAGCACCTCCGCCGCGTTGAGGTCGCGGCCCTCGGTGATGGCGAGCGCGAAGCGGACGATGCCGGCGCCGATGATCATCGAGACGATCCAGCTGACCAGGCTGAAGCCGAACTGGAGGAAGAAGCTCCCCTGGCTGAGCAAGGCACCGAGGATCTGCAGGACGATCAGCGCCCCGACCAGGACCAGGACAGCGACCAGGATCTGGCCGACGTTCGCGGTGAACTTGTTCCACCCGTAGTTGAAGGCGGCTCCGACGCTGTACCCACCGGCGCCGCCGGGCGGAGCGCCCGGGGGCTGCGGCGGAGGCGGTGCGCCGTACTCGCCGTAGCCGTCGGACGGCGGCGGAGGAGGTGGCGGCGGGGGAGGCGGCTCGTTCGTGGACATCGGGGTTCTCCTGGCTCGAGGTGACACAGGGAAGGCCAGTCGCAACCTAGTGCCTACGCTGGTAGGACGGACAGAGGTGACGACAAGATGGGTTTCATGAGCCGCAAGCCACCGAAGCGCGACATCGACGAGCGCGAGCTCGAGATCGAACGGCCCAAGCAGGCCGCCGCGGGTGCCAGCGCGGTCGCGATCTCCATGAAGCGAGCCGTCGAGCAGATGGGCGTGCGTCGTACGGCGCAGACGCTGCTGCGGCTCAACCAGGCCGACGGTTTCGACTGCCAGGGCTGCGCCTGGCCGGACCCCGACCCGTCGCACCGGCACACCGCGGAGTTCTGCGAGAACGGCGCCAAGGCGGTCACCGAGGAGGCGACGCTGCGTCGGGTCGACCGGAGCTTCTTCGTCGAGCACTCGATCGAGGACCTGCGCGAGAAGACCGACTACTGGCTGGGCCAGCAGGGCCGGATCACCGAGCCGATGGTGCTGCGCGCCGGCTCGACCCACTACCAGCCGATCGCGTGGGACCAGGCCTTCGAGCTGATCGGTGGGCTGCTCAACGGCCTCGCGTCGCCCGACCAGGCCGTGTTCTACACGTCCGGCAAGGTGTCCAACGAGGCCGCTTTCGCGTACCAGCTCTTCGCCCGGGCGTACGGCACGAACAACCTGCCCGACTGCTCCAACATGTGCCACGAGTCGAGCGGCGTGGGACTCTCCGAAGCGATCGGCATCGGCAAGGGGTCGGTCAGCCTCGAGGACGTCCACGACGCGAAGCTGATCGTGATCGCCGGCCAGAACCCCGGCACCAACCACCCGCGGATGCTCAGCGCCCTCGAGATCGCCAAGCAGCGCGGCGCGAAGATCATCTCGGTCAACCCGCTGCGCGAGGCCGGGCTGGTCCGCTTCAAGAACCCGCAGAAGGCTCGTGGCCTGGCCGGCGCGGGCACCGCCCTCGCCGACCTGCACCTGCCGGTCCGCATCAACGGCGACCTCGCGCTGTTCCAGGCGATCGGGTCGCTGCTGCTCGAGTGGGACGCGCTCGACCACGACTTCATCGCCGAGCACACCCACGGGTTCGAGGAGTGGGCCGCGCACGTGCGCGAGCTCGACTGGGACGCCGTCGACCGCGCGACCGGCCTCGACCGGTCGGACATCGTGGCGGCGGCCCGGATGTTCCAGGAGTCGGACGCGACGGTCGTCTGCTGGGCGATGGGCATCACCCAGCACCGCAACGCGGTCGCGACGGTCAAGGAGATCGTCAACGTGGTGCTCCTGCAGGGCAACATCGGCAAGCCCGGCGCCGGTCTCTGCCCGGTGCGCGGGCACTCCAACGTCCAGGGCGACCGGACGATGGGGATCTGGGAGCGGGTCCCCGGCCACTTCCTCGACGCGATCCAGCAGGAGTTCGGCTTCGACCCGCCGCGCGAGCACGGGCTCGACACGGTGAAGTCGATCGAGGCGCTGCGCGACGGGAAGGCCAAGGTGTTCATCGGGATGGGCGGCAACTTCGTCTCGGCCGCCCCCGACACCGAGGTCACCGAGCAGGCGATGCGCAACGCCGACCTGACCGTCCACGTCTCCACCAAGCTCAATCGCTCCCACGTCGTCACTGGGCGAGAGGCGCTGATCCTCCCGGCGATGGGGCGCAGCGAGCGCGACCTGACCGGCGGCCGGCTGCAGCGGGTGACGGTCGAGGACTCCATGTCGGCAGTGCACGCCTCGCACGGGCCGCTCAAGCCGGCGTCGCCGCACCTGAAGTCGGAGGTCGACATCATCTGCTCGCTGGCGATCGCCACCCTCGGTGACCGGCATGGCATCCCGTGGGACGAGTTCCGCTCCGACTACACCGAGATCCGGCACCGGATCGCCCGGGTGGTGCCGGGTTGTGCGGCGTACGACGAGAAGGTCAGCCGGCCGGGTGGGTTCGTGCTCCCGCATCCGCCACGCGACTCGCGGACGTTCACGACCGAGGTCGGGAAGGCGATGTTCACGACCAGCCCGACCGACGTCCTGCATGTGCCCGAAGGTCGGCTGCTGCTGCAGACGATGCGCTCGCACGACCAGTTCAACACCACGATCTACGGCCTCGACGACCGCTACCGCGGGATCAAGGGCGGGCGCCGGGTCGTCCTCGTGCACCCCGACGACATCGCCGCGCTCGGCCTGCTGGACGGGTCGATGGTCGACCTGGTCAGCGAGTGGTCGGACGGCTCCGAACGCCGGGCGCCGGAGTTCCGAGTGGTGCCGTACGACCAGCCGCGTGGCTGTGCGGCGGCGTACTACCCGGAGACGAATCCCCTGATCCCGTTGGGATCCACGGCCATCGGCAGCAACTGCCCGACGTCGAAGTCCGTGATCGTGCGGCTCGAGCCGCCGACCGGCGGCCAGGGACTCACCATCGACGTCGGCGCGGTCTCGGCCGGCGACGAGAAGCGCACGGTCGAGCCGGAGCACCTGTCATGAGCAACCAGGAAGAGAAGCCCGCCGAGGTCGACTGCGTGGCCACGCCGGCCACGAGCGTCGAGATCATGACGCCGCGCGACGTCCCGCTCGGCGGGCCGCGGGCGATGCGGGTGCGTCGCACGCTGCCGCAGCGGCACCGGTCGCTGATCGGCGCCTGGTGCTTCGTCGACCACTACGGCCCCGACGACGTCGCCGACACCGGTGGCATGGTCGTGCCGCCGCACCCGCACACCGGGCTGCAGACGGTGAGCTGGCTGTTCACCGGCGAGGTCGAGCACCGCGACAGCGCCGGCCACCACGCGATGGTCCGCCCCGGTGAGGTGAACCTGATGACCGCCGGCCGGGGCATCAGCCACTCCGAGGTCTCGCCCGCGTCGACGACCACCCTGCACGGCGCCCAGCTCTGGGTGGCGCTGCCGGACTCCGACCGGCACACCGATCCCGGCTTCACCCACCACGCGCCGGATCCGGTCACCGGTGCCGGCTACGAGGCGCGGGTGTTCCTCGGCTCGCTGCTCGGCGACACCTCCCCGGTGCCGACGTACACGCCGTTGCTCGGCGCCGAGCTGCTCCTCGATCCCGGCACCACGCTCACCCTCGACGTCGACGCGTCGTTCGAGCACGGCGTGCTGGTGGACACCGGCGTGCTGACCGTCGCCGGTGTCGAGACCAAGCAGTACGACCTGGCCTACGTCCCGCCCGGATCGGCGACGCTCACCCTGACGTCGTACGACGAGCCGGTCCGGCTGCTGCTCCTCGGCGGCCCGCCGTTCGGCGAGGCGATCGTGATGTGGTGGAACATCGTGGCGCGCACCCACGACGAGGTCGTCGCGTGGCGCGAGGAGTGGCAGCGCCAGATCACCGACACCGGCCTGGTCGACGGACGGTTCGGCATCCCGGTCGGCGACGAGCTCCCGCCGATCCCCGCGCCGCCGCTGCCCAACGTGCGGCTCAGGGAACGCCGCTGATGGGACCGCTGATCGGCGAGGACGGCGTCGCCCGCTGCCCGTGGGCGGGCGGGCCCGGCGTGATGCGCGACTACCACGACACCGAGTGGGGCAACCGCGTCCACGGGGAGGCGGCGTACCTCGAACGGCTGACCCTGGAGGCGTTCCAGTCCGGGCTGTCCTGGTCGACGATCCTCAACAAGCGCCCGGCGTTCCGCGAGGTGTTCCACGACTTCGACGCCGAGGCCATCGCGGCCTTCACCCCGGACGACGTGGAGCGGCTGATGGCCGAGCCGCGGATCGTGCGCAACCGGATGAAGATCGAGGCCGCGGTGACCAACGCCCGCGCCACCGTGGGGCTGCGGGACGCCGAGGGCCTGCAGGCTTTCGTGCTCTCCTTCGCCCCGGACGACCAGCCGGCCTGGGCCGACACGGCCGAGATGGCGACGACGTCAGCCGAGTCGGTGGCGCTGTCCAAGGGCCTGAAGAAGCGCGGCTTCGCGTTCGTCGGGCCGACCACGATGTACGCGCTGATGGAGGCGATCGGGGTCTTCGACCCGCACCTCGTCGGTTGCTTCAGGCGAGGAAGCCGACGAACGCGCGTCGGCCACCGCGGCCGGCTGCTCCAGCTGCAGGAAGTGCCCGGCGCCGGTGATCGTCGTCGCGCCCGCGAGCCTGGCGAGACCCGGCTCCATGCACCGGTCGTCCGCGCCGTGGAGCACCCGCAGCGGGTGCACCGGCTCGGCCAGCGCCGGCTTGATGCCCTGGCCGAGCATCGCCCGGTAGTACGACACGACCGCCCGCGCGTGCTCCCGGTCCGGGACGGCATCGCGGAGCAGCGCGAGGTCCTCGGTCGCGTCGTACCCCGGCGACCAGAGCCGCCACAGCCGCTCGGTCAGCCACTCGAAGTTCCGCTCGGCCAGACCGGGCACCTGGTTGTACGCGATGTACCAGGAGTGGAACGGTTGCCGCACCATCGCCGACGCCCACGCCCCGAAGGTGCCGCGAGTCGGGTTCATCGACGAGAACGGCGGCACCGCCAGCGACACGTGCTTCGAGTACGGCGACGTCGGGTCGCTTGCGACCGCGTTGGTCGTGATCGCGCCCCAGTCGTGGCCGAGCAGCACCGTCCGCTCGTCGCCGCCGAGCAGCGCATGGAAGGAGATCGCGTCCGCGACCAGGGCCCGCACCGAGTAGTCCCCGTCAGTGGGGATCCCCGACGGGGCATACCCCCGCAGGAACGGCGCCGCCACCCGCCAGCCCTGCTCCGCGAGCAGTGGCGCGACCCGCCGCCAGGTCCAGGCGGTGTCGGGGAAGCCGTGCAGCGCCACGATCAGCGGCCCGTCCGTCGGACCCCACTCGAGCACGCCGACCCGGTGCGTCGGCAGGCTGACGTCGTACTCACGAGGCGTCATCGGCACACCCATCAGGCCCGGCGGGCGAGGACATAGCCCTGCGGCTGCACCTCGTCGGGATCGGCGGGGCGCTCCGCGGTGAAGACGACCTCGAAGCCGGCCTCCTCGAAGCGCCGCGAGACCTCGGCCGCCGAGAGCCACCAGATGTCGAACGCGATGCCGAGGTCGAGCGTCTTGCCGCCGCGCCGCATGCTGTTGTCGCCCACTTTGAACGCCGTCGCGACCAGCCCGCCGGGCTTGACCACCCGGGCCAGCTCGCCGAACGCGACCGCGCGGTCCTCGGGGGTGAGGTACATCAGCGAGTACCACCCGACCGCGCCGGCCAGCGAAGCGTCCGCGAACGGCAGCGCGCGGACGTCGGCGACCTCGAAGTCGTGGCCGGGTTGGTCTCGCCGTGCGACCCGGATCATCTCGGGCGAGAGGTCGACGCCGTGGGGCGTGAACCCCTGGGCGACGAGGTACGGCGCGAGCCGGCCGGTGCCGCAGCCGATGTCACCGACGTCGGTCCCGGTCCCGGCCGCTCGCACCAGATCGGCGAACAAGCCGAGCGCGGCCCGCTCGGCCGGCATCTGCTCCAGCGCGCCGGCCAGCCGCTCGGCGTACACCTCCGCGAGGACGTCGTGGGCAGCGCGCAGCTCGTCAGTCCGTGGGTCCACGACCGTGGACGATAGCGGCGAACGCCGACAGTTCAGCGCAGCGCGGCGGCCTCCGCGGCGAGCTTCGCGATCCGCTCCCAGTCGCCGGCGGCGACCGCGTCGGCCGGGGTGAGCCAGGAGCCGCCGACGCAGCCGACGTTCGGCAGCGCGAGGTACGACGGCGCCGAGGCGGCGGTGATGCCGCCGGTCGGGCAGAAGCGGGCGGCCGGGACCGGCCCCGCGACCGACTTCAGGAAGGCTGCACCACCCGCCGCCTCGGCCGGGAAGAACTTCAGCTCGGTGATCCCGGCCTCGAGCGCGGCCAGCACCTCCGAGACGGTCGCGGTGCCGGGCAGGAACGGCAGCCCGGTGTCCTGCATGGCGTGGAGGAGCGAACCCGTCGTACCGGGGGACACGAGGAACTTCGCGCCGGCGCTCTGGGCGAGCGCGGCCTGCCCCGGGCGCACGATGGTGCCGGCGCCGACCAGGATCTCGGGCACCTCGGCGACGATCGCGCGGATCGCGTCGAGCGCGACCGGGGTGCGCAGGGTCAGCTCGATCGCGGGCAGCCCGCCGTCGACCAGGGCGCGCGCGATCGAGACCGCGTCGGACGTGGAGTCGACGGCGACGACCGGCATCACCGGCACGATGTCGAGGACGGACAGCTCAGGCGTGCTGGACAACGGGAACCTCCTGGGGCGGGGCACCGAGGCCCGGGAAGACGCTGGCACCGGCGTCGGCCGGTCCGACGGTGGCGCGGAAGGAAGCGAACAGCTCGCGGCCGGTGCCCGGACCGCGC
Organism: uncultured Actinomycetota bacterium; assembly: GCA_963716655.1. Taxonomy (GTDB): domain Bacteria; phylum Actinomycetota; class Actinomycetes; order Propionibacteriales; family Nocardioidaceae; genus Nocardioides. The sequence goes on along the minus strand of CAVQTV010000004.1, from coordinate 163,111 downwards.
CGGAGCCCTGCGGGGCGCGGCCGGTGCTCGGCCGGCTGGCCAGCTCCTCGCGGTCGACGTGCAGGTCGAGCACGGCCGCCGTCGGCGTCGACGGTCACCAGGTCGCCGTCGCGGACGCGGGACAGCGGACCGCCGAGGGCGGCCTCCGGCGTCACGTGGATCGCGGCGGGGACCTTGCCGGACGCGCCGGACATCCGGCCGTCGGTCACGATCGCGACCTTCTGGCCGCGGTCCTGGAGGACGCCGAGCGCCGGGGTCAGCTTGTGCAGCTCGGGCATGCCGTTCGCCGCGGGACCCTGGTAGCGGATCACCGCCACGAAGTCGCGCCCGTCGAGCAGGCCGGCCCCGAACGCGTCGAGGAAGTCGTGCTGGTCGTCGAACACGACCGCGGGCGCGCTGACCAGCCGGTGCTCCGGCTTGACCGCGGAGGTCTTGATGACGGCGCGGCCGAGCGGCCCGGTCAGCATCCGCAGCCCGCCGTCCGCCGAGAACGGGTCGGAAGCCGGGCGCAGCACCGCGTGGTCGAGCGACGCCTTCGGCCCCTCCTCCCAGGTGAGGTCGTCGCCGCGCAGCACCGGCTCCTGCGTGTAGCGCCACAGGCCGCGGCCGGCGACGGTCTGCACGTCGTCGTGGAGCAGGCCCGCGCGCAGCAGGGTGTGGACCAGGAACGCGATCCCGCCGGCGGCGTGGAAGTGGTTCACGTCCGCCTCGCCGTTGGGGTACATCCGGCTCAGCAGCGGCACCACCGCGGACAGGTCGGACAGGTCGTCCCACGTCAGCGTGATGCCCGCGGCCCGGGCGATCGCGACCAGGTGCATGGTGTGGTTGGTCGAGCCGCCGCTGGCGAGCAGCGCGACGCAGGCGTTCACGATCGCCTTCTCGTCGACGATGTCGCCGATCGGGGTGGGCTCGACCGCCCTGGCGGGTCAGCTCGGTCACCCGGCGGCCGGCGGCGCGGGTCAGCGCCTCGCGCAGCGGGGTGCCGGGGTTCACGAACGACGAGCCGGGCAGGTGCAGGCCGAGCACCTCCATCAGCAGCTGGTTGGAGTTCGCGGTGCCGTAGAACGTGCACGTGCCGGCGGAGTGGTACGACGCCGCCTCGGCCTCGAGCAGCTCGTCGCGGCCGACCTTGCCCTCGGCGTACAGCTGGCGGACGCGCGCCTTCTCGGTGTTCGGCAGCCCCGAGGTCATCGGCCCGGCGGGCACGAAGACGGTCGGCAGGTGGCCGAAGGACAGCGCGCCGATCAGCAGCCCGGGCGTGATCTTGTCGCAGACCCCGAGCATCAGGGCGCCGTCGAACATGTCGTGGGAGAGCGCGATCGCGGTCGACATCGCGATCACGTCGCGGCTGAACAGCGAGAGCTGCATCCCGTCGCGGCCCTGGGTGATGCCGTCGCACATGGCCGGGACGCCGCCGGCGAACTGGGCGATGCCGCCGGCCCGGACGACCGCCTTCTTCAGGGTGGCCGGGTAGTCGCGGTAGGGCTGGTGCGCCGAGAGCATGTCGTTGTAGGACGACACGATCGCGACGTTCGGCTTGACCCGGCCGCGCAGCGCCAGCTTCTCGGTGGGCTCGGACGCGGCGAAGCCGTGCGCGAGGTTGGCGCAGGCGAGGCGCTCGCGGGCCGGTCCGGTCTGGCCGGCGGCCGCGATCCGGCGGACGTACTCCGCGCGGCCCTCGGCGCTGCGCTCGACGATCCGCGCGGTGACGGCCGCGAGGGTGGGGTGGAGGGTCACTGGTCGGGCTCCTGCCAGGTTCGGCCGTCCCGCTCGATGAGCATCGCGGCGGCGATCGGTCCGGTCGTGCCGGCCGGGTAGCGCTTCGGGCGCTCGGGCGTGGTCGCCCAGCGGCGCAGGATCGGCTCGGTCCAGGTCCACGCGGCCTCGACCTCGTCGCGGCGCATGAACAGCGTCGGGTTGCCCTTGATGACGTCCATCAGCAGCCGCTCGTAGGCGTCCGGGCAGCCGCGCGTCGAACGCCGCGGCGTAGCTGAGGTCCAGGGAGACCGGCCGCAGCCGGTAGCCACCGGGGCCGGGCTCCTTGGCGGTGAGGTGCAGGCGCATGCCCTCGTCGGGCTGGACCAGGATGTGCAGCCGGTTCGGCGCGGTGACGCCCTCGGCGCCGGGGAACATCGAGTGCGGCGGCTCCTTGAAGACCACCACGATCTCCGACGCCCGCCGGTCCATCCGCTTGCCGGTGCGCAGGTAGAACGGCACCCCGGCCCAGCGCCAGTTCTGCACCTCGGTCTTGAGCGCCACGAAGGTCTCGGTGCGAGGACCCGCCGTGACCCGAGGTCGTCGGAGTACGACGGCACCGCGACGCCGTCGACCAGCCCGGCGTCGTACCGGCCGCGGACGGTGTCCTGGTCGACGTCGGCCGGGGTCATCGGCCGCAGCGCCTGGAGGACCTTGACCTTCTCGTCGCGCACGGTCTCGCGGCCGACGTACGTCGGGGGCTCCATCGCGACCAGGCAGAGCAGCTGCAGCAGGTGGTTCTGCACCATGTCGCGCAGCGCGCCGGCGTGGTCGTAGTACTCGCCGCGGCCGCCGACGCCGACGGTCTCGGAGACGGTGATCTCGACGTGGTCGACCCAGCGCGAGTTCCAGAGCGGCTCGAGGAAGGTGTTGGCGAACCGGGTGACGAGGAGGTTCTGGACGCTCTCCTTGCCGAGGTAGTGGTCGATGCGGAACGTCTGCGACTCGGAGAAGACCCGGCCGACGGCCTCGTTGATCGCGCGGGCGGACGCGAGGTCGTGGCCGATCGGCTTCTCGAGGACGACGCGGGCGTGCTCGTCGACGACGCCGATCTCGTCGAGGCGCTGGCAGATCGAGCCGAAGAGCTTGGGCGCCACCGCGAGGTAGAAGACCCGCACCGCCTCGTCCGGGCGCGGCCGGCTCCTTGAGCAGCGCGTGCAGCCGGTCCCAGTCCTCGGGCACCTCCGCGTCGAGCACCAGGTGGAACAGCCGGGCCAGGAACCGGTCGACGGCGCCGTCGTACAGGTCGGCGGCGTCGACGTGGAGGGTGAGCGCGGCGCGCACCTCGGCGCGCCAGCCGGCGTCGTCGAGCTCGGAGCGGGAGACGCCGAGGATCCGGTAGTCGGCGGGCAGCTGGCCCTCGAGGTCACGGTGGTACAGCGACGGCAGCAGCTTGCGCAGCGCCAGGTCGCCGGTCCCGCCGAAGACCGTGAAGTCGCACGAGTCGGGAAGCACGTGCGAGGCGGGATTCTGCTCCATGTCGTTCACGGTAGAGAGAAGTTCGGCACGAGGCAAGCACAACTAAGGCTTTTCAAGGATCGAAGTAGGGAGGTTTATGCTCTCCCGCGTGACCCAGCTCGTCGAGACCCGCGAGACCGCGGCGCCCGCGACCGCCGGTGAGCTGCTCGACCTGGTGCGTACCGGTCGGGCCAGCACCCGCTCGCAGCTGCGCCTGCTCACCGGGCTGTCCCGCACCGCGGTCACCGCGCGGGTCACCGCACTGACCTCGGCCGGGCTGCTGCGCCTCGGCGAGGAGCTGGCCTCCACCGGCGGCCGGCCGCCCGGCGCCCTGGTCTTCAACAAGGACGCCGGCGTGGTGCTCGCGGTCGCCGTCGGGCGCTCCCGCAGCCAGCTCGCCGTGCTCGACCTGGACGGCCAGGAGATCGCGTCCGACTCGCAGGACCACGAGGTCGGTGTCGGCCCGGACGAGCTGCTGCCCGGCGTGGTCGAGCGGCTCGGGGTGCTGCTCGAGGGCGTCGACCCGCCGGTCCTCGGCATCGGGCTCAGCCTGCCCGGCACCCTCGACCGCGCCCGCGGGCTGAGCATCGGCTCCCCGGTGATGACCGGCTGGGACGGCGTCGCGCTGGCGCCGTACTTCGCAGACCTCGCGGACGCGCCCCTGTTCGTCGGGAACGACGCCGACGTGCTCGCCCGCTCCGAGCTGCTCGGCGGCGCGAGCGGCCTCGACGACATCCTGGTCGTGAAGGCGTCCACCGGCCTCGGGCTCGGCATCGTCGCCGGCGGACGGGTCCTCAGCGGCCACCTCGGCGCCGCGGGCGAGATCGGGCACACCACCGTCGACGCCGCCGGCGAGCTGCCCTGCCGGTGCGGCGCGACCGGGTGCCTCGAGACGATCGCGGGCGGCTGGGCGCTGGTGGCCCGGCTCGCCGACTCCGGCCAGCCGGTCGACCACGTCCGCGACCTGGTGGCGCTGGCGCTCCAGGGCGACTCGTTCGCGCGCGGCCTGCTCCGCGACAGCGGACGCGAGCTCGGCGAGGTGCTCGCGGTCGCCATCAACCTGCTCAACCCGGCCGCGGTCGTGATCGGCGGCGACATGGCGGCGGCGTTCGACTTCTACCTCGCCGGCGTGCGCGAGAGCGTCTACCGCCGCTCCGCGCCGCTGGCCACCCGCGACCTGCAGTTCCTGCCCGCCACGCACGGCGACCGGGCCGGCGTCGTCGGCTGTGCCGCGCTCGCGCTCGACCACGTGCTCAGCCCGGTGGCGGTCGACGCCCGGCTCGCCGGCTGCCGACGCTCTAGGTTTGGCCCGTGGACGCGAACACCTGGCTCTGGATCCTGACCGGCTTCCTGGCGCTGATCTTCCTCGGCACCGGCATCCTGAAGCTGACCACCTCGCGCGAGCGGCTGGTCGAGGGCGGCCTCGGCTGGGCGGAGGACTTCTCCCAGGAGACGATCCGGCTGCTCGGCGTCCTCGAGGTGCTGGGCGCGATCGGCCTGGTCCTGCCCGGGCTGCTCGACGTGGCCCCGGTGCTCGTCCCGATCAGCGCCAGCTGCCTGGCCGCACTGATGGCCGGCGCCGTCGTCGTGCACGTCCGCCGGGGCGAGCTCCTCGCCCGACGCGATCCGCGGGCTCGCCCTGATCGCGCTGCTCGTGGTCGTCGCCGTCTTCCGTTTCGGAGTCCACCCGCTCTGAGGCGGGTCCGGCACTAGGTTGGTCGGCGTGACGCGTGTGCACGCCTTCGCCGACGACGCCCTCGGAGACCACGACGCGGTCGGCCTGGTCGCCGCGATCCAGGAGGGCGAGGTGTCGATCCCCGAGGTCGTCGACGCCGCGATCGCCCGCACCGAGCGGCTCCAGCCCGAGCTGAACGCGCTGGCGTACGTCGCGTTCGACCGCGCCCGCGCCGAGGCGCTCGACCCGCGTGGCGGCTTCTTCGCCGGCGTGCCGACGTTCCTCAAGGACAACGTCGACGTGGCCGGGATGCCGACCCAGCAGGGCTGCGACGCCTACCGCGGCCGGCCGGTCGCGCAGGACGGCGACTTCGCCCGGATGTTCCTCGCGACCGGACTGGTGCCGCTCGGCAAGACCCAGCTCTCCGAGTTCGGCTTCAGCCCGTCCGCCGAGCACCCGCGGCTCGGCCCGGTCCGCTCGCCCTGGGACACCGCACGCACGGCGGGCGCCTCCTCGGCGGGTACGGCGGCGCTGGTCGCGGCCGGCGCCGTACCCCTCGCGCACGGCAACGACGGCGGTGGCTCGATCCGGATCCCCGCGGCGGTCAACGGGCTGGTCGGCCTCAAGCCCACCCGCGACCGGCTGGCCCAGGACCGGATGAACCGGCAGATGCCGATCCGCATCGTCTCCGACGGCGTCCTGACCCGGTCGGTGCGCGACACCGCCGCGTTCCTGCGCGAGGCCGAGTACGTCTACCGCGCGCTCCAGCTGCCGCCGATCGGCGACGTCACCCGCCCCGGACGCAAGCGGCTCCGGATCGCCGTCCACACCGCCGGCATCGGGCACGCCGCGTCGCCCGAGGTCGCCGAGCTGACCCTGAAGACCGCCCGGCTGCTCGAGGAGCTCGGCCACGAGGTCGAGCAGGTCGCCCACCCGGCGCCGACCACGGTCCCCGACGACTTCCTGCTCTACTGGGCGATGCTGGCGATGATGATCGTCCGCACCGGCCGCCAGCTCGGCCCGGGCTGGGACTCGAGCCGGCTCGACAACCTCACCCGCGGTCTGGACCGGCACTGCCGCCGCCGGGTCCACCGGCTGCCCGGCGCGATCGCCCGGCTGCGCCGGCTCGGCCGGGTCTCCGCCGAGTTCCACAAGACGTACGACGTCGCGCTGAGCCCCACCCTCGCGCACGGCCACGCCGCTGGTCGGGCACCTCGACCCGACCCTCGACTTCGACACCGTGATGGAGCGGATCCTGGACTGGGTGGCGTTCACGCCGTGGCAGAACGCGACCGGTGACCCGGCGATCTCGCTGCCGCTCGAGACCACCTCGGAGGGCCTCCCGCAGGGGATGATGTTCGCCGCCGGAGCGGGCCGGGAGGCGACGTTGCTGGAGCTCGCCCACGAGCTCGAGGAGGCTCGTCCGTGGGCCTCGATCCGGGACTGATCCGGCGCGAGCGCGGGGCCGATTTTCCGATAGCCCGAACCCCTGTATATAGTTCTCCGTCGTTGCCCCTTTAGCTCAGTCGGCAGAGCGTCTCCATGGTAAGGAGAAGGTCTACGGTTCGATTCCGTAAAGGGGCTCTGGGTAGGGATCTTGCGCAATCCGGTCTAATCTGGTGCGCGCAGTCGTGCCCTCGTGGCGGGGTAGCTCAGGTGGTTAGAGCACACGGCTCATAATCGTGGTGTCGCGGGTTCGAGTCCCGCCCCCGCTACTCAGCAAGCGACACCGTACCGACAACCAAGGACTTCCCGTGGCCAGCAAGAGCTCCGACGTTCGCCCCAAGATCACACTCGCCTGTGTCGAGTGCAAGGAGCGCAACTACATCACCAAGAAGAACCGCCGCAACGACCCCGATCGTCTCGAGCTGGCGAAGTTCTGCCCGCGCTGCCGCAAGCACCAGGCGCACCGCGAGACCCGCTGATCCCAGCACAACCGATCGACCCGCCCGAGGCTCTCGGGCGGGTTCTTCGCATTTGGATTCGGTGCACCCCGCGGCCAGCAGGACCGGTACCAGCAGCCACCGGATAGGTTTGCGGCATGCCAGTCGACCAGTCGCTCGTCGGCCGGGTCTTCCCACCCACCCGACCCCATGCGGTGACCGAGGCGGGGATCGGCGAGCTTCGTCGCCGCCACCGGCGGGTCCTACGCCGGTGGCCCCGCGCCCGCGACGTACCCGATCGTGCTCGCCTTCGACGCCATGAACGCGTTCCTCGAGGCCGAGCGGCTCGACCTGTACCGGATCGTGCACGGCGAGCAGAAGTTCGGCTACGAGCGCCCGGTCGTGCCCGGCGACGTGCTGACCGCGACCCTGACGGTCGCGTCCCTGCGCCAGATCGCCGGCAACGACATCATCGGCACCACCAGCGAGATCACCGACGCGTCCGGCGCCCTGGTCTGCTCGACCAGCGCCACCCTCGTGCACCGAGGTGAGGCATGACGCTCGCGACGCAGACCTACACGATCACCCGCGCCGACCTGGTCGCGTACGCCGCGGCCAGCGGCGACCAGAACCCGATCCACCAGGACGAGGAGGTCGCGCGCAGCGTCGGCCTGCCCGGCGTGATCGCGCACGGCATGTACACGATGGCGCTGGCCGCCCGGGCGGTGTCGACCTGGTTCCCCGGCGCCGAGGTGGTCAGCCTCGGCTGCAAGTTCACCAGCCCGGTCGTCGTACCCGCCGAGGGTGGCGTGGACATCGAGATCGCCGGCGAGGCCACCGAGGACGACGGGCTGACCACCGTGAAGCTGACCGTCACCTGCGACGGGCAGAAGGTGCTCGGCATGCCGAAGGCCGTCGTTCGTGGCTGAGCTGATCGCCGACCACACCACCCTGCGGCTCGGCGGACCGGCCGCGCGCTGGGTCCGCGCGACGACCGAGGACGAGCTGACCGAGGCGGTCGGCGCCGCGGACGCCGCCGGTGAGCCGGTCCTCGTCCTGGCCGGCGGCAGCAACCTGGTGGTCGCCGACGAGGGCTTCCCGGGCACGGTCGTCGAGGTCGCCACTCGCGGCATCGCTGCCGACGTCGAGGACGCCGGACGGACCGAGTCCTGTGGCGGGGTGATGGTCACCGTCGCGGCCGGCGAGGTCTGGGACGACCTGGTCGCGGTGGCGAGCGAGAAGGGCTGGGTCGGCGTCGAGGCGCTGTCCGGCATCCCCGGCTCGGTCGGCGCGACCCCGATCCAGAACGTCGGCGCGTACGGCCAGGAGGTCAGCCAGACCATCGCGTCGGTCCGGGTCTGGGACCGGAAGCTCCGCGGTGTCCGCACCTTCGCCAACGCCGACTGCGGCTTCGGCTACCGCACCTCGCGGTTCAAGGCCGACCCCGGCCGGCACGTCGTCCTCTCGGTGACCTTCCAGTTCCGGCAGGGCGACCTCGGCGCTCCGGTCGAGTACGCCGAGCTCGCCCGCACGCTCGGCGTCGAGCTCGGCCGCCGCGCCCCGCTCGCCGACGTCCGCGAGGCGGTCCTCGGCCTGCGGCGCGGCAAGGGGATGGTGCTCGACCCCGACGACCACGACACGTGGAGCGCCGGCTCGTTCTTCACCAACCCGGTCGTCGCGCCCGACGTCGTACCCGAGGGCGCGCCGGCGTGGCCGCAGCCCGACGGGACCGTCAAGACCAGTGCCGCGTGGCTGATCGAGCGGGCCGGGTTCGGCAAGGGGTACGGCGGGCCGAGGGCCGCGCTGTCGGGCAAGCACACCCTGGCGCTGACCAACCGCGGTGACGCGACCACGGCCGACCTGCTCGCGCTGGCGCGTGAGGTGCGCGACGGCGTCGAGGCCAGGTTCGGCATCCGGCTCGTCAACGAGCCGGTGCTGGTCGGCTGCGAGCTCTAGGAGTCGAAGGACGCCGTCGTCGAGGCTGACCGCCCAGGCGACGAACGCGAAGAACGCGACGATCCCGAGGATCAGGAGCACCGTGCCGATGATGCCCATCACCTTGCCGGCGAAGGCCATCTCGCGGCCCGTGTAGGTGCCCGGGTTGGCGTCGATCTCGCGGACCGCCTTGCTGCCGAGGTACCACCCGAACGGCGAGAGCACGAGGGTGATGCCGCCGCACGCGATGATCCCGACCAGCCCGATCAGGCTCAGCACCATCGACGTGGTCGACGACGGGTGGGACGGCGCGGTCGGGGCGAAGTTGTAGGCGCCGTACGGCGGCTGCTGCTGCGGCTGGCCGTAGGGCGGCTGACCGTACGGCGGCTGCTGGCCGTAGGGCTGCTGGTACTGCGGCTGCTGCTGGTACGGGTTGCCGTACGGCGGCTGCGGCGGCTGGCGTGCGGCTGCTGCGGCTGCTGCGGAGCGCCGTAGGGGTTCTCGCCTCCCGGGCCGGGGTAGCTGGACGGGTCCGGCGGCGGTTCGGAGCTGCTCATGGCCCCATCTTGGCAGGATCCGCGGCCAGCCACGCGTCGATGTCGGCGAGTGCCGTCGCGCGCACGTCGCTCGGGGCGCGCGAGGCGCGCACCGACATCCGGGCCAGCTCGGCGAGCTGGTCGTCCGAGAGCTCGTGGGCGGCGCGCATCGTGGCGTACTGCCCGGTGAGCCGCGAGCCGAACAGCAGCGGGTCGTCGGCACCGAGCGCGACCGTCGCGCCGGCGGCCAGCAGCTGGGGGAGCGGCACCGACGTCAGGTCGGAGTACACGCCCAGGGCGACGTTGGAGACCGGGCAGACCTCGAGCGCCACGCCGGCCGCGACGATCCGGTCGAGCAGCGCCGGGTCCTCGGCCGACCGGACACCGTGCCCGAGCCGCTGCGCGTGCAGGGTGTCGAGGCAGACCCGGACGTGCTCCGGCCCGCGCAGCTCGCCGCCGTGCGGCACCAGCATCAGCCCGGCCGCCTCGGCGATGTGGAAGGCGCCCGCGAAGTCTGCGGTGCTCCCGCGCCGCTCGTCGTTCGAGAGACCGAACCCGACCACGCCGCGGTCGGCGTACTGCCCGGCGAGCCGGGCCAGGGTGCGCGCGTCGAGCGGGTGCCGGGTCCGGTTCGCGGCGACCACCAGGCCGATGCCGAGGCCGGTCGACTCCGAGGCCTCCCGGACCGCGTCGAGCACCAGGTCGGTGAAGGCGGTGATCCCGCCGAAGCGGGCGCCGTACCCGCTCGGGTCCACCTGGATCTCCAGCCACCGGCCGCCGTCGTGGACGTCGTCCTCGGCGGCCTCGCGGACCAGCCGGCGTACGTCGTCCTCCGTGCGCAGCACCGACCGGGCCACGTCGTACAACCGCTGGAAGCGGAACCAGCCCTTCTCGTCCGCGGCCGACAGCACCGGCGGCCAGTCCTCGACGAGCTGGTCGGGCAGCACGATGCCGTCCCGCTCCGCGAGCTCGAGCAGCGTCGAGTGGCGCATCGACCCGGTGAAGTGCAGGTGCAGATGCGCCTTCGGCAGCTGGTGGAGGTCACGCATCTAGTGGTCGGGAGCTCACGCGAGCAGCTTCTCCGCCGCCGCCAGCTGCACGCAGGTGGCGACGGCCTCCATGGCGCCGGTCACCTCGGCCAGCGTCGGGAAGGAGGGCGCGAGCCGGATGTTGGTGTCGTCGGGGTCGTCGCGGTACGGGAACGCCGACCCGGCGGGGGTCAGCGCCACCCCGGCCGCCTTGGCCAGCTCGATCACCCGGCTCGCGGTGCCGGGCAGCACGTCCAGGCTGACGAAGTAGCCGCCGCGCGGCTGGCTCCACGACGCGATGCCGAGCTCGCCCAGCTGCTCGCTCGAGGATCCGCTCGACCTCGGCGAACTTCGGCGCCAGCAGGTCTCGGTGCTTCGCCATGTGGTCGCGCACGCCCTGCGGGCTGCCGAAGAACTCCAGGTGCCGCAGGTGGTTCACCTTGTCCGGGCCGATCGAGCCGAGGCCGAGGTTGGCGTGGAACCAGTCGACCGTCTCGACCGAGCCACCGACGAATGCGACGCCGGCGCCGGCGTAGGTGATCTTGGACGTCGACGCGAACAGCACCGGACGGTGCGGGTGGCCGGCGACCGCGGCCAGCGACACGATGTCGGCGGTCTTGGTCTCGTCGCGCGTCAGGTGGTGCAGCGCGTAGGCGTTGTCCCAGAAGATCTTGAAGTCCGGTGCGGCGGTCGGCATCGACGCCAGCCGCTCGGCCACCTCCTGGGTGGTGACCTGGCCGGTCGGGTTGGCGTACGTCGGCACCAGCCACATGCCCTTGATCGACGCGTCCTCCGCGACCAGCGCGGCGACCGCGTCGGCGTCGGGACCCGAGTCGGTCATCGGCACCGGCACCATCTCGATGCCGAACCACTCGAGCAGCGTGAAGTGCCGGTCGTAGCCGGGCACCGGGCACACGAAGCGGACCTTCTCCTCGGCACCCCACGGGCGGTCGGAGTCGACGCCGCCCTTGAGCCAGAGGTAGCTGAGCACGTCCTTCATCAGCGTGAGGCTGGAGGTGCCCTGGGCCGAGACCTGGTTCGTCTCCAGCCCGAGCAGCTCGGCGAACATGTCGCGGAGCGCGGTCACGCCGGCCAGGCCGCCGTAGTTGCGGGCGTCCACCCCGTCGGGAGTGGTGGTCGTCGCCGGGAGCGCCAGCATCCCGTCGGCGAGGTCGAGCTGCTCGGCGGACGGCTTGCCACGCGTCAGGTCGAGCTTCAGGCCGGAGGCGACCAGGGCGTCGTACGCCGCCTGCTGGGTCGCGCGGAAGGACTCGAGCTCGGCACGGGGACGCTCGGACAGGGGCTGCTGCGTGCTCACTCGTCCATCGTGTCAGAGACGTGCGGCGCGGGCTCGCGCGGGTGTTGCGCTCCGGGACGCGTCGCCGAGGGCGGTTTGGACTCGACCTCACCCCACCCCGTAGACTCCACGTTTGGTGGATTCCCACAGGCTCAGTCCTGCCCTCGAGGCGGCCGTGCACGTGGGGTGGGCCATCTCGCAGGACACTGCGAAGGGCACTAGCTCAACTGGCAGAGCATCGGTCTCCAAAACCGAAGGTTGGGGGTTCAAGTCCCTCGTGCCCTGCAAGGACAATCGGTCTGACGAGGAGAGGTGAAGGACGTGCCGGACAGCAAGGCAGTCCAGGGTTCGCGCGGGGGTGGCAGCACCCAGAAGCGCACCAGCATCCCCACGTTCTACCGTCAGGTGATCGCGGAGCTGCGCAAGGTCGTCTACCCGACCCAGGAGCAGCTGGTCACCTACTTCATCGTGGTCATGGTCTTCGTGATCGTGATGATGGGGATCGTGACCGCGTTCGACCTGGGCTTCGGCAAGCTCGTCTTCGAGGTCTTCACCGGTCCGTCCAACACGTGATTCCGGCTTCCGCCGGATGACAGAGCAGAACCCGACGTTGATGGAGCAGTACGTGTCTGAGCAGGAGTACGACTCGGTGGCCGCCGAGGAGACGACCCCCGTGGTCGACCCGACCCTCGAGGACCAGTACGGCGAGCCGAACGACGGTCCCGACGTCGAGGAGAACCCGCGTCTGGACGCGGAGGTCACCGACGAGGACACCGACGCGGCGATGGGCCTCGACGACACCGAGGACGGTGGCGCGACCAGCCTCGAGATGTCCGCGGCCGAGGGCGACGAGCTCTCCGACGACGAGGCTGTCGACGAGAACGACCCGCTCGAGGTCTTCCGCCGCGAGCTGTGGGCCAAGCCGGGCGACTGGTTCGTCGTGCACACCTACTCCGGCATGGAGAACCGGGTGAAGTCGAACCTCGAGAACCGGATCATCTCCCTCAACATGGAGGACTACATCCACGAGATCGTGGTCCCCACCGAAGAGGTCGCCGAGATCAAGAACGGCCAGCGCAAGATGGTCCGCCGGACCGTCCTCCCCGGCTACGTCCTGGTCCGCATGGACCTCACCGACGAGTCCTGGGCCGCGGTGCGGCACACCCCGTCGGTCACCGGCTTCGTCGGCCACAGCCACCAGCCGGTGCCGCTGTCGATGAGCGAGGTCGAGAACATGCTCGCCCCCGCCGTGGTCGCCCGCGCCGAGGCCGAGGCCGTCGCCGCCGGCGTTCCGTCCGTCGTCCGGCGGAGCCGCCGCGAAGAAGCCGGTCGAGGTCGCCGACTTCGACGTGTCCGACTCGGTCATGGTCGTCGACGGTCCGTTCGCCACGCTGCACGCGACGATCACCGAGATCAACGCGGAGTCGCAGCGGGTCAAGGCCCTCGTCGAGATCTTCGGCCGGGAGACCCCGGTCGAGCTGAGCTTCAGCCAGATCCAGAAGGTCTGAGGCCGTGACCGGAGCTTGCTCCGGTCACGGAAGCCGAAGAGGTTGAGGAGCGTCGACGCAAACCGCACGAAGTGCGGGATGCGTGACGCGTCTCGAAACCCAGTAACCGCAAATTTCACACTCCGCCCGGAACAGCGGACAATAGATCGGTTGCTCAGGCAACACGCACAGGTGGCAGAGGCGTACGACGTACTCCTCGTCATGACCACGAGACAGAAAGAGAACCAAGCACATGCCTCCCAAGAAGAAGATCGCCGCACTCGTCAAGGTGCAGCTTCAGGCCGGGGCCGCTACTCCCGCTCCGCCGGTCGGTACCGCTCTCGGTCCGCACGGCGTGAACATCATGGAGTTCTGCAAGGCCTACAACGCGCAGACCGAGTCGATGCGCGGCAACGTCATCCCCGTCGAGATCACCATCTACGAGGACCGTTCGTTCACGTTCATCACCAAGACTCCGCCGGCCGCTGAGCTGATCAAGAAGGCCGCCGGCCTCAAGTCCGGCTCGGGCACCCCGCACTCGGTGAAGGTCGGCAAGCTGACCAAGGACCAGGTGCGCGAGATCGCTCAGACCAAGCTGCCCGACCTGAACGCCAACGACATCGACGCAGCGATGAAGATCGTCGAGGGCACCGCCCGCTCCATGGGCGTCACCACCGACTGATTCAGCCGACACCCCGTGGCAGGGCCGCGCTGGCCCACTGAAGACCACATCTTTCGTAGAAACGAGAACACCATGCAGCGCAGCAAGACCTACCGCGCGGCGGCAGACACGTTCGACAAGGACGAGCTCTACGCCCCGCTGGCCGCGATCAAGATCGCGAAGACCTCGAGCAAGAAGAAGTTCGACGAGACCGTGGACGTCGTCATGCGTCTCGGCGTCGACCCGCGCAAGGCGGACCAGATGGTGCGCGGCACCGTCAACCTGCCGCACGGCACCGGCAAGACCGCCCGCGTCCTCGTGTTCGCGAACGGCGACAAGGCCGAGGCCGCCCGTGAGGCCGGCGCCGACGTCGTCGGTGGCGACGAGCTGATCGAGAAGGTCAACGGCGGCTGGCTCGACTTCGACGCCGTCGTCGCGACCCCGGACATGATGGGCAAGGTCGGCCGCCTCGGCCGCGTGCTCGGCCCGCGTGGCCTGATGCCGAACCCGAAGACCGGCACCGTGACGCCGGACGTGGCCAAGGCCGTGTCCGACATCAAGGGCGGCAAGATCGAGTTCCGCGTCGACCGCCACGCCAACCTGCACTTCATCATCGGCAAGGCGTCCTTCTCCGAGACCCAGCTCGCGGAGAACTACGCCTCGGCGCTCGAGGAGGTGCTTCGTCTGAAGCCGTCCAGCTCCAAGGGCCGCTACATCAAGAAGGTCACCGTCTCCACGACCATGGGCCCCGGTGTCCAGGTCGACCCGAACCGCACCAAGAACGTCGCGGTCGAGGACGACGCCACCGCCTGAGTCTCGACTTCTCGAAGGCCCGTCACCCGTCAGGGTGGCGGGCCTTCGCCGTTTCGCGTCGCGAGGCCGACCGCGAAGGTAAGGTCCTGCGCGCCAGACGACGTCGGAGGAATCTCATGAATCGCCTGCTCGTGATCGTGCTCTCCGGTCTGCTCATTGTGAGCCTGGCGGGCTGGCAGGGCGGTCCTGCGCAAGCAGCCGATCCGGTCGACACGGTGACCACGATCGACAGTTCACCCGACGCCCCGGAGTACGGCGACACGATCACCGTCTGGGCCGACGTCGCCCAGCCGGGCGGAGGCGTGGTGTCCTACGGCGAGGTGGACTTCGACGCCGCGCCCACGAAGGCGTCGCTGTGGAACGAGGATCAGTCGCAGGCCGACGTCCGCTTCGCGGGCGGGTCGCTCACCTTCGCCGCGGAGGGTGTCGAGCTCGCACTCGATTCGGGCATCCTGCCGTTCCTGTCCGAGGAGTCTGACGGCTTCTGGTTGTCTGCCCAGTACGACCCCGAAGTTGTGTCAGACGAGTTCAACCCGTCGCTCAGCGACCCGCTTTACGTCGACCTGTCGGGGGAGGCTCCGGAGCCGGTGGCAACGACGACGACCGTGACGGGTCCGGCGTCGGCGGTCGTCGGACAGGCGACCTGGCTGACGGCCGAGGTCTCGCCGGCCGAGGCCGAGGGGGTCGTCGAGTTCAGCGTGGACGGGGTCCCGGTGGGATCACCGGTGGCTTTGGTTGATGGAGAGGCGTCGCTTTCCTACACGTACGCGTTCGCTGGCGTGTCGACGGTGCGGGCGATCTTCACCCCCTCGGATCCCGCGGAGTTCGACGAGTCTGAGGACCTGTCTGGCGTGACGGTGACGGACCCGCCGTGGCCGGGCCCGGTGGCAACGATCACGGCGGTGACGGGGCCGGCGTCGGCGGCGGTCGGGGTACCCGCGACGCTCGTCGCGTCGATGTCTCCGGCGTCGGCCGCGGGGACGGTGCAGTTCAGCGTGGACGGGTCGCCGGTGGGCTCGCCGGTGACGGTGGCGGCTGGTGCGGCGTCGATACAGCACACCTTCGAGAGTGAGGGCGCGTCCACGGTGCAGGCGACGTTCACGCCTGCGAACTCGTTCGCCTACCTCGGGTCGGCGGGCTCGGCCGGCGTGACCGTGTCGGCGGCAGTTGAGGAAACCACGACCGAAGTCACCGGGCCGGTCGACGTGAAGGTCGACCTGCCGACGGCGCTCACCGCCTCGGTGACTCCTACGGCGGCCGCGGGCACGGTTCAGTTCAGCGTGGGCGGGGTCTCGGTGGGGGAGCCGGTGCCGGTGAACGGCGGGGCGGCGTCGTTGACGCACGCGTTCTCGATGATAGGCGCCTCGTGGGTGCGGGCGACCTTCACCCCCACCGAGCCAGACATGTACGGACCCTCCCTGGACTCCGACGGCCTCCAGGTCATGGTCGACCCGGGGGGCAACTCGATCGAGGTCACCGGCCCGGACAGTGCAACGGCCGGCGAGGAGACGACGCTCACCGCCACCGTGCAGCCCGCGGACGCGACCGGGACGGTCACCTTCCTGGCCGACGGCAGCGAGGTGGCCACGGTCGAGCTCGCCGGGGGCGAGGCCTCCGTCGGCCACACCTTCGAGGCGGCGGGTGAGTCGTCTGTGATCGCGACATTCGCGCCCGCCACGGATAGCCATGGACCCACGACATCGGCGGTGCACACGGTCACTGTCGAGGAGGGTGCGTCCTCGGAGTGGTGGGAGCAGCCCTACCACGGGGTCACGGTGTCGGGTGGCCGTGGGTGCAAAGCCGCGACGGGGGCGCCCGCCGCCCGGATGGCAGCTGGCCCGGACGATTTCTTCTGGCCCGGTCAGCTGCCGGACGACGCGCCGTTCTACCCCAATGTCTTCACCTTCAGTCCGTTTTCCTTGATCCCCGGCTTCATCAAGCCGCTGTTCGGCTGGTTCATGCAGGTCAACTTCGAGGCGTGCATCTTCGGCCTGAGCGTCAGCATCGGTCCCTTCGGTCGGGCCAAGGAGACCCCCACCTTGGTCACCGGCACGGTGCAGTGCGTGCCGACGGCGACCGGCTACGCGTGCCCATTCGACTTCCCGAAGTTCGAGGCGATCTCGTTCTCCGCCGACGTGCCACTGCCGGCGGCGTTCGGGGGTCAGGAGGTCAACGTGGAGTCGAGACTGACCTCGACCGATCCCGCGACGGGGGAGACGACGACGTTGTTGTCCGACGACGACGTGTTCCAGGTCCCCAAGCGGACAGCGCTGACGGCGAAGCTCGCGCCGGTGAAGTCGGGCCTCACGTCGGTCAAGCGCGGCAAGAGCGTGACGTACCAGGTGCGGGTGCGCAACGCCGGTGTCGTGACCGCGAAGGGTGTGCGCACCTGTGTGTCGCTCGGCAAGGGTGCCAAGGTAATGGTCGCGAAGGGCGCGGAGGTCCGGGGACGCCAGGCCTGCTGGACCGTCCCGAGTCTCAAGGGGGACAAGTCGTTGACCCGCACCCTGACCCTGCGGGCGCCCACCAAGAGCGGACCTCTGAAGATCACCGCGAACGTGACCCCGAAGAAGACCCAGGCCGACCCGGTGCGGCTGGTCGCCATGCTGAACGTACGCTGAGGCTCGCGCGATTTGTCCCCGGCGGCGTCCGCGCCGTACTGTTCTCCACGAAACCAAAGACCGCCGGTTGTCGTGCCTGTGCATGCAGGACGACCGAAGGCCCGTAGAGATGCGGACGACCTGCGCAGGTGTCAGAGCAAGATTCCGAACCACGCCCTGAGCCCTGTGCTCGGGGCGTTCGTCTTTCCCCGGGTCTCCGAGCGGTGGTCACCACCGGAAGGAGACCCATGGCGCGGGCAGACAAGCAGGCAGCCGTCGCGGAGATCGTTGAGTCGTTCAACGACTCCGCCGGTGCCGTGCTGACCGAGTACCGCGGTCTCACCGTGAAGCAGCTGCAGGACCTGCGGCGCTCCCTCGGCGAGAACGCCAACTACGCCGTGGTCAAGAACACGCTGGCCAAGATCGCCGCCAACGAGGCGGGCATCGACGGCTTCGACGACCTGCTGACCGGCCCGACCGCCATCGCCTTCATCAACGGCGACGTGGTCGAGGCGGCCAAGGGTCTGCGTGACTTTGCCAAGGCGAACCCCACCCTTGTCATCAAGGGCGGCGTCCTGGACGGCAAGCATCCTCGACGCGAAGGAGGTCGCCAAGCTGGCCGACCTCGAGTCGCGCGAGGTGCTGATGGGCAAGCTGGCCGGCGCGATGCTCGCGTCGCTCAGCCAGGCCGTCTACCTGCTCAACGCCCCCCTCGCCCAGGCCGCCCGTCTCGCGGGTGCGCTCCAGGCGAAGGCCGAGCAGGACCCCTCGATCCTCGCAGGTGGTGCCGGTACGCCGGTCGCCGCCGAGGAGGCCCCGGCCGAGGCAGCCGCCGACCGAGGCCCCCGCTGACGAGGCTCCCGCGGCTGAGGAGGCTCCCGCCGAGGAGACCCCCGCTGCCGAGGCCGAGACCTCCGATGAGGGCGAAGCCACCGAGGCCTGAGCTACCAGCTCGGACCGACGTACCCAACCACCTGAAACCCGGCCTCGGCGCATGATGCGCCCGGGGCCACCGAATGGAAGGAACCGCCACCATGGCGAAGCTCAGCACCGACGAGCTGCTCGACGCGTTCAAGGAGATGACCCTGATCGAGCTCAGCGAGTTCGTGAAGCAGTTCGAGGAGACCTTCGGCGTCACCGCCGCCGCTCCGGTCGCCGTTGCCGCCGCCCCCGCTGCCGGTGGCGCCGCTGCCGCTGGCGCCGACGACGCTGCCGAGCAGGACGAGTTCGACGTCATCCTCGAGTCGGCCGGCGAGAAGAAGATCAACGTCATCAAGGAGGTCCGCGCGCTGACCTCCCTCGGTCTCAAGGAGGCCAAGGACCTCGTTGAGTCGGCCCCGAAGGCGATCCTCGAGAAGGTCGACAAGGACGCCGCGGAGAAGGCCAAGGAGGCCCTCGAGGGCGCCGGGGCCACCGTCACCGTCAAGTGACGTCTCTCTAGCCGAACCCTTCACGAGGGGCGGTCCACCCGAACGGGTGGGCCGCCCCTCGTGGCATTTCCGGCGGCCTCGGAGCCGCGGCGTACGCGGCACCGGTCCAGACCGCACACCCGCGCAGGTGTAGCCGCCGCCGCGACGGGGAAGGAAACCCGCGCGTAACTTCGCGGCCGGTGATCGCGTTGTTACCGGTCAGTGGGGGAGCGGGGAGTGTCAGGCGCGTGCCCGAGCCGGGAACCGGTGCGCGCGGGGTGTCGACGGAGGGACAGGCAGGCCATGGGTGTTGAGATCAAGGTCGAGAACCTCAGCAAGTCGTTCGGCAAGCAGCTGATCTGGGGCGGCGTCTCGCTGACGATCCCTGCCGGCGAGGTCTCCGTCATGCTCGGCCCGTCCGGCACCGGCAAGTCCGTCTTCCTCAAGGCCCTGATCGGCCTGCTCAAGCCCGACGAGGGCTCGATCCTCATCGAGGGCACCGACATCGCGAGCTGCTCCGAGAAGGACCTCTACGAGATCCGCAAGCTGTTCGGCGTGCTGTTCCAGGACGGCGCCATGTTCGGCTCGATGAACCTCTTCGACAACGTCGCCTTCCCGCTGCGCGAGCACACCAAGAAGTCCGAGTCCGAGATCCGCGACGTCGTCATGGAGAAGATGGACCTGGTCGGTCTGATCGGCGCCGAGGACAAGCTGCCCGGCGAGATCTCCGGCGGGATGCGCAAGCGCGCCGGCCTGGCCCGCGCCCTGGTGCTGGACCCCGAGATCCTGCTCATCGACGAGCCCGACTCCGGGCTCGACCCGGTGCGTACGTCGTTCATCAACCAGCTCTTCATCGACCTCAACGCGCAGATCGACGCGACCTTCCTGATCGTCACCCACGACATCAACACCGCGCGCACGGTCCCCGACAACATCGGCCTGCTCTACCACCGGCACCTGGCGATGTTCGGCCCGCGCGAGATGCTGCTGTCGTCCGAGGAGCCGGTGGTGCGGCAGTTCCTCAACGCCCAGACCGTCGGCCCGATCGGCATGTCCGAGGAGAAGGACGCCGACGAGCTCGAGGCCGAGAAGGGCCTCGAGATGCCGCCGCTGCCGCCGATCCCGCTCCAGCTCGACCCGTCCAACGGCATCGCCCGGCGCAGCCAGCGCGAGCCCGGCGAGTGGTGCCGGGACGAACGGCGTGACCCCGCCGCCGGGCTCGTTCCAGCAGAACATGTCGATGGTGACCGGGGGCTGATGTCATGTCGTCCCTGACCGCGAGCCGCGTCCTCGCGCCGGTCGGGACCGCCGGCAAGCTGTTCGCCTTCGGTCTCGACGTCGGACGCGAGCTGTTCCGGCGGCCCTTCCAGATGCGCGAGTTCATCCAGCAGGCCTGGTTCATCGCCTCGGTCACGATCATCCCGACCGCGCTCGTCGCGATCCCGTTCGGCGCGGTCATCGCGCTCCAGGTCGGCGGCCTGATCAAGCAGTTCGGCGCCCAGTCCTTCACCGGCTCGGCCGCGGTGCTCGCCGTCGTCCGCGAGGCCGGACCGATCGCCACCTCGCTGCTGATCGCCGGCGCCGCCGGCTCCGCGATCGCGGCCGACCTCGGCGCGCGCAAGATCCGCGAGGAGCTCGACGCGATGATGGTGCTGGGCATCGACCCGATCCAGCGCCTCGTCGTGCCGCGCGTGCTCGCCTGCATGCTCGTCGCGGTCTTCCTCAACGGCCTGGTCAGCGTCGTCGGCGTCGCCGGCGGCTACGTCTTCAACGTCGTCCTCCAGGACGGCACCCCAGGGGCCTATCTAGCGAGCTTCACCGCGCTCGCCCAGCTGCCCGACCTGTGGCAAGGCATGGTCAAGGCCCTCGTGTTCGGCCTGATCGCGGCGGTCGTCGCCTGCTACAAGGGCATGAACGCCAAGGGTGGCCCGAAGGGCGTCGGCGACGCGGTGAACGAGTCCGTCGTCATCTCCTTCATGCTCCTGTTCGTCGTCAACTTCGTGATGAGCGCGATCTACATCCAGCTCGTCCCACCGAAGACGGGTTAGCCACGCCATGGCCAACATTCAGAGCGGTCTACGACCGGCCCGCACGGTTCCTCGACAAGCCTCGGTGAAGAGCTCGCGTTCTTCATCAAGGCTCTGGCGTGGACCCCGCGCACGATCCGCCGGTACAAGAAGGAGATCCTGCGGATCCTCGCCGAGGTCACCCTCGGCTCCGGTGCGCTCGCCGTCATCGGCGGCACCGTCGGCGTCATCACCGCGATGTGCTTCTTCACCGGCACCGAGGTCGGCCTGCAGGGGTACGCCGCGCTCAACCAGCTCGGCACCGCCGCGTTCTCCGGTTTCGTGTCCGCCTACTTCAACACCCGCGAGATCGCCCCGCTGGTCGGCGGCCATCGCGCTGGCCGCGACCGTCGGCTGCGGGTTCACCGCACAGCTCGGCGCGATGCGGATCTCCGAGGAGATCGACGCCCTCGAGGTGATGGCGATCCCGTCGCTGCCGTTCCTCGTGACCACCCGCATCATCGGCGGGATGATCGCGATCGTCCCGCTGTACGTCGTGGGCCTGCTCGCGTCGTACTTCGCGACCCGGCTGACGGTCACCACGTTCTTCGGCCAGAGCACCGGCACCTACGACCACTACTTCAACCAGTTCCTGCCACCCGGCGACGTGCTGTGGTCGTTCGGCAAGGTCCTGGTCTTCGCCGTGGTCGTCATCCTCATCCACTGCTACCACGGCTACACCGCCTCGGGCGGTCCCGCCGGCGTGGGCGTGGCGGTCGGCCGCGCGGTCCGCACCAGCATCGTCGCGATCAACGTCATCGACCTGTTCCTCTCGATGGCGATCTGGGGCGCCACGACGACCGTCAGGTTGGGTGGGTGATCGGATGCGCCTGAACGCGGGACACAAGCTGCTGGGGGTGGTCTTCATCTGCCTGCTGCTGTTCGGGCGTCTACTTCACCTACGCGATCTTCACCAAGAAGTTCACCGAGTACGACGAGGTCACCCTGCAGACCTCGACGATCGGCCTCCAGCTGCCGATGCGCGCGGACGTGAAGATCCGCGGCGTCATCGTCGGCGAGGTGCTCGCCTTCGAGCCGACCGCCGACGGCGCCGACATCACGCTCGGGATCTACCCGAGCGAGACTCGACACGATCCCGGCGAACGTGACGGGCTCGATCGTCCCGAAGACCCTGTTCGGCGAGAAGTACGTCGCGCTCGATGGTGCCCGAGGAGCCCGCGCCCGAGCGCATCGAGGCCGGCGCCACGATCGAGCGGACCGAGGTCTCGATCGAGGTCGAGAAGGTCCTCTCCGACCTCTACCCGCTGCTGCGCACCGTCCAGCCGGCCGACATCAACATGACGCTCAACGCGCTCGCGACCGCGCTCGAGGGCCGCGGCGACGAGATCGGCGAGAACCTCGAGACCGTCGACAGCTACCTGAAGCGGATGAACCCGCAGATCCCGCAGCTGGTCGAGGACCTGCGCCTCACCGCCGAGGTCTCCGACACCTACGCCGCGGTGATGCCGCAGATCGCCGAGATCCTCGACAACACCGTGACCACCACCGGCACGCTCGAGGACCGCGAGGCGAAGCTGAACGCGCTCTTCGACGACGTCGCCGCCTTCTCCGACACCGCCCGCGGCTTCCTCGACGAGAACGGCGACAACCTGATCCGGCTCAGCGACGTCAGCCAGCAGCAGCTGCGGGTGTTCGCCAAGTACGCCCCCGAGTTCTCCTGCCTGACCAAGGGCATCGTCAACGCCGGCAAGCTTCAGGCCGAGGCGTTCCGCGGGTTCATGCTGCACATCGTCCTCGAGACGCTGCCCAACCAGCCGCGCCCGTACGACGTCAACGACCAGCCCCGCTTCGGCGAGGACCGCGGCCCGAACTGCCTGCACCTCCCCAACCCGCCGTGGAACCAGAACAACCCGGTCCGCCACCAGCCCGACTTCAACGACGGCGTCGACGAGCCCACCGGCAAGGGCACCTCCCGGGTGGTGCCCAACCAGTACTTCCGTACGTCCGTCGGCACGCAGGAGGAGAGCGACCTGCTGCGCTCCCTGCTCGGCCCGGTCCTCGGCGTCAGCGCGGACGACGTGCCCGACCTCGGCCTGCTCCTCGTCGGCCCGATGGCGCGTGGGGCGGAGGTGTCGCTGCGATGAAGGTTCTCGACAAGCGCACCACCGGCGACCTGATCAAGCTGCTGATCTTCATCGTGGTGACCACGCTGGCCACCTCGGTGCTGGTGATGACCATCGGCAACATCTCGTTCGCGCCGAAGAACGAGTACCACGCCGAGTTCGTCGACGCGACCGGCGTGGTCAAGGGCGACGACATCCGGATCGCGGGCGTCAAGGTCGGGACCGTCAAGGGCGTCGAGATCGTCGACCGGACCCGCGCCCTGGTGACGTTCACGGTCGAGGAGACCTCGTCCCTGAGCGGCGCCACCCACGCCGCGATCCGCTACCGCAACCTGGTCGGCCAGCGCTACATCGCGCTGACCGACGAGATCGGTGACACCGACCCGCTGGAGGACGGCGACACGATCCCGGTCACCCAGACCTCCCCGGCGCTCGACCTGACCGTGCTCTTCAACGGGTTCAAGCCGCTGTTCCAGGCGCTGTCGCCCGAGGACATCAACCAGCTCTCGTTCGAGATCGTCCAGGTGTTCCAGGGCGAGGGCGGCACCCTCGAGGGACTGCTCTCGCACACCGCGTCGGTGACCTCGACGCTGGCCAGCCGCGACCAGGTGATCGGCCAGCTGATCGACAACCTCAACGAGGTGCTCGACCACATCGGTGACCGCGACGTCCAGCTGAGCCGGCTGATCACGACGTTCCGCACCTTCGTCGGCGGCCTCGCCGAGGACCGCGAGGCGATCCTCGGCGCGCTCGACGACGTCTCCGAGCTGTCCGTGCGAGACCGCGTCCCTGGTCAACGGCATCCGCGAGCCGTTCGTCGAGGACGTCGAGCAGCTGCGCCGGCTGGCCGCCAACCTCGACGAGGGCCGCGCCGAGATCGACCGCGCCCTCCAGGTGCTGCCGATCAAGCTCAACAAGGTCGGCCGCACCGCGGCGTACGGCTCCTGGTTCAACTTCTACCTGTGCCACTTCCAGGGCCGGGTCCGGGTCCCGGGCGGCCAGTCCGTGCCCGTCGACTACAGCACCGGCAGCGACAGGTGTGATCTCGGATGAGTGTCCCCTTCCGCGAGCGCAACCCCGTGGTGATCGGGGCGGTCAGCCTCGCCGTCATCGCGCTGATGATCCTGGCGGCGTTCCGCGCCCAGGACCTGCCGCTGATCGGCGGTGGCGACACCTACTACGCCGCGTTCTCCGAGTCCGGCGGGCTCAAGGCCAACGACGAGGTCCGGATCGCCGGCGTCCGGGTCGGCAAGGTCGAGACCGTCGAGCTCGACGGCGACCACGTCAAGGTGACCTTCCGCGTCGACACCGACTCCGAGTTCGGCGACGAGACGCACGCCGCGATCAAGGTCAAGACGCTGCTCGGCGCCATGTACCTCTCCCTGGAGCCGGCCGGCGCCGGCCAGCTCGACGAGGGCGCGGAGATCCCGGTCGAGCGGACCAGCTCGCCGTACGACGTGGTCGACGCGTTCTCCGGGCTCGCCGAGACGTCCGAGCGGATCGACACCGACCAGCTCGCCACGTCGCTGACCACGCTCGCCGACCTGACCCGCAACACCCCGGAGGAGTTCCGCGAGGCCCTCGACGGGGTCTCGGCGCTGTCGTCGAACATCGCGGCCCGCGACGACCAGATCAACAGCCTGCTGCAAGAACCTCCAGCGGGTCTCCAGCGTCCTCAACGAGCGCGACGAGGACATCGTCGGGCTGATGGAGGACTCCGACGTCCTGTTCCGCGCCCTGGTCGCGCGGCGCGAGGCGGTGCACAACCTGCTGGTCTCGACCTCGACCCTCTCGACGGAGCTGACCGCGCTGATCGAGCAGAGCCGCGACGACCTCAAGCCGGCCCTCACCCACCTCGAGCGGGTGGTGGCCGTCCTCAACAAGAACGAGGACAACCTCGACAACAGCCTCCGGCTGATGGCGCCGTTCTACCGGGTGTTCGCCAACACCCTCGGCAACGGGCCGTGGTTCGACACCTACATCCAGAACCTGCCGCCGGCCCCGCAGGTGGGTGGCTGACATGGCAGACGGCATCCTGAAGCGGGCGATCGTCCCGGCCGTGATCGTGGCCCTGCTGGTGGCCGCGGCGTTCACGATGTTCCGCGGCGAGGAGACCAAGACCCTGACCGCGCACTTCCCGCGCACCATCTCGATCTACGAGGGCAGCGACGTCCGGGTGCTCGGCGTCCCGGTCGGCACCGTCGACACGGTGACCCCGTCGGGCACCGACGTCGTCGTGACGATGACGCTACGACGCCGACGTCCAGATCCCCGCCGACGCGAAGGCCGCGATCATCGCGCCGTCGGTCGTCGGCGACCGGTTCGTGCAGCTGACCCCCGTCTACACCGGCGGCGAGGTGCTGGCCGACGGCGAGGTCCTCGACACGGACCGCACCGCGGTGCCGCTCGAGCTCGACCAGATCTACACCAGCCTCGACGACCTGACCGTCGCCCTCGGCCCGACCGGCGCCAACCGCAACGGCGCGCTCTCGGACCTGCTGGAGACGCACGGCCGAGAACTTCGGCGGCCAGGGCGCGAAGTTCCACCAGACGATCGAGGACTTCGGCAAGCTCAGCGCGACCCTCGACGACAACAAGGAGGAGCTGTTCGGCTCCGCCCGCGAGCTCCAGGGCTTCATCAGCACGCTGGCCGAGAACGACCAGACCGTACGCCGCTTCAACGACTCGCTCTCCCAGGTGTCCTCGATGCTGTCCGGCGAGCGTGACGAGCTGTCCGCGTCGCTGACCAACCTGGCGACCGCGCTCGGCCAGGTGAAGACGTTCGTCGCCGAGAACCGTGAGGTCCTCGGCCGCAACATCTCCGGCCTGAACCGGGTCTCGAAGGTGCTGGTCAAGCAGCGCGACGCGCTCGCGGAGATCCTCGAGGCCGGCCCGCTCGCGCTCAACAACCTGGCGCTGACCTACAACCCGCAGTCCGGGACGCTCGACACGAACGCCAACATCGGCGAGATCGTCCACCAGGTCGAGTCCGACCCGTCGACGTTCCTGTGCGGCATCCTCAGCCAGGCCGACCAGTCCGGCGCGCTGTGCGACCTGGTCCAGCAGACGCTGCCCCGCACCGCTGCTCTCGGCCAGGGCAAGGGCGCGCCGACGTCCGTGGACCGCTTCGACCCGACGCTCGGTGGCTTCGTGGAGGTGGACCGATGAGGAAGCCTGCCGCGCGGTCGTCGCCCTGCTGGCCGGCGCCCTGCTGCTCACCGGCTGCGACTTCGACGTCTACGAGCTGCCGCTGCCCGGCGGCACCGACATCGGCGACGACGCGATCACGGTCAAGGCCGAGTTCCGCGACGTGCTCGACCTGGTGCCGAAGTCGACGGTGAAGGTCAACGACGTCAGCGTCGGCCAGGTGACCGACGTCGAGCTCGACGGCCAGCACGCCGTGGTCACGCTCGAGCTGCGCAACGACGTGGAGCTGCCGGAGAACGCGATCGCCGAGATCCGCCAGACCAGCCTGCTCGGCGAGAAGTTCGTGTCGCTGAGCCCGCCCGACGGCATCGCGCCCGAGGGCGAGCTCGAGAACGGCGACGGTGATCCCGCTCGAGCGCACCGGCCGCAACCCGGAGGTCGAGGAGGTGCTCGGCGCGCTGAGCCTGCTGCTCAACGGCGGCGGCGTCGCCCAGCTCAAGACCATCGCGACCGAGCTCAACAAGGCGCTCGAGGGCCGCGAGGAGCACCGCCAGCTCGGTGCTCGAGCAGATCCGCCTGTTCATGGGCCAGCTCGACGAGAACAAGGCAGGACATCGTCACGGCGATCGACTCGCTCAACAACCTCGCGGTCTCGGTCAACGGCCAGATGGACTCCATCGACTCCGCCCTCGACGAGCTGCCCAGCGCGCTGACCTCGCTGGACAAGCAGCGCGCCGACCTGGTCAAGATGCTGCGGCGCGCTGGACCGGCTCGGCGACGTCGGCGTCCGGGTGATCAAGGCGTCCAAGGACGCGACGATCGAGTCGCTGCGGCAGCTCAACCCGGTCCTGACCGAGCTGGCCAACTCCGGCGACGACTTCGTGAAGTCCTTCAACGTGTTCCTGACCTACCCGTTCGTCGACGAGGTCGTCGGCCGCGACCCGCAGGTGGCCCGCAACCTGCACATGGGCGACTACACCAACCTGTCCGTCGAGCTCGACATCGACGCCTCCGGTGGCCTCACCGGGCTGCCGGACCCGACCGACCTGCCGACGATGCTGCCGACCGACATCGACCCGACGGTGATCCTCGACCGGGTCACCCGGTGCATCGCCAGCGGCGACATCACCAGCAAGCCCTGCCGCAGGCTGCTCAGCGAGCGTCGAGGGACTCGCCGAGCTGAAGCGAGGCCTGCCTGAAGAAGAAGAACGACAAGACCGTGGTCTGCCGGGTCCTGAACCAGGTCCCCGGCCTGCCGCACCTGCCCGAGGTCCCGGGCCTGCCCGAGCTGCCCGATCCTGCTCGGCGGCATCCTCGGCCTCGGCCGCGCCGGCGTCGGCCCCACCCAGGCCGCCCAGGGCCCGACCCTCGGCCAGCTCACCCGGCTCTTCGACCCGGCCCTGGTCCAGCTGCTCGTCCCGGGGATGGTGACCCGATGATCACCCGCCGCACCCGCATCCAGCTGCTGATCTTCGTGGCGATCACGCTGCTCGGCGTCAGCTACGTCGGCGCCCGCTACGCCCAGCTCGACCGGATGATCTTCGACGACACCTACACCGTGGTGGCGCACTTCGAGCGAGTCCGGCGGCATCTTCGCCGGCGGCGAGGTGACCTACCGCGGCGTCAAGATCGGCAGGGTCGGCAAGCTCGAGCTCACCGACGACGGCGTCGACGTACACCTCGACGTCGACAACAGCTACGACGACATCCCGGCCGACTCGCTGGCCGTGGTCGGCAACCGCTCCGCGGTCGGCGAGCAGTACGTCGAGCTCCAGCCGCAGGTCGACACGGGCGCCGTACCTCCGCGACGACTCCGAGATCGCCACCGAGGACACCCGCACCCCGATCCCGACCCAGAAGCTGCTGGCCGACATCTCCGAACACCGTCGTCGTCGGTCGACCAGGAGGCGCTGGCCGACCACGGTCGACGAGATGGGCCAGGCGTTCGCCGGCACCGGCGAGGACCTCCAGCAGATCATCGACACCGGCAACTCCTTCATCCAGGAGGCGAACGCCAACTTCGACGTCACCACCGCGCTGATCCGCGACAGCAACACCGTGCTCCGCACCCAGGTCGACTCGGCGAGCGCGATCCGCAACTTCGCCCGCCGAGATGAGCCTGTTCACGACGTCGCTCGCCGGCGCCGACCCGGCGCTGCGCCAGGTCATCGACGACGGCTCCGCCGCCGCGATCGAGCTGCGGACCTTCCTGGAGGACAACGAGGTCGACCTCGGCGAGCTGATCAACAACCTGGTCACCACCGGCGACGTGATCGTCGAGCACCTCGCCGGGCGTCCGGCAGATCCTGGTGATCTACCCCTACGTCGTCGAGGGCGGCTTCACCGTCGTCTCCAAGTCGCCCGACACCGGGCTGTACGACGCCCACTTCGGCATGATCATCACCGACAACCCGGTCTGCCACCAGGGCTACGAGAGCACCGACACCCGGCCGCCGCAGGACGGGTCGCAACCGGCCGATGAACGTCAACGCCCGGTGCACCGAGCCGCCGACGATGAGCAACGCCCGCGGCGCCCAGAACCTCGGCCGGGCCGGCGCGGACTACCGCGCCCCGATCGCGTCGTACGACCCGGAGACCGACCGGCTGCGCTGGGGCAGCCGGGTCGACCCGGCGCTCGCCCAGCCGGGCACGCTCGCCCCGCCGACCTTCGGAGAGGACTCGTGGAAGTGGCTATTTCTCCAGCCGTTGACCAGTATCCAGAGGTGACCACGCCCGACCCGACGCCGGAGGACCAGCCGAACGCCACGTTCCGGCTGGTGCTGCTGGTCGTCCTCGCTCGTCGTGCTGATCGCCTCCGCGGCCGTGCTCGGCTGGCTGCTGGTCGACCGGCGCGGTGAGGCGAGCGACGTCCAGACCGAGCGCGAGGCGGTGATGTCGCAGACCGAGCAGTTCGTGCTGCGGCTCAACACCTACGGCCCCGACCAGCTCGACGACGCCAGGGCCACCTCACCGAGTACCAGCAGCAGGTGACCGAGGTGATCACCCCGAAGTTCGCCACCGACTTCGAGACCGAGGGCCTCCCGATCGCCGAGTCGACGGTGAAGGACGCCGGCTACGGCCGCAGCGCCGAGGTGTTCGGCGTGGGCGTCGAGTCCCTCGACGGCGACTCGGCGACGGTGATCGTCGCCGCCGGTGTCACCGGCAGCTACCCCGACCCGAAGGCTCCCGACGACGCCGCCAAGCGGGTCGACGCCCACGAGGACGTGCTCCGCTGGGAGGTCGACCTGGTCAACACCGACGGCGAGTGGCTGGTCGACGACTACACGCCCGTGACCGGGGAGGACGCCTCGTGACCGCCACCCCGAACCCCAGCTGGTACGACCTGCTCGGTGTCCCCGACGACTGCGTCGGCCGACGAGATCCGCGAGGCCTGGCGCGCCCAGATCGCCGACCTCGACCCGACCGACCGCCGCTTCGCGGTGCTGAACCAGGCCGCCGAGGTGCTGCTCGACCCGGAGCGGCGCGCGGTGTACGACGCCGAGCTGGCGGCCGCCCGCGCCGTACCCGAGCCGGAGGCGGAGGCGGAGCCGGACGCCGAGCCCACGCCGAAGGCCGCGTCCCGCGGGGTCGCGGTGGTGCCGGGCTGGCTGCTCGCCGGTGCTGCGCTGCTGACCCTGGCGGTGGTCGCGGCGACCGCGATCGTGTGGATGCGCGAGCCGTCGGCGGGTTCCGTCGAGAGCGACGCCCGCGCCGCCCAGGCCGCCGCCGAGCGGGCGGTGGTGCCGATCCTGTCCTACGACGCCACGAACCTCGACGCGTCCAAGGCGGCGGCGCAGCCCTACCTCACCAGCGACTACCGCGAGGAGTACGACAAGCTCTTCGACGGGATCATCGCCCAGAACGCGCCGGCGACCGGGACCGTCCTCGACGGCCGACCTGGTGCGCTCCGGCATCGTGCGCTCCGGCGAGGACCGGGTCCAGGTGTTCGCGCTGGTCAACCAGACCCGCACGAACAAGCAGGTCACCGAGCCGGAGATCTACAAGAACTGGGTGACGATCACGATGGAGAAGGTCGACGGCGACTGGCTGGTCGCCGACACTGGACACCTGACCGCGGACCACCCGCTTCGGCGAGGCGTGCTTGACCTGGCGCTGCCGCGGGAGTTCATGATCGTCCGCAACGCCGCGCCGGGACCTGGTTCCGTCGTCCGGACCGTCTCGTCCGGGACCGGGTTTGTGAGGCGCGCCTGCGTGCGGTAGGCTGATCATTTGCGTCTGCTCTCAAATGCTCTTCGGCCTGCCCGGTGGCTGATTTTGTGGTGGGTTGACGCAGATCGAAGAGCGAATCGTCGAAGGACACCTCTTGGCCGCGCGCACCACCTCTGGTAACTCCCGCCGCATCTCTTTCGCAAAGATCACCGAACCTCTCGAAGTCCCGCAGCTTCTCTCTCTCCAGACCGACAGCTTCGACTGGCTGGTCGGGAACGAGAAGTGGCAGAGCGCCGTCGAGCGCCGCCGGGCCGAGGGCGAGGACGTCTCCAGCAAGTCCGGTCTGCAGGAGATCTTCGAGGAGATCTCTCCGATCGAGGACTTCTCCGAGACGATGTCGCTGTCGTTCGAGAACCCGGTCTTCTACGACCCCAAGTACACCGTCGACGAGTGCAAGGAGAAGGACTTCACCTACTCCGCTCCGCTCTACGTCTCCGCGGAGTTCACCAACAACGACACCGGTGAGATCAAGGGCCAGACGGTCTTCATGGGCGACTTCCCCCTGATGACCGACAAGGGCACCTTCATCATCAACGGCACCGAGCGCGTCGTCGTCTCGCAGCTCGTCCGTTCGCCGGGTGTCTACTTCGAGCGCACCGCCGACAAGACGTCCGACAAGGACATCTACACCGCGAAGCTGATCCCCTCGCGCGGCGCCTGGCTCGAGTTCGAGATCGACAAGCGCGACATGGTCGGCGTCCGTCTCGACCGCAAGCGCAAGCAGAACGTCACCGTGCTGCTCAAGGCCCTCGGCTGGACCAACGAGCAGATCCGCGAGGAGTTCGGCCAGTACGAGTCGATGATGCTGACCCTGGAGAAGGACCACACCCAGGGCCAGGACGACGCGCTGCTCGACATCTACCGCAAGCTGCGTCCCGGCGAACCGCCGACGCGTGAGGCCGCGCAGACGCTGCTGAACAACTACTACTTCAACCCGAAGCGCTACGACCTCGCCAAGGTCGGTCGCTACAAGATCAACAAGAAGCTCGGTCTGCGTCGAGGCCTTCGACCAGCAGACGCTGACCATCGACGACGTCGTCGCCGCGATCCGGTACATCGTCGCGCTGCACGACGGCCGCGAGCAGGTCGAGTCGCCCCAGGGCGCGCTCGACATCTCGTCGGACGACATCGACCACTTCGGCAACCGCCGGATGCGCACCGTCGGTGAGCTGATCCAGAACCAGCTCCGCACCGGCCTGGCCCGGATGGAGCGCGTGGTCCGCGAGCGGATGACGACCCAGGACGTCGAGGCGATCACGCCGCAGTCCCTGATCAACATCCGTCCCGTGGTGGCGGCGCTGAAGGAGTTCTTCGGCACCTCCCAGCTCTCGCAGTTCATGGACCAGACCAACCCGATCGCGGGCCTGACGCACAAGCGTCGGCTCTCCGCGCTCGGCCCGGGTGGTCTGTCCCGCGACCGCGCCGGCATGGAGGTCCGTGACGTCCACCCGTCGCACTACGGCCGGATGTGCCCGATCGAGACGCCGGAAGGCCCGAACATCGGTCTGATCGGCTCGCTGGCCTCCTACGGCCGGATCAACCCGTTCGGCTTCGTCGAGACGCCGTACCGCCGGGTCGTGAAGGGCAAGGTCACCGACGAGGTCGACTACCTCACCGCCGACGACGAGGACCGCTACGTCATCGCGCAGGCGAACGCCGCGCTCGACGAGAAGGGTCGCTTCGTCGAGGAGCGGGTCCTGGTCCGCCAGCGCTACGGCGAGGTCTCCGAGGTCCTGGCCGACGAGGTCGACTACATGGACGTCTCGCCGCGCCAGATGGTGTCGGTCGCGACCGCGCTGATCCCGTTCCTCGAGCACGACGACGCCAACCGCGCGCTCATGGGCGCGAACATGCAGCGCCAGGCCGTGCCGCTGATCCGTAGCGACGCGCCGCTGGTCGGCACCGGCATCGAGTACCGCGCCGCCGTCGACGCCGGCGACGTGGTCGTCGCGACTGCGGCCGGTGTGGTCAAGGAGGTGTCCGCCGAGGTCATCGAGACGATGAACGACGACGGCACCTACTCGACGTACAAGCTGGCCAAGTTCAAGCGCTCCAACCAGGGCACCTGCATCAACCAGCGTCCGCTGGTTGCCGACGGTGACCGGGTCGAGGTCGGCTCGCCGATCGCCGACGGTCCGTGCACCGACAAGGCCGAGATGGCGCTGGGCACCAACCTGCTCGTCGCCTTCATGCCGTGGCAGGGCCACAACTACGAGGACGCCATCATCCTGAGCCAGCGCCTGGTTCAGGAGGACATCCTCACCTCGATCCACATCGAGGAGCACGAGGTCGACGCCCGCGACACCAAGCTCGGCCCCGAGGAGATCACCCGGGACATCCCGAACGTCTCCGAGGAGATGCTGGCCGACCTCGACGAGCGCGGCATCATCCGCATCGGCGCCGAGGTCACCACCGGTGACGTGCTGGTCGGCAAGGTCACGCCGAAGGGCGAGACCGAGCTGACCCCCGAGGAGCGGCTGCTCCGCGCGATCTTCGGTGAGAAGGCGCGCGAGGTGCGCGACACCTCGATGAAGGTGCCGCACGGTGAGTCCGGCACGGTCATCGGCGTCCGCGTGTTCGACCGCGAGGACGGCGACGAGCTGCCCCCGGGCGTCAACCAGCTGGTCCGCGTCTACGTCGCCCAGAAGCGCAAGATCTCCGTCGGCGACAAGCTCGCCGGTCGCCACGGCAACAAGGGCGTCATCGCGAAGATCCTGCCGATCGAGGACATGCCGTTCATGGAGGACGGCACCCCGGTCGACGTCGTGCTCAACCCGCTCGGCGTGCCGCGACGGATGAACATCGGTCAGATCCTCGAGCTCCACCTCGGCTGGCTGGCCAAGCAGGGCTGGGACGTCAACCTGCACGACGACCCGAAGGCCGCCGACTGGAAGCAGCGGCTGATCAAGATCCACGCGGACAAGGCCGAGCCGAACACCCTGGTTGCGACCCCGGTGTTCGACGGCGCCCGCGAGGACGAGATCACCGGCCTGCTCGGCTCGACGATCCCCAACCGCGATGGCGTGCGGATGATCGACAACACCGGCAAGGCGGACCTCTTCGACGGCCGCTCCGGCGAGCCGTTCCCGGAGCCCGTCGTCGGTCGGCTACATGTACATCCTGAAGCTGCACCACCTCGTCGACGACAAGATCCACGCGCGCAGCACCGGCCCCTACTCGATGATCACGCAGCAGCCCCTGGGCGGTAAGGCCCAGTTCGGTGGCCAGCGGTTCGGTGAGATGGAGGTCTGGGCGATGGAGGCGTACGGCGCCGCCTACGCCCTGCAGGAGCTGCTCACGATCAAGTCCGACGACGTGCCCGGTCGCGTCAAGGTGTACGAGGCGATCGTGAAGGGCGAGAACATCCCCGACTCCGGTATCCCCGAGTCGTTCAAGGTTCTCGTCAAGGAGATGCAGTCGCTCTGCCTGAACGTCGAGGTGCTCAGCCAGGACGGTTCGGACAGATCGAGCTCCGTGACGCGGAGGAGGACGTCTTCCGCGCCGCCGAGGAGCTCGGGATCGACCTGTCCCGTCGCGAGCCCAGCTCTGTCGAAGAAGTCTGAGTGATCGGCCGGCACGCCTCCGGGCGTGCCGGCCCACCTCAGTCCTCAAGCCTCATCAGATTTCAAACGAAGGATTGCAGCCATCGTGCTCGACGTGAACTTCTTCGACCAGCTTCAGATCGGCCTGGCCACCGCGGACGACATCCGTACGTGGAGCCACGGCGAGGTCAAGAAGCCGGAGACCATCAACTACCGCACGCTCAAGCCCGAGCGTGACGGCCTCTTCTGCGAGAAGATCTTCGGTCCCACCCGGGACTGGGAGTGCTACTGCGGCAAGTACAAGCGGGTTCGCTTCAAGGGCATCATCTGCGAGCGCTGCGGCGTCGAGGTGACCCGGTCCAAGGTGCGCCGTGAGCGCATGGGCCACATCGAGCTCGCCGCGCCGGTCACCCACATCTGGTACTTCAAGGGTGTCCCGAGCCGGCTCGGCTACCTGCTCGACCTCGCCCCGAAGGACCTCGAGAAGGTCATCTACTTCGCGGCGTACATGATCACCGCCGTCGACGAGGACGCTCGCCACCGCGACCTGTCCTCGCTCGAGGGCAAGGTCCAGCTCGAGCGCGAGCGCCTCGAGAAGCGCCGCGACGGCTCCCTCGAGGACCGCACCAAGAAGCTCGAGGAGGACCTCGCGACCCTCGAGGCCGAGGGCGCCAAGGCCGACGCGCGCCGCAAGGTCCGCGACGGCGCCGAGCGTGAGATGAAGCAGCTGCGCGACCGTGCGCAGCGCGAGATCGACCGCCTCGACGAGGTGTGGAACACCTTCAAGTCCCTCAAGGTCCAGGACCTGATGGGCGACGAGATGCTCTACCGCGAGATGAAGAACTGGTTCGGCAAGTACTTCGAGGGCCACATGGGCGCCACGGCGATCCAGAAGCGCCTCGAGGACTTCGACATCCCGGCCGAGGTGGAGTCGCTGCGCGACACCATCGCCAACGGCAAGGGCCAGCGCAAGGTCCGCGCCCTCAAGCGCCTCAAGGTCGTCGACGCGTTCCGCAAGACCGGCAACAAGCCGCAGGGCATGGTGCTCGACGCCGTCCCGGTCATCCCGCCGGACCTGCGTCCGATGGTGCAGCTCGACGGTGGCCGCTTCGCGACCTCCGACCTGAACGACCTGTACCGCCGCGTCATCAACCGGAACAACCGCCTCAAGCGGCTGCTCGACCTCGGTGCGCCCGAGATCATCGTCAACAACGAGAAGCGGATGCTCCAGGAGGCCGTCGACTCGCTGTTCGACAACGGCCGTCGTGGTCGTCCGGTCACCGGCCCGGGCAACCGGCCGCTGAAGTCGCTGTCCGACATGCTCAAGGGCAAGCAGGGTCGTTTCCGTCAGAACCTGCTCGGCAAGCGCGTGGACTACTCGGGCCGTTCGGTCATCGTGTCGGGTCCGCAGCTGAAGCTGCACCAGTGCGGTCTGCCCAAGCAGATGGCGCTGGAGCTCTTCAAGCCGTTCGTGATGAAGCGCCTCGTCGACCTGTCGCACGCGCAGAACATCAAGTCCGCCAAGCGGATGGTCGAGCGCGCCCGCCCGGTCGTGTGGGACGTCCTCGAAGAGGTCATCACCGAGCACCCGGTGCTGCTGAACCGTGCGCCCACGCTGCACCGTCTCGGCATCCAGGCCTTCGAGCCCCAGCTGATCGAGGGCAAGGCCATCCAGATCCACCCGCTCGTCTGCTCGGCGTTCAACGCCGACTTCGACGGTGACCAGATGGCGGTGCACCTGCCGCTGTCGGCCGAGGCCCAGGCCGAGGCCCGGATCCTGATGCTGTCGACGAACAACATCCTGAAGCCGTCGGACGGCCGTCCGGTGACCATGCCCACCCAGGACATGATCATCGGCCTGTTCTTCCTGACGACCGACCGTGACGGCCTGGCCGGCGCGGACGACAACCGGGCGTTCTCGTCCGTGGCCGAGGCGATCATGGCCTTCGACCGCGACGAGATCGCGCTGCAGACGCCGGTGAAGATCCGTTTCACCGACATCGTCCCGCCGCTCGAGCTCGGCGCCGACTGGGAGGCCGGCCAGGCGATCACCCTGGACACCACCCTCGGTCGGGCGCTGTTCAACGAGACCCTGCCGGCCGACTACCCCTTCGTGAACTACGAGGTGGGCAAGAAGGCCCTCGGCGCGATCGTCAACGACCTCGCCGAGCGCTACACCAAGGTCGAGGTCGCCGCCTCGCTCGACGCCCTGAAGGACACCGGCTTCCGCTGGGCGACCTTCTCGGGTGTCACGGTCTCGATCGACGACGTCACGACGCCGCCGGAGAAGGCCCAGATCCTGTCGGGCTACGAGGCCCAGGCGGCCAAGGTCCAGAAGCAGTTCGAGCGTGGTCTGGTCACCGACGAGGAGCGCCGCCAGGAGCTCATCGAGATCTGGACCCAGGCGGCCAACGAGGTCGGCAAGGCGATGGAGCTGACGTTCGACCGCGCCAACCCGATCTACATGATGGTCGAGTCGGGTGCCTCCGGAAACATGAACCAGATCCGGCAGGTTGCGGCCATGCGTGGTCTGGTGGCGAACCCGAAGGGCGAGATCATCCCGCGCCCGATCAAGTCGAACTTCCGTGAGGGCCTGACCGTCCTCGAGTACTTCATCGCGACGCACGGTGCCCGCAAGGGTCTGGCGGACACCGCACTGCGGACCGCCGACTCGGGCTACCTGACCCGTCGTCTGGTGGACGTCTCGCAGGACGTCATCATCCGTGAGGACGACTGCGGCACCGAGCGCGGTCTGCCCAAGCGGATCGGTGAGCGCCTCGAGAACGGCACCGTGGTCAAGGCGGAGAACGCCGAGACCGCGGCGTACGCCCGCTCGGCCGCCGTCGAGGTCACCCACCCCGACACCGGCGAGACTCTCGCCGCTGCCGGTGAGGACCTCGGCGACGTCAAGATCGGTGAGCTCGTCGCCGCCGGTATCGAGGAGGTCAAGGTCCGCTCCGTGCTGACCTGTGACGCCAAGACCGGTACCTGCGCGAAGTGCTACGGCCGCTCGCTGGCCACCGGCAAGCTCGTCGACATCGGCGAGGCCGTCGGCATCATCGCGGCCCAGTCGATCGGTGAGCCCGGCACGCAGCTGACCATGCGTACCTTCCACACCGGTGGTGTGGCCTCCGCGGACGACATCACGCAGGGTCTGCCCCGTGTGGTCGAGCTCTTCGAGGCCCGTTCGCCCAAGGGTCGTACCCCGATCTCCGAGGCCGCCGGCCGGGTGGAGATCGAGGACACCGACAAGGCCCGCAAGGTCCTGATCACGCCGGACGACGGCTCCGAGGTCCAGGAGTACCCGGTCTCGAAGCGCTCGCGTCTGAACGTCACCGACGGTCAGCACGTCGAGGTCGGCCACCACCTCACGTCCGGTACGCCGGACCCGCAGGACGTCCTGCGGATCCTGGGTGTGCGCCGGGCGCAGGAGCACCTGGTGGACGAGGTCCAGGCCGTGTACCGGTCGCAGGGTGTGTCGATCCACGACAAGCACATCGAGATCATCGTGCGGCAGATGCTGCGCCGGGTCACGGTGATCGAGTCCGGTGACACCAACCTGCTCCCGTCCGACCTGGTCGACCGTGGCCGGTTCGAGGAGGAGAACCGTCGCGTGGTCTCCGAGGGCGGCAAGCCGGCCTCGGGTCGCCCGGTCCTCATGGGCATCACCAAGGCCTCGCTGGCGACCGAGTCGTGGCTCTCGGCGGCCTCCTTCCAGGAGACCACCCGAGTCCTCACCGACGCGGCGATCCACGGCCGCAGCGACTCGCTGCGCGGCCTGAAGGAGAACGTGATCATCGGCAAGCTGATCCCGGCTGGTACCGGCCTCGAGCGGTACCGCAACATCCGGGTGGAGCCCACCGAGGAGGCCCGCGCCGCGGCGTACTCCGTCACCGGTTACGACTCCTACGACTACGAGTTCGGCAACGGCACCGGTCAGGCCGTCGCCCTGGACGACTTCGACTTCGGTTCCTACCAGAACTGATGTCGTACCAGAACTGATCTAGTCAGACAGAGGCCCCATCACCCTTCGTGGGTGATGGGGCCTCTGGCATTTCTGCGCCCGGTCGGTCCGTCCGTCCGGCGTCCCGCCGAACGCCCGCTCGCTTGGCGCATCAATCGGAACCGCCTTCGGCGGTGTGGGGATTCGCTTTTACGCTTCGCGGACGTCCGCCGTGCCGCCGACCGGCCGGTCAGGCAGCGGTGACCGGCACCCGGGTGTCGGGCGCGACCGTTGCGGTGCCGCGCAGCAGCACGATGCTGTAGGTCGTGACCCACGTCAGCCAGCCGACGAAGCCGACCAGGCCGATCATCCCGAGGACCGGGGTGTCGTGGTGGTACGGCGTCGTGAACGACGACACCGCGAGGATGGCGGCGGCGGTGAGCCCGAGCCGGCCGTGCCAACGGCGGATGAGACCGGCCCGCAGGCCGGCGACCGAGAACGCGACCAGGATCAGCGCCAGCGACGAGCCGTTCAGGGTGAACAGCGCGTTGTGCAGCTGCCAGATGGCCCAGCCCGCGTCCCCGGAGACGCCGATGTTGGTGAGCACGATCTGGGTGCCGACGACGCCGACGAAGATCGCGTTCTGCATGAGCACGGCGGCCAGGCCGAGCAGCGGCCAGGACTCGACCCGCTCGGGCGGAGCCTGTCTCAGACGGCTCACCAGGCCGGCCGCGAAGACCGGGAGGCAGAGCCACACGAGCGTGGCGATCGAGGAGGTGAAGGCGACGGTGTCGGCGTTGGTCGCGAAGAACTCCTCGACGTCGGCGCGCGAGGCGCCCGGCTGCGGCATGCCCGCAGCCCCGAGGATGATGTTGACCGAGCCCACCAGCGCGATGAAGCCGAGACCGGCGAGACCACCGAGGCGACGAGACAGCATGATGTGTTCCTTTGGGTTAGGTATAGACTGACTCAGTGAATATAGAGTGACTCAGCGAAAGGTGCAAGACCATTTCCGCAGGACGTTCGTACGACTCGCCCAAGCGCCGCGCCCAGGCGGAGGAGACCCGCCGGGCGATCGCGTCCGCGGCGCGCGCGCTGTTCCTCGAACGGGGGTGGGCGGCCACCCGGGTGCGCGACGTCGCCGCTGCGGCTGGAGTCTCGGAGCCGACCGTCTTCGCGATCTACGGCAACAAGGCGGGCCTGGCGATGGGGCTGCTCGACTCCCTCGACGACGCTGCCGACCCGATGCGGATGCTGCGCGAGCTGGACGAGGCCGAGGGTGACCCGCGGCGCCAGCTCGCCATCCTGCTCGAGTTCGACCGCCGGCTGTTCGAGCACGGTGCGGACGCCATCGTGGTGATCCGGGAAGCCGGACGGTCCAAGCCCGAGCTCGCCACCGTCGTCACCGAGGGCCGAGCACGAGGCGACCGCAACCACCGGCGGATCTTCCGGTCCTGGCCGGAGGGCACCCTGCGAGACGGGGTCGACGTCGAACGGGCTCGCGACATCTACGCCGCTCTCTCCCACGTCGACGCCTATCTGGTGCTCACCCACGAACGCGGCTGGACGCCCGAGCAGGTCGAGTCGTTCTGGATCGAGTCGCTCTCGGAGCTGTTGCTGGCTTGATTCCGCCGCGGTGGCGGCGGGGGTCGGTGCTCGCCCTCGCTCGGCTGCGCATCGGCTCCCGGCTGTCTCCCCCTACGGACGCGCGGTCGCTTGCTCGCCGCAGGACCGCCTTCGGCGGTGTGAGGCCTCGCTTCTACGCTCCCCGCACGTCCGTCGGGTCGGCAGCCGGGCCCGTCGTCTCGCTCTCTCGGTTGTCCCTTGTGGGTGGGGAGAGTCCGATGAGTCTGCTGCGCATCGGCTCCCGGCTGCCTCCCCCTGCGGACGCGCGGTCGCTGGCTCGCCGCCGGACCGCCTTCGGCGGTGTGAGGCCTCGCTTCTACGCTCCCCGCACGTCCGTCGGGTCGGCAGCCGGGCCCGTCGTCTCGCTCGCTCGGTTGTCCGTTGGGGAGGTGGTGAGGGCGGCCGTCCGGCGGCCCTGCGAACGCACGGTCGCTTGCTCGCCGCCGGACCGGCCGTTCGGCGGTGTGAGGCCGTCGCTCGGTCGCGGTGACGGGTCGCCTGTCGCGGCGTCGCGGACCGGCGCCGGCAGGTGCTCGCGTGGCCGGCCCGGTGGAGCGTGGCCGTCGCTGCGTCCCCGCGACCGCTCGCTCGCGTGGCCGTCCGCCGACCGGCGACGCCGGACTCGCCGGTCGCCGTGGCCGGCTGCTGCCGACGAGCCGGTCGCAGTTCCTTACGCTCCCGCGCACCGGTCCCGCCCGCCCGGGTCCGCCTGCTCGGTCGCACCGGCGTACTGCGGTCCGATGAGTCTGGCGGCGTCGGTCGGTCGACACGGCATGGACGACGACATGGCAGACCTCGCAGCGATGGCGCGGGCGGTCATCGACGCCAACCGCTACCTGGTGCTCGGGACCGTCGGCGCCGACGGTGCGCCGCGGGTGTCACCGGTGTACTACGGGGTCGACGACTACCGGGACTTCTACTGGGTGTCGTCGCCGGAGGCGCTGCACTCGGTGAACGTCGAGGAGCGGCCGGCGGTCAACGCGGTGGTGTTCGACTCGACGGTCCAGGTGGGGCACGGTCGGGCCGTCTACCTCACCGGGAAGGCGCGCCGGGTGCCGGACGGCGAGCTCGCGGCCCGGTGCGAGGTGGCCTTCCGTCCGGAG
Source organism: uncultured Actinomycetota bacterium (assembly GCA_963716655.1). Lineage (GTDB taxonomy): Bacteria > Actinomycetota > Actinomycetes > Propionibacteriales > Nocardioidaceae > Nocardioides. The sequence goes on along the minus strand of CAVQTV010000004.1, from coordinate 122,833 downwards.
CTGGGTGCCCGCGCGTTCGCTCCTGATGAGCTGAGCGGCGCGGCGGACCTGCGCCTGTACCTGCTGCCGGTGGACGTGTGGGAGGTGCACCTGCCCGGACGCGACCCGCGGAACCGCCGTGGCATCGACCAGCGGGTGCCGGTGCGCCTAGGAGGTTGCTGAACAAGACGGGCGAACGCGAGCGGCGTCCGGTGCGTGCGGTGGCAAGGCTGCCGAGGAAAGGCGTGGCGGGTCACTTCGACCGAGGCGAACACGGCCAACGCACCACCGGTCGTCGCGTAGCCGCGCGGATTGTTCAGCAGGCTCCTAGCATCGGCGGGATGACTCGGGTCCTCCTGTCGCCTTGACCGCGCTCGCCCTGGACGGGTTGGCGCCGCCGGTCGCGCAGGTGCACGTCCGCCGCGGTCTTCCTCGGAAGGCTGCGCCGATTCGGGCCATTTCCGGGAGCGCGTGCGTGCCTGCGAGAATACGAGCGTGAGCATCCCGACCCAGACCGACGTCCTCGTCGTGGGCGCCGGCCCGGCAGGGTCGGCCGCCGCGGCGTGGGCCGCGCGCGACGGTGCGGACGTGGTGCTGGTGGACGCGGCGATGTTCCCGCGCGACAAGACCTGTGGTGACGGGCTGACACCGCGGGCGATCGGCGAGCTGCAGCGACTCGGCCTCGAGGACTGGCTGCGCGCGCACACCGTGAACCAAGGGCTGCGCGCGCACGGCTTCGGCCAGACCCTGCTGCTGCCGTGGCCCGGTGGGTCACTGCCGGCCTGGGGGTCCGCGGTCGCGCGCACCGAGCTCGACGACCACCTGCGCACCACGGCGATCAAGGCCGGTGCGACCGCGGTCGACGGGCACCGCGCTGTCGACGTACGACGTGACGGGGACCGGGTGACCGATGTCGTGTTCAAGACGCCGAACGGGCCGGTGGAGATCGGCTGCCGCCGGCTGGTCGTCGCCGACGGGGTGCGTTCGCCGCTGGGCAAGGTGCTCGGCCGCGAGTGGCACCGGGACACCGTCTACGGCGTGGCCGGCCGCTCGTACGTCGCGTCCGAGATGTCCGACGACCCGTGGATCAGCTCGCACCTCGAGCTGCGTGGCCAGGACGGCAAGATCCTGTCCGGCTACGGCTGGATCTTCCCGCTGGGCACCGGCGAGGTGAACCTCGGCGTCGGCACCCTGGCCACCGCCAAGCGGCCCGCGGACATCGCGATCAAGCCGCTGATGAGCTACTACGCCGAGGAGCGACGCGAGGAGTTCAAGCTCTCCGGCGAGCTGCGGATGCCGACGTCCGCGCTGCTGCCGATGGGTGGTGCGGTGTCGAACGTCGCCGGTCCCAACTGGGCGCTGATCGGCGACGCGGCCGCGTGCGTGAACCCGCTCAACGGCGAGGGCATCGACTACGGCCTCGAGTCCGGGCGGCTGGTCGCGGAGACGATGGCCGAGCACGACGACCTCGGCGCGGTCTGGCCGGCGCTGCTGCGCGAGCACTACGGCGAGTCGTTCTCCATCGCCCGGCGGCTCGCCGGGCTGGTGACCGTCCCGCGGCTGCTGCCGACGCTCGGGCCGGCCGGCATGCGCTCGGACTGGCTGATGACGCTGGCCCTGCGCTGGATGGGCAACCTGGTGACCGACGAGGACCGCGACCGGGCCGCGCGGGTGTGGCGGTGGGCCGGGCGCCGCTCGATCGCGCTGGACCATCGCGCCCCCTTCAGCTGATGGCCGGCCTCCCGAAGCGGCAGCGGGTGGCGGCGTACGCCGTGATCCTCAGCGGCGAGCGGATCCTGCTGAGCCGGCTCTCGCCGAGCGTCACGTCCGAGGAGCTCTGGACGCTGCCCGGCGGCGGCCTCGACCACGGTGAGGACCCGCGCGACGCCGTCGTCCGCGAGGTGCGCGAGGAGACCGGGCTGGACGCCACCGTCGGCGAGACCGCGCGGGTCTACTCCGCGCACCTGCCCGGCGTGTGGCGCGACGGGCACCGCGTCGACGCCCACGCGCTGCGGATCGTGTACGACGGCTGGGTGCCGCTCGACTCCCCGGAGCCCCGGGTGCTCGAGGTCGACGGGTCGACCGTCGAGGCGGCCTGGCAGCCGCTCGACGCCGTGCTCGACGGGTCGGTGCCGGTCGTGCCGATGGTCCTGGAGGCGCTGGCCGACCACCGGCCGTTCCGTCACCAGCGGCTGGGTGCCTACGCGCTGGTCCGGCGCGCCCTGGACGGGCAGAGTGCCGTGCTGCTGGTGCGGATCTCGGGGCGCGGCTTCCACACCGGCTCCTGGACGCTGCCCGGCGGCGGCGTCGACCACGGGGAGGCGCCGCGCACCGCGCTGCTGCGCGAGGTCCGCGAGGAGTGCGGCGTGGAGTGCACGGTCGGCGACCTGGTCGCCGTCCACGACGACCACTTCAGCGGCACGGCGCCGTCCGGGCGCTACGAGGACTTCCATGCCGTGAGCCTGGTGTTCGCCGCGACCGTGCCGGACGATGCCGAGCCGCGGCTGGTCGAGCAGGCGGGCACCACCGACGCGGTGGCGTGGGTGCCGGTCGCGGACGTGGAGTCCGGCGCGCTGCCGGTGCTGGACGTGGTCCGGCAGGTGCTCTAGGAGGCTCCTAGGGCAGCGGCGCCGCGGCGATCTCGCAGACGTTGAGCTCGGGCTTGGCCGCGCTGTTGGACTTCACGTACGACGAGAGCACCCACGACTTCTTCACGCCGTTCACCGACCACCAGATCCGCATCATCCCGTTGCTGGGCACCGGGACCGGGCCGAGCCGGCCGGTGAACGGATCCCGCCGCAGGCCGTTGAAGTGCTCGATGTGCTCCGAGGCCAGGCCTTCCTGGGTGATGTACTCGTAGTCCATGAACGCGTTCGGGTCGTCGGTCACCAGGGCGACCGAGCGGGTGCCCTGACGGGTGGTCTCGCAGGTCAGCTCGGCGGTGCCGAACCCGGGGATCGCCGTGGAGCTGGAGACGTTGTTGGCGGCGTCGTCGTCACCGTGCCAGTTCAGCCCGAACTGCTGGTCGGTGTCGGTGTTCAGCTGGAGCGTCATCTTGCAGTACTGGCTGCCGGGGTAGGCGAACCGCTCCCACCACCAGGTCAGCTTGAACGCCGTCGCCGGCACCGCCAGCGGACCGCCGCCGGGCTGGTGCCGACCCGGTCGCTGGCTGATGACGCCGAAGGCCGTGCCCTTGGCGAAGTCCTCGATCGGCGAGCGCTGGTTCAGCCCCTCGTGGGACTGCGGGCCGGTGCCCCCGCGGCCGTTGTCGGAGGCTGTGTCGAAGGTGTAGATCCGGACGTTCTTGACTGCGACCACGTCGCGATCGTTCTTGGTCTCGAGCTTCGCCATCCACATCTGGGTCTCGGCCCGGCGGTCATTGGCGCGGATCCGCACGATGGTGTTGTTCGGCCGGCAGACCAGCTCGACCTGACCGATGCCGGGGACGTCGGCGACCTTCTCGTACCGCGGCCGCAGCTGGTAGCCGTGCCAGAGCACCCGGAGCCGGTCGGACATCTGGATGCCCTTGCGGGACTGGTCCCCACCGGCGAACGTCGGCCCCACACCGAGCGCCGCGAGGGCGAGGAGCAGGGGTAGGACGAGCGCCGCGGCGCGGGTGACCCGCGAGGTCATCGCGCAGGCTTCTCGCTCGGCACCGGCTGGGCGGGCTCGGTGGCCTCGTCGTCCGGCGCGACTAGGAGCGGCACCTGGTCGCCGGTCAGCCAGGACTGCTGCACCTTGACCGTCTCCGCGGTCAGCGGCACCAGTCGGGCCTCACCGGCGGCTTCCTGGGCGTTGTTCAGGAAGTGGGTCATGAAGTCCTGGACCTCGGCGCGTACCAGCGACCGGGTCGTGGTCGTGATCAGCAGCTGCCGGGCCAGCGGGTACTCGCCGCTGGTGATGGTGCGCTGGCTCGGGAAGATGCAGTTGACCTGGCCGTCGGGCTCGGTGATCTCGAACGGCCGCAGCTGGTCCTCGAACAGCTCGTAGTAGCTGAACCGGAAGTAGGCGACGTGGCCGCGGTAGGCCGCGAAGAGGCGACGGGCGTCGCTGATGTTGTTGTAGAGCCGGTCCCGCTCGCCGTAGGTGAGCTCGACCCGCTCCAGCCGGTTCCGGGCAGCGGTCCGCCGGGTGAACGCCTTGTCGACGCGGACCTGGTCCCTCGCCTTGTCCGCAGCGGGGCGCTCGTCGCGGATGCCCTTCTCGCGCTCCGCGAGGGCGATCGCGAGCTCCTGCTTCGCGGCGAGAAGCTCGGCCCTGGCGTCCTGGACGGCCTGGTTGGCCTGGGCCCGGCGTCGGCTCACGTCGTCGAAGCGGGAGGCGCGCAGGGCGAGTGCCTCGTTGCCGACGACGAACCGGCGGGCGGCCTCGTCGTTCTCGGCCAGGAAGTAGTCCGAGCGCAGGTCGACCTGCGACGGCTCCGGTGCGTCGAGGATGTAGCGACCGAAGAAGCCGAAGCCGTCGTTGTCCGTGTTCGGGCCGCCCACCCGGAGCGGGACGTCGTCGAAGCCGAGTGGCGGCTGGCTCCAGTTGGTGAGCGGCGAGCCCGCGCGGTAGATGTCGCGGACCTGGTCGACGGTCAGGCAGTCGGCGCCGACGTCGGTCTCGGACTTGATCGCGACGACGATCGCCTCGGCGGCCACCTGGAACTGCACGACGTCGAGACCGACGGCCTGGCAGGCCTCCCACTCGGCGCGGCTGATCGGACGGGCCGAGTCGACGAGGTCGATCTGACCGGCGCACAGCTCCTGGAAGGCCTGGTCCTCGCCGTTGTCGGCGACGTGGATCTCGGCGCCGTTCGGCTTGGTCTCGTAGAGCCTGACCTCGACGTTGGTCAACGAGCCGCCGGTCGAGCCGTCGATGTCGACGATCCCGGACGGCCGGCTGGGCAGCGCCGCGTTCGCACGAGCGACCTCCTGCAGCTGTGCCTGGTTGTCGCGGAAGTCCTCGGCCTGGCGCTGGCTGACCGAGTCGCTGGCGTCGTCGGACGGGTCCGAGCACGCCGTGAACAGGCTGAGCGCTACCGCGCCGGCTGCCAGTGAGCCGACCAGCCGGGTACGGCGGTTCACTGGACGGCCCCGCCGGTCGAGGAGCCGGACGGCGACTCGGACGGGCTACTGGACGGCGACGCGGTTCCGTCCTCGGACAGGTCGACGAGCTCGGCGACGTCTCCGTCGGGCGGGTACTGGTACCTGCGGCCGAGCGGGAGCACCTCGAAGTCGCTGAGTCGCAGACCCTGGAGCTCGTTGCCGCTGAGCAGACCTGCGGTGACGTCGCGCTGGGCGTACAGCGTCGGGACCGCGGCACGGTCGACGACGATCGCGCCGTAGGTGCGCAGGCAGGCGACGATCGCGTCGGCGAGCCGCTGCTGCTGCTTGCTGAGCTTGATCGGCTTGCCGGTCCGCGGGTCGATCGGTGCCGGCAGCACGACGTCGCGCTTGAGCCGGATCCGGGCGCCCTCGGGGACCGCACCGAACCGGCCGTTGCCGTCGGTGGACGACGCGGGCTGCACGAACACGCCCTGGGCGGGGCCGGGGATGCTGATCGCGAGTGCGTGCGTGATCTCACCGGACACCAGCTCGCCCGGCCGGATCAGGCCGGCGAACAACGGTAGGCCGGAGCCGCGCGCGCCCTCGTGGTAGGGCTCGCTGTAGCCGGGGCCGTCGAGGTCCCACTTGCGCATGTAGTCGTACGAGATCGTGTCGTCGTCCTCGCGGCGCGCGCGCCACAGGTCGTACGCCGTCGACGACGAGGTGTCGAACACGGTGTACCAGCCGTCGTAGCGCGGGTCCGGGTCGACGTCGTCGGGGATGTTGAGCACCGTGGTGTTGATGCCGTCGCCGCACACCAGCTGCCGGCACACCAGGGAGGTCGGATCCCCACCTGCCACGACCGGCACCGTCCACCGGGTGGTGTTGATGTACAGGCCCTCGTCGATGCGCAGCTTCCGGGTGATCGTGGTCCCGCCGTTGGGCGTCTCGTAGACGCCGACCCGGTAGTGCGCGAACTCGATCATCCGGTCCGAGTTCGGCTCGATCTCGGCGGTGTCGATGCGCTGGTTCCACGGCGACTCGTCGCTGAAGAACTGGCGCTCGGGAACGGTGACGTTCGCGGACTCGTCGGCCGGGTCGACGACCACGACGACCTCGTCGTCGGAGCGGCCGCCCTCGTCGTCGTCGCCACCACCACCGCAGCCGGCGAGGAGCACGGCGGACACGGCGACGACGGCGGCGGCGTACTGCGCGCGCCGCTTGGGCGTGGTCCTCATGACTTCCCCTCCCGACGGGAACGGGCAGCGACCAGGGACGACTCGGTGGAGTCAGCGACCCGGGCGACCGCGTCGCTGAACACCGAGAGACGGTGTCCCTCGTTGTCGGGGTCGTCGTCGACGTCGTCGATCTCGCCGGCCCGCATCCGGGCGGCGCTGACGATGGCGTGGGCCTCGCGGCGCGACTGCAGGCGGATCAGCTCGGCGTCGAGCTCGGCCTGCGCGGTCACCAGCTCGTAGCGGCGGGTCGCCTCGACCTCCATCGCCTCGATGTGGCGCAGCACGGCCTCCTCGGCGGCGTGCATCCGGGCGATCACGCTCTCGGCGACCTCCTCGACCACCCGCGCGACGTCGCGCTGGATGACTGGGGCGACGGCCGGCGCAAGCTCGGGCTCGGGCTCCGGCTCGGGCGCTGCCTCGGGGGCCAGCTCCAGCACGGGGGCAGGCTCGGGCTCGGGCGCCTTGGCCAGCTTCGGCACCCGGGCCTTCTTCGGCTTGGCCGGCTTGGCCACCTCGGCGACCGGCTCGGGCTCGGGCTCGACCTCGGCCACGACCTCGGGCTCGGGCTCGGGCTCGGGCTCGACCTCGGCGACCGGCTCGGGCTCGAGCTCCGCCTCGGGCTCCTCGATGACCGGGGCCGGTGGCGGAACCCGACGCAGCGGTGCCGCGGGTGCGGCCTCGCGGCGCTCGGGCTTCGGGTCGGCCAGCGTGGCGGTGAAGTCCACCTGCCCGATCCGGGAGTCGTCGGTCAGGCCGGCGAGCAGCTCGTCGACGGAAGGCGGCGGCGCGATCCGCCCCTGACGGTCGTCGGTCATTCCGGAGCCTCCGAGTTCTCGGTGGTTCCGGTCGTGCCGGTGTCGGTGGTGTCGTCGATGGACGCGGTGGTCTCGGTCTCGGAGTCGGCCGCGCTGTAGTCGGCGGGGACGTCGACCAGGACGTAGCGCGGCGTGCGGTAGACGACCTGGAGCCTCGGGTCGGACCCGGTCGCCGCCTCGTTGTACAGCTTGGTGAGCAGGTCGCCGTTGTCCGCGGTCGACATCAGCAGGTAGTCGACGTACTGCGCGGGGTTGCGGGCCGCTTCCTTCCACGGGCCGTCGCTCTGGTCGATCCGGTCGACGAAGTACTCCGGGTGACCGGTCAGCATCATCACGGCGTAGGTCTGTGCGTTGTCGGTCAGGATCGAGTTCTTCCGCGACACGTTGTTCTTGATGTACTCCGCCATCGCCTGCTCGGAGACGATGCCGACCTTCTCCCGGTTCAGGGTCTCGGCTCCCTCTTGGGACTCGCCCGTGGTGATCGCGGCGGCGAACGGCGCCTCGAGGTTCTGGTAGCGATAGGTCTTCATCTGGTTCAGCGTCCACGGGATGCTCAGCACCAGCGCGACGACGATGAGCGCGGCGACGAGGGTGCTGCCCTCGTCGGCGGACCTGGCCAGCCAGATGGCGCCCACCATGGCGAGCAGCAGGATCGGCAGCGCGTTGCGCATCAGCATCGGCGAGTCGGTGAGCCGCAGCACGATCGCCATCGCCGGCGTCAGGATCGCGGCGCCGAGCAGGACGCCGAGCCAGAGAGCGAACGGGTTGCCGCGAGCGAAGCCCGCGAAGATCAGCGCGGGCAGGACGACGATCGCGATCGGCGCGCCGTACAGCACCAGCTCACCGGTGGCGCGCAGCAGCTCGACCCCGGAGAACTGGTCGAGCCCACCGGACGCGGCGGAGTCGCTGCTGCGGGTGATCCAGGCGAACGGCCGGCCGAGCAGGATCAGGTTGAACACGGTCCACAGCGCGATCACATAGATCGTGGGTGCGCCGAAGCCGACGACGGTCCCCTCGACCTCGGTGCCGTCGGCGCCGAGGCGGGCCAGGATCGCGCCGACCATGATCGCGCTCAGCACGAAGAAGGTCAGGCTGGAGTACCCGGACAGCGCCGAGAGGGCGTACGCGATGCCGGCGAGCATCACGAACCGCACGTCCGCGGTGATGTACCAGGCGAACAGCGCGCCCAGACCCGTGATCAGGAACGCGATCCACACGAAGTGGCGGGTGCCGGTGGTGGCGTAGAGCAGCACCATCGGGTTGGCGCCGAGAGCCAGCAGCACGGCGTACCGCAGCGGGCCGCTGACCAGGGCCCGGCGCATCATCGTGTTGAAGGCGACCATCGTGATGCCCGCGAACAGCGCCGAGGCGAGCGGGACGACGGTCATCGAGGTGACGAAGCCGCGGAAGACCGCCAGCGGTGCGATCAGCAGCGTGGCGAGCGGCGGGTAGTCGAAGCCGATCGCGGACAGCTTGGCCGGGTCGTTGTGCCACACCATGAGCGCGCGGTTGAGCCGGTCGAGGGTCTCGAAGCCGACGACGTGCATGTCGACGACCACCCAGTGGCCGAACCACGTGTACGCGACGGTGAAGAACGCGAAGACGAGGAAGCTCTCCCACCAGCGGCGCGGCACGTCGACGGGCCGGCGGCCGACCGCCTGGACGACGCCGCTGAGCCGGTCCTTGGTGTGAACCACGGTCGAGGTCGTCATGATCCGGACCCGTCGTCGAGACCGTGCGTGGTCTTCTCCCAGTAGAACGGGTTCGTGAACAGCTGGATGAAGCCCTTCCAGGCGGCCCAGCTCATCAGGCCCCAGTACAGCGGCGCGAGCAGGGCGGTCCGGGTCAGCGTGAACGAACCACGCTGGAGGCTGCCGGCCAGGCTCAGGTAGATGAAGACGAAGTTGCCGGCGAACAGCAGCAGGCTCGCGGCGTAGAACACGACGCCCGGGAACAGCTGCTCGATGATGCCGGCCTGCGTGAACACGTAGAGGGTCGTGAGCGCCCAGAAGATCGGGTTGAGCAGCAGCACGAAGGCGCTGCCCATCGTCAGGTTGAAGCTGAGGAAGCCGCGCACGCCGGTGTCGCGCAGCAGCGCGAACGGGTGCCGCATGTGGACCAGCCAGGTCTGGATGTAGCCCTTGATCCAGCGGCTGCGCTGCCGGATCCAGTTCGGGACCTGGGAGTTGGCCTCCTCCAGCGTCGTGGAGTCGATCATCGCGGTCCGGTAGCCCTCGCGGTGCAGCCGGATGCCGAGGTCGGCGTCCTCGGTGACGTTGAACGGGTCCCAGGCGCCGAGCTCGCGGAGCTTGGCGGTGAGGAAGTGGTTGGACGTGCCGCCCAGCGGGATCGGCGACTCCGCCGCACCCATCGCCGGCAGGATCAGGTCGAAGTGCATCGAGTACTCGTTGGCGAACCACGCCGTGAGCAGGTTCTGGTCCTGGTTGAAGTGGTTCAGCTTCGCCTGCACGCAGACGACGTTGTTGGCGACCCGGCTGAAGGCGATGACCGCCTTCTTCAGCTGGTCGGGGTCCGGCCGGTCCTCGGCGTCGAAGATCACGCAGAAGTCGCCGGTGGCGAGCTGGAGGCCGTAGTTGCACGCCTTCGGCTTGGTCTTCGGCTGGCTGTCCGGGACGACGACGAGGTGGAAGTGCGGCGGCAGGTTCATCGAGCGGATCTTCTCGACGGTCTCGAGGTCGTCCTCCTCGCACAGCAGCTTCACGTCGAGGCGGGTGCGCGGGTAGTCCAGGGCGTTGAGGTCGCGCACCAGCCGCGGCACGATCCCGGCTTCCTTGTAGAGCGGGACCAGGATCGTGTACGTCGGCAGGTGCCGCTCGTCGAGGGTGGCGATCTCCTCGTCGGTGACGTCGGTCTCGAGGTGGGTGCCGAGCGCACGCAGGGTGAGCCGGAACTTGTAGAAGGAGACGACCAGGTAGAGCAGGCTGCAGAGCCCGATGATGCCGATGGTGGTCTCCAGCGGCCAGATCACGCCGCACACCACGATCGCGATCATCATCATCACCAGGCCGGCCTTCTGGCCACCGGTGACGACGATGTGCGCGGAGTTCTCGGGGCGGGTCTCCATCAGCAGCCGGGTCGAGACCTCGGCGTAGTGCCGGGCGTGCACCCGCTGGATCAGCTGGTCGAGCTCGCTGCGGTTGGCCAGCAGCTGGCGGAACGGCGAGCCGAGTGCTTCCTCGATCTCGGCGGCCTGCTCGGTGTCGAGCGGGCGGGCGACGGCGAGCAGCACCAGGTCGTCGGTGGCCGCGACCGGCACGGCCTGGAAGGCCTGGGCCAGCGGCTCGGGGAGCCGGCGGGCGACCTCGAGGTCGGGCGTGAAGTCGGAGAGCCCGACGCGCTGCATCTGGTACATCTCCGACAGGGCGGCGACCAGCACGTCCTCGGTGATCGCCTCGTGGGAGACCAGGATGTCGCCCAGCGGGTCGCCGGTGCGGGAGTACTCGAGCATCGCGCGCTGGAGCTGGTCGTCGGTGATCAACCCGCTGCGGGTGAGCATCTGGGCCATCTGCATCCGGGCGCGGCGCGCCTCGGGCGTCTCGACCTCGGTCTCCTGCGGCGGGTACACCGAGTCGATCGCGGAGACGATCTCGTTGACGGTGTGCCGCACGAGCAGGACCGGGCGGTCGATCCGCTCGGCAACGACGTGGGCGGTGATCTTGTCGTCGGCGTCCGCGGCGGCCACCAGGACGGTGCCGTCGTCGACGGACGCGTACGGCATCACCCGGAAGGTGCGGCAGATGCCCTCGGGGATGAGGAAGCGCAGGTCCTGGTCGACGCCGTCGGTGAGCCGCGCGTTGCGGCGAGTCTGGATCGCGGTCACGAGGTACCTGCCCCGAAGCCATGCGTCGGGCCGGGCTGGTGCGGCTCACCAGGACCCGCGGCGGCCGGCGACCTCGAGCCCTTCGACCGCGGCTTCCAGACGACGAACGCGAGGTAGCCCAGGGCGAGCGCGACGAGCGGAGCGATGAGGAACGCCAGGAGCATCACGATGAAGATGACGAGGGTGATCAGCAGGTCGACGAAGGCGGCACCGATGGACTTGGTGGCCGAACGCGACGAGCTCGCCTGCACCGACATGATGCAATCCCCCCTTGCTCGGCGACCTTCCCCGGACCCCGAGACTTTGCGCTTCATGTTGACACGCATTGCTGCGCGCCGTTCACCAATTGGTGGACTCCTATCCGGTAAACGTAGTGCTCATCAAGAGCACCCTTGGGCCGGTCTGGTCCAGCGTTGATGGTCTGTTGCCGATCCGTTGCCCGGACGTGGATCAGGTGTGGATTTCAGGCCCGAATCCGAGGGTTTCAGCTGGGTTGGTGGCCGCTCAGCCAGTCCTTCGCGATGGTCCCGTACGGCGTCGGGCGGCTCCGATCGTCGGCAACCAGCGCCATCGGGTCGGCCGGATGGTCCGCCCAGACCCAGAACAGCGCACCCAGGTTCCGCTCGTCCGACCAGGCCAGGTAGTCGCTGACGTAGCCGGCGACCGGGTCGTCGGCGCCGAGCTCCGAGGTCAGCACGGGGACGCTGTCGGCCAGCTCGCCGATGACGTCGTTCCAGCACTGCTCGGTGCCGCACTCCTTGAAGTCGTACGAGTGGAACGCGGCGACCAGCTGGTCGTCGTCGGGAGCGAACTCCAGCCAGTGCTCCAGGTCGTTGGCGTAGTCGAGGCCGCCGAGCAGGATCGGCTGGGTGGCGCCGGCGGTGCGGATCGCGCTGACCATCGCGTCCAGGCCCTGCACGACGTAGGTGACCCGGGCGGTGGTCGCGCTCTGGTCGTCCTCGATCGGCGCGCGGCAGCCGCCGTCTCGCCAGCACGCCCAGGTCAGGTCGAACAGGTAGCGGGTGCTGCTCGCGTTGTAGCGCGAGTAGGGCTCGTTGAAGGCGTCGAACATCACCGACGGGTTGTCGTGGTACGCCGTGGCCACCGACGTCCAGAACGCGATCGACTCGGAGTCCGGCATCGCGAGGTTGCCGAACTCGGGCTGCCCGATCCGCTTGCGGCTGTGCAGGTCCAAGATGGCGACGATGCCCTGCTCGTTGAGCGCGGTGACCAGCTGGTGCACCTGCTCGCGGTACGCCTCGACGGTGCGCTCGGTGTACTGGTCGCTCACCGGGGCGCCGCGGGTGCCGAGCCAGCAGTCCTGGTTGAGCGGGATCCGCACGGTGTTCGCGCCCCACCGGGCGATCGCCTTGGCCTGTGCCACGGCCGGGTCGCGGGCGACCACGTGGTCCAGCGACGACAGTCCCCAGCCCTGGGCGCAGGCGTACTCGAAGCTGCTCCAGTTCACCCCGCGCGGGACGAACTCACGGCCGCTGCGGGCGTCGACGATCCGGTTGCCCTCCACCACGGGGTGCGGGGCGCCGGTCTCGGTCGTCATGCCGGTGACGACGGGCGAGCGCATCTGGGCGTACAGCGCACCACCGGACAGCAGCACGATGACCGCCGCCAGCACGATCCAGCGCGCATAACGCATGGAAGCCCCCCCTCGAAGCACTCAGAATCCTACGGGCTACCCGGGCCGTTATGTTGGACGAATGAGCGAGACGGTCTTCACCTACGCCGCTCCGGCGCTCAAGTTCGGGATCGGCGCGTCCGCAGAGGTGGGACACGACCTCGCGTCGTACGGCGCCCGGCGGGTGCTGCTGGTCACCGACCCGGGGGTGGCGGCGACCGGACACCCGGCCCGGATCGCGGAGCAGGTGGCCGCCCGCGGCATCGACGTGACGACGTACGACCGGACGCACGTGGAGCCGACCGACGTGTCCCTCGTCGAGGCGGTCGAGTTCGCGCGCGACGCCGGGCCGTTCGACGCGATCCTGGCGGTCGGCGGCGGCTCGTCGATCGACACCGCGAAGGCGGTCAACCTGCTCACCACCAACCCCGGTGAGCTGATGGACTACATCAACGCGCCGGTCGGCAAGGCGCTGGCGCCGAGCCGGCCGCTGCTGCCGCTGGTCGCGATACCGACCACCACCGGCACCGGCTCGGAGAGCACGACGATCTGCGTGCTCGACGTGCTGTCCCTGCACGTGAAGACCGGGATCAGCCACCCGGCGCTGCGGCCGACGCTGGCGGTCGTCGACCCGGCGCTCACGATCAGCCAGCCGGTGCTGGTGACCGCGGCGTCCGGCATGGACATCCTGTGCCACGCGCTGGAGAGCTACACGGCCCGGTGGTACGCCGACTTCGACGCCAAGCAGCCCGAGCAGCGGGTGCCGTACTGCGGCGCGAACCCGATCGCCGACATGTGGTCGGAGAAGGCGCTGTCCCTCCTCGCCGGGACGTTCCGCGCCGCCGTGCGCGACGGCTCGGACACTGTCGCGCGCGAGCAGATGGCGATGGCGGCGACGTTCGCCGGCCTCGGCTTCGGCAACGCCGGGGTGCACATCCCGCACGCCAACGCGTATCCCGATTGCGGGCCGGGTGCGCGACTACCGGCCGGCGGGGTACCCCGACGAGCCGATGGTGCCGCACGGGATGGCGGTGTCGCTGACCGCGCCCGAGGCGTTCCGGTTCACGTTCGAGGCGGCGCCGGAGCGGCACCTGCGCGCGGCCCGGCTGCTCGACCCGACGGCGTCCGGCGACGGCCCGGACACGCTGCCGGCCGTGCTCACCGACGCTGATGCGCGACATCGGCATCCCCAACGGGCTGGCCGAGGTCGGGTACGGCGCGGCCGACGTGGACGACCTGGTCGCCGGGTCGCTCCAGCAGCAGCGGCTGCTCGCCACCGCGCCGCGCCGTCCCACGGATGACGACCTGGCGTCGGTCTTCCGTGGCTCGATGGAACACTGGTGACGTGTCGGACACGTCCCCCGAGCTGGTCGCTGAGCTGCGCCGCCGGGGTGTCTCCGACGTCGACGACTCCACGCTGACCCGGGCGCTCTACTCCTCCGACGCCTCGCTGTACCGCGTCGTCCCGCAGGTGGTCGTCCGGCCGCGGCACCCCGACGAGCTGGTCGCGATCCTCGACGCGGCGCGGGCCACGGGGGCTCCGGTCACCATGCGCGGCGCGGGCACGTCGATCGCCGGCAACGCGGTCGGCACCGGCATCGTCGTCGACACCCTCAAGCACCTCAACCGGGTCGTCTCGATCGACCCCGAGGCCCGCACCGCCGTCGTGCAGCCGGGCGTCGTGCACGCCGACCTGCAGCGTGCGGCCGCGCCGTACGGGCTGCGCTTCGGCCCGGACCCCTCGACCCACACCCGCTGCACGATCGGCGGGATGATCGGCAACAACGCCTGCGGCTCGCGGGCGCTCGGCTACGGCCGCACCGTCGACAACGTGGTCGCGCTGGACGTGGCGCACGGCCCGGGCGCCGGTGACGTCGCCGGGCAGCTCGGCGCGCTGGTCGACCAGCACCTCGCGCACGTCCGCACCTCCTTCGGCCGGTTCACCCGCCAGGTCAGCGGCTACTCGCTGGAGCACCTGCTGCCGGAGAACGGCCGCAACCTGGACCGGTTCCTCGTCGGCTCGGAGGGCACCCTCGCGGTCGTGCGCTCAGCGACGGTCCGGCTGGTCGAGGACGACCCGGACCGGCACCTCGTGGTGCTCGGCTACCCGTCGATGGCCGACGCGGCCGACGCCGTACCGGCGCTGCTCGCGGTGGCGCCGTCGATGACCGCGTGCGAGGGCCTCGACTCGCGGATCGTCGACCTCGTCGCGGGCGCGCCGGAGCTGCCGCGCGGGGCCGGCTGGCTGTTCGTCGAGGTGCCGGCCGCCGAGACCGCCGGCGTGATCGCCGCGGCCGGCGCCCTCGCCCACCGGCTGGTCGAGGACCCGCGGGAGGCGGCCGCGCTGTGGCGGATCCGCGAGGACGGCGCCGGGCTGGCCGCCCGGTCGCTCAGCCGCCCGGCGTACTCCGGGTGGGAGGACGCCGCGGTGCCGCCGGAGAGGCTCGGCGCGTGGCTGCGCGACTTCGACGAGCTGCTGAAGGAGCACGGCCTCGACGGAGTGCCGTACGGCCACTTCGGCGACGGCTGCGTGCACGTGCGCATCGACTTCCCGTTCGAGGAAGGCGCCACGGTGTTCCGCGACTTCCTCACCGCCTGCGCGCTGAAGCTGCGCGACCACGGCGGGTCGCTGTCGGGGGAGCACGGCGACGGGCGGGCCCGGTCCGAGCTGCTGCCGCTGATGTACGACGCCGAGTCGCTGCGGCTGTTCGCCGCGGTCAAGGCGATCTGCGACCCCGGCAACCTGCTCAACCCCGGCAACATCGTCGACCCCGTGCCGCTGGACGCCGACCTGCGTCCGACCCGGCCGCGGCCGGCGATCCCGCTGGCGGACGCGGTGCACCGCTGCACCGGTGTCGGCAAGTGCGTGGCGCCGACGACGAGCGGCGTGATGTGCCCGTCGTACCTCGCCACCCGCGACGAGAAGGACTCCACCCGCGGCCGGTCGCGGGTGCTCCAGGAGGCGCTGGACGGCTCGCTGGTGCAGGGCCTCAGCGACCCGGCCGTGCACGAGGCGCTCGACCTCTGCCTGGCCTGCAAGGGCTGTGCGTCGGACTGCCCGACCGGCGTGGACATGGCGACGTACAAGGCCGAGGCGCTGCACGCGACGTACGACGGCAAGCGCCGCCCGCGCAGCCACTACCTGCTCGGGCGGCTGCCGAAGTGGGCGCGGCTGGCGGCGCCGATGGCCCCGGCTGGCGAACCGGATGATGCGGCTCGGCCCGGTCGCGCGGCTGGCCAAGGCCACCGCCGGCATCGACCAGCGGCGGAGCATCCCGACGTTCGCGCCGAAGACGCTGCGCCGCACCGTCGGCGTGCCCGAGGTGGTGCCGGACGTGTGGATCTGGGCGGACTCGTTCACGGACCACTTCCTGCCGAACACCGCGCTCGCCGCGATCCGGTACCTCGACTCGGTCGGCGTCACCGCGCGGGTGATCCGCGACGACGCGTGCTGCGGACTGACGTGGGTGACCACCGGCCAGCTCGACCAGGCCCGCTCGATCATGGCCGACACCGTGCGGACGCTGACGCCGTACGTCGAGTCGGGCGTGCCGGTGGTCGGCCTGGAGCCGTCCTGCCTGGCGACGCTGCGCAGCGACGTGCCGGAGTTCACCGGCTCGCACCTGGACGTGCTGTCGTTCGCGGAGCTGCTGGAGCGGCTCGACGTGCCGCTGCCGTCGTTGGCGGGCGTCGACGTGGTCGCGCAGCCGCACTGCCACCACGCGTCGATCCTCGGCTGGGCCGCCGACCGCCGGCTGCTCGAGAAGGCCGGCGCGCGGGTGACGCAGGTGGCCGGCTGCTGCGGGCTGGCCGGGAACTTCGGCATGGAGAAGGGGCACTACGAGGTGTCCGTCGCGGTGGCCGAGACGCACCTGCTGCCGGCCGTCCGGGCGAACCCCGACGCGGTGGTGCTCGCCGACGGCATGTCCTGCCGGGTGCAGCTCGACGACCTCAACGGCACTCCCGACGATGCACCTCGCCGAACTGCTCGCTTCTAGACTCGACGCGTGAACCCCCGCCACCGCCGACTCGTCATCCCCGTTGCGCTGGTGGCACTCCTGCTTGTCGTCGTGATCGCAGCGGTGATGGGCAAATGAACGAGCCCCTGCTCCGCGCGCTGAACCGGATGCGCGGCTTCATCCTCGATCCCGAGGTCCTGCTCAAGGCGGTCGGCTCCGGCCGGCAGAAGGGCGAGCAGCCCACCTGGCGGCGCGTCGAGATGCGCTACGTCGACCTCAAGGCCGGCCGGCACCTGCAGATCACGACGTTCGACGACACCCAGGCGTTCACCGCCAACCACGCCGTCGGCGATGCCGCGCGGGACGCCGTCGACGCGCTGCTGGACGAGCCGTTCGGCAACTGGCACGTCGACACCACCACGCAGAGCCACCAGGTGCGGGTCACCAAGAAGCTCGAGGCGGTCGTGCACACCACCGACCGCGAGGACGAGGTGGAGGCCGACCGCGGGCACGACCGCGACAAGCCCCGGCTGCTCGCCGAGGACGACCCGGTCTTCATCGCGCTCGGCATCTCGGACGCGTCCGGCAAGCTCAAGCCGAGCCGGCAGGCGAAGTACCGCCAGGTCGAGGAGTTCCTGCGGCTGCTCGACGCGTCGATCACCGACGCCCGGGAGAAGGGGCACCTGCGCAAGCCCACGCCCGAGGACCCGCTGCGGATCGTGGACCTCGGCTGCGGCAACGCCTACCTGACCTTCGCTGCCGAGCGGTTCCTCTCGCAGCGGCTGCCGGTCCGGCTCACCGGGGTCGACGTGAAGGAGCAGTCGCGCGAGCACAACTCCGCGGTCGCCGCGTCGCTCGGGATCGACGCTCGCCAAAATCTGCACTTCGTGGTCGGGTCGATCGGCGGTGTCGTGCTGGACCGGGCCCCCGAGGTGGTGCTCGCGCTGCACGCCTGCGACACCGCGACCGACGAGGCGCTGGCGCGGGCCGTCGAGTGGAACGCCCAGCTGGTGCTGGCCGCGCCGTGCTGCCACCACGACATCTCCGCCCAGCTGCGCAAGGCGCCGACGCCCTCGCCGTACGCGATGCTGACCCGGCACGGCATCCTCCGCGAGCGGCTCGCGGACACCCTGACCGACGGGCTGCGGGCGTCGCTGATGCGGCTCCAGGGCTACCGGGTCGACGTCGTCCAGTTCGTGGAGAGCCAGCACACGCCGCGCAACACGATGCTGCGCGCGGTCCGCACCGGCGCCCCGGTCAAGGGCGGCTCGGCCCGCAAGGAGTACGACGAGATGGTCACGACCTGGGGCCTGCGCCCGAAGCTCGCGGAGCTGCTCGCCTGATGCTCGATCGCATCGTCGGGCTGGTCTCGCTGGTGCCGTTCGTGATCGGCACGGCCGTCGCTCCGGCGGGGGTTCCGTCCTCGGTCGACCTGACCTTCCAGGACCCGGCGATCATCGAGTCCAGCGGTCTCGTCGTCCGCGACGGACTGTTCCTCACCACCAACGACTCCGGCGACGGCGGCCGGGTGTTCGTGGTCGACGGGTCGGGCGAGACCGTCGGGTCGACGACCTGGGGGCCCGAGCCGGAGGACGTCGAGGCGCTCGCTCCAGCCGGGCCCGGCTTCGTGTGGGTCGGCGACATCGGCGACAACTCCGCAGATCGGGACTCGATCGAGGTGCTGCGGGTGCCGTTCGGCCGCGAGACCCAGGAAGTCGAGCCGGAGGCGTACACGCTCGTCTACCCCGACCACGCGCACGACGCCGAGACCCTGCTCGCGCACCCGAGGACCGGGCAGCTGTTCGTGGTGTCCAAGAACCTCTTCGGCGGCACCGTGTACGCCGCGCCGCGCAAGCTGTCGGCGACGAAGCCCAACCAGCTGCGTGAGGTCGCCGAGGGCGTCCGGGGGTTCGCGACCGACGGGTCGTTCTTCCCGGACGGACGGCACTACGTGCTGCGCGACTACGACGGCGCGACCGTCTACAGCTTCCCCGACCACGAGCCGCTCGAGTCGTTCACGCTGCCGCGGCAGAAGCAGGGGGAGGGGATCGCGGTCGACGAGGACGATGGCGTGCACATCAGCACCGAGGGCCAGTACACCGACGTCCTGTCGGTCCGGCTGCCGCGTGCGGTGGTGAAGGCGATGGCATCGAAGCCGGCGTCGGAGACGCAGCCGACGACGTCCTCCGCGGAGTCCGAGGACGATCCGGTCTGGCTCTGGCTGCTCGGCGGAGCCGCGGTCGCCGGGTTTGTGCTGGTCGCCGCGCGGCTACTCACTCGGCATGGTGCGGACTCGTAGGACGTCTCCCGACCAGCCGGGCTGGACCCGGCGGCGGGCGGGCCGTGGGTTCGTCTACCTCGACGAGCACGGCGACCGGCTGCCCGACGCGGACGCCCAGCGGGTGCGCGACCTGGTGATCCCGCCGGCGTGGACCGACGTGTGGGTGACGCCGTACGAGAACGGGCACCTGCAGGCGGTCGGCACCGACGAAGCCGGCCGGCGGCAGTACCTCTACCACCCGGACTGGCGGGCTCGGCGCGACGCGGAGAAGTTCGACCGGATGCTGGTGTTCGGCAAGGCGCTCACCCGGGCGCGCGAGCTGGTGGTCGCCGACCTCGGCAGCGACGGGATGCCGTTGGAGCGGGCCTGCGCGGTCGCCGTACGGCTGCTGGACCTGGGCTACTTCCGGATCGGCAACGACGTGTACGCCGACACCCACGGCAGCTTCGGGCTCACCACGCTCGAGCGCCGGCACGTGCGCCGGATGCAGGACCGGCTGGTGTTCACGTTCGCCGGCAAGTCCGGCGTCGAGCACCGGATCGAGATCGACGACGCGGACGTGATCGAGGCGATCGACGTGATGCGCCGGCGCCGCAGCACCGACGCGAGCCTGCTGGCCTACAAGGACGGGAGGTCGTGGCGCTCGGTCCTGCCGGAGCTGGTGAACGACTACGTGCGCGAGTCGACCGGCATCGAGGCGACGGCGAAGGACTTCCGCACCTGGCACGCCACCGTGCTCGCGGCGGCGGCCCTGGCCGAGTCGAACGGCCGGCGCGCGGTGCCGGCCGCGATGAAGGAGGTCGCGGAGTTCCTCGGCAACACCCCGACGATCGCCCGGTCGTCCTACGTCGACCCGCGGGTGATCGACGCCTACGAGGAGGGCCGGACGATCTCCTCGGCCACGAGGCGCAGCTACGACAGTCCCGACCAGCGACAGGCGGCGCTGGAGCGTGCCACGCTGCGACTGATCAAGGAGAGCTGATGGAGATCACCGCGGTCCAGGGCGACATCACCGCCCAGGACGTCGACGCCGTGGTCAACGCGGCCAACCGGGCGATGCGCGGTGGCGGCGGGGTCGACGGCGCGATCCACCGGGCGGGTGGCCCGGCGGTGCTGGCCGACTGCGTCGAGCGGTTCCCGCACGGGCTGGACACCGGCGACGCCGGCTGGACGACCGCCGGCGAGATGGCCGCCCGCTGGGTGATCCACGTCGTCGGCCCGAACTTCACCGCGGGCGAGCGCGACCGGGCGCTGCTGCTGTCCTGCTACTCGCGGGCGCTCGCCGTCGCCGACGAGCTGGGCGCGCGGACCGTCGCCTTCCCACTGGTCTCGGCCGGGATCTACGGCTGGCCCAAGGACGACGCGATCGCCTGCGCGCTCGAGGTGTTCCGCTCGGTGTCCACGTCGGTCACCGAGGCGCGGCTGGTCGCGTTCGATGCGGCGACGTACGAGATGGTGCGCGCAGAGCTCTAGAGAAGGATCGAGGGGCGCTCCGGGTGTCGGCCCGGAGCGCCCCTCGAAATCTGGTGCCACCGTCAGGGCAGCGTGATCGTCACCGGGGTCGCCGCCGAGGGGCCCCATCCCGGGAGACCGGCATACCTCGCCGAGACCGATCCGGTGGCGAGCGGCTTCACCGAGACGGTGTAGGAGCCGTCGGCCTTGGTGGTCGCCTTCACCGTCTTCGTCGTGGTCGCGGTGGCCTGGTAGGTCACCTCGACAGCCGACGACGCCTTCGGCGTGACGGCGCCGGCCTCGTCGGTGACCTTCAGCGTGCCGGTCACGAGTACGACGCCGGTCGACGCGTTCCGGGTCGCGGACATCGTCAGGCTGCTGGTCCAGTCGTTGACGGTCACGCTCTTGGTCGTCGTCGACTCGGTCCACCCGGGCTTGCCGACGTACTTGATCGTCACCGTGCCCGAGACGGTCGGCTTGATGGTCGCCGTGTAGATGCCCGTGGCCTTGGTGGTGGCGTTCACGGTGGCGGTCTTGCCGTCCGGCAGCGGGTAGGTCACCTGCACCTTGGACGACGCCATCGGTGCGGTGCCCGAGCCGGCCGCCTGGGTCAGTGTCCCGGTCACCGTGACCGGGACCCCGGCCATGACCTCGTCCGCCGACACCGACGCCGTCACGTTCGTCGCACGCGGAGTGACCGTCACCGGGAGCTCCGCGCCGCTGGCGGCACCGAACCCGGTGCGGCCGGCGTACCGCGTCTGGAGCGTGACGTCGGCGACCGGCTTGATGGTCACGGTGAACGAACCGTCGGCGGTGGTCGTGGCCGAGCCGGCCGACTTCCAGGTCGTCGTGCCGGGCGCCTGGGCGAAGACGGCGACCTTCTCGCCGGCCGCCGGAGCGTCCGTGACACCGGGCGCCGTGCGGGTCAGCTCGCCCGACACGACCACCGCGTCGCCAGCCAGCACGGAGGCGTCGTCCGCCGTCGACGTGAGGGCCGTGGTGCAGGCCTCGGACGCAGTGGTCACGTTGACGGCGCCGGTCGTCATCGTCGGGAACGCCGCGGTGGTCGTCGTCGTGGCGGTGTACGTCCCAGCCGTCAGCGCCACCGGCTTGCTCGTCGCCACGCCGTCGATGCCGGTCAGACCGGTCGCCACCTTGACGGGGTTCGCCGAGCCGACCTTGCGGTACCACGCGACCGCAAGGCCCTTGACCGGGACACCGCTGGTGTCGTCGAGCACCTGCGCGGACAGGACGGCCTTGCCGCTCGGGCAGGCGACGTACCCGACGGAGTCACTGCCGTCGATCTCGATGGCGGACTCCGCAGCCCGTGCCGTGGTCGAGAAGGTGAGGGCGCTCGTACGCACGAGCTTCGCACCGGTCGAGTCCGTGATCGTCGCCGTCACGGTGGCGTTCGAGACCAGCTTGGCGTCGCACGTCAGCGTGGTCTGCTCTGCGGCTGGGTCACCGAACACGCAGTCCCTGCGCGACGACTTCCAGGCGACCGTCGTGGTCCGACCGGAGGGAACCTCGAGGTTGACCGCGACCTGCGTCGGCAGGCCCGGCACGACCGGGTTGTTCACCGTCATCGTGCCGCCGAGCGTGGTCGGTGTGCCCACGGATCCGCCACCGGAGCCGTCGCCGCCGCCGATCAGCCAGCGCGAGTCGGCGGTGTTCCAGTGCGTGTCCAGGTAGGACCCGGCCGGCGGGTACGTCGAGTAGTAGTCGTCGTTGTTGCAGTCGAACAGGATCTCCTGGTCGGCCGCGCAGATCTGCTGCATCGTCTTGCCGCCGCCGTCGGAGTAGCACATCCGGTCGGACTCGTCGTAGCAGTGACCGGCCGAGGTGGCGTGCGGAGCGTCGCGCTGCACGGAGCCGAACGTGTGGGACAGCTCGTGCGCCTCGACGGACTGGCTCCCGCCCCAGCAGCCGGTGTCGATCCGGGCGAACTGTGCGGCGTAGCCGTTGTTCGGGTTGTCCTGGCCGGGGATGCTCGACACGTAGGTCTGCGCGATGCCGCACTGGCCCGTGCCGTCGACCCACATCAGGTACTTGCGGGCCGGGCTGGTGTAGCCGAGGTTCTGCATCGCGGTGATCGTCGAGGCGAACGTCGAGAACGACCCCGCCGGGACGGTGACGTTCAGGACGGTCGGCGAGCAGGTGCCGTCGCCGTTGGAGGAGGTCACGTACCGCACGTCGCGGACGCCGCCGGTCTTGGCGGCGGACAGGTTGAACACCGTGTTCACGCCGGCGGCCCACTGCTTGATCTGGTCGCTGACCGCGGGGTAGCGGTTCGCCGAGCCCGCGGCGACGACGTACATCGCCTGGACCCGGTAGCCCGAGGTGCCGTCGCCGTCGCACGGCACCCGGTCGGAGACCGCCGCCAGCTGCTCCGCGACGGGCACTCCCTCGTCCTCGGCGGCCTCGACCGCAGCGGCCGCGGCGCCCTCACGGGACTCCAGCACGGCGGTCGGGACGGGCTTGTTCACGTCCACGCCCGGCGGCGCCTCGTCGGCGTGCGCGCACGAGTCGGGAACGCCCGGGATCGTGGACGGGATGATCTCCGCGCAGTGCGCGGCCAGGTCGGCTGCCTCCGCGAACGTCCCCGTACGGGAGTGATCCGAGATCGTCGTGGCCGTGACGGCGAGGCCGCCGACCGCCAGAGCGGTGATCGCGACCAGCGCGGCGACCCGACGAGGGGACGTGGAACGTGTGTTCATCCGTGAACTCCAGGGCTGCCCGGGCGGCTCATCCGTGAGCCGCCTACTGGATGTCCTATCGGCCCGGATCGACCCGCACTTGAGGCGAACCGAGCCGATCGCGAGAGGGGTATCTCACAGCCGCCGGCCGTGCTTCAGTGGTCCCGTGACGCGGACGGTGGACGTCGACTACCTCGTGGTGGGTGCCGGTGCGTCGGGCATGGCGTTCACGGACGCGCTCATCGACCACGCCGACGTGCGGGTGGCGCTCGTCGACCGGCGGCACTCCGTCGGCGGGCACTGGCTCGACGCGTACCCGTTCGTCCGTCTGCACCAGGCGTCCGCGTTCTACGGCGTCGCGTCGACCCTGCTCGGCGGCGGCCGCGTGCAGTCGGACGGGCCGGAGGCCGGTCTGCACGAGCGCGCGACCGGGCCGGAGATCTGCGCCTACTACGAGCACGTGCTCGACCGAGCGGATGCTGGTGTCCGGCAAGGTCGAGCTGTTCGTCGGCTGCGAGTACCTCGGTGACCGGGAGTTCGTGTCCCGCGTCTCCGGGGAGCGGTACGCGGTGCCCGAGCGGTGCCGGATCGTCGACGCGCGCTACCTCGCTCCGGACATCCCGGTCCGAGACGCCGCCGCCGTTCGAGGTCGCCGACGGGGTCCGGGTGATCCCGGTCAACGACCTGGTCCGGATGGACGAGGCCCCGAGCCAGTACGTCGTCGTCGGGTCGGGCAAGACCGCGACCGACGCCTGTGTCTGGCTGCTGGGTCGCGGCGTGGATCCGGGCGCGATCTGCTGGGTCCGGCCGCGCGACCCGTGGATGCTCAACCGCGCGGTGGTCCAGCCGGACCCCGCGGTGTTCCTCGGCATGGCCGCCGACACGATGCAGGCCGCGGAGCTGGCGACCTCCCTGGAGGACCTGTTCGTCCGGCTGGAGGACGCCGGCATCATGCTGCGCGTCGACCGGTCGGTGACGCCGACGATGGCGAAGACGCCGACCCTCGCCACCTGGGAGCTCGACCTGCTGCGCACCATCGAGAACGTGGTCCGGCTCGGCCACGTCCGGCGGGTGGCGGCCGGGCGGATCGACCTCGAGGACGGGTCGGTCGACATCGCCCGCGACGCGGTCGTCGTGCACTGCTCGGCGTCCGGACTGCAGTACCCGCCGCTGGTGCCGATCTGGGGTCCGGCCGCGATCACGGTGCAGCCGATCCGGGCCGGCTTCCCGTGCCTCGGCGCGGCGCTCGCCGGCTACGTCGAGGCGACCCGTGCCGACGACGCCGAGAAGAACCGGCTCTGCCCGCCCACGCCGTACGCGAACACGCTGGCGGGGTGGGCGGCCATGAACGTGCTCGGCACCCAGGCCACCATGTCGTTCGGCGCCGAGCCCGACATCAAGGCCTTCGCGGACGGGCTCGCCCTCAACCCGGCTCGGACCCCGCCCGGGCTCGCCGGTCTCGACGATCCGCTCGACCGGCTCCGCATGCACGGACGCTCGGGGCTGACCCGGCTCGCCGAGCTCGCCGGGCTGGCCTGACCGGTCATGATTGAGGCGTGAAGCTCGCCGTCGCCCTGCTGGCCCTGCTCCTGATGGGTTGCTCCTCCGCGTCGTCGTCGTCCTCGCCCTCCCCGACGCCCGCCGCTGAGTCCTGGCTCGGGATGGAGCCGGGCGACGTGCGCACCTTCGACGGCCCCGGCGGCGAGCTGGTGCTGATCGTCGTCGACGAGACCTACGACATCGACGGCACCTACGCGTCGGCGCTCACCTACAAGCTCGGCGACGACTACACGACCGACTACGTCGTCGAGGACGAGGACGGGACCGTCTGGTGGTACGGCCGCAAGGGATCCTGGCGCGCCGGCCGGCACGGCGAGGAACCGCGGGAGGTGAGCGTCGTCGACGGAGAGGCACGGTTCGGCGACATCGTCATCACGCTCTCCGAGGACGACGGCCCGGTGCAGGTCGAGATGCCGGACGGCGTCTACTCGATGACGTAGAACTCGTTGTGATCCGGATCGGTCAGCTCGCTCTCGCCGAGCCGGGTCGCGCCGAGTGAGACGAGCCGGTCGATCTCGGATCGCTGATCGCCGTTGGTAGCGGCGAGGTCGAAGTGCAGCCGGTTCCGCCCGGTCTTCGGCGCGAACGGCGGACCGCCCCAGGTGATCTTCGCGCCGCCGTACGGTGCCTGGATCGCGGTCTCCTCGTCCTGGTCCCAGACCAACGGCCAGCCGAGAGCCGCGCTCCAGAAGTACCCGACCTGCTGGCTCCCGTCGCAGGAAACCGCGCCGATGAGCCCGGTGTCCGCGAGGAACGCGTTGCCCGGCTCGATCACGCAGAACTCGTTGCCCCCGGGGTCGGCGAGCACCACATGCTCCTCCTCCGGCAGCTGGCCGACGTCGATGTGCCGGGCGCCGAGCTCGAGCGCACACGCCACCGTCTGCTGCTGGTCCTCCAGCGACGTGCTGGTCAGGTCGAAGTGCATCCGGTTCGGCCTGACCTTCGGCTCCTCGGTCGGCACGAACCGGAGCCGAAACTCGGTGTCGTCGCTCGGCAGCACGGCGAACCCGTGCGGATCGTCGGCCAGCTCGCGGCCCAGGACACCGGCCCAGAAGCCCGCGAGCCCGGCCGGGTCGGCCGCCGCGAAGCAGAGCGCGTGCAGTTCGGAAGTCATCGTGCGGCCACGCTAGGTCGGGTGGGAACTGGCCGCAACGCGAATAGGCGCGATGGGCTTCGGCTTGCGGGTCGCCGCTGCGGTGGTCGAGCAGCGAGCGTCGTCGGGACCCGGAAGCGAAGCCAGTACGTCGACTGCAGGCCACCGAAAACGGGTGCCGAGAAATCTTCAGAAAATGTCCACATGCCAGACAAAACAAGGGTTCTGAGGGTCTCACTGTCGGTGGCCAGTGCTTGGGTAGACGTATGGCAGCCACCACGATCACCCGCACCGAGCAGGTGCTGGCGGCTGCCCGCGCGACCCGTGCCGCGATCGTCGACCTGGAGGTCGAGCAGCTCGTCCAGGCCGTCGAATGGGCCGAGCTGCACCCCGGTGAGCCGGTCGACGAGACGGTCCCGTGGGCCGAGCGGGAGCTCGAGGTCGCCGGACCCGGGTGCACCGACGGTCGGTGAGTTCTCGGTCGCGGAGTTCGCGCTGGCGATTGGAACAGGCCCGGCTGGCCCATCCGACCTGCGTGTTCCCGCACTGCACGAGACCATCGCGGGGCACGGACACCGACCACATCACCGAGTACCCGATCGGCAGGACCACCAGCCGGAATCTGGCGCCGTTGTGTCGCCGGCACCACAGGTTGAAGACCCACACCGCCTGGACCTACGTCCGCACCGGCCCCCGGACCTTCACCTGGACCAGCCCCCTGGGCTGCACCTACGACGTCGAGTCCGACCGACATATCCGCTGACCCACACCCCGCCGACGTTGGCGGGGCATCAGTCATGTCTTTGCGGCCGTAACCACAGCACGACGACCACCGCAGACCGTAGGCCGCGTTAGGGCCGCAACCACCTCGCCGTAACCACAGGCGACGGTGACCACGTAATCCGAAATAGAGGACCGGAACCACCGCCGACCCGCAGGCCGAAGTGCATCAGCCGACGTCAGCTGTGCTCGATCACCCAGTCGATGCAGGCGGTGAGGGCCTCGATGTCGGCGGGGTCGACGGCGGGGTACATCGCGATCCGCAGCTGGTTGCGGCCGAGCTTGCGGTACGGCTCGGTGTCGACGATCCCGTTGGCGCGCAGCACGGCCGCGATCCGGGCGGCGTCGATGCCGTCCTCGAAGTCGATGGTGCCGATCACCAGCGAGCGGTGGTCGGGGTCGGTGACGTACGGGAACGCGTGCGGCGACTTCTCGGCCCAGGTGTAGAGGTGGTCGGACGACGCGGTGGTGCGCGCGACCATCCCGTCCAGGCCGCCGGAGGCGTTCATCCAGTCCAGCTGCTCGGCCATCAGGAACAGCGTGGCGAGCGAGGGCGTGTTGTAGGTCTGGTTGAGCGCGGAGTTCGAGATCGCGGTCGGCAGGTCGAAGAACGCCGGGACGTGTCGCCCGGACGCGGCGATCGCCTCGGCACGCGCCAACGCGGCCGGCGACATCAGCGCGATCCAGAGCCCGCCGTCGGAGGCGAAGCACTTCTGCGGCGCGAAGTAGTAGACGTCCGACTCGCTTACGTCGACCGGCAACCCGCCCGCGCCCGAGGTCGCGTCGATCAGCACCAGCGAGTCGGGCGAAGCGCCGGCGGGCCGGACGACCGGCGCCATCACGGCGGTTGAGGTCTCGTTCTGCGCCCAGGCGTAGACGTCGACGCCGTCCTCGGCGACGGCCACCGGCCGCGAGCCGGGCTCGGACTTGATCACGGACGGCGCCGCCAACCAGGGCGCGGCGGCTGCGGCGGAGGCGAACTTCGACGAGAACTCGCCGAACGACAGGTGCTGGCTCTTCTCGCGGATCAGCCCGAACGTCGCGATGTCCCAGAACGCCGTGGCGCCGCCGTTGCCGAGCACCACCTCGTAGCCGTCGGGGAGGGAGAACAGCGAGGCGAGACCGGACCGCACGCGCCCGACCAGCGAGCGCACCGGCGCCTGCCGGTGCGACGTACCCATCAGCGACGACCCGGTCGCGGCGAGCGCGTCGAGGTGCGCGGGCTGGATCTTCGAGGGGCCGGCGCCGAACCGGCCGTCGGCGGGGAGGAGGTCACTGGGGATCTGCAGGGCGTCGGTCATGGACTACCTTCCGTGCGGGCGAGGTGGCGCGGCCTGACGACGCTGTCGGCGAGGCCTATTGTGTCACCGATGACGAGCATGGACATCCGTCGGGTCGGCTACGGACACCCGGACGCGTTGCTGCTCATCGAGGAGGTCCAGGCCGAGTACGTCACCCGGTACGGCGGGCGTGACGAGACGCCGCTCGACCCGCTGATGTTCGAGCTGCCGGAAGGCAGCTTCTTCGTCGGCTACCTCGACGGGACCCCGGTCGCGAGCGGTGCCTGGCGGCGCTCGACGGTCGAGGCGTTCGGCACCAGCCGGACCGCCGAGATCAAGCGGATGTACGTCGTGCCCGCGGCGCGCGGACGCGGCGTGGCCCGGCGGATGCTCGCCCACCTCGAGGCGGACGCCGCGGCGCACGGTGCCGAGGCGATCGTGCTGGAGAGCGGGCTGCGCCAGCCGGAGGCGATCGAGCTCTACGTGTCGAGCGGCTACGAACCGATCCCGTCGTTCGGCTACTACAAGTTCGCGCGGCTCTCGCGGTGCTTCGGCAGGCGCTTGCCGACCACGACGTAGCGCTCGTCGTCGATCCGCTTGCCCCAGTAGACCGGCTCGGCCAGCGGCCGCAGCGTGACGGTGAGGCCGGCGCCCTCGGCCAGCTCGACCGTCTGCTCGGCGCTCAGCCCGGCACCGGTCGACCAGCTGCCCTCGATCAGCAGCACCCGGCCGGTCGGCGTCAGCAGGTCGACCCACCGGGCCAGCGCGGCGGCCGGGTCGGGGAGCGCCCACAGGACGTGCCGGCAGAGCACGACCTCGTAGATGCCGGCGTCGAACGGCGGCTCCGCGGCGTCACCGACGACGAACTCGACGCCGGGGTACGTCCCGGCTTTCGCGTTCGCCCGCCGGACCATCTCGGGGGAGATGTCGATGCCGTCGACCGCGTGCCCCTCCTCGGCCATCAGCAGCGCGAGGGTGCCGGTGCCGCACCCGAGGTCGGCGATCCGGGACGGGATCGGCGGTGTGAGTCCGATCAGCAGGCTCCGCCACGCGTCGTGGACCTGGGGGTTGCGCAGTCCGTGGTCGGGCTCGTCGTCGAAGGTCGTCGCCTCGGCGTCCCAGTAGTCGCGCTCGGAGGAGGTCATCGGTCCACATTAGGCTGACGCCCGTGCTGCTGCCGCCCAAGATCGCCCACGGGGTCGCCGACGGCTCGGTGACGCTCGCCTTCCGACGGTGGCGGAAGCAGGACGTGAAACCGGGTGCGGAGTTCCGTACGGCGGGCGGAGTGGTCCGGGTCGAGGACGTCGCCGTGGTCGATCCTGCGGCGATCACCGACGCCGAGGCGCTGGCCGCCGGCTGGCCGGACGCGGCCCGGCTGCGCAAGCAGCTCGACAAGGTGGAGGGCGACGACCCCACGTACCGGGTGCAGCTGGCCTGGGCCGGGCCGGACCCGCGGATCGCGCTCCGGGAGAGCGCCGACCTCACCGACGAGGACGTCGCCGCCATCGACGCGAAGCTCGACCGGCTCGACCGGGCGAGCAGCCACGGGCCGTGGACGATGACCACCCTCGACGTGATCCGGCGCCGCCCGCACACCCGCGCACCGGACCTCGCCGAGGAGCTCGGCCGCGAGCGCGACCCGTTCAAGATCGACGTCCGCAAGCTGAAGAACCTCGGGCTCACCCGCAGCTTCGAGGTCGGCTACGAGGTGTCCCCGCGCGGGCTCGCCTACCTGGAGCGCACCGACCGGACGTAGGGTCGTCGACCATGCGCCTTCTCGGGATCGCTGTCCTGCTCGCCACCCTCGTCATCGCCACGCCTGCCGCCGCGCAGAGCGCGATCGAGGACTACGCGTCGTACGAACCCTCGTCCAAGTGCCACGAGCGCGCCCGGCCGGGCACCAACTACCTCGCCCACTGGATGGTGCGGAGGTACGACGGCGGCTTCGGCGGCACCGGTCGCGACTGCAAGCGCAAGGCGACGTCCGAGCACCAGAACGGCCGCGCGTTCGACTGGACCCTCGACGCCACGAAGCTCGCGGACCGCAAGCGGGCCAAGGCGTTCATGGCGCGGATCTTCGACACCGACGGCCGCGGCAACACCCACGCATGGGCGCGCCGGATGGGCGTCATGTACATCATCTGGAACGACAAGATGTACGCCGCCTGGGACCGCTTCGAGCCCGAGCGCTACCTCTCGTCGAGCTGCCACCGTCGCAAGAAGTGCTCGAAGACGCTGCGGCACCGCGACCACCTGCACATCTCGTTGAGCGCCAAGGGCGCCCGCGGTGTCACCAGCTGGTACGACGGTCGGCTCTGACCACAACGTTGAATCGGGACTTTGTGCCTGTTGAGTCCGGAGTTCTGGTCACGCCGCTGACCAGAACTCCCGACTCAACTGGTCGAAACTCCCGATTGAAGTGACCGGAAGTCCCGACTCAACGTCACGCCTGGGCCCGCGCCTCCTGCCACTTGCGCTGCTTGGCGACGAACTTGATCGACGAGCGCTGCACGAAGCCGGGGAAGAACCGGCCGAGCCGCCACGCGATCCGCGCGGTGCGCGGGGTGACCAGCATCGCCCGGTTGTCGGCGACCGCCTCGAGCACCTGCGCGGCGAACACGTCCGGGTCCAGCGGGTGCCGGACACCCTGGCCCTTGAGGTAGTAGTCGCGGCCGTGGAACTTGCCGAGGTGGCCCTTCTCCAGGATCGGGGTCTCCACCGCCGACGGGCACACGACGGTGACGCCGACGCCCTTGTCCGCAGCCTCCGAGCGCAGCGCGAGCGAGAGCCCGACCACGGCGTGCTTCGTCATCACGTACGACGTGATCAGGCCGGCCGCCATCAGTCCGCCCATCGAGGCGGTGTTGACGATCTGGCCGCCCGAAACTCCAGCACCGCCGCGCTGGACCATCAGCGGGTACGCCGCCGCGACGCCGTGCACGACGCCGCGGATGTTGACGTCGATGATCGCGTTCCACTGGTCGAGCGTCAGGTCCTCGGTCTCGCCGCCGAACGTGATGCCCGCGTTGTTGAACAGCAGGTCCGGCTGCACCTCGTCGACCAGCGCCTGCACGGCGCCGGCGTCGGTGACGTCCAGGGCGACCGCGCGGGCACCGATCGGGTCGGCGACGCTGCTCGCGGCCGCGACGTCGAGATCCGCGCACACGACCTGGGCGCCGGCGGCGACCAGCGCGCGGGACAGGCTGGCGCCGATCCCGGACCCGGCGCCGGTGACGATCGCGGACTTCCCCGCGTAGTGGCTCACTTGCCCCACGCCTCGTGCCAGCCGTCGACCTCGGAGGCCGGGCGCGACGGCGGGACCGGTGTAGACGGCGGACGGCCGGATCAGCCGGCCGGTGCGCTTCTGCTCCAGGATGTGCGCCGACCAGCCACCGGTGCGGGCACAGGTGAACATCGACGTGAACATGTGCGCCGGGCACCTCGGCGAAGTCGAGCACGATCGCCGCCCAGAACTCGACGTTCGTCTCGAGCACCCGGTCCGGGCGCCGCTCGCGCAGCTCGGCCAGCGCGGCCTGCTCGAGCGCCTCGGCGACCTCGTAGCGCGGCGCGTTCAGCTCGCGCGCCGTACGACGCAGCACCCGGGCCCGCGGGTCCTCGGCGCGGTAGACCCGGTGGCCGAAGCCCATCAGCCGCTCGCCGTCGTCGAGGAGCTCCTTGACGTACGCCGCGGCGTCGCCGCGCTTCTCGACCTCCTCGATCATGCCGAGCACGCGGGACGGGGCGCCGCCGTGCAGCGGGCCGCTCATCGCGCCGATCGCGCCGGAGAACGCCGCCGCCACGTCGGCGCCGGTCGAGGTGATCACCCGGGCGGTGAACGTCGAGGCGTTCATGCCGTGCTCGGCGGCCGAGCGCCAGTAGGCGTCGATCGCCTTGACGTGCTGCGGGTCGGCCTCGCCCTTCCAGCGGATCAGGAACTTCTCGGCGAGCGTGTTGCCCTGGTCGACCTCCCTCTGCGGCACGACCGGCTGGTTCAGGCCGCGCGCCGACTGGGCGGCGTACGACAGCACCATCACGGCCACCCGGCCGATGTCGTCGCGCGCCTGCTCGTCGGTGATGTCGTAGGTCTGCCCGAAGCCGAACGCCGGCGCCAGCATCGCGACCGCGGCCTGGACGTCGACGCGGACGTCGCCGGTGTGCACCGGCAGGTTGTACGGCTCGGCCGGCGAGAGGCCGGGGGTGTAGGCGCCGTCGATCAGCAGGCCCCAGACGTTCTCGAACGGCACCCGGCCGACGATGTCCTCGATGTCGACGCCGCGGTAGCGGAGCGCCGAGCCCTCCTTGTCCGGCTCGGCGATCTCGGTCTCGAAGGCGACGACGCCCTCCAGTCCGTGGTGTACCTCGGTCATGGGGATTCCTCGCACTCGTGGTCGGGGCCGGCGACAGGCGCCGGAGGCATTCTGCCTCCCGCCCCGGACTAGGGTCGAGGCATGTCCGAGATCGAGCTCGCCGCGCTGCGTGAGGAGTACGGCCGGGCCGGTCTCGACGAGGCGGACCTGGAGCCGGATCCGGTCGCGATGTTCGACCGCTGGATGCGCGAGGCGCTCGACGCGGGCCTGCACGACCCGAACGCGATGGTGGTCGCCACCGTCGGCGCCGACGGCGCGCCGTCCTCGCGGATGGTGCTGCTCAAGGGGCTCGGCCACGCGCGGCTTCGTCTTCTACACGAACACGCACTCCCGCAAGGGCGACGAGCTGGCCGCCAACCCGCGCTGCGCGCTGCTGTTCCCGTGGCACGTCCTGGAGCGGCAGGTGCGCGTCGACGGCGTCGCCGAGCCGCTGCCGCGCGCGGACGTCGAGGCGTACTTCGCGGTCCGCCCGCGGGGCTCGCAGCTCGGCGCCTGGGCCTCGCCGCAGTCCCGGGTCGTCACCCGGGCGGACCTGGCCGAGGCGCTACGCCGACGGCCGAGGCGCGGTTCCCCGGCGGAGGTGCCGGTCCCCGAGGAGTGGGGCGGGTACGTCGTCCGGCCGGAGGTCGTCGAGTTCTGGCAGGGCCGCCCGGGCCGGATGCACGACCGGCTGCGCTACCGGCGCGCTG
This sequence comes from uncultured Actinomycetota bacterium, assembly GCA_963716655.1. Classification (GTDB taxonomy): domain Bacteria; phylum Actinomycetota; class Actinomycetes; order Propionibacteriales; family Nocardioidaceae; genus Nocardioides. The sequence continues at coordinate 90,140 of CAVQTV010000004.1, read as the reverse complement.
CCGATGGTGGGGCCGTCGGCTGGGTCACCGAGCGACTGGCGCCGTAGAAACCCATTTGTGAGTGAGTGCTCACTCATTTATGCTCGACGGCTGTCCCCCCGCGCCCGCCCGATGTCGCCCGACGAGCGCCGCGCCGAGCTCATCGACGTGACGCTGCGGCTGATGCGCGTGCACGGCCGCGACGTCACCACCCGCCAGATCGCCGAGGCGGCCGGCGTCGCCGAGGGCACGATCTTCCGCGTCTTCGCCTCGAAGGACGAGCTCGTCGACGCGGCGCTGGAGCGGGCGTTCGAGCCCGGCGACCTGGTCGTCCGGATCGAGGAGATCGACCGCGGCCTGCCGCTGCGCGCCCGGCTGGTGGTCCTGGTGTCGATCCTGCAGCAGCGGCATCCGCGCGACGGTCGGGCTGATGCACAAGGTCGGCCTGGTCCGGCCGCCCGGTGCACCTGCACGACTCACGCCGCCGCCGTCGAGTGGCGCAAGCAGCTGCTCGAGCTGCTCGCCGACCTGGTCGGCGGCGACGCCGACCAGCTGGCGGTGCCCGTCGACCACTTCCTCCACGTGCTGCGCCTGCTGACCTTCGCCGGCAGCCACGAGCTGGTCGCCGACGGCCGGCTGCTCACCCCGAACAGATCGTCGACACCGTCCTGGACGGACTCGGGAGAAGAGACTGATGCTGCTCCGCCTGCTGCGCGAGCAGCTCGCGCCGTACCGATCCTGGCTCGCCCTCGTGGTGCTGTTCCAGTTCATCGGCGTGGTCGCGATGCTCTACCTGCCGAGCCTGAACGCCGACATCATCGACAAGGGCGTGGCCACCGGCGACACCGACTACATCATCCGCACCGGCGGCCTGATGCTGGTGATCTCGCTCGCCCAGATCGTCTGCTCGGTCACCGCCGTCTGGTTCGGCGCCCGCACCGCGATGGGCCTCGGCCGCGACCTGCGCGGCCGCGCTCTTCCACCGGGTCGGCACGTTCTCGACCCGCGAGGTGCAGCACTTCGGCGCACCCTCGCTGATCACCCGCAGCACCAACGACGTGCAGCAGGTGCAGATGCTGGTGCTGATGGCCTGCACCATCGCGGTGTCCGCGCCGATCATGATGGTCGGCGGCGTCGTGATGGCGCTGCGCGAGGACGTCGGCCTGGGCTGGATCCTCGCCGTGGTCGTGCCCGGCGCTGTTCCTCTGCGTCGGCTTCGTGGTCAGCCGGATGGTGCCGAACTTCCGCGCGATGCAGGCCCGCATCGACGAGGTCAACCGGGTGCTGCGCGAGCAGATCACCGGCATCCGGGTGGTCCGCGCGTTCGTCCGCGAGCCGCACGAGGCCGAGCGGTTCGGCACGGCGAACGACGACCTCACCGACGTCGCCGTCCGCGCCGGTCGCTGGATGGCCACGATGTTCCCGCTGGTGATGCTGGTCGTGAACGTCTCCAGCGTCGCGGTGATCTGGTTCGGCGGGCACCGCGTCGACAACGGCCAGATGGAGGTCGGGGCGCTGACCGCGTTCCTCTCCTACCTGATGCAGATCCTGATGTCGGTGATGATGGCGACGTTCATGCTGATGATGATCCCGCGCGCCGTCGGTCTGCGGTGACCGGATCGCGGAGGTGCTCGACACCGAGACCTCGGTGCCGCCGCCGGAGCACACCGTCGCGCCCGACCCGGCGCTGCGCGGCCAGCTCGACCTCGAGGACGTCACCTTCGCCTACCCGGGCGCCGAGGAGCCGGTGCTCGCCGACGTCTCGTTCTCGGCCCGGCCCGGGCAGACGGTCGCCGTGATCGGCTCGACCGGCGCCGGCAAGTCCACGCTGGTCAACCTGGTGCCGCGGCTCTTCGACGCGACCGTCGGGGTCGGTGCGCGTCGGCGGGCAGCGACGTACGCGACCTCGACCCGGACCTGCTCTGGGGCCAGATCGGGCTGGTGCCGCAGAAGGCCTACCTGTTCAGCGGGACGGTCCGCAGCAACCTCCAGCACGGCAAGGCCGACGCCACCGAGGACGAGATGTGGGCGGCGCTCGAGGTCGCCCAGGGCCGCGACTTCGTCGAGGCGCTGCCCGAGGGTCTCGACGCGCCGGTCACCCAGGGCGGCACCAACTTCTCCGGCGGCCAGCGGCAGCGGCTGGCGATCGCCCGGGCGCTGGTCCGCCGGCCCGGGCATCTACCTCTTCGACGACTCGTTCTCGGCGCTCGACCTGGCCACCGACGCCCGGCTGCGGGCGGCGCTGCAAGCCCGAGACCCGGGACGCGACGGTGGTGATCGTCGCCCAGCGGGTCACCACGATCAGCGACGCCGACCTGATCCTCGTGCTCGAGGACGGCCGGGTCGTCGGCCGCGGCACGCACCACGAGCTGCTCGACGACGTGCGCGACGTACCAGGAGATCGTCACCTCCCAGCTGACGGCGGAGGAGGCGGCATGAGCACCGACCACCACGCTCCAAGGAGCAAGGAGTTCAAGGCCACCGAGCGGATCGAGGCGCCGCAGGGCGGCCCCGGCCGCGGCCCGATGGGCGGCGGCATGGTCGGCCAGAAGGCGATGGACTTCGTGCCCGTCCGCCAAGCGGCTGGTCGCCCGGATGCGCCCCGACCGCGGCAAGGCGATCGCTGGTGGTGCTGCTCGGCGTCGTCAGCGTCGTCGCTGATGTCGATCGGCCCGCGGATCCTCGGTCACGCCACCGACCTGGTGTTCAACGGCTTCATCGGCCAGCAGATCCCGCCGGGCACGCCGGAGTCGCAGTGGCCCGAGGCCGTGCAGGGCCAGGACGTCGTGCCCGGCCAGGGCGTCGACTTCGCCGCCGTCGGCGACGTGCTGCTGCTCGTGCTGGCGATCTACGCCGGGGCGTCGCTGCTCGGCTGGCTCCAGGGCTTCGTCCTCAACACGCGTCGTGCAGAACACCGTCCGCCGGATGCGCGAGGACGTCGAGGACGAAGATCAACCGGCTGCCGCTCGGCTACTTCGACCGCTCGCCGCGCGGCGAGCTGCTCAGCCGGGTCACCAACGACATCGACAACGTCAGCACGACCCTGCAGCAGACGATGAGCCAGCTGCTGACGTCGCTGATGACCGTCGTCGCGGTGCTCGCGATGATGTTCTGGATCTCGCCGCTGCTGGCGCTGGTCGCGCTGGTCATCGGTGCCGCTCTCGCTGGTCGTGACCGCGCAGATCATGAAGCGCTCGCAGGGCCAGTTCGTCGCGCAGTGGCGGCGTACCGGCGCCGCTCAACGCGCAGATCGAGGAGGCCTACTCCGGCCACGCGCTGGTCAAGGTGTTCGGTCGCCAGGCCGAGGTCGAGGCGACGTTCGCCGAGGAGAACGACGAGCTCTACGAAGGTCAGCTTCGGCGCCCAGTTCGTGAGCGGCCTGATCATGCCGGCGATGATGTTCATCGGGAACCTCAACTACGTGCTGGTCGCCGTCGTCGGCGGGCTCCGGGTCGCGAACGGCCAGCTCTCGCTCGGCGAGGTGCAGGCGTTCATCCAGTACACCCGCCAGTTCACCCAGCCGCTCACCACGGTCGCCTCGATGATGAACCTGCTGCAGTCGGGCGTCGCCTCGGCCGAGCGGGTCTTCGAGCTGCTCGACGCCGACGAGGAGCCGGCCGACCCGCCGGCGACCGCCACCCCCGCCGTCCGGCGGGGCGAGGTCGCCTTCGAGCACGTGTCGTTCCGCTACGACGAGGACCGGCCGCTGATCACCGACCTCTCGCTGGTGGCCCGCCCCGGCCAGACCGTCGCGATCGTCGGGCCGACCGGCGCCGGCAAGACCACGCTGGTCAACCTGGTGATGCGGTTCTACGACATCGACGCCGGCCGGATCACGCTCGACGGCGTCGACATCGCCGCGATGCCGCGCGCCGCGCTGCGCGGGCAGATCGGGATGGTGCTCCAGGACACCTGGCTGTTCGAGGGCACGATCCGCGACAACATCGCCTACGGCCGTCCCGACGCGACCGAGGAGGAGATCCTCGAGGCGGCGCGGGCGACGTTCGTGGACCGGTTCGTGCACTCCCTGCCCGACGGCTACGACACGGTCATCGACGAGGAGGGCTCCAACCTGTCGGCCGGCGAGCGCCAGCTGGTCACCATCGCCCGGGCGTTCCTCACCGACCCGGCGCTGCTGATCCTCGACGAGGCGACCAGCTCGGTCGACACCCGCACCGAGCTGCTGCTCCAGCACGCGATGGCCGCGCTGCGCACCGACCGGACCAGCTTCGTGATCGCGCACCGGCTCAGCACGATCCGCGACGCCGACCTGATCCTGGTCATGGAGGACGGCGCGATCGTCGAGCAGGGCACGCACGAGGAGCTGCTCGAGGTGGGCGGCGCGTACGCCCGGCTCTACCGGTCCCAGTTCGCGGCGGCCGCGGCGGAGGAATAGGGCCCGCCCTAAACACCTTGATCGCGGAGGGACCGCGGCCTACCGTGAAGCAACACGGGAAAGGAGGTGGTCCGAAGAATGAATTCTTTGAGGACGCGTGAGGTGGCTGCCCGCTAGCAGCCCATCAGCAACGCCCGGGGCGGAACCGTCCCGAGAGGGCTGCTGGTGAATCCCAAGCAGTCACCCGACCCGCAGACGATCCGGTCAGTCACGTCCGCCGGAGTGGTCCTCCAGCTCGGAGGCCGCGTCTGCGGGTCGCTCCATTTCCGGTCCGGCGGCGTGCGGCTTCCGCCGCCTCGGCATCCAGCGATCGCCTGCTCGGCGGCCCGCTCCGCAGCGGTGTTCGCGGCCACGGTGCGGTCCGACAGGTTGGCGACCAGCGAGCACGCCGCCCAGGCCACGATCAGGCAGAGCAGCAGCCGCTGGAACGCGACGTCGGGCGACAGGGTGCCGCTCGACCTGGGCGGCCCACAGTGCCGGCGACCCGATGGCGAGGGTGCCGATCACCACGGGGCGGACAGCGGGCTCATGCGTTGACGAGCCTCGGCTCGGCTCCGACGATGCCTTCGGAGCGGATCTGGTCGGCGCCGGTGAGCTCCTGGTAGGAGAGCACGGCGAGGCGCGGCGCGATCGGGTTCACCAGGCGGTGGACCGCGGCACGGATCTGCGGCGCGCAGACGAGCACCGGGCGGATGTTGCGGTTCTCGACGTCGCCGGACAGCTGCGCGAGGTTGGTGAGCAGCGCCTGGCTGGACTCGGGGTCCAGCGCGATCGAGTGGCCGTGCTCGGACGGGCGCAGCGACTCCAGGATCCGCTGCTCGAGCTGCGGGTCGAGGGTGATGACGTGCAGCGCCTTGTCGACCAGGTACGGCGCGACGATCGCCGGGCCGAGCGCCAGCCGGGCGGCCTCGACGAGCGGGTCGAGCTCCTTGGTGCGCGCCGCGCGCAGCGACAGCGCCTCGAAGATCCGGACCAGGTCGCGGATCGAGACGCTCTCCTCGAGCAGCGACTGGAGGACCCGCTGGACCTCGCCGAGGCTGAGCTGGGTCGGGGTGAGCTCCTCGACGACGACGGGGTGGGTGCGCTTGACGACGTCGGTGAGCATCCGGACGTCCTCGCGGCCGAGCAGCCGGGCGGCGTGCTGGGTGACGACCTCGGCGAGGTGGGTGGTGATGACCGACGCGCGGTCGACGACCGTGGCGCCGTGACAGCTCGGCCTGGCTGCGCAGCTCGGCCGGGATCCACTTCGCCTCGAGGCCGAACACCGGCTCCTGGGTCGGCTACGCCGGGCAGCGAGCCGAGGTAGTCGCCGATCGCGAGCACGGTGCCCGGAGGCGCCTCGCCGCGGGCGACCTCGATGCCGAAGAGCATGATCGCGTAGGTCCGCGACGGCAGCTGCAGGTTGTCGCGGGTGCGCACCGGCGGGGCGACGATGCCGAGGTCGGTCGCGATCTTGCGGCGCAGCGACTTCACCCGGTCGAGCAGGTCGCCGCCGCTGGACGGGTCGACCAGGTCGATCAGGTCGGCGGAGAGCTCGAGGCCGAGCGGGTCGACCTGGATCTGCTCGGCGAGCAGCTCAGGAGTCTCCGGGGCCGCGGCGAGCGCCGGCGTCGTGCCCGGCATCGCCTCGGGCTCCGGGGCGGCGTCCTTCGGGGCGCGGGTGGAGAACGAGCAGCATCGCGCCGCCGGCGATGATGAACGGGATCTTGGGCATGCCCGGGATCAGGCACAGCGCCAGCGCGGCGAAGCCGGCGACGCGCAGCGGCATCCGGTTCGCGCCGAGCTGGCGTGATGATGTCGGAGCCCATGTCCGTCTTGCCGACGGATCGGGTCACGATCAGGCCGGTGGCGACCGAGAGCAGCAGTGCGGGGATCTGGGAGACCAGGCCGTCACCGATGGACAGCAGGCTGTACGTCGTGATCGCCTCGCCGAACGGCATCCCCAGCTGGCCGACGCCGATGGCGAAGCCACCGATCAGGTTGACCAGGGTGATGATGACCGCCGCGATGGCGTCACCCTTCACGAACTTCGAGGCACCGTCCATCGAGCCGTAGAAGTCGGCCTCGGCGTGCACCTCGGCGCGACGCTGGCGGGCCTCGTCCTCGTAGATCAGGCCGGAGTTCAGGTCGGCGTCGATGGCCATCTGCTTGCCGGGCATCGCGTCGAGGGCGAAGCGGGCGCCGACCTCGGCGACTCGGCCGGCACCGTTGGTGATGACGACGAACTGGATGACGAGGAGGATCGCGAACACGATCAGGCCGACGATCAGCGAGCCGCCGACCACGAAGTGGCCGAACGTGTCGATCACCTTGCCGGCGTAGCCGTCGAGGAGGACCAGTCGGGTGGCGCTCACGTTGAGCGCGAGTCGGAACAGCGTCATCACGAGGATGACCGCTGGGAAGCCGGCGAAGTCGAGGGGACGGTTCACGAACATCGCCACGAGCAGGACCAGGAGGGCGCCGGTGATGTTGAGCGCGATCAGCAGGTCGAGCAGCACCGCGGGCAGCGGGACGACCAGCATCACGATGATCAGCACGATGCCGACCGGTACAGCCAGCTGGGTCAGCCGCTTGATGGGCACGGAACGCCTCCAGGAGTCATTGCTTCGAGCGCCGTCCCTGGCACCACATTCCGACTCCGTCCTGGCGTCAGGAGTCTCATCGGCCGGCGAGGACCGAATCTGAAGGCTTCGGACGACGCGGTCCTGAGGTGATCTCGGGGAGCGGGGCGTCGATCCGCGGGCTGGTGTGCTCTCCGCCACGTTTTCCGCTGGTGCGGCGGCTGATGACGAACGCCAGCACCTGGGCGACGGCGCCGAAGAGCTCGATCGGGATCTCCTGGCCGACGGTGGTGTTCGTGTAGAGGGCACGCGCCAGCGGCACGTCGCGCACCAGCGGCACCTCGGCCTCGGTCGCGCGCTCACGGATCGTCTGGGCGATGACGCCGGCACCGCGGGCCACGACCCGCGGAGCACCCTTCTCGGCGTCGTACTTGCAGCGCGACCGCGACGTGGGTCGGGTTCACCAGGACGACGTCCGCGGTCGGGATGTCGGCCATCATCCGGTTGCGGGCCATGGCGAGCTGGCGGGAGCGGATCGCGCCCTTGAGCAACGGGTCGCCCTCGGACTGCTTGTGCTCCTGCTTGACGTCGTCCTTCGACATCATGGTCTGCTTGCCGCATCTTGAGCCGCTGTGACGCCGTAGTCGGCGACCGCGAGCACGACGCCGGCGAGCGCGACGTTGCGGATCATGCCGAGCGCGTCGGCCGCGAAGGCGTCGAGGACCGCTTGCATCGGCACCAGGCCGCCGACGTAGCGGCAGCATCGACTTGATCGCCATCCACACGAGGAACGCGACGACCGCGCTGCGGAGCAGCATCTTCGCGCCCTCCCAGAGGGCGTGGATGCCGAACATCCGCTTGAGACCGGCGATCGGGTTGATCTTGCTGAACTTCGGCTTGACCGACTTGGTCGCGAGGTAGAAGCCGCCCTGGGCCATGGCGCCCGCGACGCCGACCACCATCACGCGGCGCCGAGCAGCAGCAGGACGAGCAGGACGTGCCACAGGCCGCGCGCCGAGGAGCTCGAGGGCCAGGTCGATGTCGGCGTCCGCGGTCACGCTGAGGCTGGTGGTCATCAGGTCGCGGAGGGTGTCGAGCTCGTGGCCGAGCAGCTTGGGCAGGGCCGCGGCGACCAGCAACAGCGCCGACCACGAGCCGATCTCCTGGGTGCGCGGGACCTGGCCTTCCTTGCGGTTCTCCTTGTTCTTCTTGGCTGTCGCCTTCTCGGTCTTCTCACCGCTCATCGGTCGATCACCCCGCCCCGGACATCGTGGACATCGCCTGCGTGGACAGGTCGACCAGCCGGTCGACGGCGCGCGGGCAGCACCGGGAAGGTGAGCCCGACGAGCAGCAGCGTGAGCCCGATCTTGACCGGGAACATCACGTTGATCGCGTTGAGCTGCGGCGCCACCTTGGTCAGCAGCGCCAGGCCGATGTCGGCGATGAACAGCACCGCGATCATCGGCAGCGCGATCTGCACCGCGGTCGTGAAGAACAGCCCGAACGCCGTGATCAGCACGTCCTCGTAGCTGCCCCAGTCGGGCGAGGTGCCGAGCGGCAGGAACTGGAACGTCTTCAGCAGGCCGCCGATGACCATCAGGTGACCGCCGGTGACGAACAGCAGGACGGTCGCGAGCATCTGGTGGAACTTGCCGAACACCGTGGTCGAGTTCATCGACAGCGGGTCGAAGCCCTGGGCCAGCGAGAAGCCGCCGAAGACGTCGATCAGGGCGCCGGCCGCGGCGATCGCCGCGAAGCAGGAGCTGGGTCACGAAGCCCATCGCCCACGCCGATCAGCACCTGGGTGCCGACGTTCAGCAGCAGGCTGATCGGTGTCGAGTCGGGATCTGCTCACCGTCCGGGATCGCCGCGAAGGCGAGGCCGAGGCTGAGCACGACCTTCGCCATCGGGGGCACGCTCCGGCCGGCGAACGGCGGGACCACGGCCAGCCAGGCCATGATCCGCACCGACGCGAGCAGGTACGCGACCAGCGGCTCGCCGGCGACGGTGAGCGTCATCGCCGGTTCAGTTGAGCATCGCGGGCAGCCCCGCGAACAGGTCGTTGGTGAACGAGACCAGGGTGTGCATCATCCAGTTGCCGCAGAGCAGCAGCGCGACGCCGACCCCGAGCAGCTTGGGGACGAAGGACAGCGTGACTTCCTGGATCTGGGTCAGCGACTGGAACAGCGAGATCGTGAAGCCGATCACCAGGGACGTGACCAGGATCGGGGCCGAGAGCTTGAGAGCGACGACCATGGTGCGCAGGGCGATCTCGATGATGGCGGTGTCAGTCATGGGCGTCCCTAAGTTCCGTAGCTCGCGACGAGTGACTTGATGACCAGCGCCCAACCGTCGACGAGGACGAAGAGCAGCAGCTTGAAGGGCAGCGACACCATGACCGGCGGCATCATCATCATGCCGAGCGCCATCAGCGCCCCGCTGACCACCAGGTCGATGACCAGGAACGGGATGAAGATGATGAAGCCGATGATGAAGGCCTGCTTGAGCTCGGACAGCACGAAGGCCGGGATCAGCGTCGTCATCGACACCTCCTCCCGGTTGGCCGGCAGGTCGCGGTCGGCGACGTTCGTCAGCAGCACCAGCTCGTCGTCGTCGGTGTTGTCGAGCATGAAGTCGCGCAGCGGCTGCGCATGCCGGTGTCGATCGCGGCGGACGGCGTCAGGTCGCCGTTCAGGTAGGGCTGGAGCGCGATCTCGTTGATCTCCGAGAGCACCGGGCCCATCACGAACAGGCTGAGGAAGAGCGCCAGGCCGGCGAGCACCTGGTTCGGCGGGGTCTGCTGGAGACCGAGTGCGTTGCGCGTCAGGCCGAGCACGACGAAGATCTTCGTGAACGCCGTGCAGCTCAGCAGGATCGCGGGCAGCAGCGAGATCAGGGTCAGGCCGATCAGCACGGTGACCGAGGTGCTCGGGCTGTTGGTGAGGCCGTCGAGCTCGATGGTGACGTTCGAGCCGGCGCCGCCGTTCGGGCCGTTCGGGCCCTCGGGGCCGCCCGGCGCGGCGTTCGCGGCGCCCGGCAGCAGGAAGATCGTGGTGAGGACGGCGGCCGCGAGGAACAGCGTCCGTCCGAGCTTGCGGCCGGTCATGACGCCCGTCCGGTCGCGGCCGCGAGGGCCTGCTTCCAGGTGTCGACGCTCAGGACCGAGCCCGCCAGCGGGGTGCTGCCCCGGCCGGGGAGCGCCGTGACGGCCTTCGGCTCGCTCGCTCTTCTCGAGGGCCGGGTCGGCCGCCGGGACGACGATCTCGTCGGGGTCGAGCTCGGTCAGGACACGGACCTGCTGCTCGGTGGTGCCGAGGACCAGCACCTTCGAGCCGACGGAGACGACCGAGATGGTCGATACCGCGGGTGAGGTGCTGGCGGTGCAGGACCTGCACCATCGCGTCACGGTTGCCGCGGAACTTGCGGCCGCCGACTCGGGCGAGGAGCAGGAGCAGTCCGAGAACGACCGAGAGGCGAGAGGATCAGCCGGACGGCGAGCTCGAGCACGTCAGTTCGCCGAGCCGTCGTTGAGGATCTCGGTGATCCGCAGGCCGAAGTCCTCGTCGATCACGACGACCTCGCCGCGGGCGATCAGCCGGCCGTTGACCAGGAGGTCGGCCGGGCTGCCGGCGGCGCGGTCCAGCTCGAGGACGGCGCCGGGGGACAGGTCGAGCAGGTCGCGCACGGTCATCCGGGCGCGGCCGATCTCGACGGTGACCTCCATGTCGACGCCGTGCAGCATCTCGATGCCGCGACGGTGGGCGACCCGGGGGGCCTCCTCGACGACGGGAGCGGCCTCGGGCTTCGGCGCGAAGGCGGCGTCGAGGAGCACGTCCTCGGGCACCAGGATCGCGGCGGCCGTGTCGGCGCCGGTGAGCGGGATGGTGAGGAAGGTGGCGCCGAGGTCGCCGACGACCAGGGCGGGGTCGACCTGACGGGCCGCGCCGACCCGGACGCCGAGGGCCTCGGCGAACGCGTCGAGCGTCGGCTGCAGCGCGGCGGAGAGGTCGAGGCCACCGAGCGGGCTGGAGGCCAGGGCGGCGACCAGGTCGTCTCCGACCAGGACGGCGATCCGGCCGGTGGCCGCGCCCTCGAGGTCGGCGATGACCGCACCGGCGAACGGCTCGGCGACACCGGGCGCCACCCGGCAGCGGGGTGCCCGGCGTCAGCGGCTCGGCGGCAGGCAGGACGGCGGCCGCGGCGGTGGCGGCGGTGACGGCGATCTGGACGTCGACGGTCGGTGGTCATGCGTTCTCCTTGGGGGTGCCCACGATCAGGGCGGCGAGGCGGCGTCCACTGGCACCGGCGGTGGCGTGGGCGAAGTTGATTCCGTCGACGACCACCTCGAGGGGGGCCGCGGCGGGGTGGGCGAGCCGGATGGCGTCGCCGGGCTGGAGGGCGGCGAGCTCGCCGGGGCCGAGGTTGGTCGGCCGGAGCCGGACCGCGACGTCGACCGGGACCCGCTGGAACTGGTCCTGGAGCTCGGCGGCGGCGCGCTCACGCTGGGCGCGCTCGCGGTCGGAGACCGCGGCGGGGGCGCCGGCGCGGACCAGGTGGGGGAGCAGGCCGGAGAACGGCATGCACATCGACATCCGGAAGCTGCGCTCGTTGATCTTCAGCTCGAGGTTCGCGAGCGACCATGACGTCGGACGCGCCGGCGACCTGGGCGAACTGGGGGCTGTACTCGACGCCCCGGACCTTCGGCTCGAAGTTCGCCGATCGACGACATCGAGTAGCGCATCTCGCCGAGCAGCCGCTCGACCATGCCGCCGGCGACGCCGGCCTCGATCTCGGTGAGCGGGCGCTTCGGGCTGGTCGACCCGGCCCGGGCCGCCGAGCATGTGGTCGACGCAGGTCATGACCGCGACCAGCGGGAGCTCGAACACGCCCTGGCTGAAGAGCGGCTCGGCGGAGAAGATGGTCAGGTACGTCGAGTTGTCGAGCGAGTCGATGTACTCGGCGTAGGTGCACTGCTCGATCGTTCGACAGCGTGACCGCGCAGACGGTGCGCAGGGACGACGTGAACACGGTCGTCGCCTGGCGGCAGAACCCGTCCAGCGCCAGCTGCAGCATCCGCGAGTGCTCGCGGGACAGCTGGATGGGTCGCCGGAAGTCGTACGGGAGTGGCTCGGAGCGCGGCACGCCGAGCGCCCCGGTCAGCCGGGGGCGCGTCGGGGTGCACGGCGAGTGCATCGGAGGGGGGCACACCCCTTCGATCGGCGCCGCGTACGTGGATCTGAGCGGAATCGGTGAACGAGCGTTTGTGCGACGCGCGTCACCGTTCCGTCACTGGGTCACGAAGTCGGTGAAGTACACCCCCATAACGTCGCCGTGGTAGAGGTGCTCGAGCTCCGCCTCGAGCTCCTCTTGAGGTGCTTGCGGTCCTTGGTCTGGGCGACCTCTTCCATGCTGCGACCGCTGAACAGGTCGATCGCCGCGTCGAGCGCCTTGCTGCCGTCGACCTCGTGGGCCCCCTCGACGAGCTGGAGAGCGAGGCCGAGCCGCAGGTAGTGGCCCGACTCCAGGTTGATCTGGATCGCCTCGAGGGCCACGACCTCACCGGGGACCGGCTCGGCCTCGCCGCCGGAGGGCTTGAGGAAGAACCAGTAGCCGGCGCCGGCCAGCAGCAGGACCGGCACGAGCAGGATGACCAGCTTCTTCTTCTTGCCGCCCTTCTTCTTCTCGTCGACCTCGGGGGTGCCCTCGGCGTCCTTGTCGGTCGTCTTGCTCATCCTTCTACTCCCTTGTGGGCGCCCGGTCGGGCGTTGATGACGTCGTCGATGAGTTGGGTTGAAGCCGCGTCGGTCCCCGGGAGGACGACGATGTCGACCCGCTTGTTGATCGCCTGCGAACCGGGCGATGCTCGGGTCGATCAGCGGGCGTCTCGTGCCCGAACGCCGACGGCCGAGAGCCGCGTCTGCGGCACGCCGTGCACGCTCGTTCAGCCGGCGCAGCACCGTCACGGCCCGCGCCGCCGAGAGGTCCCAGTCGGTCGCGTAGTAGCCTCGGCTGCACCGGCTGCTGGTTGGTGTGCCCGTCGATCCGCAGCGCGTTCGGGATGTCCCGCAGCACCGGCGCCAGCGTGTCCACGACCCGCTGACCGCGCAGGCTCAGCTGGGCGACGTCGGGCTCGAAGACGACGTGCCGCGACACCAGGCTGACGACCAGGCCGCGCTCGTCGATGGTGGTCTGGACGTCGTGCGCCAGCCCCTGCGCGCGGAGCGCCTGGCGCAGCTGCTTCTCGATCCGCCTGAGGTGGTTCGCCTCGGCCGTGGCCGCGGCCAGCTGACGCTTCTCCTCGGCGTCGACCGCCGGCGGCATGCCGGGCTCGTGGTCGGGGCTGTCGATCATCGCGTCGGTCACGAGGTCCGGTGCTGACCGCGGCCCGCTCGTCCTCGAGGATCGAGTCGTTGCCCTTCGAGGACCGTGCTCTGCCCGCCGAAGCCCTCGGCCAGACCGCTCTTGAGCGCCTTGTACTTGCTCTGGTCCACCTGGCTCATCGCGAACATGCACGATGAACAGCACCATCAGCAGCGTGAGCATGTCGGCGTACGTCACGAGCCACCGCTCGTGGTTCTCGTGCTCCGGGTGGCTCCTCGTGCTTGCGGCGACGGCGGCGCGGTCATTACGCAGCCTCCTCCTCGCGCTGGTCGGCGGGCAGCAGGGAACGGAGGCGCTGGGCGACCAGACGCGGGTTGGACCCGGCCTGGAGCGCGGCGACGCCCTCGATCACGAGCTCCATCTGGGCGACCTCGAGCTCGCCGAGGCGGGTGAGCCGGGCGCCGATGGGCAGGAAGATCAGGTTGGCGGACATGACGCCCCAGAGGGTCGCGACGAACGCCGCCGGCGATCAGCGTGGCCGAGCTTCTCCGGCTCGGCGAGCGTACTCCAGCACGTGCACCAGGCCCATGACGGTGCCGACGATGCCGATGGTCGGGGCGTAGCCGCCGGCCGCGTTCCAGAACTTCGCCGACTGCTTGGTCTCGGCCTTCTTGGCGCTGGACCTCGGCCTCCAGGATGTCGCGGAGCTCCTCGGGGTCGGTGCCGTCGATCGCCATCGTCAGCGCCTTGACCAGGAACGGGTCGTCGAGGTCGGCGACGTAGTCCTCGAGGGCCAGCAGGCCCTCGCGACGGGCCTTGTCGGCGAGGGTGACCAGCTCGGGCACCAGCTTGGCGCCGCTCGGCGCGGGGCTGGTGAACGCCTTGACCATGGCCTTCATCGAGAGCTTGGTGTCGGCCATGGTGCCGCCGGCGACACGAGATCGCGAGCGTGCCGCCGAACACCAGCAGCAGAGGTGGCATGAGCATCAGGCTCATCGGGTTGCCACCCTCGAGCACGTTCGCGACGACGACGACGACGAACGCGACGAGGATCCCGATCAGGGTTGCCGGGTCCATTCAGTGGTCCGTCCCGTCGATCCGAGTGAGGTGCGCGGTCGGGTGCTCGCTGACCGTGCCGAGGTGGGCGGCGCGCGGCTCGTGCCACGGTTCGACGTCCAGAAGAGTGCTCAGTGCCAGGACCTCACCGCGGTGGCGACGCACGGCCGAGACGACGTCCTCGAGAGCGTCCACGACGACGTACTTCTTGCCGTCGACGAGGGTGATGACCGTGTCGGGAGTCGCGTCGATGCGCTCGATCAGGTCGGAGTTCAGAGCGAACACCGTTCCGGAGAGTCGCGTGAGCGTGATCATGTGGCACCGTCCTTGGGTTCAATCGAGCAGCCGTCCGTGGCTGCTCGAGGTTTCCATCGGCGCCTAGAGGGCCGACCTGAGTTGTCTGTCCGAAAACGCGACGCGCCCGGGTCCGCTCCACGACAGGAGCAGGTGCCCGGGCGCGTCCGCGCCGAACGAATCAGCGCTTGATGTTGACGAGCTCCTCGAGGACCTGGTCGGAGGTGGTGATGATCCGCGAGCTGGCCTGGAAGCCGCGCTGGGCGAGGATCAGGTTGGTGAACTCGTGGGCGAGGTCGACGTTCGACATCTCGAGCGCAGCCGGAGGACATCGACGCCGCGGGTGCCCTCACCCGACGACGCCGAGCTCGACGTCGCCGGAGTTGGTGGACACCGAGAAGCTGGTCTCGCCGGCCCTGTTCAGACCCATCGGGTTGGCGAAGTCGGCGATCGCGACCTGCGCGATGACCTCCTTGGTGCCGTCCTCGAAGGTGCAGGTGACCTTGCCGTCGCGGCCGATCTCGTAGGACTGCAGGTCGTAGGTGTTCGTCGCGTCCTGGGCCGGGAGGCGGACGTTCTGGAGGTCACCCGCGACAGACGGGGTGCTCTTGACCGCGTTGCCGGCGGCGTCGACCGCGTAGGCCTGCACGTAGCCGCCGCCCGGGGCGACCAGGTCGCCGGCCGCGTCGAAGGTGAACGCACCGGCGCGGGTGTAGGTGTTCTCGCCGCCACGCTGGACCACGAAGAAGCCGTCGCCCTGGAGCATCAGGTCGGTCGGGCCGACCGGTGGTCTGCGCCGAGCCCTGGTTGAAGTTGGTGTTGGTCGCGGCGACCTGCACGCCGAGCCCGACCTGGATCGGGTTGGTGCCACCGCCGCCGACGCCGGGCGCCGAGCTGGCGGTCAGCATCTGGGACAGGGTGTCCTGGAAGACCGTGGAGCTGGACTTGAAGCCGACGGTGTTCGCGTTGGCGATGTTGTTGCCGGTCACGTCGAGCATGGTCTGGTTCACGCGCAGGCCGCTGATGCCGGCGAAGAGAGAGCGAAGCATGGTGATCTCCTGAGGGGGGTGGTTGGTCAGGGGGTGATGGGTCAGGGAGCGGTGTCGCCGGTGTCGCCGGTGGTCGCCGGTGGGAGGTGCGGGGGTGGTGCCGATGGACTGCACCTGGCCGAGGGACACGGACTGGCCGCCGATCTGGAGCATCGGGCCGGTGACGTCGAAGGTGACCGAGTCGACCAGACCGGAGATGGCCTTGCCGTCGGCGTCGAGGTAGGTCACGTTCTTGCCGACCATGTTGCTCGCGCCGAAGGACACCGAGGTGGCGAGCAGGGCCGCGGTCTGGTCGGCGACGGCCTCCATCTTCTCCAGCGAGGTGAACTGGGCGGACTGGGCGAGGAACTCGCCGGAGTCGGCCGGGTTCATCGGGTCCTGGTAGCGCAGCTGCGCGACCAGCAGGTTCAGGAACATCTCCTTGTCCTCGGACGCGCCCGTGCGTGGCCGGCTGGTACAGCCCGGGCGGGGTCGGCTGAACGGCTTCGGTTGCCGAAACAGTCACGGTCACTCCTCACATGGTCACGTCGAGGCCCGGGTGGGCTCGCGTGACCGATTCGGTGGGCCGCGACGGGTTCGTCGAGCCCGGGGTGCCGTCCGTGGCGCCGTTGTTTCCAGTTGCGTGGTTCCGGGACTGCTGGCCCGCGGCGGTGTCGCCGCCCGGCCGTCCGGTACCGGTGCCGGCGCCGCCGGCAAGATCGGTGGGCAGGCCGGCGCCGGTGGGCGCGGCCGCGGGGTGGTTGGTGCTGACGGTCGTTCCCATCGCCGCACCGAACAGGTCCCGGACGACGATCCGCGAGTCGTCACGGCCGACCGCCTCGAGCAGGCGCTGCAGCTCGGGGGCGCCCTCGGTGAGGGCGGTCCGGGCATCGCGAGCCGGCCGCGAGGCTGACCTCGAGACCGCCGCGGCGGCTGGTGAGCACGACGCGGACCTCGCCGAGCGCCTCGGGGTTGAGCTTGATCGTGATCCGCTGCGGACCATCGGGGTTCGTCGCCACCCGGACCACCTCGGGGAACACCTGCTGGGTGACCCGGTGGGTGTCGGTCGGGGCGGAAGCGACCGTGGCAGCCGGAGCGGCCGCGGCGGCGCCGGTGATCGGCGAGACGGACTGGCCCGAGGTCGAGGCGGGAGCCGGAGCGGCGGCCGGCGTGGATGCCGGCGCGCTGCCCTGATCGGACATCGCCGGGCGGTTCTCGGGTCGGGTGACCGCGACGTCGGGCAGCTCGATGCCCGGAGCCGGGCCGGACGTCGTCGGCTCGCCGACGGTCAAGGTGGTCGGGACATCGTCGGTGGTGGCGTTCCCGATCGGCGCCACGGGCGACGGTCGCAACGGTCGCCGCGGTCGCCGCGGCCGCCGCGGCCGCCGGTGTCGCGGCGGTCGCGGTCGCTTGGACCTGCGGAGCCGGCTGGGCCTGGACGACCACGGGAGCGAGGGCCGGGACGACCATTGCGGCGGTCGCGGCCAGGTCGGGGAGCGGGGTCGTGGCGGAGGTCCTCGGCCGGAGCGGCGTCGGTGTCCTCGGCGGCGGGAGTGCCCGGCACGGTGGCCGCGGCCGGATCGCCGGTCGCCGGCTGCGGTCGTCGACTGGGTCGCCGTCTGGGTCGCCGCACCGTCGAGCAGGCCCTGGACCAGGGCGAGGAAGGCGTCGCCGGTCGAGCCGGAGGTGCCGTTCTGCTGGGTGGACTGGCCGGCCGGTGCGGGGACGAGCCCCCCGAGCACGTTGCCGATCGATGCGGTGGTCATGCGGCCTCCAGGTTGGCCATGATGGAGCGGACGTAGTTCGTCGTCTCCGGGTACGGCGGGATGCCGTCGTAGCGCAGCACCGCGCCGGGGCCGGCGTTGTACGCCGCCAGGGCGAGCTCGGTGCTGCCGAACCGGTCGAGCAGGCCGCTCAGCAGCCGGGCGGCGCCGTCGACGGCCTGCGCCGGGTCGTAGGGGTTCTTGACGCCGAGTCCGTCGGCGGTCGCCGGCATCAGCTGCATCAGGCCCTGCGCCCCGGCGGGGCTGATGGCCTGCGGGTTGAAGCCCGACTCCTGGCGCGCCACGGCGGCCAGCAGGCTCGCGCTCACGCCGTACTTCTGCGAGGCGGCCTCGAACAGACCGGCGTACGGCGTGCCCGGCGGCGACGCGGGCATCCAGACCGCCGACGGCGCCGATCCCGGAGGTCGCCTCCGGGACGATCCGGCGGATCGCGGTCGGGGTCTCGTAGACCGGGCTCGACCTGGACGTTCTTGCCGGGCCGCGGGGCCTCGATCATCTGGTTGTTGCCGATGTAGATGCCGACGTGGTGCACCGGCGAGCCGAAGGCGAGGATGTCGCCGGGCTGGGCGTTGTCGAGCCCGCCCTCGACCGGTCGCCCGGCCTCGGCCTGCTGGTAGGAGACCCGCGGGCAGGTCGTAGCCGAGGTCCTTGTAGACGCGCTGGACCAGGCCCGAGCAGTCGAGACCGTTCGCCGGGTCGGTGCCGCCCCAGACGTAGGGGACGCCGATGTACTTGCGGGCGGCCGTGACGACGGCGTCGCCCTGGCTGCTGCTCGTGCCGGCGCGCGGCGCCGGTGGCGTCGGTCAGCCCCTCCATCTCGGCGGCGAACTGCGTCCCCGTGGTGGCGGTGGTCCGGGCCGGAGCCAGCGCTGCCAGCTGTGCCTGGATCTGGCCGATCCGGCTGGTAACGTCCTGCACGCTCATGACGCCTCCAGCTCACTCTGGCGACGACGCCAGAGGTCGGTGCCGATCTCGTCCTGCTCGTGGTTCTCGCGCCGGCGGCGCTCCTGGAGCGCGGCGGCGACCCGGCGGGCGACGAGGGACTCGACGGCGGCGAGCCGGCTGCGGTCCTCGATCCAGCGGTTGCGGGCCATCAGGGTCAGGGACTGGGCGGATCGCGAGGGTGCCCCGGGCGGAGATCAGGGCCTCGCCGAGCGCCTCGATGTGGTGCTGGCGGGCCTGGAACGCCGCCACGTCGGTGGTGCCGTCGGCTGCGACCGCGGCCATCTGTCGCTCGAGCTCGGCGATCAGGTCGGCCGCGGCGCGCTCCTCGGTGAGGGCGGCCGCGAGCCCGATCCGGCTGTCGCGCTCGCGCACGCTGCGGAGCCGGACCAGCCCGCGCAGGTTCGAACCCGGGCGCTTCACGCGGCCACCAGCTCGTGCAGGGCGGCCCAGGTGTCGGCGGCGTCGGTCGTGTCGTCCATGTCCTGGCGCAGGAACTCGTTGATGGCCGGGAGCAGCTCGAGCGCGGCGTCGGCGTCGGCGTCGGCGCCGCGGACGTACGCGCCGATCTCGACCAGCTCGCGGACCGACGCGGTACGCGGCCAGCAGCCGGCGCAGCCGGTTGGCGTCCTGCTTGCCGGCGGGGTCGACGATCGCCGAGGCGACGCGGGAGATCGACTCGAGCACGTCGATGCTCGGGAAGTGCGCCGAGGTGGCGAGCTCGCGGGAGAGCACGATGTGGCCGTCCAGGATCGACCGGGCGGCGTCGCCGATCGGGTCCTGGAGGTCGTCACCCTCGACGAGCACGGTGTACAGGCCGGTGATGCTGCCCTCGGGCGAGGTGCCGGCCCGCTCGAGCAGACGGGGGAGCAGCGCGAAGACGCTGGGCGGGAAGCCGCGGGTGGCCGGCGGCTCGCCGGCCGACAGGCCGATCTCGCGCTGGGCGAGCGCGACCCGGGTCAGGCTGTCCATCATCAGTACGACGTGGCGACCGCTGTCGCGGAACCACTCGGCGATCCGGGTGGCGACGAACGCGGCGCGCAGCCGGACGACGGGGGGCTCGTCGGAGGTGGCGACGATGACGATCGAGCGGGCCAGACCCTCGGGGCCGAGGTCGTTCTCGAGGAACTCCCGGACCTCGCGGCCACGCTCGCCGATCAGGGCGATCACCGAGATCTCGGCGTCGGTGCCGCGGGCGATCATCGAGAGCAGGCTCGACTTGCCGACGCCGGAGCCGGCCATGATGCCGAGGCGCTGGCCGCGGCCGCAGGTGACCAGGGAGTCGAGGGCGCGGACGCCGAGGCCGAGCTGGCGGTCGATCCGGGGGCGGCTGCAGCGCCGCGGGCGGCACGTTGTCGACCACGACGGACTCGAGGCCGACGAGCGACGGGGCCGCCGTCGAGCGGACGGCCGAGGCCGTCGAGCACCCGGCCGCGGAGGGCCTCGCCGACGGGGATGCGGAGGCCTTCGCCGGTCGCCCGGACGTGGTCGCCGGCGCGCAGGCCGGTGGTCTCGGCGAGCGGGAGGCAGGTGAGCAGGCCGTTGTCGCTGGCGACGACCTCGATCGGGAACGAGCCCGGCGGCGCCGTCGCACCTCGAGCAGGTCGCCGAGCGCGGCGGAGACGCCGGCGACGGTGACCCGCAGGCCGAGCAGGCCGACGACGCGACCCCGCTGGGCGGGACGCACGGCGACACGGGCGCGCTCGAACGCGGTCGGCGGTGAGGACGCTCATCGAAGCGCCTCCTCGAGGCGGGCGATGGCGGTGGTCACGCGGAGGTCGATGGCCGTGGTGTCGGTCTCGACGACGGCGTCGTGGCGGTCCAGGTTGGGGTCGGCGACGAGGCGCACGCCCCGCTCGGTGACCGCGGCGACGGCGTCGCTGTCGACGACCGAGGGGTGCAGCCGGACCGTTGTGGTCGGGTCGTCGGGGAGCATGGCGATCACCCGGCTGACCACGGCGGCCGCTGGGTCGGCCTCGGTCGCCGAGCTCGTGGCCGACGATCGTGCGGGTCAGGTCGAAGGCGAGCTCGGTCGGCCTGGTCGGCGATCTGGGTCGCGGCCTCCTGGGACGCGGTCCGCAGGGCGGCGGCAGCAGCGACCAGCGCGGCGAGGGCGGTCTGGTGCTCGCTCTCGCGGCGCTGCTCCTCCTCGAGGTGACGCTGCTCGACCATCCGGGCGGTGACGGCGGCCAGCTCGAGCGCCTCCCGGCGACCCTCGGCCCAGCCGACGGAGTAGCCCTGGGCGCGCGCGGCGTCCCGGGTCCGCTCGGCGAGGATGCCGAGGGCGGCCTCGGTCACCTCGTCGCCGAGAACGGCGTTGTCGCCGAGCCGGGTCCAGATGCCGGTGCGGAGGTCGGGGCGGGAGACGGTCGGGTTGTCGACCGTCTCCAGCTCACTGGACGAGTTCATCGTCGTTCCCGCGGTGGATCGTGATCTGGCCCTGCTCCTCGAGCTGGCGGATGACTCCGGATCACCGACTGCTGGGCCTCCTCGACCTGCACCAGGCGCACGGCACCGAGCAGCTCGACCTCCTCGAGGAGGTTCTCGGCGGCACGGTTCGACAGGTTCGAGGTGATCTTGTTGCGGACCGCGTCGCTGACGCCCTTGAGGGCCAGCGCGAGGTCGGCCTCGACGACCTGGCGGACGACGAGCTGAACCGAGCGGTCCTCGAGGTGGACGATGTCCTCGAACATGAACATCCGGCTGCGGACCTCGTCGGCGAGCTCGGCGTCGAGAGCCTCGAGGCCCTCGACGATCTGCCGCTCGGTGAGCCGGTCGGAGCGGTTGATGATGTTGACCAGCGGGTCGACGCCGCCCACGCGGGACATCTCGCTCGGCTGGAGCACCGACGACAGCTTGCGCTCGAGGTTGGCCTCGACCGAGCGGATGATCTCCGGCGAGGTCCGGTCCATGACCGCGATCCGGTGCGCGATCGCGGCCTGCTGGCTCGACGGCAGACCGGAGAGCACCAGCGACGCCTTGTCCGGCGTCATGTGCGCCAGCACCAGGGCGATCACCTGGGGGTGCTCGTCGGCGATGAAGGTGCGCAGCTGGACCGGGTCGGCACGGTGCAGGAACTGGAACGGCATCTGGACGGCGGCCGCCTGCAGCCGCTCCATGATCTCGGCGGCCTTCTCGACGCCGAGCGACTGCTCCAGCATGTTCCGCGCGAACGCCGAGGCCACCCTGCGCCCAGTTGGCGCGGGCCGTCGCCATCTCGGTGAACTCCTCGAGGACCGCGGTGCTCTCCGTCGGCGTCGACGTACGTCGAGCCGGGCGATCTCGGCCGAGATCGCCTCGACCTCGCTGTCCGAGAGGTGGCTGAGCACCGAGGCGGCGGCGTCCTTGCCGAGCTGGATCAGCACGATGGCGGCCTTGCGGACGCCCATGGTTGCCACGTTCATCGTCATCAGGAGCGCTCCACCAGCCAGCCGCGCAGCAGCGTGGCGACGTCTTCGGGTTGGCCGTCGGCGAGCCCGGAGAGCTCGCGGCGGAGGTCGTCGTTCATGCTGCCGCTCGGCGGCCTCGAGCGCGGCGAGGGCCGGGTTCTGCTCGATCGCGACGGCGGCAGCGGCACGGTCGGCGGCGTCGAGACGCAGCTGCTCGACGAGGTACGCCGTGGTCTCCTCGCGCTTCTTCGCGCGGCGCCGGGCGTTGAACCAGGCGAGCAGCACGATGGCGAGGATGGCGACCGCGATGCCGACGTTGCGCATCAGCTTCATCTGCTGCGCTTCCTTGGCGGCCTTGGCGGCGGCGGCCAGCTCGGCGGCCGCGGCCTCGTCGACCGACCGGTCGAACGGCATGGTCGTGACCTCGACGGTGTCGCCACGCTCGGTGTCGATGCCGACGGTCGCGGCGATCAGCTCCTGGATGTCCGCGGCGTTGACGTCTGGGCGGCGGTCGGCGTCGAGCGCGACACCGACGTGCAGCGAGTTCACGCTGCCCGGTGCGGTCTCGCGGTGCTCGACGGTCGTGTCGACGCCGTTGTCCTGGGTGATCTCGACTGCTTGTTGTACGCGGACGGGTCGCCGGTGCCGGCGGTTCCGAACGAGTCCATCTGACCGTCCGG
Organism: uncultured Actinomycetota bacterium; assembly: GCA_963716655.1. GTDB lineage: Bacteria > Actinomycetota > Actinomycetes > Propionibacteriales > Nocardioidaceae > Nocardioides. The sequence goes on along the minus strand of CAVQTV010000004.1, from coordinate 67,710 downwards.
GCCGACCACACCGGTGGAGCCGGATGCGCCGGCGGGGCCGCTGTACTTCTCGGTGCGCTCGCTCGACGAGAGCACCGGCGGCCTCCTTCTCGGTGTCGTACGTCGTCGACTCGGAGACCGACTTGTCGAAGTCGAGGTCCGCGGTGACCTGCACGATCGAGTTGCCCGGGCCGAGGACGCGGTCGAGCATGGTCTGGATCTGCTTGGCGGTGTCCGGCCTGGAAGTCGGCGACCTGCTGGTCGCGGGTGCTGGCGCCGAGGCTGCCGCCGCCGTCGCCGGTGGAGAGCACCTTGCCGGAGGAGTCGGCGATGGTCACGTCGGCCGGGTCGAGGCCGTCGATGCTCGACGCGACCAGGTGCACGATCGCCTGGACCTGCTCGGGAGTCGAAGGTGGTGCCGGCGGCGGTGTCGATCAGCACGGACGCGGTCGGCGGGTCCTGCTCGTCGGAGAAGACCTTCTTCTGCGGCAGCGCGAGGTGCACGACGGCGGTGTTCACGCCGTCGACGGCCTCGATGGTGCTGGCGAGCTCGCCCTCCATCGCGCGCTTGAAGTCGGTCTGCTCCTGGAACTCGGAGGTCGAGATGTCCTGGTTGTCGAGCAGCGAGTAGCCCTCGTCGCCGCCCTGACTCGGGCAGGCCCTGGCCGCTCAGCGCGATCCGGGTCGAGTAGACGTCGTCGCGCGGCACCATGATCGTGCCGCCGCCGTTGGCGAGCTCGTACGGCGTGCCCTGGGCCTCGAGCTCCTCGACGATCGCCGAGGCGTCCTCGGAGGCCAGGTTGCTGTAGAGCGGGGCGTAGTTCGGCGTCGACACCCAGCGGAACACCATGAACGCCGCGAGCAGCAGCGCCGCGACGCCGACGATCGCGACGACGCGCTGGCCGGGCGTGAACGACATGAAGGTGGTCCGCAGCGCGGGTGAGCGTGCGGTTGAGGTTCTGCTTCATCCGATCGGCATCCGCATGATCTCGTTGAAGGCCTCGATGGCGCGGTTGCGCACGGCGACGGTCAGCTGAGCGGTCACGGAGGCCTCGGTGGCGGCCAGGGTGTAGTCGTGGATGTCGTCGAGGTCACCGGTGGCGGCCTGGACGGCGAGCTTGTCCGACTTGTCCTGGACGGCCTCGAGGTGGTCGATGCCGTCGGTCAGCATGTCGCCGAAGGCGGCGCCGGCGCCGGTCGGTGCCGTTGACGGTCTCGGTGCCGGCAGGCATCGCGGGGGTGACGCTGGGGCGTGAAGCCGAGGGCCTCGATCGCGTTGACAGACATCAGCGAACGTCCGATCTGAGAGCGCTGCGGAGTAGGTGTCCTGGGCGTCCTTGGTGACCTGCACCGAGGCCTGGAAGCCGCGCTGGGCCATCACCAGCTGGGTCATCTGGGTGGAGAGGTCCATCTCGGGAGCGCGCACGTAGCCGTTCGCGTCGGCCAGCGGGTTCGCCGGGTCGTGAGACCAGCCGGCCCTCGGGGTCGCTGAGCGCCATGCCGGCAACCTCGACGCCGCCGCCCGCGGTGGCGCGCACGATCAGCATCTGCGCCTGGAAGGCGGTCCTGGTCGGTGCTGCGTGACCGTGTTGACGTTCGCGATGTTCGACGCGAGCGAGTCCAGCCAGGTCTGGTGCGCGCCGAGGGACGAGCCGGCGATGCGCAGGGTGTCGAAGGCGCCCATCACTGGCCGCCACCGTGCGGAGCAGGTCGAAGCGGTCGCTCGTCGCACGGGTCATGATCTGGTACTGGAACTGCGACTGGACCGCAGCCATCGTCTCCTTGCGGAGATCGACGTTGTTGCCGTTGGCACCGACCGGGGTGTCGGTCGCGAGTAAGCGCGGGCTCGACCGGCGTGCTCGGTGTCGCCGGAGGCGATAGCGGCGCGCAGACTCGTCTCGAAGTCGACGCTGCGTCGCGCGGTAGCCCGGGGTGTCGACGTTCGCGATGTTGTCAGCGATCACACGCTGCCGCTGGGCGATCCCGTCGAGGGCCGATGCGAGGACGGCACCGACCGGATCTGAAATGGCGAACGACACGCCAGCCTCCGAGTAAGTACGAGGGTGGTGCCGGTCCATCGGCGGGGGAGAGCAATCCGTGCTCGATAAGTACGTTCGGCGGCTGAGCCGCGTACCTGAGGGAATCTCGGAGTCGAGTTCCGCGGTCGTTCAGGCGTCGATGTCGACGTAGATCGACGGCCGGCTGCGACCGCCGGTCGCCCGGTCGACGCGGGCGGCGAACTGGTGCTGCCGACGGGTGCGGTCGACCACGTGGGCGAGCGCGCGTTCGGCCCTGCTCCTGACGGGTGCGGATCTCGATGGCGCGGGCGACCAGGTCGTCCGGGATCGGGCCGAGAGGCTGCGGCTCGTCCCAGGGATCCAGGGCCTCGTGCTCGGACTCCGGGTCGATGAGCAGCCGCTCGACGTAGATCACCTCGAGCTCGAGGCGGTCCAGCGCGGTCTCCCAGTGCAGGTGGTACCGCCCGTCGAGCGCTCCGGGCTGGAGGTCGTCGGCGGTCAGCCGGGTCACCCGGCGCTGCGTCGTGGTCATGCCGAGGCCGCCAGGACTTGGGTGGCGGCGGCGCGCCAGGTGTCGCGCAGCTCGGCGACGAGGGCCAGGCAGGACTCGGTGATCTTGAGGTCCTTGCGCATGTTGGCCTTCACCAGCTGGCTGTGCAGGAAGTCGTAGAGGAGGCCAGCGCGGGGCCGCCGTCCCAGGCGTCGACCTTGAGGCTGGCGTTGAGCTCGAGCACGATCTCCTGCGCGTGCAGCAGCGGCGCGTGGGCGTTGGCGGGCTGGCCGGGCGCAGCGCCTCGGCGGCGCGCTCGACGTCGAGGTTCAGTCGCTCGCACAGCATCACCAGCAGCTGGGCCGGGCTCGCCGTCTGAACGGTCGCGGCCAGGTAGGTGTCACGCGGGTTCTGCATGCTCATCGGATGTCCTTCCGTGGTCACGAGTAGGTCGGGAGCGAGGCGATCTGGCTGGAGAGCCACGAGCTCTGGCTCTGCATGCCCGACAGCGCGGTCTCGAGGGCGGTGTACTGGCGCTCCAGGGTGGTCCGGCGCAGCTCCAGGCGGTCGTCCCAGGCGTCGATGCTCTTGGTGTAGCGGTTGATCGTGGTGTCGCGGCTCGCGATCGCGGAGGTGAACGTGCCCGTCGACCTTGTCGCACGCCGCGTCGGCGGCGGCCTCCACGCGGGCGGCCCAGCCGTCTGGTCGCGGGGGTCGCGCCGGTGGTGAACATCGCCGCGACCGCGGTCGGGTCCTTGGCGTAGGCGTCCGCGAACTTCGTCTCGTCGAAGACGAGCTTGCCGTACCGGTCGGTCTGGATGCCGACGTCGGCCATCGAGGTCGCGCCGGACGCGCCGAACACGGTCTCGAGGAGCGCGTTGCGGGCTCCGCGGGCGACGAAGTCGCCGGCGATGACGCCGCCTGCGGCGGTGCTGGTCTTGGTGGCGGTCTTGTCGTCGATCGAGGTCAGCAGCGCGTTGAGCTGGGTCGACCAGGTCCTTGACCGAGGTCGCCACGCTCGACGAGTTCTGGGCGACCGTGACGGTCGCGGTCGAGCCGACCGCGGCGGTGGGGTCGATCGTCAGGTCGACGCCGGGGACGATGTCCGTGAACGTGTTGGTGGTCGACGTCGCGGTGATGCCGGCGCCCAGGCTGACCTGCGCGTCGGTGCCGGCGCGTGACGGTCGCGTCGCCGAGCAGCGTCGGTGCCGTCGTCGTTCGTCAGCGTGAACGACGAGTTCGCGCCGGTCGTGGTGGACTGGGCGAGCAGCCGGTAGCTGCCGTCGGCGACCTTGACCGCCGTGGCCGAGACGCCGGTGTCCGCGGTGGACGCGTTGATCGCGGCGACCAGCTCGGTGAGGGTGCCACCGCCGGTCGCCAGATGTCGTGCTCGGTGCCGTCGTTGGTCGTCAGCTTCACGGTCGCGCCGGCGACGACGACGTCGCTCATGGCTGCGGAGTCCGTGAAGCCCAGCTGGTGCCGGGTCGCGAGCTTGTCGACGGTCACGGAGAAGGTGTTCGTGGCGGCGGTGCCGAGGACCTTGACGGTCACGCCGGCGGCGCCGGAGCCGGTCGACGGTGCCCTGGACGGTCTGCCAGGTGGCGGGCCTTGGCCAGCGTCGCGGCCTTGTCGCGGAGCAGCGTGGTGTCGGTGTTCAGCGCGCGGAAGGCGGCGAGACTGGGCCTTCTCGGTGGTCTGCTGGTTGACTTCAGCCGGTTCTGCGGGAGGGCCTCCAGCTGCATGAGCTGGTCGATGATGGTCAGCGGTGTCGAGACCGCTCGCCAGGCCGCTGATGCTGCTGGTGGCCACGGGAACCTCCTGCTTGGTCGGATGGGGCAGGGCAACTGCCCCGAAGTCCCCGGGGGAGTGCGAGCACTCCCCCGGGGACCGTGGGAACCGTCGGCGGGTCAGCTCGTGGCCGATCCACCGACGAGATCAGCGCAGCAGGGAGAGAACGCCCTGCGGGGCCTGGTTCGCCTGCGCGAGCATGGCGGTGCCAGCCTGCGACAGGATCTGCGAGCGGGTGAAGCTCATCATCTCCTGAGCCATGTCGGTGTCGCGGATGCGGCGACTCCGAAGCGGACAGGTTCTCGATGGCGGTGTTCACCGAGTTGATGGTGTGCTCGAACCGGTTCTGCAGGGCACCGAGCGAGGCACGCTGCGTCGAGACCGCGTTGATCTCGGTCTGGACCGTGGTGCTGTCGGTGATGACCGCGCCGGTCACGTCGAAGTTCGCCAGCGCTGCGGCGCCGTCGACGACGATCGTGTCGGCGGTGTCGTAGCCAACCTGGAAGGTCAGGTCGGCGTCGTTGAACAGGGCAACACCGTTGAACTTGGTGTTGTCCTTGATCCGGACGATCTCCGAGTGGAGAGCGTCGAACTCGGCCTGCAGAGCGCCTCGGCGTCGACGTTGCCGGTGACGGTGCCGCTCTGGTACTGAACGGACAGGTCGTTCATGCGCTGCAGCATGGAGTGGACCTCGGTCAGGGCGCCTTCAGCGGTCTGCACGACCGAGATGCCGTCCTGGGCGTTGCGGGCGCCGACCTTGAGGCCGCCGACCTGGAGCGCGAGGCCCTCGGAGATCGCGAGACCGGCGGCGTCGTCGCGCGGCCCGGTTGATGCGGTAGCCGCTCGACAGCTTCTCGAGCGACTTGCGACAGCTGGCCCTGCGTGACCGACAGGTTGCGGTACGAGTTGAGGGCGTCGATGTTCTGGTTGATGCGGAGTGCCATGAGGGGGGTTCCTTCCTTGGGGGTGGTGACTGCTGGAACCCATCCGTGGGTTCCGTCAGGGGGTCGATCGGCTCCTGGCCAGGGGGGCTGAGGAGGATTGCGCAGAAAACTTTGAAGGAATTTCCGGCCGAGCCCCCGGCGGAGGACTGATCAGGCGCTGGCGTTGACCTCGGCGGGGCCGGAGGCGATGCCGTAGCGGCGGATGCCGACGGCGTGCCGGGCGGCGACCGCGGCGAAGTAGGCCTCGCGGCGCCGGGAGGCAGCAGCCGCCCGGCCGGGCGGCCGGCTGGACCAGGTCGGGGTCGAGCTCGTTGTTGAGCGCGTCGCGCAGCAGCACCAGCGCCTCGGCCCGCAGCTGGGAGACCCGGGACTCGGTCACGCCGAGGGTCTCGGCGATCTCGGCCATCGGGCGCTCGGCGAGGAAGTACTGCTCGACGACCAGGCGCAGCCGCTCGGGCAGCTCGGCGATCGCCTCGGTCAGGTAGGTGAGCCGCTCGCGGTGCTCGAGGACCGCCTGCGGGTCCGGTGCGCTGCTGACCAGGCGCTCGCCGATCGCGTCGTCCTCCGACGCGTGCAGCGACAGCACCTGGGCGCGGGCGACGTCGTCGTCGTTGGCGGCGACCTCGTCGACGCTCATGCCGGCGGCCTGGGCGACCTCGGCCGGTCGTCGCGGCCCGACCGAGCACGGTGGCGAGGTTGGCGCGGGTGGAGTCGAGCTCGCGGGCACGGCGGCGCACCGAGCGGGAGGCCCAGTCGATGCTGCGCAGCTCGTCGACGATCGCGCCCCGGATGCGGGTCGCTGGCGTACCGGTTGAACGGCACACCACGCTCGGCGTCGAAGGCCTGCGCGGCGTGTACGAGAGCGGTGAGTCCGGCGGAGCTGAGGTCGTCGCGGTCCACATGGGACGGCACCCGGGACATGGTCTCGCGGACGATGTGTCCGACCAGTGCCATGTGCTGCACGATCAACGCCTCGGAGCCCGGCGGGACGTCGTTGTAATGGGGGTCACGGCGGAAAGCGTGCAGGCAAATGCCAGTCCTGTCATCAAATCCAGGGCATTCCCGTCCGATTCGAGGAAGTGGGCTGAATCACCCTCAAGTCCGCCGAATTCGCTGCCGATGCATAACCCAGGAAGCTCCTATTCGAGGAGCAGAATCGGGTGTCATTGCCCCCGACGGGCAGGTCCCGCTCCCGCTGCCTCAGGCGTAGTAAGTAGGGCCGGCAGCCGCAACGAAAGTGCTGCGATTTCCCTCAACACGAGGCTCCGCTGCCCGATGGAGTGCTCTAGACCGAGAAATCCGCAATTGTGATGGGAGCAGGACACGTGGAGAAGCTGACCTGGGTTCTCTGGCGGGAGCGCGAGCTCCTCGAAGGCCTGCTGTACCGGCTCGAAGCTCGAGGAGCTGGTCATGGCCAGCGGCCGTACCCGATGGATCGCCGCCTCGGCGCGCGACGTCGAGGACGCCGTCCGCCAGATCCGTGAGGTCGAGGTGCTGCGCGCCATCGCCGCCGACGAGGCCGCCGCGGCCGTCGGCCTCGACCCGAACCCCAGCCTGAACGCGCTCGTCGCCGCTGCGGACGAGCCGTGGACGCTCCATCCTCACCGAGCACCGCGACGCGTTCATGGTGCTCAGCGACGAGATCATCAAGGTCGCCGCAGACCAACCGCGGCCTGATCTCCGCCGGCCTCCGCGCCGCCCACGAAACCCTGCTCGACCTCGGCAACGGGGCGAAGACCTACACCGCCGACGGCGCGGTCGCGGTCGGACGACACTCGCTCGGCCGTCCTCGATCGGAGCCTGTGACATGGCAGGCACCTTCGCCTCGATCAACACCGCGCTGTCGGCACTGCGCTACCAGCAGGTCGCGCTCGACATCGCGAGCACCAACGTCGCGAACGTCGGCACCGACGGCTACGTCCGACGCCGGGTCGTCGGCGAGACCCTCGGCGCGGCCGGCGGCCCGGCCCTCTGGTCGCGCTCCAACGAGACCGGCAGCGGTGTGCAGGCCTCCCGGGTCGACCGGATGACCGACGCCGCTGCTCGACGTCCGGGTCCGCCGCGAGCACGGCCGGCAGACCTTCCTCGACATGCAGGGCCGCCGTCGCTGGCCCGCGTCGAGACCGGGCTCGCCGAGCCGGGCGAGAACGGCGTCGCGAACGCGCTCGTCGGACTTCCGCGCCACGCTGAACGACGTCGGCAACGCGCCCGGCAGCGACGCGGCCCGCAGCCAGGTGCTCGCGGCGGCGAACACGCTGGTCGACGCGATCCGGCTCCAGTCCGCACCACGTCAACGACGAGATCTGCGACCAGCAGGCGCACCTGAGCGTCACGATCACGGAGGTCAACACGCTGGCCGTCGAGCTGGCGGCGACCAACCGGACGATCGCGGCCGCCAAGTCCGGCGGCATCGACACCACGACCCTGATGGACGCCCGCGACGCCGCTGTCGCTGCGGCTGTCCGAGCTCACCGGCGCGAAGGCGACCGAGCAGGCCGACGGCACCATGGTCGTCACGCTCAACGGCAAGGAGCTCGTCGCCGGGTTCGAGGCCGGGACGCTGACGACGCGTGCGCCGGCCCGCCGACGGCACCGTTCAACCTCGACCCCGACGCCTCGGGCACCGCGACGGTCGCGGTCGGCGCTCCGCTCGGCGGCGACCTGGGCGCCACCGTCGAGCTGCTCGACGTCGAGCTCCCGGGCTACCTCGCCAGCCTGGCGGCCGTCGCCGAGGACCTCGCCGTCAGCGTCAACACCCAGCACCAGGCTGGTTGCGACGCCGCCGGGCAACCCGGGCGGTGACCTCTTCACCTTCACGCCCCGGCGACGCGCTCTCCGACCTGAAGGTCGCGATCACCGATCCCGCCGAGCTGGCCGTGTCCGCGATCGCCGGCGGCGGCAAGGACGGCAACAACGCGTACGCGCTGGCCGATGCGGTCAACGTGGACGACGCCTACCAGCGGCTGGTCAACGGCTTCGGCAGCAAGGTCGCCTCCGCGCAGCAGCTGGCGAACAACCAGCAGGCGCTGACCACGCAGGTCGACAACGCGCGCGAGCAGCTCGCCGGCGTCAGCCTCGACGAGGAGACCGTCAACATGATCAGTGCCCAGCGGGCGTACGAGGCCGCGGCCCGGGTGATGACCACCCTGGACGACGATCCTCGACACCCTCATCAACCGGATGGCGAGGTAGTCGATGGTCGGCGTGCGCATGACCCAGACGATGATGAGCAACCAGGCGATGACCGGCATGCAGACCGGCCTGAACCGGCTCGCGAAGGTGCAGGAGCAGCTGCGACCGGCCGGATCATCAACCGGCCGTCCGACGACCCGACCGGCTGCGACGTCCGCGATGCGGATGCGCACCTCGGTCGCCGACCAGAAGCAGTTCGTCCGCAACGGCGAGGACGCGCTCGGCTGGCTGAACCAGATCGACGCCAGCCTCGCCGACGTCAACGACCAGGTCCGCCGGGCCCGCGAGCTCGCGCATCCAGGGCGCTCAGCGGCGCCATGGGGCCGGAGGCCCGCGAGGCGCTCGCGACCGAGATCGACCAGATCCGGTCCGGCCTGATCGTCGACCGCGAACGCGACGTACCTCGACCGGCCGGTCTTCGGCGGCGTGACCGCCGGGCAAGATCGCGTACACGCCCGCCGGCACCTACGCACCCGACTCCGGTCGTCACCGACGGGGTCCTCCGCACGGTCGCCGACGGCGCCACGGTCCGCGTCGACCTCGAGGGCCCGGAGGTGTTCGGCGTCGACGGCGTCGACTCGATGTTCGACCACCTCACGGAGCTGGCGACCGCTCTTCGGGCCGGCGACGTCGGCCGGCATCGGCGCCGCGAACGTCGACCTCGACGCCGACAGCAAGCGGGTGATCAACGCGATGGCCGAGATCGGCGCCCGCACCAACCGCGTCGAGTACGCCCTGACCGCCGCGACCGACGCGAGCCTGCGGCTCACCTCGTCGCTCTCCGAGATCGAGAACACCGACCTGGTCAAGGCGACCGTCGACCTGCAGCTGCAGGAGGTGGCCTACCAGGCCGCCCTCGGTGCGACCTCCCGTGTGATCGTAGCCGAGCCTCCTGGACTTCCTGCGATGATGACGCCTCGCCCGGGACTGATGGCCTCCCGACCTGTTGGAGACACCGTGACCGTGACCGACACCGACCTCCCCGTGATCGAGCTGGTGCACCCGATGCCCGGCTTCCCGGACCTCCACAAGTTCGCGCTCGTGCAGCTCGACGACGCCAGCGAGCTGTGCCAGCCTCACCTCGCTCGAGCAGCCCGACCTGCGCTTCCTCGTGGTGCCGCCCGGCGCCGTTCTTCCCGGACTACGTCCCCGAGGTCGGCGACGACGTCGTCGCTCGAGCTCGGGCATCGAGTCGGTGGACGACGTGCTGCGTGCTCGTGGTCCTCAACGCCGGTCGCCTCGCTGGCCGAGACGACGGCCAACCTCGCGGCTCCGATGCTGGTCAACCCGTCACCCGGCGCGCCGCTCAGGTGATCTTGGACGAGCCCGGCCTGCCGGTCGCCGCACCTCTGCTCCCCTGAGTCGGCGTACCGTGGCTCACATGCTGGTTCTCAGTCGCCGTGCCGGAGAGAGCGTCGTCCTCGGTGATGACATCACCGTCACCGTCCTCGAAGTGCGTGGCGACGTCGTTCGGATCGGCATCGACGCGCCGCGCTCGCTGAAGGTCCACCGGGCCGAGCTGCTCGCCCAGCTCGAGGAGAGCAACCGACAGGCGGCGTCGCCGAGCGACGACGTCGTCGCCGAGCTCTCGCAGGCCCTGGGCCGCGACAAGGACTGACGTCCCGGCCCGCTCGACGCGTGCGCGGTCGTCGAGGTCTCGTCGGGAATATAGTTGTCGCTCGACAACCTTATCTACCATCGTGAATCGAGCTTCCGTGTCCCAGGCTACCCGCCGCCGTCAGTCCCCGCCGCCGAGGCCGGCCAGATGACGCACCGCCAGATCCTCGAGGCCCTCAGCGGCCTGCTGCTCGCGATGTTCGTCGCGATGCTCTCGAGCACCGTCGTGTCGAACGCGCTGCCGCGTGATCGTCAGCGACCTGCACGGCAGCCAGACCGGCTACACGTGGGTCGTCGTCGCGACCATGCTCGCGATGACCGCGAGCACGCCGATCTGGGGCAAGCTGTCCGACCTGTTCAGCAAGAAGCTGCTGGTCCAGCTGGCGCTGGTCATCTACATCGTCGGATCGCTGATCGCGGCGTTCGCGCCCGAGCATGGAGGTGCTGATCGGCGCCCGCGTGGTGCAGGGCCTCGGCGTCGGTGGCCTGACCGCGCTGGTCCAGGTCGTCATCGCGACCATGGTCTCCCCGCGTGAGCGCGGCCGCTACTCCGGCTACGTCGGCGCGACGTTCGCCGCTCGCGACCGTCGGTGGCCCGCTCATCGGCGGCGTGGTCGTCGACTCCGCCCTCGGCTGGCGCGGCTGCTTCTTCATCGGCCTGCCGTTCGCCGTGATCGCGTTCTTCCTGCTCCAGAAGACCCTGCACCTGCCGGTCATCAAGCGCCCGGTCAACATCGACTACCTCGGCGCCACCCTGATCGTCGCCGGCATCTCCACCCTGCTGGTGTGGGTGTCGCTCGCCGGCAACAACTTCGACTGGGCGTCGACCACGTCCACGGCGCATGGTGCGTCGCCGGCCTGGTGCTGCTCGTCGCCGCCGTGTACGTCGAGGCGAGGGTCGCGGTCGACCCGATCATCCCGCTGCGCCTGTTCAAGGACCGCACCATCTCCCTGGCGACGTTCGCCTCGGTGATGATCGGCGTCGCGATGTTCGGCTCGACGGTCTACCTCAGCCAGTACTTCCAGATCGCCCGCGGCATGACCCCGACCGAGGCCGGCCTGATGTCGATCGCGATGGTCGGCGGCCTGTTCGTCTCCAGCATCGTCACCGGCCGGATCATCAGCGACACCGGCAGGTGGAAGCGCTACCTGGTCGGCGGCATGGTCCTCGTCGTCATCGGTCTCGCCCTGCTCAGCACGATCGACGACACCACGAACCTGGTCGAGGTCGGTGTCTTCATGGCGATCCTCGGCGTCGGCCTGGGCGCGACCATGCAGAACCTGGTGCTCGCGGTGCAGAACAACGTGGCGATGTCCGACATGGGCTCGGCCAGCTCCGTGGTCGCGTTCTTCCGCTCGATGGGCGGCTCGATCGGCATCTCCGCGCTCGGCGCGCTGCTGAGCTACTCGGTGGCCGAGAAGGTCACCACCGGCCTGGCCGCGATCGGCATCGACGCGTCGGGCCACGAGAGCCACTCGGTGCCCGACATGAGCACCCTGCCCGAGCCGGTCCGGGTGGTCTTCGAGCACGCCTTCGGAGCGGCCACCGGTGAGCTGTTCCTCGTCGCCGTGCCGTTCGCGGTCGTCGCGCTGATCTGCGTGCTGTTCATCCGCGAGGTCCCGCTGCGGACCACGAACGATGACCTCGACCTCGACGTCACCGCCGAGCACGAGCTCGCGGGCCGATGAGCCGCGCTGACCTGCTCGCCGGCCTCGAGGGCGAGGTCGGCGTGATGATCCGCCGGATCCGGCGGATCATCCGCGAGCGGGCCCGTGCCGTCCACCCCGAGCTGCAGCCCGCGTCGTACCTGTTGCTGGGCTGGCTGGCCGGCCACGGCCCGCTGCGGGGCTCGGCGCTCGCCGAGCAGTTCGAGATCGACAAGGGCGCGATCAGCCGCCAGGTCCAGCACCTCGAGGAGCTCGGCCTGGTCGACCGCACACCCGACCCCGAGGACGGCCGGGCGATGCTGGTCGCAGCCAGCGCGACGGCGAACGAGCGGCTCACGGCGGTCAACGACGAGCGCCGCCAGTGGCTCGACGAGCGGCTCGGCAGCTGGTCGGACGACGAGCTGACGAGCTTCGTCGCCCAGCTCGGGCGCTACAACGCCGCCCTCGACGAGCGCTAGTGGTGACCACTAACTGGAGATCCAGACCGCGGTGTCCGGCGGCAGCACGCCGCCGAGCGGCCCGCTGGCCATCAGCACGTCGCCCTCGGGGAGGTCGACCGGTGCGGTGCCGCAGTTGAGCAGCACCGTGACCGGCCCGCGCCGGAACCGCGAGAACGTCCGGGTCGACCGAGAGCATCTCGACGTCGTCGCCTGCCGTCGTCGCGAACGTCCGCCGGACCGAGAGCGCGGCCCGGTAGAACTCGAGCGTGGAGTCCGGATCGGCCGCCTCGGCCTCGGCGGTCAGCGCCGCCCACTCGGCGGGCTGGGGGAGCCAGGGCTGTCCGGAGCCCGGCCCGAACCCGAACGGCGCGGCGGTGCCGCTCCACGGGATCGGGACCCGGCAGCCGTCGCGGCCGCCCTCGCCGGTGCGGAGGAACAGCGGGTCCTGCCGGTCCTCGGGCGCGACGTCGGCCTCCGGCAGCCCGAGCTCCTCGCCCTGGTAGACGTACGCCGAGCCGGGCAGTGCCAGCATCGTCAGCGTCGCCGCCCGGGCCCGGGCGAGGCCGACCGGGCCGCCGCCGTACCGGCTCGGGTGCCGCACCACGTCGTGGTTCGAGAGCACCCAGGTGGGGGTGCCGTCGACCGGGCCGACCGCCGCGAGGGTGTCGGTGATGACGCCGGTGAACGCCTCTGCCGACCACGGTGCGAGCAGCCAGGCGAAGTTGAACGCCTGGCTCATCTCGTCGTCTCGGATGTAGCGGGCCATCGACTCGGGCGTGGAGGTCCAGGCCTCGGCGACGAGCATCCGGTCGCCGTCGTACTTCGCGAGCACCTCGTGCCAGCGCCGGTAGACGTCGTGCACCTCGGGCTGGTCCCACATCGGCCCCTCGATGTCGTGCTCCTGGACCAGGGCGTCCCGGGTCTGGACCACGTCGGGGAGGCCTTCCTGCTTGAACAGTCCGTGCGCGACGTCGATCCGGAACCCGTCGACGCCGCGGTCCAGCCAGAACCGCAGCACGTCGACGAACATGTCGCCGATCTCGGGGTTGCGCCAGTTCAGGTCGGGCTGCGACGAGTCGAACAGGTGGAGGTACCACTGGCCGTCCTCGACCTGGGTCCACGCCGAGCCTCCGAAGACCGACTTCCAGTTGTTGGGCGGGTCGTCGGGACTGTCGCGGAACAGGTAGCGGTCCCGCTCCGGGCTGCCCGGTCCGGCGGCCAGCGCCTCCTGGAACCAGACGTGCTGGTCGGAGGTGTGGTTGGGCACCAGGTCGACGATCACCTTGATGCCGAGCGCGTGCGCCTGCTCGATCATCTCGTCGGCGTCGGCGAGGGTGCCGAAGAGCGGGTCGATGTCGTAGTAGTCGGCCACGTCGTACCCGTGGTCCTTCTGCGGCGAGCGGTAGAAGGGCGAGATCCAGATCGCGTCCACGCCCAGGTCGCGCAGGTAGGGCAGCCGCGAGGTGATCCCGGGGACGTCGCCGACCCCGTCTCCGTTCGCGTCCGCGAAGCTGCGCGGGTAGATCTGGTAGGTGACCGCGTGCCGCCACCACTCCTGGCTCGGCATCGACATTTGATCGTTCAAACCCATGTCTCCATCCTAGGTGCGAGGTGCGATCCATAGGTGCTCGGCCCGGCCCACCACCCGGCCGTCGGGGTCGAGCAGCGCCGACGAGGTGAAGGTCTTGCGGCCCTCGCTGCCGCGGCCGAGGCCGAGGACGACGTGCTCGGTTCCGGTCTCCGGAAGCGCCTCGACCCAGGCCGTCATCCGGGCCAGGACCATCACGCGGTTCTCGAGGTCGCCGGCCCAGCCGCCGACGCAGTCCAGGGCCGCCCAGGTGGCGGCGAGCGGGTCGTCGTAGAGGGAGTCGTCGGGTGTCCAGGTGGCCGCGAGCCGGGTCCGGCCGTCCTGGTCGGCGACTGGGCCGGGGAAGATCCGCAGCCCGTCGTCCCGGTCGGTCCCGCAGGCGAAGCAGGTCGGGAAGGGGTGCGTGCGAAACCCGGGGTACGACGCCTCCGCGGCGCGAGCCTCGGCCGCCGACACCGGACCGATCTGGGCGTCCGGCGCCGGGGCGGGCGCCGCTTCGGCCCGCGCCACTGGCGCGCCGTCGAGCGCGGCGACGGTGGCGCCGTCGGCGGTCTCGACGGTCATCGGGGTGTCCAGCGGCGGCGGCGCGAGCAGCGAGACGGTGACGCCCGCGGCGGGGTCGTCGTCGACCAGGGCGGCGAGCGCGCCGGCCGTCCAGCCGCCGTTGCCCGAGGAGGGCGGGCCGCAGAAGCGGTGGGGTACGAGCAGGGTCGGCACGGCTCGACGTTGGCACGCCGAGGCGCCCCTGGTCCAGCCGGTGACCATCGGCTCGCACGATGGGACACAATGAGCCGCGTGAGCGACCTGATCGACACCACCGAGATGTACCTCCGGACCATCTATGAGCTGGTCGAGGAGGGAATCGTCCCGCTGCGCGCCCGGATCGCCGAGCGGCTGCACCAGAGCGGGCCGACGGTGTCGCAGACCGTCGCCCGGATGGAGCGTGACGGGTTGCTGACCGTCGAGGGCGACCGGCACCTCGAGCTCACCGACGAGGGGATGCGCCTCGCGACCCGGGTGATGCGCAAGCACCGGCTCGCCGAGCGGCTGCTGACCGACGTGATCGGCCTCGAGTGGGAGCTGGTCCACGAGGAGGCGTGCCGCTGGGAGCACGTGATGTCGGAGACCGTGGAGCGCCGGCTCCTCGAGCTGCTCGGCCACCCGACGGAGTCGCCGTACGGCAACCCGATCCCGGGTCTCGACGAGCTCGGCCAGGTCGAGGTCGCCGAGGAGTTCATGGACGGCGTCGAGGCGCTGTCGCAGGCCGTGGGCCGCCAGGAGGGCCGGGTCCTGGTGCGCCGGATCTCCGAGGAGATGCAGAAGGATGAGGTCCTGATGAGCGCGCTGCGCCGGGTCGGGGCGCTCCCGGACAAGACCGTCACCGTGCTCGCGACCGACGAGGGCGTGCTCGTCGGATCGGGTGGTGAGACGGCCGAGATCGTCCTCGAGGCGGCCGACCACATCTTCGTCCGCCGGCTCTGACCCCTCGCCTCGGGGCGCAATCACCCCTACGCTGTGTCACTGGTCACGAATTTCTCGCTGACTGTGGATGTTCCGTGGCCGTTTTGTGGTTAAAGGCTGGAAAAGCGGGCAGTACGTTGGCGGCACGCCGTTACGGAGACGGTGTTTTCTGGGCCAGGGACGGCCACTGTAGGGGAGATCTCGATGGAACTGATGGAGCTCACGGGGCCGGTTCGCGTCACTGGCGACCACATGCTCGTCATCCCGCACGGCCGCACGGCGCTGAGCCGCGGCCTCAACCACGGCGAGTCCGTCGTGCTGAAGTCTGCGCAGGGCGACCTGTACGCCGCGCAGGTGCTGGACATCGGTTTCGAGCCCGAGGACACCATCTACACCCTCCAGGTGGGCGCCCGTCTGCCCCAGGAGCTCGCCGAGGAGCGCATCGCCGGCCTGGACCCCGCCGTCCACGACCTGGCCATGCACGAGCTGGTCGACCTGCTCGGTCAGCTGGCCCACAAGCCGGAGCTCTACCGCCTCGGCATCGGCGCCGTCGGCTGACCCTAGTACCCCGGCTGACAACCTTCGCCCGCTGCGCGCCGCCCATGACGCACGCTGCGGCGTTGCCGTCGCTCGAAATACGAATGGGTATGACATTCGCTCCGGCGCCTTGCCATCGCACGCCCTGGACGACGCTCGCAGGGCAAACGTTGCCGGCCGCGGTACTAGCCCGCGAGCCGCTCCAGGAACTCGCTGCACCCGACGTCCAGCTTGTACGTCGCCAACTCGTCGCCCCGCGTCTCACCGCGGTTGACGACCACCACCGGGATCGCGGCCTTCGCCGCCCGGCGAACGAACCGGAAGCCTGACATCACGGTCAGGCTGGATCCGGCCACCAGCAGCACCCCGCCGCAGTCCGCGAGCGCGTCGACCGCGGCGTAGCAGCGCGCGACCCGCGGGGCGGGGACGTTCTCCCCGAAGAACACCACGTCCGGCTTGAGCACGCCGCCACAGCCCGGGCAGTCGGGGACCACGAACGCCGCGGTGTCGTCGAGGTCCACGTCGCCGTCGGGTCGCACCTCGACCTCGGCGTGCCGCTCCGCGAAGCCGGGGTTGAGCGCGCGGAGGCGCTCCTGGAGCGCCCGCCGCGGCGAGGTCTCGCGGCACCCGAGGCAGACGACGTCGGCGATCCGGCCGTGCAGCGCCACCAGACGGGCACTCGCGGCGCGCTCGTGCAGCCCGTCGACGTTCTGGGTGATCAGCAGGTCGGGGGCGAGCCGGGCCAGCGCGTGATGCCCGGCGTTCGGCTCGGCGTGCCGCATCCGGCCCCAGCCGAGGTGGCTGCGCGCCCAGTAGCGCTGCCGCGCGACCGGGCCGGACACGAACTCCTGGTAGGTCATCGGCATCCGGGCAGGCGAGCCTGGCCCGCGGTAGTCGGGGATGCCGGAGTCGGTGGACAGGCCGGCGCCGGTGAGCACCACGAGGGGCCGGCCGGTGAGGAGGTCGAGGGCGGCGTCCTGAGCCGACGTCTCGACGACCGTCAACGTGCGTACCGGAGCTCGGCGCGGGCGCGGGCCTTGGCGGCCTCGACCTCGCGGTCCTTCGGCGGCGCCGTGGTCACCAGGTCGTCGAGGAGGTGCTGGGTGAGGTGCGCGATCTCGCGCACCGCCTGGTCGAAGACCTCCTTGTTGGCCTGGGACGGCTTGGTCGTCCCGCTGACCTTGCGGACGTACTGGAGGGCGGCTGCGGTGACCTCGTCGCGGGTCGCCGGCGGCTCGAAGTTGTTGAGCGGTCGGATGTTGCGGCACATGCTTCGAGGGTACGTCGCGGCTCTGACAGAGTGGAGGACATGCCTGAGGCACGCGAGTACGACGTCGTCCTGTTCGGCGCGACCGGCTTCACCGGCGGGCTGACCGCGGACTATCTCGTCCGCAACGCCCCGGCCGGGCTGCGCTGGGCGCTGGCCGGCCGCAGCCCGGACAAGCTCGAGGCGGTCCGGCGCCGGCTCCAGGACGTCGACCCCGCGGCCGCCGACCTCGCCCTGCTCCACGCCGACGCCACTGACCCGGCGTCGCTCGCCGACGTCGCCGCGAGGGCGCGGGTCGTGATCACGACCGTCGGGCCGTACCTGATCCACGGCGAGCCTCTGGTCGCGGCGTGTGCCGCGGCGGGGACCGACTACGTCGACCTGACCGGCGAGCCGGAGTTCGTGGACCTGATGTACCTCGCCCACCACGCGACGGCCGAGCGCACCGGCGCCCGGATCGTGCACGCGTGCGGCTTCGACTCCATCCCGCACGACCTCGGCGCGATGTACGCCGTGCAGCAGCTGGCAGCCTCCGGGCCGGTGCGGCTGCGCGGGGTGGTCCGGGTCGCCGCGATGTTCTCGGGCGGCACGTTCCACTCCGCGATGGGCGCCTTCGCGGGCACCCGCCGGTCCAGCGCCGTCCACACGGAGCGCCGGCAGGCCGAGCCGCGACCCGAGGGGCGGAAGTCGCGGGCGATCGGCGGCAAGCCGCACCGCGACCCGGACCTCGGCTACTGGCTGCTGCCGCTGCCGACGATCGACCCGATGGTGGTCGCCCGCAGCGGGGCCGCGCTCGCGTCGTACGGCCCGGACTTCAGCTACTCCCACTACGTGGGGATGAAGAGGCTCGCGTCCGCGGTCGGCTCCACCGGCCTGGTGGCCGGGATGTTCGTGACCGCCCAGGTGCCGCCGCTGCGCCGGTTCGCGCTGAGCCGGATCAAGCAGGGCGACGGCCCGGACGAGAGCCGCCGCGCGAAGTCGTGGTTCACCGTGGACTTCGTCGGCGAGGGCGACGGCCGGACCGTCCACACCCGGGTCAGCGGCGGCGACCCCGGGTACGACGAGACCGCCAAGATGCTCGCCGAGTCCGCGCTCTGCCTGGCCTTCGACGACAACCCGGTGACCGCCGGTCAGGTGACCACGGCGCAGGCGATGGGGGACAACCTGCTCGCCCGGCTGCAGGCGGCGGGGATCCGGTTCGAGACGCTCAGCGCGTGACGGCCTTTCGCCTTCGGGGGAGTCGGCTGCTACAGCCGACGGTGGTGCCCCAGGCCAGAGTCGAACTGGCGGGCCTTTCGCGTTCGGGTGAGCCGGCTGCTGTAGTCGACGGTGGGTGCCCCAGGCCAGAGTCGAACTGGCGGGCCTTTCGCGTTCGGGGAGCCGGCTGCTGTAGTCGACGGTGGGTGCCCAGGCCAGAGTCGAACTGGCGACCTTTCGCTTAGGAGGCGGCTGCACACATCGCGCTGACCTGCGGCTCAGGGGCTCGGGACGGGCAGTTCACATACGGTTCCCATACGGCTTGCCTGCGTCCGGCTCGGCGATCCGGGTACTCGTAGAGGTCTGGCACGCGCCGGCACGGTCTGCGCACCTGCGTGATGTGAGCACGTCGACCGATCTCCAGGACGGGCTGCCCGCCCTCCTGACCATCCACGACATCGCCGCGCTGTTCCGGGTCCGGCGGACGACGGCCTACGCCCGGACCCGGGATCCGGACTTTCCCGACCCTCTGGTCATGTCTGACTCGTGTTACCGCTGGTATGCCCACGAGGTGCTCGCCTACATCGATGCCCGACGTGCACCGAAGAAGGCGTACGTGCGTCGAGGTTCCCCTGCGGCCGGTGGACCGCTGCCTCCGGTGGCCACGCAGGCCATGCCGCGACCACGAGCTAGGCGGCGCGAGCGGCGCGAGCCCGGTGCCGTGCCGTCCAACAGCAATGTCCCCGCCCGCACGGAGCAGTGACTGTGGCACGACCGCGCCCCTACGACCCGACCGAGGATCCCACACGCCCCAACGACGACCAGGCAGCCTGGGACACCCCGGTCGGGCTGGTTGCGGTCTACGCGCCCACGGCGTCGGTGCCCTACTACCGGATCGTGTGGGGTAACCCCCAGGAGGGCACCACGGCTGGCAGGTTCTTCGACCGCGCTTGGGCCAAGGCGCTGGCTCGGGAACAGCTCATCCTCGCCGGGGCCACGCCGCGGACTGAGCAGCGCACGTCGGTGGGGATCGACTATTGGCTCTCGCCGGAGCGCCCCAAGCCCCGCGGGTCCTGGGGCGAGTCGCACACCAAGACGATGACCTATTACGCCGAGCGCTACTTCAGGCCGGTGTTCGGGACCACCCGCCATCTCGACCTGCGTCGATCCCACCTTCAGCAGGCGGTGAACCTGGCGCCCACCGAGTCCGAGGAAGAAATGTCCGCAGGGCCGCGCGCTCACTGATCGGTGCTCTGCGCCAAGGCGACTACCTGCTCGAAAATCAGGTCATCGACCTCGCTGCGGTGTGGTGGCACGGCGCTCGCGCGGTCAAAGTCGTCGAGCAGAGCGACGGCCGAGTTGAGTTCGTGCCCCGCAACAAGCGCCCCACCCATGACCAGGTGAACGCGCTACGTGAATCGATGACCGTGCGTCGTCGCCGAGGACAGAAGGGCTGGCGGGCGCTCGCTGTCGAACTCGCCGCGTACTCCGGGATCCGCCGCGGTGAGCTCGCAGTCCTCGACGACACCACCGTCCACCGAGACGGCCGGGTCCGGGTGCTCTGGCGGCTCGAGACGATCGGCGGCCCGCACCTCGCGCCCCCCAAGGGAAACAAGCGCCGATGGACCACCTATCCCCGGATCACGCCGACCGGATTCCAGCTGGCCGACGCGATCAACCTCCGCCTGGAAGAGATCGCGGCAGAGCGGGCTGCCGGCACCAACCCGAAGGGACTGCTGTTCCCCTCCGAACGCGGCACCTGGCTGCTTGGCGGCAACTTCCATCGCGACGTCTTCGAGCCAGCGGCGCTCGCCGCCAATTGGCCCTACATCGACGAGGTAAAGCCCTGGGGCGTGAACAAGACCCGCAAGCAGCGCTCCTGGGCGCTCACCTGGCACTCGCTGCGCCACACCTTCGTGACCTGGCAGTTGGAGGACCTCAAGCAGCCGGCCTCGCGAGTCGCGACGTTGGCCGGTCATGAGTCGGCCGAGTTCACCATTGCTCGTTACGTCTCCGGAGCCAAGGACGACATCGCCGACTCCCTGCACGCGCTCGGCTGGGAGCCTTCGAGCCTGGTTCGAACGGCTGCCTCCGCCGGATGAAGCGCCCGCGATGGGTCCGAGCTGCCCCACACGAGGCCAGTTGGTCGAGAGCTCACGTAGGTCAAAGGCTCAGATCGTCCGTACGACGCTCAGGACGATGAACGAGTGCCGCGTGGAGGCCGGCACGCGTGGTGCCTGGCTTAGCCGTCGGCTGGCTCTGGCTCCGACGGGGGAGGAGACTGCGGAGGGCGTCGACCAGATCGCCGTTGTGCGTGGGCTCAAGCGGGGTCAGGTGGTCCCGCGCGGTAGCGACGAGATCGTCTGTTTCGGCCGGACGGGGGAGTCGAGTTCGCTGAACGAACGCGCCCCGCGTGATGCCTTCCTCGATGACGTCGGCGATGCGCTGATCGAGTCGGTCGAAGAGCAATTGGAGGCCTCCCAGGACCCGGGGTTCCACGATGGTGTCGGCCGGCAGCCTCCGCAGACGAGCGACGGCGTTAGCGCCTTCCGCAGCCGCACTCCCGCCGCCGCGTCCGAGGAGGCCACTGATGCTGCGGAACTGTCGCTGGAGCTCGGCGTAGGTGTCCGCGCGGGTGTTCCAGTGTTCGGCGAGCCGGCTGTCGATCCGTCCCGCGAACGGAACGAGGTGGCGCGAGAGGAGCCGTTGGGAGTCGATCACGTAGCGCAGGTTGACCGCGCTGGGGAGCGATGCTCCTAGCTTGACGGCGAGGTTGTGCTGGGCCTGGAGCACCCCGAGGATGCCGGGTCTTGCGGGTCCGGGGATCGGCTTAACTCGGGGGCGCCAGCCGAGCCTGTCCACGGTGTAGTCCGGCTGACCAAGGTTGACGTCGAGTGCCGCGGCGAGGGCCGCCCAGCCGAGACGACCACTCTTGGCCAGGTACTGCCATTCGGGGGTGTTGCGGTGACGCTGGTCGAGCACGACCAACGCTTGGACCATCGCAGCGACGTCCGCCACGACGGCCTGGGCCTGCGGCGCGGTCATGGTTGACGCGATCGTAGGTGCCGTGTCGTGTTCGGCCAGGGCGGCCGCCCGAGCGACTTGACGCCACAGTTCCACATGCCGGTGGCCAGCGGGTGTGGTGAGCTGCTCGAGGGACGCCGACGGTGCCGTGTCGTGGGCCAGGGCGAGGTCGACGGCGCGAGCGAGCTCTCCGGCGGGCGAGGCGCCGTAGCCGGCGGCAGCGACACGGAACGGGTTGGCCCGCGCGGTCGGTTGGTTGGAGAACGTCAAGGGGCTGACCGAGTCCAGAGCCTGGCTGCACCAAGCAAGGACGGTATGACGGTACCGCCGGATCTGGAACCCGGCCTCGGCTCGCTGCGAGGGCGAGTCGCCGAGTCGCTGCTGCACACGGTGCTGCCGCAGCAGTTCGGCGAGCGCCGCACGCATCGCGGCGCCGGTCTCGGCGTACATCAGCCGCAGCCCGGGCCGGCGTCGGCGGTGTGGGCGTCGAGGAGCATCCAACAGATGAGCTCGACGCTGAGCGGATCGACTCCGTGCCGGATCAGGTTCGCGATCGCCACGATGGCGAGCTCGAACCAGAGTCCGCTGTCACCAGTGACGGTGTCGAGTTCGATGTCGGGGCCTCGGTCGTCGTGCAGGCGGTCGAGCTCGATGAGGACGTGTTCGTATGCTGAGGCCACGTCCTCGTCGTCCGCCCGGTCGGCGAGCGCAGCCCACGTAGGTGCGGGCCAAGGCGAGAGCGCGTGCGTGTCGCAGCTGCATGGTGACCTCCCACGGGTTTCCTACATGGTCGGGTGGCTCAGTCCGAACGAGTCACGTCGCGGCCGGTCCTGTGGACAGGCCGTGTCGAGGCGACCGCGGAGCGCGTTCTGGATCAGCCGAGGAGCTGGTGGTCGACGACGGCCTGGGTGCGCCGGCGGCGGAGTACGTCGGTGCGGATGAAATCGTCGAAGTCGGCTGCACGGTCGTGGATCTCAACCTCGCCACTCGCGGCCTGGACGACTTCGCCGGGCCACGTGCTCTGTCGGGTGGGGCGGTCGCGGTCGAGTCGCGTCCCGCACGTGGCCACCCACTCCCGCAACCGATGTCGTGCTTCGGCGAAGTCACGCATCCACGCGATCGGCGCCGACGGGGAGGCGATCTCGTCGTAGCAGGCCAGGAAGGTTGTCGCGAACCGGGTGCTGACCCTGTTGGACGGCCGGTGGCGCAGCCTGGATGGCCGGCCGGTGTTCGCCTCGGTGACCGGACTGTCGGCGCACTACAACGCACTGCTCGCCGACCGGCTCACCCGTGAGCTCGGTGTCGAGTGGGACCTGCGGCAGCGAGGCGCCGACCGGAACCCGCAGTGGGAGATCGCCGGTGTCGGCGAGGACCTGATCGGGGAGTTCTCCAGCCGGACTCGCGAGATCGAGCTGAAGAAGGACGAGCTCATCGCCGACTACGTCGCGGCTCACGGGCGGCGACCGTCGGAGAAGAGGATCGTCGAGCTCCGCGCCCAGGCGACACTCGCGACCCGGCCGCCGAAGGAGATTCGATCGCTGGCCGACCTGACGGACCAGTGGCGGCGTCGGGCCGGTGAGCGGATAGGTTCGGACCCGACTGTATGGGCCGCGAACCTGCTCCGCGCACCCGACCGGTCACTCACGGTCGACGACGTTCCGCTCGCAGCGATCGAGGCGATCGGCGCCGACGTCGTTGCCGCGGTCAGCCTCAAACGCTCGGTGTGGACTCACTGGAACCTGCTGGCGGAGGCCTCGAGGCAGACGATGGACCTCCGGTTCGCCAGCACCGCGGACCGCGAGGCCGTCGTGGGCATGGTCGTCGACGCGGCCCAGCTCCGCTCGGTGTCGCTGACCCCGCCCGAGCTGGCCATCAGCCCGGTCAGGTTCCAGCGCGAGGACGGCACCAGCGTCTTCCGGCCGCGTCACTGCGTGAAGTACTCCTCGACCGCAGTCATCGACGCCGAGGCCCGGCTCCTGGACCGCGCGGAGGTGCGCACGGCACCGAGGGTGCGCCCACCGGTCCTAGCCAGAGTCGTCGGTCGCGGACGGGGCCCGCTCAGCGACCAACAGCGGACGGCGTTGGAGAGCATCACCGGTTCGGGGCGCCAGGTCGACCTGCTCGTCGGTCCCGCCGGGGCAGGAAAGACGACCGCGATGAGTGCACTCCGCTCGGCATGGATCGTCGAGCACGGGCAGGAGAGCGTCATCGGACTCGCGCCGTCCGCCGCGGCCGCGCAGGCGCTGGCCGACGACCTCGGGATCGCCTGTGACAACACCGCGAAGTGGCTGCACGAGTACGACCACGGCCGCACCGAGCTCCGGGCCGGGCAACTCGTGATCATCGACGAGGCCACGCTCGCCGGCACCACGACACTCGACCGACTCACCGGGATCGCCGCCGGGGCCGGAGCGAAGGTTCTGCTCGTCGGGGACCCGCACCAGCTGCAGTCCGTCGATGCCGGCGGAGCCTTCGCCCTGCTCGTCGACCGGCGGGCCGACGCCCCCGAGCTGACCGAGATCCATCGGTTCACGCACGAGTGGGAGAAGCAGGCGTCGCTCGCCCTGCGTCGCGGCGAGGTCGAGGTCATCTCCACCTACGCCCGCCAGGACCGGATCCGCGAAGGATTGACCGACGAGATGATCGACGCCGCCTACGAGGCCTGGCGAGACGACACAAACGCCGGCAGGTCGAGTGTCCTCGTGACCGAGTCCACCTCCGCCGTACGCGCGCTCAACGAGCGCGCCCGCGCCGAGCGGCTGACCCTGGAGGGCGCCGTCGACGGCCGTGAGGTCCACCTCGCCGACGGCAGCCGAGCCTCTGTCGGCGACGTCGTCATCACCCGCCGCAACGACCGCACTATCCGGACCATGTCCGGGGCTTGGGTGAAGAACGGTGACCGCTGGCAAATCACCGACATCCGGCGTGACGAGTCGGTGGTCGTCGATCGCCTGGACCGGCGACGCCGGGAGAAGGCCGTCCTGCCCGCTGAGTACGTCGAGCGGCACCTCGACCTCGGATACGCCGTCACTGCCCACCGCGCCCAGGGCGTCACCGTCGACACATCCCACGTCGTCGTCACCGCTTCGACCACTCGCGAGAACCTCTACGTCTCGATGAGCCGCGGCCGCGAATCGAACATCGCCTACGTCGCCCTCGACCAGCCCGACGACACCCACTCAACCCCCGAGTCGGACGACGTCACCGCCAGAACCGTGCTGTTCGGCGTCCTCCGACACAGCGGCGTCAGCCTCTCCGCACACCAGAACATCGAAGCCGAGTACGAGCTACACGGCGGCATCGACCGACTCGCCGCGGAACTCGAAACCATCGCCGCCGAAGCTCAGCACCGCCGTTTCGTCGACCTCCTGCGACGCTCCGGGCTAACGGCCGAACAGCACGCCGCCGTCCTCGAGTCGACCGCGTTCGGCCCACTCGCGGCGGCCCTGCGACGGGCCGAGGCCTACCACCACGATCTCGAGCACCTCGTTCCACGAATCGTCGGCCAGCACGGGCTCGATGACGCCGACGACATCGCAGCCGTCCTCCGCTACCGCATCGACCAGGTGGCCGCATCGCCGCCGCGGGGCTGCCGACTGCGCCCGAGGTTGATCGCCGGGCTCATCCCAGAACCGCTCGGGGAGATGAGCCGGGAGTATCGCCAGGCGATCGATGAACGCGCGGCCCTGATCGAGTCCCGCGCCAGGGCCCTAGCAGAGGAAGCCATCGCCACAGGATCGCCCTGGACCCGACGGCTCGGAGAGCAGCCGACGAATCTCGGTGACCGCGAGCGCTGGATCCACGCTGCATCGGCGGTCGCGGCGTACCGCGACCGGTACCAGGTCACCGGAGACCTGCCACTAGGCGGCGGTGCTCGTAGCGATACGCAGCGCGCCGAACGACAACGTGCGCTGTCAGCGATACGAACAGCAGCCGGCCTGGGTGCCCGAGACCGACTGCAGCCACCTCCGGTCAGGCACTTACGACCCATCTCGACTCCATAGCCACGCGATCTGCGTCCTTGCTCACAGAACAACGTGCTCTTCCCGCCATTCGGGGGTTGCGGGGGTAGGACGGCACTGACCCACCCAAACTCCTGGAGATTCCGATGCTTCTCCTTGTCGCACTACCTGTCATCGCCGTCGTGGTACTGGCCCAACGACTGCTTCTGGTACTCGCACCATCGAACATTCTGATCCAACGCGTCCGCGCATCTCGGCCGACCATCCGATCCAGTGCTGCGCTCATCAGCATTGCTGTCCTCCTCGTCTGCGTCTCCCATGCGCTCTCCGTCGCGATCGGAAGGGGCGCGCCGAGTTGGTTGAATCTGCTGGTTCTGCTCTGCCTGTGGGACGCCATCAAGTGCTCTTTACTTGCAGCACACACGGGGATTCGCCGATTCCGCCCCGGCAACAGTGACCAGTCGGCGTCTGAGCCAGCGAGGAGTTGCGGAGCGCGCCCTTGCTGCTAGAAGTGCGATCCCACGACCTAAGCCCAATCCACTCGCATGAGAAGGTCGTCGGTTCGATTCCGACAGGCGGCTCCACTGTGATGTCTCAGGACATCGGAATGGCCGGAACCGACGGATGTCGGTTCCGGCTCACTTCTTTTTGGGTGTGGGGCCGGGTGGGCGGCCGGTGCCTTGGTAGTCCTTGGACGGGTCGACGACGAGTTCGCGGAGAAGTTCGCCGGTGGCGGCGTGGACGATGCGGACCAACTTGTCCAGAAGAGCCAGGTCAAGGTCAGGTGGCACCGTCGCCACGTGGATCTGGGCCACGCTTTCCTACTCACAACGTTCTCTCGGTCCGATGGCGGCAACCCGACCCAAAGGTCGTGATAACCGGCTCGTCAGGCACTGCGTCTGGCCGCCCAGGACGAGGGGAGGGACGGGAAGCCAGTCGCGTATGCCAACGAACTCGCGTCCTTGGGGTTCTCTGGCCCACGGCAGTTGGCCGAACGTTAGAGCCGCGCCACGCCGTTAGCGGTGGTGACTAGCGAGTAAGAGACACAGGTCATAGCGGCACTGGTCGTCCGAAGGACGAAGGAGCTTTCGTCCAGAAGGACATCTCCGGGAGACCTGCGGGGCAACGCCGCTTAGGCAGGGGGTCCTCACGGAGTTGCGGATCCCGCTGAAAGGACTTGCAATGCGCCCGATCGTCGACCGGAGTTGCGGACTCGCGCCGCCGCTATGATCTGCGTCTCTTACTCATCGGTCACCGGGATTGACAAGCTGGGTCGCCCTAGCGTCCGGCCCAATGCCGACGGATCGCGGACCCCGATCCCATGGGCCGCCGGCAATTCACGACGTGAGCACTCGACTCACACCGGCGGATGTTCGACGTCTTGTTTGGGACGCCCAACGAGCTCATTTCCGACCCAGTGCCTGGATTCACGCCTGCTAGCGCTCTGCCCAAGTGCGAGCGCGAGGGCTCACGTTGAGGGCGAACGAAGATCGCATGAATTGCGGGTCCTGAAGGTCGGCGAAAACGGCCTCCGACCTGCATAAACGTCGATTGGCATTGGTGACCGATCAGGGACGCTTTGCGAGAATTTTGCGGACAAGTTGCGGCAGAGATCGTCTCCGTGCTCGGTGACCCACGAACCGTGCGGCTCGGTCTGGAGGAACCGGCGCATCGAGACCGACGACACGCGGGTCGTGAGAACTGCCCGTATGCCGACCTCGTCATGGGACTGACTTCGCCCCCGAAGAAAGGGTCGTCACCCAGGGGTCGAGGACTAGCCCTATGGGGCTGTACTCCGGCCAAATCTGGCCTTGACAGTCCAAATCCGGATAGCCCACGATTGGACTGTGCAGTCCAGATCTATGCGGTCCGCATCGGCCACGCTCCGGTGACGACGTACAGGCCCTGCACCAGTTGCTCAGCCACGAGATCGACATCGAGTCCAGCACAAAGCCAGGAGCTGTCTGGCCGATCCTGGTAGTCCGTCAGGGTAGGCATGCCAATGCCTCCAAGCACGCGCGACGGCGTTCGGGGAGGAATTGGATAGCGGGACACATGCTGAATCTCTATTGGCCCCGCGTGCGAGTTCTTGGTTCGACGTCCCTCTAGCTGGGGGCTCGTGATGCTCGGGTGAGCCGTTCGGCGTGGTCGGCCGGGAGCTCTAGGCTCGCCGAGTCGAGCAGTGGGCCGAGTTGTTCGAGGCGTGAGGCGCTCGCCAGGACTGCAGTGACCGTAGGTCGGCGGCGGAGCCAGGCCAGCGCGACGGTCGCGGGTTCGGTGCCCAGGTCGTCCGCCACTGCGACGAGTTCCGAGACGATCGCGAAGCCTCGTTGGGTGGCGTACGGCGCGAGAAACCCGCTGCGGGCGACTCCGACCAGGTCCGCCGGGGTGCGGTACTTGCCGGTCAAGAATCCGGAGGCAAGTCCGAAGTACGGCACAACGACGAGCTGGTTGCGCTCGGCGACTGGGCGGATCTCGTCCTCGAACGGCAGCCGGGCGATGAGGTTGTAGTTCGGCTGCAGCACGCTCGGCAGCGCGGCGCCTGCCTCTCGGGCGACCTCGATCCATTCCTCGATCCGTGCGCCGCTGTAGTTCGACAGGCCGATCTGCCGGACGAGCCCCTCACGCCGTAGGTCCTCGAACGCGGCAATAGTCTCGTCCAGAGGAGTGGTTGGGTCGTCAAAGTGGGCGTAGTAGACGTCCAAGTAGTCGGTGCGCAGGCGCTCCAGCGACCGCTTGATGCCCTCTGCGATGTTCCGCGCGCTCAGGCCGGGATGGTTGGGGTTGCCGGAGACTTTGCTGGTGATGAGGACTCGGTCGCGCGGTCCGCCGGCGGCCAACCAGGAGCCGATCACGGTCTCGGACTCGCCTCCGGTGTGTCCCGGCACCCATCCCGAATAGCCATCAGCGGAGTCGATCAGGTTGCCCCCGGAGGCGACGAAGGCGTCGAGGATGCGGTGCGAAGTGGCCTCGTCAGCGGTCCACCCGAAGGTGTTGGTTCCCAACGCGAGCGGGTGGATATCGATGCCCTCGTCGTGCTCGGGCGGCCCTCCGTCGGCCTCAACCTGTTGCGTGCTCATTGATCGTCCTTTCGGGAGTCAGTG
Source organism: uncultured Actinomycetota bacterium (assembly GCA_963716655.1). Lineage (GTDB taxonomy): Bacteria > Actinomycetota > Actinomycetes > Propionibacteriales > Nocardioidaceae > Nocardioides. The sequence continues at coordinate 39,434 of CAVQTV010000004.1, read as the reverse complement.
TTCAGGCGTGTGCCCAACCGTCAAACGACTGGACCGTTGAGTCCATTCCCGAATCGAGTCCCTCGCCGGCGACCGTGTCACACGACGTCTCCCACGATTGGCCCACGCAAGCCCGGTCCCGCCTGCCCGTACTGGACCCGTGGGTCCAATCGTGCACGTGACGTACTGGACTGTCAAGTCCAGTTGAGGTAGTTTTGGGTGGCATGCAGGAGGCGAGGGCTAGATCGCGGTGCCGGCCGAGATCCTTCGGATCGCGGATCCCAAACACCCAAGCAGACGACCCGAGTGGAATACGCCGTCGGATACGGCGCAACGGTCGTCAGAGATGACGCCTCGCGGCACGCCTGCGGGAACTACAGGAGAGGATCGCCATGCCGGCTCTGGTTGACTATGAGGACAAGTACCCCTCGATCCGCTTTGAGCGGCGTGCGGGCGTGCTGCAGATGACATTGCACCATGAGGGCTCCGAGTTCATCGTCACCGAGCCGGCGCTGCGGGACCTGGGCCGAGCCTTCCGTGATGTCGGTGAGGACGACCAGAACAAGGTTGTCATCCTGACCGGCACGGGTGAACGGTTCGCGACCCAGTTCGACTACGGCAGCTTCGTGGCCACTATGCGCCCGGACATCTTCGACTTCTGGCTGCGTACCAGAACCGACGGCGTCCGGCTGCTGCAGGCGTTTCTGGATATCGAGGTGCCGGTCATCTCCGCGATCAACGGCCCCGTCGTGACCCACTCCGAAACACCTCTGCTGGCCGACGTCGTGCTGGCCACGGAGAACACCGTGTTCCAGGACGCCACACACTTTCTCAACGGCATCCCGCCCGCCGACGGGATGCACACGATCTGGACCACCCTGCTCGGGCTCAACCGTGGCAGGCACTTCCTGCTCACCGGTCGGGTGCTCACCGCCCAGGATGCCCTCGACTACGGCGTCGTCGGCGAGGTGCTCCCGCAGCAGGCACTGCTGCCCCGAGCCTGGGAACTCGCCACGACATGGGCGAGCTACTCCCCGGCAACACTGCGCGGCACCCGCGCGGCTCTCACCCTCGAGTGGCGTCGGCTACTGCACGAGCAACTGCACACCGGACTGACCCACGAGGCATACGCCGGCGCCTTCACCGGAGCATTCGACGTGCCAGACATCCCCATCGTCGACCTCGATCCACGACAATGATGCCGTCCGCGACCACGGCCGACACACAATGGACCAGCCCGGACCAGAACACCCGATATGCTGCACGTATGGAGCGGGTTTTGACAGCGCGGGGTGCGGCGACCCGACAACGCATCGTGCAGGCCGCGGCCGCGCTCATCCGCGAGCGCGGCGTCGCCGACACCGGCCTGGACGACATCGGAACCGCAACCGCGACCAGCAAAAGCCAAATGTTCCACTACTTCCCCGGTGGAAAGAGTGACCTGCTACTAGCGGTCGCGGTGCACGAGGCCGAGCAGGTCATCGCAGATCAACAGCCCTATTTGGGTGATCTGACCAGCTGGCGCAAGTGGCAGGCGTGGCGGCGATGCGTCATCGAGAAATACGACGCACAGCGCGACCGCTGCCCAATGACAGCGCTGACCACCCACATGGGCAAGGCGACACCCGCCACCCGCGCGATTGTGAGCACCCTCTACGACACTTGGACCCAACATCTGGCCGTCGGGGTACAGGCCCTGAAAGACTCCGGCGAGATCGACGCGGATATCGACGTCAACGCAACCGCCACCGCCGTGCTGGCCGCCATCCAAGGCGGCGTCCTCATGATGCAAGCCACCGACAGCATCAGCTACCTCGAAACCGCCCTCGGCGAGGCCCTCAACGCGATGCGCCGACCACCACAAACACCCAGAGCCAAACCACCCGCCCCAGCCAAACGGTCTGGGAGCGTCACACGGTCTGCGTAAGTGATCGTGGCGGTCATCGGGGGGGATGCGTCCCGCGAAGTACATCGTCAACGCTTGTAGCGCTTGTTCTCCCGTATTCACTGGCGCTGCGGCGGTGGCGTTCTGCTCATTCGCGATCATCGGGCTGTTCTCCCCTGTCGGCTCGCTCATCGTCCACAGCGAGCTGCACGAAAGCTCCCCCTTCATCTGGGGACTGGCCGGTTTCGTGGTTCTCTGCGCCTCCGCCCTCGCCCAGACGCTGTTCCCGAAACTGGCCGTGGTTCGGATGCTGGCCCTCGGTCTCATCGGTGTACCCGTCGGCATGGCGCTGGTTGTCGTCGCTCTCTACAACCCGTCGCTCTCCCTCTACCTGCTGGGATCGGCGATCGCCGGTGCCGGAGCGGGGCTGCTGTTCAAGGCCGCCCTCGGCGTGGCGATCACCACCGCCGAGCCGGGCTCGACCGTCGGGGTTCTCGCCGTGTTCTTCATCGTCGCCTACCTCGGAGTCGGGCAACCTCCGGTCCTGCTGGCCACCGCCACGCACCCGATCAGCAGTCCGTCAGCGTTGATCGTCTTCAGCGCCGTCATCCTGGCCAACCGCGGCGGCGACGTCGCTGAGTGACACCTCGGTGACGATCATGTGTTGCCTGTTTCGGCACGCGCAGAGACCCTCGACATCGACTAGAGGTCCATGAACAGGTGAGGAGCACGAACGATGGAGTCGACCGAAGAGCAATACGCACGAGCGCTGGATACCGCCGAACAGATGCTCGGCTTCAGGCTCGAGTCGTTCCTGGTCCCTCAGGACGGCGAGCCTGGCAACGCAGAGGACTTCAAGCGGATCGCGACGGTCCACGCCTTTGGTGACTCCTGGCCCCGATCCGACCGTCTCGACGCACGATCGCGGGCTCTCGTGTCCGTCGCCGTGACCGCTTCACTCGGTACACGAGAACCGCTGCGATTGACAGTTGAGGATCGCCCTGAATCAGGGAGTCTCGCCGGAGGAGCTCGTCGAAGCGTTCATCCACATCGCCGCGTACGCCGGAGTAGCCCGAGCCTTCGAAGGCTACGGCGTGGCAGCTGAAGTCTTTGCCGAACGCATGGCAACCGAGTAGGCCCGCGGCAACAGCCACCGGTCAGAGGAGTCAGCTGGAACCGCCAACCGTTGGAAGGCTCAAGGTACATGCGGTTTGGGGCCACGGTAATGACGTCCAGCAGAGTGGTGTACGACGGCGTAATCCCTCGTGGGGGGTCAGGCGCTGATGGCCAGTGGGTTGGGGACCTCCTCGCTGGATGTCTCGGTGGCGGGGTCAGTGGCGGTTCGGCATCGGGTCAGGAGGTCGAGTCCGAGGTAGCGGCGGCCTTTGGCCCATTCGTCGTGCTGTTCGGCCAGCACCGCGCCGACGAGGCGGAGTGATGTTCCCCCGGTTCCCCGGACTCGCGGGTGTGGAGTTGTTGGGCTCGGCGAGCATCGAAGGAGACGATGCAGCGTGCCGAAGCCCTATCCGCCCGAGTTCCGTCGTCGGGCAATCGATCTGGTCGAATCGGATCGCACTGTCCGCGAGGTTGCCGCCGCGCTCGGGATTGCCGAGTCGTGTCTGTACGGCTGGAAGTCGAAGGACCTGATCGCTCGCGGCGTGAAGACGCGCACGCCGGCGGCGGCGGAGTCGGCGGCGCTGGCCGCCGCGAATCAGCGGATCCGGGAGCTCGAGGACGAGGTCAAGATCCTGCACAAGGCCGCGGCCGCGGTCGAGGAGGTGGTGCCCCCAAAAGAGCGGTTCCGCCTGGTCTGCGAGCTCGCCGCTGACGGGGTCCCGGTCAAGAAGGCATGCCTGGCACTCGGGGTATCGCGATCGGGCTTCTACGAGGCCCGTGACCGCCCGCCCTCGGCGCGTGCGATCCGACACGCATGGCTGACCGACCTGATTGGCACCGTCCACGAGGCGTCACGTCAGACCTACGGCAGCAACCGGGTGCACGCCGAGCTGATCCATCACCACGGCGTCCGCGTCGGCCGGAACACCGTGGCGCTGCTCATGCATTGGGCCGGACTGGTCGGGCTGCCGCTACGTCGCCGTGCCAAGCGGGTGCCACCGGCTTTCACCGTGAGCGACCTGGTCAAGCGCGAGTTCCGTCGCGACGGACCGAACCAACTCTGGGTCACCGACATCACCGAGCACCCGACCCGCGAGGGCAAGGTCTACTGCTGCGTGGTCATCGACGCCTACTCCCGCCGGGTCGTCGGCTGGTCCATCGACTCACGCCAGCGTGCGGACCTTGCCACCGCGGCGCTGGGGATGGCGATCGAGTCCCGCGGTACCCACGGCCAGGTCCCGGGAACGATCATTCACGGCGATCACGGCAATCAGTTCACGTCCTGGACCTTCACCGACCGCGCTGAGCGAGCTGGCCTGCTGCCCTCACTGGGGACGGTCGGCGACCCCTACGACAACGCTGTCGCCGAGGCGTTCTGGGGGCGCATGCAGACCGAGCTGCTCAACCGTCGGCGCTGGGCTACCCGGGTCGAGCTAGCGAATGCGATCTTCGAGTACATCGAAGGCTTCCACAACCGCCGCCGGCGGCACTCGGCCCTGAACTGGATGAGCCCCATAGAGTTCGAGAACACCCATCCACTCCGAGCCGGCCATTCCACAGCCGCGCGTCCATGAGACCGGGAAACATCAAGGTGCCCGGGCTACCGGGGCAGGCTCCGTTCCTCTCAGGTTTCCTTGTTCTGGGGTCAGTGACTTGTCTCAGGAGCGGGTCAGCAGGAGCTTGCCGGTGGTGGTGCGGGCCTGCAGGTCGGTGTGGGCCTGGTCGGCACGCGCTAGTGGGTAGCGAGCGCCGATGGTGATTTTCAGCTGGCTGGTGCGGACCAGCTCGAACAGTTCGCGGGTGCGGGTGAGGAGTTCTTGGCGGGTGCGGACGTGGTCGAAGACGCTGGGGTAGCCGATTCGGATGCTGTTGGGCAGTGAGGTCAGTTCCACCGGCGCGACGACCTCGAGGGCGTTGCCGTAGTAGGCCATGACGCCGTGAACCGCGAGGGACTTGATGGAGTCAGCGAAGGTGGCTGTGCCGGAGCCGTCGTAGACGACGTTGACACCCACGCCGTTGGTGATCGCGAGGACCTGTTCGGCGAACGAACCAACGCTGTCGATGATGACCGCGGCGGCGCCCGCGTCGCGCGCCGCGGCGGCCTTGGCCTGGCTGGAGACGCGGGCGATGACGCGGGCTCCGCGCCGGTGGGCCATCTGGGTGGCGAGCAGGCCCACGCCCCCGGCCGCGGCGTGGATGAGGACGGTGTCGCCGGGCTGGACCGGGTGGTAGCCGTCGACGAGGTGTTGTGCAGTGAGGCCTTGCATGAGCAGGCTCGCGGCGGTGTCGTCGTCGATGTCGTCAGGAACGGGCAGGGCTTGGCTGGCGGGCAGGATCAGCTTTTCGGTGTAGCTGCCCCACGCGAACTGCCAGGCGACGCGTTGTCCTATCTCGAAATCGGTCACGCCGTCGCCGAGCGCGAGCACCCGTCCGGCGCCTTCCACTCCGGGGGTGACTGGAAACGGGCCGGGTCCGTTCTGGCCGGTGCGGGTGCCGGTGTCCATGAAGTTGACACCGGCTACGGCGACGTCGACCAGGAGCTCGCCGCGGCCGGGGGTGGGTGTGGCGATCTGGGTGTAGGTGAGGGTCTCGGGCCCGCCTGGGTGGTTGACGATGATGGCGTGGTGATGCGGCATGCACGCTCCTGACGCTGGGTTGCTGATCGGTGGTGTCACTGACTCACTGGGGTGGTGGCGGCGAGTTCTTCGGCGTAGGTGGGGAAGTGGGCGGTGAGGCCGCCGTCGATGGGGATGGTGACGCCGGTGATGAACCCGGCTTCGTCGGAGGCAAGGAACGCGACGGCGTAGGCGATATCGGTGGGGAGCCCTGCCCGCGGGGTGAGGGAGTGGCGGGTGATGGCTGCGCGTGCTTCGGGTGGGACCGTGGCCTGCACAGAGGGGGTGAGGATGATCCCGGGTGCGATCGCGACCGAGCGGATACCTTGTTTGCCGTATTCGGTGGCGATGTTGCGGGTCAGTCCGATGATCGCGGCTTTCGAGGTGCCATACATCGGGCGGATCAGTTCGCCGAGCACTCCGGCGGCTGAGCTGGTGTTAATGATGACGCCACCTCCGCGGCGGATCATCTGGGGGATGACGTGTTTCGCGGTGAGGGTGTAGCCGATGACGTTGACCCGCAGCACACGCTCGAACAGCGCCGGATCGATGTCGGTGATCTGAGTGTCGCGGGCGATGACGTTGGGTGAGAGCAGCGCGGCGTTGTTGTGCAGGATGTCCACGCCACCGAATGTGGAGAGAGCGGTGTCGACCAGGTGCTGGACCTGCGCCTCGTCCGAGACGTCAGTGGCCACCGCCAGCGCGCGCTGACCCCGTTCACGCATGCCGGCAGCGACTGCTTCGCCGGCCTCTGCCTTGATGTCGGCGACAACCACCGAGGCGCCGCGTTCGGCGAGGACGTCGGCGGTGGCCTGACCGATGCCGGATCCCGATCCGGTGACGATGGCGACTTTCCCTGTCAGGGAGGACATGATTGCTCCATTCGATGATGCGGACACTCCTGCGCGTCTGCGCGTCTGCGCTGAGATGCGAGGTCGCCCGGCTGTGGGCGGACTTTGGCGGCGCGGGTGCTGAGGTTTGCTAGCCGCACAGCAGTTCGGCGGCGCAAATGGGGTCGGTGTAGTCCCGCCGGGCCGTGATCAGACCCTCGCGCAGTTCGTAAACGGCCAGGATCATGACCGGCGCGACTGGGCCGCCAGGGAGCCCGAGATGGTGGATCTGCTCGGCCAGCACGACGTCGTCGTTCACGGCCTGGTGCCGGTCGATACGAACCGGCTGGCACGACCGCGGAGAAACTCCTCGTCCTCAGGCCGCATCTGCGCGACGATCCCCCGCGCCCTGGCCAGCTCGACGGCGTAGCCACCAACGGCCCCCGCGGCACCCGTGACAAGCAGGGTGTCGCGGGGGCGAAGCGGGAGATAGTCCAGAGCCTGTGGCGCGGTCATCGCGTTGAGAGGGATCGTCGCCGCGAGCGTCAGGTCCATACCCTCCGGTGCGGGGGCGATGGAGTTGAGGTCGGTCACAAGGTATTCGGCCTGGGCCTTCGTCGGGCGCAGCAAGGGGGCATCGAACGCGATCACCTGGGTTCCGACCTTCAGGGGGACACCCGGGCCGACCGCGTCGAGCGTCCCGGCAGCGTCAAAATCGAGACCGGTGTATTCGACCTCCTCCAACGGCCTGAAGACCCCGGCCCGCACAACGGTGTCGGCGGGATGGAGCGCGGCGGCCGCAACCTCGATGCGAGCCTCCAAAGGACCTGGTTCCGGGAGGGGGACCTCCAAGACCTCGACAGCCTCGGATCCACCGAACTTCTTCACGACTGCTGCGCGCATGATCTTCGTTTCCTTTCACACATTCGAACGTGGGCGAGTTTCGATCGAAGCCGAAGCCGAAGCCGAAGCCGAAGCCGAAGCCGGCAGGCGTTCGTGGCTCAGCGCCGTGCCGACGCCAGCGCCACGCGGACCTCGGCGGCAGAGGCAGGCTGGGTCCTGTACTGGTCATCCTTGGTCACCGCGCAGGGCGCGCAGAAGACCGGAGTGCCCGGTTGTCAGCGCGAGCTTTCGGAGGCTGCGACCGGCGCGGCGATGGTGCTCGCGGCCCCAGGCCCCCACCCACGGGGTTGGTGCTGGTTCACGTTGCGGGGGTGTCAGCGCGCTCTGCGGAAGGTTTCGCGGACGTCGCCGACGTAGGCGTCGGGGTTTTCGTAGTGGCCGAAGTGGCCGCCCTTGGGGTGGGCGTTGACGTTGATGACGTTGAACGTGCTGCGGGTGGGGCCGTTCTCGAAGGCGGCGATGCGTTCTTCGACGGTGGTGACGCCGGGGGGGTAGACGTCGCCGAGCAGGAAGGTGAAGCCGGCCGGGGGCTCGACTACCGGCTGGCGGTCGTGCAGCGGTGTCCAGGGGTAGCGGATCGTGTTGCGGTACATGCGGATGGAGGAGCCGATGGACTGGGTCACCCAGAAGGCGGTGGCCTGGGTGAGGATGAAGTCGCGGGAGAAGACGGCGTCGAAGTCGCCGTTCTTGTCGCTCCACTTCTTCCATCGCTGCAGCAGCCAGGCGAGCATCCCGATCGGGGAGTCGTTCAGGCCGTGCGTGAGCGTCGATGCGTCCAGCATGTGCACGGCGACGTGGGAGGCGTAGGTCGAGTGAAGCTTCATGATCTCCGAGCGCAGCTGCGGCGAGGCGTCCGCGGGGATCGGCTCGCCGGCGGTGAGGTCCCAGTGGCGGTCGTGCTGGAACATGCCCGGCATCAGGTCGTGGCCGTAGTGCAGCGCGATGATGCTGTCGTTGTACTTGTGGCCCAGTGCGCTGTTGACCAGGGCGCCGTAGTCGGTGCCCAGTGACCCGTACTTCTCGTAGCCGAGGACCTCGGTCATCAGGGTGTGGAGGATGTCGGCGATCTTCCAGTAGTTCAGGTCGCCCCTGGTGACGGGGGTGGACCACGCGAAGCCGGGCAGGGTCGGCATGATGACGTCGAAGGCGTCGGCCGGGTCGCCCCCGAAGGCGGCGGGATCCGTCAGCGGGTCGATGAGCGGGTAGCTGAACTCACCCGGCCACGGCCAGCCGTGCAGGACCAGCAGCGGCGTCGGGTTCGGGCCCTTACCGGGCTTGCGAAGGAAGTGCACGGGCGTGCTGTCGATCTCGACCTTGAACTGGTCGTAGCCGTTCAGCCGCTTCTCGGCCGCACGCCAGTCGAACCCGTCGGCCCAGTACTCGACCAGCGGCTTGATGTACTCCGTACTCAGGCCGTAGTACTCCTCCTCGTTGTCCAGGTCGTTGAAGAAGCGGGTCGCCTTCAGGCGCGTCTGGAGATCGTCCAAGACGTCCTGGGCCACATCGATGGTGAACGGTTGCGGCGAACGGCCCGTGCTGTTGTCAGTCATGACACTCCAATCAGAATGAGTAGATTCGCTGTATCTCAGGGACGGCTGGGCGTCGGGCCGCACGGCGGATCCCGCGATCGGCCGTGGCGCGCGAGGCGGTCTAGGTCTAGTTGGGTCTAGTTGGTCTAGTTGGGTCTAGTTGTTGAACTCGAGTCGGGTGCGGGTCTGGACCCGCTTGCTGAAGTACCAGGCGCCGTCGATCTTGACGTAGTCGACGTGGTAGTGACCCCAGCCGCGCATCGTCTTGAACGCCGGGATGTCAGACGTCCCATCCGCCTGAACTGGCGGATCGTCGTTGCGGAAGATCAGGTCGGCCATTGCCCAGATGCCGTGCGCGGTCGTCGGAGACAGGATGTCGATCTCCGATGTGAGTAGCAGGTGGATCGGACTCACGTCACCGTTCATCACCGCGGTCATGCTGTCGACGATCTCCTGGCGTCCGGACATCACAGCCAGCGGTTTCCCGTCGGTGTCTTGCGGTGTGAACGTGCCATCCACGGTGAACAGTCCGGCCATGTCTGCCCAGCGCTTCTCGTCGGCGTAGCGGGCGTAGCGGGCCTCAAGTCGACGGATCTCTTCCACTGCTTTCAGCACTTCGATATCGCCTGTCACGTTTGCGTCCTCGGTCATCTCGCTGCCTCCTTGATCGGTCTGCCTGACCGCACCACGCAGGCCCCCTACTGGACCCGCAGGTCCAATCGTGCACGTGACGTACTGGACTGTCAAGTCCAGTTGGGGTAGTTTTGGGTGGATGCAGGAGGCGAGGGCTAGATCGCGGTGCCGGCCGAGATCCCTCGGATCGCGGACCCCAAACACACCAAGCAGACGACCCGAGGGGAATACGCCGTCGGATGGGCATCGCGCGTTGCCATCCACTTCACGCGGAGCCGTGCCTGACAGCGCGTCCAACAACACAGCAGTCAGCCAACTGACGCAATGCTCCCTCAGCCGGAAGGATTGGGGGTATGTTGGGGTTATATTGGGATCGTCCCTTGCAGGAGGTTAGGTCGCATGCCACTTACTGCCCGCGCTGCCGTCGTCCGCGAAGCCAACGCGCCCCTTCACATCGAAGACCTCACACTCGCAGACGCCGGCTATTACGACGTGACCATCCGAATGACAGTCAGTGACGTGTGCGGACGCGATGCGTCCGTGATCGCTGGCGGCCCGGAGGCCCGGGTCGACGTCGTTCTGGGGCACGAGGGTGTCGGGGTGGTCGAAGCCATAGGGAGGGGCGTATCGCGGGTCAAGGTCGGCGACACGGTTGTGCTGAAGAACTCTCCCGGCAGGGGCTGTGGTACCTGCTTCTACTGCACACGGTCTCAGAGCATCTACTGCGAGAGCCCGTCCGAGCTGCCCGCGCAGGACCGGTTCGTTGGAGGTGACGGCAACCCGGTGGCCGCATACCTAGACCTCGGTACCCTCGCCGGGATGATCGTCACGTCACAGACGGCGGTCATCCCGATCGATACCGGACTGCCCCACGAGCAGCTCGCGCTCTTCGGGTGCCCAATCCGCGCAGCCTTCTGGGCCGTCATGAACACCGCCCAGGTAAAGCCCGGAGCCAGTGTGGCCGTCATCGGGACCGGGCCTGTCGGACTTTCCGTAATCCAGGCCGCCAAGATTGCAGGCGCCACCGAGATCCTGGCCGTCGACCCGGCGCTGCAACGACGCACAGCCTCAATGTCGATGGGGGCGACCACGGCCATCAACCCCGACGCCATCGATGTAGTTGACGGCATCCGAGAACTGACGGGAGGCCGCGGAGCCGACTTCGTCTTCGAAGCCGTCCGGAAGCCCGAGACCTACCTGCAAGCTATATCGGCCAGCCGCCGGGGAGGTACCACCGTCCTGATGGGGATCCCCACCGCAAACATGACGGTCACCATCCCCTCGAACACCCTGGCGATGACCGGGCGACGCATCCTTGGATCCCACGCGGGCGACTACAACCTCGAGGCCGAGCTGCGTCGCTATGCCCGTTTCGTCGAGTCCGGCCAGCTTGACTCCGCCGCCCTAGTGACCCGCACGTTCGGCATCGAGGACGTCAATAAGGTCTTTGACGACCTCGGTGACATCAACATCATCCGGTCACTCGTCGTATTCGACTGACCGGGCATCCGCGGCGCCAATCCCGCTTGAGACGGTCCGCTACCTTGCTTCCTGGTCCGAGGTGCGGGCGATCCGGACCAATTCGCGGACAACCTCAACCAGTGGGTGGCTGGGGCTCCAGATCGCAGTCAGCGGCCTGCGGAGGTCCAGATCGTGGCTCACCTCGACGAGGTGACCAAACTCAATCTCGTGCATGACTGCCCGTCGCGAGACGACTGCTGGGCCCATGCCAGCCCGTACGGCCCCGACGAGCGCCTGAGTCGAGTCCGCCTCGAGCGCCACGCGAGGCAAGTCGCCCAGCGCCGCCTCGAACGTGCTCCGCGTTCCGCTGCCCTGCTCTCTCAATACATACTCGGCCGCCCGCAGCGCCTCGATCGTCAAGGGCGTGGACCGCAGCGCCCACGGATGTTCGGGAGGAACGACGATGGCCAGACGATCGCGACCGACGACTCGCCTGTGCAGGTCGGCCGGGAATGCCGTCGCCTCAATGAAGCCCAATTCAACGCGGCGATCCCGCACCATCTCAATGACGGTGTCGCTGTTGACGACCCTCATGCGCGGGTGTATGTCGGGTCGCCTGGTGCGCAGCTCGCCCAACCAACGGGGCAGCAGGAACTCGGCGACGGTCAAACTGGCCGCGACCGCCATGCTCGTCTGCTGCTGATGGGCGAGGGCCGCTAGGCCAGCACGCATCAGGTCGATCTCATGAAGGACGATCCGTGCCCATGCCATGACTGCCTGACCGCTCTGGGTGAGCTCTGAACCTCGCGTTGATCTGGACAAGATCTCGAGGCGCCACCGAGTCTCAAACTCACGCATCCGGGCGCTGGCGGAAGGTTGGCTAATCCCGATTCGACGGGCGGCCTGCGCGATGCTGCCGAGCTCTTCGATTGCCACCAACAGCCGCAGTGTCTCCACATCAACTTCCGGGGCCATAGTTTGAAACTATAACCCCACTGATCCTGGTATCTACCCGGACGCGGCGCCCGCCCAGAGCATTTGGGCGTGTCCGTCGGCCAGGTAGTCAGTTCATGCGCACGAAAGGTCTCGTGGGTGGCTGCGGCCACCCCCCTGGCAGTGGCGGCCTGCTGCGTCTTTGTGGGGTTGAACTTCGCGTGGGTCAGTCCACTCCTCCTGGCATTGTGCATTGGTGCCGTAACGTCGAACGTCGCACCAGCGAACTCCGTACAGCGGACCACAACCGGACCTGCCAAGATCATGTTGCGGCTCGGGATCGTTGTCCTGGGGCTGCGCGTATCCCTCTCGGCGTTTGTGGACATCGGGTTCGCTGGCCTCGCCGTCGTTGCCGCCACCGTCACGGCGACCTTCCTGGGCACCCGACGGCTTGGAAGATTGCTACGGGTGGACGCCGACCTCGTCGACCTCGTCGCTGCCGGCTTCGCCATCTGTGGTGCGGCTGCCGTGGCGGCGATGGCCGAGAGCACGCGACCACGAGACCGCAGTGTGGCCGTGGCTGTTGCCCTGGTCACGGTCTTCGGTTCGATCGCAATGCTGATCGTGCCTTGGGCCGCCGGAGCGCTCGACTTGAGTGCCCGACAGTCAGGGATTTGGGCTGGCGCGAGCATCCACGAAATCGCCCAGGTCGTCGTCGCCGCCGCGATCATCGGGCCGACAGCCCTGGCGACCGCCACGACCGTCAAGCTCGCCCGGGTGGTCCTGCTGGCGCCAGTCATCGCCCTGCATGCAACGCGTGTCACGACAGACACGCGCAATGGGCTGTCCTCCCTACGTGTCCCGTGGTTCGTAGCGGGCTTCCTTCTCGCCGCGCTCGGGCGGTCCACCGGCCTGGTGCCAGGGTTGATGGTGACCCTTGCCTCGACGCTGGCTACGACACTGCTCGCCGCGGGGATGTTCGGGCTCGGACTCGATCTACAGGGACGCGATCTGCGCAGTCTGTCACCCCGGGTACTTCTGCTGGGGGCAGGGTCGACCGGGATCGTCATCCTCGTCCCACTCGTGAGCCTCCTGGTCGTCTCGGGAGGTGGATAGGTCCTTCACACGTCTGAAACATTACGGACCTACGGTTGGACCCGATAGTCCAATCACCAGCTTGTGCCGCGTGTCCCGCAGAGCCGTGAGGTTTCGACCAGATTCATTGGACTCGGGATTCATATCGACTTCGCCCCATAGGAACCCCCATGCATGCAGTCCTCGTCGAGGAGCTAGGCGGCCCCGATGTCCTTAGGCTCCGCGAACTCCTAGACCCCAAGGCTGGCGATGGTCAGATCGTTGTCAATGTCGACGCCGCGGGCGTGAACTTCATGGACATCGGCGAGCGCGCCAATGGACCCGCCCACGGGATCACGCCCTTTATCCCCGGGGTAGAGGGCGCCGGAACGGTAACGGGAATCGGCGCCGGCGTCGGCGGCTTCCAGGTGGGAGACCGGGTGGCATGGGTGTACGGACCCGGCTCTTACGCCGAGAAGGTTGCCCTCGGGGCAACCTCAGTTGTTCACGTCCCCGATGGTGTCGAGTTGGAGAGCGCAGCAAGCATGATGATGCAAGGCATCACGGCACACTACTTCACCACCGTCCTCGCACCCCTGGAGCGTGGACAAGTCGCACTTGTGCACGCCGCCGCGGGAGGCGTCGGGCAACTGTTGACCCAGTTTCTCTGCGCCCGAGGCGTCAGCGTCATAGGCCTCGTCTCGCGAAACGACAAGGCGGCTGCGGCCCGTGCCGCCGGGGCCGACCACGTCCTGGTGGCACAGGGCTCCGACTTTGCCGAGGAAGTCCAAGGTATCGCCGGCGCCCGGGGCGTGGATGCTGCGTTCGATAGTGGTGGCATCGAGACGTTTCGAGAGTCGGGCCGTCTGGTTCGCCAGGGCGGAACGCTGGTCACATATGGGGGTACCGTCCGCGTTCCGGACGAAGTTCGCCAAGAGGTCTCAGGTGACATCGTTGTACCCACCGCGGTATTCGCCCACCACATCAGCAGCCGCGACGCGCTCCTCGAGCACACGGGGACCCTGTTCACGTTGCTGCAAGAAGGGGTACTGCATCCGCTGATCGCGGCCAAGCACTCATTGCGCGACGCACGACTGGCTCACGCGGACATGGAGGCCCGCCGCACCGTGGGAAAGAGCCTACTCATCCCATGAGGCAACCGGTATCCGGTGCCTCAGTCAGTACCAGGCTGTTCCTTGCGCATGCTGGCGTAAATCCAATCGACCTTATCCACGAGGTCAGCAAGACGTCGTTCGACGGACACTTGCTGGATCGCGGCCGTGTTCCAGTGCCCGAACGAGCTGCCGGTGAGCATGTTCCGAATAGCGGTGCGGGAGGCGCCAATCTCCAGTCCCATCTTGCGAAGAACACGGCCGGCACCGCCCGTCTCGTCCCGCAGCAAACCGAGAAGCAGATGCTCGCTGCCAATGAAGGGACGAGACATCCCCGCAGCCTCCTCTGCGCTCCAATCGATGGCTCGCTCCGCCGCTGGACTGAGCCCCACTTTCAGATCCGCGCTTCCGGGATCCCCGGAGGGCAGCGAGGCCTTGAGCTTCTTGACCAGCACCTTCTGATTGATCGAGGCTGCCTCGAGGACCTTGAGGGCGAGATTTTCGCCCTCCTCCACGAGCCCGAGCAGCAAGTGTTCGGTGGTCAGCTCGTCGTTGTCACGAGACCGAGCGAGCGCGTGGCTGAGAGTGAGCGCGTTGGCAAGGTGCTTGGTGACAGGTCGATCGAACGCGATCTGCTCGGGCAGGTCAGACTTCTCCGTAACAGCCTCTTCCCAGCTCACCGTCAGGGCGAGGGCCTCACTGAGCGCCGCCTGGCAGATCGCCGAGACGGGAAGACCAGCGGTGCGAACGCGTTCGGCGAGCGCATCGGGCAGGTAGACGTTGATCTTCGGCATCCAGATTCCTCCTCGGCGGTGATCGCGGGGCCCGGTCCGGGCCTGGGGGCGCGTCCCTCGCAGACGACGACGCTATCGGCACATCCCTCAAGGGGCCGCCGCCGCTCGGCCATGTCTGATTGCACTACTCGAAGAAACTATGACATTGGGGTTATACACGGAGGCCATTACGGGTTATATTGGGGTTATATAGAAGTTGTGGTCATGAACGTCAACGACGCCGCCTCTAGACCATCCGCCTCGAACGAGACATCGCCGCGCAAGGCATCTAGCCGACAGCAGGCAAGGAAGGCAGGCCATGACGTCAGGCACACGTGTACCGCTCTCGGTCCTCGACTTGTCACCCATCAGTTCGGGATCCGTCCCAGCTGACGCGCTTCACAACACTCTCGACCTCGCGAAGCACGCCGAGGCTCTGGGCTATCACCGCTACTGGCTTGCCGAACACCACCTGAGCCCGGCGGCCGCAGCCGCGTCGCCTGCCGTCATGACCGCACTGGTCACCTCGGCCACTACTCGAATCAGGGTCGGCTCCGGAGCCGTGCTCTTGACGCACGCGAATCCGCTCGTGGTTCTCGAGCAATTCGGCAGTATCGCGGCGCTCTATCCGGGCCGCATCGACCTCGGTCTCGGCCGCTCGCTGTCCCTGGCCGACTTGGAAAAGCGCATCGGTGCCCGCGACGCGGCGGGATCGCCCCCAGCCCACAAGCCGGAACCATCCTTGCCCCGCTCCACTCCCGAGGGACTCTTCGTTCCTTCCGCGCCAAACCTCAGCCGTCTCGCCGAATCGCCGACGCTTCAAACTGAGCGCCAACTGCTGTGGCGTGACCGCATCGGAGTCGTCGACTACCGCGAACAGGTCCGAGAGCTCCTCACGCTGTGGAAAGGCGAGTTCACCGCACCTGACGGCACTCTCGTCCACGCGAACCCCGCTGAAGGCACTGACATGGCTGTGTGGGTGCTGGGCAGCAGCCCCGGCGTCAGCAGTCAGGTTGCCGCGGAGCTCGGCCTACCGTTCACGGCGAACTACCACCAGAGTCCCTCGACGGTCATCAGGTCCGTCGAGTCCTATCGCGAGCGCTTCACGCCGTCCACGTTTCTCAGCGAGCCCTATGTCATGGTCTCTGCCGAGGTCGTCACCGCTGACGACGACGAAACCGCCCGCAAACTCGCGTCGCCGATTGCCCTCTCTGTCCTCGCGCTGCGGACCGGGCTTGGCTACATCGCGGTGCCTACTCCCGAGGACGCAGCTGCCCATCCCTGGACCTCGGAGGAGCGTCAACTGATCGCCGACCGCATGGACACCCAGTTCGTAGGCAGCCCAGACACCGTCGTCGCAGGGCTCGAGGTGCTCCAGAAGGCCACAGGCGCGCACGAGCTCATCGTCATCTCCACCACCCACCGCCACGAGGACCGACGACGTTCCTACGAGCTACTCGCAAATGCATGGGGCATCAATGACAACCGAGAGACGTTCCGCGACTCCGGCATGAGCGCCGTCACCGCTCGCGCTCGGAACTGATCCGACCTGCCGCGCACCAAACGGCCACCCAGGTTGAACCACGAAGGGAACACGCAATGTCCAGCAGCAAGCCTTTGAACAATCGCCGGCGGCTCGCCGCGCTTGCCACTGCAGCGCTCATCACCGCATCTCTCGCTGCGTGTGACGACTCCGAAGGAACACCCCGCTCGTCACCTGCGGCCACTTCCCAGCCGGTCTCCGGGGGGACCCTGACCTACGGGATCGATCAGGGCCTCGACAACATCAACCCGGCCGTAAGTGGAACCGACATCAGTCCCTTCATCGGGCGCAACATCTTCGACTCACTCGTGTTCCAGGCCGATGACGGCACTTTCGCCCCGTGGCTGGCCACCAGTTGGAAGATCTCGCCCGACGGAAAGACCTACACGTTCAAGCTGGAGGACGGGGTTACCTTCCACGACGGCACACCGTTCGACGCCGACTCGGTCAAGGCGTTCTTCGAGTACGTCCTTGACCCTGACACCAAGTCCATCAGCGGAACCCCGCTGCTCGCGGCCTTTGACCGTGCGAAGGTGATCGACCCCCAGACCATCGAGATCACACTGAAGACGCCCTACTCCCAGTTCCTGCAGGCCCTCTCGACCCCCACGTTGGGGATCCAGAGCCCGAAGGCCATCGCGACCCCGGCCGAGCACTACCAGCCAATCGGCACAGGCCCCTTCAAGTTCGTGTCCTGGACTCCGAAGGTCGAGGTCGAGCTCGAAGCCAACGAGACCTACACATCACCTCCGGAGGGAGCCGAGCACACCGGAGCTCCCTATCTCGACGACATCACTTTCTCGTTCCTCAACGAGGACTCCACTCGCTACGGCGCGCTGACCAGCGGCCAGGTTGACGCAATCAACGCCGTGCCACCCAACTCCATCAAGACCCTTAAGAGCATGAGCGGCTACCAGGTCCACTCCGGCCTCTACCCCGGGCTGGTCTACACGGTCTTCCTGAAGCAGTCTGGCGGCATTCTGGCCGACGAGAACGTCCGAAAGGCGCTCGTGGAATCGGTGGACATGGACGCCCTTGTCAACAGCGTCTACTTCGACACCGCCACCGTCGCGAAGAGCATCCTGAGCCCCACAACACCCGGGTACGACCCGAGCACCGAGGGCAGTGCTCTCCCCTACGACCCGGACGACGCCAACTCGCTTCTGGACGCTGCCGGCTGGACCGAGAAGGACGACGACGGGATCCGAATGAAGGACGGGCAACGTCTGACGTTGCAGTGGCCAGCCTACGTGCCCGGCGTCCGCGAGCAACGAGACGTCCTGACCCAGGGCATCCAGGCTGACGCCATGAAGGTCGGCATCGACCTGCAGCGGCCCCAGCTCACTGACATCTCCGAGTTCATCGGGGGATACATCGACGGAACCTGGGATCTGCTCGACCTCAGCCAGATCACGGGCAGCGCCGACGGGCTCTACCGCTACTTCGCCACGGCCTCCGGGATCTCCAAGGGTGGCTCGAACCTCCTGAGTACCGCGATCCCGAGTCTGGACGAGTACTTGAACGAGGCGAGGGCGGCATCAGAGCCAGTCGCTGCATCGAGCGCCTACAACGAGGCGGCCACGATGATCCTGAAGGACGCGCTCGCCATGCCGACCTATGTGCCCGGCTACAACATGGGCACATCGGACAAGGTCCAGGGCGTGGAATTCGACGCCCAGGGTCTGCCCGACTTCTATGACTTCTGGGTCGCTGAGTAAGACCATGCAAGGTCTCGGCATCAGATGGGTAGCGCGGCGCCTCGCACTAGCGATCCTCGTGTTGTGGGGCGCCGCGACGCTCACCTTCATCGGCATGCACGTCTTGCCGGGCGACCCAGCTCGGATCATCTACGGGATGGGGACCGAGGAGCCGTCGCCTGAAGTCCTCTCCTCTATCCGGACCGAGTACGGATTGGACCGGCCGTTGCTCGACCAGTACTTGAGTTTCCTAAACGGCCTGCTCCACGCGGACTTGGGCATGTCCTATCGGCTGAACATGTCGGCGAGGGAGGCAATCTCGAGCCAGCTCGGTTCGACTGCGGCACTGACGGTGGCTGCGTCGAGCTTGGCGCTCGTGATCGCCCTAGTCGCGGGTATCGCGACAGCCGGAAGGCCTCGGGCTCGTTCAGTAGCGAACCTGGCCGAGCTGTCCTTTATCTCAAGCCCCAGCTTCTTGATCGGGGTCTTGTTACTCGCAGTCTTCTCGTTTCGACTCCACTGGTTTCCCGTCGTCGGCAGCGACGGACTAAGCACCTTGGTGCTGCCCACGCTCAGTCTGGCTTTGCCTGTGGGCGCCGCGCTGTCGATCGTGACCCGCGAGGGTCTCGAGCGTGGCCTGGAGCAACCGTTCGCGCTCACGGTACTGGCTCGGGGCGCTACCGGGACGCGATTGCGGGCACGCCACCTCATTCGTCACGCGCTTCTTCCAGTCCTCACCTTGTCGGGCTGGTCGATCGGTCAGCTGATGGGCGGTGTCGTCGTCGTGGAAACGGTCTTCGCTCGCAAAGGTGTCGGCGAACTGGCCGCCAACGCGGTCACCGGCCGAGATCTCCCGGTCATCGCTGGAGTGGTCCTCATCGCAGCAGTCGTCTTTGTCACCGTCAACACTGCGTTGGACGTGATCTACCGACTCGTAGACCCGCGTCTGAAGGAGGACCCGGCATGACGATCGAAATGTCCGCCGCGACAGAGGGCATCCCGGCTAGAAGAGCGCTGCCGACCATGCGGATCCGGCCTGTCCTGTCGGTGAGCATCGTCTTCGTGGTCCTGGTCCTGGTGGCGGCGGCGTTCCCGGGGGTGATCGCCGCGGATCCGAACACGACGGACCCCGCCAACGCCTTGGCTGGGCCGAGTAGCCAGCATCTCTTCGGAACCGACCAACTGGGACGCGACATCTACGACCGAGTGATCTGGGGCACTCGGACCTCCATCGTGCTTGGCATCGGGGCTGTGACACTCGCATCGGTCGTCGGAGCACTATGGGGACTGCTCGCTGCGATGGGCGGACGGCTCGCCGACGAGACCCTGATGCGCCTGGCCGACGTTCTGATGTCCTTTCCGCCGATCCTGATGTCCCTTCTCATCGTCGCCCTCTTGGGGCCTGGCCAGCGCAACGTCATCATCGCGATCGCCGCTGCAGCACTCCCCGGGTTCGCCCGCCTCGTGCGTGTACAGGCGATGGCGATCAGGAATGCCCCGTTCATCCAGGCAGCAACCGCCTTAGGTGTCAGCAGACCTCGGATCATCTGTCGCCACATCATTCCCAATGTCGCCGGCCCACTGACCGTGGTCGCCACCACCCAGATCGGTGGTGCGATCGTCGCCGGGGCCTCCTTGAGCTTCCTAGGTCTGGGTACCCAGCCGCCGGCGCCCGAGTGGGGATCGATGCTGTCACAGTCGCGCGACTACCTCCAGAACAGTTGGGCCATGATCGCGTTCCCTGGTCTCGCCGTGGTTCTCACCATCGCTGCGCTCAGCGTGGTTGGTCGCGAACTTCAGCTCCGCTTCGAAGGGCGTCAGAAGTAATGCCAGAGGCAGTCCAAGACCGTGCGGCCCAGCAGCCAGTGCTGGAGGTTGTGAACCTGCGGGTCGAGTTCGGGTCAAAGAGTTCCATCGTTCGCGCGGTCCGCGGGGTTTCCTTCGCCTTGCACGCCGGAGAGTGTCTCGCAGTCGTTGGAGAGTCCGGCTCCGGGAAGAGCGTGACCGCCCGATCGCTCATCGGTCTCGCTGGGCCGGAGGCGACCGTCTCGGCCGACCAGCTCAACCTCAGGGGTGTGCCGATTCTTCAACTCTCCACCCGGGAGTGGCGCAAGGTCCGGGGCGCACAGATCGGGTTCGTGCTCCAGGATGCGCTGACCTCGCTTGATCCGCTCCGACGCATAGGGGACGAGGTCGGTGAGCCGCTGGTAATCCACCATCGGTTGAGTCGGGGCGAACGCGAATCGCGGGTTACCGATCTGTTGAGCGAGGTGGCCATCCCTGACCCGGAGCAGCGTCTCGCGCAGCGATCCGGTGAACTGTCGGGAGGCCTGCGGCAGCGTGCACTCATCGCCTCGGCCATTGCCGCCCAACCAGACATGCTCATCGCCGATGAGCCGACGACGGCCCTAGACGTCACGGTGCAGGCACAGATCCTCGAACTACTGAACGAGCGCAAGAAGAATGGAACCGCGCTTCTGCTGATCAGTCACGACCTGACGGTAGTTTCTCAAGTGGCCGACCGTATCGCCGTCATGTACTCCGGCCTCGTCGTCGAGGAAGGCCCTGCCGAACGGATCCTGACGAACCCGCAGCATCCGTACACTATGGATCTTCTCGCCGCCGCGCCCGGTTTGCATCCTCGAGACCAGCTACTGTCGTCGGGTCGGGTGACGGCCCCGCGGGCGGGGCTCGGTTGTCCGTACGCCAACAGGTGCCTACTGGCCGATGAGCGGTGCCACCAAGAGCTGCCGGCCCCGTCCATCGAAGGTGGCCACGAGGTCACGTGTTGGCATCCTGGGCTCCATGTCACACCGGAGCGGGTCACCCGCAAGCGCGCACTGCAGACAGGTGACCAGCGCGTCATCCTCGACGTCTCCGATATCAACAAGACGTTTTCGACCCCGAACGGGACACCGCGCCGAGCAGTGGCTGATGTTTCGTTCAAGCTCCACGCAGGAGAGGCGCTCGGCCTAGTTGGTGAGTCGGGATCCGGCAAGACGACTGCAGCACAGATTGTTCTGGGAATGCTGGAGCCGGACTCGGGAACCGTCCTGCTCGACGGGATGGAGTGGTCCGCGGTCCCGGAAGGGCGCCGAAGGCCGCACCGCTCTCGCATCCAGGTGATCTACCAAGACCCGCTCAGTTCCTTCGACCCACGCTTCACCGTCGAGCGCATCGTCAGTGAGGGCTTGGCGACCGAGCACGAGAAGACGGCCATGTCTCGCCGCGAACGAGTGGTCGAACTGCTGGACAAAGTCGGGCTCGACCAGTCTTACCTGGGCCGCCGGCCGCATCAGATGTCGGGCGGTCAGCGCCAGCGGGTCGCGATCGCACGCGCGCTTGGGCCCGAACCCGAGATCATCGTGTGCGACGAGCCGGTCTCCGCCCTGGATGTCTCCGTGCAGGCGCAGGTATTGGACCTGCTCGCCGAACTGCAGAGCTCCCTTGGCGTCGCAATGCTGTTCATTTCTCATGACCTCGGTGTCGTCAGGCACCTGTGTGACAAGGTCATCGTGATGAAAGACGGCGAGATCGTCGAGCGCGGCGATGTCGACGAAGTCTTTGTCCGTCCTACACATCCCTACACAAAGGCTCTGCTGAGTGCCTTGCCCGTCTCGTTCAACCGAACTCTGGACGGGCAGACAGAGGGTGTCGTGGCATGAGTACGACGGATCTCGGGGGTGCCGGGAGCTTGATTGTCGCTGATGACCTGTTCGCATCCCTACGCAAACACGAAGAACTCGCGCTGATTGACATGCGGACACCACGGCTTCACGGGCGCGGCCACATCGTCGGGTCAGTCAACCTCGACCTGGGTCGACTGGCGTCCCGCGCCGCAACCCTCCTACCTCATCATGGGGCGCCTATCGTCCTCGTCGACGACGGTGCCGACGTGTTGGCAGCCCAAGCCCGTGCGATCCTCGCCGATCTGGGATACCTACGGGTCCGCACGCTGGCTGGCGGCGTAGATGCCTGGCGACGGTCCGGGTTCGATCTCCACTCGGGCGCCGCGCTAGAGATGAAGGCGTTCGGTGGTTGGGTTCGGCGTACTTACCACACTCCCGTCATCACCGCGGAAGAGCTCTGGTCACGACTCGACGCTAGAGGCGACGTGATTGTTCTCGACGTGCGCAACGAGGACGAGTTTCGTCGCGGCACACTGCCGGGCGCTTCGCACGCGCCCCTTGGCGACGTCGAGAGCCGTGCCTTGAGCCTCGTCACGAGCCCCCACCAGACAATCGTTGCGACTTGCATCAGCCTGACGAGGGGGGTACTGGCAGCCCAAACGCTGATCGATGCAGGCGTACCCAATCCCGTGTATGCCCTCGAAGGAGGGGCGATGTCGTGGATTCTCGCAGGAGGCACCCTTGCTCCAGGACAGCCGCAGAGTCCGGCAGAGATGTCCCACACGTCACCCAAGGACCACGGCGTCGAGCCGATGCCTGTGGCAGTGCTTGCCGCGGAGTCAGCCGGGCACTCACTGTGGGCCTTTGACGTACGTGCCTCGGGCAGCGAACTGATGGGCATCCCCAAGCTCAGCGCTGGCGAACTTATCCACAGCCGAGAGGCCTATTTCGGCGCCACCGGCGGCTACGTCGGCCTCTTAGACAGCGGGTCCTTTTCCCGCGCCGCGAGCGCGGCACGGTGGCTCAGGGCTTACGGGATAGTGCATCCGTTCGTCATCGACGTGGCCCAGGCTCGAGATCTGAGCGCGCTAGTGCGGGACCGTCGCTCCTGGATGTACGAACGCGACGACCAGGACCGGACGCCGGCGCTCACAGACTCCTGCGTGCCCAGATCGGAAGGTGCCACCCTTCTGGATCTTTCTACGAGCCGCGACTACCTGCGAGCGCATCCTCGCGGATTCGCGTGGGCCAGCGCGAACCGGTTGCTGCTCGAGGCGGCCTCTCCGGAACGACTGCTCCTGACAGCGCCTGACGTCACGGACGCAAGGCAGGTCGCGCAGGCGCTGCGCCGACAAGGTAAGGAAGCGACCTACGCGCCCTACACCGAAGAGGCGCTCGCAGAGCTGGGCGCGCCACTCACCACGAACCTTCCCCAATTCAGACACGAGATCGACGATCGGCCTCCGGGAACCTTCAAAGACGGACGCGGGAACCTACATGAGATGGCGCGATACCTGGACTGGGAGCTGAACCTGTTCAACCAGCTTGTCGACGAGCCGGCAATTGCCTTCGAAGGCGATTCAGCCGGGTCGCCGCTGCTGCTCCACACCACAGAAGCCGGGGCCGAGTCATGATCAACACTCTCCGAACGACGGTCGTTGTCGGCAACCCTCGAACGGGGTCTCGAACTCTCGCCGCCGCAAGACTGCTCGCAGCAAGTCTGGTCGGCCACGAGCCCGATCAGATCATCGATGTCGCCACGCTCGGCGACTCGCTATTCATATGGGGAGACGACCGCGTGGTCGACGCGGTTCAGGCCGCCGCCGCCTCCCAACTCTTGGTGGTGGCCAGCCCAACCTTCAAAGGGACCTTTTCGGGGATTCTGAAGATGTTCCTAGACCATGTCGATTCCGACACCGGGCTTGCAGGAGTGACGGCGGTTCCCCTCATGCTCGGAAGCAGGATCAACCATGCACTGGCCGCCGAGGTCCACCTGAGGCCGCTCCTGGCAGACCTCGGGGCCACAACACCTGCGCCCAGCCTCTTCCTCGCTGACGACACCTGGAGAGACGGACCTGACATGAGCAGCTACGTCAAGCGTTGGCGGTCGACACTCCTTGCGTCTGCCTCCGCAACATTGAACGGCGACCTACTGTGACCGCCGACTCGATTCTTGACAAGGACATGACTCAGAACCCAGACGACGCGCTGCTTACGGAGTTGGATGCGAAACGGCTGCGCGCCACGTTCGCCCAGTTCCCATCAGGGATCGTTGGGATCTGCGCCGAGGTCGAGCATGACCTGGTCGGGATGGCATGCAGCTCATTCATCTCGCAGATGGTCGAGACTCAAGATGCGCGACTGCGCATGCTTCGGCTCAACGCGGACGTATTCGACTCGCCTGGCCTGTCGCGCAGCGACGTGCTAGCTGCTACCGATCTGCTAGCGATCCTGCGCTACGCATCCGACAAGGTGTCGTCACCTAGGTGAAGCAGTTACTTGGATGTCCTGGTATTGGATGCTAGGACATCCAACTAGGCTGCGGAGCCTACCAATGAGCCATCTTCATGGACCTGTCCATCGGGTGCGTCTGGGCCTGGATCGGATGTGCAAGGGCTGCGGCTACACCGGCGACGAGCCAGTCGATCATCGCAAAGGCGAACGCCGGGATCAGGCCTTCGACGGACCCCCGCGAACGAGGTACTCGACGGCGAAGGACGCAAAGGGCGCCACGAAGGCACCGGCGACACCCAGTCGAACGGCGGAAGTTGCGCTGGCGCTCCGGTGAGGGCAACTTCGGCAGACGTCGCGTGAGCTGCGACGCGGGTGGTCCGGGCTCACGGCAGGATCCGAGGTAGGCGCAGTCACGGCGCCTCTGGCTGGCGCGGTTCAGTCGGTCGGAGGCGGTCTCGGAGGTCGGCGTCGACGAGGTCGTTCTCCTGCCCCGGAGCCGACGGTTCGTGCTCTGCTGATATTGGCCCTCCCCGTCCACGAACTGGTTGACCGCGGACCGTCTCCGCGAGGCCGCGTTCGGCGCCCTCTTCGATGAAGACCTCGTGGGCGGCCGGCGGGCGCCGGGTCCTGTTGACCCATGACATCAAGACGATTCCCGACTTCGCGCACGAACGGGTGTCCGCGTCGCCGCGATAGGCGAGTCGCGCCCACTGGACCCCGGTCCGAAACACTGCGGTCGGCTGAGAGTCGTATCGACGTACAACGGTGCATTGCAGTTGCGAGGTTCAGTCAGAGCGTGTCAGTTGGAAGAATGCTCTGGCGGTAGGCAAGGTTGTGGTCTCTAGTAGCAGCTTGCAAAGCAGCGCGCAGAGGGCCCGCCTGAAGGTCAGTGATAAAGCCAGGTGTACCGATGTGTTGCCGCCAGGATTCGTTGATGGAACCGGCATCAACGGGGTCGAATCCCAGCTCTTCGACCAGGGTCATAACCCGCTGCTTGGGTGCACCGTCGTCGCCGGCAACCGGAAGTGCGACTCGGCGCGGATCGCCCGCAGGTCGGGCGAGGTCGATGATGCGTTGAGCAATGATGTTGTTGAACACCTTGACGACTGGCGTTCCAATCTGAGTTCCGACCCATGCGCTGTCGGTGAAGTCCTGGTCGTCCCAGAGCTCCTCGATGCGGCCGTCGCGCGCCACGTCGTAGTTCGTGGTGTCGATGACGGGCGCGTCGGTCTCGCGGAGCGAGAACAGGTGCTGGTCGAGCGTTGGGACCTTGCCCAACGGGATCGCCACGACAACGACGCCGGCGTTCCTGACGGCGTCCTCCACCCCCGCGGGGCGGGCCCCGGTACTGGCCGCCACCGCACCCAGCGAAGCCGGCCCGCGCGAGTTGGCAATCCATACGTCGTGCCCAAGCGCAGTGAGCGATCCTGCGAGCGCGCCGCCAATGCGACCCGCGCCAAGTATTCCGATCTTCACCTCGCCCCTTACCGAGCTTCGCTGGTCGACGCGTCGGTCCGGTGGGGTCGGTAAGGCTTCGCGCCCAGCTCGGTGAAACCAACCATCGCGTGGGTCTCAGTCGAGTCGCTGGTTCCCATCAGCTGATCGATCGAGTCTCGCAAAGCCTCCGGGGTCGTGATCCCGGAGATGTCCGGCGTGGCGGCGAAATAGTCGCGGTGGACGTTCCCCATTCCCGACGAGAGCATCTGACCGGTCATGGTGCAACTCTGGTGCGCCAGGTAAGCGACGGTGGGCGCTACGAGATCGGGATCCAGCGTGAGCATGGTGCGTAGCGCGTCCGAGCCAGACTCCAGTGACGCATTCGACATGCGCGTCCCCGCAGCGGGTCCGATGATGTTGCACCTGATGTCACCCAGCGACTGCACCTCGACGGCGAGCGCCCGCGTGTAGCCGATGACCCCGGCCTTCGGTGCTGCGTACGACGTCAGTCGAGGCACACCGAACGCTCCTCCGGATGTCGTGTTGACGATGCGGCCGTATTTCCGCGCGGTCAGGTGTGGGAGCGCGGCCCGGCACATCCAGACGACACCCATGAGGTTGATGTCGATGCTGAGGTCCATATCGGCATCGGTCATTTCCGCCGCCCCGGCGAAAACGCACGACCCGGCATTGTTGACGAGGATGTCGAGACGCCCATAGTTGTCAATCGCGGTTTGAACCGCAGCTCTGGCGCTGTCGGGCTCGGCGACACTGTGGGTGTCGGCCACGGCTTCTCCACCCGCGGCGATGATCTGGGCGACCACCGCTTCAGCGAGTGCGTTGTCCGACACTCCTGGCAGGCCCGCCGTGGAGCCAATGTCGTTCACCACGACCCTCGCGCCGCGAGCAGCCAACAGGCGGGCATACGAACGCCCCAGCCCTGGATTGCCTCCGGCGCCGGTGACTAGGGCAACCTGGCCGTCGAAACGCATCTCGTTCAAGATCTCGGACATGAATAACCTTCGCGTGACATAGTAGGTGCTATGCATCCTGCACGGGTCCGCTTGCCCCGTCAAGAAGGGCGCAGTGATCGCCAAATCCGTGCGGAATGCGCTACTCGTGGTGACCGGGCACTAAATGGTTGCGGAATCACGCTCCTGCGTGAGCTTGGTGCCTTCCAAGTCGACGTTGGGCAGGATGCGGTCGAGCCAGCCGGGCAGCGCCCACGCTTTATGTCCAAGGAGTGCAAGGGCTGCCGGGACCAGGGTCATGCGGACGATGAACGCATCTACGAGGACGCCGAAGGCGAGTCCAAAGCCGAGGGATGCGATGACGGGGTCGCCACCGAAGACGAATCCGCCGAAAACACCGACCATGATCAGTGCGGCTGCGGTGACGACGCGCGCGCTGTTGCTCATGCCGCGTCTGATGGCAGCTTGTGGGTCGCGGTGGCGGCTGTAGTCCTCGTGGATGCGGGAGACGAGGAAGACCTCGTAGTCCATGGCGAGACCGAACAGGATGCCCACGAGGAGGATGGGGAGGAAGCTCACGATGGGGCCTGGGCCTTCCACTCCAAACAGACTGCCCATGTGGCCTTCTTGGAAGATGAACACCATGCTGCCCATGGACGCAGCGAGCGACAGTAGGAATCCGACGACGGCCTTGAGTGGGACGAGGATCGATCGGAATACAAGCAGCAGAAGAAGGAAAGCGAGCACGACGATCACGGCGATGAACACGGGCAGCGCCGCGGCAAGCTTGCTGGATACGTCGATGTTGATTGCGGCCTGGCCCGTGACATAGGCACTCACTCCGGATTGCTTCTCAGCTGAAGCGGCCGCAGTCCGGATTTCGTTGACCAGATCCTTGGTCGTGTCCGAAGCCGGGCTGGACTTCGGGACGATCGAGAGGATGGCGACGTCGCCGGCCTGGTTGGCGACCGGCGTACCTACCGACGCGATGTTTGCGCCATCTTCGAATTTCGGGACGGCGCTGGCCGCGAGGGCGGCGGCGTCGCTGTGGTTGGGGTGGTAGAAGACGAGGGTTAGCGGGCCGTTGAAGCCGGCGCCGAATCCTTCAGTGAGCAGGTCATAGGCGCGGCGCTCAGTCGTAGAAGTCGACTTGCTGCTGTCATCGGGCAGCCCCAGGTTCAGGTTCAGCAGGGGAAGTGCGATGACGCCGAGGGCGGCTGTCCCTGCGAGGACCGTCAGCCACGGCTTCGCTGTGACGATCTTCTCCCAGCGTTCGCCGCCGGTGGGCGTTGTCCCGATCCGATCCTGCCTACGCGACAAGACCTTGATCCGGCCTGTCGCGACTCGGTCGCCGAGCAGGCTCAGGACGGCGGGGAGCAGGGTGAGTGCGATCAGCACGGTGATGGCTACGGTTGCGGCGGCAGCTAGACCCATGACGCTCAGGAACGGGATGCCGACGACGGTGAGTGCGCAGAGCGCAATGACGACTGTGAGGCCGGCGAACACGACGGCGCCGCCGGCGGTGGCAGTGGCGAGGGCAATCGACTCCCGAACGTCCATGCCGTCGCGGAGTTGCTGTCGGTGGCGAGACAGGATGAATAGGGTGTAGTCGATGCCGACGGCCAGCCCGAGCATGAGGGCGAGCGCAGGAGCGGTGGAGCTCAACTCGACTACGCCGGACAGGGCGCTGATGCCGAGCAGTCCGACCGCGACGCCGAAGATCGCCATCAACAGGGGCATGCCCGCCAGGATGAGCGATCCGAACGTGCCGATCAGCACGATGAAGGCGACGAGCACTCCGTACAGTTCGGAACTTCCCTCCTCGGTGGTGGTGGAGACGACACCACCGGAGAACTCGACCTTCAGTCCAGCATCGGTTGCTGCTTTCGTCGCGGCTTGCAACGCTTCCTTGGCTTCCTCGCTGATTTCGTCGACTGGGACCCCGTAGGCCACGTCGACGAAGGCGATCCGGTTGTCCTCGCTCACCGTCGCTTGGTCGAACGCGGTCACGCCGATGACCTGGGGAGCCTTCGCGATCTCGGCCAACGACTGCTCCGCTGCGGCAATGTAGGCCGTTTCGCTCAGTGTGTGGCCGGCCGGAGCAGCGACCACCACGCGGGCGCTCGCGCCGCCGGTTCCGGGGAACTTCTTGTCGAGGAGGTCGAGCGCCTTTTGCCCTTCGGTGCCGGGTATCGAATATGAGCTCGACGTTGCGCCGGACATGGTGCCGGCGAGGACGCCGACGACGGCGAGGAGCAGTACCCAGGCACCGATCACCACCCAGCATCGGCGGGCGCTGTATACGCCGAGCTTGTACAGCAGCGTGGTCATGGGGCTCCTCATCAGATCCAGGGGCAGGTGCAATTTCGTTGCCACCAAGATAGGCAAATTTGCTATGCGCGGCAAATTTACTGTCTGCGCTAAAGTTGTCGGATGGCAGCGATGGCGACTGGCGAGACCCCTGGTCTGGGTACGGGCCTGCGGGAACGCTCCAAACTCCGGCGGCGGGCCCTGATTTTGCGGACGGCGATGGTGCTCTTCGCTGAGCGGGGTTACGACGCAACCACGATCGCGGAGATCGCGTCGGCCGCCGAACTCGCGCCTCGGACGGTGACTGGCTATTTCCCCAGCAAGATCGATATGGCGACCGCTGTGACGGACGACCTCGCGACCAGCCTGGCCGCCGCGTATGCCGCAGCCCCCGATGACGACGGCATGACCGTGATCAGGCGCTGGCTCGACACGGATCTGCCGCGCAGCGACTTCGATCTCATCCGACTGTCGGCTGCAGTGAACGCGGCTAACCCGAACCTCGCGGCAATCACCAACTCCAAGGTCGCTGCCGCTGCCGCTGTCGGGTCGGCGCGGATGGCCCGAGATCTCGATGTCTCGCCGGACCATCCGACTGTCGCGATCGTCAACGCAGCTCTCGGGAACGCCATCGGCACCTATGTCGGCCTGCTGGCGACCTGCGACCTCGACAACGACTTGCGTCGGTGGTTCGTCGACTTCGTTACGGCAGTCGTTGACGGTGCCAGGCTCGATGTCCCTTTCCCTAGTACCTAGTAAGTACTAGGGATCGTGCAGGACTGTCGGTCCGCACGTCAAGAGGTCGGTGCCTGCCAGGTCAGCCGACCTCGCGCTCCACGGCCTCGCGCCAGGCGGCCTCGACGGCCGGGAACCATAGGTGTCGAGCCACCCCCGGAGGATGTTCGATCGAGATGCGCCCTTCGCCCGGAACGACATCAGTCACAACGCCGTGCAGGTGGACAACTCGCCCGTCGTCCCAGCACTCGACGATGATCGTCTGCCCCGCTTCGGGGAGCGTGTCCGAATGGGCGAACCCATTGCTGCCCAACGCCACCGCATCGGTCACGGTCTCATCTCCTGGAGCTCGGGGGACCATAGTGAATGCTAGGAATCGTCGCCCATTCGCGACCTTGGGTCAAGACACCACGAGACGGCCCTGGGTTTCGTTGAACCTCGCCCCCGAGGAGGCGGGCGTCCTCGGGTCAAAGCCTTGACATAGTGCACGCTAGGTGTGCAGTCTCGTCACTGCACTGCTGTGACGCGCGTCTCCGGGGGTCGTCACGGGCAGAGCTCCGACCCGAGGCGTGTCTACGCCACCACCTGAGGAGATTCATGGGCGCCCGCGCGATCCACGGCATCCGGCTCAACGTGTCGAACATTCCCCTAGCCGTGCAGTTCTACACATCCATCGGAATGATCGAGGACCTCGGCATGCGCCTGGCGCACGACGGAGCCACGACGGTCCTGTCGGCGCAGGATCCTTCTGGTCTTCCCGACGCCACGTCCGTCTCGCTGCGCTGGCCGTGTGACCCCTACATGCACCTGAACCTCGTGGGCCGGACCAGCACCTCCCGTGCGTCGGGCTGGCCGAAGGTTGCCGACCAGGCGGGTTCGACTGTGCTGAGCCTCGTGGTCGACGACGTCGACGCCGAGACCAATCGGGTGCGGGATGCGGGAGGCGAGGTCGCGGTCGATCCAGCCGACACCGAGCGCCTGATGGGCACCACGCGTTCATCGTTCGTCCTCGATCCCGACGGCAATGTCGTCGAACTGATCCAGATCGCACCGACCCCGGCATGGGACCTCAGCCGGGCGTCCGTGTTCGGCGCCGACCGAAGCTTCTTGCACTTCGAGCTCAACACAGACGACTTGGACACCGTCTCGGCCTTCTATGCCGACTTCGGCTTCTCCCATAATCCACTCAACAGCGTGCGCGCCAACGCCACCCATGACGTACCCGACGTGGACCCCTACGTCACCGCGTGGGGCCAGTCCCTCATGCCGCACATGGCTGGGGTCCAGTTCTTCCGCCTGGACGACGACCCGTCCGAGATGCACCTCGAGATCATGGGGTGGAAGGACGGACTGCAGGACCCGACCGACGCACCTGTGTGGCAGCAGCGTGGCGTCATGCGCTACTGCTTCAAGACCAGGGACCTCGCCGGGACGTTGGCCGACATGAAGCGTCGCGGCGTGAAGATCTTCATGCACGACCAGAGGGCCGGTCTGGCGTGGGGTGACTCGGAGTGGTTCTACTGCGCGGACCCCGACGGCAACATCCTGACCTTCGAGGAGTGGTTCCCCACCGGTCACTGGGGCGAGCGCTACTGATGTCCAGCGTCACCACCGAAGATCTTGCTCGCTGGTTCGACCCAGCTGCCGTGGGTGAGGACGCCCTGGCCATGAACGAGGCCATGGCTCAGCTGCCTGGACTGCCCCTTGACATCGACGCGATCCGGAGTGCGCTCGCCACCCAGATGGCCGCGACGGCGCCCGGGGGTCATCTCTACCGCTCGCCTCGGGCAGAGGTCATCGAGATTCCCGGGTCCAAAGCGTCGATCCGGCTGCTGCGCCCTTCGGGCTGTTCGACGGCAGTTGTTGCTCACGTGCACGGCGGCGGCTGGTCGTTCGGTGCGGCGGACGAGCATGACCAGGCTCTCGAGGAAATCGCTGACGAGCTCGGCGTGGTCGTGGCCAGCGTCGAGTACCGGCTGGCGCCCGAGCACCCCTACCCCGCCCCTCGCGACGACGTGCTCGACGCCCTGGCCTTCCTGACCGAGCGCGGAGCCGACCTCGTCTCGGACTCCTTGTCGACACCGTCCTTGGTGGTCATCGGCGAGTCCGCCGGCGCCAACCTGGCCCTGAGCGCAGCATGCCGGATGAAGGAGCAAGGCGGGCCGCTGCCGAATGCGCTCGTCCTCTTCTATGGCGCCTTCGACCTCTCGATGACGCCGAGCCAGCGACACTATGGCAGAACCGGCCTCGTCAACACGGACTCCCTGGCGTACTTCTACTCCCTCTACGCGCAGGCCAACGACCCGCGGGACCCGGAGATCTCCCCGCTGTTCGACGTCCTCAGCGGTCTGCCGCCTACGCAGCTCCTGGTCGGTACGGACGACCCGCTGCTCGACGACACCATGTTCCTCCACGCGCGGCTCCTGGCCGCGAATGTCGAAGTCGACCTGCACGTCGCTCCCGGCGGCGGCCACGGCTTCAACTACTTCCCGATCGAGGCGGCGCGTGAGGGGTCCGCGGCATCGCTCGCGTTCATCCGCGCCGTCATCTCCGACTGAACCCACCCGAAAGGCACCTGACATGAAGGCAGCGATCCTCGAGCGAGGCGAGACCAAACTCAACGTCGTTCACGATCTCGAGGTCCGAGACCCGGGGCCGGGGGAGGTGCAGGTGCGTGTCGCGT
This sequence comes from uncultured Actinomycetota bacterium, assembly GCA_963716655.1. GTDB lineage: Bacteria > Actinomycetota > Actinomycetes > Propionibacteriales > Nocardioidaceae > Nocardioides. The sequence goes on along the minus strand of CAVQTV010000004.1, from coordinate 7,132 downwards.
ACTGCGGCCTCTGCCACTCCGATTACGGGATCATCCAGGGCCAGCCGGACGAGGTGCCCATTGTGCTCGGGCATGAGGCAGCGGGAACGGTCGAGGCCGTGGGCGTGGGCGTCAGCACTGTTGCGCCCGGCGACAGGGTGGTGCTCACCACCAAGCCTTCATGTGGACGGTGCTACTGGTGCGCCAAGGGCAAGCCGACCCTGTGCGTGAACAACCACAACAATGGTCTCTCGCGCCCACTGCCCGATGGTTCGTCGGGCCTTTCCCAGGGTGGCCGCGACATTCTCCGCGGGCTCAGCGTCGCGGGTTTCGCCGAGATGGTGCTCACCGTCCCTGACGCCCTCACCAAGATCGGCACCGACATCCCGCTCGACATCGCGGCGGTGCTCGGCTGCGCGGTCCGCACAGGCGTGGGAGCCGTCCTGAACACCGCCCAGGTGCAGGAAGGTGACTCCGTCCTCGTTCTCGGTCTGGGCGGCGTCGGTCAGTCGGTCGTCATGGGTGCCAAGCTGGCCTCGGCCGGCGTGGTGATCGTCTCCGACCCGGTGGCCTCCCGTCGCCAGGTTGCACTGGAGCTGGGCGCCGACGTCGCCATCGACCCGGGCGCAGACGATGTCGTCGAGAGGACCAGGGAGGTCACGCACGGTAGGGGCGCGGACTTCGCCTTCGACGCCGTGGGCGCGGGAAGCCTGGTGCAGACGGGATTCGACGCCACGACGCCGGGCGGCGCGACCGTGGTGGTTGGTGTCGGTGCCGACTCGACCTTCTCGGTTCCGCTCGGCCGCTTGGTGGTCGAGGAGAAGCGCATCCTCGGCAGCCTCATCGGTAGCTCCCTGGTGCACCGCGACGTGCCGAGGTTCCTGGAGCTGTGGCGCGCGGGCCGCCTCGATCTCGACCGGCTGATCACGGCTCGGCGTCCGGTCGAGGAGATCAACGACGGATTCGCGGACATGGCCGCCGGCCTCGGGCTGCGCACTGTCGTGTCCTACGAGTGACGCGCACGGAACGGGAGGCTTTGACATGACAGAGACCATGTCCTACGAAACGGCTCGTCGGGACGTGCATTTGCCGGTCCCCGAATACTTCAACTTCACCGCGGACGTGATCGGCGGATGGGCGGCTCGCGCGCCGGAGGACCTGGCGCTGGTGGCGGTGGCTGCCGACGAGACGGTCCGGCGATTCACGGTGCGAGAGATCTCGGAGGAGGCCGCACGTGCTGCGACCCTCCTGCGGCAGCTCGGCGTGGAGAAGGGCGACCGAGTCTTCGTCCTGCTACCGCGTGTGGCCGAGTGGTACGCCGCAATGCTGGGCTGCTTCAAGATCGGAGCCGTCCCGATTCCCGGCACGACGCAGCTCACCAGCCACGACATCGAGTACCGCCTCCAGACGGCTACGGCGAAAGCCGCCGTCGTCCATGTCGACAGCGCGGACCGTGTCGATGCTGTGGCGAACCACTGCCCGTCGCTGACGGTGAAGGTTGCTGTAGGCGGCTCTGTGAATGGTTGGGTTGACTTCGACACTCCCGTCGACGAGCCGATCGCATCTGAGCCCACTCGCTCGGACGATCCGCTACTCATCTACTTCACCTCGGGCACCACGGCACAGCCGAAGATGGTGCTTCACACACAGGCCTCGCTCGGGATCGGCCACGAATTGACGGCGCGCTACTGGCACGACCTCCGGCCGGGTGACCTGCACTGGACCGTCTCCGACTTCGGTTGGGCCAAGGCTGCCTGGGGGAAGCTCTTCGGTGCCTGGCGTCTCGGCGTTCCCATGTTCCTCTGGAACATCGTGGGCAAGCCCGACTACGACCGCATGATCCGGATGATCGCTGAGCACGGGATCACGTCGTTCTGCGCGCCACCGACCATCTATCGGTCGCTCGTCCAGATGGACCTCGCCGCCTACGACTGGTCCACTCTGCGTCACTGCACCGCCGCAGGCGAGCCGCTCAACCCAGAGGTGATCGCCGTGTGGGGCGCTGCGACGGGCATCACCATCTACGACGGCTACGGACAGACGGAGACGGTCTGCCTGGTGGCCAACTACCCGTGGATGGAGGTCCGTCCGGGATCGATGGGCCGTCCGATGCCAGGCTTCGACGTCGACATCGTCGACGACGACGGCAACCGTCTGAAGGCTGATCAGGAGGGCCACATCGCGGTCCGGACGGAGCCCCGGCCCGTGGGGCTGTTCCGTGAGTACTGGCTCGACGAGGAGAGGACCGCCTCGGTCTTCCGACACGGCTGGTACTACACCGGTGACAAGGCGACGAAGGACCGGGACGGGTACTTCTGGTTCGTTGGCCGCTCCGACGACGTGATTCTGTCCGCCGGCTATCGCATCGGACCCTTCGAGGTCGAGTCCGCACTGCTCGAGCACCCGGCCTGCATGGAGGCCGCGGTGATCGGCAAGCCGGATGCGCAACGCGGCGAGGTAGTGAAGGCCTTCGTGGTCCTGACCGAGGGCTACGCGCCCAGCGACTCGCTCGTGATCGATCTCCAGGACCACGTCAAGAGCGTCACCGCGCCCTACAAGTACCCGCGCGAGATCGCCTTCGTCGAGGAGCTGCCGAAGACCATCTCGGGAAAGATCAGACGAGTCGAGCTGCGGCAGCAAGAATCCGCGTCCTGAGTGAAATTGGCGATTCGGGAGCGTTGACATAGTAGTAACTATGTCCCCACAATGATGTGCGTCACACATCCGACACGTGAATGACATTGGGAAGGCAACCGACCGTGGTGGCCGAGAGCACAGGAGATCGCATGACACTCACCGTGGATGACCTTGCCCGCATGAGCGGCGCCACCGACGGCCTCTACAAGAAGATGGGCGAGGACTCGGTTCCTCGCGACCGCTACTTCACGCAGGAGTTCGCTGACCTCGAGCGCGAGAAGCTCTGGACACGCACCTGGCAGCCCGCCTGCCGGCTCGAGGAGATCCCGAAGGTCGGGGACTACAGCGAGTACAACATCGCCGACCAGTCCTTCCTCGTGGTCCGCGTGACCCAGGACGAGATCAAGGCCTACTCGAACCACTGCCGTCACCGTGGCAACGAGCTCGGAAATGGGAACGGCTCCTATCGATCCGGCAAGATCGTCTGCTCCTTCCACGGGTGGCGCTGGAACCTCGACGGCTCGAACGACAAGGTGTTCGCCAGCGAGGGGTTCACCCCTGCGTGCCTGGACCCTGAGCGGCTCCGACTCGTCGACATCAAGGTGGCCATCGCCTGGGGGATGGTGTGGATCAACCCGGACCCCGAGGCCGCGCCGTTCGAGGAGCACATGTCCGAGATCCTGACCGCGACCGCGGCAATCAGGCTCGAGGACATGAAGGTGCGCTGGTGGCGCTACATGATCGTCGACGCGAACTGGAAGACGGTCCAGGAGCCGTTCATGGAGGCCTACCACGTAGCCCAGACGCATCCCGAGATCGCAAATGGGATCAGCCTGGATGACTGGAACCAGAGCGACTACAACTCGATATACACGTACGGGTCGGACGGAAGTGGCTGGAGCTCCGGCATGTCGCGGATCCTCGACAACGGGATCCCGCCCGGTCCGGTGCCCGGCATCAACGCCATCGACTACTCCGTCAGCTCCAACCAGGCGTTGCATGACGGGATCGACGCTGCCCTCATGCAGGACTGGCAGGTCGCGATCATGCGCGAGTTCTACCACGAGAAGGGGCTGCGCGACTTTGAGTATGTCGGCGCCTTCAACGAGAAGATGTACGCGGAGGCCGCCGAGCGTGGGATGGATATCCCGCCTCCCGAGGTGGGTGGTGGTGGCGGCTACGGCTTCATCTTCCCCAACATCGTCTACACGTCCATGTACGGCAACGCGTTCCTCCAGCGAACGCGCCCCCATGGCACCGACCCGGAGAAGACCATCGTCGAGTTCTGGGCCCTCGGACAGCCCCAGAAGGACGACAAGGAGAAGCGGCCGAAGCGCCTCGGTCCTCTCGAGTACGAGGACTGGGGCTTCGTGGCACAGCAGGATCTCTCCAACATCGAGAAGCTCCAACGCGGCGTGAAGACGACCGGCCTCAAGGAGGCGTACTTCTCGGAGTCCTACGAGGGCCTCATTCTCAACTTCCACCGGGTCCTCGAGACCTACCTGGATCGGTAGCCACGACGAGGTCGGGGCGGGCAAGCCAGCCTTGCTCACCTCGGGTCTTGCCGGTCAGCCCGCATTGCCAAGAGGAACTTAAAGATGAAGATTGAAGTCAACTGGGACACGTGTGTCGGCCACGGCGTGTGCGAGGGAGCGGCGCCGATGGTCTTTGAGCTCGACGACAAAGGTGACCTCCAGGTCCTGATCGACGGCGACATCCCCGAGAAGCTGATCCCCAGCGTCCGCAGAGCCGCCTTCGCATGCCCCGAGCACGCGCTGCGCATGGTGAAAGACGACGCCCAGTCCTGAGGGGCCATCGTGCGGGTGCGCACAGGGAGGAGGTGAGCTGATGAAAATCGTGATCGTGGGAGCGTCCCTGGCCGGCTTCAAGACAGCCTCCGCGCTGCGGGCCTTCGGCAGCCAGGACGACATCCTCGTCGTGGGCGAGGAGAACATGCTGCCCTACGACCGGCCACCTCTCTCGAAAAGCGTTCTCATCGACAGGGACACCGACTTCGACACCCTCCTGCTGACGGACCCTGATGGAGCACCCGACGTCGACTACCTACTCGGCGAGCGGGCCGTGGCTCTTGACCTCGAGTCCCGGTCGGTGAGCCTCGCCCGCGGAGACTCCCTCGACTACGACGTGCTTGTGATCGCGACCGGTGCCGCCGCGCGGCGACTCCCGTGGCCGGAGGTTGCCGGTGTCTGCTACCTGCGGACGTTCGACGACGCCGTCGAGCTGCGCAAGCGGCTCGAGTCGAGCCGTCGGGTGGTCGTCGTGGGCGGCGGGTTCATCGGAGCCGAGGCGGCGGCGGCGGCTCGCCAGCACGGTCTGGAGGTCACGATCCTCGAAGCAAGTGCCGCACCACTGTCGCGTGTCCTGGGAGCAGAGGTCGGCAACGCCCTTGGTCGCCTTCACACTCGGCGAGGTGTCGACCTGAAGTGCGGCGCCATGGTCACCGGCGTTGAAGGAGACGGCAGAGTCACTGGCGTGCACCTTGCCACCGGAGAGGTGGTGCCCGCCGACACCGTCGTGATCGGTGTCGGCGCGGCCCCCGTGACCTCATGGCTCGAGTCCTCCGGGCTGCTCATCGATGATGGTGTCGTCTGTGACGAGCACTGTCGGGCGGAGGGAACGACCAACGTTTACGCCGTCGGTGACGTCTGCCGATGGGTGAACCCCTTCTACGGGGAGTCGATGCGCGTCGAGCACTGGACCAACGCCGTCGAGCAGGCTGCCGCCGTGGCGCAGACAATCCTGGGAGATCCCCAGCCGTACGAGCACATTCCCTACGTCTGGTCGCACCAGTACGAGCACCAGATCCAGATGGTCGGCAAGATCCTGCCAGGCCACCAACCAACCTTCGTCGGCGCGGCCGGTGAAGGCGATCCCTTCGTCGCGCTCTACCGCGACGGCGACCTCCTGACCGGTGCTGTGTGTCTCGACCAGGCCCGCGCCGTACCGCGCCTCAGGCGAGTGATCGCCGGGCACGGCTCCCTCGAGCAGGGGCTCGGCGCCACCTCCTTCTAAGCCCCCTGGCGCGAGCCGATCACAGCTGCCCTCACGGAGCGACGCGGCCTCTTGTCGGTGGCGTCCGCCCCCGCGGACGCGGCCGCGATCTCTCTGGGATTTGGTCCCGCGAAAGCAGCCTCGACCATTGACATTGCACGTGCTACGTAGTTAATACTATGCCAATGTGAGGCCGGTCACTCGGGGTCTTCCTCGAACAAAGTCGGCGCGTTCCAGCGCGTTCTCCAATCCAGCGGAAGGGTCATCCATGGCCATCAAGAGAGTGTTCGCAGTTGCTGCGGTCCTTGCCCTCACGTCCGGGCTCGCAGCCTGTGGGGGCGACGACAAGGACAAGGAGTCCGCGCTCGACACCAACATCGGTGACGTCGCCAAGGGATCCCCGCTCAAGGTGATGCAGATCCTGGACGAGAACGAGGCGATCGGCGTCCGCTTCGAGGACACGCGCGCCGGCGGCAAGGTCGGGGTTTGGGCGGTCAACAACCGGCTGGGTGGTCTCGGGATCGCCGGCCACGAGGTCGAGCTCGAGACCTGCGTGACCGACCAGGACGCGAACAAGGTCGCGGCGTGCGCGCGCAAGGCGGCCGCGGACCCCAGCTATATCGCGGTGATCGGCAGCTACGGAAACAGCCCGGGTGCCACCCCCATCCTCGAAGCGGCGGGCATCCCCATGATCGGGAACCTCTACAGCACGCAGGCTGACGGAATCAGCCCGGTGTCCTTTCCGCTGTCCAACAACGATCCGGCACCGCCGACCCCGGCTCCTGCCGGCGGGGACTTCCTTCGAGACGTGGCCCACGCCCAGAACGTGGCGATCGCCGTGGTCGACGTCGTAGGTGCCTCACAGGCCGCGGACTTCATCGGCGCGCAGATCGAGGCAAACGGCATGGACGTAGTCGCGACTGTCCCGATCTCGGCCGCCAGCCCGGACATCTCTGCGCCAGTCGCCGCTTTGGTCAACAGCGGAGCCGACTCCGTCTACTTCGTCATGGACAGCGCGACGACACTCCGCGTGATCGCCGAGGTCTACAAGCAAGGCGCAACCCAGGACATCAAGATGGTGGCCAACGGCGGCACGATCCTGAGCAAGGACGTACTCGAGCAGCTCGGCGACGCGACGGACACGACCTACATCGAGCGCTCCTTCGCCCCCATCGAGTACGTCGACGCACCTGGGGTGGACCAGCTCAAGAAGGATCTCAGTTCTGCAGACCTGCCGGAGGACGCAGACGACCAGACGATCATGGCCTACTGCGGCTTCATGCTCCTGGACCACATCGCCGACGGGATCACGGGGGACATCACAGCCAAGAGCGTTCTGGACGGCGCGAACGCGGTGAAGGACTGGAACTGCGACGGGCTCGCCGCAAACGTCGACTTCACGGCGCCTGCAGAGAACCCGATCTACCCTCGCTACAAAGGCCCTGCCATCGGTGCCTTCCCGTCGAAGATCGAGGACGGCAAGATCGTCGCCGCCTCGCTGGAT
>CAVQTV010000003.1:0-337609 GCA_963716655.1 uncultured Actinomycetota bacterium | reverse complement strand
CCGATGTGCGGGATGCCGTTGCGGTCCAGCAGGTCCGCGGTGGTGACGACGCCGTCGTAGCCCTGATCCCAGCTGTGGTTGGACGCGGTCGTGCACGCATCCCAGCCCATGCTGGCGATCCACGGCGCGATCGACCGCGGCGCCGCGAAGACCGGGTACGACTCCGGCGCTTCGCCGACCCCGGCGAACGGCACCTCGGTGTGGCAGATCGCCAGGTCGGCGTCCTCGATGGTCGGCTTGAGCGCGGCGAACATCGGGTCCCAGTCGTACCGGTCGCCGGCGCCGGTGCTGTGGTGGTCCTCGGCCGCACTGAACCACACCGTGTTGTGCCAGAGCAGGTCGCCGCCCATGACCAGCGAGACGCTCCGCGGCTGCGGCTCGGCCGGCTCCCCGGTCGGAGCCGGATCGGTGGCGACGGTCGCCGGAGCCGGCTCGGCGACGGCTTCCTCGATGATCGGTGGAGCGTCCTGACAGCCGGTCGCTGCCAGGGCAAGCAGTGCCGCCAGCGCGACCAGAGTCCTCACCGCGCCATTGAACCGGCTCCAGGCACCGGGTGCAGGCACATTGGGCATCCTGCGTTTGCGAGACTGGCCACATGAGCCCGTCGAGCGCCCTCAGCCCACAGGCCCGCGACGACGCACTGGCGGCGATGGAGGGACTCGCCGGGCAAGGCGAGCTCGACGTCCTCGTGGTCGGCGGTGGGGTGGTGGGCGTCGGCACCGCGCTCGACGCGGTCACCCGGGGGCTCAACACCGGCCTGCTCGAGCAGCGCGACCTGGCCAGCGGCACCAGCAGCCGCAGCAGCAAGCTGATCCACGGCGGCCTGCGCTACCTCGAGATGCTCGACTTCGGCCTGGTCCGCGAGGCGCTCCAGGAGCGCGGCCTGCTGCTCACCCGGCTGGCGCCGCACCTGGTTCGCCCGGTGCCGTTCCTCTACCCGCTCACGCACCGCGGCTGGGAGCGGCCGTACGTCGGCGCCGGCCTCGCCCTCTACGACGCCATGGCGATGCTCGGGAAGGCCGAGATGGGCGTCCCGCGGCACCGGCACCTCTTCCGCCGCCAGGTCGCCCGGATCGCCCCCGACTTCAAGACCGAGACGATCACCGGAGCGATCCGCTACTACGACTGCCAGGTCGACGACGCCCGGCTGGTGGTCGCGATCGCCCGCACCGCCGCCGCCCACGGCGCGCACGTCGCGACCCGGGTCCGGGTCACCGGCTTCCTGCGCGAGGGCGAGCGGGTCGTCGGCGTCCGCGCGATCGACCTCGAGACCCAGCGGGATTTCGAGGTCCGCGCCCGGGTGGTCGTCAACGCCGCCGGCGTCTGGACCGACGAGATCCAGGAGATGGTCGGCGGCCGCGGTGCCCTGCACGTCCAGGCCAGCAAGGGCATCCACCTGGTCGTGCCGCGCGACCGGATCCGCTCCGAGGCCGGCTTCATCGTGCGCACCGAGACGTCGGTGCTGTTCGTGATCCCGTGGGGCCGGCACTGGATCATCGGCACCACCGACACCCCGTGGAGCCTCGACAAGGCGCACCCCGCGGCCAGCCGGGCCGACATCGACTACGTGCTCGACCACGTCAACGCGATCCTGCGCGAGCCGCTCGACCACGAGGACGTCGAGGGCGTGTACGCCGGGCTCCGGCCGCTGCTGTCCGGCGAGTCCGAGCCGACGTCGCGGATCTCCCGCGAGCACACCGTGGTCACGCCGGTCCCTGGCCTGGTGATGATCGCGGGCGGCAAGCTCACGACGTACCGCGTGATGGGCAAGGACGCCGTCGACGCCGCGGCGCACTCGCTCAAGACGACGGTCAACCTCACGACCCGCGACTCGATCACCGACCGGGTGCCGCTGGTCGGCGCCGTGGACTGGGAGACGCGCACCAACCAGCGGGTGCTGCTCGCCCGCCGCTCCGGCCTGCACGTCGCGCGGATCGACCACCTGCTCGGGCGGTACGGCGGGATGGTCGACGACCTGCTCGCGCTGGTCGCCGAGCGGCGAACTCTCGCGCTGCCGCTCGAGGGCGCCGAGGACTACCTGGCCGCCGAGGTCGTCTACGCGGTCAGCCACGAGGGCGCCCGGCACCTCGACGACGTGCTCACCCGGCGTACCCGGATCTCGATCGAGTCCTTCGACCGCGGCGTCGCGCGCCGCCCCGGCCGTCGCGCGGCTGATGGCGGCCGAGCTCGGCTGGGACGACGCCCGTACCGCCGACGAGGTCGACCACTACCTCCGGCGGGTCGAGGCCGAGCGGCAGAGCCAGCTGAAGCTCACCGACCAGGAGGCCGACGAGGCCCGGGTGAGCGTCGCCGACATCGTGTGACCCAACGTTGAATCGGTACTTCTGACCGGTTGAATCGGTACTTCTGACGACTCGAATCGGGAGTTCTGGTCAGGGGGCGGACGCTGGGTGACCAAAACTCCCGATTCGAGTGACCAAAAGTCACGATTCAACCGTCAGAACTCCCGACTCGACGTGGCTGGGCTCATTGACAACTAGAACACGTTCCACCCATGCTGAGACTCACGTCACAGCTGATCCTTGGGAGGGGAACGTGACCCAAGCACCACCGCCGGCCGACCTGAAGATGCAACGTTCGAGCCGGGATGCGTCAACGCTTCCCGACCGGTTGGCCAGCTGGCTGGCGACGGTGCTTCCTGCAGGAGCCGACCCCGTTGTCACCATGCACAGCGGGGTCGACGCCAACGGGATGTCCTCCGAGACCCTGATCCTCGACGTCGACTGGACCGAGGGCGGGCAGCGCCGGCACGGCGAGTACGTCGCGCGCGTCGCGCCGGCCGCTGAGGACCTGCCGGTGTTCGCGCACTACGAGCTCCAGGACCAGTACGACGCGATGCGGATCGTCGCCGAGCAGACCGACGTCCCCGTCCCGGCCGTGCGCTGGATGGAGCCGACCGGTGAGGTGCTCGGCACGCCGTTCTTCCTGATGGACCGGGTCGACGGCGTCGTCCCGCAGGACGTGCTGCCCTACAACTTCGGCGACAACTGGCTGCACGACGCGAGCCGCGAGGACCAGCGCCGGCTGCAGGACGCGTCGGCGAAGGTGCTCGCCGACCTGCACGCGATCCCGGACGCGGCGTCGACGTTCGACTTCCTCGACCCGGCCCGCCACGGGCACGCGGGGGACACCCTGCTCGAGCGGAACCTGGCCCGGACCACGGACTGGTACGAGTACGCGGTGGCCGGCATCGGCCGCTCGCCGCTGGTCGAGCGCGCTCTCGCCTGGCTCGCGGCCAACCTGCCGAGCACCGACGAGGCCGTCCTGTGCTGGGGCGACTCGCGGATCGGCAACATGATGTACCGCGACTTCGAGCCGGTCGCCGTCCTCGACTGGGAGATGGCCGCGATCGGCCCGCGCGAGCTCGACGTGTCGTGGATGGCCTTCGCGCACAGCGTCTTCGAGTCGATCACCGGTGTCATGGGCATGCCGGGCATGCCGCACTTCATGCACGAGGACGACCTCAAGGCGGAGTACGAGCGGGTCACGGGCGTCACGCTCGGCGACCTGCAGTGGTACCACGTCTACAACGGCGTCCAGTGGTGCATCGTCTTCATGCGCACCGGCGCCCGGCAGATCCACTTCGGCGAGATCGAGAAGCCGGAGGACATCGAGAGCCTCTTCCACTGCAAGCCGCTGATCGAACGACTTCTGGAGGAGGTCGGAGCGGATTGACCATGAGTGACATCACCCCGCTCGACGAGTTCCCGCTGCACCAGGCGCCGCTGCCGATGGCGTACGCCAACAGCAGCGACCGCAACTTCTACGACCGCTGGTACTTCAACGCCCACGACCGCACCGGCGACATCTTCGTGATCTCCGGGATGGGCTACTACCCGAACCTCGGCACCAAGGACGCCTTCTTCCTGGTCGCCCGCAACGGCAAGCAGACCGCCGTGCATCTCTCCGACCTGATGGACCAGGACCGGCTGAACCCGCACGTCGGCAACTACCGGGTCGAGGTGACCGACCCGCTCAAGCAGCTGCGCCTCGTGCTCGAGGACACCGACGGCATCTCGGCCGACCTCACCTGGGACGGCACCTGCGACGTCGTCCAGGAGCATGCCGCACGTGCTGCGCTCCGGGAGTCGGGTCACCCTCGACGCCCAGCGGTTCGCGCAGATGGGTGCCTGGAGCGGCACCATCGTGGTCGACGGCGAGGAGATCGTGGTCGACCCGTCGACCTGGCTCGGCAGCCGGGACCGCTCCTGGGGAATCCGGCCGGTCGGCGAGGCCGAGCCGCCGGGCGCCCCAGCCAACCCGCCGTTCGAGGGCATGTGGTGGCTCTACGTCCCCATGCAGTTCGAGGACTACGCGATCTGCCTGATCATCCAGGAGAGCCCCGACGGGCACCGGACCCTCAACGACTGCACGCGGGTCTGGAAGGACGGCCGGGTCGAGCAGCTCGGCTGGCCGCTGGTCGACATCCACTACGCCTCCGGCACCCGCACCCCCACCGGCGCGACGATCCGGTGCACGACGCCCGAGGGCAAGCCGGTGGTCTTCGAGGTCGAGTCGAAGCTCGCCGTACCTCTCCACGTCGGCGGCGGGTACGGCGGCGACCCGGACTGGATCCACGGCACGTGGAAGGGCGAGAAGTTCGCCGAGCGGGTCACCTACGACCTCGCCGACCCGGCCGTGCAGGGCCGCTTCATGTTCGGCTGCGTCGACCACGTCGGGCGGGCGACCGCCGACGGCGCCGAGGGCTGGGGCCTGTTCGAGCACTTCTGCATCGGCCGGCACGACCCCTCCGGCTTCACCGACTTCTTCAGCCTCGCTCCCTAGCTCCAGGAGAACCACACATGTCGCTCGACCGGTCCACCCTCTTCATCGACGGCGAGTGGGCGGCGCCCGCCTCGTCGGACACGATCCAGGTCGTCTCACCGCACTCCGAGCAGGTGATCGCGACCGTGCCCGAGGGCACGACCGCCGACATCGACGCCGCGGTCGCGGCGGCGCGCCGGGCCTTCGACTCCGGGCCGTGGCCGCGGATGAGCCCGGAGGAGCGGATCGAGGTCGTTCAGAACTTCTCGAACCTCTACGCCGGCAAGCTCGGCGAGATGGCCGAGCTGATCACCGCCGAGATGGGCTCGCCGACGTCGTTCGCGAACCTCGCGCAGGCGCCCGCGCCGTGGATGCAGATCGAGGCGTTCCTCGGCATCGCGCGGGACGTTCCCGTGGGAGGAGCGGCGCACCGGCATGCTCGGCACCGACGTCATCGTACGGCGCGAGCCGGTCGGCGTGGTCGCGGCGATCCCGCCGTGGAACGTCCCGCAGTTCACGATCATGTCCAAGGTGATCCCGGCGCTGCTGTCCGGCTGCACCGTCGTGGTGAAGCCGGCGCCGGAGACCCCGCTCGACACGTACCTGATGGCCGAGCTGCTCCACGAGGCCGGCGTGCCCGCCGGCGTCGTGAACATCGTGGCCGGCGGGCGTGAGGTGGGCGAGCACCTGGTCGCGCACCCCGGCGTCGACAAGGTCGCGTTCACCGGCTCGACCGCGGCCGGCCGCAAGATCGCCGCAGTGTGCGGTGAGCAGCTCAAGCGGGTCTCGCTGGAGCTCGGCGGCAAGTCCGCGGCGATCGTCCTCGACGACGCCGACCTGGCCGCGACCATGGAGGGCCTGAAGTTCACCGCACTGATGAACTCCGGCCAGGCCTGCGTCGCGCAGACCCGGATCCTCGCCTCGCGCGCCAACTACGACAACGTCGTCGCGGCGCTCGCCGAGACCGTGTCCGGCATGCAGGTCGGCGACCCGATGGACCCGGCCACCGAGATCGGTCCGATGGTCGCGCAGCGGCAGCAGGAGCGGGTCGAGAAGTACATCGCCCTCGGTCAGGAGGAGGGTGCTCGCGTCGTCGTCGGCGGCAACGGCATGCCGTACGGGCTGTCGTCGGGCTGGTACGTCCGGCCCGACCGTCTTCGCGGACGTCGACAACGGGATGCGGATCGCCCAGGAGGAGATCTTCGGCCCGGTGCTCTCGGTCATCCCCTTCGACGACGTCGACGACGCGGTCCGGATCGCCAACGACTCCGAGTACGGCCTGGCCGGCACCGTCTGGACCGGCGACGTGGAGGCCGGGCTCGACGTCGCCCGCCAGGTCCGCACCGGCACGTACGGCGTGAACACCTACACGATGGACTTCTCCGCACCGTTCGGCGGCTACAAGAACTCCGGCGTCGGCCGCGAGTTCGGACCCGAGGGCCTGGCCCACTACACCGAGCTGAAGTCGATCTACACGCCGTGACGGAGCAGCTCAACGAGCTCGCCTACTACGCCGTCACCCACCACCCCGCCGAAGCGCGCAAGGTCTTCTCGGAGGCCACGGACGCGGAGGCGCTCGGGTTGGGCTCGTGCATGATCAGCGAGCGGTTCACGGTCAAGGAGGCGGGCGTGCTCGCGGGCGCCGTCGCCGGGCGGGCGCCCTCCCTGGGCGTGGCCGCCGCTGCGATCAACCACCACATGCGGCACCCGATCATCACGGCCACGATGGGGTCGACGCTGCACGCGCTCACCGAGGGCAAGTACGCGATGGCGTTCGGGCGTGGCGCCGCCGAGCACTGGAAGGCCATCGGCCAGCCGCTGGTCACCGAGGCCGTGCTGCGCGACTTCATCGGCATCCTGCGCCGGCTCTGGACCGACGGGTTCGTGCTCGACCACGACGGCCCGGCCGGGAAGTGGCCGGTGCTCCACAACCGGAGCGGGCTGGGCGAGGGGCCGCCGCTCGGGCTCGTGGCGGTCGGCCCGCGCACCATGGCGCTGGCCGGCGAGCTGTGCGACTTCGTGGTCATGCACACGTTCTTCTCGGAGCAGGCGACGCTGAGCTCGATCGATGCGGTGCGCCGAGGCGCCGAGCGGGCCGGCCGCGACCCGGACGCCGTCCGCATCTGGTCCTGCCTGGCCGCCGTACCCGACGGCCTCTCGGAGGAGGACCAGCTGCGGCGCGGTGTGGGACGCCTGGTCACCTACTTCCAGGCGTACGGCGACACCTTGGTGTCGGTCAACGGGTGGGACCCGGCCGTCTGGGAGCGGCTCAAGACCTCGGAGGTGTTCACGAACGCCGCCTCGGCCGGAGCCATCGATGCCTCGGCCGACACCGAGACCATGCTCCGCATTGCCGAGCTCGTGCCCGACGAGTGGCTGACGGCGTCGGCGCGCGGTCGGCCCGAGGACGCCGCCGCCACGATCCAGCGCGAGCTCGAGCTCGGCTGCCACTCGGTGATCCTCCACGGCGCCGAGCCGCACGAGATCGCACCCATGGTGAACGCCTACCGCGAGGTCCGGAAGCCGCTCGCCCGTCCCGTTGCGACGAATCCGGGGCTGTTCGCCACCCGTACGGCGATCTCTCTGCCCGCGTAGGGCCGGAGTCACCCGCGCAGGAGCAGCAGCGTGTACGCCGCCATCGTCTTCGCGTCGGTGATGCCGCCGTCGCCGATCATGCGCTCGATGTCGGCGCGGGTGAACCAGGCCGACCGCATGTCCTGTTCCTCGAGATCCCGTTGCGGTGCGCCCTGGACCAGGTCGGTGGCGAGGAACACCCGGCACCGCTGGCTCAACGTGCTCGGCATGACGTCGAGCGTGCCGAGCGGGGTCAGGGCGCCGGCCACCAGCCCGGTCTCCTCGCGCAGCTCGCGTGCGGCCAGCCCGGCCGCGTCGGTGTCGAGCGCGGTGTCGGCGCTTCCGGAGGGGAACTCCCAGCAGCGCCTGGCGATCGGGTGCCGGTACTGCTCGACGAGGTGCAGCCGGTCGCCATCCGCCGGAATGATCAGCGCTATGTCGGAGCGCTCGACCACGCAGTAGGTGCCGGAGTGTCCGTCCGGGCGCCGGACCTCGTCCTCACGCACCGTCAGCCACGGGTTGGCGTACACCTGCTTGCTGCCGAGGGTCTCCACGCAGATCACTCTGCCGCACCTGAGGGCTCGTGATTGGATGCCGGGCATGTCCGTGCGACACCTGTACCTCACACGGCACGCCGAGCCGGGCGACGACGGCAGGCTGACCGAGCGGGGTGTCCAGCAGGCCGTGTTGCTCGGGCGGCGCTTGTCGCAGGTGCCCTTCGGATCGGTTCAGCACGGCCCGCTGCCGAGGGCGACGGAGACCGCGCAGCTCGTGGCACGGCAGCTCGGCAGCCAGGTGCCGGTCGTCGAGCTCGACGCCGCCGGGGACTACATCCCCCACCTGCCGTCGCCGGACGAGATCGACCCAGAGCACCGGGCCGGGGTGACGGCATTCCTGGCCGACGTCTCGTCGGGGGACGCGGCACAGGGAGCGGAGCTCGCGGCGGAGGCCATCCGGCTGCTGACCGGGCCGGAGCACGGCGAGGACGACAGCCACCATCTCGTCGTGACTCACGCTTTCACCATCGGGTGGCTGGTTCGCCATGCGTGCGCGGCTCCGGCGTGGCGTTGGTTGGGGCTCGACAGCGGCCACGCCGCTCTGACGGTCCTTCGGTACTGCCCGGACCGGCCGCCGGCCGTGGTGGTGTTCAACGACATGTCGCACCTGCCCGACGAGCTGCGGTGGACGGGCTTTCCGGCCCACCAGAGGCTCTGACTCTCACCCGTCCGGGTGTTTCTGGCGGGAATCACCGGTTGCCGTCGGCCGCGTGTAACGAACCGGGGGTTGTGACGACAGGTACCCACGACGACAGGACCTGTGGACGACGACCCGGGTGACGCCAGTGCGAGCTGGCGGGCATTGGACGGCCGCGGCATGGGAACCGGGTCGGGGAGCTAGAGGGAGTTCAGCCTTGGGAGGGGATTGAACGTGGTGGGAGAACCCATCGAGACGTACTGCAAGGGTGGCGTGTGGCAGAACTCGGTCGGCCGGGGTGGGCCTCTACGCGGCGAGTATCCAACCAGGGACGAAGCTGTCGAGGCCGGCCGGGACGAGGCTCGGGTGCGCGGCGTTCAGCACGTCATTCGCGGTGTCGACGGCAACGTGGTCGAGCGAAACCGCTACCCGCGCAGGCCCGAGGAGATCCCGGGCTGACCTCAACGCAGACGAGCGAGATCCCGTCGGATGTAGCGCAGGTGCGCCCACTCCTCCTCCAGGATCACGCGGATGCAGTCACCGACGCTGGGGCGCCAGTCACCGCCGCCCCATGGGTTCTCGCGTTCCTCCGCGAGCAGCTCCGCCGTGGCCGTGGCCAGGAAGTCGGTCACCAGCCGCTGTCGTTCGGCACGGACCGCGAGGATCTCCTCGTAGGTCGGCGGGTCCACGCGGAAGATCGACAGGTCGAAGCCCATCTCGTCGGCACCGGTGAAGATCTGGCCGATCTCGTGGAACGGCTGCTGCACCCGCAGGATCCCGCCGCGGAGCCAGGCGTCGGTCGCCAGGACGAGGTGCCGCAGGGTCTGGGCCAGGGACCACTCGTTCTCGACGCGGGCGTCCGCCAGGTCCGGCGGCGTGCCCGCCACCGTCTCCTGCCACGCGGACTGCACCGCGACCCAACCCTCCCGCAGGCCTTCGGGCGTCTCCGCCTTCTGCAGCTCGCGGCCCGGGAACTGCCGGTTGAGCTCGGCATCCACGAGCGGCACCACATCGACGCCATTGACGAAGAGGCTGCCGAAGAACAGGTCGTGGCTGTCGATGTCGAGCCCGCCCACATCGACGCTGCGCATCGTCACACTGCTGAGATCGGAGAATCGCAGGGTGGCGCCCTTGAAGCTCGCCTGGACGAAGGTCGCGCCCTCGAACTCCTTCGTGCCGGAATAGATCGTCATCGCTCCATGATCACAGCGGGGTGAACCCCCTCGACTGGGGGTACCTTTCCGGAACGAACGACGTCGACCTCGGAGGGCCGCATCTTGTCTGATGACATCGAATTGTTGCAGCAGCGAGTCAGCAGCCAGCAGGAGAAGTTTGATCAGGCGACGGCGGTGGTCGATGTCGCGCAGGCGCGCTTCGACGCATCGTCGGCGACGTACGAGGACGTCGACCGTGAACGCAAGCGAGTCAAAGCCGCGCTGAAGCTGGCTCAGAAGCGGGCAAAGCGGCTCGCGAAGGAGGTCAAGCGCACCAAGAAGCTGGCCCGAGCCGCGGAAGATGACCGAGACGACGCCGAGACCGAGCTCGCCGAGAACCACGCCACGCGCGACAAGCGCCGGTCGAAGCTGGCGAAGGCGCAGGCCGCGTTGGCTGCGGCACAAGCTGCAGCCGCGACAAAGGAGCCGGCGGCTCCTGCGAAGAAGGCGACATCTGCGAGATCGAGCACCGCCAGGAAACGGCCGGCGAAGAAGGCCGCGGTCACCAAGAGGACTCCCACGAAGCGCGCCGCCGGGACGAGTCGGACCACCTCGACCACACGCACGGCTGCCAAGCGGGCTTCCACCAGGAAGTCTTAGCGGCCCGTTGTCGGGGATCCCGGTTGACAACGTCTCCCGATGTGTAAAACCGCACACCCGCTACTGAAAGGTAGTTCCCGGAGACGCCGGTCACATACGCTCGGCGCATGAGCGCCCAGAACCCCAATCCCGCCGGTGGCCCGGTCGTCGAAGGCCCGCACGACCCCGAGCACGACCCGCGGGCGGCGTACGCGCTCGAGCCCGAGTACGTCGCGGCGCTCACCGCCCGGCTGATCGCGACGTCTGGCGAGACCGCCGAGGTGTACTCGCCCCTCAACGGCGCCCCGCTCGCGCACATCCCGCAGTCGACGCCGGCCGACGTGGCCGAGGCGTTCCAGCGGGCCCGCAAGGCCCAGGTCGCCTGGTCGCGCACGCCCCTCGAGGCCCGCGCGGCGATGCTGCTGCGCCTGCACGACCTGGTGCTCGACCGGCAGGACGAGATCGTCGACCTGGTCGTCTGGGAGAACGGCAAGGCCCGCAAGCACGCGTTCGACGAGCCGCTGCACGTCGCGCTGACGGCCCGCTACTACGGGCGTACGGCGGTGCAGCACCTCGCGACCCGGCGCAGCCCCGGCGTCTTCCCGGTGCTGACCCGCGCCGAGATCAACCGGGTGCCCAAGGGTGTCGTCGGGATCATCTCGCCGTGGAACTACCCGTTCAACCTGGCGCTGATCGACGGCCTGGCCGCGATCGTGGCGGGCAACGCGGTCGTCACGAAGCCGGACGCGCAGACGATGCTGTCCGCGCTCCTCGGTGCCGAGCTGCTCGAGCAGGCCGGCCTCCCGAAGGACCTGTGGCAGGTCGTCGCCGGGCCCGGCCCCGAGATCGGCGGCGCGATCATCGAGCGCGCCGACTACGTCTGCTTCACCGGCTCCACCGCCACCGGACGCGTCGTGGCCAAGGCCTGCGCCGACCGGCTGATCGGCAGCTCCCTCGAGCTCGGCGGCAAGAACCCGCTCCTCGTGCTCCGCGACGCCGACCTCGAGAAGGCGGCCGAGGGCGCCGTCCGCGCCAGCTTCTCCAGCTCGGGCCAGCTCTGCGTGTCGATCGAGCGGATGTTCGTGGCCGACCAGGTCTACGACCGGTTCGTCGAGCGGTTCGTGGCTCGCACCCAGGCGATGACCCTGGGCGCGACCCTCGACTGGGGCAACGACATGGGCACGCTGATCTCCCAGGCCCAGCTCGACACCGTCACCGCGCACGTCGAGGACGCCGTCGCCAAGGGCGCGCGGGTGCTCACCGGCGGCAGGCACCGACCCGACCTCGGCCCCTACTACTTCGAGCCCACGATCCTCGAAGGGGTCACGCCCGACATGACCTGCTTCGGCAAGGAGACCTTCGGGCCGGTCGTCTCGCTGTACCGCTTCCACGACGAGGCCGACGCGATCTCGCGCGCCAACGGCGGCGAGTACGGCCTCAACGCCTCGATCTACAGCCAGGACGGCGCTCGCGCCCGCGCGATCGCGCGCCACATCAAGTGCGGCACGGTCAACATCAACGAGGCGTTCGGCGCGACCTTCGCCAGCCTCGACACCCCGATGGGCGGCATGCGCGAGTCCGGGACCGGCCGCCGCCAGGGCGCCGAGGGGGTGCTCCGGTTCACCGAGACCCAGTCGGTCGCGACCCAGCGGGTGCTGGCGCTCGGCCCGCAGCTGGGCATGTCCGACGAGCTGTACGCCAAGGTGATGACCTTCAACCTGCGGCTGCTCAAGAAGCTCGGCCGCGCATGAGCGGCCCCGGTCTCGACTTCGACGTCCTGGTCGTCGGCTCCGGCTTCGGTGGCTCGGTCACCGCGCTCCGGCTGACCGAGAAGGGCTACCGGGTCGGCGTGCTCGAGGCCGGCGCCCGGTTCGAGGACGACGACCTGCCGGAGACGTCGTTCGAGGTCACCAAGTACCTCTTCCGGCCCGAGGTCGGCTGCTACGGCATCCAGCGCATCGACGCGCTCCGCGACTGCCTGATCGTGTCCGGCGCCGGCGTCGGCGGCGGGTCGCTCGTCTACGCGAACACGCTCTACGAGCCGCTCCCGGCGTTCTACAACGACCCGCAGTGGAGCCACATCACCGACTGGCAGGACGAGCTGGCGCCGTACTACGACCAGGCGAAGCGGATGCTCGGGGTCGTCGAGAACCCGCTCCGCACCCCCTCGGACGACGTGATGGAGAAGGTCGCCACCGAGATGGGTGTCGGCGACACCTTCCACCCCACCCCGGTCGGCGTCTTCTTCGGCGGCCCGGGCGCGGGCATGGGGCAGACCGTCGACGACCCGTTCTTCGGCGGCGCCGGCCCGGAGCGCAAGACCTGCATCGGCTGCGGCTCCTGCATGACCGGGTGCCGGCACAACGCCAAGAACACCCTGGTCAAGAACTACCTCCACCTCGCCGAGAGCAACGGCGCGAAGGTGCTCGCCGCTCACCACCGTCACCCGGATCGCCCCGCGCCCGGGCGGTGGGTACGACGTGCACGTGAAGTTCACGAAGGCGAAGACGTCGCGGCGCTCGGCGCAGCGGGTGCTGACCGCCGACCAGGTCGTGCTGTCCGCGTCGTCGCTCGGCACCCAGCGGCTGCTGCACCGGATGAAGGACGAGGGCCACCTGCCGCGCCTCTCCGACCGGCTGGGCCACCTCTCGCGCACCAACTCCGAGTCGATCGGCGGCGTGGTCGCACCGGACACCACGGTCGACTACAGCCAGGGCATCGCGATCACGTCGAGCTTCCACCCCGACGCCAACACCCACATCGAGCCGGTCCGCTACGGCCCCGGCAGCAACCTGATGTCGCTGCTCCAGTCGGTGATGACCGACGGCGACGGCGACGAGCCGCGCTGGCGGACCTGGCTGCGCGAGATGTGGCGGCAGCGCCGCAACGTCGCCGAACCTCTACGACATGAAGCACTGGTCCGAGCGGACCGTCATCGCGCTGGTCATGCAGAGCCTCGACAACTCGATCACGACGTACACCAAGCGGATCCCCGGCACCCGCCGCCGCTACCTGACCTCGAAGCAGGGCCACGGCCTCCCGAACCCGACCTGGATCCCGGCCGGCAACGAGGCGATCCGGAAGATGGCCGAGATCATGGACGGCATCCCGGGCAGCGCCGTCGGCGACGCGTTCAACATGCCGCTGACCGCCCACTTCATCGGCGGCTGCGCCATCGGTGACTCCGCCGAGACCGGCGTGATCGACCCCTACCAGCGGGTCTACGGCCACCCCGGCCTGCACGTCGCCGACGGGTCGGCCGTCACCGCCAACCTCGGCGTGAACCCGTCGCTGACGATCACCGCCCAGGCGGAGCGGGCGATGGCGTTCTGGCCGAACAAGGGCGAGGCGGATCCCCGCCCGAGCCTGGGCGAGCGGTACCGCCGGATCGAGCCGGTCGCGCCCGGTCTCCCCGGTCGTCCCGGACGACGCGCCGGGGGCGCTGCGGCTGCCGATCGTCGGCGTCAGCTGAGCCGGTCAGTAACCGTCGAAAATACTCTCCGGGTTAGTTCGGAGAACGCCGTAACGCCGGTCTGGACCTCTCGTTGAGCCAGCGGACCCGGTCAAACGCTCCCTCCCACCGCCGGGTCCCGTGTCCAGGCTCTGTCCAGCAGAAGCGTGGACGGTCAGGGCCCGGCCAACCCTCCCTCCCCGGCCGGGCCCTGGCAGGAGCGTCGATAGGCTGTCCGCATGACGGCGGTTGCGGAGCACGATCTGGTCCTGGTGGTCGACTTCGGGGCGCAGTACGCCCAGCTGATCGCGCGCCGGGTCCGCGAGGCGCGGGTCTACTCCGAGATCGTGCCGCACTCGATGCCGGTCGCCGAGATCCTCGCCCGCAAGCCGAAGGCGATCATCCTGTCCGGTGGCCCGTCGTCGGTGTACGCCGAGGGCGCGCCGGCCATCGACCCGGACATCTTCACGTCCGGGACCCCGGTCTTCGGCATGTGTTACGGATTCCAGCTGATGGCCCAGGGCCTCGGCGGCGAGGTCGCCCACAGCGGCGCCCGCGAGTACGGCCGGACCGCGGTCACGGTCACGAACCCGGGCACCCTGCTCGCCGACGTACCGTCCGCGCACACCGTGTGGATGTCGCACGGCGACTCCGTCACCGCGGCCCCCGCCGGCTTCGACGTGCTCGCCTCGACGGCGACCACGCCGGTCGCGGCCTTCGAGGACGTCGACCGCGGCCTGGCCGGCGTCCAGTGGCACCCCGAGGTGCTGCACACCGAGCACGGCCAGAAGGTCCTCGAGCACTTCCTGGTCAACATCGCCCACTGCCGGCAGACCTGGACCATGGTCAACATCGTCGAGGAGCAGATCGAGAAGATCCGCGAGCAGGTCGGTCGACCGTGGCCAGGCCATCTGCGGCCTGTCCGGCGGCGTCGACTCCGCGGTCGCGGCGGCCATCGTGCAGCGCGCGATCGGCGACCGGCTGACCTGCGTGTACGTCGACCACGGGCTGATGCGCAAGGGCGAGACCGAGCAGGTCGAGCGCGACTTCGTGGCCGCGACCGGCGCGGACCTCAAGGTCGTGGACGCCGAGAAGCAGTTCCTCGACGCCCTGGTCGGTGTCTCCGACCCGGAGGAGAAGCGCAAGATCATCGGCCGCGAGTTCATCCGGGTCTTCGAGGCCGCCGAGGCCGAGGTCCTCGGCCAGAAGATGGAACTGAGCGCCGCCGCCGCGGGCGACAAGGTCGCGTTCCTGGTCCAGGGCACGCTCTACCCCGACGTGGTCGAGTCGGGCGGGGGAGCGGGCACCTCCAACATCAAGTCCCACCACAACGTCGGCGGCCTGCCCGACGACCTCGAGTTCGAGCTGATCGAGCCGCTGCGCACCCTGTTCAAGGACGAGGTCCGGCTGGTCGGCGAGCAGCTCGGCCTGCCGGCGGAGATCGTGTGGCGGCAGCCGTTCCCAGGCCCCGGCCTCGGCATCCGGATCGTCGGCGAGGTCACCCGCGAGCGCCTCGACATCCTGCGCGAGGCCGACGCGATCGCCCGCGAGGAGCTGACCCGCGCCGGCCTGGACCGCGAGATCTGGCAGTTCCCGGTGGTGCTCCTCGCCGACGTCCGCTCGGTCGGCGTCCAGGGCGACGGCCGCACGTACGGGCACCCGATCGTGCTCCGGCCGGTGACGTCCGAGGACGCGATGACCGCCGACTGGGCCCGGCTCCCGTACGACGTGCTCGAGCGGATCTCGACCCGGATCACCAACGAGGTGCGCGAGATCAACCGGGTCACCGTCGACATCACCTCGAAGCCGCCCGGCACCATCGAGTGGGAGTGACGCAGGTCTCTCGACCGCAGTTCGTCCGGAAACTACCGATCCGGCCGTACCGGCCGGTACTGTTCGGGACGAACCGCTGGGGACCCGAGACCCCGGCGGTTCTTCCATTTCCGGGCCTAGCCGTTGAGCGGGACCAGCACGTCCTTCGCGAACCGCTCCATGCCGTCGACCTTCTGCTCCACCGAGCAGTCCAGCCCGTGGTAGTACGCCCACGGCATCGTCCAGCAGTCCGTGACCCCGCCGGCCTCGGCCCGCTCGAAGTGCTCGGGCAGGAACGCGTCCGTTGAGTGCGGTGATCACCGAGAAGTCGCCCTCCGCGCCGATCGCGCGGCGTGCGTCGGCGAGCTGTTCGGCGATCCCGATCGCCTCGTCGGTCGAGTAGAGGTCGCCGACCCAGCCGTCGTGCCGGGCGGCCCGGCGGAACGCCACCTCGGAGAGCCCGCCGACGATGATCGGGATCGGCGCGGGCGGCGTCGGCTCCATGACCAGCCGCGGCGCGGAGTAGAACTCGCCCTCGAACTCGGTCCAGCCGGGCTTCCAGAGCTCCGCCATCAGCGCCAGCGCCTCGTCGGTGCGGCGGCCGCGCGTCGAGAAGTCCTGGCCGAGCAGCTCGAACTCCTCGCGGCACCAGCCGATCCCGACGCCCAGGCTGACCCGGCCGCCGGACAGCACGGACGCCGTACCGACGCTCTTGGCGACCTGGAACGGGCTGCGGATCGCCGGCACGTAGACCGAGGTGAAGAACCGGAGCCGGGTGGTCACCGCCGCGAGTGAGCCGATCAGCACCCACGGGTCCGGCCAGGCGGCCGAGAAGTCCCAGCGCCGGGCGCCGTCCGGCGTGTACGGGTACGGCGTCGCGAGCTCCTCGAGGTCGACGACGTGGTCGGGCACGGCCATCGAGTGGTACCCGAGCTCGTCGGCCGCGCGGGCCAGGACGGGGAGGTGGTCGACCGGCTGGAACGCCGTGCTGATCGAGAAGCGCACGGGCCCACCCTAGCCCCGAACTAGAACGTGTTCTCTTTATTGGTCGCAATCGACCCCGTTTGCGGATTCCCCCAGGGGGTACCTCCGGGGCGGCTGCGGCGCCGATGTCTCACGCAGGGATCGGCACCGCAGCCCTTTTCGCGCCTCGGCCTAGGTGAACAGGCTGACGCCGCCCGGACCGACGAGCAGGCCGACGACGATCAGCACGATCCCCCAGAG
This sequence comes from uncultured Actinomycetota bacterium, assembly GCA_963716655.1. Taxonomy (GTDB): domain Bacteria; phylum Actinomycetota; class Actinomycetes; order Propionibacteriales; family Nocardioidaceae; genus Nocardioides. The sequence goes on along the minus strand of CAVQTV010000003.1, from coordinate 320,776 downwards.
CAGCTGGCCCCGGATGATCGTGACGATGCCGGACACCACGAGGATGACGGCGAGGATCCACAGCAAGAACTCCACGAGTTGGTACCTCCCTCTCTGAAATATCGAGGGTCAGTACCCGTGCAGGCCGGTTTCACTCGTCCGTGAAGTCCTCGACGATGTGGACGGCCGCCTCCTCGGCGGACGCCGCGGCCCCGTCGATGCCGACGTCCTCGCCGACCAGGTCCTTCTCGGTGTCCTCGCCGAAGCCCTGGTCGGGATCGACCAGCCGACCGGCCCGCCGGTCGCCGACCTCGCCGTCGTCGAGGATGTCGTCGTCGGCGGTCTCCGCGTACGGGTCCGGGTCGGGGATCTCCTGGCCGATCCGCTGGTCGATCGACTCGCGGTGCTCCTCCTCCCAGGGCGTGTTGCCGTAGCCCTGGCCGGCGGAGTAGTGCTCGGGCGGCGAGTACCCGCGGTCGAGCTCGTCCTCGACGTCCTCGTCACCGAGGTCGTCGATGTTCCCGGGCTGGTCCTCGTCGTCGACGCTGTAGTCGCCGTACGACTCCTTGTCACCGTCGCTGGTCGTCATGGCGTCACGCTACGCCGGGCATCAACTCTCCCTTCGGGCCTTGCGCGGGTGTGCCGGGTCCGGCCACGGTGGATGCATGGCGGATGACCTCGCAGTCCTGGACCGGTGGTGGCGAGCGGCCAACTACCTGTCCGTCGGCCAGATCTACCTGATGGGCAACCCGCTGCTGCGGGAGCCGTTGCTCCCCGAGCACGTCAAGCCGCGGCTGCTGGGCCACTGGGGGACCACCCCCGGCCTGACGTTCCTCTACGCCCACCTGAACCGGGCGATCATGGCCCGCGACCAGGAAATGATCTTCATCACCGGGCCTGGCCACGGCGGCCCGGGCGTGGTCGCCGCGACGTACCTCGAGGGCACCTACTCGGAGATCTACCACGACATCGGGCAGGACGAGCTCGGGCTGCGCCGGCTGTTCACCCAGTTCTCGTTCCCGGGCGGCATCCCGAGCCACGTGGCGCCCGAGACGCCCGGCTCGATCCACGAGGGCGGCGAGCTCGGCTACGCGCTCTCGCACGCGTACGGCGCCGCGTTCGACAACCCCGACCTGGTCGTCGCGGCCGTGGTCGGCGACGGCGAGGCGGAGACCGGGCCGCTGGCGACCAGCTGGCACTCGACGAAGTTCGTCGACCCGCGCCGCGACGGCGCGGTGCTGCCGATCCTGCACCTGAACGGGTACAAGATCGCCAACCCGACGGTGCTGGCCCGGATCCCGGAGGAAGAGCTGCTCGCGCTGATGAAGGGCTACGGGCACCAGCCGTACGTCGTCGCCGGCTCCGACCCCGCGCAGATGCACGCTGACTTCGCGGGCACCCTCGACCGCTGCCTCGACGAGATCGCGGACATCCAGGGCGAGGCGCGGGCCTCCTCAGGCCCGGTGCCGCGCCGGCCCTGGCCGATGATCGTGCTCCGCTCGCCGAAGGGCTGGACCGGACCCAAGGAGGTCGACGGCAACCGGGTCGAGGGCTTCTGGCGCTCGCACCAGGTGCCGTTCTCGAACGCGCGCAACGACGGCGCCCACCGCCAGGTCCTCGAGGAGTGGATGCGCAGCTACGACCCCGAGTCCCTGTTCGACGAGTCCGGTGCGCCGGCCGCCGACATCGCCGCGCTGCATCCCGAGGGCGACCTGCGGATGAGCGCGTCCCCGCACGCCAACGGCGGGGTGCTGCTCAGGGGCCTCAAGATGCCGGACTTCCGGGAGTACGCCGTCGACGTGGTGGCTCCGGGCACCGGCGCGGTCGAGGCGACCCGGGTGATGGGCACCTTCCTGCGCGACGTGATGGCGCAGAACATGGACAACTTCCGGCTGTTCGCGCCCGACGAGAACTCCTCGAACCGGCTCCAGGACGTCATGGAGGTCACCCACCGGACGTGGAACGCCGAGATCGAGTCGTACGACGACCACCTCGCACCGGACGGCCGGATCATGGAGATCCTGTCCGAGCACACCTGCCAGGGCTGGCTCGAGGGCTACCTGCTCACCGGCCGGCACGGCCTGTTCTCCTGCTACGAGGCGTTCATCCACCTGGTCGACTCGATGTTCAACCAGCACGCGAAGTGGCTGGAGACCACGCGCCGGATCGAGTGGCGCCGGCCGGTCGCGTCCCTCAACTACCTGCTCACCTCGCACGTCTGGCGCCAGGACCACAACGGGTTCTCCCACCAGGACCCGGGCTTCATCGACCACGTCGTCAACAAGAAGGCGAACGTGGTCCGGGTCTACCTGCCGCCGGACGCCAACACCCTGCTGTCGGTGGCCGACCACTGCCTGCGCAGCAAGCACTACGTGAACGTCATCGTGGCCGGGAAGCAGCCGGCGCTGCAGTACCTGTCGATGTACGACGCGATCGTGCACTGCACCAAGGGGCTGGGCATCTGGGAGTGGGCGTCGAACGACGACGAGGGACCGGACGTCGTGATGGGCTGCGCCGGCGACGTACCGACCATGGAGACGCTCGCCGCGGTGGCGCTGCTCCGCGAGCACGTCCCCGACCTGCGGATCCGGGTCGTCAACGTCGTCGACCTGATGCGCCTCCAGCCGGAGCGCGAGCACCCGCACGGGCTCTCCGACGCCGACTTCGACGCGCTGTTCACGACCGACCAGCCGGTGATCTTCGCGTACCACGGCTACCCGTGGCTGATCCACCGGCTGACCTACAAGCGCACCAACCACCCGAACATCCACGTGCGCGGCTACAAGGAGGAGGGCACCACCACGACCCCGTTCGACATGGCGGTGCTCAACCACATCGACCGGTTCAACCTCGCCATCGACGTCATCGACCGGGTGCCGCGGCTGGCGGCCACCTCGGCCGCGGCGCGGGAGCTGTTCAAGAACGAGCTGATCCGGCACCGGCAGTACGTGCGGACCCACGGAGAGGACCTGCCCGAGATCCGCGACTGGGCGTGGGTCGGCCTAGCTGAGGGTGCTGGTCGTCAACCCCGGGTCGAGCAGCCTGAAGGTGTCGCTGGTCGAGGACGGCCGGGTGCTGCGCGAGACCACCGCCGACGACGGTGGTCCGTACGACGCGGCCGCGGTCCGCTTCGTGCACGGCGGTCCCGACCACACCGCCGCGGTCCGCCTCGACGACCGGGTGCTCGACGACCTGGAGGCGGTCTCGGGACCTGGCGCCGCTGCACAACCCGCCCGCGCTGGCGGCCGCCCGCGATCTGGTGGAGCGGCACCCGGACGTACCGGTCGTCGCCTGCTTCGACACGACGTTCCACACGACCATCCCGGCCGCTGCCTCGACGTACGCCCTCCCGAAGGAGTGGACCGAGCGCTGGCGGCTGCGGCGCTACGGCTTCCACGGGCTGTCGCACGCGTGGGCGGTGCGACGCGCCGCCGAGATCGTCGGACGCCCGGCAGAGGACTTGCGGATGGTCACCTGCCACCTCGGCGGCGGTTCATCGCTGTGCGCGGTGCGCGCCGGGCGCTCGGTCGACACCACGATGGGGTTCACCCCGCTGGAGGGCCTGGTGATGCAGACCCGGAGCGGCTCGGTCGACCCCGGGCTGATGCTGCACCTGATGCGCAACGAGGGAGTATCGGCCGACGAGCTGCACCGGGTGCTCGACCGGGAGTCCGGGCTCAAGGGGGTGTCGGGCACGTCCGGCGACTTCCTCGACCTGGAGCGGGCGCTGAGCGCGGGCGACCCGGACGCGCTGCTCGCGTTCGACGTGTACCTGCACCGGCTGATCCGGGAGATCGGTGCGATGACCGCGGCCGCGGGCGGCCTGGACGTCCTGGTGTTCACCGGCGGCGTCGGTGAGCACGCCCCCGACGTACGGTCCGCGACCGCCGGCGGGCTGGCTCACCTCGGGGTCCGTCTCGACCACACAGTGAACGCCGACCTGGAGAGCGACGGCGACATCGGCGCGGCAGACGCACCGACGCGGACGGTCGTCGTGACCGCGCGCGAGGACCTGGAGATCGAGCGTCAGGTGTGGGAGCTGCTGGGCGTCCCGTAGGTCGTCGTTCGCTCCACGACCGGCCGGCCGATGCCGGCGCCGATCTCGACGAGCTCCTCGACGGTCTTCGCGGAGCCGTGCTCGGAGCCGGCCATCCGCGAGATGGTCTCCTCCATCAGGGTGCCGCCGACGTCGTTCGCGCCGGCCTGGAGCATCGCGCGGGTGCCGTCGACGCCGAGCTTGACCCAGGACGTCTGGATGTTGCGGATCCGCCCGTGCAGCAGGATCCGCGCCATCGCGTGCACGGCCAGGTTGTCGCGCAGCGTCGGCCCCGGCCGGGCGACGCCGGCGAGGTAGATCGGCGCCGAGGTGTGCACGAACGGCAGCGGCACGAACTCGGTGAAGCCACCGGTCTCGTCCTGGATGCGGGACAGCACGCGCAGGTGGTTCGACCCAGTGCCGCGGGTTGTCGACGTGGCCGTACATCATCGTCGAGGTGGTCGGGAGGCCGACGCGGTGCGCCGTGCTGACCACCTCGATCCAGGTGCGGGTGGGCAGCTTGCCCTTGGTGAGCACCCACCGGACCTCGTCGTCGAGGATCTCGGCGGCGGTGCCGGGCAGCGACCCGAGCCCGGCCTCGCGGGCCTTGATCAGGAAGTCCTCGATGGACAGCCCGGTGCGCGCGACGCCGTTGACGACCTCCATCGGGGAGAACGCGTGCACGTGCATGCCCGGCACCCGCTGCTTGACCGCGCTGGCCAGGTCGAAGTACGCCGACGCCGGGCAGCTCCGGGTCGATCCCGCCCTGCATGCAGACCTCGGTCGCGCCGAGCTCCCACGCCTCCTCGGCGCGGTCGGCGACCTCGTCGAGGGAGAGCGAGTAGGCGTCGGCGTCGGTGCGCCGCTGGGCGAACGCGCAGAAGCGGCAGCCGACGTAGCAGACGTTGGTGAAGTTGATGTTCCGGTTGACCACGTAGGTGACGTCGTCGCCGACCGTCTCGCGGCGCAGGTCGTCGGCCAGCCGGCAGACCTCGCGGAGCAGGTCGCCCTCGGCGGTCATCAGGGTCAGCGCGTGCTCGTCGGACAGGTTGCCCGGGTCGCGCTCCGCCGCCCTCAGCGCGGCCAGGCCGTCCGACGGCGGTTGAGGTGCGAGCGCAGCGAGCCTCGAAACCCCGTCGGACGCCTCCTTCACGGAGTCCCAGTCGCCGTACACGTTCGCGAAGTCGGACCGCCGGTCATCGGTGCGGCCCTCGGTGTCGACGGCGGCGAACAGGTCGGTGCGGCCGACCGACGCGAACCCGCCGTCCGGCTCCTGCCACGGCAGACCGGTGGGGCGTACGCCGGGGCGGGCCAGACCCTCGTCCGTCGCGAGCGCGGCGACGTGGGCCGAGACCCGCGGGTCGAGCCACGGCTCGCCCTGGCGGACGTACTCGGGGTGCACGGTCAGCCGAGGGGTGAGCTCGAACCCGCACGCCGCGGTGAGCTCGCGCAGTCGCTCCAGCGAGGGCCACGGCCGCTCCGGGTTCACGTGGTCCGGCGTCAGCGGGGAGACGCCGCCCCAGTCGTCGACGCCGGCCTCGAGCAGCGCCCGGCACTCGGCAATTCAGTGTCGACCAGGTTCGGCGGCGCCTGGACCCGGGCCTTGGGACCGAGCACGATCCGGGTGACCGCGATCGTCGCGCGGTACTCGTCGAGCGCGAGGTCGTCGGCGTGCCGCATCGCGGTGTCCGGCTTGGCCCGGAAGTTCTGGACGATGACCTCCTGGACGGACCCGTAGGCCCGGGAGACCTGGCGCAGCGCGAAGATCGTGTCCGCCCGCTCGGCGAGCGTCTCGCCGATGCCGACCAGCAGCCCGGTGGTGAACGGGATCGAGAGCCGGCCGGCGTCCTCGAGCACCCGCATCCGCACCGCGGGGTCCTTGTCAGGTGAGCCGAAGTGCGCCTCGCCCTTGTCCTCGAACAGTCGCCGCGACGTGGTCTCGAGCATCATCCCCATCGACGGGGAGACCGGCTTCAGCCGGTTCATCTCCTCCCACGACATCACGCCGGGGTTGAGGTGCGGGAGCAGCCCGGTCTCCTCGAGCACCCGGACCGCCATCGCCCGCACGTAGGCGAGCGTGGAGTCGTAGCCCTGCTCGTCGAGCCAGGCCTGCGCCTCCGGCCAGCGGTCCTCGGGCCGGTCGCCGAGCGTGAACAGCGCCTCCAGGCAGCCGAGGGCGGCGCCCTGGGTGGCGATGTCGAGGATCTCGTCGGGGGAGAGGTACGGCGCCCGCCCCTCGCGGGCCGCCTGGCCCGGGGTCTCCACGAACGTGCAGTAGTGGCACCGGTCGCGGCACAGCTTGGTGACCGGGATGAAGACCTTCGGCGAGTACGTCACCGTACCGGGTCGGCCGGCGGCCACCAGCCCGGCGTCGCGGACCTTCGCGGCGACCGCCGTGAGCCGGTCCAGGTCGTCGCCGGTGGCGGCCAGCAGCACCGTCGCCTCGGCCGGATCGATTGCAGCGCCACGCTCGGCGCGCGCCAAGGCACGGCGTACCTGCTGCGGGGTGGGCTGCTCGCTCATCAGCCTCAGGCTAGCCAGCCGTCCCCGAGCGGGGGCGAGCGGCCCAGCCACTGGTCAGCCGACCGGACTCAGCCGACTGGAAGGGGCCGCTCCTCGGGTTCCTCCTCGACCGGCTCGACCGGTGGCTTGCGGTCGAGCGCGCTCGGCCACCAGATCTTGCCGCCGAGGTCGAGGTTGAGCGCGGTGACCAGCACCGACCGGACGATCATCGTGTCGAGCAGCACGCCGATCGCGATGGTGGTGCCGATCTGGAGCGCGAAGGTGAGCGGCATCGTCGCCAGCGCCCCGAACGTCGCCGCGAGCACGATGCCCGCCGCGGTGATCACGCCACCGGTGGACCCGAGTGCGATCAGCGAGCCGCGCCGGGTCCCCTTGGTCACCGTCTCCTCCCGGACCCGGGTCATCAGGAAGATGTTGTAGTCGATGCCCAGCGCGACCAGGAACACGAACGCGTACAACGGGAACCCTGGGTCCGTGTGCGGCCGGTCGTAGACGAGGTCGAAGATCACGCCCGAGATGCCCAGGGCGGCGGCGAAGGACAGGATCACGGTCCCGATCAGCAGCAGCGGGGAGTACAGCGCTCGCAGCAGCCCGATCAGGATCAGCAGCACCGCCAGCAGCATGATCGGGATGACCACCCGGTTGTCTCGTGCGGACGCCTCCTCGATGTCGATGGTGACCGCGGTCCACCCGCCGACCTGGGCATCCGCGTCCGGCACCGCGTGAACGGCGTCGCGGACGTCGTGCACGGCCTGGATCGACACCTCGGCGAGCGGGTCGGCCGTGAGGTTGGCGATGATCAGCGCGGTGTCGCCCTCCTCGGCGAGCACGACTGGCTGGTCGATGCCCTCGATCCCCTCCATCGATGCGATGACGGCGTCGGCCTGGTCGGCGTTGGTCACGATCTGGATCGGCGTGCTCGCGTCGACCAGCCCGTGCTCGACGAGGAGCTGCTGGCCGGTGACCGAGTCGACCTCCTTGGTGTACTGCTCGTCGCTCGGGATCCCGGACGTGTCGAGGAGCAGCGAACCGAGGCTGAACACGAGCAGGACGCCGGTCGTCACCATCCAGACGAAGCGCGGCCGCGGCGAGATCCGGCCGCCGATCCGGGCCCAGAAGCCGGTCGTTCGTCGGCTCCTCGCTGCCGAAGCGCGGGATGAAGGGCCAGAACACCCAGCGCCCGCAGATCACCAGCAGCGCGGGGAGCAGGGTGACCATGACGACGAAGGTCACGGCGACGGCGACGGCGTTGGCCGGGCCCAGGCCCGACGTGGAGTTGAGCTCGGCGAACATCAGGCAGAGCAGTCCGATCACGACCGTCGAGGCGCTGGCGAAGATCGCGGGTGCGGCGCGGTGGAGCGCGAACGCCATCGCCTCGTGCCGGTCCTCGTGCCGGCGCAGCTCCTCGCGGTAGCGGGCGACCAGGAGTAGCGCGTAGTCCGTCCCGGCGCCGATCACCAGCACGGTCATGATGAACTGGGTCTGGCCGTTGATCGTCATGTTGCCGTACTTGGCCAGCAGGTAGAGCAGGCCCATCGCGATGCCGAGGCTCACGACGGCACAGAAGATCGGCAGCGCCCACAGGATCGGGCTGCGGTAGCTCACCAGCAGGATCAGGATCACCGCGAGCAGCGTGATCAGCAGCAGCTTGCCGTCGAACCCGGCGAAGACCGCGGACTGGTCGGCCGTCGAGCCGCCCATGCCGGCGAGATAGACCTCGACGCCGTCGATCGCGGTGATCTCCCGGATCTCGTCGGCGATGTCGGGCATCTCGTCCCAGATCTCGGAGCCGCGGTTGATCGTGAACTCGAGCTTGGCGACCTGGCCGTCCTCGGAGACGAACGGCGGCAGCGGGACCGGGCTGCTCGCGGCGCGCTGCGGCGTCAGCACGTCGGTGACGCCCTCGAGCTCCTCGATCTCGGTGGCGTGCTCCTCGATCGCGCCGAGGTCCTCCTCGGTGAGGCCGGACGCCTTGTAGTAGACGACCGTGGTGCCGAGGTCGTTGGGGTCCTGGAACTCCTCCAGCCGCTGGATCGCCTGGGTCGACTCGGCGCTCGCCGGGAGCCAGGACTCGGCCTCGTTGTTCTGCACACTGGTGAGCTGGCCCGCGAACTGGCCCATGATCCCGGTGATCACCAGCACGGCGACGAGGACGATCCACTTGGTCACCCGGCCGGTGAGCTTGCCGGCGATCTGGATGTGCATGAGACCACTCTTCCAGCAGCGCGGGCCGGCCACCTCCGATAGAGGCGACCGGCCCGACTGCTGGTCAGGTCGGCGTCAGCCGACCGAGACCGACGCCTGCTCGGCGGCCGGGTCCTTCGGCTCCACCGGGGGCTTGCGGTCCAGCGCGCTCGGCCACCAGATCTTGCCGCCGAGGTCGAGGTTGATCGCCGTGACCAGCACCGACCGGACGATGATCGTGTCGATCAGCACGCCGAGGGCGACCGCGACACCCAGCTCGGCGAGGAACACGAACGGGATCGAGCCGAGCACCAGGAAGGTCGCTGCCAGCACGAAGCCCGCGGACGTGATGACGCCGCCCGTGGAGCTGAGCGCGATCAGCGAGCCCTGGCGGGTGCCGAAGTTCGCCGTCTCCTCGCGGACCCGGGTCATCAAGAAGATGTTGTAGTCGATACCCAGGGCGACGAGGAACACGAACGCGAACAACGGGAACGCTGGGTCGGAGCCCGCGAATCCGAAGACGTACTCGAACAGCAGGGCCGAGATGCCCAGCGCGGCACCGAACGAGAGGATCACCGTCCCGACCAGGATGAGCGGAGCCGCGATGGCCCGGAGCAGACCGATCAGGATCAGCAGCACCACGATCAGGACGATCGGGATGATCACCAGGTTGTCCCGGTTGGCCGCGATCTTGGTGTCCAGGTAGAACCCGGACCCGCCGCCGACGAGCGCATCAGCGCCATCGACGCCGTGCACGGCATCGCGGGTGTCCTCGACGATGTCGAAGGCCGCCGAGGAGGAGACGTCGGCGTCGATCGTCGCCTCGAAGTACGAACGGTTGTCCGAGATCGGCTGGGCCTCCGTCGGCGGGCCGAGCCCGTCGACGTTGTCGAGAGAGGCCACCACGGCGTCGATCTCGTCGGTGTTCGCCACGATCTGGACGGTGTTGGAGGCGTCGAGCAGGCCGTGTGCCACCAGCACCTTCTGGCCCTTGATCGAGTCGAACTCCTTCGTGTAGGAGTCCTCCGTCGACAGGCCCTCGGTGGAGAGTGTGACGAGTCCGAGGCAGGCCACCAGCAGCACCCCGCCGGTGATCATCCAGACCTTGCGCGGCTTGGGTGCGATCCACGCGCCGACCTTGGCCCAGAGACCGGTCTGGTTCGGCTCCGTGCTGCCGAAGGCGGGCCGCTTGGGCCAGAACATCCAGCGGCCGAAGATGACCAGCAGGGCCGGGAGCAGGGTGACCATCACCAGGAAGGTGATGGCGATCCCGACGGCGAGCACCGGTCCCATACCGGCGGTGGAGTTGAGATCGGCGACGACCAGGCACAGCATCCCGGCCACCACGGTGGCGGCACTTGCGAGGATTGCCGGAGCGGCTCGGTGCAGCGCGAACGCCATGGCCTCGTGCCGGTCGGCGTGCCGGCGCAGCTCCTCGCGATAGCGGGCGACGAGCAGCAGCGCGTAGTCGGTGCCGGCGCCGATCACCAGGATGCCGAGGATCGCCTGACTCTGGCCGTTGACCGTCAGGTCGGCGTACTTGGCGAGCAGGTAGACCACGCCGCCCGAGACCGTGTAGGCGACGACCGCGCTGATGATCGGCAGGATCCACAGGAGCGGGCTGCGGTAGGTGAACAGGAGGATCACGATCACCACGAGCAGCGTGATCAGGATCAGGTTCGTGTCGATCCCCTCGAACGCCTCAGCGGCGTCGGCCGCCTGGCCGCCGTAGCCCGCGAGGTGCACGGTGACGCCGTCGATCGTGGCGATCTCGCGGATCTGGTCGGCGGCGGCGGGGATGTCGTTCCACCCGTTGGCACCGAAGTTGAAGGTCAACGACGTGACCGCGACCTCGCCGTCCTCGGACAGTCCGCCGAAGCCGGCCTCGGCCGCCTGCTCGGGAGTGAGCACGGTGCCCTCGACGACGCCGTCGATCTCGGCCATCTCGGCCGCCTGCTCGTCGATCGCGGCGAGGTCCTCGTCGGTCAGGCCGCCGTCACGGCTGTAGACGATGAGCGTCGGAATGTTGTTGGGGTCGACGGTGTCGGACAGCTCCTCGGAGACCTGGGTGGACTCCGCGGACTCGGGCAGCCAGGTCGACGCCTCGTTGTTCTGGACGTCGGCGAGCTTGGACGAGAGGCTTCCGGCGCCGACGACGACGACGATCCACGCCGCGAGGACGATCCACTTGGTAACGGGGCCGGTCAGCTTGCCGGCGATCTGACGATGCATGGGAACACTCTTTCAGGGGGCGGGGACAGTCGGCATCGGGGTTATCCCTGACTCGGACTCCCGTTCGGTGCCGAACTCATCGGTCACCTCTAGGTCGAACGGGTCGGGACCTTTTCGACAGGACACCACCGACTCAGGTCAGAAACTGACCGCAAGCGCCATTGGTGGAGCTACGTCAGGCCGCGCGCTTCGCTTCCCACCGGGCGCAGGCGACCATCACCAGCCCGGCCAGTGCCGCGCCGGCGATCGCGTCGACGACGTAGTGCTCGGCGAAGTAGGTCAGGGCCAGCGACATGACGAGCGGGTACAGCAGCACCAGCCAGCGCCAGGGTGAGCGCAGTCGCCAGATGAACCAGAACGCGACGAGGAACGCGATGCCGGCGTGCAGGGAGGGCATGGCGGCGACCTTGTTGCCCATGCCGAACATGATCATCGTCTGCCGGTGCAGGTCGACTCCGTGGAACTCGAGGGAGGACCAGCCGCGGCTGGTGATCCGGGCGACCTCGCTGAGGTAGCCGTCCCGCGCGGCCATCCAGGGCGGGGCCATCGGGTACACGACGTAGATCGCCAGACCCGAGAACAGCAGCGTGATGTACCGGCGTAGCCAGCGCGCCCACTCGAGCCGGTCGCGCATCCACAGCACCCCGGCGAGCGTCAGCGCCACGAGGAAGTGCGAGGCGTAGACGGTGGTGAGCAGGACGTCGTACCACCGCGGCGGCAGGGTCTTGGTGCAGGGCTCGCCGCACCACGCTTCCTGGAGCCGCACCGTGGGGGTGGTGCCGCCGAACAGCCACTCGTCGAAGCGGATCGGCATCGTGAAGTGGACCGGCACGCCGATCTCGTCGGCGAGACCGCGGAGCAGCCAGTAGGTGACCAGCAGCAGCAGCGGCTTCCACCAGTCCTTCCAGAACTGGAGGTGGTCGTGGGTCGGGGCGCCGACGTTCCACGCGATCGTCGCGAACCAGATCCACACGATGACCCCGGCCGGGTCGTTCGGGATGCCGACGAACCAGCTCCACGCCAGCAGCGCCACGGCGTACGTCGTCATCGCGCGGACCCGGGCGCGCTGGCTGGTCGCGGGAGCGGGCAGGTCGGTCAGGGTCACGAGGTCTCGCTCCGGTAGATGGTCCATTCGCCGGCCGTCGTGGCGGGCGCGTAGTGCTCGTCGAGCAGCAGGTCGGCGGCCGTGGCGTCGACGCCCCACGTGCCGAGGGACGCACCGGCGACGACCACCCAGGTCGGCCGGTCGGCCCCGGCGAGGATGCTGCCGAGCGCGGCGAGGTCGGGGTCGTGCACGCGGACGGGGAGGCTCCACAGGTCGGGGTAGGGGCTGGTCATCCCGGTCTCGCGCAGGACGTTCGGGGCGCCGAACGCGACCACCGCCGTGTCGCCCGGCCGGACGTGCTCGTCGAGCCACGCGATCGCCGGCTCCTCGGGCCGGTCGATCGGGTTCGCCAGCACCCAGACCAGCGCGACGACGGTGGACGCGGCGCACACCACGTAGGCAGCACGCAGCAGCCGGTCCACGCCCGGCGCGGCCGCGGTCAGCAGGACGAGGCCCGGCACCAGCCCCATCAGGTAGTGCAGCCAGTAGCTGCCGCCGCCGAGTACCACGAAGATCTCCCACGCGAGCACCGCGAGGGCCGGCCACAGCAGTGCCGACCCGCGGACCCGGCGCGCGAGGGCGATGACGAGCAGCGGAGCCCCGGTTGCGACCAGGGCGAGCAGCAACCCGCCGAGGCGGGTGGTCGTGGAGGTGGTCGCGGAGGACGCGATCACCGAGGCGGCCTGCTGGCGGAAGACGACGACCGCTTCCCAGAGGTCGGCCGGCGAGGTGCCGCGCCAGGAGGCGGCCGCGACGGAGACGGCGACCGTGGCGAGACCGGCGACGAGCACGGTCGCCAGTGCGCCGTACCGGCGCCGCATCAGGAGCAGCACCACCGCGAGGACGAACACGTCGAGCAGGCTCTGCTTCACCAGGGCTCCGCACGCGCCCAGTACACCGGCCAGCACCGCCCATCGCACCCAACGGTCGGAGCGGGCGGCCATCAGGACCGCGGCGCAGCCGCCGAGGAGGAACGGCAGTCCCAGCAGCTCGCCGTTGACGACGGTGCCACCGAAGAGCGGAGTGGCGACCAGCACCGCCGCGGTCAGCGCCGGCAGCGTGGGGGGCACCCCGGCCGCGCGGCCGACCAGCCCGGCGAGCACGACCGTGGCGACGACGGCCAGGATCCCGAGCAGGCGGAGCGACCAGGGCCCGTCGGGAAGGGCGAACAGCGCGATCAGCAGCGGCGGCCGGTCGACGAAGTAGTCGCCGTACAGCGAGGACCCTGCCGACCACTGGCCGCCCAGCATCAGCAGCCCGCCCTCGTCAGGGCTCAGCGACCGCCCGGCGAACGGCAGCCAGACCAGACCGGCCAGCACCGCGAGGGCGGCGACCCGCTCCCAGGGTGACCGCAGCACGCGGCGACCCTAGCAACGAGTGCGGGCCGATCAGTCGTAGAGGCGGTCCAAGACGTCGGCGTACTTGGAGTTCACGACGCGGCGCTTGAGCTTGAGGGTCGGCGTGAGCTCGTCGGACTCCGCGGTCCACTCGACCGGCAGCAGCTCGAACGCCTTGACCTGCTCGGGTCGCGAGAGGCGCTCGTTGGCGGCGTCGACGGCCTGCTGGACCGCCGCGAGGATCTCCGGCTTCCGGGCCAGGTCGGCGAGGTCGGTGAACTCCACGCCGAGCTGCTGGGCGACCAGCGGCGCGATCTCCCCGTCGAGGGTGAGCACCGCGACGACGTACGGCCGGTTGTCGCCGATCGCCATCGCGTGCCCGATCAGCGGCGACTCCTTGAGGAAGTTCTCGATGTTCGACGGCGCGATGTTCTTGCCCGCGGAGGTGATGATCAGCTCCTTCTTGCGGTCCACGATCGAGAAGAAGCCGTCGTCGTCCAGGGTGCCGATGTCGCCGGTGTGCAGCCAGCCGTCCTCGTCGATGAGGGCGCGGGTGGCGTCCTCCTGGAGGTGGTAGCCGGGCGTGTTGACCGGGCCGCGTACCAGCACCTCGCCGTCCTCGCCGAGCTTGATCTCCATGCCCGGGTTGGCGGCGCCGACGGTGCCGAGCTTGAAGCCGCCGGGGCCGTTCGCGGTCACGGCGCCGCAGGTCTCGGTCATGCCGTACACGTCGTACACCTTGAGCCCGAGGCCGGCCATGAACTTGGCGACGTCGAGCGGCATCGGCGCGGCCGCGGAGCCGGCCCAGGTGACCTGGTCGAGGCCGAGCAGCAGCTTGAGGAACCCGAGGATCGCCGCGTCGGCGGCCTGGTAGGCCTCCTCGATCTCCGGCGTCATCGTGCCGCCGACCTCCTGGGCCTCGACCCAGGCCAGGGCGGCGGCCATCGAGTCCTCGACCATCTTCCGGTTGGCGGGGTCCGGGTCGGCGGCGAGCTTGGCGGAGATGCCGGTCTTGATCTTCTCCCAGACGCGCGGCACGCCGAAGAACGCGGTCGGGTGCACCTCGCCGAGCGCGCCGAGCAGCATCGCGGGGTCGCCGATCGCGTACATGTGGCTGCCGGTGATCTGCGGGCCGTAGAGACCCAGCACCCGCTCGGCGATGTGCGCGAGCGGCAGGTAGCTCACCGCCACCTGCGGGTCCATCAGCCCGGCCTTCTCCTGGGTGGAGATGGCCTCGTAGAGCACGTTGTGGTGGGTGAGCACGACGCCCTTGGGGTTCCCGGTCGTGCCGGAGGTGTACAGGATCGTCGCGGGGGAGCTCGGCTCGACCTCGGCGGCGCGGGTGGCGACGGCGTCGGGGTTGGTGGCGCGGTACGCCGCACCGGCGGCGACCAGGTCGTCCCAGTCCTCGTCGAGCATCACGATCTTGGTGGCGCCGTCGGCCTCGTCGAGCGCCTTGGCCCAGCGGGCCCGGTGGTCGGCGGTCTCGAGGAACACCACCGTCGGCTTGGCATGGCCGGCGACGAACGCGACTTGCTCGGGGGAGAGGGTGTTGTAGATCGACATCGGGGTCGCGGCGGCGTGCACCGCGGCGATGTCGGCGAGGAAGTGCTCGATCCGGTTCGTGGCCATGATCGCGACGGTGTCGCCCGGTGCCACCCCGATCTCGATCAGCGCGGCCGCCACGTCCAGCGCCCGCTCCCGGGTCTCCTGCCAGGTCAGGGTGCGCCACGACTCGCCCTCGGCGAGGTGGAGCTTGTCGGAGTAGGCCGGCTGGTCGGCGTACGCCGCCACGGTGTCGGCCAGGGCATCGACGAGGGTGCGGCCCTCGACCTTGGCCTGGATCCGGGCACGCTCAGCGAAGACGTCAGGCTGTGTCATGGGTCACAGGATGCTTGATTGACGGCCCGAGGGCCAGAGGTGGGTCAGATCCCGAGGCTGCGCCCGATGATCTCCTTCTGGATCTCGGTCGTGCCGCCGTAGATGGTCTGCACCCGGCTGTCCACGAAGGCCTTCGCGATCGGGTACTCCATCATGTAGCCGTAGCCACCGTGCATCTGCACGCCCTGGTCGACCAGCCGCTTCTGCAGCTCGGTGATCCACCACTTCGCCATCGAGGCGGTCTTGGCGTCCAGCTCGCCGGCGACGTGCAGGCGGATGCAGTCGTCGAGGAAGACCCGCGCGATGTGCGCCTCGGTCGCCATCTCCGCGATCACGAAGCGGTTGTGCTGGAACGACCCGATCGGCTTGCCGAACGCGGTGCGCTCCTTGGCGTACGACAGCGTCTGCTCGAGGACCACCTCGCAGGCGGTGGCCGCCGCAGACGCGATCGAGAGCCGCTCCTGCGAGAGGTTCACCATCAGGTAGCCGAAGCCGGCACCCTCCTCGCCGAGCAGGTTGGCCTTCGGCACCTTGACGTTCTCGAAGAACAGCTCGGCGGTGTCCTGGGCGTGCTGGCCGACCTTGTCGAGGTTGCGGCCGCGCTCGAAGCCCTCCATGCCGCGCTCGACGACGAGCAGGCTGATCCCCTTGTGGCCGGCCTCGGGGTCGGTGCGCGCGACGACGATCACCACGTCGGCGAGGATGCCGTTGGAGATGAACGTCTTCTGGCCGTTGAGCAGGTAGTGATCACCCTGGTCGATCGCCGTCGTGCGGATGCCCTGCAGGTCGCTGCCGGCTCCCGGCTCGGTCATCGCGATCGCCGCGATCGAGCGGCCCGCGCACAGGTCGGGGAACCAGCGCTGCTTCTGCTCGTCGTTCGCGCTGGCCAGGAAGTACGGCACGATCATGTCGTTGAACAGCGGGAACGCGCAGCCGTAGATCCCGCGCCGCGCCATCTCCTCGCCGAGGACGATGTTGTAGCGGAAGTCGTCGGTCCCGCCGCCGCCGTACTCCTCGTCGAGCTGGAGCCCGAGCAGGCCCTGCGAGCCGGCCTTCTCCCAGATCTCCCGGTCGACGATGCCGTCGCGCTCCCACTGCTCGTGGTGCGGCGCGACCTCCTTGTCGAGGAAGGTGCCCACCGCGTCGCGGAAGGACTCGTGCTCGGCGTCGAAGATCAGGCGGCTCATGCGCCCAACTGTGACAGTAAAACTGTCAGCATTCAACCGCGGGTCAGGAGACCCACTCCTTGATCTGGGAGATGGTGGCGGCCGGGTCGGCGGTGGCGGGTACGACGGACAGCGTGGTCACGCCGGCCTCGGCGAAGGCCGCGAGCCGCTCCTTGACGTACGACGCAGGCCCGACCAGGTTGCCGGCCTCGAGCCACTCGGTCGGGACCAGGGCGGCGGCCTCCTGCTTCTTGCCGTCGAGGTAGAGGTCCTGGATCTCCTTGGCCTCCTTCTCGTAGCCGTACTGGCAGGCCAGGTCGTTGTAGAAGTTCTTGCCGCGGGCGCCCATGCCGCCGACGTACAGCGCGTACATCGGGCGCACGAAGTCGAGCAGCGCCTTGGTGTCCGGGCCCTCGCCGATCGCGACCATGCCGCCGGCGCTCACCTGGAGCGGGCCGAGCTCGGGGGAGCGCTTGGCGGCACCCTTGGCGAGCGACTCGCCCCAGACCGACTGCGCCTTCTCCGGGTAGAAGAGGTGCGGCAGCCATCCGTCGGCGACCTCGGCGGTCATCTGCACGTTCTTGTCGCCGAGCGAGGCGACCCACAGCGGCACGCTCGGGCGTTCCGGGCGGGTCAGCAGCTTGAGCGGCTTGCCGAGGCCGAGGCCCTGGTCGGCGGGCAGCGGCAGGGTGACGATGCCGTCGTGGACCAGCGGCTCGCGGCGCAGGCCCATCCGGATGATCTCGATGACCTCACGGGTGCGGCCCAGCGGCTTGTCGTACGGCAGCCCGTGGAAGCCCTCGATGACCTGCGGACCGGACGCGCCGAGGCCGATCACGGCCCGGCCGCCGGAGACGTTGTCGAGGCCGGCCGCGGTCTGCAGCAGCGCGCCGGGCGTGCGCGAGTAGACGTTGAGGATGCCCGCGCCGATCTCGAGCGTCTCGGTCTTCGCGGCGAGGTAGCCCATCAGGGTCGGGGAGTCGAAGCCGTAGGCCTCGGCGACCCAGACCAGGTCCAGCCCCGCCTTCTCCAGCCCGGCGACCTGGTCGGCGGTCTGGCGCGGGTTCCCGTCGTACATCAGCGGCATCGACAGCTTCATGCCGGGGAACTTACCAGCGGGTAGATCGACTCAACGGCCGGTGGGCACGACCTCACCGACCTCGAGATTGACGATGCGGAACTGCCCGTCCTCGTCGCGGCCGACGAGGAACGTCGCCTCGCGGTAGTCGACCCAGGACCCGTCTGTGGGTACCTCGCGGTAGAGCGCGGTCACGGCTGTGGCGTCGCCATAGGCGGAGATGTACCGCACCTCACGTACGCCCTCCACCTTGAAGTCGATCCGCGCGAACGACGTCGGCAGCTCGACCTGCGCGAGCCGGTGCAACAGGGCGCGGGCGCCGTCGCGGTCGCCGGCGTTCAGGAGGTCGACGTACGCGGCGACGACCTCCTCGGCACTCGATCCGGCATCGACGGTGGCTGACGGCGACCCGGCCTCCGCGACGAGTCGGTCCAGGACCCCCAGCGCCTCCGGACCGGGCGTCCAGTAGTGACCACGCTCGTCCGACCACAGGCCGCACCAGAGGTAGGTGCTGGTCAGGTCTCCCCACGCCGTCGCCCCCACGAGCTGCAGGTCGGCGGGCTGTTCGCACTCATCCGGGGGCGAGGCGGCCTCCTGCCGTCGAGTCTCGCGGTCCTCCATCAGCAGCGCCAGGTCGGCATCGGGCACGACGACCTGCTGCGGGCCGTGTTCGGTGGCGGTCTCATAGCGAGCGCAGAGGACCGCGCTCACCATCTCGTCGGGCCAGCCGACCGGCGAGAGGTCCGGGCTCGAGCACGACGGCAGGACGCCCGGCTCGGCCGGCGGGGTCGCCGTTCGGCGCTGCTCGCGGAGCAGGTCGATGAACCGTTGCCAGGGCCGCTCGGGGTTGTCGCGGACGGTGCCGCCGACAACGAGCTGCCGGCAGCCGTACAGCTCGCCGGAGACGACCTGGACCTCGCCGTCGGGGTAGGCGAAGGCGAGCAGGTAGCCGCGTCCCAGGTCCAAGGTGCAGCCACCCCCGTTGTCCTTCCGGATCGGCTGGGTGTTCACGACCTCCACGAGCTCGTCGACGCCAGAGACAAGTGCATCCGCCGGCTCGTCGAACCCCATCCCCGGCCCGTCGCACAGCCGGACCGCGACCGCACCTTCCGGAAGCGACTCCGGACCGGTCGGCATGGTCGCGGGCGGCGGGCACCCGAACCCGGCCGGATCGAGCGAGGCAGCGGTGGTCGGCGTCGGCGTGGACACCGGCGGGGTGGTCTGGGAGTCGCCGGCGACCGAGAACGGCACCGCGACCGCGGCCACCACGGCCGCTGCCGCCGCGACCGAGGCGACGGTCGCCGTACGGCGCCGGCTCGCAACCCGGGCCCGGACGCCCTCGGCGCGGGTGGGAGCCGGCGGCGGCGGGGGTACGGCGTCGCGGAGTCCGTCGCGCAGCCAGTCGTGGTCGCTCATGCGTCCTCCTCCTCGTGTCGCAGGGTGGCGGAGCCGCGCAGCGCCGCGATCGCCCGGGCCGTCTGGCTCTTCACGGTGCCGACGCTGCACCCGAGCGTCGCGGCGGTCTCCCGCTCGCTGAGGTCCTCGAAGTACCGCAGCGCCAGCACGGCGCGCTGGCCACGGGGCAGTGCGGCGAGCGCGGTGAGCAGGTCCCGGCGCAGCTCCAGGTCGGCACCGAGGACCGGTGTCTCCGGCAGGTCGGCGGTGGCGCGCTCGCCGTTCCATCGGCGCCGCCACCAGGAGACGTACGTCGTGTACAGAGTCCTGCGCACGTAGGCCTCGAAGCCTCCGACGTCGCCGATCCGGTCCCAGCGCCGGTAGCTCTTGGCGAGCGCCGTCTGCACCAGGTCCTCGGCCAGGTGGGCGTCACCGGTGAGCAGCCACGCCGAACGCCACAACGCGTCGCCGCGCGCCGCGACGAAGTCGTCGAACGTGCTCGACTGCGGCTCCGCCACCACCACTCCGCTCATCACACCCCTTCCACTGACAGAAGGGGTTGGACGCGTCAGAAGGTTGTCATGCCGAGCGGATCAGCCGCGGCCGTGCCAGCT
The DNA here is from genome assembly GCA_963716655.1 of uncultured Actinomycetota bacterium. GTDB lineage: Bacteria > Actinomycetota > Actinomycetes > Propionibacteriales > Nocardioidaceae > Nocardioides. The sequence goes on along the minus strand of CAVQTV010000003.1, from coordinate 301,246 downwards.
GTCCCAGAGCGCGGCGTACGACCCGCCGGCGGCGACCAGCTCGTCGTGCGAGCCGAGCTCGGCGATCCGGCCGTCCTCGACGACCGCGACCCGGTCCGCGTCGTGCGCGGAGAACAGCCGGTGCGCGATCGCGATCACGGTCCGGCCCTCCAGCACGGCGGCCAGCGAGCGCTCGAGGTGCCGGGCGGCCCGCGGGTCGATCAGCGAGGTCGCCTCGTCGAGCACCAGCGTGTGCGGGTCGGCGAGCACCAGCCGGGCCAGCGCGACCTGCTGCGCCTGCGCGGCGCTGAGCGCGCGGCCCCCCGAGCCGACCACCGTGTCCAGGCCCTCGGGCAGCGCGTCGACCCAGTCGAGCGCGTCGACCGCGTCGAGCGCGCCGCGCACGTCGGAGTCGGCGCTGCCGGGGCGGGCCAGCACCAGGTTCTCGCGGATGGTGCCGACGAACACGTGGTGCTCCTGGGTCACCAGCGCGACGTGGCCGCGCAGGTCGTCGAGCGGCAGCTCGACCAGCCCGACGCCGCCGACGGTGACCGCGCCGGTGCGCGGCGGGTGGATACCGGCGAGCAGCCGACCGAGCGTGGACTTGCCGGCGCCCGACGGCCCGACCATCGCGATCCGCTCGCCGACGCCGACGTCCAGGTCGACGCCGTGCAGCACGTCGCGGCCGTCGACGTACGAGAACCGGACGTCCTCGGCCTCGAGGTGCTCGCCGACCGGCTCGCGGCCGGTGACCTCGCGGTCGTCCGGCACCTGGGCGACACCGAGCAGCCGGGCCAGCGACGCGGCGCCGAGCTGGAGCTCGTCGAGGATCGAGACCATCCGGTCGACCGGGTCGATCAGCATCTGCACGTACAGCACCGCGGTCGTGACCGCGCCGAGCGTGACCTCGCCCTGCGTGTAGAGGTAGCCGCCGAACAGCAACGTGGCGACGGTCGGGATCAGGTAGGCGATCTCCATGCTCGGGAAGAACACGGTGCGCAGGAACAGCGTGTAGCGCTCGGCGCGGTACGACGAGCCGATGTCGTCGTCCATGACCCGGATCCGCTCCTCGCCGAGACGTAGCGCCTCGACGGTGCGGGCGCCCTCGACGGTCTCGGTGAGGGTGGCGTTGATCTGGGAGTACGTCGCGCTCTCGCGCAGGTAGCCGTCCTTGGCCCGGCGCAGGTACCAGCGCAGCCCGATGGCCAGCGGCGGGAAGCCGAGCAGGCAGGGCAGCGCGACCCACCAGCCGACCGACACCGCGGCGATGAACGTGACCACCGCGGTGATCACGGCGATCGTCCACTCCGGCAGCGCCATCCGCACCGACCAGCCGAGCTGGTCGACGTCGCGGCTGGTGCGGGTGAGCAGGTCGCCGGAGCCGGCCGACTCGACGACACCGACCGGCAGCGAGAGCGTGTTGCCGACGAAGTCCTCGCGCAGCTCGGCCAGCACCTGCTCGCCGAGCACCTGGCTGACGTAGCGGGCGTACCTGGTCAGCACGGTCTGTACGACGAGGAAGCCCGCGAGCACGGCGATGATCTTGTCGACGTGGCTGACGGTGGTGCCGGTCTCGACCGCCTGCACCAGGTCGCCGATCAGCTTCGGCGCGGCGAGCGCGGCGAGCGCGGCGAGCACGTGCAGCGTCAGCGCGCCGTACAGCATCTTGGGGTGCCGGCGGGCCAGCGTGACGGCGTACCGCCGCACGGCACGGGTGTCGGCGACCGGCAGGTGGGTGGTGGTCACGGGTTCACCTCCACCAGCTCGTCGGCCGGGTCCACCTCGCGGGTCACGACCCGGCGGTAGCCCGGGCTGGACTCGAGCAGCGCGACGTGGGTGCCGACCGCCTCGATCCGGCCGTCGGCGAGGAACGCGACCTCGTCGGCGGCGTCGAGCATCAGCGGGCTGCTGGTGGTGACGACGGTGGTGCGGCCGGCGCGGTGGGCGCCCAGCCGCGCGGCGATCCGGGCCTCGGTGTGGGCGTCGACCGCCGAGGTCGGCTCGACCAGCACCAGGATCTCGGGGTCCGCCGACAGCGCGCGGGCGAGCACCAGCCGCTGTCGCTGACCGCCGGAGAAGGTCCGGCCGCGCTCGGCCACCAGGGAGTCGAGACCCTCAGGAAGCGCCTCGAGGATGTCTCCCGCCGACGCCGTGTCGAGCGCGCGCTCGACCTCGCCGAGGCCGGTGACGTCGAGCCGGTCGCCGAGGCGACCGGAGAAGAACAGCGCGCCGGTGTCGGACACCAGGATCCGGCGGCGCACCTCGTCCGGGGAGAGCGACGTGAGCGGGACGTCGCCCAGGGTGACCTCGTCGTCGATCGGGCTCGCGGTCATGCCGAGCCGGTCGGCCAGCGCCGCGGAGTCGTCGGGCTGCTCGCTGACGATGGCCGTGAGGATCCCCGGGCGGACGGCGAGGCCGGTGCGCCGGTCGCGGAGCGTCGCGCCGACGGCGGGGGACGGCGCGAGGACCGCTGGCTCGCTGACCTCGGGGTCGAGCGCGAGCACCCGGGTCACGCGGACCGCGGCGACGCGCGCGCGGATGATCTTGTTGGCGTACTCGGTCGCGGTCCGCAGCGGGATCATCAGGAACGCCGAGTAGCCGTAGAACGCGACCAGCTCACCCGGCGTGATGGTGCCCTGCACGGCGTACCGGGCACCGATCCAGACGACGACCACGACGAACAGCCCGGGCAGCAGCACCTGGAGCGCGTCGAGCACCGACTGGAGCCGGGCGACCTGGACACCGGCGGCGCGGGTGGTCTGGGACTCGCGGCGGTAGCGGTCGTGGAAGACCTGCTCGCCGCCGATCCCGCGCAGCACGCGCAGGCCGCCGACGATGTCGCTGGCGGTGTTCGACAGGTCGCCCATCAGGTGCCGCTGGTGGGCGGCGCGGCGCTGGAGCGGACCGAGGAGCGGCGCGACGCCGAGCATCAGCAGCGGGACGCCGATCAGCACGACCAGGCCGAGGGTGACCGAGGTCTGCAGCAGGATCACCGAGACCAGGATGAACGAGACGATCGCGCCGGCGAACCGGGCGGAGACGTCCATCAGCTGGCCGAGGTGGGACAGGTCGCTGGTGCCGATCGCGACCACCTCGCCGGTGGAGACCTTGCGGGTCAGGGTGCCGCCGAGGCGCACGGTCTGGCGGGTGACCAGCTGGACGGTCCGGTACGCCGCGATCAGCCAGTTGGTGACCGCGAACCGGTGCCGCATGATGCCCGCTGGCCGCCTGGATCAGGCCGATCGCGAACAGCACCATCGCCCACTTCACCAGCTCGCTGGTGTCCTTGGCGGTGATGCCGCGGTCGATGGCGCGGCCGATGATGGCGGGCATCACGGCCTGCGCGCTCATCCAGATGATGCCGAAGCACATGCCCCCGACGAGGGTCGGCCACTGGCCGCGGACCATCCACCAGAGGAACTTCCCCGGTGACCGGTGATCCGGGTGTCCCGGGTGGTCGAGGGGGAGTTGGCGCACTCGCCCAACGCTACGGATCCGGACGGCTCCGGCGCGAATCGTTTTCGCGGTGACGGGCGTCACCAGGAGGATGTCCGGTCAGCCGCCGCCGGAGACTGTGGAGAGCTCGCCGCAGTAGTCCTTGGCGAAGTCGAGCGCGTTCGCCGCGCCCGGCAGGCTCATCCGCAGGGTGATCTGCCCGGGCTCGCCGTCCAGGTGCAGGTTGATCTTGAACGCCGTCGCCCCGCCGGACTCCATGAACGCGTGGTCGTCGCAGCGGTTCGGCTTGATCGGGAGGTCGATCCGCGAGGGCCGGTCGGTGCCGGTGATGCTCACCTCGGGCCGCCACACGTCGGTGCCGACCGGGGCGAGCACCGGGGTGCCGGAGACGGTGTCGAGGGTGAGCGTCGGGCCGGCGTCGCCGGTCGGCTGTACGACGAGGGTCAGCGTGCCGGGGTCGCCCTCCTCGCCGCTGGCGGGGACCCGGTCGTCCCAGGAGAGCGTGGCCACCTCGGCGATGGCGAGCTCCAGGCAGCGGGAGGTCGTGTAGCGGCCGGCCACGTCGGTGGAGTCCTCGACGCGGATCCGCTTCGTGGTGTCGCCGTACCGGACCGTGATCGTGCCGGTGCCCGTCGGGTGGTCGCACGCCGGCCGCGCCGGGAGGTAGAGCGGGAAGCCGCGCTCGGACTGCGACGGGATCGAGCGCAGCCGGGTGCCGGGCAGGGTCGTGCGGTAGCGCGGGTCGCGGTAGGTGATCGAGGTCGGCGTGATCTCGTCGGCGGTGTCGTTGTTGATCCACACCTCCATCCGGCCGGCCGCCGCGTCGCGCGACGACTGGCGCATGTCGGCGATCAGCTTGCCCGTGGGCGGCGGGGGCGGAGGCAGCGGGATCGGGGTCAGCGTGCGGATCGACGGCGACGGCTCGGGTGCGCTCGCCGACGGCTCCGACCCGTCGCTGCAGCCGGCGAGCAGCACCGCGGCAACCAGCAGCAGGGCGAGCCTCATCCCGCCAGGCCCTCGACGACCTCGGCGCCGGGCAGCTCGGCGGCCAGCGCTCCGGGCAGCAGCAGCTTCGAACGACGTACGCCGGAGCCGATCACCGCGACGTCGATGCCGAGCACCCGGCTGTCGACGAGCAGCCGCCAGCCCTGCGGCAGGCCGATCGGGGTGATCCCGCCGTACTCCATCGCGGACTCCTCGACCGCCCGGTCCATGGAGAGGAACGACGCCTTGCGGACGTCGAGGAGTGCGCTTGACCAGGTTGTTGACGTCGGCGCGGGTGTCGGCCCGGACCAGGCAGGCGGCGACCCGCTCCTCGCCGTCGCGCCGGCCGGCGACCACGACGCAGTTGGCGCCGGTCGACATCGGCAGGTCGTAGGCCTCCGACATCGCGGCCGTGTCGGCGATCGCCGGGTCGATCTCGACCACGCCGACCCGGTCGGCGTGCGACCAGCCGCGCAGGGCGGCGGCGACGGGGTCGGCGAGCAGGTCCGGGCGGTCCAGGGCGGGCACGGTCTCGAGGCGGCCGAGGCTGGGTCCGATTCCGGGGTGAACGTCATGTCGGCCATTCTGGCGGTCGTCGCCAGCCGTTCATGTCGGTTCCGCTGCCGCGACACCCGGCCGGAGTGTGCTGGAGCCATGCCAGAGCCGCTGCAGTTGCCGCTGGTGATCGGCCACCGCGGGTCCCCCGGCTATCGGCCCGAGCACACGCTCGCGTCGTACCGGCTGGCCATCGCGTTGGGCGCCGACTACGTCGAACCGGACCTGGTGTCGACGCGCGACGGGGTGCTGGTCGCCCGTCACGAGCACGAGATCGGCGCGACCACCGACGTCGGCGCACGTCGGGAGTTCGCTGGCCGGTTGACCACCAAGTTGGTGGACGGCCAGCGAGGTCTCCGGATGGTTCAGCGAGGACTTCACCCTCGCCGAGCTCAAGTCACTGCGGGCCATCGAGCGGCTGCCTCGAGCTCCGCCCGCAGAACACCCGGTACGACGGGCGCTACGACGTGCCGACCTTCGACGAGGTACTGACCCTGGTCGCCGACGAGTCGCGTCGGCTGGGCCGGCGGATCGGCGTCTACCCCGAGACCAAGCACCCGTCGTACTTCGCCTCGATCGGGCTCGCGCTCGAGGAGCCGTTGCTCGCGGCGCTCGCCCGGCACGGGCTGGACCGGCCCGGCGACCCGGTGTTCATCCAGTCGTTCGAGCCGGGCAACCTGCAGTGGCTGCGGACCCGTACGGCGGCGCCGCTCGTGCAGCTGGTCGCCGCCACCGGCCGGGTCGACCTGGTGACCGGGACCGGGCTGCGCCGGGTGGCGAGGTGGGCCGACGCGGTCGGTATCGCCAAGGAGCTGGCGACGCCCGACGTCGTCGCCGACGCCCACGCTCTCGGGCTGAAGGTGCACGTGTGGACGCTGCGCGACGAGACCGACTCGATCGAGGACACCCAGGCCCTCGTGGACGTCGGGGTGGACGGCCTGTTCACCGACCACCCCGACACCACGCTGGAAGCCCTGCGGCTGCGTACGTCCGGCGTCAGGATTCCTGCGACGACGTCGTAGCCGGTCTCGTCGGGGTCCGGCTCGGTGCCGACCCAGCCGACCTGCTTGGTCGACCAGCGCCGGCTGCCGGAGATGCCGATGGCGAGCAGACCGGCCAGGCCGGCGAGCACCCACGGGACGGGGAGCAGCCAGCGCACGTCGCCGTCGCCGACGACGTCGCCCTGGATCAGCGCCCACACCCCGACCAGGCTGAGGAACGCGATGCCCATCACCAGGTGACCGACGTTGACGGGGTGCCGCCCGGACTCGCGGATCGGCGTCGGTCTGCGGTCGTGCTCATCGGTGCACCTCGATCTGTCCGACGCTCAGCTGGGCGTCAATGGTGATGTGGGGCGAGCCGGCTCCGACGGAGTCGGTCCTGCGGATGTCGATCCCGCCGTGCTCGACGCCGAAGAGCTCGATGTTGCCGGGCCCGTCGACGTCCGCCTCGATGAACGCGGCGCCGGTCGTCGGGCAGGATCACCTCGATCCGGCCGACCGCGCCGTCGAGCTCGATCGTGCGGCCGTCCAGGTTCTCGAGGTCGGACACCTCGCTCAGGTCGAGCACGATCTCGCCGGCGTCCATGTCGTAGCTGTCCTGGACCGCGGCGGCCGTCATCGGGGTGGCGTGGATCTCCTCGCCGTCCCACTGGTCGGCGGCGGTGGCGCCGGTGAGGCCGACGGTCGCGATCAGGCCGAGCGCGATGATCCCGCCGGCGCGGCCGAAGAACGCGCCGACGACCAGCATCAGGCCGCAGATCCCGACGGCGAGCGCGGGGTACGCCGGGTCGGCGATGTCGGCGCCGGCCAGGTCGGCGATGCCGAGCATGCCCACGCTGAGCGCGATCAGCGCGAGCGTGAACCAGAACAGGATCGGTCCGCGCTTGCGCGGGTTCGGCGGACGCACGGTAGCCGGGGACGCGACGTAGACGGCGGCTGCGGCGGGTAGTACGCGCTGGCGTGCGGCGCGGCGGCGTACGGGTTCTCCTGCGTCGGGTCGCGGCGCGGTCGGCGTACGCCGCGCGGCGCCGGCGGCGGCGCCATCGGCGGGAGCGGCGGCGCTCGGCGGGTTGTTCCGGGTGAGCAGCCACAGCGCGATCAGCGCGACCACCGCGACCGGCCACGGGAACCAGCCGCCACCCCACGAGTCGCCGATCATGGCGAGCGCGGCGATCGCGCCGACGCCGATCAGCACGAACGTGCGGGAGCGCTCGTCGAGGTGGATCGCGCCTCGGTCCGAGCCGTCCTCGGGCACCAGCAGCCAGCAGGCGCCGTACAGGATCAGGCCGGCGCCGCCGAAGAAGACCAGCACCACGAACGCCACCCGCAGGATGAGCGGGTCGATGTCGAGGTGGCGGCCGAGGCCGCCGGCGACACCGGCGACCTTGCGGTCGGTGCGGGAACGGCGGAGGCGGCCCAGGTCGCGGACCTGGTCGCGGTCGACCCGCGGGCCGTGGTCCCCGGTGGGGTCCTGCGGCGGCGGGCCGGAAGGTGCTTCTGGCGGAGTGGTGGTCATGGCACCAAGCGTCCTCGCGTCGAACGGCCTCCGGACCATCGGGGACAGCCCTGATCCTGGGCCGGGGGAGGCGCCGTCCGGTCAGGGGTCGAGCCGGGGTCAGCCCTCATGGTCCGGGGTGCTCCGCTGTGTGACGATTGACCCACGATGAGTACACGTGCCACCGCCGACGCAGGCGCGTCGGCCCCGATTGGGGAGCACGGCGCGCCTACCGCGACACCCAGGAGCCGATCCTCGGCGGGGTCGCCTCCGGCCTCGCCCGACACCTCGGCTTCCCGGTCCTCTGGGTGCGCGCCGGCTTCGTGCTGGCGCGCGTTCCTCGGCGGCTTCGGCGTCGTCTTCTACGCCGGCCTCTGGTGGCTGCTGCCGTCGGACTCGCACTTCGAGACCGACGCCCCGGGCCTGGAGAGCGCGACCCGCGGCGGCCGCCGGCCGGGCCGGATCCGGCGGCTCGGCGACATCGGCCCCGCGATCGCGCTGGCCGCGCTCGGCCTCGGCGCGATCCTGCTGCTCGAGGCGGTGCTCGGCCGAGGCGCGGTGTTCTGGCCGGTCGTGGTCGGCATCGTCGGCGTCGCGCTGCTGTGGCGCCAGGCCGACGAGGCGCAGCGCGAGCGGTGGCTGGACAGCACCGGCCGGATCGACCCGATGCGGGTCGTGTTCGGCAGCGGCGGCTGGGCGTCGTACGCCCGCGTCGCGTCGGGCGTCGGCCTGATCGTGCTGGCGCTGGTCCTCTACTCCGTGCGCGGCGGGTCGCTCGAGATGGCCCGCGACGTCATGATCGCGTCGCTGCTGACGATCGTCGGCCTGGCCATCGTGATCGGGCCGTGGATCTACCGGCTCGCCTCCGACCTCAGCGACGAGCGCGCCGAGCGGGTGCGCACCCAGGAGCGCGCCGACGTCGCCGCGCACCTGCACGACTCGGTGCTCCAGACCCTGGCCCTGATCCAGAAGAACGCCCACGACGGCGCCACGCGTCGCCCGGCTGGCCCGCGCCCAGGAGCGCGACCTGCGGTCGTGGCTGTACGTCGGCGAGTCCACCGACGAGAGCACCGTCGCCAGCGCCCTGCGTGGCGTGGCGGCCCGGATCGAGGACGAGTACGGCGTGTCCGTGGAGGTCGTCAACGTCGGCGACTGCGACCTCGACGAGACGCTGCGCCCGATCGTGCACGCGACCGGCGAGGCGGTGACCAACGCCGCCAAGCACGCCGGCACCGGCAAGGTCGACGTCTACGCCGAGGTGACCGACGGTGCGGTCGACGTGTTCGTCCGCGACCGTGGGCGCGGGCTTCGACCCGGACGCGGTGCCCGAGGACAGGTACGGCGTGCGCAAGAGCATCGTCGACCGGATGCAGCGACACGGGGGTTCGGCCGAGGTCCGGTCGGCGCCCGGTGAGGGGACCGAGGTGCGGCTGCACCTGTCCCGACAGGAGGAGAGCAATGGGTGAGCAGCGACCGGCCGGTCCGGTGAGCGATCGTGATCGTCGACGACCACGCGATGTTCCGTCGCGGCGTCCGCGCCGAGCTGGAGAGCGCGGGTCGCGGCGTCGTCGACATCCGCGCCGAGGCCGCCGACGTCGACGAGGCGATCGCCGCGGTGTCGACGTACCACCCCGACGTGGTGCTGCTCGACGTCCACCTGCCGGGCGGCGGTGGCGTCGAGGTGATGCGGCGGGTCGCCGCGACCGGCGCCTCGCCCGACACCCGCTACCTGGCGCTCTCGGTCAGCGACGCCGCCGAGGACGTCATCGGCACCATCCGCGGCGGTGCCCGCGGCTACGTCACCAAGACCATCACCGGGCCCGAGCTGGTGCAGGCGATCAGCCGGGTGTCCGAGGGCGACGCGGTGTTCTCGCCGCGGCTCGCCGGCTTCGTGCTCGACGCGTTCTCCGGCTCGATCGACGTCGCCGCGGTCGACGAGGACCTGGACCGGCTCACCGAGCGGGAGCGCGAGGTGATGCGGCTGATCGCGCGCGGCTACGCCTACAAGGAGGTGGCCAAGGAGCTGTTCATCTCCATCAAGACCGTCGAGACCCACATGTCCAGCGTGCTCCGCAAGCTCCAGCTCTCCTCGCGGCACGAGCTCACCCGCTGGGCCTCGGACCGGCGGCTTCTCTAGCTCGGGTGCGCCTCGTCGCTCCGTCCTCTCGACTGCGGGCGCGACGGTCCGTTTCGCTGCCTGGTGCCACCGGGTAGGCGGACGCCAGATCGCCGCGACCGATCGACCTACGCGAGCCGACGCCGAGTCCGCGGCTCAAGCGCCTCGATCACCGGCGCGCCAGTGTTCGTCTGACCGCTGGCGACGTCCTGGCGCTCCGGCGATCTACGATCGGATGCGGGGCCGCGGCGCTCGTCGGCGTGCGGCCTGCTGCTGTTCGTGATCGAACGCGTCCGTCGACGTCCGCGAGAGAGCGATATCTAGGCTTCGGCCATGGAGTTCCTGCGCCACCTGCTGCTCGTCGTCCACCTGCTCGGCTTCGCCGCGCTGTTCGGCGGGCTGCTGGTCCAGGCGCGGACGCCGGAGAAGAAGGTCAACGGGCTGATGCGCGACGGCGCCGGCACGGCGTTCCTCGCGGGCCTGCTGCTGGTGGGCCTGATCGAGTCCGACGGCGGCTCGCTCGACCAGGCCAAGATCGCGGTCAAGGGCGTCATCGGCCTCGTGGTGCTGGTGCTGGTGATGGCGAACCTGCGCAAGGAGCGGATCGCGACCGGGCTGTGGGCGCTGCTGCTGCTCCTGACCGTCGCGAACGTCTGCGTCGCGGTCTTCTGGGCGCCCGCCCACACCTAGCCCCGTAGCCCCGGGCGGAAGTTTCGTTCCGCTCAGGTCGGCGGCGGTACCGCCGATCACACCTCTCGTACACCCATTTGTGACGAGAGGGTCTTCCCGGTGGATGAGATCGACGAGATCGTCCAGGAGTTCCTCGTGGAGAGCCACGAGAACCTGGACCAGCTCGACCGCGACCTGGTCGCGCTCGAGCGAGAGCCCGACTCCCGAGACCTGCTCGGCAGCATCTTCCGGACCATCCACACGATCAAGGGCACCAGCGGCTTCCTTGCGTTCGGCAGCCTGGAGGCCGTGACCCACGTCGGGGAGAACCTGCTCGCCCGGCTGCGCGACGGCAAGATGTCGATGACGCCGGCAGACCACCGACGTGCTGCTCGCCATGGTCGACCGGGTGCGCGACCTGCTCACCTCGATCGAGGCCGACGGCACCGAGGGTGACGTCGACGTGTCCGTCGTCGTCGAGCAGATCTCCGCGCTGCTGGACGGCAGGGAGACCCCGGCCGCCGAGCCGACGCCGGTCGCCGAGCTGGTCCCCGAGGCCGTCGAGCCCGAGCCGGCCCCGTCGTCGACGCCGTCGTAGCGCCGGTCGTCAGCGCCGTCGCCAAGCCGGTCGCCGTGGCGGCCGCTGACGACGAGCCGACCCGACGCAACGTCGCCGACTCCTCGATCCGCGTCGACGTCGACCTGCTCGACACGCTGATGCGCCTGGTCGGCGAGCTCGTGCTCACCCGCAACCAGATCGTCCGTCAGGCCGGCGACCAGCAGGACGCTCGACCTGGTCCGGTCCGCCCAGCGCCTCAACCTGATCGCCACCGAGCTGCAGGAGGGCGTCATGAAGACCCGCATGCAGCCGATCGACCACCTCTGGTCCAAGCTGCCGCGCGTCGTCCGCGACCTCGGCGCCGCCTGCGGCAAGCAGGTCTCGCTCGACATGGTCGGCGAGCGAGACCGAGCTCGACCGCACGCTGCTCGAGGCGGTCAAGGACCCGCTGACCCACCTGGTCCGCAACGCCGTCGACCACGGCATCGAGACCCCCGAGGACCGCGTCGCCGCCGGCAAGCCCGCCGAGGGCGTGCTGACCCTGCGCGCCTACCACGAGGGCGGCCAGGTCGTCGTCGAGGTCGCCGACGACGGCGCCGGCATCGACTCCGGACAAGATCGCGCCAGAAGGCCGCTCGAGCGCGGGCCTGCGCACCGCCGACCCAGCTCGCCCAGATGGCTCCGGCCGACATCCTCCAGCTGATCTTCCTGCCCGGCTTCTCCACCGCCGCCGCGGTCACCAACGTCTCCGGCCGCGGCGTCGGCATGGACGTCGTCAAGACCAACATCGAGAGCATCGGCGGCACCGTCGAGGTCGAGTCCGTCGTCGGTCGCGGCACGACGTGCCGGCTGCGCATCCCGCTGACCCTGGCCATCGTCCCGGCGCTCACCGTCGAGTGCGCCGGCGACCGCTACGCGATCCCGCAGGTCAGCCTGCTCGAGCTCGTCGCCCTGGACGCCGACCGTGCCGCGACCGCCGTCGAGGACGTCAACGGCGCCCCGGTCTACCGGCTGCGCGGCGAGCTGCTCCCGCTGGTCCGGCTCGCCGACGTCCTCGGCGTCGAGTCCGACCGCGCCGACGGGCACGTGCTCATCGCGGTGCTCCAGGCCGAGGGCAAGCGCTTCGGCCTGGTCGTCGACCGGGTCCTCAGCACCGAGGAGATCGTCGTCAAGCCGCTCGGCTCGCAGACTCAAGGCGCTCGGCACCTACGCCGGCGCCACCATCCTCGGTGACGGCCGGGTCGCGCTGATCCTCGACGTGCAGGCACTGGCTCGCCGGGCGCTGACCGCCGAGGCCCTCGAGCGCAGCAACGGCGCCGAGGCCCGCGAGACCCACAAGGTCGCCAGCGAGCACCTCCGGATGCTGGTCGCCGGCATCGGCGGTGGCCGCAAGGTCGCGATCCCGCTGTCGTCGGTCACCCGCCTCGAGAACATCCCGACCGTCCGCGGTCGAGCGGCGTCGGCAGCCGCGAGGTCGTCCAGTACCGCGGCGCGATCCTGCCGCTGCGTCCGCCTCGACCGCCACCTCGGCGCGATGAGCGAGCGCGACGGCGACGACCTGGTGGTCGTCGTCTACACCGCCGGCGGCCGCAGCGTCGCGATCGTCGTCGACGAGATCGTCGACATCGTCGACGAGGAGTCCGAGGTCCGCAGCGACATCGACGACCACGGCCTGCTCGGCTCGACGCTGATCCGCGACCGGATCGTCGAGGTCCTCGACGTGCGCGCCGCGATCCTCGCGGCCGACCCGAAGTTCTACACGGCACCCGAGTTCGAGGTCACCCTCGACGCCGACTACCAGGAGGCGATGTGAGCACCCGGATGGTGACCTTCACCCTCGACGGGCGCCTGTACGGCGTCGACGTCGATGCGGTCCAGGAGGTCCTGCGCGGCCAGACCGCGCACGCGGATCCCGCTGGCGCCCGGCACCCTTGCCGGCCTGATCAACCTGCGCGGCCAGGTGCTCAGCGCGATCGACCTGCGCGTCCGGCTCGGGCTGCCCGCCCGGGACGCCGACGGCGAGCCGATGCTCGTGGTCGTCCGGGTTGCCGGTGAGCCCGTCGCGCTGCTCGTGGACACGATCGGCGCCGTCGTCGACGTCGACACCGACCAGTTCGAGCCGCCGCCGGACACGCTGACGGGCAGCTCCCGGGAGCTCCTCCGCGGGGCCTACAAGCTCGAAGACCAGCTCCTGCTCGCGCTCGACGTCGACCGCGCCGTCGCGGCCTGACACGTTCCGAACCAACCGAAGGTAACCGAATACACATGAAGATCACCTGGTCCGTGGGCCGTCGGCTCGCCGCGATCGCCGCGATCGGCGGCGTCACCGCTGTCGTCGTCGGTGGCGTGGCGCTGTCGGGTCTGGACACCATCGAGGGCAAGAGCCACGAGCTGGCCGACCTCGAGGAGGCTCGTTCGCTGATGCACGCGCTCGACACCCGCTCGAGCGAGCTCAAGGTCGACGGCCTGAAGGCGCTCACCTACCCCGACAACTCGGCGATCGCCCGCCGACGTCGTCGACGACAACGCGAAGGTCGACGGACCTGATCGACCAGATCAAGACGCTCGAGCTGAACGTCAAGGCCGACGAGCGTCGCCGCGTTCGAGCAGGCGTGGGCCGCGTACGGCGTGGCCATCGCTGAGTTCGTCGACGCCGCCGTCGCCGACCAGGACGCGATGCGCGCTCGGGCCGACGAGATCCAGGTTGCGAACGACCAGATGGACGAGCTGCTCGTCCATGACGTTCGACGAGATCGACCAGGCCGCCGAGGAGAAGCAGGCCGAGGCCAGCGACGCGCACGCGCCAGGTCGACTTCCTGGTGGTGACCGCGATCGTGGTCGGCCTGGTCGCGCTCGTCGCCCTCGCCGTGCTGATCGCCCGCTCCATCACCCGCCCGCTGCGCGCCAGCATCGACGCGCTGGCCGCGTTCGCCGACGGCGACCTGACGCACCGTGCCCAGGAGAAGTCCTCGCCGCCGAGCTCGGCGAGCTCGAGCAGTCGCTGAACCGGTCGATCGACTCGGTCGGCGTGATCGTCACCTCGATGGTGGCGTCCGCGGACGCGGTCGCCGCGGCGTCGGAGGAGCTGTCGGCGTCCTCGCAGCAGATCGCTGCGGGCGCCGAGGAGACCTCGGTCCAGGCCGGCGTGGTCTCGGGTGCGGCCGACGAGGTGTCGCGCAACGTGCAGACCGTCGCCGCCGGTGCGGAGCAGATGGGTGCCTCGATCCGCGAGATCGCGCAGATCGGCCAACGACGCCGCGCGGGTCGCGTCGCAGGCCGTCGGCATCGTCGAGACCACCAACGAGTCGGTCGCCAAGCTCGGTGCGTCGAGCCAGGAGATCGGCAACGTGGTCAAGGTGATCACCTCGATCGCCGAGCAGACCAACCTGCTGGCGCTCAACGCGACCATCGAGGCCGCGCGTGCCGGCGAGGCCGGCAAGGGCTTCGCGGTGGTGGCCAACGAGGTCAAGGAGCTCGCGCAGGAGACGGCGCGGGCGACCGAGGACATCGCCCGCCGGGTCGAGGCGATCCAGGCCGACACCGGCGGTGCGGTGGAGGCGATCGGCGAGATCGCGACGATCATCGCCTCGATCAACGACTACCAGCTGACGATCGCCTCGGCGGTCGAGGAGCAGACCGCGACCACGAACGAGATGGCGCGCAACGTCGCCGAGGCCTCCACCGGCTCGGGCGAGATCGCGACCAACATCTCCGGCGTCGCCGCGGCAGCCGACACCACTACCCAAGCCGTCAACCAGACCCTGACTGCCATCGAGGAGCTCGCGCGCATGTCGAACGAGCTGCGCCTCGAGGTCGCCCGGTTCCGGACTGCATGAGCGAGAAGGAACCCCCTGAGATGAACACCCAGTTCGACACCGTCGTCGACCCTGCCGTCAGCACCGAGACGGACGTCCCTCGCCCGCCGCTGTCCGGCGTCGCCGGTCCGATCCGTTGGTTCCGCGACCTCGGCGTCCGCCCGAAGGTGCTGACCGCGGTCGGCCTCAGCGCCGTCGTCGCCATCGTCGTCGGCGTGATGGGCCTGAACTCCCTCAGCTCGTCGGTCGAACAGGCCGACAGCCTGTACAACTCGAACGTGATGGGCGCCGAGCACCTCGGTGACGTGCAGGTCGCGGTCGCCGAGATGCGGATCGACTCCCGCAACGTGATGCTCGCCCCGGACGCCGAGGGCAAGGAAGCTGCGGTCGCCAGCCTCGATGAGGACTACGCCGCGTTCCACACCGCCGTGGACGCCTTTGCCGCAGACGGTGCCGACGCCGAGCAGCAGGCCAACATCGACGAGCTGACCACGCACGTCGACGAGTACCACGCGCTCCAGCAGGATCTGCTGATCCCGCTCGGCCTGGTCGGCAAGTACGGCCAGTGGTGGCTCGCCAACGACTACAAGGGCCTCCCGCTCGTCGCGGACATGGAGGAGCACGTCCAATTCCTCACCGACGCCGAGGCCGAGGAGGCGGCCGCGTCCGCCGCCGCCGTCAACAGCAGCTACAAGTCGAACCGGACGATCGCGATCGCCCTGCTGGCCGTCGGCATCTTCCTGTCGCTCCTGCTCGGCTGGATCGTGGCCACGGCCATGCAGCGCCGGATCGCCATCGTCAAGAACGTCGCCGAGGCGCTCGCCGAGGGTGACCTCACCAAGCGTGCCGACCTCGACGCTGCCGACGAGGTCGGCCAGCTCGGGGACGCGCTCGACTCCGCGACCGACAACCTGAAGGTCCTGATCGGGACCGTGATGGGCTCCGCGGACGCGGTTGCCGCCGCGTCGGAGGAGCTGTCGGCCTCCTCGCAGCAGATCGCCGCCGGCGCCGAGGAGACCTCGGTCCAGGCCGGTGTGGTCTCCGGTGCCGCCGACGAGGTCTCGCGCAACGTGCAGACCGTCGCCGCCGGTGCCGAGCAGATGGGTGCCTCGATCCGCGAGATCGCCGGCTCGGCCAACGACGCGGCCCGGGTCGCGTCGCAGGCCGTCGGCATGGTGGACACCGCCAACGAGTCGGTCGCGAAGCTCGGTGCGTCGAGCCAGGAGATCGGCAACGTGGTCAAGGTGATCACCTCGATCGCCGAGCAGACCAACCTGCTGGCCCTGAACGCGACCATCGAGGCCGCTCGTGCCGGCGAGGCCGGCAAGGGCTTCGCGGTGGTCGCCAACGAGGTCAAGGAGCTGGCGCAGGAGACCGCGCGGGCCACCGAGGACATCGGACGTCGCGTGGAGGCGATCCAGGCCGACACCGGTGGTGCCGTGTCGGCGATCGGCGAGATCGCCACGATCATCACGTCGATCAACGACTACCAGCTCACGATCGCCTCGGCGGTCGAGGAGCAGACCGCGACCACGAACGAGATGGCCCGCAACGTCGCCGAGGCCTCCACCGGCTCGGGCGAGATCGCGACCAACATCTCGGGCGTGGCCGCTGCGGCCGAGGTCACCACCCAGGCCGTCAACCAGACCCAGGCCGCCGTGGACGAGCTGTCCCGGATGGCCTCGGACCTGCGGACCGCGGTTTCTCAGTTCCAAGCCTGACCCGAGTCGGCACCGGGTAGCGTCGGCCCCGTGCCGTACTCCGTCGTGGGGGCTCCTGCCCTCGCCTTTGACCTGGCCCGCCTTCATGGCGGTGACCAGGTCTCTGGCGTTCTACGGACGGTTCTGGTCGCCGGTCCCGACGAGCTCGAGCGGTTGTCCGCGCGTCACCCCGGGACGACCACCCGCTCGACCTGGCTGCGGGTCCGGGACGAGGCGACGACCGAGGACGGGCTGAACGAGCTGCTGCCGCTCGCCGGCGCCGCCGCTCGACGAGGCCGCGGGCGGCGAGACCATGCTGCTACGGCGGCTGGAGACCGGCCTGCTCGGCGATGCGCACGCCCTCGACCGGATGATCCGGCGCGAGCTGCTCGACTGGACCTGGGTGCACAGCGGGCCGATGTCGGTCCAGGACCCGATCGCCGCGGAGGCCGCGGACGTCCTCGCCGATGCCTGTCTCGGCGGCTACCTGCGCGACCGACTCCCCGAGGACGCCCGCCGGGCGATGGCGGTGCCGTTCCTGCGCGCCGGCGTCGCCTCGCGCGACGCGACCGTCGCCACCGGCATCCCCGAGGTCGACGAGGTGCTCACCGTGCTGGCCGGCGCCGACGAGGAGACGCGCCGCCGCTGGCGCGAGGTCGTCGACGACCTGCGCACGCACACCGGGCAGTGGGCGCCCGCCATGCACCAGGCGACCTGGGCGCTCTCGCTCACCGAGCGGCTCCGGCTCGCGTGCGACGCCCAGCTGGCCGGCGTGATCGCGTTCGACCGCGCCGGGTTCGGCGCCAAGGACGCGGCGTACGGCGTGTGGAACGCGCTCTCGGGGGTCCTCCAGGCGAGCGCGGTCGGCGACCTGCTGCCGGCTCAGGAGGCGGACGTCCTGCTCCGCCCGTGGCGCGCGGTGTACTGGCTGACATCCTGTCGCTAAGGTCACGGTCCTCACGGCCGATGGAAGTCTTGCCTGCACTTCGGTGGGCCCGATGTGAGGACACCACATGACCCGAATCCGCGTACTCGTCGTCGACGACTCCGTCGTGATTCGCAAGATCGTGTCCGACCTGCTTGCCGAGGACCCCGACATCGAGGTCGATCGGCACCGCCGTCAACGGTCGTGCGGGCGTCCAGAAGATCGCGCTGCTCAAGCCCGACCTGGTGACCATGGACATCGAGATGCCGGAGATGAACGGCATCGAGGCGGTCCGCGAGCTCCGCGCGCAGGGCATGCGGATGCCGATCATCATGTTCAGCACGCTCACCGAGCGGGGCGCCGTCGCCACCCTCGACGCGCTTGCCGCCGGTGCCTCCGACTACGTCCCGAAGCCCGCCAACGTCGGCAGCGTCGGCAAGTCGATGGAGCAGGTGCGCGAGGCGCTGATCCCGCGGATCAAGTCCCTCGTGCCGCGCCGTGGCTCCGCCCTCGGTGCCGCTCCGACCGGTCGCCCGGTCGTGCCGGCCGCGCCGCCGAGGCTCCGCGCGCCCGCCCTCCGCCCGACCACCGGCCACCGGCTCCTGGTGATCGGCAGCTCGACCGGCGGCCCCGAGGCGCTGGCCTCGCTGTTCGGCAGCCTGCCGTCGCTGGCCGTGCCGGTCGCCGTCGTCCAGCACATGCCGCCGCTGTTCACCCGGCAGTTCGCCGCGCGGCTCGACCGCCAGTTCGGCGTTCGCGGTCGTCGAGGCCGAGAACGGCCAGGACATGCGCCCCGGCAGGTCTTCATCGCTCCCGGTGACTTCCACCTCGAGGTCGTCTCCGGACCGCGCGGCCTGGTCACCAGGCTGACCCAGGCGCCGCCCGAGAACTACTGCCGCCCGGCCGTCGACGTGCTGTTCCGCAGCGCCGTGGCCGCGGTCGGCGGCGTCGGTCCTCGGCGTCGTGCTGACCGGCATGGGCTCCGACGGCGCGCGTCGGCTCCCGCGCCATCGTCGAACGCGGCGGCAGCGTGCTCGCCCAGGACCAGGCGACGTCCGTGGTCTGGGGCATGCCGGGCGCCGTCGCCACCGCCGGTCTCGCCGAGCAGGTCCTGCCGCTCGACGCGATCGGCCCCGAGATCATGCGTCGCCTCGCACCCCAGCAGGCGGCCCTTACTGCGACCGGAGGACGGGCATGAGTATCAGCACCACCGCCTTCAACTTCGTCCGCGAGCTCGTCCGGGCAGAGAGCGCGATCGTGCTCGAGCCCGGCAAGGAGTACCTCGTCGAGTCGCGGCTGCTGCCGTTGGCCCGCAAGGCAGGCCACCCCGACGTCGACGCGTACGTCAAGGAGCTGTCGACCCGGCGCAACGCGTCGGCCCTCAAGCAGGTCGTCGAGGCGCTCACCACCAACGAGACCTCGTGGTTCCGCGACAGCGACCCGTTCACCGCGCTGCGTCAGTCGATCTTCCCGGCCCTGGCGAAGACCCGCAGCAACCGCGAGCTCCGCGATCTGGGCGGCGGCCTGCTCGAGCGGTCAGGAGCCGTACAGCATCCTGATGACCGCTCAGGACACCCCCGAGCTCGCCGGCTGGAAGATCGACATGCTGGCGACCGACCTCTCGCAGGAGATGCTCGACCGGGCCGCAGAAGGGCGAGTACTCCCAGCTCGAGGTCAACCGCGGCCTGCCCGCGACCACGCTGGTCCGCCACTTCGAGCGGTCCGGCGCTGAACTGGCGGATCAGCCCCGCGCTCGCGGCGCAGGTGCAGTTCCGCCAGCTCAACCTGGTCCGCCCCGTTCCCGCCGATGGGGAAGTTCGACGTGGTGTTCCTTCGCAACGTGCTCATCTACTTCGACCTGCGACCAAGCGCGACATCCTGCGCCGGGTCCGTCAGGTGATGGCGCCGGACGGCCATCTCTTCCTCGGCGCGGCCGAGATGACGATGGGCGTCGACGACGCCTGGGAACGGGTCCCGGCCGGACGGTCTTCTGTGTACAAGATCAGAGAGGAACAACCCTCATGCGCGCGCTAGTCGTCGACGACTCGCGAGCGATGCGCCGGATCGTCGGCCGCATCCTCGGCGACGCTGGATTCGAGGTCCTCGAGGCGGGTGACGGCCAGCAGGCCATCGACGTCCTCGAGGCGCAGGCCGACGTGCCGGAGCTCGCCTGCGTCGACTGGAACATGCCGGTGATGGACGGACTGACGTTCATCACCGAGGTCCGCAAGCGCCCGGAGTGGCGGAGCATCACGCTGATGATGGTCACCACCGAGAGCGAGCAGGACCGGATCGTGCGCGCGCTCGCCGCGGGCGCCCACGAGTACCTCATCAAGCCGTTCACCGGCGAAGCCATGCGTGGAGAAGCTCGACCTGCTCGGGCTGCTCCCGATCCCCGCTGGAGACCTGTCATGACCGTTGGAATCGCGCCCGACCAGGCGCTCGTCCACGCTGCTTTCGAGCAGGTGTGGGGCTCGATGCTCTTCACCGCCATCGAGCCGTGGCCCGAGGGCACCGTCCCCGAGCTCGGCTCCGGCGTGCAGGCCCAGATCGAGCTCCGCGGCGACTGGAACGGCCGGATCGTGCTCACGTGCGACACCGAGGTCGCCACCCAGATCGCCGGTGCGATGCTCGGTGCCCCGGCCGAGGAGATCATCCCCGACGAGGACGTCAACGACGCGGTCGGCGAGGTCCTGAACGTCGTCGGCGGCAGCGTCAAGGGCGCGCTCGGTGGCGCCATGGTCGCTCGGCCTGCCCGGGGTGACGCCCAGCACCACCCCGCCGTCCCTCGACCGCTGCCT
The DNA here is from genome assembly GCA_963716655.1 of uncultured Actinomycetota bacterium. Lineage (GTDB taxonomy): Bacteria > Actinomycetota > Actinomycetes > Propionibacteriales > Nocardioidaceae > Nocardioides. The sequence goes on along the minus strand of CAVQTV010000003.1, from coordinate 281,191 downwards.
GGTCATCTCCTGGCACGGCGCCCCCGTCTTCGTCGAGGTCGTGCCCGACGCGGGCTGACCTCTCACGACTGCAAGCAAGAAAAGTCCAGAAGGAAAGAGCAGAGACACCATGAAGATCCTCATCGCTGACGACAGCCGCGTCATGCGCCAGATCGTGCTCCGGACCATGCGCCAGGCCGGCTTCAGCGGCCACGACTACGTCGAGGCGGAGGACGGCGCCGACGCGTTCGACAAGGTGCAGACCGAGAAGCCGGACCTGGTCCTGTCGGACTGGAACATGCCCAACAAGAACGGCATCGACCTGCTCCGCGACCTGCGCTCCAGCGGCAACCCGGTGCGCTTCGGTTTCGTGACCTCGGAGGGCTCCGACGAGATGCGCGCGACCGCTGCTCAGGCCGGTGCCCTGTTCCTCATCGCCAAGCCGTTCACGGCCGAGGCGTTCGAGGAAGCCCTCACCCCGGTGCTTGGATAGTCTCGGGCGATGAGCCTCCCGGACCGCAAGGCGATCAAGGACCTCTTCGAAGGCCTGCTCGGCCGCGACGTCGCCGTCGGTGACGCCATCCCGATCGTTTTCGAGCACCCCCGACCGGTGGTCGCGACGTACGTCGACGACAAGTACACGCTCGCCGCCGTCGCCGTCATGGACCTGCCTCTGGCCGCGCACGCGGGGGCCGCGATCGCGCTGGTCCCGAAGGGCGGCGCGGAGGCTGCGGTCGAGGACAGCCGGCTGCCGCCGAACCTGTTCGACAACGCCGCCGAGATCCTCAACGTGCTCGCCGCGCCGATCGGCGACGCACATGAAGGTCCACGTGCGGCTCTCGAGCACGTTCGCGCCCGGCGAGGCGATCCCGCCGCAGGTCGAGTCCGTCGCCGTCTCGCTCGGTGCCCGGACCGACGTGACCCTCGACATCGCGGGCTACGGCTCCGGCCGGCTCTCGATCGCCCTGGTCCCCGGCGCGTACTGAGGTCCCCGGGCTGAGGTCCCAGGGGGTGGGCGCCCGTAGGCTGGCTCGCAGCATGAGCACCTCGATCCCGCTGCCCGGCCTGCCGGCGTACGACCGCGCCGACGGCACACCCGACGAACCCCGCACCTCCCGCCGCGGGCCCTCGCGCGACGAGCTGCTCGAGGGTCTCAACGAGCCCCAGCGCGCCGCGGTCGTCCACGCCGGCGCCCCGCTGCTCGTGGTGGCCGGCGCCGGCTCCGGCAAGACCCGGGTGCTGACCCGACGGATCGCCTGGCTGATCTCCGAGCGCAAGGCACATCCCGGCTCGATCCTGGCGATCACCTTCACCAACAAGGCCGCGGCCGAGATGAAGGAGCGGGTCGAGGACCTCGTCGGCAAGCGCGCCCGGATCATGTGGGTCTCGACGTTCCACTCGGCGTGCGTGCGGATCCTGCGCAAGGAGATCACCGCGTTCGATTTCGAGGCTCGGCTACAAGTCGAACTTCTCCATCTACGACGCCGCGGACCAGAAGCGGCTGATGACGCTGGTCTGCAACGACCTCGACCTCGACCCGCGCCGCTACCAGCCCGGGCGCGCTGCTGCACTGGGTCTCCAACCAGAAGAACGAGCTGCGCGACGCCGAGGACGCGACCAAGGACGCCCGCAACAACCTCGAGGAGACCTACGCCGCGGTCGTACACGACGTACCAGCGCCGGCTCCGCGAGGCCAACGCGCTCGACTTCGACGACCTGATCATGCTGCACCGTGCACCTGTTCCAGGCGTTCCCGGAGGTGCGCGAGACCTACCGGCGCCGGTTCCGCCACGTGCTCGTCGACGAGTACCAGGACACCAACCACGCGCAGTACGCCCTCATCCACCAGCTGTGCGCCGACAACCCGATGGAGGAGTCCGCGCTCGGACGGCTCGAGCCCGCCGAGCGGGTCCGAGCCGGCGCGAGCTGATGGTCGTCGGTGACGCCGACCAGTCGATCTACGCGTTCCGCGGCGCGAACATCCGCAACATCCTCGACTTCGAGCAGGACTTCCCGAACGCCACGTCGATCATGCTCGAGCAGAACTACCGCTCGACCCAGACCATCCTGACCGCCGCGAACTCCGTGATCGGCCACAACAAGGGCCGCAAGGAGAAGCGGCTGTGGTCCGACGCGGGCGACGGCGAGCGGATCGTCGGGTACGTCGCCGACGACGAGCGCGACGAGGCCCGGTTCGTCTCCGAGGAGATCGACAAGCTCACCGACGAGGGCGCCTACCGGCCCGGCGACGTCGCGGTCTTCTACCGCACCAACGCGCAGTCCCGGGTGTTCGAGGAGGTGTTCATCCGGGTCGGCATGCCCTACAAGGTCGTCGGCGGGGTGCGCTTCTACGAGCGCCGCGAGGTGCGCGACGCGCTGGCCTACCTGCGGATGCTGGTCAACCCGGCCGACCAGGTGTCGCTGCGCCGGATCCTGAACACCCCCAAGCGCGGCATCGGCGACCGGGCGGTCGCGTGCGTGCAGGCGCTGGCCGACCGCGACCAGACTGACGTTCTGGGAGGCGCTGCGCCGTGCCGACGAGGCGCCCGGGCTGGTCACCCGGTCGCTGACCGCGATCCAGGGCTTCGTCGCGATGGTCGAGGAGCTCCAGTCGATGGTCGACGCGGGGGAGCGCGCCGACGTCGTCCTGGAGAGCGTGCTGGCGCGCTCCGGCTACGTCGCCGAGCTCGAGGCCTCCGACGACCCGCAGGACGAGACCCGGATCGAGAACCTCGCCGAGCTGGTCGCCGTGGCGCGCGAGTTCGCCGAGGACCCGCTCGCCGGCCCGTCGGCCGACCCCGCCGACGTCGAGGCCGGCATCGTCGCGCCCGGCCTCGCCGACTTCCTCGAGCGGGTGGCCCTGGTCGCCGACACCGACCAGATTCCCGACGACGACCCCGACGACGCGGGCGTGGTCACGCTGATGACGCTGCACACCGCCAAGGGCCTGGAGTTCCCGGTCGTGTTCCTCACCGGCCTCGAGGACGGCGTCTTCCCGCACGCGCGTGCCCTGGGCGACCAGCCCGAGCTGGAGGAGGAGCGCCGGCTCGCGTACGTCGGCGTCACCCGCGCCCGCGAGCGGCTCTACATCTCCCGCGCGGTGGTCCGCTCGGCCTGGGGGGCGCCGTCGCACAACCCCGGCTCCCGGTTCCTCGACGAGCTGCCGGTCGACCTGGTCGACTGGCGGCGCACCGAGGCCGCACAGACCCGCTGGGGCCGTCCCGACCTGGCCAGCGGCTCGGCCGCGGCCCGGCTCGGCACCCCGACCGAGGCCGGGCGCCGCAACTTCTCGTCGGCCGCGCTGCGCGCCGACGCCGCCGCCCGCGCCAAGCCGGCGCGCGAGATCCCCAGCCTCGAGCCGGGCGACCGGGTCGTACACGACTCGTTCGGCATGGGCACCGTCGTCGCGCTGGAGGGCGTCGCCGAGAAGACCGTCGCCTCGATCGACTTCGGCTCCGAGGGCGTCAAGCGGCTGCTGCTGCGCTACGCGCCGGTCGAGAAGCTCTAGCGTCGACGGTGGTCGAGAGCGCCGCGAGCGCGTCCGACCCCGGCGGTCGGAGCGCTCGCTAGGGCTGACGCCGTGGACGACCATCGCCTGCGTACGGGTCGACCGGGTCGCCGGCGCCGGGGCGCACCTCGAGGTGCAGGTGCGGGCCGGTGACGTGGCCGGTGGAGCCGACAGTAGCCGATCACGTCGCCGGCGTGGACCTCTTGGCCCTCGCTGACCGTGTACGACGTCTGGTGGCAGAACCAGATCTCGGTGCCGTCGTCGAGGGTGAGCACGGTCTTGTTGCCGTACGCGCCGTCGTAGCCGACCGAGGTGATCACGCCGTTGGCGATGGCCTGGATGGGGGTGCCGCTGTCCGCCGCGAAGTCGAGACCCGTGTGGTAGCTCGACCAGAGGCCGTAGTCGCCGAACTGGGCGGTCAGGTGGTAGCCGGCGACCGGCAGCACCCACTGGTTGAGGCGGAGCTTGGCCGCCTGCTGCTCGGCCTGCTGGGCGAACTTGGCGAGGGCGGCGTTGCGCTCGCGGACCTGGTCCTCGGCCTCGGCGACCAGCGCGGCGTCCGCGGCGTCGTCGAGGGCGTCGCGGCGGGAGTCACGGCTGACGGTCTGCCGGTCCAGCAGGTTGACCCGGGACGACGTCGCTGGCGCCGCTGAGCGCGCTGGCCTGGCTGAACTTGGTCGGCTCGGTGCCGATGCCGCCGTTCGCCGCGGTGAGGGCGCCGCCGGCGGAGATCGCCAGGGCGGCGACGCCGAGCAGGACCGGGGGAGAGGGCAGCAGGCGGAACAGCGGGCCGCGGGAGGCGGAGTGCCGGCTGGCGCGGCGTGCGGGCGCGGCCGGGTGGGCCGTCTCGGCGGTGCGCGGACGTCGCTACGGCGTGCGAGCTGGCGACGGCGTGCGTCTTGACCGGCTTGGCGGGCTTGGCGACGCGCTCGGTGCGGGCGGCCTTGACGGGCTTCTCAGCCTTGGCGGGCTTCGTCCTGCGCGGCGCTTGCCGGCGACCGCGGCAGGCAGCGCTGCCGTGGTCTCGAGCATCGATTCGGTGACCTGCTCCGCAACCGGGGTCGGGAGGTCCGAGGGACGGCGGCTGTGGCCGCGACGTTCCGCTCGGTGGTTACCCATGAATGTTTTCTCCGCTGTTCTCGGGGGGTTCAGACGGCGAGGCTGGACTGTAACGGACGGATCACGGCGCCGGGAAACCAACGCCGAAAACTTGTGGACGAATTTTGTCGGGACAACGATCGCACGGAACCGTCTCACAGGTCTCATCGGCAGGCATGCCCACGCCTGAAAGTGGTTACACGTCCGTGATTTCTGTGACCACCCGCAGCACGTGGTGAGCGTCACGCCTGGGTTAGCCTCCCGGCATGGGCAGCACAGCGGCGCGGCGGATCCGGATCGTCGTCGGCAAGCCGGGGCTCGACGGCCACGACCGAGGCGCCAAGATCGTGGCGCGCGCGCTGCGCGACGCGGGCCACGAGGTGGTCTACACCGGTCTGCACCAGACGCCCGGAGCAGATCGTGGAGACCGCGATCCAGGAGGACGCCGACCTGATCGGGCTGTCCGTGCTCTCCGGCGCGCACATGACGCTCTTCCGGCGGCTCCTCGAGCTGCTCGCCGAGCGCGACGCCTCCGACATCGTCGTCTTCGGCGGCGGGATCATCCCCGAGGAGGACATCCCGCTGCTCGAGGAGATCGGCGTCGCCAAGGTGTTCACCCCGGGCGCCCCCACCACCGAGATCACCGGCTGGGTGGCCGAGCACTTCGCCGACTGACCTGCCGAGTCCGCCGATCGCTGCCGGTCGACCGTGCCCCACGTCACGTCGCCCCGGCCTCGTCGTACGCCGCGGACGCGGGACTAGGGTGCCAGGGACACCCCTGAGCGCGTGGCGGCCGTCGTGTGCGCCTGCCCGCTCCGACTAGAGGACTTGGTGGATCAGTGGATCTGATGGAGTACCAGGCGAAGGAGCTCTTCGCCAAGCACGGTGTGCCGGTGACCCTCGGCATCGTCGCCGAGCACCCCGCGAGGCCGCGAGGCCGCCGCCGAGCAGCTCGGCGTCGTGCGTCGTCAAGGCGCAGGTCAAGGCCGGCGGCCGCGGCAAGGCCGGCGGCGTCAAGCTCGCCAAGACCGCCGACGAGGCCGTGCGAGCACGCGTCGAACATCCTCGGCATGGAGATCAAGGGCCTGACGGTCAACCGGGTGCTGATCGCGCCGGCCGCGAGCATCGAGGAGGAGTACTACTTCTCCTTCCTGCTCGACCGCGCGAACCGCCAGTACCTCTGCATCGCCAGCGTCGAGGGTGGTGTCGAGATCGAGGAGGTCGCGAAGACCAACCCCGACGCGGTCAAGCAGATCCCGATCGACCCGGGCACCGGCGTCGACGAGGCGAAGGCCCGCGCGATCGTCGCCGAGGCCAACTTCCCCGAGCCGCGTCTTCGAGCAGGCCGTGCAGATGATCCGCGACCTGTAGAAGGTCTTCGTCGAGGAGGACGCCACGCTGGTCGAGGTCAACCCGCTCGCCCGGCTGGCCGGCGACAAGCTCGAGGCGCTCGACGGCAAGGTCTCGCTCGACGAGAACGCCGAGTTCCGTCACCCCGAGCACGAGCGACTTCGAGATCAGGAGGAGGCCGACCCGCTCGAGGCGAAGGCCAAGGACAAGGGCCTCAACTACGTCAAGCTCGACGGTGCCGTCGGCATCATCGGCAACGGCGCGGGCCTGGTCATGTCGACCCTCGACGTCGTCGCGTACGCCGGCGAGAAGCACGGCGGCGTGAAGCCGGCGAACTTCCTCGACATCGGTGGCGGCGCGAACGCCCAGGTGATGGCCGACGGCCTCGACGTGATCCTCCACGACCCGCAGGTCAAGAGCGTGTTCGTGAACGTCTTCGGCGGCATCACCGCCTGCGACGAGGTCGCCAACGGCATCGTCGGCGCGCTCGAGCATCCTCGGCGACGAGGCGACCAAGCCGCTCGTCGTACGCCTCGACGGCAACAACGTCGAGGAGGGCCGGCGCATCCTCGCCGAGGCCAACCACCCGCTGGTGACGCTGGTCGACACCATGGACGGTGCGGCCGACAAGGCCGCCGAGCTCGCGAACGCCTGAGAGCCGGAGAGAGCAGACAGCAATGTCGATCTACCTGAACAAGGACTCCAAGATCATCGTCCAGGGCATCACCGGTGGCGATGGGCTCCAAGCACACCGCCCTGATGATCGAGGCCGGCACCAACATCGTCGGCGGCGTCAACGCCCGCAAGGCCGGCACCACGGTCGAGCTGCGCCGGCAACGACGCCTGCCGGTCTTCGGCACGCGTCAAGGAGGCGATGGCCGAGACCGGTGCCGACGTGTCGGTGGTCTTCGTGCCGCCGGCCTTCACCAAGGACGCCTGCATCGAGGCCATCGACGCCGGCATCGGCCTGCTGGTGGTCATCACCGAGGGCGTCCCGGTGCAGGACAGCGCCGAGGTGTGGGCCTACCTGGACGGCAAGGAGCACCCGGATGATCGGGCCGAACTGCCCCGGCATCATCACGCCGGGCGAGTCGCTGGCGGGCATCACGCCCGCACACGATCGCCGGCACGGGCCCGATCGGCCTGGTGTCGAAGTCGGGCACGCTGACCTACCAGATGATGTTCGAGCTGCGTGACTTCGGCTTCTCGACCGCCATCGGCATCGGCGGCGACCCGATCGTCGGCACCACCCACATCGACGCCCTCGCGGCGTTCGAGGCGGACCCCGACACCAAGGCGATCGTGATGATCGGCGAGATCGGCGGCGACGCCGAGGAGCGGGCCGCGGCGTACATCAAGGACCACGTGACCAAGCCGGTCGTCGGCTACGTCGCCGGGCTTCACCGCCCCCGAGGGCAAGACGATGGGCCACGCCGGCGCCATCGTGTCCGGCTCCTCGGGCACCGCGCAGGCCAAGAAGGAGGCCCTCGAGGCCGTCGGCGTCAAGGTCGGCAAGACGCCGTCCGAGACCGCCGAGCTGATGCGGGAGATCCTGAAGAACCTCTGATTCGTCAGTTCGTACGTCGACCCGCCCGATGCACTTGGGCGGGTCGTCGTCATTTCGCGGGTCAGCTCGCGCAGTCGCTGGTCGCGGAGCATCAGGGACGATTTCCGAGATGACGCCGCCGCCGAGCTCGATCTCGGTAGTACCGCGTCGTCGAGACGCGGCGGATCGGCGACGAGGACGTCCGGCGTCGACCCTCGGCGTCCGGTGTAGGCCGCCAGCACCTCGTCGTACGTCGACCCTCGCCGATGCGTTCGAGCGTCCGAGATCGCGCCTGCGAGCAGGTACGCCACGTCCGCCCGGCTGGACGCCACACGCCGGGCGCCTCGAGAGTCGCCTGGTCGGCCGCCGATGATCCGGACGCCCGGTTGCGAGGCCTGTCTCGTGGCATCCGAGCGTCACCTGGCCGACCCTCCGGACCGACGGCGGCTCGACGGCGTACTCGAGCCGGTGGCAGCCTCGTCGCCACCCGTCGTGGTGCGAGCCCTGGCGGCTGGTGGCGACGCCGGTCGCGGCGACCTCGCGCGGGCTCATGCCGAGGCGCAGCCCGCCGACCCCGTCGGGGCCGAGGAGGATCCGGTCGGGCTCAGCGGCAGCGGGATGGGGCGTGGACGGCGGGTGACGTCTGCTCGGACCTCGGTGCGGCGCTGTCCTCGGTGCACGCGGCCGACGACAGCGCCGCCGAGGCCACGACGGCGAGCAGGAGTCTCATGCTGGTGGGACTCCGGTGGAGCTGGGTTCGGTTGTCCCTCAGCAGCGGTCGTCGTCGGCGAAGACGCACATCGCGTCGACGACCGGGTCGACCTCCGCCTGGCTGGTCGGCGACGAAGTCGGCCAGCGCGTCCTCGGTCACCGGCTCGCTGTCGGTGTCGATCCTGGTGGTCGCGACCAGCACCGCGGTGCCGACCCGCACGAACTCGATGATCTCGTGGCCCGGGCCCGGTTCGCCGTTCATGTTGTAGGTCAGGGTGACCGTGCGAGGCCGTACGTCGCCGAGGTCGCTGCCGAGCTCGCGGTACTCGCCGACGACGCCGTCCTGGACGGTGCTCCGGGCAGTCGACGAACGCGCCGGACGTGTCGGTCGTCGCAGGCCTCCGCGGAGTCCTCGCTGGCGAACAGCATCAGCTGGCGCTCGCGCAGCCCTCGGGGCTGGCGGTAGTCGCCGCGCAGGTCGTCGACGGTGTTCGGCGCGGCCGGCGCGCGGTCGCACGCGGTCAGGTCGATGTCGGCGAGGTCGTCCGCCGGGGCTCTGCGCGGCGCCCTCGGTCGGCAGGCCGGCCATCGAGCGCGAAGTCGTCCGGGATGGTCGAGGCCGCGGAGCTCGGCGGTGTCCTCGGACTGCTCGTGCTCCGCAGCCGGTCGCCGAGAACACGCACAGCTGCTCGATCACCGCCGCCGAGCTCGCCTCCAGTCGGGCGATCGTCGGCTCGACGACCTGGTCGCCACCGGCGGTCGAGTGGGCGCTGTCGAGGTAGAGCGCGTTGCCGACCTGGACGACCTGATAGGCGGTGAGGTCGGACACGAGCTCGCCGTCCGTCGACCTGGTTCGTGTAGACGAACGACTCGTCGGCTGCCGGAGGTCGGCGTCGAGAACCTCGTTGACGAGTGCCGCCGTCCTGTCGTCGACGCGGACAGTCGGCGACGCGTGTCGCGCAGCTGGTCGTGAACGCCGCCGTCGGCGTGGTCGTCGTCGGGGTAGAGCGCCAGCGTGCGGTCCCGGCTGCCCGACGGAGTTCTGCTCGGCGCAGCTCGACGCCGGTCGATGTCGGCCGGCCGCGGGTCCGCCCGTGGACCACGCGGTGTTCGCCGCAGGCCGGATGCAGCTCGATCGCCGCCGGCGTCCGGCGTCGCGTGCCGTCGCGGCATGCCGGTCGGCCGAGGTCGAAGTCGGCGGGGATCTCCTGGACCCACGTCGACCGGCGGTCGGGCGCACGGGCGGCTGCCGACGACGGTCTGGTTGCCGGCGAACACGCGCGAACGGGGTGGCGATGGCCGCGACGACGGCGAGGCCGCCGACGGTCGGCGAGCGCGTTGTTGCGCCGGCGGATCCGGGTGCCGCGGCGGCGTACCTCGGCGGCGGGCAGGGGTGTCATGGGAGGTCCTGGGATGCTGAAGTTCTCGAGCTCGTCGATGCGGGTCAGGCATGGCTCGCTCCTTCCTGGAGGCCGCCGGGTGCGTCGTCGGCGAGCAGTGCGGCGAGTGCCGCGCGGCCCCGGCTGAGCCGGGCCTTGATGGTTCCTTCGGGGACGCCGACCTCGCGGGCGACGTCGTGGACCGGGAGGTCCGCGATGTGGTGCAGCACCAGCGCCTGCCGCTGCGCCTCGGGAAGCTGCTTGAGGGCGGCCACGAGGGCGACGTGGTGGATCGCTCGGCGGCGCCGCCTCGACGGCCGCGCCGACGGCGCGGTCGGTGGGGCGGCGGCCCCGCGTCGTACGCCGCCAGCGGCTCACCGCGAGGCGGTACGCCGTGGTGCGGACCCACGCCTCGGGGTGCTCGGCCTTGTCGATCTTCTTGCGATGCGCCCAGGCCCGGGCGAACGCCTCCTGGACGCACTCCTGCGCCTCGTCGCGGTTGCCGATCATGGCGTAGACCTGGCCGGTGATCCGCTGGAACGACGCGGCGTAGAAGTCGTCGAACTCGCGTTCGTCCATCGACCCTCATCCCGTCTCGTGTGCAGCTCTCAGCTCGGTGCTGGACCCAGCTCCGTGCTGGTTCGGAGGGGATACGCCGCACCGGACCTCACGGTTGCATGTGGGCGGAGGAAATCTTCGCAGGTCAGCGCGGTCCGCGGTGCGGGCATCGCGTCGAGCCGGGCGAGCGCCCGCTCGACGAGGGCCACGAACGCGCCCGACTGCATGCCGACGGTCCCGTCCGGGCACGAACCCGACCTGGGCGATCGAGGTGCCGTCGCGGACGATGCCCATCAGGAAGCGCACCGACTGCTCGTCGCTGATCTCCGTCGTGACGTGCCAGACGGTGAGGTCGCGGTGCGGGCCGTCGGCGTGCGCCACCCGCTCCACCTCGGTGCCCATCTGCTTCTCCGCGCAGGTCGCGAGCTTGGCGCGCACGTCGGCGACGAACGCCTGGGCCTGCTTCTCGGGCAGCGAGCCGACGGTCTCGGTGAGCCCGAACTGGTCGGCCAGCTTCGCCTCCGGGATCAGGAACGTGCGGGTCACGTTGTTGCTCATCGACGCCGGTCCAGAAGTTCGCGTCGTCGCAGCCGGTCGCGGCGGCGTTGTGCGCGCGCCTGCTGCGGCTCGGTGCCGACCCACGGCTTCGTCACGCCGGTGACCGGCGGCAGGTCGACCTCGGCGAGCATCGCGGGGACCGGGGCGACCGGCACCGGCGGGACCACCCGGAGCCGCGGCACGGTCGCGCAGGCGCCGCCGTCCGGCTCGGTGCACAGGTCGTCGACGGCCGCGGCGAGCAGCTCGGCCGAGTCCTCGAGGCTCGGCTCCTTGCCGACCGGCGACCGGCTCACGGTGCTGGTGGTGATCTGCCCGGTGCGGGCGACCCCGGCGACCACGACCGTGCCGGGCGCGTCCCAGGTGCGCAGCACGACCAGCATCGCCTCGTCGCCGACTCCGTCGACGGCCCGGGTCTGCATCAGCTGGGCCCGGTCCTCGTCGCAGCCGGCGAACCAGTCGAGCGTGGTGTTGAACGCGCGCGTCGGCGGCCCGCGGTCCGGTCGAGACCTCGGCGCCCTGGGTCACCGTGGCCGGGGCCTTGCGCCCGGCCGACTCGAAGGTCCGCACCAGGGCGGCCGCGTTGCCGGGGTCGGCGTACCGGGACTCCTGGCACGGCATCACCAGGCCGTCGCCGCCGGTGTTGTCGTCGGTGTCGGTGACGGTCCAGCCGGTGCCGGGCACCAGCCGCGCGACGTCGGTCGACCGGAGCATCGCCTCCTCGGGGAGGTCGACCGGCTCGGGCGCGGCCTTGGGCTCGTTCATGGCGCCGTGCGCGGCGTCCATCCGCTCCCGCGAGAGCGTCGGGCGGACGCCGGCGGCGTCGGTGACGAGGGTGCCGGTGACGACCAGCGCGGCGATGGTCGCGCCGACGCCGATCACGGTGTGGGTACGACGCCGGGCGGCGCCGGCGCGACGGATGATCGTGGGCCGCGGCCAGGCTGCCCTCGCCGACGTGCTCGCGCACCGGCGTCGAACAGCGGTGCGGATGCTCGTGGTGGGTACGTCGCGGTGCACGGCGAACTGGGCGGTCGCCGTCTGCAGCTCGCGCTCGGCGTCGGTGCGGGGCAGGCCGACCTCGCGGGCCATCTCGGCGAGCGAGGCGGTGGTGAGCTCGGTCAGCAGCAGCATCCGGCGCTGCGTCACCGGCAGCTTCCCGAGCGCGTCGAGGGTCGCCTTCACCTCGGGGTCGAGGCCCTTCTCGCGGTGCCACAGCTTCGCGGTGTGCCGGCGCTGCGCGTGCGAGCAGGCCCGGACCCGGGTCCACGCCTCGGGGTCCTCGAGCCGGGAGACCTTGCGCCAGTGGTGCCAGGTCACGACGAACGCGTCGCGGACCGCCGCGCGCGAGGATGGGAGGTCGCCAGTGAGGCAGTACGTCAGCAGCAGCAGGCGGGTGCGGACGTCCTTGTAGAACTGGTCGAACTCGTCGGGGTCCTTCATGGCGTGCTCCACGGTAGCCCGACCGGGACATCAGGACCGAACCGGCGTGGGAGCCCCGGTCCGGCGCGTTTCGCCGGGTGATGATGGCCGAGCCATGACTTCGCTGCTCCCGGGTTCGTCCGCGGCCCTGACCGGGTCCGGTGACCGCGCCGACGCGCGGCACCGCCGGCCGCTGGTCCTGGTCGCCGTCCTCGGCGGCGTCGGAGCCGCCGGCGCGACGCTGCTCGTCTGCCTGGCGGTCGGCGTCGTCGGCTGGTTCCTCAGCCGACGCGGGCGCGCACGGAGCGCCCCGAGACGGCCTGCGCGTAGGGGCGCTCGGCTGGCTGATGGCCCACGGCTCCGGGATCCGGGTCGACGGCGTCGCGGTCACCGTCGTACCGCTCGGCATCACGCGCGCTCGCCGCGTGGGCGGTCTGGCGGCTCGGCCACCGGGTCGGCGACTCCGTCTCCGGCCACGGCCCCGACGCCGACCGGATCGCCGACGGCGAGCGCGACTGGACCGTGCCGATCGCCGGCGCTCGGGTTCACCGATCGGCTACCTGGCGGTGACGATCATCACGCTGCGGCTGGCCGGCACGCCGGACGCGGGTCTCTCCGGCGGCCGGGTCGCTGCTGTGGGCGTTCGTCCTGTGCGCGACCTTCGGGCTCGCCGGGATCGCGATCGGCTCCGGCCGGGCGGCGATCTGGGCGGCCTTCCTGCCGGCCTCGGCGCGGGCCGCGGGTGCGGTGTGCCTGCGGATCGTGGGCGGCTACCTGGTGCTCTCGACCGCGGTGTTCCTGATCGCGCTGGCCGTCGACGTCGACACGGCCGTCAACGTGATGTCGCGGCTGCACACCGACGCCGGCGACGCGACCGTCTACACCGCGCTGAGCGCGACGCTGGTCCCCAACGCCGCGCTCTTCGCCGGCTCCTACCTGCTCGGACCGGGCTTCACGGTCGGCATCGGCACCCTGGTCTCGCCGACCGCTGGTCGTCGATCGGCCCGCTGCCGATGTTCCCGCTGCTCGCCGCGCTCCCCGACAACGGCGCCGACGCCGGCCTGGACGCCGTACCTGCTCGTCCTGCCGCTGCTGCTCGCGGCGCTCGCCGCCGCCCGCGCGCAGCGCCGCAACCCGACCCTCCGGTGGGACGAGGGCGCCCTGCGCGGCTGTGCCGGCGGAGTCGCTGGCCGGGGTGCTCCTCGGCGCGCTCGCTGCTCGTCGCCGGCGGTGCCGTCGGGCCGGGCCGGATGCGCGACGTCGGCCCGCCGCGCGTTCGACGTCCTCGTGCACGCGATCACCGCGTTCGGTATCGGCGGCCTGCTCGGCGGGCTGGCGATGACCTGGTGGCAGCGGCGGGCGTCCCGACGCGCTACGCAGGAGAGCACCGCTTTAGACTCCACCGCGTGACCTTGCCCCCCGCGCACCCACCTGCTCGGCTCGTCGTGCTCGTGTCGGGCTCCGGCACCAACCTCCAGGCACTGCTCGACGCCTGCGCCGACCCGGCGTACGGCGCCGAGGTGGTCGCCGTCGGCGCCGACCGCGACGGCATCGAGGGCCTGGCCCGCGCCGAGCGCGCCGGCATCCCGACGTTCGTCAAGAAGGTCGGCCAGTTCACCAGTCGCGAGCACTGGGACCGGGCGCTCGCCGACACCGTCGCCGGCGTTCGAGCCCGACCTGGTCGTGCTCCGCGGGCTTCATGAAGCTGGTCGGCGCCGACGTTCCTCGGCCGGTTCGCCGGCCGGATGCGTCAACACCCACCCGGCGCTCTCGCCGTCGTTCCCGGGCATGCACGGGCCGGCCGAGGCGCTGGCGTACGGCGTCAAGGTCACCGGCGCACGCTGTTCGTCGTCGACGCGGGCGTCGACACCGGCCCGATCGTCGCGCAGACCGTCGTGCCGGTCGAGGACGACGACACCGTCGAGACCCTGCACGAGCGGATCAAGGTCGCCGAGCGGCGGATGCTGGTCGACTCCGTGGGCCGGATGGCCCGCGAAGGCTTCACCATCAACGACAGGAAGGTCCGGTTCGGACGATGACTGACCAGGTCCCGATCAAGCGGGCGCTCGTCTCCGTCTACGACAAGACCGGGCTCGAGGAGCTCGTCCGCGGGCCTGCACGACGCCGGCGTCGCGCTGGTCTCGACCGGCGGCTCGGCGGCGCTGATCGAGCGGCCTCGGCCTCCCGGTCACCAAGGTCGAGGACCTCACCGGCTTCCCCGAGTGCCTCGACGGCCGGGTCAAGACGCTGCACCCGCGGGTGCACGCCGGCATCCTCGCCGACCGCCGCCTCGACACCCACGTCCAGCAGCTCGCCGACCTCGGCGTCGAGCCGTTCGACCTGGTCGTCTCGCAACCTCTACCCGTTCGTCGCAGACGGTCGCGTCGGGCGCGAGCCCCGACGAGTGCGTCGAGCAGATCGACATCGGCGGCCCGTCGATGGTGCGCGCCGCCGCCAAGAACCACCCCTCGGTCGCGATCGTCACCTCGCCGGGCAGCTACCCGGCGGTGCTCGAGGCGGTCGCCGCCGGCGGCTTCACGCTCGCCCAGCGGCAGCGGCTGGCCGCCGAGGCGTTCGTGCACACCGCGACGTACGACGTCGCCGTGGCCTCGTGGATGGGCAACGTGCTCACCGACACCTCCGACGGCACCGGCTTCCCGGCCTGGGTCGGCGGCACCTGGGACAAGTCCGCGGTGCTGCGCTACGGCGAGAACCCGCACCAGAGCGCCGCGCTCTACCTCAACGGCTTCGGGACCGGTCTCGCCCAGGCCGAGCAGCTGCACGGCAAGGAGATGTCCTACAACAACTACGTCGACGCCGACGCCGCCCGGCGCGCGGCGTACGACTTCGCCGAGCCGGCGGTCGCGATCATCAAGCACGCCAACCCGTGCGGGATCGCGGTCGGCGCCGACGTCGCCGAGGCGCACCGCAAGGCGCACGCGTGCGACCCGGTCTCGGCGTTCGGCGGCGTGATCGCGACCAACGTGCCGGTCTCGGTCGAGATGGCGCACCAGGTGGCCGAGGTGTTCACCGAGGTCGTCGTGGCGCCGGCGTACGACGACGGCGCGGTCGAGATCCTCGCCGGGCAAGAAGAACATCCGGCTGCTGGTCTGCGAGCCGCTGGGCCGGGGCGAGGTCGAGATCCGGCCGATCTCCGGCGGCCTGCTGATGCAGCAGCGCGACCACGTCGACGCGGACGGCGACGACCCGTCGACGTGGACGCTGGCGACCGGCGAGGCGGCCTCGCCCGAGGTGCTGGCCGACCTGGCGTTCGCCTGGCAGGCCTGCCGCTCGGTGAAGTCCAACGCGATCCTGCTCGCCAAGGACGGCGCCTCCGTCGGCGTCGGCATGGGCCAGGTCAACCGGGTCGACTCCTGCAAGCTCGCCGTCGAGCGGGCGGGGGAGCGGGCCGCCGGCTCGGTCGCCGCGTCCGACGCGTTCTTCCCGTTCGAGGACGGCCCGCAGATCCTGATCGACGCCGGCGTCGCCGCGATCGTGCAGCCCGGCGGCTCGGTGCGCGACGAGCTGACCATCGAGGCCGCCAAGGCCGCCGGCGTGACGATGTACTTCACCGGCACCCGGCACTTCTTCCACTGATCGACAGGGCAGGATGACCTCGTGACTGCACAGAAGCTGGACGGCACCGCCACGCTGAAGGCGATCAAGGCCGAGCTCACCGAGCGGGTGGCGAAGCTGCGCGAGCGCGGCGTCGTGCCCGGCCTCGGCACCGTGCTGGTCGGCGACGACCCGGGCTCGCACTGGTACGTCGGCGCCAAGCACAAGGACTGCGCCGAGATCGGCATCGAGTCGATCCGGGTCGACCTGCCCGCGACCGCGACCCAGGCCGAGGTCGAGGCGGAGATCGACCGGCTGAACGCCGACCCCGCCTGCACCGGCTTCCTGGTCCAGCAGCCGACCGGGCTCGACGAGTTCGGCTGCTGTCGCGGGTCGACCCCGACAAGGACGTCGACGGCCTGCACCCGGTCAACCTCGGCAAGCTGGTGCTCGGCGAGGCCGGCTCGCTGCCGTGCACGCCGATCGGCTGCATCGAGCTGCTCCGCCGCCACGGCGTCGAGCTCGAACGGCGCCGAGGTCGTCGTCGTCGGGCGCGGCCTGACCGTCGGCCGCCCGCTCGGGCTGCTGCTCACCCGGCGCAGCGAGAACTCCACCGTCACGCTGTGCCACACCGGCACCCGCGACCTCGCCGCGCACACCCGGCAGGCCGACATCGTCGTGGCCGCGGCCGGCGTCCCCGGCATCATCACCGGCGACATGGTCAAGCCCGGCGCCGCCGTCCTCGACGTCGGCGTCTCGCGGGTCGACGGCAAGATCGCCGGCGACGTCGCCGACGACGTCTGGGACGTCGCGGGCTGGGTCTCGCCCAACCCCGGCGGGGTCGGCCCGATGACCCGCGCGATGCTGCTGTCCAACATCGTCACGACCGCCGAGCAGTCACTGGCGTGAGCGACGTCGAGCCGCCGCAGGACGAGCCCTTGGAGGAGTCGCAGCCGGTCTCGGCGGAGCCGGACGTCGTCGAGGACGGCGGCCGCCGCTACCCCTCGACGATCGGCGGCGCGTTCTACCTCGGTGGTGCTCGCCGTCGTCGGCGGTCGCGATCGGCATCGTCACGACCGGCGACTGGCGGCTCGGCATCCGCTGGTTCGGCGGCGCGCTGCTCTTCGCGGCCGCTGGTCCGGGCGGTGCTGCCGGCCAAGGACGCCGGCATGCTCGCCGTACGCACGCCGCTGGTGGGACTGCTTCCTGCTGGCCGGCGCCGGTGTGGCGCTGATCCTCCTGGCCGGCTCGATCCCCGACCAACCGGTCTGAAATGCGCCGAGTCGGCGCGAGTTTGTACCGGGAAACTCGCGCCGGCTCGGTGTGGTTCAGATGAGGCCGAGCTCCGTGACCGCGGCGCGCTCGTCGGCGAGCTCGGCGGTGGAGGCGTCGATCCGGGCGCGCGAGAAGTCGTCGATCTCGAGGCCCTGGACGATCGACCAGTCGCCGTCCTTGGTGGTGACCGGGAACGACGAGATCAGGCCCTCGGGGACGCCGTAGGAGCCGTCGGAGACGACCGCCATCGAGACCCAGTCGTCCTCGGCGGTGCCGAGCAGCCAGTCGCGGGCGGCGTCGACGGTGGCCGAGGCGGCCGAGGCGGCCGACGACGAGCCGCGGGCCTCGATGATCGCGGCGCCGCGCTTGGCGACGGTCGGGATGAAGGTGTTCTCGACCCAGTCCTGGTCGCCGACGACCTCGGCGGCGTTCTTGCCGCCGATCTCGGCGTGGAAGATGTCGGGGTACTGCGTCGCGGAGTGGTTGCCCCAGATCGTCATCTTCTTGATGTCGGTCACGGCGGCACCGGTCTTCGCGGCGAGCTGCGAGATCGCCCGGTTGTGGTCGAGGCGGGTCAGCGCCGAGAACCGCTCCTGCGGGATGTCGGGCGCGTTGGTCATCGCGATCAGCGCGTTGGTGTTGGCCGGGTTGCCGGTGACGCCGATCCGGACGTCGTCGGCGGCGACCTTGTTGAGCGCCTTGCCCTGCGCGGTGAAGATCGCGCCGTTGGCCGACAGCAGGTCGCCGCGCTCCATGCCCGGGCCGCGCGGGCGGGCACCGACGAGCAGCGCCAGGTTGACGCCGTCGAAGATCTGCTCGGCGTCGTCGCCGATCTCGACGCCGGCGAGGTTCGGGAACGCGCAGTCGTCCAGCTCCATCACGACGCCCTCGAGCGCCTTCAGGGCCGGGGTGATCTCCAGCAGCCGCAGCTCGATCGGGCGGTCGCCGAGCAGCGACCCGCTCGCGAGGCGGAACAGCAGGCTGTAGCCGATCTGGCCGGCGGCACCGGTCACGGCCACCTTCAACGGGGTTGAGCTCACAACGACTCCTTTTGCGCGACGGAATTCTGCCTCCCGACGCTAGCAGCGGGCCGGGGCGTCGTCGTACGCGGCCTCCGGTGCTGGGATGCTGGGCCCATGACGGGTGCGAGCAGGCGTGGCGATGCTCGCCGCCCTCACCGTGCTGACCGGGTGCGGCAGCGCCTCGGTCTCGAGCCCGCCGTCCGGCGTCGACGAGCTGGTGATCCCGACCCCGTCGCCGGACCCCGACGACTTCGTCGCCGCCGTCGACAACCCGTGGTTCCCGCTCGAGCCCGGCACGCACCTGGACCTACGACGTCGACCGACGTCGCGGGCGAGCACCCGCTGACCGTGACGGTCGAGCCCGGTCCGGAGGTCGCCGGCGTCGCGACGACCGCCCGGGTCAGCACCGAGGCGGGAGCAGGTCGTCACCGACTGGTTCGCCCAGGACGACGACGGCAACGTCTGGTGGTTCGGCCGCGACGGGCAGCTGGCAGGCCGGCGTCGACGGCGCCGAGGCCGGGCTGGCGATGGCGGAGACCCCGCGGCGTCGGCGACGGCTACCGGCTCGGCGCTGCGCGCCCGGCGTCGTCGAGGACACCGCGTACGTCGCGGCGCTCGACGAGCGGGTCACGGTCCCGGCCGGGACGTTCGAGGCGCTGCTGGTCGAGCAGCGCTCCGAGCTCGAGCCGCGGCACCGAGAGACGTCGTACGCCGAAGGGCTCGGCGTGGTCGAGGAGCGGGTCGTGTCAGGCAGCTACCGAACCGTCCGGCTGGTCGAGCGTCACGACTGACGTCACTGACCGATCACTGACCGGGCCGGATCTGGGTGCCGCCGTCGCCCGGCTCGCCCTCCGGCCACTGCTGCTGCTCGTGGCTGGGCGCCTGCTGCTGTTGGGCCTGCTGCCGGGCCGCCTGCTCCTCCGCCTCCTGCTGGGCGGCCTGCTGGGCGCGCCACTGCTCGGGCGTGTGGCCGACCGGGTGCCACTGCTGGCCGACCGGGTCCCACTGCCAGCCGTCCTGGACGATCGGGGGCTCGACGTACGACGACGACGCCGAGGAAGACGCCGAGGAGGACGAGGTCGGCTGGTTCCACTGCTGCTGGTACTGGTCCGGGGCGCGTAGCCGGGCACCTGCGCGCGGTCGCGGCCGGCGAAGCTGAAGCCGGAGCCCGGGACCGACGTCGCCGCCGCGGCCGAACAGCCAGCGGGTAGGCGATGCCGGCGATCGCGGCGCCGATCAGCGGCGCCAGGATGAACAGCCACAGCTGCGCGATCGCGTCCGGGCCGGCGAACAGCGCCGGGGCCGATCGACCGGACCGGGTTCACCGAGGTGCCGGTCGCCGGGATCGCGACGAAGTGGATCGCGGCCAGCGTGAAGCCGATCGTCAGCGGCGCCAGCGCGGGGTGCTCGTTGCGCTCGTCGGTGACCGCGAGGATGACGGTCACGAACACCGCGGTCATCACCAGCTCGAGCAGGAAGGCCGCCCACCAGGCGTAGCCGCTGCCCACGTCGCCGAAGGAGTTCTGGCCCATGTTGCCCTCGGCGTCGAACGTCCGCGAAGCCCTGGAGCAGCACGAAGAGGCACAGCGCGCCGAGCAGCGCGCCGGCGAGCTGGGCGACGACGTAGGGGCCGACGTTCTCCACGGCATCCGGCCGCCGATCGCGGCGCCGACCGAGACGGCCGGGTTGAAGTGGGCGCCGGAGACGCGTCCGAACGCGTAGGCCATCACCATGACCGCGATGCCGAAGGTGAGCCCGATCGTGGTGATCGTGCTGGCTCGATCTGCATCGGCGACCACGGGATAGACGACCGAGCCGCAGCCGAAGAAGACCAGGACGAACGTCCCGATGACCTCGGCGGCGAGCTTCTGCTGGATGGTGGAGTCGGCCATGTGGATGCTCCCTCGTCGAACAGCGCCCCCCGCGGGCGCTCCGACAGGACTGTAGCCCGGCCGGGGCCCGCGTTGCCGGGACCGAGAGCGGGTGCGAAGGTGGGTGCGGTCGGACCTCGTCAGGTATCTTGACGTCAAGGAATTCCCCCAGACATCGAATCCAGCCCAGCACAGGAGTCGCCGCGCATGGCCACGATCATCTACACCCACACCGACGAAGCGCCGCTGCTGGCGACGTACTCCTTCCTCCCGATCATCCAGGCGTACGCCGCCAAGGCCGGCGTGGACGTCGAGACCCGCGACATCTCGCTGGCGGCGCGGATCCTGGCCCAGTTCGGGCTGGCCGACGACGCGCTCGCCGAGCTCGGCGCGCTGGCGAAGACGCCCGAGGCCAACATCATCAAGCTGCCCAACGTCTCCGCCTCGATCCCGCAGCTGAAGGCCGCGATCAAGGAGCTGCAGGAGCAGGGCTTCGACCTTCCGGACTACCCGGAGAACGCGCAGACCGAGGAGGAGAAGGCCGTCGTCGCGAAGTACGACAAGGTCAAGGGCTCCGCGGTCAACCCGGTGCTGCGCGAGGGCAACTCCGACCGTCGCGCGCCCGCGTCGGTGAAGAACTACGCGAAGACCCACCCGCACCGGATGGGCGCCTGGAGCGCCGACTCGAAGACCAACGTCGCGACCATGGGCAAGGACGACTTCCGCTCCAACGAGAAGTCCGTCGTGCTCCCCGCCGACGACACCCTGACCATCAAGCACGTCGCCGCCGACGGCACCGAGACCGTGCTCAAGGACCGGCATCAAGGTCCTCGCCGGCGAGGTCGTCGACGGCACCTTCATGAGCGTCGCCGCGCTGCGCCGCTTCCTCACCGAGCAGATCGCCCGCGCCAAGGCCGAGGACGTGCTGTTCTCGGTGCACCTCAAGGCCACGATGATGAAGGTCTCCGACCCGATCATCTTCGGCCACGTCGTGCAGGCGTTCTTCCCGACGCTCTTCGAGCAGTACGGCGAGCAGCTGGCCGCCGCCGGCATCTCCCCGAACGACGGACTCGGTGCGCTGCTCAACGCGGTCGGCAGCCTGCCCGAGGGCGACGCGATCAAGGCCGCCGTCGCGGCCGGCCTCGCCGACGGCCCGGCCGTCGCGATGGTCGACTCCGACAAGGGCATCACCAACCTGCACGTGCCGTCCGACGTCATCATCGACGCCTCGATGCCGGCGATGATCCGCACCTCGCGGCCACATGTGGGGCCCCGACGGCAACGAGGCCGACACCCTCGCGGTGATCCCGGACTCCTCCTACGCCGGCGTCTACCAGACCGTCATCGACGACTGCCGCGCGAACGGCGCGTTCGACCCGTCGACGATGGGCTCGGTGCCGAACGTCGGCCTGATGGCCCAGGCGGCCGAGGAGTACGGCTCCCACGACAAGACCTTCGAGATCCCGACCGCCGGCACCGTCCAGGTCGTCAACGCGGCCGGTGACGTGCTGATCGAGCACGACGTCGAGCCCGGCGACATCTGGCGCGCCTGCCAGACCAAGGACGCCCCGATCCGCGACTGGGTCAAGCTCGCCGTCACCCGGGCCCGCGCCACCGGCGCCCCGGCGGTCTTCTGGCTCGACGAGAACCGCGCCCACGACGCCAACCTGATCGCCAAGGTGCAACGAGTACCTCCCCGAGCACGACACGACGGGCCTGACCATCGAGATCATGGCGCCGGCCGCCGCGACGGCGTACTCCCTCGAGCGGATCCGCAAGGGCGAGGACACCATCTCGGTCACCGGCAACGTGCTGCGCGACTACAACACCGACCTGTTCCCGATCCTCGAGCTCGGTACGTCGGCGAAGATGCTCTCGGTCGTCCCGCTGATGAACGGCGGCGGCCTGTTCGAGACCGGCGCCGGCGGCTCGGCGCCGAAGCACGTGCAGCAGCTGGTCAAGGAGAACTACCTGCGCTGGGACAGCCTCGGCGAGTTCTTCGCGCTGGCGGCGTCCTTCGAGCACCTCGCCGGCTACGACGACAACCCGCGGGCGCAGGTCCTCGCCGACACCCTCGACCGGGCGACCGGCACGTTCCTCGACGAGGACAAGTCCCCGACCCGCCGGCTCGGCGGCATCGACAACCGTGGCTCGCACTTCTACCTGGCGCTCTACTGGGCCCAGGAGCTGGCCGGCCAGACCGACGACGCCGAGCTCGCGACCGCGTTCCAGGCCGTCTCGCCGAGACGCTGGCCGCCAACGAGCAGACGATCGTCGACGAGCTGATCGCGGTGCAGGGCTCGCCGGCCGACATCGGCGGCTACTACCGCCCCGACGACGCCAAGGCGGCCGAGGTGATGCGCCCGTCGAAGACCCTCAACGAGGCGCTCGCCTCCCTTGGCTGAGCAGGAGCCGCAGTTCGACCGGTGGTCGCGGCCGGCGGCACTCAGCCGGCGCGGCTACGTCCTCGTCGCGCTGGTGCCGGTGCTGATCGCGGCCGTCGGGTTCGGCCTGATCACGGTGTTCGCGTCCGAGGAGCCCGACGTACGTGGCACGACTGTGCTGCTGCCGACGTCGGACTGGGAGCCCGGCGACGGCGGGGACGACGCGCTGATCCAGGGCGTGCTCCGGATGGACGAGCAGCACTGCGTCTACCTCGAGACCGAGCAGGACCGCACCTACGCGGTGTGGCCCGCCGACTGGCGGGCCACACGCGAGGGTGAGCTGCTGACGATCTACGACGCCGGCAACCAGCCGGTCGCCCAGAGCGGCGACGCGATCTCGGTCGGCGGTGGATTCCACCCGGTCGAGACCTACGCCGGTGAGCCCTGCCTGCCCGAGAACGGCGACGTCGCCGTCGTCCAGAGTGAGGTCAGCACTCAGTAACGGAAGCCCGAGACCAGGTCCTGGAGCTGGGTGGACATCCGCGACAGCTCCGCGACGGCACGGTGGAGGTGGGTGACGGTCTCGCTGGTCTCCTCGGCGGTGCGGACCGCCTCGGTGGCCACGGCGACGGCGTCGTGGGCGTTGCGGGCGATCTCCTGGATCGAGGCGCCCATCTGCTCGGCGCCGGAGGCGACGGTCTGCACGTTCTGCGAGACGACGTCGGCGGCGGCGCTGACGACGCCGGCCTGGGCGGAGGCCTCGCGAGACGAGTCCTGGATGGTGTTCGAGGTCACCGAGATCTCCTCCGCGGCCGCGGCCACGGTGGTGGCGGACTCCGCCATCGTGGTGATCGCGCCGCGCAGCGAGGTGACCGTGGTGTCGAGGGCGTCGGCCAGCTGGCCCAGCTCGTCGCGCTGGTCGATGCCGACGGAGGCGGTCAGGTCACCGGTGGCGACGGTTGTGAGGGCGAAAAACACCTCGTTCTAGGCATGGAGAAGTAGAGGTCAGCAAGGGGCTGACCTAGGTCTGGTCGGCAGCCGGGCCGTGGACCTGAGCCCGGGCGCCCGGGGAATAGGTCACGTGTACGTCTCGGTTGCAGACTGTCGAGTGCTGCGTACGCCGTCAGCCGTGACTCAATCCGACGACCCGGAAGTTCCTCCGCGTGACGACGACCACACCTGCTCCCACCGAGATCCCGGCGACCCGGGCAGCGCACTACCGGCTTGCCGTGTTCGCGCTGGCGGTCGGCGGCTTCGCCATCGGCACGACCGAGTTCGTGACGATGGGGCTGCTCCCGCAGATCGCCGAGGGCGTCGGCGTCTCGATCCCGGCTGCCGGCCACGTGATCGCCGCCTACGCGCTCGGCGTCGTCGTCGGTGCCCCGCTGATCGCGATGTTCGGCGCCAAGCTGCCGCGCCGCGCGCTGCTGATCTGGCTGATGGTCGCCTACGCCGGCGTTCAACCTGCTCAGCGCGGTCGCGACGAGCTACGGCGTGCTGTTCGTGGCGCGCTTCCTCGACGGGCTGCCGCACGGCGCCTACTTCGGCGTCGCCTCACTCGTGGCGGCGAGCATGGCGGCGCCCGACCGGCGCGGCCGCGCGGTCGCCAGCGTGATGCTCGGCCTCTCGGTCGCGAACGTCGTCGGAGTGCCCGCGGCGACCTGGCTCGGCCAGCAGCTCGGCTGGCGCGCGGCGTACCTGTCCGCCGCGAGCCTCGCGCTGCTCACCGTCGTGCTGATCCTCGCGTTCGTGCCGTCCTGCCCGGGCAACCCGGCGGCCACCGGCCGTCGCGAGCTGCTGTTCTTCCGCAACGGCCAGGCGATGCTGACGCTGCTCGCCGGCGCGGTCGGCTTCGGTGGCCTGTTCGCGGTCTACTCCTACATCGCCCCGACCGTCACCGAGGTGGGTGGCCTCCCCGACTCGGCGATCCCGATCTTCACCGGCGGCGTTCGGCGTCGGCATGGTGTTCGGCACCTGGCTGGCGGGCCGGCTGGCCGAGTGGGACGTGTTCCGGACCCTGATCTGGTCGGGCATCGGCTCCGGCCTGGTCATGCTCCTGGTGTGGTGGGCGGCGCCGTACGGCTGGTGGCTGCTCCCGGTGATCTTCCTGGTGACCGCGATCGGCTCGGTGCTGGTCATCAACCTCCAGCTGCGGCTGATGACGGTCTCCGGCGAGGCCCAGACCCTCGGTGCGGCGATGAACCACGCGTCGCTCAACCTCGCCAACGCCCTCGGCGCCTGGCTCGGCGGCCTGGTCATCGCCGCCGGCTACGGCTACCGGGCGCCCGCCCTGGTCGGGGCGGTCCTGTCGGTGGCCGGTATCGGCGTGCTGTTCTGGTCCGCCGCGCTTCACCGTCGTGAGGGTGCGAGCTCCGTCGCCAGCAGGTCGTAGCCGACCAGGTCGACCAGGGTCCCGGCGCCGGTACGGACCGCCTGTCGCTGGACGCCCATCCGCTGCATCCCGATCGTCTCCAGGATGCGCAGCGAGGCGGTGTTGCCCGCCGAGGCGTACGCCGAGAGCCGGTCCAACCCCAGCTCGTCGAACGCATGCCGCACGGCGAGGAGCGCGGCCTTCCCGGTCAGTCCGCGGCCCCGGGCGTCGGGGTGCGTCCAGTAGCCGAGCTCGGGCTCGCCGCTGAGCCGGTGCAGGCCGACGACCCCGAGCAGCCGGTCGTCGTCCAGGGTGCTCCACGCCCAGGTGATCGTGTGGTTGGTCGCCAGCCGCTCCCGGGCGGTCTCGAGGTAGGCCCACCCGTCCGCCTCGCCGGGGTCACGGGGCATGAAGTCGAGCCAGTACTGGGTGTCGGCGTCGCCGATGCCCTCGACGATCCGGGGCACGTCGGCGTCGGTGAACGGCCGCAGCCGGACGCCGTCGCCCTCGATCGCCGGGTTGGCGAGCCAGGTCGTGCGCGGCTCGCGCGGGTCGTCGCGCAGCAGGGTGCCGACCCAGGCGTCGCGGAGCTCGCCGCGCTGCGGCTGCCACCGGCGGACGGTGCCCTCGACCGTGAACCCGAGGCGCCAGGCCAGCCGCCGCGACGGCCAGTTGCCGACGTGCGCCCACCAGATGACCGTGTGCAGCCCCTTCTCCTCGAAGCCCCACCCGAGCAGCAGCCGCAGCGCCCGCTCCATGTGGCCGCTGCCGCGGACCCACGGGTGCGAGCCGTACGCGACCTCGGCCCGACCGGCGCTCTCGGGGCGGAGCGAGATCGTCCCGGCGTACCTTCCGTCCGCCTCGACCGCGAACGCCCACTCCGAGCCGTCGGCCCAGCCGGCGGGGCAGATCTTCTCCACGAACGTGCGGGCGTCCTCCATCGAGTACGGGACCGGAACCGTCGTCCACCGCTGAGAGGACGGGTCCTGGCACTGCTCGAACGACCCGGATGCGTCGTCCGGCCGGTGGACGCGCAGCGTGACGATTCCGTCGGTCAGGGTGGGGATCACGGACGCACCCTCCCAACCCGGTGACGAGACCGCAAATGCATAACCCGGATGGCGGAATGCCGACCGGTATGGGTCAGAATGGCGGCCATGTCCACCACGACCGCACCCGAGGTTTCGGCGTCCGTGCAGGGCACCGGGGGCTCGCGTCCGCGGGTGCTCTCCGGCATCCAGCCGACCGCCGACTCGTTCCACTTCGGCAACTACCTCGGCGCGCTGCGGCAGTGGGTGGACCTCCAGGAGGAGTACCAGCCGTTCTTCTTCATCGCGGACCTGCACGCGATCACGCGTCGAGCAGGACCCCAAGGTGCTGCGCGAGCGCACCCTGCGGGCGGCCGCCCAGCTGATCGCGATGGGCATCGACCCGGCGCGCTCGGCGATCTTCATCCAGTCCCAGGTGCCCGAGCACGCTCAGCTCTGCTGGGTGCTCCAGTGCCTGACCGGCTTCGGCGAGGCGCGCCGGATGACGCAGTTCAAGGACAAGTCGGCCAAGGGCGGCGAGGGCGCCGCGAGCGTCGGGCTGTTCACCTACCCGGTCCTCCAGGCGGCCGACATCCTGCTCTACCGCCCGCACTACGTCCCGGTCGGTGAGGACCAGCGCCAGCACCTCGAGCTGACCCGCGACCTCGCCCAGCGGTTCAACCACCGCTACAAGAAGACGTTCCGGCTCCCCGAGCCGTACATCCTCAAGGCCACCGCGAAGATCACGCGACCTCCAGGACCCGACCGCGAAGATGTCGAAGTCGGCGTCCTCGCCCGCCGGCATCATCGAGATGCTCGACGACCCGAAGGTCTCGGCGAAGAAGATCCGCTCCGCGGTGACCGACTCCGAGCCCGAGATCCGCTTCGACCCCGAGGCGAAGCCGGGCGTCAGCAACCTGCTCACGATCTACTCCGCGCTGTCCGGCCGCGCGATCGCCGACCTCGAGGAGGAGTACGCCGGCCGCGGCTACGGCGACCTGAAGAAGGACCTCGCCGAGGTGGTCGTCGAGTTCGTGACGCCCTTCCGCGAGCGCACCCTCGAGCTGCTCGACGACCAGGCCTACCTCACCGAGGTGCTCCGTCAGGGTGCCGAGCAGGCCGGCGCCGTGGCCGAGGCGACGCTGCGCGACGTCTACCAGCGAGTCGGCTTCGTCGCCGCCGCGCGATAGAGCAGTAGGGTCAGGAGAATGCCGACCATTGGGGTGGCCGTCGCGATCCCGGAGCCCTGGGCGACGCAGCTGCAGGACTACCGGACCGCCGTCGGCGACACCACCGCGACGATGATCCCGACGCACATCACGCTGGTGCCGCCGACCGAGATCGACGACGTCCACCTGCCGGAGGTCGAGAAGCACCTCGCGGAGGTCGCCGCCGAGGTCGAGAGCTTCTGCGTGCACCTGCGCGGCACCGGCACCTTCCGGCCGGTCTCCCCGGTCGTGTTCGTGACCCTGGTCGAGGGCATCTCGCAGTGCGAGCAGCTCGCGATCGCGCTACGCCGCGGGCCGCTCGACGTCGAGCTCCAGTACCCGTACCACCCGCACGTCACCATCGCGCACCACCTCGCGGACGACCTCCTCGACCGGGCGTTCGACGAGCTGGCCGACTTCGAGTGCGAGTTCGACGTCGTCCGGACTTCCACCTCTACGTGCACGACGACGAGGACGGCTGGCAGCCGACGCGCCACTTCCCGCTGCAGGGCGCAGCGGACTGCTGATGGCGTCGCCCCGGGAGCGGTTGACCGCACGGGTGGCCGACGTACGCCGGCGGCGACCGCTGGTCGACCACCTGGTGCGGATGCAGGAGCACTACGGCGAGGTCAAGGCCGGCCAGCAGGCCGGCGCGGTCACGTACTTCGCGTTCCTGTCGTTCTTCCCGATCCTGGCGCTGGCGTTCTTCGTCGTCGGCTGGATCGCCAGGTCTCGCCCCGACGCCAGGGACAACCTCACCGAGGTCATCAACGCGGTGATGCCGGAGCTGGTCGGCACCGAGCGAGGGCCAGATCCAGCTCGACCAGATCGAGAAGGCGGCGAGCACGCTCGGGATCATCGGCGCCGTCGTGCTGCTCTACTCCGGCCTCGGCTGGCTGTCGGCGATGCGCGACGCGCTGGTCGTCGTGTTCGAGATGCCCGCGCAGGAGCGCCGCAACTTCGTCATCGGCAAGCTGCGCGACCTGCTCACGCTGGTCCTGATCGGGGTGATCCTGCTCGTCTCGGTCGCCGTCGCCGGGCTGGTCGGCGGGTTCTCCACCGACGCTGCTCGAGTGGGCCGAGCTCGACGCTCGAGCTGGGCTGGCTGGTCAGCGCTGATCACGGTCGTGCTCGGCTTCGTGCGCCAACATGCTGCTGTTCTTCACGATGTTCGTGCTGCTCGCGGCCCCGCACACGCCGCGGCCGCTCGCTGTGGTCGGGCGCGGTCGCTCGGTGCGGTCGCGTTCGAGGTCCTCAAGCAGCTCTCGGGGCTGCTGCTCCGCCTGACCGAGGGCAACCCGGCCTTCCAGGCGTTCGGCATCGCGCTGATCCTGCTGGTCTGGATCAACTACTTCTCCCGGGTCATCCTGTACGCCGCGGCGTTCGCACACACCAGCCGGGCCGCCCGGGCGCTGCGCGAGCCGGCGCCGGTCGCCGCCGCGCCGGCTCGGCCGGCGATCGCCGCGGCCGACGAGACGCCGGCCTGGGTGACGCCGTACGTCGCCGGCGCGGTCAGCACGCTCGGCCTGATGGCCGTGGTGCGGAAGCTGACGGGAGGAAGTCATGAAGGCCGGACGCGGGCTCGGGTGGTTCCTGGTCGGCGTCGCCGTCTGGAACGCCGTCACCTGGTTCACGTTCGCCCGGAACCTCTACGACGCCCACGCCTCCGGCGAGGACCGCGCCACCGGCTACTGGGTCGCCCACACCGGGCTGATCGTCGTGAACCTGGTGCTCGGCGTGGTCTTCGCCGTCCTGGGGTACCGGATCCTCCGAACTCGCCGCTGAGGATCGGCAACCGAACCGCCTCCTGCCGCGTCCTACGGGCAGAGACGGCGCGAGGTGGCAGCATGCTCGCACGACGGGTGGAGGAGGGCGGCGATGAGCCGACGGCAGCGGAGTGCCAGGTCCCAGGCGCTGCGAGCGAGGGCAGCCCACGCGAAGGTGCTCCGGCGCCGGGCTCGCGCACGACGTACGGCGACGGTGGCGACCGTGACCGCGGTGGCGCTGGCCGGCCTGGGGTCGACCCACGCTCCGCCGGCCGCGGCCGAGACGGCCGCTGCCTGCGTGCGCTGACGTCCCGACCCCGCCGAGCAACCCCTCGGACGGGGTGGCCGTGGGCGGGGTGCTCTTCTTCGCCGCCGACGACGGCGTGCACGGGCGGGAGCTGTGGAAGTCCGACGGCACCGCCGCCGGCACGGTCCTGGTCAAGGACATCGAGCCCAGGGCGGGGGAGTACGCCGAAGGTCCGCAGGATCTCGTCGCGGTGGGGGACACGGTGTTCTTCACCGCGGACGACGGGAAGCACGGGCGGGAGCTGTGGAAGTCCGACGGCACCGCCGCCGGCACCGTCCTGGTCGAGGACGTCAACGAGGACGACGGCTACTACAGCGGCTCCCAGGACCTCACCGTGGTCGGCGACACCTTGTTCTTCACCGCGGACGACGGTGAGCACGGGCGGGAGCTGTGGAAGTCCGACGGCACCGCCGCCGGCACCGTCCTGGTCGAGGACATCAGCGAGGACGACGGCTACTACAGCGGGTCCGACAACCTCACCGCGGTGGGCGACACCTTGTTCTTCACCGCCGACGACGGTGAGCACGGGCGGGAGCTGTGGAAGTCCGACGGCACCGCCGCCGGCACGGTCCTGGTCGACGACGTCTATCCCGGTGCCTACGACAGCGATGCCACCTACCTCGCCGCGGTGGGTGGGACGCTGTTCTTCACCGCGCGCGACGGCGTCCACGGTCGCGAGCTCTGGACGCTCCGACGGCACCGCCGCCGGCACCGCCCTCGTCAAGGACGTGAACCCGGGCGCCGAGCAGGGCCAACCCACGCTCCCGACCGCGGTGGGCGACACGCTGTTCTTCACCGCCGACGACGGGACCCACGGCCGCGAGCTCTGGACCTCGGACGGCACCGAGGCCGGCACCGTGATGGTCAAGGACATCGACAGCGACGACGCCGGCTACTACAGCGGCCCGACGTCGATGGCCGAGGCCGGCGGGACGCTGTTCTTCACCGTGGACGACGGGGTGCACGGCCGGGAGCTGTGGAAGTCGGACGGCACCGAGGCCGGCACCGTGCTGGTCAAGGACATCCGACCCGGCGGCTACGGCAGCAACCCGGTGGAGCTGACCGAGGTGGGCGACGCCCTGTTCTTCGGCGCCCAGGACGGCGTCCACGGCCGCGAGCTGTGGACCTCCGACGGCACCGAGGCCGGCACCGTCCTGGTCAAGGACATCGACGACGACATCGACTACTACAGCGGTCCCCAGACGCTGACCGCGGTGGGTGACCTGCTGTTCTTCAGCGCCGACGACGGTGTCCACGGGCGGGAGCTGTGGACCTCGGACGGCACCGCGGCGGGCACCGCCCTGGTCGAGGACATCAACCTGGTGATCGGCTTCCGGGTCTCGAGCAGGGGACGGCCCGACACGAGCAACGGCACGCTGCGGGTGTCGGTGTCCACCGACGGTCCCGGTCGGCTGGCGGTCGCCCCGGCGGCGGGATCGAAGCTCAAGCGCTCCGCACGCGACCTGGCCGACGCCGAGTCGACGACGGTCCTGCTGCGCCCGACTCGCGCCGGTCTTCGTGAGCTGCGACGGACCGGTGAGCTGCGGGTGAAGGCGCGGTTCACGTTCACGCCGTGCGGCGGCCCGGCGAGCAGCGTGGTCCGGACGTACACGCTGAAGCTGCGGTGAGCGCAGCCGACGGAGGCGGCACCGAGGTCCGCTACCAGCACAGCCCGTCGTTCCCCGCCGTGCTCGAGGAGGCGGGCTGTGCGCTGCTCGTCTCGACCTACCAGGCCGGACAGCTGGTGGCCGTCGGGGTGGCGGACGGCCAGGTGAGCTTCTCCTTCCGCCGGTTCGACCACGCCATGGGCGTCGCGGTCGGGGCCGGCCGGCTGGCGGTCGCGGGCAAGGAGCAGGTCTGGACGCTGGCCGACCACCCCGACGTGGCGGCGTCGATCGCGCCTGCGGGCCGCTACGACCACTGCTGGCTGCCGCGCTCCTCGGCGGTCACCGGCGCGATCCAGTGCCACGAGGTCGCGTGGGGGACCACCGAGGCCGGCGAGCCCGACCTGTGGATCGTGAACACGGCGTTCTCCTGCCTGGCCGGGATCGACGCCCGCTACAGCTTCGTGCCGCGCTGGACGCCGCCGTTCATCTCCCGGCTGGCGCCGGAGGACCGGTGCCACCTCAACGGCCTCGCGATGCGCGACGGGCGGCCGGCGTACGTCACGGTCATGGCGCCCTCGGACGAGCCCGGCGGTTGGCGTGCCTCGCGGAACGAGACCGGTGCCGTGCTCGACGTCGCGTCGGGAGAGGTCGTCACCACGGGCCTCGCGATGCCGCACTCACCGCGCTGGCACGACGGCCGGCTGTACGTCCTCAACTCCGGGTACGGACGGCTCGAGCGCGTCGACACCGCCTCCGGACAGCGCGAGATCGTCGCCACCGTGCCGGGCTACGCCCGTGGCCTGGCGATCCACGGTGACCTGGCCTTCGTCGGCCTGTCGAAGATCCGCGAGACCACGACCTTCGGCGGCACGCCCCTCGCGGCGTACCACGACCAGCTCAAGTGCGGCGTGGGCGTCATCGACCTGCGCACCGGCGAGACCCGCGCGACGTTGACGTGGGAGAACGGCGTCGACGAGATCTTCGACGTCCAGGTCGTGCCCGGAGCGCGCTGCCCCGTCCTCGGTTCGCCCGCAGGCGGCGACGCCGAGCTCTGGGTGCTGCCAAGGTCGTCGTCGGTCGAGTAGCGAGCGTATCGAGACCTAGCTGGGTCTCGATACGCCGGTCGCGGCCTCGTGCCTCGGCCGCGCGGCTACTCGACCTCCTAGCTGAATCTCGCGCCGAGCAAGCTCGGCGCGAGGCTAGTGACCGTGGCGCAGGCGCGGTGTGCAGGTCCGCGTTGAGGCGGGAGATCACGTCGAGCGGGATCTCCTTCGGGCAGGCGGCGGTGCACTCGCCGATGTTCGTGCAGCCGCCGAAGCCCTCGTGGTCGTGCTGGGAGACCATGCCGACGACGCGGCTGTCGCGCTCGGGCTGACCCTGCGGCAGCTCGCCGAGGTGGGTGACCTTGGCGCCCATGAACAGCGAGGCCGAGCCGTTCGGGCAGGCGGCGACGCAGGCGCCGCAGCCGATGCAGGTGGCCACGTTGAAGGCGCGGATCGCGTCGTCGCGGGGGACCGGGACGGAGTGCGCCTCGGGGGCCGAGCCGGTGTTGACCGAGATGTAGCCGCCGGACTGGATGATCCGGTCGAAGGCGCCGCGGTCGACGCAGAGGTCCTTGACGACCGGGAACGCGTCGGCGCGCCAGGGCTCGATGACGATCTCGTCGCCGTCCTTGAAGGAGCGCATGTGCAGCTGGCAGGTGGTGGTCACCTCGGGGCCGTGCGCCTGGCCGTTGATCATCAGGCCGCACATGCCGCAGATGCCCTCGCGACAGTCGGAGTCGAACGCGACCGGCTCCTCGCCCTTGGCGTGCAGCTCCTCGTTGAGCACGTCGAGCATCTCGAGGAACGACATGTCCTCGGAGACGTCGGTCGATCTCGTAGGTGTGCATCGCGCCCTTGGACGCGGCGTCCGGCTGGCGCCAGATCTTCAGGGTGACGTTCACTTGTAGCTCCGCTGCTTCATCTCGATGGCCGTGTAGACGAGGTCTTCCTTGTGCAGGACCGGCGGCTCGCCGTCGCCCGCGAACTCCCAGGCCGCGACGTACGCGAACTGGTCGTCGTGGCGCAGCGCCTCGCCGTCCTCGGTCTGCGACTCGCCCCGGAAGTGGCCGCCGCAGGACTCGCGTCGGTTGAGCGCGTCGATGCACATCAGCTCGCCGAGCTCGAGGAAGTCGGCCACCCGGCCGGCCTTCTCGAGCGACTGGTTCAGGTTGTCGGCGCTGCCGAGCACCTTCACGTTGCGCCAGAAGTCGTCCTTGAGGGTGCGGATCAGGTCGATCGCCTTCTTCAGGCCGTCCTCGGTCCGCTCCATCCCGCAGTACTCCCACATGATGTTGCCGAGCTCGCGGTGGTACGAGTCGACGCTGCGGGTGCCGTTGGTGGACAGGAAGTGGGCGACCCGGTCCTCGACGGACCTGCGGGCCTCGACGACCGCCGGGTGGTCCTCGGTCGACCTTCTCGAACGGCCCGTCCGCGAGGTAGTCGCGGATGGTGTGCGGCAGCACGAAGTAGCCGTCCGCCAGGCCCTGCATCAGCGCCGAGGCGCCGAGGCGGTTGGCGCCGTGGTCGGAGAAGTTCGCCTCGCCGGTCACGAACAGGCCGGGGATCGAGGACTGGAGGTCGTAGTCGACCCACAGGCCGCCCATCACGTAGTGGACCGCGGGGTAGATCCGCATCGGGGTCTCGTACGGGTTCTCGCCGGTGATCCGGGCGTACATGTCGAAGAGGTTGTCGTACTTCTCCTCGATGCCGTCGCGGCCGAGGCGCTCGATCGCGGCGCTGAAGTCCAGGTAGACGCCACGACGTACGCCCTCGACCGCCGGGCCGACGCCGCGACCCTCGTCGCACACGTTCTTCGCGGCGCGCGAGGCGATGTCGCGGGGGACCAGGTTGCCGAACGACGGGTAGATCCGCTCCAGGTAGTAGTCGCGGTCCTCCTCCGGGATGTCCCGCGGGTTCTTCTCGCAGTCCGCCTGGTTCTTCGGCACCCAGATCCGGCCGTCGTTGCGCAGCGACTCCGACATCAGCGTCAGCTTCGACTGGTGGGCGCCGGTGACCGGGATGCAGGTCGGGTGGATCTGCGTGTAGCAGGGGTTCGCCATGTAGGCGCCCTTGCGGTGCGCCCGCCAGGTGGCGGTCACGTTCGAGCCCATGGCGTTGGTGGAGAGGAAGAAGACGTTGCCGTAGCCGCCGCTGGCGAGCACGACGACGTCGGCGAGGTGGGTCTCGATCTCGCCGGTGACCAGGTCGCGGGCGATGATGCCGCGCGCCTTGCCGTCGACGACGATCAGCTCGAGCATCTCGTGCCGGGTGAACTGCTCGACGGTGCCGGCGGCGACCTGGCGCTCCATGGCCTGGTAGGCGCCGATCAGCAGCTGCTGGCCGGTCTGGCCGCGGGCGTAGAACGTGCGGGAGACCTGCACGCCGCCGAACGAGCGGTTGTCGAGCAGGCCGCCGTACTCACGGGCGAACGGGACGCCCTGCGCGACGCACTGGTCGATGATGTTCGTGCTGACCTCGGCCAGTCGGTAGACGTTCGACTCCCGCGAGCGGTAGTCGCCGCCCTTGACGGTGTCGTAGAACAGCCGGTGGACGGAGTCGCCGTCCTCCTTGTAGTTCTTGGCCGCGTTGATGCCGCCCTGGGCGGCGATCGAGTGCGCCCGGCGCGGCGAGTCCTGGTAGCAGAAGGACTTCACGTTGTAGCCGGCCTCGCCGAGCGTGGCCGCGGCGGCGCCGCCGGCCAGGCCGGTGCCGACGATGATCACGTCGAGCTTGCGCCGGTTCGACGGGTTGACCAGGCGGGCCTCGAACTTGCGGGTGCTCCAGCGCTCGTCGATCGGGCCCTCGGGCGCCTTGGTGTCGCGCGATCGGGTCACCGGGCGTGTAGTAGCCGGCGGCGTCGTCGCCGTGGTCGCCCGGGGCGTCGTGGGACGGGTCGGACGTGAGGGTGGTGTCCGGCATGTCGGTCATGTGCGGGAGACCCCTTAGCTTGGGATGACGCCGGCGAGGACGAAGATCGGGACGAGGGAGAAGCCGCCGGCGATGACCACGGCGAAGATCCAGCCGAGGGTCTTCGCGTTGCGGCGGGCGCGCGCGTTGTTGGTGAGGCCGAGGGTCTGCGCGGCAGCTCCAGGTGCCGTGGTGCAGGTGCATGCCGAGGGCGAACATCGCGACCAGGTAGATGAGCGTCATCCACCACACGTCGAACGTGTCGACGAGCAGGTTGTAGGGGTCGTTGGTCTCGCCGCCCGTGACGTTGACCTTGGGGAACGTGAAGTTGAGCAGGTGCCAGATCAGGAACAGCAGGAGGTCACCCCGCCCCAGCGCATCCAGCGCGAGGAGAACGACGACGCCAGGTTCTTCTTCATGACGTACTGCGTCGTGCGGGCCTTCCGCGCCCGGCGCCACAGCGCGGTCGCGGCGGCGACGTGCACGACCAGCGGCGACGAGCAGCACCGATCCGAAGGATCCAGAGCAGGCCCTCGCGCGGGAGGTATCGGCTCACCGATGCCGCGCAGGTGGTGGGCGTACTCGTTGAAGGCGTCGTGGCCCGGAAGGCCTTGAGGTTGCCGTACATGTGCACGAGCACGAACGTCGATGAAGATGATGCCGCTCGCGGCCATCAGCAGTTTGAGGGTGATCGTCGAGCGGGAAGCTCGTCCCCCCTTGACCAGGGTCGTCGTTGCCACGAGGGTCCACGCTACCCCGCGACGTTGCTGCATTTGACCGCTCGGGGTGTGACCTACGCCCGGTTACCCATCGGTCACGGGAACACGTTCTCGAATCTCGGTGTGTGCCCTTTCACATCGGACGTTCAGTGTGCAGACTGCCTACGACTCACTTGGGTGAGCCGAAATCTGGCGGAGGGTGGCAATGGCGTCGACGGAGACACAAGGCTCGAGCACGGCAGGTTCGAACGGGGTGAACGGGCCGACCCGGGCCGGATCGGGGTGAAGACGCTCCGCGCCGACCGCTGGTGGCTGACGCCGGCGGTGACGTTCATGGTGTTCAGCCGCTTCATCGTCTACTCGACCTGGCGGGCGTTCGCCGGTGAGAACTACTTCTCCGAGCCGTACCTCTCGCCGTTCTACTCGCCGTGCCTGTCGACGGAGTGCGTGCCGGGTTCGTCGGACTTCGGGCAGCCCTTCGGCTGGTGGGGCCTGTCGCCGGCGCTGCTCATCCTGATCTTCCCGCTCGGCTTCCGGCTGACCTGCTACTACTACCGCAAGGCCTACTACCGGGCGTTCTGGCTCTCGCCGCCGGCCTGCGCGGTCGCCGAGCCGCACGGCAAGTACACCGGCGAGACCCGGTTCCCGCTGATCGCCCAGAACATCCACCGCTGGTTCTGGTACGCCGCGGTCGCTGGTCGGCGCTGGTCCTGACGTACGACGTGTTCCTCGCGTTCGGCCCGGCGCGAGGGTGAGTCCGACGGGATCCACATGGGCCTCGGCACGCTGATCATGCTGGTGAACGTCGTCTTCATCTGGCTCTACACGCTGGGCTGCCACTCCTGCCGGCACATCATGGGCGGCCGGCTCCGGCACTTCTCCAAGCACCCGGTCCGCTACAAGGCTGTGGACCTGGGTCTCGAAGCTCAACGGCCAGCACGCCAGGTGGGCCTGGTTCTCCCTGATCTCCGTGGCCCTGACCGACTTCTACATCTACCTGCTCGCGACCGGCACGATCGACGACCTGAGGTTCTTCTAGATGGCTGACTCGACCCGGCACCCGATGACCGGCAACGAGATGTCCGGCTCCAGCGAGGGCGGCATGGAGCGCCACCAGTACGACGTCGTGGTGGTCGGCGCCGGCGGCGCGGGCCTGCGGGCCGCGATCGCCGCGCACGAGGCGGGCGCGCGGACCGCCGTCGTCTGCAAGTCGCTGCTCGGCAAGGCGCACACCGTGATGGCCGAGGGCGGCATCGCGGCGGCGATGGGCAACCGCTGGCCCGAGGACAACTGGGAGGTGCACTTCCGCGACACCATGCGTGGCGGGAAGATGCTCAACAACTGGCGGATGGCCCAGCTGCACGCCCAGGAGGCGCCCGAGCGGGTGCAGGAGCTCGAGGACTGGGGCGCGCTCTTCGACCGCACCGACGACGGGCTGATCTCGCAGCGCGACTTCGGCGGCCACAAGTACGCCCGGCTCGCCCACGTCGGCGACCGCACCGGCCTGGAGATGATCCGCACCCTCCAGCAGCGCACCGTCCAGCTCGGCATCGACGTGTTCATGGAGTGCACGATCACCGACCTGCTGAAGGACCGCCAAGAAGACGGGCAGAGCAAGGTCTCCGGCGCCTTCGGCTACTGGCGCGAGTCCGGCCGCTTCATCACCTTCGACGCGCCGACCGTGATCCTCGCGACCGGCGGCATCGGCAAGTCGTTCAAGGTCACCTCGAACTCCTGGGAGTACACCGGCGACGGCCACGCGCTCGCGATGCGCGCCGGGCGCCGCGCTGATCAACATGGAGTTCGTGCAGTTCCACCCGACCGGCATGGTCTGGCCGCCGTCGGTGAAGGGGCTGCTGGTCACGGAGTCGGTGCGCGGCGACGGCGGCATCCTCAAGAACTCCGAGGGCAAGCGGTTCATGTTCGACTACATCCCGGAGTTCTTCAAGGCCGAGACGGCGGACACCGTCGAGGAGGCCGACCGCTGGTACGACGACAAGAAGAACAACCGCCGGCCACCCGAGCTGCTGCCGCGTGACGAGGTCGCGCGGGCGATCAACTCCGAGATCAAGGCCGGCCGCGGCACGCCGCACGGCGGCATCTACCTCGACATCGCCTCGCGTCGTACGCCGGAGTTCATCCGCAAGCGGCTGCCGTCGATGTACCACCAGTTCAAGGAGCTGGCCGACGTCGACATCACGGCGGAGCCGATGGAGATCGGGCCGACCTGCCACTACGTGATGGGCGGCGTCGAGGTCGACGCGGACACCCAGGAGAGCGCGGTCACCGGCCTGTACGCCGTCGGCGAGTGCTCGGGCGGCATGCACGGCTCCAACCGGCTCGGCGGCAACTCGCTCGGCGACCTGCTGGTCTTCGGCAAGCGCGCCGGCGAGGCCGCCGCGGCGTACGCCGCCGCGCTCGGCGACGCCCGGCCGGCGGTCGCCGAGGAGCGACGTCAAGGCGGCCCAGGCCAGCGCGCTGGCGCCGTTCGAGGTGGAGGGCGGGGAGAACCCGTACACGATCCAGCCGACCTCCAGCAGTCGATGAACGACCTGGTCGGCATCATCCGCACCGCCTCCGAGCTCGAGGCGTCGCTCGCGGAGATCGAGGCGTTCAAGGTGCGGGCGAAGTCGATGAAGGTCGAGGGGCACCGGCAGTACAACCCGGGCTGGCACCTCGCGATCGACCTGCGCAACATGCTGATCGTCAGCGAGTGCATCGCGAAGGCGGCGCTGGCTCGCGAGGAGTCGCGCGGCGGTCACACCCGCGACGACTTCCCGCGGCCCGAACGCCGAGTGGGGGACGAAGAACCTGGTCGTCAACCTGAACGCCGACGGCACCGGCGTCGACCTGCACGAGAAGCCGCTCCCGGTCATGCCGGACGAGCTCAAGAAGTACTTCGACTGAGGAGCGCGCGACATGGGCTACGACCTGAAGATGCGGATCTGGCGCGGCGACCAGTCGGGCGGCGACCTCGGCGACTACACGGTCGAGGTGTCCGAGGGCGAGGTCGTCCTCGACGCCCTGCACCGGGTGCAGGCCACCCAGGCCGGCGACCTCGCGATCCGGTGGAACTGCAAGGCCGGCAAGTGCGGCTCCTGCTCCGCCGAGATCAACGGCAAGCCGCGGCTGCTGTGCATGACCCGGCTGTCGGACTTCGACGAGACCGAGACGATCACGGTCACGCCGATGCGGTCGTTCCCGGTGATCCGGGACCTGGTCACGGACGTCTCGTACAACTACGAGAAGGCCAAGGAGCTGCCGTACGCCGAGCTCCCGCCGCGCGACGCCGACGGCAAGCGCCGGATGGCGCAGATCGACGTCGAGCGCGGCCAGGAGTTCCGCAAGTGCATCGAGTGCTTCCTGTGCCAGAACACCTGCCACGTCGTACGCGACCACGAGGACAACAAGCCCGCCTTCGCCGGCCCGCGGTTCTTCCTGCGGTACGCCGAGCTCGACATGCACCCGCTCGACACCCATGACCGCCGGGCGCTCGCGCAGGGCGCCGCCGGCCTCGGGATGTGCAACATCACCAAGTGCTGCACGGAGGTCTGCCCCGAGGGCATCAAGATCACCGACAACGCGATCATCCCGATGAAGGAGCGCGTGGTCGACCGCAAGTACGACCCGCTGGTGTGGCTCGGCAACAAGATCGGCCTGCGCAACAAGGACAACGACGGCCGCACCGAGGTCTGATCAGCTCATCAGGGACACCAGGGCGCGGGAGAAGAGGTACGCCGCGACCCCCGCCCCGGCCGCCACGATCGCGGTCACCACCACCAACGTCAGCACTGCCTTCACGTACCTCATGGACCCGAGCTCCTCCCGTTCAGCTACGTGTCCGTTGGACGCTGCGCGGGGCCGATCGGTTGTCGGTGGCGAGTGCTTGGCTGTGGGTGTGGCGGAACGGGACGTAGTCGTGACGGTCGACGAGGCGGGTCTCCACGTCCTCGGGCGCGGCCCCGACGTGGACCGGTTCCATGCGCTGCTGTGCGAGGAGGCGGCCAAGCTCGCCGCCCTCGGCGACGCCAGCCCGCTCGAGCAGCGGATGGCCCGGGCCCTCGGCGTGCTCGCCGACCGTCAGGCCGCCCTCGACCTGTCCGCGGGCTCGCAGGTCACCTGGCTCGGCTGGACCCGCGCCGACTGAGCTGCGTGGGGTGGTGGTTTCGAGGCTCGCTTCGCTCGCGCCTCAACCACCGTGTCGGTGGTTGAGGTGCGAGGAGCGCTAGCGACGAGCCTCGAAACCACCACCACCGTGACGGTGGTTGAGGTGCGAGGAGCGCTAGCGACGAGCCTCGAAACCACCCCTCGGCGTCAGCTGGCCTTCTTGGCGGCGGCCTTCTTGGTGGTCGACTTCTTCGCTGCGGCCTTCTTCGCGGGCGCCTTCTTGGCCGCCGGCTTCTTCGCCGCCGCCTTCTTGGCGGGCGTCTCGGCTTCGTCCGTCGGAGCTCGTCCTCGCCGCGGGCGGTCTTGGCGGCGTCGACGGAGCGCTGCAGCGCGGCGAGCAGGTCGACGACCTCGCCGGAGGACTTCGTGGAGGTCGCGGTGCGCTTGACCTCGCCGCCCTCGATCTTGGCCTTGACCAGCGCCTCGACGGCCTCGGCGTAGTCGTCCTCGAACTCGCTCGGCGTCGAAGTCGCCGGCCAGGGTCTCGACCAGCATGTTGGCCATCTTCACCTCGGCGGGCTTGACCTCGCCGGTCGTCGACGGAGAAGTCGGGCGTGCCGGATCTCGTCGGGCCACATCATCGTCTGCAGCACGATCACGTCGTCGCGCACGCGGAGCACCGCGACCGACGTCCGCTGGCGCAGCGCGACGGTGACGACCGCCATCCGGTCGGCGTCCAGGAGCGCCTGGCGGAGCAGCGCGTACGGCTTGGCGCCGGTCTTCTCCGGCTCGAGGTAGTAGGACTTCTCGAACAGCATCGGGTCGATCTGGTCGCGCGGCACGAACTTCTCGACCGCGATCTCGCGCGACGACGTCGACGGGCAGCTCGGCCATGTCGTCGTCGGTGAGGATGACCATCTCGCCGTCCTCGGTCTCGTAGCCCTTGGCGATGTCGGCGTACGCGACCTCCTCGCCGTCGACCGAGCAGACCCGCTGGTACTTGATCCGGCCGCCGTCCTTGGCGTGCACCTGACGGAAGGAGACGTCGTGCGACTCGGTCGCGGAGTACAGCTTCACGGGCACGCTGACCAGCCCGAACGACACGGCGCCCTTCCAGATTGCTCGCATGGTCTCAGTATGACCGGCGAGACCCGACGCCATTCATCGAACGCCTCGCGAGAAGTTCGCGACGGGGTGTAGCCGAAGACGTCCTTGAGCCGGTCGTTGGCGAGCACCGGGCGGTACTGGAGGAACATCGTCTGCTCCGGTCCGTACGGCGTGAGGCCGAGCCGCGACCCGACCGCCAGCGCCGTCCGCAGCACCGGCTCGGGGATGGTCAGCACCGGCTTCTCGAGCAGCGCCGCGATCTCGGTGATCGTCAGCGCGCCGTCGCCGGCGACGTTGAAGACCCCGGTGACCGAGCCGGTCACCGCCTGCTGGATGACCGCGACGACGTCGGTGTCCCAGATG
This sequence comes from uncultured Actinomycetota bacterium, assembly GCA_963716655.1. Classification (GTDB taxonomy): domain Bacteria; phylum Actinomycetota; class Actinomycetes; order Propionibacteriales; family Nocardioidaceae; genus Nocardioides. The sequence continues at coordinate 240,448 of CAVQTV010000003.1, read as the reverse complement.
AAGACGAACGGCGACTCCGACGCCCCTGATCTTCAGCAGCCGCTTGCGCTCGAAGAGCGCGGTGATCTGGTTGTCGACCGAGGCGCCGAGGATGGTGCCGATCCGCAGCACCACCTGCTCCAGCGACGGGTACGACGGCAGCATCTCCTCGACCAGCCGCTTGTGGTGGCTGTAGGCGAACTCCTCGTTGCCGCGCACCGGCTGGTCCTCGGTGATCCACGCCGGGTTGTCGGGGTGGTAGCCGTACGCCGCGCCGCTCGACGACACGACGACCCGGCGTACGCCGTGGGCCACGCACGCGTCGAGGACGTGCGGGTGCCGTCGACGTCGACGGCGTACTCGAGCTCGCGCGTGGAGTCCGGTCCCGGCGTGACGATCGAGGCGAGGTGCACGACGACCTCCGGCCGCGCCTCGCCGATCACGGCGTCGACGGCGGACCGCGACGTCACGTCCATCACCACGGCCGGCGGGCGCAGGTCGGCGCTGACGACCTCGTGGCCGGCGGCCGTCGAGCCCGGCGACGACCGAGCTGCCCGAGGAAGCCGCTGCCTCCGGTGACCAGGACCTTCATGCCGCCACCGCCGGTCCGGTACGTCGACGCCGTCCGCCGCTCGCCAGACCGCGGCGACGACGAGGCCGGCGAGGATGTCGTAGAGGCCCCACCACGCCGCGACCAGCGCCATCCCGCCGAGCCCGTCGAAGTAGGTGAACACCAGCAGCAGCCCGAGGCCGGTGTTGCGGACGCCGACCTCGAAGGTCATCGCCTTGCGCTCCGGCTCGGCAGCCCGGTCCCGCGGGCGATCGCCGTAGCCGAGCGCGAGCGCCAGCGCGTGCTGGAGGAAGACGGCGAGCAGGACGATGGTGATGTAGTTCGGTGAAGATCGTCCAGTTGCCGATGAACGCCAGCACGATGATCAGCAGGAGCAGCACGAACGACACCGGCCCGACGATCCGGTGGGCGCGGTGCGCGAAGCGGGGCCAGAGCCGCGCGATGGTGACGCCCGCGACGAACGGCAGCCCGATCACCAGCGCGATCTCGACGAACGTCTTCACCGGATGCTCAGGTCGACGTCTGCGAGCACGTCGCTGCCGGCGGGGGAGAGCCCGCCCCAGAAGGCCAGGTTGATCGGCAGCATGAAGATCGTCAGCAGGTTGCTGATCGCGGTCATCGAGACCGACAGCGCCACGTCGCCGCCGGCGCGGTGGGTGAGGATGTTGGAGACGTTCCCGGGCGGGCAGCAGGCGACCAGGATCATGCCGAGCGCGACCGAGCCGCGGACGTCGAGCACGATCGTCAGCAGCAGCGTCAGCGCCGGCAGGAGCACGAACTGCGCCACGACGCCGATCGGATCGGGAACGGTCGCCGCAGCACCGCCGTGAAGTCCGTCGAGCTTGGTGTCCAGCGCGATGCCGAAGAGGATCAGTCGCGATCACGATCTTGAGCGACGGTCGACGCGACCTCGCTCGAAGTCGATCTTGATGTCGTCGACGTCGGTGACGAGGCGTCGCGAGCTGGGCGAGCAAGACGGTCATCCGGTGGCTCCTAGTTCCTGCCCGAGGCGCTCGATCTCCGACCGCACGGCGCAGCGGTAGGCGTCCTTGTTGACGTAGTAGGACATACGTTCCAGCCCGAGGTAGTGGTAGCCGCCGGACAGGTCCGGCCGCGGTCCGGCGACCCGCTGCTCGAGGGCGCGCCGCGGCGGCGGGGCTCGTCGTCCGCGCCTTGAGGTACGACGCGACCAGCTCGGCCTGCTCGTAGCGGCCCTGCCAGCCGATCCCCGACGCCTCGATCATGCCGAGCACGAAGAGGTTCGGGTCCTCCTGCGTGAAGACGTTGAGGTAGAGGTCCGGCGCGCTCCCGCGGCCCGCCCAGCGCAGCAGCTCCGGGCTCAGGAACGGGTAGTGCAGGTGGTAGCCGGTCGCCAGCACGATCACGTCGTACGGCGTGCGCTGCTGCCGTCGACGAACACGACGCCGCTCCCGTCGAGCCGGTCGACGTCGGCCGCACGCGCAGGTCGCCGTGGCCGAGGTGGTGGAGGACCAGCGAGTTCACGATCGGGTGCGACTCGTAGATCTTGTAGTCGGGCTTCGGGAAGCCGAACCGCACCGGGTCGCCGGTGAACACCTTCAGCACCCGGGAGTCGATCGCCTGCTTGATCCGCGGCGGCAGCGGCCGGCCCTGGTTGAGCGTGTCGGCGGGCTTGCCGAAGAGGTACTTCGGCACGAAGTAGTAGCCGCGACGCACCGAGATGTCGACCGACGCGGCGTGGTGGACGGCGTCGACCGCGATGTCGCAGCCGGAGTTGCCGGCGCCGATGATCAGCACCCGCTTGCCGGCGAAGACGCTCGGCGACTTGTAGGCGCTGGTGTGCAGGATCTCGCCGTCGAAGCTGCCGTCGAACGTCGGCACCGACGGCTCGCTCAGCGTGCCGTTGGCGACCAGCACGCCCGGCGTGCCGCCGCTCGCGGCGGCCGTCCGGACCGTCGCTGACGACCACCCAGCCGCCGTCGCCCGACGGGCGGGCCGAGACGACCTCGGTCCCGAAGGCGAACCCGTCGGTGAGGTCGTACGTCGTCGCGAAGTCGCGGAAGTAGCCGAGCAGCTCCCGGTGGCGACGGGTAGTCGGCGACCGTCGTCGCGCATCGGGAACTCGGTGAACTCGGTCGTGTGCTTCGACGAGATCAGGTGCGCGGACTCGTAGACCGTGCTCCGCGGCCCGTCGATGTCCCACAGCCCGCCGACGCCGGAGGCCAGCTCGTAGCCCGCCCACGGGATGCCGAAGCGCTGGAGGTTGCGGGCGGCGGCCAGGCCCGGACGGGCCGGCGCCGATCACGGCGAAGGTGCTCATCGGTCACGCCCGGCATGATGTCGTCATGCGTCCGATGCTGGCTACCCGGGGGTCTCACGTCCCGACCGGCGACGCGTGGACCCACGAGGTGAAGTGGGACGGCGTCCGCGCGCTCACCGACGTCCGCGACGGCACCCTCCGGATGACCAGCCGCAACGAGAACGACATCACCGTCGCCTGGCCCGAGCTCGTCCACCAGCCCGCTCGGCGAGCGCGACCTGCTCGTCGACGGCGAGATCATCGCGCTCAACGAGCGCGGGCTCCCCGACTTCCGCACCCTCCAGGAGCGGATGCACGTCCGCAAGGCGACGACCATCGCCCGGCTGGCCGAGGCCGTCCCCGCGATCTACATGGTCTTCGACCTGCTCCGCCTCGACGGTCGTGACCTCGCCGCCGAGCCGCTGGACGAAGCGCCGCGAGCTGCTGTCCGGTCTCGGTCTCGACGGCTCCTGGCAGGTGCCCGCGCCGTACGACGACGGCGCGATGCTCTTCGAGGCGACCCTCCAGCAGGGTCTCGAGGGCATCGTCAGCAAGCGCCGTACCTCCCGCTACGTGTTCGGCGAGCGCACCCCGCACTGGCAGAAGTTCGCGCACCGGCACCGGCTCTCGTACGTCGTGGGCGGCTGGCGCCCGCAGGAGGGCACGCACCGACCGGCTCGCGGCCCTGCTCGTGGGGGAGCCGACCGCCGACGGGTCTGCTCTACCGTGGCCGGGTGGGCAGCGGGATCGGGCCGAAGCAGAGCCGGGCACTCACCGAGCTCGTGGCCGGCGCTCGGCCGCGACGACCAGCCCGTTCGCCGACGAGGTGCCGCCGGTCGACGCCAGCGGCACGCACTGGCTGGAGCCGGTGCTGGTCGTGGACATCGACACCCACGGCGTTGGGTACACGCGGTTGCGACAGCCCTCGTTCCAGGGCGTCCGCTCCGACCTGACCCCGGAGGACCTGATCCGATGAGACGCCTGATTCTCCTCGCCCTGACGACCGTGCTGCTCGGCCCGCTGCCCGCCGCGGCCCACCCGACGACGCCCGACCGAGCAGCCGCTCCGTCGTACATCCGCCTCGACGGCGTCGAGGTGACGGCTGCGCGCCCGGCACCCGGCAGGTCGTCACCGCCAACCGCACCAGCGGCTACCGCGCCCGGATCATCCTGTGGGCGCGCACCGCCGGACGGCTGGGAGCAGCGGATGCGCGCCACCGACGGCCGGATCGGGTACGGCGGCCTGGTGGCCGGCCCGCGGCGCCGGCAGGGCACCGGCACCACCCCGCTCGGCACCTACGACCTGCCGCTGGGCGTTCGGCACCCACAGCCCGTCGCCGCGACCTGGGAGCTCGGCTACCGCAAGATCCGCAGCGGCGACTTCTGGGTGCAGGACAACGCCTCGGACCACTACAACCGCTACCGCAACAAGCGCGCGGGCGGCTTCCGCTGGTGGCTGCCGTCGAGCGACCCGAACTCCTCCGAGCGGCTGACCGACTACCGGTGCAGTACGAGTGGTCGATCGTCACCAGCTTCAACCGGCAGCAGGTGCGGCACCGCGGCTCGGGCATCTTCCTGCACGTCAACGGCTCCGGCGCGACCGCCGGCTGCGTCAGCGCGCCGCGCTGGTTCATCAAGTCGCTGATGCGCCGGCTGGACCCGGACCGGTCGCCCGTGATCGCGATCGGGCGCTGATGCCCGACGCCGAGAAGCCGGCGAAGGAGGAGGTCCGGGTCGACGTCGAGGGCCGCACCCTCAAGATCAGCAACCTCGCACAAGGTGCTCTACCCGCGCACCGGCACCACCAAGGGCGAGGTGCTCAACTACTACGCCCAGGTCGCGCCGGTGCTGCTGCCGCACCTCGCCGGACCGCTGCGTGACCCGGATCCGCTGGCCGCACGGCGTGTCCGAGGGCGAGCTTCTTCGAGAAGAACACGCCGGCCGGCACGCCGTCGTGGGTGCGCACCGCGAAGGTCCCGACGACCGGCTCCCGCGCCCAGTCGACGAGCGACACGCTCGTCTTCCCGATCGTCGACGACCTCGCCACGCTGACCTGGCTGGTCAACCTGGCCGCGCTGGAGCTGCACGTCCACCAGTGGACCGTCGGCCGCAACGGGCAGCCCCGCAACGCCGACCGGCTGGTCATCGACCTCGACCCCGGCGAGCCGGCCGGCCTGCACGAGTGCTGCCAGGTCGCGCTGCTGGTGCGCGACAAGCTCGCCGAGCGCGGCCTGGACGCCAAGCCGGTCACCAGCGGCAGCAAGGGCCTGCACCTGTACGCCGACCTGCCGAAGCGGCTGCCCTCCGACGAGTCGAGCGCGCTGGCGAAGGAGGTCGCCGAGGAGCTCCAGGGCGAGCACCCGAAGCTGGTGACGGCGACGATGACCAAGGCCCGCCGGTCCGGGAAGGTGTTCCTCGACTGGTCGCAGAACGCCGGCTCGAAGACCACGATCTCGCCGTACTCGCTGCGCGGCCGCGAGCGCCCGACGGTCGCCACCCCGCTCTCCTGGGCGGAGGTCGAGGCCGGCGCGGACGACCCGATGGCGCTCGACCAGTTCCGGTTCGAGGAGGTCCTGGAGCGGGTCGCCGACCACGGCGACCTGTTCGCCGAGCGCGACCTGAGACGATCCCCCGATTCTGTTACCAAACGGTGGGCCGCGCGTGGAGGTCGTGTGGATCGGCCGTGGCAGCGGCGCTCCTACCTTGAAGCACGAATCATCGGAGCACCAGGGGAAGCCATGACCACCACGACGACCGCCACCACCACGGCCCGGAAGTTCATGCTTCCGCTCGGCAGTGTTGTCGGTGCGGGCGTTCTGGCCATGGTGATGGGGGTCCCGTGGACCAGCGCCAGTGAGGGTTCCTCGGGGATCCGTCTGCTGGCCGACGACAACCAGGGCGCGACGCTTGACGATCAGTCAGATCGAGCCCGGTGAGTCTGTGTCTCGCAGCGTCACCATCCGCAACTCGGGTGGCGAGCAGTCGAGGCTTTCGTTCCAGGAGACGGGTGACCCGTCTGCCGTTCGCCGATGGCGAGCTGCACCTGGTCATCACCCAGGAGGGCCGCGCGCTCTACGAAGGTGACTTCGCCGCCATGAGCGACCTCGCGCAGGACGTCGGGACGCTCGAACCGGGGGGATCGAGCACCTTCACCTTCACGGTCTCGCTGCCGGACGACGCGCCGTTCGCCAATCAGGGCGAGCCGGCGACGGCGTCGTACAGCTGGGTGAACTCGAACAACGGAACGAGCGGAACCTGGGAATGAACCGAGCATCCGTGCCCTGATCAGTCCCTGCCGGGGATGACAGCGGCCGCCCGCACATCTGGGGGGAGTGCGGACGGTCGTCGTCACAACCGGCAAACCGGGCGAGGTGTCGGCGTATCTGGGGGGAGCGCCGAACGACCGGCCGGAGCAGTGGACGTGTCCGTCCGGCGCTGTTGGGGGGAGCGCCGGACGGACAGTCCGTTTAGCGGGGCCGTCCGTCCCTGACCGTCGCCTCGAAAGTCTCGGAAAGTCACCATGGAGATCACCGCCTCCCCGCACCGCCCGGCGCCCACGCCGTGGGGTCGGCTGATGGTGCTCGTGATCGTTCTCGCGCCGGTGAGCGTCCTCGTGCTGCTGCCCATCGGGCTCGGCCTCGACCGCTACGTCATGTCCGGCGACTCCATGGACGCAGGCGACCACGGCATCGCCCAGGGCACCGTCCTGTTCGAGCGTTCGGTGCCGGTCAACGACCTGGTGGTCGGTGACGTGATCACCTACCGGGCGCCGGAGTCCTCGGGCGTGGACGGGATGGTCACCCACCGGGTCGTCGCCGTCCGACCCGCCGGGGTCGTCACGCAGGGCGACGCCGAGCCCCGGCGCGACCCCTGGGTGGTGCCGAACGACGCTTCGACGGTCTCCCGGGTGGAGTTCACCCTGCCGTGGGTCGGGTACGCGTACCTGCTGGTCTCCGACCCCGGTATCTGGCTCCTGGTGGTCGCCGCGGCGGCCCTGTTGGCGCTGCTGCTCTCCGGCGAGATGAAGCGGCGACGGCGCACCGCTCCAGCCGTCGAACGCGAACTGGTGCGGGAAAGCGGCCCAGAAGAGTGACAGGTGGCCTCGCTGTGCACACCTGGGCCCTATGCTCTGGCCCATGGCGCAACGTGTTCTGGTGGTCGAGGACGAGGAGGACATCGCGTTCCCCCTTGTCCGCACGCTGGAGCGAGAGGGATACGAAGTCTCCTGGGTCGACAGCGGCCAGAAGGCTCTCGACACCTTGTCGACCGCACCGGCGGTCGTCATCCTCGACCTCGGCCTCCCCGACATCGACGGCCTCGAGGTGTGCCGGCGCGCGCGAGAGGCCGGTTTCGAGGGCGCGATCATGATCGTCACCGCCCGAGCCGGCGAGCTGGACCGCGTGGTCGGGCTCGACTACGGCGCCGACGACTACCTGGCCAAGCCGTTCGGCCTGGCCGAGCTGCAGGCGCGGGTCCGCGCGCTGCTGCGCCGTACCAGCCGGCGCGGCCGGCGCGGGCGACGACGCCCGCTCCGACGGGCTGCGCATCGACGTCGACGCTCGGCGCGTCTACGCGGGCGACGAGGAGGTCCCGCTCACCGGCAAGGAGTTCGAGGTCCTCAACATCCTCGCCGCGAACCGGGACAAGGTCGTCTCCCGAGGTCGGCTGATGGCCGACGTGTGGGACGAGAACTGGTACGGATCGACCAAGACGCTCGACGTCACCATCGGTCGGCTGCGCCAGAAGCTGGAAAGCGTCGGCGTGACCGATCGCGTAGTGGCCGTTCGAGGCGTGGGATTCCGCCTCGAAGGCGGCACCCCACCGATGCGTGAACGGCTGACCCTGGCCTTCGTCGTCCTGACGATTCTGCTTCTCCTCGGGGCCGGGATCATCCGTTCGTACGTCCTGCGTGACCTGATCCGCGAGCAGGAGGCGCAGCACCTCAGCCAGGAGGTCACGCTGATCTCCTCGATCGTCGCCGACCGCGAGGACGCCGGCGCGGCCGTCGACGAGGCGTTCCTGGAGTCCCTGGTCAGCCCGACCGCCCGGCTGGAGTACGACCCCGAGCCGGGCCCGCCGATCGTCGTGGAGGGCATCGACTACGCGGGCACCGGCGACCCCGACGAGGACATGTCCTCCACGGTGATGCTGAAGGACAGCACGGTCACGCTCAGCCAGTCCTCGCAGGTCGTGCGCGACATCGTCGGTCGCGACCTCGGCTCGATCGCCGCGCTGTTCCTGCTGATCGCGGTCGTCGCGGGCATCGTCGGGTTCATCATCGCCTCGGCGCTGTCCTCGCCGTTCCAGCGGCTCGCGGTCGCGGCGGCCGCGCTGGGCCGCGGCCGGTTCGACCTGGAGCTGCCGAGGACCCGGATCCCCGAGGCCCGGGCGATCTCGAACGCGCTGCGCGCCAGCGCCCACCAGCTCGAGGACCGGGTCCACCGCGAGCGCGACTTCGCCGAGCACGCCTCGCACGTGCTGCGCACCCCGCTCACCGGCCTGCGGCTCGAGCTCGAGGACCTCACCCTGCGCGACGACGTACCCGAGGACGTGAAGGAGTCCGCCACCCGGAGCCTGACCGCCGTCGAGCACGTCGGCACGGCGGCCGCGGAGCTGGTCGAGCTGACCCGCCGCGGCAGCCTGATGGAGGGCTCCGAGGTGCCGCTGGTCGACCTGGCCACCCAGCTCGCGCAGCGCTGGGCGGACCGGCTCGGGGTCCGCAACCGGGCGCTGACCGCCGCCGCCGAGGGCGACCTGACCCTGTCCTACACGCCCGGCCCGGTCGAGCACGTCACCGACCTGCTGCTCGCCGACGTCGTCCGGCGGGGGACCGGCCCGGTGCGGATCGTCTTCCACGGCGAGGACGGCGGTCACCTCCGGATCCGCGTCGAGAGCGAGGGCCGCGCCGAGGAGACGCAGAACGGCGACGCCGTCGACCGGGTCGCCCAGGTGCGCTCCGTGGTCGAGGCGCTCGGTGGCCGGGTGACCGGCGAGCACCCGGCGGACGGCATCGAGCTGCTGCTGCCGCGCCGCTGACGTCGTTGTCCCCGAAGTGCGTGGTGGAAGCGCTCCCACCGCCGTAGGGTGACCCGGGTGACCCGGCCGACGAGACCTGCTCGGCGGCAGGCGTTGTGGCGGGCCGCGCCACGTCGGCTCTGGCGTACGCCGGGGTGGTTCGCGCTGATGCTGGTGGCTGCGACCCTGCTGGTCGCCTCGGTCGTCGCCCCGTCGCTGTTCGTCGCCACCGCCCGCTCGACCGCCCTGGCCGACGGCGTGCAGGCGGCTGCGGGCGAGCGGTACGGCCCGTACTCGGGTGACCTCCGGGTCAGCTGGGACGCGGTGCTGCCGGCGGAGTCCGAGGCGGAGCTGATGGAGCGGCTCGACGCGATGACCGGCTGGGGCCCGCCGTCGCTCGGCGGGGCCGGTGTCGCCAACAGCCGCACCCTCAAGGCGGTCGCGATGGCCAACGGTCGCGCCGAGCCCTCGGTGCTCTGGTACCACGACGGCGCGGTCGAGGCCCTCGGCGGCGACCCGGACGCGCGCGGCGTGTGGCTGGCGGCCGAGGTCGCGGAGCGGCTCGGCCTCGAGGTCGGCGACCAGTTCCGGATGGGGCTGGTCAGCACCTTCCTGTCGACCGACCGGGCGAGCGCGCGGACCGTGCTCGCCGGCACCTACGAGCCGGCGCCGGACTCGACGCTCCCGATCGCCCTCCGCGACGCCCCGGACGTCGAGCGGTGGTTCCTGCCCCCGAACCCGGACGACCCGTCGATCGGGACCCCCCTCGCGGTCGCCGGCCGCGCGACGTTCGACCGGATGCTGGTGCAGACGGGAGAGACGCCGCTCTACCTCGCCGACCTCCTGCTCGACCCCGACGTCACGCCCGAGGAGGCCGCCGCCGCGGTCGAGGAGCTCCAGCAGCTGGGCTCCGACGCGTACGACTCGTCGACCTCGCTCGCCAGAGCGCTCGCCCTGGCCGAGCCGATGGGGGCCCGGCTCCAGGTCGCCTCCGGCCTGCCGGACGTCGTCTTCAACGCCGAGTACACCGCCACGAGCGCGCGCGACCAGGTCCGCCCGTACGCCGTCGCCGGGCAGGTGCTCGCCGCTGCGCTGCTCGTCGCGGGCTGGGTCCTGCTCGGCCGCAGTCGCCGCCGCGAGCAGCTGCTCGCGTCCGGGCTCGGCCTGCGCCCGGCCCAGGTGGCCGGGCTGAGCGCGCTCGAGGTGCTGCCGGTGTGCCTGCTGGCCGTGCCGCTCGGAGCGGCGCTCGCGCTGCTCGGACTCGCGGTCGCCGGACCGCCCACCGACGCAGGGCTGATGCTCGCCTCGAGCGACCTGGTCCGCGCGGCCGGCGCCGCCGTACTGGCCCTGGTGCTGGTCGCCGCGACCGCGGCCGCGTCGGCCGCCGGCACCGACCGGCAGGCCCGGTCCTCGCGGCTCGGCGGCCGGCGGGTCTCGGTCCCGTGGGGCGCCGCGCTGCTCGTCGCGACGGTCGTGGTCGGCTTCGCGGTGCTCGGCCTGGACGTCTCCGACCGGAGCAGCACGCCGCTGGCGATGGTGTTCCCGGTCCTGGTGGCCGGCGTGGTCGCCCTCGGGGTGGCCCGGGTGGCCGGCTGGCTGGCCGGCCGCGGCACCGGACGCGGGCGGAAGGGCACCGCACGGTGGCTGGCCTTCAGCCGCACCGGGACCGTGGTGCGCGAGGTGACCGCGCTGACCGTGGTGGTCGCCGTGGCGCTCGGGCTGTTCGGCTACTCCCTGACGGTGAAGCGCGGTCTCGAGCAGGGCGTCGACGACAAGACGGCTGCCCTGGTCGGCTCCCGGTCCCAGATCGAGGTCGCCGAGGACTTCCGGGGCCAGAAGCTCGCCGGCGCCATCACGCCCCCGACGGACGGTACGACGATCGTGTGGCGCCGCGGCGCCAGCCTGCTGCCGGCCTTCGGGGAGGCGCCGGTGCTGGCCATCGACCCGGCCACCTTCGCCGACGTCGGCCGACTGGGGCGCCTCCGGCGACCTGGACGCCGGGCGAGTGCTGGTGCCGCGAGCTGGAGAAGAAGGCGAAGGGGCTGCCGGTGATCCTGGCCGGCGAGTCGACGCAGGACGTCGGCGACCAGGGCACCCTCGACTTCAGCTCGGAGTTCCAGATCCCGTACCAGGTCGTGGGTGTCGTCCCGGCCTTCCCCGGATCCGAGTCGGACACCGGCAAGACAACTGTGATCATCAACGCCCGGAAGCTGATCAAGCTGCTGCCGGCGACCGTCGACCCGCGCCGGGAGGGCGCGCGCAGCGGGGACGCCGGCGCGTTCCGCTCGTGGGTCTGGTCGAGCCGCAGCCCCGACGACCTGCGCGCTGCGCTCGACGAGGCCGGCGTGGCGAGCGACGGCGAGCTGGTGAGCGCCGCCCGGGAGCGCCTGGGCAGCGGCCTGATCGCCGCGACCTGGGCCGCGGGGTACGTCCTCGCGCTCGGCTGCGTCGCTCTCGCGCTGGCCCTGGCCGCGGCGCTGGTGCTCGCGCTGCGGCTGGCCGACCGCGACGCGGTCTCGGACGTGCTGCTGCGCCGGATGGGCTACGGCTCCAGCGAGCTGGCCCGCTCCCGCACCTGGGAGGTCGCGTACGCCGTGCTGACGGCCGTGCTCGCCGCCGCGCTCGCGACCACGGTGCTGGTGCTCGCACCGACGACGATCGACGCGACCGCGACGATCCCGCCGCTGACGCGGCCGCGGCCGGACGTCGCGGACGTGGTGGCCCTGGCCGGCATCCTGCTCGGCATGGTGCTGCTCGCGTGGCTGGTCGGGAGCCAGCGGGCCCGGCACCGACACCCGGCGGAGGTGCTCCGTGCCGGAGGCTGACGTGACCGTGCCCGTGACTGTGACCGCGGCCGTGACCTGCGAGGACCTGGTGAAGGTCTTCCGCTCGGCGACCGGCGAGACCCATGCCCTGCGCGGCATCGGGCTCGAGGTGCTGCCCGGCGTGCTGACCGTGGTCGCCGGCCCCTCGGGCAGCGGCAAGAGCAGCCTGCTCACGCTGCTCGGCGCCCGCGACCGGCCGAGCGCCGGCCAGCTCCACGTGCTCGGCAGCGACATCGGCGCGGCGTCCACCCGGCAGCTGCGGACGCTGCGGCGGCGCCGGATCGGGTTCGTGCCGCAGCGCTCGTCCGAGGCGGTGTTCCCGCACGTGCGGGCCGTCGACCAGCTCCGCCAGGTCGGCGCCTGGCGCGGCGCCGACGGCAACGGCCACCCCGCCGAGGCGCTGGCCGCGGTCGGCCTCTCGGACCGGGCCGACCACCTGCCCTCCGCGCTCTCCGGAGGCGAGCAGCAGCGGCTGGCGGTCGCCCTCGCGCTGGTCGGGACGCCCGCCCTGGTCGTCGCCGACGAGCCGACCGCCGAGCTCGACCACGCCAACGCCGACCTGGTCATGGACGCGCTGCTCGCGGCCGCGGCCGCCGGCTCCGCGGTCGTGATCAGCAGCCACGACGACCGGATCACCCACCGCGCCGACCGGCTGCTCCGGCTCCGGCACGGCGTGGTCTCCAGCGAGACCTCCGGCACCCGGGCCACCGCCGCGGTCATCGACTCCACGGGCCGGCTCCAGCTGCCGCCGGACGTGCTCGACCTGTTCCCCTCCCGTCGCGTGGTCCTCGAGACCGTCGACGGCGAGGTCCGGCTGCGGCACCCGGAGGAGGAGTCATGACCGGGCTCGAGGTGGCCGAGGTCAGCCACGGGTACGGCGCGGGCACCGGCCGGGTCGAGGTGCTGCACGGCGTCTCGCTGGCGCGTCGCACCGGGCGAGCTGGTCGCCCTGGCCGGCCCGTCCGGCTCGGGCAAGACCACGGTGTGCCACCTCGCGGCGGGCTTCGAGACCCCCGAGCGCGGCGCCGTCCGCGTCGACGGCCGGCCCGCTGCCGAGATCGCGGACTGGGCGGTCGTCGCCGTCGTACCCCAACAGCACGGGCTGCTCGCCGGGCTCACCGTCGAGGACAACGTCTGCCTGCCGGCGCACCGGGCCGGGATCGACCCGACCGCGTCGTTCGCCGCGCTCGTCGAGGCGCTCGACCTGAGCGCGTTCACCCGGCGCGGCGTCGCGGAGACGTCGCTGGGGGAGCAGCAGCGCACCGCCGTCGCGCGGGCCCTGCTGCTGGCCCCCCGGCTCGCCGTCCTGGACGAGCCGACCGGCCACCAGGACGACGACCACGTCGCCCAGGTCGTGGCCGCCCTGCTGGCGACCGCCCGGGCCGGCTCCGCGGTGCTCGTCGCCACCCACGACCAGCGCGTCTGGGAGGTCGCCGACCGGGTCGTCCGGCTCGACGACGGCCGCGTCGCTGGTGTGACCTTCGACCAATTCGGGTCGAAAATTCACGCGGGGCGTGTGGCCCGCGCCACTCAATCGGACGCTTGCCGGTTCGGAATTCCGAAATTCGTCCGGCATGGTCGTTGACGGTTGCATCAACGCAACAACAGCCGCGGGACCGCCGAGTCCTGCCCGTCCGCCGGCCGTCGACTGACTGATCTGGGCAGGAGTGGGGGAACCACTTCCGCGGCCTCGACCGGCCGCTTGGGGTGAAGTCACCAACCGTGACCGGGCACCTTCCTCGCCCGAACCCGACAGCTCACCTCACAGGCGTCGGAAGGACAGCTCCACATGCCCGTTGCCCTGCCCTCGCTCGCCCGCACCACGCGCCGCTTCGGCGCCCGACTGGTGCTCAGCGGCGCGCTCGCCGTCGGCCTGCTGGCCACCGCCCCGTCTCTGGACGCCGCCGAGGCGGCGCCGCACCGGGCCCAGCAGCACGCCGACAAGCCCAAGCGCGACAAGCACAAGAAGCACAAGCACAGGCACCACCGCCCGACGCCCGTGGAGCGCGCGATGAGCGTCGCAGCCGCCCAGAAGGGCGACCCGTACTCGTACGGCGCCTCCGGGCCCGGTGCCTTCGACTGCTCCGGGCTGGTGTTCTACAGCTTCCGCCGGGCCGGCTTCTCGAACGTCCCGCGCACCTCCGGCGCGCAGGCGCGGCTTCTCCCGCCGGATCTCGCGCGACAACATGCAGCGCGGCGACCTGATGTTCTTCTACGACGGCGGCGGGGTCTACCACGTCGGCGTGTACGCCGGCTTCTGGACACGGCCGTCGCCAGCTGCTGCACGCGCCGTACTCCGGTACCCGGGTGCGCATCGACCCGGTGTGGACCGACCGCTGGTTCCCCGGCACCATGCGCCGCCGCTGACCCGGGCGGGCTACTTCCACTCGAGCGAGGCCTGCACGGACTCGATGATCTCCGCACGCTCCTCGGCCGGGATCTCCTCGTCGACGTAGAAGGTCAGCGAGATCAGCCGGCCGTCGTGGATGGTGCCGTACGCGTCGACCCGGCTGGCCGTGAACTGGCCCTTCTCCCTGGCGCCGATGTGCCACCACTGCACGCCGGCGATCTCGACCGGCTCGAGCACCTCCGCGCGGTCGGTGTTCCGCCAACCCTTGAAGGCGGTCCGTGCCTGCTCGGAGAGCGGGGCGTCCCGGAAGGCGAGGAGGGATCCCAGTGCCACGCTGCTGGTGGTGGCGGGGTCGTCGACCTGGCGCAGGTACTTCGAGAGCGGGTCGTTCTTCTTCCAGCCCTCGGGTGCTCGGGCGCTGACACCGGGCAGGTCCATCAGGACGCCGGTGGCCGCCGCGACGGTCGGCTCCGTTGGCTCGGTCGGCTCGGTCGGGGACGCCGAGCTGTCGGCGGTGGTCGGGCTGGACGCGGTCGGCTCGGTCGGGCCGTTCGCGCCCGGGTCGTCGCCTCCGCAGCCGGACGCCACCAGCGACAGCACGACGGCCGTCAGGACCCACGTGCATTCCCGGGCAATGCGTGCCGACACCTGACCGACCTCCCTCCGTGCCCGCAACGGTAGCGGGACGGATTGCGTCTACCCCGGCTGGTTTGAGTTCACGCGCGCCGGGGCAGGTGACCTGCGACTAGTGATGACCACGTGACTCGCGGGCGCGCGCGAGTCGCCCTTCTCGGGCACAGGGGGAAGAGATGCCACTCGCCTACGACTTCCTGGGGGCGATCGGTGTCGACCGGGAGACCGTCGACAAGATCAGGAACATCCTCGAGCAGAACCGGGACATGCTGCACGGCAGCCGGCCCCACGAGCTCTCCGAGAGCGCGTTCGGCGGCTCGCCCGCGGGCCTGGACCTGGGAGCCCAGACCGCGACCGCCCATCAGCACGTCGTCGAGGCCATCGAGGAGATGATGGCCGGGCTGCAGGGCTACGCGACCAACGTCGTGAAGTTCGCCGACGACATCACCGGCACCGACGAGGACGTCCAGGCGCTCCTGCTGCGAGGGACGCGCAGTGCCGAGAGGTACGCGTCGTCCGACAACTTCCACGACAACGGGATCGCGCCGCCGGCCACGCCGGAGGGCGGCACCGACGGAGGTGAGGGCTGATGGCCGGCCCCGAGGAGACCCGCCTGGCCCAGGGGCTCACCGGCAGCATGCCGCTCACGGTCGGAGCGCGTGCCGGCGAGTGGAGCGAGTGCGCGCAGATCCTGCTCGACGTCGCGACCCAGCTCGGGAACGTCTCGATGCCGATTCCGCCCGGAGAGGCCGGTGCCGAGACCGCGACCGCGATGAACGCGGCGTTCGCCCGGTCGGCCGACGCGATGCGCAAGCGCGCGGCGAAGCTGCAGCAGGGCAATGCCGCCCTCGATGACTCCTCGCAGGTGATCGAGCAGGCGAAGGCCGCCTTCGAGGCGCTCGGGCCCGAGAACGCCGCCCCGACGCACACGCCGCACGAGGACCCGTCGTCCCCGGCCGGGATCCGCGCCGAGAACAAGTACAACTCCGAGCTGGCCGCGTTCCACGCCGACCAGGAGCGCCGCGAGCGGATCTCGAAGACGCACGCCGACCGGATGGACCAGGTCTTCCAGCGCTCGGCAGCCACCATGAAGGAGATCCACGGCGAGCCGGACCCGCCGCCCCCGCCCCCGGCGTACTCCGGTGGCGGTGGTGGCGTCGGTGGCGGCGCCGGATTCGGCAGCGGAGGGGGCTACGCGCCCGGCTCGGGCGGCCCGCGGACGCTGCACCCGGTCGGGACCTACGAGCCGGGCCCCGGCGGCCACGGCCCGGGCCGGACCCGGGGACCGGCGGCGGCTACGTGCCCACGCCCGGCATCGGTGGACCGCAGGGCGGCACGACCGTCGACTACATCCCCGGCGCGAGCCAGGTCTCCTCTGGTCCGTCGAGCGGCGGCCTGCACGCCTCGGCCGGGCTCGGCGCGGCCGGTGCGGTCGCGGGCGGTCTCGGCGGCGGGATGCTCGCCAGTGGGATGGCCGCCGGTGGCATCCGCGGCGGTCTCGGCTCGATCGTCGCCAACCCCGGCACCGCCGCCAGCGGCGTGCGCGGCATCGGCTCGACCGGTCGCTCCGGTGTGTCCGGCGCCCTCGGCCGGTCCGGTGCCACACCTGTCGCTCCCAGCTCTGGTGCGCCTGCTTCGCGCGGCGCGGCCGGTCGCGGTGTCTCGGGTCGTGCGGGCGCGGGGGCCGGTGCCGGTGGCACGGCCGCCGGTCGCAACGCCGCGGGTGGTCGAGGCGGCGCAGGTGGCCGCGGCGCAGGTGGCCGAGGTGCTGCCGGTGCGGGCACCGGAGCCGCTGGCCGGACCGGTCGCACCAAGGACGACGAGAAGGGCCGCAAGCGCGACCTCTTCGACGCCGGCGAGGACTGGGTCGACGACGAGGACGCCGCCCCCGGCGTGATCGAGTAGCCGCCTGCCATGGGCAGTTTCCCCGGTGAACCGGGGAAACTGGACCCTTTGGGGGGTTGCAACGGCCCAAAGGGTCCAGTTCTGCCCCAACGGATCGTCTTGGCTGCCCCCATCACCTGGTCGCGTGACGGTCGTTCTCCACACGTGGATCGCACTCCGTTTGACGCGACCCGCGAGCGGAGACACTGACCCGCAAGGACCATCTCGGGGGACCGATGTCACTGACCCAACGGTCGTACGGCGAACGCACACGACGAGCTCGTCGAGGAGCTCGACCAGCACGTGCGCGAGCTGGTCCGCCGCGAGGCGGTCGACCCGCAGCGCGACGCGGCGCTGGTCCGCCGGATCGCCGAGAGCGTGGTCCGCGACCACGACGACCGCAGCCTCACCGGCGTGGTCGCGCCGGTGCCCGACGTCGACTCGATGGTCGGCGAGCTGGTCGCCCGGGTCTCCGGGTTCGGTCCGCTGCAGCCGTTCCTCGACGACCCGGCCGTCGAGGAGGTCTGGATCAACGACCCGAGCCGGGTCTTCATCGCCCGGCACGGTCGGCACGAGCTGACCAACCTGGTGCTGACCAGCGCGCAGGTGCAGGAGCTGGTCGAGCGGATGCTCAAGTCGAGCGGCCGGCGGATCGACCTCAGCCAGTCCGTTCGTGGACGCGATGCTGCCCGAGGGCCACCGGCTGCACGTCGTGCTCGAGGGCATCAGCCGTGGCTTCTCGGCGGTCAACATCCGCAAGTTCGTGCTCCGCGCCGCCCGGCTCGCGCGACCTGGTCGAGCTGGGCAGCCTGACGCCGCCGGCCGCGGACTTCCTGGAGGCGTCGGTCCGCGCCGGCCTCAACATCCTGGTCGCCGGCGGCACCCAGGCAGGCAAGACCACTCTGCTCAACTGCCTGGCCGCGGCGATCCCCGGCGGCGACCGGGTGGTGTCCGCGGAGGAGGTCTTCGAGCTGCGCTTCCCGCACCCGGACTGGGTGCCGCTGCAGACCCGTCAGTCCGGGCTGGAGGGCACCGGCGAGATCCGGCTGCGCGAGCTGGTCAAGGAGAGCCTGCGGATGCGGCCGAGCCGGATCATCGTCGGCGAGGTCCGCGCCGAGGAGTGCCTCGACCTGCTGCTCGCGCTGAACGCCGGCCTGCCCGGCATGTGCACCATCCACGCCAACTCCGCGCGCGAGGCGCTGGTGAAGATGTGCACGCTGCCGCTGCTCGCGGGCGAGAACATCTCGGCCCGCTTCGTCGTACCCACCGTCGCCGCGAGCGTCGACCTGGTCGTCCACCTCGGCGTCGACGAGCACGGCGTCCGTCGCGTCAACGAGATCGTCGGCGTCCCGGGCCGCGTCGAGAACGACGTGATCGAGACCGAGCCGATCTTCGAGCGCCGCGGCGGCGAGCTGCGACGCACCGGCGGGCGGCCGCCGCACCCGGAGCGCTACGAGCGCGTCGGCCTCGACCTCCACCGGATCCTCACCCAGGAGCCGTGATGGGCGCGCTCGTCGGGCTCGGTGTCGGCGTCGGGCTGATGCTGATCTGGAGCGCGTTCTTCCTGCCGCGCACGACCTCGACGGAGACGCGTACGACGGGACGCGCGGCCGCCCTGCTCGCGCGGGCCGGGCTCGGGCAGGTCTCGGTCACCGGCGTTCGTCGTGCTCTGCGTCGTCTGCGGGCTGGTGGCCGGGCTGGCCGCTCCAGGTCGTCTCCGGGACCCCGCCGGTCGCCGTCGCGTTCGGGCTGATGGGCGCCTGGCTCCCGGTCGCCGTCGTCTCCGGGCGGGCCCGGCGACGGCAGCGTGAGCTCGCCGAGGTCTGGCCCGAGGCGGTCGACAACCTCACCTCCGCCGTACGCGCCGGGATGTCGCTGCCGGACGCGCTGGCGGCGCTCGGCACCCGCGGCCCGGAGCCGTTGCGCGACGCGTTCGACCGGTTCGCGCTCGACTACCAGGTCACCGGCCGCTTCGGGGAGTGCCTCGACCGGCTCAAGGACCGGCTCGCCGACCCGGTCGGCGACCGGGTGATCGAGGGCCTGCGGATCGCCCGCGAGGTCGGCGGGGGAGAGCTCGGCCGGCTGCTGCGCAACCTCTCGACGTACCTGCGCGACGACGCCCGCACCCGCTCGGAGATGGAGGCCCGGCAGGCCTGGACCGTCAACGGCGCCCGGCTCGCTGTCGCGTCGCCGTGGCTGGTGCTGCTGTTCATGTCGTTCCAGTCCGACGTCATCCATCGCTACGCCTCGCCCGCCGGCGTCGTCGTGCTCACCGTCGGCGCGGTGGCGTGCGTCGTCGCGTACCGGCTGATGATGCGGATCGGGCGGCTGCCCACGGAGCGACGGATCCTGTCGTGACGCCTGGCGATGTGGGGAGCCACCCTCGGCGCGGTCCTCGCCGCCGGGCTGCTCCTCGTCGCGGCCCGGATCCGCGCGATCCGGCGGCCCCAGCTCGCGCGTGCGGGTGCTGCCCTACGTCCGCGACCTGCCGCAGGTCGGCAGCAGTCCCGCGCTGCGCGTCACGTCGGACTCGCCGACGTCCGCCGCGGCCGGGGTGTTCGGGCCGCTGCTGCGCTCCGCCGCCGACACCGTCGAGCGGGTGCTCGGCGGCGCGACGTCCGTGCGCCGGCGCCTCGAGCGGGCGAACATCGACAAGACCGTGCACGAGTTCCGCATCGAGCAGGTGCTCTGGGGAGTGGTCGGCTTCGCGGCCGCTGCGGCGTTCGGCGTGCTGCGGATGCTCACCAACCCCGGCTCCGTCCTGAGCTCGCTGCTGCTGTGCGGCATCGCGTTCGTCGTCGGCGTCCTCGCCCGCGACTCCCACCTGACCGGCCAGGTGCGCTCGCCGGGAGCGCCGGATCCTGGCCGAGTTCCCGACCGTCGCCGAGCTGCTCGCCCTCGCGGTGGCGGCCGGCGAGAGCCCGGTGTCCGCGCTCGACCGGGTCGTACGACGCAGCGGCGGCGAGCTGTCGGCCGACCTGGCCCGCGTGCTCGCCGACATCCGCACCGGCGAGCCGGTCGGGTCGGCGTTCGACCGGCTCGCGGCCTCGACCGGGCTGCCGCTGGTGGCCCGGTTCGCCCAGGGCGTCGCGGTCGCCGTCGAGCGCGGCACCCCGCTGGCCGACGTACTGCACGCCCAGGCGGCCGACGTCCGCGAGGCCAGCCGCCGCGAGCTGATCGAGACGGCCGCCCGCAAGGAGGTCTTCATGATGGTGCCGGTCGTGTTCCTCGTCCTGCCGATCACCGTCCTGTTCGCCTTCTGGCCCGGCGTCGTCGGCCTCAGCCTGACCACCCCTTAGTAGAGAAGGAAGAGTCCATGGAACACGTCTCGCTGGTGATCGCCAGGATCTACCTCGCGGTGCTCGCACCGCGCGAACGCGACGAGCGCGGCGACGTCCCCGGTTGGGTGATGATCACCGTGATGACCGCGGGACTGGTCGTCGTGATCACGGCGGTCGCGAGCACCGCAGCTCCAGGGCATGCTCGAGTCGGCGCTCGCCCAGGTGAAGTAGCGGCCGTGCTGCGTCGACGGCGCAGCGAGCGCGGGTCCGCGGTCGTGGACTTCGTGCTGGTCCTGCGTCGTGCTCGTGCCGATCTTCCTCGGCATCCTCCAGGTCGCGCTGGTGCTGCTGGTCCGCAACACCCTGGCGTCGGCGGCGTCCGAAGGAGCGAGGTACGCCGCGACGCTGGACCGCGGACCCGCCGACGGAGCCGCGCGCACCCGCAGCCAGATCGACGGTGCGATCTCGGGCCGCTACGCGCAGGACGTCACCGCCCGCCCGGCGACCGTGGACGGCGCACCCGGTGTCGAGGTGGTCGTGCACGCGACGGTGCCCGCGCTCGGCATCGGCGGCCCCGGCATCGAGCTGACCGTCACCGGCCACGCGGTCGAGGAGCAGCGACCGTGAGACGGCGCCGCGACGAGGACGGCAGCGCGCTGGTCGAGCTCACCTGGCTCGGCATCCTGCTGCTGATCCCGCTGCTGTGGATCGTGCTGTCGGTCTTCGAGGTGCAGCGCGGCGCGTTCGCGGTCAGCGGCGCGGCCCGGGCGGCCGGCCGTGCCTACGCCCTCGCGCCCACCGACGCCGAGGGTCGGGCGCGCGCCGAGGCCGCGGCCCGGCAGGCGCTCGCCGACCAGGGCGTCGGCGGCGCCCCGCTGGACGTGCGGATCACCTGTACGCCGTACCCCCGCGACTGCCACAGCGGCACGTCGGTCATCACCGTCGTCATCGCCTCGCGGGTCGACCTGCCGCTGCTGCCGGCCGTCCTCGGCGGCAACGCCCCGAGCTTCGCGCTGGACGCGACCCACACCGTGCCGATCGGGCAGTTCCAGGAGATCGACCGTGCCGCGCCGTGACGAGCGCGGCCAGGCGACGGTGATGATCGTCGGCTTCGCGTTCGTGCTCGCGATGGCGATCGCGATGGTGGTCGACGTGTCCGCGGCGTACCTCCAGCGGCAGGGCCTCGACACCGTCGCCGACGGTGCCGCGCTGCGCGGCGCCGACCTGGGCGCGACCGGCCGCGAGGTGTACACCGGCGGCGTGCCCGCCGACCGGCTCGACCTCACCGCCGACGCGGTCCGCGCCGCCGTCCACGAGCTACCTCGTCGCGTCCGGTGCGTACGCCGACTATCCCGGGCCTGTCGTTCAGCGTCGACGTCGACCGGGCGACGTCGAGCGTCACCGTGCACGTCCGCGCCCCGCTCGACCTGCCGCTGACCGTCCCCGGCTCGCCGCAGGTCGCCACGATCGGAGCCACCGGTTCGGCGACCGTGGTCGTGGGAACCTGGTGAGGAGCGAACCATGCGCACCATGACGAGCCTGACCGCACTCGCCGTCCTCACGGCGCTCGTCGTGCTGCCCGCGGCCGCTGACGCGGTGCCGGCCGCCTGCGCCGGGGTGGACGCCACCCAGGTCGGCACGAGTGGCGACGACACGATCCGCGGCACCAACGGGCGCGACGTCATCCAGGCCGGGGCCGGGAACGACAAGGTCCTCGGCCTCGGAGGCAATGACGTGCTGTGCGGGGGTGTCGGCCGCGACGTGGTCGCAGGAGGAGACGGGCGTGATCGGGTGTATGGCGGCCTCGACCTGATCTGGGACGACCCCGGCCACGGCCCGACGAAGACCGGCGACACCGTGTCCGGGGGGCCCGGCGACGACATCATCGGTCCGGGCATCGACGAGCGCCCCGTTGAGGAGACCGACCAGCCCGACACGATCACGTACGCCGGGGCCGTGCGGGGGGTGCGTCTCGACATCCACCACCTGGAGACGAGAGGCGAGGGCTTGGACTGGTTCGTCCCCGGACCCGTCCAGTTCGTGCTGACCCGGTTCGCCGACGAGGTGACGGGTGGAGTCGGCGACGACTGGGTGACCACGGGCGCCGGCGACGACGTGGTGCGGGCCGGGCGGGGTGACGACCGGATCGACGTGGGCGGGGGCGCCGACCTGGTGCGCAGCGGACGCGGCGACGACACGGTCGGCACCGGAGCGGGTGTCGACGAGGTGTGGGCGGGCAAGGGCAGCGACTCGGTGATCGACGGCTCGCCCGGCGTCGACCACTTCCGGCTCGAGGAGGGCGACGACGTGCTCATCGACGTACCCGCGATCGACGCCGACCAGTTGCTGGCCGGCGGTCCCGGCGTCGACCGGTGGAGCCTGTACGAGAGCCCGGAGCTTCCCGGCACGTGGGACATGGCCACCGGCGCGTTCACGCTCGACGGCGCCGACGCCGGAGCCGTCATCGGCTGGGAGTCGGCGTACCTGTCGCTGGGCGGCTGGGAGGTCTGGGGCACCGACGGCGCGGACGACGTCAGCACCGGCAGCGCCACCGTGTTCCACGGCCTCGGCGGGGACGACACGTTCTCCGGGTCGATCCTCGACGACCTCTTCGACGGCGGCTCGGGCACCGACACGGCGATGACGATGGCCGAAGGTGCAGACACCTGCATCTCGGTCGAGGACCTCCGCGACACCACCTGCGAGACCGTCACACCCTGAACGGCCGAACGGTTGACAAGATCACACTCGGTAGCCGCGGTCCCGACGCCGTTCCTATCGTTCGCACTATGACTGTCGAAGGTGGGCTGGACGAGCCCGCGGAGCTGGAGCCTGCGCAGGGCTCGCTCGACCTGGCGTCCCCGGAGGACACCTGGACCGCCGCCGACTGGGAGCGGCAGGCGGCCGCCGTGCTGCGCAAGTCGCGCCGGATGGGCGACGAGGACCCCGACGACCTGGTCTGGCAGAAGCTGACCCGCACCACGCTCGACGGCATCGCGGTCACCCCGCTCGGCACCCGCAGCCTGCTCGACGACCTCGAGACCAGCGGCCGGCCGACGCGCGCCGGTGACTGGGACGTCCGGGCGTACGTCGACGGCCGCGACGCCAAGCTCGCCAACGAGGAGGCGCTGGTCGACCTCGACGGCGGCGTCACCAGCCTCTGGCTGCGGGTCGACGCCGACACCGACCTCGACACCCTGCTGGACCGGGTGCTGCTCGACCTGGCGCCGGTCGTGTTCGACGGCGGAGACCCGGCCGCGCACCTCGCGTACCTGAAGGGCCGCGAGCTGCACCCCGACACCAACCTCGGCGTCCCCGCGGCCGACGCCACCGCCGACCTGGCGAAGGCGGCGCAGAAGACCGAGATCCGCGCGTTCGTCGTCGACGCCACCGCGGTCCACGACCGCGGCGCCTCCGACGCCCAGGAGCTCGGCTGGTCGATGGCCGCCGGAGCGGCGTACCTCCGCACCCTCACCGACGCCGGGCTGAGCGTCGACGAGGCCGCCGGCCTGGTCGAGTTCCGCTACGCCGCGACCGACGAGCAGTTCCCGACGATCGCCAAGCTCCGCGCCGCGCGCCGGCTCTGGGCGCGCGTGCTCGAGATGAGCGACGCGACCACCCGGGAGATGCGGCAGCACGCCGTCACCAGCCGCCCGATGATGAGCAAGTACGACCCCTGGGTGAACATGCTCCGCACCACCGTCGCGGCCTTCGCCGCCGGCGTCGGGGGAGCGGACAGCGTCACGGTGCTGCCGTTCGACAGCCCGCTCGGCCGCCCCGACGCGTTCGGCCGCCGGATCGCCCGCAACACCTCGCACCTGCTCATCGACGAGGCGCACGTCGCCCACGTCGCCGACCCGGCCGGTGGCTCGTACGCCGTCGAGAAGCTCACCGACGACCTCGCCCGTGCCGCGTGGGAGGTCCTCGGCCGGCTCGACGACGGCGCCGGACCTCGATGCCGCGATCGCCGAGACCGTCGCCAAGCGCGAGGCCGAGATCGCGAAGCGCAAGCGCCCGATCACCGGGCTCACCGAGTTCCCCAACCTCGACGAGATGCTGCCCGAGCGGTGCCGGCGAGGGCGACGACGTCCGCCGCTACGGCGCCAGCTTCGAGGCGCTGCGCGACGAGCCCGCCGGCCCAGCCGGTCCACCTGGCCACGCTCGGCACCGTCGCCCAGCACACCGCCCGCGCGACGTTCGCCACCAACCTGCTCGCGGCCGGCGGCATCCGCGGTCGCGGTGGAGACACGACGGCCAGCGCGTCGTGTGCGTTGCCGGCACCGACGCCGCCTACGACGAGCACGGGCGCCGAGACCGCGGCCGAGCTGCGGAAGAACGGCGCCGAGTGGGTCATCGTCGCCGGCAAGCCCCGGGACTGGGCCGACGACACCTGCGCGATGGGCGTCGACGCGCTCGACTTCCTGACCCGGACCAGGGAGAAGCTGGCATGAGCGTCCCGAAGAGCTTCAGTGGCGAGCCCTGGATGTCCCCGGAGGGCATCGAGATCAAGCCGTCGTACGGTCCCGAGGACCTCGAGGGCCTGGACGCGCTCGACACCCTGCCCGGGCTGAGCCCGTTCCTGCGCGGGCCGTACCCGACGATGTACACGACCCAGCCGTGGACGATCCGGCAGTACGCCGGCTTCTCCACCGCCGAGGAGTCCAACGCGTTCTACCGCCGCAACCTCGCGGCCGGCCAGAAGGGCCTGAGCGTCGCGTTCGACCTGGCCACCCACCGCGGCTACGACTCCGACCACCCGCGGGTGCGCGGCGACGTCGGCATGGCGGGCGTGGCGATCGACTCGATCTACGACGCGCGCCAGCTCTTCGACGGCATCCCGCTCGACGAGATGTCGGTGTCGATGACGATGAACGGCGCCGTGCTGCCGGTGCTCGCGCTCTACATCGCCGCGGCCGAGGAGCAGGGGGTGAAGCCGGAGCAGCTCGCGGGGACCATCCAGAACGACATCCTCAAGGAGTTCATGGTCCGCAACACCTACATCTACCCGCCGGCGCCGAGCATGCGGATCATCAGCGACATCTTCAGCTTCACGTCCGCGAAGATGCCGCGCTTCAACTCGATCTCGATCTCCGGCTACCACATCCAGGAGGCCGGAGCGACGGCCGACCTGGAGCTCGCGTACACGCTCGCCGACGGCGTCGAGTACATCCGGGCCGGCCTCGACACCGGGATGACGATCGACCAGTTCGCGCCGCGGCTGTCGTTCTTCTGGGCGATCGGGATGAACTTCTTCATGGAGGTCGCGAAGATGCGCGCGGCCCGCGCGCTGTGGGCGCGGCTGGTGCGCGAGTTCGACCCGCAGAACCCGAAGTCGCTGAGCCTGCGCACCCACTCGCAGACCAGCGGCTGGTCGCTCACCGCGCAGGACGTGTTCAACAACGTCGGCCGCACCTGCATCGAGGCGATGGCCTCCACCCAGGGGCACACCCAGAGCCTGCACACCAACGCCCTCGACGAGGCGATCGCGCTGCCGACCGACTTCTCGGCCCGGATCGCGCGGAACACCCAGCTGCTGCTCCAGCAGGAGAGCGGTACGACGGGCACCATCGACCCCTGGGCCGGCTCCTACTACGTCGAGCGGCTCACCCACGACCTCGCCGAGCGCGCCTGGGCGCACATCCTCGAGGCCGAGCGGGCCGGCGGCATGGCCGCCGCGATCGAGCAGGGCATCCCGAAGATGCGCATCGAGGAGGCCGCCGCCCGCACCCAGGCCCGGATCGACTCCGGCGCCCAGAAGGTGATCGGCGTCAACACCTTCCGGCTCGCCGCCGAGGACAAGCTCGACGTGCTCAAGGTCGACAACGACGACGTCTACCGCCAGCAGATCGCCAAGCTGGAGCGGCTGCGCGCCGAGCGCGACGACGACGACGTACGACGGGCGCTCGAGGCGCTGACCAACTCGGCCGAGCGCGGCTCGGCCAAGGGCAGCCTCGACGGCAACCTGCTCGCGCTCGCCGTCGACGCCGCCCGGGCCAAGGCCACCGTCGGCGAGATCTCCGACGCGCTGGAGAAGGTGTACGGGCGGCACCAGGCCGTGATCCGTACGATCAGCGGCGTGTTCAGGGACGAGTCGCGCCGAGTCGGGCGGCACGCTGCTCCAGCAGGTGCTCGACGCGACCGACGAGTTCGAGGAGGCCGAGGGCCGCCGGCCCGCGGATCCTGGTCGCCAAGATGGGCCAGGACGGCCACGACCGCGGCCAGAAGGTCGTCGTCAGCGCGTTCGCCGACATGGGCTTCGACGTCGACGTGGGGCCGCTGTTCTCCACGCCCGAGGAGGTCGCCCAGCAGGCGGTCGACGCCGACGTGCACATCGTCGGCGTCTCCTCGCTGGCCGCGGGCCACCTCACGCTGCTGCCCGCCCTCAAGCAGGCGCTCGCCGACCAGGGCCGCCCGGACATCATGGTCGTGATCGGCGGCGTGATCCCGCCCGACGACGTACCCACCCTCACGGAGATGGGCGCGGCCGCGGTGTTCCTGCCCGGCACGGTCATCGCCGAGTCCGCGCTCGACCTCCTGGCCCGGCTGCGGGAGCAGCTCGACCACTGATGGCCGCGACGTCGCCGCGCTCGTCGAGGGGATCCGGGACGGGCGGCGCGCCGCCGTCTCGCAGGCGATCACGCTCGTCGAGTCGACCAACCCGCGGCACCGCGACCAGGCCCGTGAGCTGCTCACCGAGCTGCAACGGACGTCGCGAGACGGCGGTTCGGGTCGGCATCTCCGGCGTCCCCGGCGTCGGGAAGTCGACGTTCATCGAGGCGCTCGGCTCCCGGCTGACCGCGGCCGGCCACCGGGTCGGCGTGCTCGCGGTCGACCCGTCCAGCGTCCGCACCGGCGGGTCCGTCCTCGGCGACAAGACCCGGATGGCCCGGCTCGCCACCGACCCGAACGCCTACATCCGCCCGTCGCCGAGCGCCGGCACCCTCGGCGGCGTCGCCCGCGCGACCGTGCAGGCGATGGCGGTCCTCGAGGCGGCGTCGTACGACGTCGTGCTGGTCGAGACGGTCGGCGTCGGGCAGTCCGAGGTGACCGTCGCCGGCATGGTCGACACCTTCCTCTTCCTCACCCTGGCCCGCACCGGCGACCAGCTCCAGGGCATCAAGAAGGGCATCCTCGAGATCGCCGACGTGATCGCGGTGAACAAGGCCGACGGCGACCGGCAGCAGGAGGCGCGGGCGGCCGCGCGCGACCTGGCCGGCGCGCTCCGGCTGGTCCGCGGCCGGCAGGAGTGGGCGCCGCCGGTGGTCACCTGCTCGGCGCTCGAGGACACCGGCGTCGACGACGTCTGGGACCGGGTCCAGGAGCACCGCGACGCACCTCGGCGCCGACGGCCTCGCCGAGCAAGCGCGCCCAGCAGCAGCTCGACTTCACCTGGGCGCTGGTCCGCGACGAGCTCGACCAGCGGCTGCGCCACTCGGCCGGCGTGAAGGCGATCCGCGCCGAGCTGCGCGACGCCGTGCTCTCCGGCGAGCTGCCGGCGACGCTGGCCGCCGACCGGATCATCGCGGCGTACGACGATCGCGGCTGACTGGTCTGGACTGGTCTGGACCGCTCCCTACACCAAACGGGTGAAAAACGCGTACGCCCCGCAGGTCCCACGAATCAGGGACGGCGATCCCATGCACTCGGGACATCGGGACGCGCAAACTGACGCACACATCGATCCACCTACGGAGGAAACATGCGTCGCACCCCACTGATCCCCGTGGCCGTCGCAGCAGTGTCGCTGCTGGCCACCGCGTTCGCCCCCGCGGCCCACGCCGCCGAGCCCGAGGTCGTCGTCGACGGACTGGTCAGCGCGCTGAGCGTCGCGGTCGCCGATGACGGCACCGTCTACGCCTCGCAGAACTTCGCGAGCCTGATCACCAAGGTCGCCCCCGGCGGCGAGCCGGAGGTCATCTTCGCCGACGAGGGCCACCGCGAGATCGGCGGCCTGTCCGTCGCAGGCGACGTCCTGACGTTCACGGCGACCTCCATGGGCGGCCCGGCGCAAGCGCGGGTCTACACGCTCACCCCTGACGACGAGGGTCTCGCGCAGACCCCGATCGCCAACACCTGGGCCTTCGAGAAGGCGGAGAACCCCGACGGCAAGACGAAGTACGGCGTCTTCGGCCTCTCGAAGTCCTGCAAGAACGGGCATGCCGAAGGGCATGCGCAAGTTCGTCCTCCCGCACGGCGGGATCACGGAGTCGCACCCGTACGCCACCGCGACCGGCGGCGCCACGACGTACGTCGCCGACGCCGCCGCGAACGCGATCTTCGCGGTCGACGAGTCCGGCATCAGCACCGTCGCCGTGCTCCCGCCCGTGAAGGTCACGGTCACCAAGAAGATCCGCAAGGGCATGGGCCTGCCCAAGTGCACGCAGGGCAAGGTCTACAAGGGCGAGCCGGTCCCGACCGACGTCGAGGTCGGCCCCGACGGCAACCTCTACGTCACGACCCTGGGCGGCGGCCTCGGCGAGTCGATGCCGGTCGGCGCGCTCTACCGCGTGACCGACCGACGGCGCGGTGACCAAGATGGCCGGCGACCTGATGAGCCCGACCGGCGTCGCGTTCCACGGCACCACGGCGTACATCTCGATGCTGTTCGCCGGCATGGTGCTGGCTGCCCCGCTCGGTGGCGAGCCGAGCACGTTCGCCGAGCTCCCGTTCCCCGGTGACGTCGAGGTCGAGGGCGACTTCGTCTACGTGACCCGCACCGGTCTGACGGACCCGGAGGAGGGTCCCTACACGGGTGCGGTGCTGAAGTACCCGGCCGCGATGGGCTGAACCACCTAGATCAGCAGCACGGGCCCCGGAAGATCGGCCGGGGCCCGTGCTGCTTTTTCATGCCCGTTCCGACTTGATTCCGCCGCTATTCAGTGTCACTATCTACTGGTAGTCAACATCACTGAGTAGTTGAGGGAAGGGAGGTGTTCCATGGGCAAGCAGGTGACGGAGATGCTCAAGGGGACGCTGGAGGGCATCGTCCTCGCGATCCTGGCCGGCCGGCCGGCGTACGGCTACGAGATCACGGCCTGGCTCCGCGAGCAGGGCTTCGCCGACATCGCCGAAGGAACCGTCTACGCGCTCCTCGTCAGGATCGAGCAGCGCGGCTACGTCGACGTGGAGAAGGTCCCCTCTGAGAAGGGACCACCACGCAAGGTCTACTCCCTCAACGCCCAGGGACAGGCCTACCTCGACGAGTTCTGGAGGACCTGGAGCTTCCTCTCGGAACGTATCGATCAGCTCCGCGAAGGAGAGAAATAGTCATGGCTGCGAAGTGGATCGAGACCTTCACCGGCTCGCTCGAGCACAAGAAGCAGTACAAGCAGGCCAAGGCCCGCTTGGAGGCGCTGCCCGAGCCGTACCTCACGGCGGCGAACGCCTTCAACCGGTACTTCATGTACTACGGCGGCGTCACCGACGGCGACACGATCGTGCGGATGTTCGCCGACCTCGCCGACCTCTGGGAGCGCGCGGCCGTCGACGGCACGCCCGTCGCCGAGATCGTCGGCGACGACCCGGTCGAGTTCGCCGAGGCCTTCGCCCAGGCCTACGGCGGCAAGCGGTGGATCGACAAGGAGCGCGCTCGCCTGGTCGAGGCGATCGACGACGTGACCCGGAAGGAGCAGCAGTGACTACAGATGTCGCCATCGGCGTCCAGGGTCTCGAGAAGTCCTACCAGGACCTCCAGGTGCTGCGCGGCGTGGACTTCGACGTCGAGCGGGGCAGCATCTTCGCGCTGCTCGGTTCGAACGGCGCGGGCAAGACCACCGTCGTGAAGATCCTGTCCACGCTGCTCAGGTCCGACGCCGGGACGGCCACCGTCGCCGGCTCCGACGTGGCGACGCAGCCGGCGCAGGTGCGGGAGTCGATCAGCCTCACCGGTCAGTTCGCGGCCGTCGACGAGACCCTCACCGGGCGGGAGAACCTGGTGCTGATGGCCCGGTTGCGGCACCTGAAGGGCGCCGGCCGGATCGCGGAGGACCTGCTCGACCGGTTCCAGCTCACCGCCGCGGCCGACCGGCGGGTGGCGACGTACTCCGGAGGCATGCGCCGCCGGCTGGACATCACCATGAGCCTGATCGGCGACCCGCCGGTGATCTTCCTCGACGAGCCGACCACCGGCCTCGACCCGCAGTCGCGGATCGAGGTGTGGAACGCCGTCAAGGAGCTCGCCGGCCAGGGCACGACGGTGCTGCTCACCACGCAGTACCTGGACGAGGCCGAGCAGCTCGCCGACCGGATCGCGATCCTCCACGAGGGACGGATCGTCGCGAACGGAACCCTGGCCGAGCTCAAGCGGCTGCTCCCGCCCGCCCAGGTCGAGTACGTCGAGAAGCAGCCGACGCTCGAGGAGATCTTCCTCGCCATCGTCGGCACCGAACCCACCCACAGCTGAGGAACCACGATGACCACGCACTTCTTCGGCGACACCGCCGTCCTGCTGGGGCGGTCGATGCGCCACATCACCCGCAGCATCGACACCATCGTCACGGTCACGATCATGCCGATCGCCCTGATGCTGCTGTTCGTCTACGTCTTCGGCGGGGCGATCGAGACCGGCCTCGACAGCTACGTGAACTACCTGCTGCCCGGCATCCTGCTCATCACCATCGTGATGGGCGTGTCCTACACGGCGTACCGGCTGTTCACGGACATGCAGAGCGGGATCTTCGAGCGGTTCCAGTCGATGCCGATCGCGCGGTCCAGCGTCCTGTGGGCGCACGTACTGACCTCGGTGGTCTCCAACCTGATCTCGCTCGCGATCGTGCTGGTGGTCGCCCTGCTCATGGGCTTCCGCTCCCCGGCGGGGGTGCTCGCCTGGCTGGGCGTCGCCGGACTGCTCGTGCTGTTCACCCTGGCGGTCACCTGGATCGCCGTCATCCCCGGCCTGTCCGCGAAGACCGTGGACGGCGTCGGTGCCTTCTCCTACCCGATCATCCTGCTGGCGTTCATCAGCTCGGCGTTCGTGCCCACCGACACCATGCCCGGCCCGGTGCGCGCCTTTGCGGAGAACCAGCCCGTGACGTCCGTGGTCAACGCGATCCGCGACCTGTTCGCCCAGGAGTCGGTCGGCTCCGACGTGTGGACGGCGCTCGCATGGTGCCTCGGCATCCTCGCCGTGGCGTACGTCCTCGCGATGTCGACGTACCACCGCAAGATCGCCTGATGGCCGAACCCGGTCGGGAACTGGCGGGCACGCAGTAACCTCGACTCGATGTCCGATGCCGCGCCCACCCCGACCGGGACGCTGATCGACGCCGTCGTCCAGGAGCACGAGGACGAGCTCGTCGAGCTGCGCCGCGACCTGCACGCGCACCCGGAGCTGTCCTGGCGCGAGCTGCGCACCACCGCTCTCGTCTCGGCCCGGATCGACCGGGCCGGCTGGCGGACGACGGTGCTGCCGCGGACCGGGCTGGTCGCCGAGATCGGCGACGGCGGGCCGATCGTGGCGCTGCGGGCCGACCTGGACGCGCTCCCGGTCCCCGACCTCACCGCCGACCCCTGGTCTAGCACCGTCGAGGGTGTCACCCACGCCTGCGGACACGACGTGCACACCTCCGCGCTGGTCGGCGCCGCGATCGCGCTCGGCCGGGTCCACGAGGCCGGGCTGCTGCGGGGCCGGGTCCGGCTGCTGTTCCAGCCGGCCGAGGAGGTGATGCCGGGTGGCGCCCTGTCGCTGATCGACCTGGACGCGCTCGCCGGCGTCGAGCGGATCTTCGGCCTGCACTGCGACCCGACCCTGGACGTCGGCCGGGTCGGCCTGCGAGAAGGCCCGATCACCGGGGCGGCCGACCACCTGGACGTGACGCTGACCGGCTCCGGCGGGCACACCTCGCGTCCGCACCTGACCGAGGACCTCACCTACGCACTGGCCAAGGTGGTCACCGAGCTCCCGTCGATCCTGTCCCGCCGCCTCGACCCGCGCTCCGGCGTGAGCGTGGTGTGGGGGATCGTGCGCGCCGGCTCGGCGCACAACGTGATCCCGGCGACCGGCCGGATCGGCGGCACCGTGCGGATGCTCGACGCGATCGCCTGGGCGGAGGCCGAGAAGCTGGTGCCGCTGCTGGTCGAGGAGATCGTCGCGCCGTACGGCGTGCACGCCCAGGTCGACTACCAGCGCGGCGTCCCGCCGGTGGTGAACGACGTCGGGCTCGATCGCCCAGCTCGGGCGGGCCGTGGAGCGGGTGCTCGGCCCGGCCGGGCACGTGCCGACCCAGCAGAGCCTCGGCGGCGAGGACTTCGGGTGGTACCTGGACCGGGTGCCCGGCGCGATGGGGCGGCTCGGCACCCGCACCCCGGGCGGGCCGACGTACGACCTGCACCAGGGCAACCTGCGCGTCGACGACCGCGCCGTGGCCATCGGCGCCAAGGTGCTGGCCAGCGTCGCGGTCGCCGCCCAGGATTGAGCGGCGCCCGCTACCCCTTGCGGTATGGGATGCCGTCCGCGGCGGGCGGCCGCGACTTACCGACCAGCCCGGCGACCGCGAAGATCGTCACGACGTAGGGCAGCATCAGCATGAACTGGCTGGGCACCGGCGAGCCGATCACCGACAGCACGCCCTGGAGGTTCGAGGCGAACCCGAAGAGGAGTGCCGCGAGCGTTGCGCGGATCGGGTCCCACTTGCCGAAGATGACCGCCGCCAGCGCGATGTAGCCCGCGCCGCCGGTCATCTCGCGGTTGAACTGGGGCACCGAGACGAGCGTGTAGAACGCGCCGCCCATACCCGCGATCGCGCCGCCCAGGAGGATGGTGCGGTAGCGGGTGGCGTTGACCCTGATGCCGACGGTGTCCGCAGCCTTCGGGTGCTCGCCCACCGCGCGGACCCGCAGGCCCCACCTGGTGCGGTAGAGCGCCCAGGTCACGAGGGCCACGGTGACGTAGAGGATGTAGACGATCGCGGTCTGCCGGAAGAAGATCGGGCCGATCAACGGGATGTCGCCGAGCACCGGGATCGGCAGGGAGTGGAAGCGCGGGGGAGTGTTCAGGTCCGCGGCGTTCGGCGCCAGCACCTGGCTGAACATGAAGCTCGTCAGGCCGATCACCAGCACGTTGAGCACGACACCGACGATGACCTGGTCGACGAAGTAGTTGATCGCGAAGAGCCCCAGGAGCAGCGCCACCAGCATGCCGGCGACCATCGAGGCGCCCAGCCCGGCCCAGGTGGTGCCGACGATCGACGCGACGAGTGCGGCGGCGAAGGCGCCGGCCAGCAACTGGCCGTCGATGGCGATGTTGACCACGCCAGCCCGCTCACCGAGGACGCCGCCGAGGGCGCCGAAGATGAGAGGTACGGCGAGCGCCAGTGACCCGGCGAGCAGGCCGACCACCGGGATCGTGGCGCCGGCCGCGGCCCAGGTCAGGAACCCGATCATCCACGTGATCGAGAAGACGACGACCAGCCACAGGGGGGTGGTGCGACGGCTCAGGTACAGGCGGGCCGACCACGCGGTGCAGAGCGCGCAGAGGATCACCATCAGCCAGGTCGTCGGGGTCGAGGGGACCGTGATCTCGGCGATCTTGACGAAGTCGGTGCCGGTGGCGAGCCGGAATGTCGTGTCGCCCGACTGGCCGGCCAGTGCCACGATGAGGAGCAGGCCGATGGTGAGTGCTCCGAAGAGCACGGGAGTCTTGCGGTCGACGACCGTGGTCACCCCGGCCAGCGGGGTCTCGTCGATCGGGACGCTGGCCTCGCCGGTGTGGGTGCTCACTTCGCCTCCTTGGCGGGCAGTCGGAAGATGGCCCGGATCAGGGGCGGCGCCGCGATGAACAGCACGATGAGCGACTGCACCACGAGCACGATGTCGACGGGGATGTTCTCCGAGGCCTGCATCGCGAAGCCGCCGGCCTTGAACGCGCCGAAGAGAAGGCCCGCGGCGAGGATGCCCAGCGGCCGTGACCGGCCGAGCAGAGCCACGGTGATCGCGTCGAAGCCGATGCTGGCGTCGAGATCGACCGTGATGCCGCTCGTGACGGTGCCCAGGACCTGGTTGGCGCCCGCCAGGCCGACCAGCGCGCCCGCGATCAGCATGACCACGGTGTAGATGCGGCCGACGTTGATGCCCGCCGCCTTGGCGGCCGGCGGGTTGATGCCCACCGCGCGGATCCGGAACCCCAGCGAGGAACGCTCCAGGAGCCACCACGTGAACGCCACGGCGACCAGCGCCAGCAGGAAGCCCAGGTGGAGGTTGAACTGGTCGCCGAGCAGCTTCGGCATCGTCGCCGACTCCTTCATCGGCAGCGACTTCGGGTTGAAGGAGTCCGGCGCCTGCAACAGGCTCTGCTTCGACAGCGCGAAGAACACCAGGTAGTACGCGACGTAGTTGAGCATGATCGTCACGATCACCTCGTGCGCGCCGGTGCGGGCCTTGAGGACACCGGCGATGCCGGCCCACAGGGCGCCGGCGACCATGCCAGCGACGATCGCGAGCGTCAGGTGCAGTACCCACGGGAGCTCGAACTGGTAGCCGACCCAGCCCGCCGCGGCACCGGCCATGAGCATCTGGCCGCGACCACCGATGTTGAACAGGCCGGCGCGGAACGCGAGACCGACGCCGAGGCCGGCCGCGATCAGAGGTGCAGCGAACTTGGCGGTCTCGGTGAGCGGCCTGATCGCCTGCTCGAAGGTCTCGGCCCGGGTGTTGTAGATCGCGCCCCGGAACAACGCGGTGTAGGCGCCCCAGATCGCGTCCCAGAGCGCGTTGAAGAAGTCACCCGGCGCCGCGAAGATGTAGCTCGCGGTGCTCCGGACCTCCTCGTCGGTGACGGCGATCAGGATCGAGCCGAACGCGACGGCCAGCACCACGGAGAGCACGGCCGTCATTGCGCTGCTCGAGGTGATCTCGCGCATCACCTCGCGCCAGCGACTGGGCTCCTGCTGCTCGCCCTCGGGCTCGCTCGGGGGGCGCTCCTCCGTCACTGCGTTGCTCATGCGCGTACTCGCTTCGCTCCGTGCGCGCATGAGGCACATGGCGCGCTGTACTGAATGACTCGCTCGCTCCGCTCGCTCATGCGCGTACTCGCTTCGCTCCGTGCGCGCATGAGGCACATGGCGCGCTGTACTGAATGACTCGCTCGCTTCGCTCGCTCATGCGGTCATTCCTTCCGGACGCTCTCCGGTCATCATCAGGCCGAGCACCTCACGGGGTGTGTCTCCGGGCACGATGCCGACGACCTGGCCGCGGTAGAGGACCATGATCCGGTCGGCCAGCGCCGCGACCTCGTCCAGCTCGGTCGAGACCACGAGCACCGGAACTCCGGCGTCCCGTCCCGCGACGATCTGCTTGTGGATGAACTCGATGGAGCCCACATCGACGCCGCGCGTCGGCTGGGCGGCCACCAGGAGCTCCAGGTCCCGCGAGAGCTCCCGGGCCACGACGACCTTCTGCTGGTTGCCACCCGAGAGCTGCCCGGCCAGCGTGGTGATGCCGGGGGCACGGACGTCGTACGCCTTGACCTTCTCCTGCGCGAAGGCGTTGAGCTTCTCCAGTTGGAGCGAGCCGCGCTTGACGAAGGGCTCGCCGTAGCTGCGGTTGAGCATCAGGTTCTCGGCGATGGTGAAGTCGCCGACCAAGCCCTCGACCTGGCGGTCCTCGGGCACGAACCCGACCCCGGCCGCGAGGATCTGGCGCACCGAGCTGCCCACCAGTTCCCGGCCGTTGAGCCGGATCGAGCCGGTGACGTGGTCCTCAAGGCCCAGCAGGGCCTCGGTGAGCTCGGTCTGGCCGTTGCCCTGGACGCCGGCGACGGCGAGGATCTCGCCGGACTTGATGGTGAAGCTCACGTGGTCGACGTGCACGCGCCCGAAGTCGTCGATCACGCGGAGGTTCTCGACCACGAGGGAGTCCTCACCGAGCTTCGGCGGGTCCTTGTGCACGGTCAGCTCGACCGGGCGGCCCACCATGAGGGCCGCGAGCTCGGCGTTGCTCGCCGTCGGGCTGGCCTCGCCGACGACCTTGCCGAGGCGGATCACCGTGATCTTGTCCGCGACGGCGCGGACCTCACGCAGCTTGTGGGTGATGAAGACGATCGCCTTCCCGGCTTCCTTCAGCTGACGCATGATCTCCATCAGCTCGTCGGTCTCCTGCGGCGTCAGGACGGCGGTGGGCTCGTCGAGGACGAGCACCTGCGCGTCGCGCGAAAGAGCCTTGATGATCTCGACGCGCTGCTGCACGCCGACGGGGAGGTCCTCGACGACCGCGTCCGGGTTCACGTCGAAACCGAACCGGGCGGAGATCTCGCGGACTCGCTCGCGGGCCGCGTCGCGGTCGAGCGACCCGGCGAAACCGGTCGTCTCGTTGCCCAGCATGACGTTCTCGGCCACGGTGAAGACGGGGATGAGCATGAAGTGCTGGTGCACCATGCCGATGCCGGCCGCGATGGCGTCGCCCGGGCCGGAGAAGTTCTGCACGGTGCCGTCGAGCTCGATCTCGCCCTCGTCGGCCTGGTAGAGGCCGTAGAGGACGTTCATCAGCGTCGACTTGCCGGCGCCGTTCTCGCCGAGCAGGCAGTGGATCTCACCGGGTTCGACCGTCAGCGAGATCCGGTCGTTGGCGACGAGCGACCCGAAGCGCTTCGTGATGTCTCGAAGAACGAGCTTCATGTCACGGCATCCTAGTGTCGGGATGGGTCGAGAAATCGACCCCGAGCATGACAGAGGGAGGCCGGCTGGGCCGACCTCCCCCTGTCGGGTCAGGCTTTTCTCAGAGCGTCAGGCTCACGGGTTCAGGTACGAGGTGACCTTGACCGAGCCGTCGATGATCGAGGCCTTGAGTGCGTCGAGCTCGGCCTGGAGGTCCGGGTTGACCTTGTCCTCGAAGTTGTGGAACGGAGCGATGCCGACGCCGTCGTTCTCCAGCGTGCCGACGTACGGCGTGAAGTCGAACTCGTCGTTGCCGGCAGCCAGGACGGCCTCGTAGGTCGAGACCTTCATGTTCTTCAGGATCGAGGTGAGCACGACGTCCTGCGTGTTCGGGTCGGTCTCGAAGAAGTCGGCGTCCACACCGAGCATCGCGACGTCCTTGCCGGAGTCGGCGATCGCGGTCAGCGCACCCTGGTAGATCGGGCCACCGACCGGGAGGATCACGTCGACGTCCTGGTCGAGCAGCTGACGCGCGGTGTTGGTCGCGGTCTCGTTGGCCTCGAAGCCACCGGTGAAGGAGCCGTTCTCACCGTCCCAGCCGACGACCTTGACGTCCTTGCCGTTCTCCTCGGCGTAGTACTCGGCGCCCTGCTTGAAGCCGTCCATGAAGATGGTCACGGTCGGGAACGGCATGCCACCGTAGGTGCCGACGACGCCGGTCGTGGTGTAGTCGGCGGCCGCGTAGCCGGCGAGGAACGCCGCCTGGGCGGTGTCGTAGAGGATCGGCTTGATGTTCGCGACGTCGGGCTGGCCGTCGAAGGTCTGGCCGTCGTCGCCACCGTCAGCGGCGTCGTCGATGAGGACGTACTCGATGTCGGGGTTCGCGGCCGCGGACTCCTTGGTCGCGGCGGCGAGGGCGAAGCCGACCGTCACGATCGTGTCGCAGCCCTCGGCGACCAGGCTCTCGAGGTTCGGGCCGTAGTCGTTCTCGCTGTTGGACTCGACGGCCTTGAACTCGGCACCGAGCTCGTCAGCAGCCTGCTCGACGCCCTCGTAGCTGAGCTGGTTGAACGACTTGTCGTCGAAGCCACCCGCATCGGAGACGACGCAGGGCAGGAAGTCCGAGGCTGCGGGGCTGGCGCTCGTGTCGTCGGACGCCGTGTTGTCGTCCGGCTCGTCGCCGCATGCGGTCAGGACGGTGGCCGCGATGAGCACGACCAAGCCGCTGCCTGCGGCCTTCCTCAACTTGTTCACGTTTGCCTCCATAATTTCGCCCGTCTGGTACGGAGCGACAAGCGGTCACCGTACCGAATGCAGCCTGTCCGATCTGCGCTTCGGAGGGAAAGATTGTGTAACGGTTACGATGGCGAGGTGTTAGTTCCCGCGCCTCGTGTGATGTACCGCAAATCCCCCGGTGGGGCGCGGCCTTGACGGCGGATCCGGTCGACTGGGAGGCGCTCCGCGCCGCCGCAGTCGAAGCGGCGAGCCACGCCTACGCGCCGTACTCCCGCTATCCCGTCGGTGCGGCTGCGCTCGCAGAGGACGGTCGGCTCCTGACGGGCTGTAACGTCGAGAACGCGGCGTACGGCGTCGTCCTGTGCGCCGAGTGTGGGCTGGTCAGCCAGCTGCACATCACCGGCGGAGGGCGGCTCACCCACTTCGTCTGCGTGAACGGTGAGGGCGAGGTGATCATGCCGTGCGGCCGTTGCCGCCAGCTGCTGCACGAGAACGGCGGTCCAGACCTGTTGCTGATGACGGTCTCCGGTGTGCGGACGATGGCGCAGGTGCTGCCCGACGCATTCGGGCCGGAGGATCTGACGTGAGCGGCAACCACGACGCCGTCGAGGTGATCTCGGCCAAGCGGGACAAGCACGCGCTGACCGACAGCCAGATCGACTGGGTGATCGACGCCTACACGCGCGGCGCGGTCGCCGACGAGCAGATGTCGGCGCTGGCGATGGCGATCCTGCTCAACGGGATGGACCGGCGCGAGATCGCCCGCTGGACCGACGCGATGATCGCGTCGGGGGAGCGGATGGACTTCTCGACGCTGTCGCGGCCGACCGCCGACAAGCACTCGACCGGTGGGGTCGGCGACAAGATCACGCTGCCGCTGGCGCCGCTGGTCGCCGCGTGCGGCGTCGCGGTACCGCAGCTGTCCGGGCGCGGGCTCGGCCACACCGGCGGCACGCTCGACAAGCTCGAGTCGATCCCCGGCTGGCGGGCGGCGCTCTCCAACGAGGAGATGTTCGCCCAGCTCGAGTCGGTCGGCGCGGTCATCTGCGCGGCCGGCGACGGGCTCGCCCCGGCCGACAAGAAGCTCTACGCGCTGCGCGACGTCACCGGCACCGTCGAGGCGATCCCGCTGATCGCGTCGTCGATCATGTCGAAGAAGATCGCCGAGGGCACCGGAGCGCTGGTGCTCGACGTCAAGGTCGGCACCGGCGCGTTCATGAAGGACGTCGACGCCGCCCGCGAGCTCGCCGAGACGATGGTGGCGCTCGGCAAGGACGCCGGCGTGCACACCGTCGCGCTGCTGACCGACATGTCCACGCCGCTCGGCCTGACCGCCGGCAACGCGATCGAGGTCGCGGAGTCGGTCGACGTGCTCGCCGGCGGCGGCCCGGCCGACGTCGTCGAGCTGACCCTCGCCCTGGCCCGCGAGATGCTCGCCGGCGCCGGCCGCGACGACGTCGACCCGGCCGACAAGCTGGCCGACGGCTCGGCGATGGACGCCTGGAAGGCGATGATCCGCGCCCAGGGCGGCGACCCCGACGCGGCGCTGCCCGTCGGCCCGCGAGACGCACGTCGTGGCCGCGCCGTCGTCCGGCGTGCTCACCCGGCTGGACGCGATGGCGGTCGGCCTGGCGGCCTGGCGCCTCGGCGCCGGCCGGGCCCGCAAGGAGGACCCGGTGCAGGCCGGCGCCGGCGTCGTCTGGCACGCCCGCCCCGGCGACCAGGTCACCGAGGGCCAGCCGCTGTTCACGCTGCTCACCGACGACGAGCACCGCTTCGAGCGCGCGCTGGCCTCGCTCGACGGCGGCTACGACATCGAGCCGACCGTCGTCGTACCGCCCGACCCGCTGGTCATCGACCGCATCGGCTGACGTCGAGTCGGGCTTCTGGCGGTTGAGTCGGGAGTTCGACCGTTGAATCGGGAGTTCTGGCGGCGTGCTGACCAGAAGTCCGATTCAAGTGACCAGAAGTCCCGATTCAACGGCTAGGGCAGGAGCAGGACGACGGTCTCGGCGACGCAGGCGGGCTTGGCCTCGTCCTCGATCTCGATCGTGTACTTCAGCGTCAGCTGCTTGCCGGCCGGGAGGTCGACGACCTCGCCGAGGGTGACGTGCGCGCGGACCCGCTTGCCGACCCGGACCGGGCTGGGGAACCGGACCTTGTTGACGCCGTAGTTGAGCTTCGCGCCGGGGGTGTCCAGCGCGAACACCTGGCTGCCGAGGAACGGCACCAGCGACAGCGTGAGGTAGCCGTGCGCGATGGTGCCGCCGAACGGGCCGTCCTGCGGCGCGCTCGGCGTCGACGTGGATCCACTGGTGGTCACCGGTGGCCTCGGCGAACCGGTCCACCCGGTCCTGCTCGATCGTGATCCAGTCGGAGCTGCCGAGCTCCTCGCCGCTCGCGGCGGCCACCTCGTCCAGGGTCGTGAAAACGCGCATGGCCCAGAACCTAGCGTCTCGATTCGGGCCGAGTTCTGACAGGATCGCGACATGAAGCCGACCCGCGACCAGGTACGCCGGGCGCCGAAGGTGCTGCTCCACGACCACCTCGACGGCGGCCTCCGCCCGCAGACGATCATCGACCTCGCGGCCGAGGTCGGGCACCAGCTGCCGGACGTCCAGGGCGACCTCACCGCGGAGTCGCTCGGCGCGCTGGTTCCAGGAGGCCTGCGACTCCGGGTCGCTGGAGCGCTACCTCGAGACCTTCGACCACACCGTCGCCGTGATGCAGACCGCCGCCGCGCTCACCCGGGTGGCGCGCGAGTGCGTCGAGGACCTGGCCGCCGACGGTGTCGTGTACGCCGAGGTCCGCTACGCACCCGAGCAGCACGTCGAGTCAGGGGCTGACCCTCGACGAGGTGGTCGGCGCCGTGCAGGCCGGCTTCGACGAGGGCGTCGCGGCCGCCGGCGGGCGGATCGTGGTCCGGCAGCTGCTCACCGCGATGCGGCACCAGGCGCGGTCGATGGAGATCGCCGAGCTCGCGATCGCCTGGCGTGACCGGGGCGTGGCCGGCTTCGACATCGCCGGCGCCGAGGCGGGCTACCCGCCCACCCGGCACCTCGACGCGTTCGAGTACCTCCAGCGGGAGAACGCGCACTTCACGATCCACGCGGGCGAGGCGTTCGGGCTGCCGTCGATCTGGCAGGCGATCCAGTGGTGCGGCGCCGACCGGCTCGGCCACGGGGTGCGGATCATCGACGACGTCACCGTCGCCGACGACGGCTCGGTCGAGCTCGGCCTGCTCGCGGCGTACGTCCGCGACAAGCGGATCCCGCTGGAGATGTGCCCGTCGTCGAACCTCCAGACCGGTGCCGCGACCTCGATCGCCGAGCACCCGATCGGGCTGCTGAAGCGGCTGCGGTTCCGGGTCACGGTCAACACCGACAACCGGCTGATGAGCCGCACCTCGATGACCCACGAGATGTGGTCGCTGGTGGAGGCGTTCGGCTACGGGCTGAGCGACCTCGAGTGGTTCACGATCAACGCGATGAAGTCGGCGTTCCTGCCCTTCGACGAGCGGCTCGCGATCATCAACGTCCAGATCAAGCCGACCTACGCCGCGCTCGAGGCCGAGGCGGCGCTGTGAAGATCCACTACGTGCCGGCCGTGCTCCTGCTCGGGTCGGCCGTGGTGATCCTGCTCCTGGCGGGGGGTCTGCTGCTCAAGGGCCGCGCCGTACGACGGAGCGCGCAGCGGTTCCGCAGCCGCGCCGTGCCGGCCACGGCGACCGTGGTCGGCCTCGAGGCGAAGGACCTGAGCCTGGGGTCGGATCCGGACACCCGCTACTTCCCCCGGGTGAGCTTCGTGCCCGAGGGCGCCACCGAGCCGGTGGAGGCCAGACCCTCACCGACGTCCCCGCACCGCCCCCTCGCGTGGGTGACGACCTCGAGGTCGCGTACGACCCTGAGCAAGCCCGGCCACGTCGACGTCGCGTCGACCCAGGACGCGGCCGAAGGTGCGGGTCGCACCTGGTTCCTGCTCGCGGCCCTGGTCGCCGTGGTCGGTGTCGGCGTCGCCGCGGCCTGTCTGCTCCTGGTCGTCCTGGTGGGAACGGGCTGATGCCGGGACCCGAGGAGTCGATCTTCTGGATCGCGCTCTGCGCGGTCCTGGCGCCGCTGCTCGCGGCGATGCTGACGCGCGGCAAGGTGCCCGAGGTGGTGCTGCTGCTGGTCCTCGGGGTGCTGATCGGCCCGCACGTCCTCGACATCGCGGCCACCGGCGAGGGCGTCGGCATGCTCCGCGAGCTCGGGCTCGGCATGCTCTTCCTGCTCGCCGGCTACGAGCTCGAGCCCTCCGAGCTGGCCGGCCGCGGCGGTCGCCGCGCGCTCGTCACCTGGTTGGTGTGCCTCCTGTCGGCGCTCGCGCTGGTGTTCGCGCTGCACGTGTCCGACCAGATCGAGGGCGAGTTCGCCGTGGCGATCGCGCTCACCTCGACCGCGCTCGGCACCCTGCTGCCGATCCTCAAGGACAGCGGCCTGCTCGGCACGCCGGTCGGGAAGTCGCTGCTGAACCACGGCGCGTACGGCGAGCTCGGCCCGATCGTCGCGATGGCGGTCCTGCTCAGCGCCCGGGGTCCGCTGGAGTCGCTCGTCGTGCTGGTGGCCTTCGCCGCGCTCGCGGTGCTGGTGAACGTCTCCAGCAAGCGGTTCGGCCGCGAGGGCTCGAGTCTCCTGGAGGTCGTCCGCCGGGGTGCGGAGACGTCCGGGCAGACCCAGGTGCGGCTCGTGGTGCTGCTCCTGATCACGCTGCTGGCCGCGGCCGCGGTCTTCGAGCTGGACGCCGTGCTCGGCGCGTTCGCGGCCGGCTTCGTGCTGCGCCAGCTCGTCCCCGAGGGTCACGAGAGCCTGGAGCACAAGCTCGTCGGGCTGGCGTTCGGGCTGCTGATCCCGATCT
Organism: uncultured Actinomycetota bacterium; assembly: GCA_963716655.1. Classification (GTDB taxonomy): domain Bacteria; phylum Actinomycetota; class Actinomycetes; order Propionibacteriales; family Nocardioidaceae; genus Nocardioides. The sequence continues at coordinate 197,918 of CAVQTV010000003.1, read as the reverse complement.
TCTTCATCACGTCCGGCATGGCGATCGACCCGATGGCGATCGTCGAGGAGCCGGTGGCGCTGGCGGCTGTTCGTGGTGCCTGATCCTGGTCGTGCGCGGCGGGGTCGTGTTCGTCGCCTCCCTCACCGAGGGCGAGTTCGACCGGCGGGAGAGTGCCGCGATCGCGGCGTTCGCCTCGGCCGGGCTGCCGATCATCGTCGCGGTGACGACGATCGCGGAACGCAACGGCGAGATGACCGCCACGAACGCATCGGTGCTCGTGGCAGGCGGTGCCCTGACGGTGCTGATCTGCCCGCTGGTGGGCCAACGGCTGCTCAGCCGTGGTCACCCGGATCGGGTGAGCCCCGCTGGTCCCGTCGGCCCCTAGGGTCACGCCGTGGATTCTTTCTGGGACTTCTTCTGGCTCACCATCACCTTCTTCCTGCTCATGGCGTACCTCGTCGTGCTGTTCCAGATCCTCACGGATCTGTTCCGCGACAAGAGCCTCAGCGGCTGGTTCAAGGCGGTCTGGGTGCTCTTCCTGATCATCTTCCCGCTGCTCACCTCGCTGATCTACCTGATCGCGCGCGGCGAGGGGATGGCGGAGCGGCACCTGGCCGCCGCGCAGGCCATGCAGGCCGACGCGGACGCCTACATCCGCTCGGTCGCGACGCCCGGGAGCTCGCCGTCCGAGGAGATCGCCAAGGCCAAGGCGCTGCACGACTCCGGCGCGATCACCCAGGAGGAGTACGACGCGCTCAAGGCGAAGGCGCTCGGTAGCTAGGGCAGAACCGCCCACCAGGCCTTCTTCCAGCGCGACGACGACATCGGTACGACGGCTCCGCGGGCTGGGTCGTAGACGCGGAGGCCGTCGTCCGTCGCTTCCAGGGCGAGGACGACGTGCCGGGGCAGCCAGCGCGAGCCGAGGAACACCGGCACCGGCGAGGGGAGTGCCGCGACGACCTCGTCGTGCCGGAACCGGCGGACCCGGCCGCCGAGCTCGCGGGCGACCGCCCACGGCGGGGTGCCGAGCGCGCGCGGCCACGGCAGCTGGAGCCGGCCGTGCCGGTCGCGCAGCCCGGTGAGCCGGCGGTGGGTCGCGAGCACGTCCTCGTCGAACCCGGGCCACGGCCCGGGCAGGCCCTGGGCGACCACCACCGTCGACGGGCCGCAGGTGCGGCTGTCGGGCTGGGTCGGCCAGGTCGTCACGACATGATCTTGGCGTACGCCTCGTCCGGCGTCACTGGCTGGCAGCCGAGCGCGACCGCGTGGGAGACCACCCGGCGCTGGTCGCCCATCAGCGCCAGCCCGCGTCGTACCAGCACCAGCGGCGGCTTGCGGTGCTCGCGCAGGTCGCGGGTCAGCCGCCGCCAGAACGTCACCATCGGGTGCTGGCGCACGCAGTACGCCGCCGCGAGCAGCCCGGCCTCACGGGCGTGCGGGACGATCTCCTGGGCGAAGATCCCCTCGGCGAGGAAGACGTCGTGCTCGCCGAGGTCGAGCGTCTGCCAGCCGGTGCGGTCGGACTGGGCGATGTCGTAGACCGGTACCTCGGTGCGTCCGGTCCGGCACAGCTCGTCGAGGGCGGCCATCGCGTCCTCGAGCAGCCAGGACGCGGGGTCGTCCCAGTCGACGATGCCGGCGTTGGCGCCCTCGATGATGAGGGGCAGCGTCGGGTCGCCGGCGCTCTTGTAGAAGTCGTCGAGACGGAGCACGGGCAGGCCGATCCGCTCGGCGAGGCGGGACTTGCCGGCTCCCGACGGGCCGGCCAGGACGATGACCGCGCGTTCAGACGCCGATCGGGTGCCAGACCGTCTTGGTCTCCAGGAACGCGGTCATCGCGTCGAGCCCGGGGTCGAGAGTCCAGTCCGGCTCGGCGCCGGGCGCCCGGCGGACCCGCTTGAGGTTGTCGGCGGCGGCGATCTCGAGGTCGGTCGCCAGCGCGGCGTCGCCGGCGACGCCGGTCAGGTCGATCGCGTTGACGTCCATGTGCGCGGCCAGCCACGGGCCGACGGTCGCCGCCGAGCCGGTCAGGATGTTGACCACCCCGCCGGGTACGTCGGAGGTGGCCAGCACCTCGGAGAACGTGACGGCGGGCAGCGGCCGCTCGAACGACGACACGACCACCACGGTGTTGCCGGTGACGATCGCGGGCGCGACGACGCTGACCAGGCCGAGCAGCGAGGACTCCTGCGGCGCGAGCACGGCGACCACGCCGGTCGGCTCGGGGGTCGAGAGGTTGAAGTACGGACCGGCGACCGGGTTGGCGTTGCCGATCACCTGGGTGATCTTGTCCGCCCAGCCGGCGTACCAGACCAGCCGGTCGATGGCCGCGTCGACGACCTTCTCGGCCTTGCTGGCGGTGAGGCCCTCGGACTGCACCACGGCCTGCACGAACTGCGGGCGGCGGTCCTCCATGACCTCGGCGATCCGGTACACGATCTGGGCGCGGTTGTACGCCGTGCGGCCGGACCAGCCGCCGAACGCCTTGCGGGCGGCGACGACGGCGTCGCGGGCGTCCTTGCGGGACGCGAGGGCGGCGTTGGCCACGAACTTCCCCTTGCTGTCGGTCACCTCGTAGGAGTGGCCGGACTCCGAGCGGGGGAACGCGCCCGCCGATGTAGAGCTTGTAGGTCTTGCGGACGTCGATCCGGTCCTTGCTCACTTGAGGTAGGCCTCCAGACCGTGGCGGCCGCCCTCGCGGCCGTAGCCCGACTCCTTGTAGCCGCCGAACGGGCTGGTCGGGTCGAACTTGTTGAACGTGTTGGCCCAGACCACGCCGGCGCGCAGCTGGTTGGCCATCTGACAGGATCCGGGAGCCCTTGTCGGTCCAGACGCCGGCGGAGAGGCCGTACGGCGTGTTGTTGGCCTTCTCGACCGCCTCGGACGGCGTGCGGAAGGTCAGCACCGAGAGCACCGGGCCGAAGATCTCCTCGCGGGCGATCCGGTGCGCCTGGGTGACGCCGGTGAAGAGCGTCGGCGGGAACCAGAAGCCGGTCGTCGGCAGCTCGCACGCCGGCGACCAGCGGCCGGCGCCCTCGGCCTCGCCGATGTCGGAGAGCTCGCGGATCCGGGCCAGCTGCTCGGCGGAGTTGATCGCGCCGATGTCGGTGTTCTTGTCGAGCGGGTCGCCGACGCGCAGCGTGGCCATCCGGCGCTTCAGCTTGCCGAGCAGCTCGTCGGCGATCGACTCCTGCACGAGCAGCCGGGAGCCGGCGCAGCAGACGTGGCCCTGGTTGAAGAAGATGCCGTTGACGATGCCCTCGACGGCCTGGTCGAGCGGGGCGTCGTCGAAGACGATGTTGGCGGCCTTGCCGCCGAGCTCGAGGGTGACCTTCTTGTTCGTGCCGGCGACGGTGCGCGCGATCGCCTTGCCGACCTCGGTCGAGCCGGTGAACGCGACCTTGTCGACGTCCGCGTGCCCGACCAGCGCCTGGCCGGTCCCGCCGGCGCCGGTGACGATGTTGACGACGCCCGGCGGCAGGTCGGCCTGCTGGCAGATCTCGGCGAACAGCAGCGCGGTCAGCGGCGTGGTCTCGGCCGGCTTGAGCACGACGGTGTTGCCGCAGGCCAGCGCCGGCGCGATCTTCCACGCCAGCATCAGCAGCGGGAAGTTCCACGGGATCATCTGGCCGGCGACGCCGAGCGGCTGCGGGTCCGACGCCGAAGCCGGCGTGCTCGAGCTTGTCGGCCCAGCCGGCGTAGTAGAAGAAGTGCGCGGCGACGATCGGGATGTCGACGTCGCGGGACTCCTTGATCGGCTTGCCGTTGTCGATCGACTCCAGCACGGCGAGCTCGCGGCCGCGCTCCTGGATGATCCGGGCGATCCGGTAGAGGTACTTGGCGCGCTCGCGGCCGGGCATCCTCGACCAGACCTTGTCGTAGGCCTTGCGGGCGGCCTTGACCGCGGCGTCGACGTCGGCGTCGTCGGCCTCGGCGACCTCGGCGAGGACCTCCTCGGTGGCCGGGCTGATCGTCTTGAACGACTTGCCGTGGCCGTCGACGAACTCGCCGTTGATGAACAGGCCGTACGACGGCTTGATGTCGACGATGCTGCGCGACTCGGGGGCCGGGGCGTACTCGAACGGGGTGCTCATGGGGCACTCAGTCCAGCGTGAAGTAGTCGGGACCGGAGTAGCGGCCGGTCGTCATCTTGGTGCGCTGCATCAGCAGGTCGTTGAGCAGCGTGGAGGCGCCGAAGCGGAACCAGTCCGGGTCGAGCCAGTCGGGCCCGGCGACCTCGTTGACCATCACGAGGTACTTGATGGCGTCCTTGGCGGTGCGGATGCCGCCGGCCGGCTTCACGCCGATCATCGTGCCGGTCTGCTCGCGGAAGTCGCGGACCGCCTCGAGCATGACCAGGGTGACCGGCAGCGTCGCGGCCGGCTGGACCTTGCCGGTGGAGGTCTTGATGAAGTGGGCGCCGGCCATCATCGCCAGCCAGCTGGCGCGACGTACGTTGTCGTAGGTCTGCAGCTCGCCGGTCTCGAAGATCACCTTGAGGTGCGCGCTCTCCCCATTCTTCCTGGCGCACGCTTCCTTGACGGCGACGATCTCGTCGAAGACCTGCTGGTAGTGGCCGGACAGGAACGCGCCGCGGTCGATGACCATGTCGATCTCGTCGGCGCCGGCCTCGACGGCGTCGCGGGTGTCGGCCAGCTTGATGTCGAGCGACGCGCGACCGCTCGGGAACGCGGTGGCGACGGCGGCGACGTGGACGCCGGAGCTGCCGAGCGTCTCCTTCGCGGTCGCGACCATGTCGGGGTAGACGCAGACGGCGGCGGCGGCCGGGCAGGTCGGGTCGGCCGGGTCGGGGCGCATCGCCTTGGAGGCCAGCGCGCGGACCTTGCCGGGGGTGTCCTGGCCCTCGAGCGTGGTCAGGTCGACCATCCGGATCGCGAGGTCGATGGCGTAGGCCTTGGCGCTGGTCTTGATCGAGCGGGTGCCGAGTCCGGCCGCGCGCGCCTCCGCGCCGACCTGGTCGACGCCGGGCAGCCCGTGCAGGAACCGCCGCAGGGAGGCCTCCGAGCGCGTGACGTCCTCGAACGGGGAGCCGAGGAGGGTGGGGGAGGTGCTCACCGACCCAGCATAGGGTTGTCGCTGCGATGAGCCACAACCTGAAGCGAGAGACCATGGATACCGACCAGCCCGGTACGACGAAGGACGTCGTCGTCGAGCGCTTCCCGTCGACCAGCGGCCGGATCACGGGCGTGCTCGGCCTGGTCGCCGCGGCCATCGTGCTGGTCCTCGCGATCCTGCCGCTGGACGCCGGGACGCCGCTCGGTGTGGCGATCGTCGGCTTCCTTCGCGGCGGCTGCTCACGTGGGTCGTGGCGCTGCGCCCCGCGGTGTGGGTGACCGAGCGCGACCTGGTGCTGCGCAACATGCTGGTCACGTTCCGGATCCCGCTCGTCGCGATCGAGAAGGTCGTCATCGCCCAGGTGCTCGCGATCTCCGCGGGCGGCCAGCGGTACGTCTCGCCGGCCATCGGCTACTCCCTGCGCCAGACCGTGCGGAGCAGGTCGCCCCGGACACGGACCGCCGAGAAGGCGCAGGCCAAGGTGATCAACTCGGTCCAGCTCTTCGTCGAGGAGCGGATCCGCTACCACGCGCGGGAGGCCACCGACCGGCAGGCGCGGGAGCGCACCACGCCCGGCGCGGTGCAGAAGCTGCCTGCCTGGCGGGAGATCGCGGGCCTGTCGGTCCTGGCGGCTGCCTTCGTCGTCTGGTGGTTCGTGCACTAGCCCTAGATGCCGGCGGCTGCCTTGATCCCGTCGCGCAGCGCGTCCAGCCGTCCGGCGGCGGCGATCCGGGCGGCGTCCACGCCGTCCTCGGGGTTCACCGGGACGACGACCTCGAGGTAGCACTTGAGCTTCGGCTCGGTGCCGCTCGGCCGCACGATCACCCGGGCGCCGTCGGCGAGCCGGTAGCGCAGCCCGTCGGTCGGCGGCAGGTCCGCGCTGCCGAGCGCGAGGTCGTCGACCCGCTCGACGGCGAGCCCGCCGAGCTCGGTCGGCGGCGTCGTACGCAACCGCTCCATCGCGGCGGCGATCTCGCCGAGGTCGGTCACCCGGACCGAGAGCTGGTCGGTGGCGTGCAGGCCGTACGTCGACGGCGATGTCGTCGAGGAGGTCGACCAGGGTGCGGCCCTCGGCCTTCGCGGCCGCGGCCAGCTCGCAGAGCAGCAGCAGCGCGGAGACGCCGTCCTTGTCCTTCACGTGCTCGGGGTCGACGCAGTAGCCGAGCGCCTCCTCGTAGCCGAACGCCAGGTCCTCGACCCGGCCGATCCACTTGAAGCCGGTGAGCGTCTCGGCGTACGGCTGGCCGGCGGCCTTCGCCATCTTCCCGAGCAGGCTGGAGGACACGATGCTGGTCGCGTAGGTGCCCTGCTTGCCGCGCTCGAGCAGGGCGTGGGCGAGCAGCGCGCCGACCTCGTCGCCGCGCAGCATCCGCCAGCCGTGCGGGCCGGGGACGGCGGCCGCGCACCGGTCGGCGTCGGGGTCGTTGGCGACCACGATGTCGGCGCCGCCGGACGTCGGCGAGCGCCATCGCGAGGTCCATCGCGCCGGGCTCCTCGGGGTTCGGGAACGCGACGGTGGGGAAGTCCGGGTCGGGGTGCTCCTGCTCCTCGACGACGGCCGGCGCGGCGAAGCCCGCGGACTCCAGCACCCGCTGCACCGTCGTACCGCCGACGCCGTGCAGCGGGGTGTAGACGATGTCGAGGTCGCGCGGGCCGTCGACGGCGAGCTCGGCGACGGTGTCGAGGTAGCGGTCGACGATCTCCTCGCCGACGACCTTGCCGGCGTCGCCGCGGGGCACGTCGGCGACCGGGCCGACGGCGGCGATCCGGCTGGCGATCTCCGCGTCGGCGGGCGGGACGATCTGGCTGCCGTCGCCGAGGTAGACCTTGTAGCCGTTGTCCTGCGGCGGGTTGTGGCTCGCGGTCACCATCACGCCGGCCGCGCAGCCGAGCTCGCGGATCGCGAACGCCAGCAGCGGGGTCGGCAGCGGCCGCGGCAGGACGTAGGCCTTCAGCCCGGCGCCGGTCATCACCTCGGCGGTGTCGCGGGCGAAGACGTCGGAGTTGTGGCGCGCGTCGTACCCGATCACGACGGAGCCGTGGGTGACGCCCGAGTCCTTGAGGTACGCCGCCAGGCCGGCCGCGGCGCGGATCACGACGACCCGGTTCATCCGGTTCGGCCCGGCGCCGAGCGCGCCGCGCAGGCCGGCGGTGCCGAACTCGAGGGTGCCGGAGAAGCGGTCCCGCAGGTCCGCCGGGTCGCCGCCCTTCTCGACCTCCTCGACGACGGCCGCGAGCTCGGCGCGGGTCTGCGGGTCGGGGTCCTCGGCCAGCCAGGCGCGGGCGGAGTCGAGGAGGGTGCTCACATCAGCGGACGTCATGGGGGCACGATACGAGGGTGCAGGCCACCTACACCTTCTCCGGCACCTGGGAGATCGCTGCGCCCGTCGCCGCGGTGCACGCGCAGCTGGTCGACCTCGAGCACTACCCGGACTGGTGGCCGCAGGTGGTCGCCGTCGCGTCCCTCGGCCCCGACGACGCCCGGGTGCTGTGTCGCTCGGTGCTGCCGTACACGCTCGACCTGGTCCTGCACGCCGTCGAACCGGTCCCCGTCGCTGCTCGAGGTCGCGGTCTCCGGGCGACCTGTCCGGGTCGGTGCGGTTCGGCCTGACGCCGGTCTCCGGTGGCACGCGGCTCGACCTCTCCCAGGAGGTCGCCGTCGCCGGGCTGCTCGGCGCTCTGTCGTACGTCGCCGGTCCGGTGCTGCGCTGGAACCACCACCGGATGATGGACGGCTGCGTCGAGGGTCTGGCCGCTGCGGTCGTTCCCGCCCGTTGACGGCCGATCCTTTCGGGCAGAACTGGACCCTTTGGGCCGTTGCAACCCCCCAAAGGGTCCAGTTTCACCGGTTCACCGGGGGAACCGACCCGGGCCGGACCTCAGCTGTCGATCGAGCTCATGTCGCCGTAGCGGGCGCCGACCACGGCGTCGCGGGGTACGGCGGTCTCGATGGCGTTCAGGTCGTCGTCGGAGAGCGTGACGTCCGCGGCGCCGACGTTCTCCTCGAGGTACTTCACGCGCTTGGTGCCGGGGATCGGCGCGACCTGCTCGCCCTGGGCGAGGACCCACGCCAGCGCGAGCTGTCCGGGGGTGCAGCCCTTCTCGTCCGCGATCTCGCGGACCCGGGCGACCAGCTGGAGGTTGGCCTGGAGGCCCTCGCCGTTGAGGCGCGGGAAGTACGCCGAGCGACGCGAGTCGCCCTCCTCCAGGGAGGACTCCGACGTGATCGCGCCGGTGAGGATGCCGCGGCCGAGCGGGGAGTAGGGCACCAGGCCGATGCCGAGCTCGCGGATCGTCGGCAGGATCTCGTCCTCGAGGTCGCGGGTGAACAGCGAGTACTCGCTCTGCAGCGCGGTGATCGGGTGTGTCGCGTGCGCGCGCCGGATGGTCTCGGCCGAAGCCTCGGACAGCCCGAGGTGGCGCACCTTGCCGGCCGCGACCAGCTCGGCCATCGCGCCGACGGTGTCCTCGATCGGCACGGTCTTGTCGACGCGGTGCTGGTAGTAGAGGTCGACGTGGTCGACGCCGAGCCGCTGCAGCGACGCGTCGCACGCGGCCCGGACGTACTCCGGCCGGCCGTTGATGCCGACCCGGGTGCCGTCGGGCCGCCGCTCGTTGCCGAACTTCGTGGCCAGCTGGACCTGGTCGCGGCGGCCCGCGATCGCCCGGCCGACCAGCTGCTCGTTGGTGAACGGCCCGTACATGTCCGCGGTGTCGAGGAAGGTGACGCCGAGGTCGAGGGCGCGCTGGATGGTCGCGATGCCCTGCGCCTCGTCGCTGGCTGCCGTAGAACTCCGACATGCCCATGCAGCCGAGGCCGAGCGCGGAGACGGTGAGCGGCGAGGTGGTTCCGAGAGTGCGGGTCTGGAGTGTCATGACTCCACTCAAGCCGTTGGAGTGCGCTCCAGGTCAAGGGCGGATTCGATCTTGTCGGTGTAGATGCCGATCTTGCGGTCGATCGCGCCGAGGTGCTCCTGGACCTCGGTCGAGCTGGGCGAGCACGCGCGCCCGGTGCGCGCGCAGCAGGTCGAGCCGCTGCTGTTCGTTGCCGTCGCCCGGCGCGGACCAGCTCGGCATAGCGACGTACGTCGCGGATCGGCATGCCGGTGCCCCGCAGCCGGTTGATCAGCTCGATCCACCGCAGGTCGGCGTCGGTGTAGCGCCGGTGGCCGGTCGCCGGACCGGGCGACCGGCCGCAGCATCAGGCCGTCGCGCTCGTAGTAGCGCAGCGTGTCCGGGCTCAGGCCGCTGGCAGCCGCGGCCTCGGCGATCGAGTGGCTCACCCGACCAGTGTCAGGGTTGGAGTGCGCTCCAGGTCAAGACGTGCGGTCGAGTGCCGGACGTTCGAACTCGGCGGTGGCGTACGGGCCGCCGACGTGCGTGCCTTCGGCGTCGTCGGTCGGGCGCGGCGAGATCGACGCCGCGAACTCCTCGGCGTCGTCCTGCGGCTCGTAGCCCAGCGCCCGGCCGGGCTCGAGGTCCCACCAGGCGCGGGTGTTGGCCGAGATGCCGTACAGCACGGCGTACCCGGGCGCGGTCGCGGTGAGGGCAGCGTGGAACATCCGCACGCAGTCGTCGTGGGAGAGCCAGGTGGACAGGTTGCGGACCGTCTCGGGTCGCTCCCGGAACGAGCCGATCCGGCAGGACACGGCGTCGATGCCGTACCGGTCGACGTACAGGCTCATCAGCCCCTCCGCGGCGACCTTGGCGACGCCGTAGAAGGTGTCCGGCCGCGGCCGGACGTCGATGCCGAGCAGGTCGGCGCGGGGGGTGCGGCCGACCGCGTGGTTGGAGGAGGCGTAGACGAACCGGCGGACGTCGTGCTCGACCATCGCGTCCAGCAGCGCAGCGGTCGTGACCACGTGCGAGCTCAGCGAGTCGGGCAGGCTGCCTTCGCCCGGGTGGCCGGCGAGGTGGACGACGCCCTCGATCGACTCCTCCTCGAACACCGCCGCGACCGCGTCCGGGTCGGTGGCGTCGACGGAGTACCAGGGGCCGTCCTCGCCGTCGGGCTGCGGGACCCGGTCCAGGCCGACCACGGTGTGCCCGCGGTCGGCCAGCCCGACGGTGGTGACGCGTCCGATGCTGCCGGCGGCGCCGGTGACGAGAACCTTCACCCGGCGAGGTTACCTAGCGTAGGTCTCCAGGTTCTTGCCGAGCTCGACGAACAGCGCCTGGTTCATCCGGAACGCGACCTTGACCTCGTCGACGACGCGCGCCTGCTCCTCGGCGCTCATGCCGAGCGCGTCGAGGCGGGCGCGGTAGCCGTCCTTGTACGGCTTCGGCTTCTCGATCTCGGGGAAGTCGTAGAACGCGACGCCCTTGCCGCCGAGCTCGAAGGTGCGGTCGAGGATCCGGCCGATCGCCTGACCGCCGGACAGGTCGCCGAGGTAGCGGGTGTAGTGGTGGGCGATCAGCAGGCCGCCCCACTCGCCGGCCTCCTCGAGGCGCGCGCGGTACGCGTCGGCGGCGGGGGAGTCGACCGTGCGGGTGCCGTCCGGGCACCAGTGGTCGAGGTCGGCGTCGATCGCCGCGAGCCGCTCGAGAGCGGTGTCGTGCACGGCGGCGACCGCCGGGTCGTCGAGCTTGGCCCGGACGATCGGCTCCATGGTCGCGTAGACGACGCGCAGGCGCAGCAGGTAGTCGGCGTAGCCCTGCTCGTTCACCTTGCCGCCCAGGAGTTCGGACATGTAGGCGGAGTCCTCCGCCTCCTGGTGCTCGGCCATGCTGCCCTCCCGCATCGCGGTGGACAGCACGAAATCACCCTTGTGCAGGGTGCTCTCGTCGAGAACGGTCATCGGGTGCTCCTGCAACGAAGGTGTCGAACTATTACGACAGATTGTCTACAAGATACTGACAACTTGTCGAGACGTCCAGACTTTAGGTAAGGCAAGCCTTAGTCGATGCTAGTCTGCGGGCATGCGGGGAGGCCTGCGGCCGGTGAAGGCTGCGCTGATGACGGGTGTTCTGGCACTGGTGCTGGGGGGCTGCGGCCTGTCCTCGGCCAGTGGGCCGAGCGACGACACCTCCGCGGCGGCCTCCGGCACGACCGCCCCCGCGCTCGCCGACGTCACCCCGCTGGACGACGTACGCGACTGGGACGGCGAGGTGGTCGCGGTCGCCGAGACCCCGGTCGACCCCGTCTCCGACGCCGAGCCCGCGCTGCCCACCACGGTGACCGACGCCCAGGGCACCGAGGTCACCGTCACCGACGCCAGCCGGGTGCTCGCCCTCGACGTCTACGGCACCCTGGCCCGCACCGTCTTCGAGCTCGGCCTCGGCGACCACCTCGTCGGCCGCGACATCTCCGCGGACTTCCCCGAGGCGAAGGACCTGCCGCTGGTCACCCAGAACGGCCACGACCTCAACGCCGAGGCGATCCTCGAGCTGAACCCGACGCTGATCATCACCGACACCTCGCTCGGCCCCTGGGACGTCGTGCTCCAGATGCGCGACGCCGGGATCCCGGTCGTCGTCGTCGACTCCCACCGCGGCCTCGACAACGTGACCGACCTGATCCACGCGGTCGCCGACCCGCTCGGCGTGCCCGAGGCCGGCGACGCGCTCGCGGAGCGCACCCAGCAGGAGATCGACGAGGTCACCGCGCAGATCGAGAAGGTCGCGCCGACCGACACCGGCGAGCGGCTGCGCACGGTGTTCCTCTACGTGCGCGGACAGTCCGGCGTCTACTACATGTTCGGCGAGGGCTCCGGCGCCGAGTCCCTGATCGAGGCGATCGGTGGGTACGACGTCGCCGACGAGATCGGCTGGAACGGCATGAAGCCGCTCACCGACGAGGGTCTGGTCGCCGCGCAGCCCGACCTGGTGCTGATGATGACCGGCGGCCTGGACTCCGCGGGCGGCGTCGACGGCCTGCTCGAGCGGCTGCCGGCCCTGGCCGAGACCCCGGCCGGGCAGCACCAGCGCTTCGTCGCGATGGAAGACTCCCAGATCCTCGGCTTCGGGCCGATCACGGCCAGCGTCCTCAACGCGCTCGCGGTCGCGACGTACGCCCCGGACTCGGTGTCATGAGCGCGACCGTCGTCGACCGCCAGCGGCCTGTCATCCGCGCGGTCGCCGGCCGGGTCGGGCTGCTCGGTGGGCTGAGCGTCGCGCTGCTGGTGTCGCTGGTGTTCGCGGCCGGCCACGGCCAGCTCGACGTGCCGCCGTCGGAGGTCCTCGGCTCCCTGATGCACAAGATCGGCCTCGACATCGGCCCGGTGCCGCACCACCCGCAGGGGGAGAACACCCTGTGGCAGGTGCGGTTCCCGCGCGTCGTGATGGCCGCGCTGGCCGGCGCCTGCCTGGCGACCGCCGGTGCGCTGATGCAGGGCGTGTTCGGCAACCCGCTGGCCGAGCCCGGCATCGTCGGCGTCTCCGCCGGCGCCGCGGTCGCCGCGGCCACCGTCATCGTCTTCGAGCTCGACCTTCGCCGGCACCTGGACGATCGCGATCTGCGCGTTCATCGGCGGGCTGCTGACCACGCTGCTGGTCTACGTCACCTCGCGCGACGGCGGGCGCACCGAGGTGGTCACGCTGGTGCTCACCGGCATCGCGGTGACCGCGATGACCACGGCGGCACTGGCCTTCCTGATGTTCATGGGCGACACCCAGGCCCGCGAGGAGATCGTCTTCTGGACGCTCGGCAGCCTGAACGGCTCGCGCTGGGAGTACGTCGGTGTCGTGTTCCCGATGGCCGTCGTGGGGATCGCCGCGGCGATCGCGCTCGCCCCGAAGCTGGACCTGCTCGCGCTCGGTGACCGCGCGGCCCGGCACGTCGGCGTCGACGTCGAGCGGCTGCGGCTCACCACGATCGTGGTCGTCGCCGTGCTCACCGCGGCGGCCGTCGCGTTCTGCGGGATCATCTCGTTCATCGGCCTGGTCGTGCCGCACCTGATCCGGATGGTCGCCGGCCCGGGCCACCGGCTGCTGGTCCCGGCCAGCGCGCTCGGCGGCGCCGTGCTGCTCGTGCTCGCGGACCTGTGGGCGCGCACCCTGGTCGCCTACGCCGACCTGCCGATCGGCATGCTGACCGCGCTCATCGGCGGCCCGTTCTTCTTCTGGCTGATCCGCCGCGCCCGCCGTACGTCCGGGGGCTGGGCATGAGCGCCATCAACGCCCACGGGCGTCAGCGTCACCATCGACGGCAACCCGATCCTGGTCGACGTCGACCTCGACGTCCGTCCCGGCGAGCTGGTCGCGCTGGTCGGCCCCAACGGCGCCGGCAAGTCCACCCTGCTCGGCGTGCTCGCCGGCGACATCGACCCGTCCGCCGGCCGGGTCACCCTCGAGGACCGCGACCTCGGCAGCTACCCCGCCCGCGAGCTGGCCCGGCACCGCGCGGTGCAGCTGCAGAAGCAGGGCCTGGCGTTCGGGTTCCGCGTGTCCGAGGTGGTCCGGATGGGCCGCACGCCCTGGCACCGCACCGAGCGCGAGGACGACGACGACCGCGTGGTCGCCGAGGCGATGGTGCGCGCCGACGTCGTCGAGCTCGCCGACCGGCTCTACCCGACCCTGTCCGGCGGCGAGCAGGCGCGGACGTCGTTCGCCCGGCTGCTCGCCCAGGCCACCCCGGTGCTGATGCTCGACGAGCCGACCGCGGCGCTGGACATCCGGCACCAGGAGTCGCTGCTCGCCGTCGCCCGCGAGGCAGCCGAGGCCGGTGCCGGTGTCGTCGTGGTGCTGCACGACCTGTCCCTCGCGGCGGCGTACGCCGACCGGGTCTGCGTGCTCTCGCACGGCTCGGTGCGCGCCGACGGCCCGCCCGCCGAGGTGCTGACCGCCGAGCTGCTGACCGAGGTCTACGCGTACCCGGTCGACGTGATCGAGCACGGCGGCAACCTGCTGGTCGTGCCGGTCCGCGTGAAGGGAGCGGTCCCGTGGCCCGCCGGCTGATCCTGCTCGCCCTGGTGGCGGCCGCGGTCCTGGTCCCCGCCGCCCCGGCGTTCGCCGACGCGCACGTCTCGATCTCGCCGGCCAAGGTCGACCCGACGTACGCCACCACGATCCGGGTGTCCGGCAGCGGCTTCCAGTCCGTGAAGGGCGGGCACGGCGGCGTCTACGTCTTCTTCGGCACGGTCAACGCCGGCTGGCGGCCCAGCGCCGGTGGCGCCACGGGCAAGGACTACTTCTACGTGCCCGACAGCGAGGCCAAGAACAACCAGGGCTTCCAGCGGTACGTCGCGTTCCCGGGCTCCGACACCGCGAGCTCGGCGAACGGCGGCGTGATGTCGTCGTCCGGGTCCTGGTCGACCGAGCTGGTCGTGCCTAGCGCGGAGTTCCAGGCGTACGACCGAGCCGGCGACGTCCGGACCATCGACTGCCGCGAGGTCACCTGCGGCGTGATCACGGTCGGTGCGCACGGCGTCGCCAACGCGAACAACGAGACGTTCACCCCGGTCAGCGTCGGCACCGTCGCCCAGGCCCCGCCCTCGGCCTCGGCGACCGAGTCCGCGAGCGCGGACCCGTCGGACGCCCCGTCGTCCGAGGCACCCTCGACGTCCGCCGACCCGCAGCCCGCCGGTCCGGCGACGCTCGAGGTGGACCGGGCGGCCGCGGTCGCCGGCAACGTGCTGGCGTTCACCGCGACCGGGCTGCCGCCCGGGGTCCAGGTCTCCGCGGTGTTCGACGACGGCGCCGCGGGCGCCGGTCCGTTCCTCGTCGGCTCCGACGGCACCCTCGCCGGCGTGATCACGCTGCCCGCCGCGACCGGCGCGGGCACCCACGAGCTGCGGCTGTTCGGAGTCGAGGACCCGCCGTCGGTGCAGTTCGCCGTCACCGCCAGCGACGAGACCGCCGCCGCCGAGGTCGCCCCGAGCAGTGCGGCGGACGACGACGCTGCGGGTCGCCTGGCTGTTCGCGGGGGCCGCGGCCCTGCTGCTGGTGGTCGCGCTGGTGCGGCTCTTCATCCGGATGCGGAGGCGACCCGATGCGGCGTGACCGGATCGCGGCCGGCGCGGCGATGGTGATCGCCGGGCTGCTGCTCGCCGTACCCGCGGCGGCCGACGAGGAGCAGCCGACGGCCGTGCAGGTCGATGACGCCGTGCTGCGCTGGGGCCTCAACAACGAGTCGAGCAACCGCGCGTACGCCCCGCGTACCTACAACTTCTTCTCCGCAGGCCGGGTCCCCGACCCGGGCGAGGGCGGTACCTCGATCCCGCAGTCGCGCTGGAAGCAGGCCGCGGGAGTGGTCCGGATCGAGAAGTGGAACGGCTCGACCTGGCGCAAGGCGACCTGGGCCGGGCTGTCCACCGACAGCAACGGCAACCCGCTCGGATCCCCGACGGCCGGCACGTTCAGCAACCACCGGTTCGCCTTCGGCGGCGGCGCCGGCGAGGTGGACGCCGAGGCCGGCACCGCGCACGTCGAGTGGGACGGCGACCTGACGGTCCTCTACTACTCCGGCATGTCGATGTTCCACATCTCCGACCCGGTCCTCGACGTCGCGGACGGTCGGGGCACCCTCACCGCGACGGTTCAGGGCTACGCGTCCTCGGTCGACGACCCGGACACGTGGGAGCCGGTCGAGGCCGTGACCATGACCCTCGCCGACCTGCCCGAGGTGGACCTGTCCGACGAGCGCGGCCTCACCGCGACGCCGGACTACCTCGGCGTCCGGGTGGACGGGCTCGGCCAGGTCACCGGCGACCGGTGGACCGGCTCGTTCCCGCAGAGCTTCGTCGACTACATGGACCGGCTCGGGACCGCTGCCTTCTGGCTGTCCAGCGGCGCCGCGACCGACCCGTTCAAGGTCGCGCTCCCGCTCAGTGTCGGCTTCGACTCGGCCGTCGAGCAGCCCGAGCCCACGCCGACCGCCGAGCCGACCAAGGAGCCGATCGACAACCCGGTCGTGCCGCCGCCGGTGACCGTGACGGTCACCGCGGCACCCGACCCGGTCGTGCAGCCTGCGCCGCCCGCCGTCGTACTCCCCACCGTCGCGGCGCCGCCGACCGCGGTCGCGGTCGGCCCGCTCCCCGTCGCCGCCCAGCTCGTGGCGGCCACCCCCGCACCCCGGACCTCGGCCGCTTCGGCCGACACCGAGTCCGGCGCCGACGCCGTGTGGTGGCTCGGAGGGGGTCTGCTGCTCGCAGCGGCCCTCACCCTCCTCATCCCGATTCGAAAGGCACCACGATGAGCTCCATCCGCCGCATCGCGGCAGCAACCTCGATCACGCTGGCGGCCGCCGGCCTCGGCGTCGTCGCCGCCCAGCCGGCGTCCGCCGCCGACGAGTCGTCGTTGACGCGTGGGCGATCTCCCAGCAGTTCCTGAACGACCACCTGACCGCTCGCGTCCTGTCGGACGGCGCGCGCCGAGGACGCGAACGGCGATCGTCACGTTCCCCGGTGGCGAGGGCTCCGTCGACCCCGAGACGGGTGTCGGCAACGGTCCAGCACGACGGTACGATCGCTGCCGCGTTCGGTTCGTTCTACGAGGTCACGATCGCCGATCGCCTCCGTCACGGTCGAGGACGGCGGCGACGGCGAGATCACCGCTGTGGTCTCCGCTTGGGACACGCCGTCCGGTGGTCCGTCGGCGGGCGCCAGCCCGACTCGCGTGGTCGTCACGACCTTCGACGCCGCCGAAGCGACCGGGCGAGGGCACGCTGGCTGCGACCCCGCACTGGGTGGGCGTGCTGCCTTCGGGCGTCGAGTCCGCAGCTCTCGGGATCCCATCCGGCCAGCCGGTCGACGGCGAGTCGTGGTCGCCGGTCGTTCCTCGGGCAGCTGCCAGACTCGGTGTCCGAGCGTTCTTCTACGCGAGCGGCTCCGGCTCGGACGCCGAAGAAGGCGCCCGCGCACGTTCACCGCATCGATCGGCTGAGGCCGGCCGGTCCGACGGTCGCCGTCGAGTCGTCGTACGAGGGTCGCTCGGTGCTGATCGACGTGGACGGCACCGGCTTCGACGGCGGTACCCCGCCGATCGACGACGGTGTCTACGTCGCGCTCGCGCCGGCCGGCGAGTTCCCCGAGACCGACGACTTCGAGGACCAGGAGAAGGTCGCCGACGTCGAGTGGGTGCCCGCCGCGGCGATGCCGGACGGCTCGTTCTCGGTCACGCTGAACCCCGAGAACCAGTACCTCGACCCCTCGCAGCAGTACGCCGTCTACACCTGGCAGGCGCACAGCCACTCGAACCCGAGCCAGGACACTGAGACCGCGGTCGAGATCATGTGGTCCAACCTGGCCGGCCCGACCTCGCTCAGCGCGAAGGTCGCGAAGGCGCCGACCACCAAGAAGGCCGGCAAGCTCACGGCCAAGGTCACCGGTGGTGAGACCGCGGCCGCCGGCAAGGTGATGGTCACCCTGACCAAGAAGGGTCAGAAGGCCAAGAACCTCACCGCCAAGGTCGCCAAGGGCGCCGCCACGGTGAGGCTGCCGAAGCTCGCCAAGGGCACCTGGAAGGTGAAGGTCACCTTCATCCCGTCGACCGCCGTCTACAAGTCGGCGACCAAGACGCTGAGCGTCAAGGTGAAGTAAGCCCTACGAGCCCGCGGTGCCGACCGCCCGCAGCACGAACGACTCGATCGTGCTCGACGGGAGGTGCCGCGGGCTCAGGCATGCGTGGATGAGCGACATCGTCCCGGCGACGTCCTCGATCGTGAACGCTCCGCTCTCGATCCCGGCCTCCAGGATGCCGCGCAGCACGTCCTCGACCGCGACGACGTGCTCGCGGATCGCCTGTCGCGAGTCCGGCCCGAGCACGCCGTACAGCTGCGGGCCGAGGCCCATGTGGAACCGCTCGCCCTCGGCGAGCTGGTAGTTGACGTACAGCCGCAGCCGGTCGGTGGGCTCCTCGGCCTCGGTGAGCGCCGCGAGCAGCCGGGTGAGGTACTGCTCGGTCTCGTGGCTCGCGAACGCCACGACCACCGACTCCTTGTCGGGGAAGTGGTGGTAGATCGACGTACGCCCCAGCTCGGCGCGCTCGGCGATCGCCGCCATCGAGATCGCGTCGAAGCTGCGCTCGGCCATCAGCTCGGAGAACGCCTCGAAGACCCGTTGCTGCAGCTGCTCGCGGTGCTGCTGGAGGGAGTCTCCTGAGATTCGGGGCACGGCCCGAAGGTTAGCCCCTCGGCGAAGTCAGGTGTTCGGTCTCGACCCCGTAGCGTGTCGATGTAGCCCTGGAACCGCTCGCGTAGCGCGCCCTCGTCGAGACCGAACTGCGCCACGTCGTACCGGTGCCCGCCGAACTCCCCGCGCGGATGCCGGGCGAGGTGCTCGGCCATCGCGCCGTAGCCGCCGGCGTCCGGCCCGATCCCGAGCGCGTCGTAGATCCCGCGCGCGGTGCCGACCGGGTCGCGGGCCAGGTCGGCGTAGTGCACGTCGAGGATCGGGTGGTCGGGGCGGCGGGCCCGGAAGTCGTCGATCGCGCGCACCGACTCCTCGAGCGTGTCGCTCCAGTGCGCGGCGATGTAGTCGCGGTGGTCGGCGTCGGAGAACGTGCTCGACATCGCGTGGATCAGGCTGCACACCGAGCCCGTGAGCGCGACGGGGTCCCGGTGGAGGAGCACCAGCCGGGCGTCGGGATAGGTGTCCACCAACGCGTCGAGCGCGAGGGCGTGGTGCGGGCTCTTGAGCGTCCAGCGGCCGCGGACGCCGCCGCTCTGCAGGATCTGGAGGACCAGCCGGTGGTACGCGTAGGCCGGCCGGTCGTCGGTCGGCGCGCCACCAGGCGCCGTACGTCGGGACGTTCGCGAGCGCCTCCCACGAGATGCTCTGGAACGCCTGGCCCATCACCGCGATGCACTCGGTCGGGTCGGCCGCGGCCTCGTGGTGGATCGCGCTGATCGCCGGGTTGAGCATCTCCAGCATGTCCACGCCGCCTTGCGCTGCGTCCACGCGCGGTCCGGTCTTGCGCTCGCCGGGCGCCGGCGGCGGCACCGAGTCCTGCGACTCCCAACCGAGCAGCGCTCGGTTGGCCGGGTCCTGGTCGAGCAGGTGGGAGAGCAGGGTGGTGCCGGCGCGGAACATGCCGATCACCACGACCGGCGACTCGATCCGCTCCTCGGTTACCGCCGGATGCGTCTTGGCCCAGTCGACGACCTTCAGCCGGTTCACGAGCGCGGCGACGAGGGCGGGCGGCAGCGCCACCGCGCCGAGGTCGTTGAGCCGGGCCTCGCCGTCGAGGCTCGCGACGTACGTCTCCAAGCCGGGGCGGAACGCCGGGTCGCCGAAGTCGTCCAGCCCGGTCTGCTCGCTGGCCTGGGCCATCAGCTCGTCTGCCTGCATGGTCACTCCTGGTCGATCTCGACGACGGTGCGTCCCGTCGTACGTCGGGCGGCGTGGTCCGCGAGGGCGCCGGCGACGTCCTCGAGCCGGATCCGGCGCCCGATCACCGGCCGGATGCTGCCGTCCGCGACCAGGTCGAGCAGCGCGGCGTGCACGCGTCGGCCGGTCTCGGGCGGGAACGCGTTGATGCCGAAGCGGCGGAAGTCGCGCGGCACGTCGAGGTAGGCGAGCAGCACGCCGAGCACGGAGAGGTTCGCCATCGACAGCTTGCGCAGCGACCGGCCGGTGAGACCGGACTCGGGGTCGTCGTTGAAGCCGACCGCGAGGTAGCGGCCGCCCGAGCGCGCCACAGGTCCAGATCGTCTCGGTCTGCTCGCCGCCGATCGGGTCGAAGATGACGTCCGCGCCGTGGTCGCCGGTGGCGTCCATGACCGCGTCGAAGGTGTCCTCGCTGGTGTGGTCGACCGTCACCTCGGCGCCGAGGTCGGCGCAGAGCCGGGTCTTGTCCGCACCGCCCGCGGTCGCGATCACCCGGGCGCCGGCGGCGACGGCCGAGCTGGATCGCCGCCGTACCGACCGCGCTGGCGCCGCCGCGGACCAGCACGGTCTCGCCCGGCTGGAGCGCGGCGCGCTCGTGGAGCGCGAGCCAGCCGACGTGGAACGGGCAGCGTGAAGGCCGCGGCCTCGGCGTCGTCGAGCTCGGGCGGGGCGTCGAAGAACGTTGCCCGCGAGCGAGCGCTCGGCGAGTCCGCCGAGCGACTGCGGCGCGATGCCGACCACCCGGCGACCGAGCCACGCATCGAGCGCCCGCGCCGGTCGCCTCGACCAGGCCGGCGACGTCCATGCCGAGCGTGAACGGCGGCTCGGCCATGACTGCGGCGACGCCGCCGCGGCAGCGGGCGATGTCGCCGAAGTTCAGCGAGGCGGCGGCGACCGTGACGCGGACCTGGCCTGGTCCGGGCTCGGGGACGTCGACGTCGTCGCGGACCTCGATCGCGTCGAGCGGCTCGCCGTGGCGGACCACGCGCACTGCCTTCATGTGACCCCCATCACTCCGATGAGGGCGACGGTACTAAGAGGGAGTTTTAGGCGTCAACGGCCGGCGCGGTCGCCATCCCGGCGGCCATCGCGACCAGGTTGCGCACGAACCGCTCGGTCGGCAGCTGGGAGCGGCCGGGCGAGCCCGCCTGCTGGACCCGGGCGCGGTCGGCGACCGAGCGGAGGATGAAGCTCGTGACCAGGGTGAGCCGCTCGGTGCGCAGCGCGTCGTCGAGGTCGGGCATCCGCTCCTCGAGCAGCTGGTAGACGAGGTACCCCCCGGTCTGGCGCAGCGCCTCGTCGACCTCGCCGCTGAGCCGGTCGTACTCCTCGACGAGCTCACCGACGATGACGAGGTACTGCCGCCCGGAGGGTCCGGTCTCGGACGAGCTCGACCGCCGGCCGGACGATCGCCTCCAGGACCGATCCGAGGTCGTCGTCGGGGGTGGTGCGTGCCTTGTCGAGCAGCTCGCCCTCGCGCTCGGCGAGGAACGCGGTGTGCTGCTCGAGCACGGCGACGAGCAGGCCCTCGCGGGAGCCGAAGTGGTAGTGGACGGCGCCGCGGTTGCGCTGCCCGGCGCGGCGGGTGATCTCGACCAGTGACGCGGTGAAGACGCCGTGCTCGGCGAACGCCTCCGTCGCCGCCTCGATGAGGCGGCTGCGGGTGCCGGCGGCGGCTTCGCTCATCGACGCCTCAGATCCGCGGGACGATCCGACCCAGGAGCTCGCCCATCCGGGAGGCCGCGGCGCGGCCCGCCTCGAGGACCTCCGCGTGGTTGAGCGGCTCGCCGCTGATGCCGGCGGCGAGGTTCGTGACCAGGCTGATGCCGAGCACCTCCATGCCGGCCTCGCGCGCGGCGATCGCCTCGAGGGTGGTGCTCATGCCGACCAGCTCGCCGCCGAGGATGCCGGCCATCCGGACCTCGGCGGGGGTCTCGTAGTGGGGGCCGGGGAACTGGACGTAGACGGCCTCGTCGAGGCTCGGGTCGACCTCGCGGCACATGGTCCGCAGCCGGCTGCTGTACAGGTCGGTCAGGTCGACGAAGTTCGCGCCCTCGATGGGGGAGCGGCCGGTGAGGTTGAGGTGGTCGCTGATCAGCACCGGCGTGCCCGGCGTCCAGGTCTCGCGCAGCCCGCCGCAGCCGTTGGTCAGCACGATCGCGCGGCAGCCGGCGCGGGCCGCCGTACGCACGCCGTGGACGACCGCCGCGACGCCCTTGCCCTCGTAGTAGTGGGTGCGGCTGAGGAACACCAGCAGGTTCTGGTCGCCCGACCGGATCGAGCGGATCTTGCCCGAGTGGCCGGCGACTGCAGCCTTGCTGAAACCCGGGGAGGTCGGTCGTGTCGATCTCGGCGGTGGCCTCGCCCAGCGCGTCCACCGCGGGCAGCCACCCCGAGCCCAGCACCAGGGCCACGTCGTGGCGCGCCACACCGGTCAGCTCGGCGAGCCGCTCGGCGGCCTGGCCGGCGAGGGCATAGGGGTCAGTCACCTGTTCCGTCACGCCGCTGACTCTAATGGGGGCGCACGGTGTCGGACGATCCGTGCAGGATCGGGGTCATGATGGACCACCTGGGAATCAACTGCTCCGACCTCGAGCGCTCCGCCGCCTTCTACGACGCCGTGCTCGGCGTCCTCGGCCACCGCCGCCTGCTCGACCACGGCGTCGCGATCGGCTACGGCACCACCAAGCCCGACTTCTGGATCGGCCGCCAGCCCGAGGAGGGCCCCGCGTCCGGGCCCAACCGCGAGATCCACGTCGCGTTCTCGGCCGACTCCGCCGACGCCGTCCGGGGGTTCTTCGAGACCGCCGTCGCCTCGGGCGCCGAGGTCCTCCACGAGCCCCGCCACTTCCCCGAGTACCACGACCACTACTTCGGTGCGTTCGTGCGCGACCCGGACGGCAACAACGTCGAGGCGGTCTGTCACACCGTGCCGCCGGCGTAACGGTCGGTCCCGGGGTCGGGTTCCCCGGTGAGCCGGTGAAACTGGACGCTTTGCCCCGAAACTTCAGCCAAGAGGATCCAGTTCCGCCTGAACTGTCCGGGCTTGTCCACAGGTCGAGTTTCGCTGGAGTTGTCGCCACCGGCAGCGGGGCATCTCAGTCACATGATGGTGCCGCTGAACGACCCTCGCCGCGGATGCGTCATGCTCCGCGGCCAACTGCTTGCCGCGGGATACACGGACAGGGCAATCGCGCGCCTGGTGAGAGGTGGTGAGTGGGTCAAGCTCCGGCATGGCGCGTACACCGAGGCCTCGACCTGGAGTGCGCTCGACGATGCGGGGAAGCATGCACTGCAGGCCCGGGCTGTGCTGGCCCAGGCCCGCACTGCTGTGGTCATCTCGCACGTGTCCGGCCTCCCCTTCTACGGGGCGCCGACCTGGGGCATCGACCTCAGCCAGGTGCACGTCACGCGCGAGGACGGCAAGGCCGGCCGATCGGAGGCCGGGGTGCATCAGCACAGCGGCTTGATCGCGGCGGGAGATGTCACGGAGAAGGATGGCCTCCGAGTGATGAACGCGACGCGGCTCGCCCTGGAGATCACGACCGCCGCCAACGCTGAGGTCAGTCTTTGTGCTGTGAGCGACCTGCTCCATCGTGGGTTCACGACGCACGAGCAACTGCAGCGGCGGTACGACGCCATGCGGCGCTGGCCCTGGACGCTGGGTACCGACATCGTGCTTCGCCTTGCCGATCCGCGGTTCGAGTCGGTCGGTGAGTGTCGGACCTACTTCCTCTGCTTCCAACAGGGGTTGCCGATGCCGGTGCCGCAGTACGAGATCACCGACGAGACCGGACGCGTCGTCGCTCGCGTCGACTTCGCTTGGCCAGAGCTCGGCGTATTTCTCGAGTTCGACGGCAGGGTGAAGTACGAGAAGCTGCTCGAGGACGGCCAGCGATCTTCCGATGTCGTGATTGCCGAGAAGAGACGCGAGGAGCTGATCGGCCGACTCACGGGATGGCGATGCGTGCGGATCGTCTGGGCAGACCTGGCTCGGCCCGAGCGCACCGCAGCGATGATCCGCCAGGTTCTGTTCCCGCCGGTCTGAGCGGCCTGACCCGGACTCTTGGGCTAGAACTGGACCCTTTGGCCCGAAGCATCCCCCGAAAGGATCCAGTTTCACCGGCTTCCCGGTGAAACTGCCCAGCGCCCAGCCCTACATCCCGATGGAGCGGCAGGGGCGCCGGCGCAGGGCCGCGACGTAGTCGACGGGGGCGTCGGCGGCCTCGGCGGCGTCGGCGAGGACGCCGAGGTACGACGCGGAGGGCAGGCCGCCCTCGTAGGCGTCGAGGACGTAGGTCCAGACGACCAGCTCGCCGGTCAGCGTGGCGACGCGGATCCGGGTCTTGCGGTAGAGCCCGAGGTCGGCGCCCTCCCAGCCGTCGAGGGCGGACTCGTCCTCGCGGGTGATGTCGTACACGGCGACGAAGACCTGCTCGATCGGGTCCTCGACGATCGTCGACAGCGCGCCGTCCCAGCCGTGCTCCTCGCCGCCGAACGTCAGCCGCCAGCCCTGCAGCCAGCCGGTGGTCGACAGCGGGGAGTGCGGGCAGCGCTCGCCCATCCGGACGGGATCGAGGTTGGTCCCGTAGGCGGCGTAAAGCGTCACGGCTGCAGAGTAGTCGAGCGAATAGGGAGACTCCGGCACTCCTCAGTAGGCTTGCGGCCGTGACTCACTTCAACGTTCTCGTCCTCGGTGCCGGCCCCGGAGGGTACGTCGCCGCGATCCGCGCCGCCCAGCTCGGACAATCCGTCGGCATCGTCGAGGAGAAGTACTGGGGAGGCGTGTGCCTGAACGTCGGGTGCATCCCGTCGAAGGCGCTGCTGCGCAACGCCGAGATCGCGCACATCATCACGAAGGAGAAGGACACCTTCGGGATCAGCGGCGACGCGACGATGGACTTCGGCATCACGCACAAGCGCAGCCGGGGCGTCGCCGACTCCAGCGCCAAGGGCGTCCACTACCTGATGAAGAAGAACAAGATCACCGAGATCGACGGCTGGGGCACCATCAAGTCGCCGACCGAGGTCGAGGTCGACAAGGACGGCAACAAGCAGTCCTACACGTTCGACAACCTGATCATCGCCACCGGCGCGAAGGTCCGGATGCTCCCGGGCATGAGCAAGAGCCAGAACGTCGTGACCTACGAGGAGCAGATCCTCGACGACCAGCTGCCGGGCTCGATCATCATCGGCGGCTCGGGCGCGATCGGCGTCGAGTTCGCCTACGTGCTCGTCAACTTCGGCGTCGACGTGACGATCGTGGAGTTCCTCGACCGGATGGTGCCGACCGAGGACGCCGACGTGTCCAAGGAGCTGCTCAAGCAGTACAAGAAGCTCGGCGTGAAGGTGCTGCTCTCGACCAAGGTCGAGCAGGTCGAGGACACCGGCTCCGGCGTCAAGGTCACCGTCAGCCCAGGACGGCGCACCAGGAGGTCCTCGAGGCCGACAAGATGCTCGCGGCGTTCGGCTTCGCGCCGCGGGTCGACGGCTACGGCCTCGACAACGCCGGCGTGAAGGTCACCGACCGCGGCGCGATCGAGGTCGACGCCCGCGGCCGCACCAACGTCGACAACGTCTACGCGATCGGCGACGTGACCGGGAAGCTGATGCTCGCCCACACCGCCGAGGCGATGGGCGTCGTGGCCGCCGAGACCATCGCCGGCGCCGAGACCGTGGAGATCAACTTCGACATGATCCCGCGGGCGACGTTCTGCCAGCCGCAGATCGCGTCGTTCGGCTACTCCGAGGAGCAGGCCAAGGAGAAGGGGTACGACGTCAAGGTGTCGACGTTCCCGTTCTCGGCCAACGGCAAGGCCCGTGGCATGGCCGAGGGGGTCGGCTTCGTGAAGATCGTCGCCGACGCGGAGTACAACGAGATCGTCGGCGCCCACCTGATCGGACCCGAGGTCACCGAGCTGCTGCCCGCGCTCACGCTGGCGCAGCAGTGGGACCTCACCGCCGATGAGGTCGCCCGGAACATCTTCGCGCACCCGACGCTCTCGGAGGCGATGAAGGAGGCCGTCGAGGGCATCGCCGGCCACATGATCAACCTCTGATGAGCACCGAACGCGTCGTCATCATCGGCGGCGGCCCCGGCGGCTACGAGGCCGCCCACGTCGCCGCGCAGCTCGGGGCCGAGGTCACCATCGTCGACACCGACGGTGTGGGCGGCTCGGCCGTGCTCACCGACTGCGTGCCGAGCAAGACCCTGATCGCCACCGCCGAGGTGATGAGCGAGCTGTCCGGAGCCGCCGAGCTCGGGGTGAACTTCCTCGACAACGAGGGTGACGCCGCGACCGCGATCAAGGTCGACCTGGCCCAGGTCAACGCCCGGGTCAAGCAGCTCGCGACCGACCAGTCCTCCGACATCGGCGCCGGCTCGAGCGCGACGGCGTCACCGTCGCTGCACGGCCGCGGCCGGCTGGACGGCCCCGGCCGCGTGGTCGCGACGCTGCCCGACGGCACCGAGCAGACCCTCGACGGCCGACGCCGATCCTGCTCGCGACCGGCGCCGTCGCCGCGCACGCTGCCGACCGCGCAGCCCGACGGCGAGCGGATCCTCACCTGGGAGCAGGTCTACGACCTGACCGAGGTGCCGACGAACCTGATCGTGGTCGGCTCCGGTGTCACCGGCGCGGAGTTCGCCAGCGCCTACCTCAACCTCGGCATCCCGGTCACGCTCGTGTCGAGCCGCGACCGGGTGCTGCCCGGCGAGGACGCCGACGCCGCCAAGGTCCTCGAGGACGTCCTGACCCGCCGCGGCATGAACGTGCTGTCGAAGTCGCGCATGGAGTCGGTGACCCGCACCGGCGACACCGTCACCGTCACGCTCACCGACGGCCGCACGGTCGAGGGCTCGCACTGCATCCTCGCCCTCGGCTCGGTGCCGAACACCGAGGGCATGGGCCTCGAGGAGGCCGGCGTCGTCCTCAACGACGGTGGCTTCATCTACGTCGACCGGGTCTCCCGCACCGCGGCCCGCGGGGTGTACGCCGCCGGCGACTGCACCGGCGTGCTGATGCTCGCCAGCGTCGCGGCCATGCAGGGCCGGATCGCGATGTGGCACTTCCTCGGCGACACCGTGCACCCGCTGGACCTGAAGAAGGTCTCGTCGAACGTCTTCACCGCCCCCGAGATCGCCACCGTCGGCTGGTCGCAGCAGGCCGTCGACGCCGGCGAGATGCAGGCCGAGGTCGTGATGCTCCCGCTGTCCGGCAACCCGCGCGCCAAGATGCAGGGCGTCCGCGACGGCTTCGTGAAGCTGCTCTGCCGCCCCGGCACCGGCATCGTCGTCGGCGGCGTGGTCGTCGGCCCGCGCGCGAGCGAGCTGATCCACCCGGTCTCGATCGCGGTCGCCGAGTCGCTGACCGCCGACCAGCTTGCCCAGGCGTTTACCGTGTACCCGTCGATGACCGGCTCGATCGCAGAGGCGGCCCGCCGGCTGCACAACGTGTAGTCCCAAACGCTCTCGGGGGAACCTCATGATCCGACGGCTTGCCGTCCTGCTGACCGCTGCCGCGCTCGTCGTACCCGCCTCGCCGGCGCACGCCGAGCCCACCAGCATCTCGGTCGACACCTGGGGCAACGGCCACGGCAAGGGGCTGTCGCAGTACGGCGCCAAGAACCGCGCCGAGGCCGGCCACTCGTACACGCAGATCCTCGACCACTACTACCCGGGCACCGACGCGAGCAGGGCCAAGGGCAAGCTGCGGATCCGGATCACCGCGGACGACGAGGGCGACGACCTGGTGGTCGACGCCCGCGACGGCCTCACTGCCCGCAGCCTCGGCAACGGCACGTCGTGGACGCTGCCCGCGCGGCGTGACGGCAAGCCCGTGAAGCGCTGGCGGATCACGCCGTCCGGCGAGCGGTCGGTGCTGTCCTTCCGGACCAGCGCCTGGAAGGTCTGGCGCACCGCGCCCGGCGACGCGGAGTTCGTCGCCGCCGGGAAGCCGATCACCCTGCTGACCCCCGACGGACCGGCCGAGTACCGCGGCGTCCTGCGGTCGGTGAGCACCGGCTCGGGCCGCGACACGGTCAACGTCGTCGGCCTCGACGTCTACGTCCAGGGCGTGATCGCCCGGGAGTCGCCCGCCTACTGGCCCGCCGCCGCGCTCCAGGCGCAGGCGGTCGCGGCGCGCAGCTACGCGGTCTACGAGCGCGCCAGCGTCGGTCAGAACCGCTACTACGACCTCTGCGACACGTCGTCCTGCCAGGTGTACGGCGGGGTCGCCGCCGAGGACCCGCGCACGACGTCCGCGGCCCGGGCGACCGCCGGCGAGGTGCGCACCTACGAGGGCGAGCCCGCCTTCACCCAGTTCTCCGCCAGCAACGGCGGCTACTCCGCGAGCGGCGACTTCCCCTACCTGGTCGCCGAGTACGACGAGTTCGACCACGGTTACCCCGAGGACCCGGACACCCGGACGTTCACCGGCAACCAGGTCACCCGGCACTGGGCCGGCCTCGGCGACCTGGTCTCGGTCGAGGTGACCGAGCGCGACACCGACGGCACCGCACGACGGCCACGTCCTGAAGGTCACCATCACCGGAACCGTGCGCACCCAGGTCACCACCGGCGACGCGTTCAAGCGGTTCCTCGGCCTGCGATCGGCGAACTTCGAAGTTACAAATCTGTAGTTCTCCAGGTTCGTTGCGGGGCCGGTGTGACGCATGGTGCGATTGAGACCATGCGCGCGTTGACCCTGCTCCTCTCGACCGCGCTGCTGGCGACCGTGACCGCGACGGCGCCGAGCGCGCACGCCGCCGACGACATCTGGCGGGTCCCCGCCGACGCGGCGATCACGATCAAGGGGCACGGCTACGGCCACGGCCACGGCATGTCGCAGTACGGCGCCGAGGGCGCCGCCAGGCAGGGGCTCGGACACCGGCGGATCCTGGCGTTCTACTACCCCGGGACGAAGCGTGGGACCAGCACCGGACGGGTCACGGTCCACATCAGCGCCGACACCGGCGACGACCTGGTCGTCGTCGCCCGGAAGGGCCTCACGGTCCGCGACCGGGCGGGCGGGAAGCGGATGGCGCTGCCCGACAACGGCGCGACCCGCTGGAAGGTGGCGGTCGGCAGCGACGGCGTGAACCGGGTGTCCTACCGGCTCCGCCGGGAGTGGCACCCCTGGCGCAGGCTGGACGGCCAGGGAGAGTTCTTCGCCCACGGCAAGCCGATCACCCTGGTGACCCCGATCGGCGAGCGTGCCTACCGGGGCTGGCTGCGCGTCGGCGTGACGTCCTCGGGCGACCGGGTCACCGTGAACGCCCTGAGCCTGGACAGCTACCTCAAGGGTGTCGTGCCGCTGGAGATCCCGGCGCTGTGGAGCGCCGCGGCGGTCCGGGCGCAGGCGGTGGCGGCGCGCACGTACGCGTCGTACGAGCGCCGGCACCCGAAGTCCAGGGCCTACCAGCTCTGCGACACCACGTCGTGCCAGGTCTACGGCGGCTACGACGCCGAGCACCCGGCGTCCAACCGGGCCGTCGACGCGACCGCCGGTGACATCCTCACCAGCGGCGGCGATCCGGCGTTCACCCAGTTCAGCTCCAGCAGCGGCGGGCTGGACCGCGGCCGGGTCGATGCCCTACCTGCCCGCCCAGAAGGACCCGTACGACGGCTGGCGGGGCAACCCGGTGCACTCCTGGTCGGTGAAGGTCGGCGACAACCGGCTCGAGCAGGCCTGGCCCGCGGTCGGCGACCTGCGCCGGATCGCGGTGACCGGGCGCGACGGCAACGGCGCCTGGGGCGGCCGGGTCGACCGGATCGCGATGCGCGGGACCCGCGGCAAGGTCGTCGTCTCCGGCGACACGTTCCGAGCCGTGCTCGGCCTGCGCTCGACCTGGGTGACGTTCAGGGTCGCCGAACGCTGAGGACCGGCCGGAGGACCAGTCCGGCGACCAGCGCCCAGAACGCCGCACCCACGCCTAGGACGGTGATCCCGGACGCGGCCACCAGGAAGCACACGACCGCGGCCTCGCGGCCCGTCCTCGTCGGCGAGCGCACCGGTCAGCGCCGCGCCGAGGGTGCCGAGCAGGGCCAGCCCGGCGGCCGCCTGGATCACGTCGCCGGGAGCCGCGGCGACCAGAGCGGCCAGCGCCGTGCAGGCCAGGGCGAGGACCAGGTAGGACACCGACGGCGCTGACGCTGGCCAGCCAGCGGCGGGTTCGGTCCGCGCCGGCCATCGGTCCGGCGGTCATCGCGGCCGTGATCGCGGCCAGGTTGACCGCGTGCCCGCCGAACGGTGCGCCGGCGAGGGTGCCGATCCCGGTGACGGTCATCGTCTCGCGCCACGGCACGGTCCAGCCGAAGCTCGACATCACCGCGACACCGGGCACGTTCTGCGATGCCATCGTCACGATGTACAGCGGCACCGCGATGCTGACGACCGCCGGGAGCGTCCACTCCGGCGTCGTCCAGGTGAGCGTCGGCAGCAGGTCCGCGGTCCGCACCGACGACCCGGCCTCGATGATGACCACGACCAGGGCCACGACCAGCGAGACCGGCACGGCCCACGCCGTGAGATCCGGTGCATGACCACCCAGGCCAGCACCACCGGGCCGACCAGGTACGGCGACTCCGCGAGGCCGGTGACCGGCGCCAGGCACAGCGGCAGCAGGACGCCGGCCAGCATCGCCTGCGCGAGCGACTTCGGGATCCGGGTGATCAGCTCGCCGAGCCACGGCAGCAGCCCGGTGAGCAGGATCAGCCCGCCGGTCACCACGAACGCGCCGACCGCTGCCGGCCAGCCGCCCTCGACGGTCCCGGTCGCCACCAGCAGCGCCGCGCCCGGCGTCGACCAGGCCAGGGTGATCGGCTCGCGGTACCGCACGCTGAGCCACAGCATCCCGAGCGCGGTCGTGACGAGCAGGATGAGCAGCCCCGACGCCGCCTCGGCCGGCGAGGCGCCGACCGCGGTCAGGCCGGCGAGGACGACGACGAACGAGCTGCTGAACCCGACGACCGCGGTGACCGGGCCGGCGGCGACGGCGCTCAGGACAGCACCAGCACCAGGTCGCCGCCCTCCACCGCCTGGGTGCCGGACGAGCGCGAGCCGCTCGACGGTGCCGGCGACCGGCGCGGTGATCGAGGCCTCCATCTTCATCGCCTCGATGGTCGCGACCGTGTCGCCGGCCGCGACCGGTCGCCCTCGGCGACCAGGATCGTGACGACGCCCTGGAACGGCGCCGCCACCTGGCCGGGCTTCGAGGTGTCGGCCTTCTCGGCGGCGACCACCTCGGACGCGACGCTGCGGTCGCGGACGTTGACCGGCCGCAGCTGGCCGTTGATGGTCGCCATCACGGTGCGGATGCCGCGCTCGTCGGGGTCGCTGATCGCCTGGACGCCGAGGATCAGGGTCTTGCCCTCCTCGATCCGCACCTCGTGCTCCTCGCCGTGCCGCAGCCCGTAGAGGTAGTCGCGGGTCGGCAGCACCGAGATGTCGCCGTACTTCGCGCGCGACTCGGTGAACTCCCGCGTGGGGCCGGGGAACAGCAGCTCGTTGAGGGTGCGCCGGCGGGTCAGGCTGCTCCCGGCCAGCCCCTCCTGCTGCTCGGCGGTGAGCTCCTCGGCCGGCGGCTTGTGGGTGCGGCCCTCCAGGGCCTTGGTGCGGAACGGCTCGGGCCAGCCACCGGGCGGGTCGCCGAGGTCGCCGCTGAGGAAGCCGATCACCGAGTCGGGGATGTCGAACCGGCCCGGGTTCTCGGCGAACTCCTGCGGGTCGGCACCGACCGCCGACCAGGTGCAGCGCCAGGTCGCCGACCACCTTCGAGGACGGCGTCACCTTCACGATGTTGCCGAGGATGTCGTTGGCCGCGGCGTACATGTCCTCGACCTGCTCGAACTTCTCGCCGAGCCCGAGCGCGATCGCCTGCTGGCGCAGGTTGGACAGCTGGCCGCCCGGGATCTCGTGCCGGTAGACCCGACCGGTGGGGGACGGCAGGCCGGACTCGAACGGCGCGTACACCCGCCGGGTGGCCTCCCAGTACGGCTCGAGCGCGCACACCGCGGCGAGCGACAGCCCGGTCTCGCGCGGGCCGTGGTCGGTCGCCGAGACCAGCGCCGACAGCGACGGCTGCGAGGTGGTGCCGGCCATCGGCGCGGTCGCGGCGTCCACCGCGTCCACGCCCGCGTCGATCGCGGCGAGCAGGGTCGCGAGCTGGCCGCCCGGGGTGTCGTGGGTGTGCAGGTGGACCGGCAGGTCGAACTCGGAGCGCAGCGCGGTGACCAGGGTGCGCGCGGCCGGGACCCGCAGCAGGCCGGCCATGTCCTTGATCGCCAGCACGTGCGCGCCGGCATCGACGATCCGCTCGGCCAGCTTCAGGTAGTAGTCGAGCGTGTAGAGCGACTCGTCGGGGTCGGACAGGTCGCCGGTGTAGCAGAGCGCGACCTCGGCCACCGCGGTGCCGGTCGAGCGCACCGCCTCGATCGCCGGGCGCATCTGCTCGACGTCGTTGAGCGCGTCGAAGATGCGGAACACGTCGATGCCGGTGGCCGCGGCCTCCTCGACGAACGCGTTGGTCACGTCGGTGGGGTACGGCGTGTAGCCGACCGTGTTGCGGCCGCGGAGCAGCATCTGGAGGCAGATGTTCGGGACCGCCTGGCGGAGCGCGGCCAGCCGCTCCCACGGGTCCTCGGAGAGGAAGCGCAGGGCGACGTCGTACGTCGCGCCGCCCCAGGCCTCGAGCGACCAGAGCTCGGGCGTGGTCCGGGCGACGTGGCCGGCGACCGTCAGCAGGTCGCGGGTGCGGACCCGGGTCGCGAGCAGGCTCTGGTGGGCGTCGCGGAACGTCGTGTCGGTGACCGCGACGTCCGGGCGGGCGCGCAGCCGGCGGGCGAACTCCTCGGGCCCGACCTCGAGCAGCAGCTGCCGGCTGCCGTCGGGCGCGGGGACGGTGAGGTTCACCTCGGGCAGCTTGCTGGCCGGGTCCAGGCTGACCGGGGCCGCGCCGTGCGGCTGGTTCACCGTGACGTCGGCGAGGTAGCTGAGCAGCTTGCTGCCCCGGTCGCCGGTGCCGCGGGCGAGCAGCAGCTGCGGGTGGGTCTCGATGAACGACGTGGTCACCCGACCGGCCGCGAAGTCGGGGTCGGCGAGCACCGCCTGGAGGAACGGGATGTTGGTGGAGACGCCGCGGATGCGGAACTCGGCGACCGCCCGGCGGGCCTTCTCGACGGCCTTGTCGAACGTGCGCGCCCGGCAGGTGAGCTTGGCCAGCATCGAGTCGAAGTGCGCGGACACCTCGGCGCCGGTGTACGTCGTACCGCCGTCGAGCCGGACGCCGCCGCCGCCGGGGGAGCGGTACGTCGTGATCACGCCGGTGTCGGGCCGGAAGTTGTTGGCCGGGTCCTCGGTGGTGATCCGGCACTGCAGCGCGGCCCCGCGCAGCTGGATGCTGTCCTGCGACAGCCCGAGGTCGGCCAGCGTCTCGCCGGCGGCGATCCGCAGCTGGGACTGGACGAGGTCGACGTCGGTGACCTCCTCGGTCACCGTGTGCTCGACCTGGATCCGCGGGTTCATCTCGATGAAGACGTAGTTGCCGTGCGGGTCGAGGAGGAACTCGACGGTGCCGGCGTTGCGGTAGCCGATCTCCTGGGCGAACCGGACGGCGTCGGCGCACATCCGGTCGCGCAGCTCGGGGTCGAGGTTGGGCGCGGGCGCGATCTCGACGACCTTCTGGTGCCGCCGCTGCACCGAGCAGTCGCGCTCGAACAGGTGGATCACGTTGCCCTCGCCGTCGGCGAGGATCTGCACCTCGATGTGGCGCGGGTCCACGACCGCCTGCTCGATGAAGACCGTCGGGTCGCCGAAGGCGCCCTCGGCCTCGCGCATGCAGGTCTCGATCGCCTCGCGCAGCGCGCCCGGCTCGTCGACGCGACGCATGCCGCGGCCGCCGCCGCCGGCGACCGCCTTCACGAACAGCGGGTACGGCATGCTCGGCGGTCGGACGCGACGAGCGCGTCGACGTCGGTGCTCGGGCTCGACCGACGCGAGCGTCGGGACGCCGGCCGCCTTGGCGGCCGCGATCGCCCGGGCCTTGTTGCCGGTCAGGGTGAGCACGTCGGCGGTCGGGCCGACGAAGGTGATGCCGGCGTTCGCGCAGGCCTCGGCGAGCGCGGGGTTCTCCGACAGGAACCCGTAGCCCGGGTAGACCGCGTCGGCGCCGGCCTGACGGGCGACGGCGACGATCGCCTCGGGGTCGAGGTAGGCGCGCACGGGGTGCCCGCGCTCGCCGATCTGGTAGGCCTCGTCGGCCTTCAACCGGTGCTCGGACCAGCGGTCCTCGTACGGGAACACCGCGACCGTGCGGGCGTCGAGCTCGTACGCGGCACGGAACGCACGGATCGCGATCTCGCCGCGGTTGGCGACGAGCACCTTGGAGAACATGGGCCCACGCTATAAGGGCCGGGGCGTCACCGTCCGGGGCCGGTCCGGTCGCGAGACGCTGGGGGTCAGCGGCTGCCGAGCGTGACGCCGACCGGGTGCCCGGCGGGCAGCCGGCGACCGGCGACCCGCGACTGGGCCACCACCTTGCCGCGCTTCGTTGCCTCGGTGCGTCGGTAGGTGACCCGGCCGAGGCTGCAGTTCGCCCACTCGAGCGCGGTCCGGACGGCGGGGAGCCGGTAGCCGCGGAGGAAGGGCACCAGGCAGCCGGTCCTGCTCGCGTCGACCGACACCACCTCGTCGGAGCGGGCCGGCGGAGCGGCCGCGTCGGAATGCGGCACGGCGGTGAGCGAGATCAACAGGCCACTAGCGAGGACCAGCCCGGTCCAGCGGCGGAATGCGATGAGATTCGGCACCTGAACTCCTTTCGGGCGGCGGAGCGTGGCGTCACCGTACTCCAGGAACCGGCCGATTTTGGGCGAATCCGAGGCGTCAGCGGCCGACGATGATCCGGACGCTGCTGCCGGCGGCGAGGGTGCTGCCGGCGGCGGTGGACTGGGCGAGCACGAGGCCGCGGTTCGCGCGTGTCGTCGTACGGCGGCTGACGGTGCCCAGGCGGCAGCCGGCGGACTCGAGCGCCGTCCTGGCGGAGGCGACGCGGAGGCCACGGAGCTTGGGCACCAGGCAGTCGCTGCTGGCGGCGCCGGGGGGCGGATCGGCGAGGAAGTGCTGGTAGACCCGCTCCGGGGTCAGGGCGGTGTCGTAGTAGACGACCTCGTCGATCGACCCCTTGAACCACGGCGCCAAGGTGCCGAGGCCGACGTAGAACGTGCCGGCGCCATGGGACGTCCCGGTCGCCGCGGCGCCGCTGCCGTGCAGCACGCCGTCCACGTAGATCTCCATGGTGGCGCCGTCCCACACCCCGACGACCTGGGAGAACACACCCGGCGTCGGCCCGACGTGCGCACTCACGATGAGGTCCTCGTGGCGGTAGGCGAACTTCCCGTCCAGGATCACCAGCTCGTCACTGCCGGCGAGCCCGGCGATCGACTGGTCGCGCAGGTCGTCGGGGTTCGCCCACGCTTCCAGCGTCGCGCGGTGCGGCGAGGCGGAGACGCTGTTGGTGTAGCCGTAGCCGCCGTCGCCCCAGAAGCGCCGCGCGAGGTTGCCGTCGCCCGAGATGCCGACCGGCCCCGACTCCTGCCAGTTCTTGTACGTGCCGTTGCGCCCGTTGTCGCTCGCGTCAGACATCAGCGGACCGGCGGGATCGCCGAGCCGGTAGTAGACGACGGGCGAGTCGGCCAGGTAGATGTCGGCGAACGGCATGACCGTGTACGTCACCGAGTGCGTGTCGACGTTCCCGGCCAGGTCGACGGCGGTGATCGTGAACGTGTGCGGGCCCAGCGTTGCCGGGAGCGCGGCGCCGCTGGCGATCGGGTTCCCGTCGACGGTCGCGGTGCAGCTGACCAGGTCCGCGGGTCCGTCCGGGTCGGTGCAGGCGAAGTCGGACACCGGCACCTTCGCCGGGGCGTACAAGCCGTCGACGGCCGGGGTGGTGATCACGCCCGACGGCAACCCGGTGTTGCTGCCCGCCGGGACCGACGGCCAGTCGATGGCGGTGCCGACCGCGTGGTGCTCGGCGAGCACGGAGCCGGACAACGCGGTGGAGTAGTAGGCCACCTCGTCGAGGTCGCCGGTGAACCACGGGGCCTGGTCGCCGTAGCCGACGTACATCGTGGCGGAGCCCGACGGCGCCTTCCGGGCCGTGTTCGAGAACGCGACCTGCGCTCCGTTGACGTACAGCCGGGTGTTGGTCCCGTCCCAGGTGGCGGCGACGTGCACCCAGGTGTCCACGGGAATGACCGGGCCGGCGCTGAGGACGTCGTCCTGGGTCTGCCGCAGGCCCAGGCGGTCGTTGCTGATGAAGAGCTGGCCGCCGCCACCCTGGCCGACGATCGAGCCGTTGCCGTTGTCGTCCCGGCGGATCCAGGCCTCGAGCGTGTAGGCGGTCTTCGGTGCGAGGAGGTCGTTGACGTAGCCGTACCCGCCGCCTCCGAAGTGGGTCGAGTAGTCGAGCGGGTCGTCGGACAGCTCGCACACCCGCGGTCTCGGCCGACGCTCGCACGCGATGGCGGCATCTCTGCGTCCACCCGGTGCCACGCCGTTCTTGTAGATGCCGTGGTTCCCGTGGCCCGAGAAGTCGGTCATGGTCGTGGCGCCGACCGGGTCGTTGAGCCGGTAGTAGGCGGTCGGCGACGACAGCAGCACCTCGTCCTGATATCGATTCGGCACGACGGTGTACTCCACCGAGCGCACCGTCTCGTGCCCGGCCTTGTCCTGGGCCGGTGACCGTGTACCGATGCGGGCCGAGGGACTGGGCGAACGGGGATGCGATGCAGTGTTCGAGGCCGCTGGCCGTCGGCGGTGCGCCTGCCAACGGGTCGACGCAGGAGTGCGACGGTGCCGGCGCGGCGTGCAGGACGTACTGGGCCAGGGGGGTCGGGGTGGTGATGGTGACGGTCGGCGGAATCGCGTCCGTCCCGATCACGTAGTGGTCGGAGATGGTGCTCTGGGGGAGGGCGGACGGGTAGTAGGCGACCTCGTCGAGGCCGCCGATGAACCCCCCGTGGGGGCCGGCGCCGAGGACCAGTGTGTCGCTCACGGGCGGCGTGGTGTTGGCGGTGTTCGAGGTCGCGACCTGGGTCCCGTTCACGTACAGCCGGGTGTTGATTCCGTCCCAGGTGGCGGCGACGTGCCACCAGGTGCCCGCCGTCAGGGTCGGGCCGGCGCTGAGCACGTCATCCCCGGACTGGTTGAACCCGAGGACGCCACCGCTCACGAAGAGCTCGCCGGCGCCTACCCGCTGCACCAGCGTGGCCGGGGCGCCGTCGTCCGGGCGGACCCAGGCCTCGAGGGTGTACGGGTTCTGCCAGGCCTGGATGCCGGTCGCATTCGAACCCACCAGGTAGCTGGCGGAGGTGTTCGTGTCGAGCGTGATCGCGGGAGGTCCGCCCAGCACCACCAGACCGCCGTAGGTGCCGTGGTTCGCGTGCCACGTGCTGTCGGCCATCGTCGTGCCGCTCGCCTCACCGAGCCGGTAGTAGGCGAGCGGGTTGGAGGCGAGCACGACGTTGGCGTACTGCGGCACGCTGGCCGCCTGCGCAGGCACACCCACGAGGGTCGCGGTGAGCGCGAGTGCCGCGCCGAGGGCGAGCGGCAGGGCTCGACGACGCATGACGCGACTCGACATCGGCGCTCCTACGGGGGAGAGCGGAGTGCCCGAGCCATCCGATGAGCGACCCCACGCTACTCCAGGAACTGCCCGATCAGGTGGGGGTGTGCTGTGTGGGCTAGCCCAAGGGCTACCGGCTCCGGTACGTCGAGGGCGGTGACCGCCTGCCGGCCGCCGGACGTGGTGGCGACCAGAGTGGTGAGACCGGCCCGGCGCTGGAACCAGGTGGACCGGAGGTTCCAGCCGATGACGCCGTCGGTCTCGAGCGCGTCGCGGCGCCGGTTCAGGCTGCCGGAGCGGACCACGACGTGGCCGTCGACCAGCGCGTGACCGAGCGCGCGGGCGCGGTCGGCGGCCAGCGCCACGGCGGCGGGCACGCCGAGAACGGCGATGACGGGAACCCAGAACGGCAGGTCCACGGCCGGGACCAGCACAGCGAGCACGAGGACGACGACGAGCGCCGGCCCGACGGCACGGGTGTAGCGGCGGGTCCGGGCCCGCGGTCCGTGCCCGGTCAGCGGCGCGTCGAGCGGGCCGGGGGTGCGCAGCACCGCGCCGGCCGCCCGGTGCACGACCTCGCGTGGCGCCGGCGGCACCAGCAGCGCGCTGCCGGACGTGTCCTGGTCGAGACCGGTGACGATCGCCCAGGCCCGGCCGCCGCCGGCCAGCCGCAGGCCGAGCGGCTCCCCGACGGAGACGCCGAGGACGCGCTCGTCGTCGAGCGTGGTCTCGCGGGTGGTGAGCAGCCCGCGGCGCAGGTGCCAGGCGCCACCACGGCCCGGGCCGGTGTGGGTCAGCAGGAAGCCCCAGTTGTTGACGACGTACCCGCCGATCGACAGCGCCGACACGACCACGGCCAGGGCGACGACCGCGATCGGGATGGCGAGCCAGGCCGACCAGGTCTCGGCGTCGTCGAGCAGTCGCTCCGGATGCAGCCGCTGGAAGCCGTCGGTCGAGTTGAGGATCTGGGAGGCGACGCCGAGGACACCGGCGGTGATCACCAGGCCGGTGCTGGTCAGCGGAGCGAACCGCACCCACGCCGGGTCGAAGACGAGAAGCGGCTGCTCGGGCGGCGCCGTCTCGTCGGCGACCTGGTCCGGCGCGACGCGCAGCAGGTCGGCTCGCAACGCCCGCGCCTGCTCGACCGGGAGGCCGTCGAGGTCGATGCGGTCCTCGTCGCCGCCCGACGTCGTACCGGTCCCGACGCGGACGCTGGTCAGCCCGAGCAGCCGGTGGATGGGCGGCGCGGTGATGTCGACGGTCCGCACCCGGTCCACGGGCGTCGAGAGCACGTGCCGGTTGAGCAGCCCCCGGCGCAGCTCGATCCGGCCGGCGTTGATCCGGTAGCCGGTGGTGACGTAGCGCAGCACGCCCAGGCCGATCGGCACCACGATGCCGAAGAGCTGCCACCACTCACCGGTCCCGCCGGACGCGGTGCCGGCGATGAACAGAGCGAACAGGACCGGCAGGAACCGGACGAACTCCTTGACCGGGTAGATCAGCAGCATCCGTGGATCGAGGCGTTGCCACTCGCTCACGTGGCGTCCCCGGGCACGCTGTCGGCCATCAGGGTCAGCTCGTCGACCAGCACCAGCGCCCGGGCCCGGTCCAGGCCCTCGATCTCCAACGCACCGGCGGCCGACGCGGTCGTCACCGTGACCGTGGACAGCCCGAACAGCCGGGCGATGGCGCCCTCGGCGTGGTCGACGGTCTGGATCCGCGACATCGGCGCGATCCGGCGCTCGCGCGCCCACCACCCGGTCTGGGTGTAGACGGCGGTGTCGGTGATCTCCCAGCGGTGCACGGCGTACCGCCACCGGGGTACGACGGCGACGTACGCGGCCACGACGAGGACGACCAGCGCCACCACCCACCAGGCCAGCGGCAGCCAGTCGGTGACCGGCCCGGCGACGACGACCGCGGCCACGACCACCAGGCCCTCGATCGCGGCGGTCAGCGCCCACATCAGCGGGGCCTTCGGACTGACTCGTTGGCCGGGCTCACGAAGGCGCGGGGAAACAGCAGGCTCGATCACGCAACCGAGGCTACGTTCCGGGCGTCTTCCTCAGTATGAACACCCTCGTCTCGGGCTCCGCAGCGTTGGTCCTCGCGGTGGCCGCACTCGCTCCGGTCCCGTCGGCGCACGCCGCGCCGACACCCACCTGCCAGGGCGTGGAGGCCACCATCGTGGGCACTCCCGCGCCCGACCGGATGGTCGCCACCCCCGGACCCGACGTGATCGTCGCGCTCGACGGCGACGACGTCGTGATCGCGGGTGCTGGCGACGACCTGGTGTGCGGTGGCGAGGGCGCCGACCTGCTGCGCGGCGGCCCGGGCGACGACCGGCTCTACGGTCAGCGCGAGGCGCTGCACAGCGACCGTGGCGGCACCTGGTTCCAGCCGGACCGCCTCGACGGCGGCATCGGGGACGACGTCCTCGACGTCGGCGACGACACCCGTGGCCCGGTCTCGTTCGGGGGCAACGGCATCCTCGACTACCGCGGCTCCGGTGCCGGCGTCACCGTCGACCTGGTCGCCGGCACGGCGACCGGGCAGGGGTCCGACGCGATCGTCGGCGCTCCCGGTCCGGGCTGCGGCAACGGCTGCTACGGCGTCGCGGTGCACGGGTCGGACCACGACGACGTGCTGCTCGGCAGCGAGAACGACGACTATCTGGTCGGCTACGCCGGCGACGACCGGCTCGACGGCCGCGGCGGCGTCGACGAACTGCGCTCCGAGGACGAGAGCGGCGAGGGTCCGGCCGACGCCGACACCCTGACCGGCGGCGACGGGGACGACTTCCTGATCGCGCTGGTCGGCCGCGACGTCCTGCACGGCGACGCCGGCGCCGACGATCTCTTCTCGCTCGGCGGCCCGACCGAGGTGTACGGCGGGGCCGGCGACGACAGCGTGGTCGTCGAGTTCCCACGGCGTCCGGGCTTCGTGCTCGACGGCGGAGCCGGCGACGACGACGGCCAGGTGTGGGGACCGCGCAAGGTTGCGGGCGGTGGCCGCCCGACCGCCGCGCTGGTGAGGATGATCCACGGCCTGGTCGTGGCCTCGGAGGTCGACTGGGGCCACCTCGGGGGACTCGAGGTGCTGCTGCTCGGCGCCAACATGCGCTGGACCTACCGCGGCACCGACAAGCGCGAGGTGTTGCACTCGACCGGCCTCCGGCTGCACGCGAAGATGCGCGGCGGCAACGACGTCGTCCGGGGCACGCCCGGCAACGACCTGATCGACGGCGGCGCCGACACCGACCGGGTGTCCGGAGCCAACGGCCGCGACCGGTGCACGAACGCGGAGACCGTTCAGGGCTGCGAGCGCACTGCCTGACCGTCCGGGTACCGCCAGGGCGTGGACGGTCCTAACGTGGACGACATGCGAACCCGACACCTGCTGGCCGTCCCGGTCGTGCTGGTCGCGCTCGCAGGCGGAGGCTGCTCCGACTCCGACGACGAGCCGGACCAGAACCCGCCCGCGCAGCAGGACGAGAACGAGCCCGACGAGAACGACAACGAGCGCGACGAGAACGAGCCGGACGACGGCGGGGAGAACGAACCCGACGAGAACGACAACGAGTCGGACGAGAACGAGCCCGACGAGAACTGAGGGCGTTAGTCCTTCAGCTCGCAGATGACCGCGCCGTTGCCGACGGTCTGACCGACCTCGGCCTGCAGGCCGGTGACGGTGCCGGCCTTGTGGGCCTTGAGCGGCTGCTCCATCTTCATCGCCTCGATGACGACCACGGTGTCGCCCTCGGCGACCTGCTGGCCCTCCTCGACGACGACCTTGACGACGGTGCCCTGCATCGGGCTGGTGACGGCGTCGCCGCTCGCGGCGGCGCCGGCCTTCTTGCCGCCGGCGCGCTTGGCCTTCTTCGCACCCGCGGCCGGACCGGCGGCGAGGCCGCCGAGACCGCCGGGCAGCACGACCTCGAGCCGCTTGCCGCCGACCTCGACGACGACCTTCTGCCGCTCCTCGGGCTCGTCTGCCTCGGCCGAGTCGCCGGCGTACGGCGCGATCTGGTTGTCGAAGTCGGTCTCGATCCAGGTCGTGTAGACGTCGAACTTCTCGCCGTCGCCGACGTACGCCGGGTCGCGAGACGACCGCGCGGTGGAACGGGATCACGGTGGGCATGCCGTCGACGACGAACTCGTCGAGCGCGCGGCGCGAGCGCTCCAGCGCCTGGGTGCGGTCGCGGCCGGTGACGATCAGCTTGGCGATCAGCGAGTCGAACGCGCCGGGGATCGTCTCGCCGTTCTCGTAGCCGCCGTCGACGCGGACGCCGGGGCCCTGCGGCGGGCTCCAGGCGGACAGGGTGCCGGGGGCGGGCATGAAGTTGCGGCCGCCGTCCTCGGCGTTGATGCGGTACTCGATCGAGTGGCCGCGGATCTCGGGGTCGTCGTAGCCGAGCTCCTCGCCGGCGGCGATGCGGAACATCTCGCGGACCAGGTCGATGCCGGTGACCTCCTCGGACACGCAGTGCTCGACCTGGAGCCGGGTGTTGACCTCGAGGAAGGAGATGGTGCCGTCGCGGCCGACGAGGAACTCGCAGGTGCCGGCGCCGACGTACTCCGCCTCGCGCAGGATCGCCTTCGACGACTCGTAGAGGCGGGCGACCTGGTCGTCGGTCAGGAACGGCGCGGGCGCCTCCTCGACCAGCTTCTGGTGGCGGCGCTGCAGCGAGCAGTCGCGGGTCGAGACCACCACGACGTTGCCGTGCTGGTCGGCCAGGCACTGGGTCTCGACGTGTCGCGGCCGGTCGAGGAACTTCTCGACCAGGCACTCGCCGCGGCCGAAGGCCGACACGGCCTCGCGGACCGCGGACTCGTAGGCGTCGGGGATCTCCTCGAGCGTGCGGGCGACCTTCAGGCCGCGGCCGCCGCCGCCGAAGACGGCCTTGATCGCGACCGGCAGCCCGTTCGCCTTGGCGAACTCGACGACCTCGTCGGCGTCCTTGACCGGGTCCTTGGTGCCGGGAGCCAGGGGAGCGTTGGCGCGCTCGGCGATGTGCTTGGCCTTGGCCTTGTCGCCGAGCGCCTCGATCGCGGCCGGCGGCGGGCCGATCCAGATCAGGCCGGCGTCGATCACGGCCTGGGCGAAGTCGGCGTTCTCGGCGAGGAAGCCGTAGCCCGGGTGCACCGAGTCGGCGCCGGACTTCTCGGCGACCGCGATGATCTTGGCGATGTCGAGGTAGGAGTCGGCCGGGGTGGCCCCGCCCAGGGAGTGCGCCTCGTCGGCGAGCCGCACGAACACCGCGTCGCGGTCCGGCTCGGCGTACACGGCCACGCTCCCGATCCCGGCGTCCTTGCAGGCGCGGATCACGCGCACTGCGATCTCACCCCGGTTCGCGATGAGGACCTTCTGAAGCGGCTTGGACTCCGGCATGTGACTCCTGCTCTCAGGTTCGATCTCCGCGGGGCAGAGTATCGCCAGCCGGGCCGCCCCGGCCTCGCGGTCCGGTGTGGCTCATGTCGCATCGACCAGTTTCGCGACCAGGTCCGCCATCGTTGCCGGATCGAGGGTGAGAGCTGCGGGAGTGACGACAACCTCGCTCTGGATCCGACCCGGCTGACGGGTGGACGACCAGACCGGCAGGCCGATCTGGTGCTCGTCGATGGCGGCGACCGTGCGCTCGTTGACCACGTCGGCGTCGCCCGTGGCAAAGAGCAGGAACTGGTTCGTCTGCGGCACGGCTGGTTGTACGGCGAGCTCGGTCGGCAGTGCTGCGGCGAACTCCCGCGCCCAGGCGACGGTTTGGGGAATCAGCGGCAGCCGCTCCCGCAGACCCGCGAGCGCCGAGACCGCCTCGGCGGTGGCGCGGAAGGTGGTGCCGCCGAGCCTGCGGCGCCACAGACGCGCTTCCGAAATGAACTCCTGGGAACCGAGCAGTGCAGCACCAGCCAGGCCGCCGAGCCCCTTGTAGAACGAGACGTACATCGAGTCGGCCTGGTGAGCGATCTCGGGCAATGTTCGGTCGAACCAGGTCTGCGCCTCCCAGATCCGCGCGCCGTCGAGGTGCAGCGCCACGCCCCGTGCGCGGCAGGCGGCGGCCAGCTCCTCCAGCTCGTCCCACGTGGGCAGCAGGCAGCCGGCGTCACGCAACGGCAGCTCGACCAGCACAGCTCCGAGCCGGCCCGGCACCGCCTCGAGGCCTGTGGCGGTCGGCGCCTCGAATCCCCGCGTGAGGAACACGATCTCCAGATCCTGGAGGATCCGGGGCCCGTCCTCCTCGTGCACGAGCAGATGGCTGAGGTCCGGCATCGAGACCCGACGGCTTCCCGCACGGTCGCAGTGCACCCGGAGTGCCGCCTGCTGTGCCATCACCCCGCTGGGGAAGTACGTCGCGGCCTCGACACCGAAGCGCTCGACCAGGTCGTTCTCGAGCAGCGTCACCGCGCCGCCGCTCCCATACGAGTCCCACTCGTCGATGCCGAGCTCCTCGCACACGCGGGCCAGATCACCGAGGACCTGTGCGGGAGCTCCCGGCGGCTGGCCGGACACAGCGGTGGCGCAGCTGCGCGCCGCCTCTCGGACGCGGGTCGCAAGCTCCTCGGATGCCACGAGTCAGCGGCCGCCGAGGGCGTCGAGGGTCGCCATGTCCTCGTCGGTCAGACTGAACCCGGCGACGTCGGCATTGGATCGGATCCGGTCGGCATGGACCGACTTCGGGATGACGATCACGTCGTGTTGCACGTGCCAGCGAATGATCACCTGGGCCGGCGTACGCCCCGTCCGCTCCGCGATCTCGAGGATCGCCGGATGCTCGAGCGTGCCACCCCGAAGTGCGCTGTAGCCCTCGAGTGCGATCTCGCGAGCCCGGTGCTCGGCCAGTGTCTCGGCGTCGAAGAGCAACGGGCTCCACTCGATCTGGTTGACCGCCGGCGCTGCGCCGGTGGCCTTGGTGATCTCGTCGATCAGCGACACGTCGAAGTTGCTCACGCCGATCTCCCGGGCCAGACCGGCCTCGCGGGCCTCGATGAACGCGCGCCACATGTCGACGTTCACCGAACCGTCGGCCGGCCAGTGGATGAGCCAGAGGTCGACGCGGTCGGTTTGCAGCAGCTCGAGACTCTGGCGAAGCGTGTCGAGCTCGCGACCGGCCCGGTTGGGAGGGCACTT
Source organism: uncultured Actinomycetota bacterium (assembly GCA_963716655.1). GTDB lineage: Bacteria > Actinomycetota > Actinomycetes > Propionibacteriales > Nocardioidaceae > Nocardioides. Next base: position 153,852 of record CAVQTV010000003.1, on the reverse strand, counting down.
GGTCGTGAGGAAGACGTCGCCGCGCGGCACCCCGCTGTCGGCCAGGGCGCGGCCGACCTCGCCCTCGTTCCCATAGACCGTTGCCGTGTCGAGATGGCGGTAGCCCGCCTCGAGCGCGGCCGAGGTCGCGCTGACCGCGTCTTGACCCGTGATCTGCCAGGTGCCGAAGCCGAGGATCGGAATCCGGCCGCCCTCGGTGAGAGTGATGGCGTGATCGGGGAGCTGGGGAGCGTTGTCGGTCATGTCGCCGATGCTAATCACCGCCGTCCAAGCGCCTCCCGGCCGCTGCGTAGAAGCAAGGCGCGCGGCCAGCGGCATGTGCGGATGGCTCATGTGCGATCTTCAGCGAAGACTTCCAGCGCCACTTGGTAGCTGTCGAACGCTCTTGCCGCTCCGGCGTACGCCTCAAGGTGAATGAACAGCTCGACAATCTCGTCCTTGGTAACGCCGTTGTTGAGGGCGATCCGAAGTTGTCCTCGCAGCGGCTCGCGAGTTCCGAGAGTGGCCGCAATGGTCACGGACACCAGCGCTCTACTGCGAGTGTCCAGACCCGGCCTCGACCATGAATCTCCGAACGCATGGATCGTCGCCAAACGGCGAAAGTCCTCCCCCGATCCCGGCTCCCCCGGCCCAAGGGGCAGTTCGAGCGGCGTACCTAGCAGCTCGGCGGCCTTCTCAAACGCGACATCGGCCGCAGCATCTTCGTGCTCCATCAACTTCCTCTGTCCGCTCGGTCCCCAGGTCGAGACCCATCCTCTAGCCCATTTGATGCTAATCCACCTCACTGCCACTCCTGGCGGACGTACTCAACTCGGCATGAGCGCGCGGATCGCGGCAGATGCGGATGCCCGCTCAGGATCGGTCCAGCGCCCGCAGGTAGCGCGTGGTCATGGACTGTTGCACCCACCGCGTGAGAGGTCCGCAGACCCGGGCGAGGAGTGATGCGGGGCGCGAGAAGGCCGTGATCTCGATAGTGACGGTCCCGTCGCTGTTCTGGCGCAGGAGGAACCGTTCCTCGCCTGCTTCTGGATGCCCAGGCAGCGTGCCGTAGGCGAATCCGCGCTGCATCGGTTCATCGATCACGTAGGCAACGCGACAGGGAATCCGCACGGAGGCTCGGCCGAGACCAAGGTGCATGAGCGCTACGGTGTCCGGTCGGAGCGGCGACTCCGATGCTTGCACTCGAAGCCCAGCCTTCTCGTGAAGTCGCCACCTGAACAGGTCCATGGACGCGGCGTCGAAGTCTCGGCGGACCAACCGCGCGGAGCACTCTAGCCAGTCGTAGCCCGGAGGGGGTCCGGAGGCGGTCGCGCCGACGTGTTCGTGGGTGAACGGTGCTGCGCGTAGCGTCGCTGCCTTCTGCTCTGGGAGTGCCGTTGGCATGGAGACATCATTGCTGCAACGCAGGACACGTCGGGTACGGCTGCCCGCTCGTCGGCATAGGACGCTTCGCCGACCAGTTGAGTCAGCGCTCGGAACAACCCGGCCGCACAGTCGCTGCCCGATGTTGTGCTGAGAACGGGTGCGAGGACCAGGGCAAAGAGTCAGGTCATAGGTTCTTGCACTGGTCCTCCTTGTTGCCCTCGACCCTGTTCTTGCCTCCGACCGGCTTCGGGTTGTTGCTCTTGCATTGGAGATTGCCGCCGACGACGTTGCTACGCACCACGAACTTGCCGTCGTTGGAGAACAGCTGGATGTCGGCGTTCACGGCGCTGCGGAGCAACTGGCCTCCGCCACCCTGCTTCAGTTGGATGCTGCCCTCGATGCGCGAACGCTTGACCTGGCCATCCGCCTTGCGGTGCCTCACGACCACCCACTCGTGGTTGTCGGCCTGGATGTTGCCGCCTACCTTGACCCCCTTGGCGACGAGCGTGGCGTTGTCCCGCACGAAGACGTTGCCGTCGATGCGCGTCCCGGCCAAGGTGCAAGTGGCTCCCTCGGGCACGATGACGTTGTCGTCCAAGTGCTTCGCGCCTATGGTGCCGCGGCAGATCCGGTCGTCAGCGTGGGCGGCGGGCGCGGTCAGCACATTGCCGGTCATCGCGGCGGGGACGACGAGGGCGAGCGCGAGCTTCGCGGTGCGGTTCATGGGGACTCCTGGTGAGGACGAGGGATGCTGCGATGTTCCCTAGCGTCAGCGACCCCCGTGAGGTGACTATGAGCCACCAATGAGAACGCCCTTATGTCTTCCGGGCTTCGGAACTCGCGATCGCATCGGAGAGCGGCATGCCCGCTCAGCGGCATGAGAGGACGTCACGACCGTGAGGTCCGTGCGGGCAGTCACGGCGCGGCGGAGTCAGGGTCGATTCGCACCTACAAGCATTTGATCCAGACGCCAGTCGGCCGCGAGCCCCCGCTCGGTCCCGCGACCGTCACGATCCCTACCTCTACATCAACTTGCTCGCCGGGCTTCGTCAGGCAAGGCGGATTGCCTTCCCCTCCCACGTTGTCCGACTCCCACGACAGTCCGTCGGCGTGGAGCGCGAGTTGCGTGCCGTCCTTGGCGTCGAACAGGACAAGGTCGTTCTCGGTGTTGGCCCGCATCGCGACGCCTTCCTTGACCTGCGGATGCTTAGTGCCCCAAGGGACTCGCAGCCCGGCGTAGACGCCGACGGCGACCGCTAGCAACAGAACGGCAGCGCCGATCGCGACGATGCGTAACTGCGGCGAGCGGCGAGGGGGTGTCATCACGGCGCACAGTGTTGCAGTTCCGGTTCTGGATTTCGGGTGCCGCGTCGGGCCGGTGCGGTCCGAGAGCAACGCCCGCTCATCGGCTGCTTGTTTCATTGACCTCAGGACCGGTGTCTGGCAAGGCTCGGTCCAGGCGTCCGGGTCGTCGCTCTCATTTCGGCTGCCCGCGACTGGTCGTGTGGCTCTCATTTGGCCTGCGTGACCCGGGCGTCGCCAGGGCCAGGAGAGGCTCAAGAGGGGTTTGCACTGCTCGAAGCAGCGTTGCCCTCCCGGCTCGACACCCAGTGATGGTTCGAGCATCGGAGGAGCAGATGAACGACTCGAGGAGCGGTGTGGTGATCGGGATGGACCCGCACAAGCGGTCGGTGACGATAGAGGTGATGACAGCCGACGAGACCATCCTCGGTGGCGGTCGGTACGCCACCGACGTGGCCGGGTTCGCCGCGATGAGGCGCTATGTCAGCCAGTTCCCGGACCACGTCTGGGCGATCGAGGGCTGCAGCGGGATCGGTCATCACGTGGCCGTGAGGCTCCTCGCTGCGGGTGAGGAGGTCGTCGATGTGCCGCCGAAGCTGTCGGCGCGGACCCGGGTCTTCGCGACCGGTCAGGGACGCAAGACCGACGCCACCGACGCCCACTCGGTCGCGCTGGTCGGGACCCGGATGGCCGGGCTACGGCCGGTGGTCGACCGACGAGCAGCTCGCGGTCCTGCGACTACTGGTCGACCGACGCCGCTCGCTGGGCGATGAGCACACCCGCAAGACCTCTCAGCTGCACCAGCTGCTGCTCGAGCTGATCCCGGGTGGTGCGAAGAAGGACCTGTCCGCCGCGCAAGCCAAGGCGCTGTTGGCGACCGTGCGGCCACGTGACGTGGTCGGCAAGACCCGACGCCGGGTCGCCGCCGAACTGATCAGCGACCTGGAACGGATCTACGCGCGGAAGAAGGCCGCGAACAAGGAACTGACCGAGCTGCTGGCAGCCACCGGCACCACCCTGCTGGACCTGCCCGGCATCGGACCCTCGGGGGCGGCCCGGCTGCTGGTCGAGGTCGGCGACGTCACCCGCTTCCCGACCGCGACCACTTCGCCTCGTGGAACGGCACCGCGCCGATCGACGCCTCGTCCGGCGATCAGGTCCGGCACCGGCTGTCGCGGGCCGGGAACCGTCAGATCAACCGGGTCGTGCACATCATGGCCACCGTCCAGCTGCGCAACGCGACCGAGGGCCGGGCCTACTACGACCGCCGCAAAGCCGAGGGCAAGACCTCGATGGAAGCGATGCGCGCGCTGAAACGACGACTGTCGAACATCGTCTACAAGACCATGCTCGACGACGCGATCGCCCACGCCGCGACTGATCCGAGGACGGGCCCGGGAGGGCAACGGGGCAACGACTCTGACTCCAGCGCGGCCGGCTCACAGCCCCACACCAACTCTTCGGACAAGCCACTTCCCGGACCCGCCACCACCGATCCTAGAACCCCGCTCCCGGCTGCTTCTTGACACAGAGGGGAGCCAGATCCGGTAGTCGGCCTATCTGCGTCTGTGGAAGGTGACGTCGCCGTTGGGGTGGTAGGTCGTCTCGTACGAGGTGTCGTGGGCTTTGTTGTGGTGCCAGTGGCAGAGGGTGATGCCGTCTCGGGTGGATGTCTCGCCGCCGTCGACCCATCGGGTCTTGTGGTGGGCGTGCAGCCCGGTAGTGCGGTCGCAGCCCTCGGCGCGACAGCCCTTGTCGCGGGCGATCATCGCGTAGCGCTGGTAGCGGGTGTGGAAACGCCGCTCCTTGCCCACGTCCAGCGGCTGGGAGTCGCCGCCGAGGACGATCGGGATGATCCCGGCCTCACAGGCGATCCGGCGGGCCATGGCCGGTGAGATCTTCTCGCCGGTGTCGAGGACCCCGGCCTTCTCGACGCGGCCCATCAGTGAGTCCTCGTCGATGAGGACCAGCATGGTCGCGTTCAGGCCGCCGCTCTTCGGCAGCTTCTTCGCCGGGTAGCGGACGATGAGCTCGCACAGCGCGTGTCCCATGGCTTCGGGGCTGGGCCGTGGTTCCACGCCGGTGCCCTTGGTGGCGGTCTGGTGCTTGGCGGCCATGGTGGCCAGCAGGATCTTCTTCAGCGTGGCGAAGTAGGCGGTCGGCAGCGCGAACTCGCCGCGCCCCATGCCGTGGCCGTCGTCGTAGCCCTTGAAGTAGGTCCTGGCCCAGGCCGCGGCTTCCTCACGCTCCAGCAGGGCTGCTTCGTGAGCATCGGCCTGGTCGGGCGCGATCACCTCGAACAGGTGCCTGCCGAGCCGGTTCAACGCCCTCGCGTCGTGGTCCATGGCCTGCTCGAGCAGGTGCGCCTCCGCCTTCACGCGGAGGTCCGCATCGATCTCGTCGGGGAGCGCCTCGACCCAGCGGATGATGGTCCGCGCCTGGTCCAGGCACACGTCGCCGGCGGCGAGCGCGTCGCGGGTCAGCGGGTGGGTCTCGAGGTCGTGCCCGATCTTCACGGTCCCGTGCGCGGCCGGCCGGGTCAGCTTGGTGGTGTGCGCCAGCCAGTTCGCGGCACTGGATGCACCGACGTCCTGGCCGACGTGCAGGTCGTCGGCATGCGCCGCGACACGCGCCTTCACCTCAGCGACCTGCGCCTCCAGCCGGGTCGAGCTCAACCAGCGTCGCGGCGGTCTCGGCGGCGTCCATCGACCACACCGATGCGTCCGCCACGGCGTCGGCGGCGGCGCGCATCTGCGCGGTCGCGACCGACACTCGGTGTCGGGGTGTGGCCAGTGCTGTCATGGTTCAACCCAAGCACCGACCACCGACAGTCAGAGGCCCAGAACCCTTGTTTTGACCGGCATGTGGACACTTTCTGAAGGTTTCTCCGCATCGATCTTTCGGTGGTGGTTCTCAGGCAGGCTCGTCGCTGGCGCTCCTCGCACCTCAACCACCGGGCGGCCCGCAGGCCGGGAAACAGCCGCACCCCAAGCCCGCCGTACCCGCCTAAGAAGCCTGTCGGTCGCAACCACCCACGGCCCGCAGGCAGCCGCCCCGCGGGTTTCGGCGAAAGCCGACGCTCGACGTCCGCAGCCGCCACCCTGCAGCCATGGACCTCATCGGAGAAGTGATCGTCGGGATCGTCATGACGGTCGTCGGCGCCCTGGTCGGGCTGAGCCTGCAGCGTCGTCGCGCGGCCCGTTCCTGGGGGAAGGGGCGGCTGCGCTGCGCGGTCCGGCTTCCCGAGGGCGAGAGCAAGGGCGACCGGAAGTGGCGCCGCGGCGTCGCCGACCTCGGTGGCGGCCAGCTGGGCGTCGCCGGGATGCGTCTGCACGTCGTGACCGCGGACCTGCCCGGCGTCTCGTATCCGGAGCACCAGCAGCCCGACGGCCCGTCGGCGCTCTGGTTCGACCCCGCGATCCGGGTGATCCGGCTGCAGACGACTGCCGGGCCGGTCGACTGGGCCGTCCACGAGACGCAGGCGGACCAGGCGGTCGAGAGGCTCGGCTTGGCAGCGACGAGTACCGCAGGTTAACAACCGCTAACCAGAGCGGCTATCGTGACCGCCATGACTTTTGAGCTGTCCCGCGAGCACGAGGAGTTCCGCCGTGCCGTCCGCGACTTCGCGGCGGCCGAGATCGCGCCGCACGCGGCCCAGTGGGACCGCGACCACCACTTCCCGGTCGACGTGGTGCGCAAGATGGGCGCGCTCGGGCTGTTCGGCCTCACCGCACCCGAGGAGTACGGCGGCGCCGGCGAGGACGGCGACTTCACCAGCCTCTGCGTCGCGATCGAGGAGATCGGCCGCGTCGACCAGTCGATCGGGATCACCCTCGAGGCCGCGGTCGGCCTCGGCATCAACCCGATCCTCGAGTACGGCACCGACGAGCAGCGCCAGACCTGGCTGCCGGACCTGGTCTCCGGCGAGCGCGCTGGCCGGCTTCGGCCTGACCGAGCCCGGCGCCGGCTCCGACGCGGGCGCGACCCGCACCAAGGCGGTCCTCGAGAACGGCGAGTGGGTCGTCGACGGCGCCAAGCAGTTCATCACCAACTCCGGCTCCGACATCACCAGCCTGGTGACGGTCACCGCCCGCACCGGCACCCGCGACAACGGCAAGCCCGAGATCAGCACGATCATCGTGCCGAGCGGCACGCCCGGCTTCACCGCCGAGAAGGCCTACGACAAGCTCGGCTGGCACGCCTCCGACACCCACCCGCTGACGCTTCGAGGGCGTGCGGGTCCCCGAGGCGAACCTGCTCGGCGAGCGCGGCCGCGGCTACGCCCAGTTCCTCGCCACCCTCGACGACGGCCGGGTCGCGATCGCGGCGCTCGCGGTCGGCTGCCTCCAGGCCTGCCTCGACATGAGCGTCGAGTACGCCGGCGACCGGCAGACCTTCGGCGGCCCGATCGGCCGCAAGCAGGGCGTCGCGTTCCAGATCGCCGACCTCGAGGTGATGCTGCACGCCAGCCGGCTGCTCACCTACCGCGCGGCCGCGATGAAGGACGCCGGTGCGCCGATGAAGGACTTCAAGCAGGCGGCCGCGGTCGCGAAGCTCTACGCGACCGAGTCCGCGGTGACCGGCACCCGGATCGCCACCCAGGTCTTCGGCGGCTACGGCTTCATGGAGGAGTACCCCGTCGCCCGGTTCTACCGCGACGCCAAGGTCCTCGAGATCGGCGAGGGCACCTCGGAGGTCCAGCGGATGCTGATCGCCCGCGGCCTCGGCCTGCCCGTCGAGTGAGGCTCGGGTGCGGGAGATAGCCTTGCCCGCATGGCCAACCGGTGGCGTCGGATCTTCACCGAGGCGTACCGGTTCCTCGCAGTCGGTGGTCTCGCGACGATCGTCGCGTTCCTGATCTTCAACCTGCTCGTCCACGGGTTCCACCCGGGTACGACGCGCCGCTCGCCAACCAGCCCTACCTGGCGTTCGTGATCGCGAACCTGATCGGCATGGCGATCAGCTACCGCGGCAGCCGCAGCTGGGTGTTCAAGGACCGGCCGCCGCAGACCGCCGACGGCGGCCGGCTGCTGTTCATCATCATCAACCTGGTCACGATGCTGATCCCGATCGGGCTGCCTGTGGTTCAGCCGCAACGTGCTCGGTCTCGACGACCCGTTGTCCGACAACGTCGCGGCGAACGTGATCGGGCTGTTCCTCGGCATGGTGGCCCGGTTCTACCTGTTCCGCACGCTGGTGTTCCGCAGCCGGTGGTCCTCGCCGAGCTCAAGCAGAACCCGCTCCAGGTCTTCGAGCTCAGCGAGCTGCAGGACGAGCCGACCCGTTCGACGGAGCTCAGCGACGAGCCCACAGGTCCGTCCACGAGTGACCCAGCTCCGCGACCAGCTCCCTGACCAGCGGCAGGCTGACGCCGACCACGTTGTGGTGGTCGCCCTCGATCCCGGTCACGAACGCGCCGCCGAGCCCGTCGACCGTGAACGCCCCGGCCACGGCGAGCGGCTCGCCGGTCGCGACGTACGCCGCGATCTCGTCGTCGGTCACGTCCGCGAAGTGCACGGTGGTCGACGCGGTCGCGGCGGCCACCTGGCCGGTCGCGGTGTCGCGCAGGAGTGACCGGTGCGCAGCACGCCGGAGCGGCCGCGCATCGCGCTGCCAGCGCAGGGTCGCGTCGGCGGCGTCGTCCGGCTTGCCGAGCGCGCGCCGTCGAGGTCGAGCACCGAGTCGCAGCCGAGCACCAGGGCGCCGGCCGGGCAGGTCGTCGCGCGCCGCGACCGCCGCGCACTTGAGCTCGGCGAGCTGGAGCGCGAGCTCGGCCGGCGGCAGCCCGTCGAGCTGCGACTCGTCGACCCCGGAGACGATCACGACCGGGTCGAGGCCGGCGCTGCGCAGCGTGGCGAGCCGGGCGGGGGAGGCGGAGGCGAGGACGAGAGAGGTCACGCAGGCGATTCAAGCAGGGGGAGGGCGTCCCCGAACGCGCAGGTCGTGAGCGCGGTGAGCGGATCGGCCGGGCTCGAGGTGCTCGGGCGCGCGCATCGAGATCATCACGTTGAGCAGCATCCCGTAGGCGACGAAGTCGCGGGCCTCCTCGTCGGTCCAGCCGGTGCGCTGGATGGTCGCGAAGACGTCGCCCATGCACTGCCGGGCGGCCGCCGCGATCTCGTCGATGCCGCCGGCCGTGAAGCCGTGCATCATCACCTGGAGGAAGTCGTGGTCCTCCAGCAGCTCGATGTACGCGAGGCCCATCCGGTCCTTGTCGTCCTCGCTCGCGGGGTCGAAGTCCCCGTCGTCGAGGACCGCCGCGAAGGCGTCCCGGATCCGGCCGACCGCGCGCTCGAAGACCTCGAGGAACAGGTCGAGCTTGGTGCCGAACATCCGCACGACGTACGGCTGGGAGACGCCCGCCTCCTTGGCGACCGCGTCGGTGCTGGTGCCGGCGTAGCCGCCCTTGGCGAAGGCCCGGGTCGCGGCCTCGAGGACCAGCTCGCGCCGGTCGTCGGCGGACATCCGGCTGTCTGGCCTTCTCGGCATTCATGGTTGACATGTTATCAGTCGATTACTTAAGGTCGTGGCACTAAGTAATCATTCAATGCCTTCTTCGATGGAGATCCCGATGACCACTCTCGACGCACCCCGGGTCGCCGGCCCGGACCAGCCCGCGGCCCGACGCCGCCGCGTCCCGGTGTGGGTCGCGATCGTCGCGGCCTCGCTGCCGATGTTCATGGCCACCCTCGACAACCTGGTGATGACCAGCGCGCTGCCGGTGATCCAGCGCCGACCTCGGCTCCTCGGTCGGCCAGCTGTCCTGGTTCATGAACGCCTACACGCTCACCTTCGCGACCTTCATGCTGCCCGCGGCCACGCTGGGCGACCGGCTCGGCCGGCGCCGGATGATGCTCGCCGGGATCGCGGTCTTCACGCTCGCCTCGATCGCGTCGGCGCTGAGCACCACCTCCGAGGCGCTGATCGCGGCCCGCGCGGTCCAGGGGCTGGGCGCGGCGGCGATCATGCCGCTCTCGCTGACCCTGCTCGCGGCCGCGGTGCCGCCGGCGATGCGGGCCGCCGCGATCGGCATCTGGGGCGGGGTCAGCGGCCTCGGCGTCGCGCTCGGCCCGGTGATCGGCGGCGCGGTCGTCGAGGGCGTCAGCTGGCAGGCGATCTTCTGGCTCAACGTGCCGGTCGCGCTGGTCGCCGTACCGCTGCTGCTCGTCGCGGTCCCGGAGTCGCGCGGCGCCTGGCAGCGCCTCGACCCGGTCGGCACGCTGCTGCTCGGCGGCGCCGTGTTCCTCGGCATCTGGGGCATCGTCCACGGCAACGACGACGGCTGGAGCGACCCGCTGGTGCTCGGCCCGCTGGTGCTCGTCGGCGCTGCTGCTGCCGGCGTACGTCCTCTGGGCGCGCGGCCGGTCCTACGCCGTGCTGCCGCTGCGGCTGTTCTCCGCTCGCGGAAGCTTCTCGGTCGCCAACGTGATCGTCCTGATCTTCACGCTCGGCATGTTCGGCACCGTCTTCCTGCTCGCGCAGTACCTCCAGATCGTCCAGGGCTACAGCCCGCTCGAGGCCGGGCTGCGGACGCTGCCGTGGACCGCGGCGCCGATGGTGGTCGCCCCGATCGCCGGCGCTGCTCGTCGGCCCGCACCGGGCTCCGCGCGCTGCTCGTCACCGGCCTGGTCCTGCAGACGGTGTCGCTGGTCTGGTTCGCCGTGCTCACCGAGAACGGCGCGCTCGTACTCGTCGTTCGTGGTGCCGCTGCTGATGGCCGGCGTCGGCATGGGCCTGACGTTCGCGCCGATGGCGACCGACGGTGCTCGACGGGCTGCCGGACGGACGACTTCGCGATCGCCAGCTCGGCCAACTCCACGATCCGTGAGTTCGGCGTCGCGCTCGGCATCGCGCTCCTGGTCGCGGTCTTCCTCGGCAACGGCGGCGACGCTCACTCCGAGCGGGTACGACGGCGCGATCGGCCCGGCCCTGCTCACCGGTGCCGCCGCGGTGGCGGTCGCCGCGGTCGCCGCGCTGTTCGCACCGGGTCGCGGATGACCGGAGGGAGCGCGCCGCCTCGGGCATGATGGCGCGGTGCCCGCGCCGCCTCGCCTGACGTCGCCGTGCATCGGCCGTCGAGCGTCCTCGCTCGCGCTGGTCGGCTCACCGCCTGCTCGGCAGCGCGGCTCCGGCGGCGACGCCGAGCCGCCGGACGCCGGTCGGACGCCCAGGCCGTGAACCCGTACGCCGACCGCGCCGGCTACGCCGACCCGGACTCGTACACCGCCCAGGCCGCCGACCAGGCCACGGCCGACGGCGACGCCGAGCGCGAGCGGGTGTTCACCCGGCTCGCCGAGACCCCGCAGGGCATCTGGCTCACGCCGGAGCAGTACCCCGTCGGCCAGGTCGGCCCGTTCGTCGCGGGGATCGTCGCCGCGGCCGACGAGGCCGGTCAGGTGCCGACGTTCGTCGTGTACGGCGTCCCCGACCGTGACTGCAGCGGTCGGCTTCTCCGAGGGCGGCCTGCCGGCCGACCAGTACGTGCCCGTGGGTCGAGGAGATCGCCGACGCGGCCGGCGCGGGCGAGCGACGCGGTCGCGATCGTCGAGCCCGACGCGCTGGCGTCCGCGGCTCGAGTGCGACCGACGCGACGAGCGGGTCCGGCTGATCGCGCGACGCGGTCGAGCGCGCTCGCGCGAGGCCGGCGTGACGACGTACGTCGACGGCGGGCACTCGCACTGGATCGACCCGGCCGACGCTGGCCGACCTGCTCGAGCAGGTCGGCGTCGAGACGTCCGCGGCTTCGCCACCAACGTCTCGAACTTCCAGACCGACGAGGACGAGTAGGCCTACGGCGAGGAGCTCAGCGGGCTGCTCGGCGGCGCGCACTACGTGATCGACAGCGGCCGCAACGGGGTCGGCGCGACCGACGACTGGTGCAACCCGCCGGGGCGCGCGTTCGGGACCGAGCCCGTGGCCGCCGGAGCCAACGATCCGGCGCACCTCGACGCGTACCTGTGGGTCAAGCCTCCGGGCGAGAGCGACGGCGAGTGCGACGGCGGTCCGCCGGCCGGCGACTTCTGGCCGGAGCGGGCGATGGAGATGGCCGACACGTCCGGCTGGTGAGACATACGGACAGATCTGGGCCGAAGCGGCGCGCGGACGCCCGCGGTTGCCGAACAAGTCGCTCGTCGTTGTTAGCATTCGCCGCATGCAACCTGGCAGCGACTGGGTGGCCGTCATCATCGAGGACGACCCCGACGTGCGCGATCTCATCGACATCGTGCTGACCCAGTCCGGATTCCGCACCGTCGTCACCGAGAACGGTCCGGAGGGTGTCGAGGCGGTGCGCAGGTCCACAACCCGCTGGTCACCACGCTCGACGTCAACATGCCGGGGATGGACGGGTTCGCGGTCGCCAAGCGGCTGCGCGAGTTCAGCAGCACCTACCTGATCATGATCACCGCGCTCGCCGACGAGATCGACGTCGTGCAGGGCTTCGAGGCCGGCGCCGACGACTACCTGGTCAAGCCGTTCCGTCCCCGCGAGCTGCGGGCCCGGGCCGACTCGATGCTGCGGCGCCCGCGCGCCCGGCTACGACGCGCCGACCGGCTGGGTCGAGTCCGAGCCGGAGCTCGCAGTCCGGCAGGTCCGCGAGGAGTCGTGGGCGGCGGTCGCCGCACGCGACCTGGCCGCCAGCGCGTCGCCCGCAGCCGCTGCGCCACTGCCGAGCCGCCAGCCCGTCGCGCCACCGGCGCCGCCGCGTCCAGGCCCAGCAGCCGGCCCAGCCGCCGCAGCAGCAGCCGGTCCAGGCGCAGCAGCCGGCCCCGCAGCCGGTCGAGCCGCTCGGCCCCGGCGCACCGGCGGCCGAGGGTGGCTGGGTCCGGTTCAACGGGCTCGCGCTCAACCACGAGACCCGGGTCGTCACCGTCGACGGCGGGGTCGTCGACCTGACCCGCACCGAGTTCGACCTGCTCGCCTCGCTGCTGAGCACCGGTCGCCGGGTGCGCAGCAAGGCCGACCTGGTGCTGACCATGCGCGGTCAGCAGTACGTCACGTCGTACTTCGTCAACGAGGCCGACAAGCGCTCGGTCGAGGTGCACATCGCCAACCTGCGCCGCAAGATCGGCGACGACGCCGGCACGCCGCGGTACATCGAGACCGTGCGCGGCGTCGGCTACCGGCTCGCCGAGGCGCTGACCGCTCGCTCAGTTCGCGTTGACCGGGATCGACTGAGCCTCGGTCGGCTGGTCGCTCGGGAAGATCGCGATCGGCACGGTCTGCTTGATCGTCCGCTTGTAGTACTTGTTCGACCCGGCGCGCTCCTGGATCCACACCGTCGACGGTGAAGTGCAGGTCGATGCCCTTGGTGTCCATCGACGTCGGCTTGATCTTCTGGTTGCGCAGCTCGAAGGCGCCCTTCGGCGAGGTGATGAGCATGCCGTACTTCGGCGACAGCGGCTCGGGGTCGAAGGTGACGTTCTTCGCGATCGCGTCGAGCGTGTACGGGCTGCTCCCCGCTGGTGCCGCCGCCGGTCAGCTTGACCGTCGAGGTCACCTTGATCTGCTCGAGCCAGACCTTCCGCTTGGTGCTGAACGGGTCGCGCAGCTCCTGGTCGAGGTCGTAGGCCTGGAAGGTGAAGGAGAAGTACTTCGTTGCCCTTCGGGTACCACTCGTTGGTCCGCGGCGTCGACTTCGTCGGGTAGAGCGTGTAGACGAAGTCCACGCCGTTCACGTCGATGTGCGACTGGAAGGTGCCGTCGCGGGTGAACTGCGAGTCGTACGGCGTCGGCTCGGCGCGTCGGCGTGGCCGACGGCTCTGCGGTCGGGTCGTCGGAGCCGGTCAGGTCGTCGATGGCCGAGCAGCCGGTGAGCGACCGCGACGGACGGCGAGGACGCCGGCCGCCGCGGCGAGCGCGCGGACGCGGGTGCGGGTCATGGGGGTCTCCTGCGTGGTTGCGAGTGCGTGGGTCATGCCTTGAACCCGCGGTAGCGACGCATGCACCTTGATCAGCATCCACGCGGTCTGGAGCACCGTGATGACGCCGAGGATCGGCCAGCCGACGGCGAGCAGGTCGGACTGGAGGGCGATCGGCAGCTGCATCCAGATCGCGGCCGCACGACCGAAGACGACCAGCAGCGCGACGAACGGGTACATCCACGCGACGCCCTTGCCGCGCTCGGCCTTCGCCTGGGCGGCCCAGTTGTCGGTCTGCTGGCGGCTGAAGAACTTCAGCCAGGCGCGGACGAAGTGGCCCATCCGGATCCACATGTAGAGCTCGGCCGGGACGAGCAGCAGCGCGAACAGGTAGTCCCGCCTGTTGGCGAACTCCATCGACCGGGCGACCCGGAAGTTCAGCAGGATCGCGGCGACCGGCGGGATCAGCCACCACGGGCTGAACACGAAGGCGTAGATGCTGACGCGAGCCGGCGAGCAGCAGCAGGAACATGAAGCGGGTGACGATGTTGATCACCATCGACATGTGCTCGAACCAGCGCAGCCGCAGGTTCGGGTGGAACGGCTGGCCCTTGGTGTCGCCGCGCTGGCCGGGCCACATCAGGTCGATGGCGCCGAAGTTCCACTTCACCTGCTGGGCGTCCAGCGAGCGCAGCGTGGTCATGCCGCCGACGTGGGCGCGGGCGCGGGCGCTGATCTTGGTCAGGTAGCCGGCGCTCTTGATCTGCAGCGAGAGCAGGGAGTCCTCGACCTCGCTGTCGTTGACCCACGGGGTGCGCTGGTGGCTGTCGCGCAGCACGTCGCGCAGCGCCTGGGTCGAGAAGATCGAGAACTGGCCGCCGAGGACCGCCATGTTGCGGCCCTTCAGCAGGTTCTGCATGTTGAACGCCGAGAACTGGGCGCGCTGGCCGGCGATCAGGAACTTCGCCATCGGGCCGCTCGAGGGCGCTGTCGTCGATCGAGTAGATCGCCGAGATGCCGCCGATCCGGTCGTCGCTGGCGATCTCGTCGACCAGGTGCTCGACGGCGTCCGGCTCCGGGCGTGGTGTCGCCGTCGACGCCGAGCAGGTAGTCCATGGTCTCGACGAGGGAGTAGCCGTAGTTGAGCGCGCCGACCTTCTTGTCGGGGTTCTTGCCGATGTCGTGGACGTAGACGATCGTGCTCTGCTCGCCGGTCGGCGTCATCCGCGTGTGCGGGCCGGCGTAGTGGCTGGCGATCTCGACGGAGTCGTCGGTGGTGTTGTTGACGATCAGGTGGATGACGTCGGGGAGCCGGGTCTGCTGGAGCAGCGAGTCCAGCACGCCGGCGATCGTCTCGGCCTCGTTGTAGGCCGGGATGATGCAGCCGACGGTCGGCCGGTAGCGTCGGGAGCTCGTCGACCTCGTCCTGGTACTGGTGCCCGTCGGCGGCGTACGGGTCCGCGGTGCGGACGTACAGGTCGCGATCGGCGTCCATCTGGGCAGTCAACGAGCTTCGTCTCCCGTCGGATGCGATGTGCTTACACGCATCCAGTCTGGAAGTCAGACCTCAAGTCGACACACCGAGAAACCCAAAGATCGCCCTAAGTTCTTCGGCGGTCCGGTCTAGACCACGGTGGGCCGGAACGGGTGTGACGGGCGGGACGGGTGAGCCTCAGCGGGGCAGGCTGCTCGAGCGCCAGCCGCCCGGGCCGTGCGGCAGCGTGCGGCGCACCTTGCGGTGGTGTGCGCGCCACTCCGGGACCGGGCGCGCCTCGGCGGCGGGTGCCGCCTGCGCCGCGGCGAGCACGGCGACCAGGGCGGCGACCTCCTCCGGCGTGGCGTCGCCCTTGACGACGCGCAGGAGCGGGCGCTCGTCGTTGCTCGGCGGCCATCACAGCGGGATGTTCCCGTGCTTCTTGGCGGGCAGGGTCTCGCGCTTGGAGCGCAGCAGCCGCAGCGCCCGGACGATCTCGACCCGGGTCTCGTGCGGGGTGATCACCGCGTCGATGTAGCCGCGCTCGGCGGCGATGTAGGGGTTGGCGAGCGTGGTCTCGTACTCGTCGATCAGCTCGGCGCGGCGGGCCTCGACGTTCGCCGCCCTCGTCCTCGATCGCCTTGAGCTCCTTGCGGTGCACGATGTTGGCGGCGCCCTGGGCGCCCATCACCGCGATCTGCGCGGTCGGCCAGGCGACGTTGATGTCGGCGCCGAGGTGCTTGGAGCCCATCACGTCGTACGCGCCGCCGTAGGCCTTGCGGGTGATGATCGTGACCAGCGGGACGGTGGCCTCGGCGTAGGCGTAGATCAGCTTGGCGCCGCGGCGGATGATGCCGTTCCACTCCTGGTCGGTGCCGGGCAGGAAGCCGGGGACGTCGACGAAGGTCAGCACCGGGATGTTGAAGGCGTCGCAGAAGCGGACGAACCGCGCGGCCTTCTCGGAGGCGTCGATGTCGAGGGTGCCGGCGAACTGCATCGGCTGGTTGGCCACGACGCCGACCGAGCTGGCCCTCGACCCGGCCGAAGCCGACGACGATGTTGGGCGCGAACAGCTCCTGGACCTCGAGGAACTCCTCGTCGTCGACGACCGCGGTGATCACGTCGTGCATGTCGTAGGGCTGGTTCGGCGAGTCCGGGATGATCGTGTCGAGGGTCCGGTCGAGGTCGGTGAACTCGGTGTCCGCGACGTCGTCGTACGACGGCGCCTCGTCGAGGTTGTTCTGCGGCAGGTAGGACAGCAGCGCCTTGACGTACTCGATCGCGTCCTCCTCGTCGGAGCCCATGTAGTGGGCGTTGCCGGACTTGGTGTTGTGGGTGCGCGCGCCGCCGAGGTCCTCCATCGTGACGTCCTCGCCGGTGACGGTCTTGATCACGTCGGGGCCGGTGATGAACATGTTGGAGGTGTCGTCGACCATGATCGTGAAGTCGGTGACCGCGGGGGAGTAGACGTGGCCGCCGGCGCAGGTGCCCATGATCAGGCTGATCTGCGGGATCACGCCGGAGGCGTGCACGTTGCGGCGGAAGATCTCGCCGTACAGGCCGAGCGAGACGACGCCCTCCTGGATGCGGGCGCCGGCGCCCTCGTTGATGCCGATGATCGGGCAGCCGGTCTTGATGGCGAGGTCCATCACCTTGGTGATCTTCTCGCCGTAGACCTCGCCCAGCGAGCCGCCGAAGACGGTGAAGTCCTGGGAGAACACGCAGACCTGGCGGCCGTCGATGGTGCCGTAGCCGGTGATCACGCCGTCGCCGTACGGGCGGTTCTTCTCCAGGCCGAACGCCATCGACCGGTGCCGGGCCAGCTCGTCGAGCTCGACGAACGAGCCCTCGTCGAAGAGCAGCTCGATCCGCTCGCGGGCGGTCTTGCGGCCCTTGGCGTGCTGCTTCTCGACCGCCTTCGCCGAGCCGGCGTGCACGGCCTCGTCGAGGCGCCGGTCGAGGTCGGCGAGCTTGCCCGCGGTCGTGTGGATGTCGATGTCCTGCGGGACGTCGGTTCCCTCGCCGGGCTGCGCACTCATCGTCTGGGGGCTCCTCACTGGCACGTGGTCTGGGACCGTGGGCCAATGTAGTGCCCGTGACCTCCGAGCCGATGCGACGCCCATCACTCGATCCCGCCCCGCTCGCCGCGCTGGCGCCCGACCTCGTCGTCGAGGTGCTCGACACCGCGACCTCGACCAACGCCGTCGCCGCCGAGCGGGCCCGCGCCGGCGCCGCCGAGGGCCTGGTCGTCGTGGCCGAGCACCAGACCGCCGGCCGGGGCCGGCTGGACCGCACCTGGGAGACGCCGGCGCGCGCCGGCGCTCACGTTCTCCCTGGTGCTGCGCCCGGACCGTCCCGCCCGCGGAGCTGGCCGTGGCTGCCGCTGCTGACCGGGCACGTCGTCGCGCAAGGCGCTGCGCGCCGACCGGGTACGACGCGGGCGTGAAGTGGCCCAACGACGTGCTGGTCGGCGACCGCAAGGTCGCCGGCATCCTGCTCGAGCGGGTCGAGACGCCGGACGGCCCGGCCGCGGTCGTCGGCATCGGGCTCAACGTCGTCGCTGACCGCCGACGAGCTGCCGGTGCCGACCGCGACCTCGCTGGCGATCGAGTCCGGGCGCCGCGCCGGACCGGACCGCGCTGCTGGTGGCCCTGCTGACCGGTCGCTGCGCGAGGCGTACGACGCCTGGCAGGCCGGCGGGGCCGACGCGACGGCGCGGCTGCGGTCGTCGTACGCCGCACGCGTGCGTGACCGTCGGGCGCGAGGTCCGCGTGGAGCTGCCCGGCGGCGACGCCGCTGACCGGGCGGGCGACCGGGGTGGACGCCGAGCGGGCGGCTGGTCGTCGCCGGAGCCGACCGGCGAGACCGTCGTCGGCGCCGGTGACGTCGTCCACGTGCGGGCCGACCGATCAGTGACATGATCGCCCCGTGGCCATCTCCCGCAAGCTCCTCAACGAGGGCGAGATCGTCGTCATCGACACCCGCACCCACGTCAAGGCACTGATCCTGCCCGATCTTCGTGCTGGTCGTGCTGCTCGCGGTCGGCACCTTCGTCCGAGGTCAGCGTCGACAGGCGCAATCCTGACCGATGGGTCGTCTGGATCCTGGTCGATCGTCGGCATCGTCTGGTTCGTGCTCAAGCCCGCTGGTCATCTGGGCGACCGCGACGTACACCTTCACCGACCGCCGGCTGATCACCCGCAGCGGCGTCATCGTCCGCCGCGGCCACGACATGCCGCTGGCCCGGATCAGCGACATCGCCTACGAGTTCGGGCCGATCGACCGGCTGCTCGGCTGCGGCACGCTGCGTGATCTCCGACGCCAGCACGCACGGCCACGATCAAGCTGCACGACATCCCGCGGGTCGAGGAGACCCAGCGCAGGTCAACGAGCTGCTCCAGAAGGTCGCACGGCACCCCGCGGCGGACATGAAGGAGTCTGACTCCCCGTCCGACCCCGATCCCGGAGGACCTCGAGCGGGCGATCCTCGGCGAGGCGCCGGTCTTCAACGCCCACGAGGTCGCCGACGAGACCGGCGTCGACCTCGAGGAGGCGCGCGGCTCTGGCGCGCGCTCGGCTTCCCCGAGCACGGCCTGGAGACCGCGTTCACCGACGCCGACGCCGAGGCGCTCTCGACGATGCATCGGCATCGTGCGAGTCCGGGCTGATCGACTTCGACATCGGCGGTCAACCTGACCCGGGCGGTCGGCCAGACGATGGCCCGGCTCGCCGACTGGGAGGTCGCGACGCTGGTCCCCGGGTCGACGAGCTCGAGCAGGACGCCGACGACCGGCGCCGGCGACCGGCTCGCGCGCTGCGCCTGGTCGAGGAGATCGGCGAGCCGTTCGAGGAGCTGCTCATCTACGTCTGGCGCCGGCACCTGGCGGCCGCGGTGGCCCGGGTCGAGGCGCTGCGCGCCAACGAGGAGGACCTCAACACCGTCCAGCTGACCGTCGGGTTCGCCGACATCGTCAGCTTCACCGCGCTCTCCAACCGGCTCACCGAGGAGCGGATCGGCGACCTCGTCGAGCTCTTCGAGTCCCGCTGCGCCGACGTCGTCGCCTCCCAGCGCGGCCGGGTGATCAAGAGCATCGGCGACTCGGTGCTGTTCGTGACGACGATCCCGGTCCGGGCCTACGACATCGCCGAGGGGATCATCAACGTCATCGGCCGCGACTCGCGGATGCCCGACGTCCGGCTCGGCCTGGCCAGCGGCGCGGTCGTGATGCGGCTGGGCGACGTCTTCGGCCCGCCGGTCAACCTCGCCGCCCGGCTGACCGCCGTCGCCCGCCGCAACCGGGTCATCATCGACGCGGCCACCGCGGCCCTGCTGCCCGAGGACGAGTTCGAGACCCGGGCGCTGCCGGCGCGGCCGGTGCGCGGCTTCGGCGTCGTCGAGCCGGTCGCCGTCCGCCGGGCCTGAAGCACCCCGGGCCGTAACCAGTACCCAAGATTCTTTCGGTAGAGCCGCACGGGTCGTGCCCCGCGTTCCTACCGTGTGCAGATGATCGAGGTGCAGGACATCCGGCTCGATCCCGAGACGCGTCGGACCTGGCGCGGCGAGGAAGAGGTCGTCCTGTCCCGCAAGGAGTTCGACCTCGTTCACGCGCTGATGGCACGCGCCGGCGACATCGTCAGCCGCGACGAGCTGATGCGCGACGTCTGGCACACGACGTTCTGGACCTCCTCGAAGACCATCGACGTGCACCTGGGCTGGGTGCGCCGCAAGCTCGGCGACGACAGCCGGCACCCGCGGCTGATCACCACGATCCGCGGGCAGGGGCTGCGGTTCGAGACCGAGGACCACACCGCCTGAGCCGGCCCTCTAGGCGGGTGCCTGCGCCGATGCTGCTCGCCCCGACCCTCGCCGTGATCGGTGGCGGCCAGCTGGCCCGGATGATGGCCGAGCCCGCGGCCGCGCTGGGCATCCCGCTCCGGCTGCTCGCCGAGGCCGAGGGCGTCTCCGCCGCCCAGGTGATCCCCGACCACCTGGTCGGCGACTACCGCGACCTCGACACGCTGCGCGAGGTCACCGCCGGCTGCGCGGTGGTCACCTTCGACCACGAGCACGTCCCGACCGAGCACCTGCACGCGCTCGAGGCCGACGGGATCGCCGTGCGGCCCGGGCCGGAGGCGCTGGTGCACGCCCAGGACAAGGGCGTGATGCGCGCGCGGCTCGCCGAGCTCGGCGTGCCGTGCCCGCGCAACGCGATCGTCGACGTCGGTCGCGGACGTCGAGGCGTTCGGGTTCCCGTGCGTGCTCAAGACCACGCGCGGCGGGTACGACGGCAAGGGCGTCTGGTTCGTCGCGCTCGGCCGACGACTGCGCCGAGCCGTTCGCGGCCGCCGCGGCGTCCGGGGTGCGGATCCTGGCCGAGGAGCTGGTCGACTTCCGCCGCGAGCTGTCCGCGCTGGTCGCCCGCTCGCCGAGCGGCCAGGTGGCGGCGTACCCGGTCGTCGCCTCGACCCAGAAGGACGGCATCTGCCACGAGGTGATCGCGCCCGCGCCGGACCTCGACCGCCGGCGCTCGCCGGTGAGGCGCAGGAGATCGCGCTGCGGATCGCCGGCGAGCTCGACGTCACCGGCATCCTCGCGGTCGAGCTGTTCGAGACCAACGACGGCCGGGTGCTGGTCAACGAGCTCGCGATGCGCCCGCACAACACCGGCCACTGGACCCAGGACGGCGCGGTCACCTCGCAGTTCGAGAACCACCTGCGCGCCGTCCTCGACCTGCCGCTCGGCTCGCCGGCGCCGCGCGCCCGCTGGACGGTGATGGTGAACATCCTCGGCGGCCCCGACGCCGCCGTCGGCCGCCTCTACGACGGCTACCCGCACGCGCTGGCGCGCGACCCGCGCCTGCGGGTGCACCTCTACGGCAAGGAGCTGCGGCCCGGCCGCAAGGTCGGGCACGTCAACGCCTACGGCGACGACCTCGACGACTGCCTCGAGCGCGCCCGGCACGCCGCCGCGTGGTTCCGTGGCGACCTGGGAAACGAGAGTGAGTGACATGACTGACCGCCGCGCGTCGGCATCGTGATGGGGTCGGACTCCGACTGGCCGGTGATGAAGGCGGCCGCCGAGGCGCTGGCCGAGTTCGACATCGCCTTCGAGGCCGACGTCGTCTCCGCGCACCGGATGCCCGAGGAGATGCTCGCCTACGGCCGGGCGGCCGCCGTCGCGCGGGCTCTCGGTGATCATCGCCGGCGCCGGCGGAGCCGCCCACCTGCCCGGCATGCTCGCCTCGGTCACGCCGCTGCCGGTCATCGGCGTGCCGGTGCCGCTGAAGAACCTCGACGGCATGGACTCGCTGCTCTCGATCGTGCAGATGCCGGCCGGTGTCCCGGTCGCCACCGTCGCCGTCGGCGGCGCCCGCAACGCCGGCCTGCTCGCCGTCCGCATCCTCGCGGCCGTCCGACCCCGGAGCTGCAGGAGCGGATGCGCGCCTTCCAGGCCGAGCTGAAGGCGACCGCCCAGGAGAAGGGCGCCGTCGTCCGCAACGACGCCGGCGGTCGTCGGGTCGGCTTCTGAGATCGTGTCGGGACCGGCCGATCCGGTGGTTGAGGTGCGAGCAGCGCTTGTCCTGAGGTGCGAGCGCAGCGAGCCTCGAAGGGAGCCTCGAAACCACCACCTGCGTGGTTGGTCGGGTCCTGCTGCTTCGGTGGTTGAGGTGCGAGCGAAGCGAGCCTCGAAACCACCACCCGAGAACTGCCGGAAGATATATCGCATAGTTCTCAGAACCCTGTGAACAAGGGGCTTTCGGGCCTCTCGATTGTCGGTGGTCGATGCTTGGGTAGTCGTATGGCAGCCACCACGATCACCCGCACCGAGCAGGTGCTGGCGGCTGCCCGGCGACACGCGGTCGGCGATCGAGACGCCGCCGAGATCGACAAGCTCCAGCTCGCCGTCGAGTGGGCCGAGCTGCACCCCGGTGAGCCGGTCGACGAGTCGGTCCCGTGGGCCGAGCGGGAGCTCGAGGTCGCCGGTCCCGGTGCACCGACGGTCAGTGAGTTCTCGATCGCGGAGTTCGCGCTGGCGATCGGGACGTCCACCGACGCCGGCATCCAGTACGTCGGGGACGCGGTCGAGCTGTGCCACCGGCTCCCGCGGCTGTGGGCGCGGGTGATGGCCGGCGAGGTGGCGGTGTGGAAGGCCCGCCGGGTCGCCGCAGCAGACCCGGTCGCTGTCGATGGACGCCGCCGGCTACGTCGACCAGCACCTGGCGCCGACGCTGCACCGGTGCTCGTTCGCGCAGATCGAGCGGACCGTGGACGATGCCCGCAAGCAGTACGACCCCGCCGAGGCCGAGGCCCGCCGGGTCGCGGCGGCCGAGCTAGCGGCACTTCGACATCCACCTGCACCAGGTCTCCTACGACGGACTGGTGCACGTCGAGGGCGACCTCGACCTGGCCGACGCGTTCGCGCTCGACGACGTGATCACCGCCCGGGCCGCGACCCTCGACCCCGAGCTGTCCGTTGGACGTGCGCCGGTCGATGGCCGCCGGACTCCTCGGCACCGGCACGACGTCCAGCGGGAGGTGGTGGTCTACACCCACACCCGCCCCGACACCTCGATGGTCGAGGTCGAGAACACCCGCACCACCGTCACCCCCGAGCAGCTCCGGACCTGGTGCCAGCAGGCCGGCACCAAGGTCACCGTCCGGCCGGTGCTCGACCTCAACGAAGAGACTCACCACCGACTGCTACGAGCCGACGATCGCTGCAGAAGGAACAGGCCCGGCTGACCCATCCGACCTGCGTGTTCCCGCACTGCACCCGACCAGCCGCGGCACGGACACCGACCACATCGTCGAGTACCCGCTCGGCAGGACCACCAGCCGAAACCTGGCGCCGTTGTGTCGCCGGCACCACCGGCTCAAGACCCACACCGCCTGGACCTACGTCCGCACCGGCCCCCGGACCTTCACCTGGACCAGCCCGCTCGGCTGCACCTACGACGTCGAGTCCGACCGACATATCCGCTGACCCACACCCCGCCGACCACGGTTGGCGGGGCATCAGTCATGTCTTTGCGGCCGTAACCACAGCACGACGACCACGGCGGACCGGAAGCCGGGCCACGGCCGCAACCACCTCGCCGTAACCACAGGCGACGGTGACCACGTAATCCAAAAAGAAGCCCTCGTGCGCTGGGGACCCGCCGCCCGCGGTCGGTGTCACGAGGCGGAGCGCAGGACCTTCATCTGCTCGTTGTGCAAGGTCTGGATGCCGGTCATCACGCCGAGCGCGGCGGAGAACACGGTGAGGACCACGGCGGCGCCGCGAGAGAGTCCCAGCAGCATCGAGGGATCGGGGTGTGGACGCCATGTCGCTTCGGACCGTCATTGCGAAGGCCACCCAGGCGAGCGCCGCGAGGATCAGCAGGAACCCGCAAGCAACGCTGTGCTTCGCGGCCTTCTCGGCCTCTGCCGAGGGTGATCGGTAGGCCCCACGCGAGTAACCTGCCCAGTTATGACCCTGGCATTCCTGCTGACGTCGCTCGTGATCGTGGCGACGCCGGGGACCGGGGTGCTCTACACGATCGCGACCGGCTTGGCGCGGGGTGCGCGGGCGAGCGTGCTGGCGGCGTTCGCCTGCACGCTGGGGATCGTGCCGCACCTGGTCGCGGCGCTGACCGGGCTGGCGGCGGTGCTGCACGCGAGCGGGGTGGCCTTCCAGACCATCAAGTACCTCGGCGTCGCCTACCTGCTGTGGATGGCGTGGGCGACCTGGCGCGACACCGGGGCGCTCGCCGTCGACGAGACGGGCGAGCGCGGGTCGTGGCGCCAGGTGATCGCGTCGGGGATCACGCTCAACCTGCTCAACCCCAAGCTGACCATCTTCTTCTTCGCGTTCCTGCCGCAGTTCGTGCCGGCCGGGACGGCGCACCAGCTGCCCCGGATGCTGCTGCTCAGCACGGTGTTCATGGCGATGACGTTCGTCGTCTTCGTGGGGTACGGCGTGGCCGCGGGTGCGCTGCGCGACCGGGTCCTGACCCGGCCGCGACTGGTGCGCCGGATCCGGCAGGCGTTCGCGGCGTCGTTCGTCGCGCTGAGCGCTCGGCTGGCGGTGGAGTCGCGCTAGACCTCGTACTCCGCGACGGAGGCGTCGAGGATCGCGGCCTGCTGGTCGTCGCTCGGGCCGCTGCCGCGGAATGCCGCCAGTGAGGAGGCCGACTCCCAGCGCTCGAAGACGCAGATCCGGGCCGGGTCGAGCAGATCGGCGGAGACCGAGAAGTCCAAGCAGCCCGGTGCGGCCCGGGCCAGCCGCACGGCCTCGACGCACGAGGCCAGGTAGGCCTCTCGCTCGGCAGGGTCCACGACGAGGTGTCCGGCGACGATGATCATGGCGCCAGTCTGGCAACCGCAGGCAACAGCGCGAGCGCGTTGACCACTACGGAGAAGACGAGAAACGCGGCCGCCACGGTGGGATGCCCGGCGTCCCAGAGCGCGAGCGACGCCAGCCCGAACACGACGACCTTGACCAGCGGCCGTCCGACCGGGTGGCCGAAGCGGGCCTTCGGTGACGCGAACCAGAACCACGCCGTCGCGCCGAGAAGGGGGAGCAGCCAGACCCAGAGCCAGCGCGGGTCCTGCTGCCAGCCCCACACCCCGAATGCGGTGAGCGCCAGCACCTCGTCGACGAAGACGAGGAGGAGCACCCACCAGCCGAGAAACGTCATCGGACCATCCTCGCGACTGGCTACCGTGCCCGCATGCTCTTTCCCGAGGCCCAGCGTGCCGTAGCGGCGTACGCCGACGAGACGCCCGTGTGGACGGAGGGCTTCGACATCGAGGCGGCCCGTGCTCGAGAACCGACGGCTGGCCGCGGCCGACACCCGCGAGGACGTGGCCGAGGTCGCCGACGTCGACGCCGACGGCGTCCCGCTGCCGGCTCTACACGCCGGCCGAGTCGAACGGCTCGGCGGTGATCGTGCACGCGCACGGCGGCGGCTTCGTCTTCCACGACGTCGAGGTGCACGACGCGTCGGTACGACGGCTCGCGAACCGCACCGGCCTGCGGGTGCTCAGCGTCGACTACCGGCGGCCGCCGGAGGACCGGTTCCCCGCAGCCGTCGACGACGTGAGCACCGCGAGCGCCTGGGCCGAGCGCACCCTCGGCGGCGACCTGTTCGCGCACGGCGACAGCGCCGGCGGCAACCTCGCGCTGGTGGCCGCGCTGCGGCACCCCGGCCGGTTCCGCGCGGTCGCGCTGATCTACCCGTTCCTCGACCCGACGCGCCGGCTTCGACTCGTACCGCACGGCGGCCGACGGCTTCGACCCGCGGGAGGCGGCCTGGTACTGGCAGCAGTACGCCGCCACGCCCGCCGACCTGACGAACCCGGACCTCGCGCCGCTGCTGTCCGACCGGCTCGGCACCCTGCCGCCGACCCTGGTCGTGACGGCCGAGCACGACCCGCTGCGCGACGAGGGCGAGGAGCTGGCGAACCGGCTGGCCGTGGCCGGCGTCGAGGTCACCGCGACCCGCTACCTGGGTCAGCTGCACGCCTTCTGGCGGTACCCGCGGTCTTCCCCGCGGCGGAGCCGCTGATGCGACAGGTCGCCGGGTTCCTGACGCATCCACGCCTGAGAGGATGACGGCCATGCGCGTGCACCTCGGCTGCGACCATGCCGGCCTCGACCTCAAGGACCACCTGACCGCGCTGGCTCACCGAGCACGGCTACGAGCCGGTCGACCACGGGCCGTTCACCGTACGACGCCGCTCGACGACTACCCGGTCTTCTGCCTGCGCGCCGCCGAGGCGGTCGCGCACGAGCGGGCCGGCGGCATGGACAGCCTCGGCGTCGTGATCGGCGGCTCCGGCAACGGTGAGCAGATGGCGGCCAACAAGGTGCTCGGCATCCGCGCCGCGCTGGTGTGGTCGGAGGAGACCGCGCTGCTGGCCCGCGAGCACAACGACGCGAACGTCGTCTCCGTCGGCGGCCGGATGCACTCGCTCGAGGACATGACCCGCTTCGTCGAGCTCTTCCTCGCCGAGCCGTTCAGCGACGACGAGCGGCACGTGCGCCGGATCGGCCAGCTCGACGTCGTACGAGCAGACCCGCGAGCTGCCGCCGCTGCCCGCCGTCCGCGAGCGATGCCTGAGGGGCACACCCTCCACCGGCTCGCGGACGAGATCACCGCGACCTTCGGCGGTCGGGTGGTCCGCGCCGGCAGCCCGCAGGGCCGGTTCGCCGACTCCGCGGCGCTCGTCGACGGCCAGGTGCTGGTCGGCGCCGAGGCGTGGGGCAAGCACCTGTTCATCGGGTTCCCCGACGAGCGGTTCGTGCACGTCCACCTCGGCCTGTACGGCAAGTTCGACGTGCACGCCGGCGTCGACGGAGGTGCCGCCGCCGATCGGTGCAGGTGCGGCTCCGGCTGATGACCGGCTGACGCGTACGCCGACCTGCGCGGCGCCACCGACCTGCGCAGCTGGTCACCCGCGAGCAGCGCGACGCGGTCGTCGCCCGCTCGGGCCCGGACCCGCTGCGCGACGACGCCGACCCGGATCTCGCCTGGCAGCGGATCCGGCGCAGCCGGGCCCCGATCGGCGGGCTGCTCATGGACCAGTAGGTGCTCGCGGGTGTCGGCAACGTGTACCGCGCCGAGGTGCTGTTCCGGCACCGGATGGACCCGCTGCGGCCCGGCAACACCCTGCGGGTCGGCCAGTGGCAGGCGATGTGGGACGACCTCGTCGAGCTGATGCGCGAGGGCGTCCGCACCGGACGGATCGACACGGTCCGGCCCGAGCACACGCCCGAGGCGATGGGCCGGCCGCCGCGCGCGCGACGACCACGGCGGCGAGGTCTACGTCTACCGCCGCAACGGCCAGCCCTGCCACGTGTGCGGGCGCGACGGTCCGCACCGCGGAGCTCCAGGGACGAAACCTCTTCTGGTGCCCGCAATGCCAGCGCAGGTTCCGGTCCCGAGCACTACAGTGATGCCACCCCGAGCACGAGGACCGACCACGATGAGCGCTCGCCCCGATCCGGACCGGTTGACCCCGACGCCGGGTCACGCGCCGCAGCGACCCGCGGGCACTGCTGCTCGGCTGCTGTCGTGCTGACCGCCGTCGCTCACCGACGGTGGTGCTGATCTGGCCGACGACCGCGCCGCTCACCGTGCTGATGATCCCGCTGCTGCTCGGCAGCCTGCTGCTCGGGCCGCGACAGCTGCCCGTGGTTCGTCGTGTTCGTGATGGTGTGCCTGATGCTGACCATCGGCGCGCAGGAGGAGATCACCCCGCGCACGGTGCTCGCGATCGCCGTCCTCTTCCTGCTCTGCTTCATCGTGCTGGTCACGTCGTTCCGGCGGTCCCGGCTCGGCGTCGCGGGCGTCCTGGGCGAGTCGATGCTGGTCGACCTGCGCGACCGGATCCTCAACCAGGGCGGCGTCCCGGCCCTGACCGACGAGCTGGCTGATCGAGACCGCGCTCCGCTCGGCCGGTGGTACGCCGTTCGCCGGCGACTTCGTCGTCTCGACCCGGCCGCGGCACAGCCGACCGGGTCGAGCTCGCCGTCGTCGACGTGTCCGGCAAGGGCGAGCAGGCCGGCACCCGCGCGCTGCTGCTGTCCGGCGCGTTCGGCGGCCTGCTCGGCGCGCTGCCGCCGGGGGAGTTCCTGCCCGCGGCCAACGACTACCTGCTGCGCCAGGACTGGGACGAGGGCTTCGCCACCGCGATCCACCTCTCCCTCGACACCGAGACCGGCGCCTTCGAGGTGCGCACGGCCGGGCACCCGCCGGCCGCCCAGCGCGACGCCGGCTCCGGCCGCTGGACCGTCCACGAGGGCGAGGGCCCGGTGCTCGGCCTGATCGAGGACGCCGAGTTCACGATGGTCGCCGGCGTGCTGCGACCCGGCGACGCGCTGCTGCTCTACACCGACGGCATGGTCGAGACCCCGCGCCGCGACATCGGCCTCGGCATCGACCGGATGCTCGGCCAGGCCGAGCGACTGCTGCGCGGCAGCTTCGACGGCGGCGCGGACCGGCTGGTCGACGCGCTCGGCTCGGAGAACGACGACCGGGCGCTGGTGCTCGTCCACCGCCGCTGAGCGCGACGACGGCGACGGTCGCCTCGGTTGGGGCCGACGCGCGGGCATGTGGCACCATGACACCCGCGCTTTTGCGCTGCGCGGATGTAGCTCAATGGTAGAGCCCCAGTCTTCCAAACTGGCTACGCGGGTTCGATTCCCGTCATCCGCTCCAAGCAGGGACCGGACCGCGCCGACCGCGGCTCGGGCCCCACTTGGCGGGGCGTAGCGTAGTGGCTAGCGCGCCTGCTTTGGGAGCAGGAGATCGCAGGTTCGAGTCCTGTCGCCCCGACGCACCAGCAGCACCAGCACCCCTTTGGATCATAGAGGAGAAAACCTGTGAAGAGCGCCGTCGAGACCTTGAGCCCGACCCGGGCCAAGCTGACCGTCGAGGTGCCCTTCGAGGAGCTCAAGCCGAGCCTCGACGCGGCGTACAAGAAGATCGCCCAGCAGATCAACGTCCCCGGCTTCCGCCGCGGCAAGGTCCCGCCGGCGGTCATCGACCGCCAGGTCGGCCGCGGCGCCGTCCTCGACCAGGCCGTCAACGAGGTCGTCCCGCAGAAGTACGTCGAGGCGCTCCAGGAGAACTCCCTCACCGCCGCTGGCGCAGCCGGAGATCGAGGTGACCAAGTTCGAGGACAACGAGGCCCTCGAGTTCACCGCCGAGGTCGACATCCGCCCGAGATCACCCTCCCCGACTACGACGGCGTGCACGCGCAGGTCGAGGACATCGAGCTGACCGACGCCGACGTCGACGAGCAGGTCGAGGCGCTGCGTGAGCGGTTCGCCACCCTGATCGACGTCGAGCGCGCGGCCGCCGACGGCGACTTCGTCGTCCTGGACCTCAAGGCCGACCGGACGGCGAGGTCATCGAGGGCGCCGAGGTCACCGGCATGTCCTACCAGGTCGGTCGCGGCGGCATGCTCGACGGCCTCGACGAGGCGCTGGTCGGCATGGCCGCCGGCGACGAGAAGACCTTCGGCTCCCAGCTCGTCGGCGGTGACCTGGTCGGCGAGAGCGTCGACGTCGCGGTCAGCGTCAGCCAGGTCCAGGAGCAGGAGCTCCCCGAGCTCGACGACGAGTTCGCCCAGATGGCCTCGGAGTTCGACACCGTCGCGCGAGCTGACCGACGACGTCCGCGAGCGCCTGGGCCGGGGCAAGCGCCTCGAGCAGGCCGCGGCCGCCCGCGACGCCGTCCTCGAGCAGCTGCTCGAGAAGGTCGAGATCCCGCTGCCCGAGACCATCGTCACCGACGAGCTCAACGCCCGCCGCCAGAGCATCGAGCAGCAGCTCGCCTACGCCGGCATCACGCATGGAGAAGTACCTCGAGGACGAGGGCCAGACCCTGGAGGAGTTCGAGGCCGACCTCGAGCGCCGGGTCCGCGACGCGGTCGCCGCCCAGTTCATCCTCGACGAGATCGCCAAGGTCGAGGAGTTCGGCATCGACCAGTCCGAGCTCTCCGAGCACCTGGTGCGCGCGCGCCCAGCAGTCCGGTCAGGACCCGCAGGAGTTCGCGAACCACATGTTCGAGCACAACCACATCCCGGACCTGGTGCAGGAGATCCTGCGCGGCAAGGCGCTGGCCCGGATCGTCGAGACGCGCCGTCGTCACGGACGCGTCGGGCAACGTGGTCGAGCTGAAGAACCTGCGCCCCGACGGCACCATCGGCGAGCCCGAGGCCGAGGCCGCCGACGAGGCCGCCGACGAGGCTGCCGAGGACGAGACCGAGGAGTGACCCTGCCTGGTCGTGGGTCGTAGCCCACTCGACCAGGCACCGGGTGTCGTTGGCAGCGAGGACGCTGCCTGGCTGCCGCCAGGACTTGCCGGGCGATCGGTGAGTGCACAACCGTGCACTGAACCGCTAGGCTCCCGGCATGGCCGCGACCCACGCTGCTCGACGCGCTCTCGCTGCTCTCCGAGGTCGCCGACGAGCTGGTGGTGCGCAGCGTCCGCGACACCCACGACGCCTGGGCGGACCGGTTCGGCGGCTACCCCGGGCGCGGCGATCACCACCGCGGTGTACGGCGGGGTCGGGCTCGGCCTCCGCGCCGCGTCGTACGGGCTCGGCAAGGTGGCCGACACCGGGCGTCGGGCCGCGGCTCGAGGACGGCCCGCGCGGCCGGTTCGTCGAGCTCGGCGGTCAACGGGCTGATCGGCGACCGGCTGGTGCGCGAGCGGCCGCGGATGGCGATCGCGATGGCGGTCCGCGCGCGACGGGCGCGACGTGCCCCTCGACGAGACCGGGCCTGGCCGCGGCGTTCCCCGACGCGAGCGGGCGGGTCGTCGTGTTCCTGCACGGGCTCTGCGAGAACGAGTCCTACTGGAACCGCGGGCGCGAGCGCGCCGGCACGACGTACGGCGAGATGCTGGCCGACGAGGGCTGGACGCCGGTCTTCCTGCGCGCCAACACCGGCCTCGGCCTGCGCGAGAACGGCGTCGCGCTGTCCGCGCTGATGCAGCGGCTGGTCGACGCGTGGCCGGTGCCGGTCACCCGGGTCGCGCTGGTCGGGCACTCGATGGGCGGGCTGATCGTGCGGGCGGCCGGCGCGGTCGCCAGCGACCAGCCGACGAGCCGTGGACCGACCTCGTCTCCGACGTCGTCACGCTCGGCACGCCGCACCTCGGCGCGCCGATCGCGCGCGGCATCGGGCACGGCAGCCGGGGGCTCGGGCGGCTGCCGGAGACCGCGGCGTTCGGCCGGATCCTCGACTGGCGCTCGGTCGGCGTGCACGACCTGGTGGCCGGCCTCGCCGAGGACGTGCCGCCGCTGCCGCACGCGCGCTACCGGCTGGTCGCCGCCACGATGACCGGCCGACGAGCGACACCCGGTCGGCCACGTGATCGGCGACTGGCTGGTGCGGGTGCCGTCGGCGTACGGCCGCGACCGCTACGGCCAGCAGCTGTTCCCCGGCGCGACCGTGCTGCACCTGGGCCGCACCGACCACTTCGGGCTGCTCAACCACCCCGAGGTGCACCGCGCGCTGCGCGAGTGGCTCGCGTGACTGCCCAAGGACGAGCACAGCGCGAGCTGCGAGCCGAGACCGACGTCGCCGCCCCGCCCGAGCGGGTGTGGGCGCTGCTGACCGACTTCTCGCGGATGCCGGACTGGAGCCCCGAGCTGGTGAAGATGCTGCCGCTGAAGCGCGGCGGGCTCCGGGTCGGTCAGTGGTACCTCGGGATCAACCGCCGCAAGGCCGTGATCTGGCCGACCCGCAGCGTGGTCGCCGACGTCGAGCCGGGCCGGTCCCTGGCCTGGGACACCAGGTCCAGCGGCGCCCGGTGGATCTGGGAGCTCGAGCCGGCGGCCGCGGGCACCCGGGTCGTGCACCGGCGCCCGGTGCCGACGGAAGCTGACCGGGATGAGCCACGCGTTCGCGACCGCGTTCCTCGGCGGGACCGAGGGGCACGCCGACGAGCTCGAGTCCGGCATGGCCGAGACCGTCGCCCGGCTCAAGGCTGCCGCCGAGTCATAGCCCAGCTCATACCACCGAGCCGAAATCTGCTGTCGGCGAACAGCGGGGTATTGCCCGTGGAACTGTCGATGCTTGCGGCTAGGGTCGCTCTCGTGACCCAGAACTCCAGCCCTCACGCTCAACGGTGGCGCGGGCATGAACGTCCTCGACGACCACATCTACCAGCGCCTGCTGCGCGAGCGGATCGTCTTCCTCGGCTCCGAGGTGCGCGACCAGAACGCCAACGCGATCTGCGCCCAGCTGCTGCTGCTCTCGGCGGAGGACCCCGAGGCCGACATCTTCCTGCACATCAACTCGCCGGGTGGCTCCGTCGACGCCGGCATGGCGATCTACGACACCATGAACTACATCCCCAACGACGTCGCCACCGTCGGCATGGGCCTCGCCGCCTCGATGGGGCAGTTCCTGCTCTGCGCCGGCACCAAGGGCAAGCGCTACGCCCTGCCGCACGCGCGGATCATGATGCACCAGCCGTCCTCCGGCATGGGCGGCTCGGCCTCCGACATCAAGATCCAGGCGCAGCAGTCGCTGCACATCAAGAAGGTGCTGCTCGAGCTGATCGCCGAGCACACCGGCCAGTCGGTCGAGCAGGTCGAGAACGACGCCGACCGCGACCGCTGGTTCACCGCCGAGCAGGCCCGCGAGTACGGCCTGGTCGACCAGGTCGTCAAGAGCGCCCGCGAGGCCGCCGACGAGGGCCGCCCGGCCCACCAGAAGGACTGACCGCCCCATGAACAACCCGACCACGCCGGACCTGAGTCCCTCGATGAACTACTACATCCCGCAGTGGGAGGAGCGCACGTCG
This sequence comes from uncultured Actinomycetota bacterium, assembly GCA_963716655.1. GTDB lineage: Bacteria > Actinomycetota > Actinomycetes > Propionibacteriales > Nocardioidaceae > Nocardioides. The sequence continues at coordinate 121,542 of CAVQTV010000003.1, read as the reverse complement.
TACGGCTTCCGCCGCATCGACCCCTACGCCAAGCTGTTCGAGGACCGGATCATCTACCTCGGCACGCCGATCTGCGACGACGTCGCGAACGCCGTGATCGCCCAGCTGCTCTGCCTGCAGTCGATGAACCCCGACCAGGACATCAGCATCTACATCAACAGCCCGGGCGGCTCGTTCACCGCGCTGACCGCGATCTACGACACGATGAAGTTCATCAAGCCCGACGTGCAGACCGTGTGCATCGGCCAGGCCGCCTCGGCGGCGGCGATCCTGCTCGCGGCCGGCACGCCCGGCAAGCGGCTGGCGCTGCCGAACAGCCGGATCCTGATCCACCAGCCCTACACCGAGGGCACGTTCGGCCAGACCTCCGACATCGAGATCCAGGCCAACGAGATCCTGCGGATGCGCGAGCTGCTCGAGAAGATGATCAGCGACCACAGCGGCCGCGACCTCGAGCAGGTCAGCCGCGACATCGAGCGCGACAAGATCCTGACCGCCGGAAGGTGCGGTCGAGTACGGCCTGATCGACGCCGTGCTCGCAGTCCCGCAAGGGCACCCCGGCCGTGGCCGGCTGACCCGATGACCCGACCCGGACCAGTTCAGACTTCGTGTCTGTCCCCCAACTCGGGGTGGCACGGGGTACCGTCGGGGAGGTTTTCGCACCACTTGCTCGACTCGCACAGCCCGCACCAATTCGGAGGATGACCGCCCGTGGCACGTATCGGTGACGGAGGCGACCTGCTGAAGTGCTCCTTCTGCGGGAAGAGCCAGAAGCAGGTCAAGAAGCTGATCGCCGGTCCCGGCGTCTACATCTGCGACGAGTGCATCGACCTCTGCAACGAGATCATCGAGGAAGAGCTCAGCGAGGGCACCGAGGTCAGCCTCGACGAGCTGCCCAAGCCCAAGGAGATCTTCGAGTTCCTCAACTCCTACGTGATCGGCCAGGAGCAGGCGAAGAAGTCGCTCGCGGTCGCGGTCTACAACCACTACAAGCGGGTGCAGGCCGGCCTCCAGCCCATCTCGGGCAAGCACAGCAAGGAGGAGGTCGTCGAGGTCGCGAAGTCCAACATCCTCGTGATCGGCCCGACCGGCTGCGGCAAGACCTACCTCGCGCAGACCCTGGCGCGGATGCTCAACGTCCCGTTCGCGATCGCCGACGCCACCGCGCTCACCGAGGCCGGCTACGTCGGTGAGGACGTCGAGAACATCCTGCTCAAGCTGATCCAGGCCGCCGACTACGACGTCAAGAAGGCCGAGACCGGCATCATCTACATCGACGAGATCGACAAGGTGGCCCGCAAGGCCGAGAACCCGTCGATCACGCGCGACGTCTCCGGCGAGGGCGTCCAGCAGGCGCTGCTGAAGATCATCGAGGGCACCACCGCCTCGGTGCCGCCGCAGGGCGGGCGCAAGCACCCGCACCAGGAGTTCATCCAGATCGACACCACCAACATCCTGTTCGTGGTGGGCGGTGCCTTCGCCGGCCTCGAGCACATCATCGAGCAGCGGGTCGGCAAGAAGACCCTCGGCTTCACCGCCGAGGTCCGCGGCGCGGCCGAGCGGGAGGCCGAGGACCTGCTGTCGCTGGTGCGTCCCGAGGACCTCACCAAGTTCGGCCTGATCCCCGAGTTCATCGGCCGGCTCCCGCTGATCGCGAGCGTCACCAAGCTCGACCAGGAGGCGCTGATCCAGATCCTCACCGAGCCGCGCAACGCGCTGGTCAAGCAGTACCAGAAGCTCTTCGAGCTCGACGGCGTCGAGCTGGAGTTCACCCAGGACGCGATCGAGGCGATCGCCGACAAGGCGATGGAGCGGGGCACCGGCGCCCGCGGCCTGCGCGCGATCATCGAGGAGGTCCTCCTCCACGTGATGTACGACGTGCCCTCCCGCGGCGACGTCGCCAAGGTGATCGTCACCCGCGAGGTCGTCACCGACGACGTCGCGCCGACCCTGATCCCGCGCGAGTCCGAGGCCAAGAAGAAGAAGTCGGCCTGACGAACCGGCGAAGCCGGTTCGTCGATCGAGACCCAGGTGGTCCAGATGAGCGGACCGGACCCCAGACGGGGCGGTTGAGCGGGCTCCGGACTTGATGGCCACTCCGGGCCATCATTCGCTAGTCCATTCGGGCCATATTCGGCCTTGGGAGCGCCGCCGACTTGTTGCGTCCGATTGCCGTCCCGGACACTTGCCGCGATGACTCCCCTACGCCGTCCTCGGCTCTTCCGTGACCACAAGGCACCGCTCGCCGCGTTTGTGCTTGTGGCGATGACGACCATGTTCATGATGGTCCACATCGCGCGAAGCGAGGCTGCGCCTGCCTGGCTGCGGCACGGGGTGACCACGATCGCCGGCGGTCCGATGCTGGCCCAGCAGGTGCTCGGCGGGGATCTGGTCGAGCCTGCGCCCGAGCCCGCCGAGCCGCCGGTGGTCATCGCCGCCGAGGCGCCGGCGACCCGCGAGGCCGCCCCGCAGCAGGCCCAGGAGTCCTCGGACGCCACCCCCACCCGCACGCCCGACCGCGGCGGCCGCGACCCGCAGCCGCCCGCCGCCGACCAGCCCGGTCGCGGCCTGGTGCCGGGCAACCCGGTCGGTGACCTGGTCGACGACGTGGTCGACGTCGTCGACCCGGACGACGACTCGGACGACGACAAGGGTCGGCGACAAGGGCGGCCAGGGCCTGAACTGGGGCTGGGGCCACGACGACGATGACGATGACGACGACCACGGGTCGTCCGGCCACCAGTCGAGCGACTCCGACCGCGACGACGACTCCGACGACAACGGTGACGACGACGGTGAGCGCAGCAACTGGGGTGGCCACGGCAACGGTCACGGCTGGGGTCACGACGACGGACGACGATGACGACGACGGCGACGACGACGACCGGGGCCACGGCAACGGCCACGGCTGGGGTCACGACGACGACGACGACGACGGCGACGACGACGACCGGGGCCACGGCAACGGCCACGGCTGGGGTCACGACGACGACGATGACGACGACGACGGCCACGGCAACGGCCACGGCGGGGGTCACGACGACGACGATGACGACGACGACCGCGGTCACGGCCGCGACCGCTCGGTGGGCGACCTGCTCGAGGCCCTGGCCGACGCGCTGCGCGGCCACGGCCACCGCCCCTGAGCCTGAGCGCTAGCTCACTCCTCGACCGGCGCCAGCTCGGCGTCGACCGCCAGCTCGGTGGCCGACTCGTCGACGGTGAACACCAGGTCGCCGGTGATCTTGCCGGTCTTGCGCAGGTCGCCGGCCGCCTGCTCGGCGGCGCGGACCAGCGCCTCCGGGCCGGAGATCTCCACGCGGGACAGCTCGGCGCGCATCGACACCTTGGCGTTCGACTTCGCGCCGCGGATGCCGATCAGCGCGGCCGACACGGCGTCCAGCGTGGTCGGGTCGGTGGCCGCGGCCGAGCCCAGCTCGACGACGGTCGGCCAGGCGGCGCAGGTGGATCGAGCCCTCCTGCCACCACGACCAGACCTCCTCGGTCACGTACGGCAGGAACGGCGCGAGCAGCCGGAGCTGGACGTCGAGCGCGATCGCGAGCGTGGCCCGCGCGGACGCGGTGGCGGCGCCGCCGTCCTCGTCGTACGCGCGCTCCTTGACCAGCTCGAGGTAGTCGTCGCAGAACTCCCAGAAGAACTTCTCGGTCGTCTCCAGCGCGGTCGTGTAGTCGTAGGCCTCGAACGCGTCGGTCGCCTTGGTGATGACCTCGGCCGAGCTGGCCGAGCAGCGCGCAGTCGACCGGCTCGGAGACCTCGAACGGGTTCGACGCTGGTCGCGCCGACGCCGCCGAGCACGAACTTCGACGCGTTGAGGACCTTCATCGCCAGCCGGCGGCCGACCTTCATCTGGGTCTCGTCGAACGGCGAGTCCAGGCCGGGCCGGGCCATCGCGGCCCGCCAGCGGACGGCGTCCGCGCCGTACTTGTCGAGGATGTCGGTCGGGACGACGACGTTGCCCTTGGACTTCGACATCTTCTTGCGGTCCGGGTCGAGGATGAAGCCGGAGACCAGGGCGTGCGACCACGGGCGCGGCGTGGTTCTCGAAGTGCGCGCGGACCACGCGGGAGAACAGCCAGGTGCGGATGATGTCGTGCGCCTGGGTGCACAGGTCCATCGGGAAGACCCGCTGCCACAGGTCGTCGTCGGACTCCCAGCCGCCGGCGATCTGCGGCGTCAGCGACGAGGTCGCCCAGGTGTCCATCACGTCGGGGTCGCCGAGGAAGCCGCCGGGCTTGCCGCGCTGGTCCTCGGTGTAGCCGCTCGGGGCGTCGGTCGACGGGTCGATCGGCAGCTCGTCCTCGCGGGGCAGCAGCGGGTGGTCGTAGTCGGGCTCGCCGTCGGCGTCGAGCGGGTACCAGACCGGGAACGGGATGCCGAAGAACCGCTGCCGCGAGATCAGCCAGTCGCCGTTGAGGCCGCCGACCCAGTTGTCGTAGCGGTGCTTCATGTGCGCCGGGATCCACTGGATCTCGGCGCCGCGCTCGAGCATCTCGCGCGCGCAGCGCGGCGTCGCGGCCGCCGTTGCGGATGTACCACTGCCGGGTGGCGACGATCTCGAGCGGCTTGTCGCCCTTCTCGTAGAAGTTCGTCATCCGCTGGGTGGGCTTGGGCTCGCCGTCGAGGTCGCCGGACTCGCGCGAGCTTCGCGACGACCGCCTCGCGGGCCGAGAAGGCGGTCTTGCCCTTGAGGTCCTCGTACGCCGTCGCGGCCGGCTCGTGCGCCAGCCACTCCGGGGTCTCGCGCGACAGCCGGCCGTCGCGGCCGATCACGCGTGCGGACCGGCAGGTCGAGCTCGCGCCACCAGGTGACGTCGGTGAGGTCGCCGAACGTGCAGCACATGGCGATGCCGGCGCCCTTGTCCATCTCGGCGGCGGGGTGCGCGACCACCGGGATCTCGACGCCGAAGACCGGGCTGGTGACGGTGGTGCCGAACAGCGGCTGGTAGCGCTCGTCGTCGGGGTGCGCGATCAGCGCGACCACGCTGGGGATCAGCTCGGGGCGGGTGGTCTCGATGTAGACGGGCGAGCCGTCGGGCTTGTGGAACGCGACCCGGTGGTAGGCGCCGGCGTACTCGCGCGCCTCGAGCTCGGCCTGGGCGACCGCGGTCTGGAACGTGACGTCCCACAGGGTCGGCGCCTCCTGGAGGTAGGCCTCGCCGCGGGCGAAGTTGCGCAGGAACGCGCGCTGGCTGACGGTCTGCGACTTGGCGCCGATCGTCGTGTAGTGCTGCTTCCAGTCGACCGACAGGCCGAGCGTGCGCCACAGCTGCTCGAAGACCTCCTCGTCCTGCTCGACCAGCTGCTCGCAGAGCTCGATGAAGTTCGGCCGGCTGATCGGGATCTGCTTCTTCGGGTCCGGCTTCTCCGGCGGGCGTGAAGTCGGCGTCGTACGGCAGCGACGGGTCGCAGCGGACGCCGAAGTAGTTCTGCACCCGGCGCTCGGTCGGCAGGCCGTTGTCGTCCCAGCCCATCGGGTAGAAGACGGACTTGCCGCGCATCCGCTGGAAGCGGGCGATCAGGTCGGTGTGCGTGTAGGAGAACACGTGGCCGACGTGCAGGCTGCCGCTCACGGTCGGCGGCGGGGTGTCGATCGAGTAGACGTTCTCGCGCGGCTGGGTGCGGTCGAAGGCGTAGGTGTCCTCGCGCCTTCCAGCGCTCGCCCCAGGTGGCCTCGAGCCCCTCGAGCGCAGGCTTCTCGGGTACGACGACGGCGCGTCGGTCTGCGCTGGTCGTCTCCGTGGCCTGGCTCTGGGTGTCGGTCATGGACGAAATCCTAGGGCGAGCGGCGCTCGCCGGAGAAACCGGTTGTGGCGGCGGCCGCCGGCTGGCTGACTTTCGCGCATGTCCAGCCTCGAGTTCACCGACGATCCCGCCGCCTTCCTCGACCGAGACCGCGGCGCACCTGGCCGCGGACCCGGTGCTCGACGACGGTGATCGCGACGGTGACCCAGCGGATGGCGCAGCGGCCGGCCGGGCGCGTACGCCGGCGCGCCGTACCGCTGGTGGGTCGTCGCCCGCGACGACGCCGGGGAGCGTCGTCGGGGTCGCGATGCGGACCGCGCCGTTCGCGCCGTACCCGCTCTACGTGCTGCCGATGCCGGACGACGCCGCGGTCGCGCTGGCCCGGGCGCTGCACGAGCGCGGCGAGGAGGTCGGCGGCGTCAACGGCGCGCTGCCCGGCCGCGCGGGTGCTCGCCGACGAGACCGCCCGGCTCGCGGGGGCGACGGTGCACGTGCACGAGCACCTGCGGCTCTTCGAGCTCGGCGACCTGGTCGGTGCCGCCGGCGCCGCCCGGCCGGCTGCGCGCGGCCACCGCGCGACGACGCCGAGCTCTGCCTGGCCTGGTTCCACGGCTTCGACGTCGGCGGCCGCCGAGCAGGCCGGCCGCGACGGGCGCGCACGGCATGGTGGAGCTTCACGCTGGAGGACATGCTACGCGCGGATCGACGACGGCGTGATCTGGCTGTGGGAGGACGAGGCCGGCGAGCTCGTGCACCTGACCGGCGCCAACCTCCCGGCGAACGGCGTCACCCGGATCGGCCCGGTCTACACGCCGCGCGAGCAGCGCGGCCGCGGCTACGCCAGCCGCGCCGTCGCCGAGGTCTCGCCGGCAGTACGTCGACCAGGGCGTGCGCTGCTGCCTGTTCACCGACCAGGCCAACCCGACCTCGAACAAGATCTACGAGGCGCTCGGCTACCGCCCGGTCGTCGACATGGTGAACCTGGTCATCGGCTGACCCGACCGCCGAGTGCCGTCGGCGATCGCGTCCTCGGCGGCCGGGCTCGGCGTCCAGTAGCCGCCCGGCCCTGACGAACTCGCCGGTGCACTGGTCGTCGATCCAGGCCGCCCGGTCGCCCTGGTCGTCGGTCAGGACGAGCAGCCGTTGCGGGCCGGTGTCGATGCACCCGCCACCGTCGCTCGCGGGACGCAGACCCGCGACGAGGTCGTCGCGGACGATGGCGAACCCCTCGTCGCCCAGCAGTCCGTCGGTCTCGGCGTACTCGGTCGCCCCCATCGGATCACCGCGGTAGCAGAGCACGCCGCCCGTCGCCGTGGACGGGTCGAAGGAGGCGTTCCAGGTGTCGGCACCGTCGGCAAGACGCTCGCCCGTCGGACACTCCAGGTCCCTCGGCTCGAACGTGACCTGCCGCTGGAGGTTGCCCTCGAACGCCGCGACCACCTCGTCGACGCCGCGGTCGACTCCGCCGATCGTGACCGCGCTGCAGACCCGCATCGGTGCTGCCGAGCGTGAGCAGCTCGCCGTCGGCGGTCTGGACCTGCGAGCGCCCAGGGCTCGCGGCATCACGTTGGCGACCATGCAGAACGACGGCAGCTCGTAGGCCGGCAGCGCCGCGACGTCCTCGGCGAACGCCTGGGCGTCGTCGCCGATGAGCGGCTCGGCGGGCGGCAGCGGGTCGCCGGCCGGGTCCGTTCACCGGGCAGCTGCGCACGGCGGCGACGTCGCCGAGGGCCGGCACCGGGCCGAGGTCGCTGCGTGTCCATGGGGCTGGCCGGGCACGGCTCGACCTGGACGGCCGGGGAGCCGGCGTCGCGCTGGTCCGGGCCGTCGCCGCCGCCCAGGGTCAGGGGGACGGCGACGGCGACGGCCACCACCGCGACGGCGGCCGCGCCGACCAGCGCCCGGTCGCGGATCCGGGCGGCCCGGCCGCGGCGGGCCACGGCGGCGGCCCGCGTGCGTCGGGTCGAGGTCGGGCTGGGTGGGTGCGGCCTGCTCGAGCAGGTCGCGCAGCCGGTCGGTGTCGCGTCATGACTGGTCTCCTGTCTGCGAAGAGCGGGGAGGTGCGCAGCGCGGCGAGGGCGCGGGAGGCCTGGCTCTTCACCGTGCCGACGCTCACGCCCAGGGCCTCGGCGGTCTGCGCCTCGGTGAGGTCGTCGAAGTAGCGGAGCACCACGACCGCGCGCTGGCCGCGCGGCAGCAGCGCGAGCGCGGCGAGCACGTCGCGGCGTACGTCCACCCGGGTCGTCTCCGACGCGGCGGCGCTCTCGGGGAGCTCGCCGGTCGGGACCTCGCCGTTCCAGCGGCGCCGCCACCAGTCGGTGTAGGTCGACGCGATCGCCGCGCGGACGTAGGCCTCGGCCGCCTCGCGGCGGGTGATCTTGTCCCAGCGCCGCCAGGCCTTCACCAGCGCCGTCTGGAGCAGGTCCTCGGCCCGGTGCGGGTCACCGGTGAGCAGGTACGCGCTGCGCCACAGCGCCGTGGAGCGCGCGGCGACGAACGCCTCGAAGTCCGCGGTCGCGGACGCCGGGTGCTCGGTCACCGTCTGAGCCTCGTTCATGGATCACCCCTTCGTCCGCAAGACGAGGCGGCGCGCCACGAAAGTTGTCACCAGACGAGGACCGGCTTGACCACCTTGCCCGCGAGCACGTCGGCGATCGCGGTGTTGATCTCGGTGAACGGGTACGTCGTCACCAGCTCGTCGACGCGGGAACGTGCCCTCGGCGTTCATCCGCAGCATCCGCGGCACCATCTCCAGCGGGTCGGAGTCGCCCTCGACCGAGCCGCGGATGATCTTGCCGTTCTGGAGGATGTCGATCGCGTCGACCGGGAACTCCGGCTGGTTCATGTCGAGGCCGAGCACGACCAGCGTGCCCTGGACGCCGCAGCGACTGGGCGGCCTGCTTGATCACGGCGGGCACCGCGGTCGTCTCGACGCCGTACGACGCGCCGCCGCCGGTGAGCTCCTTGACCCTGTCGACCACGGAGACGTCGCCGAGCGTCGGACGGGTTCACGCCGATCGCGCCGAGCTTCTCGGCGGCCTCGAGCCGGCTGGCCATCAGGTCGACCGCGATGATCGTCTCGACGCCGCTGGCCTTCGCAGCGGCGACCGCCGCGAGGCCGACCGCGCCGACGCCGTACACGACGACGCTGTCGTCGGGGCCGGGCTGGGCGACGTTGAGGACCGCGCCGGCGCCGGCCTGGAAGCCGCAGCCGAACGGCGCGACCTTGGTCAGGTCGAGCGTCCTTGTCGACGACGACGACGCTGCTCGCCAGGCACGACCGCGTGCCGGCGACAGCGAGGACTGGCCGAAGAAGTGGCCGTAGACCGGCCCGGTGGCCCGGGTGTACGACGTCGAGCCGTCCATCCGGAAGCCCATGTAGTTGAGCATCATGGTCTGGTCGCAGTAGCCGGCCTGCCCGGACGTGCACTTCGCGCAGGTGCGGCAGGACGCCAGGCTGAGCACGACGTGGTCGCCGACCTCGATGCCGGTGACGTCGGCGCCGACCTCCTCGACGACGCCCGCGCCCTCGTGCCCGAAGACCCGCGGGAACATCTCGGCGGGCAGCGTGTCGCGCAGCGAGAGGTCGGTGTGGCAGAGCCCGGTGGCGACGATCCGCACCAGCACCTCGTCGGCCCGGGGGCCGTCGATCTCGACCTCCTCGAAGAGGAAGTCCTGGCCAGGCCCGTTGACGACGGCGACGGTGGTCTTCATGCCGAGCAACCTAGAACCTGTTCCACTTTCTGTCACCGGTTTGTCCATCCCTAGACTCGACCCACGATGAGTGACAGCCCCGAAGCGCCCCGACTGGCCCAGACCTTCGACGAGGTCGAGGACGCCCTGCTGTCCCGCTGGCCGGAGACCAGGCTGGAGCCGTCGCTGGACCGGATCCTGGCGTTCACCGAGGTGCTCGGCGACCCGCAGCGCGGCTACCCGGTCATCCACCTGACCGGCACCAACGGCAAGACCTCGACGTCGCGGATGATCGACACCCTGCTGCGCGCGCTCGACCTGCGCACCGGCCGGTTCACCAGCCCGCACGTCGAGCGGATGAGCGAGCGGATCTCCGTCGACGGCGAGCCGCTGAGCGACGAGGACTTCGTGCGCGCGTTCAACGACGTCGCGCCGTACACCGAGCTGGTCGACGCCGACCAGGACCACCCGCTGTCGTTCTTCGAGACCGTCGTCGGGATGGCGTACGCCGCGTTCGCCGACGCCCCGGTCGACGTCGCCGTCGTCGAGGTCGGCATGGGCGGCTCGTGGGACGCGACCAACGTCGTGGACGCCGCCGTCGCGGTCGTGCTGCCGATCGCGGTCGACCACGCGGCGTACCTCGGCGACAACGCCGCCGACATCGCGCTCGAGAAGGCCGGGATCATCAAGCCCGGCTCGATCGCGGTGCTCGCCGAGCAGGAGCCCGACGTCGCCGTGCTGCTCCTCGAGCGGGCCGCCGAGGTCGGCGCGACCGTCGTCCGCGAGGGCCTCGACTTCGGCGTCGATCGCGCGGACCCCGGCGGTCGGCGGCCAGATGCTCTCGCTGCAGGGCCTGCGGGCGCGGTACGACGACGTGTTCCTGCCGCTCTACGGCGCCCACCAGGCGCAGAACGCCGCGGTCGCGCTGGCCGCGGTCGAGGCGTTCGGCGGCGACCAGCCGCTCGACGAGGACGTCGTGCGCGCGGCGTTCGCCGAGGTGACCTCGCCCGGCCGCCTCGAGATCGTCCGGCGCAGCCCGACGATCGTGCTCGACGCCGCGCACAACCCGCACGGCGCCGAGGCGCTCGGTGCCGCGCTCGAGGACTCCTTCACGTTCTCCCCGCTGATCGGCGTGATCGGCGTGATGGCGGACAAGGACCACGAGGGCCTGCTCGCGGCGCTCGAGCCGCACCTCGCCCACGTCGTCTGCACCCAGAACTCCACCGACCGCGCGCTGCCCGGCCGAGCAGCTCGCCGCCGTCGGCGCGCGAGATCTTCGGCGAGGACCGGGTCTCGGTCACGCCCCGGCTGGCCGACGCGATCGAGGCGGCCGCGACCCTGGCCGAGGCCGGCGAGGCGTTCGGCGACCCGCTCGGGTCCGGCGCCGTGCTGGTCACCGGGTCGGTCGTCACCGTCGGCGAGGCCCGCTCGCTGCTGGTCCGGCCGGAGCGAAGCGATGAGCGAGACCGGCCCGGTCGCCGCGCCGCGGCATGTGCGCCGCGGTGCTCAGCCTCGAGGCGATCACCCTCGGCCTGACCACGCCGGTGATGATCAGCGTCGCCGACGTCGACACCGCCACCGCGCTCGTGGATCGGGCTCGGGCTCGCGTTCGTCTGCCTGCTGCTCGCCGGCATGCTGCGCAGCGGAGTGGGCCTACAGCCTCGGCTGGGTGATCCAGGGCGCCGCGATCGGCCTCGGCTTCGTGATCCCGCTGATGTTCGTGCTCGGCGGCATCTTCGCGCTGCTCTGGGGCTCGGCGTACTTCCTCGGTCGCAAGATCGAGCGCGAGCGCGCCGCGGCGTTCGCCGCGTTCGACGACGTCAGCCGACTCAGAGGCCTGACGACCACCGCGGCCAGGGCCCGGTCCAGCTCCGTCGTCGGTGACCCCGCCGAAGCCGAGCGACCAGCCCGGTCAGCGTCGCGCGTCCGGCAGTAGTCGGACAGCAGGTTCACCTCGAACCCGGCCCGCCGCGCGGCCTCCCGGGCGCGCAGCGCGTCGGCCTGGGGGAGCAGCCAGGTCGAGTACATCCCGGCGAGCGGCCCGGCCAGCTCGGCGTACGGCGACAGCGCGGCCGCGACCCGCGGCGCCCGGTCGGCGTACACCCGGCGCGCGGTGCGCACCACCTTGTCGACGTACCCGTCGCGCAGCAGCGCGAGGAACGCGCGCTGCACCGGCCAGGGCGCGCCCTCGTGGGTGATCAGGCGGCGGGCGTTGACCAGGTCGAGCACGTCCGGCGGCGCGACCAGCCAGCCCAGCCGCAGCGAGGGCGCGACCGACTTCGCGGCGGTGCCGAGGTAGGCGACCCGGGACCGGTCGAGGCTGGCCAGCGCCGGGACCGGCGCGACGTCGTAGCGGAACTCCGAGTCGTAGTCGTCCTCGACCACGAGCGCGCCGGCCGCCCGGGCGGCGTCGAGCAGCGCGACCCGGTCCGGCGCCGGGCATCACCCGGCCGAGCGGGTGCTGGTGGGCGGGCGTCACGTACGCCGCCGCCACCCCGGTCAGGTCGGTCACCGGCGCCAGCGCGGGCAGGTCGCGGATCTCGCGGGCCACGCCGCGGACCGTCTCGACGGCGGCCCGGTAGCCGGGGTCCTCGAGGGCGACCGGTCCGGGCGGCAGCACGGTGAGCAGGTGCCGCAGCGCGTCGGTGGTGCCGTTGGTCAGCACCACCTCGTCCGGGTCGACGGCCAGGCCGCGGGTGCGGCCCAGCCGCTCGGCGAGCGCGGCGCGCAGCTCGGGCAGGCCGCGCGGGTCGTCGTACCCCCGCGGCGGCCGGGCGGTCGACACCTCCCGCCAGGCCCGGCGCCAGCCGGCCGCGTGCCGCGGGTCGATCCACGGCGTCCCGGCGTCGAGGCGGACCAGGTCGGCGGCGGCCGGCGCGCTGCGCCGCCGCGGAGCGGTCGGCGGGCACGGCGCCGGTGGCGGCGACGAACGTGCCCGGCGCCGCGCCGGGCCTCCAGCCAGCCCTCGGCGAGCAGCTGCTCGTAGGCCTGCTCGGTCACCGAGCGGCTCACGCCGAGGTCGGCGGCGAGCGCCCGGCTGCTCGGGAGCCGGTCGCCGCGGGCCAGGGTGCCGGCGACGACCAGCTCGCGGATCCGGCCGGAGAGCTGGGCGGCCGAGCGAGCCGGCGGCGGTGCGGTCGAGGGTGACGGGGAGGGTGCTCATCGGAAGTGTCCTGTTGAACTGACGTCGGATTGGCCCGTGCGTCCAGGCCACTTGTCGGTCAGGCTAGTCCCGTGACCACTGCACTTCGCTCTCTCCCACGCCCCGCACGACGGTCGGCCGCGGCCGCAACCGGATGGTCGAGGACCGCACCGAGCTGCACCGGCTGCTCGCCGACGCCCTGGTCGCGCACCTCGGCGTGAACCTCGCCAGGACGGGCAGAGCCACCCGCTGGTGCTGCCGACCGCGTTCGCCGTCGACCTCGACGGGCCGGACGAGGACGGCACGCTCTACGTGCACGGCTCGGTCGCCGCCGGCTGGCTGCGCGCCTCCACCGACACCACCGTCTGCGTCACCGTCACCGAGCTCGACGGGCTGGTCGCCGGGCGCTCGGCGTTCCACCACTCGATGAACTACCGCTCGGCCGTCGTGATCGGCGCGGCCCGGCTGGTCGAGGACGACGCCGAGCGCGCGCACGCGCTGGACCTGATCGTCGACCACATGATCCCGGGGCGCTCGGCGACGCTGCGGGCGCACACCCGCAAGGAGCTGGCCGCCACCGCGGTGCTCGCCGTCCCGCTCCACGAGGCGTCGATGAAGGCGCGCGCCGGCGGCCCGGTCGACGAGCCCGAGGACGTCGAGGCCGGGGTCTGGGGCGGCGCACATCCCGCTCCGCCGGGTGGTGGGGGAGCCGGTGCCGGACGCCGACTCGTCCGGTCCGGTCCCGGCCGACGTCGTACGCCGGGCGGAGGCTTTGTAGGGTCTGGCCATGACCCAGCGCACGCTCGTCCTGCTCAAGCCCGACGCCGTCCGCCGCGGCCTGGTCGGCGAGATCATCCGCCGCATCGAGGCCAAGGGCTACGCCCTCGTGGCGCTCGACCTGCGTTCGGCGACGCCCGAGCTGCTCGCCGAGCACTACGCCGAGCACGAGGGCAAGCCGTTCTACCAGCCGCTGGTCGAGTTCATGCTCTCCGGCCCGGTGGTCGGCGATGGTGCTCGAGGGCGAGCGGTGCATCGAGGGCTTCCGCTCGCTGGCCGGCGCGACCGACCCGACGGTGGCCGCCCCGGGCACGATCCGCGGCGACCTCGGCCGCGACTGGGGCCTGAAGGTCCAGCAGAACCTCGTGCACGGCTCGGACTCCGAGGAGTCGGCCGCGCGCGAGATCGGGATCTGGTTCCCCACCCTCTGAGTCGATCCGCGAGTCGGCGTTCCGCCGCGTGCGCGAATTCCGCACGGGTGAGGCCGCGTGTCCTCCCCGGGGGCTGCGTCGCGCCTTCGTAGCCTGTTGTCACTTCTTCCCCACCAGCACCACCGTGCGCAACAGCGACAAGGGCGACCCATGGCGAACAGCTTCATCGGCCGCGACATGGCCGTCGACCTCGGCACCGCCAACACGCTGGTCTACGTCCGCGGCAAGGGCGTGCTGCTCGACGAGCCCAGCGTGGTCGCGCTCAACGACACCACCGGCGAGATCCTCGCGGTCGGCCACGAGGCGAAGCGGATGATCGGGCGCACGCCCGACCACATCACCGCGATCCGCCCGCTCGAGGACGGCGTGATCGCCGACTTCGAGGCCACCGAGCAGATGCTGCGGTACTTCATCCAGCAGGTGCACCGCCGGCGCTACTTCGCCAAGCCGCGGATGGTGATCTGCGTGCCGAGCGGGATCACCGCCGTCGAGCAGCGCGCGGTCAAGGAGGCCGGCTACCAGGCCGGCGCCCGCCGGGTCTACATCGTCGAGGAGCCGATGGCCGCGGCGATCGGCGCCGGGCTGCCCGTGCACCAGCCGACCGGCAACATGGTCGTCGACGTCGGCGGCGGTACGACGGAGGTCGCCGTCATCTCGCTGGGCGGCATCGTCACCAGCCTGTCCGTGCGCACCGCCGGCGACGACCTGGACCAGGCGATCGTCGCGTGGATGAAGAAGGAGCACTCCCTGATGCTCGGCGAGCGCACCGCCGAGGAGGTCAAGATGACCCTCGGCTCGGCGTTCCCGATGACCGACGAGCCCGAGGCCGAGATCCGCGGCCGCGACATGGTGTCCGGGCTGCCGCGCACCGTCGTCGTCTCCAGCGCCGCGGTGCGCCAGGCGATCGAGGAGCCGCTGCACACGATCGTCGACGCCGTCCGCGCCACCCTCGACCAGACCCCGCCCGAGCTGGCCGGCGACATCATGGACCGCGGCATCGTGCTCACCGGCGGCGGCGCGCTGCTGCGCGGCCTCGACGAGCGGATCCGGCACGAGACCGGCATGCCCGTGCACGTCGCCGACGACCCGCTCACCTCGGTCGTCCTCGGCGCCGGCAAGTGCGTCGAGGAGTTCGAGGCCCTCCAGCAGGTGCTGGTCAGCGACCAGAGGCGCGGCGATGAAGGAGAAGCGCTGGCGCGGCGCCGGGCCGGCAGAAGCCGTCGCCCGGCACTCGCTGGTCGCCCTGGTGCTCGCCTGCCTGAGCCTGATGACGCTCGACTGCCGCAGGCCGACGGGCCGGTCGACTCCGCCCGCCGCGCCGTCGGTGAGGTGTTCGGCCCGGTCGAGGTGACGACCGCGACCGCGCTGTCCGCCCGTTCACGGCCGTGCCCGACTGGTTCCAGACCCACGACTCGATGCGCGAGGACCTGATCGAGCTCCAGGCCGAGAACTCCCAGCTGCGCTCGGAGGTCGCCACCCAGGACTACGACCGCAACCGGCTCGAGGAGTACGACGGCCTGACCGCCGCCGCGGCCGAGCCTCGGCTACTCCCTCGTCCCGGCGCGGGTGGTCGGGCTCGGCCCGTCGCAGTCGTTCTCCCACACGGTCACCATCGACGCCGGCTCCGACGCCGGGCTGCGCCCCGACCTCACCGTCCTCAACAACGACGGGCTGGTCGGCCGGGTCCTGCGGGTCACCCGCAGCACCGCCACCGTGCTGCTCATCATCGACACCGACTCGGTCGTCGGCGGCCGGGTCGGCCAGAGCATGGAGGTCGGCCTGCTGCACGGCCGCGGCGACCTCGGCAGCGACGGCCGCCTCGACCTCGAGCTCGTCGACGACACCGCCGTCCCCGCCAAGCACGACACCGTCGTCACGTGGGGGAGCGAGGCGGCCGGGCCGTACGTCTCCGGCGTGCCGGTCGGCCGGGTCACCAGCGTCTACAGCAGCCTGCGCGAGACCTCGCAGCGTGCGGTGATCGAGCCGTTCGTCGACTTCGGCGCCCTCGACCTGGTCGGCGTCGTCGTGCCCGCCGGCACGGCCAGCGACCGGTCGATCATCGAGGCCGACGGGACGCTGCGATGAACGCTCGCTCCGCACGCTCGTTGCCGTCGTCGCGGTCTCGGTCGCGCTGGTCCTCCAGGTCTCGGTGTTCTCGCACCTGTCCTGGGACGGGATCGTGCCCAACCTCTGCCTGCTCGTCGTCGTCGGCGCCGCGCTGACCCGCGGCCCGCAGTTCGCCGCGGTGCTCGGCTTCGCCGCCGGCGTCGCGCTCGACCTGGCCCCGCCCGCCGACCACATCGCCGGTCGCTGGGCGCTCGCCCTGGTCGTGGTCGGGTACGTCGCCGGCCGGGTCCGCCAGGACGAGCGGCCGACGGCGGCCACCGTCGTCGTCACCGTCGCCGCGTCGTCGTTCGTCGGCACCTCGATCTTCGCGCTCAGCGGGATGCTGCTCGACGACCCCGCCGTCGGCATCCCCGAGCTGCTCCAGGTGATCGGTGTCTCGGTGCTCTTCGACCTGCTGCTCACGCCGTTCGTGCTGCCGCCGGTGATGGCGATGTTCCGCCGGCTCGAACCCGACCGCGCGCTGGCGTAGCCGATGAATCCTTCTGGCTCCGCGCTCCGGACGGCTTCGCCTGGTCGTCATCCAGGCGCTGGTGTTCTCGCTGTTCGCGACCCTGCTTCGTGCGGCTCTACTACCTCCAGGTCGTCGACGGCGAGGAGTACCACGCGCAGGCGGCGTCGCAGTCGGTCCGCGAGATCGTCGTCCAGCCGCAGCGCGGCCTGATCGTCGACGACAAGGGCCGGCCGCTGGTCGCCAACCGGATGTCGTGGGTCGTCTCGGTCGACCGCAACGTGCTCGACAAGATGACCGAGCGCCAGCAGGGCCTGCTGCTCGACCGGGTCGCCGGCGTCGTCGACGTCCGTGCCGGATCCGCGAGCTGTCACCTGCGGCGAGACGGCAGCGTGGCGGAACTGCTGGAACGGCTCGCCGTACCAGCCGGTCCCGATCGCCGCCGACGTCGCGCAGCGGGTCGCGCTGCGGATCCTCGAGCAGCCCGAGGACTACCCGGCGGTGGTCGCCGAGCAGCAGAGCGTGCGCGCCTACCCGAAGCCGTACGGCGTCAACCTCGCGCACGTGCTCGGCTACCTCAGCCCGATCACCGAGGGGGAGTACGACCGGGCGCAGGAGAACGACGACGCGTCGCGTCAACGGCGCGTCGTCGGTCGGCCGCGCCGGCGTCGAGAAGGAGTACGACCGCTGGCTGCGCGGGATGCCCGGCTACCAGAGCGTCGCGGTCGACTCGATGGGCCGGGTGCTCGGCGACGACGGCGAGGTCGCCGGCGAGCCGGGCGACACCCTGGTCACCTCGATCGACGCCCGCGTGCAGGCGCGTGGTCGAGCGGCAGCTCGCGCAGACCATCCAGACCGCGCGGGGGACCCTCGACACGGTCACCGGCCGCAACTACGACGCCGACTCCGGCGCCGCGATCGTGATGGAGGCCGACACCGGCCGGATCGTCGCGATGGCCAGCCAGCCGACGTACGACCCGGAGGTCTGGGTCGGCGGCATCACCAAGAAGCAGCTCGCCCGGCTCTACTCCGAGGCGGCCGGCACCCCGCTGCTCGGCCGGGCCACCCAGGGCCAGTTCGCGCCCGGGCTCGACGTGGAAGCCGTTCATGACCGCCGGCGCGCTCACCCACGGGTACACGCCCGACGACCCGGCTCAACTGCTCCTCGGGCCTCCAGGTCGGCAACCGGGTGTTCAAGAACTACGAGTCCGGCGCCTACGGCTACATCGGCTTCGACAAGGCGCTCGAGGTCTCCTGCAACACCTTCTTCTACCGGGTCGGCCTCGACTTCTGGCAGCGCTACGGCTCCGACGTCGCCGACGTGGACGCCAAGGACCCGCTGGTCGCCGAGGCCAAGAAGTTCGGCTTCGGCTCCGAGACCGGCATCGACCTGCCCGGGCGAGGCGTCCGGCCGGATCGCCGACCGGGAGTGGAAGCGCGAGTACTACGAGGCGATGAAGGACTACTACTGCGGCATCGCCGACAAGCCGCAGGACTCCGCCGCCAACGAGGGGATCAGCGACTTCGTCTACCTCTTCGCCCGCGAGTTCTGCGTCGAGGGCTACGCCTACCGGGCCGGCGACGCCGTGAACTTCGCGATCGGCCAGGGCGACACCATCGTCACCCCGCTCCAGCTGGCCCGGGCGTACGCCGCGCTCGCCAACGGCGGCACGCTCTACGCGCCGCGGATCGGCCGGGCGATCGTCGGCCCCGACGGCACCGTGATCCGCGAGATCCAGCCCAAGAAGGCGGGCACGGTCGACGTGCCGAGGTCGACGCTCGCCTACATCGACACCGCCCTCAAGGGCGTCACCCGGCAGGGCACGATGGCCTGGCGGATGGGCGAGCTTCCCGCTCGACGAGGTGCAGATCCGCTCGCAAGACCGGCTCCGCCGAGGTCCACGGCAAGCAGTCGACGTCGTGGGTCGCGTCGTACTCCGACGACTACGTCGTCGTGATGATGGTCAGCCAGGGCGGCACCGGCTCCGGGCACCTCCGGCCCGGCGGTCCGCGCGATCTGGGAGACGCTCTACGGCATCGACGGGATGGACGTGAACCCCGACCAGGCCGCGATCCCCGGCGTCACCCCGCCGAAGCGGCTGCCCACGTTCATGAAGGACGGCACCATCCTGCCGCCGGCACGGAAGGAGCGCTGACGTGATCAAGGCGCCCCGGATCGACTGGATCCTGATGCTCGCCGTGCTCGGCCTGGTGCTCTTCGGCAGCCTGCTGGTGTGGTCGGCGACGACGCACCGCGACGACCTCACCGGCGGCGACCCCACGGCGTACCTGAAGAAGCAGCTGGTCAACGTCGCGATCGGCCTGGTGCTGATGGTGCTGGTGCTCGCCACCGACCACCGGTGGGTGCGGATCGTCGCGCCGCTCGTCTACGTCGCGTCGATCGCCGGGCTGGTGCTGGTGCTGACCATGGGCACCGACGGTCAACGGGTCGCGGTCCTGGCTGCATGCTCGGCGGGATGTCGATCCAGCCGTCGGAGTTCGCCAAGCTCGCGGTGGTGATCGGGATGGCGCTGTGGGTCGCCGAGCGCGCCGACGTACGCCGCGGGCGGCCTGGCGGGAGTGTGGGCGACGTCGTCGGGATGCTCGCGATCGCGGGCCTGCCGGCGGCGCTGATCCTGCTCCAGCCCGACCTCGGCACGATGCTGGTGCTGTCGGCCACGGTCTTCGGCGTGATCGCGGTCTCCGGCGCCCCGCGCCGCTGGCTGGCGCTGCTCGCCGGTGGCGCGGTGACCGCCGCGTGCGCCGCGATCGCGGCGGGCGTCCTCAAGCAGTACCAGGTCGACCGGTTCCTCGCGTTCACCAACCCCGACCTCGACCCGCGCGGCGCCGGCTACAACGTCGAGCAGGCCCGGATCGCGGTCGGCAACGGCGGGCTGTTCGGCCAGGGGCTGTTCGACGGCTCGCAGACCCGCGCCGGGTTCGTGCCCGAGCAGCACACCGACTTCGTGTTCACCGTGGCGGGGGAGGAGCTCGGGCTGCTCGGCGCCGGCGTGCTGATCGCGCTGCTCGGCGCTGGTGATCTGGCGGGCGCTGGCGATCGCCACCCGCACCGACGACGTCTTCGGCCGGCTGGCCGCGGCCGGCATCGCCTGCTGGTTCGGCTTCCAGGCGTTCCAGAACGTCGGCATGTGCCTGGGCATCATGCCGGTCACCGGCGTACCGCTGCCGTTCGTGTCGTACGGCGGCAGCTCGATGTTCGCCGGGCATGCTCGCGATCGGGCTGCTGCAGAACATCCACCTGCGCTCGAACGCCGTGCTGCCCACCCGCTACACGATGCCGGCGCGGGTGCTCGTCAGGGGTTGATCGCCAGGAACACGAACGCGGCCAGCAGCACCAGGAGCACGTAGCCGTGGAGCGACTTGGCGCGGCCGGGGACGACGGTCAGCACCGAGACCATCACCGAGACCGTCAGCAGCACGATCTGGACCGGGTCGAGGCCGAGCACCAGGGGGCCGTCCAGCCAGATCGACGCGACCGCGATCGTCGGGATGGTGAGGCCGATGCTCGGCCATCGCCGAGCCGTAGGCGAGGTTGAGGCTGGTCTGCACCTCGTTGCGGGCGGCGTAGCGGACCGCCGCGATCGACTCCGGCAGCAGCACGAGCAGCGCGATCACCACGCCGACGAACGAGTGCGGGAAGCCCGGCC
Organism: uncultured Actinomycetota bacterium; assembly: GCA_963716655.1. Classification (GTDB taxonomy): domain Bacteria; phylum Actinomycetota; class Actinomycetes; order Propionibacteriales; family Nocardioidaceae; genus Nocardioides. The sequence continues at coordinate 101,492 of CAVQTV010000003.1, read as the reverse complement.
TTCGCGACCAGCGTCCTCGATCGAGTACGACTCGACCTTCGCCAGCCCGACCACACCGACCAGTGCGATCGCGAGCAGGGCGAGGCTGATCAGCGCGGCCTGGCGGTCGGGTCGGCGTGCCGTCGGCGTGCGGCGTCGGCGTCGTCGTTCTCGACTGGACAGGAAGAAGTCGCGGTGCTTGACGGTCTGGGTGAACACGAAGATCCCGTAGAGCGTCAGCGACGCGATCGCCGGCGAACGCCAGCTGTGCGGGCGAGAACTCCGGCCCGGGCGTGGTCGTGGTGAAGCGCGGCAGCACCAGCGTCAGCGTCGCCAGCGCGACCACGGTCGTCAGCGCCGACCCCGCTGCCCTCCGGGTTGAACACCGCGAGGTGGTGCTTCACCGCACCGACCACCAGGGACAGCCCGGCGATGCCGGTGAGCGTGATCATCACGGCCGCGAACACGGTGTCCCGTGCCAGCGCCGACGTGTCGCCGCTGCCGGTCACCATCAGCGTCACGATCAGCGCCACCTCGATGACGGTCACCGCGACCGCCAGCACCAGTGACCCGAACGGCTCGCCCACCCGGTGCGCGACGACCTCGGCGTGGTGCACCGCGGCCAGCACCGCGCCGACGAGGAAGACCGCGATCACCGACGCCACGAGCGGTCCGGGGTGGCGGCCCCACGACGCGACCAGCACCACCATCGCCAGCAACGGCGCCCAGGTCGTCCACGTCGTCCATGCGGACCGTTGCTGGGTGCCGGTGCTCATGGTGGAACCCTACGGAGGCCGGTACGGCGTGCGCCTCTACGCTGAGCGACGATGACGGACAAGGCGCTGACCGGCACCGAAGCCGGACCGGACCACTCGGGGGAGTACACCCACCGACAGATCCTGACGATCCTGTCCGGGCTGATGCTCGGCATGTTCCTCGGCGCCCTCGACCAGACGATCGTGAGCACGTCGATCCGCACCATCGCCGACGACCTCAACGGGCTGTCGATGCAGGCGTGGGTGACCACGGCGTACCTGATCACCGCGACGATCACGACGCCGATCTACGGCAAGCTCGGCGACAACTACGGTCGCAAGAAGCTCTTCATGTTCGCGATCACGGTCTTCATCATCGGCTCGGCGCTGTGCTCGTTCGCGCACGTCGATGTACCAGCTCGCGGCGTTCCGCGCGTTCCAGGGACTCGGCGCCGGCGGCCTGTTCACGCTGGTGCTCGCGATCATCGGCGACATCGTGTCGCCGCGCGAGCGGGCTCGCTACACCGGCTACTTCATGGCGATGTTCGGTACGTCGAGCGTGCTCGGCCCGCTGATCGGCGGGTTCTTCGCCGGGCAGGCGATGATCCTCGGCGATCGACGGCTGGCGCTGGGTGTTCCTGGTCAACGTCCCGATCGGCATCGTCGCGCTGCTGGTCGTCTACCGCACCCTGCACATCCACCACACCCCGCGGCACGTCCGCATCGACTGGTGGGGCGCGATCGCCCTGGTCGTCTGCCTGGTGCCGCTGCTGACCGTCGCCGAGCAGGGCCGGCAGTGGGGCTGGGACTCGCCGCAGTCGGTCGCGGCGTACGTCATCGGCGCGCTCGGCCTGGTCGCGTTCGTGCTCGCCGAGCGGGCGATGGGCGACGCGGCGCTGATCCCGCTGCGGATCTTCCGGATCCGGCCGGCCGCGGTCACGATCGCGGCCAGCGTGATCGTCGGCATGGCGATGTTCGGCGGCATCATGCTGCTCCCGCTGTACATGCAGATCGTGCACGGCGCCTCGCCGACCGAGGCCGGCCTGCTGATGCTGCCGATGGTGGTCGGGCTGATGATCGGCTCGATCGGCGTCCGGCCAGGTGATCTCCCGGACCGGCCACATCCGGCTGTTCCCGATCGTCGGCTCGGCGGTGATCGTCGTCGGGCTGTTCCTGCTGTCGCTCTGCGGCGCCGACACCCCGATGGTGTGGGTCAGCCTGTCGATGCTGGTGCTCGGCCTGGGCCTCGGCAACTGCATGCAGCCGCTCCTGCTGATCGTGCAGAGCGCCGTGCCGCCGACCGAGATCGGCGTCGCCACCAGCTCGGCGACGTTCTTCCGCCAGATCGGCGGCACCCTCGGTGTCGCGGTCTTCCTGTCGGTGCTGTTCGGCACCCTCGGCGGCAACATCCAGGACGCGATCGAGGCCGAGTCGCAGACGCCCGAGTGGCAGCAGACCGTGGCCGAGGGACACGTGCTCGACCCGTCGACGATCGCGCAGATCCAGGACGACTCCTCGTTCATCGAGAAGCTGCCACCGGCGTTCGCGCACCCGTTCAAGGTCGGCTTCGCCGAGTCGATGGACCTGGTCTTCATGCTCGCGGCCGGCGTCGGCGTCCTCGCGTTCCTGATCCTGCTGCTGCTCCCGCCCGTCGAGCTGCGGGCGACGTCCGCGAGCGTCGCGGCGCGCGCGGAGCAGGCGCCGTAGATCTGTTTGGATGGATGCATGAGCGACCGCGAGATCGAGCCGGACATCGCCGAGGCCGTCCATGGGGTGGCCAACCGCTACGGCGTCGCCGGGCTCGAGGACCTGATCGCCCTGGCCCAGGAGGAGCTGGTGGTCGCGCGCAAGGCGCTGGAGGAGCTGGCCGCCGACGGCGACTGACGGTTCGCTCCGCTGCCCCGCAGCGTCGTACCCTGGGTGCTTCCCCCCAAGATCTAACCCAGCTCTGCGAGGTAGTTGCATGTCCGCGCCCGTCAGCGTCTTCCCCCGGCTCGAGCCCCGGCTCCCGTCGGTGTCGAAGCCGATCCAGTACGTCGGCGGCGAGCTGAACTCCACGCGTCAAGGACTGGGACTGCGCCCCGAGGGCGAGACGGTCCGCTGGGCGCTGATGTACCCCGACGCCTACGAGGTCGGGCTGCCCAACCAGGGCGTGCAGATCCTCTACGAAGTGCTCAACGAGCGCGACTGGATCGTCGCCGAGCGCACCTACGCGGTCTGGCCCGACATGGAGCAGCTGATGCGCACCGGCGACGCCGAGGGCCCGATCCCGCAGTTCACCGTCGACGCGCACCGCCCGGTGCGCGCCTTCGACGTGTTCGGCCTGAGCTTCTCCACCGAGCTCGGCTACACCAACATGCTCAACGCCCTCGACCTCGCCGGCATCCCGCTGCACGCGCGTCGACCGCACCGACGACGACCCGATCGTGCTCGCCGGCGGCCACGCCGCGTTCAACCCCGAGCCGATCGCCGACTTCCTCGACGCCGCCGTCCTCGGTGACGGCGAGGAGGTCGTGCTCGCGATCTCCGAGGTGGTCCGCGACTGGAAGGCCGAGGGCCGCCCCGGCGGCCGCGACGAGGTGCTCCGCCGGCTCGCGGTCAGCGGCAACATCTACGTGCCGCGCTTCTACGACGTCACGTACGCCGCCGACGGCACCATCGAGGCCGTCGTGCCCAACCGTCCCGGCATCCCGTTCCGGGTCCGCAAGCACACCCTGATGGACCTCGACGCCTGGCCGTACCCGGCCAAGCCGCTGGTGCCGCTGGCCGAGACCGTGCACGAGCGGTTCTCGGTCGAGATCTTCCGCGGCTGCACCCGCGGCTGCCGCTTCTGCCAGGCCGGGATGATCACCCGCCCGGTGCGCGAGCGCTCCATCGAGACCATCGGCGACATGGTCGAGAACGGCATCCGCAAGTCCGGCTTCGAGGAGGTCGGCCTGCTCTCGCTGTCCAGCGCCGACCACACCGAGATCGGCGAGGTCGCCAAGGGGCTGGCCGACCGCTACGAGGGCACCAACGTCTCGCTGCGCCTGCCCAGCGACCCGGGTCGACGCCTTCAACATCACCCTCGCCAACGAGTTCTCCCGCAACGGCCGGCGCTCCGGCCTCACGTTCGCGCCCGAGGGCGGCTCCGAGCGGATGCGCAAGGTGATCAACAAGATGGTCACCGAGGAGGACCTGATCCGCACCGTCGCCGCGGCGTACTCCCACGGCTGGCGCCAGGTGAAGCTCTACTTCATGGTCGGCCTGCCGACCGAGACCGACGAGGACGTGCTCCAGGTCGCCGACCTCGCCAAGAAGGTGATCGCCAAGGGCCGCGAGGTCTCCGGGCGCAACGACATCCGCTGCACCGTCTCGATCGGCGGCTTCGTGCCCAAGCCGCACACGCCGTTCCAGTGGGCCGCGCAGCTCGACCACGAGACCACCGACGACCGGCTCAAGCAGCTGCGCGACACGGTCCGCGACGACAAGAAGCTACGGCCGGGCGATCGGCTTCCGCTACCACGACGGCAAGCCCGGCATCATCGAGGGACTGCTGTCGCGCGGCGACCGCCGGGTCGGCGCGGTCATCGAGCAGGTCTGGCGCGACGGCGGCCGCTTCGACGGCTGGAGCGAGCACTTCTCCTACGACCGCTGGATCGAGGCGACCGAGCAGGCGCTGGCCGGCACCGGCGTCGACCTCGGCTGGTACACCACCCGCGAGCGCGAGTACGACGAGGTGCTGCCCTGGGACCACCTCGACTCCGGTCTCGACAAGGACTGGCTGTGGGCCGACTGGGAGGACGCCCTCGCGGTCGCCGACGGCAGCTCCGACGTCGAGGTCGAGGACTGCCGCTGGACGCCCTGCTACGACTGCGGCGTCTGCCCGGAGATGAACACCGAGATCCAGATCGGCCCGACCGGTCGGCAGCTGCTCCCGCTCAGCGTGGTCTAAGTTCCACCCCGTGCCCCACCTGCTGGACCTCGGGTCCCGGAAGTTCTGGCGGCTCACCGGCCGGGCGGTGGATCTCGACGGCGGCGAGTCCTGGCTCGACGCGCCGATGAGCCTGTCGGCGACGGTCGCGGACGGATGGCTGGACGGCGAGGCGGCACGACGCGGCTGGCTCCTGGACCGAGACGACTCGAACGCCGGCCTGCTGGCCTCCATGGCGATGCTCGACGGCCCCGGCTTCGACTCCGCGCGGCTACGACCTGAGATCCGCGACTTCTACGAGCACACCGCGGCCTGGCAGATGGAGGCGTGGACCAGCTGGTCGCCGCTCTTCTGGCCAGGTGGGGAGCTGCTCGCACGCCTCTACAGCCGGCGGGTCGAGCAGCTCGCCCTGCCGATGCGGCCCCTCGACGTGGCCCACGGCATGGACAGCCGGATCACCCTGATCCGTGACGGCGACGGCGGACAGGTCGCAGCCGCCTGGCTGCGACGGCTGCGCACCAGCGGTCGCCACGTCTTCAGCGGCAGCTACTCGGCTCGCACGCTTCCCGGCGCCGACCGGCCGAGCGTCCACGTCGCGTTCCCGCTCGAGTCGGGCAACGTCCAGGTCTTCCTGCGCCCGTCCGTCACCGACGACGGCGGGCTCGTCCTCGAGTCGCCGCCGGGCGGGTTCGGTCAGGACGGCGCGTACGTCGTCGTCCGCGACGGCCGGGACTTCGCTGCCCGGGTGCCGCTGCACGAGACCTTCCACGTGTACGTCGATGATCGTGGCGTGCTGCGAACCGACCACGAGCTGCGCCTCCGCACCATGCCGGCGGTGCGACTCCACTACAAGCTGGAGCGCACGTCGTGACCGTCCACACGTTCCACCTCGCGGAGCTCCCGCGCTCGGTGACGGCGCGTGCGCTCGCGCGCCCGCCGTCCAGCAGGACGGTTCCCGGGCTGGACCATGCCGAGTCCCTGGCGCTGATGCGGCTCGGCGCACCCACCGTGTCCCCGGACCGACTGCAGCTGCGCCGCCTGGCCGTCTTCGCGCAGTGGCGCGACGAGGCCGCCCTCGAGCGCTTCCTGGATGAGGACGCCCTCGGCCGCCACCTCGCCGGCGGCTGGCACGTGCGCCTGGAGTTCCTGCGCCGCTGGTCGACCCTCGAGGCCCTGCCCGGTCTGCCGGTGCGGGCCGGTGCCTGGGACCAGGACGAGCCCGTCGTCGCGGTCACCGTCGCGCGGATGCGCGTGCGAGAGGTGCCTCGGTTCCTCCACTGGGGCAAGCCCGTCGAGCGGCTCGTCCGCGACCATCCCGGCACCACGCTCGCCCTCGCCGGCTTCCGGCCGCCACGGACGATCTCGACCTTCTCCGTGTGGCGCTCGGTGCGCGAGATGGAGGAGATGGTGCACGGCAGGTCGACGGTCCCGGAGCCGGAGCGGCACGTCGCCGCGATGGCCGAACGCGAGCGTCGCGACTTCCACCACGAGTTCGCGACGTACCGCTTCCGGCCGCTCTCGGAGCACGGCGCGTGGGAAGGGCGGACCGGCATCGTGCCGATCACCCGATCCGGGGGAGACGCGGACGGCTGAAACGGGCCTAACGTCGAACGTGGGAATGCACACGATCGAGGGAGTCTGCCCATGTCCAGCACGCCCACACCCGCTCAGGATCCGACCACTCAGGAGCGACTCGCCTGGATGGGCAAGAACTCCAAGAAGCTGATCATCGCCCTGGTCGTCATCATCATCGCGGCCATCGTCGTGACCTTCTCGTTCAGCCTCTTCACCAGCTCGTCGGCCAACCCCGGCAACATGGTGGGCAGTGGCAGCATGGAGATCGAGAACTCCGAGGAGGGTCTGGCGATCCTCACCGTGGCGGATCTGCTGCCCGGTGAGTCGGCGACCGGCACTGTGGAGATCACGAACGTCGGCGACGCCGAGGGCGACTTCTCGATGACCTCGTCGAACCTCGTGGACACCCCCGCGGACCCGGCGTTCTCGAGCGTGCTCTCCCTGGTCGTCAACGACGGGACGGCGGACGTCTACACCGGCCCGCTCGCGGACGTAGGGACCGTCGACCTCGGCACCTGGCAGCCGGACGAGTCCCACACCTACACGTTCACGGTGACCTTCGACGCGGCTGCGGGCAACGAGTTCCAGAGCGCACAGACGACCCTCGACTTCACCTGGGACGCCACGCAGGCCACTAGCTGAGGCCGGGATGGCACCGGCCTCCGGCCCACCCGCCACGGGTGGGCCGCAAGTGGCGTTCCTGCGGGACCGTCGCTTCGTGGTGCTCCTGATCACGGTCGGCGTGATCCTCATCCTCGCGGCGTCGGTCGTGGCCTTCTCGGGCGCGTACTTCACCTCGACGTCACGCTCGCCCGGCAACGAGTTCGCGGCCGGCGCCGTCAGCTTCGACCTCTCCCAGACCGGGCCGGTCGTCAACGGCAACGAGATGCTCCCGGGCGACATCCGCAGCGGCAATCAGGTCGTGACGAACACCGGTCACCGAGCCGAGCTGTTCCTCGAGGCGTTCGTCGCCGACGCCCAGGCGCGTCCTCCACTGGTCGAGATCCTGAACATCCGGATCCAGCAGACGGTGCCGGCGTTGTCGAGCCCGGCCTACGACGGCCCGTTGGCGGATCTGGACCGGGTGCGGACTGGGCACCCTCGCCCTCGACGACAGCCGCACCTACACGATCACCGTGGAGTGGCCGGCACGCGATGACGGCCGGTACCTCCAGGGCGAACAGGTCAGCCTGGACCTCGACTGGCAGATGGAGTCGGTGCAGTGAGCGGCCGGGTCGCGGCTGGCGCACCGGCTGATCTCGATCGCGGTGACCACCGCCCTGGTCGGGGCGATCATCCTCGCGGCCCTGATGGTGGTGCCGACGCTGCTCGGCTTCGAGCGCTACGTCATCATCAGCGGCTCCATGGAGCCGACCCTGCCGATCGGCTCCGTCGTGTACGACGAGGTGGTCCCGGTCGACGACATCTCGGTCGGCGACATCATCACCTTCGTCCCGCCGCCCGGAGTTCGGCATCGACGACCCGGTGACCCACCGGGTCGTGGAGATCACCACTCTCGACGAGGAGACCGGCGGGAGCAACGCCGGCGAGCGGATGTTCCGCACGAAGGGGGACGCCAACGACGAGGTCGACGCCTGGAAGATGGTGCTCGACGGTCCGGACCAGGCCCGGGTGGCCCATCACATCCCGTACGTCGGGTACTTCTACATGGCCCTCCAGGTGCGCTGGGTGCAGCTGCTGGTGATCGTGATCCCGGCGATCGCGCTGGTCGTCTACATCGTGGTCACCATGTGGCGGGTGTCGGGCGACGCCGTCAAGGAGGAGCGCGCCCAGGCCGGCGTGGACGACGCGGTGGACGCGGACGACGAGGAGGACGACAAGGGCGGGGTGCCGACATGAGAGCCCGGGTCCTGGCGCTTGCCCTGGCCATGGCCGTGCTGCTGGTCGGCAACGGCCTGGCGGTAGCCGCCTTCACGACCCACCAGTCGACCCCGCAGACGTTCGTCGCCTCCGACGACTTCAGGCCGCCGGACCCGCCGGAGACGACCGCGCTCCTGGCCCAGTCGAAGACGAACGACGGCGGTGCGTCCAGCAGCCAGATCCAGCTCGGGCTGCTGCTGCGCAACACCGGCACCGAGCGCGTCGACCTGGACACCGTGACCATGCGCTACTGGTACACCGCCGACGAGCACGGCGGCCAGCAGGCGAACTGCTACTACGCGGTCTTCGGCTGCAACAAGCTGAACCTCGACATCAGGACGCTCGCCGCAGCGAAGCAGGGTGCCGACCACTATCTCGAGGTCGGCTTCCGGAGCGGGCGCCTCGACGCCGGGCAGCAGGCGGAGCTCAACCAGCTCGCGATCCTCAACCAGCTCGGCGGCCGGTTCGACCAGCTGGATGACTTCAGCTTCCTCAACCAGGCCGGCTTCACCGACAACCCTCGGGTGACCGTGTACATCCGGAACGAGCTGGTGTGGGGCACCGAGCCGGGGCCGCTGCCGCTGGTCGAGAAGGTCTCGGTCCGCTACGCCAACGGCAGCACGGACCCGCACAACAACGCCATCCAGCCGCACCTGATGGTCGTGGACTCGGGCACCGTCCCGATCGAGCTCGACGAGGTGACGCTCCGCTACTGGTTCACGCGCGACGGCGGGACGGCGCAGCAGCTGCTGGGGTTCTGCGACTTCGCCGAGATCGGCTGCGACAAGGTGAACCTCTCGTTCGTCCCGATCTCGCCTCGGCCCGGAGCCGACACCTACCTCGAGGTCGGCTTCGATCCACAGGCACTGCAGATCGACGACTCGACGGGACCGGTGCAGATCCGCGTGCACCACGCCGACTACTCGCCGTTCGACGAGACCAACGACTACAGCTGGGCCCAGAACACCCGTTCGAGAACACGGTGACCGTCACGGCGTACCTGCGCGGCAAGCTGGTCTGGGGGATCGAGCCGTGACCCAAGCAGCCCCGGACACCGTCGACGCCCGCGAGCGGCTGCGCTGGCTGCGTCGGACGGCGGGGAGGTGGGTCCTGGCGGTCGTTCTGCTGGTCGTGGCCTGCCTGGTCCTCACCGGCTGGAGCTTCGGGCTGTTCAGTGCCTCGTCCGCGAACGCGCGGAACGTCGTCAGCGCCGGCAGCATGACCCAGACCAACTCCGCGGACGACGCGGCGATCATGGGGGCCGGCAACCTGGTCCCGGGCGACGCCGTCGAGGGCTCCGCGACCATCGAGAACGTCGGCGACGCCCGAGGTGAGTTCACGGTCCGTCGTCGAGGACGTCGAGGACGTCCCCGGTCCGAACGGCGGGAAGCTGTCGAGCCGCCTGAACCTGAAGGTGTACGAGGTCGGGGTCACGCTGCCGATCTACAACGGTCCGGATCGACCAGCTCGACGAGTCGCTCGGCACCTGGGCGCCGGGCGAGGAGCACACCTACCGCTTCGTGGTGACGTTCCCGGAGGGGGCCGACGCGGCCGACAACCCCTTCCAGAAGTCGAGGGTCACCGCGACGTTCGAGTGGCACGCGGTCCAGACGCACTGACGGCGAGCTGGTCCTCGACGTACCGCGGCTTGGCGACGTACGCCGCCAGCCAGAACAGCGGCAGCGCCAACCCCAGCAGCAGCCACAGCGGCGCCATCCAGCCGCCGGTGACGCCGTGCAGCAGGCCCGACGGCGAACGGGCCGGCGGCGGCGATCAGGTAGCCGGTCGACTGCGTGAACGCCGACAGTGCGGCGGTCCCCTCCGGCGTGTGAGCGCGCAGCCCGACCAGGGTGAGGATCAGCGGGAACGTGACCGTGCCGACGCCGACGAGCACCGCCCAGAGCGGCGCCAGCGAGTACGGCGCGACCATCAGCCCGACGTAGCCGATCGGGTAGGCGGCGATCACCGGGTACAGCACCCGCCGCGAGTCGGGGGTGCGGGCCAGCACGTTCGGCAGCCACAGCGAGAGCGGGATGCTGGTGCCGGCGACCAGGCCGGCGAGTGCGCCGGCCGTGGTCGCGGAGTAGCCGCTGTCGCGCCAGAGCTGGGCGAACCAGCCGAAGATCGCGTACGCCTGGAGCGACTGGAGCCCGAAGAACAGCGCCATCGCCTGACCCAGCCGGGTGCGGGCGACGTCGCGGTACGAGCACCGTCGTCGGGTTCCGCTCGAGGTGCCGGTCGTGCCGGGACAGCGCCAGCCACGGGATCGCGGCGACCACGGCCACCGCCGCCCAGGCGCCGAGACCCCAGCGCCAGCCGCCGAGCGCGTCCGCGACCGGGACGGTCAGGACCAGCGCCGCGGTCAGCCCGATCGAGAGCGCGGTCGTGTAGATCGCGGTCACCAGGCCGATCCGGTCGGGGAAGTGCAGCTTCACCAGGGAGGGCAGCAGCACGTTCGCCATCGCCATCCCGGCGAGGGCGAGCAGTGAGAGCGCCAGGAACAGCGCCTCGCTGCCGGTGACCGAGCGGCCGAGCAGGCCGAGGGTGGCGGCGACCAGGCGCCCCGAGGGTGACCCGGTGGACACCGAAGCGCGCCGCCGCGGCCGGCGCGGCGGCGCCGAAGACCGCGAACGCGAGCACCGGCAGCGAGGTCAGCAGCCCGGCCGTCGCCGGCGACATCGAGAACGCGTCGCGCACCTCGGCGAGCACCGGACCGACGCTCACCGCCGCCGGGCGGAGGTTCACCGACAGGACGACGAGGCCGAACAGGACGAAGGCCGTCGCGCGGCGGGCCGAGGTGCTCACTCTGCCCATCGTCCCAGGGCCCGTGTCGGCGGTCTCCGGCAGGCTCTGCCATATGAAGATGGGCCACATGCGTCAGGTGAGCGACGTCGAGCGACGACACCGGCTGGCCCGCCGGCATGCGCTCGCCCCGGGCCACCGCGCCGCCGACCCGCGTCGCGGCGACCCGGGCGATGACCGTGCTGCACGCGACCGAGGCGCCGAGCGTCTACCTCTCGCTGTGGGCGCGGGTCGACGGGCTCACGGTCGCCGACGTCGACCGGGCGCTGTACGACGAGCGCAGCCTGGTCAAGCAGCTCGCGATGCGGCGCACCCTGTTCGTCTTCCCGCGCGACCTGCTGCCGGCGGCCTGGGGGAGCGCCTCGGCCCGGGTGGCCGCGGCGCTCCGGGCCCGGCTGGCCAAGGAGATCGAGGCGGGCGGCCTCGCGAGCGACGGTGCCGCCTGGGTCGACGCCGCCGAGGCGGCCACCCTCGCGCACCTCGCCGACGGCGCGGAGCTCTCGGCCCAGCAGCTGCGCGAGCAGGTCCCCGAGCTCGCCGGCCGCCTCGACATCGGCAAGGGCGCGTACGCCGCCAACGTCTCCGTCGCGCCGCGGGTGCTCACCCAGCTCGGCGTCGAGGCCAAGATCGTGCGCGGCCGCAACGCCGGCAGCTGGTGGACCGCCCGGCCGCAGTGGACCGCGATGGCCAGCTGGCTCGGCCAGGATGGGGGGAGCGTGCCCGAGCCGGCCAAGGAGCGCGAGGGGTACGCCGAGCTGGTCCGCCGCTGGCTGGCGACCTTCGGCCCCGGCACCGAGGCCGACCTGGTCTGGTGGCTGGGCTCGACCAAGACCGCCGTACGCGCCGCCCTGGCCGACGTCGCCGCCGTCGAGGTCGGGCTCGACGGGGGAGCGACCGGATGGGTGCTGCCCGACGACCAGCCGGACCCGCCCGTCGAGCCCTGGGCGGCGCTGCTCCCGGTGCTCGACCCGACGGTGATGGGCTGGAAGGAGCGCGGCTTCTACCTCGGCCCGCACGGCCCGATGCTGTTCGACACCAACGGCAACGCCGGCACCACCGCGTGGTGGGACGGCCGGATCGTCGGCTGCTGGGTCCAGGACCCGGACGGCGTCGTGCTCGTCCACCTGCTCGAGGACGTCGGCGCCGACGCCCGGGCCGCGCTGGACGCCGAGGCGACGCGGCTGACCGGGTGGCTGGCGGGTCACCGGGTGAGCACGGTCTACCCGTCGATTGCGATGAAGCAGGCCGTCACGCCGTAACCTTGGCCGGTGCGTGACCAGCCCGAGCAACAAGCCCCGCCCGTCCAGCGGCTCCGGATCCGCTACGCCAAGCGCGGCCGGCTCCGCTTCACCAGCCACCGCGACTTCAGCCGGGCCTTCGAGCGGGCCGATCTTCCGGGCCCGGGTGCCGATGGCGTACTCCTCGGGCTTCAACCCGCACCCGCGGATCTCGTACGCCGGCGCCGCGCCGACCGGCTCCGCGAGCGAGGCGGAGTACGTCGAGATCGGCCTGGCCGAGGTACGTCGACCCCGCCGCGATCCACGCGCTGCTCGAGGAGGCGCTGCCCGACGGCCTCGACGTGCTCGAGGTGGTCGAGTCGCCGGGCGGGTCGCTCGCCGACCTGCTCGAGGCCAGCCACTGGCTGGTCGACGTCGACGCCGCTCCCGAGACGCGTGACGACGGCGGTGGCGACGTTCCTGGCGACCGAGTCGGTCGAGGTCGAGCGGATGACCAAGAAGGGGCTGCGCCAGTTCGACTGCCGCGGCGCCGTCGTCGCGCTGAGCGCCGCGCCACGCGAGAGCGGCAGCCGCCTCGACCTGGTGCTGCGACACGCCGTACCCGCCGTCCGGCCCGACGACGTGCTGTCCGGACTGGCCGCCGTGGCCGGGCTGGAGGTCGCCGGCGCGCCGCTGCTCACCCGCCTGGCCCAGGGCCCGCTCGACGCCGGAGACCGGGGCGATCGGCGACCCGCTCGCGTCCTCGGGGTTGACGCCGTCCGGCCGCGTCGTGTGCGATACTCGCCGTGGTCGACCCGGACAACCGGTCCGGAGTGACCCGACGACGTTCTCGCCGGTCCCTCGAGGCCCGGCACGCTGGAGGCACGTATCGTCTGCCAGACCGCGACGCGGCCAGCGGCGGTGACAGCGACCGCCGAGTCCCAGGCTCGGACCAGCGACCGCGGCAGGTGCCGGACGTACCCCAGTGACGCACCCGCGGAGGGTGTCGCCGCCACGAAGGCTTTGCGTCACCGGCCCTGAGTTCTCGGGCCGTGGGCGTCGGACCACCCGAGCGCGATGCGCACGGGTCGAGGAGTGCAGCACATGCCCGACGACATCCAGGTCGGCGAAGACACCGCCGCCCCCATCAGCGAGAAGCCCGCCAAGAAGGCAGCAGGCGCGAAGACCACCGCCAAGAAGGCCACCGCCAAGAAGACGGCCAACGAAGGCGGTCGCCGCCACCGAACCCGCCACCGAGACGGCCGCCGAGGGCACCGAGCCCGCGGCGAAGAAGACCGCCGCCAAGAAGGCGCCCGCCAAGAAGGCAACAGGCGCGAAGACCGCGGCCAAGAAGACCACCGCGAAGAAGGCCGCCACCAAGAAGGCCGCCGCGGCGCCGGAGCCGGCCCAGGCCGAGGCCCCCGACGCGGGCGCCGCCACCGCAGTGCTGTTCCAGGCCCCGCCGGCCGTCACCGTCACCCGCCGGACCCGCAAGACCGCCGCCGCCCCGGTCGCCGACGAGCAGCCGACGGTCGCCGAGGCGACCGACGAGCAGCCCGCCGAGAAGACCGCCGCGAAGAAGGCCGCCGCCAAGAAGGCGCCCGCCAAGAAGACAGGCGCGAAGGCCGCGGCCAAGAAGACCGCCGCGGGCCAGAAGGCCGCCGAAGGCCGACGAGCCCGCCGCCGAGGCGCCGGCCGACGAGCCCGACGAGCTCCGAGGACGACCGAGCAGGGCGAGGGCGCCGGCGACGGCGCCGGCCCGCCGCCGCCGCCGCCGTGGCGGCCGCCGCCGCCGCAAGCCCGGCGACGACGACGACCGACGGCGACGTCCGCCGACGGCGACGACGTCCGACGACGGCCGACGAGTCCGACGAGCCCGCCGGTGCCGAGGACGGTGGACGACGACGGGCGGCGAGACCAGTCGTCGCGCCGCCGCCGGCGCCGCCGGCGTTCCGGCGAGGACGGCGGCGGAGGGCGCGGACGACCCGCAGAACACCGTCACCCGGGTCCGCAGCCGGCGCTCGGCCGAGGACGAGATCACCTCGATCCAGGGCTCGACCCGCCTGGAGGCCAAGAAGCAGCGCCGCCGCGAGGGCCGCGAGGCCGGTCGCCGCCGCGCCCCGATCGTCAGCGAGGCCGAGTTCCTGGCCCGCCGCGAGTCCGTCGACCGGGTCATGGTCGTCCGCCAGCGCGACGACCTGACCCAGATCGGCGTCCTCGAGGACAAGGTCCTCGTCGAGCACTACGTCGCCCGCGCGTCGCAGACGTCGCTGATCGGCAACGTCTACCTCGGCCGGGTGCAGAACGTGCTGCCCTCCATGGAGGCGGCGTTCATCGACATCGGCAAGGGCCGCAACGCGGTCCTGTACGCCGGCGAGGTCAACTGGTCCTCGCTCGGCCACAAGGACGGCCAGCCCCGCAAGATCGAGTCCGTGCTGTCCTCGGGCCAGTCGGTCCTGGTGCAGGTCACCAAGGACCCGATCGGGCACAAGGGCGCCCGGCTCACCAGCCAGGTCAGCCTGGCCGGCCGGTTCCTGGTCTACGTGCCCGACGGCACCACCAGCGGCATCTCGCGCAAGCTGCCCGACACCGAGCGCAACCGGCTCAAGACGCTGCTCAAGGAGATCGTCCCGGACACCGCCGGCGTGATCGTCCGGACCGCGGCCGAGGGCGCCAGCGAGGACGAGCTGACCCGCGACGTCGAGCGGCTCAAGGCGCGCTGGGAGGACATCGAGGGCAAGGCCAAGGGCAGCGCCCCGCAGCTCCTGTACGGCGAGCCGGACCTGACCCTCAAGGTCGTCCGCGACCTGTTCACCGAGGACTTCACCAAGCCTGGTCATCCAGGGCGACGACGCCTGGGACACCGTCCAGAGCTACGTCCAGCACGTCGCGCCGGACCTCGAGGACCGCCTCGAGCGCTACGAGCCCGGCGCCGAACGGCGCCGGCGGCAAGGCCGACGTCTTCGCGGAGTACCGCATCGAGGAGCAGATCGCCAAGGGCCTCGACCGCAAGGTCTGGCTGCCCTCGGGTGGCTCGCTGATCATCGACCGCACCGAGGCGATGACCGTCGTCGACGTCAACACCGGCAAGTTCACCGGCTCCGGGGGCAACCTCGAGGAGACCGTCACCAAGAACAACCTGGAGGCCGCCGAGGAGATGGTCCGCCAGCTCCGGCTGCGCGACATCGGCGGCATCATCGTCATCGACTTCATCGACATGGTGCTCGAGTCCAACCGCGACCTGGTGCTGCGTCGCCTGGTCGAGTGCCTCGGCCGCGACCGCACCCGCCACCAGGTCGCCGAGGTCACCTCGCTCGGACTGGTCCAGATGACCCGCAAGCGGATCGGCACCGGCCTGGTCGAGTCGTTCAGCGAGAACTGCGCGCACTGCCAGGGTCGCGGCGTCGTGATCCAGGACACCCCGGTCGAGCCCAAGGGCGGCGACGACGAGCCGCGGTCGCGGCGGCCGCCGCAGCCGTGGCCGAGGCCGCGGCCAGGACCAGCAGGACGACACCGGCAGCAACGGACTCCGCCAAGGACTCCGGCAGGGACTCCGGCCGGTCCAAGAGCACCGGCAAGGACGCGGCGAAGGACTCGGCGAAGGACACACCTCCGACGCCCAAGGACGTCGCCGCGATGGCCCGCGCCGAGGAGACGCCCGTCGAGGACGCTCCCGTGGTCGAGCCCGTCGAGGAGACGCCGCAGGAGGCCGCTGCCGATCGACGTACCGGCCGAGGCCCCCAAGGTGGTCACCCGGCGCCGGCGCAGCGCCAGCCGCCCCGCCGGACAGCCCGTCGCCGAGACCGCGGAGCCGGAGCCGGCCGCCGAGCCGGTCGCCGAGCCGGTCGCCGTGGCCGCCCCGGCCGCCGAGATCTCGGCGCCGGAGCCGCCCAAGATCGTGACCCGGACCCGGGGCCGCAGCGCCAGCCGGCCGGCCGGGCCGCCCGCCGAGACCGGCAGCGCCGTCGACGGCCGGACGGCGACCACCCGGTCGAGCACGTCCCGATCAAGAAGAAGGGGTCCCGCAAGCGCTGAGCGGGTTTCGAGACGCGTCACAGGTCCCCGCGCTGCGCGCGGTCCCTGCCGACGCCCTCAACCTCCCCGCCGGTCGCTCCCGCGAGCAGCTGCGTGAGCGGGCGGTGAGCGGGCGGTGATTTGCCGTCGGGGCGCCGGGTCCGTAGTATTGACCCTCGGTGCGCTCAGGCGTGCCTCTTTCTGCGCGGCGCCCGATTCGGCTGCGCCCCAGACCCAGACTTCAACCATCAGTACCGACGAAGGAGACCGCGGTGTACGCGATCGTGCGCGCAGGCGCCAAGCAGCAGAAGGTTGCCGTGGGCGACGTCATCGAGATCGACAAGGTCACCACGGCGGCCGGCGACTCGGTGAAGCTCCCCGTCGTCCTCGTCGTCGACGGCGAGACAGGTCACCTCGGACGCCAAGGCGCTCGACAAGGCCTCGGTGACCGTCGAGATCCTCGGCGCCACCAAGGGCCCGAAGATCATCATCCAGAAGTACAAGAACAAGACCGGCTACAAGAAGCGCCAGGGTCACCGCCAGAAGTACACCCAGGTCAAGGTCACCGACATCTCCCTCTGAGCCCAGGCTCGAGGTCTCCCCGGCACTCACGAAGGACATGAAGACATGGCACACAAGAAGGGCGCCGCGTCCACCAAGAACGGCCGCGACTCCAACTCCCAGCGCCTCGGCGTCAAGCGCTACGGCGGCCAGGTCGTCAACGCCGGCGAGATCATCGTGCGCCAGCGTGGCACCCACTTCCACCCGGGCGCCGGCGTCGGCCGCGGCGGTGACGACACCCTGTTCGCGCTCGTCGGCGGTGCCGTCGAGTTCGGCACGCGTCGCGGTCGTCGCGTCGTGAACATCGTCCCGGGCGAGTGACCTGACGCTCACTCACCACACCTCGTAACGACGGAGGGCGTCCCTAGACTCGGGACGCCCTCCGTTGATTTTCTACCAGGAGAGAACCCCCATGGCTGTCCCCACCTTCGTCGACCGGGTGTCGCTGCACATCAGCGCCGGCCGCGGCGGGCACGGCGTGGCCTCGGTCCACCGTGAGAAGTTCAAGCCGCTCGGCGGCCCCGACGGCGGCAACGGCGGCCCCGGCGGCTCGGTGATCCTCCGGGTCGACCCGGACGTCACCACGCTGCTGGACTACCACCACAGCCCCAAGCGCAGCGCCGAGTCCGGCGGCCACGGCGCCGGCGACCACAAGAACGGCGGCCACGGCTCCGACCTGGTCCTCCCGGTCCCCGACGGCACCGTCGTCACCGACCCGCAAGGGCAACGTGCTCGCCGACCTGGTCGGCCCCGGCACCGAGCTCGTGGTCGCCCAGGGCGGTCGCGGCGGCCTCGGCAACGCCGCGCTGGCCTCCGTCCAAGCGCAAGGCCCCCGGCTTCGCGCTGCTCGGCGAGCCCGGCGACGAGCTCGAGATCGTGCTCGAGCTGAAGGTCGTGGCCGACATCGGCCTGGTCGGCTTCCCGAGCGCCGGCAAGTCCAGCCTGATCGCGGCGATCTCGCGGGCCCGGCCCAAGATCGCCGACTACCCGTTCACCACGCTGGTGCCCGAACCTCGGCGTCGTGACCGCGGGCGACATGACCTTCACCGTCGCCGACGTGCCCGGCCTGATCGAGGGCGCCAGCGACGGTCGCGGCCTCGGCCACGACTTCCTGCGCCACATCGAGCGCTGCGCCGCCCTGGTCCACGTGATCGACACCGCCAGCATCGAGCCGGGCCGCAACCCGGTCGACGACCTCGACGTGATCGAGAACGAGCTGACCCGGTACGGCGGGCTCGAGGACCGGCCGCGCCTGGTCGCGCTCAACAAGATCGACGTACCCGACGGCCGCGACATCGCCGGCTTCGTGGTCGACGAGCTGCGCGAGCGCGGCCTGCGACGTCTTCGAGGTCTCCGCGGCCTCCGGCGAGGGGATGCGCGAGCTGACCTTCGCGATGGCCGCGATCGTCGAGGCCGCCCGCGCGGCGAAGCCCGTCGGTCGAGGCGACCCGGATCGTGCTCCGCCCGCCGTCGGCCGACGGCAAGGACGAGTTCACCGTCACCGCAGACCAGCGACGGCTGGCGGGTGCGCGGCGAGAAGCCCGAGCGCTGGATCCGGCAGACCGACTTCAGCAACGACGAGGCCGTCGGCTTCCTCGCCGACCGGCTCAACCGGCTCGGCGTCGAGACCCGGCTGGTCCAGCTCGGTGCCGAGGAGGGCGACGCCGTCCTCATCGGGCACCCCGACAACGCCGTGGTCTTCGACTTCAAGCCGGGCATCGACGCCGGCGCCGAGATCCTCAGCCGCCGCGGCGAGGACCAGCGCTTCGACGAGCAGCGGCCGGCCCACGGGCGCCGACGGGCGATCCAGGAGGCGTCTGCCCGACCGGGCCGAGGGCGAGACCCGCGCCGACGTGGCCCGCCGGCTGGACAAGCCCGAGACCTACGGGCCCACGTCGTACGAGATCGGCACGCCGAAGACCCCGACTGGGCCGAGAACGACCCCGGAGCGACCCCGACGCATGAGCACCCGCACCGAGGTGACCGGGGCGAAGCGGGTCGTCGTCAAGGTCGGGTCCTCCTCCCTGACCACCGCCGCCGGCGGCATCGACCCGGCGCGGGTGCGTGACCTGGTCGACGTGCTCGCCAAGCTGCGCGCCGACGGGGCCGAGGTCGTGCTGGTCTCCTCGGGTGCGATCGCGGCCGGCCTGGCGCCGCTCGGCCTCAAGAAGCGCCCGAAGGCGCTGCGCCGCCCAGCAGGCCGCCGCGTCGGTCGGCCAGGGGCTGCTGGTGCACCGCTACACCGAGGAGCTCGCCCGGCACGGCGTGATCGCCGGGCAGGTGCTGCTCACCGTCGACGACGTCACCCGGCGCTCGCACTACCGCAACGCCTACCAGACCTTCGCGAAGCTGCTCGAGCTCGGCGTGCTGCCGATCGTCAACGAGAACGACACGGTCGCGACCAGCGAGATCCGGTTCGGCGACAACGACCGGCTCGCGGCCCTGGTCGCCCACCTGGTGCACGCCGACCTGCTGGTGCTGCTCTCCGACGTCGACGGCCTCTACGACGCCAACCCGACCGACCCGGGCAGCTCGCTGCTGCGCGACGTGGTCTCGGTCGACGACCTCGCCGACGTCCGGATCGGCAAGGCCGGCGCCGCCGGGCTCGGCACCGGCGGCATGCAGACCAAGGTCGACGCCGCCCGGATCGCGACCGGCGCCGGCATCCCGGTCGTGCTGACCTCGGCCGACCTGGCCGGCGCGCGGCGCTCGCCGGCGAGCCGGTCGGCACCCTCTTCCACACCACCGGCCGGCGCCGGCCCGACCCGGCTGCTCTGGCTGGCGCACGCCACCGAGCCCAAGGGCGCGCTGGTCCTCGACGCCGGCGCCGTGCGCGCGGTCGTCGAGCGGCGCGCGTCGCTGCTCGCCGCCGGCATCACCGACGTCACCGGCAGCTTCGTCGCCGGCGACCCGGTCGACCTGGTCGGCCCCGACGGCACCCCGGTCGCCCGCGGCCTGGTCAACTTCGACGCCGAGGAGATCCCCGCGCCTGCTCGGCCGGTCCTCCCAGCGACCTCAAGCGCGAGCTCGGCGCCGGCTACGAGCGCGAGGTCGTGCACCGCGACGACCTGGTGCTGCTCTAGAGCACCTGCTCCAGGAACTGCTCGATCTCCGCGCGCACCCGGTTCTGATCCGGACCGTCCAGCAGGTCGAGGCCGTGCGTCCCGCCGGGCAGCATGACGATGGTCTCGGGCCCCGGGTGCAGGGTGCGCAGCTCGCGGGCGTCCGCGCTGTCGAAGTAGAAGTCCTCTCGGCTGCTGATCTCGAGCAGCGGTCCGCGCCACTTCCGGATCCCGGGGCGGAAGTCGTGGCCCGGCAGGGTGAGCTCGCCGCCGAGGGAGAAGACTCCGGCCGGGTGCCGGCCGCACCCCGTGTGCCTCGGACATCACGGTGGCGCCGCCGTAGGACGCACCGCCGAGCACGACGTCCTGGGCGCCGGCGGCCCGCAGGGCGGCCGCCGCGAGCGCGGGCACCTCGGTCCGCGGCTCGGCCCAGTCGACGAGCGCGACGCGGTAGGAAGCGGCGAGCTCCTGGCCGTAGGCCAGCCACTGGCAGATGTCGCCGTCGTCCTGGGGGAGCAGCACCACCCCGGCCGAGCCGGTCCCGAGCAGGAGGATGGTCGAACTCGTGGCCGTCGCCGGTGGTCGCCGACACGCAGCTCGCCGCCGGCGTCGGCGGCGCACGCCGGAACCTCGGGCGCGGGTGCGGACGAGGCAGGGCTCGGCATCGGCGCCGCCTCCGGCTCGGTGTCCCCGCCGTCGTCCTGGCAGGCCATCAGGAGCACAAGCGCGAGAAGCGCTCCGCCGATGCGCGCGATCACGCGCACACCCTAGGTCAGCGGTAGGTTCTGCCCGTGCGGGCACGGGTGTGTGGTCTTCTGGGTGTGTCGTCGCCCTCTTGCTGGTTCCGGCCGCGGCGCTCACCTTCGCCCGGCTCGTCGAGCCGGACGCGGAGTTCTGGATCCAGCTCGAGGCGTTCACCCCGTTGGGCCTGGTGCTGTACGCCGCCGCGCTGGTGCTGCTCGCCGTCCGGCTGCTGGTGGACCGGCGAGTGCGCTCGGCCGCCGCGGTCCTCGCGGTCGTGGCCGTGATCGGGCTGGTGGCGCACGCCTGGTGGTTCGCTCCGCAGGTGAGCGGCGCGAACCCGCCCGCGGCGGACGGAGCGGAGCCGCTCGTGGTGATGTCCGCCAACATCGGCAGGGCGGGCGACGGCATCGAGCTGGTGGCCGCTGGCCAGCGACGAGGACGTCGACCTGCTGGTGGTGCAGGAGATCGCACCGGCCGACCTCGCCGACATGGAGCGGGCCGGCCTGGACGAGCTGCTGCCGTACCGCGCCGGCGAGCCCGGCACCCAGGGCAACGGCACCATGCTGTTCGCGCGCACCCAGCTCGGGTCCGCGGAGCCGCTGCGGACCTACCACGACGGGTGGGCGGTGGGCATGGGCGACCTGACGGTCCTGGGCGTGCACCCGTGGGCGCCGACCGAGCCCGACGCTCTGGCGCGCCGACCTGGCCGAGCTGCAGCAGGCGGTGGCTGAGCACGACCCCGACCTGGTCGTCGGCGACTTCAACGCCACCGCGGACCACGAGCCGATGCGCTCCCTCGCCGACGCCGGCTACCGCGACGTCGGGGAGCTCGCGAACGAGGGCTGGCAGCCGACCTGGCCGTCCGGCGACGCCGTCGAGTTGCTCGGCGTGTCGGTGCCCAGCCTCGTCCAGATCGACCACGTGCTGGTCGGCCCGCGGCTCGCGGCGCCTGACCATGCGCACGCTCCGGCTGTCCGGACAGCGACCACCGCGTGGTGGTCGCCGAGGTCGCCTCGAAGTAGCCGTGCTTGTTCCGGACGTCTACTGTCGGAGAACCGTCCGCGCCCGAGGGGGGTGCGGCTCTCGGAGAGGGAAGTCCGTTGATCTCGAAGCACATCTCCCGGCTGGTCGCGCTCGGCGCCACCACCGCGCTCGCCGTCGGCACCGTCCTCGTGGCGGCCCCGGCCGCCCAGGCCCAGGTCTCGTCCGTGAAGAGCGGCTTCACCTGTGACAGCGACTTCGGTCCGCAGAAGTTCGACATCAAGACCACGATGGACCTGCCGGTCAGGGTCAAGAAGGGCAAGACGGTTCCCGGGAAGCCGGTCAAGCTCGTCGCCTCGATCTCCTCCGGCACCGCGGACCTGCTCCGCGCCCTCGAGGTCACGCACATCGCGGTCACCGCCAACAAGGTCAAGGCCTCGGCCGGCGCGACGAAGATCCCGGTCACGGGTGTGAAGTCCGCGAAGACCGCGGTCCCCGACACCGGCGGCTTCAACGTCGTCGCCAAGGGCAAGGCCGCGTCGTTCTCGATCGCGAAGCCGGGCACCTACACCGTGAAGATCCCGACCAAGTTCCTGTTCAGCATCACCCAGTACACCGCGACGTTCCCCGACGGCGCCCCGCTGCTGGAGAACCTGGGCTGCGCGGTCGACAAGGGTGAGCCGACCAAGCTCGGCACCCTCAAGGTGACCAAGTAGTACCGCACGTCACGTCAGGACGGCCCGGTGCTTCGGCACCGGGCCGTTCGCCTGCCCGGCGGCAGGTCGTACGCTGGTCGGTGCGATGACCAGCCCGACCGTCTACCTCGACCACGCTGCCACGACCCCGATGGTCCCGGCGGCCGTCGAGGCGATGACGGCGCACCTGCTCGACGTCGGCAACCCCAGCTCGCTGCACGCCTCCGGGCGGCGCGCCCGGCGGATCGTCGAGGAGTCGCGCGAGACGATCGCGCAGGCGCTCGGCTGCCGGCCCGGCGAGGTGGTGTTCACCTCCGGCGGCACCGAGGCCGACAACCTCGCGCTCAAGGGCATCTACTGGTCGCGCCGCGCCGCCGACCCGCGCCGCACCCGCATCCTGTCCACCGCCGTCGAGCACCACGCCGTCCTCGACCCGCTGCACTGGCTCGGCGAGGCCGAGGGCGCCGAGGTCGAGCTGCTGCCGGTCGACCAGCAGGCCCGGCTCGACGTCGACGCGCTGCGCGCGGCGGTCGAGCGCGACCCGGGCTCGGTCGCGCTGATCTCGGTGATGTGGGCCAACAACGAGGTCGGCACCCTGCAGCCGATCGACGAGGTCGTCGCGCTCGCCGCCGAGCACGGCATCCCGGTGCACACCGACGCCGTGCAGGCGGTCGGGGCGGTGCCGGTCGACTTCGCCGCGTCCGGCGTCGACGCGCTCACCCTCACCGGCCACAAGGTCGGCGGGCCGTACGGCGTCGGCGCGCTCGTCGTACGCCGCGAGCGTCGGCGTGACCGCGCTGGTGCACGGCGGCGGCCAGGAGCGCGACATCCGCAGCGGCACCATCGACCCGCCCGGCGATCGCCGGCTTCGCCGCCGCGGTCGAGCTCGCGGTCAAGCACCAGGCCGAGCACGCCGCCCGGGTCGGCGGCGCTGCGCGACGACCTGGTCCGCCGGGTGATCGAGGTCGTCCCCGACGCGCACCTGCACGGCGACCCGGTCAGCGGCCGGCTGCCCGGCAACGCGCACCTCGGCTTCCCCGGCTGCGAGGGCGACTCGCTGCTGATGCTGCTCGACGCCCGCGGCATCGAGTGCTCGACCGGCTCGGCCTGCTCGGCCGGCGTGCCCCAGCCCTCGCACGTGCTGCTCGCGATGGGCCGCGGCGACGAGGCCGCGCGGCACTCGCTGCGCTTCTCGCTCGGCCACACCTCGACCCAGCGCCGACGTCGACGCGCGTCGTCGAGGCGATCGGCCCCGTCGTCGAACGCGCCCGGGCGGCGAAGCGATGACGAAGGTCGTCGCTGCCATGTCCGGCGGCGTCGACTCCGCCGTCGCCGCCGCCCGCGCGGTCGAGGCCGGCCACGACGTCACCGGCATCCACCTGGCGCTGTCGCGCAACCCGGCGTCGTACCGCTCCGGCGCCCGCGGCTGCTGCACGATCGAGGACAGCAACGACGCCCGCCGGGCGGCCGACGTCATCGGCATCCCGTTCTACGTCTGGGACCTGAGCGACCGCTTCCACGAGGACGTGGTCGAGGACTTCATGGACGAGTACGCCGCCGGCCGCACGCCCAACCCGTGCCTGCGCTGCAACGAGAAGATCAAGTTCGCCGCCGTCCTCGACCGGGCGCTGGGGCTCGGCTTCGACGCGGTCGCCACCGGCCACTACGCGCAGCTGCGCACCGGCGCCGGACGGGCTGATCGAGATGCACCGCGCGGTCGACCACGGCAAGGACCAGTCCTACGTGCTCGGCGTGCTCGACCAGGAGCAGCTGCGCGCACTCGCTGTTCCCGCTCGGCGACTCCACCAAGGCCGACGTACGCCGCGAGGCCGCCGCGCGCGGGCTGCTGGTCGCCGACAAGCCGGACAGCCACGACATCTGCTTCGTCGCCGACGGCGACAACGCCGGCTGGCTGCGCGAGAAGCTCGGCGACCGGGCGCCCAACCACGGCGGCGACATCGTCGACGAGGCGCGGCGAGGTGCTCGGGCACCCACGAGGGCACCTACGGCTTCACGATCGGCCAGCGCCGCGGGCTGCGGCTCGGCCACCCGGCGCCGGACGGCAAGCCGCGCTTCGTGCTCGACATCGAGCCGGTCTCCGGCACCGTCACCGTCGGCCCGCGCGAGCGGCTCGCGGTCGCACCGGCTCCGCGGCATCAAGCCGCGCTGGTGCGGCACCGTGCCCGGCGAGCTCGCCGGCACCGTCCAGCTGCGCGCGCACGGCGACGAGCACCGGCCCGGGTGCGAGTGGGGCGAGACCGTCGACATCGAGCTGCTCGAGCCGGCGTACGGCATCGCGCCCGGCCAGGCCGCCGTCCTCTACGACGGCACCCGCGTCGTCGGCTCGGCCACCATCGCGGCCACCGGATGACGCTCGCCACCGGCGTCGGGTCGCTACCCGGGCGAGGACCAGCACGACTACGACGAGGCGGTGCGCATCGTCCTCGGCGAGCTCCCCGACCTGCCGCACCTGCCGGAGGTGCCCGGGCCGCGGAGCGACCGCGAACATGACCGGCCGGGCGCTGGCCGTGGTCGCCGACCTCGGCGCCGACCTCCAGCCTGCGGGCTGGCGGCTCACCGACGCGGCCGGCATCGACCACCGCCGCGCCCGCAGCCTGCTCGGCCAGGACCTCGACGCGCTCGAGGAGCAGGCCCAGGGCTACACCGGGGCCTTCAAGATCCAGGTCGCCGGCCCGTGGACGCTGGCCGCGACCGTCGAGAAGCCGCGCGGCGACAAGGTGCTCAGCGACCACGGTGCCCGGCGCGAGCTCGCCCAGGCGCTGGCCGAGGGCCTGCGCGACCACGTCGCCGACGTACGACGGCGGCTGCCCGGCGTGGAGCGGCTGGTCGTCCAGGTCGACGAGCCGGCGCTCACCGCCGTGCTCGACGGCAAGGTGCCGACCGCGTCCGGGCTTCGGCCGGCACCGGGTCGTGCACCCGCCCGAGGCGTCCGAGGCGCTGGGCTGGGTGCTCGACGCGATCGACGGGCGCGGGAGCCGAGCCGTGGGTGCACACCTGCGCCGCCGGGGCGCCGCTGGCGCTGCTGCGCGGGTGCGGGTGCCCGCGGGCTGTCGGTCGACCTCGGCGGTGCTGTCGGCCGCCGACCACGACGCGCTCGCGGAGGCGCTCGAGGCCGGCGAGACCGTCGCGCTCGGCGTCGTCCCCGGCACCGACCCGGCGGCCGAGCCGACCGACACCCAGCTCACCGAGCGCGTGCTGCGCTGGCTGGACATGCTCGGGCTCGACCCGGCCGAGGTGGGGGAGCGGCTGGTCGTCACGCCGGCCTGCGGCCTCGCCGGGGCGTCGCCCACCTGGGCTCGCACCGCCCTCGGGCTCCTGACCCGGACCGCCGCCAACCTACGCTGACCGGGTGCGACGTCTCGGGTTCCTGCTGCTGATCGCATTCCTCATCACCGGCTGCGGCGACGAGGGCCCACCGGTCACCAGCGACGGCGACGTCCCGATCACGCAGCGCGCGATCGCGGCGATGGCGCTGGAGCACGCGCCGGAGGACACCAGCAGCCGCGAGGCGACGTACACCGACCGCAGCGACCCGAAGGGCGCGCTCGGCGCCGACCTGCGCTACCCGGCCGGAGCGGGCGACGACGGCGACCTGCTGCGGGTCTTCCTGCAGCCCGGGGCCGGGCCGGAGGACCTGTGCGCCGACCGTGGCGACAGCTGCGAGGGCCGCGACGTCGACGGTGGCCGGTTGACGCTGGCCTGGACCTTGGAAGAGCCCGAGGAGGACCCCGGCTACGTCTCGGTCGTCCTGCAGCGCGAGGACGAGACGGTGTCGGTCAGCTGGTTCGGTGACACGATCACCGGTGACCCGCGCGAGCAGGACCTGGAGATCCCGATCGAGACCCTCGAGGCGATCGCCCAGGACCCGCGGATCAGCCTGACCACCAGCCAGGCCGTCGTCGACGCCGGCGCCGACCTCGACGACTGGGACGGCGGCGAGCCCGACCCGCACGCCTACGACCGGGTGCCGTCCACCGACCAGGCCGTCGCGTGGAGCTACTGGCTGCACTTCGGCGGCTACTCCTACTACCACCGGCTGCGGCCGTCGCCGCTGAAGGCGGAGCTCGGCGACGGCGCCATCGGCGGCCGCTTCGACCTGGAGGGGACCGGGCGGAACTACCCGGCGATGACGATCGACGTACTGGCTGCCCCGCAGCTCCCGTCGTGGATGAACGACGACGTCTGCGCCACGCCGCGCTTCGCCGGGCGCTGCATCGAGGCCGACGGCCGTAGGGGGCCGCGCTACCTCGCCTGGGTGCCGGGGCCGAAGGGCACCGGCGAGGTCTGGGCGGTCGGCGTCCGCGAGGACGAGCTCGTCGCCGTCCGGTTCGCCGACGTCGCGGTGCCCGAGGACCGCGGTGGCGTGGAGATGCTGTCCCAGTGGAGCCTGCTCAGGGGCTACCTCGACGACCGCCGGCTCGGCCTCGAGACCGACAAGGAAGTGCTCGACTCGGAGTTCTGACGGTCGGCCCGGTGGGTACCGGGAGGGCATGAGCGACCTGACCGGCAAGACCGTAGCCATCATCGCGAGCGACTTCTTCGAGGAGCCCGAGCTCGTCCGACCGCGCGACCAGCTCCGCGAGGCGGGTGCGACCGTCAGGATCTACTCCCCGTCCGGCGATCCGATCCAGGCAGTGCAGGGCGACATCGAGCCCACGCAGCAGGTGGACGTCGACGGCACCTGGACGACCTCGACGCGACCCGGATCGACGCCCTCGTCGTTCCAGGCGGCACCGTGAACGCCGACCGGCTCCGCGTCGACGAGCGGGCGCAGGACATCCTGCGGCAGGCGATGGAGGACAAGCTGCCGCTGGCGGTCATCTGTCACGGACCCTGGCTGCTGGTCTCGGCGGGCCTGGCCCGCGGCCGACGGCTCACCAGCTACCACACGCTCGCCGACGACGTACGGAACGCGGGCGGCACGTGGATCGACGACGAGGTGGTCGTCGACGGCAACCTGATCACCAGCCGCAGCCCGGACGACCTGCCGGCGTTCGTGAAGGCGCTCGAGGACGCACTCAGCCTGAAATGCACGGCGACCCGCCCGAGTGACTCGGGCGGGTCGACGTGAGGGTGTTGCGGTCAGACGTGGACCGGGACCGTCTCCGGGCCGTCGGTCGCCAGTTCCTCGTGCTTCACGTTCAGGAAGACCCAGGTGACCAGCGAGGCGATGAGCATCAGGCCCGAGCCGAACAGGAACGCGTCGCTCGCGCCGGCCGCGAAGACCTGGTGGATGACCGCCTCCGGGATCGGTCCGGCTGCCACGCCCGCCTGCTCGGCGGCCTTGGTCAGGCTCGCGGTCAGGTCGTCCATCGTCTGGTTGGCGACGGTGGCCAGCAGCGACAGGCCGAGCGCGCCGCCGACCTGCTGCATGGTGTTCAGCACGCCGGAGCCGATGCCCGTGTCCTCGTTGCGCAGGTGGTGCACCGCGGTGAGGGTCAGCGGCACGAACGTCATCCCCATGCCGAAGGCCATCAGGACGATGTACGGCAGCAGGTCGGTCCAGTAGTTCGCCGCGACGTCCTCGATCGGCAGCGTGATGTCGTTGGGGATCCGCGAGAAGCCGAACAGCGCGACGGCCGCCATCAGGGTGCCGACGCCCGCGAGGATCCGCGGGTCGATCCGGTTGATCAGGTTCGACGAGATCCCGGCCGCGGCGACGAGGCCGATGCAGAACGGCAGGAACGCGACGCCGGCCTCGATCGAGCTGTAGCCCATCACGCTCTGGATGTACTGGCTGAGGTAGTAGAACATCGCGAACATCGCGGCCGGGGCGAAGAACATCGCCACGATAGCTCGCCGCGCGGGTGCGGTTGGCGAACACCCGGGTCGGCAGCAGCGGGTGCTCGACCCGGCTCTCGACGAACAGGAACAGCGGCGAGCAGCGCCACGCCGGCGACCAGGCTGGCGATCGTCCAGGTGTCGCCCCAGCCCTCGGTGCCGGCGCGGCTGATGCCGTACACGAGACCGAGCAGGCCGAAGGTGCCGGTGACCGCGCCGGGCAGGTCGAGCTCGCCCGGGTGGGACTCGGACTCGTTGAGGAAGCGCGGCGCGAGCAGTGCGGCGACGATGCCGATCGGCACGTTGATCAGCAGGGTGAGCCGCCAGCCGTCGATGTCGGTGCCGAACAGCTCGAGGTTGGTGCCGGTCAGCCAGCCGCCGAGCAGCAGGCCGACGGCCGCGCCGACGCCGGACATCGCGGCGTACACCGCGAACGCCCGGTTGCGGGCCGGACCGGCGGGGAACGTCGTGGCGATCAGCGCCAGGGCGGCGGGCGACGCGAGCGCGGCGCCGAGGCCCTGGAGGGCCCGGGCGGCGAGCAGGGTGGCCTCGCTGTTGGCGAGACCACCGAGCAGCGAGGCCACGCCGAAGATGACCAGGCCGATCATGAAGACCTTGCGCCGGCCGTAGAGGTCGCCGAGGCGTCCGCCGAGCAGCAGCAGGCTGCCGAAGGCGAGGGCGTACCCGGTGACGACCCAGCGTCAGGTTCGCCTGCGAGATGCCGAGGTCGTGCTGGATGAAGGGGAGAGCGATGTTCACGATGGTGCCGTCGAGCACCACCATCAGCTGAGCCACGGAGATGAGCACGAGTGCCCATCCGAGGTGCAGCTTCTTGCCGGAGCTGGTGCTCGCGGCGCTTGCCACGTCGGTCATCAGAAGATCCTTCTGTCAGGGGTCAGTGGGGCGTCGCCGGGGCGCAGGTCGCGGCCGGCAGGATGATCTGGTCGATCACGCGGGTGATCAGGTCGGCGTCGGGCTGCTCGCCCAGGAGAAACACGCGGTGCAGGACGATCCCGGCGAGGGCCGGCTCGAGCAGCGTGAGGTCGATGTCGTCGCGCAACTCGCCGCGCTCCCTGGCTCGCTGCCAGATCAGCTGGGAGCGGGCGATCTTGGGGCCGATCACCTCGGTGCGGAACGCCTCGGCGAAGTCTTTGTCCCGGGCGATCGCGGTGAGCACGCTCGCGAACCGGGCCACCTCGGTGGGGTCGGCCAGGCCGCCCATGCCGCAGAACGCGGCCTGGAGGTCGCCGCGGAGCGAGCCGGTGTCAGGGGCCTCGGTGGGGGCCCTTGGTGTGCTGGAGCGCCTCGATGACCAGGCTGACCTTGTTGTTCCACCGGCGGTAGAGCGTCGCCTTGGAGGCCTTCGCCAAGGCGGCGACGGCGTCCATGGTGAGCCGGTCGTAGCCGACGTCGGCGAGCACCTCGAGCGTGGCGTCCAGGATCTGCTGCTCGCGGTCGCCCTCGACGCGGGGCCGCTCGGTGGGGGTCATCGGGTTCCTCGGGAAGTCGGTTGCTGTTTACCTGGATGAAACGAAACGGTTTCGTTTCATCCGGAACAGCGTAAGCATCGACCCCATTCCTGACCAACCGAGATTTCTCAGACTTCTTCCCTCCCCGTTCAGGACTGGTCTAGACCGGAGTCTGAATGCCGGCTGTCGGTGCGGCGCGGCAGAATGTCTGTATGAGCACCTCGTCCGAATCCCAGGTCGTCGCTGCATCCTCCGAGGCTAGGGACGAGCACCGACAGCTGGCCGAGGAGATCGAGCAGGCCCGCTGGCGCTACTTCGTGCTCGACAGCCCGACCATCGACGACGCGGTCTACGACAAGACCATGCGCCGGCTCCAGGACCTCGAGGAGGAGTTCCCCGACCTGCGCACGCCGGACTCGCCGACCCAGAAGGTCGGCGGCGCGGTCTCGACCGAGTTCACCGCCGTCGACCACCTGCGCCGGATGGAGAGCCTCGACAACGCGTTCTCGTTCGAGGAGCTCGAGTCGTGGTACGCCCGGCTCGCCCGCGACGGCGTCGAGAAGCCGGCGCTGCTCTGCGAGCTCAAGGTCGACGGCCTGGCCATCAACCTGCTCTACGAGGGTGGCCGGCTCAAGCGGGCGCTGACCCGCGGCGACGGCACCACCGGTGAGGACGTCACGCCCAACGTCCGCACGATCGAGTCGGTGCCCGACCGGCTGACCGGCACCGACGAGTTCCCGGTGCCCGACCTGATCGAGGTGCGCGGCGAGGTGTTCCTGCCGGTCGAGGCGTTCGAGCGGCTCAACGACTCGCTGCTCGAGGCCGGCAAGGCGCCGTTCGCCAACCCGCGCAACTCGGCCGCCGGGTCGCTGCGCCAGAAGGACCCGCGGGTCACCGCCACCCGCGCGCTCGACATGGTCTGCCACGGCATCGGCGAGCGCCGCGGCTTCGAGCCGAAGGCGCAGTCGCACGCCTACGAGGCGCTGGCCGCCTGGGGGCTGCCGGTCTCGAAGCAGGTCAAGGTGCTGCCGGCCCTCGAGGACGTCGAGAAGTACATCGAGAACGCCGGCGAGCACCGGCACACGATCGTCCCCTACGAGATCGACGGCGTCGTCGTGAAGGTCGACGACGTCGCGCTCCAGCGCCGGCTCGGCTCGACCAGCCGGGCGCCGCGCTGGGCGATCGCGTTCAAGTACCCGCCCGAGGAGGTCAACACCAAGCTCCTCGAGATCCGGGTCAACGTCGGCCGCACCGGCCGGGTCACGCCGTACGGCGTCATGGAGCCGACCCTGGTCGCCGGCTCGACCGTCGAGAACGCCACCCTCCACAACGCCCACGAGGTCAAGCGCAAGGACGTCCGCCCGGGCGACACCGTGATCCTGCGCAAGGCCGGCGACGTGATCCCCGAGATCCTCGGCCCGGTGCTCGCGCTGCGGCCGAAGGACCTGCCGGAGTGGGTGATGCCCACCGAGTGCCCGTCCTGCGGCACCACCCTCGCCGAGCAGAAGGAGGGCGACAAGGACCTGCGCTGCCCCAACCACCAGTACTGCCCGGCCCAGGTGCGCGAGCGCGTCTTCCACGTGGCCGGTCGCGGTGCGTTCGACATCGAGGGTCTCGGCTACGAGGCCGCGGCCGCGCTGCTCGACGCCGAGGTGATCGCCAACGAGGGCGACGTCTTCGACCTCGACCGCCGCCGACCTGCTGAAGGCGCCGCTGTTCACCCGGGCGCCCAAGAAGGGCGAGGACGGGCCCGCAGCTCTCGCGCCAACGGCCAGCGGCTGCTCGACAACCTCGACAAGGCGAAGGACGCCGCGCTGTGGCGGGTGCTGGTCGCGCTCTCGATCCGGCACGTCGGCCCGACCGCGGCCCGCGCGCTGGCCACCGAGTTCGGCTCGATGGAGGCGATCCGGGAGGCGACCGAGGAGCAGCTCGCCGCGGCCGAGGGCGTCGGGCCGACCATCGCCGAGGCGGTGATCGAGTGGTTCAAGGCGCCGACTGGCACGTCGAGATCGTCGACAAGTGGGCGGCCGCCGGCGTCACGCATGGCCGACGAGCGCGACGAGTCCGTCGCCCGCACCCTCGAGGGGCTGACCATCGTGGTCACCGGCTCGCTGGTCGACTTCAGCCGCGACTCCGCCAAGGAGGCGATCCTGTCCCGCGGCGGCAAGGCGGCCGGCTCGGTCTCGAAGAAGACCGACTACGTCGTCGTCGGCGAGAACGCCGGCTCCAAGGCCGACAAGGCCGAGCAGCTCGGCGTCCCGATCCTCGACGAGGACGGCTTCAAGGCGCTGCTCGACGGCGGGCCGGCCGCGCTGTGAGTCCGCGGCGAGCACCTGCTCGCGGAGGATGTCGCCGTGCCCGGCGTGCCGGGCCAGCTCCTCGACCATGTGCACGTAGATCCAGCGCAGGGTGAGCGGGCCGCGCCGGTTGTGCTGGGCGAGGTCGTCGAGCTCGAACGCCGCCGCGATCTCGTCGGCCTCGGCGCACGCCTGGCGGTAGCCCGCGAGCACCGACTCGATGGTGTCGGAGTCGTCGAGCACGAAGCTCTCGTTCGGGTGGTCCGGCAGGCCGAGCTCGGCGCGGGTCCGGCCGGCCGAGCGCGACGTGGAACCACACCTTCTCGACGAAGATCGCGTGCTTGACCAGCCCGAGCAGCGTCGTGAGCGACGGGACCAGGCGGCGCCGGGCCTGCTCCTCGGTGAGCCCGTCGAGCAGGCCGGCGATCTCGAGCCGGTTGTCGTGCACGAACGCCTCGATCTGCTCGCGCTCGCTGCCGGTCAGGGTGGACTCGCTGCGGTGGTCGTCGCTCACGACGCCGCAGCCTACGAGGTCGTCAGAGTTCGTAGTTGGTCCCGCCGAGCCGCAGGTTCTCGCCGTCGACGTCGACGGGGGTGGACCGGCACACGCCGGAGGCGGCGTCGCAGACGTCGACCGTCGTGTCGTCGACCAGCAGCAGGTCGCCGTCCGGTGTCCAGCCGAAGCTCGTGTCGGTGATGTCGAACTCCCGCTGCGAGTCGGTGGCGAGGTCGTGGACGATCACGGTCGGCAGGTCCCACGTGCACCTGTCGCTCTCCTCGCAGGTCCGCCACGGGTAGGCGATCGCGAAGCGGCCGTCGGGGGAGAGGGACAACAGCCGGTCGCCCTGACGGAGCTCGAACAGCAGCGCGCCGGTCTGCGCGTCGACCGCACCGGCGGTGCCGGCCCGGTCGTCCTCCACGACCTCGCGCCCGCTCTGGACGGAGGGCATGGTGCTCGGCGGCAGCACGGACTCGGAGACCGTCGCGGTGTCGAGGTCGATGTCGAGCGTGGCGTGGTCCAGCCCGACGTAGGCGTGCGAGCCGGACAGCGAGACCGGCGGTGCCACCCAGCCGCCCCACGTGAAGGCCCCGTCGACCGGCACGGTCTGCACGACCTCGCCGGTCCGGACGTCGCGGACCACGACGTCCCACTGTCGCGGGTCGCCGGTCGGCTCGGCGTACACGAGGAAGGGCTGCTCGGGATCGGTGCCCGGCGCCCGGTTCGCCGAGCTCGACGGGTGAAGTCGGTGACGTCACCGGACTCGTCGATGAGCGAGTACGAGGACTCGGCCGAGTCGGTCCGGGCGTCCTTGCCGGACCGCACCAGCACGCCGGCCGAGGTGAAGTAGATCGACTGCACCGTGCCGTCGACCTCGACCGTGCGCCCGTTCGCCGAGCGTGGACGCTCGAGCCCGACGCGACCGCCCAGCCCTCGAGCTGGGCGGCGGTCGCCGCCGGCAGGCCCGAGGTGGGACCGTCGCCGCTCAGGCAGCCGGCTGCGCCGACCGTCACGGCCACGACCGAGACCGCGGCGACCGCCGCGACCCCGGCGACCCCGGCGGTCAGCCGCCGGCGTCCGGCGCATCCGGCGGCCGGCGCCCAGGATGGCGGTGGTCGGGGGCGGCGGGACGTGCAGGTGCTCGGCCTCTTCGCGCAGGAGCGCGGCGAGTCGTTCAGTCATGGTGGGCTCCCAAGGTGTGCGGGACGACCGCGTCGCCGAGCAGCGTGCGCAGCCGGGCGAGGGCGTCGGAGGTCTGGCTCTTGACGGTGCCCTCGGAGATGCCGAGGGCGTGTGCGACCTCGCGGACGCTGAGGTCGTCGTAGTAGCGGAGCACGACGACGGCGCGCTGGCGCGGGGCAAGGGTCGCGAGCGCGTCGACGACGGCGGGCCGGGTGCTGGGGTCGGGGCCGTCGATGCCGGCCTCGGGCAGCGTCTCGGTCGGGTGCTCGTTGCGCCAGCCGCGCTTGCGGAACCACGAGGCGGCCGTGTTGGCCAGCACCACCCGGGCGTACGCCGGCGCGGCCGCCGCGGTCGCTTCACCTTGCGCCAGGACGCATAGGTCTTCGCGAGCGTCGTCTGCACCAGGTCCTCGGCGAGCTGGTGCTCGCCGAGCATCAGGTACGCCGTGCGGTAGAGCCCCGGCCACGCGGCGTGCACGAACTCGGTGAACTCCTCGTCCGTCAGCTGGTCTCGCCATCGATCCTCCTCGAGCGGTCACCCCGGAAGATGCCGCATCGGCCCGATCGGTTGGGTCGGTCCGCTCCCTCCTAGGATGGAGCCCATGCCCGAGATTTCTCGCGACGAGGTCGCGCACCTGGCGAACCTCGCCCGGATCGACCTCGACGACGCCGAGCTCGACCACCTCGCACCGCAGCTGTCGGTGATCCTCGAGTCGGTCGCCTCGATCAGCGAGGTCGCCGCCGATGACATCCCGCCGACCTCGCACGCGCTGCCGCTCACCAACGTGTTCCGCGAGGACGTCGTCACGCCCGAGCCTGACGCCCGAGCAGGCGCTGTCCGGTGCCCCGGCGGTCGAGCAGCAGCGCTTCTCGGTCCCGCGGATCCTGGGGGAGGAGCAGTGAGCGTCGCTCGATCCACGCAGACCGCGGCCGAGATGGCCGACGCGCTCGCCGCCGGTGAGACGACCTCGGTCGAGCTCACCCAGGCGCACCTCGACCGGATCGCCGCGGTCGACGGTGCCGTGCACGCGTTCCTGCACGTCGACGCCGAGGGCGCGCTCGCCCAGGCGGCCGAGTCCGACGCGCGGCGCGCGGCCGGCACCCTGCTCTCCGCGCTCGACGGCGTGCCGATCGCGGTCAAGGACGTGCTGGCCACCGAGGGCCTGCCGACCACCTGCGGGTCGAAGATCCTCGAGGGCTGGATCCCGCCGTACGACGCGACCGTGGTCGCGCAAGCTCCGCGAGGCGCGGCCTGCCGATCCTCGGCAAGACCAACATGGACGAGTTCGCGATGGGCTCCTCGACCGAGCACTCGGCGTACGGCCCGACCCACAACCCGTGGGACCTGGACCGGATCCCGGGCGGCTCCGGCGGCGGCTCGGCCGCGGCGGTCGCCGCGTTCGAGGCGCCGCTCGCGATCGGCACCGACACCGGCGGCTCGATCCGCCAGCCCGGCGCGGTCACCGGCACCGTCGGCGTGAAGCCGACGTACGGCGGGGTGTCCCGCTACGGCCTGGTCGCGCTGGCCAACTCGCTCGACCAGGCCGGCCCGGTGACCCGGACCGTGCTCGACTCCGCGCTGCTGCACGAGGTCATCGGCGGGCACGACCCGCTGGACTCCACCAGCATCGACCAGCCGCTGCCCGCGCTGGTCGACGCCGCCCGCCAGGGCGCGGCCGGCGACCTGACCGGCGTCCGGTCGGCGTGATCAAGGAGCTCGTCGGGCGACGGCTGGCAGCCGGGCGTGATGGCCCGCTTCCAGGAGTCGGTCGACCTGCTGGTCAAGGCCGGCGCCGAGGTCGTCGAGGTCTCCTGCCCGACTTCGTGCACGCGCTCGCGACGTACTACCTGATCCTGCCGGCGGAGGCGTCGAGCAACCTCGCGAAGTTCGACGCGATGCGGTACGGCCTGCGGGTCTGGCCCGAGGGCAAGCCGGACGCCAGCGCCGAGGAGGTGATGCGCGCGACCCGCGACGCCGGCTTCGGCGACGAGGTGAAGCGCCGGATCATCCTCGGCACCTACGCGCTGTCCAGCGGCTACTACGACGCCTACTACGGCCAGGCGCAGAAGGTCCGCACCCTGATCTCGCGCGACTTCGAGGCGGCGTTCGAGCAGGCCGACGTGCTGGTCTCGCCGACCGCGCCGACCACGGCGTTCAAGCTCGGCGAG
Organism: uncultured Actinomycetota bacterium; assembly: GCA_963716655.1. GTDB lineage: Bacteria > Actinomycetota > Actinomycetes > Propionibacteriales > Nocardioidaceae > Nocardioides. The sequence goes on along the minus strand of CAVQTV010000003.1, from coordinate 65,896 downwards.
AAGCTCGACGACCCGATCGCGATGTACCTCAACGACCTCGCGACCATCCCGGCCAACCTGGCGGGCGTGCCCGGCATCTCGGTGCCGAGCGGCCTCGCCGACGAGGACGGCCTGCCGGCCGGCTTCCAGATCCTGGCCCCGGCGCTCGCCGACGACCGCTGCTACCGGGTCGGTGCCGCCCTCGAGGCCGCGCTGCTCGAGCAGTGGGGCGGACCGCTGCTCGACAAGGCCCTGACCCTGGAAGGAGCATCGCGCGATGACCGACACCCTGGTCGCCTTCGACGACGTGCTCGCGGCGTACGACCCGGCGATGGGCCTGGAGGTCCACGTCGAGCTCAACACCAACACCAAGATGTTCTGCGGCTGCCCGGCCGAGTCTTCGGCGGCGAGCCGAACACCCAGGTCTGCCCGACCTGCCTGGGCCTGCCCGGCGCGATGCCGGTCGTCAACGCGCAAGGCGGTCGAGTCGGCGATCCGGATCGGCCTCGCGCTGAACTGCGAGATCGCGGAGTGGTGCCGGTTCGCGCGGAAGAACTACTTCTACCCGGACATGCCGAAGAACTTCCAGACCTCCCAGTACGACGAGCCGATCGCGTTCGAGGGCTACATGGACGTCGACGTCGACGGCGAGACCTTCCGCGTCGAGATCGAGCGCGCGCACATGGAGGAGGACACCGGGAAGTCGCTGCACGTCGGCGGCGCGACCGGTCGCATCCACGGCGCCGACCACTCGCTGGTCGACTACAACCGGGCCGGCATCCCGCTGATCGAGATCGTCACCAAGCCGATCGTCGGCGCCGGGCGAGAAGGCGCCGGCCGTGGCGCCGGCGTACGTCGCCCAGCTGCGCGACCTGATCGTCGCCCTCGGCGTCTCCGACGCCCGGATGGACCAGGGCTCGACCTGCGCGCCGACGTGAACCTGTCGCTCGCGCCGAAGGGCTGCGGCGTGCTCGGCACCCGCACCGAGACCAAGAACGTCAACTCGCTCCGCTCGGTCGAGCGCGCGGTGCGCTACGAGATGTCAGCGGCACGCCGGCGATCCTCGACGCGGGTCGGCTCGATCCTGCAGGAGACCCGGCACTGGCACGAGGACACCGGCGTCACCACGAGCGGTCGCGAGAAGTCCGACGCCGAGGACTACCGCTACTTCCCCGAGCCCGACCTGGTGCCGGTCGCACCCGTCGCGCGAGTGGGTCGAGGAGCTGCGCGGCACGCTGCCGGAGAACCCGCCGCTCAAGCGGGCCCGGCTCCAGGCCGACTGGGGCTTCACCGACCTCGAGATGCGCGACGTCGTCGGCGCCGGCGCGGTCGGCGCTGGTCGAGGAGACCATCGCCGCCGGCGCCTCGCCCGCAGGCCGCCCGCAAGTGGTGGCTCTCCGAGCTGGCCCGCCGGGCCAACGACGCCGGCGTCGAGCTCGCCGCCTCGGCGTCACCCCGGTCGACGTGGCGCGCCGTCCAGGCCCTGGTCGACGAGGGCACCGCTCAACGACAAGCTCGCCCGCCAGGTCTTCGACGGCCTGCTCGCCGGCGAGGGCACGCCGGACGAGATCGTGGCCGCCCGCGGGCTGGCCATCGTCTCCGACGAGGGCGCGCTCTCGGCCGCGGTCGACGACGCGATCGCCGCCAACCCCGACGTCGCCGACAAGATCCGCGACGGCAAGGTGGCCGCGGCCGGTGCCCTGATCGGCGCGGTGATGAAGGAGATGCGCGGCCAGGCCGACGCCGGCCGGGTCCGCGAGCTGATCCTCGAGAAGCTGTCTTAACCCGGACCGAATACGTCGAGGGGCCCGGCGGCGGTTATGCTCCGGCCACAACTCAATGACACGCCCGCAGTGGGGGAAGCCGGTCCGAATCCGGCGCTGACCCGCAACCGTAGGCTTCCCGACCTTCCAGGGCCGGGGGCGAGCCGGAGCACCCGATGCGACGCGTCCTGATCACACGCTGTCGAGGAAAACAGCGGGTGGCGATCCGGGTCTTCGCCTCGTGCCGCCTCCCGCTGCGCAGCGGGAAGGAACCACCATGCATCTCATCGTCCGCCGCGCGCGCCGCCCTCGCTGGCCGTCCCGGCGCTCGCCCTCACCGCCCTGGTCGCGGCCTCGGCCCCGGCGTCCGCCGCGCCCGACCCGGCACCGGCGGCGGCCGGCGCCGGCTGGCTCGCCGACCAGGTCCCCGAGACCGGCATCGTCGTCACCTCGGGCGAGTACGACGGCGTCCCGTACAGCTACGACGACTACGGCCTGTCCATCGACGTCGGCTTCGCGCTCGACGCGGTCGGCGGCCAGGACGACGCCCGTCGGCCGGGTGGTCGACGGCATCGAGGCGAACGCCGACGCCTACACGGCGTCCGGGCTTCGGCACCCTCGTTGCGGCCGGTGCGGCGGCGCAAGGCCGCTCTCCTTCGCTGCAGGCCGCCGACGGCGACGCCACCGTCCGGCGCCGGGCCTGCTCGCCGACCTCGAGAGCACCGTCGCCACGGATGGCGCGATCGCGGGGCGGGTTCAGGACCAGCTGGACCCCGAGGACGAGTTCGCGGCCGACTACGCCAGCGTCATCGGCCAGTCCTGCGCGGTGCGCGCGCTCGACGGCGGCGGCAGCGCCTTGACCGACTCGGCGACTGACTTCCTCCTCGCCCAGCAGTGCGAGGACGGCTTCTTCCGCCAGCAGTTCTCCGCAGCTGACGCCGCCGACCAGACCTGCGACGGCAGCGACGGCGCGCCGGACGTCGACGCCACCTCGCACGCGATCCACGCCCTCGCGCCGCAGCTCGACGACACCGACGTCGCCGCGCACATCGCCGACGCGGTCGCCTGGCTCGAGAGCACCCAGAAGGCGAACGGCGGCTTCGGCGCCGACGCGAGCCTGCCGGGCGTGAACGCCAACAGCACCGGCCTCGCCGGCCACGCCCTGGCGCTCGCGGGCGAGACCGACGCCGCCGAGGACGCCGCCGCCTGGCTGCGCGGCCACCAGGCCACCAACGTCGCGAACTGCGTCTACTACGCCGAGACCGACCTCGGCGCGATCGCCTACGACGACGCCGCACGCGCCGCCGTACAGGGCTCGGACATCGACGCCACCACGGTGGACCAGTTCCGACGTGGCACCGCGCAGGCCCTGCCGGCGCTGCAGTGGGCGCAGGCCGGTGCCGGTGAGCCGCATGCGCTGTTCGCCGCGGAGTACGTCAAGGCCGGCGCCAGAAGCACGCTGTCGGCGTCATCGACGCGGCCCCGGGTGAGGCGCTGTGCGCGATGCTCGGCGAGCAGTCGGTGCTCGGGTACGCCAACGACGACGGCGAGGCCAACCTGAAGGTGCTGGTGCCGAAGAAGAGCGGGACGAGCAAGGTCCGGATCGCGAACGCCGGCGGCACCTTCGACACCGCCGAGATCAACGCCCTCGGTGCGGCCAAGCTCCAGATCGGGCTGAAGCGCCAGCGGATCGCCGGCGGCGAGAAGCAGACCGTCACGGTGCGTGGACTGGCGCCCGCCGAGTCCGCCTCCATCAGCATTGCGTGGCCCGGCGGCCAGTCGGGCAAGGGTGTCGGCGGCCAGGCGAACAACAAGGGCGTCTTCAAGGCGACCATCAAGGTTCCGAACAAGCCGGGCACCGCGAAGGTCAAGGCGGCCGGGCAGTTCAAGAACCGCAAGGGCAGCACGCTCGTTCACCGTCACCCGCTGACCGTGCGCTCGCAGTCTCGGAACCTGGCGCGTCTCGCCGCCGCGGCCGTCCTGGCCGCGGCGGCGGGCGCTCGCCCTGCCCGTCGGCTCCCGCATCCGCCGCGGCCTGCTCGAGCGACGACGGGGTCACCGTCGTCGTGGACTTCCACGAGCTCGGTGGCGGCGTGCAGACCGCGTGCGTCGCCGACGGCGGCGGAGACACCGCGTCGCAGCTGTTCTCGGCGGCCGGTTTCTCGCTGACCTACGTGCAGCGGCAGCCCGGTTTCGTGTGCCGGGTCGACGGCGCCCCTGCCGACGACCCGTGCGTGAACACGCCACCGGCTGACGCCTACTGGGGGCTGTGGTGGTCGGACGGGGAGTCCGGCTCCTGGAGCTACGCGACCACCGGCGTCGGCGGGCAGAAGGTGCCCGACGGCGGCTACGTCGCGTTCTCGTGGAACGGCAGCTCGACCCGGTCCACGCCGGGCTTCACGCCTGCGCCGCACCCGACCGCCACGCCGACGCCGACGCCGTCACCGACGAAGTCGCCGAGCCACCAGCCGTCGAGCTCGTCGGCGCCGCCGTCCGGCCAGCCGTCGCAGCAGACCTCCGAGTCGCCGACCGAGTCGGCGTCCGCGAGCGCGAACCCGTCGAAGAAGCCCAAGCCGGGCGACAACAAGAAGAAGTCGCGCTCCGCCGAGCCGTCTCCGTCTGCGGAGCCGTCGGAGTCTCCGAGCGAGAGTCCGGACGACACCGTGACGACGTCGGCCGAGCCGGCGGATCCCGACGGCGGTGGACTGCCGGCCTGGGTGGCTCCGGCCGCGATCGTGGTGCTGTTCGGCGCGGCCGGAGCCGCCGCCGTCGTACGTCGCCGCCGCGGGACGACCGGGGCGTGAGCGGCCCGGCCCGGCTCTCGCGCGACCTGCACCCGCTGGCCTGGTGGCTGTGGGCGCTGGGGCTCGCCGTGGCCGCGTCGTTCACGACCAACCCGTTCCTGCTGCTGATGCTGATCGGAGTCGCCTGGCTGGTCGTCGTGCTCCGCCGCTCCGACCAGCCGTGGGGCCAGTCGTTCCGCATCTACGTGTGGCTCGGGCGTGTTCATCGTCGCGATCCGGGTGACCTTCTCGCTGTTCCTCGGCGGCTGGATCGGTGGGCCGGTGCTGCTCGACCTGCCGGAGATCCCGCTGCCCGGACTGGGTCGCCGGCATCACCCTGCTCGGCCCGGTGCTACGCCCAGGCGCTGCTGTTCGCGTTGTACGACGGGCTGCGGCTGGCGACGATCGTGATCCTGCATCGGCGCCGCCAACTCGCTGGCCAACCCGAAGCGGGTGCTGCGCTCGGTGCCGCCGGCGCTCTACGAGATCGGCACCGCGCTGGTGGTCGCCGTGACCGTGCTGCCGCAGTTCGCCGAGAGCGCCCGGCGGGTCCGGGCCGCGCAGAGCCTCCGCGCCGGCGACACCCGCCGGGTCGGCCGGCTGCGCCGCTTCCTGGTGCCGGTGCTCGAGGACGCGCTCGAGCACTCGATGGCGCTCGCCGCGGGCATGGACACCCGCGGCTACGGCCGCGCCGGAGACCTCACCCCGTCGCAGCGCCGGACGACCGGCGCGCTGATGCTGCTCGGCCTGATCGGCATCTGCGTCGGCACGTACGCCGTTCCTCGACACCACCGTGCCGCGCGTCCTCGCGCTGCCGATGCTGGCGCTCGGTGTGGCCGCCGCGGCCGCCGGTCTGTTCAGCGCCGGTCGCCGCGTCGAGCGCACCCGCTACCGCCCGGACCCGTGGCGCTGGCCCGAGTTCGTGGTCATCGCCTCCGGGATGTTCGTCGCCGTGTCCGGCTGGTGGATCAGCCGGAACCAGTTCGAGGTCGCCTACCCGCCGCTCTCGGAGTTCCCCCAGGTCAGCGGGCTCGCGCTGGCCGCGGCCGCGGTCGGGCTGCTCGGCGCGCTCTGCTCGCCGCCGCCGGCGCGGCCGTTTGCCCAGGCGGTGCCGGCATGATCGAGCTGCGCGGCATCCGGTTCGGCTACGACGACGGCCCGACCGTCCTCGACGGGGTCGACCTGACCGTCGACGAGGGCGAGCTGGTGCTGGTCTCCGGTCCCACCGGCGTCGGCAAGTCCACGCTGCTCGGCGTCGTCACCGGCCTGGTGCCGCGGTTCAGCGGCGGCACCCTCGACGGCGACGTGCTGCTCGACGGCGTCAGCATCGTGCGCACGCCGCCGCGCGACCGTGCGCACGCGATCGGGTACGTCGGCCAGAACCCGGCCGCGGGCTTCGTCACCGACACCGTCGAGGAGGAGCTCGCCTACGGCATGGAGCAGCTCGGGCTGCCGCCCGAGACGATGCGCCGCCGGGTCGAGGAGACGCTCGACCTGCTCGGCATCGCCGACCTGCGCGCACGGGACCTGCGCACCCTGTCCGGCGGCCAGCAGCAGCGGGTCGCGATCGGCTCGGTGCTCACCATGCACCCGCGGCTGCTCGTCCTCGACGAGCCGACCTCGGCGCTCGACCCGACCGCCGCCGAGGAGGTGCTCGCCACCCTCACCCGGCTGGTGCACGACCTCGGGGTCTCGGTGCTGCTCGCCGAGCACCGGCTGGAGCGGGTGATCCCGTTCGCCGACCGGATGTGCCTGCTCGACGGCGCCGGTCGGATGCGGGTGGGGGAGCCCGGAGACCTGCTGGCGACCTCGCCCGTCGTACCCCCGATCGTGGAGCTGGGCCGCGCCGCCGGCTGGAGCCCGCTGCCGCTCAGCGTCCGCGACGCGCGCCGCCTGGCGAAGGGCCTGACCGACCGGCTCGGCGCACCGCCGCCGGTCGCCGAGGCCACGGCCGGCACCACGGTCGACGTACGCCGGCTCGCCGTCGTGCACGGCCAGCACCGTCGCGGTCCGCGACGTCGACCTCGCGCTCGGCGACCGGTCGGGTGACCGCGCTGATGGGGCGCAACGGCTCCGGCAAGTCGTCGCTGATCTGGGCGCTCCAGGGCGGCGGCCGGCGCAGCGGCGGCCAGGTGTCCGTCGACGGCGCCGACCCCGCGGCGCTCGACGCCGCCGACCGGCGCGCGCTGGTCGGGCTGGTGCCGCAGAACGCCGCCGACCTGCTCTACCTCGAGACCGTCGCCGAGGAGTGCGCGGCCGCGGACGGCGGCACCGGCGCCTGCCGCGAGCTCCTCGACCGGCTGGTGCCCGGCATCCCCGACGACCAGCACCCGCGCGACCTGTCCGAGGGCCAGCGGCTGGCGCTGGTGCTGGCGCTGGTGCTCGTCGCCCGGCCGCGGGTGCTGCTGCTCGACGAGCCGACCCGCGGGCTCGACTACGCCGCGAAGCGCGTCCTCGCCCGGATCCTGCGCGACCTCGCGGACGACGCGCACTCGGTGCTCGTCGCCACCCACGACGTGGAGTTCGTCGCGCTCGCGGCCGACGACGTGGTGGTGCTCGCGGAGGGCGAGGTCGTCTCGTCCGGCCCGGTGCGCCGGGTGGTCGCCGAGTCGCCGTCGTTCGCCCCGCAGGTCACCAAGGTCCTCGGCGCACCCTGGCTGCGGGTCGACGAGGTCGCCGCGCAGCTCGGGCAGAGCGCGTCGTGACCGCGCCGGCCGTCCGGATCGCGCCGCGCTCGGTCCTCGCGCTCGCCGTCGCCTCGGTCGCCGGGCTGATGATGCTGTGCTGGCCGCTGCTGCTCCGCGTCCCCGACGGCACCCGGGTCGACCCGCCGTTCCTGTTCGTGCTGCTGCTGCCGGTGGTGATCGCGGTGGTGCTGGCCGAGCTCAGCGAGGGCGGCCTGGACAGCCGGGTGCTGGCGATCCTCGGCGTGCTGTCCGCGATCAACGCGATCCTGCGCGGCATCTCGCCCGGGCTCGCCGGCGTGGAGCTGACGTTCTTCCTGCTGGTCCTCGCGGGTCGGGTGTTCGGGCCCGGGCTTCGGGTTCGTGCTCGGCTGCACGTCGCTGTTCGCCTCCGCGCTGCTGACCGCCGGGGTCGGGCCGTGGATGCCGTTCCAGATGCTCTGCGCGGCCTGGGTCGGCATGGGCGCCGGGCTGCTGCCGCGCCGGGTCACCGGCCGCGCCGAGATCGCGATGCTGGCCGGCGTACGCCGTGTTCGCGTCGTACGCCTTCGGGTTGCTGATGAACCTGTCCGGCTGGCCGTTCCTGCTCGGCATCCAGGTCGAGGGCCACGAGGGCTCGCTGTCGTACGTCGCGGGCGCGCCGGTGCTCGAGAACCTGCACCGGTTCGTCGTCTACACGCTGCTGACGTCGACCGGCGGCTGGGACACCATCCGCGCGATCACCACCGCGATCGCGGTCGTCGTGCTCGGCCCGGCGATCCTGGCCACCCTGCGCCGGGCGTCCCGGCGGGCGACCGTGACCGGGGTCGTCACGGGTCGATGAGCAGGATCCGGTCGTCGTCGTCGGCCGGGAACGCCGCGGCCGTCGGTGTTGCTGGTGGTCACCCACAGCCGCCCGTCGGGTGCGACCACGACGGTGCGCATCCGGCCGTACTGACCGACGAAGAAGTCCGACGGATCGGCGGCCCGCTTGCCGGTCACGTCGACCCGCCAGAGCCGCTCGCCGCGCAGCGACGCCATCCACACGTTGCCGTCGAGCCAGGCCAGGCCGGAGGGCGAGGCGGTGTCGGTCGACCAGACGACCTGCGGGTCGACGTAGCTCCGCGCTGGTCGCCGCGGCCCTCGACCATCGGCCAGCCGTAGTTGTTGCCCTTCTCGATCAGGTTGAGCTCGTCGAAGGTGTTGGCGCCGAACTCCGAGGCCCACAGCCGGTCCTGGTCGTCGAAGGCGAGGCCCTGGACGTTGCGGTGCCCGTAGGTCCAGATCGGGGAGTCCGGGTCCGGGTTGCCGGGCGCCGGGTCGCCGTCGGTCGTGATCCGCAGGATCTTGCCGCCGAGGCTGTCGCGGTCCTGCGCGAGCGCGCCGTCGCCGGTCTCGCCGGTCGAGGCGTAGAGGTAGCCGTCGGGGCCGAACGCGAGCCGGCCGCCGTCGTGGATGTGGCCCTGCGGGATGCCGTCGAGGATCACCTCGGGCGTGCCCAGCCGGCCGCCCTCGAGCGGTGGCCTTGACGATCCGGTTGTCGGAGCCGGTGCTGAAGTAGAAGAACAGCATCCGGTCCTTCTCGAAGTCCGGCGAGACCGCGACGCCGAGCAGGCCGGCCTCGCCGCCGACGTCACCGAGCCCGACGGCCGACTCGATCAGCCCGACCTGCTGGACGTCGTACGTCGGCGCGCGGAGCAGCAGCACCCGGCGGGTGTCCCGCTCGGTGACGACCGCGTCGCCGTTGGGGAGGAAGGCCAGGCCCCACGGGGCCTCCAGGTCGCTCGCGATCGTCCCGACCACCTTCGGCGGGCCGGGGTCGTCGCTGGGGGAGCCGGACGTGACGGGATCGGCGGGCTCGGTCGACTGCGGGTCGGCGGTGGGGACAGCGGTGACCGTGTCGTTGTCCGGCTGCTGACCGGGGTCGTCGTCGCTGCTGCACGCGGTCAGGAGCGCGGCGGCGAGCGCCAGGACGACGATGCGGCGCATCTCAGCCGACCCGGTCGAGGAAGTCGAGCAGCAGCGCGTGCACGGCGTCGGGCTGTTCCATCTGCACGAAGTGGCTGCCCTTGAGCTCGGTGAAGGTGGCGTCCTCGATCCGTTCGGCCGCGGTCGCCATCGCGCGGGTGCCGGCGAGCAGGTCGAAGCGGGCGGCCACGAATGCCGCAGGCACCCGGATCTTGCTCAGCGGGACGCGTGGGTGCTTTGAGGTGTGCAGGGCGACGTGGAAGTACCACTCGACCGGGGTCGCGAGGAACGCCGCCACCGCCCGCTGCGCGGCGACCGGGTCGGCGACCGGCAGCATGAACCCGCTGTGCGAGAGCACGTCGATGGTGCGCTTGCCGACCGGCAGCCGGGTCGAGACCGGCGTGACCAGGCGGCCGCCGTACTTGAGCGCCCGGGCGAGGTTGACCGCGACGGCCTTGGCCGCGACCCGCGGGATCCGGAACGGGCCGAGCATGGTCGCGAACGTGTCGCCGGGTACGCCGGCCACCGCGAACAGCCCGGCCACCCGCTCGGGGTGGCGGACCGCCAGCTCGTACATCGTGTTCACGCCCATCGACCAGCCGACGAGCACGGCGCGGTCGATGCCGAAGTGGTCCATGACCGACAGGCCGTCCTCGGCGAACGCCTCGATGCCGACGTGGTCGAGGTCGACCGGGCGCTCGGACCCGCCGGTGCCGCGGTGGTTCCACGACACGACCCGAACGCCGCAGTCCGGGTCGAGGAACGCGGGCCAGGTCCAGGCGCTGGTACCGAGGCCGTTGCAGAGCAGCACCGTCGGGCCGTCGATCACGCCCTCGGGGTCGTTGGTCCAGGCGCGCAGCCGGGTGCCGTCGTCGGAGAGCACCTCGTCGAACGCGAGGCTGGCGGCCGGCCAGGCACGGGCGGCTGAGGTCGACATGCGCTCGATTGTGCCCTGAACGGCCAAGCCGATCCGGGAGGTGTGGCTGAGTTCACCGGGCGACTAGGGAGAGGCGAACGCCGCCCGGTGAACTCAGCCGTTCGCAGCCTGGGCTGCAACCTCCGACATCGGAGTCCCGCGCCGCGCTGCGAGGAACTCCTCGACGTCGTCGAGCTCAGCACGCCGTTGTGCCAGAGCGGTGGAGGCGATCATGGCGTTGCGCCGGGCACGGAGCTGCGACTCCACCGGCCAACGTCGCACCGCACCGACCGTGCGGTCGAGCGTGCGGTCTACGAGGTGGGTGGCCAGGCGTGGCGAGGGGTTCATCGCGGGCTTCCCTTGAGCTCTCCCGAGAATTGTGGACGTCCTCCAACCTAGGGAGCGCCCGATTCCCCCGGGTCAACGCGATGTGACAGTTCCGTGAACTCCGCCAAGGACGCCCGAGAGGAAGGTTCCGGCCATGAAAGCGCTCGTCGGGCTCCTCGTCCTCGCCCGTTGTCCCGGCGGTGAGTACCGCTCAGTCCGGAGCAGGCGCGACGGTGCGCTGGGACCGGGTGGCGCCGACGGAGGCGATCACGACACAGACCATCGCGACCCACTGCTCGGTGCTCAGGTACTCGTTGAGCACGATGATGCCGGCCAGCGCGGCGGCGGCCGGCTCGAGGCTCATCAGGATCGAGAACACCGACGGGCGCAGCGAGCGGAGGGCGACCAGCTCGCAGCTGTAGGGGATGACCGACGACAGCAGCCCGACGAGCGCGCCGAGCAGCAGGATCCGCGGATCGAGCAGCGAGGAGCCGCCGGAGCCGACGGCGAGCGGGGTGAGCAGTACGGTGGCGACGACCGAGGCCAGCGCCAGGCCGTCGAAGCCGGGCCAGCGGCGCCCGGTCTGCGCGGACAGCAGGATGTACGCCGCCCACATCGCGCCGGCCAGCAGCGCGAACAGCACGCCGGCCAGGTTGAGCGAGTCGGTGTCGAAACCGAGGAGCACGACGCCGAGCCCGGCGAGGAACACCCACAGCAGGTCGCTGGACCCGACGCGAGCCGATCACCGCGAGCGTGAGCGGCCCGACGAACTCCAGCGTGACCGCGACACCGAGCGGGATCCGCGCGAACGCCTGGTAGATCGCCCAGTTCATGACCCCGAGGCGACGCGCCGAACGCCAGCACGACCAGCCAGTCCTGGCGGGACCGGCCGCGCAGCACCGGCCGGGCCAGCAGCCCGAGGACGACGGCGCTGGTGAACAGCCGCAGCCACACGATCGCGTTCGGCGTCGACCTCGTCGAACAGGCTCTTGGCGATCCCGGCGCCGAACTGCACCGACAGGATGCCGATCAGCACCAGCCAGATGGGGAGACCAACCGCGGCGATGAGTTCGGGGCGGTCACCCGGTCAATCTAGAAGGTTGTCGGTGCTCGGGTGCAGAGTGGTGCCCAGAGGACAGGAGTGGAGATGCCGGACAAGACCCTGCTGATGGTCGGGACCCGCAAGGGACTCTGGATCGGGACCTCGGACGAGGCCCGCGCGGACTGGGAGTTCACCGGTCCGCACTTCGACATGGAGGAGGTCTACTCCTGCCTGGTCGACACCCGCGGCGACACCCCACGGCTGCTCGCCGGGGCGTCGTCGAGCTGGCTCGGCCCGCAGGTCTGGCGCTCCGACGACCTCGGCGCGAGCTGGCAGGAGACCCCGAACGGCGCGATCCGCTTCCCCGACGACACCGACGCGAAGGTCGAGCGGGTCTGGCAGCTGGTGCCCGGCTGCGAGGACGGCGTCGTGTACGCCGGCACCGAGCCGGGCGCGGTCTGGCGCTCGACCGACCGCGGCGAGACGTTCACGCTCGAGCGCGCGCTCTGGGACCACCCGCACCGGCCCGACTGGGGCGCCGGCTTCGGCGGCCAGGCGTTCCACACCGTGCTCCCGCACCCCACCGACCCGCAGTCGGTGACGGTCGCGCTGTCCTCCGGCGGCGTCTACCAGACCAGCGACGGCGGGGCGAGCTGGGAGCGCGCGCAACCACGGCATCCGCGCGGAGTTCCTCCCCGAGGGCCAGCAGTACCCCGAGTTCGGCCAGTGCGTCCACAAGATCACCCGGCACCCCAGCCGCCCCGAGCGGCTGTACCTCCAGAACCACGGCGGCGTCTACCGCTCCGACGACCACGGCGCGACCTGGACCTCCATCGGCGGACGGGCTGCCGGCGACGTTCGGCTTCCCGATCGTGGTCCACCCGCAGCGAGCCGGACACCGTCTACGTCTTCCCGATCAACGGCGGCGACAAGCGCTACCCGCCCGAGGCGAAGGCACGGGTGTGGCGCTCCCGCGACGCCGGCGACACCTGGGAGGAGCTCGGCGACGGGCTGCCGGACGCGTTCTACGTCGCGGTGATGCGCGACGCGATGTGCGCCGACGACCACGACCGCACCGGCCTCTACTTCGGCGCGCGCAACGGCGCCGTGTGGGGCTCCGCCGACGAGGGGGAGACCTGGAGCCAGGTCGTCGCCGACCTGCCCGACGTGATGGTCGGTCCGGGCTGCGGTGATCCGATGAGCGGCTACGAGGTGGTCCGCACGACCACCATCGGCGCCGACCCCGCCCGCGTGCACGCTCTCGTGAACGACTTCCACGAGTGGCGGAAGTGGTCTCCCTGGGAGGACCTCGACCCCGACCTGCAGCGCACCTACACCGGGCCGGACGCCGGCGTCGGCGCCCACTACGCCTGGAAGGGCAACCGCAAGGCCGGCGAGGGCAGCATGGAGATCACCGGCTCCACGCCCGAGGCGGTCGACGCTGACGGCTGGAGTTCCTGAAGCCGTTCGCGGCGACGAACCAGATCCGGTTCGCCCTCACCCCGGTCGCCGGCGGCACCGACGTCGAGTGGCGGATGAGCGGCGAGCAGAAGGGCGTCTGGGGCCTCGTTCGGCCGGTTCATGAACATGGACAAGCTGGTCGGCAAGGACTTCGAGAAGGGCCTGGCCCGGCTGAAGACGGCCGCCGAGTCCTGAGCTGTCAGCTGGTGGCGCCGGCCTCGGTGAGTGCCTCGCGCAGGGCCGCGCGAGCGGCCGCGTAGCGGGTCCGTGCGGTGGACGCGTTGAGGCCGAGAAGCTCGGCCGCCTGCGCCACCGTGAGCCCGTCCCAGTGGATCAGCATCACCAGCTCCCGGTGCGCCTCGTGCAGTCGGAGGACGGCGTCACGGACCGCATGCCGCTCCGAGTCGTCGACTCGGGCCTCGACCGAGATCTCCGCGCGGAGGCGGTCGGCCAGCCGCTGACGGCGCCCGGCGCTGCGCCGGTGGTTGGCGAGCACGTTCGCCGCGATCGTGAACAGCCACATCCGTTGACGCTCCGGGTCGGCGGGACAGACGTCTGCGCGTCGCCACGCCTGGAGCATGGTCTCGCTCAGCAGGTCGGCCGCCTCCTCGGGCACGCGGACCCGCCGCTCGAGGTAGCGCAGGAGATCGTCGGCGCCGGCTCCCAGCGCGGACCGGACCCGGTCCGCGCTCACCGTTCGACCTCGCAGTCGGTGGCCAAGGCGATGCTCACCGCGTGCGTGGAGAGGCCCTCGCGTGCGAGCGAACGGGTGAGCTGGGCGTACAGCTCGTCGAGCGCGCCCTCGGTCGTCCTCGCGTCGATCGTGCTGTAGTCGAACTGCCGTAGGAAGTCGGCAGTCGCACCCATCGCCGCTGCCCGGTCGCGGGCCGACACCGGGTGGTCCGGGTCGTGGACGGCTCGCGGCGCGTAAGTGACCGAGCACGGCTGTCCGGACGCCGTGGTCGACTGGTGAGTCACCGCATCGGGCCCGTTCCACCACCCTTGCCCGATGACCCCGGCCGCAGCAGCGGTCCCGACGCCGGCGGCGGCCGTCAGCGCGAAGGCGGCGACACCGATACCGGCACGACGGCGCAGCCGCCGGCTCCGGGCCGCGATCTCGGTCGTGTCGACGAGGTGTGCGAGTGCATGACGCAAGGCTGGCGTTCGCTCCGCCACGGGCGGCGCGGCCGCGTTGAGCAGGTCGTCGAGGTCGGTGTCCATGGCAGTCTCCCGGTCAGCAGTGTGGCTTGTTGACCGGTACATGTCCGGGAGGCGCCCGTCCGTCCGCGGCAATCACCTGCAATCAGGAACCCGCGGCTGCGGGATGTCAAGTCGCAGTGCGACCTGGAAAAACGTGTTCCGGGGAGACCATCCGGTGCCGCCTGCGTGCGGTCACGTGCCCGGGACGTGCGGTCCCATCGTCGGCGGCATGTCGCCGGCGTACACCGGGATGTCGCCGGTGTGGTCGAACTCCTCGTGAGGCTGGATCGGGTCGGGCACACCGGCGGTGATCGTGCTGCCGTCGGCGCGGGTGCCGCCGACGACCGGGTGGTCGCCGATCAGGCCGTCGATCCGCGGGCCCTGGTCGGGGAGGTCGACGACGACCGGCGCGTCCGGCGTGACGACGTACGACGTCCCGCGGACCGCTGAACGGCACCGGGTCGGTCCCGTCGACGATGCGGAACGTGATCTGCGACCGGGTCAGCTGCGACCGCGACCCGGCTGCCGCGCCAGCACAGCCGGAACCGCAGCTCCGGCCACGACGGCCGGCAGCCGCGGGTCGAAGGTCAGCGTGCCCGCGGTGGTCGCGCATCCCGCCGAAGCCGAACACCAGGGCGCTCCAGACCCCGCCCATCGAGGCGACGTGCAGGCCGTCGACGGTGTTGCCGTGCAGGTTGTGCAGGTCGACGTACAGCGCCCTGGTAGAAGTAGTCGAGCGCGACGTCGTGGTAGCCGACCTCGGCCGCGATGATCGACTGCACGACCGCGGACAGCGTCGAGTCGCCGGTGGTGATCGGGTCGTAGTACTCGAAGTCGGCGCGCTTCTCCTCGCGGGTGAACCGGTCGCCCTGGAGGAACAGCGCCAGCACGACGTCGGCCTGCTTGAGTACCTGGAACCGGTAGATCACCAGCGGGTGGTAGTGCAGCATCAGCGGCCGCAGCTCGTCGCGGCGTCTGGGACAGGTCCCAGACCTCGCGGTCCAGGAAGAAGTCGTCCTGCGGGTGGATGCCCAGGCCCTCGTCGAACGGGATCGTCATCCCCGCCGCGACCTGCCGCCACTCCTCGACCTCGTCGTTGTCGAGGCGGAGCCGCGCGGCCACCCGGACGAAGTCGTCGGGGTGCTCGTCGCGGATCCACTCGACCGCGCGCGACCGCCTCCTCGAGGTTGTAGCGGGCCATCACGTTCGTGAACAGGTTGTTGTTGACGACGGTCGTGTACTCGTCCGGCCCGGTGACGCCGTGGATGTGGAACGACCGCTCGCCGTTGCTGCGCCAGAAGCCGAGGTCGACCCACATCCGCGAGGTCTCGACCAGGATGTCGACGCCCTCGCGGATCAGGTACGCCGTGTCGTTGGTCGCGCGGACGTAGGTCATCAGCGCGTACGCGACGTCGGCGTCGATGTGCACCTGCGCCGAGCCCGCCGCGTAGTACGCCGACGCCTCCTCGCCGTTGATCGTGCGCCACGGGAACATCGCGCCGCTCTCGCGCCATCTCGCGGGCCCGGTCGCGCGCGGCCGGCAGCATCAGCGCCCGGAAGTGCACGGTGTTGCGGGCCACCTCCGGCTGGACGTAGCTGAGGAACGGTACGACGTAGATCTCGGTGTCCCAGAAGTAGTGGCCCTCGTAGCCGGAGCCGGTCACGCCCTTGGCGGCGACGCCCAGCCCGTCGGTGCGCCCGGTGGCCTGGGCCAGCCCGAACAGGTTGTAGCGGATCGCCTGCTGGACCGCCCGGAGCTCCGGGTCGTCGCCGACGATCTCGACGTCGGCGGCCTCCCAGAAGTCGGCGTACCAGGCCCGCTGGTCGTCGACGTAGTGGTCCAGCCCGAACCGGGCGACCCGGTCGAGCGTGCGGTCGCACCGGTCGGAGAGCTCGCGCACCGGGACCGCGCGCGAGGAGTGGTAGGCGACGGTCTTCTGGAGCCGGATCGTCCGGCCCTCGGTCGCGTGCACCCGGAAGACCATCTTGGCCATGTCGTCGTCGCAGCTGGTGATGACCTCGTGCTCGTCCTCGGTCACCAACGACGTGGTCCGCGGCGACCGCGATCGTCATGCCGGAGTGGGCGCACTGGTAGCCCAGCAGCATCCGGTCGTCGTTCGCGTAGCTCATCCGCGGCATCAGCACCCGCTCGCCGAACGCCTGCCGCCTTGCGCGGGTCGACCTGGCCGACGTCGGCGCGTGCGGCGAGCGGTACTCGTCGACGCCGTCCTGCCGGTTGATGATCTGCGAGGAGATGACGATCGGCGCCTCGCCGGACAGCATCTCGACCTCGAGGGTCATGATCGCCAGGTGCCGCTGGGTCATCGAGACCATGCGCGTCGAGTTGATCCGCACCCGCTTGCCCGACGGCGTGCGCCACACCAGGTTGCGGCGCAGCACGCCGTCGCGGAAGTCGAGGGTCCGCTCGTACTGCTCGAGGTCCGCGGTGCCGAACGTGAGCGGCTCGTCGTCGACGTAGATCTTGAGGACCTTGGTGTCGGGGACGTTGACGATGGTCTGGCCGGTGCGGGCGAAGCCGAACGCCGACTCCGCGTGCCGGATCTCCCAGGTCTCGTGGAAGCCGTTGACGAAGGTGCCGTGCGCGAACGCCGGGCGGCCCTCCTCGGCGTTGCCGCGCATCCCGAGGTAGCCGTTGGCGACGGCGAACAGCGTCTCGGTGACGCCCATGTCGTCGGGCAGGTAGCTGGTCTCGACCAGCGCCCACGGGTGGACCGGGAACCGGCCACGGTCCAGCGGGTCCGGCCCGACGTGTCGACCGTTCATGCGGCACCTCCGGGCACGAGCTCGGCGAGGTCGGAGACGACGACCGTGGCACCGGCCGCGGTCAGGGCGTCCGGCCCGGCGCCCCGGTCGACGCCGACGACCGCGCCGAAGCCGCCGGCCGCGCCGGCGCGGACGCCGGAGACGGCGTCCTCGAGGACCACCGAGGTCGCCGCGGTGGCGCCGAGAACGGCGGCGGCGTGCAGGAACGTGTCGGGCGCGGGCTTGCCGGGCAGGTCGCAGCTCGGTCGCGACCGCGCCGCTCACGACCGTCGCGAACCGGTCGGCCAGGCCGGCGGCCGCCAGCACCGCGGGCGCGTTCACCGACGAGGACACGACGGCGAGCGGGAGCCCGAGCGTGCGCAGGTGGTCGAGCAGCATCACCGAACCTGGGTACGGCTCGACCCCGTCGCGCTCGAGCACCACGTTGAAGGCGTCGTTCTTGCTGTCCCCGAGCTCGCGGACCAGGTCCTCCGTAGCCGGGATCCCGCGCGAGGTCAGGAAGTCGCGGACCCCGTCGTACCGCGGCTTGCCGTCGACGTGCGCGAAGTAGTCGGCGTCGGTGTACGGCGCGGTGTCGCCCGGGCCGTCGTACGAGCTGAGGAACGCGTTGAACATGTCCGACCAGGCGCGCATGTGGACGATCGCCGTGGGCGTCACGACCCCGTCGAGGTCGAACAGCACGGCGTCGTAGTCCGGCCCAGGCTCACGGTTCACGTCCGCATGGCTAGCGTGGCTCAGTGCTCGGGCCCGAGCGCGCGTGTGCACGGGCCACTAGGCTCTCGGCGGTCGAGCGCGGCGGCCTCGAATACGCTGCTCGCATGGTCGACTCCGCACCCGACATCAAGCCCCGCTCCCGCGACGTCACGGACGGTCTGGAGAAGACCGCTGCCCGCGGCATGCTGCGGGCCGTAGGCATGGGCGACGACGACTGGGAGAAGCCGCAGATCGGCGTGGCCTCCAGCTGGAACGAGATCACCCCCTGCAACCTGTCCCTCCAGCGCCTCGCGCAGGCGGTGAAGAACGGCGTGCACGCGGCCGGTGGCTACCCGCTCGAGTTCGGCACCATCTCGGTGTCCGACGGCATCGCGATGGGCCACGAGGGCATGCACTTCTCGCTGGTGTCGCGCGAGGTGATCGCCGACTCCGTCGAGACCGTGATGATGGCCGAGCGCCTCGACGGCTCGGTGCTGCTCGCCGGCTGCGACAAGTCGCTGCCCGGGATGATGATGGCCGCCGCGCGGCTCGACCTCGCCAGCGTCTTCCTGTACGCCGGCTCGATCATGCCCGGCCAGGTCGACGGCAACGACGTGACGATCATCGACGCCTTCGAGGCGGTCGGCGCCTGCCTGGCCGGCAAGATCACCCGCGAGGAGGTCGACCGGATCGAGCGGGCGATCTGTCCGGGCGAGGGCGCGTGCGGCGGCATGTACACCGCGAACACGATGGCCGCGGTCGCCGAGGCGATCGGCATGTCGCTGCCCGGCTCGGCCGCACCGCCGGCCGTGGACCGGCGCCGCGACGGGTTCGCGCACCGCTCCGGCGAGGCCGTGGTCAACCTGCTCCAGCACGGGATCACCGCCCGCCAGATCATGACCAAGGAGGCGTTCGAGAACGCGATCACCGTGGTGATGGCGCTCGGCGGCTCGACGAACGCGGTGCTGCACCTGCTCGCGATGGCCCGCGAGGCCGAGGTCGACCTGACCATCGACGACTTCAACCGGGTCGGCGACAAGGTGCCGCACCTGGCCGACCTCAAGCCGTTCGGCCGCTACGTGATGAACGACGTCGACAAGATCGGCGGCATCCCGGTGGTCATGAAGGCGCTGCTCGACGCCGGCCTGATGCACGGCGACTGCCTCACGGTCACCGGCAAGACGATGGCCGAGAACCTCGAGGAGCTGGCCCCGCCGGGCCTCGACGACGACGTGATCCGCAAGCTGGACCGGCCGATCCACGCGACCGGCGGGCTGACCGTCCTCAAGGGCTCGCTGGCGCCGGAGGGTGCGGTCGTGAAGACCGCCGGCTTCGACGACTCGGTGTTCACCGGCACCGCCCGGGTCTTCGACGGCGAACGCGCCGCGATGGACGCGCTCGAGCGCGGCGAGATCCAGGCCGCGCGACGTCGTCGTGATCCGCTACGAGGGCCCGAAGGGCGGCCCGGGCATGCGCGAGATGCTGGCGATCACCGGCGCGATCAAGGGCGCCGGCCTCGGCAAGGACGTGCTGCTGATCACCGACGGCCGCTTCTCCGGCGGTACGACCGGCCTCTGCGTCGGGCACATCGCGCCCGAGGCCGTCGACGCCGGCCCGATCGCGTTCGTCCGCGACGGCGACACCATCACCCTCGACGTCGCGAACCGGCTGCTCGAGATCGAGATCGCCGACGAGGACGAGTGGGAGAAGCGGAAGGTCGGCTGGGAGCCGAACCCGCCGAAGTACACCCGCGGTGTGCTCGGCAAGTACGCCAAGATGGTGCAGTCCGCCGCGCACGGCGCGATCACCGGCTGAGCCCCGGTGGTTGAGGAAGGACGAAGTCCTGTCTCGAAACCACCACCGAGAAGATGCCGAGAGATTCTCAGAAAGTGTCCACATCCCGGTCAAAACAGGGGTTCTGAGCGTCGGGCTGTCGGTGGCCAGTGCTTGGGTTGAACCATGACAGCGATCGCCAACCCCAGACACCGAGTGTCGGTGGCGGTCGCGCGCATCCAGGCCGAGCTCGACGCGATCGCCGACGCCGTCGGTGTGGTCGATGGACGACCCCGAGACCGCCGACACCCTGGTCGACCTGACCCGGCGTCGACGGCCCAGCTTGCCGAGGTCACCGCCCGCGTCGCCGCGCACGCCGACGACCTCCACGTCGGCCAGGACGTCGGCGCCTCCTCGGCCGCGAACTGGATCGCCCACACCACCAAGCTGACCCGGCCGGCCGCGTACGGGACCGTGAAGCTCGGTCACGACCTCGAAGCACACCCGCTGACCCGGGACGCGCTCGCCTCCGGTGACGTGTGCGTGGACCAGGCACGGGTGATCATCCGCTGGGTCGACGAGCTCCCCGACGAGGTCGACCGCCGACCTCCGTGCGAAGGCCGAGGCACACCTGCTCGAACAGGCCAAGGACCACGACGCCCGGGCGCTCAACCGGCTCGGGAAGCACCTGTTCGAGGTGATCGCCCCCGACGAGGCCGACGCCCACGAAGCCAGACTCCTCGAGCGCGAAGAAGCAGCCGCCTGGGCCAGGACCTACTTCAAGGCCTACGACGACGGGCACGGCATGGGCCGCGGCGAGTTCGCGGTCCCACTGCTCCACCTTGCCGCACTGAAGAAGATGCTCCTGGCGACCATGGCCCCCAAACACCAGACCGCCACCCGGGCGCCGGTGCCGAACGCCTCCCCACCCCCGAAGCCATGGGACACGCGCTGTGCGAGCTCATCGAGCGCTACCCGGTCGACAAGCTCCCCAAGACCGGCGGCCTCAACGCCACCATGCTGGTCCTCATCGACGAAGACTCACTCATGGGCCGCATCGAGAAGGCCGGGCTCCTCGACACCGGCGAGAAGATCAGCCCCGCCATGGCCCGCCGACTCGCGTGTGAGGCCGGAATCATCCCGATCGTCCTCGGCGGCGACTCCCAGCCACTCGACGTCGGCAAGGAGCGACGCTTCCACACCCGCTACCAGCGCTACGCCATCCTCGCCCGCGACAAGGGCTGCAGCGCCGATGGCTGCGAGACCACCACCGGGCTGCACTTCCACCACAAGACCAGGTGGGCCGACGGCGGCCACACCAACACCCGCGACGGCATCACCCTGTGCCACTGGCACCACAACCGCGCCCACGACACGTCCTACGAGACGACGCTACCAGCCCAACGGCGACGTCAGCTTCCACCGACGCAGATAGGCCGACCGGATCGCAGGGTTGCGTCAGGACTCGTCGAGCGGCGCTGTGAACCACTCGGAGGCGACGTACAAGCCAGCGTCTTGGAGCACGGCTCGCTTCGGCGCGTCGTGAGGGCCCGAGACCACGACAACCTGAACGGCACCTCGTTCGCGCGCCCACGCTGTCGCAGCGTTCAGAAGAGTCACGCCTGCCGTCGCCCACTTGTCCCGAGACGACACCGCGAAATCGTCGATGATCGACGACAGGCCGCCAGGGTCGTAGACGGGCGGCGCGGGCACAATTGTGATGACGGCGAAGCCGTCCACGCCGCCATCGGAATCCTCGTGCACGAACGTCCCTACTTCGGGGTTCTCGACGAGTTGGGAGAGCCAGGGCCGGTGCGCTTCCCTGGCGTTGGCGGCGGGTCGCTGGAACACCGGGGCATGCGCTTCGTACTCACGCCTCATGCTGTCCGCCAACTCGACCATCCGCTCGACATCGGCAGCGGTCGCCTCTCTCGCAGGCATGTCGACGAATGTATCGACGCAGCCCCGCACGCACTTGCCGCTTGTACGGTGCAGCCATGTCTTCGGAACCGCTCACCCTGTGCGTGCTCCTGTGGAGCCACCCCGGCGAGGAGGAAGGCCTGTCGGCCTACGAAGACACCGTGCTCGGACTCCTTGCCGAACACGGCGCCGCGGTGGCGTCGCGCGTGCGCCGGAAGGACGCGGGTGACGGACCGCTCGAGGTGCAGGTGATCGAGTTTGCTGATCAGGCGGCCGTCGACGCGTACATGTCCGACCCGCGACGACTCGCCTCCGCCGAACTACGGGAGCGCGTTGTCGCACGTACCGAGGTGTTCGAGGTCGATCCCCGGCGTTAGGACGCGCCTAGCTGCCGAGCACGAACCAGGCCGAATGCGTCTCGCCGGGCGCCAGCACGACCAGGTCGATGCCGGTGTTGAACGCCTCCGGCGGGCAGGTCATCGGCTCCAGGCCGAGGGTGGCGCGGTGCTGGTCGCCCTCGTGCGGGTCGGAGCTGAACAGGTGCACCCAGTCGAACCCGTCGCCGAGCTCCATCCGGATCCGGCGGCCGGTGTCCGGGTCGGTGAGCGTGACGACGTTGTCGGTGAGCCCGCCGAACGGGTGGTCGAGGACCAGGTCGCCGATCGGGCGCGGCTCGCGGAAGTCGTACGGCGTCCCGTCGACCGACTGCGGCGCCTCGGGCAGGCAGCGCTCGTCCATCTCGCAGTAGGTGGCGGCCGGCAGGGACAGCACCAGGTCGTCGACCGTGCGGCCCAGCGTGACGTACGGGTGGTGCCCGGTGCCGTACGGCGCCGGCTCGGCGCCGACGTTGGTCGCCGACAGCGTGACCCGGAGCCCGTCGTCGCCGAGGACGTAGTCGGCCGTGAGGTCGAGGGCGAACGGGTAGCCGGTCTGCGGCGGCAGCTCGTAGCCGAGTGACGCGCTCGACTCGTCGTGGTGGGTGACGGTCCAGGGGACCCACCCGGTCAGCCCGTGCAGCGCGTGGCCGCGCGCCGGCTCGGTCAGCGTCAGCTGGTGCGCCGCGCCGTCGCGCTCCCAGCGGCCGTCGGCGATCCGGTTGGGGAACGGCGATCATGATCCAGCCGCGGTACTGCGGGCACATCTCGCCGACCGGCCAGCCCGCGACCAGGTCGCGCGGGCCGTCGGGATCGGTGTGCGTCAGCGAGCGGAGCCCGGCGCCGACGGTGACGACCTCGGCCCGGTAGGAGGAGTGGGTGAGGACGAGGTTCTGTCCGGCCGGGTCGCGCATGGCCCAAGCCTCACATAGTCCGGCCTGACACAATCCGGGCATGCCTCTCGTCGCCGGGATCGACTCCTCGACCCAGTCCTGCAAGGTTGTCGTCTGCGACGCGGACAGCGGTGCGCTGGTCCGCAGCGGGACCGCCTCCCATCCCGACGGGACCGAGGTGCATCCCGACGCCTGGTGGGACGCCCTCCAGGAGGCGATCGCAGCGGCCGGCGGGCTCGACGACGTCGCGGCGGTCGCGGTCGGCGGCCAGCAGCACGGCATGGTCTGCCTCGACGAGTCCGGCGCCGTCGTACGTCCTGCGCTGCTGTGGAACGACACCCGCTCCGCGCAGGCCGCGCTGGACCTGATCGACGAGCTCGGCGGACCGGGGCCGTGGGTGGACGCGGTCGGGCTGGTGCCGGTCGCGTCGTTCACGGTCACCAAGCTGCGCTGGCTGCGCGACCACGAGCCCGAGAACGCCGCGCGCACCGCCGCGGTCTGCCTGCCGCACGACTGGCTGACCTGGAAGCTCTCCGGCGCCGAGTCGCTGGACACCCTCGTGACCGACCGCGGCGACGCCAGCGGCACCGGCTACTGGTCGCCGGCGACGGGGGAGTACCGCCGCGACCTGCTCGAGCTCGGCCTCGGCCACGACGTGGTGCTGCCGCGCGTGGTCGGCCCCCGGAGGTCGCGGCGACGATGCCGTCCGGCCAGCCGCTCGGCCCCGGCACCGGCGACAACGCCGCCGCGGCGCTCGGCCTGGGTGCCGTCGCCGGTGACGTGGTGCTCTCGATCGGTACGTCGGGCGTCGCCTGCGCGGTCGCCGAGAAGCCGGTCGGCGACGTGTCCGGCGCGGTCGCCGGGTTCGCCGACGCGACCGGCCGGTTCCTGCCGCTGGTCGCGACCCTCAACGCCGCGCGCGTCCTCGACGCCGCCGCCCGGATGCTCGGCACCGACCACGCCGGGCTGTCCGAGCTCGCCCTGTCCGCGCCGGCCGGTGCGGGCGGGCTGGTGCTGGTGCCCTACCTCGAGGGCGAGCGCACCCCGAACAAGCCGGACGCGACCGGCGCCATCCACGGGCTCCGGCTGGAGACCGCGAACCCGGCGTACCTCGCCCGGGCCGCGGTCGAGGGCATGCTGTGCGGCCTCGCCGACGGCCTCGACGCCGTGCGTGCGCTGGGCACCCCGGTCGAGCGCGTGGTGATGGTCGGCGGTGCGGCCCGGTCCCGCGCGGTGCGCGAGATCGCGTCCGCCGTGCTCGGCGCTGCCGGTGACGGTGCCGCAGCCGGGGGAGTACGTCGCCCGCGGCGCCGCCCGCCAGGCCGCCTGGGTGCTGGCCGGCACCGGCCGAGCCGCCGGAGTGGCCGCTGGCCGACGTCGTCGAGACCGAGGTCGAGCCGACGCCGTTCGTGCGCGAGCGGTACGCCGCGGTACGCGACCTGACCGCGGTGCGGCTCGTGACCGACCCGCTCGCGTCGTACCGCGACCGCTTCGTCGGCGCCGAGGAGCCGCTCGTCTACTTCGACGGCAACTCGCTGGGCCGGCCGCTGAAGGTGACCGGGCCGCGGCTGGCGCGGTTCGTCGAGGAGGAGTGGGGCGGCCGGCTGATCCGCGGCTGGGACGAGCGCTGGTTCGACCTGCCGCGCACGATCGGCGACGACCTCGGCCGGGTCGTGCTCGGCGCGGCGCCGGGCCAGGCCGCGATCGGCGACTCGACGACGGTGCTGCTCTACAAGCTGATGCGCGCGGCGGTCGCCGCCCGGCCGGGACGCACCGAGATCGTCATCGACCGCGACAACTTCCCGACCGACCGGTACGTCGCGGCCGGGGTGGCGGAGGAGTGCGGGCTGACCCTGCGCTGGGTCGACGTCGACCCGGCGGCCGGCGTCACCGCGGAGCTGCTCGCGGACGCGGTCGGGCCGGACACCGCGCTGGTCGTGCTGTCGCACGTCGCCTACCGCTCGGCCTGGCTCGCGGACCTCCCGGAGCTGACCCGGATCGCGCACGACGCCGGCGCGCTGGTGCTCTGGGACCTGTGCCACTCGGTCGGGTCGGTGCCGCTCGCGCTGGACGAGTGGGGCGTCGACCTCGCGGTCGGCTGCACCTACAAGTACCTCAACGGCGGACCCGGCTCGCCGGCGTTCTGCTACGTCGCCGAGCGCCACCTCGAGGAGCTGACCCAGCCGATCCAGGGCTGGATGGGCGCGGTCGACCCGTTCCTGATGGGGCCGACCTACGCACCGGCCCAGGGCATCCGGCGGTTCCTGTCCGGCACCCCGGCGGTGGTCGGGATGCTCGCCGTGCAGGACATGCTCGCGCTGATCGAGTCGGCCGGGATGGAGGCGGTGCGCAGCGAAGTCGGTCGCGCTCACGTCGTACGCGATCGAGGTCGCCGACGAGCTGCTGGCGCCGTCCGGGGTGGTCGTCGCGTCGCCGCGCGACCCGGCCCGGCGCGGCGGGCACGTGACGCTGAACCACCCGCTGATGCGCGAGGTCACCGCAGAGCTGTGGCAGCGCGACGTGATCCCGGACTACCGCGACCCGCACGGGCTGCGGATCGGGTTGTCGCCGCTGTCGACGTCCTTCGAGGAGGTCCGCCGCGGGCTCGAAATGGTTCGCGACGTGCTCGACGGGCTGACAGCCTGACGGCATGTACTTCCCGCGACCGCTCCAGCCCGGCGACACGCATCGGCGTCACCGCGCCGTCCGCGGGGTCCAGCCGCAGATGCGGGCCCGCCTGGACGTGGCGGTGGCCGGCCTGCGCGAGCGCGGGTACGACGTCGTCCTCGGCGACTGCCTGGGCACGCCGACCGTGGTGTCGGCGCCGAAGGAGCAGCGTGCCGCGGAGCTGACGGCGATGCTGGCCGACCCGGCGATCCGGGCGGTGGTGCCGCCGTGGGGTGGCGAGCTCGCGATCGACCTGCTCGACGAGCTCGACTGGGACGCGCTGGCCGCCGCCGAGCCGACCTGGCTGGTGGGCTACAGCGACATGACGACCGTGATGCTGCCGGTCACGCTGCGGCTCGGCTGGGCGACGCTGCACGGCAGCAACCTGATGGACTCCCCGTACACGCCGCCCGAGGGGCTGCTGCACTGGACCGACATCGCGTCCGGCGCCGGGCCGTTCACGCAGCGCAGCCCGGGGCGGTACCGCTCGACGGGGTGGGACGACTACGTCGGACAGCCGGCCGTCTCGCGCTTCAACCTGGACGCCGAGGGCTCCTGGCGGGTGCTGGGTGACGGCCCGGTCGACGTGTCCGGCCGGCTGGTCGGCGGCTGCATCGAGACGATCGGACCGGTCGCGGCCACGCCGTACGGCGACGTCTCGGCGTTCGGCCGCGAGCACGCCGACGACGGGCTGATCGTCTTCCTCGAGGCCTGCGAGGACGGCGCGTACACGATCGCCCGGACCCTGCACGCGCTGCGCTACGCCGGCTGGTTCGAGCACGCCCGCGCGATCCTGATCGGCCGCACCGCGGCGCCGGGCGCGCCCGAGATGACCCAGACCGGGGCGGTGGTGGACGCGCTCGGCGACCTCGGCATCCCGATCGTCCTCGACGTCGAGTGCGGCCACGTGGCGCCCTACCTGCCGCTGGTCAACGGCGCCCTCGCGCACGTGCGTCGTCGACGGCGACCGGCGTGAGATCACCCAGGCGCTGGCGTGACCTGGACCAACGGGTTCGGCCAGCAGGTCGGCGACCCGGTGCCCGGCTGGACCACCCGGCCGACGCCGGTGCCGGTCCGCCTCGAGGGCAGGTACGTCGTGCTCGAGCCGCTCGCGGTGTCGCACGCCGCCGAGCTGCACGCCTCGCTGTGCAGCGCCGACGACGAGCCGCTGTGGACCTACCGGCCGACCGGCCCGCCCGCCGACGTACCGGCCATGGAGCGGCTGATCGAGGAGTACGTCGCGATGTCGGGCTGGGTGAACTTCGCGCTGGTCCCGGTCGGCGGCCCGGCGCAGGGGATCGCGGCGTACATGCGGATCGACCCGGCGACCGGGCAGGTCGAGATCGCCGGCGTGCTCTACGCCCGAGCCCTGCAACGCACCCGCGCGGCGACCGAGGCGATCCACCTCGCGATGCGGCACGCGTTCGACGACCTCGGGTACCGGCGCTTCGAGTGGAAGTGCGACAGCCTCAACGAGCCGTCGCGGCGGGCGGCGTACCGGCTGGGCTTCCGCTACGAGGGCCGGTTCCGCAACCACATGGTGACCAGGGGCTGCAACCGCGACACCGACTGGTTCTCGGTCACCGACGCCGAGTGGCCGGCGGTGCGCGCGGCGCACGAGCGCTGGCTGGACCCCGCGAACTTCGACGCCGACGGTCAGCAGCTCACGGCGCTCAGCGAGCTCACTGGTGGATCCGGGACTCCCAGTCATCGGGCACCCGGCCCGCCGGACCCGGGACCGACTGGGCATCGGGCCGAGACTGCGGTGGAGTGAGCGCCGGACCGAGGAAGCCGCGGTCGGTGGTGTAGTCCCAGAACCAGTCCTCGCCGGGCTCGAAGCTGGTCATCACCGGGTGCCCGGTCGCCCGCCAGTGCGCGGTCGCGTGCTGGGCCGGCGAGGTGTCGCAGCAGCCGATGTGGCCGCACTGGGCGCACCGGCGCAGGTGCACCCACCAGCCCCGGTCCTCCTCACACTCCACACAGCCGGTGCCGGTGGGCGGGACGGTCGGGTCGATGCCGGCGTGCTCGGTCATGCCCTCACGGTAGTGCGCGCCCGGCGCGGTGCGCCCGGTCGCCGAACGCGAAGCCGAGACCGAGCACCAGCACCAGGACCGGCCCGGTGAAGCCGGCCATGTACTGCAGCGGCGACATCCCGAGCAGCAGGGTGAGGCCACCGAGCAGGGCGGCGACGATGCCGATCCAGCGCGGTACGGCCCGGTGGCGGAGCGAGGCGACCGCGACCGCGACACCGGTGACGCCGGCGCCGAGCCACAGCCACGGGATGGTCCCGACCCAGTGCCCGACGATCGCGCCGAACTCCGGGTCCATCGCGACGTCCGACGACTCCAGGCCGAAGACGATCTCGGTGGTGAAGCCCGTGCCGAGCAGGGCCACCACCGACGCGAGCAGCAGGCCGCCGGCGGCGACGTCCGGCAGCAGGCTGCCTTCCGGCGCCGTGGCGCTGAGCCGGCGGCGCAGGCCGGCCGCGAACACCAGGAGCAGGACGGCCGCGATGACCATCGCGAAGTGCAGCACGAGGATCTGCGGGACGAGATCACCGAGCCGCTCGGTGATCTTGTCGGCGTCGCCGGAGTACTTCTTGTTGTAGACGGCGTCGATCAGCGAGGACGCCTGGATGCCGACGATCCCGGCCAGGCCGGCGACGGCGCCGGTGAAGGCCCAGGTCCGGGCGGCCGTGGGGGCTACTCGGCGCGGGCTCGCGCCGAGCTCGTCTCGGGCCGGGGTGCTGGTGGTGGTCACGGTGCTCTCCTCGGGTCGGGGTGCTTGCGACGCCCAGACTCGGTGCGCGCGTGTCCCGTGCGGCAGGGCGGCCGGTCCCGAGTTCTTGGGACCTGTCCCTGTCGGCGTCCTGTGCCAAGGTGGAGACGTGGACCCGCGGATCAGCTTCGTCACGGTGGCGGTGCGCGACCTGGACGCGAGCCGGGCCTTCTACGTCGACGGGCTCGGCTGGCCGGCGGCGCTCGACGTGCCCGGCGACGTGCTGATGATCCAGACCGGCGAGCACCTCCTGCTCTCGCTGTGGGCCCGGGCCGCGTTCGAGGCCGAGGTCGGCCCGATCGTCCAGGGCGACGGCGTCGCGCCGTTCACGCTGGCCCACAACGTCCCCACCCGAGCCGAGGTCGACGCCGTGCTGGCGTCCGCGCGCGCGGCCGGCGCCGACCCGGTGCACGACGCGGTCGAGCGCGATTGGGGCGGCTACACCGGCTACTTCGGCGACCCGGACGGGTACCGCTGGGAAGTCGCCTTCAACCCCGGACCGATAGGACAGGTGGTGCTTCCATGACCGACCCGAAGACCGTGCTCAGCTTCCCGCAGGTGCAGGCCGAGGAGCTCGCGGACTGGCGGTTCTTCCTGATGAAGCTGCATGCCCGGTTCCGCACCGGCAGCTTCGTCAAGGGCCTCGAGCTGGTCACCCGGATCACCGAGGCGGCCGAGGAGGCGAACCATCACCCCGACGTGGTGCTCACCTACCCGCAGGTCGACGTCGACCTGCAGAGCCACGACGTCCACGGCGTCACCAGCCGCGACATCGCGCTGGCCCGCCGGATCTCCGAGATCGCGGCCGAGCTCGGCGTCGAGGCCGCACCGCGCGAGGTCTCGACCCTGGAGCTCGCGCTCGACGTACCCGACGCTGACGCGGTGAAGCCGTTCTGGGCCGCCGTGCTCGGCTACGACGACCGGCCCTACCACCAGGTGGAGGACCCGGCCGGCCGCAACAACACCCTCTGGTTCCAGGAGGCGCCCGAGGCGACGGGGGAGGTGCAGCAACGCTTCCACCTCGACATCGTGGTCCCGCGGGACGTGGCCGAGGAGCGGGTTGCGGCCGCGGTCGCCGCGGGTGGCACGCTCGTGTCCGAGGAGGCGGTGCCGGCGTTCTGGGTGCTCGCCGACGCGCACGGCAACAAGGTCTGCGTCTGCACGGCCGACGGCCGAGAACCCGCCGTAGAGTGAGACCGGCGTCCCAGATTCTGGGACGCCTGGCAGACTCGGGTGCGGTCAGCGGGCCGGTGCGGCTACGGTTGCCCCATGCACAAGGACATTCTTGTACGCACGCGACGTGTGGGCTGAGTCGGGACCGACTCCGCACGCACGTCACCCCTCGCCGCCCACAGTCGGGCCGAGGGGTTTTTTGTTGGGCAGAGAACGCACGGCAACGAGACAGGACTAGATCGATGAGCGAGCAGATGACAGGCGCCCAGAGCCTGATCAGGTCGCTGGAGGCCGCGGGAACAACCGACATCTTCGGCATCCCCGGTGGCGCCATCCTCCCGGCGTACGACCCGCTGATGGACTCCTCGATCAGGCACATCCTGGTACGCCACGAGCAGGGCGCCGGCCACGCCGCGCAGGGGTTCGCCGCCGCGACCGGCCGGGTCGGCGTCTGCATGGCCACCTCCGGCCCGGGTGCGACCAACCTGGTCACCCCGCTCGCCGACGCGCACATGGACTCGGTCCCGATGGTGGCGATCACCGGCCAGGTCGGCGCCAAGGCGATCGGCACGGACGCCTTCCAGGAAGCCGACATCCGCGGCATCACGATGCCGATCACCAAGCACAACTTCCTGGTCACCGACCCGGCCGACATCCCGCGCACCGTCGCCGAGGCGTTCTACATCGCCTCCACCGGCCGCCCCGGCCCGGTGCTGGTCGACGTGGCGAAGTCCGCGCTCCAGTCGATGACGAGCTACGCGTGGCCGACCGAGCTGTCGCTGCCCGGCTACCGCCCGGTGACCCGACCGCACGCGAAGCAGATCCGCGAGGCCGCGAAGCTGATCCTCGAGTCGCGACGTCCGGTCCTGTACGTCGGCGGCGGCACCATCCGCGCCCGCGCGTCCAAGGAGCTCCGCGTCCTCGCCGAGCTCACCGGCATGCCCGTGGTCACCACGCTGATGGCTCGCGGCGCGTTCCCGGACAGCCACCCGCAGCACCTCGGCATGCCCGGCATGCACGGCACCGTCGCCGCGGTCGCCGGGCTGCAGCGCAGCGACCTGATCATCAGCCTCGGTGCCCGCTTCGACGACCGGGTCACCGGCAACCTGGACTCCTTCGCGCCCGGCGCCCGGATCATCCACGCCGACATCGACCCCGCCGAGATCGGCAAGAACCGCGTGGTCGACGTCCCGATCGTGGGTGACTGCCGCGAGGTGATCAGCGACCTGATCGTGGCGCTCAAGGCCGAGGCGGACGCCGGGAACACCGGCGACTTCGAGGCCTGGGTGGAGTTCCTCGCCGGCGTGAAGCAGAAGTACCCGCTCGGGTACGACGCCCCCGCCGGCGAGCTCGCCCCGCAGTACGTCCTCGAGCGGCTCGGCGCGATCGCCGGCCCGGAGGCGATCTACTGCGCGGGCGTCGGCCAGCACCAGATGTGGGCCGCGCACTACGTCGGCTACGAGAACCCGAACACCTGGATCAACTCCGGTGGCCTCGGGACGATGGGCTACGCCGTTCCTGCGGCGATGGGCGCCAAGGTCGGCATGCCGGGCTCGACGGTGTGGGCGATCGACGGTGACGGCTGCTTCCAGATGACCAACCAGGAGCTGGCCACCTGCGCGATCAACGACATCCCGATCAAGGTCGCGATCATCAACAACGAGTCGCTCGGCATGGTCCGGCAGTGGCAGACGCTGTTCTACAACGAGCGGTACTCCAACACCGACCTGCACTCCAAGCGGATCCCGGACTTCGTGAAGCTCGCCGACGCCTACGGCTGCGTCGGCCTGGCCTGCGAGAGCCCGGACGACGTGGACGCCACGATCAACAAGGCGATGGAGATCAACGACGTGCCGGTGGTCGTGGACTTCCGCGTCCACCGCGACGCGATGGTCTGGCCGATGGTCGCCGCCGGCACCAGCAACGACGACATCAAGTACGCGCGCGACCTGGCGCCGGACTTCGAGGACGACGCCGACATCGAGGTGCGCGCGTGACCGCCCCTGTGAACACCCGGCACACGCTGTCGGTGCTGGTCGAGAACAAGCCAGGCGTGCTGGCGCGGATCGCCGGCCTGTTCAGCCGCCGCGGCTACAACATCGACTCGCTGGCGGTCGGCCCGACCGAGCACCCCGAGATCTCGCGGATGACGATCGTCGTCAACGTCGAGGACTCGCCGCTCGAGCAGGTCACCAAGCAGCTCAACAAGCTGGTCGAGGTGATCAAGATCGTCGAGCTGGACGGCGCGGCGTCGATCAACCGCGAGCTGATGCTGGTCAAGGTGAAGGCCGACCTCGAGACCCGCGGCCAGGTACTCGACACCGTGCAGCTGTTCCGTGCCAAGGTCGTCGACATCGCGCCCGACTCGGTCACCATCCAGGCGGTCGGCAACGCCGACAAGCTCGACGACCTGCTGCTCCTGCTGCAGCCGTTCGGCATCCGCGAGCTCGTCCAGTCCGGCCAGGTCGCGATCGGTCGCGGCTCCCGTTCCATCTCCGAGCGCAACCTGCGCCCGGTCACCATTCCTGCCCCGCCCGCAGCGGGCTGACGAAAACCAACACGAAGGAGAAGCCCCCGTGGCTGAGATGTTCTACGACGACGACGCCGACCTGTCCCTGATCCAGGGCAAGAACGTGGCCGTCATCGGCTACGGCAGCCAGGGCCACGCCCACGCGCTGTCGCTGCGCGACTCGGGCGTCGACGTCCGAGTCGGCCTGCAGCCGGGCTCGAAGAGCCGTGCCAAGGCCGAGGCCGAGGGGCTGCGCGTCGTGACCCCCGCCGAGGCGGCGGAGGAGGCCGACGTCATCGTCATCCTGGCTCCGGACCAGCACCAGCGGAAGCTGTACGCCGAGGAGATCGAGCCGCAGCTCGCCGCCGGCGACACCCTGGTCTTCGGCCACGGCTTCAACATCCGCTTCGGCTACATCACCCCGCCCGAGGGCGTCGACGTGTTCATGGTCGCGCCCAAGGGCCCCGGCCACCTGGTCCGTCGCGAGTACGTCGACGGGCGCGGCGTGCCGGTCCTGGTCGCGGTCGAGAAGGACCCGTCGGGCAACGCCTGGCCGCTCGCCCTGTCGTACGCCAAGGCGATCGGCGGCCTGCGCGCCGGCGGCATCAAGACCACGTTCACCGAGGAGACCGAGACCGACCTGTTCGGCGAGCAGGCCGTCCTCTGCGGTGGCGCCTCGCAGCTGGTCATGTACGGCTTCGAGGTCCTCACCGAGGCCGGCTACCAGCCCGAGGTCGCGTACTTCGAGTGCCTCCACGAGCTGAAGCTGATCGTCGACCTGATGTACGAGGGCGGCATCGCCAAGCAGCGCTGGTCGGTCTCCGACACCGCGGAGTTCGGTGACTACGTCTCCGGCCCGCGGGTGATCACGCCCGAGGTGAAGGCCAACATGGAGGCCGTCCTCGCCGACATCAAGAACGGCTCGTTCGCCGAGCGCTTCATCGGCGACATGGACAACGGCTCGCCGGAGTTCAACGAGTTCCGCAAGAAGGGCGAGTCCCACCCGATCGAGCAGACCGGTCGCGAGCTCCGCAAGCTGATGGCCTGGGTGAAGTCGCACGACTCGGACTACACCGAGGGCACCGCCACCCGCTGATTTCGGCGTCGAGTCGGCGCAGTTCTTGAAGAACTGCGCCGACTCGGCCTACTTCGGGAACGAGCCCGCTCCGGCTAGGCGTCGTCCGGCACTGGGGCTGAGCGGGACCATCAACTCTGGGGATCATCCCTCACGGGTGATCCCGCTGCGTGGTCCCGGCGTACGCTCGAAAGTGAGTGCTCGTCGGTGGCGCCCGCAGACCCATGGGTTCGGTGCTGCCGACACCTGAGCCGGCGCAGCCCGGCTGAGCCGACATCTCGGGGAGTGCTCGTGCGGGCCGTCGTGAGCAGCAGGGTCCCCCGAACCCCGGCACGAGCAGACCCGCAAGTGCTGGCTCACCGCTGCTGGCCAGCACAGGAGCCGGCGGACGACCTGAGCGGCCGCCGGTTCCGCCAGTGGGCGGATCAGCCGGCAAGTGCCCGGCGCGCGTCGTCGTCGTAGTACCGGGTCGTCGAGCGGGCTGGCCATCTGACGTCGAGACACCCAAAGTGGTTGTGAAACGGGCGATCTGGCAGCCAGTTCTGGTGTCTCGACGGCAAACGACGAGCGGGAGCTCAGGCCACGGGGCGGTTCACCAGCGCCGCGGCGAGCGCGTTCTCGCTGTCCTCGAGGTGCGAGATCCAGGCCGCGTGCAGCTCGTCGGTCCTGCCGGCGATGGCCAGGTCGAGCAGCTGGCGGTGCTCGTCGATCCGGCCCTCGGTGGTCTCGGGGGCGCGGTCCAGGTCGCCGATGAGCAGGTGCAGGTAGCGGTCCGCGGCGTGCCAGAGCAGCTCGAGCACCCGCCGGTCGGCCGCGCCGGCGGCGCCGGCGAGGATCGCGGCGTGGAAGGCGTGGTGGGCGGCGGCGAGCGCGGCCGGCTCCCGCTCGATCTCGGCGTACTCGTCGAGCGCGTCCTGGGCCAGGGCCAGCCGCTCGTCGGTCATCACGGCCATCGCGCGGATGACGAGGTCGCCCTCGATCAGCTTGCGCAGCCGGTAGATGTCGGCGAGGTCGTCCGGGCTCAGTGAGGCGACCAGGGCCGAGCGGCCGGGGCGGAGGCTGACCAGCCCGTCGCTCTCCAGCCGGCGCAGCGCCTCGCGCACCGGGATGTGGCTGACGTCGAACTGCTCGCAGAGCTCCACGATGGAGACGGCCGAACCGGGCTGGATGTTGCCGTTCAGGATGGCGCGGTGCAACTCGTCGGTCACCCGGTCGACAAGCGACAGGTACGCGATCGGCCGCACCGGCGTTGCCGTGCCTGGACGTCGGGCCATCGAGTTGTCTCCCTGGGGGTTGCTCCGCTGTAACCGGGGTCAATCGTTGCATGCGGAGATTCGCTCGGACCGCGCCGTTCGCCTTCGGTACCTATCGGAGATCGCACATTCCCTAGATCGGGGCGAAGAAGCACACCCGGTCGGGTCTTCTATGCGTGTTCGAGATGTTCGCCGGCGGCCATGCCGGCCAGGCGTACCAGCGCTTGCTCGGACGCACTGCCCGGCTCGGCGTGATAGATGATCAGGAACTGTCCTTCAGTGGCGGTGATCGCCAGCGTCTCGGTCAGCAGCTCGATGGGACCGACGAGTGGATGGTTGACGACGTGAGTGGGGAGGGTCACGACGTCGACGTCATGACGTTCCCATAGCTGCCGAAACTGCTCGCTGCTCGCCGACAGTTCGTCGACGAGCTCCGCAAGGTGCGGATCGCCGAGGTCGGTACCGACCATCCCACGCAGTCGGGCCACGATGCCGCGGGCGAGAGCTGCCCAGTCACCGCGCAGGCTGTGCACCTCGGGGTCCAAGAACGTCGCCCGGACGAGGTTCACCCCGCGGGCCAGGACGGTTGGCGCGACCGCTGAGGCCATCGCGTTCGCGGCGAGCACGTCCATGTAACGCCCCTGGACGAATGCCGGCGTCGCCGGCCACGAGGCGATCAGCTGTTCGATGGAGGTCGGCGCTTGCTCGCGTTGCTCGGGGCGATGCCGCGCCGCGTCCGGCTGCGAGATCACATGCTGGATAGCCCCACGTCCTCGGGGTGCAACAGCGCGCGGCGCGCGCGCAAGTACTCACCGAGTACGGTGCTCGACGCCACGACTCGACCCTACGGGACTGCCCTCAGCCTGTCCCTGTCACTCCTAGGAAGCACAGGGATCTGACCAGGGGTGAGGGCGTCTGGCACCGTCATCTCTCGAAGGCCGCCTCTGATGTTCCCCGGGGTGGTGGCGAACACGCGACTGCGTGACTACGTCCAAGCCAGGCTGGCTGGCGAGGTGGTCGACTCCGACGGACGATCCGTCGGCCCACTGGGGCCGGCCTGGAAGGGCCGCAACAAGCCCCACCGCGGTGACCGGCGGTGGGCGACGGCCTGGAGTCAAGAGCAGATCGCGAACAGGCTCAAGATCGAGTTCCCCGATGATGAGTCCATGCCGATCAGCCACGAGGCGATCTACCAGGCCCTCTACGTCGAGGGCCGTGGCGCGCTTAACCCGGTCTTTCCGTCGGCCCCGATGAGGACATCGATCCGTCCGCTCATCGGCTGCAGATCCGGGCGCTCCCGAGGGACCCTGCTCCTCCGATGCCGGGCGCTGGTCAGGGCAGGAACTGGTTGAGGAAGTCCTGCGCCCAGGGCGTGTCCACCCGGTATGTCTTGTCGGTCGCCTTGCACATCGCGTCGCCGGTCACCGTGACCGAGACGACGACATCGCCGAGGAAGTGCGGGCCGCCCGAGTCGCCGTAGCAGGTGCCGCCGTTGCCCGTTGCTTGGTTCATCGAGAATGTCACCCACGCCTTGGTCCGCGACATGAGGTGCTGACTCGCCTTCTCGCGTCGCCACCCGACCGAGAAGCCCTGCGGCCCCTGCTTCCGGCTGGTGCGGACCGTGCCGTAGCCGACCGCGGTGAACGTCGCGCTGCGCGTCGCCGAGTCGAGGAACCCGGGCGGGGCCAGGGCCGCGGGCTCGACTCCTGTCACCGGCGCATCGAGCACGAACACGGCGATGTCGTAGGTGTTGCTCTGCCCGGTCGTGCCGAACAGCGGGTGCGTCACCGGCGTGCCGGCGAGGAGCTCGACACCGGGGTCGACCACGCCGTCGAGATCGGCGTCGATCACCTCATCGAGGGTGAACCAGATATCGCCCAGAGTCGGCGGAAGCCCGCTGAAGCAGTGACTCGCCGAGAGGACGACGTCTTCGCTGACCAGGGTGCCGGTGCACAGCTGACCCAGCGACGTCACGCCCGTGTCCGGATCGGTGAACTCGACGACGAAGGACCCGACATTGGGGTGCTCCCCGGCATCGGGCACGCCATAAGAGATCGCGTGTGCCGACGACGGCGCCAACAGCACCGCGAGACCGGCCACTGCTACGAGGACGGTCCGCCGTACGGCGGCGAGCTGGCGGACGGCGGCAGAGTGGAGCATCGCGATCTCCTGGACGAGGCAGAGGCTGGACTAGATAGGGACACTTCGCTCCCGCCCGAGAGAAGTCAAGACGCAAGCCGCCGGATACCCGAAATCAGGCGTCGGCCACGCGCACATCGGCTGTGACTGAACCGGACTGCGGCAGATGACGAAGTTCGACGCGGGACCTGGAAGCCGTCCTACGAGCTAACCGCTCACGCGCATCGTGACGACGGGACCAGTGGCTTGGCTGCCGTGTTGCCACAAGTGATCGGAGCCGCGGGTGTAGTCGACCTCCATGCCGTCGATGACGACACGGCCGGCGTGTTGGGGCGTCACCGTCATCGTGATGGTGACCGGGCCGCCGCCGGTGAGGCGTACCTGGTGGCCCTCGACTGCGGTGACGGTCTCGCACGCGCCCGAGGCCGGACCGTCGGCGGACATGAAGCGCGTGCCCTCGCACACTGCGAAGCTGATCCGGGCGTCCGCAGTGTTCGTGACCACCCGCGGGCTGAGCTGGTTCAGAGTGACGGTTTCCGCGCCGTCGTGGACGGAACGCTGGACCATGTCGACAGTGACTGGGTGAAGAGTCTCGGTGGTCTGCTTGAAGCCAAAGCCGTTTCCGACACCCGTGAACGTGGTGGGCTTGGTCCACCACTGGGAGTACGCGAGCACCGCTCCGAGGGCGATGAGCGCGACAAACCCGGCAACCATCCAACGCCATCCGGGGCGCCTTGGACGCGTCTGCCAAGCGACCCCGCTCACCTCAGTGGGCTGTCGCTCGACCTCGCTGAAGATCCCGGTCACGGGATCAGTGTGAGGCATGGGCTTTGCGGATCACAGGTTCCTGGGTCGTGGCCAGTCCGCTCATCGGAAGGATGAGTGCCCTCAGAGGATGCACGCAACTAGCGGGCCGGAGATTCGGAGGCCAGAGTTCCAGCGTCTGCGTCGAGGACCGCGGTAGCACCGACCGCCACGCACGCTTGATCCATCACGCCATCGTCGTCGACGTCGCCGTGACCGATCTTCAGTCCGCCCAGGATCGGCAGAGCCAAGGGCTCCAGGTGATCGCGGAGCACGTCCACCAGAGACCAACCGCGATCTTCGTAGTCGTCGAACCCTGTGAACAGACCCAGCGCTACGCCGGCGATGGCGTCGAAGACGCCGGCCCGCTTCAGCTGGGTCAGCTGCCGGTCGACGCGCCCGAGGCCCATGCCGCGGGTGTCCTCGAGAAGCAGGATCGCTCCGTGCAAGTCGGGAAGCCCCGCGCCGACCAGGTGGCTGAGCGACGAGAGGTTCCCACCGACGAGCGGACCCGAGGCGACTCCAGCTCGGTGTACCCGGGCCGAGTGGGCGTCCGGGTCGGTGTGCACCACGACCGGATCGCCATCGAAGAGCAAGCTGTGAGCCGTCGCGACGGACTGACGTCCGGTGAGGCAACCGTGTACGCCGGGCAGCCTGGCCTCTCGCCAGAGGGCCAGGTGCAGGTAGGTGATGTCGCTGAATCCGAGCAGCGGCTTGGGATCGGCGCGGACCGCGTCGAAGTCGATCTCGTCGCAGATCCGATAGGCACCGGCGCCGCCGCGCGTGGTCACAACGGCTCGGACGTTCCGATCGCGGAACGCGTCGTTGAGATCGCTCAACCTGTCAGCGTCACGGCCAGCCATGTAGCCCCACCGGTCGAGCGCGCGCGGCGCCACCTCGACCTCGAGCCCCCAGGACTCGAGCACGGCACGGGTTCCTGCAACGCCCTCCTCGGACGGATAGCTGGCGGGCGAGACCAGTCGGACGACGTCACCTCGCTGGAGGCTCGGCCAGCTCAGGGCCCTGTCATTGCTCACGATCGTGCACGGTCCTACTGGAGCGCTATCTCGCGTAGGCCCGGCCCGTCGAGCTCGGCAACCGCCACCTGGCGTCCGGAGACGGCAAGGAGCAGCGACAGCGACGGCCCGCGCACGTCCGGACCGTCGCCGATCGTGAGGTCCGCATCGGTTGCGATCAGCCGCACCCGGGCCACGGTCTCCTTGGCGCCGCCGAACGACGCGGGCGTGCGGGTCTGCAGGCGAAGCGCCCGGATCACGGCCTCCGACGGGTAGGCGCGGACCAGCCCCAGCGGCCGGCGGATGTCCTCGCCGTGCACGACCTCCTCGACCAGCCGGGTGTCCTTGGAGCCGGGCGGGGTCGACGTACGCGACGCCACCTCCCGGAGCCGCGACAGGATGTCAGCGGGCGAGGTGCCGCGCTCGCGCGACGACGCCGCGCGCGTTCTGGCGGTCGAAGTCGAAGCGTGCCCGGGCCAGGCCGAGGAAGAAGCCGATCCGGGTGGTCCGCGCCGAGTCGACCAGGTGCGCGGCCACGTCGTGCACCGTCCACCCGGGACAGAGCGACGGAGCATCCCACTGCGCGTCGTCCAGACCCGAGAGATCGGAGATCAGCGCGGCGCGCTCCGCATGCACCAGCGTCCAGATGTCAGTCACGCCGGTCTGACCGGGACGACCGCGCGAACTCATCGGGTCAGTCCATGTGGATGAAAAGGCCGACCGTCAGGAGCAGGGCGTAGGCGAACCCGATGACGGCCAGCACCAGGGCGGCGCGGCCGAGCATGAGCTCCCACCCCGTGGCGCCGACGCTGGTGATCGCCCGACGAGCCAGGTAGCCGCTGGCCAGCGCGGGCACGAGCGCTGCGAGCGCCATGGACAGCGCATACGCCCAGTCCAACGACGACGCGAAGTACTGGCCGAAGAAGGTCAACGTCGCGTTGGTCATCAGGTTGGAACCCATCAGCACCAGCACCGCAAGCACGAACGCGATCACCGCGCAGGGCCCCGGGCCGAGCAGCTCCTCGGGGTCCCACCACTGCTTCTCGGGCTGCTGCTCGTTGTCGCTCACGCGTCGCAGGGTACGACGGATCCGGTCAGCGGCAGCCGACGCGCGCTGACGAAGCGCCGCGAACCTCCGTCGACCGGGTCGACGAACTCCAGCTCGCTCGCCAGCAGCTGCAGCGGCCGGGTGAAGTCGTCGATCGAGACCTCGCGCCCGGCGGGGTAGAGCGGGTCGTCGACGATCGGGATGCCCAGGCCGAGCAGGTGCAGGCGGAGCTGGTGGGTCCGGCCGGTTCGCGGCGAGAGCCGGTAGACCGCGACGTCGCCGTCGCGCGACTCCATCTCGACCAGGGTCTCCGCGTTGACCGGAGCCTCCGGCACCACCTCGGCGCACATGACGCCGCGCTCCTTGCGGATGTGGTTGCGGACCGTGACCGGCAGGTCGAGGTCCGCGCGCCACGGCGCGAGCGCCCGGTAGGTCTTGCGCACCTGCCCGTGCTCGAACATCACCTGGTACGGCGCACGCCAGCGCCGCTCGGTCGCCAGCACCAGGACACCGGACGTGACCCGGTCGAGCCGGTGCAGCGGCGACAGCTCGGGCAGCCCGAGCTCGTCGCGGAGCCGGACCACGACGCTCTCGCGCACGTGCTGCCCGCGCGGGATGGTCGACAGGAACGGCGGCTTGTCGACCACGACCAGCCGCTCGTCGCGGTGGATCACCGGCATCTCGCCGGGCACGGTGACCTCCTCGCGCAGGTCCCGGTGGAACCACACGAACGTGTGCGGGAGGTACTCGTCGCCGTCGAGCACCGGCCGCAGGTCGTCGTACACGAAGCGAGAGTCCGTGAGCATCCCGGCCACGTCGGTGCGGTGGTCCAACCGAGAACGCAGCCACGCGCCCATCGTCGGCCACGGCTCCGGCCGGGGCCGGTCGCGGTCGGGGGTGCGCAGCCAGGCGGCGTTCAGCCCGTGGCGCAACGGCAGCGGCGAACGCGGGGGCACCCCTCAAGGCTAGGTCAGCCGAGCGCGACGTTTGGAGTCGGTGCAATTCTGAGGACATGGACTACACCAACCTCGGCACCTCCGGCCTGAAGGTCAGCCGGGTCGCCCTCGGCTGCATGAGCTTCGGCACCGGCGGGGCCGGCTGGTCCCTCGACGACGCCGCCGCGGAGCCGATCTTCAAGCAGGCCGTCGACCTCGGCATCACGTTCTGGGACACCGCGAACGTCTACAGCGGCGGTACGTCGGAGGAGATCACCGGCCGCGCCATCGCGAAGTACACCCGGCGCGAGGACCTCGTCCTCGCGACCAAGGTGTTCTTCCCGATGCACGACGGCCCCGGCGGCTCCGGCCTGTCCCGCAAGGCGATCATGGAGCAGATCGACGCCTCGCTGGCCCGGCTCGGCACCGACTACGTCGATCTCTACCAGATCCACCGCTTCGACCCGTTCACGCCGGTCGAGGAGACGATGGAGGCGCTGCATGACGTCGTGAAGGCCGGAAAGGCGCGGTATCTCGGCGCCTCGTCGATGTGGGCCTGGCAGTTCGCGAAGATGCAGCACGCCGCCGACCTCGGCGGCTGGACCCGGTTCGTCTCGATGCAGAACCAGTACAGCCTCCTGCAGCGCGAGGAGGAGCGCGAGATGTTCGGCCTGCTCGCCGACCAGGGCGTCGGCAGCATCCCGTGGAGCCCGCTCGCCAAGGGCCGGGTCGCCCGCCCCTGGGGCGAGCAGACCAAGCGCTCCGAGAACGACCCGATGGGCCAGCGGTACGTCGGCGACGAGAACCGCCCGATCGTCGAGGCCGTCGCTCGGGTCGCTGAGGCGCGTGGCGTCCCGATGGCCCAGGTCGGCCTCGCCTGGGTGCTGCACAACCCCGTCGTCGCGGCGCCGATCGTCGGACCCACCAAGGAGCACCACCTGCCGGACGCGGTCGCGGCGCTCGACCTCGAGCTCACCGACGACGAGGTGCAGACGCTGGAGGCGCCGTACACGGTGCGCCTCCCCAGCGGCTACGCCTGACCTCAGCCGAACAGCCGCCAGTTCAGCGGTCGCCGAACGCCCCGCCCGGAGCGAACGCCAGCGCGCCGAACCGCTCGCCGATCAGCCGCTGCGTGGCCGGGTCCGGGTGGAGCTGGTCGGGCAGCGGGAGCGTGGCGCTGTCGGCCACGCCGTACAGCTCCAGGCCGTCGAGGTAGTGCAGGTGCGGGTCGGTGGCGGCCCGAGCGGCGACGATCCGCGCCAGCTCGTCGCGGATCACGGTGAGCGTCAGCTTGCCGTTGCGGACCTCGGCCGGGTCGCCGCCCGCCTCGAAGCCGATCCCGCCCTCGCCGAAGCTCGGCACGCTCGGACCCGGGACGTCCTCGTGGATCGGGCAGCAGATGGGGGAGACGACCAGCAGCGGGGTGTCGGGGTGGCCCTCACGGACGGTGTCGAGGAAGCCGTGCACGGCGGCAGTGAAGACGCGCAGCCGCATCGCGTCGTGGTTGATGACGTTGATCCCGAGCTTGACGCTGATCAGGTCGGCCGGGGTGTCCCGGATGACCCGGGCGGTGAACGGGTCGACCAGCGCGCTGCCGCCCAGTCCGAGATTCACCAGGTCCACGCCGCCGGCGGCCGCGGCCAGCGCCGGCCAGGTCGTCGTCGGGCTCGCGGAGTTGGAGCCGTGGCTGATCGAGCTGCCGTGGTGCAGCCACACCCGCCGTCCGGTGTCCGGCGCCGGCTCGACGGGAGCGTCGGTGCGCAGCGCCACCAGCTCGGTCGCCTCGTTCCACGGCAGCCAGATCTCGACGTCCTTCAGCTCGTCCGGCAGCCCGTCGAACCGCACCGTCCCGACCGGGCCGGGCCGGTACTCCGACCCGCCGGTCGCCATGTCGATCTCCAGGACGTGGCCGCCGCTCCCGGTCGCCTGGCCCGCCAGCTCGCCGTCGACCAGCAGGTCGTAGACGCCGTCGGGCCGCCCGGGCAGGCCGAGGTACGTCACGGTGGTCCGGATCGTGTCCAGCTCGACCCAGGTCGCGCGGGTGCGGAACACGAGGCGTACGCCGGAGGGCTGGGCCTCCGCCATCGCCAGCTGCCCGTCGGCCTGGTCCCGCGCCCAGGCCGGCATCCGGTGCGGCCGCAGCCCGTGCTCGGTCGGCACCAGCTCGTGCGCACCGCGCACCAGGTCGGCGGTTATCGAGGTCTTCACGTGCTCAACCCTGTCAGCCGGACCCCGGTTCTCAGCAACCTTTTACGGTGACATTTCGTCCGCTGCGGCCCCTGAGGCGCATACTAAAGGTGATGACTACCACGCCCCGGCCTCGCCACCTGGCCAGCAGCCCGTTCCAGCCCAAGCCCGAGCGCCCGATCGAGGTGTTCGTCTGCGACGACCTGGTCCAGCACGACTCGTACGGCATGGGTCGCGTCGTCAACGCCGAGTCGGCAGCGGTCACGGTCGACTTCCGCAACCAGACGGTCCGCATCCCGAGCCCGTACAACAAGATGACCAAGCTGTAGGACTCGTCCGGCAGGCTTGACCTCATGACTGCCTACTGGGTCTCCATCTACAAGGAGATCTTCGACGAGGACAAGCTCCAGGCGTACGCCGACCTTGCTGGCCCGGCGCTGCGTGGCGCCGGCGGCACCTTCGTGGCGCGGGGCCTGCCCGAGCAGACCTACGAGGCCGGTGAGTCGACCCGGACCGTGGTCATCGAGTTCCCCTCGGTCGAGGCCGCGCGGGCGGCCCACGACAGCCCGGCGTACCAAGCGGCGCTGGCCGCGCTGGACGGCGGCGCGGTACGCGACCTGCGCATCATCCCCGGCGTGGACTGATCCAGTGGGAGCATCTGCGCCATGCGTATCCCGCGACGAGCATCGGTTGCGATGCTGGCCCTGGTCACCCTCCTCGCCGGCCTGCTGACCGGCCCCGAGCTCGCCACGGCCGCCGACCCGGCCACCTTCACGCTCCGACCGGGAGCCAACCAGCTCTACGTGCTGGCCGCGACGCCGGGCCAGACCCTCGAGCTCGTCGACGACGCCGACGGGGTCGTCGCCACCGGGACGGTCGACACCGCGGGCAGCCTCGCCTGGCGCGAGCTCGACGCCGGCAGCTACACCGTCCGCACCACCGGCGAGCCGGTCGGCGTCCGCGACCGCCGTCGTGCCCGACTTCGAGGACCCGGCGCCGCCGCAGTCCTTCTACTCCGGCCAGACGCTCGAGGACGGGTACGGCTACATCACCACCCGCGACGGCACCACGCTGTCGGCGAACGTCAGCCTGCCGTCCGGCGACGGCCCGTTCCCGACCGTGGTCGAGTACTCCGGCTACAGCCCCAGCCGGCCGGGCGACTCGACGTTCGCCACGCTCTACAACACGCTGGGCTTCGCGTACGTCGGCGTGAACATGCGCGGCACCGGCTGCTCGGGCGGCTCGTTCCTGAACTTCGAGCCGGTCCAGAGCCTCGACGGCTACGACGTGATCGAGACCGTCGCCGCGCAG
Organism: uncultured Actinomycetota bacterium; assembly: GCA_963716655.1. Lineage (GTDB taxonomy): Bacteria > Actinomycetota > Actinomycetes > Propionibacteriales > Nocardioidaceae > Nocardioides. The sequence goes on along the minus strand of CAVQTV010000003.1, from coordinate 22,462 downwards.
CCGTGGGCGAAGTTCCACGAGGTCGGGATGGTCGGCATCTCCTACCCGGGCATCTCCCAGCTGTACGTCGCGCGCACCCAGCCGCCGAGCCTCTCGGCGATCACGCCGCTGTCGGTCATCGACGACACCTACCGCGGCACGCTCAACCCGGGCGGCATCCTCAACACCGGGTTCGCCGTCCCGTGGGCCGCCGAGCGGCTGGACCAGGCGGCGCCGTACGGCCAGGGCTGGGAGCGGGCGCGCGTGGACGGCGGCGACGACGACCTGCGCGGCCAACCAGGACCTGCGCCTGCAGAACCCGGACCCGCTCGCGCTGATCGAGGAGAACCCCTTCTACTCGACCCGCTGGCACGAGCCGATCAACCCGAGCCTCTTCGTCGACGACATCAACGTGCCGGTGTTCCTCGCGGGCGCGTGGCAGGACGAGCAGACCGGTGGGCACTTCCCGGCGCTGCTCGACGACTTCACGTCGGTCGCCGCACCTCTACGCGACGATGACGAACGGCTCGCACACCGAGTCGCTGAGCCTGGGCGTGCTCGGCCGGTACGCCGACTTCCTGGACCTGTACGTCGGCCGCCGGGTGCCCGGCGGGGCGAAGAACTTCGTCGCGCCGATCCTGTCGGCGTCGCTCACCGGTGTGGAGGGCCTGAGCCTGCCGCCCGGCATCGACTACACCGGGATGAACTACCGCAAGGCGCTCAAGACCTTCGAGGCGCAGGACCCGATCCGGATCCTCTTCGAGGAGGGGGCCGCCGACGGCCAGCCGTCCGGTGCGCCGCTGCCGCGGTTCGAGAAGTCGTTCAAGGCCTGGCCGATCCCGAGCGCCGTGCCGACGACCTGGCACCTCGGCGCCAGCGGCAAGCTCCGCGACACCCTGGCGCGGCGGACGCTGGGCGTGGACGGGCAGCGCAGCTACCTGGCCGACCCGTCGGTGCTGCCGGACACGACCTACACGGGCTCGAGCTCCAGCATCTGGCAGGCGCACCCGACGTACGACTGGCAGCAGATCCCCGAGGCGAACGGCCTCGGCTGGATCAGCGCGCCGCTCGAGGAGAACGTCGTGGCCGTCGGCACCGGCTCGGTCGACCTCTGGGTGCGCACCGCCGCCGGCGACACCGACCTCGAGGTCACGCTGAGCGAGGTGCGGCCGAACGGGCGGGAGATCTACGTGCAGTCCGGCTGGCTGCGGACCAGCCACCGCAAGCTCGACCCCGCGAAGTCGACGCCGATCTCGCCGGTGCACACCGACCTGGAGGCGGACGCAAGCCCGCTGCCGGCCGGGGTGTTCACGAAGGTGCGGATCGAGCTGTTCCCGTTCGCACACCCGTTCCGCATGGGCTCCCGGCTCCGGATCACCGTCGACGCCCCCGGCGGCTCCCGGCCGCACCTGGGCCTTCGACACCACGATCGCCCACGGCGAGCGGGTCGAGATCGGCGCCGACGGTCAGTACCGCTCGCGGCTGGTGCTCCCGGTCGTTCCCGGCGTCGACGTGCCCCGCAAGGCGCCGCCGTGTGCATCGCTGCGCAGCCAGCCCTGCCGGTTGTACGAGGGGTAGCCCGACCCCGCCGTTGTGGTGGGTCGTGTGCCTGAGAACGCGCTATTGCGCGGGCTGGGGCACACGACCCCGATCGCCGGACTCAGAGCGACGCCAGCACCTTCTCGTTGTGCCGGTGGCCGACGGCCTCGTAGCCGACGACGGTCACCCACGGGGTCAGCGCGACGACCACCAGCGACCAGACGAGCGACGCGCCGAGCGCGACCATGACCACGCCGGCGGCGAGGACAGCGGCAGAGCCGAGCACCAGCAGCAGGTGGAACGGGTCGAACGTGTGGGTGAGCTGCGCGTAGAGCAGGTAGAGCAGTGCGACGTACAGGCCGAGCGGGATGACGACGGCCAGGACGGTCTGGGTGTCGGAGAGCAGCGAGTGGTGCTCGAGCCGGTACGCCGCGGTGTGCAGGCCGGCGCCGACCGCGACCAGGGCGCCGAAGAACGGGATGTGTCCGTAGCCCCAGCCGAAGCCGCGGGCCCGGTGGGCGTGCAGGATGTCGCCGCTCGGGATCACGAAGTAGGACCACCACATCCCGAACGTCAACCCGACGCCGGCCAGGCCGAGCAGCGCGACGTCCACGGTCCAGCCCTCGGCGGTGATCATCGCGGACAAGGTGGCGGTCCCGCCGATCAGGCCCTCGCCGAGGGCGATGATCACCAGCAGGCCGTAGCGCTCCGCGATGTGGTGGGCGTGCCAGGGCGTGCCGCCGCCGGGCAGGCGCTCGGCCACGATCGGCCCGACCATCTCGATCAGCACCAGCACGGCCACCCACGCGAAGGTCACCGCGATCGACGTCTCGGCCAGCGCCAGCACGATCCACGCGACCTGCGAGACCAGGATGGTCACCATGAAGACCCGGCACACCCGGCCGCGGTCCGGGTCCTGGCGGCTGGCGCGGGCCCACTGCGCGATCATCGGCACCCGCATCACGACGTACCCGAGCACCATCACGCGGTTGTCGACGTAGTCACCGTCCAGCAGCGACTCGAACATGTCCGGCAGCCCGAGCGCCAGGATGATCACGCCGACCATCTGCACCATCGTGGTCAGCCGGTAGACCCAGTCGTCGGTGTCGTACGCCGACGCGAACCACGAGAAGTTGATCCACGCCCACGTCACGGCGAACGTCGCGAACGCGAAGCCGACGATCCCCTCCCGCACGTGGTCCTCGACGAGGAAGTGCGCGAGCTCGTTCGCGGCCACCCCGAACGCGATCACGAAGGTCAGGTCGAACAGCAGCTCCAGCGGCGTCGCCGCGCGGCCGGACTCGACGGGGTCGCGGCCGCCCATCCGGATCGCTCCGTGGGTCATCCGCTGCGGCATGCGCCGAGTCTAGGGATCAGCCAGTCGGAGACCCTGCATGCTCGGCGGACCGGGCAGGACTCGCCGCAGCAATACCGCCACCTCCCGTCCGTTCGGCGTGTTCATAGGCATACTCGGCAACGTGTCTTCCCCGGACCCGCTGAAGCGCAGCCACACCGACCCCCAGGGGTGGTCGGACTCATCGGCTCGCTCGGTGCTGCAGCTGATGGCCGAGTCGGTCGCCGAGATGGTCGGCTTCGAGGTGACCGCGCTCTCGGTCGTCGTCGGCGACGAGCTGGTCACGGTCGCGTACGTCGGTCCCGAGGAGTTCCGCGAGTACCTCGAGCAGCCCGATCCGGTGAACGTCCTCGACCCGGTGCTCGCGGAAGCGGACCAGTGGGGTGCCGCGGCTGCGCTTCCTCGCGGCCGACGGCCACGGGCCGCTGGAGGGTCACTGGGTGACCTTCGACCAGAACCCGGTCGACCACCCGGACGCCTGGCACCCCGACGACGTGCTGCTCGCCGTGCTCAGCGACGACGACGGCGCGATGCTCGGCATCATCTCGGTCGACCGTCCCGTGTCCGGGATCCGTCCCAACGCGCGCGAGCGGGGGCTGCTCGAGCGCTACGCCGCGCAGGCCGAGCGGGCGGTGATCACGGCGTTCGAGCGCGAGGAGCTGGTGCAGCAGGTCGCGCACGCCGAGGCGCGCTCGCCGGCTGATCCGTTCGGCGTCGATGCCCGCGCACGCCTCGCTCGAGGCGGTGCTGCGCAGCACCCATCGCGCACTCGTGGAGGGCTTCCGAGCAAGTGGGTCCTGGATCCAGGTGCTCGACTCACAGTGTCCGGGCGGCGGCTACGCCCGGCAGTACGACGGGGAGGAGGTGACGCTCTCTGCCGAGGTGATCGACCTGGCGCAGCGGCTGGCTCTCCGGCTTTGGCGGGAGCAGGAAGTCCTGGTGGTCGTCGCCGGCCAGACGCCGGACCTCCCCGACGTCGTACACCGCCAGCTCGAGGAGCTCGAGCTGGCGTCCGTGCTCGCGGTGGCGCTCGGCGCCGGCACGGAGTGCCTGGGCTTCCTTGCGCTCACCCGGCGGGAGCAGGATCCGCCTTGGTCCCAGGTCGAGATCGACTCGGCCAAGCAGATCGGGCACGACCTCGGCGCGGCGCTGATGACGGCCCGGGCCCTGGAGCGGGAGCGGGAGATGGTGCGCGAGCTCCAGCGGCTCGACGACTACCGCAGCCAGCTGATCGCGACCATGTCCCACGAGCTGCGCACCCCGCTCACCGTGATCGCGGGCAACCTCGAGATGCTCGGCGGGCTCGACCTCGAGTCCGTTGCCATGCAGCACCACGCCGCGATGACCCGCGGCGCCGACCGGATGAAGAAGGTCGTCGACAACCTGCTGGTGCTGGCCCGGGTCAGCAACCCGCAGCACCCGCTGGTCCCGGTCCCGGTCGACCTGCACGACGTGGCCCACGACGTCGTGGCCCTGGTCGACTCGGCGGCGCGGACCAAGGGCCTGACGCTGAACGTCGACCTGGAGCCCACGGACCTGGTGGTTCCGGGCGACCCGGAGGAGATCGACCGGCTGCTCGCCAACCTGGTCAGCAACGCGGTCAAGTACACCCCCGCGGGCGGGACCGTCACCGTGTCGGCGCAGTACCGCCCCGAGGAGGTCGTGCTGCGGGTCGTCGACGACGGCCTGGGCATCTCCGAGGAGGACCAGGCCGGCCTGTTCGGCGCGTTCTTCCGCACCACCAACCCCGACGCCCTGGCGCAGCCCGGGACCGGGCTGGGCCTGGCGATCGTGGCCACCATCGTCGAGCGCCACGAGGGCTCGGTGAACGTCAGCTCAGAGCTCGGCACGGGCACGACGTTCACGGTCACCCTGCCGGTGATCCACAGCGGTCAGAACGCGGTGGAGCCCGGCTTCACCACACCGAGGAACGCGGCGACCAGGACCAACGTCCAGATCGCGTAGAACCCACGGCTCCCGTGGCTGAGGTCACGGAACAAAGGACGCGTCGCCTCACGTTGAGCCGGACGTGAAGATCGAGATCTGGAGCGACGTCGTCTGTCCGTGGTGCTACGTCGGCAAGCGCCGCCTGGAGACGGCCCTGGCCGGCTTCGAGCACGCCGACGAGGTCGAGATCGTCTACCGCTCCTTCGAACTGGACCCGACCGCCCCGCGCTCGACCGATTCAGGGGGAAGCCCCGAGCTGTCCACCCCGGTGATCGCGCGCAAGTACGGCCGCAGCGAGGACGAGATGCGGCAGATGCAGCAGCAGCTGGTCGACCTGGCCGCCGCCGAGGGCCTGGCGTTCCGGCTCCTCGAGACCGTGCACACCAACACCGTCGACGCGCACCGGGTGCTCCACCTCGCGCTCGAGACCAGCACCGCGACCCAGCGTGACCTCAAGGAGTCGCTGCTCGCGGCGTACTTCGTGAACGCCGAGAACATCGGCGACCACGACGTGCTCCGCCGCGTCGCCGTCGGCGCCGGGCTCGACGAGTCCCGCGTCGACGAGGTCCTCGCCGGTGACGAGTACGCCGACGCCGTGGCGGCCGACATCGCCCAGGCCCGGGCGTACGGCGCCACCGGCGTGCCGTTCTTCGTCATCGACCAGAGGTTCGGCATCTCCGGCGCCCAGCCGGCCGAGACGTTCAGCCAGGTGCTCGAGCAGGCGTGGGCCGAGACCCACCCGGTGCTGCAGACGGTCGGCGGCGACGCCGAGGCGTGCGGCCCGGACGGCTGCCCGATCTGAGGTCAGCCTCGCTGACGCCACTCCTCGACGGTGATGCCGTAGAGCTCGGACGGCTCGTCGTACCACTTCTCGACCACGCCGCGGCCGGGCAGCCCGATCCGGCGCCATCACCGCCTGCGAGCGGTCGTTGCCGAGGTGGGTGACCGCCAGGATCTCGGGGAGCCCGCCCTCGAACCCGTGCCGCAGCACCGCCTTCCCGGCCTCGCTCGCGTAGCCGTGGCCCCACGAGTCGGGGTGCAGGTGCCAGCCGATCTCGACCTCGTCGTTCTCGTTGTTCGGCAGCGGCACCAGCAGCACGGTGCCGACGACCACGCCGTCCTCGCGCCGCTCGATCGCCCAGATGCCCAGCGGCGGCTCGGCGCTGTACCCGGCGTACCGGTCGATCCGCTGGTGCGCCTCGTCGAGGTCCTTCATCAGCTTCGGCGGACCGTCGCCCAGCCACTTCGCCACCTCCACCCGGCTCAGCATGTCGAGCAGCCGGGGCGCGTCCTCGTGGCGCCAGGGACGGATCAACAGGCGTTCGGTCTCCAGATGCACGGGCCCACCTTGCCATCGGACCGATGAGTCCGGCCCGCGGATGCGGTCTCCCTTCGTGACTCGGAAGGAGATCGCCATGCTCACTGTGTCTGATGCGTTCCACGGCTTCTCGGTCGACGACACCGAAGCCGCCCGTGCCTTCTACGCCGACGTCCTCGGCGTCGAGGTGACCGATGCCGAGATGGGCGGCATCATCCGCCTGCACCTCGGCGGCGGGACGCCGACGATCGTGTATCCGAAGCCGAACCACGTCCCGGCCGACTTCACGATCCTGAACTTCCCGGTCGACGACGTCGAGGCCGCCGTCGACGAGCTGACCGCGAAGGGGCGTCGCCTTCGAGCGCTACGAGGGAACGCCGGTCGAGACGGACGCCAAGGGCGTGTTCCGTGGCGGAGGTCCCTTGATCGCCTGGTTCAAGGACCCGGCCGGCAACGTCCTCTCAGTGATCGCCCGCGACTAGCTCGACCACCCGCTCCACCCCGATGTCCTCGAGGAACGCCGGGTCGTGGCTGGCGACCACCAGCGCGCCCCGGTAGGACGCGAGCGCCGAGACCAGGGCGTCGTACGACGCGAAGTCGAGGTTGTTGGTCGGCTCGTCGAGCAGCAGCAGCTGCGGCGCCGGGTCGGCCAGCAGGATCGCGGCCAGCGTCGCGCGGAACCGCTCGCCGCCGGACAGGTCGCCGACCATGCGGTCGGCCGCGGCGCCGCGGAACAGGAACCGCGCCAGCCGCGCTCGTACGGCGTTGGCGTCCGCGCCGGGCGCGCGGCTGGCGACGTTGCCGAACACGGTGTCGTCGCGGTCGAGCAGGTCGAGGCGCTGGGGGAGCAGCCCGACCGGGACCTGGGCCTGGTCGACCAGCCGGTGCAGCAGCGTGGTCTTGCCGGAGCCGTTGGGTCCGACCAGCGCGACCCGGTCGGGTCCGTTGATCGGCAGCTCTCCCTCGAGGACCAGCCGGCCGCGGGGGACCTCGGTGCCGGGCAGGTCGATCCGGATCTCGCGGTCGTCGCGGAGCCGGGTCTCGGCGTCGTCGAGCCGGTCCCTGGCGCCTGCTCGATCCGGTCCTCGTGCACGCCGCGCAGCCCGGCCGCCGACTTCTCGGCCTGGTTCTTCTTGAAGTTGATCTGCGCCTTGCCGAGACCGGCCGTCGCCTCCGCCTTCTTCGCGTTGCGCCGGCGCGCTGGCCAGCTGCCGCTCCGCCTCGGCCCGGTCGTTGCGCTGTCGGCGCAGGTCGGAACGGGCGCTGGTCACCGCCTGCCGCGCCGCCTCCTGCTCGGCCTCGACCTGCTCGGCGTACGACGAGTACCCGCCGCCGTACCACCGCACCGAGCCGCCGCGCAGGTCGCCGATCCGGTCCATCCGCTCCAGCAGGTCGCGGTCGTGGCTGACCACCAGCAGCGACCGGCTCCAGCCCTCGACCACGTCGTACAGCCGGGCCTTGGCGGCGGTGTCGAGGTTGTTGGTCGGCTCGTCGAGGAGGAGTACGTCGGGGCGGCGCAGCAGCAGCCGGGCCAGGCCGAGCTCGGTGACCTCGCCGCCGGACAGCTGGCCGAGCCGGCGGTCCAGCACGTCGGTCGGCAGCCCGAGCCGGGCCAGCTCGGCGGCCGCGCGGTCCTCGACGTCCCAGTCGTCGCCGATGGTGTCGAAGTGCGCCGGGTCGACGTCGCCGGCCTCGACGGCGCGGATCGCGCGACGTACCGCCCCGATGCCGAGGAACTCCTCGACCGGCTGGTCGACGTCGAGGGTCAGGTCCTGGGGCAGGTAGCCGACCTCGCCGGACACGGTGAGGTGGCCGGTGGTCGGCTGCAGCACGCCGGCGATCAGGCGCAGCAGCGTGGACTTGCCCGCGCCGTTCGCGCCGACCAGGCCGGACCGGCCGGGGCCGACGAGCAGGTCGAGGTCGCGCAGGGCGGGGGTGCCGTCGGGCCAGGCGAAGCCGAGGCCGGACGCGGAGATGACAGAAGAGGCTGATGGCATGGGAGCTCCAGGTGACGTGGTGCGGACGCGAGAGTCACCTCAGAGGAGCAATTCAACCTGCCAGCGGGAGGGGATGGGACCCGACGATGCTAGGCGGGGACGGCCCGCGGACGCCACCGGTTATCCGTGGTCGGTCGGGTACAGTGCCGAGACAGCACAGCGTCGTGCGCCACCTGCTCTTTCGCACTCCGTCGAGGACACCATCGCTGTGACCATGCCAGTCGTACTCATCGCCGAAGAGCTCAGCCCCGCCACCGTCGAGGCGCTGGGCCCGGACTTCGAGATCCGCTACTGCAACGGCTCCGACCGGGGCGACCTGCTCGCGGCGATCGGCGACGTGGACGCGATCCTGGTCCGCTCCGCCACCAAGGTGGACGCCGAGGCGCTCGCCGCCGCGCGCCGGCTCAAGGTGATCGCCCGCGCCGGCGTCGGCCTCGACAACGTCGACGTGCGCGCCGCGACCATGGCCGGCGTGATGGTCGTGAACGCACCGACCTCCAACATCGTCTCCGCCGCCGAGCTCGCCGTCGCGCTGATGCTCGCGGCCGCGCGGCACGTCTCGCCCGCGCACGCCGCGCTCAAGAACGGCGAGTGGAAGCGGTCGCGCTACACCGGCATCGAGCTGTACGAGAAGACCGTCGGCATCGTCGGCCTCGGTCGGATCGGCGTCCTCGTCGCGCAGCGGCTCAGCGCCTTCGGCATGAAGGTGGTCGCCTACGACCCGTACGTGCAGGCCGGCCGCGCCGCCCAGATGGGCGTCCGACTCGTCGACCTCGACACGCTGCTCGCCGAGGCCGACTTCATGTCGGTCCACCTGCCGAAGACGCCCGAGACCGCCGGCCTGATCGGCGCCGAGCAGCTGCACAAGGTCAAGCCGTCGCTGGTGCTCGTCAACGCCGCCCGCGGCGGCATCGTCGACGAGGCCGCTCTGTACGCCGCGCTCAAGGAGGGTCGCGTCGCCGCCGCCGGGCTCGACGTCTTCGCCACCGAGCCGTGCACCGACTCGCCCGCTCTTCGAGCTCGAGAACGTCGTCGCCACCCCGCACCTCGGCGCCTCCACCGACGAGGCGCAGGAGAAGGCCGGCATCGCCGTCGCCAAGTCCGTGCGCCTCGCGCTGTCCGGCGAGCTGGTCCCCGACGCCGTCAACGTCCAGGGCGGCGTGATCGCCGAGGACGTGCGCCCCGGCATCCCGCTCACCGAGAAGCTCGGCCGGGTCTTCACCGGCCTGGCCGGCGAGGTCGCCCAGCAGGTCGACGTCGAGGTCCGCGGCGAGATCACCGACTACGACGTCAAGGTGCTCGAGCTCGCCGCGCTCAAGGGGATCTTCGCCGACATCGTCGAGGACCAGGTCTCGTACGTGAACGCCCCGCTGCTCGCCGCCGAGCGCGGCACCGCCGTACGTCTCATCACCGACCCGGAGAGCCCCGACCACCGCAACCTGATCACCATCCGCGGCACGCTGGCCGACGGCTCGCAGGTCTCGGTCAGCGGCACCCTCGTCGGCATCAACCAGCGCGAGCGGCTGGTCGAGGTCAACGGCTTCGACGTCGACATCGAGCCCACCGACCACCTCGCGTTCCTCACCTACGAGGACCGCCCCGGCATGGTCGGCACCGTCGGCGTCATCCTCGGCGACGCCGGCGTCAACATCGCCGGCATGCAGGTCTCCCGCCACGCCAAGGGCGGTCAGGCGCTGGTCGCGCTCTCCGTCGACTCCGCCATCCCCGCCGACACCCTCACCGACATCCAGCTCGCCATCGACGCCGCCTCGGTGCGCGCGGTCAACCTGGCCTGAGGATCGCGATGGCGCTGACCTTCGTCGGGGTCACCGAGTCGACCGCCCACCTGTGGGGCGAGATCCACAACCGGATCATCCCGGCCGACCCGCTGTCGGACGCCGACGTGCTCGAGCGGATGGCCCGCAACCAGCTCACGCTGGCCTACGACGAGGACGTCCTGGTCGGCAACGCGACGCTGCGCCCGCCCACCGGCTCGGGGACCGCCACCGTCATCGTCCGGGTGCTCCCCGAGCACCGCGGCCGCGGCTACGGCACCGAGTACGCCGAGTGGATCCTCGCCCGCGCTGCGGAGCTGTCTCCGGACCGGATCGAGACCGTCATCCTCGCGGCCAACGTGGACGGGCTGGCGTTCGCCCAGCGCCTGGGATTCGTCGAGCACGACCGCTACGTCCTCGACGGCGACACCGCCGAGTGGGTCGACCTGCACCTGGCCTCGAGCTAGGGCCTGCGGGAGACGGCCTTGCACTCGGTCGCCGCACCCTCGACCTGCGCCTCCACAGCAGCGGTACGTTCGCCCCTGGAGTGGCCGACGTTACGGTGGGCCTGTGACGGACATCGAGAGTCGGATCGAGATCCCCGGTTATCGCGAGCCTCGTTACGCCGAGGGTCCTTTTTCGCGGCCCCGCGAGGTCGATGGTCGGGCGATGACCACCCCTGAGGTAGCGCGCAAGTTCGTCGGTGGGCACTGGGAGGAGCTGGGGAAGCTCCAGCGCGACTTCTTGGTCGACCAGGGTCTGAAGCCTGAACACCGGTTCCTCGACGTCGGTTGCGGGAACTTCCGCGCCGGGGTGCACCTCGTCGACTACCTCGAGCCCGGGCACTACTACGGAATCGACATCAACCCCGAGGTGATCCGTATCGGGTACGACGACGAGCTCAGGGATGAGCAACGCGAGCGCCTGCCGGTCACCAACCTCCGCGCGACGGACAGGTTCGACGCCGAGTTCGGGGTGAAGTTCGACATGGCCATCGCTCAGTCGGTGTTCACCCATGTCTCGTTGAACTACATCCGGCTCTGCCTGTACCGCGTCGCCCAGGTGATGCCACCTGGTGGGCGGTTCTTCGCGACCTTCAACGAAAGGCCCAAGCACTTCCCGGTCGACGGCACCCAGGGCAAGAGGTACACGGAACGCAATGTGTACTGGCAGTACCGCCAGGACTTGCGTTGGGCCGCGCGGTTCAGCCCGTGGAGTTTCCGCTACATCGGCAAGTGGGGACACCCGCGCGGTCAGGTGATGGTCGAGTACACGCGCCAGTCGGACGATTGACCCCGGCCGGTCCGCGGACTCCTCCACCGAAGCTGACTCTGGCTGGGTGGGTCAACGACACCGCTACCCGCCAGTCCACGTAGGCTGTCGCGGTGAGTAGCGTGCTGGACGACGGGCCGTTCTTCCACGGCACGAAAGCAGACCTGCGGGTCGGCGATCTCCTGACAGCGGGCTACCGGTCGAACTACCGGCCCGAAGTCGTGATGAACCACATCTACTTCACCGCGCTGCCCGACGGTGCCGGGCTCGCCGCCGAGCTCGCGGCGGGCGAGGGCGCTCCGCGCGTGTATGCCGTTGAGCCCACAGGGGCGTTCGAGGACGACCCGAACGTGACCGACAAGAAGTTCCCCGGTAACCCCACCCGGTCCTACCGCAGCAAGGAACCGCTCAGGGTCCTCGGCGAGGTGGCCGAGTGGACTCGGCAGACCCCCGAGGCGCTCCAGGCCTGGCGCGACCGGTTGGCTGAGATCCTCGCGGACGAACGCGGCGAAATCGTCAACTGATTGCGAAGAAATGTCAGAGGTCGATGTCGAAGAGCCTTGCGGCCGTTCGACGTAGGTTCGAAAGCAGTTTCCGAGCAACCAGTAGGAGTGATCAAGGTGCCGCGGTTCATGGGATTCGTGAGGATGGAAGAGGGCGTCGGTACGCCGCCGCAGGAGCTGTTCGACGCGATGGACGCCCACATCGAGGAACGAGCCGCCAAGGGTGTGTTCCTCGACGGCGGCGGTCTGTACGGCACAGAAGACGCGGTGAACTTCGTCGTCCGTCAGGGCGAGGTCACCCAGGTCGACGGACCGTACGCAGAGGGCAAGGAGGTCGTCGGCGGCTGGGCCATCATGCAGTACGACACCCTCGAGGAGGCCGTGGCCGATCAGCGGGAGTTCGCCGAGCTGCACGCTAAGCACTGGCCTGAGGTCACGTTGATCTCGACCATGCGCCAGATCTCGGCGGGCCCGGACGCTCCCGGCGACTGACCGAGGCTCAGCACGGTCGCCGAGGTCTGATCCGTCAGCGGCCGACGCGAGCCACCCGACCGCCGCCGCCGGCGGCCCAGCACGAGCCGTCGCGCGTGCAGTCGAGGGCGTGGTAGCCGGTCTCGCTGATCTGCTTCCAGCTGCGACCTCCGTCGAAGCTGACGCTGGTGCCCCTGACGTCGCCGGACTCGCCGGTGACGATCAGGGGGTGCCTCCGCACCGGCAGGTATGCGGCGTCCTCGGCGAGGTGATTCAGGTCGCCCGCGTTGCGCCAGGTGCTGCCGTCGCGGGTCACCGCGACCGCATCCACGCCGTCGGCAGGCGCCGCGAAGTCGCCGCCGACGGCGACCCCGTCCCGCGGCGTACGGAACGCCAACGCGAAGACGCCCGCGGACTCGCCGGCCGGGATCGTGGAGTCGGTGGCGGTCCAGGTCAGACCGAGGTCGTCGGAACGGAAGACCCGCGACGCGCCGCCGCCGGAGCCGAAGTACGCCGTGTGGCCGACCGTGACGAGGCAGTCGCCGCTCGCGGCGAAGCCGGCCTCTGTCGGCGCTTCTGGCATGCCGTCATCGGGAAGGACGGTCCATGAGCGGCCGAAGTCCTCGGTGGCGAGGATCCGGAACTTGCCGTCGACCGGGTCGCTCAGCGCCAGCCCGCGCCGGCCGCCGGGGTAGAACGCCATGCAGTCGTAGAACGCCGCCGGGTCGTCGTTGACGAACGCGGCGTCCCACGTCTCGCCGCCGTCGGTGGTGCGGTAGATCCGCGACGCGTCACCCTCCCCGATGGCGAGGATGACGGCGGTGTTCGCGCTGCGCGCCTCCACGTCGCGGAACAGCAGTCCCTCGGTGTCCGGTGGCGTGACGTCCGCCCAGGTCCGGCCGCCGTCGGTGGTGCGGAACACCCGGCCGGGGCCGCCCGCGGTGGCGCTGCCGCCGGTCACCCACGCCGTACGCCGGTCGACCGCGTCCAGGCCGCGGAAGCTCTGGCCGGCGTCGACCACGCTCTCCGTGAAGGAGATCCCTCCGTGCCCGTGACCGCCGGGGCCGTGCGGGCCCGCGGTGGCCGCAGAGCCCAAGACGGTGGCGGGAAGGAGAGATGCGGACAGGACGAGAGCTCCGAGACGTCGCATGCGAGCACCCTGCTTCAACCGACCCGGCTCTGTCTAGACCAGATCGGGTCCACCGCACTGCCGGGCATCAACCCGGTCGAACCGCCCACCGCGCCGCCCGCGCGAGGCGGGAGGGCTCGGGGTGCCAGACGTCCGCCTCGTTCGGGTCCCACACGTACGCCGGGGTCGATCCGACGAGCAGCCCTCGAAGTGCCGGCAGGTCGAGCTCGGTGGCTGACCAGTCGTAGAGCGCCGTGAGCCTCGGGACGATGATCCCGACGTCCAGCAGCTGCCCGAGGCTGTTCTCGACGTCGACGTAGCTGCTCAGGTCGCCCTCCAGCGGATAGCGGTCCGGCAGCACCCTGGACAGCGACAGGAAGATCGCGGTCATGCCGAGCCTTGGGTCACCGAGGATCCGACCGACGGGCGCGAGCCATCCGAGCGCGAGTCGTGGATTCGCGACCAGGGCGTGCGCGTACAGAACGCGGACCAGCACCAGGTTGATGAAGAACCGCTCGACGTGACCCTCCCTGCGGGCCAGCTCCTCGTTCGCCAGGTACGCCGACGCGATGGACACGTTGTGCGCGCGGTACCACGTCCGCGCCGTCGGCCCCCGGATGAACTCGAGCGTCGCGGCCGCGCCGGCTGTGCGCGCCTCACCGGCCCGGCCGAACGCCAGCGCCGAGGCCTCGCAGGTGTCCCGGAGCAACGCCTCGTTCAGCGCACGCCACCACGGGCTGCCCGGAGATGCGCCGGACGTCGGGTTCAGCAGCCCACGCTTCAGCTGCCACTCCATGAACGCCGATGCCGCCCGCCGGTAGGGGAGGTACCCGCGGTCCACCGCCGGTGGAACCCGGTAGAGCAGGCTCAACAGCTCCAGCCGCGCGTGCGGGTGGTCGCGCACCCGCGACACACACTCGTCGGCGTACGCGCCGGCCGTAGATTCGGCAGTCAGTGCAGCACCGGTGTCTTCTTGAGGACCAGCTCGACGAACAGGCCGAACGCGTTGGCCGGGGAGCCCTGGCGGTCCCAGTAGCCGACGTGCACGCTCAGGCTGCGCAGCATCAGCAGGTTGACCAGGTTGAGGGTCATGTTCTCGTTCCATGCCTCGTTGAACGTCGGCTTCCGCTCGCCCAGACCGGAGACGAACACCGCCACGTCGGGCGGCATCGTCGCAGGGTCTTGTTCCGTCGCCGCCATGCGCCACCTCCGAGAAGCACCTGACCATCACGGTGGCGTCGCGTCGCCAGATCTGCAATGACCCGGCCGGGCCTCTTTCCAAGAGTGGTCTAGACCTCTAGGTTGCTGGCAAGGGGGACGCCTGACACCGGAGGAATCGATGAAATTGTCCCAAAAGGCAGCAATTTTCACAGCCTCGGCAGCGCTGGTGATCGCCGGCCTCGCCGCGGCCTCTCCCGCCGACGCTCGCCCCCAGGGGGCCTGCGACCACCGCACCAACCAGACCGTCCAGGCGGTCCTGAAGTGCGTGACGCTCGAGGGCGTCCTCGAGCACGAGGAGGCGCTCCAGCAGATCGCCGACGAGAACGGCGGCAACCGTGCGTCGGGCTTCCCCGGCTACGACGCCTCCGTCGAGTACGTCGCCGACCGGCTCGAGGCCAAGGGGTACGCCGTACGGATCCAGGAGTTCGAGTTCAACCGCTTCGAGGAGGAGGGCCCGTCTGCCCTCCAGCAGACGGCGCCGAACGCGGTCACCTACGTCGAGGGCACGGACTTCGAGCCGACGGACCACTCCGTCCCCGGCGACGTGACCGCTCCCGTCACGCCCGTCGACCTGCAGCTCGGGGTGGGCAACACCTCGACCAGCGGGTGTGAGCCGGAGGACTTCGAGGACTTCCCGGAAGGCGACATCGCACTGATCCAGCGCGGCACGTGCACCTTCGAGCTCAAGGGCGAGAACGCCGCGGCCGCGGGTGCGTCCGGCGTGCTGTTCTTCAACCAGGGCAACACCGATGCGGCCGACCGGAACGGCATCCCTGCCGTGACACTCGGCAACGGCTACACCGGCGGCATCCCCGCGCTCAGCCTGACCTATCAGCTCGGTGCCGACCTGTCGGCCGTCGAGGACCTCGAGATGCGCCTGTTCGCCAACGTGAGCCGGGTGCCCGTCACCACGAGCAACGTCATCGCCGACTCGCGAGGTGGCGACCCCGACAACGTGGTGATGGCCGGCGCCCACCTCGACTCCGTCCCCGAGGGCCCCGGCATCAACGACAACGGCTCCGGCACCTCGGCGTTGCTCGAGGTCGCGGAGCAGCTCGCCAAGCCCGCCAACAAGGGCCAGCTCGACAACCAGCTGCGCTTCGCCTTCTGGGGCGCGGAGGAGGCGAGCCTCGTCGGGTCCACCTTCTACGTCGACAGCCTGAGCGAGGAAGAGCTCGCCCAGCACGAGATGTACCTCAACTTCGACATGGTGGGCTCGCCGAACTACGGCCTGTTCATCTACGACGGTGACGGCTCCGGGTTCGGTCTGGTCGGGCCCGAGGGCTCGGACGACATCGAGTCGCTGTTCGAGCGCTACTACGCCGAGCGGGACATCCCCTCGGAGCCGACGGCGTTCAGCGGCCGGTCCGACTACCAGGCCTTCATCAACAACGGAGTGCCGTCCGGTGGCCTGTTCACCGGGGCCGAGGAGGAGAAGACCGCGGCGCAGGCGGCGAAGTGGGGCGGTACGGCGGGAGTCGCCTTCGACCCCTGCTACCACTCGGCGTGCGACGACATCGACAACCTCAGCCACGAGGCGCTGGACATCAACTCCGACGCGATGGCGTACGTGATCCTTCTGTACGCGTCCGGCATGGAGGCGATCAACCAGTGACCGAGGCCTGAGGCTGATCACGGCGAGCGCCGGAGCCATGCGGCTCCGGCGCTCGTTCCATGGGGCACGATTGGGCGCGTGCCGAACACCGACTGGCAGACCGACCGGCTCGACCTACCTCGCTACCTGGCGCGCCTCGGCGTGCCAGCGCGAGAGCCCAGCGCGTCCGCGCTCGCGGAGCTGCACGAGGCGCACGTCCGGGCGTTCACGTTCGACAACATCGACGTACTGCTCGGCCAGCACCCGGGCGTCGCCCTCGACGCCGTGCAGGAGAAGTTCGTCGGTCGCGGCCGCGGCGGCTACTGCTTCGAGCACGGCACGATCTTCGCCGCGGCGCTGGAGCGACTCGGCTACGACGTACGCCGGCACCTGGCTCGCGTCGGTGACCCCGCCACCGGCACCCAGCAGCCGCGCACCCACATGATGGTCGCGGTGGTCCTCGACGGTCAGCGGCTGCTGTGCGACCCCGGCTTCGGGATGAGCCTGCTGCGGCCGATCGCAATGACCGACGGCGCCGAGGACGACTACCTCCCGGGCTGGCGGTACCGGCTGAACGTGATCGACGACGGCGGCTGGGTGCTGAGCCGGCTGCGCGACGGTGGCTGGGAGGTCGCGCACACCACCGACGAGCTCGCGGTGATCCCGCTCGACGTCGTGATGGGGCACCACTACACGAGCACGTACTCCGGCTCGCACTTCACCACTCGGCTGATCATCGCCAAGCACCTGCCCGGCCGCCACGTGACCGTGACCCACGAGACGCTGACGATCCGCACGCCCGGTGAGCCGACCGAGCACCGGCCGCTGCGCGACGGCGAGCTCGAGGACTGGCTGGCGACGCTCGAGGTGCCGCTGCTGCCGGACGAGCGCACGCGGCTGCTCGAGAAGGTGGCGATCGCGACTCGTTCCGCCTAGGGCTACCCGCTGCGAGGCACGGCCTTGTGCTCGGTGGACGGACCGCCGGTGACCCCATGGCCAACGCTACGGTGGGCCTGTGACGGACATCGAGAGTCGGATCGAGATCCCCGGTTATCGCGAGCCTCGTTACGCCGAGGGTCGTTTGGGGCCCCGCGAGGTCGATGGTCGGGCGATGACCAGCCCTGAGGTAGCGCGCAAGTTCGTCGGTGGGCACTGGGAGGAGCTGGGGAAGCTCCAGCGCGACTTCTTGGTCGACCAGGGCCTGAAGCCTGAACACCGGTTCCTCGACGTCGGTTGCGGGAACCTCCGCGCCGGGGTACACCTCGTCGACTACCTCGAGCCCGGGCACTACTACGGAATCGACATCAACCCCGAGGTGATCCGTATCGGGTACGACCACGAACTCACGGATGAGCAACGCGAGCGCCTGCCGGCCACCAACCTCCGCGCGACGGACAGGTTCGACGCCGAGTTCGGGGTGAAGTTCGACATGGCCATCGCCCAGTCGGTGTTCACCCATGTCTCGTTGAACTACATCCGGCTCTGCCTGTACCGCGTCGCCCAGGTGATGCCACCTGGTGGGCGGTTCTTCGCGACCTTCAACGAAAGGCCCAAGCACTTCCCGGTCGACGGCACCCAGGGCAAGAAGTACACGGAACGCAATGTGTACTGGCAGTACCGCCAGGACTTGCGTTGGGCCGCGCGGTTCAGCCCGTGGAGTTTCCGCTACATCGGCAAGTGGGGACACCCGCGCGGTCAGGTGATGGTCGAGTACACGCGCCAGTCGGACGACTGACCACCCCCGGCCGGTCCGCGGACTCCTCCACCGGTCAGCGGCGGGGCGCCGAACGACGCCGTACTCCGGGTCGGGGACACGTGCCGCCGTCTCCTGGAGTAGGACACGGTGACGAGGGCGAGCAGCGGGCCCCACAGGACCATGGGCAAGTAGAGCAGGCCGATCACGGTGGCCCCCAGCGGGGTCAGGTCGTCGTGCGGGATCTGCCACCACCACAGGAACGGGTCCAGAGCACGACCAGGAGCACCGCCCCGATTGCGGCCGGCACCACGGCCGCCTTGACCGGCACCTCGCGGCCACCGACGAACGGGATCCAGGTCGGCACGACTTCGCCCCAACGCTGGACCAGGCCCAGCGTCAACAGGGCGCTGCCACAGATCCTGAGGTCTCGATGTGGCGTCGGCGAGGTCGATCCGTGGTGAGCGATCGATCGCTTAAGCCACCATCACCCGGCCGGTCGGCCCGGGTCGAGAGGCGGGGCGGTCTCGCACCGTCGTCCAGGCGACGGCAATCCGGCGGACGGCCTCGGTGAGTTCGTCAGCCGGCCGGGTCCAGGGGATCCGGAGGAAGGTGTCGAGGCCGCCTTCGACGGCGAAGACCGGGCCGGGGGCGACGATGGCGCCGTGGCTTTCGGCTTCGGTGGCGACGGCGGTGCCGAAGGGCCCGGGGAGGTGGCACCAGAGGGCGAGGCCGCCGGTGGGGACGTGGAACTGCCAGTCGGGCAGGTCGGTGCGGACGGCGGTGACGAGGGCGTCGCGCTGCTCGCGGAGACGGAGGCGATTGGCGGCGAGCATCGAGTCGGCGTCGGCGAGCAGGCGGACGAGGACCAGCTGCTCGAGGACCGGGGCGCCGAGATCGAGAGAGACCCGGGCCGAGGTGAGCCGGTCCATCTGGCCGCGGGGGGCGCGGATCCAGCCGAGGCGGAGGCCGCCCCAGAAGGACTTGCTGGCGCTGCCGATGGTCAGAGTGTCGGGGGCGAAGGCGGCGAACGGGCGCGGCATGGTCTGGCCTTCGAGGGCGAGCGCCTGGTGGGCCTCGTCGACGATCGGGACCGTGTGGGCGCGGCGCAGGTGGGCGGCGTACTCCTCGCGTTGCGCATCCGTCATCAGGTGCCCGGTCGGGTTCTGGAAGTCCGGGATCAGGTAGGCGAGACGAGGCGCGGCCTGGCGGACGGCCGCGCCGACCGCGTCGAGGTCCCAGCCGTCGGGGTCGACGGCCACCGGGGTGAGCCGGGCGCCGGCGTGCCGCAGCGCGTCGGTCGCGTTCGGATACACAGGGGACTCGACCAGCACCCGGTCGCCGGGCCGGCTGAACGCCTGCGCCACGATCGACGCCGCCGACAGCGCGCCCGGCGTCACCATGATCTGGTCCGGGTCGGTGGGCAACCCGCGTTCGTCGTACGTCGCCGCGATCGCGCGCTGGAGCTCGGGGAGGCCGGCGGGGAAGTACCCGTGCCCGCCGAGGTATGGCGGCAGGTCGGCCGCGGCTGCGGCGTACGCCTGGGCAAGACCGGGCGGCGCCGAGGGGGCGGCGCAGTTCAGGTCGATGGCGTCGGAGTCGCCGGGCCGGGGGAGCAGGGCCCGGTCGTGCGCCCGCGCCCGGCCGCCCGGCACTCGGGTGAACGTGCCGGCGCCGCGCCGGGCCTCGGCGTAGCCGGCGTCGCGCAGCTCGGCGTACGCCCGGGTGACGGTGGTCCGCGAGACTCCGAGCGCGTCGGTGAGCTCGCGCTCGCTGGGCAGCCGGGTGTCGAGCGAGATCCGGCCGTCGCCGATGAGCAGCACCAGCGCGTCGGCGAGGCCGGCGTACGCGGGGGAGCGGTCGAAGTCGCCGACCAGGGTGGCTACCCGGGTGGCGCCGATGGAGCCAGTCATGCAGTCCACTGTCGCACGATTGGCTATTCAGGAGAAGGCCAATCGGCAGGCAGAATGCTCTCGTGACCCAGATCGCCACCGCGCCCGCCACGGGACTCTCCGATCTCGGCCCGATCGCCCAGCTCCGGGCCGGACGGCTGGGCCGCCGGCTGCTGCAGCTGTACATCGGCCTGGTGCTGTACGGCGTCTCCCTGGCGATGATGGTGCGCGGCGACGTCGGCCTCGCGCCCTGGGACGTGCTGCACTCCGGGCTCACCCAGCACGTGCCGATCACCATCGGCCAGGCGGTGGTCGTGATGAGCTTCGTGGTACTGCTGCTCTGGATCCCGCTGCGCGAGAAGCCCGGTCTCGGCACCATCTCCAACGCGCTCGTCGTCGGCTTCTCCGCCGACGCGACGCTGGCGCTGCTGGACACCCCCGACTCCCTGGCGCTCCGGGTCGCGCTGATGCTCGGCGGCGTCGCGCTCTGCGGCCTGGCCAGCGCGCTGTACATCGGCGCCCAGCTCGGCCGCGGCCCGCGCGACGGCCTGATGACCGGGCTCTCGCGACGTACCGGACTCTCGCTCCGGCTGGTCCGCACCTCGCTCGAGGTGACCGTCGTGGTGATCGGCCTGCTGCTCGGCGGGGCGATGGGTCTGGGGACCGTTCTCTACGCGCTGGCCATCGGACCGCTGACCCAGTGGTGGCTTCCGGCGTGGATCGTGCGGCCCTCGGACGTCTGAGGGCAGCGCCCAACTGGGGGAGCGTGTCAGACTCTGGGCGATGCGGCTCGCGGGAGCCGTCCTCGTCGCCCGGAGGATGCCATGACCACACCAGCCGGAGAACCTGACGCGGGTGCGGCCGCCGTCGCACCGCTCGACCCGCCGGACGCCTCGCTGACGCTGGTCGCCCCCGAGGCGCCGCCCGCGGTCACGACGACGCAAGCGCCCAAGATGGCGCCCCAGGTCTCGGCGGCGGTGCTGCCCGAGCTGGACGCCAAGGTCGAGGGCTTCATGACCGCGCTGAGCTCGACCGCGGTCGGCAGCCCGGAGTTCGCGAAGCAGGCCGAGAGCGTCCGCACCATGGGTGACGCCGACATCCGCAAGGCCGCCGAGACGTCGAACCGGATGCTCCAGCAGCCGGTCCGCGCGCTCAAGGAGGGCGGTATCTCCCAGGGCTCGGCCGTCGGCAAGACCCTGCTCGACCTGCGTCGTACCGTCGAGGACCTCGACCCGAGCCAGGCCACCGGCGCCAAGCGCTGGCTGGACATGCTGCCGTTCACCGACAAGGTCACCGACTACTTCCGCAAGTACCAGTCCGCGCAGAGCCAGCTCAACGGCATCCTGCACAGCCTGCGCAACGGCCAGGACGAGCTGACCAAGGACAACGTCGCGCTCAACCTGGAGAAGACGAACCTCTGGGCGTCGATGGGCCGGCTCAACCAGTACGTGTACGTCGCCGAGCGGCTCGACACGAAGCTGTCGGCCAAGATCGCCGAGCTCGAGCTCACCGACCCCGAGGCCGCGAAGCAGCTGTCGCAGGACGTGCTGTTCTACGTCCGCCAGAAGCACCAGGACCTGCTCACCCAGCTGGCCGTGTCGATCCAGTCCTACCTGGCGATCGACATCATCATCAAGAACAACATCGAGCTGATCAAGGGCGTCGACCGGGCGTCCACGACGACCATCTCCGCGCTGCGTACGGCGGTCATCGTGGCCCAGGCGCTGGGCAACCAGAAGCTGGTCCTCGACCAGATCTCGGCGCTCAACACCACGACGTCCGGGATGATCGAGCGGACCTCGGAGATGCTCAAGGAGAACTCCGCGGAGATCCAGGAGCAGGCGGCGTCGTCGAGCATCGGGATCGAGCAGCTCCAGGCGGCGTTCGCGAACATCTACGCGACGATGGACTCCATCGACGAGTTCAAGCTGAAGGCGCTGGACTCGATGTCGGCGACCATCGGCGTCCTCGAGACCGAGGTGGACAAGTCGCGTGCCTACCTCGACCGGGTCCAGCAGCACGACGCACGCAACGCGGCCGGAACGCTCGACCTCTCCTCGATGCCGACCAGCTGATCCGTGGGTCTGAAGTCGTGGTTGGGGCGCCTGCGTGGTGAGGCCGACGCGGACGAGCGGGCCATCGCGTCGCCGCCGACCGAGCAGGAGATCCTGGCCGCGCTCAACCGGGTCAGCGCGATGCTCGCGGAAGGCAACGCGCCACCGGTCATCACCTCGCGGGTCGTCCGGATCGCCCGCACCATCCGCGACACGCTCCCGCAGCTTCGGCACCTCGGTGTCGGCACCATCGAGAGCTACTCCGTGATGGCGACGGCGACCGACTACCTGCCCGAGGCGGTGGGTGGCTACCTGCGGCTGCCGCGCGAGTGGGCCGACACCCGCCCGATCGACGGCTACAAGACGTCGCTGATGGTGCTGGTCGACCAGCTCGAGCTGCTCGCCTCGACGATGGACAAGATCCTCGACGCCGCGAACCGCGCGGACGCGCAGGCGCTGATCGCGCACGGGATGTTCCTGCAGGCCAAGTTCGGGCCGCCCTCCGGGCCCGACCTCAACCTCGGGCCCCCGACATGACCACCCTTGCCGAGGCGCTGGATTCGCTCGAGGCCGCCGCGAAGGCCGCGGGGGTCGACCCCGCCACGGCCCGGGCCGAGGGCGAGCGGCTGGCGGCGACCGTCGCCGAGCCCGCGCGCGGCGCGTACGTCGACTGGTCGGAGCAGACGGGGGGCGGCCGGAGCGCCGAGGACTTCATGGAGGCCGC
>CAVQTV010000002.1:0-252071 GCA_963716655.1 uncultured Actinomycetota bacterium | reverse complement strand
ATTGGGTCGGTGAGCCGCGAGGCGATAGTCTTTCCCGGTTGCCTACACACAGGCAGCACTGCCGTCTAACGGCCGCGGAACCAGAGTGCCCGGGTGAACAGGCCCCGGCGCGCCGCGCAACGACAAACCGGAAGGAGCCCGCATGTCGATCGGTACCGACGCGGAGACCAAGAAGAAGATCATCGCTGAGTACGCCACGACCGAGGGCGACACCGGTTCGCCCGAGGTGCAGATCGCGCTGCTGAGCCACCGGATCAGCCACCTCACCGAGCACCTCAAGCAGCACAAGCACGACCACCACAGCCGTCGTGGTCTGCTGCTGCTCGTCGGCCAGCGCCGGCGGCTGCTCAACTACCTGCAGAAGACCGAGATCGAGCGCTACCGCTCGATCGTCGAGCGTCTCGGCCTGCGCCGCTGATCTCGGAAGGGCCCGCCACTGGTGGGCCCTTCCTGCTTTATCTGTGCCGCGCAGCGGCGCTAGATTCGACAACTGAAACCAGAAAACACAGGAGCGACTCGCCCGTTCGGGCCCGGTCCTCGGTAGTGGCTCTCAGCATCCCGACCTTCGCGGTCGCACGGATCTGCGGGCCTCGATCGAAGACCGGCCTTCCGCGGCACGCGGGACACGGCGGGATCGCTCCGCTAACAGAACAGGGACAAGACCCTTGACTGAACCCGTCATCTCCGCCGTTGAAGCCGTTCTCGACAACGGCAAGTTCGGCACCCGCACCGTCAAGTTCGAGACCGGGCTCCTCGCCCGCCAGGCCGCCGGTTCGGTGACCGCCTACCTCGACGACGACACGATGCTGCTCTCGGCCACCACGGCCGGCAAGCACCCCAAGGACCACTTCGACTTCTTCCCTCTGACGATCGACGTCGAGGAGCGGATGTACGCCGCGGGCCAGATCCCCGGCTCGTTCTTCCGTAGTGAAGGCCGCCCCGGCGAGGACGCGATCCTCACCTGCCGCCTGATCGACCGCCCGCTGCGCCCGACCTTCAAGAAGGGTCTGCGCAACGAGGTCCAGGTCGTCATCACCGTGATGGCGCTCAACCCGGACACCCCGTACGACGTGCTCGCGATCAACGCCGCGTCGCTCTCCACCCAGCTCTCCGGCCTGCCGTTCTCCGGCCCGGTCGGCGGCGTCCGCGTCGCCCTGATCGAGGGCCAGTGGGTCGCGTTCCCGACCCACAGCCAGCTCGAGAACGCCGTCTTCGACATGGTCGTCGCGGGTCGGGTCACCGACACCGGCGACGTCGCGATCATGATGGTCGAGGCCGAGGCCACCGAGCAGACCTGGACCCTGGTCCAGGACGGCGTGCAGGCCCCGACCGAGGCGGTCGTCGCCGGCGGTCTCGACGCCGCGAAGCCGTTCATCAAGCAGCTCGTCGAGGCGCAGCAGCAGCTCGCCAACGTCGCCGCCAAGCCGGTCCAGGAGTTCCCGATCTTCCTCGACTACGAGGACGACGTGTACGCCGCCGTCGAGGCCGCCGCCAAGGGTGACCTGGCCGCCGCGATGACGATCGGCGACAAGCTCGAGCGCGAGGCCAAGACCGACGAGATCAAGGCCACCGTCCTCGACAAGCTCGCGGGCGACTTCGAGGGCCGCGAGAAGGAGCTCGGTGCTGCCTTCCGCTCGGTCAACAAGTCGATCGTGCGCGAGCGCGTGCTGCGCGACCAGATCCGCATGGACGGCCGCGGCCTCGCCGACATCCGTCCGCTGCACGCCGAGGTCGGCGTGCTCCCGCGGGTGCACGGCTCGGCGCTGTTCGAGCGCGGCGAGACCCAGATCCTGGGTGTCACCACGCTGAACATGCTCACCCTCGAGCAGAAGCTCGACACGCTGTCGCCGGAGAAGACCCGCCGGTACATGCACAAGTACATCTTCCCGCCGTTCTCCACCGGTGAGACCGGTCGGGTCGGCTCGCCGAAGCGTCGCGAGATCGGCCACGGTGCGCTCGCGCGCCGTGCGCTGCTGCCCGTGCTGCCGACGCGCGAGGAGTTCCCCTACGCGATCCGTCAGCTCTCCGAGGCGATGGGCTCCAACGGCTCGACGTCGATGGGCTCGGTCTGCGCCTCGACGATGTCGCTGCTCCAGGCCGGTGTTCCGCTCCGCGCCTCGGTCGCCGGCATCGCGATGGGTCTCATCTCCGGTGAGGTCGACGGGGAGACCAAGTACGTCGCCCTGACCGACATCCTCGGTGCCGAGGACGCGTTCGGCGACATGGACTTCAAGGTCGCCGGTACCCGCGAGTTCGTGACCGCGCTGCAGCTCGACACCAAGCTCGACGGCATCCCCGCCGAGATCCTCGCCGCGGCGCTGGGTCAGGCTCGCGACGCCCGGATGGCGATCCTCGACGTGATGGCCGAGGCCATCGACGAGCCCGAGGAGATGTCGGTCCACGCGCCGCGCATCATCACCATCAAGATCCCGGTGGACAAGATCGGCGAGGTGATCGGTCCGAAGGGCAAGATCATCAACCAGATCCAGGACGACACCGGCGCCCAGCTGACGATCGAGGACGACGGCACCATCTACATCGGTGCCACGAACGGCGAGGCGGCCCAGGCTGCCAAGGACGCCGTCAACCAGATCGCCAACCCGACCATGCCGGAGATCGGCGAGCGCTACCTGGGCACGGTCGTGAAGACGACCAACTTCGGTGCGTTCGTGTCGCTCATGCCGGGCAAGGACGGCCTGCTGCACATCAGCAAGCTGCGCTCCCTGGCCGGTGGCAAGCGGGTCGACGCGGTCGAGGACGTCCTGTCGGTGGGCCAGAAGGTCCAGGTCCAGATCGCCGAGATCGACGACCGCGGCAAGCTGTCGCTGGTCCCGGTCGTCGAGGACGCCCAGATCGGCGAGGGTGAGTCCTCCGACGCCGAGGGCGCGGACGACTCCGAGTGACCACTGCTTCAACC
Organism: uncultured Actinomycetota bacterium; assembly: GCA_963716655.1. Classification (GTDB taxonomy): domain Bacteria; phylum Actinomycetota; class Actinomycetes; order Propionibacteriales; family Nocardioidaceae; genus Nocardioides. Next base: position 249,154 of record CAVQTV010000002.1, on the reverse strand, counting down.
ACGATGACCCGCCCGAGCCATGCTCGGGCGGGTCATCGCCTTCTCCGGGTACGCGCACCCTGCAGACCACCAAGGACCTCGACGGCCAGGTGACCTCGCGGGTGCGCCGTACCGTGCTGCCCTCGGGCCTGCGGATCATCACCGAGCAGCAGGCCGGCGTGCGCTCGGCCAGCATCGGGGTGTGGGTCGGCGTCGGCTCGCGCGACGAGTCCCCGACCCTGCACGGCGCGTCGCACTTCCTCGAGCACCTGCTGTTCAAGGGCACCGCGGAGCGCTCGGCGCTGGACATCTCGATCGCGCTGGACGCGGTCGGCGGTGAGTTCAACGCGTTCACCGCGAAGGAGTACACCTGCTTCCACGCGCGGGTCCTCGACGAGGACCTGCCGCTGGCGGTGGACGTCCTCGGCGACATGATCACCGCCTCGACGCTGCACGCCGACGACGTCGAGGCCGAGCGCGACGTGATCCTCGACGAGATCGCGATGCACGACGACGACCCGGACGACGTCGTACACAACCTGTTCGCGGAGCAGGCCTGGGGCGACACCCCGCTGGGCCGGCCGATCGCCGGCACCGTCGAGTCGATCGGGTCGCTGACCCGCGCCCAGATCCAGCGGTTCTACCGGCGCCACTACCGCCCGGCCAACCTCGTGATCGCCGCGGCCGGCAACGTCGACCACGCGACGCCTGGTGCGCCAGGTGAAGCGCTCGTTCGCGCGCAACGACTGGCTCGCCGGCGAGGCCGCACCGATCCCGCCGCGGCACGGCTCGCGCAAGCGGGTCGCCCCGGGCTGATCGCCGCCACCCGCCCGTTCGAGCAGGTCAACCTGGTGCTCGGCATGGAGGGCCTGGTCCGCGACGACGATCGCCGCTTCGCGCTCGGCGTGCTCAACACCGCGCTCGGCGGCGGTACGTCGAGCCGGCTGTTCCAGGAGGTGCGCGAGCACCGAGGCCTGGCGTACTCCGTGTTCTCCTTCGCCTCCCACCACGCCGACTCCGGCCTGGTCGGCGTCTCGGTCGGCTGCCTGCCGAACAAGCTCGACGACGTGCTGGCGGTGGTCCGCGAGGAGCTCGCCAAGGTCGCGGCGTCCGGCATCACCGCCGAGGAGCTGGCCCGCGGCAAGGGGATGCTGCGCGGCGGCCTGGTCCTCGGGCTCGAGGACTCCGGCTCGCGGATGTCGCGGCTCGGCAAGGCCGAGCTGGTCCACGACGAGCTGCTCAGCATCGACGAGGTGATCACCCGCATCGACGCGGTCACCCTCGAGGAGGTCCGCGAGGTCGCGGCCCTGGTGTTCAGCCGCCCCGAGATCCTCGCGGTGGTCGGCCCGGCCTAGCCCCGGGCGATCCAGGGCGTGAAGGCGCGCGGCTTGCTGACCCAGTCGGTCAGCCCGTGGCTGGTGCCGTCGGTGCGGGTGCCCGAGGCGCGGGCTGCGATCCGGACGGCGCCCGGCTTGCCCAGCGCGGCGCGCGACATCCGGAACGTGACGGTGTCCTTGCGGTAGTTGACCCGCATCAGGTAGTCGCCGTTCTCGACCGGCTCGCCCCACGAGCCGGAGCGGAAGCCCTCGGTCTCGAGCAGGGTGTAGTCGGTGCCCTCGAAGAACCCGCCGACGAAGACGTACTCCGGTCCGGCGTCGTTCTTCTTGGTGTCGACGAAGATCGCGCCGCCGGAGCCGGTGGCCGGGTCGCGGCGCAGGCCCAGGTGGTGCGTCGTGACGTTGACGTTGGCCTTGCCGTTGCGGACGTCCATGGCCAGGATGTCCGACCCGTGGTTGGTGTCCTGAGGGTCGTCGATGCCGTACAGCTCGGCGTGGGCCGGGCCGGGGAGCCCGAGGGTGAGGGCGGCGGTCGACAGGAGGACGGCGGTGGCGGTGATCTTTCGCATGCTGGTCATACGCATCCAGGACCGAGAAGGTTGCACTGAGATCTCTACCTCAGATACCTCTCAGCGGGGTAGCCGTTCGCCGCGCTGGTCGAGGAGCGCGGCGGGGGCGGTCAGCCGCCAGGCCTCGAAGGTGAGCTCGGCCAGCTCGTCCCGCTCGACCCCCTCGAGCCGGACCACCACCCAGCCGAACCCGCCGACGGTGAACTGCACCTCGAACGTCTCCGGCCGCTCGGCCACCAGCGCGAGCTGCTCGGCGAGGGTCTGCTTGAGGCCGACGGTGCGGGTCGGCTCCCAGAGGTAGCCGAAGGTCCGGTCGCCGACCGCGATCCGCCAGTAGCGCTCGTTGTCGACCCGGCTGACCTCGGGGAGCTGGTCGGCGAGCTCGAAGAAGTCCGAGATGCGGCAGCCGGTCACCCGTGCATCCTTCCAGTCGACTCGATGTATTCACCGGCCTAGACCGGACTCCTGTGGGTTGGTAGAGGGACGAGACTCGTCCCGGAGAGGCCTGATATGAAGAAGTCGTCGATCATCGCCATCGCGCTCACAGCCGGGGGAGCCGCTGCGCTGTCCGGGCTGGCCCCGGCCGCCGAGGCCGCCGGAGCTCGGGCCAGTGTCACCGTGACGATCAAAGCGGAGGGCACCGACATGTCCGGGGTCGTGAAGAGCTCGCGCCCGGCGCAGTGTGCCGCCAACCGGACCGTGAAGGTCTACAAGATCGTCGACGGTGAGCCGCACCTGTGGGCGTCCGACACGACCGACTTCCAGGGCGGGTCCTACGTCTGGTCGACCGGCAACACCGGCACCCAGGGGCGCTTCTTCGCCAAGGTGGCGCCCAAGACCGGCTGCACGGGTGACGTCAGCCCGACCATCCGGGTCCGCCGCAACCCGAACTGACTACTCCTCGTCGAGCCCGTGCTCGATGGCGTAGCGGGTCAGCTCGACGCGGTTGTGCATGTGCAGCTTGCGCAGCGTGTTCTGCACGTGGTTCTGCACGGTGCGGTGCGAGAGCACCAGCCGGTCGGCGATCTGCCGGTACGACAGCCCCTTGGCGACCATCTTGAGGACCTCGGTCTCGCGGTCGGTCAGCCCCGGGTCGATCCCGGCTGGCTTGGGTTCGTCGGAGATCCGCCGGAACTCGCCCAGCACCAGCCCGGCGAGCCCGGCGGTGAACACCGGGTCGCCCTGGGCGACGCTGCGTACGGCGGCGAGCAGCTCCTCACGGGAGGCGGACTTCACCAGGTAGCCGGTCGCGCCCGCCTTCATCGCGGCCAGGACGTCGGCGTGCTCGCCCGACGCGGACAGGATCAGCACCCGGACCGACGGGTCCTGGCGCACGATCTCGGCGGTCACCTCGACGCCGTCGGGAGCCGGGATCTGCAGGTCGAGCACCACGACGTCGGGGCGTGCCGCCGGGAACCGGGCCAGCGCCTCGCGCCCGTTGGCGGCCACGGCGACCACCTCGAGGCCGGCCTGCTCCAGGTCGCGCTCGACGGCGTCGCGCCACATCGGGTGGTCGTCGACCACCATCACCCGGATGGTCTCGCTCATGCCGCGTGACCCTAGGTCACGCGGGACGACGAACTCCCACTCGGTGCCGTCGGTCCCGGTCGTCAGCTCGGCGGTGCCGCCGAGGTCGGCGATCCGGCCGCGGATCGACTCGGCGACACCGAGCCGGCCCTGCGCCGCGGCCTCCTCGAGCCGGCCGGCCGGGATGCCCGGCCCGTCGTCGCGCACGGTCAGCTCGACCCGGTCCGGGAAGGCCTCGAGCAGCACCCAGGCGGGTGCGTCGTCGCCGACGTGGACGCCGGACGTTGTCGAGGCAGGCCTGGGCGACCGCGACCAGCTCGCGAGCGGTCGCGGCCGGCAGGTCGACGGTCGACCCCGGGGTCGAGACCGTGACGGACTGCCGGCGTTCCAGCCGGGCGAGCTCGGAGACCAGGTCCACGGTCTCGTCCCCCTCGGTGACCGCCTCCTGGGCACGGATCAGCCGACGCAGCTCGCGCTCCTGCTCACCGGCGAGCCGGCCGAGCTCGGCGGCCTCGCCACCGAGCTCGCCCCCACGCCGCTGGACCAGGGCGAGCACCTGGAGCACGCCGTCGTGCACGGCGCGAGCCAGCCGGGCGCGCTCGGTCGCGATCGCCGCGGACCGCTCCGCGGCGTCACGCTCGGTGGCCATCCGCTGCAGCGACTCGCACATGAAGCCGACGATCGTGCCGCCCAGGACCAGCAGGAAGGCGTTGCCGTAGTCGGACCGCGTCGACGTCCTGGCGCTGGAGGTCGGCGGCGGCGAGGAGGGCGCCCGCGACCAGCCCGCCGAGCCACCGGTAGTGGATCGACCAAGCGAACAGTGCACCCAGGATCCAGAACCCCGGCAGGCTGGCCGTGGAGTCGGCGTCGTTGACGTACGGCGTGACCGCGAGCAGCGCCATCGCGATGAGCCAGGTCGGCGGCCAGGAGGACGAAGGTACGGCGCCGCTGCTCGGCGTAGGCCCAGGTGGCGAAGCCGGTCCACAGCGACCATCACGCCGACGCAGGCCGCCGCGGCCGTCGGGTGCTCGAAGTCGTCGGCCCGGTAGATGCTCAGCGCGACCGCGTTGACGAGGACGACTGACACGCAGCACCGCGAGTGCGCGGAACAACCGGTCCTCGACGGCGATCGCGGCGGGGGACGACCACGAGCTCACACGCGGCAGTGTCGCAGGAAGCTGAGTATCCGTACCGATGCCTGGCCGGTCGCGGCGCGACGAAACTTCGGGGCATGGACACTCACACTCCCGCCACGAAGACCACCACCGCGTTCTTCGCCCAGTCGGCCGCTCGCCTTCTCCATCGCCCTGCTCACCATGCTGGTCGCGATCTACTACCTGCCCGGTGACGCGTGGCCGAAGGCGTTCCTCGCCCTCGGCACCCTGTTCCTGACGACCTCCGTCGTTCTCGCTCGCCAAGTGCGTGCGCGACGCCCAGGAGAACCAGTACGTCGTCTCCCGGCTCGACCAGGCCCGCGTCGACCGGATCCTGGCCGAGCACGACCCCTGGAAGGAAGTCAGCTGACCGCTGACACCCCTTGAGCTCCGCCCCCACATCGACTATAATCGAACACATGTTCGAATCGATCCAGGAGTGGACCACCTCGGTCCGCGAGCAGCCGCTGCCGGATGGCGACGCGGCGCGGATCGACGAGATCCGTGCCTTGGAGGAGCTGGTCTGCTCCGCGCAGGCGCGGCAGGCCGTGCTGACTGCCGAGTTCTGGACGGTGATGGTCTGTGCGACCTGGAGGAACCGGATCAGCTCGAGTCGGTCCAGTCCCTGGGTGCGGGACTCGTCGCGATGGACCTTCGGGAGCCTCGCGTAGACGGCGGGGTCGGATGGGATCAGCCCGTCGATGTGGGCGAACCGGAAGAATCCACGCACGGCGTGCATCATCGTGGTGACCGAGGAGTCCATCAGGCCGGCGACGCCGGGCTGGCGGATGTACAGCTCGACATGGGCTCGCTGGATCCCGACCAGCGGGTCCAGCCTGTTGGTCTCACACCAGGCGAACCAGGGCCGCAGCTGGGAGGCGTACAACCTGTGGGTGTGCCCGGAGTAGCGGGCCAGGTAGGAAACTGCGGCCAGCTGGGCCGCCGACATCTCGGTCGGCTGGAACGGCAAGACAGTATTCGGTCCGGACATGTGGTCACCTCATGCGGCGGCCTGGCTTCGCCCAACCTCGCCCGCCGCCCACACGACCGGGCACCTGGACGCGCCGACGCTAGCCCGTTCCACTCGTCCGGGCCGCGTCCGCAGGCGGCGGTATGACCAGGGCTACCTGTCGAACAGCTGGAAGATCAGCCCCATCACGCCGGCGAAGAGCACGAATACGAGGAGAAGCGTTAACTCGGCCATTGGACGCTATCTCACTCCACTGCTGTGGAGCCTTCGCCGATGAGCGGTTCGGCCCATGACCGGGCGGTAGATGTCAGTCGGCGTGAACTCGTGGGATCGGGCCGATTCGCTGAGCGTGGTGTTCGTCGCGTCGGGGACCCGCATCCACATGCCGCAAAAGTAGTTCCCCGGAGGACCGCCCGAATCGCCCAAACCGGGGAACCCCAGTACCGCCCCACGCCGGTTGTTGTCGCGCGGATCGGCGATGGGGACTTGGGGTGCTCGCATCAAGCGCGCCGGCAGGCGGCGGTTAGACGCATCTGGCCACCGGGCGGATCGCGACGGAATCGGCCCCGGTCAGCCCACGGTGCGAAGTTCCAGCATCATCTGGGGGACCTGACCGCGTCGCCGGACGCTCCCCGCGCATCACGCGGCGAGCGTCGCCAGATGCAGATCATTCAGGCGCAGTCGCTACAGAGATCGGCGGCCGGGGCCGACCGTTGAGACTCGTGCTGGACGAGGAAGCATGCAGTGCAGGTGAACTCGTCGGCCTGCTTGGGTGTTACCTCAACGTCGAGAGTCTCGTGGGAGAGATCCGCACCGGGAGGTTCGTACGACTCTGCTGCCTCGGCTTCGTCTTGGTCCACCGTCCCTGAGGTCCTGTCCTGATCTCCCGAGGTCAGTCGACGGGCTTCGAGGAACTGATGCCCTGTGCTGGGGGAGCGCGCCGCTGGCTGGAGCGGGCGAATGTCGACAAGACCATCCATGAGTTCCGCGTCGAGCAGGTCCTGTTGAGCTGGCCTGCTTCGCAGTGGCGGCGGCGTAGGAGTCATTGACGACCCACACGCAGGCGGCCACACTGCTAGGACTAGGCCGGCGCGGCCCGGGCGCGGGGCCACCCCGAATGGAGCGGAGCCGTCATGCACACCCGCCGCTCCAATACCCGCCGTATCTGGGCCACCATCTCGGGCGCCGCCCTAGCCGGGACACTCCTCACCGCGGCGCCCGCTCACGCCGACCGGTACGAGAATGCCGACCCAGCCGGCGACATGGCCCGGGGATTCCAGGGTGTTGCGGCGCCGGGCGGCCGTCACCTCGACATCCGACACGTGACCGTCCGCCACACCGACCACTTCGTGTCCATCCGAGCGCACGTGCGGTCGCTTACCCGGCCCCGCGGCAACGACTCGTTCGCCCTCCTCGGGTTCATCAAGGTGAACAAGTCGGCGCAGCCCTCAGAGAGCACGGCCTGGACCTATGAGGTCGAGTTCGACCGGCGACGACCCCGTGTTGGAGACCGCCTGTTCATCCTCGACGCCGAACACCAGGAGGAGTTCGGCTGCGACGGATTCACAGACTCCGGCCTGAAGGCACGCGCCAACTACGACCGCGACCGGGTCACGCTGATCATTCCCCGACGCTGCCTCGCCCTGTCGGACGACGACCCCGACGTCCGGCCCAACTGGGTCCAGGTCACCGTCACCACCCTGGACTTCCCCTTCTACGACCACCTCGGCCCGAGGGCCCGCTACTTCGCTGGCGACCAGTTCAACTCCAGCCACCACCGTTGGCTCACGCCCAGGCTCTACGCCGGGTAGCGGATACCACCGTGGCGCCGGTGGCGCGAGCATCCCGATGACGGGCCGGGTACTGGACTCACGGGGCCGCCTGGTCCGGCGACCGCGAAAGGAGAATGAGCATGCCGACGCTCGCCCGAGCCGTCATCGCCACGTTGCCAGCCCTCCTGCTGTGGGGCTGTGGCGACGAGGCGACCGAGATAGCTGGCGACGCGGTGTCCGAGGCGAGCGACATCGTGGCCAGCAGCGCCCACGACGCACTCCCCCTTGCGCCGGCCGACATCGAACGCCTGGCGACCCTGGCGAACGTCGAGCGAGACGTCCTCGAGCGGGAACGACACCCTTCAGGAGGTTGAGGTGGACGCCCCGATGATCGACCTGTTCTCGGGTGGACTCGGTGTGGACACCTGCATCGCCGGCCCCGAGGACCGCCTTAGCGGCTGCGAAAACCCGTAACGCCGCGGGTCAGCCGGGCTGTTACGGGAACAGCTCCGTGGAGTTCTCCCACACCGGCGCCGGCTGAGCAGCCCGTCCTCGGCGAGCTCGATCGCTGTCGCCGCACCGATCTCGGCCGCACTCGTGAACGGGTCGCCGGACCGGGGCGCTCTGCCGGCGCGTCCTTCTGGGCGCAGAGGGCTACTTGGGTAGTCGTGTTGGTGGCGTTGTGACCAGCGGGGAGTGCGAGCAGACCGGTAACTTGAGACTCCGCGGCCTAGCGCAGTCCTGTCCACGTCCATCGGTTGCACTCTCCTTTGCAACTTTTGCGGGGGCTACAGGGAAGCAGGAAGAGGGCAGGCTGGCGGTCAAGGAGCGGTGCCGCAGGCCCCTGGTCTCGCCTTCGCTGGTCTCGTCGCGGGGATCAGTCGTCGGCATTGGAATGGCTTATCGGCGGTCACATCAACAGCCTGAAGACTCAAGATCAGTCGCAGAGTTTCAGCAGTCAAGTGTTCTTCAGTAGGGCTCGCCCAGCGGAGTCGTGCCGGCGGCGCGCGCCGCCTCGGCCTTCACCATCTTGGTCGACACGAGCTCCTCGCGGCCGCCGCCACCCGAGATGCCGAGCGCCATCACGACTCCCACGCCCGGGGCGTACAGCTTGTACTCGAGGATGTTCGGTTCGAGGGCGATCGTGTCCGCGGTCATCAGCACGTCGCCGAAGTGGCCGGCCGGCACCTCGGCCTGCTGGTCCAGCGCCAGCACTTCGCCGTTGTCCTCGGCCTTGCCCTCGTAGTACTCCTGCCGGTAACTCATCCCAACGGCCGGGTCCGCTGGCATGATGATGCCGGGCAGCGCGCCGTCGACGCCGGCCTCCCACGCACCCTCGCGGCTGGTCAGCTTCCCGTTCTCGAACTCCGCCGTGTCCTCGCCGAGGTACCACACGTTTCCGTCGGCGTCCTGGGCGTACCAGTCGAGGGTGTCCTCGACAAGCTCGCCGTCCTCGGTCACGGTGTCGCGGACCACGGCTGCCTCGATGCCGTTGGCGATCTGGCGGGTCTCGGAGGAGACCGTCACCACTACGTTCACCACCGCGCCCTTCTCGTCAACCTCGCGGAACGCCCACTGGGTCCCGGGCTCCAGGGGGAAGTAGGGGTGGTCCGATCCGGCCGTGAAGTCGGCCGGATCGAGGTCCACTGGCTCACTTCCCGTCGGGAGCGCGGGTGTGCTCGCTTCGGTGCCGCCGCCGGTGTGGTCGAGTCCTGGCTACCGCCGGATCCGCTGTCGCCGCTGCACGCCGCCAAGGGCAAGAGCAGCGGCAGAATCGCCGCGCTCAGATGTTGTCGTCGGTGCTTGACCTTCGTGTAGAGCATGACTCCTCCTCGATCGGGTCGCTGGGTCCTTGCAGCATGGGCGCTGGGTGCTGAAGGGGCCCTGAACGCCCGATGCACGCCACCTGAGCGGTGACGGCGCAGGAGATCCTGAGGACCAGTGATTGGTGTCAGCTGGGCTTGGCGTACGCCGCGACCCCGGTGTCGATGAGCACGCAGGGCTCGTCGCCCACGGTCCACGCGTCGTGACCGGGGTCGAGGTCGACGACGTCGCCGGGGCCGATGGTGATCTCCTCGCCGTCGTCGGGCTTGACGGTCATCTGTCCAGACAGGCAGAACCCGGTGTGGTGGACCTGGCAGGAGTCAGTGCCGGCAATCGGCTTGACGTCGTTGGACCAGCGCCAGCCTGGTTCGAAGACGCCGCGGCCGAGGGTGAAGTCGCCAAGGGTGACCACGTCCATGTGGCCGTGGTCCTGGAACGGGCGCCTTTCGTGCGGAGCGTCGATGTTCTGTTTGTCGGACATGAGCTTCTCCTCCGTGTTGGTCGGTCCTGCGTTCGGCTTGCCAGCCTGCGGTGGTCAGGCGGACACCTTGGGGCGGATGTTCTGGTTGCCGGCGAAGACGTTGCCGGGGTCGTACTCGGACTTGATCTGTGCCAGTCGCTCGTACTTCTCTGCACCGAAGGCCGCCTTGATGCGCTCGTCACCCTCGTCGCCGATGAAGTTGAGGTAGACGCCGCCGGTCGTGAAGGGGGCGTTCGCCTTCCGGTAGTCGCGCACCCAGGCGATGTTGGCCGCGTCGTCGGCAGGGTCCGCCCAGGTCGCGAAGGGATGACTCACCCAACGCGCCGAGCGCTGGCTCAACGGTGTGGCGTCAGCGTCGACGCGCGCCAGCGCGCCGCCCCAAGGGAGCAGCAGGTGCTGGGTCATCGGCGACGCACGGCGTGCGCCCGCGTCGAGGAACACGTCGAGAGCGTCGTCGGGGAAGGTGTCGTGGTAGTCGGCGCTCCAGTACTGCCGGAACCCCGGCGGGTCGTCGATCATCGACTGCAGTTCCGCGTAGGGCATCGGGCCGACCAGGTCGACCTCCGGAGACAGTTCGCGCATGACCTGGACCACGTCCGCGCCGGTCGCCTCGTCACCGTTCCAGCAGACCGCGATCGCGATCAGGGGCTGGCCCTGCAGGTGCTGCGGGATGAACTCCTCCGGCGGGCCGGTCAGCATCACGAGGCCGGTGCCGAGCTCCTCCGGAGCGTCGTCCGCCCAGTCGCGGAAGGCCCGAGACACCTCGGGTCCACGGACAGCGGGCCACGCCATCAGCCCACCGATGATCATCGGACCGACCGGGTGCAGCTGGAACTCCATAGCAGTGACAACACCGAAGTTGCCGCCCCCTCCCTTGCTGGCCCAGAGCAGGTCCTGGTGCTGGGTGTCGTCGGCGCGGACCTCCCGGCCGTCGGCGGTCACCAGCTCGACGGCCAGAAGGTTGTCGCAGCTGAGTCCGTGCTGACGTTCCAGCCAACCCGAGCCGCCGCCGAGGGTCAGCCCGGAGACGCCGGTCGTGGACACCCGGCCGCCGGTGGTGGCCAAACCGAACTCCTGCGCAGCCGCGTCGAACTCGGCCCAGGTGCACCCGCCCCCGACCCTGGCCCGTCGGGCCGCGGCGTCGATGTCGATGGCCTTCATGGGACGGACGTCGATGACAAGCCCGTCGTCGTTGCTGGACTGCCCGGCCACGGAGTGGCCACCCGAGCGCACGGCCACCGGGAGAAGATCGTGCGCGGCGCGCTCCAGAGCCTCCCTGACATCCGCGGGGCCTTCGCACGTCGCGATGATCCGCGGCTTCTTGTCGATCATCGCGTTGAACAGCTCGCGTCGCTCGTCGTACTCGGCCGCTTCTGGTCCGATCCACTTCGTCATGCTCGTGCCTCCTGGTCTTCCCCCGAGAACCCACCATCCTCCGAGCCCAGGACGGTGACAATGCATCGGGCTTACCAATCGGTGACGTCCTCGGCTGACGTATCCCGCAGATTGGGGAAGCGCGAGATGCCTGATCGGCACTCCGGGTCGCGATGTCGAACCTGGTCCCGCACCTGCCGTGACCTGGCGCACGACCTGTGCAGGTCCGGTGGCGGCACCTTCGAGAAGACGGTCGGCGGCGACAACGTCGTCACCGCCGACGCGGGCATGTCGTGCGAGCTGATGGACGCCCGCGTGACCAACGGGGCCTGCGCCAAGGTCGACATCCCCTGTGACAGCGGCATCCGCTGAGCTTGAGCCTTCCCGGCGTGCTTGGAGCGTGCGAGGGTAGGCCGCCCATGGGCGCACTACCGTTCCAGCATGGCAACCATCGTGCTCCGTGTTCGGCTCCTCGGGGGCGAGCACACGGACCTGACCTACGAGGATCCCGACCAGGTCGACGAGGACGAGATGGTCGAGCATGTCATCGAGGTGCTGAGCGAGGAGTACGGCGTCCTCCGCTGCCGCCACGGCGACCGGTTGGTCGCGCTCTACTCGCGCGGCGTGGCAAGCATTGAGGTATCGCCGCGGGGAGCGATTCTGTAAGCCTGCCCGCGCCGGACTGCTCGAGGTGCGACGACCCGACGAGCAGCCTGGCACGAGCCGGCAGCCGGCAGTTGCTCTGCCCCGGGCGTCCCAGGTCGCAAGACTGTGCTCGCGCCGCGCAGATCAACCGAAGGTGTTGACCTTCCATCTGCGCGGGTGAACCATTTCGTCAACGAGCCTCACGGAAATTCGGAGGCCTCTCGAGGTTCTCGGCGCGGAGACACCATGGCGCTTCTCATTTTTCCCATCGGGGTCCTACTCGGATGGTTCATCCGGCCTCCGGCCCGCGCTGCCTGGGTGACGGCCGCTGTTGGGGTTGGAGCCCTCGCCGTCCTCGGCATCCTTTGGTTGAGCGGCACGGAGGTCAGTCCGCTTGAGACCCTCGTTCTGGTCGTCGGCACACCCCTGGCCGCCCTGCTGGCCTTCAAGGTCGCCCAGCGACGAAGGTCGCGGAAGATAAGGGTCGGATAGCCCGCCAACCGTCCGCGTTCGGCGACTCAGGCCTGCGGTACCGGTCGGCCAGTCCGCACGGGGCGTCCGACAGGCGGCTACTAGACACTTCCTCGCAGGATCGGTGTCTGGCCAGACTCGGTCCAGGTGTCCGGCGGGAGGCTCTCCATGCGGCTGCCCATCCCATTCTGGGTGTGGCTCACTTTCGGTCTGCAGCTCGCCGGAACCGCTGACGAGGCGTGGCTCAAGAAGGGACTGCCCTGCTCGTAGTAGCAATGCCCACCTCGCCGTCCACATCGGATCGAGCACAGGCGGGAGCAGGACATGGAGCACGTCGTCATCGGGGTCGATCCCCACAAGCTGTCAGCCACGATCGAGGTCGTCGACCAGCACGAGCAGCTTCTCAGCTCGGGCAGGTTCACCAGCGACCGAGCCGGCTACGCCGCATTGCGGGCCTACGCGAAGACCTGGCCCGGGCGAGTCTGGGCCGTCGAAGGCGCGAACGGTGCAGGGCGTGGATGAAGGCGTCGCACGCACTCAGATCTGCGCGCACGCCCTTGGCGACCTCCGCTGACCGGGTTAGCGTGGCGGGATCCGCTGAGGACCAGCTCGGTCACTGTCATCCGAGGAGGACGAAATGGCCATCGATCGTCGCAGCGTGTTGAAGACCGGGGCAGCAGCGGCGGGCGTCGCGCTCACTGGCGGTCCCTTCCAGGGACTGCTCGCCGAGTCCGCGTCCGCCAAGCCGGGACACAACCCTCGGTACGACTTGGTGCCAGTGCGTGACCGCCGAGACGGCCAGGTCCGGTTGCATCTGCCGCGGGGTTTCTCCTACCGCTCCTTCCACGACACGGAGTTTCCGGTGGTCCTCGACGACGGCACCCGGCTTCCCGGACGACACGACGGCATGGGCGCGTTCGCCGGACCGGACGGGAACGTCCTCCTGGTCCGCAACCACGAGATCACGAACTCCGCGACGGCCACCGCGTTCGGGCCCGGTGCTCCGTATGACGCCAACGCCGGCGCGGGTTGCACGACCATCGAGGTCACCAGGTACGGCGAGGTCGTCGAGTCCTACACCAGCCTCAACGGCACGATGTTCAACTGCAGCGGCGGTGTCATGCCCTGGGGTTCGTGGATCACCTGCGAGGAGACGGTCAACGGTCCCGACGTGGGTCCGGACTTCCAGGGCGTACCCAACACCCGGCTGGAGGAGAAGCACGGCTACGTCTTCGAGGTGCCGGTGGGTGGCCAGAGCGACCGTCGGCCGATCACCCGCGCGGGGCGCTTCCCTCACGAGGCCGTCTCGTTCGACCCGGTCGACGGCATCCTCTACCTGACCGAGGACAACTTCGAGTTCCCCTCGGGCTTCTACCGCTACATCCCCAAGCACAACCCCATGGAGACCGGGTTCCTCGACAACGAGGGTCGGCTGCAGATGCTGGCGGTCAAGGGCCGGCCACTGGCACATCTGGAGGCCCGGCAGCGGCGGCGCGCGACGTACAAGGTCGAGTGGGTCGACATCGATGACCCGGACCCGACGATGCCTCCCGACACCACGAACGACCAGGCGCTCGTCAAGGTCGGCGACCAGGGCCGGGCGCAGGGCGCCGCGCTGTTCTCCCGACTCGAAGGCCAGGTCTACGAGGACAACGTCGTCTACTTCACCTCCACGCAGGGCGGCGGTTCGGCCGAACAGGACTGGGGCGCCACGGACGACGACGACGACAACACCAGCGGTTTCGGCAAGGGCAACGGTCAGGTGTGGGCCTACCACTGCCGGTCGAAGACGTTGCAGGTGATCTACCAGGCACCGGTGGACGACACGGAGGCCAACCTCACCTTCGACTTCCCCGACAACATCACCACCAGCAAGGACGGCACGCTGGTGGTGTGCGAGGACAGCACCCTGGACAACTACATCCGCGGCCTCTCGCGAGGCGGGCAACTGTGGGACATCGCCCTGAACCGCCTGGTCAGCCAGGTCGTCACGGACCCGGTCACCGGTGAGTTTCGGCAGCGGTACGCCGACGAGTTCGCGGGATCGACCTTCTCGCCCGACGGGCACACGCTCTTCGTGAACATCCAGGCCAGCGCGGGCATGACGTTCGCCGTCTGGGGACCATGGCGCAGGATCGGGGTCTGACCCGTGCGGCTCAGCCTGCCGGTGTGACCGCCTATCGCACCAGCAGCACGACGCCCGCGCACCCGGCGGCCCAGAGCACGCTGACGAAGGTGCCGATGATGAACCGCTCGGCGGCGCCGGTGCGGACGCCGTTCTCGGCAGCACGCAGCTCCGGGTAGCGGCCCAGCCCCTTGACCACCAGGACCACCGCGATGCCCTCGGGCCAGCCGGACACCAGGGTCGCGTAGATCGCGATCCGCTCGAGCGCACCGATCCAGGCACCGCCGCGCAGCACCCGGCCGGCCTGGTCGAGTGAGTCGGCTTGGGACTCGCGCCGGTCGACCAGCTCGAAGACCAGCGCGGTGAGCGGGCCGCCACCGGCGACGGCGAGCCCGCCGCCGAGTGCGACCAGCAGTGCGGTCTCGACGTCGCCGTCCACGAGGACGTCGGCCATCGCCGCGACCGCACCGGCCGCCAGCAGCAGCACCAGGGCGGCCGGCCCCCAGATCCGGCGGGCGGCCGCCGACCACGCGCCGAGCGCGCAGCAGAGCGCGAACCCCAGCAGCACCAGGGTCAGCGTGCTCCAGCTCTCGGCGGTCACGAGTCGTCCTTCCCGAGCAGGCAGCGAGTCAGGTCGGTGGCCAGCTCGCGAGCCCGTCGAGCCTCGACGATCCCGGCGGCCTGCGCGCGCTGGCTGACTGCAGACTGCCCGATCCCGAGGCGCTGCGCGACCTCGACGTACGACATGCCCTGCTCGGCCAGGTCGGCGACCTCCCAGCCGCGAGAGGTACGTCGCGCCAGCACGGCGGCCCACAGCCACAGCGTGGTCTCCAGGGCCCGGGCCGCGGGGTGCTCGCCGGCGACCCGGAGATGCCACGGGCTGCTCTTCGCGGCGGTGACCGCGTCGCGCGCCTGGAGGTAGGCCGGCCCGCGGCCGGCGCGCGCGTGGTCGGGCAGCGGCTCCTCGATCACGCCGACGCCGACGCCGATGTTCCAGTCGCCGTCGCGCAGCAGCGCCTCGACCACCCGGGGGAGCGCCTCCGGTTCGTCGAGCACGCCCTGGAACTCGTCGCCGACGGTGCGCTCGAACGCCAGCAGCAGCGGCACGTCGGCGAGGGCCGCGAGGGCGTCCGGGATCCGGTCGACCGTGCGGCGGCTGCCGCGCTGGTCGACGGTCAACACGATGACGGTGCGTTCCATCGGTCTCCTCCCTGCACTCAGACTAGATTAGAGAATAGCCTAATGGGAAGAAACTTCAGGAAATAACCTCAACGACGCCCGATCAGTCCCACGACCGCGGGCGCCTTCTGCTCGACGACCGACACCCGGAAGCCGCCCTCCTGGAGCGCGGCCGAGCCCTTCTTCACCATGTTCGGCACCAGCCCGGGCTCCTTGG
Organism: uncultured Actinomycetota bacterium; assembly: GCA_963716655.1. Lineage (GTDB taxonomy): Bacteria > Actinomycetota > Actinomycetes > Propionibacteriales > Nocardioidaceae > Nocardioides. Next base: position 233,530 of record CAVQTV010000002.1, on the reverse strand, counting down.
CCTCGTAGAACAGGTACACCGCGCCGCCGGGCACGACCCGCTCGTGCAGCAGCGCCACCTCCTCGGTGCAGGCCCGCACCCAGAACAGGTTGACGTTGAACGCGAACACCTTGTTCAGCCGCTTGACCGGGACCCGCAGCGTGGCCAGGTCGATCTGGCGCACGGTGAGCCGACCGGACTCGACGTACTGGGCGCAGCGTCGCTTGGTCCGGTCCACGCCGGACTCCGAGCGGTCGATCGCGAACAGCTTGCCGGTCTCGAGCTTCTGACAGATCAGCTCGGCGCCGGCCCCGGGCCCGCAGCCGATCTCGAGCACGTGATCGTCGGGTTGGACGTCCATCACGTCCACCGCCCACCGGATTCGCGGCGGAATGGTCTGCAGCGCCATAGGGCAAGACTGCCAGATAGGTTGACCGTCGTGAGTCAGTTGCGAGTCGGCGTCCTCGGGGCGCGGGGCAAGGTCGGGTCCGAGGTCTGCCGTGCGGTCGAGGCCGCGGACGGTCTCGAGCTGGTCGCGGCGGTCGATGTCGGCGACGAGATCGACACGCTGGTGACCTCCGGAGCCCAGGCGGTCGTGGACTTCACGCACCCCGACGTGGTGATGGACAACCTCGAGTTCTGCATCGACCACGGCATCCACGCGGTGGTCGGGACGACCGGCTTCGACGATGCGCGCCTCGACCTGCTGCGCGGCTGGCTGTCGGGCGCGCCGGGGACCGGCGTCCTGGTCGCGCCGAACTTCTCGATCGGCGCGATCCTGATGATGCGCTTCGCGGCGGCGGCCGCGCCGTTCTACGAGTCCGTCGAGGTGATCGAGCTGCACCACCCGACGAAGGCGGACGCGCCCTCGGGCACCGCGCGTCGTACGGCGGAGCTGATCGCCGCCGCCCGCCGCGAGGCCGGGCTCGGCCCGGTGCCGGACGCGACCTCGACCGGCCTGGACGGCGCGCGCGGCGCGGACGTCGACGGGATCCGGGTGCACGGGCTGCGGATCCGCGGGCTGGTCGCGCACCAGGAGGTGATCCTGGGCGGCGTCGGCGAGACGCTGACCATCCGGCACGACTCGCTGGACCGGGCGTCGTTCACCCCCGGCGTGCTGATCGGACTGCGGACGATCGCGGACCGGCCCGGCCTCACGGTCGGGCTGGAGAACTTCCTGGATCTGGACTGAATCCGCCGGTAGCCCTTCATTGGTCCCGTCGTTGGGGTGGGCATGGCTTGGCTCTCGCCACGCCCATCCCAACGATCAGAAGGACCAGCTCATGCGCAGAATCTCGGGCATCGCATCCGTGGCCGTCCTCGCTCTCCTCACCCTCACGTGTCCCGGCCCCCGGCGCCCAGCGCCGCGGATCCGGCCACCAGGCTCGGCGACAGCGCCGGGACGACCTACCGGGTCGACTGACCGGATCACCGACCCCAGACGGTGTCACCCACGTGCGCATGGAGCGCAGCTACCAGGGTCTGCCGGTGCTCGGCGGAGACCTGGTGGAGCACCGCGGCCCGTCCGGCAGCACCCGCGGAGTCAGCCAGACCCTCGACAGCGTCGTCCGGGTCGGCGACGACGCCCGTGCGTGAGCAAGCTCGCCGCGGCTCGAGAACGTGCTCCGCGCGGTCGAGTCGACTCGGCTGGTCGTGGACGCGACGTCCGGCACCGGCCGGCTCGCGTGGGAGGTCGTCACCGGCGGCAAGCAGCACGACGGCACCCCGAGCCGGCTCGCGACGTACGTCGACGCGGTCACCGGCACGGTGCTGCGCCGTGAGCAGCAGATCCAGAACGTCGACGGCTCCGGGCAGTCGCTCTACTCCGGCACCGTCCCGCTCCAGCTGACCCAGTCGGGCGCGACGTACCAGCTCAAGGACCCGACCCGCGGCAACACCTACACGACCGACCTGAACAACGGCACGGACTCGATCTTCTGCCAGCTCTTCGGCTCCGGCTGCAAGACCGGCACGCTGTTCACCAGCCCGGACACGTCGTTCGGCAACGGCGCGACGAGCAGCCGCGAGTCCGCCGGCGTCGACGCGCAGTACGGCACCAACATGACGTGGGACTTCTACAAGACCACCTACGGACGCAACGGCATCTTCGGCAACGGCACCGGCTCCTACAACCGGGTCCACTACGGCAGCAACTACGTCAACGCCTTCTGGGACGGCACCAAGATGACGTACGGCGACGGCGACGGCGTCAACTACGGCCCCCTGGTCTCGCTCGACGTGGCCGGCCACGAGATGTCGCACGGCGTCACCGAGAACACCGCGAACCTCACCTACAGCGGCGAGTCCGGCGGCCTGAACGAGGCGACGTCGGACATCTTCGGCTCGATGGTCGAGTTCTACGCGGCCAACGCCAACGACCCGGGCGACTACCTGATCGGTGAGGAGTTCGACCTCAAGAACCACGTCGGCCTGCGCCGGATGGACAACCCGGCCTCGGACGGCAGCTCGCTGAACTGCTGGAGCTCCGCCGCCGGCAACGCCGACGTCCACTACTCCTCCGGCATCGGCAACCACTTCTTCTACCTGCTCGCCGAAGGCTCGGGTGCGAAGACCATCGGCGGCGTCGCGCACAACAGCACGACGTGCAACGGCTCGACGATCACCGGCATCGGCCGGACCGCCGCGTCGGCGATCTGGTACCGCGCGCTGACGGTCTACATGACGTCGAGCACCAACTACGCCGGTGCGAGGACCGCCACCCTCAACGCCGCGCGCGACCTGTACGGCGCGGGCAGCACCCAGCAGAGCACCGTCGCCGCCGCCTGGAGCGCGGTGAGCGTGAACTGACCGTCAGGGCTCGACGGTGACCTTGATCGCCTCGCCGTTCTTGACGATCGAGAACGCGTCGAGCACCCGCTCGAGCGGGATGTGCTCGGTGATGAGGTCCTTGACCGGGACCTGACCCGACGAGATGTACTCCAACGCCCGCTTGTTGTGCTCGGGCGCCGACCCGTTGGCGCCATGGATGTGCAGCTGGCGGTAGTGCACGACGTTGGAGTCGCAGGTGATGGTCGGGTCGGTCTTGGGCAGGCCACCGAAGAACGAGATGCGGCCGTTGCGGGCGGCCATCGCGATGGCCTGCTCCTGGGTCACGTTGGCCGCGGTCGCGGTGATGACGACGTCGGCGCCGCGACCCGACGTGAGCTCCATGACCCGCTCCACGACGTCGACCTCCGCGGCGTTGATGACCTCGTCGGGCTGGACGGCGTCGGCCGACATCTTCAGCCGGTCCGGGTTGACGTCGACGAGGTAGACCGGACCGACTTGGTGCACACCGCGGGCGATCCGGATGTGCATGCAGCCGATCGGGCCGGCGCCGAAGACGACCACGGTGTCGCCCGGCTCGATGCCGAGGAGCTCCTGGGCGTTGATCGCGCATGCGAACGGTTCGGCGGCCGAGGCCTCGTCGTACCCCACGTTGTCGGGGATCCGGTTCAGGCCGTCGACCTTCAGCACCTGTCTCGGGACGATCATGTACTCGGCGAAGCCGCCGTCGTACTGGTAGCCGACCGAGGTCTGGTTCTGGCACACCGCCATCCAGCCCTTCCGGCACTCGTGACAGTCGCCGCACGGCACCGCCGCGATCACCTGGGCGCGGTCGCCGACCTGCCAGTCGCTGCCGTACGTCGCGTTCGCGTCCGCGCCGACCTCGACCACCTCGCCGGCGATCTCGTGGCCGATGGTGCGCGGCGGGCTGAGGTTCTGGTGGCCGTTGTAGAAGATCTTCACGTCGGTGCCGCACGTGGAGCAGTTGCGCACCCGCAGCTTGATCTCGTCCGGGCCGCACTCCGGCTCGGGCACTTCCTCGAGTCGCACGTCCTCCGGCGCGTAGAAGCGCAGGGCCTTCATCTCTCCTCCTCTGGTCGGTCTCAGCCCGACTATACGGTATTTATGTGGATTCGCACCCGAACATGTTGGTTTGAACCCTTGACGGGGCCGAGATGACCGGCATATAAACATAATCAAAGATCTGTGTGACCGACCGCACACGGCCGGTCCGGCTGAGAGAAGGTGCGATGACCACCACGCCTGCTTCCACGTCACCCGCTCCGGAACGGGTGAGCGCGCGGGTCCACGTCCAGCGGTTCGGGACGTTCCTGTCGAACATGATCATGCCCAACATCGCCGCGATCATCGCGTGGGGCCTGATCACCGCGTTCTTCATCCCGGTCGGCTGGACGCCCAACGAGAAGATCGCCACGGTGGTCGGTCCGTCGATCATCTACCTGCTGCCGATCCTGATCGCCTACACGGGCGGCAAGATGGTGTACGACGTCCGCGGCGGCGTCGTGGGCGGCTTCGCCGTCATCGGCGTCATCCTCGCGACGAGCGACCCGATCTTCATCGGGGACAGCCCCGCCGCGCCGATGTTCCTCGGCGCCATGATCATGGGCCCCTTCACGGCGTACGTCATGAAGCACATCGACGCGCTCTGGGCCGGGAAGATCAAGCCCGGCTTCGAGATGCTCGTCGACAACTTCTCGGCCGGCATCTGGGCCGCGATCGCGGCGATCGGCGGCATGTTCCTGCTCGCGCCGGTGCTGCGCGAGGTCACCGACTGGCTCGGCAACGCGGTCGACTGGCTGGTCGACCAACGACCTGCTGCCGTTCACGTCGATCCTCATCGAGCCCGCGAAGGTGCTGTTCCTCAACAACGCCATCAACCACGGCGTGCTGACCCCACTGGGCATCCAGCAGGCCGCCGAGAACGGCAAGTCGGTGCTGTTCCTGCTCGAGGCCAACCCGGCCGCTGGTCTCGGCCTGCTGATGGCCTACACCGTGTTCGGCAAGGGCGCGGCGAAGGCGACCGCGCCCGGCGCCGCGATCATCCAGTTCTTCGGCGGCATCCACGAGGTCTACTTCCCCTACGTGCTGATGAAGCCGCGCCTGATCCTCGCGATGATCGCCGGCGGCATGACGCAGATCTTCATCAACGTCGCTCTTCGACTCGGGCCTCCGGGCGCCGGCGGCGCCAGGCTCGATCTTCGCGGTCTACGCCCAGACGCCGAGCGGACAGCCTGGTCGGCGTCACGCTGTCGGTGATCGGCGGCGCAGTCGTCGCGTTCGTGGTCGCGTCCCTGTTGCTCCGCATGGACAAGGGCGACATCGAGGAGGGCGACCTGATCGCCGCGATGGGCGTCATGGAGGGGATGAAGGGCAAGAAGTCGATCGCCTCGACGTGCGTTGCTCGGCTCGGCGGCCTCGCACCGGCCCGATCCACTCGGTGGTCTTCGCCTGCGACGCCGGCATGGGCTCCTCGGCGATGGGCGCCTCGGTGCTCCGCAAGAAGTTCCAGGACGCCGGGTTCCCCGACGTCACGGTCGTCAACAAGGCGATCTCCAACCTGACCGACACCTACGACCTGGTGGTCTCCCACCAGGACCTCACCGAGCGGGCCCGCCAGAAGACCCCGTCGGCGATGCACGTGTCCGTCGAGAACTTCATGGCCAGCCCGCGGTACGACGAGATCGTCGAGCTGCTCCACGAGCGCAACGAGGGCGGAACGGCTGCCGTGACAGCGGCGGCTGCCGAGGACGACGGCGGCACCGCGCGTCTGCTCGACCGGGACAGCATCGTCCTCGACGGCGGCGCGGCCACCCGCGACGAGGCCATCACCAGGGCCGGCGAGCTGTTGGTCGCGGCCGGGTCCGTCGAGCCGGCGTACGTCGACGCGATGCATGTGCGCGAGCAGTCGGTGTCCACCGCGATGGGCAACATGCTGGCGATCCCGCACGGGACGAACGAGGCGAAGGCGGACGTCCGCCGCACCGCGATCACGTTCGTGCGCTACCCCGCGGGCATCGACTGGAACGGGAAGCAGGTCAAGTACGTCGTGGGCATCGCCGCCCTCGGCAACGAGCACCTCAAGCTGCTCGCCCGGATCGCGGAGATCTTCACCGACCCCGAGCAGGTCCAGCGCCTGGAGGCGGCCGGATCGGCCGACGAGGTGATGGAGGTTCTGGGGGCCGTGCAGCCCGCGTAGTCGGCTAGAGCAGACGAAACAGTGCTGCGACCAGTGCGGCGCCGAAGACCACCACCAGGAACGGTGCGCGGAGGAGCAGCAGCACGACGGCGGCGCCCAGACCCAGGGCGCGCGCGTCGAGCACGAGCTCGTGGCCGCTGGTGAACACCTGGACGGCGATCAGCGCGGACAGCAGCGCGACCGGGATCAGGTCCGCGACCCGCTCGACCAGGGGCCGCTCGAGGATCCGCGGCGGCACCGACAGGCCGGCCAGCTTGAGCAGGTAGCAGCCGACCGCGCCGACCAGGATCGCCGTCCAGATCATCGGGCCGGCCCCTTCGTGAGCACACCGGCGAGCAGCGCGACGCCGGCCGCGGCCAGGACGGGTACGCCGAGGGGCACGAACGGTACGACGCCGAGCGCGACCGCGGCCGCGGCGAGCGCGACCAGCTGGTTGCTGCGCCGGTGCAGCCGCGGCCAGAGCAGCGCGAGGAACGCGGCGCCGACGGCGGCGTCGAGGCCGTACAGCTTCGGGTCGCCGAGGGCGGTGCCGGCGACCGCCCCGGCGAGGGTGGCGAGGTTCCAGAGCACGAAGATCGAGACGCCGGTGACGAGGAAGCCGAGCCGCGCCGCGTCCCGGGTCTCACGGGTGACCGACATGGCGGTGGACTCGTCGATGAGGACGTGCGCGGCCAGCGCGCGTCGAGAGCCGTGCCAGGCCAGCAGCGGGGCCAGGCGCAGCCCGTAGAGCGTGTTGCGGGTGCCGAGCAGCAGCGCGGTCAGGGCTCCTGACAGCGGTGCGCCGCCGGCCGCGACCACGCCGACCAGTGCGAACTGGCTGGCCCCGGTGAACATCAGCAAGGACAGGGCGCAGGTCTGCCACACCGAGAGACCGGCTGCGACCGAGACCGCGCCGAAGCTGACGCCGTACGCGCCGGTCGCGACGCCGACCCCGAGGCTGTCGCGGATGATGCCGCGCCGCTCCGTGGCAGGGAGCGGCGCGTCGGTCACTCCCAGAGATTAAGGGGGCAGAGGTTAGTGGCGCCGCACCCGCACCGGACGCGCACGTTGGTGGAAGTCGTGCAGGAGGACGTACCCGAGCAGGAGGCCGGCGAGGGCGCCCCAACCGGTGCCGGCGATCACAGCCGCTGGCAGGCTCGCGGACTCGGCTACCCAGACCCCGGTCACGACACCGACGACCAGCGAGACGATCAGCACGAGCTGGCGGTGAAACTGAGGCAGCGGACCGAACACGGGTGGACCCCCGATCTGGAGTGGAACTCCATAGTGCGCCGGAATCGCCGGAAATCAAGAGGTCGTCAGGACAACATCACGAGAGAGCCGTGTGCAGCCGAACCTGCTTGACGAGGGTGGTTCCCTCGCCGTCGAGGTCCAGCTCCCGGTGCGCCGTGTCGGGCGCCCAACCGGCGCCGGTGAGGAAGCCGCGCAGCGCGTCGTCGGTCGCGAGCGCCCAGAGCACGGCCCGGCTGAACCGGTCGGACTGCATCGTCTCGACGGCCGCCTGGAGCAGCCGGGAGCCGTGCCCGCGGCCGCGCTCGGCGGGGTCGACGGTGAGCTCGGCGAGCTCGGCGTCGGCGACCGGGTCGCAGTCCGGGTCGGACGCGGGGGAGGTGATCGCGAAGCCGACCACCCGGTTGCGCTCCAGCGCCACCAGCACCCGGTTGCGGGCGTCCTTGGGCGCCGCGAACGACGCGCGCCAGGCGGCGGCCGCGGCCTCGACGTCGGTCGGCAGCGAGTCGGCGGGCACCACGCCGTCGTACAGCTCCCGCCAGGTGCGGAGCTGGAGCTCCGCGATCGCGGGAGCGTCGTCGGCCCAGGCCACGCGTACGGAGACGTCGGCGCTGAGTCCCCCTGGGGACCGGCATGGCTGCTCATGGCGCCGATCCTCGCATTGTTACAAATCGCTGCGCCAAGGGCATCGAACTGTAACAACGGTGATAACGTGCCGAGGTGCCCTTCGATGACCTGTTGGCCGAGGACGGCCGCGTCGAGCCGCGCGACGAGATGCCGGACGCGTACCGCCGCACGCTGGTGCGCCAGATCGCCCAGCACGCCCACTCCGAGATCATCGGCATGCAGCCCGAGGGGAACTGGATCAGCCGGGCGCCGAGCCTGCGCCGCAAGGCGATCCTGATGGCGAAGGTGCAGGACGAGGCCGGTCACGGGCTCTACCTGTACGCCGCCGCCGAGACCCTCGGCGTGGACCGCGAGGACCTCCTCGACCAGCTGCACACCGGCCGGCAGAAGTACTCCTCGATCTTCAACTACCCGACGCTGACCTGGGCCGACGTCGGCGCGATCGGCTGGCTGGTCGACGGCGCCGCGATCGTGAACCAGGTGCCGCTGTGCCGCTGCTCCTACGGGCCGTACGCGCGAGCGATGGTCCGGATCTGCAAGGAGGAGTCCTTCCACCAGCGGCAGGGCTTCGAGATCCTGCACACGCTCTCGCACGGGACGCCCGCGCAGCACGCGATGGCCCAGGACGCCGTGGACCGGTACTGGTGGCCGTCGCTGATGATGTTCGGTCCGCCCGACGACGACTCGCCGAACTCCGCGCAGTCGATGGCGTGGGGGATCAAGCGGTTCTCGAACGACGACCTCCGGCAGCGCTTTGTCGACATGACGGTTCCGCAGGCCGAGATCCTCGGGCTGACCCTGCCCGACCCCGAGATCCGGTGGAACGAGGAGCGCGGGCACTACGACTTCGGCACCGTCGACTTCACCGAGCTGTTCGAGGTGATCAAGGGCAACGGCCCGTGCAACGCCGAGCGGATGGCGCACCGCGTGGGCGCCCACGAGGACGGCGCCTGGGTGCGTGAGGCGGCGTCGGCCTACGCAGACAAGCAGAGCGCCGCGAAGCATGCGCGTGCGGAGGGGGCAGCGTGAGGGACTGGCCGCTGTGGGAGGTCTTCGTCCGGTCGCGGCGCGGGATGTCGCACGTGCACGTGGGCTCGCTGCACGCGCCGGACGCCGAGATGGCACTGCGCAACGCGCGCGACGTGTACACCCGGCGACAGGAGGGCGTGTCGCTCTGGGTGCTGCCGTCCGCCGAGATCGTCGCGTCGGACCCGGGGGAGCGGGACGCGTTCTTCGACCCCGCGGACGACAAGGTCTACCGGCACCCGACGTTCTACGACATTCCGGACGGGGTGGAGCACCTATGAACACCCCACCGAATTCTTCGCCTCCCCCGCTTCGCTCCTCCGGCAAACAATTCGTCGGGGACCCCGTTCGTCGCGGGGCTGGTCATTTCGACTATGTCCTCGGCCTCGCCGACGACGCGCTCGTCTCGGCGCAGCGGCTGGGCTGGTGGATCAGCCGCGCACCGCAGCTCGAGGAGGACCTCGCGCTCGCGAACATCGGCCTCGACCAGCTCGGCCAGGCCCGCACGCTGCTCGCGTACGCCGGATCGGTCGAGGGCGCCGGGCGCACCGAGGACGACCTGGCGTACCTGCGCGACGACCGCGAGTTCCGCAACGTCTGGCTGGTCGAGCGCCCGCAGACCGACTTCGGGGTCACGATGGCGCGGCTGCTGATCTTCGCCGCCTGGCAGTCCGAGCTGTACGCCGGCCTCGCGTCGTCGACCGACGCGACCTTGTCCGCGATCGCGGGCAAGGCGGTCAAGGAGGTCAGCGTACCACCTCGACCACGCCTCGCAGTGGGTGGTGCGGCTCGGTGACGGCACCGACGAGTCGCACGCGCGGATGCAGGCGGCGATCGACGCCGAGTGGCCGTACGTCGACGAGCTGTTCGGCCCGGTCGACGGCGCGCTCGTGGACCCGCAGGCACTGCGCCCCGCCGTACTCACGAAGATCGAGGTCGTGCTCGCCGAGGCGACGCTGACCGTGCCGCAGGTCGCGCCCGCGCGCGGCGGCGGCCGGCAGGGGTTGCACACCGAGGAGCTCGGCTACCTGCTGGCCGAGATGCAGCACCTGCACCGGTCCCACCCGGGGGCGACGTGGTGACGATGACCGACTCCGCCGCCTGGAAGATCGCCGCCGACCTGCCCGACCCCGAGCTGCCGGTGGTGACCATCGCCGACCTCGGGATCCTGCGCGACGTCACCGAGGACGACCAGGGCCGCGTGCACGTGCAGATCACGCCGACGTACTCGGGATGCCCGGCGATGGAGACCATCCGCGCCGACCTGATCGATACGCTCACCAGTGCCGGGTACCTCCACGTCGACGTCGAGTTCGTGCTCTCGCCGGCGTGGACCACCGACTGGATGACCGACGAGGCCAAGCAGAAGCTGACGGCGTACGGCATCGCACCGCCGGGTCACCGCGCCGACGCCGTACCACTGCCGCTGAGCGTGCGGTGCCCGCGCTGCGGGTCGCTGGACACGCGGGAGTCGAGCCGGTTCGGGTCGACGGCGTGCAAGTCGCTGTGGGTGTGCCGGGCGTGCCGCGAGCCGTTCGACCACTTCAAGGCCTTCTGACGTGTCGGCGACGTTCCACGCGCTGCGGGTCGCGGCGATCGACGAGCTCACCGACGACTCGGTCGCGCTGACCTTCGAGGTGCCGTCCTCGTTGGCCTCGGAGTTCCGCTTCGCGCCCGGTCAGCACCTGTCGATCCGCGGCGGCGACGACGTGCGTCGTTCGTACTCGCTCTGCACCTCGCCGTCCTCGGGGGTGCTGCGGATCGGGGTGAAGCGGCTGCCCGGCGGTGCGTTCAGCGAAGGCGTGGTGTCGCGGCTGGTCGTGGGCGACGAGCTGGACGTGATGACGCCCGCCGGCCGGTTCACCGTCTCCGTCGACCCGACCGCCCGCCGTACCTATGTGGCGATCGCCGCCGGCTCGGGCATCACGCCGGTGCTCTCGATCCTGGCCGCGATCCTGGAGGGCGAGCCGGGCTCGTCGGTCGTTTTGGTGTACGCCAACCGGACCCATCGCTCAGTGATGTTCCTCGACGAGGTGCACGACCTCAAGGACCGGTTCCCGTCGCGGCTCCAGATCGTGCACGTCCTGTCGCGGGAGGAGCAGGAGGTCGAGCTGCTCTCGGGCCGGCTCGACGGCCCGCGACTGTCGGCGATCCTTGCTGCGCTGGTTCCGCCGGAAGATGTCGATGGTTGGTTCCTGTGCGGGCCGCAGCAGATGGTCACCGAGCTGCGCTCGACGCTGATCTCGCTCGACGTGCCCTCGGACCGTGTGCACACCGAGCTCTTCCACGCCGACCCGGTGCCGCGCGCTCCTGTCGCTGCGATCGCGGGCTCCACGGACGGTGCGGCGCACGTCAGCATCCGTCTCGACGGCCGCAGCTCCGACCTCGACCTGCGCCCCGACGACGTCTCGGTGCTGGATGCCGCTCTGCGGGTCCGCTCCGACCTGCCGTTCGCCTGCAAGGGCGGCGTCTGCGGCACCTGTCGGGCGCGGCTGGTCGAGGGCACCGTCGCCATGGACGCCAACTACGCCCTCGAGCCCGACGAGATCGAGCGCGGCTACGTCCTCACCTGCCAGTCGCACCCCACCTCCGAGCGGGTCGTTCTCGACTACGACGCCTGAGCGGTGACGAGGGGCAGTCTCACCGGTGAACCGGGGAAACTGGACCCTTTGGGGGGTTGCAACGGCCCAAAGGGTCCAGTTCTGCCCGAACGGTCCGGGCCGATCGATCACGCGAGGGGCATGGCCCTGTTCAGGTGGTCGCGCTAGCCGCCGACTAGGCTCGAGGACATGGAGATTCGCAACCTCGGCAACAGCGGGCTCAAGATCTCGGCGATCGCGTACGGCAACTGGTTGACCCACGGGTCCCAGGTCGAGGAGGACGCCGCGATCGCGTGCGTACGGCAGGCGCTGGACGAGGGGATCACCACCTTCGACACCGCCGACGTGTACGCGAACACCCGCGCGGAGTCGGTGCTGGGACGCGCGCTGCAGGGGGAGCGCCGCCAGGGCCTGGAGATCTTCACCAAGGTCTACTGGCCGACCGGGCCGGGCCGGCACAACGACCACGGCCTGTCCCGCAAGCACATCATGGAGTCGATCGACGGCTCGCTGAAGCGGCTCGGGACCGACTACGTCGACCTCTACCAGGCGCACCGGTACGACGACGAGACGCCGCTCGAGGAGACGATGGAGGCGTTCGCCGACGTCGTGCGGCAGGGCAAGGCGCTCTACATCGGCGTCTCGCGAGTGGCGCGCCGACCAGATCCGCGAGGCGCACGCGCTGGCGCGCGAGCTGCGGATCCCGCTGGTGTCGAACCAGCCGCAGTACAACCATGCTCTGGCGGGTGATCGAGTCCGAGGTGGTGCCCGACCTGCGAGGAGCTCGGCATCGGCCAGATCGTGTTCTCGCCGATCGCGCAGGGCGTGCTGACCGGCAAGTACATGCCCGGGCCAGAAGCCGCCGGAGGGCTCGCGGGCGACCGACGACAAGGGCGGCGCGGGCATGATCGACCGCTGGATGCGCGACGACGTCCTGGAGCGGGTGCAGCTGCTGCGGCCGATCGCCGACGAGGCCGGCCTGACCCTCGCCCAGCTCGCGGTCGCCTGGGTGCTGCAGAACGACAACGTCTCGGCCGCGATCGTGGGCGCGAGCCGACCCGAGCAGGTCACCGACAACGCCAAGGCCGCCGGCGTACGCCTCGACGAGGCGACGCTGAAGGCGATCGACGAGGCCGTCGAGCCGGTCGTGGAGCGCGACGCCGGGAAGACCCAGCAGATCCGCCGTCGTGACCTGATGAGCCGCTAGAGCTACTTGTACTGCTCGGGCAGCGTCTGCCCGATCTTCACCTGCGCCTTGGGCAGCCGCATGAACTTCATCTGCAGCGCCCGGGTGATCGCGTAGTAGGTCTGGCCCTTGAGCGGCGCGTCCGGGAACCGGCGGGTGAGCTCGCGGCGCACCCGGAACCGCAGCATCACCATGTCGAGGATGACCAGCACGATCGTGACGAGCAGGACCGTGTTGCCGATCGAGGCGAGCTGGCCGTTGCCGGAGTACCCGAGGATCATCGTGACCAGCAGCAGCGGGATCACCAGCTCGATCAGCGAGAACCGGCTGTCGACGAAGTCGCGGATGAACCGGCGTCACCGGGCCGCGGTCGCGGGCGGGGTAGTACTTCTCGTCGCCGCTCTTCATCGCCTGGCGCACCGTCTTGCTCGACTCCGAGCGGGACGAGCGCTGGGCGGCGGCGAGCTCCTTGCGGGTGCGCGGCGTCTTGGCGCGCGCCTTGGCGGCGGCCTCGGCCTCACGGCGGGTGGGAGTGGGACGGCCCTTGCCGCCGACCTTGGCACGGTGGGCTCGGCGGGGGCGGGCTCGAGCTTGCTGCGACGGAACAACGTGGGGCCTAACACGAGAGGTACGACGGTCCTGTCAAGAGTACCGGCGCCGTCGCACACACTTGGGTTTGAGCCTAGGCTGGGGGCGCAGAATCGACGTACGACCGGCGCATCATTGAGAGGGACTCGTCCTGATGGGTATTTGGCAGCGCTTCACCATGATCTTCCGAGCGAAGGCCAACAAGGCCCTCGACCGCGCCGAGGACCCGCGCGAGACGCTCGACTACAGCTACCAGCGGCAGGTCGACCTGCTGACCAAGGTACGCCGGGGCGTCGCCGACGTGGCGACCAGCCGCAAGCGCGTCGAGCTGCAGATCAACCAGCTCGAGCAGCAGTCCACCAAGCTCCAGGACCAGGCGCAGAAGGCGCATCGCGATGGACCGTGAGGACCTCGCCCGCGAGGCGCTGACCCGCCGGTCCGGCCTGACCACCCAGATCAACGACCTCAAGGTCCAGCACGCCCAGCTCCAGGGCGAGGAGGAGAAGCTGACCCTCGCCCAGCAGCGGCTGCAGGCGAAGGTCGAGGCGTTCCGCACCCGCAAGGAGACGATCAAGGCGACGTACACCGCCGCCGAGGCGCAGACCCGCATCAACGAGGCGATGTCGGGCATCGGCGACGAGATGGGCGACGTCGGCGCCGCGATCCAGCGCGCCGAGGACAAGACCGCGCAGATGCAGGCCCGGGCCGGCGCCATCGACGAGCTGCTCGCCTCCGGCGCGCTCGACGACATCACGTCCACCGGTCCGAACGACGACATCACCCGCGAGCTCGACGCGATGAGCTCGCAGGCCGACGTCGAGGCCCAGCTGGCCGCCCTCAAGGCCGGTCAGGCGCCGCAGGCGCTCGAGCCCGGCGAGGCCGGCGGCGACATCCTCGAGGCCGAGCCCGAGAAGAACACCGAGGGCAACCAGAGCCTGACTTGGGGCGACCCGGGAGAATGGGTCGCATGGCACGCACTCGGTTCGTCGGCGACGCCGGGCTCACCGCCCGGATGACGCTGGTGATGTTCCTGCTCGGTGGGCTGTTCGTCGGCCTGGTCGTCGTCCTGATGTCGATCTTCTGGTCGTCGAGCCCCGGGATCGGGATCCTGATCGGTGTCGCGGGCCTCGGGATCGCCTGGTTCCAGTGGTACAAGTCCGACACCGTGGCGATGCGCGCGATGCGGCGCCCGTGAGGTCAGCCCCGAGCAGGCGCCGGAGCTGCACGCGATGATCGACCGGCTGTGCGTGCTCGCCGACATGCCCAAGCCACGGGTCGGGATCGCCGACACCGACCTGCCCAACGCGTTCGCGACCGGCCGCTCCCCGCAGCGCTCGGTCGTGGTCGTCACCACCGGCATCCTCAAGCGTCTCGACGCCGAGGAGCTCGAGGGCGTGCTCGCCCACGAGCTGTCCCACGTCGCGCACCGCGACGTGCTGGTGATGACCGTCGCGTCGAGCGCCGGCATCATCGCCGGGATGCTCACCCGCGGGGCGCAGTACGGCGCGATCTTCGGCGGCGGGCGTCGCGACAACAACAGCGGCCTGCCGGTGTGGCTGGTCGTCCTGGTCGTCAGCCTGATCACGTACGCCGTCAGCTTCCTGCTGCTCAAGCTGCTCTCGCGCTACCGCGAGCTGTCCGCCGACCGGGCCGGGGCGTACCTCACCATGAAGCCGCACGCGCTGGCCTCGGCGCTGCAGAAGATCACCGGCGACATCAACCAGATCCCCGACCGCGACCTGCGCCAGGCGAGCGCGATGAACGCGTTCTTCATCGCGCCGGCCGTCAGCGGCGTCTCGCTGCGCACCCTCACCTCGACGCACCCGACGCTGGAGCAGCGGCTCGAGCAGCTCGCGAAGATCCAGGCCGAGCTCGGCCGACCGGCCTGATGGGCCTCTGGGACGTCATCACCGGACGCAGCCGGCCCAAGCAGGCCAACCTGGACGCGCTGTTCGCGATCCCGACCGCCGCGATCACCCTGGAGACCACGCTCGGGCTGCGACCCACCGGCGAGGGCTCGGTCTGCTACCGGGCCGCCGCGGGCGCGGCGTTCCAGCAGACCCAGGACGAGGTGGTCGCGCTCCTCGACGCCGACCCCGACGCGCCGCCGGTCGAGGTGACCCGCGACGAGTTCGGCTTCACCTGGCTGCTGAACCGGCACGACCCGGCCGACATCGAGGGCCTGTGCACCGACCTGCACGCGGTCAACACGGCGCTGGAGTCGCAGGGCTTCGGACCCGGGCTGCTCTGCTCGCTGGTCCCGTTCGCGATGACGCGGGTCGAC
Organism: uncultured Actinomycetota bacterium; assembly: GCA_963716655.1. Taxonomy (GTDB): domain Bacteria; phylum Actinomycetota; class Actinomycetes; order Propionibacteriales; family Nocardioidaceae; genus Nocardioides. The sequence goes on along the minus strand of CAVQTV010000002.1, from coordinate 218,006 downwards.
GGGTCGGCCTGGTCTACCTCTACAAGCAGGCCACGTTCTACCCGTTCGCGCCGAAGCCCGGCGCCGGCCGCACCCGCGACAACCTGCTCGAGATCCAGGTGCGCGACGCGCTGACCGGCGAGCTGCCGATGGAGCAGGACCTCGGTCGCTGGCTCGCGGTCTGGGGCGCGCCCGGACTCTGACACGGAGTCCCACAGGTTCGACCCACCGGTTCCACAGCCAGCACCACCACAGTCCTCGCCGTGAGGAACTTGCTACGCGGCCGGCGTCGCGCCTGGCTCGCCGTCCCCGTCGTCCTGCTGGCGGTCGGCGGCGCCGGCGCCTGGCTGCTCGATCCGAGACCCGTCCGCCGCCGAGGCGCCGACCACGATGACCGTCACCGCCGCGACGATGAGGGAGACCGTCGCCGCCTCCGGGACGCTCCAGCCCGAGCGCAGCGCCGACCTCGACTTCGAGGTGGCCGGCACCGTGACGGACGGTGTACGTCGAGGAGGGCGACCGGGTCCGCAAGGGCCAGGCGCTCGCCCGGGTCGACGACGCCGCGCTGGTCGCCAACCGGACCGCGGCCGCGGCCGGCCTTGCAGCCGCAGAGGCGCAGCTCGACGACGACCAGGACGCCGGTGCGTCCGACACCCAGCTCGCGGCCGACCAGGCCGCGGTCGCTGGCCGCCGAGGCGACCCTGGCCCAGGCCCAGCAGGCCGCCTCCGACGCCACCCTGCGGGCGAGCCTCGCCGGCACCGTGGTGTCCCTCGACCTCGCCGTCGGCGACCTCGTCGGCGACACCGCGGCTGCCGAGGCCGCCGACGGCGAGACCACCGAGCGCGGTGCAGGTCGTGTCGACCGGCCGGTTCGTGGTCGACGCGACCGTCGCCAGCGCCGACGTGGCGCGGCTCAAGGAGGGTCTGCAGGCCGAGATCACCCCGGTCGGCGCGACCGACACCGGTCTACGGGACGGTCGCGGAGGTCGGCCTGGTGGCCGAGACCAGCTCCAGCGGTGCCGCGGTCTTCCCGGTCACGATCGAGGTCACCGGCCAGCCGCAGCGACCTGTACGCCGGCACCTCGGCGGACGCCGCGATCGTGGTCAAGCAGGTCGAGGACGTGCTGACCGTGCCGAGCCGCGCGCTGAAGACCGACGACGACGGCACGACGTACGTCGACGAGGTCGTCGACGGCGAGACGGTCAAGACCGTCGTCGAGGTCGGCACGACGTACGGCATGTCCACCGAGATCGTCTCCGGTCTCGAGGAGGGCGACGAGGTCGAGATCCCGACGTTCACGCCGCCGGCAGCGGCTCGGGCGGCCCGCAGCGAGGAGCGGTTCCCCGATGGCGGCGGCACCGGCCCGCAGGTCCAGTTCAGACGGGCCGCCGCCAGTGAGCGCGATCATCGAGCTGGCGGGGGTCCGCAAGACCTACCGCAGCGGCAGCATCGAGTTCGAGGCGCTGTGCGGGATCGACGTCCGCATCGACGAGGGCGAGTACGTCGCCGTCATCGGGCCGTCCGGGTCCGGCAAGTCGACGCTGATGAACATCCTCGGCTGCCTCGACAACCCGACCGAGGGCGGCTACCTCCTCGCCGGCGAGGACGTCGCCGACATGACCGAGGCCCAGCTGGCCGAGGTGCGCAACCGGCGGATCGGCTTCGTCTTCCAGCAGTTCAACCTGCTGGCCACCCTGCCCGCGTGGCGCAACGTCGAGCTGCCGCTGGTGTACGCCGGGGTGCCCCGCGCCGAGCGCCGCGAGCCGGGCGCTGGCCGCGCTCGACCGGGTCGGGCTGGCCGACCGGGTCGACAACCGGCCCGGCGAGCTCTCCGGCGGTCAGCAGCAGCGGGTCGCGGTCGCCCGGGCGCTGGTCACCGAGCCGGCGATCATCCTGGCCGACGAGCCGACCGGCAACCTCGACTCCGCGTCGACCGCCGACGTGCTCGGGCTGCTCGACGAGCTGCACGCCGGCGGTCGCACCATCGTGCTGATCACCCACGAGCACGACGTCGCCGCGCGGGCCGCCGGTGATCCGCGACGGCTGGTCATCCGGCGACGGCCGGGTGGTCGCATGAGCTGGCTCGAGACCGTCCGCGCCGGCGTCGAGGCGATCCGGGCGCACCGGCTGCGCTCCGCGCTCACCATGCTCGGCATCGTCATCGGCATCTCGTCGGTGATCCTCACCGTCGGCCTCGGCCAGGGCGCCCAGGACCAGGTCGAGCGACGAGATCAGCGCGCTCGGCAGCAACCTGCTGATCGTCTCGCCGGGCAGCAGCACCGACTCGTCGGGCGTGCGCGGCGGCTTCGGCTCCGCGTCGACCCTGACCCTCCAGGACGCCGACTGCGATCGCCGACCCCGACGTCGTACCCGACGCCGAGCGGGTCGCGCCGACCACGATCGAGCCCGACCGCGCTGACGGCGGGGGAGACCAACTGGACGACGACGGTCGTCGGTACGACGACCGGCTGGCTCGAGGTGCGCGCCCGGACGCTGTCCGCGGGCCGGTTCTTCACCGAGGCCGAGGTCGAGCAGGCGGCCGACGTCGTCGTCCTCGGCCCGGACACGGCGAGCGAGCTGTTCCCGGCCGGCAGCCCGGTCGGCCAGACGGTGACCATCGACGGCACCCCGCTGACCGTGATCGGCGTGCTCGCCTCGACCGGCTCGTCGTCGGACGGCGGCACCGAGGACGACCAGGCGGTGCTGCCGATCAGTACCGCGCAGCGGTCACCGGCGCGACCACGGTCGGTCTCACGATCTACGTCGAGGCGACGTCGGCGGACACCCTCAGTGCGGCGTACCAGGAGATCGACGCGCTGCTGCTGAACCTGCACGGCGTCAGCGCGTCCGACGCCGACTTCAGCATCGCCACCCAGGACTCGCTGGTCGAGACCGCGAACTCCACCAACCGCACGCTCACCGTGCTGCTCGGCGGGATCGCCGCGATCTCGCTGCTCGTCGGCGGGATCGGCGTCATGAACATCATGCTCGTCTCGGTCACCGAGCGGGTCCGCGAGATCGGCCTGCGCAAGGCGCTCGGCGCGACGCCCCGCGGTGATCCGGCGGCAGTTCCTCGTCGAGGCGTCGGTGCTCGGGCTGGCCGGCGGCGTGGTCGGCGTGCTGATCGGGATCGTCGGCGCGCAGGTGCTGCCCGCCCTGATCGACCAGCCGGTCGCCGTCTCGCTCGCCGCGACCCTCGCCGCGATCGGCACCGCCCTCGCCCTCGGCGTCGGCTTCGGCGTCTACCCCGCCAGCCGGGCCGCCCGGCTCACCCCCATCGACGCACTCCGCAGCGAATGAAAGGTCCTTCGATGTACCTCACTCGGGTCACCCTCGCCACCGCCTCCTCGGTCCTGGTGCTCGCCACCCTGGCCGCGTGCGGCGCCGACCCCACCGCTCCGGCCGATTCCGCCGATGCTCCCGGTCCTGGTCGAGCGGGAGGGCGGTCCAGGCGGTCCAGGCGGTCCGGGCGCCTCGGGCCGGATCGCGGCGATCGACGGCAAGACGGTCCAGGTCCAGGACGAGATGAGCGGGCAGGTCGCGGTCACCTGGACCGGCAAGACCGACTTCACCGCGGAGGTCGACGCCGACCTCGACGACGTCACCGTCGGCAGCTGCGTGGCGGTGATGGACGACCAGGTCCGGATCACCGAGGCGATGGACGGCGAGTGCGGCCGACCCGGCGGGCCCGGCGGCGACGGCCCGCCGCCGTCCGACATGCCGAGCGACGGGCCGGTCCGGATCGGCGGCACCGTCGGCGAGGTGACCGCGGTGAGCGACACCGGGTTCACCGTCGGGGACGAGCAGGTGACGGTGTCGGCCGACACGACGTACGTCCGGATGGCCGAGGCGGACGCCGGGTGCCCTGGAGGTGGGCCGCTGCGTGGCGGCGTTCGGCGAGGCCGACGACACCGGCGCGGTCACCGCGGAGCAGATCAGCGTCACAGACAGCGTCGACGGCCAGTGCGGCATGGTCATGCGGGTCAGCCGTGAGGGCGACCAGTGAAGGTACGTCGCGGTCTCGCGGTCGCTCGCGCGTGGTCGGCGTGGTCGGCGCGGGCTACGTCGCCTACGCCGCCGCTGCCGACGCCGAGCCGGCGTACCGCACCGCCGTCGCGGCCGTCGGCGACGTCGAGCAGACCATGGCGCTCACGGGCAGCCTCCAGCCCGCCGACTCCGCGGACCTCGAGCTCGGCACGTCCGGCAACGTCGCGGCCGTCGCGGTCGAGGAGGGCGACCGCGTGAAGGCCGGCCAGGTCCTCCTCCGGCTGGACCGCACCGCGCTGCGCGCCACCGTCCGCCAGGCGAACGCCCAGCTGACCGCCGCCCGGGCCCGGCTGGAGAGCGACCGGGACGCACAGGCCGCGGCCGTCGCCGAGCCGGCCGCGACGCCCGACCCGACCCCCACCCCGGCGCCGACACCGACGCCAACGCCGGAGCCCGAACCCGAGCCGGACCCGGTCCTGGCCGAGCAGCAGCAGGCGGTGATCGAGGCCCAGTCCGTCGCCTCGGCGGCGCTCGCCGACGCCCGGACCGCCCTCGACGCCCAGGTCGTCGCGTGCGCGGACCCGGCCGCCGAGGAGTGCGCGGCCGCGCTGGCCGCCGTCCAGGCCGCGCAGGAGGCGGTGGCCATCGCCCAGGACGCGCTCCAGGCCGCGCTCGACGCGCTGACCAAGACGCTTGCCGCGGCGGCGCAGCCGCAGCCGAGCCAGGAGCCCGAGCCCACCCAGGAGGCCGAGGCACCCGTGCAGCAGCAGCCGGTCCAGGAGTCCACCGTCCCGACCGTGACGATCACCGCTGCGGACCTGGCCCGCGACCAGGCCGAGATCGACCAGGCCCGAGCCGACCTGGTCGCGGCGCAGCAGGCCCTCCGCGCCGCGACCGTCCGGGCGCCGCACGCCGGGCGGATCGCCGGCCTCGCGGTCGCGGTCGGCGACCGCGCCGCGACCGGTGACGTCGTGGCGCCGGGTCATCTCTCAGAGGCTCTTCAGCGTCGAGGTCGACGTCAGCAGATACGCAGGTCCGGCAGCTCGAGAACGGTCAGCGCGCGGCGGTCACCCCGGCCGGCGCGACCGATCCGCTGGCCGGGCGGGTGACCGAGATCGGCGTGCTGCCGGACACCGCCTCGGGCAGCACGACGTACGCCGTCACCGTGACCCTCGACCGCCGTGACCTCGCCCTGCCGACCGGAGCGACGGCGGCCGTGGACGTGGTGGTCGGACGTGCCACGGACGTGGTCACGGTGCCCGGCGTCGGCGGTGCGCGACGGTCTCGTCAGCGTGCTCGACGACGGCGGGGTCACCCTGCGACCGGTCACGACCGGGCTGGTGGGCGCGACCCGGATCGAGGTCGGCGACGGGCTCGAGGCGGGCGACGAGGTGGTCGTGGCCGACCTGAACGCCGAGCTGCCCAGCAGCGAGGGCGAGACCGAGAACGACCCGGTCGAGTTCCGGATGGGTCCGAACGGCCCGAGCGGTCCGGCGGTCCGGGCGGCGGCCCGGTGATGATCCAGCGGGAGTGAGCCCGAGGCAGTGACTCAGTCCTTGTGGGACTTGCCGGGGAGCGCGAGCATCCGCTCGAGGGCGACCAGCGCGTGCCTCTCGGTCTCCGGGTCGACCTCGATCCGGTTGACGACGGTCCCGGCGACGAGCGACTCCAGCGCCCACACGAGGTGCGGGAGGTCGATCCGGTTCATCGTCGAGCAGTAGCAGACGGTCTTGTCGAGGAACGCGATCTGCTTGTCCGGGTGGGCGGCGGCGAGCCGCTTCACCAGGTTGAGCTCGGTGCCGATCGCCCAGCTCGACCCGGCCGGGGCGGCCTCGATGGTCTTGATGATGAACTCCGTCGACCCGACCAGGTCGGCCTTGAGCACGACCTCGTGCTTGCACTCCGGGTGCACCAGGATCTGGACGTCGGGGATCGTGGCGCGCAGCTCGTCGACGACCTCCTCGGAGAAGCGGCCGTGCACCGAGCAGTGCCCCTTCCAGAGGATCATCTTCGCGTCGCGCAGCTGCTCGGTCGTGAGGCCGCCGTTCGGGCGGTGCGGGTCCCAGACCACGCAGTCGTCGAGGGTGAGGCCCATCTTCAGCACGGCGGTGTTGCGGCCGAGGTGCTGGTCGGGGAAGAACAGCACCTTCGCGTCGGGCTTCTGCTCGAACGCCCACTCGAGCGCGACCTCGGCGTTGCTCGAGGTGCACACGACGCCGCCGTTGCGGCCGCAGAACGCCTTGATGTCGGCGCTGGAGTTCATGTAGGTCACCGGGACGACGGACTCGGCGACGCCGGCCTCGACCATCGCGTCCCACGCCATCTCGACCTGGGTGAGCCGGGCCATGTCGGCCATCGAGCAGCCGGCGGCGAGGTCGGGCAGGATCACCTGCTGCTCCGGGCCGGTGAGGATGTCGGCGGACTCGGCCATGAAGTGCACGCCGCAGAACACGATGTACTCGGCGTCCGGGCGGGCGGCGGCGTCGCGGGCCAGCTTGAACGAGTCACCGGTGACGTCGGCGAACTGGATGACCTCGTCGCGCTGGTAGTGGTGCCCGAGCACGAACACCTTGCTCGCCGAGCGCCTCCTTGGCCGCACGGGCGCGCGGCGACCAGGTCGGGGTCGGACGCCGCGGGCAGGTCGCCCGGGCACTCGACGCCCCGCTCGCTGTTCAGATCGGTGCCACGGCCCAGCGGCAGCAGCGGGAGGTCCACGGTGGTCATGGTTCGATCCTATTCGCGGGGCAGAGCGGTCACAGCAGGGCACCGTTGTGAACGTACGGCGTGGGCGGCTTCATCCCGCGCAGCCCGAGGTAGCCCTCCTGGTGCAGCTCCAGCCGGGCGGCGAACCCGACGTCGAGCACCCACTGGTTCGGCGCCGGTGACGTGGTGGAGCGTGACCTGCTCGGGACCGTCGGCCAGCGCCGCCCACAGCAGCCGGGTCGCCGTACGCCGGTTGGAGGCGGCGAGCAGCGCCAGCTGGCCGCGCTCGTTGAGGTAGGCGTAGCCCGACCCGGTCGTCGTGTCGGAGACCAGCAGCCGCCAGGTGCCCAGCATCAGCTCGTGGTCCGGTCCGTGGCCGGCGCCGCGCGCGGCCCGGTCGAGGGAGTCCATCAGGTCGATGTCGGCCGCGCTGCCCTCGCGGACCTTCTCGACGACCGGGATCGTGGTGCGGTCGAAGGTGCCGGTGAAGTACATCTGCGGGTGCAGCTCGAAGCCCGCCTGGTGGTAGATCCGGACCGCCTTGGGGTCCGCCGAGGCCGAGAGCATCCCGCGGGTGCAGGCGCGGCCGTGGTGTCATCGCCGCGGCCAGCAGCGGCTTGCCGATGCCCTGGCCCTGGCGGTCCGGCAGCACGGCGTACGTCGCCAGGCACCACAGCGTCTCGCGGCGGAACGACGTGGCGATCCCGACGATGCCGGTCTCGTCCTCGGCGACCCAGCAGCCGCCGGGGTCGGTGCGCGACGAAGTGTCGCGTGCGCTCGATCCAGGTGGCGCGGTGCGCGTCGGAGCGCCGCTGCGGCTGCGGGCTCGGAGTCCTGCCGCATCCGGGTGTCGAGCTCGAAGAAGCCCTCGTCGCTGACCCGCTCGGCGGCCGGGACGTCGTCGGTGGTCATCGGGCGGATCGTCAGGTCTCCCACGCGGTCACCGTAGGGGGCAGGCGACAATGCCCGCATGCGAGTTCTGGTGGCACCCGACAAGTTCGCCGGCACGCTCACCGCGGTCGAGGCGGCCGAGGCGATCGCCGAGGGCTGGCGCCGCCACGCGCCCGGCGACGAGCTCGACCTGGCGCCGATGGCCGACGGCGGGCCCGGGCTTCGTCGACGTGCTGCACGCCGCGCTCGGCGGCGAGCTCCTGGCCGTCACGGTCCGCGGCCCGCACGGCGAGCCGACGCCGGCGACGTTCCTGCTCGACGGCGCCACGGCGTACGTCGAGTCCGCGCAGGCGTGCGGCCTCCACCTCACCGGCGGCCGAGGGACGCCGAGACCGCCACGACGTACGGCGTCGGCGAGCTGATCCTCGCCGCGATCGACGCGGGCGCGACCCGGATCGTGGTCGGGCTCGGCGGCAGCGGCACCAACGACGGCGGTGCCGGGCTGCTCGGCGCGCTCGGCGCGACCGCCGACCGCCCGCTCGCCGGCGGCGCGGCCGGGCTGGTCGGACATCACGACGGTCGAGCTGCCGGCCTTCGACGTCGAGCTGGTCGCCGCCAGCGACGTGGACAACCCGCTGACCGGGATGTTCGGCGCGACCAAGGTGTTCGGCCCGCAGAAGGGGATCCCCGAGGAGCGGCTGCCGGTCGCTCGACGGCTGGCTCGAGGAGTTCGCCGCGGCCACCGACCGCCGGGTCGCGCTGGAGAAGGGTGCCGGCGCCGCCGGCGGGCTCGGCTTCGCGCTGCTGCTGCTCGGCGGCACCCGGGAGCCGGGCATCGGCCTGGTCGCCGACGCGGTGCGGCTGGCCGAGCGGGCCCGCGCCGCCGACCTGGTCATCACCGGGGAGGGCGCGTTCGACTTCTCCAGCCGCTCCGGCAAGGTGCCGTACGGCGTCGCCGAGATCGCCGCCGAGGCGCTGCGGCCCTGCGTGGCGCTCGCCGGGCAGGTGCTGGTCGGGTCGCGGGAGATGCGGGCGCTGGGCGTCGAGTCGGCGTACTCGCTGGTCGACCTGGTGGGGGAGGAGCGCGCGTTCGCGGACCCCGCCGGCGCGCTGGCCGACCTGGCCGCGCGGGTGGCGCGCACGTGGAGTCGGGAATAACCGCCCGTGTGCGACCATTGAGGCAAGTAACAGACCTCCTTCCCGACCTTGGGAGAACCGCACATGACCGAGCAGGTCGAGACCACCACCGAGCGCCGCACCGACCAGATCAACCTGAGCGCCGGTCGCCGCCGGCCAAGGTGAAGAGCCTTCTCGAGCAGGAGGGTCGTGACGACCTCGCGCTGCGGATCTCGGTGCAGCCGGGCGGCTGCTCCGGCCTCCGCTACCAGCTCTTCTTCGACGAGCGCACCCTCGACGGCGACGTCGTCACCGACTTCGACGGCGTGTCCGTCGTCGTCGACCGGATGAGCGTCCCCTACCTCAACGGCGCGATGATCGACTTCGTCGACTCCATCGAGAAGCAGGGCTTCACGATCGACAACCCGAACGCCACCGGCTCCTGCGCCTGCGGCGACAGCTTCCACTGATCTGAACGAGCGAAAGCCCCCTCCCGGTCACCGGGAGGGGGCTTTCGTACGTCTGTGGGTCGGTCAGTCGCCGTCGAGCTGGAGGTGCAGGGCGCCGGCCAGCCGGGCGGCGGCCTCGGAGATCTCGATCTCGCGCTTCGGCAGCTCGCGGGGGTAGTCCTCGAAGTAGATCGACGGCGCCGGCTGGATGGCCGTGCGCGCTGCGCGCTCGAGGTTGAGCACCTCGCGCACGGCGCGGCGTCGGCGTGCATCTCGGCGGGCGTCGAGGGGTCGTCGTAGGCGAGTCGCAGGTCGCTCATGTGACCGACGCTAGGGGCTACCGATTGGTACTCCTAGCGGTACTCGCTCGGTAGTCTGCCGTGTCATGTCGCTCCTCATCGCGGGCTCCATCGCCACCGACCACCTGATGTCGCTTCCAGGGCAAGTTCGCCGACTCCCTCGTGGTCGAGCAGCTGGACAAGCTCTCGGTCTCCTTCCTGGTCGACGACCTGGAGATCCGCCGCGGCGGCGTGGCGGCCAACATGTGCTTCGGCCTCGGCCAGCTCGGCCTCCGGCCGGTGCTGGTGGGCGCGGCCGGCGAGGACTTCGCCGACTACCGCTCCTGGCTGGAGCGGCACAACGTCAACTGCTCGCACGTGCGCATCTCGGACACCCGGCACACCGCCCGGTTCGTGTGCACCACCGACCCGACCGGCGCGCAGATCGCGTCGTTCTACCCGGGCGCGATGAGCGAGGCCCGGCTGATCGAGCTGGCCCCGGTCGTCGAGCAGCGTCGGCGCTCCCGACTACGTCCTGATCGGCGCCGACGACCCCGACGGGATGCTCCGCCACACCGACGAGTGCCGCCAGCGCGGCTACCCGTTCATCGCCGACCCGAGCCAGCAGCTCGCGTTCAGCGACGGCGAGCTGATCCGCAAGCTGATCGACGGCGCGGCGATCCTGTTCTCGAACGAGTACGAGTCGCACATGATCGAGCAGAAGACCGGCTGGTCGGCCGACGAGGTGCTCGCCCGGGTCGGCATCCAGGTCACGACGCTCGGCAAGGACGGCGTCCGGATCACCCGGCGCGGCGAGGCGCCGATCGAGCTCCCGGCCGCGCGCAACGTGGTGGCGGTCGAGCCCACCGGCGTCGGCGACGCCTTCCGCGCCGGCTTCCTGGCCGCGATGGCCTGGCAGGTCGGCCTCGAGCGGGCCGCCCAGGTCGGCTGCGTGCTCGCGGCGTACGTCGTGGAGACGGTCGGCACCCAGGAGTACGCCTTCACGCCGGCGCAGTTCCTGGCCCGGGTCGAGGACTCCTACGGCGTCGAGGCGGCGGCCGACGTCGAGCCGCACCTCAAGAGCCTCGGCTGAACCCTGCCCGACCGGGTACAGGTAGCCCGGAGGTGACGAGATGACCATCGTGATCGTCGGAGCCGGGCTGGCCGGAGCCAGCGCGGTCGAGGAGCTGCGCGAGCAGGGGTACGACGGCGACCTGGTGCTGCTCGGGGCCGAGCCGCACCTGCCGTACCACCGGCCGCCGCTGTCCAAGGACGTGCTGCTGGGCGCCAAGGAGCCGGACGCGACCGGCGTCCACGACCAGGGGTGGTACGACGACCGCGGCGTCGACGTGCGCACCTCGGCCGCGGTGTCGGCGATCGACCGGGACCGCCGGGTGGCCGTCACCGAGACCGGCGAGGTCGGCTACGAGTCGTTGCTGCTCGCGACCGGGTCGGAGCCGCGCCGGCTGGCGGTCGACGGTGCGGAGGTGGCGTACCTGCGCACCCGCGACGACTCCCGCGACCTGCGCGCCCGGCTGCTCGAGAAGCCCCGGCTGGTCATCGTCGGTGGCGGGTGGATCGGGCTGGAGGCGGCCGCGGCGGCCCGCGCCGCCGGCTGCGAGGTGACCGTCGTCGAGCCGCACTCCCAGCCGCTGCTGAGCGTGATGGGGGAGCGGATCGGGCGGATGTTCGCCGACCTGCACCGCGAGCACGGCGTCGACCTGCGCCTCGACACGTCCTTCGAGGGCACCCCGCCGGTGCCCGCCGACCTGGTGCTGGTCGCGGTCGGCGCGGCGCCGCGGGTCGACCTGGCCCGCGACGCCGGCCTGGACGTCGACAACGGCGTGCTGGTCGACGCGACCCTGCGCACCTCGGATCCGCAGATCTACGCCGCGGGCGACATCGCCGCCCACGACCACCCCCGGCTCGGGCGGATCCGCGTCGAGCACTGGGACAACGCGATCGAGCAGGGGAAGGCGGCCGCCCGCAACCTGTTGGGCGCCGGCGAGGCGTACGAGCGCACGCCGTACTTCTTCACCGACCAGTACGACCTCGGCATGGAGTACGTCGGGCACGTGCCGCGCGAGCACCTCGACGACGTGGTGGTCCGCGGCGACCTCGATGGGCGCCAGGCGGTGGTGTTCTGGCACGACGACGGCCGGGTGCTCGGCGGGATGCACGTCAACGAGTGGGACGCCGCCGACGAGCTGCGGGAGCTGGTCGGGCAGACGATCGACCCGGATCAGTTGATGCGGCGGACCACGTAGCGCGGCGTGCCGTCGTCCGCGGTGTCCTCGCCGACGTACTCCTGCGCGCGCATCCGGCACCACGCCGGTACGTCGGTGCGGGCGGCGACGTCGTCGGCGACCACCGCGACCAGGCCGCCGACCGGCACCTCGGCGTACCGCTTGCCGAGCTCGATGATCGGCAGCGGGCAGAGCATCCCGCGGCAGTCGAGCTCGAGGTCCGCCGTCACTCACAGCCCGACCTCGGCGCGGATGGTCGCGGACCACCTCGGGGAGCACGGCGAGGAAGCCGTCGACGTCCGCCTCGGTGGTGTCGCGGGTCAGCGAGACCCGGACGTTGCCGTGGGTGAGCACGCCCATCGCCTCGAGCACGTGGCTGGGCGCGAGGGTCGACGCGGTGCACGCCGAGCCGCTGGCGACGCCGAACCCCCGCTTGTCGAGCTCGGTCACCAGCGCCTCGCCGTCGACGTACAGGCAGGAGAACGTCACCAGGTGGGGGAGCCGGTCGACCGGGTCGCCGACCACCTCGACGTCGGGGATCTCGGCGGCCGCGGCGCGGATCCGGTCGACCAGGGCGAACTGGCGGGCGTTGACCTCGTCGCGCTCCGCCACGACGGCCTGGAGCGCGGCCGCGGCGGCCAGCGCCGCCGGGACGTTCGCGAACCCGTCGCGCTCGTCGACCGGTCGTCGCCGGGAACGGGTTGACCCAGCGCACGCCCTTGCGGACCAGCAGCACGCCGACGCCGGCCGGCCCGCCCCACTTGTGGGCCGACCCGGCCAGCGCGTCCCAGCCGGTCGGGGAGGGGGAGCCGGCCCATCGAGGCGCAGGCGTCGACGAAGAGCGGTACGCGGCGACGTCGAGGTCGGCCACCGGCTGGACGGTGCCGACCTCGTGGTTGGCGGACTGGACGGCGACCACGCTCGCGGGGGCGCCGAACCCGGCGGGGTCGACGCGCCCGAGCCGGTCGACGGGAACGACGACCGGCTCGGCGCCGGCCCAGGCGGCGGCGTGCACCACCGCCGAGTGCTCGACGGCGGCGTACGCGACCGGCGCGTCGCCGCGTCGGACGGCCCAGCAGGCCGCGGTGCACGGCGTCGGTGCCCGGAGGAGGTGAAGCGTGACCTCGTCCGGGCGCACCCCGAGGCACTCGGCGACCACGGCGCGGGCGTTGTCGAGCAGCAGCCGGGCGTCGCGGCCGGGCCGTGCAGCCGGCGCGGATCGGCGTACCCGCGCTCGAGCGCCGCGAGCAGCGTCTCGCGGGCGGCCGGGTGCAGCGGCTCCGAGGAAGCCGAGTCGAGGTAGCCGCCGCGGCATTTCGCACACGCCGAACGTACCGGGTGCCCCACCGGCTGATCGCGGCGGTGCGATTCCGATAGTGTTCGACCTATCCGTGATCGTTGAGAGAGAGGCTCAGATCGTTGGTCTGCAACTCCCCAAGCGTGCGGCCGGAAGCCGGGCATCGTCGCATGGCCGCCTGCCGCCTGGGCATCAGTGTGCTGGTGCTCGGCTGGCTGCTCGACGGAGACCCAGGGCGAGTGGGAGCGCTTCGCGATGCCGGACCCCGCGTCCGTGCAGGGCGAGCACATCCTGAGCCTGTGGCAGGGCGCGTGGATCGCCGCGCTGCTCACCGGCGTCGTCGTGTGGGCACTGATCTTCTACGCGATCTTCCGCTTCCGCCGCCGCAGCGACGACGAGATCCCGGTGCAGACGCGCTACAACCTGCCGCTCGAGATCTTCTACACGATCGCGCCGGTCATCATGGTGATCGTGTTCTTCGCCCACACCGTGGAGACGCAGAACTTCGTCCTCGACGACGACCGCGGCCCGGTCGACAACACGCATCGAGGTCATCGGCCAGCAGTGGTCGTGGACGTTCAACTACGGCGTCGGTGAGATGGACCGCTCCGCCGACGACGACCTCGTACGACGACGAGTTCCCGTACTACGTCGTACGTCTACACCGCCGGCACCGGCTCGCACGATCCCGACGCTCGTGCCTGCCGGTCGGCGTGACCACGCGCTTCAACCTGCACTCGCCCGACGTCATCCACGACTTCGGCGTGCCCGGCTTCCTGATGAAGATGGACGTCATCCCCGGCCGCGTGAACCACTACGCGATCACGCCGACCGCGAGGGCGACTTCCGCGGCAAGTGCTACGAGCTCTGCGGCGTCTACCACTCGCGGATGCTCTTCAACGTCGAGGTCGTCAGCCAGGAGGAGTACGACGCGCTACCTCGCAGGACGCTCGAGGACGCCGGCGCCGACGTCCGAGCTGCCGCTGCTCGGTGGCGAGTACGCCAGCACCCAGGCCGGGCTCGAGTCCGGCGACGAGTCCGAGGAGGGGGCGGAGTGACCGCCACAGCCGCACACCCGACCAGCGTCGCCGTCGCGCCCGACGCTGGGCGAGCAGGTCGCCCGGATCCTCACGACCACCGACCACAAGCTGATCGGCAAGCTGTACCTCGGTCACGTCGTTCGCCTGGTTCATGGTCGGCGGCCTGATGGCCATGCTGATCCGCTCCGAGCTCGCCTACCCGGGCATGCAGGTCGTCAACGACGAGCTCTACAACCAGCTCTTCACGATGCACGGCACGATCATGCTGCTGCTGTTCGCGACGCCGCTGTTCTTCGGCTTCGGCAACGTGATCATGCCGCTGCAGATCGGCTCGCCCGACGTCGCGTTCCCGCGGCTGAACATGTTCAGCTACTGGCTGTTCCTGTTCGGCGGCCTGATCGCCGCCTCCGGCTTCCTGACCCCGCGGGCGCCGCCGACTTCGGCTGGTTCGCCTACACGCCGCTCTCCGACGCCGTCCGCTCGCCGGGTGTCGGTGGTGACCTCTGGATCATGGGTCTGTGGATGGCCGGTCTCGGCACCATCCTCGGTGCGGTCAACTTCATCACCACGATCATCTGCATGCGCGCGCCCGGCATGACGATGTTCCGGATGCCGATCTTCGTCTGGAACACCCTGGTCACCAGCCTGCTCGTGCTGATCGCGTTCCCGGTCCTCGCCGGCGCGCTGCTCTCGCTCGAGGCCGACCGCCTGCTCGGCGCCCACGTCTTCGACACCGCCCACGGCGGCGCGATCCTGTGGCAGCACCTGTTCTGGTTCTTCGGGCACCCCGAGGTCTACATCATCGCGCTGCCGTTCTTCGGCATCGTGACCGAGATCCTGCCGGTCTTCAGCCGCAAGCCGATCTTCGGCTACATCGGCCTGGTCGGCGCGACGCTCGGCATCGCGATCCTCTCGGTCGCCGTGTGGGCGCACCACATGTTCGTCACCGGCGCCGTCGACCTGCCGTTCTTCTCCGGCATGACGTTCCTGATCGCCGTGCCGACAGGAGTGAAGTTCTTCAACTGGATCGGCACGATGTGGGGCGGATCCCTGTCCTTCGACACGCCCATGCTCTGGTCGATCGGCTTCCTCACGACGTTCCTCTTCGGTGGCCTGACCGGCATCATCCTGGCCAGCCCGCCGCTGGACTTCCACGTGTCCGACTCCTACTTCGTGGTCGCGCACTTCCACTACGTCGTCTTCGGCACCGTGGTGTTCGCGATGTTCGCGGGCTTCTACTTCTGGTGGCCGAAGATGACCGGGCGGATGCTCGACGAGCGCCTCGGCAAGCTGCACTTCTGGCTGCTGTTCATCGGCTTCCACACTGACCT
The DNA here is from genome assembly GCA_963716655.1 of uncultured Actinomycetota bacterium. Classification (GTDB taxonomy): domain Bacteria; phylum Actinomycetota; class Actinomycetes; order Propionibacteriales; family Nocardioidaceae; genus Nocardioides. The sequence continues at coordinate 202,688 of CAVQTV010000002.1, read as the reverse complement.
TCCTGGTCCAGCACTGGGTCGGTGTCGAGGGCATGCCGCGTCGCTACGCCGACTACCTGCCCGACGACGGCTTCACCACGCTCAACCAGGTGTCGACGATCGGTGCGTTCCTGCTCGGTGCCTCGACGCTGCCGTTCCTCTACAACGTCTACGTCTCGCGCCAGGCGCCGCTGGTCAACACCGACGACCCGTGGGGCTGGGGCCGCTCGCTCGAGTGGGCCACCAGCTGCCCGCCGCCGCGGCACAACTTCGTCACGCATCCCGCGGATCCGCTCCGAGTCGCCGGCGTTCGACCTGCACCACCCGGAGGTCGCGGCGATCGAGCTCGAGGAGAACGAGGCGGCGCGCGACGGCGGACCCGCCGACGCGCCCGACATGGAGGGTCGCGAGGAGATGCTGCGCGACCGCAACGACGACCCGGAGGGCGACGCCTGATGAAGTCCGAGGCCTGGATCTTCGCGATCTGCACGATCTTCTTCGTGCTGGTCAGCCCGGCGTACTGGTTCATCACCGGTGACTGGACGGGCACCTCCGCGCTGGTGATGACCACCCTGCTCTCCGCATGGTGACCCTCTACCTCGGCTTCCACGCCAAGAACATGGACCCGCGTCCGGAGGACCGCAAGGACGGCGAGATCGCCGACGGCGCGGGCGAGCTGGGCTTCTTCCCGCCGTACTCCTGGTGGCCGCTGTGGTGCGCGCTCGACGCTCGGCGTGTGCGTGTTCGGCATCGCGTGGGCGCCTGGTGGCTGTTCATCATCGGCGTGGTCGCTCGGCGCGCTGGCGCTGTGCGGCTGGATCTTCGAGTACTACCGCGGCGAGCACGCGCACTGAGTTCGTACCTGAGTCGACTCTCACGTCGCGCCGAATCGGCGCTCTGGGGATGCCCGGTTACGCTGGTCGAACGACCACGCACGCTCGTCACGGGGAGTCTCCAGCATGTCCGACCGACGTCTTCGCCTGCACTCGGCGGCGACTCGTGGCGCTGTCCTGGCGCGCGTTCGCCCTGACGGCCTGCGAGGCCGATGACGCACTGCCCGGTGTGAGCGCGGACGAGCCGTCCGAGACGGCTCGCCGAGCGCCGCGAGGTCGCCGCCGTTCGAGCTGGCCTCCAGCATCGAGAAGGGCGCCACCGACGTCGCCGGTCGACGAGCGAGCTCGCGGTCGACGGCCGAGGGCGGCACGCATCGACTCGGTCGACGGTGACCTCCGCGGCCGGCGCAGCTCGCCGGCGACGTCTCGGCCGGACGGCAGCAGCTGGACCGCGACCGACCGGCTCGAGCCCGGCACGACGTACGTCGTCACGACCGTCGGCCACCCGCGACGGACGGCCAGCCAGGTCACCCGCAAGTCGTCGTTCAGCACCCAGGACCTCACCCTCGACGAGCAGACCTACCCGTCGGTGGCGCCGCTGGCCGACGAGACCGTCGGCGTCGGCATGCCGGTGATCGTCACGTTCGACCTGCCGGTGACCGACAAGGCGGCGTTCGAGAAGCACATGACGGTCACCTCCACGCCGGCAGCAGGCGGGCTCCTGGCACTGGATGAGCGACAACGAGGCGCACTGGCGCCCGAAGACGTACTGGCAGCCCGGCACCGACGTCCACGTCGACGTCGACGTCAACAGCGTCGCGGCCGGCAACGGCATCTACGGCCAGGAGAGCCGCGAGCTCGACTTCCACGTCGGCGACGCGCACGTCTACAAGGTCGACGCGAAGACCCACCAGATGAAGGTCTTCAGCAACGGCAAGCTGCTGCGCACCATCCCGATCACCACCGGCAAGCAGCCGGCTTCACCACCCGCTCCGGCACCAAGGTGATCATCGAGAAGTTCGACGTCCAAGCGGATGAACTCCGAGACCGTCGGCATCACCGGCGACGGACGCCTACAACATCGACGACGTCCAGTGGGCGATGCGGCTGACCTACTCCGGCGAGTTCATCCACGCCGCCCCGTGGTCGGTCGGCTCCCAGGGCTACGCCAACGTCTCCCACGGCTGCACCGGCATGAGCACCGAGAACGCCGCCTGGCTCTACGCGATGACCCGCCGCGGCGACGTCGTCGAGTACACCGGCACCGACAAGCCGATGACCCTCGACAACGGCTACGGCGACTGGAACGAGTCGTTCCGCGACTACCGCCAGGGCTCCGCGCTCGAGCTGAGCCGGCGGCCACCCGGCGGGCAGGTCGGGCCGGCGGTCGAGGTCATCCACCGAATCGGCCGCCGGAGAGGTGGACAGCTCACCGCCGAGCCAGTCGACGCCGGACCGATCACCCGACCGTGTCCAGACGCAGGCCCAGAAACACCGAGGCCGCCCGACTCCCGTGGGGGAGTGGGGCGGCCTCGAAGGGTCGTGCCGGCGATCAGTGGCCGCGCAGGTGCTCGTCCTCGACCAGGTGGTGGCCGTCGAACTGGTGGCCGTCGGCCGCGTGGCCGTCCATCGACGCCTGGAGCTCGTGCTCGTGCTCGGCGTGGTGGTGGCCCTCCGAGAGCTCCTCGGCGGTCGGCTTCTGGATGTTGTCGGCGTACCACAGCGTCCGGAGCCGGTGCCGCAGCGCGGCGATCCGGCCGTCGGCGGGAGCGGGGATGCCGTTCTCGTCGACGCCGTCGGTCGGCGCGCCGTTCAGCACCGGGTCGCGGTCGCGGGCGGTGAGCGTGTAGGCCCGCGACTCGGGCAGCGGCAGGTGCTTCTCGGAGTAGCCGCCCTCGGGGGAGCGCATGATGATGCCGGTCTCGTAGCCGTGCAGCAGCGTCTCGTTGTCCTTGCGCTGCAGCGAGATGCACCAGCGCCGGGTGATGATGAACGCGATGACCGGGCCGATGAAGACCGCGGCCCGCAGGAAGTACGTGATCTGGTTGATCGACGAGTTCAGCGTGATCGCGATGATGTCGTTGCCGCCGGCGGCCCAGAAGAGGCCGTACATCGTCATCAGCGCCACCATCAGCGCGGTCCGGGTCGGCGCGTTGCGCGGGCGCTCCAGCAGGTGGTGCTCACGCTTGTCGCCGGTGATCCAGGCCTCGAGGAACGGCAGCAGCATCAGGATCGTGAACATCACGACCGGCAGGATCAGGATCGGCAGCATCACGTTCCAGCTGATCGTGACGCCCCAGATGTGCGTCTCCAGGCCGGGCATGATCCGCAGCGCGCCGTCCGGCCAGCCCATGTACCAGTCGGGCTGGGAGCCCGCGGTCACCTTGGACGGGTCGTACGGGCCGTACTTCCAGACCGGGTTGATCGTCAGCAGCGCCCCCATCAGGGCGATGACGCCGAAGACGATGAAGAAGAAGCCGCCGGCCTTGGCGGCGTACACCGGGAGCATCGGGTAGCCCACGACGTTCTTCTCGGTGCGGCCGGGACCGGGCCACTGCGTGTGCTTGTGGTAGACGAGCAGCAGCATGTGGGCGGCGATCAGCGCCAGCAGCAGGCCCGGGATCAGCAGCACGTGGACGGTGTAGAGCCGCGGGATGATCGACTCACCCGGGAACTCGCCGCCGAAGAGGAAGAACGACATGTAGGTGCCGACGACCGGGCTGGCCTTGATGAAGCCGTCCGCGGCGCGGACGCCGGTGCCGGAGAGCAGGTCGTCGGGCAGCGAGTAGCCGGTGAAGCCCTCGAGGGTGCCGAGGAGCAGCAGCAGGCGAGCCGATCACCCAGTTGAGCTCGCGCGGCTTGCGGAACGCGCCGGTGAAGAACACGCGGAGCAGGTGGACCATCATCGAGGCGACGAAGAGCATCGCGGCCCAGTGGTGCATCTGCCGCATCAGCAGGCCGCCGCGGACGTCGAACGAGATGTTCAGGGTCGAGGCGAAGGCCTCGGACATGTGGATGCCGCGCAGCTGCTCGTAGGAGCCGTTGTACTGGACCTCGCCCATGCTCGGGCGTGAACCACAGGGTCAGGAACACGCCGGTCAGGAGCAGGACGACGAAGCTCCACAGCGCGATCTCGCCGAGCATGAACGACCAGTGGTCGGGGAAGACCTTGCGGAGCTGCTTCTTGCCCAGCGCCGCGAGGCCGAGGCGCTCGTCGGCCCAGTTCGGCGACGGCGCCGATGCGGCTCGGCTTCTTGGCCGTCGCCGCGGTCGTCGGTGTTGCTGTTGGCGACCTTGCTGGTGTCCATGATCAGCCACGCTCCCAGAAGCTCGGTCCGACAGGTTCGTCGAAGTCGCTCCGTCGCGACGAGGTAGCCCTCGTCGTCGACCGCCAGCGGCAGCTGGGGCAGCGCGCGGGCCGCCGGGCCGAAGACGACCTTGGCCGTGTCGGCCAGGTCGAACGTCGACTGGTGGCAGGGGCAGAGCAGGTGGTGGGTCGGTCCGCTCGTACAGGGAGATCGGGCAGCCGACGTGGGTGCAGATCTTCGAGTAGCAGAGGATGCCGTCGACCGACCAGTTCTCCCGGCCCTCGGCCGGGGATGATGTCGTCGGGCTCCATCCGGACGATGACCACCGCGCCCTTGGACTTGTTGATCTGGAGGACGACGCCCTCGAGCGGCTCGCCGTCCTCGCCGCCGTCGAAGATGCCCGCGGGCTCGCCGTTGACCAGGTCGCCGATCTCCATGTCGGCCGGGCCGGATCGGGGTGCCGGTGACGTCGCGGACGACGCGCATGCCCTTCGCCCAGATGGTGTGCTCGATGCCGGCGCCGGGGTAGTCGAGCTTCTGCCGGTCCGACCTGGCGCGGCGGTCGGGCCGAGGTCGCGCAGCATCACGACGGCGGGCAGGCCGAGCAGGCCGACCGCGCCGAGCAGCGAGTTGCGGACCAGCGGACGCCGGCCGATGCCGGACTCCTCGATGCCGGTGTTGAGCGCCAGCGAGCGTCGCCTCGCGGTCCTCGTCGGAGGACGCGGCCGGGTGGCGCATCTCGACGATCTCGTGGTCGGCCATCAGCTTGCGGGCCCACTGGATGATGCCGATGCCGATGAACAGCAGGGCGCCGGCCAGGGACAGGCCGAGCGTCGAGGTTGGAGGCGCCGAAGCCGCCGATCAGCGTCCGGGTCGTCGCCGATCTCGAAGGCGAAGTAGGAGACGACAGCAGGACCGTGCAGACCGCGGACAGCCCGAACAGGGTCGCGACCTGGCGCTCGGCGCGCTTCTCGGCCTTCGGGTCGACGTCGGTCGGCCGCCAGTGGTGCTCGGGGAGGCCCGGGTTGGCGTACAGGTCGTCGGCACCGCCGGGTCCGGGAGGTTCGTCGTCGACCGGCTCGTCGTGGCCGTGGCTCGTCGGACGGGTCGTGGGTCGCTCACGCGTCCGCCTTCTTCTTGTTCGAGCGGGTGGTGTGGGCGGCGATCCAGACCGCGGCGCCGACGCAGCAGGCCGATGCCGACCAGCCAGGCGAACAGGCCCTCGGGCACCGGGCCGAGGCCGCCGAGGCCGAAGCCGCCGTAGTTCGGGCTCTCCTCGAGCGAGTCGAGGTAGGCGATGACGTCGCGCTTGTCCTCGGGCGTGAGGTTGCCGTTGGAGAAGTTCGGCATCGCCTGCGGGCCGGTCAGCATGCGCCTCGTAGATGTGCTTGCGGCTCGACGCCGCGGAGGTTCGGGGCGTAGCCGCCGCGCGGCATGCGCGCCGCCGGAGCCGTCGAAGTTGTGGCAGGCGGTGCAGTTGGTCAGGAAGATCTGGCCGCCGCGGACGATCGCCTGCCTCGCGCTCCTCGTCGGTGAGGCCCTCGAGGCTGTAGTCGCTCTCGTCGGGGATCGCCGGGCCGGGGCCGAGCGAGGCGACGTACGCCGCGAGCGCGGCGATCTCCTCGTCGGTGTAGATCGCGCGGCTTGCTCGGGACCTGGGCGCCGGGCTGGGCCATCGGCATCCGGCCGGTGCCGACCTGGAAGTCGACCGCGGCGGCGCCGACGCCGACCAGCGACGGGCCGAGCTGGTTGCCGCCGCTCGGTGACAGCATGCCCTCGCCGTTCTGGCCGTGGCAGAAGGCGCAGCCGACGAGGAAGAGCTCGCGGCCCTGCGCGATCTGCTCCGCGTCGGCTCTCGGCTGGCCCGGCCTGGGCGGGGGAGAAGGCGGTGTAGAGACCGCCGGTCAGCAGCAGGCCGAGCAGCAGGACCACCAGGCCGGCGAGCGGGCCGCGGCGGTGCCGGGAGAGCCGGCCTGCGGAACGATTCAGGAGACGCACGTTGTGTCCTTGCGGTAGATCGGTCTGCTGGGGCTACTTGACGAGGTAGATCGTCGCGAACAGGCCGATCCACACGACGTCGACGAAGTGCCAGTAGTAGGACACGACGATCGCGCTGACGGCCTGCTCGTGGGTGAACTTGCGCGCGACGTAGGTGCGGCCGAGCACGAAGAGGAAGGCGATCAGGCCGCCGGTCACGTGGAGGCCGTGGAAGCCGGTGGTGAGGTAGAACATCGTGCCGTACGCCGAGTCCTGGATCGTGACGCCCTCGCGTGACCAGCGCGGCGTACTCGATGGCCTGGCCGGCGATGAAGATCGCGCCCATGACGTAGGTGAGGATGAACCACTCGCGCAGGCCCCAGCCCTTGACGTTCAGGACCGAGCCGGTGCGGCCGACCTGGCCGCGCTCGGCGGCGAACACGCCGAGCTGGCAGGTGACCGAGGACAGCACCAGGATCGTGGTGTTGACCGTGGCGAACGGGACGTTCAGCAGCGCGGTGTTCTCGGCCCACAGCTCGGGGCTGACCGCGCGGATCGTGAAGTACGACGCGAACAGGGCCGCGAAGAACATCAGCTCGCTGGAGAGCCAGATGATCGTGCCGACGCTGACCATGCTCGGTCGGTCGTGGTGCCCGTGCAGTCGGGAGGCCGGAATCGCTGTTGCTGTCGCCACGGGCGTCATTATGTCGTGACCTGAGGACGAGGGCACCCCGACCCCCTGTGTTTCGGGGTCATAAAGTTCACAGCGTGCCGATCCTCCCGTCGACGCCCTCGTGATCGCCCTCCAGGACACCGGTCCGGACCTTCCCCGGTTCACCCTCGGGGCCGTCTTCGGCGGAGTGGGCGCTGGCCCCGGTCCCGTTCGTGATCACGGTCTGGGTGGTCGGTCTCTACCTGCTCGGGCGTGCGCACCCTGCGCCGCCGCGGGGACCGCTGGCCGTGGGGCCGGACGCTGTCGTTCGTGCGTGGTCGGGATGGGGCTGTTCTACTTCGCGACCTCGTCCGGCGCTGGCGGCGTACGACACGACGCTGCTGAGCGTGCACATGGTCCAGCACATGGTGCTGTCGATGCTGGTGCCGATGGCGCTCGCGCTCGGCGCGCCGGTGACGCTCGCGCTGCGCACGCTGCCGGCGCGGCCGCGGCGCTGGCTGCTGGTCGCGCTGCACTCCCGGGTCGCGAAGGTGCTGTCGTTCCCGCCGCTGACGTTCCTGCTCTACGTGATCTCGCCGTGGGCGCTCTACTTCTCCGGCTGGTACGCCGCCACCCTCGACTCGACGTACCTCCACGAGATGATGCACGTGCACCTGGTGCTGGTCGGCTGCCTGTTCTTCTGGCCGATCATCGGCGTCGACCCGGTGCCGGGCCGGGTCAGCTACCCGTTCCGGATGCTGCTGGTGGTGCTGACGCTGCCGTTCCACGCGTTCCTCGGCGTCACGATCATGGGCCAGACGACGCTGCTCGGCGGCGGCGCACTACCCCGCGCTGCACGACGGCCCGATGGGCGTCCTGGCTGCCCGACCCGTACGACGACCAGCACCTCGCCGGCGGCATCCTCTGGGGCTCGGGCGACCTGGTCGCGCTGGTCCTCTTCGGGGTGCTGTTCACCCAGTGGGTGCGCGCGTCGATGAAGGAGGCAGCCCGCGAGGACCGGCGGCTGGACCTGCTCGAGGCGCGAGAACGTGCGGCGGCGCGCCAGCGACGCGGACGCCGACGGGTAGCATCGCGGCCGTGAGCGACTCGACCACCCGGACCGCCCCTCTGCAGGTGCTCGTCTACAGCGACGACGTGAACACCCGCCAGCAGGTCATCCTGGCCCTCGGCCGGCGACCGCACCCCGACCTGCCCGAGCTCGAGTACGTCGAGGTCGCGACCGAGCCGGTCGTCATCCAGAACATGGACGCCGGCGGCATCGACCTGGCGATCCTCGACGGCGAGGCCGTCCCCGCCGGTGGCATGGGCATCGCCAAGCAGCTCAAGGACGAGATCTACCAGTGCCCGCCGGTGGTCGTGCTGACCGGCCGGCCGCAGGACGCCTGGCTGGCGACCTGGTCGCGCGCCGAGGCCGCCGTACCGCACCCGCTGGACCCGATCCAGCTGGCCGAGACGGTGGTCTCCCTGCTGCGCTCGCGCGTGCCCGCGCGCAGGTGACGCTGCCTAGGATCGGCCGATGACGGCCTGGCCCGAGGTCCTCGGCGCGCTCGTCGCCGGCACGGACCTCAGCGCGGAGCAGACCGCCTGGGCGATGGGCGAGATCCTCTCCGGCGAGGCGACGCCCGCGCAGATCGCCGGCTTCGCGGTCGCGCTGCGCGCCAAGGGCGAGACCATCGACGAGGTCACCGGCCTGGTCGAGGCGATGTACGCCGTCGCGACGCCGATCTCGATCCCGGGCCGGCTGCTCGACGTCGTCGGCACCGGCGGCGACCGGTCGATGTCGGTCAACATCTCCACGATGGCCGCGATCGTCGCCGCCGGCGCCGGCGCGCGCGTGGTCAAGCACGGCAACCGGTCGGCGTCCTCGCAGTCCGGCTCCGCCGACGTGCTCGAGAGCGCTCGGCATCCGGCTCGACCTCGCCGCCGGCGCGGGTCGCCGAGGTGGCCGAGGAGGCCGGCATCACGTTCTGCTTCGCGGCCGCCTTCCACCCGGCGATGCGGCACGCCGCGGTGCCCCGCCGCGAGCTCGGCATCGGCACGACGTTCAACTTCCTCGGCCCGCTGACCAACCCGGCCCGCGCCGGCGCCCAGGCGATCGGCTGCGCCGACCCGCGGATGGCGCCGGTGATGGCCGGCGTGTTCGCCCGGCGCGGCGTCGACGCCTGGGTCTTCCGCGGCGACGACGGGCTCGACGAGCTGACCACGACCACCACCTCGCGGGTCTGGTGGGTGCACGAGGGCGAGGTCCGCGAGAGCGCGCTCGACCCGGCCGACCTCGGCATCGCCGCGCGGCACCACCGAGGCGCTGCGCGGCGGCGACGCGGCGCACAACGCCGACGTCGTCGCCGACTTCGGCATCGCCCGCGGCACCACCGAGGCGCTGCGCGGCGGCGACGCCGCGCACAACGCCGACGTCGTACGCCGGCTGCTCGACGGCGAGACCGGCGCGGTGCGCGACGCCGTGCTGCTCAACGCCGGCGCCGCGCTCGCGGTGTACGACGAGCCCGGCAGCGAGCCGGCGACGGCGCTGGCCGCCGGGCTGGCGAAGGCGACGGAGGCCGTCGACTCCGGTGCCGCGAAGGCGACCCTGGACCGCTGGGTCGCCGCTACGGTCTGATCCGGACATGCTCCGACGACGGCTCGCGATTGTCCTTGCCCTGGTGACCGGTGGATTCGCGCTGGTGCCCGCGGCCGACGCGGCGAGAGCGGAGGGAGCGCCGCAGGCGCAGGCGACCAGCGAACAGCCGCCTCAGCTCCGACGAGAAGGACGCTGGCTCGTCGACCACCGCGGGCGGGTCGTGATCGTGCACGGCTTCAACCTCGTCTACAAGCACGCCCCGTACACGCCGCCCGACACCGCCGCGGGCTTCACCGAGGCGGACGCCCGCTGGCTGGCCCGCCACGGGTTCAACGCCGCCCGGGTGGGGACGCTGTGGGCCGGGCTCACACCCGAGGCGCCGGGGGTGCTCGACCCGACGTACGTCGACGGCGTGCAGCGGGTGCTCGACCTGCTGGCCGGCCGGCACATCTGGCTCCAGCTCGACATGCACCAGGACCAGTGGCACGAGACGTACGGCGGCGAGGGCGTGCCCGAGTGGGCGATGATCCGGCCGGCGCCGTACAACGAGCAGCCGCCCGTCCTCGCGCCGTTCCCGCGCGGCTACTGGACCCCGGAGGTCTCGAAGGTCTTCGACAACTTCTGGGCCGACGAGGACGACCTGCTGACCGGGTGGGCCGGCGCGTGGCGAGCCGCGGCGAAGGAGTGGCGCGACCAGCCGTACCTGATGGGCTACGACCTGCTCAACGAGCCGTGGATGGGCAGCGAGTGGGGGACCTGCATGTCGTCCGGCTGCCCGGCGTCGTACGCCGAAGAGCTGCAGCCGGCGATGGAGAAGGGACTGGCCGCGGTCCGAGACGTCGACCGGGAGAACATCGTCTGGTGGGAGCCGGAGCAGTTCGCCGGCGGCCTGCCGATCGACACGTTCTTCGAGCCGGTGGCCCGGGAGCGCCAGCTCGGCTTCTCGTGGCACAGCTACTGCCCGGCCGTGTTCCTGGAGTCGCAGGGTGGTGGGACGCCGGTGGACATCGAGACCTGCTGGGACTTCGACCGCGCCCGCCAGGAGCACGCGCTCGATCAGTCCCGCACCATGCACGCCGTGCCGATGATGAGCGAGTGGGGCGCGACCGACAACCTGCGGGCGATCGAGATCGACGCGGCCGTCGCCGACGAGCACCTGATGGGCTGGGCGCACTGGGCCTACAAGGGGTGGGACGACCCGACCTCGGCCGACAGCGACTCGCAGGGGATGTTCGAGGACGACGCCGACCCGACCACGCTTCGCACCGGCAAGGCTCGGCTGCTGGTCCGCACCTACGCCCAGGCGACGGCGGGCACGCCGCTGGAGATGTCCTTCGACCCGGAGACCGGGGAGTTCGACTACCTCTACCGGCCCGACCGCTCCGTCCGTGCACCGACGAGGATCTTCGTCAGCCCGTTGCACTACCCCGACGGGTACGTCGTCGAGGTCGAGCACGGCACCGCCCGATCGAAGAGCGACCGGATGCTGTTCGTCCGGGCCACGGGGAAGCAGCCCGTCACGGTGACGATCACGCCGACGCCCGTCGGCTAGAGCTAGAGGTCGAGGACGTACTCGCTGCCGGTGCTGCGGAAGCCGACCCGGTCGTAGTAGGCGTTGACCATGTTCGGCGGGGTGATGACGTGCCGGATGCCGAGGCCGTTGAGCAGGCCGCTGCGCCGCCAGACGAACTCGCCGGGCGTGAAGTCGCGGTAGCGCGGGGTGACGTAGTCGAGGCGGATCCGGGCCAGGTCGCCGTCGCGGGTCACGATCACCACGCCGACGGTCTCGTCGCCCTTGATCACGATGAACGCGTGGTCGGTCTCGGGGTCGGGGTCCCAGACGAAGTCGGGCTGGTGGCTGAGGATGTCGTCGCCATGCACCCGGAGCACGTGCCGGAGGTAGTCGTCGTGCGGACCCGACCTCGAGCACCTCGAAGGCCGCCTCGTCGTGGCGCTCACCGAGCAGCTTGACGATGAACCACACGTTGATCACCAGGAGCGTGACGTTCAGCCCGACCATCGGCCAGACGCCGAGTGAGGCGTTGAAGAAGATCATCACCAGGCAGCCGAGCGTGTTCAGCACCCGGAACCGGATCACCCGCGCCTGGAGCAGCGAGAAGACCAGCAGTGCGCTGCCGGCCCAGCCGACGACGTCGATCCAGATCCACGGTCAGTCCAGACCGAGGGAGAACGCCGACTCGAGGTCGTGCCGGGAGTAGGTGCGGAACGCGATGTGGGTCTCGGTCGCGTTCACGCCCGGGCACCTTGTTGAGCCGGTCGGCGACCACGGAGGCGACGTCGTCGTGGTCGCGCACCCGGACCAGCGCGATCAGGTCGATCTGGCCGGTCACCGAGTAGACCTCGCTGACCCCGTCGAGCGCGGCGATCGCCTCGGCGACCTCCGGGATCCGGGCGACGTCGGCCTTCACGAACACGATGGCGGTGATCATGCGCCGGACCGCTAGCGGGCCGGGCTGGTGACACGGTGCGAGAGCCCGCGGCGCTCGTCGAACGGGACCAGCGACAGCCGGGACTGGTTGACGGCGTCGTGGACCGCGAGGTGCCGGGTGGCGCCGGCGACCGGGCAGGTCCACTCGCCGTCGACGTCGACCAGGCGGACGCCGGGCGACTCCAGCCAGCGCAGCACCTTCTCGGTCTCCTCGGCGGTCGCGGCCGGCATCGGGCCGGGGCCGGCAGCGACGGTCTCGGCCGAGCGCCGCAGCGTCGGCGACGTACGCGTGCGGCGTCGGCGCCGGGCGGGATCACCCCGGCGGCGGCGAGCCGGCCGTGGCGGACGACGTGGACCGCCCAGCGGCCGTCGTCCTCGCGGCGCGCGGCGACGACCTCGGGGCAGCGGGTGAGCGCGGAGAGCCGCTGGGTGCGGGCGGCGGCGCGCACGAACGCGGCCAGCCGGTCGCGGTGGACGCCGGCCTCCTCGAACCGCTCGTCGGCGGCGAGCGCGGCCATCCGGGCGTTGATCGCCTCGACCACCTCGTCGGGGCGGCGCAGCAGCGTGTCGCGCAGCTGGCGCACGACGGCGGCGTACGTCGTCGTCGTCGACGCTGCCGTCGCAGGGGGAGAGGCAGCGGCCCATCTCGGCGAGCACGCACGGCGCCCGGCGGCGGATCCGGCCGAGCCGGTCGGAGCACTGCCGGACCGGGAACGTCTCGTGCAGCGCGGCCAGGCACTTCTCGGCGGTCTTCCTCGACGAGAACGGGCCGAGGTAGTCGGCGTCGTCGTCGAGCACCCGGCGCACCAGCGACAGCCGCGGCCACGGCTCGCGGGTGAGCTTGATGAAGTGGACCTTCTCGGGGAACCGGGAGCGGCGGTTGTAGCGCGGCTTGTGCTCGGCGATCAGCCGCAGCTCGCGGACCTCGGCCTCGAGCGGCGGTCGCGCACTCGATGCCGTCGACCGCGGTGGCGATGCCGACCATCTCGCCCATCCGGGAGCGGGTCTCGGAGGCGGTGAAGTAGGAGCGGACCCGGGTGCGCAGGTCGCGGGAGGTGCCGACGTAGAGCACCCGGGCCCGGTCGTCGCGGAACAGGTAGACGCCGGGGGCGTGGGGGAGCCCCTCGGCGAGGTGCCGCTTGCGGCGCTGGGCGGTGGTGACCCGGGACGAGAACGTCTGCAGCTCCTCGAGGGTGTGCACGCCGAGCCCGCCGAGCCGCTCCATCAGCCCGTGCAGCACGTCGACGGTGGCCCGGGCGTCGGAGAGCGCCCGGTGGTTGGGCGTCGTCGCGGAGTTGAACACCTTGGCCAGCGAGGAGAGCTTGCAGTTGGGCGCGTCGTCGCGGGTGATCACCCGGCGGGCCAGCTTGGCGGTGTCGAGCACCTCGAAGCGCGGCCAGGGCCGGCCCTGCTGCTCGGCGAAGTGCTTGAGGAAGCCGACGTCGAACGGCGCGTTGTGGGCGACCAGCACGCAGCCGGCGGCGAACTCGAGGAACGCCGGCAGCGCGGACTCGATCGGCGGGGCGTCGGCGACCATCGAGTTGGTGATGCCGGTGAGCACGGCGATGAACGGCGGGATCTCGGTGCGCGGGTTGACCAGGGTCTGGAACTCGCCGAGCACCTCGCCGCCGCGCACCTTGACCGCGCCGATCTCGGTGATCATCGAGCCGCCCTGCGGCCGACCCGCCGGTGGTCTCGAGGTCGACGACGCAGAACGTGATGTCGCGCAGCGGGCGGCCCAGCTCGTCGAAGCTGCGTTGCGACTCCCACCGGGAGGTCGCACCCTGAACGCCGCATGCTCATGTTGATGACGCTAGATCGGGGCACCGACAATCCCGGGACGACGCGCGGTCACCCGTAGGCTGGTCGAGCACAGAACCAGAGAGGAGCGCCGATGACCCCGGCGGATCCCCGACGACGGCCAGCGCTGGCGCTGCGCGGGCTGCGGCAACCTCACCCGCTTCGACGTGACCCGGACCCGGCGTACGACCGAGTTCTGGCACTTCGACCTCGCCGGCGAGCACCGCGTCGAGGAGACCGAGGTGCGCGGCGGAGTCGGTCGAGTCGGTCACCTGCCGCTGGTGCGGGCGCTCCGACGCGATCGAGGTCGTCGACTCGCGTCGACGCGGCCGCCCCGGGACGAGCTGACGGAGCCCGCCGTGACCGCCGCCGAGCTCCGCGCGCTGGCCGAGCTCCCGGAGCCGGTCCGCGCCCGCGTCGTCGCGCTGGCCGCCGACGTGCTGCCCGACGTGCCGAAGCTGCCGCCGGCCGTACGCCGGGTCGCGACGTTCGCGCCCGCCCGCCGGGCCCGGCTCGGCGGCACCGCCATCGCCGAGGCGCTCGCCGACGACGAGTTCCGCGACCGGGTCGGCACCCAGGTCGCGGCGCCGTCCGCGCGCCGGCGACCGACGCCGCCGACCGAGGCGGCGCTGGCCTGGCTGACCCGGCCCGAGGGCTGGGAGGACGCCCTCGACGACGGCGGTACGCCGGGTCGGCGGAGCGCCCGGACCGGCCGACGAGCGGGCCGACCGTGAGCTCGAGCGGCTGCGCCAGCGGCTGGCCGACGCCGAGCAGACGGTCCGCGAGCTGAAGGCCGCGCACCGCGCCCAGCTCGACGAGGTGAAGGCCGAGAACACCACCCTGCGCCGCAAGCTCGGCGAGCACCCGGACCGCCGAGCGCGAGGCCCGCGCCGCGGCCGAGCGGGCCGCGGCCGACGCTGACCCGGGTCGAGGCGGAGGCCGAGGAGCGGCGCGGCGCGCTGGAGAAGGAGAACCGCCGGCTGCGCGGCGCAGCTCGAGCGGGCCGAGTCCGAGGCCGCGCAGGGCCGCCGGGACGCGCGCACCGAGCGCGACGAGGCGACGCTGCGGGCGCGGCTGCTGCTGGAGACCGTGATCGACGCCGCGAACGGGCTGCGCCGCGAGCTCGGCGCTGCCCAGCGTGTCGGGCGCGCCGGGCGACCGGGTCGAGGCCGACGCTCGAGGCCGCGCCGACCACCGACCGGCGCGTCGTCGGCGCCGGCCAGCCCGGCGCTGCTGGAGCAGCTGCTGTCGATGCCCCGGGCGCGGCTGCTCGTCGACGGCTACAACGTCAGCAAGGCCGCCTGGCCGGCGTCCTCGCTCGAGGCGCAGCGGATCCGCCTGGTCACCGCGCTCGCGCCGCTGGTGGCCCGCACCGGTGCGGAGACGACGGTGGTCTTCGACGCCGCCGAGACCGACCACCGGCCGCCGGTCGCCGCGCCGCGCGGGGTGCGGGTGCTGTTCAGCCCGCGCGGGGTGATCGCCGACGACGTGCATCCGCGACCTGGTCGCCGCCGAGCCGGCGGGCCGGGTGGTCGTGGTGGTCACCGCCGACCAGGCGGTGGCTCGCGACGTGACCGCGCGACGGGGCCCGCGTGCTCGACCCGGACGTGCTCCTCGAGCTGCTCGCCCGGTAGCCCTCGACGGACGACGCCGACACGCCCGGGACCGACTGTCGGTGGTCCCTGCGAACGTTCCTGGCATGAACACGAGAATCGACTGCGACACCTGCGTGGTGCGCGGGCTGCACTGCCACGACTGCGTGGTGACGGTGCTGCTCGGTCCGCCACCCGAGCTCACCTTCGACGACGACGAGCAGCGCGCCCTCGACGTCCTCGCCCAGGGCGGCCTGGTGCCGCCGCTGCGCCTGGTCCAGCCGGTCGACGGGCCGCACATGGAGTCGGCCTGACCCGGCCGACCGGGGCGGGTGGGGCTGATGTGACCAGTGTGACTTCGGTCCCTGAAATTTACCGCACGCTGACTGAGAAACACCGCCAGACACCTGTTGAAAGTTTGGTCACCACGTCGGACCGCCGTTAACGTGTGTCGCTCAGGTGGCCGTGGCAGTGGATCACTCGGATCCGCGCGGTCACCGCGCTGAGTCTCGGACCGGTCTGTCGACCGGCCCGGGAGCCGGGGAACCAACCGGTGGCCACTGAGGTCGAATCGCCACCAAGGGGTGACATCGCGGCCGCAGGAGCAGAGGTAGGGCAAGCGTCGTGCCCGAATCCGTCAGCTCACCCGGTAGGCGTACGACGTGCAAGGGAGAACGCCCGCTCGTGCAGAACGGCCGGAAGCGACTCGACCACCCTCATTCTCGGATTCGCCATGATCGCCGCCGTCGGCCTCGTGCCCTCCGCGCCCGCGCAGGCCGAGCCCGACATCGACGACGTCCAGGCGCGCGTCGACCGGCTCTACCACGAGGCCGAGCAGGCCTCGGAGCGCTACAACGACGCCAAGCTCGAGCTCGAGCGACCTCGAGGCCGACCTGGACGCGCTGCAGGCCGACCAGGACCGCCAGGACGACCGCGCTCGGTGTCGTCCGCGGCCAGGTCCAGGACTCCATCGTCCGCCAGTACGAGGGCCAGAGCCTGGCCGCCGTCGGCCAGGTCGTCGTCTCCGACGACCCGCAGGCCTTCCTCGTCCCAGCTCTCGACCATGTCGGCGTTCAACGACCTGCAGTCGCCAGCTCTTCGACGAGTACGCCACCGAGCTCGAGGTCGCTCGACATCCGCAGCGACGCCACCGAGAAGCGCGCCGCCGACGTCGCCGAGACCGAGAAGAAGCTGCGCCGACGAGAAGGACGACCGTCGACGACAAGCTCGCCGAGGCCAAGGACCTGCTCGCCGACCTCAAGGCGGAGGAGCGCGAGGACATCGCTGTCGCGCGGCATCATCCGCACCCCGTCCGACGTCCCGGCCTCCGGTCGCGCCGCCGCCGCCGTCGCCTACGCGATGGCCCAGGTCGGCGACGCCTACGTCTACGGCGCCGCCGGCCCGAGCGCCTTCGACTGCTCCGGCCTGACGATGATGGCCTGGGCGCAGGCCGGCGTCGGCCTGCCGCACTCCTCGAGCGCCCAGTACGGCTCCGGCCCGCACGTCGCCTGCGAGCGACCTGCAGCCCGGCGACCTGGTCTTCTACTACAGCCCGATCAGCCACGTCGGCATGTACATCGGCAACGGCATGATCGTGCACGCCGCCAACCCCGGCACCGGCGTCGTCGTCTCCGGCCTGTACTCCATGCCGTACGTCGGCGCGGTCCGGCCCGGCTGAGGTCGGCCCCAGCCGCTGAACGAAGGCCGGTCGCCCACGCTGGTGGGTGGCCGGCCTTTCGCTGTGCCTGCTGGTCGCCTCCGGGCTGCTGGCCTGGTCGCTGGTCGACGACGAGCCGTACGTCGCGCCGCCGCCGTCCGGGCCGACGCGACGCCGCGCTCGCGCCGGCCGCTCGCGGCCGCCGCGCTGGAGGACTTCGAGCAGGCCGTCCGCACCGGCGACGAGGACGCCGCGCGCGCCCTCGCGCCGGACGGCGACGACGCGGCGGGGGACCGGCTCGCCGGGATCGTGGCGAACGCCGAGGCCGCCGACGTCCGCGACTTCACGCTGCGCTACGTCGACGACCGAGGGCGCCGACGCCGACGGCGCTGGACGCGCGTCGACGCCACCTGGCGCTTCCGCGGGCTTCGACCCGGCCTCCGCGCACGCCGAGGTGCGCGTCGGGCTCGCCGACGACGGCGACCGGGTCGCGATCACCGGGTTCGGCGGCGGCGACCGGGTGTCCCCGCTGTGGCTGTCCGGGCCGCTGGAGGTGCGCCGCACCGACCGCGACGCTGGTCCTGGTCGACGGCTCGTCCGCCGAGGCGGACTCGGTCGCGCGCCGGGCCGAGGCGGCGGTGCCGGTCGTCCAGCGGGTGCTGCCGCAGTGGCGCCGCGGGCTGGTCGTCGAGGTGCCGGCGCTCGGTCGACGAGCTCGACGCCGTGCTCGACGCCGACCCCGGCAGCTACGACCAGATCGCCGCGGTCACCACGTCGGCGGACGGCTCGCTCGGTCCCGGAGGCGCCGGTCCACGTGTTCGTCAACCCCGACGTCTTCGGGCGCCTGCGGCGCCACCGGCGCGCAGGTGGTGATGAGCCACGAGGCGACCCACGTGGCCACCGAGCGCCTGGGCCAGCACGATGCCGCTGTGGCTGCTCGAGGGCTTCGCCGACTACGTCGCGCTGCGCGACGTCGACCTGCCGCTGTCCCGCTCGGCGGCCCAGGTCATCGCCGAGGTCCGCCGCAACGGGCCGCCGCGGGCGCTCCCGGACGCCGCGGAGTTCGGCACCCGTACGCCGCGACCTCGGGGCGACGTACGAGAGCGCCTGGCTGGCCTGCCGGCTGCTCGCCCAGGAGGGCGGGGAGGCCGCGCTGGTGCGCTTCTACCGCGACGTCGACGCCGGCACCCCGGTGCCGGAGGCGCTGCGCTCGTCGTTCGGGCTCACCGTGCCCGAGCTCACCGAGCAGTGGCGGGACCTGCTGTCAGACTTGGCCGGAGTGAGGACCCCGGACCGCCGCGTCGCGCTGCGTCGTGACGCTGGTCGGCGGCGTCGCGTTCGTCGTCCTGGCGGTCGCTGCTGGTGCCGTGGCAGCCGGTGCCGGGCGGCACGCCCGCCCCGGTCGACCCGGCCTCGATCTTCACGCCCGAGCAGATCGCGCGCGGCGAGGAGTACGCCCGCTGGGCACGCGCCTGGAGCTGGAGCTCGCTGGTCGTGTCGCTGGTCGTCGCCTGCCTGCTGGGCTTCACCAGCTGGGGCCGCCGGCTGGTCGGGCGGCTGCCCGGCTGGTGGTGGGTGCGGGTGGTGCTGGCGCGTGGCGCTCGTCGAGGTGATCGGGCGGCTGGTGACGCTGCCGTTCGCGGTGCTGCTGCGCCGGCACGCGCTCGACTACGGGCTGAGCACCCAGTCCTGGCCGGGGTTCGCGAAGGACGTCGCGTTGAACCAGGGCGTGACGATCGTCGGCGTGTCGGTGGTGCTGATCGTGCTGATCGGGTGCGCCCGGCGCTGGGCGCGGGCCTGGCCGGCGGTCGCCGCGGGGCTGCTCGGCGCGCTGGTGCTCGCCGGGTCGTTCGTCTACCCGGTCCTGGTCGAGCCGCTCTTCAACTCCTTCACCTCGCTGGAGGACGGCGAGCTGCGCACCCAGATCTTCGAGCTCGCCGAGGCCGAGGGCGTGCCGATCGACGACGTGCTGGTCGCCGACGCGTCACGTCGTACGACGACGCTGAACGCCTACGTCTCGGGCTTCGGCGGCACCCGCCGGGTGGTGCTCTACGACAACCTGGTCGACGACGTGCCCCAGGACCAGGCGCTGTCGGTGGTCGCCCACGAGCTCGCGCACGCCCAGCACGACGACGTGCTGATCGGCTCGCTGCTCGGTGTCGCCGGCGCCGTCTTCGGCGTCGGCCTGCTCGGCCTGGTGGTCGGCGCGGTCGGGCCGCGGCGCGGGGTGTCGATGCGCGACCCCGCGGTGGTGCCGCTGGTGCTGGCGCTGCTCGCGCTCGGCACGCTGCTGGCCAGCCCGATCCAGAACACGATCAGCCGGCAGATCGAGACCCGCGCCGACGTGGACGCGCTCGAGGCGACCGGCGACCCCGACGCGTTCATCGCGGTCCAGCGTCAGCTGGCGCTGCGCTCGCTCGCCGACCCGACCCCGCCCGCGTGGTCGCAGTTCTGGTTCGGCTCGCACCCGACCGGGCTCACCCGGATCGCGATCGCCCAGCAGCTGCAGTAGCGCTCAGGAGATGTAGAGCGCCGCGACGTCGTCCTTGAACTCGCGCAGCACGACGTTGCGCTTGAGCTTGAGGCTGGGCGTCAGCTGGCCGCCCTCCTCGGTCCACTCGTCGGCGAGGATCGTGAACTTCCGGATCGACTCGGCCTTGGAGACCGCCTTGTTGGCGTCCTCGACGGCGGCCTCGATCTCGGCGCGGAGGTCGGGGTCGTCGACCAGGTCGGCGACGTTCTTGGACTTCCCGTGGGTCTCGGCCCAGGTCGGGAGCGACTCGCGGTCGATGCGTCACCAGCGCGGCGATGAACGGCTGGCCGTCGCCGACGACGACGCACTGGTCGACCAGCAGGTGGGCGCGGAGCCGGTCCTCGAGCACGGCGGGCGCGACGTTCTTGCCGCCCGCGGTCACGATGATCTCCTTCTTGCGACCGGTGATCCGCACGAAGCCCTCGTCGTCGACCTCGCCGATGTCGCCGGTGTGCAGCCAGCCGTCGCGCTCGAGCGCGTCGGCGGTCGCCTCCTCGTTGTGCCAGTAGCCGGCGAAGACCTGGCCGCCCTGGAACAGCAGCTCGCCGTCGTCGGCGACCCGGACCGTCGTACCCGGCAGCGGGCGGCCGACGGTGCCGACCTTGATCGCGTCCGGCAGGTTCACGGTCACGGCGCCGGTGGTCTCGGTGAGGCCGTAGCCCTCGAGCACGGTCAGCCCGATGCCGCGGTAGAAGTGGCCGAGCCGGTCGCCCAGCGGCGCGCCGCCGGAGACCGCGTAGGTGCACTCGCCGCCGAGGGCGGCCAGCAGCTTGCCGTAGACCAGCCGCTTGAACACCGCGTGCTTGGCGCGGACCGGCAGCGACGGCCCGCCCTTGTCGAGGCCGCGGGAGTAGGCGATCGCGGCCTCGGCCGCCTTGTCGAAGATCGCGCCGCGCCCGTCGGCGGTGGCCTTCTGGGAGGCGGTGTTGAACACCTTCTCGAAGACCCGCGGGACGGCGAGGATGAACGTCGGCCGGAAGGCCTGGAGGTCCGCCATCAGGTTCTTGATGTCGGCGCTGTGGCCCAGCCGGGTGCGGGACTTGATGCAGCCCACCTGGATGATCCGGGCGAACACGTGCGCCAGCGGGAGGAACAGCAGCGTCGAGGCGTCCTCGGTCTCGAAGAGCCGGTCCAGCTCGTCGACGGCGATGCCGAGCTCGAACATGAAGTTGCCGTGGGTGAGCATGCAGCCCTTGGGCCGCCCGGTGGTGCCCGAGGTGTAGATCAGGGTCGCCAGGTCGAGCGGGGTGGCGCTGGTGCGGCGCTTCTCCAGGTCGGCGTCGGAGATGTCCGCGCCGAGCTTGGTCAGGTTGCGTACGGCGTTGTCGGTGATCGACCAGACGTGGTTGAGCTGGTCGAGCCCGGCGCGCACCTCGACGACGCGGGCCAGGTGCTCGGGGCCTTCGGCGACGACCGCGCGGGCACCGGAGTCGCCGAGGATCCAGGCGATCTGCTCGGCCGACGAGGTCTCGTAGATCGGCACGGACACGGCGCCGGCGAACCAGATGGCGTAGTCGAGCAGCGTCCACTCGTACCGGGTCTTCGAGAGCAGCGCGACCCGGTCGCCGACCTCGATGCCGGACGCGATCAGGCCCTTGGCGACCGCGCTGACCTCGGCCAGGAAGTCGGCCGCGGTCACGTCCTCCCAGCCGCCGCCGGCGGCACCGGACGGGCGACTGAACTGGACGGCGGAGCCGGCCTCGCGGGCGTTGGTCACGACGTCGTCGGTGAGGTTGCCGGTGGACGGGATGTCGGTCGTCATCGGGGTCGAGAACTCACGCACGCGCAGACGTTACCGCGTGGCCTGCGCGGCCGGTCGAATCCGGTACGCTCGCAGCCCGAGTCGACCCGATCATCTGCCGATCACCAGCAAGGGGACCCGATGGCTGAGCAGACCACCTCGTCGATCGTCATCGACGCCGCTCCCGCGGACATCATGGGCGTCATCGGTGACTTCCCGGCGTACCCCGAGTGGGCCAAGGGCGTGCAGACGGCCGAGGTCGTCAAGGAGGACGACGACGGCTGGGCCGAGCAGGTCTTCTTCGCGCTCGACGTGAGCCCGATCAAGGACGAGTACACGCTCGCCTACGAGTGGGACGGGTACGACGAGGTCACCTGGACCCTGGTCGAGGGCAAGATGCTGCGCGCGCTCGACGGCGCCTACACGCTGCAAGGACCTCGGCAACGGCTCGACCGAGGTGACCTACCGGCTCGCCCTCGACGTCTCGATCCCGCTGATCGGCATGCTCAAGCGCAAGGGCGAGAAGATCCTGATCGACACCGCGCTCAAGGGCCTGAAGAAGCGCGTGGAGTCGCTCTCGTAGTGCGCATCCTCCTGTTCACCGGCAAGGGAGGGGTCGGGAAGTCCACGATCGCGGCCGGGACAGCTGCCCTCGCGGCGGCCGGCGGTCGCCGTACCCTCGTGCTCTCGACCGACGCGGCGCACTCGCTCGCCGACGCGTACGGCTGCACGCCCGGCACGATCGGCGCCGAGCCGACCGAGGTGGCCGACCGGCTGTTCGTGCAGCAGGTCGACGCCCAGCTGCGGTTCGAGCAGTCCTGGGCCGACATCCAGCGCTACCTGCTGTCGGTGCTCGACGTGGCCGGCGTGGACCCGGTGGCCGCCGAGGAGCTGACCGTGATCCCCGGCGCCGAGGAGGTGCTGGCGCTGCTCGAGCTGCGGCTCCAGGCGCTGGGCGGCGGCTGGGACGTGATCGTCGTCGACTGCGCGCCGACCGCGGAGACGCTGCGGCTGCTGGCGCTGCCCGAGGCGCTCGGCTGGTACATGCACCGGGTCTTCCCGGTGGAGCGCCGGGTGATGAAGGCGCTGCGGCCGGTGCTCAGCCGGGCCGCGGGCGTGCCGATGCCGGGCGACACCGTGTTCGACGCCGTCGAGCGGCTGCACGCCGAGCTCGAGGAGGTCCGCGAGCTGCTCAGCGGTCCGGAGGCGAGTGTCCGGCTGGTGCTCACCCCCGAGAACGTCGTGCTCGCCGAGGCGCGCCGGTCGCTACACGACGCTCTCGCTGTTCGGCTACCGCGTCGACGGGGTCGTCGCGAACCGGGTCTTCCCGGCCGGCGGCGCCGACGACTGGCGTGCCGGCTGGGTGATGGCCCAGGACGAGGTGCTCGAGCTGGTCGACGCGTCGTTCGCCGGCCTGCCGATCTGGCGCTCGGAGTACCGGCCCCGCGAGCCGGTCGGGGTGGACGCGCTCACCGGCCTGGCCCGGGAGGTGTACGGCGCGGACGACCCGCTGGCGACCACGCCCGGCAAGGGTCCGTTCCGGATCTCGCGCACCGAGGGCGGCGCGGTGCTGAGGCTGTCGCTGCCGCTCGTCTCACGCGCCGAGGTCGACCTGGCGCGCAATGGCGACGATCTGGTCGTGACCGTGGGATCGTATCGTCGGCTGCTCACGCTCCCATCGAGCCTGGCGAGACATCGCATCGCCGGCGCCCGGGTGGAGCAGGGGGAACTGCGCGTGCGGTTCATCGAGGACCCCGAGGACGAGGCTGGAAGGTGACATGAGCCAGGACGGACGGGACTCCTCGGACGACGTCGGCACGGTCGGGGAGGAAGCGGCGAAGCTGCTCGGTGCGCTCTCGGAGTGGGCCAAGGACCACATCGGCGACCCGGTGAGTGGCTTGGACGCGCACCTCGCGACCGGCGCGCCGGAGTGCAGCTACTGCCCGATCTGCAAGACGGTGCACGTCTTGCGTCAGACCAGCCCCGAGGTGCGCGCCCAGCTCACCACGGCGGCGACCTCGCTGATCCAGGCCGCGGCCGGGCTGATGGCGACCGCCGTACCGGACGACCGCGGACGCGGCGCCGGGGTGGAGCACATCGATCTCGACGACGACCTCGCCGACTGGCCCGAGGACACTGATCCCGAGGAGGACCAATGAGCCTGGCCTGTGGGATCGACGTGGGCGGCACCAAGATCGCCGGCGGCGTGATCGACGAGGACGGCAACATCGTCGAGGAGCTGCGGGTCGTGTCGCCCGCGACCAACGCCGAGGCGATCGAGGAGGCCATCGCCGGCCTGGTGACCGAGCTCCGCTCGCGGCACGCCATCGAGACCGTCGGCGTCGGCGCGGCCGGGTACGTCGACAAGGACCGCGCCGTGGTGCTGTTCGCCCCGAACGTCGCCTGGCGCAACGAGGACCTCAAGGGCGAGCTGGAGAAGCGGATCGAGCTCCCGGTCGTGATCGAGAACGACGCCAACGCCGCGGCGTGGGGCGAGTTCCGGTACGGCGCCGGCCACGACGCCCAGGACCTGCTGCTGGTCACCGTCGGCACCGGCGTCGGCGGCGGGCTGGTGCTCGACGGCGCGGTCTACCGCGGCGCGAACGGCGTCGGCGCCGAGATCGGCCACATGCGGGTGGTGCCGAACGGCATCCTCTGCGGCTGCGGCAAGCACGGCTGCTTCGAGCAGTACGCCAGCGGCACGGCCCTGGTGCGTGAGGCCCGGTCGCTGGCGATGAGCGGCGCGCTGATCGCGCAGGGCATGCTCGACCGGGCCGGCGGCATCATGACCCGGATCACCGGCCCGTTGATCACCGAAGCCGCCCGCGACGGTGACGAGGGCGCGCGCCAGCAGCTGGCCGAGCTCGGTCGCTGGCTCGGCGAGGGCATCGCGTCGCTGACCGAGATCCTCGACCCCGGCGTCGTCGTGATCGGCGGCGGCGTCAGCGAGGCCGACGAGCTGCTGCTGGATCCCGACCCGGGTCGCGTTCGCCGGCCAGCTGGTGGGCCGCGGCTTCCGCCCGATCCCCGAGATCCGCAAGGCCCGGCTCGGCAACCGCGCCGGGCTGATCGGCGCCGCCGACCTGTCGCGGCGGTAGCGGGCACCGTGGCGCTCTTCATCGGAGTCGACATCGGCGGCACCAAGGTCCTCGCGGCCGCGGTGTCGTCCACCGGCCGCGTGCTGCGCACCGCACACCGCACGACGCCCGGGCGGCTGGTCGAGGCGAGCCTGATCGAGGACGCGCTGACCGAGGCGGTCGAGGAGCTCGCCGAGACGCGCCGGCCGTCCGCGATCGGGATCGCCGCCGCCGGGTTCGTGGACGTGCAGGGCGAGCGGGTCCGGTTCGCCCCGCACCTGCCCTGGCGCGACGAGGGGGTGCGGGCGCGGCTCGCGGAGCGCTGGAGCGCGCCGGTCGTCCTCGACAACGACGCCAACTGCGCGGCCCGGGCCGAGATGGCGTACGGCGCGGTCGGCGACGCCCAGTACGCGCTGGTCGTGACGCTCGGCACCGGCATCGGCGGCGCGGTCGTGCTCGACGGCGCCGTGCACCGGGGCTACAACGGCATGGCGGGGGAGTTCGGGCACATGCAGGTCGTGCCGAACGGGCTGCCGTGCGAGTGCGGCGGCATCGGCTGCTGGGAGCAGTACTGCAGCGGCAACGCGCTGGTCCGGTACGTGCGCGCGCACGGCGGCGCCGAGGACCTCACCGGCCCGATGGTCACCGAGGCCGCGCGGGCGGGCGATCCCGTCGCGCTCGCGGCGTTCGCCGAGGTCGGGGAGTGGCTCGGGATCGGGGTGTCGAACCTGGTCGAGGCGTACGACCCGGAGATCGTCGTGATCGGCGGTGGCGTCTCCGCCGCCGACGACCTGCTGCTCGCACCCGCCCGGGTGGCGATGCGCGAGTCGCTCGTCGGCGCGGACCACCGCGTCGTACCGCCGCTGGTGCGCGCCGGACTCGGCCCGGAGGCCGGCGCGGTCGGTGCGGCCCACCTGGCCCGGGAGCGGTTCAGGAACGCCGGTACTCGGGCACGAGCTCGACTGCAAGCTGCTCGAGAAACAGCCCGACGTCCGTGACGATGCCGCGGGCCTGTGAGGACCCGCGGTCGGCGAGCTTGGTGACCGTCGCCGGGTTGATGTCGACGCAGACCAGCGGGATCGACGCCGGGCAGGATGTTGCCGGTGGCGACCGAGTGCAGCATGGTCGCGACCATCAGGCAGAAGCCGACGTCCTTGATCTCGGCGCGCATCGCGCGCTGGCCGTCGATGACGTCGGTGTAGACGTCGGGCAGCGGGCCGTCGTCGCGGACCGAGCCGACCAGCACGAAGTTCTTCTCGTGCTTGACCAGGGCGTGCATGATGCCGCCGGTGAGCACGCCGCTTTCGACGGCGGCCTTGATCGAGCCCTCCTTGCGGATCGTGTTGATCGCGCGGATGTGGTGCTCGTGGCCGTGCTCGACGCCGCGGCCCATCGCCAGGTCGACGCCGAGGCTGGTGCCGTACAGCGCGGACTCGATGTCGTGGGTGGCCAGCGCGTTGCCGGCGAACAGCACGTCGACGAAGCCGGAGTTCACCATCGCGACCATCGCGGGCGCGGCGCCGGTGTGGACGACGCCCGGGCCGCCCACCCAGAGCACCTTCTGGCCGGCGGCCTTGGCCTCGCGCATGCCGTCGGCGACCTGGCGCACCAGCACCGCCTGAGGCTTCTCGGAGGACACCTCGGAGTCCATGAAGCCGAACGCCTCGGCGCTGCGGTCCGGCGCCGGAACCGTGACCCGGATCCCGGACGCCCCGGTGATCACGAGCATGCCCGTGCGGACGTCGGACATCGGCAGCGTGTAGACGCGCACCGGGCGGTTCTCGGCGTCGCGCTCGAGGATCAGCCCGCAGTCCATCTCGGGGTTGTCGACGGTGAGCCAGGCGCCCTCGACCCGGACCCGGGTCTCGAGGTTGGTCGTCGAGTAGAACTGGTCCGGGAACACGCCGTCGCGGTCGGCGACCGCGACCGAGGCCTCACCCGGGTCGACCTGGTTCACGCCGCGGGTCTGCAGCCGCATCAGCAGCCGCTGGAGGGACTCGCCGTCGTCGGTCGTCACGGTGATCACCGCGTGCGACGGGTCGTCGGTCTCCCGGCCCACGTCGAAGCGGTCGATGCTGTAGTCGCCGCCGTACTCCCGGATGTCGTCCAGGACCCGGGAGAGGATCCCGTGGTCCATCAGGTGTCCGGTGATCTCGACGGTCTCGTTGGCGCTCACGGGTGCAGACTAACGATGGCCACGCCGATGAGCGTGAGTGCCTAGGTCTCGACACGCCGGTCGCGACTTCGTGCCTCAGTCGCGCGGCTCGCTCGACCACCATCAGCGGATCCGCTGGCGCGTCTCCGCTAAACCTGCGCCCCGTCGTCCCAGGGGTCCCGGGGACCCCGCGGCATCCGGTAGACGAGGTAGATGAACCCGCCCACGAAGCCCACCACCAGCAGGTAGAGGAGCAGGGACGGCACCTCGATGCCGAGGATCACCGCGGTGAACAGCACCCCCGGCGAGCCGAAGACGCCGATCCAGGCGGCGAGCCGGTCGGGGGCCACCCGGGGCAGCGGCGGGGGCGGCGGCGGCTCGAACGTGTCCTCGTCGGCCGACAGGTCCTCGTCGTCGTCCCGGACGCCGCCGACGAGGTCGCCGAAGCGGCCGCCGAACGGCGCGGTCGGGGCCGCGGGGGCCGCCGGGGCGGGTGGCTCGGCCGGCGGCGGGTCGTCGATCTCGGCCCGGTCACCGTAGTTGTCGACGATCGCCTGCCACGCCGCCTCCGCCGGGTCACCGGGGGTGTCGTCGGGCTCGCGCGGACCGTCGGGGTTCGACTGCACGTACCGAGCCTAGGCGGTGCACCTCAAGGCTGCGCCACGCGGGCGATGAATGCCGCGCTGTCCGCGTAGATCTTCTCGGCGTCGTTGTCGATCGTCGCGACGTGGTAGCTGTTGTCGAGGGGTACGACGGTCACGTCGCGCGAGGAGATCTTCCCGGTGATCAGCGGCTGCGACTTCTCGTCGACGACGTGGTCCTCGGTCGAGCGGAAGTAGAGAACCGGCGCGGTGATCTTCGGCAGGTCGGCGACCAGCGGCGGCCAGGCCGACATCATCGAGTGCGCGGCCTTGAGCGGGGTCTTGGTGTAGCCGTACTCCTCGACGCCGGGCTTCTTGATGTCGTTGGCGATGCCCGGGAACGACGGCACCAGGTGCTTGAGCACCGGCAGCAGCTTCACGTCGAGGCGCTTGGTCGCGACCGCGGGGTTGACCACGACCACGCCGGCGATCCGGTCCGGGTGGTCGGCCGCCAGCCGCAGCACCAGGGCAGCGCCCATCGAGAGCCCGCCGACCACGACCACGTCGTTCTCGGCGCTGAGCTTCTCGAACGCGCGGGTGACCTCGCCGTACCAGTCGGCCCAGGTGGTCTTGTTCATCTCCTGCCAGGTGGTGCCGTGGCCCGGCAGCCGGGGCACCTCGACGGCGTACCCCTGGGCCGCGAGCGTCTCGCCCCACGGCTTCATCGAGGCCGGCTGGCCGGTGAAGCCGTGGCTGAGCAGGACCCCGATCCGGCGGCCGCCGGTCAGGTCCGGCTGGGCGGGTGCGGAGAACGGCTCGGCGAGGGGGTGGATCGTCATGCGCGGATTGTGCCCCACCGGAACCCTCCGTGGGCTTGGGTCTGCGTAAGTGGCGGCGAGGGGTCTAGGCTGCGCTGGACGGAAGTCTTGGGTCATGGCGTGGAGGTGTCGGTGTTCTACTGGTTCCTGAAGTGGATCGCCATCGGACCGTGGTTGCGCATGGTGTTCCGCCCGCGCGTCACCGGCGCCGACAACGTGCCCCTCGAGGGGCCGGCGATCCTCGCCAGCAACCACCTCTCGTACGCCGACTGGCTGTTCATGCCGCTGACGCTGCCGCGCCGGGTCACGTTCGTGGCCAAGGCCGAGTACTTCACCACACCGGGCTTCAAGGGCTGGCTGCAGAAGACGTTCTTCGCCGGGTCCGGCCAGGTGCCGATCGACCGCTCCGGCGGCAACGCGGCCGAGGGCGCGATCATCTCGGCGAAGCGGCTGCTGGCCGAGGGCGAGCTGTTCGGCATCTACCCGGAGGGCACCCGCTCGCACGACGGCAAGCTCTACCGCGGCAAGGTGGGCGTGGCCCGGCTGGCGCTCGAGACCAAGGCGCCGGTCATCCCGGTCGCGGTCGTCGGCACCGACGAGATCGCGCCCCCGGGCAAGACGTTCGGCAAGTTCACCCGGCCGCTCGTGGTCTTCGGCACGCCGCTCGACTTCTCCCGCTACGAGGGCATGGAGAACGACCGCTACATCCTGCGTTCGATCACCGACGAGATCATGTACGAGATCATGCGGCTCTCGGGCCAGGAGTACGTCGACATGTACGCCACCCGGGCCAAGGAGGAGTCCAAGAAGAAGGAGTCGGAGTCCGGCCCGGACGCCGACGAGTCCAAGCTCGCGTCTTGACGATCCACGCCGACCACCCGTTCCTGGACCCCGAGCCGGACCCGGTACGTCGGTTCCGCGGCCGGGTGACCGGCACCGTCGCGCTGGTCACCGCGGGTGACTCCGCCGGCCGGGCCGGGCTGACCGTCAGCTCGCTGATGGTCGCGCACGGCGAGCCCGCCCGGGTGCTCGCGCTGGTCGACCCGGACAGCGACCTCGCCGACGTCGTCGTCCGCACCGGCCGCGCCGTCGTACAGCTGCTGTCGTGGCCGCACCGCGACCTCGCCGACGGCGTTCGCCGGCACCGCGCCGGCGCCGGGCGGGCCGTTCCGGATGGCGTCCTTCGAGGACACCGACTGGGGACCGCGGCTGGTCGGCGCACGCAGCTGGGCCGGGGTCCGGCTGGAGTCGTCGGCCGAGGTCGGCTGGTCGCTGCTGCTGACCTGCGTGGTCGACGAGGTGGTCGTCGGCGACGACGAGGAGCCGCTGGTGCACCGGCGCGGCCGCTACGTCCGGCCGCCAGCGCCCTAGGGTGTTCGGCATGGCCGAGCTGCTCGAGATCGCCGACGAGCTGTACGGCCTGTCCCTGCCCGAGTTCACGCCGGCGCGGGACGCGCGGGCCAAGGAGCTCAAGGGCACGCCCCTGGCCGCGCAGGTCAAGGCGCTGCGCAAGCCGTCGACCGCCGCCTGGGTGGTGAACCTGCTGGTGCGCCGCGAGACCGAGCAGGTCGACCAGGTGCTGGCCGTCGGCGCGGCGCTGCGCGAGGCGCAGGCGAACATGTCGGGCGACGAGCTGCGCGCGCTGACCCGGCAGCGCCGGCAGCTGACCGCGGCCGTGACCACGCAGGCGCGGCGGGTCGCCAAGGACGCCGGCACCCGCGTCACCGAGGCGGTCGCCGACCAGGTCGAGGCGACCCTGACCGCGGCGATGGTCGACGAGAGCTGCGGGCTCGCGGTGCGCAGCGGGCTGCTGGTGGCCGCGCTGACCAGCACCGGCCTCGACCCCGCGGACGTGGCCGGCGCGGTCGCCGTGCCCGAGGCGCTGGGGTTCAGCGCCCCGGCCCGCGCCGCCCGAGCCGCCGTCGCGGCCGGACCTGCACGTCGTACCCGACCCCGAGGCGGACCGGAAGGCAGTCGCCGCCGCCGAGGAGCGGCTCGAGGCCGCCGCGGCCGAGCTGGCCGAGGCGACCGCCGCGCACGCCGAGGTGCAGACGTCGTACGACGAGCTCGAGGCGCGCGGCCTCCAGCTCCAGGCCGAGATCGACGAGCTCCGCGGCAAGATCGCCGAGCTCGAGGCGACCGCCGAGGAGGTCGACGACGAGCTGTCGGAGGCCGAGGACGCCCGCACCGAGGCCGAGGACGCCGTCCGCGAGGCCACCCAGGCACGCGACGCCGCCCGGGCGGCGCTGGACAAGCTGAGGCGCTAGACCGCCCAGCCCTTCGAGCGCTCGACGGCGTCGCGCCAGCGGGCGTGGGCGGCGTCGGCGCCGGACCGGTCGGTGCCGGGCTCGAAGCGGTGGTCGAGCTGCCAGGTGTGCCGGAGGTCGTCGGTCGAGGACCACACACCGGCGCCGAGGCCGGCGAGGAAGGCCGCGCCGAGGCCGGTGGTCTCGACGGCACGCGGTCGCTCGACGGGTACGCCGATCTGGTCGGCCTGGATCTGGCAGAGCAGGTCGTTGGCGGCCGCGCCGCCGTCGACCCGCAGCGAGGAGAGCCCGGGCATCGTCTCGAGCACGTCGCGGACCTCGAACGCGATCGCCTCGAGGGTCGCGCGGACGATGTGCGCACGGGTGGTGCCGCGGGTCAGGCCGATGATCAGGCCGCGGGCGTGCGGGTCCCAGTGCGGGGCGCCGAGGCCGGTCAGCGCCGGCACGAAGACGACGCCCTCGGTGTCGGTGATCGTCTTCGCGATCGCCTCGGTCTCGGCGGCCGAGCCGACGATCTGGATCCCGTCGCGCAGCCACTGCACGGCCGCGCCGGTCACGAAGATCGAGCCCTCGCTGGCGTAGGTCAGCTCACCGTCCGGCGAGCGCCAGGCCGCGGTCGCGAGCAGCCCGGCGTCGGAGCGCTGGATCGTCGTACCGGTGTTGGTGAGGATGAACGACCCGGTGCCGTAGGTGCACTTCGAGTCGCCCTCGTCGAAGCAGGTCTGACCGAACAGCGCCGACTGCTGGTCGCCGGCGACGCCCGCGATCGGGATCGACAGGCCGAGGAACGACCGGGCGTCGGTGCGGGCGATCTCGCCCCAGCTCGGGACCAGCTCGGGCAGCGCGTCCCTCGGGACGCCGAACAGCGAGCACAGCTCGTCGGACCAGTCGCCGGCCTCGAGGTCGAACAGCAGCGTGCGGCTGGCGTTCGAGACGTCGGTGGCGTGCCAGGTGCCGCGGGTCATCCGGGCGATCAGGTAGGAGTCGACGGTGCCGATCGCGTACCGGCCGGACTCGACCAGCGCCCACGTGTGCGGCTCGTTCTCCTTGAGCCACATCAGCTTGGTGCCGGAGAAGTACGGGTCCAGCCGCAGCCCGGTCAGCTCGCGGACCCGGTCCTCGTGACCCTCGTCGCGCAGCCGCACGCACAGGTCGGCGGTACGTCGGTCCTGCCACACGATCGCGCGCCGCGGCGAACCGAGCGTCTCGCGGTCCCACAGCACGATCGTCTCGCGCTGGTTGGTGATGCCGACCGCCTGGAGCTGCTTGCCGTCGTACTTCTGGAGCACCTGCCGCGTCGCCTCGAGGGCGGCCTGCCAGATCTCCTCGGGCGCGTGCTCCACCCAGCCCGGCTGGGGGAAGTGCTGGGCGAACTCCTGGTAGCCCTTGGCCGAGATGGTCCCGTCGTGCTCGACGACGAGGGCAGTGACGCCGGTCGTGCCGGCGTCGATCGCGAGGACGCTCACGACTCGGTCCGGCGGATGATCTCGAGGACCTTCTCGTCGATCCAGGAGCCGTCGGGGGCCACCCGCATCTCGTGGTTGGTGGTGCCGACCCAGGCCGCGAAGTCGGCGGCACCGGCTGCCCGGGCGAGCTCCTCGAGCTCGGCCGCGAGCTCGGGGGTGACCGGCACCTTCTCGGCGTCGGTCGAGGCGGTCAGGTAGAGGTCGTTGAGGTCCAGCAGCCGGGCCAGCTCGCCCAGCGGCTCTACGTGGTCGTCGACGCGCAGGTCGACCGCGATGTCGTCGAGGCCGCCGTACCCCGCCTCCTCCTGGACGACGAGCAGCGCGGCGGACTGCCGGCCACGCGAGTCGCCGCCGGCGGCGTCTCCGGCGGCGAGTGCCGCCAACAGCCGGCGCGCGAGCGGAGCGTCCGCAGGGGAGGCGAGCCAGGCCGCCTCCATCGCCTCGACCACCTCCTCGCCGGTGAGGATGTTGCCCTGGATGGCGTAGCCCTCGCCGAACAGGCTGCCGGCCCAGTCCAGGCAGGCATGCCCGGTGTGGCTGGCGGAGCCGCCGTCGACGTCGACGATGCCGACCTGTCGATGGTCGCGGCCCTCGTCGTCCTCGAGCAGCCGCATCAGGGCGACCGAGGCGGTCGCGCCGTCGTCGAGGTGAGCGAGCGCCTGGCCCTTGTAGGCGACGTTGGCGTCGGCCTGGGTGGCGATGGCGCCGACCCCGGCGACGGCGGCGGGAACGGCGGAGCCGACCGCGAGGAACTTCGAGGCAACGGCCACGCCCCACGACTGTCCGTCGGCGGATCGGGCCACGATCGAGAAGGTCATGCCCGCACATTAGCGATAACGATTTGCCTTCACAGTGGGCTCGAAGTCGCAAGATGTGCCGGTGCTCGATCGCCTGACCGACAAGCTCGGCTTCCCCTCCCTCGGCCATCACCGTCGGTTCGTCACCGCGATCGCCATCGATGCGGTCGGCAGCGGCGTCTTCATGCCGGTGTCGATGCTCTACTTCCTGGTCACGACCGACCTCAGCCTGGTGCAGATCGGCGCCGCGATCTCGATCGCGTCGGCCGCGTCGATCCCGGCCGGCCCGCTGCTCGGCAGCCTGGTCGACAAGATCGGCGCGAAGCGGATCCTGCTGGCCGGCAACCTGATGCAGTGCGTCGGCTTCCTGGCCTACCTGTTCACCGACTCGTTCGTCGGACTGATCCTGTGGACCGTGGTCGTCTCGGTCGGCCGCACCGCGTTCTGGGGCTCGTACGGCAACATCGTCGCCGCGATCTCGCAGCCGGGGGAGCGGGAGAAGTGGTTCGGCTTCCTCGGCGCGCTGCGCAACGTCGGCTTCGCGATCGGCGGCCTGGCCTCCGGCATCGCGATCACGATCGGCACCGGCTCGGCGTACCTCACCGTGGTCCTCGTCAACGCGCTGTCGTACGCCGTCGCGTTCCTGCTGCTGCTCGCGGTGCCGCCGGTCCGGCCGACCGGGCACCGCTCGCCGGAGGGCGCGTGGGCGACGGTGCTGCGGGACCGGCCGTACCGGCTGCTGTGGCTGACCCAGTTCGCCTACTCGACGGCGATGATGGTGCTGAACTTCGCGCTGCCGATCTACGCGGTGACCTCGCTGGACCTGCCCGGCTGGGTGATCGGCGCGGTGTTCACGATCAACACCGTGATGGTCGGCTTCGGCCAGGGCCTGGTCGTCCGCGGCCTGACCGGCCACCGCCGCTGGCGGGTCCTGGTGCTCGACCAACCTGGTCTTCGCCGCGTCGTTCCTGGTGATGCTCGGCGCGAACGGTCGCTCGGTGGTGCTCGCGACCGCCGTGGTGCTGGCCGGGTCGGTCGTCTACACGTTCGGCGAGCTGCTCGGCGGCCCGGTGCTGGGCGCGCTCGGCGCGGAGGCCGCTCCGGAGCACCTGCGCGGGCGGTACCTCTCGCTGATGCAGCTGGCCTGGACGATCTCCGGCTCGGTCGCGCCGGTGACCTTCGCCTGGCTGCTCGACCGCGGCGAGTCGCCGATCTGGCTGGCGCTCGGCGCCATCAACCTGGTCGGCGCGCTGCTCGCCGTACTCCTCGGCCGGGAGATGCCCCAGGCCGCGGAGCGGGTCACGAACCGGGCCGCGGAGCCGGTCGCAGGCTGACCCTCGACTCCACTAGGCTCGGGAGGCCAGTTGAACGATCCAAGGTCGACCGACAGGAGTGGACATGCGCGTCGGAGTGCTCACCGGAGGCGGGGACTGTCCCGGACTCAACGCCGTCATTCGAGCGGTGGTGCGCAAGGGGGTCAAGGAGCACGGCTTCGAGTTCGTCGGCTACCGCGACGGCTGGAAGGGCCCGCTCGAGGGCGTGACGATGGAGCTCGGCGTCCAGCAGTGCCGCGGCATCCTGCCCCGCGGCGGCACCATCCTCGGCTCCTCGCGGACCAACCCGTTCAAGATCGAGAACGGCGTCGAGCGGATCAAGGACAACCTGGCCAAGGACGGCGTCGACGCGCTGGTCGCGATCGGCGGCGAGGACACCCTCGGCGTCGCCACCAAGCTCGCCGATCTCGGCGTGGACGTCGTCGGCGTGCCGAAGACGATCGACAACGACCTGTCCGGCACCGACTTCACGTTCGGCTTCGACACCGCGGTCAACATCGCGACCGAGGCCATCGACCGGCTGCACACCACCGCCGAGTCCCACCACCGGGTGCTGGTCGTCGAGGTGATGGGCCGGCACGCCGGCTGGATCGCGCTGCACTCCGGCATCGCCGGCGGCGCCAGCATGGTGCTGATCCCCGAGCAGCCGTTCGACATCGTCGACGTCTGCGAGCGGGTGAAGACCCGCTTCCAGTCCCGCTACGCCCCGATCCTGGTCGTCTCCGAGGGTGCCGTCCCGGCCGAGGGCGGCGACATGACGCTGGTCTCCGGCGAGCTCGACGCGTTCGGCCACGTCCGCCTCGGCGGCATCGGCGACCGGATCGCCAAGGAGATCGAGCAGCGCACCGGCGCCGAGGCGCGCGCCGTCGTGCTCGGCCACATCCAGCGCGGCGGCACGCCCGACCGCGTTCGACCGCTGGCTGGCCACCCGCTTCGGACTCCAGGCGATCGACGCGGTCGCCGACGGCGACTTCGGGACGATGATGGCGCTGCGCGGCACCAACATCGTCCGGGTGCCGCTGATCGAGGGCACCGGAGAGCTCAAGCTGGTCAGCCCGTCGGAGTACGCCGAGGCGCAGGTCTTCTTCGGCTGAGCGCGGCAGATCCTGCGAGCGGCTAGGCCCGGGCGTTCGCCTGGAGGAAGGGCAGGAGCAGCGCGACCGTCTCGTCGGGGAACTGGGTGTGCGGGTAGTGCCCCGCACCGTCGATCACCTCGAGCGTGGCGAGTCCGGCCGGCATCGCCGCCACGATCGCCTCTCCCTCGGCCCGCGGATCGGCCCAGTCAGGGTCGAGCGAGCCTTCGATGATGAGCGCCGGGCAGCGGACGTTGGCCAACTGCGCCCCGGCGTCGACCGGCGCCGACCGGCCCATCCGCTGCAGCGCCTTGATCCGGCCGGGCTCGCGGAGCTTGGCCTCGCTGTCTCGCAACTGGTCGGCCCAGTCGTCCGGCTTGCGGCCCGGGAACGCGACGTCGAGGTACCTGTGCCACCACTTCGCGCTGCCCAGGATGCCAGTCATCAGCAGGCAGATCATGCCCGTGCGGTACCGCTTCACCCGCAGGTCGCCCAGGCTGATCGCCTGCTTGCGGGTGAATGGTCCGAGCTCGACGATGCCGTCGACCAGCTCGGACGCCTGCGCGGCGGCGATGGTGACGGCCCCGCCCGAGATCGAGTGCCCGACCAGCACCGCCGGGCCGCCCAGGTGTCGAGACCAGCTCGACCAGGTCGCCGGCGATGTCGGTGCGGGTGTACGCCGGCCAGTCGACACTCGAGTCGCCGCAGCCGCGCAGATCGACGGCGGCGACACGGTAACCGGCCGAGACCAGCTGGGGCACCACGAACCGGTAGGCCGCGCGGCTGTCGCCCATGCCGTGCGCCAGGACCACCAGCGGACCGGCGCCGGTGACCTCGTAGGCGATGGTGCCGCTGCCCACGGCGAGGAACTCGGGCACGACGACCTCCTTGAGTGCTCGAACAGACTACGACTCAGCCGAACGCCGCCGCATCCTCGATGCCCGCTCGCGGTAGGCTGGCGTGGCCCTCTCGCCGCGGCTGGACGCCGGTGGCGGTGCATAACCAGGTGCACGTCCGCGTCGGGGTCGAGTTGGATCGGCTCATGTCGATCTCGCTCCAGACCGCGACGGTTGCCTCACCGTCGTGCGGCCGAGGTCGCTCGAGCGTCGGTCGTCGTCCTGGCACCGACCTTGGGCGAGCTCCATCGCCGGGACCGGGTGGAACGCTGACCGGGGAACCGGCACCGATCGGTCCGCCGACGCCGCGGGTCTCGTTGCACGACTGGCTGATGGAGTCGATCCGCGGTGACGAGGACCCGCGCGAGTCGATGGACTCGCTGCCTGGCGTCATCTGGCACCTGCCGACGCCTGGAAGCGGCGGACACGTCGAACATTCTTCTTCTGCATTACGCCGACCTGGCTGCCGATCTGCGAGGGCAGATGCACCAGATCGCGGATCGACTCGGCATCACCGTCTCGGAGGAGTCGTCGCGAGGACGTGGTGGAGGCCGCGACCTTCGATCGGCTGCGCGAGCGTCCTCACCGTCGGTGCCTGGAGCGGACGGTGTGCGAAGGATCCGGCTGCGTTCTTCCGCCGTGGCTCGTCGGTGCCGGGCGAGAGGTGCTGAGTGCTCAGGAGATGGCCGAGTACGAGCACCGTGTGTCCGCACTTGCGGCGCTGGACCTCATCACCTGGTTGCATCGGCCCTGACACACGTCAACCCAGGGCGGACGCCTGACCTCGACGTCGTACCTGACCGCGAGGTCGTGGACGAGCATGCCCACCGGGACTCAGAGCCCCCGGCAGCCATCGACCAGCACCGCCACCACCTCGACCGGCGTCCAGTAGCCGCCGGTCTCTCGACGCCCGCCAGCCACACCAGCGCCCCGAAGACGATGGTGATCAGGCCGACCGTGATGTCAGCCCATGGCGACCTCCTCGTCGAGCGGCCGGTCACTGCGGTTGCTCGATGACGTCACCGACTTCCGTCGAACCGGTTCGCACGTCAACCCAGGGGCGGACGCCTGACGCTGCGAGCCTCCTCGTTGCGAGCCGTGTGCGCTGATCTCGCTGCCACGAACATCGGTCGGTCTGGTCATGACGTATAGGAACATCCCTGAGTTGCGGTAGATATCTCGCCAGCGTCGGCCTATCTGCGTCGGTGGAAGGCGACCTTCCCGCCGGGTAGGTGTGTCATCTCGTAGTTCGGGTCGTGGGCCTTGGCGTGGTGCCAGCCGCAGAGCAGGCGGCCGTTGGCGAGGTCGGTGTGGCCGCCGTCGGTCCAGCGGGTGTCGTGGTGGGCGTGGGTCATCGCGGTGGTGCGGTCGCAGCCCTCGGCGGTGCAGCCGCCGTCGCGGAGCATCAGCGCGATGCGCTGGGCCTTGGTGTAGTAGCGGCGTCTTGCGGCCGACGTCGAGGAGCTGGGACTTGCCGCCGAGGACGGCGGGGATGATCCCGGCCTCGCAGGCGATCCGCCGCGCCAGGGCGGGGCTGATCTGCTGTCCGGTGTCGAGGATCCCGGCCTGTTCGATCTGGCCGATCAGGGACTCGTAGGACAGCGTGACCACCACGGTGGCGTTCAGGCCGCCGGCCTTCGGGAGCTGCTTGGTCGGGTAGCGCTCGATGAGCTCGCAGAACGCGTGTCCCATCGCTTCGGGCGACGGCGAGCCGCTGGAGCTCCGGCGCCCTGGGTGGCGGCCTGGTGCTTGGGTGCGACGTGGCGAGCAGGCATCTTCTTCAGCGCGGCGAGGTGGAAGGATCGGGACGGCGAACCGGCCGCGGCCCATGCCGTGGCCGTCGTCGAGGCCCTGATGAACGCACCTTCTGCGCCACGCGGCGGCTTCCTCGCGTCTCGAGGAGCTTGGCCTCGTGGGCGTCGGCCTCCTCGGGTGCGATCACCTCGTACAGGTGCTTGCCGAGGTGGTTCAACGCCCGCGCGTCGTGGTGCTGGCGCCTGCTCGAGCAGGTGCGCCTCGGCCTTGGTCGACCAGCTCGGGGTCGAGGTCGTCGGGGAGCGCCTCGACCCAGCGGATGATCGTCCGCGCCTGGTCGACCACCACCTCGCCGGCGGCGAGCGCGTCGCGGGTGAGCGGCGTGCTTCTCGAGGTCGTGGCCGAGCGTCACCGCGCCGTGCGCGGCCGGCCGGGTGCTGCTTGGTCTGGTGGGCCAGCCAGTTCGCCGCCGACGAGGCGCCGACGTCCTGGCCGACGTGCAGGTCGTCGGCGTGCGCGGCGACCCGGGCCTTCACCTCGGCGACCTGCGCCTCGAGCCGGGTCAGCTCGACCAGCGTCGCAGCGGTCTCGGCGGCGTCCATGGACCACACCGACGCGTCCACCACGGCGTCGGCGGCGGCGCGCATCTGCGCGGTCGCGACCGACACTCGGTGTCGGGGTGTGGCCAGTGCTGTCATGGTTCAACCCAAGCACTGGCCACCGACAGTCAGAGGCCCAGAACCCCTGTTTTGTCTGGCATGTGGACACTTTCTCGAAGATTTCTCGGCACCAATTTCGGCGGTGGTTTCGAGACTGCGCTTCGCTCGCATCCTCAACCACCGAGCGGCGGCCCGCAAGCCGGGAAGCGGCCGCAACCCCAAGCCCGCCGTACCCGCCTTAGAAGCCTGTCGGTCGCAACCACCCCACGACCCGCAGGCCGCTGTCAGTCGGCCGTGGTTTCGAGACAGGCGCTAGCGCGCCTTCCTCAACCACCGCCCGCCGCGGTCTGGACCACGCGGCCCGAACCCGCCGTTCACCGGCGGCGGTGCCCGAACGCACCTACCGTCGAAAGGCTTGGTGACGCTCGGGGGGCTGGTTGGGACTCGGGCTCACTATGCGTCGTGCTGATCTGAGCGGTTCACACCCGCTGCGAAAGGGATCGGCATGCCCACCACACCGCTTCGTCGTGCGCTCGCGACCATGGCCGGCCTCGCGCTGGCCGCCGGCGCGCTGAGCCAGGCAGTCCCCGCCCAGGCGCTGGACCCCATCTACGTCTTCCCGACCTCGCCGTCGCCGGTGACGGTCGACAAGACCTGGTCCTCCGGTCTGGTCGGCAACGGCGGCACGGTGACCGCGACCATCACGGCCACCAACCCGACCAACGTGGCCCGCGAGATCATCTTCCAGGACACCTACGACTTCGGGCTGTCCCCGGCCAGCCTGCCCGGCGGGTGCGGCACCACGTCGTACACGGGCTACCCGATGTTCTTCTGCCACGTGACCGTGCCGGCGTTCGGCAGCGCGAGCAGGGCGATCCCGTTCGACGTCACCTACACGGGTCCGAAGCAGTACACGAAGAACTGGGAGACGGGGGAACACGTCGACGTCCAGAAGCAGGAGACGTACGTCGCGATCCCGGCCGGGCAGACGGGGACGTTCCACGTCGCGTGCCCGGCCGGCTACACGCTCGTCGACCAGTCGTTCCACCGGATCTGGGTCGACCAGGGCACCGGCACCCTCGACGACGTCAAGCTCGTCTCGAGCACGCTGACCGCGACCGGCTGGTCGGCGACGATCGCCAACGGCGCCACCGGTCAGGCCCAGGGCAAGCTGTTCGCGACCTGCCTGAAGCTGCAGACGTCGAACGGCGGCACGCTGACCGTCTCCGCGACGCAGTCGTTCTCGGTGAACAACTTCATGCCGGTCGGTGAGCCCTCGGAGTTCGAGGCGACCTGCCCGGTCGGCCAGACCCCGATCGCGCTCAACCTCAACGGCGTGCAGGCCAACACCAACTACTCGAACGTCCACGACGTGCTGATCACGACGGTCGGCATGAAGGCGAACGGCGGCCGCAGCGCGACGATCTTCGCGGAGGTCAACCAGCCGTCCGACACCACGCTCCAGTGGCGCTGCCTGTCGACCACCTCGTCGACCGGCAACCGGCTGCTGTTCCGCGTGCAGACCAAGTCGTTCGGCGCCAACCCCGGATCGGACGTCGAGGCCGACGTCTACTGCGCCCACGGCGAGAAGGGCGTGATCGGTGGCTGGTACGGCGGCCCGCTCAACGGCTCCGAGCCGCGGCCGGTCAGCCGCACCTACTGGTTCCACAACAACACGTCGTACTCCCTGGACTACGACGTGAGCCTGCTGTGCCTGAACAGCCGGCTGGTCAAGGGCGGCAAGATCAAGAACTCCGCGACCGACGAGCGGTGCAACTACCTCACCGGCGTGGAAGCCCCGGCGGAGACCGAGTACCTGGTGCGCGACGTCGCGTGCCTGCTGGTCAAGCAGGGGCCGTAGGGGGCTGGTTAGTCCGACCCTTTCGGGGGGACGATGGGCAACATGTCCACCACACCCGCCGCCGAGACGGTCGACGCTGAACGGACCCGAACCCGATCTCAAGCGGGTGATGGGGCCACGGCTCCTGCTGCTGTTCATCGTCGGTGACATCCTCGGTGCCGGCGTGTACGCCGTCACCGGACAGATGGCCGGCATCGTGGGCGGTGTCGTGTGGCTGCCGTTCCTGGTGGCGTTCGTCGTGGCCGCGCTGACCGCGTTGTCCTACCTGGAGCTGGTCACCAAGTACCCCCAGGCCGCGGGCGCTGCGCTGTACACGCACAAGGCGTTCGGCATCCACTTCTTCACGTTCCTGGTGGCGTTCGCGGTGATCTGTTCCGGGATCACCAGCGCCTCCACCTCGTCGAACGTCCTGGCGAAGAACCTCCTCGCTGGTATGCAGATCAACGGGTGGATCGACGAGGTGCCGGGGCTCGGCGTGACGACGGCCGTCGCCATGGGCTTCATGGTGCTGCTCGCGTTGATCAACCTCCGCGGCGTCGGCGAGAGCGTCAAGTTCAACGTGGTCCTGACCCTGGTGGAGATCGCCGCCCTCGCCATCGTCATCGGCGTGGGGTTCTACGCGATGACGACGGGTGACGGCGACCTGTCCCGGATCACCGTCTTCGAGTCCCCCGAGGAGAAGGGCATGTTCCTCGCGGTGACCGCGGCGACGTCGATCGCGTTCTTCGCGATGGTCGGCTTCGAGGACTCGGTGAACATGGTCGAGGAGACCAAGGAGCCCGAGCGGATCTTCCCGCGCACGATGCTGACCGGGCTCGGTATTGCGGTCATCATCTACATGCTGGTCGCGATCTCCGTGGTGTCGGTGCTGACATCCGACGAGATCACTCAGCTCAACGAGGAGGCGTCGCCGGCGCTGCTCGCAGTGGTGAGCCAGGGTGCCCCGGACTTCCCGATGGACCGGATCTTCCCGTTCCTCACCTGCTTCGCCGTCGCCAACACGGCGCTGATCAACATGCTGATGGCCAGTCGGCTGCATCTACGGCCTGGCCAACCAGGACGTGCTGCCCCGCGTGCTCGGCCGAGTGTCGCCGAACCGCCGCTCGCCGTACGTCGGGGTGATCTTCTCGACCGTCCTGGCACTCGCGCTGATCTTCTACGTCGCCAACCAGGCGGAGAGCGACATCGTGCTCAACCTCGCGAGCACGACCGCGCTCCTGCTGCTCGCCGTGTTCACCGTCGTCAACATCGCCTGCCTGGTCCTGCGGCGCGACGGCCGGGAGTCGAGGTTCCGATCGCCTGGGATCACGCCCGCGATCGCGGCCCTGCTCACCGGCTATCTCCTCGGACCATGGGCGGACCGAGACCGCATCGTCTACGAGATCGCCGCCGGGCTGCTGGTTATCGGCGTCGTGCTGTGGCTGATCACCTGGCTGACGAACCGCGGTATCCGGGCGAAGAAGACCGGATTCCGGGACATCGAGCACATGGACGAGTGACCGCGTCTCGCGCCAGGCCGCCGAATCGGAGCGGGCAGGCTCAGCGCCGTACTCTGGAGCGGTGAGCAGCACCGTTCCCGACCTGGCCACCCTGCACGCCCTCGGCGCGGCCCAGCAGCCGACGTACCCCGACCGCCGCGGCCGTCGACACGGCGGTGGCGCGGCTGCGCACGATGCCGCCGCTGGTGTTTGCGGGGGAGTGCGACGACCTGAAGGCCAAGATGGCCGCGGTCTCGCGCGGTGAGGCGTTCCTGCTCCAGGGCGGCGACTGCGCCGAGACGTTCGCGGAGGTCACGGCCGACAACGTCCGCAACAAGCTGCGCGTGCTGCTCCAGATGGCGGTCGTGCTGACGTACGCCGGCTCCGTGCCGGTCGTGAAGCTCGGCCGGCTCGCCGGGCAGTACGCCAAGCCGCGGTCGTCCGACCTCGAGACCCGCGACGGCGTGACCCTGCCGGCGTACCGCGGCGACGCGGTCAACGGCTTCGACTTCACCCCGGAGTCGCGGATCCCCGACCCGAACCGGCTGCTCGACGTCTACAACGCGTCGGCCGCGACGCTGAACCTGGTGCGCGCGTTCGTCACCGGTGGTTACGCCGACCTGCGCCAGGTGCACACCTGGAACACCGACTTCGTCCGCGAGTCGGCGGTCGGCCAGCACTACGAGGCGATGGCCGGCGAGATCGACAAGGCGCTGGCGTTCATGAGCGCCATCGGAGCCAACCCCGAGGAGCTCAAGCGCGTCGACTTCCACTCCAGCCACGAGGCGCTGCTGCTGGAGTACGAGCACGCGATGACGCGCATCGACTCGCGCACCGGCAACGCCTACAACGTCTCGGGCCACTTCGTCTGGATCGGCGAGCGCACCCGGCACCTGGACGGCGCGCACGTCGAGTACTTCCGCCACATCGCCAACCCGATCGGCTGCAAGCTCGGCCCGACCGCGACCGCGGACGACGCGATCGCGCTGGCCGAGCGGCTGAACCCCGAGAACGAGGCCGGCCGGCTGACGTTCATCACCCGCTTCGGCGCCGGCAAGATCCGCGACGGACTGCCCGAGCTGGTCGAGAAGGTCACCGCCGCCGGCGTGAAGGTCGCGTGGGTCTGCGACCCGATGCACGGCAACACCTTCGAGTCGAGCACCGGCTACAAGACCCGGCGCTTCGACGACGTGATCGACGAGGTGCAGGGCTTCTTCGACGTGCACCGCGCGCTGGGCACCTGGCCCGGCGGCGTCCTGGTCGAGATGACCGGCGACGACGTCACCGAGTGCATCGGCGGCGGCGAGGAGATCGACGAGGTCGGGCTCGCGCACCGCTACGAGTCGGTCGTCGACCCGCGCCTCAACCGGGTGCAGTCGCTCGAGCTGGCGTTCCTCGTCGCGGAGATGCTGCGTCAGGCCTGAGCGTTCTCATCTGGGAGGTCTAGCCTCCGGCCATGATCACCAGACTCGTGGCCGCAGTGCTGCTCGCGGCCGGCCTGACCGCCGTACCGGCCGCACCGACGACCGCCGGCGGGCCGACGGTGTCGGCGGCGAACATGCAGTTCACGCCGGCGACGTTGCGCACCGGCCTGGGCAGCACCGTCACGTGGAGCTTCCCGGACGCGATGGTGCACACGACCACGTCGACGCAGGGGTTCTGGGACAGCGGCTCGCGCTCGGGCGGCCAGACGTTCGAGCGGACCTTCGACTCGGCGGGCAGCTTCGCGTACAAGTGCTCCTTCCACCCGCAGATGACCGGCACCGTCAACGTTCCGGTGAACGCGACCGGCTCGCCCGGTAAGGGGTGGAAGCTCCGCTGGGCCACGGGCGACGGCCCGAACGCGACGTACGACGTCCAGGTGCGCAAGGGGAAGAAGGCCTGGAAGGCGCTGCGCACGGACACGAGCGCGGCGACCGCGAAGTTCGCCCGCAAGGGCTCCTGGTCGGTGCGGGCCCGCACCACGGTGGGGTCCGGCACGTCGGGCTGGTCGCCCGTCGTGGTAGTCAAGACCTCGTGATCGACCTCCGCAGTGACACCCTGACCCGACCGACCGAGGCGATGCGCGCCGCGATGGCGAGCGCCGAGGTCGGCGACGACGTGTACGGCGAGGACCCGACCGTCGCGCGTCTGGAGGAGCGGGTGGCCGGGCTGTTCGGCCACGAGGCCGCGCTGTTCGTGCCGACCGGGTCGATGGGCAACGTGCTCGCCGTCCGCTCCCTGGTCGCGCCCGGACAGGAGGTCCTCTGCGAGGCCAGCGCGCACATCGTCCGCGCCGAGCTCGGCGCGCACGGCGCCTACAGCGGGATCACCACGCGCACCTGGATCCACCCGCGCGGTCAGGTCGACCTGCCGACGATCCAGCGGCTGTTCGCTCCGGACATGGGGCCGTTCTTCGTGCCGACCACCGCGATCTCGGTCGAGAACACCCACAACTTCGCCGGCGGAGCCGTGCTGCCGATCGGCGACCTGCGCGACCTGCGCGAGTACGCCACCGGTGTCGGTGCCCGGATCCACCTCGACGGTGCCCGGATCTGGAACGCGCACGTCGCGACCGGCACCCCGCTGGCGGAGTACGGCGCGATCGCCGACGTGCTGTCCGTCTGCCTGTCCAAGGGGCTCGGCGCCCCGGTCGGCTCGCTGCTGGTCGGCTCCCGCGACACCGTCACCGAGGCGCGGGTGTGGCGCAAGCGGATGGGCGGCGGCATGCGCCAGGTGGGCATCCTGGCCGCCGGCGGCCTGCACGCCCTCGACCACCACGTCGAGCGGCTCGCCGACGATCACACGCACGCCCGGCTGCTCGCCGAGGCCTGCGGCGTCGACCCGGCGGGCGTGGACACCAACATCGTGGTCGTCGACCGCACGGACGCCGCCGACTTCGTCGCGGCCGCCCGGGACGCCGGCGTGCAGGTCGCGACCGTCGGCCCGACCACGGTGCGGATGGTCACCCACCTCGACATCTCCCGCGACGACGCCGAGAAGGCCGCCGCGGTGCTGGCCCGGCTCTAGCGCCCGACGAAGGAGAGCTCGCTGATCGCGGTGTAGTCGCGACCCGCCGGACCCTTGCCGGGCGCCGACACCTCGGCCAGCCGGATGGTGATCTCCTTCGTGGTCACGTCGACGTCGACGGACTGCATCTCCGTGGTGTCGTCGAGGTTCTGCACGATGCTGGTGCCGTCGTCGAAGGACCACTCGACGCTGAGCACCCGGCGGTTGCCGTGGTACCAGTCCAGCTCACGGCCCTGGGCGTCCTGGGCCGACTTCGCGTAGCCGTTGATCATGCCGACGCTGCCCAGCCGGGTCTCCGCCGGCAGGGTCACGACGATCGTGTCGCCGGTGCCGTCACCGGCCACCCGCCAGCAGGTCTCCGGCACGCCGTCGAGCATGTTCGCCCCGGCGTACGTCACCGGGTTGCCGGAGACGTCCTGGTTGGGCGGCGCCGTGTCCGGCACGGTGACGCTCGCCAGCGGAGCCAGCTCGCCGGGCGGCAGGTCCTGCCCGGGCTTGTCGGAGTTCTGGCCCGACGGATCCTCGTTCGCCGACGGCGTCTCGGAGACCGAGGTGGTGCCGCCGTCGTCGCCGCGGGTGAGCAGCCACAGACCGAGACCGGCCACCAGCGACAGCACGACG
Organism: uncultured Actinomycetota bacterium; assembly: GCA_963716655.1. GTDB lineage: Bacteria > Actinomycetota > Actinomycetes > Propionibacteriales > Nocardioidaceae > Nocardioides. Next base: position 157,721 of record CAVQTV010000002.1, on the reverse strand, counting down.
GCGACCGCCAGCCAGGTGACCCAGGGGCCGGTAGGGCGCCGGTGCGCTCTGCTGGCTCGTCGGGCGGGCCGACCGGAGGCGGGGTGGACGGGACCTCGTCGGCGAACAGCGGGAAGCGCGGCTCCGAGGGAGGCGGCGGGGTCGGCGGCACGGCCGGGCGCTCGGCGGTGTCGGTGCGCCAGTCGATCGGGTGACCGCAGTTCGTGCAGAACCGGCCGACCCCGAGCTCGTGGCCGCAGTTCGTGCAGTACGTCATGGGTCTCCTCGAGGCGTTCCTTCCCAGCCGGCGCCAGATTAAGCCTCGCGAGGCGACGAGATCCCGGAGGGTGTCCGTTGCCATCGCCCGCCGCTGCGCTCCGGGCGAGGGCAACGAACCCCCTCGATTGCACACGGCGTGAGGGACATGGCCGTCGTGCGCGATCACGCACACGCTAGGACCGAGGACCTACGGCTGCGTGGGCGAATGAGTGGTACTAGGACCAAAGGGCAGCCGGGTCTGGGACCGGTCTCAGACCGCGATGTGCGGGACCTCGGCCTCGATCTTGCGGCGCGGGCCGAGCTCGACGAGCAGCATCGCGGCGAGCACCATCGCGCCGCCGGTGACCATCCGCAGGGTCGAGCGACTCGCCGCCGAGCAGCACCGCGAAGAACGCCGCGAACACCGGCTCCATGCTCATCACGATCGCGGTCCGGGTGGCGGTGAGGTGCGCCTGCGCCCAGGTCTGGCCGAGCAGGGCGAGCGCCGCGGGGAACACCGCCATGTAGACGACCGACAGCCAGTCCTGGCGGTTGTCGGGCAGCACGATCCCGTCCGGTGCGCTGGCGACCAGGCAGATCACCGCGACCATGACGACCTGGAGGATCGACAGGCCGAGCGCGTCCTGGGCGTTCGACCAGGCGCTGAGCCCGACGATGTGCAGCGCGTAGAGCATCGCGGCGACGAAGGTCAGCGCCTCGCCGTACCCGACCGAGAGGCCGTCGAGGGTGAGCACGGCCGAGCCCGGCGAACGCGAGCAGCACGGCGAGCCAGGTCAGCCGGGTGATCCGGTTGCGCAGCAGCACCGCGGCGAACAGCGGCGTCGCGACGACGTACATCCCGGTGATGAAGCCGGAGACGCTGGCCGGCGTGTGCGCGAGCCCGGCGGTCTGGAGGATCTGGGCGACGCCGTACAGCCCGCCGAGGACCAGCGGCCTGGCGGCGGGCCGCGGGGGAGAGGCGGAGCACCGCGCGGGGCGCGACCAGGAGCAGCAGCACGCCGGCGATCGAGAACCGGACCGCCAGGAAGTCGAGCGTCGGGATCCGGTCCAGCAGGTCGTGGATCAGGAAGAACGTCGATGCCCCAGCAGGCGGTGATCGCCGAGCAGGACGACGGTCGCGAGCAGGGAGGTACGGCGCTCGTTCATCCGCGGAGCCTCTTGAGCAGCGGGATGTCGCGGTTGTCGGCGTTGCGGGAGTCGGGGGTCTCCAGGATGAACGGCACGCCGTCGGTCGCCGGGTGGGCGAACAGCTCGACGAACGCGCGCCTCGCCGATGTGGCCCTCGCCGATCCGCTGGTGCCGGTCCTTGAACGCGCCGCGCACGTCCATCGAGTCGTTCGCGTGGATCAGCCGCAGCCGGCCCGGCCCGCCGATCTCGACGATCCGGTCGACCGTGGCGGTCGTGCCGCCGGGCTCGTCCAGCGGCGCCCCGGCGGCGAAGACGTGGCAGGTGTCCAGGCAGATGCCGGCCTTGGGGTGGAAGTCGAGCGCCTCGAGGTACGGCGCGAGGTCCTCGACGCCCGCGCACAGCGACCGGCCCTGGCCGGCGGTCGGCTCCAGCAGCAGCCACGGCGCGGCGTCGTCGGCGACCGCGTCGAGCAGCGGCAGCAGCGCCTCGCGCACCTGGCGCATCGCCTGGGTGTCGTCGCGCTGGCTCGCCGGGCGACGTACGAGCCGGTGTGCACGACGACGCCCTCGGCGCCGATCTCGGCGGCCCGCTTGAGGTTGTGGGCGACCGAGGCGACCGAGTTCTCGTACGTCGTCGGGGTCGGTGAGCCGAGGTTCACGAGGTACGGCGAGTGGATGAACGTCCGGGTGCCGCGCTCGGCCATCAGGTCGCGGAACCGGGCGTCCTCGGCGGGCTTGCCCGCGGACAGCGCCCAGCCGCGCGGGTTGCCGACGAAGATCTGGAACGTCTCGCAGCCGACCTCGTCGGCGTTCGCGACGGCGCCGTCGACGAGTCCCTTGCCGACCAGGACGTGGGTTCCGATCGGGTTGCGCGACCGCGACAACCTACCCGAGCCGCGGAGCGTCAGATCAGATAGAGGGTGATCGTCGAGCCCTTCGGCACCTGCTCGTCGCCGCCCGGGTCCTGGGAGAACACGTAGCCGAGGCCGAGGTAGCCGGGGGCCTCCTCGGTCTCCACCTCGAAGCCCAGCGCCTCGAGCTCCTCGGTCGCGGCCTCGACGCCCTGGCGCGACGCACCGACGGCACCGTCGATCAGCTCGGGTCCCTTGGAGACCACCAGCTCGACCGTGTCGCCGCGGTGCAGCGTGGTGCCGCCGTTCGGGTCCTGCGAGATCACGTCGCCCTCGGCGACGGTGTCGGAGTACTCCTCGCCGACGATCTTGCCCTCGAGCCCCTTGGACTCCAGCCAGGCGATCGCGTCGTCGGCGTCCTTGCCGACCCAGCTCCTGGATCTCGACCGGCTTCGGGCCCGCGGCTGACGATCAGGTCGACGGCGGTGTCGGGGCGCAGCGTCGCGCCGGCCTTGGGCGTGCTGCCGATCACGATGCCCGCGGGCACGGTGTCCGACCACTTGTCGATGGTGGTGCCGAACGCGAGGTTGGTGTCCGCGAGCGCGTCCTGCGCCTCGTCGACGGTCATGCCCTTGAGCTTCGGTACGTCGTACCGCTCCGGTGCCGAGCGACAGGGTGACCGTCACGGTGCCGCCGTCGAGCACCTGGTCGCCGGGGTCGGGGTCGGTGCCGACGACCCGGCCGGCGGGCACGGTCTCGGAGTAGGCGCGGTCGCCCCACTCGACCTCGAGGCCGGCGCTGCTCGAGCTCCTCGCTCGGCGGCGGCGCGGCTCATGCCGAGCACGCTCGGGCGTGGAGGTGTAGCGGCCGTCGAGGTACCACCAGGCGCCGACCGCGGCGCCGACCGCGAGCAGCAGCGCGAGGAGCAGCAGGACCAGCCCCTTGCGGGAGCGGCGGCGGGGCGGCGGCCGGCGGGGCCGGCGGCGGGGTGCGCCGCGGGGGCTCCGGCTCGCGCTCCATGGTGTTGAGCTGGGTGGTGTGGTCGACGAACTCCGACGGCGCCATCAGCGCGGCGAACTCGCGGGAGTCGAACGGGTCCGGCGACGTGTCGTCCGGCGACGGCGCCTCGACCGGCTCGGCGTGCATGAGCAGCGGCGTCAGGTCGGCGGTCAGGTCCGCGTCGTCGAGCACGCCCTCGGCGAGCGCGTGCGCGACCCGGTGCACCTGGTGGAGCAGCACGCCGGCGTCGGCCGGCCGCAGGCTCGCGGTCGCGGGCGGTCGCGCGGGCGACCAGCGCGTCGACGTACGCCGGGAGGCCGGGCGCCAGCCGCGACGGCGGCGGCACGTCCTCGTGGACGTGCTTGTAGGCGACCTGGATCGGGGACTCGCCCTCGTGCGGCTTGGCGCCGGTGAGCAGCTCGTAGAGCACGACGCCCGCGGCGTACACGTCGGCGCGGGCGTCGGCACGGCCGTCGACCACGAGCTCGGGAGCGAGGTAGGAGACGGTGCCGATCAGCACGCCGCCGGTGGCGGTGTGCTGGGTCTCCGTGCTGACCGCGCGGGCCAGCCCGAAGTCGGCGACCTTGATCCGGCCGTCGTCCGCGATCAGGACGTTCTCGGGCTTCACGTCGCGGTGGATCAGCCCGGCGCGGTGCGCGGCGGCGAGCGCCGAGAGGACCGGCTCGATCAGCGCCAGCGCCCGGGCGGGCGGCATCGGGGCTTCCTTGCGGATCACGTCGCGCAGCGTGTGGCCGTCGACCAGCTCCATCGCGAGGAAGACCGTGTCCTCGTCGTCGCCCTGGTCGAAGACCGCGACCACGTTCGGGTGCGAGAGCCGGGCCGCCGAGCGCGCCTCGCGCACGAACCGGGCCGCGAACTCGTCGTCGTCGCCGAGGCCCGGGTGCATCACCTTGACCGCGACGGTGCGGTCGAGGCGGATGTCGGTGGCCTCGTAGACACTGGCCATGCCGCCGCGCGCGATGCGCGGTCCGATCCGGTAGCGACCGTCCAGGACCCGCCCGACCATGGGGTCGCTGCCGACGTCGGCACCCGCGCGGGCGTGCCGATCCGACTGCCGATCTGGCTGCACAGCGACCCTCCTGGGTCCGGACGGGGAAGGATCCGGAGCCTCAATCGTACGGACGCCCGGCTCCGGCGCCGTGCTGAGGCGCCTCCGGCGTGGCGTGGGCCACGGTGCGAGACTGGTGCCATGAACGAACCCAGACTCGCCGACGCCGACCTCGCCGCCCTGGTCCCGGAGTGGATCGACTGGGCCGAGGCCGCCCGCCAGCTCGGCGTGACGGTCGCGAAGGTGCGCACCATGATCCGCGAGCACGAGCTCGCCGCCGCCGTACCCACCCCCGGCGCCGGCCAGCAGGTCCCGGCCGCCTTCATCCAGGACGGGCTCGTCGTCAAGGGCCTGCCCGGCCTGCTGACGATCCTGCACGACGGCAAGTTCGACGACCGCGAGTGCATCGCCTGGCTGTTCACCGACGACGACCTTCCGGGCCGCCCGATCGACGCGCTGCGGGAGAACCGGGGCTCCGAGGCCAAGCGTCGCGCCCAGGCGATGGCGCTCTAGCCGCGCGGGGGCGCGGTTCCGGATGCGGCCCTCGCCCGGACTGAGCGTCCTGCGCCGACGCCGTCCGTTCCGGAACGGCGTCCCGTCGCTTGGCTCGCCGTGTCGCCGACGGCGTCGCCTGAGGTTGCGGTCGCCTCCGGCGCCGCGCCTCGCTTTTACGCTCCTCGGACGCCGTCCCGTCCGTCTCGGCGTCGGACTGGCCGGCTCGCGTTCTCGGTTGTCACCTCCGAGGGAGGGAACGTGATGTCTGCGTCAGACGACGCGCTGGGTGGCGGCCGACGCCAGGTCGCGGAGTACGGCGCGGGCGTGCTCGTCGAGGTCGGCCTTGTCGAGGGAGCTGACGGCGTGGTCGGCCAGCTCGCCGATCACGGCCTCGACCTGGGCGTGCGCGCCGCAGGCGTCGATGATCCCGCGCAGCTCGGCGACCTGAGCCTCGGAGAGGTCGGTGCCGAGCGAGCGGTCGAGGAGCGCGGCGTCCGACGGGGACGCGGCGTCGAGGGCGAGGGCGACCAGCACGGTGCGCTTGCCCTCGATCAGGTCGTCGCCCGCGGGCTTGCCGGTGGTCGCCGGGTCGCCGAAGACGCCGAGCAGGTCGTCGCGCAGCTGGAACGCCTCGCCGAGCGGCAGCCCGAACGCCGAGCAGCTGCGCCATCGTGTCCGGTGCGGCGCCGGCGAGGGCGGCGCCGATGTGCAGCGGCCGCTCGATGGAGTACTTCGCGGACTTGTAGCGCAGCACGGTCATCGCGGTGTCGACGTCGGCGCGGCCGCGGGCCTGGACCGACACGTCGAGGAACTGCCCGGCGATCACCTCCGAGCGGCACCGGTCGAACACCTCGAGCGCGGGGGCGACCTGCGCGAACGGCAGCCCGCAGCGGCGCAGCAGCTCGTCGGACCAGCTGAGCAGCAGGTCGCCGAGCAGGATCGCCGCGGCCGCGCCGTACTGCTCGGGGTCGCCGCGCCAGCCGGCGTCGCCGTGCTCGTCCTCGAAGAGCCGGTGCGTGGCCGGGCGGCCGCGGCGGGTGTCGGAGGCGTCCATGTAGTCGTCGTGGACCAGGGCGCTGGCGTGCAGCAGCTCCAGCGACGCGCAGGCGCGCACCAGCGCGGCCTCGTCGGCCGGGTCCGGGTTCACGGCGCGGTGCCCCCAGTAGCAGAACGCCGCGCGGAACCGCTTGCCGCCGGAGACCGACGTCCGCGCCTCGCGCACCAGCCGGGCGGCGTCGCCGCCGAGCGGGGCGAGCAGGGCCGCCTGCTCGTCGACGAACGCGTCGAGTGCGGCCTGGATGCCGTCGCGGAACGCGGCGCTGTCCCATCCGCTCGGGCTCCCTGTCACGCCGTCGAGACTAGCCAGTGGACGCCGTCGGGCTCGCCGGAGGGGCCGAACCTAGACTGTTGCGCATGGCGAACCAGCGCGTACGGCGGATCGGGGACCTCGTCCGCGACGGCGAGCGTTCCTTCTCCTTCGAGTTCTTCCCGCCCAAGGACGAGGCGGGCGAGGCGCAGCTCTGGCAGGCGATCCGCGACCTCGAGCCGTACCGGCCGACCTTCGTCTCGGTGACGTACGGCGCCGGCGGCTCGACCCGCGACACGACGGTCCGGGTGACCGGCCGGATCGCCGCGGAGACCTCGCTGACCCCGATGGGCCACCTCACCTGCGTCGGCCACACCCGCGAGGAGCTCGACGGCGTCCTCGACGCGTACGCCGCCGCCGGGATCGGCAACGTGATGGTGCTGCGCGGCGACCCCGAGGAGGGGCCGCGGGCGGAGTGGACGTCGACACGCGGGCGGATTCAGCCACGCCGTCGAGCTGGTCGAGCTGGCCCGGAGCCGCGGCGACTTCAGCATCGGCGTGGCCGCGTTCCCCGAGGGTCACCCGTCGGCCGAGTCGCTCGACCACGACGCCGACGTGCTGGTCGCGAAGGCCCGGGCCGGCGCTGAGTTCGCGGTCACCCAGATGTTCTTCCGCGCCGAGGACTACTTCGCGCTGGTCGAGCGGGTCCGCGCCCGCGGCGTCGACCTGCCGATCCTGCCGGGCATCATGCCGATCCTGAACCTCAACGCGATCCGCCGGCAGGGCGAGCTGATCGGCACCGACGTGCCCGACGAGGTCGTCGCCCGGATCAGCGCCCACGACGGCGACCCGGTCGCGATGCGCGCCGCCGGGCATCGCGCTGGCCGCCGAGCTGTGCGAGGAGCTGCTCGCCGGCGGTGCGCCGGGCCTGCACTTCTACACGCTGAACCGCTCCAAGGCGACGCTCGAGATCTTCGCCGCGCTCAACGTGACGGTCTGAGCTCAGGCCGGTAGCTCAGGCCGGACCGACCTCGGCCGCGACCAGCGCGGCGGAGAGCCCCACGAACGGCAGCCCGGCGCCGGGCGTCGCGTGCGCGCCGGCGGCGTACACGCCCGCGACCGGCGTGCGCGGTCCGAGTCGCTGCCGCACGGTCCCGCGGCCCTGCCACAGCACGCCCATCGGCGAGCTGCCCCACTGCTCGACCTGGTCGCGCGGGCTGCGGTCGACCCGCGCGACCACCTGGGCGCGGACGTCGATCTTGTGCCGCGCGAGCGCGCGCAGGATGTCCTCGGACAGCTTGCCGCGGCCGTGCACGGTCAGCGTCGTCGCCCTGCCGCGCGGACGACCAGCATCGGGTCGCCGTGCAGCACCAGCTCGTGCGGGAGGTCCGGCATCGTCGCCGGACAGGCCGACGTGCACGACGACCGGCGGGATCGCCGGCATCGTGCGCTGCGACGTACGACGCCAGCGCGGGCAGCCCGCGCGGGTCGACGGCACACACCACGACGTCGGCGTCGAGCTCGCCGGCGGTGGTCGCCACGGCGGCGACCCGGCCGGACCGCACCACCAGGTCGGTGGCCGCGGTCTCGGTCAGCACCGTGCACCCGGCGGGTCGTCAGCCGGTCGGCGAGCGCCGCGCCGAGCCGGGCCATCCCGCCGTCGACGGTCCACGCGCCGAACCGCTGCTCGACGTACGCCGTCACGCCCAGCCAGGCCGGCACGTTGCGCAGGTCGTGTCCCTCGGCGACGAACGGGTGCCCGGCGACCATCCGCAGCCGCTCGTCCTTGAACGTCTTCCGCAGCCGCTTGTGCAGCATCTCCCGGCTGTCCAGGCGGGCGGCGAGCTCGCGGGGCAGGTCGTCGGGCTGCCACGGGTTCTCGAGGTAGCCGCGACGCAGCACGTCCCAGTCGTCGGCGTACGACGCCACGTGGTCCAGCCAGCGCTGGCCCGAGGCCGGCGCCGAGCTCGTCGAACGCCGCCAGCTGCGCGGCCCGGCCGCTCGGCACTCGCACCGACGTGCCGTCCTCGAAACGGTGCTCGCGCACGATGTCGAGCGGCACCAGCTCCAGCTCGCGCTCCACCGGCCGGCCGGACTTGCGGAACAGGTCGCGGATCACGGCCGGCAGCAGGGTGTACGTCGGCCCGACGTCCCACGTGTAGCCGTCCTCGCTGACCGCGGAGAGCGCGCCGCCGAGCGTCGCCGGTGCGCTCGACGAGGGTCACGTCGTGGCCGAGCTTGGCCAGCCGGACCGCGGACGCGAGCCCGCCGAACCCGCCGCCGACCACCACTACCCGCGCCACCGGGTCAGGCCTCCGCAGCGATCACCCGGTCGAGCTCGTCGCCGCGACCGATCACGGTGGTGCCGTCGGAGGCGGCCAGGATCGGCCGCTGGATGGCCTTGCGGGTGCGCGGCCAGCGCGTGCAGCCAGTCGTCTCGGTGGTCGGCGTCCCGCGGCAGGTCGATGCCCGCCTCGCGGGCCTCCTTGGTCGCGGCGATGTCCCACGGCTCCAGGCCGAGGCGGGCGACGACGTCGCCGAGCTCCTCGGCCGTCGGCGGGTCGTCGAGGTAGCGGCGCACCGTGTACGACGATGCCCGCGGCGTGCAGCCTCGGCCACCGCGATGCTGGCACTTGGAGCAGGCCGGGTTCAGCCAGATCTCCATCACTCGACCTCGATCTCGGGTGCCGCCGGTCATCGCGGCGAGCTCGTCGAACGTCGTGGAGAACACGGCCGCGGGGTGGCCGGCCGCCGCCCAGACGACGTCGTAGCGGCGCAGCCAGGAGTCGAGGTACGTCGGCACCGGGGCCGGGTGGCCGATCGGGGACACCCCGCCGATGACCTGGCCGGTGTGCTCGCGCACGAACTCCGGCTTGGCCCGCTTGAGGTTGCTCACACCCAGGCCGGCCGCGACCTTGGCGGTGTCGACGCGATGTGCGCCCGACGTCAGAATGAGGACCGGCGAGCCGTCGGCGTCGAAGACCAGACTGTTGGCGATCGCCCCGACCTCACAGCCGAGCGCCTCCGCGGCGAGAGCCGCGGTGTGGACGGAGTCGGGCAGGATCACGACCTGGCCGGTGCCGCCTCGGCGCTGGTGGTCGTCTCGAAACCGAGTGATCGACGGGTGCTCGGTGGTCATAGTGCGAGACCCTAGGGTCTCCGAGGACAGGGGAGAGGAGCGCGGATGAGCTCGCAGCGACCGGCAACGGTGACGGCGTCGATCTGGCTGACCGTCGGAGTACTGGTCGTGTGTCGGGGTCGCAGCGCTGCTGACGGTGCGTCTTCAAGGACGAGCTGATCGCCGCCTGGCGGGCGGGCCGGCCCGACACCAGCTCGGTCGAGCAGCCGGCGTTCGTGCCGGTCGCGCTGGTGATGTTCGTCGTGATGGCGCTGCTGACGGCGGTGCTGCTGATGTTCTTCCGCGAGGGCCACAACTGGGCGCGGCTGCTGATCATCTCCGTGATCCTGATGATCGCCCTCGGCACCCTCGCCGTGCTGCGCACCGAGCCGCCCACCCTGTTCCTCGTCCTGTGCTGGGGCGCGATCGCCCTCGACCTGGCTGCCGTCGGGTGCCTCTTGCACAAGGACACCCGGGCCTGGTTCGCCGCCGACGTCGCGGAGTCGGCGCCCCGGTCCTGAGGCGTCCCTGACGGGTCTTGACGGCCTGTCGGTCCCCGGGTGTACCGTGGCGTCATGTTCGAACATCTGTTCGAACGACGCCCGGTGGGGACGACCTCGACCCCCGTCCCCGCCGGGTCAGGCCCGTCGCGACGGAGAGGTCTTGATGAACCCGTACGCCCTTCCCGCCACCACCCACTCCTACCTCGGCCGGGCGGCGGAGTCGCTGAGCGAGGCGATCGCCGCGACCGAGGTCCCCACCCGCTACGCCTGCGCCCACGTCGCCGCGCTCCGGGCCGCGGCCGCGCTGCTGGCCGCCCGGGCCAGCCCGGAGCCGGCCCGCCGGCGCTCGCAGCGCAACGCGTGGGTGCTGCTCGCCGAGGTGGCGCCCGAGCTCGAGGAGTGGGCGCGGTTCTTCGCCGCCGGCGCGACCAAGCGGGCGGCGGCCGAGGCGGGCTCGACGCGTGCGGTCACCGAGCGCGAGGCCGACGACCTGGTCCGCGACGCCGACCGGTTCCTCGCCGTGGTCGAGCGCTGCCTCGGGCTGGTGCCGCACGCGACGCACCCGGCCCGGATCCCCGCCGTGCGCGCGGGGTGAGCGGCCGCACCCTAGGCTTGCCGCCATGACCGAGCGACCGCCCAGCGAACGACGCAGCGCCGCCCGCACCTCCGTGGTCTGGCATGCCCTGCGTCCCGTCCTGGACGGCGCGGGCGACGTGCTCGACATCGGCGGCGGCACCGGCGGGTTCGCGGTCCGCGTCGCCGAGCTCGGCCACCGGGTCAGCGTGGTCGACCCGAGCCCGGACGCGCTGGCCGCGCTGACCCGCCGGGCCCGCGAGGCCGGCGTACAGGTCGCCGGGCAGCAGGGCGACCTGTCCACGCTGCTCGACCTGACCGGACCGGACTGCGCCGACGTCGTGCTCTGCCACGGGGTCCTCGAGGTCGTCGACGACCCGGCGGCGGCGCTGGCCACGATCCGCGAGGTGCTGCGACCGGGCGGCACCCTCAGCCTGCTCGTCGCCCAGCGACACGCCGCCGTCGTCGCGCGCGCGATGGCCGGGCACTTCGCCCAGGCCCGCGCGCTGCTGGACGACCCGGCCGCCGGTGGCAGCCGCGCCGGGCACCGGTTCACCGACGACGAGGTGGCCGGCCTGCTGGCCGACGCCGGCTTCGAGGCGACGGCGGTGCACGGCGTCCGGGTCTTCGCCGACCTGGTCCCCGGCTCGCTGCTCGAGCTCGAGCCCGGTGCGACCGCGGCCCTGGTCGAGCTGGAGGGCGCGGTCTCCGAGCGGCCGGAGTTCCGGCCGCTGGCGACCCAGCTACACGTGCTGGCTCGCTGACGAGTGGGCACTCGGCAACAGTCCTGTTACGAATTTCCCCATCCCGGCTACCGTGACGACCCGCCGCTGCCTAGACTGGCAGGAGCCGGACCGTCTTTTCCGGCGCTGACCTGTTTGGGAGGAACGGTGCCACTCTCGGAAGAGGAGCTCCGACTGCTCGAGCAGATGGAGCGCGCCCTCGTCGAGGAAGACCCGAAGCTCGCCTCGACGCTGCGCGGCACCGCGTTCCGACGCGCCGCCCGTCGACGCGCCGATCTCGCGGGTGCCTGCTTCGTGCTCGGTGTCGTGGTCCTGATGACCGGCGCGGTCGCGAGCATCACCGGTCGTCGGCATCGTCGGCTTCGTGATCATGCTGGCCTCGGCCACCGTGGCGCTCACCGCCATGCGTGGTCAGCACGGCCCGGCCGCCGGGGCCGACCCGCGCAGCTCGGCGCATCCCAGCCACGGCGGCTTCACCGTCATCGACGGTGGCCGTTCCGGCAAGACCCGTCGCTCCCGTCGCACCTCGTCCGGCTCCTTCATGGACCGGATGGAGGACCGCTGGCGTCGCCGCCGCGAAGAGGGCGGGTTCTAGCCCCGACCGCCAACCTTCGCCCGCTACGCGCCGCCCAGGACGCACGCTGGCGGCGTGCCGTCGCTCGAAATCGAACGGGTCTGACATCGCTCCGGCGCCTTGCCATCGCACGCCCTGGACGACGCTCGCCGGGCAACGTTGGCGGCCACGGTCTAGCCAGATCCCGGTGGTCGAGCTTGTCGAGACCACCATCAACTGATCCGCTGGCGCGTCTCAGTTCACGTGGTCGACGACGCCGCCGTACCTGCGCCTCGACGGTGGTCGGAGCGGTGCGCGGCGTGCGGCTGGCGAACGTGAGCACGGACCGCGGCCACCAGGTCGCGCGCCGGCGGGCCGACTGCGTCGCGCCGCCGGCCAGGCAGGCCACGCAGGTCTCGGCGTCGGCGCGCAGCGCGATCCGGGCGGCCTCGCCGCCGGGGCGGGAGTAGCGCAGCCGCTCGAGCACGCGGACGATCCGGTCGAGTGCGGCCGACGCCCTCGGGGGCGATCTCGGGACCGTGCGGCGGGCGCTCCGGCGTGGTCGAGGTCAGCGGGAGGCCGAGGTGGTCGACCAGCACGTCGCGGGTCGCGCGCGGCGACCGGCCGCGCGGCCACGGCACGCCGAGGTCGACCGCGGTGTCGCGCAGCTCGGCCCAGATCAGCTCGGGATCGCCGGCCGCGAGTCGCCGCTCGCGGCGCCGCGCCGCGCACGGTCCGGGGGAGCGAGCAGCCCGGCGCCGACGAGGCCGAGCGCGAGCACCGCGCCGGCGAACGGCAGCCAGGTGGATCCGGTGACCGATCCGTCGGCCGCCTCGGTGCCGGCGGTCCGTTCCGAGCTCCTCGGTGGGCCGGTTGGTCGGGCCCTGGGCGACGTCGGAGCTGCTGCGACTCGTCCGGGTCGCTCGGGCTCCTCCTCGGGCGTCCCGTCGGCGATGGTGTACGACGGCACGTCCTGCGCGCGACCGGCCGGGGTGGGCTCGAAGCGCACCCAGCCGGCGCCGTCGAAGAAGAGCTCGGGCCAGGCGTGCATGTCGTCGGAGCTGTAGACCCAGGTGTTCTGGCCCGCCGGCGGTCGGGGTGAGGAAGCCGACCGCGACCCGGGCGGGGATGCCGAGCTGCCGGGCCATCACGGCCATCGCCGAGGCGAACTGCTCGCAGTAGCCCTCGCGGCCGCCCGGTCCCGTCGCTGAGGAAGTCGGACGAGCGCGTCGTACCCGTTGCCGTCCGCGGTGGCCAGGGAGTACTCGAACCCGCCGGACTCGCGGAACCAGTCCTGCAGCGCGACCGCCTTCTCGAACTGGGTCGTCTCGTCCTGGGTGACCTCGACCGCGAGCTCGCGCACGATCGGCGGGAGGTCGGCGCGGCAGCTCGGTGAAGATCTCGCTGACCTTGCCGGTCGCGGGGCCGGCGTCCTGGAGGTCGCGCCGACGTGAGATCCGAGCTCGACCGCCGTCATCGTGTAGTGCAGGCCCGACGTCGTGCAGGTCGTCGGGGACGGCCAGGAAGTCCATGGTGTTGTCGTCGTAGCGCCAGTCGCCGTCGGCCTGGATCCGGCTCACCGGCGGCTGCGTCGGCAGCCAGAGCGAGTCGAACTCGGGCAGGATCGTCACGTCGTACGGGATCTCGCGCCGGTCGGCGGCCGCGGCCAGGCCCACGGGCGGCGGCATCAGCCCGTCGGCGACCTGGTCGACGGGGACGTCGCGGTCGCCGGGGCTCCACTCGACGTCGCTGAAGCGGGTGAGCGCCAGCGACGCGGAGGTACGACGGGTCGGGTCGGTCGTCGTGATCTGGATCAGCGGGGTGTCCTCGCCGCGCTTGAGGTCGCGGACCAGGTCGGTCGTCGGGTTCTCGATCCGGATCTCGTCGCCGCCGCCGCCGCCGGGACCGAAGTCGAAGACGTGGAACCCGAGCGTGGGGATCAGCGCCGGGCACCAGCACCGCGAGCGCGGTCGCCACCCCACCGACGGTGCCGGCGGTGCCGCGGGCGACGTGGGCGCCGGCGCCGAACGAGATCGGGTCGCCGGTCTCGCGGTCGACGCCGAGCGGCCGGCCCCAGCGGCTGACCTGGTCGCTCTCCTGGAGGAACAGCATGGTGAGGAAGCCGGCCGCGGTCGCCGCGAAGACCCACCACGTGATGGACGTCGTCGACCATGCTCGACCGGGATGCTGTAGATCGTCAGCAGCGGCAGGCCGGCCAGCGGGACCCGGCGCAGCGTGCACGCGAGCAGGTCGACCAGCAGCAGGCAGGCCAGCCCGCAGAGGATCAGCAGCGGGTCGATCGGGTCGGCGCTGGGTCGGCACCGGAGCGGCGTACTGCCGCGAGCTCTCCAGGGCCTGGCTCGAGCGCGGCGCGCAGCTCGGTCCAGGTGCCGCCGATCGGGAGCGGTGCGCCGGTGATCAGCAGGCACGCCACCATCGCGGACACGACGACCTGCGTCGGCGATGACCGCGAGCGCCGGCCAGCGCCACCAGCGGGCGGCGACGCCGGTGCCGGCGACCACGATCGCGAGCAGCAACAGCGGGTTCAGGTAGCCGCCGGGCTGCTCGGTGAAGCCGCGCCACGACGTCATCGCGACCCAGGTGGTGCCGGCGGCGGTCGCGGCGAGCAGGATGTGGGCGGCCGAGGCTGCCGCGGGCCCGGTTCATGCCGGGACCTGGGGCGCCGGGCGGCCGACGCCGCGGGAGGTCTGGGCGCTGGTGTGCCCGAGCTCCTGCCAGACCGCGTCGAGCCGGTCGCGCGGGCCGAGCGGGGCGGTCCGCCAGCCCTGCTGGCCGAGCAGCTGGGTGGCGCCGGCGCCGGTCGGTGCGCCGGTCCAGGCGTCGACGTCGAGCGCGATGCGCGAGCGCCGAGCCGGCCTGGTGCTGCATCCGGCGCAGCACCGGCAGGTCGGTCGGCGCGACCGCGCCGAAGACCGCGACGGTGAGCCCGCCGTGCGAGCCCTCGGTCAGCCAGCCGGTGTCGAGGCGGGTCTGCTCGGTCGGCTGGACGACGGCGAGCGCCTCGAGCAGCGGGCCGGTGTTGAGGTCGGCGCTGCGGACGTGCCAGGAGCTGGACGGGTCCTCGCCGGTCGCCGTGACCAGCCGGACGGCGAAGCCGCGGTGGCTCAGGTGCACCGCGATCGACGCCGCGGCCGAGACGGCGGCCTCCAGCGAGGAGGCGATGCCCTGGCCGCGGTGCGCGATCGCCCGGTTGTCGAGGAAGAGCGTCGCCCGGGACTGCCAGGGCTGCTCCTCGCGGCGCACCATCAGCTCGCCGAGCCGGGCCGAGCTGCGCCAGTGCACGCGGCGCAGGTCGTCGCCCTGGCGGTACTCGCGGACGGTGACGTCCTCGGCGCTGCCGGTGGCGAAGGCCCGCGGGCGGTTGTCGCCCGAGCCGGTCCAGGCGCCGCCGAGCGGGATCTGGGGGAGCAGCACGGTGCGCGGGGTGACCGTGAGCGGGACGGTGGTCCGGAACGTGCGGCCGAGCTCGACCAGCCCGAACGGGTCGGTGACCCGCACCGACATCGGCCCGATCTCGAAGTGGCCGCGCACGTCGGAGCGCACCTGGTAGCTGACGGTCTCGCGCCAGCCCATGCCGATGCCCTCGACCACGAAGCGGGGGCGGGTGCCGAGGACGTAGGGGACGTGGTCCTCGAGCAGCAGCACGCCGTTCGGGGTGCGCCCCTCGTTGCTCAGCGTCAGCGTCACGCGGGCCGGCTGCCCGGCCGCGACCAGCTGCGGGGTGACCGTGCGGACCAGCGCCAGCCGGTACCGGTTGCGGCCGACCACCCACGCGGTGATCAGCGGGAGCGCCAGGATCAGCACGCCGACCCGGGTCAGCTCGGACTGGTCGAGGACGATCGCGCAGATGATCGCGGTGATGCCGGCGGCCAGGAACGCCCGTCCGCGGACGGTGAGCCCGGACGAGTGCCTCCCTCACGCCGTGATCCCGGTCAGCGGGTCGCGCCGTCGGGCACCGGGACGGTGGCCGAGGAGCGCGTCGAGGATCGCAGTGGTCGACCGGCCGCTCATCGCGGCCTCGACGCTCGGGAGCAGCCGGTGCGCGAGCACCGGTCGAGCCAGTCGCAGCACGTCGTCGGGGAGGACGTAGTCGCGCCCGTCCATCGCCGCGACCGCCTTGGCGGCGCGCACCAGGTGGAGGGTCGCGCGCGGCGAGGCGCCGAGCGTGAGCTCCTCGGAGCGCCGGGTCGCGGAGGTGATCGCCACGGCGTAGCGCTGCACGGCCTTGGAGACGTAGACCTGACCGACGATGCCGATCAGCTTGCGCACCTCGGCGGCGTCGGTGACCGGCTCGAGGTCGTCGAGCGGGTTCGCGCCGGTGTGGGAGTCGAGCATCGCGATCTCGGCGGCCTCGACGGGGTAGCCGACCGACACCCGGGCCATGAAGCGGTCGCGCTGCGCCTCGGGCAGGGCGTAGGTGCCCTCCATCTCGATCGGGTTCTGGGTCGCGATCACCATGAACGGCGTCTCGAGCTGGTACGTCGTGTTGTCGACGGTGACCTGCCGCTCCTCCATGCACTCCAGGAGCGCCGACTGGGTCTTCGGCGAGGCGCGGTTGATCTCGTCGCCGACGACGATGTTCGCGAACACGCCGCCGGGGCGGAACTCGAACTCGCGGGTGTTCTGGTTGAACACCGACACCCCGGTGACGTCCGAGGGCAGCAGGTCCGGCGTGAACTGGATCCGGCGCACCGAGCAGTCGATGCTGCGCGCCAGGGACTTGCTCAGCATCGTCTTGCCGACGCCGGGCACGTCCTCGATGAGCAGGTGTCCCTCGGCGAGCAGCACGACGAGCGACGAGTTCACCACGTCCGGCTTGCCCTCGATGACCCGCTCGATGTTCTCGCGTACCCGGCCGACGACCCGCGCCAGCGTCTGGAGGTCGGCGCCCCCCGGTTCAGTTCCCACGTCCATCCCTTCCCTGCCGTGATCCACGCCACCCTGTGCACCCAACCGTAGTCGTGTCGGAGAAACCTACGTTCCCCGGGTTGCGTCGGTTCTGACTCTCGGGGTCACGGTTTGGTTGCAGCCGGTTGTATCGCCGGTTCCCGCACCAGGCACCCCACCGTCGCCCCACCGGCGCTCCACCGCTGCTGTGTCGCCTCCGGCAGGCGCGCTGACCTGCGCAAACGCGATCGGCGTCGGGCGCCGTCCGGGGGAGCGCGCGTGCCGTCGTACGCCGGAATTGGTGGCCGCGACTCGCGCGAAGTGGTTGACGGTGGTGCAAAGTGGCGTAAAGTGGAGCGCAGTGGAGGAAGAGGGTCCGGGACACCGGATCCGAAACTCGGTGGGCAGGGGAGCGGAGGTGCCCGATGTTCTTCATGGGCACCTACACCCCCAAGCTCGACGAGAAGGGGCGGCTCTTCCTCCCGGCGAAGTTCAGGGACCGACTCGCGGAGGGGCTCGTGGTGACCCAAGGTCAGGAGAACTGCCTGGTCGTGTGGCCGACGGACGTCTTCATGGAGGAGGCCCGGCGGGCCCAGTCGACGCCGATGACGGTGCGCGGGGCTCGTGACTACGCCCGCGTCCTCTTCGCCGGTGCCGACGAGGGGTCGCTCGACAAGCAGGGCCGGATCGGTATCCCGGCCCCGCTGCGCGAGTACGCCGCGCTGGAGCGCGACGTGGTCGTGATCGGCGTCATGGACCGGATCGAGATCTGGGACCCGGCCCGCTGGCAGGAGTACTCGGCCGGCGCCCAGGCGAAGTTCGCCGAGCTCGACGAGCAACCGGCACCCGGCAGCAGCAACTAGCACCACCCCGGCAACACCTGACAACAGCACAGATCCGCAGGACGAGGCTCGCGCCCGCTCCCGCACGCCCATCTGGGGCACCTTCCCCGGTTCCAGATGGCACTTCCCCTCAGGGAGCGGGCGGGGACCTGGTCAAGCGGATCGCAGCACCCCCCACACCTGCACCGCACGACATCGAGGGTCGAGACCATGAGCATCGCACCGGCAGCGCCGCCTACCCTGGCTGAGGAGCGTCCGCGAGGTGCGCAGGGTTCGGCACCAGGCCCGGGACGCCGCGACGCTGATGGTGTTCTCGGCCGCGACCTCGGTCGGTGTCGCAGTCTGCTTCCTGTTGCTCGCAGTCTTGGCTCGGCAGGCCTGAGCCGATGCCCAGCCCCTCCCACGTCCCGGTCCTCTTGGACCGGGTCGTCGCCCTTCTGGCGCCGGCACTCGCCCACGACGGCGCGGTGCTCGTCGACTGCACGCTCGGTCTGGGCGGGCACAGCGAGGCGGTCCTCGAGCGGATCGCGACGGCCCGGGTGGTCGGCATCGACCGCGACCCGGACGCGCTGGCGCTCGCGAGCGACCGGCTGGCGCCGTACGGCGACCGGTTCACCGGCGTGCACGCGGTGTACGACGAGCTGCCCGACGTCCTGGACTCGCTCGGCCTGGCGTCCGTGGACGCCGTGCTGTTCGACCTCGGCGTCTCCTCGATGCAGCTCGACGTCCGCGAGCGCGGGTTCGCCTACGCCGAGGACGCGCCGCTCGACATGCGGATGGACGGCACCGACCGGGCACACCGCCGCCGACGTGCTCAACACCTACGACGTCCGCGAGCTGACCCGGGTGCTGCGGGAGTACGGCGAGGAGAAGTTCGCGCGCAAGATCGCCGACGCCGTCGTCCGCGAGCGCGAGAAGGAGCCGTTCACCCGCTCCGGCCGGCTGGTCGAGCTGCTGTACGCCGAGATCCCTGCGCCGGCCCGGCGCACCGGTGGTCACCCCGCGAAGCGCACCTTCCAGGCGCTGCGGATGGAGGTCAACGACGAGCTCGCGGTGCTGCGCCGCGCGATCCCGGCGGCGATCGACGCGATCGGCGTCGGTGGCCGCGTGGTCGTCGAGTCCTACCACTCGCTCGAGGACCGGCTGGTCAAGCAGGCGTTCGTCGCCGCGACCCGGCTCGACGTCCCCGAGGACATGCCGTTCGTGCCGGAGGGGCACGAGCCGGCGCTCCGGCTGGTCACCCGCGGTGCGGAGAAGGCCGACGCCGGCGAGATCTCGGAGAACCCGCGCGCGGCCTCGGTCCGGCTGCGTGCGGTGGAGCGTGTGAGGGAGGCAGCAGCATGAGCAGTCCCGGCCGCAGATCCGGCCGGGTGCCGCGGATCGCCGAGATCCCGCGAGGCTCGCGCCGAGGACAGCGCTGTCGAGCGGGCCCGGCTGACCGTCGTACCGCGTCGGCGCGCCCGGGCCGCCCGGATGCCGTTCGTCGCCCTGGTCTCGATGGTGCTGCTCGGCGGCGTCGTCGGGCTGCTGCTCTTCAACACCTCGATGCAGCAGGCGTCGTTCGCCGCGACCGCGCTGGAGCGGCCAGGCCACCCGGCTCGCCGCGCGCGAGCAGACTGCTCGAGATGGAGCTCGACCGGCTGCGCAACCCGCAGCGGATCGCGGCGAAGGCCCAGTCGCTCGGCATGGTGCAGGCCTGCACCCCGGCGTTCCTGACGCTCGGCACCGGTGAGGTCACCGGCCAGCCGTGCGCCGCCGACCCGGCCGGCAGGTTCCCGATCTGGCCGGCCGAGCCCAAGAAGCCCGCGCTGCTGGACCCGGCGCCGAACATCGTCGAGGTGACCGCCCCGCCGGTCACCGACGTCCGGCGACGGTTCCGGCGACGTTTCCGGCGACACGGCGCGGCGGGAGCCACGGGGAACGCCGCCCGAGAGGGTAGGAAGAACCAGGAGACCCAGCAGAACCAGCAGCAACAGAACCAGAACCAGAACCAGCGCTGAGACCGGAGAGCCCGTTGCGTCAGCCCCGTCCACCCCGCGGCTCCCGCCGAGGGTCCCCGCAGCTCCGGCTGCGCGTCGGCTTCGTGGTGATCGCGATGGTGCTGTCGGTGTTCGGAGCGCGGCTGGTGCAGCTCCAGGGCGTCGACCCGAACTCGTACGCCGCGATGGCGGCCGCCGAGGGCCTGGTCGAGGTCGACCTGCCCGCCGAGCGCGGCGACATCCTGGACCGCAACGGCGAGCCGCTGGCCGACTCGGTCGACGGCCTGATGGTGGTCGCCGACCCGATGCTGACGGCGGAGCACGCGCCGGAGCTGGCCCGGTTCCTCTACCGCGAGCTCGACGTCGACTACGCCACCACGCTGAACCGCCTCCGCGAGGAGGGCAGCCGGTACGAGTACATCGCCCGTCGGGTCCCGGCGACGCGGGCCACCGAGGTCGTCGAGGCGGCCGACGAAGGCCGGGTTCGAGGGCCTGTACACGCAGCGCGACCCGCTGCGCGACTACCCGGCGGGTGACGTCGCGGCCAACCTGATCGGCTTCCTCGGCACCGACGAGCCGCTCGCCGGGCTCGAGCGCACCTTCGACGACCAGCTCTCCGGCACCGACGGCTCGGCCCGCTACGAGGTCGGCGCCGGCAACCGGATCCCGCTCGGCGAGAACACCGTCACCAAGCCGGTCGACGGCGAGGACCTGCAGACCACGCATCGACCTCGACCTGCAGTGGTACGCCCAGCGGGTGCTGCGGCAGACCGTCGAGGGCTCGGGTGGCGAGTCCGGCTTCGCGGTCGTGATGGACTCGCGCACCGGCGAGCTGCTCGCGGTGGCCGACCACCCGACGTTCGACGCGAACGTCCCGACCGAGTCGCCCAAGGAGGACCTCGGCTCGCGGGCCATGCAGGACGTCTACGAGCCGGGCTCGGTCGAGAAGGTGCTGACGCTCAGCTCGCTGATCGACCTCGGCGTCCTGTCGCCGCGCACCGAGATCGTCGTACCGCCGTCGCTGCAGCGCGAGGACAGCCCGATCGGCGACTGGTTCGACCACGGCACCATCCACCTCACCCTGGCCGGCGTGCTCGCGAAGTCCTCCAACATCGGCACCGTGCTCGCCGCCGACAGGTTCGAGGCCGGCCAGCTGCACGAGTACCTCACCCGCTTCGGGCTCGGGCAGACCACCGACATCGGCGTCCGCGGCGAGACCGAGGGCCTGCTGCCCGACGCGGCGTTCGTGGACCCACCAGATGCAGGACCGGATCGCGTTCGGCCAGTCGCTCTCGGTCAACGGCGTGCAGATGGCCGCCGCGATCAACACCATCGCCAACGGCGGCGTGCGGGTCTCGCCCAGCCTGATCCAGGGCTCGGCGACGACCGACGACGGCGCGACCGTCGGCACCGACACCACCACCGAGCGCCGGGTGATCAGCACCAAGGCCGCGCACCAGACGATGCTGATGATGGAGCGCGTCGTCGACGACCGAGGTCGGTGTCGCACCGGGCGCGGCGGTCCCGGGCTACCGGGTCGCCGGCAAGACCGGTACGGCACAGCGGGTCGGCGCCGAGTGCGGCTGCTACGACGGCACGCTTCACGGTCTCCTTCGCCGGGTTCGCGCCCGCGGACGACCCGCAGTTCACGATCTACGTCGTGGTGCAGAACCCGAGCAACGGCGGCGGCGGTGGCTCGGTCGCCGGCCCGGCGTTCGCGAAGATCATGAGCTACGCGCTCAAGCGGTACGCCGTCCCGCCGACCGGCACGCGGCCCTCGCGGCTCCCGGTCGAGTGGTGACGCGCAGCCGGCGGTAGGTTCGCGTGGTGAGCGACTCCACCCGGCCGACGGACCCTCCGCGGACCCCGCTGGCCGACCCTCGCGGAGTGGCTCGGTGCGGACGTACCCGCGGGCTGCCGAGGTCGAGGTGACCGGGGTGTCGCTGTCCTCGCAGCGGATCCGGCCCGGGGGACCTGTACGCCGCGCTGCCCGGCAGCCGGGCGCACGGCATCGACTTCGCCCGGGACGCCCTCGAGGCAGGCGCGGTGGCGATCCTCACCGACGCCGCCGGCGCCGCGCGAGCGCCGGCCGACGTACCCCTGCTGGTCGTCGAGCGGCCCGCGGGCCGTGCTCGGCCGGCTGGCCGCGCGGGTGTACGGCGACCCGGCTGCGTCGATGCGGATGATCGGCGTGACCGGCACCCAGGGGAAGACGACCACCACCCGGCTCGCCGAGGGCGGGCTGGAGCGGGCCGGCGTGCGCGCCGCGGTGATCGGCACGGTCGGCACCCGGGTCGCGGGGGAGGACGTCAAGACCAGCCTCACCACCCCGGAGGCGCCGGACCTGCACGGGCTGTTCGCGATGATGCGCGAGCGCGGCGTCGAGGCGTGCGCGATGGAGGTCTCCAGCCACGCGCTGGTGATGGGCCGAGTCGACGGCGTCGTCTTCGACGTCGCGGTGTTCCTCAACCTCGGCCGCGACCACCTCGACTTCCACCACGACGTGGAGGAGTACTTCCTCGCCAAGGCCTCCCTGTTCACGCCCGAGCGCGCGCGGCTCGGCCTGGTCAACGTCGACGACGAGCACGGCCGGCGGCTGGCCGCGGAGGTCGCCGTTCCGGTCCGCACCTTCTCCGCCGAGGGCCGCGACGCCGACTGGCGGGCGACCGACGTGACCCTGCTGCCGGAGCGCTCGACGTTCACCGTGCACGGGCCGGACGGCCGCACGATCGCCGCGAGCTGCCCGCTCCCGGGCGCCTTCAACGTCGTCAACACGCTGGCCGCGATCGCCGCGTGCGTCGAGGCCGGCCTGGGCGACGCCGTCGCCGCCGGGATCGCGGACTCCGGTGGCGTGCCCGGCCGGATGGAGCGCGTCGACGCCGGGCAGGACTTCACGGTCGTCATCGACTACGCGCACAAGCCGGACGCCGTCGAGGCCGCGCTGGCGGCGCTGCGGCCGCTCACCGACGGCCGGGTGATCGTCGTGCTCGGCGCCGGCGGCGACCGCGACCCGGGCAAGCGCCCGATCATGGCCGAGGCGGCCGCGCGGCTGGCCGACCTGCTGGTGGTCACCGACGACAACCCGCGCACCGAGGACCCGGCCGCGATCCGGGCCGCGATGCTCGCCGGGGTCGCGCCCGGCGACGAGGTCCTGGAGATCGGCGACCGCGGCTCGGCGATCCGCGAGGCGATCCGCCGCGCGGCGCCGGGCGACATCGTGCTGGTCGCCGGCAAGGGTCACGAGACCGGGCAGGAGATCGACGGGGTGGTCCACCCGTTCAACGACCGCGACGTCGTACTGACCGCGCTGGCAAACCCATGATCGGTGAGGCGATCCTCACGGCGAGGTGCGACGACCCATCGCCCCGGGTACGGAAGAATGGCGCGGCGGCACGACGCCGGCCGAGTGGACGACAGAGTGCACGACGTGATGGTGGAGGGAGACGCGAGCGCGCCATGAGAGCCATCCTGTTCGGAGGTGGCCTGGCCCTGCTGATCTCCCTGCTCGGAACCCGCGTGGCGATCACCCAGTTCACGAAGCTCGGCTACGGCCAGGAGATCCGCGACGACGGGCCGACCAGCCACCACACCAAGCGCGGCACGCCCACCATGGGCGGCGTGGTCATCATCCTGGCCACGGTCGTCGGCTACTTCGGCGCGATCCTGATCACCCAGAGCCGGCCGTCGGCGTCGGCGCTGCTGCTGCTCTTCCTGTTCGTCGGCATGGGTGCGGTGGGCTTCCTCGACGACTACATCAAGATCGTCCGGCAGCGCAGCCTCGGCCTGCGCAGCAAGGCGAAGATCATCGGCCAGACCGTCGTGGCGCTGGTGTTCGGCGCGCTCTGCCTCTCGCCGTGGCTCGAGGACTCCGACGGGCTGACCCCGGCGTCGGAGAAGATCTCGTTCCTGCGCGAGATCGACTGGCTGGCGCTGCCGATCGCGCTCGCGGTGATCCTGATCTGGCTGATCATCATCGCGACCAGCAACGCGGTGAACCTCACCGACGGGCTCGACGGCCTGGCGACCGGCGCCTGCGTGATGGTCTTCGGCGCCTACATGCTGGTCAACATCTGGCAGAGCAACCAGTCGTGCGGCATCGACGCGAGCGCGCTCTGCTACAACGTCCGCGACCCGCTCGACCTGGCGATCGTGGCCGCCGCGATCACCGGCGCCTGCTTCGGGTTCCTGTGGTGGAACGCCTCGCCGGCCGCGATCTTCATGGGCGACACCGGCTCGCTGTCGCTGGGCGCCGCGCTCGCCGGCCTCGCGATCCTCACCCGCACCGAGCTGCTGCTGATCATCCTCGGCGGCCTCTTCCTCGTGGAGACGCTCTCGGTGATGCTCCAGGTCGGCTACTTCAAGCTCACCGGCGGCAAGCGGATCTTCCGGATGGCGCCGCTGCACCACCACTTCGAGATGCTCGGCTGGGAGCAGGTCACCGTCGTGATCCGCTTCTGGATCATCACCGGCCTCTGCGTGGCCGCCGGCCTCGGCATCTTCTACGCCGAGTGGGTGGCGAGGCTCTAGTGGATCCCCAGACCCTCGGACGCCACGACTCGTGGGAGCGGCGTCCGCGCCGTCGTCGCGGGCTTCGGCGTCTCCGGCTTCGCTGCCGCCGACAACCTCAACCACCTCGGCGCCGACGTGATCGCGCTCGACGAGTCCGACGCCGGCGACCGGCCCGAGAAGGCCGAGCTGCTGCGGGTGCTCGGCGCCGACGTACGCCTCGGCCCGGGGTCGACCGCCACCCTGCCCGACGACGTCGACCTGGTCGTCACCTCGCCCGGCTGGAAGCCGAGCTCGCCGCTGCTCGCCCAGGCCCGCGAGCGCGGCATCCCGGTGTGGGGCGAGGTCGAGCTCGCCTGGCGGCTGCGCGACCCCGAGCACGCCGCCCCCTGGCTGTGCGTCACCGGCACCAACGGCAAGACCACGACCGTGCAGATGCTCGACTCGATCCTGCGGGCCGCCGGGCTGCGCAGCATCGCGGTCGGCAACGTCGGGCTGCCGATCGTCGAGGCGGTCATGGACCCCGAGCCGTACGACGTGCTCGCCGTCGAGCTCTCCAGCTTCCAGCTGCACTACACGTACTCGATGAGCGCCGAGTCCGCCGCGGTGCTCAACGTCGCCGAGGACCACCTCGACTGGTACGACTCGATGGAGGAGTACGCCGCCGACAAGGGCCGCATCTACGAGCGGGTCCAGCGGGCCTGCGTCTACAACGTCGCCGACCCCGAGACCGAGCGGCTGGTCCGCGAGGCCGACGTCGAGGAGGGCGCCCGGGCGATCGGCTTCACCCTCGGGATGCCCGAGCGTCGGCATGGTCGGCGTGGTCGAGGACATGCTCGCCGACCGCGCGTTCATCGAGCGAGCGCGACTCCAGCGCCGCCGAGCTGTGCACGCTCGCCGACCTCGCCACGCCCGCGCCGCACTTCGTCGCGAACGCGCTGGCCGCGGCCGCCCTGGCCCGCGCGCACGGCGTCTCCCAGGCCGCGGTCCGCGACGGGCTGCGTGCCTTCCGCCCCGACGGCCACCGGATCGCGGTCGTGGTCGCCGAGCGCGACGGCGTCACCTGGGTCGACGACTCCAAGGCCACCAACCCGCACGCCGCACAGTCCTCGCTGCAGGCCTACGACCCGGTCGTCTGGGTCGCCGGCGGGCTGGCCAAGGGCGCGCAGCTTCGACGAGCTGGTGCTCGCCGTCCGCGACCGGCTGCGCGGCGTCGTACTGCTCGGTCGCGACCGCGACGTGATCGCCGCCGCGCTTTCGCGACACGCGCCGGATGTGCCGGTCATCGTCGTCGGCGGCGACGAGACTGGGACGCACGACGGTGGACCTGTCATGGAGCGCGTCGTGGAGGCCGCAGCCGAGCTGGCTCGACCCGGCGACACGGTCCTGCTGGCTCCCGGATGTGCCTCCATGGACATGTTCACCGACTACGCCGAGCGCGGGGACGCGTTCGCCGCCGCCGTACGACGCAGGCTGTGACACCGACACCGGGAGGGACGCGATGACCACCGCGGACCCTCTCGAGGTGTCGGGCCGCCGCCGGTCCGCGTCCAGAGCTGGTTCGCCGCCGCCCGGCACGCGCTCGACCGGCCGCTGACCGCGTACTACCTGCTGCTCGGCGCCTCGGCGC
Source organism: uncultured Actinomycetota bacterium (assembly GCA_963716655.1). Taxonomy (GTDB): domain Bacteria; phylum Actinomycetota; class Actinomycetes; order Propionibacteriales; family Nocardioidaceae; genus Nocardioides. Next base: position 132,260 of record CAVQTV010000002.1, on the reverse strand, counting down.
TGCTGCTCACCATCGGCCTGATCATGGTGCTCAGCGCGTCCAGCGTGTACTCCTACGCAGCAGCAACGACGGCGACTCGTACGCCGTCGTCAAGCGCCAGCTGCTGTGGGTGGTGATCGGCGTCCCGTGCGCCTGGGTCGCGTCCCGGATGCCGCACTCGATCCTGCGCCGCTTCGCCTGGCTCGGGCTGATCGTCTCGATCGTGCTGCTCGCCCTCACCCAGACCGGTCTCGGCGTCACGGTCAACGGCAACACCAACTGGCTCGGCGTCGGCCCGTTCGTCGTCCAGCCCGCCGAGATCGCCAAGCTCGCGATCGTGCTCTGGGCCGCGCACGTCTACGCACTCAAGGACAAGCGGCTGCACAGCTTCCACGAGGTCGTGATGCCGGTGGTGCCCGGCATGCTCGCCGTGATCGCGCTGGTCGTCCTCGGCCGCGACCTCGGCACCGCCCTGGTGCTGTTCGCGATCATGCTCGGCGATGCTCTGGGTGGTCGGTGCGCCGGCCCGGCTGTTCACGTTCATGCTCACCGCGGTCGGCGTGGTCGCGCTCGGCCTCGCGTCGACGAGCTCGGAGCGGCTCGAGCGGATCACGAACTTCGCCGACCCGTTCAAGGACTTCCCGACGCCGGCTGGCAGCCCGCGCACGGCCTCTACGCGCTGTCCACCGGCGGCGTCGTTCGGCCAGGGGATCGGCGCCAGCCAGCAGAAGTGGGGCGACCTGCCCGAGGCGCACACCGACTTCATCTTCGCGGTGCTCGGCGAGGAGCTCGGCCTGGTCGGCACGCTGCTGGTGATCGGGCTGTTCCTGACCATCGCGTACGCCGCGCATCCGGGTCGCGACGCACACCGAGGACCCGTTCGTCCGCTACGCGACGCTTCGGCATCGTCGTGTGGCTGCTCGGCCAGATGATCATCAACGTCGGCATGGTGCTCGCGCTGCTCCCGGTCATCGGCATCCCGCTGCCGCTGGTGTCGTACGGCGGCTCCGCGCTGGTGCCGTCCCTGGTCGCGCTCGGCCTGCTGATCGGGTTCGCGCGCCGCGAGCCGGAGGCGGCCCGCGCCCTCGCCCAGCGCAAGAAGGCGCGGTCGGCCGGTCTCTCCGCCGGCCGCGTTCTCACTAGGGTTGCCGTCGATGCGCGTTCTTCTCGCCGGCGGCGGCACCGCCGGCCACACCTCGCCCCTGCTCGCCACCGCCGACGCCCTCGCGCCGGATCCGGCCCGACGTCGAGATCACCTGCCTCGGCACGCCGCGCGGCCTCGAGAACAGGGTGGTCCCCGAGGCCGGGCTACCCGCTCGAGCTGATCCCGCCGGTGCCGCTGCCGCGCAAGCCCAACGCCGACTTCTTCAAGGTCCCGTTCCGGCTGCGCGCGGCGGTCAAGGAGACGCTCGCGGTCCTCGACCGGGTCCGGCCCGACGTCGTCGTCGGCTACGGCGGCTACGTCTCGATGCCGGCCTACCTCGCCGCCCGCCGGCGCAAGCTGCCGCTGGTGGTCCACGAGCAGAACGCCGTACCCGGCCTGGCCAACAAGGCCGGCGCCCGGTTCGCGCAGCGGGTCGCGGTGAGCTTCCCGGACACCCCGCTGCCGCAAGGCGGAGTACGTCGGCCTGCCGATCCGGCCGATGATCTCCGGCCTCGACCGGGCCGCGCTGCGCGCCGAGGCGCGGGCGTTCTTCGGCCTCGACCCGGACCGCCCGACGCTGCTGGTCACCGGCGGCTCGCAGGGCGCCCGCCGGCTCAACCAGTCGGTGTCCGGCGCCGCCGCCGCGCTCGCCGCGGCCGGCGTCCAGGTGCTGCACGTCGTCGGGCCAGCAGGGCGAGGCCGAGCCCGGCGGCGACCGACGTGCCCTACGTCGTCGTCGACTTCGTCGACCGGATGGACCTCGCCTACGCCGCCGCCGACCTGGTCGTCTGCCGGGCCGGCGCCAACAGCGTGACCGAGGCCGCCGCGGTCGGGCTGCCGGCGATCTTCGTGCCGCTGCCGATCGGCAACGGCGAGCAGGAGCACAACGCCCGGCCCGGTCGTCGACGCCGGCGGCGGCGCTGCTGGTCGACGACGCCGACCTCACCACCGACTGGGTCGCGCGCGACCGTGCCCGCCGCTGGCCGACCGACCCCGACCGGCTGGCCGCGATGGGCGCCGCCGCCGCGGCCGCTGATCCCGCGCGACGCCGACGAGAAGCTGGCCCGGATCGTGCTCGAGGTCGGCCCAGGATCGGCCGGATGAAGGTGCCCGTCCCGGACGAGATCCTCCCGGCCGACCGGCTCGGCCGCGTCCACTTCGTCGGCATCGGCGGCGCCGGCCTGTCCGGCATCGCCCGGATCATGCTGGCCCGCGGCATCGCGGTCAGCGGCAGCGACGGCACCGACTCGCCGACGCTCGAGGCGCTGCGCGCGCTGGGCGCCCGCGTCCACCTCGGCCACGACGCCGCGCAGGTCGCCGACGTCGACACGCTCGTCGTCTCGACCGCGGTCCGCGAGGACAACCCCGAGTACGTCGAGGCGGTGCGCCGCGGGCTCCGGGTGCTGCCGCGCTCGGCTGCGCTCGCCGCCGTGATGGCCGGCCGCCGGGTGGTCGCCGTCGCCGGCACCCACGGCAAGACCACGACCACCTCGCTGCTCACGGTCGCGCTGCAGGTCGCGGGCGCGGACCCGACGTACGCGATCGGCGGCGACCTGACCGCGACCGGCGTCAACGCCGCCGACGGGCGCCGGCGACGTGTTCGTCGCCGAGGCCGACGAGAGCGACGGCGCGTTCCTGCACTACGCGCCGTACGCCGCGATCGTCACCAACGTCGAGGCCGACCACCTCGACAACTGGGGGACCGAGGAGGCCTACGCGCGCGGCGTTCGACGAGTTCGTCGACACCGTCGACCCCGACGGGTTCCTGGTCTGCTGCGTCGACGACCCCGGCGCCGCGGCGCTGGCCGAGCGGCAGCGCGCGGCCGGCCGGCGGGTGGTCGACCGTCTCGGCGCGCGAGCCCGGTGCGCTGGCCGGCGTCACGCTCTGGTCGCCCGGTGAGCACTACCTCGCCGACGCGCTCGCCGCGCTCGCCGCCGGCGTCGAGCTCGGGTACGACGCCGACGACGCTCGCGCGCGGCATCGCGTCGTACACCGGCACCAAGCGGCGGATGGAGCGCAAGGGCGAGGCCGGCGGCGTCCGGGTCTACGACAGCTACGCCCACCACCCGACCGAGATCGCCGGCGACCTCGCAGGCCGCCCGCGCGGTCGCGGGGGAGGGCCGGCTGATCGTGGCGTTCCAGCCGCACCTGGTCTCGCGCACCCGGATCTTCGGCGCCGCAGATGGGCGCGGCGCTCGGCGCCGCCGACGAGGTCGTCGTGCTCGACGTCTACCTGGCCCGCGAGGACGCCGACCCCGAGGTGACCGGCGCGCTGGTCGCCGGCGCCGTACCCCTGCCGCCCGAGCGGGTCGCCTTCGTGCCCGTCGTTCGACGACGTCGCCGCCGAGCTGGTCTCGCGCGCCCGGCCCGGCGACCTGGTGCTGACCCTGGGCGCCGGCACCGTCACCGAGATCGGGCCCCGGGTCCTGGAGCTGCTGGCCGATGTCGACCGATGAGACCCAGGTCGCCGAGCGCGACCCGCCGCCGGTTCGCGCGCCGCCAGTGGGCGCGGCGCTGGCTGGCCTGGCAGCTACGTCCTCGTCGTGCGTGCTGCGCGCTGGTGCTCGTCGTCGGCGGCGTGTGGCTGGTCTTCTTCTCCTCGTTCCTGTCCGTCAAGGGCGTCGAGGTCGACGGGCGTGCAGCAGCTGAAGGCCGTCGCAGGTCGAGCGCGGCCGCCGCCGTACCCGAGGGTGAGCCGCTGGCCCGCGTCGACCTGGACCGGATCCGCACCCGGGTCGAGGCGCTGGCCGCGGTGCCGCTCCGCCGACGTGACCCGGCAGTGGCCCGACCAGGTGCTGATCGCGCGTCGACGAGCGCGAGGCGGTCGCGGTCGTCGAGATCGGCGGCCAGCTGCGCGGGATGGACGAGGAGGGCGTGGTCTTCGAGGACTACGCCAAGGCGCCCGCCGGACCTGCCGCGGGTGCAGACCGGCGCCGACACCGGCAGCGAGGCGCTGCGCGAGGGCGCGCTGGTGATCGGCGGCGCTGCCCGCGGACCTGGCCGCGCTGGTCGACCACGTCGAGGTCGCCACCGTCGACGAGATCTCGCTGGTGCTGCGCGACGGCCGCGATGGTCGTCTGGGGGAGCGCGGAGCGAGTCCGACGTCAGAAGGCCGACGGTCCTCGCCGACCTGCTCGCCGCCAGCGAGGCCCAGCGGTACGACGTCAGCGTGCCCGGGCAGCCGACGACGCGCGAGCTCGACTCGACAACGCCGGCGCGGGCGTGTCGCCACGGATCTGGCGCGGCTCGGCTGCCTACTGTCGTGACCACGGCGAGGTTGACATAACTATAACCCTCAGGCTGAGGGTAAGAGTTCAGAGACCACGCCGGACGACTTCCCCGGCAGACCACCGACCGTCCGACGAGCAGCGAGAGGCGAACCCGCCGTGGCAGCAGCACAGAACTACCTGGCCATCATCAAGGTCGTGGGCATCGGTGGTGGTGGTGTCAACGCCGTCAACCGGATGATCGAGGTCGGACTCAAGGGTGTCGAGTTCATCGCGATCAACACCGACGCGCAGGCGCTCCTGATGAGCGACGCCGACGTCAAGCTCGACATCGGCCGCGAGCTCACCCGCGGCCTCGGCGCCGGCGCCAACCCCGACGTGGGCGCGCGCGCCGCCGAGGACCACGCCGACGAGATCGAAGAGGTCATCAAGGGCGCCGACATGGTGTTCGTGACCGCCGGCGAGGGCGGCGGCACCGGCACCGGCGGCGCGCCCGTCGTCGCCCGGATCGCGCGCTCGCTCGGCGCGCTGACGATCGGCGTCGTGACCCGGCCGTTCGCCTTCGAGGGCCGCCGCCGCGCGAACTCCGCCGACGGAGGGCATCGCGCAGCTCCGCGAGGAGGTCGACACCCTCATCGTGATCCCCAACGACCGGCTGCTGTCGATCAGCGACCGCAACGTCTCGGTGCTCGACGCGTTCAAGCAGGCCGACCAGGTGCTGCTCCAGGGCGTCTCCGGCATCACCGACCTGATCACCACCCCGGGCCTGATCAACCTCGACTTCGCCGACGTGAAGTCCGTGATGTCCAACGCCGGCTCGGCGCTGATGGGCATCGGCTCGGCGCGCGGCGAGGACCGCTCGGTGGCCGCCGCCGAGATGGCGGTCTCCAGCCCGCTGCTCGAGGCCAGCATCGACGGCGCGCACGGCGTGCTGCTCTCGATCGCCGGCGGCTCCGACCTCGGCCTGTTCGAGATCAACGAGGCCGCCGCGCTGGTCGCCGAGGCGGTCCACCCCGACGCCAACATCATCTTCGGCGCGACCATCGACGACGCGCTCGGCGACGAGGTCCGGGTCACGGTGATCGCGGCCGGCTTCGACGGCGGCATGCCGAAGCGCCGCGACGAGGGCACCGTGCTGCGCCGCGAGCCCAAGCAGGCGCAGGCGAAGCCGGCGACCGCTCTCGCGGCTGACGACAAGGAGAAGGTGTCGGCCGGCGCTGCGGCGACCACCCCGGCGTCCTCGGCCACCCAGGCGTGCCTCGGCACCGAAGCCGGCGCCCAAGCTGCCCCAGTTCGACGACGACGACCTGGACGTTCCCGACTTCCTGAAGTGACCTTCCTCTTTCACGACACCGTGCCGGTCGACGACCGGCACGGTGTCGGTCGCGTTCACGGACGCCTCGCTCGACCTGGGTGACCTGGCGCCTGCCGACGTCCGTGCCGCCGGTCTCGCCGAGATCGCGGCGGCGACCGGCGCGACGCCGTACCTCATGCATCAGGTGCACGGCAGCGACGTCCACCTGGTCCGACGAGGCCGGCGGCGCGCCGCCGGACGCCGACGCGCTGGTCACCGAGCGGGCCGGCATCGCCCTGCTGACCCGGGCGGCCGACTGCGTCCCGGTGCTGCTGGTCGCCGAGACCGGGCAGGTCGGCGCGGTCGCACGCCGGTCGCGAGGGGGTCCGACGCGGGGTCGTGCCCGCCGCGGTCGCAGCGCGCTGCGGGACCTCGGTGCCACCGGCGTGCGCGCCTGGGTCGGCCCGCACATCTGCGGCGCGCTGCTACGAGGTGCCCGACGAGATGCGTGCCGAGATCGCCGCGGTCGTGCCGGCGACGCGCGCGACGACCAGCTGGGGCACGCCCGCGCTCGACCTCGGCGCCGGGGTCCGGGCCCAGCTCGCGGACGCGGGCGTGCCGGTCGTCGAGGTGGGCGGCTGCACCCGCGAGGACGACACGCTGCACTCCTACCGGCGCGACGGTGCCGCCGCCGGCCGGCTCGCGGGCGTCGTGTGGAGGATGGCGGGATGAGCCGCCGCGACGAGATCGCCGCCAACCTCGAGGTGGTGCGCGGCCGGATCGCCGCCGCCTGCGCCGACGCCGGCCGCGCGCCCGACGAGGTGCGGCTCGTCGTGGTGACCAAGTTCTTCCCGGCCGAGCGACGTGCGCCTGCTCGCCGACCTCGGCGTCACCGACGTGGGGGAGAACCGGCACCAGGAGGCCGAGGCCAAGGCCGCCGAGTGCGCCGACCTCGGGCTGACCTGGCACTTCATCGGCGGGCTGCAGAGCAACAAGGCGGCCGCCGTCGCGGCGTACGCCGACGTCGTCGAGTCGGTCGACCGGGCCAAGCTGGTCGCGCCGCTCGACCGGGGCGCCCACGAGCGCGACCGCGAGGTCGACGTGCTGCTCCAGGTCAGCCTGGACCCGCCCGGCCGCGACGGGCCGGGCCGGCGCCGACGCCGGACCAGCTGGCCGCCCTCGCGCTCGCGGTCGCGGAGGCCGGGATGCTCCGGCTGCGCGGGCTGATGGCGGTCGCGCCGCTCGGCGAGGACCCGCGGCCGGCGTTCGAACGGCTCGCCGGGATCCGCCAGGAGCTCCTCGCCGACCACCCCGACGCCACCTGGCTCTCGGCCGGCATGAGCGGCGACCTGGAGCACGCCGTACGCGCCGGCGCGACACACGTGCGTATTGGCTCCGCGGTCCTCGGTTCGAGGCCACAGGTTCAAGTAGGGTCCCAAACACCAAAGTGCGTCCCGAGCGGGCGCGGAGTACCGGAGGACAACAGTCATGAGCGGCGCGATGCGCAGGATCGGCGAGTACCTCGGCCTGCTCGAGGACACCGGCCGGTACGACGACGAGTACGACGAGTTACGAGACCCAGGAGACCGCGCCCGTCGCGGTGCGCCCGGCGAAGCGGGAGAGCCGTCCGCGCCCGCACCCGTGTCCGACCTCTCCGAGCGCCGGCGTCCGGCGTCCGGCCCGACTGGAGTGGTGGCCGAGCTGTCCCGCATCACGACCCTGCACCCGCGCACCTACAACGAGGCGCGCACCGTCGGCGAGAACTTCCGCGAGGGCACGCCGGTGATCATGAACCTCTCCGAGATGGACGACACCGACGCCAAGCGCCTCGTCGACTTCGCGGCTGGGCTCGTCTTTGCCACTCGTGGCACCATCGAGCGCATCACCAACAAGGTCTTCCTGCTCTCGCCGCCGAACGTCACGGTCGCCGCCGAGGACAAGCAGCGCATCGTCGAGGGTGGGTTCTTCAACCAGAGCTAGGACGCGCTCGTCACGTGGAATCAGTTGCCGGAGTGCGTGCATCGAGGTCGTCCTGTGGATCTTCATCGCACTGTTGTGGATCCGCTTCGTCGTCGACTGGGTGCAGGTCTTCGCCCGGTCCTGGGCGCCGCGAGGCGTCCTGCTGGTCACGCTCGAGGGCGTCTACTCGATCGACGGACCCGCCGATCAAGGCGCTGCGCCGGGTGATCCCGCCGCTGCGGATCGGGAGCGTCGCGCTCGACCTGAGCTTCCTGATCGTGATGATCGCGGCCTACGTGCTGCTCCAGGTCAACCGGGAGATCTTCTTCGTGTGACCCGGGTGCACACTGGTGCTGGTGCCCCGGTCACCAGCACAGACGCTATTGTTCGACCGACAGTTACTTTGACGATTGATGAATGGGTGAGGTCATGCCGCTGACGCCTGAGGACGTGAGCAACAAGCGCTTTACTCCCGTCCGGCTCCGTGAGGGCTACGACATGGGTGAGGTCGACCAGTTCCTCGACGAGGTGGAGGCCGAGCTCGCGCGACTCACGAAGGAGAACGACGACCTCAGGTCGAAGCTGTCGACGGCGCAGAGCTCCGGTGGGGTCACCGAGACCGCGCCGCAGCCCCGGGTCGAGGAGAAGGCTCCCGAGCCGGAGCCCGAGCCGGTGCCCGTGCCGACGCCCGCCCCGGTCGTCGCCGCGAGCCCGGTCGAGACGATCCGGGTCGAGACCGTCCCGCAGGCGTCCAACGCCGCGGCCCGGCTGCTCGAGATCGCGACCCGCAACGCCGACGAGCTGGTCGAGGAAGCCAAGAACGAGGCCGACAAGATCGTCGGCGAGGCCCGCACCAAGGCCGAGCGCCTCGAGTCGGAGTCCAAGACCAAGGCCGACCGGCTCGAGTCCGACGCCCGCACCCGCGCGCAGATGCTCGACTCCGAGACCGCCGAGCGCCGCCGCCAGATGTTCGGCGACCTGGAGAAGGAGCGCGACAAGCTCAACGGCGAGGTCGAGAACCTCCGCTCGTTCGAGCGCGAGTACCGCTCCCGCCTGAAGAGCTACTTCACCCAGCAGCTCGAGTCGCTCGGCGTCGGCTCCGAGGCCCGCAGGCTCCGGCGGCGACGACCAGCCGGCGCCGAAGCGGCTGCGCTCGATCCTCGGCGAGGACGACGCCTGATCCGCGCCTGATCCGACGGCTCAGCTACGACAGCGGCCGGTCCCCTCGGGGGCCGGCCGCTTCGGCGTTCGTACGGTGCGCCTGATTTGAGGCGCCTGCGGCTCACCGGCTACCCTCCCCGCACACCTGTGGCGCAGCCCACAGCCGCCGAGGCCGGAGGAGGCCGTCCATGGCTCGCAGCACGAGGAAGTCGCTCGCCGGACAGGCGGCCTCCGCGGCCCGCAAGGTGATCACGCGCCAGCCCGCCCCGAAGAAGGCCGCGGCGACGCGCCAAGGGCGCCGCGAAGGGCGCCGCGAAGGCGGCCAAGGCCGCCTCCCCGGCTCGCAACGGCACCGCCGCCAAGACCACGCCGGCCCGCAAGACCGTCGCGGCCAAGAAGGCGGCGCCGGCGAAGAAGGCGGCTCCCGCGAAGAAGGCGGCACCGGCGAAGAAGGCGGCTCCGGCGAAGAAGGCGGCACCGGTCAAGAAGGCGGCTCCGGCGAAGAAGGCGGCTCCGGCGAAGAAGGCGGCTCCGGCGAAGAAGGCGGCTCCGGCCAAGAAGGCGGCTCCGGCGAAGAAGGCGGCTCCGGCCAAGAAGGCGGCCCCGGCGAAGAAGGCGGCCCCGGCCAAGAAGGCGGCCCCGGCCAAGAAGGCGGCCCCGGCCAAGAAGGCGGCTCCCGCGAAGAAGGCGGCCCGGCCAAGAAGGCGGCCCCGGCGAAGAAGGCGGCACCGGCGAAGAAGGCGGCACCGGCGAAGAAGGCGGCACCGGCGAAGAAGGCGGCACCGGCGAAGAAGGCGGCCCGGCGAAGAAGGCGCCGCGGAAGGCCCCGGTCAGCGCCCTCGTCGTCCAGGCCGGCGAGGCCGCCTGGACCAAGGCCGAGCTCAAGGAGGTGCTCGACGAGCTGCACAGCCAGCGCGAGCACAGCCGCGAGATCGTCGAGAGCCAGGAGGCCGAGCTCAACGGGCTGATGCGCGACTCCGGCGACGGCGCCGGGCAGGACCAGGCCGACCTCGGCGCGACCAGCTTCGAGCGCGACCACGAGCTGACCGTGCTCAACAGCGAGCGCGACAAGCTGGCCCAGATCGACCGGGCGCTGGCCCGCATCGACGACGGCACCTACGGCGTCTGCGAGTCCTGCGGCAACCCGATCGGCAAGATGCGGCTGATGGCGTTCCCGCGTGCCACACTGTGCATGACATGCAAGCAGCGCGAGGAGCGTCGCTGACCGGCGACGCGAACGAACCGGACGACGCCACCCCGACCCGACCGCGCGGCTCCTCGCGCTCGGCTGCTTGGCGCTGTTCGCTGCCGTCGCGATCACGGCGTACGCCGTCGACGTCGTCTCCAAGATCCTCGCCGTCGAGCACCTGACCGACCGGCCCGACGTCGAGCTGGTCGGCGACCTCTTCGTGCTGCACCTGGTCCGCAACCCGGGCGCGGCGTTCAGCACCGGCACGGCGTACACCGAGGTCCTCACCTGCGTCGCGATCGCCGCCGTCGTGGTGATCCTCTACCTGGCCCGACGGCTCGGCAGCCTCGGCTGGGCGGTCGCGCTCGGCCTGCTGCTCGCCGGCGTCGCCGGCAACCTGACCGACCGGATGCTGCGCGAGCCCGGTCCGCTGCGCGGCCACGTCATCGACTTCTTCATGCTGCCGCACTGGCCGGTCTTCAACGTCGCCGACATCTGCATCAACGCCGCCGCCGTGCTGATCCTGATCCAGGTGTTCCGCGGCATCCGGCTCGACGGCACCCGCACCGCCGAAGCGACGCCAAGGACGCCGACGCGGAGGCAGCGCAGTGACGCGCGGGCCGACCACCGGGTCCTCACGGTTCCCGAGGGCCTGGCGGGCGAGCGCGTCGACGCCGCGATGGCCCGGCTGTTCGGGCTCTCCCGCACCCGCGCGGCCGACCTGATCGCGCAGGGGCACGTCGCTGCTCGACGGCGCCGCCGTCGGCAAGAGCGACCGGGTGCTGCCCGGCGCGATCCTCGACGTGACGCATCCCGGTCGAGGCCGACCCGCTCGCGGTCGTCCCGGAGATCGTCGAGGGGATCAAGATCATCCACGACGACGACGCGATCGTGGTGATCGACAAGCCGGTCGGCGTCGCCGTGCACCCCTCGCCGGGCTGGTCCGGCCCGACCGTCGTCGGCCACCTGGCCGGCGCCGGCTTCCGGATCGCCACCAGCGGCGCCTCGGAGCGGCAGGGCATCGTGCAGCGCCTCGACGTCGGCACCTCGGGCGTGATGGTGATCTGCAAGTCCGAGCACGCCTACTCGGTGCTCAAGAACGCCTTCCGCCACCGCACGGTCGACAAGGTCTACCACGCGCTGGTGCAGGGCCATCCCGACCCGCTCGAGGGCACCATCGACGCCCCGATCGGCCGGCACCCGAAGTCCGACTAGAAGTTCGCGGTGATGGCCGACGGCCGGCACAGCGTCACCCACTACGAGACGCTCGAGGCGCACCGCTTCGCCAGCCTGCTCGAGGTCCACCTCGAGACCGGCCGCACCCACCAGATCCGGGTGCACATGGCCGCGCTCAAGCACCCCTGCGTCGGCGACCTGACCTACGGCGCCGACCCGACGCTCGCCAAGCGGGTCGGGCTCGAGCGGCAGTGGCTGCACGCCGTACGCCTCGGCTTCGAGCACCCGGACACCGGGGAGCAGGTCGAGTACGAGTCGGAGCTACCCCGACGACCTGGCCCACGCGCTCGAGGTCATCCGCGATGCCGACTGACGCTGACCTGCTGCGGCCGGCCGACCGCAGGCCGACGCCCGACGCGATCGCCGACGTGCAGCTCGCCGCCCGCGCGGCGGCCGCGATGCCGCCGGGCGTCCACACCGACGACGAGGTCCGCGCCTGGCTGGCCGGCCGGCTCGCGGCCGACGAGGTCTGGGTCGCCGAGAGCGACGGCGCGGTCGTCGGGTACGCCCGGTTCACCGCCACCTGGCTCGACGACCTGTACGTCGTCCCCGCCGCACGCCGGCCAGGGCGTCGGCTCGGCGCTGCTCGACCTGGTCAAGGCGCAGCGGCCGGACGGGTTCTGCCTCTGGGTGTTCGAGATGAACACGCCCGGCGCGCGGCTTCTACGCCGCGCCACGGCCTGGTCGAGCTCGAGCGCACCGACGGCTCCGGCAACGAGGAGAAGGCGCCGGACGTCCGGATGGCCTGGCCCGGCGCCGACCCGCTGCGCGTTCCTCCGCGGCCTGATCGACGAGGTCGACGAGCAGCTCGGCGACCTGCTCGCCCGGCGGGCGGCGCTCACCGCGCGCCGTCCAGGAGCACAAGGGCGACGCCGGCCCGCGACCCCGACCGCGAGCCCGAGATCGCCGAGGCGATGGCCCGCCGCGCGCCCGCGCTCGGGCGCGAGCGGCTCGCCCGGATCGTGCACGCGATCATCACCGAGAGCATCGACGCGGCCACCGAGCTGCTGAGCCGCTGCAGTCGAGACTGTCGGCGAGCGCCGGTGCTCAACGATCGGCCTGCAGCGGTCAGCGTAGGCTGACGTTCTTCCCCCAGATCGACGTCATGCGCGCACCGTGGCCCTGGTTCTGCATGCCCGCACGACATGCCCGATCGCACCGAGGAGTGGCCCGCGACGATGGCGAACGGCTCCCAGGACTCCTTCGTCCACCTGCACGTCCACACCGAGTACTCCATGCTCGACGGGGCCGCCCGCCTCGGCGCGCTGGCGGAGCGCACGGCCGAGCTGGGGATGCCCGCGATCGCGATGACCGACCACGGCAACGTGTTCGGCGCCTACGAGTTCTACAAGAAGGCGAAGGCCGCCGGGGTCAAGCCGATCATCGGCATCGAGGCCTACTTCGCCCCCAACATCTCGCGCTTCGAGCGCAAGGGCGTCAACTTCTACGGCGGCGGCCCCGACGACGTCTCCAACCGCGGTGCCTACACCCACATGACGCTGCTCTCGGAGACCACCGAGGGCATGCACAACCTGTTCCGGCTCTCGCACCGGCGCCTGGCGCGACGGCTTCTTCAAGCACCCGCGCATGGACCGTGAGCTGCTCTCCCAGCACGGCAAGGGGATCATCGGCACCACCGGCTGCCCCTCGGGCGAGGTCCAGGTCCACCTGCGGCACGGCGCGTACGACGCCGCCCGCCAGGCGGCCGCCGACTTCCAGGACATCCTCGGCAAGGACAACTACTTCCTCGAGCTGATGGACCACGGGCTCGACATCGAGACCCGGGTCCGCGACGGGCTGCTCCGGCTCGCCAAGGACCTCCAGCATCCCGCTGCTGGCGACCAACGACTCCCACTACGTCAACGCGCGAGGACGCGCCGTCGCAGGAGCACCTGCTCTGCATCAACTCCGGCTCGACGATGGACATCCCGGCCGGCGACGGCCCGGGCCAGCGGTTCGCCTTCAACGGCGACGGCTACTACATCAAGTCCGCGGCCGAGATGCGCGACCTGTGGCGCGACTTCCCGCGAGGCCTGCGACAACACCCTGCTGATCGCCGAGCGCTGCGACGTCTCGTTCACCGAGGGCAACGGCACCTTCATGCCGCGCTTCCCCTGCCCGCCGGGCGAGAACGAGGACTCCTGGCTGGTCAAGGAGGTCGAGAAGGGGCTGCAGTTCCGCTACCCGGGCGGCATCCCCGACGACGGTCCGCAAGCAGGCCGACTTCGAGGTCGGCGTCATCACCTCAGATGGGCTTCCCCGGCTACTTCCTCGTCGTCGCCGACTTCATCAACTGGGCCAAGGACAACGGCATCCGGGTCGGCCCCGGCCGCGGCTCCGGCGCGGGCTCGATGGTCGCCTACGCGATGCGGATCACCGACCTCGACCCGCTCGAGCACGGCCTGATCTTCGAGCGCTTCCTCAACCCCGACCGCGTCTCGATGCCCGACTTCGACATCGACTTCGACGAGCGTCGGCGCGGCGAGGTGATCCGCTACGTCACCGACAAGTACGGCGACGACCGGGTCTCGATGATCGTCACCTACGGCACCATCAAGGCCAAGCAGGCCGTCAAGGACTCCTCGCGGATCCTCGGCTACCCGTTCGCGATGGGCGACCGGATCACCAAGGCGATGCCGGCCGCGGTGATGGGCAAGGACGTCCCGCTCAAGGAGATCTTCGACCCGAGCACAAGCGGTTCGGCGAGGGCGGCGAGTTCCGCGCGCTCTACGACGGCGACAACGACGTCAAGCGCGTCGTCGACACCGCGATCGGCATCGAGGGCCTCAAGCGCCAGTGGGGCGTGCACGCGGCCGGCGTGATCATGTCGAGCGAGCCGCTGCTCGACATCATCCCGATGCTCAAGCGGCCCGCCGACGGCGCGATGATCACCCAGTTCGACTACCCGACCTGTGAGGCGCCTCGGCCTGATCAAGATGGACTTCCTCGGGCTGCGCAACCTCACCGTCCTCGACGACGCGGTCAAGAACATCAAGACGAACCGCGGCGAGGACGTCGTCCTCGAGGACGCTCGAGCTCACCGACGAGGCGACGTACGCGCTGCTCCAGCGCGGCGACACCCTCGGCGTCTTCCAGCTCGACGGCGGCCCGATGCGGGCGCTGCTGCGCAGCATGCGGCCCGACACGTTCGAGGACATCTCCGCGGTCGGCGCGCTCTACCGGCCCGGCCCGATGGGCGCCGACTCCCACAACAAGTACGCCCGCCGCAAGACCGGCCGCGAGCCGGTCGAGGCGATCCACCCCGAGCTGGCCGAGCCGCTCGAGGACATCCTGGGCGAGACCTACGGTCTGATCGTCTACCAGGAGCAGGTCATGGCGATCGCCCAGAAGCTCGCGGGCTACACCCTCGGCCAGGCCGACATCCTGCGCCGCGCGATGGGCAAGAAGAAGAAGGAGGAGCTGGACAAGCAGTTCGCCGGCTTCTCCGCAGGGCATGCAGGAGCGCGGCTACTCCATGGGCGCGGTCAAGACGCTCTGGGACATCCTGCTGCCGTTCTCCGACTACGCGTTCAACAAGGCGCACTCCGCGGCGTACGGCCTGGTCTCCTACTGGACCGCCTACCTCAAGGCCAACTACCCGGCCGAGTACATGGCCGCGCTGCTCACCTCGGTGCAAGGACGACAAGGACAAGTCGGCGATCTACCTCAACGAGTGCCGCCGGATGAAGATCCAGGTGCTGCCGCCCGACGTCAACGAGTCGGCGTCGCAACTTCACCCCGGTCGGCAACGACATCCGCTTCGGCCTCACCGCGATCCGCAACGTCGGCAGCAACGTCGTCGACGGCGATCGTCGCGGCGCGCGAGGAGAAGGGCCGCTACGAGGACTTCAACGACTTCATGGACAAGGTCCCCGCGCTGGTCTGCAACAAGCGGGTCATCGAGTCGCTGATCAAGGCCGGCGCCTTCGACGACATGAAGCACCGGCGCCGGGCGCTGGTCGCGATCCACGAGACCGCCGTCGACCAGTACGTCGACATCAAGCGCAACGAGGCGATCGGCCAGGACTCCCTCTTCGGCGGCCTCGACGACGACGGCGGCGGCTTCGGGATCTCGGTGACGATCCCCGACATCGACGAGTGGGACAAGATGACCCTGCTCGGCCACGAGCGGGAGATGCTCGGCCTCTACGTCTCCGACCACCCGCTGCTCGGGCTCGAGCACGTGCTGGCCAACAGCACAGCGACTGCACCATCGGCCAGCTGATGCTCGACGAGGAGCGCCAGGACGGCAGCCCGATCACGATCAGCGGCCTGGTCACCGTCGGTGCAGCGCAAGATCACCAAGCGCGGCGACGCCTGGGCGATGGTCACCGTCGAGGACCTCGACGGCGCCATCGACGTGCTGCTCTTCCCGAGCGCCTAGCAGCTGGCCGGCCACGTGATCTCCGAGGACGCGATCATCACGGTCAAGGGCCGGCTCTCCCGGCAGCAAGGACCAGCCCGAGATCCACGGCCAGGAGGTCTCCGTCCCCGACCTCTCCGACGGCCCGTCCGGCCCGGTCGTGATCAGCCTGCCCTCGACCCGGTGCACGCCGCCGGTGGTCGAGCAGCTCAAGGACGTGCTGCGCACCCACCCGGGGATGACCGAGGTCCGCCTGCGAGCTGCTTGACCCGGGAGGAGACCCTGGTGATGCGGCTCGACGACCGGCTACCGGGTCACGCCGAGCCCGGCGCTGTTCGCCGACCTCAAGCAGCTGCTGGGGCCCGGATGCCTGACCGGATGAGCGGCCGCGGCGACCGGCCTGGGTCGAGTTCGCGCTCGTCGTCGCGGCTGCTCGCCGTCGCCGGGCGTGGTCGGCGCGTTCGTCTGGGAGTGGCTCTGGACCGCGCCGGTCGGCGTCGTCGTCGACCACCAGTGGATCGCCGCGGACGAGGTCGGCCTGCAGGGCCAGTTCGCCGGCACCGGCTGGTACGTCGTGGTCGCCAGCGGTCGTCGGCCTGCTGGCCGGCGCTGCTGGTCGCGCTGTTCCTCGACCGGGTGCCGCTGCTGACCCTGGCCGCGGTGGTCGTCGGCTCGGCCGCTCGGCACCTGGCTGATGCTCCGGGTCGGGGCCGCGCTCGGCCCGCCCGACCCGCACGTCGCTCGCGCCGACGCCGCCGACGGCACCCGCCTCCCGGTGCAGCTCGACGGTGTCCGAGCGCAGCCCGTGGATCGCGCTGCCGGCCGGCGCGCTGGTCGGGCTGGCGCTGGTGTTCATCGGGCTCACGCCCGCGACGCGCCCGCGACGCCGGTCGACGACGTCCCACGCTGGGTAGGCGTCGCTCCGTGAGCAGCGGCGACCGCCGTCCGGCCTGCGGTCCGAGTACCTCGACCGTCGGCTCGGGCGGCCCGACTCGGCACGCCGGACGTCGCGGCGGCGGCGGCGTCGCCGTACCGCCGCTGGTCGCGGCGGCGGCGGTCGGCGGTCGTCGCCCTGGTCGGCGCCGGCGGCCTGGGCCGCGTGGTCGTTCTTCGCGACCGGGCCGCAGCCCGCGGAGGCGCTGCCCGACTCGACCATCGCCTACGCGAGCATCGACCTCGACCCGAGCGGCGGGCAGAAGATCGAGGCGCTGCGGACCCTGCAGAAGTTCCCGGCGTTCGAGGACGAGGTCGGCCTCGACACCGACGACGACATCCGCGAGTGGATCTTCGACCAGGTCCAGGACGCCGAGCGCCTGCGCCGACCTCGACTACGCCGACGACATCGAGCCCTGGCTCGGCGACCGGTTCGCGGTCGCGGCGGTCGACGCCGGCGGCGACGACCCGGACCCGGTCGTCGTGGTCCAGGTGACCGACGAGGACGCCGCCGACGCCGGGCTCGACGAAGCTGCGCGACTGCGGCGGCGAGCGACGACGGCGCCTGGGCGATCGCGGACGGCTGGGCGCTGGTCGGCGAGACCCAGGAGATCGTCGACCGGCGTCGCGGCCGACGCCGCCGACGCGCCGCTCGCCGACGACGACGACTTCCCGCACTGGACCGACGAGGCCGGCGACGCGGGCATCGTGACCGATGTACGTCGCGCCCGAGGCCGGCGACGCTGCTGGCCGACCGGACGGTCGGACAGCCTCGGGTCTCGGCGAGGCCTGACGGCGACGTCGACTGCGACGACGTCGCTCGGCCCCGACGGCTCCGCGTCCGACGAGCTGACCGACGCGCTCGAGGACTTCGAGGGCGTGGCCGCCACGGTCCGCTTCGACGACGGGGCGCTCGAGCTCGAGGTCGGCCGGCGACGCGGGCGACCGCCGGACGCGCTGGCCGGCGGCGACGGCGCCGAGCGACCTGGTCGGCGAGCCTGCCCGACGACACCGCGCTCGCGGTCGGCGTCGGGCTCGCCGAGGGCTGGTTCGGCGACCTGCTCGCCGACGACCGGAGCTGCTCGACGACTGCTGCGAGGCGGAGACCGGGCTCGACCTGCCCGAGGACGCCGAGACGCTGGTCGGCGAGGCCGCGGCCCTGGCCGTCGGCGGCGACTTCGACCCCGACGGCGTTCTTCGAGCTCCGCCGACGGCAGCGGACGTGCCGGTCGGGCTCAAGATCCAGGGCGACGCCGACGAGATCGAGGACGTCCTCGACAAGCTCCAGGCCGGCGCCGACGCGACGGCTGCTGCTCGACAGCGACAGCGACGGCGACCTGGTCGCCGATCGGGCCGGACGCCGACTACCGCGAGCAGCTGCTCGAGGACGGCGGCCTCGGCGACTCCGACGCTGTTCCGCGACGTGGTCCGCGACGCCGACGACGCGGCCGCGATCGTCTTCGTGAACTTCGACGCCGGCGACGTGGCTCGACCAGCTCGCGGAGGCCGACGAGGAGGTCGCGGACGAACCTGCGCCGCTCGCCGCCCTCGGCATCAGCGGCTGGCTCGACGGCGACACCAGCCACGTGGTGCTGCGGGTCACGACCGACTGATCGCGGCCACCGTCGCGCCGGTGACCCGGACCAGGTCGGCCGGCGCGATCCCGAGGTCGAGGCCGCGGCGGCCGCCGGAGACGTAGACGGTGTCGAAGCCGAGCGCGGACTCGTCGAGCACGGTCGGGTGCGGTCGCTTCTGGCCGATCGGCGAGATCCCGCCGGCGACGTACCCGGTGGCGCGCTCGGCCGCGGCGACCTCGGCCATCGCGGCCTTGCTGCCGCCGACCGCCCGGGCCAGCGCCTTGAGGTCGAGCTGGCCGGAGACCGGGACGATGCCGACCGTCGAGCCTGCCGTCGACGGTCGCCATCAGCGTCTTGAAGACCCGCGCCGGGTCGAGCGCCCGAGCGCCTCGGCGGCCTCCAGCCCGTAGGACGCCGCGCGCGGGTCGTGGTCGTACTCGTGCAGCGTGAACGCGACCCCGGCGCGGGTCAGCGCGACGGTCGCCGGCGTGCCGCCGGCGGACTTCTTCTTCGCCATCTAGTTGGGCGACCAGCGGGTGCGGGCCACCTCGGTGGCCGGCAGCGACGGGATCACGTTCATCGCGCGCAGCTCGGCGCGCAGCAGGTCGGTGACCAGGATCAGCCGCTCGGCGGCGTCCTCGGCCTCGAGCAGCGACTGGCGCTCGGGCATCGGCAGCGGCGCGAGCGCGGCCAGCGTCCAGGAGAGGTACGTCGGGTCGCGGGGGAGCGCCCCGTCGTACGGGTCGCTGCGGATGTCGGCGAGCGCGGCCCGGTAGGCCGTGAACGCGATCCGGGCCCGCTCGAGGACCGCCTCGGGCACGTCGGCCGCCGGGTCGGGGCGCTCGGTGACGTGGCCGACCGGGAACAGCCCGGTGGTCTCGAGCCGGTCGAGCTCGATCCGCTCCAGGCCGACCGCGACCACGTCGAAGGTGCCGTCGGCGTGGCTCCTCGACCTCGGTCAGCTGCATCCGGCAGCCGACCCGGTACAGCGACTGCGGCGCCGTGGTCGCCGACCTCGTAGCCCTCGCGGATGCCGACCGAGCCGAACAACCGCTCGGCCGGGTCGTCGACCCGCAGCAGGTGGTGGACCAGCGCGCGGTAGCGGTCCTCGAAGACCGTGCAGCGGCACGCTCACGCCGGGGAACAGCACCGCGTTGAGCGGGAACATCGGCAGCGTGTCGCTCACGCGTCCTCCAACGTAGTCGGTCCAGCCACCTGTCGCCGGATCCGGCAGCGACCAGGCGCCGCGCTCGTAGAATCAGGCCCATGATCCGGCGCATCGACCTGCGAGGAGCCGACCGGGCAACGGTCGACTACCGCGCAGCCGTGCCCCGCGCCGACTTCGACGTCGAGGCGGCGGTGCCGGCGGTGCATGCGATCTGCGAGGCGGTCCGCACCCGCGGGCTCGACGCGATCCGGGAGTACGGCGAGCGGTTCGACGGCGTCACCGTCGACGACATCCGGGTGCCCGCGGAGGCCCTGGCCGACGCGCTGGCCGAGCTCGACCCGGCGATCCGGGCCGGCCTCGAGGAGTCGATCCGCCGGCTGCGCGCGACCTGCGCCGCCGAGCTGGAGCACGACGTCGTCACCGACCTCGGCCCCGGCGCCCGGGTCACCCACCGCAAGGTGCCGGTCGACCGGGTCGGCCTCTACGTGCCCGGCGGCCTGGCGCCGCTGGTCTCCAGCGTGCTGATGAACGTCGTCCCCGCGCAGACCGCCGGCGTGCGAGTCGATCGCGCTGTCCAGCCCGCCGCAGAAGGACGTTCGGCGGCTCGGTGCACCCGACGATCCTGGCCGCGTGCGCGCTGCTCGGCGTCGACGAGGTGTACGCCGTCGGCGGCGCCCAGGCGATCGCGATGTTCGCCTACGGCGCCGGGCCGTGCGCCAAGGTCGACCTGGTCACCGGGCCGGGCAACATCTACACGGTCACCGCCAAGCGGCTGCTCAAGGGCCTGGTCGGCATCGACTCCGAGGCCGGCCCGACCGAGATCGCGATCCTCGCCGACGACACCGCCGACGCGGCGTACGTCGCCGCCGACCTGGTCAGCCAGGCCGAGCACGACCCGCTGGCCGCCGCCGTGCTGGTGACGCCGTCCGAGCGGCTCGCCGACGACGTCGAGGCCGAGCTCGACAAGCAGGTCTCGGCGACCAAGCACGTCGAGCGGATCCGCACCAGCCTCTCCGGCAGCCAGTCCGGCATCGTGCTGGTCGACGACCTCGAGCAGGGCCTCGACGTCGTCAACGCCTACGCCGCCGAGCACCTCGAGATCCACACCGAGGACGCCGCCGTCGTACGCCGCCCGGGTGCGCAACGCCGGCGCGATCTTCGTCGGGCCGTACGCCCCGGTCAGCCTCGGCGACTACTGCGCCGGCTCCAACCACGTGCTGCCGACCGGCGGCTGCGCCTGCCACTCCTCGGGCTGTCGGTGCGCGCGTTCACCAAGTCGGTGCACGTCGTCGACTACTCCCGCGACGCGCTCGCCGAGGTCGCCGACCACGTCGTCACGCTCGCCGAGGCCGAGGACCTGCCCGGTCACGGCGCCGCGGTCTCGGTCGCGGTTCCAGGACGCGAGTGAGCCTGGCCGCCGCTGCGGGAGGAGCTGCGGGGCATCGAGCCGTACGGCGCGCCCCAGCTCGACGTCCCGGTCCAGCTCAACGTCAACGAGAACCCCTACGGCCCGTCGCCGGCGTGCGTCGCCGACATCGCCGCCGCCGTCGCGGCCGCCGCGACGACGCTCAACCGCTACCCGGACCGCGAGTTCATCGAGCTGCGCGCCGCGCTGGCGGCGTACCTCGGCCACGGCGTCACGCGCCGAGCAGGTGTGGGCGGCCAACGGCTCCAACGAGGTGATGCTCCAGCTGCTCCAGGCCTTCGGCGGCCCGGGCCGGGTGGCGCTGAGCTTCGCGCCGACGTACTCGATGTATCCCGAGTACGCCCGCGACACCGTCACCGAGTGGGTCGTCGGGCACCGCGAGACCGACTTCTCGCTCGACCTCGACCACGCGCACGACCTGGTCAAGGAGCAGCAGCCGAGCGTGGTGCTGCTGCCGAGCCCGAACAACCCGACCGGCACCGCGCTGCCGCTCGAGGCGGTCGACCGCGCTCTGCGAGGCGCGCCGGACGAGCAGAGCGGGATCGTCGTCGTCGACGAGGCGTACGGCGAGTTCCGCCGCGCCGGCACGCCGAGCGCGCTCGAGCTGCTGCCGCGGCACCGCAACCTGGTCGTCACCCGCACGATGAGCAAGGCGTTCGCGCTGGCCGGCGCCCGGGTCGGCTACCTCGCCGCGGCGCCCGGAGATCTGCGACGCGATCCGCGTGGTCCGGCTGCCCTACCACCTCTCCGCGGTCACCCAGGCGACCGCGCTGGCGGCGCTGCGGCACGCGCCCGAGCTGCTCGGCAAGGTCGACGAGCTGCGCGCCGAGCGGGACGCGACCGTCGACTGGCTGCGCGGGCAGGGGCTGCAGGTCGCCGACTCCGACGCCAACTTCGCGTTGTTCGGCACCTTCGCGGACCGTCATGCTGTCTGGCAGGGTCTGCTCGACCGGGGCGTGCTGATCCGGGAGACCGGTCCCGACGGGTGGCTGCGGGTGTCGATCGGCACCGCCGACGAGATGATGGCGTTCAAGGACGCACTGACCGAGGTCACGGATGGAGGAGCAGCATGAGTAGGACTGCACGCATCGAGCGTCAGACCAAGGAGTCGAAGGTCCTCGTCGAGGTCGACCTCGACGGCACCGGCCGCACCGACATCTCGACCGGCGTCGGCTTCTACGACCACATGCTCGACGCGTTCGGCCGGCACGCGCTGCTCGACCTGACCGTCCAGACCGAGGGCGACACCCACATCGACGCCCACCACACCGTCGAGGACACCGCGATCGTGCTCGGCCAGGCGCTGCGCGAGGCGCTCGGCGACAAGACCGGCATCCGTCGCTTCGGCGACGCGACCGTGCCGCTCGACGAGGCGCTGGTGCAGGCCGTCGTCGACGTCTCCGGTCGCCCCTACTGCGTGCACACCGGCGAGCCCGAGGGCCAGCAGTACGTCGTGCTCGGCGCGGTGGGCCGACTACCTCGGCTCGCTGACCCGCCACGTCTTCGAGACGATCGCGTTCCACGCCCACATCGCGCTGCACGTGCGGGTGCTGGCCGGCCGCGAGCCGCACCACATCGTGGAGACCCAGTTCAAGGCGTTCGCCCGGGCGTTCCGCGACGCGGTCGCGATCGACCCGCGCGAGACGGGCGTGCCCTCCACCAAGGGCAGCTCTGTGACCGTTCCGAACGTCGTCGTCCTCGACTACGGGTCGGGGAACCTCCGCTCCGCCGTGCGCGCGGTCGAGCGCGCCGGCGCCGAGGTGACGCTGACCGGCGACTTCGACACCGCGCTGGACGCCGACGGCCTGGTCGTGCCCGGCGTCGGTGCGTACGCCGCCTGCATGGCCGGGCTGCGCGCGATCAGGGGCGAGCGGATCATCGGCCGCCGGCTCGCCGGCGGCCGTCCGGTGCTCGGCATCTGCGTCGGCATGCAGGTGCTGTTCGAGCGCGGTGTCGAGCACGGCGTCGAGACCGAGGGCTGCGACGAGTGGCCGGGCGTCGTCGAGCGGATCCAGGCGCCCGTCGTACCCCACATGGGCTGGAACACCGTCGACGTCCCCGACGGGCACGCACGCTCTTCGACGGGCATCGAGGACGAGCGCTTCTACTTCGTGCACTCGTACGGCGTGCGCGACTGGACGCTGGTGACCAACGACCGCACCCGGGCGCCGCTGGTCACCTGGAGCGAGCACGGCGGGCGACCGGTTCGTCGCGGCGGTCGAGAACGGCCCGCTCACCGCGACCCAGTTCCACCCCGAGAAGTCCGGCGACGCGGGTGCCGCGCTGCTGCGCAACTGGGTCGGCGTCGCTGTCATGAGCAAGGAGCGCGCCCAGCGCCGCGCCGAGCGCGAGCGGGAGGCCGCCGTCCTGGCCGCGGCCCGGGCGGCCGAGGCCGAGCGCAAGGAGCGCCGCGACGCCCGGAAGCGCGCCGCTGACCTCGCTGGCTGCCCCGAAGCCAGCGGCGCCGCGGCCCGTCCGGCGTGATCGCCGAGCGCCGCCGCAAGCAGACCAGCCTGCTGATCGTCGCGCGCTGATCGTCGTCAACGTGCTGGTCTGGCTCGCCTCCGGCGACTGGGCGCTCCGCGTGTTCGCGCTCGCTGATCACGCCTGCTCGTCGCGCCCGTCGTGCAGATCCTGATGACCAAGAACTGAGAGCCATGCCATGTCCGACTACCTCGAGCTGCTCCCCGCCGTCGACATCACCGAGGGCCGGGCCGTCCAGCTCGCCCAGGGCGTCGCCGGCTCCGAGCGCGTGTACGGCGACCCGGTGGCCGCCGCGATGCGCTGGCAGGACGCCGGCGCGGAGTGGCTGCACCTGGTCGACCTCGACGCGGCGTTCGGCCGCGGCACCAACCGCGAGCTCCAGGCCGAGATCGTCGGCGCCCTCGACATCCAGGTCGAGATGAGCGGCGGCATCCGCGACGACGAGTCGCTGGAGGCCGCGCTGGCGACCGGCTGCCGCCGGGTCAACATCGGCACCGCCGCGCTCGAGCAGCCGGAGTGGTGCGCCAAGGTGATCGCCGAGCACGGCGACCGGATCGCGATCGGCCTCGACGTCCGCGGCCGCACCCTCGCCGCCCGCGGCTGGACCCGCGAGGGCGGCGACCTCTACGAGGTGCTGGCCCGGCTCGACTCCGAGGGCTGCGCCCGCTACGTCGTCACCGACGTCAACAAGGACGGCATGCTCCAGGGCCCGAACCTCCAGCTGCTGCGCGACGTCTGCGCCGCCACCGCCGCGCCGGTCGTCGCCTCCGGCGGCGTCACCACGCTCGCCGACATCGAGGCGCTGATGGGCCTGGTGCCGGACGGCGTCGAGGGCGCGATCGCCGGCACCGCGCTCTACGAGGGCCGGTTCACGCTCGAGGACGCGCTCGCGCTGACCAAGGGCGTCGCGGTGAGCCTCGCCGTACGCGTCATCCCGTGCCTGGACGTCGACGCCGGGCGGGTGGTCAAGGGCATCAACTTCCAGGAGCTCCGCGACGCCGGCGACCCGGTCGAGCTGGCCCGGATCTACGACGCCGAGGGCGCCGACGAGCTGACCTTCCTCGACATCTCCGCCTCCCACGAGGGCCGGGCGACCACGATGGAGATCGTGTCGCGCACCGCCGAGGAGGTCTTCATCCCGCTGACCGTCGGCGGGGGAGTGTCCTCGGTCGAGGACGTCGACCGGCTGCTGCGCGCCGGCGCCGACAAGGTCGCGGTCAACACCGCCGCGATCCACCGGCCCGAGCTGGTCGCCGAGATCGCCGACCGGTTCGGCAACCAGGTGCTGGTGCTGTCGGTCGACGCCCGCCGGGTCTCGACAGGCTCGACCACCGTGCCCGTCCGGCTTCGAGGTCACCACCCACGGCGGCCGGAAGTCGGCCGGGCTCGACGCGATCGAGTGGGCCGTCCGCGCCGCCGAGCTCGGCGCGGGCGAGATCCTGCTCAACGCGATGGACGCCGACGGCACCCAGGACGGCTTCGACCTCGAGCTGATCCGCGCCGTACGCCGCGAGGTCACCATCCCGGTGATCGCCTCCGGCGGCGCCGGCGCCACCGAGCACTTCCCGCCCGCGGTCGACGCCGGGCGCCGACGCCGTGCTCGCCGCGACCGTCTTCCACTTCGGCACGCTGCGGATCGCGGACGTGAAGCAGGCGCTGGCCGGAGCCGGTCACCCGGTCCGCTGACCGCATCCGGGCCGTCCTGACCCCTGCACCCTGATGTGAGTTGGCACCAACCGACTTGCGGAGTGATGTCCTGTGGACGGCGCGAGCAGGCCATTCCGCGCGTGGGAGAGCGTGTCGGCCATGGACTCGCCATGCCTTCGCCTCGACAATCCGCACTACGCCGAGATGCTCACCGATGCTGCGCTGTGCGTGCTCTGGATCGTGGCGTCGACGGACTGAGTGTCCGGCCATGGCGGGCTGGTGAAGGTCACGCCGGAGTCGATCCTCAACGCGGCGCGACGTTCGAGCCCGTGGGCGAACTGCTCATCCAGGTGACGTCTCGGGACGTCGGTGGCGGGTCGATGGCGAGCACGGTCGGGTCGGCCTGGCCGACCGCGTAGACGATGATCCCGACGGCGACGACCGCGTCGGCGAGTCGAGGTCGATCTCGATGACGTGCTTCACGACGGCGTCCAGCGCGACGACCTCGCCGCTGAGCGTGCAGCGACGCACACCTGCCGCCGGCCTCGGCGATGCCTGCGGTCCGACGCATCCGGGCGGACCGCGTCGACGAGCGTCGGCCCGCGCGACGCGGCATCGACGGAGTGCGGTAGTCGGCGCGCCGCAGATCTCGAGTCGCCGGCCGCCACCAGGCACCGCTCGTCGTCGATGGGCACCACGCGCCCTCGGTCTCTCGGGGTCGAGCTGGACGCTCGGCCGAGCCTGGTCGACCGACCCAGAGGCTCTCGCCGTCCCAGGCAGTCCCTCGGATCGCTGCCCTTCGGCCTGATCGGCAGTCTCAAGGCAGCGGCAGCGTGTAGATCCTCTGAACGTCGGGGTGCGTGACGACGAGGCTGTCGCTGACGAGCGCGGCGCCGACCGCTCAGACCCCGAGTTCGGCGGAGCGCAGCGTCTCGACCTTGGCGGCCGGACCCTCGAACTCGAGGTCGCGGATCGCGGACCGGCCGAACAGGAAGAGCACCAGCTCGACGACCGGGCCGGTGACGGTGACCGGGTCGTCGCCCTTGCGCACGGTCGCGGTCGCGCCGGTGTCGGCGCGTCGGAGCACGGTCGGGCACCGGCAGCCGGCGCCCGAAGAACGCGCTGCCCTTGTCGAGCGAGCGCCAGAGCTTGTCGACGTCGGCGGCGGCGAGCTCGCGCGGCTCCCAGTCCGGAGCGCCGCGGCGCAGGTCCTCGTGGTGCACGAGTAGCTCGAAGCTGTTCATCGCCTCGTCGACGCGGTGGCATCGCCCGCAGGTAGAGCGCCGGCTTCCGGTACTGCTCGACCAGCACCTCGAACGACTTCTTCCGGTGCTTGGCCATCGCCCGGTCGGTCAGTCCGGACAGCGCGCCGACGACGTTGCCCATCGACGCGAGCGGCTTGTGCTCGCGGACGACCAGGTGCGAGAACAGGTCCTGGGCGTCCCAGCCCGTCGCAGAGGGTGGGGGCGTCGGGCCCGAGGACGAGGGCCAGGTCGCAGAGCTCGCGGCGCTCGCGCTGTGCCGGACGCTGCGCGCGGCTGAGTCGGTCATGCCGGCGAGCATACGTCGATCGCGACGGCGGCCGTCCCGATGTCGGTGGGTGGGAATACGCTGGCGAGGCTGCGGGTTGCCGCGCAGACGAGAGAGGCGTAGATGACGGACGAGCGGACAGCGGCGGGGCACGACGGGTGCCGGGTTCGCCGTACTCGGGGTGGCGATCCGTCGCGAGCCGTGGATCTTCGCGCTCTCGACCCTCGGCAGCGTGCTCTTCGGTGCGCTGACCGTCGCCGACGCCTGGGTGCTCGGCTGGGCGACCGACCACGTCGTGCTGCCGGCGTTCGAGAACGGCGAGATCGGCACCGACCTGCTGGTCGCGGTCTTCGCGCTGTTCCTCGGCGTCGCGCTGCTGCGCGCGGTCGGCATCGTGGCCCGCCGGCTCGGCGCCGGCATCATGCAGTACCGGATGCAGGCGCACACCCGGCGCGCGGTCACCCGGCAGTACCTCGCCCTCCCGATGGAGTGGCACCAGCGGCACCCGACCGGCCAGCTGCTCTCCAACGCCAACTCCGACGTCGAGGCCGCCTGGGGCCCGATCGCGCCGCTGCCGATGGCGGTCGGCACCGTCGTGATGATGGTGATCGCGGTCGTCCAGATGTTCCTCGCCGACCTGGTGATGGCGCTGGTCGGCGCTGCTGGTCTTCCCGGCCGTCGTGGTCGCCAACCTCGCCTACCAGCGCCGCGCCTCGCCGCTGATGACCAAGGCCCAGCAGCTCCGCGCCGAGCTCAGCGAGGTCGCCCACGAGTCCTTCGACGGCGCGATGGTGGTCAAGACCCTCGGCCGCGAGGCCGAGGAGACCGCCCGGTTCGCCGAGATGGCCGCACCGGCTGCGCGACATCAACATCCGCGCCGGCCGGATCCGCGCCGCCTTCGACCCGACCCTGGCCGCGCTGCCGAACCTCGGCGTCCTCGATCGTGCTCGCGGTCGGCGTCGCGCGCGTGCTCAGCGGCGCGACCGAGCCCGGCGACGTCGTCACCGTCGCCTTCCTGCTCACGATCGTGTCCTTCCCGATCCGCTCGATCGGCTGGCTGCTCGGCGAGTTCCCGCGCAGCGTGGTCGGCTACCACCGGGTCCGCAACGTGCTGCGGGCGACCGGCGAGATGCCGTACGGCGACCGCGCGGTCGAGCGCGGCGACGACGGGCGCCCGGCTGGTGGTCGAGCACCTCGGCTACCGCTACGACCCCGAGCAGCGGCTCCTCGACGACGTGACCTTCACCGTCGAGCCGGGCCGCACGGTCGCCCTGGTCGGCGCGACCGCCTCCGGCAAGAGCACGCTGACCAGCCTGATGACCCGGCTGGTCGACCCCGACGAGGGCCGGATCCTGCTCGACGGCACCGACCTGCGCGACCTGGCCAGGGGCGAGCTCGCCGGGCCGTGTCGCGTCGTGCCGCAGACCGCGTTCCTCTTCGACGACACCGTGCGCGGCAACGTCACCCTCGGCGCCGACGTCTCCGACGAGGACGTGTGGGCGGCGCTGCGCGCGGCCCAGGCCGACGGCTTCGTCGCGGCGCTGCCCGACGGCCTCGACGCCAGCTCGGCGAGCGCGGCACCTCGCTGTCCGGCGGGCAGCGGCAGCGGATCTCGCTGGCCCGCGCGCTGGTCCGGCAACCCGCGGCTGCTGATCCTCGACGACGCCACGTCCGCGGTCGACCCCGAGGTCGAGGCCCGGATCCTCGAGGCGCTGCGCTCCGGCGTCGCACGGCAGCACCCTGGTCGTGGTCGCCTACCGCAAGGCGACGATCGGGCTGGCCGACGAGGTCGTGCACCTCGAGGACGGCCGGATCGCCGACCGGGGCACGCACGCCGAGCTGCTCGAGCGCAGCCCGGCGTACGCCCGCCTCGTCAACGCCTACGAGGTCGAGGCCGAGCTGGGCGCCGAGCTGGTGGGGGAGCCCGAATGAGCACCACCACGGACAGCACGTCCATCGACACCGGCGAGGAGATCGGCGCGATCGAGACGATGCGCCGCGGCGTGCACTACTCGCCCGAGCTGAAGGAGGGCCTCGGCTGGACGCTCGTCGCTCGCCTTCATCGCCTCGATCGGCCAGGTGGTCGTGCCGATCGCGGTGCAGCAGACGATCGACCACGGGCTCAACGGCCCGAACGGCCCCGACGTCTCGTACACCGTCTGGATGGGCCTGGCCGCCGGCGGCCGCGATCCTGGTCGCCGCGCTGGGCGTCGTACCTGATGACCGCGCGGCTGTTCACCACCTCCGAGCGCGGCCTGGCGACGCTGCGGATCAAGGCGTTCCGGCACGTCCACGACCTGCCGCTGCTCACCCAGAACACCGAGCGCCGCGGCGCCCTCGTCTCGCGGGTCACCAGCGACGTCGACCAGGTCAGCCAGTTCCTGGTGTTCGGCGGCCTGCTGTTCGTCGTCAGCGTCGGGCAGGTGCTGGTCGCGACCATCGTGATGCTCTTCTACAGCTGGCAGCTCGCGCTCGTCGTGTGGGTCTGCTTCGCGCCGCTCTTCCTGTCGCTGCGGTACTTCCAGCGCAAGCTCTCCGACGCCTACGGCGTCGTGCGCCGCCAGGTCGCCGTGATGCTGTCGGCGATCTCCGAGCCGGTCGTCGGCGCCGCGGTCGTGCGGTCGTACGCCGTCGAGGACCGCACCCAGGCCCGCATCGACGACGCGATCGACGAGTACAAGGCGGCCAGCACCCGCGCCCAGGGCTTCACCGTGCTCTCGTTCTCGCTCGGCGGCATCTCGGCCGGCCTGGCGAACGCCGGCGTGATCATCGTCGGGGTGTGGCTCGGGTTCGCCGGCGACATCACCGCCGGCACCGTGCTCGCGTTCGCGTTCCTGGTCACGCTGTTCGTCGGTCCCGTGCAGATGGGCACCCAGATCCTCACCGACGCCCAGAACGCCGTGGTCAGCTGGCGCCGGGTGATCGGCATCCTGGAGACGCCGGCCGACCTGGTCGACCCGGGGCCGGACGGCGCGACGCTGCCGCGCGGCCCGGTCGACGTCCGCTTCGACGCGGTCACGTTCGCCTACCCGGGCGGCCCGCCGGTGCTGCGCGACATCGACCTCGACATCGCCGCCGGCACCCGGATGGCCGTCGTCGGCGAGACCGGCTCCGGCAAGTCCACGATCGCCAAGCTGCTGACCCGGCTGATGGACCCGTCGCGAGGGCGCGGTGCTGCTCGACGGCATCGACGTGCGCGAGATCGCGCAGGAGTCGCTGCGGCGCAGCGTGGTGCTGGTGCCGCAGGAGGGCTTCCTCTTCGACGACACCATCGCGGCCAACGTCCGCTACGGGCGGCTCGACGCGACCGACGAGGAG
This sequence comes from uncultured Actinomycetota bacterium, assembly GCA_963716655.1. GTDB lineage: Bacteria > Actinomycetota > Actinomycetes > Propionibacteriales > Nocardioidaceae > Nocardioides. Next base: position 102,624 of record CAVQTV010000002.1, on the reverse strand, counting down.
ATCCTCGCCGCGGCCGACGACCTCGGGCTCGGCGACTGGCTGGCCGGCCTGCCCGCCGGCATCCAGACCGAGGTCGGGCCAGCGCGGCGAGTCGCATGTCGGCGGGGGAGCGGCAGCTGGTCGCGCTGCTGGCGGGCCCAGCTCGCCGACCCGGACCTGCTGGTCCTCGACGAGGCCACCAGCGCGGTCGACCCGGCGCTCGAGATGCGGATCGGCCGCGCCCTGGAGCGGCTGATGACGCGGCCGCACCTCGGTCACCATCGCGCACCGGCTCTCCACCGCCGAGACCGCCGACGAGGTGGTCGTCGTCGACAAGGGCCGGATCGTGCAGCGCGGCCCGCACGCCGTGCTCGCGCGGGAGGCCGGGTCCGTCTACGCCGGCCTGCACGCGCTGGGTCGCCCAGCACGGGTCCTAGGCGGTCTTCGACGACATCCGGATGCCGCCAGGTCGGTCGGCGCGGCGATTGCCGGAGCGAATGTGCGAAGACCGCAGCGCTCGGCTCGATATCTGCGATTTGCGACCAATGGCGCCGACGAGGCTCGTGGTCGTCGACCGGGGCCGCAGCGTCCAGCGCGTGCCCGCACGTCGTCCTAGTCCAGCAGGAGGGTCGTGTACGCCGGGCTGCACGCAGCTGGGTGCCGCAACAGGGGATAATCGGGTGCGTGACCACCCTCGACCCCGCCATCGCGGACCGGCTCAAGCGCACCGCCGACGGGCTGGTGCCGGCCGTGGTGCAGCAGCACGACACCGGCGAGGTGCTGATGCTCGGCTGGATGGACGACGAGGCGCTGGCGCGCACCCTGACGCACCGGCCGGGCGACGTACTGGAGCCGCTCGCGCCAGGAGTACTGGGTCAAGGGCGAGACCTCGGGCCACGTGCAGTGGGTCAAGGAGGTCCGCCTCGACTGCGACGGCGACACCCTGCTGGTCAAGGTCGACCAGGTCGGCGCGGCCTGCCACACCGGCGACCGCACCTGCTTCGACGCCGACCTGCTGCCGCTGACGCCGATGGCTGAGCCGTCGAAGGGGCGGCGCCGTACCTTCGGCCCGGTCGTCCTGCTCGGGCTGGCGGCCGGCGGGCTGACCGCGGTCGCCGGCAACAAGCCGGCGGCCGAGGCCGGCACGCGGCACGGCGGCGCTGCGACGGTCACCTACGACGCCCACCTGCCGCTGGTCACCGCGCTCGCCTGGTGGTGCTCGCCTGCTGGGGCGTCGTGCTGGTGACCCGCGGCCGGGTCCGCCGGGCGGTCGCGGTGCTCGGCGTGGTCGCCGCGGCCGGTGCGCTGGTCGCGGTGGTGGCGGCGTACTCGCAGGTGCCCGACCAGCTGCGCGACGAGCTCGCCGAGCTCGGCAGTCACCGACGCTGACCATCGGCCACACCGGCTGGTACTGGGCTCGCGCTGCTCGGCGCGCCTGCTCGCCTGGTCGCGACGATCGCTCGCGGTCGCGCTGGGCGCCGGCCTGGCCGGAGATGGGCACCCGGTACGACGCCCCCGACGGCTGCGGCCCCGGCACCGCGAGAAGTGCCGCCGGAGGAGCAGAGCAGCCTCGATCTCTGGAAGGCGATGGACGAGGGTCGCGACCCGACCGCGCCCGACCCTGAATAGACTGTGCCCCGACCCGTCACGCACCGTATCGAGGAGCCCGCATGTCTGACAACCACGGCAACACCCCCGCAGCCTGGACGGCCGTCACGGTCGCCATGCTCGGCTTCGTGGTCGGCGCGGTGGGCCTGCTGCTCGAGCCGATCAGCTGGCCGATCTTCTGGGTCGGTGTCGCCCTCGGCGTCGCTTCGCTGGTGATCTTCGCCGTGATGGTGAAGCTCGGCTTCCACGAGTCGCAGCGCACTGACAGGGGCGGACTCGATGACCGCCACCGCGCCGCCGCCGGCCGCACCCGCGGCCGTCGAGGCGAGCCGGTGGCAGCGGCTGGCCGGTCCCGCGGTCACGATCGGCGGGCTGGCGGCTCGCCACGCTCGCGCTGCACCTGCGCGACCCGCACGAGAGCGGCTCCTGGGGCTACTGCCCGAGCGCGGCGCTCGGGCATCTACTGCCCGGGCTGCGGCGGGCTGCGCGCGGTCAACGACCTGACCAACGGCGACGTCGCCGCGGCGGCGTCGAGCAACCTGCTGTTCGTGGCGCTGCTGCCGCTGCTGGTGTTCCTGCTCGGACGCTGGGCGTACGAGCGGTGGACCGGCCGGGTCCGTCAGCCGAACAACCGCAGAGTGCGGACGTTCCTGATCGCCCTCGGGGTCGCCGCCGTGGTGTTCACCGTGCTGCGCAACCTCGAGATCGGGGCCTGGCTCGCGCCGTGACGGCGCCGGCCGATGCTCGACGGGGTCAGGCGAGTCCGCAGCAGCGATGTTGGCGACGATGCCGGTCACCGACAGCACGGTGCCGATGATGCCGCAGATGTAGCCGGCGTTGATCTGGCCGCGGTTCGCAGTACGCCGCCGGGTTGGCGTCGATCTCGGCCAGCGCGCTCCGGCCCAGGATGATCGCCGGGATGCCGGTGAAGAGGCCACAGCACGGAATGCTGAGGATGCCGAGGATCAGGACCAGGGTGCCGCGGGGGTGCTTGGGCGCCGGCCCACCGGGCATCGGCTGCGGAGCGCCGTACTGCGGCGGCGGGGGCGGTTCTGAGTAGCTCACGTGGTCGAACCCTTCGTCGTGGCCGTTCCGTCTGCCGGCCGCATGGTGCGGACCCTACTCGTGGCGGGGCCTGCGCGTCCGCAACCCGACCGTCCGATCTCCGAGGCGTCGTTCGGCGCGCTTCGCGAGCGTGAAACACTGGGCCGGCCGCAATCACCGTCCCGGAGTTGGAGTTCCCGCATGTCCGTGCTCGACGAGATCGTGGCCGGCGTGCGGGTTGACCTCGCCGAGCGGGAGGCCGTGACCCCGCTGGCCGACCTGCGCGCGGCGCTCGCCGACGTCGACCCGCCCCTCGACCCGATGCCGCACCTGCGCGCCCCCGGCTCGAGCGTGATCGCCGAGGTCAAGCGGCGCAGCCCCAGCAAGGGCGACCTCGCCGACATCCCCGACCCCGCCGAGCTCGCGCGTCGGTACGCCGCCGGCGGTGCCGCCGCGATCAGCGTGCTCACCGAGCAGCGCCGGTTCGGCGGCAGCCTCGACGACCTGCGCGCGGTCCGGGCCGCGGTCGACGTCCCGGTGCTGCGCAAGGACTTCATCGTCACGACGCTACCAGCTCGTCGAGGCCCGCGCCGCCGGCGCCGACCTGGCGCTGCTGATCGTGGCGGCGCTCGACGACGACACGCTGCGCCGGCTGTACGACGAGGCCCGCGAGCTCGGCCTGACCGTGCTCGTCGAGGTGCACGACGAGGCCGAGACCGAGCGCGCGGTCGCGCTCGGCGCCGAGCTGGTCGGCGTCAACGCCCGCAACCTCAAGACCCTCGAGATCCACGACGACATGTTCGGCAGGCTGGCGCCGCTGGTCCCGGACGACCGGGTCAAGGTCGCCGAGAGCGGCATCTTCAGCCCGGCCGACGTCAAGCGGTTCGTGGGCGAGGGTGCCCGCGCCGTACTCGTCGGCGAGGCGCTGGTGAAGGACGGCGACCCCGAGACCGCGGTCGCCGCGATGACAGGAGTGACAGCATGACCACGCATCCGGAGAGGACGACCACCTTCGACGCCGACGAGCGCGGGCTGGTTCGGCGCCCCGGTGACGGGTTCGGTGGCCGGTTCATGCCCGAGGCGCTGGTCGCCGCGCTCGACGAGCTCACCGTCGCCTGGCACGAGGCGATGGCGGACCCGGCGTTCGTCGCCGAGTTCGACGCGATCCTGCGCGAGTACGCCGGGCTGCCCAGCCCGCTCTACTACGCCGAGCGGCTCAGCGAGCAGGTCGGCGCCCGGATCCTGCTCAAGCGCGAGGACCTCAACCACACCGGCGCGCACAAGATCCGCAACGTCCTCGGCCAGGCGCTGCTCACCCGGCGGATGGGCAAGACCCGGGTGATCGCCGAGACCGGCGCCGGCCAGCACGGCGTCGCCAGCGCGACCGCCGCGGCGTACTTCGGCCTCGACTGCACCGTCTACATGGGCTCGGTCGACACCAAGCGGCAGGCGCTCAACGTCGCCCGGATGCAGCTGCTCGGCGCCAAGGTGATCCCGGTCGACTCCGGCAGCGCGACGCTCAAGGACGCGATCAACGAGGCGCTGCGCGACTGGGTCGCGTCGGTCGACCACACGGCGTACCTCTTCGGCACCGCCGCCGGCCCGCACCCGTTCCCGAGCATGGTCCGCGACTTCACCCGCGGCATCGGCGACGAGGCCCGGGCCCAGTGCCTGGAGCAGTACGGCGTGCTGCCGGACGCCATCGCCGCGTGCGTCGGCGGCGGCTCGAACGCGATCGGGCTGTTCACCGCGTTCCTCGACGACGACGTCGCGATCTACGGCTTCGAGCCCGGTGGCGAGGGCTTCGAGACCGGCCGGCACGCGGCGACCATCTACGCCGGCGACCGCGGCGTGCTGCACGGCGCCCGCACGTTCGTGCTCCAGGACGAGGACGGCCAGACCATCGAGTCGCACTCGATCTCCGCCGGCCTGGACTACCCCGGCGTCGGCCCGCAGCACGCGCACCTGGCCGACGACCGGACGCGCGACGTACCTCCCGGTCACCGACGACGAGGCGATGCAGGCGCTGGCGCTGCTCAGCCGGACCGAGGGCATCATCCCGGCGATCGAGTCCGCGCACGCCGTCGCCGGGCGCGGTGCGGCTCGCCGAGGAGCGGCCGGGCCAGACGATCCTGGTCAACCTCAGCGGCCGCGGCGACAAGGACATGGGCACCGCGCATCGAGTACTTCGGCCTCGGCGCCCCGACGACGAGACGGAGGACGACAGTGAGCGTCTCGATCGCCTTCGAGAAGGCACGCGCCGACGGCCGCGCCGCGCTGGTCGGCTACCTGCCGGCCGGGTTCCCCGACGTCGACGGCCTCGATCGCGGCCCTCCGGGCGATGGTCGACGGCCGGCTGCGACGTCATCGAGGTCGGGCTGCCCTACAGCGACCCGGTCATGGACGGCCCGATCATCCAGGCCGCCGTCCAGCAGGCCCTCGATGCCGGCGTCCGCATCGACGACGTCTTCCGGGTGGTCGAGGCGGTCGCGGCGACCGGAACCCCCACCCTGGTGATGACCAGCTGGAACCCCGTCGAGAGGCGCGGCGTCGAGCGGTTCGCCGCCGACCTCGCGAACGCCGGGGGTGCGGGCCTGATCACGCCCGACATCACCCCGGACGTCGCCCAGGACTGGATCGCCGCCGCCGACGAGCACGACCTCGACAAGGTCTTCCTGGTCGCGCCGTCGACGCACCGACGAGCGGATCGCGATGACCACGAGCAACTGCCGCGGCTTCGTCTACGCGACCGGGATCATGGGCGTGACCGGCACCACGCAGGCGACCGCCGCAGGAGTTGCGCCCCTGATCGCCCGGACGAAGGCGACCACCCAGCTCCCTGTCGGGGTGGGTGTCGGTGTCAGCACCGGCGCCCAGGCGGCCGAGCTGTCGGCGTACGCCGACGGCGTGATCGTGGGTTCGGCGTTCGTCCGAGCGCTGGACGACGGCCTGCGGGCGCTGACCGCGCTGACCGAGGACCTGGCTGCGGGGGTACGGCGTGCGTAGCACCCTGGCCGCGCTCGCGGCCGTCCTGTGCGTCGGCGCGCTCGCCGCCTGTGACAGCAGCGCGGCGGACGACGACGGCGACGGCTACCAGGCCGGGCAGACCCACCAGCCCTACGCCGGTCCCGGCCACGCCGCTCACCGACACCGACGGCCAGCCGTACTCCCTGACCGAGGACACCGACAAGGACCTGACCCTGGTCTTCTTCGGCTACACGCAGTGCCCGGACATCTGCCAGATCGTGATGTCGAACCTGTCCTCGGCGATGACCCGGCTCGACGAGCGCCGACCGCGAGCGGGTCGACGTGGTGTTCGTGACCACCGACCCGGCCCGGGACACCCCGGAGGTGCTGCGCCGCTACCTCGACGCGTTCGACCCGGCGTTCATCGGCCTGACCGGCGACCTCGACACGATCGTCGACGTCGGCGAGCCGCTGGCCGTGCACGTCGGTGAGGGCGACAAGCTGCCGAGCGGCGGCGGCGACGTGAGCACCCACAGCTCGCAGGTCACCGCGATCACCGCCGACGACACCTCGCCGCTGCTCTGGACCGAGGACACCTCGTCGGCCGACTTCGCCGCCGACATCCACACGCTGCTGAACGAGGACTGACCACATGATCGACGCCCTGACCGTGCTGTCCATCCCGAGCCCGTCCAGCGGGGTCTGGTACCTCGGCCCGGTGCCGATCCGCGGCTACGCGCTGGCGATCATCCTCGGCATCGTCGCCGCGATCTGGATCGGCGAGAAGCGCTGGGTCGCCCGCGGCGGCCGGGCCGGCGACATCCAGGACCTGGCGATCTGGGCGGTGCCGTTCGGCCTCGTCGGCGGCCGGATCTACCACGTGCTCACCGACAGCGAGCTCTACTTCGGCGCCGGCGGCAACGCGATCGAGGCGCTCTACATCTGGCGCGGCGGCCTCGGCGTCTGGGGCGCGATCGCGATGGGCGCGCTCGGTGTGGTCATCGGCGCGAAGCGCAAGGGCATCAAGCTGCTGCCGGTGCTCGACGCGATGGCGCCCGGGGTGCTGGTCGCGCAGGCGATCGGCCGCTGGGGCAACTGGTTCAACCAGGAGCTGTTCGGCAAGCCGACCGACCTGCCCTGGGGGCTGGAGATCGACGCCGACCACCGGCCGCTGGGCTACACGACCCCGACCAGCTGTTCCACCCGACGTTCCTCTACGAGTCGCTGTGGTGCCTGCTGGGCTTCGCGGTCCTCATCTGGGCGGACCGCAGGTTCCGCCTCGGCTACGGCCGGGTGGTCGCGCTCTACGTGATGGTCTACACGCTCGGACGCGGCTGGATCGAGATGCTGCGCATCGACAGCGTCGAGCTCGAGAACGTCGCTGGGCCTGCGGTTCAACGTCTGGACCTCGATCGTGCTGTTCGTCGGCGCGCTGGTCTGGTTCGTCGTCAGCGCACGGCGCCATCCGGGCCGCGAGGAGCAGGTCTACGTCGACGGGCGCGACGACGACGACGTACCCTCGGAGCAGACGGACGACGAACACCGAAGAGTTCACTGACGAGCAGACTGATACGGACCAGTTGCCCGGGTGACCGGGTGGTAATCTGACTCCTCCGCTTGGGCCAATGTCGTCCCCTGCCAGACAGCGTTTGCACTCACCGCACCGCCGGCGCCGGCCTCGACAACGTCGTGGGGTCGCGCGGCGCTAGAGACGACGGGAGAATGCCCGGTGCCTTACTCGCACGCATTCCCGCCGCCCCAAGGGCTCTACGACCCCCGCCACGAGCACGACGCGTGTGGCGTGGCCTTCGTCGCGACCCTGACCGGCGTCGCCAGCCACGACATCGTGGTCAAGGCGCTCACCGCCCTGCGCAACCTCGAGCACCGCGGTGCCGCGGGTGCCGAGCCCAACTCCGGCGACGGCGCCGGCATCCTGATGCAGGTGCCCGACGCGTTCCTGCGCGAGGTCGTGCGACTTCGAGCTGCCCGCGCCAGCACTCCTACGCCGTCGGTACGGCGTTCCTGCCGGGTGACGACGAGCAGGTCGCCAAGACCCGCCGCCGGATCGAGGAGATCGCCGCCGAGGAGGGCCTCACCGTCCTCGGCTGGCGCGACGTGCCGATCCAGCCCGACGTGCTCGGCGCGACCGCGCTCGGCGTGATGCCGTCGTTCGGCCAGCTGTTCGTCGCCGGCGCCGGCACCCGGATCACCGGCATGGCGCTGGAGCGGCTGGCCTTCTGCCTGCGCAAGCGCGCCGAGCACGAGACCGACGTCTACTTCCCGTCGCTGTCCTCGCGGACCCTCGCCTACAAGGGCATGCTCACCACCGACCAGCTCGACCACGTTCTTCCCCGACCTGGTCGACGAGCGGATCGCCTCCGCCCTCGCCGTCGTGCACTCGCGCTTCTCGACCAACACGTTCCCGAGCTGGCCGCTGGCGCACCCGTTCCGGTTCATCGCCCACAACGGCGAGATCAACACCGTGATGGGCAACCGCAACTGGATGCGGGCCCGCGAGGCGCTGCTCGCCTCCGACCTGATCCCGGGCGACCTCGAGCGGCTCTTCCCGATCTGCACGCCGGGCGCGTCCGACTCCGCGTCGTTCGACGAGGTGCTCGAGCTGCTGCACATGGGCGGCCGCTCGCTGCCGCACGCGGTGCTGATGATGATCCCGGAGGCGTGGGAGAACCACGCCGAGATGGACGCCAAGCGCCGCGCCTTCTACGAGTTCCACTCCGCGCTGATGGAGCCGTGGGACGGCCCGGCCTGCGTCGTCTTCACCGACGGCTCCCAGATCGGCGCGGTCCTCGACCGCAACGGCCTGCGCCCGTCGCGCTACTGGGTCACCGACGACGGCCTGGTCGTGCTCGCCTCCGAGGTCGGCGTCCTCGACCTCGACCCGGCCACGATCGTCCGCAAGGGCCGGCTCCAGCCGGGCCGGATGTTCCTCGTCGACACCGACGAGCACCGGATCATCGAGGACGAGGAGATCAAGACCGAGCTCGCGCCGAGCACCCGTACGACGAGTGGCTGCACGCCGGCCTGATCCACCTCGACGACGTCCCCGACCGCGAGCACATCGTGCACACCCACGCCTCGGTCACCCGCCGCCAGCAGGTCTTCGGCTACACCGAGGAGGAGCTGCGGGTCATCCTCACGCCGATGGCCAACGGCGGCGGCGAGCCGCTCGGCTCGATGGGCACCGACACCCCGATCGCGGCGCTGAGCGCAGAAGCCGCGGCTGCTGTTCGACTACTTCAGCCAGCTGTTCGCCCAGGTCACCAACCCGCCGCTCGACGCGATCCGCGAGGAGCTGGTCACCTCGCTGGCCGGCACCATCGGCCCGGAGGCCAACCTGCTCGAGCCGGCGCCGGCGTCCTGCCGGATGGTCGTGCTGCCGTTCCCGGTCATCTCCAACGACGACCTGGCCAAGATCCGGCACATCAACCGCGACGGCGACATGCCGGGCTTCATCACCCACGTCTCCCGCGGCCTCTACGCCGTCGAGGGCGGCGGCGCGGCGATGGCCGAGCGGATCGACGAGATCTGCGCGGAGGTGTCCGCGGCGATCGCCGACGGCGCCCGCATCATCGTGCTGTCCGACCGGCACTCCACCGCCGAGCTGGCGCCGATCCCGTCGCTGCTGCTCACCGGCGCCGTCCACCACCACCTGGTGCGCGAGAAGACCCGCACCCAGGTCGGCCTGCTCGTCGAGGCCGGCGACGTCCGCGAGGTGCACCACGTCGCCCTGCTCGTCGGGTACGGCGCGGCCGCGGTCAACCCCTACCTCGCGATGGAGTCCGTCGAGGACCTCGCCCGCGAGGGCTACTACGTCAAGCGCCGAGCCGGAGAAGGCCGTCGCCAACCTGATCAAGGCGCTCGGCAAGGGCGTGCTCAAGGTGATGTCCAAGATGGGCGTCTCGACGGTGGCGTCGTACACCGGTGCCCAGATCTTCGAGGCGGTCGGGCTCTCGCAGGCGGTCGTCGACAAGTACTTCACCGGCACCACCTCCAAGCTCGGCGGCATCGAGCTCGACACGATCGCCGAGGAGGTCGCGCGCCGGCACGCCACGGCGTACCCGCGCGGCGGCATCGCGCCGGCGCACCGCGAGCTCGAGATCGGCGGCGAGTACCAGTGGCGCCGCGAGGGCGAGCCGCACCTGTTCGACCCCGAGACGGTCTTCCGGCTCCAGCACGCCACCCGCGCCGGTCGCTACGACGTCTTCAAGCAGTACACCGCGCGCGTCGACGAGCAGTCCGAGCGGCTGATGACGCTGCGCGGCCTGTTCCGGTTCAAGGACGCCGACGAGCCCGGCCGGCAGCCGATCCCGATCGACGAGGTCGAGCCGGTCTCCGAGATCGTCAAGCGGTTCTCGACCGGCGCGATGTCGTACGGCTCGATCAGCAAGGAGGCGCACGAGACCCTCGCGATCGCGATGAACCGGCTGGGCGCCAAGTCCAACACCGGTGAGGGCGGCGAGGACGCGGACCGTCTCTACGACCCCGAGCGGCGCAGCTCGATCAAGCAGGTCGCGTCCGGCCGCTTCGGCGTCACCTCGGAGTACCTCACCAACTCCGACGACATCCAGATCAAGATGGCGCAGGGCGCCAAGCCCGGCGAGGGCGGCCAGCTGCCCGGCAACAAGGTCTACCCGTGGGTGGCCAAGACCCGGCACTCCACGCCGGGCGTGGGGCTGATCACCCCGCCGCCGCACCACGACATCTACTCGATCGAGGACCTCGCCCAGCTGATCCACGACCTGAAGAACGCCAACCCGCAGGCCCGCGTCCACGTGAAGCTGGTCTCCGAGGTCGGCGTCGGCACGGTCGCGGCCGGCGTCTCGAAGGCGCACGCCGACGTCGTGCTGATCTCCGGCCACGACGGCGGCACCGGCGCGGCGCCGCTCACCTCGCTCAAGCACGCGGGCGGTCCGTGGGAGCTCGGCCTCGCCGAGACCCAGCAGACGCTGCTGCTCAACGGCCTGCGCGACCGGATCGTCGTGCAGACCGACGGCCAGCTCAAGACCGGTCGCGACGTCGTCATCGCCGCGCTGCTCGGCGCGGAGGAGTTCGGCTTCGCGACGGCGCCGCTGGTGGTCTCCGGCTGCATCATGATGCGGGTCTGCCACCTCGACACCTGCCCCGTGGGCGTCGCGACGCAGAACCCGGTCCTGCGCGAGCGCTACACCGGCAAGGCCGAGTACGTCGTCAACTTCTTCGAGTACATCGCCGAGGAGGTGCGCGAGCTGCTCGCCGAGCTCGGCTTCCGCACCCTCGACGAGGCGATCGGCCAGGTCGACACGCTCGACGTCGAGCAGGCGGTCGACCACTGGAAGGCCGCCGGGCTCGACCTGTCGCCGATCCTGCACGTGCCGGAGCTGCCCGAGGGCGCCGCGCTGCGCAACACCACGACCCAGGACCACGGCCTCGACAAGGCGCTCGACACCGAGCTGGTCCCGCTGGCGCAGGCCGGCGCTCGAGTCCGGCGAGCCGGTGCGCGCCCAGGTCGCGATCCGCAACGTCAACCGCACCGTCGGCACGATCCTCGGCCACGAGGTCACCAAGAAGTACGGCGGCGAGGGGCTGCCCGACGGCACCATCGACCTCACCTTCACTGGGCTCGGCCGGCCAGTCGTTCGGCGCGTTCGTGCCGCGCGGCATCACGCTGCGGCTCGAGGGCGACGCCAACGACTACGTCGGCAAGGGCCTCTCCGGCGGCCGGATCGTCGTCCGGCCCGACCGGGCGGCGACGTTCGACGCCGACGAGCAGATCATCGCCGGCAACGTGATCGCCTACGGCGCCACCGTCGCGGCGAGATCTTCCTCCGCGGCGGCGTCGGTGAGCGGTTCTGCGTCCGCAACTCCGGCGCGCGGGCGGTCACCGAGGGCGTGGGCGACCACGGCTGCGAGTACATGACCGGCGGCCGGGTCGTCGTCCTCGGCAAGACCGGCCGCAACTTCGCCGCCGGCATGTCCGGCGGCGTCGCCTGGGTGCTCGACCTCAAGCCGCGGCCGGGTCAACCCCGAGCTCGTCGAGCTCGGCCCCGTCAACGGACGACGCGGCCGCCGAGCTCGAGCAGCTGGTGCGCGCGCACCTCGAGGAGACCGGCTCGACGGTCGCCGAGGAGCTGCTCGCCGACTGGGAGACCTCGCTGACCCGGTTCACCGAGGTCATGCCCACCGACTACCGCAAGTCTCTGGAGGCCAAGGCCAAGGCCGAAGCCGACGGCCTCGACGAGAACGAGACCGCCCACGCGATGATGGAGGCGCTCCATGGCTGAGCGCAGCGAAGGACGTGGAGGGGGTGGCCAGCATGGCTGACCCCAGGGATTCCTCAAGAACGGCCGCGAGGTCGCCGAGCGCCGCCCGGTCGAGGAGCGGGTCCAGGACTGGAACGAGGTCTACCCCGGCAGCGCCGGCCGGGCCCTGCTGCCGATCATCACCGAGCAGGCCGGTCGCTGCATGGACTGCGGCATCCCGTTCTGCCACCAGGGCTGCCCGCTCGGCAACCTCATCCCGGAGTGGAACGACCTGGTCTGGCGCGACGACTGGGAGGGCGCGATCGAGCGCCTGCACGCGACCAACAACTTCCCGGAGTTCACCGGTCGGCTGTGCCCGGCGCCGTGCGAGACCGCCTGCGTGCTCGGCATCAACCAGGACCCGGTCACGATCAAGAACGTCGAGGTCTCGATCATCGACAAGGCGTGGGAGTCCGGCCTGGTCCGGCCGCAGCCGCCGGAGTGGCTCTCGGGCCGCACCGTCGCGGTGATCGGCTCCGGCCCGGCCGGCCTGGCCGCCGCCCAGCAGCTCACCCGCGCCGGTCACACGGTCGCGGTCTACGAGCGCGCCGACAAGATCGGCGGGCTGCTGCGCTACGGCATCCCCGAGTTCAAGATGGAGAAGAAGCACCTCGACCGGCGGCTCGACCAGATGCGCCGCGAGGGCACCGTCTTCCGGGCCGGCGTCGACGTCGGCGCGGAGCTCACCGGCGACCAGCTGCGCGACCGGTACGACGCCGTCGTGCTCGCCATGGGTGCGACCGAGGCCCGCGACCTGGCCGTCCCGGGCCGCGAGCTCGGCGGCATCCACCAGGCCATGGAGTTCCTCCCGCAGGCCAACCGGGTCGCGCTCGGCGAGGAGGTCGACGGACCAGATCACCGCGACCGGCAAGCACGTCGTGATCATCGGCGGCGGCGACACCGGCGCGGACTGCCTCGGCACGTCCACCCGCCAGGGCGCGGCGTCGATCACGCAGCTCGAGATCATGCCGGAGCCGCCCGAGGACGCGCCCGGCCGGCCAGCCGTGGCCGACGTACCCGATGATCTTCCGGGTCTCCTCGGCGCACGAGGAGGCGCGGCGACGCGGGTCTACGCCGTCTCCACCAAGGAGTTCCTCGGCGACGAGGACGGCAACGTCCGGGCGCTGCGCCTGGTCGACGTCGACGTTCGAGGGCGGCAAGTTCACCGAGATCGAGGGCACCGAGCGCGAGATCCCGGCCGAGCTGGTGCTCTTCGCGATGGGCTTCACTCGGTCCCGAGAAGGCCGGGCCTGGTCGAGCAGCTCGGCGTCGACCTCGACGAGCGCGGCAACGTCGCGCGCGACGCGACGTACCAGTCCTCGGTCGACGGCGTCTTCGTCGCCGGTGACGCCGGTCGCGGCCAGTCGCTGATCGTGTGGGCGATCGCCGAGGGCCGGGCCGCCGCGGCCGCCGTGGACACGTACCTCACCGGCTCGACCACGCTCCCGGCGCCGATCCCGCCGACCGAGCGACCGCTTGTCGTCTGACCTGACAGGTATTTGAACGATCAAAGTCGCGCTAGGGTGGACCGTGCGTAGAGCAAAGATCGTCTGCACCCTCGGCCCGGCAGTCTCCTCACCTCGGCGGATCCGCGAGCTCGTGTACGCCGGGATGGACGTCGCCCGGCTGAACATGAGCCACGGCAGCCACGAGGACCACGAGGAGGCCTACCGGCTGGTGCGCGAGGCCTCCGACGCGAGCGGGCACGGGGTCGGCATCTTCGCCGACCTCCAGGGCCCGAAGATCCGGCTGGAGACGTTCGCGGACGGGCCGGTCGGTGCTGCACCGCGGCCAGGAGTGGACGATCACCACCCGCGACGTCCCGGGCGACGACAAGATCTGCGGTACGACGTACAAGGGCCTGCCCGGCGACGTGAACGTCGGCGACCCGCTCCTGATCGACGACGGCAAGGTCCGGCTGCGGGTCACCGACGTCGAGGACGGCACCGACGTGCACACCGAGGTGCTGGTCGGCGGCAAGGTCAGCAACAACAAGGGCATCAACCTGCCCGGCGTCGCGGTGTCCGTCCCCGCGCTGTCGGAGAAGGACATCGAGGACCTGCGCTTCGCGCTGCACCTGACCGTCGACTTCATCGCGCTCTCCTTCGTGCGCGACGCCAAGGACGCCGACGACGTCCGCAAGATCATGGACGAGGAGGGCGATCCACCTCCCGGTCATCGCCAAGATCGAGAAGCCGCAGGCGATCGACAACCTCGACGAGGTGATCGCGGCCTTCGACGGCTTCATGGTCGCCCGCGGCGACCTCGGCGTGGAGTGCCCGCTCGAGGACGTGCCGTTCCTGCAGAAGCGGATCGTCGAGAAGGCCCGCCTCAACGCCAAGCCGGTCATCGTCGCGACCCAGATGCTCGAGTCGATGATCAGCAACCCGGCGCCCACCCGCGCCGAGGCCTCCGACGTCGCGAACGCCGTGCTCGACGGCGCCGACGCCGTGATGCTCTCCGGCGAGACCAGCGTGGGGGAGTACCCCGTGCACACCGTCGAGACGATGGCCCGGATCATCGCGTCGACCGAGGAGCACGCGCTCGAGGAGAGCGGCCGCAGGGCGTCGCCGAGATCGACTGGGACCCGCACACCCAGGGCGGCGTCATCGCCAAGGCCGCCGAGCGAGGTCGCCGAGCGGGTCGGCGCGAAGTACGTCGTCGCGTTCACCCAGAGCGGCGACTCCGCCCGGCGGATGTCCCGGCTGCGCGGCCAGATCCCGGTGCTCGCGTTCACGCCCGCTCGCGCGCGGTCCGCTCGCAGCTCGCGCTGACCTGGGGCGTCGAGACGTTCATGACCCAGACGGTCGAGCACACCGACGAGATGGTCCGCCAGGTCGACGAGCAGCTGCTCCAGATCGGCCGGGTCCGCGAGGGCGACCTCGTCGTGATCATCGCCGGGTGCGCCCCCGGGCATCCCCGGCTCGACCAACGCGCTGCGCATCCACCGGATGGGCGACGCCATCAACGAGGTCGCCCCCGCGTACCGCAGGCAGCGCTAGTCCCAGTCGGTGATCTTCACGTCGTCCGGCGACGGACGGCCCTGCCCGGTCTCCACCAGCTCCTTGAGGCTCATCAGGTAGGTGGCCCACTTGGTGCTGCAGTGGTGCATGAAGTCGACCGGCTCGCGCCAGCCCTCGTGCTTGAACATGATCGTCGTGTACTCGCCACGCTGGTCGAGGCGCCAGTCGACCTCGGTCCCGATCCACTCCTCGGGGCCGTCGGCGACCCGCCAGCGCACCCGACCCGAGGGATCGAGCTCGAGGACCTCCATGTCGAAGCCGCCCTTGTCGCCGAACCGGAACTCCACCTGACCGCCGACCTCGCTCGTGCCGGTTGTCTCGGTGGTCCACCAGCCGGCGAGTCCGTCCGGTGTGGCCACTGCTCGGTAGACGTCGTCGAGCGGTGCCGCGACGCCGACCTGGTGCAGGATGTCGACCATCTTCAGTCTCCTTCTTTCTCGGTGTTGGTCTTGCGGGTCCGCTCTGCGTCACGTTCCAGCCGCTCGGCGATCCGCTTGATGCTGCGAAGTCGGGTGTCCCAGGTGTCGCCGACCGCGGCCAGCTGCGCCGCGGCGCGGGCGAGCTGGACCTCGTCGACCTGGAAGTGACGCTCTCTGCCGGCCGGCTCGGCATGCACCAGGCCGGCCCGGTCGAGGACCGCCAGGTGCTTCGACACGGCCTGGCGGGTCACCGGCAGCCGCTCGCTCAGCGAGGTGGCGGTGCCCGACCCCTCGGCCAGGAGGAGGTCGATCATCGTGCGCCGGGTCGGGTCTCCGATCGCCGACCACAGGTCGTCGTCGACCGCGGTGCTCATGACGTGGAGACCAGTCGGGCGACGTACGCGCCCAGCTGCGGGATGTAGTGGTTCCAGCCGCTGACGTGGTCGGCGTACTGCTCCTCGAGCACGGCGACCTCCCAGCCCATCTCGCGGAACCCGGCCTCGGTCATCCGGACCCGGGTGCCGCCGTCGACCGGGACCAGGTCGAAGGTGACCAGCAGCGACTGGCCGGCGCGGTCCGGCTCCGTGAAGCACCACCGGAACGAGAACCGCCGGGGCGGGTCGACCTCGACGACGGCCATCGCGACGGTCGTCGTCTCGCCGGTCTCGTCGTCGCGCCACACCAGCTCGCCCGGAGCGCCGGGAACCGGCTCGAGGCGGGCGTCGTCCGGCCACCACTCCCGGATGTGCTCGGGGCGGCTGACCACCTCGAACACCACCTCGGGGGAGGCGTCGATGTGGATGTCCCGCTCGATCGTTCCGTGTTCCATGCCTGTCATCCTTTCGCAACCTTTGGTTGCGTTTAGGCTAGGTCAGGATCCGGCAATGCGCAACCATAGGTTGCATGACGGGCTGTCAGCGCTTCGGACCGATCAGCTCATCGAGGCGCGCCACGCCGGCACGGGTCGAGACGCTGATCGTCTTGGCGTTGGACCGCCGCCACGGGATCTCGACCAGGTCGAGCGCCCAGCAACACAGCCCTTGGATGTCGGCCGAGACATTGGTGAACTGCCACCGCGGATAGTCATAGCGCCTGGTCTCGCCGCGGACCGTTCGGGTGGCCCAGTTCCGGACCCGGCTGCCGTCCGAGTGGAACAGCCCGCGGAGGAACGGCCCGGGATGTGCCTCGACGATCCGGCGCTGCCAGTCCTCGAGGACGATCGGTCGTTCGTGCTTGCGACCGGGTCCGTGCTGCGGGAACAGGCAGGGCCAGTGCTTCCAGGTGGCATGTACGACGATGACACCGGGAGCTTGGACCCGACTCGTTCGTCCGTCGGGGCGTACGGACCGCATCACGCCCTCGACGTCGAGGATCACTCCGGGATAGGCGCCATCGCAGGAGATGCGGAGCGTCCAGTGCCGCGCATGGTGCGAGACGCATCCATCGCCGAGGTAGAAGCCGAGTAGCGCCGAATACGCACTGGCGGCCAGGTCGGTCTGGCCGCACCGCGGGCAGCCGGATACGTGCCGTGGCGCGGTGAGCCAGGAGCGCAAGGTGGACCGACTGATGCCGGTCTGCCTGCTCACCTCCGAGATCGTCTCGGACTCGAGCAGGGCCAAGGCCGCGTCGCGGGCTGGCTCCTCGTACATGGTGCAAGCGGTCGCGCCGAGCGCCGACACTCGTGCCCCGGGTGGGATTCGAACCCACACCCTGGACATGGTGTTTGAGACCACTGTCGTCTGCCGTTGGACTACCGGGGCCTGGGGCGCGAAAACCGTAGCCGAATGCCGCGCCCGGCTCCTTATTGGCATAAGTCAATTGATCTACTACAGTTTCCGCATCGAGGGGTGCTCGGGAGCAGTGGAGGTCGACATGTGGAAGCCGTGGACGTGGGGTCAGAGCAGCAACGACCGGGCGATCGGGAACGCCCGGGCCTCGGCGACCGAGCTCGGCCGGCGCCGGGTCGAGCGCCAGGAGGTCGAGCTCTTCCTCGACCAGCACCGCGAGCTCCCGGTCGCCGTGCGCCGTCCAGCCTGACGGTCGGGGCCGTACGACGGGGGCCGGGCCGATAACCTGCTCCCCGTGAGCCAGACCGCCCTGCCCGCCCGCCGCGTCGTCATCGCCGAGGACGAGGTGCTGATCCGGATGGATCTCGCCGAGATGCTCGGCGAGGAGGGCTACGAGGTCGTCGGCCAGGCCGGGGACGGCGCCACCGCCGTCCAGCTCGCCGAGGAGCTGCGCCCGGACCTGGTCATCCTCGACGTGAAGATGCCGGTGCTCGACGGCATCGCCGCCGCCGAGCAGATCGCCGGGCAGCGGATCGCGCCGGTCGTCATCCTGACCGCGTTCTCCCAGCGCGACCTGGTCGAGCGGGCCCGCGACGCCGGTGCGATGGCGTACCTCGTCAAGCCGTTCTCGAAGTCCGACCTGGTGCCCGCGATCGAGATGGCCGTCAGCCGGTTCGCCGAGCTGGCCATGCTCGAGGCCGAGGTCGCCGACCTCACCGAGCGGCTGGAGACCCGCAAGGCCGTCGAGCGCGCCAAGTTCGTCCTCCAGCAGCAGCTCCAGCTCTCCGAGCCGGACGCGTTCCGCTGGATCCAGAAGACCGCGATGGATCTGCGTCTGTCGATGCGCCAGGTGGCCGACGGCGTGATCACGCACGGCCCCGACCTCGCCGGCTAGATCTGAAACGGCCTCTCACGTCACCGCCGGGTCACGCTTCGGTAAAGGCCCGCCGTGACGCGGCGCGGGAAGCGCCCCGATGTGGCGCCGCACACGTCGATGCCCCCTAGACTGCCCTCCGAGCCCGACCCGGGCTCTGGATATGGGAGGACCCGGAGTTGACGTCTCGACACGCAGTCCGCGAGCGGACCGTGGGCAGGGGCACAGCGGGGCTTGTGCTCGCGCTGTTGTTCGCCCCGTTCCTCGTGCTGATCTCCTCGGGAACGGCGAGTGCGGTTGACCACGCTCTGCATCCCCAAGCCGGAAGAAACGGCCTGCATCGCGAGCACCATGGGGAGTCGCGCCGAGCCGATCGCCGGCGTCGACGTGACCCTGACCGCTCCCGACGGCACCGAGCAGACGGTGACCACCGGCGAAGACGGCAAGTGGAGCTTCCAGGTCACCGAGACCGGCACGTACACCGTCGCCGCCGACCCCGAGACCATCCCGGACGGCTTCGAGCTCGAGAACGAGTCCGCTGAGGTCCAGGTCGACACACTCGGCGGCTCGCTCGGTGTGGCCCTGCAGGTCCGTTCGGAGGACTACAGCGCCGAGACCAGCAAGTTCGACGAGATCCTCCAGAGCAGCGTCAACGGGCTGCGGCTCGGCCTGCTGCTGGCGCTCGCCTCGGTCGGACTCTCGCTGATCTACGGCACGACCGGCCTCTCGAACTTCGCGCACGCCGAGCAGGTGACCCTCGGCGGCATGATCGGCTACCTCCTGATCAACCAGTGCAGGGCCTGGGGATCTGGATCGGCGGCGTGCTGGTCGTCATCCTCTGCGCCTTCACCGGGTACTTCCAGGACCGGGTCCTGTGGCAACCGCTACGACGGCGCGGGCTGGGCCTGACCCAGATGATGATCGTGACGATCGGTCTCTCGCTGGCGCTGCAGTACACCTACCAGCTGCTGGTCGGTGCCCGCACCGTCCGCGTCGTCCAGGACAACCCCGAGGTCTCGACGTTCGGGCCGATCACGATCACCAACCAGTCCCTGGTGGCGATGGGGATCTCGGTCGTCGTACTCGCGGTCGTCGGCTACGCACTGCTGCGGACCCGGGTCGGGCGGGCCACCCGCGCGGTCTCCGACAACCCGGCACTCGCCTCGGCGTCCGGCATCGACACCGACAAGGTGATCCGCCTGGTCTGGATCGTCGCCATGGGCCTGGCCGGCCTGTCCGGTCTGCTCTACGCGCTGGTCGTGAACGGCATCAAGTGGGACACCGGTCTCCAGATCCTGCTGCTGCTGTTCGCGGCGGTCACGCTGGGCGGCCTCGGTACGGCGTTCGGCGCCCTGGTCGGTGTCGCTGATCATCGGCCTGGTCGTCGAGCTCTCCCCGGTGTTCGGGATGCCCGGTGACTTCAAGTACGCCACCGCGCTGTTGATCTTGATCCTGCTCCTGCTGGTGCGGCCCCAGGGCCTGCTCGGCAAGCCGCAGCGGGTCGGCTGAGGAAGGAACGGTCATGGACACCATTCAGTCGATTCTCAACGCGATGATGCGCGAGGCGCTCTCGCCGCAGACGGCCGCGGTCGCGATCGCGGTGATCGGCCTCAACATCCACTTCGGCTTCACCGGCCTGCTCAACATGGGCCAGGCGGGCTTCATGCTGCTCGGCGCGTACGGCATGGGCATCGCGGTCTGGCACGGCCTGCCGTTCGCGGTCGGCATCCTCCTCGGGCTCGGGGCGGCGCTCGTCTTCGCGCTGGTGCTCGGCATACCGACCCTGAAGCTGCGCGGCGACTACCTGGCGATCGTGACGATCTCCGCTGCCGAGATCATCAGATACGTCGGCAGATCGTCGTTGCTGACCGACTTCACCGGCTCCGCCCAGGGCATCCCGGGCAGCCAGTACCGCGACCCGTTCACGAACCTCTCGTTCTTCGGGAACGGCTCGTTCACGCTGCTCCCGTTCAACTACCTCGACGTCGCGGACGGCGCGGCCTGGGTGCGGATCATCGGCTGGCTGGTGGCGGTGGCGAGCATCGCCGCGCTGGTCTACCTGCTCCGCAGCGGCGACCGGTTCAGCAACGTCGCCCGCAACGGCCTGCTCGTGCTGCTCGTCGTGTTCGGTGTGTTCCTGCTGCTCTTCCTCTTCCCGGTGACGAACCAGAGCACCGGCGTCAACGGCTGGTGGGTGCGCTTCATCGCCTGGTCGCTGGTGCTGATCTCCTGCTTCGTGGTCTACCTGCTGGTGCGCAGCCCGTGGGGCCGCCTGCTGCGCGGCATCCGCGAGGACGAGGACGCGATCCGCTCGCTGGGCAAGAACGTCTTCGCGATCAAGATGCAGGCGCTGATCATCGGTGGTCTGTTCGGTGCGCTCGGCGGCATCGCTCTACGTGCTGCCGGCCAGCGTGCAGCCGGACTCGATGGGCCGCACGCTCACGTTCTTCTGCTACACCGCGCTGCTGCTCGGTGGCGCCGCGACGATCTTCGGTCCGGTGCTCGGCTCGATGCATGTTCTTCGCCGGCCGGATCTTCATCCAGCACGGCCGCACAGGCCTACGTCCCCGACAGCATCCTGAGCGACCAGGAGACCGCGCAGTTCTCCTACATCGTCGTCGGCGTCGCGCTGATGCTGCTGGTGATCTTCAGGCCACAAGGCATCCTGGGCAACAAGAGGGAGCTGCGCTTCGATGTCTGAGCACACCATCAACCCCGTCGGGTCTCGCCGACCCGGCCGCTCGTGCGGCGCTGACCGCCGGGTTCGACGCGACGCCCGGGCGCCGGCAAGCCGGACCCGATCCTCGTGGTCGACAACATCGTCCGTCAGTTCGGCGGCATGACCGCCGTCGACGTGCAGCACCTCGAGGTCCAGCGCGGGCTGATCACCGCGCTGATCGGGCCGAACGGTGCCGGCAAGACGACGTTCTTCAACCTGATCACCGGCTTCGACCGGCCGACCAGCGCGGGCAAGGGCGCGCACTGGTCCTTCGACGGCCGCACGCTCGACAAGACCTCGGCCTCGAGCGTCGCGCAGGCCGGCATGGTCCGGACCTTCCAGCTCACCAAGGCGCTGAGCCGGATGACGGTCATCGACAACATGATGCTCGGCGCGCAGCACCAGGCCGGCGAGAACCTCTTCAAGTCGATGTTCCGCCCCACCTGGCGCGCCCAGGAGCGGGAGATCGAGGCGAAGGCCGACGAGCTGCTCGAGCGGTTCAAGCTGCTACGAGAAGAAGCACGACTACGCCGGCAGCCTGTCCGGTGGCCAGCGCAAGCTCCTCGAGATGGCGCGGGCGCTGATGAGCGACCCGAAGATGATCATGCTCGACGAGCCGATGGCGGGCGTGAACCCGGCGCTCACCCAGTCGCTGCTCGGCCACATCCAGACCCTGCGCGACGAGGGCATGACCGTGCTGTTCGTCGAGCACGACATGCACGTCGTACGCCACATCTCCGACTGGGTCGCGGTGATGGCCGAGGGCCGGCTGGTGGCCGAGGGCTCCGCCGACACGGTGATGTCGGACCCGGCCGTGATCGACGCCTACCTCGGCGCGCACCACGACACCGACCTCGGTGACGACGCGCTGCTGACCGACGAGGCGCTGGAAGAGATCGCCGAAGAGGTGGCCGCCGAGGACGCCGAACGTCAGGCCGAGGAAGAGGCGGAGGGTCTCCGATGAGCGAGCAGCAGCAGGGCGGCGCGGCCACCGCGACGTCCACCCAGACCCCGGTGGTCGAGGCCAAGGACGTGGTCGCGGGCTACCTGCCCGGCGTCAACATCCTCAACGGCTGCAGCCTGGTGGCCTACCCGGGCGAGATGATCGGCATCATCGGCCCGAACGGCGCCGGCAAGTCGACCCTGCTGAAGGCGATGTTCGGCCTGGTGCGGGTGCACTCCGGCAGCGTGATGCTCGGTGACCGCGACATCACCAACCTGCGCACCAACCAGCTCGTGGAGATGGGTGTCGGCTTCGTGCCGCAGACCAACAACGTCTTCCCGTCGCTGAGCATCGAGGAGAACCTCCGGATGGGCCTGTACCTGCGGCCCAAGAAGATCCGGGAGCGGCTCGCCGCGATGTGGGACCTGTTCCCGGTGCTGCACGACCGCCGCAACCAGAGCGCGGGCGCGCTCTCGGGTGGCGAGCGGCAGTCGCTGGCGATGGCCCGGGCGCTGATGATGGAGCCGTCGGTGCTGCTCCTCGACGAGCCGTCCGCCGGCCTGTCGCCGGTGCGCCAGGACGAGACGTTCCTGCGCACCCGCCGGATCAACAAGACCGGCGTCTGCGTGGTGATGGTCGAGCAGAACGCCCGCCGCTGCCTGCAGATCTGCGACCGCGGCTACGTGCTCGACCAGGGCCGGGACGCCTACACCGGCAGCGGTCGTGAGCTGGCCAACGACCCCAAGGTGATCGAGCTCTACCTCGGCACCCTCGCCAAGGACGTCGACGAGTCGCGAGAGCACTGACCGCCAGCTCGCGAAGGCCCCGGACCGGTCTGGGGCCTTTCGCATGCCACGTGCGGGACAGACGAAGGGCCCCGGACCGTGAGGTCCGGGGCCCTTCGCTGTACTACGCGGGTGATCAGGAGATCACCCGTGGATCACTTGATGCCCTCCACCGCGCTGGTGAGCTCGTTCTTGTTCTCGCGCGTTGAAGGTGTAGATGCCGACGAACGCCGACGACGGGTCGTTCTCGTCGTCGATCGGACCGATGCCCGAAGGTCCGGCGTACCGGATCTCGCTCGCCAGCCTCGAGGAGGGTGACGCAGTCGGCGTAGGTGTTGCACTCCTCGCCGTCGGTGGCACCCGAGACGGCCGCGAGGTTCTTCTGGATCGTCGCGGAGTCGGTCGCCGCCGCCCTTCACCGCGGCGAGCGCGGCGAGGATGGTGGCGTCGTAGGACTCAGCGGCGTACGAGTAGTCCGTCAGCGGCTCGCCGTCAGCCGATCTCGGCCCAACCGCTGACCCGGTCCTTGAAGGTCTGGTCCGGGTCGGCACCGGGGATGGTGCCCTGAGCGCCCTCGAGGGTGCCCTTCTCGAAGTCCGCGCTGTAGTCGGCCGTGTTGCCGTCGGTGAAGTAGGTCTTCGACATGTCCCAGCCCTGCGACTGCAGCTCGGGAACGATCGACTTGGTCTCGTCGAAGGCCAGGATCGACGATGGCGTCCGGCTTGGAGGCGAGCACGCCGCTGACCTCAGCGGAGAAGGTCGTCTGTCCCGGCGGGAACTCCTCGCCCTTGCCCTTGCAGCCGTAGGTGCACGAGCCGCCAGCAGCCGTGACCGTCTCCTCGACCGCGTTGCGGAGACCGGTGCCGTAGGTGTCGTTGAACACCAGGAAGCCGACCTTCGAGTAGCCGTCGGTGGTGATCAGGGTGCCGAGCGCGTTGCCCTGGACGCCGTCCGGCGGAGCGGTGCGGAAGTACCAGTCGGAGTAGCCGCTGAGGTCGACCGCGGTGTTGGCCGGCGAGATCTCGATGATCTTGTTGTCGGCGAAGGTGTCGACGACGTTCAGCGAGACGCTGGACGACGCGGCACCGATGACGACGGACGGCTTGCTGTCGACGAGCGTGCCCGCCGAGGCGGTCGAGACCGTCATGTCGGTCGAGTCGCCGGAGTCCTGGATGTCGTGGCAGGCCGGGGCGCCGTTGACGCCGCCGGCCGCGTTGATGTCCGAGACCGCGAGACCGACACCCGCGATCTCCGGCGGGCCGAGGAAGGCGAGGCTGCCGGTGAGCGGCAGGATGCCGCCGACGCGGAAGGTGTCCGCGCTCGTCTGCTCCCGCCGCGCACTTGTCGTCGGTGAACGTGTCGGCCGCGGGAGCTTCCTCCGAGGCGGTCGCCGAGGGGGTGTCTTCGGCTGCGGTGTCGTCGTCTCCGTCGGAGGAGTCGTCGCCGCAGGCTGCCAAGGCGAGGCTGAGGACGGCAGTGCCCGCCATCAGCCGTACCCATGTGGCGGTTTTGGTTCGATTCACGGGGTGAACCTTTCTGTCGCGTTGTTGCACTTCACCGCGCCCGCCCTCCCGAAAGGTTGGGCATAGCCCTGCCACCGTAGGACCGGTGGTCTGGCGACGGGTTGTACGGCACCCTGTCGTTAGCGAACCGTTACGTCAATGAAGCGCGGCCGCGAACTGGACCAGAAGTCGGTGCGACAGCAGCGCCGGGCAGCAGGTCGGCGACCGGGATCTCGCGCACCCGGAGCAGCCGCAGCGCCACGCCGACGAGCAGCAGGCCTCCGGTGGCCGTGATCGCGGCGAGCTGGGCGTCAGGGAGCACGTCGCCCAGCGCCAGCCCGAGCAGGGTCAGCGCGCCCTGGACGACGAGCACCGTGACCGCGCTGGCGGCGACGCCCCAGCCGAACGACGCCGCGAACGCGATCGCCGCGAACCCGTCCAGCGCGGCCTTGAGGTACAGCTGCTCGGCGCCGTTGCCCAGCCCGTCGTTCAGCGACCCGAGGATGGTCAGCGGGCCGGTGCAGAAGACCAGCGACGAGATCACGAAGCCCTCGATGAACCGGTGCCGCTCCGCCGACCCGGTGTCGCCGCTCAGCCGGGTCTGCAGCCAGCCGCCCAGCGACTCGACCCGGGCCTCCAGGCGCAGCAGGGAGCCGACGATCCCGCCGATCAGCAGCGAGCCGAGCACGATCAGCATCGGAGCGCCGGTCGCCGACCTCGTCGCGCAGGTCGTCGTTCGAGCACCGCCATCGCCGAGGTGCCGGCGATCAGCAGGGTCACCAGGCCCAATCGCGTCGGTCACGACGTCGCGGGTGCGGGTCGGCAGCCGGTTGCCGAGAAGCACTCCGAGGGTGGCGCCGAGCAGGACGGTGGCGACGTTGACGACGGTGCCGATTCCGGGGATCAAGGGACTCCTCTGACAGGACAGCGGACGCTGAGCGTAGTCTCGTGCAGTGGTGCCGTGTTCGGGGGACAGGAGACGCGGCGTAGTGCGGAGGTCGGAAAGAGCATGACTCGATGAGCCGCTCCTTGGTGTCGCTCTGCGTCCGCGTGACCCGGGAGACGCGTCCGACCTGGCCGGAGCTGTGGACCGACGTCATCCGACGGGTCGGTCCCGAGGACCAGGTCGGTCGACATGGAGGCGCGTGCTCGCCGAGGCTCGGCGACACCGCCGACCAGCGCATCGTCGTCGCGGAGTACGACGGCGAGTTCGCCGGCGCCGTCCACCTCGCAGGCGACCACGATGTCCGCGCTCAACCTCGAGCCCGTCGTGCGGGCGCTCTCGCCGCACGTGCTGCCGCGGTTCCAGCGCCACGGCATCGGCAGCGCCCTGATGGACGCCGCCGTCTCCTGGGCCGAGGAGCTCGGTATCGGGCACGTCGCCACCGCCGCCGTCGCCGGCTCTCGCGACGCCAACCGGTTCATGGCCCGGATCGCGCTCGGCCCGTACGCCGTCCTCCGGGTCGCCACGACCCACGCCGTCCGCACCCGGCTCAGCGCGCACCGCCGCCCGGCCCGGTCGCACGGCCAGTGGGCGTCAGCTCACCCAGGTGCTCGCCGCGCGTCGGTCGATGCGCCGGAGCCGGGCCGGCGCGGAGAGCTAGGCCGCGCGGGGGGCGCGGTTCCGGATGCGGCCCTCGCCCGGACTGAGCGTCCTGCGCCGACGCCGTTCCGTTCCGGAACGGCGCCCGGTCGCTTGGGCGCCGTGGAACCGCCTTCGGCGGTGAGAAGGCCCCCTTCTACGCTTCCCGGGCGCCGTCCCGTCCCGTTCCGTCGTCGGACTTGGTCGGCTCGCGTTCTCGGTTGTCACCTCCATGGGAGGGAGGTGATGACGGTGGCAGAGGTTGGACGAAGTCCTGTCTCGAAACCACCGCGCCAGATCGGCGCGCTCAGGCGTCGAAGCGCTCGCGGGCGAGCAGCGCGCAGGTGATCCGCGAGGTGCAGACCCGCTTGCCGCGCTCGTCGGTGATGACGACCTCGTACGTCGCGGTCGTGCGGCCGAGGTGGATGGCGGTCGCGGTGCCGGTGACCGTGCCGGAGGTCGCGGAGCGGTGGTGGGTGGCGTTGATCTCGATGCCGACCGACAGCTTGTCGGGGTGGGCGTGGATGGCCGAGCCGACCGAGCCGAGGGTCTCGGCGAGCACCACCGAGGCGCCGCCGTGCAGCAGGCCGTAGGGCTGGGTGTTGCCCTCGACGGGCATGGTCGCCGACCACCCGCTCGGCGGAGATCTCGATGAGCTCGATGCCCATCTTCTCGTTGAGGCCGCCCATGCCCTGCGGCATCTGAGCGCGAGGAAGTCGTCGATGTCCAGCGCGTCGCTCATGGCGCCATCCTGCCTGTCGGCGCGCGCCGATAGAGTCGCAGGGTGCCACGCCTCCTGCTGCTCGACGGTCACTCGCTGGCCTACCGCGCCTTCTTCGCGCTCCCGGTCGAGAACTTCTCGACCACCACCGGTCAGCACACGAACGCCGTCTACGGCTTCACCTCGATGCTGATCAACGTGCTGCGCGACGAGCAGCCCACCCACGTCGGGGTGGCGTTCGACGTCTCGCGGCAGACGTTCCGGCTGGCGCGAGTACTCCGAGTACAAGGCGAAGCGCAACAAGACGCCGAGCGAGTTCAGCAGCCAGCTGCCGCTGATCGAGGAGGTGCTCGACGCGCTGCGACATCCCGTTCCTGAAGAAGGACGGCTACGAGGCCGACGACATCATCGCCACGCTCGTCACCCAGGCGCTCGAGGACCCGGACATGGAGGTCCTGATCCTCACCGGCGACCGCGACTCCATCCAGCTGGTCACCGACCGGTCCACGGTGCTCTACCCGATGCGCGGCGTCTCCGACCTGGCCCGGATGACTCCGGCGGCGGTCGAGGACAAGTACGGCGTGCCGCCGTCGCGCTACCCCGAGCTCGCGGCGCTGGTGGGGGAGACCTCCGACAACCTGCCCGGCGTCCCCGGGGTCGGGCGGGGCTTCGCCGCCAAGTGGATCAACCAGTACGACGGGCTCGACAACGTCATCACCCACGCCGACGAGATCACCGGCAAGAAGGGCGAGGCGCTGCGCGAGCACCTCGGCGACGTGATCCGCAACCGGCAGCTCAACGCGCTGGTCCGCGACCTCGACCTCGAGCTCGGCGCCGGCCGACCTCGCGCTCCGGCCGTGGGACCGGCAGGAGGTGCACACGCTCTTCGACGGCCTGGAGTTCCGGGTGCTGCGCGACCGGCTGTTCGAGACGCTGACGTCCGAGGAGGAGATCGACGACTCCGGCTTCGACGTCGCGATGACGGTCCTCGCCGGCGGCGAGCTCGGCGGCTGGCTGGCGCGAGCACGCCGCCTCGAGCGAGCGGGTCGGCGTGCACGTCGTCGGCCGCTGGGGCGCCGGCACGCGGTGACGTCACCGGCGCTGGCGCTTCGCCACGACCGACGGCACCGCGGCCTGGGTCGGCGGCCGACGCAGCTCGACCCCGACGACCAGGCCGCGCTCGTCGGCCTGGCTCGCCGACCCGCAAGCGGCCGAAGGTGCTGCACGACGCCAAGGGCCCGATGCTCGCGCTCGCGGCGTGGGGGATGCCGCTGGCCGGGCTGGACCGCGACACCGCGCTCTCGGCGTACCTCGCCCGCCCCGACCAGCGCTCCTACGACCTCGCCGACCTCACCGTCCGCTACCTCAAGCGCGAGCTCAAGCAGGGCGGCGCCGACGACGGCCAGCTCAGCCTCGACGGCCTCGACGAGGGCAACGCCGGCGAGGTCGAGATGCTGCACGCCCGTGCCGTCCTCGACCTGGCCGCCGCGCTCGACGACGAGCTCGAGGAGCGCGGCGGCACCCGCCTGCTCAACGACATCGAGCTGCCGCTGGTCGACCTGCTCGCGAAGATGGAGCAGACCGGCATCGCCGTCGACGTCGACCACCTCGAGGCGCTGGAGAGCCACTTCGCCGACCGAGGTGCGCAGCGCGGCCGAGGAGGCGTTCGCGGTGATCGGCAAGGAGATCAACCTCGGCTCGCCCAAGCAGCTCCAGGTGGTGCTGTTCGACGAGCTCGACATGCCGAAGACCAAGCGCACCAAGACCGGCTACACCACCGACGCCGACGCGCTGCAGGCGCTCTACGTGAAGACCGAGCACCCGTTCCTGCTGCACCTGCTGCGCCACCGCGACGTGACCCGGCTGCGGCAGACCATCGAGGGGCTGCTCAAGACCGTCGCCGGGCGACGGCCGGATCCACACGACGTTCAACCAGCTGATCGCCGCGACCGGCCGGCTCTCCAGCACCGACCCGAACCTGCAGAACATCCCGGTCCGCACCGAGGAGGGCCGCCGGATCCGCGAGGGCTTCGTGGTCGGGCGCCGGCTTCGAGTCGCTGATGACCGCCGACTACAGCCAGATCGAGATGCGGATCATGGCGCACCTGTCCGAGGACGCCCTGCTCATCGAGGCGTTCCGGTCCGGTCGCGACTTCCACTCGATCACCGCCGCGCGGGTCTTCGACGTCGCCGGCCGACGAGGTCACCGGTCGAGATGCGCGCCAAGATCAAGGCGATGAACTACGGCCTCGCCTACGGCCTGTCCGCGTTCGGCCTCGGCCAGCAGCTCGGCATCGAGCCCGGCGAGGCGCGCGGCCTGATGGACGAGTACTTCCAGACCTTCGGCGGCATCCGCGACTACCTCGGCGGCGTCGTCGACGAGGCCCGCAGGACCGGCTTCACCGAGACCATCATGGGCCGGCGCCGCTACCTGCCCGACCTGACCAGCGACAACCGCCAGCGCCGCGAGATGGCCGAGCGGATGGCGCTCAACGCCCCGATCCAGGGCTCGGCGGCCGACCTGATCAAGATCGCGATGCTCAACGTCGACCGGGCGATCGCCGAGGCCGGGCTGGCGTCGCGGATGCTGCTCCAGGTCCACGACGAGCTCGTGTTCGAGGTGGCGCCGGGGGAGCAGGAGGCGCTCGAGGCGCTGGTGCGCGAGCAGATGGGCGGCGCCGCCGAGCTGACCGTCCCGCTCGACGTCTCCGTCGGCATCGGCCGCAGCTGGCACGAGGCCGCCCACTGAGCCGGCGACGTGACTCCGGCTCGGCGACGCGGTGCCGGACCACGTACAGGCTGATCGCCAGCAGCGCGACGAGCAGCACCGCGTCGATGGTGAGCACCGACGGTGAGCAGGCCGCGCAGGGTGTCGGTCGTCAGGCCGAGCGCGACGATCGCGACGAACGCCGCCCAGACCAGGTAGACCGACCGCTGCCCCTGCCGGGCGAGCACGGAGTAGACCAGCAGCTGGAGCATCGAGAGCACGGTGCCGAGGATCGCGAAGATCCACAGGTGGTCGGCGATCTCGTCGTAGTCGGTCGCCGCCGACGAAGATCAGCGCCAGGTCGGGCAGGAGCGACGGCGCCGGCGGTCGCGACCGCGCCGAGCGCGGCGATCAGGCCCAGGCTGCGCGGTGAGCGCCCGGCGCCGCTCGGCGATCGTGGACATCGACGGGAACGCGATGACGACCACGAACTGCGGCAGGAACAGCACCGCCTTGGTCAGGATCAGCCCGCCCGCGTAGAGGCCGGCGTCGTGCTCGTCGAGCACGTTGCGGGCGATCACGATGTCGGCGTTCGAGAGCGCGAAGAACGCGAGCAGCACCTGGGAGTTGTGGACCGACTCGCGGATCACCCGCCGGAAGCCGTGGTCCTCGCTGTGCACGCCGGGGTCGCGCGGGCGGCGCAGGAACCACCAGCCGGCGACGACCGGGGCGCAGGCGCCGATGCCGATGCCGACCAGCGCGGTGAACTCGGTCGGGCTGCCACAGCGATCAGCGCGGTGCCGATGAGCAGCCGCGGGACGCCGCTGAGCGACGTACAGGATCGACAGCGGCGCCCCAGCGCCGCTCGCCCTGGAGGATGCCGGCCTGGCCGCCCATGATCGTGAACGGCACCGACACCACGCGAGACCAGCGCCGCGGTGGCGAGGCTGTCGAGCCGCAGCACGATGTTGAGCAGCGGGGTCAGCAGCAGGAGCAGCACGCCGAGCGCGAGCGCGGCCCGGTAGGTGACCCCGAGGATGCGTCTTCTCGATCTGCGCGACGTGGCCCGGGCTCGGCGGCGATCCGTCGGGCCGCGGTCGCCTGGAGGCCGAGCTGGAGCACGGTGATCACGAGCAGCGTCGCCATCAGGCCCGCGAAGGCGCCGTACGACGTCGGGCCGAGGATCCGGGCGGCGACCATCGTGAACCCGTACGTCGCGACGTTCATGACCCCCATCGCGACCGCGATCGAGCCGCCGCCGCCGAGCAGCGCGGTCGATCGACGGGTGGGAGAGGGTCACGGCAGGGAGGGTAGCCGGCCACGCTGGGGATGGTTTGATCGGCGCGTGCACGTCTGGACTCGCCACCTGCCGTGGATCTGGTCGCTGGTCCTGGCGGTCCTGCTGCTCGGTCCCGCGCTCGGCGCCTGGTTACGTCCTGAGCTACGACCTGGTGTGGGTGCCCGACCTCGCGTTCCGCACCGACTTCCTCGGGCTCTCGTCCGGGTCTGCCGCGTGCGGTGCCGTCGGACGCGGTCGTGTCGGTCCTCGACGAGGTGGTCCCGGGCCAGCTCCTCGAGAAGCTGATGCTGGTCGGCTGCCTGGTCGCCGCCGGCATCGGTACGGCGCGGCTGGTCCGCCCCGGCCCCGGCGCCACCTTCGCGCGGATCG
The DNA here is from genome assembly GCA_963716655.1 of uncultured Actinomycetota bacterium. GTDB lineage: Bacteria > Actinomycetota > Actinomycetes > Propionibacteriales > Nocardioidaceae > Nocardioides. Next base: position 71,996 of record CAVQTV010000002.1, on the reverse strand, counting down.
TCGCGGTCACCCTGGTGACGTGGAACCCGTTCGTCGTCGAGCGGCTGGTGATCGGTCACTGGCCGGTGCTGGTCGGGTACGGCGTGCTGCCGTGGCTGATCGCCGCGGCGCCGGCGCTGGCGGCTGGAGGGCCGCCCGCCGCCGCAGCTGTGGCTGCTCGCCCCGCTCGGCAGCCTGAGCGCCAGCGCCGGCCTGGTGACCGCGGTCGTCGCTGCTCGCCTTCGCGGTCACCGGTGGTGGGGCGCGGCGCTGGCTCGGCCCGGTCGGTGCTCCTGGCCTTGGCGAACGCGCCGTGGGTGGTGGCCGGGCTGCTGCACGCACCGACCGCGGTGTCCGACGCCTCCGGTGCCGAGTCTTCGGGCTTTCCGGCGAGGGCTCGCTGCCCGCGCCGCTCGCCGCGCTGTCGCCTCGGCGGGATCTGGAACAGCGAGGTCGTCCCGGTCTCCCGAACCGGCTTCCAGGCCTGGGTCGCCCTGGTCTTCCTGGTGACCCTGGTGGCCGTCGGCGCCCGGTCCTGGTGGCGGCACGAGCCGCGCCGCGACGCCTGGGCGTTCGTCGGCTGCTGGGTGGTCGGAATGGTCGTGGCGCTGGCGACCTGGGCGGCCCCGGACGCGGTCGCCTGGCTGGTCGAGGAGGTGCCCGGCGCCGGGCTGTTCCGCGACGGCTCCCGCACGCTCGCCCTCTGCGCGCCGATCACCGTCCTGGTCGCGGCCGAGGGCGCCCGGCTCGTGTGGCGCGGGCTCGCCGCTCCGCCGGTGCTGCGGTTCGCGGTCGGCGCGACCCTCGTGGTGCTCCCGCTCGCGCTGATGCCCGACGCCGCCTGGGGCGTCGACGGGCGGCTCCGCCCGGTCGACTACCCGGCCAGCTGGGCCACCGCGCGCGACGTCGTCGAGGACGCGCACGCGGCGTCCGGCGGCGACGTGCTGGTGCTGCCGCTGACCAGCTACCGGGCAGCCGGCCTGGCTCGACGGCGGCAAGGTGCTCGACCCGATGGGTCGCTACCTCACCCCGAACTACGTGGCAGCCGACGACCTGGTCGTCTCCGGCGTGCGGGTCGCCGGGGGAGGACACCCGGGTCCACGACGTACGTCGTCGCCCTGGCGCTGCCGACCCCGCCGGCGCGGGCCGAGGCGCTGGCGGCGCTGGGCATCGGGTACGTCGTCCTCGAGCCGGACGCGTTCGGCCCGGCACCCGAGATAGCGGGAGAGGTGCTGCTCGACCGGCCCGACGTCCGGGTCACCGCGCTCGACGACGTCCAGGAGCGGGACGCGCCGGCCGGTTGGATCGTCGCGCTGACCCTGGCCTGGCTCGGCTTCGTCGGCTGCGTGGTCGTCGGGGCGGTGGCGGTCGCCCGGGCCGCGCGTGGCCCGGCGCGGGACCGGGCCGATAACAAGTTCCTGAGAAACCCTACTCGCGGGTTATTGACTGCTATCGTTTCCCCGAATTCCTAGGGAGGGGTTTCCTTGACCACGATCATCGGCACGATTGGCGCACTCGTTCTTGGGTGGCAGCCGTCGGCACGTTCACCCTCATGGGTGTGGTGAACAACCAGACCAGCCCGAAGGGCGAGTCCCCGGCGAACGTCAGCCAGCAGTCCGAGATCACCTACGGTTCGGTCACCGAGTAGGTCTCCCTCGACGCCACGCCGTCAGGCGCGGCTCACCGGCTCCTCAGGGTCGAGGCTGTCGATCAGCTGACCTCGCAGAGCGGCCGCGTACGACGAGCGCGAACGACTCCTGAGCATGACCCCACGTGTAGCGCATGGCTCATGGCCCGCGCTCCATCTCCGAGGCTCGCTCGGAGGTCGGTGTCCGTGAGCAGTCCGCGCACGGCGTCGGTCAGCTCCTCCGGCTCGTCGACGAGCAGCCCGGACATGCCGGCGGCGACCGACTCGAGCGTGCCGCCCGCCGAGCGGTAGGCGACGGTCGGGGTCGCGTGCATGCCGGCCTCGCCGACCACCAGGCCCCAGCCCTTCCTTCAGCGAGGGCAGCACCAGCACCCAGGCCCGCTCGTAGACCTCGTGCTTCTCCTCCTCGGTGACGTGCCCGCGGAACACCACCGTGTCGCCCGCGTCGTGCGCCGCGGCGTACTCGTGCAGGTTGGCCTCCCACCAGCCGCTGCCCACGACCTCGAGGCGCAGCCCCGGGAACTCGTCGCGCAGCGCGATCGCGGTGTCGATGGCGTGCTCGACCTGCTTGTGCGGCACCAGCCGGCCGACGACGGCCAGCGTGGGTGCGGCCGCCTTGCCGGGGGCGACCGGGACGATCTGGTCGGTCCCGTTGTGTACGACGGCGACCCGGCGCTCCGCGACGCCGAGCGCCGCCGAGCTCGGCGCGGGTCGCGCGCGACACCGCGACGTACTGCGAGCGGCGGTACAGCAGCGGCGCGAACCGGCGCTCGATCCACCAGCCCACCCGCCCGGACAGGCCGGGGTAGACGACCGGCCACTGCTCGCGGTGGACGTGGTGCACCAGAACGACCACCGGCTTGCGGGTCACCAGCCGGCTGAAGAACGGCAGCCCGTTCTGCACGTCGACGACCAGGTCGACCGGGCCGAGGTCGCCGCGCCGCAGCGCGCGCATCCCTTGCGCGTACACGCTGAGCTTGCCGCCGCGTCGGACGTAGCGGACGCCGTCGACGACCTCGTCGGGCGGGGCGCCGGCGTGGGCAGCGCAGAAGATCGGTGACCTGGCAGCCTCGTTCGACGAGCCCAGCGGCGACCTTCTCGAGGTAGCGCTCGGCGCCACCACCCTCGGGGTTCTGGGTGTCCCGCCAGCTGAGGAAGGCGACGTGCTTGCCCTCCAGGTCGTACCGGTCCGCCACCGGCCAGACACTACCGGCTGGCCCTCGGTAGGGTCGCGCGCGTGCCGAGAACGATGAGCCGCGACCAGCAGCGGCTTCCGCGCGACCCTGCGGCGGTCGGTCCGGCTGCTGCGGGAGTTCCGGTACGAGCAGCCCGACCCGGCCCGGTTCTACACCGCGCTCGCCGAGGACTCCGCCGCGCAGCTCGACTCGTACGTCGACCTCGACGGCGCCGTACTGCTCGACGTCGGTGGTGGGCCGGGCTACTTCCGGACCGCGTTCCAGGCCGCCGGCGCGACCTACTTCGCGCTCGACTCCGACGTCGGCGAGCTCTCCGGGCTCGGCGGGATCGAGTCCGGCACCGTGATCGGCAGCGGCATGCAGCTGCCGTTCACGGACGGCGCCGTCGACGTCTGCTACTCCTCCAACGTGCTCGAGCACGTGCCCGACCCGTGGCTGATGGCCGACGAGATGCTCCGGGTGACCCGTCCCGGCGGCACCGCCTTCATCAGCTACACCGTCTGGTACGGCCCCTGGGGCGGCCACGAGACCGCGCCCTGGCACTTCCTCGGCGGCGCCCGCGCCCGGCGCCGCTACGCCACGAAGCACGGGCACGAGCCCAAGAACAAGTACGGCGAGTCGCTGTTCCGCGTGACCGTCCGCGACGGGCTGCGCTGGGCGCGACACCCAGACCGTGGCCGACGTGGTCGCGGTGCTCCCGCGCTACAACCCGTGGTGGAGCCACTGGCTGGTCCGGGTCCCGGTGCTGCGGGAGGTGGTGACGTGGAACCTGGTGCTGGTGCTGAGGAAGCGGTGAGCGCCGAGCTCCCGTCGACCCGCCCGGCCCGGTCTCCAGGTTCCGCCTGCGGCTCGCGGCTGCCTGCGCGCTGCTCACCGGCATCGCCCTGATCCAGTCGCCCGGGCTGCTGGTCGCTGACACGAAGCTGGACCTGGCGGTCGCGCCGGGGCGGTTCCTGCTGCGCGCCGTGCACCTGTGGGACCCGCTGGGCGCGTTCGGACAGCTGCAGAACCAGGCCTACGGCTACCTGTGGCCGATGGGGCCGTTCTTCCTCGGCGGCACCGAGGCCGGGCTCCCCGAGTGGGTGGTCCAGCGGCTGTGGCTGGCGCTGGTGATGTGCGTGGCGCTGGTCGGAGCCGCGCGGCTGGCCCGGGCGCTCGGGGTGCGGTCGGACCTGGCCTGCATCGTCGGCGGTTTCGCCTACGCGCTCTCGCCGCGGATGCTGAGCACCCTCGGGCCAGATCTCCATCGAGGCGTGGCCGAGCGCCCTCGCGCCCTGGGTGCTGCTGCCGCTCGTCGATCGGCGCCACCCGCGGGTCCCCGCGCCGCGCGGCGGCCTGGTCGGCGCTGGCCGTGGCCATGGTCGGCGGCGTCAACGCGGCCGCGACGTTCGCGGTGATCCCGCTCGGCGTCGTGTGGCTGCTCACCCGCACCCGCGGCCGCCGGCGTACGTCGATGATGCTGTGGTGGCCGCTGTTCACCGCTGGCTGGGCACGCCTGGTGGCTGATCCCGCTGTTCGTGCTCGGGTCCTACAGCCCGCCGTTCCTCGACTTCATCGAGTCGGCGGCGAACACGACGTTCCCCACCACCCTGTACGACTCGCTGCGGGGCACGTCGCACTGGGTGATGTACATCGGCGTCGACGCCCCGCGCCGGCAACGACCTGCTGCGCGACCCGATCCTGATCCTCAACAGCGTCGTCGTGGTCGGGCTCGGACTGCTCGGCATCCTGCATCGCCGCAACCCGGAGCGGCTGTTCCTGCTGCTCAGCGTGCTGCTCGGCATGCTGATGGTCACCATGGGCCACACCGGCTCCGTGCAGGGCTGGTTCGCCGAGGACCTGCAGGCGGCGCTCGACGGTGCGCTCGCGCCGCTGCGCAACGTGCACAAGTTCGACCCGATCATCCGGCTTCCGATGGTGCTCGGCCTGGCGTGGAGCGTGGAGTGGTTGCTGGTCCAGATGCGCCGGGGGAGTGCGCCGGACACCGACCGGAAGGCAGCGGCACTGCGGCGGCTGAACATCGGCGCAGTCCTCGTTCACCGCCGTCGTCGCGGTCGGTGGCGCCGCGCTCCCGGCGGCGGCCGGGCGGATCACGCCGACCGGCGGCTTCACGGCGGTGCCGGACTACTGGTACGCAGACCACGGACTGGCTCGACGACCGCGACGCGACCGCGCTGATGCTGCCGGGCTCGTCGTTCGGCGACTACCTGTGGGGCTACACCCTGGACGAGCCGATCCAGCCGCTCGGCCGCAGCCCGTGGGCGGTCCGCAACGCGGTGCCGCTGACGCCGGCGGGCAACATCCGGATGCTCGACGCGATCGAGGAGCGACTGGCCCAAGGGCAGCGGATCGCCCGCGCTGGTGTCGTACCTGCGCCGGGCCGGCGTGACGCACCTGGTCGTCCGCAACGACATCCGCCGCAGCCCCGACACCCCGGACCCGGTGCTGGTGCACCAGGCGCTGGCTGAGTCGCCGGGCCTGTCCCGGGTCGACGACGTTCGGCCCGGACATCGGCGGCGACGCCCATCTCGAGTCCGAGGACGGATCCCGGATCCTGGTGAACGGCGGCTGGCAGGCGTCGTACCCCGCGATCGAGGTGTACGCCGTGGCCGATGCGACACCCGCCGCCGAGACCAGTCAGGTCGCCCCCGTCGTGATCGGCGGGCTCGGAGGACCTGCTCAGCCTGGCCGAGGTCGGCGTCCTCGGCGACGAGCCGACCCAGCTCGCTGTCGATGTCCCTCCCGATGCGGACCCGGGTGACCCGGTGATCCTCACCGACGGCCTGCGCGCGGTCGAGCGGAACTTCGGCCGGCTCCACGACGGGCAGTCGGCCACGCTGGCGCCGGGCGACGACCGCCGGCTGGCGAACCCGACCCGCGACTACCTTCCCGAGGGTGCCGACCCGTGGGTGACCTGGGCGCAGTACGACGGGGTGAGCGGCGTACGCGCCTCGTCGTCCCGTTCGGACGTCACCGCCGGCGGCGTGGTGCAGCGCGGCATGCTCCCTTACGCCGCTCTCGATGACAGCACCGAGACCTACTGGCAGGCGTCCGAGGGCGGTCCCGACGCGTGGTGGGAGGTCGCCCTCGACGCGCCCACCTCGGTGTCGGAGGTGTCGGTGACCGCCGGGCCGTCCGAGCGCGAGGTGGTCCGGGTCCGGGCCGGCGACCAGGTGACCGCGCCGGTGACGATCCCGCCGGGGGCGACCCGGACGATCCGGCTCGACGACGTCGAGACCGACGTGCTCCGAGTGGAGGACGCATCGGAGCGGATCGAGGACCGGATGAGCCTCGCCGAGGTCGACATCCCCGGGGTGGCCGCGAGCCGTGCGCTGGTGCTCGCGCCCGTGCCCGAAGCCTGGGGAAGCCCGGCGCGGATCGTCCTGCGTGCCGTCTTCGACGACCGCACCGGATGTGTCGAGATCTCCCGCAGCGTGCGGTGCGTGCCGGGCCGGGAGGTGGCCCCCGAGGAGCCGCTGGGATTCCGGCGCATCGTCACGCTGCCCGAGGCGGCGAGCTACGACGGTCTCGAGCTGAGGGTGCGCGGCCGCGCGGGCGCCGAGCTCCAGGCGCTCCTGGACGAGGGCCAGGTCGTGACCGCGAACGCCTCGTCCAGCAGCAACCCGGACCTGCGCTCCTCCGGGCTCGCCGCGATCGACGGCGACCCCGGTACCACCTGGTCGGCGGCCCTGTCCGACCGGAACCCGCAGCTCGACCTGCGCTGGGACGGCCAGCGGACCTTCTCCGGCCTGGACCTACGACTGCTGCCCGATGCCGATGCCCGGCTGCCCAACGAGCTGGTGCTGAGCTGGCCGGGCGGACGCCGGTCCGTCGAGGTCGACGAGGACGGGGAGGTGCGGTTCCCACCGATCCGCACGGACCGACTCACCCTCGCGGTCGAGGAGGCCGACCCCGCGGTCGACCTGGACTTCGACCAGACCGCATCGCCCGTGCCGATCGGCATCTCCGAGGTCCGCGTGCTCGGGGTGTCGACGATCCCGCGCTCGATCGGCGACGAGCTGATCAGCACCCCGTGCGGTGCCGGGCCTGCGCTGTCGATCGGCGACGAGACGTTCCCCACCGCCGTGGAGGCAACGGCCCAGGCGTTGTACGCCGGTGACATCGTCTCCGCGAGGGTCTGCGGCGACGGCGCGGTCGAGCTGCCCGAGGGCAGCAGCGACATCAGCGCCTCCGCGTCTCGGCTCTTCACGCCGATCTCCCTGGTGCTCTCGGACGGGACGACGTGGGACTCCGAGGCGACCCCCGCGACCGTCGACCGGGCCTCTCCGGTCGACATGACGGTGATCCCTGACTCGATCGGCGGGGTGCTGGCGGTGCGTCAGAACGCCAACCGCGGCTGGGTCGCGACCCAGGACGGCACCACTCTCCACCCGATCGTCGTCGACGGCTGGCAGCAGGGCTGGCAGCTGGACTCGGGAAGTGAGGTGCGTGCACAGTACGAGCCCGACGGGATCTATCGCGCCGGGTTGCTCGGCGGCGCGGCCGCGCTGCTCCTCCTGGTGATCGCCACGCTGCTGCCCTGGCGACCGTGGCGGGACACCGACTCGCCGGCGTTGCGCGCCGCACGCTACCCGGCGGCCGTGGTCGTGGTGCTCGGACTCACTGCGGCCGGAGTGCTGGCCGGCTGGGCCGGGTTCGCGATCGGTTCCGCGGCGATCCTGGTCGGCGCGGTGGCCGGCCGGCTCGCGCACACGGTCGCCGGCTGGCTGGTCGTCGCGGCGATGGGTGCAGCCGCGGCGGCGTACCTGCTCCGGCCGTGGGGCGACCAGAACGGCTGGGCCGGCGACCTGGCCTGGCCGCACTACCTGGTGCTGGTGGCCCTGTGCGTGCTGGTCGGTGGCGTCCTCGATCCGGGCCGACCCAGGTTCTTCAGCCGCATGAACGGGCGCTCCACGACGCGGTAGAGCACCTCCGAGGCGAGCAGGCTCAACGCCACGGTCAGGCCCCAGATCTCCCACGTGTGGCCCTGGAAGATCCCGTATCCGGTGACCTCCACGACGAGGTACAGGATCGGCAGGTGGATGCAGAACACGCTGTAGGAGATGTGGCCGAGGTGGCGCGGCAGCCGGGCCGACATCAGCCGGGCGTAGCGGCTGTCCGGGATCGACCTGATCCCGGTCAGCACGACCACGCCGCCGATCGCGGCGTACAGAAGGTGCTTGGTGAGCGACTCCGCATTGGTCGAGGGGTACAACAGGCTCGGCCCGGCGAGCGGGGTCGAGGCGACCAGCATCAAGCCCAGGGCCAGCGTCCAGCACACACCCGGTGACCCGGCCAGCAGGTCGAGGCGGCGGCACAGCGCCGGCGGCTGCTCGCGGGCCTGGTCCAGGACGTGCACCAGCGCGAGCCCGAGGCCGACGGCGAACCAGGTGAGGTACGACGGCAGCCACAGCGCCGGTGAGCCACTGGTGTGCTCGCCGACCGCCGCGGCGAGGTCGAGGTGCCACCAGCAGCTGAGCGCGAGCATCACGCCGAGCAGCACGGCAACCCGCCCGGGCCGCAGCGGGCCGGTGCGTCCCAGGGCGAGGAACATGAGGAGCGGCAGCACCAGGTAGAACGAGACCTCGACCGCCAGGCTCCACATCTGGGTGAGGCCCTGCGGCAGCGTGCTGCTCGTGTAGATGTTGGTCAGGGTCAGCGTGCGCACCCACTCCACGGGCCCGAGATCCTGGTTCTCCGGGATCAGCGTCAGCGCCAGCACCACGGTCACGACGTACACCGGGTAGATGCGCAGGAGCCGCTTCCAGTAGTAGCGCCCGGTGCCGGGGTGCGGCTGGGCCACTGCTCGCCGGGCGAGGTAGGGCCGTCCGAGGAGGAAGCCGGACAGCACGAAGAAGATGGCGACTCCGACGTCGAGGCGGGAGAGCAGCGCGCCCCAGGTGCCGCCGTCGACGAAAGCGCCCGACTGGAACGCGACGTGGGTGGTGAGCACCGCTAGTGCGCCGACCGCACGCAGCGAGTCGAGGATCGGGAACTGGGGTTGCGTCTCCACTCGGGACGAAACGGTCTCGGTGCTCAGGGCAACCCTCCTCTGGGCGCTGGATCGATCTCCGGGATCCTGACACACAGGGCTTGCGTTCCGGCCAGTGCCGCAGCTGGTGACATACTTCCGGCCCATGTCGTTGATGTCGCAGTGGCGGTTGTTCCTGGAGCGACGGATCGCGGTACCGGTGCGCGACGACGACCTGGTGCTGGACGTCGGCAGCGGCGACAAGCCGTCGTGGCGCGCGGACGTCCTCCTCGACCGGTACGCCGGTGCCGAGTTCGCCGCGCAACGCTCGGGGCGGGCATCGGCACGGGTCAGCCGGCCGCTCTTCGATGCCGACGCGGCGGACATGCCCTTCGCCGACGGCGCCTTCGACTACGCGATCTGCTCCAACCTCCTCGAGCACGTCACCGACCCCGTCGGCGTCGCGGCCGAGCTGACCCGGGTGGCGAAGGCGGGCTATATCGAGGTGCCGGAGGCCGCGAGCGCGAAGATCGTCGACTTCCCGAGCCACCTGTGGTGGTGCCGGCTGGATGCGGCCGAACCGGATGCCCCGACCCTGGTGATGACCGCGAAGAACACGCCGTACTTCGACGCCGAGATCAACGCCTACATCGACCGGGCCGGCGTCCGACAGTCGCTGGACAACGTGCTGAACAGCAAGTTCGAGCACCGGGTGGTCCAGCTCCACTGGACCGGCCAGGTCCGGCTACGCACCGAGGGCGAGCTGGACCCCACCTTCGCGGCCGAGGCGATGGCGGCACCCGGCCACCAGCGGACCTGGGAGACGACGGTGGTTCAAGGCATCACCAGCGTGCTGACCGCCCGGACGCGACGTCGTCGCCGCCATGTCCGCCTGCGGTACAACCAGATGGTGAAGCCGGAGCTGCACCGGGCGGACGACCCCCTGCTCGAGCCGAAGATCTACCGCGTCGCTCAGTAGGGGTCGTAGGGGCTGCGATGCCCGAAGAGCAACGCCGCGACACGTCGCAGGCGTAGCCGCAGCAGCACCTTGATGACGACGTTCCTGATCCACCACGGCATCTCGGCCAGGATCCGGCCGCGGTCGCGCCACGTCGGCCGTCCGACGCGGAACAGGGCCAGCGACCCGGCACGGCGTTCGTAGACGAGCCGCCGCGACGGCAGTACGTGGGCCAGGATGCCGAGCGTCACGCCGATCGACGAGTAGCAGTCGTGGATCAGCACCGGCCCACCGGTCGGGAGGTGCTCGGACCACTTGAGGTCGTCGGACAGCGTCCAGTAGTCGTGCTTGCCGTCGATGTAGAGGTAGTCGATCGGCCGGCTCCAACCGGGCCGGGCGCGGGTGCTGTACTCCGGCAACAGCTCGACGATCCCGGTCGCGTCGGCGTCCGCCAGGTTCTTCTCGAAGAGGTCGCGCGTCGTCGCGCCGCCGAAGAGCCGGCCCTCGACGAACGGGTCGATGGCCACGACCCGGCTGTCCCGGTCGCGGACGGCGGCGGCGAGCACCGTGGTCGACCGTCCCTGGTGGCTGCCGATCTCGACGAGCAGCGCGTCGTCCGGCAGATCGGTGGTGGCGTCCCAGAGCATCGCGGCCTGGTCCTCGGTGAGCCAACCTGGGATCGCGGAGGCGAACGCCCACGCGCTCGAGAAGTCGGCGCTCCTCGGATTGACCATCTGTCTCCCTCGCTTCTCCCGGCTGGCCTGGGTCTGCCGTGCACCATATAGACTCCGGCCCCGCTGGATGAACGGGAGGCGCATTGGCTGACATCGCCTCGGTCAGTGACCGCACGGACCGTGCGCCGCGCGGCGGGTACCAAGGCCTGGTGTCGCTGGTCGTCGTCACGGCGGTCCTGGTTCTCAACCTGGTCCAGCAGCCGGGCTTGGTCACCTTCGACACCAAGCTCGACCTCCAGTTCAACGTCACCGGTTTCCTCAGCCGCAGCCTCGAGGTGTGGAACGGTGACTGGACGCTCGGTGGGCTGCAGAACCAGGCGTCGGGCTACCTGTGGCCGATGGGGCCGGCGTTCTGGGTCGGCGACCTCGTACACGCCCCGATATGGGTGTGGGAGCGGCTCTGGTCAGCGGCCGTCATGCTGCTCGCCTACTTCGGGACCGTGCGCCTGGCCCGCAACTGGCCGGGCATCAACGCGACCGGTGCCGTGCTCGCTGGCCTGACCTACATGCTCGCCCCCCGCGTGCTCACGACCGTGGGCGGCCTCAGCGGCGAGACCCTCCCGTCTGCTGTCCTCCCGTGGACGGTGCTGCCGCTGGTGCTCTACCTGCGCGGCCGGTTCACGGCCCCGATCGCCTTCCTCTGGTCGGCCGCCACCATCCCGTGGATGGGCGGTCAGAACGCCACCCTCGTGGTCGCGTGCCTCCTCCTGCCGGGACTCCTGCTGCTGCTGACAGCGGGGCGGACCTGGGGCCGGCGGATCCGCGACGCGGCGGCGTGGACAGGCCTCGCGCTCGTGGCCAGCCTGTGGTGGATCGTGCCGCTGTTCGTGATGGGGGGCTACGCGCCCCCGTTCCTCAGCTTCATCGAGTCCGCCTACGACACCGCCAGTCGGACCGGTTGGCTCGCGTCGTTCCGCGGCACCAGCCACTGGGTCGCCTTCCTCCCCGGCGGCGGAAACCTCGGCTGGGTCGGCGGCTATGAGCTGGCCTCGTCCTCGGTGCTGATGTTCACGACCGTGCTGGTGGCCGGGGCCGGCCTGCTGGGGCTGGCCCAGCCTGGGCTGTGGGCGCGCCGCGTGTTGGTGCTGTCGATGCTCCTCGGGCTGGCGGTCCTCACCGTGGGCAGCCCCGAGCCGGCCGGCTCGGTGCTGGGCGAGGACTGGCTGGCAGCGCTGGACTCGTGGCTGGCCGCGCTGCGCAACGTGCACAAGTTCGATCCGCTGGTACGGCTCCCGCTCAGCCTCGGCATCGGCGCCTTCGTCACCGCCGGCGTCCCGCACCTCGTCGCCCGCGCCCGGCGGCTGCCGGTACGCGGCCGGAGAGTCGCTGCTGCGGGGATCACCGCAGCGCTCGTCGTGCTGGTCGGTGCTGCGGCGCAGCCCGCGGCCTCGGGAGACCTGCGCGTGGAGCAGGGGGCTGACGACATCTCCTGGTCGTGGAAGCAGGCGGCCGACTACCTGCGGTCGCAGGAGGGTCCGGTCGGCGTGCTGGTGCTGCCAGGCACCGGCTTCGCCGTGCAGACCTGGGGACGGACCGTCGACGAGCCGATCCAGGTGCTGAACAGCCCGCCGTGGGCCTCGCGTGCGCAGAGTGTGGTCGCGCCCGCCGGGACGTTGCGACTGCTGGACTCGATCGAGAACCAGGTCGCCGCCGGCCGCCCGATCACTGGCTTCGCCGACTCCTTGCGCCGCATGGGTATCACGCATGTCGTGGTGCGCAACGACCTCGACCCCGCCGAGACCAACGCGCCGCCGGTCGACGTGGTGATGGCGTCGGTCGCCGGCTCGCCCGACCTGGTTCCGGTGGCCGACTTCGGGTCGACGGCCGATGGCTACCCCGCCGTCGAGGTGCTCGTTCTGCGCAACCCGGACGTGGAGCCCCGGGTCTCGATCACTGACTGGGACTCGCGGGTGGTGGTGCAGGGCGGTCCTGAGGTCGTCAACGACCTCGCCCAGCTCGGGCTCGTCTCCGAGGACCAGCCCGTGGTGCTGGCCGACGTCGGTGCCGGGCCGGGCGACGAGTCGATCGGCATCGTCACGGACAGCAACCAGCGCGTCGAGCGCTCCTTCGGCCGGATCACCGACGGCGTCTCCGGCGTCATGACGGCCGATGAGGAGTTCCTGCTGCGGCGCCGGGTCCACGACTTCACCGGTGGCTCGGTGCCGACGACGACGACCGATGCGGAGTACGAGGGCGCCAGCCTGGTCACGGCGTCGAGCTCCGGCGGCTACGCCAACGTGCTCGGCCCGGTTCGCCAGGACCAGCACCCGTACGCCGCCTTCGACGCCTCCGGGTTCACCGCCTGGACGACGGCGCCGTTGACCTCGCCGATCGGTCAGTGGATCGAGGTGCGGTACGACGAGGCGATCGAGCCCGGCCCGGTCAGCCTGATCTTCGACAACAGCGCCGGGGCCGACGTGTCCGAGGTGCGGCTGACGACAGACGCCGGCTCCGTCGACGCGACGATCGGCTCCGACGGCATCGTCGAAGATGTCGTGCTGCCGGCGGGCAGCACGACGAGCGTCCGGATGACTGTGCTGAAGGCGCATACCGGCCTCCGTCAGGTCCGACTGGCCGACTTCGTGATCGAGGGCGACGAGGTCCGGCGCAGTCTGCGGCTCCCCGGTGAGGTCACGGCGGGAACGACCATGTTCTTCCGGAGCGAGCCCACCCGACGGGCGTGCGTCACCGCCGACGCGCGCGTCGAGTGCTCGGAGAGATGGCAGCGGGAGACCCCCGAGACCAGCGGCTTCGACCGCACGGTCACGGTCGCCGAGGGCGGCACCTGGACCTTGGCCGCACGCGCCGTGGCGACCACCGGCCCAGACGTCGAGCGCCTCTTCGAGCCGCTGTCCGACCAGCAGGTGAAGGTCGAGGCGACGTCGACGTACGCCGGCGACCCCGCCGTCGTCGGGGCGAACGCGTTCGACGGGCGCGCTGAGACCAGCTGGTACGCCTCGCCCGCAGACAACACTCCGGGGCTCCAGCTGACGTGGAAGGAACCCCGGACGATCACGTCCGTGAAGGCAGTGCTCGGTGCGGACCAGCCCGGACAGCTGCCGGGGGTCCTCGTCATCGACCCGATGATCGAGGGCGTCGAGCCGCAGACCGTGGCCACGACCGGCGAGGGCGCCGGGTTCATCACACCGGTCCGGACGACCCAGCTGCGGATCTCCACCCTCGCCAACCCGCTGCGCACCGCGGCGGTCGGGATCGGCGAGCTGGAGATCCGTGGTCTCGAGGACCTGCGCTACTCGACCGACCCGAGCTCGGCGACCGGGTTGCTGTGCGGCTTCGGTCCCACGCTCGAGGTCGGTGGGCGCACCGTCGAGACCGAGATCAGGGGCACGATCTCGGACGTCGTCACCGGGTCGGAGCTGACCGTCGTGCCGTGCGGACAGGAGCCGGTGTACATCGCGAGCGGAACCCAGCAGATCCGCGTGACCAGCCCGGCGGGGTTCGCGGTCTCACGCCTGTGGCTGGAGCCCTCGGACCCGGCCGCGCCATCCGCGGGCGGCGAGTCCGAGGCCCGAGTCGTCTCCTGGTCGCCGACCGAGCGGACCATCGCGGTGAGCTCGGAGAAGGACGCGGTGCTCAGCGTCTCCGAGAGCGACAACCCCGGCTGGGAGGCACGGCTCGACGGATCGCGCCTCGACCCGGTCGTGGTCGACGGCTGGAAGCAGGGGTGGCTGATCCCCGCCGGCACGTCGGGCGACGTCACCCTCGAGTTCACCCCGCAGCCGGCGTTCCAATGGGGCATCGTCGTGGGTCTCGTGCTCGCCGGTCTGCTCAACCTCGGCGCGCTCGTCGCCCTCGTGCTCGCCTTCGGCCGGTGGCCCGGACGGCGGCGAGGTACTCGGGTCGCGGCCGCCACGCTGGCATCGCCGCGGGGCTCCGCGGGTGGGGCAGTGGGGCCGAACCGGCTCGTGTTGGTTGTCGGCGCCGGACTCCTGGCACTCGTCTCCATCCCGCTGGCCGTCGGCGCCGTCGTCGGTTTCGCCACCCGCCGGCTGCCGCTCGTCGTGCTGGGCGCGGCCGTGATGATGGGTCTGCTCATCGCGGCCGCGGCATCGGTCGTCGACGTCACCAGCGTGGTGAGCCCGCCCGTCGTGGCCAACGTGATCACTGCGATCGTCGTCGGCGCCGTCTCGGGCCGGGTGCTCTTCGGCGAGGACAGCCCGGAGCCGGACGTCGCATGATCGCGAGTGTCCGCACCGCACTCGTTGCGCTGCTCGTCGGCGTCGTCGCCGTGCGCTGGTCGCTGTCGCAGCCCGTTTCGACCGTCTCCCAGCGGATCGCAGCGGACCCCTGGGCGGCGATCCACTCCGCGGCTGACGGCTGGACCTACGCCGGCACGCTGGGCGGCGCGAGCGTCCAGGGCCTGCGCGAGCTGCCGTATGCGATCTTCCTGATGCTCGGCACCGAGGTCGGCCTGTCGGCGCACGCGGTTGAGTCGTGCTGGCGGGTGCTCGTCCTCGTCCTGGCGGTGATCGGCGCCGTGCGGCTCGCCCGCGGACTCACCGGGTTCGACCGCCGCTGGAACGATGAGCGGGTCGAGCCGTGGGCGCCCTGGGTGGGCGCCGTGCTGTTCGTGCTCGGGGCGGTGCTGGTGCCGACGCTGGTCCGGTCACCGACGGACGGTCTGGCGGCGGCCACGCTGCCCTGGGTCGTGGCGCCCTTGCTGCTCCGGGGCCCGGGCTGGCGGCCGGCCCTGGCCTCGGCTGCCTGGGTAGGTGTGGCCGGCGTGGGCAGTCCCGCGTGGGCGGCTGCGGCGCTCGGGGCAGGGATCGTGGCGGCGCTCCCGCGCACGCGTGCCGACGTACTGCGTTCCCTGCGTTGGCTGCTGCTCGCGGGCGCGGCGTCGGCGTGGTGGGTCGTGCTGCTGATCTGGGAACGCCGGCACGCGGTCGACGTCTCGGCGCTGGTGGACGTGGGGCTGCGGGAAGGATTGGCTTCGGCAGTCGGGCGATCCGACCCCTCGCTGGTGGTCCTCGTCGCGGCGACGGTGGGGCCGTCTGGTGGTCGCCGTCAGCGCCCTGTGCCTGCGGAGTGCGCGGCTCGAACGGCGGTTCGTTGCCGTCCTGCTGGCCCTGACCGTCGCAGTGGTCGCCCTTGCCTCGGTCGCGGACTGGCGGCCGCCGATGGCAGCGCCGATCGCCGGCGAGGCACCGGCGGGCCTGGTCGGCCCGCTGCTGGGGTGGCTGGGTCTGTGCGGCCTGGTCGCCTGGTGCCCTCTGGTCGAGGACCTGCGCGGCCGGCTCCGCGCACGAACCCTGCGCACCCTGCCGGCCCTGCTGGTCTCAGTGCTCGTGGCGACGATGGCGCTCACCGGGCTGGCGGCGACCGCGGCGGAGCCCGTTCCGGTCTCCGCAGCCGAGTCGCAGCTGCTCGAGGCGGTCACGGACTGGTCCGCCGAGGCGGCGCCGGGACGGGTGCTGGTGCTGCCGCCCGACACCGGGAGCACCGACCTCGCGGCGCTCGGCGCCGCGTTGGGTGCACGACCCTGGGTGGCGCGCGACGACCTACCGACCTCCGGCGCGGGCGGGACCGCCGCGCTCGACGACCTGATCACCCGCCTGGCCCGGGGCGACGGCGGACCCGGCACGCTCAGCGCGCTCCGACGGCTCGGGATCTCCTACGTGCTGGTGCGGCT
The DNA here is from genome assembly GCA_963716655.1 of uncultured Actinomycetota bacterium. Lineage (GTDB taxonomy): Bacteria > Actinomycetota > Actinomycetes > Propionibacteriales > Nocardioidaceae > Nocardioides. The sequence goes on along the minus strand of CAVQTV010000002.1, from coordinate 55,857 downwards.
CGGCGGCCCGACCCAGGAGGATCGAGCCAACCCGAGCGGGTTGGTACGCGCGGCACTGAGCGCCGTGGGAGCCCGCCGCGTGGCGGTGCTCCGCGGCGCCGAGCGCATCGGCGCCGACACCGACGCGCTGATGGACTTCGGCGTGCGGAGCAGCACCGATCAGGTGGAGATCTGGGAGCCTCCCGCCGCCGGGAGCGCCTGGGTCTTCGAGGGCGACCCTGTCGACGCGGTGGGCGACGCTGGGACGGTCAGCGACCTCGCCGACGCCGGGGTGCTCCGCGATCGCGCGATCCGGATCCGGTCCGGGTCCGACCAGGAGTCGGTCGTGCTGTCCGACAGCGCGCGCCGGCGCGACGTCGACCAGCGACTGCCGATCGACCCCTACGGTCCGGACCTCGGCGCCGAGGACCCGCGAACGGTGCTGCCGCCGGATGCGGCGCCGGTGGTCAGCGCGTCGCGGCGGCTCGAGGGTGCGATCGCGGTGACGTCGTCGTCCTCAGCGGCCGATCTCGACGGCGAGCTTCGCGCGGCAGGTACCGACGCGTCCGCCGCCATCGACGCGAACATCTTCACCTCGTGGCAGTCGCGCCGCGGCGCCGGCGTCGGCGAGTGGTGGGAGGTGAGACTCGACGGACCGGTGCCGATCTCCGGCGCCTCGGTCCAGTTCTCGCAGAACGTCTTCACCGGGTACGCCGTGAGCCGGGTCCGCGTCTCGGCCGACAACAGGAACACGTCGTACGACGTCTCGGCCGACGGGCTGCTGAAGCTCGACGACCTCGGCCAGGCGTCCCGGGTGCGGATCACCGTGTCCGACGTCGAGGGCCAGCTCGGACCCGATGACAGCGTCGGCATCTCCGAGGTCACGATCCCCGAGGTCAGTGTCACCGACCGGCTCGCCCTGACCGGTGCGCCCACCGCATCCTGGCTCTTCGGCGCGCGGCTCGGCAGCCGGGTCCACTGCGTTCCCGCGGTCCCGCGCGAGGCGGACGACGGCACCCAGCCCGGCACGGCCTGCAACGACGGTCTGACCGTGAGCGGGCCGGACTCGAGCACGCTCGAGCGGACGCTCACGGTCGACCGGCAGACGGCAGTCGTCGGCCGGGCCTGGCTGGTCGCGGCCACCGCCGAGGAGGCGGGCGCGCTCGCGGACCGGATCGCCGAGCCGAGCATCGTCGCGACGAGTGCCAGTGTCGCCTCCCGAGATCTCGTCGACCGGCCCCAGGCGGCTGCCGACGGCGACCTGACGACGGCCTGGCGTCCGGCCGCCGCCGACCAGAAACCCGAGCTCACCCTGGCGTGGGCGACCCCCGCGGACATCTCCGGTGTCCGGCTGGTGCCCCCGACCGGTGACAGCGGCTCCCGGCCGACGCGGGTGCAGGTGGTGGCCGAGAAGGTCGGAGGCGGCGCCGATCAGCAGTCCGATGTCGAGGTGGACGACGACGGCACCATCTCCCTGCCGCAGGTGCGGACCCGCAGACTCACGATCACCATCCTCGACGACACGGACGTCCCGACCGTCGACTCGGCGACGGGCAGCGTCCTGCAGATGCCCGTCGCTGTCGGCGAGGTCGAGCTCCTCGGCGGACCCGAGGTGACGTACGACGCCGGCCGGGTCGAGCAGCTCGCTTGTGTGGACGGGCCGACGGTGACGATCGGCGGCGTCGAGCACGGGACGAGCCTCGGCGTCGCCGCGGCGCAGATCGTCTCGGGGGCCCTGGTGCGCGCGTCTGTCTGCGGCCCGGTCACCCTGCCGCCCGGGGAGGTCCACGTGACGATGCCCGCCACGTTCACCTGGCAGCCGTCGGGCCTCCTCCTCGCGGCGGAGACCGGGGAGCTCGGCGAGGCCGCCGCGGGCACAGCGTCCACCGGGCTCGGCCCGGCGCCCGTCGGGACCGACGTCCTCGGGCGCACCGCCCACGGCGACCCGATCAGCCTGGACCTCGCGGCCGCAGACGACGAGCGGACGCTCGTACTCGGCCTGCCAGCGGGTGCCGGCTGGTGGGCGAGCGCCGACGGGGAGCCCCTCGAGGCAGCCACGGTGGACGGCTGGGCCCAGGGCTGGGTCGTGCCCGCGGGATCGTCGGTGGTGACGGTTCGCTACTCGCCCGGAGTGGACGTCGGCCGGCTGGTGCTCGGCGCCTCGGTCGGCTGGGTCGCCGTCGTGCTGCTGTTGGTGGGCCTGGGCGCGGCGTCCGCCGTCTCGTCGGTCCGCCGGACGGCGTCGTCTCCGTGACGTGAGGCGCTCCCGCCGCCGGTGAGCGGCTGGTGCGACCAGGCGATCGCCGGCTTCTCGACCCACGCGTACGTCGCCGCGCCCAGCACGACCGAGAGTCCCAGGATCAGGGCCAGGCGGAGGATGAGGTCGGCCGGTCCGTCGGGGTACGGGATCTGTGACTCCAGGATCGCGATCAGCGGCAGGTGCCACAGGTAGATGCCGTAGGACCAGCGTCCGAGGGCGTTGAACCACGACGTGCTGAGCAGCCGGGTGAACGGCGAGCTCATGCCGCTGAAGACAACCACCGTGAGAAGGGTGAGCGCGACGATCGTTGCTCCAGCGAACCGGACCTGCTGCTGGGCGAACGTGCGCACGATGTAGCCGTCGGGGCCGCCGAGCGCAGAGGTGGCGACGAGGGCGGCGACCGCCGCGAACACCAGCAGCGCCCACGGGTCGGCCGCCAGCCGGCGGAACCACGACACGGACACGATCCCCGCCTTGATCCCCTCCGCGAAGTGGGCAACGAGTGCGCCGCCGGCGAAGCAGACGAGGAAGCCTGGGAGCCAGAACGAGTAGGTGAAGTTGATCGCCAGGTCGTTGGCGTGCACCCACCAACGCCAGGCAACGGTGATGGGGAGCGCGAGCGTGATCAGGCCGGTCGCGATCCAGAACCCAGTGCGCTGAGAGCAGCGGCGAGCGACCAGCCCGGTCACGCCGGCCATGACCGGGAGTGCGACGTACCAGGAGAGCTCGGTGGCGAGGCTCCAGGTCTGGGCTAGGGCGGTGGGGAACTGCCCAGGCTCGTAGATCCAGGTCAGCGTGACGGCGTAGAACCAGCCGTCGGCGCCCTCCGGCCGCGATGGGGGATAGGCGAGGGCGACCACGAAGAGCACCGTGAGGTACGCCGGGAAGATCCGCGCGACGCGACGGCGCGCGAACACCTTCACGTTCGGTCGGTCGGCCAGGTGCATGATCCAGCGAGCCCACGGCCGGTACAGCAGGAAGCCGGAGAGGACGAAGAGGCTCACCGGGCCGTAGTTGGTCAGGCCGACCCAGGGATAGTCGGTGCGCACCGAGACGTGCACGAGCACGACCATCAGAGCCGCGAAACCGCGGAGACCGGTGAGTGCCGCGACCTGCCCTGCCCGGTCCGACAGCGGATCCCTGGGGGAGGTGTCCTCCAATGACACGTGGGTGCTGGCGGACACGGGCTCACTATAGGGCCGGTGCCGGCGTGCCACGGAGAGGTCGCCGCCGCCGAAAGGGTTGCGCTACGGTCACCGGATCGACACTCATCCTGGGAGCGGACGTAGTGAAGCGCAAGTGGTTCGGGCTGGTGCTGCTCGGGCTGGGCGCCTTCCTGCTCGTCGTCGGCACGCTCTGCGTGACGTGGGCGCCGGAGGTGGTCAAGAAGACCCCGCTGGACGTCAACCAGACCACCGCCCTCGACGGCACCGTTGCAGAAGCTCGACGGCGCGACCGGTGAGCTCGGCGAGGAGCAGCCGGTCAAGGTCCGGAGCGTCACGAAGGTCGACACCGACGCCTCCGACGACGACGTCGTCGTCTGGTCGCAGAACACCTGCGTCTGGATGGACATCGACGACGCGCCGGAGTGCCCCGAGGCCCCGGCCGGGAGGAGGTCGACCCGCGCATCGTCAGCATCACCACCGACGTCTTCGCGAGCGACCGGTACACCGCGATGCCGGTCAACGACGAGAAGTACTTCGAGAACGCGGTCATGCCGGAGGGCTGGCCGCCGCACGAGGGCCTGGTCAACAAGTGGCCGTTCGACACGGAGAAGAAGGACTACCGCTACTGGGACGGCACCATCGGCGTGGCGCTGCCCGCCGTCTACGACCGCGAAGAGACGCTCCTGGGCATCGACTGCTACGTCTACCACGATCGACATCGACGACGCTCCGATCGAAGTCGCCGAGGGCATCCCCGGCACCTACGACAACCACATCGAGATCTGGGTCGAGCCGAAGACCGGCGCGATCCAGCAGCAGACCCAGGACCAGCAGCGCTACCTCGACGGACGGCACCCAGGTCCTCGACCTGAAGATCGGCTTCACCGAGGAGCAGCAGGAGCAGTTCGCCGACGACGCCGAGGGCAACCTGCTGCTGCTCAACCTGATCACGGTCTACCTGCCGATCATCGGCTTCGTCGGCGGCGCGCTGTGCCTGTCGCCGGTGCCGCCCTGCTGATCGCCGCGCGCAACCGCCGACGACGCGGACGCAGACGACGCCGCCGTCGCTGCCGGTCTCTGCCTGAGGCTCGGTCAGCCGAGCCGGGCGCCGAAGATCGCGGTCCCGGGCGTGAACCGGCCGCGGACGGCCGACCAGCCGCCCCAGACCCGGTCGTGGTTCTCGGGCCACTCCGGCTCGCGCAGGTCGGTGATCACGAAGCCGTGGCCGGCCAGCAGCGCGACCCAGTCGCCGAGGGTGCGGTGGTGCTCGACGTACGACACCACGCCGGTCTCGTCGTCGACCTCGACGTACGGCGTGCGGTCCCAGTAGGACTGGCTCGCGACCAGCCCCTCCTCGCCCGGGTCGTCGGGGAACATCCACCGGGTCGGGTGGGTGATCGAGAACGCGTAGCGACCGCCGGGGCGCAGCACCCGCGCGGTCTCGGCGACCGCGTCGGCGATGTCGCTGACGAACTGCAGCGCGCCGAAGGACGAGAACACGACGTCGAAGGAGTCGTCGGCGAACGGCAGCCGCGGTCGCGGTGCCGAGCACCGACGGCACCGGCACGCCGGTCTCGAGGTCGATGCGGCGCGAGTGCTGGAGCTGCCGGAGGCTCAGGTCGAGGCCGTAGGACCGGCCGCCCTGCGCGCGCACCCAGCGGGAGCACTGCCCGGCGCCGGAGCCGACCTCGAGCACGTCGCGGCCCGGCGACGTCGCCGAGCACCCCGGCCTCGGCCTCGGTCAGCCCCTCGGGACCCCACACGAAGCCGGCGTCGCCGAGGAACTCGCCGTGGGTGGCCTGGTACTCGTCGGCGTACCGGTCCCAGTCCGGCCCGTTGGCCCGGCGGGACTCCTCCTCGGTCACCGGCCGGCGCTCGACCCGCACCGGGGGATGGTTCTCCACGCTGCGGAGCGTAGCCAGCCGTCGGACCGGTGCGCTCGCCGGTTGGACGTACGTCGGAGCCCCCCGCGTAGTCTTGAGGGTGCGCCGGAGGTCTGCCCGGGTCCCAGACGGAGCGGACGCTCGCTCGCTACGCCCTCATCGCCAAGCGGGTCAGTGAAACAGACCTTCGACGTGCCCGCACGACTCCATCCATCCAAGGAACTACCTCCCTTATGACGAGCACCATCTCTATTCTTCCCGATTACGACGCGCCCCAGGTCGCGGTCAACGACATCGGTTCTGAAGAGGACTTCCTCGCCGCGATCGACGCGACCATCAAGTACTTCAACGACGGCGACATCGTCGAAGGCACCATCGTCAAGGTGGACCGCGACGAGGTCCTCCTCGACATCGGCTACAAGACCGAGGGCGTCATCCCCTCGCGCGAGCTGTCGATCAAGCACGACGTCGACCCCAACGAGGTCGTTTCCGTGGGCGACAAGGTCGAGGCCCTGGTCCTCCAGAAGGAGGACAAGGAAGGCCGCCTGATCCTGTCCAAGAAGCGCGCCCAGTACGAGCGCGCCTGGGGCACGATCGAGCAGGTCAAGGAAGAGGACGGCGTCGTCGAGGGCACCGTCATCGAGGTCGTCAAGGGTGGTCTCATCCTGGACATCGGCCTGCGCGGCTTCCTGCCCGCCTCGCTCGTCGAGATGCGTCGCGTCCGCGACCTGCAGCCGTACGTCGGCCAGACGCTCGAGGCGAAGATCATCGAGCTCGACAAGAACCGCAACAACGTCGTCCTGTCGCGTCGTGCGTGGCTCGAGCAGACCCAGTCCGAGGTTCGCCACGGCTTCCTGACCCAGCTCCAGAAGGGTCAGATCCGCAAGGGTGTCGTCTCCTCGATCGTCAACTTCGGTGCGTTCGTGGACCTCGGCGGCGTCGACGGTCTGGTGCACGTCTCCGAGCTGTCGTGGAAGCACATCGACCACCCGTCCGAGGTCGTCGCCGTGGGCGACGAGGTCACCGTCGAGGTCCTCGACGTGGACATGGACCGCGAGCGTGTCTCCCTGTCGCTGAAGGCGACGCAGGAGGACCCGTGGCAGCACTTCGCCCGCACCCACCAGATCGGTCAGATCGTCCCGGGCAAGGTCACCAAGCTGGTGCCGTTCGGTGCGTTCGTCCGCGTCGAGGAGGGCATCGAGGGCCTGGTGCACATCTCCGAGCTCGCCGAGCGTCACGTCGAGATCCCGGAGCAGGTCGTCCAGGTCAACGACGACGTCATGGTCAAGATCATCGACATCGACCTCGAGCGTCGCCGGATCTCGCTGTCGCTCAAGCAGGCCAACGAGACCGCTGCCGCGGGTGACGTCGAGGACTTCGACCCCACCCTCTACGGCATGGCCGCGACCTACGACGAGCAGGGCAACTACGTCTACCCCGAGGGCTTCGACCCGGAGACCGGCGAGTGGCTCGAGGGCTTCGACGACCAGCGCGCGGTCTGGGAGGACCAGTACGCCAAGGCGCACGCTCGCTGGGAGGCGCACGTCAAGCAGCAGGCCGAGGCCAAGGTCGCCGAGGCCGAGGCCGGCGAGGCCACGTCGTACTCCAGCGGTGGCGACGACGTCGGCCGAGGAGGCCGAGGGCGGCGGCTCGCTCGCCTCCGACGAGGCGCTGCAGGCGCTCCGCGAGAAGCTGACCGGCGGCGCTTCCTGATCCAGGCCCGCTAGCTGTCTGAACCACCGACGACCCGCCCGAACTTTCGGGCGGGTCGTCGTCATTTCGCCGGACGTGCCCGCTGCCCTCGTCCTATGGTCGTGCCGACCGGCCAATGAAGGGGTCTGCCGGATGATCACCAGACGGAGCTTGCTCACCACCGCCGCGGCCGCGCCGCCGGCCCTCGCCCTGACCGCCGCGGAGGCCGCGGCGTACGCCGACCCCGCCCGCGCGGCCGAGTCGGCCGCAGCCGGGAAGAACATCCTGATCTTCATCACCGACCAGGAGCGCAAGATCCAGCACTTCCCGCAGGGCTGGGAGGAGGAGAACCTCCCCAACCAGATGCGGCTCAAGCAGAACGGCGTCTCCTTCGAGAACGCGTTCTGCAACGCGTGCATGTGCTCGCCGTCGCGGGCCACGCTCTTCACCGGGCTCTACCCGGCGCAGCACGAGGTCAAGAACACCCTCGAGCTGGACATGCCGGCCCCGGACTTCCCGCAGGACGAGCTCTCGCCCGACCTCACGAACCTCGCGTCGGTGATGGCGGCGGCCGGCTACGAGGTCGTGTTCAAGGGCAAGTGGCACCTGTCCAAGCCGCTCGACGGCATCACGCGAACCCGGACGGGACCCTGACCGGCAACTGGAGCGCCAGGCGGACCTCGCGCAGTACGGCTTCTCCCGCTGGAACTACGCCGGACGGCGGCGCCAACCAGGACATCGCCGAGGCCGGGGGCGGCGTCGCCGACCACGACGGGCGCTACCTGAACGCCGACGGCCCGGTCGAGGACGGCGAGGAGGGCGTGCACGCCTTCCTCAACGCCCGGGCCGAGGCGAGCCAGCCGTGGTGCCTGATCGTCTCGCTGATCAACCCGCACGACGTGCTGTTCTATCCGGGCCCGGCGACCATGGACCCGCCGAAGTGGGAGCAGGCCGGGTACGGCGACGCCTCGTGGTACGACGGCGACATCGGCATCCCGGTCACCCACAACGAGGACCTGTCGACCAAGCCGAGCGCGCAGCAGCAGTTCGTCAACATCTTCCGGCTCGCCGGGCAGCCCGCGGACCGTCGAGGAGAAGCGCAACTACCTGAACTTCTACGGCAACCTGATGAAGCTCATGGACGGCTACCTGGGCGACGTCCTCGACACGCTGGAGGCGAACGGCCAGCTCGACGACACCATCGTGGTGCGCACCTCCGACCACGGCGAGATGGGCATGGCCCACCAGATGCAGCAGAAGAACTTCAACTTCTACGAGGAGACGCTGCGGATCCCGCTCATCTACTCGAACCCGGACCTGTTCCCCGCGCCGCGCAAGGTGCAGCAGCTGGTGTCGCACGTCGACATGCTGCCGACGCTGGCCTCGCTGGTCGAGGCACCCGAGGAGGCCCGCAACCCGGAGTGGCGCGGTGTCGACTACTCCGGCCACGTGCTGGGCACGCCGTCGGGGCCGACCCAGGACCGGATCGTCTTCACGTACGACGACGCCTATGCCGGCCAGAAGCACGGACCCTACGTCCGGCAGCCGAACCACATCGTCGCCGTGCGCGAGAAGCGCTGGAAGCTGGCGAAGTACTACGACCCCAAGGGCCGGCGCGAGACCCAGTGGGAGATGTACGACCTGAGGAAGGACCCGCTCGAGCGTTGGAACCTCGCCAACCGGCCGGCCGAGATGACCAAGTCCCAGCGGGACCAGTTCAAGCGGCTCAAGAACCGGATCAAGCGGATCGAGCAGACCACCCTTCAGCCGCTGCCCGACTGAGGGCCGAAATGGCCGTTGGCCGCCCGACGTGAGACCTCGTCGAGGCGGCCGAGCGGGGCCTATGCGGAGGTTCAGCGAGCGGCCCGCTGGTGGAGCTCCTGGGCGTGGTCGACGTAGTACTGCGCCATCTGGGCCTTGCGGTGCGCGATGTCCAGGGCGATGTCGACGGTCCCGGCGCTGCCGACGGTCCCGGTGCCTCCGACGCACTGCGTGTCCGGTGCGGCGAAGGGGTCGGGCCGGTGTGCGCTGGCGGCCGTGGGGGCGGTGGCGGACATGATGGTCAGTGCGGCCGCGACGGCGGTGGCCGTGGCGAGGGTGGCCGCGGTGTGGCGGGTGCTGGTGGTGTTCATGAGGTGTCCCCTTGGGTTGTGGGGCTGGTGGCCCCGGTCTGGGTCTCCGTTGTGACATCGGCGGGTATCGCAGTGGTGCGGGACCGGTATCGCCGCGGTATCGACCCCGTTGACGGCGCCAGCGCCCGGGAGGACTGTGAGCGGATGGGCATCAGGGTGCTCGGCCCGCTGACGGTGGACGGCTCGGGAGAGCTGGGTCGGCGGGACCGGGTGGTTCTCGCATCGCTGGCGACGAACCCCGGACATCCGGTGAGCGCCGACCAGCTCTCCGACGCGCTCTGGGGCGAGCGCCCTCCGGCGTCGGCCGGCAAGATCCTGCAGGGTTGCGTGGTCCGGATCCGCAAGGTGCTGGGGCGGGAGGCGGTCCAGACGTCACCGCACGGCTACGCGTTGCACCTGCCCACCGAGGACGTGGACTCGCTGCGGTTCGAGGACCAGGTCGGCCGGGCCCGCGAGCTGCTCACCCTCGGCGAGGCCGACCGGGCGGCGTACCTGCTGACCGACGCGCTGGCCCTGTGGCACGGGGAAGCCTTCGCCGACCTGGAGAGCTGGGAGCCGGCCGTTGCGGCCGGCACGCGGCTGTCCGAGCTGCGCCTGGAGGCCGAGGAGCTCCGGGTCGACGCTCTGCTGCGGGCCGGGCGGTACCGCGAGGTCCTCTCCGAGGCGCAGGTCCTGGTCCGCGCCGCGCCGCTGCGTGAGCACCGCTGGGTGTTGCTGGCCCGCGCGCAGTACCAGTCCGGGCAGCAGGGCGAGGCGCTGCGCACGATCCACCAGCTCAAGGGGGTCCTGGCCGAGCATCTGGGCATCGATCCGGGCCCCGACGTGGTCGCGCTGGAGACGTCGATCCTCCGGCAGGACAGCCTCATTGCTGGTGGCTGATGCGCCCGCCCCGTCGGCCACCTGTCCGTGGCTGGGCCTCAGGCCGTACGGCGTCGAGGACGCCGACTGGTTCTTCGGGCGGGACGACGACGTGGCCGCCTGCCTGGAGATCCTGGCGCGGACCTCGGTGCTCGCCCTGGTCGGGCCCTCGGGCTCGGGCAAGTCCTCGCTGCTCCGGGCCGGGGTGGCGGCAGCCCTGCGACGTCGCGGGCAACCCAGTGTGACGATCACGCCCGGCGCCCACCCCATGGAGTCGCTGACCGCTCTCGCGCATGCCCCGCGCGGGGCGGCCCTGCTGATCGACCAGTGCGAGGAGCTGTTCTCGCTGTGCGAGGACCCCGAGGAGCAGCGGGAGTTCCTCCGCGCCCTGACCGCCGAGGCCGCGAACCGGACCGTGGTCGTCGCCCTGCGCGCCGACCACCTGGCCGACCTCGCCACCCACACGGGCTTCAGCCGGCTCGTCGAACGCGGGATGTACCTGGTCGGTGGGCTGGACGAGGAGGGCCTGCGCACCGCGGTGGAGACACCTGCCCGTCAAGCGGGGCTGCTGATCGAGCCGGGTCTGGTCGACCTCCTCGTCCGCGAGGTCAGGAACGACCCCGGGGCGCTGCCCCTGATGTCGCACGCGCTGCTGGAGACCTGGAAGCGACGCGAGGGCAGCACGCTCACCGTGGCCGGGTACCGCGCGAGCGGCGGCATCAACGGAGCCGTGGCCCAGTCGGCCGAAGGTCTCTACTCACGAGTCGGGGTGGAACGTCGACACCTGCTGCGCGACCTCGTCCTTCGCCTGGTCTCTCCGGGCCCCGAGGGCGAACCGGTGCGCACCCGGGTGCCGCGGCGCCTGGTCGGCACCGACCCCGAGCACGAGCAGCTCATCGAGATGCTGGTCACCGCCAGGTTGGTCACCAGCGACGACGGCGCCCTCGAGATCACCCACGAAGCCCTCACCCGAGCCTGGCCCCGGCTCCGCGGCTGGCTCGACGACGACGTCGAGGGCCAACGGATCCGTCACCACCTCTCGGCCGCCGCCGACGCCTGGGAGGCGCTCGGCCGTCCTGACAGCGAGCTCTACCGCGGCGTCCGGCTGGCCAGGGCGCTCGACTGGCGCGCCGACAAGGACACCGCCCTCACCGAGGTCGAGCGGGAGTTCCTCGAGGCGTCCTCCCGCCACGCCGAGGCCGAGCAGCAGAGCATCGTCGAGCGAGCACGTGCGCAGGCCCGGCTGATCCGCCGGCTCCGGATCGCGCTGGGCGGCGCCGCCGTACTCCTCGTCCTCGCCCTGGTCGCCGGGGTCCTGGCCGCCGTCCAGTCCGACCGAGCGAACGAGAACGCCGCACAGGCGGAACAGGCTGGCCGTCTCCGCAGACGCGCGACGGGTCGGCGCCCGGGCCCAGCTCACCGACGACATCAGCCTCTCGCTGCTGCTCGCGGCTGCGGGTGCGCGGCTGGATGACTCGCCGGAGACCCGGGCGAACCTGGTGACCGCGCTGGCGAAGCGTCCCGCACTCGTCCGTTCGGCGCCGCCCGCAGGCGGCTACCTGGAGGTCTTTGCCGTCAGTCGCGACGGCCGCTGGATCGCGATCTCGGACGATCAGAACCGGATGCACCTCTACGACGCCTCCACCAACCGGCTGCTGCGCAGCTACGACGCAGATCCTTCCGGAGACGGGCCGGGATTCCTCTGGTCGGAGTTCAGCCCCGACAGCAGGCAGCTCGCCGTGATCCGGTACGGGACCAGAGTCCACCGAGCCGGTGCGCCTGCTGGACCCGAACACCATGCAGCCGACGACGAAGCTCGACGTCCCCGGCGGCAAGCCGGTGTGGGGGTACGACGTCCGGTTCAGCGCCGACGGCCGCTACCTGGCCGCCACCGTGCATACGGTCCAACTGGCCCGAAGATGCTCCTCACTGGGTGGACCCGGGCTACGCGGTGGTCTGGGACCTCCGCTCCCCGTCCACGCCTCCCGTCCGGGTGCCGACCGGAACCGATCCCCAGGGGGTGGCTCTCAGCCCGGACGGTCGGATCCTCTACACGGACTGGCCGCTGACGGCGTACGACCTGGCGACGGGCGAGCGGATCTGGCGGCGCGGGGACGTCATGGTCGGCCCCGCCTCTCGACGTGAACGCCGAGGGGACCCTGCTGGCAGTCGGGGACACGAGTGAGGCGTTCACGGGCAAGACGGCGCTCGTGGTGAGTGCCTCCACCGGAGCGACGGTCCGCACGCTGCGTGGACACCAGGACCCGGTCCGCGACATCCGGTTCTCGCCCGACGGCTCGCTGGTGGGGTCGCACTCCGAGGACGGTGAGCTCATCGTCTGGGACACCGCCACCGGCCGGCCGCTGGAACGGTGGGACACCCCCGCTCAGTGGGGCGTCGGCTTCAGCCCGGACGGTGACCTGGTCTACGAGGGCGGCGGCGACTCGATGCTGCGCACCTGGGACCTGTCGGCGGAGGACACGTACCTGCAGCGGACGACCCAGGTCGGCGACGCCGAGGTGTTCGCGCACGCCGACCTCTCCCCGGACGGGCAGCAGGTGGCCTACGCTGGCTCGACGACACGGGCCAGGGATGGGTCCGGTTCGTCGACACCGCCACCGGAGAACGGACACCGCCGACGCGCCTCCCGGCGGTGGAGGACGCCCGGTCCTGGGGCACCTGGCATCCCGACGGTGGGCGGTACGTCGGGTACTGGTGCGACGACTCGTGCGCGCCCGGCACCGTGACCGTGCTCGACTCCACCACGGGTGAGCTCGTCCGGAAGAAGGACATCGTCGACGGCGGCGTCCATGGGCTGGCGTACGTCGACGAGGGTCGCAGCCTGCTCGTGGTCGACTCCGAACGGACCTTCGTCGTCGACGCCGAGACCCTTCGACCACGGGGGGAGGCCTTCGAGATCCCCATCGCCGACCCGACCGGCGGGATACGCAATGTCACCGCCATCGGGGACGGGAGCACCGCGATGGTCCACGAAGCTCCGGCGACGGCACCGCAGGGCACTGGCGGGTGATCGACGTCAGCACCGGCGACGTCCTGTCCGAGGGCGACCTGGACCTGGTTGCGAACGCCTCGGTTGCCTCTCCGGACGGCTCGACGGTCGCGGTGGCGGGGGATACCGGCGAGATCGTGACCATCGACGTCTCGACCGGAGAGAAACTGCAGCGATCCGCCGGCCTCGGCGCCGCGGTGCTCTGGCTCGACTACTCGGACGACGGAGAGCTTCTGGTCTCCGGGGCGACCGACGGTGGGGTCAGCCTGTGGGACGCCACGACGCTGGACCTGCTGGGCACCGTGTACCCACCCCACCAGGGAGACCCGGTCCCGGCCGGCGCGCAGTTCATCGGCGACAGCCACGACGTGGCGATCGCGTCGTACGACGGCAAGGTCTACCGGTGGGAGACCGACCTCGACCGGGCCATCGACTTCGCCTGCCAGATGGCCGGACGGAACCTGACCGAGGAGGAGTGGGAAGAGTTCCTGCCCGCCCAGCCCTACCAGTCCGTCTGCCCCGACGAGTGAGGCCGGTGGGGAGGTCAGTGCGCGAGGGGCGCCCGGAACCGGGCGTCGTCCCAGTGCGAGACCGGCGGGCGCTGCGGCCCCCGGCCGTCTCGGACGAGCAGGCGGATGCTCGCCACGCTCATCGCGGTCACGATCAGGAGGAGAATCATCAGGTAGGTCATGGCAGTAATCATGCGCCGGTGGCTTTTCTGCCACCAGTGGCAGAAAAGCCATGGTCCGTTGATTTTCTGCCACTGGTGGTGCAGGCTGTGCGCATGCACAAGGTGGCCGTGATCGTCCAGGACGGGGCCGAGCCGTTCGGGCTCGGCTCGCTCGTCGAGGTCTGGGGCGAGCCGGACGCACCCCGAGGACGACACGCCGGTCTTCGACTTCCAGGTCTGCACGCCGCGCCCGGGCCGGGTGCGGGGCCGCTCCGACTTCGACATGTACGTCGAGCGCGGGCTCGAGGCGACCGAGGACGCCGACCTGGTCTGCCTGAGCCCGAAGAGCGACTTCCTCGACAGCGACCCGCTGGTCCTGGCGGCGCTGCGCGCGGCGTACGAGCGCGGCGCGCTGATCTACGCGCACTGCTCGGGCGTCTTCGAGCTCGGTGCCGCCGGGCTGCTCAACGGCCGCGAGTGCACGACGCACTGGCGCTACACCGACCTGCTGTCGGAGATGTACCCCGAGGCGAAGGTCTGCCCCGACGTCCTCTACTGCCACGACGGCACCGTCCTCACCGGCGCCGGCTCGGCCGCCGGCATCGACGCGTCGCTGCACCTGATGCGCGAGCAGTTCGGCGCCCGGGTCGCGACCGCGACCGCGCGCCGGATCGTCGTACCCCCGCACCGCGACGGCGGCCAGGCGCAGTTCATCGCGAACGCCGTGCCCGACTGCGACGCCGAGACCCTCGGCCCGCTGCTGCAGTGGATCGTCCAGAACCTCGGCGAGGACCTCGGCGTCGAGACGCTGGCCCGGCGCAGCCACATGTCGGCGCGCACCTTCGCCCGGCGCTTCCGCGCCGAGACCGGCACCACCCCGCACTCCTGGGTCACCAAGCAGCGGGTGCAGGCGGCCGAGGAGATGCTCGAGCGCACCGACCACTCGATCGACTGGATCGCCGACGAGGTCGGGTTCGGCAACGCCGCCACCCTGCGCCACCACTTCGCCCGGGTGCGCGGGCTCAGCCCGCAGCAGTACCGCCGCCGCTTCGCCGGCTAGAGCCCCAGGTCGGCGGCCAGCTGGTCGGTCACCTGCGTGAAGTGTGCGTCGTAGTCGAGCACCCCGCGGTGCATGTGGCCGAACAGCTCCAGGGACACGTGCCCGAACACCGTCTTCCACGCCATCAGCCAGCGCAGCAGCCGCTCGTCGCTGACCGGGCGCGAGCCTCGCGGACCGGCTCCAGTGCGGCGCTCTCCGCGTCGGTCAGGGGCGCGGTCGGTACGCCCAGGGGTCGGCCCTCGGACTCCTGGGCGAGGCGCAGGAACGCCCCGGTGACCCGGGCCGCGGCGGGCACGGTGGTGTCGGGGGCGGCGTAGCCGGGGACGGGGGAGCCGTAGACGAGCGCGTACTCGTGCGGGTTCGCCCGGGCCCAGTCGTGGATGGCGTGGCAGACGGCGCGGAACCTCGCGGCCAGGTCGTCGGCCGGCCGCGGCGTCGGCGCGCTCGACCGCGTCGCCGAGCTCGTCGTACGCCTCCACGATCAGCGCGGTCAGCAGCTCGTCGCGGCTCGGGAAGTAGCGGTAGACGGCCGAGGAGACCATGCCGACGTCGCGCGCGATCTGACGGACCGACAGTGCGGCCGGTCCGACCTCGGCGAGCTGGGCGCGGGCGCGGTCGAGGATGGCGCGGGTCTGCTCGGCGCGGTTCTCGGAGCGGGACAGGCGGGGCATGGGGGCATCGTGCCACATTTCGAGAGCAGTGCTCTTGCTTTCCGTCGGAGAGTCGTGCCACGCTGGAGAAACAGAGAGCGGTGCTCTCGTTTCGATCTCCAGGAGGAACCATGTCCGAACTGCACGTCGTCGTCGGAGCCGGGCCGGTCGGCCGCGCTACCGCCACCCAGCTCGCATCCGAGGGCCACGAGGTGCTGCTCGTCAGCCGCTCGGGCGCCGGGCCGGACCTCGCGGGCGTCCGCCGCGCGGCTGCGGACGCGGCCGACGCCGACCGGCTGACCGAGCTGGCGACCGGGGCGGTCGCGCTCTACAACTGCATCAACCCGCCGTCGTACACTGGTGTGGCCGACGTACTGGCCGCCGGTCGCCGAGGCGTTCCTGGATGCCGCCGAGCGGACCGGAGCGGTGCTGGTCACCGCGTCGTGCCTCTACGGCTACGGCCCGGTCGACGTGCCGATGGTCGAGGGGATGCCCGACGCGGCGCAGGGGACCAAGGGCCGGATCCGGGCCGGGATGTGGGCCGAGGCGAAGGCGCGGCACGACGCCGGCCGGATCCGGGCGGTCGAGGTGCGGGGCTCGGACTACCTGGGTCCGCTGGCCGGCAACGCGCACATCCCGCAGGTCGCGCCGCGCGCCCTGAAGGGCAAGCCGGTGCGGGTCTTCGGCCGCCCGGACCAGCCGCACTCGTTCACCGACGTCCGCGACATGGGTCGCGCGCTGGCCGCGGTCGCCCAGGCGCCGGCCGCCTGGGGTCGGGTGTGGCACGCGCCCACCAACGCACCGGTCACCCAGACCCAGGTCGTCGCCGACGTGTGCCGCGCGGCCGGTCAAGAGCCGGTGCAGGTCAAGGGCTGGCCGTGGGCGTTGCTCGGCATCGGCGGCCGGCTGGTGCCGCTGCTGCGGGAGATGCGCGAGACCGTCTACCAGTTCGAGCGGCCCTACGTGCTCGACTCGAGCGCGATCGAGCGCGAGCTCGGGCTGGCCCCGACGCCCTGGGACGAGGTCTGCCGGGCGACCGCCGAGGCCGCCGGTGCCCGGGCGCCGGGTCCGGTGCCGGCGTAGCTAGGCGGGGTGCGCGGCAGTCAGCCAGGGCCGCTCCGGCTGGGCGTGGTCGAGAGCCCAGTCCAGGGCCAGGTCGGCGACCGCCTCCCAGCCAGGAGCGGCGCAGGTCCAGTGGTCGCGGCCCTCGAACTCGTGGTACTCGGTGATCGCCGGGGACTTCTGGTAGTGCTTGGCGTTCGACTTGTTCACCGACGGCGGCATGATGTGGTCCTTCTCGCCGCCGATGAACAGCAGCGGCGCCCGGTCGGCGTCGAAGTCGACCCAGGTGTCCTGGTGGCCGGGCTTGAAGTTCGCGAACAGCCCGAACTCCCAGACCCAGCTGCCGGGCGCCGCGATCGCGTAGCGCTCCCACACCTTCAGCGACTCCTCCTCGGTGAGGGTGTTGGTGAACGCGTAGTGGAACTCCTCGGCCGTGAACCCGACCGCCTTGTGCCGGTTGGCCGGGTTCTTCAGGGCCGGGAACAGCGACTTCGCCTGGGAGATCGGGTTCACCCGCACGCCCTCGGTCGGCGCGGAGTCGACCACGACCGCGGCCGAGCCGAGGCCGCGGGCCAGCAGCAGCTGGGTCAGCGTGCCGCCGAAGGAGTGGCCCATGATGATCGGCGGGGTCGTCGACCGACTCGATCACGCGCGCGAGGTGGTCGACGGTCTCGGGCACGGTGAGGTTCGCGATGACGTCCGGGTTCTCGCGCAGGGCCTCGACCTCGATCTCGAAGCCGGGGTAGCCGGGGGTCAGCACCGTGAAGCCCTTGGCCTCGTAGTGCGCCACCCAGCCCTCCCAGCTGCGTGGGGTCATCCAGAGACCGTGGACGAGGACGATCGTGTCGGGCGCGGTCATGTCGGCTCCTGTCGGGGGAGTGCGGGGCGCTCCCATCGTTCGCCGCCCATCGGTCGGCGGGCCACCGATCCGGCGCAACTGGGCGCTGTCGGGCAACTTCTCTTCACACTGGGGCAACACCGCTCCGCTAGATTCGTCGCGTCGGGTGCTCGGCTGATGAGGGAAGAAGCCATGCTCGTCTTCGACAGTGATGCGGTCCCGGTCCGCGAGCGTCACGGTGCGCTGGTGGACTCGATCACGAGCGCGGCCGAAGCCACCTTCATGACGCCCGCCCGGGGTGACGACCACCTGCACATGAAGATGGACCTGTGGGACCTCGCCGGGATCCAGGTCTACGACACCCGGTGCTCGGCGCACACCCTGAGCCGGTCGCAGCGGCAGACCGCGCGGGACGACGGCGAGCCGCTGCTGGCCGTCACGTCCGCGCTCCGCGGCCGCGGCCGGCATGTCCAGCGCGACCACGAGCGAGACGTCCAGCCGTTCACCGTCTGGGCCACGAACATGTCGGAGCCCTATGTCCACCAGGTCTCCGACACCTGGACGATCACCGCCAAGCTGCCCCTGCACCTGCTCGGTGTGCCCGAGGGGCTGGCGATCCCCGCGCTGGAACAGGTCGGACGCAGCCCGTTGGCTCCGCTGTTCAGCCAGCACCTCGCCGAGGTACGGCGGGTCGGCGACGAGCTGAACGAAGCGACCGCGGCCGCACTCGGCACGGCCACACTGGCGCTGGCGCGGGCCCTCGTCACGAGCGTGTCGCCGGACCTGCGGCTCGGCGCCCAGGCGCTCGACGACGTCCTGATGCTCCGCATCACGGCGTACGTCCGGCAGCACCTCCGTGACCCCGGCCTGGGTCCGGCCAGCATCGCCGCGGCGCTCCACGTGTCGCTGCGCCAGCTGTACCGGACCTGCGCGCGTGCCGAGATCCATCTCGAGCCGTGGATCATCGAGCAGCGCCTCGAGCGCATCCACGAGGAGCTCGCGCGGACGCGCACCCCCGTGACCGTGCTCGCCCAGCAGTGGGGCTTCACGAGCGCCGCCCACTTCACGCGGCGGTTCCGCGCTGCGTACGACATGTCGCCGCGCGAGTGGCAGGCGATGAACCGCTAGGTATTCACGCAACCAGCGTCCAGACGCCCGGCTGGGTCTCGGCGAACCGCGGTGGTCGCGCTGGTGGTGCGGTCGATCGGTACCGGTGGCCGGTCGGGGTGGTGATCTCGACCGTGTGCCGGATGCCCGGGCTCGGTCCAGCCCGCCAGTTCGGCGCCTGCTTGCTGTGGTTGCAGGACTCGCAGAGTCCCTGGGTGTTCGGCTCGCTCGTCGCGCCGCCGTCTGCGCTCGCGGTGACGTGGTCGCCGTGCCGGACTGGCGCGTCGCACCACGGGGTCCGGCACCGCCGGTCGCGTAGCCGAATGAGCTGCATCAGGCCGCGGGGAAGCAGTCGCTGCGTGGAGTCCATGGCCACGAGGGTCCGGTCGCCGGCGGCGCGTAGAGGCGGCGGACCCAGGCACGGGTCGGAACCGGCCAGCTCGCGCACCAGGTCGCCGGGGATCGGGCCGTAGCCGTCGAGGTGGGCCGCTCCGGCCTCGCCCCAGAGCACCGCGTCGCTGACGACGACGTTGAGGGTGACCCGGGTGCTGCCGGGCGGCTGCCCACGACTCGGTCGACCAGGGTGTCGGCCATGATCTGCCCGCGCGAACGCGGGTCGCCCGCGGCGCGGAGCCGGTCTGCCTCGGCTGGTGAGCGCGGCGTACACGGCCACGCCGGCCTTGACCGGAAGCAGGGTGGAGAGCTGGCTCATCACGTCGGGCGCCGGTCGCAGGGTCACCCGGCGGTCGGCCTCGGCCCGCCGCCGACGCTCGACGTACGACTGCGCGTCGAGCCGGTAGGCGTGCTCGCGCGCGGCCGCAGCCAGCTCCGCGTCGCCCATCGCCTCGATCCGCTCCGGGTTGCTGGCCAGATCGGTGTCGACGGCCCGGCGGTCGTCGAGACTCAGGCAGGCGGTCTCGCGGGCCACGATCGTCGCCTTCCACTCCGTGATCCGCCCGGCTCGGAACGCGGCCATCGTGTGGGGGAGCTCGTCGCGGAGGATCTTGGCGAGACCGAGGTGCTGCTGGCCCCGGTGCGGAGACTCGCGTCGCGCGAGAGCGACCTGGGCCGCGATGCCGCGACCCTGTCGCTCCTTGGGTATGCCGCGTGCGGCCTGATCGGCACGCTGAGAGGCGTCGAAGTCGGCGCTGACCGCAGCCTGCATCGCCTCGGCGGCACACTTGAGCTCCTCGAGCGCGCGGATCAGGTCGATCCGGCCTGCGTCATGGAGATCGGGGCTGGGGGAGTCGAGTCGGCGCGCCCAGTCAGCCACGATGGTGGCATCTAGACTGGACACTTGGTCGAACATGTGTTCGATTCTACGCCTGAATCACGGTCGCTGCAAGGCCCGCACGCGGTTGATGGAACCTGCGGTCGGCCCCACCTCGTCGGACGATGTGAGGGCACCTGGACGGAGACTCGGACGGAACAGGAGGCGCCGGACGTGCTCGCGCGGACGGGACGACTCGAGCGGTGGTCACTGTGGGACAGGCCGACGGTTGGCGTCCCGAGGCACTCGAGAGTTGCGCCGGGGAAGACCTGAACCCGTCTCGGCCCTGAGGTTCGTCAGCTGTGGCACCCCATCCGGCAGGATGGCGCCATGCGAGTGGGACTCACCGGCGGCATCGCCTCGGGCAAGAGCACGGTGTCGGCGATCCTGGCCGAGCTCGGGGCGGTCGTGATCGACGCCGACCGGCTGGCCCGCGAGGTGGTCGCGAAGGGCACGCCCGGGCTGGCGCAGGTGGTCGAGGCGTTCGGGCCGGAGGTGCTCACCCCCGACGGCGAGATGGACCGGGCCAAGGTCGGCGAGATCGTCTTCAACGACGAGGCGAAGCGCAAGGTGCTCGAGGGGATCGTGCACCCGCTGGTCTTCGAGCGGTACGCCGAGCTCGAGGCGTCCGCGCCCGACGGACGGCGTGGTCATCCACGACATCCCGCTGCTGGCCGAGTCCGGGCGGGCCGACACCTTCGACGCGGTGATCGTGGTCGACGCGCCGGCCGAGATCCAGATCGAGCGGATGGCCCGGGACCGCGGGCTGGACCCGCGAGGACGCCGAGTCCCGGATCGCGGCTCAGGCGACCCGGGAGCAGCGGCGCGCGATCGCGACGTACGTCATCGAGAACACCGGGACGCGCGAAGACCTCCGCGCAGGTCGCGGTGGCGCGAGGTCCTGATCGCGAGCAGCCTGCGGTCAGGAAGCTGAGCCGTCAGGCAGCCAGGTCGGGGTCGCCGAGGCGGCGGAGCTTCTGCAGCGCCTCCCGCTCGAGCTGGCGGACCCGCTCGGCGGAGATGCCGTGCTTCGGCGCCGATGTCGGCCAGCTTGTGCTGGCGGCCGTCGACCAGGCCGTAGCGCGACCGGATGATGTCGGCGGCGCGCTCGTCGAGCTGGCCGACCAGGGAGTTCAGCCGGTCGCGGGACTCGACGTCGAGCACGGTGAGGTCCGGGCCCGGGCGAGGTCTCCTGGGCCATCAGGTCGCCCAGCGAGGTGTCGCCGTCCTCGTCGACGGGGGAGTCGAGGCTGACGTGCTCGCGGCCCCACGACATCAGGTCGAGGACCCGGTCGAGGTCCATGCCGAGCTCGGCGGCGATCTCCGCGGGTCGGGGTCACGGCCGAGCTGGCGCTCGAGGGTACGGCGGGCGCCGCCGACCTGGTTGAGCTCCTCGACCACGTGCACGGGCAGCCGCACGACGCGGGCCTGCTGGGCGATGCCGCGGGTGATCGCCTGGCGGACCCACCAGGTGGCGTACGTCGAGAACTTGTAGCCCTTGGTGTAGTCGAACTTCTCGACCGCCCGGATCAGGCCGGTGTTGCCCTCCTGGATCAGGTCGAGCATCGGCATCTGGGCGCGGCCGTACTTGCGCGCGATCGAGACGACCAGCCGCAGGTTGGCGTTGATGAACGTGCTGGACGGCCTTGCGGCCCTCCTCGGCGAGCCACTCGAGCTCGTCCTGGGTGGCCGACATCGGGGCGCCGCCCTTCTTGCGGCCGACGCGGCCCTCGGCGAGCAGGTGCTCGGCCATCAGGCCGGCCTCGATCGTCTTGGAGAGCTCGACCTCGGTGGCGGCGTCGAGCAGCGGGTTGCGGGCGATCTCGTCGAGGTACAGGCCGACGCTGTCGCGGCCCTCGATCTCGCGGGCGCCGGTTGCAGTACGTGTTGCCATGGGACGCCCTCCTCCTCCGTCGGTGGACTGACGCCACTTGCGCCCCCCACACGTCCTGTTCAACGTCCACGGTGACCTTTGGATTCCCTGGTCAAACGTTGAACCTTCATGTCAGGAATGACGTCCGAGCGGCCCGCGGAGTTGCCTCGGCGGCGTACTCTCAGGGACTTCTCAGGGTTTGACCCCGGAAAGACCCATCCGGTCGAGCATCCAGGCGAGCGAGAACGCCCGGTCGTGCCACGACTTGTACCGCCCGGAGACGCCGCCGTGGCCGGCCGACATCTCGGTGCGGAGCAGGAAGTCGCGGCGCCCGGACGCGGTCGCGCGCAGCCGGGCGACCCACTTCGCGGGCTCGACGTACAGCACCCGGGTGTCGTTGAGCGACGTCTCGGCCAGGATCGGCGGGTAGTCGACGGCCGCGACGTTGTCGTACGGCGCGTACGACGCCATGTAGTCGTAGACCGCCGGGTCGGCCTCCGGGTTGCCCCACTCGTCGTACTCGGTGACGGTCAGCGGCAGCGTCGCGTCGAGCATCGTGGTGAGCGCGTCCACGAACGGCACGCCCGCGACGACGCCGGCGAACAGGTCCGGCGCCTGGTTGGCGACCGCGCCCATCAGCAGGCCGCCGGCGCTGCGCGCCCTCGGCGACCAGCGCGTCCGGACGTGGTCCAGCCGGTGTCGACGAGGTGCCGGGCGCAGGCGACGAAGTCGGAGAACGTGTTCTGCTTGTGGAACAGCTTGCCGTCGTCGTACCACCGCCGGCCCATCTCGCCGCCGCCGCGCACGTGCGCGATCGCGAACGCCGCGCCGCGGTCGAGCAGCGAGAGCCGGGCGATCGAGAAGTACGGGTCCATCGAGGCCTCGTAGGCGCCGTACCCGTAGAGCAGGATCGGCACCGGGCCGGCGCGCGCCGCGCCCTCGCGGCGCCGACGATCGAGATCGGCACCCGCTCGCCGTCGTCGGCGGTCGCCCAGAGCCGGTGCTCCTCGTAGTCGTCGGGGTCGTAGCCGCCGAGCACCGGCGCCCGGCGCAGCAGGGTGAGCTCGCGGGTGCGGACGTCGTAGTCGTAGACCGACGACGGCACCGCCATCGTCGTGTAGCCGAGCCGGACCACCGGCTGGTGGAAGCCCGGGTTGCCGGCCGAGCCGACCGTGTAGACCTCGTGGTCGAACTCGACGAGGTAGTCGTCGGTCACGCCGTCGGCGCCGAGCTCGAGGATGCGCAGCTGGGTGAGGCCGTCGCTGCGCTGGTGCACGACCAGGTGGCCGGCGAACGCGTCCACGTCCTCGAGGCGTACGGCGGGGTCGTGGGCGACCAGCGGCTGCCAGTCCTCGGCGGGCGTGGGCGCGATCGGCGCGGTGGCCAGCTCGAAGTCGGCGCCGGTGTCGTTGTGCAGCACCAGGAAGACGTCCTCGCCGGCGATCACCGCGTGGTCGAGGGAGTACTCCAGGCCCTCGCGCCGCTCGGCGAACGACCGGAAGCCGGCGTCGGGGGCGTCGGCGTCGAGGAAGCGGTACTCCGAGGTGATCTTGGAGCCGCTGGCGACCACCAGGAACCGGTCGCTGCGGGTGCGGCCGACGCCGACCCAGAACCGGCCGTCGGTCTCGTGGTGGACCAGCTCGTCGTCGGCCTGGTCGGTGCCGAGCCGGTGCCGCCAGATCTTGTCGGCGCGCCAGGTCTCGTCGACGGTCGTGTAGTAGAAGTTCTCGCCGGCGCGGTCCCAGGTGGCGCCGCCGAGGGCGCCGGTGATCTCGTCGGCGCGGCAGCTCGCCGGTGTCGAGGTCCTTGACCTGGATCGTGTAGCGCTCGTCGCCGACCACGTCGGTCGAGTAGGCCAGCAGGTTGCCGTCGGGGCTGACCGCCGAGCCGCCGAGGGAGAAGAACTCGTGGCCCTCGGCCAGCGCGTCCAGGTCGAGCAGCACCTGCTCGCCGGGCAGCGCCGGCTGGTCGGGTGCGGTGTCCTCGGCGGGCTTCGGGCGGGGTCCAGTCGTCCGGGTCGGCGACCGGGACCCGGCAGCTGGCGCCGTACTCCTTGCCCTCGAAGGAGCGGCCGTAGTACCAGTAGCCGCGGTTGCGGGTCGGCACCGACAGGTCGGTCTCGCGGGTGCGCGCCTTGATCTCGTCGAAGATCGACTGCCGCAGGTCGGCGAGGTGCGCGGTGCGCTCCTGGGTGTAGGCGTTCTCGGCCTCGAGGTACGCCGTCACCTCGGGCGACTCCTTGTCGCGCAGCCACTCGTAGTCGTCGGTGCGGGTGTCGGCCGTGGATCTCGCGTGGTCGTGGGGCGCTTGTCGGCGACGGGGGGCTGCATGCCGCGACGATAGCGTCGGGGCGTGGCGCCACCCCGACCGATCGACCTGAACGCCGACCTCGGCGAGGAGGTCACCGACGACGCGGCGCTGCTCGCGGTCGTGACCAGCGCCAACGTCGCCTGCGGCTACCACGCCGGCACGCCGCGATCATGCGCGCGGTCTGCGAGGAGGCGGCCCGGCGCGGCGTGGCGGTCGGCGCCCAGGTGTCGTACGACGACCGCGCGAACTTCGGCCGGGTCGCGCGGACGTCGCGTCCGACGTGCTGCGCGAGCAGGTGGCCGACCAGGTCGGCGTGCTCTCCGAGATCGCCGCGGCCGCCGGGACGTCGGTGCGCTACCTCAAGCCGCACGGCGCGCTCTACCACCGGGTGCTCGACGACGAGGAGCAGGCGCGGGCGGTGCTGGACGGCTCGGGACGGCTGCCGGTGCTCGGCATGCCCGGGGCGCTGCTGACGCTGGCGGCCGCGGCCGGGCGGACGGTGTTCCACGAGGGCTTCCCCGACCGCGGCTACACCGCCGGCGGGCCGGCTGGTGCCGCGGTCGGAGCCCGGTGCGCTGGTCGAGGACGCAGGACGCGATCGTGGCCCAGGCGCTGGCGCTGGCCGCGCACGGTCGACTCGGTCTGCCTGCACGGCGACAGCCCGGGCGCGGTCGAGCACGCGGTCGCCGTACGACGAGTCGCTCGAGGCGGCCGGTTTCGACGTTCGTGCCTTCGGTACGCGGTCGGCCTGCGACCGCTCCACAGGTCTGGACCGGATCCTGTGGAGAGTGCACTCCTGTTGTGGATGACGGGCCCGAATCTGTGGACGGACCTGTGGGTTGTCTGCCGGACCCCTTGCGGGGTGTGACCCCGGTCCCGTAGAACTCTCCCTACCAGCTCACCGGAAACGGAGGGCTGGGGATCGGACAGGAGCAAGGATCCACACCGCGAGGCAACTCGCGGCGTCGGCCCGGTGACGGGGGCGGCGGGGTCGGAGCACCGGTTCGGTCGACCGGGCGTCACCGTTTCCGGTCGAGCCGAAGGGCCCCTGGTGCTCATACCACCGGGGGCCCTTCACCCATTTCGCCCTCGCACGGTAACGACCATGACTGCGTCCATGCAGCTGCGCCCGGTCGGCTCGCCGCGCGTTCCTCGCCGAGGTGGGCGACGCCGCCGACGGCCCTCGCGCTGGCGACCTGGGCGCGCTCGGCCGGGTCGACGCCGTCGAGGTCGTGCCGGCCGCCGAGACCGTGCTGTTCGACGGCGTCGCCGACCGACGCTCGTCGCGCGCTCGCGCGACTGGTCGCCGGCGGACGAGGCGCCCGCGGGCGAGCTGGTCGAGGTCCCGGTCGACGTACGACGGCCCGGACCTGGCGTTCGTCGCCGAGGCGTGGGGCACCGACGTGGACGGCGTGGTCGCGCGGCACACCGGGATCGAGTACGTCGCGGCGTTCTGCGGGTTCGCGCCCGGGCTTCTCCTACCTGGCCGGGCTGCCCGCGCGAGCTCGCCGTACCCCGGCTGGAGTCGCCGCGCGCCCGCGGTGCCGGCCGGCTCGGTCGGGCTCGCGGGCGACTGGTGCGGCGTCTACCCGACCGCCTCGCCGGGCGGCTGGCGGCTGCTCGGCCGCACCGACGTCGACGCTGTGGGACCAGTCGCGGGAGCCGCCGGCGCTGCTGGCGCCGGGCACCCGGGTCAGGTTCGTGGCCGCGATGACCTCGCACGTCCTCGAGACCGGCCCGCTGGTGACGATCCAGGACCGGGGCCGGTTCGGCCTCGCGCACCTCGGCGTCCCGCGCGCGGGCGCGCTCGACGCCCCGGCCGCCGCGCTGGCGAACCGGGTGGTCGGCAACGACCCGGACGCCGCCGTGCTCGAGGTGCTGCTCGGCGGGCTGGTGCTGCGCAGCGACGCCGGCTGCTGGGTCGCGGTCACCGGCGCCGTCCGCGACCAGCGGCCGCGCGCCGAGTGGCTGCCCGCCGGAGCGCGCGCTGCGCATCGGCGATCCCGCGACCGGGCTGCGCTCGTACGTCGCGGTCGCCGGCGGCATCGCGGTCGAGCCGGTGCTCGGCTCGCGCTCCACCGACACGCTCGCGTGGGTCGGCCCGCCGCGGGTCGAGGCCGGCGACCGGTCTGCCGGTGGGGGAGCCGACCCGGCGAGCCGCCGGCGTTCGACGCACCCCGACCGCCGCGGACCGGGCCGCTGCGGGTCGTGCCGGGGCCGCGCGACGACTGGTTCGCCGACGACGCGCTGGACGTGCTGTGCGGGTCGTCGTACGTCGTCGACGCCGACTCCAACCGGATCGGGCTGCGCCTCGACGGGCCGGCGCTCGTGCGGCGCGGGACGGCGAGCTCGCCAGCGAGGGGATGGTGCTGGGCGCGGTGCAGGTGCCGCCGAGCGGCCGGCCCGTGGTGTTCCTGGCCGACCACCCGCCGACCGGTGGCTACCCGGTGATCGGCGTCGTCGCACCCCGACGACCTGTGGCAGTGCGCGCAGCTGCGGCCGGGCGAGCAGGTCCGCTTCAGTCGCGGCTCCTCCGAGCGGTGGTCGCCAGGCGCTGAGCGCCGGGTCGTCGTCGGCGTAGCTGCGCACCGGGCCGGCCGGCGTCTCCGCGGTCTCGAACCGCACGGTCACGACGCCGCGGCCCGAGCCCCACACCCAGCCGCGGCCCATCTCGGTGTGCACGACGTCCATCCCGGGCGCCCAGGTGCTGCCGCGAGTGGTGGGGCACCTCGACCTCCGGGCAGCTCCTCCGCCTCCTCGGTCGTCTCGCCGAACAGGTCCTCCTGCACCCAGTCGGCGAGGCCGGAGACGCCGACGCCGAGCAGCCGCACGCCGCCGGAGGTGTCGAGGTCGGTCAGCAGCGCAGCGGGCCAGCCGGGCGATGGTGCCGGGGCTGTCGGTGGGGGAGCCGAGCGTGCTCGACCGGCTCAGGGTGGTGAAGTCGTGCATCCGCACCTTGATCGTGACGGTGCGCCCGGACAGCCCGTGCTTGCGCAGCCGGCCGGCGACGTCGTTCGCCTGCCGGGTCAGCAGGCCCTCCATCAGCTTCCGGTCGGTGAGGTCGGTGTCGTAGGTGCCCTCGACGCTCACCGACTTCGTCTCCCGCTCGGCGACCACCGGGCGGTCGTCCTCGGCGCGGGCGAGGTGGTAGAGCCAGTGCCCGCTGGCCTTGCCGAGCAGCCGGACCATCTCGTCCTCGCTGATCCGTCTCCAGCTCGGCGACGGTGTGGACGCCGACCCGGCGCAGCCGCTCGGCGGTGGCCGGGCCGACGCCCGGGATCACCCGTGACGTCCATCGGGCGCAGCAGGTCCGCTCGGTGCCGGGCGACGACCACGACCAGCCCGTCGGGCTTGTCGAGGTCGCTGGCGACCTTGGCGATGAACTTGGACGTGCCGATCCCGACCGACGCGGTCAGCCCGCCGGTGGCCTCGACGACCCGCTCGCGCAGCTCCTCGGCGAACGCGGTCACCGTCGGCACCGTGAGGTCGGGCAGGTCGGCCCGCGCCAGGTCGACGAACGCCTCGTCGAGCGACAGCGGCTCGACCAGCGGCGAGACCTCGCGCAGCAGCCGCATCACCCGCTCGCTGGTGTCGCGGTAGGCGTGGAAGCGGCCGCTGAGGAACGCCGCGTGCGGGCACCGCGAGCGCGCCTCCCGCGTCGACATGGCCGAGCGGACGCCGTACACCCGGGCCTCGTACGACGCCGTCGACACGACGCCGCGGCCGCCGACGCCGCCGACGACGACCGGCTTGCCGCGCAGCGAGGGCTTGTCGCGCTGCTCGACGGCGGCGAAGAACGCGTCCAGGTCGAGGTGGAGCACCGACGCATCCGCCGCACGGCCGCAAACTACCGCGCGGCGCCGACGGTGCCGGTCGCGGCCCACCTTCCGTCCACAGGTCGCGTCTCCGCACGCGTTCTCCACAGGGCGGCCCGCGGACCGGCCCGAACTGTCCGACCCTGCGGGGAGGTTCGGTCCATGACCGCTACCTCCCACCACCTTCACCGCCCGCACCCCCGACGACGTGCTCGCGATGGTGCCCGTCGTCCTCGGCTTCGTGCCCTCCGAGTCGGTCGCGATGCTGACCTTCGGCGCCTCGCGGCCGTTCCACGCCCGGGTCGACCTGCCCCGGTCCCGCGACGAGATCCCCGAGGTCGTGTCGTCGCTGCTCGAGCCGGCCCGCGGCCACCGGGTGCGCCGGGTGCTGTTCGTCGTCTACACCGGCGACGCCCGCCTCGGCGCCGCCACCGCCCGCGCGCTCGACCCGCGCGTTCGAGCGACGTCGGATCGACGTGGTCGACGCGCTGCGCGCGGACGGCGAGCGCTGGTACCCCGCCGTCGGCACCCGCCCCGGCGTCCCGCCCTGGGGCGTGCCCTACGACGTCTCGGCGCACCCGTTCCTCGCCCGCGCCGTCGTCGACGGCCGGGTCACCTACCCCTCGCGCGAGGAGCTGCGGGCGACGCTGGTCGCCGACCCGGCCGCGGATCGCCCGGGTCGTCGGCGCGCTCGCCGAGCTCACCGGCGACCCGCCGCCCTGGCCGGAGAGGCGGTCTGGGTGCGCGGCCTGGTCGAGCGACATGTCCGCGACGGCACCTCGCCCGACGACCGCGAGGTCGCCCGGCTGCTGCGCGGGATGCTCGAGCCCGCGGTGCGCGACGCCGCCTGGTCGCCGATCACCCGGGAGACGCTCCCGCGACCACGTCCAGCTCTGGAGCCGACGTGCTGCGCCGCGCGCCCGACCCCGCTGGTCGCGGCGCCGGCCGCGCTGCTGGCCTTCGCCGCCTGGCAGGCGGGGCAGGGCGCGCTCGCCTGGTGCGCGCTCGACCGGTGCGCCGAGGCCGACCAGGACTACTCGCTCGCCGGCCTGATCGCCCAGGCGCTCCAGCACGCCGTGCCGCCGGACGCCTGGGAGGCGGCCGTGACGCGTGCTGAGGCGTGCGCAGAGCCCGGTTCGGGTACGCCTCGAGCATGGTCCGCACGCTCGGCATCGAGGAGGAGCTGCTGCTCTTCGACCCGGGGAGCCGCGCGGTGGTCGCCTGCGCGCCCCGAGGGTGCTCAAGGAGTTCCGCGAGCACGGCCCCGGCCGGCAGCGGCCCGGGCCGCGACCGACGAGCTCGACCACGAGCTGTTCCGCCACCAGCTCGAGACCCGCACCGACCCGACCCGCGACGCCGACGACGCGTTCGCGCAGCTGGTCGCGGCCCGCCGTACCGCCGGTGAGGCGGCCCGGGCGGCCGGGCTGGCCGCGGGCGCCTGCGGCACCGTGCCGCTCGCCGGCGAGCAGTCGGTGGTCACCTCGAACGACCGCTACCGCGACATGGTCGAGCTGTACGGCGAGGTCGCCCGCACCGGCGGGACCTGCGGCATGCACGTCCACGTCGAGATCGCCTCCGACGAGGAGGGGGTCGGCGGTCATCGACCGGATCGCGCCGTGGCTGCCGACCCTGCTGGCGGTCAGCTCGAACTCGCCGTTCGTCGACGGGCGCGACACCGGCTACGCCTCCTGGCGGGCCCAGGTCTGGACCCGGTGGCCGAGCGCGGGCCGACCGAGCCGTTCGGCTCGGTCGAGGGCTACCGCGAGGCGTGCCGGGTGCTGCTCGACTCCGGCGCCGCGCGCGACCACGGGATGCTCTACTTCGACGCCCGGCTCGCCGTCGAGCACCCGACGGTCGAGATCCGGGTCTGCGACGTGTGCACCGACCCGCATGAGTCGATCGCGATCGCGGTGCTGGTTCGCGCCCTGGTCGAGACCGCGGCGCGGGACTGGGCCGACGGCCGGCCGGTGCCCCGGTGGCGGGCCGAGGCGCTGCGCGCCAGCCAGTGGCGGGCCTCGCGGTTCGGGACCTCCGAGTCGCTCGTCCACCCGCTCGAGCGCGAGCTGCGCCCGGCGCGCGAGGTGCTCGAGGCGCTGCTCGCCACCGTCGAGCCGGCGCTGCGCGAGGCGGGCGACCTCGACCGGGCCGTCGGCCTGCTCGAGCACGCCATCGGCGACAACGGCGCGGCCCGGCAGCGGGCGGCCTACGAGCGGGCCGGCACCGTCGAGGCGGTCGTCGACGACCTGATCGCGCGCACCGAGCAGTCCTGGCTGGACCACCGACCGGCCACGAGCTGACCCACGACAGCGCCTCGGGCGAGGGCCTAGGGTCGGCCCATGGGTGAGGAAGTCGAGGCACAGGAGTTCTCCCGCGCCGACCGCACGCGGCACCGCGAGAAGGTGCGCCGCAACCTCGACGTGTTCGCCCGGATGCTGCGCGAGGCCCGCTTCGACACCGACGACCCGATGACCGGGATGGAGGTGGAGCTCAACCTGGTCGACGAGCACGGCGACCCGGCGCTGAAGAACGCCGCCGCCCTGGAGGCGATCGCCGACCCCGACTTCCAGACCGAGCTCGGCCAGTTCAACATCGAGATCAACGTGCCGCCGGCCAAGATCCGCGAGGGCGGGCTGACCACGTTCGAGGACACCCTGCGGCGCAGCCTCAACGACGCCGAGGAGAAGTCCGCGGCGGTCGGCGCGCACATGGTGATGATCGGGATCCTGCCGACCCTGGCCGAGGGGCACCTCGGCCTCGACAGCCTGAGCGCGAACCCGCGCTACAAGCTGCTCAGCGAGCAGATCCTCGACGCCCGCGGCGAGGACATCACGATCGCGATCGACGGACCGGAGCGGCTGCGCACCACCGCCGACTCGATCGTCCCGGAGGCGGCCTGCACCAGCACCCAGTTCCACGTCCAGACCTCGCCCGACCAGTTCGCGGCGTACTGGAACGCCTCCCAGGCGATCGCCGCCGTCCAGGTCGCGGTGGCGGCGAACTCGCCGTACCTGCTGGGCAGGAGCTCTGGCGCGAGACCCGGATCCCGCTCTTCGAGCAGGCCACCGACACCCGCAGCGAGGAGCTGAAGGCGCAGGGCGTCCGGCCGCGGGTGTGGTTCGGCGAGCGGTGGATCACCTCGGTCTTCGACCTGTTCGAGGAGAACGTCCGCTACTTCCCGGCGCTGCTGCCGATCACCGACGACGAGGACCCGCTCGAGTCCCTCGAGGACGGCGGGACCCCCAAGCTCGCCGAGCTGCGGCTGCACAACGGGACGATCTACCGCTGGAACCGGCCGATCTACGACATCGCGAACGGCGTTCCGCACCTGCGGGTCGAGAACCGGCTGCTGGCGGCCGGCCCGACGGTCGCGGACACCGTGGCCAACGCCGCGTTCTACTTCGGGCTGGTCCGCGCGCTGGCCGAGAGCGAGCGGCCGCTGTGGTCGCAGATGTCGTTCAGCGCCGCCGAGGAGAACTTCCACGTGGCCGCCCGGCAGGGGATCGACGCCCAGATCTACTGGCCCGGGGTCGGCCAGGTCCGCGCCACCGAGCTGGTGCTGCGCCGGCTGCTGCCGATGGCGCACCAGGGCCTGGAGTCCTGGGGCGCGTCCTCCGAGGAGACCGACCGGCTGCTCGGGATCATCGAGCAGCGCTGCCTGCTCGGCACCAACGGCGCGGAGTGGTTCGTCGACCGGATGCGCCGCGCCGGCGACTCGGACCGGTACGACGCGCTGCGCTCCACGCTGCTCGAGTACACCCGCGGCATGCACAGCAACGAGCCGGTCCACACCTGGACCTAGCGTTCGCGCGGCCGCTTCCAGACCCGGCGGGCGCCGCTGCGCGGGTCGACCCAACCGCGCCGGGTGACGACGACCAGGGTCAGCGCGACCCCGGCCTCGGCCGCGGCGGACCGGGCCGCGGACAGCCACTGGGCGTCGACGTCCTGGAGCTCCAGCGGGCCGGGGCGGGTCAGCCAGACCATCGGTACGACGCTGCCGCGGCGTGAGCGCTGCAGCAGCGCGGCGACGACGTCGGTGCGCAGGCCGTGGTCGAGCGGCTCGTCCGGGACGACCGCGAAGACCTCCTCGGCGCCGCCCGGGACGCCGACGTGCACGCAGCGCCGGGAAGGTGCGCCGGCGCTCGGCCTGCGGCGTGGTCGAGCACCGCCCGGCGCAGCACGCCGGCCAGCGCCGGGTCGACCGGCTCCGGGATTCCTTCCACGTCACCCCAGCGGCTTCCCCAGACGCCGGAGCGGGCGTACGCATCGTCCACAGGCTGCCGTCCGGGGTGCGGATCCGTTAACGTGCCCGTCGTGGGTACTCGGACCCGCGACCAGCAGCTCGGACAGGGAGGCTCGATGGGTACCGTCGTCGTGGGCTACGTGCCCAAGCCCGAGGGGGAGGCCGCGCTGCACAAGGCGATCGAGGAGGCCAAGCTCCGCAACGCCAAGCTCGTGGTCGTCAACTCCCACCGTGGCGGCAGCGACTTCGACGCGGACGCGTCGACCCAGGCCGAGCGCGAGCTGAACTCCGTGCGCCGCGTGCTCGAGGACTCCGGCGTGGAGTTCGAGGTCCGCCAGCTGGTGCGCGGCTTCGAGCCCGCCGAGGACCTGCTCAGCATCGCCGAGGCGAGCGCCGCCGAGCTGGTCGTCATCGGGCTGCGCCGTCGCTCCCCGGTCGGCAAGCTGATCCTCGGCAGCAACGCCCAGCGGGTGCTGCTCGACGCGCACTGCCCGGTGCTCGCGGTCAAGGCCGACTGAGCCGCAGACCACCCCTGCGGCAGGATGGACCCATGGCAGCCATCCACATCACCGGCGACGCCGCCGCCGACCAGGTCCTGACCGACGACCCGTTCGCCCTGCTGGTCGGGATGATGCTCGACCAGCGTATGGAAACACGAACACTAGCGGGGTAGGCTCTCGCCATGGCGAGAGCACGGCACGCGGACACCCTGAAGCGCGGGCCGGCTGCGGCACTGGAGGCCGCGCGGCAGGCTAAGGCTGGCCCGGAGATCCTGCGAGTCGGTGGATACGAGCGCATCTCGGACGACCAGGAAGATCTCGCGACGGGCGACCGCGGCGCCGGTGTCGAGCGCCAACGAGAGGCCATCGAGTTGCTGTGCGCCTCGATCAGTCATGAGCGCCAGACCTGGAGGCTGTCCGAGCACTACGTGGACAACGACGTGTCTGCGTACAAGGACGTGTTGCGGCCCGAGTTCGAGCGGCTGCTGAGCGACCTCGAAAGCGGTGACATCGACGGGGTGGTTGTGTACGACCTCGACCGACTTGCCCGGCGTCCCCGCGATCTCGAGCGGGTGATCGACATCTACGACGCGGCAGCTAAGGGGACGCGTCGGCTTGCATTTCGGACCGTCCACGACGCAATCGACCTGGCGTCGCCAGATGGCATCACGCTCGCGCGAGTCATGGTCGCATTCGCCAACAAGGCGAGCAGGGACACCGGGCGCCGCGTAGCAGCCAAGCACCGCACGACGGCGCTGACGGGCCGGCCCGTAAGCGGTACGCGCCCGTTCGGGTGGGACTGGACGCGCGCCGAGGTCGTCTTGGCCGATGGCCGGGTAGTGGCCGCGGTGTCGGACCCGCGCCGGAAGGGAAACCAGATCCTCAACCTGGACGAGGCCCAGGTGATCCGACGCGCGGCCGACGATCTCATCATGGGACTGTCGATCAACTCGGTGGTTCGGGACCTCAACGCGCGGAAGATTCGGACGAGCCCAGGCAACTCTTGGAGCGCCGCGACGCTGAAGCAGCTTCTGCTCAACCCGAGGCTGGCCGGCTTCAGGATCCATCAGGGTGCGCTTCTCGTTAACCCGAAGACTGAGGAGTTCGTCCGCGGAGAGTGGGATCCCATTCTCACCGAGGAGACCTGGTCGGCGTTGGAGGAACTGCTGGTCGGAGATTCCAGAGTTGCAGCGGAGCGCCGCAGCGAGGGCCACCGGGAGTACTTTCTCAGCGGCATTCTGCGCTGTTCGGAGTGCAAGGGTCCACTGCATGGGAACGCACGGAGCGAGAAGCACTTCTACTACGCCTGCAAAGCGCGCGGGGGCGGGGAGGGCGGCGCCGGTGGGTGCGGCAAGATCAGCGCCTCGGGCGTTGCCGCTGATCAGGTCGTGAGTGAGCTCTTGAAGGCCCGGATGCTGACTGCCGAGGTTGAGGTGCCGCAGGATCACGGCTCCTGGGAACGAGAGGCTGACCTGAACGCCCTCAAGAGTCGGATCGGTGAGAAGGTCGCGGACTACGGGCAGTTGAGCGGCGACTCGGCAACGCATGCGCTTGCCGAGGTGCAACGCCTACAGGACGAACTTGATGCTCTGCGTCACGAGCGGAACGAGTGGGTTCTTGCTCGTGGACGGCAGAGGCGCAAGGTCAAGATGGCTCCGGAGCTCTGGGACGGAATGTCCGTGGCCGATCGGCGTCACTATGCCCGGGACGAGTTGAAGGCCATCTACGTGCTCCCGTCTACGCGGCGCGGGAACCGGTTTGATCCGAGTCGACTGGTTCCGATCTGGAATGACCACGCACCAGATGGCGGCTGAGTCGTGCCCATCGCTCAGGGGTCATCTCCGGGGCGGTCTCCAGTGCCTGCGCAATCCATTCTTCGTTCGTCATGCCTTCGGACAGTCCGAGCCGCGGGGACGAGCGCAGTCACCCGCGGCGAGTTTGGAGACTGCCCTGGAGTCCGAGGGGGCGTCCTTGCTCGCATAGTGGGGCAACCCGAACTGCCCCCCGACGGAGGTATCGCGAATACCCCCACTTGGGGCCGTGCCGGGTGGGCACCTGCGGGAGGCGGCGCGCCGACTGGCGGCGCGATGACACGCGTGCCCATACCCCGGGCGGGCAGGAGGCCAGCCAGCCCGGTCGGACGGGATCCGCTAGCGCAGTCGACGCAATGATTGCGTGACTCGGCGGCGAGCTGGGTCCGGTGCCGAACCACGAAGCAGCTCATGCGGTGAGCTCGTCGGACTGCTGAGTCACGGCGTAGGTGAGTGTTAGAGCCGGAATCCGCGCTCGCTATACCGGACACTTCGCTCGGACTCCGCAGGCACTGCGGAATCCACCGGGAGTGTCACCGCATTTCGCCGAGACACTTCGTGGACTCGGCGAGCGCTCGATTCTGAGCCAGACACTCCTTGGTCAAAGATTCTGATTGGGACACTGGTCCGTTTGTGCAGGTCAGCGCGGTGCTGGTAGCCGGCGGCAGTCGCGGAAAGGTCAAATGTCGCGGTGGGCGTCGATCGGTTGGCGTGCCCGTGCCGGCGGGCCCTCGGAGTGCTCCGAGGGCCTGCGGAATGGAACTGACGTGGTGTCAGCCCGAGCCCCCGACGAGTTCTTCCGCCTAGCCATTCGACGCGCCCCGACCCGCAGCGGTCGAGCCGACTGGTCCGGCATCGGGTGGGCGGAGTGAACTGATTGACCCGTTGAGTGACCGGGAGCTCGACGTCCTACGTCTCCTCGGCTCGGACCTCGACGGCCCCGCTATCGCACGCGAGCTCGTCGTGTCCCTGAACACGGTCCGCACCCACACCAAGCACATCTACACCAAGTTCGGCGTGAACAACCGGCGTGCCGCCATCAGCAAGGCGCATCAGCTCGACCTGCTGTCCCGCTCCCGGAACCGCTGAGCCTCGGCTTCTGGTCACCGCCGCGGCGGCGACCAGAAGATCACCATCTCGCTCACCAGATGAT
This sequence comes from uncultured Actinomycetota bacterium, assembly GCA_963716655.1. Lineage (GTDB taxonomy): Bacteria > Actinomycetota > Actinomycetes > Propionibacteriales > Nocardioidaceae > Nocardioides. The sequence continues at coordinate 20,518 of CAVQTV010000002.1, read as the reverse complement.
GTGACGACCGCTCACCGCATCCGCTCCTAGCTTGCAGGCACCAGCACGAAATCCAGCGCACCGGCTGGACCGTCAGGACCAGCAAGAGGAGCGTCTGCCGTGAACATCCACTCCGTCGGCCACGACGAGCCAGGCTGCTAGGAGATCTGCTTCCAGGGTCGTCTCGACGAGCGGTGGGCGGTCTGGTTCGACGGCATGACTCTCACGACCAGCCCCGACCCGACCGGCGACGGCGTCCGCACCGTTCTTCGCGGTCCTGTGGTCGACCAGGCAGCGCTGCACGGGCTGCTTGCCCGGCTCCGTGACATCGGGCTGCCCTTGGTTTCGGTCACCCGGGTCGACCCAGGCCCCACCGACGGGCAGTACCTCGCCCCCGATAGGAACGACCGATGAGCCGCCTACCCGCGACCGTCGGCCGCCCGAACTCGGCCGCGAAGCGCCGGCCGAAGGCAGGCTGGCCGGTCCCCGTCGCGCTCATCGCACTCAGCGTCATCCCGCTCGTCGCCGGGACGCTGCGGCTGCTCCAGCTTGCCGGCGGTCCCGAGGTGATTCCGTCCGACGACCGGTTTACCGGGTTCCCGGCTCCGCTGGTGGTCCACATCGTGGGCGCCGCTATGTACGTGGTCGTCGGCGCGTTCCAGTTCGTGCCGAGCATCCGTCGCCGCCACCTGGCGTGGCACCGTCGGACCGGTCGCGTCCTGGCCGTCGCGGGCCTCCTCGTCGCCGGGTCGGCGCTCTGGATGACCATCCAGTACGCCCAGAAGCCAGGCACCGGTGACGTCCTGTTCGTGCTGCGGCTGGTGTTCGCGTCCGCGATGGCCGGCTGCCTCGTACTCGGGGTGAGTGCCGCGCGTGGTCGTGACATCCCGGCTCACCGCGCCTGGATGATCCGCGCGTACGCGATCGGGCTCGCGGCCGGCACCCAGGTGTTCACCGAGCCCATCGGCGGCGCGCTGTTCGGCACCGGCGACGTTCGCGACGACCTCGCCAAGGGCGCCGGCTGGGTCCTGAATCTCGCCGTCGCCGAGTGGGCGATCCGTCGGCCCGCGGCTCAGCGGTAGCGACGCCCGGACCGGCAGGATCGCCGCGGCCCCGATGAGTGCGCAGACGCCGGCCACCGCGAAGAGCACGCCGTAGCTGCCGCCGCCGAGCGCGAGGATCGCTGGTGCGATGCCGGGGGCGAGGGAGAACGGGAGCGCGCCGGCGATGTTGATGACGCCGAGGTCCTTCGCCGAGTGGTCGGGGTCCGGCAGGACGTCGACGACGAGAGCGAGGTCGACGGCCATGTACATCCCGAACCCGAGCCCGCCGATGGCCATGCCGACCAGGTAGCCGTCGACGCTGGTGGCGCCGGCGATGGCGAACAGCGCGAGTCCGTAGATGACCGCGGCGAGGACGACGAAGATCTTGCGGCGGCCCGTGCGGTCGGACAGCTTGCCGGTGACCAGCGCCGCGACGACGAGCGCGGCGGACTGGGACAGGGTGCCGAGGTAGATCTGGTGCGGCACGTCGTCCTCGGCGCTGCCGATCTGTTCGAGCAGGTAGTAGGCCTGGTAGGTGACGAGGAACGCGTAGGCCGTGATCAGCAGGAACCGGCTGACGAAAGCCCACGCGAAGTCGGGGTTCTGGCGAGGGTTGACGTAGAAGGTGCCGAGGAACGCCCGCATCGACCACGGGGGTTTGTGGGCCGGGTCCAGGCGGCGGTCGTCGAGCCGGGCGGCGAACACCAGGACGAGGAGTCCGCCGACGGCGCACGGGGCCAGGAGCATGGTCAGTTCGCTCTGGTCGAAGTGCTGCACAAGGAACGTGCCGGCCACGGACGCGGCCGGGAGACAGATGGCCAAGATCCCGGACACGACGCCGCGTTGCGCGGTCGGGACCTGGTCGGGCAGGACGGCCACCAGCGAAGCCAGCAGCGCGTTGAAGAAGACCTGGGCGATGCACCAGCCGAGAAGCACGACCGCGATGTTCGGCGCGAGGGCGACGGTCACGATGCCGAGGCTGCCGCCGACGAGGCCGGCGACCATCCAGGGCCGCCGCATGCCCCACCGGCGAGGTGGTGCGGTCGCTCAACCGGCCGAAGAACGGATTGGCCACGACCGACAGAAGGGACCCGATGGAGGTGACCAGTGCCAGGCTGTTCGGGGCCCGGTCGATGCCGACCAGGTCGTTGACCTTCAATGCCAGCGACACCAGCAGCGGCGCGAGGAGCAGCAGCGTGGCGCCGGCGTAGGCCAGCACGTACAGCGTGACGAAGCCCCAGCCGACGCTGCTGAGACCGCGGCCCCGAACTGGGGGCCCCGATTCTGGGATCGGACGGCTATCCCCAGCGAGAGCAGCCACGGCCGTGTGCCTCGCTCTGACGTCGCAGAGCCGTCGGTCCCCCGCGCTGCATCAACCGGATGCGGCGTCGCCTCCGGACGGAGTGGTTCGCGTGGGAACGACGCATGCGCTGACCCGTCTGGATGCTGGGAGCACGCCCGCGGGTCGGGCGCGCTCCCAGCATCCACCCGATCGGTCAGGGGGCAAGGCAGGTTGTGCCTGACGAGCAGGGCGGTGTCTCAGTGCATCGCGGCCGGCGACTGGGCGGCCGATGCCAGTGAGGTCTGCTGATAGGGCAGCAGCCGGTGCAGGAGTACCCCGGAGACCGCCGAGAAGGTCAGGGCGCCGTAGAGACCGAAGATGGTGAACTGCTCGTCGACGTGGATGCCGCCCAATGTGGTGACGCTCCAGCCGAGCGCCCATAGGGCAGGCATGGCGACCGCCCAGATCCAGCGGTGTGCGGCTCGGCGGGGCAGGGCGAGGGTCTGGGCCGGTCCAAGGACAAGGCCGGTCAGGGCGCCCATCTGCGCGAGGTCGGCCAGCGAGGTGCCGTAGTCGACGCTCCAGGCGCCGAGCGTCAGGCCCGCTCCCATCCCGACGGCGGTGGCGGGGATCCATCGCCGTGGGTCGAGGCGGCGGCGGCTCGCAAGGGCCTGTCCGGCGCCGAGGACGAGGCCGGTGACTGTTCCGCCGATCAGGGCGGCGCTGATGCTGTCGACGCGGCCGCCGGCGGCAGCTCCCGGCCACTCCGGAGATGGGGAATGCGATCGCGCCAGCAAACCAGAGGAGCCAGGTGCGTCGGAACGTGTGCGGTGCGGATGAGTGGGTCATGACATTCAGCTCCTTGGGGGCGACGGCGAACGCCGTCGGAGGTTGCGCGGATGCGGGGACGTAGGAGCCGCGACCCGCCGACCATGGACCGGCGGGCCGCTGACTCATACCGAGACGGGGGCCGGCTCGGGCACCTGTTCGGCGGGCTCTTCGGCGGGCGATGCGGGTTCGGGGTCGCCCTCGACGTGGAGCTCGGGGAGCCAGTTCAGCCAGCTGGGCAGGTACCAGTTCCACGTGCCGAGGAGGGCCATCGTGGCGGGGACGACGATCATCCGGATGAGGGTGGCGTCGACGAGAAGCGCGATGCCGACTCCGAAGCCCATCTGCTGGAACATCACCAGTTGGCCGGCGGCGAAGCCCGTGAAGACGACCACGATGATGACTGCGGCGCCGGTGATGAGGCGCCCGGTCGTGGCGATGCCGTGCACGACTGAATCGTTGGTGTCGCCGGTCTGTGCGTAGCGTTCACGGATCCTGCTGAGCAGGAAGACGTGGTAGTCCATCGAGAGCGCGAACAGCACCGAGAACAAGAAGACCGGCACCCAGGCCTCGACGCGTTCGACCTGTTGCAGGCCGAGCAGGTTCGCTCCGACGCCGTGCTGGAACACCAGCACGAGCAGACCGTAGGCCGCGCCGACCGAGAGCAGGTTGAGGACGACCGCGGTGGCGGAGAGGACCACGGAGCGGAAGACCAGGGTGAGCAGGATGAAGCTGAGCCCGAGGACGAAAGCGACCACGATCGGCAGCCACTTGTTGATGACGTCGGAGTAGTCGACGTTCTCGGCGGTGGTGCCGCCGACCAGCACCGTGGTGTCGGTTCCGTCGAACGCGGCAGGGGACCAGGTCGGTGCGGAGCCGGTCGAGTCCGCGGCGTGCTTGGGCGTGGTCGGGGTCGCCGACCAGCGGGATGCTGACCACCGCAACCTCGCCGTTCTGAGCGACCTGCTGCTGTGCCGGACCGAAGTCGGGGTCGTTGGCGACCGAGGCTACGAACTCCTCGATCGCTGCCGTGACCTCGTCGGAGGTGACGTCACCGGAGATGACCACGTGGGCTGGGTCGGTCGTGGAGGTGCCCGGGAAGCTCCGTTCGAGGGCGAGGGCGCCGCCCTTGGCGTACGTGTCGTCGGGCAGCGAGCTGACCCCGGAGGTGCCGGTGTGCAGGCCCAGCACGGGGAACGCGGCGGCGAGCAGGACCAGCAGGCCGGCGGCCAGGAAGGCGCCCGGTCGGCGGACCACGGCGCTGACGGCCTTGGTCCAGAAGGGGCTTTCGGCGGGGTGGTCTCGCCCGACGATCGGGAGCCGCAGGGAGTTGACCCGGTCGCCGAGCAGGGACAGCAGGGCCGGCAGCAGGGTGAGAGCGGCGGCCATGGTGACCACGCCGACGATGATCGCGCCGAGGGCCAGGCTGCGCAGGATGGTGTCGGGGACCAGGAGCAGGCCGAGCAGGGCGACAACGAACGAGCTGCCGGAGAACAGGACGGCTTTGCTGCTGGTGCCGCCGGTGGCGACGATCGCGTCGATCTTGTCGCGGCCGGCCTGCCGCTCCTCCCGGTATCGGGAGAGCACGAAGAGGCTGTAGTCGATGCCGAGCGCGAGCCCCATCGCGGTGATCATGTTGACGATGAAGAAGGACACCGAGGTGACTTGGCCGAGGACCGAGGAGATGGCGACGGTCACGATGATGGACAAGATGGCGATGATCATGGGGAGGAACGCCGCCACCAGCGCACCGAAGACCAGGACCAGCACGATCATCGCGGCAGGGAGCCCGAACTTCAGTTCCCCGTTGGTCAGGTCGGACTCCGAGAGCTCGGTGAAGTCGTGGTCGAGAGTGTTGGTGCCGGTGATGTCGACCTCGAACGCTGCGTCGGCGTCCGCGGCGACGACCTCGTCGATCACCGCCACGATCCCGGTCTCGGGGTCATCGCCGAGCACCAGGGTGACGACGGCAGCGTGCCCGTCGGCGGAGAGACCGGACATGTCGGCGGCGTACGGGTCTCGAACCGTCTGTGCGGCGCCGGTGGCCTCGATCGAGGACCGGACGTCGCCGACGAACGCCTGGAACTGTGGGTCTTCGACGGTGAGCTGGGCCGAGTAGACGACGACGGCGTCGTCGATCCGGTCGGCTTGGGAGAAGTTGTCGGCGATGACCTGCTCGGCCCTCATCGAGTCGGGGTTGCTGGTGATGCTGCCGTCGGAGGTGAACGCTGACCCGATCAGGCCCCCGATCGCCACCACGGACGCCAGCAGGATCAGCACCCACGCGGCCACGACCCGCCACGGATGGTGCGCCGCTGAGCGTGCCAGCCGTTGGGTGAGCGACGTACCGCTCGCGTGCGCGAGCTGGCCGTCGACTGTCCTTCGAACGTGTTGCGGACATGTCGTGTTCCTTTCGTTGGTCCGAGCTCAGAGCGGGTCCGGCTGCGGCAGGACGGTGTGGGTGTGCTGCGCTGCAATCCAGGCGGCGAGGACGCTGTCGGGATGGTCCGAGAGGTGGTCGCGGGCCAGGGCGTCGAGCAGCTCCGCGTCGTCGTTGAGGTGGGCGGTGGCGAGGGCGACCAGTTGGCGGTCCTTCGTGGTCGCGGCACTGTTCGCTGCCCGGGCGAGGAACTCGGCGGGCTCGTCGGCCACGAGTGCGGCCGCCACGAGCAGCCGGGGCGAGTCGCTGGTCTGGGCCCGATCGAGGATCTCGGTCGGCGCCGTTGCGTCGCCGCCGATCAGCCGGCGGAGCAGGGCCTCGATGTCGGTGGGCATGGGCTCACCGTGCTCGTGCGCGCTGATGATCCGCTGACGGTGACCTGACGCTGGTCCCGACGAGGCGGGCATACGCTCGTCTGGTGCTGACCGTCGCGGTGCTGGGTGCTCTCGAGGTCACCCGCGACGGCCGCCTCGTGCCCGTCCCGGCCGGCAAGACGTCCGAGCTGGTGGTGCGCCTAGCCCTGGAGCCGGGTGAGCTCGTCCGGGCCGACACGCTCGTCGAGGACCTCTGGGCAGCGGAGGGAGTCAGCGCCCGTCGTAACACGCTGCAGTCGAAGATCACGATGCTGCGTCGGGCACTCGGCGACCCGCCCGCGATCATCAGCCGCGACGGTGGCTACGCGCTCGCCGTAGAACCGTCCGACGTCGACGCGCTCGCCGCGTTGAGCGCAGCGACCATTGCATCTGGGCTGTTCGAATCCGGGGACGACGCCGGAGCCATCGAGCTGTGCGCCTCGACGCTGCGCCTGTACCGCGGCGACGTCCTGCAGGCCGCCGGCGACGGCGAATGGGTCGCCCCACACCGGGCGCGCCTCGAAGAGGCCCGGATGACGCTCCTGGAGATCCAGTTCGGGGCGCGACTGAGGCTCGGGCGAGGTCGGCGACGTGATTGGGGAGCTCGAGGCGGCGGTCGCCGTCCACCCGTTCCAGGAAAGCCTCTGGGAGCTGCTGATCACCGCCCAGTACCGGGCAGGACGCCAGGCGGACGCGTTGGCGTCGTACCAGAAGGTCAGGACGCAGCTCTCTGCTGAGCTGGGACTGGACCCCCGACCCCAGCTGCAGGAGCTCGAGCACCGGATCCTGGTCCAAGACGCCGCACTCGACGTTCCCGTTCGCCCAGCTCGTACGCGCCGGCGAGCCGGGAACCTTCCCTCAATGTCGTCCGAGCTGGTGGGCCGTGAGGACGACGTGGCTGCCATCACTGACCTGCTCACCCGCGAACGGTTGGTGGAGGTCGTCGGGCCGGGGGGCGTCGGGAAGACGGCAGTTGCGATCGAGGTCGGCCGCGAGGTGACCTCGGCGGCAGGTGTTGGGGATGACGGTGTCTGGTTGGCCAGGCTCGAGAGCGCCAGCACACCGGACCAGGTCATCGACGTGTTGGTCGGTGCGGTCGACGGTCCTGGCGGGGAGACGGCGCTGTTCGAGTCGTTCAAGGACTCCTCAGCGCTCGTGATTCTCGACAACTGCGAACACGTCCTCGACGCGGCCGCGGCTCTGGCGGTGCGGCTCCTCGACGCCGCCCCGGGGCTGCGGGTCCTGTGCACCAGCCAGGTCCCGCTCGATGTCGACGGCGAAGTCGTCTTCGAGCTCGCACCGTTGAGCGCTCGCCGACAGTGTCGACCTGTTCACCCGCCGTGCCGCCGCACAGCTTCGAAGTCACGTCGCGGTGCCAGACGCCGAGCAGGTGCACGACCTGTGCAGGTCCCTGGACGGTCTGCCGCTGGCGATCGAGCTTGCCGCGGCACGCACCAGGACCCTGTCGGTCGAGGAGATCACCCGGCGCCTCGACGACCGGTTCCTGGTCCTGGCCGACCCGACCAGCCGCAAGCCGGAACGTCGCAGGTCGCTCAGGTCGACCATCTCGTGGAGCTACGAACTGTTGTTCCCCGACGACCAGCGCGGCCTCTGGGCGCTGGCCACATTCCCGGGTGGAGCGCCCCTTCCGGCGGTCGAGTTCGTCCTCGAAGCCCTCGACGTGCCGGCCGACGCCGCGATCGACGTGGTCGGCCGGCTCGCGAGCCGTTCGCTGGTCACGCTCGACGCCCCGGCGACCGTTGCAGATGCGAGCGGGGGTCATCCGGTGCGGTACCGGCTGCTGGACAGCATCCGGGCCTTCGCGCTCGAGGCCATGACCACAGCCGGACTCACCGAACGATCACGCGCAGCGCACGCGGCCTGGTTCGCCGAGGCAGCCGACTCCTCCACGCGGGGTGTGCGCGGCGCCGGGCAGGCCGAGCACCTTGCCTTCGCCCGAACCGAGCGCGCCAACATCGACGCGGCGCTGACCTGGAGCACCGTCCATGACCCGCTGCTGGCCCTGCGCATCGCGAACGGGTTCGGCTGGGCCTGGGTCGTCCTCGGCGACAGCCGGGGCGCCCAACGGATCCTGACCGCCCTGGCGGCCGTCGGCGATGCCGGTCGTCCCCGGGACCGGGCCAACGCCCTGCTGCTCGCGGGATGGATCGAAGCCTCGACCGGCCACCTCGACCTCGCCCGAGATCACATTGCGGCAGCCTTCGAGCTGGCCGAAGCGACCCAGGACGACGACCTGCAGGCCCGGTGCAGCTACTACCTGGCCTACGTCGTCTCCCACCATGGCGAGTTCCGAACCGCGCTCGAGCTCACCGAGCGCAGCCGGGTCATCTACGAAACGATGGACCGGCCGTGGGACCAGGCCGCGAACGGCCTGTTCGCCGCTCGAGCGGCCATCTCGGCCGGCGACGAGTCGGGCGCTGTCGACGCCGCCGGGCGCGTCCAGCGGTGGCTCGAAGAGGTCGAGGACCCTTGGCTGCGAGTGCGCGGCGACGCGATGCTCGGCGAGCTGGCCCGTCTCCAGCACCGGTTCGACGACGCTGTCGACCACCTCGGCCGCGCGGCCGACCGGTCCCGACAGCTCGGATTTGCGCAGACCGAGGCGTACCAGGTCATGAGCCTGGGCCGCGCCCAGTGCCAGGCCGGGGACTACGACGGTGGCGCGACCACCTTGGAACTCGCGATCAAGAAGGCCCAAGCCACCGGCGACGTGCGCCTGGTGGCACTCGGCCGCGTGCACCTGGGACGTGTCCTGAGGGCGACCGGAGACAGCGACAGGGCGCGCGAGGCGCTGGAAGCCGCCACTGCCTGGCACCGGGAGGCCGGAGGAGGTGAGGTCGCCGCCCTCGGTGAGTGCCTGCTGGCGGCGATGGACGCCGCGGATGGGAACCCCGGCGCCGGGCAGCGTCTCGAGACTCTGCTCGAGTCCGCACGCGTCGAGGACGACGCCACGGTCGAGGTGTTCGCGCTCGATGCGTTGGCCCGGTTGGCTGTCGTGGGCGGCGACGTCCCCACGGGCCGGGAGCTGTGTGAGGCGGCTGACCGGCGGATGGAGGCTGCCTCCCACTTCATCACCGAGTTCGACCGGACCGACGCCCACTGGGTCAGACAGGTCGTCTGAACGCATCTATGGTGGGCCGGGTTGTCGTTGGGTGAGTTCGCGCGGCCCTTCGGTGCCGGTTTCGGCTACGGCGGGCGTTTCAGCGGCTAGCAGTGCGTCGGCGGCGTCCGTGGCTCGGCGCGCCCGGGCTCCCCGCTCGTGGACCACGAGGAAGGCGAGCAGCCCGCCGATGGAGATTGCGATGCCGAGCATCTGTCGCCCGCGCAGAGTCTCGCCGAGCAGGATGAACGACCACACGACTGCCATGGCCGGTTGAACGACTTGAGCTATGCCGATGGTGCCGATCTGGATGGTCTTCTGCGCGTACACGAGCATCCCGTGGGCCGCGACGCCGGTGAGGAAGGTCAGCAGCAGCGTGAAGGTCCATCCGGTGGCGCTCATGCCGAACACGTCGCCGTTGGCGAGGGCGAGCGGGAGGACCGACACGGCCGCGATTGGGCTGACTGTTGCCATGAAGGTGGCGACGTCCATGTCGCGGCGGTAGTGCCGAGTCGAGACGACGTAGCCGGCCCACAGCAGCATGGCGAGTACACCGAACACGTTGCCGCGTAGTGACGCGTCACCGTTGGGGGGTGCGCTGAACAGCACGATCACCGCCCCGCCGAACGCGACCAGCGCGAACGCGAGCGCCTTGGGGTTGATGTACTCGTTGAACAGCAAGGCGCCGAGCGGCACGATGAGGAACGGCGCTAGCGACCCGATGAGGGCCGCGTTCGCGACGCTGTTGTGGGTCGCCCCGGAGAAGAACGCCGCGAGGTTGACCCCGAAGAAGATTCCGGGGATGAGCGCCTGGCGGACGTGTCGCATTGTGACTCGCCGACCGGTGCTTCGGAGGTAGACGTTCCACACGACGCTCACGACCGCCATCCGCCAGAACGCGACGAGGACACCCGGCGTCTCCGCGCGTTTGACGAGTGTCGAGCTCAGCGAGAACGCGATGACGAGTCCGACGACGGCGAGCACGCCCCACGTCCGTGCGCTCACCGGGCGGGAGGTCATGCGCGAGATGCCGCTCCGGAACGAGCCGCGTATCGCGCTGACCGGGTGCGGGTTCGCGGTGGTCTGCGTCTGCTGCTCGCATCGCGTCGACCGCCCTCGCCTCAGGCGGACATGGCCGGCAAGGTCATCGGATGTCGGGCTGCAGCGCCTCCGAGACCTCACAGTAGCGACTCAATGCGTTCGACGAGTGGCGAGGGTCGGCGAGAGCTCGGCCGGCGTCCCCACGGACACTCCGCGATGGCGGCGGCGCCCCAGTTGGTGGGCGGACGTCCGAGACGGGCACTGTTGCATTGGGCGTTCACATGATCGCGCGACGGGAGCGTTCCTGTGCGACAGGCGCGTCTGGCCCCATGTCGACCTGTTCGGCTATCGAGGCAGCCCTGCGGGCTCGATCCGCAGCCGGTTGGCGGAGCTCGGGCGAAGTTCTTGCGGCGCCGATATCGCGGGTGGGTCAATGCAACAGTGCCTGCCGAGAAGAATCATCCCCGTCGCGTGGGCGGCAGTCGCTGGTCGCGTTCGGTCAGGCCATCGACCTTCCAGATAACGTGTCCCGAGCGCCCTGCAGGTAGTCCTTGAGATGTCCTCGAGACGTCCTTGGGGATCGGTTGGCATGACGCCATCGTGTCGCACTCTCTTCGGCATGGCTGTGCACCATCAGATGCGGATGCTTCGGGACCTACGACCGGAGCCCATCGCGGAAGGCTGCAACCGTGCGTCCGAGCGCAATCGTCCAGCGCACACAGGACGGAAAGAAGAGCAACGCCACAACGAACGGAAGGGCGATCCACTTCCAAGGGCACTTCCAAAGGTCACGACGACCACTGTCACCGCGACGGTGAGCCCGAGCCACCAGGGGCCGTCGAGCACCGGGAGCGGCCTCCCGCTTGGGCGTCGTAAACCGTGGAAGCCAATCGCTTCACCGGCGACGTCTTGGGTGCTGACTCGAGCTCCTGGCGCTGAATGGTACGCAGGAGCGTGCTCGACCGCCCATCGAATGAGCGCCCACCGATCGCGGCATGTGAGTGCGTCGGCCTGCGAAGATGTGCGGGTGGAACTGGGCATGCTGCATGAGATTGCTGCAGAGCGCCGCGCCCGATGGGAGGCGGCTGGCGTTGGTTGGAAGGTGGTCGACGGGCCGCTGACGGACAAGCCAGCATCCTGGCTCGTCCTCAACGGGAGCACAGCCGTCGGGCAGTTGACCGTGTGGGTTTCGGGCGAGGCCGAGATGGACTGGGGCACCCCGGACAACGGTGGCGAACGCCAAAACGACCTGGATTCGCGTGAGTCCCTGAGTGCTTGCATCACCGATCTCGAAGAGGCTGTAGGCCTGAGTTAGTCAACCGCTCATCGGCTGCTGCCATGAGCGCGCACCGTCAGCGGCATGAGAGTGCGAATCCCTTCGGGCGGGATAGGCGGGAATGCATTGGAGTCCGATGGGGAGTGGTCGCCTGTCCCGCCGGTATGTAGCCGCAGACCGCCGGTGCGGCGAGGCCTAGAGTGCCAGGCATGTCTCTCTCGAAAACGACGGCCCGGGTTCTTCGCGGCGCGGCGAGACGGATCGACCCCGCACCCCCGTCCGCCGCACCTCGGCTGCCCGACTCCTACCGGTCCGAGCCGGGGAGCCGGGTGGCCCCGTACTTCTTCCGGGACTACCGCCGGTTCTACTCCACCGGCGAGGCCGGGCATCAGTTCAAAACCGAGGCTGAACCTGCGTTACGAGGCGATCTTCGGGGAGAACAAGGACCTGTTCGAGGGCGCCAGGGTGCTCGACATAGCCAGCCACGACGGCCGCTGGTCGATGGCCGCCCTGGCGTGTGGGGCGAAGTCCGTGGTCGGCATCGAGGCTCGGCCCGAGCTGGTCGACCACGCGGTCGCCAACCTCGAGCACTACGGCCAGGACCCGGACCGGTTCCGGTTCATCGTCGGCGACGTCCACGACGTGCTCAGTTCGGAGGACATCGAGGTGGACGTCGTCCTCTGCCTCGGGTTCCTCGACCACACGCTACGGTTCAACGAGCTGTTGCACGGGATCCGCCGGACGGAGCGCACCACCTCGTACTCGACACCCAGGCGCAGCGCATGCTGGACCCCGACCCGTTCGTCCGGCTGCACAGCGAGCGGAGCGAGCGCAAGGGCACGGCGAAAGCGGACGTCTACTCGGTCGGCGCCTCGGTGCTCACGGGACGCCCCAACCTCGCGGCCATCAGGCTGATGCTGGGCTGCTACGGCTACGAGGTCGAACGGTTCTCCGACTGGCCACGCCTGCTCGCGGACAACCCAGAGGTGAAGGGGTGTCCTGACTACGCCGTCGGCCGACGCATCACCCTGCGCTGCCGGAAGGCCGACGACGACTCGGCGGCGTAGCACGTCAGCCGAGCATCCCGTCGACGGTGTTCCGTCGTGCTGCGAGGAGCGATGCGGCGTCAGTGTGGTGGATCGCCCGCTCGGGCGGCGATGGCGTCCTGGATGTCGGCCACGCGCGGCGTATAGCTCCGCCGATTCGCCATCCGAAGCAGTTGAAGATTCGTGAGCTCCGCAATCGGGGAAAGGTCGTTGTCTCCAATCCGGGTGTCACCCCAAACCCAGAGCTCCTCAAGGTTCGACAGCCCAGACAATGGGCGAAATGACTCCAGCTTCCCGAGATCACCGATGCGCAGAAACCGTAGGTTGAGCCCGGCCAGGTCATCGAGCCGCTCAATCTTGCGCGCGCCAGTGATCTCCAACGATTCGAGCGTAGTAGCGAAACGTAGCGCCGAGAGGTCAGCCAAGCGGGAAGCGGATGCGACCTGGAGGTTCGTGAGACGCGGGAACTCGTTGAGCCCGTCGAGCGATGTCGGCTGCACCCGGTCCTTCATCCGGAGGTTGACCAATCGGTTCAGTCCACGAAGCGGCCGCAGGTCGGTCCCGTCGAAGCTTCCTACGAAGAGATCCTCGACCTTCGTTGCGGCGTGAATGGACGTGCTCACGTGGAACCACTCGGAGGAGAGGCCCCGCAGACCCGGGAGCCTGGCTACGTCTAGACGGCTTTCAGCCGAGGCGGTGAGAGTCAGAATCTCAAGGGTGTCGGCGAGCGTGTAGATCGGGTCGAGGTCGACGATCCGGTAGTCCAGGAGAAACAGCTCTCGGATCGGCAGGCCGACGAGAAAGTCGAGGGTCGGCTCGTTGAAGCCACTCGCATAGTTGAGCAGAACGCGGTCGACCGGTCCGTCGATGATCGACGCCGTGTGGGAGTCGGTCCACGGACCGTCGACGAAGAGCTCGCGGCGCTGTCGCTCCTCAGGGGTCTCCATGGCGTCACGTCCATCATCCGTCGTGCGCGGACGAGTAGGTCATGTGCACCAGCATGGGGGTGCCTCGGCCGCGTGAGTGTGAAACGTACTTCGCTCGGCATGAGAGCGACGGCTCGAATCGCTGATGGGCGCGTACATCGCGGCAGACGAGTCCACTGGATGTAGTCGTTCGGTCAACGACGGCTCGCGCCGTATGAGACGGTCCCGTCGTGGAAAGACCTCACGTGCGGCGGTTGAGCGTGTGTCTTGGCAGCGCTGTGACGCAGGTCTGCCGGCTAGCCTGACGACTGCCTGGCGCATTCTGCGCGCTCGGGAGCTCGTCCATCCTTGCAATCTCCCTATCGGATGTTGGCGGCGATTCACACCTCGGACGGTTCAGGCGTACGTGCACATGTCCGCTGTTGGTCCGCAGGCGCCATCGCCGGACCCAACGGAGCAGGAGGTGACCCGCAGGCGGCGGGTTGACGCAGCTTTCTGTCGCGTCGCAGCGAGCCAGCCCTAAGCAACCCGACAACGTCGAGATCCGCGTGCTGGAAGAGGAGCTATTGGCGGCTTCGGAAGGTGAGGAGTCCTTCGACCCCTCGCAGGAAGGTCTCGGAGATGGGGGCGGGGTCGGTCAGGCAGCCGGCGGCCATGGCGCCGTCGCGCAACATGACGAAGTGCCTGCCGGCGGGTTCAGGGTCGGGCTTGCCGGTGGAGGCGAAGAGCTCGGTGATCGTGGCCAGCAGCCACTGACGGTGCTCGAGGACTGCCTGGTGGACCGGGTGGGCCGGGTCGGGGTACTCGGCCGCGGCGTTGAGGAAGGCGCAGCCCCGGAAGCCGGGCCGGTGGATGTCGTCGGCAATCGACTGCCCGACGGCTCGGATGATGTCGTCGGTGGACGCGCCCTCGACGCGTGCGGCGACCCACTCGCGTGCGGATGGCTTCGTCAGCCCGGGTGAGGTAGGCGACGACGAGGTCGTCCTTGCTCGGGAAGTGGCGGTAGAGCGTCGCCCGGGTCACCCCGGCGGTTGCGATGATGCGGTCGATGCCGACCGCATGGATGCCATCGGAGTAGAACAGCTCGCTCGCCGTGTTGAGCAGTCGCGCCCGCGCCTCCGACATCCGTCTGCCATCCCCTCCGCTGGTCACCGTTCGGTCATCGAACGCTAGCAGATAGACCGGTCGGTCTTGACAGTCGCCGGACCGAGTGGCAGTCTGGGTAGACCGACCGATCTATCTACCTGGCTCGACGTCGAGCCGAGATGAGGAATTCTGATGTCCTCACCAACCTGCAGACCGACGACACCGTCACCGCGGCCACGACCGTCAGCAGCCCCGACGAGCTGCGCAGGCTCTACTACGTGCGCTTCGCCTTCGCCGCCGTTTGGGCGGGTCTGTTCGCCGTCACCGCGTCCGCACTCACTCCGGTCAGCATCGCCCTGCTCGTGCTCTATCCACTGTTCGACGTCGCCGCAGCCGTGGTCGATATCCGTTCCTCGGGCGCCACCCGACCGCGCGGGCCGCTCTACGTCAACATGGTGCTGAGCCTGCTCACCGCAGTCGCTCTGGCCATCGCCGTCTCCTCGGGGATCCCCGACGTCCTGCGGGTCTGGGGTGCCTGGGCGATCGCCGCGGGCGTCGTGCAGGTCCTGGTGGCGATCCAGCGGCACCGGCTCGGCGGACAGAGGGTGCTGGTCCTCAGCGGTGGTATCTCGGTCGTCGCGGGCGCCAGCTTCATCCTGATGGCTGCCGGGCCGGACGCGTCGCTCGCCAGCCTGGCCGGCTACGCAACGCTGGGCGGCATCTTCTTCCTGGTCTCGGCGATCGGTCTTCACCGCGCGGCAGCCACGACGAACCTATGACCCGCCGTCAGGACGGGGCAACCTGCCAAGCGTCCACCGCGCCTTGGCGACCCCTCCAGTACTTGAGGTAGTCGCCAACAACAAGGTCCTGCCATTCAGGGTGGACTTCTCGGGCACTCGGCCGACCGCCGTTGTCGAGGCGGTCCCAGGAGTACCACCCTCCGCGATCCCCGCCCATCTGAACCAACCACGGCCAGACTTGATCTGGGGGAGCATCGATGGTGACAGCCATCGTCGGGCCCCTCTGTCCTTCGGGGACGACATCGGCTCCCGGATAGGGTCCAGCAACTTCGTCATCGCTTGCGCCCCAGCGCATGAGCGAGGGCGAACGCGTCCTGCATAGGCAGCCACGGCAAGGCCGAGCGCACCGAGCATCTTGCGTCCCAGCGTCATACAACAAGTCCGCAAGCAGGCGCACCATCCCGTAGGAGGCCAACGTCCTCTGTGGCGCATCGTTGGTGCTCGCTGGGGAACCTGGCATAGCCTCATTCTGGGCGGAATGATGCCTGCCGTCTCCGAGTCGACTACGGCTTGAGCACGCAATACTGCACGTACCACCGCTCCAGGCCGCCGTTGACGTCCGCGATCGCCATCGCATTGGCGGCTCGGCCCGCGTGACGGTCGACCACGTACGACAGTGGAGCCTCTTGGTACTCGAGTGGCAGGAAGGCGCGAAGCTCGACTTCGTAGTCTGCCGGGTTGCCGGTGCCGGTGATTCCTGAGTTCATGACGGCGCACGCAGCCTTCACGACAGCGACTTCCTCGTCTGTTCCTTGCGTAGGTCGCGGAACGTCGTGACGGCCTGCTTGACGGCTGCCGGGATGCTCGGGTCGTTCAGCACATCGTCGACTCCCGGTCCGACCTTGGTGGCTACCCTCGCAGCGTCGTCGACGAGCATTCCGGCCTGGTGGGCGACGAGGACACCTGCCCCCACGACGGCAGCGCCCAAACCGGCTACCCACCCGGTTCGCTTGTCCGACATGTCGCGATGGTCCCAACCCGCCAGGCAGTCGCCTCAGCAGCATTGAGCTGATCCCAGATTTTGGGGTGCTGTATGAGGGAGGTGTCAGGCCACCATCACCCGGCCGGTCGGGCCGGGGCGTGAGGTGGGCGGCTCGCGGACGACCGCCCAGGCGTCGGCGAGTCGGCGTACGGCCTCGGTGAGCTCGTCGGCGGGGCGGGTCCAGGGGATCCGGACGAAGGTGTCGAGGCCGCCCTCGGCGGCGAAGACCGGGCCGGGGGCGACGATCACGCCGTGGCGCTCGGCCTCGGTGGCGACGGCGGTGCCGAAGGGGCCGGGGAGCTGGCACCAGAGGGCGAGGCCGCCGGTGGGGACGTGGAAGCTGCCAGTCCGGCAGCTCGGTGCGGACGGCGGCGACGAGGGCGTCGCGCTGCTCGCGGAGGCGGATCGCGGTTGGCGGCGAGGATCTCGTCGGCGTCGGCGAGGAGCCGGACGAGGACCAGCTGCTCGAGGACCGGGGCGCCGAGGTCGAGGGAGACCCGGGCCTGGGTGAGCCGGTCCATCTGGCCGCGCGGCGCGCGGATCCAGCCGAGGCGGAGGCCGCCCCAGAAGGACTTGCTGGCGCTGCCGATCGTGAGCGTGTCGGGGGCGAAGGCGGCGAACGGCCGCGGCATCGGCTGGCCTTCGAGGGCCAGCGCCTGGTGGGCCTCGTCGACGATCGGGACCGTGTGGGCGCGGCGCAGGTGCGCGGCGTACTCCTCGCGCTGCGCGTCGGTCATCAGGTGGCCGGTGGGGTTCTGGAAGTCGGGGATCAGGTAGGCCAGCCGCGGCGCGGTCTGGCGGACGGCGGCGCCGACCGCGTCGAGGTCCCAGCCGTCGGGGTCGACCGGCGACCGGGGTGAGCCGGGCGCCGGCGTGCCGCAGCGCGTCGGTCGCGTTCGGGTAGATCGGCGACTCGACCAGCACCCGGTCGCCGGGCCGGGTGAACGCCTGCGCCACGATCGACGCCGCCGACAGCGCGCCCGGCGTCACCATGATCTGGTCCGGGTCGGTGGGCAGCCCGCGCTCGTCGTACGTCGCCGCGATCGCGCGCTGCAGCTCGGGCAGCCCGGCGGGGAAGTAGCCGTGCCCGCCGAGGTACGGCGGCAGGTCGGCCGCGGCGTCGGCGTACGCCTGGGCGAGCCCGGGCGGCGCCGAGGGCGCCGCGCAGTTGAGGTCGATGGCGTCGGAGTCGCCGGGCCGGGGGAGCAGCGCCCGGTCGTGCGCCCGCGCGCGGCCGCCCGGGCACCCGGGTGAACGTGCCGGCGCCGCGCCGGGCCTCGGCGTAGCCCGGCGTCGCGCAGCTCGGCGTACGCCCGGGTGACGGTGGTGCGCGAGACGCCGAGCGCGTCGGTGAGCTCGCGCTCGCTGGGCAGCCGGGTGTCGAGCGCGATCCGGCCGTCGCCGATCAGCAGGACGCAGCGCGTCGGCGAGGCCGGCGTACGCGGGGGAGCGGTCGAAGTCGCCGACCAGGGTGGCCACCCGGGTGGCGCCGATGGAGCCGGTCATGCAGGCCACTCTTCCACGATTGGCTATTCAGGAGAAGGCCAATCGTGCGGCAGAATGGTCTCGTGACCCCGATCGCCACCGCGCCCGCCACGGGCTCACCGACCTCGGCCCGATCGCCCAGCTCCGCGCCGGCCGGCTGGGCCGCCGGCTGCCGCAGCTGTACGTCGGCCTGGTGGTGTACGGCGTCTCGCTGGCGATGATGGTGCGCGGCGACCTCGGCCTGGCGCCGTGGGACGTGCTGCACTCCGGCCTCACCCAGCACGTGCCGATCACCATCGGCCAGGCGGTCGTCGCTGATGAGCTTCGTGGTGCTGCTGCTCTGGATCCCGCTGCGCGAGAAGCCCGGCCTCGGCACCATCTCCAACGCGCTCGTCGTCGGCTTCTCCGCCGACGCCACGCTGGCGCTGCTGGACCGCCCGGACTCGCTGGCGCTGCGGGTCGCGCTGATGCTCGGCGGCATCGCGCTGTGCGGGCTGGCGAGCGCGATGTACATCGGCGCCCAGCTCGGCCGCGGCCCGCGCGACGGCCTGATGACCGGGCTCGTCGCGACGTACCGGCCGCTCGCTGCGGCTGGTCCGCACCGGCCTCGAGGTGACCGTCGTGGTGATCGGCCTGCTGCTCGGCGGCGCGCTCGGTCTCGGCACCGTCCTCTACGCGCTGGCCATCGGCCCGCTGACCCAGCGGTGGCTGCCGGCGTGGATCGTGCCTTGGACCCGTCGGACGATGGTGTTTCGAGGCTCGCTTCGCTCGCACCTCAACCGCCGTGCCTTTGAGCAGCGCTGAACTGGGGGAGCGTGACAGACTCTGGGCGATGCGGCTCGTGGGAGCCGACCTCGTCGCCCGGAGGATGCCATGACCACACCAGCCGGAGAACCTGACGCGGGTGCGGCCGCCGTCGCACCACTCGACCCGCCGGACGCCTCGCTGACGCTGGTCGCCCCCGAGGCGCCGCCCGCGGTCACGACGACGCAGGCGCCCCGGATGGCGCCCCAGGTCTCGGCGGCGGTGCTGCCCGAGCTGGACGCCAAGGTCGAGGGCTTCATGACCGCGCTGAGCGCGACCGCGGTCGGCAGCCCGGAGTTCGCGAAGCAGGCCGAGAGCGTCCGCACCATGGGCGACGCCGACATCCGCAAGGCCGCCGAGACGTCGAACCGGATGCTCCAGCAGCCGGTCCGCGCGCTCAAGGAGGGCGGCATCTCCGCAGGGCTCGGCCGTCGGCAAGACGCTGCTCGAGCTGCGCCGTACCGTCGAGGACCTCGACCCGAGCCAGGCGACCGGCGCCAAGCGCTGGCTGGACATGCTGCCGTTCGGCGACAAGGTCACCGACTACTTCCGCAAGTACCAGTCCGCGCAGAGCCAGCTCAACGGCATCCTGCACAGCCTGCGCAACGGCCAGGACGAGCTGACCAAGGACAACGTCGCGCTCAACCTGGAGAAGACGAACCTCTGGGCGTCGATGGGCCGCCTCAACCAGTACGTGTACGTCGCCGAGCGGCTCGACACGAAGCTGTCGGCGCAAGATCGCCGAGCTCGAGCTCACCGACCCCGAGGCCGCGAAGCCGCTGTCGCAGGACGTGCTGTTCTACGTCCGCCAGAAGCACCAGGACCTGCTCACCCAGCTCGCCGTGTCGATCCAGTCCTACCTGGCGATCGACATCATCATCAAGAACAACATCGAGCTGATCAAGGGCGTCGACCGGGCGTCCACGACGACCATCTCCGCGCTGCGTACGGCGGTCATCGTGGCCCAGGCGCTGGGCAACCAGAAGCTGGTCCTCGACCAGATCTCGGCCCTCAACACCACGACCTCCGGGATGATCGAGCGCACCTCGGAGATGCTCAAGGACAACTCCGCGGAGATCCAGGAGCAGGCGGCGTCGTCGAGCATCGGGATCGAGCAGCTGCAGGCGGCGTTCGCGAACATCTACGCGACCATGGACTCCATCGACGAGTTCAAGCTGAAGGCGCTCGACTCGATGTCGGCGACCATCGGCGTGCTCGAGACCGAGGTGGACAAGTCGAAGCGCCTACCTCGACCGGGTCCAGGCGCACGACGCACGCAACGCGGCGGGCACCCTCGACCTCTCCACGATGCCGACGAGCTGAGATCCGTGGGTCTGAAGTCGTGGCTGGGGCGCCTGCGTGGTGAGGCCGAGGCGGCCGAGCGGGCCATCCCGTCCCCGCCGACCGAGCAGGAGATCCTGGCCGCGCTCAACCGGGTCAGCGCGATGCTCGCCGAGGGCAACGCGCCGCCGGTCATCACCTCGCGCGTGGTGCGGATCGCCCGCACCATCCGCGACACGCTCCCGCAGCTGCGCCACCTCGGCGTCGGCACCATCGAGAGCTACTCCGTGATGGCGACCGCCACCGACTACCTGCCCGAGGCGGTCGGCGGCTACCTGCGGCTGCCGCGCGAGTGGGCCGACACCCGCCCGATCGACGGCTACAAGACGTCGCTGATGGTGCTGATCGACCAGCTCGAGCTGCTCGCCTCGACGATGGACAAGATCCTCGACGCCGCCAACCGCGCCGACGCGCAGGCGCTGATCGCGCACGGGATGTTCCTGCAGGCCAAGTTCGGCCCGCCGTCCGGCCCCGACCTCAACCTGGGACCCCCGACATGACCGACGCTCCTCGCCGAGGCGCTGACGCGCTCGAGGCCGCCGCCAAGGCCGCCGGCGTCGACCCCGCCGAGGCCCGCGCCGAGGGCGAGCGGCTCGCGGCGACCGTCGCCGAGCCCGCTCGCGGCGCGTACGTCGACTGGTCGGAGCAGACCGGGGGCGGCCGGAGCGCCGAGGACTTCATGGAGGCC
>CAVQTV010000001.1:0-1266916 GCA_963716655.1 uncultured Actinomycetota bacterium | reverse complement strand
AGTTTCGCTCGCTGGTCAGAGATCGAGGATCGACGGAGCGAGCTGTAGTTATGGCTGTCAGGTCCGGTCGGTCCCGGAGTACTCCTGGTGCTGACGAAGCCACCACGACAACCAACCGAGGATTGCGATGTCGCCTTCGTATGCGTCGACGACCCGCTGGAGGGCCTCGGCGTACCAGGTGGGATCGATGCCGGCGGTGACGGCGTGCCGCGTCCGGCCGGCGTCGGGGAACCTGCCGCGGCTGGAGCAGCTTGTGTGCCAGCTGCTTTGCCTGCTTGGCGCGGCCAGCGGCGATGAGGTTCTCGATGACGGAAACGACATCGAGGCCGATGTGTGGACCGATGCGGCGGTCGTCGAGTACGCGGCAGAGCTGCGGCACAAGCGCGACTGCGGCGTCGGGCTGGCATCTCGGCGGCGGAGCGGACGACGAGTTCGCGGACGTTCCAGGCGCTGTCGCTGCTGACGACACGGTTGAGGATGTTCGCGACCGCAGCTGGCTGCTCGGAAACGACAGCGTGCATGTAGTCCCCCTGGGCCACGCCGCGTAAGGCATGAGTCCGTCGGGTGTCACGCTGTGCGCTGGCGGGTCGTCGAACACGCGTCGGGCGTCCAGTGGCTCCAGCCACCGGGGGTTGCGTAGCCCGTTGTAGAACACTCTCCGGCGTCGGGCATCTGCCAAGCGCAGCAGTACGAGCTCAACGGCCTCAGGATCGGGCGCCGACCGAGTCGGTTCCGTGGCGGCTGTTGGCTCGTTCGAGCAGCACCTGGAGGTCGGCGGCCACGTCGAAGAACCGACCGAGTCGCCCCTCGAGGACGCGCTCAAGGACCTCGAAGTGCCGGAAGGTAGTGCTCTGGCTCGCGGTAGAACCGGCTCGGGATGGGGCCACCCCCGGTGTGCCGGCAGCGTTCGAAGGAGTCGACTGCGTCCCGGACCATCTTGATCGTTGCGTCGAGCCCACCGCCATCGGACGCGCCCCGAACGAACGCTGTCCGGAGCCCGAGGGCGCGATTCGAACCTTCCCGATAGGTGGACCACACCAGGTCCTCGAAAGAAAGGGCTGACCAGGGCCCGAGGGACCACCACGACATCGTCGCCCGAGCTGTCTGCCCGTTTGCTGCGACTTCGGGTAGTGGTTCTGCTGCGGTGAGCTCCTCCGCGAGCCGGTCCCGTGCGGCCTTCTCCCGGTGGTCTCCTCGAGCTTCGAACTCACCAAGCACCTGCGGTACTCGATTCACCAACTCCCGAACCGCGTGACTGACCACGACCAGTCCGTCTGGCGTCAAGGGCCGCTCCCCGAGGCCGTCGACCACGCGCCGGTACAACCCCCCGACCATCGCATCGCGACGGACCAACTCCGCAAGCAGAGTTCGCCGACGCGCATTCCAGAGAAGACCTAGCGGGCGGGGCGCCAGATCCTCGGGTTGCGCCGCGCTGGGGTCATCGCTCGGATTGGACACGGACGGCGGCCTCCATCGCAGTTATCGGCTCGCCGAGGATGACATGCCATCGCGTCGGCGACCAGTGACCGCCGCCTATAGCGACTGGTCAGGTAGGTAGACCCGAATGTGAAGTCGACCGCCACGTCTAACATGCTGGGGGTTGCACTCCCTGGACGCCGGGGAGTCGAGCGCTCCGACGCGGAGCGGGCAGTCCTTCGACGGTGCCTGGGCCTGGCTGTTGCTCAGGCAGACGTTCGTCGGGATCCCGCGGCTGCCCTACCTAGTGCGAGCCGGCGCTGGAACGCTGCCAGGGCGGCGCGGTCGTCGAGTCGGTGCATCTCGTCGTTCATTACCGGCCGGACGTCATGGGGCTCCGTCAGGTCGAGCTCGTCGAGCGAGCGGCCAGCACGGATCTGGTGCTCGTCGGTGAGCGAGAGCACGCGCGTGTGGTGCGTGCGGAGGGCCTGCAGCATGCCGCTGAGGCGGGGGAGTCCACCGCGAGTTAGCCGGTCAAGACTTGGGATAAGGAGGATGTCGACGCTGTGGGCGAGATTGCTGACGGGGCCGCTCATCTCCCAGTGAGCGTGCTCGGCCACCACGATGGGGCGGCATGCGGACATGGTCGCGGCAAGCTGCTCGAGGCGGCGGGCGTCTCGCTGTAGGGCGCGGCGGCCTTGCGGACCCGCTGCGGCGGTGCGGGCGTAGATCATGACCGTCGGGCTGGTGCTGGTGGCGGCCGTGGGTGAGGTGGTGTTGGGCATTCGGGTCTCCTTGTAGGTGGGGTTTGTCGGAAAGGACGGTGCGGGGTCGCCGCTCTGGTGCAATCGCTATAGCGGCCAGATGGGTGTCGTCGATCACCTCGCGGGTGCCGGGCTCATGCCGCGCGGCTGGGTTCGTCGGCGAGAGAGTTCCAGTCCGGCCGGCCGGAGCTGAGTTGTCGGAGCACGTTGCGCACGAGGTCAACCGGTTCGCCGAGCAAGTTGCTCACCTTCGTCACGTCTCGTGCGGAGTCCTTGGCCAGGTGAGCGGCGATCTTGACGAGTCGGGGGTCCTCGCAGATAGGCAGGCCGAAGTAGCGGGTCTCGAAACCGAGGCGTTCGGCGAGGGCGAGTCGGACGCCGCGAGCGTTGGTCTGCTCGATGTCGTCGAACGGCACACCTTCGAGAAGGCGGTCGAGGGCGTGGCTCACTCGGTCCGGCAGGGATGCAAGGTTGCCGGACAGGTATTCACCGTGGAAGGGAGCGCTGAACTCCTGACCGGCGCCGGAGATGCGGATGGTCCCGTCCCACTGGACGAGGATCCCGTCGGTGTCATGTCGCCGGATGGGGGTTCGGGTGATCGTCTCGATGCGGACGGCGCCCTTCCAGAGGTCGTTGTAGCTGGTGTCGTGGGGATCGCGAAGGGCTTCGACCATGCGCAACAGGAGTCCGGTGTAGATGGCGGGGTCCTGTCCGACGCCTGTCTGAGCTGACGCGTCGAGCTCGGCTCTCAGTCTTCTGACCGTTGCCTGCGCTGGGGTTAGCTCGTCCCGGACACGGTCGTTGTAACGGTCGGTGATGCCCTGCACCGCCGGGCCGGTGATGAGGGGGTTTCCGTCGCCGTCTTCGGCGCTCAGCCTGTCGAGCAGCTTGTTGCAGGCCGCTTCGATGTGCCGAACGGCCTGTTCGGCGTCGCGTAGTCCCTGGCGCAGCGACTCGGTTTCGGGCAGCTCGCTGCGGACGAGCGGGGCGAGCAGCTGCTCGGCGTATGTGATGAGCGCTTCGACGAGGCTCTCGGCCAGGGCGTGGTGGGGGATCGGTGGGATGGCAAGGCCGCCCTTCACTCCGGCTTCGGATGGGCGGAGCACGTACGACGGTCCGGCGGTGGCCCGTTTGGGTGGTGCGCTGCGCAGCGGGAGTTCGCCGTGCTCGGTGTGGACGGTGACTCCGGTCAGGCCCTGGGTGGCCGGTCCGCCGCCCTTGGTGGACTGCAGGTAGGTGGCGATGCGGTCGAAGTCCTCGGGGGTTGCCCAGGGTCCGTCTGGCGGGAAGCAGCCGGTGATCTCGATGTCTTCGACGCCCTTGGTACCGAATCTCAAGGGAAGGGTGCCGGACCTGTAGAACTCCAGCTGAGCGAGGATCGGGCGCATCACGCGTTCGACCTCGCCACCCACGTGCTCGAGGGTGAATGCGGTCCGTGAGGTGTTCTCCATCCTGAGCCGGGCGGTGGAGAATCCGCGCTTGATGAGTTCGCGGCCGACGGCGTTGATCGTCCACTGTGGACGCCCCAGCGTGGATAGGGCGAACCTGATGTTGGCCACCTGGTCGACACGGTTCACGCTGATGCGTCCGTTGTCGATGTCGTCCCAGAGTTCGGTTTCGAGGCTGTTGCGGAGTTGTGCCTTGAGCTCGGCCTTGGCGGTTGCGTGGGAGTCGTCGTCGAGCTCCTGGCCGGAGTCCTTGATGGCGTCTTCGATGTCTTCATCGAACTCGTGCAGGCCGGCGTTGTGGAGGTGTACTACTTCGAGGTACTGCTCGGGGAGTCCGTAGGCGACGTCGGCTGTGCGGGGGAAGCAGTCGGGGGTGTCGAAGAAGAGGCGGGTCTCGCCCTTCATGCCGTTCGGTGCCTTCATGCGCACGGCCATCAGGCCTGGGAGTGCAACGCGTGAGACTCCGTAGCGACCGCTGCCCTCGACCATGGCGGTGTCGGTGAGGACGATCTGGCCAGCGCGGGTCTTCTTCGGGATGCGCTTTGCCTCTTCGGCTGCCTCGCGAGCGCGGAGCAGGGTCATGATCGATGCGAAGTCGCCCTCGAGCGGACCCTGCTCGCCGTCGCACATCGTGGTGTCCAGCTCGTTGCAGATGTGGATCGTGTTTGCGGCGAGTAGGGCGGTGCGGAAGATTCGGTCGATGCGGTGCCATGCCAGCCAGCCCGGCTTGAGCATCTTGAGCTTGTCGTTGATGAAGTCGAGGAACGGCTGGTTGAGGTCCTTGTCGATCTTCGCGCCGCTGCCGGTGGATACCAGTAGGTACACGTTGTGGGCCAGCTCGAGGAGCAGGTACTCGTTGGTGAACGGCTTGCCTTCGTCGTCGAGGCTCACGACGCGGACTGATTCGTGCTTGAGCTTGTAGACGATGTCGGCGACGGTTGGGATGAGGTGGCGGACGTCGATACCGGTGTGGTTGTAGAAGTCCTCCGCGGTGCGGTGGCACTCGTTGCCTGCCTGGTTGCGTGCCTTCGCTCCTCCCGTTCCGGAGTTGCGCGCGAGGAGCAGGATGGGCCGTTCGATCTCCAGCAGCGGCGGGGCGGCCATTTCGGCCACCGTGGGGACGGTGGGTGCTGGGGACTTGGTGAAACTGGACATGGGTGTTTCCCTTCGTCTCGCTTGCGGCGAGGAGTGTGCGGTGGGTGTTGTTCGTGGCAGTCGCTGAGGATTGGGCCGATCGGTACGGCTGGTGACGCTCCTCGAGCGAAGCGTCAGGAGACGTTCGGATCGTCGGCATCCTGGGAGCGGACGATGTGGAGGTCGTACTCGTCGGCGCGGACGTCGCCGTTCCAGACGGCTCGGATGAGGTCGGCGGCCGACGGCACGTCACCGCCCGTCATCGGGATGGCTACGCCGTCGCGAGAGCTCGTCCGCGCCGTGAGGCGGTAGACCTCGTCGAGAAGCGGGTTCGTCGTCTCGCTGTCCTGAGTCGGCTGGGCGGACTGGAGCGGCTGAGTGGCTGCATGCGGAGTGGTGATGTTCATGTAGCGGCACCGTCCGAAGGGCGGCGGAAAGCGCAGTCATCTCGCGCGGATTCTGGATATGGCGTGCGTCACGTCGCGTCCGGCGCGTCCAGGAACGCAAGCTGGAACCGACCCGCGACGTCGTGCCCGGCCGGGGAGAGTGAGACCAGGCCGTTGGGTGTGGTCGTGTGCTGAGTTGGCGAGGTTGGCCGCGGCGGTGGAGGGTCAGCTACGAGGCAGCAGCGGCGGCAGGGGGGCGATGAGGGCCTCGGACTCGGGTCGCAGCCGAGCCCGGTAGTCGTCACTTGCCGGGACGTACCCGCGAAGGCCGCTGAAGGTGGTCGCTCCGTTGGATACCGCTAGACGCAGGGTGTGCGTCAGGAGGGCTGCGGTGGCGTCGGCATCGCCTGCGGCCGTGTGTGCGTGCCTCAACGTGACGCCGGCAGCATCACAGCAACTGTGCAGGTCTCGTGGCGCGCCTTCCGGTAGGAACCCGAGCTCCTCGGAGAGGTGGAGGGTGCAGAGACTCGACACGAGGGGTGCATCGGCGTCTGCTCGTTCGTACTCGGCGACGAGGAACGCGAGGTCGAACTCTGCGTTGTGGGCGACGACGACGCGGTCGTGCAGCAGTCCGGAGAGCCAGTCCGCGATCTGGGCGAACGAGGGAGCATTGCGCACGTCGTCGTTGCGGATGCCGTGGATCTCGGTCGGCCCGGTGTCACGCCCAGGATCGACGAGGGTCGTCCACCTGTCCGTTGCGGTTCCGTCGGGGTCGACGTGGACGACCGCGACTTCGATGACGCGGTCGTCGAGGTGGGGGGCGAACCCGGTGGTCTCGAAGTCGATGACGGCGAACCCTGTCGAACCGAGTTCGGGAGCCCAACTCTTCACACGGTGGGGCGCTATGAGTGTTCGGAGACCTGCTGACCCCGATTCGACCTCGTTCATCTCAACGTCAAGGTCGGGTTCGCTGGCGATCACCCGCAGGGCTTCCCACGCGCCCGGAAGGTCGAGGTTTCGGGCGGCGTAACCCAGCGAGAGAAGCGCCTCGGACAGATATTCGTCGTACTTGTCCCGTTCCTTGTTCGGCACGGACGCAGCGAGGTCGGTCGGGTCGGGTGGCGGAGCTGCGAGCAGGTCATGTGCTGCTGCGCGGATGTCGCCCGAGTCCGCGCGGTTGATGGTGAGTGCGACCCCGTCAAGCCCGACGTGGAGTCCGCGGGTGGCGAGCAGAACGGCGACGGTGTTGAGGACCTGGTCTCCGCGCCAGGGGAACACGACGGTGTCGTCGCCCCACGGCAGGATCTGGCGACGCTCAAGCTGCAACCTGTCGGTACGAGTTGCGGCCTTCGTCGAGAAGTGTCTGCGCGGGTGCGTTCAGGTAGACCGGCACCTCGTCACTCCGTAGAGCTGCCGCATACGCTTGCGCACGAGGTCGGCGACCTGAGCTCCGTCGCCGGAGAACATGGGTGGCCGTCCGCCGCTGGATCGAGTGAGCTCGATGACGCGGGAGGCGGTGTCGACGTCGACGACGACTGCCAGCGGCGGCCTGCGAAGATGAGGAGGCTCCCGACGAGCACGGGGTAGTCGACCGGGATGGACCCGAGCGTTCGGCCGCGTGCGACGAGCCGGTACTCCTCGGCGGACTTGAACGCAGCGTAGAACGTGTAGTGGTTGACGAGCTTGTCGCCGACCTCCCCGTGCAGCAGCGTCCGTCGCTGGCTCTGGGTGAGCAGCTCCGCGTCGCCCAGGTCACGCAGCAGGGTCGACGAAGGTTTGCCTGTCGACGTCCGCTGAACGGCCCGTTGCGCGCACAGGTTGGTGTAGAGCTCCGCAGCGGTTGCTCCGCCATGCTGCGCGATCACCGACAGGATCTGTTGGACGAGCGTCGACAGGTGCAGGTCGCTGGCGTTCGGCGGGTCGTACCAGTGCTCGTGCAGCATCAGGTTCGTCATCGCGACCGTCTGGAACAGCTGCGCACGGAGCTGGTCGGCGGGCGGGGTTCGTTCGGTGAGCTCGGTCTCGGAGATGTAGAGCCGCATTACCGCCGGCTGGTCGCGGCGTCCGGATCGGCCGAGACGTTGGCGCAGTGCGGCCACGCTGCCGGTGCCCCGATCTGGGCGACGGCAGTCCGTACTTCCGATGTCGATGCCCATTTCGAGAGTCGAGGTGCAGACCGCGGTCGTAGACAGCTCGGTGGAGCGAAGGCGGTTCTCGACGTCTTCGCGGTACTCCTTCGACAGGTTGCCGTGGTGCGGGAAGAACTCGTTGGGTACTTGCTCTGCCGCGCTGAGTGTGGCGAGCATGTCGGCGTACGACTCGACGAAGGCTCGCGACGTTCGCGAACACCAGGTTGTCGTGGCCCACGAAGCGTCTTGAAGAGATGCTCGCGCGATGTCGCGAGCATCGCGGAGTAGACGGCCTCGTCGTCGTCGCCCGAGGTGATCCGCCTCCTGCTGCGGTGTCTGGGAAGGGTCGGGCTTGATGTAGCCGCGGAGCTGGAGTTTGAGTCTCGGCGGTGTCGCCGCCTGGGTTGTCGAGCACGACGACTTCGGCGGACCGCTCTGGACGAAGGAACTCGGCGGCAAGCCCAGGGTCGGCGAGAGTCGCCGAGAGGCCGATGCGAGGAACGCGGCGCCGGACTGCCAGGTCGAGGCGGTACATCAGCGACTGGAGCTGGGCTCCGCGTTCGGTACCCATGAAGGAGTGGAGCTCGTCGATGACGATGTAGCGCAACCCGGCGAAGACGCGTAGGTACTCGTGGCCCGTTGAGGACGAACAGCGCCTCGAGTGACTCCGGGGTGATGAGGAGGATGCCGTCGGGGTTGCGGAGCAGGGTCCGCTTCTGGGTGCTGGCGACGTCGCCGTGCCAGCGGTGCACGTTCACGTCTGCGTAGTCGCCGAGGCTTTCCAGGCGCAGGTACTGGTCGTTGATGAGGGCCTTCAACGGTCCGAGGTACAGCGCCTTGACCCCACCAGCGGACGGCGCGTCGGAGTCCTGGGCAGTCGGCCAGCGCGGAGATGATGGGGAGCCAGGCTGCTTCGGTCTTGCCCGATGCCGTAGCTGCGGCGATGACGACGTCGCGCTCGTCGAGGACTGGCCCGACGGCTTCGGCCTGCACCGTGCGGAGCCTGTCCCAATGCTGGTCCCAGACCCAGCGTTGAACGCCGCGATGCAACCGGTCGTACGCGGTTGCCGCTTCGTCGGACATCGAGTTTGCTTGTCGGCACGACGTCCGTTTTCAGAGCTTGAAGCTGTGGAGGTCGTCGTCGTCCTCGCCCGTGGCAGGCTGGCCGACGGCGTCTGCGAACGCGACCTGCACGCCGGCGCCGGCCCGGCCTTCAGGGTTGCGGACCGGCGTGTCGTTGGCAGCAGGAGCCGCATCGCCCTCGGACTCGTCGGGGAGCGGTTCGAGGTCGGGGTTGGTCTCCTTGCGGACTCGGACGGTCGTCGATGATCTCGGTCCACTCCATGCTCGGGGTTCTGCTCGAGCACTGCGAGCAGGTCGAGGAAGCGTGCGGATGGTGTTGCGAGGTGTGCGGAAGTACGCCTCGCCGATCTTCGAGGAGCAGTGGGTCATGAACGACGTCGAGCGCCTCGTCGGCAGCAGGTAGCGCGTCTGGGTCGCCGGCGGCGTGGACGTGGACGAGCTTGCTGAGCAGCACGTACAGGTCTTCGGGGGTGAGGCGGCGAGCCGGATGACCGGTCCGGACAGGTCGACGCGGCCGCCGGTCGCGAACGTGTTCTCGGCGAGCCGCGACTGCAGCGCACGCGTAGGAGTAGAGGCCGCGGCGGGTGTCGGTGAGGAAGTCGGGGTGCCGCCGAAGATGAACCCGAGACCTTCGGACGTGCCCTGCAGCGAGTCGTTGAGGATGCGCAGGATCTGCTCGTAGTTCGAGTTGCGCGCCTGGCTGTTGGCGAGCTTGTAGAGGTTGACCATCTCGTCGAGGCAGACGAGCAGGCCGTCGAATCCGGCCAGGCGGACGAACCGGGCGAGCAGCTTGAGCTGGTCGTAGAAGTTCGCGTCGTCGATGATCGTGCGCACGCCGAGGGCGGCGCGGGCATCGGTCCGGGTCGCGTACTCGCCGCGCAGCCACCGGACGGCGTCGACTTGAGCTGCTCGTCGCCGGTGTCGTGGCCGTGCCAGTACTTCGGAGACGACCTCGGCGAAGTCGTAGCCGCCGGTGAGCTCGGTCAGGTCGGAGAGCCGGTGCGGATGACGCTTCGGGTGTCGTGCCGGTCTCGCGATGCCTCGGTCAAGGCGGTGCGTGACGAACCGTTCGACGACGGAGCCCATCGCGCCACCGTCCGGCTTGGCGCGGGTGGACATGTTCCGCATCAGCTCGCTGTAGAGGCTGCGGGCCTGTCCGCCGGTCGCGTGGAGACGTCGGTCCGGGGAGAGGTCGGCGTGGACGGTGACGAGCTTGCGTTGAAGCGCGACCGAGCGGACGAGGTTGAGGAAGAACGTCTTGCCGGACCCGTACTCGCCGATGACGAACCGGAGCGCCGGAGCCGTCGTCGGCGATGCGGTCGATGTCGCGAGCAGGGCGTTGAGCTCGTTGACCCGGCCGACCTGGATGTGTTGCTGGCCGGCGCGCGGGACGACGCCGGCGCGCAGGGAGTTCAGGATGGCGTCGCGGTCGCGGGGTCGGATGCGCTCGGGCGCGGTCTGGTTGGAGGTCACGGGAGCAGTTCCTCTCGTGCGTAGGTGTTGATGGTGAACACGTCTTCGTCTTCTTCGAGCAACAGCTCGTCGGTGATGTCGAGTGCGGCTTCGTTGATGCGGTCGATGGCACCATCCGGCATGAGCTGCCAGGCAGCGGCCAGTTCCTCGAGCTCACCGCGGGTCCACGTGTCACGTTCGACGAGGGCGAGGACGAGCGCCGAGTGCGCAGCATCCAGATCCCCGACCGACGCGGCCACCGTCTCGACTTGGCCGATCGCCGCTGGCGGGCCGGCAGCGATGTCAATGGGGGATGCGGTGCCCGGGTTGGGCTGCACAGGCTCGTCGTCGTTGAAGATGTCAGCGAGGAGAGCTGACACTGCGGCGGTCTCGGCGAACTTCGCCTCGATCGACGCCAGGTCGAGGGCGATACCAGCCGGCTCGGCCTCGCCGCGGTGCTTTGCGGCCGGTTCGTTGGACGGTGGTTGCGTGACGGGGTACCCGGCGTCGGGCTCCCCGGCGGTTCGAACCGTGACTGGTCCTGTTGCCGGCGGCGGCCGGTGGGTCGATGCACCTGTCAGGTGGGCGTGCACTCGGCTGTGGACCTCGGCCGGGTCGAGGTCGAGCAGTTTGTAAATCTTGGTCAGCGTCGTGACCTCATCGGGGGAGATGACGCCGTCTGCGGCCGCGACGGCGACGAGCAAGTCGCCGACTGCGCTGCGTTGCGGATGGTCGAGGACTGCGACTCGCTTCGTCAGTCCGGTGAGCTTGACGCCGTTTGCGGCCAGCCAGCGGAGGTGCGCTTCCAGTCGAGTGCGCTCTCCAGCCGACAGGTCCAGGGATGACTCCAAGTGGGCGACCAGATGTGCTTGTTCTTCGGGGCTCACGTACCCGTCTGCGGCGGACACGGCGGTGGCGAGATGCAGAAGTGTGGTGGCGGCGGCGTACGCGGGTGTTGCCGTGGACGGAGGCTTGGGACCGGTGCGGAACACCACGACGGGCGTTGTCGGAGTGATGGCCGGCCCGCCGAGCCGGATGTCGGGTTCGATTCCGTACCCGGACCGTTCGAGCACCTGAGACAAGGTGACGCACTCGGCCTTCGCCATTCGCTCGGGCGACTTCGTCTCGTACTGCTCGAACAGGTCAGCACCGGTGGTCGCGGTGCCGGCGTCGGCCTGACGGGCCGCCCAATCACCGATGGCGGCGATGGCGGCGTTCGGTGTGCCTGATAGCTCCGCAGGCAGGAGCGCAGCCGCGGCGAGGGAGTCCCGCCCCTCGGGAACTCGGCCGAGATAACGGCTGAACGCGTCGAGGTCGGTGGACACCGAGTCGACGATGGCGTTGAGCTTCCGCAGTGCGACGGCCTGGTTGAACACGTCGGTGACGCCGTCCATGCGCATCTCGACGCCGCCGATGCCGCCGGACGCGGCTCGGTAGTCGAACTTGATGGTCTTCTTCGTCGGCTTCAACACCAGTCCGTCACCGTGCGCAGCCTTGTACCTGGTCGTGAACAGTGCTGCGAACTCCTCGGTGCATCTGTATGCCGGCGTCCTCAAGGCCACCTCTGGGTGATACCACGCCCAGGCGAGCGCCCACTCGGCCGAGAGCGGCTTGCCGTCGGCGGCGAACGACCCGAGCTCTACGACCAAAGACAGTGGTGGCTCCCACCGTGACGTTCGAGTCAGCGCTGGCGGACGAACGGTCGTCGGGGTCTCGGCGATCTGGAAGTCGAGAACGTCGAGGAAGCGGTTCGCGTAGCTCCTGAATGAGCCGTTGGAGTCGTACAGGTCGAGCAGTCGGGTGATTTCGGCGCGCAGGTGGGGGAGTTCCCAACGCAGGTGCTTGTCGTTGGCGATGTCGACGAGTGCACGCCGCTCGAGTCCGTAGAAGAACAGGAATACGTATCCGATGTAAGCGGCCCGGTTGGCGCGACCGTTGGCCAGCCAACTGAGGTACCCGCCGCGGGCTCGGGGGTGAAGGTCGTCGTAGGTGGGCCAGTAGCCCATCGTGGAGCCGGCGTAGTCGGGGTTGCGGGTATCGGCCTTCAGCGTTGGGTCGATGAGGGCGGGCTCGGCGCCGTGGCTCGCAACGGCCCGGAGCCCGCGCCCCACGTAGAGCATGCCGCCCGGGAGCGTCAGTCCGTGGACGGTGACCCCAGCGCCGGGCGGGTACCACTGCACGGTCCGGTTGATCTGCTGAGCTGGAGCGGCCGTAGCGGGTCGTTGCTGAGTTGCCGCCGGTCGCGTTGCGGGCGGAGGGGGAGCGGGGATGTTGAAGAGTGAACTGGTTCCGGTTGCGGGCGTCACCGACGTCGGCTGCGCAGACGGAGGTGATCCAGCGTGCTTGCCAGAGGTTGAACTCTTGCGGAACCGGTCGAACAGACCCACGACGTCTCCCTTGGAGCGATGCCGCCCAGCCGTCCCCGTGACCCTGTCCGGCGCAGCGGAGCCTAGTCTCGTGCGGGGCTTGGCGACAGCGTTTCTGGAGGTATCTAGGCTCGGCTTTCTGGCACGGGGGAGGCGCTCGAGTTCAGGGAGCAGTCTGCCTTTCGTCGCCTAGGGGCGGTCGCTGAGTCAGGATCCAGGGTATGACCGCAAGTGACGAGATGAGGGCAGCCCACCAACGCTCCATGCGTTGGGCTCACGCGTTGGTGCGCCAGGTGGAACGCCTCCATGCCGACCGTGCGGCTGTGTTGGAATCGCAGGAGTCAGTACAGGCGGCTGCTTTCTATGGTCACGAGGACGCCTGGCCGTTCCACATGATGGAGGCAGACAAGCATTTCGCGATGGTCGCAGCTCGCCAGCTGCTGCGAGCTCTGCGAGCCTTCGACGGCAACGACCGGCTTCCTGCAACTTTGTCCGCCGACGACGTCAGATTGGTACGCGACGCGCTCGAGCACTGGGACGAGCCGTCTGGCCGGTCCAACACGAACTTGCGAGCCCGGGGCGCCGACCCCTCCTCGCACAGGTGGACAAAGTCTGGCCCGGGACTCCTGGCCGACGTCGTACCTGATGCCGACCTCAAGAAGTGGGCAGACGCGGTGTACGACGAACTGGTGACCTGGGACCCGTGGTGAAGCGGGTTCGACGGCCAACCTAGGGGTCGCACGGCTCGCGGTCGCAGAAGTCGGTATAGCCGTCGTTGGTCGCTGGCCGGCAAAGCTCGTGGGCGACAGCCATGAGAGCACCCGCGGTTCCGCTCCAGGTGGGCCAGAGTCGCTGGGCGACGGCTGCCAGGCGGGTGTCCGTCTCGTTCGCGATGGCCATTGCGCACTCTGCCTGCTGGATCGTCCTGGTGACCTTTTCGATGTTGCGGTTGGACCATTCGATCCGCGCCTTGCTGCGCTCGATCGAAATGTTGGTCGCGTTTCGGTAGGTCTCGAGCCACTGGTCGCGAGGGATGGCGTTTGCCTCGGTCAATGTCTGCTCGGTCCAGGACTTCAGTTCGTCGGAGCGTGGGGCGATTTCGGTTGGCCCGTCCCACGTTGGGTGCCCGCACGGTGCCCAGCCTGTTCCGGTCCAGTGGAGAGGGAGTGTTGCCCACCCGAGGTGGTCGCGAAGTGTGATGGTGGCGTGCAGGTTCGGGAGAGGTGGGACGACGGCGCGGTGGTTACATCGTTCTGCGGCCCAGTTGTCGAGGTCGAGGTAGATGAGTGGCTCCTCGGTGGGCGATGTGGTCGGGGTGTGACCGTCGCTGGGGTCGTCTGATGTCGTCGGCTGTTCAGAGGGCATGGCGTTCTCCCCGGGGTGCGCGGCAGCGCGTCGGGTGGGATCTGATGTAGTCGCGGCGTGCTGCGCTGAGCTTCATGGTCGCCGGGTAGACCACACAGTGGCCCTTGATATGGGTGCGGTGGAGGCGAGGCTTCAGGTCTCGGCACTCGCGAGTCGTTACGTCCCTGCGTGAGCGCTGCTCGGGTGTCGCCCCGGGGATGGTGATGCCGGCGGCTGCGGCGGCTCGGAGAAGGTCGTCGACGCACATGGGGCGGCCGTGGGTGAGGACGAGGCGGACGAGCTGTTCGCGGGTGGAGCCGCCGCTAGCCGCTGGGGTGTGTGGAGCGAGGATGCGGCCGTAGATCAGGTCGGCGAGCTGGGTGCTGGTGTGGAGTGCCCAGAGACGCTCGCGACGGGTGGCGAGGCGCGCCGCCTTTGGGGCCGCGGTGCGCCAGTTCAAGATCGTGAAGTTCACGCTGATGGAGCGTGCGAGCGCGGCCTCGACTAGGAGGCGTGTCTGCTGGCTGATGGGTCGGGTGGTACGGCGTACGAGTACGACGGTGGTTGGTCGCAGGCGGCCGAGCTTGGTCGACCAGGTGTGGAGAGACACTCCTGCACGTTCTGTCTTGGCGCGGAGGACATCGGACTGCCCGACGTACGCGCCGTATCCGGTCGGAGCTCCGGTGGGGCTCGAAGTGTCGCCCAGGAGCACGTAGATCTCGGCATGAAGCATGCCGCGCAATGCGTTGCTAGTGAGTCCGTTCGGAAGGCGGAGGATAGTGACGGACAGGTCGTCGGGGAGGCGAAGATTGCGTCGGTTGACCTGAGGCATTGGTTGACCCTTCTTGCGACGCCGTGGATCGGCGTGTGCAGGAAGTAGTTCTACGACCAGTTCCGGACACTCCTTGATCGGTGATCGTCCTGGCCGCCGGGAGGTGGCCGCTGCTTCTACGTCCGGGTCGGTCGTACGCGGAGCAGTGTTCGACCTGCAGGTGTGGTGACTTCCCACCCTGAGCGACCTCCTCGCCTCGTAGGAGCAACTGGCTCGATGCCGCGCTCGTTGTGCGCTTCGGTCGGCGGGGGAGTGATGGCTGGATTGGCGCGGAACCTCATGGCAGCTGCCTGTTTGGAGACGTGGAGTTCCGCCGCGATCGCTGACCAGCTCGCCTTGTGAGCGCGCGCTTCGTGAACGGTCTCAGCCTCAGCAGACGCTAGAGCGTCGCGCAACTGTCGGATCGTGCCGAGGCGGCACAGCGGATCGGCCTCTGTCTCTATGCGGGCAGCCAGATCCGTCAAGGTTGGTTGTTCAGCGTCAATGTCTCTTGTCGTCATACCCGGGACCGTGCGGGGGCAGGGCTGACTGGCAGTCGCTCCGTGAGTGGGCATCCAGCATTCAGCATCCGGCTAGCGCGACGTGCGTGTGCCGCTGCTGAGGTTGGACGGCGTCTCGCGTGCGCCGTGGCGGCCCGGCGCGGTCGCGTTCATCGCGCGACCGATCGAGGTGATTGCGTACGGGCCGCTGACCAGCACGTCGCTGGTCGTCTCGCCTTGTTCACATGAACAGTCGGAACTGGTAGATGCCGTCCGGCATGTCGGGGGCGTGGCTGATGATGCGCGCCAAGCGTTGGCTGTAGCCGATCGTGACCGGGTCGGTTCCGAAGGGTGCGTCGTTGTTCCAGTCCAGCTTGGAGAGGGCGAGGATCTCGGCGGCTGTGCCTTCCAGTGGGCCGGACCCGGCGTCTCGTCGGATGAGCATGGGCGTCGGGAGGCCCTTGACCGCGGAGTTGTAGGCGCGGCCGCTAAGAGACATGCGCGGGGCGGTACCGGTGACCCAGAGGAGGGCTTCGGTGCCAGAGAGGTACTGCAGGGTGCCTCGCTGGACGGGCCACTGGCTGGGTTTGCTGCGGGCGCGTGGGTCGGCGTCGAGCGCGACGGCTCGCCACGGTGTGCGGCCTTGGAGGTTGACGCATTCAATGTCTGCGACCGCCGGCCAAGCGTCCAGGACGCCGTCGACCTCGTCGGGACGCCATGGGGTGGTCTTATGGACGACCAGGCGTTGGGGTGTGTTTCCCGCGTGCCGGTGTTGGTAGAGCCGTGCGCTACGGGCCATGACGGCGCGCATTTCTTCGCGCGAGAGGTGGGGATTGTCCAGGTCGCGGTCGGCACCGACGTTGTAGGCGATGAACTCGAGCCCTCCACCGGCTGCGTCGAAGACCTGTGAGCAGCAGGTGACGAAGTCGCTGCGAGTTCCGCCGCGGATTGCGTAGGACAGGCCTACATAGGCCGTGTCAACGGGGCTGGGCGGCGACATCCGGAACGGGATGCCCCCGGCTTTGGTGAACAGTGCGATGGACAGCCGCCAGGCGAGGCTGCAGAAGTGGCGGAAGTTGAGCGCCGACTCTTCGCGGAGCATCTGGACCGGGCAACCCAGGGGTGCAGCGGACGCCTTGATCCGGTCGTGGAGGTCGAGGGAGCCATCGGGGGAGGTGCGCAGGGACTCCCAGGCTCGCGGGAGAAGGAAGACGATGACGTCCCACTGATCGCGTTGCAGATTCAGGTGGTCGACCGCTCGCGCGACGGCGTGGGCTAGGTGCTCGTGAGTCAGGAGGCCGTTTCCAGGCCCAGTCCGAGAGAGCTCGATGTGGACAGGGGCGGCGGCCGGCACCAGGTCAGCCCCGAACACCGAAGCGAATCCGGGGAACGGCGGTACGTATGGCTTGCGGTCGGTGGGTTGCCACGGCTGACGCAAGTCGGAGAGGAACTTGCGTAGTCGTGGCGTCTGGCCCTGCATCGTGATGGTGGCGATGCGGATCGGCTCGGTGCCGGCGGGCGGGGGGCTGTACGGGCCATGGGTCAGCAGTCCGAGTAGCGGGTGGTGGTGGGTGAGCGGTTGTGCGCCGGTGTTGAAGACTAGTAGTGGCTCGTCCAGCAGTCGGTGTGGCGGTAGCCGGCCGTTGAGGGCACTTGGTTGGTCGGCGTTCATCGTGCCTCCCTGCTGTAGGCCGTGATGGTTCCCAGTTCGAAGATGCCGCCTACCGCTCCAGGGGCCTGATGGACGGCTCGTGGCAGAACGTGGATCGTCGTGGTGTCTGTCCCGGGGGCGAGGCTGGTGGCCCAGGCGTCAATGATCTTGGCCCAGCGGTCGTTACGGCGTCGTTGGGCCCATCGTTCGCGGCGCCAGCTAGCGCTGGGGTCGGGCGGGCCTGGCGCCCGCCGGGGTCGGAGCCGGCCTTCGGTATCGGCGATACGGGGTCTGTTGCGTGCACCGGGTGCGGTTGTTGGCGCCTCATCGTCGGGGGAGGGGCGGGCTTCGACCCAGGTGAAGGGTTCGAACAGCAGCCAGGTGACGTCGAGGCGCCGCTCGAGGTAGAGCCGGCAGGCCTCGGCATACTGGCGTGGCTCGCCTTGGTGGTTTCTGCCCATGCTGGTGGGGAGCCGACCGGCGAGTGGCTCCTCGTAGGCGTGGCGTAGCGCAGAGATCACCTTTGCGTCGTATGGGCCGCGTGGGTTGTCAGGTGTCAGGATGATCTGAGTCCCGTGGCTGCGGATTACTGGCCTGGCAGGCAGTCCGCGGGCGAGCGCCCGCGTGAGGGCTTCGAGTGCGACGCCGTGCAGTTGGCTCGATGGGCTGGCGGCCAGCACGTCTACGCGGATGGTCGCGGCAGGGGTCGCGCTGTTCAGAGCCGCCTGGAGAATGCTGCCGTCGCCCCACCCGACGACGGTGCCACCGCCGAGGACCGCGGCGCCGCGCCACGACTGCGCTTGCAGCCGTTCGCGTAGGGCGCGGGCAGTCAGTCCGGGCTCTGCAGGGACGCTGAGGGCGGTCGAGGGCGCGCCGAGGACCGGTAGTGCGTTGTATCTCAGGACCGGAAACTGGCCGCGGTCTTGGGTCGGTATGGCGGCAGAGGTGACCCGGGGCCTCTCGCGCAGACCGTCCAGCCAGCTGCGGGTGGCTGGGTCGAGCGTGACCTGGTCAACGACGGCGGACATCGTTTCGTCGAAGTTGGCGGCCTGGATCGGGTGGACCTCGACACCGGCCGCTGCTGCGGCGTCCAGGAGGGTCGTCACAGTCGGGGGCAGCGTTTCTGGGTCACGGGTGAGCCACCAGATGCCGCCCGGCCAGGCGCCGGGTGTCTGAGCGGCCTGTCGGAGCATGTTCATGATGCTTTGGTCGCGGCCGCTGTAGCCGACGACGACGAGGGCGTAGCGCCGGCTCAGGTCGATCACTGCCTGCCGCAGCGTCTCGTCCTGCTGTTGGAGCTCAGAGTCGAGGTTCTTGAGATGTCGCTCGGCGAAGTCGCCGTGGAGTTTGATAAGCAGTGGGAGTTGGTCCCCTGCGAGGGAGACCTGGGCGCGCTCAGAGCTGGCAATCGCTGCTGTGGTGAGCAAACGCGAGGACGCGTCGCCTGCAGCGTTGTAGGCAGCGGCAGCGGATCGCTCGATGAGGTCGTCGAAGTTGGTGGTGATTGCGAGGTCGACACGTCCCGTGCTCATCAGTGCGCCGAGGACCCGTTGGCCGTAGCTGGGTGTGATGCCGCTAAGTCGTTCGCGGAGGTAGTCCCGTCGCGCTGCGGGGCTGTTCAGGACCAGCTCGAAGGCGCGGGAGTAGTCGTCGGCTGACCCCCAAGGGGGCATTCCATTCGCGTTGTCGTAGGCGACTCGAAGTCGCTCGGCGGTCGCCGGGTCGGCGAGGTTGAGCTGATCGCGGACCAGCCCGTTCGCATCGGCGTAGTGGCGCAGCAGAAGGTCGTCGCGGATCTGGACCGCCGTGGGTGCACCAGCGGCCGCGCTGGATCCGGCGCCGAGGAACCATGCGTAGCCCTGCGGGCGCACTGCCCAGGCGCGCGCAAACGTTCCCAGGGGTTCCCCGACCACCCTTGACCTTGGCACGGCGCATCCACGGCCGCCGGGCGACACGCCGAGCCTGCGGGGCGTTGCGAACACGATGACACGCACGCGGCCGACGCTCGATGATGTCCAGCATGCTGGGGCCTATGGCCTTCCACCTAACCGGTGACGACCACCGATCAAGTGCTGACGAATGACCCCTTTGCCGTTCTGGTTGAAATGCTGCTCGACAAGCGCATGGAGACTCGTCTACCGGATCGACGCCGCAGGAGGCGACGAGACGCCCCGGTGAGGGGGCTTAGCCTCATCTAGCCGGCGAACCCGCCGCTGCAGAACCAGACCGACAGCGCCGCTGCCGCATAGAGCGCGGCCTCCCACGAGTTCGGTTCGCCCTCGGACCATGAGTCGGCCTCGCCCTGCAGGTGGACCGCCACCGCACCCGGGCCGTGGTTGGCCAGCAGGTCGGCCAACCGTCGTCGGATGCCCGCGAGTTGCCGGTCGGCCTGGTAGGCGTACATCTCCGCCAGCTCGAACAGCTCGAAGTGCGCCTTCGCGCGGACGGTCAGGTCTGGTCCCCACCAGCCCGGAGGGTCGATGTCGAACTCGAAAACCGGAGGAGTCAGCGGAACGATCGTCACCGTCAGCCATGGCCCGGAGCCGAGGTCGTCGAAGTACGGATTGAGCGTCGGGGTCAGGCTTGCCAGCTTCGTGGCGTTGCACTCGCGGCAGGCCGGCACCAGGTTGTCGGGAGTGACTGCGAAGATCGGGTGGTCGGTTTTGGGGAGGTGGTGGTCCAGCGTCGACGATGGGCGCACATTGCACAACGCGCACCGCCCGCTGCGGTTCCCGTCCCGCAGCAGCTCGTAGTAGATGCGTCCCGGGCTGCTCGGCACCAGGCGCTGGTCGTAGAGCCACACGAAGTCGGCGGTAGTCGCTGCCCCGGAGGGGGGGTATGTCGACGCCGAGATGGCGTGGATCGTGCCGGCGAGCCCAGCGAGCGCGTAGTCGTCCGCCCCGGTCTCCACCGTGGACGCATTCGACACCAGCCGGAGCTTGCGGTCCGAATCCGTGATTCCGGTGGTGCAATCGTCGAACACATCGCGGGCGGCGAAGCCCGCGCGCGCTGCAGCCAGCACCGCTCACCGCCTCGCGAAGTACAGCATCGACTGCAGAAGTGCGCGCGCCTCGGCGCCTAGCTTCCCTCCGAACATGTCGAGCAACTCCGCATAGTCCGCTGATCCGTCGTCGCGCACAGCCTCGGCGAGCGCGCGGTGGAACCCGGACGCGGTCACCTCGAGGCCGAACACCTCCTGGGTCAGGGTTCCAACGTTCTCCCCGTAGGTCTCGATGCTCGGCCGGTCCGCTGTCAAGACACCGCCGGAGCCCAACAACTTCCACACGCAGTCTCCCGGCACCTCCTGGAGGACCACGGGCGAGTGCGTCGCGATGATGGCGACGCCGTTGCGGTCTTCCAGCAGCTCGGTCAGCGCGCTCATGAAGGCCGACAGGAGCGGCGGATGAAGGTGTGACTCGGGCTCGTCGATGAGGACCAGCGTGGCCTCCTCCATCGTCTCGACCAACCGCGTGAGGATGAGGAGCACGATCTTGTGACCGGAGCTCAGCTCAGCGAAGATCTGGCGAGCTGCGGCCCGGGTTCGGTCGGGCGCGGCGTCCGACGCCATGATCCGGTCGACCGCCTCGGCGAAGAGCGGGTCACTGGCCAAGAATCCGAGGACGTGTCGCCACCGGTCCAGCCGGCGAGCCTCGACGCACGCACTCAGGCTCTTGCCGAACTCCTGCGCCAACGCCGAGTGGTCCTTCAACCCGGCCGACCTCTCGCCCGCGGCCGCGATCTTCTTCAATCCGATGTAGGTGTGCCGCAGCGCGCCCGCCGCATTCGACTGGCGCCGCGGCTCGAACGCGTCGAACGCGCTGTAGGCGACCGAGACGACATTGGCGAACTGCTGCGTCAGCCGGGCATCCCCCTGCTGGGTGAACGACACCTCCCCGGCGGACTCCTGACGCGTGAGGGCAGTGGCGATGTCGTTCAGCATGTAGGACTTGCCGACGCCGTTGCGCCCGATGAGCACGTGGACGTTGGTCCGCGGGACGGTGGTGGGATCGACCGTGAAGTCGAAGAGGAACGGTGGCGTGGCCCGGCCGTACCGGTCCACCGGGGAGGACCGATAGGAGAACGCGTACGGCGACAGGCGTGCTCCTCCGAGCGCGATGCGGTGGAGTTGCGTCTGGACAGCGACCGGCTTGACCCAGCGCAGGAGCGACTCCTTGGTGACCCCGAGGGACCGCACCTCGCGGAAGAGGCCGAGGTCGAGCGCGACGTCGTGCAGGCCGCGGAGCACCTCCTCGCGCGTCTTCGCACCGAGCTCGTTGAGCTGGTCGTAGTAGTCCTCGTCCTGGCCGAGTGAGAAGAACTGAGCGGGGAGAGTGTCGAACTCGCTCGGCACGGGTGGCTCCGGGCTCTCCAGGCGGTCGCCGATCTTGACGCCACCGATCTCGTGCACGGTGCGGTCGGCTACGACGTACAGGGTCCACAGTGTGACGAAGCCGTAGTCGTTCCATCCGTTCGCCTCGAGGTACGCACCCGGGGTGCTGGAACCGCTCGGTCGCTCGTAGGGGTCCCGCGTGAAGAACCTCAACTCGCCAGCCTGCCTTTCGCTCAAACCCGGCGTCACTCTGCCATGGAGCGATGCGTACGCATACCAAGTACGTACACCAGGCTAGGGCGGCGCGGAGTGACGCTCGCGGTGCTCCACCGCTCCTTCTGAGGTTGGCTCCGGAAGGCGCCGTTCTCCAAGCAGCGCGATCGGCGCCGACGAGCCGTGTCGGGCATGCTGATCCCATGGCGCTCCACATCACCGGCGACGACGCCGCCGACCAGGTCCTGACCGACGACCCGTTCGCCCTGCTGGTCGGGATGATGCTCGACCAGCAGTACCCGATGGAGCACGCGTTCCGCGGCCCCGCGAAGGTGCTCGACAGGTTCGGCACGTTGGAGCCGGCCCGGATCGCGGCCGCCGACCCCGAGGAGTTCGCGGCGCTCTGTGCGACCCCGCCGGCGATCCACCGCTTCCCGGGCTCGATGGCCGCGCGGCTCCAGGAGCTGGCCCGGATCGTCGAGGACGAGTACGGCGGCCACGCCGAGCGGATCTGGACCGAGGCGACCGACGGCCGCGACTTCATGAAGCGGATGCAGGCGCTGCCGGGGTTCGGCAAGCAGAAGGCGCAGATCTTCGTCGCGCTGGTCGCCAAGCAGCTCGACGTCCGCCCCGAGGGCTGGGAGGCGCAGGTCGGCGCCTACGCCGAGGAGGGCTACCGGTCCGTGGCCGACGTGGTCGACGGCGCCTCGCTGCAGAAGGTGCGCGACTACAAGAAGGAGAAGAAGGCCGCAGCGGCACCGCAGGCCCTCTGACCTGCGGCTTTACCCATCGGACGACCCCGCAGTCCTCAGCGAGTCCTTGAGAGGACGCAGCGCCGCGTCCATGACGTCCCGAGTGCGGTCGTCGTCGCCGGGCCACAGGTGTCGAGTACGTCTGCAGGGTGATCACCGCGGACGCGTGACCCAGCGTTGTCTGAACCTGCTTCACCGAGGCGCCGCCCGAGATCAGAGCAGAGGCGAAGAAGTGGCGCAGGCCGTGCGCGGTGAAGTCGACGCCGGTCACCTCAGCGGCGGCCTCCCAGTGCGTGCGCCAGCGCCGGTACAGCAGCGGCTCTCCGATCTCGTTGGCGAACAGCTCGCTGAGATCCTCGAGGCGTTCGTCGCGAAGGAGCTGCAGCCGTACCTCACGACCTTCCCGCCGGAGTTCTACAAGGAGATGTTCCGGCTCAAGGACCTGCCGTACCGGGCGGACTCCGTCAAGCGGCTCTTCCAGCGGCTGACGGAGAACGTCGGTTACCCGAAACTGCGTGAGCACCTCGGCTCCGTGGTGACCCTGATGAAGCTCTCGAAGGACTGGGATGACTTCAAGGGCAAGCTCGAGTTGATCCATCCCGTCCCCGACGGCCAGGAGATGTTGGACATCTCGTTCGACCACTCCAACAGCCGGCCGAGGAAGGGGTAGATCCCCCGGGGCTCGCCTTGCCGCCAGGCGGGCTTGATCGAGACGGCCTAAGAAGGCTCTCATTCTCTGTCGCTACTCTTCGCCGCGGCGTCAGAAAGCGGCGCTGCACCGCCCCCGTCGAGGCCCCCGTCGGCGGGGGCGTTGCAGGGCCGGCACCGGTTCGTGACCCACCCCCTCCGCCGCGATGGTCGCCCGGCCCCGGCTGGCTTAGCGGCGACCTTCGAGCCAGTCAGCCGCCGCGGATGCGTGCGCCGCCAACTCGCGGAGCTGCGCCGGTGTGCGCGCGTGGTACATGTGCGCCCGCTCCAACGCCAGCTCATCACTGCACAGGACGACGTCGGTGATGTTCATGTCAGTCTCCGTGGGGTTGGGGAGGGTGGGAGTCCTTGCAGAGTCCTCACGACAATCACCAACGTTCACCGGCATCCACCGGCTCGGATGGTGTTTGCGCAGGTCAGAGGCGGATGGTCCCCGACAGTCACCGCCAACCACCGCGCGGGCCGATAGGAAGGAGAAGAAGGCCGCCGCCAAGGCCTAGTCGCTGTTCTGCGTTCCGGCGCACCGGCCACCGGGGAGTTCCGCGGTGGCGGTCAGAAAGGCGCTGCACCCCTCCCGAACCACGGAACGACCCGGTGGCTGGCGGCCCCCACATGCCCCCACATTGCCCCCACTGGTCCTGGTCCTCGATCCCCCAGATCGATTGGGGATCAGTGTCCTCCCGGGGCCGCGCCACCGCCATTGCCCTTCCGGGCACGTTCGGATCGCCCTTTCGTACTCATCCGAACGGGTGAGGCTCGCCCTCGGTGGGCGGCTGCTCGTGAGGCGGCGGAGCCGGTCGATGTCGTCCAACGGGCACATCCTTCACAGGCGTGTAGGTACCCATTGAGCGCTACGCAGGCCGGTCTGCGCACCACGCGATTTACGTGATGAACGGGAGCAACATCACCCAGAAGTCGTGATGCGCGGCCACCCGCGCCCGGACCACAGTGCGAAGGTGACAGGTATCTGCGGTGGCTGAGTCGGACGCGCCCAAGCGCGCGGGGTTGGTCCTGGCGGCGCTCATCCTCGGCGCCGCCGTCGCCAACCTGAACCTGGCGGTCGCCAACGTCGCGCTGCCCTCGATCGGCGAGGCCTTCGACTCCTCGCAGACGTCGCTGAACATGATCGCGGTCGGCTACTCGCTCGGCCTGGCCGCGTCGGTGCTCTACCTCGGCGCGATCGGCGACCGCTACGGCCGCAAGCTGATGCTGGTCCTGGGCATCACGCTCTCGATCCCGGCCTGCCTGCTCGCGGCGTACGCGCCGAACGACACCGTGCTGATCATCGCCCGCATCTTCGGCGGGGTCTCGGCCGGCATGGCCTATCCCACGACCCTGGCCCTGATCGCGGCGCTGTGGTCCGGACCGGGCCGGACCAAGACGATCGCGCTGTGGTCGGCGCTCGGCGGCGCCATCTCGTCGCTCGGTCCGCTGATGTCCGGCTTCCTGCTCGAGCACTTCTGGTGGGGCTCGGTCTTCCTGGTCACCCTGCCGCTCGCGGTCGTCGCGCTCGTGATGGCCCTGGTCTTCGTGCCCGCCCACGTCAACGAGGGCACGGAGCCGGTCGACAACCTCGGCGGCGTCCTGTCGGTGCTGATGATCGGCGCGCTGGTGATCGGCATCAACTTCGCCGCCGTGCCC
The DNA here is from genome assembly GCA_963716655.1 of uncultured Actinomycetota bacterium. GTDB lineage: Bacteria > Actinomycetota > Actinomycetes > Propionibacteriales > Nocardioidaceae > Nocardioides. The sequence continues at coordinate 1,242,788 of CAVQTV010000001.1, read as the reverse complement.
GGGTACACGACGCTGCTGATCGGGATGGGCGCCATCGTGCTGGCCGCCGGCGGAGCGTTCATCCTGCGGCAGCGACGGGCGCGCAACCCGCTCTACGACCTCGAGGTGGCCGCGCGCCGGATCTTCTGGGTGGCCGCGCTCGCCGGGATCATCGTCTTCGGCTCGCTGATGGGCGCGATGTTCATCGGCCAGCAGTACCTCCAGAACGTGCTCGAGCTACTCGACGCTCGAAGCCGGGACGGCGATCATCCCGGCAGCGCTGATGATGGTGCTGATCGCGCCGCGCTCCGCGAAGCTCGTCGAGTCCCACGGGGCGCGCTTCACGCTGCTCACCGGCTACGTGTTCGTGTTCCTCGGCTTCCTCACGATGCTGCTGCTCTGGAAGGAGGGCAGCTCGTACTGGCAGGTCGCCCTCGCCTACGCCCTGGTCGGCACCGGTGTCGGCTTCGCCGGCACCCCGGCGTCTCACTCGCTCACCGGAGCGGTTCCGGTGCGCCGGGTCGGTATGGCGTCGGGCACCGCCGACCTGCAACGCGACCTGGGCGGAGCGGTGATGCAGAGCATCTTCGGTGCCCTGCTGGTCGCGGGGTACGCGTCGTCGTTCAGCTCGGCGATCGGGGACTCGAAGGACGCGAGCAAGGTCTCGGACAGCACCGAGGCGGCGCTCACCAAGTCGTTCGACAGCGCGGCGGCCGTCGCCCAGCAGCACCCGAAGTACGCGACCCAGATCACCGACGCTGCGAAGGCGTCGTTCCTGGACGGCGACCACTGGGCGTACCTCGCCGGCATCGCGGCCGTCCTGCTCGGCGCGCTCCTCGTGGCCACCCGGTTCCCGAGCAAGGAGCGGGAGCAGGAGCTGCTCGCGGCCTACCACGCGGAGGACGTCGCGAGCTCGGCCGACGAAATCTAAGAAAACGTCTGCCGGCCGCCCACGCGTCTGTCATGCTTGTCCTAACAACCCCGCTGGTGACCCGAGACTCCAGCGGGGTTGTTCTATTTCCCGCGGTTCTGCGGGCCCAGATGTGGGGGCGATTGCCGAGATCCCATGGTGTCCGTGGCAGAATGAACACCGCGGCTCTTGACGACACCGGGACGGGCCGCGCCCTAGATCTGGTTCGACTGTCGTTTCACGAGAGGTGTTCGTGTCCTCGAACGCGCGCAAGATGCTCCCCGCCGATGTGCTCACGCACCCTGCCGTTGTGGCCCTGATCGATCGGGGAACCCCGACGGGCAGCATCACCCCGGAGGAGGTCCGTCAGGCCAGTGAGGACGCCGCGGTCGAGCCGCGCCACCTCAAGGCGCTGCTCGGACACCTGAGCTCGCTGGGCATCTCGGTCGAGATCCCGGTCACGACCCGGGCGGTGGCCGCGACGTCGGCCCGCAAGACCACCACCGCGGCGACGGCCGCGAAGAAGGCGCCGGCCAAGAAGGCCGCCCCGGCGAAGAAGGCCGCCGCGCCGGCCAAGACCGCCGCCGCGAAGAAGGCCGCCGCGAGCGAGGCGACCGCCGCGCCGGCCGCCGTCGGCCCCGACGGCAAGAAGGTGCTGCCGGACGTCCCCGACGAGCAGTTCGAGAAGGACGTCGCGGCCGACCCCTCCATCAAGGAGGACGAGGAGTCCGCGTCGACCACCTTCGTCGTCTCCGCCGCGGACGACACCGACGAGCCCGAGCAGCAGGTCATGGTCGCCGGCGCGACCGCCGACCCGGTCAAGGACTACCTCAAGCAGATCGGCAAGGTCCCGCTGCTCAACGCCGAGATGGAGGTCGAGCTCGCCAAGCGGATCGAGGCCGGCCTGTTCTCGGAGGAGAAGCTCGCCAAGGGCGGCAAGCTCACGCCGAAGGTGCAGGAAGAGCTCGAGTGGATCTCCGAGGACGGTCGCCGGGCGAAGAACCACCTGCTCGAGGCCAACCTCCGCCTCGTCGTCTCGCTGGCCAAGCGCTACACCGGCCGCGGCATGCTGTTCCTGGACCTGATCCAGGAGGGCAACCTCGGTCTGATCCGCGCGGTCGAGAAGTTCGACTACACCAAGGGCTACAAGTTCTCGACGTACGCCACCTGGTGGATCCGTCAGGCGATCACCCGCGCGATGGCCGACCAGGCCCGCACCATCCGGATCCCGGTGCACATGGTCGAGGTCATCAACAAGCTGGCCCGCGTGCAGCGCCAGATGCTCCAGGACCTGGGCCGCGAGCCCACCCCGGAGGAGCTCGCCAAGGAGCTCGACATGACCCCCGAGAAGGTCATCGAGGTCCAGAAGTACGGCCGCGAGCCGATCTCGCTGCACACGCCGCTCGGTGAGGACGGCGACTCCGAGTTCGGTGACCTGATCGAGGACTCCGAGGCGATCGTCCCGGCCGACGCGGTGTCGTTCACGCTCCTCCAGGAGCAGCTGCACGCCGTCCTCGACACGCTCTCCGAGCGCGAGGCGGGCGTCGTGAGCATGCGGTTCGGCCTCACCGACGGCCAGCCGAAGACGCTCGACGAGATCGGCAAGGTCTACGGCGTGACCCGCGAGCGGATCCGCCAGATCGAGTCGAAGACGATGTCGAAGCTGCGGCACCCGTCGCGCTCGCAGGTGCTGCGCGACTACCTGGACTGATCCGCTCGGGGAGGCGCCATGGAGTGGTTGCTCGTCCTGGCCGTCCTCGGCGGCGGCGGGATGGTGGCCGCCCGGTGGCGGGGCCGCCGCGCGCTCGGTGTCGCCGAGCGGGCGGAGCTCGAGGGAGTACGTCGGCTCGCCGAGGAGGACGTCACCGTCTTCGGTGAGCAGCTGAGCCGGCTCGACACCGAGGTCGGCGCGCACCAGCTGGACGAGGCGACCCAGGTCGACTACCAAACCGCGCTGGACGCCTACGAGTCGGCGACCCGGGCGGCGCCGCGGATCAGCAGCGTCGACCAGATCAGCGCGGTGGTCGACACGCTGACCACCGGCCGCTTCGCGCTGGCCTGCGTGCAGGCGCGGGTGGCCGGGGAGCCGCTGCCCGAGCGTCAGACGCCGTGCTTCTTCAACCCGCAGCACGGCCCGGCGGTCACCGACGTGATGTGGACCCGGCCCGGGCACGGCACCAGGCGCGTCCCCGCCTGCGCCCAGGACGCCGCCCGCGTCGCGGCGCACGAGCAGCCCGAGATCCGCCGGGTCACGATCCGCGGCCGGTCGGTGCCGTACTGGGAGGCGGGCAAGGCGTACCTGCCGTACACCGAGAGCTACTTCGCCGGCGCGGTCGGGATGGCGTGGGTCCTCAACCCCGTGGTCGACACCGGCGGGTCGCACTCGATCGGTGACGGCAGCTGGGGCGGCGGGTACGACGGCGGTGGCTTCGGTGACGGCGGGGGCGACGGCGGCGGCGGCGGAGGCGACGGCTAGCCGCGCAGTGCGCGCAGCGCGGCCCGGTGGCCGCACATGCCGTGCACGCCGGGACCGGGCGCGGTCGAGGCCGAGCACAGGTACGCTGCCCGGCACGCCGGTCTGGTACGGCGCCCGGCGCACGCAGCTGGCGCACCGTGGTCGCACCGGCGGCGATGTCGCCGCCCACGTAGTTGGGGTTGTACGACGCGAACCCGGCCGGGTCGGTGACGTGCTGTCCGACGATCCGCTCGCGCAGCCCGGGCGCGAACCGCTCGATCTGGTCGAGCACCAGCTCGGTGGCGTCGCCGGCGTACGCGTGCGGGACGTGCGCGTACGCCCAGACCGGGTGCACGTCGCCGGCGGAGCGGGTCGGGTCGGCGAGGTACTGCTGCCCGACCAGCACCATCGGCCGCTCCGGCAGCACGCCGCGGTCCACCTGCCCCTCGGCGGCGGCGATCTCCTCGAGGGTGCCGCCCACGTGCACGGTGCCCGCGCGCCGGCAGGCCTCGGCCGTCCAGGGCACGCCGCCGCGCACGGCGAGGTCGAGCTTGTAGCGCGGCGAAGCCGTACCGCCAGCGCGGCGGCCTGCGCCCGGCGATGGCGGCGAACGCGGTCGGCGTGGTGTCGAACAGCGTGATCCGGGCGTCCGGCAGGTCGGCGAGCGAGCGCACGGTGACGCCGGTGCGGATCTCGCCGCCGAGCGACCGCAGCAGGCTCGCCAGGGCGTCGGTGATCGCCCGCGAGCCGCCCTCCGCGACCGGCCAGCCGTGCCGGTGCCCGGCGGCGACCAGCACCGCGCCGACCGCGGCGGTCGACGGGCGGTTCAGCGGCCGGCCGGACGTGCGCCGCGCAGCCGGCGAACAGTGCCCGTGCCGCGTCGGTGCGGAACCGGCGGGCCAGCACGCGTCGCGGGCAGTGCGGCGCGCAGGCCGAACCGGCGCCATCAGCACGGGGCGCCGGGGCAGGTGCACGACCGGGCTCATCAGGTCGGGCGCGAGGTCGTCGTACCGCGCCGGCGAGCGGGCCGAACACGCGCGCGCCAGCGCTCGCCGTCCGGCGCCGAGACCGGCCACGGTCGCGTCCAGGTCGACGGAGCAGCACCGCCGCGGTCCCGTCGTCGAACGGGTGCGCGAGGTCGACCTCGGGCCAGCGCCAGACCAGGCCGTGGTCGGCGAGCGGCAGCGAGGAGAGGTACGGCGACCCCACGGCCAGCGGGTGCACCGCGGAGCAGATGTCGTGCAGGACTCCCGGGACGGTCAGCTCGGCGGTCCGGGTGCCGCCGCCGATCTCGTCGTGCGCCTCGAGCACCGTGACCGAGAGCCCGTGCTGGGCGAGGGTGACCGCCGCCGGCGAGCCCGTTCGGGCCGGAGCCGACGACGACCGCGTCGGGCGTCATGCCGGTCGCCACCAGGACCACCGCGCACGGCGCAGAGCGCCGAGCCCGACCGCCTGGGCGCGGTGCACGTGCTCGCGGAGCACGGTCGCCGCGAGCAGCACCGTGAAGGCCGGGTAGAGCGAGGTGATGACCGCCGCCACCGTGAGGTAGCCGCTGCTGGGTCGCGACCAGGAACAGCCCGGTGGCCAGCGCGCCGAGCGCGCCGCGGATCGACGCCGCCGAGGGCGGCCCGGTTGCGCGGCACCCAGGGCTGAGCGGAGCGTCGGTCGCGACCACGATGATCGCGACCCCGGCGACCACCTGGTTGAGCGCGAGCGGGAGGAAGCCGGCCTCCTCGGGGATCTGCGCCAGCGCGGCGAACAGCGTGCCGAAGCCGAGACCGGCGAGGACGCCGTCGACCAGCCCGGAGCCGACCGGTGACCGGGCCGTCGACCGGCTCGCGGGAGACCAGCCAGATCGCGGGCAGCGCGAGCAGCGATCCCGACCCAGACGAGCGCGCCCGGGCGCTCGCCGGTCAGCGACGCCGACCACGACGGGCACGAGCACCGCGCCGACGCCCGAGACGGGCGCCACCACGCCCATCCGGCCCGAGGCGAGGCCGCGGTAGAGGAACGCCGTACCGAAGCCGTTGCCGACGCCGGCGACGACCGCCCAGCCGAGGTCGGTCCGCGGCTGGGCGAGTCGCCGTCGGTGACGAGGGCGAGCAGGAGCACCAGCGACCGTGCCGGCCGAGCTGGGCGACCAGCGAGACCGCCCAGGCGCCGCCGCGCTTGGAGAAGATGCCGCCGATGAAGTCGCCGAGGCCGTACGACGCGGCCGCGAGCAGCGACAGCAGGATGCTCACGTGGCCACCACGCCGTCGACCCAGACCCAGGTCGCGGCCAGGGCGGCGACCAGCTCGATCAGGATGCTCAGCCCGACCGCCTTGAGCGAGTGCACGGTCGACGGCCAGGCCTCGGCGGAGCCGACCCGGCGCAGCTCGGCGAGGTAGACCCCGAGCACGAAGCCGATGAACAGCCCGACGACCGGGACCACGAAGAAGCCGACGACGCCGAGCAGCACCCCGAACCACTGCGTCGAGGCGGGGATCCCGGCGACCTGGAGCCGCCGGCCGGGGACGACGTACTTGACGACGGCGCCGACGACGATCAGGGCGGTGGCGACGGCGAAGACCGTCCACGCGGTCGGCGCCGCCGACGGACGATCGCCCAGACCAGGATCGCCGCCGACGACCAGCACCGAGCCCGGGCAGGATCGGCACCAGGATGCCGACCAGGCCGACGGCGATCACCAGGGCGACGAGCAGGTCGGTGGCGGTCACGGGGGCACCCTGTCACAGGCCTGGCACGCCCGGAGACGCACCGAGGCCCCGGACTCGCGTCCGGGGCCGTCGGCTGGAAGTCGCTGGTGAGCGGCTCGGGCTCAGTGCTCCGTCGTCGGGGGCGCTGGCCGGGGTGCCGGAGAGCTTGTGGGTCTCGTCGACGACGTTCGCGGCGATCTCCTTGAGCTTGTCTCCGTGCTCACGGGCGTGGTGGGCGCAGAAGAGCAGCTCACCACCGGACTGGAGCTCCACGCGGAGGTAGGCCTGGGCTCCGCAACGGTCGCAGCGGTCCGCCGCGGTCAGCGCGGCGGTGCTGGGGGCAACTGCAGTGGTCACATCGGCCTCATTTCTTCTTCTGCCTCGGTGTCTGGCACAACGTAGCGGCGGGTTCCAAGATTCCCGGTCCGGTACGTGGTGCCTGACCACGTCATCCAATCATGTACTGCTCTTCCCTCATCGGCAGGTATCCATGCTTTGCAAGTCCTGCTGTGAGGAGAACCACGATCTACTGCTGAGTCTGACGCTCGTGAGGTCCGTCGCGTTGCGATTCGGTCGACCCGAGGAACGATCGTGTCCACATCGTGACGTGCCACGCCAGGTGTTGCTGGTGCTGCTGCTGCTGCGCTGGATGGTGCTCGGGGAAGTGCTGACCACGGTAGTCCCGCGCCTGGCAGGCGAGCCTTCATCGAGCCCCGGCGTGTCGCAGGTAGATTCGGACCTGACGTACCCAGTCGGATTTCCAGACACTGCGCAGGAGCCCCACGATCGACAACACGTACAACGCGGCACACCTCCTCGTCCTCGAGGGACTGGAGGCGGTGCGCAAGCGTCCCGGGATGTACATCGGCTCGACCGACACGCGCGGGCTCATGCACTGCCTGTGGGAGATCATCGACAACGGTGTCGACGAGGCGCTGGCCGGCGCCGCGCACCGGGTCGAGGTGACCCTGCACCCCGACGGCTCGGCCGAGGTCCACGACGACGGCCGCGGCATCCCGACCGACAAGGAGCCCAAGACCGGGCTGCCCGGCGTCGAGGTGGTCGCGACCAAGCTGCACGCCGGCGGCAAGTTCGGCGGCGGCTCGTACGTCGCCACCGGTGGCCTGCACGGCGTCGGCCTGTCGGTCGTCAACGCGCTCTCGGCCCGGATGGACATCGACGTCGACCGCTCGCCGTCGCAGCAGGGGCTGTCGTTCCGCCACGGCGCCCCCGGCGTGTTCGCCGGCGACGGCCCGGACGCGTCGTTCGAGCCGAAGTCGGGGCTGACCCGCAAGGGCCGCCGGGTCGCCAAGGGCAAGTCCGGCACCCGCGTCCGGTTCTGGCCGGACCGCCGGATCTTCACCAAGGACGCCGAGTTCGTCTACGACGAGCTGATCGGCCGGGCCCGGCAGACGTCGTTCATCGTCCCCGGCCTCGAGCTGGTGATCCGCGACCTGCGCGGCCCGGACCCGGTCGAGGAGAAGTTCCGCCACGACGGCGGCATCGCGGAGTTCGCCGACTTCCTCGCGCCCGACGAGCCGGTCACCGAGATCCTCCGGCTGCAGGGCACCGACACGTTCACCGAGACCGTCCCGCTGCTCGACGACAAGGGGCACATGACGCCCCAGGAGGTCGAGCGCGAGCTGTTCGTCGACGTCGCCGTGCGCTGGGGCACCGGCTACGACACCGCGCTGCGCTCGTTCGTCAACGTGATCGCCACCCCCAAGGGCGGCACCCACCTCAGCGGCTTCGAGCAGGCGATGACCCGCACCTTCAACGACGTGATGAAGTCGGCGAAGGTGCTCAAGGTCAACGACGACGACGTGATCAAGGACGACGTCCTCGAGGGCCTGACCGGCGGTGGTCACGGTGCGGCTCGCCGAGCCGCAGTTCGAGGGCCAGACCAAGGAGATCCTCGGCACGCCGGCCGCGCGGACCGTCGTACGCAAGGTGGTGGCGGCGGAGCTGAAGAAGTTCCTGACCTCCACCAAGCGGGCCGAGAAGGCCCAGGCCAAGCTGGTCATGGAGAAGGTCGCCGGCGCGGCCAAGACCCGGATCGCGGCCCGCACGCACAAGGAGACCCAGCGCCGCAAGAACGCGCTGGAGTCCTCGGCGCTGCCCGTCGAAGCTCGCCGACTGCCGGGCCAACGACAACGAGCGCACCGAGCTGTTCATCGTCGAGGGTGACTCCGCGCTCGGCACCGCCAAGCTGGCGCGCAACTCCGAGTTCCAGGCGCTGCTGCCGATCCGCGGCAAGATCCTGAACGTCCAGAAGGCCTCGGTCGGCGACATGCTGAAGAACACCGAGTGCGCCTCGATCATCCAGGTCGTCGGCGCCGGGTCGGGGCGCACCTTCGACCTCGAGGCGCGCCGCTACGGCCGGATCATCTTCATGGCCGACGCCGACTCCGACGGCGCCCACATCCGCTGCCTGCTGGCGACGCTGTTCTTCAAGTACATGCCCGAGCTGATCACCGAGGGCCGGGTCTACACCGCCGTCCCGCCGCTGCACCGGATCGAGATCTCCAACCCCAAGAAGGGCATGGACAAGTACGTCTACACCTACTCCGACGACGAGCTGCAGCGGAAGCTCGCCGAGCTCAAGAAGAAGAACGTGCGCTGGAAGGACCCGGTCCAGCGCTACAAGGGCCTCGGTGAGATGGACGCCGACCAGCTGGCCGAGACCACCATGGACCCGCGGCACCGCACCCTGCGCCGGATCACCGTCGACGACGCCGACGAGGCGGCCAAGGTCTTCGAGCTGCTGATGGGCTCCGACGTCGCGCCGCGCAAGGAGTTCATCGTCCAGGGCGCCTACGAGGTCGACGTCGAGGCGCTCGACGCCTGATCAGAGCACGAAGCGGCTGCTCGGCCAGATGTCGGGCAGCGAGACGTCGGGGAACCGCTCGGCCACCGCGACGTACACCTGGCGGTAGTGCTCGGCGACGATCCGGACCGTTCCCTCGGGGAGGTCTGTCGTCTTCGGCGAGAAGTGGACGCGCTGCTCGAACCCGGGCACGACGAAGTCGATCCCGGCCATCTCGCAGAGCCGGCGCACCTCGCCCTCGCTGAACAGCCGCTCGTAGAAGCTGAAGTAGACCTGGTCGGGCCCGAACACGCTGTCGAGGGTGCGGATGGTCTCGTCGTACGCCGTCCGGGCGGCGTACGCCGGTCGCGCGTACTGGTTGAGCACGAACGCCGTCGACTCGGTCTTGGCGGCCGCGTGGTGCTGGTACAGGCGCGCGTGCATCCGCACCTGCGACCAGATCCGCTCGACCGGGTCGCGCATGAGGAACACCGGCAGCGTGGGGATCCCGCGCTCGGCGAAGCCGTCGCGGACGGCCGCGAACCGCTCGGCCGGGAGCATGCCGTACGCCGGGGTCATGTCGGCCGCGAGCCGGGTGTCCGGGGTCCGGTGCAGGAGGCCGGTGAAGTAGTCGAAGTAGAACTGCTGGTCGAGGAACATGCTGAGCCGGTGCGCCGCCGTCGCGGCCTTCCGGTCGCCGGGCTGCGGGTCCGCCGTGGCCTGCTCGGCCGCGAACGCGAGAAGACGCTGCCGGGCCGGGTCTTCCGAGGGCAGGTAGAGCGAGTCGAGGACGTGGTACTCCTTGCGGTACCCGTGGGCGAACTGCGGCGACCCGGCCAGGTACTGGTAGAGCCAGGTGGTGCCGCCCTTCTGGCACCCGGCACCGAGCAGGAACGTCTTCGTCACGAGCCGAAGGTTATCGGCGGATCACACCAGCGGGGCGAGCAGCCCGGTGTCGACGTCGTACAGGAAGCCGCCGACCAGGACGGTGTCGGGGATCAGCGGGTGCGAGCGGACCTTGGCGACGTCCTCGGCGAGCGCGGCGCGCTGGTCCTCGACGACGTGGAACGGCTGCCAGGAGGCGTCCAGGCCGGCCGACGCGCCGACCTGCTCGCGCAGCTCGGCCTCGGTGCTGCTGGCCATCGCGCAGCGGGTGTGCGGGACGACCAGGATCCGCTCGACGCCGAGCAGGTGGACGCCGAGCACGAGCGCCTCGAGCGCCTGCGGCGTGACCCGGCCACCCGGGTTGCGGAAGATCTTGGCGTCGCCGGCGCTGCAGGCCGAGCATCCGCAGCGGGTCGATCCGCGAGTCCATGCAGGTCACGATCGCGACGCCGGCGTGGGCGACGCCGTCGAAGCCGGACGAGCTCGAAGCTGGTCGGCGAAGTCGCGGTTGGCGGCGAGCAGGTCGTCGAAGTTCGCCCACGGCGGGGAGGTTAGCGAAGGCTCAGCCGGCTGCCCGCAGCAGGTCACCCGTCGACACGCCGCGGGTCGCGGCGCCGCGGAAGAGGACCAGCGCGAGCAGGCCGGCGACGACCGCGCAGACGGCCGCGCCGATGAAGACGGTGTGCTCCTGGGCGATGCCGGCGACCTTGAGCAGCTCGGTGAACTCCGAGCAGCGGGTGTCGCCGTCGCACACCTCGCGGGCGGGCGGCAGGTCGGCCTGCTCGGCGTAGTAGCGGCGCAGCCCGATCGTGGTGAGCGCGGAGATGCCGACCAGCATCCCGACCATCCGGGAGACGACGACGAACGCGCTGGCCAGGCCGTGCACGTCGTCGTCGGTGCTGGCGAGCAGCGCGGCGTTGACCGGGGCGAGCGCGAGCCCGAAGCCGAAGCCGCCGAGCAGCAGCGGCACCGTCGCGACCGGGCTGCTCGAGGCTCTCCAGGCCCCAGGTGCGCCATCCAGCAGGAAGCCGACGGCCGCGCAGCGCCATGCCGGCCGCGGTGACCACGCCGGCGGGCAGCGGTGCGGGTCAGGTAGCCGCCGACCACCGCGCCGACCGGCAGCGCGACCAGGAACCGCACCAGCACCAGCGCGGCCATCAGCTGCGAGCCGGGGTAGACGGTGGTGCGGGCGAAGATCGGGATGTCGATGAGCGCCGCGATCAGCGCCGCGCCGACGAAGAAGCTGACCAGCATCGCGCCCCAGGCGGGGGTACGGCGCAGCGCGCCGGGCGGGACCAGCGGCGCGGTCGGACCGGCGCAGGTGCAGCACGAAGGCGACCGTCGCGAGCGCGGCGCCGAGGAGGTACCAGAGGCCCTGGTCGGAGAAGACCTGCACCTTCGGGTCGGCGGTGGCGAACGCCAGGATCACGCCGGCCAGCGCGAGCGCGAGCAGCAGCGCGCCGAGCACGTCGGCCTCGCGCAGCGGTGCGGATCCAGTCGCGGATGTCGAACAGCGGCCGCCTGGCGGTGCAGCAGCGGACCACGAGCAGCACGAGCGGCGGCGATCGCGGTCACGCCGAGCGGGGTCAGCCAGCGGCCGTCGCCGGTGATCGGGATGAACAGCTGGCCCCAGGTCAGGTCGCGCATCAGCTGGCTGGGCTCGACGAACACGAGCACGCCGGCGACGAGCGTGACCAGCGGCCAGGAGCGAGGCCGAGCCAGTCGAACGCCGGGGTTTCGAGGCTCGCTGCGCTCGCACCTCGACCGCCGTGCGACCGGCCGAGCGACGGATCGCGGCGGCGAGCACGAGGCCGACGACCAGGTTGATCAGGAAGATCGCCCGCCAGTCGGCGACGGCGAGCACCAGCGCGCCGAACAGCGGGCCGATGACGCTGCCGAGCTCCTGGACCGCGGAGACGATGCCGAGCGGGACGCCGCGGCGCTCGACGGGGTAGAGGTCGGCGACCAGCGCGAGCGTGGCGGGCACCAGCCCGCCGCCGCCGACGCCCTGGAGGAAGCGGCCGGTGACCATGCGTCGGCAGGTCGTAGGCGAGCGTCGGTGACCAGCGAGCCGAGCGCGAAGACCACCAGCGCGGCGACCAGCACCGGCACCCGGCCGCGCAGGTCGGCGATCCGGCCGATCAGCGGCAGCATCGCGACGTACCCGAGCAGGAAGCCGGAGACGATCGGCGCGGCCCGCTGGAGCTGGTCGACCGGGATGCCGGCGCTGGCCATCATGTCGGGCAGCGCGAGCACGACGACGTAGGTGTCGGCGGCCGCGAACGCGACGGCGACCGCGGCCAGGCCGAGCAGCAGCCGCGGCGACCGGGTCACGGCGCGGTGATGTCCTTCTCGGTGCCGTAGTCGTCGAAGGTCGACGGTGTAGGTCATCGACTCGGAGTCCGCGTAGAAGACGCCGGTCAGCGTGGCGCTCGCGCAGCTCGCCGTCGTCGGTGATCGTGTACGTCGCGTCGAAGTCGCCGGAGGCGGTCGGGATGATGTTCTGCACGACGTCGCCGCGGACGGTGCCGGTGTACTCGGTGAGCACCTCGCTTGTTGTCCTCGCCGCCGCGGACGCTCTCGCCCTCCTCGACGTCGGTGGTCGCCGGGAGCAGCGAGGAGAAGCCGGCGTCGGGGCTCATCAGCTGGGCCGGGTCGGGGGCGCCGTACTCGGCCGGGTCGATGTCCTGCCAGCCGGTCGTGAGCGGGAGCTGGGCGTAGACCTTGTCGTCGACGGCGATCACCGGCACCTCGAACGGCCTGGCCGGACGAGCACGACGGTGATCGTGCCCTCGAAGGCCGGCGCGTGGGTGCCGACGCCGTCGGCCTTCCGACGCCGGTGACGCCGTCGGGGAGGTCGTCGGTCGCGAGGGTCAGGTGGACGCCGCTGGTCTCGTCGAGGGTCGTCTTGGCCGCGGCGAGGACCTCCGTCGGGCGTCGTCGCCGCCGCCGCCGGAGCGCGAGTCGTCGCTGCAGGCGGACGAGGGACAGGACGGTGAGGGCGGCGGCCGCCAGGGCGGACGCCGCGCGGTTGCGAGTGAGCACGGCGTCAGCCTTGCACACGCGACGCGGGCCGCGACCGGCCCGGCGCAGGCCGCGATCGGCTGGCTGCCGGGCACGCCGGAGCCGTCGCGCCGGCCGGTCGGCGGCCGGGCAGGTCGACCGGCGCGCCGCTGGCCGCGGCCGCCCGCGCCGGCGCCGTACCGGCCCAGGCGAAGACCAGGGTGTCCTCGCCCTTGAGGAACCGGTGGCAGCGCACGCCGCCGGTGGCGCGGCCCTTGGCGGGGTACTCCGAGAACGGCGTCGACCTTGACCGCGCCGGGCTCGGTGCCGGGCAGCGCCGTGGACGAGCCGGAGGCGGTGACGACGACCGAGCCCTCGGGCGCGTCCGGGTCGAGCGCGCCGAACCAGACGACCCGCTCGCCGGCGGCGAGCCGGACGCCGGCGATGCCGCCGCCGGAGCGGCCCTGGGGCCGGACGCGCGTCGGCGCCGAAGTGCAGCAGCTGGGCGTCGGTGGTGACGAAGCAGAGGCGTCTCCCGAGCCGGTGGTCAGCTCGACCGCGCCGACGACCTCGTCGCCGTCCGCGAGCCGGATCACCTCCCAGTCGTCGCTTGCCGAGCACCTCCGGGTTGACCCGCTTGACGATGCCCTGGCGGGTGCCGAGCGCGAGGCCCGGGCCCGTCGGTCGCCAGCGTGCACAGCGCGAGCAGCCGCTCGCCGGGCTCGAGCGACAGGATCTCGCTGACCGGCAGGCCGCCCGCGAGGTGCGGGTCGTTGGCGGTGTCGGGCAGCTGCGGCAGGTCGAGCACGCCGAGCTTGACCAGCCGGCCGGCGCTGGTGAGCACGCCGACCTCGCCGCGCGCGGTGGCGCGGACCGCGGAGACGACGACGTCGTGGTTGGCGCGGCCGCCGCCCTGGCCGGGCGGCTCGGCGTTGGCGGTGCGGGCCAGCAGGCCGGTGGAGGACAGGTAGACGAAGCACGGGTCGTCGGCGACCTCGAGCGGCGACGGCGGTCGCGGTGACCGCGGTGCCGGCCGACTCGAGCAGGACGGTACGGCGCGGGGTGCCGTAGGTCTTGGCGACCTCGGCGAGCTCGTCGGAGACGACCTTCCGCAGCAGCTTGTCGTCGCCGAGGATCGCGTCGAGCTCCTCGATGGTCGCGCTGCGAGCTCGGCCTTCTCCTTCTCCAGCTCGATCTTGGAGAACTTCGTCAGCCGGCGCAGCGGCATGTCGAGGATGTAGTCGGCCTGGATCTCGCTCAGGTCGAAGACCGACATCAGCCGCTCCTTGGCGGCGGCGGCGTTGTCGCTGGAGCGGATCAGCTGGATGACCTCGTCGATGTCGAGGATCGCGATCAGCAGCCCGTCGACGAGGTGCAGCCGGTCGGCGGCCTTGCTCGCGGCGGAACATCGAGCGGCGGCGTACGACGTCGAAGCGGTGCTCGAGGAAGACCTCGAGCATCTCCTTGAGCCCGAGCGTGCGCGGCTGGCCGTCGACCAGCGCGACGGCGTTGATGCCGAAGGAGTCCTCCATCGGCGTCTGCTTGTAGAGCTGCTCGAGCAGCGCCTCGGGGACGAAGCCGTTCTTGACCTCGATCACCAGCCGCAGGCCGTTCTCGCGGTCGGTGAGGTCCTTGACGTCGGAGATGCCCTGGAGCTTCTTGCCCTGGACCAGCGTCTTGATCCGCTCGATGACCTTCTCGGTGCCGACGCCGTACGGCAGCTCGGTGACGACGATGCCCTTGCGCCGGGTGGTGACGCCTCGACCCGGGCGGTGGCGCGCATCCGGAAGCGTGCCGCGGCCGGTCTCGTAGGCGTCGCGGATGCCGTCGAGGCCGACGATCTTGCCGCCGGTCGGGCAGGTCGGGGCCGGGGATGAAGCGCATCAGGTCGTCGATGGTCGGCCTTCGGGTGGGTGATCAGGTGCCGCAGCGCCTGGACCACCTCGACCAGGTTGTGCGGGGCGCAGTTGGTGGCCATGCCGACCGCGATGCCGGTGGTGCCGTTGACGACCAGGTTGGGGATCGCGGCGGGCAGCACGGTCGGCTCGAGCTCGCGGCCGTCGTAGTTGGGCTTGAAGTCGACGGTGTCCTCGTCGATCGACGCGGTCATCGCGACCGCGGCCGGCGCCATCCGGGCCTCGGTGTAGCGCATCGCGGCGGGGGAGTCGTCGGGCGAGCCGAAGTTGCCGTGCCCGTCGATGAACGGCAGCCGCATCGACCAGGGCTGCGCCATCCGGACCAGGGCGTCGTAGATCGCGCCGTCGCCGTGCGGGTGCAGCCGACCCATGACCTCGCCGACGACGCGGGCGCTCTTCACGTGCCCGCGGTCGGGCCGCAGGCCCATGTCGTTCATCGTGTAGAGGATCCGGCGCTGCACCGGCTTCAGCCCGTCGCGGGCGTCGGGCAGCGCGCGGGAGTAGATGACGGAGTAGGCGTACTCGAGGAACGACGACTCCATCTCGTGCCTGATGTCGATGTCGAGGATGTGCTCCTCGAAGTCGTCGGGGAGGTCTGTGCTTCGTCGTACGGCGTGCCATGCGGCGATTCTCCCAACTGCTGCCGACGCGAACCGTCGCGGGCACGCCGGGTTCACGCCGGCCACGCTAGATTTCACGCGTGACCGGCCCGACACGCAGGACCCCGGACGTCAGGTGCCGCGCCCCCGCGGCACTGGGAGGCCGACGTCCTGCTCCGCGACGGCCGCACCGCGCACATCCGGCCGATCCGGCCCGAGGACGGCGAGGTCTTCGTCGAGTTCTACGCCCGGGTCTCCGACCAGTCGAAGTACTTCCGGTTCTTCTCGCCGATGCCGCGGCTCTCCGACCGCGACGTCGACCGGTTCACCAACGTCGACCACGTCGACCGGGTCGCGTTCGTGCTGACCCTCCAGGGCCGGATCATCGCGGTCGGCCGCTACGACGTGGTCCGGCCGGGCGAGGCCGAGGTCGCCTTCCTCGTCGAGGACCAGCACCAGGGCCGCGGCATCGGCCAGCTGCTGCTCGAGCACCTCGCCCAGGCCGGCCGCGAGCGCGGGCGTCGAGCGGTTCGTCGCCGAGGTGCTGCCCGACAACCCCCGGATGATCCAGACCTTCCGCGACGCCGGCTACCGCGTCGTGAGCGAGTACGACGAGGGCGTGATGCAGCTCGAGTTCTCCATCGACCCGACCGACACCGCGATCGGGCGTGATGATGAGCCGCGAGCACCGGGCCGAGGCGGCCTCGATCGAGAAGTTCTTCAACCCGCGCTCGGTCGCGGTCATCGGCGCCAGCCGCCGCCAGGAGACGATCGGCCAGGCGCTGGTGCGCAACCTGGTCACCGGCGACTTCACCGGCCGGGTCTACGCCGTGAACCCGACGTCGCACGCGGTGTCCGGGCTGCCGACGTACAAGACCGTCGCCGACATCCCCGACGACGTCGACGTCGCGATCGTCGCGGTGCCCGCCGACGCCGTGCAGGACGTCGTGCTCGACTGCGCCGCCAAGGGCGTGCACGGCCTGATCGTGATCTCCTCCGGCTTCGCCGAGACCGGCGAGGAGGGCCGGGTCCGGCAGCGCAAGCTGGTCGGGCTGTCCCGCTCCTACGGGCTGCGGCTGATCGGCCCGAACTGCCTCGGCGTCATCAACACCGACCGCGCAGGTCTCGCTGAACGCCTCGCTGTCGCCGCTGATGCCGCCGCGCGGCCGGGCCGGCTTCTTCTGCCAGTCCGGCGCGCTCGGCACCGCGATCCTGGAGAAGGTCTACAACCGCGGCCTCGGCCTCTCGACGTTCGTCAGCGCCGGCAACCGCGCCGACGTCTCCGGCAACGACCTGCTGCAGTACTGGGAGGAGGACGACTCCACCGAGGTCGTGCTGCTCTACCTCGAGTCGATCGGTAACCCGCGCAAGTTCTCCCGGATCGCCCGCCGGGTCTCGCTGCGCAAGCCGATCATCGCGGTCCGCTCGGGCCGCACCACCCAGGGCGTGCCGATGGGCCACGCGGTGCGCAAGATCGCGGCGCCGCCGGCCGCCGTCGACGCGATGTTCCGCCAGGCCGGCGTGATCCAGGTCGACACCCTCGACGAGATGTTCGACGTCGCCCAGCTGCTCGCCCACCAGCCGCTGCCGCGCGGGCGCCGGGTCGCGATCGTCGGCAACTCCGACGCGCTCGGCCTGCTCGCCGCCGACGCCGCCGCCGCGGTCGGGCTGGTCGTCAACAAGTCGATCGCGCTCGGCGCCGACGCGAGCGCCGAGGACTTCGAGGACGCGCTCGACGCCGCGATCGACGACCCCGAGATCGACTCGGTGGTCGCGGTCTACATCCCGCCGATCAACGTCTCCGGCGAGGACGTCGCCAACGTGCTGGCCGCGGTCGGCGAGCAGTCCGACAAGCCGCTGGTCTCCTCGTTCCTCGGCGCCGAGGGCGTCCCCGAGCTGCTCCGGGTGCCCGACGTGGCCGGCTCGACCGCCGGCCGCGGCTCGGTGCCGTCGTACCCCGGCGTCGAGGCGGCGGTCCGCGCGCTCGCCCGGGTCGTCGAGTACGCCGTGTGGCTGCGCACCCCGGACGGCGACGCCGGTCCGACCCGGCCGACGTCGACGCCGCGGCCGCGAAGCGGCTCGTCAACGAGCTGCTCGTCGCAGCACCCCGAGGGCACCGAGCTCGACCTCGAGCCGCTGACCGAGCTGCTGGCGGCGTACGGCATCGAGCTGTGGCAGACCCGCCAGGTCGCCACCGTCGAGGAGGCGGTCGCGGCCGGGGAGGCGCTCGGCTGGGACGTCGTGCTCAAGGCGACCGCCGAGCACCTGCGCGAGCGGCCGGACCTGGCCCACGTGCTGGCGCAACATCGACAACGCCGAGGAGATGCGCGACGCCTGGGAGCCGCTCAGCGAGCTGATCACCGAGCCGGAGCGCGCCGGGTTCGTCGTGCAGAAGAACTCGCACGCCCGGGGTGCCGGTCGCGATCCGGAGCATCGAGGACCCGCTGTTCGGGCCGGTCGTCTCGTTCGGCATCGCCGGCCCGCTGACCGAGCTGCTCGGCGACCGGGCCTACCGGATCCCGCCGCTGGGCGAGCGCGACGCCGCCGCGATGGTCCGCGAGATCAAGTCGTCGCCGATGCTGTTCGGCTACCGCGGCAGCGAGGTCGGTCGACGTCGCCGAGGTCGAGCGGCTGATCCAGCGGGTCGCCCAGCTCCAGAACGACCTGCCGCAGGTCAGCTCGCTCGAGCTGTCGCTGGTGCTCGCCGGCGCCGAGGGCGCCACCGTGCTGACCGCCGCGGCCCGGGTCGACCCGGTGGTCGACCCGCGCTCGGACTGGTTCGTACGCCGGATGCCGACCCCGGTCGGGGACACCATCCCCGACTGAGCAACCGCCCGGTCAGCGCCGCCCGGGAGCGTGACAGACTGCACACATGCGGAGCAGCAGGATCAGCGAGGACCACGACCGGGGCCTCGAGCTCAGGGACGCCATCGACCGGACCGGCTACTACCCGGAGGTCGTCGCCGACGGCGTCGCGGGCGCGGTGGCCGGCGAGCAGGTCGTGTCGTTCTTCGTCCACCACGAGCCGACCTTCGACCGCGACGAGGTGCGCCGGCACCTCTCGGTGGTGGTGCTCACCCCGAGCCGGCTGATCCTCGCGCACACCGACGAGCACGAGGGCGACGACCTGCTGCCCGAGCCCTACACCTCGACCTCGACCGAGGCGATCCGCCTGAACGCGGTGAAGTCCGTCGTGGTCACCCGGATGATCGCCAACCCGACGTCCGGGCCGAGCCAGCCGGCCGAGGCGGTGATGACCATCGGCTGGGGCGGCGTCAGCCGGGTCGACCTCGAGCCGGCCGGGTGCAACGACCCGCAATGCGACGCCGACCACGGCTACACCGGCGTGCTCGCCTCCGACGACTTCTCGCTGCGGGTCTCCGCCGCGGCCGACGGGGCCGACGCGGTCACGCGGCTGCTCGCCTTCGCCGAGTCGCTGTCCGCGCGCACCCACAGCGACTGAGGCCGCGGGTGGGCGCGTTCCTCGAGCCGGCGTACGGCGACCGGTCGCTCGGCGACGTCGTGCCGGCGGTCGCTGCCGCGCTCGGGCTGCGCCGTCGACGGCCGGCCGACCGGGCTGGTGCTGCCGGACGCCCCGGCGTACGTCGTGTTCCTCGTCGACGGCCTCGGCGCCCGGCTGCTGGAGCGCTACGCCCACGCGGCGCCGTTCCTCGCCGCGCTGCTCGCCGAGCAGGCAGCCCGGCACCGCCGGCGTGCCGTCGACGACCGCGACCAGCCTGACGTCGTTCGGCACCGGGCTGACCGCCGGGCGCGCACGGGCTGGTCGGGCTTCACCTCGCGGGTGCCCGGCACCGACAAGCTGCTCAACGCGCTGCTCTGGGACAAGGACGTCGACCCGGTCGAGTGGCAGCCGCACCCGACGGCGTTCACCCGGCTGCGCGAGGCTCGGCGGCACGGTCACCGTGGTCAACAAGCGCGAGTTCGCCGGCAGCGGCCTGACCGTCGCCGCGCACCGCGGCGCGGACTACGTCGGCGCCGACAAGGTCGGCGAGCGGATCGCGGCCGCGGTCGCCGCGTCCGCCGAGCGGCCGTCGCTGACCTACCTCTACGACGGCGACCTCGACTGGACCGGCCACCGGTACGGCGTCGCCTCGAGCCAGTGGCTCCAGCAGCTGTCGATGGTCGACGCCGAGGCCGAGCAGCTGCGCGAGGCGCTGCCCGCCGGACGTGCGGCTCGCTCGTCGTCGCCGACCACGGCATGGTCGACTCGCCGCCGCGAGAGCCGGATCGACGTCGACGAGCACCTCGACCTGCGCGCCGGCGTCGCCCTGCTCGGCGGCGAGGCCCGGTTCCGCCACCTCTACTGCCGCGGCGGCGCCGTCGACGACGTGGTCGCGACCTGGACCGAGCTGCTCGGCGACCGCGCCGACGGTGATGACCCGCGACGACGCGATCGGGCGCGGCTGGTTCGGCGCCGTCGTCGCCGTCGGTGCTGCCGCGGCTCGGCGACGTCGTCGTCGCCTGCCACGGTGACACCGCGATCCTGTCGAGCGCGGACTTCCCCTACGAGGCGACGCTGGTCGGCCTGCACGGCTCGCTCACGCCCGACGAGATGCTGATCCCGATGGTGGTCTGCTGACCGGGTCGTCTGCCTCTCGACGGTGGATGAGCCGGCGTGAGGCGGACGACCCGGGTCGGTGACGGTCAGATCGAGCGGCGGCCGAGGGCGCGGTGCGTCCAGCCCTCCTTGGTCCACAGCTCCCGGTCGAGCGTGTTGCGACCGTCGACGATCCGGCGCTCGGCGACCACCGCGGACAGCCGCTCGGGGTGCATTTGCCGGAACGCCTGCCACTCGGTCAGGTGGAGCACGACGTCGGCGTCCCTGGCCGCGTCGACCGCGGTCGGGGCGTAGGCCAAGGTCGGGAAGTCGCGGCGCGCGTTGTCCATGGCGTGCGGGTCGTAGACGCGGACCGCCGCGCCCGCGTGCTGGATCGCCAGTGCGACGTCCAGGGCCGGGGAGTCGCGGATGTCGTCGGAGTCGGGCTTGAACGCCGCGCCGAGGACGCACACGCGCATCCCGGCCAGCGACCCGCCGCACATCTCGCGCGCCAGGTCGACCGTGCGCGCCCGGCGCCGGACGTTGATGTCGTCGACCTGCTTGAGGAAGGTCAGGGCCTGGTCGATCCCCAGCTCACCGGCGCGGGCCATGAAGGCCCGGATGTCCTTGGGCAGGCAGCCGCCGCCGAAGCCGAGCCCCGCGCCCAGGAACCGGCGGCCGATGCGTTCGTCGTGGCCGAGCGCGTCGGCGAGCTGGACGACGTCCGCACCGACGACCTCGCACACCTCGGCCATGGCGTTGATGAAGGAGATCTTGGTGGCCAGGAACGCGTTGGCCGCGACCTTCACCAGCTCGGCCGTCTCGAAGTCCGTGACCACGAGCGGGGTGCCGGCGTCGAGGATGGTGGCGTACACGTCGAGCAGCGTCTTCTCGGCGCGCTCGTTCTCGACCCCGATCACCACGCGGTCCGGCTTCAGGGTGTCCTGCACCGCGAAGCCCTCGCGGAGGAACTCCGGGTTCCAGGCCAGGTCGCAGCCGGCATCGGCGACCACGTCCGCGAGGCGGCGCGCCGTCCCGACCGGGACCGTCGACTTGCCGACCACGACGCTGCCCGCCTGCAGGTGCGGCACGAGCGACTCGAGCGCGGCGTCGAGGTAGCTCGACGTCGGCGGCGTACTCGCCCGGCTTCGCGGGTACCCACTCGAAGACGCCGGCCTGGCGCTCGTGCAGGTCGGCCAGGTGGTCGAGGTGGGCGTCCTGGAGCCGGTCCCGCTCCTCCTCGGACAGCTGCGGTGGGTTCTCGGGCGTCACCAGCAGCACGACGGTGTACCGGTCGAAGTCCATGTCTAGTTGAGCGACATCCGTGGCTCGCCGTTGACCAGACCGGTGCCCGCGATCGAGCCTTGCGGACCTTGTTGCTCATCGACCCGCTGGTCTCCGACGCTCCGGCCTCGGCGACCAGGACCGGCTTGGCGGGCGCGATGGCCTCGAGGTCGTCGAGCGTCTGGGAGAAGGTGTTCTCGAGGACCAGCTCGGCTGCCCTTGTAGGCGTAGGCGGAGATGCCCACCCAGTCGACGTACTGGTCGCCCGGGTAGCTGTCGGCGACCGCGGTCTGCCCGTAGGTGGTCTTCGAGCGGTCCGTGGTGTTCGGGAGACGGCGTCGGTGTTCACGACCGAGTAGGACCAGATGACGTCGGGTTGGCGCCGACCTGGTCGAACAGCTCCAGACGTGCTGCCACGCGGCGCGGAACAGCGCCGGGTGTTGAGAACTTCTCCTGGCCGCTGTCGCCGCGCTCGAAGCGCGGTTGCCGCCGGCGGACCAGGGTACCAGTTGCCGTTGGGCTCGTGGCGAAGCGGAGCACGATCGGCTTGCCCTCGCGCACCACGTCCCGGCGTACCTGAGGATGTAGTCGGTCCCACGCGCCGTCGACGATCTTCTGACAGGGAGATGTCGGCGGCGTTCTTGTTGCCCTTGTGGCCGGGCATCCAGGTGATCACCGGCAGCGCGCCGCGCGCCCAGGAGCGCTCTGCACCTTGGCCGCGGGCGAACGGCTCGTCCCAGCGGCTGAACCACTCGATCATGCTGGGTGCCTTGCCGACCTGGGTGGACGAGCTTGTCGAGGAGCCCGTCGTCACCGGGGATGCCGTCCTCGGCGACGCCGAAGTACTTCGCCTTCGCCGGCGCGACCAGCTGGCCTTGGTCGCGATGCTGCGGCGGGCACGTAGGCGCCGACGGGCTTCGACGGCCTGCGGTCGGGGTCGACCGGCAGCTGCGTGCAGGCCAGCCCGTCGCCGTTGAAGGCCTTGCCGCCGTCGAGGGCGTAGGGGTCGGACAGGTTCGTCCGGCGACCGCCTGGGCGTCCTGCTGCCGGGTGAAGCTCCAGCATCCCTCGATCCGGGGCTGGCCGGCCGGCTGTCCGGAGTCTGGCCGCCTGGGCTGCGCGTGGTCCGCACCTCGGTGTCGGGATCGCGGGTCGTGGCTCCCGGGGTGAGCGGCGGGGCGGCGTCGCCGGCGCGGGCCGTGCGGTCGCTCCCGAGCGGCGACCGGCACGGCCGCTGGACCGCGGAACGGTCCGGCCCGTTCTCTGGGCCTGGTTGCTCGCGGACGCCTGGCTGGCCGACGCCGACGCCGGTGACGCCGACGGCGACGGCGACGGCGTGCGCATCGCTGCTCGACGCCGGCAGCGGGCAGTCGGCCCGCGACGCCGTCCTTGGACCTTGTCCGGGAGCGTCGACGACCCGACCGGCGAGAGCCACAGCGCGCGTGCAGATCGATGCCGATCGCGACCCCGAGCATGGCGACGTTGACCGGCTCGGAGCTTGCTAGAGGAGCTTGGGCGTCATACGAGGACTCCTAGGGTGCACGGCGGCGACGGCGATCAGGTACGGGATGAGGGCGCGCGGGTCACCCGGTGGGCTCTGCGGCGAGCGCAGGGTGGCCCCGCGCACCCGGTCGGCGATCGATCGGGCGAGCCCGACACGCCTTCCGGGGTGGCTGACATGGCGGTCGCGGCGAGCCGGTCGGCGTCGTCGGCCGAGTAGGCGCCGGCGCGGGTGCCCCACCCGCCGACGTGGCCGAGCCGGAGGAAGCCCGAGCAGCCGCAGCGGCATCAGGAAGAGCGTGGTGAAGAGCGTGAAGACCGGCAGCCGGAGGAAGTCGATCGGGCTGCTCGTCGATGTGGCGCAGCTGGCGCAGCGCCATGGACAGCGCGGAGAGCACGACCGTGAGCAGCGACGATCCCGACGATGCGCGGCCTGGCCGTGCGGTCTGCAGGATGCCGGCGTAGAGGTTGTCGCCCGGTCCCGGTCGCCAGCCGGATGATCCAGGAGATGACCACGGCCAGCGAGCAGGAACGGCAGCAGGATGTCGGCGACGAAGAAGAACGCCAGCAGCGGGGCGTGGCGTGAGCATCCAGGGCAGCATCCGCAGCGTGTTGTACTGGCTGCCGCGGGCCCAGCGCAGCTGCTGCTTGGCGCAGCTTCTGCACCTGCAGCGGGGCGTCGGTGTAGACGAGGCTCGGTCGACTGGTAGACGGTCCTGTAGCCCGCGCTTGAGCGTCAGGTTGGTCAGCGTGCGGTCGTCGGAGACCTCGAGGAAGACCCCGAGGAACTGCTCGGTCATGAACTCGGGCATGACCTGCATGCAGGATCGCGCGCCGGAACGCGATGGTGCGGCCCGGCAGGCAGCCCGACCTGGCCGAGCGACGCTCTGCGCCGGCATCGAGTACAGCGCGCGGGTGTTCTCCAGCCAGTCCGCCCAGCGGGTGATCCAGCGACCGTTGCGGCGTCGAGGATGCGCTGCCGGGTCGTGACCCCGCCGACGACGGCGGTCGGCGAACGGCTTGACCAGCTCGGCAGCGTGCCGTCGGTCCAGACGGTGTCGGAGTCGACGAGCACGGTGATCTCGCCGACCGACGGCTCGGTGCCGATCATCGACCGCGTTCCGCTTGCCCGCGATCGGCGTGTGCACCCAGCGGACCAGCGGCGCGAACTCGTCGCAGACCTGCTCGAGGCCGGGTTGCGCGGCGCCGTTGATGACGACGATCACCTCGTCCGGTCGCTGCTCGGCGATGCGCCGCAGCACGTCGCGAACAGGTCGAGCGGCTCGTCGACCACCGGGATGACGACCGATGTCGTGGTCGTCGTACGGCGCCGACCAGGGCCGGTAGCGCGAGGAGAGCAGCCACCTTGAGCGCCCAGATCCCCCAGGTGAGGGCGACGAAGAGCGCTGAACAGGTAGAGGTGCCCGTGTTGCTCGATGGTGTGCCGCAGTTCCAGGATCGCGATGAACATCGCAGCTCACCTCTGCCGGGTTGGGTCGTCGGCGGCACGTCGCCGGCGGGCGGGCGCTGCAGCATCGACCTTGCGAGCGGCAGCAGCCACGGCTGTAGGGGACCGTCATGTGCGAGTCGTCGCGGTAGACCAGGATGTTGCCGACGATCGGCGGGCATCCGTCTCGGTGCAGAACCACGGCTGCGTCGCGATGGTCGACGCCGACCTGGCGAGAGCGGGCTCGATCGCGGCGTGCGGTCGGGGCAGCTGTAGGCCCGTCGGCGTCGAAGGCGCACCCGCTCGCGTTGTCGAGGTCGGGCCACGCACTCGGGCAGGTCGTGCCGGGATCGGGATGTCGTGCAGGAACGTGACCTGCCGGTGGTCCGTCCGACGCTTCACGTCGAGCCCAGCGCGTCGGCGTACTCCGCGGGGAGACGACCCGGGATCACCGTCTCCGACTGACTGACGAGACCAGGTCAGGGTCGCGGCGGCCGATCCGATCGATCGTGAGCCCGCCACTGGTCGCACTCGGTGTAGGTCCGGTTGAGAACGTCGTTGTGGACCGAGATGTCGGCGGCTGGGCACGCCGACTTGTCCAGCTGACCACCTGCCAGTGGTCGCTGTCGGCCGCTGCGCGAAGGCCGGCCGCCACTGCTCCATGTGCGAGTCGCCGAAGAGCACCACGGTGTGCTTGCCGACCCGGTCGCCGAAGACGCAGGCGCGCTGGTCGACCTGGGTGAACTCGGCGTGGCAGCCGGTGTCGCGGTCGGCGGGATGCTGTCGGCGGCGTCCGCCGGCTGCGGCGTCAGGTTGCGCGGCACCGCCTGGTCTCAGGCCGTCGGCGCAGCGTCGCCATCGAGGCCGGCACCGTCGCTGCTGCGGCCGTGGAGCGGGCCACGGTCGCGGAGTCGCCGTTGCCGATCAGGCTGGGCGGGAAGACCATCACCAGCGCGACCGTCGCGACGACGAGCGCCGCTGAGACCCAGCCCGGTCGCCGAACCAGCTGCATGTTCGGCAGGTGCGCACGGCCACCGGTGGTGCGTCCAGCGCCGTGTGCCGTAGCCGCGTTGGGCGACGAACCGCCCGTCGGTGTAGGAGCGATTGGGCGTGAGCTTGTAGGCAGCCGACCTCCGGCGCGGGTTGGGGTCGTTCTGCGCGACGGAGACGAACAGGACGTAGCGGTCGCCGGGTCGGAGCTCCGAGTCCGGTGCTGAAGTGGACCCGGTGCCAGCCGTCGTTGGGGATGTCGATGACGTCGCTGCGGTAGAGGGCGCGTCCGTAGGCGTGCTTGTTCGGGGCGTCCCAGCGGTAGACATAGGCGCGAGCGCGGATCGCGCGGACCCGGTAGAGGCGGAAGGCGAAGTCCTGCAGGTGCGTGGCGCTCGCCGGGACGCGGATGGTCTGCCCGACCGTCTGGTACCCGGTGGTCGGGTGCGGTGCGCCCGCCCGGGCCAAACGCTCAGCCGAACGGCAGCGGCTCCGGCGCCAGCGAGACCGCCTTGGCGCGGGCGGCGGTGAGCCGGCGCCGGTGGTGCTGGCGGCACAGCACCTCGTAGGCGACGTCGGCGGGCACCTCGTCGATCTTGTCGACGTCGCCGACCACGATCACCTCGCCCTCGACGACCATCGCGCCGTTCTCGGTGCGGGCGTTGTGGGTGGCCCGCTTGCCGCACCAGCACAGCGCCTCGACCTGGAGCACGTTCATCCGGTCGGCGAGCTCGACCAGGCGGCCGCTGCCCTCGAAGAGCTGGGTGCGGAAGTCGGTGAGGATGCCGAACGCGAACACGTCGATCTGGAGCTCGTCGACGATCTTCGCGAGCTGGTCGATCTGGGCGCTCCGTGTAGAACTGGGCCTCGTCGCAGATCAGGAAGTCGATCCGGCCGCCGCGGGTGAGCGAGTCGACGACGTAGCGCCAGAAGTCGAAGTCCTCGTCGACCTCGAGCGCCTCGTGGGTCAGCCCGAGCCGGCTGGAGAGCACCGACTCGCCGGCCCGGTCGCGGGTGGTGAAGATCCGGCCGATCCGCCCGCGCGCCGCGTGGTTGTGGTTGGTCTGGAGCGCCAGCGTGCTCTTGCCGGAGTCCATGGTGCCGGTGAAGAAGTGCAGTTCAGCCACGGGGCAGAATCCTCTCATGGGTTCCCCGCTGATCTCCGCCGCCGAGCTGCGACGACATGCTGTCTTCTGGGCCGGTCACGGTCCTCGACGTCCGCTACCGGATGGGCGGGCCCGGAGGGCTGCCCGAGTTCATCACCGGACACGTGCCCGGCGCGGTCGTACGTCGACATGGACACCGCCCTGGCCGCACCGCCCGGGCGACGGCGGGCGGCACCCGCTGCCGGACGTCGCGGTGTTCCAGGACGCGATGCGGCGGGCCGGGGTCAGCAACGACCGCCCGGTGGTCGTGTACGACGACTGGTCGGGCCTCGCCGCGGGCCGGGCCTGGTGGCTGCTGCGCTACCACGGCCACCCGGACGTGCGGGTGCTCGACGGCGCCTGGCCGGCCTGGCGGGCGGCCGGGGGAGTCGTGCAGGCGGTGCGCGGTGATCCCCGGACGAGGGCGACTTCACCGCGCGCCCGGGTGCGATGCCGGTGGTCGAGGCCGACGGGGTGCTCGACGTCCCGGTGCTGGTGGATGCGCGCGCGCCGGAGCGCTACCGCGGCGAGACCGAGCCGATCGACCCGGTGGCCGGGCACATCCCCGGTGCGGTCAACGTCCCGACCACGACGAACCTGCAGCGCGACGGCCGGTTCCGCCCGGCCGACCAGCTCCGCGCGCTCTACGCCGCCGCGGGGGTGACCGGCGACGACGGAGGTCGCCGTCTACTGCGGGTCGGGCGTCACCGCCGTCCACGACATCCTCGCGCTCGAGGTGGCCGGGATCCCGGCCGCGCTCTACCCGGGCAGCTGGTCGGGCTGGATCACCGACCCGGCCAGCCGGCCGGTCGACGTCGCGACGCGCAGCTCGGCGGGCTGCCCAGTCCTGCTGTCGCCGCCGCCGAACATGATCTCGTCCCAGCTCGGGACCGAGGCCCGGCCGCGGGTCTTCTTGACCTCCCGGCGGTGCGGGGGCTCGTGCTCGCTCGTGCGGCTCCTCCTCGGCGGCGGCGTCGGCGGCCTCCTCGCGGAGCTCGGCCTCCTCGGCCGCCACCTCGGGGTCGGTGGGCGGCTCGGTCGTCGAGGAACGCCTCGACCGGCTG
Organism: uncultured Actinomycetota bacterium; assembly: GCA_963716655.1. GTDB lineage: Bacteria > Actinomycetota > Actinomycetes > Propionibacteriales > Nocardioidaceae > Nocardioides. Next base: position 1,215,548 of record CAVQTV010000001.1, on the reverse strand, counting down.
CTCGGTGACCAGGTCGATGGCGTCGTCGCCGAGCGGCAGCTCGTCGTCGAGGTCGCCGACCGAGCTGAGCCGGCGCTGGCGCGCCTGGCGCAGGTCGTCCTGGGCCGGCTCGGCGTCGGCGACCGCCTCGCCGACCAGCCACCGGGCGTCGTCGTTCTCGAGGGTGACGTAGTTGCCGGGGGCGTCGAAGAGGAACTCGGCGGTGCCGCTGCGCTCGCGCGGAGGTGTACGACGCGGTCAGCGGCCAGCGGCCGTCCTCGCGGCGCCAGGCGTCCCACTCGACGGACTCGGGGTCGACGTTGAGCGCGCGCAGGTGGGCGTCGACGGCGTCGCCGAGCGTGCGGGCGCCGCCGGTGCCCTCGGGCCGGCGTACCGACGAACGCTGGGCGCGCTGCGCGACGTGCTGGCGCTCGGCGAGCACCGGCGCCGCGAACGCCATGATCTTGTCGACGGACGTCTGCGCGGCCTGCGCCACCGTCTCCGGGCTCTCGCCGGCCCGGATCCGGGTCTGGATGTCACGGGGACGGAGGGCACTGTCCATCTTGTTCTCCAATCGGCCCATCTGTCGTGGCGGAGTCCGTCTCCGCCCAGGGCGGTCCGGAGTCGCTGGTCGATCTCGACGGAGTACTCGACACCCTCGTCGTCGACCAGGAGCAGGCGCGAACCGTCCTCGCTCACTCCGGCGAGCGTCAGGTGCGCCATCGGTGGTCGTGCTCCTGTCCCGTCGTCCGTCCGACCTGTCTTCGGTGCGCCGAGCCTACGCCAGCGAGGGCGTGCTGGACTGGGAGCGTGCCCGCGCGCCCCCGTAACCTCCGAGGGTGCCATCGACAGACCCACCACCCTGGTCGCCCTCGACCTCCTGGGCATCTTCGTGTTCGCGATCTCGGGCGCGCTCGTCGCGGTCCGCAAGAACCTCGACGTGTTCGGCGTCCTCGTCCTGGCCGGCATCACCGGTCTCGGCGGCGGCTTCCTGCGCGACGTGCTGATCGACGCGACCCCGCCGGCCGCGCTCGAGGACTGGCGCTACCTGATGGTGCCGGTCGCTGGCCGGGCTGCTGGCCTTCATCTACCACCCGCGCTGGGCCGGATGGAGCCGTCGATCAACGTGCTCGACGCGTTCGGGCTCGGGCTGTTCTGCGTGACCGGCGCGCTCAAGGCGCTGGACTACGGCCTCGGCCCGGCGCCGGCCGCGCTGATGGGCATGGTCACCGGCATCGGCGGCGGCATGCATGCGCGACGTGCTCGCCGGCCGGGTGCCGGCGGTCTTCCGCGGCGAGCTCTACGCCACCCCGGCGCTGGCCGGATCGGTCGTCGTCGTCGATCGGCGCGCACTCGACGTGCCGTTCGCGGTCGTCGCGTTCGCCGGCGCCGGCCTGTGCATCGGCTGGCGGCTGCTGGCGATCTGGCGGCACTGGCAGGCGCCGGTGCCGACCGGGCCCGCGTCGGTCTAGGCCGACTCGGCGTCTGGTCAGTCGCCGAGGACCCGGCGCAGGTAGGCGTTGGCGAAGACCCGGTCGGGGTCGAGCTGGTCGCGCAGGGCGAGGAACTCCTCGAAGCGGGGGTACGCCGGCGGCAGGTCGGCCGCGGTGCGGGTGTGCACCTTGCCCCAGTGCGGGCGGCCGTCGTGGGCGCGCATGATCGGCTCGAGCAGCGCGAAGTAGGCGAGGTGGTCGGCGTCGCGGTGGGTGTGGAACGCCAGGTAGAGCGAGTCGCGGCCGGACGAGGTCGACAGCGGGATGTCGTCGGTCGGGGTCACCCGGATCTCGACCGGGAAGGTGATCTTCAGGTCGGACGCCTCGAGCGCGGCCCGGACCTCGCGGAGCGCGGCGAGGCCGGCCTCGCGCGGCACGGCGTACTCCATCTCCCGGAAGACGACGGTCGCGCGGCGAGGTGAAGACCTTGTGCGCGACGTCGCTGTAGGTGCGCGCCGAGAGCATCCGGCTGGAGACCTGGTTGAACCGGCGGGATGATCGCCGGGCAACCGGTTGGTGACGTGGTTGAGCGCGCCGAAGAGCGTGTTGCGACAGGAACTCGTCGTCCCACCAGCCGCGCAGCCGCGACAGCGGGTGCGACCTCGGTCGGGTCGACGTCGAGCCGGTCGTTGGTCTTCGTCAGCATCCGGTCGGTGTGCGGGAACCAGTACGTGTCGACGTGGTGGTGCGCCGGCGATCCGCTCGTCGAAGCCGTCGAGGCCTCGTCCCAGCCCATCGGCGTCTCGTTGGCCTCGAGCACGAAGAGCGGCTCGACGCGGAACGTGATCGTGGTGAGCACGCCGAGCGCGCCGAGGCCGAGCCGGGCGAACTCCAGGATCTCGGGGTTCTCGGTCTCGGTGGCGCGTGATGACCTCGCCGGTGCCGGTGACCAGCTGCAGCCCGCAGATCTGGGCGGACAGCGACGCCCACGACGCCGCCGGTGCCGTGGGTGCCGGTCGAGGTGGCGCCGGCGAGCGTCTGCTCGTCGATGTCGCCCATGTTGTGCAGGCTCAGGCCCAGCGCCTGCGAGCTCGGCGTTGAGGACCTTGAGCTGGGTGCCGGCGAGCGCGGTCACGGTCATCGCGTCGCGGTCGACCGACGAGGATCCCGCCGAGCCGGGTCGGGCCGGAGCATGGTGTGCTCGGGCGCGGAGATCGCGGTGAAGCTGTGGCCGGTGCCGACCATCTTCACGGTCGAGCCCTCGGCGCGGGCGCGCTCGACGGCCGCCACGATCGCCGCCGTGTCGGCGGGCTCCTCGACCCGGGCGGGCCGTGCCGACTCCAGCCCGACCAGTTGCGCCACTCGTTCACGGCGCGACTGTAATCCGCGAGTCACGCCGCTCGGCGAAGGGTTCGGCGCGGACGTGTCGTGCGTCACGTGCCGCGGGGCAGCAGCTGGGCGGCGACCGCGGCGACCACGCCGGCGCCGACCGAGACGAGGTACGCCGCCGACGCGCCCTGGTGGTCGACGACCAGGCCGCTGAGCGTGGCGCCGGGCGCGACGCCCGCGACCAGGCCGGTCTGCATGATCGCCATCCCCTCGGTCAGCCGGCCGGACGGGCACGGTCTGCCTCGGTCAGCGACATCGCGGCGATCATCGTCGGCGCGATCGCGAAGCCGGCGACGAACAGGGTCGGCGCCCATCAGCGGCAGCGAGCCGATGAAGTAGAGCGGCGCCATCGCGCAGGCCATCGCGAACGCGCCCCAGCGGACCCGGAACGACGGGCCGCGCCGCCAGTGCACCGCGCCGGTGATCACGCCGGCGGTCAGGCTGCCGAGCGCCCACAGCGCGAGCAGCGCCGCCGGCGAGCGCCTTGTGGCCCTGCTCCTCGGCGAACGCGACGGTCGTGACCTCGGCGGCGCCGAACAGCACGCCGAGGCAGGCGCAGACGACGGCGAGCGGGATCACCGTCCGCCACGGCATCGGCGGCCGCGGCGCCCGACGTGCCGGTCGCGCGGGTGCGGCGGGCGGCTCGGTCGAGCGCTGCGCGGTGAACGCCAGGGTGCCGCCGACGCAGGCGACGATCGCGACGGCGATGCCGGCGACCGGGTGCCACGCGGTGGCGAGCACCGTCACCAGGATCGGGCCGAGGATGAAGACGGCCTCGTCGAGCACCGCCTCGAGCGCGAACGCCGTCTGCACGCTCGGCCGGCTGGTCGAGCACGTAGGACCAGCGGGCCCGGACGCACGAGCCGATCTGGGGGAGGAACGCGCCGGCGACCGCGGCGAAGACGTACGACGTCACGATCGGCCAGTCCGCCTGCACCGACCAGACCAGCATCGAGGTCGCGACGCCGAAGCCGACGCTCGCGACCGCGAGCACCCGGCGCCTGGCCGAGCCGGTCGAGCAGCCGGCCCTGGAGGATCGCGAAGACCGCGTTGGCGATCATGTACGCCGCCGAGACGGCGCCGGCGACGCCGTACGAGCCGGTCGCCGCGGAGACCAGCAGCACGATGCCGAGGCCGACCATCGAGATCGGCAGCCGGGCGACCAGGCCGGTCACCGAGAAGCGGAGGGTGCCGGGCTGGGCGAGGATCCGGCGGTAGGACGTGAACATCGCTCGCGAGCGTATTGGCCGCCGACGAGCCGCGGGCTAATCCACTGCAGAGCCCTCCCTACGATGGCCGGCATGACCCCCGACCCCAGCCCGTACGACGCCGTCCTGCTGGTCTCGTTCGGCGGCCCGGAGAGGCCCGAGGACGTCGTGCCGTTCCTGGAGAACGTCACCCGGGGCCGCGGCATCCCGCGCGAGCGGCTCGAGGAGGTCGGCGCAGCACTACTTCGGCTTCGGCGGGCGGTCGCCGATCAACGACCAGAACCGCGCCTTCCTCGCCGCGCTGCGCGAGGACCTGGCCGGCGCCGGGATCGACCTGCCGGTCTACTGGGGCAACCGCAACTGGGACCCCTACCTCGACCGACACGGTCCGGCAGATGGCGGCCGACGGCGTCACCCGGGCGGCCTGCTTCGTGACCAGCGCCTACTCGTCGTACTCCTCGTGCCGGCAGTACCGCGAGAACCTCGTTCGACGCGGCCGCCGGCGTCGAGGGCGCGCCGGTGCTCGACAAGCTGCGGCACTACTTCAACCACCCGGGCTTCGTGGAGCCGATGGTCGACGCGACCCTCGCGGCGCTGGCCGAGCTGCCCGACGACGTCCGCGAGGCCGCGCACCTCGCCTTCGTCACCCACTCGATCCCCGAGCCGATGAACGACGGCAGCGGCCCCGACGGCGGTGCGTACGTCGAGCAGCACCGCAGCGTCGATGGGCGAGATCGTCGAGCGGGTCCGGCAGGAGACCGGCCGCCGGCACCAGCACGAGCTGGTCTTCTGCTCGCGCTCCGGCGCCCCGCACGTCCCGTGGCTGGAGCCCGACGTCAACGACCACCTCGAGCGAGCTGCACGACGCGGGCGCGCCCGGCGTGGTGATGGTGCCGATCGGCTTCGTCTCCGACCACATGGAGGTCGTCTACGACCTCGACACCGAGGCGCTGGCCACCGCCGAGAAGCTCGGCCTGCCCGCGACCCGGGCGGCCACCGCCGGGCTCGACCCGCGCTTCGTCGCCACGGTCCGCGACCTGCTCCTCGAGCGGGCCGCGGTCGAGCGCGGCGAGGAGGTCGTCCGCGCGGCCGTCGGCGCGCTGGCCCGCCTGCTGGGACCGCTGCCCGGTCGGCTGCTGCCCCAACCCGCGCGCCGAGCGCCCGGCGCTGGCCGGGCGCCGACTCGTGAGCGACTCGAACGCCGCGAGCTCGCCGACGCTCGCCGCTCGACGTCGCCCGGGAGGCCGCGGACCTGGTGCGCGAGCGCGCCGGGCGGCCGGCGTCACCGTCGCGGCCACCAAGTCCAGCGACGTCGACGTCGTCACCGAGGCCGACCGCGCCAGCGAGGAGCTGATCCGCGAGCTGCTCACGCGCCGCCCGGCCCGACGACGGCTTCCTCGGCGAGGAGGGCGACGACGTCGTCGGCACGCTCCGGCGTGCGCTGGATCGTCGACCCGATCGACGGCACCGTCAACTTCCTCTACGGCCTCCCGCAGTACGCCGTCTCGATCGCGGCCGAGCGCGACGGCGAGGTCGTCGCCGGGGTGGTGCTCGAACGTCGCCCCGGCACCGAGTACGTCGGCCACCTCGCCGACGACGCCGGCCCGGCCGTCGCCACCCGCGACGGCGAGCCGATCGCCGTACGCGACCCGGCGCCGCTGGCGCCTGCGGCTGATCGGCACCGGCTTCAACTACGACGCCGGGATCCGCGAGCTCCAGGCCGCGGCCGTGGCCCGGCTGCTCGCCGCAGGTCCGCGACGTCCGCCGGCTCGGCTCGTGCGCGCTCGACCTGTGCCACGTCGCCGAGGGCGCCGCTCGACGGCTACGTCGAGGAGGGCGTCAACCTCTGGGACCACGCCGCCGGGCGGCCTGATCGCCCGGATCGCCGGCGCCCGGCTCGAGATCCTGCCCGGCGTCGGAGGGACCGGACCTGGTGGTGTGTGGCCCGGCGCACGGGTTCGACGAGCTCGTCGAGGCCGTCCGGGCGGCCGGATTCTCACCCGATTCGGGGGAATAGCGGCCCGTCACCCAATGTTCACGCTCCGCGTCGTGGATGCGAAGTGCGCAATACCGATCGCTTCATGGTGCACAATCTGGCGCCGACGACGCGATAGAGACGAGGCGAGAGCACAGAGTGGGTTTCAGGGGAGTGAAGTGACCGATGGCGACTGACTACGACGCACCGCGCAAGACCGAGGAAGAGCAGTCCGAGGAGAGCATCGAGGAGCTCAAGGCGCGCCGTCACGACAAGAACTCGGGCAAGGTCGACGAGGACGAGGCGGAGGCCGCCGAGTCCTTCGAGCTGCCCGGCGCCGACCTGTCGCACGAGGAGCTGGCCGTCGAGGTGAAGCCCAAGCAGGAGGACGAGTTCACCTGCATGAGCTGCTTCCTGGTGCACCACCGCAGCCAGCTGGCGGACGCGAAGAAGATGATCTGCCGCGACTGCGCCTGAGCACAGCGAGAGGGCCGCAACCCCAGGGGTTGCGGCCCTTCGCGATTTCCGACGGCCTTCTGGTCGTCCTTGCCGAGCTCGGCCGGGCAGGTGCCCGGTCGAGCGGACGTAGTACGACGCGGCCCGGCGCTGCGCGAGCATCCGCGCCAGCCCGACCGCGGTGCCGCTGACGCACCGCCCAGAGGACCGCCTCCCAGACGTCGACGTCGGGGTCGGCGGGGTTCTCCGGCGGCTTCTTGCCGGTCGCCAGCGGTCCAGGACTTGTCGACCGCCTTCTTGGCGAGCGCGGCCGCGACCAGCGCGGACACCACCGAGAAGCCGGACCAGATCTTCGATCCTCCAGATGCCATGGCGGAACAGTACCCAGCCGCCGGAGTCAGGACCGACTTGGGTCAGCGCGGTCGAGCGCGCGCGGCCAGCTCCTCGGGGTGCCGGGTGCAGACCAGCCAGTACGGCGCCGGGTCGGCCGGGTCGGTGATCTCGACCTTCACCGCCCGCTTGAGGTAGGGCCGCAGCAGCAGGTAGGCGCGGGCGTCGGCGTCCGCGCCCGGCCGTCCGCCGGGTCTGCTCGGCGTCGAGGGGCGTCGCCGTGCCGAGGTGCGCGGCCGCGATGTGCGCGCGGCCGGCGCGGAAGCTGTCCGTCGCCGACGACGATCCGGGCGGTGCCGTAGGCCCACAGGCAGAACGACCAGCAGCGCCAGCGCGACCGCGGTCACCAGCCAGGCGCACCGGCGCGGCGTGGCCACCGACGACGGCCAGCCAGAGCGTCGCGACCAGCATCGTGCCCTGCACCCACCAGCGCAGCGGGACGCCGAGGCGCTCGGTGTAGGCGGGGGTGAGGCTCACGGGCGGAATCCTGTCCATTGGTGCGCCGCGCCGCTGCCGGTAGGGTCCGGCGACGTGTCCCCGACTCCCGACCTCGACATCCTGGTGCGCCGGCTCGACCCGGACCTCCCGCTGCCGTCGTACGCCCACCCCGGCGACGCCGGCGCCGACCTGCTGACCACGGTCGACGTGACGCTGGCGCCGGGGGAGCGGGCGCTGGTGCCGACCGGGATCGCGATCGCGCTGCCCGAGGGCTACGTCGCGCTGGTGCACCCGCGCTCGGGCCTGGCCGCCCGGCACGGGCTGTCGATCGTGAACACGCCCGGGCACCGTCGACGCGGGCTACCGCGGCGAGATCAAGGTGATGCTGATCAACCTCGACCCGCGCGAGCCGATCGAGCTGCGCCGCGGCGACCGGATCGCCCAGCTGGTCGTCCAGCGGGTCGAGCGGGCCGCGTTCGTCGAGGTGGAGGAACTCCCCGACTCGGTCCGTGGCGACGGGGGCTACGGTTCTACTGGAGGCTTCGGTCCGTCCTGACCGTGTGACGCCTCCGCCGTGCCCGATCGAGGAGTGTTCGTGAAGTTCCGCCGCAAGTCCGCCGAGCCGCCGACGCAGTCCGTCGACGACGAGCGCCGGCGCCGAGGCCTCCGCCGAGGACGCCGCCGCGGCCACCGGTCCCTTCGACGCCGACGACGCTCCGGCCGACGACGGCGTCGAGCGGGTCGACCTCGGCTCGCTGCTGATGCCGACGGTCGAGGGTCTCGAGCTGCGGCTCCAGGTCGACGAGGCAGACCGAGGAGGTCCAGTGCGGTGATGCTCGCCGGCGAGCGACGGGGCGGTCGAGCTGCGCGCGTTCGCCGCCCCCCGCGGCGGCGACCTGTGGAGCGAGGTCCGGCCGAAGATCGCCGCCGAGTTCGCCCAGCGCGGCGGCACCGCCACCGAGCGCGAGGGCCGGTTCGGCACCGAGCTGCTCTGCCAGCTGACCGTGCAGGCACGCAGGACGGCCGCACCGGCACCCAGCCGTCGCGGATCGTCGGCATCAACGGCTCGCGGTGGATGCTGCGGGCCACGCTGCTCGGCCGGCCGCGGTCGAGCCCGACGACGCCGGCCGCTGGGAGGACGCGATCGAGCAGGTCGTCGTACGCCGTGGCGACCAGCGCGATGCCGGTCGGCGCCGAGCTGCCGCTGCACGGTCCCGGCCGACCTGACCGGCTCGCCGACAGCAACGGCTGACGACCGTGGCCGAGAAGAGCCGGCTGCGGCGCAGCATCAGCCGGTGGGCGAGCAGCACCGACCAGCACGCCCGCGACCTGCGCCGCACCTACGCCGAGGACGGCCTGGACCGGATCGGCGAGGCGCCCGACCGGGAGCGGGTCCGGCTGCGCGGCACGCTGCGCACCGTCACCCTGCGCCCGCGCGGCGGCGTGCCGGCCCTCGAGGCCGAGCTGTACGACGGCACCGGCACGATCACGGTCGTCTGGCTCGGCCGCCGCCGGATCGCCGGCATCTCGCCCGGCCGGTCGGTCGAGATCCAGGGCCGGATCGGCCAGCACGACGGGCAGCGGATCATGTACAACCCGCGCTACGAGCTGATGCCGTGACGCGAGCAGCCAGGCGTCCAGCACGACCGCGACGCGTCGACACGGTCGAGGCCGTCGTCCGCGCCCAGATCGTCGCAGGCGCTCGGTGGCCGCCGCGGCATGATCGAGGCCGCCGTGCCCGACCATCGTCTTCACGGTCTGCTGGATCACGACCAAGGACCTGCGGCTCGCGCTGATCGTCAGCGTCGCCGTCGCCGCTCGTGCTGCTCGTCGCCCGGCTGGTGCAGCGCTCGACGGTGCAGTTCGTCCTCAACGCGCTCTTCGGCATCGGCATCGGCTGGCTCTTCGTGACCATCTCGGCGCGGCAGGGCGGCAGCGAGGACGACCAGGCGCTGGCCTACTTCCTGCCCGGCATCATCTACAACGCGGCTACTCCGTGCGTGCTGGCGCTCACCTGCCTGATCGGCTGGCCGCTGGTCGGCTTCATGGTCGGCAGCGTCACCGGCGACCCGACCGCGTGGCACAAGCGACAAGCAGGTCGTCCGGCTGTGCTCGCATCCTCACCTGGCTGCTCGCGGTCCCGTGCCTGCTCCGGGTCGTCGTCCAGGCGCCGATCTGGTTCGCCGGCAAGGCCGGGGCGATCGACCCCGACTCCGCGGTCGCGGCGCTCGGCATCCTCAAGATCGCGATGGGCTGGCCGCTCCAGCTCGCCGCCCTCGCCGCGATGGTGTGGGTGCTGGCCCGCAACAAGACGCCCGGTGCGAGCCGTCAGCCCTACCGCCGTGGGCGGAGGGGGCGAGCAGCCGCTCCAGGCTCTCCTCGATGTCGGCGGGCACCACGAACAGCAGCTCGTCGCCGGCCTCGATCGGCTGCTCGGCGTCGGGCACGTAGACCTGGCCGTCGCGCAGGATCGTCACCAGCGCGCAGTTCTCGGGGAACGGGATCAGGCCGGCCGGCTTGCCGACGTACGGCGAGTCCGCGGGCAGCGTCATCTCGACCAGGTTGGCGTTGCCCTGGCGGAACGTGAACAGCCGCACCAGGTCGCCGACGGTGACCGCCTCCTCGACCAGCGCGGACATGATCCGCGGGGTCGAGACGTTGACGTCGACGCCCCAGGCCTCGGTGAACAGCCACTCGTTGTTGGGGTGGTTGACCCGGCCGACCGTGCGCGGGACCCCGAACTCGGTCTTGGCCAGCAGCGACGTGACCAGGTTGGCCTTGTCGTCGCCGGTCGCGGCGATGACGACGTCGCACCGGTCCAGCCGGGCCTCCTCGAGCGAGGACATCTCGCAGGAGTCGGCGAGCAGCCACTCGGCGTCGGGGACCCGCTCGGGCTTGATCGAGTCGGGGTTCTTGTCGATGAGCAGGACCTGGTGGCCGTTGTCGATCAGCTCGCGGGCGATCGAGCGGCCGACGGCTCCGGCTCCGGCGATGGCGACGCGCATGGTGCTCCTCAGCTCTCGTCCGGGCCGGCGTCGATGACCTGGTAGGCGTGCGCGGCGTTCTCCTCGCGCATCACCAGGTGCAGGAGGTCGCCCTCCTGGATCACGGTCTCGCGGGTGGGCAGCATGCCCTCGCCGAGCCGGTCGATCCAGGCGATCCGGCTGCGCGACTGCAGCTGGAAGTCGACGGTCCGGTGGCCGACCCACGGCTCGCCGATCGGGACCTGGTCGACCCGGATGGTGCCCGAGGGGTCGCGGAAGTCCGGCTCGGCGCCGGCCGGCAGCAGCCGGCGCAGCACCTGGTCGGCGGTCCACTTCACCGTGGCGACCGTCGTGATGCCGAGCCGCTGGTAGACCTCGGCGCGGCCCGGGTCGTAGATCCGGGCGACGACCTGCTGGATCCCGAACGTCTCGCGGGCGACCCGCGCGGCGATGATGTTGGAGTTGTCGCCGCTGGAGACGGCGGCGAACGCGTCGGCGCGGCGGATGCCGGCCTTCTCCAGGACCTCCTGGTCGAAGCCGTAGCCGGTCACCTTGTCGCCGTTGAACCCCGGGCCGAGACGTCGGAACGCGTCGGGCTCGCTGTCGATGATCGACACGGTGTGGTTGCGGTCCTCGAGGCTGCGGGCCAGCGTCGAGCCGACCCGCCCACAGCCCATGATCACGACGTGCACGAGGCAGACGCTACCGCAGGACGCGCGGCTCCTCGGCGCGGATGCACCGCGCGTCACGACGTGGGTCTAGCCTTTCCCGACGTGGGAGTCGGCGACGTCTCCAAGCGGATCCTGCTGGGGCGCAAGCTGCGCAGCTCCCAGCTGGGCGAGACGCTGCTGCCCAAGCGGATCGCGCTGCCGGTCTTCGCGAGCGACGCGCTGTCGTCGGTGGCCTACGCCCCGGACGAGATCTTCATCATGCTGTCGCTGGCCGGCGCGTCGGCGTACGTCTGGTCCTGGAAGATCGGCATCGCGGTCGCGCTGCGTGATGGCGGCCGTGGTCGCGTCGTACCGGCAGACCGTGCACGCCTACCCGAGCGGCGGCGGCGACTACGAGGTCGCGACCGTCAACCTCGGCTCGCAAGGCCGGCATCGACCGTCGGCGAGCGCGCTGCTCGTCGACTACGTGCTCACGGTCGCGGTGTCGATCTCGTCGGGCGCGCAGTACGCCGCGTCGGCGATCGGCTCCGCTGAGCGGGCACGAGGCGACGTTCGCGACGGTCATGGTGATCGCTGCTGGCCGCGCTGAACCTGCGCGGCATCCGCGAGTCCGGCACGTTCTTCGCGATCCCGACGTACCTCTTCATGGTCGCGATCCTCGGCATGTGCGCCTACGGCCTCATCGCAGCTCGCGATCGGCGACCTGCCCGAAGGTCGAGAGCGCCGACCTCGACATCGCGCCGGAGCCCGGCTACGGCGACTCGATGACGACGTTCGCCCTGATCTTCCTGCTCGCGCGCGCCTTCTCGTCCGGGCTGTGCGGCGCTGACCGGTGTCGAGGCGATCTCCAACGGCGTGCCGGCCTTCCGCAAGCCGAAGAGCAGCAACGCCGCGACCACGCTGCTCCTGCTCGGCGCTGATCGCGATCACGATGATGATCAGCATCATCGTGCTGGCCAAGCAGATGGGCCTGAAGATGGTCGACCCGCGACGACCTCGACCGGCTGACCGCTGAACGGCGCAGCCGGTGCCCGACGGCTACGACCAGCACACGGTGATCGCCCAGATCGCGCGGGCGATCTTCCACGACTTCTCGCCGGGCTTCTACCTCGTCGTCACGGTGACCGGCGTCATCCTGGTGCTGGCCGCCAACACCGCCTTCAACGGGTTCCCGGTGCTCGGCTCGATCCTGGCCAGGGACGGCTACGCGCCGCGCGCGCTCGGCTCGCGCGGCGACCGGCTCGCCTACAGCAACGGCATCCTCTTCCTCGCGGTGATGGCGATCGTGCTGATCCAGGTCTTCGACGCCGAGACCGACCCGGCTGATCCAGCTCTACATCGTCGGCGTCTTCGTGTCGTTCAACCTCAGCCAGCTCGGCATGATCCGGCACTGGACCCGGCACCTGAAGACCGAGAAGGACCCGGCCGAGCGCCGCCGGATGTTCCGCTCCCGGGTCATCAACGCGATCGGCCTGACCTTCACGGCGGTCGTGCTGGTGATCGTGCTGATCACCAAGTTCTTCGCCGGCGCCTGGATCACGATCCTCGCGATGATCGTCTTCTTCATGATCATGCGGGGCATCCACGCGCCACTACGACAACGTCAACGAGGAGCTCGCCGCCGACGAGGAGGACAAGGTCATGCCGACCCGGGTGCACGCGATCGTCCTGGTGTCCAAGCTGCACAAGCCGACGCTGCGGGCGCTGGCGTTCGCGAAGGCGACCCGGCCGAACGTGCTCGAGGGCGTCTACGTCTCGGTCGACCCGGTGGCGACCAACCGGCTGCTGGAGGAGTGGGACGACCGCAACCTCGGCGTGCCGCTCAAGGTGCTGCACTCGCCGTACCGCGAGCTGGTCCGCCCGATCGTCGAGTACGCGATGGAGATCAAGCAGGCCAACCCGCGCGGCGTGGTCGCGGTCTACATCCCGGAGTACGTCGTCGGCCGCTGGTGGGAGCAGCTGCTGCACAACCAGACCGCGCTGCGGCTCAAGGGCCGGCTGCTGTTCGCGCCCGGCGTCATGGTCACCTCGGTGCCGTACCAGCTGCGGTCCTCCCAGCTGGCCCGCGAGCGCGAGGAGCGGGCCGGGCGTCTGGGTGCGGCCGACCGACCTGCGGATGGGCAACGTCGCCGAGCGCCGCGCGACGACCGACCGGCAGATCCCGCAGATGACCCGGCGACCGCGCGGACCGCGACAGGCGCGCGGCGGCTCGCGGGTCGGCGAGCGGTTCGAGGCCGTCGTCGGTCCGGTCGCCCACGGCGGGCACTGCATCGTCCGGCTGGAGGGCACCTCGGACGGTCCGTCCGAGCGGCCCCGCGTGGTGTTCGTGCGGCACGCGATCCCCGGCGAGCGGGTCGTCGTCGAGATCACCGAGGGCACCGAGGGCGACCGGTTCTGGCGCGGCGACGCGGTCGAGATGCTCGAGGCGTCCCAGGACCGGGTCGAGCCGCCGTGCCCGTACGCCGGGCCGGGCAGGTGCGGCGGCTGCGACTTCCAGCACGTGGCGCTGCCCCGGCAGCGCGAGCTGAAGGCCGCCGTCGTCCGCGAGCAGCTGGCCCGGCTGGCCGGGACCGACGTACACGTCGAGGTCGAGCCGGTGCCGGGCGACGACAACGGGCTGCGCTGGCGGACCCGGATCCAGTGGGCCATCGGCGCGCGCGGCCGGCGGCGGGCTGCGGAAGTACCGCTCCCGCGACGTGGTCCCGGTCGACGACTGCCTGATCACCCGCAAGGACGCCCGCGCGATCAGCCGGGCCGGCACCACCCTCGACCGGCACGCGTCGGCACTGTCGACCGTGGTCGGCGAGCGGGTCGCCGTACCCCGCCTCGGCGAACACCTGTTCTCGGTCGAGTCGGACGGCTTCTGGCAGGTCCACCCCGGTGCGCCGCGGGTGCTCGTCGAGACCGTCATGGACTTCCTGCGAGCCGCGCCGCGGCGAGAAGGCGCTGGACCTGTACGCCGGCGTCGGGCTGTTCGCGCGGTACCTGGCCGACGCGGTGGGGCCGACCGGGCGGAGTGCTCGCGATCGAGGGCGACCGGACCGCGTGCAAGCACGCCGGCACCAACCTGGCCGGGCTGCCGGGCGTCCGGGTCGAGTGCGGTGCGGTCGAGCTGGTGCTCGGCGGCCCGCTGCCGTCGACGTTCGACCAGGTCGACCTCGTGGTCCTCGACCCGCCGCGCGAGGGCGCCAAGGCGTCTCGTGGTCGAGCAGGTCGTCGACCGCGCAACCCACGGGCGATCGCGTACGTCGCCTGCGACCCGGCGGCGCTCGGCCGCGACGTCGCGACGTTCGCCAAGTTCGGCTACCAGGTCCGCAAGCTGCGCGCCCTCGACATGTTCCCGATGACCCACCACGTGGAGTGCGTCGCGTTGCTCACCCGGTGAGCCTCCCGGGGTTGGGGGCGGCGGAATCTAGGATCAGCTGCCATGAAGGGACCAAGGAGTGCCGTGCCCAACCAGGCGGAGAAGGCCCGGTTCGAACGATTGCTCCTCGACCACGTGGCTGCGCTCGCGCAGTACACCGACCTGCCTGACGGACAGTGGGCGGTGAAGGGGTTCGTGGATGCCTTCAGGAACGTCTTCACAATCTCGGCCGACACCAAGATCGTGTCGAAGATCCTTGAGATCCACCTGTTTCCCGAGCTTATGCGGTTCGCCGAGGAATCCCGGTTCAAGATCGTGCTCGCCGACCACCAGAACTACTACCCCGACATCTCCTTCGTCTCCGATACCGATCCCGAGATCAAGTTCGCTGTCGACCTGAAGACGACCTACCGACTCCAGGACAAGCCCGGCTACTGCAACGGGTTCACCCTGGGCTCGCATGGCGCCTACTTCGTGGACCGAACCAGCACCAAGAACATCCAGTTCCCATATAGCGAGTACACCGCCCACTATTGCCTGGGCGTCGTCTACGACCGTGCCCTCAAGTCGGATCTGGATGAGACGCGGATCTTCTCGATCGACGATCTCGCTGCCATCCCTTCGGTGATCTCGAAGCTCCAGTTCTTCCTGGTGGAGAAGTGGCGAATCGCGTCCGACAAGGCCGGCTCGGGCAACACCGCGAACATCGGCTCCATCAACCACATCGAGGAACTCGTCGACGGCGCTGGGATGTTCTCGCGGCTGGGCGAGGAGTGGTTCGACGAGTACTGGATGAACTACGGCAAGATCACCGTTCCGCAGCAAGACGGCTCAACCAAGGTGATTCGTGACCTGGAGTCGTTCGTCCGCTATAAGGGCGGGGACCCGTCGCTGATCGTGCACAAGCACGGCTCGCGCCGGCGCGGCGGTCGCAATGGGTGACGTGATCGTCCCGCCGATCAAGTCCCAGGGGATCAAGACCAAGCTGGTGCCGTGGATCAAGTCGACTTTGCCGGATCGGACACCGCGCCGCTGGATCGAGCCATTCATGGGTACGGGAGTCGTGGGATTCAACATCGAAGCCGGTGCGACCCTGATGAGCGACACCAATCCGCACCTGGTGAGGTTCTACCGCTCGGTGGCTGACGGGGTGATTACTAGCGAGTTGGTGCGCATCTATCTCGAGGGTGAAGGGGAGCAGCTCTATCGACTGGGCGAGCGGCACTACTACGCGGTCCGCGATCGGTTCAACGAGAGCCACAGCCCCCTCGACTTCCTGTTCCTCAGCCGCGCCGGTTTCAACGGGATGATCCGGTTCAACCGACGCGGCGAGTACAACATCCCCTTCTGTCGCAAGCCGGAACGGTTCTCGCGGTCCTACGTCACGAAGATCGTTAACCAGGTCGGTCGTGTGCAAGAGGTTCTTGCCGCGCGCGAGTTCGAGTTGTTGGTACAGGACTTCGAGAGCACGATCGAACTGGCGAACGAAGGTGACGTGATCTATTGCGATCCGCCCTACCTTGGCCGGCACGCCGACTTCTACAACGGCTGGACCATGGACGACGAGCAACGGCTGCACGACGCGCTTCGCGCCTCACCGGCCGAGTTCGTCGTGTCCACTTGGGCACGCAACCGGCATCGAGAGAACCCGGCGCTGGGGGAGATCTGGTCAGACTTTGCCATCGTCGAGCGTGAGCACTACTACCACGTTGGCGGGCGGCTCGAGAACCGCGGCAGCGTCACGGAGGCGTTGGTCTGCTCGCTCGGCCTGCTGCAACGGGCCGAGCGTGCCGCCGCAAACTGACCGATCGATGCTCTGAGATCGCTCCGGCAGGGGACGACATTTCACTCGACATCGTGTATCTTGATGTCAAGAGACATGCTTCGTCCGGGTCCGCCCAGAGTTAGGGCAGCCTTCCTTTTACCGCACTCGCGCACGGCGGCAAGATGGGTCGGAGCAGCCGAGACGACGACGAGACATCAGGAGATGACTGCTGTGGCCAGTCAGGACAGCTTCGGTGCCAAGAGCACCCTGGACGTGGACGGCAAGTCCTACGAGATCTTCCGCCTCGACGCGGTCGACCGGCGAGGGCCTCGACGTCGCGAGCCTCCCGTTCAGCCTCAAGGTGCTGCTGGAGAACCTGCTGCGCACCGAGGACGGCGCGGACATCACCGCCGACGACATCAAGGCGCTGGCCGGCTGGGACGCAGACGCCGACCCGGACAAGGAGATCCAGTTCACGCCGGCGCGCGTGATCATGCAGGACTTCACCGGCGTCCCGTGCGTCGTCGACCTGGCCACCATGCGCGAGGCGATGGCCGACCTCGGCGGCGACCCGACCAAGATCAACCCGCTCGCGCCCGCCGAGATGGTCATCGACCACTCCGTGATCGCCGACGTGTTCGGCACGCCGGAGGCGTTCGAGCGCAACGTCGAGATCGAGTACGAGCGCAACCGCGAGCGCTACCAGTTCCTGCGCTGGGGCCAGGGCGCCTTCGACGACTTCAAGGTCGTCCCGCCGGGCACCGGCATCGTGCACCAGGTCAACATCGAGCACCTGGCCCGCACGGTCTTCACCCGTGAGGTCGGACTGGGCGAGCTGCCAGGCCTACCCCGACACCTGCGTCGGCACCGACTCCCACACCACGATGGTCAACGGCATCGGCGTGGTCGGCTGGGGCGTCGGCGGCATCGAGGCCGAGGCCGCGATGCTCGGCCAGCCCGTGTCGATGCTGATCCCGCGCGTCGTCGGCTTCAAGCTGTCCGGCGACCTGCCCGAGGGCGCGACCGCCACCGACCTGGTCCTCACGATCACCGAGATGCTGCGCAAGCACGGCGTCGTCGGCAAGTTCGTCGAGTTCTACGGCCCCGGCGTCTCGGTGCTGCCGCTGGCCAACCGCGCCACGATCGGCAACATGAGCCCGGAGTTCGGCTCGACCATCGCGGTCTTCCCGATCGACGAGGAGACCACGAAGTACCTCGAGCTCACCGGCCGCTCCGAGCCGAGCAGCTCGCGCTGGTCGAGGCCTACGCCAAGGAGCAGGGCCTCTGGCACGACCCGGACGCCGAGCCGCGCTTCTCCGAGAAGCTCGAGCTCGACCTGGCGACCGTCGTACCGTCGCTGGCCGGCCCCAAGCGCCCGCAGGACCGGGTCTCGCTGTCCGACGCCAAGGACTCCTTCCGCACCGCGCTCGCCGACTACGTCGACGAGGCGGGCGAGGAGAACGGGTACGACGAGGCCGTCGCCGAGTCCTTCCCCGCCTCCGACGCCCCGTCCAACGGCCACGGCGAGGCCCCGCCGCACGGCCACGTCGCCGCCGGCACCGGCGCCGGCGGCGCCCGAGCAACCCCGCCCAGGTGACCCTGGCCGACGGCACGTCGTTCGAGCTCGACCACGGCGCGGTCACCATCGCCGCGATCACGTCGTGCACCAACACGTCCAACCCGTCGGTGATGATCGGCGCCGCGCTGCTCGCCAAGAAGGCCGTCGAGAAGGGCCTCGAGCGCAAGCCGTGGGTCAAGACGACGCTGGCGCCGGGCTCGAAGGTGGTCTCCGACTACTACGAGAAGTCCGGCCTCACGCCGTACCTCGACAAGCTCGGCTTCAACCTGGTCGGCTACGGCTGCACCACCTGCATCGGCAACTCCGGCCCGCTGATCCCCGAGGTCAGCCAGGCCGTCAACGACAACGACCTCGCGGTCGTCTCGGTGCTGTCGGGCAACCGCAACTTCGAGGGCCGGATCAACCCGGACATCAAGATGAACTACCTGGCGTCCCCGCCGCTGGTCGTCGCCTACGCGCTGGCCGGCTCGATGGACGTCGACCTGTTCAACGACCCGCTCGGTCAGGACCAGGACGGCAACGACGTCTTCATGAAGGACATCTGGCCGACGCCCTCGGAGATCGAGGAGGTCATCGCCGGTGCGATCAACTCCGAGATGTTCGACGAGAGCTACCAGGACGTCTTCGCCGGCGACGAGCAGTGGCAGTCGCTGCCGACCCCCGAGGGCAAGACGTTCGAGTGGGACCCGGAGTCGACGTACGTCCGGAAGCCTCCCGTACTTCGACGGCATGCCCGACGAGCCGGAGCCCGGTGACCGACATCGAGGGCGCGCGGGTGCTGCTCAAGCTCGGCGACTCGGTGACCACCGACCACATCAGCCCGGCCGGTGCGATCAAGAAGGACTCGCCCGCGGGCAAGTACCTCGCCGAGCACGGCGTCGAGCAGCGGGACTTCAACTCCTACGGCTCGCGCCGCGGCAACCACGAGGTGATGATCCGCGGCACGTTCGCGAACATCCGGCTGCGCAACCAGCTGGCGCCGGGCACCGAGGGCGGCTTCACCCGCGACTTCACCAACGGCGGCGACGTCACCACGGTGTTCGAGGCCTCGGAGAACTACATCGCCGCCGGCACCCCGCTGGTCGTGCTGTCGCGGCAAGGAGTACGGCTCCGGCTCGTCGCGCGACTGGGCGGCCAAGGGCACCTCGCTGCTCGGCGTGAAGGCCGTCATCGCCGAGTCGTACGAGCGCATCCACCGCTCGAACCTGATCGGCATGGGCGTCATCCCGCTGCAGTACCCGCAGGGCGAGAGCGCCGAGTCGCTCGGCCTGACCGGTGAGGAGACGTTCTCGATCTCCGGCATCACCGAGCTCAACGAGGGCCGCACGCCGAAGACCGTCAAGGTCAAGGCCGGCGACGTGGAGTTCGACGCCGTGGTCCGGATCGACACCCCCGGCGAGGCGAACTACTACCGCAACGGCGGCATCATGCAGTACGTGCTGCGCAACTTGAGGGCGCAGACGGCCTGATCCACGCGAGTCGGCGTGAGTTAGCACCAACTAACTGGCGCCGACTCGGCGATTTCGGACCCCTCCTCTACGGTTTCCACATGATCGTGGCGTTCAGCATCTCCCCGACGACCGGCGACGAGACCGGCAGCGTCTCCGAGGCGGTCGCGGCCGCCGTCCGGGTGGTCCGCGAGTCCGGCCTGCCGTGCGAGACCAACTCGATGTTCACCAACATCGAGGGCGAGTGGGACGAGGTGATGGCCGTCGTGAAGCGGGCCGTCGACGTCGTCGCCGCGGTGTCGCCGCGCGTCGGGCTGGTGCTCAAGGCGGACATCCGGCCGGGCTGGGACGGCCAGCTCACGGCGAAGGTCGAGCGGGTCGAACGGCTGCTGGCCGACTGATGAGCGAGATCCCGCCGCCTCCGCCGTACGCACCACCCCCGCCGCCTCCGTACGCACCACCCGCCTCTGAGCCGCCGTCGGCGCCACCCGCCCCCGGGCCGTCGCGGGTCCTGGTTCTCGCGCTCGCGGTGATCGGGGTGCTGATCATCGCCGGGGTCGTGGTCGCCGCCACGATGTTCGCGACCGAGGAGCCGGTGAGCAAGGACCTCAGCGAGGTCCAGGTGTACGGCGACCTCAGCAACGCCCACGAGTCGGGCGACATCGACTACCCGCAGACGCCGCCCGTCGGTGGCCCGCACGACGACGCCTGGCTCGACTGCGGCGTGTACCTGGAGCCGGTACGCGACGAGAACGCGGTGCACGACCTCGAGCACGGCACGGTGTGGATCACCTACGACCCCGACCTCAGTGACGACGAGATCGAGGAGCTCGCCGGCGCGCTGCCGCAGAACGGCATCATGTCGCCGTACGCCGGCCTGCCCTCCCCGGTCGTCGTCACGGTCTGGGGCCACCAGCTCGCGCTCACCGGTGCCGACGACCCGCGGCTGGAGCTGTTCCTCGACGAGTACCGCGGTGGCGTCACCGCTCCCGAGCCGACCGCGTCCTGCCTCGGTGGTGCGCGTTCCCCAGACGGCCAGGTCGGGGTGGACGCCTGATGGACTCCGAGATCCGGCAGTACCGCACCGGCGCCCGCGAGGTCGTGCTCGACCTGACCGACGACTGCCAGGACTTCGTGTCGGGTCGCGGCGACGGGCTGCTGCACGTGTTCGTCCCGCACGCGACCGCGGGCATCGCGATCATCGAGACCGGCGCCGGCAGCGACGACGACCTGCTCGCCGCGCTCGCCGACCTGCTGCCCGGCCGACGACCGCTGGCGGCACGCGCCACGGCAGCCGCGGTCACGGCCGCTCGCACGTGCTGCCGGCGTTCGTCCCGCCGTACGCCACCGTCCCGGTGCTCGGCGGCCGGCTGGCCCTCGGCACCTGGCAGAGCGTGTGCCTGGTCGACCTGAACGTCGACAACCCCGACCGCGAGGTCCGGTTCAGCTTCCTGACCGGCGCATGACCGACTGGGAGGTGGCCGTCGAGGCGGCCGCGGCCGGCGCCCGCGTCGTCAGGGCGGCGTACGGCGAGCCGGTCGAGCGGTTCGCCAAGTCGCTCGACCGACTTCGCCACGGCCACGGACCTCGACGCCGAGCAGGCGATCGTCGACGTGCTGCGCGCGGCCCGGCCCGACGACGCGGTCCTGGGCGAGGAGCGCGGGCAGGTGGGCAGCGCGGACCGCACCTGGCTGGTCGACCCGCTGTGCGGCACGCTCAACTTCGCGGCCACGACGCCGCTGTTCGCCGTGAACGTCGCACTCCGCGAACCAGCCGGCGTTCGAGTCGCGGCCGTCGCCGAGCCGCTGAGCGGCGAGGTGTTCTGGACCGACGGCGACTCCGTGCGAATCCGACGCGACGGGTCCGACGAGCCGATCGGTCCGTCGGCCGTGTCCCGCCTGGTCGACGTCGACCTGGACAACTCCCACGGCGGACGAAGCCGGTTCCAGCCGGCTCAACTGCTCGACGACCCGGCGTTCCGTGCGCGCTTCGGCCCACGCGTGATGTCGACGACGCTGGCGCTGGCGTGGGTCGCCGTGGGTCGCCGGGCGGCGTACCTGTGCGATGGAGACATGCGCGACAACGTGCACTTCGCCGCCGGCATCGCCCTGTGCCGCGCCGCCGGGTGCGTGGTCACCGACCTGGAGGGCCGCCCGGTCGGCACCGGGCCGACCGGCGTGCTCGTCGCGGCGGATCAGGAGACCCACGCCGCGCTGCTGGAGATGATCTAGGGCAGCAGCAGCATCACGTCGCCGAACTCGTGCCAGAGGTACGGCGGCGCGTCAGGTGCAGCGAGGTCGGCGTAGGCCCGCTCGACGAGGGACGGTCCGGCGACCGCGTGCAACAGCTGCAGGTGGCTTGCCGCCGGGGCGTGCAGCCCAGTCAGCAGGCCGTCGACCACGGTGGCCGGCCGGTCCGGCCCGAGCACCAGTGATGTCCATCCCGCGGTCGGGACGACCCGGCCGCCGGCGCTGGCGGACTCCAGTGCGCGGACCACGGTGGTGCCGACGGCCACCACGCGGCGGCCGGCGGCGCGGGTGGACGTGACCAGCCGGGCGGTCGCCGCCGGGACGGCGTACTCCTCGGGCTGCGGCGGCTCGTGCTTCTCCTGGCTGGCGACGCCGGTGTGCAGGACCAGAGGCGCGACCACGACGCCGCGCGCCATCAGCCGCACCAGCACCGACTCGGTGAGCGGCCGCCCGGCGCTGGGCATCTCGGCGCTGCCGGGGTGGGTGGCGTAGGAGTTCTGGAGCGCGCCGATCGGCCACACGCCGTCGACGTACGGGTACCGGATCGGGCGGCCGTGCTCCTCGAGATAGGCCACCCGGTCCGTCGCGGGCGTCGGGACCGCGCGCCAGAGCCGGATCTGCCCGGCCGGGTGCGGAGCCACGAAGCGCAGGGACACGCCTCCGGGCAGCGGCACCACCTCGCCGGAGACCGGCGTCGCCGGACCGCTGTTGTCCGGCTGCCGGAGCTCGACGACCCAGGAGCCGTCGTCCAGCGACGTCGAGACGTGGAGCCGCGGGAGCGCGGACGGCAGCGTCGCGCTGGTGTTCACCACCAGCAGGTCGCCGGGCGACAGGAACGAGGGCAGGTCCCGGGCGACCGCGTGCGACGTACCCGACGGCGTGGCCACCGCGAGCCGCACCCCGTCGCGCGACAGCCCGCGCGCCTCCGGCGGGACCGACGCCTCGCGCATGAGGACGGTCATGCGACCAGCCGTCCGCTAGCCGCGTCACCGAGCACCAGGGCGACGAGGCGCGGCACGACGCTCGCCGGCTCGGGCCGGTCGCTGATGTCCTCACCCGGGAACGCCGCCTGGTGCATCGCGGTGCGCAGGTCGCCGGGGTCGACGGCGTAGACGCGGACGAACGGCTCCTCGGCGGCGAGCACCCGGGTCGCGTGGTCGAGGGCCGCCTTGCTGGAGCCGTAGCCGCCCCAGGTCGGGTACGCCTCGACGGCCGCGTCGGACGTGATGTTGACGATCCGCCCGCGGCGCTCGCGCAGCTGGGGCAGCAGCAGCCCGGCGAGGGCGATCGGCGCGACGACGTTGACCGCAAGGATCTCGGCGTACGTCTCCGGCTCCAGGTCGGCCAGCCGGGGGAGCGGGCTGGCGCCGAGCGTGCTGGCGTTGTTGACCAGCAGGTCGGCGCCGCCGAGCTCGGCGGCGGCCGCGGCGAGCGCGCCGCGGTGCCAGGAGTCGCTGACGTCTCCGGGTACGGCGACGTGCGGCCCGCCGGGCAGCGCATCGACCGCGGCCTGGAGGCGGTCCCGGTCGCGGGCGTCGGCGACGACGGACCAGCCGACGGTGGCGAGATGGTGGGCAAGGGCGAGGCCGAGACCCTGCGAGGCCCCGGTGACAACGGCAACAGTCATGTGATCAGGCTGCAAGTTGAAGTGAACTTGAAGTCAACCCCTCGGCTGAAGCGCGCGAGGCAGGTGTGAGTAGAGTGGCGCGGCGTTCGAGACGGGGTGACGGGGGTGTCGGGGTGAGGCGCTGGCGGTACCGGCCGCTGCAGGCTGCTGCGGTCGTGGCGCTCGCGGCCCTGCTGGTCGCCTCGGTCGCGGTCGCACCGCTCTACTTCCGCGCGATGCAGCAGTCGGCCACGCGGGTGGTGCTCGAGCAGGCGACGATCGAGGGCCGCAGCGTGCAGCTCGCGCAGTCGCCGAGCGAGCGAACGTTCAACCCTGCACCCGCCCAGCAGCCGGAGCAGGTGGCGCTCTACCTGCCCGAGGAGCTCCGCGACCTGCTCGAGGAGCCGGTGCTCGGGCTCGCCTCCGGTGCCGGCATGGATGCCGGCAACGGCCGTGAGCCGGTCGGCGAGCTCCTCTGGCGCAGCGACCAGTGCGCCCACGTGACCTTCGCGGACGGCGGCTGCCCGACGGCGGCGGGCGAGATCGCCGTGAGCGCCGCCGACGCGAAGAACTTCGACCTCCGCCTCGGCCGCACCGTCCAGGCGACCGGACCCGCGGGCGCGACCGGCCCGCTGCACGTCGTGGGCATCTACGAGCAGGTGCCGTCGGACTACTGGTTCGGGCAGGCCCTGACCGGCCTCTCCGGGGTCGTCTCCGCCGAGGGCCTGTCTGAGAAGCTCCAGCACGACGCCTGGCTGAGCGCGCGGGAGACCTTCGGTGGCGGGAACGAACCGTTCCCGGCCACCGTCAGCAAGGCCGACTTCGTCCTGGATCCGGACCGGGTCGGCGTCGACGAGCTGCACGAGCTCGGCACCGGCGTCTCCGGCCTCGCGACCCGGATCCCGGAGCCGGGCGTCCCGATCGTCACGATCGTCTCCACGCTGCCCAGCCTCGACGACAACGTCCAGGAGCAGATCGAGCAGTCGCGGATCACGGTGCCGCTGCTCGTCGCCCAGCTCGGCCTGCTCGCCGTGGTCGTGCTGTGGCTGGTGCTGGCCGCGATCACCGAGCAGCGCCGTCCCGAGGTCGCGATCGCGCGGCTGCGCGGGCGCGGCCGGGTCGGCGCGCGCCGGCTGCTGCTCGCGGAGCTGCTGCCGCTCGCGCTCGTCGCCGTGCTGCCGGGCGCCGCCCTCGCGGTGCTGGCTGTGTACGTCGCCCGGAGCACCGTGCTGCCCGGCAACCCGCCGGTGGAGCTGCGCTGGCCGTTCCTGGCCGCGGCGCTGCTCGGCGCCCTGCTGCTGGTGATCGTCACGACCCTCGCCGCCGCCCGGGTCGCGCGGGAGCCGGTCGACCGGCTGCTGCGCCGGGTGCCGCCACGCAGCGGCCGCTGGGCGCTCGGTGCCTCCGACGCGGTGCTCATCGCAGGCGCCGGCGGCATCGTCATCGTCTTCGCCACCGGCGGCCTGGACGGACCGGCCGCGATGATCGCGCCCGGCCTGCTCGCGGTCGTGGTCGGCCTGGTGCTGGCCCACCTCACGACGCCGACGTCCGCCGTACTCGGCCGGCGGATGCTCCGGCGCGGCCGGGTGCGCGCCGGCGTGAGCATCCTGGACGCCGCCCGCAATCCCGCCACCCGTCGGGTGGTCGCGATCGTGACCCTGGCGACGGCGCTCGCGGTCTTCTCCGCCGACGCGATGGCGGTCGGCCAGCGCAACCGCTCCGCCGCGGCCGAGCAGCAGATCGGGGCGGCCCGGGTCGCGACCATGCTCAACCCCGACCTCGCCGACGTCCGCGCGGCGCTCGCGGAGGTGGACCCCGACGGCGACCGGGTGACCCCGGTGGTCCGGATGATCCAGCCCGGCGATCGACGCCAAGGAGACGCTCGCGGTCGTGCCGGACCAGTTCCCGCACATCGCGCTGTTCCCGGGCGGCGCCCCGGACCCGTCGACCTGGGACGCCCTGGCGACGCCCGAGGACACCTCGATCCAGCTCACCGCGACCGAGCTCACGGTCGACGTCGAAGGCTCGACGCTCGACTCGATCGAGGTCGACGGCGAGCACGGGGACGTGCGTCTCGGCGTCGACCTCGCGCTGGAGTCGGGGGTGATCCTGCACAGCACCCTCGGCACGGTGCCGGCCGGCCAGGACTCCATGTCGTTCGAGAAGATCGTGAGCTGCAGCGAGGGCTGCCGGCTGGTCGGGATCTGGATCGCCAGCCTGCCGGGAGCGGAGATCACCGGCTCGGCCACGCTCCGCAACCTGACGGCCGAGCCGTCCGGTGAGGTCATCCCGCTCGGCCCGGCGGACCAGTGGTCGGCGACCGACGACGGGCGCGCCGGCACCATCAAGGCGTCCTCAGACTCGCCGGAGGAGCTCACGGTCACCACGAAGGGCCACGGCACCGCGCTGCTGACCCTCCAGCACGAGTGGCTGCCCCGCGTCGTTCCCACCCTGGTCGCCGGGTCGATCCCTCCGGGCGGCACGCCCGACGACTTCCAGCTCACCGCTCTGGACGGCGAGTACCAGAACGCGACGCAGGTCGGCACCCTCGACCGCGTCCCCGCCTCCGGCCTGGAGACCAACGTCGCCGACCTGGAGACCCTGCAGCGTGGCCGCAACGTGTCGCCCGCCGCTCAGGTCGAGGTGTGGTTCGGCGACGACGACGAAGCGCTGCTACGACGACGTGGTCGAGGCGCTCGACGAACGCGGCATCGCGGTGGCCGGCAACACGACCCTGGCCGAGACCCGGCGCGGGTACGACGAGGCCACCCCCGCCTGGAGCCTGCAGCTCGCCGGACTGGTCGGGGCGCTGGCCATCCTGATCGCCCTGCTCGTCCTGCTGGTGAGCGCGATCAGCGGCTGGCGGCTGCGCACCCGCGACCTCGCGGCGCTCCGGATGAGCGGTCTCCCCGGCCGGTCGGTACGCCGGATCGCGGTGTCCGCCCAGCTCCCGGCGGTGCTGGTCGGCGTGGTCGCCGGCACGCTCGCCGGCCTGGTCGGCGCCCAGCTCGCGATGCCACTGGTGCCGCTGTTCGCCATCGCGCCGGAGGTGTCGACCCTCGACCTGAGCACGGCCTGGTGGGCTGCGGGCGCGGCCGCGCTGGCCGCCATCCTGGTGCTCGGCATCGGCAGTGTGCTGATCGGGCGCGCGCTGGCCGCGCGCGCCGAGCTGCGACGACTCCGGGAGACGCTGTGACCGTTCAGGCGAGCACGGGACTGAGGGTCGGCACCCGGGGGCTGGTGCACATCTACCGCTCCGAGGGGCACGAGGTGGCCGCCCTCTCCGGCGTCGACCTCCAGGTCGAGCCCGGCGAGATGGTCGGCCTGCTCGGCCCGTCCGGCGCCGGCAAGTCGACGCTGCTCAGCCTGCTCGCCGGCGTGTTCAAGCCCAGCGCCGGCAAGATCCAGGTCGGCGGCGTCGAGCTCTCCAACGCGTCCGGCA
The DNA here is from genome assembly GCA_963716655.1 of uncultured Actinomycetota bacterium. GTDB lineage: Bacteria > Actinomycetota > Actinomycetes > Propionibacteriales > Nocardioidaceae > Nocardioides. Next base: position 1,189,172 of record CAVQTV010000001.1, on the reverse strand, counting down.
GGGAGCTCGACGAGCTGCGCTCGCGCGACGTGTCGCTGATGCTCCAGGGCGCCGGTCGCAACCTGCTGCCGTACTTCACCCCGCTCGAGAACGTCCGCTTCGCCCAGGGCGCCGCGCGCAAGGCCGGCAAGGAGCTGCCCGAGCCGGAGGTCGTGCTCGCCGAGGTCGGGCTCGCGGCCGAGGCGCGACCGGCCGCTGGCCGAGCTCAGCCCGGGGCACCTCCAGCTCGCCGCGCTCGCGGTCGCGATGGCGTCGCGCCCCGGGCTGCTGCTCGCCGACGAACCCACCAGCCAGCTCGAGCACGGTGCCCGCGACCGGGTGCTCGACCGGCTCGCCGCGCTCAACAGCGAGCTCGGCACCACCGTGGTGCTGGTGACCCACGACCCCGACGTGGCCGGCCGGCTGCCGCGCACGATCACCATCCGCGACGGCCGGGTCGGCGGCGAGGGCCGCAGCGGCGAGGAGTACGCCGTGGTCACGCCGGACGGGTTCCTGCCGCTGCCCGCACACGTCCGCGAGAACCTGCTGCCGGGCACGCTGGTCCGCTTCCACGAGGTCGACGGCACCTACCAGCTGATCCGTGAGGGAGAGGCCGCCGATGAGTGATCTGATCGCGACCGGCCTCGAGGTCCGCTACGGCGACCTGGTGGCACTTCACGGAGTCGACCTGCGCCGTCCGGCCCGGCCAGTTCCTGTCGGTCACCGGACCCTCCGGCGCCGGCAAGTCCACGCTGCTCTGGGCGCTCGGTGGCGCGCTGCGCCCGTACGCCGGCACCTCGACCGTCGCCGGCACCACGCTCACCGACCGTGAGCAGGCCGCCGGGCTCGGCGTGGTGCTCGTGCCGCAGGGCAACGGCCTGGCGTCGTCGCTGACCGCGGCCGAGAACGTGATGGTGCCGCTGCTCGGTCTGGGCGTCCCCGCGGCGGACGCCGCCCGTCGTACCGACGCGGCGCTCGAGCTGGTCGGACTGCCCGAGAGCGGCAACCACCTGATCGAGGAGCTCTCCGGCGGCCAGCAGCAGCGGGTCGCGCTCGCGCGGGCGTTCGCCGCCGAGGCGAAGGTGCTGCTCGCCGACGAGTCCACGAGCGACCTCGACGCCGCCAACCGCGAGCGGATGGTCGCGGCGCTGCGGGCCGAGGCGCACCGCGGTGCGGTCGTGGTGCTGGCTACCCACGACCCCGAGGCCGCCGAGCAGGCCGACGGCGAGCTGCACCTCGACGAGGGGACCGCGACCTGGCGGAGAATGCTGGCGTGACCACCGTCCGCTCCGCCGCCGATGCCGACCGCGACGCCGTGCTGCGGGTGGTCGAGGCGGCGTTCGGCCCCGACGAGGGTCCGACGGTGGCTCGGTTGGTCACCGTGCTCGACGAGTCGGGCAGCACCCGCGCCAGCCTGGTGGCCGAGGTCGACGGCCAGGTCGTCGGGCATGTCCAGCTGAACCGGTCCTGGGTCGACGCCGAACGTGCGCTGGTCGATGTCCTCGTCCTCAGCCCGCTCTCGGTCGCGCCCGAGCACCAGGGGCAAGGCATCGGTGCCCAGCTGCTCGCCGCGGCGCTCACCGAGGCAGATCGGCAGGGCGCGCCCGTCGTGTTCCTCGAGGGCGACCCCGCCTACTACAGCACTCGCGGCTGGGCGCCGGCCGGCCCCCTCGGCTTCACCAAGCCGTCGGTGCGGATCCCCGACGCCGCGTTCCAGGCCGTGCTGCTCGCCGGCCACGAGGAGTGGATGACCGGCGCGCTGGTCTACTGCGAGCCGTTCTGGGCACTCGACTGCGTCGGGCTGCGGTAGCCCGGGTGACACCCAAACGGCTGTGGCCCGAGGGCCTGACCGTCCTGACGATCACCTACCTGCTCGGCATGCTCCTGCGCGCCCTCTCCGGTCGCAGATTGAGCACCTCGAGGAGCACCTGTTAACGTGCCGTCCTTCGTGTCCGTCACGGGCGAGGGAGGGAACCTCGGGGGTGCTCGTGAGCTATCCCGGAGATCTCGATATGCGACAAAAAGCGTCCCGATCACTCATCGACCGGTGGCGGCGCACGCCACCCGCCACCGCACGCCTGCTCGGCGAGGCGACCGAGCACGGCCGCCCGGCCCGGGCGCTGTTTGCGCTGCTGGCGGTGACGGCTCTGGGGACCGGTGGCTATGTCGCCGGCACGACGATGACCGACCTAGCCTCGGACCGGAAGGCAGAGTTGGCAGACCCGACTGCGTCGTATGGTGGCGGGCGGTCAGAGTCGGCCCTGGGGGCACCCACCTTCGATGCCCCGACGCCGGGTGGCCGCAGCGCGAAGCCGAGCGCGTCCGCCACCGGACAGTCGGAGGTGCCTTCCCCGGCGACTGCGACGACCCAGACCCCGCCACCGAGGCTCACCAGCGCGACCGGCTCGCCGAGCACCGGAGCCGCGAGCCCGTCAACGAGCCCGTCAACGAGCCCGTCAACGAGCCCGTCAACGAACCCGTCCCAGACCGGCACGACCGCGTCCGCCTCGCCGATGGACACCGCGCCACCTCAGACCAGCGTCTCCGGAGACTTCCCCGCCTCCGACGCCGCGCTCCTCACGTTCAGCGCGAACGAGCCTGCGACCTTCACCTGCAGCCTCGACGACGCGGCGTACACGTCCTGCGACTCTCCGCTGCGCTACCTGGACCTGGGCGCCGGATGGCACATCCTCGCGGTGCGGGCCACGGACACCGCCGGGAACACCGATCCGACTCCCGCCGTGAGCAGGTGGCACTCCGACAAGGGCGGCGCCGGGGACTGACCGCCTCGACGAGAGGCAAGGGCGTCCACGCGCACGACTCGCCGCAGAAGTTGGGCCGGTTCCCTGTCAGCCGCTGAAGGGCTCGGGGCCGAAGCGGCCCCACGCCAGGAAGCCGGCCAGGGCGAGATAGGCCAGGTTCGCCACCATCGCCGTGGTCTCGTGACGGCGGCGGTGCGTGATCATCGCGCCGACCATGACCAACACCAGTCCGACGGCAGCCAGGGGCACCAGAACCGGCGTGATGTCGAGCGCGGCGGGCAGGATCAGGCCCACCGCAGCCAGGACCTCGAGGATGCCGATGGCCTTGATGCTGCCGGGGCTGAAGTCTTCGACCCATCCCCCGGCGGAGGTGGCGGCTATCTTCTCCTTGGGCAGGATCAGCTTGAGGGCGCCGCTAGCCAGGAAGACCACGGCCAGCAGTCCGGCAATGATCCACAGAGCGATGTTCATCAGAGTCCTATGTGAAGGGTGGATGGTGTTGTTCGTCAGTACGACGACGCAGCCCCTCGGAATGTGAGGCGACGCGTCAACCTCACAGTTCGATGTGTTGTGTCGTCGTACTGGTGAGGGCAGATGCGACCAAGGGAGCTGTCGACGCCATGACCACACAGTCCGAGCCACATGACGGCCAGCTCGATCCGAGCCTGACCGCAGTCATGCGCGAGCGGCGTCAGCTGATCAGCATCGCCTACCGGCTCCTGGGCTCCCTGGCCGATGCTGAGGACGCGGTACAAGAGACGTATGCCCGCTGGTACGACATGTCTCCACAGCAGCGGCAAGCCATCGAGTCCCCTGGCGCCTGGCTGAACACGGTCGCCAGTCGTGTCTGCCTCGACCTGCTCGGCTCGGCACGGGCCCGGCGGGAGCGCTACGTGGGCGAATGGATCCCCGAGCCGCTGCCCGAACGTACGGAGTGGATCGACGGGCGGTCAGGCGACACCACGGTCGACCCGGCCGACCGGGTCACCCTCGACGAGTCGATCAACATGGCTTTTCTGGTCGTACTCGAGTCGATGACCCCGGCCGAACGCGTCGCGCTCATCCTCCACGATGTCTTCCGCTACTCCTTCGCCGAAGTGGCCGAGATCGTCGGCCGTACCCCGGCGGCATGCCGGCAGCTGGCCTCGTCGGCCCGACGTCGCATTCGCACGTCGCAGGCTCCCGCGACTCCGACAGCCCAGAAGGCCGACATCGTCCGGGGCTTCAAGGAAGCATGGGAGGCCCGGGACATCGACGCTCTCATCGGCCTCCTCGACCCCGACGCCACCGCAATCGCCGACGGCGGGGGCGTCGTCAGCGCCTTGCTCCGCCCGATCGAAGGCGGCGCGGAGGTCGCGCGCGCCTTCATCGATCTCGCTGGCAAGGCCCCCGACCTCACCATCCTGGTGCGAACGGTCAACGGACAGCCTGGTCTGGTGGCTCATCAAGACGGCGTCACCGTGGTGGTGATGGCGTTCGAGGTCGAAGGCTGCCGGATCAAGAACATCTGGGCGGTAAGGAACCCCGAGAAGCTACGGTCCTGGGCGGGCTGACACGCCGATCCGAACCATTGGGTCGCCGCCAACTGTCGATGCCTGGAGGTGCAGCTCACGTGTGCACCCGCCGGCAGTTCCGCGACGAGGACGACGACGGGCCCTTCCAATGGCTCCCGACACTTCACGGCGGAATGACCTGAGCGTGTCCGCGCTCGCGATTGCCTGACGAGCTCGCCTACGAGTCAGAAGGCTCATCACCCGCCGCGACATCGGCCTTCGGGAGAAGACGCCGTGGTTGACGTCGCCGGGTTCACCCAGCCAGAAGGCGCGCCGGGCTCAGCGGTGCAAAGCGGTCTCGTGCTGCATACGCGATAGCTTCTCCGGGTTGCGCACGGCGTAAAGCCCGGTGATGAGGCCGTCGTCGATGCGCACCGCCAAGACGGTGTCGATCTTGTCGTCGAGCCGGAGGATCAGCGCTGGGTAGCCATTGACCTGTGCCGGCTGCAGCGGCGCCGCGGCGGCGGCCCTGGCCAGCTGGCTGGCGACCAGCAGGGGGGCTACCCGGTCGGCCCCCACGATGGGCCGCAGCACGGCCTGCACAACTCCGCCACCGTCACCCAGGAAGACGACATCGGGCGCGAGGATGTCGAGCAGACCCTGCAGATCGCCCGTTCCGACCGCCCGCTGGAACGCCTCGAGCGCGTCTCGGGTCTCGGCCGGAGAAGTAGCCCCGCGCGGTCGGCGTGTGGCGACGTGTGCCCGTGCCCGGTGCGCGATCTGGTAGACCGCGGCCCGGGTCTTGTCGACGGCTTCCGCAATCTCGTCGTAGCCGAGGTCGAACACCTCACGCAGCACGAACACCGCCCGCTCGGTCGGCGTGAGTGTCTCCAACACCAGCAGCATCGCCATCGAGACGCTGTCGGCCAGCTCGACGTCCTCGGCCACGTCGGGCGCGGTCAGCAGCGGCTCGGGCAGCCAGGGGCCGACGTAGGACTCCTTGCGCCGGCCGAGCGTGCGCAGCCGGGTGAGCGCCTGGCGGGTGGTGATCCGGACCAGATACGCACGCTGATTCTGGACGGTGTCGAGGTCCACGCCGGTCCACCGCAGCCAGGTCTCCTGCAAGACGTCTTCGGCGTCGGCGGCCGAGCCGAGCATCTCGTAGGCGACGGTGAACAGCAGGTTGCGGTGGGCGACGAACACCCCGGTGGCGGGGTCGAGGCCGTCATCGCAGCTCCCGCCGCGCTCGTTGGGCATAAGTGGCTCCTGTTCGCTCTCGACTGTGTCACCCACAAGACCCCGGGCCTCGTCGATTTCTGACACCAGGGGTTTGTGGCGCACCTCACGCGACCGTGCTGTCAGAAAGGTCGGGTCGCCGGCATCTCGTGTTCGTTCGGTTCAGCACGCAACACCACGAGTGAGGACGAAGTCATGGAACCCCGTATCAACCTGAACGACAACGAGCTCGGCGCCAAGATCGGCAAGCGGTTCGCCAACGTCAGCATGGCAATCATGCAGTCGTCGCTGCCGAAGTCCACGCTGGAGCTGGTGGAGCTGCGCGCCAGCCAGATCAACGGCTGCGGTTACTGCGTCGACGCCCACGCCAAGGAGCTGGCGGCCGCCGGTGAACCCGCGGTCCGGATCAACATGGTCGCCGCCTGGCGCGAGTCCACCGTGTTCACCGAGGCCGAGCAGGCCGCGCTGGCGCTCGCCGAGGAGGGCACCCGGCTCGCCGACGCCCACCAGGGCGTGTCCGACGAGACCTGGGCCCAAGTGCGCAAGCACTACGACGACGACCAGATCACCGCGCTGGTCTACCTGGTCGCCATGATCAACGCCGCCAACAGGCTCCTCGTGATCACGCGCACCAAGGGCGGTTCCTATGAGCCCGGCACGTTCGACAGCATGGCGGGCTGATCGGCAGGCGAAACCCGGCCCGGCCAAGGATCATTCGATCCGGGCCGGGCCGCGACGAGCAACGCCGGGAGAAGGCAATCGCCTTCGTCCACGAAGGAGTTTCGCGCAAAGCGCTGCGGCCGACCATCGATCCTCTTGTGGCACGTCAATGGCAGGATGGTTCCATGCCGATCCGCCTGTGCAGGTGATCGAGATGCCGGACGAGGAAGCGCTTGCTGGATACATGCACGATCCGGCGCGGGTCCGACTCGCACGCACGCACGACCGCGATGCCATCATCGCGCGCCGTTCCTCGATCCAGGCACCGACGGCAAGCTTGGCTCCGGCCTTGGTGGGCCGGACGCGGCGGTAGTAGAACTCGGTCTTGAGCGTGGCGAAGAACGACTCGGCCATCGCGTTGACCCAGCAGATCCCGGTGTAGCCCATCGACCTGGTGATGCCGTTCTCGGCGAACGTGGTGATCGGCTCCGATGCGTGCCTCTGTCGGTGTGGAACACGACCTGGGCGGGCCGTTCCCCGCGCAGGGTGATCGCCATCTTCAGGGCGTCCTCGACGAAGTCGGTGCGCATGTGGTCGGCGATGGCCCACCCGATGACGCGACGCGCTTCTCTGCGTGCATCAGTCAATCAGTCTCCGCGGGATGCACCTGAGCGGTGACCGCGGTTGCGCGGCGTGGCCGGTGGCGGCGGGAGCGGGCTAGAGCCAAGCCGCCGAGGGCCATGCCGACCAGCCCCACCACCAGGGCCACCATGGCTCCGGCTCGGCCGTTGCCGGTACCGAAGCCGCCCGTGGAGTTGGCTAGGTGCACCACACTGAGAACCACACCGACGAGCCCGATCACCAAGGCGGCGATTGCCCGGAATTGCCTGTTGCCGTGACCGATACGACCGGTCGAGCGGGCCAGGGCCAGCCCACCTATGGCCACGCTGGTCAAGCCGACGACGGCAGCAACGATCGCTCCGAAACGCCCGGAATCTGGGCCGTAGCCACCGGCCGCGACGGTGACGTCCGCGGTAGCCATTGCAGCAAACAGGTGATGGAAAGACATCGAGGATCCTCTGCGGTCGAGACGACGGTTACCGGCAACGTGGTGGCCGTTGGCGTCACGGTGGGAATGATTGAGCGCGCCTGGAGTTGGGTCACACGTGACCCGCAATAGCGGTCGGTTCCGCGTCTCGGTCGGGGATCAGGGGCGCCGCTGGGCGTCCTTCGACGTGGAGCTGGGGGATCCACCGCTCCAGGTGGCGGGGCAGCCACCATGCTTTCGCGCCGAGTAGTCGCATCAGCGCGGGAACCATCAGGCACCGAATCAAGACGGCGTCGAGGAGTACCGCGACGGCCATGGCGAAGCCTGCCTGTTGCAGCATCCGGTCGGGGAAGAGCAGGAAGGAGCCGAACACCACCACCATGACCGCGGCGGCTGCCGTGATCACCCCGCCGGTGTGTGCGAGGCCTTCGCGGACCGCGTGCAGCGCGTCACCGGTCGAGACCCACACCTCCCGCATGCGGGACAGCAGGAACACCTCGTAGTCCATCGATAGGCCGAAGACGATCGCGAAGATGAAGACCGGGACGAATGGCTCGATCGGACCGGGATCGGCCCACAGCCAACCGTCCTGGAAGACCAGGGTCATGGCGCCGAGGGCTGCGCCGATCGACAGGACGTTGAGCGCGGCGGCCTTGACCGCGATCACAGCCGAGCGGAAGACGACCAGCAAGAGCAGAGCGGACAGTCCGACCACGACGAGGACGAACAGCGGGAAGCGGTCCGAGATCTTCTCGGAGTAGTCGACGTTGGCCGCCGTTGCTCCGCCTACGAGGTGAGGGTCGCCGAGGTCCTCGCGCAGGTCGGTGACCAGCTCTGCGGTGGCCTCGTCTTGTGGACCGGTCGTCGGCTCGGCCCGGATCATGAAGATGTCGTCGGCGAGGGGCAGCGGCGGGCTCACCCGGTCAGGCACGATGGCGGGGTTCTCAACGAGACGCGCGTGGGCGGCAGCCGCCTGCTCCTGGGTGCCCTCGGTGACGACGATCAACGGGCTGTTGGCGCCCGGCCCGAGTTTCTCGCTGATCAAGTCGTACGACGTCCGCGTCGTCGTGTCTGTCGCATCGTTGCCGGCATCGCTGAAACCGAGGTGCATGCTCAGCGCCGGGACGGCCAGGGCGCCGAGCGCGATCACCGACACCACCAACGCCGGCCACGGCGCCCGCTGCACGAGCCAGGCCCACCTGCGCCAGCGCTCGCCGGGCAGCCGTCCGGACTTCGCCGCATGCTTGCGCACCCTCTTCTCGATCTTCTTGCCGAAGAGCGTGAGCAGGGCCGGCAGCAGGGTCAGCGATGCGATCATCGTGATCAGCACGGTGAGGGCGACCGCGGTCACCATGCCCTCGAAGGCTGCGATCCCGAGGGTGAACAGACCGAGCATGGCGATGGTCATGCTGGCGCCGGCGAACAGCACCGAGCGCCCGGCAGTGTCGAGGGCGGTCGTCGTGGCTTGCGTTCGATCGGCGCCGCGTAGCAGCTCGCTGCGATAGCGGCTGAACACCAACAGTGCATAGTCGATGCCGACGCCGAGTCCGACCAGTACGAGCAGCGCCGTGGTGTAGTCGGGGATCGTGACCAGGTGCGACAGCAGCGTCACCAGTCCGAGGGTGGTGCCCACGGCGAAGATCGCGGTGATCAGTGGCAGGCTCGCCGCGAGGAACGAGCCGAACATGAAGATCAGGATCACCATCGCGGCCAGCAGCCCGGTCGCCTCGGCGCCGCTGGTTTCGCTCTGTTGGATCTGCTCGATGCCCTTTCCGGCCAGCTCCACCTGCAGATCGTCGGATGCGTGCGCGTCGGCGACCTCGACGATCTCCTCGTAGACCTCGGCCGGGGCGCCACCCGACACGCCCTCCAGCGCGACGCCGACCAGCGCCAGAGTCCCGTCTGCGGAGACAGTGCCCTGCGAGGCGTCCGGCGGGGCGACCACCTCGACCCGCTCGACCGCAGCCAGGTCGGCGGTCAGCGCGGCGAGGTCCGCGTCGGTGTCCCAGCCCCGCTCGTCGTGGAGGACCACGGTGACGCTGTCGCCGGACTGCTCGGGCGCGTGCACCTCGAGCAGGTCGGCCATCTCCTGCGACTGGGTGCCGGGCAGGGAGACGTCGGCGCCGTTGCCGTAGTCATCGCCGACCGCCTGCGCCCCCAGAGTCACTCCGACCAGGACCGCGACCCAGCAGATCAGGGCCGTCCAGTGATGCCGCTGCGCGAAGCCGGACAACCGCTCCATACGGGTAGAGCCGCTGGTCCGGCCTCGATCTGCGCCCGAGCCCGACGGGCCTGGTCGCGGCGGATCGGTTCGGAACTGGTCCTGGTCAGGTGAGGACACGTCGGTCATAGATGTCTCCGTTAGGTGAATGCGGGTGGTTCAGAATCCGATGGCTTCGTCGAGCAGCAGGATGGTTCCGCGCCCGGGCTGGAACTCGGCGTCGAGAATGAGGAGGCGGTGGATAGCGCTGGGCCACCCGTCGACCTTCTGGGTGCGGGCCGTCTCAAGCGGGAGACCGTCCTCTTCGGGGCGACGCAGCGCGATGTCCAGATCGGGCACCACCTTCTGCGCCCCGACGATCCAGATCGCCCGGGCGGCCCCGCCGGCGTAGCCGGGCCCCTAGCTTCCGCTGCCCGATGCGATCACGGTCATAGTGCCGGTGAGCTTCCTGTCGCTGGATGATTGGTTTCAGCAGTCCGACGACACAGCCCTCCGGAATGTCAGGGCGACACACCGACGACGCATTCCAGTGCGCGGTCTCGTCGTGCAGCTCATGTGTGCACCCGCCGCCCGCGCGGCGACGCTAGCCCAGCAGTTCCCGCGCGAGCGCGACGTGGAACTCCACGGACAGCAGCAGGTCGTCGACGTGCACCCGCTCGTCGGCGTTGTGGAACCCCGCCGTCAGCACCTCCGCCGACGTCGACCGGAACGGGCTGAAGCCGTACGCCGTGGGCGTGCCCGCCGCGCGCAGGTAGACCGAGTCCGTGAAGCCGGTGCACAGCATCGGCAGCAGCTCCGCGTCGTCGCCGGAGGCGACCAGCACGCGGGAGATCGCGTCCATCAGCACGGTGGTCGGAGACGACGCGCTGCCCGCGACCAGTGCCTCGGGCCACTCCAGGTCGTAGGGCAGGTCGGAGCCGAGCCGCGCCCGCACCGCCCGCTCCACGTCGGCCTCGGTGGTGCCGGGCAGGATCCGGCAGTCCAGCTCGACCGACGCCCGGGCCGGCATCACGTTCCGCTTGAACGAGCCTTCGAGGAGCGTCGGCGCCATCGTCGTACCGCCCAGCGCCGGGATCGTGTGCGCGAGCACCGGGTGCAGGGCGGCCGCCGCCTGCGAGCGCGGCAGCGCGGTCGGAGACCGGGCCGAGCAGCACCTCGAGCATCCGGTCGACGTGCGGTGACTCCTGGGGCGATCGGCATGCCGTGCCCGACCCGGCGGAGCAGCTCGCCGAGGATCGGCACCGCGTTCGCGCCGACGTCCGGCGTCGACGCGTGCCCGGCCTCGCCGACCGCCACCACGCGGGCCGGGTAGGTGCCCTTCTCGCCGACGCTGACGGTCTGCACGACCCGCCCGTCGGCCAGCGGCAGCCGCTCGCCGCCGCCCTCGTTGATCGCCAGGTCCGGCCGGATGTCCGGGCGCGCCTCGAGCAGCCAGCGCATGCCGACGTCGGCCGTGCCGTCCTCCTCGTCGGCGACCGCGATCAGCCACAGGTCGCCGCGCGGCCGGAACCCGGACCGGGCCAGCTCGGCCATCGCGACCGCCCGGGCCGCGACCTCGTTCTTCATGTCGATCGCGCCGCGGCCCCAGAGCCAGCCGCCCTCGTCGACGACCGCCGCGAACGGCGGGTGCGTCCAGTCGCGCGGGTCGGCCGGCACGACGTCGGTGTGGCCGACGAACGCCAGCGACGGCGCCTCGACCGGTGCCCGGGATCCGCGCCACCAGGTTGGCCCGCCGCGGGTCGCGCGCGATGAGCTCGCAGTCGACCCCGGCCGCGGTGAGGTACTCGTGGAGGTACGCCGCCGGCCCGGTCTCGTCGCCGGGAAGTCCGGGCGCGTTGCTGGTGTCGAAGCGGATCAGCGCCCGCGCGACCTCGAGCACCTCCTCGAACAGCGGGGTCATCCGAGCCGGTCCAGCACCCAGGCGTACACCTCGGCCTCGTAGGCCAGGTGACCGAACCGCCCGGACGGCCCGGTGTGCGCACCGGCCCCGGTCTCCACCCGGAACAGGCAGCGTGGCGACCACTCCGGGTCGGTCTCGCGGAGCCGGGCCACCCACTTCGCCGGCTCGTGGACCATCACCCGCGGGTCGTGCACGGCGCCGGTCACCAGCAGGTCGGGCCGGCCGCCGGCGGGCGGCGGGTTGTCGTACGGCGAGTAGCCGAGCAGCCAGTCGAACTCGTCCTTCTTGCGCGGGTCGCCCCACTCGTCCCACTCGGTGATCGTCAGCGGGATCGAGGCGTCGAACATCGTCGTCACGACGTCCACGAACGGCACCTCGGCCACCACCGCGCGCCACCGGTCCGGCCGCTGGCTGAACACCGCGCCCTGCAGCAGCCCGCCGGCCGAGCAGCCCGCGGGTCGCGATCCGGTCCGGGTCGACCAGGCCGTCGCGCGCCAGCCCGTCGGCCACGGCGATGTGGTCGTCGAACGTGTGCTGCTTGTGCCCGAGCTTGCCGTCGAGGTACCACTGCCGCCCCAGCTCGCCGCCGCCACGGTTGTGGGCGTAGACGTAGACCACGCCGCGGTCGAGCAGGCTGGGCAGGGCCGGGTCCCAGGTCGGCTCGTCGACGGCCGCGTAGGAGCCGTAGCCGTAGACCAGCGCGGGCGCGGTCCCGTCGAGCGGGGTGTCCCGGTGCCGCAGCAGGGTCGCCGGGACCGCGGTGCCGTCCGCGGACGGGAAGGTACGGCGCTCGCTCACGTACCTCTCCGGGTCGTGGCCGGGCGCCTCCTCGTGCCAGACCCGGTTCAGCAGCCCGGACTCGAGGTCCATCGAGGTGGCTACACCCGGCTGCAGCCAGGACTCCTCGAGCACCGTGACCGCGCCGGCGTCGTACCGAGGCGAGCGGAGCAGGTCGGCCTCCATCTCGCTGAACCCGTACCGGCCCGCCAGGTCGTCGTGGGGGACCTGGACGAGCTTGCGCGTCCCGTCCTCGCGGACGGTGAGCAGCACGCACGCCGCGAAGGCGTCCGCGCGCAGCAGCCGTTGCTGCCGGCTCTCGGGACGCACCTCGACCCAGGTCGACGCGTCCTGGTCGGCGCCGTCCGGCACCGGCGCGACCATCAGGCGGGACTCGACGGCTCCGTCGTCGGTCACCACCAGCAGGTCCTCGGTGCCGTCGGGTCGGCGCCGGTGCTCGGCGTGGTAGCGCACCCCGTCGCGGCGGCCGCCGACGGACCAGGGGCCGCGGCTCACGTCGTGGGCGTCGACGACCCAGCACTCCGACGTCGTGTTGCTCTCGCTCCACAGCACGATCCGGTCACCGCTCCGGGTGCCGCGCACCTGCACCTCGAACCGCTCGTCGGGCTCCTCGATCACGAGCACGTCGTCGGCGACCGGGCTGCCGATCCGGTGCCGCCACACCTGGAACGGCCGGTACGCCTCGTCGTGCACCGTGTAGAAGAACCACGCCGAGTCGGCGCTCCAGGCGCCGCTGTAGTAGCTGCGCGGCACGAGCTCGTCGAGGTCGGCGCCGGTGCGCAGGTCGCGGAACCGCAGCTCGTAGACCTCGTCGCCGTCGCGGTCGACCGACCAGGCCAGCAGGTCCTCGTCCGGGCTGACGACGGTCACGCCCAGCTCGAAGAAGTCGGCCCCGTCGGCGAGCGCGGTGACGTCGAGAGCGACCTCGGGCTCGCCGGCCCCGCCGTCCACGGGCACCCGGACCAGGTCGGCGTACTCGCCCCCCGCCGGGATGCGGGTGGCGTACGAGAACCGCCGGCGCCGCCACCACGGCGAGGTCTCCGAGGCCGGGACCCGCGCGACCATCTCGGCCGACAGCTCCGCGACCAGCGGGCGCAGGTGCGCGCAGGACGAGTCGTAGAACGCCCGCTCCAGGGTCAGGTGGTCGAGCAGCGGGTCGCCTCCGGCGGCCATCCACTGGTACGGGTCCGGACGCGGCACCCCGTGCTCGACGTGCTCGAAGGGGGTCTGCGGTGCCGTCGGCGGGGTCTCGGTCACGCGGGTCAAGGTACGCCGATTTCGTCCCAGGATCGGTCCCGTACCCCGGATTCTGTTTCGAAAGTGTTGCAATACCGCCGATTTCCTCGATTTGCCCGGCCAGTCCCTCCCGGTATGGCGCGGGATGTAGTAGTAACACGTTGAACAGCAGTTCAAGACCTGGGGAGCACAGATGCGCACACGCCGGAACCGCCGCACTTCCTTGCTCGCCGCAGGCGGGCTGCTGCTCGCGGGCCTGGCGCCGGGCCTCATGACGCTCACGGCGCCGGCCCAGGCCGCCGACGAGGACACGACGTTCACGGTGGCGGTCCTCACCGACGTCGACTCGTTCAACCCGTTCGTCGGGATCAAGGCGACGTCGTTCGAGATGTGGGCGCTGACCTACGACTACCTGATCAGCTACTCGATGGAGGACATGTCGCCCGAGCCGGGGCTGGCGGAGTCCTGGGACACCTCCGACGACGGGCTCACCTGGACGTTCCACCTGCGCGACGACGCGGTGTTCTCCGACGGCGAGCCGCTGACCTCCGACGACGTCGTGCACACCTTCAGCCGGATCATGGACGGCGGGCCCGAGGCCGCGACCTGGGGCTCCTACCTGACCGGGGCCGAGAGCGTCACCGCGACCGACCCGCAGACCGTCGAGCTGACGCTGAAGAAGCCGCTCGCGACGCTGCCGCTGCTGCCGATCCCGATCGTGCCGGAGCACATCTGGAAGGACGTCAGCGAGAAGGACGTCAAGACCTACAAGGCCGAGCCGGAGAACGGCGAGCCGGTCGTCGGCTCCGGCCCGTTCCGGCTGGTGTCCGGCGAGGCCAGCGGTGCGACGTACGAGTTCGACGCGAACCCGGACTACTGGGGCGGCGCGCCGCACATCGACCACGTGGTCTTCCGGGTCTACAAGTCCGAGGACCCGATGGTCGCCGCGCTGAAGAAGGGCGAGGTCGACTTCGTCGACGGCATCACGCCGCTCCAGGTGCAGGCGCTCGAGGGCGAGCCGGGCATCACCGCGCAGAACGGCGACTCGCCGGGCTTCGACGAGATCGCGTTCAACGTCGGCGCCGAGGACCCCGAGACCGGCGAGCCGCTCGGCGACGGCAACCCGGCGCTCCAGGACCCGGCGTTCCGGCACGCGCTGGGCTGGGGCATCGACCTCGACCAGCTCATCGAGCGGGTCTACCAGGGCGCCGGCAAGCCGGGCACCACGATCGTGCCGCCGGCGTACCCGAACTGGCAGTGGGTGCCGTCGGACGACGAGCTGATGACCTACGACCCGGAGAAGGCCGGCCAGCTGCTCGACGAGGCCGGCTACGCGATCGGCGACGACGGGCTGCGCACGATGCCGGACGGCTCGCCGATCGGCACCCTGCGGCTGTTCGCCCGGTCGGACTCGATGGGCGACATCTCGCTGAACACGATGGACTTCTTCAAGGAGTGGCTCGCCGACCTCGGCATCGAGTCCGAGGTCACCGCGATGCAGTCCAACAAGCTCACCGACGTGATCCTCGAAGGTGAGCTTCGACGCGTTCCAGTGGGGCTGGTACGTCGAGCCGGACCCGACCTCGATGCTCAGCTACATGACCTGCGGCCAGCGCGGCAACTGGTCGGACTCCTGGTACTGCAACGAGGAGTACGACGACCTCTTCGCGGCGCAGCAGGTCGAGCTCGACGACGCCAAGCGGGTCGAGATGGTCAAGCAGATGCAGCAGATGCTCTACGAGGACTCGCCGTACCTCGTGACGGCGTACAACACCATCGGCGAGGCGTTCCGCAGCGACCGGTTCGCCTGCCTGGTGCAGCAGCCCGAACCCGGGCGGCATCTGGCTGTTCCAGTACGGCACCTACAACTACCAGAACATGCGGGTGGCGGACGAGGCGGGTGACTGCGGCGGCGACGCCAGCGCGACCCAGGCGACCTCGGCCGCGGCCGACGACAGCCTCAGCACCGGCATGCTGGTCGCGATCGGCGTGGCCGTGCTCGTGGTCCTGCTGATGGGTGGCGCCATGGTCATGCGGCGCCGGGCGACCGAGGCGGACCGCGAGTGACCATCGCGGCGGCCGCCGACCCGGCGGCCGCAGCGGCCGAGGCGGGCACCCGGCGGCTCCGCCGCGGGGGCTACGGGCGGTACGCGTTCGGCAAGTGCCTCGGCGCCTTCGGCAGCCTGGTCTTCATGCTGGTCGTGAACTTCTTCCTGTTCCGGATCCTGCCCGGCGACCCGGCCCGGACCCTGGGCCGCGGGCGGCTGAGCACACCGGAGCAGGTCGAGGAGTTCAACCAGACCTACGGGCTCGAGCGAGCCGATCCTCCAGCAGTTCGTCACGTTCGTGAAGAACCTCCTCCACGGCGACCTCGGCTACTCGATCCTCTACCACCGCGACGTCTCGGAGATCCTGGCCGAGCGGTTCTGGCCGACGATGCTGCTGGTCGGGACCTCCACGGTGCTGGCCTGCCTGATCGGGGTGTGGCTGGGCATCCGGGCCGGGTGGGACCGGGCGAGCAGGTTCGACCGGTTCACCACCGGCGGCTCGCTGACGCTCTACTCGATGCCGGAGTGGTGGCTCGGCCTGCTGCTGATCGCGGCGTTCGCGGTCGGCATCGGCCCGCTGCCCGGCATCTTCCCGACCGGTGGGCTGCACTCCGTCGGCGTCGATCCGACGTCGCTGGAGGGCGTGCTCGACACGATGTGGCACCTGGCGCTGCCGGTGCTCACGCTGACCCTCGCCTACCTCGCCGACTACGCGCTGATCATGCGCGGCTCGCTGATCGACGAGCTGCGCTCGGACTACCTGACGACCGCCCGCGCCAAGGGCCTGCGCGACGTCGCGGGTCCGCGACAAGCACGCGGTCCCGAACGCGCTGCTGCCGACGACGACCGTGGTCGCGCTGAACTTCGGGTTCGTGGTCGCCGGCGCGATCACCATCGAGACCATCTTCTCGATCCCGGGTCTCGGTCTGCTCACGACCGACGCGCTCGCCGTACCCGACTTCTGGCTGCTGCAGGGCATCTTCCTGCTGTCCTCGACGACCGTGATCGCCGCCAACCTGGCCGCCAACCTGCTCTACGGCTGGCTCGACCCGCGGGTGCGCACATGACGACCACGACGGTGACCGCTCACCTCCCGCCAGCTCGCCCGTCGGCGCCGGCGGGCCGGCCGGGCGCGCGCGTGGGGGCTGTTCCGGAGGAACCGGGCCGGCATGGGCGGCCTGGTCGTCCTGACGTTCTTCGTGCTGGTCGCGCTGCTCGCGCCGCTGCTCGCGCCGGCCGAGGGGCTCGAGGTCACCAACGCGACCGGCGGCGTGCTCGAGCCGCCGTCGTCGGAGTTCTGGCTCGGCACCGACGCCCAGGGCCGGTCCGTGCTCACGCTGCTGATCTGGGGCGCCCGGGTCTCGCTCTTCGTCGGCCTGATGGCGACGCTGATCTCGGTGTTCATCGGCACCCTGGTCGGGCTCGCGTCCGGGTACTTCGGCCGCTGGGTCGGTGCGGTGCTCTTCCGGGTCACCGAGTGGTTCCTGGTGATCCCGTTCCTGCCGCTGGCGATCGTGCTGGCCAGCGTGCTCGGCCGGTCGCTGGTCAACATCGTGATCGTCATCGGCGTGACGTCCTGGCCGGGCACCGCGCTGCTGATCCGCAGCCAGGTGCTCTCGATCAAGGAGCGGCCCTACATCGAGCGCTCCCGCGCCCTCGGCGCCGGGCACCGGCACCTGATCGGGCGGCACCTGCTGCCGAACGTCGTGCCGATCGTGTTCGCGAACACCACGCTCACCGTGGCGGTCGCGATCCTCTCCGAGACCACGCTGAGCTTCCTCGGCCTCGGCGACCCGACCCGCACCTCGTGGGGCTCGATGCTCGACGACGCGTACAGCGTCGGCGCGATCACCACCGGCTCCTGGTGGTACTTCGTGCCGCCCGGCGTCTGCGTGGTGCTCGTCGTGCTGGCCTTCACGCTGGTCGGCCAGGCCCTCGAAGAGGTCCTCAACCCGAAGCTGCGCAAGCGATGAGCGAGCTGCTGCGGCTGGAGGGGCTCTCGGTCACCTACAGCACCGAGGAGGGGCCGCTGCCCGCCGTACGCGACGTCGACCTGGTCGTCGACCGCGGCGAGGTCGTCGGCGTCGCCGGCGAGTCCGGCTGCGGCAAGTCGACGCTGGCGAGCACCATCCTCCGGCTCCAGCCGCCGTCCGCGACGGTGACCGGCAAGGTGCTCGTGGACGGCGCGGACGTGCGTCACCATGCGCTGGGGCGACCTGCGGGCGCTGCGCTGGGCCGGGGCGTCGATCGTGTTCCAGGGCGCGCTGCACTCGCTCAACGCCGTGCGCCAGGTGGGCCAGCAGATCGCCGAGCCGATCCGGCTGCACGAGCCGACGGTGACCGACGCGGAGGTGGACCGCCGGGTCGGCGAGCTGCTCGAGCAGGTCGGCCTGCCGGTCGTCCCGGGCGCAGGCCTACCCGCACCAGCTGTCCGGTGGGCAGCGGCAGCGGGTGATGATCGCGATGGCGCTCGCCTGCCGGCCGTCGCTGGTGGTGGCCGACGAGCCCACGACGGCGCTCGACGTGATGGTGCAGGCGCAGGTGCTGGACGTGCTCTCGACGCTGGTGAAGGAGCTGGGCGTCGGGATGATGCTGATCAGCCACGACCTGTCGGTGCTCGCCGACATGAGCGACCGGATCGCGGTGATGTACGGCGGCCGGGTGATCGAGCAGGGTCCGGCGGACCAGCTGTTCACCGACCCGCTGCACCCCTACACGGCCGCGCTCGGCGCGTCGTTCCCGCGGGTGGGTGACCCGGCGGCGCGCTACGCACCGGCCGGGCTCGCGGGCGACCCGCCCGACCCGCGGGAGCTGCCGCCGGGCTGCTCGTTCCACCCGCGCTGCCCGATCGGCGTCGACGAGTGCACGACGGCCGAGCCGCCGCTCGCGACGCAAGCGCGCCGACCGGAAGGCCGCCTGCATCAAGGTGCCCGAGGAGGTGGCCAGGTGACCGACCTGACCCTCGAGGCCCGCGACCTGGCGGTCGACTTCCAGCTGCGTGGCGGCGCGGTCGCCACCGCGCTCGACGGCGCCGACCTGACCGTCCGCAGCGGCGAGATCGTCGCGCTGGTGGGGGAGTCCGGCTCCGGCAAGACCACCCTGGCCCGGGCGCTGGTGGGACTCCAGCCGCCCAGCGGCGGTCAGGTGCTCGTCGACGGGAAGCCGCTGCGCTACCGGACCAAGGACCTGCAAGCCGTTCCGGCGGCGGGTGCAGATGATCCTCCAGGACCCGGCCGGGGCGCTGAACCCGCGGCACACCGTCTACGACTCGGTGGCCGAGGGGCTGCGCCTGCACGGGCTCTCGAACCGCGACCCCGACGGCCGCCCGCGAGGAGCAGCAGGTCGCCGACGCGCTCGCCGCGGCCGGGCTGCGCCCGCCCGAGCGGCTGTTCCTGCGCTACCCGCACGAGCTGTCCGGCGGCCAGCGGCAGCGGGTGCTGATCGCCGGCGCCCTGGCGCTGAAGCCGGAGCTGCTGATCGCCGACGAGCCGGTGTCCAGCCTGGACGCCTCGATCCGCGGCGAGATCCTGGCCCTGCTGCTCAAGCTGCGCGCGGAGCTCGGCCTCGGCGTCCTGGTCGTCACCCACGACCTCGGCCTGGCGTGGAACATCGCGGACCGGACCGCGGTCATGTACCTCGGCCGGATCGTCGAGGCCGGCCCGACCGAGGAGGTCCTCGCCGCTCCGCAGCACCCGTACACGCAGGCGCTGCTGTCCGTCGTACCCGAGATGGAACGGCTCGAGCCGGTCGTCCTGGAGGGCGAGGTGCCGGACCCGACGCGGATCCCGCGCGGCTGCCGGTTCCACCCGCGCTGCCCGGCGCTGGCGAGCGGCGCGGCGGACGCGGTCGAGGAGGCCTGCCGGACGCTGCCGCTGGCGGTGCTGCCCGCCAGCGAGGGACACCAGACCGCGTGCCACCTGGTGGCCGCGCGGGAGGAGGTGCTGTCGATGAGTGACCTTGCAGGCGGCGCTGCCGCGGGAGATGTACGTCGACCCGCAGGCGTTCGCGCGTCGAGCGCGACGTCGTCCTGTACGGCGAGTGGTTCTGCGTCGGCCGCGCCGGCGACCTCGGGCTCGACGAGCCGGGCCGGGTCGCGGTCGTCGACGTCGTGGGGGAGTCGGTGCTGGTCACCAGCGACGACGCCGGCGCGCTGCACGCGGCGTACAACGTCTGCCGACACCGCGGGTCGCAGCTGTTCACGGCGCTGCCCGGGGCCGAGCCGGTCTGCACGGCGGCCGGCTCGCTGCGCTGCCCGTACCACTCCTGGACCTACGCGCTCGACGGCTCGCTGCTGAAGGCGCCGCACACGGAGCTGGCCGACGACGAGCGGCCGGACTTCGCGCTGAAGCCGGTGGCGGTCGGACGTCTGGGCGGGCTTCGTGTTCGTCCACCTCGGGACGCCGGCCACGACGCTGGCCGAGGCGATGGACGCGGCCGGCCCGGACGCTCGCGAACTACGCGATGGGCGACCTGGTCACCGGGCTGCGGTTCAGCTACGAGGTCGCCGCCAACTACAAGGTGCTCGCCGAGAACTACAACGAGTGCTACCACTGCGGCCCGGTCCACCCCGAGCTCACCCGGCTGGTGCCGGCGTTCGGCGGTGGCGGCACCGACATCGACTGGGACAACGGCGTGCCGCACCGCGAGGGCGCGTGGACGTTCACGATGACCGGTACGACGGACCGGGCGCCGCTGCCCGGGCTCGACGAGGCCGAGCGGACCCGGCACAAGGGCGAGCTGGTGTACCCGAACCTGATGCTGTCCGCCGCGGCCGACCACGTCGCGGCGTTCGTGCTGCTGCCGCAGGCGGTCGACCACACCCGGATCGAGTGCCTGCTGCTGTTCCACCCGTCCGCGGTGGCCGACCCGGCGTTCGACCCGTCGGACGCGGGCGACCTCTGGGACCTGGTCAACAAGCAGGACTGGGCGATCTGCGAGTCGGTGCAGCGCGGGATGTCGTCGCGGTCGTACACGCACGGCTGGTTCGCGCCGATGGAGGACGACTCCGCGGACATCCGGCGCTGGCTGCTCTCCCGGCTCGGGGCCGATGGTGGCTGAGCACTTCGACCACGTCGTCGTCGGGCTCGGCGCGCTCGGCTCGGCGACGGCCTACCAGCTCGCCAAGCGGGGCCGCTCGGTGCTCGGGCTGGAGCGGTTCGAGCTCGGGCACAGCCGCGGCGCGAGCCACGACACCAGCCGGATCCTGCGGCACAGCTACCACACGCCGGAGTACGTCCGGCTGACCCAGGACGCCTACGACGACTGGGCGGAGCTCTCCGCGGACGCCGGCCGCGAGCTGGTGACCGTGGTCGGCGGGCTCGACCTGTTCCCGCCCGATCCGGCGATCCCGATGGTCGACTACACGGACGCGCTGTCCGAGGTCGGCGTCGACTTCGAGCTGCTCGGCGTCTACGCGATCGGCGAGCGGTGGCCGCAGTTCGCGCTGCCGGACGGGACCGTCGGGCTGTACCAGGACCGCGGCGCGATCGTGCCCGGCCGGGCCGGGCACCGCAGCGATGCAGGACCTCGCCCGCCGGCGCGGAGCCGTGCTGCGCGACCACGCCGAGGTGGTCTCGGTGACGGGCACGTCGGTCACCCTGGCCGACGGCACGTCGTACTCCTGCTCGAGCGTGGTCGTGTGCGCGGACGCCTGGACCGCGCAGCTGCTCGCGCCGCTCGGCCACGACCTGCCGCTGACCGTGACGCTGGAGCAGGCGACGTACTTCGCGCCGGAGCGCCCGGAGGACTTCGCGCCGGACCGGATGCCGTTGTGGATCTGGATGGACGAGCCGTCGTTCTACGGTTTCCCCTCCTACGGCGAGCCGACCGTGAAGGCCGCGCAGGACTGCGGCGGCCCGCCCGTCGATCCGGACGCTCGTGGGAGCGACCCGGACGACGGCATGCTCGGACTGCTCGCCGACCACATGGCGCGGATGCTGCCCGGGCTCCGGGCGGCCGGTGCGCTCGCTGCGCTGCCAGTACACCCTGACGCCCGACCGCGACTTCGTCATCGACCGGGTCCCCGGTCACCCGCGACGTCGTCGTCGGCCTGGGTGCGGCGCACGGCTTCAAGTTCGCGCCGACGTTCGGCCGGCTGCTGGCCGACCTGGCGACCGGCGAGCGGGAGTCGATCTCACCGACGTTCGCCCTCGACCGGCCGGCGCTCACGGACCCGTCGTACTCCGCGCACTGGCTGGTGTGAGCCGGCCGGGCAACGAGAAGGGCCGGGACCGATCCCGAAAAGGTCCCGACCCTTCGTAGCCGTCACTCGGCGGGTTCGAGCACCACCTCGTCGCTACCTGTGAGCGGAGGCACGCTGACTCCGCCCGGGTCGGTGTACTCCGCCACGAAGACCGCATGGAGGTCGTCCACGCCCGGGTCGTGCCCGCTCGGGACGGTCGTCTCGATGGAGCCGGTGCAGCCAGAGGCCGTCGTCTGCGGGTGGCCGTGGTCGTCGTGGCCCAGGACGTAGGTCACGGTGACGGCGGCGCAGTCGACCGGCTGGTCGTCGGTGACGCTGACCTCGAACTCCACGGTGTCACCGAACTCGAACGGCTGACCGGCGACCGGCGCCACCAGCTCCACGGTCGGCTCCTGGTTGCCGACGATGATGTCGACGTCGGCCGACGCGTGCCGCCCGCGGTGCCGGCCACCGACGTCGGTCACGGTGAGCGTGGCCTTGTAGACGCCGTTGGAGCGGTAGGTGTGCCTCGGGTCCTGGGCACGGCTGTCGATGTCGCCGTCGCCGTCGAAGTCCCAGGCGTAACGGATCCGGTCGCCGTCCGGGTCGACCGTGCCGTCACTCGTGAAGGACACGGTGAGCGGCGTCGGACCGTTCGTCGGGGTGGCCGAGATCGCCGGGACCGGGCTGCGGTTGCCGCCCGCGCCGACGTAGTCGATCCGCGACAGCTGAGCATCCGGGTTCTCGGCGAAGAACCCATCGCCGTACTCCAGGACGTACAGCGCGCCGTTCGGGCCGAACTCGATGTCCATCGGGTTGTCGGTCACGATCGAGGGGAGCACGTCCTCGATCGAGGTCAGCTCGCCGTCCGGTTCGAGGCGCATGCCCTTCAGGTAGTCGCGCGTCCACTCGTAGAAGAGCGGCATGCCGTCGTAGTAGCGCGGCCACGCCACCGGCTGCGACTGACGCCGGTTCGCGGAGTCGAAGTCGTACGCCGGCCCGGCCATCGGGCCGATGCCACCCTCGCCGAGCTCCGGGAACTGCGCGGAGACGCCGTAGGAGTACCACACGTGCGGCTGGACCACCTCCGGCAGCTGGGTGAGGCCGGTGTTGTTGGGCGACTCGTTGACGGGGGCGTCGCAGTCGAACGTCTCGCCCGACGTGCCCGTGGCGAAGTCGTAGTCGACGTAGGGCAGCTCGGCGGTCGCGCAGTACGGCCAGCCGTAGTTGCCCGGCTCGGTGATCACCGTCCACTTGCCCTGGCCGGCCGGGCCGCGTTCGGGATCGGCCTCACCGGCGTCCGGCGAGTAGTCCGCGACGTACAGGGCGTCGGTCACCGGATCGACCTCGATCCGGAACGGGTTACGCAGGCCCATCGCGTAGATCTCGGGCCGAGCGTCGGCCGCGTTGCGACGGAACAGGTTGCCCGCCGGGATGCTGTAGCCGCCGGCCGCCTTCGGCCGGATGCGGATCACCTTGCCGCGCAGGTCGTTCGTGTTGGCCGAGCTGCGCTGGGCGTCGAACGCCGGGTTCTGGGTGGCCCGTTCGTCGATCGGCGTGTAGCCGTCGGAGAAGAACGGGTTGGTGTCGTCACCCGTCGACAACAGCAGGTTGCCGTCGGAGTCGAAGACGATGTCGCCGCCCACGTGGCAGCAGATGCCGCGATCGACAGGCACGTCGATGATCTGCTGCTCCGAGGAGTTCACGACCTGGCCGTCGACGAACCGGAAGCGCGACAGCCGGATCACGCCCTCGAACGGCGCGAAGTCGGCCGGCGTGCCGGTGAAGGGCGCGTCACCCTCGTTCACGTCCGGGGTCGCCGGGTCGTCGACAGGGGTGTCGAGCGGCGGCGAGTAGTAGAGGTAGATCCAGTTGTTGCGCCGGCCGTCGAATCCGGGCGCCAGGGCGATGCTCTGGAGCCCCTCCTCGTCGTGCTCGTAGACCTCGATCGTGCCGGCCACGCTGTTGACGCCGGTGTCGGCGTCGTTGTGCCAGATCGTGCCGCTTCGCGTGGTGTGCAGGACGCTGCCGTCAGGGAGGACGGCGAGGTCCATCGGCTCACCGGGTCGATCGTTGAGGGTCACCTTCTGGAAGCTGCTGTCGGGGGGCTGCCCGGCCGGTGGCCGGGCCTCTGCAGCCTCTTGGGTTGTTGCCATCAGGGTTGTTCCGAGCACACCTGCGACCACAGCGGCCGCGGCGCCCGAGAAGGCTCTGCGCACGGTTCCAATCTCCTCTTGCTCGTCGGAAAACTGGCATTCGGGATGGCACAACAACGTAGGTATGTGACGTGAGTTACGTCAAGGCTGTGCAGTCTTTCGCAGGTAACTTTCGAAAGTGGGTGCGGCTCACGTCGCTCGTGGGATCCGCTCCCGCCAGGTCCGGTGCGACACCTGCTCGCCGTCGAGGGTGGCGACCGTGTCGATCGCGACGTCGAAGCCCGCGGCGGTGATGGTGATGTCCATGATCGAGGTGACGCGGATGGCGATGCCGGGCCAGCTGAGGTCGTACGTCGTGACGGCGTGGGACGTCTGCTCCCAGGTACGCCGGTCGACGCTGACGGCGCCGAGGTACTCCTCGCGGGTGCGGCCGTCGTAGGGGCTGTCGTACTCGGAGACCGAGTACGTGTGAGCGGTGGTCCGCCGCCGGAGGACGTCGTCCTCGATCGACCAGCGCACGCCGTCGGCGGACTCCGAGGAGTGCTCGGCGCCGGGGGTGAACGTCGGCTCGGGCCACGAGCCGGACAGCACCGGCAGCGTCAGCCGTGCCCGCGTGAACGGTGAGGACGACGGGGGCGGGCGGCGCGATCGTGTTCGGCCAGTCGGAGCCGGTGATGCTGACCCGCAGCACCTGGCCCTCGTCCCACGCGTAGGCACAGGCGTCGAGGTCGAGCGTCACGTCGTACTCCTGCCCGGGGACCAGGCGCGAGGGAGCGCCGTGCACGCCGTCGCGGAAGGTCAGGTCGACCGATCCGCGTGACACCAGGGCCGAGGTGCCGTCCGGGAAGACGTCGCACAGCTTGACCGACAGCGAGGCGAGCGGCTGGTCGACGCTGATCCGCAGCTGCGCCCGGGGATGCCCGACGACCGGGCCGGACGGCGGGGGTACGTCCCAGGTGAGCGACCGGGCGTCGTCGTACCGCTGGTCGCCGGACAGGCCCCACGGGAGATGGCCGGCGCAGTCGATCCACGCTGCCGTGCCGGTGTCGGGCACGACCGGCAGTGGTCGCCGCGGCCCGAGAGGCACGTCCACGCCGACCGTGGGCGGCACGGACGGCAGCGACACCCAGTAGCCCTCGTGGAGGTCGAGGTCCGGCTCGGGCACGGTCGAGGTGCGGACGAAGACGTCGCAGCCGGACTCGTGGCGCGCCGTCGTCCGACCTCAGCCACCGGTCGAACCACGCCGCCATCTCCACGTCGAGGTCGATGCGTGGCCCCGGCATCGCGGTCTTCGGGTCGGCGTGCGCCCACGGTCCGGCGAGCAGCCGGTGCGGCACCCCGTTCGCGGCGAGGGCGGCCATCGTGCGGAACGAGTTGTTCCGGTAGCCGTCCGCCCAGCCCGCGACGATCATCGTGGGCACCTCGATCCGCTCGTACCCCGACGTCGTTCCGCCGATCCGCACGGAGCCGCCCTGCCAGTAGTCGCCGTGGGTCGTCTCGCGCAGCCAGGTCAGCCCCCACGGCTCGTTGGTCGCGAGCCGGCGCTCCCACTCCTCCCGCCAGGTCGGTCCCCACAGGGCCGGCACGGGCGGCAGCACGCACATCGGGGTCATGTAGTGGCAGTAGTCGACGAGGTCGACCAGCTTGAGCGCGGCGCCGCGCCAGTGCACGTCGTCGGTCCACCGGTCGTCGCTGCTGAAGATCGAGAACACCGCGCCCAGCCCGGGCGGCCGCTCGCAGGCGAGCTGGAGCGCCGTTGAAGCCGGAGTACGACGTGCCGAAGATCCCGACCTTGCCGTTGCACCACTCCTGCGCGGCGAGCCAGGCGATCACCTCGACCAGGTCGGCCTGCTCCTCGGGCGGGTACTCGTCGGTCGCGTCGCCCGACGACGACCCCGTCCCGCGCAGGTCGAGCCGGCAGACGGCGAAGCCGTACTCGTCGCGGAGGTGCTCGTAGCCGGAGGCGTACGACGAGGTGAGGTCGTCCTTGCGATAGGGCAGCGCCTCCAGCAGGCACGGCTGCGGGCCGGCCGCCGGGTCGGGCAGGTACAGCGTCGCGGCCAGCTCGACGCCGTCTCGCATCGGGATCCGGATCTCGGTCATGACAGCAGCTCCAGGACCTCGGGCGAGTGCAGGGACTCGCTGGTGTTGCCGTCGCGCCCGACGGTCGTCGGTGCGGTGAACATCGAGTTCAGGACTGCCTCCTCGGCAGCCTCGACCACCGCGGCGAACAGCGGGTCGAGTGCGCGCCCACCCAGTGGGGCACGGTCCGGCTGCCTGGTCGCGGTCCAGCCGCATCCCGGTGCCGAACGCCATGAAGATCTCGCCGCTGCCGTGGTGCGCCACCGAACCGGCGCGGGCCAGGCCGAGCCCGACCCGCCGGGCCAGCCGGGCGCACGCGGCGCCGTCGACCGGTGCGTCGGTGACGACCAGCCCGATGCACGATCCGGCGGGCTTCTCCGGCGCCGACGGAGCCGGCGGCAGCAGCCGCCCGACGGGCACGCCGGCGACGACCAGCTCCTCGCGGACGCCGAAGTTCGTCATCAGCAGCACGGCGACCGTGTGGCCCTCGGCGGTCACCCGCGACGACGGTACCGATGCCGCCCTTGAAGCCCAGGCAGGACATGCCGGTGCCGGACGCCGACCGCGCCCTCGTCGGGCGGTGCCGACGATCCGCGCGACGCGAGCGCGGCAGCGTGGGCCGCGCGGACGTCGTCCGCGGTGACGTGCATCCGGCGGCAGTCGTTGAGGAACGAGTCGTCGCACTCGCCGACGACCGGGATCACCACGTCGTCCGCGACATCGCCGTCGCGGTCCAGCTCGATCTGGCACGCGGCGTCGTACACCCGGCCGAGCTGCATCGTCGACGTCAGGTAGACCGGCGTCTCGGCGGCAGCCCCACTCGGCGGCGGTGATGAACCCGGTGCACTCGCCGGCGCCGTTGAGCACCGCGCCGCCAGCCGGCACCGGACGGCTGGTAGGCGTCCTCGGCGAGCACCAGGCAGGTGACGCCGGTGCGGGCGACCAACGGCTCGTCGCGATGGATCGTGACGTGCCCGAGGCCGACTCCGGCGACGTCGAGGACGGAGTTGGTCGGGCCGGTCGGCAGCGTGCCGATTCCGATCCCTCCCGGGACATCGACGTCACGCGCGCGCGGCATGCCGCCATCCTGCCCGAGCCCGCGCCGAACGGGTGGGATGCTGACGCCGTGCGCATCCCTGTGGTCTGGTCACCGGACACCAAGCGGCACCAGCCGAAGCACGAGGTCTGGGTGGGAGTCCCGACGCCCGGCACCGAGCTGCCCGAGCGGGTCGACGCGATCCTCCGCGCGGTCGAGACGCACCCGCTGCACGAGGCGACGCCGCACGACGACCGGTTCCTCGACGCCGTCCACGACGCCGGGCTGCTCGCGTTCCTCGCCGGCGCTGCCGACGCCTGGGCGGCCGGTCCGTACGACGAGCTGGTCGGCCAGGACCGCGTCGTGCCGTACTTCTTCCAGACCGCCGCGCTGCTGGCCGGCATGACCCCGAGCCCGCCGGCGGCGCTGCACGCGCAGGCGGGCGAGTACTGCTACGACACGATGACGCTGGTCGGCCCCGGCACCTGGGAGGCTGCCCGGGCCGCCGTCGACGTCGCCCTCACCGCGGTCGACCTGGTGCTCGCGGGGGAGCGGGCGGCGTACGCCCTCTGCCGGCCACCGGGCCACCACGTCACGCCGCTCGGGTACGGCGGCTCGTGCTACCTCAACAACGCGGCGGTCGCCGCCGAGGCGCTGCGCGCGGCCGGACACGAGCGGGTCGCGGTCATCGACATCGACGCGCACCACGGCAACGGCACGCAGGCGGTGTTCTGGGAGCGGGCCGACGTCCGCTACGGGTCGCTGCACGTCGACCCGGCCGCCGGCTGGTTCCCGCACGTCTTCGGGCACGCCGGCGAGACCGGCGCGGGCGCCGGAGTCGGCGCGACGCGCAACCTGCCGCTGCCCGAGGGCACCGGCGACGGGCCCTGGGTGGACGCCGTCGCTCAGCTCGGCTGAGTGGGTCGGCGGACTGTTCGGCGCTGGTCGTCTCGCTCGGCGTGGACGCCGCGGGCGACGACCCCGAGAGCCCGTTGCAGGTCACCGTGGACGGGTTCCACGCCGCCGGACGGGTGCTCGGCGACCTGGGCGTGCCGAGCGTGCTGGTCCAGGAGGGCGGCTACCACCTGGACACCATGGGCTCGCTGGTCGCGGCGTACCTCGCGGGTCACGGCGGCTCGGCGTAGGTCAGCGCCACCCGAGCTCTGGTGCCAGCTCCAGCACGCTCTCCAGCACGTGCGCGTTGTAGTCGACCCCGAGCTGGTTCGGGACCGTCAGCAGCAGGGTGTCAGCCGCCGCGATCGCCTCGTCCCCGGCCAGGTCGCGCACGAGCTGCTCCGGCTCGCCGGCGTACGTCTTGCCGAAGCGGGCGAGAACTCCCTCGAGGTGGCCGACTTGGTCCTGGCTCCGGGACTCGTGGCCGAAGTAGGCGCGGTCCATGTCGCTGACGACCGGGAAGATGCTGCGGCTCACGGAGACGCGCGGCTCGCGCTCGTGCCCGGCCGCCTTCCACGCGTCGCGGAAGCGCTGGATCTGCTCGGCCTGGAGCTGGTGGAACGGCACGCCAGTGTCCTCGGTGAGCAGCGTCGAGCTCATCAGGTTCATGCCCTGCTCGGCGGTCCACTCAGCGGTGGCCCGGCTACCGGCACCCCACCAGATCCGGTCCCGCAGTCCCGGTGAGTGCGGCTCGATCGGCAGCAGGCCGGGCGGGTTGGGGAACATCGGACGGGGGTTGGGCTGGGCGAAGCCCTTGCCCTGGATGACGTCGAGGAAGACCCGGGTGTGGTCACGGGCCATCTCGGCATGATCCGATCCCTCGGCCGGCTCGTACCCGAAGTAGCGGTACCCGTCGATCACCTGCTCCGGTGACCCGCGGCTCACGCCGAGCTGGAGCCGGCCGCCCGCGATCAGGTCGGCCGCGCCGGCGTCCTCGGCCATATAGAGAGGGTTCTCGTACCGCATGTCGATGACGCCGGTGCCGATCTCGATCCGGCCGGTGCGCGCGCCGACGCCGGCGAGCAGCGGGAACGGCGAGGCCAGCTGCCGTGCGAAGTGGTGCACCCGGAAGTAGGCGCCGTCCGCGCCCAGCTCCTCGGCCGCGACGGCCAGATCGATGGACTGCAGCAGCGCGTCCGCCGCCGACCGCGTCTGCGACTGCGGCGACGGCGTCCAGTGCCCGAACGAGAGGAACCCGATCTTCTTCATGACCGGTCAACGAAGATTGAACGGTCAATCTTCCCTGTTTCGCTGGCCGTTCCCGTGCCACATAGGCGGCCGGTATGACGCGGCTGCTGAGGTGGGTGGACGGTCAGAAGCGATAGGTCGTTTGGCCATGGGGGCCGCCGAACGCGATTACCTTCGCGGTCGTGACCCGGTAGACCGATGCGCCTCCGGAGGTGCTACTGCTACCACCGGATTCGCTGAGTTCGACGAACTCCTGACCGCGGACCTCGAACATCCAGTCCTCGCCGTACTTGGCGGACCAGGCTGCTGCCAGCGTCTGCAGCGAGTCGGCGTCGGTCACCCGTTCTGCGGTCCCTTCGACGACGAGATCTATGCCGGTGTCCCAGCCGTGGGCGCCGGTGCTGCCGGTGGTGATCGCAACCTGTGGGTGGATCTCGAGGTTGCGCTGCTTCTGCTCCTCCGGCCCGGTGCAGAAGGCGAACGCGCCGTCGTGCCACACGCCAACGAGCGGCACAGCGTGCGGGCGACCGTCGGCACGGACCGTGATGATCCAGTAGAGCTGAGCGTCGATGAGGAGGCGTTCGATGTCGTCCCACGGTGGCGGTGTTGCCGTCGGGTCGCCGTACCTCGGGTCGATCCTGCCTGTGGTCATGTCTAGTTCGACTCCGCTTCGGCCGCCGATTCATCGGTCGGATGTCTCTGCGCCGGCAGGGCATTCTTGCGTTCTCCGGGGAGGGCCAGGAGCCCTTTAGACTGGGCCGATGGACCGTGAGGCCGCTCAGGACTGGCTCAACCGGTACGTCGATGCGTGGATCTCCTACAACCGGGCCGACATCTCAAGGCTGTTCAGCGAGGACGTCGCGTACCGGTACCACCCATACGATGAGCCGATTGTCGGTCGGGACGCCGTCGTCGCGTCCTGGCTCGGAGAGCTGGAGGCGGATGACGCCTCAACCCGTGACGCGCCCGGCACCTACGAGGCTGAGTACTCTCCGATCGCCGTCGAGGGCGACACCGTGGTAGCCACGGGCACTTCGCGGTACCGCGAAGTGCCCGGCGGGACTGTCGTCCGCACCTACGAGAACTGCTTCGTGATGCGCTTCGACGGCGAAGGAAGCTGTTGTGAGTTCACGGAGTACTACATGCGCCGCCCATGACGGCACGGGTCGCGTGAACGCTGCCGCGACGCGTCGAGTCGAGTCGAGTCGAGTCGAGTAGGGCGTCCGCTCATCCGCCAGACCCTGAAGAGACCTGGTGGCGTTGCTGCACGCAGCAAACTTCGATCGCGGCGAAAAGACGCACCTCCCGCGAACGCACTGATCGCCGGCAGATCCGGGCTCTCTTCAGCGTGTCAACAACCTCATGAAGTGGAACACCTGGGCATCGTCACCGACGCGACCTCGGCCCACGGCTGGGGCGCGTCGTCGCAACCCCCGCCCGGTCCACGGGGTTAGCCCAACTGGGCGATGCGATGGCCGCCCGGTTCAGAGACACTCGAGGAGGTTCCGGTCGCACAGTGGGGAGAGCCAGATGGCACGAGCAGTGCGCATGCTGGGCCTGGTGCTGCTGGTTGCGGGGTGCGCGGCATGGGCGTGGGTCGCCATGCTCGAGGGCCCCGTCGACCGTGCCGTCGCGCCGGCGTCCGGCACCGGAGGCATCGGCCTCGTGGAGCTCGAGCTGTACGTGCTCGACCTGCGGCTGGGTCCGCTCCTCCTGGCCGTCGCCGGCCTCGGCCTCCTGGTCGCCCCGTCCGTCCCCGGCTACTCCCAGGGCGTCCTCGCGATGACCGCAGCAGCGGGCGCAGCACTTGTGGTTCCCGCAGCGGCTGCGACGCTGTCGGCCTGGTGGGCCGGAGCGGCCGCTCTCGCCGCGGCGCTGGCCGGCATCGCGACGTTCACGATCCGCAGGTCCCCACCCCCGACCTCGCCGCAGGGAACGGGCGCAGCGAAGGGCGAGGCGCTGTCGCTGCCGGCGCGGCGGGTCACCGCCACCGTCGCGCTCGTCCTGCTGTGCAGCGCGTTCCCGATGGAGGTGTTCCTCGACTTCGACGCCCCGGTGCTGGCCGCGCTGCCCGAGAGGTACCTGGTCGCCGTACCGGTCCTCGAGGCGCTGGTGCTCGTCGCGGGCATGCTCGCGCTCCTGCTGGCAGCCCGTCGGCTCACCTGGCTGCATCCCGTGGCGTGCCTACTGGTCGCCGCTGAGCTGGTGGCCATCTTGTCCACGGGGGTCTTCACCTCGACCGGTCTCGCTCTCATCGTGGCGGTGCCCGTGGCCGCCACTGCTGCCGCTGTCGCCGGCGAACGAGGACGGGTCCGTCACCGGGCGGTGGCGTTCACCGCAGGCCTCGCCCTGCTGTACCCGGCTGCGTGCTACCTCGCCGTCGTCGTCGGCATCGGCGTCGGCACTCTCCCGCTGGCGCTCAACGGTGGCGTGGTCGACTACGACGGGCTCCCGGTCTTCCTTGCCGGGCCGATCTCGGCGGCGCTCCCGGTCCTGCTTTACCTCACGGGCACGCGAACCTTCGCGTCTACTGCCGCGCCCCGCGACAGGTTCGTCGCGTCGGTCGATCCTGTGGACGCTACGTCGAAGGTCACCGGGCGCCCGGTCTGGTGAGAACCCGGCCGGGCACGCTGCAGGCCCGGAGTTGGATAGGGCAGGCCAAATCCGCATGACGGTCACCGGGGACGGACGCATCCAAGAACGGTTCGATCGCGCCAGCTGCGGCTTCATCGCGGTCAAGCCCGCGGGCCATGCCGCAGCTCGCGCTCCTAGGGGGTGGTGGCGGAACCGCGATGAGGGACTGACCAGGTGTTCAGGCCGTGTCTGTCGGACGGCGTCATTGCTGCCTAGACTTCGCCCATGCCAAGAGGCGAAGCTGCATCCGCCCATGGCGGTGGGGCGATCTCGATCGTCGGTCTCCGCAAGGAGTTCGACGGAGTCACCGCCGTCGACGGCATCGACCTCGAGATCCAGCCCGGCGAGTTCTTCACCCTCCTCGGGCCGTCAGGCTGTGGCAAGACCACGACGCTGCGCATGCTGGGCGGGTTCGAGCAGCCGACCGACGGCCAGATCTTCCTCGACGGGGTCGACGTCGCGCAGAGCCCTCCCCACAAGCGTCCGGTCAACACGGTCTTCCAGAGCTACGCGCTCTTCCCCCACCTCGATGTGCAGAAGAACGTCGCGTACGGGCTGCGGTGGCGCAAGGACCTCGACAAGCGGGCCCGCGAAACTCGCGTCGCGAAGGCGCTCGAGCTGGTCCGGCTGACCGAGTACGCCCGGCGTCGCCCCCACCAGTTGTCGGGAGGACAGCAGCAGCGCGTTGCGCTGGCCCGGGCCCTGGTCCTAGAGCCGTCGGTGCTGCTCCTCGACGAGCCGCTAGGTGCGCTCGACGCCAAGCTGCGCCACTCCCTGCGGGCGGAGCTGACCACGCTGCAACGCGATGTCGGCATCACCTTCGTCTTTGTCACCCACGACCAGGAGGAAGCACTCGAGATGTCGAACCGGCTCGCCGTCATGGACGGCGGCCGGATCATGCAGCTCGGGACCCCGCAGGAGGTCTACCAGGAGCCGGTCACCGAGTTTGTCGCGGACTTCCTCGGCGTCGTCAACCTGCTGGACGTCGAGTGCCAGGCGGGCAGCGGCCCGACCCGCAAGGTTCGCCTCGGCCAGTTCATCCTCGAGGCGCAGGTCCCGGCCGGCCACGACGCGAGTGCCGGGCGAGCCGTCATCCGCCCTGAGTGCGTCGAGGTGGGTGAGGCCGGGTTGACCGGCGCCAACCGGCTGCCCGGAATGGTCGACCGCGCGGTGTTCCTCGGTTCGACGACCCAGATGACGGTGCGCCTTCCGCAGGGCGCGGTCGTGCAGTCGCTGGTCACAAACAGTGCGATGCGCGACGCCCTGACCGTCGGGCAACCGGTGACCGTCCACCTGCCGGCGCAGGCGCTGCGGGTGCTCGCGCCGACCCGACAGGCGCCGGCCGCGGCCGCCGCAGACGTCTGACCCGATCAGCCGAAGTCCGCCAGCTCCTCGAGCGCCGATCCCGCGCCCCTCCGGCGCGCCCGCAGGCCGACGTAGGCGAGGATCAAGGCCAGGAACGACGCCACCAGGAGCAGCGTGGCCAGGGCATTGAGCGCCGGTGTCGGAGACGAACGCACCGCGTTGTACAGCTTGATGGGGACGGTGACGTTCGAGGCGTTCCCGAAGAGGAACTGGCTCACGACGAAGTCGTCGAGCGATGTGGCGAACACGATCATCGCCGAGGCGAAGACCGCGGGCAGCAGGAGCGGGATCAGCACCGTCCGAATCGCCTGCATGGGGCTCGCGCCCAGGTCCATGCTCGCCTCCTCGTATCCCCGGCCGATGGCCAGCAGTCTCGAGCGCACGATCACGAGCACGTACGAGACCGAGAACGTGACGTGGCCCAGCAGCATGGCCGGCCGACCCAACGGGACGAACTGGTACAGGTTGACCATCACGAGGTAGAGCGCCGAACCGATGACGAGCTCCGGGGTGACGAGCGGCACGAGGGCGATGCCGTTGGCCACGCCGCTGCTCCGCGACCGCCATCGGGTGAGCCCCAACGCGAGCATGACGCCCAGTGGGGTCGCCACCAGGACCGTCGCTGTCGCGAGGATCAGGCTGTTCTCCAGTGCCAGCAGCAGGCTGGGGTCCTCGCCGACCGACCCCTCGGCGCAGCAGTACCACTGCGTGGAGAAGCCCTGCCAGGTGCTGCGCGACCGACCGCCGTTGAAGGAGAACTGCACCGCGATCAGGACGGGGAGGAGAGACCACAGGATGTACAGCCAGGTGACCGATGCGAGCACGTAGGGACGGCGCCAGGGATTGCGCCAGGGGGGCACCCATCTCCTGGCTCGATCCGGAGGGGCCGCGGCGCGGCGAGGGGTCTCGATGGCCGTCATCGGGTCTCCTTGCTCGCGCGCTGGGTCAGGATGAGGTAGTAGGCCATGAAGAACAGCAGGACGAGCGAGAGCAGCAGCACCAAGGAAGCGCCGAAGTTCTTCAGGGGGCCCTGCAGGAGGAACAGCTCGATCTGGTTCCCGATCATCGTCGTGTTCGGGGAGCCCGACACGATCGCGTTCGTGTAGTAGTCACCGGCCAGGGGAAGGGCGGTGATGACGAGCGCGGTGACCAACCCCATCTTCGACAGCGGCAGGGTCACGTGCAGGAAGGTGCGGACCGAACCCACGCCGAGGTCGCGCGAGGCCTCGAGCAGCCGCTGGTCGATCCGGTCCAGAGACGCGAACAGCGGAATGATGAAGTACGGCAGGTAACCGTAGGCGAGGGCGATCACCACGGTGAACGGGTTGCCGGCCAACCAGGAGACCGGCGCGAGGCCGAAGATCCCGATCGCCTTGTTCACGTATCCGTCGTCCTGCAGCAGGTTGACCCACGCGAGCATGCGGGTGATGTAGTTGATCCACCACGGCGCGAGGATCAGGGCCAGGACCAGGCCTTGCCTCTTCCCGGCCAGGCGGGCCGTGTAGTACGCCACGGGGTAGCCGATCACGACACAGATCGCCAGGGCGCAGACCGTGTAGCTCGCGGTGCGGACCCACACCGCCTGGTACGGGCCGGAGGTGGAGTCCGAGATCACCTGCATGAACGTGGCGAACTGCCAGTCGAGCGGGTTCCATGCTGGGATCGGCTCCCCGAAGATGTTGATGTTGCCGCTGAAGGCGACCGCCATGACGGCGTAGAAGGGCACCAGGAAGAGCGCGACGAGCCAGAGGGTCCCCGGGAGCGCGAGCGCCGGCCACAATCGCCGCGTCGCGCGGTCGTGGCCGGTCTTCGGTTCAGCCACCGGCCTTGAACTCGGACCAGGACTGGCGCCACAGCGCCTCGGTGCTCGGGCTCACCTCGTAGAACGTGAGCCCGGTGTCGAAGTCCTCGGGCAGCACAACGGCGTTCATCAGGTTCTCCGGGATGTAGCCCTGGTCGATCAGGTACCGGGCGGACAACTTCGTCAGCGGCGGCTGGTAGCCGTTCCACCCGAAGTTGCGCAAGGCGATGTCGTTGTCGAGGAGGTCGTTGATCAGCAGGTGCGCGAGCACGGGCTTGGTCGCACTCTTGGGGATGGCGATGTTGTCGCTCCCGATGACCCGCTCAGCTGGATCCTTCGGGCGCCAGTAGCCCAGGACATCGGCGGTCTCACCCTTGGGCAGGTAGTACTGGCCGGCGATCGGGTCGCCCGACCAGGCCTGGTGGATCGTGGCCGTGCCCTCGGGGACCTCGGAGTAGGCGTTCACGTTCGCCTTGATCTTCACCAGGTCGATCAGCTCGATCAGTGAGTCGGTGGCCTCGCGGACAACGTCTGGGTCGCTCGTGTTGATGTCAGTGCTGATCTGGTTGCGCAGCATCGACATGCCGATCGCTTCCTGCATGTCGTCGAGCAGGTAGACCTTGCCCGAGTACTGCTCGTCCCACATCAGGTCGTAGCCGTTCTCCGGGACGCTCGACACCCGGTCCGCGCGGTAGAACACGCCCGTGCCATAGATCGTGTAGGGCACGGTGTAGCGCGCTCCCTGGTCGTACCAGGGGTCCTGGTACTCCGGCCACACGTTGGTGAGGTTGGGCGCGTACGAGTGGTTGAGCGGTTGGAGCAGCTCGGTGTACACCATCTTGCTCATCACGCTCGGACCGGGGAAGACGAGGTCGAACGACTCGCCCGGCGCGCGGATCTTCGCCAACATCTCGTCGTAGTTGGCGTACGGCGTCACCTGCACCTCGACGCCGTACTGCTCACCGAAGGTCTTCATGACACCCGGCGCCATGTACGCCTCGTAGTTCAGGATCTTGAAAGCTCCACCCGTCTCGGGATCGAGTCCGTCATCGATGGGTGGGTTGCTGCCCTTGATCGGCAAGGTCACCGGACTGTCCGGCCGGGCCAACGGGTACGGGGCGGCGCCGCTCAGCGGCTGCGAGGAGCCGTCGCCTCCGCAGGCAGCGAGAACCCGTGCGCCCCCCAGTCCCACGCTGACCCACAGGCCTCCCCGGAGTAGGTCCCGGCGGGCGAGCTGTGGTCTCGGCGCCCTGCGACGCCAAGCCGGATCTGCCGGGTCGAAACTCATCGCAACCCCCTTCACGGTCGTCCAGGACGTCACCCTGGTCGTCACGAGGCAGTTGACTGACGGTTCAGCCAGTTGCGTTCATTCTTGCTCCGCGAGCGGCGCGTGTCGAGGGCTGTGTGCCGGCGGCACCGTGGCGAACCCCGAGGTCATGGAGCGGATCCGGACGAGCACGCGCCGTGCAGTCGAGACCGACGACATCGACCTCACCCGCTCGCGGATGCGGCTGCTGATGGCTCGCTGAGGCAATCGGTAGGGGCTACGACTGCGCGGACGCATCACACCGTGGCGGTGAGGGTGGCTCGATGAAGCGCACCCGCCGGCCAGGACCACCCGTGAGGATGCCCTCGGGGTTCACTGGCTTCCATTTCCCGCCCGAGGTGATTTTGTCGGCGGTGCGCTGGTACCTCCGGTACGGGTTGTCCTACCGGGACCTCGAAGAGCTTCTCGCCGAGTGGGGCATCGAGGTCGATCAGGTGACCCTGTATCGGTGGGTGCAGCGGTTCACACCCTGGTTGATCGGCGCGGCCCGGCCGGTGCGGCACCTGGCCGGGAATCGTTGGTTCGTCGACGAGACCTACGTCAAGGTCGCTGGGGCCTGGCGTTACGTCTACCGGGCGGTCGACCAGCATGGCCAGGTGATCGACGTGTACGTGTCACGGCGTCGGGACCTCGGCTCTGCGCGTACGTTCTTCACGGCTGCCCTGGCTGTTCACGGCGACCCGGTCGAGGTCATCACCGACCGGGCGCCGGTGTTGGCCAGCGTGGTTGAGGAGCTGCTTCCTGACGCGTTGCATAACACCGGCCAAGTACCTGAACAACCGCGTCGAATGCGACCACGGCCGGCTCAAAGCCCGGCTCCGGCCGATGCGCGGGGTGAAGACGAATCGCACGGCGAGCGTGGTGATCCGAGGGCACGCCTTCATTCAGAACCTACGCCGCGGCCACTACGAGCTCGCAGTCGACGCCGCGCCGCTGCTCCGGTTGGCCCTGCGCAGGGAACGGGGCAACCCCGGAGTGCGGTCGCGTACTTCGACCCGAGCTGTCAAGGGCTTGTGAGATGGCGGCCCGATGAGTGGCGAAGGCGCTCGATGCGTCAATCCGGGTGACGATCTCCACCAGGGCGGCGCCCGCGAACTGCTCGTCGGCGACAGGCCGCTCCGGATCGGCACTCGCGTGGGCCACTGAGGAAGGTCTGCGCCAGCGACGGCCACCGGGTTAGGACGACGGATCGCCATCCGCAGCCACGGGCCGGTCGATGGCCAACCGGCCCATGCGCCGCGCGGTTATCACGCAGTACGCCGCAGGGCGATGTCGAAGTCTCCCTCGTAGGGGTCTGCGGGATCGGGGTCGACGTGCATCGCGAGCTCGTCGTCGACTCGCTCGTTGTGCTCGAGGACCACGGTCCACGGGTTGCAGTCGGGGTTTACCGGCGTGAATCGCAGGGTCAGCTCGTCCTCGGTGGTGCCTTGCGCGACGCCAAGCGAACCGCTGAAGCACGACGAATAGTCGTTCGACATGCGCCCGGTTCGCAACCCCTCGGCGAGCGTCACCGTGAACTCCGAAGGACTCTGGTTGGGAAGGCCGCCGGTGCCCTTCCATTCGCCGTCGAAGGAAGCCGGGATGGTGGTCGTTGCCGACGGTTGATCGTTCACGACCAAGTACACCAGGCCTGACGCTGCGGTCAGCAGGACTATCGCCGAGGCCAGGGCCACACGTCCTCGGGTCGACGACGGCAACCGGGGCGTTCGTCGCCGCCTGGACCGGTCGGCAGGCTCTGCGCGAGGCGTGCGGGCCACGGGGTCGGGTGCCGTCGGGCTCGCGGCAAGCACGCTGGCTGGGGCGGGCTCTGGGGCTGCGGCCAGGGTGGCCGTGGCCGCGGCGACGACGGTGCGGCTGTCGTCTTCCGTGAGCTCCTCGAGCGCCTTTCGTGCCGCCAGGGCCAGTCCCTGGTGCCGCCCGGCGGCCAGCCGGCCCAGTTCACTGACGGCCCCGGCGCGGAGCAATGCGGGGCCGATCGCCGCATGGGGATGTACTCGAGGAGGGACTGCTCTCTCGGAAGGGGAGGGTGTCTTTGACGCTCGGGGGCTGCGCCCGAGGATGCTGGCTGCATCGCGGCGTGGTGGAACCGGCGGCCGGTGGGGGAGCGTCCGCCGGTTCCTGTGTTGGCCAGCAGCGGTGGGCCAACACAGCGGGCTGGTCGTGCGGGTGGGGGACCCTGCTGCTCACGACGGCCCGCAGGAGCACTTCCCGAGGCGACTCGGCTGGGCCGCGCCGACGGCGGGTGCCGATGGCGCCGAACCAAAGGGTCTGCGGGCGTCACCGACGAGGGCTCCCTTTTCGAGGGTACGTCGGAACCCCCAAGCGGCGGGCTCACCCTAGAGTGGGGTCGCCATCGGCGATGTCGGCCCCCGGCGCGTCGGGAGGTGGGAACCGGCCACCGGGGCATCGAGTCCGGCTCACAGCATCGCGGCGTCGGCGCCGGCCAGTCTGTCGCCTATCCGTGAAGCAGCGCCAAGGGATTCGGAGTATGTTGGCATTGGCGAGAGTGACCGCGCAGACCGTCGAGGCGGAACGTGACGTTGGCTCTACTCCAGTAAGCGAAGCCGTCTCCGGAGGTACGCCCTCCGGGCGGCGGTTTTGCGCTTGGGCAAGACGTCACCGACGCCACCAGAACCTCACCCGAGACGCTCCCATAACGGGGAGCTGGTTCCAAGATTCACACCGTGCGGGGGAGCAGACCCCAGCGTGGTCCGCCAGTACGCGCTGCGCCTACGCTGAGCGCGCCCGCCACGGCGGCTCGCGGGGCGGAGGCCGCTTGCACGGGCCCCAGTTCCCGGCGTCTCGAGGAAACGGCCTGCTCGCTGCTGGTCTCGACCTGCCTACCACCTGCCGCGCACGTCGTCGCGAAACCAGAACGGACGCACGGCTGACGCCGACCGCACTGCATCGCTACGGTGAGATCGTCGAAGGGACCTTCATGGAGACTGTTGCGCTCGGCGTACTCGGCAAGAAACTGCTGGCGGAGGCTAGGTCCGTCTCGAGCGGCCGGTGCGGCGTCACCATCCACGGCGGACGTGTTCATTCGCTGCGCCAGACGCTGATCGGGGTTGCCGCCGGCCACGCGCTCGACGAGCACGAGAACACCGGCGAGGTGACCCTCCAATTGATTCGCGGCCGGGCGCGGGTGGTCGCGGGGCCTGATACTGCCGAGCTGGCTCCGAGCGACTACGTCGTGATTCCGCTCGAGTGGGATTCCTTCGAGGCGCTCGAGGACACCGTGGTTCTGCTCACGGCCGCCGTTCAGGGCACACCGGACTGAGATCCGTTCGGCCGCAGCGACGTGCCCCTCACTCCGGTCCGTCAGCAGGCGGAAGCCACTCGGCTGGCGCGAACTCACGACCGAAGTCGACACAGGCTTCGTTCTCGCACCTGCCCTGCGTCTCGAACGTGATCCCGGCGTTGCCGGAGGCGGCGAGGAACGCCGCGTTCTCGCGCGTCATGGGGCCGCCTTGGCGAAGCGGCTGTCCACACGCAGGGCAGCACGGATCAACGCCAGCCTGCGCCTTGCTCATCCCTCCACGGTAGGCGTCGGAGACACGCGTGACCATGCGGTCGGGCGTCGCCGTCGTCGCCCGC
The DNA here is from genome assembly GCA_963716655.1 of uncultured Actinomycetota bacterium. Taxonomy (GTDB): domain Bacteria; phylum Actinomycetota; class Actinomycetes; order Propionibacteriales; family Nocardioidaceae; genus Nocardioides. Next base: position 1,149,470 of record CAVQTV010000001.1, on the reverse strand, counting down.
CCAGGCCTGTGCTCTCGCGGCGGGTGGGACCTCCGCAGGGGTGCTTCAACCACCTGCCGCAGTCAGAGAGAGGCGTGGGAATGGACCACATGTTCCAGGCACGCCGTGATCGACTCATGGCGAGAACCACGATCGTGCAGATCACCGATGACCTGGACGGCTCTGCGGACGCACAAGAGGTGGCGTTCTCCTTCCAGGGCGCTTCTCGAGTGCCGCGAGGTTCTTCTTACCGAGATCGATCGTGTAGTCAGCGGTGTCCTGGACCAAGTAGCCCGCCTCCACCATCTCGTCCCAGCTATAGGTGCCGTAGGTGGTGTCGCTGTCGAGCGGGTCGCAGAAGTGTTGCCAGTAGGCGGCTCGTCTGGCCTCGTCGTTGTCATCGAGGCGAACAGCCAAGCGCTCCCAGTCACCCTCGTGCTTGTCGCCCTTGCGACTGCTGAAGCTGTAGAAGAACCAGTAGATGACATAGCGACCGGGCTCGTAGTCGTAGTACAGCGGCGGAGCGTTGCTGTATGACATGTCGGCAGCGACGATGCCGTCACGCTCCCCGTTGGGAATGTCGAGGAAGAAGCCCTCTCGCTTTCCCCCGTTGATCTTCTTGGAGTCGCCACCAAGGCCAAGCTTGCCGCCGCGCGCAGGTGCTGTCAGTTGCCTGGATGTGTAGTAGTCGCCCTTGTCTCTGCACAACACGTTCGACGCGTTCTGGTGCTCGTAGTCACCGCTGACGAGCGCTCTGACGCTGAGGCTGCCTGCAGGGACTACCTCGACGTCGTCACAGCCCGCGTCGTGTGCCCACCAGAGGCCCGAGGCTGCGACGAAGCGTGCGGGATCGTCTGGCCACCATTCCTCATGTTGGTGCAGCCGCAGTTCCGGGGCATAGAGCCGGGGCGCGTTGACGACGATGGTGAAGGTATCGGTGTCGCTGTTGCTGCTGTTCGCCACCGTCAGGGTGATCGCGTATTCGCCGGGCTCGTCGTAGACGTGGGTTGGCGCCACTGCCTGCGTTGCCGTCGCCAAAATCCCAGGTGTAGGTGTCGATCTCTCCGCTGGAATCGGACCCGTCGAACTCGATGGTGTTGCCGCCAACCCAGTCACCGGAGCCGACCGCCGTTACGTCGCCGTCCTCGCATTCGGCGTTCGCGTTGAGGGAGCAGCCGTCGTACTCGTAGCGCCAACTGCTGGTCCAGTGTGCCTCAGAATCCGGGTCGACGGTCTCGCCGAGGTCGATACCGTCCAGCACTGCTCCCGAACTGAGGTTCTCGGCTGTAAGCGTCCCGCTCATACTTCCATCGCCGTGGGTCACGACCTCGGTACGGGTCTCGATCGCTGCTACGCCACATGAGTCAGAGAAGTTGTCGATACTCCAGGGCACCTCGCCCAGGGTGGCAGCCGAAGACCAATTTTCGATGCCCCTCAGGTACAGGATGGAAAGGCCATCTTGTGCCGGCCCGGAGGCGATCAGAGAAGCAGAGATCGAGGCAGCGCATGTGCGGGGCGGGTCGCCGCCGAAAGGATCGAACTCAAAGCTTCCCGTCGCAAGTCATCGAGTAGTCGGCGTGCGCTGAGACACGAGACGGGACGCGAACGGCGGCGACCAGAATCCCGGTCGCCGCCGTTCGCTGAGCTGAACAGGCCTACCGCACCTGCTGGACAACCACGTCGCCGCTGCCGACCAGCACGCTCGCGTCGGTGCGGACCTGCACCGCACCGAGCAGCGCCCGGCCCGCGGCCGGCGCTTCGTTGGCTGTGACCGCGCCCGGGACCGTCCACGTGCTACCGGCCGGACGCAACGCGTTGGCGTCGGTGACGGCCACCGCCCCGAACGCCGGGTTGGCGAACACGTCCACGTAGTCGAACGTCGTTGTGCCCGCCGGGACGGCGAACCCGTCCACGAGCACGACCCAGGCGCCCGCCGCCGGGTTGTTGATGGTCACCGACTCCTCGGAGTCACCGTCCGCGGACGACCCGGCTTGCACGCATGTCCCGCTGGTGCAGTTGAACACGAACAGGTCGAGATCCGCTGCCTTGTCCGACGTGCCACCGATGGTGGCGCGCAGGCTGGTGGAACCGGCCCGCACCTGCACGGCGTACTGCTTCTGCTGCAGGTTCGCGATCGTCTCCTGTCCACGTTTGGCGCTGCCCAAGGTGGTGCCCACGGCACGACCGGTGAACGCACCGAGGATGTTCGTGATTGTGTAGCTGCGGCTCACCGGGGTGCCGACGGGAGCGGACTCCACGACATCCGGGTTCGGCGAGACGGTCACGCCCAGGATCGACGCGGTCAGCGTGTACGGCACGGGATCCGCGTCCGAGGTGCGCCGCGCCTCGACGGTGACCTCCCAGACGCCCGCCTGCGGGTTGCTCACCGTGCGGCTGGTCGGCGAACCCACACAGCTGCCGGCGGAGGGGTTGTAGCAGCTGGTCGAAGCGTTGCTGTCGATGCCGACGCCGTACGGGTGGAACCGCAGGAACCGGATCTGACCGGCGCCCGGAGCGCTCCCGCCACCCTCCAAGTCCACCTTGAACGCGGGGGTGCCGGCCGGGACGTCGTAGAAGTACGACGTCGTCTGGTTGCGACCGAGCGACCCGGTCTTGGTCACCGTGTAGTTGCCCGCCTGGGTGAACTTCTCGGAGGCGACGACCGTGTTCAGGGTCTGGTAGTCGATGCCCGGCGTGGCAGGGTTGTCCACGTTGAGGATCGCCGAGTGCGCGCCCGTGTCGTCCGGGTTCACCCCGACCTTCAGCGTGGTGGGTGAGTTCAGGCCCAGCGACAACGTTGTCGGCGAGGAGAAGGTGCCGTCGTTGCCGACCCAGGACAGGTTGTACGAGATTGCGCCGCCGCCGCCCGAGGTGCGGGTGAAGGTGTAGGTGCGGTCGTAGCTGTCACCGGCTTTGACGCCCTCGCGGTCGTTGATGCCTTCGCCGACGCCCGGACGGGCCAGGAAGCCGGAAAGGGCCGTCCTGACCGGGACCGAGGAGCTGATCTCGACCGGCTGGATCTTCTGCTTGAGCAGGTCCCACGCCTTCTGGACGTCGATCAGCCCGTTGCCCTGCTCGTACGCGCCGTAGCGGTTCATGAACCGCGCGGTCGACTTCATCGCCTGGCGAAGCTGGGCCGGCTGGTGCTGGACGCCGGTCTGCTGTGCGGCGCTGACCAGCAGCGCCGCCGCGCCGGCCGTCTGCGGCGAGGCCATCGAGGTGCCGTTGAACATGGCGTAGCCCGGCGGCAGCGCGTAGGTGCCGGCCACCGGCCCGCCCTCCTGCCAGGTCGGGACGGTGGAGATCGCCGAACCCGGCGCCACGACCTCCGGCTTGAACCCGCCGTCCTCGCGGGGACCCCGCGAGCTGAAGCCGTGCAGGTTGTCCGCGAAGTCCGAGCCGGACCCGTAGTTCATCTGCCAGGTGTCGTTGCTGATGTAAGACCCGACGCTGAGGACCTTAGAGGCGACCGAGGGGTCACCGACGGTGTTCATGCCCGAGCCGCTATTGCCGGCGGAGATGAAGATCTGGACGTTGTACTGCTCGATGAGGCGGTTGTAGAGCACCGCTCGGGTGTTGTTGCCGTCGTTGAGCGCAGGCAGGCCGCCGATCGACATGTTGATCACGTCGACGTTGCCCTGCTTGGCCATCCAGATCATGCCCTCGATCAGCGCGTGCGAGGTGCACCCGGTGATGAACATGCAGACCCGCACCGACTTCAGCTTTGCGCCGGGTGCGGCCCCGCTCATGTCGCCGCCGAACATGGCGTTGGCGGCAGCGATGCCCGCGACGTGCGAGCCGTGCGCGCCGGAGACGATGCCGATGTTGACGGCCTTCTGCTTGCCGTCGGTCTGCACGACGAACGGCATGGACTCGTTGACGGGCGTCGCGGGCTTGTCGGTGCCGAAGCGGCCGACGTCGTTGCGCACCCGGTAGTCGGTCATCGCCTTCTCGTCGGCGAAGGACCGGTCCTGGTCGGTGTCGACCCAGACGTCGTTCGACGTGGCGTTCCACAGCACCGCGAAGATCCCGCTGGTGCCGGCCGGGTTGCCGTCCCGGTTCACGTCGCTGCCGACCTCGCCGCCGAGACGCGGGTCGCGCTCGTTGAACAGGGCGACGCGGTAGGAGCCCGCGCCGGGCGAGGTGTAGGCCACACCCTGGTAGGTGAACCCTGCTCCGCTGACCTGGTCCTTCATGTCGAGCCAGGTCGGGTCATCGTCGGTGAACGGGTCGGTCAAGGTCACCCAGTCGGTGATCTTGCGCTCACCGGTTGACGTGGTCTTCAGCGAGGGGTGGTCGAGGTCCACGCCGGAGTCGACGATGCCGATGGTCGTGCCGCGTCCGTCCCAGGTCGGGTTGGCCGCAGTGAACTGCGCGGCCTTGGTCTCCCCGATCGGCATGTACGGGTTCACGTTGGGGGTGGTGGCGCCAGGCGGCGTCTGCGGCGTCGGAGGTTGCGCACCCTCGGGCCGCGGGTCTTCAAGCGGGATGACCTCGTCGAGATCGAGTGCCTCGATGCCGTTCACCTCGGCTGCGCGCTTGACGTTGCGCGCGGGGATCAACACCCGCAGGTAGCTGACGTCGTCGTCGCGCTTCTGCACGGTGGCGCCCAGGCGGGTGAGGGCGTCGGCGACGGCCCGGTTGCTACCCCTCTTCGAGGCGACGAGCAGGGTGACCGAGGACTCGCCGTTTGCCTGGGCCTCGGCGAGCAGCTCGCGGTCGTGCTTGTCCAGCCCGCCCCCGCCGGTGTCCGGCGCGGCTGTTGCCGGCGCGGCTGTTGCCGGAGTGGCTGTTGCTGGAGTGGCTGCGTAGATCAGGCCGGCCGCGAGTGCGGCTGCCGTGAGGCCGACAAGGCCCCGACGCACGGATGTGGACATCGTTCCTCCCGAGAGCCGCTCATGGCGGCGATGTGTCCGCGGCGGGTGGCTGCGGGCAGGGAAAGAGAACCCCGTCACGGGGCGTTTGTCCAGAGTGCCTCGCCGAGAAGTTGTCGGATCGAGTCGGTGATCATTTCAATCGAGCGAAGCCCTGCCAACCTCTTGACGCGGGTCAGGCGTGGCGGGCGAGGATCTGTGCGTCGCATAGCGGCACGCCCGCTTCGAGAGCGTTGGCGATTGCAGCGTGCCTCAGCGAGCAGGGCTCATGTGGCGCGAGATGCCGGCAGACTTCGCGATCCGAACCACCACGGTCCTGGCCGCAACCGCAGCCGGTGAGCTGGGTGGTCGCCGTCGACAGCTACGGGCGGAATTAGCGAGTCGGGGACGCGGAAGGCCCGATGGCCTGCTCGACCACGACCGTGCCGTCATGTGTTTCGGCGACAACGGGCACGACCCATTCTTCCCTCCGAGGTGCCGTTCCCCAGCGAGCGGTCACACCGGCCATCCACTCGGGCGTGTAGAACGCCTCAGCTGCTTCCCTCGAGTGCCACAGGTAGATGCCGATGACCGACTCCGCGTCTTCGGTGAACCCGAAGTACTTCCTCACCAGACCGGGTACGTCGAGATAATTGGTCGCTACTTCGGTGAAGAGGCGCCTGATCGCCGGCTCATTCAGCGCCGGTGGAACAGCATAGGTCCACATCACGCAATGCATGCCGCGCCCTTCGGGTCGATTCTGGTCCTGGCCAACCTCGCCATGATGGCACTCGCCGGCGCCGGGCTACTGACTTTCCAGAGGTTGTTCGCACCTCTCCCGGGCACCTGCGACCTGGGACAGATGCGGAAGGACGCGCGTTCTCTTCCCGTAACCGCGGCACGCCGGCGGCCCCGGCACTTGCACCCCGCGAGTCGGCGTATCTTGGGGAGGTGGCATCGATTCCCTTGCCGCAGCGGGTAGTGCGGGCTGTCGGCGAGAGCCAAGTCTCCGAGCGAGTCGCCGACGCCCAAGAGCTGATCTACGGGCCGGTGATCGAGTGGGCACGGCGCAGCCCGCTTCACACCGACGCACTCGGCCATTCGGTGCATCCGTTGCTCACAGACGTCACCCTCGGGTGCTGGCTCGGCGCGTCCATCCTCGACCTAGCCGGCGGGCACGCGTCACGTCACAGCGCGAAACTCTTGGTCGGGATCGGACTGGTCGCGTCCGGGCCGACCGCCCTCGCGGGCACCGGCGACTGGGCGGAGATGTCAGGCACCGAACGCCGGATCGGCGCAGTTCACGCGCTGGGCACAGATGCTGCAACCTTCCTTCTCCTCGGCTCCCTAGTCGCGCGGCTGGGGGGCCGGCACGCGGCCGGCACGAAGCTCGCCCTCGCGGGAAACCTGGTCATGGTGGGTGCGGGCTATCTCGGGGGACATCTGGCTCTCAACCGGGGGACCGCTCGCCGAACACCAGTCGTCGATCACTAGGTCCTCCACTAGCGAACTCTCGGCATTGGCGGGCCAAGATCCAGACGCCCGTGTGCAGAGCGGTCAGCTGGAAGCCATGACTTCTTGCGTCCGCGGCGCAATGACGCACTTCGCATGCCGGGCGACCGAGCCCGCCTGGGACGGGCACGGTCTTACGACGTGGTCGTCAGGCCATTTCAGGGACGTGCAGGTGCGCGTAGGCCAGGTCGAACTCGTGCACGTCGACGATCTCGCCGCTCGCCTCACTGGCTGCCCTGCTGCGCATGTCGTCCGCGGCCGCGCGGCTGGCTTCCATTGCCTCGTGGGTCTCCCAGGCCGTGGTGGCGCAGCCCAAGCCGGTCGATCGGTTCACCAGCAGGCTGGCGCTGCAGAATCCGGGGGTTCGCTCGAGCTCAGGGAGGATCCCGACCCGGAACGTCTCCGTCATGGTGTCGAGGTCACCCTCGAGCCAGCTGACTCGGCAGCACTCGGCGTGGTTGTTGCGGTGCATCACGACGATCTCCCACTCGTCGACCTGCATGGTGGCGCCGAGGATGTCCCGGCCGCGATCGCGGATCGGGCGTAGCTGCTCGTCGCTGGCGCCCATGGCCTCCTTGCTCTCCCACGAGCTTGTGGCGATGCACTGGCCGCTTTCGCGGTCGACCAGCAGCGACAGGCCGCGACAGCCCTCGGTCTTGGTGAGCGTGGGTCCGGCTTCGTTCTTGACGAAGTTGATGCCCGCGTCGATGTTCTCGGGCCTTCCGTGGAACGTGGTTGAACGTGCGTACACGGCCCGCTCCTCTCGTGGACGGGGCAGTGCCCGGTCCGGCACCGCCGGTGGATCCTGCCTACTCCTCATTGGGCGACGGCGCCATAGTCCGCTTCGCGGAAGGATGCGAGCGGATCGCTCATAGGAACTCAGGGCTGGTCTGGACATCCGTCCGGAGTCGGTCGGTTCTCGTCCTCAGATTTGGGTAAGCGGGGCCGGAGACGAGACGGGTGGATTGACGTGGCGCGGTGCACTCAGCGCGGCGCTCGGGGGCTCACCATTCCGTCCAGACAAAGGAATTCGTCATGCTGCAGAACACGCTCACCCGAGTCCGCAAGGTCCGTAAGGACGAGAGCGGATTCACCCTGATCGAGCTTCTCATCGTCATCGTCATCCTCGGCGTCCTCGCCGGGATCGTGGTCTTCTCGGTCCGCGGCATCCAGGACCGCGGCGAGGCCTCCGCGTGCAAGGCCGAGGTCGCCACGGTCGAGACCGCGGTCGAGGCCTACTACGCCAAGTTGGGCGACTACCCGACCCTGGCAGAGCTGACGACCGCGGGAGACGACCAGTTCCTCCGGTCCACGCCGAAGTACGTCACCGCTGTCAACGGTACGACTGGCGTGCTCACCGCCACCGACTGCACCACCCTCTGACGCCCACTAGGAGGGCCGCGCCGGGGCGCGGCCCTCCTACCGGCCAACACCTCCCGGTTCCACTCGACTCGACGCTCAGGGGTTCGCATGCACAACCACGTCCACCGCATCGGCAGCCGGATCGACGCGCTGCTCGCCCTGCTCTGGGAAGCCGGCGGCACCGATCTCCTGCTCTCCGCCGGCCTGCCGCCGATGCTGCGCCTCGACGGCACGCTGAGTCCGGCACCGGGGGCAGCCGTGCTCAGCGCCGACGACTGCGACGGGCTGCTCGCCGAAGTGCTGACCCCGGACCAGGCGCGGTCCTGGGACACCAGCCACGAGTACGACTTCTCCTTCTCCTGGCGCGAGAACGCCCGGGTCCGCGGCAACGCATTCACCCAGCGAGGGCAGACCGCGGTGGCACTGCGGATGATCCCGCGCACTATCCCGTCCACCGACGAGCTCGGGCTGCCGCGGGTGCTGAGCGACCTCGCGCTGCGCCACCAGGGGTTGGTCCTGATGACCGGGCCGACCGGCTCCGGCAAGTCGACGACGCTGGCCTCGCTGATCGACCTGATCAACCGCACCCGTGGCTGCCACATCATCACGGTCGAGGACCCGATCGAGTACGTCCACGACCATCGGGTCGCCGTCGTGAACCAGCGCGAGGTCGGCACCGACACCGCCACCTTCCCCGACGCCCTGCGCAGTGTCCTGCGCGAGGACCCGGACGTGCTGCTCGTCGGCGAGATGCGCGACCTGGAGTCCATCCGGTTCGCCCTCACCGTGGCCGAGACCGGCCACCTCGTCTTCGCGACGCTGCACACCAACGACACCGCGCAGTCCATCGGCCGGATGATCGACGTCTTCCCGGCCGAGCAACAGGCGCAGATCCGGGTGCAGCTGGCGGCGGCCCTGAGCTGCGTCGTCTACCAGCGTCTGGTCCCGAAGATCGGAGGCGGGATGACGGCGGCGTACGAGGTCCTCGTCGCGACGCCGGCAGTGCGCAACCTGGTCAAGGAGGGCAAGACCCACCAGTTGCGCAACTGCTTGGTCACCGGCTCCCAGGACGGCATGCAGACCCTGGAGCAGTCGCTCTCGCGATTGGTCCAGGAGGGCACGGTCAGTGAGGCGGATGCGGCTGCCAGAAGCCTCTACCCGCAGGACATCGAGACCCGGCCGCGACACGCGAGCATGGCGAGGGCGTGACGAGATGAAGATGCGGGCGCGACACCGGCACGACGAGCTGCCCCCCTCGCCTCTCGTGAGCGTCGAGGCATACGACGACCGCCTCGCCGGTGCACTCATCGCCGTGCGCCGGTTGGAGCCCTACCAGCTCGACGCCGCGCGAAACACGGGGCCGGACGGCACGCTGGCCGAGAAGCTGATCGAGACCGGGGCAATCAGCGACGACGAGCTCGCGCGCACGCTGGCGAGGTACTACGGGGTCGACGAGGTCGACTTCCGCACCACCGACCCGCACCCGGACGCCGTGGCGCTGCTGCCGCGCGACCTTGCGACGACCCTGCGGGCGCTGCCGATCAGCGCCGATGACCACCACGTCGTCGTTGCCGTCGTCGACCCGTCGCCCGAGCACGTGGCGGCGGTGCGCGCCGCCCTGGGGCGCCCTATGGTCCCTGCGGTCACCACGCACCAGGCCATGGAGCGCGCGCTGGCAACCGAGTACAGGGCAACCCGCGAGGTCGGCGGCCAGCTCCTGGCGTTCGAGGCGCGCGACAGCCTTCGGCAGGAGGCCGACCGGCCGGAGGGCGCCCAGGTCAATGAGGACGCGCCGGTTGTCCAGGTGGTGCAGATGATCATCACCCAGGGCCTGCGTGACCGTGCCTCCGACATCCACATCGAGCCGGCGGGCAAGCGGGTCCGGGTCCGTTACCGCATCGACGGCGCCCTCACCGACGTGCTCGACCTCCCCGGCTCGGTCGGTCCCGCGGTCGTGAGCCGGATCAAGATCCTCGGCGGGATGAACATTGTCGAGCGGCGGCGACCCCAGGACGGGCAGATCTCACTCCAGGTCGAAGGACGCGACGTGGACATCCGCGTCGCGACCACCGCAGTGGTCGGCGGCGAGAAGGTCGTGCTGCGTCTGCTCGACAAGTCCCGCTCCCTTCTCCGGCTCGAGCAGCTCGGCATGCGGCCGGACACCGTGGACCGGTACAACGGGCTCATCCACTCGCCGTACGGCATGGTCATCTGCGCCGGGCCGACCGGTGGTGGCAAGACCACCACGCTGTACGCCTCACTCGGGGAGCTCGACACCCCCGACCGCAACATCATGACGATCGAGGACCCGGTGGAGTACACCTTCGACTCGATCAACCAGATCCAGATCAACGAGCAGGCCGGCATCACCTTCGCCGGGGGACTCAAGTCGATCCTGCGCCAGGATCCCGACATCATCCTCGTCGGCGAGATCCGGGACGTCGACACCGCGCGGATCGCCGTGCAGTCTGCCCTCACCGGTCACCTGGTCCTCTCCTCGCTACACGCCACCGAGGCGGTCTCGGCGCTCTACCGCCTGGTGGACATGGGGATCGAGGCGTTCCTGGTCGCGTCGTCGGTGACCGCGGTGGTCGCCCAGCGCCTGGTGCGACGCAACTGCACCAACTGCCTGGAGCCGTACGCGCCCTCGCCCGATGAGCTCGCTTTCCTCCGGAACTTCGGCGACCGGGTGGAGGCGACCGAGGGGTTCCAACACGGTGTCGGGTGCCACTTCTGTGCTCACACCGGCTACCTCGAGCGGATCGGGGTGTACGAGCTGCTGACCGTGACCGACGAGGTGCGCGAGCTGGTCGTCGACCGCGCCCCTCACGACGAGATGCGCAAGCTGGCCTGCAGCCAGGGCATGCGCACGCTCCAGGAGCAGGCGGTTGCGCTGGTGCGCGACGGGGCGACGACGACCGCCGAAGTGATGCGCTCGATCTACGTGGCAGGAGCCTGACCATGCCGAAGTTCGCCTACGTCGGAGTCAACATCGACGGCCAGGAGGTCAAGGGGACGCACAAGGCGGCGAGCCGCTCGGACGCGGAGGTCGCGCTGTACGAGCGACAGGTCCGCGGCCTGCAGGTGACCGAGAAGAAGGGCGTGCTCCAGTACGAGATCTCCGGCCCGCGCATCAAGCGTGTGGAGGTCATGCACCTTTCGCGCCAGATCGCGGCGTTCCTCCGTGCCGGCCTGCCGATCCTCGAAGCGGTGCACACCATCGGCACCGAGAGCGACAACTCCTCGGTGCGCCGGATGATGAACGAGATCGAGGACGGCCTGCGCGGCGGCGAGCGGTTCTCCGACTGCCTCGACAAGTACCCCAAGGTCTTCCCGCCGTTCTACCGCGGCATCGTCCGCTCGGCGGAGCTCACGGGTGAGCTGGACACGGTGCTGTCCCAGCTGTCCACCTACCTCGAGCGGGACCTCGAGGCGCGACGCAAGATCAAGTCGGCGATGATGTACCCGCTGGTCGTCGCGGCGATGTCCGTCGTCACCGTCCTGGTGCTGGCCGTCTGGGTGCTGCCGAGGTTCGAGGACTTCTTCGCCGATCTCGACGCTGAGCTGCCGCTCCCGACCCGGATGCTGCTCGGGTTCACCGGCTTCCTCGGGACCTGGTGGTGGGCGCTGCTCGCCGGCGCTGTCGGACTGGCGCTGCTCTACTTCGCCGTCACCCGAACCCAGCGGGGCAAGTACGCGCGCGACGCCGTGCTACTCAAGACACCCGTGCTGGGACAGACCATCCAGTACGCGCTGGTCGAGCGGTTCTGCCGCGTGCTCGGGTCGATGGTGAGCGCCGGCGTCAACCTGACGGAGGCGCTCGCGGTGACCACCGAGGCGCTGCGTAACCGGGTCTACATCCGACGGCTCGGCGAGGTCACCGAGCAGATGCTGGAAGGCCAGGGCGTGGCCGGGCCGCTCGCCCGCACCGGCCTGTTCCCGGGCACCGCGACCCAGATGCTGCGCGTGGGGGAGGACACCGGGTCGCTCGACACCCAGCTCACAGTCACCGCGGAGTACTACGAGACCGAGCTGGACTACAAGGTCGCCAAGCTCACCGCGCTGTTCGAGCCGATCGTCATCATCGCGATGGGCCTGATCGTCGGCTTCGTCGCCGTCGCGCTGATCTCGGCGATGTACGGCATCTTCAACCAGGTGGACGTCTGAGATGGAACGCCTACGGAGGCGCGGGTCGAGCGATCGCGGGGAGACGCTCGTCGAGCTCCTTGTCGCCGTTGCGATCCTCGGTGTCGCCGGCGTCGCGATCGTCGCCGGGCTCCAGATGAGCGTTACCGCGTCCGACATCCACCGGAAGCAGACCACTGGCGGGGCCTACGCGCGCAGCTACGCCGAGGCGATCGAGGGCTACGTGGCGGCCGCGTCCAGCCGCTACGTCCCATGTGCCGGCCCCGGTGCCTACGGCCCTGCCATCATCGGCTTCGCCGGCGAGCTGCCGGCTGGCTACACGGCCAGCCACGCCGCCGCACTGCGGGTACCTCCGGGAGGGGGAGTCGCCGGATCCTGCTCCGGCAACGACACCGGGGTGCAACAGATCGAGATCACAGTCGAAAGCAGCGACGGGCGCGCGGCGGAGAAGCTCACCGTTCTGCTCCGGAGGCCCTGCGGCGCAACGATGGCGCTCTGCTCATGAGCACCTCGACGGGCGCTCCGATCCGCGAGGAGCTGAGCGACGACGACGGGTTCACCCTGATCGAGCTGGTGATCTCGGTCGCCATCGTCGGGTTCATCTCCGTCGCCCTGACCGGAATCGTGCTCAGCTACCTGCGCAACACCGTGGACACGCAGGCGCGGCTGACGGAGTCCCACGACGTCCAGTTCGCCGCGGCCTACTGGCAGCGCGACGTGGCCAGCGTCGGCGTGCGGGCTGAGACCTACGACGACGTGTCGCACTCCTTCCCGCTGCAGCAGTCCGTCGATCTCCCAGCGTGTGGGCTCCCTACAGGTGCAACCGCGGTCGTCACGCTCGGGTGGAGCGAGTACAGCTCACTCACGTCGAGTGCCGCTCCGACCCTCGTCAAGGTCACCTACGCGGCGCTCCCCGACGACGGCTCGTTCGAGCTGCTCCGAGTGCGCTGCGGGACCCAGCCGTCCAGCGTGCAGGTGGCCAACAGTCTGGTGACCGTGCCGACGGTGGTCTGCCGGAACACCGCGGGCACCGCTACTGCGTGCACCGGCGCAGGCGCCGATGTGCCCTCGCGGGTGGCCATCTCGCTGAGGGTGCGCGACGGCAGCGGCCGCGACCTGCCGATCTTTGAAGCGACGCTCTCGGGTGAACGGAGGCAGACATGAACGCCGGACGGCTCCGCCAGGACAACGGAGCGATCCTGGTCATCGCGCTGATCGTGGTGACCACGGTCGCGCTCGTGGTCGGCACGGTGCTCACCCGAGGCGACGGCTCGCTGAGGGCGACCGTTGCCCTGCGCGAGGTCGCCGGCTCGACGTACGCCGCCGACGGGGCCGGCCAGATCGCGATCAACGGCCTGCGCACCGGTCACTGGACGGGCACCGACACCAAGCCGGCAGGTTGGGCGTTCAGCAACGTTGTGGGCGACGGATGCTTCGGGCGCGACAACAATGCGAGCATCCTCACGCCGAAGGACGGGTTGCTCCTGAGCAACTTCTACCCGGCGAGTGCGAGCGGCGACGCACCGACCTCGGCGTATGTCGAGTGCGTCGCTGAGGTCGCGACCGGGGCCCAGGGCACGGCGCGCATCGTGACCAGCGCCAACCGTCCCGGCAACGCGATCCTTACTCTCGGCGCCGGCGGGGAGAATGGGCTGCACTCCAAGACCAACGGCAACGTGCTCAAGGTCCGCGGCAGCATCTGGTCCAACTCGAACATCGTCGCCGAGCGCCCGATCGAGGTGGAGGCCGCGGACGTCCGAGCCCGCACCGGCTGCTCCGGAACGATCACGGTGTCACCTGGATTCTCGACGAACTGCGGTTCCGGAAGCATGGCACCGGACCCGAACCTGCCCAGCGACCTGACCGGGCTGCCGCCCCTGCGCACGGTACCGGCCTGCTCCGGAAGCGTCCTCACCTTCGAGCCTGGCTACTACGACGACGCCGACGCTCTCGAGGCGATCACGACGACGTGCAACAGGGTCTTCTGGTTCAAGCCGGGGACCTACTACTTCGACTTCCACAACCGGTCGGGCGATCCGCTCTACGAGTCCGGGGTCACCGGCTCCAGCAGCGACAACGAATGGTCGATCACCACCGGAAAGTTGGTGGCCGGCACACCGACGAACGCCGCCGGCGCGATCATCGCAGTCCCTCCCGCGAACCCGACGATCCCTGGGGCCTGCCAGAGCCCGATCTCCAGCACGACCTCGCAGGGTGTGCAGTTCGTGTTCGGTGGAGAGAGCCGGATGCGGATCGCTGGCAACACCCCGAGCACTGCGCCGCAGGTGGAGCTGTGTGGCACTTACCGGGCGAACCGGCCCCCGATCGTCGTCTACGGGCAGAAGGCCGGCACGACCTCGGCACTCACGGTGCTCGGCGGCGCGACGGCGCTGACACCGACCGGCACGCCGGTCGTCGCTGCTGCGGGCACCTTCGTGGAGTCGCCGGGGTCCGGGGTCCTGACGGCCGCCGCTCTGCAGCAGGACGACGGCGCCAAGGCGGTCTGGCAGCGGGACGGCACCGGGCCCAACAGCAACCAGACGGCGAGCATCACCATGTCTGACTTCGCTACGGGTGTGCCGCAGGGCTCGGTCCTCAAGGCGGCCCGCCTGGTCGTGCGCCACAAGTCCGCGCAGAACAACGCCGGGACGGCCTCGACCATCCGGATCGCCCCGACGGCGAGCACCGCGCTCGCGGCGTTCGACCTCGGCCGACCGGGAACACTCACCACCCAGACCCTCGATCTCAAGGCGACCCTCACCGCGGCCCAGTGGGGGGTCCTCGCCAAGGGCGTCCACGACTCCGGCTTCACCGGCGCCAACATCACCTACACCGCCTCGGTGGGCCGGAACCAGTCCGCCGAGCTCGACGCCGTACGGCTGGAGCTGGAGTACTACGTTCCGCAGGTGCGCGGCGAGACCGCCGCGGCGGTTCCCGGGAACTGCTTGGCGGTGATCGGGAGCGGGTGCAGCGTCCTGTACTCGGAGCACAACTTCAAGGGCCAGCTGTACCTGCAGGGCACCACGTACGTGCCGCTGGCGCGGCTGGACATCGGCCTCGGCAACATGACCGCCCAGGTCTTCCGGTGGGGCGTGATCGCCCGATCGATCTACATCGAGTCGACCGGGGCATTTGCATTCCCCGGGGCGGTGATCGAGCTGCCCGATGCCTCGCCCGGGCTCGGGCTGGATGGCACCTTGGTTCAGCTCAAGGTCTATCTGTGTCCCGGCTCGAGCACCTGCAGCAGTTCCGGCACGCTCGCGCTGACGGCACGCGTGCAAGTGTGGGATCCGACCGGGACGTCCGTTGCCGGCGCGCGGCAGGTCTCCGTCCTGAGTTGGAGCCACCAGAGATGAGCGACCTGCCTCCGGCACTGGTCGCCTGCCTGGCGGGCGTGCTCGGTCTCGCGATCGGCTCGTTCGTCAACGTGGTGGCCTATCGGGTCCCGCTCGGCAAGTCCGTGGTGAGCCCGCCGTCCGCGTGCCCGGCTTGTCGTACGCCGATTCGGAACCGTCACAACATCCCGGTGCTCGGCTGGCTGGCCCTGCGGGGTCGCTGCTACGACTGCGCGGAGCCGATCAGCGCGCGGTATCCGATCGTCGAGGCGGCCACCGGGCTGCTCTTCGCACTGGTGGGCTGGCGCTTCGCCGACCAGCCGATGCTGCTGGCTGCGTACCTCGCCTTCGCGGGGATCGCGGTGGCCTTGGCGCTGATCGACCTGGACGTGCACCGGCTGCCCAACGTGCTGGTGCTGCCGTCCTACCCGGTGCTCGCCGTCCTGCTCGCGCTCGGAGTCGGCGCCCAGGGCATGCTGCGAGCCGCGATCGGAGGAGCCCTGCTGTTCGGCTTCTTCTTCGTGGTGGCGATCGCGGCGCCCGGCGGCATCGGGTTCGGAGACGTGAAGCTCGCCGGGGTGATCGGGGGGATGACCGCCGCCATCTCGTGGGGGGCGTTCCTCACGAGCTCGTTCGGCGCGTTCCTGCTCGGGGCGATCGCCGGGGTGCTGCTGATGCTCGGCCGGCGGGCGCACCGCAAGACGGCGGTTCCCTTCGGGCCGTTCATGCTGCTAGGCGCCTGGGCCTCCATCCTCGGCGCGAGCGGGCTCGGCCAGTTCTACCTCGAGCGGATCGGTGTCTGAGCACTCAGTGCCCATGTCGTACTGGTCGGGGAGCGCCGGTTGTGCTCGGGATGGAGTTGATGGACCTCGGGTCCTGGTCACGCCCTGAGTGCATTAAGGTAAGCCTCTCCTTACTCCCACAGCCCGATGCACAGAGAGTCCTCCCGTGAAGCGCCTGCCGTCTGCCTTGGTCCTCCTCCTTGTCGTGTCGCTGGGCGGTGCCGCCTGCTCCGATGACGACGGTCCCAAGCTCGTGGTCTACAACGCGCAGCACGAGCAGCTCCTAGAGGAGATCGCGCCGAAGTTCGAGGAAGAGACCGGCATCGAGGTCGAGCTGCGCCACGGTTCGGACTCGGAGCTGGCGGCGCAGTTGATCCAGGAGGGTGACGCCTCGTCGGCGGACGTGTTCCTGACCGAGAACACCCCGGCCATTTCGGCGGTCGAGCGTGCCGGGCTGTTCGCGCCTCTCGACGCCGCGGCGATCGAGCCGATCCCTGCCGAGTACCGCCCCGACAGCGGACTGTGGACTGGCTTCGTGGCCCGTTCGACGGTCCTTGTCTATAACCCGGATCTGGTCAGTGAGGACGACCTGCCGGACTCGATCATGGACCTCGCGGAGCCGGAGTGGGCGGGCGGGGTCTCGTTCTCCCCGACGGGTGCGGACTTCCAGGCGATCGTCGCCGCGGTCCTCGACCTCGAGGGGGAGGACGCGACCCGGGAGTGGCTGGAGGGGCTGCAGGCCAACGGCACCGTGTACGACGGCAACAACGTCGTGCTCGAGTCGGTCAACTCCGGTGAGATCGCCACTGGCATCGAGTATCACTACTACTGGTACCGCGACCAGGCCGAGTCCGGTGACAACAGCGACAACAGCCAGCTCCACTACTTCGGCAACCAGGACCCGGGCGCGTTCGTCAGCATCTCCGGCGCCGGCGTACTCGAGAACGCCGAGCACCCCGACGAGGCCCAGCAGTTCGTCGCCTACCTGACGAGCGAGGAGGGCCAGCAGGCGCTGGCCGACAGCTACGCGCTGGAGTACCCGCTCAACTCGGCGGTCAGCCTGGACCCGCCGGTCAAGCCGTTCACCGAGCTGCAGCCTCCCACCGTCGCCGTCAGCGATCTCGACGGCGAGAAGGTGGTGGAGTTGCTCTCCGACGCGGGGTTCGTGCTCTGAGCGTCCCGACCGCCGTCGCCACGGTGCCCGAGGCCCGCCGCCCGAGTCGGGAGGCGGCGCGGCCACCCGTCGTGCTGGTGTTGCTCGGGCTGCTGGTCGCGGCCACCAGCCTCCTGCCACTCGGCTTCGTGGTCGTCTCGACGGCCGAGCTCGGGTTCGCGGAGGCGTGGGACCTGCTGACCCGTCCGCGGTTCGACGACCTGCTCTGGAACACCACCCGGCTGCTGGTCGGCGGCGTGGCGCTGAGCATGCTGCTCGGGGTCGGCTGCGCCTGGCTCGTGGTCCGCACCGACCTGCCCCTGCCTGGGCTCTGGCACGGCGTGCTGTGCGCCCCGCTGGCGGTGCCGGCGTTCGTCAACGGCTACGGCTGGATCTCCACCACGCATGCCGTCCAGTCCTATTGGGGTGCCGTGCTGATCGTCAGCCTGTCGTACTACCCGCTGGTCTACCTGCCCACTGTGGCCGCGCTGAGCCGGCTGGACTCCTCGGTCGAGGACGTCGCCGCCAGCCTCGGCACCGGCGCGTGGTCCTCGTTCTTCCGGGTCGTGCTTCCGGCGATCAGTCCGGCAGTCCTCGGCGGGGCACTGTTGGTCGGGCTGCACCTGCTGGGCGAGTACGGCGCCCTGCAGCTACTCAACTACCCGACCCTGACCACCGGGATTCTCGACCAGTACCGGGTGTCCTTCAACGGTCCCGCCGCGACCATGCTCGCGATGGTGCTCGTCGCCTTCTGCCTGGTCCTGCTCGGCCTCGAGTCTCTCGCCCGGGGACGCCGGAGGCGGTCGCGGATCGGCTCCGGCGTCGCGCGGGCGGCGACCCGGCACCGGCTCGGACGCGCGAGGCCGGCCTGGGTCGGCGCCCTGGTCGGCCTGGCCGTGCTGAGCCTCGGCGTCCCCCTGCTCAGCCTGGTGCGCTGGCTGGTCCGCGGGAACTCCTCGTCGCTGCCCGGCGGCGACCTCGGCGCCGCCCTCGGCGCGACGCTGGGCCTCGCCGTGGCCGGCGGGGTGCTCGCCACCGCCGCTGCCCTGCCGATCGCCTGGCTCGCGGTCCGCTACCGCGGCGTGCTCGTCACGGTGATCGAGCGGGCCGTCTACCCCGCGAACGCCCTGCCCGGCATCGTCGTCGCCCTCGCGCTGGTGACGATCGCGATCCGCGCCGTGCCCGCTCTGTACCAGACCCTCCCGGTCCTGGTCGTCGGCTACGTGATCATGTTCCTGCCGCGCGCCGCCGTCGGCGTCCGGTCCACCCTCGAGTTGGCGCCGCCGGTCCTCGAGGATGTCGCCACCTCGCTCGGCTGCTCGCGCGCCGGCGCCGCTCGGCGCGTGACGCTGCCGCTCGTGCTACCGGGCCTCGCGGCCAGCGTCGCGCTGGTCTCGCTGGCCGTCGGCACCGAGTTGACCGCAACCCTCCTCCTCGCGCCGACCGGCACGTCGACGCTGGCCACCGAGTTCTGGTCGCGGGCGTCCGCGGTCGAGTACGGCGCCGCCGCTCCGTTCGCGCTCGCGCTGATCCTGCTGTCGGTGCCCGCCACGTGGCTGCTCGGCCGCGCGGCGGTGTCCCGGAACCCGAGGAGGCTGGCATGACGCGCCCGACGGTCGGGCTGCGGGTCACCGGGCTGACCAAGTCCTTCGGCGACCTGCGCGTGCTCGACGGCGTCGACCTCGACGTGCCCGGCGGCCTCACCGCGGTGCTTGGCGCGTCGGGCTGCGGCAAGAGCACGCTGCTGCGCCTGGTCGCGGGGTTCCTCGAGCCGGACGCCGGCACCATCCGCCTCGGTGACCGGGCGGTTGCGGGGGAGGGGCGGCCGGTGCCGCCCCGACGTCGGCGGATCGGCTACGTCCCGCAGGAGGGTGCCCTGTTCCCGCACCTCGACGTCGCGGCGAACATCGCGTTCGGTCTCGGGTCGGCGCGACGAGGCGCCACGGGTCGGCGACGGGTGGAGGAGATGCTCGACCTCGTTGAGCTGCCTCACGCCGCCGCGACCCGTCAGCCGCACGAGCTCTCCGGTGGGCAGCAGCAGCGGGTTGCGCTGGCCCGGGCGCTCGCCCCTGCACCGGACGTGGTGCTGCTCGACGAGCCGTTCTCCTCCCTGGACGCCGGTCTGCGCGAGGAGACCGGCCGCGCCGTCGCCCGGGCGCTCAGTGCGAGCGAGGCGACGGCGCTGCTGGTCACCCACGACCAGGGCGAGGCCCTGTCGCTCGCCGACCAGGTCGCCGTCATGGCGAATGGGAGGTTCCTCCAGGTGGCGTCGCCTACCGAGGTCTACCTGAACCCGGCCAGCCCGCGGGTGGCGTCGTTTGTCGGGCACGCCGCCCTGGTGCCCGCTGTGGCCGTCGGCGGCAGCGCGACCAGCGCGCTCGGGCCGGTCCCGGTCCGCGGCGAGCGGGACGGCCGCGTGCTGCTCGCCGTACGCCCCGAGCAGGTCGCCGTGACCGCCAAGGACGAGGCCGGCAGCCTGGTCGCCGAGGTCGTCGAGGTGTCGTTCTTCGGCCACGACGCGACGGTCCGGGCCCGGGTCGTCGGCGACGAGCGCATGGTCGACCTCACCGCGCGGGTGCCCGCGTCCGACGTTCCCCAGCCGGGCTCGCAGGTCGGAGTGCGCGTGGTCGGCGAGGTGCTGGCGTTCCGCGCGGACGACGGAGCGGACGCGCGATGAGCACGATCCCGGTCGTCCGCCCGGCCCACTGGCTCCTCGGTGGCGCACCCGAGGACCCGGCGCTGGTCACCGGCGACGCAGTCGTCACGTACGGCGAGCTCGCCGGCCTGGTCGCCGAGCGCGAGCGCCTCGGGGCACGGCACCTCGTCGCCCTCGAGGCCCGGCCGACCGTCGACTTCGTCGCCGGCTACCTCGCCGCGCTCGCCGACGGGCACCCCGTGCTGCTCCTCGCCGACGGCGACCCGACCCGGCACGCCCACCTGCTCGACGAGTACCGGCCCGGTTCGGTCGACGGCCTGCACCCCGACCTCGCGCTGCTGATGTCGACCTCCGGGTCGACGGGGTCGCCCAAGCTCGTCCGGCTCTCGCGCGGCAACCTGCTCGCCAACGCGCGCAGCATCGCCGACTACCTCGACCTCCGCCCGACGGACGTGGCGATCACGGCGCTGCCCCTGCACTACTGCTACGGGCTCTCGGTGCTGCACAGCCACCTGCTGGTCGGCGCCGCCGTCGTCCTCACGGACCTGTCGGTCGCGGACGAGTGCTTCTGGGACCTCGCCGAGCGGACCGGGGTGACCGGCGTCGCCGGCGTACCGCACACCTACTCCCTGCTGGACGCCGTCGACTTCGGCGGCCGCGTCCTGCCGCGGCTGCCCTCGCTGCGCTACCTGACTCAGGCCGGTGGCCGGATGGCGCCGGACCGGGTGCGCCGGCACGCCGGCCTGCTCCGCGAGAATGGTGTCGACCTGTTCGTGATGTACGGCCAGACCGAGGCGACCGCCCGGATCGCATTCCTGCCGCCCGACCTCGCGCTCGACCACCCGGACTCGATCGGCGTTCCCGTGCCGGGCGGCACGCTGCGAGTCGCGCCGGTGCCCGATGCCCCGCCCGGGACCGGCGAGCTCGTGTACGCCGGTCCCAACGTGATGATGGGCTACGCCCGGTCCCGCGCCGATCTGGCCCGCGGCGCCGAGCTGTCCGAGCTACGCACCGGCGACCTGGCCCAGGTGACGGAGGCCGGGCTGTTCCAGGTCGTCGGGCGGCTCGACCGGCAGGCCAAGGTGCTCGGCCACCGCATCGACCTCGACCGCGTCGAGGCGCTGGTCGCCGACGCCGGCCAGACCGTCCGCCTGGTCGCGCGACCGGACTGCCTGTGGGCGTTCGTCGCCGGGGCCCGGGCCCGCGAGCGGGTGCGCCAACGTGTCGAGGCGGCCAGCGGGCTCCGGGGCGCCGCGCTGCGCGTGGTGGTCCTCGATGCCCTGCCGGTCAGCGCGGCCGGCAAGCCCGACGACTCCGCACTCCGGACCCAGGTGGAGCGGGAGGAGTCGCTGCGGACACCGGCCCTCGACGGTCCCCTCACCGCCGAGGGGATCCGCGACGTCTACGCGGTCGTGCTCGGCCGCCCGGACGCCGCGCTGAACGACTCGTTCGTCGGCCTGGGAGGCGACTCCCTGTCGTACGTCGAGGTCTCCACCCGTCTCGGCGAGCGGATCGGGACGCTGCCCCCGACGTGGCCGACCCTGTCCGCCGTGGCGCTCGCCGCCTCGGCCACGCGCGCTGTGCCGGCTGCCGGAGCGACCCGGCGGCGCGGGGTGCCCGTCGACGTCACCGTGCTGCTACGTGCCGTCGCGATCACGCTCGTCGTGATCACGCACGCCGACCTCTTCCAGCTCCAGGGCGGTGCGCACGTGCTGCTCGCCGTCGCCGGCTACAACCTCGCGCGCTTCCAGCTCGCGGTCCCGGACCGGCGAGAGCGCGTGCGCGGACTGGTGCGCAGCGCCGGCGCGGTCGTGCTCCCGGTCGTGCTGTTCGTCGGGGTGATGGCCGCCGTCGGCCACCAGTACGACTGGCCGACCGCGTTACTTCTCAACGGGCTGCTCGGTGGCGACAACTGGGACGAGCAGTGGCAGTTCTGGTTCCTCGAGGCGCTGGTGTGGTGCTACTTCGGACTGGCCGCACTGCTCGCCGTACCCGCTTTGGCGCGGCTCCAGCAGGCAGCCCCCTTCCGCTGCGCGCTCGTGTTCCTCGCGCTTACCCTGGGTGTGCGGTACGGCTGGACTGGTGTCGAGGCCGACTCGACGCAGCGCTACACCCTTGGCGTCGTCGCCTGGTGCGTGGCGGTCGGGATGTGCGCCGCCTACGCGTGCACTCCGAAGCAGCGCCTTGCCGTCGCCGCTCTCGCGGTCGTCGCGACCGCCGGGTTCTTCGGCGACGGTCGCCGCGAGGCGATCGTCGCCGTCGGAATCCTGCTGCTGGTCCTCGGCCTGCGGATCAGGATGCCAGCACCGATCGCATCCGCCTCCGGCGTGCTGGCCTCCGCATCCCTGTGGATCTACCTCACGCACTGGCAGGTCTACCCCCCGCTCGAGGACAGCGGGCACCAGGTCTGGGCGGTTGTCGCTTCGTTGGCGGTCGGCGTCATGGTGTCGTTCATCTGGACCAGGGTGAGCCGAGGGTTGCGAGCACGAGCAAGCGGGCCTCCGCGACGGCGCGAAGAAGGATCAGCCTTCGGCCTCTGAGCAGGCACAGCCGGCGGTGCGTTCAGGCGGTAGACCTGCAGGCACCGCGACAGGTCCGCTGTCCTCGGAGGAAGTCCTGCGCCTCGATGCGGCGGTGTCTGCTAGTAGTGCTCGCCGAGCGGAGTCGTGCCGGCGGCGCGCGCCGTCTCGGCCTTCACCATCTTGGTCGACACGAGCTCCTCGCGGCCGCCGCCACCCGAGATGCCGAGGGCCATCACGACTCCCACGCCCGGGGCGTACAGCTTGTACTCGAGGATGTCGGGTTCGAGGGCGATCGTGTCCGCGGTCATCAGCACGTCGTCGAAGTGGCCGGCCGGCACCTCGGCCTGCTGGTCCAGCGCCAGCACTTCACCGTTGTCCTCGGCCTTGCCCTCGTAGTACTCCTGCCGGTAGCTCATCCCAACGGCCGGGTCCGCTGGCATGATGATGCCGGGCAGCGCGCCGTCGACGCCGGCCTCCCACGCACCCTCGCGGCTGGTCAGCTTCCCGTTCTCGAACTCCGCGGTGTCCTCGCCGAGGTACCACACGTTTCCGTCGGCGTCCTGGGCGTACCAGTCGAGGGTGTCCTCGACAAGCTCGCCGTCCTCGGTCACGGTGTCGCGGACCACGGCTGCCTCGATGCCGTTGGCGATCTGGCGGGTCTCGGAGGAGACCGTCACCACGACGTTCACCACCGCGCCCTTCTCGTCAATCTCGCGGAACGCCCACTGGGTCCCGGGCTCCAGGGGGAAGTAGGGGTGGTCCGATCCGGCCGTGAAGTCGGCCGGATCGAGGTCCACTGGCTCACTTCCCGCCGGGAGCGCGGGTGTGCTCGGTGTCGGTGCCGCCGCCGGTGTGGTCGACGTCCTGGATCCACTGCCGCCGGATCCACTGTCGCCGCTGCACGCCGCCAAGATCAGCAGCAGCGGCAGGATCGCCGCAGTCACATGTGGTCGTCGATGCTTGGTCGTCTTTGTGTTGGTCATGACTCCTCCTACATCGGGTCGCTGTGTCGTTGCAGCATGGGCGTTGGGTGCTGAAGGTGCCCTGAACGGCGGCCGCAGGCCACCTGAGCGACCGGGAGCCCCGGATCATTCAGGGTGGCTTCAGCATCTGCGGCGCAGGCTGGGGAGCGACAGTCCAGGCAAGAAAGGGTGGAATCATGCGCACACGATCCAAGGCTTTGGCCGCCGGGGCGGCCGCCGCCGTCGTGCTCGGGGGGGCCGGGGCCGCCGTGGCAGCCGGCGCGACCGACGACGACGGCACCGACACCCCGATCACCGGCGATGCCCTCCAGAAGGCTTCGGAGGCAGCTCTCGAGCACACTGGCGGCGGCGAGGTCACCGAGACGGAAGTCGGTGACGAGGAGGGCTACTACGAGGTCGAGGTGACCCTGGACGACGGCTCGCAGGTCGACGTGCACCTCGACAAGGACTTCAACGTGCTGGGCACGGAGGGCGACGGCGCAGGGGACTCCGAGGACGAGTGACCACCGGCGTCCGACGCCTGAGGGCTGGGGCCTCGGGCGCCGACGGGCGCGTTGGATTGCGGGTCTGCGGACGGCGCCTCTCAATCTCGAGTCGTCCACACCGGCACCCGCCGGGTCACGAGCGGGTCCCGGCGACCCGTGCTGGTCGAGCTCTGGCACCCGGAGTTACAACTCGGGTACGACGCGGCCTGACCCACCGTCCTCAAGTCGGTTCCCAGTCGGCTCCAAGTACCAATCGCGAGTCTGCTCCCACAGACCAGATCTCACCCAGGGAGCACCACCGTGACTCGCATCCTCTACCGCCTCGGCCTCGGCGCCGCGGCCCACCCGTGGCGGACGATCTCCGCCTGGATCGTCGTCGTCGTCGTGGCCTTCGGCCTCGCCGGCGCCTTCGGGGGCACGCCCGAGGACGACTACGACGCCCCGAACGCCCGCGCCCAGGTCGGCATCGACCAGCTCCGGGCGCACGTCCCGGCGGCGGCGGCGCCACCGCGCAGGTCGTCGTCCACGACACCGACGGCGTCCCGCTGGCCGGCGCCGAGATCGACGCGCTGCTCGAGCGCCTCCAGGCCATCGACCACGTCAGCCACGTCGAGCGCGCCGCGGGTCTCCGCGGACGGCGACACCGCGCTGGTCAACCTCCAGTACGACGTGCCGACGACCGACCCCGACCTGGTGGCCGAGAAGGGCTACGGCCCGCTCGAGGACGCCATCGAGCCGCTCCGCGACGCCGGCCTCCAGGCCGAGCTCGGCGGTGAGCTGCCCGGTGCGACCGAGTCCGACGATGAAGGGCACCGGCGAGCTGGCCGGCGTGATCGCGGCGCTGGTGCTGCTGGTGATCGCGTTCGGCTCGATCGTCGCCGCCGGCCTCCCGCTCGCGGTCGCGCTGATGGGCCTCGCCGTCGGCTCGGCGGGCATCACCCTGCTCGCCGCGACCATGGACGTGAGCACGTCCGCCCCGACGGTCGCCACGATGGTCGGCCTCGGCGTCGGCATCGACTACGCGCTGCTGCTGGTCACCCGGCACGTCGAGTTCCTCGGCCAGGGCCTGCCCAAGCAGGAGGCCGCCGGCCGCGCGATGGCCACCGCCGGTCGCTCGGTCGTGTTCGCCTCGGCGACCGTGCTGATCTCCCTGATGGGCCTGCGCCTGGGCGGTCTGCCGACGTACTCGACGTTCGGCTACGCCACCGCGATCGCCGTGATCTCGGTGATGGCCGCCGCGATCACCCTGGTGCCCGCGCTGTGCGGCCTGGCCGGTCACCGGCTGCAGCCGCGCAAGGTCCGCAAGGCGCCGAGAACGGCGTGGCGCGTGCCGAGAAGAAGCCGCTGACCGCCCGCTGGGCGGCCGGCGTCGCCAAGCGACCGGTCGCCGCGGCCCTGGCCGCCCTCACCTTCCTGCTGCTGCTCGCCGCCCCCACCCTGGGCATGCGCACGTGGCCGCAGGACGGCAGCAGCAACAGCACCGACACCTCCATGCGTCAGGCCTACGACCTGATCGCGGCGGAGTACGGCGACGGCGCGAACGGACCGTTCACGATCGTCGTCGAGACGGCCGAGGCCGACCCGGCCGCCGTGGCCGCACAGGTCGAGGCGACGCCCGGGATCGTGGGGGTCACCACCCCGTTCACGACCCCGGACGGCGCGCTCACCGTCTTCGAGGCGCAGCCCGACGTTCGGGCCGGCCGACGAGCGCACCTCCGACCTGGTCGACGACCTCCGGGCCGAGCTGCCCGACGGCGTCGAGGTCACCGGTCTCACGCCGCTGTTCGCCGACCTCTCCGAGATCCTGTCGGGCCGGGTGTGGCTGGTCGTCGGCTTCGTGGTCGCGGTGTCCGTGCTGCTGCTGGCGATGATGTTCCGCTCGATCGTCGTCCCGGTGAAGGCGGCAGCGATGAACCTGCTGTCGATCGGGGCGGCGTACGGCGTCCTCACCCTGGTGTTCCAGCACGGCTGGGGCAGCCAGTCTGCTCGGCCTCGACCACTCGGTGCCGGTGTCGAGCTGGATCCCGATCCTGATGTTCGCGATCCTGTTCGGCCTGTCCATGGACTACGAGGTGTTCCTGCTCTCCCGGATCCGGGAGGACTGGCTGCGCACCGGCGACGCCAAGGGCAGCGTCGAGCGCGGCCTGGCCTCGACCGGCCGGGTCATCTCCTCGGCCGCGGCGATCATGGTGGTCGTGTTCCTCGGCTTCGCGACCGAGGCCGACACCGTGGTCAAGCAGCTCGGCTTCGGCATGGCCGTCGCGATCGTGCTCGACGCCACCGTGGTCCGGATGGTGCTCGTGCCGTCGACGATGACGCTGCTCGGGCAAGTGGAACTGGTGGCTGCCGGCCTGGCTGGACCGCCTGCTCCCGACCATCGAGGCCGAGCGCCACGGCGACGGCGACGAGGTCTGGGACGAGTTCGACGCCACCGAGTCGAGCGACGAGGCCGGTGCCCGATGACCATCCACGACAACGCGCGCCTGGCCGCGGCAGCTCCGGCTGCCCGGCCAGGCGGCGGCCCCCGACGGGCCGCTCGACATGCAGATGATGTACGTGATGCACCACGCGTTCCGGCGTGACCTGGACGCGTTCGCCGAGGCGGTCCGCAAGACGCCGGTCGACGACCGGAGGACCTGGCAGCTGCTCGCCGACCGGTGGGAGCTGTTCGCCGAGGTGCTGCACAAGCACCACACCGCGGAGGACGACGCTGATCTGGCCGGCGCTGATGTCGCTCGGCACGTCCGACGACGTGGTGGTGCTGGAGGCGATGGAGGCCGAGCACGGCGAGATCGACCCGCTGCTGGAGTCCTGCGCCGCCGGCTTCCGCCGGCTCGCCCAGCGCGCCGACGAGGACGCCCGGGCCGCGCTCGCGGTCCGGGTGTGCGCGGCGCGGGAGTCCCTGCGCCGGCACCTCGGCCACGAGGAGACCGACGCGATCGCGATCCTCCAGCGACTGCATCACCCCCGAGCAGTGGGTGGAGATCGAGAAGGAGATCGGCAAGGACACGTCCCTCGGCTATGCCGCGCAGGTCGTGCCCTGGGTCGCCCACTGCATCCCGCGGGAGACCCTGCAGCGGGTGTTCCGCGACGTCGACGCGGCGTTCCGGGTCATCTGGGTGCTCACCCGGCGGCGCTTCGCCAAGCGCGAGGCCCGCACCTTCAAGTACGCGTAGGCGCTAGACACCCAGTCGCTCCCGCTCGCGGCGGACCCAGTCCGCCGCGAGCGGGACGTCCCACGTCTCGCACAGCTCCACGGCCCGGTCGGCGTGCCGGGTGGCCAGCTCGGTCTCGCCGGTCGTGACCGCGGCCATCGCCAGGAAGATGTCGACCGGTCCGACGACGGTGCCCGACCCGGCGCACGCCGGCCGGCCGGCGAGGTCGGCCAGCCTCTCGTACGTCGTGGCCGCGAGCTCCCGGTCGCCGAGGTAGCTGGCCGCCTCGGCGCCCATCGACAGCGCCATGGTGAGGAACCAGGTGTTGATCTCGATGTTCGCCTCGACCTCGTCGCGATGCGCGTCGAACCAGGCCCGCGCCTCGTCCAGCCGGCCGACCCGGCACAGCATGGTCAGCCGGGAGGTGGCGAGCGGCAGGAACGTGCCGTCCTCGGTCAGCGGATCACCCCGTCGGCGACGGCCTCGATCTCGCCGGACCAGAGCGCCTGCATCAGCAGCGCGCCGGCGACCGACTCGTCGTACCCGACGATCGAGACGAGCTCGCCCATCCCGACCAGGTGCTCGATGTGCTTCGCGGCCTCGTCGAAGTCCCCGCGCATCGCCGCCCAGGCGGTCTCGATGGAGTCCAGGAGCAGGTGCGCGTAGACGTGCCGGACCCGGTCGGCCTCGCGCGCGTCCGGCCGTCAGGCACTCGTCGAGGACGGCGATGTCGCCGAGCTCGCCGGCGGCGACCGCCTGGAGGGTGAGCGCCGAGGTCGAGCCAGACGTGGTCGCCGAGCTCGCGGGCGAGCTCCGCGGCCTCACCGGCGAGCTGGAGCCGCAGCTCGGCGGTGTGCGGGTTCCAGATCGCGATCGACGCCTTGAGCGCGGCGTCGACCAGCAGCTCCGGGTCGCCGAGCCGGCGGGCCATCGCCACGGCCTCCTCGGCCAGCGCCTCGCGCTCCTGGGCGGGTGGCGCCGTAGTAGATCTCGCCGGCCAGCGCGAGCATCACCCGGCAGCGGCGCGGGTCGTCGCCCGCGGGCAGCTGGTCGAGGGCCTGGCGCAGCGCGTCGACGACGACGTCGTCGACCACGCCGCCGGCCGGGGTCCAGAGCGAGCCGATGCTGGTCATCTCCCCGGCGCGGACCAGCAGGTCGACGTCGCCGAGCTCGTCGGCGACCTCGATCGCCTCGTGCGCCACCCCGCGCAGCTCGACCCACCGGCCGGCGCGGCGCAGCACGTCGGCGAGGTCGGAGAGGATCTCGAAGCGGGCGTGGTCGTCGGAGGCCGGGTCGGCGTCCTGGGTGCGCAGCGCGTGCTCGAGCATCTCGAGCGCCTCGACGTACGCGTAGACGTCGGTCGCGGAGCGGGCGGCGGCCTGTGCGGCCGGCCAGGCGTCGGCGACGTGCCGCGGTCCGGCGGCCAGCCAGTGCCGGGCGATCTCGGCCTCGTGGCCCGGACCGGCCGGCGAGCGCCTGCGGCGGCGCGGGCGTGCACCCGGGCGCGCCGGGACTGCGGGAGGCTCGACGAGCACGGTGTCGCGCACCAGCGCGTGGGTGAAGCGGAACCGGTCGACGCCGTCCTCGTCCACCAGCCCGGCCGCGAGCGCGGGGTCGAGCGCGTCCAGCACGGCGTCCTCGTCGGTGCCGACGGTCGCCGACGAGCGTCCCGAGCTCGAAGATCCGGCCGATCACGCTGGCGGCCTGGAGCAGGTCACGGGTGGCGTCGCCGAGCTGGCCGAGGCGCCGGGACAGCACCTCGTGGACCGCGGCCGGCGGCTGCGCCTCGGCCATCAGCGCGGCCAGGTCGCCGCGCTCGCGGGCCAGCCGGGCGTACTCGACGAGGAAGAACGGGTTGCCCTCGGTACGCCGGCGCAGCGCCTCGGTCTCGGCCTCGGTCGGCTCGGCCTCGGAGACCTGGTGGAACACCTGCGCGGTCGCGTCCGCGGAGATCCCGCGCAGCTGGAGCCGCAGCGCGTGCTTGCGTGCCGAGCGCCTCGGCCACCTCGGCGAGCGCGCCCGTCCGGCGGCGGGTGCTCGCGCCAGGTGGTCATCACCAGCAGCCGGACGCCGGGGCCGTCGCGCGACGGCCGCCTCGGTGAGCAGCCGCAGCACCCGCAGGCTGGACGTGTCGGCCCAGTGCAGGTCGTCGATGACGAGCAGCAGCGGCTGCTCGGTCGCGGCGGTCAGCACCTGCTGGACCACGATCTCCCAGGCGCGGAACGCGGCACCGCTGTCGTCGCCGGAGACGCTGCTGGGCAGCTCCGAGCCGAGCCGCTCGAGCACCGTCGCCCACGGCCAGAGCGCCGGCGCTCCGTCGTCCTGCGAGCAGCGGCCCCACGCGATGGTCATGCCCTGGTCCGCGGCGTACGTCGCCAGCCTCGATCGCGAGCCGGCTCTTGCCGATGCCGGGGTCGCCGGTGAGCGCGACGAACGCCGGGGCGACCCGTCGCTGCCCTGGACGACCCGGTCCACGAGGTCGGTGAGCGCGGCGAGCTCGTCGTCGCGGCCGGCCAGCGACCAGCCCCACAGCGTCGGGAACGGCAGCGGCGCGTGCTCGTCCGGCTCGGCCGGCGCGGCGCGCGGCGCGGCCGCCGGTGCGGGGGCCGGCTCGGCCGTGGCGGTCGCCTCCTGGCGCAGCACCGCCGCCTGGACGGCGCGCAGCTCGGGGCCGGGCTCGAGGCCGAGCTCCTCGTCGAGCACGTCGCGCACCTGGCGGAGCACGGCCAGCGCGTCGGCCTGCCGACCGGAGCGGGCCAGCGCGAGCGCGCGCAGCGACCAGGCCCGCTCGCGCAGCGGGTGCTGCCGGGTGAGCGTGTCGAGCTCGGCGGCGACGGTCGCGTGCAGCCCGAGCAGGATGCCGAGGGCGGCGCGGTCCTCGACGGCGAGCACCCGCAGCTCCTCGAGCCGGGCCCGCTCGGCCTCCGCGGCCGGCGCGTCGCCGAGGTCGGCGAACGGCACCCCGCGCCACAGCGCCAGCGCCTCGTCGATCGACTTGTGCAGCGCGGCCAGGCCGCCCGCGTCGGGGGCGCCGGCGGGCAGCGCCCGGCCCCGGCACAGCGCGTCGGCCAGCGGGACCACCTGGGTGTGCGCGCCGGACACGGCGTCTCGAACGCGGCGGTGTCCAGGTCGTCGTCGGGGAGCCGCAGCGCGTAGCCGGGCTGCTCGGTCACCAGCAGGGTGCCGCCGCCGCGGGTGGTGCGGTCCGGCTCGAGCGCGCGGCGCAGCCCGGCGACGTACCCCTGCAGGGTCCCGGAGACGCCCGGCGGCGGGGTGCCGTTCCAGATCAGGTCGGCGAGCGTGTCGGCGGAGACGGCGCGGCCGCGGTGCAGGGCCAGGGCCGCGAGCAGGGCGCGCTGCTTCGGACCACCGAGATTGACCGACGTCGGTGGCATCCGTGGCGACCGTCGTGCCCAGCACGCCGATGCGCATGGTCGGAAGGATAGGGGTGCTCAGCGCAGGGTGTCCGCAGATCCGAGCCGCCATACCGCCAGTCCGTGAAGCGCCGTACTCGCGGGCCAGCTCGACCCGCTCGCGGTAGGACCGCCGGTCCGACCACCACAGCACGGTCCCGTTCGGCAGCCGCGCGGTCCACTCGCCGTCCTCGGCGCATCCAGTGCGCGCGCGCGTCGTCGCGGTCGAGCAGCCGGCGCACCGGTCCGGACGGTGAGGCTGCGGCCGGTGCCCTGCTCGGGCCAGGTGTAGCCGTAGCCGGCGACGCCGAGGTCGAGCCTGGCCGGGCGGTACGACGCGCAGCGCCGCCTCGAGCGTCGGCGCTGCCAGCCCAGCGCGCCGATCGGGCCGGGACCGGACCAGGTCGGGCCGTGCTGGTCGTAGGTCATCAGCTTGATCGTGTCCGCGGCCTCGGCGAGCGCGGCCATCCGGTAGCCGCGGTCGCGGTAGCCCGGCAGCGAGCCGGTGGCGCTGACGTCGATCGACGACCGTCTTGGCCGCGGGCATCCGGTCCTGGATCGCCCGCACGAACGCGACCAGTCCGCGCGGCGTCGCCCTTCCGGAGCCGTTCGAGGTCGACGTTGATGCCGTCCCAGCCCTGGCCGGGCGAACCTGGCCAGCCGCTCGGCCACGGCGGCGATGTGCCGGTCGCTGTCCAGCAGCCGGTGCGCCGCCCGCGGGTCGAAGTCCTCCAGCGCGTTGCTGTAGTTGCTGACCAGCAGCTCGGCGCTCAGGCCGTTGCGGTGCGCGGTCCGCAGCAGCCGGCGGGCGTCGTCGGTCGGCGCGCTGACCCGGTCGCCGCCCGGACCGAGCATCACCGCGGCGACGCTGAGCGTGCTGATCCCGTCGGCGTTGCGCTCGACCAGCCGGTTGCTGCCGGACTGGAGGATCCACCCGGTCACCGACAGCCCCTCCGGCTCCTGGGCGGTCGCCGGAGCGGCGGGGACGAGCAGGGCGAGTCGGAAGCAGACGCGGCCAGCGAGACGCATGTCGATAGCGTGGCAGGCATGCCCCGATTCGCCAGCGTCCTGCTCGTGGACCCGCGCGGCTGGGTGCTGCTGCAGGAGCGCGACGAGCACCCGGCGATCGACCCCGACCGCTGGGGCTTCGTCGGCGGCCACGTCGACGACGGCGAGGAGTTCGAGCCGGCGGCGTACCGCGAGCTCGCCGAGGAGACCGGGATCGTGCTGCCGCCGGGCGTCGCTGTCGCTGTGGCTGGACACCACGGTCTTCCACGAGGCGACCGGCACCGACGACGCGGTGCAGGTCTGGGTCGCCGCGCACCGAGCTGACCGACGCCGACATCGTGGTCGGGGAGGGGCGGCAGATCGTGTTCGTCGACCCGGCCCGGGCGCTCGGACCTGGACCTGGCCGCGTCCGCGGCGCGGATCCTCCCGCAGTTCCTCGACTCCGCCGACTACCGGAACCTGGTGAACCCATGAACGAACTGACCGTCATCGCGGTACCCGGCCCCGGCGCGGAGGACGTCGTCGTCGGCGGCCCCGGACCCGACGAGGGCGCGGTCTTCACCGGCACCGAGGACGGCAGCGATCTTCCGGATCTCGCCACGACGGCGAGACGGTCGACCAGGTCGCCCACACCGGCGGCCGGCCGCTCGGCCTCGAGATCGACCCGGACGGCCGGCTGCTGGTCTGCGACGCGCACCGCGGCCTGCTGCGGGTCGACCCGCGGACCGGCGCGATCGAGGAGGTGGCCGACCGGCTCGACGGCGCGCCGATGCGGTTCTGCAACAACGCCGCGATCGCCACCGACGGGACCGTCTGGTTCAGCGACTCGTCGACGAAGTTCGGCATCGACCAGTGGAAGGACGACTTCGTCCAGAACACGCGCACCGGCCGGCTGGCCCGGCTCGGCGCCGACGGCGCGCTCGAGGTGGTCCTCGACGGGCTGGCGTTCGCGAACGGCGTCGCGCTCGCCGCCGACGAGTCGTACGTCGCCGTCGCCGAGACCGGCGCGCGCACCGTCGTCCGGTGGTGGCTCACCGGGCCGAAGGCCGGCACCCGCGACTTCCTGGTCAGCGACCTGCCCGGCTACCCCGACAACATCGCGCGGGGGAGCGACGGGCTGATCTGGGTCTCGATCGCCAGCCCGAAGGACCCGGTCGTCGAGCGGCTCCAGCGAGTCCCCGGGGCCGCTGCGCCGTGCGGTGACCAGGATCCCCGAGCGGTCTGCAGCCGAAGCCGAAGCGCACCGTCCGGGCGCAGGCGTACGACGACGCCGGCACGCTCGTGCACGACGTCGACCTGCCGGACTCGACGTACCACATGGTCACCGGCGTGCGGGAGCACGACGGCCGGGTCTGGCTGGGCAGCCTCCACGAGCCCGCAATCGCCGTCGTCGACCTCTGAACCCGTAGACTCGCCGGCTATGGGAATTCTCGACTCGATCACGTCGCCACGTGACCTGCGTGCCCTCAACGACGCGCAGCTGGACGCCGCTCGCGACCGAGATCCGCGACTTCCTGATCACGACCTGCGCGCCGCACCGGCGGCCACCTCGGCCCCAACCTCGGCGTCGTCGAGCTGACCATGGCGATCCACCGGGTCTTCGACTCCCCGCGCGACCGGATCGTCTTCGACACCGGCCACCAGGCCTACGTCCACAAGCTGCTCACCGGTCGCAAGGCCGGGTTCGACGAAGCTCCGCCAGGAGGGCGGCGTCAGCGGCTACCCGAGCCAGGCCGAGTCCGACCACGACATCGTCGAGAACTCCCACGCCTCGACCGCGCTCAGCTACGCCGACGGGCTGGCGAAGGCCTACACGATCCGCGGCGAGGACCGCCACGTCGTCGCCGTCATCGGCGACGGCGCGCTCACCGGCGGCATGGCCTGGGAGGCGCTCAACAACATCGCGATCGCCGAGCAGGAGCAAGCTGGTCATCGTCGTCAACGACAACGGCCGCTCCTACACGCCGACCATCGGCGGCCTCGCGACCGCGCTCACCCGGCTGCGCACCAGCCCGCGCTACGAGCACGTCCTCGACATGGTCAAGCGCCGGCTCAACGCCGTGCCGGGCGTCGGCCCGGCGGCGTACGACGCCCTCCACGCGATGAAGAAGGGCGTCAAGGACGCCGCTCGCCCCGCAGGGCCTCTTCGAGGACCTCGGCCTCAAGTACGTCGGCCCGGTCGACGGCCACGACCGCGCCGCGATGGAGCAGATGCTCGCCCAGGCCAAGAAGTTCAACGGCCCGGTCATCGTGCACGCGCTCACCCGCAAGGGCTTCGGCTACGACCCGGCCGAGCGGCACGAGGCCGACCAGTTCCACGCGCCGGGTCCGTTCGACGTGCAGACCGGCGCCGAGAAGCCCAAGGGCGAGATCTGGACCGACTTCTTCTCCGACGAGATCGTCGAGATCGGCCAGCGCCGGCCCGGACGTCGTCGCGATCACCGCGGCGATGATGCACCCGGTCGGGCTGGACGCGTTCCAGGCCCGGTTCCCCGACCGCACCTTCGACGTCGGCATCGCCGAGCAGCACGCCGCCACCTCCGCCGCCGGCCTCGCGCTCGGCGGCCTGCACCCGGTGTTCGCGGTCTACGCGCACCTTCCTCAACCGGGCCTTCGACCAGGTGCTGATGGACGTCGCGCTGCACAAGTGCGGCGTCACCTTCGTGCTCGACCGCTCCGGCGTCACCGGCGACGACGGCGCCAGCCACAACGGCATGTGGGACATGTCGATCCTCCAGGTCGTGCCCGGGCCTGCGGCTGGCCGCGCCGCGCGACGCGACCCGGCTGCGCGAGCTGCTCAACGAGGCGGTCGAGGTCGACGACGCCCCGACCGTGGTGCGCTACCCGAAGGGCCCGCCGCCGGACGACATCGAGGCGGTCGGCAAGGCCGGCGGCGCCGACGTCCTGGTCCGCAAGGGCACCAAGGACGTCCTCGTCGTCGCGGTCGGCTCGATGGGCACGCGTCGCCGTCGACGTGGCCGACCGGCTGGTCGCCCAGGGCATCGGCGTCACCGTCGTCGACCCGCGCTGGGTCAAGCCGGTCGACCCCGCGATCATCGAGCTCGCCCGCGAGCACCGGCTCGTGGTGAGCATCGAGGACAACGGCGAGACCGGCGGCTGCGGCGCGGTGCTGCTCCAGACGCTCAACGCGGCCGGCGTGCACACGCCGTTCCGCCTGCACGGCATCCCGCAGGAGTTCCTCGGCCACGCCAAGCGGGACGCGATCCTCGAGCGGATCGGGCTCACCCCGCAGGCCCTCGCGCTCGGCATCGTGGAGGACATGACCGCGCTGGCTGACGGTCGTTCTCCCCTTGATGTCGAGCACACGACGTAGCGCTGCGCGCGCTCGCCGCCCTCACCCTGGCTGGCGGCGGCCCTGGTCGGCTGCTCCGGCGACGACGAGCCCGACGCCGGACGCCCACCGCAGGCGCCGCCGGACGCGGTCAAGGCCATCACCCGCGCGCTCGACGCCCGCGCCGCGCCGTACGCCGCGCCGACCCGGAGGCGTTCACCCGCCTGGTCGGCGGGCGGCGGAGTTCCGCGACGCAGCAGCAGACCTGGTTCGCCAACCTGACCCAGCTGCCGCTGCGCGGTTCGGCTACCGGCTCGACCCGGGCAGCCTGGTCCGCGACGGCGACGCCTACGGCGTCACCGCCGACGGTCACCCTCCAGCTCGAGGGGTACGACGCCGCGCCGGTCGTCAGCACCGACCGGCTCCGGTTCCGGCCGGCCCGCGCGCAATCCCGGCCGGTTCCTGCTGACCGCCGGCCGACGGCCGGCGCAGCCGCAGCCGTGGGACCTCGGGCCGGTCGAGGTCCGCGAGGCGGCCGGCGTGCTGGGCGTGTTCGACGCCGGGCGGCATCGACGGCCGCACCCGAGCTGCTCGACTCGGTCGAGGCCGGGATCGCGAGCGTGTCGGCCGTGGTGCCCTACGACTGGACGCGCACGGTCGTCGTCTACGCGCTGTCCGACCCGGACGTTCCTGCTCGGCCTCGAGGACGTGCCCGGCGACGACCCGGACGACCTCGACGCGCTGGCGTTCCCGGTGGGGGAGAGCACCCGGGTCGCTGCTCAACCCGCGGATGCTCGACCAGGCCGGCACCGAGCGGGACCGGCTGGTCCGCCACGAGCTCACCCACGTCGCGGTCGGCACCCGCGACGACGCCGTACCGGTGTGGCTGTCCGAGGGGCTGGCCGAGTACGTCGCGGTGCGCCCGCTCGCGCCCGAGGACCGCCGGATCCCCGAGGTGGCGCTGCGGCGCCGCCGAGGCCGGCGTCGACGACCTGCCCGACGACGCGTCGTTCAACGACGACGACTCCGACGCCCACTACGGGCTGGCCTGGTGGGCCGTCGAGTACGTCGCCGACGCGTACGGCGAGGAGGCCCCGTGGCTGCTGCTCGACGCGATGGCGGAGCCGGGTGCCGACCCCGACGCGGTGCTGCGCGACCAGTTCGGCACCAGCACCGAGGACCTGGCCGGGCAGGCCGAGCGGATGATCCTCGCGCTCTACGACCCCGGGGCCGGCGTACCGCTGACGGTGGTTTCGGCGTGCGGAACCGGAGGACACTGTTGGGGCATGAGCCTGTTCCGGACGAAGTCGATCGAGCAGTCCATCGCCGACACCGACGACCCCGACCACAAGCTGCGCAAGCGACCTCGGCGCCACTCGACCTCGTCGTCTTCGGCGTCGGCGTCATCATCGGCGCCGGCATCTTCGTCCTGACCGGCACCGTCGCCGCGTCCAACTCCGGACCCGCCGCTGGCGCTCAGCTTCCTGATCGCCGGCATCGCCTGCGCCCTGGCCGGCCTCTGCTACGCCGAGTTCGCGTCCACGGTCCCGGTCGCCGGCAGCGCCTACACGTTCAGCTACGCGACCCTCGGCGAGCTGATCGCCTGGATCATCGGCTGGGACCTGGTCCTCGAGTTCACCATCGGCTCGGCCGCGCTGGCGGTGGGCTTCTCCGGCTACCTCCAGTACGCTGCTGGACGGCGGACCGTTCGAGCTGCCGACGTCGATCGCCTCGGCGTCCGACGGCGTCGTCGACCTCCCGGCCATCGTGATCGCGCTGCTGGTGATGGGCATGCTGATCCGCGGCACGAAGTTCTCCAGCCGGGTCAACCAGGTCGTGGTCGCGATCAAGCTGGCCGTCGTCGCCACCGTGATCGTGGTGGGCGTCGTGTACGTCGACCCGTCGAACTGGGTGCCGTTCATCCCCGAGTCGCAGCCGGTGCCCGAGGGCGAGGGCGGGTTCTCGCAGCTGCCGCTGATCACCTCGCTGTTCGGGATCGAGCCGGCCGTCTACGGGCTGGCCGGCGTGGTCTCCGGCGCGGCCATCGTGTTCTTCGCGTTCATCGGCTTCGACATCGTCGCGACCACGGCCGAGGAGGCGAAGAACCCGCAGCGGACGTCCCGATCGGCATCCTCGGCTCGCTGGCGATCGTGACCGTCCTGTACGCCGGCGGTCAGCCTGGTCGTCACCGGCATCCAGCCCTACACCGAGATCGACCCGGAGGACGCCGCACCGCTCGCCACCGCGTTCGACTACGCGGGCGTGGAGTGGATGGGCGACCTGATCTCCGTCGGCGCGTGCATCGGGCTCGTGGTGGTCGTGATGATCCTGATGCTCGGCCAGACCCGGGTGCGCGTTCGCGATGGGCCGCGACGGGCTGCTGCCGCGGTGGATCTCGAAGGTGCACCCGACGTACGGCACGCCGTACCGGATCACGATCATCACCGGCGTCGTCGTCGCCGCCATCGCCGGCCTCGTCGACCTGTCCACGCTGGTGAACCTGGTCAACATCGGCACCCTGTTCGCGTTCATCCTGGTGAGCATCGCCGTGGTCATCCTGCGGCGCACCCGCCCCGACCTGCCGCGGGCGTTCCGCACGCCGTTCCTGCCGGTGGTCGCCGCTCTCGCGGTGCTCATGTGCGTCTACCTGATGCTCAACCTGACCGGTGAGACCTGGGAGCGGTTCGTGATCTGGATGGCCCTCGGCTTCGTCGTCTACTTCGCCTACGGCCGCCGGCACAGCCGGCTCGCAGCAGCAGCGCGGAGCCGGCCGACGCCTGACACGGCTCAGCGCTGCTTGCGGGCCACGATCTGGCCGAGCACGCCGTAGCCGACGCACAGGTGCACGAACGGACACGACGCCGGCGACGCTGCTGCCGAAGATCGCGAACGTCGGGACCACGATCGGGCCCCAGCTCTCGGCGACCAGCGGCGCGAAGCGGGAGTAGCCGTGCCAGCGGCCGGCGATCGCGATCCGGATGCCGATGAAGAACATGCCGAGCATCGACAGCGGCCAGAACGCGTCGAGCATCGCCCAGCCGGCCTGGTCGAGGTCGCTCACGCCGATGCCGTCGGCGACGGTCGAGCCGATCGCGAAGAACAGCAGCACGGCCTCGAAGCGGATGAAGAACCGGGCCAGCTTGCCGTCGCCGAGCGCCTTGGTCGCGCCACAGGACGGTCAGCAGGCCGAGCAGGCCGAGCTGGAAGGTGCCGGAGGTGAGCGAGGAGAGGGCCTCCTCGGTCGCGCCGGACGGGTCGGTGCCGAGGATCAGGCTGTCGACGCCCCACGACGACGGCGCCGATGGTGAGCAGCATGCCGCGCTTGAAGAACGGGCGGGCGGGGGTGTTCGAGCCGGCCGCGGCCGGGCGCCGGACGTCGGAGCGGGCGGGAGCGGGGGTCTGCTCGATGGTCATGATGGTTCTCCTTCGGTGTGGGGCAGCTCGTTGCTGCCGATGACCTGAACTCTCCGGCGTCCCGCGACCCGGGCAGCAGGGAGCGGCGTCCCGCGCTCCGTCCTCTCGAAGCGTCCCGGACTCGCGGGACGCTGATCCCGGGACGACGGGACGGTGCGCCGCCCGATACTTCTCGGGTGACTCCCGCCCGCGTGCCCGCCGTCGTCGTCTCGGCGCTCGCGCTCGCTCGATGATCGGCCTGTGCCTGTGGCTCGACGTCGTCAACGACCCGGCCGACCGGGCCCGGGCGATGATGGGCTGGGGCACCCTCTCGGCCTGCGTCGGCGCGATCGCGGTCGCGACCCAGGTGCCGGTGCTGTGGCGGTACCCGCGGCACCCGGTCGCCTGGGTGATCACGCTGACCGGCCTGCTGTGGGGCTTCGACGGCCTCTGCGAGTCCTACGCCGGCGTTCGGCATGGCGCACATCGCCGTACCTCCCGCTGAGCGGGTTCGCGGTCTGGGTGGTCGCCCAGCTCGGCGCGTTCCTGCTGGTCGGGCTGCCGCTGGTGCTGGTGCTCTACCCGACCGGGCGGCTGATGTCCGGCCGCTGGCGGGTGGTCAGCATCGTCACGATCGTGATGGCGTGCGCGCTGCCGCGTGCTGCTGGTCGTCGCGCCGACGTCGGCGATGAACAGCCGACGGCTACGAGCTGCCGATGGACACGGGCATGCCGGAGCTGCCCGATCGTCCGGTGACGTCTTACGTCCGGCTGCTGCGGTCGCCCGGCCGCTCACCCTGCTCTCGCTGCCGCTCGCCGTCGTCGTCCTGTTCGCCCGGCAGCGCCGCGCCACCGGGCGGGAGCGGCTGCAGCTGCGCTGGCTGCTGTGGGCCGCGGTGATGTGCCTGGTCGTCTCCGGCGTCGCGCTCGTGGCTGCACAACGGCTGGATCGTGACGGTCGCGCTGATCGTCGCGCTCGCGCTCACCGGCGCCTCGATCGCGATCGGCATCCTCGACCCCGAGCTCGGCGACGTCGACGCGCTGATGGGCGGCACCGTCGTCTGGGCGACGGTCGCCGGCCTGGTCATCGCGCTCGACCTGGTCCTGGTCGCCGCGCTCGACGCGGTGCTCGGCGACCGGCTCGACCAGCGCGACATCACCCTGCTCCTGCTGCTGGTCGCGGTCACGATCTACGCGCCGGTGCGCGGCTGGATCGTCCGGCGCTGGTCCGCCGTGCCCTCGTCGGCCGGCGCGGTGACCGGTACGCCGTCGTCGCCGACCTCGCCGCCCGGCTGGAGGAGTCCGCCGACGTCCGCGAGCCAGCTGCCCGCGCTCGCCACCGAGGTGGCCGCCGCCTTCAAGCTCGACTACGTGCGGGTCGAGGTGTTCGGCCACGCGCGGCGGCACCATCTCCGCCACCCACGGCGACCCGGCCGGCGCGAGATCCGCGAGGTGCCGATCCGCTACGGCGACGAGGAGGTCGGCCGGCTCGAGCTGCCCGCCCGCGGGGTGCGGTCGATGCTGTCGCAAGCGCGACCAGGCGCTGCTCTTCGACATCGTCCGGCAGGCCGCGATGGCGGTGCGCAGCGCCGGCTGGCCGACGACCTCCAGCAGTCCCGCGAGCAGCTGGTGCTGGCCCGCGAGGAGGACCGGCGCCGGATCCGGCGCGACCTGCACGACGGGCTCGGTCCGGTGCTCGGCGGGGTCGCGATGCGGCTCGACGCGGCCGGCAACGCGCTGGACGCCGACCCCGAGACCGCCCGCCGGCTGGTCGCCCAGTCGCGGCAGGACATCACCGACGCGCTGGCCGACGTACGCCGGCTGGTGCACGGGCTGCGCCCGCCGGCCCTCGACGACCTCGGCCTGCTCGCCGCGCTGCGACCAGCAGGCCGAGCGGATGAGCTCGGCGGACCTGGTCGGTCACGGTGGCCGCCGAGGACGTGCCCTCGCTGCCCGCGGCGGTCGAGGTCGCGGCGTACCGGATCGCGTCGGAGGCCCTCACCAACACGGCCCGGCACGCCCGCGCCCAGAACGCCGCCGTCCGGCTGCCGGGCAACTCGCACGCGCTGCTCGTCGAGGTCTGCGACGACGGCGCCGGCATCGATCCCGACGTCGTGGCCGGTGTCGGGCTACGGTCGATCCGCGAGCGGGCCGAGGAGCTCGGCGGCCGCACCGAGATCGTCTGCCCACCCGCCGGCGGCACCCTGGTGCGGGCCTGGCTGCCGATGACCACCGTCGCAGAGGAGACACCATGACGCGACGCCGTCCGGGTCCTGATCGCCGACGACCACCCGGTCTTCCGCGACGGCCTCGCCTCCCTGCTCGCCACCCAGCCCGGCGTCGCGGTCGTGGCGACCGCCGCCGACGGCGCCGAGGCGGTCGCGCTCGCCGCCGAGCACCGGCCGGACGTCGTCGTCATGGACCTCCAGATGCCGGAGCATGAACGGCATCGACGCCACCCGCCGGCTCGTCGAGGACCTGCCCGAGGTCCGGGTCCTGGTCTTCACGATGGGGGAGGAGGACGGCACCGTGCTCGCCGCGATGCGCGCCGGTGCCCGCGGCTACCTGGTCAAGGGCGCCAGCCAGGACGAGGTCGGCCGCGCGATCTCGACCGTGCAGGCCGGCGGCCTGGTCTTCGGCGCCTCGCTCGCGCTGCGGATCGCCGACCTGCTGTCCGGCTCGGCGGCGCCGGACCGCTCGGCGTTCCCCCAGCTCACCGAGCGCGAGCTGGAGATCCTCGACCTGATCGCGGCCGGGAAGAACAACGCGCAGATCGCCTCGGCGCTCTACCTCGCGCCCAAGACGGTCCGCAACAACGTCTCCAACATCCTCGCCAAGCTGCAGGCCACCGACCGCGCCGAGGCGATCATCCGGGCCCGCGAGGCCGGCCTCGGCGGGAGCTAGAGGAGCCCGCCGAGCAGCCGCCGCAGGGTCGCCGAGCTGGTCGCGCATGTGCTCGGGCTTGCCGGTCGAGCGGCACAGCAGGAACGCGCCCTCGAACGTGACGAACACGTGGTCGGCGAGCGCGTCCGCGTCGTCGAGCGCCGGCTCGCGCCTCGAGCAGGGCGGCGATCTCCTGGCGCCAGGTCTCGATCGCGTGGTTGATCAGGTCCGCGGTGCCCGTCGGAGACGAGCTGCTGCTCGGTCAGCACGGAGACGTAGAGGCAGCTGCTCTGCGCGGACATGAGCTCGTCGGCGCGGTCCTCGTAGAACCGGATGAACGCGAGCACCCGCTCGCCCGGGTCCGCGACGCCGGCGGTCGCGTCGAGGCCGGCGTCGCAGCTGCCCGATGTCGGCGGCGACGTACCGCTCCGTGAGCGCCCGGGCGAGGTCGAGCTTGGAGTCGAAGTGGTGGAAGAACGCGCCCTTCGAGGTTCCCGCGGCG
Source organism: uncultured Actinomycetota bacterium (assembly GCA_963716655.1). Taxonomy (GTDB): domain Bacteria; phylum Actinomycetota; class Actinomycetes; order Propionibacteriales; family Nocardioidaceae; genus Nocardioides. Next base: position 1,108,057 of record CAVQTV010000001.1, on the reverse strand, counting down.
GTCAGGATCTGGTCGACTGACGTGGCGGCGAAGCCGTTCTCGATCACCAGGTGCTCGGCGGCGTCGAGGATGCGCTCGCGGTTGGGGGTTCCGTCCTTCGGCATAAAGCCCTTGATACCAGACCGTTTGGTCTGTTACAAACAGACCAGTCAGTCTGTTTCGATGAAAGGTATGCACGATGAGCACCACCCAGAGCATCCTCCCGGCCGCCGGCTACGTCAGCGACGGCGGCCTGGAGACCGACCTGATCTTCCACCGCGGTGCTCGACCTGCCCGAGTTCGCGTCGTTCCCGCTCGTCGAGGACGACGCCGGTCGCGCCGTGCTGCGCGACTACTACGACGGGTACGCCGACGTCGCCCGCAAGGCGGGCGCCGGCCTGGTCCTCGAGTCGCCGACCTGGCGGGCCAACCCCGACTGGGGCGCCAAGGTCGGGTACGACGCCGCCGCGCTCGCCCGGGTGAACCGCACGGCCATCGAGTTCCTCGGCGGCCTGCGCGACGTCGTACGGCGACCTCGCCGACGTGCGGCTGCTCGGCGCGATCGGTCCGCGCGGCGACGGGTACGTCGCCGGGGAGAAGGCCGACCCGGACGAGGCGGCCGACTACCACCGGGCGCAGGTCGAGGCGTTCGCCGCGGCCGGCGCCGACCTGGTCGCGGCGTACACGATGACCGGCCCCGAGGAGGGCATCGGCATCGTCCGCGCGGCCCGGGGCGCGGGCGTCCCGGTGCTGATCGGGTTCACCGTCGAGACCGACGGCCGGCTGCCCGACGGCACGCCGCTGCGCGACGCGGTCGCTCAGGTGGAGGCCGCCGCCGCGCCGGACGGGTTCATCGTCAACTGCGCGCACCCGACCCACATCGCGCCCGGGCTCGAGGACGGCGACTGGCTCGGCCGGATCGTCCAGGTCAACCCGAACGCCTCGACGCTCAGCCACGCCGAGCTCGACGAGGCCGAGGAGCTCGACGAGGGCGACCTCGGGCTGCTCGCGTCGTCGTACGACGAGCTGCGCCCGAAGCTGCCGTCGCTGCGGGTCGTCGGCGGCTGCTGCGGCACCGACGCGCGGCACGTGGCCGCGCTCTGGGGGGTCTGAGCAGGACCTGGGCCCAGAACTCAGCCCGACCTCAGCGGGACCTTGGGTTGATCTCAGGGACGTCGCCGAGGGTCGAGGTATGGCTGCGACTTCTCTGCCCCGGACCCGAGAGTGCGGGCGACCGTGACCACCGACGATGGTGCCGACGACCACACCGTCGAGTGGCGTGACGGGTTCGGCGCCTGGGCTTCGATCCCCAAGGCGGAGATCCTCGGCGCAGTGAGCACCGGGGTCTCCGGGCACCCCTCGGGCTCGAACGAAGCCGACGCCCACGACGACGACGACGTCGCCGGCGAGTGGAATGACGGACTCGGCAACTGGGCGACGTCCTAGGTGCCCTCGGCGGGCCGAAGGTCCTAGGACTACGGCTCAGGCTCACCTCATGGTGAATTTGGGTTGCTCTCAGGAACCCTGCCGACCGTCTGAGTTGAGCCCGTGAATCGCGGGCTCGACATCAGACAGCAAAGGTTCCCCAGTGCGCTCCTCGTCCCTCATTCGTCCCATCGCCGTGGCCGCCGTCGCCACGCTCGGCCTGACGCTCGCCGCCTCCGCCGCGCATGCCGCCGACCCGGTCGCGCCGTCGTTCGACCTGGCCGTCCCGACCACTGTTCACGCCGGCGGTGCCGCCCAGACGTTCACCGGCCACCTGTCCACGCCCGAGGCCGCGCAGGACATCTGGGTGCGGACGTCGATCACCGGCGCCGACGCCGACGACGTCACGGTCGAGTGGAAGAACCAGGACGGCGTCTGGGCCGAGATGCCCGAGACCGCCATCGAGAACGGCATCCAGGTGACGTTCGGTGACGGCGACGCCGACGGGAACCACGTCAAGGGCTTCTCGACGTACCCCGGCTACAGCGCCGACACCGACTTCCGGATCGCCGTCGACCACGACGCTGCCCACGGCAGCCTCGCCTGGACCTCCGAGATCGTCACCGGCGACGCCGGCACCCTCGTCGCGTCGACCAGCGGCACCGTCGCGATCAGCGCGGACCCGACGTTCACCATGAACGTGCCGAGCACCCTCATCACTGGCGCAGCGGCCTCTGGGTTCTCCGGTCACCTCTCCGCGTCCGACGCGGCGCAGGACATCTGGGTCCGCACCTCGATCACCGGTGCCGCCGCCGACGACGTGACGATCGAGTGGAAGCGCCCGGACGGCGTCTGGGAGCCGATGCACAACACCCCGATCGACGACGGCATCCAGGTCGGCTTCGGCAACGGCGACGCCGACCAGAACGGCGTCACCGGCTTCCCGGTCGGCGCCGGCTACGCAGCCGACACGGAGTTCCGGATCGCGGTCGCCGCTGGCGCTCCGATCGGCACCCTGACCTGGGTCTCCGAGCTGGTCACCGGCAACGAGGGCACCGTGCTCCGCTCCACGACCGGCACCGTGAACGTCGACCTCCCGGTCGCCCCGAAGGCCAGCATCGGCACCCGCACCGACGCCGTGGTCTACGGCAAGGACGTGCGCTTCTCGGGCACCCTGCTCGACGCCAACCACGCGAACGCCCCGCTGGCCGGCGAGACCGTGACCGTCTTCCGCGAGGTCGCGGGCCAGGCGCCGGTTCCGTTCACCACCACCACGACCGACGCCAACGGCGCGTTCTCGGTGCTCGTCACGGCCAACGAGTCGGCGACGTACTGGGCCGAGGCCGGCGACCAGCAGACCGCGAAGCTCGACGTCACCGTCGCCAAGCAGCTCTCCGCCGTCTCGGTGAGCCGCAAGCACGCCCACCGTGGCCAGCCGGTCCGCTTCACCGGCGACGTGGTCAGCCCGGTCGACGGCCAGCCGGTCCTGCTGCAGATCCAGCGCGCGAACGGCTCCTGGAAGAACCTCGCGACCGCGAACGCCAACCGCTCCGGCGCGTTCAAGGTCGGCTCCGCGCTGGTCCGTGGCGAGCGCACCTACCGCGTCGCGGTGACCGGCAGCGACCTCGTCGGCGGCGACACCAGCAAGCCGTTCGTCGTCCGCGTGAAGTGAGCTGACCCGCTCCGCACGAACGCACACCGGCCGTCGCTCCCATGGGGGAGCGGCGGCCGCTGCTGTCACACGACGCGGACGGGGGTCCGCCGCACGGTGAAGTCCCAGACCCGCTGCGACAGCGCCTGGCGAGAGCCGGATGCAGCCGTGCGACTCGGCCATGTTGGTGCCGAGGATCCAGTCGGCGTGGATCTGGTTGCCGGTCGACTTGTAGCGCGGGATCCGGTGGAAGCCGATGCCGCACGGTGCGAACCGCACGAAGTTGTCGAGCCAGACGTTGCCGCTGGTCGACTGGTTGAGCTTGATCCGGGCGGCGCGGCCGCAGTACGAGCCGACGGCGTACGAACCGCGGCTGCAGCACGCCGGGGTTGTCGACCATCCCGCCCTGGGTGACGACCTTGCCCTGGCGGCCGACCAGCCAGACCCAGTTCTGGCGCTGGGAGATGACGATCCGGCGGCCCTTGCCGGAGCCGGCGGGGATCGGACGGACGTCGCAGCGCGGCGCGTTCTCGGCGTACAGCCGCTGCCGGGTGCGCTTGTCGAGCCGGCCGCTCTGGGCCATGCCGACGCGGGACTGGAAGCGGACGACGGCGGACCGGGTCCACGGGCCGCGGTCGCCGTCCGGCGGGCCGGCGTGGCAGCCGAGCGCGTTGAGCCGCTTCTGAGCCTTCACCACCCAGTCCTCCGCCTGCGCGGGGGACTGGGTGGTGAGCAGGGCCAGGGCGACGACGATCGCCACGAGCAGACGCCTCATGGCGCCCAGTCAAACACGGGTCAGTGGAACTTCCCGAGACCCTCGCGCTCGAGCAGCATGGTCAGCCCGCCGTTCCAGAACGAGAACCCGGCGCCGGTGATCATCGCCAGGTCGAGGTCCTCGGCCGCGACGACGACGCCCTCGTCGAGCATCCGGCGCGCCTCGTCGGCCAGCCCGGTCAGCACGCGGGTGCGCACCTCCGCGGACTCCAGCACGACCGGGTCGGCCGGCTTCTCCAGCAGCGCCTCGACCTCGGGGTCGAGGGCGCCGTCGGGGCCGTAGTACGACGCCTTGCGGGCCGCGACCACGCGCTCCAGGGCGGGGGAGACGTAGAACCGGTCCGGGAACGCCCCGTGCAGGGTCTCGTTGTTGTGCAGCGCGATCGCCGGGCCCGACCAGCGAGAGCAGCACGAACGGCGGCATCGGCGCGACGCCCGCGAAGGCGCCGTCCACCACCGGCACCGGGCGTGCCCTCGTCGACGATCTTGCCGACCTCGCCCATGAACCGGCCGAGCAGCCGGTTCACGATGAACGACGGGCTGTCGTTGACCAGGATCGTGGTCTTCTTCAGCGCCTTGCCGGTCGCGAACGCCGTCGCCAGCGTGGCGTCGTCGGTCTGCTCGCCCTTGACGATCTCCAGCAGCGGCATCACCGCGACCGGGTTGAAGAAGTGGAAGCCGACGACCCGCTCGGGGTGCTCGAGGTCGGCGGCCATCTCGGTGATCGACAGCGACGAGGTGTTGGTCGCGAGGACGCACTCGGGCGAGACGGCCTTCTCGACGTCGGCGAAGACCGACTTCTTGACCGACATCTCCTCGAAGACGGCCTCGATCACGAAGTCGGCGTCGGCGAAGACCTCGCCCTTGTCGACCGCGCCGGTGACCAGCGCCTTGTGCCGGTTGGCCTTGTCGTTGTTGATCCGGCCCTTGGCGAGCAGCTTGTCGATCTCGGCGTGGACGTAGCGCGACGCCCTTGTCGACGCGCTCCTGGTCGAGGTCGGTGAGCACGACCGGCACCTCGAGGCGGCGCACGAACAGCAGCGCCAGCTGCGAGGCCATCAGGCCGGCGCCGACGATGCCGACCTTGGTCACCGGGCGGGCCAGCGACCGGTCGGGTGCGCCGGCCGGCCGCTTGGCCCGCTTCTGCACCAGGTCGAACGCGTAGAGCGAGGCGATCAGCTCGGGCGTGTGCGACATCGCCTCCAGGGCGTCGTCCTCGGCGGCGAAGCCCGCGTCGCGGTCGCCGTCGCGGGCCGCGTCGATCAGCTCGACGGCCTTCGAGCGCCGCCGGGCTGGCGCCGCCGGTCTTGCGCCTGCACGAGCGCGCGGCCGCGCGCGACGGCGGCGTCCCACGCCTCGCCGCGGTCGATCTCCGGCCGCTCGACGACGATCTCGCCGCGGAGCACCGCCGACGCCCAGAGCAGCGACTGCTCCAGGTAGTCGGCGCCGGAGAAGACCGCGTCCGCGAGGCCGATCTCGTAGGCCGCTGCGCCGTTGAGGGTCTTGCCGTTGTTGAGCGGGTTCTCGAGGATCACGGTCACGGCCTTGTCGGCGCCGAGCAGGTTGGGCACCAGGTAGGCGCCGCCCCAGCCGGGGACCAGGCCGAGCATGACCTCGGGCAGGCCGAGGGCCGGGCGCGCTGTCCATCACGGTGCGGTAGGTGCAGTGCAGCGCGACCTCGAGGCCGCCGCCGAGGGCGAGGCCGTTGACGAAGCCGAACGACGGCTTGCCGCCGTCCTCGCCGAGCTTGCGGAACACCGCGTGCCCGAGCTCGGCGACGACGCGTACGGCGTCGGGGCCGCCGCCGGCGACCGAGGTCAGGTCGGCGCCGGCCGCCAGGATGAACGGCTTGCCGGTGACGCCGATCGAGGTGATCTCGTCGTCGGCGAGCGCGGCGTCGATCGCGGTGTTCAGCGCGAGCAGCGAGCGCGGGCCGAACGTGTTCGGCTTGGTGTGGTCCTCGCCGTTGTCGAGGGTGATCAGGCCCATCACGCCGGCGCCGCCGCGGGCAGGGTGACCTTGCGCAGGTGGGCCTGGGTGACGCGCTCGGCGTCGGAGGAGATCTCCTGGGCGCGGGTCAGCAGGTGGGTCAGGTCGCTCATCAGGCGGCCGCCTTCCAGTTCGGGTTCTCCCAGATCACGGTGCCGCCCATGCCGATGCCGATGCACATGGTGGTCAGGCCGTAGCGGACCTCGGGGCGCTCCTCGAACGCCGCGGCGAGCTGCGTCATCAGCCGGACGCCGGAGCGAGGCCAGCGGGTGGCCCATCGCGATCGCGCCGCCGTACGGGTTCACCCGCGCGTCGTCGTCGGCGATGCCGAAGTGCTCGAGGAACGCCAGCACCTGCACGGCGAACGCCTCGTTGACCTCGAACGCGCCGATGTCGTCGATGGTCAGGCCGGCCTGCTTGAGCGCCTTCTCGGTCGCCGGGATCGGGCCGGCGCCCATCACCTCGGGCTCGACGCCGACGAAGGAGTACGACACCAGCCGCATCTTGATCGGCAGGCCGAGCTCGCGGGCGGTCTCCTCGTCGGCGAGCAGCGCGGCGGTCGCGCCGTCGTTGATGCCGGCGGCGTTGCCCGCGGTCACCTTGCCGTGCGGGCGGAACGGCGTCTTGAGGCCGGCGAGCGACTCCATGGTCGTGCCGGGGCGGATCGGCTCGTCGCTGGTGGCCAGGCCCCAGCCGAGCTCCTCGGAGCGGGTCGCGACCGGCACCAGGTCGGGCTGGATCTTGCCGGCCTCGTAGGCGGCGATCGGTCTTCTCCTGCGAGCGGACGGCGTAGGCGTCGACCCGCTCGCGGGTGATCGTCGGGTAGCGGTCGTGCAGGTTCTCGGCGGTCTTGCCCATCACCAGCGCGTCGGGGTCGACGAGCCGCTCGGACATGATCCGCGGGTTCGGGTCGACGCCCTCGCCCATCGGGTGCCGGCCCATGTGCTCGACGCCGCCGGCGATCGCGACGTCGTACGCACCGAAGGCGATGCCGGAGGCCGTGGTGGTCACCGCGGTCATCGCGCCGGCGCACATCCGGTCGATCGCGTAGCCGGGGACGCTCTGCGGCAGGCCGGAGAGCAGCGCGGCGGTGCGGCCGATGGTCAGGCCCTGGTCGCCGATCTGGGTGGTGGCGGCGACGGCCACCTCGTCGACGCGCTCGGGCGGGAGCGACGGGTTGCGTCGCATGAGCTCACGGATGCACTTGATGACGAGGTCGTCGGCGCGGGTCTCGGCGTACTGCCCCTTGGCCTTGCCAAAGGGGGTGCGTACGCCGTCGACGAAGACGACGTCTCGCAACTGTCGGGGCACTGGGTCTCCTCAGTGGGTGGTGATGGTCCGGCGCAACGTTACCCCTCGGTAACAACTGTGGCGACGCTGCGGGGTGTGCGCCCGGTCACCCCGGCGTAGCGGTCGCCGCTGCCGGACGCGAGCCCCTATCGTGAGCCCGTGACCTCTGACCCCCGGCTCGTGCACATCGTCGACGACGTGCCCGACCTCGCCGACCGGGACGGACGCCGACGTCGCTGACCATGGTCCTGGTGCTCGACGGGTTCCTGGACGCCGGCAACGCCGCGGCGCGCGCGGCCCAGCACCTCGTCGACGCCTCCGACGGCTCGGTGGTGGCGACCTTCGACGTCGACCAGTTCCACGACTACCGGGCCCGGCGGCCCCCGATGTCCTTCGTGCGCGACCACTACGAGGCGTACGACGCGCCGCGGCTGGTGGTCCGGCTGCTGACCGACACCGCGCGGCGAGCCGTTCCTGCTGCTGCAGGGGCCGGAGCCCGACAACCGCTGGGAGGCGTTCTGCCGCGCGGTGCGCGAGGTCGTCGAGCGGTTCGGCGTCACCCGCGTCGTCGGCATGGGCGCGGTGCCGATGGCGGTGCCGCACACCCGGCCGATCGCGATCACCCACCACGCCAACCAGCCCGACCTGCTCACCGGCGAGAGCCCGTGGCGCGGCGAGCTGCGGATCCCGAGCAGCGCCCAGGCGCTGCTGGAGGTGCGGCTCGGGGAGTGGGGGCACCCGGCGATGGGCTTCGTCGCGCACATCCCGCACTACCTCGCGCAGATGGACTACCCGCGCGCCGTCGGCGGCGCTGCTCGAGCAGGTCGAGATCGCCGGCCGGCTGATGGTCGACCTGTCCGGGCTGCGCGCCGAGGCCGAGGACCGCGAGGCCGAGATCAGCCGCTACCTGTCCGCGAACGAGGAGGTCGCCGACGTGGTGGCCGCCCTGGAGCGGCAGTACGACGCGTTCGAGCGCGCCGAGGAGGACGGCACCAGCCTGCTGGCCCGCGACGAGCCGCTGCCGACCGGCGAGGAGATCGGCCAGCAGTTCGAGCAGTTCCTGGCGGGGCTCGACGGCCGACGAGCGAGGACCGCGACTGATGCCGCGCAACGCCGACGAGCTGCTCGAGCTCCTCGACCTCGAGACCATCGACGACAACCTGTTCCGGGGCGCCCAGATGCCGACGTCGCGGCCGATCGTCTTCGGCGGCCAGGTCGCCGCGCAGGCGCTGGTCGCCGCGTCGCGCACCGTCGACGCGACGTACGCCGTCCACTCGCTGCACTCGTACTTCCTCCAGCCCGGCGACCCGAGCACGCCGACGATCTACGACGTCGAGAACCTCCGCGACGGCAGGTCCTTCGTCACCCGCCGGGTGATCGCGCAGCAGCACGGCCGGCCGATCTACGCGCAGACCGCTCAACTTCCACAAGGAGGAGCCGGGCCTCGACCACGAGGAGCCGATGCCCGCCGTACCTGTCTCCCGCGGCCTCGCGGCCCTGGGGCAGGCGCGCGGTCGACGAGGAGCACGACGACCAGTGGGACGTCGCCGACATGCGGGTCGTCGGCACCTCGGCCGACGGCAGCCTCGAGCCGGACCCCGACCACCCGGGCCGGCAGCGGGTCTGGCTGCGGGTGTCCTCGCGGCTGCCCGACGACCCGTTCTGGCACACCGCGGCGTTCACGTACCTCTCCGACATGACGCTGATGGGCGCGGCGCTGAGCGCGCACGAGCTCAGCTTCGCGCCGGGCCGGACGTTCGTCGCCTCGCTCGACCACACGATCTGGTTCCACCGGCCGTTCCGCGCCGACGAGTGGTGGCTCTACGACCAGGTGTCGCCGACGGCCGTCCGGCGGCCGCGGTCTGGTGCTGGCCCGGGTCTTCAGCCAGGACGGCACGCTGGTCGCCTCGGTGGCCCAGGAGGCCGTGATCCGATCGCGGAAGGACGCGTGATGAACCCCACCGAGGAGCTCGTCGACCTGCTCGACCTCGAGGTGCTCGACGTCGACCTGTTCCGCGGCAAGCAGCCGGAGTCGGAGCGGGCGCGCGTGTACGGCGGCCAGGTCGCGGCGCAGGCGCTGATGGCCGGCGTCCGCACCGTGCCGCCGGACTTCCTCGTGCACTCGCTGCACTCCTACTTCCTGCTCGCCGGCGACTACTCCGTCCCGATCGTGTACGACGTGGAGCGGATCCGCGACGGTCGCTCGTTCCTCACCCGGCGGGTCGTCGCGCGCCAGCACGGCCGGCCGATCTACTACCAGACGCTCAACTTCCAGCGGCCCGAGGACGGCTACGAGCACCAGGACGCGATGCCGGCCGTCGGCGCCCCGGAGACCGGCTTCGACCTGGTCGAGGTGATGCGCAAGGGCGGCAACGCCGAGGCCGACGCGCTCGGCAAGGAGTGGGGCGCGCTCGACGTACGCTGGCTCGGCAACACCCGCTACGGCCTGGAGCCCGACGGCGGGCACGTCTCCCAGGCCCGGATGTGGGTGCGGCTGCGCGAGGGGCTCGGCGACGACCCGGCCGTACACACCGCCGCCTTCACCTACGCCAGCGACGTGAGCCTGCTCGGCTCGACCCTCGCCGCGCACGGCGGCAACCCGGCGAAGACCCAGATGGCGTCGCTCGACCACACGCATCTGGTTCCACCGGCCGTTCCGCGCCGACGAGTGGTGGCTCTACGACCAGTGGTCGCCGTCCGCCCAGGGCGCCCGCGGCCTCGCGTTCGGCCGGATCTTCACCGCAGGACGGCACCCTCGTCGCCACCGTCGCGCAGGAGGGCCTGATCCGCCCGCGTGCCGACGACTTCGAGGGCCCGGGCGTCAAGGAGTAGGCCACGACGTTGAATCGGGACCAAAACTCACGATTGAACCGTCAGAAGTCCCGACTCAACCTTGGGTTCAGAGGCGTGCCCCACGGGAGTGGCTTCGTCGGGTAGCGCCGGCGAGGTGCGGTGCGCCCGTCTTCGGCGAACTGAGCGAGAACGCGTAGCCGTCCTCGACCGGCCGTGAGCCGAAGGCGACGGTGCCGGGCAGGAAGATCGGCTTCTTGAACGCGACGTCGACGGTGACCTGGTCGGGCAGCCGGTTCTCCAGCGCGCCGACGCAGCGGGCGAGCGACCACATGCCGTGCGCGATCTGGCGGCGGAAGCCCAGCGCCTTCGCGGTCAGCGGGTAGAGGTGGATCGGGTTGCGGTCGCCCGAGACGCCGGCGTACTTCCGGCCCAGGTCGGCGGGGAGCTTCCACTCGATGCCGTGCGGTGGCGCGTCCGGGAACGACGTACCGGGCGCGGCGCCCTCGGACCCCGAGCCGCGGCGCAGGAACGTCGAGGTCTCCTCCCAGACCAGCTCGCCGGCGGAGTGCACGGTCGTGAGCATGTCGAAGACCCGGCCCTTGGCGTGCGGGCGCAGGTTGTCGGGGCGGGCGGTGACCTGGAGCCGCTCGGTGAGGTCGATCGGGCGGTGCTGGGTGATCGAGTTCTCGAGATGCACGGTGCCGATGGCCGGGAACGGGAACGACCCGTCGGCCATGATCCGCAGGTGCAGCCCGAAGGCCAGCAGGTGCGGGTACGTCAGCGGCAGGGTGTCCTTGCGCGGGAAGCCGCAGAGCGCGGCGTACGCCGCGACGTGGTCGGCGTCGATCGCGACGTCGTCCCGGGTCAGCGAGAGGTCGGGGAGGTCGTCGGCCGGACGCAGCTTGGGCAGTGCCGCCTTCACCAGCACCGGCAGCACGTCAGGCCCCCAGCATCATCTGGCCGCAGACCCGGACCACGTTGCCGTTGACGGCGGTGGAGCCGGGGCTGGCGAACCAGGCGATCGTCTCGGCCACGTCGACCGGCAGGCCGCCCTGGGCCATCGCGTTGAGGCGCTGGCCGACCTCGCGGGTCGCGAACGGCACCGCCGCGGTCATCTGGGTGATGATGAAGCCCGGGGCGACGGCGTTGATCGTGATCCCGTTCTTCAGCTCGCCGGCCAGCGAGTCGACCAGGCCGATCACGCCGGCCTTGGAGGCGGCGTAGTTGGTCTGCCCGACGTTGCCGGCGATGCCCGCGATGGAGGCGACGCCGACGATCGAGCCGCCCTTGTTGACGATGCCCTGGTCGAGCAGCTCGCGGGTGATCCGCTCGGGTGCGGTCAGGTTCACGGCGATGACCGACTCCCACCGGTCCTCGGCCATGTTGGCGAGCTTCTTGTCGCGGGTGATGCCGGCGTTGTGCACGACGACGTCGACGCCGCCGTGCTTGGTCTTCAGGTGGTGCGCGATCCGCTGCGGCGCGTCCTTGGCGGTGATGTCGAGGACCAGGTGGTCGCCGTCGAGCTCCCGCATCACGCCCTGGAGCTCGCTGGCGGCCTGGGGCACGTCGACGCCGACGACGGTCGCGCCGTCGCGGTGCAGCACCCGGGCGATCTGCTCGCCGATGCCGCGGCTGGCGCCGGTGACCAGCGCGACCTTGCCGTCGAGCGGGCGGGTCCAGTCGGTGACCTTGCCGGGCTTCGCGGCGCCGTGGGCGCCGATCCGGACCACCTGGCCGGAGACGTAGGCCGACTTGGGGGAGAGCAGGAACGCCAGCGTGCTGGCGACCGACCCCTCGGAGCCGTCGGCGACGTACACGAGCTGGACGGTGCCGCCGCGGCCGATCTCCTTGCCGAGGCTGCGGGTGAAGCCCTCGAGCGCGCGCTGGGCGACCCGCTCGCCGCCCTCGATCTGCTCCGGCGGGGTGCCGAGCACGACCACGCGCGGGCAGCGGTCGAGGCTGCGCAGCAGCGGGGTGAAGAAGTCGCGGAGCGCCGACCAGCTGGTCGGACGACGTCAGGCCGGTCGCGTCGAAGACCAGGCCCTTGTACGTCGCGGCCGCGTCCGGCCGACTCGACCGCGGCGATGCCGAGGACGTCGAGGATCCCGACCAGCGACTCGGCCAGCCGGCCGCGGCCGCCGACGGCGACGGTGCCGTCGACGAGCGGCGCGCCCTCGACGTACCGCTCGAGCTTGGCCGGCTGCGGGAGGCCCAGCATCTTGGTCAGCTGGCTGCCGATCGCGGAGGACGTGAAGCCCTGGTAGAAGTCGTTCATGGCTGCGATGTAACTCCTTGTGTAACTCAGTGTCCACATTTCGTGATGTGGCCCTCATAGCCTTCTCTCCGCGCGGTGCCCGGACAAGGATGGATGCATGAACTCGCAGCACCCGCCGGGTCGCCGTCATCGGCGGCAACCGGATCCCGTTCGCCCGCTCCAACACCGTCTACTCCGACGCGTCCAACCAGGAGATGCTCACCGCCGCCCTCGACGGGCTGGTCGAGCGGTTCGGGCTCGCAGGGCGAGCGGGTCGGCGAGGTGGTCGCCGGTGCGGTGCTCAAGCACGCGCGCGACTTCAACCTGACCCGCGAGTCGGTGCTCGGCTCGAAGCTGGCGCCGGAGACCCCCGCGATCGACATCCAGCAGGCCTGCGGCACCGGCCTCCAGGCGGCGATCCTGGTCGCGAACAAGATCGCCCTCGGCGCAGTATCGACGTCGGCATCGCCGGCGGCACCGACACCACCTCCGACGCGCCGGTCGCGATCAGCGACAAGCTGCGCAGGAAGCTGATGAAGGTCAACGCCGCGCGCGAACACCAAGGGCAAGGTCGCCGCGCTCGGCGCGATCCGGCCCGGGGACATCGGGCTGGAGATCCCGCAGAACAGCGAGCCGCGCACCCGGCTGTCGATGGGCGAGCACGCCGCGCTCACCGCGCTGGAGTGGCAGATCGGCCGCGAGGAGCAGGACGAGCTCGCCGCCGCGTCGCACCAGCACCTGGCGGCGGCGTACGACCGCGGCTTCCTCGACGACCAGCTCACGCCGTTCCGCGGCGTCGACGCGCGACCAGAACCTGCGCGCCGACTCGTCGGTCGAGAAGCTCGCCAAGCTCAAGCCGGTCTTCGGGCGCGGTGAGGCCGCGACGATGACCGCCGGCAACTCGACGCCGCTGACCGACGGCGCGTCCGTCGTGCTGCTCGCCTCCGACGAGTGGGCCGCGGCGCACGGGCTGGAGCCGCTGGCGTACCTCGTCGACAGCGAGACCGCCGCCGTCGACTACGTGCACGGCGGCGAGGGCCTGCTGATGGCGCCGGCGTACGCCGTACCCGCGGATGCTCGCGCGGCAGCGGGCTCACGCTGCAGGACTTCGACTTCTACGAGATCCACGAGGCGTTCGCCTCGCAGGTGCTCGCGACGCTGAAGGCCTGGGAGGACCCGATCTTCTGCAAGGAGCGGCTCGGCCTGGACGCGCCGCTCGGCGCGATCGACCGCGTCGCGGCTGAACGTGAACGGCTCCTCGCTCGCCGCCGGCCACCCGTTCGCCGCCACCGGCGGCCGGATCCTCAACGTCGCCGCGAAGCTGCTCGCCGAGAAGGGCTCCGGCCGGGCGCTGATCTCGGTCTGCGCCGCCGGCGGCCAGGGCGTCGTCGCGATCCTGGAGCGCTGAGCTCGCCGGTCGTCGAGACTGTCGTGGCTCGATGGGCTGGAGCCAGCGTGATGTCCGACGGTCAGCGAGCCGCGAGAGCCAGCGCGGACGCGACCAGGTAGTCGCGGACCTGCTCGGCGGAGATGGTGCCGACGGTCGGGATGCCGGGTGCGGCCTCCTTGACCAGGATCCCGACCCGGGCCAGCTGCAGCGCGCCGAGGCCGCTGGCGTAGAGCGTGTTGGCGAGCAGCACCGGGTCGTCGACCGCGAACGCGCCGGCCTCGACGCCGTCCTCGAGCACCTGGGTCAGCACCGCCAGGCAGGACGAGATCGCCGCGGCCGAGCCGGAACACCGCGCTCTCCGACATCTCGTCGAGCAGCTCGGGGCCGGTACGGCGCATCAGCGTCTGCGCGCAGTCGACGAACGCCGGGTGCGCGACGCCGTACTCCACGAACGCGCCGACCAGCGCGGTGAGCCGCTCCGCCGGGTCGGTCGACGGAGTCGGCGGCGTCGGCGAGCGCGACGCGGAGCTCGTCGAGGTAGCCGACCAGGGTGAGCGCGAAGAGCTCCTCCTTGCCGGTGAAGTGCCGGTAGACGATCGCCCGGTTGATGCCGACCGCCTTGGCGATGTCCTCGATCTGCGCGTCCCGCACGCCGCGCTGGTCGAACAGCGCGCGGGTGGCGTCGAGGATGTCCTTCTCGCGGGCCCGGCGCCGGGCGGCGGCCGCGGTGCGCCGGCCGTCGGTCTCGGGGGCAGTCGTCATGGCGTCATCGTAGGGTTCTGCAACAGTCAGTTGCACGGATGTGACGGAGTCGTCCCCGGGTACTCTCACCACCGTGACCGCGCTCGTGACCTATGACGTGACGCAGGACCCGAGCTTCTGGCTGGGCATCGCCGGCCTGATCATCGGCACGATCCTGCTCATGGTGCTGATCGTCAGGTCGAAGCGTCGGTCGGGGCCGAAGGAGTAGCGAAGCCCCGCACCGTCTCGATCGTGTCGATCTCGGCGACCGGCTTGTCGTCGCGGTAGCGGACCACCCGGGCGAACCGCAGCGCGACGCCGCCGGGGTAGCGGGTCGACCGCTGCACCCCGTCGAACGCGATCTCGACGACCTGCTCGGGCCGGACGTGCACGACCCAGCCGTCGTCGTCGACCTCGAGCTCCTGGAACCGCTCGGTCTGCCAGGCGAGCATCTCGTCGGTCATCCCCTTGAACGTCTTGCCGAGCATCACGAAGCCGCCGGTCGCCGGGTCGCGGGCGCCGAGGTGGATGTTGGAGAGCCAGCCCTGGCGCCGGCCGGAGCCCCACTCGACGGCGAGCACGACCAGGTCGAGGGTGTGCACGGGCTTGACCTTCACCCACGACGAGCCGCGGCGGCCGGCGTCGTACGGCGCGGCGAGCGCCTTGACGACGACGCCCTCGTGACCGGAGCGGAGCGCGTCGGCGGCGAACTCCTCGGCCGCGGCGACGTCGGACGTCACCAGCCGCGGCACCCGGTGCGCGGCGGGCACCAGCCGCTCGAGCGCGGCGGCTCGCTCGGACGCCGGGGCGTCGAGCAGGTCGGCGCCGTCGAGGTGCAGCACGTCGAAGAAGTACGGCGTCACGACGACGCCCGCGGCCATCGCGGTGCGCGACGCGGTCTCCTGGAACGGGCGCGGCCGGCCGTCCTCGGCGAGCGCCAGCGCCTCGCCGTCGAGCACGAACGACGTCCGCCGGCAGCGACCGCGCCACCTCGACGACCTCGGGGAGCCGGGCGGTGATGTCCTCCAGCGACCGGGTCGCGACCAGCACGTCGTCGCCGGTGCGGTGCACCTGGATCCGGATGCCGTCGAGCTTCACGTCGACCGCGACCTCGCCGCCACCGGCCTTCGCCAGCGCGGCCGCGAGGTCGGGCGCGCTGGAGGCGAGCATCGGCTGCACCGGCCGGCCGACCTGCGAGCCCGACCGCGCCCAGCGCCTCGACGCCGCCCTCGAACGCGGCGCGCGCGACCGCGACGGTCGACCCGGCCAGCATCGCGGCGCGGCGCACGGTCCGCGAGCGGCACCTCGGCCGCGACCGCGAGCGCCTCCTGCACGAGCGAGTCGAGCGCACCCTGGCGCACCGCGCCGGTGACGACGCCGCGCAGCCAGGCCTGCTCGTCGGCGGTGGCGCGGCCGAAGAGGTCGGCGACGGCCGTCGGCCCGGGCCGACTGCGAGCCCGCGCCGGCGAGCGCGGCGAGCCGGTCGAACGCCTCGTGCACCTCGCCGACCGTCAGCGTCGGCGACGGCGGCCGGATCCGGCAGCGAGGCCAGCCCGCGCCAGCCGAGACCGGTGCGGCGCTGGCGCAGCGCACCGCCGACGTACGCCGTCACCGTCTCGACCTCGTCGGGCGAGGCGCGCGGCGAGCAGCGTCGCGATCGCCGCGACCTTGGCCTTGCGGGACCGGGTGGCGGCGACGGCTCCGGAGGTGGCGACGACGTCGGCGAGCAGCACGCGCCCATTCAAGTCGATGCCGCCGACACTACGGTTGCGCCATGGACGCACGGCGCTGGGCGCTCGACCTCGAGCACGCCTGGGACGCGGCGCGGCTGCGCCGCAGGTCGGGCCGCCCGCCGGAGAACTTCCGGATCGAGACCTACCTCGGCTTCGGCGGCCCCGGGGGCGTCGATCGTCGGCGGCCGGGTGCTCGACGACCCGCCGCCGTCCGACGGCGGTCGACGGCGAGGGGGTCGGCGCCGTCGTCCGCCGCAGCGCTGCGGCGAGTTCGTCACCGACGAGCTGCCCGGCGTCCCGCTGCGGGTCACGTCGGCGACACGACCGTCGAGACCGACGAGCGACGACGACGGCTACTTCCTGGTCCGGTTCGCGCCCGACGACGGCCGACCGGCCCGTGGCTGGACGGCACCGTCGAGCTCGGCGGCGGACTACCGCGGCCTCACCGACCCGCACACCACGCCGGTCCGGATCCTGGTCCCCGGCCCGGACGCGCGGTTCGGCATCGTCTCCGACATCGACGACACGATCCTCGAGACCGGCGTGCAGCGGGTCGGGCAGATGGTGCGCACGACGTTCACCGGCTCGGTGCTGACCCGGACGCCGTTCCCCGGCGCCCCCGAGCTCTACCGCGACCTCGCCGCCGGCGTGAACCCGGTCTTCTACGTCTCGTCCAGCCCGTGGAACCTCTACACTTCCTGCAGGGCGTTCCTCCGGGAGCGCGACTTCCCGCTCGGGCCGGTGCTGCTCCGCGACCTGCTCGGCACCCGCGAGGGCCGGGCCCGCAAGCACGAGCGGATCGAGGAGGTGCTCGCGCTGCAACCCGGAGCTGTCGTTCGTGCTGATCGGCGACTCCGGCGAGCAGGACCCCGAGATCTACGCCGACATGGTCCGCGCCCACCCGCGACCGGTTCCTGGCGGTCTACATCCGCGAGGTGCGGCTCGACCCCGGCGACGGCCGGGTCGAGCAGGTCAGCGACGCCTGGGACTCCGACGTGCCGTTCGTGCTGGCGGCCGACAGCGACGCCGTACGCCGGCACGCGGCGTCGATCGGGCTGCTGTGACCGACCGCCTGCTGCTGGCCGTGGACGCGCCGTCGCTGCTCCACCGCAACCACCACGCCCGCGCCGAGTCCGCGCTCCTCGACCGGGCGGCCGCCCGGCCTGGGCGCTGCACGGGATGCTGCGCCAGATCCTGGAGGCGATCGACCAGTTCGCGCCGGACGCGGTGCTCTTCGGGCTGGACGACCGGACGACGTCGATCCGGGAGGAGACGTACCCGGCGTACAAGGCCGGTCGCGCCGAGAAGGACCCGGCGCTGGTCGACCAGCTGGAGCGCGCCGCCGACCTGCTCGACGCGCTCGGCATGCTCACCGTCACCCCGCCCGGTCTGGAGGCCGACGACGTCAACGCCTCCGCGGCGACCTGGGCCGAGCGCTCGGGGTGGAACTGCGTGCTGATCACCTCCGACCGCGACGCGTTCGCCCACATCAGCGACCGGACCCAGGTGCTGCGCCTGATCACCGGCGGGATCAACGGCTCGCCGCTGCTCAACCCGGCCCGGCTCCGCGCGATGTACGGCATCGCGGCCGAGCACTACCTGGAGTACGCCGCGCTCCGCGGCGACGCCAGCGACAACCTGCCGGGCGTGCCGGGGATCGGCGAGAAGATCGCGCCGATCCTGCTGTCCGAGATGGGCTCGATGCGGGCGGTCTGGGCCGACATCGACCACTGCGACGGCGCCACCCTCGTGGCCACGCTCGACTCCTACTGCCAGGAGGTCGGCCGGCCGCCGGATGGGTGCCTCCGTGCTGAAGCGGCTGGCGACCCCGGCGGCCCGGGAGCGGTTCGAGTTCAACCTGTCGATGATGTCGGGCCGCACCGACCTCGACCTCGGCCTGACGCCGGACGTGCCGGGCAGCCCCGGGCTGCTCCCGCTCGACCCGGACCGGGTGGCGCGGGTGGTCGGCTACCTCGGCGTCCCGTCGACCACGGACCTGGCCATGCGTGTCCTCACCGAGCCGCCGGCGAGCGGCGAGCAGCGGCGCTGAGCCGGTCGCCGAGCGCCGCGAGCGCGGCCCGCACCTCCTCGCTCTCCTCGAGCCAGAACGGCGCCGGCAGCATCGCCAGCTGCTCGGCGTACGCCGTCACGTTGCGGGTCGAGCCGACCAGCCGCGTGGTCGCCGCGTCGACCGCCTCCAGGCGGCCCATCGTGCGCGGGATCGCCGCCGCGACCTGGGCCAGCGGGGCGTCGACGATCACCCGGACGTCGTACTGCCAGCCCACGGCCGAGGTTCTCCTCCAACGTCGCGACCGGGTCGAGGTCCGCAGGTGGCTCGAACGTCTCCGTCAGGGTCTCAACGGAGTCCACGCGGTCGATCCGGTACGTGCGGACGGCATCGGCGGTGATCGATCGGCACAACAGGTACCAGCGGCCGTAGCGCACCACCACCGCCCATGGGTCGGCCTCGAGGAGCCGGTCGTTGCCGGCCTCGGTGCGGTAGCCCATCCGGACCCGGCGGCGCCCGGCGCAGGCCTCGACGAGGGCCACGGTGGTCGCCGGGTCCGGCCGGGAGGGATCGCGGTGCGGGACCGGAGCGGCAGTACGGCGGACCGCCTGCGCCTGGCTGCGACCGACCGCGGCAAGGCGCCGAGCAGCTTGCCGAGCGCCCGCCCGACCGGACCATCGTCATCGGCGGCATCGTGCTGCCCGTCCAGCGCGGCCATCACCAGCCCCAGCGCCTCGTCGGGGCCGAACCGCAGCGGCGGCGGCCGGACCCCGCGGCCGAGCCGGTAGCCGCCGTCCGGGCCGCGGACCGACTCGACCGGGATGTCGGCCTGCCGGAGGATCTCGACGTAACGCCGGGCCGCGCGCGAGGTGACGCCGAGGCGGCGGCCGAGGCGCTCGGCCGTGATGCCGGGGGAGTCCTGCAGGGCCTCGAGGGCCAGCAGGGCGCGGGAGGTGGGGCTCGACTCGGCGGGCATGACGCTCCTGATGAGGAAGTAGAACGTCCACTTTGCCATCTACAGTCGTCCCATGACCACTCTCGCGAACCGTCCGAACACCGCCCTCGCCGTGATCGACGTCCAGGTCGGCGTCGTCGCCGACGCCCACGACCGCGACCGGGTCGTGGGCAACGTCGCGGCGCTCGTCGCCCGGGCCCGCGAACGCGGCACCCCCGTGGTGTGGGTGCTGCACTCGCACGCGGAGTACCTCCCGAAGGAAAGCGACCCCTGGCAGCTGGTGCCCGAGCTCGCGATCGCCGACGGCGAGCGCGTCGTGCACAAGACCTACGCGGACTCCTTCGAGGAGACCGACCTCGAGGAGCAGCTCGCCGACCTCGGGGTCGGCCGGCTCGTCGTCAGCGGCGCCCAGACCGACGAGTGCATCCGGTCGACGCTGCACGGTGCGCTGGTGCGCGGGTACGACGCCGTGCTGGTCTCCGACGCGCACACGACCGAGGACCAGAGCGGGTACGGCGCGCCGACTCCCGACCTGGTCATCGAGCACACGAACCTCTACTGGGCGAACCACCGCGCCCCCGGCCGCGAGGCGGGGACGGTCACGACGGCGGACGCGAGGTTCTGAGGTTCACCAGCCAGCCGGGAGGCCGGTGAAGTCGGGCTCGCGGCCCTCGGCGAACGCGGTCAGCGCCTCGAGGTTGGCCGGCCCGCCCATCAGCTCGGCGAACGCGGCGTTCTCGCGCTCGCGGGCCGCCGCGATGCCCGCGCGCAGGGGCTCGGTCATGGTCCGCTTCACCGCGACCAGCGACGAGATCGGTCGCGCGGCGAGCACCTCGGCGTGCCGACGCGCCTCGGGCAGCAGGTCGTCCGGCTCGCACACCCGCCAGACCAGCCCCATCTCCTTCGCCTCCTGCGGCCGAGATCCACTCGGCGGACAGCAGCATCCACGCGGCGTTCTGACGGCCGACCAGCTGCGGGAAGCAGGTACGACGACGCCGCCTCCGGTGCGACGCCCAGGCTCGTGAAGGGGCACTTCAGCCGGGCGGTCGTCGACATGAACGCCAGGTCGGCGTAGCCGAGGACCGTGGCGCCGATGCCGAGCCCGACGCCGTTCACCGCGCAGATCAACGGCTTCGGGAAGTCGGCCAGCGCGTCGACCAGGCCGAGGAAGCCGTGCTTGCCGCGCACGAACGTCGGGTCGGTCGCGATCTTGTGCATCTCCAGCAGGTCGGTGCCGGCGCTGAACGCCGCGGCCGTTGCCGGTCAGCAGCACCACGGCGACGCCGGGGTCGTCGGCCGCCTCGAACAGCGCGTCGGCGAGTGGCGTCGTACAGCTCCTCGTTGAAGGCGTTGAGCGCCTCGGGCCGGTCCAGGGTGAGCGTGCGGACCCGGTTGCGGTCCTCGATCTGCAGGGGCATGACGCCAGACTAGAACGTGTTCCACTGTCGGTGCTGCGCGGCTAGGGTCGTCGGCGTGGAGCGGACAGGTGCGGGTCTGGCGACCCGACTGGCCGTGCCCGGTGGGGCCGATCCTCGGTGCCCACAAGCGCGGCGGCGGCGACCCGACGTACAAGCGCGTCGGCGACCGGCACTGGCGCGGCATCCGCACCCCCGACGGCCCGGCGACCCTCGCGATCGAGGCCCGGCCCGACGACGGCGAGGTGCACGCCGAGGCATGGGGTCCGGGAGCGGACTGGGCGCTCGAGTCGGTGCCCGCGCTGCTCGGCGCCGAGGACGACGTCACCGGCTTCGAGCCGCGGATCCCGGTGGTCGAGGAGGCCTGGCGCCGCTACCAGCACCTGCGGTTCGGCCGCACCGGGCTGGTGATGGAGGCGCTGGTCCCGGCGGTCATCGAGCAGAAGGTGACCGGGCAGGAGGCGTTCGCCGGGTTCCGGATGCTGGTGCACCGGTACGGCGAGCGCGCGCCCGGCCCCGGCACGGACCTCAAGCTCTGGGTGCAGCCGGCCGCCGAGACGGTGCGCCAGGTCCCGTCGTGGGAGTGGCTGCGGATGCACATCGACCCGGCGCGATCGCGTACGCTCGTCACCGCCGCGCGGGTCGCGGACTCGCTGGAGCGCACGGTCGGGCTGCCCGGCGACGAGGTCGAGCGCCGGCTCTGCTCGCCTCCCGGGCATCGGGGTGTGGACCGCGGCCGAGGTGCGGCAACGCGCGCACGGTGACCCGGACGCCGTGTCGTTCGGCGACTACCACCTCGCGAAGGACGTCGGCTGGGCCGTGCGCGGGAGCGCGTTCGACGACGCCGAGCTGGCGGAGTTCCTGGAGCCGTGGCGCCCGCACCGGGGCCGGGTCGCGACCCTGCTTCCTCGCTCGCGGGTCCACGCCCGCCGCGGCACGGTGCCCGGATGGCGCCGCGCACCCACCTGCCGGCGCGGGTCACCCGCCGCTGAGCCGCTCCCCAATTCAGAGGACCCGTCGCGGACAGTGTCCGGCTCGCACTCGACCGGTGGTCTCATCCGGTATCGGGACAAGCCTGGGGGAAGCATGGACATGGTGGCAGCACTCCGGACCGGCATGGTCGCGCTCGTGACCATCGTTCCGCTGCTCCTGCTCGCCGGACCAACGGCGAGCGACGCGGCGCCCGGCACCGGCCGGCTCTACGTGGTCCAGGCCGTGCCCGGCGCGACGTACGAGGTCCAGGTCGACGGCGGCGAACCGATCGCGTCGGTGAAGACCGGGAAGGTGCTCGGCCCCTTCGAGCTGCCGGCCGGGCAGCACGACGTCGCGTTCGACCGGCCCGGGTGCCGCGATGGAGACCACGGTGGACCTGCGGGCCGGCTCGAGCACCGACCTGGTGCTGCACCTGCCTGCGGCGACGGGCGGGGACCCGGTCGTCGACGTCTACCGATCACCCCTGGACCCGATCGCTCCCGAGAAGGCGCGGATCCTGCTCGCGCACACGGCCACCGTGCCGCCTGCGGACGTGCAGGTCGACGGTGAGACGGTCTTCGAGAACATCGCGAACGGCGAGTACGTCGTCGCCGACCTCCCCGCCGGAAGCCACTCCGCCGCGATCGTCCCCGCCGGTGAGCCGAACAGCCCGCTCCTCGGCCCGCTCGACGTGACGCTCCCGGCCGGGACGCTCACCCTCGTCTACGCCGTCGGCACGCCGACCGACGGGTCGATGACCGTGATCAGCCACCAGGAGCGCCTGGCCGCCGACGGATCCGTCGCGCCGACTCGGGTCGAGACCGGCACGGCCGGACTCGTGGCGGGCGTGCGTGTCGTGCCCGTTCGGCCCGTCCTGACCGGGCGCCGATGCGTCTCCGTTCCGCTTCTCCTCGCGGTCGCCGCGGTGGCCCTCACGGCTTGCGACCAGGCGCCGCAGCGTGCCGTGGTCACGCCCTCGGAGCAGGAGCCCAGCCACCTGACCGCTCGGGACGCGGAGCGGACCGGGCCGCGCGCGGAGCCACCCACCGGCGTCCGCCTCCCGAGCGGGGTCCGGGTGCCGGTGCGGCCTGCCGACACCCGGCCGGACGGCCTGCTCGACGTCCCCGACGACGTCCGCATGTCCGGCTGGTGGCGTGGTGGCTCGCGGCTGGGCGACCCGTTCGGGTCGACGCTGCTGGCCGGCCACGTCGACTCGGCCGTCCAGGGTCTCGGGCCGTACGCCGAGCTGCTGACCGTCCGGCCGGGGGACCGCGTCGTCATCCGCTCCGCACACCTGAGGCAGGTCTTCGCAGTCGCCGCGCTGCGCGCTGGTCCCACAGGGCTCGCTGCGCGACCACCCCCGTGTGCTACGCCGTCGACGGCGCGCGCCGGCTGACCCTGGTCACCTGTGCGCCGCCGTACCGGCCGGAAGCCGGCGGGTACCGCAACCTCGCCGTCGTCACCGCGCTCCCAGTGGGACCGCCACAACGGCGGGTGCCGTCATGACCCGGATCCGGAAGGGGTTGGCGCGGTTCGTCCCGCAGGACTGGTGGACGGGCGCGTTCGTCCTGGGGACGGCGGTCGCGATCGTGGCGGTGGTGGCCCTGGTGCGCTCGGTGCCGACCAACGATCCGACCCGTGTCAGCGGCGCCGGACGACTGGCCAGGTCCGGTGAGCCGGCAGGCCGCCCTGTCCGCCCCGGGCGAGCTGGTGTCCAGCGAGGTCCGGGCGAGCGGGTCGATCCGCGTCACCCACTGGATCCGGACCCGGGTCCCGGTCTCGCGGATCGTCGTCGACGGTCCCCGACCGGCCGTTGCCCGCGGGGCCGCCGCACGCCCGGAGGGTGGGAGTGGAGGGACCGACGGGCGCCGTGCTCGCCACGACGAGCTCGGTGGGAAGCGTGCCCCGCACCCTGGCCCTGAGCTGGCCGGTCCGGGCGTTCCGGCTCACCTACGAGCTCACCGGAGTCGTCGACCGATCTGCGTCCTTGACCGGCCGGGCGCTGGCCGGGATCACGTTCCTCGACGTTGACTTCCCGCACCGGAGCGGACCGACCGAGGTGACCGTCACCGGCTGGCGGGTGCTCAACCTCGGCTGCCTGGCGATGCCGACCGAGGCGGTGCCCCGCCCCTGCGGCGCCCCGGACGGTGCGGGGTGGTCGGTGACCCTGCCACCGAACGAGCGGGACGGGAACGTGACCGCCCAGCTCGACCTCGGCCAGGTGTCGTGGCCCGAGGCTCGTTAGAGCAGCGGCCGCAGCGGCGCGAGGATCATCTCGGTGAACTTGCGGTGCAGGTCCCGCGCCTCCCACTCGCTCTGGGTCAGCTCGAGGCAGTTGGCCTCGTCGGTGCGGTAGATCTCCTCGAGGTTCGCCGCGAAGTGCTCGTCGATCACCTCGACGTTGATCTCGTAGTTCCCCTGCAGGCTGAGCCGGTCGACGTTCGCCGTGCCGACCGTCGACCAGGTGCCGTCGATGGTCGACGTCTTCGCGTGCACCATCGCGTCCTTGAACCGGAAGATCCGGACGCCCGGCGTCGAGCAGCTGCGAGAAGTACCCGCGCGAGATCCAGTCGGCGACGATGTGGTTCGACTTCAGCGGCAGCAGCAGCCGGACGTCGACGCCGCGGTGCGCCGCCTCCTTCATCGCGTCGACGAAGTCCTGGTCGGGGCAGAAGTAGGCGTGCGTCATCCAGACGTTGTGCGAGGCCCGGTTGATCGCCTCGATGTACATCGACCGGATCGGGAACATCCACAGCCGCGGCACGTTGCGGTGGAACCGGATCCGCGGCTCCCAGGTGGACGCGGTCTCGAGCAGCAGCGGTCGCTCGCTGGTGCCGAACCGGCGCCGCCGGTTCAGGTTCCAGAAGTCCGCGAACGCGCGCTTGAGGTCCCACACGCCGGGGCCGGTGATCCGGACGTGGGTGTCGCGCCACTCGGTGGCGTACGGCGTCCCGATGTTGTAGCCGCCGACGAAGCCGACCGAGTCGTCGACGACCAGGATCTTGCGGTGGTCGCGGCCGTAGCGGCTCAGGTCGAAGAACCGCCAGCCGGCGGCGTAGACCGGGAAGCGCAGCACCTTCATCGTCGGCGGGAACCGCTTGAACCGTGGCGAGACGACCAGGTTCGCGAACCCGTCGTAGATGCAGTAGACCTCGACCCCGCGGTCGGCGGCCGCGGCCAGCGCGGCCTTGAACCGCTCGCCGATCTCGTCGCCCTTCCAGATGTAGGTCTCGAAGAGGATCTGCCGCTGCGCCCCGTCGATCGCGGCCAGCATCGCGTCGTACAGGTCCTGGCCGAAGGTGTACGTCGTGAGCACGCCGTCCCCGACCGGCACCTCGCGGGGCTCGGTGACCGGGAACGGCTTCGGCTTCTTGCCGCGCCGGCGGTAGGAGTCGACCAGCGACATCCCGATCGCGAGGGCGAGCTGGAGGCCGAAGACGGCGAGCAGGGTCCGCCGGACCGCCCGGAGCACGCGACTCGCGGGCGGGAGGGGAGGGTGGCTCACGGAGACAATCTAGCGAGGACGAACGAGGGGCCCCCGCCGGATGGCGGGAGCCCCTCGTGTCACTCAGTGGGTCGCGAGCCTCAGCCGGCGGACTGCAGGAAGGTCTGCACCACGGGGATGTCGGTCCGGGGCACGCACAGCGCCCAGATCTTCACCTTGGTCGGCGCCTGGTCGGCGTCGAACTGGATGACCCAGCCGTCGAGCCGGTTGGCCTTCGGGGTGTTGGTCGTCCAGTCCATCCGGCCCGGGAACGACGAGGCAACCGCGGCCGGGTGACCGCCGAGGCCGAGGGACTGCACGCCGCCGGCGACGGCGGTGAAGGCCTGCGAGCTCGAGTCGCAGGCGACCGTGGCGATGGCGCCGGCGTTCGTGTCGCCGACGTCGTAGTTGGCGACCGCGTAGAACGCGCCCTCGTAGCCGGACGGGCCGGCCGGGCCCTGGGGACCCTGGATGCCCTGGGCACCCTGGGCACCCTGGGCGCCGCGGACGCCCTCGGCGCCGGCGGTGCCGGACTCACCGGCGGGACCGGTGTCGCCCTTGGCGCCCTTGGCACCCTTCTCGCCGCTGTCTCGCCCTTGACGCCGTCGAGGACGTTGCCCTTCAGCTCGGACTGGCCGACGCTGTTGGAGCCCAGGTCCGCAGAGGTGATGGACTCGTCGGTCGATGTCGTCGCCGGTGATGAGCTTCGCGGCGGTCGCCGTGCCCATGCCGCCGGCGGCGAAGAGCGCCCCGGCGAGAACGACCGCGGCGCCTGTCTTGAAGTGTCGATTGACCATGTTGTGTGCCCCCCTAGGCTGCGGGCCGCATCCGTGCGACCCGCTCGAGCCACATCCATATGGGCTCGTCGTGCTGGGCGAAGTTGGCGGGTATCCCGACGGCTGGGTGCCACGGATGAGGGAAAGTCGGGGAGTCTGGAGATTCCCTTGAGAGTTCCTTGAGGATCCGTGCGGGTTTCGGTCTTTTCGGAGGCTGTCGGTGGCCCCGTCTACGCTCGACGCATGCGTCCAGTCACCGATCTCGAGCGCCGGGTGGCGCCGTTCAAGGTCGTCTCCGACTACCAGCCCTCCGGCGACCAGCCGGCGGCGATCGCCGAGATCACCAAGCGCATCGACGGCGGGGTCCAGGACGTCGTGCTGCTCGGCGCGACCGGCACCGGCAAGACCGCGACCGTGGCCTGGGTGGCCGAGCAGGTGCAGCGGCCGATGCTGGTGCTCCAGCCCAACAAGACCCTGGCCGCCCAGTTCGCCAACGAGCTGCGCCAGCTGTTCCCCGACAACGCGATCGAGTACTTCGTCTCCTACTACGACTACTACCAGCCCGAGGCCTACGTCCCGCAGACCGACACCTACATCGAGAAGGACTCCTCGATCAACGAGGAGGTCGAGCGGCTGCGCCACTCCGCGACCAACTCGCTGCTGACCCGGCGCGACGTGATCGTGGTCAGCACCGTCTCCTGCATCTACGGCCTCGGCACCCCGCAGGAGTACGTCGACCGGATGCTCCGGCTCAAGGTCGGCGAGGAGCACGACCGCGACTCGATCCTGCGCCGGCTGGTCGAGATCCAGTACACCCGCAACGACATGACCTTCACCCGCGGCACCTTCCGGGTCCGCGGCGACACCCTCGAGATCTTCCCGGTCTACGAGGAGCACGCGGTCCGCATCGAGTTCTTCGGCGACGAGATCGAGCGGCTGATGACGCTGCACCCGGTCACCGGCGAGGTGGTCACCGAGGACAAGGAGCTCTACGTCTTCCCGGCCACCCACTACGTCGCCGGCCCGGAGCGGATGGAGCGCGCGATCAAGGGCATCGAGCTCGAGCTCGACGACCAGCTCGCGACGTTCGAGCGGCAGGGCAAGCTGCTGGAGGCGCAGCGGCTGCGGATGCGCACGACGTACGACGTCGAGATGATGCGCCAGGTCGGCTCCTGCGCCGGCATCGAGAACTACTCGATGCACATGGACGGCCGCACCCGCGGCTCGCGCGCCCAACTGCCTGCTCGACTACTTCCCGGAGGACTACCTCGTCGTCATCGACGAGTCCCACGTCGCCGTCCCGCAGATCGGCGGCATGTACGAAGGCGACATGTCCCGCAAGCGCAACCTGGTCGACCACGGCTTCCGGCTGCCGAGCGCGATGGACAACCGGCCGCTGCGGTGGGAGGAGTTCCTCGACCGGATCGGCCAGACGATCTACCTCTCCGCGACCCCGGGCAACTACGAGCTCGACAAGGTCGGCGGCGACACGCGTCGAGCAGATCATCCGGCCGACCGGGCTGATCGACCCCGAGGTCGTGGTCAAGCCGACCAAGGGCCAGATCGACGACCTGATCCACGAGATCCGCACCCGCACCGACAAGAACGAGCGGGTCCTGGTCACCACGCTGACCAAGAAGATGTCCGAGGACCTCACCGACTACCTCCTCGACGCCGGCATCCGCACCCGCTACCTCCACTCCGAGGTCGACACGCTGCGCCGCATCGAGCTGCTCCGCGAGCTGCGGCTGGGGGAGTACGACGTCCTGGTCGGCATCAACCTGCTCCGCGAGGGCCTCGACCTGCCCGAGGTGTCGCTGGTGTCGATCCTCGACGCCGACAAGGAGGGCTTCCTGCGCTCCGACAAGTCGCTGATCCAGACGATCGGCCGCGCGGCCCGCAACGTCTCCGGCCAGGTGCACATGTACGCCGACAAGATCACGCCCTCGATGGAGAAGGCGATCGAGGAGACCAACCGGCGGCGCGCCAAGCAGGTCGCCTACAACACCGCCGCCGGGGTCGACCCGCAGCCGCTGCGCAAGAAGATCGCCGACATCACCGAGATGCTGGCCCGCGAGGACGAGAACACCCAGGAGCTGCTCGAGACCTGGCAGCAGCAGGACCCGAAGAAGCGGAAGGCGCCGGTCCCGGCGCTGTCGCGGATGGCCGGCGGCGAGGCCGGCAACGCACGCCGCCGGACCTGGCCGGGCTGCCGAGCGCCGAGCTGGCCCAGCTGATCCAGGAGCTCACCGACCAGATGAAGGGCGCGGCCGCCGAGCTGCACTTCGAGGTGGCGGCCCGGCTGCGTGACGAGATCTGCGACCTCAAGAAGGAGCTGCGACAGATGATGGAGGCAGGTGCGAAATGACCACGGCCAAGCAGGTGCAGGTCACCTTCGACTGCGCCGACCCGCGCGCGCTGTCGATCGTTCTGGAACGACGTGCTCGGCTACGAGTTCCCGCCACCGCCGCCGGGCTTCGACTCCTGGGACGCGTTCTCGCGAGACGCTGCCCGCCCGACAAGCGCAACATGGCCTCGGCCTCGGTGGACCCGGCCGGGGTCGGGCCGCGGCTGTTCTTCCAGCAGGTCCCCGAGGGCAAGACCGCCAAGAACCGCGTCCACCTCGACGTCCGGGCCGCGCCCGGCCTCGAGGGCGACGAGCGGATGGCCGCGCTCGAGGCGGAGTGCGAGCGGCTGGTCGCCCTCGGCGCCACCCGGCTGTCGCGGTCCGAGCCCGGCGCCGCCGATGAGCGGCGGCTTCATCGTGATGCAGGACCCCGAGGGCAACGAGTTCTGCCTCGACTGAGCCGTAGACGTCGGCGGACCAGTGAACGCCGACCGTCCAGACCCTGCTCCGCGGTACGCGGTCTTGGCTGGTCGGGCTCTGGTCTACCTGGTCGCGGTGTTCCACCGCTCCTCGCTCGCGGTGGCCGGGCTCGCCGCCACCGAGCGGTTCGACATCTCCGCGTCGCAGCTGGCGACGTTCACGATGCTCCAGCTGCTGGTCTACGCCGCGCATGCAGATCCCGGTCGGGCTGCTGGTCGACCGGTTCGGCTCGCGCAGCGTGCTGCTCGTGCGGGACGGTCCTGATCACCGCTGGCCCAGATCGGGTTCGCGCTGGCCGACGACGCTACTCCGCTCGCGCTGCTCGCGCGGGTCTTCGTCGGCATGGGCGACGCGATGACGTTCATCTGCGTGCTGCGGCTGGTCAGCAGCTGGTTCCCGGCCCGCCGGATCCCGCTGGTCACCCAGCTGACCGGCACCCTCGGCCAGCTCGGCGCGGTCGTCGCCGCGATCCCGATGACCTGGGCGCTCGAGCCACCTCGGCTGGACCCGCGCCTACCTGGCCGCTGCCTCGATCGGCGTGGTCGCTCGCGGTGGCGCTGCTGGTCGTGCTCGGGACGCGCCCGGCGTCACGCACCTGCGCGGACCAGCGCTGTCGCTCGCCGCGGTGCGCGCCAGCCTGGCGGCGTCCTGGGCGCACCCCGGCACCCGGCTCGGCTTCTGGATGCACTTCTCGACCCAGTTCAGCGCCACCACGCTGGCCTGCTGTGGGGCTACCCGTTCTTCGTCCGCGGCGAGGGCCGGTCCCCGGCGCACCGCCGGCGCTGCTGCTCACCCTGATGGTCGTCGCCGTGATGGTGCGCCGGCCCGGTCCTCGGCTGGCTGGTCGGCGCGCACCCGTGGCACCGCTCGACGATGGTGCTCACGCATCGTCTCGACGATCGTGGTCGTGTGGACCGTGGTGCTGGTCTGGCCGGGCAACGCGCCGCTCTGGCTGCTGGTGGTGCTCATCGTCGTCGTCGGCGTCGGCGGCCCGGCGTCGATGATCGGCTTCGACGTGGGCCGTACGTCGAACCCTGCCGAGCGGTTCGCGCAGCGCCAGCGGGATCATCAACCAGGGCGGCTTCCTCGCCTCGCTGATCCTGGTGATCTCGATCGGCCTGATCCTCGACTGGCGCACGCCCGGCGACAGCACGGCGTACCCGCCCGAGGCGTTCCGGTGGGCGATGAGCGCCCAGTACGTGCTCTGGGCGGTCGGCCTCTCCAGATCTACCGCTACCGCGTCCGCACCCGGCGCGGTCGTCGACCGCGACGAGCTCGAGGGTGTCGTGACCACGCCGGCCGGGTAACGGTGTGGTCATGACCAGCATCGATCTCGGCCGGCCGATCCAGGGAGACGTCGTCGACCTGATCCTCGACGACCACCGCCGCTTCGAGGCGCTGCTGCGCGACCTGCGCGACAGCAGCCAGGACCGCGACGCCGTCCGCCAGGCGTTCTCCACCCTCCACGTCGCGCACGCCGAGGCGGAGGAGAGGCACGTCTACCCGAAGCTGCGCCGCAAGCACGCGGTCGGCGAGCACGAGGCCGAGCACGGCGAGGAGGAGCACGCCGAGGGGCACGAGGCGCTGCTCGCGGTGCTGGAGCTCAAGGGCACCGACACCCAGGCCTTCGACGACGCCGTCGAGGAGCTCGCCAAGGTGGTCAACCACCACCTCACCGAGGAGGAGCTCACCATCCTCAACCCGGCCCGCGAGGAGGTCGGCCCGCAGGTGCGCGCCGAGCTGGGCGAGCTGTTCGCCGAGGAGCGCAACCGACAGATCGACGACAACTGCGGCACCCTCACGAACGTCCGCCGGATCGTCGCCGGGGCCCGGAAGGGTGGGCTGCTCGACGAGGACGAGGACGACGACGACGAATGAGCACGTGGACGTCGAGACCGTGCGTCAGTGCTCGCCGCGGCGGACGGTGAGCCCGACCAGGCGAGCGACGACCAGCGCGACGTAGAGGACGCCGGCGACCATCTCGATCATCAGCAGCGAGCGGGCATGCTCCTGCACCGGGACGATGTCGGAGAGACCGACGCTGGTGAGCGTCGAGAACGACAGGAACAGCAGCTCGAACCAGGTCCGCCCGGTCTCGCCGTCGGCGCCGACGAAGGAGCCCGGCCAGACGACCTGGGCCGCAGCGAAGACGTAGGCGAAGCCCCAGGCGACGACCGTGAACGCGGCGCCGGTGGCGTAGAGCTCGTCGGTGGTGACCTTGTCGTCGTGGAACAGGTACCGGATCATCGCGTACGAGACGTAGAAGTAGAACGGCGCGTGCAGCAGCGCCGAGGTCAGCACGATCCAGTCCGTGTCCGGCGAGACGGCCTCCATGACCGTGAACGCCATCGCCGGGATCGGCGAGCACGGCCACCACCCAGGTGAACGCGGGTGTGCGCCGGACCGCCCAGACGGCGAGCAGCACGACGCACATCTGCGCCACGCCGATCACGGACCGGCCCAAGCGTGGAGTCGCTGAGGAACGGGTAGGCGAGCACGGTCACGAACTGGGCGCCGAGCAGCACCGCCGAGGGGTGCCGGCCGAGGACGAGGCGGACCGGCTGGTGCTCGGTCGGTGTCTGGTCATCCGAACGGCCCGCGTCCGCGTTGTTCCTTGGACCTGCTTCTTCTCGAGGCGGCGGACCTCGGTCTCGACGATCTCCCCGTGGGAGCCGGCGACGCGCACCAGGTGGAGCAGGCTGAACGCGATCACGAACCCCGGCCAGAAGAAGTAGGGGTCGAACCCGCCGCCGCCGAAGCAGGTGGCGAACCAGATCGCGGTGCGTGATCAGGCTGGCGCCGAGGAACGAGAACGCCGCCTCGCGGCGCTTGGTCCGTCCAGGCCTTCTCGGCGAGCACCTCGAGGTCGCGTGCGCGAGGCGTGGGCGAGGCTGCGGCTCGGTGCTGGGCGGCGGCGAGACCAGGTCGTCGAGGACGAGCGCGCAGGTCGCCGAGCGCCCGGGTCTGGTCGACGCGCGCGCTGCGCTCGTCGTACTCCTCGCGGTCCAGCCGCCCGTCGGCGTACGCCTCGGCGAGCACCTGGTGCACGACGGCACGGTCCTGGTCGGAGGCCCGGAGGGCGGCGTACCGCGGGTCGCGCGGGTCGTAGGTGAACGACGACCACACCTCGGCCGAGCCCGTCATCCGCGCGTCCTCTCCACGCGCACATCGTAGGAGGCCCGGTCCAGCCCAGCGTTTCGGCGCGCGTCACCTTCGGGGTAGAGCGTCGTTGCTCGGGGTGGGAGACAGGGGAGCGCGACTCGCGTTGCCCAGAACGAGAACACGTTCTAGTCTGTGGCTGGCTGTCTAGACAGATCTGGGGAGGTGGGCACGTGTCGTTCTCTGCCGTGTCCGTGCTCCGTGGCCCCGGCGAGATCGCCGCGATGGTCGTCGACGTCACCAAGCGGATCTTCACCCGCCCGTTCCAGTTCCGGGAGTTCATCGAGCAGGCCTGGTTCATCACCAGCGTCACGCTGATGCCGACGATCCTGGTCTCGATCCCGTTCGGCGCGGTGATCTCGCTCCAGGTCGGCAACCTGACCGGCCAGCTCGGCGCCCAGTCCTTCGCCGGCGCGACCGCGGTGCTCGCCGTCGTCCGCGAGGCGGCCCCGATCGCGGCCGCGCTGATCATCGCCGGCGCGGCCGGCTCGGCGATCTGCTCCGACATGGGCGCGCGCAAGATCCGCGAGGAGATCGACGCGATGGAGGTCCTCGGCGTCGACCCGATCGAGCGGCTGGTCGTGCCGCGCGTGCTCGCCACCATGTTCGTCGCGCTGATGATCAACGGCATCGTGATCGGCGCCGGCATCGGCGGCGGCTACTTCTTCACCGTGATCGTCCAGGGCGGCTCCGCCGGCGCGTTCCTGTCGTCGTTCACCGCGCTCGCCAGCCTCCCCGACCTCTACATCTCGATGATCAAGGCCGTCATCTTCGGCTGGCTGGCCGCGATCGTCGGCGCCTACAAGGGCCTCAACGCCGGCGGCGGTCCCGAGCGGCGTCGGCCGGGCCGTCAACGAGGCCGTGATCATCGCGTTCATGCTGCTGTTCTTCCTGAACGCCGTCATCACCGCGATCTACTTCCAAGTCGTCCCGCCCCCGGGGCTCTGACGCGATGGCCACGATCGGCACGTTCGGCTCGGCGTTCGCCCGCGGAGCGGCGCGACGCGCATCGAGCAGCGCGGCGACCAGCTGCTCTTCTACGTCAAGGCGCTGGCCTGGACGCCGCGCGCGATCCGGCGCTACCCGCGCGAGATCGTCAACACCCTCGCCGAGGTCACCTTCGGCGCCGGCGGCCTCAGCCTGATCGCCGGCACCGTCGGCGTGATCGCGTTCATGGCGTTCTTCGCCGGCACCGAGGTCGGCATCCAGGGCTACGCCTCGCTGAGCCAGATCGGCGTCGCGAAGTTCAGCGCGTTCATCTCGGCGTACTTCAACACCCGCGAGGTCGCGCCGCTGGTCTCCTCGATCGCGCTCGCCGCGACCGTCGGCTGCGGC
This sequence comes from uncultured Actinomycetota bacterium, assembly GCA_963716655.1. GTDB lineage: Bacteria > Actinomycetota > Actinomycetes > Propionibacteriales > Nocardioidaceae > Nocardioides. Next base: position 1,075,107 of record CAVQTV010000001.1, on the reverse strand, counting down.
TACACCGCGCGGCTCGGCGCGATGCGGATCTCGGAGGAGATCGACGCGCTCGAGGTGATGGGCATCCCGTCGCTGCCGTTCCTGGTGACCACCCGGATGATCGCGGCGTTCATCGCGGTGATCCCGCTCTACATCGTCGCGCTGGCCGCGTCGTACCTCTCGCCACGGCTGATCACCACGCTGATCTACGGGCAGTCGGCGGGCACCTACGACCACTACTTCCTGCAGTTCCTGCCACCGATCGACATGCTCTGGTCGTTCTTCAAGCTGCTGTTCCTGGCGGTCGCGGTCATCCTGATCCACTGCTACTACGGCTACACCGCCTCGGGCGGCCCGGCCGGCGTCGGCATGGCGGTCGGCCACGCGATCCGCACCAGCATCGTCACGATCGTCGTCGCCGACTTCTTCCTCAGCTTCGCGATCTGGGGCTCCACCACCACCGTCAGGATCACCGGCTGATGTTGGTCGAACATCTACCACGACAGCCCGCGGGAGCACCGCCGGCTGCTGGTCGCGGGCGTCGCCTTCCTGACCGTGATCGCGCTGCTCATCGGGCTGTCGATCGCGATCTACCAGAAGACGTTCGACCCGGTCACGACGGTGACCATCAAGGCCGACCGGGCCGGCCTCCAGCTCGCCAAGTTCGGCGACGTGCGGCGTCAACGGCGCCCTCGTCGGCCAGGTCCGCGACGTGTCGCCAGGACGGCAAGGAGGCGGTCATCACGGTCGCGCTCGAGCCGGACGAGGCCGAGCAGATCCCCGAGAACGTCGCGGTCGAGATCCTGCCGACCACGCTGTTCGGCCAGAAGTTCATCTCGTTCGTCCGCCCCGACGACCCGTCGTCGAGCCCGCTGACGCGACGGCGACGTGATCCCGGCCGACCGGGTCGAGACCAACGTCGAGCTGCAGCCGGATCCTCGCCGACCTGTTCCCGCTGCTGCGCGTCGGTGCGGCCGGCCGACCTGAACGCCACCCTGAACGCCCTGGCCACCGCGCTCGGCGGCCGCGGCGAGCAGCTCGGCGAGACGATGGACGAGCTCGACACCTACCTCGGCGAGATCGACGACGCACCTGCCGACGCTGCGGCAGGACCTGGTCAAGCTCGCCGACGTCGCCGACACCTACGACCTCGCCGCGCCCGACCTGCTCGGCGTGCTGCGCAACGTCACCACCACCGCGCAGCACGGTCATCGACAACGAGGAGCAGCTCGGCGTCTTCTTCTCCGACCTCCAGGGTCTCGCGCGACACCTCGACCGACGTGCTCCGCGAGAACGAGGCCAACCTGATCCGGGTCGGCGCAGGTCACCGAGCCGATCCTCAAGCTGCTCGCGGTCTACTCGCCCGAGCTGCCCTGCCTGCTCAAGGGCGCCGCCACGTACGCGCCCCGCCTGGCCCGCACCTTCGAGGGCAACCAGGTCAAGCAGTACCTCGAGCTCGGCACCGCGCAGTACCGCGCGTACGACGAGCGCGACCGCCCGACGTACGGCGAGGTCGGCCACGGGCCGTGGTGCCTCGGCCTGCCGAACCCGCAGGTGCCCGGCGCCGCCGGTCGCGCTCGACCAGGGCAGCGACATGGACGAGAACCCGCCCACCAGCCCGCTGCCCGGCCTGCCGATCCCGTCTGGGCCGGGCCGGCGTCGACTACTCCGGCACCGAAGGCGAGCAGCAGGTCGTCAACGCGCTGCTCGCCGCAGCTGACCGGGCGGGCCGCCGACAGCTTCGGCTCGCTCGGCTCGCTGATGTACGGCCCGCTGGTCCGCGGCGCGGGAGGTCGGTCGATGAGCCCAGCCGCAACGCGACGACGATCGCCGCCGGCATCAAGCTCGGCGATCTTCACCGTCGTCTCGATCCTGGTCACCGGCCTGCTCGCCGCGATCATGGGCAACATCGGCTTCGGCGTCGGGCACGACGTACCAGGCGGTCTTCACGCACCGCGTCGATGCTCGAGAAGGGCGACGACGTCCGGGTCGCCGGCGTCACCGTCGGCGAGGTCAAGGAGGTCGAGCACCACGACCGCGAGCCAGGCGCTGGTGACCTTCCGGGTGCAGTCCGACGTGCCGCTGACCACCGCCTCGCGGGCCGAGATCCGGTTCCTCAACCTGGTCGGCGACCGCTACCTCGCGCTCGAGGAGGGCGCCGACGCGGACGCCGAGCCGCTGGAGTCCGGCGCCACCCTGCCGATCAGCCAGACCAAGCCGGCGCTGGACCTGACCACGCTCTTCAACGGCTTCCAGCCGCTGTTCCAGGCGCTGAACCCGCAGCAGGTCAACGACCTGAGCATGAACCTCGTCCAGGTGCTCCAGGGCGAGGGCGGCACCGTGCAGGGGCTGCTGCAGAAGACCGCGTCGCTCACCAACACCCTCGCCGACCGCGACGAGCTGATCGGCGAGCGTCATCGACAACCTCGGCCAGACCCTGACGACCGTCGACAGCCGGCACCAGCAGCTCAACGACCTGGTCGTCGGGCTGAAGAACTGGATGGCCGACCTGGCCCGCGACCGGCAGACCATCGGCGTCGTCGCTGACGAACATCTCCGACCTCACCGTGGTGGTCGCCGACCTGCTGCGCGCAGGGCCGCCCGCTGCTCAAGTCCGACATCGCCAAGCTGCGCCGGCTGGCCGCGCTGCTGAACGAGAAGAAGAACAGCGCAGCAGCTGACCGAGCTGCTCGACCGGCTGCCCGAGTCGATGACCGACCAGACCCGGACCGGCACCTACGGCTCTTGGTACAACTACTACGTCTGCGGCTTCAGCGGCCGGATCACGCTGCCCGGCCGGGCTCGGCGCGCTGCCCGGCGTCAAGCCAGCTGATGGACCAGCTGAACAACCTGAACTTCCACTCCACCGCGCCACGCTGCAACGAGGCGAGTGCGCCATGAGCCGGTACAGCGACGCCCGGGTCATCCGGCTGGGTGCGATCACCGTCGTGGTGATGCTCGCTGGTCATGGCGGCCGCCTTCAACCTGTCCCAGTTCCCGGGCTTCAAGGGCGGCGACCTACCACGCGGAGTTCGCCGACGCCAGCGGGCTGCACAAGGGCAACATGGTCCAGGTCGGCGGCATCCGCGTCGGCCGGGTCCAGGACGTCGCCCTCGAGGACAGCAACACCGTGGTCGTGACCTTCGAGGTCGACAACGGCGTCGAGTTCGGCAACGAGAGCAGCGCGTCGATCGAGGTGCTCAACCTGCTCGGCGAGAAGTACCTCGAGCTGACGCCGGCCGGCTCCGGCCAGCTCGACGGAGGACGACGTGATCCCGGTGGAGCGCACCCAGTCGGCGTACGACATCGTCGGCGTCTTCGGCGACCTGACCACGACCACCGAGCGGATCGACACCGACCAGCTCAAGCAGGCGCTCGACGTCGTCGCCGACACCACCAACCAGGCCGCGCCCGAGATCGAGTCGAGCTTCCGGGGCATCGCCCGGCTCTCGCAGACGGTCGCCTCCCGCGACGAGCAGATCCAGGCGCTGCTGAAGAGCTCGCAGGGCGTCACGCAAGGTGCTCGCCGACGCGCAGCGACGACCTCGTCGACCTGATGAAGAACAGCGACCTGGTCTTCGAGGAGGTCCGCAAGCGCCGCGCAGGCGATCCACCTGCTGCTGGTCAACGCCCGCGACCTGGCCCGCCAGCTGCGCGGGGTCGCCGACGGACAACCAGGCGCAGATCGCGCCCGCGCTGGCCGGAGGTCGACGAGCTGCTCTCGCTGCTCAACAGCAAGGAGAAGGAGCTGAAGGACACGCTCGCACGCCCTCGGCCCCTACGTCTCCATCCTCAGCAACATCATCGGCACCGGCCCGTGGTTCGACGCGTACGCCGTCAACCTGGCCGCGATCCCGACCGGTGAGTTCCTGCCCGGATCCCTGGAGGACGAGTGATGGCCGCCCTGGGTCGCGTCCCCGGACGCGTGGTCGCCGTCGTGGTGGCGGTGGTGCTGCTCGCCGCCGCGTACTTCGTGCTGATCCGCGACGACACCGAGACCAAGACCGTGACCGCGCACTTCCCGCGCGCGGTCAGCATCTACGAGGGCAGCGACGTGCGGATCCTCGGCGTCAACATCGGCGAGGTCACCGCGGTCGTCCCCGAGGGCAACTCGGTGCGGGTCGAGATGGAGTACGACGCGAAGTACGACGTGCCCGCCGACGCCAAGGCCGTGATCGTCACGCCGACCCTGGTCGCCGACCGGTTCGTCCAGCTCACCCCGGCGTTCGAGGAGGGCGACCAGGTGATGGCCGACGACGCCGACATCGCGCTGCCGGACACCGGCGTGCCGGTCGAGCTGGACCGGATCTACGCCAGCCTGCGCGACCTGTCCGAGGCGCTCGGCCCCAACGGCGTCAACAAGGACGGCACCCTCGACCACGTGCTGGAGGCCGGGTCCAACGCGCTCGAGGGCAAGGGCGCGCTCGGCAACGAGATGCTGACCGAGCTCGCCGCGGCCGCGCAGACCTTCGGCGAGGGCGCGGGCCGCTGTTCGACACGGTCACCCAGCTCGCCGAGTTCACCACCACCCTGGCCGCAGAACGACCGGCTGGTCCGCGCGTTCATCCGCGACCTGGCCGGGGTCTCCTCGCAGCTGGTCGACGAGCGCACCGAGATCCAGGGGGCGCTCGCGTCGGTCGCGGACGCGGTCGGCACCGTGAAGACGTTCGTCCACGACAACCGCGCAGGCGCTGGTCACCGACGTCGAGAAGCTCACCCGGGTGATGAAGACGATCAACTCCGAGAAGGACAGCATCGACGACGCGCTGCGGATCGCGCCGACCGCGATCGGCAACCTGAGCCTGGCGTTCAACAACGCCGTCCGGGACGATCGGCTCCCGGATCGGCATCAGCGGCAACGTCTGGGACGCCGACGGGTTCCTGTGCGCCCTGGTCCAGCAGTCCGGCGCTGCCCCGGGTCAGCAAGGACCTCGCCTGCGAGCTGTTCGAGCAGATCCTCGAGCCGGTCGAGGGGCAGCTGCCCACGATCCCGCCGGCCGCGGCGCCGGCCAGCCGCGGCGCAACGGCCGGCTCAGCCTCGGCGGCTGATGGGAGGCGGGTCGATGAGCCGCCTGCGCGCGCGTGCGCCGGCGCTGGTCGTCGCCGCTCGCGCTGGTCGCGACCGGCTGCAAGTTCGACGGCGCCTACGACCTGCCGCTGCCGGGCTCGCCGGTCGACGAGGACAACTCGTTCGAGGTCACCGCCGACTTCGCCGACATCCTCAACGTCGTACCCCGCTCGCCGGTCATGGTCGACGACGTCACCGTCGGCGAGGTCACCGACGTCGAGCGGGTCGGCTGGCACGCCCGGGTCACGCTGCGGATCCGCGACGACGTCGATGCTGCCCGACAACGCGATCGCCGACATCCGCCAGGTCAGCCTGCTGGGGGAGAAGTACGTCGCGCTCGAGGCGCCCGCCGACGGCTCCGGCACGGGGCGGCTCTCCGACGGCGACGACATCCCGCTCGTCGGACACCGGCCGCAACCCGGAGGTCGAGGAGGTGCTCGGCGCCCTGTCGTTCCTGCTCAGCGGCGGCGGTGTCGCCCAGCTCGGCACGATCACCCACGAGCTCAACAGCGTGATGACGGCCGCACCGAGCGGCTCCGGCACCTGCTCGGGTCGCTGGAGGACGTCGTCGGCACGCTGGACGACGCAGAAGGACGACATCATCAACGCGATGGAGTCGCATCGACCACCTGACCGAGACGCTGAACACCGAGAAGGAGACGATCACCGACGCGCTCGACGTGACCGGACCGGCGGTCGAGGTGCTGGCCGCGCAGCACGACGAGCTGATCGCGATGCTCGGCTCGCTGAACCGGCTCGGCGAGGTCGGCACGCGGGTGATCGGCCAGAGCAAGGACAACCTCCTCAAGTCGCTCGACCACCTGCAGCCGGTGCTCCAGCGGCTCTACGAGGCCGGCGACGACCTGGCGCCCGGCCTGAACCTGCTGGTCAGCTTCCCGTTCCCGAAGGAGGCCTCGGAGATCGTGAAGGGCGACTACGCCAACACCTCGATCCGGGCCGACATCAACCTCGAGAACCTGCTCCCGAACGGCGAGTCGGGCGGCGGCATCCCGCCGATCCTGCCGGACCCCGGCGAGGTGCTCACCCAGGTCGAGAAGTGCCTGCGCAGCGGCGACCTGACCAGCAAGGCCTGCCAGAAGGTGCTCGACTCGGTGAACCTGGTCAAGAAGCTCGTCAAGGAGTGCAAGAAGAAGAAGTACGACGGCAACCCGGTCTGCACGATCATCGAGGCGCTGCCGGGCGGCGACGGCGGCGGGCTGCCCGACCTCCCGGGACTGCCCGAGCTGCCGGGCGGGCTCGGCGGGCTGCTGGGGCTGGCCCTGTCCGGCGGCGACCCGACGGCCGAGCCGACCGCGGCCGCGCTCTACGGAGGTGCCCCATGAGCGGCGGCAGTGCGGATCCGGATCGCGGCGTTCGTCGTGCTCAGCGCCGTCGGCATCGTCTACATCGCCGGCACCTACCTCGGCCTGGTCGACCGGGTGCTCGGGCGCGGCCTCACCGTCCACGCCACGCTGCCCGACCTCGGGCGGGCTCTTCGAGGGCAGCGAGGTGACCTACCGCGGCGTCAAGATCGGCAAGGTCGAGCGGATGCAGGCGACCGCCGAGGGCGTGACCCTCGACCTCGCGCTCGAGGACGGCACCGAGCTGCCGGCGGACTCGCCGATGTACGTCCACAACCTGTCGGCGGTCGGCGAGCAGTACCTCGACTTCGAGCCGCCCGACGACGACGGACCGTACGTCGCGTCCGGCGACACCCTGCACGGGACCGCCGAGTCGATCCCCGTCGACGAGGGTGACCTGCTCGTCGAGCTCGACCAGTTCGTCGGCTCGGTCGACAAGGAGAACCTCCGGGTCGTCGTGCACGAGCTCGGCACCATGTTCAACGAGACCGGCGTCCCGCTGCAGCGGCTGCTCGACAGCGGCAGCACGTTCGTCAGCGAGGCGTCCGAGCACACCGCCGAGACGATCCGGCTCCTCGACACCGGCAAGCGGGTGCTGACCACCCAGCAGGAGCGAGGGCGAGAACATCCGGATGCTGGCCAGCGACCTGCGCGGCCTGACCGACGCGCTCGCCGCCAGCGACGGCGACCTCGAGCAGGTGCTCGACGGCACTCCCGGCATGGCTCGCGAGATCGACGCGCTGCTGCACGACCTCGAGCCGACCCTGCCGGTGCTGCTCGGCAACGCGGTCAGCGTCAACCAGGTCGTGGTCTCGCACCTGGCCGGCATCGAGCAGCTGCTGGTCACCTACCCGCGTCACGATCGCCACCGGCTTCACCGGCACCCCGGGCGACGGGTACGGCCACGTGAACCTCCAGCTCGACAACGCCGTCCCGCCGTGCACCGCGGGCTACAAGCCGCGCAACGACTGGCGGCCGCCGAGCGACCTCACCGACAGCCCGATCTACCCGGCGCAGTGCGCCAGCGGAGCGCCGTACGCCATGCGGGGTCCCAAGCACTCGCCCGGATCGGCACTCCTCGCCGGGGCGGGTCTACCGCTCGTCGTACGACCCGCGGACCGGGCTCGTCGAGGGAGCCGTCGATGCTCAGGGCAACCCGGTACGATTCGTCGATCAGGGCAACCTGTCGATCCTGGGAGGGGACTCGTGGAAGTGGCTGCTGGTGGGACCGGTGATGAGCCGGTGACCGCTGCCGCGGGCACCGGGGTTCGTCTCAACATCGGTCTGTTCGTCCTGGCGCTGCTGCTCGGCTGCGCCGTCGTGTTCGGCGGGGTCCTGGTCGCCAACGAGCGCAGCGACCGCGAGCGCGAGGCCGCCGCCCAGGAGCGGTACGGCGACGTGCTCGCCGCTGCGCGCGACGAGGTCGAGGCGTTCATCAACATCGACTACCGCGACGCCCAGGCGAGCATCGACGCCGTCGCCGCGGGCGCGACCGGCGAGTTCGCCGAGCAGTACGACACCTCCACCGAGGGCGTCGTCGAGCTGCTCGAGCGAGAACGAGTCGGTGATGGACGGCGAGGTGCTGTGGGCCGGCGTCATCGACCTCGACGCCGACAGCGCGACCGTGCTCGCCGCGACCAAGGGCACCGTGGCCAACAAGGCGTCCGGCGACGAGCCGGTGGCCCGCTACTTCCGGCTCAAGCTCGACCTGCAGCTCGTCGACGGCGAGTGGCGCACCAGCAACCTGGAGTTCGTGGGCTGATGGCTGACAACAACCGCCCCCGCAGCGTCGTCGGGTCCCGCAACCCGACCGGGCGCCCGCGCAAGGTCGCCGGCCAGCAGCCGGTCGCCGAGCCGCCGGTCGTCGAGCCCGACCAGCCCGAGCCCGCCCGCAGCCCCCCGACCCGCCCGAGCCCCCGGACGCCGGAGTCGACCGGCGGCGGTCGCGGCGGTCGTCGCACCACGATCGCGCTCGTCGTCGCGCTGGTCGTGCTGCTCGGCATCGGGATCGCCGAGATCGTCTACCTGACCCGCGACGCCACCGCGACGGTCTCGGCCGCGCGGCCGGTCGTCACCGGCGAGGTCAGCCACCGGGCGGCCGTCGAGACGGCGGCCCGCTCGACCGACGAGATCCTGTCGACGTCGTACGAGAACTACGACGAGCAGGTCGAGCAGGCGACCGCCAAGATGACCGACAGCTTCGCGGCGGAGTACCGCGAGACTGCCGAGGGTCTCCGCGACCAGTACGTCGACCAGCAGACTGAAGCTCCAGGTACGAGGTGGTCGGCGCAGAGCGTCGTGCAGGCGTCGCCGGAGCAGGTCCAGGCGCTGCTGTTCCTCAACCAGTACGTCGAGAAGGTCGAGAACGGCGAGCCGCGGACCGACTACGCGCAGTACCGCGCGCTGGTCACGGTGGTGCGCACCGACCAGGGCTGGCTGGTGTCGGACATCGAGACCAAGTGACGGCCACCTGACGGCCACCTGACGTCCTCTGGTGGTAGATTGTGGCAAACTAGAACACGTTCCAGTTGAGCCCGATGGGGCAGAGGAGAAGGATCGCGGCGTGGCTGAGCAGCAACCCCATGAGACCGACCTCCTCATCGTCGGCGCCGGGCCCACCGGGCTCTTCGCCGCCTACTACGCCGGCTTCCGCGGGATGAGCGTCGCCGTGGTCGACTCGCTGCCCGAGCTGGGCGGCCAGATCACCGCGATGTACCCCGAGAAGCAGATCCTCGACGTCGCCGGCTTCCCGTCGATCAAGGGCCGCGACCTGGTCGAGGGCCTGGTCGCGCAGGCGACGACCGCCGACCCGACGTACTTCCTCGACCGCACCGCCACGACCCTGCGCGAGGAGGACGACCGCGTCGTCGTCGGCCTCGACGACGGCGTCGAGATCCACGCCAAGGCCGTGCTGATCACCGCCGGCATCGGCAAGTTCAGCCCGCGCCCGCTGCCCTGCGGGAGAGGGCTGGCTGGGCCGCGGCCTCGAGTTCTTCGTGCCGAGCTTCGCGCCGTACGCCGGCAAGGACGTCGTCATCGTCGGCGGCGGTGACTCCGCGTTCGACTGGGCGCTCCACCTCGAGCCGGTCGCGCAGTCGGTGACGCTGGTGCACCGCCGCGACGCGTTCCGTGCCCACGAGCGCACCGTGCAGGCGGTGCGCGACTCGTCGGTCGAGATCGTCACCCGGGCCGAGGTGTCCGGGCTGCACGGCAACGGCACTGCTCGAGTCGGTCGAGATCACCGTCGACGGCGAGAGCACCACCCGGCCCGCGCAGGCGGTCGTCGCCGCGCTGGGCTTCATCGCCGACCTCGGCCCGCTCCAGCAGTGGGGGATCGAGGTGCAGAAGCGGCACGTGGTCGTCGACCCGTCGATGCGCACCAACCTGGCCCGGGTCTTCGCCGCCGGTGACATCACCGAGTACCCCGGCAAGGTCCGGCTGATCGCCGTCGGCTTCGGCGAGGCCGCGACGGCGGTCAACAACGCGGCCGTCGTCATCGACCCCAGCGCCCACGTGTTCCCCGGTCACTCCTGGAAGGAAGCTGAGGCGCCATGAAGATCAAGGTCGACTTCGACCTGTGCGAGTCCAACGCGCTGTGCGAGGCGCTCGCGCCCGAGGTGTTCGAGCTGGACGACGACGACTTCCTCCAGCTGAAGACCGAGGAGACCACTCCCGAGAACATCGAGAACGTCAAGCGCGCCGTGGCCGCCTGCCCGCGCGCGGCGATCTCGCTGGAGGACTGAGCGTGAGCGACACCTCCCTGGACGGCAAGGTCGCGGTCGTCACCGGTGCCGGAGCCGGGCTCGGCCGCGCCGAGGCGCTCGCGCTGGCCGACGCCGGCGCCCGCGTCGTACTCAACGACCTGCCGGGCGGTGCCGACGAGGCCGCCGAGGAGATCCGGTCGCGCGGCGGCGAGGCCACCGTCGTCGCCGGTGACGTGGGGGAGCGGGCCACCGCCGACGCGATGATGGCCGCCGCCGTCGACGGCTTCGGCCGCCTCGACATCGTGGTCAACAACGCCGGCGTCACCCGCGACCGGATGCTCTTCAACATGAGCGACGACGAGTGGGACCTCGTCATGAAGATCCACCTGCGCGGGCACTTCCTGCTCTCGCGCAACGCCGCGGCGCACTGGCGCGCGCAGGCGAAGGAGTCCGGCCCGGTCGAGCGCAGCGGTCGTGAACACCGCGTCCGAGGCGTTCCTCAGCGGCCCGCCCGGACAGGCCAACTACGGCGCCGCCAAGGCCGGCATCGCCGCGCTCACGGTCTCGACCGCGCGCGCGATGGCGAGCAGCGGCGTGCGCGCCAACGCGATCTGCCCACGGGCGCGGACCGCGATGACCGCCCAGGTCTTCGGCGAGGACGAGTCCGGCCTCGAGGTCGACCCGTACTCGCCCGATGCACGTCGCGCCGCTGGTCGCCTACCTCGCCTCGCCCGCGGCAGCGGCGCATCACCGGCCAGGTCTTCGTCGTGTACGGCGGGATGGTGGCGCTGGTCGCCGCCCCGGTCGTCGAGCAGCGCTTCGACAAGGCCGGCGCGCTCTGGACCGCCGACGACCTCGACAAGCAGCTCGGCGGCTACTTCGACGGCCGCGACCCCGCCGTCGGCTTCGCCGCCGACTCGATCATGAAGCTGACGGTGTGAGATGAGTCGACTGAACGGCAAGATCGCGATCGTCACCGGCGGCGCGATGGGCCAGGGCGAGGGCATCGTCCGCGCCTTCGTGGCCGAGGGCGCGCGGGTCGTCATCGCGGACATCGCGAAGGAGCAGGGCCAGGCGCTCGCCGACGAGCTCGGCGTCGACGCCCACTTCGCGCACCACGACGTGAGCGACCAGGCCTCCTGGACCGCGCTGGTCGAGGACACCAACGAGCGGTTCGGCCCGGTCAACGTGCTCGCCAACAACGCCGGGATCCTGCGCTTCGGCGACATCGAGCGGATGCCGGTCGACGAGGTCGAGCTGCTGTTCCGCGTGAACCAGCTCGGCTGCTTCCTCGGCATGAACGCCGTCACCCGCACGATGCGCAAGAACGGCGGCGGCTCGATCATCAACGCGTCCTCGGTCGAGGGCCTGGCCGGCATGGCCGGCTGCACGGCGTACGCCGCCACCAAGTGGGCGATCCGCGGCATGACCAAGTGCGCGGCGATGGAGCTCGGCCCGAAGGGCATCCGGGTGAACTCGGTCCACCCCGGCATGATCGACACCCCGATGACCCGCGTGCACGGCGGCGACGCGGCGATGGAGTACGGCGCCTCGAAGGTGCCGCTGCGCCGGGTCGGCCACCCGGAGGACATCGCGCCGCTCTACGTGTTCCTCGCCAGCGACGAGTCGGCGTACATCAACGGCGCCGAGATCTCGATCGACGGCGGCGTGACGGCCACCCACGCCTTCGGCGGCTGAGCGATGGCCAACCAGCGCGCGCAGATCGTCATGTCGCACGACGAGCAGGTCGACTTCCTCAACCAGCAGCGCGAGTGCACGCTCGGCACCCTCGGGCCGCAGGGCCAGATCCACCTGGTCGGCATGTGGTACGCCGTCATCGACGAGCACATCTGGTTCGAGACCAAGAAGAAGGCGCAGAAGACCGTCAACCTGCGCCGCGACCCGCGCTGCACCTTCCTCGTCGAGGCCGGCCACACCTACGACCAGCTCCGCGGCGTCTCGATCGAGGGCCAGGGCGTCGTCGTCGAGGACGAGGACGTCGTCTGGGACGTCTGCGTCAACATCTTCGAGCGCTACAACGGCCCGTACTCCGAGGAGATGAAGCCGATCGTGGAGTTCATGGCCAAGAACCGCGCCGCGATCCGCCTCGACCCGGACCGGGTCCGCTCCTGGGACCACCGCAAGCTCGGCCTGCCCGCCATGGAGCTCGGTGGGACGACTGCGGCATTCTTGGAGTGACCACCAGGCCTCGGACCGAAGGGACCCATCGTGACGACCAAGAATGACTTCCCCGAGGAGGAGTGGACCCGGATCACCCGGGCCCCCTTCGTCGCCGGCCTGGCCATCTCACTGGCCGATCCCGGTGGCCCGATCGAGGTCGCCAAGGAGTCGGTGGCGATGATCAAGGCCGCCACCAACCCGTCGAGCCGGGAGCAGCTGGTCACCGAGGTGGCGCTCGACATCCAGGCCGAGGTCCAGCAGAAGAAGAACCCGCTCAAGGGCTTCAAGGCCTCCGCAGAGGCGGCCGGGTCGGCCGGCGAGCAGGTGCTGGCCGAGCTGAGCGCGGTTCGCTCGCTGGTCGCCGAACGCGCGACCCCCGAGGAGACGGCGGCCTTCGGCCAGTGGCTCGTCGACACGGCCCAGGCCGCCGCCGACGCCGCCAAGGAGGGCGGCTTCATGGGCTTCCGGGCCGAGCAGGTCAGCGCTCGGGAGCAGGAGATGCTGGACGCCGTGCGTGCGGCGGTCTCGGCCTGATGTCGAAGCCGCGCATCTTCCTCGGGTCGTCCGGCAAGCAGGAGAAGCTGCTCAAGGCGCTCACACGCGGCCTCGCCGACGTAGCTGACGTCGAGCCGTGGACGACGACCTTCAACCCCGGGACGTCGACGCTGGAACGCCTCGTCGAGCTCACGCACGAGGTCGACTTCGCCGCCTTCGTTTTCGCCCAGGACGACTGGACAGCCGTCTCCGACTCCGCCACCGCCGGCCAGGCGTCGCCGCGGGACAACGTGGTGTTCGAGGCCGGGCTGTTCGGTGGCGTGCTCGGGATGCGCCGTACCTTCATCCTGCACGCCAACGGCGCGAAGCTCCCCAGTGACCTGCTGGGCCTGACCTGCGTGCGGTACGGCGACGCGTCGACGCCGGCCGAGGTGCGGACCGTCAACCAGAAGATCCGGAAGGCGATCGAGGCCGAGGGGCGGATCGGGCGCCTCGACGGCCTGTGGTGGCAGCACTCGTTGACCGCGCGCACCGAGGAGGAGCCGTCGGCGATCAGCCTGCTGCGGGTCTTCCGCGACCGCGACGGAGGCCTGGAGATCACGGGCCGGGCCTGGCAGGAGGACGGCACCCTGTCGTCGCGGTACTGGAGCGAGGCGACCAAGGAGCGGAAGGACCCGGCCAGCGTCCTCTACTTCTGGAAGGGCGAACGGCCCCGACACCCGAACGCGCCGCAGCTGGAGGGAACGGCGGAGATCCGGGCCGAGTCGGCCGACCGCGCCTCCGGCTACTTCACGACTCGATCGGAGGCGCTCCCGGGAGTCCACATGCGCACGTCCGGCGTCTACCTGCGTGCGGACCCTGCCGACCTGGACATCCTGGACGGCGGCGACGAGCAGCAGCGCGCCGAGCTGATCGCCGAGCGGCTCCGGGAATGGAGGTCGATCTCGAACGCCTGAGGCGAGCCGGTCGCCCTATGCTGGCTCCGTGCTGGAGGGTCGGTCCGTGACTCTGCGCCAGGTCCGTGAGACCGACCTGGACGCGCTGTACGACGCGCACACCACCATCCGCAACCGGGGCGCGTTCTTCCCGCTCGGTGTGATGTCGCAGGTCGCCTTCCGCCGCGAGTTCTCCGAGCACGGCTTCTGGCAGAAGACCGAGGGGATGCTCGTGATCAGGTCCCTGGAGGGCCAGATCGCAGGCCACATCGAGTTCTTCCGGCCGATTTCCTACTGGGACTCCTTCGAGCTCTCCTACCAGCTCTACGACGACCGGTTCGGCGGGCGCGGGTACGTGACCGAGTCGGTCCAGCTCCTGACGGACTACCTGTTCGGCGCGAAGAAGGAGCACCGGATCCAGCTCGTGATCGCGCCCGGGAACGATCCGTCCAAGCGCATTGCCGAGAAGTGCGGCTTCGTCCTGGAAGGAACCGCGCGGGGTGCGTTCTTCAACGACGGCCGCAACCAGGACGTGCTGCTGTACTCACTCCTGCGGACCGACCCACGGCCCTGGCACGAAGCTGTGCCCGGCTGATCGTTCAGGTGGCTGATAGGCCGGCGATCTCACCCGCGCGGAACGCGTCGACGAACAGCGCGTGGTCGCGGCGAGTGGTCTCGGCGTAGGCCACGGCGAACTCCACGATGTCCTCGACGAACTCGTCCTCCTGGTCGCCGATGGCCGCGACGATCGCCTCCTCGGTCTGGAACTCGACCAGCTCCTCGTCGCTGTCCTCGTCCGACGCGCAGTGCACCTTGGCCGTGGCGCGGCCGAGGTCCTCGAGCAGCGGTGCCATCTCGTCGGGCTCGGTGATGTCGCTCCAGTCCAGGTCGGCCTCGTAGGGCGAGAGCTCCGAGACGACGAAGCCGGTGCCGTCGATGGTCGTCCAGCCGAGGAACTGGTCGGTGTGGGCCTGGAGGGCGCGCTGGCTCACGACGGTGCGGTGGCCGTCGTGCTCGAAGAAGTCGCGGACCCGCTGGTCCTTCACGACCCGGCTGGCGGCCGGCCGGTTGCCCTGCTTCATGCTGAGCACGATGTCGTTCTCCAGCGCCTGGTCGAACCCCTCGATGAGCACGTTGTACGCCGGCAGTCCCGCGCTGCCGATGCCGAACCCGGTGCTGGCGACGACGTCCTTGACGTCGTAGTAGACCTCGCGGCGGGAGCGCTTCGACTCGGGGATGGTCTCGAGGTAGCGGTCGAACGCGGCCAGCACCATGGACCGCTCGGACGCGTTGAGGTGCCGCGCAGTGGCGTCGTCGACGAACCGTCGTTCGTGGTCGCTCACGTCCGTCATCGACTCGAGGAGCCCGATCCGGGTGCTCGCCCGCGCGGCCTGCAGGACGGTGTGCACCAGCCCCTCGGTGTTGTCGAGCCGCAGCGCGAAGTCGCCGACGTCGTCGTCGGTCTCGCAGTACCGGCGGACCTGGTCGACGTACGCACGGAGGTAGACCGCAGCGAGGCTGCGCAGGTCCTCCTCGGGGAGCGCCTTCTGCCAGCACATCAGCGCGAGGCTGGCGACGAACCGGCGCAGGTCCCAGGAGAAGTGCCCGAGGTAGGCCTCGTCGAAGTCGTTGACGTCGAAGACCAGGAGACCCTCGGCGTTCATGTAGGTGCCGAAGTTCTCGGCGTGCAGGTCGCCGTGGATCCACACCCGTGACGTCCGGTCGTCGGACCACCGGTCGTCCAGGCCGTCCATGTCGGCGAAGAACAGGCACGCCGACCCTCGGTAGAACGCGAACGGGTCGGCCGCCATCTTGCGGAACTTGGTCCGGAACCCACGAGGGTCGGTGCGGAGCAGGTCGTCGAACGCCTCGGTGAGTACGTCGACGACCTGCTGGCGCCGCTCGGCGTCTCGGCTGCTCATCCATGCAGCCTAGGCCGCTGGCCAACCTCTCCCGCGTCCGTCAGCAACGCAGACCGACTCGGCCCGGACTCACCGCCACGGCGAACGCACGCATAGTTTGAGGCGTGTTCCATGTGATGTTCCTCGAGCCCCGTATCCCGCCCAACACAGGGAACGCGATTCGGTTGGTGGCCGGGACGGGAGCCACCCTGCACCTGGTCGAAGCCTCTCGGTTTCGAGCGACGGAACCCAAGCTGGCAGACGAAGCGCGCGGGACTGGACTACCACGACCTGGCCTCGGTGGTGGTGCACCCTGATCTCGACGCCGCGTTGGCCAGCGCGGCGCTGGTCTCCTCAAGGGTGTTCGCCTTCACGGCCCACGCGACCCGCTGGTACGCCGACGTCGAGTTCGAGCCCGGCGATGTGCTGCTTTTCCCGGCCGGTGAACCGACGATCATCAGGTCCGGCTCGGTGGTGCCGGGCACGTGCTCGGTGTCTCGAATCGTGACGGCGAGCCATCCGGCATGTTCGAGGCGATCCGCACGCAGGACCGGTTGAGCCACGTCCGGGTCACGGAGCGACTCCGGATCCCGATGGTGGGCGGCCGCAGGTCGCTGAACCTGCGGTGCGGCCTCGCGGCGGTGGTCGTGGGGTGAGGCCGGCGCCAACGCCGATTTCCTGGCGCTGTTGGGGTTTCGGACCAGGGGGTTTGACTTCGCGCGACCGCGATGCTGCAGCGCGGCAGAAGTATCCGACGAGCGACGTGGACTACGTCGTCGCCGACGTCCTGGATCTCCCCGGGAGTGGCAGGGCAGGTTCGACCAGTACCTGCCCGAGTCCTGATCCACTCCTGCCCACGGCGTCCTGACGCGGCTACTTGACGCGAGATCGCCGCGCATGCACGTCAGGCCACTCGCACGTGCGCCGCGGCCGGCGCGCTGCGCCGATGCCGGCGGATCGACCGCCCGTATCCGACCGCAGCCACCGCGTCCAGGGTCGCCTCAGGTCGCCGACCTCGAAGTAGATGTTGCGCAGACCGAGCTCGTCGGCCATCGCCGTGGGCGACCGGGCACGTGGTCAGGCGTGCGAGGCGCGAGATCCAGGCGACCTCGTTGGTCGTCGTCGTGGCGACGTACAGGCGCTCCACGCCCTTGACGGTCTGCAGCTGCAGGTCCTCGGGGCGCTGGTAGTCGGTGCCCTTGAACGCCGGGAGGTCGGTCGTGTTGCGGCCGTCGACCGAGATCACCCCGTTCGGGTCGGTGATGGTGAGTGCCCCCGGGAGCGCCTTGCCGTTGGCGTCGGTGATCGGCACCCAGGTGTAGGCCCCGGTGGCGTTCGGGGTGGCGCCGTTGCCGACGCGCAGCACGAAAGTCTGACCGGCGTCGAAGTAGCCGGCGCGGCCTGACTTGATCTCGCCCCAGCCCGCGGCGGAGGTGTACTTGTAGAGGCTGCCGCCGTTGACCTCGTCGATGAAGTACATGTTGAGGCGCTTGTCGAACTGGACGCCCTCGTGGGAGACGCGCGGGATCACGTTGCGGTGCTCGAGGAGGCCGTCCTCGCCCGCCACCTCCGTGACCGAGTCAGCGGTCAGCGGGTTGGTGAGCTCGAAGAGCCGGCCGTAGGGGCTGGTCATGCAGCCGGCGGGCGCCGAGCACCAGGACTCCTCGGCCGTGATGTAGGTGCCCCACGGCGTCCAGTAGGACGCGTCGAAGGCGACGTGGCCGCCCGGCGCCGGGGTGTTCCAGATCGTCTCGGTCACGCCGGTGGCGAGGTCGGTCCGCTGGATGCCGGACTCCCCGGTCTCGAACGGGGTGAGGAGGAAGCTGCCCTTGCGTGGTCCGGTCTCGTTGACGGTGAGCATGTCCCAATTGCCGCTGTTGGGCTCGCCCGCGGCGAGCTCGGTGTTGCGGTCGGCGATCGACCGCTGCGCGATCGCCGCGCTTCCGAAGGTGATCGGGTTCGCCTCGTCGGCGGTGGGACCCGCCGAACTCGTGAGCGGGGTGAAGTCGTCGAAGTTGGTGTTGGCGGCGCCGGCAATGCCGGTCGACGCAGCGATCCCGGCGAGCACCAGGCTGCCGGCGACCGTCAGGCGGCCCAGGGTGGGCTTGTTCATGTTGGGTCCTCTGCGTGATCAGTCCGTCGTCACGGTGACGACGAGTCCAGATCTAGTGGGAGGTCGTGACCCCGCCGCGACTCCACCGGAAACCCTCGGTGAAGCCGTCGGGCCAAGTCAGGTGGTCAGGGCTGTCGAGTCGTACGGCACCCGCTCCCAGGTCAGTACGTGTGGTGCGCCGGGCTCGGTCACTTCCCTGGCCGACACCAACCCAGCGTCCCAGCAGCCGTCACGACTGGTTGGACCGGGCGTCGCCGTCCGTTGGGATAAGCGCGCCAGCGTGTCGGTGAAGGCTCAGCCAACCGGCAGGGCCAGTCACTCTCGGGAGAATCAGATGGGTCGTACCACGCGAATCCTTGGCGTACTAGTTTCCACACTCGTCGCGCTCACAGCCGTACTAGGACTGACCGCCCCCAGCGCCTCGGCGACAGCGTCGCCAACCGTCGAGGTCGTCGCCCACCGCGGATCGTCCGGAGCGGCGCCGGAGAACACCCTCGCAGCTGTCCGGTTGGCGATCGCGCAGAAGTCCGATGTCGTGGAGAACGACATCCAGCGCACCCTCGACGGCGAGCTGGTGATCATGCACGACCTCACGCTGGCTCGCACCACCGACGTCGAGCAGGTCTTCCCGAACCGGGCCCCGTGGAACGTCCGCGACTTCACCCTCGCCGAGATCGAGCAGCTCGATGCGGGTTCGTGGTTCGCTCCCGAGTTCGCCGGAGAGCGGGTGCCCACGCTGGCCGAGTGGTTCCGCGCCGTCGGGCAGCAGGCCGGCATGCTGCTCGAGCCCAAGTCGCCCGAGCTCTACCCGGGCATCGAGACCGACCTCGACAAGGAGCTTCGTTCGCTGCCTGAGTTCAATCGCGCGCTCAAGGCCGGCCGCGTCGTCGTCCAGTCCTTCAACCACGTCTGGCTGCGTGTGTACAAGGACCTGGCCCCCGACGTCCCGGTCGGACTGCTCTACGGCAGCAAGCCGACCGAGGTCGACATCACCGCCGCGGCCACCTGGCACAGCAGGTCAACCCAGCGCTCGGCGTGATCGACCAGTCCACCGTCGACCAGGTCCACGCACACGGCATGGAGATCCACGTGTGGACCGTCAACGCCGGCACGGACATGCGACGAGCGATCAACTGGCAGGTCGACGGCATCATCACCAACTATCCGCAGGTGCTGCGCGACATCCTCCGACGCGCCTGAACGCGTCGCCAGAGTCCCTGACACGGGTGTCAGGGACTCTGGCGCGGCGTCGTGGCAATCGCTATGGCCGGAAGCAATGCGCATTCAGCGTTGTTGGGCAGTCAAGTGGCGATCGACTAGGAGTCAGTCATGGTGTTTGACCAAGCCTCACTTCGTACCGAGCGTCTCCAGCTGGGGTCGTGGACTCCGGAGGATGCGTCGGCTGGTCTGGCCGTCTTCGGCAGCGATGAAGTCACGCACTGGCTCGCTCCCGCCATGGAGCCGATCGCAGACGAGGCCGGGATGCTGGCAACCCTGGAGCGCTGGGCCGACGAGGACGCACAGGCCGAACCTCCAGTGGGCCACTGGGCAGTCAGAAGTCGGGAGGACCAGGCGCTGCTCGGGTCGATCACCCTGCGACGCATGCCTCCGTTCCAGGAGGATCTCGAGCTCGCCTGGCAATTCGGCCCGCTCCACTGGGGGAACGGCTACGCAACCGAGGCTGCACGAGCCGTGGCCACCTGGGCCTTCGAGAACTCGGCCCACGAGTTGTTCGCTGTCATGCGTCCCGCCAACGAGCGCGCGGAGAAGATGGCGCGTCGGCTAGGCATGGAATGGGTGGGTGAGACGACGAAGTACTACGACCTGCGTCTCCAGGTGTATCGCCTCAGGCCCACAGATTTGATCCAGAGCGTCAGCGGATAGTTGTCGAGCCCGCCCCCCGAGACCTTGACGTAGGTCTCGAGGAGACCTGGCTTCAGTTGCTGAGGGTGAGCGGCATCAGGGCGTGCACCTGGTCGGTCAGGCTGTCTAGCGTCTCCTGCTGGTCCCCGGTGAGGTAGCCGAGGAGCGCCTGCTGGAACAGCCCGTCGAGCACGCCGTACGCCGCCGACGGGGTCATCGCGACCTCCGCTCCGCTGAGCTCGGCGTAGCGGGAGATGACCCGCCAGATCATGTCCTCCAGCGTCTGGTCGATCATCAGCACGGCCTCGCGCAGCGTCTCCTCGAACATGCTCTGCGTGCGCAGGTCGTACCAGAGCCGGTGCATCGGAGCCTCGTCCTGGAGGGTCTCCACGAGCTTCGCGGCGAAGGAGTCGAGGAGCTCCTCGGGAGAGGTCGAGTCGGCGACCACGCCGTCGTAGCGGCGTACGCACTGCGCCTTGTAGTAGCGCACGCAGTAGACGATCAGCTCGGTCTTGTCGGAGAAGTAGTAGTGCACGACGCCGTGGCTGAACTCGGAGTTGTTCGCGATCTCGCGCAGGCTGGTGCGCGCGTAGCCGAGCTCGCCGAGCGTCTGCAGGGCCGACTCGGCGAGCTGGTTGCGGCGCTCGTCGTACTTGTCGGCCGGAGCGCGACGCGGTCTCTTCGCGGGCGCCCGGGTGGACGCGCCGGAAGGCGCCTTCGCGGCGGTGCTCGTGCTGGCCATGCGGCACACCCTAGTGGAGGAAAGGCCCCGGTTCTGGGGCATCTTGACAGTTGGCCAAGATCTTCTGGACAAATGTCAAGCAGAGTCTTGACAACTGTCAAGAGCGCGCGGCACGTTGTGACCGCGACCACACCCACCGCCAGAAGGAGCTCACCATGACCGACCTCGACCTGACCGGGCGCACCGCGCTCGTCAGTGGAGCAGCGCAAGGACTCGGGGAGGGGATGGCGCAGGCGTTGGCCGCTGCCGGAGCCCGCGTCGTCGTCGCGGACCTGCAGGACGACCTCGGCGAGAAGGTGGCCGACTCGCTCAAGGGGGAGGGCCACGGCTTCGTGCACCTCGACGTGACCGACGAGGCGAGCTGGGAGAACGCCACCACCGCCGCCGCCTCCGACTTCGGGGGGCTCGACATCCTGGTCAACAACGCCGGCGTCGAGATCAGCAGCCTGATCACCGAGGTGGACCCGAAGGACATCCGCACGATGCTGGAGGTCAACATCCTCGGCACCGCTCTCGGCCTCAAGTGGGGACTCCGGACCATGCGTCCCGACGGGCTGGCCGGCAAGGGCGGCAGCATCATCAACATCTCCTCGGTCGCCGCCACGATCGCGTTCCCCGGCATCCCGATCTACTCGGCGACCAAGTCCGCGGTCGACCGGCTCACCCGGGTCTCGGCGATGGAGGCCGGCAAGCTCGGCTACGGCGTACGCGTGAACTGCATCTACCCGGGCCTGGTCCCCACGGCCATGGGTCAGGGGCTCGCCGTCGACATGGCGGAGCTCGGCCTCTTCGGCTCACCCGAGGAAGCGGTGGGCAGCCGTCATCGAGCTCACGCCCTCCGGCCGGCTGGGCGAGGTCGACGGACATGGCCGACGCCGTGGTGTTCCTGGCCTCCGACGCCTCGCGCTTCGTCAACGGAGTCGGCCTGCCGGTCGACGGCGGAATGGGGATGTGAGCCATGAGTGACAAGCCCGTCGTCGTCTACGGCGCCTCCGGCTACACCGGCCGGCTGATCTGCGAGTACCTCCGCGAGTACAACGTCCCGTTCGTCGCCGCCGGCCGTGACGGCGGCAAGCTGAAGGCCTCCATGGAGGGCAACGTCGCCGGCATCGAGACTGCTGACTACGAGGTCGTCGAGGTCACCCACGACGTCGCGTCCCTGACCGAGCTGTTCAGTGGTGCGTCCGTGGTGCTCAACACCGTCGGACCGTTCAGCAAGTGGGGGCCGGAGGTCGTCGAGGCGTGCCTCGCCGCAGGCGCGCACTACACGGACACGACCGGTGAGCAGGACTGGCTGATCAAGTGCGACGAGGAGTACGGCGCCGACTTCGCGGCCGCCGGCCTGCTCCTCGCGCCGGGCATCGCGCAGATGTACACCACCGGCGAGATCGCGGCCGAGGTCGCGCTGGAGACACCCGGTCTCGACACCCTCGACATCGCCGTGTTCTGGGGCGGCAGCCCGACGATCGCCTCGACGCAGACGATCCTGTTCAACGCGGCACTCTCCGGCGCGCACTACCTCGAGCAGAACGCCTACGTCCCGTTCGATCCGGAGGCCGGCCACTACCAGCTCGCCATCCCGGGCCAGCACGAGCTCGCGCTCGCGCTGCCATGGGGCGGGACCTCGCACCCGGTCTGGTACCGCAAGGACCCGCGGGTCGCGAACTGCAAGGCGCTCGGCGGGGTGTTCAACAAGGCGCTGATGCTCGGCGTACCCCAGATCGTCGCGGGTGCGCTCGAGGCGACCAAGGACATGGAGCCCGACGAGAAGTACGCCGCCCTCGCAGCCACCGCGGCGCAGGTGATGAACTCGATGCCTCCCCGTGAGAACCCGCGGTTGAACAAGTCACTCGACTCGGTGCACGCGTCCGGTCCCCTGGGACGCGCGCACTGCGTGATCCACGGCAACCAGAACTACAAGCAGACGGGGCTGCTGCAGGCCTATGCGGCGTACTCCCTGCTGATGCAGCCGCCGAAGCGGGTCGGGTTCGCCTCGGGCTGCCAGGCCTTCGGGCACCGCGAGCTGCTCGGCGTGCTCCGCTCGTTCGGGCTGGTGTCGGAGCCGGTCCTCACCGTCCAGGCCTGAGCGTCGTGCGACTGGTCGACTACCTCGACAAGGGGGCCTCGGTCGATCCCGCGGCTCCCTGCCTGACCACCGACGGCAGCAGCTCGTCGTACGCCGAGGTGCGGGAGCTCAGCTTCCGCATCGCGGCGGCCCTGGTCCGTGTCGGGGTCGCGCCGGGGGACAAGGTCGCGATCCTCTCGGCCAACGACCCGGTCGCGTTCACCTGCGTGTTCGGGATCAGCCGGGCCGGCGCCGTGTGGTGCCCGATCAACCCGCGCAACGAGGCGGCCGAGAACCGCGAGCTGCTGGACCTCTTCGACTGCACCGTCCTGATCCACCAGCAGTCCTTCGCGCCGCTCGTCGACCAGATCCGCGGCGAGCTGCCGAAGCTGACGAGCATCGTGTGCCTGGACGGTGCGCCTCTCGAGGGGACGCTGTCGTGGGAGGAGTTCCTGGGGGCGTCCGCGGACGCGCCGGTGGACGCCCAACCCGTCGACGACCTCGCGATGATCGTCGGCACCGGCGGCACCACTGGCCGACCGAAGGGGGTGATGCTCACCGGGACCAACCTCGAGACGATGACAGCGATCACCCTGATGAGCTACCCGTTCGAGGGTCGACCGGTCTACCTCGCGCTGGCACCGCTGACCCACGCGGCCGGTGTGCTCTGCTTCCCGGTGATGGCCAAGGCCGGGGAGATCGTGGTGATGCGGACCCCGGACGTCGAACGGTTCCTCGAGCTCGTCGAGACCCACGGCGTGACCCACACGTTCCTGCCGCCGACGCTGATCTACATGCTGCTCGACCACCCGGGGTTGTCGGCCGTGGACCTCTCGTCCCTGCAGTGCTTCTGGTACGGCGCGGCGCCGATGTCGGTGACCCGGCTCGAGGAGGCACTGGACAGCATCGGCCCGGTGATGGCCCAGCTGTTCGGGCAGACCGAGGCACCGATGATGGTGTCGGCGCTGTCGCCCGCCGACCACTTCCTCCCGGACGGGTCGGTCGCCCACGAACGGCTCGCGTCGGCCGGTCAACCGACGCCTCTGGTGACCGTCGCGATCATGGACTCCGAGGGGACCTTGCTGGCTCCCGGAGAGCGCGGCGAGATCGTGGTGCGCAGCTCTCTGGTCATGCGGGGCTACTACCGCAACCCGGAGGCCACGGCCGAGGCCTCGGCGTACGGCTGGCACCACACGGGTGACATCGGCTTCCTCGACCCCGACGGGTTCCTGTTCATCGTCGACCGAGCCAAGGACATGGTGATCACGGGCGGCTTCAACGTGTACTCGACCGAGGTCGAGCAGGCGCTGATGGAGCACCCTGCCGTCGCCGACTGTGCGGTGGTCGGGCTGCCTGACGAGAAGTGGGGGGAGCGGGTGACGGCCGTCGTCCAGCTGCGGCCGGGACAGAGCGCCTCGGGTCCCGAGCTCGCGACTTTCGTCAAGGAGCGGATCGGCAGCGTCAAGTCGCCCAAGCAGGTCGAGATCTGGGCAGACCTGCCTCGCTCGAAGGTCGGCAAGGTGCTCAAGACCGACATCAAGGCGACCCTGATCGGCGCCGGCTGAGGGTGGCGTTGCGTCTTTCTGGGCTATCAGGCGAGTTCGCGTAGGACGGTCATCGCTTCGTCGCGCTGAGCGACGGGGACCACGATGTGGTCGTGGTGGAGGGCGGCCAGCACGTTGCAGCTGATCCCGGCCTCACCGAGCGCCGTGGAGAACGCGGCGGTCAGGCCGATCGCGTCGAGCGAGGAGTGGACGGTGAGGGTGATCCAGGAGCCGACGAAGTCGTAGGTCAGCCCAGCCTCGTCGGCCACCTCGCGACGTACGACGAGGGTGCGGCCCTCGTCCTCCTGGATCAGCGCTTCGGGCACGAGGGTCGATCCGGGAGGCTCCGCGACGAAGACGAACTCGCCGTCCCTGAGCTTCGGCTCGAGGGTGGCGAGCATCTGCTCCAGGTCGGTCAGGCCGCTCACGCGCCGCTGCCGTACGGCCGGGTGATGATCTCCAGCCAGTGCCCGTCGGGGCCTTCCCAGTAGAGCCCGCGGCCGCCGTCCTCGTGGTTGATCTCGTTCGGCTGCTTCTGGAACGGGTCGGCCCACCACTGGCGACCGGAGTCGCGCAGCCGGCCCTGGACCTGGTCGAACTCCTCCTCGCTGACGAGGAAGGCGTAGTGCTGGCCGTGGATCTCGCCCTCGACGTCCATGAAGTCCAGGCTGACGCCGTTGTCGAACTTCAGCTCAGCGAACGGGCCGTACGGCGTCGCCTCGGGCAGGCCGAGCACGTCGCCGACGGCGCGGGCGGCCGACCAACGGTCCTTCACCTGCACGATCGTGTGGTTCAGCTCGATGCTCATCGGTTCTCCTCGGGTTTGCCCGGAAGGGCAATTGCTCCTTGATGCGAAGAATGTCTAACTGAGCGTATGGCCGGTGTCTTGGGTCTGGCTCGCATCGCCGCGATGTGTGTCGCGGCGCTGGTGCTGTCTCTCCTCTGCGTGCCCTCGCCCGCGGCGACCTCGGACCCGCCGCATCCGCACCCGAATCCGTGCCCGTACCGCAAGTTCGACGTGTTCGTGATGACGGGCTGGTACGTCTCCTTCCTGCCCGACGCGCTGACGAGCTCGCAAGTGAGCCCGCCGACGGTCAGCGCCTGGCTCGCCGAGAAGACGATGGAGCGACTGGACCGGGAGTACCGACGCGGTCTCAAGGACTGTCGGAAGTCGCGTCTGCGAGCGGCCCGGACGTTCGTCGAGACGGCGCGTCCGCTCCTGACGGCCGGCCGGATGGACCAGCCGGCCGTCGAGGAGGTGCTCGGCGCGTTCGACACCTACGAGGAGCAGGAGACCGGTGAGCCGCCCACGACGTCGAGCGTCGAGCGGCTGCATCTGTGCCAGGACCGGCTCACGAAGATCCACGCCAGCTACGAGATCGAGTACTCGGGTCCGAAGCGCTACGGCCGGGACGGCTGGGTGACGATGGCGGTGAAGAACGACTTCGACCGGGATCTCTGGGTCGACCACGACGGCTGGATGGTCGCGGTGCGACCGCTGCCGCGATACCGCGGCGACTGGTCGGACGCCCGCGGCGGTCACCTGTACTGGTGGGGCGGGTCGTCGTCCGACAGCATGATCGCCGAGGCGGGCACGACGACCGAGGGGTACGCGTCGCCGTCGTGGTACGAGATCCGGCTGCGCGCCGACGGCTACATCAAGACGGTCCGGCCGCAGGTGTTCGTCAGGTTCGGCCGGATCGGGTACTGCTCGGCGCCGGTGTGGGAGGTCAGTCCCGAAGGACGAGCTTGACCGCGACCTCGATCCGCTGGCCGGTCTCGGCCGCGGTGGTGCGGCCGGTGACCCAGCCGACGAGGGCGGAGAGCCAGACGTCGCCGATGACCTGGGCGATCGCGACGTCCTCCTCGGTGAGCTCGTCGTGACCCTCCGGGTGCATGGCCCGGGTGAGCATCGAGGTGAGGAGCATGCCGACCTGGTGGATCTCGGCGCGCACGGAGGCGTCGGCGAACATGAACGCCCGGGTGAGAGCCTCGGTCAGCTGCGGGTCGCTCTGCATGCCGCGGGTGGTCCGCTTGAGCACGTTGATGACCCGGTCGGCGGTGCTGTCGCCGTCGACGGGCTTGTCGCGCAGCGTCGCCTCGGTGCGCTCGAACTCGCGCTGGAGCGCGGAGACGAGCAGGTGGATCTTCGACGGGAAGTAGCGGTAGAGCGTGCCGAGCGCGACGTCGGCCTGCTCGGCAACGGCCCGCATCTGGACGGCGTCGAAGCCACCCTGGGAGGCCAGCGCGATGGTGGCGTCCAGGATGCGCTTGCGGCGGTCACGTTGGGCTGCGGAGCCCAGATCCTCGACCGCCAGCGAGTTGGCGCTGCTCACACGGACCCCCATCCTCACTCTGGTTGCGAAACGTCGTTGGCCTGCGGAGTCTAGAGAACCCCCGAGTGGCCCGTTGATATCGGCCACTAGGCTAGCAATCGGTGGTCTAAAATAGGAACACGTTCCAGTTCGTCCCGGTACGGCGTGTCTGACGCATCCGGCTGGACCCCGAACAGACTCGGGCGCAAAAGAGAGGGTGCGGATGCGCGTTGCACTGCTGTCCTATCGGAGCAAGCCGCACTGCGGCGGGCAGGGCATCTACATCCGGCACCTCAGCCGGGAGCTCACCAACCTGGGGCACTCCGTGGAGGTGTTCTCCGGTCAGCCCTACCCCGAGCTCGACCCCGGCGTGGCGCTGACCAAGCTCCCGAGCCTCGATCTGTACCGCGAGCCCGACCCGTTCCGGGTGCCGAAGCGCAAGGAGTTCCGCGACCGGATCGACGTCGAGGAGTTCGCCACCATGTGCGTGGCCGGCTTCCCCGAGCCGAAGACGTTCAGCCTGCGCGCCGCCCGGGCGCTGCGCGGCGCGGGTCGAGGACTTCGACATCGTCCACGACAACCAGGTGCTCGGCTACGGCATCCTCGAGATCGAGAAGATGGGGCTCCCGCTCCTCACCACGCTGCACCACCCGATCAGCTACGACCGCCGCATCGACATCGCGGCGACCAAGAACCCGTGGCGCAAGTTCACCCTGAGCCGCTGGTACGGCTTCGTGAAGATGCAGGCCCGGGTCGCCCGCCAGGCGCGCAAGATCCTGACGCCGTCCGAGACCTCGCGGCGTGACATCGCCAAGGACTTCGGTGTCGACCTCGACCGGATGCAGGTCATCCTGCTCGGCGTCGACGACCTGTTCGTGCCGCCGACCAAGCCCCGCGTCCCCGGCCGGATCATGGCGATGGCCAGCGCGGACGCGCCGATGAAGGGCATCGCCACCCTGCTCGAGGCGTTCGCCAAGCTGCGCACCGAGCGCGACCTCGAGCTGCTGCTGGTCACCAAGCCGACGGCCGGTGGCCGCACCGAGAAGCTCATCGACAAGCTGTCGATCGGTGACTCGGTCCGCTTCGTGCACGGCATCAGCGACGCCGAGCTGGTCGAGCTGATGGGCTCGGCCGAGCTCGCCTGCGTCCCGTCCCTCTACGAGGGCTTCTCGCTCCCGACCGCCGAGCTGATGGCCTGTGCCACGCCGCTGGTCGTGTCCGACGCGGGAGCGATCCCCGAGGTCGTCGGCCCCGACGGGCTGTGCGCCGACCTGGTCACGCCCGGCGACGTCGGCGAGCTGGAGGCCGCGATCGCGAAGCTGCTCGACGACCCCGAGCGTCGCGCCCGGTACGGCGCGGCCGGGCGCAAGCGCGTCGAGGAGCTGTTCAGCTGGCGGGCGGTGGCCGCGAAGGTCGCCACCGCGTACGAGGAAGTGATCGCCGACTACCGGCGCGACCAGGAGGAGAGCACCAGTGCTGACCGTTGACTTCGACCGGCTGGGCCTGCTGCCCGGCGAGCGGGTGCTCGACATGGGCGCCGGCGGCGGCCGGCACGCCTTCGAGATGTACCGCCGCGGCGCCGACGTGGTCGCCTTCGACATGGACGCCGACGAGCTCGCCGGCGTCCTGGAGATCTTCGGCGCGATGAAGGAGCAGGGCGAGGTCCCCGAGGGCGCCCAGGCCGACATCAAGCAGGGCGACGCGCTCCAGCTGCCGTTCGCCGACGGCGAGTTCGACCGGGTGGTCGCGGCCGAGGTGCTCGAGCACATCCCCGCCGACATCCAGGCGATCGAGGAGCTGGTCCGGGTGCTGCGCCCCGGCGGGACGCTCGCGGTCTCCGTGCCGCGCTGGTTCCCCGAGGTCATCAACTGGAAGCTCTCCGAGGAGTACCACAACGTCCCGTTCGGCCACATCCGGATCTACACGGACAAGGAGCTGATCGACAAGGTCGATCAAGGCCGGCATGGTGTTCGAGGGCAAGGACTACGCCCACGGCCTGCACGCGCCGTACTGGTGGATCAAGTGCGCGGTCGGCGTCAAGAACGACGACAACTTCCTCGCCAAGACGTACCACAAGCTCCTGGTCTGGGAGATCATGAAGCAGCCCAAGACGCTTCAGTACGCCGGCAAGGTCCTCGACCCGCTGATCGGCAAGAGCATGGTCCTCTACTTCCGCAAGCCGCGCATGACGGACCCGCTGGCGCACCTCCCGTACGTCGACGGGATCCTGACCGCCGCGCAGGTCGCCGACACGGCGGCCGCGATCGCGGCGATGCAGGAGCCCTGCGGCGCCGTGCCGTGGACCATCGGCGAGCACGTCGACATCTGGAACCACGTCGAGGCCGCGATGGCGATGCTCGTCGGCGGCGAGGTCGAGGCCGCCGAGCGCGCCTACGACTGGGTGCCGACCATGCAGCACGCCGACGGCTCGTTCCCGATGAAGATCGTGAACGGCGTGCCCGACGACGAGCGCGGCGACGTCAACATGTCGGCCTACCTCGCGGTCGGCATCTGGCACCACTGGCTGGTCCGCCGCGACATCGCGTTCGTGCAGCGGTTCTGGCCGACCGTGCGGGCCGCGCTCGACTGGGTGGTCGCCCAGCAGGTGCCGTTCGGCGGCATCAACTGGACGCCGACCGAGGACTTCTGCCTGCTGACCGGCAACTCCAGCATCTACCACTCGCTGCGCGCCGGCGTGGCCCTCGCCGACCTGCTCGACGACCCGCAGCCGGAGTGGGAGCTCGCCGGCGGCCGGCTCGGCCACGCCGTGCGCGAGCACCGCGACCTGTTCGAGGACAAGGCGACGTACTCGATGGACTGGTACTACCCGGTCCTCGGCGGCGCGGTCCGCGGACGCGAGGCCTTCGAGCTGCTGGAGACCCGCTGGGACGACTTCGTCGTGCCGGGCCTGGGCATCCACTGCGTCGACACCAACCCGTGGGTGACCGGCGCGGAGACCTGCGAGCTGGCGATGGCGCTCGACACCCTCGGCGACCACCGCCGGGCGCTGGCGCTGGTCAAGGACATGCAGCACCTGCGCGAGGACGACGGCCGCTACTGGACCGGCTGGGTGTACGGCGAGACCGACGAGGAGTCGGGCGAGCCGCGCAACGTGTACTGGCCGGTCGAGCACACGACGTACACCGCCGCGGCGGTGATCCTCGCGGTCGACGCGCTCGGTGAGGTCGCCGGCCACAGCACCGCCGGCTCCGGGATCATGCGCGGGACGTCGCTCGCGCCGCACTTCACCGAGCTCGCGCTCGAGTGCGGCTGCCCGTCAGCCGACGGCGTCCCCAGCGTCGCCCGACGTACGACGTAGCACCCGCATCGAGCCCAGCGCCTCCACCTCGGTGAAGGCGCCGCTCTCGAGCGCGCGCAGGAAGACGTGGTACGGCGGCTGCCCGCCGTCGGCCGGGTCCGGGAACACGTCGTGGATGACGAGCAGCCCGTCGCGCATCACCCAGGGCGCCCAGCCGGAGTAGTCGTTCTGCGCGTGCTCCTCGGCGTGCCCGCCGTCGATGAACAGCATCGACAGGGGAGTGCGCCAGTGCGCGCTGACGGTCGTGGACCGGCCGATCACCGCGACGACCTGGTCCTCCAGGCCGGCCCGCTCGATCGTGCGCCGGAAGACCGGCAGCGTGTCCATCCGGCCCGACTCGGCGTCGACCAGGGTCGCGTCGTGGTGCTCCCAGCCGGCCTGGTTCTCCTCCGAGCCGCGGTGGTGGTCGACCGTGAACACGGTCCCGCCGACCTCGCGGGCCGCCGCGCCCAGGTAGATCGCGGACTTGCCGCAGTACGTGCCGACCTCCAGCGCCGGGCCGTGGGGGAGACGCTCCCGGGCGTACGCGGTGGAGCAGCAGCCCCTCGTCCTCGGGCATGAAGCCCTTCGCGTCGAGCGCGTGGCTGGAGCCAGGTCGGCGGGCATGTCGGTCACGGCGGCACTCTAGTAGGATTGGAACACGTTCTAGTTTCTGACCCGAGGGTGGTTATGTCGATCGGGATCTCCGAAGAGCACGTCGAGCTGGCGTCCAGCCTGCGCAAGTGGGCCGCCGACCTCAAGGGCCGCGAGCTGGCGCGCGCCGCCGAGGAGGACGCCGAGGCGACGTTCGCCGGCGCGTGGTCCGCGCTGGGAGACATGGGCGTGCCGACGATCGGGCTGCCCGAGGCGGCCGGCGGCGGCGGCGGTACGACGCTCGACGTCGCCGTCGCGCTCGAGGCGTGCGCCCACGAGCTGGTGCCCGGCCCGCTGCTCGGCCCGGCGGTCGCCGCGGCCGTGCTGGGCGAGCTGCCCGACGACGCCGTCGTGGGGATCGCGCTCGGCGGACGTCGTCTGGGACGCGCCCTCGGCCACCCACGTGCTGGTCGACGGCCGACGGCTGGCGGCTGCTGCCCCGCTCGGCGGTCGAGCTGACCGGCGAGATCGGCCTCGACCTGAGCCGCCGCTTCGGGACCGTCCGCGTGCTCGACGCCGGCGCCGGGGTCGCGGTGCCCGACCTGACCGAGGAGCTGCTGCGACGTACCGCCGTCACGCTGGGCGCGGCCGAGGCCGCGGGCGTGGCCCGCTGGTGCCTGGCGACCGCGGTCGAGTACGCCAAGGTGCGCGAGCAGTTCGGCCAGAAGATCGGCAGCTTCCAGGCGATCAAGCACCTGTGCGCCGAGATGCTCGAGACCGCGGAGTCGGTCACCGCGGCCGCCTGGGACGTCGCCGTCCGCGGTCCGCGCGGCGACGACGAGCAGTGGGCGTTCGCCGCCGACGTCGCGGCCGTCGTCGCGTTCGACGGTGCGGTCGAGGTCGGCCAAGGACTGCATCCAGGTCCTCGGCGGGATCGGCTTCACGTTCGAGCACGACGCGCACCTCTACCTGCGCCGGGCGATCAGCCTGCGCGGGCTCCTCGGCGACGGCGACACCGCCGCCGAGTGCCTCACGGCCGCCGCCGTCGACGGGAGTACGACGGCGCGTGCACCTCGACCTCGAGGGCCGCGACGAGCAGGTCCGCGCCGAGGTCCGGGCGACCGTCGAGCGGCTCGCGGCGCTGCCGGCCGAGGAGCGCCGCGCGGCGTTCGTCGAGACCGGCTACCTCACGCCGCACTGGCCCGCGCCGTACGGACTCGGCGCGGACGCCGTGACCCAGATCGTCATCGACCAGGAGCTGGCCCGCGCCGAGCTGACCCGCCCCGACATCGTGATCGCCGGCTGGGCGCTGCCGACGATCCTCGAGCACGGCACCGACGAGCAGCGCGAGCGGTTCGTGACGCCGTCGCTGCTGGGCGACATCGTCTGGTGCCAGCTGTTCTCCGAGCCCGGCGCCGGTTCCGACCTGGCGTCGCTGCGCACCCGCGCCGAGAAGGTCGACGGCGGCTGGCGGCTCAACGGCCAGAAGGTCTGGAACTCCGTGGCCGAGCGTGCCGACTGGGGCATCTGCCTGGCCCGCACCAACCCGGACGCCCCCAAGCACAAGGGGATCAGCTACTTCCTCGTCGACATGCGCAACACCCCGGGCATCGACGTCCGGCCGCTGCGCGAGATCACCGGCAAGGCGCTGTTCAACGAGGTGTTCCTCGACGACGTGTTCGTGCCCGACGAGATGGTGGTCGGCGAGGTCGACGACGGCTGGAAGCTGGCCCGCACCACGCTCGCCAACGAACGGGTCGCGATGGCCACCAGCCGGCTCAGCAAGAGCACCGAGCGCGCCGTCGAGCTGGCCGCCGCAGGTCTCACCTCGGCGCAGCGGATCGCGGTCGGGCCGCTCGATCGCGCTGTCGACGGTCTGCTCGCTGCTCGGCGTCCGGTCCACGCTGCGCTCGCTCGCCGGCCAGGGGCCGGGTGCGGAGTCGAGCGTCGCCAAGCTGCTCGGCGTACGCAACCGCCAGGACGGCGCCGAGCTGGTCGTCGCGCTGCAGGGCGACCGGATCGCGCTCGGTGGCGAGGACGTCCGCGCACGACGTCTGGGAGATGCTCAACACCCGGTGCCTGTCGATCGCCGGGGGCACGACGCAGATCCTCCGCAACGTCGCCGGCGAGCGGATCCTCGGCCTGCCGCGCGCTAGCCGATACGCTCCGGACCATGTCCGACGAGCGGGAGAGCTCAGGGGTACCCGGACCTCCCGGAGGCTGGCCGACTCGGGTGCCGGCGGACTCCTGTACGGCGCGATCGTGACCGGCGCGGTCCTGGTCGTCGCCGGCAGCCACCAGACGCTCGGTGCGCAACATCGTGGCCGGCGTGGGCGTTCGTGCTGGTGACCTACTGGCTCGCGCACGTCTACGTGCACACCACCGAGTCGCAGTTCGAGGGCGACCACCGCAACTTCGTGCTGCGGTCGCTGACCGCGTGCCGTGAGGAGCTCTCGGTGCTGGCCGGTGGCCTGCCGGCGATGGCGGTGTTCCTCGTGGTGTACGCCCGGGGCGACGACATCACGGATGCCGCGCGGATCGCGATCTACTTCACCGTGCTGATCCTCGCCGTCGTCGGCTACATCGGCGGGCGGCATGCGGGCCGCAACCGGCTCGGTGCCCTGGGTGAGGCGGCCGGCGCGGCGCTGCTCGGCGGGATCCTCGTGCTCGCCAAGATCCTGCTGCACTAGCCGCCGGCGATGACCGTCAACGCCCTGCGCCTGGAGGCCCAGGGGGAGCGTCCTTCGCGGCAGTTACGCACATGGGGAGTCCGCGTCGGGGACGACCTCTGATTCAGAGGCGCAGTTCCGTATTGAGCAGCTTGATGATCGGCCATGCTCCGTCGGTGGAGTTGGAGATCACGGTGTAGATGACGTCCTGGCTCGGCTCGTACAGGCTCGTCGCCGACACCCCGGCGTCGTACCCTTCAAGCCAGATCGCATCGCCGGTCTTGTGCAGGTGGAAGCCCAGCCCATAGCGACGAGCCTCCGCTGGCCAATCACTCCGTGGGGAGAACATCAGCTCCCTCGTGGCCGGGGAGACGATGAGGCCGGAAGTCAGGGCCGCCCAGAGGCGGTGCAGGTCCGCTGCAGTCGAGTACGCGCCACCGTCACCGACGCCGACAACCGGAAGATGCAGCACGTTGGTCCGGGCTCCGTCCACGGCCAGGTAGCCACGCGCGGCTCGGGCGGGCAGCTCGTCCGACCGCAGAAAGGCGGTGTCGGCCATACCGGCTGGCTCCAGAACGTGGCGGCTCACAAGCTGGTGGTAGCCGGCGCCGGTCGCCCGTTCGATGAGGACGGCCAGGACGACGTAACCGGCGTTGTTGTAGGCGAACGTCGTGTCGGCGGGGAAGGCCGTCGGGTGGCCTCTGAGTGCCTTGAGGTACTCCTCGGGTGTGGCGAGCTGGTGCACCGGCACTGACATGGCGTAGCCGGTCATGTCGTCGAGTTCGTCCTCGTCGAGATAGTCGCCGATTCCGGATCGGTGCGCGAGCAGGTGCTCGACAGTGACGTCGTCGGCGACTTCGGGCAGGTCGTCGCCGAGGAGTGACCGGGCGGTGCTGGACAGGTCGAGCCTGCCCTGCTCCACCAGCCTCATCACGGTCAACGCCGTGAATCCCTTCGTGACGCTGGCAATCCCGAACTGCGTTTCGATCGTGTTGGCGACGCCGTACGCCCGATCGGCAAATCCGTATGCCTTGGCGAACTCGGGTGCGCCATGCCGGTCGACTCGTACCACCCCGGAGAAGCGCTCCGCGAGCGCCGTGGCATCGACGAGCTGGCCCAGGGAACTCATGGCGCCGAACCTAGCAATCTGCTTCATGTACGTCGCGATCCACCACGTCGCTCTGCGGATCGAATGACATCCACCTCACCGTCGGCAGCTACCTGTCGGTAGCGTTGCCAGCCTCGTCAGGCCGCGAGCACGATCTCCTGCAGGACCCACTCGAGTCGACGGGTGGGACGAAGAGCCGACGGTGTCGGGGCCGGGGGAGAGGTGCTCCGGATGACGTGGCCCGTGGGGAGGGTCGTTTCGACCTCGTGGGGATGGCCGGGTGGGCCGGTGATCGGGGTGGCGCGCCAACCGGGTGCCTGTTTGACGTGGTTGCACTGCTCGCACAGGCCCTGGCCGTTCGCTGCCGTGGTCGGGCCGTCGAGGGCGTAGTCGAGGACGTGGTCGCGGTGGCGGATCGGGGCGTCGCACCACGGGGTGCGGCAGGTCCGGTCGCGCAGCTCGAGGAACTGGGCGAGACCCTCGGGGAACTCCCGCGAGCGGGACTCCAGCGCCACGAGCCCGCCGGCGGGGCTGGCGTAGAGGCGACGCAACGCGGCCCGTGCGTCGGCGGCCGCCTGCCGCACGAGCTCGTCGGCGTGGTCGGCGGCGATGGCGCCGTACCCCTGCAGCCAGGCGGGCTCGTGGCCGCCGGCGAGCAGGGAGCGGTCGGAGACGACGAGGTTGACGCTGATCGGTACGGCGTCGGCGCGGGCCTGCCCGGTGACGCGC
The DNA here is from genome assembly GCA_963716655.1 of uncultured Actinomycetota bacterium. Classification (GTDB taxonomy): domain Bacteria; phylum Actinomycetota; class Actinomycetes; order Propionibacteriales; family Nocardioidaceae; genus Nocardioides. The sequence goes on along the minus strand of CAVQTV010000001.1, from coordinate 1,040,443 downwards.
TCGACGAGGGTGTCGGCCATGACCTGGCCGCGGCTGCGCGGGTCGCCGGCGGCGCGGGCCTCGTCGGCGGCCCGGCTGAGGGTCGCCCAGACCGCCACTCCCTCGGCGACCGGGAGCAGGGAAGTCAGCTGGGCCATCGTGTCCGGAGCCGGGCGCAGGGTCACCCGGCGTTCGGCCTCGGCGCGGGCGTGGCGAGCGACGACGGCCTGCGGGTCGATCTGCGCGACCAGACCACGGACCTCGGCGGCCAGCCTGCGGTCGCCCCACCCGTCGAACGGGTAGCGGCCGTCGGTCCCCCGACCGGCGACCCGGTGATCGACGTAGAGGCGGTCGTCACGAGAGAGGCAGGCGGTCTCGCGGGCGATGATCGTCGCCCGCCACTCCGACAGCGCGCCGTCGTGGAGTGCGGCCTCGGTGTGCGGCAGTTCGGCGAGCGCGTGGGCGAGGCCCAACAGGCGCGTGCCGCGGGCGGGCGACTCGCGCCGCGCGTGAGCGACCAGCGCGGGGACGTCCCGTCCGCGCTGCGGAGCGGGTACGCCGGCATGCTCGTGGCGGGCACGGACCGCGGCGTCGAGCTCACGGGCCAGGCGAGCCTGCAGTGCCGACGCGCGGCACTTCTGCTCCTCGAGGACGCGGATCGCGTCGACGAGTTCGCCTTCCGAGAGTTCTGCCATGCCTCATTCTATCGAACAGGTGTTCGAATGACAAGAGGTCAATCAGACCGGTTCGTGCTCGCGGCGCCAGCCGTTCCAGTGCCAGTGCAGGTAGCGGTCGATCGCGCGTACGACGTGCGCGCTGCGGATCGACGGGAACACGTCGAACGCGTGCTGGGCGCCGGGCAGCTCGGCGTACACGACGGTCGCGCCGCTGACCTCGCGGAGCCGCGCGACGAACATCCGGGCCTGCTCGACCGAGACCAGCGAGTCGTGGGCGCCGTGCAGCACGAAGAAGTCCGGGCGCCTCCTTGGTGATCCGCAGCAGGGGAGTGCCGGCCTCGAACACCTCGGGGGCGTCCGCCCAGGCCTGCTTGCACGATCCGCGGAGCGAGGAACCGTGTCGCGCATCAGCTCGGCGCTGCGCAGCCCGGTCGAGCCGGAGAAGTCGTAGACGCCGTAGTGGGGTACGGCGACCGCGACGCTGGTGTCGGCGTCCTCGAAGCCGGGCTGGTACGCCGGGTCGTTCGGCGGTCACCGCCGCGAGCGCGACGAGGTGGCCGCCGGCGGACCCGCCGGTGATCGCGATGTAGTCCGGGTCGCCGCCGTACTCCGCGATGTTCTCGCGCACCCAGGCGATGGCCCGCTTCACGTCGATGATCTGGGCGGGGAACGGGTCGCGCGGCGCGAGCCGGTAGTTGATCGCGACGCAGACCCAGCCCTTGGCGGCGAGGTGCTGCATCAGCGGGATGCCCTGCTGGTCCTTGTTGCCGATCGTCCAGCCGCCGCCGTGCACCTGGAGCAGCACGGGGGCGTTCTCGACGGTCGCCGGAGGCCGGCCGGTAGATGTCGAGCAGCCCGCGCTTGCCGTGCTCGGGGGCGTAGGCGATGTCCTTCTCGACGATCACGTCGAGGGAGCGCATCCGGAACGGGTTGACCAGCCTGCGCCACGGCGTCGCAAGCTCGGCCGGGGTGGGCTTGGCGTCGAGCTGCTCGATGTAGTCGTAGCCGAGGCCCTCGACCAGCGCGTCCTCGGCGTCCTTCTGCACCCGTCGGGCCTGGTCGAGCAGGAACGCCTGCCCGGCCAGGTTGGCCGCGGCGAGCAGGAGCCCGGCCCGGCTGCGCCGCTTCGGCGTCAGGTGCACGGCCGTGTCGGCGGCGGTGAGGGCGAACAGGTGCGGCGCGAGCTCGGAGGTCAGCCAGCCGGCGGCGAACGCCGGGATGCCGGCGCGGAAGCCGGGGATCGGGCGGATCGCGTTGGCGGTGAGGGCGGCGGTGACCAGCTGGCGGCGCAGGAACGACATGGCGACAAATGTAGAACGTGTGCCGCGAGGTCAGGATGGGCATGAGACGACGGTCACGCGTCGCCGACTGCCGGGTGCGTCGTTGAACTAGAACGCGTTTCAATTCGTGCCGGGGAGGGTGTGCCGCATGGACCGGTTGTCGGGGCTCGACGCGAGCTTCCTGTACCTGGAGACGCCCGCGCAGCTGATGCACGTCTGCGGCGTGATCGTGCTCGACCCGAGCACCATGCCCGACGGGTACTCCTTCGACGCGATCCGCGCCGAGATCGACAGCCGGGTCGCGCAACGTCCCCGAGTTCACCCGCCGGCTGCGCAAGGTGCCGCTCGGCCTCGACCACCCGATCTGGGTGCAGCGACAAGCACTTCGACATCGACCGGCACGTGCACCGCCTCGCGCTGCCGGCGCCCGGCGGCTACGCCGAGCTCACCGAGCTGACCAGCCACCTCGCCGGGCTCCCGCTCGACCGGTCGCGGCCGCTGTGGGAGATGTGGGTGATCGAGGGCTACGAGGACGACAAGGTCGTGGTGTTCTCGAAGATGCACCACGCCACCGTCGACGGCGTCTCCGGCTCCAACCTGATCTCGCACCTGTGCAGCCTCGAGGCCGACGCGCCGCCGATCGCGGCAGGCGGAGTCGCCGAAGTACGGCCGCGAGCCGAGGCAGAGCGAGCTGTTCGCCGCGCGGCGTCGCGAGCATCGTGACCCGGCCGCTGAACGCCGTACGCCTGGTGACGCCGTCGGCCCAGCTGGTCACCAAGACCGTGGGCCGTGCCCGCGCCGGTACGGCGATGGCCGCGCCGTTCTCGGCGCCGCGGACGTCGTTCAACGGCACCATCACCGGGACCCGCGCGATCGCGCTCGCCGACATGGACATCGAGGACATCCGGGCAGATCAAGAACGACACCGGGACCACCGTCAACGACGTCGTCCTGGCCATCGCCGGCGGAGCGCTCCGCTCCTACCTGCTGGACCGCGACGAGCTGCCGTCGAGCTCGCTGCTGGCGACCGTGCCGGTGTCGGTGCGCGCGGACAGTCGAAGCGGTCGCAGGGCGCGAACAAGGTCTCCGCGCTGTTCGCCAAGCTCGGCACCGACACCGAGGACCCGCTCGAGCGGCTGCGCGACCTGGCCGAGCGGAACAAGAACGCCAAGGAGCACCACGCCGCGATCAGCGCGGACTCGCTCCAGGACTGGGCGGAGTTCGCGGCGCCGCGGACCTTCGGCCTCGCCGTGCGGACGTACGCCGGCCTGCGGCTCGCCGAGCGGCACCCGGTCGTGCACAACCTGGTGATCTCCAACGTGCCCGGGCCGCCGGTGCCGCTGTACTTCATGGGCGCCGAGATCCTGGCCCTCTACCCGCTCGGCCCGGTCTTCCACGGCGCCGGCGTGAACGTCACCGTGATGTCGAACAACGGCCAGGTGCACGTCGGGATCATCGCCTGCCGCGACTCGATGCCGGACGTCGACGACCTGGTGCAGCGCTTCCCGGTCGAGCTGGCCGCGCTCAAGAAGGCCGTGGAGGTGCAGTCGAAGCCGACGCCGATCCGGCGGGCCCGGAAGAAGGCGTCCGCCGGCACCGGTGGTTGAGGTGCGAGCGAAGCGAGCCTCGAAACCACTCCAGCCCTAGGTGGTGGTTTCGAGGCTCCTCGCTGGCGCTCGTCGCACCTCAACCACCGGTGCGGCTACAGCTCCTTGCGGAAATGCACGTCGTCCTGTCCGGGCGTGGGCACGCCCTCCCAGCGGAAGATCTCGCGATAGCCATGTCGCTCGTAGAAGCCGGGGGCCTGGAACGTGAACGAGGTGACGAACACGTGGGTGGCGCCGCGGGTGCGCGCCTCGTCCTCGAAGCTACTCAGGAGCTTCGCACCGAGACCCTGGCCGCGACCGTCCTCACGCACCCAGGTCATCCCGATGCCGGCCGCGACACCCCACGTCCAGCCGCTCATGCCGGCGGCTAGCTCACCCGTCTCGTCGAGGATCTGCACGGTCAGCTCGCGCGCCGGTGCCACGCCCTCGGTCGAGAGGGCGTTGGTCTTGTCGAGCTCGCTGGACAACCGCTCGTCCAGCTCAGGTAGGGCATCGGCGATAACGGTGCGAAGGGTCACGAGGTCGATCGTGTCAGGCGCTGCTCCGGCGACCACGGCTGGTGGGGCATCGGTCGGGGTCGGGTTCGGGTCGTGTGCCTGACAACGGCCTATGGCGCGGTCTCAGGCACACGACCCACTGGTCCGGACCCGGCGCGCTCCCCGCGGAGGTCAGCGGGTGTGGGAACTGCAGGCCGGTCCGATACGGCTTCGCCTGGGCGCCGGACGGCACCCGACTTGCGGTCACCAGTGGCGAGGGCGTCGGCGTGCTCGAGTCCGACGGGACAGTCCTCTCGGAGTCCGCCGACGGCGGACCTGGTCCGCTCGCCTGGCTCGGCTAGGCGCTGCGGCCCCGCCGGAAGTCGCGGCGCCGCGCGTTGACGGTGTTGACCGCCTCGAGCAGCGCGGGGACGAACCGCTCGGACTCCAGCACGCAGGCGGCGTGACCGGCCTGGATGTCGTGGATGGTCGCGCCGGGGATCCGGCGGGCCAGGGCGATCTGGTTGTCCGGCGGCAGCACCTTGTCCTTGAGCGTCACCACGACCGCGGTCGGTACGTCGATGCGGGACAGCCAGGGCCGGGAGTGGTGCCGGCCGAGCGCGGCGACCGCCTGGCCGACGGCCCAGGGCGAGGTGCTGCGGAACTCCGCGAACGCCCAGTCGTGGAGGTCGGTCGGGCTGCAGGTCGAGGGCGTCGACGGTCAGCCGGGCGGCGCGCACCGCCGTACGCGACGCGGGACAGCCCGCGGGTGCCGAACATGGCGACCTCCAGGCCCTGGTGGAACAGCCGCTCGGTGATCGACGAGCGGAACCGGTCGGTGGTCGCGCAGAGCACCAGGCCGGCGACCTTGTCGGGGTGCTGGCGCCACACCCGCTGGGCGACGATCGAGCCCATCGAGAAGCCGGCGACGATCACGTCGCGCAGGTCGAGCACGTCGATCAGCGCGGCGACGTCGTCGGCGCAGTCGTAGAGCGAGAACTCCTCGGACTGGATGCCGCGGCCGTGCCAGCGCTGGTCCATGGTCACGACCCGGTAGCGCCGCGACAGCGGCTCGATCGACGGGAACCAGGTCAGCAGCCCGGTGCAGCCGACCGCGTGCAGCAGCAGGACGGTCGGCGAGTCCGGGCGACGGCCCCGGCGTGTCGGTCACGTACGTCGACCCGCGGCCCGGCAGCTCGACCATCCGGCCCTCGGGGATCCGGACGTACGGCACGTAGACCTTGCGCTTCAGCATCGATCGCGGAGTCGGAAGGCGCACGGGGACCTCTCGGGGTCGTGTCGGGCTAGACTAGAACAGGTTACAGTTTCATTGCTCGTCCGCACCTGAGACGTCGGTAGGAGAGGCACGTGACGCAAGACCTGGAGGCGACCGAGGCGGTCCGCAGCGTGGTCCGTGAGGCGCTGGACCGCGCGGGCGACGACCCAGACGCCAACTGGCAGGCGCTGGCGGCCGCCGGCCTGCTCGCGCTCGCCCGTGCCCGAGGCGTACGGCGGCGAGGGACTCGGGCTGGCCGAGGTCGGCGTGCTGCTGCGCGAGACCGGCCAGCGGGTCGTGCCAGCTCCCGGTGTGGGAGACGCTCTGCTGCGGCGTGCTGACGCTCGCCGCAGCCGGTTCCGCGGAGCAGCAGCAGGCGCTGCTGCCCGGCGTGGCCACGGGCGAGACGCTGCTGACGCCGGCGCTGCGCGAGTTCGGCGAGCCCGACGACGTACGCCGACGGCACGGTCACCGGCCGCAAGATCGGCGTGACGTACGCCGACCGGGCGGACCGGCTGCTCGTCACCGCGACCGACGGCGACCGTGCCGTGGTCGCGCTGGTCGACCCGCACCGGCCCCGGCGTGCAGCTGCTCGCGTCGAGCTCGTCGTCCGGCGCCACCCAGCACACCGTCGTCCTCGACGGCGCGCCCGCCGAGCTGCTGCCCGGTGACGGACGCCGCCCGGACCCTGAACGAGCTGGCCACCGCCGGTCTGTGCCTGACCGCCGCCGGCGTGGTCGCCGGCGCGCGCGACCTGACCGCGACGTACATCAAGGGCCGCACCCAGTTCGGCCGGTCGCTGGCGGAGTTCCAGGCGGTCGCGATGCAGATCGCCGACGTCTACATCACCTCGCGCACGCTCGACCTGGCCGTCGGCCAACGCGGCCTGGCGGATCGAGCGAGGGGCTCGACGTCACCGACGACCTCGCGGTCGCGGCGTACTGGACCTGCCACGAGGCGCCCGGCGCGATGCGCACCTGCCACCACCTGCACGGCGGCATGGGCGTCGACGTGACGTACCCGATGCACCGCTACTTCTCCTGGATCACCGACATCTGCCACGCGCTCGGCGCGCAGGCCGACGACGTCCAGGTCGAGGACCCGACGACCAAGAACCTCGAGCTCACCGCCGAGCAGCGCGCGCTCAAGGCCGAGCTGCGGGCGTACTTCAGCGGCCTGGCCGACGAGAACGAGCACCGCGACATGGGCCTCGACCGGCACGGCGAGACCTACCAGCGGGTCGTGCGGCAGATGGGCGCCGACGGCTGGATGGGCATCGGCTGGCCGAAGGAGTACGGCGGGCACGGGCTCGGCGAGATCGAGCAGACGATCTTCGCCAACGAGGCGCAGCGCGCCGACGTGCACCTGCCGGCGGTGACGCTGCAGACCGTCGGCCCGACGCTGATCAGGTACGGCACCGAGAAGCAGAAGGACCTGTTCCTGAAGCGGATCCTCGCCGGCGACGTGCACTTCGCGATCGGCTACAGCGAGCCGGACGCCGGCACCGACCTCGCGTCGCTGCGCACGACCGCCAAGCGGGACGGCGACCACTACGTCGTCAACGGCCAGAAGCTCTGGACCACCGGCGGCCACCAGGCCGACTACCTGTGGCTCGCGGTCCGCACCGACCCGGACGCCCCCAAGCACAAGGGCATCTCGATCCTGATCGTCGACACCACGGACCCGGGCTACTCCTGGACGCCGATCATCACCGCCGACGGCTCGCACCACGTGAACGCGACGTACTTCAACGACGTGCGGGTGCCGGTCGACATGCTGGTCGGCGAGGAGAACCAGGGCTGGAAGCTGATCACCACCCAGCTCAACCACGAGCGGGTGATGCTCGGCCCGGCCGGCCGCATCGAGGGCCTGCGCGACCGGGTCGCGGCCTGGGCCACCAAGGCCGGCGTGATCGACCGGCCCGACGTACGCCGGACCATGGGCGAGGTGACCGCGGTGTTCCGCGTCAACGAGCTGCTCAACTGGGAGGTCGCCCGCGCCGCCGCGGTGGGCGAGATCTCCGTCGGCGACGCGTCGTCGTCCAAGGTGTTCGCGGCCGACCAGGTCCAGCACCTCTCCGCCGACCTGGTCGACATCGTGCACCGCTACGGCGACCCGTCCGACGAGGAGACCGACCACCTGATGAGCTACCTGGACGGCCAGGCCAAGCGGAACCTGGTGCTCACCTTCGGGGGCGGCGTGCAGGAGGTGCAGCGCGAGCTGATCGCGATGTTCGGCCTCGGGCTGCCGCGGGTGCCCCGATGAGCTGCCCCGAAATCCGCACGACCGGATCATGGCCGAGGCCGAGCGGATCAAGGCGCTCGGCGAGGCGTCGGAGTCGCAGGCGCCGTACGAGGTCAACCAGCCGACGATCGGCACCTGGCTGGACGCGATGGGCTACGAGAACGAGCGGTTCCGCACCGGCGAGGCGCCGCCGTCGATGGCGCAGGTCTGGACGATGCCCGGGCTGGGCCGGCGCCGCCCCGACGACGACCCGCTGAGCCGGATGATGGAGGTCCTCACCGACGAGGGCTACACCGCCGTGCTCGGCACCAACTGCGAGCAGAGCTACGAGCGCTACCTGAAGGTCGGCGAGCAGCTCCGGGTGACCACCGCGCTGGACTCGGTGGTCGGCCCCAAGAACACCGCGATGGGCGAGGGCTACTTCGTGACGTCGCGCAACACCTGGTACGTCGGCGACGAACGCGTGGCGACGATGCTGTTCCGGGTGCTGAAGTTCATCCCGAAGGAGCGCGCATGACGCCGGTGTGATCCGCCCGATGATCGGCCGCGACTCGCAGTTCTTCTGGGACGGCACCGCCGCCGAGGAGCTGCGGATCCAGAAGTGCAACGCGTGCGGCGAGCTGCGCTTCCCGCCCGGCCCGGCCTGCCCGACTGCGGCGCGTTCGACCGCGGCCACGTCGTCGCGGCCGGCACCGGCACGGTGTTCTCGTACGTCGTGCACCGGCACCCGCCGGTCCCCGGCAAGGAGCTGCCGATCGTGATCGCGCTGATCGACCTCGACGAGGGCGTCCGGATGGTCGGCGAGGTCGTCGACGTGGCTGACGACGAGATCGAGATCGGGATGCCGCTGCGGGTGGACTACCGCCGCATCGACGACGAGCTGACCCTGCCGATCTGGAGGCGAGCATGAAGCCTGAGGCGACAGCAGATCCCCGAGTGGTGCCTGCCGATGACCCCGACCACGATCGTGAGCACCGCGATCGCGACCCGGGACTGGCAGGACGTCCACCACGACCGCGACATCGCGCAGGCGGCCGGGTCGAAGGACATCTTCATGAACATCCTGACCAGCAACGGCCTGGTCGAGAAGTACGTCGTCGACTGGGCTCGGGCCCGACGCCGAGCTCAAGGGGATCGCGATCCGGCTCGGCGCGCCCGCGCACCCCTACGACACGCTGACGTTCAGCGGCGACCGTCGAGTCCGTCGAGGACGGGATCGCGACGATCGACGTCGTCGGCCGGGTGTCGCTCGGCGACCACGTGACCGGCACCGTGCGGGTCGCCTGGACTGCAGATGAGCCTGTACCGCAAGGCCGCGATCGCCGGCATCGGCGCGACCGAGTTCTCCAAGGAGTCCGGGCGCTCCGAGCTGCAGCTCTCGGTCGAGGCGGTCCAGCACGCGCTCGCCGACTGCGGGCTGACGCGCCGCCGACGTCGACGGGCTGACGACGTTCACGATGGACACCTCCTCGGAGATCGCGGTCGCCCGCGAGCTCGGCATGAAGGAGATGCGCTTCTTCAGCCGGATCAACTACGGCGGCGGCGCGGCGTGCGCGACCGTCCAGCAGGCGGCGATGGCCGTCGCGACCGGGGTCGCCGACGTCGTGGTCTGCTACCGCGGCTTCAACGAGCGCTCGGAGAGCCGGTTCGGCCAGTTCTCGGTCGCCGCGGCGACCCAGGTGAACACCAACGGCCTCGACAACGCCTGGACCTACCCGATGGGCCTCGGCACGCCGGCGGCGACGGTGGCGATGCAGGCGACGCCGCTACATGCACGAGTACGGCGCCACCTCGGAGGACTTCGGCCGCGGTCGCGGTCGCCGACCGGCGGCACGCCGCGACCAACCCGAACGCGTTCTTCTACGGCAAGCCGATCACGCTCGAGGACCACCAGGCCTCGCGGATGATCGTCGACCCGCTGCACCTGCTCGACTGCTGCCAGGAGTCCGACGGCGCGGTCGCGCTGGTCGTGGTCTCGGCCGAGCGGGCGCGCGACCTGAAGCAGAAGCCGGCGTACATCTCGGCGGCGGCGCAGGGCAGCGGCGCGGACCAGTTCGTGATGACGTCGTACTACCGCTCCGACATCGGCATCCCCGAGATGGGCGTGGTCGGCCGCGAGCTGTGGCGGCAGTCCGGCCTCGGCCCGGACGACATGCGGATGGGGATCCTCTACGACCACTTCACGCCGTACGTCCTGATGCAGCTCGAGGAGCTCGGCTTCTGCGGCCGCGGCGAGGCGCCCGGCTTCATCGCCGACGGCGCGATCGAGGTGGACGGCAAGTTCCCGCTCAACACCCACGGCGGCCAGCTCGGCGAGGCCTACATCCACGGCATGAACGGCATCGCCGAGGGCGTCCGCCAGATCCGCGGCACCTCGGTCAACCCGGTCGCCGACGTCGAGCACCTCGTCGTCACCGCCGGCACCGGCGTGCCCACCAGCGGGCTGGTCCTGTCCGTCTGACGTCAGGACGTTAGCTCGAGTGACCGGTCGAACATGTAGCACCCGTAGCGCCACGTTGCGGCTGTGGATCCGCTCGACGGTCGGGTGCGCGAAGATCCCGGCGATCACGCGTGTCGGGGTCGGTGCCGTCGTGGACCCGGGTCGCTGGGTGGATCCAGCCGCGGGCGGTCGTACGCGCGGAGCACCTGCGGGCGGTCCCGCCAGCCATCGGGGTAGTCGGTCCCGTCCGGGCCGGCGCACGGCTCGCGCGTGCACGAACACCGCGCCCTTCTCGGCGTACGGCGAGGCCGGGAGCGGCGGCTCGTAGCCCGCGAGGAGCAGCGCCTCGCCCTGAACTGCGTCGCGCAGGCAGCAGCGCAGCGGCTCTACGCCGCCGCCCTTGGCCGTGACCTGCTCGACAGCGAGGTCGGGATCGGCGCTCCGCATCCGGGCGAGCACGTCGTCGGGCAGTGCGTGGATCGTGTAGTTCATGCCCCCAGCGTGACTCGGTTCGGGAGTCGGTTCCGGCGGGAATCGGACCTGGCGTCCATACCATTGGATCGGGAGTTTCGGCCACGTCGGTGACCGAAAGCCCGATTCAAGTGACCGAAAGTCCCGATTCAACGTTGCAGCTTCTCGGCCAAGAACGCGAGCACCCGGTCGACGCCCTCCTGCTGCCGGTGCTCGGTGAGCGTGGAGTGGCCCTTGCCGTCGAACTCGACGCGGATGAAGGCGTCGCCGATCTCCGGGTGAGCGTCTCGAAGCGGGTGCCGACGGCCATGTCGTCGCGGTAGCGCAGCCCGAGCACCTGGCAGCCGCCGGCCGCCCGGTCCCGGACGGCCGCGAGGTCGGCGGGGGAGAGGTTGAGGTCGGCGGCCCGCTTCTTCCCGACCGGGAACGGCAGCGACGGCTGGGCCAGCACCGGCGCGACCACCGAGGTGTCGACCATCATCGCCAGCGCGAACCCGCCGGTGAAGCACATGCCGAGCGCGCCGACCCCCGGACCGCCGAGCTCCTCGTGCAGGCTCCGGGCCAGGCTGCGCAGCCAGGTCGCGACCGGCGACGTCTGCCCGGTGGCCATCGTCGTGAACTCGCGGCTGACGCAGACGCGGCGGGAGGACCCGGCCGACGTACGCGACGGACATCGGCTTCTCCGGCGTCCCGAACAGGTGCGGCATCACGACCGTGAACCCGGCCGCCACCACCTCCTCGCCGAACCCGATCACGTCCGGCGTCAGCCCCGGGATCTCGTGGATCACGATCACGCCGGGTCCGGTGCCCTTGCGGTACGTCGGGTGGCTGACGCCGTCGGCCGTGTGGGTGCCCTGCGTCCACGTCGAGAGGAGGCTCATGGCGACGAGTATGTCGGCCGCGATGAGTTCGCGGCACCGGGCGGATCACACGAGAGAAGGCAGCAGCCGTTGCTGCCACTCCCTGGAGGACGACATGCTCGACGCTCGACACCGCCGGTGGGTCATCGTGCTCACCTCGATCGGCTCCGTGATGGCGGCCATCGACACCCTCGTGGTCTCCACCGCGATCCCGACGATCCGGGACGACCTGCAGGCGCTCGCTGCCCCAGCTCGAGTGGACCGTCAACGCCTACAACCTCAGCCTCGCCGTGCTGCTGATCCCCGCGGCCGTGATCGGCGACCGGCTCGGCCGGGCCCGCTGCTACGCGATCGGGCTCGGCGCTGTTCGCGATCGCGTCGGTCGGCTGCGCGCTCGCCACCAGCGCGAACGCGCTGATCGTGATGCGGCCGTGCAGGGCGCGGGCGCGGCGCTCGTGCTGACCCTCGGCCTGGCGCTGCTGACCGGCGCGTTCCCGCCGGAACGCCGAGGCGCGGCGGTCGGCCTCTACAGCGCCGTCACCGGCATCGCGGTCGCCTGCGGTCCGCTCGTCGGCGGCCTGGTCCTCGAGCGGCTTCGACTGGCAGTGGATCTTCTGGGTCAACGTGCCGATCGGCCTGGTCGCCGTACCCCTGGTGCTGAAGCACGTGCCCGAGGTCCGGGTGCCGGACAGCACCCTCGACGTGCCGGGCGTGCTGCTGCTCGGGTCGGCCTGCTTCACGATCGTGTGGGCGATGGTGCGCAGCGCCGCCGAGGGCTGGGACGCACCCGAGGTGCTCGCCGCACTGGCCGCGGGAGCCGTGCTGCTCGGCGGCTTCGTCGGGTGGGAACGCCGGGCACCGCACCCGCTGATCCCCGGCGCCCTGCTCGCGCGCCGCGGGTTCACCGCCGGCAACGTCGCCGCGTTCCTGACGCTCGCCTCGCTGTTCTCCGCCGTCTTCTTCTACGGCCAGCTGCTCCAGTTCGGGTTCGGCGACAGCGCGCTGGAGGCCGGCCTGCGGCTGATGGTGTGGACCGGGACGCTGCATCGTCGTCGCCCCGTTCGCCGGCGCGCTGGCCGACCGGATCGGGGAGCGGCCGCTGCTGAGCGCCGGCCTGGCGCTCCAGGCCGGGGCGATGCTCTGGCTCGCGGCGACCGTCGACGGCCGGCGGCGACTTCCTCGACGTGCTCGGGCCGTTCGTGGTCGGTGGCATCGGGGTCTCGATGGCCGTCCCGTGCGGGCAGAGCGCCGTCATGGGTGCCGTCGACGAGCGCGACGTCGGCACGGCTGCCGGCGTCAACGCCACGATGCGCGAGCTCGGCGGCGTGTTCGGGATCGCGCTGACCGTGGCCGCGTTCGGTGCGTACGGCGGGTACGGATCGCCGGCAGGAGTTCGTCGACGGGTTCGTCCCGGCGATCACGGCGGCCGCGGCGCTGTCGGCAGCGGGCGCGGTGGCCGGCCTGGCGGTCCCGGCCCGGCGTCGGGTCGTCGCCGCACCGGTCGTGGCGGTGGCGTCATGATGGACCGCGTGACGACCACCGAGGAGTTCGACGCGTTGGTCGCGCCGCTCCGGTCCGGCCTGCTGCTGCACTGCTACCGGATGCTCGCGTCGTCCCACGACGCCGAGGACGCGGTGCAGGAGACGCTGGTGCGGGCGTGGAAGAGCCTGGACCGCTTCGAGGGCCGGAGCGCGCTGCGGACCTGGCTGGTCACCATCGCCACCAACGTCTGCCTGCGCGAGATCGAGCGTCGCGGCCGTCGGCTGCGGCCGGTCGACCTGTCCCCGGCCGCGGACCCCGCGGTCGCGCTGGGCCTGCCGCTCACGGAGACGGTCTGGCTCGGGCCGCTGCCGGCCGCGGGCATCACCTGGGAGTCGACGCCGGCCGACGCGGTCTACGAGCAGAAGGAGGCGGTCGAGCTCGCCTTCGTCGCCGCGCTTCAGCACCTGCCCGCGCTGCAGCGCGCGGTGCTGGTGATGCGCGACGTGCTCGCGATGCCGGCTGCCGAGGTCGCGGCCGCGCTCGACACGACGACCGCCGCCGTCAACAGCGCGCTCCAGCGGGCCCGCGCCGCGATGCACGAGCGGCTGCCCGACCGCAGCCAGCAGCGGGTGCTGCGCGACCTCGGCGACGAGCGGGTGCGAGCGACTGTCGCCGCCTACGTCGCAGCCTGGGAGCGGGCGGACGTCGCGGCCGTGGTCGCGCTGCTGGCCGACGACGTGGTCCTGACGATGCCGCCGTTCGGCGAGTGGTACGTCGGCCGCGACGGGGTCGGCCGGTTCCTCGGTGACAAGCCGCTCCGGCCGGGACGTCGATGGTCGTGCACCACCACGATCGCCAACGGTCAGCCGTCGGTCGAGTTCTGCCTCTGGGACGAGCAGGTGGGCGCCTACCTCGCGCACAGCATCGACGTCCTCAGCCTCGACGACCGCGGGGCGATCGCGCGCATCGACGCCTTCCTGGACCCGATGCTCGTCGGCTGAGCAGGCCTTGGGGGCAGGATGAGCGGGTGCCCCGCCTCCACGCCCTCGAGCTCGTGCCCGACGACGCCGGCCAGGACGCCGTACGTCGCGACTGGCAGCGGCTCCAGGACGCAGGCCTGCCCAGCCAGCTCGACCACGCGACCCCGACCAACGCGCCGCACGTGAGCGTCGTCGCCGCGCCGAGCCTGCCGGACTCAGCGATCGACGTCGCCCAGGCCCGGCTCGGGTCGCTGCTGCCGATCCAGGCGCGGGCCGCCGGCCTGCTGCTGCTCGGCGGCAGCCGGGTCACCATCGCGCGGGCGGTCGACATCGACGACGACGTCGTCCGTCGCGTGCTGGCGGTGCGCGTCCAGGTCCCCGACCGGCAGCACGTGGGGTGGCTGCCGCACGTGACGCTCGCGCGGCGGGTGGCCCGCTCGCTGGTCCCGCAGGCGCTCGACGTGCTCGGCCACGAGGACGTCGTCCTCAATCTCACCGAGCTGCGCCGCTGGGATCCCGAAAAGAAGTTCGTGACCACCATCGCCCAGGCCTAGCCTGTCCGGCGATGCACGACGACGACGTCCCGACCACGCCCGCACAGGTGGCCCGCATGGTCGCAGAGCAGCACCCGCAGTGGGCCGACCTCCCCGTCACGCCGGTCACCGAGTTCGGCACCGACCACTGCCTGTTCCACCTCGGCGACGACCTGGTCGTCCGGATGCCCCGGGTGGAGTGGGCGGCCGACCAGGCCGCCAGCGACGCGGCCTGGCTGCCGGTGCTCGCGCCGCACCTCGCCGGTCGACGTGCCGGCCCCCGTCGCGCTCGGGGAGCCGGACGGCGACTACCCGTTCGCCTGGTCGATCGCGCCGTGGCTGCCCGGTGCGACACCGACCGACGAGAACGCCGACCCGCACGCGCTCGCGGCCGACCTCGGTGGCTTCGTGCGCGCGCTGCACGCGGTCGACGCGACCGGCGGGCCGGTGAAGACCGACCTCGACCGCGGTACGCCGATCCGTGGCCTGGACGAGGTCGTGCGCGAGGCGATCGAGAAGTGCGGTGACCGGATCGACGCGGCGGCGGTGACCGCGGCCTGGGAGGACTGCCTCGCGGCACCCGACTGGGCCGGCGACCCGGTGTGGATCCACGGAGACCTGATGCCCGGCAACCTGCTCGTCCGCGACCGTCGGCTCAGCGCCGTCATCGACTGGGGCGCGCTCGGCGTCGGCGACCCGGCGCCCGACCTCGCACCCGCGTGGTTCACGTTTCCGGCATCGGTGCGCGAGGAGTTCCGGCAGGCGGCCGGGTACGACGACGACACCTGGCGGCGTGGCCGGGGCTGGGCGATGGGTCCGGCGCTGACCGGCATCCCGTACTACTGGGACACGGTGCCGGCGTTCGCCCAGCGCGGGCTGCGCACCATTGCCGCCGTTCTCGCCGACCTCGAGGGTCAGTAGGGTCCTGCCCATGTCCGACCTCCCTGAGCTGGATGCCGAGGAGCAGCGGGTCCTGGGCAGCCTGCTGGAGAAGCAGCGCACGGTGCCCGACACCTATCCGCTCTCGCTCAACGCCCTCCGCACCGCCTGCAACCAGAGCAGCAGCCGCGACCCGGTCGTCGCCTACGACGAGCAGACCGTCGAGCAGGTGGGCCGCCGGCTCAAGGACCGCGGCCTGCTGCGGATCGTCTGGTCCGCCACCGGCCGGCGCACGCTGAAGTACCACCAGGTGCTCGACGAGGTCATCGAGCTGGCCGACGACGAACGGGCGCTGCTCACGGTGCTGCTGCTGCGCGGACCCCAGGCTCCTGGCGAGCTGCGCACCCGGTGCGAGCGGATGCACTCCTTCGCCGACCGGCAGGCCGCCGAGCAGACCCTGGCGGCGATGGCCGAGCGCGGGCTGGTCCGCGAGCTGCCGCGCCAGGCCGGCCAGCACGACAACCGCTGGGTGCACTGCCTCGGCGAGCCGGCCGCGGCGGCACCGGTGGTCGCCGCAGCCCCGAACGTCGACCGCGACATCGTGCTCGCGGCCGGCCCCGAGGCCCGCGACGAGCGGGTGCGCGCGTCGTACGACGCCGTCGCGTCGGCGTACTCCGAGAACCTGTTCAACGAGCTGACCGACCTGCCCTTCGAGCGGTGGCTCCTCGACCGGGTGGTCGCGCACGCGGACGGCGGTCCGGTCGTCGAGGTCGGCTGCGGGCCGGGTCACACCACGGCGTACCTCGCCGACGCGGGCGCGGACGCGACCGGGATCGACCTGTCGCCGGGCATGATCGCCGAGGCCCGCCGCCGGTTCCCGGAGGGCAGCTACGAGGTCGGTGACCTGCGCCGGCTGATGCGGCCGACCACCAGCGACGGCTGGGCCGCGGTGCTCGGGTGGTACTCGCTGATCCACCTGGCCGCGTCCGAGCTCCCGGACGCGATCGGTGCCCTGGCCCGGCCGCTGGCCCCCGGCGGCTGGCTGGTCCTCGGCATGCACGCGGGTTCGCAGGTACGGCACAACGACAGCTGGTTCGAGATCCCGATCGACCTGGACTTCGTCTTCAACGAGCCCGAGGACGTCGTCGCGCTCGTCAAGGCCGCCGGGCTGGTCGACGTCGAGTGGTACCGCCGCGGCCCGTTCGAGTTCCGTGGCGAGACCACGCAGCGGCTCTACGTCGTGGCGCGCAGGCCGGTCAACGCGGGCTGATCGTGATCGTCCAGGTCGGGTGCTTGCGGACCGGGCCGGTGAGGGTGACCGTGCGCGCGCCGGTCCGGGTCGGCGCCGAGACGGTCTTGGTGACCCCGTCGCTGACCTTGACGGAGATCCGGTCGGCGAACCCGCCCGGGACGACGATCTGGGAACCGGCGGCGCTCTTCCGCGGGCGGTAGACCAGCGTCCAACCGTCCTTCGTCGCCTTCTCCCGCACCGTGGAGCCCGCGAGGGTGAGCGGGTACGGCCGCCAGGCGGCGCCCCGGTCCTCGTCGAGGTGGCCGTCGTCGTCGGAGAAGATGCAGTAGCCCCCGCCGGTCTCGTTCACGCAGGCGTACCAGACCGCCCAGCCCGAGGCGAAGCGCGCGAAGCTCGCGATCTGCTGCTTGACCAGCTGGACGTTGCCGGGGAACGTCGCCCCGGCCGAGGCCGGCCCCCACTCGCCGACGATGACGGGCATGTCGTGCTTGCGCGGGTACTGCGTGATCGCGGCCTCGTACGTCGTGACGAACGAGCTGGACGTGTCCCAGTCGCCGCCCTCCTCGACCGACGTCGAGTACGCGTGCGGGGCGTAGCCGATCCGGTCGGCGCCCTCGCGCGGGTCGTCGAACCCGGGCAGCATCGTCGGCAGGCCCTCGCCGACGAGGACGGTCGGCTCGACCCACAGCCAGGAGCGCTGGTCGACCGTGCGGATCCCCGCGATCACGCGGTTGTACATCTCGCCGAGCAGGGCCTCCGACTTGATCATCGGCTCGTTGAACAGGTCGTAGCCGAGCAGCGCGGGGGAGCCCTCGAGCTGGTCGGCGAGGTAGGTCCACGCGTCCACCTGCGCCTGCTGGAGGTCGGCGTCGTTCCACAGGTGCGTGAACGCCGCCTGCACCGCCGGGTGCCAGTAGCTGTTGAACCAGTTGCCCGGGACCCGCTCGAACTCGATCCCGTCGGTCCGGGTCGCCCACGCGGGGATGCCGTCGAAGCCGAAGTTCTCGCCGAAGTACGGGCCGAACACGTCCTGGTGCCAGTCGATCATCACCAGCACGCCGTACGTCTCGGCCCAGCCCAGCACCTCCTTGAGGTGCTCGACGTACGCCTCGTCGTAGTCGCCCTGGGTCGGCTCGACCTTGCGCCACTGGATCGGGTACCGGAGCAGGGTCAGCCCGGCGGCGGCCATGTCGGCGACGCCCTTCTCGGTGATGTCGCCGGTCTTGCCGAGGTTCGCGCCGTGGAGCTGGAGCGCGCGGCCGTACCGGTCCGCGAGCAGGGTGTTGCCGGCCGCGTCCGTCACGGTCCTGGTCGGGAACGACAGCTGCGTCTCCAGGCCCTCCGTCGAGGTGGTCGCCCCGGCGGGGGCGGTCAGGCCGACGGCGAGGGCGAGAGCCGGGATCAGGGCGAGCAGGCGAGCTGGACGAGACATGGCGGCAACCTACGTCAATCGGTCGTGAACTGTCCGGATAGTCGGATGTTCGGTCAGGACGTGGAGAGAACCACGTCGCCGAGCACCGGGGCGCCGTCGCGCTCGCCGCCGGCGACGGTCGCGGAGCCGACGATCCGGCCGTCCTCGCGCCAGCCGCGGACCCGGATCGTCTCGCCCGGGAAGACCACGCCCGCGAACTTCACGCCGAAGCCGCCGACCTGGGTCGCGTCGCCGCCGAGCAGCGTCCTCGGTCAGGGTGCGCAGCACGATCCCGTAGGAGCACAGCCCGTGCAGGATCGGGGCCGGGAAGCCGGCGGCCTTCGCGAAGTCCGGGTCGGCGTGCAGCGGGTTGCGGTCGCCGCAGAGCCGGTAGAGCAGCGCCTGCTGCGGCCACACGTCGTACGTCGTGTCCGTGTCGGGTGCGCGGTCCGGGAGCTCGACCGGCTCGGACGAGCCGCGGTCGCCGCCCCAGCCGCCCTCGCCCTTGACGAAGATCGACGAGCGGGTGGTCCACAGCCGCTCGCCGGACGGCGCCGTCGCGACGCCCTCCTGCCAGATCACCGCGGCCTTGCCCTTGTCCCAGATCTCGCTGATCCGGGTGGTGACCGTCGCCGAGCCGGAGGTCGGGATCGGGCCGGTGACCGAGATCGACTGCGAGCCGTGCACGACCTGGGCCAGGTTGATGTCGCAGCCGGGCAGGTCGAGCGGCGGCGGGTCGGTCATGTGGAACGTCGGCGCCACGACGCCGAACGACGGCAGCACCTGGAGAGCCGGGCCTCTCGAGGGTGTACGACAGGTCGGTCGAGCCGATCGCGAGGTGGTAGAGCAGCACGTCGCTCTCGGACCAGGAGAAGTCGACCGAGCCGAGCTCGGCGCCGATCGCGACGTCGGGGTCGATGGGCATCAGGACTCCTGCCGGATTCTGGGAGAGATCGTCTCGGCGGCCAGGTAGCCGAACACCAGCGCGGGTCCGATGGTGCCGCCGGGGCCGGGGTAGGTGTTGCCCATGACGGCCGAGGACACGTTGCCGGCGGCGTACAGGCCGGCGATCACGCGAGCCGTCGGGTCGCAGCACCCGGGCCTGCTCGTCGGTGACCAGCCCGCCCTTGGTGCCGAGGTCGCCGGGCACGATCTTGACGGCGTAGAACGGGCCCTCGTCGATCCGTGTGCAGCGACGGGTTCGGCTTGACGGTCGGGTCCGAGTAGTACTTGTCGTAGGCGCTCTCGCCGCGGTGGAAGTCCTCGTCGACGCCGGACTTCGCGAAGCCGTTGAACCGGTCGACGGTCGCGGTGAGCGCGCTCGGCCGGCACGCTCGATCTCGTCGGCCAGCCCCTCGAGCGGTCGCGGCCTTCTTCACGATGCCGTTCTTGTACCAACGACCCGGGAACGGCTGCCGCGGCATCAGCCCGGCGAAGACGTAGCGGTTGCGGTAGCGCTGGTCGATGACCATCCAGGCCGGCACGTGCCCGACGCCGGTGGCCTCGCCCTTGTAGATCTCGTGCACGGCCTCGACGTACGGCAGCGCCTCGTTCATGAACCGCTCGCCGGCGCTGTTGACGATGATCGAGCCGGGCAGGTTGCGCTCGGCCAGGCAGAACCACGGCCGGCCCGGCAGCGGGATCGTCGGGCCCCACCAGGCGTCGTCCATCAGGTCGGTCTGCGGCGCCCGCGGCGATGCCGGCGAGCAGGCCGCCGCCGGTGTTGAACTGCGAGCCGGTCGTCCAGTCGACCGAGGTCGGCTGCGGCAGGTACTTCTCGCGCAGCTCGACGTTGCGCTCGAAGCCGCCGCTGCCGAGGATCACGCCGCGTCGGGCCCGGACGACGGTCTCGACGCCGTCGCGCAGCACGCGTACGCCGACGACCCGGCCGTCCTCGATGACCAGGTCGCTGGAGCTCGGTCTCGTAGTGGACCGGCACGCCGGCGTCCATCAGGCCCTTGCGCAGCCCGATCGCGATCGCGTTGCCCATCGCGTACATCCGGCGGCGCAGCAGCAGGCTGACGATCCGCTTCAGCGTGACCTTGACCATCGTGAGCCGGGCCGCGGATGGTCCGCAGCCCGAGGCTGATCTTCCGGAAGTCGGCCTGCGTGACGATCATGTTGGCCGGCGCCTTGGTGTACGGCGGGTGCAGCCGGTCGAGCTCGTCGCCGAGGAACCGCGCGTCCATCGGGATCGGCTCGACGGTCCGGCCCTTCGGCCGCCCGCCGGGCTGCTCCGGGTGGTAGTCGGCGTAGTCGGGCACCCAGGTGAACCGCACCGGGGTCTTGGCCTTGATGAAGTCCATGACCTCGGCGCCGCGGTCGACGTAGGTGTCGCGGCGGACCTTCGGCACCACGTCGCCGACGATCGAGTCGAGGTAGAGCTTGGAGTTCTCGAGCGGGTCGTCCTGGCCGGCCGCCTTGAGGGCGTAGTTGCCGGGGATCCAGACGCCGCCGCCGCTGCGCGCGGTCGAGCCGCCGAAGTAGGCGCTCTTCTCGATCAGCACCGTGTCGAGGCCGCGCGACTTCGGCCGCCAGGGCGGCGGTCATCCCGGCGCCACCGGCGCCGACCACGACGACGTCGACGCTCTCCGGCAGGGGGGTCGTCATGGCGCAAAACTGTAACAGGTTCTACTATGGACCCGTGACCTCCCAGGACGCGATCGAGGCAGCCGTCGCGCGTCTGAGCGAGGCCCTGGCGACGCGGGTGCCGTGTGCGCCGGTGCGCGACCTCATCGGCACCGACGACCTGCCGGCGGCGTACGCCGTGCAGCAGGGCCTGGTGCAGGCGCCGGATCGCGGGCGGGGCCACGGTCGTCGGCCGCAAGATCGGCGCCACCTCGGAGGCCGTGCAGCAGCAGCTCGGGGTCGACCAGCCCGACTTCGGCTACCTGCTCGACGACATGGACGTCAGCGCTGGCGCGTCGAGGGGGCGACCCGATCTCGATGCGGACGCTGCTCCAGCCGCGGGTCGAGGGCGAGGTCGCGTTCGTCCTGGCCCGCGACATCGACGACGAGGAGATCACCATCGAGGTGGTCCGGGACGCCGTCGAGGTCGCGCTGCCCGGCGCTGGAGATCGTCGACTCCCGGATCGCCGACTGGGCGATCGGGTTCACCGACACCGTCGCCGACAACGCGTCCAGCGGCCTCTTCGTCGTCGGCAGCGAGGGCCGGACCCTCGACGAGCTCGAGCCGCGCGACGTCACGATGTCGCTCACCATCAACGGCGAGGAGCGCTCGGCCGGCAACGGCGCCGCCTGCCTCGGCGACCCGCTCGAGGCGCTGCGCTGGCTCGCCGTCCAGGCCCAGCGCTTCGGCGACCCGCTGCGCGCCGGCCACCTGATCCTGTCCGGGGCCCTGGGCCCGTTCGTGCCGTTCGCCCCGGGGGACCGGGTCGAGGCGACCATCAGCGGCTTCGAGCCGCTGCGCGTCACCTTCGAGGAGTGAGCATGTCAGAGTCAGCAGAGCCAAGCTGACCGCCGCCATCGTCGGGCCCGGCAACATCGGCACCGACCTGATGTACAAGCTGCTCCGGTCCGACGTGATCGAGCCGCGCTGGATGATCGGCGTCGACCCGTCGTCGGAGGGCCTCAAGCTGGCCGCCGACAAGGGCCTGGAGTCGACCCACGAGGGCGTCGACTGGCTGCTCAAGCAGGACCAGCTGCCGGACCTGATCTTCGAGGCGACCTCGGCGTACGTGCACCGCGAGTACGCGCCGCGCTACGAGGAGGCCGGCATCCGGGCGATCGACCTGACCCCGGCCGCGGTCGGGCCGGCGGTGATCCCGCCGGTCAACGGCGAGGAGCACGTCGCCGCGATGAACGTCAACATGATCACCTGCGGCGGCCAGGCCACGATCCCGATGGTCGCCGCGGTCTCGCGGGCGGCGCGCGGTGTCGTACGCCGAGATCGTCGCGTCGGTCGTCGTCGATGTCGGCCGGTCCCGGCACCCGCGCCAACATCGACGAGTTCACCCGCACCACCGCCGTCGGGCGTCGAGACGATCGGCGGCGCCGCGCGCGGCAAGGCGATCATCATCCTGAACCCGGCCGAGCCGCCGATGATCATGCGCGACACGATCTACTGCGCGGTCGCGCCGGACGCCGACCGCGACGCGATCATCGCCAGCATCTTCGCGATGGAGAAGGCCGTGCAGGAGTACGTGCCCGGCTACCGGCTGCTCCAGGAGCCGCAGATCGACGAGCCGTCGGCCGCGACCCAGGGCCAGACCAAGGTCTCGATCTTCGTCGAGGTCGAGGGCGCGGGCGACTTCCTGCCGCCGTACGCCGGCAACCTCGACATCATGACCGCCGCCGCCACGCAGGTCGGCGAGAACATTGCCCGATCCTCGCAGAGGAGCCTGCTGTGAACGACACTGCAGACACCCTGACCCGCACCTGGTCCGACGACCTGGACCTGCGCCTCACCGACACCTGCCTGCGCGACGGGTCGCACCACAAGCGGCACCAGTTCACCGCGCAGGAGGTGCACGACATCGTCGAGGCGCTGGACAACTCCGGTGTCCCGGTCATCGAGGTCACCCACGGCGACGGGCTGGGCGGCTCGTCGTTCAACTACGGCTTCTCGAAGACGCCCGAGCAGGAGCTGATCAAGATCGCGGCCGAGACCGCGAAGCGCGCCAAGATCGCGTTCCTGATGCTCCCCGGGGTCGGCACCAAGGACGACATCCGCGCCGCGCAGGACAACGGCGGCCAGATCTGCCGGATCGCCACGCACTGCACCGAGGCCGACACCTCGATCCAGCACTTCGGGCTGGCCCGCGAGCTCGGCCTGGAGACCGTCGGCTTCCTGATGATGAGCCACACCCAGCCGCCCGAGGTGCTCGCCAAGCAGGCGCGGATCATGGTCGACGCCGGCAACCAGTGCGTGTACGTCGTCGACTCCGCCGGCGCGCTCGTCATGGAGCAGACCGCCGACCGGGTCGCCGCCGTCGTCGCCGAGATCGGCCACGAGGCGACCGTCGGCTTCCACGGCCACGAGAACCTCGGCCTCGGCGTCGCCAACACCGTGATCGCCGCCCGCGCGGGCGCGACCCAGATCGACGGCTCGGTGCGCCGCTTCGGCGCCGGTGCCGGCAACACGCCGCTCGAGGCGTTCGTCGGGGTCTGCGACAAGCTCGGCTGGAAGACCGGCATCGACTTCCTCACCATCGTCGACGCGTCCGAGGACGTCATCAAGCCGGCGATGCCCGAGGAGTGCCAGCTCGACCGGATGACGCTGATGATGGGCTACGCCGGCGTCTACTCGTCGTTCCTCAAGCACGCCGGCAACGCGGCCGACCGCTACGGCGTCTCCGGCGCGAAGATCCTGCTCGAGGCCGGCCGGCGCAAGCTGATCGGCGGCCAGGAGGACCAGCTCATCGACATCGCGCTGATGCTCAAGGCCGAGGCGGAGAAGGAAGCCGCCAACCTGTAGGCGTCGCTCATCGGCTCCAGAGGTACGGCGTCGTGGTGGAGACCTTGAGGAAGCCGTACCGCTCCAGGATCGGGCGGGAGTCCTCGGTGGAGTCACTGTTGATGAGGGTCTTGCCCATCCGCAGTGCCGAGCGCGCCCGAGCCGCGGTCATGGCCCGGTAGATCCCGCGACCGCGCCACTCCTTCAGGGTCGAGCCGCCCCAGATGCCCGCGAAGTCGGTGCCCGCAACCGGTTCGAGCCGACCTGCGGAGACCACCTGCCCGTCGGACTCGGCTACCCACAGCTCCATCCCGTCGTCGCGGGAGAGCCGGAGCAGCAGCGCCTCGGCGATCGTCGCCGCCTCGGCGGGCGAGTCACCGAACGCCTGCGCGCTCATCGCGCTCATCGCGTGGACGTCGCTCTCCTCGCTGACCTGCCGCAGCGTGACGCCGTCGGGCAGGGGCACGTCGACCGCCAGTCGGCGTGCCTCGCCGATCATGATCGACTCCGGCTCCTCCGCGACGAAACCGTGACCGAGGAGGCTCTCGTGCAGTCCCGGCGCGCGGTCGTGCCCCCGGGTCTTCCACTCCACCCGCGTGATCGCGGGATCCGCCTGGAAGTGCGCGAGCGCCGCCCCGACGAGCCGATCGATCGCTTCGGCATCGGATCCGTCGAGGTCCTGGTAGGTGACGAACCCCCGACCACCAGAGAAGGTCACCAGCCGCAGCGGGCCGAGGCGGGTCACCGCGACCGCGCTCGGCGTCTCCGCGTCGGTTCGGAGCTGTTCGTCGTACGCCGCGAGAAACCGGCCGGAGTCATCCACGCCGACCATGATCGGTGAGTTCGCGGCGTGACCGCCACTGTATTCCTGGGGGATGTCACAACCGGGGGCTGCGCGGTGTCTAGATGTCGAACCCACCGATACAGGAGGACGATATGTCTGGAACGACTCGCATCCCCGCCGCCGAGATCACCGGCTTCAAGGGGGCGCTGATCAAGCGCTTCGCCAAGAAGACCCTGGGGCAGGTGCCCAGCTCGATCGGTGTCTTCTGGCACAACCAGAAGGTGCTGATGGACATGGCCCGAGTCGGAGGCAAGATCAAGAAGTGGGACTCCTGCGACGAGCAGCTCAAGTCGTTCGCGCACATGGCAGTCGCCTCGCAGGTCGGCTGCACCTGGTGTCTCGACTTCAACTACTTCGAGGCTCACAACAAGGACCTCGACATGGTCAAGGCCCGCGAGATCCCGTGTTGGCGGGATTCCGGGGCGTTCTCTCCGCTCGAACGTGAGGTGCTCGCCTACGCCGAGGCGATGACCGAGACCGAGCCGACCGTGACCGACGAGATGGTCGCGTCGCTGCGCGCACATCTCGGCGATGCCGCCCTGGTCGAGCTCAGCGCAGTGATCGCGTTCGCCAACTTCACGACCCGCCCGAACGTCGCCCTCGGCATCGAGTCCGACGGCTTCGCCGCCGCGTGCGGCCTCAAGCCGTTGGCGGAGCGGACCACAGCGAGGTCGTGACCGTCGACCCTGGGGGCACGACGTAGGCCCCGATCTGGCAGGGCCCGGGTGAGCCGGCACTCTGCGTTCTTGACTGGCTCGCTGAGGCGGGCGCACGCTGAATTTCGCGGGAACGGAGAGGAGACGGCGTGGCAGCGGTGGAACGGAGATCCTGATGGCCACCGTGGAGGGCGAGCAGATCGCCGAGGAGCAGGCCGCGCTGCGCCGGGTGGCGACCCTGATCGCCCGGTCCGCACTGCCCGAGGACGTGTTCGCCGTGGTCGCCGAGGAGGTCGGCCGGCTGCTGGAGGCCGACTTCACGATCCTGAGCCGGTGCGAGCCGGAAGACGAACAGGTCTCCGTCGGCGCTTGGAGCAACTCGGAGGTCGAGGTCCCGTTCCCGGTCGGCACCCGGGTGCGTCTCGGTGGGCGAAACGTCGTGTCGCTGGTCGTCCGGACGGGCCGGCCGGCGCGGATCGACGACTACGCCGACGCCACGGGGTCGGTCGCGGACGCCGCGCGTGGCTGGCGGCTCCGCTCGGCGGTCGGCGTGCCGATCAGCGTCGAGGGTTGCCTGTGGGGAGTCATGGCCGTGGCATCCGGCCACGAGCAGCCGATGCCGGCGAACACCGAGGTGCGACTCGCCGCTTTCACCGAGCTGGTCGGCACCTCGATCGCCAACGCGCAAGCGCGCGTGGAGCTGCGCGGGTTCGCCGAGGAGCAGGACGCGCTGCGCCGGATGGCAACGCTGGTCGCAGGCGCGACGCCGCCAGACGAGGTGTTCGCCGCGGTCACCGCGGAGGTCGGGCGGGTGCTCTCCGCCGACTTCGCGACCATGAGCCGGTACGACGCGGGCGGCGTGGTCACGGTGGTCGGTGAGTGGACCAGCACTGACGTCGCCGCGCCCGTGCCGATCGGCGCCCAGTTGAGGGTCGGTGGGCAGAACGCGACGACCCTGGTGTTCCAGACGGGCCGGCCGGCGTGGATCGACTACTCCGGCGACTCCTGGGGTCCGATCGCGGACGCCGCCCGCACGTGGGGCTTGCGCTCGGCCGTCGGTGTGCCGATCACCGTCGAAGGCCGGCTGTGGGGCGTCGTGACCGTGGGATCCGCCGGTGCGGGATCGCTTCCGCCGGACACCGAAGCCCGGCTGTCCGGGTTCACCCAGCTGGTCGGGACCGCGATCGCCAACGCGCAGGCCCGGGTGGACCTGCGCGAGTACGCCGATGAGCAGGCCGCGCTGCGTCGGGTGGCGACCCTGGTCGCCCAGGCGGCGCCGCCGGACGAGGTCTTCGATGCGGTGACCGCCGAGCTCGGGCGGTTGCTTTCAACGGACGCCACCGCCCTGCTCCGGTTCGACCCGGACGGCATGGAGACGGTCCTCGGCGCCTGGCACCGCACCGGCGTCGGGCCGACCACTGCGGTCGGCAACCGTTTCCAGCTCGGCGGCCGGAACGTGTCGACGCTGGTGTTCGAAACCGGCGAGCCCGCGCGAATAGACAGCAACGCCGACAGCACCGGCTCGATCGGGGACTACTCCCAGGGTCTTGGCATCCTGGCGTCGGTCGGCGTGCCGATCAGCGTCGAGGGGCTCCTGTGGGGGGCCATGATCGTGACGTCCACCGGTGACCCGGTGCCGGTCGACACCGAGGCTCGGCTGGCCGGCTTCACCGAGCTGGTCGCCACAGCCCTGGCCAACGCCGAGGCTCGAGCCGCGCTGACCGCGTCGCGGGCACGCATCGTGACCGCCGCCGACACCACCCGGCGCCGCTTCGAGCGTGACCTGCATGACGGCGCCCAGCAGCGGCTGGTCTCCCTCGCCCTGGACCTCCGCGGGACCGCGCACGCCTCTCCGCCACCAGAGATCGGCGAGCTGACGGCGCAGATGGACCTGGTGGCCGACGAGCTGACCGGGGTGCTCGAGGAGCTGCGTGAGATCGCCCGCGGCCTTCACCCTGCGGCACTGGCCAAGGGCGGACTGCGCCCGGCTCTGACGACGCTGGCCCGCCGATCGGCCGTCCCCGTCCGCCTCGACGTCAGCGTCGACGAGAGGCTGCCCGAGCCGATCGAGCTCGCCGGCTACTACGTGATCTCCGAAGCGGTCACCAACGCCGTCAAGCACGCGGACGCCACCGTCATCGACGTCCAGGCCGCCGCCGGCGACGGGGTCCTGCGGGTCAGTGTCCGCGACGACGGCCGGGGCGGGGCCGACCCCACCGGCGGCTCCGGCCTGGTCGGGCTCACCGACCGAGTCGACGCCCTGGGCGGCCGGCTCGCCTTCAGCAGCCCGTCCGGTGGCGGCACCACCCTGGAGGTCGTACTTCCGCTCCCCGCGGACCGGCCCTGACGCAGGGTCAGGCCGCTCGAATCTCGTCGAGTCGAGCTCCGTCCACCGTCAGGTTGACGTCGATGTTGCCGCGAGTCGCGTTCGAGTACGGACACAGCTCGTCGGCTCGGGCCATCAGGTCGGCCGCCTCGGCCGCAGAGAGCTGCGGCGCGTGCAGGTCGAGCGTGACGGTCAGACTCAGGCCGCCGTGCCCGGTCGGCCCCAGGCCCACTCGGGACGTGATGCGCGAGTCGGACGCGTCGAGCTTCCGCCCGTTGGCGACGTTGAGGAGCGCGGACTGGAAGCAGGCCGCGTACCCGACCGCAAACAGCTGCTCCGGGTTGGTGCCGGTGCCGCCGCTGCCGCCCATGTCCTCGGGAACGGAGAGATCGACCTCGAGGCGACCATCTGATGTCCGACCGTGCCCTTCTCGCCCTCCCTCGACGACGGCTTCGGCGGTGTACAGAATCTTCATGTTCTCGACCTTTCTCTAGCGTCAGGGCAGGGAGTCGATCGCTGCCTGGATGACCTTGGTGACCGCACCCGGATGCGAGATCAGCGTGAGGTGTGAGCCGCCCCGAAAGACCGTGACGTGGGAGTGCGCGCGGTTCGCCATGGCCCGTTCCGAGGCGGGTGTGATGATCTGGTCACCGCTGCTGATGAAGTACCACGACGGGATCGTCTTCCAAGCCGCGTGCTGAGAGGGCGTGTCGAACGCCTCGGTGGAGGCGGTCCGCTGCGACGCCCACAGGCGGATCGCCATGCTGCGCGGAAGATCGTTGGCGAAGTGGTGGACGAAGATGTCCTTCCGCAGGTAGAGGTCGGCGGCACCGTGTGGCGCCCCCGGGTACGGCAGCGTGTCGAAGAGCTCGTGATCGGGCCTGCGACTCAGCACCGAGCCCGCCCCGCTCAGTGAGCCGTTCGTCTCCCCGACATCGGGCGCCGCGGCGTCGACGTAGACCAGCGCCTTCACGCTCCGGTTGCCGGCGGCGGCGTTGGTGATGACGGAGCCGCCGTAGGAGTGGCCGACGAGCACGACGGGCCCCTTCAGCGACTCGAGGAAGTCGGCGA
Source organism: uncultured Actinomycetota bacterium (assembly GCA_963716655.1). Classification (GTDB taxonomy): domain Bacteria; phylum Actinomycetota; class Actinomycetes; order Propionibacteriales; family Nocardioidaceae; genus Nocardioides. The sequence continues at coordinate 1,012,283 of CAVQTV010000001.1, read as the reverse complement.
CGTACTCCGAGTCGGTGGTCAGGTTCTCCACCGGGTTGGCGATCGCGCGGACGTCGTAGCCGGCTGCGAGAAGGGACTCCGTCACCCCGTTCCAGCTGGACGCATCGGCCCAGGCGCCGTGGACGAGCACGATCGTGGGTCGCGGCCTCTCCGGCGGTGACGTCACGGCTACGGGTCGTTCGGTTGCCGCCGACGTCTGCGCCGCCTCGGTTGACGAGGTGGCCGAGGAGCACGCCCCCAGACCGGACACCATCGTGGCCGCGACGATCCACCCGACGACCTGGCGTGGCAGGAGATCGGTTCGTGACATGTCGGCCTCCAACACTGGTCAGTGGGCCGGCACGCGGTGTGCCTGCGGAGCGGCGGAGTGCAGCGGGTTCTCCCGCATCAGCACCGTCCCGGCCGCGAGGATCACGATCACTTCAGCCGTCGCTGCCGTCCAGACCTCCCATCCGGTCCAGTTCTCGTGGACCCCGAAGAGCCCCACCGTGGCGGCGGTGATGAAAGCGCCGAGCGTGGCCACGCCGAACCCGACGGCCAGCACCAACGGGATCCAGTGCCGCCAGGTGACGAGCAGGACCGCGATGACGGCGCCGCCGACGGCGTTCACCATGAACGCCGGGCCGACGACGTCGGTGTGCCGGAACACGTCGAACCACAGCTTGAGGTGGATCGCGGCCGATACCAGAACTGCCGCCGCAGCCAGCATGCGCATCTTCATGGCGCTTCTCCGATCCTCGATGGCGGCCCCGCCAACGTGGCAAGGCACTCTTCGAGCATCGCGCCGACGAGACGACGAGCCATCCCGGCTAGCGGGTAACCCACGGTGGGGCTGACCGGAACCCCGGACACCGCCAGCCGGACCCGGCTGGCGGAGGTGCTGGTCAGCCGGCGGGGGAGATCGAGATGCCGCCGTCGACGGTGAGCACGGAGCCGGTGACGTAGCCGGCGTCGTCCGAGCACAGCCAGGCGACCGCCTCGGCGATCTCCTCGGGCGCCGCGCGCCGCCGCATCGGTACCGCGCCCTCGACCATGGCGACGATCTCGGGCGTCGCGCCGCCAGCCGATTCGAGCACGGCGTCGTGCATCGGCGTGAGCACGTACCCGGGCCGGACAGAGTTCACCCGGATGCCCTTCTCGGCGCTCTCCAGAGCTGCCACCTGGGTGAGCATGTCGAGGCCGGCCTTGCTGGTGCAGTACAGCGCGGCGCCGCGCCCGGGCAGGGTGGCATTCACCGAGCTGATGTTGACGATCGCGCCAGGCCCGGCCATCGCGGCCAGCTCGTGCTTGAGGCAGAGGAACGCGCCACGCAGGTTGGTGCCCATCGTCAGGTCGAACTCCGCGGCGCTCAGCTCGGCGATCGGGCCTTGCGGTCCGACGGTCGCCGCGTTGTTGCAGGCAAGGTCGAGCCCGCCGAAGGCCTCGACCGTCGCTGCGACGAGCGCACGCACGTCGCCCTCGACGCTGACGTCGGTCGGTACGGCGAGCGCCTCGCCGCCCGCCTGGCGAACCTGCCGGACGGTCTCGTCGAGCTGGTCCGGCCGCCGTCCGGCGACGGCCACGTGCGCGCCGTACCGCGCCAGGGCGACGGCCGTGGCGCGGCCGATGCCGCTGCCGGCGCCGGTGACGAGGGCGGACTTGCCGGTGAGGTCGATGGTCACGCGGGCGACCCTACTCATCGTTCACGGCTGGCACGGCGGTTGCGCTGGCCCAAAACGAGAACGTGTTCTAGTATTGCCGACGGTCCCACCATGACAGGAGATGTCGATGTCCCAGGCTGTTCTCGACGGCGTCCGCGACCTGCTTCCCGCCATTCGGGAGCGGGCCGACGAGGCCGAGCGTCTGCGCGTCGTCCCCGAGGCGTCGATCAAGGAGCTCGAGGAGATCGGGTTCTTCCGGCTGCTCCAGCCCAAGCGGCTTCGACGGGCTACGAGGCCGACCCGGTCGACTTCTACACCGCGGTCCGCGACATCGCGAGCGCGTGCGGCTCGACCGGCTGGGTCTCCAGCGTGGTCGGCGTGCACCCCTGGCAGGTCGCGCTGTTCGCCGACGAGGCGCAGCAGGCGGTGTGGGGCGCGGACACCACCACCCGGCTGAGCTCGTCGTACGCCCCGACCGGCAAGGCCGTGGTCGACCGAGGGCGGCTTCACGCTGTCGGGCAAGTGGAGCTTCTCGTCCGGCTGCGACCACTGCAGCTGGGTGCTGCTCGGCGGCCTGGTGTTCAACGAGGACGGCAACGTCGTCGACTTCCGGACGTTCATGGTGCCGCGCGAGAACTACACGATCGTCGACGTCTGGAACGTCGTCGGCCTGCGCGGCACCGGCTCCAACGACATCGTCGTCGAGGACGTGTTCATCCCCGAGGCGTTCACGCTGTCGATGGGCGACACCGGCCGCTGCTTCGGCCCGGGCCAGGAGCAGAACACCTCCGACCTCTACAAGCTGCCGTTCCACTCGATCTTCACCGGCACCATCACCACGCCGATCATCGGCATGGCGTTCGGCGCGTACGCCGAGCACGTCGACATGCAGCAGAAGCGGGTGCGCGCGGCGTACCTCGGCGAGAAGGCGTCGCTCGACCCGTTCGCCGCGGTCCGGATCGCGCGGGCGTCGTCCGAGATCGACGCCGCGTGGGCGCTGCTGGTCAACAACATCCGCGAGGAGCAGGCCTGCGTGGAGCGAGGGCGAGAAGATCCCGCTCGAGCTGCGGCTGCAAGGTCCGCCGCGACCAGGTGCTCGGCACCCAGCGCGCGATCGACGCGATCGACTCGCTGTTCGAGGCCTCCGGCGGCCGCGCGCTGGCCAAGGGCACCTACCTGCAGCGCGCCTGGCGCGACGCGCACGCCGGCCGCGTGCACGCCGCCAACGACCCCGAGCGCGCGCTGCAGATGTACGGCGCCCACGAGTTCGGGCACAAGGTCGACCCGGGGATGTACTGAGCGTGACGCTCACCAAGGAGTCCGTCCACGCAGCCGGTCGGCGAAGGCCGGCGACGTCACCCTGAACTACTACGAGGCGGGGGTCGCGACCGAGGTCGGCGGCGGACTGCCGCTCGTGATGCTGCACGGCGGTGGGCCGGGAGCCTCGGCGTGGTCCAACTTCGGCAGCGCGCTGCCGAAGCTTCGCCGCGACCTTCCGGACCCTGCTCGTCGACCAGCCCGGCTTCGGCGGCTCCGACAAGCCGCCGGTCGTCGGCAACTACTACCGGCACTCCGCCGACCACGTCGTCAAGCTGCTCGACGAGCTCGGCATCGACCGGGTGCACCTGCTCGGCAACAGCCTCGGCGGCGGTACGGCGATGCGGCTGGCGCTGAGCCACCCCGACCGCGTCGGCCGGCTGATCCTGATGGGCCCGGGCGGCCTGTCGCTCAACCTGTTCCACGCCGACCCGACCGAGGGCGTGCAGCGGCTGATGGACTTCGGCGCCGACCCGACGCCGGAGACGCTGCGCGCGTTCATCTCGACGATGGTCGTCAACCAGGCGCTGGTGACCGACGAGCTGGTCGAGGAGCGGTTCGCCGACGCCACCGCGCCGGGCGCGCAGGAGGCGATGCGCTCGATGGGCATGTCGTTCTGGAACCCCGAGACCGCCGAGGACGGCATGCTCTGGCGCGAGGCGCACCGGCTGCGCAAGCACACGCTGCTCACCTGGGGCCGCGAGGACCGGGTCAACCCGCTCGACGGCGCGATGGTCGCCCTCAAGCTGATCCCGAAGGCGTCGCTGCATGTCTTCCCGAACTGCGGGCACTGGGCACAGATCGAGGCGGCCGACGAGTTCGCCGAGATCGCCACCGCGTTCCTGGCCCGTCACGTGGAGAGGGGCACCGCATGACCATCGACATCAAGAGCATGGGCTACGTCCGCGTGGCCAGCACCGACCTCGACCAGTGGACGACGTTCGCCGGCAAGGTCCTCGGCCTCGCCGCAGGGCCGCGGCCCGAACCCGGACAACCAGTACTGGCGGATCGACGAGGTCTCCGCCCGGCTCGTCGTCTTCCCGTCCGACGTCGACCAGCTCGTCCGCGACCGGCTGGGAGCTCGCCGACCACCGGGCGCTCCAGGAGGCGCGCGAGCACCTCGCGAAGGCCGGCGTCGACTTCGAGGAGGGCACCGAGGAGGAGCTCGACGAGCGCCGGGTGCAGGAGCTGGTCCGGTTCAGCGACCCGTGGGACAACGTCTTCGAGCTGTTCCACGGCATCACCTACGAGTCGCGGCCCGTCGTGACGCCGTACGCCGCGACGTTCGTGACCGGCGACCAGGGGATGGGCCACATCGTGCTGCCGGTCCTCGACGACGTCGAGGCGCTGCGGTTCTACACCGACGTGCTCGGCTTCCGGCTGCGCGACTCGATGAGCATGCCGGGGGAGTTCGTCGGCAAGGAGCCGGGCTCGAAGGTGTGGCTGCGGTTCCTCGGCGTGAACCCGCGGCACCACTCGCTGGCGTTCCTGCCGATGCCGAACCCCATCGAAGTGCGTGCACATCATGCTCGAGGTCGACGAGCTCGACGACGTCGGCCGCGCGCTGGAGCGGGTGCGCAAGCACAAGGCGCCGCTGTCGGCCACGCTCGGCCGGCACATGAACGACGAGATGGTCTCGTTCTACGTGAGGTCGCCCGGCGGCTTCGACGTCGAGTTCGGCACCGACGGCCTGCAGGTCGACGACGGCCGCTGGGTCGCCCGGGAGTCGACCGCGGTCTCCTACTGGGGCCACGACTTCGGCGCCGGCGCCCAGTGAGAAACTGACGGCATGACTCCGGAGCCGAGCCGCGACGATCCCCGAGGGGATGAGCCCCGGACGCCCGGGAGACCTGGCCGAGCCCGGAGCTGATCAGCTCGTGGCTCGGCGACCGGAGATCGACTTCGAGTTCCGGCCCGGCGAGGACGTCGCCGTCCACGACGACCCGGAGGCGGTCGCCGCCGCGCGCCAGTTCCGCGACGTGCTCGGCCGGTTCGCGTCCGGCGTCACCGTGGTGACCGACGATCAGCAACGACGAGCCGGTCGGGCATGACCTGCCAGTCGTTCTCCAGCGTCTCGCTGGACCCGCCGCTGGTGCTGTTCATCCCGGCGAAGACGTCGCGGGCCTGGCCGCTGATCCAGCGCGCCGGCAAGTTCTGCGTCAACTTCCTCGGCCGCCGACCAGGCCGAGCTCTCCAACACGATGGCCAGCCGGGGCACCGACAAGTTCGCCGGCGTGAAGTGGACGCCGTCGCCGACGACCGGCTCGCCGATGCTCGAGGGCGCGCTCGCGCACGTCGACTGCACGATCCACCCGGTGCACGAGGCCGGCGACCACTACGTCGTGATCGGCCGGGTCGTCGACCTGCAGCATCGGCGAGGACGCGCGGCCGACCCGCTGCTGTTCTACCGGGGCCAGTACCGCACCACCGACCCGCGCTGAACCTCACCAGGTGAGCTCGATCTCCAGCTCTCCCTCGTCGTCGCCGATCTCGACCTCGACCTTCAGCTCGACCTCGTCGGGCACCCGGACGGTGATCCGGTGGCCGCCGCGTTCGAACTCGACGGTGTTGTTGCGGGCGAGTGCGTCCGCGAGCGCGTGGAGGCGGACGGCGGCATCTTCACGCCGCATCTTCTTGGTCTCGTCGATCTCGATCAGGTTGTCCATGCCTGAACCGTACTCAGGCGACCCGGCAGCGAGGGTCAGATGCGGACGCGGGTCTGGTTCGCGGTCGACGCGGGCCACTCCTCGGCCGTTGCAGCGTCCTCGGTGAGGGTGTCGACGTCCTGGTCCTGAAAGGTCTCGTTGGCATCCACGGCCACGAGCCTAGGTGGCCCCGGACGGCGGTCGTGCACCTCGGGGCGTGAGGTTTGTCTCAGCTGGCCGGCAGCCGGTCGACGTCGTCCTTCGCGAAGCCGGTCCACGTCGTACGGCGCGGGTTGGCGACGGAGCGGGGCAGTGCGAAGTCGTGGTCCTCGGCGTCGTCGAGAAGCACATCGGCGGGCACGGCGAAGGTCGTCATGCGGCGACCATAGGTGTGACTCGTGTGACGGGCGAGGTTTCCAGCGGTTTCGGACCAGAAACAGCGGATCGGTCCAGATCGATCGGTAACGGCTCGTCCACGAGACGTCCACAACCCTTCCCTCACTGGGAAATGACCGCTACGGCGTCCAGTCCCGCCCGAACCAGCGGCGCACCCGGTCGGCGCCGAAGGCCGCCTTGTCCGCGGCCAGCGCCAGGCTCGGACCCTCGAGCGCCCCGGTGGGCGCCTGGCCGCTCAGGAAGGTCACGTCGACCTTGCCGACCTCGCCGCCGCCGAACTCCAGGTAGCAGGTGCCGTGCCCGTCGTACGTCGCCGCCGCACCGCCCCGGGCCCGGGCGATCAGCTGCGAGGCGACCACGCCGGCCTGGCCCTCGGCGAACACGCCCGCCTTCGGGGTACCGACGCTGGTCACGTCGCCGACGGCGTACACGTCGTCGAAGCGGGTCCGCAGGGTGTGCGGGTCGACCGGGACCCAGCCGTCCTCGGTCATGCCCGCGTCGACCACGACCGCGGGCGCGCGGTGCACGGGGACGCCGAGGAACAGGTCGTAGGGGATCTCGGTGCCGTCGGCGAGGACGGCGGCCGTCGGCTCCAGCGACCGGACCAGCGCACCCGGGTGCCAGGAGATGCCGCGCTCGGCGAACGCCGCGAGCAGCGCGGCGGACGCGGTGGGGGACGGCGGGATCGGCACGCCGAGCGGCATCACCAGCGACACCGTGGAGACGTCGCAGGAGGCCGCGCTCGCGCAGCAGGTCGTGCACCATCAGCGCGGTCTCGCTCGGGCGCGGGCGGGCACTTGAACGGCGTGGACGTCACCGCGACGACGACGTTCCCGCCGGGGAACGACGCGAGCACGTCGCGCAGCGCGAACGCGCCGGCGACGGTGTAGAACTCGTGGCCGTGCTCGACCAGCCCGGGCGTGGCCTCGGGGTGCAGGTCGGCGCCGAGCGCGACCACCAGGACGTCGCCGTCGAGTGGCCCGGCGTCGGTCTCGACCCGCCGCGCGACCGGGTCGATGGCGCGCACCGTGGTCTGCACGAACCGCACGCCGGGTGGCGCCAGGTCGGCGTACCGGTGCGAGACGTGGTCGGCCGTCGCGCGGCCGAACATCACGTCGAGCTTGGAGAACCCGAAGACGAACCCGTCGGACTTGTCGACCAGCACGACCTCGACACCGGTCCCGAGCGCGGCATCCAGGGTGGTCGCCAGCTCCAGTCCGCCGAAGCCGGCTCCCAGGATGAGAACACGCATGGACGAAACGTAGTGCTACGGGCCGTGCGGGGGTGGCGCTTCGTCGACGTTCACGGTCGGGATGCCGCCGCCGACGCGGGCGATCACCGCGAGCGACGGCTCGTTGCCCGGGTTGCTCTCGCGGTGGACGGTGTACGCCGGCACGTGCACGAAGTCGCCGGCGACCGCGTCGAGGTAGCCCTCGTGGCCCTCGAACTCGAGGCGCAGCACGCCGCGGACGATGTACAGGCTCGACTCGTTGCGGTCGTGGTGGTGCCAGGCGGAGACCAGCGCCGGGCGCGGTCTCGGTCTGCCCGGCCCAGAGCAGCGGCAGCTCGAACGCGAGCTGTCGGTGCATGCCCGGTGTCGGGTCGGCGGATGCCAGGTCGGACGGGGTGAGCACCCGCAGCGGGCGGGGGAGTTCGAGTCCCATGGGTTCAGAGTGCCACGAGCGCCCGGTGCTCGTGCGGTGCGCCGAACAGCTGGCCGAGCGCGTGCGCGCGCTTGAAGACCAGCTGGGCGTCGTGCTCCCAGGTGATCGCGATCCCGCCGTGCAGCTGGACGGTCTCGCCGGCGATGTGCGCGAGCGCCTCGCAGCAGTAGGACTTCGCGACGTGGGTCAGCCGCTCCGCGTCCTCCGCATGGGTGGCGACGGCGTACGACGCCGCCCAGGACGCCGTGCGGGACATCTCCAGCAGCACCAGCATGTCGGCCATCCGGTGCTTGAGCGCCTGGAAGGACCCGATCTGCCGGCCGAACTGCACCCGCTCCCGCGAGTAGGCGACGGTCATCTCGAGGGCGCGGTCCGCGCAGCCGACGGCGAGCGCTGCGACGCCGACCGCACCGACCAGCCGGGCCCGGTCGCGGGCAGCGGTCGCGTCGCCGATCCGGGTCGCCGACTCGAGGTCAGGACGGACGGTCGCGAGCCGGATCGTCTGGTCCATGGACGGCGTCCAGGTCCGCTCGGCGTCCGTCGACCTCGTAGAGCCCGTCGTCGGTGGCCACCACCAGCACGGTGGCGGGGTCGCCGTCGAGGACGGGGCCGTCGCCGTCGACGAACGCGGCCACCTCACCGGTCGCGATCCGGGGCAGCAGCCGCTGCTTGGCGTCCTCGTCGGCGCCGGCCAGCAGCGCCTCCGAGGTGACCAGCGACGACAGCAGCGGTGAGGGTGCGAGCGAGCGGCCGACCTCCTCGAGCACGACGAGCGACTCGAAGAGCGAGAACCCGGCACCGTCGTACTCCTCCGGGACGGCCAGCGCGGCCACCCCGATCTGCTCGCAGAGCGTCCGCCACAGCGCCTCGTCGTACGTCGCGACGCGGGCGTCGGCGCGCTTGTCGAGCAACGACCGGACGGTCGCCGCGAGCTCCCGCTGCTCCTCGGAGAGGGCGAACTCCATCAGCGCACCAGCCCTTCGAGCAGGCGCGCGCGGTGGTACGCCGGCGTGCCCCACGCGGTCACCAGCGCGCGGACCTTGGTGAGCCAGATGCTCAGGTCGAACTCCTGGGTGTAGCCGATCGCGCCGTGCACCTGGAGCCCGGTGCGCGAGGAGAGGTACGCCGCGTCCGCGCACGCGACCTTCGCCGCGGACGCCGGGACCTCGCCGAGCGCGGCGCCGAGCACCAGCGGACGGGCGAAGTCGAGCGCGATCCGGACGTCGGCGAGCTGGTGCTTGATCGCCTGGTACGACCCGATCTCGCGGCCGAACTGCTTGCGCTGCTTCACGTAGGTCACCGAGTCGGCGAGGATCCGCTCGCCGGCGCCGAGCAGCTGCGCGGACGTCGCCAGCACCGCCAGGTCGAACGCCTCGGGGTGCGTCTCGCCGTCGCCGCTGACCGCGGAACAGCCGCCGGGTCCGGTCGACGGAGCCGACCTGGTCACCGACGGACGTGGCCGGCGTGCTGCCGACGTACACCTGGTCGGCGATGTCGGCGTCGAGCGCGTACGGCACGTGCGGAGGCAGCGCCACGGTGGCGATGCCGTCGACCTCGTGGCCGAGGGCGACCGGGAGGTACGCCGCGGACTCGACCCACGGCCCGGGCACGGCGTGCCGGCCGAGCGCCTCGAACGCGACGCACACCTCGACCGGCGAGGCGTCGGTGGCGAGCGACGTGACGCCGAGCTCGGCGAGCCGGGACCACAGCTTCAGGCCGGGGCCGCGGTCGCCGTCGGCCCAGGCGCGCGCGACCGCCACGGTGTCGGCGGAGGCCAGCAGGGAGTCGAGCGCGGCCGCGAAGTCGCGCTGGTCGTCGTCGAGCTCGAACCTCACTTGCGGACCTCCCGCGGCAGGCCGAGGATCCGCTCGGCGACGATGTTGCGCTGGATCTCGTTGGTGCCGGCGTAGATCGGCCCGGACAGCGAGAACGTGTAGCCGTCCAGCCAGGTCGACTCGACCTCGGCCTCCGGCCCGAGCAGGTCGAGCGCGGTCTCGTGCAGTGCGATGTCGAGCTCGGACCAGAACACCTTGTTCACCGAGCCGGCCGCGCCCATGTCGCCGCCGTCGGCGAGCCGGGTCACGGTGCCCCAGGTGTAGAGGCGGTAGGCCTGCGCCTTGATCCAGGCGTCGACGACGCCGTCGGCGAACGCCGGGTCGGGCTGCTCACGGTAGAGGTCGACGAGCCGGTCGGCGGCGGCGCAGAACCGGCCGGGGGAGCGCAGCGACAGGCCGCGCTCGTTGCCGGCCGTCGACATCGCGACCCGCCAGCCGTCGCCGGGCGCGCCGAGCACGTCGGCGTCCGGCACGAACACGTCCTCGAAGAACACCTCCGCGAAGCCGGCCTCGCCGTCGAGCTGGGCGATCGGGCGCACGGTGACGCCGTCGGCGTCGAGCGGGAACAGGAAGTAGGTGAGGCCGTTGTGGCGCTGCGGCCTCCGGGTCGGAGCGGAACAGCCCGAAGCCCCAGTGCGCGTACGTCGCGCGCGAGGACCAGGTCTTCTGGCCGTTGAGCACCCAGCCGCCGCGCTCGTCGTCGCGGCGGGCCGTCGACCGCAGCGAGGCCAGGTCGGAGCCGGCCTCGGGCTCGGACCAGCACTGCGCCCAGATCCTGCTCGCCGGTCGCCATCGACGGCAGGAACCGGTCCTGCTGCTCCGGGGTGCCGTGGTCGAAGATGATCGGCGCGAGCAGGAAGATGCCGTTCTGGGAGACCCGGCCGGGTGCGCCGGCGCGGTAGTACTCCTCCTCGAAGATCACCCACTCCACCAGCGACGCCTCGCGGCCGTGGTACGCCTGCGGCCAGGACACGACCGACCAGCGCGCGTCGGAGAGCTTCCGCTCCCACTCCTGGTGGGCGACGAAGCCGTCGGCGGTGTCCATCGACGGCAGCGGCTCGGCCGGCACGTTCGCGGCCAGCCAGGCCCGCGCCTCGGCCTGGAAGGCCAGCTCGGACTCGGTCAGGTTCAGATCCATCTTAGTCCCTCAACTTGTTCTTGAGCACCTTGCCGGACAGGTTCCGCGGCAGCGCGTCGACGAGCTCGACGTGCCGCGGCACCTTGAAGTTCGCGAGCCGCTCCTTGGCGAAGGCGATCACGGCCTCCGGAGCGACCGAGCCCACGACGTACGCCTTGCCGACCTCGCCCATCCGCTCGTCGGGCACGCCGACGACCGCGACGTCGGCGACGCCGTCCATCCGGGCCAGCGCCTGCTCGACCTCGGCGGGGTACACGTTGAAGCCGCCGGAGATGTACATGTCCTTGAGCCGGTCGGTGATCGCCAGGTTGCCGGCGGCGTCGAGGGTGCCGATGTCGCCGGTGTGCAGCCAGCCGTCGGCGTCGATCGCCTCGGCGGTCGCCTCCGGGTCGTCGAGGTAGCCGAGCATCACGTAGTCGCCGCGGACCAGCAGCTCGCCCGCCTCGCCCATCGGCGGCGATCCGGGTCTCCATGCCCGGGATCGCGCGGCCGCAGGTGGTCGCGACGGTCTCGGCGGAGTCGTCCTCGCGGCACATCGTCACGACGACGGCCTCGGTCATCCCGAAGGCGGTGACCACGTGGTCGATGGCCAGGTCGTCGCGCATCCGCTCGATCAGCACCACGGGTACGACGGCGGCGCCGGTCACCGCGAGCCGCAGCGACGAGAGGTCGCGGTCGGCGCGGCCGGGGGCGTTGAGCAGCGAGGTGAAGATCGTCGGCGCGCCGGGCAGCACGGTGATCCGCTCGGACTCGATCAGCGCCATCGTCGCGTCGAGGTCGAACGTCGCGACCGGGTAGAGCGTGGCGCCGGTGAGCAGGCCGGTGACGATGCCGACCTTGTAGCCGAACGAGTGGAAGAACGGGTTGACCACGAGGTAGCGGTCCTCGCTGGTGACCCCGCCGAGCGTCGCCCCACGCGTCGCGCGACGCCGACGGTCTGCCGGTGCGCGGACATCGCGCCCTTGCGGCCGGCCGGTGGTGCCGGACGTGAACAGGATGTCGGCGACGTCGTCGGGGGAGACCGGCCGCGGCGACGTCGTCGATCTCGCCGGGGTCGGCCGTGACGGCGTCGAGGCCGGGCGATCGTCGATCGACCTCGCGCACGCTGGTCAGGTCGCTGGCCGCGCGCAGGTCGGCGATCTGGGTGCGGCCGAGGAAGCCGTCCGCCACCACCACGAGCCGCGCGCCGGTGCGGTCGACGATCTCGGCGACCTCGTGGCCGGTGTAGCGGGAGTTGGCGGGCACCAGCGTGCCGCCGGCGTACGAGACGGCGAGCGCGGCGACCACCCAGTCGATGCTGTTCGGCGCCCAGACCACGACGCGGTCGCCCGGGCCCAGCCCGCGGGACCGGTAGCCGGCGGCGACGCGATCGGACCTCGCGCAAGGAGGTCGGCGAAGGAGAGCGTGCGCTCGCCGTCGACGTACGCGGCCTTGTCGCCGAAGCGCTCCGCGGCGGCCCGCAGTACGCCGGGGATCGTGTGCGGCACGTGTCCTCCTTCGCTACCCAAGCAAGTGCTTGGTAGGCTACCACTCGTGGACCTGACCTACTCCGACGCGGACCAGGCGTTCCGCGCCGAGGTGCGGGCCTGGCTCGAGGAGCACCTGACCGGCGAGTGGGCCGCGCTGCGCGGGCTCGGCGGCGCCGGGCGCGACCACGAGGCGCACGACGAGCGGCTCGCGTGGAACCGGCTGCTGGCCGAGCACGGCTGGACCTGCCTCGGCTGGCCGGAGGAGTACGGCGGCCGCGGGCTGAGCCTGGTCCAGCAGGTGATCTTCCACGAGGAGTACGCCCGCGCGGACGCCCCGGTGCGGGTCAACCACCTCGGCGAGGAGCTGCTCGGCCCGACCCTGATGGCCTTCGGCACCGACGAGCAGAAGCAGCGCTTCCTGCCGAAGATCGTGGCCGTCGAGGAGCTGTGGGCGCAGGGCTACTCCGAGCCGGACGCCGGCTCCGACCTCGCCAACGTGCAGACCAAGGCCCGGCTCGACGGCGACGACTGGGTGATCGACGGCCAGAAGGTGTGGACGTCCAACGCGCACTTCAGCCAGTGGGTGTTCGTGATCGCCCGCACCGAGCCCGGCTCCGAGCGCCACCACGGGCTGTCGTTCCTGCTGGTCCCGCTGGACCAGGACGGCGTCGACGTCCGCCCGATCGAGCAGCTGACCGGCGGCTCGGAGTTCAACGAGGTCTTCTTCACCGGCGCCCGCACCGCCGCCGACCTGGTGGTCGGCGAGCCCGGCCAGGGCTGGAAGGTCGCGATGGCGCTGCTCGGCTTCGAGCGCGGCGTCTCCGTGCTCGCCCAGGTCGTCGGCTTCGCCCGCGAGCTCGACGGCGTCGTCGACCTGGCCAAGCAGACCGGTGCGATCGACGACCCGGTGCTGCGCGACCGGCTGGCCCGGCTCAAGGTCGAGCTCGAGGTGATGCGGTTCCAGGCGCTGCGCGGGCTGTCGTCCGACGACGCTGGCGCGGCCTCGATCTTCAAGCTGGTGTGGGCGAACTGGCACCGGCGCCTCGGCGAGGTGGCGATGGACGTCGCCGGCCCCGCCGGGCTGACCGCGCTGCCGGGGTCGAGCGTACGACCTCGACCGCTGGCAGCGGCTCTTCCTGTTCTCCCGTGCCGACACGATCTACGGCGGCAGCGACGAGGTGCAGCGCAACATCCTCGCCGAGCGCGTGCTCGGCCTACCCCGAGAGGCCCGCGGATGACCCCGTGCGACCCGAGCAGCCCGTCCCCGACTACGTCCCCGGCCACGACCTGCTGGCCGGCAAGGTCGTCGTCGTCACGGCGGCGGCGGGCGCCGGCATCGGCGCGGCCGTCGTACGACGGGCGCTGGAGGAGGGCGCGAAGGCGGTCGTCTTCAGCGACACCCACGAGCGCCGGCTCGCGGAGGCCGAGGAGGCGCTGGCCGCCGAGTTCGGCGCCGACCGGGTCCGCCAGCTGGTCTGCGACGTCACCGACGAGGCCCAGGTGACCGCGCTGCTCGACGCGGCCGACGAGCTCGGCGGCGTCGACATCATGATCAACAACGCCGGCCTCGGCGGCACGGCGAGCATCCTGGAGATGACCGACGAGCAGTGGCTCGCGGGTCCTCGACATCACCCTGACCGGCACCTTCCGCTGCGTGCGGGCGGCCGGTCAGCGGATGGTGGCGGCCGGCAAGAAGGGCGTGATCGTCAACAACGCCTCGGTGATCGGCTGGCGGGCCCAGGAGGGCCAGGCCCACTACGCCGCAGCCAAGGCCGGCGTGATGGCGCTGACCCGCTGCTCGGCGCTCGACCTGGCCCCGCACGGCATCCGCGTCAACGCGGTCTCGCCGAGCCTGGCGATGCACCCGTTCCTGGCCAAGGTGACCTCCGACGAGCTGCTGCACGAGCTCAAGCAGCGCGAGGCGTTCGGCCGGGCGGCCGAGCCGTGGGAGGTCGCCAACGTGATGGTGTTCCTGGCGAGCGACTACGCGTCGTACCTGACCGGCGAGGTGGTCTCGGTGAGCAGTCAGCATGCCTGAGCGACGGCGCGACGCGACGAGCTGCTGCAGATCGCGGCCGGGCTGTTCGCCGAGAAGGGCTTCAAGAACACCACGGTCCGCGACATCGCCGACGCCGCGGGCATCCTCTCGGGCAGCCTCTACCACCACTTCGACTCCAAGGAGTCGATGGTCGACGAGATCCTGCAGACCTTCCAGGACGGAGCTGTTCGCGTCGTACGACGACGTGATCGCCAGCGACGGCCGACGCGCGGACCAAGATCGAGCGGGCGGTCCGGCTGTCGTTCGAGGCGATCGACCAGCACCGCGCACGAGGTCGCGATCTTCCAGAACGAGGCCGACTACCTCGGCGGCTTCGACCGGTTCGGCTACCTCGCCGAGCGCAACGCCCAGTCGCGCCAGGTCTGGATGACGCTGCTGACCGAGGGCGTCGAGACCGGCGCGCTGCGCGCCGGACCTGAACATCGAGCTCACCTACCGGTTCATCCGCGACACCGTCTGGGTCGCGGTCCGGTGGTACCGCCCCGGCGGCGAGCTCAGCCACACCGAGGTGGCCGACCAGTATCTCATCATCCTCCTGGACGGGATCTCACATGCCTGAGGCCTACATCGTCGACGCCGTCCGCACCCCCGTCGGCAAGCGCGGGGGAGCGCTCGCGGCCGTGCACTCCGCCGACCTCGCCGCACACACGCTCGCCGCGCTGATGCGCCGTACCGGCGTCGACCCGGGGGCCGTCGACGACGTGATCCTCGGCTGCTGCGACACGATCGGCTCGCAGGCCGGCGACGTCGCGCGTACGGCGTGGCTGGTCGCCGGGCTGCCCGACCACGTGCCGGGCGTGACCATCGACCGCCAGTGCGGCTCGTCCCAGCAGGCGGTCCACTTCGCCGCCCAGGGCGTCCTCTCCGGCACCCAGGACCTGGTCGTCGCCGGCGGCGTGCAGAACATGAGCGCGATCCCGATCTCCGCCGCGATGCTGGTCGGCCAGCAGTACGGCTTCACCACGCCGTTCGCGGAGTCGCCGGGCTGGCAGGCGCGGTACGGCGACCAGGAGGTCAGCCAGTTCCGCTCGGCCGAGATGATCGCCGAGAAGTGGGACCTGTCGCGCGAGGAGATGGAGGAGTTCGCGCTCGCCTCCCACGACCGCGCGCGCACCGCGATCGCCGAGGGCCGGTTCAAGAACGAGATCGAGGCGGTGGCCCTCCCAGACGGACAGAGCTTCGACACCGACCAGTGCCCGCGCGAGACGTCGCTGGAGAAGATGGCCGGCCTCGAGCCGCTGGCGCCGGGCGGCCGGATCACCGCGGCGATGGCCTCGCAGATCTGCGACGGCTCGGCCGCGCTGCTGATCGCCTCGGAGCGGGCGGTGCGCGACCACGGCACTGACGCCGCGGGCGCGGATCCACCACCTGTCGGTGCGCGGCGACGACCCGGTCTGGATGCTCACCGGCCCGATCCGGGCGACCAAGCACGCCCTGGACCGCAGCGGCCTCGGCGGTCGAGGACATCGACCTGTTCGAGTGCAACGAGGCGTTCGCGTCGGTCGTGCTCGCCTGGATGCGGAGATCGGCGTTCCGCACGACAAGGTCAACGTGAACGGCGGCGGCATCGCGCTCGGCCACCCGATCGGCGCCACCGGCGCCCGGCTGATGACCACGATGCTCAACGAGCTCGAGCGCACCGGTGGCCGCTACGGCCTGCAGACGATGTGCGAGGGCGGCGGTCAGGCGAACGTGACGATCATCGAGCGACTCTAGGTGTACATGTGCATGCGGACCACGGTGCCCGCCGATGAGGAGCGGACCTGAACGAAGTCGCAGAGCTGGTGGATCAACCAGAGACCGCGACCGCTCGGCGCATCGACCGGAGCAGGAAGTCGACCCGCCAACGGGTCCCGGATCCAGCCGTCGTCCTGCACCTCGCACACGAAGCCGCGGGCGCCGTGCCACATGCGCAGCGACCCGTGGCCGCCGGCATGGCGCAGGCTGTTCGTGGCGGCCTCGGTCACGGCCAGCACCAGGTCCGCGATCCGCGGACGGTCGACGTCGGCTGCGGTCGCGAGCGCGGCCAGCCGACGGCGTACCTCGGCGAGGCGGTGATCGGCGAGGTCCAGCCACTCGGCGGGCACGCGCGGCTCCGGGAGGCTGCCCGCGAACGGTGCGACGGTCTGGTCGTACCGCGTGCTCGGCGTCAGCCCGCCGTCCTTCACGAGCAACGGATGGCTGTGCAGAGCGTCGTCCAGGACGGACTCGTCGAGATGAGCACGGTCGTAGGGGCAGAGCAGCACCAACCCCGGCCGGTCGACGAACGCCACGTTGAGCAAGGCCTCGTGACGCTGGCACTCGACGATCTCCTGCTCGCTGCGTCCGTGCCAGATGGGTTCGCCGACGCCGCGGAGCCGGGCGGCGCCGGCATGCTGCCGCGCGAAGTCGACCCACGCGGAGATGATCCGGCCCGGGTTGCGGCCGAGCTCGGTCATGTCGGCGAACTGCACGGCGCCGTTGGCACGAGGAAGGGCGATGCGCAGGGCGTCGGCCTTGCGGGAGTCCACCGCGACCAGCGCCGGCTCGCCCGCGGCGATGCCCTCCGCCAGGAACGGCACCGTGCCGGCCAGGAAGCCGTCCAGGTCGTCGTAGAACAGCGCTCCGTGGGCGAACGGCGCCTCCTGCGTCGTCACAGCCGGATCCTCAGCACGTCGGCCAGCCGGTACAGCGCCGGTGAGCCGCCGCGCACCGTCACGGTGAGACCCCGCGCGCGGACTCCCTCGGCGTACTCGTGCAGTGCGAGCAGCCCGGTGTGGTCGATGAACGTCAGCTCGTTGAGGTCGAGGACCCGGTCGGCCTCGAGGCCGTTGGCACGGAGCAGCTGTCTCAGGGTGCCGCTCGAGAACGCGTCCACCTCGCCCGCGACGGCCACCGCGTCCGCGCAGCCGAACATCCGGAACGGGACCAGCGACTCGAGCCGGCGGTCCACGACCGGGTGCGAGCTCGCGATCGCCGCCAGCCCTTCGGGTTGTACGGCGTTGCGGTCGAAGCAGCACAGCGCCGACAACGAGAAGTCGGCCATCCGCCGGTCCGCGTAGCTCTCCCACAGCGCCTGCTCCAGCCAGGCGTCGGCCGGGCTGGCCAGCGACGTCACCTCGGCGAGGACGCGGAGCCCGGTGAAGCCGCCCCGGCGCGCCTGCTCGGTTGCCCCGGCGAAGGCCGACCACTGGTCCGCGTTGGGCAACCTCCGCCCACCGGGGTAGACGGCGTTGAACGGCGCGATCTGCAACGACCCGTCGGCGACCATCGAGCTGGTCGGCTCGATCGAGCGTACGACCTCCTCGGCTGCGGCCCCGCCGACGAACATCAGCGCCTGCCCGAGCTCGACCCCCTCGGTCAGGAACGCGACGGCCGCGTCACGGAAGTCGCCTGCGAGCTCCTCGTAGCTCCAGCAGGCGTGTCCGTTGGCGCCGATGCGCCCGGGGGTGTCGACCAGACCGTGCGACCGCACCCTTCGGAGGGTACGCCTGTCCGTCCGGTCAGCGGAACGTCAGCCAGAGCCCGACGAACGTCGGGATGAAACCGAGCAGCAGCCACGGCGACAGCATCTTGAGCTGGTGGATCGCACGGAACACCGCGACCGCGATCACGCCGAACGCGCCGGCCAGGATGTTCAGCCCGACCTGGGCGTCGGTGCGGGTGTCCTCGACGTACATCGCGGCGATCACCAGGCCGATGGCGAGGTGCACGATCGTGACGGCGGCGAGCACCGAGAGCACCCACTTCTGCACCGGCTCGAGGTGCATCGCCCCGCTCGCTTGGGACTTCACCTCGCGCCGGGGGTTTGCGGGGTCCATCAGGTGACGGGGACGCTTCTTCGCCGGGGGCTCGGACACGACTCCATTCTCACGCGTCTCGGCCGGATGCCCGAATCGGGTCAGCCCGCGTGGCCTGGGTGCCCGTCCAACGCCGAAAACTCGGATGCGTTCCGGTGCCGGCAGGTTCATTCTCGACATATGGAGATCCGAGTGGTCGCGTGGGACGACGCAGACGCGGTGCGTCGCGCGGCCGAGCTCAAGGAGGCCGTGCGCTCCTTCGACGAGCCGTGGATGCACCCCATCACGCCGGCCAAGGTCGAGGGGGACCTGCACTACGGCTGGGACGGCGAGCCCTCGGTCGGCTTCCTGGTCACCGTCGACGGCGTCGACGTCGCGACCGCGTCGTACGAGACGACGGCGTACGACAACCTCCACGTCGCCTGGCTCGGCCTCGAGGTGCACCCGGACCACCGCCGCCGCGGCCACGGCTCCGCCGTTCTCGAGTTCCTGCTGGACCGGGCGCGGGCCGACGGCAAGACCTCGGTCGGGGTCGACACCTGGGACGTCCCGGGGCCGCGGGCCTTCGCCGAGCGGCACGGGTTCGAGGCGAAGCAGATCGCGGTCAACCGCCGCCAGCACCTGGCCAAGGTGGACCGCGAGGAGCTGGACCGGCTGTACGACGAGGCGCTGCTGCATGCGACCGACTACGAGCTGATCCGGCGCGTCGGCGCTACTCCGGTCGACGAGCTGGACGCGCTGGCGCGGATGACCGCGGCGATCAACGACGCACCCCTCGACGACCTCGACATCGAGGACGAGGTGTTCCCGCCCGAGCGGATCGCGGCGTACGAGGCGGCGCAGGCCGCGCAGGGCCACGTGCTGCACCGGGTGTACGCCCGGCACCGGGAGACCGGCGAGCTCGCCGGCCAGACCGTGGTCGCCGTCGAGGGCGACCGGCCCTGGATCGCTGACCAGCACGACACGTCGGTGGTGCGCGCGCATCGCGGTCACCGGCTCGGCGCTGCTGCTCAAGACCGACATGCTGCGGTGGCTCGCCGAGGCCCAGCCGCAGGTCGAGACCGTCGACACCTGGAACGCCGAGTCCAACGACCACATGATCGGCGTGAACGAGGCGATGGGCTACGAGATCCTCGCCCGGGCCGTGGCCTACCAGCGGTCGCTCTAGAGCGACGTACGACGAGGCGCGGCGCAGCTCGTCGGCCGCGCCGGTGACGATCCGGTCGATCAGCTCCTCGCAGGTCGGCAGGTCGTCGATCACGCCGACCACCTGGCCGCTGGCGAGCACGCCGGCGTCGGTGTCGCCGTCGACGAGCCCGGCCTTGAGCATCATCGGGGTGTTCGCGGCGAGCGCCATCTGGGCGAGGGTGCGGCCCTGGGCCTTCTTCATCGCCCGGCCGTCCTTGGCCAGCGCCAGCCAGGACATCCCGCTGGTCCTTCTTGAACTCCAGGGTGCGCCGCATCGTCGGCCCCAGCCGCTTGACCGCGCTGGACTCCTCGAGCTCCTCGACCAGGTCGGTGCGCAGCATCCGGTGCGGCATCCCGTCGACCTTGGCGGTCACCACGGTGTCGGTCAGGCCGCGCTCGAGGTAGAGCTGCTTGACCGCGTCGGGGACGGCGCGAGTCCTGGGTCAGCAGGAAGCGGGTGCCCATGCCGACCCCGGCGGCGCCGTACGACAGCGCGGCGGCGAGGCCGCGGCCGTCGAAGAAGCCGCCGGCGGCGACGACCGGGATGTCGACGGCGTCGAGCACGGTCGGCAGCAGCAGCGTGGTCGGCACCGGGCCGGTGTGGCCGCCGCCCTCGCCGCCCTGCACCATCACCGCGTCGGCGCCCCACGACGGCGACCTTGACCGCGTGCTTGGCGGCGCCGATCGACGGCATCACGACGATGTCGTGCTCCTTGAGCTTGGCGATCAGCTCCGGCTTGGGTGCGAGCGCGAACGACGCCACCTTCACGCCGTGCTCGATCAGCAGCTGGCAGCGCGCGGGCGCGTCGGCGGCGTCGGCGCGGAGGTTGACGCCGAACGGCTGGTCGGTGCGGCCCTTGACCTCGACGATCGCCTTCTCGAGCTCGTCGAAGGTCATCGTCGCGCTGGCCAGGATGCCGAGCCCGCCGGCGTTCGCCGTACCGCTCACCAGGCGCGGGCCGGAGACCCAGCCCATGCCGGTCTGCACGACCGGGTGCCGGACGCCGACCAGGTCGGTGAACGGCGTGCGCAGCAGCTGGTCAATCATGTCGGGACCTCCTTGAAGCGCAGGCCCTTGGGGTCGAGCACCTCGCGGATCAGGATCAGCTCCTCCATCGTGGGCTCGCGCGTGGTCGGGTACGTCGGCCGGCGACGTCGAGCTCGAAGCCGGTCGCCTCGCGCACCTCGTCGACGGTCACGCCCGGGTGGACGCTGAGCAGCCGGAGCGTGTCGTCGGCGCCCTTGCACGTCGAAGACCGCGAGGTTGCTGACGATCCGGTGGATGTCGTTGTAGCGCGCGGCCGCCGGGCCGGCCTCCTTGGCGCAGCTTCGGCCCGACGCCGGAGACGATGTCGACCCGCTCGACGAAGACGCGGGGGGAGTGCTTCGGGCACCCAGTACGACGTGCGGTTGTTGACCGTGTTGCCGGGTGCGCCGCGCGAGCCGAGCAGCTGCCGCTTGGGCTGCGCCCAGTCGCCGATCGCGGAGATGTTCTGGTTGCCGTGCCGGTCGACCTGGGTGGCGCCCATCATCACGTGCCGCTTGCCGTACGCGACCACGTCGAAGACCTTGCGGAACGGGATCCAGCCCTCGACCACGTCGCGCCTTGGCGAACAGCGGCGGGACCCCGGCGAGGAACAGCGACTCGCCGTCGGAGATCACCAGGTCGGGGTTGCTGGTCAGCTTGGCGAGCCGGACGCCGAGCATCGGCAGCAGCCCCATCGGGCTGCCGAAGATCTCGCCGTCGTCCTTGAACGCGTCCGCGATCGCGGCGGCGCAGACGTCGGCGCGGGTCACGTCGCTCACTTGGCCTCCTCGGCGAACGCCGCGACGGCGGCTTGGTACGCCGCCTCGTCGCCCTCGAGGAAGCGCGCGCTGAACGCGGCCCAGTCCTCGTCGGTGCCGGACGCCGCGGCGGCGTACGCCCGCTGGAACTTCTCGTCGCGCTCGTAGTCGGGGGAGCAGGTGGTGAAGTGCGCGCCGTTCGGGGTCTCGACGACGCCGCTGACCATCATCCGGCTGAGCAGCAGCCGCTGGACCGGGGTGTCGACGGTCAGCCCGGCGGTGTCGACGACCTGCTCGACCGAGACGTACGCACGGTCGGCGGCCATGCAGAACAGGTCGTCGAAGTACGGGTCCGGCCCGAGGTACGTCGCGTTGCCGTGCGGGTCGGCGCGGTTCAGGTGCACCAGCGCGACGTCGAGGTCGGAGCGCGGGTACGGCGACCAGCTCCTCGCCGTCGTCGTACGGGCTGGTGACGGTCTTGATCCACGGCTGGTTGACGAGCACGTCGGAGCCGAGGCCGGCCCGCATCGGCAGGAACGGCAGCCGCTGCGCGGCGGCCTGGAGCCCGGTCTGGAACATGCCCTCGTCGAGCTCGACCAGCTCGGGGATGCGTGCCCTCCTGGCGGGCCTTCTGGAAGTTCGGCTCCAGCGGGACCGAGTCGAGGCTGACGAACGCGTAGACCAGCTTGCGGATCTTGCCGGCCCGGGCGAGCAGGCCGACGTCGGCGCCGCCCCAGCTGACGATGGTCAGGTCCTTCAGGTCGCTGCGCAGGATCGCGCGGACCAGCGCCATCGGCTTGCGCCGCGGCCCCCAGCCGCCGATGCCGATGGTCATCCCGTCCTTCAGCTCGGCGACGACCTCGTCGATGCTCATCCGCTTGTCGCGTGGTCCCTTGGTCACTCGTCCTTCGTTCGCGGCCTTGTCCGTTCCTGCGAAGTCATCGCGCAGCTCGTCGCTGACGCCGGCGAGGTTGAGCTCCATCGTGAAGCCCTGCTCGAACCGGTAGCTCTTGTTCACGTCGATCGGGTCGATGCCGTTGAGGCACTCCTTGGCGGCCCGGATCACCCGGGTGTCGTGCGCGGCGATCTCGCCGGCGACCTTCAGCGCGGCGTCGTCGAGCTGGTCGCGGGGGACCACCTCGAGGACGCTGCCGAACTGCACCAGGTCGGCGGCCTTGATGGTGCGCGCGGTGAAGTAGAGGGTGCGCATCATGTGCTGCGGCACCAGCCGGGCCATGTGGGTGGCCGCGCCGAGCGCGCCCTGCTTGACCTCGGGCACGCCGAAGTAGGCGTCGTCGCTGGCGACGATGCAGTCGGCGTTGCCGACCAGGCCGACGCCGCCGCCGAGGCAGAAGCCGTTGACCGCGGCGATCACCGGGACCGCGCACTCGTAGACGGCCTTGAACGCGGCGAAGCAGCCCTTGTTGGCGCCGATCAGCGCGTCGAAGCCGGTGGTGTTCTGCATCTCCTTGATGTCGACGCCCGCGTTGAAGCCGCGGCCCTCGGCGCGCAGCACCACGACCTGGGTGTCCGGGTCGCGCGCCGGCCTCGTCGAGGGCGGCGGCCACGTCGAACCAGCCCTGCACGGTCAGCGCGTTCACCGGCGGGGCGTCCATCGTCACCACCCGGATGCCGTCCGGCGCGCAGCTCGGAGGTGATGCGCCATCGGTGCCTCTCCTCGACCAAGCAAGTGCTTGGTAGGCTATCAGCATGGCGCTGGCCGTCGACCTCACCGGACGCGTCGCGCTCGTCACGGGCGGGACGCGCGGGATCGGGCTCGGGCATCACGCGCGCACTGCTCGCCGCGGGTGCGACGGTCGTGACCTGCTCGCGCTCGGACGTCGAGCCGGTGCCGGGTACGACGCACCACGTCTGCGACGTGCGCGACCCGGAGGCGGTGCAGGCGCTGGTGTCCGGCCTCGGGCGCCTGGACATCCTGGTCAACAACGCCGGGGGAGCGCCGGCGGCCGACGCCGCGACCGCGTCCCCGCGCTTCCACGACAAGATCGTCGGCCTCAACCTGCTGGCGCCGCTGCTCTGCGCCCAGGCCGCGAACGCGGTGATGCAGCAGCAGGAGACCGGCGGCGCGATCGTGAACATCTCGTCGGTCTCCGCGAACCGGCCGGCGCCGACCATCGCGGCGTACGCCGCCGCGAAGGCCGGCCTCGACTCGCTGACCGCGTCGCTGGCGATGGAGTGGGCGCCGAAGGTCCGGGTGAACGCGATCGACGTCGGCCTGTGCCGGACCGAGCAGACCGACGACCACTACGGCGACGACGCGTCGGTCGCGGCGATCGAGTCGACCATCCCGCTCGGCCGGATGGCCCGGCCCGACGAGGTCGGGAACGTCGCGGCGTTCCTGGCGAGCGACCTGGCGTCGTACGTCTCCGGCGCGAGCGTCGCCTGTCACGGCGGGGGAGAGACACCCGCCTTCCTGTTGGTCCAGAAGGGACTCTGAATGAGCAAGCTTCTCGAAGGTCGCGTCGCGATCGTGACCGGCGCCGGCCGCGGCATCGGCCGCGCCCACGCGCTCGAGCTCGCCCGGCACGGCGCGGCCGTGGTCGTGAACGACTTCGGCGTCTCGCTCGCGGGCGAGGGGACCGGCGAGTCCCCGGCCGACGAGGTCGTCGCCGAGATCGAGGCGGCCGGCGGTCGTGCGGTCATCAACGGCGCCGACGTCGCCGACTTCGAGCAGGCGGCGGCGATGGTGCAGCAGGCGATCGACGACGTTCGGCGGCCTCGACATCCTGGTCAACAACGCCGGCTTCGTGCGCGACCGGATGCTCGTGAACACCTCCGAGGAGGAGTGGGACGCGGTCATCCGCGTGCACCTCAAGGGCCACTTCGCGCCGCTCCGGCACGCCGGCGCCTACTGGCGCGCGGAGGCCAAGGAGGGCCGCCAGCGCGCGGCCCGGGTCATCAACACCTCGTCCGGCGCCGGGCTCCAGGGCTCGGTCGGGCAGGCGACGTACTCCGCGGCCAAGGCCGGCATCGCCGGGCTCACGCTGGTCGCGGCCCAGGAGATGGGTCGGTACGGCGTGACCGTCAACGCGATCGCCCCGGTGGCCAGGACCCGGATGACCGAGGGCGCCTTCGACACCTCCGCGATGGCGCTGCCCGAGGACAACTCACCGATCGTGGCCTGGCTGGCCTCCGCGGAGGCCGGCGACGTGACCGGCCGGGTGATCGAGATCGACGGCGGCAAGGTCACCGTCGAGACCGGCTGGGCGCACGGCCCGTCGCCCGACCTCGGCCGCCGGTGGGAGGCGGCCGAGGTCGGGCCGGCCCTGCGCGGACTGCTCGCCGCCGGCCCCGGCCCCGGAGCCGGTCTACGGCGCCTAGGACACCTTCGCGCGGCTCAGCCGAGCGGCTTGGTCCCGCAGCGGCTGAACCAGGGGAGCGTCGTCAGACCTGCCTTGACGGTGATGCTCTGGCCGCCGTCGTGGTGCTCGCCGCGGCCGTGCAGCTGCCAGCAGCCCTCCGGCAGGTAGACGGAGCGCGACTTCGCTCCCTCCACGACCACCGGCGCGACGAGCAGATCGGAGCCGAGCAGCCACTCCTGGTCCTGGTGCCAGCCGGCCCGGTCCTCGGAGTCCTCGAACCACAGCGGTCGGGTCGGCGGTGTGCCGGTGCGGACGGCCTCGCGCCACAGCTGGGTCAGCAGCGGCCGGGCCCGCAGGTGCAGCCGGGAGATCTGCTTGTAGATGCGCACCGTCTCGGTGTCGTAGGTCCACGGTGCGTGGGTGCCGGCCTTCCCGCTGCCGTGCAAGCGGAAGTACGGGCTCAGCGCGGCCCACTGGGCCCAGCGGATGAACAGCTCCTTGGTGGTCGGCGGCGAGGCGTAGTCGAAGTAGCCGCCGATGTCGGTCGCGTACCCGTACGCCCCGCCGACCGCGCGGCTGAGCATGTCGGTGGTCAGCGAGGCCAGGCCCGAGGCGCGGTCCCAGTCGGTCGTCTCGTCGCCCGGGAAGTTCGCGTTCTCGTACGCCGCCGTGCCCGGCAGCCCGGTGTAGCCGGCGCGGGTGAAGAACCACGGCCGGGCGCGCTCGGGGTGGGCCTCCTCGAAGCGGTCGAGCTCCTCGCGGGTGGCCTTGGCCATCAGCGTCAGGTAGTCGTTGTGACGAGTGACGCCGGTGGTGCCGTCGGCGAAGTGCATGTCGAGCATGACCTGCTCGCCGTAGTCCTGCATGAACCCGTCGAACCCGAGGTCCAGCGTCTCGCGGACCCGGTCCTGCCAGAAGTCGACGGCCTCGGGGTTGGTGAAGTCGATGAGCGCGAAGCGTCGCTGGTCGGTCCCGACCACGTAGTACGGCTCGCCGGCCGCGTTCGTGACGGCGTAGCCCTTGCGGACGGGTGCGGAGTCCGTCGACAGCCACGGCCGCAGGTAGGAGAGGACGTGGATGTCCCGGGAGCGCAGCTCGCGGATCATCTTCGCCTGCTGGGCGGGACGCACCCAGGTGTGCAGCTCCATCCCGTGGTTGGTCTTGCTGGCGGGGAAGCCCGAGCCCTCGAGCCGGTACGCCGTCAGCGGCAGGTTGTACTTGTCGATGTTGCGAAGGTCGGCGCGCAGCTCCGACTCGTAGTGGGGAACGGTCTCGTCGAAGTTCCTGACCAGTCGGTCGAACATCGGGCCGAGCGCCCACTTCGGAGGCATCCGGTGCCGACCGGTCAGGGCGGTCACCGTCTGGACGGACTGCTGGGGCTCGCCCGGCGCGACGATGTAGTCGAGGTGCGCGGCCGACGCGGTGACGTTCCACGCGTCCTCGCGCTCGACGGCCATCTTGAACCGGGACAGCTCGGGCTGCGGGAGCAGGAAGCCGTAGTCGGTGGTGAAGAACATCGCCTGCGGGTAGTACGCGCCCGCCGGCCCGTTCGGGTACATGTTCGGCACGTCCGAGCCGATGCGGGTGTTGTTGAAGTTCTGCTGGTTGACGAAGCTCGACAGCACCTGGCCACGCTGGTCGAGCCGGTTGTGACGGCCGCCGAAGCCGAAGAAGCCGTCCTCGGACCCGGGGGTCGCAGACCGTCTCGAAGGAGTCGCCGATCATGGCGACGCCCTCGGCGGGCACCGCGTTGACCCGGACGCGTACGGCGTCCGCGCCCTGCGCGCCGACCCGGACCACGAGCTCGCGACCGGAGGGGTCGTTGGTGGAGAGCGTGAGGACGAGGTCGTCGCCGTCGTGCTCGACCTGCTCGACGTCCTGAGCGGAGTACCAGGTGCCGCTGCGCGTGCCGGACTTCAGGTTGGCGACCCACTCGCTGGACGGATGCTGCACCAGCGTCTCGGTGCCGACCATGAAGGAGAGCGGCGAGTAGAGCGTGGTCGTGCTCTGGTTGTCGGTGCCCGGGCTCAGCGGGTCGTTGGTCCGCGGCTCCGCGATGGTGTCCAGCTCGGCGTGCGCGACCTCGCGCAGCACGCTGGTGCCCTCGCCGTCGGTGATGTTCAGGCGGAACGGGCTCTGCTCGATCACCACCCGGGCGTTGCCGGCGTCGACGACCAGCGGATCGTCGGCCCGGGCGTCGGGGGCCCCGGTCGCCGGCGTACCGACGGACGTGAGCGGGACGAGGGCGAGCGCGACGGCGGAGGCGGCCAGAGCCGCAGTGGTACGGAACACGGGCGACACAGTACGTCCTACGGACGGTATGTGTCGGTTAAATCCTCTCGATCACGGTCCCGGTCGCCATCGCGCCGCCGGCGCACATCGAGATCAGCGCGGTCGACGCGTCGCGGCGCTCCAGCTCGTGCAGGGCGGTGGTGATCAGCCGGGTGCCGGTCGAGCCGACCGGGTGGCCGAGCGCGATCGCGCCGCCGTTCACGTTGACCTTGTCGAGGTCGACGCGGTGCTGGCCGGCCCAGGACAGGACGACGGAGGCGAACGCCTCGTTGACCTCGAACAGGTCGAAGTCCGAGATCGACATCCCGGTCCGGTCGAGGATCCGCTGGGTCGCGTCGATCGGGCCGTCGAGGTGGTAGTACGGGTCGGAGCCGACCAGGCAGTGCGACACGATCCGGGCCCGGGGCTTGAGGCCGAGAGCCGCGGCGCGGTCGGAGTCCATGATGAGTACGGCGGAGGCGCCGTCGCTGATCTGCGACGAGGTGCCGGCGGTGTGCAGGCCGTCGGGGAGCACCGTCTTGAGCCCGGCGAGCCCCTCGAGGGTCGTGTCGCGCAGGCCCTGGTCGGTGTCGACGACGCGGGTGTCGCCCGTGTCGTTGCCCTCGGCGTCCAGCACCGGGGCGGTGATCGCGGAGATCTCGCGCTTGAAGCGGCCCTCGTCGACGGCGACCCGGGCCTTCTGCTGCGACGCCAGCCCGAACGCCTCGAGGTCGGCGCGGGTGAAGCCGCGGTTGCGGGCGATCCGGTCGGCCGCCTCGAACTGGTTGGGCATGTCGATCGACCAGTCCGCGGGTCGCGGGTCGCCGGTGCCGGCCGGCACGTTGGCGCCCAGCGGGATCCGGGTCATCGCCTCGACGCCGGCGGCGATCCCGATCTCGATGGTGCCGGCGCTGATCATGTCGTTGACCAGGTGCGCCGCCTGCTGCCCCGAGCCGCACTGCGCGTCGACCATCGTCCCGGCGGTGTGCTGCGCCAGGCCCGCGTGCAGCCAGGCCCGGCGGACCATGCCGTTGGACTGCTCACCGGCCTGGGTGACGCAGCCGGCGACGACCTGGTCGACCAGCTCGGAGTCCAGGCCGGACCGGGCGAGCACCTCGCTCATCGCGTGGCCGATGAGGACGGCCGGATGCACGCCGGCCAGCCAGCCCTTGCGCTTGCCGAGGGGAGTGCGGACGGCGTCGATGATGACCGGGGTACCCATGGGATCAAAACTAGAACACGTTCTTATCCGCGACAACCTTTCCGCGACCTACCTTCGGTATGTAACCTGTGCCACTAGAACGTGTTCCAAAACGAGTAGGGAGCTGCTGTGACCGCAACCGACGTCCTGCCCGAGGGGTTCGACTTCACCGACCCGGACGTGAACCAGAAGGCGATCCCGCACGACGAGTTCCGGATCGCACGCCAGAACACCCCGATCGTCTGGATCGAGCAGGCCGCAGCGGAGGTCAGCGGCTTCGCACCCGGGGCCGGGAACGGCTACTTCGCGGTCACCCGGCACGAGGATGTCTCGTCGATCTCCAAGGACAGCAAGAACTGGTCGACCGCCGAGAACGGCGCGATCATCCGGTTCCCCGGCGAGATGCTGCGCGAGCAGATCGAGCTGCAGCGGGTCATCCTGATCAACCAGGACCCGCCCGAGCACACCGCGACCCGGGCGATCATCTCCCGCGGCTTCACCCCGCGCTCGATCGCCGAGCTCGAGGACACCATGGTCCAGCGCGGCGCATCGATCGTGAAGGACGCCGTCGCCCGTGGCACCGGCAACTTCGTCGAGGAGATCGCCGCAGAGCTGCCGCTCCAGGCGATCGCCGACCTGATCGGCGTACCGCAGGAGGACCGGCACAAGCTCTTCGAGTGGTCCAACCAGATGCTCGCCGGTGAGGACCCGGACTACGCCGGCAACAGCGACGTCGCCGCCGCCGAGATCCTCGGCTACGCGATGATGCTGGCGGCCGATCGCAAGGAGAACCCGCGCGACGACCTGATCACCAAGCTGATCAACGCCCACAAGGGCGAGCGCGGCCTCAGCGACGACGAGTTCGGCTACTTCGTGATCCTGCTGGCCGTCGCCGGCAACGAGACCACCCGCAACGCGATCTCGCACGGCATGAACGCCTTCCTCGACAACCCCGAGCAGTGGGAGATCTGGAAGCGGGACCGGCCCGCGACGATGGTCGACGAGGTCGTCCGGTGGGGCACGCCGGTGACGGTCTTCCAGCGCACCGCCCTCAACGACGTCGAGGTCAGCGGGCACACCTTCAAGAAGGGCCAGCGGGCAGCGCTGTTCTACGCCAGCGCGAACTTCGACGAGTCCGTGTTCGAGGACCCCTTCACCTTCAACATCCTGCGCGACCCCAACCCGCAGCTCGGGTTCGGTGGCCACGGCGCGCACTACTGCCTGGGTGCCAACCTGGCCCGCCAGGAGATCCGGGTGATCTTCGACGCGCTCGCCGACCACGCGCCCGACATCTCCAAGCTCGCGGAGCCGGTGCGCCTGCGGCACTCCTGGATCAACGGTCTGAAGGACCTGCAGGTCAAGTACGCCTAGGTCCTACGTACGACGCGTCAGGCGGCCCGCTCGGTGAGAACCAGCGGGCCGTCGGCCGTGATGGCCACGGTGTGCTCCATGTGCGCGCCGCGCGAGCCGTCCTTGCTGCGCAGCGTCCAGCCGTCGGCGTCGGTGTAGATCTCGTCGGTGGTGTGCAGGAACCACGGCTCGATCGCGATCACCAGGCCGGGCTTGAGCTTGAGGCCGCGACCGGCGCGGCCGTCGTTCGGCACGTGCGGCTCGCCGTGCATGGTGCGGCCGACGCCGTGCCCGCCGAACTGCAGGTTGATGCCGAGCCCGGCCGACGCGCGCGACGTCGCCGATGGCCGCGGAGATGTCGCCGAGCCGGTTGCCGGGACGGGCCGCGGCGATGCCGGCCTCGAGCGCGCGGCCCGCGGTCGCGATCAGGTCGAGGTCCTCCTGGCGCGGCGTACCGACGACCACGCTGAGGGCCGAGTCCGACACCCAGCCGTCGACGCTCGCGGCGAAGTCGACGCTGAGCAGGTCGCCGTCCTGGAGCGCGTAGTCGTGGGGGAGCCCGTGCAGCACCGCGTCGTTGACCGACGTGCACAGCACCTTGCCGAACGGCGAGGCGCCGAACGACGGGTGGTAGTCGATGTAGCAGGACTCGGCTCCGCGGTCGCGGATCATCTTGTGCGCGACCTCGTCGAGCTCGAGCAGGTTGACGCCGACGTCGGCGGCCTCGGCGAGGGCGGAGATCACCTCGCCGACGAAGCGGCCGGCGGGTCGCATCTGCTCGATCTGGGTCGGGGTGCGGAGCTCGATCATGACGGCGACTTTATCCGCGCTCCGTAGGGTGGCCGACGTGGACCTCGTTCTCGGCACCATGTACTTCGGCACGCGCACCGACGAGGCGACCTCGTTCGCCCTGCTCGACCGGTTCGTCGAGGCCGGTGGCCGGGTGCTCGACACCGCGAACTGCTACTCCTTCTGGTCCTCTCCGACCGGCCACGGAGGTCAGAGCGAGGCCCTGCTCGGCCGCTGGCTGGCCGCGAACCCGGGCCTGCGGGACGAGCTGGTCATCGCCACCAAGGTCGGCGTGGAGCCGACCGACGACGGTGGGATCGAGGGTCTGTCGGCCGGCGTGATCGAGCGCGAGGCGGCGCGCAGCCTCGACCGCCTCGGGATCGACGCGATCGACCTGTACTGGGCGCACGGCGAGGACCGGTCCGTCGATCTCGAGGAGACGGTGGCGGCGTTCGGAGCGCTTGGTGTCGTCCGGGGCCGTGCGCCGGCTCGGTGTGTCCAACCACCCGACCTGGCGGGTCGAGCAGGCCCGGTCGATCGCGGCCCGGCTCGGCGTCGAGCCGTACACGGCGCTCCAGCTCACCACGTCGTACGTCGACCCGCGACCGGGCGCGCACGTGCCGGGCAAGGACCACCGGTTCGGGTTCGTGAGCGACGAGACCGTCGACTACCTCGACACGCATCCCGAGATGGACCTGTGGGTCTACAGCCCGCTGGTGCAGGGCAGCTTCGACCGCGCCGACCGGCCGTTCCCGGAGGCCTACGACCACCCGGGCACGACGGAGCGACTCGCGACGCTCGGCCGGCTGGCGGAGTCGCACGGCGTACCCGCGTCACAGATCGTGCTCGCCTGGATGCTCGCGAGGGGCTGGCAGCCGATCATCGGCGTGAGCAGCGTGGAGCAGCTGGACTCGGCGCTCGCGGCCACGCTGCTGACAGCAGATCTGCTCGGAGCGGATTCGCTTCCGTGACGGCCTGAGACACCGAACGCTGGAGGCATGAACGCACCAGCACCTGTCTCCGGATCCCTCGACGACCAGCTGACCGCCCGGCTCATGCACCAGCGCATCCTGGTGCTCGGTGAGCCGGTCGACGACCCGATCGCGAACCGGCTCTGCGCCGAGCTGCTGCTCCTCTCGGCCGAGGACCCGCACCGCGACATCAGCCTCTACATCAACTCACCCGGCGGCTCGGTCAGCGCCGGGCTCGCCATCTACGACACCATGCGGCTGATCCCGAACGACGTCAGCACGCTCGCCATGGGCCTGGCGGCCAGCATGGGCCAGTTCCTGCTCTCGGCCGGCACGCCGGGCAAGCGCTACGCGCTGCCGCACTCGCGGGTGCTCATGCACCAGGGCTCGGCCGGCCTCGGTGGCACCGCGATCGACGTCGAGATCCAGGCGCAGCACCTCGAGCACACCAAGAACGTGATGCTCGGCCTGATCTCCGAGCACACGGGGCAGCCGTTCGAGACGATCGAGCGCGACTCGCTGCGGGACCGGTGGTTCACCGCCGAGGAGGCCCGCGAGTACGGCTTCGTCGACCAGGTGATCACCGACCTCGGCAGCGGTGGCGCCGTCCCGTCCGGTCGCGACGTTCGGGGTGTCGCGATGAGCAGCTACACGATCCCGAGCGTCGTCGAGAAGACCCACCGCGGCGAGCGCGCCGTCGACATCTTCAGCAGGCTGCTGACCGACCGGATCGTCTACATCGGCACCGAGATCGACGACGGCGTCGCCAACGTCGTCATCGCGCAGCTGCTGCACCTCGAGAGCGAGAGCCCGGAGACGCCGATCAACCTCTACCTGAACTCCCCGGGTGGCTCGGTCACGGCGATGCTGGCGATCTACGACACCATGCAGTTCATCCGTTCCGAGGTCGGTACGACGTGCGTCGGCCAGGCCGGATCGTCGGCGGCGGTGCTGCTGGCCAGTGGCGCACCGGGTCGGCGCACGGTGCTGCCGCACGCGCGGGTCGTCCTGCACCAGCCGTCCGGCGGGGGACAGGGCACGCTGCCCGACCTCGCCGTACAGGCCAAGGAGCTCGCGCGGATCCGCGTCGAGATGGAGGAGATCCTCGCGAGCCACACCGGGCAGAGCGTGGCCCGGTTGCGCGAGGACACCGACCGCGACCTGATCCTCACCGCCGCGCAGGCCGTCGACTACGGGATCGCCGACGTGGTCCTGGACAGCCGGAAGAGAACCGCGGCCTGAGCGGTTTGCCCGACATGAGCCAACTTGTCGACAAGACGATCGTCGCCCTCCGGATCGAGCACGACGTGATGGTGGCGCTGCTGCCGAACCTGTCCGAGGAGCAGCTGTCCGGCCAGAGCGGCGCGTCGGAGTGGACGATCGCTCAGGTGGTCTCGCACCTCGGCAGCGCCGCCGAGATCGGTCGCACCGCGATCGCCCGGGCGGCGGGGGAGCAGGTCTCTGCAGAGGAGAACTCGGCGATCTGGGCGAGGTGGGACGCTGCCTCGCCGATCGACCAGGCGGCCGGCTACGTCGAGCACACCGGCCGCTGGCTGGATCTTGTCGAGGGCCTGTCGTCCTCGCAGCGGTCGTCCCTCGTCGTCGACCTCGGCTTCCTGCCCGAGCCGGTGCCGCTGGTCGTGCCACTCGGCATGCGGCTCAACGAGGTCGCCAACCACGGCTGGGACGTCCGCGTCGGCCTGGACCCTTCGGCTGAGGTCCTTGCGGACTCGGCGCTGCCGCTCGTCGAGCACTTCGCCGGTCCGCTCGGCTTCCTGCTCGGGTTCGCGGGCAAGGCCGACCAGCTCTCCTCACCGGCGCGGGTGGCGGTGCCGGGTGGAGGGATCGTCATCGACGGTGCGGTGTCGGTCGTCGGTGACCTCGACGACGCGACGGCGACCTTCCGTGGTGCTCCCGGCGCGGTGATCCGGCTGCTGTCCGGACGGCTGCGTCCCGAGCACGCCGACGACGTCTCGGTCGAGGGCAACGTGTCACTCGACGAGCTGCGCCGGGTGTTCCCGGGGTACTAAGCCGCCAGGCAGACCGGGCCGCTGATCCGGGTCAGCTGCTGGCTGACTCGGGTCGTCAGGTCGACGAGCCGCAGACCCAGGGCTCCGAAGACCGCCCCGAGCACCTCCGAGCTGGGTTCCTTGAGGCCGCGCTCGATCTCGGACAGGTACTGCGTCGAGACGCCCGCGTCCTTCGCCACATCGGCCAGCGTGCGCCCCGCCGTACGACGCTCCTCGCGCAGCTCGTTGCCCACCGCCTCGCGCCACAGGGGCTCGGGCTCCTGCGCGCGCTCGGGCTCGGGACGGGACGGGAATGCGACGAGGTCACCCATGCCCCGACTCTAGGGCGGGTCTCGTCTCGATGCCGCCCGGTTCGCGCAGGGCGAACGGAGGCCGGGCTGATGACCTTCGGCCTGCGGGTAGCAGCTCCGGTGGTTGAGGTGCGAGCGAAGCGAGCCTCGAAACCACCGCCTGCGGAGTGCTCGCGTCGTCCTTCCGTACGGCGCAGTGTGCGGCCTCCGCCGGCGGCCGCCGGCATCCCTCGGTCGGCGTCGCCGCCCTTGATTTCGGTGGTTGAGGTGCGAGCGCCAGCGAGCGTCGTCGAGACCCCGGAAGTGAGGCACGGCGGCGACCACCACGGTGGTTGAGGTGCGAGCGAAGCGAGCCTCGAAACCACCCGCGAGCTCTGGAGCAATCCGTGACCGTTTCGTGACCCAAACCCCTGTGAATACGGGGGTTCTGGGCCTCTGAGTGTCGGTGGCCAGTGCTTGGGTAGACATGTGATCGAGACCGACAGCCTGCACCAGCCGATCGTCGTCGACGACGTCGACGCCGACTGGTTGCTGTCGCTGTGCGAGGACGCCGAGACCGAGTCCCGCCGCGCCGATCGGCGCCGGCTGCGCTACGCGCTGCACTGGTGCCATCTCCACCCGGCCGACCCCGACCAGGCGGCCAAGGGGTACGTCGAGCACGTCGGCGGTGACGGCACTCCCGACGTCGAGGACTTCGCCGCCGACCCGCTCGGCGCGGCGTTCCAGATCACCACCCACGCGGCCCGCCAGCTGATGTCCGACGCCCTCGACCTCGCCTACCGACTACCGCTCGTCTGGGCTCGCGTCGAGCGGCTCGAGGTCCCCGCCTGGCGGGGCCGGCGGATCGCCCAGGCCACCAGCCACCTCACCCACGCCGAGGCGGCAGCCGTCGACGCCGTACTCGCTCCCAAGGCGCACGGCTGCGGGGTCCGTCTCATCGACAAGGCCATCGCCGACGCCACCGCCGCCACCGCGCCTACCGAGCAGGCCGACACCGAGGTCCTCGACCGGTCGAACTGGGACGTCCGGCTCTTCCACGGCCCGATGACCGGGCCGGGCCGCTGGGCCGGCACCAGCGTCCTCGAGATCACCGGCGACACCGCCGACCTCACCCACCTCTACGACCAGCTCAACGCCACCGCCGCCACCCTCCCGGACACCGACCCGATCGAGGTCCGCCGCGGCATCGCGGTCGGAGTCCTGGCCCGCAAGATGAACGGCGGCCGCGCGCCCCGCATCCGGCTCTACCTGCACGCCGACCTCGCCGACCTGTCCGACGACACCATCGGCACCGGCTCCGTCGAACGCCTCGGCCCGCTCACCATGAACCGGATCAAGGACTGGGTCGGCCACTCCGCCGTCACCGTCGTCCCGGTGCTCCGGATGGACCGCACCGACACCGTCGACCGCCACGACCCACCGCTGTGGATGCGCGAACTGGTCATCCTCCGCGACCAGCACTGCGTGTTCCCCTGGTGCGCCACCGACGCCCGCTCCTGCGACCTCGACCACGTCATCCCCTACGACGACGGCGGCCCGACAACCCCCGACAATCTCGCGCCTCTGTGTCGCCACCACCACCGCGCCAAGACCAAACGACGATGGCGATACCGACGAGAACGCGACGGCACCTACACCTGGACCGGACCACACGACCGCACCTACCGGGTCCACAAGGAATGGACTCTGGGTGGGTCGCCCGGTACCTGAGGTGGAGGTCCGGGCACGGTCCGGATTCCTAGCTTGCTGAGGTGACCGAGAACCGAACCCGTCCCCGCCCCGCGCTCGTCCTGACCCTGCTCGTCGTCGCCGTTCTGGTCCCTGGGCTGCGCCGCAGCGGAAGGCTTCCCCTGGGTGCTGTCGGCCGACGGCGACGCCGAGGTCAAGGGACCGTTCGACGTCAATCGGCCTGCGATCGGCAAGCTCGACCCGGACCTCCGCGACGCGATCCAGGCCGCGGCGCGCGACGCGAAGAAGGACGGAGTGCGGATGGTCGTGACCAGCGGCTGGCGCAGTCGGGCGCACCAGCAGCGGCTGCTCGACGAGGCGGTGGTCAAGTACGGCAGCGAGGAGGAGGCACTCCGCTACGTCTCGACGCCGGACGCCTCGGAGCACGTGACCGGTGACGCCGTCGACATCGGCCCGACCGACGCGACGAGTTGGCTCAGCCAGCACGGCGCGGAGTACGGGTTGTGCCAGATCTTCGCGAACGAGATCTGGCACTACGAGCTGGCCACGACGCCCGGCGGCGAGTGCCCCGAGATGTGGCCCGACAGCAGCAGCCGGGGCTAGCTGGTCGGCTTGTCCGCGCCGACGACCCACATCGAGAAGAACTGCGAGCCGCCGCCGTACGCGTGCCCGAGCGCCTTGCGGGCGCCGTCGACCTGGTGCTCGCCGGCGGCGCCGCGGACCTGGAGGGCGGCCTCGCCGAAGCGGAGCATGCCGGAGGCGCCGATCGGGTTGGAGGACAGCACGCCGCCCGAGCAGTTGACCGGGAGCTACGCCGTCCATCGCCGTGCCGCCGGACTCGGAGAGCTTCCAGCCGCCGCCGTTCTCGTCGGCGAAGCCGAGGCTCTCGAGCCACATCGGCTCGAACCACGAGAACGGCACGTAGATCTCGGCCGCGTCGATCTCGTCGATCGGGCTGGTGATGCCGGCCTGCTTCCAGAGCGCGGCGGCCGCGTCGCGGGACGCCTGCGGGTTGACCTGGTCGCGCTCGGCGGCCGAGGTGGCCTCGGAGCGCATCACGGTGCCGTGGATCCACGCCGGGTTGGGCGAGGCGGCGGCGGTGTCCTCGTCGACGATCACCAGCGCGCACGCGCCGTCGGAGGACGGGCAGGTCTCGTCGTACCGGATCGGGTCCCAGAGCATCTGCGAGGCGAGCACCGACTCGACGGTGGTGTCCTTGTTGTGCAGGTGCGCGTAGGGGTTCTTCAGCGCGTTCTGCCGGTCCTTGGCCGCGACGATCGCGCCGACGTGGGTCGGGGCGTTCGAACGACGGATGTAGGAGCGCACGTGCGGCGCGAAGTAGCCGCCGGCGCCGGCGTGCACCGGCATGTTGAACGGCAGCGGCACCGACAGCGCCCACATCGCGTTGGACTCGGACTGCTTCTCGTAGGCGACCGTCAGCACCCGCTTGTGAACGCCGGCCGAGACGAGCGACGACGGCGACGATCGCGGTCGAGCCGCCGACCGAGCCGGCGGTGTGCACGCGCAGCAGCGGCTTGCCGACGGCGCCGAGTGCCTCGGCGAGGTACAGCTCCGGCATCATCACGCCCTCGAACAGGTCGGGCGCCTTGCCGACCACGATCGCGTCGATGTCGTCGAGGGTCATGCCGGCGTCCGCGAGGGCACGGTCGATGGCCTCGCGGCACAGGCCGGCCATCGAGACGTCCTCGCGCTTGGCGCGGTGGTGGGTCTGGCCGATGCCGACCACGGCTGCAAGCTGCTTGCCCATCAGGCCTTCCCTTCCATCACGCACACGAGGTTCTGCTGCAGGGCCGGGCCGCTGGTGGCGTGGCCGAGCACCTTGTCGGCGCTGCCGTCCCAGATCCGTCTTCGCGGCCTCGCCGAACCGGATCAGGCCGCCGGTGAACATCGGGTTGCCGGCGAGAGGCCCGCCGGACGGGTTGATCGCGACGTCGTCGGCCAGGCCGAGCTCGGTGCGCAGCACCAGCTCCTGGTGGCTGAACGGCGCGTGCAGCTCGGCGACCTCGATGCCGGACAGGTCGACGCCGGCCGCAGCCGCGGCGGCCGAGGGGGAGCGGGTGAGGTCGCGGTTGCCCATGCTGATCGGGTCGACGTTGTGGGCGAGGCC
Organism: uncultured Actinomycetota bacterium; assembly: GCA_963716655.1. Taxonomy (GTDB): domain Bacteria; phylum Actinomycetota; class Actinomycetes; order Propionibacteriales; family Nocardioidaceae; genus Nocardioides. Next base: position 975,326 of record CAVQTV010000001.1, on the reverse strand, counting down.
GGAGATCCAGGCCGGCCGGTCGGAGACGGCCCGGGCCCGGTCGCCGGCGGCCAGCACGATCGCGGCCGCCCCGTCGGTGACCGGCGCGCAGTCGTGCTTGCGCAGCGGGTCGGCGTACATCGGCCGGGCGAGCAGCTCGTCGACGGTGGAGCCACCCTTGCGGATGGCGTACTCGTTCTTCTCCGCGTCCGTCAGCGAGCGGTTGACCACCTCGGCCATCGCCCGCTCGTCCCAGACGCCGGCGTCGATGCCGGCCCGCGCCTGCAGGCCGGCCAGCGACACGGTGTCCGGCCACAGCGGCGTCATCGAGTACGGGTCGAGCTGGAGCGCGAGGGTACGGCGGAGCACGCCGGCCGAGCTCTTGCCGAAGCCGTAGACGAGCGCGGTGTCGACCTCGCCGGTCTGGATCTTCAGCCAGGCCTCGTAGAGCGCCCACGCGGCGTCCATCTCGACGTGCGACTCGTTGACCGGCGGGATCACGCCGATCGCGTCGACCGCCTGCACGAACGAGAACGACCGGCCGGCCAGGTAGTCGGAGGATCCCGAGCACCAGAAGCCGATGTCGTGCCGGGTCCAGCCGAGTCTGCTCGTAGCAGCTCGGCGAAGAGCGGGACGAGCAGCTCCACACATGTGGGCGACCCGTCGAACTCCTCCATCTGGCGCTGGGCGAACCCAACGATCGCGACGTCTCTCACCTGTCGTTCCCTCTCAGAGGTGCTGCTTGTAGGTGTCGTAGTCCGCGTCCGGTTCGTCGGCCGGCGCGAAGTGGTCGATGTTCTCGAGCGAGTAGCACCACTCCTCGCGCGGCTTCCACACGGCCTTCGACCCGCATCCCCATCCGCACCTCGTCGGCAGGGAGTCCGAGGATCAGGTGCAGGACGGCGATGTCGGCGCCGTCGAGCAGCACGTACGCCGAGACGTACGGCGGCGTGATCTTCTGGCCGAGGAACGGCACGTTGACGATGCAGAACGTCGTGACGGTGCCCGGTCTGGGAGCCTCGACCTCCTCGGCGGTCGGTGTGCCGTCGGCCGGGCAGGCGCTGCGCGGCGGCACGTAGACCTTGGTGCACGTCGGGCAGCGCTGGCCGACGATCCGGCCCTCGTTGAGGCCGCGGTAGAACGCCGACTCCTCGGGGCTGGCGGCGTAGAGGTAGTCGAGGGACACCGGCGTGACGACGCGGGTCACGGGGTCAGTGGTTTCGAGGCTGCGCTGGCGCGCTTCGCACCTCAACCGCCGAGTCGAGCGGCTCGAAGCACGCGATGTCGGTGATCGCGCCGATGCGCTCCTCGGCCCAGCGGACCTGGACCCGCATCCCGGTGCTGATCTCGTCGGGGGAGGACACGTCCACGGCGTGGAAGAACGGCCGGGTGGCGCCGTCCAGGGTGACCAGCGCGAACGCGAACGGCCGGTCGAACGGCTGGCCGGCGACCGGCTCGGGGACCCACGACCACGACGTCACGGTGCCGACCGGCGCGACCTCGACGAAGTCGGTGGTGGCCTCGTGGGTCACGGGATCGAACTCCAGCGGCGGTACGACGACCTCGCCGGCCGACGTGCGCCCGGCGACGACGACGCCGTCGCGGAGCCCGGTGAGGAACCGGCCGATGACCGGCCCGGTCGAGCGGGTGTAGTCGAACGCTACGGTGACCGGTGCTGACAGTGTTCGTGTCATGGTCTGAAACTAGAACACGTTCTACACTTCGGCAAGCACCCCACGACAGGAGAGATGTGAGATGAAGCTCGGACTGCAGCTCGGGTACTGGGGAGCACAGCCCCCGCAGGGTGTCGCCGAGCTCGTCGCCGCGGCCGAGGACGCCGGGTTCGACGCGGTCTTCACCGCCGAGGCGTGGGGGAGTGACGCGTTCACCCCGCTGGCCTGGTGGGGCCGCGAGACCTCGCGGATCAAGCTCGGTACGTCGATCGTGCAGATGTCCGGGCGGACGCCGACGTCGATCGCGATGCACGTGATGACGCTCGACCACCTCTCCGGCGGCCGGGTCATCCTCGGCATGGGCGTGAGCGGTCCGCAGGTCGTCGAGGGCTGGTACGGCCAGCCGTTCGGCAAGCCGCTCGCCCGCACCCGCGAGGTCGTGGACATCATCCGCAAGGTGCTGGCCCGCGAGGACAAGGTCACCAACGACGGCCCGCACTACCCGCTGCCGCTCACCGGCGAGAACGCCACCGGCCTCGGCAAGCCGCTCAAGCCGATCGTGCACCCGCTCCGCGCGGACGTGCCGATCTGGCTCGGCGCCGAGGGTCCGAAGAACGTCGCGCAGACCGCCGAGATCGCCGACGGCTGGATCCCGATCTTCTACACGCCGAAGTCCGCCGACATGTACCGGCCCTGGCTCGACGAGGGCTTCGCCCGGCCCGGGCGCGCCGGCGTACCCGCGAGCCGACTTCGAGATCGCCGCGACCTGCCACCTCCAGGTGGTCGCCAACGCCGAGGAGAAGGCGGCCGTGCTCGACGCGATGCGCCCGTTCGTCTCGCTCTACATGGGCGGGATGGGCGCGAAGGAGGCCAACTTCCACAACCAGGTCTTCGTCCGGATGGGCTACGAGGAGCTGGCCGCCGAGGTGCAGAAGCTGTACCTGAGCGGCGAGAAGGACCGCGCCACCGCGCTGATCCCCGACGAGCTGGTCGACGACATGCACATCATCGGCACCGCCGGCGAGGTGAAGGAGAAGGTCGCGCAGTGGGAGGAGACCGGCGTGACCACGCTGCTCCTGAGCTGCCGCTCGGCCGACGAGGTGCGCTCGGTCGCCGAGCTGCTCGACGTGAGCACGACGTACGGCGTGATCGGGGTCGGCTCGCTCGCCGCCGCGATCGTCACCGGGCTCTGCCTCGAGGATCCTCCGGCGGTCGTCCTCTCCCCGCGGTCGGCGGCGACCTCGGCAGACCTGGCCGCGCGGCTGGACTCCGTCACGGTGGCTCCCGACAACCAGGCCGTGGTCGACGCGGCGGGCGTCGTGCTCGTCTGCGTCCTGCCCGGCCAGGCGACGGACGTCCTCACCGGGCTTCGGTTCCGCCCCGACCAGGTGGTCCTCAGCGTGCTGGCCGGCGTCGCGCTGGCGGAGGTCGAGCGGCTGGTCGCCCCGGCCACCCGGGTGGCCCGCTCGATCCCGATGCCGTCGGCGGCGGTACGGCGGGGCGCGATCCCGGTGCATCCGGCGCTGCCCGAGGCGGTGGCGTTCTGGGGTCGTCTCGGCGACGTCGTGGCGACCGACGACGAGCGGCTGTTCGAGGCGCTGATCGTCCCGTCGACCACGGTGGCTGCGCACTTCGAGCACCTGGCGTCCCTGGCGCGCTGGGTCAGCGACCAGGGAGTGCCCGACGACCAGGCACGCCGCTACGTCGCCGCCCTCTACGCCGGGACCGCGGAGCAACTGACGGGCGCGCCCGACTACGACGCGCTCGCGCACGAGGTCGCGACACCGGGCGGTCTGAACGAGCAGTTCGCGCGGCACGTCCGGGACGCCGGAGTGCCGGAGGCGGTGCGCTCGGGACTCGACGCGGTGTTCGCGAGGCTGGCGCAGACGTAGAACACGTTCTAGTCTCGGGCGCATGACGGACGACATGCGAGTCGGGACGCACAACGGCCACCTGATGGTCGCCGCACTCAAGCGGCACCGGGACAAGCCGGTCATGTACCTCGGGGACACCACGCTCACCGGCGGCCAGACCGCCGAGCGGATCAGCCAGTACATCCAGGCGTTCGAGGCGCTCGGCGCCGGCCGCGGTACGGCGGGGGCGCTGCTCGCGCTGAACCGGCCGGAGGTGCTGTTCATCCTCGGCGCCGGGCAGACCCAGGGGCTACCGGCGTACGTCGCTGCACCCGCTCGGCTCGCTCGACGACCACGCCTACGTCATCAACGACGCCGAGATCACCACGCTCACCATCGACCCGGTGCCGATGTTCGTCGAGCGCGCGCTCGGGCTGCTCGAGAAGTGCCCGAAGCTCGAGAAGGTGCTGACCATCGGGCCGGTGCCCGAGGAGCTCAGCCACGTCGGCTTCGACCTGACCGCCGCCGCCGCGTCGTTCGACCCGCAGCCGCTCGAGGCGGTGACCCTGCGAGCCCGACCACATCGTGTCGATCACCTACACCGGCGGCACGACCGGCAAGCCCAAGGGCGTCATCGGCACGTCGCGCGCGATGAACACGATGACCCAGATCCAGATGTCCGAGTGGGAGTGGCCGGAGTCGCCGCGGTTCCTCATGTGCACGCCGCTGTCGCACGCCGGCGCCGCGTTCTTCGTGCCGACCGTGATCAAGGGCGGCTCGCTCTACGTGCTCGCCAAGTTCGACCCGGCCGAGGTGCTGCAGGACGATCGAGGAGCAGAAGATCACCGCGACCATGCTGGTGCCGTCGATGCTCTACGCGCTGATGGACCACCCCGACTCGCGCACCCGCGACCTGTCGTCGCTGGAGACCGTCTACTACGGCGCCTCCGCGATCAACCCGGTCCGGCTCAAGGAGGCGATCGACCGGTTCGGCCCGATCTTCGCCCAGTACTACGGCCAGTCCGAGGCGCCGATGGTGATCAGCTACCTGGCCAAGGGCGACCACGACGAGGCGCGGCTGTCGTCCTGCGGCCGGCCCTCGGCGTTCCTGCGTACGGCGCTGCTCGACGAGGACGGCAACCGGGTGCCGGTGGGGGAGCCGGGCGAGATCTGCGTGGCCGGCCCGCTGCTGGCCGGCGGCTACTGGAACCTGCCCGACGAGACCGCCGAGACGTTCCGCGACGGCTGGATGCACACCGGCGACGTCGCCCGCGAGGACGAGGACGGCTTCTGGTTCATCGTCGACCGGACCAAGGACATGATCGTCACCGGCGGCTTCAACGTGTTCCCGCGCGAGGTCGAGGACGTCGTCGCCGAGCACCCGGCGGTCGCCCAGGTCGGCGTGATCGGCACCCCGCACGAGAAGTTCGGCGAGGCGGTCACCGCGATCGTCGTACTCCGCTCGGACGCGGCGACCGACGAGGAGTCGATCGCACCCATGACCGCCGAGATCCAGGAGATGGTCAAGGAGCGCAAGGGCTCGATCCAGGCGCCCAAGCAGGTGATCGTCGCCGACTCGCTGCCGCTGACCGGGCTCGGCAAGCCGGACAAGAAGGCGCTGCGGGCGCAGTACTGGACCGGAGACCGCTCCGTAGGCTGAGTCGATGCGGCTGCGCAACGGCGAGCACGGCTACGGCGTCGTCACGAAGTCCCTGCACTGGTTGACGGTGCTCGCGATCGTGGCGCAGTTCGTCGTCGGCTACGCGATGGAGGGCGACGACAGCGGGCACGGCCGGGGTCGCGGCCGCGGCGAGGGGAGTGGCCACGGTCGCGGCCGTGGCGGGGACGCCGACCCCGACCTGCTGAAGATCCACGTCGCCGCTCGGCCTGACCATCCTCACCCTCGCGCTGCTCCGGGTGCTGTGGCGGCGGACCGGCCTGCCGCCCTGGGACCCGAGCCTCACCGGGACCCAGCAGCGGCTCGTGCACGCCACCGAGGTGGCCCTGCTGACGCTGCTGTTCGTCGTCCCGCTGACCGGTCTGGCGCTGGTCCTCGGCGACGACGACCTGCTGCCGCTCCACGTCGCCGCACACATCGCGTTCTTCGTCGCGTTGGCAGCGCACCTGGCGATGGTGATCGGCAAGCGCCTGGTGCCCCGGATGCTGTAGCCGAGTCCGGCGGCTGGTTGATCGTCGAGACACACAAACTGGTGGTCATTTGGGGCCCAGGGCCAACCACTTGGGGTGTCTCGACGAGAATCAGCGGCCCTGGAACTTCGGGGCGCGCTTCTCGGCGAACGCCCGCGGGCCCTCCTTGGCGTCCTCGGAGGCGAAGACGGCCATGCCGACCTTGGCGTCGTCGGCCCAGCAGTCCTCCTCGTGCTTGCCCTCGGAGTCGCGGACCGTCTTCAGGATGGCCTTCACCGCGAGCGGGCCGTTGGCGCAGATCAGGTCGGCGATCTCGTGCGCCTTGGCGAGCGCCTCGCCGTCGGGCACGACGTGCCCGATCAGGCCGATCTCCTTGGCCTCCGGCGCCTTGATGGCGCGGCCGGTCAGCAGCAGGTCCATGGCGATCGTGTACGGGATCTGCCGGGGGAGGCGGACGGCGGAGCCGCCCATCGGGTAGAGGCTCCACCTCGCCTCGGCGACGCCGAACCGGGCGGACTCGCCGGCGATCCGGATGTCGGTGCCCTGGAGGATCTCGGTGCCGCCGGCGATCGCCGGGCCCTCGACGGCGGCGATCAGCGGCTTGGTCAGCCGGAAGCCCTTGAGCAGCCCCTTGATGACCGACGGGTCGAAGCCGGCCTTGAAGCTCTCGTCCGGTGAGCGCTTGGTCGCGGCCTTGAGGTCCATGCCCGCGCAGAAGTAGCCGCCGGCGCCGGTGAGGATGCAGACCCGGATCGAGTCGTCGCTCGTTGACCCGGTCCCAGGCCTCCTCCATGATCGCCATCATCTCGCCGGAGAGCGCGTTGCGAGACTCGGGCCGGTTCATCGTGACGATGAGCTTGTGGCCGTCCTGCTCGACGAGGCAGTGGGGTGCGTCAGCGCTGGTCATGGGGGATGCTAGCCAAAAACAAGAACGTGTTCTAGTCTCGCGACGTGGCTCTCAACATCGCTGACCTCTTCGAACACGCCGTCGATGCTGCCCCAGGAAACGCCGCCCTCAAGGTCGGTGACCGGGTCGTCACCTATGCCGAGCTGGAGGCGGATTCCAACCGTCTCGCGCACTATCTGCAGGCCCAGGGCGTCCAGCCGGGGGAGCACGTCGCGATCTACGCCAAGAACAGCATCGAGCACGTCGTGGCGATGCTCGCGATCGTCAAGATCCGCGCGGTGATGATCAACGTGAACTACCGCTACGTCGAGGGCGAGCTCAACTACCTGTTCGAGAACGCCGACGTCGTCGCCGTCATCCACGAGCGGTCCTACGCGCCGCTGGTCGCGGCCTGCTGGGACAAGCACGAGAAGCTGAAGGTCGCCGTCGTCGTCGACGACGCGCTGGACCCCGGACGACCAGTCCGACTTCTCGTCGTACGGCGGCGTGCACTACGACGACGCGGTGGCCGGCCAGAGCGCCGAGCGCGACTTCGACGAGCGCAGCCCCGACGACATCCACATCATCTACACCGGCGGCACCACCGGCTTCCCGAAGGGCGTCATGTGGCGCCAGGAGGACTGGTGGCGCGTGCTCGGCGGCGGCACCGACTTCTACACCGGCGACCTGCTGGAGGAGTACACCCAGTCCGGCCAGGCCAACGACCCGCGGATGGCGACGTTCCCGCTCAGCCCGCTGATGCACGGCGGCGCCCAGTCCGGCCTGCTGATGCACCTGTTCGCCGGCCACCTCACGATCCTCGAGCCGAAGTTCGACCCGGTCCGCACCTGGGAGATCATCGAGGCCGACAAGATCCAGCTGATCTTCATGACCGGCGACGCGATGGCCCGGCCGCTGATCGAGGCGTACGAGGCCAAGGCCGCGACCGGCACGCCGTACGACGCCTCCAGCCTGTTCGCGATCTCGAGCAGCGCGGCGATCTTCAGCCCGCCGGTCAAGGCGCGCTGGATGGCGGCGTTCCCGAACTCGGTCTTCACCGACTCCGTCGGCGCCACCGAGACCGGCTTCCAGGGGATGGGGATGGCCGGACGCCAACAACATCTCCACCGACGGCCCGGTCGTCGGGCTGGCCGCCAGCAGCGTGGTCCTCGACGAGGACAACCAGCTCCTCGACCCCGACACCGACATCGGCAAGGTCGGCCGGCTCGGCCGCGGTGGCTCGGTGCCGGTCGGCTACTACAAGGACCCGGTCAAGTCGGCCGCGACGTTCCTGGAGATCGACGGCGAGCGCTACTCGGTGCCCGGCGACTTCGCCCGGATCGAGGAGGGCCACCGGGTGACCCTGCTCGGCCGCGGCTCGAACTGCGTCAACACCGGCGGCGAGAAGGTGTACCCCGAAGAGGTCGAGATGGCCATCAAGGGACACCCCGGCGTGTACGACGTGCTCGTGGTCGGCGTCCCCGACGAGAAGTACGGCCAGGCCGTCGCCGCGGTCGTCGAGCTGCGCGAGGGCGAGTCGCTCGAGCTCGAGGACCTGCGCACCTACCTGCGCGCGCACCTGTCCGGCTACAAGCTGCCGCGCACCCTCACCCTCGTGGACCGGGTGCCGCGCAACGCCGCCGGCAAGGCGCAGTACCCCGCGGCCAAGGAGCTGGCGCTGGCCGGCTTCGCCGCGAAGGCCGCCACCGTCGACCCGACCTCCGTCTGACCACTGACCTCGGGAGAGCCAGCATGCGTACCCCCCTGTGTGACGAGTTCGGGATCGACTACCCGATCTTCGCGTTCACCCCGTCCGAGCACGTCGCGGCCGCGGTGTCGCGCGCGGGCGGCCTCGGCGTCCTCGGCTGCGTGCGGTTCAACGACCCCGAGGAGCTCGAGCGGATCCTGACCTGGCTCGACGACAACACCGACGGCAAGCCGTACGGCGTCGACATCGTGATGCCGATGAAGATCCCGACCGAGGGCACCTCGATCGACCTCGGCGCGATGATCCCCGAGGAGCACAAGAAGTTCGTCGACGAGACGCTGCTCAAGCTCGGCGTACCGCCGCTGCCCGGAGGGCGAGGGCCGCGAGGGCGTCCTGGGCTGGCTGCACTCGGTCGCCCGCTCGCACCTCGACGTGGCGCTGAAGCACCGGCCGGTCCTGATCGCCAACGCGCTCGGCTCGCCGCCGGTCGACGTGATCGAGAAGTGCCACGAGCACGGCATCAAGGTCGCCGCGCTCGCCGGCGCCGCGAAGCACGCGCTCTCGCACGTCGCGAACGGCGTCGACATCATCGTCGCCCAGGGCTACGAGGCCGGTGGCCACACCGGTGAGGTCGCCAGCATGGTGCTCCAGCCCGACATCGTCGACGCGGTCGGCCCGGACGTGCCGGTGCTCGGCGCCGGTGGCATCGGCTCCGGCCGGCAGATCGCCGCGTCGCTGGCGCTCGGCTCGCAGGGTGCCTGGATGGGCTCGATCTGGCTCGGCACCGAGGAGTACCAGCTGATGGGCGCCGCCAACTCCGAGGCCTGGGAGACCGCGTTCACCCGCGCGACGTCGTCCGACACCGTCCGCACCCGCGTCTACACCGGCAAGCCCGCGCGGCTGCTGAAGACCAAGTGGACCGAGGCCTGGAACGAGGAGGGCGCACCGGCGCCGCTGCCGATGCCGCTGCAGAACCTGCTCGTCGCCGAGGCGCACAACCGGATCAGCGCCTCCAACAACCCCGACGTGATCTCGATGCCGATCGGCCAGATCGTCGGCCGGATGAACGAGGTCCGCCCGGTCGCCGACGTGATGGCCGACCTGGTCGCGGAGTTCGAGGAGACCGTCGCCGGCTGAACGATCCGCAAGTAGCTGCGACTCGCCCTCCGGATACCGGCCTGCACCAGGTGCGTGGCACCATGGCGGCATTCCGAAGGTCGGGGGAACTTCGATGCGGATCTGCACGTCCATCACGGCGGTCGTGGTCGCGGTGGCCGCGCTGTGCACGCCGTCAGCGGCGATGCCAACGACGCCATGGACCGGTTCAGCAGGACCGGCGGCATCCAGCCGGTCAGCGGAGGTCGGGGTGCGCCCGACCGGCGATGAGCGGCAGGTCCAGGTAGGTCTTGATGCCCGGCTCGGCGGCGACGACGTACGGGATCGAGTTCACGCAGTGGAACGCGGTCGCGATCACGCCGGGGTTGCGCACCAGGCCCTCCGCGACGGTGTCCGGCTGCCAGCCCTTGATGGTGACGAAGCTGCTCGGGTCGCCCTGGACCTCGACCTCGAACCGCTCGCCCTGCGGGCCGAACTCCCACGGCGGGTCGAGGTGCTCCTCGCCCATCAGCCAGTTGACGGCGATCCGGACGACGCAGGTCTCGCCGACGTACGCCTCCCAGACGAAGCGCTGACCGGCCACGTGCCCGGGCTCGATCACGCCGATCGGGGTGTCGATCGGGGCGGTGGCGACCGCGACCTCCTGCGACGTGCGGATCCGCGGCTCGGCGGCGAAGCCGAGCGTGTCCACGCACATCCGGACCGACTGGATGAAGCCGCCGGAGAGCAGCCCGAGCATCGGGCCGCCCATCGCCTCCTCGGGCTTGCCGCCGAACATCATGATGTGGCGGACGACGTCGGGAGCGTTGTAGGTGCGGATGTCGGAGAACTCCTCGCCGCGCACGAACGTCACCGCCGAGGAGAGCGCCGAGAACATCAGCGGGTGCAGCTCGGTGATCCCGCCGGGGTTGATGCCGGTGCCGTGCAGCGTCGCTGCCGCCCTCGGCGCAGGCGGCGGCGAGGGGAGCGCCGTCCTTCTCGGTCGGGTAGAACCAGCCGACCGGCGTGACGACGTTCTTGCCGCGAGCGCAGGATCGCGGCGACCTCGTCGCGGTTCGGGATCAGCGGCGAGTAGACGACCGCGTCGGCGTCCATCGCGAGGATCTCGTCCATGCTGCTGGTGGCGAGTACGCCGATCGGCTCGATGCCGAGGATCTCGCCGACGTCGAGCCCGTGCTTGCTGTCGGAGTGCACCCAACACCCGACCAGCTCGAGGTCGGGGTGGAGGAGGATGCCTTCGATCGCTGCCCTGCCGACGCCGCCGGTGGCCCACTGGATGACGCGCACGGGCGTCACTGTCGCAACTAGAACGTGTTCTTGTCGAGGGTCGTCAGAGCGACGTCATCACGCCGACGGACTCGGGCTGGAACCGCGGGAAGACCGCGGCGGTCGACGCGCCGAAGCGCGTGGACACGACCTCGGCCAGCACGCTGCGGTAGTCGGTGGTGACCAGCAGGTCGGCGTCGCCGTCGTCGGTGAGGCCCGGGCCAGGTGCCGTAGTACTTGCCGCCCTTGACGCCGGCGCCGGCCACGAACATCACGTTGCCGTAGCCGTGGTCGAGGCCCGTCGCTCGCGTTCTCGACGACCCGGCGGCCGAACTCGCTGATCGTCACCAGCGTGACCTTGCCGGCCTGGTCGCCGAGGTCGGCGAAGAACGCGGCGATCGACGCCGGCGAGGTCGCGCGGCGTTGTTGCGCATCCAGCCGCGCTCGACGGTGCCGATGTCGGAGTGCATGTCCCAGTCGCCCTGGTCGACGGTGATCACCTCGACGCCGACGTTGCCGCGGATCACCCGGGCCACCTCGGCCAGCGCGCGGCCGAGGTCGGTGTCGCGGGTAGTCGTCGACGTTGGTCGGCGGTCTCGCGCACCGGCGCGAAGTCGTCGAGCGCGTCGAACATCGAGCGCATCGCGGTGCCGAGCGTGCTGCGGTCGCCGTCCCAGAGCGTGTGCAGCGAGCGCGCGCCGGCCCTTGGTGGTGTCCCACTTGTCGTCGCCGGGGATGTGCACCGAGTCGACGCTGCCGGCCGACATCACCGGCTGCGGGCCGTAGAGCGAGGTCGGGACGACGCCGCCGCCGACGTTGAAGCCCTGGAGCGGCGAGCTGCCCGGCGTCGGTGCCGATCAGCCGGTTCAGCCAGCCGGTGCGCGTCGTCCGAGCCGGGGTCGGCGTCCTCGACCTCCTCCATCGCGGCGAAGTGCGAGCGGTTCGGCGCCGGCAGCCCGGTCGCGTGTACGGCGGCCAGCTTGCCGGCGTTCCACAGCGGCAGCAGCGGCGCGAGCTGCGGGTGCAGGCCGAACATCGCGTCCTTGGCGAGCAGCTGGTCGGCCGGGACGGCGATCCGCGGCCGGGCGCTGTAGTAGACGGGGTCGGCGTGCGGCACCACGAGCGAGAGCCCGTCGGCGGCGCCGCGCAGCGACAGCACGACCAGGACCGACGACGCGGGCGTCGCGGCGGCGGCCGAGGTGGTGATCGCGGCGGAGCCGACGATCGTGGTCGCGCCGGCGAGCGCGACGGCGCCGGAGAACAGGCCGCGGCGCGACATCCGCGGCGAACTCGGGGCAGCAGGGCTCGGAGTCGTGGGTCATCGGCGGTCACCGGGTCAGGTGGGCGGGGGAGTCGAGGAAGGTGGTCAGCAGCCGCGGCATGTTCCACTGGACGACGCCGTGGTCGCGGGTGATCCGCTCGCGCGGCTCGACGTCGACCGCGAGGCAGCACGCCTCCAGCAGCTGCGGCGGTCGAGCGCCGGTGCAGGATCAGCTGCGACATGTGGTCGACGAGCAGGTCGAAGCGCATCGGGAACCTCGGGCACCCACCACGCGGGCGGGTGGTAGGTGATCGCCCTCGTCGGGCCACCAGCCGCCGCTCAGGCTCAGGTGCACCTCCATCGAGGCCAGCAGCCGCGACGGGCGAGGCCCAGGACGTCGTTGTCGATCGGCTGCCCGTCGGGCCGCGGCCAGTCGAACGGCTTGGTGCCGATGCCGTCGACCTGCCACAGCAGCTGCGTTGGCGGCGTACTGGTCGCCGGCGTCGCCCGCCGGCGGCCTGGCCGAGCCGGACGTCGAGGGCGCGGTACGTCGCCACCAGGTCCTCGCCGGGGTCGCGCACCTTGGCGCCGACCGCAGCTCGCGAACGCCGCGGAGTCGACGAGCGCCCGCAGCACCGGGCGGATCGCGGTGTCGTTGTCGAGGTAGACCTGGGCCAGCTGGTCGACCAGCGGCTGCCGGCGGGTCGTCGCGGACGAACTTCACGGCGAGCTTGCGGGCGACCCGCCGGGCGGTGCGCCGGGTGGTGGGCCAGGTAGCGTGAGGTACTCGCGGGTGACCGGCGCGGCCGTCGGCGTCGGCGTTGCGCGTGCGTGAACCCCATGCACCTGACCGGGCCGCGGGAGTGCCACTTGGTGCGGTACTCGGCCTGGAAGGTGTCCCACATGTCGACGCTCCAGCCGGTGAGGATCCGGGCGGAGTCCTTGACGTCGTCCTCGTCGTACTCGCCGCGGCCGACGGTGTGCAGCTCGAGCAGCTCGCGGCCGAGGTTCTCGTTGGGGTGCTGCGGCGGTGGAGCTGACGTTGTCGAGGTTGATCAGCATCGCCGGGTGGGTGATCACGCCGGTGCAGCAGGTCCTCGAAGCGGCCGAGCGCGTCGCGCGCGGATCACGTCGCCGTACTGCGGCGCGCCAGAATGCCCTGCGCGTCGCCGTTGACCGGCACGTTGAAGTGGTTCTCCCAGAACTCGGTCATCACCTCGAGCACCTGGCGGCGCGAGCGGATCCGGCGCACGCAGCACCCAGCGCTGGTAGTCGGCCATCACCTCCCAGCCGCCCTCGACCTCCTCGCGCTGCGCGGTTCCAGAGCTCGGTGGCGTCCGCGCGACAGGCTCGGCCACCAGGCGCGCAGCCCGGTCGCGCCGGCCGGTCCGGGATCGACGCCGGGTCGAGCTGGGCGGTCGAACCACGCCCGGGCACCGCCGGCGCGCGCGCACCTCGTCGGCGAGGGCCGGGCGTGACGCCGTACGAGAACCGGCCGACCAGGTGCCGGGCCTGGGTGCCGAGCAGCGGGCTGCCCCGGTAGTGCGCGCGGGGAGTACGACGCGGCCGCGGCGGGGCCGGCGACCGCCGACTGCGGCCGTGGTTGCCGCGGCGCCCCCGAGCAGGGCGCGGCGCGATGCGCGAGCGGAACGAGCGGACATGTGCTGGCGACTCCACCGAGTTGTCACGGTGCCCGTTCGCTTCCCGAGTGGAAGGGCGGCCCGCGGCCAGGAACAGGGTAGGGCGAGATCCGCGGTTCGGGTGGGGGTTCGTCGAATGTCGCCGGGTCGTGTCACGCCGGTACAGTTCTGGGAAACGCCCCCACCCAGTGAGGACACGACGCACCGCCCATGGACGGCTCTCAAAGTCCGCCGCTCTCCCTGATTGATCCTGGTCCCCTGGGAGAGCGCCGATGACCGCGTGGCTGCTGCTGGCCGCAGCCCTGCTCCTGATCCTCGCCTGCGGCGTGTTCGTCGCCGCCGAGTTCTCGTTCGTCACCGTCGACCGCAGCCAGGTCGACCGGGCCGCCGCGGCCGGTGACCGCGGCGCGCCGCGGCGTCCAGCAGGCGCTGCGCTCGCTGTCGACCCAGCTCTCCGGCGCCCAGGTCGGCATCACGATCACCAACCTCGCGATCGGCTTCCTCGCCGAGCCGGCGATCGCCGACCTGATCGACGGCCCGCTCGCGAGCCGCCGGCGTGCCCGAGGGCGCCGTCACGCCGATCGCGCTCGGCATCGGCCTGGCGCTCGGCACCGTCCTCACGATGATCTTCGGCGAGCTGGTGCCGAAGAACCTCGCGCTCGCGCAGCCGATGCAGGTCGCGCGGGCGACCCAGCGCTTCCAGCGCGATGTTCACCGCCGTCGATCGCGGCTGCCGATCCGGTTGCTCAACGGCTCGGCCAACGCGATCGTGCGTCGCCTCGGCATCGAGCCGCAGGAGGAGCTGCGCTCGGCCCGCAGCTCGACCGAGCTCGCCTCGCTGATCCAGCGCTCCGCCGCACCTCGGCACCCTCGACGTCGAGACCGCCGAGCTGATGGAGCGGTCGGTGGAGTTCGGCACCCGCACGGCCGGCGAGATCATGACGCCGCGGGTGCGGACGCACCAGCCTCGACGTCAACGACCGCGCCAACGCGCGTCATCGAGCTGACCCGCGAGACCGGGCACTCCCGGTTCCCGGTGCTCGACGACGACGAGAACGTCGTCGGCACCGTGCACGTCAAGCACGCCGTCGCGCTGCCGGTGCAGCGAGCGGTCGACGACCAAGGTCAAGCACCTGATGGCCAAGCCGATCGTCGTCCCCGACTCGCTGCGCCTCGACCCGCTGCTCGCGCTGCTGCGCACGGACGGCTTCCAGATGGCGGTCGTCCTCGACGAGTACGGCGGCTTCGCCGGCATCGTCACGCTCGAGGACGTCGTCGAGGAGATCGTCGGCGACATCTCCGACGAGCACGACCGGCTCAGCGCCAACGCCCGCCAGCGAGCGCGACGGCAGCTGGTCGCTGTCCGGCCTGCTGCGCCCCGACGAGGTCGAGGACCTCACCGGGATCGAGCTGCCCGACCACGAGGACTACGACACCATCGCCGGCCTGGTGCTCCAGGTGCTCGGCCGGGTGCCCGAGCGTCGGCGACGTCGCCGAGGTCCCGGTGCCCGACCGGTCCGACCCCGACGAGCCGCGCGAGCAGCTCGCGGTCCTCACCGTCGAGCGGATGGACGGGCTGCGGATCGACCGGCTGTCGCTGCCGCCTGCTGGACGCGCCGAGCGACGGGAGGCGGACCGATGAGCAGCCTGACCGCCATCGCTCGTCGCCGTCGCTGCTGCTCGGCAACGCGTTCTTCGTCGGCGCCGAGTTCGCGCTCGTCTCGGCCCGGCGCACCCAGATCGAGCCGCGCGCCGAGGCCGGGTCGCGGATGGCGCGGACCACGCTGCGCGCGATGGAGAACATCTCGCTGGTGATCGGCGGTCAACCAGCTCGGCATCACGGTCTGCTCGCTGGTGCTCGGTGCCGTCGGCGAGCCGGCGGTCGCCCACCTGGTCGAGCCGGTGCTCGCACGCCGCTGCACGTGCCGCGACGACCTGCTGCACCCGATCGTCGTTCGTGATCGCGCTGCCGATCGTGGTCTACCTGCACGTCGTGCTCGGCGAGATGGTCCCGAAGAACATCGCGCTCGCCGGGCCGGACCGCGCGGCGCTGGTGCTCGGCCCGCCGATGCTGGGGCATCGTCACCGTGCTGCGCCCGCTGATCGTCGTCGCTCAACGCGATCGCGAACGGCACGCTGCGGCTGCTCGGGTCGAGCCGACGCGACGAGGTCAGCTCGACGTACACCCGCGAGGAGGTCGCCGCGCTGGTCGAGGAGTCGCGCGGCGAGGGCCTGCTCGAGGCCGACGAGTACGACCGGCTGGCCGGCGCGCTCGGCTTCACCGAGAAGACCGTCGCCGCCGTGCTGATGCCGCCGGAGTCGCTCACGACCGTGCGCCGTGGGTCGACGCGCGGCCGACGTCGAGGCGCTGTGCGCGGCGACCGGCTTCAGCCGGTTCCCGGTGGCGGCCGACGACGGCGAGCTGATCGGCTACCTGCACATCAAGGACGTGCTGGAGACCGACGAGGAGCGCCGCGCCCGGCCGGTCGACGACAAGTGGATCCGGCCGTTCGCGCTCGGTCGCCGCCGACGACGCGCTGCACGACGCGCTCGAGACCCTGCAGCGGCGAGGCGCGCACCTGGCCCGGGTCGTCGACGCCGACGGCACCACGCTCGGGCTGGTGACGCTCGAGGACGTCATCGAGGAGCTGGTCGGCGAGATCCGCGACGCCGCGCACCTCGAGGACGTCCCCGTGTCGGGCTCCGCGGAATCGGATGGCACGGTCGACCGGCGGCTAAGGTTGCCCCCGGCAGACACCCAGGCAGACAGGCGAGACAGTGGCGGACGACTCGACGCGCAACCGCGTGTGGACGCGTGCCCAACCTGCTCAGCATGCTCCGGCTGGCGGGCGTGCCGCTGTTCCTGTGGCTGGTGCTCGGGCCCGAGGCCGACTGGCTGGGCGCTGGCGGTGCTGATGCTGTCCGGCGTCACCGACTTCCTCGACGGCTACCTCGCGCGCCGGCTCAACCAGACCTCGACGCTCGGGCAGATCCTCGACCCGGTCGCCGACCGGCTCTACATCCTCGCCGTCGTCGTCGGGCTCGCGCTGCGCGACATCATCCCGTGGTGGGTGGCGCTGTCGCTGCCGCTGCGCGACCTGCTGCTGTGGGGGCTGGTGCCGCTGCTGCGCACCCGCGGCTACAGCGCGCTGCCGGTGCACTTCCTCGGCAAGGCCGCGACGTTCAACCTGCTCTACGCGTTCCCGCTGCTGCTCCTCGGCGACGGCGACGGGCACGGTCGCGACCCTCGCCGAACGTCTTCGGCTGGGCGTTCGCGCTGTGGGGGATCGGGCTCTACTGGTGGGCCGGCATCCTCTACGCCTGGCAGGTCCGCACCCTGCTGAAGACCACCGAGCGCGCGTCGGGCGGTCACCGATGCCTGAGACCGCGGCGCCCACGGACCGGGCCAACACGCCGCTGCTGACCCTGATCACCCAGCAGTCCCTGGACGAGGACTACCAGCACGTCGCCGAGCGCCGCGCAGCCGAGAACGGCGGAGCGCCGCCGCCGCGCCGGCGCCCGACCCGCACGGCCGGGATCGTGGTCGCGGTCTTCGGGCTGCTGGTCACGGTCGCCGCCGTCCAGACCTCCGAGCAAGAGGGCGTCGCAGGACGCCAGCCGGGCCTCGCTGATCGACCAGATCGAGGCCAGCCGCGCCGACGTCGCCCACCTCCAGCGGCGGATCGTCCCGATGCGTGAGGACAACCTGGCCCTGCAGGCCACGCTCGACGACGTCGACCGCCGAGCACCAGGCGGCCGCGGTGCGCCGCGAGCGGCTGCAGACCACGACCGGCTTCGGGCCGGTGCACGGACCCGGCGTCCGGGTGACCGTCGACGACGCCCCCACCGGCGAGGCTGGTCACGCGACCGCGACCTGCGGCCGCTGGTCGACGGGCTCTGGAAGGCCGGCGCCGAGGCGATCTCGATCAACGGCCAGCGGCTCACGTCGCGCTCGGCGATCCGCAACTCGGGCGACGCGATCCAGGTCAACTCGCGGCCGCTGTCCCCGCCGTACGTCGTCCAGGCGATCGGCGAACCCGCCACCCTGCAGGCGGACCTGATCGAGACCTCCAGCGGTCTGCTGTTCCGCGACATCGCCGACGGCCCTCGGGTTCCCGTGGAGCATGGACACTGTCGACGAGCTGTCGCTGCCGGCCGCGCCGCCGCGGCTGCTTCGGCTCCGCAACGTCGATGGCGCAACCGACGAGCAGAGCGTGAACCCGCCGAAGGAGGCGCCGCAGTGATCGCAGCACTCGGGCTGCTGGCCGGGATCGTCCTGGGCATCGTGTTCCAGCCCGACGTCCCGCTCGGCCTCGAGCCGTACCTCCCGATCGCGGTCGTCGCCGCCCTCGACGCCGTCTTCGGCGGGCTGCGCGCCTACCTCGACGGGATCTTCGACGACAAGGTCTTCGTCGTCTCGTTCGTCAGCAACGTCGTGATCGCGGCCGGCATCGTCTACCTCGGCGACAAGCTCGGCGTCGGCGGCCAGCTCTCCACCGGCGTCATCGTCGTCCTCGGGATCCGGATCTTCTCCAACGTCGCCGCCATCCGACGGCACCTGTTCCATGCCTGACACCACGCCCGACCGCCACGCCCGAGCCAGGAGCCGCAGCCGACCGGTCGCGAGCGGCTCCGCGGCGCGCTGCTGCGGCCGACCCGCGGGCAGGTGGTCGTCGCCGTGCTGCTCGCTGCGCTCGGCTTCGCCGCGGTCACCCAGGTGCGCTTCAACGAGGTCGACGACACCTACGGCGAGCCTGCGCGAGCAGGACCTGATCGACGTCCTCAACGGACTGGCCGGCACCAGCCAGCGCGCCGAGGCCGAGATCGCCCGGCTCGAGAGCACCCGCGACGACCTGCTGTCGAGCACCGGTGCGCGCGAGGCCGCGCTCGTCCAGGCCCAGGAGGAGGCCGACAACCTCGCGATCCTGGCCGGCCTGGTGCCGGTCACCGGTCCGGGCATCCGGATCACCGTCACCGAGGTGGACGGCCCGATCGAGGTGCAGGACATGGTCGACATGATCCAGGAGCTGCGCACCGCCGGTGCCGAGGCGATCCAGGTCAACGGCCAGGTCCGCGTGGTCGCGCACACCGCCGTCGAGGACGCCATCGGCGGGCTCGAGATCGGCGGCGAGCTGGTCACCTCGCCGTACGTCATCGACGTGATCGGCGACCCGCACACGCTGGCTGCGGCGGTCGACTTCCCGACCGGCCCGCGCGACCTGTTCGAGGAGGACGGCGCCACGGTCGAGGTCGACGAGCTCGTCGTCGCTCGACATCGAGAGCGTCGTCAAGCTGCCGCAGGACTGAGTTCGCCGAGCCCGGCTCGGCGCAGTAACCTCACGCTGGCGCACAACGGCGCCGATCCGTGCCGACCGGAGGAGACGACGTGTACCCCGACGACCTGAAGTACACCAGCGAGCACGAGTGGGTCCGCGAGCCCGGTGAGCACGAGGGCTCGGTGCGGATCGGCATCACCCACTACGCCCAGGACGCGCTCGGCGACATCGTCTACGTCTCGCTGCCCGAGGTGGGCGAGACGGTCGAGGCCGGCACGACCTGCGGCGAGCTCGAGTCGACCAAGTCGGTCAGCGACGTCTACGCGCCGGTCACCGGCGAGGTCGTCGCCCGCAACGACGCGCTCGACGCGACCCCGGAGCTGGTCAACAGCGACCCGTACGGCGGCGGCTGGCTCTTCGAGGTCGTCCCGGCCGACGGCGGCGAGCTCGACGGGCTGCTCGACGCGGCGGCGTACCAGGCCTCGCTCGACGGCCTGACGCCGGCTCGAGCCGCGAGTCCGCTTGATCGGCGCGGTCGGGCTGATAGGTTCGGAGCAACCGTCAACCTCAACCCGGCCTTGAGGGTTTGCGCACCCGATCTCGAAGGACAGACCGATGCCGTTCTGCACCGTCGTGTGGCAAGCAGAACCCCGATGACGCGCGCTTCTGCGCCCAGTGCGGCACCCGTCTCGCTGACCCGCCGACCGCCCGGCCAGTGCGCCGACCGTCGGCGGCGAGTCCACCGCCACCATCGCGATCGGCGCCGGCGACAAGGCCGAGACCTCGGACCGGCAGCTCAACCCGGTCGACGCGGCCGCGGTCGACGCGCTGCCCGGCCGGGCACGCGCTGCTCGTCGTCCAGCGCGGCCCGGGCGCGGGCAGCCGGTTCCTGCTCGACGCGGACGTCGTCAACGCCGGGCCGGCACCCCGACAGCGAGATCTTCCTCGACGACGTGACGGTGTCGCGCCGGCACGCGGAGTTCCGCCGCGCCGGCGACGTCGTTCACCGTCAGCGACGTCGGCAGCCTGAACGGCACCTACGTCAACCGCGACCGGATCGACCGGGTCCAGCTCAACGACGGCGACGAGGTGCAGATCGGCAAGTACCGGCTGGTCTTCTTCGCGGGCCACGCGAGCTGATGAGCACCGCTCGATGAGCGTGGCTTCCGGCAGCGACCGCCTCCGGACGGGCGCGGATGAACATCGGCGAGGTCCTCGACCGGCTGCGTCCGGACTTCCCGGGCATCACCATCCCGAAGATCCGCTTCCTCGAGGACAAGGGGCTGATCAAGCCCGAGCGCACGCCGGCCGGCTACCGGAAGTTCTCCCACGACGACGTCGACCGGCTGCGCTACGTGCTGCGGATGCAGCGCGACCACTACCTGCCGCTGCAAGGTGATCGGCGAGCACCTCGACGCGATCGACCGCGGGCTCGAGCCGCCGCCGATCGACCCGGTCGTGCCGACCGTCCCGAAGGTCGCGCTGGCCGCCGACGGGCTGCCGAGCGCGGAGTCGTTCCGCCGCCGCGACAACGTGCGGCTCTCGCGGCGCGAGCTGCTGAAGATCGCGGAGATCTCCGAGGAGCTGCTCGACCAGCTCGAGCAGTACGGCCTGATCGCCGCCCGGCCCGGCACCGGCCACTACGACACCGACGCCCTGGTGATCGCCCAGACCGCCCGCGAGCTGGCCGACTTCGGCTTCGAGCCCCGGCACCTGCGCGCCTTCAAGACCGCCGCCGACCGCGAGGTCGGCCTGGTCGAGCAGGTCGTCGCGCCGCACAAGCGCGGCCGCGACGCCGCCGCGAAGGCCCGCGCCGAGGAGACCGTCAGCGAGATCGCCGCGCTGTCGGTGCGGCTGCACGCGACCCTGGTCAAGGCCGGGCTGCGGTCGAGTCTGAGGGCTCGTCGACCCCGGAGTAGGGTGATGGACGTGCGCGAAGTCGATGTCATGGGAGTCCGGGTCGAGATGCCCTCGAACCAGCCGATCGTGCTGCTGCGCGAGGTCTCGGGGGAGCGCTACCTGCCGATCTGGATCGGCGCGGTCGAGGCGACCGCGATCGCGTTCGCCCAGCAGGGCGTCGTCCCGCCGCGGCCGCTGACCCACGACCTGCTGAAGGACGTGCTGGAGGCGACCGGCAACGAGCTCACCGAGGTGCAGATCACCGACGTCAAGGACGGCGTCTTCTTCGCGAACCTGGTCTTCGGCTCCGGCGCCGAGGTCAGCGCCCGGCCGTCGGACTCGATCGCCCTGGCGCTGCGCACCGGCACCCGGATCGTGTGCGCCGAGGAGGTCCTCGACGAGGCCGGCCTCGCCGTACCCGCCGAGCAGGAGGACGAGGTCGAGAAGTTCCGCGAGTTCCTCGACCAGGTCACCCCCGAGGACTTCGACGAGCGCCTCAGGCCTAACCCTCAACCTGAGGTTGAGGGTTGCGACACGCCGCCCACGTCGTTGACCGAGGTCCGCGGACGGGGCCTACCTTGAACTGTCTCTGTTGTAACTCCACCGCTGTGGTGCCCGCTCGTCGGGCCGAGCGGCACCTTCCCCGGAGAGTTACGACCAACGGAGTAGCCCGCGGAGGACCGTGTGAACGAGAACGAGCAGCAGCGCGAGAACGTCGAGGCGGCGCTCGGCTGCCCAGGCGGCCGAGGAGCAGGGTCTGCTCTTCACCGACGACGTCTCGCCGCTGCCCAGTGACACCGGCTACCGCGGCCCGACCGCCTGCAACGCGGCCGGCATCACCTACCGCCAGCTCGACTACTGGGCCCGCACCGGCCTGATCGAGCCCACCGTCCGCGGCGCCAAGGGCTCCGGCTCGCAGCGGCTCTACTCCTTCCACGACATCCTGCTGCTCAAGGTCATCAAGCGGCTGCTCGACGCCGGCATCTCGCTGCAGCAGATCCGCACCGCCGTCCAGCACCTGCGCGAGCGCGGCACCGACGACCTGACCCGCGTCACGCTGATGAGCGACGGCGTCTCGGTCTACGAGTGCACCAGCAACGACGAGATCATCGACCTGCTCCAGGGCGGCCAGGGCGTCTTCGGCATCGCGATCGGCGGTGTCTGGCGCGAGATCGAGGGCACCCTCGCCGAGCTGCCCAGCGAGCGCACCGCCGAGCGCGGACGCCGAGCCGGTCGCCGGCGACGAGCTCGCCGCCCGGCGCGCGGCCCGCAAGACCGGCTGAGGCTCGCCACTCGACCACCGCGACATCGGCCCGTCGCCCTCGTGGCGGCGGGCCGTGTCGTCTGCACCGGTGCCGGTAGATTGGGCGCGCTGACACTCCCGCACGGGAGAGTCTCCCGGTCCGCAGCCAGCGGGCCGGAGCGCCGAAGGGGCAATTCCTCCCCGGAACCTCTCAGGCGCCAGGACCGTGCGGGTCAGGCAACTCTGAAGGCACCATCGGCGGTGCCGACAGAGGGGGAGGCACCCGAACGATCTTCGAGGAGCCCCCCGTGACAGACCGCCCCACCCTGACCGAGCTGGACGGCGCGCTGCCGTTCGTCGAGCGCCACATCGGCCTGCGCGACGCCGACATCGCCACCATGCTCGAGCGGCTCGGCTTCGACTCGCTCGACGCGCTGATGGCCGCCGCGGTCCCCGGCGGCATCCGCGCCGCCGAGACCCTCGACCTGCCCGACGCCGCTGAGCGAGGAGGCCGCCGCCCGCGAGCTGCGCGCAGATCGCGCACGCCAACCGCCCGGGCGAGGCGATGATCGGGCTCGGCTACCACGCGACGATCACCCCGCCGGTGATCCGGCGCAACGTGCTCGAGGACCCGAGCTGGTACACCGCCTACACGCCGTACCAGCCGGAGATCTCCCAGGGCCGGCTCGAGGCGCTGCTCAACTTCCAGACCGTGGTCGGCGACCTCACCGGCCTGCCGACCGCCAACGCGTCGCTGCTCGACGAGGGCACCGCCGCCGCCGAGGCGATGACGCTGGTACGCCGCGGCGAACAAGAAGGCGTCCGGCCCGTTCGTCGTCGACGCCGACGCGCTGCCGCAGACCATCGACGTGGTCCGCACCCGCGCCGAGGCGATGGGCATCGAGGTCGTCGTCGCCGACCTCACCGACGGGCTGCCCGACGGCGAGCTGTGCGGCGTCCTGGTGCAGTACCCCGGCGCCTCCGGCCGGGTCCTCGACCCGCGCCCGGTGATCGAGCAGGCCCACGAGCGCGACGCGCTCGCCGTCGTCGCCGCCGACCTGCTCGCGCTGACCCTGCTCGAGTCGCCCGGCGAGCTCGGCGCCGACGTCGTCGTCGGCTCCAGCCAGCGCTTCGGCGTCCCGCTGTTCTACGGCGGCCCGCACGCCGGCTACATGTCCGTCGCCGCCGGCCTCGAGCGGCACCTGCCCGGGCCGCCTGGTCGGCGTCTCCGTCGACGCCGAGGGCCGCCCGGCGTACCGGCTGGCGCTGCAGACCCGCGAGCAGCACATCCGCCGCGACAAGGCGACCTCCAACATCTGCACCGCCCAGGTGCTGCTGGCCGTGGTCGCGTCGATGTACGCCGTCTACCACGGCCCCGAGGGGCTGCGCGCGATCGCGACCCGCACCCACCGGTACGCCGCGGTGCTGGCCGCCGCGCTCGCCGACGCCGGCATCGAGGTCGACCACGAGGAGTTCTTCGACACCCTCACGCGTGCCGGTGCCCGGCCGGGCCGCCGAGGTCGTCGCCGCCGCGCGCACGCCTCGGCCTCCAGCTGCGGCTGGTCGACGCCGACCACGTCGGCGTCACCACCTCCGAGCTGCACGACCCGGTCGACGATCACCAGCGTGCTGCAGGCGTTCGGCGTCAGCGGGCGCCGACCTCGACGCCGTCGACGCGGCCGACCGCCGACGCGCTGCCCGAGGCGCTGCGCCGCGGACGACGACGTACCTCACCCACGAGGTGTTCTCGCACGCACCACAGCGAGACCGCGATGCTGCGCTACCTGCGCAGGCTCTCGGCGCGCGACTACGCGCTCGACCGCGGCATGATCCCGCTCGGCTCCTGCACGATGAAGCTCAACGCGACCACCGAGATGGAGCCGATCTCGCTGCCCGGCTTCGCCGACCTGCACCCGTTCGCGCCGGCCGAGGACGCCGCCGGCTACCGGCAGCTGGTCGGCGAGCTCGAGGGCTGGCTGGCCGAGGTCACCGGCTACGACCAGGTCTCGATCCAGCCGAACGCCGGCTCGCAGGGCGAGCTCGCCGGGCTGCTGGCGATCCGCGGCTACCACCGCGCCAACGGCGAGCACGGCCCGCGACGTCTGCCTGATCCCGTCGTCCGCGCACGGCACCAACGCCGCGTCCGCGGTGATGGCCGGCATGCGGGTCGTCGTGGTGAAGTCCGGCGACGGACGGCGACGGTCGACCTCGACGACCTGCGCGCGCAGTGCGACGACGCACGCCGACGACCTGGCCGCGATCATGGTGACCTACCCGTCGACGCACGGCGCCTACGAGGACACCATCACCGAGCTCTGCGCGATCGTGCACGAGCACGGCGGCCAGGTGTACGTCGACGGCGCGAACCTCAACGCGCTGCTCGGCTACGCCAAGCCCGGCGAGTTCGGCGGCGACGTCTCGCACCTCAACCTGCACAAGACGTTCTGCATCCCGCACGGCGGCGGCGGCCCGGGCGTCGGTCCGGTCGCGGTGCGCGCCCACCTGGCGCCGTACCTGCCCTCGCACGCGATGCACCCCGAGCGAGGCGAAGCGCGCCGGCATCGGCCCGATCAGCGCGGCGCCGTACGGCTCGGCGGGCATCCTGCCGATCTCGTGGGCCTACATCCGGCTGATGGGCGGCGCCGGGCCTGACCCGGGCGACCGCGGTCGCGGTGCTGTCGGCCAACTACATCGCCGACCCGGCTCGGCGAGCACTACCCGGTGCTCTACCGCGGCCACGGCGGGCTGGTCGCCCACGAGTGCATCCTCGACCTGCGCGGCCTGACCAAGGACACCGGCGTCACCGTCGACGACGTCGCGAAGCGGCTGGTCGACTACGGCTTCCACGCGCCGACGATGTCGTTCCCGGTGGCCGGCACGCTGATGGTCGAGCCGACCGAGTCCGAGGACCTCGCCGAGATCGACCGCTTCATCGACGCGATGATCGCGATCCGCGCCGAGATCGACCGGGTCGCCGCGGGGGAGTGGACCCCCGAGAACTCGCCGCTGCGCGGTGCCCCGCACACCGCCCGGGCGCTGGTCGGCGAGTGGGACCGCGCGTACTCCCGCGAGCTCGCGGTGTTCCCGACCGGCATCGACCCCGACAAGTACTGGCCGCCGGTCGCCCGGATCGACCAGGCGTACGGCGACCGCAACCTGGTCTGCGCCTGCCCGCCGCTGGAAGCGTTCGCCGAGTGACTGACCGTCGCCGACCTGCACCGCCCGCCGGCTGCTCGCCCGGCTCGCCACCGCCCAGGCGACCGGCCGCCTGCCGTCGGTCGTCGCGGGGCTGGTCCGCGACGGTGAGCCCGTCTGGTTCGACACGTACGGCGGGCCGGCGGTGCCCGGCCACGACGCCGTTCGACGTGCAGTACCGGATCGGCTCGATCACCAAGACCATGACCGCGGTGCTGGTGCTGCAGCTGGTCCGCGACGGCCGGCTGGCGCTCGACGACCCGGCGTCGGTCGGTGCTCGGTGAGGTCGGGTACGCCGACCGGATCGCTGCGCACCCTGCTCGCGCACAGCTCGGGCATGCAGTCCGAGCCGGCCGGCTCGTGGTGGGAGCGCTCGGACGGGCTGTCGTTCGACGGACCTGGTGGCCGCCAACGACGGCTCGGGCACGGCGTTCCCGACGCACGAGCGGTTCCACTACTCCAACCTCGGCTACGCGCTGCTCGGCGAGGTCGCGGCGCGGCTGCTCGGCTGCACCTGGTGGGAGGCCGTGCAGCACGCGGATCCTCGCCCCGCTGGGCATGAGCCGGACGTCGTACCTCCCGGAGGGCGCCGCGGCCCAGGGCCGTCGGTGCACCCGTACGACGGCACCCTGGTCGACGAGCCCGCGACCGACACCGGCGCGATGGCGCCGGCCG
Source organism: uncultured Actinomycetota bacterium (assembly GCA_963716655.1). Taxonomy (GTDB): domain Bacteria; phylum Actinomycetota; class Actinomycetes; order Propionibacteriales; family Nocardioidaceae; genus Nocardioides. Next base: position 949,508 of record CAVQTV010000001.1, on the reverse strand, counting down.
GGTCAGGTGTGGGCGACGATCACCGACCTCGCGACGTACGCGGCCTTCCTGCGGCAAGGGTCACCCGGACGTGCTGTCGGTCGAGGAGCTGGACCGGGCGTACGTGCCGCAGTCCGGCACGCCCGAGGACGGCACCAAGTCCCTGCACGGACTGGGCTTCCAGATCTTCGCGGGCGGATCGGGCACGCTCGCCGGCCACACCGGCTCGATGCCCGGGCTTCCTCGCGACCTGCTGGTCGACCGCAAGCGCCGGACCGGCGGCGTGGTGCTCGCCAACGCGACGACGGGCTACTCGCCGGCCGCGATCGTGATGGAGCTGCTCGACGAGCTCGAGCGCTGCGAGCCGACCATCGCCCGAGCCGTGGCGGCCGTCAGCGGGCGTGCCCGCCGGAGCTCGCCGGCGTCCCGGGCGTCTGGCACTGGGGCAACACGCCGTTCGTGTTCGCGATGGAGGGCAAGCGTCTGGTCGGTGCGGCGCAACGGCGTCGCGGCGTACTCGCTTCGAGGTCCGCGACGGCCGGGTGGTCGGCGTGACCGGCTACCACGCCGGCGAGGAGCTGAAGGTCGTGCGCCGTGCGGACGGCACCATCGGCCACCTCGACGTCGCGACGTTCATCTACACGCGGACGCCGTACGACCCGGACGCCCCGATCCCGGGTGGTCACCCGATCGGCTGAGCACCTCGGCCGTAGCTGTAGCTGCATTGCATGCCGTCCCTGACCGGTGGAGCGGGAGGTCCCTCCAACCGGATGCGGCGCACGTATCCGCGGTCCGCGACGCCGTTGATGTCCCAACGGGTGCTACCGATGAAGGCCGACCAGCCCACGGTGTGCCGGTGGACGCGGAAGGTCCGCGTCGCGTGTGCACGGACCGGACCCTCGGCATCGAACTTGCAGCCGCTCTCGTCGGTGGCGACGAACCAGATCCGCCGGTCGTTCTCGTTGGTGACCTGGATCCGTCCGGGCTCGCCCGGAACCTTGGTGACGACCACCGGCGCGACCGGCCGGATGGTGACCGTCAGCGTGGCGGGCGTGAGCCGGGTGTGGTTGCAGACGTAGTACTCGATCGTGTGGGTGCCCCGAGCGTCGTCGTAGGCACCGACACCGAGCGTCCCGGCCGGTTCGCCGAACTCGGAAAGGTCCTGGACGTAGACCGACGGGCCGTCATCGTTCCACGAGAACAGCGGGGGCAGCCGACAGGTCGCCAGGTCGGCGCCGCCGGGGTCGGTGTCGTTGGCCAGGACGTCGATGATCTCGCTCCCACCGGGCCAGAGGGTGACCTCGTCGTTGACGACGACCGGCGCTGCCGGGTCGACCTCGTCGGCGTGGGCGGGGGCGACCACCGAGGCCGCAAGGGCGGCCGCCGCGAGTGCGGCGGCCGCCGAGGTGCGCAGAGTCATGCGCGGAGTGTGTCAGTTGTCGACCGTCGACTCCCGCGAAACGCGCAAGTCGTAGACGAACGACTCCGAGCAGTCGAGCGGGACGGTCCGGCCCTTCCACGTGAACTCCAGGTCGCTCGCCAGCCGACGGTGGGTGCCGTCGACGACGATGTGCTGGCCGGCGTCGTCGTGCTCCTCGTGGACGGCGACCTTCTTGCCGACGACCTTCGCGGTGCCCTCGATGACGGCCCGCTTGCCGTTCAGCTTCATGACACCGCGTACGTCGCGGCCGTCCTTGAACGCCCGGGTGGTCTCGCGGCCGCCCCCGGCGACGTCACCGTCGGCGATGACGACCTGCATGGTGTTGCCGGCGCTGCTGTTCTCGTAGAGCGACGCGTAGACGTGCTCGCCCTTCCAGGTGCCGGAGCAGTCGAGGACGATGCCCTTCTCGGTGGTGGTGATGGGCTCTCCGGCGTACGCCGCGGTTCCCCAGCCGATCAGGCTCGAGGTCGCGACGACGGCCAGGGCACCGGTGATCAGCTGAGTGCTGCGCATGACGGTGTTCTCCTGTGTTGTCGTTGGTGACTGTCAGGAGGGATACGCCCGAGGTGACTAGTCGGTTGCATGCGATGTTCACGTTCCTCCTGTAAATACAGGGCATGCGGACCCACCACGAGCTGGAGCGCACCTACGCGCCCGGTCCCGGCGCCGACCTGCCCGACCTGACCGAGGTCCCGGGGATCGAGTCGGTCGGGCAGACCCGGGTCGACGAGCTGTCGGCGCGGTACTTCGACACCGCCGACCTGGTCCTGGTGCGTGCCGGCGTCTCGCTGCGGCGCCGGGTCGGCGGCGCCGACGAGGGCTGGCACCTGAAGGTGCCGTCCGGCACCGGCCGTGACGAGCGTCGGGTGCCGCTGGCGCGCTCGGTGCGGCAGCCGCCCAAGGTGCTGCGTGACCTGGTCCAGGGCTGGGTGCGCGGTGCGCCGCTGACAGTGGTGGCGACCGTCGACACCCGGCGTACGACGTACCCGCTCCTGGGGGCCTCCGGCGTGGTGCTCGCCGAGCTGGTCGACGACGAGGTCACCGGAACCCGCGCGGACGGCTCCGTCACGTCCTGGCGGGAGTGGGAGGTCGAGCTGGTCGAGGGTGAGGCCGGGCTGCTCGAGACCGCCGACGAGCTGATGGCCGGCCATGGCGTCGAGCCCGCCGCGGTGGACCGCAAGGTAGCGCGCGTGCTCGGCGACCAGGTGCCGGAGCCCGCGCGACTGCGGAAGCCGAAGCCCCGCAAGCCCGCCGCCCGGGTGGTCCACGCCCGGCTGGCAGCCCAGGTGGAGGCGCTGGCTCGACGAGACGTGCAGGCTCGGCTCGGCGAGTCCGAGGGCGTGCACAAGGCCCGGGTGGCGTGCCGTCGGCTGCGCGCGGCGCTCGCGACGTTTCGTCCGCTGCTCGACCGCGACGTCACCGACCCGCTCCGCGACGAGATCCGGTGGTTCGCCCGGTCGCTCGGCGAGGCGCGCGACGCGAAGGTCGTCCACCGGCGGCTGGCCGAGCTGCTGGAGACCGAGCCTCAGGGGTTGGTCGCCGGCCCGGTGCGGCGCCGGCTGCGCACGACCTACGGCGGCAAGCAGCCGCTGCCGGAGGCGCTCCTCGACCCGCGGTACCTCGCGCTTCGCGAAGCACTGGACAACCTGGTCGCGGACCCGCCATGGACCGAGCGGGCCTCCGAGCCGGCGCGCGACGTCCTCCCCAAACGCGTGCGCAAGGAGTGGAAGCGGCTGCGGGCCAGGTACGGCGCGGTAGCCGACGCGGTCGACTCGGACACCGTGCTGCACGACGTTCGCAAGGCCGCCAAACGGCTGCGCTACGCCGCCGAGACCGTCGAGCCGGCGGTCGGCAAGGACGCCAAGCGCCTGGCCCGCGCGGCGAAGGAGCTGACCGCCCATCTCGGCGAGCGGCAGGACACCGTCGCCAGCCGTGAGCACCTCGAGGCCCTGGCCCGGGCAGCGCTGGAGGCCGGGGAGCCGACGTTCACCTACGGACGTCTGCACGCCCGCGAGGAGGCCCGCGCCGTCGAGCTCGACGCCGCGCTGCCCGACAAGTGGCGCCGACTCAGCGGGCTTGCGAGACGCTGGACATGTTGAAGTCAGGCACCCGCAGCGCGGGCATCGCCGTCCGCGAGAAGTAGTCGTCGCCCCACTCGCGGCTGAAGCGCGGGCACCGTCGCCGAGGCGTGGGTGAACCGGTTGAGCAGGTCGATCGGGCTCTCGTTGAACCGGAAGTTGTTGACCGCGCCGGTGATCTCGCCGTTCTCGACCAGGTAGACGCCGTCGCGGGTGAGGCCGGTCAGCAGCAGGGTCTGCGGGTCGACCTCGCGGATGTACCAGAGGCAGGTGAGCAGCAGGCCGCGCTCGGTGCCGGCGACCAGGTCGTCGATCGAGCCGGCGCCGCCGTCGACCGCGAGCACCAGGTTGTCGATGCCGGGGGTGACCGGCTGCTCGGTCATCGCCGCGGAGTGCCGGGTCTGCAGCAGCGAGGTCAGCTCGCCGTCGCGGATCCAGTCGGTGCGCCCCAGCGGCAGGCCGTTGTCGAAGACGGACTGCTCGTTGCCCGAGCTCGACGGCCAGCGCGAACGGCTCGCACTGGAGGCCGGCGTACGCCGGGTCCGAGAACAGGTGCACGCCGGCGGGCGGCGATCCGGTCGCCGATCCGGGTGCCGCCGCCGCGCCGGCTGTAGACCGACTGGCCCTCGCAGGCGACCCGGGCGCCGGCGTACCAGTAGGCGTCGATCATCAGGTCGGCCATCGCCGTCGGCGGCAGGATCGTGTCGTAGCGGCCGGCCGGCAGGTCGACCTGGCGCTCGGCCCAGCCGAGCCGGCGGGTCAGCTCGGCGTCGATCGCCAAGCGGGTCGACGTCGGTGAAGTCGCGGGTGGCCGCGCCGACCCAGGCGCTGCGGGTCAGGTCGGCGGACTTCGCGGTGCAGCCGAGTGGCCGGTCGGCTGGACGTGGCGCAGCCGCAGGCCGGTCGTCGAGCCGAGGTACGTCGTCGTCATCTCGTGGTTGACGAACCCGTAGAGCACCCGGTCCTCGGCGGCGGCGCGGCGGAACGCCTCGCCGAGCGCCGGCGCGAGCGCGTCGTACACGTGGATGTCGGTCGGCACCGGCGGCGTCGTCCCAGTCGGGGGACACGGCGTCGCGGACCAGCTCGTTGGCGTCCTCGGCGGGTGCGGCGGCGCGGGCGGCGCGCGTCGGCGGCCTCGACCAGCGCGGTGACCCCGGCCTGGGTGGTGACGCTGCCGGTCATCGAGCCGGTCGCGACGCCGTCGGCCGTGCGCACGAAGGAGATCACCGTGACGTCCACGCCGGTCATCACGCCGTTGGTGGTCAGCGTGTTGTTGGCCCAGCGCAGGTTGGCGCTGGTGCGGTCGTGGACGATCACGACGCAGTCGTCGGCCGTCGGTGGTCGCGACGGCGTGCTCGACGAAGGTCTGGGGCGTGGAGCATCAGTGACCGGCCTCCTCGGTGGTGTTGAGGATGCGGACGCCGCGGAACAGCGACGTCGGGCAGCCGTGGCTGACGCTGGCGACCTGGCCCGGCTGGGCCTTGCCGCAGTTGAACGCGCCGCCGAGCTCCCAGGTGTCCGGCCCGCCGACCGCCTCCATCGAGTTCCAGAACTCGGTGGTGGTCGCCTGGTACGCCGCGTCGCGGACCTGGCCGACCAGCTCGCCGTCGCGGATCGAGTAGAAGCGCTGCCCGGTGAACTGGAAGTTGAACCGCTGCATGTCGATCGACCAGGACTTGTCGCCGACGACGTAGAGCCCGCGCTCGACCCGGCCGATCAGCTCGTCGGTCGAGGGGCCGTCGGGTGCCGGCTGCAGTGACACGTTCGCCATCCGCTGGATGGGGATGTGGCCGGGGGAGTCGGCGTAGGCGCAGCCGTTGGAGCGGCCATCGTTGAGCTCGGGCATCGCGTGCGCCCATCGCCCGGTCGAGCTGGTAGCCGACGAAGAGGCCGTCACGGACGATGTCCCAGGCCTGCGTCTGCGACGCCCTCGTCGTCGTACCCGATGGTGGCCAGGCCGTGCTCGACGGTGCGGTCGCCGGTCACGTTCATGACCGGCGAGCCGTACTGCAGGGTGTTCAGCTTGTCGGGCGTCGCGAACGAGGTGCCGGCGTAGTTGGCCTCGTAGCCGAGCGCCCGGTCGAGCTCGGTGGCGTGCCCGATCGACTCGTGGATGGTCAGCCAGAGGTTCGAGGGGTGGATCACCAGGTCGTAGGTGCCGGCCTCGACGCTGGGCGCCTTCAGCTTCTCGGCGAGCAGCTCGGGCACCTGCTCGATCTCGGCGTCCCAGTCCCAGCTGCCGGCGCCGCCGGTGAGGTACTCCCAGCCGCGGCCGACCGGCGGCGCGATGCTGGCCATCGAGTCGAACGTGTCGGCGCCGGCGCCCATCGCCTCGAACCCGGGGTGCACCCGGACCCGCTGCTGGGTGGTGCGGGTGCCGGCCAGGTCGGCGTAGTACTTGTTCTCCTGCGACCTGGAGCAGGTGCGCGGAGGCGTGGTCGACCGCCGCGCCGGTGCGCAGCCGGTTGGTCCAGTCGACGAGCAGCGCGGCCTTCTCCGGCGATCGGGACGTCGAACGGGTTCACGTCGTACGCCGAGACCCACTCGACGTCGTCGTACACCGGCTCGGCGGCGAGCTCGACCGGCGCGCTGGTCATCAGCGGCGGCGACCTGGGCGACCGCGACCGCGGTCTCGGCGACCCGGACCGCCTCCTCGGGGGTCAGCACGACGCCGGAGGCGAAGCCCCACGCGCCGCCGTGGATGACCCGGACCGCGAAGCCGAGGTCCTCGGTGTCGTTGGCGCCCTGGAGGACGCCGTCGCGCACGACGAGGGTCTGGTAGCGGACCCGCTCGAACCGGAAGTCGGCGTGGGTGGCGCCGAGCTCGCGGGCCCGGCTCAGCGCGGCGTCGCCGAGGTCGCGGTAGGGGAGCGCGGTGAACGTCGGGTCGAGGGCGCGGCCGGGCATGCTCCGAACCTATCGGATGCCCGCCACCGGATTTCCGGTGCTGACCGCCAGCGTCGAGCCGTGCCGCGACTTGCGGACCTCGAGCTGGGTGGGGATCCGGTCGCGCATCTCGGCGACGTGGCTGACCACGCCGACCACGCGGCCGCCGTCGCGCAGCGAGTCGAGGGTGTCCATGACGTCGTCGAGGGTGTCGGCGTCGAGGGTGCCGAAGCCCTCGTCGACGAAGAGCGTGTCGAGGTCGGCGCCGCCGGCCTCCTGGGTGACCACGTCGGCCAGCCCGAGCGCGAGCGCCAGCGAGACCACGAACGTCTCGCCTCCGGACAGGGTGGCCGGGTCGCGGGTCTCGCCCGACCAGTCGTCGCGCACCAGCAGGCTGAGCCCGCCGCGGGTCTCGCCGGCACCGCGCCGGCCGGTGTGCTCGAGGGAGTAGCGCTGGTCGCTCATCCCGGACAGCCGGGCGTTGGCGGCGGCGACCACCTGGGTGAGCCGGTAGGCGAGGACGTACGCCGACAGCCGCATCTGCAGCCGGTTGTCGGCCGACTTGCCCTCGACGAAGCGCGACAGCGAGCTGGTGAGCTCGAGGTCGTCGCGCAGCGGGCCCCACGCGGCGAGGGCGGCGTCGAGGTCGGCCACCAGGGTGCCGAGGCGGTGGAAGCGGGTCGACCAGAGCTGCTCGCTGGCGCGCGCGTCGCCCAGCAGCGTCAGCGCGGCGCGGTGTGCGGTCTCGAACGCCAGGCAGGTCCGGCGGAGCCGCCGCCGCGACCTCGTCGGAGCCGGGCTCGGTGAGCACCGCGGTGACCGCGGCCAGCCGCCGGTCGTGCTCGGCGAGCCGGTGGGCGAGGTCGTCGTACGCCTGCTGGTCGAGGGCCGCGGCCAGCGCGTCGTCGACGGAGCCGAAGCCTTCGGCCAGCGCTGCGCCGGTGAGCGCCGCCTCGGCCTCGGCCAGGGCGGACTCGGCGGCCGTCGAGCCGGTCGAGGGCGATGAGCGCCGCACGGGCGGCGTGCTCGGCCTGCTGGCAGGCGCCGAGGCGGTCCTCGTCGTAGCCCTCGAGATCGCTCTCGAGCGCGGCCGCCTCGGCGGCGAGGGCGTCGAGCGATGCGGCGACGGCGCCGGCGTCGGTCGCGATCTCGGGCGGCACGGTGTCGACCTGGCTCGTGGCCGCGCGGAGGGCGGTCGTCAGGTCGCGCACCTCGGTCTGGTGGGCGAACTCGATGGCCGCGGCGTCGTCCGCGCTCTTCTGCGCGGCCTTCTCGGCGGTCTCGTCGGGTGCGTCGTGGGGCGCGGTGGCCTTGTGGGGGTGGTCGCAGGACCCGCAGACCGGGCAGGAGCCGCCGACCACGAGACTCGCGGCGATCTCGGCGGCCATCCCGGTCACGCGCTGCTCGCGCAGGGTGATGGCGCGCTCCCGCCGGTCGAGCGTCGCGCGCCGGGCCTCGGCGTGCGCCTCCTCCGCCCCGGCGAGCCGGGCCGTCAGCGTGGTGACCAGCTCGCGGGTCTCGACGCGGGCGCGCTCACCGGCGTCGGCGAGCTCGACCGCACGACGGGTCAGCCGCGTCGACTCGCGCCGGACGGTCCGCAGCCGCTCGGCGCGCGGCTGGAGGGCGCGGATGCGCGCCGACTCGTCGACGGCCTCGGCCAGGGCGGTCTCGATGGTGTCGCGGTCGGCGACGACGACGGCGTTCGTCGCGACGGAGTGGGCGCGCCGCGCGGTGACCGCCACGCGGTGGAGAGGTACGACGCCGGCGGCCCGCCGGGCTGCGGCGAGCCGGTCGCGGGCGGCATCGTGCTCGGCGGCGGCGTCCAGGAGCCGCGCGTGCTCGGCAGTCGCCGCGGCCAGCCGGGTCTGCCTCGCGGCCAGCGCCCGGGCCGACTCGAGGGCGGCTCGCTCGATGGCCTCGGTGTCGGCGGCCGCCTCGGCGGTGAGCCGGCTCTCGGTGGCTCGGTGTGCGGCGACGTCACGGAGCCCGGCGGCCCAGGTCGGGACCGCGTCGTCGTCGGGTGCGGCCGCGTCGGTGGCCTCGCTGATCCGGCTGACCAGCTCGGCGACGCGCACGTGGGCGGCGTCGCAGTCGCGGCGCAGCGCCAGCCGCCGGTCGCGCAGCCAGTGCTCGACGTCCTCGAACCGGCCGGTGCGGAACAGCTGCTGGAGCAGCTGGTGGCGCTCCTCGGAGCGGGCCCGCAGGAACGCCTGGAACCGGCCCTGCGGCAGCATCGCGACCTGGGTGAACTGCCCGACGTTCATGCCCAGCAGCCGGGTCACCAGGTGCCCGGTCTCGTCGAGGCGGGTCGAGTGGGTGACCCAGGCGCCGTCCACGCGCTCGGCGATCGAGACCGACGCCTGCTCGGTGGTGGTGCCCGAGCCGCGCTTCTTCTGCCGCTCCCAGGACGGTGAGCGGACGATGCGGAACCGGCGGCCGGACAGGGTCGCCTCCAGCGTCACCCGCGGCCGGGCGCCGGGCGCGGCCTGGTCGGAGCGGAGCCGCCGGGCGGCGCTGCGGTCGCCGGGGACGTCGCCGTACAGCGCGAAGCAGACGGCGTCGAGCACGCTGGTCTTGCCGGCGCCGGTCGGCCCGGTGAGCAGGAACAGACCGGCGTCGGAGAGGTGGTCGAAGTCGACCGACACGGTCTCGGCGAACGGCCCGAACGCGCAGATCTCGAGGTGGTGGAGTCTCATCCGGAGACCAGCACGTCGAAGTCGGGGTCGACGCAGCAGGCGTCGCAGGCATCCAGCAGCAGCGCCGACTCGGCCTCGGTCGCCGGGGCGCCGCGGAGCTCGGCGACGAAGTCGAGGGCGATCGCGTGGTCGGAGCGGCCGCGGGTGCGGGCGACCGGGACGCTCAGCGGGTCGCCGCCGGTCGGCTCGAACCCGAGCACGAGCGCGTGCGGGAACCGGGTGCGCAGCCGGTCCATGGCCTGGAGCGGTCGGGTGTCGTCGGTGAGCGTCGCCTGCACCCAGGAGTGCTCGTGGACGGTGAGTCGAGGATCGGCGAGGAGCTCGTCGAGGGTGCCGCGGATCCGGGCCAGCGCCCGCGGCACCGGGGCCTCGACGAACTCGGCGTGGGTGGCGCCGTCGCCGGCGAGGTCGACCAGCCACGAGCCCTTCGTGTGGCCGGCCTCGGAGAAGGAGTAGGCCAGCGGGGAGCCGGAGTAGCGGATCCGCTCGGTCAGCGTGTGCTGCCCGTGCAGGTGCCCGAGCGCGACGTAGTCGACGTCGTCGAAGACGCTGGCCGGCACCATGCTGACCCCGCCGACGCTGATGTCGCGCTCGGAGTCGCTCGGCTCGCCGCCAGCGACGAAGGCGTGCGCGAGCACGACGGACCGGGCGCCGCGCGTGAGCCGGTCGACCTGCACCCGCCGCATCGCCTCGGTGAGCGCGGCCTGGTGGGAGCGGGCGGGCAGCGCCCACGGCTCGCGGACGGAGTCGGGGTCGAGGTAGGGGATGCCGTAGACGGCGACCGGGCCGTGCTCGTCGTCGAGCAGCACCGGGGTGCCGACGCTGCCGGCGTCGGTGCGGATGAAGACCCCGGCCGCGTCGATCAGCCGCGAGCTGAACCCGAGCCGCTGCGCGGAGTCGTGGTTGCCGCTGGTGAGCACGACCTTCGCGCGACTGCTCGCCAGGCGAGCGAGGGACTCGTCGGCCAGCCGGACCGCGTCGACGTGCGGCAGCGCGCGGTCGTAGACGTCGCCCGCCACGACCACCAGGTCGACCCGCTCCTGGGCGACCACCTGGAGGAGGTGGTCGACGTACGCAGCCTGGTGCCCGAGCATGCCCTCCCGGTGGAAGGACCGCCCGAGATGCCAGTCGGAGGTGTGGAGGATGCGCACACCGCAACGCTAGGAGTGCCCACCGACAGTCCGGTGCTCACACGCCGTAGCGAACGCACCGATCCGGCGAGGTGAACCCGTAGAGCACCAGCCCGGACTCCTCGGCCAGCCGCACGGACAGGCGACGTGGGGGCGCCGACGGCGACCAGCGAGCCGATGCCGGCGGCGACCGCCTTCTGCACCAGCTCGAACCCGGCCCGGCCGCTGACGACCAGGCACGCCTCGGCGGGCGGCAGACCAGCCAGCACCCGCGCCCCGACACACCTTGTCGACGGCGTTGTGCCGGCCGACGTCCTCGCGGACCACCAGGAGGGATCCGGACGCGGTGGCCAGTCCGGCTGCGTGCACGCCGCCGGTGCGGCTGAACACCGGCTGCTGCTCGCGGAGCAGGCCGGGGAGCGCGCGGACCACCGAAGGGGAGGGGAGCGGCCCGTCCCAGCGGCCACCCGAGGGCGCGGCCAGCGCCGCGGCGACGCTGTCCTTGCCGCACACCCCGCAGGCCGACGACCCGGAGCCGACGTGCCGGTGGCCCGGGTCGCGCGCGGGCGGCCCGTCGAGGGTCACGGTGACGACGTTGAATTCCTGCTCCGGCGTCAGGTCGACGTCGGTGCAGTAGGCGACGCCCCGGACGTCCGCGGGTGCGGCCAGCCCCTCGTGCACCAGCCAGCCGGCGGCGAGCTCGAAGTCGTGGCCGGGCGTCCGCATCGTGACCCAGACCCGCCGCGCCGGCGCACCCGGCCAGACGAGCCGGATCTCGAGCGGCTCCTCGGTCGCCAGCCGGTCCTCGGGCTGCCGCTCCGCGGCAGCGGTGAGCTCGCGCACCCGGGTCCGGACCGTCGGTCCGGGGCGGCGGGCTCGGTCCGTGGTCACGAGTGCGGGTAGGTCCGTCGTACGGCGAGCTTGCGGGCGAGCTCGTCGGCCTGGTCGACGAGCCGGCGCCGCACCGACAGGTCGAGCGACTCGTCGGCGGCCAGCGCCTGGGTGCGCTCGAGGAGCTGCTCGCTCAGCTCCGTCGCGGGGTAGAAGAAGTCCGCGGCGTCGGCCAGCACCCACCCGCTGCGCACGGCGACGGTCGCCGGCAGGTCGGTGAAGTACCGGTCGACGTACGGCGCGGTCAGGTGCTCCTGGCCACCGCACCACATGCCGTACCCGGCGGCCTCGAGCTCGTAGTTCGGTACGTCGACCTCGCCGGTGAACCGGGCCCACGCCCAGGCCTTCGCCTCGGCGTCGGGCAGCGACGCCATCGCGCGGGTGTGCTCCACCCGGGACCGGGCGGTCGGCTCGGCGTCGAGCGCTGCCTGGAGCTCGGCCCGGTCGGTCTCGCCCGAGCACGGCCAGCCGGACCAGGAGCTTCCAGCGCAGGTCGAGGTCCATGTCGATGCCGAGCGGGGGTACGGCGAGCCAGCCGCGCAGCAAGGCCTCGTCGTCGGACGAGCGGATCGCTGCCCGGAGTGCGGCGAGCTGGCGCTCCGAGCCGGGCGTGGATGCGACCAGCTCGGCGAGCGCGGCCTCGTGCACCCGACTCAAGCGCACCCGGCCGGGCCGAGCGGCACCACCCAGGAGAACAGCCACGTGAAGGTCCGCCGGATCGAGTCCTCGGCGTCCTCGACGGGCAGGCTGGCGACGGCGAGGTCGAGTGCGTCAGCCGGGTCGATCGCCGCGTTGTGCAGGGCGCTGCGGACGTTGTTCCAGACCCCGGCGCGCAGCAGCCCGTCCTTGACGTCCGGGAGCAGCGCGACCAGCGCGCGGACCGTGGTCGGGTCGGACTGGGCCAGGTCCCACGACTCCTCGTAGGCGTCCAGCACGACCGGCGCTCCGGCCGGCACCTCGAACGGCGTCTCCGGACCGGAGATCACCAGCGAACGGTCCTCCCAGATCCCGTCGATCGCGACCGCGGCCCGGATCGTGTGCGTCCGGTCGGCCGGGTGGTCGGCCGGCGGCGTACGGCGGATCACGCCGGCCTCGCGGTCGAGCACGATCGCGTCCGGGCCGGCGGTGCGCAGCCAGTTCGTCGTGAACGACGACAGGTCGCCCGCCCCGGCGCGCTCCCAGCTCGCGAACAGGTCGTGCATCGTCGCGTTGCCGAAGCGGTTCCGCTCGAAGTGGTCGATGACGCCGGCGAAGAACGACCTCGTCGCCGAGCGATGCGTTGAGCTGCTTGAGGACGCTCGAGCCCTTGGCGTACGAGATCCCGTCGAAGTCCTGCAGCGCGGCCGAGGCGTCGAACGCGCCGTTGCCGGCGACCGGGTGGGTGCTCGGGCGCTGGTCGGCGATCAGCCCCCACTGACGGCGCGCGTAGGCGTTGTCGGCCCACGCGTCGGTGTACTGCGGTGACGTCGGCGGTCACCCGGTTGCCCATGTACTCGGCGAACGACTCGTTCAGCCAGAGGTCGTCCCACCACTTCGGGGTGACGATGTTGCCGAACCACTGGTGCGCCATCTCGTGGGCGAGGGTCGTGGCCCGGCCGATCCGCATCCCGCGGGTCACCCGCGAGGAGAAGATCAGCGGGTCACGGAACGTCACGCACCCCGGGTTCTCCATCGCGCCGGCGTTGAACTCCGGCACGAACGCCTGGTGGTAGTCGCCGAACGGGTAGCGGATCCCGAACAGCCGGTGGAACTCGTCGAAGCACTGCTTGGTCATCGTGAACAGCTCGTCGGCGTCCGCGTCGAGGTCCTTCGCGATGCTGGCCCGCGCCGACAGGCCGAGCGGGATGCCGTCGTGCTCGTCGCGGAGCACGTGGTACGGCCCGGCGACCAGGGTGACGAAGTAGGTCGACAGCGGCTGGGTGCGCTCGAACTCCCACACGCCCGGCTCGGGGTTCGTCCCGGGAGCGTTGCCGATCACGGCCCAGTCCTCGGGGGCCACGACGTGGAACGTGTACGGCGCCTTCAGGTCGGGCTGGTCGAAGCACGCGAAGATCGTCGGCGCGGCGTCCATGAAGGACATGCCGTACACGTAGTGCTTGCCGTCGGCGGGGTCGACGCTGCGGTGCAGGCCCTCGCCGTCGTTGCGGAACGGCATCACCGCGTCGACGACGAGCTCGTTGTCGCCCTCGACCGTGTCGAGCGGCAGCCGGCCGCGCTCGAGCAGGTCCGGGTCGAGCGTCCGGCCGTTGAACCGGATCGCGTTGACCCGGGTCGGCTTCAGGTCGACGAACGTCGGCCCGCCGGTGCTGCGGAACCGGATCGTCGTCACCGAGTCGAAGGTCTGCTCGTCGCGCGCCAGGTCGAGACGGACGTCGTACTCGGTCACGGTCAGGAGGTCGTAGCGGGCGATCGCCTCGGTGTGCTGGAGGCTCTGGTACGGGCTGCTCACGCGGCCAGCCTAAGCGTGCGTCCCTGCCGGATCGGGTGCGGCCGGCAACTCGTCGATAACACCAACGCCGAGGCAACCGAATACGCTCGCCCGGCGTCGTACCAGACACACAGACCCGTTCTCGGAGAGGAACCCCACATGTCGCGTCCCACCATCCGCCGTCAGGCGCGGGCCTTGGCCTCGTTGACGGCTGTCGCGGGCCTCGGCCTCGCGGCGGTCACCGCCACCACCACGCCGGCCCGGTCGGCGGCGCCCGGTGGGGACTGCGCGACCGCGTTCCCCGTCGCCGAGCTCACCAACGGTGACCCGGTCACCGGGCTCACGGTGACCCAGGGCACGACCCCGAGCGAGTTCACCGGCGAGGTGCTCGGCGTCCTGAACGACGGCATCGCGCCGGACCTCGACATGATCATGATCGAGCTCAGCTCGCCCGAGATCGACCGGGTCGGGATCTGGCAGGGCATGTCCGGATCGCCGGTCTACGCCGCCGACGGCCGACTGATCGGCGCCGTCTCCTACAGCCTGGCGGCCGGCGCGTCGACGATCGCCGGCGTGACGCCGTTCGAGGCGATGGACGAGTACCTGGGCGACGCGGCCGCGAAGGTGTCGGTCGACCGGGCCACCGCCCGCAGCCTCGCCCGGCGCACCGACGCCGGGTTCGCGCAGGCGGCCCAGGGCTTCGCCCAGCTGCCGATGCCGATCGGAGTCGCGGGGGTGGGCGCCAAGCGGCTCGCCGACGCCGCCGAGCGGGCTGGTGACCGGGCCTGGCTGCCGCGCTCGGCGTACGCCGTCGGGCGCGCGGCCGAGGAGGCCGCGGGCGTCGAGGACATCGTCGCGGGCGGCAACCTCGCCGCGTCGATGGCGTACGGCGACGTGACGATCGCCGCGATCGGCACGGCCACCTCGGTGTGCGACGACCGGGTGGTCGGCTTCGGGCACCCGGCCGCGTGGGCGGGCTCCACCACCCTCGGCCTGCACGCCGCGGACGCGATCCACATCCAGGACGACCTGTTCGCCGGGTTCAAGGTCGCGAACCTCGGCGACCTGGTCGGCACGATCACCGAGGACCGGATCGCCGGCATCACCGGCGCGCTGGGCGAGATGCCCACCAGCGCCGATGTCAGCATCACGCTGACCAAGGGCGAGCGCACGCGCACCGGCGTCTCCCACGTCCCGCTCCGCACCCCCGACGCGCTCGCGTCGACGACCCTGTACGGCATCATCGCCGACCACCAGGCCGTCGTCGACGGCCCGGTCGTCGGCACCGAGGACCTGGGCTGGACGATCACCGGGACCGACCCCGAGGGCGCGCCGTTCGAGCTGACCTGGGGCAACCTGTACTCGTCCCAGTGGGACCTCTCCTGGGAGGTCGGCTTCGACGTCGGCGACATCGTCTACGGCCTGAGCCAGATCGAAGGCGTCACCGTCGACACGATCACGACCGAGAGCGAGCTGACCGACGCGACCTCGATCTACCGCCTCGGCAAGCTCGAGACCAAGCGCAACGGCGAGTGGGTGACCGTCGGCCGCCGCGGCTCGCTGCGGGCCGAGGCCGGTGAGACCCTGGTCGCCCGGGCGACCCTGACCGGGACCGGCGACCCGATCGTCGTGCCGATCAGCGTGAAGGTGCCGAAGAGCTTCGCCGGTCGGCGGGCGTACCTCCAGCTCATGGGCGGCTCCAGCATCTGGCCGGGCGGCGTGCCGAGGAAGTTCGAGAACGTCTCGGCCTGGCTCGACGACCGGCTCCGCAACGACGAGATCCAGCTGGTCCTGTCTCGCGGCCCGCGCAGCGGCCACGGTGGGCACGGGCACGCCGAGCAGGTCTCCGACGGAGGCATGCGCGGCGCCAGCGGACCGCGCAGCGTCGAGGCCGTGGTCGGCCCGGTCGGCAGCGTCGTGCGCGGCTTCCTGGATGCCTCCGTCATCGTGAGGTGACGGGCGTGAGGTGACACCCGACCGGGTGCGACGATGTGTGCATGGCCGACGACAAGCAGCAGCTTCTCGCGCTGATCCGTGACTCGGTGATCGGCGAGGACCACGTCATGCAGACGCCGTACGGCGCCCGGCGGGTCACCTACGCCGACTACACCGCGTCCGGTCGGGCGCTGGGCTTCATCGAGGACTTCATCCGCGACGAGGTGCTGCCGAGCTACGCGAACACGCACACCGAGTCCAGCGGCACCGGGCTGCAGACGACCCGGCTGCGCGAGGACGCCCGAGCGATCATCCACGAGTCGCTCGGCGGGGACGACGACACCGTCGTGCTGTTCGCCGGCTCCGGCTGCACCGGCGCGATCGCGAAGCTGATCGGCGTGCTCGGGCTGCGGGTGCCGTCGGTGCTCGACGACGCGCACGCGCTGACCGAGCACATCCCGCCGGCGCAGCGGCCGGTGGTGTTCATCGGCCCCTACGAGCACCACTCGAACGAGCTCCCGTGGCGCGAGTCGATCGCCGACGTCGTCACGATCCGGCAGGACGTCGACGGCGGTGTCGACCAGACCGACCTGGCCGAGCAGCTGGAGAAGTACGCCGACCGGCCGCTCAAGATCGGGTCGTTCTCGGCGGCGTCCAACGTCACCGGCATCGTCTCCGACACCGCCGGCATCGCCGAGCTGCTGCACCGGCACGGCGCGCTCAGCTTCTGGGACTTCGCCGCGGCCGCGCCGTACGTCGACATCACGATGGGCGCCGACGAGGGCCGGCCGCTGTCGTACAAGGACGCGGTGTTCCTGTCGACGCACAAGTTCATCGGCGGGCCGTCCACGCCGGGCGTGCTGGCGGCACGCCGCGAGCTGTTCGCCAACCGGGTGCCGGACGTGCCCGGCGGCGGCACCGTCGCGTACGTCAACGACGACGACCACTCGTACCTCGCCGACCCGACCCACCGCGAGGAGGGCGGCACGCCCGCGATCATCGAGTCGATCCGCGCCGGGCTGGTGTTCCAGCTCAAGGAGGCGGTCGGCACCGACACGATCCGCGAGCAGGAGGAGCGGCACCTGCACCGCGCGGTCACGGCCTGGCGCGAGGAGCCCGGGATCGAGCTGCTCGGCAACCTGGACGCCGAGCGGCTCTCGATCGTGTCGTTCATCGTCCGGTCGCCGTCGGGCCGCTACCTCCACCACAACTACGTCGTCGCGCTGCTCAACGACCTGTTCGGCATCCAGTCGCGCGGCGGCTGCTCGTGCGCCGGCCCGTACGGCCACCGGCTGCTCGGCATCGACATCGAGCGCTCCCACGAGTTCGAGCGCGAGATCACCGGCGGCTGCGAGGGCATCAAGCCCGGCTGGGTGCGGATCAACTTCAACTACTTCGTCTCCGACGCGGTCGTCGACTACCTGATCGAGGCGGTCCGGCTGGTCGCCCGCGACGGCTGGAAGCTGCTCGGCGACTACCGGTTCGACCCGGTCACCGGGCTGTGGCGGCACCGCGACGGCGTGGTCGCGCCGCCGCTGAGCCTGCGCGACATCTCGTACGCCGGCGGCCGGGCCTCGATGCCGACCAACCGGGCGACCGGGGGAGAGGACCTGCTCGCCGAGCACCTCCGCGAGGGCGCGGCGATCCTGGCCGCCGCCACCGAGCCGGACCTGTCCTCCCACCCGGCGCACGTCAGCGCCGACTTCGAGCACCTGCGCTGGTTTGATCTTCCGGCTTCGAGCTTGCGAGAAGCCGACTAGAAGATCAGGTTGAGGGCCAAAACCCAGTCGCTGGCAGACTGATCAGCCATGATCCGGCCCGCGATCTACACCGTGGTGTTCTTCTTCGTCGCCCCGGGCATCAACGCCGGACTCGTTCCATGGCTGATCACGGGCTGGGACCGGCCTGACGAGACTGGCCCGGTCGACGTCATCGGTGCGGCGCTGGTGGTGGTCGGTCTGGTCGCGGTCGTGGCGTGCTTCGTCCGCTTCGTGCGGGAGGGACGCGGCACGCCCGCACCGACCGCGCCTACCGAGCAGCTCGTGATCGGCGGGCTGTACCGGTACGTCCGGAACCCGATGTACGTGGCCGTCGCCTCGATGATCGGCGGTCAGGCGCTGCTGTTCCGCAGCTGGGGCGTCGCGCTGTGGCTCGGCGTGTTCATGCTGGCGGTCGTCTCGTTCGTCCGCGGCTACGAGGAGCCGGCCCTGGCCCGCCGGTTCGGCGACGAGTACGACGCCTACCGCGCCGTGGTCCCCGGCTGGTGGCCCCGGCTCACTCCGAGACGCTGAGCACCCGCCCGACCCACTCGTCGCGCTCCAACGCGTCGGCCTGCACCCGGGCGACCTGCCGCCGGGAGACCCGCATCGCGGGCACCCGGTCGTCCAGACCCACGTGTGCCGGAGCATCGGTCGGCTCGTCGTGCAGCACGACCGGGCGGACGATCGTCCAGTCCAGGCCGCTGGCGCGCACGGCGGCCTCCTGCCGTTCGTGGTCGCGCACCTGGGGCCGGATCGCCAGCGCGAAGAACGCCTTCAGCGCGAACGGCAGGTGCGCGTAGGTGTCGCCGATGCCGTACACCGACAGCACGGTGAGCCGGCGTACGCCCTGCTCCTGCATCGCGGCGAGCACGTTCGCGGTCCCGGCCGACCGCACGTCCAGCGGCGAGCTGGCCCGGCGGGTCAGCCGCACCTTGAACGGGTTGTCGGGGATGCCCAGGGTGACCACGACGGCGTCCTGGCCGACCACCGCCTTCGCGACGTCGTCGGCGTCGAGCACGTCGCCGGCGATGGCGCGCACCCGGTCGTCGCCGCTGCGTCGCGCTCCGGGCGAACGACGTCACCAGGTGGCCGCGCTCGGCGAGCTCCGCGACCAGCTCCGCGCCGGTGCCCCGGCTGCCTCCCACTACGAGAACCTTCATGGCTCCTCCTTCATCGTTTGGTTCGGACCTCCAGCCTCGGCCGAGATCGCTGGACGATCAATGCCTGAATGACCGGCACTCTTGTCCGAACGTCCAGGGCGAGGCATGCTGGACCCATGGAGAGCGACGTCCTGGCCGAGACCCTGCAGGACTTCGGCATGAGCGGGGTGTTCTACGCCGTGTCCGAGCTGGGCAGCCCGTGGGGCATCGACATGCCGCCGATGCCCGGTGTCCTGGTGTTCCACCTGGTGACGCGGGGAGCCGCGGTCGTCGACGTCGAGGGCATCCGGCTGACCCTCACCCCGGGCGATGTCGTGCTGGTCCCGCACGGGACCGGGCACACCATCGTCGGGGAGCCCGGCGCACCGTTGACGCCGTTGTTCGACCTGCCGCGCGTCGAGCTGACCGACCGCTACGAGCGGGTCCGCCTCCCCGGCGCTGACCCGGTGACCGAGCTGGTGTGCGGAGCGGTGGCCTTCAGCGGTGTCGGCGTCGGCAGGCTGGTCCGCAGCCTGCCTCCCGTGCTGTCCGCCGGCCGCGGCGAGGACGCCGCCTGGGTGCGTACGGCGTTCGAGCTGATCGCGTCCGAGTCGCGCGACCCGCGACCCGGCAGCGACGTCGTCACCGCACGCCTCGCCGACGTGCTCGTCGTCCAGGCGGTCCGCTCCTGGCTGGAGACCGAGACACCCGACCGCGGCTGGCTCGCCGGCCTGCGGGACCCGTTCCTCGGTCGCGCACTGGCCGCGTTCCACGCCGACCCCGCCGCCCCGTGGAGCCTCGAGTCGCTCGCGGGGGAGGCCGGGCTGTCCCGCTCGGGCTTCGCGGCCCGCTTCACCGACCTGGTGGGGGAGCCGGCGATGGGCTACGTCACCTCGTGGCGGATGGACCTGGCCGCCCGGCTGGTCCTCGAGCGGGAGCTACCGCTGGCGCGGGTCGCCGAGCGGGTCGGCTACCAGTCCGAGGCGTCGTTCAACCGGGCGTTCCGGCGCGCGCACGGGATGCCGCCCGGGGCGTTCGCGCGCCGCGGGTCGACGTTCCTCTCGCGGGTCGACCTGCCCGCGTAACCGTCCTTGCGCGCCACTCGTTGCCGTCGTGTGAGAACACTGATCCGGACACTGGCCGCTGTCGTGACACTGGTGACGGCGGTCGCGGCGCCCGCGACGGCACAGGACCCGAGCCCGAACTTCCGCGACCAGCGCGCGGTGCTCGCACCCGGCCCGGACCTGCGCCGGGCGGTCTTCGTCGGCAACAACTGGGCCGGGACCGCCGACGTCCTGGACCCGCGCACCTTCGAGCGGCTCGGCCGGCTCGACGTCGTACCGGACAAGGCGGAGCGGATCCAGGAGATCGCCACCGACCCGTACCGGCTGGCGTACTTCCTCGCGATCCGGGCGCTCATCGGCGAGGGCCACGACCAGTACGTCGACGACATGTACTCCTCGCGCGACGGGAAGCTTCTCGTCGTCTCGCGCCCGTCGTTCGCCGACGTGGTCGCGCTCAGCCTCGAGACCGGGGAGATCGTCTGGCGCTTCGTCGTCGACGGTGTCCGGTCCGACCACATGGCGATCTCGCCGAACGGCCGGCACGTCGTCGTGAGCGCGTCGACCGCGAACGTCGTGCACGTGCTGCGGGTCAGCGACGGCCAGGAGATCGGCCGGTTCCCGTCCGGCGGCTCCCCGCACGAGAGCGTCTACATCGACGGCGGCAAGCGGATCATCCACGCCAGCATCGGCATGGTCTACAGCCCGCTCGACGACCCGGTGCTCGACCCGACCAAGCAGGAGCGACGGTTCCAGATCGTCGACGCGAAGACGTTCGAGGTGCTGCGCAGCTACGACCTGCGCGCCGCGCTCGACGCCCGCGGGATGACCGACACCAGCACCGCCGTACGCCCGATGACGCTCTCACCCGACGACCAGACCATCTACTTCCAGCTGTCGTTCATGCACGGGTTCATCGAGATGGACCGCGCCAGCGGCGAGATCACCCGGGTCAAGCACCTGCCGAACCTGATCCCGAACACGCCCCGCGAGCTGTACCTCCTCGACTCCGCGCACCACGGCATCGCGATGAACCCGGACGGCACCAAGATCTGCGTCGCGGGCACCATGTCGGACTACGCGACCGTCGTCGACGCCGACACGTTCCGCCGCGGCCCGCTGCTGAAGAAGCCGGACGGCAAGCCGTACTGGGTCACCCAGAGCTGGGACGGCCGGCACTGCTACATCTCCTGGAGCGGCACCGACCAGGTCGCCAAGATCTCCTACCGCACCGGCCGGGTCGTGCAGACCGTGCCGGTCGGCGACCACCCGCAGCGGGTGCGCAACGGCGTGATCCGCAAGGACCTGGTCGCCGGGCTGCCCGGCTGACTCGGCTAGAGCCGGACCAGCATCTTCCCGGTGTTGTCGCCGCGGTGCAGGCCGAGGAACGCGTCGACGGCGTTGTCGAGCCCGTCGACGACGGTCTCCCGCCAGGTGAGCGACCCGTCGGCGACCCAGCCGCCGGCGCGCCGGTAGAACTCCGCCGGCCACGTCGCGGTGGTCGCTCACGATGAACCCGCGCAGGGTGAGCCGCTTGCTGACGAGCATCATCAGGTTGCGCGGGCCCGGGGGAGGGGTCTCCGCGTTGTAGTCGGAGATCGCGCCGCACGCGGCGATCCGGCCGAAGTCGGCCATCGCGCAGATCGCCGCCTCGAGGTGGTCGCCGCCGACGTTGTCGAAGTAGACGTCGATCGGGCCGTGCGCCCGCAGCTGCCGGCGGATCGGCTCGTCCTTGTAGTTGAGCGCGACGTCGAAGCCGAGCTCCTTCAGCCAGGCGCACCTTCTCCGGCGATCCGGCCGAGCCGATCACCTTCGCCGGCGCCGAGCTGCCGGGCGATCTGCCCGGCGACCGAGCCGACGGCGCCGGCGGCGCCCGAGACGAAGACGGTGTCGCCCTCCTTCACCTCGGCGATCCGGGTGAGGCCGACGTACGCCGTCATGCCCGGCATCCCGAGCGCGCCGAGGTACGCCGACGCCGGGACCTGCGTGACGTCGACCTTGCGGACCGCGGCCGCCGGCAGCAGCGCGTGGGTGCGCCAGCCGGCCTGGTGCAGCACGGTGTCGCCGACCGCGAGGTCGTCGCTGCCGGAGGCGACCACCTCGCCGACCGCGCCGCCGTCCATCGCCGCGTCGAGCGCGAACGGCGGGACGTAGGACTTCACGTCGTTCATCCGGCCGCGCATGTACGGGTCGACGGACAGGAACGTGTTGCGCACCAGCACCTCGCCCGGGCCGGGATCGGCGAGCGTCGGTCTCGACGGTCCGGAAGTTGTCGGGCGTCGGCCAGCCCTGCGGTCGGGAGGCGAGGTGGATCTCGCGTGCGGTGGTCATGCCGTCGATCCTCGCAAATGCCGAGTCGGCGCAGGCCCCGAGGACTGCGCCGACTCGTCAGGGAGGGTGTCAGGGTTGGAGGGCGAGCGCGAACTCGACCTTGCCCGCTCGGGTCGACCGCGGCGTCGAGGACCTTGTCGTCGAGGAGCTGTGGCGGCGGACGGGTCGAGGTAGACGGTCGCCCCGGCCTGCTCGACGACCTGGTCGCCGGGCTCGGCCTGCGGGGCCGCGGAGATCGCGAAGGCGGGCTCCGGACCCTGGTCGGAGGTGATCCGCAGCCCGGCGGTCTCGGTGAGGCCGGGCTGGGGGGTGATCTCGTTGACGATGGCGCTGGCGTTCTCGGTGAGGGTGAGCATGCTCGCCTTTCCGATAGCTGTCCTGGTCCCTTCCACCGTGACAAATCGAGGCGCGACGACACAACCCGAGGGCCGATCCCGGGCGTGTCGGGGTCTGGCACGCTGTGCCCATGACCACGCCCGACACGCTGCGCGTACATCGACCTGACCAAGATGGGGGAGGGCCGCTACAAGGCCACCAACCGCGCGCGGGGGAGTGCTGCCGATCGGCTCGGGCGACGACCCCGACTTCACGCCGGTCGAGCTGCTGCTCGCGGCGCTCGCGGGCTGCGGCGCGATCGACGTCGACCTGATCACCGGCAAGCGGGCCGAGCCGACGTCGTTCGCGGTCCGCGCCGAGGGGCGACAAGATCCGCGACGAGCACGGCAACCGGCTGGTCGACCTCCGGCTCACCTTCGAGGTCCGCTTCCCCGAGGGCGAGGACGGCGACCAGGCCCGCGAGGTGCTGCCGCGGGCGCTCGCCCAGACCCGCGACCGGCTCTGCACGGTCGGCCGCACCGTCGAGGTCGGCGCCCCGATCGAGTACGTCGAGGCCTAGGAGTGGCGCGCGCTGGGACGACGTACCCCGTCAGGACGGCCGCCGCTTCGTGGTCACCGGCGCCAGCAGCGGGCTCGGCCTGGAGACCGCCCGGGTGCTGGCCGCGCAGGGCGCCGAGGTCGTGCTCGCGGTCCGCAACCCCGCCAAGGGCGAGGACGCGGCCCGCGCGATGACCGGGAAGGTCGAGGTGCGCCGCCTCGACGTCGCGGACCTCTCGTCGGTGCGCGAGTTCGCCGCCGACCTCGGCCCGATCGACGTGCTGATCAACAACGCCGGCGTGATGGCGGTGCCGTACGCGCTCACCGCCGACGGGTTCGAGACCCACCTCGCGACCAACCACCTCGGCCACTTCGCGCTGACCAACCTGCTGCTGCCCTCGATCGCCGACCGGGTCGTGGTGATCTCCTCCGACGTGCACCCGCGCGGCGAGGTCGACCTCGACGACCTCAACTGGGAGCGGCGGCCCTACAAGCCGTTCGCGGCGTACGCCGCCTCCAAGCTCGAGAACCTGCTGTTCCTGCTCGAGCTGGACCGGCGGCTGCGCGAGGCCGGCTCGACCGTGCGCGCGGTCGGCTCGCACCCGGGCTCGACGGCGACGGCGATCACCGGCAGCACCGGCAACCGGTTCAAGACCTGGGTCGGGTCGCTGGGGTCACAAGCTCGTCGGGATGTCGGTCGCGCAAGGGCGCGCTGACGACGCTGTACGCCGCGACCATGGACATCCCGGGCAACACGTTCATCGGCCCGGACGGGTTCATGGAGATGCGCGGCTGGCCGACCGAGGTCGAGCGCAGCCCGAAGGCGCTGGACGCCGACCTGGCCCGCGGGCTGTGGGAGCGGTCGGAGGAGCTGACCGGGGTGCGGTTCCCGCTCTAGTCGATCGTGACCGACTCGATGTCGACCGGGGTGAGCGGGTGGCCGTCGCCCGCGCCGTTCGCGTCGTCGGTGCCGCCCTTGGCGACTTCCTGGACGACCGTCGAGGCCGGCGTCGTCGATGGTGCCGAACACCGTGTAGCTCGGCGGGCAGCGGGGTGTCGTCGTACACGATGAAGAACTGCGACCCGTTGGTGTCCGGGCCGGCGTTCGCCATCGCGAGGGTGCCGGCGGGGTAGGTCTCGTCGCCGGTGAGCTCGTCGGCGAACGAGTAGCCGGGGCCGCCCCTCGCCGGTGCCGGTCGGGTCGCCGCACTGGAGCACGTGGATGCCGCCGGTCGATCAGCCGGTGGCAGGTGGTGTCGTCGAAGTAGCCCTGCTCGGCCAGCGAGACGAACGAGTTCACCGTGCAGGGTGCGGCGGCGGCGTCCAGCGTCAGCCCGATGTCGCCGGCGCGACGTCGTCATGGTCACGGTCACCTCGCCGGTGTCGGCGGCGATCGACGGCGGCAGGTCGACCTCCTTGGCGGGCGGCTGCCCGTCCGCGGCGTAGTCGCAGGTGACCCCGGTCGTGGGAGCGGGGTCGCTGGCGGTGTCGTCGGAGTCGTCGTCGCCGGAGCAGCCGGCGAGGGCGAGGGTGGCGACGAGGGCGAGGCAGGGCGGGGCGCACGAGCATGCGCACGATGCGTAGGGGAGCGGCGCTCAGCCGTTGCGGCCGCGGGCGGCCACCGGCCACCGCGACCAGGTCGTCGCCGGTGTCGGCCCAGAGCGTCGTCGACGAGGTTGACCGCGGCGCAGACGTGGTTGGGTACGACGTCGACCCGGCTGCCGAGCGGCGGGCAGCGGCGCGCCGGCGAGGTCGACGACGCGCGTGGTGCTCGGACAGCTGCACGACCCGCGCGTCGGGGTGGGCGGGCAGCCGGCCGAAGCCGGTGGCGTACGGCGCCCGGTCGGCGCCGAGCACCTTGCTGCCCGCGTCGAGCGACGATCCGGCCGCCGGCGTGGCTGACCACGGTCGCGCGGCACGTCAGCGCGATCCGGTCCGGCGTGGTCGACCCGAGCTCCCACTGCTGGGCGTCGCCGAAGACGTACACGCCGGGCCGGAGCTCGGTCAGGACGCCGGTGTCGGAGTCGGCGAGGCTGGGGGTCGACCCGCCGCTGACGACCTCGGGCTCGATCCCGGCCGCGCGGAGCGCCGCCGACCGCCGTCGTCAGTGCCTGCGCCTCGTCCGCCGCGGCCGTCGCGCCACCGCCGTCCGGTGCGTAGCTGTGGCCGGGGAACGTGAAGACGCCGCGCACCGTCGAGGCCGGCTCGGCCGCGACCGCGCGACCGCCTGACTCGCGGCGGCAGCGCCGGTGCGGTGGTGGCCGCTGTCGACCTCGACCAGCGCCGACACCCGGTCGCCCGAGCAGGCGTCCGGCCTGCGCCGCGCCGGTCGACGGAGTCGACGCCGATCGTGATCCGGGCCCGGTCGGCGAGCGCCCGGAGCCGCTCGGCGGCCGGCTCGTCGACCCAGAGCGGGATAGGCGACGAACACGTCGTCGAACCCCGCCTCGACGAACACCTCGGCCTCGCCGATCGTCGCGACGGTGATGCCGATCGGCGCCGGCGTCGAGCTGCATCCGGGCGATCTCGACGCACTTGTGCGTCTTCACGTGCGGGCGCAGCGCCACCCCGGCGGCGGCCGCGCGCGCCGCCGTGCCGTCGATGTTGGCGCGCAGCCGGGCGACGTCGACCCGGAGGTACGGCGTCGGCGGGCGGCTCACATCTCCTCGTGGGTGTCCGGGTCGCCGCCGAAGAGCCGGCCGTCGGGGCGGCCGAGCGCGGTGATCGCCGCGACCTCGTCGTCGGTGAGCTCGAAGCCGAACACGTCGAGGTTCTGCCGCTGCCGCTCGGGTGTCGCCGACTTCGGGATCGGGACCGCGCCGAGCTGGACCTGCCAGCGCAGGATCACCTGGCCGGGCGTGACGCCGTAGCCGCTCGGCCGCGGCGGCGACCGCGGGCTCGGAGAACGGCGCCTGCCGCTTGCCGAGCGGGCTCCACGACTCGGTGCGGATGCCGCGCTCCTCGTTGACCGCGCGCATCTGCTGCTGCGGGAAGTACGGGTGCAGCTCGATCTGGTTGACCGCCGGCGTCACGCCGGTCTCGTCGATGATCCGGTCGAGGTGCTCGGCGGTGAAGTTCGAGACGCCGATCGAGCGCACCAGCCCCTGCTCGCGCAGGTCGACCAGCGCCCGCCACGCCTCGACGTACTTGCCGACGCTCGGGTTGGGCCAGTGGATGAGGTGCAGGTCGAGGTACTCGAGGCCGAGCCGCTCCAGCGAGCCGTGCACGCTGGCGACCGCGTCGTCGTACCCGTGGTGGCGGCCGGGGATCTTGCTCGCGACCAGGAGCTCCTCGCGGGCGACGCCGGACTGCCGGATCGCCTCGCCGACCTCGCGCTCGTTCTCGTAGTTCACCGCCGTGTCGAGCAGCCGGTAGCCGTTCTCGATCGCGCTGCGGATCGCGGCCACGCCGTCGTCGCCGCGTCAGCGGGTAGGTGCCGAAGCCGATCGCGGGGAGGCGTGCTGCCGTCGTTGAGGGTGTAGGTCGGGATCGCCATGTCCACAACGTACTCAGCGCGTCCGCCGGGGTCGCTTCGTGGCCGGGCTCGCCGTCGGTGCGGCGGTCCTCCTTCATCTCGGCCTCGTAGAGGTGCCGCTTCCCGTCGACCAGCGCCTCCCGCGCAGCGTGCTCGAGATCCTTGAACGTCGCGTAGTAGCCGTCGTCGTACTCCTCGACGATCTGGAAGGTCCAGCGTCCGGGCAGCACGTTGCGGCCGACCAGCTCGCGCTCGATCCGGTCGGCGAGCTCGGCGTGGCCGGCGCGCCGCAGCTGCTCGACGGCGTCGCCGAGCGTGAGGTCGGCGGTGCCGGAGAGCCGGTGGAAGGCGTAGAGGTGACCGCGGGCGACCTCGACCGCCTCCAGCGCCTCGGACAGCTTGCCGAGCGCGGCGACCGTCGCGTCGGACACGCCGTCGGGGCGCTGGTGTTCCGAGTCGGGACCGCTCATGGCCGACGCGTACCCACCCGGAGCGTCCCGCACGCGTGTCCGGCAGGCTGTGCGCGTGAGTGCCGCCGACGTCCTGTCCTCGATCTGGGACGACGTCACCGGCACCCAGCCGCCGCTGGACCGCGACCGGCGCGCTGGTCGACCGCGCGGTCGTCGCGCTGCTGGTCGTCGTCGTGCCGCGGCTGTGGCGGATCGCCCGGCACGTCGTGACGATCGCGCACGAGGGCGCGCACGGCGTCGCCGCGCTGCTCAGCGGCCGCCGGCTCTCGGGCATCCGGCTGCACTCCGACACCTCCGGGCGTGACGGTGTCGCGGGGGAGGCCGACCGGGTTCGGGCATGGTGCGTCACGGCGTTCGCCGGGTACGTCGGTCCGGCGCTGCTCGGCCTCGGCGCGGCCGCGCCTGCTGCGCGAGCGGCACGCGCTCGCCGTGCTGTGGCTGGCGGTGCTGCTGCTCGCGCTGCTGCTGCTGCAGATCCGCAACTTCTACGGGCTGTACGCCGTGCTGGTCGCCGGCCTCGGCGGTCTTCGCGGTGTCCTGGTGGGGGAGCGCGGACGTGCAGTCGTGGGCGGCGTGCGACCGGCACCTGGTTCCTGCTGCTCGCCGCGCCGCGGCCGGTGCTCGAGCTGCAGCCGCTGCGCCGCCGGGGCCAGGCCCGCACCTCCGACGCGGACCAGCTGGCCCGGCTGACCCGGGTGCCCGGGCTGGTCTGGGTCGCGGTCTTCCTCGGCGTCACGGTCGGCTGCCTGGTGCTCGGAGCGGGCTGGCTGTTGGGCTGCCGTGGCGGCGTAGGGTCGACGACGTGCGCATCGGCATCCACTACGCGAACTTCACCCACCCCGACTGGCAGCACCGGCTCGCCGACCGGCTGACCGAGACCGCCCGGGTCGCCGACCAGGGTGGCGCCTCGCTGTTCACGGTGATGGACCACTACTTCCAGATGGAGAAGCTCGGCGGTCCGCCCGAGCCGATGCTGGAGGGCTACACGACGCTGGGCTACCTCGCCGGCCAGACCGAGCAACGTCCGGCTCGGCCTGCTGGTCACCGGCACGACGTACCGCCACCCGGGCCTGCTCGCCAAGATCGTCACCACGCTCGACGTGCTGTCGCGGGGCCGGGCGATGCTCGGCATCGGCGCCGCGTGGTACGACCGCGAGCACGTCGGGCTCGGCGTCCCGTTCCCGTCGACCGAGCGAGCGGTTCGAGCGGCTCGAGGAGACGCTGCAGATCGTGCGGCAGATGTGGAGCGACGACGACGGCGCGCTACGACGGCACGCACTACCAGCTCGCCGAGACCGTCAACGTGCCGCCGCCGGTGCAGCGGCCGCACCCGCCGATCCTGATCGGGGGCAGCGGCGAGCGGAAGACGCTGCGCCTGGTCGCCCAGTACGCCGACGCCTGCAACCTGTTCGGCGAGTCGCCCGACGTCGTACGCCACAAGCTCGACGTGCTGCGCCGGCACTGCGACGACGTCGGCCGCGACTACGAGACGATCGAGAAGACGATGATCGTCGATGCGAACCCGCTCGAGGACACCGACGCGTTCCTGAAGTCCATGGAGGAGTACGCCGCCCTCGGCATCTCCCTGATCACGCATGATGCCGCCGACCGACGACCCGGTCGGCTGGACCGCGTCGGTCTGCGAGGACGTGCTGCCCCGCCTTGCCGAGCTCTGAGCGCCTGCTCCTGGTGGCTGCCGGGCTGCTCGTGCTCGGTGGCTGCTCGAGCGAGCCGGTCGAGCGGTCGTCCGAGCCGGCGTCGTCGACGCCGTCACCGAGCCGTTCGCCGGCGCCGGTGCAGCCGGCCGACCCGGCCGAGCCGGCGACGTACCACTCCGACGGCGAGCCACAGAGAGCACTGCTCTCGATCCGCGGATCGGGCTGCGCGACCTGGTCGTGGTGCCGTACGTCGGCTGGACCGACGACGCGCCCGGCACCCGGATCCAGAACGGCGGCAAGGCCGCCAGCCCGCACGGGCCGCGCGGGGGAGTGGGGCCGGGCGGGATCGGCAACTACCAGGTGACCGCGCACCGGCTGTCGTCGACGCGGGCCTTCGAGTTCCTGCCGGACCTGCGCAGGGGAGACCTGGTGCGGGTCGAGGCCGGGGGAGTGCGCTACACGTACCGGATCGTCGACACCCGGAGCACGTCGTTCCGCTCGCCGCAGTCGCTGCGCGAGCAGCGCGCCGCCGTACCGGGGGAGCCGGGCGCCGAGCCGACCCGCGCGATGATCACGCTGTCCACCTGCGCGACGATCGAGGACCACGCCGCCGGCAACTGGTGGGCCGACCGGTTCGACAACCCCGAGCACCGGATCGACAAGATCGGCGTCCTGGTCGAGCTCGCGCGACGGTCTGCGCTCAGAGGACCTTCGTGCCGTACATCTCGCCGAGCGGGTCGGCGATCAGCTCGACGCCGGGTGCCGTCGGGGTCGCGGAAGTAGATCGAGGTGCCGCTCTCGTGGAGGTACTCCACGCCGGCGTCGTCGAGCTTGGCCTTCAGCTGCTCCCACCGCTCCGGCTCGACCGAGATCGCCAGAGTGGTGCAGGCCGCCGAGCACCTCGGCGTACGGGCCGACGTCGAGGCCGGGGAAGTCGAAGAACGCGAGCAGGTTGCCGTTGCCGATGTCGAAGAAGAAGTGGTTGGAGCCGGGGTAGTCGCGGTTCTCGAACAGCTCGGTGAGCGGGAACTCCAGCAGCTCCTGGTAGAACCGCACGGTCCGCTCGACGTCGGCGACGACGATCGCGACGTGGTGCACGCCGCGCGCCGACGACGCCGGTCGGGACTCCTCGGGAGCGAGGTACGTGTCGCGGATGCCGGTCGCGCTCGGCGTCGATGGCGTCCAGGGCGGCACGGTCGGGGGCGCTCATGGCGCGACCGTAGCCCTGCGTCGTGTCGGCTGCGCCAGCGGGTGCCGGGGAGCCCAACGGGAAGCGGGCCGCCGTGGTCCAGGCGCCCTCCGGCTCGGCCTGGGTCATCAGCACGACCTCCCTCGCGAACGTGTGGATCGGCAGGTGCTCCTGGACGACGACCTCGGCAGCGCGCATCTCGGTCAGGTCGCACCCGTGGGCGATGGTGAGGTGCGGTACGACGTCGGCGAACAGCCCGGCGAACGGCGGGCACTCCGGGTAGGCGTCGTGGATCAGGTGGGTGAGCCCGAGGAACGGCAGCGGGTCCTCCGGAGCCAGCCACAGCACCTGCTCGCCGAACCACTGCGTGTGCGTCAGCCGTACGTCGAACGCGGGCACGTCGGCGAACAGCCGGGCGAGGTCGGCGAGGACGCCCGCGTCGATCTGGTCCGGCGGCAGGAACGGGTACAGCAGCGTGACGTGAGCGGGCACCCCGCCGCTCGCGTTGATGTCGAGCGTGTCCCGGTGTCGGCTGACCGCAGCCTCTGACGCCGGGACCTCGATGATCAAGCCGCTGTTCGGGCGGAGGTCAGCCATGCCGGGAGCCTAGGGGAGTAGCGCCCCGCCGCACTAGCAGCGCTTTTCGGCACAGGTGCAGGCCCGGCCGGCCGATATGGCAGGACAGCAAAACAAGTCGCCAACGGACTGGCGACGGGTCAGCCAATGGATTGGAGCACGCGGTGAAGCGCACAACTCTGCTCTCCGCCGCTGCCCTGATCGTGCTGATCACGCTGCCAGCCGTGTTGACGCCGGCCACGGCCGCCACGACCGAGACCCTGAGCGGCGTCGTGACCGAGCTCGTCCGTGAGAGCCCGGGTGACCCGCACGCCGCCGACGAGCACCAGCAGGTGCTGGCCACCGCGACGGGCGTCGTGCCGCTGAGCGACGACGGTCGGCAGCTGACTCCTGGCGAGCGCGTCACCGTCGAGGTCGAGCAGAACGGCGACGAGGTCGAGGTCGTCGACGTCGTCACGTCGTACGCCGCCAAGGCCGGGGCCGACATCGCAGCGGACATCGATCGCGAGGTGTACGTGGCGATCGTGTCGCCGGCCGGGTACACGCTGGACCAGAACGCGACCACGGTCGACACGGTCCGGCGCTACATCGAGAAGGCCAGCGACTACTGGTCCAGCCAGACCGGCGGCACCATCCGGTTCGCCTACGCCGGCACCGTGCCCAAGTACGTGTCCAAGCACGTGTGCGGCGACACCGTGGAGATGTGGGACGAGGCGGTCACGAGGTTCGCCGACGCCGGCGTCGACGTGACGGGCGTGGGGAAGTACCTCATCCTGGTCGGCCCGACCGGCTCGTCTGAGAACGACGACTGCGACTACGGACTGGGCACGCTGGGTGCGCTCGACGCTCCCTGGAACGCGACGTTCGTGTCCGATGCCAGCCAGTCGCTGTACGCCCACGAGCTCGGCCACAACCTGGGCCTGGCCCACGCCAACGCCCTCCGGTGCAACAGCGTCCAGGACGGTGCCTGGGACGGCACCAGCTTCGGCAGCGCCTGCCAGCGGTGGCGCTACGAGGACCTGCTCGACGTGATGGGCTACTCGGGGGAGACGTACGGCGAGGGCAACCTCAACGCCGCCCACCTCGACGACCTCGACCTGGACCCGACCGCGATCCGCGCCGTCACCGGCCCCGCGACGGTCACGGTCCCGCCGCTGTCCAGCACCACCGCCCCCGGACGCGGCCTCCGGGTCACCGACACCAACGGCGCGACGTACTACGTGGAGTACCGCACCGCCACCGGCCGGGACGCGGTCGCCGGCCTCAACTCGTACCTCCCGTCGATGGGCGTGCTTCTCTACCGCGAGGACCCCAGCGCCTACCGCGGCCACGGCAGCTACCACCTGGACGCCACACCCCACCGCAGTGACGACTTCGACTACGACCGCGCACTGCGTCCCGGTGCGACGTTCACGTCCGCGGCCGGCACGCTGACGATCACGACGGTCAGCCAGGACGCCGACGGCGCGGTCGTCGAGATCGTCGGAGGCGCGCCGGAGCCGGCCGGGGTCACCCTGAGCGGCCCCAGCAGGGTCCGGCGCAACGGCACCGTCACGCTGACGGCCACGGTGCTCACCGAGGCGAACGTCGCGGTCCCGGACAGTGAGGTGACGTTCCAGCGCAAGGTCTCTGGCCGTTGGAAGCCGTTCGTGACGGCCCGGACCGCCGCCGACGGCGTCGCCCGCGCCACGGTCCGGCTGCGCCAGACGACGACGTTCCGGGTGGCGACGACCGCACCGGTGACCTACAGCAGCAGTGCCGCGATCAAGGTCCGGCGGCCCAGGAGCGGCTCCTGAGGGGAGCCCCACGCCTGCTTAACATGACATAATGTCAGTTATCGGCGATATTCCACGAAGGGGGCTCCGGCCCCGACACCGGTGTAGTTTCCTCCCCGTGAACGAGCCCGACGACACGACCGGCAGGTCCGCGAATCTGCTGGACCTCTGGTGGCCGCGCATCGTGCTGCCGGCCGCGGTCATCCTGCTGGTCGACGACGTGCTGTCGCAGGACTGGTTCGGCGCCGCGATGCTGACCCTGCTCGCGCTCTACGCCGGCACCAAGCTGCTGCGTCGGAACCGGCCCAAGCCGACAGGCGTGTAGTTCGCCGATAGCGTGGGGGAATGCCCCATCCGCGGATGTTCGACGACGACGACCCGGTCCTCGGGCGCCTGCGCGAGCTGGCGCTGGCGCTTCCCGGACGCCGCCGAGAAGGTCTCGCACGGCAGCCCGGCGTTCTACACGACCAAGGTGTTCGCCTACTACGGCGGCAGCGAGAAGGTCGGCGACGGCTACGAGCGCCACGGCTCGTCCCTGCTGGTGCTGGCCGACCCGGTCGAGCGCCCGGCGCTGCTCGACGACCCGCGCGGCTACCTGCCGATGTACCTCGGGCCGTCTCGGGCTGGGTCGGGCTCGACCTGGACGACCGGACCGACTGGGACGAGGTCGCCGAGCTCGTGGAGACGTCGTACCGGCTGACCGCCGGACCACGGCGGGTCAAGGCGCTCGACGCCCGACGCTGACGGGGCCCTCAGCCGCCGACGTACTCCGCCAGGTGCTTGCCGGTGAGCGTCTTCTTCTTGGCGCCCACCAGGTCGGCGGGCGTGCCCTCGAAGACGACCTTGCCGCCGTCGTGGCCGGCGCCCGGGCCGAGGTCGATGATCCAGTCGGCGTGCGCCATCACCGCCTGGTGGTGCTCGATGACGATGACCGACTTGCCGGAGTCGACCAGCCGGTCGAGCAGGCCGAGCAGGTTCTCGACGTCGGCGAGGTGCAGGCCGGTGGTCGGCTCGTCGAGGACGTAGACGTCGCCCTTCTCCCCCATCTGGCTGGCCAGCTTCAGCCGCTGCCGCTCGCCGCCGGACAGCGTGGTGAGCGGCTGGCCGAGGCTCGAGGTAGCCGAGGCCGACGTCCGCGAGCCGGTCCAGGATCTTGTGAGCGGCGGGCAGCTTGGCGTCGCCGTCGGCGAAGAACTCCTCGGCCTCGGCGACCGGCATCGCCAGCACCTCGGCGATGTTCCTGCCGCCGAACGTGTACTCCAGCACCGACGCCTGGAAGCGCTGGCCCTCGCACTCCTCGCACGGCGACTCGACCGTGGCCATCACGCCGAGGTCGGTGTAGATGACGCCGGCGCCGTTGCAGGTCGGGCAGGCGCCCTCGGAGTTGGAGCTGAACAGCGCCGGCTTCACGCCGTTCGCCTTCGCGAACGCCTTGCGGATCGGGTCGAGCAGTCCGGTGTACGTCGCCGGGTTGCTGCGCCGCGATCCCTTGATCGCGCCCTGGTCGATCACCACGACGCCGTCGCGGCCGGCGATCGAGCCGTGGATCAGCGAGCTCTTGCCGGAGCCGGCGACGCCGGTGACGACGCACGAGCACGCCGAGCGGGACGTCGACGTCGACGTCCTGGAGGTTGTGGGTGCGACGCGCCGCGGACCTCGAGCGCCTCGGACGACGAGCGCACCGACTCCTTGAGCCGGGCGCGGTCGTCGAGGTGCCGGCCGGTGATGGTGTCGCTCCCCCGCAGCCCGTCGACGGTGCCCTCGAAGCAGACCGTGCCGCCCGCCGTACCGGCGCCCGGACCGAGGTCGACGACGTGGTCGGCGATCGCGATCGTCTCCGGCTTGTGCTCGACGACCAGCACCGTGTTGCCCTTGTCGCGCAGCTGCAGCAGCAGGTTGTTCATCCGCTCGATGTCGTGCGGGTGCAGGCCGATCGTCGGCTCGTCGAAGACGTAGGTGACGTCGGTGAGCGACGAGCCGAGGTGCCGGATCATCTTGGTGCGCTGGGCCTCTCCCCCGGACAGCGTGCCGGCCGGCCGGTCGAGCGAGAGGTAGCCGAGCCCGATCTCCGCGAACGAGTCGAGCAGGTGCTGCAGTGCCGGCGAGCAGCGGCGCCACCGACGGCTCGTCGAGCTCGCGCACCCAGTCGGCCAGGTCGCTGATCTGCATCGCGCAGACGTCGGCGATGTTCTTGCCGTTGATCTTGGACGAGCGGGCCAGCTCGCTGAGCCGGGTGCCGTCGCACTCGGGGCAGGTCGTGAACGTGATCGCCCGCTCCACGAAGGCGCGGATGTGCGGCTGCATCGCCTCGACGTCCTTGGACAGGAACGACTTCTGGATCTGCGGGATCAGGCCCGAGTAGGTCAGGTTGATGCCCTCGACCTTGATCTTGGTCGGCTCCCGGTACAGCAGGTCCTGGAGCTCCTTCTTGGTGTACTTCTTGATCGGCTTGTCCGGGTCGAAGTAGCCGCAGCCCCGGTAGATCCGGCCGTACCAGCCCTCCATGCTGTAGCCCGGGATGGTGAGCGCGCCCTCGTTGAGCGACTTCTAGTCGTCGTACAGCGCGGTCAGGTCGAAGTCGTTGACCGCGCCGCGGCCCTCGCAGCGCGAGCACATGCCGCCGGTGATGCTGAAGCTGCGCCGCTCCTTCGTCGTCTGGCCGCCCTTCTCGATGGTGACCGCGCCGCGCGCCCGCTGATCGAGGCGACGTTGAAGGAGAACGCCTGGGGCGAGCCGATGTGCGGCTGCCCCAGGCGGCTGAAGAGGATGCGCAGCATCGCGTTGGCGTCGGTCGCGGTGCCGACCGTGGAGCGCGGGTTCGAGCCCATCCGCTCCTGGTCGACGATGATCGCCGTCGTCAGGCCCTCGAGTACGTCGACCTCCGGCCGCGCCAGCGACGGCATGAAGCCCTGGACGAACGAGCTGTAGGTCTCGTTGATCATCCGCTGCGACTCCGCGGCGATGGTGCCGAAGACCAGCGAGCTCTTGCCGGACCCCGAGACGCCGGTGAACACCGTCAGCCGGCGCTTCGGGATCTCGACGCTGATGTCCTTGAGGTTGTTCACGCGGGCGCCCTGCACCCGGATCAGGTCGTGGGTGTCGGCGGCGTGCGTCGTCGTCATGCGTGCATTCTCTCCATGAGTCGCTCGAGTGATCAGTCGTCGGGCAGCGCGGCGAACGCCTTCTTGGTGTTCTTGTACCAGCCCATGCCCTTGATCGGGTTCTTCCAGCGGCCCTTCATGTCGTTCGCGGGCCGGCTCGTGCGCCGTGTCGCCGGCGGCGACCGCGTCCTTGAGGTGCTGGTCCTGGAGGTTGATCACCTCGTCGGCGGTCTCGCCGCGGAGCTCGAGGTCGCAGGGGCCGCCGAGCTGCTTGCAGGTCATCGTCTTCATCTCAGCGCATCTCCTGGATCCGGACCATGTTGCCGGCGGGGTCGCGGACGGCGCAGTCGCGCATGCCCCAGGGCTGCTCGGTCGGCTCCTGGACGATCTCGACGTCGCTGGCCTGGAGCTTGTCGAAGGTCGCGTTCGAGGTCCTTGGTGGCGAGCATGATGCTCGCCGTAGGTGCCCTTGGCCATCATCTCGGTGATGGTCTGGCGCTCCTCGTCGGTGATGCCGGGGTCGGCGGCCGGCGGGTGCAGCACGATGTTGACGCTGGGCTGGTCCGGCGGGCCCGACCGTGAGCCAGCGCATCCCCTCGTAGCCGACGTCGTTGCGGAGCTCGAAGCCGAGGGTGTCGCGGTAGAAGGCCAGCGCGGCGTCCGGGTCGTCCTGCGGCAGGAAGCTGGTGTGAATGGTGATGTCCATGCCGGCAACGCTACGGGCGGCCGGCGGCGGGTGCTTCTCGATTCCTGATCGGTCTGGTGACCTTCTTGGTCTCGCACGACGGCACGCCCGCCATCTCGTCCTGCGCCTGCTTCCGGTACTCGCTCGGCGGCATCCCGACCAGCTCGGTGAAGCGGGTGCTGAACGTGCCCAGCGACTGGCAGCCGACCTCGAAGCAGATCTCGGTGACGCTCAGGTCGCCGCGGCGCAGCAGCGCCATCGCCCGCTCGATGCGCCGCGTCATCAGGTAGCTGTACGGCGACTCGCCGTACGCCGCCCGGAACTCGCGGCTCAGGTGGCCGGCCGACATGTGCACGCCGCGGGCCAGCGCCTCGACGTCCAGCGGCTGTGCGTACTCCCGGTCGATCCGGTCCCGGACCCGGCGCAGGAGGGCGAGATCGCGCAGGTGCTGCGCGGAGGCTGGAGTGCTGGTCACCCCAGGATCGTGTCAGGTTCCTCAAGTTCGTGCCGGTACTGCCGATGTATCCAGTGCGTGAACCAGGTCTCCTCTTCTAGGAGACGCCGAACCGGGCCAGAGGAGGAGCGCCATGTGGGACACCGTTGACAGCAACGTCGTGCATCTGTCGCACGACCTCCCCTGCCTGCACTGCGGGCACGCCCCGCACACGTACCTCCCCTGCGGCGACGACTGCGACTGCCTCCCGCTCCGCGCTTCCTGAGCTCAGCCGAGGTCGGCCAGCTTCTTCTCGAGGACGACGCGTTCGCGGTCGTTCGCGCAGCGCTCGATCGCCAGCCGCAGCTGCTCCCGCGCCTCGTCCGCGCGGCCGAGCCGGATCAGCAGCTCGCCGCGGACCGTCGGCAGCAGGTGCGAGCCGGTGAGCCGCTCGTCGCCGACCAGGTCGTCGACCGCCGCCAGCCCGGCCGCCGGCCCGCGCGCCATCGAGACCGCGACCGCCCGGTTCAGCCTGACCACCGGCGACGGCGCCAGCCGGTCGAGGACGTCGTACAGCAGCACGATCCGCTCCCAGTCGGTCTCGGCCACGGACGGCGCGGTCGCGTGGCACTCGGCGATCGCGGCCTGGACGCCGTACGGACCGAGGCCCTGCCCGGCTCGCTCCGCCGTCGCGAGCGCCGCTCTCCCCCGCCGGATCGCGGACCGGTCCCACCGGTGCCGGTCCTGGTCCTCGAGGAGCACCGGCTCGCCGTCGGCGCCGGTGCGCGCCGGGAACCGGGCCGCGGTGAGCTCCAGCAGCGCCAGCAGCCCGTGCGTCTCGGCCTCGTCCGGCACCAGCTGGGTCAGCACCCGCGCCATCCGCATCGCCTCGAAGGCGAGGTCGACGCGGAGCAGGTCGGGGCCGGACGTCGCCGTCGACCCCTCGGTGAACACGACGTAGATGACGCTCAGCACCGAGCCGAGCCGCTCACGGCGCTCCTGCGGCGGGGGTACGGCGAACGGGACCGCCGCCGCGGTGATGGACTTCTTGGCGCGGGTGATCCGCGCCTGGACGGTCGCGGTGGGCACCAGGAACGCCCGGGCGATCTCGTCGCTGGTGAGGCCGGCGACCACGCGCAGCGTCAGCGCCACCCGCGCCTCGCGGCTCAGCACCGGGTGGCAGGCGATGAACACCAGCGCGAGCACGTCGTCGTCGATCCGGTCGGGGTCCCACGGCAGGTCGCCGTCCTCGCCCTCGCTCAGGTCGCGGGCGAGGACGGCGTACCGCTCGTCGAGCGCGGAGCGGCGCCGGTAGGCGTCGATCCCCCGCCGCTTGGCGACGGTGAGCAGCCAGCCGGCCGGGTTGCGCGGGACGCCCTCACGCGGCCAGTTCACCAGGGCCTCCGCGAGGGCTTCCTGGGCCAGGTCCTCGGCCAGGGAGAAGTCCCCGGTGACCCGGGCCAGGGTGCCCACGATGCGCGCCGACTCGATCCGCCAGACCGCCTCGACGGCCTGGCGGCCGGTGCTCAGAGCTGGCCGGTCTTCTCCCGCCACGCCCGCTCCTTCTGGACCCACACGTTGTCCTGGGGAAACTCGTCGATGGTGGGCACCCGGCGGATCTCGGTCTTGATGCCGGGTCCGGCCATCGGCACCCGCTTGGCCCACTCGACGGCCTCCTCCTTGGAGGCGACGTCGAGGATCCAGAAGCCGCCGAAGAGCTCCTTGGTCTCGCCGTACGGCCCGTCGGTCACCACGGGCGGCTCAGCCGAGTAGTCGACGACCACGCCCTGCTCGGCGTCGTCGAGACCCTCGGCGGCGAGCAGCACGCCGGCCGAGATCATCTCGTCGTTGAACCGGCCCATCTCGTCCATGATCTGCTCGAAGTCGACGTTCTCGAAGCTCGCGTTGGCCTCGTCGGTCGCTCGCATGATCAGCATGTACTTCACGGTTCTCTCCTCTGGTCCAGGTCCGCTCTCGGGACCTTCTCACCTTCAGGTCGAACGGCACGTCGACGGATCGACACCACCGCGAAAACTCTTTACGAACGGGCCTCCAGCACCGCGAGGTCCCGCTCGGCGTAGAGCCGGTGCAGCCACTCCTCGCTCAGGATCGCGCCCAGGCAGCGCTGGACCGGGTAGGACTGCGACTCCGGATAGCCCGGTTCGAGCACCGGCTCCGTCTGCCCGGCGAGCGCCTCGTCGGTGAGGTCGGCGAGCACCCGTCGTACCGTCGCCATCCGGTCGGCGCGGATCGCGAGCACCTCGTCCAGGTCGGGCCTGGCGTCGGGGTCGTTCGGCACACCGGGGATGTCACCCATCTCCGTGTGCGGGAGGCCGAGGGGGTGGAACGGCGCCGGGTCGCCGAGGAGCGCGCGGTTGACCCAGGCGTCGGTGGCCATCACCAGATGACGGAGCGTCTCGATGAAGCTCCACTCGCCGTCGACGCGCTCGTGCAGCAGCGCGGGTGGCAGCCGGCGGGCGCGGTCGACGGTCGCCGCCCACCGGCCCTCGATCAGCGCCCAGGCCTCGCGGTACCCGGCCGCGTCGGTGGGCCGCATCTTGGCGCGGTCCGGGTCCCGCCGGTCCAGCTCCGCCTCGACCAGCGGGACGACGTCCACGCCGTTGACGACGAGGTTGCGGATCTCGGCGTCGATCTCCACGTCGACCAACCAGGCGCCGCGGATCACGGCACCCTCGAGGTAGACGTTCTGGAACCGGGCGCCGGAGAGGTTGACGTTCTCGAAGCGCGCGCCCGACAGGTCCCGTTCGATGAACTCACGCTCGCCCGGATCGGCCACCGCACCAGCCTAGGACAGGTCGTCCTCGCAGCCGGTGGCGTCGTCGGTCGCCTCGCTGACCACCCAGCCACCGGACGAGGTCCGGGCGGCGGAGACCCACCAGCCGTCGCCGTCGTCGTTCTTGATGACCACGGCGGTGGGTGCGGCCTCCCCGGAGTCGACGACGATCCAGTTCTCGACCGGGGGCACCGGCAGTCCCTCGTGGCCGCCGAGCCACATCTCGAGCGCCTCGATCGGGCTCTCGGCGCCCTCCTGGTCGAGGTCGGGGTGGTACGCCTGCCCCTCGCAACCGTCCTCGGAGCAGCCCGCCACCAGAGGTACGGCGAGCACGCTGGTCAGGAGGATGGCGGCCAGTCGGCTCGTCGTGTGCACGGGCCCAGCATCGCAAGGCG
This sequence comes from uncultured Actinomycetota bacterium, assembly GCA_963716655.1. Classification (GTDB taxonomy): domain Bacteria; phylum Actinomycetota; class Actinomycetes; order Propionibacteriales; family Nocardioidaceae; genus Nocardioides. The sequence continues at coordinate 910,329 of CAVQTV010000001.1, read as the reverse complement.
CACCGCCTCGCGTCCGTCGAACGGCACAACCCCTGGCCCGAACGGACTACCCGGCCATGCCCCGGGTAGGCCATTCGCCCGCGTTCCGGCCCCAACGGCTCGCCGACCTCTTTACCGTCGCAGGTGATGGTTCGGTCCGCTGTTCCAGCGTCGAGCGAACCAGCATGGGGGGCATCACCGAGGCATGGGGGGAGGTAGAGCCATGTGGGACACCGTTCAGACCAACGCGGTGCACTTGTCACACGACATGCCATGCCCACAGTGCGGGCACGCCCTCCACACCTACCTTGCGTGTGGAGACTCCTGCGACTGTGTGCCGGCGCTGATGCCGGGTCGGTCCGCCGACCTGGTCTCCGTCTGACCCGCGTCTGACTCCACTCGGACTCACCGACCCCCCTCCGGAGCGTCGGCTGAGGCGCTGCAAGCGCCTCGGCCGACTGGGTCGACGGTCGCCATCCCGCTTGAGCACGGGCTGTTCCGGGCGACCGTCGACCTACCCCGCCGCCGCGTCTCGCGTGCCACTACGATTCGCCTATGGCGACTCCCGTGAAGACCAGCAGCAACCTCCCGGCGACCGTGCTCACGCCCGCTGAGCCGGTCCACGTCGTCGGCCCGTTCGGCTGGCTGCTGGCGATGGCCTCCGGCATCGGCCTGATCCTCGCGACCTGGCTGCTCTACCCGGCCGACGCCGACGGCATGTGGGCCGGCTACCGCGACGGCGTCATCGCGACGATCGTGGTCGTGGTCGCGATGGGCGCTCCGGACCTCGCTGCCCAAGCAGCCGCTGCTCGGCATGCTCGGCCTCTGCGGGATCCTGCTGGTGCTGTTCGGGGTGTTCCTCGACAACTCGACCGTCGTCTTCGTCTCCGAGGTGGTCGCCGGCGGCGTGCTGCTGGCCGGCACCGGCCTGATCGCCGCGGGCGAGCGGCGACTGACCGCGCGGCCGCGTCAGGGCTCGATCAGCACCTTGATCGCGCGGCGCTCGTCCATGTCGCGGTAGCCGTCGGCGACCTCGTCCAGCGGCCGGGTGCTGTCGAAGACCAGGCCGGGCTCGATGCTGCCCGCGAGCACCAGGTCGAGCAGCTCGGGCATGTAGCGCCGGGTCGGCGCCATCCCGCCGGCCAGGCCGATGTTCTTCTGGAACATCCGCCGCACCGGCAGCTCGACGCCGTGCGGCACGCCGACGAAGCCGACCGTCGAGCCCGGGCGGGCGATGTCGAACGCGGTCTGCATCGACTGGTCGGTGCCGACGCACTCGAGTACGGCGTCGGCGCCGATGCCGCCGGTGATCTCCATGATCGCCGCGACGCCCTCCTCGTCGCGCTCGGCGACGATGTGGGTGGCACCGAACCTGCGGGCGATCTCCTGGCGCGGCTCGTGCCGCGACATCGCGACGATCGTCTCGGCGCCGAGCACGGAGGCGGCCAGCACGCCGCACAGCCCGACCGCGCCGTCGCCGACCACGACCGCCGTACCGCCCTTGCGGACGCCGGCGGAGACCGCGGCGTGCCAGCCGGTCGGCATCACGTCGGAGATGGTCAGCACCGACGGCAGCAGCGCGGCGTCCGGGACGCCGTTCGGTCTTGACCAGGCTGCCCTCGGCCTGGGTGACCCGGGTGTACTCGGCCTGGCCGCTCGTCGGTGAAGCCGAGGTTGACGCAGCCGTTCTGGGCGCCGGCCAGGCAGTGCGGGCAGGTGTTGTCGCAGTGGTCGAACGGCACGACCACGAAGTCGCCGGGCCGGAACGACCGTCACGTCGGCGCCGACCTCCTCGACCACGCCGACGCACTCGTGGCCGATCGTGTCGCCCGGCGTGATCGGGTTCTCGCCGCGGTACGGCCACAGGTCGGAGCCGCAGATGCAGCCGGCGACGACCTTGACGATCGCGTCGGTCGGAGCGGTCGATGGTCGGGTCGGCGACGTCGGAGACCCGGATGTCACGGGTACCGTGGATGGTGGTGGCGCGCATGGAGCCATCCTCGCAGGCCCGTGACCGCTCCCCCGGACCGCGACACCCCGGACCGGGCGATGTTGCGTTATCTCACATGTGAGTTACCGTGGCTGGCATGAGCGAGGGATACAAGAATCGCATCGGGAACCTCATTCGCGACGCCCGCAAGCACCGGGGCCTGACCCAGCACCAGCTGGCCGACCTGCTCGGCACCAGCCAGAGTGCGATCAACCGGATCGAGAAGGGTCACCAGAACCTCTCCCTGGAGATGATCGCCCGGATCGGCGCGGCGCTCGACTCCGAGATCGTCGGCGCTCGGCGCCGGCCCGACGCACCTGCGGGTGAACGGGCCGACCACGCTGTCCGGCGAGATCGACGTCAAGACCTCCAAGAACGCCGGCGTCGCGCTGCTCTGCGCCACGCTGCTCAACCGGGGCCGGACCACGCTGCGCAAGGTCGCGCGGATCGAGGAGGTCAACCGGCTGCTCGAGGTGCTGACCAGCCTCGGCGTCCAGTGCCGCTGGCTCAACGACGACAACGACCTCGAGATCATCCCGCCCCGCGAGCTCGACCTCGACCACGTCGACGCCGAGGCGGCCCGCCGTACCCGCTCGATCATCATGTTCCTCGGCCCGCTGCTGCACCGCGCCGACGTCTTCGAGCTGCCGTACGCCGGCGGCTGCGACCTCGGCACCCGCACCGTCGAGCCGCACATGGCCGCGCTGCGCCCGTTCGGCCTCGAGGTCAAGGCGACCGACGGCAGCTACCACGCCCAGGTCAACCGGGCGATCGAGCCGGACCGGCCGATCGTGCTCACCGAGCGCGGCGACACCGTCACCGAGAACGCCCTGATGGCCGCCGCGCTGCACCCGGGCACCACCGTGATCCGCAACGCGTCGTCGAACTACATGGTCCAGGACCTCTGCTTCTACCTGCAGCGGCTCGGCGTCACCGTCGAGGGCATCGGCACCACCACGCTGACCGTCACCGGCTGCGCCGACATCGACGTCGACGTCGACTACGCGCCCAGCGAGGACCCGATCGAGGCGATGTCGCTGCTCGCCGCCGCGATCGTCACGCAAGTCCTCGATCACGATCCGCCGGGTGCCGATCGAGTTCCTCGAGATCGAGCTCGCGCTGCTCGAGGAGATGGGCCTGCAGTACGACCGCTCCGAGGAGTACGTCGCCCTCAACGGCCACACCCGCCTGGTCGACCTCACCACCAAGCCCTCGCGAGCTGCACGCGCCGCTGGACAAGATCCACCCGATGCCGTTCCCCGGCCTCAACATCGACAACCTGCCGTTCTTCGCGGTGATCGCGGCCGTCGCCGAGGGCCAGACCCTGCTGCACGACTGGGTCTACGAGAACCGGGCGATCTACCTCACCGACCTCAACAAGCTCGGCGCGAAGGTCAAGCTGCTCGACCCGCACCGGGTGATGATCGAGGGCCCGACCAGCTTCACCGGCACCGAGCTGGTCTGCCCGCCGGCGCTCCGCCCGGCCGTGGTGATCCTGCTGGCGATGCTCGCCTCGAAGGGCACGTCGGTGCTGCGCTCGACGTACGTCATCCACCGCGGCTACGAGGACCTCGCCGAGCGGCTCAACCAGCTCGGCGCCTCCATCGAGACGTTCCGCGACATCTAGCGAGTCGTGGCCGAGTCAGCGCTCGCGTCGGCGCTCGCTACTCGAGCCGACGACTGGTCGTCGGTCGCAGTAGCCGCCGAGGACCGAGCTGCGCCGACTCGAGGCCTACTCGAAGAGGGTCTCCACCCAGGCGCGCGGCGGGGCCTTGGCGACCGGCGGCGCGGTCATGTCGGCGGTGATCCGCGGCATCGGGGCGGTGTGCTGGCCGGCGTGCCGGTGCCAGTCGTTCTCGGCCTCGATCAGGTCGCCGAGGTCGGCGCGCGCCAGGAAGACCCCGTGGCCGTCGGGGCACTGGCTGACCCCGCCCTCCCCCAGGGAGGAGCGCGATGGTGCGGGTGACCATCTCGGCGCCGCAGCGTGGACAGGTCAAGGTCTCCATGCGACGCTACCGCCGGTGAGCGCGGAGTCGCCGGTGAATACTGCACCAGTGACCTCGCCGCGGACCGGGTTCCCCTATCTCGACCGGGTGCTCGACCGACCGGGTTCCGTGCTCGCGTTCGCGCACCGCGGCGGTGCGCTACCACCCCGAGATCGAGGGGCTGGAGAACACCCTGGCGGCGTTCCGGCACGCGGTGGACCTCGGCTACCGACTACCTCGAGACCGACGTGCACGTGACCCGCGACGGCGTGCTGCTCGCCTTCCACGACAGCGTGCTCGACCGGGTCACCGACCGGCGCGGCGAGATCGCCGCAGCTCAGCCACGCCGAGGTCCGCGGAGCGCTGGTCGGCGGCCGGGAGGCGGTGCCGACGCTGGCCGAGCTGTTCGACGCGTTCCCCGACGCGCGGTTCAACATCGACCTCAAGTCCGACGGTGCGGTCGCGGCGCTCGCCGACTTCATCGCGGCCCGCGAGGCGTGGGACCGGGTCCTGGTCGGCTCGTTCTCCGCGACGCCGGACGGCGCGCTTCCGCGCGCTGACCGGCGGCCGGGTGCCGACCGCGGCCACGCCCGGTCGAGATCGCTGCTGTTCCGGCTTGCTGCCGAGCGCCCGGCTGGCGCGGCCCGGCTGAGCCGGAGCGCGGTCGACCGCGTTCCAGGTCCCGCACCGTCGCGGCCGGCTCGTCGGTCGTCACGCCGGGCCTCGTCCGGCGGGCGCACGCGGCCGGGCGGCACGTGCACGTGTGGACCATCGACGACGCCGACGAGATGCGCGAGCTGCTCGACCGGGGCGTCGACGGCGCTGTTCACCGACCGCACCGACATACTCAAGGCCGTGCTGACCGAGCGGGGCCAGTGGAGGGAGCCGCATGACCGCAGCGGACCTCGACCCGCAGAGCCGGGTCGCGCGAGCAGAAGGCCTGGTACTGGTACGACTGGGCCAACAGCGCCTTCGTCACGACCACCGCCGCGGTGCTGTTCGCGCCGTACCTCACCTCGGTCGCCGAGAAGGCCGCCTGCGGCTTCGTCACCGACGAGGACGAGGGCATCAAGTGCACGACCGACCTGCACGTGCTCGGCCTCGACGTCTCGGCCGGCTCGCTGGTCTTCTACATCGTCACCGTCGCCACGATCCTGTCGGCGTTCGTGCTGCCGATCGTCGGCGCGGTCGCCGACCGCAGCGCCCGCAAGCCGCGGCTGCTCGGCGGCTTCGCCTGGGCCGGCAGCGCGATGGCCGGCGCTGATGTTCCTGGTGGCCGGCTCCAACTGGCAGCTCGGGGCGGTGCTGCTGCTGCTCGCGACGCTCTGCCTCGGCGCCAGCCTGGTCGTGTACGACGCCCTGCTGGTCGAGATCGCCGACCCGGACGAGCGCGACCGGGTGTCGTCGCGCGGCTGGGCGCTCGGCTACCTCGGCGGCGGCCTGCTGCTCGCGCTGAACTTCGTGCTGCTCACCGTGATGAGCGACAACACCGAGCTCGCGGTCCGGATCAGCCTGCTGTCCGCCGGCGTCTGGTGGGCGGTGTTCACGATCATCCCGGTGCGCGGCATCCGGTCGCGCGCCGCCGGTCAACCCCGTCGTCAGAGCGCGGCGGGCTGGTCCAGGCCAGCTTCGGCCAGCTGTGGCGGACCCTGAAGGACCTGCGCCGCTACCCGGTGACGCTGACGTTCCTGGTCGCCTACCTGTTCTACAACGACGGCATCCAGACCGTGATCTACGCGGCCTCCGTCTACGGCGAGAAGCAGCTCGGCTTCGAGAAGAGCACGGTGCTGCTGGCGTTCCTGGTCGTGCAGTTCGTCGGGCATCGGCGGCGCGCTGCTGTTCGGCCGGATCGCCCGGACCCACGGCGCCTACCGGGTGATCCTGGTCGGGCTGTTCATCTGGCTCGGCGTCGTCGTGGCCGGCTGGCTGACCCCCGCCGACAACCTGGCGCTGTTCCTGCTGCTCGCGGTCGCGCATCGGCGTCGTCCTCGGCGGCACCCAGGCGCTCTCCCGCTCGTTCTACAGCCAGCTGATCCCCCGCGGCCGGGAGGCGGAGTACTTCTCGCTCTACCAGGCCTGCGAGCGCGGCACGAGCTGGATCGGCACCCTGGTCTTCGGCCTGGTGCACCAGCTGACCGACTCCTACCGGCCGGCGCTGCTCGCGCTGATGGTGCTGTTCGTGATCGGCATCGGCTTCCTGCTCCGGGTCGACGCCCGCCGCGGCATCGAGGAGGCCGGCAACCCGCTCCCGAGCTCGCTCTGAGAGACGGGTGTTGGCCCTGGGACCTGTGAGTCCTGTCACCTCAGCGATTCTCGGAATCTTGCCCACCGCAGTACCGTTGAACAGGTTGAGACGCCATCGAGACGGGTACATGTCCTCTCGATGTCCGGCGTCATGAACTCGATGTTCGGGCGTCTGCAGGTCCGACACACGGGGGAAATGATTCGGGAGGTGGCTCATGGCAGAGCGCACACTGCGTGGAGCGCGGCTCGGGGGCCAGAGTTTTGAGGACGAGCGCGGCATCGAGTTCGCCGCTCGTCAGCAGGTTGGCTACCGGTGCCCGCAGGCACACGAGTTCGAGATCACGATGTCGGTCGAGGCCGACGTCCCGGCGGTCTGGGAGTGCCCGCGCTGCGGTGCCGAGGCGCTGAGCGTCTCCGGCATCGAGCCCGAGGTCAAGGTCGAGAAGCCGGTCCGCACGCACTGGGACATGCTGCTGGAGCGGCGCTCGGAGAAGGAGCTCGAGGACATCCTCAAGGAGCGCCTCGAGCTGCTGCGCGGCGGCGAGATCGGCCCGGCGCACCTGCACCGTGCCAACCAGAAGAAGCGCAAGGCGTCGGCCTGACCTGACGTCGTACGACGACTACTCGTCGTCGACGACCTCGCCCCGGACCACCGGGCCCTGACCGGGGCCCTGCGGTCCGGGGCGATTCACGTCCAGGACCGTGATCCGGCGCGCCACGACCGCGGCCAGCAGCCGGCGGAACAGCGGCCGGGTGAACGGCAGGATCAGCAGGATGCCGAACGCGTCGGTGACGAAGCCCGGGCGTCAGCATCAGGGTGCCGCCGACCAGGATCAGCGCGCCGTCGGCGAGCTCGGTCGCGGGCATCCGGCCGCTCTCGATCGCCTCGCGCAGGTCGCGCCAGGCGCGGCCGCCCTCGTGCTTGATCAGCCAGGTGCCGAAGATGCTGTCGAGCGACCAGCAGCAGGATCGTCCACCACGCGCCGATCACCTGGCCGACCTGGATGATCACGTAGATCTCGACGATCGGCATGATGATGAACAGCGTGAAGAGGATGGCGGCGACCGGCGTCCGCCGCCGGCGGGTCATCGGTGCCTCCCGATCCGGCGGACCTGGGCGGCCCGCTCCCGCAGGCCCCAGACGGTGATCCGCTTGAGCGACTCGGTGGCGACCGCGCCGCTCATCTTCGAGTCGCCGCGGACCCGCTCGACGAACTCGATCGGCACCTCGCGGACGGTGAGCCCGGCCGCGAGGGTGCGCGCCACCATGTCGGTCTGGAAGACGTAGCCGGTCGACTCGACGGAGTCCAGGTCGATCTTCTCCAGCGTCGTCCGACGGAACAGCCGGAAGCCGGCGGTCGCGTCGCTTGACCCTGACGCCGAGCAGCATCCGCACGTAGAGGTTGCCGCCGCGCGAGAGCAGCTCGCGGCGCCGCGGCCAGTTGACCACCGAGCCGCCCGGGACCCACCGCGACCCGATCACCAGGTCCGCGCCGGCGAGCGCGGTCGAGCAGCCGGTCCAGCTGCTCGGGCTGGTGCGAGCCGTCGGCGTCCATCTCGCCGATCACGTCGTAGCCGGCGGCGAGCGCGACCCGGAAGCCGTGCAGGTACGCCGCGCCGAGGCCGGCCTTGGTGGTGCGGTGCAGCACCGAGACCGCCGGGTCGGCGGCGGCCAGCTCGTCGGCGATCGCGCCGGTGCCGTCCGGCGAGCCGTCGTCGACGACCAGGACGTCGACGTCGGGCTGCGCCGCGCGCACCCGGCCCACGATCCAGGCCAGGTTGCTCGGCCTCGTTGTAGGTCGGGATCACCACGACCACACGACCAAGGCCCGCGATGCTGCGCTCACTCACCGGACGATCTTCCTTCACTCGCCGTGGCAGCGACGAGGTCGGAGCCTGCTCGGCCGTCCTCGGCCTGCTGCCGGTTCCGCCGCCGACCATACGGGAGCCCGCCTGACAGGAGGGTGACCACCAGCCCGACGACGGTCAGCACGATGCAGGAACCGGCCGAACCACGGGCCCGATCCGCACCGCCGGGGTGATGCTGGTGTCGAGCTCGACCTGCTCCACCAGCGCGGCCTGGGTGCGCGGGTCGGCGCTGGCGACGACGCGTGCCGTCCGGCGCGATCACGCCCGAGACGCCGTTGGTCGACGCGACGACCAGCCACCGCCCGGTCTCGATCGCGCGCAGCCGGGTGATCGCGAACTGCTGGTCGATCTGGTCGGTGTGGATGAACGTCGCGTTGCTGGTCTGCACGATCAGCAGCTCGGCACCGTTGCGGATCTGGGCGTAGATGGCGTCGTCGTACGCGACGTCGAAGCAGATCGAGTCGGCGACCTGGACGCCGGCGATCCTGCAGCGGCTCCTCGCGGGTGCCGGCCAGCATGTCGCGGCCGACCATGTTCAGCCGCCCGATCTGCAGGCTGTCGAGGTAGCGCCGGAACGGGATGTACTCCCCGAACACGACCGGGTGGTGCTTGGTGTACCGGTCCCCCGCGCCGGTGACCGGGTCCCAGACGATGCCCTGGTTGAGCACGTGGTCGGGACCGGCGTCGACGATGGCGCCGACCAGGATCGGTACGTCGATCGCCGCGCTCGCGGTCCGGATCTTGGCGTTGATCGTCGGCGTCGCGGAACGGGTCGATGGCGGTGGAGTTCTCGGGCCAGAGGACGAAGTCCGGCAGCGGCTCCGTGCCGGCGGCGACGTCGTCGGCCAGCCGGCTGGTCACGTCGACCTGGTTCTGGGTGACCTGCCGGTGGTCGTACAGGATGTCGTCGCCGTTGCCGGGGACGTCCGCCCTGGATGGCGGCGACGGTGATCTCGCTCGACGGGGTCGTCTCCCACGGGACCAGCAGCGGCACCAGGGTGAGCAGGGCCAGCGACGCCGAGGGCGCCGACGGCGTACCAGCGCTCGCGGTCGCGCGCGACGACGATCCAGGCGAGCAGGGTGCCGCTGAGCGCGAGCACGAAGCTCACGCCGGTGCTGCCGATCCACGGCAGGGCATCGGCCAGCGGGGTGTCGACGACCGCGAAGCCGAGTCGGCCCCACGGCATGCCGCTGAACGGCCAGTTGGTGAAGGCCAGCTCGGTCGTGACCCACGCGGCGGCGACCCACAGCGGCCAGAGCCGGTGCCGCTGCAGCACGGCACAGACGGCGCCCAGGGCGGCGAAGAACAGCGACTGCCAGATGGAGAGGCCGATCCAGGCGTCCGGCCCGACCGTGCGCATCCAGAAGAGCAGGACGAACTCGAACCCGACCCCGAAGGCCAGGCCCGGGATCCAGCCCCTTGCGGGCGCCGCAGCCCGCGGCAGCTGAGCACGAACCCGGCGACGGCGAACGGGATCACGACCGGCACCGCTACCGGCTCGAACGCGAGCGAGAGAACGACGCCGGAGGCGAGGGCGACGAGCACGCGGAGCAGCACGCTTAGAAAATACCGGTCGGACCGGCTCGGCACGTAGCAGAGCGCGGAAGGGTCCACGCCCTTCGGACCAACCCGGGACCGGCTGGCTGCCGGGCTCGTGCTGTTGTCTAGGGGACGCGGACCCTTTCCGTGTCCGCTCTCGCGGAGCGGACCGACCTCCGCGAACAACGTCGGACGGGTGTTGGCACTCACCCTCCGACGCGACCACTCGGACGTCGGTTCGCCTGCCACGATCTGCATGAGCAGACGGCACAGATTGGATCGAGATGAGGCCGCTGCTGTCAACCGCTCCGTGACCTGCGAGAACGCGCGAAGGTGCAGGTCACGGGCGTCGCCGCGGTCGCGAAATCAAGAGGAAAACTTCGTGCGCCCACGGCGTGTCGCGGCGGGACGCGCCGAACGAGTGTCGCGATCAGCCCGGGACGACGACGGTGCCGGTCGCCGAGGTCGCGAGGATCGGCTCGGCGAGCACCTCGGCGGCACCCGGCCGTTCGGCCGTCGCCGCGCCCCGCGCGACGACGTACACGGCGAAGTCCATCACCCGCGAACGGGTGCCGACGCGGGTCAGCTCGCAGCGGACCTCGAGCACGTCGCCGGCGCGGACCGGTGCCCGGAACTGCACGTCGGAGTACGACGCGAACAGGCCCTCGTCGCCGTCGGTGCGGATGCACATCTCGGTCGCGACGTCGCCGAACAGGCCGAGGCTGTAGGCGCCGTCGACCAGGTTGCCGGCGTAGTGGGCGTGCGAGTACGGCACGTAGCGGCGGTGCGTCACGACCGGTTCCGACCTCGGCTGCCATCAGGACGCCTTCCTCTCGGACGAGCTGGTGGACAAGGTACGACGCGACCTCGCCGGGCGTCGTACCGCGGCTGAAGACGCGGTCGACGCCGAGGTCCGCCGCGGCGCCCTCGTCGAAGCGCGGCCCGCCGACGATCAGCAGCGGGCGCTTGTCGTCGGGGTAGGACTCGCGGAACGCCGCCGACATCTCGCGGGTGTTGAGCAGGTGCGCGTCGCGCTGGGTGACGACCTGGGAGACGAGCACCGCGTCGGCCTTCTCGGCGCGGGCCCGCTCGACGAGCTGCGGGCACCGACACCTGGGCGCCGAGGTTCACGACCTTGAGCTCGCGGTAGTACTCGAGGCCCTTCTCGCCGGCGAAGCCCTTGATGTTGAGGATCGCGTCGATGCCGACCGTGTGCGCGTCGGTGCCGATGCAGGCGCCGACCACGATGAGCCGGCGGCGCAGCGCGCGCTTGATCGCGGCGTTCGACCTCCTTGGGCGTGAGCAGCGGGTAGTCGCGCTCGACGACCTCGACCTTGCTCGACGTCGACGAGGTGGTTGACCCGCCCGTAGACCACGAAGAACGTGAAGTCCGGCCCCATCGGCTTGGCGTGCACGACCATCGCCGGGTCGATGCCCATCTTGTTCGCGAGCTGCGCGGCCGCGCCCTCGGCGACCTTGGAGTGCGGCATCGGCAGCGTGAAGCTGACCTGCACCATGCCGTCGCCGGTGGTGTCGCCGTACGGCCGGATGATCGTCGCCGTCGCTCACTTCTGCCTCCAGGATCTCGCTGGCCGGGTTGTAGTAGGCGCTCGACTTGCGGGCGACGCCCTCGAGGCCGCGACCGGCGTCGGCCGGCCGCTTCATCAGGCCGAAGGTGCCGTCGGCGATCGCGTCGAGCAGCCCGTTGCTCGTGGTCGAGCGATCTGTTCCAGCAGGTCGACCGACTCCCCCGAGCACCTGCGCGGGCGCGCTGCTGCGATGAAGCCGTCCGGGGCTGGGACGGAAGTCCTCGTGCAGCTTGCCGGCCGCGTTCATCACGTAGCGCACGTTCTGCAGCGCCAGGTCGCGGTCGGACAGCCACGGCGTGACGACGGCCTCGGTCATCATCCCGACCAGCAGGATGCCCTGGCCGGTCAGCGCGCCGACCAGGTTGAAGAACCCGTCGAGCAGGTAGCCCTGGAACACGTCGCCGGTCATGTGCCGGGTCGGCGGCATCCACTTCAGCGGGGCGTTCGGGAACAGGTCGCGGGCCAGCATCGCGTGCGCGAGCTCGAGCCGGAACGAGTCGGGTACGTCGGGGTCGATCTCGAACGCGTGGCCGAGGCCGAGCTGCCAGTCCTCGAGCCCGGCCTCCTTGGCGAAGTACTCGTTGAGCAGCTGGCTGGTCGTGACCGTGTGCGCGGCGTCGACCGCGTCGGCGGTGGTGAGGTAGTTGTCCTCGCCGGTGTTGATGATGATCCCGGCGCGGGCGTGGACCTGGCGGCTGAACCGCTGGTCGACGAAGGTGCGGACCGGGTTGATGTCGCGGAAGAGGATCCCGTACATCGAGTCGTTGAGCATCATGTCGAGACGCTCCATGCCGGCCAGCGCCGCGATCTCCGGCATGCACAGGCCCGGAGGCGTAGTTGGTGAGCCGGACGTAGCGGCCGAGCTCCTTGCTGGACTCGTCCAGCGCGGCCCGCATCAGCCGGAAGTTCTCCTGGGTCGCGTAGGTGCCGGCGAAGCCCTCGCGGGTCGCGCCCTCGGGCACGAAGTCGAGCAGGCTCTGGCCGGTGGACCGGATCACCGCGATCACGTCGGCGCCCTCGCGGGCCGCCTGCTGGGCCTGCGGGATGTCCTCGTAGATGTCGCCGGTCGCGACGATCAGGTAGATCCACGGCTTCCGCGGGGCGTCGCCGTGCCGCTTGATCAGCCGCTCCCGCTCGACCCGGCGGGCGTCGATCCGCTTGATCCCGCGGCCGACCTGGCGCGCGAGGCGCGACGGGCGCGCTCGGCGTCCTTGCCCTCGGGGAGCCGGAACGTGACGGAGCCGGCGGAGGCCTTCTGCGCCAGCGTGGACAGGTCGTCGGCCTCGCCGCGCAGCAGCGCGTCCCAGACCGGCAGCGCGACGCCGTGCTCGAGCCCGGTGTCGGCCCGAACGACGTCCATCAGCCGGTTCACCCACGGCGTGCCGTCGGCGTCGGCGCCCTCCAGGCCGGCCGAGCCGCAGCGTGGCCCGCTCGACGGCGACGGTCGTGTGCTTCTTGGCCATCGTCACGATCGGCCGGCCGGCCTTGCGCGCGAGCGCCCGGGCCTGCTTGACGGTGGCCGGGTCGAGGTCGAGCTTGCCCGCGTCATCCGAGCCTCCTCTCGAACAGGCTGCGCACGCCGGGCGTCTCCCGGAGCAGCTCCAGTGCGTACGTCGCGTGGCCGGGCACGTAGCCGTTGCCGACCAGCATGGTGACGTCGGCGGCCAGGCCCTCGGCGCCGAGAGCGGCGGCGGAGAACGAGGTGGCCATCGAGAAGAAGATGACCGTGCCCCGGTCGGCGGTGGCCAGGATCGCGCCACCCTCGCAGCCGGGCACGTCGACGCAGACGACGGTCACGTCGGCCGGTCCGCCGGCGGCGACGACCGCGTCGCGCAGCGCGATCGGGTCGCGGGCGTCGGAGACGACGACCTCGTCGGCGAGCCCGGACGCGCGGAGCAGCTCGGCCTCGGCCTCGTGGGGTACGACGCCGATGGTGCGCTTGGCGCCGGCGCGGCGCGCGGCGGCCAGGCTCAGCGAGCCGGACTTGCCGGCGCCGCCGACGACCGCGACGACCGCGTCGGCGCCCTGCCCGACATAGGCCTCGACCACGCGGGCGGTCAGGGCGGGGCGCCGCAGACGTCCATGACCGACAGGCTGAGCTCGGCGGGCAGGTCGTCGGGGAGCACCGCGGCGATGGAGCGGCCGAAGAGGACGGCGTACCCGTCGCAGGGCACCTGCTCGCCCAGCCCGTCCCAGCCGGCGAGGCCGTCCTCGATGACCAGCGGCGTGAGCGTCAGCGACACCAGCGTGGCGACCCGGTCGCCGACGGCCAGGCCGAGCGGCGAGTCCGGGCCGACCTCCTCGACGGTGCCGACCAGCATGCCGCCGGAGCCGGTCTCGGGGTTCTGCATCTTGCCGCGGGTGCCGACGATCTCGAGGACCTCGGCGCGGACCGCGTCGCCGTCTCCCCCGTGCTTGCGCTCGAGCTGGCGGTACGACGCGGCGTCGAGGTTGAGCCGCTCGACCCGGATCCGGACCTCGTCGGGCCACAGCTCGCGGCGGGTGTCGAGCCGGTCCGCGGCCTGGGGCAGCCGCACGCGCGTCGTCGAGGACGCGGTGCAGGCCGGTCGGATCACTGCATCGGCCACTGCCACGGTCCTCCGTCAAACTAGATCGACGGAAATTTTGCGGCGCGTATTGACTGCCGAAGATCTCTCCGTACTCTGCAGAGGCGGCATGTCGCACAAGCGCCGCGCACGATCGCCGCCTACACCGTGGGAGTACCATGAGCATCGAGACCTCCATCGCCGCCCTCGTCGAGAGCGACAGTGGCCAGCCCTACCCCTACCGCCGGGTCGAGCTGGTCGAGCCGGACTGGACCCGGTTCCCGGGCTGGAAGGACGTCACCGCCGAGGAGTGGGCGTCCGTGCAGTGGCAGCGCGCGCACTGCGTGAAGAACGTCAAGCAGCTGCGCGAGCTGCTCGGCGACCTGGTCGACGAGCGGTTCTACGCCGACCTCGAGCGCGACCAGGCCGAGCGGGCCACCATGTCGATGCTGGTGCCGCCGCAGATGATGAACACGATGGTGCCGCACGAGGCGCCCGTCCGGCCCGGGCTCGCTGACCGAGGCGTTCTACGCCGACCCGGTCCGCCACTACATGATCCCGGTGTTCTCCGACCGGCGCACCGACTGGTCCTCGCACCCGCACGCCACCCGCGACTCGCTGCACGAGCACGACATGTGGGTCGCCGAGGGGCTGACCCACCGCTACCCCACCAAGGTGCTGGCCGAGCTGCTGCCGACCTGCCCGCAGTACTGCGGCCACTGCACCCGGATGGACCTGGTCGGCAACTCGACGCCGGTCATCGACAAGCTGAAGTTCGTCGGCAAGCCGAACGACCGGCTCGGCGACATGATCGACTACCTGCGCCGTACGCCGTCGGTGCGCGACGTGGTGGTCTCCGGCGGCGACGTGGCGAACATGCCGTGGCCGCGGCTCGAGGCGTTCCTCGACCCGGTGCTCGAGATCGAGAACATCCGCGACATCCGGCTCGCGACCAAGGCGCTGATCGGCCTCCCCCAGCACTGGCTGCAGGACGACGTGCGCGAGGGCATGGCCCGGGTGACGCCGATCGCCCGCTCGCGCGGTGTCTCGATCGCGATCCACACCCACGTCAACCACGCCAACTCGATCACCCCGCTGGTGGCCGAGGCGACCGCGGCGATGTTCGAGGCCGGCGTCCGCGACGTGCGCAACCAGGGCGTGCTGCTCAACGGCGTCAACGCCGACCCGCACGCGCTGCTCGACCTGTGCTTCCGGCTGCTCGATGGCGCGCAGATCATGCCGTACTACTTCTACATGTGCGACATGATCCCGTTCTCGGAGCACTGGCGGGTCTCGGTCGCCGACGCCCAGCGGCTGCAGCACCACATCATGGGCTACCTGCCGGGCTTCGCGACGCCGCGGATCGTCTGCGACGTGCCGTTCGTCGGCAAGCGCTGGGTGCACCAGCTCGCCGACTACGACACCGAGCGCGGCATCTCGTACTGGACCAAGAACTACCGCACCTCGATCGAGGCGACCGCCGGCGACGCCCTCTCGCGGACCTACGAGTACTACGACCCGATCCACACCCTCCCCGAGGCCGGCCAGCGCTGGTGGGCCGAGCACTCCGACCTCGACGAGTCCGCCCTCAAGGCCGCCGAGGTCGCCGAGGCGTCGCGTCGGATGGCCGCGCTCCAGGCCTACTGATCGTCCTGACCGGTCAGGTGACCGGGCGCCCCTCGAACGGCGTGGAGAGCACGATCGTGGTGCGGGTGGACACGTTCGCGGCGGCGCGGATCCGGGCGAGCAGGTCCTCGAGAGCGGTCGGCGTCGCGACGCGCACCTTGAGGATGTAGGACTCGTCGCCGGCGACCGACCAGCACGACTCGATCTCGGGGATCTCGCGGACCCGCTCGGGCGAGTCGTCCGGCTGCGACGGGTCGATCGGGCGGATCGAGATGAACGCGGTGAGCGGCAGGCCGAGCTGCTCGTGGTCGAGCGTCGCGCCGTAGCCCTGGATCAGGCCGCGCGACTCGAGCCGCTTGACCCGCTGGTGGACCGCGGAGGTCGACAGGCCGGTCGCCTTGCCGAGGTCGGTGAAGGACATCCGGCCGTCGTGGGCGAGCAGCTCGAGGATCTTCCGGTCGGTGCCTTCGAGTTCGGACTGAGTCACGCCGGACAGATTAGCGGCGCGTGGCAGGATGCGGCTCGTGACCCAGCAGCCTGGACGCCTGATGCTCCTCGACACGGCCTCGATGTACTTCCGGGCCTTCTTCGGCGTCCCGGAGATCAAGGCACCCGACGGTACGCCGGTCAACGCGGTGCGCGGGCTGCTCGACTTCATCTCCCGGCTGGTCGGCGACTACCGGCCCACCGACCTGGTCTGCTGCTGGGACAACGACTGGCGCCCGCAGTGGCGGGTCGACCTGCTGCCGTCGTACAAGGGACACCGGGTGGTGGCCGAGCGGACCGACGCCCCGGACATCGAGGAGGTTCCCGACCCGCTCGAGGTCCAGATCCCGATCATCCTCGACGTGCTGGACGCCTTCGGGATCCGCGTGGTCGGCAAGGACGACTACGAGGCCGACGACGTGATCGGCTCGTTCGCGGCGCAGGCGAAGCAGCCGGTCGACATCGTCACCGGCGACCGCGACCTGTTCCAGCTCGTCGACGACGAGCGCGACGTCCGGGTGCTCTACATCGCCCGCGGCGTCGGCAACCACGAGCGGGTCACCAACGACTGGGTGCGCGCCAAGTACGGCATCGACGCGCGTCAGTACGCCGACTTCGCGAC
Organism: uncultured Actinomycetota bacterium; assembly: GCA_963716655.1. Lineage (GTDB taxonomy): Bacteria > Actinomycetota > Actinomycetes > Propionibacteriales > Nocardioidaceae > Nocardioides. The sequence continues at coordinate 893,853 of CAVQTV010000001.1, read as the reverse complement.
CCTGCGCGGTGACGCGTCCGACGGCCTGCCCGGCGTGCCCGGCGTCGGCGAGAAGACCGCCGCCACCCTGCTCGGCCGGTTCGGCGACATGGACGGCATCATCGCCGCGTCGCTCGACCCCGACGCCGACATGGGACCGGGTCCGCGCGGCAAGATCAAGGCTGCGTCGGCGTACCTCGAGGTCGCGCCCGCGGTCGTCGCCGTCGCCCGTGACATCGACCTGGGCTCCCCCGACACCACGCTCCCCCGGGAGCCGCGCGACCTCGCGAAGGTCGCCGAGCTCGGCACCAAGTGGGGCATCGAGAGCCCGGTGCAGCGGCTCACCGAGGTGCTCTGCTCCTAGGCACCCGGCTCGCCGGCGCCGAGCCGGGTTCGGACAGCAGGCGCGAAGGGACTCCAGGCGAACCAGTGCGGGAACGCGCGGGTGAGCCGGGGCGGCCCGTCGACGGTCATCGCCGCGCTGGCGACGGCGTCGTGGTACGTCGTGATCCCCGAGAAGACCCGCATCAGGTCGACCGGCTCGGTCGCGACGACGACGTCGACCTCGAAGCCCGGCGGGTCGGTGCAGACCGAGGTCTCGCGTCGCTCGAGGACCATCCAGATCCGCGTCGGGTCGTCGCCGCCGTAGTCGAACTCGATCACGGTGCGCTCGTCCGGTACGGCCTCGGGCACGATCCGCCGCGACATCCACCAGGTCAGCGTCACGGGGTCGACCTCCCGCGGCTCGGGCTCGCTGAACATCCACCGGACCGTCCACTCCCCGAGCGGCCATGATCACCTGCTCCAGGTCCCGCCCGGCGGGAGTCAGCTGGTACTCGTGGCCGCGCCCGTGCGCGAGCTCGACCCGGGTCACGACCCCCTTGCGCTCGAGATGGTCCAGTCGCTGCTTGAGCAGCGACCGCGAGATCCCGGGCAGCCCCCGGTCGATCTCGTTGAACCGGCGCCCGCCCAGCACCAGCTCCCGCACGATCAGCGGCGTCCACCGCTCGGCGAGCACCGAGCTGCCGAGCGCGACCGGGCAGTACTGGACGTAGTCCTTCATCCCGTCATTGTCGCCGCCTCCGCCGCCAGTCCAGAAACTGTCCCGCCCAGGTCCAGTTCCCGCACTGGCACGGCCGGTGCGCCGCGGCGACGACGCTACGACGACAGCCGATCGACGCAGTCGACAGCACCCACCGCAGGAGGAGCCATGACCACGACCTTCGACCCGGTCGCCTTCAAGAGCACGACGCGCGCGCAGTGGCAGGAGGCGGCCCGTGCCTGGCACGACTGGGGTCCCGCGATCGAGGACTGGCTCGGCGACGCCACCGGGCGGATGCTCGACGACGCGAACCTGACCAGCGGCGCGAGGGTGCTCGACGTCGCCGCCGGCGCCGGAGGGCAGACCCTCACCGCCGCCCGACGGGTCGGCCCGTCCGGACACGTGCTCGCGACGGACATCTCCCCCGCGATCCTGGAGTTCGCGGCCGGTGAGGCCGAGCGGGAGGGCCTCACGAACGTCGAGACGCTCGAGGCCGACGGCGAGGACCTGTCGGCGCTGCCGGACGGCAGCTTCGACGCCGCGATCTCCCGGGTGGGGCTCATCTACTTCCCGGACCAGCACCGGGCGCTGACCGAGATCTGCCGCACCCTGCGTCCCGGCGGGCGGCTCAGCGCGGTCGTGTACTCGACACCCGACCGCAACGGCTTCTTCGCCGTCCCCGTCGGGATCATCCGCCGCATCGCCGGCCTGCCCGCTCCCGCACCGGGACTGCCGGGGCCGTTCAGCCTGGGTGCTCCGGGCGTCGCCGAGGCCGCGTACGCCGCCGCCGGGCTGGTCGACGTCAGCGTCACTGCCGTCCCGTCACCGGTGCGGATGTCCACCGCCGCGGAGTGCGCGCGGTTCGAGCGGGAGTCGTTCGGCGCGCTGCACCAGATGTTGAGCGGGCTCGAACCCGACCGGCGCGCCGAGGCCTGGCGCGAGGTCGAGGACGCGCTCGCCCAGTTCGAGACCGCCGACGGCTTCGTCGGCCCCTGCGAGATGCTCGTGGTCTCGGGCACCCGTCCGTGAGCTACCGGAGCATCTCGTCGACGACGATCTTCGCGGCCGACGGGCAGCCCTTGGTGAACCCGTAGAACGGCCCGAAGTCGCGGGTCGCCGAGAAGCCGGTCACGTACAGGCCGGGCAGGCTGGTCTCGAAGCCCTCCGACAGGTCCGGGAACCCGTCGGTGACCGACACCTGGTCGAGGACTCCGGCGAGGTACGGCACCCGCGCCAGGTCCGGTTTGTAGCCGGACGCGAACACGACGTGGTCGACGTCCAGCACGTCGCCGTCGCTCAGGGTCAGCGCTCATCGGGCCGTCGCCGGCGACCTCGACGACCTCCGTCTCGGGGTGCTGGTGCACGATGTCGGGGTTCAGCCGCGGCACCAGCCAGTGCTCGAGCGTGAGCCGGCCGACCTGCCAGAACTGCTGCGCGATCTGGGCGCGCTGGTCGGCCTCCAGGGAGCGCCACCAGCCGCGCTGGGCGAGGGTCTGCTCGACGTACTCGTCCACGAACCGCCAGCTGACCCTCTCGAACGCCGGCGTCGGGTGCCGGTGCACGACGTCGACCCGCGCCGCGCCGTGGTCGCACAGCAGGGCGGCCCACTCGTACGCGCTCTGGCGGCCGCCGATGATGGCCACCCGGGCGTCGGCCAGGTCGTCGAACGACACCAGCTCGCTGGTGTGCGACCGGCGGGCCTCGGGGATCGCGGCGTGCCAGTCGGGCAGCTGGGCGAAGAAGCCGACGCCGGGGGCGGCGAGCACCTTGTCGGCCTCGATCGTGCTGCCGTCGTCCATCGTGGCGACGAAGGTGCCGTTGGGCCGGGTGACGTCGGCGACCAGCCGCGGGTCGGGGCGGAGCGCCTTGTTGTCGGCGAACCACTCCGCGTGGTCGAGCCACACCCCGATCGGGATCGGGTCGTGGTCTGCCGGGTCGAGGCCGCGGTCCTCGAAGAACGCCTCGAACGTGTACTCGCGGTTCGCGTCGAGGTACCAGTCCGGACCCGAGCGCAGGTACATGTCGGTCGGCATCTGGTCGCGCCAGAACGACAGTGGCCGGCCGACCATGGTGGTGGCGATGCCGCGGTCGCCGGCGTACGCCGCCGCGGCATAGGCGTAGGGCCCCGCACCGATGACGAGCAGGTCCGTCCGAGTGTCCGTCATGCAGGGAAAGTACGCCCTCAACGGTCCCTGCGTACGGTGGTTGCCATGACTCGGATCGCGATCGTCGGGGGCCACGGACAGGTGGCCCGACACCTCATCCACGTGCTGCGCCGCGCCGACCACGACGCCGTGGCGCTGGTGCGGAAGGAGGAGTACCGCGCCGAGCTCGAGGGGCGCGGCGCCGAGGTGCGGATCCTCGACATCGAGAACCAGGACGTCGACGCGTTCGCCGCCGCCTTCGAGGGCTGCGGTGCCGTCGTGTTCGCGGCCGGTGGCGGCCCGGACGGCAACGTCGAGCGCAAGCGGACCGTCGACCTCGAGGGCTCGCTGAAGTCGATCGCCGGCGCGAAGCAGGCCGGGATCGACCGGTTCGTGCAGATCTCCGCGATCAACGTCGACGACCCGCTGCCCGCCGACACCGGCGACGTCTGGCGGGCGTACGTCGAGGCCAAGCGCGACGCGGACGCCGCGCTGCGCGACAGCGGGCTCGCCTGGACGATCATCCGCCCCGGCCGGCTCACCGACGACCCGGCCACCGGGAAGGTCTCACTCGGCCCGGACGTGGCCCGCGGTGACGTCACCCGCGCCGACGTGGCCGCGGTGGTCGCCGCGGTGCTCGACATGGACGAGACCGTCGGCAAGCAGTGGAACCTGGTCAACGGCGACGTGCCGGTCGAGGAGGCCGTTCACTCCTCGTCGGCGAGCGACGAGTAGGCGACGACGCCGCGGCGCAGGCTGCGGATCGTCTCGCGGGCGGTCTCCCGCAGCGGTGTCGGCCCGGCGGCGTCGGCCACCTGGCCGGCCAGGTCGATCAGCTGCTTCATCCAGCGCACGAAGTCACCGGCGGCCAGGTCGCTGACGACCAGCACGTCGTCGAGGTCGTCGCCCTCGGCCCAGCGGTAGGCGACCCAGGCGAACCCGAGGTCGGGCTGGCGCAGGAAGTCGAGCTTGTGGTCGCGCTCGAGGGCGTCGAGGGTGCCCCACAGCTTGACCATCTCGCCGACGACCTCGCGGACCCCGCCGCCGGGGATCCGGGGCGAGGACGCGTCGTCGGGCCGCCGGGACTCGAACACCAGCACCGACAGCGCGGCCGCCAGGCCGGACGGCGACAGGTCGTCCCACAGGCCGTGCCGCATCGACTCGGCCGCCACCAGGTCCATCTCGGAGTAGATCCGGCGCAGGTGGCTGCCCCGCTCGGTCACGGAGTCGCCGTCGAGGTAGTCCAGGGCGGTGAGCACGTCGCACACCCGGTCGAACTGCCGGGCGACGGTGTTGGTGCGCTGCTCGACCCGGCGCTTGCAGGGTCTGGGCGTCACGGTCCAGCTTGAAGTACCGCTCCGCCCACCGGGCGTGGTCCTCGCGGTCGGGGCAGTCGTGGCACGGGTGCGCCTTGAGCTCGGTGCGCAGCCGGGAGATCTCCTCGTCCGCGTGCGTGCGCGCCGGGTCGTTGCCCGGCCTCCGGGCCGGCTGCCGGCCGGGCGGAGGCGGCGCCAGGTCGTGGGTCCGCGTGCGCAGCGCCGACGCGAGGTCGCGGCGCATCTGCGGGTTGCGGCCGTTGAAGTTCTTCGGGATCCGCACCTTGGCCAGCGCGGCCACCGGCGTCGGGAAGTCGATCATCGCCAGCCGGCGCGCCTGCCGGTCCGCGGTCACGACGTACGGCCGTGGGCCGTCGGGCGACCAGCCCGGGTCGATGACGACGACGTACCCGGCGAACTTGCCGGTCGGCACCTCGATCACGTCACCGGGCTTGAGGTGCCGCAGCGACTCCATCGCCTCCTCGCGGCGGTCGGCGCGGCGGGCCCGGCTGGCGCCCTTCTCGGCCTCGCCGATCCGGCGGCGCAGGTCGGCGTACTCCATGAAGTCGCCGAGGTGGCAGGTCGCGGCCTCCCGGTACCCGGCCAGCGCGTCCTCGCTCTTGCGCAGCTGGCGGGCCAGCCCGACCACGGCCTTGTCGGCCTGGAACTGCGCGAACGACTGCTCCAGCAGCTCGCGCGACTTCTCCCGCCCGAACTGGTGCACCAGGTTGACCGCCATGTTGTACGACGGCCGGAACGACGAGCGCAGCGGGTAGGTCCGGGTGGAGGCCAGGCCGGCCACCTCGCGGGGGTTGGTGCCCGGCTGCCAGAGCACGACGCCGTGGCCCTCGACGTCGAGGCCGCGGCGTCCGGCGCGGCCGGTGAGCTGGGTGTACTCCCCCGGCGTGATCGCGGCGTGCGTCTCGCCGTTCCACTTGTCGAGCTTCTCGATGACGACGGTGCGCGCGGGCATGTTGATGCCGAGCGCGAGGGTCTCGGTCGCGAAGACCACCTTGCACAGCCCGCGCAGGAACAGCGCCTCCACGCACTCCTTGAACTTCGGCAGCATGCCGGCGTGGTGGGCGGCGACGCCGCGGGTGAGGCCGTCGAGGAAGTCGTCGTAGCCGAGGACCTGGAGGTCGTCCTCGGGCAGGTGCCGGCAGGCGTCCTGGACGTACGCGTAGATCTCGTCGCGCTCCGCGGGCGTGGTGAGCCGGATGTTCGCGTTCAGGCACTGGGTGACCGCGGCGTCGCAGCCGACCCGGCTGAAGATGAACATGATCGCGGGCAGCAGCCCCTCGCGGTCGAGCCGGTCGATCACGTCGACCCGGCTCGGGATCCACACCCGGCGGCCGTTGCCGACGTTGTACTTGTTGGTCGCGCGCCGGTTGCGGTCGCGCGGCGAGCGCCGGTCGCGCATCCGGTTGCTGGCCCAGTCGTCGCGGGCGACCTTGATCAGCTCGTCGTTGACCGGGGCGCCCTCCTTGACGAACCCGGCGGCGGCGTCGACGTCGGAGGAGGCGAACAGGTCGAGGAGCCGCTTGCCGACCATCACGTGCTGGTACAGCGGGACCGGGCGCTTCTCCTCGACGATCGTCGTGGTGTCGCCGCGGACGGTCTCGAGCCACTCGCCGAACTCCTCGGCGTTCGACACGGTCGCGGACAGCGACACCACCGACACCGACTCCGGCAGGTGGATGATCACCTCTTCCCAGACCGCGCCCCGGGCCCGGTCGGCGAGGTAGTGCACCTCGTCCATCACCACGAAGCCGAGGCCGAGCAGGGTGCGGGAGCCGGCGTACAGCATGTTGCGCAGCACCTCGGTGGTCATCACCACGATCGGCGCCTCGCCGTTGACGACGTTGTCGCCGGTCAGCAGGCCGACCTGGTCGGCGCCGTAGCGGGCGACCAGGTCGTTGTACTTCTGGTTCGACAGCGCCTTGATCGGGGTCGTGTAGAAGCACTTGCGCCCGGTCTCGAGCGCGAGGTGCACGGCGAACTCGCCGACGATCGTCTTGCCGGAGCCGGTCGGGGCGGCCACCAGCACGCCGCGGCCCTCCTCGATCTCGGCGCAGGCGCGGACCTGGAAGTCGTCGAGCGGGAAGTCGTACAGCGCGCGGAACGCGCGGAGCACGGGGTGCTTGCGGCCGTTGCGGTAGTCGGCGTACCGCTCGGACGGGGACAGGTCCTGCTCGTCCGCGGTGCTCATGGCGCAAACCTACGCGAGGACGGTCAGCGCCCCCGGAGCGCACTCCACGGTGAGGGGAAGAGCGCCGAACCGCTCGCCGTCGGCGTACGACACGATCCCGGGCGCGGCGACGGTGACGCTGCGGACCCGGTGGTGCTCGTACTGCGGGTGCGTGGTGTGGGTGCCCTTGAACAGCTTCGGGTAGGTGCGGATCAGGCCGCCCTTGCTCATCGGCTTGATGATGACGACGTCGAGCATGCCGTCGTCGAGGATCGCGCCCTCGGTGATGCGCAGGCCGCCGCCGAACGACGGGCCGTTGCCGACCGCGACCAGCATCGCGTCCAGGTTGAGGGTCTCGCCGTCCAGGTCGAGCGTGTACGGGAGCGGCTGGAAGGTCCGCAGCTCGGCCAGGGTGGCGATGTTGTAGCGCATCTGCCCCTTGGGCCAGGTCATCCGGTTGGCCCGCTCGTTGACGATCGCGTCGAAGCCGGCGGCGAGCACGGTGACGAAGTACTTGGTGCCGCTGCGGGCCAGGTCGACGGTCCGGGTGTTGCCGGCGAGGACCCGGTCGGCCGCGGCCGACGGGTCCTTGCGCGGCAGGTCGAAGTAGCGGGCCACGTCGTTGCCGGTGCCGGCCGGGATGATGCCCAGCGGGGTGCCGGTCCCGGCGACCGCCTGGACGCCGAGGTGGACCATGCCGTCGCCGCCGACGACCACGAGCGAGTCGGCGCCGTCGGCGACGCGCCTGGCGGGCCAGGTCGAGCGCCTCGTCGGCGTCGCGGCCCTCCAGGCTGCGCACCGACTGGTCGGCGGCCTCGCGAGCCGGGCGAGCGCGGCGTCCCGTGCCCGTGCCCCCTTGCCCTTGCCGGCGGTCGGGTTGGTCAGCAGCGCGATCGTCACGCGGCGAAGACTAGTGGTCATCGACGCTAGTTCGTCGGAGGTCGCCGTGGTTCAGGTGCGTGCAGCGCAAGGCGGCGTCGCGAAGGCAGACTGGGCGTCTTTCAAGCGATGCCAACGCAGCGATGTGGTGCCTGGGCCGCGGCGACCCCGACGAACGTCAGGAGATGACCACTAGGGCCTCTCGACGCCGATGCGCAGGCGGACGGAGTAGCGGTCGGCCGAGGCGCCGACCGCCTTGGCGAGCCGGGCCAGCGCGTCGAGCACCCGGTCGGCGGTGAATCCGGTGCCGGGAACGGCCAGGGTGAGCCGCTCCCCCGCGTCGACCAGCAGGACCTGGCCGTGCCGCCAGGCCTGGTGGGCGTCGTGTCGTACGCCGTCGTCGGCGACCGGGGCGGGGTACGCCTCGTCGACCGCGAGCAGGTCGCACGCCGAGCGGGTCGTGGCCGTCGGCCGTGAGGGTGCCCGGGACGGCGTGCCCGGTGCGCAGGCCGGCGTCGGCGGTCCAGGTGACGTCGGCCTCGCCGAGCCACTCGGGCAGGTCGAACGGGTCGACGACGGTCAGCTGCGGCGCGCCCGTCACAGGGGCGAGGCCTCGTCGTCACTCCACTGCTCGCTGGCCGCGGCCTTCTTGCCACGGGCGCGGTCGACGGTGCGGGCGATGACCTCGGCGACGCGCGAAGAGGACCAGCATCGGCACGGCGAGGATCAGCATCGAGAACGGGTCGGTCGACGGGGTCGCGACCGCGGCGAAGACGAAGGTGCCGAGGATGATCCACGGCCGGTACTTGCCCAGCTGCTTGCCGCTCACGACGCCGGCCAGGTTGAGCATGATCACGAACAGCGGGATCTCGAACGCGATGCCGAAGACCAGCAGCATCCGGGTGAAGAAGCTGAAGTACTCGCCGAACTCGACCAGGTTCGAGAGCTCGGCCGGGCGTGAAGCCGATCAGGACCTCGAGGCCGCGTCGGGAGCACGAAGTAGCCGGTCGCGACGCCGATCAGGAAGAGCGGGCCGGCGATGGCCGCGAAGATCCGCGACCACATCTTCTCGCTGTCGTGCAGGCCGGGCACGATGAACGCCCAGATCTGGTAGAGCCAGTACGGGCTGGAGACGCACGATCGCCGCGATCCCGCACAGCTTGAGCTGCAGCATCAGCGGGCCGGTCGCGCCCGCGACGTACGCCTCGGTCTGGACCGACTCGCCCAGCATCTCTCGGGCGTCGTTGTAGGGCCCCAGGACCAGACCCAGCAACCCCTCGTCGGGCTGGTCGTAGAAGAACAGCGCGACGATGAAGAGGAGCACCAGGACGAGGACCGACTTCAGCAGCCGGGCGCGCAGCTCTCGGAGGTGGTCGGAGAGCGCCATCCGCCCGTCCGCGCCGATGGGGTGGCGGGGACGGCCGGAGAAGTAGTCGAAGACGCCGCTGATGGACAACTGACGCCGGGACGGTTCAGGCGCCGTCGTTGCGCTCGAGGCGCTCGCGCTCGGCGTCCAGCTCGGCCTGGCGGGCCTGCGAGCTCGGCCTGCTTGCTCTCGAGCTCGAGCTGCTCGGGCGTCTTGGGCGGTCGTCCTCGTCGTCGTCCATCAGGCCCTTGGTCTCGGCCTTGAAGATGCGCAGCGCCCGGCCGCTGCCGCGGGCCAGGTCGGGCAGCTTCGTCGCGCCGAAGAGCAGGACGACGACGGCCAGGATGAGCAGAAGCTCGGTGGTGCCGAGGCCGCCGATGAGAAGCGGAGACATGTGCGTCCTCACGTGTAGGTCTGGGATTGTGTTCATCGTACGCCGGGTCAACCGTAGAGGCTGAGGGTGTCCTGTGCGGAGGCTGTGAACGCCTGCGGCGTACTCGGCCGGGCTGAGCACCCGGGCGTGCGGGGCCAGGCGCAGCAGCAGCCGCTGCAGCCAGCGCTCGTCGGCGACCTGCAGGTCCACCTCGAGGACGCCGCCGCGCCGCGACCGGACCGCCTCGACCGGGTAGTACTCGACGATCCAGCGGGCCTCGCGCTGCAGCTGGAGGGTGACCAGGGTGGTGTCGCTGGCGCGGGCGAACAGGCCGTCGGCGAGGTCGCGGGGTCCGTCGGAGGTGGTCACAACAGGTTGTTCGGAGACCTCGGCCCGGCGGATGCGGTCGAGGCGGAACAGTCTGGGCGCCTCGGCGCTGTGGCACCAGGCGTCGAGGTAGGTGAAGCCGTGCGCGGTGACCAGCCCGCGGGGGTCGACGACCCGCTCGGACTCCTCGTCGCGGGACGGGCACGAAGTAGGTGATCTCGACCTGCACGCCGCGGTCGGCGGCGTCCTGGAGCCGCGCCGCGAGCCGGGCCTGGGCGATGTCGGTGGCGTCGTCGCCCGGGTCGATCTGGGGTGCGGCCGAGCCGCCGCGGCCGCCGCCGCCTCGAGCTTGGACAGCGCCCGGTCGACGACCTCGCGGGTCTCGTCCGCGGCGCCGCTGCGCAGCGCGCGCAGGGCGACGATGATCGCGGTCGCCTCGGTCGGGCGTCAGCCGCAGCGGGCGGGCCAGGTAGTCGGCGTTCGACACCCGGATCACGCCGTCGGCCTCGGGGCCCTCCAGCGCGTCCAGGTCGACGTCGATCAGGTCGTCGGGGTAGCCGCCCGGCAGGCCGCACATCAGCAGCACCTTGAGGTCGCTGAGCAGCTGCTCCGGGGGGACGCCGAGCGCCGCGGCGGCGTCGTCGACGCGGACCTGGCCGTGGGCGTGCAGGAACGGGACGAGGGTGAGCAGCCGGGCGACCTGGTCCTTGGCGCCGTTCTGCGCTGCGGTGCTCATCGGGCCTCCTCCAGGACCGCCGTGAGCCGCGTCGACGACCTGCTGACGCAGGGTCGTCCGGCTCCTCGACGTAGACGTCGGCGCCGTAGCCGAGCAGCTCGTCGGCGGCGCCCGGGCCGCCGCGGTTGATCACGACCCGGTCCCAGCCGGTGCGGTCGTCGGGTCCGGCGACGCCGGGCTCGACCGACTCGGCGTCGCGGCGCAGCGCCAGCCCGGAGCCGGCGCGGACCAGGACGACCGCGCGGCCGGTCGGCGGCTCGGGCGCCAGGCGCAAGGTCGTGGCCCGGACGTCGGTGCCGGGCGGGACGTCGTACGAGCCGGGGGCGCCGACCTTGCGGGCCTCGCCCTGCACGCGGGAGAGGCGGAAGACCCGCTCCTCGCCGCGGTCGGTGTCGAGGCCGACGACGTACCAGCGCCCGGAGTAGCGGACCACGCCCCACGGCTGGAGGTGCCGGCGTGGTGGTCGTGGTGGCGCCGGAGCGGCGGTACTCGAACTCGACCGGGGTGCGCTCCTGGGTGGCCTCCCAGAAGACGTCGAACGACGGCTCGTCGGCGCTCAGCCGGGGCTGGGCGATGTCGAGGGCGCTGACGTCGAGCGGGACGCCGAGGGCGGTCAGCTTGCGGACCGCCTCGGTGGTGGCCTCGGCGAGCCGGGCGTGCTCCCAGACCCGGGTCGCGAGGCCGATCACGGCGGCCTCGTCGGCGGTCAGCGAGATGTCGGGCAGCGCGAACTCGTCGGGGCGGATCCGGTAGCCGGGCTCGTCGTCGAAGTAGGCGTCCATGTTGCCGACCTCGATCGGGACGCCGAGGCTGCGCAGCTCCTCCTTGTCGCGCTCGAACATCTTCTCGAAGGCGTCGGTGCTGGAGTCCGGGTAGAGGATCGCGCGGATCCGGTCCTTCGAGACGTAGTGGCGCTGGACCAGCAGCATGATGAGCAGGTTGAGCAGTCGCTCGCTCTTCTGCACCGCCATGCTGCTGATCCTGCCTGACTACGGGGCCTGACTCGTGGACCGGGGCTACTTCGCCGAGATGATGTCGACCACGAAGTACAGCGTGCTGTTCGGCGGGATGGCCGGGTTGGAGTCGTCCGCGCCGTACCCGAGGGCCGGCGGGATCGCGAGCAGCACCCGGCTGCCGTCCTTGACGCCGGTCAGGCCGTAGGTCCAGCCCTGGACGACACCGGAGAGCGCGAACTCGGCCGGCTCCTTGCTGTAGCTCTCGTCGAACGGCTTCTTGGCGTCGTAGACCGAGCCGAGGTAGTTGACCTTGAGGGTCATGTCGGCGGTGACGGTCGGGCCGTCGCCCTCGATGAGGATGGTGCGCTTGAGGTCGTCGTCGGCCTTCGGCTCGGCGATGCCGGTGAAGTCGAGCCCGACGGGCTCGCCCTTCTCCTCGATGATCGAGGGCATCTCGCCGGCGGGGACCTCGGTCGGCGTCGGCGGGACGTACTCCTCCATCAGGTCGACGATGATCAGGACGGTGTCCTTGTTGCCGATCCCCAGCTGCGGGTTGCCGGCCTCGCCGAACGCCTCCTCGGCGGTCGCGGTGACCGCGACCCGGGAGCCGATCTTCTGGCCGAGCACCGCGTCCTTGAAGACCGGGCTGAGGTCGGCGCTGGCGGTGACGGTCTCGGGCTGGCCGCCCTCGTCGTACGTGCTGTACGCCGTCTCCTGCGGTGGTGCCGTTGCCGATCCAGAGGTTGGCGCTGACCTGGTCGCCGTCGACGATCTCGTCGCCGTCGCCCTCGGTCACGACCGTGGTCTCGGTCTTCTCGACCGCGTCGGCCTCGAGCTCGCCGTTCCACTCGACCTCCGGCTCCGAGCCGATGTCGCCGGTGATGACGATGCCGTGCAGCGCGTCGGCGCTGCTGGACGAGTCGTTGCCCGACGGAGCCGTCGTCGTCGCCGCAGGCGACCAGCGTGGTCGCGAGGACCACGGGGAGCAGGAGGATCGGGAGGCGTCGGAGACGTCGAGACACAGGTTCAACCTTCACAGTCGGGTGCTGGACAGCGCGGCCACACTATCCGGCGGCCCTGAGCGGAAGGCTGAGCGGCGTTCACATGCCGTCGATCAGGCGCTGGACCCGCTCGTCGTGCGCGCGGAACGGGTCCTTGCACAGCACGGTGCGCTGGGCCTGGTCGTTGAGCTTGAGGTGCACCCAGTCGACGGTGAAGTCGCGCCGGCGCTCCTGGGCCTTGCGGATGAACTCGCCGCGCAGCCGGGCGCGGGTGGTCTGCGGCGGCACCGACTTGGCCTCGAAGATCTTCAGGTCGGTGGTGACCCGGGCGACCATGCCGCGCTTCTCGAGCAGGTAGTACAGCCCGCGGCCGCGGTGGATGTCGTGGTAGGCGAGGTCGAGCTGGGCGATCCGCGGGTGGCCGAGCGGGAGACCGTGCTTGGCGCGGTACTGCTCGATCAGCTTCCACTTGATGACCCAGTCGATCTCGCGGTCGACCAGGCCGAGGTCGTCGGACTCCACCGCCTTGAGGCCGCGCTCCCAGAGGTCGAGCGCCATCTCGATGACCGGCGTGCTGATCTCGCGGCGGTCGACGAAGTCGCGGGCCTTCTGGAGGTACTCCCCCTGGATCTCCAGGGCGCTGGCCTCGCGGCCGTTGGCGAGCCGGATCTTGCGGCGGCCGGTGACGTCGTGGGAGATCTCGCGGATCGCGCGGATCGGGTTCTCCATGGTGAGGTCGCGCATCACCACGCCCTCCTCGATCATCCGCAGCACCAGGTCGCAGCTGGCGACCTTGAGCATCGTCGTGGTCTCGCTCATGTTGCAGTCGCCGACGATGACGTGGAGGCGCCGGTACTTCTCGGCGTCCGCGTGCGGCTCGTCGCGGGTGTTGATGATCGGCCTTGACCTGCGTGGTCGCGCTGCAGACGCCCTCCCAGATGTGCTCGGCGCGCTGGCTGACGCGAGTAGCTCGCGCCGCGGGGCGTCTGGGTGATCTTGCCGGCGCCGACGATGATCTGCCGGGTCACCAGGAACGGGATGAGTACGTCGGCCAGCCTGGAGAACTCCCCTGCCCGGCCGACGAGATAGTTCTCGTGGCAGCCGTAGGAGTTGCCGGCGGAGTCGGTGTTGTTCTTGAACAGGTAGATCTCGCCGGCGATGCCCTCGTCGTGCAGCCGCTGCTCGGCGTCCAGGAGCAGCCCCTCCAGGACCCGCTCCCCCGCCTTGTCGTGGGTGACCAGCTCGATGACGTCGTCGCACTCGGGTGTCGCGTACTCCGGGTGGCTGCCGACGTCGAGGTACAGCCGGGCGCCGTTGCGCAGGAAGACGTTGCTGCTGCGCCCCCAGCTGACGACCTTGCGGAACAGGTAGCGCGCCACCTCGTCCGGGCTCAGACGGCGCTGCCCCTTGAACGTGCACGTCACGCCGTACTCGTTCTCGATCCCGAAGATCCGCCGGTCCACGGCCTCAGCCTAGGCGCACGCTGGCTGCCCTCGGTGTGTTCGGCGTCGTTTCGGCTGGTGTTTCGGGTTCGTCCTGCCGCGGGCTCCGCAACACTCCGGGCGGCGAAGCACCGGTCAGACGGGCGGAGCGACGGGAGGTTCGTCGTCGGGCGGACCTGGCTCGTCGACGGCCGGCGCATCGTCGGGCACCGGGTCTTCGGCCGGCGCGGACACGGCGCCCCGCTCGCCGAGGAGCGACTCGAGACGGGCGGGGCTGAGCCGGCTGAACTTTCGCGGGCGGGTGCGGGTGCGGTCGAGGACGGCGACCTCGAGGTCGTCGACCGGGATCACCCGGTCCTCGGACTCGGAGTGCCCGAGCGCGGCCACGGCGAGCCGGAGGGCGTCCTCGAGCGCGGCGCCCTCGGCGTAGTGCTCCTTGAGGTGCGACGCGACCACGTCGGCGGCGCCACCCATGACGGCGTAGCCGTGCTCGTCGGCGACCTGGCCGTCGTACGTCAGCCGGTAGAGCTGGTCGTCGGCCGCGGTGTCGCCGATCTCGGCGACGAAGAGCTCCACCTCGTACGGCTTCTCGCCGCCGCTGGAGAAGATCGTGCCGAGCGTCTGGGCGTAGGCGTTCGCCAGGCCGCGGCCGGTGACGTCGCGACGGTCGTAGGCGTAGCCGCGCATGTCGGCGAGCCGGACGCCGGCGATCCGCAGGTTCTCGAACTCGTTGTAGCGGCCGACCGCGGCGAACGCGATCCGGTCGTAGATCTCGGAGACCTTGTGCAGCGCCTGCGACGGGTTCTCGGAGACGAACAGGATGCCGTCGGCGTACTGCACGGCCACCACGGACCGGCCGCGGGCGATGCCCTTGCGCGCGAAGTCGGCCCGGTCCTTCATCAGCTGCTCGGGCGAGACGTAGAACGGCATGCTCATCGCGGCAGCACCTCCCGTCGGCGGCGCGACCGGTCCGTCGGGCCGGGCCATCCGGCCGGCGATCACCTGGTCGGCGATCGCGGCGACCTCGGCGTCGGGGAGCCGGCGGCCGCCGTCGGCGGTGATCACCTGGACCACCGGGAAGATCCGGCGGGTCAGGTCGGGGCCGCCGGTGGCGGAGTCGTCGTCGGCGGCGTCGTACAGCGCCTGGACGACGGCGGTCACGCAGCCGGTCGCGTCGAGGTCCTCGCGGTAGAGCTTCTTCAGCGAGCCGCGGGCGAACAGCGAGCCGGAGCCGACGGAGTGGAACGCGGTCTCCTCGTACCGCCCGCCGGTCACGTCGTAGCTGAAGATCCGGCCCTGGCTCGTGGTCAGGTCGTAGCCGGCGAAGAGGGGCACGACGGCCAGGCCCTGCATCGCCATGCCCAGGTTGGACCGGATCAGCGCGGCCAGCCGGTTCGCCTTGCCGTCCATCGAGAGCGTGGTGCCCTCGATCTTCTCGTAGTGCTCGAGCTCGGTCTGGAACAGCCGCACCATCTCGACCGCGAGCCCGGCGGTGCCGGCGATGCCGACCGCGGAGAACTCGTCGGCCGGGAACACCTTCTCGATGTCGCGCTGGGCGATGATGTTGCCCATCGTCGCGCGCCGGTCACCGGCCATCACGACGCCGCCGGGGTACGTCGCCGCGACGATCGTGGTGCCGTGCGGCGCGAGGTCGCCGGCGTGGCCCTGGGGCACGGCCCGGCGCGCCGGGCAGCAGGTCGGGTGCCTGCTCGGCGAGGAAGTCGCTGAACGACGAGATGCCCGGCTGCAGGAACGCGGCCGGGAGGCGCGGGTCGCCCAAGGCCTACTCCCCGCCCTTCTGGATGAAGGACTTCACGAAGTCCTCGGCGTTGGTCTCCAGCACGTCGTCGATCTCGTCGAGGATGTCGTCGACGTCGCTGTCGAGCACTTCCTTGCGCTCGGCCACGCTGCTCTCGGGGGCCGTCTCGACGGCCTCCTCGGACTCAGTCGACTTGCGCGGCTGCTTCTGCTCCTGTGCCATGACTCGACCCTAGCCGAGCACCGGTGGTTGAGGTGCGAGCGCAGCGAGCCTCGAAACCACCTTCCTGGTGGCGGTGGTTTCGAGGCTCGTCACTTCGAGGCTCGCAAGCTCGCACCTCAGTACCAAGCGCTGCGCTCCTCGCACCTCAACCACCGGGGTGAGAGCGGTGAACAACGCCTCTGCCGTCTCACAGCGGTCGAGCAGCTCGCCCACGTGCGCCTTGCTGCCGCGCAGCGGGTCGATCGTCGGGACCCGCTGCAGCGACTCGCGGCCGGGCAGGTCGAAGATCACCGAGTCCCACGACGCGGCGGCGACGTGCTCGGCGTACTTCTCCAGGCAGCGGCCCCGGAAGTAGGCCCGGGTGTCCTCGGGCGGGTCGTGCATCGCGGCCTCGATCACCGTGTCGTCGAGGAGCCGCTCGATCCGGCCGCCGGCCACCAGCCGGTGGTAGAGGCCCTTCTCGGGGCGGATGTCGGAGTACTGGAGGTCGATCAGCTGCAGCTTCGCGTCGTCCCAGTCCAGCCCGTCGCGCTGCCGGTACTGCTCGAGCAGCTTCAGCTTCGCCACCCAGTCGAGCTCGCCGGCGCACAGCATCGGGTCGCGCTCGAGCCGGTCGAGGACCGACTCCCACCGGGCCAGCACGTCGACGGTCTGCGCGTCCGCGTCGGCGCCGTACCGGTCCTCGACGTACTTCTTGGCCAGGTCGAGGTACTCCAGCTGCAGCTGGACCCCGGTCAGCTTCCGGCCGTCCTGCAGGGTGACCGTCTCCTTCAGCGTCGGGTCGTGCGAGATCGCCCGCAGCCCGGCCACCGGCCCCTCGACGCTGAGGTCGGCGGTGATGAACCGCTCCTCGATCATCGCCAGCACCAGCGCGGTGGTGCCGACCTTGAGGTACGTCGACACCTCGGACAGGTTGGCGTCGCCGATGATCACGTGCAGCCGGCGGTACCGCTCGGGGTCGGCGTGCGGCTCGTCGCGGGTGTTGATGATCGGCCGCTTCAGCGTGGTCTCGAGGCCGACCTCGACCTCGAAGAAGTCCGCGCGCTGGCTGACCTGGAAGCCGTGCTCGCGGCCGTCCTGGCCGATACCGACCCGGCCGGCGCCGCAGATGACCTGGCGGCTGACGAAGAACGGCGTCAGGTGCCGGACGATGTCGCCGAACGGCGTCGAGCGCCGCATCAGGAAGTTCTCGTGGGCGCCGTACGACGCGCCCTTGTTGTCGGTGTTGTTCTTGTAGAGCGCGATCGGCGCGCCGCCCGGCAGCAGGCTGGCCCGGCGCTGCGCGTCGAGCATCACCTGCTCCCCCGCCTTGTCCCAGCGGACGATGTCGAGCGGGGTGGTGACCTCCGGCGTGGAGTACTCCGGGTGGGCGTGGTCGACGTAGAGCCGGGCACCGTTGGTGAGGATGACGTTCGCGAGACCCAGGTCCTCGTCGGTGAGCTGGGTGGGGTCGGCGACCTGGCGCGACATGTCGAAGCCGCGGGCGTCGCGCAGCGGCGACTCCTCCTCGAAGTCCCACCGCGCACGGCGCGCCTTGACGGTCGCCGACGCGTAGGCGTTGACGACCTGCGAGGAGGCGACCATCGGGTTGGCCAGCGGCTGGCCCTGCACGGCGATGCCGTACTCCACCTCGGTCCCCATGACCCGGCGCACGCTCATGATCCCGAGAGTACGCGAGCAGACCACGTCGTAGCCTCGGTCCATGGGCTTCTGGACCGATCGGGTCGTCCCGAGGATCACCGACCGTGCGCTCTCCACTGCCGACGTGATGGAGCTGCGGGCGCTGGCCTGTGCCGGCCTGAGCGGGCGGGTGCTGGAGCTCGGGCTTCGGCAGCGGACTGAACGCCGAGGCCTACCCGCCCGAGGTCGAGTGCATCGACGCCGTCGAGCCGTCCGACCTGGGGTGGTCGATGTCGGCCGCCAGGCGGGCCGGGATGCGGATCCCGGTCGAGCGCACCGGCCTCGACGGCCAGCGGCTGGCCGCCGCGGACGACCAGTACGACGCCGTGCTGTCGACGTTCACGCTGTGCACGATCCCCGACGTGGACCGGGCGCTCGCCGAGGTCCGCCGGGTGCTGCGTCCCGGCGGGTCGTTCCACTTCCTCGAGCACGGCCGGGCGCCGGACGCCGGGCGTCGAGCGCTGGCAGCACCGCCTCGACCCGCTCCAGGGCCTGATGTGCGGCGGCTGCCACCTGAGCCGGGACATCCCGGCCCTGGTCACCGCGTCCGGGCTCACGCTCCGCGGCGTGGTCGAGGCCTACCAGCCGGGCCCACGGGTGGGGCGCCCCTGGACCTACGGCTACCTCGGCCGCGCCGAGAAACAGATCGCCGCGTGAGCGTCTCAGCTACTGGAGCGCCCCGAGCTCGCGGCGGAGCAGATCGAGCACGCCTGCGGGCGTGAGCCGGTCGACCTCCGCGCTCAGGCCCTGAACCTCGTGCCCGGCGACGAGGTCGGCGAGCGGCACGTACATGCGGCCGCTGTAGCGCGCGATCGCTGGATCGACCGCGGCCGCGCCCGGCTGCCTGTCGGCGCAGACGAGGACGAGTGCAGCCGTGTGGGTCGCGCCGACCGACGCGAGCAGCCCGGCTGCGTTCCGCGCGGTCGTCCACAGCTGGGTGGTCTGGCCGGTGCGGCTCCAGGCGTCGAGGAGGCAGTCGAAGCCCTCGGCGGCAGCGGCGACGTCACCGGTCCGCGTGTTGGCCGACGCCAGCGCGACGCTCGCAACACCTTCGACGAACGTCGCACCGCACCGCCGCGCCACCGCCATCGCCTCGCGGTAGTACGGGACCGAGTCCTCGACGCGGTCGTTGGCGCGCAGCTCGCCCTCGACGTACGCGGCGAAGGCCACGTGCGAGTCGCACGGCGCGGCGGCGATGACTGCGTGCGCCCGGTCCAGGAGCACGCGGGCGTCCTGCACCTCGCCGCCGTAGGCCGCGGCCAGCGCCGCGGACGCGACCAGGCTGCCGGCGGTGGGCGCTCCGAGCTCGCTCCCCCGTAGCCACGCCGTGCGGGCACCGGAGAAGTCGCCTCGGAAGTGCGCGACCGACCCGAGCGCGGACCAGGCGCGCTCCTCGGCGATCGGGTCCGGCCGCAGCTCGACCAGAGCGAGCACCTCGCTCGCGAGCCGTTCGGCGCCGTCCAGATCGCCCTGGAGGCGTGCGGCCTCGGCAGCGGCACCCACGACCCGGGCGTGCTCCGGATGGACGTCCGCGCGAGCTCGAGCGCCCAGGCCCAGAGCTCGCGGAGGTCGCGCCAGGTCACAGCCTCGTCCAGGGCGGTCGTGATGCCGACCCGGACGTCGTCGCGTCCATGGGCGAGCGCGACGTCGCGCGCCGCACGCAGGTTGTCGAGCTCGGCCCGCAGCAGCCGGTCGGCGCGCGCCTCCTCCGGCCCGAACAACTGGACGGCGAGCTCCCCGGTGACCGTCAGGCAGCGGTCGAGGAACCGCTCTTCCGCAGCCGCGAGCTCGCCACGCGTGCGCAGCTCGTCGAGGAGGAAGGCGCGGACCGTGAACAGCAGCCGGTAGCGCCCCGTCAGCGGGTCCGCGACGAGCAGCGACGCGTCGACGAGGTGATGCAGCGTCAGCGATCGGGTCGTCCGTCAGGGCCTCGACGCCCGCGAGGTCCACCCCGCCCGGGAACGGCGCGATCGCTCGCAGCAGGGCCTGCTCCCGATCGGGCAGCGCACGGTACGACGAGTCGATCGTGGCGCGCAGCGTGCTCTGGCGGCCTTCGGTGCCCAGGTCGAGGGCGCGGTCGAGCCGCTCGCGGACCGCGTGCAGCGGCATCACGGCGACCTGTCGCGCGGCCAGCTCGATGCCGAGGGGCAGGCCGTCGAGGCGGCGCAGCACCTCGACCAGGTCCGCGACGTCGGCTGCCGGTGACGTCGTACCCGGGGTGCCGGCGGCGGGCGTGCTCGAGGAACGCGCGCACGCCGGGCTGGCGCCGCAGCGCCGCGAGATCGGCGGTCTCCCGAGGAACCGGCAGAGGCTGGAGGCGGACGACGTACTCCCCCGGCACCTGGAGCGTGACCCGGGACGTGGCGAGCACCCGGACCCCGGGCGCCTGGCGGCGGACCGTGGCGACCAGCTCGCGACAGGCGTCGACCACGTGCTCGCAGTTGTCGAGGACCAGGAACAGGTCGCGGTCGACCAGCCCGGCCGCGACGTCGGCCGGCCCGACGCGTGCCGGCCGTACGCAGGCCGAGCGTGGAGGCGACCGCGGCGAAGACGCGATCGGAGCGGTCCACCGCGGCCAGGTCGACGACCACGGTCTCGCGAGCACCGGTCGCCGGGTCGGCGGCGACGTCCAGGGCGAGGCGGGTCTTGCCGACGCCACCCGGCCCGGTGACCGTCACTATCGCCGTTGACCCCGATCAGTCGCAGCACCTCTTCGCGGTCGTGCTGCCGGCCGACCATCGGGCCGTCCGGCCGAGAGACGACCGTCGGCCGACGCGACCCGCCGAGCGCGCCGGACGCGACCTGCTGCTCGAGGGCGGCCAGCTCCGGTCCGGGGTCGAGCCCGGCCTCGTCCGCGAGCCGGCGTCGGTACGCCGCCGCCTCGGCCATCGCCTCCGCGGCCCGGCCGTCCGCTGCCAGCGCCCGCACGAGCAGCAGCGCGGTCCGCTCGCGGAGCGGAGATGCGGCCGCGGCCGCGCGTGCGTCGACCGTCACTGCCCGGTCACCCGCGGCGATCCGCTCCTCGAGCAGGTCGTCCACAAGACGCAGCTTCAGCTCGTCGAGCGCGACGCACTCGAGCTCGAGCGTCGGGACCGTCCGGAACTCGGCGAGCGCCGGGCCGCGCCACAGCGCCAGGGCGGAGCTCGGCTGCGGAGTCGGCGAGACGACGGGCGGCGTCGACGTCGAGCTCGTCCGGTTCGAGGCGGAGGCGGTACCCGCCGGCGACCCGCTCCAGCCGGTCGCCGTACGGGCGGAGGTGGCCGCGCAGCCGGGAGACGTGGTTGTACAGGGCCTGGTCGGCGTTGTCGGGCGGATCGTGCTCCCACAGCGCGTCCACGAGCCGGTCCACGCCGACCGGTCGGCTGCCGGCGAGCGCGAGGACGGCGAGCAGCACGCGACGCTGCCGCCCGGGTACGTCGACCGGCGCACCGTCCACCCGGAGGGTGAGCGGCCCGAGCAGGTCGACGGACAGCATGCCCGCACTGTGCCGGAGCGCGGGGGCCAGCGTCACCCCGATTGCGCGGGTTCGGCGAAGTACTCGGTCGCGACCCAGCCCGGAACCGGTCGAGGCCGACGGCCGCGACCAGCCCGGCGGTCTGTGACTCCTGGCGCAGCAGCGCCTCGACCTTGCGGTCCAGCGCGGCGCCGGTCAGCGCGACCGTGAGGGCGACCTCGTCGGGCGTGCAGATCCGCGGCCGGCCGAGCTCGAACACCCCGAAGTCCTCGTCGAGGGCGGGATCGACGGCGGGCTCGACCGCGACCGGATGCAGGACCCGAGGGCGTCGCGGCGGCTCGGGTGAGCGCCAGGTCGACCCAGGCGCTCACCGTCCGGTGGTCCGGATGCCCGGTGAAGCCGTCCGGCCCGAACGTCACGACGGTGTCGGGCTGCACCTCGCCGACCAGGCACGCCAGCTTGGCGACCACGTCCTCGGCGTCAGCGTCGGCACAACCGCCGTCCGGCTGGTCCAGCCAGTGGTGCTCGGTGACGCCGAGCACCGCCAGCGCCTCGTTGAGCTCGCGGGTCCGGAGCGCGGCCAGGGCGACGCGCTCCCCCGGGCGTCGCGTTCGGGTCGGCGGCCTCACCGCGCGTAGCGGTCACGCAGACGACCCGGTGCGCCGGCGTCCCGCAGCGCGGCGGACAGGCCGCCGGTCAGGTAGGTCTCGTCGTCGGGGTGCGCCCAGATGCTCAGCACGGTGCCGAGCCGCGTCAGGTCGGTCATGGGGTCCAGCGTGCCCGCTTCGGGCTGTCACGGCGCTGTCACCGCCGGCGACAGCGTGGTGACAGGCGCGCTCGCGATGGTCGGCACAGCGCGGCGCCAGCGGGGTGCCGCATCACCCGAGAGGAACACCATGACCACCCAGCTCGATCGCGACCTCGACCTCGCCGCCGTCGAGGAGTTCTACGGCAAGGTCGCCGTCGACCAGGCCGCCGCCTACAACGCGGTGCTCGCCTACCTCGGCGACCGGCTCGGCCTCTGGAGCGCACTCGCGTCCGTCGGCGCCGTCACCAGTGCCGAGCTCGCCGAACGCACCGGTCTCGCCGAGCGCTACCTGCGCGAGTGGCTCGCCGCCCAGGCGGCCGCCGGCTACGTCACGTACGACGCCGCCACGCTGTCCTTCGCGCTGTCCCCCGAGGCCGCCATGGTGCTCGCCGACGAAGGCAGCCCGGCGTTCGCCGCGGCGACGTACGAGGTCATCGCGGCCGTGTGGGCCGCGACCGACAAGCTCGCGAACGCGTACGCGACCGGCGAGGGCGTCGCCTGGCACGACCACGACCCCCGGCTCTACACCGGGGTGGACCGGTTCTACAGCGTTGCCTACCGGTCCTCGCTGGTCGCCGAGTGGCTGCCCGCCATCGACGGGCTGGTCGAGCGGCTCGAGGCCGGCATCCGCGTCGCCGACATCGGCTGCGGCCTCGGGTACGGCGACGATCCTGATGGCCGAGGCCTTCCCGCGCTCGACCTTCGTCGGGGTGGACTACCACGAGGAGTCGATCCAGCGCGCCCGCGTGGCCGCCCAGGGCGCCGGCGTGGCCGACCGGGTGCGATTCGAGGTGGGCGACGCGTCGGCGTACGCCGGTGACTTCGACCTGATCTGCTTCTTCGACGCCGTGCACGACATGGGCGACCCGGTCGGTGCGCTCGCGCACGCTCACCGCCTGCTCGCGCCGGGCGGCGTGGTCCTCGCGGTCGAGCCGTACGCGGAGGACACCCTCGAGGCCAACCTGACGAACCCGGTCGCGCTGCCGTTCTACGCCGCGAGCTCGTGCCTGTGCGTGCCGCACAGCATCGCCGACGGCGGCGCGGCGCTGGGTGCGCAGGCCGGCCCGGCCCGGCTGACCGCGACGTTCGTCGACGCCGGGTTCAGCTCCGCCCGGGTCGCGGCGTCCACCATCGGGAACCTCGTGCTCGAGGCTCGACGCTGAAACCGGTGCCCGGGTCGGGCCGCTCCTACAGGTACTGACCGGTGTTCGACACCGTGTCGATGGAGCGGCCCGGCTCGGTGCCCTGCTTGCCGGTGATGAGCGTGCGGATGAACACGATCCGCTCGCCCTTCTTGCCGGAGATGCGGGCCCAGTCGTCGGGGTTGGTGGTGTTCGGGAGGTCCTCGTTCTCCTTGAACTCGTCCACGCACGCCTGGAGCAGGTGCGAGACCCGCAGCCCGTGCTGGTCCTGGTCGAGGAAGTCCTTGATCGCCATCTTCTTGGCGCGGTCGACGATGTTCTGGATCATCGCGCCGGAGTTGAAGTCCTTGAAGTACAGGACCTCCTTGTCGCCGTTGGCGTAGGTCACCTCGAGGAAGCGGTTCTCCTCGGTCTCGGTGTACATCCGCTCGACGGTGGCGCGGATCATCCCGGTGACGCAGGCGTCGCGGTCGCCGCCGAACTCGGCGACGTCGTCGGCGTGCAGCGGCAGGCTCGGTGAGGAGGTACTTGCTGAAGATGTCGCGCGCGGACTCGGCGTCCGGGCGCTCGATCTTGATCTTCACGTCCAGCCGGCCGGGCCGCAGGATCGCGGGGTCGATCATGTCCTCGCGGTTGGAGGCGCCGATCACCAGCACGTTCTCGAGCAGCTCGACGCCGTCGATCTCGCTGAGCAGCTGCGGGACGATGGTGTTCTCGACGTCGGAGGAGACCCCCGAGCCGCGGGTGCGGAACAGCGAGTCCATCTCGTCGAAGAACACGATGACCGGCGTGCCCTCGCTGGCCTTCTCACGAGCCCGCTGGAAGACCAGCCGGATGTGCCGCTCGGTCTCGCCGACGTACTTGTTGAGCAGCTCGGGGCCCTTGATGTTGAGGAAGTACGACTTCCCCTCCTGGCCGGTCTTCTCGCTGACCTTCTTGGCGAGCGAGTTGGCGACCGCCTTGGCGATCAGCGTCTTGCCGCAGCCGGGAGGGCCGTAGAGCAGCACGCCCTTCGGCGGCTTGAGCTGGTGCTCCTTGAACAGCTCGGGGTGCAGGTAGGGCAGCTCGACGGCGTCGCGGATCTGCTCGATCTGGCCGCTGAGGCCGCCGATCGACTCGTAGGCGATGTCCGGGACCTCTTCGAGGACGAGCTCCTCGACCTCGGACTTCGGCACCTTCTCGTAGACGTAGCCGGCGCGGGAGTCGAGCAGCAGCGAGTCGCCGGCCCGGATGGTGTCGCTGGAGCAGCGGCTCGGCGAGCCGGACGACGCGCTCCTCGTCGGCGTTCGCGATGACCAGGGCCCGCTGGCCGTCGGCGAGCAGCTCCTTGAACATCACGACCTCGCCGACCTCCTCGAAGTCGAGGGCGGCGACGACGTTGAGCGCCTCGTTGAGCATGACCTCCTGGCCACGCTGCAGGGTGTCGACGTCGACGCTCGGGCTGACGTTGACGCGCAGCTTGCGGCCGCCGGTGAACACGTCGATCGAGTCGTCCTCGTTGCGGCTGAGGAAGGTGCCGAAGCCGGCCGGCGGCTGGGCCAGCCGGTCGACCTCCTCCTTGAGCTTCATGATCTGGTCGCGCGCCTCGCGCAGGGTCTGGGCGAGCCGCTCGTTCTGCGACGTCAGGCCGGCGAGCGACCGCTGCGCGTCGGCCAGCCGGAGCTCGAGACCGCGCGAGCCCGGAGGCCCGTCACTCAACCGGCGGCGGAGGTCGGAGACCTCGGCCTCCAGGAGTCGGACCTGGCTCGCGAGCTCATCGGGGGTGCGACCCCCCGAGCCGGACACGCCTTCTGATGTCGACATCAGCGCCACCTCCTGTCCGATTGACCCTACCCGCGAGACCCGCGGAGGGAAGGACACATTTCGCGGTGTTGATCACGATTTGGGCGCGGCCTGACTGCGGATGGTCACCAACCGCACGAGTCCGGAGGCTGCGGTTACTGACCGTCGCGGCATCCTCGACCGGGTCGTCGACGGCGTCCGGGGCACGCGGGCCGGTGTAGTCGGGGCCGTAGGCGCCGGGGGCCGGCCGGCGCGCTTGAGGGGCGGCCGCTCGCCGGGGGCCATCCGGCGGGCGGTGACGAGGAACGCGGTGTGGCCGATCATCTTGTGACCGGGGCGGACGGCGAGGCCCTCGACGTGCCAGTCGCGCACCAGCGACTCCCAGGCCTGCGGCTCGGTGAAGCCGCCGTGCACCCGGACGGTCTCGACGAACCGGGACAGCTGGGTCGTGGTGGCGACGTACGCGCAGACGATGCCGCCGGGGCGCAGCGCGTCCGCGGTGGCGTCGAGGCACTCCCAGGGAGCGAGCATGTCGAGGATGACCCGGTCGGCCCGCTCGCCGGAGGCGGGCAGCGCCTCGGCCAGGTCGCCGAGCGTCAGCTGCCAGGCGGGGTGCGTCTCGCCGTCGGGTGCGCCGAAGAACTGGTTCACGTTCCGGCGGGCGACGTCGGCGAACTCCTCGCGCCGCTCGTACGACGAGACCCGGCCGTACGGGCCGACCGCGCGCAGCAGCGAGCAGGTCAGCGCGCCGGAGCCGACGCCCGCCTCGACGACGTGCGCGCCGGGGAAGATGTCGGCGAACGCGACGATCTGGGCGGCGTCCTTGGGGTAGACGACCGCGGCGCCGCGCGGCATCGAGACCACGAACTCCGACAGCAGCGGCCGGAACACGAGGTACTCGCCGCCGGCGGACGAGGTGACCGTGAAGCCCTCCTCGCGGCCGATCAGCTCGTCGTGCTCGAAGTGGCCGCGGTTGGAGAAGAACCGCTTGCCCGCCTCGAGGCAGATGTTGTGGCGGCGGCCCTTGCTGTCGACGAGCCGGACCCACTCCCCTGCGCGCAGCGGTCCGCGGTGGACGCCGGACCAGGCTTCGGGGGCGACGTCGGGGGCGACCTCAGGACTCTCGGACACCCCCGGAACCCTAGTGGGCGGACCCGCGGAACGCCCTATCGACGTCGGCCGTCGACAGCACCCCGACGATGGAGCCGTCGGGCTCGACGAGCAGGTACTCGCTGGCCGGGGTCCGGCTGATCGCGATCACCAGGTCGTCGCCGCTGCAGGTCGGCCGGCAGCCGCAGGCCGTCGCTCGATGGTGCGGGCGACCGACGAGACCTGCACCCACGGGCGCCGGTCCTCGGGCGTGGCCTGCAGAGCGGCCTCGTTGACGATGCCGACCGGGACGCCGCTCGAGGTCGACGGTGACGATGCTGCCGGCACCGGCCTCCTGGGCGCGGCGTACCGCCTCGGCCAGCGGCAGGTCGCCGGGGACGGCGAGGGTACGGCGGGCGAGCTCGCGGGCGACCAGGTGCGGCAGCCGTCGCCGGAGCCGGGCCGACGTCATCGCGGCGGTGGACCCCGACCAGAGGAACGCCGCGATGACGAAGGCGAGCACGAAGTCGAGGATGTCGGGCTCCACGTCGAAGACGCGCTCCTGGATGACCGGCCAGGCCATCACCGCGACCGCCGTCAGCCGACCGCCCCAGCCGGCCACGATCGTCCCGCGGTGGACGTCGCCGGTGAGCTGCCAGACCAGCGACTTCAGCACCCGGCCGCCGTCGAGCGGCAGCCCGGGGACCAGGTTCAGGATGCCGACCAGCAGGTTGGCGCCGGCCAGGCCCTCGATCGCCATCAGCAGCAGCCCGTCCGGGGTGAACGGTCGTACGACGAGGGCGGCCGCGCCGACCGCGAGCGAGGTCACGCGGGCCGACGACGGCGATGAAGAACTCCTGCCGCGGCGTGCGCGCCTCGCCCTCGATCGCGGTCATGCCGCCGAGGAAGTGCAGCGTGATCGAGGAGACCGGGAAGCCGTAGCGGCGCGCCATGATCGCGTGCGACGCCTCGTGGAGCAGCACCGAGAGGTAGAGGATCACCGCGAACGCGAGCCCGGCGACGTACTTCCACGCGCCGAGGCCGGGCTGGGCGTTCTCGACGGCGGGAGCGACGATGACCGCGATCAGGCCGGCGACCAGGAACCAGGACGACGACACCAGGACGTCGCTGCCCGCGACGGTGCCGATCTTGAACGTGCCCGGTGGGCGGGGCCGGGGCGGTTGGTCGGGCACGATTCGAGGCTATCCGACGCCACCGACCGGCCTGCCGGGGACTGTCCCCGGCCTCGCCTAGGGTGAGGGCATGAGCGTGCAGCAGGACTCCCCGGCCGCGCGCGTCGGCACCGCGGTCGACGGCGTCGAGGTGCTCGGTGCGCTGTCGCCGAGCCGGGCGGGCGACTTCCTGAGCTGCCCGCTGCTCTACCGGTACCGGACCATCGACCGGCTCCCGGAGCCGCTTCTCCCCCGACGCCGTCCGCGGCACCGTCGTCCACAAGGTGCTCGAGGACCTCTTCGACCTGCCGGCGGCCGAGCGCACCCCGGAGCAGGCCGGCGAGATGCTGGTGCCCGCGTGGGAGGCCCTGGTCGAGCAGGAGCCCGAGCTGGCCGAGATGTTCGACGCCGACAGCGGGCCGGAGGCGGCGGCCTGGCTGGCGTCGTGCCGCTCCGTGCTCGACCGCTACTTCACCCTCGAGGACCCGCGCCGTCTCGAGCCGGCCGAGCGGGAGCTGTACGTCGAGACGCTGCTCGACTCACGTCTGCTGCTGCGCGGCTTCGTCGACCGGATCGACGTCGCCCCGGACGGCGCGATCCGAGTGGTCGACTACAAGACCGGGACGCAGCCCCGGCGAGATGTTCGAGGCCAAGGCGCTGTTCCAGATGAAGTTCTACGCGCTGGTCATCTGGCGCACCCGCGGGGTCGTGCCCGCGATGCTGCAGCTGGTCTACCTCGGCAACGGCGAGATGCTGCGCTACGTCCCCGACGAGCGCGACCTGCTGGCCACCGAGCGCAAGGTCGAGGCGATCTGGCGGGCCATCCGGCAGGCCGAGGAGTCCGGCGACTGGCGGCCCGAGCCCCGGCCGGCTCTGCACCTGGTGCGCCCACCAGGCCGTCTGCCCGGCGTTCGGAGGCACTCCCCCGCCGCTGCCGGTCGCGACGGCGCAGCCACGGTCGACGTCGCCGACGACGACTCGGAGTAGGCCGAAAGCTGCGGTCAGAGGCCGTTTCGCTCGGCCCAGAGGGCGGCCTGGGTGCGGTCGGAGACGCCGATCCGGGCGAAGGCCGACGTCAGGTGCGCCTTGACGGTGCGCTCGCTGATGTCGAGGCGGCGGGCGATCTGCTTGTTGGCCAGCCCGGCGCGGACCAGGGTGAGCACCTCGGTCTCGCGGCTGGTGAGCTGGACCTGGCTGGAGCCGGCGCGGACGCCGAGCAGCGCCCGGGCCGCCTTCGGGTGGATCGGCGACTCGCCGCGGCTGACCGCCCGGATGCCCTGGAGGACGTCCTCGGGGTCGGCGTCCTTGAGCAGGTAGCCGACCGCGCCGGCGTCGAGCGCGGCGATGATCCGCTCGCTGTCGGAGAACGACGTCAGCACCAGCACGTCGACGCCGATGTCCTCGGCCATGATCGCCCGGGTGGCGGCGACGCCGTCGACCTCGGGCATCTGCAGGTCCATGAGTACGACGTCGGGCCGGATCTCGCGGACGACGGTCGAGCGCCTCGGCGCCGTTCGCGGCGGTGCCGACCACCTCGATGTCGTCGGTGCCGGCGAGCAGCTGCTCGAGGCCGGCGCGGATCACGGCGTGGTCGTCGACCAGGACCACCCGGATCGGTGTTGTGGTCACTGGGCTTCCACCTCCATGCGGACGGTCGTTCCTTCTCCAGGTGAGGATCGCACCTCGAGCGTGCCGCCGCTGTCGGCGACCAGGCTGCGCAGACCGCGCAGGCCGTAGCTGTGCGGGTCGCGGACGCCGGCCGGGTCGAAGCCGACGCCGTCGTCGACGACCTCGAGCGTGAGCCGCTCGCCGTCGCCGCGCACGGTGACCGCGAGCGTCGAGGCCCCGGAGTGCCGGATCGCGTTGCGCACGGCCTCCTGGGCGACCCGCCAGACCAGCGCGGCCTTCTCGTTCGAAGCGGTCTCGGCGCCCTCGACGCTGACCGACGCCTGCATCCCGGCGGCGCCGGCCGGCGCGGTCAGGTCGGAGAGTGCGGCCGCGAGCCCCTCGGCGTGGAGGTCGGGCGGGTGGATCTCGGCCAGCAGCGAGCGCAGCGACGTCAGGCTGGTCCGCAGCGACGTGCCGGCGCCCTCGAGGGTCTCGCGGGAGTCTTCGGCCGTCGCCGGGTTGCGCGCGACCGCGCTGACCGAGAACGCCGTGCCGGCGAGGTCCTGGACGACGCTGTCGTGCAGGTCGCGGGCGATCCGCCGGCGCTCGGCGTCGGAGGCGTCCATCGCCGAGCGCAGCAGCCGCTCCCGCTCCGTCGCTGGCGCGGCGTCAGCTGGCGGGTCAGCGCGACCAGGATCACGCGTCGCGAGCAGGATCAGCAGGCAGCAGCGGCGCCGAGCGTGATCCAGCGGAACGAGCGCGAAGATCTCGTCCTGCCGCTCGCTCGAGCTCGGTCGAGCGAGAAGTACGCCTCGAACAGCAGCGGCTTCGCCCTCTGCGGCGAGTTCGCATCCGGGTGTAGATCCGCGACCATGCCGTCGGTCGCTCGTCGCGGCCGCGATCCTCCGGGCTGTCCGGATCGGCGATCTCGGAGCCCGACGCCGCCGTCTGCTCGAGGATCGCGCGCTGCTCCGTCGTCGAGCTCGAGCCGTCGTGGTCCGGCGAGGCTGTCCAGCAGTACGTCGAGCTGGCTGGAGTAGATGCAGCCGGCCGTCCGCGGTCCAGATCGTTGATCCGGTCGACGGCGGTCGCACGCTCGAGCAGCCGCGTCGTTCACCTGCGCGGTCGAAGCGGTCGAGCGGCCACCGAGCTGGCCAGGTTCTCTCGGCGCAGGTGCACCAGCTCGGCGGCAGACTCGGGTGCGACGACCGACTGGGCCAGCACCTGCGTTGATCGGTGCGCGCCTCGGCGATCGCCTCGTCGGACGGCGGCGCGGTCGGCGAGGTACGTTGCGTCCCGACGACGATGGCCGCCGACGGTCAAGAGCCCGATCACCAGGAACAGCGCGACCGGGCTGCGGAGCAGCTCTCAACCGGCGGACCTTTCGCTCGGGTCCGCGCACAGGATAGGCGCTCTCAGTACGAGTCAGATCGACGGCGCGGCAGACCTCGCCGGTGCGCTGGTTCTCGGCGCGGAAGACCACGTCGTCGGTGCCGTCGAAGTTGAGCATGGTCCGGATGACCCGGAAGCGACCGGTCGGTGTCCTCGCTGCCGCGGGCGCGACCGTCGTCGCTGACGACAGGTCGCCGTTGTGCCTGATCTTCCAGGCCCAGACGTCGTCGTCGTCGCTGAAGACGGCGCCGATCACGACTGAAGCGGTCGAGCTGTTGCCGTCGACCGGTCGACCTTGAGCTTCGCGCGGTCGCGGTGCCGGGCTCGCAGGAGTCCGACTCGTCGCACAGGACCGTTGTCCTTCGCCGCCCCGCCATCACTCGCCAGCGCGCTAGGCACACTGATGAGGGCCGCTGCACCCAGCACAAGGCTGAGCACGATGGCGGGGCCGCGTCGGACGAACATGAGTGACTACTTCCTGAGGCATCCAGGTGGAACTTGCTCCCCCCGAGATGACCCAATCTTCTACTGCGGCAAGTGCAGCCCGCCATTGTCCGGTGGTACTAGGACCATCGCCGTCCGATGACTAGTCCCTGCCTAGTCCCCCGGTGGCCCACACCGAGGCCAGGTCGATGCCCTCGAGGGTGTCGGCGAAGACCCGCCGCTCGGTCGGCAGCACCGGGACGTGGTTCTCCACCACGAGCACCAGGCAGCCGGCCGCCTCGGCGGACTTGGCCCCGGTGTTGGAGTCCTCGATCGCCAGGCAGTCC
Organism: uncultured Actinomycetota bacterium; assembly: GCA_963716655.1. Taxonomy (GTDB): domain Bacteria; phylum Actinomycetota; class Actinomycetes; order Propionibacteriales; family Nocardioidaceae; genus Nocardioides. The sequence goes on along the minus strand of CAVQTV010000001.1, from coordinate 863,226 downwards.
GACGGCGCGCAGCCCGAGGGCGGCGGCGGCGGTGAGGTACGGCTCCGGGTGCGGCTTGCCCAGCTCCACCTGGTCACCGGTCACGACCACGCGGAAGGTCTCCGGCGGCAGCTGCGCGAGGATCGGGGCCACGAACCGGTCGTACGACATCGTCACCAGCGCGCACGGGATCCCGGCCGCGCGGATCCGGTCGATGAGGTCGACGGCACCCGGACGCCACGGCACGTTCTCCTCGACCTTGCGTACGACGCCGTCCAGGAGCGTCTCGACGATCTCGTCGATCTCGAGGTCGATGCCCATGTGCTCGCGGATGTAGCGCCGCGGACACGCGCAGGTCGTTGCCGACCAGGTTCAGCGCGTGCGCCTCGCTCCAGGTGCCGCCGTACCGCTCGGCGAGCTCGAACTCGGTGCTGATCCAGTACGGCTCGGTGTCGACGAGGGTGCCGTCCATGTCCCAGAGGACGGCCTTCGGCAGCGGCCGGCTCAGTCATCGGGGTCGTAGCCGAGGTTGGGCGAGAGCCAGCGCTCGGCCTCGGCGAGGGTCCAGCCCTTGCGCTCGGCGTAGTCGGCGACCTGGTCGGGTCCGAGCCGGCCGACGACGAAGTACTGCGACTGCGGGTGCGAGAAGTACCAGCCCGAGACCGCGGCGCCCGGCCACATCGCCATGCTCTCGGTGAGCTCGATCCCGGTCGACTCCTGGACGTCGAGCAGCTCCCACAGGGTGCTGCTTCTCGGTGTGCTCGGGGCAGGCCGGGTAGCCCGGCGCGGGCCGGATGCCGGTGTACCTCTCCGCGATCAGGTCCTCGTTGGACAGCTGCTCCTCGTCGACGTGGCCCCAGAACTCGGTGCGCACCCGCTGGTGCAGCCGCTCGGCGAACGCCTCGGCGAGCCGGTCGGCCAGCGCCTCCAGCAGGATCGCGGAGTAGTCGTCGTTGTCCGCCTTGAACGCCGCGATCCGGTCCTGGGAGCCCGATGCCGGCGGTCACGGCGAACGCGCCGACGTGGTCCGCGAGGCCGGTCTCGCGGGGTGCGACGAAGTCGCTGAGCGACCGGTTCGGCACGCCCTCGCGGTGCTCGCCCTGCTGGCGCAGGTGGTGCAGCGTCGTGAGCACCTCGGCCCGGGTGTCGTCGGCGTAGACCTCGATGTCGTCACCCACCGCGTTCGCCGGGAAGAACCCGAAGACGGCGTTCGCGGTGAGCCACTTCTCGTCGATGATCCGGTCGAGCATCTCCTGGGCGTCGTCGTAGAGCGGCCGGGCGGTCTCGCCGGTGGTCGGGTTGTTGAGGATGTCGGGGAACTTGCCCTTCATCTCCCAGGCGTTGAAGAACGGCTGCCAGTCGATGTACTCGCGCAGCTCCGCGAGGTCGTACGACGAGAGCACGTGGACGCCCGGGCTGCGCGGCGCCGGCGGGACGTAGCCGTCCCAGTCGATCGGCGTCCGGTTGGCGCGCGCCTGCTCGACGCTGACCATCGGCCGGTCGTGCTTGGCGGCGTGCCGCTCGCGCAGCGAGTCGTAGTCGGCCTTGACGTCGGCCATCAGCTTCGGGCGCTGGGCGTCGCTGAGCAGGGCGGCGAGCATCGGCACCGACCGGGAGGCGTCCTTGACCCAGACGACCGGGCCGTCGTACTTGCCGTCGACCTTGACCGCGGTGTGCGCGCGCGACGTCGTGGCGCCGCCGATCAGCAGCGGGATCGTGAACCCCTGGCGCTGCATCTCGGTGGCGACGTTGACCATCTCGTCGAGCGACGGCGTGATCAGCCCGGACAGGCCGATCACGTCGGCGCCGATCTCGATCGCGGTGTCGAGGATCTTCTGCGCCGGGACCATCACCCCGAGGTCGATCACCTCGAAGTTGTTGCACTGCAGCACGACGCCGACGATGTTCTTGCCGATGTCGTGGACGTCGCCCTTCACGGTCGCCATCACGATGGTGCCGTTGGTGTCCTTGGCGGTGGCGTACTCGGGGTTGTCGACCTTCTCCTGCTCGATGAACGGGATCAGGTAGGCGACCGCCTTCTTCATCACCCGCGCCGACTTCACGACCTGCGGGCAGGAACATCTTGCCGGCGCCGAACAGGTCGCCGACGACGTTCATGCCGTCCATCAGCGGGCCCTCGATCACCTCGATCGGGCGGCCGCCGCGGTCGGCGATCAGCTGGCGGAGCTCCTCGGTGTCGGCCTCGACGTGCGCGTCGATGCCCTTCACCAGCGCGTGCGTGATCCGCTCGCCGACGGGCAGGGTGCGCCACTCCTCGGCGGCGGCCTCGACGACCTCGCCGGCCTTGTTGTGCTCCTCGGCGATCTCGAGCAGCCGCTCGGCCGCGTCGGGGCGCCGGTTGAGGACGACGTCCTCGATCCGCTCGCGCAGCTCCGGCTCGACCTCGGTGTACGGGATCAGCGCGCCGGCGTTGACGATGCCCATGTCCAGGCCGGCCTCGATCGCGTGGTACAGGAAGACCGCGTGGATCGCCTCGCGCACCGGGTTGTTGCCGCGGAACGAGAAGCTCACGTTGGAGATGCCGCCGGAGACCTTGGCGCCGGGCAGGTTCTGCTTGATCCAGCGGGTGGCCTCGATGAAGTCACGGCCGTACGACGCGTGCTCCTCGATGCCGGTCGCGACGGCGAAGACGTTGGGGTCGAAGATGATGTCCTCGGGCGGGAAGCCGACCTCGTCGACCAGGATCCGGTAGGCCCGCTCGCAGATCGCCTTGCGGCGCTCGAGGTTGTCGGCCTGGCCGTCCTCGTCGAAGGCCATCACGACGGCGGCGGCGCCGTACTTGCGGCACAGCCGGGCGTGCTCGCGGAACTTCTCCTCGCCCTCCTTCATGGAGATCGAGTTGACGATCGGCTTGCCCTGGACGTTCTTCAGGCCGGCCTCGATGACCTCCCACTTCGAGGAGTCGACCATCACCGGGACCCGGCTGATGTCGGGCTCGCTCGCGATCAGCTTGAGGAAGCGGTCCATCGCGGCGACGCCGTCGATCATGCCCTCGTCCATGTTGACGTCGATGACCTGCGCGCCGTTCTCGACCTGCTGGGCGGCGACCGACAGCGCGGTGTCGTAGTCGCCGGCCTTGATCAGGTTGCGGAACTTGGCCGAGCCGGTGATGTTCGTGCGCTCGCCGACGTTCACGAACAGGCTGTCCTCGGTCGATCGTGAACGGCTCGAGGCCGGAGAGCCGCATCGCGGGCGCGGACCTCCGGGACCGGCGCGGCGGCTCCTTGCCGTCGACCGCCGCGGCGATGGCGGCGATGTGGGCGGGCGTGGTGCCGCAGCAGCCGCCGACGAGGTTGACGAAGCCGCTCTCGGCGAACTCGCCGATGATCGCGGACGTCTCCTCGGGCGCCTCGTCGTACTCGCCGAACGCGTTCGGGCAGGCCGGCGTTCGGGTAGCAGGAGACGAACGTGTCGGCGAGCCGGGAGAGCTCCGCGATGTAGGGGCGCATCTCCTTGGCGCCGAGCGCGCAGTTGAGCCCGACGAGCGAGCGGCCGGACGTGGCGCACGGAGTCCCAGAACGCCTCGGTGACCTGGCCCGGAGAGGGTGCGGCCGGACGCGTCGGTGATGGTGCCGGAGATGATGACCGGCCAGCGGCGGCCGTGCTCCTCGAACAGCGTCTCGACCGCGAAGATCGCGGCCTTGGCGTTGAGGGTGTCGAAGATCGTCTCGATGACCAGCAGGTCGGAGCCGCCGTCGACCAGGCCGCGGGCGGCCTCGAGGTACGCCGCGACCAGCTGGTCGAAGGAGACGTTGCGCGCGGCCGGGTCGTTGACGTCCGGGCGAGATCGAGGCGGTGCGGGTGGTGGGGCCGAGCGCGCCGGCGACGTACCGCGGCCGCTCCGGGGTGCTCGGCACGCGTCGGCCTCGCGGCGGGCCAGCCGGGCGGCCTCGAGGTTGAGCTCGTAGGCGAGCTCCTGCAGGCCGTAGTCGGCGAGCGAGACGGCGTTCGCGTTGAACGTGTTGGTCTCGATGATGTCGGCGCCGGCCTCGAGGTACTCGCGGTGGATGCCGGCGATGATCTCGGGCTGGGTCAGCGTCAGCAGGTCGTTGTTGCCGATCAGGTCGCTCGGCCAGTCCGCGAACCGCTCGCCGCGGTAGCCGGCCTCGTCGGGCCGGTCGCGCTGGATCGCGGTGCCCATCGCGCCGTCGAGCACCATGATCCGCTCCTGCAGCGACGCGGGAGAGCTCCTCGGTGAGGTCGGGGCGCAGGTCGGGCGAGGGCGGACACACGGCTCCTCTCGGGGTCACCCGGGATGGGCGACACGTCCAGCGTAGGAACAGCTGTCCACGGGCTGGACCGGTTTCCCAGATCGTGACACCGGGCGTCTCAGCGGGAGAAATCGTCGGGCGCGTCTAGGCTGGTTGCCGTGATCGAGCTCGAGGACGTCCCCGACCTGGTGGACCCCGTCGTCATCGCGGCGTTCGAGGGCTGGAACGACGCCGCCGACGCCGCCTCGTCGGTCGTCGACCACCTGATCCAGGTCTGGGGCGCGCGCGTCGTCGGCGCCGTCGACCCGGAGGAGTTCTACGACTTCCAGGTCAACCGCCCGCTCGTCGGCACCGACGAGCTCGGCCACCGCCGGATCACCTGGCCGAGCACCCAGATCGCGATCGCCTCTCCCCCGGACCTCGACCGCGACGTGATCCTGGTCCGCGGCATCGAGCCGAACATGCGCTGGCGGCAGTTCTGCGCCGAGCTGCTCGCCGCGTGCGACGACCTCGGCGGCGAGCTGGTGATCACGCTCGGCGCGCTGCTGGCCGACACGCCGCACACCCGGCCGATCCCGGTCACCGGCACCGCGACCGAGCTCGACCTCGTCGACCGGCTCAAGCTGGAGCAGTCGACGTACGAGGGCCCGACCGGCATCGTCGGCGTCTTCCAGGACGCCTGCGTCGCTGCTGGACATCCCGGCGGTGTCGTACTGGGCGGCGGTCCCGCACTACGTCGCGCAGCCGCCGTGCCCCAAGGCGACGCTCGCGCTGCTCGGCCAGCTCGAGGACCTGCTGCAGTGCAGCATCCCGCTCGGCGACCTGCCCGAGGACGCCCGCGCCTGGGAGCGCGGCGTCGACGAGCTCGCCGAGGAGGACGAGGACGTCGCCGACTACGTCCGCGCGCTCGAGGAGACCCGCGACACCACCGACCTGCCCGAGGCGTCCGGCGAGGCCATCGCGCGCGAGTTCGAGCGCTACCTCAAGCGGCGCCAGGAAGACGGCTGACGCCAACCGGCGTCGATCGCTCAGTGGGCGATCATGACCTTGAGAACGACGATCACCAGGCCGATGGCGGCGACGCCGATGCCCCACCAGTGGGTCCGGGCGGAGGGCGGCCGACCGTTGAGGTGCGCGACCAGGGCGCCGACTCCGGCCAGCCGCACGAGCACGATGCCGGCAGCGAGCAGCGTCCACGGCGCCGTGCGCTCGGTGTCGAGGATCCCCGCGACGATGAAGATCACCGTCGGGACCGAACCCGACGAGATGATCGGGAGCGCGTCGCGCAGCTCGTCGCGGTCGGACTCCGGCTCCGGCTGGCCCTCCTCCTCGACCTGCTCGGCCACGAAGTGCGCGAGCACGTGCGCGAGGTAGGTGGTGATCGTCGTCGCCGCGACCACGACGGCAGCCAGCCCGGTCTCGACCATGTGCGGCGTGCAGGTGGCGATGGCGGTCAGGACCAGGATGTTGCCGTAGACGTACGCCGAGATCCGGGTCCGGATCCGCGACCGTGGGCAGTCCGCGAGCGCCTCCGTCGACGCGACGCGGGTGCCGGCTCACTGAGCCCGGCCGGCTAGAGCGCGAGGCCGAGGGCGGCGTCGAGCACGGCCAGCATCGTGACGGCCGCGTCGGGGTCGCTGGTGTCGGCGAGCCCGTCGGTGCCGAGGGTGGCGGCCACCCAGGCGTCGACGGCGGCGACGGCGCGCGGGGCGTCCAGGTCGTCGGCCAGCGCGGCGAGGACCTCGTCGACGACCGGGGCCGCGGCCGCGCCGGCGCCGAGCGAGAGCGCCTTGCGCCAGCGGGCGACGTCGTCGACGGCGTCCCAGAGCTCGGCGTCGGTCCACTCCCAGTCGGAGCGGTAGTGGTGGCGCAGCAGCGCCAGCCGGATCGCCATCGGGTCGACGTCGCTGTTGCGCAGCGCGGAGACGAAGACCAGGTTGCCGCGCGACTTCGACATCTTCTCGCCGTCGTAGCCGACCATCCCGCCGTGGCTGTAGACCTGGGCGAACGGCGTGCCCGGGGTCGGCGACCTGCGCGTGGCCGGCGCACATCTCGTGGTGCGGGAAGACCAGGTCGCTGCCGCCGCCCTGGACGTCGAACGCGCCGCCGAGGTGGTGCTGGGCGATCGCGGTGCACTCGATGTGCCAGCCGGGGCGGCCGGGGCCCCACGGGCTCTCCCACGACGGCTCGCCCTCGCGGCGGCCGCGCCACACGACGCAGTCGAGCGGGTCCTTCTTGCCCGGGCGGTCGGGGTCGCCGCCGCGCTCGGGGTAGATCTCGAGCATCTGCTCGCGCGACCAGCCGGACTCGGCGCCGAAGGCCGGGTCGGCGGTGACGGAGAAGTAGAGGTCGTCCTCGACCTTGTAGACCGAGCCGGCGGCCTCGAGCCGCTGGATCAGCTCGATGACGAGCGGGATCGACTCGACCGCGCCGACGTAGTGGGCCGGCGGCAGCACCCGCAGCGCGGCCATGTCCTGCCGGAACAGCTCGGTCTCGCGCTCGGCGAGCTCCACCCAGTCGACGTGCACCTTCGCGGCCCGCTCCAGCAGCGGGTCGTCGACGTCGGTGACGTTCTGGACGTAGGTGACGTCGTGGCCGGCGTTGCGCCAGGCCCGGTTCAGCAGGTCGAAGGCGACGTACGTCGCGGCGTGGCCCGAGGTGGGTGGCGTCGTACGGCGTGATGCCGCAGACGTACAGCCGCGCGGGGCCGTCCGGGGCGGTCGTGACCGGGCCGCCCGAGGCGGTGTCGTGGAGCACCACGGCCGGCCCGGTGACGGGAAGGGTCGGGATCTCCGGGGACGGCCAGGCTCGCATGGTCCGAAGCCTAGCGATCGGGTGCTGACTGTCTCAGAACGGGGGCCACGGGATCGCCGGCCACTCGCCGCGCGGCGCCGGCATCACGGCGCGGTCGGCGAGCCGGGCGCAGCGCCGCGCGAGGGCGTCGATCTCGCGGTCGGTGAGGTGCGGAGCGAGCGCGTCGCCGAGCGCGCCGCCGATCTCGGTGCCGATCGACGCGGACCGCCGCCACCTCCTCGGACGTGAGCGGCTCGCCGAGCCAGCCCCACAGCACGGTGCGCAGCTTGTGGTCGGTGTGGAAGGTGACGCCGTGGTCGACGCCGTACCGGTGGCCGTCGGTCATCGCGAGCACGTGCCCGCCCTTGCGGTCGGCGTTGTTGATCGACGACGTCGAAGACCGCCATCCGGCGCAGCGGCGCGGTGTCCTCGTGGACCAGCGACACCGGCTGGTCGTGGGCGTCGATCCCGTCGAAGACGTGCCGCCAGCCGGTCGGCACGTCACCCTCGGCGACGAGCGTCACCGCCTCCTGCTCGCTCGTCCGGCTCCTGCCAGCGCTGCACCATGCCCGGCCCGTGCGGCCCGTCGCGCAGCCAGGTCTCGGGGACGACGTCCCAGCCGAACGCCTCCGAGACCAGGTACGCCGCGCGCTCGCGGTCGGCCAGGGTGCCGTCGGGGAAGTCCCAGAGCGGGCGCTCCCCCGCGACCGGCTTGTAGACGACGCGCAGCCCGTCGATCTCGCCGACGAACGTCGCGTTCGAGGCCGGCATGATCCGGCCGTGGAGGACGAGCTCGCCCTCCACCAGGTCCACCGACGGTTCCGCGGTCACGGATCGCGGCGCCGGAAGCCGTTGGCCCGGACGCACAGGTGGCCGTCGGGGTCGATCGGGCCGCCGCAGAACGGGCAGCTGGGCCGGCCGGCCTCGAGGACCTGCTCGGCCCGCTTCACGAACGCGCGCGCGCGGTCCGGCCGGGAGCCGGACCAGGAACACCTCGTCGGGCTCCGGCTCCTCGAACTCGTCGTCCGGCTGGTCGGGGCCGAGCACGGCCGCCTCGGAGTACGGGAAGACCTCGATGACGACCCGCTCGTCGGTCGGGTCCCACGACAGCGTCATCGTGCCGGCGCGGAACTCCTCCTCGATCGGCTGCTCGAGCGGGTCGGAGTCGTCCAGGCCCGAGCGGCGCGACCGCCGGGATCATCGCCTCGTTGCGCTCGCTGCTCATCACCTCGTCGAGCAGCTCGTCGACCCGCTCCGCGAGGGCCTGCACCTGCTGCTTCTCCAGGGCGACGCTCACCAGCCGGGCACCCGACGCGGGCCTGGAGGAAGAACGTGCGCTGTCCGGGCGGGCCGACGGTGCCCGCGACGAACCGCTCCGGGCGGGTCGAAACCGTGGACGACTGGCATGCCATTCACCCTAGGCGGTGGCCGAAGGCCCGGCGCCGCCGCCGACCACGGCGTCCTGGCTGCCGGAACGGGTCCGTTTCGCGCCCTTGCGGCCGGGCGGCGGCGGGGCCAGCCAGGACAGGTCGCCGGCGTGGGTGTTGGTCGCCAGGACGTAGGGGCGGGTGCTGGTGTAGCGCACGATCGAGATCGAGGCCGGGTCGACGTGCAGCCGCTGGAACAGGTCGAGGTGCATGCCGAGCGCGTCGGCGAGCACCGACTTGATGACGTCGCCGTGGCTGACCGCGACCCACACCGCGCCGGCGCCGTGCTCGGCCTCGACGCGCGGCGTCGCGGCGTCGTACGGCGGCCACCGCGCGGGCCTGCATCGCCGTCATCGACTCGCCGCCCGGGAAGGTCGCCGCCGACGGCTGGGTCTGCACCGTCGCCCAGAGCTTCTCCTTGGCCAGCTCCTTGATCGGGCGGCCCTGCCAGTCGCCGTAGTCGCACTCGGTGATGCCCGCGGTCGGTCGACGACCGCGATCCGCTCGGCTGCGGGCCGCGGATCAGCTCGCGCGCGGTCTGCCGGCAGCGCTCGAGCGGGCTGGTGACGACCGCCGCGACCGGGACGACGGCGAGCCGCTCGCCGGCCCGGACCGCCTGGGCGAGCCCGGTCTCGTCGAGCTGCACGCCCGGGAGCCGGCCGGCGAGGGTGCCCGCCGCGTTGGCCGTCGTCCGGCCGTGTCGGACCAGGATCACGGTTGCCATGGCGTGGACTGTAGTGCGGCTACCGTGAGCCCGTGATCGTCGACTGCGCCCTCTACCGCGCACGGCTCCCGGGTCGAGGGGGACGGCGACTGCCGCGTGCTCCGGACCCGGGCGCTGCGAGGCCGGCGACTTCGTCTGGGTCGGCCTGTCCGAGCCCGACCGAGGACGAGATCGCGGAGGTCGCCGACGTGTTCGGCCTGCACCCGCTCGCCGTCGAGGACGCCGTCAAGGCCCACCAGCGGCCCAAGCTGGAGCGCTACGAGCACATGCTCTTCCTGGTGCTCAAGACGCTCTGGTACGTCGACGAGCAGGACGCCGTCGAGACCGGCGAGATCACGATCTTCGTCGGCCACGACTTCGTCGTGACGGTCCGGCACGGCCAGGGCAACGAGCTGCACACGCGCCCGCACGCAGCTCGAGTCCGAGCCCAAGGTGCTCAGCCACGGGCCGGGCGGCGGTGCTGTACGCCGTGCTGCGACCGCGTCGTCGACGGCTACACTCGCGGTCGTCGAGGAGCTCGTCGATCGACGTCGACGAGATCGAGGCGTCGGTGTTCTCCACCGACCGCACCAACGACTCCGCGCGGATCTACACGCTCAAGCGCGAGATCGCCGAGGTACGCCGCGCGGTGCTGCCGCTGCGCGAGCCGCTGAGCCGGTTCGTCGCCGGCAGCGTGTCCGGGCGTGCCGCCGGAGGCGGCGCCGTTCTTCCGCGACGTCGCCGACCACCTGGCCCGGGTGGCGGAGACCGTCGACTCGCTCGACGGCCTGCTGTCGACGGCGTTCGACGCCCACCTCGCGCAGATCTCGGTGCAGCAGAACGACGACATGCGCAAGATCTCCGCCGGGTGCGGCGCTGATCGTCGTCCCGACCCTGATCGCCGGCATCTACGGCATGAACTTCGAGCACATGCCCGAGCTCGGCTGGACCTACGGCTACCCGCTCGCGCTGCTGCTGATGGCGGCGGTCGCCGGCGGGCTCTGGGTGTTGTTCAAGAAGTCCGGCTGGCTCTAGGTCTCAGGCGGCGAGGACGCCGGTCGCGACCAGGATCAGGGTGAGCGTGCCGAGTGCGACGCGGTAGATGACGAACGGCGTGAACGAGTGCGTCGCGACGTACCGCAGCAGCCAGGCGATCGCGGCGTACCCGATCGACGAACGACACCACCGTCGCCACGAGGGTCGGCCCCCAGCCGTAGAGGTTGTCGCCGTTCGGGATCTCCTTGAGCTCGAAGACACCGGCGCCGATCACGGCCGGGATCGCCAGCAGGAAGGCGTAGCGGGTGGCGGCTCTCGCGCTCGTAGCCGAGGAAGCGGCCCATCGACAGCGTCGCGCCGGAGCGGGAGACGCCGGGGATCAGCGCGCAGGCCTGGGCGAGCCCCATCAGGATCGCGTCGCGGAGGCGGATCTGCTTGATCGTCTTCTCGGTGCCGCCGACGCGGTCGGCGATGCCGAGCACGATGCCGAGCACGATGAGCGTCGTACCGATGATCCAGAGGCTCCGGAAGTCCTCCTCGATCACGTCCTTCAGGGCGATGCCGAGGACCACGATCGGCAGCGAGCCGATGATGATGAACCAGCCCATCCGGGCGTCGAGGTGGCCGCGGTACTCCGCCCGGAACAGCGACCGCAGCCACATCGAGGCGATCCGCCAGATGTCCTTGCGGAAGAAGATGAGCACGGCGAGCTCGGTGCCGATCTGGATGACCGCGGTGAACGCGGCGCCCGGGTCGCCCCAGCCGAACATCTCGGGCAGGATCCGCAGGTGGGCGCTGCTGGAGATCGGCAGGAACTCGGTCAGTCCCTGGATGATCCCGAGGACGACGGCCTGGAGGTAGTCCACCACGGGCGGTCACTCTACGGTCGTCCACGTCTAGGGCGTGCCGCCGCGACCCCGCGGGGTGTCGGCGACTACCTTGTCGCCATGCAGCAGCGGCGTGTCGGTGCGACCGGCCTGACGGTGTCCCGGCTCGGGCTCGGCACGATGACCTGGGGCGCGACACCGACGAGCACGAGGCGCGCGACCAGCTGGTCGTCGTTCGCTCGAGGCCGGCGGCACCCTCCTCGACACCGCGCCGTGCTACGGGCAGGGCGCCTCCGAGGAGCTGCTCGGCAGCCTGATCGGCGACGTCGTCGCCCGCGACGAGGTCGTGATCGCGACCAAGGCCGGGTTCGGCGCTCCGCCGCGGTGCGCGGCGCTACGACGCCTCGCGCGGCAACCTGCTGACCAGCCTCGACCAGTCGCTGCGCCGGCTCGGCGTCGACCACGTCGACCTGTGGCAGGTCCACATCTGGGACGACGAGACGCCGATCGAGGAGACGCTGGCCGCGCTCGACACGGCGGTCGCGACCGGCCGCGCGTCGTACGTCGGCGTCTCGAACTACTCCGGCTGGCAGACCGCCCAGGCGGCGACCTGGCAGCGCGCCGTGCCCGGGCGGACCCCGCTGGCGTCGCACCCAGGTGGAGTACTCGCTGCTGAACCGGCCGGATCGAGCACGAGGTGCTGCCGGCGGCCGCCGCGCTCGGCCTCGGCGTGCTGCCGTAGTCGCCGCTCGGCCGCGGCGTGCTCACCGGGAAGTACCGCACCGGCACCCCGTCGGACTCGCGCGGCGCGTCGGACCACTTCGCGAACTTCGTGGAGCCGTACCTCGACGACCGCTGCGTCGGGGATCGTCGAGGCGGTCGCGCGCGCCGCCGACGGGCTCGGCTGGACCGCGCTCGAGGTCGCCCTGGCCTGGGTGCGCGACCGGCCCGGGGTCACCGCACCGATCATCGGCGCCCGCACCGCCGCGCAGCTGCGCGGCTGCGCTGGGCGTCGAGGAGCTGAGCCTGCCCGCCGAGATCACCGCAGCGTCTGGACGACGTGTCCGCCGACTGAAGGGGAGCCTTCGATGAGCCGTGCCTCGCGCCGCCCGCCCGCCCCTGGGGTGGAGTGGGAGTTCGACAAGGTGACGTTCTCGCGCGAGTTCTCGCGCAACGTCGTCACCAAGCTGCTGGTCGAGCGCGCCGAGCACGGCGGCTGGGAGCTGGACCGGGTCCGGATCGGCCCGGACGGCACCCGCCGGGTGATGCTGCGCCGCAAGATCATCCGGCAGACGCGGCCCGCAGCTTCTACCTACGTGCTGAGCCAGCGGTCAGACCTGGTCGAGGAACCGGTCGAAGACCCGGGCGCCGAACTCCAGCGCGTCGACCGGGACCCGCTCGTCGACGCCGTGGAAGAGCGCGGTGAAGTCGAGGTCGGCGGGCAGCCGCAGCGGGGCGAAGCCGTAGGAGCGCATGCCGAGCTTGCGGAAGTGCTTGGCGTCGGTGCCGCCGCTCATCAGGTACGGCGCCACGATCGCGTCGTCGTCCTCGGCGAGGATCGAGCGGGTCATCGCGTCGACCAGGTCGCCGTCGTACGGCGTCTCCCAGGGCTGCTGGTGGCGAGACGTACTCGATCTCGATGTCGTCGCCCACCAGCTCGGCGAGGGTCGCGAAGAACTCGTCCTCGAAGCCGGGCAGGAAGCGGCCGTCGACGTGGGCGGTCGCCTCGGTCGGGATCACGTTCACCTTGTAGCCGGCGCCGAGCATCGTCGGGTTGCAGGTGTTGCGGATGACCGCGCCCATCATCCGGGCGGCGCTGCCGAACTCCTCGACCAGCGCCTCGGCGTTCTCCGGCGTCGCCTCGGTGCCGGCCAGCTCGCCGACCGACGCCAGCAGGGTGCGCATCGTCGGCGTCAGCCGCACCGGCCACTCGTGCGCGCCGATCCGGGCGACCGCCGCGGCCAGCGACGGTGACGGCGTTCTCGCGGTTGATCATCGAGCCGTGGCCGGCCCGGCCGCGGGCGGTCAGCTTCATCCAGGCCATGCCCTTCTCGGCGGCCTCGATCAGGTAGATCCGCCGGCCGCGCACGGTGGCGCTGAAGCCGCCGACCTCGCCGACCGCCTCGGTGCAGCCCTCGAGCTCCTCGGCGTGCTGCTCGACCAGCACCTGGGCGCCGTGGTGGCCGCCGGCCTCCTCGTCGGCGGTGAAGCACAGCGTGATCGGCCGCTCCGGGACCCGGCCGGTCCGCTGCCGGTCGCGGACGACCGCAGCAGCATCGCGTCGAAGTCCTTCATGTCGACCGCGCCGCGGCCCCAGACGTAGCCGTCCTGGATCTCGCCGGAGAACGGGTCGACCTGCCAGTCCTCGGCGGCCGCCGGTACGACGTCGAGGTGGCCGTGCAGCAGCAGCCCGTCGCCCTCGCGTGCCACCCCACTGCGCGACGACCGACGTGCGCCCCGGCTGCGGACTCGTAGAGCCGCGACTCGATGCCGACCTCGTCGAGCAGCGCGGCGACGTACTCGGCCGCCTTCCGCTCCCCCGGGCCGTCCTGGTCGCCGTAGTTCGTGGTGTCGATCCGGATCAGCTCGCGGCACAGCTCGACGACCTCGCCGGCGGGGTCGGAATCGGGCCGTTCGGGTGCGTCCGTCATGGGCCCAGCATGGCACCGGATCCGTCAGACGCCAGGGCCCTCCCGATGTGAGGATCGGACCAGCCCTTTGCTACAGTTCCACCGCACTCGTCCGGGTGGCGGAATTGGCAGACGCGCTAGCTTGAGGTGCTAGTGCCCGTATTAGGGCGTGGGGGTTCAAGTCCCCCCTCGGACACGCAGAAGGCCCCGGCTCGACGGGGCCTTTCTCGTTTCAGCCCAGCGCGGAGAACGCCTCGTAGACCATGATCGCCGGCCAGACGAAGCCCTGGAGCACGGCGAGCACGTACTCGAAGAACCCTTCCGCCTCCTGGAAGAAGTAGACCCACGCCCCGAACATGCCGAGGACGTAGAGCCCGCCCCCGGCCGCTGCGCCGCTGTTGTCGGCCATCGCGATGCCTTCCCGACGGCCAGGGACCGCAGGTCCCAGTGACCTGACGGCTCCGCGGTCGTTCTCCGGTCATGGTGACCTCCGCCGCGTCCACCGTCCACCGACCCGCCGCACGCCGGCTCGCGTTGTGCTTCGCCGCGATCGGCGCTGACCGTCGCCGGGTTCGCCGTCCCCGGCGTCGACGCCTCGACCGCCGAGACCGGGAACGGCGCCGTACCGCGCGCCGACTGCGGGCCGGGCTCGCGCCCGGAGACCGGCATGCAGGGCCGGGTTCCTCCTGAGGACCACGACAGCGGCCGGGTCGAGCGCGGCTACGAGTGCAACGCCGAGCTGGTCTCGCACGTGCCCGGCACCGGCGGCTTCAAGACGCTGCGCTACACCGACGAGAGCGGGCACACCTGCGCCTTCTACGACTCGACCCGGTTCTTCCCGACCGATGCGGTGATGCAGGCACGCACCGGCTTCGGCGTGATCGTCCTCGACATGACCGACCCGCGGCACCCGGTCAAGACGGCGACGCTCACGACGCCCGCGATGCTCAGCCCGCACGAGTCGCTGCTGGTGCACCCGGGCCGCGGCCTGCTGGGCGCGGTGATGGGCAACGCGTTCGCCTCGGTCGGGATCCTCGACCTGTACGACGTGCGCGAGGACTGCCGCCACCCCGAGCTGCTCTCGACCACGCGCAGCGCACTCCTCGGCCACGAGTCCGGCTGGTCGCCCGACGGCCTCACGTTCTACGCCACCGGCGCGGGCGGGCAGTCGCTGACGGCCATCGACGTCAGCGACCCGACCAGCCCGCGGCCGCTGCTCGAGACCTACGGGGTCAACTACCACGGCCTCCGGCTGTCGGCCGACGGCCGGCGGATGTACGTCGCGAACATCGGCAACGACCTGTCCGGAGGCCTCCCGGGCGAGGGGCTCCGGATCCTCGACGTCAGCGAGGTGCAGGACCGCGAGCCGAACCCGTCGGTGCGGGTGCTCGCCAACCTGGCCTGGACGGGTAGCGGCATCCCGCAGGTGGCCCAGCCGTTCACGCGCGACGGCCGGCACTACGTGTTCGAGGTCGACGAGTTCGCCCGCGGCCGCACCGCGCCGGAGGACTGGTCGGTCGGCGCGGCCCGGATCATCGACGTGGAGGACCCGCAGCACCCGGTCGTGGTGTCCGACGTGCGCCTCGAGGTGCACGAGCCGGACGGGAGGCGCACGGCGTACGGCGACCCCGGCGCGAGCTCCCCGGTCGGCGGCTACACCGCGCACTACTGCTCGCTGCCCTACCCCCGGAACCCACGCCTGGCCGCGTGCAGCATGATTGCCTCCGGCCTGCGGGTGTTCGACATCAGCGACCTGGAGCACCCCCGCGAGGTCGCCTACTTCAACCGCCCGGAGTCCGGCTCCGCCGCCAGCGCGATGGCCCAGCCGGCCTGGGACGTCGCCCGCCGGTCGGTGTGGTTCACCGACACCGGACGCGGCTTCTACGCCGTCCGGCTCACCAACGGCGTGGGCGACCTGCTGCGCCGATGAGGCCCGGGACCGCCAAATCACACGTGTGTAATTTAACGCGACACGCCGAGCGAATTACTTGACATTTTCTGTCACAACGTCTCCCACAAGCGTTCAATTGTCCCTAGACTCCCACCCGTGTCGCTGCGGACCCGCCTGCTTGCGCCCCTCACCGCTGCCCTCTCCGGGCTGCTGGTCCTGGGGCTGCTGGTGCTCGCCCCGGCACCGGCGACCGCCGGCCCCGCGGCCGGACGACCACGCGTCCCGGACAAGGCCGACCGCCAGCGCGAGCCGTCAGCGCGGTCTTCGCGCGCAGCTCCTACCTCTGCATGGGCTACCAGGCCTGCCGCGAGGCGGGCATGGGCAACGCCGGCTACGCGCAGGCCAACGACAAGATGTACTGGCGGATGTACTCCGGCCACAACTGCACCAACTACGCGGCGTACCGGATGGTGCGCAGCGGGCTGCCGAACGAGCGGCCGTGGTCCGGTGGCGGCAACGCGACGTACTGGGGCACCTCGATGCCGCCAGATCACCGACGGCACCCCGCGGATCGGCGCGGTCGCCTGGTGGAAGGCCAACACCGGGCCGGCCGGCTCCGCGGGGCACGTCGCGTACGTCGAGCAGGTCGTCTCCGCCGACGAGATCATCATCTCCCAGGACAGCTGGGGCGGCGACTTCTCCTGGGCCGTGGTCACCCGGAGCAGCGGCAACTGGCCGAGCGGCTTCGTCCACTTCAACGACAAGCCGCTCACCAACACCGAGGTCCCGGTCATCACCGGCATCGCCAAGGTCGGCGCGCGTGCTGACCGCCACCGCCGGCACGCTGGAAGCCCGCCACCGTCAAGGTCGCCTACCAGTGGTTCGCCGACGGCGTCGCCGCTCCGCAGGGCGACGAGCGCCACCCTCCAGCTCACCCGCGCCCGGCTCGGACCAGCGGATCACGGTCCGCACCACCGCGTCCCAGCTCGGCTACCCGACCCGCGCCGCCGTCTCGGCGCCCACCGAGCCGGTGCTGCCCGGCGCGCTGCGCAACACCTCCGCGCCGGTCATCTCCGGCGTCGCCGCAGGTCGACTCCACCCTGCACCTCGACACCGGCGCCTGGGACCCGCGAGCCCGACGCTCGACGTCCAGTGGTACGCCGACGGCGAGCCGATCGACGGCGCCACCGGCACCGACTCTCGACCTCGGCCCCGACCTGGTCTCCCGCGTCGATCACCGCGAAGGTCACCGCGACGCCGTCCGGGCTACGACGCCGGTCGAGCCGTCACGACCGCGCCGACCGCGCCGGTCGCGCCGGGCACGTTCACGATCGACCACGCGCGCCGCAGCCTGCGCGGCACCGCCGAGCTCGGCGAGGTGCTCACCGTCGACCCGGGCGTCTTCCGCCCGCCGACGCGAACGTCGTCGATCGAGTGGCTGCGCAACGGCGTCCCGCGTCGCGACCGGGACGACGTACCAGGTCACCAAGCGTCGACCTCGGCACCCGGATCTCGGCGCGGGTCACGCTGACCCGCGCCGGCTACACCGACACCGCGCTCGACACCGCGGCCACGCCGCGGATCAAGACCGACCCGCGGATCCAGGTCGAGGCCGACGCGCTGCGGCACCGGGTCCGGGTCACCGGTCACCGTCACGGCACCGGGCCTCGACGAGGTCACCGGTCCCGTGGTCGTGCGGATCGGACGGCGTCGTCCAGGAGGTCGAGCTGCGCAACGGCACGGCGACAGGTCGCCCTGGTCGGGCTGCCGCAGGGCAAGCGCACGCTGACCGTCCGGTACGCCGGCAGCGACACGGTCAACCGGGCGGTCGTCACCCGCCACGGTCCGGATCGGCTGAGCCGGCTCAGCTCTCCGGGTGGTAGCCGCAGGCGTCCTCGGTCTTCACCGCGGTGCCCGGGTCGTCCTTCGGGCCCGACCCTGCTTCGGGCCGAGCGCCTTCGCGACCACGGACTGCATCCAGGTGAAGTCCGGGTCGCCGGAGAAGAACTTGTCGGAGGAGACGAAGGCGATCGACTTCACCTTCTTCTCCTTCACCTTCAGCGCCAGGTCGACGAAGGCCGGCATCAGCTTGCGCGGGATGTCGGTGCGGAGGATCTCCTCCCCGGCCTTGGCCAGGTCCTGGTAGCGGCGCAGCACGTTCAGCGGGTCGGCCTCGTCGACGATCGCGTCGACCATGCAGCGCTGCCGCAGCATCCGCTCGTAGTCGTCGGAGCCCCAGCGGCCGCGGGAGTACCAGAGCGCGTGGAAGCCGTCGAGGTGCTGGTCCGGGCCCGGGCTCGAGGTAGCCGGTCGGCGGGATGCCGAGGTCGGTGTTGCCGTTGATCGCGATCGGCTCGTTGATGTTGACCGTCACCCCGCCGATCGCGTCGACCAGCTGCTGGAAGCCCAGCAGGTTGATCAGCAGGTAGTAGTCGACGTGCGTGCCGAGGCTGCCGGCGACCGCCTGCTTGATCGCGTCGGCGCCCTCGTTCTCGGACTTGCCGAGGATGTGCGGGGTACAGCGCGGGCACCTGGCCGTAGACGGCGTTGAGCATCCAGCTGCCCGGGTCGCCCTCGCCGCGGAAGCCGTCCGGGAAGACGTCGTGCAGCGGGCTGTCCTCGGGGAACTGCGCGTTCATCATGTTGCGCGGCAGGCTGAACATCACCGACTTGCCGGTCTGGGTGTCCATGCTGAGCAGGATCACGCTGTCGGTGCGGATGCCGGTCGCGGCCGACTCCCCCGTCGCCGCCGAGGAGCAGCACGTTGACCCGGTCGCGGCCGGCCCACGGGTCCTCCTCGGTGACGTCCTCGGGGATCGTCTGCGGTCTGCTCGTCGTCGAAGACCGTGGCTCACGAAGTCGCGCCTGGGTGTTGCGTGATCCGCACGCTCTGGACCGCCGGCAGCGCCGACCAGGATGCAGAGCAGCGCGACGACGAGGGCGCCGAGCCCCTTCTCGAGCCGGCTCATGCCGAGCGGCCGGGCCATGGCGTACGTCGTGACCACCGTGAACGCCCAGACGACGAACGACGACGCCGATGACGACGGCCGCGATCCGCAGCCGGGTCGGGTCGAACGCGAGGTCGACGCAGCCGGCTGCAGGTCCCGCGACGTAGTAGGCGAGCGACGCCGAGCCCGGCGAGGAACGGCAGCAGCACCAGCTAGCCGAGCCGGCGGCGGGTCCAGAGGTAGCCCGCGCCCGGGCAGCACGGCGCCGAGGAGGGTCACGCCGAGCGCGCCGGCGAGCGTCTTCGCCCGGCGGAAGTCGCGCGGCCCGGCGGCGCGGTGCCGTCCGCGCCGTGCGTCGAGGGCGCGCCGACGGGCGCGACGCGTCTCCACCGACGTCGACATCCGCACCCTCCCGCCGATACCGGGGCGAGGTATCAACGCCGGACGTCAGGCCGGAACGACTGGCACTTCCCGGCGCGTACGACGTGCCGCGTGCCGCGCGGGTCCAGAGCACGCCGTTGCCCGGCGGTCGGGCCCTCGGCGGCCAGCTCGCGCTTGAGCACCTTGTTGGTGGCGGTGCTCGGCAGGTCGGGGGCGATCCGGACGAAGCGCGGCCACGCCTTGGCCGACAGGTCGGGCTGGGCGGCGAGGAACTCCTCGAGCTCGGCCGGGCGTCAGCGTCGCGTCGTCCTGGAGCACGATCGCGGCCATCACCTGGTCGCCGACGTTCTCGTCCGGGCACGGCGTACACCGCGACCCGGTTGACCGCGGGCAGCCGCTGGAGGATCCGCTCGATCGGGGCGGCGGCGAGGTTCTCGCCGTCGACGCGCATCCAGTCGGCGGTGCGCCCGGCGAGGTAGATCCAGCCGTCGGCGTCGCGGTAGGCGAGGTCGCCGGACCAGTACATGCCGTGCCGCATCCGCTCGTCGTTGGCGGCCTGGTCGTTGTAGTAGCCGTTGAAGTAGCCGGCGCCCTGGGTGTTGACCAGCTCGCCGATCGGCCTCGTCGGCGTTGGTGAGCGCGCCGTTCTCGTCGAACACCGCGACCGCGCACTCGGTGACCGTCTCGGAGTTGTAGATCGCGACGCCGTCGAAGCCCTTGCCGATCGAGCCCTTCGGCGTGCCCGGCTCGCGGGTGATGATCACCGCGAGCTCGGTGGAGCCGAAGCCGTCCCACACGTCGCAGCCGAAGCGGCGGCTGAACTCGTCGATGTCGCGGTCGCTCGCCTCGTTGCCGAAGGCGACCCGCAGCGTGTTGTCGGCGTCGTCGGGCAGCTCGGGCGTGGCCAGCACGTAGGCGAGCGGCTTGCCGACGTAGTTCATGTAGGTGACGCCGTACTCGCGGACGTCGGCGAGGAAGCGCGAGGCGCTGAACTTCGCCGGCACGATCGTCGCGCCGCCGCAGACCGCCGGGCTCCAGCCGGCGACGACGGCGTTGGAGTGGAACAGCGGCATCGCGACGTAGCAGACGTCGTCGGCGCCGAGCTCGAACCGGCCCTGCAGGTTGAGCCCGGAGAAGAGCACCATCAGGTGGTTGACCTGGACCGCCTTCGGGTCGCCGCTGGTGCCCGAGGTGAAGATCATCATGAAGGTGTCCATCGCCTCGACCTCGCGGTGCGGCGTCAGCGGGCCCGCGCCGGCGACCAGGTCGGCCCACTCGTCGGTGGAGGTGTCGAGGACGCGGACGCCGGCCAGGTCGAGCCCGTCGAGGAGCGGCCGGTGCTCGGCGTCGGTGACCAGCAGCTGGCACTCCGCGCGCCGGATGTCGTTGAGCAGCCCGTCGCCGCGGCGGGTGTTGTTGATGCCGCACAGCGTGTAGCCGCCGAGCGCGGCCGCGGCCATCGCGCGCAGCATGTCGGGGCTGTTGCCCGAGCAGGGTGCCGACGTGCATCGGCCGGCCCGGCTCGGCGAGGCCGATCAGCGCCGCGCCACCGCCGAGGACTCGGCGACGTGCTCGCGCCAGGTCCAGGTCCGGTCGCCGTACCGCACCCCGGTGTTGTCGTCCTCGGCGCGCTCGCGCAGCAGCTGCTGGACCGTCTCGGCCACGTCGTCCTCCTCATAGTTGACGCGCGTCAAACTACGACATTTCTGGAACGTGTTCCACCTTCGGGCCTGGGCAATACTGGTCCGGTGCCAGTGACCCGCGGATTCTTCGGCCAGCGCCGCCCCGAGCGACCGGACCGGCTCCCGCCCGGACAGTACGACACCGGCAGCACCTGGCCGACGCTGACCGCCGAGGCGACGCCGCGGATCGACCTGGACGCCTGGCGGATGACCGTCGACGGCCTGGTCGAGAGCCCGCAGACCTGGACGTGGCGCAGGTGCACGCGCTCCCGGGTCGACGTACGTCGGCGACATCCACTGCGTGACGACCTGGTCGAAGTTCGACATGACCTTCACCGGGGTCAGCGTCGACACCCTGCTCGAGGCGGCCGGGCCGACTGCCGAGGCGCGGTTCGTGATGGCGCACTCGACCACCGGCTACACCACGAACCTGCCGCTCGACGACCTCACCGGCGGCAAGGCCTGGGTGGTCTGGGACGTCGACGGCAAGCCGCTGCCGACGGGCCACGGCGGCCCGGTCCGGCTGCTGGTGCCGCACCTGTACTTCTGGAAGTCCGCGAAGTGGATCACCCGGCTCGAGCTGATGGACCGCGACCGGCCGGGCTTCTGGGAGCAGAACGGCTACCACGACCGCGGCGACCCCTGGCTCGAGCAGCGCTACCAGGGCGATCCGTGAGCGGCCGCTCCCGCCGGCGGCTGGACGACCGGCACGATCATCGAGCTCGAGCACGCCGACGGACCGGCTGGTGCGGCTGCGGCTTCCACGTCGACGACCGGGTCGACCACCTGCCCGGGCAGCACTACGTCGTCCGGCTGCGCGCGCCGGACGGCTACACCGCGCAGCGCTCCTACTCGGTCGCCTCGGACCCCGACGACCCGCTGCTCGAGCTGATGGTCGAGTGCCTGCCGGGCGGCGAGGTGTCGGGCTTCCTGCACGACGTCGCCGAGGTCGGCGACGTGCTCGAGCTGCGCGGACCGATCGGCGGCTGGTTCGTCTGGGAGGGCGACGTGCCCGCCGTCTGCGTCGCCGGCGGCTCCGGCGTGGTGCCGCTCGTCGCGATGGCGCGCTACGCCCGGCGGCTCGGCCTGCAGGACCAGCTGCGGGTCGTCGTCGGTCGCCCGGACCTGGGACGAGCTCCCGTACGCCGCCGAGCTGCAGCGGTACGGCGCGTTCATCGCGCTGACCCGCGAGAACCTCGGCGACCGGGTCGCAGCGCCGCCGTACCTCGACGAGGTCGCGGCGTTCGTCGACGGCGCCGAGCGCGCCTACGTCTGCGGGTCGGTCGGGTTCGCGTCGTTCGCCACCCGGCTGCTGGAGGACGCCGGGGTCGGCACGCGACACGATCCGGGTCGAGCAGTTCGGCGAGACCGGCTGACCACCCCTAGGATCGCGGCATGCTCATCCTGGGTCTCATCCTGTTCGGCATGCTCATCGGCGCCGGCGCTCAGCTCATCCTCGGCAAGGCCGGCGGCGGCATCGACTGGACGCTCGCGATCGTGGCCGGCCTGGTCGGCTCGTTCGTCGGCGGCCTGCTGATCAGCCTGCTCGCCGGCGACGGGATCGAGCTGCAGGCGAGCGGGATCATCGGCTCCCTGGTCGGCGCGGTCATCGTGACCGCTGGCCTGGCGCTGGTACGCCGGTCGGTCCAAGGCCGCCTGAGCCGGTGGGCGCAGCCGTTCCGCGTCGGGTTCGTGACCGGAGCGACGCCCGACAAGTGGGCGCGCACCTGGCGCGACCGCACGCCGCGACCCGCTCGAGCTGGTGCCCGTCGAGCAGGACGAGCAGGAGGCCGGGCTGCGCGTCCGGCGACCTCGACATGTGCCTGGTGCGGCTGCCGGTCGACCGCGACGGGCTGCACTGCATCCCGCTGTACGACGAGGTCCCGGTCGCCGTCGTCGGCGCCGAGCACGCGGTCACCGTCGTCGACGAGGTGAGCCTCGCGGACCTGGCCGACGAGCAGCTGGTGCTCCCCCACGTGTCCGGCTGGACGCCGAGCGCCGAGCAGCTGGACTGGCCGCCGATGTCGGTGCGCGACGCGGTCGAGGTCGTCGCGTCCGGGACCGGCGTCGTCATCGTGCCGATGTCGATCGCCCGGCTCCACCACCGCAAGGACACCACCTACCGGCCGGTGACCGACCTGCCGCCGACCAAGGTCGGGCTCGCCTGGCTGATCGACAACGAGGACGAGCGGGTCCAGACGTTCATCGGGATCGTGCGCGGGCGCAGCGAGCGCAGCTCCGCGCTGAGTGCCGTCTGCTCACCAGCTCGTGGCGAGCGGACGTCCCTCGTGGAAGCCCGCCGCCGACTGGACGCCGACCACCGCGCGCTCGTGGAGCTCCGCGAGCGTCCGGGCGCCGGCGTACGTGCACGCGGAGCGCACGCCGGAGCAGATCTGGTCGATCAGGTCCTCGACGCCCGGCCGCGCCGGGTCCAGGTACATCCGCGACGAGGAGATGCCCTCCTCGTAGAGGCCCTTGCGGGCCCGGTCGTACGCCGACTCGGCGCTGGTCCGGTTCGCGACCGCGCGGGCGGACGCCATGCCGAAGGAGATCTTGTAGGCCCGGCCGTCGGCGTCGAGCATCAGGTCGCCCGGCGACTCGTAGGTGCCGGCGAACCACGACCCGATCATCACCGCGGACGCGCCGGCGGCCAGCGCGAGGGCGACGTCGCGCGGGTGGCGCACTCCCCCGTCGGCCCAGACGTGCTTGCCGAGCTCGGCGGCCGCGGTCGCGCACTCGAGCACCGCGGAGAACTGCGGCCGGCCGACCCCGGTCATCATCCGGGTCGTGCACATCGCGCCCGGCCCGACGCCGACCTTGACGATGTCGGCGCCCGCCTCGATCAGGGCGCGGGTGCCGTCGGCGGAGACGACGTTGCCGGCGGCGACCGGCACCTGCGGGTCCAGGCCGCGTACGGCGGCGAGCGCCTCGATCATCCGGTCCTGGTGGCCGTGCGCGGTGTCGACGACGAGGCAGTCGACGCCGGCGTCGAGCAGCTCCTTGGCCCGCATGCGCGACGTCGCCGTTGACGCCGACGGCGGCGGCGATCCGCAGGCCGCCGGTCGCGTCGACGGCCGGGGCGTAGAGCGTGGCGCGCAGCGCGCCGGTGCGGGTGAGCACGCCGACCAGGGTGCCGTCGGCGTCGACGGCGACGGCCAGCTGGGCGTGCGCGCGGTCGAGCGCGTCGAACGCCTCGCGCGGGTCGGCGTCGGCGTCGAGCACGACGGCCGGCGGGCGCATCACGTGCTGGACCTGGGCGAACCGGTCGACCTCGACGCAGTCGGCCTCGGAGACGACGCCGACCGGGCGGCCCTCGGCGACCACGACAGCGGCGCGGTGGGCGCGCTTCGGGATCAGCGACAGCGCCTCGGCGACGGTCTGGTCGGGGGCCAGCTCGATCGGGGTGTCGAAGACCAGGTGGCGCGACTTCACGAACCGCACCACGTCGGCGACCACCGAGGTCGGGATGTCCTGCGGGATCACGGTGAGGCCGCCGCGCCGGGCGATGGTCTCGGCCATCCGCTTGCCCGGCGATCGCGGTCATGTTGGCGACCACGAGCGGGAGCGTGGCGCCGGTGCCGTCGCTGGTGGCCAGGTCGACGTCGTACCTGCTGGCGACCGCGGAGTGCCGCGGCACCATGAAGACGTCGTCGTAGGTCAGGTCGTGGGCCGGTGGAGTCGAGTCGAGGAACTGCACGTCCGCCGAGTCTACGTGCCGCACGGCGGCCAGCAGGCTCCTAGGGTGTGCGCCATGGCGTTCGTCGATCCGGGGATTCCCGCCCAGCAAGCGGACCGAGGTCCGTCGTGCGTTCGCCGAGATGTACGGCGGTCCGCCGGCGGTGGTCGGCCGCGCGCCGGGGCGGGTCAACCTGATCGGCGAGCACACCGACTACAACCGCGGTCTGGTGCTGCCGCTGGCGCTCCCGCACGCGACGTACGCCGCGGTCGCGCCGCGTGACGACGACCAGGTGCGGATCGCCAGCGCCGAGCAGACCACGTCGTGGACCGGGTCCGTCGACGCCCTCGGGCCGGGTGAGGTCGACGGGTGGGCGGCGTACGCCGCCGGGCGTGCTGTGGGCGATGCGCGAGGACGGCTTCGACGTGTCCGGGCTGGACGTGCTCGTGCACGGGACCGTCCCGCTCGGTGCCGGGCTGTCCAGCTCGGCCGCGCTGGAGTGCTCGGTCGCGGTCGCGACGTGCGGGGTGCTCGGGGTGGCCGTGGACGACGGCGTGCGGCGCCGGCTCGTCGACGCCTGCATCCGCGCCGAGACCGAGGTCGCCGGAGCGCCCGACCGGCGGGATGGACCAGACGATCGCGCTGCTGGCGTCGGCGGGCGCGGCGCTGCTGATCGACTTCGACGACCACACCAGCCGGCCGGTGCCGCTCGGGCTCTCGCCGAAGCCGGACTGGCGCTGCTCGTCACCGACACCCGGGTGTCGCACGCGCTGGTCGACGGCGGGTACGCCGCGCGGCGCGCCGACTGCGAGGCCGCGGCCGTCGTCGCTCGGGGTGCCGTCGCTGCGACAGGCGACGCTGTCGGATGTCTCGGGGCTGTCCGACGAGCGGGTCCGGCGCCGGGCGACGCACGTCGTCACCGAGATCAGCCGGGTCCGCGGCGCCGTGGCCGCCCTGGCCGCCGGCGACTGGGCGGCGGTCGGCACGCTCTTCCGCGACTCGCACGTCTCGATGCGCGACGACTTCGAGATCTCCTGCCCCGAGCTCGACCTCGCGGTCACCACCGCCGTCGAGGCCGGCGCGATCGGTGCCCGGATGACCGGCGGCGGCTTCGGCGGCTCCACCATCGCGCTGGTGCCCGTCGACCGGCTCGACGCCGTCGTCCGGGCGATCGACCTGGCCTTCGTCGGCGCCGGCTTCGGCGCGCCCCAGCACCTGCTCGCCGAGCCCGGCCCCGCGGCCGGCCTGGTGCCCTAGCCAGCAGGTGGGTCGGTCTGGACGCTGGTGCCCGGCTGCTGCCGGTCGTGCTTGAATCCAGATGAGGACCGCACGTTCGTGAGCGAAGGGATCCCCCGTGGCCAAGAAGAGTCCGCTCCAGAAGATCCAGGAGACGGTGGTCGGCACCGTCAAGGGTGTCGTGAAGGACCCGGCCGGTGCCGCGGGCAAGGCCGCCGAGCACGCCAAGGGCGCGCTCGCCATCGGGAAGATGGTGGCCGGGCAGGTCACCAAGGCAGCAGCAGAGAAGGTCGCGTCGGTGTCCGGGCTGCGGTCCGAGCCCCCGGTCCCGCCGCGGGAGGTGACTCCCGAGAAGGCCGCTGAGAAGCCGGCTGAGAAGTCTGCCGAGGTGACGCCGATCGACGTCGCCCGGGTGGTCGCGAAGAAGCCGGCATCCGAACGGCCGGCGCCGGCGAAGAAGGCCCCGGCCAAGAAGGCGTCCTCCCCCAGCGCGAAGCTGCCGCCCAAGAAGGCCCCGGCGAACGCGACGGCAGCGAAGAAGACCCCCGCGAAGAAGGCCCCGGCCAAGAAGGCGCCCGCCAAGAAGGCGCCCGCCAAGAAGCAGGGCTGACCACGGACGAGCGGCTGCCGGACCCCGCGCTGGTCGTCCTCGTCGGCGCGTCCGGGTCGGGCAAGTCCACCTGGGCGGCGGGGCGCTACCGCCGCGAGGAGGTCGTCTCCTCCGACGCGCTGCGCGGCGTGGTCGGCAGCGGGCCGAACGACCTGGACGCCTCCGACGACGCGTTCGCCATCCTGGAGCAGGTCGTCGACGCCCGGCTCGGCCGCGGGCTCACCACCGTCGTCGACACCCTCGGCCTGGACGACGTACGTCGCACCCGCTGGCTGGCCGCCGCCCGCGACGCCGGCCTGCCCGCCGTGGTCGTGCTGCTGGACACTCCGCCCGAGGAGTGCCGCAGGCGCAACCGGGAGCGGGACCGGCCGGTCCCGGCACCGGCGCTCGCCGGCCAGCTGAAGCGGGCCGAAGCAGCCCGCACGCAGCTCGACCTCGAGGGCTGGGACGTCGTGCACGTCGTCGACGTCCTCGAGTCAGGCGGCCCGCTGCGCCGGAGGAAGCGCTCGAGCGGACAGCCGACCCCGGACAGGCGCAGCTCACAGGGGCTGCGGTTCGTCCTCCAGGTCAGCCGCTTCCCGTGGGGCGAGGAGCCCGCGGCCTGGCTGGCCGGCATCGCCCGGGCCGCCGACGACGCCGGGTTCGCCGGGCTGGCGCTGATGGACCACCTGATCCAGATCCCCCAGGTCGGCCGGGCCTGGGAGCCGATCCCGGAGCCCTGGGTCACCCTCGGCCTGCTGGCCGGCCTCGACACCCGGCTCGAGCTCGGCACCCTGGTCACCCCGGTGACGTTCCGCCCGGCCGGCATCACCGCGAAGGCCGCCGCCACCCTCGACGCACTCACCGGCGGCCGGGCGTTCGTCGGCCTCGGCGCCGGCTGGTGGGACCGCGAGCACGCGGCGTACGGCCTGCCGTTCCCGCCGCCCCGCGAGCGGCTGGACGCGGTCGAGGCCGCGATCGAGACGATGCGGGCGCTGTGGGCCTCCGGCACCAAGGCGTACGACGGCGACCGGGTCACGCTGCCGGAGACGACGTCCTACCCGCGGCCCGCGCACGACATCCCGATCATCCTGGGCGGGTCCGGCGAGCGAACCCTGAGGATCGCGGCCCGGCTCGCGGACGCCGTCAACGTCGCGACCGGGCAGGTCGACAAGGCGGTCGCGGCCGCTGCGTCGGGACCGACGTCAAGGTCACGGTGCTCGACCTGCCGGTCGTCGGCCGGGACCGCGACGACACCTGGGCGCGGGTCGAGCGGCTGCGCGGCAACACCCCGGCGGCGACGTACCTGCGCCGGATCAGCGCGGGCACCCCGACCGAGCAGCGCACCGCTACGCGAGCTGGCCGACAAGGGCGTCGACACCGTGTTCCTCGCCGTCGGCGACCTGGACGGTCCCGACGACGTGGAGCGGCTGGCCCCGATCCTGGCCTGAGCTACTTCAGCTCGGCGCTGGTCAGGCCGAGCACCCGGCGGGCGACGATCAGCTGCTGGACCTGCTGGGTGCCCTCGAAGATGTCGAGGATCTTGCAGTCGCGGGCCCACTTCTCCAGCAGCTCGCCCTCGCTGTAGCCGATCGTCCCGGCCAGCTCGACGCACGACAGCGTGATGTCGGAGCCGACCCGGCCGGCCTTGGCCTTGGCCATCGAGGCCTCGAGCGAGTTCGGCTTGCGGTTGTCGGCCAGCCACGCCGCCTGGAGCATCAGCAGGTGCGCGGCCTCCCAGTCGGCCTCCATCTGGAGGAACTTGGCGGCCGCCGCCGACTGCGTGATCGCCGGCCGGTCGTAGTCGACCTCGACCCCGGCCTGCGACAGCAGGTCCCGGGTCAGGTCCAGCGCGGCCCGCGCACAGCCGACCGCCATCGCGGCCACCAGCGGGCGGGTGTTGTCGAACGTCGCCATCGCGCCCGCGAAGCCCTGCTTGGTGTCGATCTCGGGCGAGCCGAGCAGGTTCTCGGCCGGCACCCGGCAGTCCTCGAACCGGATCGGTCGCGGTGTCGGACGCCTTGATCCCGAGCTTGTGCTCGAGCCGCTCGACGGTCATGCCGGGCGTGCCCTTCGGCACCACGAACGACTTGATCGCCGCCCGTCCCAGCGACTTGTCGAGCGTCGCCCACACCACCACCGCGTCGCACGCGGTCGCCGGACGTCACGAAGATCTTCTCGCCGTTGAGGACGTACTCGTCACCGTCGCGTACGGCGGTCGTCGTGATGTTGGCGGAGTCCGACCCGGTGCCGGGCTCGGTGATCGCCATCGCCGCCCAGACGCCCTCGAAGCGCTCCTGCTGCTCGGCGTCGGCGACCGACGCGATCGCGGAGTTGCCGAGCCCCTGCCGCGGCATCGCCAGCAGCAGGCCGACGTCGCCCCAGCACATCTCGGCGATCGACATCACCGAGGCCAGGTTGGTGCCGTTCTTGACCGTGCCGTCGTCGACGGCGTCTGCGTCGCGCTTCACGCCGGCGGCGCCCGCGCCCTGGCTCGCGCCGGACTCGGACACCCCGTCGATCATCGCGGCGAGCATGTCGAGCTCCTTGGGATAGGCGTGCTCGGCCTTGTCGTACTTGCGCGAGATCGGCCGCAGCGCGTTCATCGCGAGCTGGTGGGCCTGCCCGACCAGGGCCTGGAACTTCTTCGGGTCGTCGAGATTGATCATCAGACCAGCACCGCACCTTCCATGACGCCGACGGCCCGGAGGTCGCGGTACCACCGCTCCACCGGGTGCTCCTTGACGAACCCGTGGCCGCCGAGCAGCTGCACGCCGTCGAGGCCGATCCGCATCCCCTTCTCGGCGCACAGGTTGCGGGCCAGCGCGACCTCGCGGGCGAAGTCCTTGCCGGCGGCCGCCCGGGCCGCGGCCTTCCAGGTGAGCAGCCGCATCGCCTGCAGCTCGATCGCCATGTCGGCGACCATGAACGCCACCGACTGCCGGTGCGCGATCGGCTCCCCGAACGCCTCGCGCTCCTTGACGTACGGCGTCACGTAGTCGAGCACCGCCTGCCCGGTGCCGACCGCGAGCGCGCACCAGGCGAGCCGGGCCAGCCGCACGCACTCGGCGTACGTCGTGCCGTCGGTCGCGCCGAGGACGGCATCGGCCGGGACCGCGACGTCGGTGAGCTCGAGGCGGGTCAGGCCGGCGGCGCGGACCCCCATCGCCGGGTCGGCGACGACGGTCGAGGCCGGGGGTGCCCGACTCGACGAGGAACAGCACCGGCTCGCCCTCGAGCTGCGCCCCGACGACGAACAGCTCGGCCTCGGCGCCGCGCGGCACCGCCGACTTCACGCCGTTCAGGACGAATCCGCCGTCGGTGCGGGTGGCGGTCGTCGCGGGGCGAGAGCACGTCGAAGAGCACCGCCGGCTCCGCGAGCGCGATCGCGGCGGCCGCGACGTCGTCGCCGGTGAACGCGGGGAGGTAGGTCTGCTGCTGGGCGTCGGTGCCCCACAGCCCGAGCGCCGTGGCGACCGAGCCCGGGGCGAGCAGGGCCACGGCCAGACCCAGGTCACCCTTCGCGAGCGCCTCGGCGACCAGGGTCCCGGCCATCGCCGAGCGCTCCTCGGAGATGCCGCCGAGCGACTTCGGGCACGCCCAGGATCGGCAGCCCGATCTCGAGGCCGGCCTTGAGCACGGCCTCGGGAGCAGCGCACGCCTCGTCCGCCTCGGCCGCCGCGGGTCGGACCACCTCGGCGGCGAACTCGGTGACGACGTCGACGAGCAGCTGCTCGTCCTCGGTCGGCGTCAGGTCGAAGACGCCCGACGTGCCGGCGCGGGGCCGGTCGCGTGCCGGGCGCGCCCCTCTTGCCCGGCCTTGGCGAAGGTGCGGCCGGTCGCGGTGATCGCCTTGAAGCCGCTGCGCGTCGCCGTGAAGACGGCCTGCTCGGTCTGCTTGCGCAGGCCGACCCGGTCGAGCACGTCGCTCTGCGCGAGGCGGTTCAGCGCGGCGACGGCGTACCCGATCGGGTCGCGCGACTCCTGCTCGGACAGCCCGTGCCGGCCGCCGGGCCGCATTCTCTGGATCAGGGACATGCGGCAAATGTAACTCGGAGTTACACCCAGTGCTACGCGGCCGGCCGTGGATCGGGTCACAGGTCCCGGCGGATCCTCCAGAAGCAGAAGCCGGTCAGCCCGGCGGCGAGGGCGAGCACGATCCCGGTCTCGATCGTCTGGAGCCGTCCAGAAGTCCGACGCCGGCAGGTAGGTCATCTCCTGCCGGTAGCCCTCCTCGGTGAGCCGGTCCAGGCACGCCGCCATGGAGCCTCGACCACTCTCCATGCAGTTCGCGGTCCACGCCGGGAACTCGGCGATCGCCTCGCCCGAGGCGTCGACGGTCTGCTGCGACAGGAGCCATGCCCCCGGGCTGGTCGAGCTCCGACCTCGAGCTGGTGGAACGGGGCCCGGGCCCGTATCAGGCCCCCCGCTCGCCTGGATCCCCTTGATGGTCTCCTCCGAGATCTCCGCGGTCACGACGTCCGGGGCGAGCAGGTGCGGCTGCACCAGGACCGGCAGCGCGATCTGGATGACCGACGACCGCGACCAGGGTCACCGCCATCGCCGCGACGGTGCGCCGCAGGACCAGTCCGGCCGTCACGCCGATCGCGAGAGCGAGCAAGGTCAGCGCGGCGGGGAGGACGCCGCGGGCGCCGAAGAGGATCGGAGACAGGCGCGGGACGCCGAACAGCGACGACTGGGCGGAGTAGCCCGCGGCGATCGCGTCGTCGATCGGGCCGGCCCACCAGGTCAGCGCCGAGACCGACGAGCCCCGACCGCGAGCGCCGCCAGGCCGGTGACGCCGAGCTTGGTGGCGAGCCACCGGGTCCGGGTCACGCTCTGGTGTCCACACCAGCCGATGGGTGCCGGCCTCGAGCTCACGGGCGACCATCGGCGCGCCCCAGAACACTCCGACGACTGCCGGCACGGCGTACACGAGCGCGGTGCCGAAGTCGAAGACGCGCCTTCTTGGCGTCGTCGAGCCCGAGCCGGTCGAAGAAGTCGTCGCCGGCGCCGTCGGTGAACAGGTCGGCCAGCTGCGGGCCGGTGACCGCGAGCGCGACCGCGACGGCACGCGAGCGCGGCGAGGACGGCGAGCGGCGGAGACGCGGAACTGCCGCCAGGTGAGCCAGATCATCGGAGCACCTCCAGCGAGGGTCGGGTGCCGGTGCGCTCGGCGGCGCGGGCGGCTCATGTAGGCGAGGACCAGGTCCTCGAGGGTCGAGCCGGCTGACCTCCCAGGCGGGGTCGAGGATCGGCGCGTCGGTGCGGACGACGTACGTCGACTGCCGGTCGGTGTGGCTGGCGGTGACCACCTCCTGGTCCCCCGGCAGGGTCGCCGGGTTCGCGGCGCGGGCCGGTGAGTCGGTGGTGGCGAGCCGAGGAGGTCCTCGATGTCGCCGGCGACCTGCACCCGGGAGTCGACGAGCACGATCAGGAAGTCGCAGGCGCGCTCGACGTCGGAGACCAGGTGCGAGGACAGCACCACGCTGAGCTCCTGCTCGGCGACCGCCTCCATCAGGTCCTGGAGGAACTCCCGGCGGGCGAGCGGGTCGAGGGCCGCGACCGGCTCGTCGAGCAGCAGCAGCTCCGGCCGCTTGGCGATGCCGAGGGTGAGCGCGAGCTGGGAGCGCTGGCCGCCGGACAGCCGGCCGGCCTTCTGGGTCGGGTCGAGGCCGAGCCGCGCCACCCGGTCCCGGGCCAGCGCGTCGTCCCAGCCGGGGTTGAGGTGCGCGCCGAGGCGGAGGTGGTCCGCGACGCTCAGCCCGGCGTACGTCGGGGTGTCCTGGCCGACGTACCCGACCCGGGCGCGCGGCGCGGACCGGCCGGTCGGGCCGCTCCCCCAGCACCTCGATCTCACCCGCGGTCGGCGTGATCATCCCGACCGCGAGGTTGAGGAAGGTGCTCTTGCCGGCGCCGTTCGGGCCGACCAGGCCGACCACGCGGCCGGCCGGCACCTCGAGGGTGCAGTCGGAGAGCGCCCAGCGCTTGCGGTACTTCTTGCCCAGGCCCGCCGACCGGAGGACGGTGCTCATGCCGTCTCCTCCCTCAGCGCGGACCGAAAGGTGCTGTCGAACAGCGCCTCGATGCTCTCCTCGTCGAGCCCGGCGCGGCGGGCCTTCGCCAGCCAGCGCTCGAGGTCGGTGCGGAGCGGGCCGTGCGCGGCCAGGGTGTTGTCGGCGAGGGTCCGGGTCACGAACGTGCCGACGCCGGGCCGGGCCGCGACCAGGCCGTCGTGCTCGAGCTCGCGGTAGGCCTTCATCACGGTGTTGGGGTTGATCGCGAGCTGCCCGACGACGTCCTTGACGGTCGGGAGCTGGTCCCCCTCGGCCAGCAGGCCGAGGCGCAGCGCGCGGCGCACCTGGTGCACCAGCTGGAGGTACGGCGAGACGCCCGATCGCCCGTCGAGGTGGAACTCGATCATGTCCAACTCCATTCCACTAGTTACCTAGCACTATAGACAGATACCGGGAGTTTCGTCGACACCTAGGATCTGCGCCATGCCCGACGAGCCCGACCACGCTCCCCACGGACCGCTCCCCACGGGCGGGACGGTCCGCCCGATGACCCGCTGGGGCACCCCGGTCATGCACCGCCCCCAGCAGCAGGTGACGACGTACGACGACGCGCTGCGCGCGCTCGCCGCCGACATGGTCGCCACGATGTACGCCGCGGACGGGGTCGGCCTGGCCGCCTGCCAGATCGGCGAGGACGTGGCGATGTTCGTCTTCGACTGCCCCGACGAGTCCGGCGAGCGCACCGTCGGGCGTGGTCTGCAACCCGGTGCTCACGCTGCCCGAGGGCCGCGACCGGCAGCCTCGACGAGGCCGACGAGGGCTGCCTGTCCTTCCCCGGCGCGTTCGTCGAGTGCGCGCGGCCCGACTTCGCGACGCGTGACCGGCACCGGGCTGGACGGCGAGCCGGTGACGTTCTCCGGCGACGGGCTGCTCGCCCGCTGCCTGCAGCACGAGACCGACCACACCGTCGGGCACCGTCTTCGGCGACCGGCTGCCGACCAAGCAGCGCAAGAAGCTCGCACAAGGCGCACGACAAGATCGCCGACGAGTACCCGCCCGAGTGGCCGGCGTGAACCCGGCCGCGGTCCGGATCGTCCGGCTCTCGCCGGAGGCCATCGCGGCGCTGGCCGCCGGCGACCTGGCCACCGCGAACGCGCACTCCCCGGTGCCGCTGACGCCCTGGCACGTCTCGGAGGGCTCGCGTCAGCACCTGGCGCTTCCGCGCCCGGCAGGCCGTCGAGTCGCCCGAGGACCTGCCCTGGATCACCGGCATCCTGTGGGACGAGGACGCGCAGGTGGCAGTCGGGCAGTCCGGCTTCCACGCCGCCCCGGACGCCGACGGCATGGTCGAGGTCGGGTACGGCGTGGACCCGGCGTACCGGCGCCGCGGCTACGCCCGGGCGGCGCTGGAGCTCGCGATCGAGCACGCCCGCTCGGAGCCGTCGGTGCGCACGCTGCGGGCCACCATCTCCCCCGACAACGAGGCGTCGCTGGCGCTGATCGGGCAGTACCCGTTCGTCCGCAACGGCGAGCAGTGGGACGAGGAGGACGGCCTCGAGCTGATCTTCGAGATGCCGGTCAGCGGCGGGCGGTGATGTAGCAGGCGACGGCGGTGGCGGCGGCGACGTTGAGCGAGTCGATGCCCTGCGCTGCATCGGGATGATCGCGCGGCGGTCGGCGGACTGCTCCCAGCGGGCGAGAGGCCGTGCCCCTCGGAGCCGAGGACCAGCGCGACCCGGTCGAGCCCGGCCACCGCCTCCTCGATCGGGACGGCGTCGTCGGCCAGGGTCAGCGCGACCGTGGTGAAGCCCGCGCCGCGAGAGCGACGGCAGCGCGTCGGACCAGTCCGGCAGCCGGGTCCACGGCAGCGCGAACACGGCGCCCATCGCGACCTTGATCGAGCGCCGGTAGAGCGGGTCGGCGCACCGCGGCGCGAGCAGCACGGCGTCGAAGCCGAACGCGGCACCGGAGCGGAAGATCGCCCCGACGTTGGTGTGGTCGACGAGGTCCTCGAGCACCAGCACCGACCGGGCGCCGGCGAGCACCGACGCGACCGACGGCAGCGGACGCCGCTCGAGCGACGCCAGCGCGCCGCGGTGGACGTGGAAGCCGGTGACCTCCTCGGCCAGCGCCTCGGACAGCACGTAGCAGGGCGCGTCGGTGGTCGCCGAGCACGTCGGCGAGCCCGTCCAGCCAGCGCGGCGCCATCAGGAACGAGCGCGGCGCGAAGCCGGCCTCGACCGCGCGGCGTACGACCTTCTCGCCCTCGGCCAGGAACAGCCCGTGCTCGGCCTCGAGGTGCTTGCGCAGCTCGACGTCGCGCAGGTCGCGGTAGTCGGCGAGCCGCGGGTCGGCCGGGTCGGTGATCTCGACGACCGTGGCCATCAGGCCTCGATCGCGGCGACGAACGCGCTCGGGGTGCGCGACCGCGACCACCTCGCCGACGACGATGATCGCCGGCGGGCCGCACCGCGTGCTCCACCAGCGACGACGGCCAGCGTGCCGAGGGTGGCGAGCACGGTCCGCTCGCCCGGCATCGTGCCGTCGCAGACGACGGCGACCGGCGTGCCCGGCGCTCGGCCGCCGGCGACCAGCGCCGCCGCGATCGACGGCGCGTTCTCGACGGCCATCATCAGCACCACGGTGCCGGTCAGCGCGCCGACGCGCCGACCAGTTGACCAGCGACTCGGGGTGCCCGGGCGGCAGGTGGCCGGAGACGACGGTGAACTCGTGGGCGACGCCGCGGTGGGTGACCGGGATGCCGGCGACGGCGGGTACGGCGATCGGGCTGGTCAGCCCCGGGATCACGGTGACCGGGACGCCGGCCTCGCGGCAGGCGAGCACCTCCTCGTAGCCGCGGCCGAAGACGAAGTTGTCGCCGCCCTTGAACCGCACCACGCCCTTGCCGGCGAGCGCGCGCTCGACGATGACCCGGTTGATCTCCTCCTGCTGGGCGGAGCGGCCGCGCGGCAGCTTGGCGACGTCGATCAGCTCGACGTCGGCGGGCAGCTCGCCGAGCAGCTCGCGCGGCGCCAGCCGGTCGGCGACCACGACGTCGGCCTCCATCAGCGCCTTGCGCCCGGCGACCGAGATCAGCTCGGGGTCGCCCGGGCCGCCGCCGACCAGCACCACGCCCGGCGTCCGGTCGCGCTGGTGCCGCGGCGACGAGGGTGCCCTCGCGCAGCCCGTCGAGGATCTCGTCGCGCAGCGGCGGCCGAGCGCCGCGGCTCGCGCTGGCCGAGCACCGCGACGGTGACGCCGGCGTGCCGGCCGACCGCCGGCGTCCACGCGGTCGCCCGGGTGGCGTCGTCGGAGCGCACGCAGAAGATCCGGCGCTCCTCCGCCGCGGCCGAGACCTGCTCGTTGACCGTCGGCGTCGTCGGTCGCGGCGATGACGTACCAGGCCTCGTCGAGGTCGGCGTCCTCGAAGCCGCGCTCGTGCCAGGTCACCTCGCCGGACCCGACCATGCCCTCGATCGCGGGGGTCACCTCGGGCGAGACGACGTGCACGTCGGCGCCGGCCGCGATCAGCTGCGGGACCCGGCGCTGCGCGACGTGGCCGCCGCCGACGACGACGACGCGCCGGCCGGTCAGCCGCAGGCCCGAGGGGTACGTCGGGAACTCGTCCATCCGCACATCATCGCCGGCACCGGCCGTTCCGAGCCGTGACGGAGGTTCACCCTCCGGACTACGTTGAGCGGCATGACTCTCGACCGTCCCGTCAGCCCGAACCCCTACGACCTGCTGCCCGCCGTGCCGTCGTTCACGGTGACCAGCGCCGACGTCACCGACGGCCAGCCGCTGAAGGACGACCAGGTCGCGGACCGCGGGCAACACCTCGCCGCAGCTGTCCTGGTCCGGTGCCCCGGAGGGCACCAAGAGCTTCACGGTCACCTGCTTCGACCCGGACGCCCCGACGCCGAGCGGCTTCTGGCACTGGGTGCTCGTCGACCTGCCCGCCGACGTCACCTCGCTGGACGCCGGCGCCGGCGCCGAGGGTGCGGACCTGCCCGGCGACGCGTTCATGTGCCGCAACGACGGCGGCCCGAAGGCGTTCATGGGCGCCGCTCCCCCGCCGAACGACCAGGTGCACCGCTACTTCTTCGTCGTGCACGCGGTGAAGGAGGAGTCGCTCGGCGTCGACTCCGACGCCTCGGCCGCGGTCGTCTCGTTCAACCTCGCGTTCAAGACCGCCGGCCGCGCCATCGTGCACGGCACCTACCAGCACTAGGCGCCCGGTGTCCGAGCTGGTGCTGGTCGGCGGGTCGATCGTCGACATGGCCGGGTGTCGCGCGCGCGAAGTACGTGCCGGCCGCGCGCCTGGACGCGTTCCACACGGTCGGGATGGGCGCGTCGCCGTCGTGGAGCGTCTTCTGCGTCGACGGCTCGATCGCGTTCACCGCCGAGCTCGGCGTCGTCGGCGACAACCGGATCCGGATCGACCCCGCCGACCTCCGCGTCGTCGAGGACGGCGTCGGCTGGGCACCCGGTGACCTCTACCTCCAGGACGGCGAGCCCTCGCCGATGTGCGGCCGGGCCCGGCTCGCCGCGCGTCGTCGCCGAGACCGCAGCAGGCCGGGCTCACCGCCCGGGTGGGTGCCGAGCTCGAGTGCACGCTGCTCGCGGACGACGGCGGGCACGCGTCGGCGGCCGCCTGG
Source organism: uncultured Actinomycetota bacterium (assembly GCA_963716655.1). Taxonomy (GTDB): domain Bacteria; phylum Actinomycetota; class Actinomycetes; order Propionibacteriales; family Nocardioidaceae; genus Nocardioides. Next base: position 826,561 of record CAVQTV010000001.1, on the reverse strand, counting down.
TCGCCGTACGGGCTGCGTACGTCGCTCGAGCGATCGGCGCTGCTCGTCGACCTGACCGTCGCCGCGGAGCGGGCCGGGCTCGGCGTCGAGCAGCTGCACATGGAGTACGGCCACGACCAGCTCGAGGTCTCGCTCTCCCCCAGCCGACCCGGTGAGCGCCGCCGACGACGTGATCCTCGCCCGGGTGGTGATCGGCCGGGTGGCCGCGCGGCACGGGCTGCGGGTGTCGTTCTCGCCGCTCCCGTTCGCGGGCGAGGCCGGCAACGGTGCGCACCTGCACCTGTCCCTGGTCGACGAGCGAGGGCCGGCCGGTCTTCGACGGCGGTCCCGGACCGCACGGGCTGACGCCCGCCGGCGAGGTCGGCGATCGCCGGCGTCCTGGCCTCGCTGCCCGGGCTGCTCGGCGTGTACGCCGGGTCCGCGCTGTCGCTGCGGCGGCTGGTGCCCGGCAACTGGGCCGGCGCCGCGGTGTGCTGGGGCCTGGAGAACCGCGAGGCGGCGGTCCGGCTGGTCGCCGGCGGCCCGGCAGCGCGCACGGCGCGAACATCGAGCTCAAGGTCGTCGACCCGAGCGCGAACCCGTACCTCGCGGTCGCCGGGCTGCTCGGCAGCGCCCGGCTCGGAGTGCAGCTCGGCGCTGCCGCTGCCCGCCGAGGTCTCGGTGCACCCCGCCCAGTCGGGCGTCGAGCTCGCCGCAGCTGCCCGCCGCACCAGGCGGAGGCGATCGACGCCCTGGAGGCCTCGGCCGTGGCCCGCGACCTGCTCGGCGCCCCGATCGTCGCCGGCGTGGTCGCGGTGCGCCGGCACGAGGTCGGAGCTGTACGGCGGGCTGCCGGGCGCCGAGACCGCCGAGGCGCTGCGCCTGGCCTGGAGCTGCTGAGGTGCCGCTCGACGAGCACCTGCGCACGATGCGCCTCGTCGACCACCACGTGCACGGGTACTTCACCGAGCCGGGCGACCGGGCGTCGTTCGAGGCCGCGCTGAACGAGGGCTCGCCCGGGCCGGTCGACCACCGGCTTCGACCTCCCGGTCGGCGTCGCCGTCCGGCGCTGGTGCGCGCCGCTGCTGGGTCTGCCGGCGCTGGCGTCCGCCGACGAGTACTGGGAGGCGCGATCGGCGACGCCGTACGCCGAGCTGGTGCGGACGTTCCTGGACGCCGCGGGCGTCGACCACTGGGTCGTCGACACCGGGCTGACGCCGGACCTGGTCACCGATCCCGCGCCGCGCTCCGAGGTGCTGCGGCTGGAGCTGCTGATGGAGCAGGTGCTCGGCGAGGCCGACGTCCCGGGCGCGTTCCGAGAGCGGCTCGACGCGGCGGACGTCGTCGCGCACCAAGACGATCGCGGCGTACCGCTGCGGGCTCGACATCGACTGGTCCCGCCCCGACGACGCGACCGTCGCGGCGCCGGGCCAGGGAGTCCGGCGCCCGGGTCGTGGACCCGGTGCTGGTCGCGTTCGGGGTGCACGAGGCGGCGGACCGCGGCCTGCCGATCCAGGTGCACACCGGGCTCGGTGACCGCGACCTCGACCTGAACCGGGCCGACCCGCTGCACCTGCTGCCGCTGATCCGTGCGGTCGACGTGCCGGTGCTGCTCCTGCACTGCTACCCGTTCCACCGCAACGCCGGCTACCTCGCCCAGGCCTTCGACCACGTCTCGTTCGACGTCGGGCTGGCGATCAACCACCTCGGCGCCCGCTCGGTCGAGCTGGTCGGCGAGGCGATGGAGCTGGCGCCGTTCGCCAAGCAGCTCTACTCGTCCGACGCCTACGGCCTGCCCGAGCTGCACTACCTGGGCGCGCAGCTCTGGCGACGTGCGATGGGTGTCGGTGCTCGGCGAGTGGGTACGCCGCGGCGACTGGTCGGAGGACGACGCGGTCCGCGTCGTCGACCTGATCGGCGCCGAAAACGCCCGCCGCGTCTACGGCCTGTGACCGTCAGGCGCCGCGGAGCAGGTCCTCGAACGGCGTCGGGTCGGCGAACTCGTCCTCGACCGTGCGCACCCGGTGCCGCGGGGCACCGGTGAGCAGCGTGGCCAGCTCGCCGGCGGCCCGGTCGATCCGGGCGTCGAGCCCGGTGTCGCCGAAGTCGTCGGTCGCGGCGAAGACACCGGTCGGCACGACGGTCGCGTGCAGGTAGGTGAACAGCGGCCGCAGCGCGTGCTCGAGGACCAGCGAGTGCCGGGCGGTGCCGGCGGTCGCGCCGATCAGCACCGGGATGCCGGCGAGGGTGTCGGTGCTCCAGGACGTCGAAGAACATCTTGAACAGCCCGGAGTACGACGCCGAGAACACCGGCGTCACCACGATCAGCGCGTCGGCGCGACGTACCGTCTCGATCGCCTCGGCCAGCTCGCCGGTCGGGAACCCGGTGAGCAGGTGGTCGGCGAGCGGGTGCGCCAGCGGCCGGAGCTCGATCACGTCGACCTCGACCGGCTCGTGCAGCGCGGCCACCGAGGCGGCGGCCAGCCGGTCGGCGAGCAACCGGGTCGAGGACGGGACGCTGAGGCCCGGCGCTGATGACGGCGATGCGGGTCATGCGTACCGATGCTCCTGTGACGTCGTCGACTGCGTGGATGGTGGAGTCCTTGGCGCCGCCGGCGGCGGCGACCAGCGAGGCGTGGGTGGGTGCGTCCGGGATGTGCGCGGGGCGGCCCTCGGCGAAGCCCTTGCGCATCTCGGGAAGGATCTCGCCGAGCAGGTCGAGCTGCTCGAGGACGGTCTTCAGCGGCAGCCCGGCGTGGTCGACCAGGAACAGCTGGCGCTGGTAGTGGCCGACGTAGTCGCGGAACGACAGCGTCCGCTCCAGCACCTGCTGCGGCGAGCCGACGGTCAGCGGGGTGGCCTCGGTGAAGTCCTCCAGCGACGGGCCGTGGCCGTAGACCGGCGCGTTGTCGAAGTACGGGCGGAACTCGTCCACCGCGTCCTGGCTGTTCCTGCGCATGAAGAACTGCCCGCCGAGGCCGACGATCGCGGTGTCCGCGTCGCCGTGGCCGTAGTGCTCGAAGCGGCGGCGGTACAGGTCGACCATCTGCTTGGTGTGCCCGGCCGGCCAGAAGATGTGGTTGTGGAAGAAGCCGTCGCCGTAGTAGGCCGCCTGCTCGGCGATCTCGGGGCTGCGGATCGAGCCGTGCCACACGAACGGCGCGTACGCCGTCCAGCGGCCGCGGCGTCGAGGTGAAGCCCTGCAGCGGCGTACGGAACTTGCCCTCCCAGTTCACGACGTCCTCGCGCCAGAGCCGGTGCAGCAGCGCGTAGTTCTCGATCGCGAGGTTGATGCCCTCGCGGATGTCCTTGCCGAACCACGGGTAGACCGGGCCGGTGTTGCCGCGGCCCATCATCAGGTCGACGCGGCCGTCGGTGAGGTGCTGCAGCTTGGCGTAGTTCTCCGCGATCAGCACCGGGTCGGTCGTGGTGATCAGCGTGGTCGCGGTGGAGAGGATGATCCGCTCGGTCTGCGCGCCGATGTAGGCGAGCGTCGTGGTCGGGGCGGACGCGATGAACGGCGGGTTGTGGTGCTCACCGGTCGCGAACACGTCCAGGCCGATCTCCTCGGCCTTCTTCGCGATCTCGACCGTCGCCTTGATCCGCTCGTGCTCCGTCGGGGCACGACCGGTGGTCGGGTCGGGGGTGACGTCACCGACGGTGAAGATGCCGATCTGCATGACCATTCACTTCCTCTGGACGTTGTTGGTTGAATATCGAACTATCATCAGAACGACCGCTGCCCGCAGGGTATTCCTGCGACGATCCGCTGCGTGATACGCCTCCCGAGAACCGGCGCTGCCCCGCGTGGGTGCCCGTCCTCGTCCTCGCCCTCACCGTCGGCCAGCTGGCGGTCGCGGAGTGGTGGCCCGGCATCGACCGGTTCGCCGACAAGGCGTTCGGCGCCCGGCTGCTCGCCTATCCCCTGCTGATGCTGGTCGCGCCGGCGATCTGGTGGCTGGCCACCCGGCGCCGACGAGCCGCGGCCCGAGCCGCCGTACGGCGCGTTCACGCTGATCATGCTGCCGTTCCTGGTCGACGTGACCGGCAACAGCCTCGACCTCTACGACACGCTCACGTGGTGGGACGACCTGAACCACTTCGCGAACTGGTTCCTCCTGCTGACCGGCCTCGGGCTGCTGATCTGCGGTGCCGTCCAGCCTCGCTGGGCGGTGGTGATGGTCGTCGTGCGGCCTGGGCGCGATCCTCGCGATCGGCTGGGAGGTCGGCGAGTGGTTCACGTTCATCCGGCACGGCACCGAGATCGACACGGCGTACGAGGACACCCTCGGCGACGAGGTGCTCGGCACCCTCGGCGCGCTGTGCGCGGGGCTCCTGGTCGGGTTCCGGAGCCCCGTTTCGGCCCCGACTCCGGACACAGTTCGGTAACGACGCCGGTCGGGCCGGTCTCCCGCTTGCAGCCGGGCTGACAGTGGGAGCGCTACCGTCTGTCAGTTTCTTGCAACGACTTGCGATGCATTTCCGGTGCACCTGGGTCTAGATTGCCGCCATGACGCGACGACTGGCGGAGGTGGCGGCCCGGGCGGGCGTGAGCGAGGCGACGGTCAGCCGGGTGCTCAACAGCAAGCCCGGCGTGTCCGAGGCGACCCGGCAGACGGTGCTCACCGCGCTCGACGTGCTCGGCTACGAGCGGCCCACCAAGCTGCGCGGCGAGCGGGCCCGGCTGGTCGGCCTGGTGCTGCCCGAGCTCTCCAACCCGATCTTCCCCGCGCTGGCCGAGGTCGTCGGGGCGCTGCTCGCCCAGAACGGCCTCACCCCGGTGCTCTGCACCCAGACCAACGACGCCGGCGCCGAGGCCGACTACGTCGACATGCTCCTCGACCAGCAGCAGGTCGCGGGCATCATGTTCGCCGGCGGCCAGTACAGCCAGGCCGAGGCCGACCACGCGCACTACGACCGGTTGGCCCGGCGCAAGCTCCCGGTGGTCCTGATCAACGCCGGGATCGACCGGCTGCCGTTCCCGCGGGTCGTGTGCGACGACGCGAGCGCGGTCGAGCAGGCGCTGGAGCACCTGACTGTCGCTGGGCCACGTCCGGATCGGCTTCGTCCTCGGCCCGCGTGACCACCAGCCGTCGGTGCGCAAGCTCGAGGCCGCGCAGACGGTGCTCCGCGCCGCCGGCCACCCGCTCGACGACAGCCTGGTGCTGCACAGCCAGTTCTCCCTGCAGAGCGGCCAGGCGTCCGCCACCACCCTGATCGGCCGCGGCGCGACCGCACTCGTGTGCGCCAGCGACCCGCTGGCTCTCGGCGCGATCCGGGCGGTGCGCCGAGCCGGCCTCCGGGTGCCCGACGACGTGTCGGTGGTCGGGTACGACGACTCGGCGTTCATGTCGTCCGTCGAGCCGCCGCTGACCACGGTCCGGCAGCCGATCGAGGCGATGGGCCGGGCCGCGGTGGCGGCGCTGCTGGCGCAGATCCGGGGCGAGGAGATCCCCGACGACGAGCTGCTCTTCGAGCCCGAGCTGGTGGTCCGTCGGTCCACGCGGCCTGCAAACGCGGCCGCTTCCGCTGCAAGATCTGAAAACTAATTACGTTCTGTCAGGTTCTTGCAGTGCCCTGCAACGCCTCCTAGCGTTCCCGCCGCGTCACCTTCTGTGACGCCCTTCACAGCCGTGGAGGTCCGTTGCGGGAGAGCAGAGGCCCTGACGCGTGAGCACCGACCTGCACGGCACCGACTGGTGGCGGACCGCGGCGATCTACCAGGTCTACCCGCGCAGCTTCGCGGACGGGAACGGCGACGGCACCGGCGACCTGGCCGGCGTCCGGTCCCGGCTCACCTACCTCGCGGACCTCGGCGTCGACGCGATCTGGTTCACGCCCTGGTACCCCTCCCCGATGGCCGACGGCGGCTACGACGTCGCCGACTACCGCGCGATCGACCCGCTGTTCGGCGACCTCGCCGCAGGCCGAGGGTCTGATCACCGACGCGCTCGCCCTGGGCATCCGCACGATCATCGACGTCGTCCCCAACCACGTGTCCGACCGGCACGCCTGGTTCCAGGCCGCCCTGGCCGCCGGTCCCGGCTCGCCCGAGCGCGAGCGGTTCTGGTTCCGCGACGGTGGGGGCGAGAGCGGCGAGCTGGCGCCCAACGGCTGGGAGTCCGAGTTCGGCGGGCCGGCCTGGTCCCGCGTCGACGGCCCGGACGGCCCCGAGCAGTGGTACCTGCACCTGTTCGCGCCCGGCCAGCCGGACCTCAACTGGGGTCACCCCGACGTCGTCGCCGAGCACGAGGAGATCCTGCGCTTCTGGTTCGACCGCGGCGTCGCCGGCATCCGGATCGACTCGGCCGCGCTGCTCGCCAAGGACTCGGACCTGCCCGAGGTGGACCCGGGCCACGACCCCGGCGACCACCCGTACGTCGACCGCGAGGAGCTCCAGGGCATCTACCGGAGCTGGCGCCGGATCGCCGAGTCGTACGGCGCGGACCGGGTGCTGATCGGCGAGATCTGGCTGCCGGACGCCGAGCGGTTCGCGCGCTACCTGCGTCCGGGCGTCCTGCACTCGGCGTTCAACTTCGACTTCATGGCCTCGCCGTGGGAGGCCGAGGCGCTGTCCAAGTCGATCCGGCAGACCCTCGACGTGCACGACCGGGTCGGCGCGCCCGCGACCTGGGTGCTGTCCAACCACGACGTGACCCGGCCGGTCACCCGGTACGGCCGCGCGGAGACCGGGTTCGCGTTCGAGACCAAGCGCTTCGGCACACCGACCGACCTCGCCCTCGGCACCCGGCGCGCCCGCGCAGCGGCACTGCTCGCGATGGCCCTCCCGGGGGCGTTCTACCTCTACCAGGGCGAGGAGCTCGGGCTGCCGGAGGCGGACATCCCCGTCGACCGGATCGACGACCCGATGCACGCCCGGTCCGGCGGCGTCGACCCCGGCCGTGACGGCTGTCGCGTGCCGTTCCCGTGGTCGGGGGCGACGCCGCCGTACGGCTTCAGCGACCGGCCGGTCGAGCCGTGGCTCCCCCAGCCCGGCGACTGGGCCGCGCTCACCGCCGCAGTCCAGGCCGGCGACCCCGGCTCGATGCTCGAGCTCTACCGGTCCGCGCTCCGGCTGCGCCGCGAGCGCCCGGAGCTCGGCGACGGCGACCCTCACCTGGCTCGACCTCGGACCGGACGTGATCGCCTTCCGCCGCGGCGACGGCTTCGTCCACGTCACCAACTTCTCGGCCGGTCCGATCGACCTGCCGGCTCCCGCACAGGTCTGCGGTTGGCGGCGTGCCACTCTCTAAAATAATCCGGGTTCTTCTTGCGCCAGCGTTTGGCGTAGTCGCGCAGGCTCTGCTTGTACTCTTCGGGATGCTTGGCACGCCAAGCCTTAGCGGCTCGGCGTGCCTTCTGCGCTTTGGTTAGCGGTCTATCCACATAGTCAGATTACGCAACCTGACGCCGCCTGCGGAAGTAGTTGAAGCCAAACAAACCCATTGCCATTGCCGCGCTGGAACTGTGCCCCCCACCACTGGCCCCGGCACCTGTGCTGGAGTGACGAGCACAAAGTCGGCATCCACATAGACCTTGTGGTCGTGGATGTTGTACGGCGTGTCGAGCAGTTGGATGGCCAAGGACGAGCCGTTCCCGAAGGTCACGGTCGCATTGTCCGTCCAGTCGATCAGGCCGTTAACCAGCAGACCGAAAAATACCGTCTCGCTGCCCGTGCCGCCAATGTTGGGATCGCCAACGCCCGGCCCCGGCACCGTAAACACAAAGTTCACGAGCAGGCCGTCCGTCGCGGTTCCAAACAGGTTGGTGTTGGTGCTGTTGATCGTCAGAAAGTTGTCAACAAACAGCCCAGCCAGCGGCACATTCACGCTGTGGTAGAGAACGAGCCAGTATAGTTCTAGTCCATTACCGGCGGGGCCAGTGTCGGTAAAGGTGGGGTTGAACGTGAAGACATCGGCCTGCGCCGGGCCTCCGCTCACCGCCAGCGCCGCCGCGAATGCGACGGTAGCAAGCAGCTTCTTCATTGCCTTGTACTCCTTCGTCGCCCTTGGTAGCTCGCACGCGCGTTAGGGCTTGCGCACGCCGACTGTCTCGTCCCACCAGCGCCAGACCGCCGCCCGCCAGCGCCAGCGGTAGGGTCCATGCCAGTGCGTCCATGCATCGTCGCCGGTGGATGGCAACTACGATCAGCCGCGATCCGTCGAAAGCTATCGCTTTGCAATCACTGCGTAACCAGTTCGCGAGCGATCGACGGCCCGGCGGGGCCGGGCACGGATAGGGCGGCCACTGGGCCGCAGCCGTTGCGGGCTGCGCTTGGGAGCGCCCGTGCGCCGCCCGAAGCCGATCGCGGCGTTCTTGGTGATGCTGAGATTGAACTCCGCCGACAATCGCTGCGCGATCTGCCCGTAGGTCAGCACCGGGCTGGCCTTCAGCAGCTCGTTGAACCGGCTGACGACCGGCGGGGTCCAGACGTTCACGGCTTGGCCTTCCGCTTCGGCTTCGGGCGCATCGACCAAAGCGCGTCTGGGGCGTGCAGGCCCATTTTGCGTATTCTCTCTGCAGCACGACATAGGTGGCAGCGGGCAGCTTACCCTTGCGCCAGCCGCTGACCGCCCCGGGTTGGGAGCCGGTAATGGCCGCGACCTTCTGGTTGCCGCCCAGGACGTCGATCAGCACTGAGGTGGACGCGATATTTGACATAAGTGGATAATCTCCAAATTAGTTGGATATCCATTTTAATTGGATTAGGGTGTCAAAAGCAAGAGGAGAACACGATGCAATCGCAGATTGGCAAACGCGCTGACGAAATGGCCAGAAAGGGCCGGTTGATCGAGGCCGGGTTTCTCATACAGGTGCTGGCCTCCGCCCCGGCAGACCTCCCGCCGTGGGAGCTGCACATGGTCCGCGCAGCGTTTTTCTTCGGGGCCAAGCACATGCTGGAAACCATGCTGGCGGCGCAGGAAATGTCGGACGAGCAGATGCTTTCGATATCGGAAAACATGCGGAAGGAGTTCGACATCTTCGCCGTCCAGTACGAGGCGATGATGTCCAAGGATAAGCCCCATTGACAGGGTAGGACACCCTGACCTATAAGGGAGGCATCACAACGGAGGTCACCATGTCTACCAATCCTTTCGATGTCTTCGGTAACGACGATCTGGATGCCAACGCCCCGCAGGGACCGGCCATGCCGTCCGTCGCCAAGGCGCAGGCTGGCGAGGGCTTTGTCGAGGTCTGCCCCAAGTGCGACGGTTCCGGCAAGTTCGTGTCTTACTCGGGCCGCGTCCTGGGCCAGTGCTTCGCCTGCAAGGGTGCGGGCAGGAACAGCTACAAGTCCTCGCCGCAGGCCCGCGCCAAGGGTCGCGCCAACGCCGCCGCCGCCAAGGTCAGCCGCGACGAGCAGATCGCCAAGGACGCCGCCGCCTTCATCGCCGCCCACCCGGCGGAGGTCGAATGGCTGACCAAGACCGGCAAGCGCAACATCGAGCGTGGCGGCACCTTCACATTCCCGCAGGACGTGCTGAACAAGCTGTGGCAGTGGGGCACGCTGACCGAAGGCCAGCTCACCGCCGTGCGCAACCTGATGGCAAAGGATGCGGCCCGTGCCGCGCAGCGCATTGCCGTCGCCCCGCTGGTGGAGACTGCCGGGATCGACCGGCTGCGCGCTGCATTCGATGCCGCCGCTGCCTACGCCGCCAGCAAGGCCAAAGGGTTGACCGTGCGCAACCCCAAGATCACGATCGGTGACATGGTCATCTCCCCGGCCAAGGCGACCTCCGCCAATCCCGGCGCGCTGTACGTCAAGAAACCCGTCCCCAGCTTCGCCAAGTCGCTGCCGGGCTGGGATGGCGAGAACAGCACCTACCTCGGCAAGATCGTCAGTGGCCGGTTTGTCGCCAGCCGCGACTGCACCCCTGAGCAGCAGACGCAGATCCTGGCGTTCGTCGCGGACCCGGAGGCCGCCGCCAAGGTCTACGGGCAGGAAACCGGCATCTGCTGCATCTGCAACGCCACGCTGATCAGCAAGTGGCGGCTTCGCGGCATCGGGCCGATCTGCGCGGAGAAATTCGGATGGCAATAAAGATCAAAGCCGAGCTGGTGACCGGGCGCGACCTTGCGCCCGGTGACCTGTTCTCCGTTGCCGGGCAGGCGTACTGGGACACCGCCATGGATAAAGGCTCGGTGGGCGAGTGCGTCTACATCCGCACCAGCATCGCCGCCGACCGCTTCAGGGATGCCAACGACACCGTGTACCGCATCACGATCGAGCGGGAGGAGGAGCCATGAAGCAATTCACGCCGCGCTACGACGCAGACGCCGAGCTGGAGCTGGCAAAGGGCCAAGGGAAGATGCACGCCATCTTCAAAAATCTGCCGCCGTGGAAGCAGGAGCTGGCCCGGCACAAGGGGGTCGTATCCCTGAACCGGACGCTCAAAAAGCGGGTCACCTCAGAGGTCGAGCGGATACGAGCCGCCCGCGAGGACGTCGAGGCGGAGGCCGCCGCCACGCTGCGCAAGTGCGCGGACGCCCTGCAGCAGGCGCTGGATGCCGTGAACGACACGCCGGTCCCGCAGGGCAAGTACCAGTCGCATTTCAACGTGCGCGCCGTGACCGACATGCTGTTCGTGATGCGCAAAAAGATGAAGGTCTGAGATGAGCGACTATGTGCCTTGGCTGAGAGAGCTGGCCGCTGATGGCGGCAAAGGCATCGTCCACAATGTGGACGCTCGTAGCCTTGGCCGCATTGCGGACGAAATCGAGCGGCTGCGGGCTGAAAATGAACGGCTGCGCGGGCACATCTACGCTTCCAACCGCCCCCAGCCAGAGATGATCGCAGAAATGCTGGCGGCTCTGGAAGAAATGGTGCGGTGGATGCCGTCGAAATTCGCGCCGCAGGCTCAAGCCGCGGCGATGAATATGGCCGAAGCCGCGATAAGGAAGGCGAGAGGACAAGACTGAACGCAGAACCGCCCCGGGCGAGGGCTAAGGCTCTCCGGGGCGGTCTACGCTGTACGCCTTTACGCACTCGGCACGCATAAGCACGCTAAGGCACGCTGGTACGCTACAGCACTTTGCTTTGTCCATCACAACGAAGCGCCGGAAACATAGTCCCCGGCCCTAGTTCAGGCAAGCGTCCGTCCGGACCACGGTGTTGCGGACCCGGCCACCCGCGAAAGTGTCCACAAACCGCCGTTCCTGATTGATGACGCCGCCGGGGCAAACCCTCGCCACCACCGGCTCCTCGACCACCCAGCGCCCGCCTGTCACGCGACACCCTGCCGTCAGCAGCAGGGCCGCGATCAGGATCAAGGCGCGCATGGGTTACATCCTAATTGGCGACACCACTCCCAGCAAGCTGGCGATCACCCAGACCACAATGAAGACGGCGATCAGGGTCAGCAACACCCGGACAATCAACGCCATTTGAGGACTCATGGGCACCATCGGCAGGAGCTGCTGGATGGCCCAGAGGATCGCCCCCAGCACGATCAGCACCAGCAGGATCGATATCAGTGTGCCTATCATGTTCGTTCTCCCGGTTTGCAGCTTGCGACCAGATCGGTGAGCAGCTTGTCGCGGCGCTCGCCGCTCTCCTTCACGCTGGAAAGAACGTAGGCCGTGATGGCGAGAAACAGCACATTTAGGATCACCACCACGAGCATCAGTGGCCGGTCCTTCAGGCTGGAAACCACCTCGCCCGTGACCTTCGCAATCATTGCTTTGCTGCCAGCTTGGCGAGCAGCTTCCTCATGCCCTCGACCGCCTTCTTCAACTCAGCCACCTCTGGGTCAGCCTGCGGCTGCATCGGCGGTCGGTCGGTGAACGTCTGCTCTTCCGGGTCGTAGATCTTGTTGCCAAAATCCGCTTGCGGGTCGGAGCCGCTGTAATCTGTAACCTCGATCAATTCGCCGTTGGCGGGAAAAATAAAATTGTAGTTGGTGTTGGCAGCTCCGGTGACGAGGCCGTCCGGCGGCTGCTCGATCATGGTAATCAGCACCGTGGTTTTTGCGGCGAAGCGCGCGAGGCTGTAGTCGTACCAATCCTCGCCGGTATCGACCCGCTTGGAAAACACCACGCCGTGCTGTCGCGTCAGGTTGCGTCGCTCCAACAGCTCGTCGGGTGCCGTGTAGATCTGCCACTTGCCATGCTCGATAATGTTCACGATGCAGCTCCCACAACGTAAGCCCCGCCGCTGATGTAGTTGTAGAGCGCGCGATACCGCACGCCGTGCCCGGACGACCCACCGCTCCACATGCCTGCAACAAAGCAGTGCGCGCCATACGGCTCGTAGGGCGCGCCGTGCGCAAACGCAAAGAACGTATAATCGCCAACGTGCGCCCAATACTGGCTGGTGACAGCGGCGGGGATGTAGCTCGTGTAGTTGCCGCTGTGGAGGATGGGCTGGCCGTTGAAATTGAGAACGCCGCCAGCCTGCTGGATGTAGTAATTGTTGGCAGCGGCCAGATAAACCACGCCGCCGTTCGCCGTCAGATTGCCGAAGGTGCTGTGCCCAGCACCGTTGACAGAGCCGGACGTCGATATGGTGCTGCCAGCGGTTATCGTGCTGCCCGCGTGAATGCTGGTCCCGGCGTGCAGGCTGGTGGTAGCCTGGATCGAGGCAGTGCCCAGGACCGCGCCACCGGAAAACTGAAAATTGGTGCCGTCGAACCCAAGATATTTGCTGCCGGAGCTGCCATAGAAAATGTAGCCGGTGGCTGGCGTTGCGCCCCGCTTCACCGTGATGTCGCTGTTGAACGTCGATGCTCCGGTGAACGTGGAGATGCCGGTAACCGCGGCGGTGCCGCTGACCGCCAAGTTGCCGGTCGCCGTGATGTTGGTTGCCGTCAGCGGGCCGGAGAACGTCGCCGTGCCGGTGGTGTTGATGGTGCCGCCGACCGTGATGGAGCCGGGCATCGTTACCGTGCCGGTGTCGCGCGCGATCGACAACGGCGTGTCGATCAGCACCCCGGCGTTGGTATAGCGGCGAAGCGTAAAGTTGGAGCCTGCCTGCGTGCCACCCTCTGGGACGCTGTCACCCAGATCCAGCCGCCAGCGTGCCAGCGCGTTGTTTTGGCCCACCAGATAGCTGGCCTCGGCAGTGGCCGCCTTGTCGAGAACCAGCGCCGGATTGGCCTTGTCGATGAACAGGTCGCCGGTCATCACGTCGCCAATCCGGTTCACCTTCTTGTCGTCCATCACCTTGTCGGTGTCGAACCACGCGCTCCAGACGCCCGCTATCTTCTGGCGAACGTAGAGGATGCCGTATGGCGTGCCGGTGTTGGCGCGGGCGTGAATGGTGGCGTGGTCGCCGGTCGCATTCTGGAAATAGTCGCCCGTGAAGGCGTGCGTGTTGTTCGGTGCCGCTGACGCGCCGATCGCGGAGTAGAACGAGCCGGGCACCCACGGATGACTGTCGAAGTTGGCGACTTGCTGCAGTGCGATCTCGCCCTTGAGGTTGAGCATCGCATCGCGCGCATTGTTGGCACCCGTACCGCCCGACAGGATCGGGCGCGGGTTGTTCATGTCGCTTTCGATGTCGTTGACGAAACCGTTGTAGACGGCGCTCTCGATCGTCGTGTTATTGATGACGTCAGGGAACGGCTTGTGAAAGATCGTTGAACCGTCGCGTGGCATTGCACTCTCCTAGCGAGCAAAACGAGGTGGGCGCACACCCCACGGATTGACGCCTCGCCTGCGCAGCTCCTGCTCTCTGATTAGCCCGGCGAGCTGCGCCACAGCATCCGGGTCGCGCGCCAGCAACGCCTGCGTGATGGCGACACGCTGGGCCTCGTTCTCGCCCTTGCCGACCCTCGCCAGGATCTCCGCAGCGTTACGCATAAACTGAAGGGGCCGACCGGACGCGGCAGACGCCGCCAAGCCAAGCACCTCGCCGCCGCCCGGCGCATTGGCAATATCCGCGAGGTTCTCTGCCGTGGACGAGCCGCCGGTTGCGGCGTTCTTGGTCGCGATCATCCGCTCTTCGCGATTGAGAAACTTGCGGAGCTGGTCCGGCTCGCCGGGTCGGCGCGGCCCCTGATACAGCGACAGGGCGTCCAGCTCGGTGCTGCCCTTCAGCGATTTCTCGCGCAGCAGCGGCGGGAAATTGCCGCTCCTCTCCATCGGCGTCACAGCGGCGTCCGCGTAGCCGATCCGCGCGCCCTGTTGCGTCGGCGGTGTCATGCCTTCAAACCGCTGCACGTTGTCGGCGGCCCGCCCCCGTGTCGCCATGCTCCTGCCGGTATCCACCGCCTCGCGCACGGATGCGGGACCGGCAAAGGCGCGCCGCGCCTCGGCGTAGACTGGATTGAGGGCATCGACCTCCTGCAGCAGCGCACGGCGCACCTGATCGATCGCACGGCCTCGCGCGTCTAGGTTCAGCCGCCCGGTGACGCCGTCGCGGTACTTTTCGAGGATGTCGTCCAGGCCGATCTTGGCGAGGTTGATCGTCCGCATGTTAGGCACGCCGCCAATGATCGGGTCGCCCGCGTTGTCGAAATTGACGATTGCGTAGTCGTTCGGATCGAACCGCCGCCCCGCGGCGAGGCTCTCCAGCCGCTGCACCTCGACGCCCTGCCGAAGCCCTTGCCGCATGATCGGGTCGTCAAAGAACGACTGCAGCCGGTCAGTCCAGACCGGGCCGTGCTGCTCGGCGGCGGCGTACAGCGGACGCGATGCTGTCCGCGCCTCTTGGATCAGGGCGTCCTGAGCCTGCCGCGCGGTGCCCGGCGCGCCCAGTGCGGTGCCGACCTCCTCGCTGACGCGGGCGGGCATATTGATGTTGCGCTCGTCCATCAGCTCGGCAATGCGCTGGCGTTGCTCGCCGGGAGCCTTCGCCATCGCCGCCAGCTTGCGCTGGCCTTCCTTGCCGATCGCGTCAGCGATCGTGTAGTCGGTCTGACCGGCGGCGTGCGCGTTGCGCACGTCCTGCGCGATGTCGTCCATCGAGCGCCCGCTGGCGCGGACCACGTCCTCGACTTGCTCCACTGCAACGCGCTGCGGATCTCGCAGGCGCGGGAGCTGCACCGCCCGCGCGACTTGCTTGACGGCGGCGGTGACGGGCGGCAGCGCCGCGCCGATCGTGCCGCCGATCACGCCGCCCATGGCCGCGCTGGCCGGGATGTCCGAGATCGACGGTGCCTCACCGGCACCGGCCACGCCGCCCAGACCGGCTGCGGTGCCCACGTTTCTGAGGTAGTTGGAGGTTCCGCTGGTTGTCGCGGCGCGGGTGCCGCCGCCCAGCACGCCACCGGCACTGCCCAAGCCGCCCAGCACCTCGACCGCGCCGCCCAAGACGCCCGCGGTGTTCTCGTCGGTCTTCTTGTTCTTGAGGTCTTGGAACGCCTTGTTGTAGCGGTACGCCTCCACCGGGTTGATGGTGCCTCGCCGATCATCTCGAACGGGATCTGGCCGAAGGCGGAAACCTCGTCGGCCCAGCCAATCCCGGCACCGCGCGCGAGCCGGTCGGTGTAGCCTTCTTGCAGCGGCACGCCAGCCGCCTTCAGCCGCTCGCGCTCCTCGATAGCGGCGCGCTGATATTTGTCGGGAGCCTTGTTCGCCTCCAGATACTTGTCCGGGTCGAACTTCTCTAATACTTGTCGGGATCGAATTTTTCTTCAGCCATCACGGCACCCCCAGCCGCTTCTTGATTTCACAGTGCGCGCGGGTCGTTCGGATTTCTGTTCGCCCAGTCGATCGCCATGCTGTCAGCCGGTGTCCGCGCGCTGGGGTTCTTGCTTTCCAAGAACGCCTTGACGTTGTCGGACGCGAGCCGGGCCTCCCGCTCGAAGCTTGAGCATCTCCTGCACGCCCTCCTTCATCGGCATGGTGCCAGCGACGACCTGTCCGGCGATCTCGGCGCGTGCCAGCTTGTTCTTGGCGAGCGCCTCCATGGTGTCCATGATCAGCGCATTGCCGCCCGGCTGGTTCATCAGGCTCGGCAAGCTGTCGCGGAACATCCCGGCGTCAAAGTCGGAGGTCGTGCCGCTGCCCGGCACCCGCTGCTGCGGGATCAGGCGATTGATCATGGCGTTGTAGGACTGGATGTCGGACAGCCCCTCGGTCTTGATGCCGATCCGGCCCAGGAACTGCTGGGCGGTCGCCGTGATGCCGGTGCTGATGCCCGCCGACCGCTTGCGCAGCTCCGTCAGGTTGTCGAGGTCGGTGGCGGCATCGACACCGCTCTCGTAGGTTTTTACGAAGCTGTCGCCCAGCGCCTTCTGCATGGCCTCCTGACCCTTGCCCTCGGCACGCTGATCGACATTGACCAGTGTGGACGCTGGCGGGGTCGGGCCAAACTTTAGCTCGCCGCGGCGGTTCTTGTAGAGGATCTGCCCGGCTGGCGGGGTCGGCAGCGATGCCATCTCCTCCTTGGTGAGCGGCAGGAAGCCCTCGCCCTCAAGGTCGCGCAGCGCCTTCTCGTTCGCCAGATTGCCTTGCTGCAATTGCTGACGGCGCGCCGGGTCGGCCAGCTCGTATTCGCGCTGCGCTTTCTTTTCCGCGCCCCACTCGGTGCGCCGGAGTGCGTAGTCGGGCATCACGCTGCTTCTTGATTTCGTTGTATCTGTCATCGGCAAGCTTGCGCGTGGCGTCACTGCGCTCTGGGTTGGCGGCAACGCCGCGGTAATGATCCATCGCGCGCTGCATCTCGGGGGTCGTGACCGATTGAAGCGTCGGCTCGGGGCCGGGGTCGGGATACGCCTTCGGCTCCGGGGCCTGCGGGATCGGCCTAATGCCCTGCGAGGTGTCGCGGGGGGTCGGCGGCGGTGTGGGCACGGCAGGCGGCGGGAACACTCCGCCACCGGGTGTCAGTGCGTTGCCCGGCGTAAAGCCCGGCGCGAGCTGTGCCAGCTTGTCTCCGGGTGCGCCCACAGTCGGAGGCACCGCCGGGTCCGGCGGCACCGCCGGGGTTATGGGCGGGGAGTTGCTGCTGTTGCTGCTGCTGGATCGTATTGGTGATGGCGTTGCGGCGCGCCTTCACTGTGTCACCGATACCGGAGCCGATCAGTGCCCCCACGCCGGGGTCCGGCGCGTCACTGGCGACGTCGCCGCGGCCCAAGGCTGCCGTCTGCGCCCCCAGCCCGCGATCGCCACCGCCGACCACCTCGGCCAGCAGCGCGTCCGACAGCATCTCACGGTCGCTCGGCGGCTGGTTCATCACCGCCGCCGTGACAGCGTCACGGCTGCCCGGTGGCCGCACCACGATCTGGTTGCCGGTGTCGCCGCCGGTTCCATCACCTAGCCGCCGCATAAAGTCCTGACCGTAGCCCGCCACCGTCAGGCGCTTGTGCTGGTCCGTGGCCGCGAGGTTCCGCATCCCCGTCTCGCCGCCGTACCAAGCCCGCGCTGCACCCTCCTCGCCGTACTTTGGGATGTAGTTTTCCTCGAACCTGTTGCGGAACGTGATGTCCTGCGCGTTCCGGTTTCCCCGAAACTGCTCGGGCGTCATCGGGTAGCCCAGCGCGTCCTTTGTCCACTTGGGCACGTTGCTGCCCATGATCCCGTATGCGCCGACCGCCCGGTCGCCGGTCGGGGTGCGCGCGTGCAGCATGCTGTAAGGGTCGCGATTGCCGCCGCTCTCGATCGCCCTGACCGCAGCCATGCGGGCCTGCGACCGCGGGTCCGGCATCGGGCCTTCAAACGGCGGCGGCGGCCCCGCTGCTGCCTGCTGGGGGAGGGGGCGTCATTATGCCGGGTTTTGGTGCCCGGGGATCGACCGGAGGGTTCACGGCGGCGGTCGGGAGCTGCAAAGGCGCTGGCGCACCCTGCGGGGCGCTGGAGCGCCCTGTGGGGGCGCTGGAGCCTGCGCCAGCTCGGGCGGCGGCTGGACCGGCGACAGCGGGGCGTTCAGCCTCGCCGTGGTTTCGGCAGTGGCCCGGGCCTGATCCGCGAATAGGCAGTCTGCGATGCCAAGCTGACGGCAGGCAGATTGCTGACGTCCGGCTGGATGCTGCCCTGCGCCTGTTGCGGGTTGAATGTCAGGTCGTTGCGGCTCGGCATCGCCCGCGTCAGCGGCTCCTGCACGGCAGGCGCAAACCGGGCGGCGACCTGTTGGTTGGGCGACGGCTCCGGCGACGGTACGCTGGTCGGTGCGAACGCCGCATCGAACCGGGGCGCAAAAGCGGGCGCGCTGGTGTCGGCCACCACGTCCGGCGGCACCACGTCAGGACCGGCAGCGGCGGGAGCCGGGTCTGGGGAACACGCCGCCGCCTCCGCCGCTGGATGGCGGTGGGGTCGGCGGCGTGGCAGGCGGCGTAGACGGCGGCGGGGTCTGCGGCACGATCGTCGCGGGCCGCGGCTCCGGCTAGATGGTTCCTGCGGGGCCGGGCGCCCGGCGGCGTCAGGGAGGCGGTGTCCCCGGCCTTCTGCCGCCGCTCCATCTGGCGCAGCCGCCAGTTCAGTCCGTGCCTCGCCGATGCTCTCGCCGAGATAGGTGAGCCCCTCGCCGAGTGTTCTTCGGGAAGCCAGCTGCCGCGCGCGCGAGTGCCGCGGCGATGGCGCGGCGCTTCTTCAACTCCTCGGCAGTCAGCCCGGTGTTGCCACCGAAGATGAAGCCGAGAGGCGAGCCTTCGTCGACCGCTGCCATGTCACGCCACCTTCAGGATGCCGCCGAGACGCGCTTGGTCGATGTACTTGATGCCCTTGCGCGATCTTGACGGCGCGCTGGTCGATCTTCTCCACGTCCTGCGCCATCGGCCCGACATGCCGCGCATCTGACGGATCGTCTTTGTAGGAGTACTCGTAGATCGGCAGCTTCTTGCGCTCGCCGTCGTCGCCCGCGGAGAACACCGTCGCGATCTTGTCGATATCGTCCTTGGTGCGCACGATCGGACATCTTCATCATGCCCCCGGCCATCCCAAGTAATCCCGCCCATCAGCGCGTTGTAGTTCTGGCTCTCCTGCTTGTAGATGTCCATGTCTTGGCTAAATCTGGTGTTGATTAAGCCTGCGACATCTGTCGTCGGGATCTGATTATTTGGCGTATTCACAAAGTTCGGGTTGTTAATCTGCGAACCCGACAGTAGAGCCGAGATCTCGTTGATCGGCTGGTTGCGCTGCGCGTACTGCTCCGACATGAACTGGTTGCGCGCCATGTTCTGCGCATTGAACTTCGATTGCGCCTGCGCGACCTGCTGCGCGAGGCCAGCATTGGCGAACTCGCCGCGCGCCGCGGCTTGCGTGAAGGTGTCGCGCTGCGCGGCGTTGGCGAACTGCCCGGCCTGCAACGTCTCCTGAAACTGCGCCTTCTGCGCCTCGTTCGCGAACGTCGCCGCGGCCGAATTTCTGCGTGAACTCCTGCTGCTGCGCGGCGTTCTGGAAGCCCGCGCGCTGCGCCGCCATGTCGTTCATGCGCTGCTGCTCGGCACCGCCTGCTGCGGTCACGCCCAGCCGCAGGTCGTTGGCTTGCCGGTTGTAGTCGTCCATTGCCGAGGCGTAGGCCTGCGAGCCGTAGCGGATGCCCTGATCCGCGAGCCGCTGCTCGACGTTGGCGCGCTCTTAAGCTGCGGATTGAGCCGCCGTACAGCGCCTCCTCGACCCGCTGGCGATCGGCGGAGAAGTTGTCAGCAGGCCCGTAATCTTCGCGTGATCTCGCCCGGCGTCACCGAACTCGGTGAGTTGCTGGCCGTAGTTGCCGAGGCTCGACTGCTGCTGCCCGGCATCGCCGAACGTCGTCGACGGCGCGAGGATGTTGCCGATCCAGTTCGGGTCGCCCGCCGCCGGTGCCTGACTGATATTAAGCTCGTTCTTCAGCAAATTGCTGAGACGTCCGCTCTGGTACGCGTTCGCCATCCCGGCGAGCCCAGCTTGGCAGCGTCGGTCTGGTCCTTGGATGCCCTGCGCCGTTCCCGACAGCGCCTGCGTGGCGGTGAACGTCGGGATCTGGACCGCGAGCCCGGTGTAGGGATCGTTCCAAGTATAGGAGCCGGTGGTGTCGTAGCGCAGCGAGCCGTCAGGCGTGACTTGGTTTGTGTTGCCAAGGAACGCATTGGCGATCGAGGTACCCACGTTCGTCGACGTCGACGCTCGCGCGGTGTCGACTGGATTGGGCGGTGGGGGTGAGCTTTTTTTTCCGCCCATGTCAGTATCGCCCTAATTTGGCCCCGGCATGCCGGGGATCTGCGTTCCGGGCAATTGCCCGACCTGCGGCGGCTGCTGTCCGACCAGCCCCGGTAGCATTCGGCGGCGGGTGGCAGTAGGCGTCCCGCCCATCTGTGGCGGCATGCTCTGCGGCGGTGCCATCGGCGCCGCCCTGCCCTCACCCCCATCCCCGAAGGCCGGACCTTGCGCGCCGCCGGGAGCTGGCGGGGGGGCCTGCACCGGCGGCGGCATGGCCGGACCGCCAGCGCCCTGCATAGTTTGGGGACGCAGAGACGCCGGACGGCACGATCGGAGAACTGGGTGGGCGCGCCCCCGCGCCCATGCCGGGCATCTGGGTGCGCGGTGGCGGGTTCTGCACATTAAGCAGCGCCTGCGTGATGGCGTTGCGCTGCATTCGTCCATGCCGGATTGGTCGAACCGTATAAGGCATTACGCGGCCTCCCTCATGCGGGGCGTCGAGCACCTCATGGTGCCGCAGCCGCTTGTTGAACCTGTTGGCCATCCAGTCCTCGACCGTCAGCGTGCACAGCACGCCGTCGCGGTCGCGGCCAAACATCCGCGGTACTTTCAGAAACGTGTAGTCGTACACAGCGAGTTGCCGCAGCAGCCGCGTGTTATCGGCTGGCGTCTTCTGGAACAGCATCTGGCAGCCGCACTGCAGGAAAGGATAGCTGTACATCCTGCGGATAGTCTCGCGGGTCAGCCATTGTTTCCCCGGTAAAGCCGCGCCGTGCATCTCAATGGTTTGTGAGATGTCGTCGTAGGACGTGTAGACCAGCCCGGCGATCAGCAGCCCCGTCTCGTCAATCACGCCAATGGCGCGCGCATCCTGTCCGTACCAATGACCGCCCGCGTGCGGGATCATCGCGGCGACAAAGCCGCAGACCTCCATCGGGTGCTCGTAGACGTATCGCAGCATCCCACAGTCCTGCTAGCTTCCTTGCAATCGCGCTGCGTCGCGCGTCCCAGTCATACTTGCCGCCCTGCGACCACACCCGCAGCGCCTCCGGGTCAACCGCGCCCTTACCGCTGTAGTCGAGGTTGAGCGGGATGGCTCCGCCGCCGTACTGATCGCTCGGCGCAGAGCCTCGATCGGCCATCGCCGGGAACGGCATCCGCGTGTCCTCGATGCCCTGCGGCGTCATCGATCGGTACATGGCGGTCCAGTCCGCCACCGCCTTCTCGGACGGCGCGTAGCCCTTGATGAACGCTGGCGCGAACAACCCGCCCATGGCACCGACCGGGTCGTAGTTCTGGTACAGGTCCGGCACTGCTGCCTCGGCCGGAACGGGTACTGGCACGTCAGGCCATGGTTCGCTCCTACACGTTGACGCCGAGACGCTCGAACGTCGCGTCGACGGCGATCATCTCAATCTGCGGCCGCGCCTGCTGCGCGACCGTGGTCTGCACGACAGCCGCGTGCGTGAAGCCGGTGATGCCGATCGACACCCAGCCGCCGTTGCGCACGATCGGCTGCGCATTCACACCGGTGTCCCAATGCCCCTGATCCCACAGCGCCTGATCCCACACGTCCGAAATGCCCGGATCGAGACCGACTGGCGGCGGCGGCGGCAGTATGATTTCGAAATTGGTGCAGCTCGACAGCTGCGGATGGAACGGCCGGCCGCCGCCCAGAACGGTGCGCGGGCCTGATGCCACACCACCTCGACGGCTGCGCTCCGGAGCGTGCCCCAGCCGCCAACAGGTCGCGACATACGGCTCGCCGTCGTCGGAGCCGGTGCGGTCGGCCTGCATAACGATGCCGCCCTGCGTGCCAAAATACAGATCGGTACGTATGCGGATGAAGCACGTCGCGTCCCACCCGATGATGCGGCACCACCCGTCGGTCCCCGGTATTCACCGGCGCGGACCTCCTTGCCGGGGTTACCACCCGGCCAGGTCACGAACAGGCCGCCGTACTCGTCCCACTGCTCCATCGACCACGGCCACTCGCGCTTGGCATCCACCTCGTCGCGCCACATCGAGCTGATGTTGCAGGTGAATGCTGACGAGATCGAGCTGCTCGGCCTCCTTGTGAGGGCCTGACTGACGGCACAATGCCCTCGACCGTCGCTACCAGCAGGTCGCCGCCGAGCGTGGTGTGCGCGTTCATGCCCAGTGGCGGGTCGATCTGATAGCGGCCCTGCTGGCGCCAGTTCGAGGCATTGCCGGGATCGCCGCCTTTGAAAATCAGCAGCTCGCCGAGATCGGTCGCGAAGACGCACTTGTCGTCCACACCGTCGCCCGCGTCGATCGCCCCACGTAGCGCCGAACAGCAGATTGCCGCCCTTCGATGCGGCGCCCGACAGCGGGATCAGCTGCAGCACGCCGCCGACGCTGTCGAGCGGCAGGTACCAGGCATTCATCGAGCTGTGCTCGATGAAGAACAGCCGGTTGCGATATTTCCAGACGTAGGCGAGGTGGTCACCGTTTTCGACCGCCGCGTCCGACCGGGCCGTTCACCGCGCTCGGTCGCCATCCACCAGACCCACCGCGCTCGCGTCGAGCGTCTCCCATGTCAGGCCGTTGAACCGCAGCGGGAAATTACCGGCGGCGTTGACGACGATCAGCTTGTCGCCGCTCTCGTTCGCGAGCTGCGCCGCCGCATAGTTGCCGGATCTCTGCCCGGCCTTGACCAGCACCGGCGTGCCGTGGTGACGTCGTAGAGCTTGGTCGCGTTGCCGACGAACATCCGGGGGACGACGCCGAAGGTGTACTCGAACGCCGAGATCACTGGCGGCGCTCTCCGGGAGCGGACACCGGCGAACGCAGCCGCCGCGCAATTTCACGCCGCGCAGGGTCGGCTCCCAGTTGTCGTGCACCTGCGCGGCGCCCGGCTTCATGAACGCGGCGTTCTCGTTCAGGGTAAGGCCGCGCGTCGGCGACGGAATGCTGACGGCGGTGTGCTTCTGCGCAAACTGCTGCGGGCACCGGCTGGCGGCGGAAAGCCATGTGTGCGCTCATACCATCTGCTTCCATGTACCGGCGTGCTTGACGAACGTGGTCGCCATCTTCCACGTCCCGGCGTGCTTGACGTGCGTGATCGGTTTTTTCCAGACGCCCACATGCCGGACGCGCATCTCGTTCGCAGGCGGCGGCGCGGCAACGATATATTCGGAGTAGTACAGCGTGCCGTTGTCGTTAACGACATAACAAATGGCCTTGTTCAGGCCGCGCTGGTGTACGCTGTGGGACAAGTTGCGTGACGGCTCATGTCTGCCGCGGCAATAGTCCCCGTGAAAACAAAGCACACGCCGTAGGTGGCCGGCCGTAGGTGACTGATGACGTGCAGATCGCCATCGGCGGGCGACGATGGCGGTAGGAAGGCATCACTGCAGTTTGCCGTGACCCGTGTGGTGCATCGCTCCTGCCAATGCTGTAGACGAAGACGTAGGTCGGAAACTCGGCTGGAATGGGTTGTTGCTCCCGGCATGGTTTCCCCAACGCCGCTCTGGTGCCGCCGCCGTAAGAGAAACTGGCGGCGTCGGCAGGCCCGGTGGTGTAGCTGGCGTGGCGGGCTGGCGCGTTCGTGGCTGGCGGCGTTGGCACGATGCGTCGCCGCTGAAGTGCGAGTGGCACGATCCGCTCGACCGCCAGCAGCGTGTGTCGCTGTCGTCAGTTGGATGGACTGCTGCTCCGTTGACGAAGCAGCGCTCCCGATCGACGCCGCGGATGCAGCGAGACGGCCCCATGCTTGTGCGCCACTGTGGAACTGCCACAACCTCCGCCAGTGCTGCGGAACAGCGGCGGGCCCCGGCACCGACGCCGGCGACTTGTCCCTGACGTTGGCATTTGGAAGAACTGTGCCGGTCCAGCCGAAAGTATTAAGAGCCGATGTTGTTAGAGGGCGTCTGGTCGTGACTGATGTCACCACGGTGCCGTCCTGCACCATCAGATGAATGACGACCACCAGCACCATCGGCCGACAATCAGGTTTCGGTGGTGAAGTTCCAGATCAATACCACACCCACGGTCCTATGTAAGCATCGACTCGACCGATGCACCAGGACGATTGACCAGGACAGCGATACTACGTTGGGGATGGTGGTACGGTCGCCGATGCCGTGGACCTTCAGGAAGTCATAGGATTTCGACCACGCCGGCATGATCAACCGGTGTTGGTTTTCGTCGGTGCTGTTGCTGTTGGTGATGTCGCCAAAGTAGTTGTTGTATCCCAGCTTGCCCTACGGCTGAGCATGACCACATACTTGGTGTTGTTCGGCAGCGTCGGCGGCTCGGCTGCTGCCTGATAGACCCCGCGATAGCGGGCCGGGATCTGTTCGTCGACGTTGCAGACGATGGTCCCGTGGAATGCCTGCGCATCGCTGATGATGTTGACCTTCGGCGCGTCGGTCAGAAACCGACCTTGTACAGATCGCGCAGGTTCCAGTTCGTCGATGATCACCGTCCGCGGGTTCATGACGTTGCCGCCCCTGTTCGTAGGTGTTGCTCCCGATCAGCCGAAGAGTGGCTTGGCCGGTGAAGGGACCGTAGTAGCTCTCGAATCCGAAGCGGCCCACGATAGGAGGGGTCGAGGACCACCACGAACAGCGTCAAGCAGTCTCGATGTGACAATCGTCTCCATCAGGATCACCTGATTGCAGACGTCGCAGTCGAGTAACCAGAACAGCGCTCAGCGTGGAGATTGGTGCCGACCTGATACATCGGCGTCGACGTAGACTTGGTGGCATCAGCAGATCCGACAGCAAGCGAACAGGTGGAAGCGGACACTATCATGTTCACGAATGTCGTCTTCTTCGAAACGGTCACACCATCAGATGTAACATGATATCGGTGCGTGCTTCCGTAGATGCCGGTGCCTGCGGTGCGAAGAATTTGCGTGTCGACGCGTTACCGTTCCAGTTGGCGCGATGACAGCACTATCATGGTTACGTCGGTGGGTTGACCGCAGCGCCTCGTGCTCCGAACCGTGACGCTGACATCGTTAGCGCGCATAAGGCCTGGTGCGTGCCGATGTATTTCCGCTCCGGTAGCCATGCCCACGTTGGCGCCCAGGATCAGTCGATCAGAACAAGATGCACCCGCTAGAGAGTCCACCCGCATCACCCCCTCGATGTCGCCCAGAAGGAGATCCGGTTCCTGCAGACATCCAGCCCGTGCCAGCGCCGCCGAAGTGGTGGAGCATTAAACCACTGTACCAGTACCAGAACGCCAACGAACACCGTCGGCGTGCCCGCGTCAGGGCAGGCCGCCGCCACCGCCGCCACCCTGTCAACCGCCCGCCATCGTCTTCCGCCGTAGCGTGCCGATGATGCGGCGCTTCTTCGTCGCCTACGCCATCGACGCCGGCGATCCTCAGGACCGTTCGTCCCGCGGACCCTGCGGGCCTGCTCGCCCTGTCGCGCGTCTGCACGTCCTTCGCCCATCCGCGCCGACGCTGACCAGCTTCCAGTGCATGACCACCGTCGACGTCGGTTGAGCCGACCGCCTGCCGGGTGTTTCCTGGCCGTTCGTTGGCGAGCTTCAGGAAGATCGTAGGCCGTGTTTATGACCACGCCGTGGAGCCGCTGAGCAGCACGTCAGCGAATGGTGGTGTCGAGGGTCACGATCACGGCCCCGCCATTGGTCCCCACGCCTTCGTTGTTGTCCACGGATAGTCGTACCAGTGCCACAGAGAGGAAACGAACAGCCGTCTTGCCGATCATCAGGTTGCCGCGCTTGACCACGCCGTTCTGGAAGCCATTGCCTCCGCGCGCCAAGATCGACATGAAACCCGGCGGCGTCGCCGTTGGCGATGTCAGGTTCGTCGGCGTAGAAGGAGTACGCCTCGCTCGATGCGTTCTCGAACACCGTGACCCTACGCAGAACGCAAAGATCAGTGACGCCGTACGTATTTGCGGCCCGGCGATCCCCGTCAAGCGGCGCGCTGCTGTTTTCCAGACCAATCGCGAGCGTGTGCTGAACGTTCATCGTATCAATGCGAAGACCTCGAAGTAGACCTTGTCGGTGCCGCCGTGCGACATTCTGCCCCTTGTCGAGACGTTCAGGGTGCTGAGCCGGTGAAGTCGAGGGCCAGCGACTTGCCCTTGATTGAAGCCATCGGCCTCGGCGGACTTGTAGCCCTGGTCCCATGCCCCTCGAGCCGCTGTACCGGGTGCTTGATAGGTCAAGTCGAGGCCGACATAGCCGTTGTTATCGCCGTTGACGTTGAGGTTCATCGCGGCACCTGAGTAAGCAGACCGCGGGTTGGTGGCGTCCTGCAGCACCGTGGTGCCAACGCCGCCAGCGTCGGACCAATACTGTCCGGTCGCGCCCGTGACAGATGCTACGAGCATGTAATCCTGACCCGCATCCAGCACGAGCGGCTCGATGTCGCCGTAGCGAAACGACCCCAGCGCCCCTCCCGTCATGTTGATCGCAGCGGTGCGCAGTTGCGTGGTTTGCGGTCGCTTGCCAAGCGTAACAATGTGGTTCCCGCTGTTGCTTTCTCCGACCCGCTTGCCGATCTGAGTGACCAGCATGTTGTTAGATACGGTAAACACCATTCCAACCCAGCCAGTGTAATCATCTCGGCTCCCGCTGGCGGTGTATGTGACGACCATCTGCTTCAGCTCGACCGCAATCTCCTCCGGCCACACCTTCGTCGCGCCAGCGTAGACCGCACTAGCCTCGGCACCACCAATGCAGATCTTGTCGGCGTCGTTGAGCTTCATCCGACCACCACATAGAGCGTGTTGGGGTTGGGCGGCGACAGCGCGTCATACGCTGCCCTGCGTGATCTGCTTCCACGACTGCGCGCTGCCGCCGGAAACGTCGAGCCACTGAACGGACGAGCCATCGTGGTAGCTCATGTACAAAGTCCCGCTGTCACTCTCCATCCAGAGGTCGCCGTTCGATGGCGATGACGGCGGCGTGTCGGCAACCGTGACGGAAGCGCCACCGCCGCCGCCAGTACCGGCGTTATCATCGACGTACTTTTTGGTGGCGACCTGAAAATCACCAGTCGGGTGGGCGGCCACCACAAGAGGTATGGTCGAGAACACGGAGCTGGACGACACCTGTAAGCAAGATGCGCCGCCGATCGTGAAATTGACTGACGTGCCGTTGCCGTAGATGCCTGTGTTGACGGTGCCGAAATGCAGCGACGACACCGCGGCGGTGCCTGACGGCAGCACCAGCGCGCCGGTCATGGCGTCGCCGGTCTTCGACACCTTCTCAGCGTCCACCTCGGCAACCGCGGCCTGCACGGTGGTGGCGGCGATGTTTCCGGTCGGGGCGAACGAGACAGCGGAGGCAACGACAGCGTTGTTATGCTCGCGCGAGATGATGACGCGGCCAGACGTCAGCGCGCTGCCGCCAGCAACCCACGCCACCGGCAGCGTCGCGTAGGTGCCGCTGTCGATCAGCGCGCTGGTGAGCCGGAACACCTGAAACTTTTCGGGGACGTCCTTGTCCTGAATGTAGAAGCGGTCATCGACCTTGATGCGATCGAGAAAATACGTCTTCAGGTTCGCCGCGATGGTGTCGTTGGTGGTGTAGTTCAGCCAGATCGTGGTGGCTGACGGCTGCGTGGCATGGTTGAAGCGCACGCTGCCTGCGGCAGGCGGGGCGATCACGCCCGTGTTGAACATGTAGTTGAAGGCACCGCCGCTGGTGATCGCCGGACCCGGCTCGCCCTGAATGCCTTGCGGACCCTGAAGGCCCTGCGGGCCTTCTGCGCCCGTCGCACCCGGCGGCCCCGTGAGGCCGGGCGTGCCCGGGATGCCCTGCAGCCCCTGAGAGCCGGTCGCGCCCGTGAGGCCCTGCGGCCCCTGCGCGCCGGTCGAGCCGGGGCTGCCGGTGTCGCCCTTGATGCCCTGCGCCCCTTGCGGCCCGGCAGGCCCCTGCGGCCCGGTCGGACCCTGGACGCCCTGCGGACCTGTGGGGCCTTCCGGCCCTTCCGGACCCTCTGGTCCCGGAGGGCCGGGTTCACCGCCACCTCCACCGCTGCCGCCCGGCACCCAGCCTGCGTTCCTGCGCGCGTAAATCACGCCGTCGATCGGCGCTTCCTCGACCGAGCCTTCCGGCCCTTCCGGACCCTCCGGCCCCATTGGCCCCTGCGGGCCGGGCGCGCCCATCGGACCCTGCGCCCCGGTCGAGCCGGGGACACCCGGGTTGCCCGGCGGTCCCGGGTCGCCTTCGTCGCCCTTGGGGCCAGTCGCTCCGGTTCCGCCATTGACGCCGGGGCTGCCTTGCGGGCCTTCCGGTCCCGGCATGCCCATGGAGCCGGTCGGCCCTTGCGGCCCCGGCGGTCCCTGCGGCCCCATCAGCGCAACGCTGAACTCCGCGATGTCGGATGACGGCTTGCCCCCAATGACCGGCATGTCATGGCCCCGCTGGCATGTAGCGGGTATGCCCCACAATGATCGGCGAGGGCTGTCGCGGCCCATCGCGTTGGCGATGGCGTCGGAGTAGGTGCCCATGTCCTCGGCGTAGGGCGACCCCTTCTGCGCCTTCCAGTCGTAGATCATGCCCAGCTTGAGCAGCCGCTCGTCGAGCCGGAAGCGTGTCGTCGTCGGACATGGAACGCGTCGCCGACGCCGCCGCTGGCCAGCGCGATGCAGTTCTTGTCGAGGTAGGTGAAAGCGGTCTGATCGCCGTCGGCGATGACCGGGCAGATGTGCATCTGCGCCGCCGAAGATGGTCCACTCGCCCCAGCTGTCGGTGTCGCTGCGCGATGCGGCGCTGCAGCCATTCGTCGATGTCGGAGATGAACTGCAGCGGCGTTGCGTCGTGGTCGAGCGCCAGACATTGGCGGTCAGCAGCATGCGCTTGTAGTTGGCCGGCAGAGGGAACGCCGTCGCGACGCCGTCGCCGGTCAAGCGTCGACGTAGCTGTGCAGCGCGGTCCAGTCGCGCGTGTCGTAGGCGATGCGCTGCGCCATCTCGTTGGCGCAGGCGAGCATCTCGAACATGGTGCGGTTGGTGCTGATGGTGGCGAACACGGAGGTCGGCGCGGCGACGCCGACCACCGCGCAGACATCCCGCACCACCGTCAGCAGGATCATCAGGCGCCTTGTCTGGCTGAACCTCCGTCGCCATGCGTGAGCGTCTTGTGGCTCAGTCGAGCCGTTCGGCGGTGCCCGGTGTGCGTCGTGATGTACTCGCGCAGCTGCTCGTCGGTCATGTCGTCGAAGTCGGTCTCGGCCGTCGCCGTGCTCTCGCCGCCGCGTGCTCGGCCGTAGCTTGGCGTCCTCCTCGAGCACCGCATTGCGCGCGCGCAGCGCCTCCAGCTCGGCCGCCATCTGCAGGTTCGGCGCGTCGCCTTGCTCTCGCTCGATGTACTCCACGGCGTTGTTCTTGTGCTCGCGGCCGCCCGGGCCGAGGTTCTTCAGCTCCTGGCCGTCGATCGCGGCGAGCTGCTCGACCGTGTAGACGTTCTGAGCGCGCGCAGCTCGGCGCGGCGCGCCGCGGTCAGGAACGGCGCATGGTCGAGCGGCGTGCCGCTCTTGGTCTGCGCGTGCTGCGCCTTGAACTGCTGGTACTGGTGCGGGAAGCGCTCGGCGTAGGTGATCTGCGTCTGCTCGCCGGTGTAGCGGGTCGCTGTTCCAGTGCGAGAGCGCGGTCGCGGGAAACACCTGACAGTCGTTGCGCGAGCCGGGGAAGCGGATCTCGCACACCTCGATGTCGTCGTAGATCGGTCGGCCTGCCTCGGCAGGACTTGGCTTCGTTCTTGACGGCGTGGTGCTTGAACAGCACCACGAGCAACGTCGTCGGGATCGCGTATGGGCATCGGCATGTGTTCTCCGTTAGTGCAGGGCTGCGGCCGTCGCGGGAATGAGCACGACGGCCGCAGGTCTGCTGCCCGGCGAGAGCGAGCGGGGTCCGAAAACCTCCACCGGCGGTTGTAGTCTAGGCCGCTGGGTTGCTGTCGTACAGTCTCCAATTGAACAGCGGATTGGTCATCGTTAGTTCCCCCATCCACCCGATGAACTGGGCGATCGCGTCCTTGTCGATCGGCATCTGGCCCTCGCCGTCGAACACGCTTGTCGAAGTTGCGGTTCGGGTGATAACGCAGCCGGAGGCTGTCGGTGTTGATGCCGAACGTGGTGTTGGCCGGCATGTTCGAGCCGATGCCGCCGTCGAGCACGATCTCGGCGCGCTTGCCGCCGCCGATATATTCCAGCGCCGAGAAGCCAAGCTTGCCGAGCGACGTCTCGTTGGTCTGCCGCTGGATCGCGACCGTCGCCGCGTCGTAGGCCGCGTAGTGTTCCGGGCGACATGATCAGCAGGTCGGCGTAGTCCCTGCCGCGCGACTGCTTGGTCATGATCGTAGTTGAGCATCGGGCGGATGGTGGTCGAGTTGACCTGCGTGCCGAGCGCCGGCGACCGAGCGGCGCTGCGACGTCGTAGGTCTTGGTGCGCCAGATCGTGGCGGTGGCGCGATCGATGCCGCCGTAGACGCCGGTGTTGGTGACGATCGGGACCGCGGTGGCGAGGCCGGTGATCTGCTTGCCGCCGTTGGCAGTGCCGTCGCCGAACAGCGCCGGCGTCCATGGTGTCTTCCAGCGCGCGCTCGGCCGCCTCCATGTAGCGTCGAAGACATCCATCAGCTGGCTGTCGCCCTCGTTGTTGAGGATCTCCTGCATCGAGAGGATGATCGGCACCACGACCATCTTCGGGTCGAAGTAGGCGTCGTTGAACAAATCGATCGCCGGATTCAAGCAGCTGATCGTAGCCGCTGTACCACTGCGCGACCTGCTTGCCGACCTGCAGCGTCTCGCGAATGCGCGGGCCGGTGTAGGTCTTCCACAGGCCCTTGCGCCTCATCACGGCGAGCAGCGCGTTGTTGTTGGTGACGAGGTCCTGGTAGCTCGATGACCGCTCTTCCACGGCCATCGAGAGGATCTGCTGATAGTGCAGCATTGGTTGTAATGTTGGGCATCGGGGCCCCTCCACGTCAAGGGTTCAGATTACAAGCCGCCGTTCACGCGCCGGATGGCGTCCTGAATGGCTTCGCGGCGACCGACCGGCTTGTCGCTCTTGCGCGCGTGCCCGTTTGAGGAGCCGCCGTCTGGGGCGCCGGAAATCGACTTGGTCGGGTCGGGTCTGAGCCGATGTGGTGCTGCGGGTCTGAGCCGCTTGTGTCGAGGGCCGTAGCAGTTCTGCGCGGCGGTAGGCTGTATCGAGTCGAAGCCGAGTTGCATCTCGTGCTCGATCAGGTCACCCAGTTCATCGAACCGCGGGTGCTGGTCAGCGTACTGATCAACCGCAGACCGCGTCTGAGTGAACTGCTGCTGATATGCATCTGGTGCTGGGCCTTTTCAAGCCTGCAGCTCCTGCTGCAGCGCCCCGATCTGATGGCTGCGCCATCGCGCGGCGTTCTTGGTCTGCACGAGCCGCCGCTGCTCCGGCGTCTGATTGAGGATGTGATACGCGACGTCCCGCAGGCCGAGCTTCTGCCCGTCGGCGGTCTGGAGGTTCAGGTTGTTGACGATCAGGTCGAGGCCGCCGACCACGTCGTTGCGCAGCTTGTTGCTCCATGCCGACGTAGTTGCTCGAGCGCCCGGTCCAGCGTGGTGCCGTGCTCGCGCGCCATGTCGTGGAAATGGCGGATCGTGTTCATCGTCTCGTGGTCACCGCGGTACTTGTGGTAGGCCTCGTCGAACTCCTGCTGCATGCGGTGAACCTCGCCGCGCACGCTCTCCGGTGCGGCCGCCCATTCCGCCTTGGCGTGCTCGGCCATGCGGTGCGGCGGATCGCGGTAGGGGGCCGTCTCAGGCAACGGGTCACCTGGCCGCCGTTGACCCGGTTGCCCCGGTTGCCCCGGTTGGCCTGCCGCGGGCTGGAATTGTCGCCAACCGCCGCTTGACTGTCCGGGGCCTTGGCGAACTTGCCGCCCTCCCGGTAAACCTCGCCCTTGGGCGGTTCTCGCTCTTCCTCGTCCGGCGTCTCCTCGGGCGGCTGGTTGTGGCCCTGCCCGGCTTGGCGCGTTGCGGGGCCTCTTCGTTGCGCTTGTCCTGGCCGCGGTCGAACGCCTTCTGGATCGCCTCGCGGCGGCTCTCGGGCCGATGCTCGCTTTCCTTGTGGTCGTCGCCGACCGGCTTGCTCGGCGCCTGCGGGCCGACCGGCGTCGGGACGTGCGACCGGGCTAGGATTGATCGGCACCTCATTAGCAGGCGCGGACGCGGGTGCGGGTGCCGCGGGAGGCGGCGCGTTGTAGACGTCTGACATGAACAGCTCCTGTTCCCGGTCTGAGCGGGTGTTTGATCTAGATCAAATTGACGTTCTTGTTCTGTCCCCAGCCTTAAATCGCTGCAGGGCCGTGCGTAGCGCCTTGCGGCGCTCCGCCTTCACCTCTTTGGTGTCGGTAGACCTGACCTTGGGTTTCAGCTTCTCGGTGCCGACCTCGATGAGGTCGTGCGCCTTACTCACAGCCCGAAACTGTGATTTGGACGTGTAGAAGCGCCCATCGACGTGTTCGAGGGGCGCTATGTTGTCGGAAATGATGTTCGGGCACGGCAGCGCAGAGCGTGCCGGTGCGATCGACGGCTTCACGAACCGGAACAGGCCCGGCTCCACCTCTAGGAGAACGCCCATCATCCCTCATGGGTAAGCGTGCCGTCTCCCAGTCCGGCACGCCGTTTAGGTATTCGATTACCGTCTAGACTTGGTCTTGGCCTTGCTCTTGTCGCGCTTGCCCTTGCTCGGCTTGCGCTGTGGCGGCTTGCGGGTACGGCCCGCGCTGGCCGGTGCAGCTTCCTCGTAAGCGAACGTGATGGCTTCCGACAAGTCCTCGCCGTTCGCCACCTCGACATCGACCTCCTTGGCCTCCGGCGATGTCGGGGCCTCGGCAGACAGCATGGTGTCGGACAGGAACTCGGTGTCGAGATCCTCGTCGTCAAACACGATCACGCTCTCCTCGGTGAAGCCGCTGCCGGTCACCGTCAGCGTGAACGTCTCCGCCGTGGCCTCGCCTATCGTAACGCTCTCAGGCTCAAGGCTACTGAGGACAGGAGGTGCCGCACCCTCTTGCGGCATGTTGCTGCCGATCGTGGACCCGGCAGGCTCGTTGATGCTGCCTGCAGTGCCTTGTCCGGCTGGCGGTGTGGTGCCGGTGGCGAGCGAGCCAACGCCGCCCGTCTCTCGGAGCTGTCGGGTGTTTTCACCGTCGCCCTCGATCCCCCTGCGCACGTCCGATCCCGCAGGCTCGTTGATGCTACCTATTTTTTCGGGTCTGGGGGGAGGCTCGACATCCGGCGGCATGTTGAGGCTGCCGACAGGTAGGTTCCGTCCGGCGGCCTTGCGCTCCTTATCGCTCGGAGGATGATTGGGGCCACGGTTGATGCTGCCACCGGGAGCATCCGGGTTCACTCCGCGGTGCCCCGGATTGCCGGTAATGTCCTCAAGGTCGAGGCGCGTCCCCTTGCGTGGATGCTGATCGTTGAGCCGATCCTCCGGCAGATTGGCCGGGTGCATGCCAGGAGCGTCCTGGCCGTACTGGCGCAGCTTCGCCGTGGTCGGGTTGTTGTCCTTCTCGTGCTGGGCATGCGTTTCCTTCTGCTGCGCAGGGGTGAGTGCCTCCATGCCAGATCCCGGCTTGCCGCCGGGCTGCTGGCCGGTGCCGACCTGTTGCGGCTGGCCGGGCTGCAGGCCGAGCTGCTGCTGGGCCTGCTCGCGGCCCTCGCGGTCTTGGTTGCGACCTTGCTGGTCGCGCTCCTGGGTCTTGGTCGGGGTAGCCATCGATCGTGTCCTCCTCGGGGTGCCGGTGTTACGGCGATGAAGCGTGATCTTCGTTCGGCTTGGTCGTGCTGAGCACCCAGCACTGATACAGACACGGTCGGTGCCTCTGCCCGTGAACCCGGTGCCGTCACCACCACCTCGGTGCCCTTGCCCTCGGAGGTGCGGCTCGGAAAATTGGCCTCATCGACTGACGCCCGCGAAGCCGCCAGCACCGTCAGCGGCCCGGCAGCGCCGTCATCGACGGAGGTCTGCGCTGGCGCGGTCGGCGGCGTGTTGCCGATCGTGGTCGCAAAGTTGGTCGGCGGCGTAGGATTGGTGTGGGTGACGGTTATCGAGCTTTGAGCCATTGCATCCTCCTGTTGTTCGGCGGTAATATCCAGATTATTTGGAGAGCCGAGATGAGTGACACCGACAAGAAACGAGAGCTGTGCGCCATCATGGCTCGTGTCCACGAGCTGGTCGATCTGGCGTGGCCGCGCGACGGCCTCGGCATGTCGAAGATGCCTATTGAAGGCGAGCTGCTGATCATCGACGTGCAAGAACGGGCCGCCAAGGCGCTCGGCCTGCCGATCGAAGGCATGGACTTGATGACAGGCGATCCGCTCATCGATCTTTAGCTTCCTCCATCCGTTTCATCATACGCTCGACCCATTGCTCGTCAAAATACTGCGCGACCGGAATGTTCGGGTCCGGCTTGCCGAAATGATAGGCCGGTCTGATCGCGACCTTCTTGCCCATCGCAAAGTTGGCGGCGTTCTTTTCGGCCAGCGGACCCGCGATGTCATAAGCCCCTTCCTCGAACGGGATCAACGACGCCAGCTGGCCCATGTGTTGGCCCGCGACACCCTTCGGATAGCTCGGATGCGTCGTGTCGAGCAGCCCCTGCCCCGGAATGTAACGTGAGATCGCCATGCCCGCCGTATTGCGCGGCTGCTCGATCAACGCAGGCTCAGACACCGCGTGACGCAACGCGCCAACGTCGGGGAACCCTTTGGCCTGCCACTCCGCCAGCGCCATGCGGTCGGCCATCAATGCCTTGATCTTCATGCCGCCTTGCATGGTGTTGATGTAGTCCTGAAAGCCGGGGTCAGTGGTGTTCAGCCACGTCTTGCGGTCGGCAGGGTTCTTCTTGCTCGCCTCCATGGCGTTGACGCGGGCGTGCATCATCTCGTTGAACGCCGGTCAGATCGTCGGCCTTGATCGGAGCCTTCTGCACCAGCTGCGACAGCGGATCGGCAACGTGATGCGAAGCGTCGACGCCGCTCGGCGACATGGTGATCGGCCAGATCGTCACCGGCTTGCCGGTCCGGTTGGTTATCTCCGCCGCCCTGATTGTCGATCCGCCGCGATATGGGTGCCTCTGACGCCGCCGCCATGCCGGGATTGGCCTCGGGAAAACCTGCGCCGCCGTGCAGCCGCACCGCACGCTCCAACTCCTGTGCGTCGACGGGTTGTCAATGTCTTGCCCGTCGCCGACAGATCCCATGGCGTGAAGATGCCGTAACTGCCGACCAGCTCTTCGGGGGTCACGAACTTCGGCACCGGATTGCGATTGACCGTGATGCCATGTTCCAGCTCGTCCAGCGGCACCTTCAGCTTCTCTTTGGAGAGCGGCGACCACAGCTTCGGATCGACGGCGTAGCTGGTCTGGTCGGCCAGCCCTCCCATCTTCTGCCGGAACTTGACGATCTGGTCCCGGTACGGCTTTGTCCTGATCCAGCCACGGTGGCCGGCTCCGCGATCTGCTCCGGCGTGTAGTCGGCGCGTTTCTGCGTCAGCCGGGCCTCGACCTCACCGGCACTGCGCTCGTAGCCTTCCCGGACTGCCGTCTCCTGCGCCATGCGGTCAAGCACCCGCCACTGGTCTGGGTTCTTCAGCGAGGCGTTATACTCCTTGAGATATTTCGCGTGCGTGTAGCCCTCGCCGCCGATCCCCAGCTTGTCGAACTCGTCTTTCGACAGCGGCTTCTGGATGGCCTGGATGCGCTCTTGGTACAGCTTCCACTCCGGCGTACCGCGGCGCAGGCCTCCCCACACGCTGCCGCCCGTGGCGAAATCCTCGATGTCCTGCACACCGTGCGTCATCTCGTGCAGATTGGTGCTGCGCATCATCTGCGGCGTGCTGGGGGCCAGCGAGATGGTCGGCGTGTCTACGCCCATGCCGGACTGGTAGCTGCCTCTGGCCCCGGCGATCGGCCCCACGTTCAGCTCGGTCTTGGCCAGCTCCGGGTAGGCCGCGTAGGCCTCGGGGTGGTGGTAGACGTCGCCCAGCTTGACCGGGCCCTTGATCTCTCGTGGGTCGGTGATCCAGCGGCTTTCCCGGTCGGGGATCTCGTATTTCCACTGCCGGTCGGCCCCGCTCTTGTACCAGCCGGTGGCGGTGCGGATCTGGTCGGCGCTCTTGCCTGCGCTGTACATGTCCTGGGCGTTCGCCAGCGCAGCGAGGTTGGCGGTGCGTGATCCACGCCCCGCCGGGATCGCCTGCGCCTCGCTCGGTGACAGCGCAAAGCCTGCCGCCAGCGCGCCCATGCGCGCGACCGGCGGCAACGGCAGCTCGAGGCGAGCCTGCCGCCATCAGCCCAGCGCCCCACGTCGCCTGCGGCACATACCAGTCGCGCGCCGCGTCCGCGGTCGCCTTCTCGGTGTACTGCGCCTCCTGCGGCGTGGTGGTGCCGTAAGGCATGCCAAGGTTGGGCGCGATCAGCTTCTCCAGCGCCGCATCGTCCAGCTTCTTCCAGGGATCTTTGGCAGACAGGTCGCGCACATACGCGCTCTCGGGCACGCCGCCGGTCACGAACTGGCTTAGATCGTGGATGTCCTGCTGGGGATGCTCGTCGCGCGGGAACAGCATCATCCGCCGATCCCGTTCTTGGGCTGCATCATCTTGAATTGCTGCTGGGCGCGCTGATCCTGCGCCTTCTGCGCCTGCTGGCTGGCCTTCTGGTTGTTGAGCGCAGAGGCCTGCTGCATCTCTCTGCTGGTTAAGCTCCATGTCCTGCGTCTTCTCAATGACGTGCGCCTGATGGCTTTCGCGGTTCTGCATCAGCTTCTCGTTCTGGATCTGCTGCTTGCCCGCCAGCTCCTGCTGCTTGTCGCGCGCGCCCATCCCGGCAATCGCCCGATCGTTAGCCAGCTTCTGCTGATGCTGCATCCTTCTGCACCAGCTCGTCCTGCTTTACCTTCAGCTCGGCGGCGTCGGACTGCTTCTTCTGCTCGATCTTCGCCATCTCGATCTCCTTCATCAGCTTGAGCTTCTCGGCCTCCGGGTTGGGCGGCGGCTGCGGCCCTTCTGCTTCATCTGCTCGACCAGGTCGTCGATCGCGCCGTCCAGCTGCGACCGGCGCGGAACGGCGCGGTCGAGAACTTCAGCACCTCGCCGCAGAACTCCGCGGTCTTCGGCTCGCGCGCGATCATCTGCGCGAGCTGCGGCAGCAGCTGCGACAGCACGCCGACGAACTCGGTGCGGCGCTGCTTCTCGGCGTTCTCGTCGATCAGGATGGTCGAGTCGGTCTCGATGTCGAGCACGAACGCCTGGCGCGGTTGTCCTCAGGAACGTGCAGCACCTGCTCGATGGTCGGCTTCTCCGTCAGCTGCTTGATGGCTGGCGCTCGCCGTCCTGCGCCTTCTGCGCCTGCTGCATGACCTGCTGCGCCTGTCGGGGTTCTGCTGCGCCATCTGCTGCACTTGCGGGTTCTGCTGCACCTGCAGCATCTGCTGCTGTTGCGCCTGCATGCTGCTGCAGCACCTGCCAATCTGCTGCTGCACCATCGCCTGCGTCGGCAGCTGCGTCTGGCTCATCTCGATAATGGTCACGTCATCGAACTTCTCGGTCATGATCTCGACAGATCTCGACCAGGTCCCGCGCCAGGCCGCACCAGCTCGTTCTGCTTGTCCCGGATGCGCGTGGAGCCGAACTGCGCTCTTCAGCTGCTGCGCGCCCAGCGTCTCGCGGGGTCGGTCGCGCCGCGCATGATGTCGGACAGCCCCATGATCTGGTAGATGTCCTCGATGATCTGCTTGCGCAGTGCGACCAGCGCCGTGATGGTCTGCGCGATCACGTCGATCGGCAGCCAGACGATGACCTCCTTGGTGCCGCCGAACGCCGCCCAGTTGCTGATCGGCACCAGCAGGCGGCCCGGCGTCTTGCGTCGTCAGCGCGGCCTGGACCGCCTCGCTCAGCTCGGCGCCGCCGGCCGGGTAGAAGCCCTTCGCCTCCAGCGCATCGCACAGCGCGTGGATGCGGCCGGTCAGCAGGTTCATCTCGTCGAGCTGGTCGCGGTACTGCATCACGTCCGGCACCGGCACCAGCGAGCCGCGCTGCACCGTGCCGTAGGCCGGCTTCGGGCACGGGAAAAAATCCGCAGGTCGAGGTGCGGGTCGTCCTCGTCGAGGATGTTCTCGCAGCCCTTCGCGACCCAGACCACGCGCTGCGCGGTCTTGTCCCAGATCTCCCAGAACTTGGCGCGCTCGCGGTTGTCGGCGCCGCCGACGTCCTTGGCGTCCTTGTCGACCGCGTACTCGGCGTCCTGATAGTCGTCGCCGGAGTGCTTGTGGAACCGCTTGCGCGCCTCGCCGCGGGTCAGGTAGCTCGCCGCCGCGACCCACGTCACCTCCGTGCCAGTTGCGGCTGATGCTGTGCAGGAAGTCCCGGCGGTGCTTGAAGTCGATGCAGACCTTCTCGTGGTCGTAAGTAGCCGCTGCCCTTGCCGCTCTCGTAGCGGCACCACGCGACGCCGCGGCCGATCATCGCGACGTCGTCGCGGATCAGCAGCATCAGGTCGTCGATGCGCGCGAGATCGAACGCCACCGTGGCGCAGCGCTCCAGCAGCTCGGCGGCCGCTTGGTACACCGGCCGCTGGTCCTTGAACTTCGTCACCACCACCGGCTCCGGCGGCTTGGCGTAGATCGACGGCTTGATCACCTCGCAATTGGCCCAGAACATCTGGAACTCCTTGTCGCGCGTCATGTTCGATAGCCGCTCGAGCTGGCGTACTGCTTGTCGATGTTGTCGCAATGGTCGTTCCAGTCGCTCGAACGCCTTCTCGCTCTCCTCGAGCAGGTTGAGCCACGCCTTGGCGCTCTTCGGCTCGACTGCCGGGTTGTACTCATGATCGTCGTGCCGAGATCTTCCTCGATCGGCTTGCCGCCTGCCGGACTGTCAGAGCTGCCATTTTCCCCTCGGTGGGCCTTACCCATCTCCAGCGCCAGCTTGCGCAGCTCGCGCGGCGCATCGGTACATGCGCTGAGCCTCGCATCCTCGTTGGCGCAGCTATCACCAGCGGCAGCATGCGATAGTGCTGTCGGGATGCTCCAGCAGCCACTTGGTCAGCGGTCGCGGAACAGCACCGGGTCGGCTCGGACATCGCGATGAACTGCGCTGATGTCATCCCCACAAGACACGACGCTCAGCACCACCACGGCGAACGCCGCGGCAATCGCTCCAAATTGAGCAGATCACGGCGCTTGTAATCTCGGACCCTTGACGGCTTAAATCGCGCGGGGCGCTTCATTGCGCCGCCTCGCACGTAGTAGTCGTCGTTCCACGGCAGGCCGTTGAACTCGAACCGGCGGTCCAGACGATGCTCGACAATCGCCATCATGGGGATGATGCGCCCCTCACGCATCGCGCCTTCCAACGCCGCTTCGACAGCCGCTTCTCTGCCTGCTCACAGCCGGATCCCCCTTGCGGTGCTCTGCTGGTGGCGGGATAACCCAGCCCTCGATCGGCGGAGGCTTCGACGGCACGACGCGGACGCCCTTCCACGCCAGCGCCAGATACCGGAAGGCGTCGCGGGGTGCGACGTCCAGTCGTGGACGTGCGAGGCGCGGAACGCCTTCTTCTCGTCGTCCCACTCCCTGCGATACTGCTCCAGCGCGGCGATGCCGGTCTCTTCGGTGCGCGGATGAAACACGCAGTCAGCGGTAGCGTGCGCCGCACGGCGTTGATGCCGTCCTGCATGCTCGCCATCGGGCACCAGCGATCGGGTTGCAGCCCGATGCGACCGCATCGTCTCGACGCGCGTCCGGCCAGTTCCCCACTCCTTCACCTTGGCGTCGTGCGGGACGTAGTCGTTGCCGCGCAGCCAGCCATGTTCTTTCTCGCGCTGCTCGATCTGTTCGAGCGTAATGATCGACGCCCACGCCAGACGCGGCGTAATGGTCGAGCACGATCAGTTGCGCGCCCTGCACCTGAAACCACCAGACGCTGGTGTCGTCATTGACGCCGAGATCCCATGCGCGATGCACCAGCTCGCCGGGCAATGCCTCGACCGCGCAGATGCGTCCCTCGCTGCGCACCTCCGCCATCTCGTGCGCGTAGAAGGCGCCGAGTATCGGCGGCCTGAAAGTCGCAAAAATATTCCTGCCGCCATTGAGCTGCGCCAACGTCCGCTCCGTAGAGGGCCTTGTACTCCGCTAGCGCGGTGGCAAGAGCTTCCTCGGTGAGGGCAGCAGTGTCTGTTGCGGTGAGGAGTTCACAGAACCAGTCGGGTGATTGAGCTGCATGCTGAAAAAGGGCGAATGCATGATTGCGTCCTCGGGGAGTAGTGATGAACGCCGCCCAGCCACTGTTTTCTTCGACCATTGGCCGGTGGTAGGCCCACGCTGACGGGTTCGCCAGCGCCCATTCACTGTAGACGATGCCTGCGACGGACGCTCCGACAGTCGTGTTATAGGTGTCGGAACCAATACACTGCCATGTCGATCCGTTTCTGAAACGGATGAACATTTCGGTGTCGTTGGTATTAGCTCGCAGCTCGGGAGGAAAGGCTTCATCGATGCGCCTCTTGCCGGTATGAGGATTGATCGCGGTCCAGATCGCTTTCCGCGCTTGGTTGTACTCAGGTAAGCAGTGCCAGTAGTTTCCGATACGCTCGAACGCCGCGATCGCTGTGTGATGCAAGCACACGTCATCTTTCCCGGCACGTCGATGCCACACCGCCAGAGCGCGCTTGCCGCCGTTGCGCAGATGCTGCCACAGCGCGTTCTGGTGCGGGCGCTGCGTCCATCCGTTGTTAGGCAGCGAGACGCGGATCATAGCATCATCACCCACACCAGCGTGACGATCGTACAGGCAAGCGTCACACCGAAAGCGAAGCCCGCGAGCGCCGCCGCACACTCCGGGATCTGCAGCAGCGACATCATGCGCGCTTTGTCATCCTGTGAAACTCAACCTCGGCGTTCTCGTCAGACAGCTCCTCGATAATCTTTTTCAGCAAGTACGTTTCACCTGAAGCGGCAAAGCGCGTTGTCTTGTCGAGCCTGTCATGCACGCGCCGCAGCACCAGCTCCAACCGCTCAAGTTCAGTCATTTTTTGCCCTCCGTAATGTGCCGGATCGTCAGCTCGATCGCGCCCTCGCCATCCTGGCCGGTGAGCGGCTGAGCTGCCTTGCCCCAGCCGCGGTCGAGCAGGATGGCAGATGCCTGGATGCGCGCCTGCTCGCTCTCGCCGCTGGTTGCGATGCCGCCCAGCGTCCTGATGCAGACGGTGGTGTAGCCTCTCGCCAAGGCCCGGACGTCGGCTGGTATTTTCTTTGCTGGCAAACGGCTTAAGGGGTAGACCCCTCCCCCACGAGAACAGGGCGCGCTGCGCCCGATACGGGAACATACGCGCCCTGCTGTGGGCCGTCCAGAATGTCGGGATTAGTTCTGGTCGGGTGTCCACCTCGGCACCACGGGTGTTTCACCGTGGTGAAGCAGCGAGCGCAGCAGCAGCACCTCGGCTGGCGAGATCACGGCATCGCCTGTGCAGTAGCGACGAGCGGTCCTGCCTGAGACGCCGAGAAAGCGGCCTGCTGCGATCTGCGACATGCCGAGCTGCTTGATGATGAACCGAAAATTATCCGGCGTCATCGACCGCATGTACAAAAACGGCGGCGGCTCGGGTTTCTTTTTCTTTCGTGTCACGTTCGCTTCCTTTCGATGTATCGATTGGCCTCTCGGAACAGCCACGCGGCCAGCACGAACACGCCCACGCAGAGTGCAGGAAACGCGAACATGAAGGGCTGCAGATAAATTGCGTAGCCAATCCCGGCGATAGCGGCGATCACCACGACCCCCACCACGAGCGGTATCCAGAGTACCGCCGTGGCAAGGATGAAGATCGCGAGCAGGATGCCCAGTGCGACCTCGATGATCATGCTGCGCCCTCGTTGAACGCAGCGAACTTTTTAGTGTTGGCTTTGCGGGCGTTTTCAACACGTCCGACAGCCGATCGGCGCGCCTGCTCCAGCGTGTCGGTCTGCATGCGTTTGGTGCTGGGGCCGTAGGCGTAGCCGTCGCGCGTTGTCGAGGATCTCATCTCGATGTAATGCGACGGCTTGTCGTTGGCGATCAGGTAGCAGCTCTTGGCCGCGGCGTATTCTTCGTCCGTCATCAGCTCGACAACGACATCGTAGATCCGCCATTGATAGCCGATCTTGCGGCCCTTCTGGTCGCGGATGCCGAAATCGACCTCGCCGCAATCAAGATCGGTGTAGCGGTAGTCCTTGACGCCTCGGTAACCATTGACAGTCATTTTAGCCTCCGTTTGTGATGAACGACCCCTTGTAGGACACCCAGACCCACTAGGTCAAGCGGTCATTTTACCGCTTGACAGGGTGGGACGGCCTGACCTAACGTTCAAATCGTTCAAATCGTTCATCACAACAGGAGAACACCATGAGTGACGGCCACACCTTCAAAATCGGCGCGGTCCCGCGCATGTCCATGATCCGCGTCAAAGACGACGAGAGCTACAACGCTCACTGGGTGCGCGCCTACCGCCAATCCCCGGAGGACGTCTACCTTCAGATCCGCTGGAAGGGCCGCTATGTCGGCGTCTCTCTCAGCTTCACCGAAGCGCGCCGTCTGGCGCAGCACCTCCTCAACGAAGCAGGGGAGGGCTGACATGACCGAAGCACAAATCCGCTGGGCCAAGACCCACGACTGGTTCCTCGCCGTCCTCGCGGACGGCACGGGCGTCATGGTTCTCGATCGTTGGGTCGATCGGGACGGCAACTACTTCGTGGACACCAAGGCGTTCACGAATTACCGCCGCCTGCGCGACTGGGCAGGCTACTGAACGGCCAGAACAGCCAGCCCACCACCAGCCCGGCCAGCACGAACGCCGCCACGGTGGCGACCGCCGCCCCTACCCAAGAGGCGGCGGTTTCCATTTCCGGCCAGACGTCCGGCTCCTGGCCCGGCGCGAAGGTACTATATTCGGCCCGCGCGTCGGCTGCGTCCGGCAAGGGTATAACCGGGCCGATCGGCTCGACCTCGAACCACGACGCCCGGCGCGCACGTTCCGCCCAAGCCCATGACGGGTGATCCATCAGGCTGACGAAAAGCGGCAGCTCGTTTTCGGGCTGCTGCGTTTCGTCCACAGTTCGTTCAGGCGGGACAAACCGGGCCAGGAATTGTCCCGCTGCCCGCGTTCTCGCTTTGCCCCGAATGCCCCAGCAACGCCGCCCATTGGCTCCGCGGTGCCAGTGGAGGTAGGCACCGCGGGTGGCCTGCTTGGCCTCGCCGTAGGTCATGCAGGCCCCGCCACGGGGCAGGCTGTCAGCCGAGATCGCTGGGCTTGTAAGCAGGCACGACGCGAGCAGCAGGAGCCTGACGGTTGTCTTCGGCATTGCCCAGCTCCCGGATCATTGGCTCGTTCTCGATGGTGAAGGCCCTTCCGATCGCCAGCATGGATCGCAGCACCGCCTCGACAGAAGCCCTCCGCGCCACCGCCTCGTCGCGCACCAGCGTCATGGTCTGCACCCGGCTGTCGGCGTCCGAGACTTGGCTCTGCAGCGCCTCGACCATGACCTTGTAGCCTGCGATGTCGGAGCGCAGCCCCGACACCTCCCGGCGCAGCGCGTCACGCTCCGCCGCCGTCTCCTGCTGGATGCGCAGGCCTTGCTCCACGATCGCCTCCCGCGGCACGGGCAGCGCCGTGCTGCCCTGCTCCTGCATCCCGTTACCTGTCGTCATATCGATCCTCCGTTGTTGATGGATAGGCCCGCGCCGGGGCCTAGGACGTGCGCCCAGACGTTTTGAACTCCCTGAAGGTGTCCGGCAGCCCCTCCAGCAGTTTCGTTCGCACAGACGGCTCTACGCCAGCCTCGCGCATCCGCTCCGCCAGCACCTTCTTGGTGCTGCTGACATACGAGATGGGCCGCCACTCGGCCTTCCCCATGGCGCGGTACAAGATCCACTGCGCCTCGTCTGCGCCCAGT
Organism: uncultured Actinomycetota bacterium; assembly: GCA_963716655.1. Taxonomy (GTDB): domain Bacteria; phylum Actinomycetota; class Actinomycetes; order Propionibacteriales; family Nocardioidaceae; genus Nocardioides. Next base: position 782,637 of record CAVQTV010000001.1, on the reverse strand, counting down.
GCCCAGATGTTTGCCGCGGCAAAGACCTTGCCCATGCTCACACCGCCTGTGGTTCGAACAAATCGTCCAGCGGATCATCGAAGCTGGCCGCGTGCCTGATGGCGTCCAGCGGGTCGCCAATCGTCTTCTCGACCCGGGTGACCTTGGCCCCCGGCCAGACCGTCTTGGCCTTGAGGATACCGGGGTAGGTGGCAATCATGCGAGCTATCTCGTCCAGCGAATAGACCGCCATCTCGCGGTTCCCCGCCACCACGGCGTGGGCCTCCGCCGTGTCGTGTACCAGCGCCACCACCCTGCCGTCCGGCAGCGCCAGCTCCCAGACGTTGGGGTCGATCGGCTTGGCCCCGGCCTTCTCCGCCACGGCGTCGAGCGCCGACCACGCCAGCAGCATCCGTCCCGCCTCGCGCTGGACGTCGATCAGCTCGCCGTTGTGGATCGCCGCCGCGAGGCGGTATCGCTGGCGGTCGAACTTTTCGCGCAGCGGCGTATCGACCAGCAGCCGGAGCCGGTCGCATCCCCACTTGCGCTCCATCGCCACCGCCGCCGCGTCAACGCCGTCCAGCGCCGCACGTCCGGCGATGTAGGTGCCGTGCGACTGGTCCCACGCCTTCGGATTGGTGATGGTTTTCAGATCGGTTTTCGCTCTCACTTTGCCCTCCGTTTTAACCCCTTGGGGAGGTCGCTCGCCAAGTGGCGACCTCTCCCCTTTAGGGGTGGTTCATTTAGATACACGCTGCCAACGACTTACTTGCGCACTTTGCCCATACCCGCACATTACTTATCTTCTGTGCGATCAATGGGTTACAGATATGTTCTTTATGCATGGCTCTCAAATATCCAGTAATTTTTTGTACCCTTTGGACTGATTTTTGATGTTGAAGATCTCCTCCGAAATTATCTTGTTTGCGGTCCACGTTTCGAGCATGTCCTTCACGATCGTGCGCTCCAGATGCCAGCGTTTCATAATGTTGATGGTCGCCGCTCTGGAGGTGTTGTGGGCGTAGCACCACGGCTCCCCCTTCACCCATTGCTCTTCGATGGCGGCCAGGATCTGCCGACAGACATCCCGCTCGGGCCAGCCGTTTCCTGTTTCCCGTGGAACGACCTCGATCGGATCGAGCGCCAGCGACGTGTTGCCCGCCAGCGTGCCGACCGCCAGCTTGGTGACCTTGAACGGCTGCTCCCAGCCGTCCTCGCCAGCCTTGATCTTGACGGCGGTGATGCTGCCGGTTTCTGCGCCCGGCTCGCGCTTCACCTCGATGATGAAATCGCCAGCGCCGGGGATCACGGTGGAGCCGCGCATGTTGCCTGCCCGGCTGGTGTGGTGGATGCCGATCACGGTGCAGCCGAAACGCTGCCGGACCTTGTCGCAGGCATCCACGAAGATGGTCATGTCTTTCTGGAGGTTCTCCTCCGCGCCGGGCAGCACGCGGCTCACCGTGTCCACGAACACCGCGGCGATCGGCAGGCCGGTCTGATCGACCACCGCCTGCACGGTCGCCAGCAGCTTCCCGATATCCTTGCCGTCCATGAAGTTGATGCTCTGGCGGATCAGCCGGAACGGGGCCGTGTCGGCGTTGACGCCGCGGTTCTGCTCCCACGCCATGATGCGGAACTTGAGGTCGGCCTGCCCCTCGCTCGATATGTAGATCACCGCGCCGGGCTGCTCGACCGCGCGGTCCCACCACATTGGCCTTGAGCAGGCGAACGACAGCGCCATGTCCAGCGCGATGAAGGTCTTGAGGCAGCCGGGCGGCCCATAGATGAAGCCCAGCGCACGCTCCACGATCAGCCCGCCGACCAGCCACTTGGGGTCCGGCATGGTCTTAATCTGCGCCACGTCGAGCAGCTCGAACAGCCCAGCCGGGTCGGCCTTGGCCGCAGCCTCGCCCTTGGTGGCGGCCTCGTTGAACTCCGCAGCCGGGTCCAGATCTGGACTAGGGTCCGGCTGCGCCGCGGCCTGCGCCACCTCGGCGTCCCACTGCCGCATGGCGTACTGCCATTTGGCAGCAAAAGCCGAAAAACCGCGGCCCTCGCGCTCCAGGCCGACCGACTTGTTCTCGCCGGGCAGCGGGTTCTGCACCTGAACGGTGCGCTCGTAGACGTCGAACTCGTCCAAGATCAGCCGCTGCTCCGGCACGCCGGTAGGCCGGATCGGAGACATCCGGCGGCGCTTCACCACGCAGCGCCACACCATGTCCCGCATCGCCTCCTCGCGACCGTCGATGCGGTTGCCGAAGGCGTCGAAATCGCCGCCAGTGGCCGTATTTACGGTCACGCTGTCCGTGGATTGAGGCGGTAACTTTAATTCACCGGAATTTATGTTACCGGGCAGGCCGACCAGCTTGTCGATCTCGTCGCACAGCCACGCCGGGGCCTCCGCGATCGGCACCTCCCACGGGGCCTTGCCGGGCAGCCACTCGTAGGCCTTGCCGCTGTCGTGCAGGGAGCTGGGCAGCACCGCGAAGCCAGCCTGCCCCCTGAAATCGACGCCTATGCCGGTCTTGTTGGTCGGCGGCGTCCAGCCTGCCGGGGCGCGGAATAAGAGCTGCTGGCCGCCTCCGCCGGTCCTCTGGCGGGGTGTCTCGGGCTGCATGCTGTTGTTGTGGACGTCGCAGACGCCCTGCCACCAATGCCCCGCCGCCCGGTTCTTGTGGGTGTCGAGGTCGATGATGAAGGCACCGTCTGAACACGCCCCCGTGATGATGCCCATGTTGCGACGGTTGCGATGCTCGCCGGTCGCCGGGTCGTACCAGCGCCGGAACGTGGCGTCCGGCACCAGCGCCTGCTGCAGCGACGTCCACTCGGCTAGGTAGGGCCGCTTCCACGACTTGCCTTCGGCAGGCATGTGGCCGGGGATGACCTGTAGCCCGTAGCTCCGATACATCGCCGCCCACTGCGCCGGGGTGGCGAAATCGCTGTCGAAATCCTCGAAATTGGGCACAGCCATGTCATCGACCTCTGAGAGGTATGGACAGGCTCTGAGGGGTTGCTAAATTCACGGACTAGCACCTGAGCTGCTTTGAAAGGTCGCAAGGGTGGTGGGGCCGGGAGACGTTTCACCCCCTCTCCCGGCCCCGTACCTTTTCAGCCTTAGCCGAAATCGTCTACGGCGACCGTCTGCTGCGGCGGCGGTTGTACCCGCTGTCCACCCGTAGATGGCGCAGCGCCGCTGCCGTTGCCCCACGGCAGCTCGTTGTTCTGGGCCTGCGCCCCTGACATGCCCTTTGGTTGCGGTGTCAGATCACCGCGCAACGCCCAGCCCACGATCTTGAAGGTAGGATGGTAGTTGGTCGAGCTGCGCTGGCCGGAGCCGGAGGTAACCGGCGAGGTCTTCTCCAGCATGATCACCGGCAGCTTGCCCTTGTTGGCGTCCCTGTTGCCAATGTACTGCGTGTAGACCGCCTCGATGCCGGACAGGAACGCCTTCGACGTCCCGGCGATCTCCCGGATCGTCTTGTCGCCGCCGCAGTCCTTCGCCAGTTTCACCATGAAGCGGATGCCGTTCTTGTGCTTCTCGCTGGGCCGGTCGGGCAGCTTGTTCTTGCCGTTCCGGATGTCCTCCAGCATGACCAGATGGAACGAAGGCACCGAGCCGACCGGAAAATCGATCCAGCCGACCTCGATGTTCTCGAAATCGCACAGCGCCTTGAATGTCTGCGTGATGTCTACCGGGTTGCTCTCGAACCCGTTGCCGGTGTCGATGCGATCGACCCGAAAGATCCTGCCAGCCCGGGCGTCGTACTTGACGATCGGTAGAAAATCACCGCCTTGCGACGGTTCGGTGCTGAACCCAAAGATCGACATTGCGATCTCCTCTTTTGTGCCGCTGTCAGGCCAGCGGCGGTGCCACACCGGATGATCCCGGTATTGGATTTATTTGGACAGTACGGAGACGGTCCATCCCTCGTCAATCAACGATTGAACTCTTGGCTTGGTCAAGAGAAAGCCGGGCCGGTAGTCCACGCTGTTGGTCACGCGCGTGATGCGATATCCCCACTGCCCGGTCCACGGCTCCCAGTCTCCGTTGCGATCTAGCTTACGTTCTCCGTTTTCCGGATGCCGGACGAAATTACCGATCACGACGATCGGCGCTGGACGTACCGACATCGATCGCTTCGTTCTCATGGTCTGCGCCAGACCTGTGTGGCTCTGGCGTGGCTGCGGACGCCCTTGGGTGGTCGCATCTCCCCTGTCTTGATCAGCAGTCCGAGCTTTACGGCATAGTTCGTAAATGCCCCGACCGCGCCGGACGAGGACGGCATGCCCAGATCGAGGTCGCGCCGGATCTCTTCTGTGATCCCCTCGTAGCCTGACGGCAGTGTCTTGACGCGGGTCAGGGCTTTCATTGTCCACTCGGAGCATTTGCCGGAGGCGCGCTCCATGCCCAGATCGCGCTCCGCTCTGGCGCTGAACAAATCGAACTGCTCCCAATCGTCGTTGCCGTCGCCGTCCTTGCTGCCGTTCTTGCCCTTGCCGCCGTTTTTCTTCTTGGTCATCAGACCCCCCAGTAATCGAATGCCAATTGGCGCGCCTGCGGGGAAGCCCAGTAGAAGCTGTCTACGTCCGGCGCGGTGATGGTCAGAAAGAATTTTGGATCGTCGCTCAAATCCAGAAAATTCTCAACCCTCTTTGCAATATTAAATAGAGCCGCGCGATGCGCGTCGATATTTTCTAGACTGTACGCCTCGATCTTCTTTGGGGTAACGTAAATCAATCTCGCGTCATAGTTATTGGTGGGAGCGTATAGGGCTACTTGGCGCGCATGCGTCACCTTGATCTCGGACGGCATCCGCTCGGTGGTTTTCAAATCAGCGATGATCCCGTGGCGGTCCCACTGGTAATCGTAGTAGCCCACGATCGGCATCTTGATGCCGTCCGGCCTCCACTCCACGAAGCCTTGCCCGCTAGATGGTGTGCCGTACTCTCGCAGCTCCACTAGGGCTGCTACAACCATGTCGCTGATGGTATCCCGATACTTCTCACGGCGGGGGTCCGGCGTCATTGCGGTCAACGCGTCGTACTTGGTCACCGCAACGTCCACGCAGGCCTTCAGCGGTGCCCCCAAGTTGGCGAGGCCCGCAGTGACGCCGTCCTCGACCGCCACGCCGCGGTGCGCCGGGACGCCGACCGTCTGCTTGATGCCAAGCACGCGCTCCAGCACGAACATGGCTGGCTCGGCGGCGAACAGGTTAAGGCTGCTAGGTGAATGGCGAACGTAGGTAGGTATCATGTGCAGTATGCTCCCGTTGTGATCTCAGGACGTTCCATTTACGCAGAACGTCGATTGCCTCCGGCAGATCGCGCACGAGGCAGTAGCGGTGTTTTATCCGGCGGCAGATCTCCGCAAAGCCCTGCTGCATGGCGCTCGGGCGGCCTTTGGCGGCCTTCAGCTCCAGCCACGCCACGCGCCCGCCGGGCAGCATAACGCAGAGGTCGGCCACGCCGGGGGTCAGGCCCTCGGCCTTCATGGTTGCCGCCGCACGCCAGCTCCGCTTGCCTGCGTTGGGGATGGCGAACCAATAGACATCGGATCGAGCATTGAGGGCCAGATATCGCAGCACGCTGACCTGTAGGTCATGCTCGTGCGCCAGCCTGCGGTATTGCGCAACGCTCAGTGTGCTTGGTAATTTTGTCTTCGCGCGTCGTGATGGACGGGACATTAACTAGACCTCGAATCCCCCTGTACTCGTCTGTCGCGGCGCGCACGGTACTCGCGCTTCTTGATCGTGACGTATTCGCGAGACGTACTGAACGAGTAACGCGCAGCAGCGGCGAATTGCCGTCTGGCTCGCCAGCGTGCCGGTGGAAGGAGGACGCCTGCCCGCCGATGCCAGCGCCTGGCTCCAGCTGACCTGACGTCTACGACAGGTCCGGGCCAGGCCCCCGACCCACCCCGAACCGCAACACCACCAAGGAGCAACCATGAGGAACCACCGGCGGCGCGGCCTCACCGCGCTGGCGACCATCGCATCCCTCGCCTCCGTCTCGGTGCTCGCGGCCGCGTGCGGCAGCGACGGCGACGACAGCGAGAGCGACGGCAAGGTGACCATCACCGTCGAGGGCTGGAGGCCCGGCGACGAGCAGGGCACCATCGACGCCGTCAACAACCTCGCCGAAGCGTTCATGAAGGACAACCCGGACATCATCGTCGAGCCGGTGGAGTGGGAGTGGAGCGCCGAGACGTTCGCGACCCAGCTCGCCGGCGACACCCTGCCGACGACGTTCCGCGTACCGTTCACCGACACCAAGGGCCTCGCCGAGCGCCAGCAGATCGCCGACGTCACCGAGTACGTCGAGGCGCTGCCGTACGCCGAGGAGTTCAACCCCAGCGTGCTCCAGGCCGCGAAGGGCACCGACGGCAAGATCTACGGCCTGCCGACCGACGTCTACGGCGTCGGCCTGCACTACAACCGCGACCTGTTCGAGCAGGCCGGGCTCGACCCCGACGCCCCGCCGACGTCGTGGGACGAGGTGCGTGAGTACGCCGACGCGATCGAGGAGGCGACCGGCCAGGCCGGCTACGTCCAGATGAGCGCCAACAACACCGGCGGCTGGATGCTGACCACCCTGACCTACACGCTGGGTGGCCGGATGGAGTCCGAGGACGGCACCGAGGCCACCGTCGACAACGCGGGCACCGCCGAGGGCCTGCAGATGCTCAAGGACATGCGCTGGAGCGACGACTCGATGGGCAAGAACACCAACTTCGAGTGGGGCACCATCAACGAGGCGTTCGCCGCCGGCAAGATCGGGATGTACATGTCCGGCTCGGACGTCTACAACGCCCTGGTCACGACCAACCAGGTCGACCCGGACAGCTACGGCCTCGCCGTGCTGCCGCTCTCGTCCAGCCCCGACGCGGGTGTCCTCGGTGGCGGGTCCGTCGCCGCGGTGAGCGCCAAGGCCTCGGCCGAGGAGCAGGAGGCCGCGGTTCTCTGGAACGACTTCTACCGCGAGAAGAAGAACTACGACCCGGCTGCCGCCGAGGCGGACGCCAAGGTGCTCGACGAGTCCGACCAGCCGATCGGCACGCCGACGCTGCCGATCTTCGACGAGGCCACCTGGCAGGGCGTGCAGGACGCGATCGCGCCGTACGTGAACGTCCCGCAGGACCAGATGTCGTCGTTCCGTGAGGGCATCTTCGACCAGAACCTGGTGCCGGAGCCGCCCAGCCACACCCAGGAGCTGTACGCGATCCTCGACGCGGTCGTGCAGAGCGTGCTGACCGACGAGAACGCGGACATCGCGTCCCTGCTGGCCGACGCCGACAGCCAGGTCCAGCAGCTGCTCGACTCCTGACCGGTCCGGGCCGGCCGGCGTGTCATCCTCGACCACGTCGGCCGGCCCTGACCCCTGTTCTGACCAGCACTGAAAGGGATCCATGTCCGCGCTCCTGACGCGAGCCCGCGGCTCGGCCGGAACGATCGTGTTCCTGCTGCCGATGCTGTTGGTGTTCGGGCTCTTCTCGTGGTGGCCGATCGTCCGGTCGGTGATCATGAGCGTCCAGCAGACCAACCTGGTGACCCCGCCGACGTTCGTCGGCCTCGACAACTTCCGCGCGGTGCTCGAGGACCCGCTGCTGACCACGGCGGTGCAGAACACGCTCTGGTTCGCGCTGCTCGCCCTGGTGTTCGGCTACCCGGTGCCGCTGATCCTCGCCGTCATCATGAGCGACGTACGTCGGGCTCGCGGCCTGTACGCGCTGCTCGCCTACCTGCCGGTCGTGATCCCACCGGCCGTCGCCGTGCTGCTCTGGCGCTTCTTCTACGACGCCGGGCCGAACGGCGTCTTCAACACGATCCTCGGCTGGTTCGGCCTCGGGCCGGTGCCCTGGCTGGAGGATCCGAGCTGGGCGATGCCGTCGCTCGTGATCGAGGCGACCTGGGCGGCCGCGGGCGGCACCGTGATCATCTACCTCGCCGCCCTGGTCAGCGTCCCGCCGGAGCAGTACGACGCGGCGGAGGCCGACGGCGCCGGCGTGCTCGGCAAGGTGTGGCACGTGACGCTGCCGCACCTGCGCGGGATCATGCTGATCACCCTGATCCTCCAGATCATCGGCACCTCTCAGGTGTTCCTCGAGCCGTACCTGTTCACCGGCGGCGGCCCGAACAACGCGACCCTGACCCTGCTGCTGCTCGTGTACCAGTACGCCTTCCAGAACACGACCGGCGGCGACTACGGCAAGGCGACCGCGTTGAGCCTGATGGTCGCGGTCGCGCTCGCGCTGCTCTCGCTCGTCTACTTCCGGGTGACCCGGCGGTGGTCGGAGTGAGCGCGCGAACCGAGGAGCCGCGGGGCATCACGTCGGCGTACGAGCGCGGTCGCACGTCGTTCCGGCTCCGCCAGACGCTGCTCAACGTCGCGCTGTTGCTGTTCCTGATCGTCGTCTGCCTCGGCCCCATCCTGTGGCTGGCCAAGTCCGCGATCACCCCCACCCAGGACACGTTGCGCTACCCGCTGAAGCTGTGGCCGAACGGCACCGACTGGGAGAACCTGCGCACCGCCTGGGTCGACATCGACCTCAAGCTGTACTTCTGGAACACGGTGATCATCGCGTTCGGCTCGTGGGCCGTGCAGATGGTGGTCTGCGTGACCGGTGGCTACGCGCTGTCGATCCTCAAGCCGAAGTTCGGCCGGGTCCTCTACGGGATGGTGCTGGCCACCATGTTCGTGCCGGCGGTGGTGCTGCTGGTGCCGCTGTACCTCACCGTGCTCGACATGCCGTTCGTGCACTGGAACCTGGTCAACACCTACTGGGGCGCGTTCCTCCCGGCCGGCGCGAGCGCGTTCAACATCGCTCTCGTGAAGCGGTTCTTCGACAACCTGCCCCGCGAGATCATCGACGCGGCCCGCGCCGACGGCTGCGGCGACTTCCGGCTGTTCTGGTACGTCGTGCTGCCGATGTCTCGTCCGGTCCTGGGCGTGGTGTCGGTGTTCGCCGTGCTGGTCGCGTGGAAGGACTTCATCTGGCCGCTCGTCGTCCTCCCCGACCCGGCGAAGCAGCCGCTGTCGGTGCGACTCCCCCGGCTCGCGGGCGTCACGGAGCTCGACGTGATGATGGCCGCGCTGCTGATCTCCTGCGCGCTGCCGATCGCGTTCTTCGTGGTCTTCCAGCGGCTGTTCCTGCGGGGCGGACTCGAGGGCGCGGTCAAGGGCTAGGGTCCCGTGCATGCGCAGGCTCGGGGTGGTCGTGGCACTGGCCGTGGCGGTCCTGGTCGGCCCGCCGTCGTACGCCGGCGGCCTGGAGCGACCGGACCGCAAGGACATCGCGATGCAGCTGGTCTCGAGCGCCGAGAACTCCTCGCTGAAGTGGCGCAAGCAGTACCGCTACCTCGAGGACATCGGCGACGGGCGCGGGTACACCGGCGGCCTGATCGGCTTCTGCTCGGGCACCGGCGACATGCTCCAGCTGGTCCGCGGCTACACCGAGCGGCACCCGGAGAACCCGCTGGCCCGCTTCCTGCCCGCGCTGCGCCGGGTCAACGGGACCGACTCTCACGCGGGCCTCGGCCGACCCTTCGAGCGGGCCTGGGTGCGTGCCGCTCGGACCGACGGCTTCCGGGCCGCGCAGGACCGGGTGCGCGACCGGATGTACTTCGACCCCGCCGTACTCCGTGCCGAGCGGGACGGACTGCGCACCCTCGGCCAGTTCGTCTACTACGACGCGATCGTCATGCACGGTCCCGGCAGCGACCGGCTCAGCTTCGGCGGGATCCGCCGCGCCGCCATGCGTCATGCGCGCACGCCGGCCGAGGGCGGCTCGGAGGCGCGGTATCTGAACGCGTTCCTCGACGTGCGCAAGCGGGTGATGCGCACGGAGGAAGCGCACGAGGACACCTCCCGGATCGACACCGCGCAGCGCCGCTTCCTCCGCGAGCGGAACTTCGGGCTGCGCCCGCCGCTCACCTGGCACGTGTACGGCGACCGGTTCCACATCAGCCGCTAGGTGAGCGGTCGATCGGCTCCAGCCCGACGGACACGATCGGCCGGGAGTCGGCCTCTTCGCGGACCAGCCGATCGGAGATCCGCGCGATCACCGCTTCGACGGCCGCGTGCTCGTCCTCCGCGATGTCGGGAAGCATCGACTCGATCCACTCCCGGAACGCCTCGCCGAGCCGCTCGATCAACGCCTCGCCCGCCCCTGTCATGCGGAGGTCATCCGGGGATCCGCCGACCAGGCCCCGGCGGACCAGGTCCTCGAACGCCGGCTGCAGCAGGATGGCGGGTACGGCGCGGGCGCGGGCGATGTCGTACACCGAGGCGGGCCGGCCTGCCTCGGTGAGGCCGTGGACCTGGACGAGTGCCCAGACCCGGCCCTCGTCCATGCCGAGGTCGGCGCGGTCGAGCATCTCGAGGAGCCCTTCGCGGCCGCGGGCGTAGAGGAGCGTTGGCAACCCGCTGGGCGATCCGGTCCTCGGCGTTGCGCGACTCGGGCAGTCCGAAGCCCTCGCCGAGGTCGGCGGCCGTCGGCTGCAGGTCGTCGCTCAGCTTCACCTGCGGCAGCGCGATGCGCGAGCGCGAGCGCGACCAGCGCCACCGGCGCCGCCCACAGGAACACCTGCGAGAGCGCCGACGGCGTACGCGTCGAGGATCGGCGCGATCAGCAGCGTCGTCGAGCTGGTGCAGTGCGGACGGCGTCGCGAGGTCGGCCGGGGTGACGCCGGGTGCCTGGGCGAGGGCGCCGGGCAGCTCGTCCTCGAGGAAGTTCGCGTAGAGCGAGCCGAAGACCGCCGCGCCGAACGCGCTGCCCAGGGTGCGCATGAACGTCACGCCCGAGGTGGCGACCCCGAGCTGGGTGTACGGCACGGAGTTCTGCACGATGATCGTCAGCACCTGCATGCACATGCCGATGCCGAGGCCGAGCACGAACATCGACAGCGACGACACGCGCGACGGACGTCGAGGCATCCATCAGGGAGAGCAGGTAGAGCCCGATGGCCATCAGCACGCGAGCCGACGACCGGGAACACCTTGTAGCGGCCGGTCCGGCTCACGACGATGCCGGAGCTGATCGACGTCAGCAGCAGGCCGAGGACGAGTGGCAGCATCCGCAAGCCCGGACTCGGTCGCGCTGACGCCCTCGACGTACTGGAGGAACGTCGGCAGGAACGTCATCGCGCCGAGCATCGTGAAGCCGACCACGAAGCTCAGCGCCGCGCAGCAGCGGCGAAGACCCGCTTGCGGAACAGCCCCATCGGCAGGATCGGGTCCGGGGCCCGCAGCTCGACGAGGACGAACGCCGCGAGCGCGACCGCGCCGAGCGCGAACAGGCCGATGATCATCGCGGAGCCCCAGGCGTACGTCGTACCGCCCCAGCTGGTCGCGAGGATCAGGGCGGCCGAGCCGATCGCCGACGGTGAGGATGCCGAGCCAGTCGATCCGGGACTTCTGGTGCGCCTTGGTGCTCGGGATGGTCCGGCCGGCGACCAGGATCACCACGAGCGCGAACGGGACGTTGATGTAGAACGCCCACCGCCAGGACAGGTGGTCGGTGAAGAACCCGCCGAGCAGCGGGCCGAGGACCGTGGTCACGCCGAAGACCGCGCCGAGCGAGCCTTGGTACTTGCCGCGGTCGCGCAGCGGGATGATGTCGGCGATCAGCGCGGTGGCGGTGACGACCAGGCCGCCGGCGCCGAGGCCCTGGATCGCTCGGGCCGAGATCAGCCAGGACATGCCCTGCGCCAGCCCGCACAGCGCCGAGCCGACGATGAAGATCGTGACGCTGGTCTGGAAGACCAGCTTGCGGCCGAACTGGTCGCCGAGCTTGCCGACGACCGCCGAGGAGATCGGTCTGCGCGAGCAGGTAGGCCGTGACCACCCAGGAGACGTGGTTGCCGCCGCCGAGGTCGCCCACGATCGTCGGCAGCGCCGTCGACACGATGGTGCCGTCGAGGGCGGCCAGCAGCATGCCGAGCGCGATGGTGCCGAACGCGAGGTTCCGCGCCCGTCCGTAGAGGATCTGTGACGCGCGCGATGCCGGTTCGAGCACTGACTCGGCCGTCGAGGGCATGTTCAGCACCCTAAACCGGCGGCGTGCTTTCATGAGCCGTGGAGATCCAGGGATCCGTGGCTGCGCCGTTCGCCGCCGTCTGGGAGGCGTTCGCCGACGTCCTCGCCGAGCAGCCGGGCACGGGCGCGTCGTTCGCGATCTGGCACGACGGCGAGTGGGTGGTGGACCTCTGGGGCGGCTACGCCGACGCCGCCCGCACCCGGCCCTGGCAGCGGGACACGCTGGTGATGCCGTACTCGGTGACCAAGCCGTTCGCCGCGCTGTGCGTGCTCACGCTGGTCGATCGCGGGCTGGTGGACCTCGACGCCCCGATGCAGCGGTACTGGCCGGAGCTGACCGCCACGGCCACGGTCCGCGACGTGCTGTCACACCGCGCGGGGCTCGTCGTGCTGGCCGAGGAGGCGCCGACCGAGGCGTTCTACGACTGGGACCTGATGTGCGCGCTGCTCGCCCGGCAACAGCCGAGCTGGCCGCCCGGGTCCGCGCACGGCGAGTCGGCGTTGTTCTACGGGCACCTGCTGGGCCAGGTGGTCCGCGCCGTCGACGGCCGGACGCTGGGCGCCTTCCTCCGCGAGGAGGTATGCGGCCCGCACGGCATCGACTTCCACATCGGCCTCGGGCCCGCTGAGCTCGCGCGGGTCGCCGACCTGACCGGGTACGGCGACGACTTCCGGGCCTCGCAGGAGGGCTACCCCGACCTGTACCACCCGGCGATCGGAAACCCGGCCGGTGCGCGTGACCCGCAGGTCGTCAACGGCGAGCGCTGGCGCCGAGCGGAGGTACCGGCCGTCAACGGCCACGGCACCGCGCGTGCGGTCGCGGCGTTCTACGTCGCCATGTCACAGGGCAGGTTGCTCGGCCCCGACGTACTCGGCGAGCTGACGCGCGGGCAAGGCACCTCTCCCGACCTGGTCGTCGGCGGCGACCGGGAGTGGGGGCTCGGCGTCGCCCTGGACCCGGACGGCTACGGCATGGGCGGCACCGGCGGCAGCTTCGGCTGGTGGAGCGAGGCCGGCCAGTACGCCGCCGCGTTCCTCACCGGCCACGTCGGCTCGCACGACCGCGGCGACCGGCTCGAGGGCGTCGTCCGCGAGGTGCTCGGGCTGCCGCCGTTGGGATAGTCCCTGACGTTTCCGGGGTCCAGTACGGCGTGTCGACCCCGGAAACGTCAGGGACTATCCCAAATGACGACTACTGCTCACGGCGCTCGTGGAGACGTTGCTGAGCCGCCGCCAGGTACGCGAGGCAGGGCGCCTCGACACCCGGGTGCTTCTCGATCAGGTGGAAGATCCAGCGGTCCATGGCCGCCATGTAGCCGTTGTCATCGCCCTTGCGGAGCGTCGACCACTTCCGGTGCTCCTTGGCCACGCACGTAGTGCAGCCGATCCGGTAGGCGAACTGGTTGTCGCCGTCCACATCGATCTTCACCGTCGCCAGTGGACCGGCCTCGGCGGCGGCCTTCCTCTCACGAGCGGATCGGCTCGCCACCATGTCGCACCTCGGTTGTCGTCGGGCCTGGATCAGGCCTTCGTGAACTGCATCTCCCAGGTCATCCTCCACGACTCGCCGTCGTCGTACGAAAACGACTGCTGCCAGTGCGGTCGTTCCGGATCCGTCCGCCACTCGAACCGCACCAGCGCCGGTCGTCCACCGATCGTGTCCGACGCGTCGAACACCCCATGCCCGTCGTCGAACCGGCCGACCACCGGGGTGTCGAGCACGCCGGGGAACCGCGACGAGCTCCACCAGATCCGCCAGATCTGGTCGCCCGGATCGAACAACCGCAGCGTGAAGCCCTCGAACGGCGGGCCGTCTGCGGGCGCGGGCACGCTCATCTGGTCGGTGTGGCCGATCCCGGACAGGATCGGGGCGACCTCGCTGACCGCCTCGAACTCGACCCATTCGTCACACAACGGGTCCGTGACGTCGAGGAGCTTGCGGTTGTGGACGGCCCAGCGGCCGAAGACGAAGTCGAAGTCGTGCTGCGAAGAGGTCATGACCGGACCGTAGGGGTAACCACCGACAACGGCCCACCCGAGAGCTCGGTGGGCCGTTGTCGTCCGTTGCAGGGTCAGCCCCTGAAGTCCTCGGGCGGCAGCTCGGACTCCAGGTCGGAGGTGCCGTACGTCTCGACCTCCGGGTCGCGGTGCAGGCCGCCGGACATCGCGTACTCCTCCTCCGGGGAGAGCACCAGGCCGTGGCGTCCCCAGATCGCGAAGTACAACAGCGCGACGGCGTAGACCACCGCGATCGCGATGATCGCGTCGCGGTACGCGTCGTTGAGGAAGAGTCCGATGAACGTGACGGCGGCGATGATTCCGGCAACGACCGCGCCGATGTTGCCGACTGGGCTCCGGTACGGCCGGACTGCGGTCGGGAACTTCCGGCGCAGCAGGACGAACGAGACCATCTGAAGCAGGTAGGCCAGCACCGCGCCCCAGACCGCGATGTTCAGAACGATGGCGTTGGCGGTGTCGGCCCAGGAGTCGACGTGCTTCGAGATCTGGTCGACGGCCACGAGAACCACGAAGCCGATGACGGCACCCGTGACGAGTGCGGTTGTCGGCGTCTTGCGGCTGCCGGTGAGCGAGAGCGCCTTCGGGTAGTAGCCAGCACGCGACAGCGAGTACATGTTGCGGCCGTAGGCGAACATGATCCCCTGGAGGCTGGCGAGCAGGCCGATCAGCGCGAACAGCGAGAGCACGGCCGCCCAGTCGTCGGACATGAACGCTCGGAACCCGTCGAGCAGCGGCTCCCCGCTGAGGGCGATGGCCTCCGACCCGGTGACCGCCGGGTTGAGAACCAGGACGAGGGCGCCGGTGGCGACCAGGGTGATCAGGCCGATGATGCCGGCACGCGGGATGTCCTTGGCGGGCTCGTTGGCCTCCTCGGCGGCGAGCGGGAGCTCCTCGATGCCGAGGAAGAACCACATCGCGAACGGCAGCGCGTAGAGCACGCCTTCCCACCCGAACGGGAGGAAGGTGCTGTTCCCGTCCTCCGGGGCGATGTTGTCCAGCTGGCCGAAGTCGACCGCACCGTTCGCGAACGCCAGGATCGCGAACAGCACCAGGATCCCGATGGAGATCACGGCGACCGCGATGGCGAACTTGAAGGAGATCTCCGCGCCCGCGGAGTTGAGCGCGACGAACGCGACGTAGAGGACCAACCACCAGATCCACATGTTGTCGCTGAGATCGAGGCCGATCAGCTCGTCGGTCGCGGCATTGGCGTAGCCGGCCGAGAAGAGCACGATCACGCCGGTCGTGAAGACGTACTCGATGGTCTCGGCGAGGCCGGTCACGAACCCGCCCCACGGACCCATCGAGGCACGTGCGAACGAGTAGGCGCCTCCGGTGTGCGGCATCGCGGCGGACATCTCGCCGATCGAGAACAGCATCCCGAAGTACATGACGACGATGATCAGGCTGGCGATCAGCAGGCCGCCCCAACCCGCCTCGGCCAGGCCGAAGTTCCATCCGGAGAAGTCTCCGGAGATGACGGCGGCGACGCCGATCCCCCAGAGGCCCCAGAAGCCGGCGCTGCGCTTCAGCTGCCTCTTCTCGAAGTAGCCCTCCGCGGCGTGGGTGTACTTCACGCCTCCGGTCCGCTGCTGGGCGCCTGCGGCGCCCTTCACCTCGTCGGTCACGGTCGGTCCTCTCGTGGCGCTCTGCCGAGACGGTCGTGCGATTGTGATCCGGACGCTAGACCCGCTCCGCGCAAGGTGTAAATACACTCACCGAAAAATGGTATGAACTCAGACCATTGAGCGATTGACACCGGCGCCACCGGATCCGAAGGATGAGCACGTGACCGCCTCCCCCGACGACCATCTTCCGGAGGCGGTTCTGCGTCCGGTGCGCGGGCACCACGCCTTCGAGGCGTGCGTGGAGCAGCTGGCGACGGCGATCCGGCTCGGTGTCTACCCGCGGGGCAGCACGCTGCCCGCCGAGCGCGAGCTGGCCGTGATGCTCGGTCGTCTCCCGGCCGACCCTGCGCGAGGCGATCGCCGCGCTCCGCGAGGCCGGACTGGTCGAGACCACGCGGGGCCGGGACGGCGGCACCGTCGTCACGCTCAAGGCCCGGACGCCGTCGGCACGCGCCGCAGCCCGGGTCTCCGCCGAGCGCCGCGTCGAGTGGCTCGACGCGCTGGAGTTCCGCCGGATCGTCGAGCCCGGCGCCGCCTACCTCGCTGCCACCGCGACCCTCGACGGCGACCGCCGCGCCCAGCTCGAGGCGGCGCACGCGGAGGTGGCGGCCGCACGCAAGCCCGCCGAGCACCGCCAGGCCGACTCACGCTTCCACCTCACGGTCGCCTCGCTCTCGGGCTCGGCTCGCACGGTCGAGGCGGTGACCGCGGTGCAGTCGACGCTGCACGAGATGCTCCTGGCGATCCCGGTGCTCGGCACGAACATCGCCCACTCCGACCGCCAGCACGCCGCGCTGGTGAAGGCGATCCTGGCCGGGGAGGCCGAGAAGGCCCGCACGGTCATGGAAGAACACTGCGACGACACGGCCGCGCTGCTGCGTGGCCTGGTGGGATAGGACAGGAGAGCCACGTGCGCAACGACCGACACCTCTCGATGGAGCATCTGCGTCGCAACGCATCGACGCCGGGCGAGATCGACACCGTCGTCGTCGCCTTCACCGACATGCAGGGCCGGCTGCAGGGCAAGCGGCTGCACGGGCGCTACTTCGCCGACGTCGTCGTCCCGCACGGCACCGAGGGCTGCAACTACCTGCTCGCCGTCGACGTCGAGATGAACACCGTCGACGGCTACGCCATCTCCTCGTGGGACAAGGGGTACGGCGACATGGAGTTCGTGCTCGACGAGCGCACCATCCGGCTGCTGACCCACCTGCCCGCGACGGCGATGGTCCAGTGCGACCTGGTCTGGCCCCCGACGATTCAGGCCGGCACTCCCCCGTGGTCCAGTCGCCGCGGGCGATCCTGCAGAAGCAGCTCGACCGGGTGCGCCGAGCACGGGCTGGCAGGCGCTGGCCGGCACCGAGCTCGAGTTCATCGCGTTCGACACGACGTACGAGCAGGCGCACGACCAGCGCTACCAGCGACCTCACGCCGGTCAACCAGTACAACGTCGACTACTCGATCCTCGGCACGACGCCGCGTCGAGCCGCTGCTGCGCGCGATCCGCAACACGATGTACGACGCCGGGCTCGACGTCGAGGGCGCCAAGGGCGAGTGCAACTTCGGCCAGCACGAGATCGGCTTCCTGTACGCCGACGCGCTCACCACCGCCGACAACCACGTCGTCTACAAGACGGTCGCCAAGGAGATCGCCGCCCAGCAGGGCAAGGTCGATCACGTTCATGGCGAAGTACAACGAGCGCGAGGGCAGCTCCTGCCACATCCACCTGTCGCTGCGCGGCCAGGACGGCGAGCTGGTGTTCTGGGACGAGGACGCAAGCGCGCGGACGCCGCTCTACGACCACTTCGTCGCCGGCGTGCTCGCGACGGTCGCCGACTTCACCCTGCTCTACGCGCCGAACATCAACTCCTACAAGCGCTTCGCCGACGGCTCGTTCGCGCCGACCACGATCGCCTGGGGCCTCGACAACCGCACCTGCGCGGTGCGCCTGGTCGGCCACGGCGCCGGCGCCCGGATGGAGAACCGGGTGCCCGGGCGCCGACGTGAACCCGTACCTCGCGCTCGCCGCGATGCTCGCCGGCGGGCTGTACGGCATCGAGAACGAGCTGGAGCTCGAGCCGGCGCTGGAGGGCAACGCCTACACCTCCGGCCGACCCAAGGTGCCGGCACACGATGGCGGCCGCGCGCGAGGCGTTCGCCTCCTCCGCGATCGCCCGGGCGACCCTGGGCGACGAGGTCGTCGACCACTACGCGAACATGGCCGACGTCGAGCTGGCGGCCTACAACGCCGCCGTCACCGACTGGGAGCTGATCCGCGGATTCGAGAGGCTGTAAGTGATCCGTCGTACACCGTCATCAACCCGGCGACCGCGACGCCGGTGACCGACGTGCCAGCTGGCCTCGGTCGAGGAGACCGACGCCGCGATCGAGCGCGCGCACGCGGCGTTCCCGGCCTGGAAGGCGATGCCGCCGGGCGAGCGGGCGACCGCTGCTGCGCCGGTTCGCCGCCGTCGTCGACGCGCACATCGACGAGCTCGCCGAGCTCGAGGTGCGCAACGCCGGCCACACCTGGGGCAACGCCCGCTGGGAGGCCGGCAACGTCCGCGACTGCCTCAACTACTACGCCGGCGCGCCGGAGCGGCTGTTCGGCCGGCAGATCCCGGTCGCCGGCGGCGTCGACGTCACGTTCCACGAGCCGCTCGGCGTGGTCGGCATCATCGTGCCCTGGAACTTCCCGATGCCGATCGCCGGCTGGGGCTTCGCGCCCGCGCTGGCGGCCGGCAACACCGTCGTGCTCAAGCCGGCCGAGCTCACGCCGCTGACCGCGATCCGGCTCGGCGAGCTGGCGCTCGAGGCCGGCCTGCCCGGAGCACGTGCTCACGGTGATCCCGGGCAAGGGCTCGGTCGTCGGCGAGCGCTTCGTGACCCACCCGCTGGTCCGCAAGGTCTGCTTCACCGGCTCCACCGAGGTCGGCAAGCAGATCATGCGCGGCTGCGCCGACCAGGTGAAGCGGGTGACCCTCGAGCTCGGCGGCAAGAGCGCCAACATCGTGTTCGCCGACGCCGACATCGCGGCGGCGGCCGCCAGCGCGCCGTACGCCGTCTTCGACAACGCCGGCCAGGACTGCTGCGCCCGCTCGCGGATCCTCGTCGAGCGCTCGGCGTACGACGAGTTCCTGTCGCAGGCTGGAGCCGGCGGTGACCGGCGCTGCGGGTGCTCGACCCGAGCGACGAGTCCAGCGAGATGGGCCCGCTGATCTCGGCGCAGCAGAAGTCGACGGTGTCGCGGCTACCTCGACGAGGTCGAGGTCGCGTTCGCCGGCAGCGACGCCCGGCGGCGACGGCTTCTGGGTGCCGCCGTCGGTCGTGACCGTCGACGACCCGGCCGCGCGGATCTGGCGCGAGGAGGTCTTCGGCCCGGTCGTCGCGGTGATGCCGTTCGACGACGAGGCGCACGCGGTCGAGCTCGCCAACGACACCGAGTACGGCCTGTCCGGCTCGATCTTCACCAGCGACCTCGGCCGCGGGCTCCGGGTCGCCCGCGGCGTCGAGGCCGGCAACCTCAGCGTCAACTCGCACTCGTCGGTCCGCTACTGGACGCCGTTCGGCGGCTACAAGCAGTCCGGCCTCGGCCGCGAGCTCGGTCCGGACGCCCCGATGGCGTTCACCGAGGAGAAGAACGTCTTCATCGCCCACTGAGCCGCGGTCGGTCGAGGACGCTTGCGCGTAGCAACCTGGTCGCGAAACCCTGGAAGCCGAAAGGAAGCATCACAGTGGCAGGACGCATCCAGGACCGGGTCGCGGTCATCACCGGCGGCTGCTCGGGCATCGGCCTGGCGACCGTCCAGCGCTTCGTCGAGGAGGGCGCCAAGGTCGTCATCGGCGACATCGACGACGAGCGCGGGGCCGAGATCGTCGGCGGAGCTCGGCGGGGCCGACGTCGCGACGTACGTCCACGTCGACGTCACCGACAAGGACCAGGTCGACGCGCTGTTCAAGACCGCCAAGGACACCTACGGCTCGGTCGACATCGCGTTCAACAACGCCGGCATCAGCCCGCCGGAGGACGACTCGATCCTCGACACCGACCTCGACGCCTGGCGCAAGGTGCAGGAGGTCAACCTGACCAGCGTCTACCTGTGCTGCAAGGCCGCGCTCCCCTACATGCTCGAGCAGGGCAAGGGCTCGATCATCAACACCGCGTCGTTCGTCGCGGTGATGGGCGCGGCGACCTCGCAGATCTCCTACTCCGCGTCCAAGGGCGGCGTGCTGTCGATGACCCGCGAGCTCGGCGTGCAGTTCGCCCGCCAGGGCGTGCGCGTCAACGCGCTGTGCCCCGGCCCGGTGAACACGCCGCTGCTCCAGGAGCTGTTCGCCAAGGACGAGGAGCGCGCCGCGCGCCGGCTCGTGCACGTGCCGATGGGCCGCTTCGGCGAGCCCGAGGAGATGGCGACCGCCGTGCTGTTCCTGGCCTCCGACGACTCGTCGTTCATGACCGCCAACACGTTCCTCGTCGACGGCGGCATCTCCGGGGCCTACGTCACGCCGCTCTGATGTCGCACTCCCGTCATCGGCCTGACCACCTACCGCGAGGAGGCGGCCTGGGGGGTGTGGCGGCAGCGCGCCGACCTGCTGCCCGACGCAGTACGCCGCGGCGGTCGAGGCGACCGGTGGCGTACCGGTGCTGCTGCCCGCCGACCGGCCAGCCCGGCGCCGCGGACGCCGTGGTCGCCCGGCTCGACGGGCTGGTGATCAGCGGCGGCGCCGACGTCGACCCGGGCCGGTACGACGAGGACGCCGCACCCGCGCACCGCCGACTGGCGCCCGGACCGCGACGCCTGGGAGGTCGCGCTGCTCGACGCCGCCGACGCGGTCGGGCTGCCGGTGCTCGGCGTCTGCCGCGGCATGCAGGTGATGGCCGTGCACGCCGGCGGCCGCCTCGACCAGCACGTGCCGGACCTGGTCGGCCACGAGCAGCACAGCCCGGGCGGCGACGAGTTCGGCGCGGTCGAGGTCGTCACCAGCGCCCGGCACCCGGGTCGTCCGGCCTGGTCGGCGAGCGGCTCACCGTGAACTGCCACCACCACCAGTCGGTGCGCGACGCACCCCGGCTTCGTGGCGGCCGCGCACGCCGCCGGACGGCACCCTGGAGGCGATGGAGGCCGCCGGCGACCGGTTCTGCGTCGGCGTCCAGTGGCACCCGGAGACCGCCGCCGACGTCGGCCTGCTCGCCGGGCTGGTCCGCGCGGCCGCGACGTACGCTCGAGAGCTCGCCGATGACGCCTGGTCAGCGCCCACCGCTGCCTGACCCGCGCCGACATCGAGGCGCGCGATCGCGCTCGGTGCCGACTACGTCGAGTTCGACGTGCAGCGCTGCGCCGACGGCACGCTGGTGCTGCTCCACGACCCCGTCGAGGTCGCGCCGCCGGACGCCTTGGCGTACGACGAGGCGCTCGACCTGCTCGCCGGCCGGGCCCGTGCCCACCTCGACCTCAAGTTCGAGGGCGGCGAGGTGCCCGGTCGTCGCGCAGGCGGTCGAGCGGCTCGGCACCGACCACCTGCTCGTCACCACGCTCGACGACGAGCGGTGTCCGCGCCGTCCGCGACTGGGCCGACGCCGAGGGCCACGACCTGCTGGTCGGGCTCTCGCTGGGCCGCGGGCGTCCGCGACTTCCCGGTGCTGCACGGCGATCAGGGTGCGGCTCTCCGAGCTCTTCCCGGCGCGTCCGCTACCGCGACGCTCGCGCGCCAACGTCGTCGTCGCCCACCACTGGCTGGCGCGGCTCCGGGTGCGCGCGCTTCGCCCGCCGGCACCGGCTGCCGCTGCTGGTGTGGACCGTCGACACCGCCGGGCTCGCTGCAGCTACTGGATGCGCCCCGGCCGGGCCTGGCTGGTGACCACGAACGAGCCCGAGCCTCGCCCTCCGCCTCCGCCGGGCTGACAGACTTCGGCCATGACCAGCGGAGCCTTCGACGAGCTCGTCCCCGACGTCCTGGGCGAGCCCTACCTGGCCGAGACGATCACGCTGCCGCCCGACGACGAGGGCCCGGTCGTCGCCACCCTCGTCGTACGCCGGGCGGCGCAGCCGACCGGACGAAGGCCGTGCTGCACGTGCACGGCTTCTGCGACTACTTCTTCCAGACCGACGTACGCCGAGTGGTGGAACGAGCGCGGCTACGACTTCTACGCCCTCGACCTGCGCAAGTACGGCCGCTCGCTGCGGCCGCACCAGACGCCGAACTATCGTCACCGACCTGCGCGAGCACTTCCCCGAGATCGACGCGGCGTTCCACCGGGTCACCGAGCGCGACGGGCACGACCACGTCGTGATCAGCGCGCACTCGACCGGCGGCCTGATCGTCTCGCTGTGGGCCAACGAGCGGCAAGCCCGACGATCGCCGGGATGGTGCTCAACTCGCCCTGGCTCGACATGCAGGGCGGCCCGCTGGTCCGCGGCGTCGGCACCACGGTGATCAAGCGGGTCGGCGCCCGCCGCCCGACGCGGCTCGATCCCGCGCACCGTCGACGGCTTCTACGGCCGCAGCCTGCACGTCGAGCACGACGGCGAGTGGATGTTCAACACCGAGTGGAAGCCGCTCGACTCGTTCCCGGTCTCGTTCGGCTGGCTGCGCGCGATCCGGCTCGGCCACGACGAGGTGCACCGCGGCCTCGAGGTCGGCTGCCCGGTGCTCGTGCTGTCCTCGGCGCGGCACCCGCTGGCCCAAGGAGATGGGCCCGGACGTGCACGACTACGACATCGTGCTCGAGGTGCCCCAGATCCGGCAGTGGGCGACCGCGCTCGGCCGGCACGTCACCTACGTCGCCATCGACGGCGCCCGGCACGACGTGGTGCTGTCGCGGCCCGAGCCGCGCGCCACGGCGTACGCCGAGCTCGACCGCTGGGTGTCGACGTACGTCGACTGAGCGTCGCACGCGGCTCAGAACGGCTGCGCCGTCGAACCGCTCCCGGGTCACGAACTCCTCGACGGGTTCGCGCGCGCAGCTTGGTGAGCACCTTCACCGGCTTGCCGATCGGCAGCACCGCGGCGACGGCGTACTGATCCGGGATCCCGAGCAGCTCCTGCACCGCCGGCTCCTGGGCGACCGCCATCGTGGTGATGGTGCCGCCGAAGCCCTCGTTGCGGGCGGCCAGCAGGATGTTCCACACCAGCGGGTAGACCGAGGCGCCGCTGATCACGCCGACCCGGTCGAGGTCCTGGTCGGTCGAGGCGACCACGCCGAGGTCGACGCAGACGACCAGCACGGCGCCCGCGGTGAGCACCGGCTTCGTGAACGACTCCGGGTACGTCGGTCGCCGCGATCTCCTCGGCGCGTCGGGATCGGCGCCTCGAGGCTGTTCCACGGGCTCTGGCCGGCCTTGATCTGCGCGACGTAGCGGCGCACGGCGGGCTCGTTCAGCTCGGCCAGCCGCTCGCCGCGTCTCCTGGTCGCGTACGACGATCACGTGCGCGCCCTGCCGGTTGCCGCCGCTCGGCGCGAACCGGGCGTTGTCGAGGATCCGGTGCAGGGTCTCGTCGGGCAGCGGGTCGTCGGTGAACTCGCGGACCGCCGGGGTCGTCCGCATCACGTCGTACAGGTCCATGCCCCGAGCCTGCCACGCGCGGACCGGCTAGCGCTGCAGTGCCGCCATGAACCCTGTGATCGGACTGTCCCTCGGCCGGATCGCGGTCGGCGCCGCTGGCCGCTCGCCAACCCGGACGCTCGCGGCCAAGACGTTCCAGCTCGACCCGGCGACGAACCCGCAGGTCCCGTACGTCGCTCCGGCTGTTCGGCTCCCGCGAGATCGCGCTCGGCCTGGTCACGCTGCTGCGCCCGCGGCAAGGCCCGGCGCGGCCTGATCGGCCTCGGCATCGCTCGTCGACGCCGCGGACGCCGCGACCGGGTACCTCGCGCATGAAGGACGGCTCGATCTCGCAAGAAGACCGCCTACACGCTGATCGGTCCGGCCGTCGGTGCCGTCGGCTCCGGCCTGCGTCGGCCCTGGTCAAGCGCTGAAGCGGTCAGCTCAGCAGGAACGACCGTCAGCGCGACCACGCCGACCAGCACGATCACCACGCGGAGCCCGGTGCTCGGCAGCCGGCGGCCGACGGTGGCGCCGATCTGGCCGCCGATCACCGACCCGATGCCGATCAGCAGCACGATCCACCAGTCGACGTCGGCGACCACCGCGAAGATCGCGCCGGCGACGGCGTTCACGACCGCGGCCAGGACGTTCTTGACGGCGTTCAGCCGCTGCAGCGACTCGTCGACGCCGGTGCCGAGCACCGCCATCAGCAGCACGCCCTGCGCGGCGCCGAAGTAGCCGCCGTACACACCGGTCGCGAGCACGCCCGGCCACACCCACCAGGTGCCGTGGTGCGGCATCCCGCCGGTCGCCTCGTGGCGCTCGGCCACCCACGCGCGAGATCCGCGGCTGGAACACGACGAGGACCAGCCCGAGCACGATCAGCACCGGCACGATCGTCGCGAACGCGCTCGCCGGCAGCACGAGGAGCAGTACGGCGCCCGCCGAGCCGCCGATGCAGCGAGGCGACGCTACAGCCGCAGCACCCGGGAGCGCTGCCCGACCAGCTCGCGCCGGTAGCCGATCGCGCCCGAGATCGACCCGGGCACCAGGCCGATGGTGTTGGAGACGTTGGCGGTCACCGGAGGCACGCCGAACGCCAGCAGGGTCGGGAACGTGATCAGCGTTCCCGACCCCACCACGGTGTTGATGGTGCCGGCCGCGACCCCGGCCAGCAGGATCGCGACGACCTCGAAGGGACTCACGAAGCGGGCGGCTCCTCCGGCGGGCGGCGGCCGGATCGGTCGTCGACGGGCCGGTGCGACGCTGCCGCGCGGGTTGGCGGCCTCGGCGGCCTCGGCGATGGCGGCCTCGACGGCCGCGTTGGCCTTCTTCAGCTCGGTGTCGGCGAGCGCGCCGCTGCCGCCGAGCTCGGCCCGCTCGGTGCTGCCCATGTCGACCCGCGTCTTCGGGCCGTCGACGTGCTGCGGGATGCCCTGGAGGTTGGTCATCGTGGAGCCGAGGCCCTCGAGCGCCTTGCCGATCTCGCTCGGCACGATCCAGACCTTGTTGGCGTCGCCCTCGGCGATCTTCGGCATCATCTGGAGGTACTGGTAGGCCAGCAGCGACTGGTCCGGGTTGCCGTCGTGGATGGCCTGGAAGACCGTCTGGATGGCCTGCCCCTCACCCTGGGCGCGCAGGATCTGCGACTCCCGGTCGGCCTGGGCGCGCAGGATCTGCGACTCCCGGTCACCCTCGGCGTTCAGGATCGCGGACTGCTTGTTGCCCTCGGCGGTGAGGATCGCGGACTGCCGCTGACCCTCGGCGGTCAGGATCGAGCGCCCGCTTGTCGCGGTCGGCGCGCATCTGCTTCTCCATCGCGTCCTTGATCGACGGCGGCGGGTCGATGCCCTTGATCTCGACGCGGTTGACGCGGATGCCCCACTTGCCGGTGGCCTCGTCGAGCACGCCGCGCAGGCCGGTGTTGATCTCCTCGCGGCTGGTCAGCGTCTGCTCGAGGTCCATGCCGCCGACGATGTTGCGCAGCGTGGTCATGGTGAGCTGCTCGACGGCCTGGATGTAGTTCGCGATCTCGTACGTCGCCGCGACCGGGTCGGTGACCTGGAACCAGATGACGGTGTCGATCGAGACCACCAGGTTGTCCTCGGTGATCACCGGCTGCGGCGGGAAGCTGACCACCTGCTCGCGCAGGTCGATGAGGTAGCGCACCTTGTCGACGAACGGCACCACGATGTTCAGGCCGGCGGGCAGCGTCTCCTTAGGTACTTGCCGAACCGCTCGACCACGCCGGCGCGCGCCTGCGGGACGATGCGCACGGTCTTGGCGAGCAGCACCACCACGAACAGCAGCAGCAGCACCGCCAGAATCAGGAACGCCAGGGGCACGACAGACTCCTCCTCAGTCGTCGAGCTCAGGAATCGGGTGGACGTACGCCGTCGCGCCGCGGATCTCGAAGACCTCGACGGTGGCGCCGGCCTCGATCGTCTCGTGCTCGTCGTACGGCGCGGCGGTCCAGGTCTCGCCGCGCCAGCTTGATCTGGCCGACCTGCGAGGCCGGTCATCCGCTGGGTGACCGTGGCCCGCTGGCCGAGCAGCTTGGACGTGCCGAGCACCAGGTCCGGGCCCTGGTGCAGCCGCGCGACCAGCGAGGGCCGGACCAGCGCCAGCATCGCGACCGACGCCGCGCCCGCGACGAGCACCTGCGCCGGGACTCCGGCGCCGAGGGCGGCGGTGACCGCTCCGGCCAGCGCCCCGACGGCCAGCATCGCGAGGACCAGGTCGAGGCTCATCAGCTCGGCCATGCCAGGAGCGCGGCGAGGCCCAGTCCACACCGCCCACGCGTGCTCGCTCAGCCAGTCCATGTCAGGAGCCTAGTGGCCCGCGCCTACGACCCAGCGCACGGCGGTTCGGCGTACAGGGCGCGCCCTCCCCCGTTACTGTCCTCCGGTGACCGACGTGGATGGCGCGCAGCAGGCGCCAACGATGGCCAACGGGGCGCCGGCACGTACGGCCGCCATCGGCAGCACCGCCATCGACAGGGCTCTCGTGACCAGAGTGCTCGCCAAGGTGGCCGAGGTGTCCGCCATCGTCCTCGCCGTGGCGTACGGCCTCGGGATGGCCGTCCTGGCCGGCCAGCTGCGAGCGCTCGGCCTGCACAACACCGCCACCCTCACCGGGTTCGAGCACGACGACGTCCTGATGAAGGGCTTCGGCGCGATCATCTCGCACGTGCCGACCCTCGTCACCCTGGCGCTGGTGGTCGGCACGGCGGTCAACGAGCGGGTGCGCCTCTTCGTACGCGACGTCTTCTCCCCCTCCGACGACCGCTCCGCCGTCGGCCGGCGCTGGAGCCGAGGCGAGGTCCTCGCCGCTCGCGCTGCCGTCGGAGTGCTCTTCGCCATCGTGCTGCTGACGTCCGTGTGGTGGGAGGGAACGGTCGGTCATGCTCGCCCTCTTCGGCTACCTGATGGTCGCGGTCCGGTTCCCGCGCGCTGCGCTCGCCGAACGCGATCCTGGCGGCCGGCGCCGTCGGCCTGCTCGTGATCGGCATCATGAGCACCTACGTGCACGCGAAACCGCCGCCGGACATCCGGATCGAGCACCTCCGACGGTCGCACCATCGTCGGCGGGCTGCTCGGCAAGGGCGAGAGCGGCGAGTGGTACGTCGTGCAGTACGACCACAACGCCAGCAACGGCCTCGACGACGGCCAGCTCGAGCTGGTCCCGACAAGCTCGCCGTCGACATCGAGCTCAACGAGCCGCCGGAGAGCTCGTCGCCAGGTGCTGTGCGAGGTGATCGTCGGTGACTGAGCTGTCGCTCCCGCCGCGACCTCGTGCCCGGCGTACGCGACGTACCGGGTTGCGCTCGTGCCACGGCTGCTTCGACGTCCTCCACTTCGGCCACATCAACCATCTCGAGGCCGCCGCCGACCCTCGCCGACCGCCTGGTCGTGTCCATCACCGCCGACGCGCTACGTCGCCAAGCCGGGCCGACCCGGTCTTCAGCGCCGAGCCGAGCGGGCGCGGGTCCTCGACGGCACTGAGCTGCGTCGACCACGTCGTCGTCGTGGCGGCGCCCGACGCGCTCCCGGTGATCGCCGCGCTGCGCCCCGACGTCTTCGTCAAGGGCAGCGACTACCGCAGCCCTCAGCGAGACGACCGGTCGGGCGGCGCAGTTCCGCGCCGAGCGCGACCTGGTGATGTCGTACGGCGGAGCGGTCGACTACACCTCGGAGGAGACGTTCTCCACCACGGAGCGTGCTCGACCGGCTGGTCGGTCTCGCCGCGCCACGCCGGCTGAGCCGGCCAGCACCGCGAGGTCGCGCCAGCGGTGCGGCAGCCCGTCGCGCAACGACCGCACCCGCACGCCGCGCCTCGGCCACCAGCGCCGTGTTCATCTCGCGCATCAGGTAGAGCCAGGACGCGTTCAACAGGTCCTTGGCGCGGAGGCAGCAGTCGAGCAGCGCCGGGTCGAGCGGCCGGTCCGCGGCAACCGCCTCGAGCACGATCCGCAGTCCGTCCGGGGCGAGCGCGCCGTACCGTTCCGCCGCGACGCGGAGGCCGGCGACGATCCCACTCGCGCGGCGCCGCGCGGATCGTCTCGAAGTCGACGACGTACAGGCTGTTCCCGTCGTGGACGAGGTTCGACCATCGACACATCGCCGTGCTGGAAGACGAGACTCGCACCCAGCGCGACGTCGCTGGCCGCGACCGCCTGCAGCTCGGCGATCAGCCAGCGCACGTCCGCGTCGTGCTGCCATCGCTCGAGGGCCGCGGCCCGGTGCGTCACGTTGTCGAGCCAGTGCACCGGCGCCTCGGCCGCCGGCACGGACGCGATCCGGCCGAGGTCCCGGGCGAGCCCCGTCAGCGCGCCCGCACCGGGCGCCGCCGGATCTGATGCGGATCCAACGCCAGACGGCGACGCGCGGGTGCGGGAGGTCGACCAGGTCGGGCACCAGCGCACCGGCGTCGCGCGCCAGAGTCGCCCCGCGGACGTCGACAGCACAGCGCGACACCTCGCCGTACACCTTGGCCATCAGCGCCCCGTCCGGCGACCGGAGCACGCCGTTGTGTCCCTGCCGCACCCGCTCCCAGCCGCTCAGCCCGGCCTCGGCCAGGAGCGTCTCCTCGGCGGCTTCCGACAACGGCCCGAGCGGTGCTCGGTGTGGTAACTTCCCGCGGTGGATCTGGCCCTCTCGCCGAACGCTGCGAAGGCCATCGACGAACGTCTCGGAGCCGCCGGTCGCGACGCCTGGATCGACGGCGTGCCTCACCGCCTCGCCGCCATCGAGCGGGCGTGGGGAGTGCGGGCGACCGAGAATCTCCACGCTGGCACCTCCGGACTGGTCTTTCGCGCGCAGTGCGACGAGATCCCGGGCGGAGATCTGGCGCTGAAGCTCTCCTTCAAGGAGGTCGAGCTGGAGGCGGAGCACGAGGCTCTCCGCGCCGCCGAGAAGCTCGACATCCGACC
The DNA here is from genome assembly GCA_963716655.1 of uncultured Actinomycetota bacterium. GTDB lineage: Bacteria > Actinomycetota > Actinomycetes > Propionibacteriales > Nocardioidaceae > Nocardioides. The sequence goes on along the minus strand of CAVQTV010000001.1, from coordinate 753,999 downwards.
GCTCGCGCGAGAGTACCGGTACGAACGCGGCGCGATCGCGACATTCTGGATCTCCGGCACGCCCGCGGCACCGGACCTCTCCCCCGACGCGCTGCAGGACACGCTGGACGAGATCCACGTCGACGCGCCTGCCGACCTGGCGTTCCGCTCCCTGGGGTCCTTCGTGCAGGCCGGCCTGGACCGTGCGGACGCCCGACTCCCCCGCGCCCAGGCCTGCGGGCTCGACGCCGGGCCACCTCGCCCGGGCCCGTGACCTCGCGAGGACCCTGGACGGTGCCGGGCACCGGTCCTACCTGCACGGCGACGTCCACCCGACCAACGTGCTGTCGACACCCACCGGTCTCATGTTCTGCGACCCGAAGGGGCTCGTCGGAGACCCGGCGTACGACGCGGCCAACTGGTCGCTGAAGGCCGACAAGCTGATGACCCGCCATGCCTGGATCGACTTCTTCGGCGTCCGCTACGGACACGACCGGGTCGCCGGCTGGGCCGCGATCCTCGCCGCCAGCAACGCGGTGTCGTTCGCAGCGCAGGGCAAGCGCGTCGACCGGATGCTCGCCTACGCCGAGATCGCGCGCGAGCGCCTCGACCGCTATCGGTGCCGGGTGCGCCGGCGGGCGCTCCAGCGGCCGTCCTCGTGGCTGAGCTGCAGCGGCATCCCGAACGTCGCGGACAGGTTCGCCTCGGTGACGACCTCGTCGCAGCGGTCCGGCGGCCACCACCGCGCCGCGACGGAGCAGCAGCGCGTGGGTGAAGCCGGGCGGGATCTCCTCGACGTGGTGGGAGACCAGCACGGTGGCCGGCGACGCCGGGGTCCTGCGGCCAGCACCGCCATCGTCGACACCAGGTCCTCGCGACCGCCGAGGTCGAGCCCGGCCGCCGGCTCGTCGAGCAGCAGCAGCTCCGGGTCGGCCATCAGGGCCCGGGCGATCTGGACCCGCTTGCGCTCCCCCTCGCTGAGGGTGCCGAAGGTGCGGTCGGTCGAGGTGCAGCGCGCCGACCTCGGTGAGCAGCTGGCCGGCCCGGTCGTGGTCGAGGTCGTCGTACGCCTCGCGCCAGCGCCCGACCACGCCGTACGACGCGGAGACGACGACGTCGTGCACCCGCTCGCTGCGCGGGATCCGCTCGGCGAGGGCGGCGCTGGTCACGCCGATCCGGGGGCGCAGCTCGAAGACGTCGACGGTGCCGAGCACCTCGTCGAGGATGCCGGCGACGCCCGACGTCGGGTGGATCTGCGCGGACGCGACCTGCAGCAGCGTGGTCTTGCCGGCGCCGTTCGGACCGAGGATCACCCAGCGGTCCTCGGGCGCGACCCGCCAGCTCACCCGGTCCAGGAGAGTGGCCTGCCCGCGCCGGATCGTCACCTCGGCGAAGTCCAGGACGGCGGTCATGCGGGTCACCCTATCCAGACGCCGATCGTCGCTCGCGGCGTATCCTCACCCGCCGTGACCACCCTTCTCCCGCACGCCGCCCGCCTCGCCTGGTGGGGCACGTCGTGGCTGCGCGGGCACGTCGTCACGGACCTGCTCGTGGACGCCGTCCTGGGCGACGACGCGACCCATGTGGTCGCCGGACTTCCGGGCGCGGACGGCACCGAGACGCTGGTCGCCGGGCTGGCCCGGCTGCGCGCGCTGGGCGCCACCGGCGTCGGCGCGGCGTTCCCGGCCGAGGGCGACCCGGTCGGTCTCGGCGGCCCGCCGGCGTTCAACGCGGAGGCGCTCGAGGCGGCCGAGGCGGTCGTCGTCGACGGGACCGGCCTGGGCCTGGTGCCGTACCGGACCGGCGCCGCGGTGGCCTGGCGCGCGCTCCCGGCCGAGCGCCGTCAGCTGCCCGACGTCGGCGAGGCGGACCGCGAGCTGCGGGCCGGCGCTGGTCACGACGGCGGACGCGCTCGCCGCCCTCGACGTCGCCCGCTGGCGGCCCGAGGTCGCCGACCGGCTGATGAACCTGCGGCACCGCGGCACCGGTCGCCGCGCCCGAGGGGGTGCCCGGCGCGCTGCGTCGACCTGGCCGAGCGCGGGCTGCAGGCGAGCGGCATCGTCGGCGCTCGCGCGGGAGGACGACGGCGGCGCGCTGTCGGCGTACGAGATCGAGCAGCGCCGCGGCCGCCCTGGCCCCCCTCGACCGGGCCGGTCGGCGCGCGCTGACCGCCGCCTGCTCGCCCGAGGTGTGGCCACCGGCCTGACCCGGTCAGGACGTGCGCGAAGACGCCGAGCTCGTTGCCGCTCGGGTCGGTGAAGTGGAACCGACGCCCGCCCGGGATACTCGTAGGGATCCTCGACGATCTCGCCGCCGGCGGCCCTGACCGCCGCGAGGGTGGCGTCGAGGTCGTCGGAGTAGAGCAGCACGAGGGCGCCCGCGCGGCCCGCGCCGCGGCCGGCGCCGGTGGCGTTCAGGCCGCCGACCTCGCCCTCACCGTCCGGGGCGACGATGCCGGCGTACTCGGGGCCGTAGTCGTTGAACCGCCAGCCGAACGCGGTCTCGTAGAACGCCTTCGTCGCAGGCAGGTCGCGACACGTTGAACTCGATGTAGTCGATCGCGTGGTGGATGTTGGCCATGGCTCCAGCATGGACCCGACCGCCGACAGCGCCGGCTCGCACCGACTAGCCTCGGGTCCTGACATGACTGACGCGCATCCCGGGTCGCGCCCGGAGACCCTGCTCATCACGCTGACCGGCACGGACCGCCCCGGCGTGACGTCCGCGGTGTTCACCGCGCTGTCGAGCGCCGGCGTCGAGGTGCTCGACATCGAGCAGATCGTGCTCCGCGGCCGGCTGATCCTCGGCGTGCTGGTGACCCAGCCCCGCAACGCCCGCCGGATCGTCGAGGCCGTCCAGGCGACGGCGGCCGCGCTCGGGATGAGCGTCGACATCGACCAGGGCGTCGGCGACAACAAGGCCCGCGGCGAGGGACGCTCGCACGTCACGGTCATCGGGACCCCGCTCAAGGCGTCCGCGATGGCCGCGGTCGCCGGGCGGATCGCCGACGCCGGCGCCAACATCGACCGGATCGAGCGGATGGCGCGCTACCCCGTCACCGCGATCGACCTGCACGTCTCCGGCGCCTCCACCGAGGTGCTGCGCACCGTGCTCGCCGTCGAGGCGGCCCGGCAGGAGATCGACATCGCCGTCCAGCCGGCCTCGCTGATGCGCCGCGGCACCCGGCTGATCGTGATGGACGTCGACTCCACGCTGATCCAGGGCGAGGTGATCGAGATGCTGGCGGCGCACGCCGGCTGCGAGCCGCAGGTCGCCGAGCTGACCGAGGCCGCGATGCGCGGCGAGCTCGACTTCGAGGCAGTCCCTGCGCGCCCGGGTGGCGCTGCTCGAAGGCGTGCCCGCGACCGCGCTCGACGAGGTGTACGACGACATCGTGCTCGCCCCGGGCGCCCGGACCCTGGTCCGCACCCTGCGCCGGCTCGGCTACCGGTTCGCGATCGTCTCCGGCGGCTTCAGCCAGATCACCGACCGGCTGGCCGAGGACCTCGGCATCCACTTCGCCCGCGCCAACGAGCTCGAGATCGTCGACGGCCGGCTCACCGGCCGGATCGTCGGCGCCGTCGTCGACCGGGCCGGCAAGGCGGCCGCGCTGCGCGAGTTCGCCGCCGAGATCGGCGTCCCCGAGGCCGCCGTCATCGCCATCGGCGACGGCGCCAACGACCTCGACATGCTCAACGCCGCCGGCCTCGGCATCGCCTACAACGCCAAGCCGGTCGTCCGCGACGCCGCCGACACGTCGGTGAACGTGCCCTACCTCGACGCGATCATGTACCTGCTCGGCATCTCCCGCGAGGAGATCGAGGCCGCCGACGCCGAGGCCGGCATCGTCACGCCTCGCCCGCCGGTCTGAGCCGGTCGGAATCACCGGCCGACCGGTGATTCCCGACTGTCGGGGTTGCAACCCCGAAGTCAGGATGCCCGAAGCGCCGGATCAGCCCCGGCCGACGTGGAACGCCACCAGCCGGGCGGAGCCCTCCTCGAGGTCGGCCCAGGAGCCGTCGTACTCGAAGACCGCGACCGCGCTGGTCGGGTAGCCGGTGAACAGCTCGCCGGACAGCTCGGCGTCGGCCGTCGCCGTCGTCGAGCAGCTGCGCGACGGAGGCCATCGTCGGGTTGTGCCCGATCACCAGGAGCCGGTCGCACGTCGTCGGCCATCTCGCGCACCAGGTCCAGCGCGGTCTCCGGGCCGGCGGCGTACAGGCTGCGGTCGAAGTCCGGGTCCAGCTCCCAGTCCGGCACCCTCGGCCACGCTCGCCCAGGTCTCGCGGGTGCGGAGCGCGGCCGACACCAGCGCGTACTCGGGCTCGAAGCCCGCTCCGGACAGCCACGCCCGGCGGCCGCGGCGTCGCGGTGGCCGCGCTCGGCGAGCGGCCGGTCGAAGTCGGTCGGTCCGGCCTGCTCGGCCTTCGCGTGCCTCATCACGGCGATGGTCCTCACGCCGCCCACTGTCTCAGCCGCTGGAGCCGCTGTCAGCCCTCAGCCCGCGACCCGGATCTTCGGCGTCGTGACGACCGCCCTGGCCACGTACTCCGGGAGCCCGGGATTCGGGGTGAACGATCGCGCGGAACTGGTAGACGCCGCGCTTGAGGCGCGCACTTGAGATGACGAAACCGTCGCAGGTGCCGTGCCCGGGACGATGATGCCGATACGTGTCCGCGATCCCGGTCTTCATGTTGACGATGCGCGATGGTTCCGAGCTTCGTGCCCGTCGGGTAGGCCACGACTCCGAGGTCGAAGTAGCACGCCATGCCCGGCTGGGCCGACCCGGAACAGGAACGGGGTCGCGCTCGACGGTGAGCGTCGTTGTCACCTCCGCCGAGGCCGCCTCCCCTCCGACGGGCTCGCCACCGGCCGGGACGAAGGTCGCCGTCGCCAGGTAGGTCCCGGTCGGGTCGAGGCCGGCGATGTCCAGGATCGCCTGGTAGTAGTCGGGCGCGATGCTCGAGTACTCGATCTCTGGTCGACGTTCGGCTCACCAGCCGACGGCCATGGTCCCGAGGCGGCACGATCGACCGGATCGTGACCCTCGAGCTCGAAGATCGACGACGCCGTCGTATCCGCCGCGGACCTCCGCCAGGAGCCGGACGGCCCCGACCGCTTGGTTCGTGGCGCTCAAGGTGACTGTCCCGACCGCGGCGCCGGGTCCGGCCGTGATCGTGAGCAGGCCGAGCGCGAGCGGCAGCGCAGCGGCGACAGACGAGCAGGCGGCGGGTCAGCATGACGAAGCCCTTCGAGGCGCGGGACCTGGGCACCTTCACCAGGACTGGAGGCGCCCAGTAAAGCCCGCAATCAACCCGCCCGCAGCCGAACGGCGCGACTTGCCCGGCCGGTCAGGCACCCATCGCGTGCAGACCGCCGTCGACGTGGACGATCTCGCCGGTCGTGGCCGGGAAGAAGTCGGACAGCAGCGCACAGACGGCCCGCGCGGTCGGCGCGTGGTCGGTGTTGTCCCAGCCCAGCGGCGCCCGGTCGCTCCACATCGACTCGAGGTCCTCGAAGCCCGGGATCGCCTTGGCCGCGAGGGTCTTGAGCGGGCCGGCCGAGACCAGGTTGGAGCGGATGCCGTGCGGTCCGAGGTCGCGGGCGAGGTAGCGCGAGGTCGACTCGAGCGCGGCCTTGGCGACGCCCATCCAGTCGTACGCCGGCCACGCGACCGTCGCGTCGAACGTCAGCCCGACGATCGAGCCACCGGGCCCCATCAGCGGGCGGCACGCCTCGGCCAGCGACTTGAGCGAGTACGCCGAGACCTGGACCGCCTGGGCGACGTCCGGCCACGGGCCGGTCAGGAACTTGCCGCCGAGCAGCGTCTCGGGGTTGCCGTACGCGATCGAGTGCACGACGCCGTCGAGGCCGTCGACGTGCTCGCGCACCTGGGCCTCGAGCCCGGCCAGGTGGTCCTCGTCGGTGACGTCGAGCTCGAGCACCGGCGGCTCGGTCGGGAGCCGCTTGGCGATCCGCCGGGTGATGCCCAGCGCCCGGCCGAAGTTGGAGATCAGCACCGTGGCGCCCTGCTCCTGGGCGACCTTCGCGGTCGCGAAGCCGATCGAGCTGTCCATCGTCACGCCCGCGACGAGGATCCGCTTGCCTTCGAGGATGCCACCCATGTCAGTGCCCCATTCCCAGTCCACCGTCGACCGGGATCACTGCCCCGGTGACGTACGCCGCGCCGGGGCCGGTCAGCCACAGCACCGTCTCCGCGATCTCCTCCACCGCGCCGTACCGCCCCAGCGGCACCTGCGCCGAGGATCGCGGCCTTCTGCTCGTCGGTGAGCACCCCGGTCATGTCGGTCTCGATGAAGCCGGGTGCGACGACGTTCGCGGTGATCGACCGGGAGCCGAGCTCGCGGGCGATCGAGCGGGCCATGCCGACCAGTCCGGACTTCGAGGCGGCGTAGTTGACCTGGCCGGCCGAGCCGAGCAGCCCGACCACCGAGGAGATGAACACGATCCGGCCGCGGCGCAGCCGCAGCATCCCCTTGGACGCCCGCTTGGCGAGCCGGAACGAGCCGGTGAGGTTGGTGTCGATGACCGACGACCAGTCGTCGTCCGACATCCGCAGCAGCAGCGTGTCGGCGGTGATGCCGGCGTTGGCGACCAGCACCTCGACCGGGCCGTGCGCGGCCTCGATCTGCGCGAACGCGGCCTCGACCTGCTCGGCGTCGGTGATGTCGCAGCGGACGTCGAGAGCGCCGTCCGGGGCACCGCCGCTGCGCGTGGTGACCGCGACCTGGTCGCCGTTGGCGAGGAACGCCTCGGCGATGGCGCGGCCGATCCCACGGTTGCCGCCGGTGACCAGCACGGACCGGGCTGCTGTTTCCTGAGGTTCGCTCACGCCACGGACGCTAGCGACTACCAGCGGGTAGGCCGAAGCTCAGTCGTCTTCGAGCCGGAAGCCCACCTTGATGCCGACCTGGAAGTGCTCGACCACGCCGTCCTTGACCTGGCCCCGGACCTGGGTCACCTCGAACCAGTCGAGGTGCCGCAGCGTGCGGCCGGCTCGCTCGATGCCGTTGCGGATCGCCTGCGTCGATGCCCTCGGGCGAGGTGCCGACGATCTCGGTGACGCGGTAGGTGCGGTTGGTCATGATGTCTCCTGATCCGGTCGTGGGCCGCCGAGCCTACCGACGTACGATGGCGTAATGGCCCGGGACCTGCGTCGCGACCGCGACGAAGCGGTACGCATCACCACGGCGTCCTCGAACGCGCAGGACGAGATCTGGGCGCGTCAGCGGCGCTACATCTACTCGATGGGCGTCCGCACGATCTGCTTCCTGGGCGCCATCGTCGTCGGCCCGGGCTGGCTGCGCTGGGTGCTGGTGGCCGCCGCCGTGCTGCTGCCGTACGTCGCGGTGGTGATGGCCAACGCCGCCGGGTCGCGGTCCGACGGATTCGAGCTCCAGGACGCCCAGCCCGACCGCCAGGCGCTCCAACCGGGCCCGTCCGCGGACGGTGAAGACCGCTCCGACCCACTTTGACAACCCTCCCGCCCGTGACACAATCTCGGGCGCGAGCCGGATCTCCCCCGTTCCGGTTGGCAGTGGTGCCGGACGGCTTCCCCCGTGGCTGTCCGGCATCGCTCATTTACCCGAAAGGCACCCGATGACCGACACCGAGGCCGAGGCCGAGGCCGACATCTGCTCGGCCAAGGGCTGCACGGCGCCCGCCACCTGGGAGCTGCTCTGGAACAACCCCAAGCTGCACACCCCGGACCGGCGCAAGGTGTGGCTGGCCTGCGACGACCACAAGCAGTCGCTCTCGGACTTCCTCGGCGCTCGGCAGTTCCTGAAGGACGTCGTCGCGCACAGCTGAGGGTGGGCCATCGGGAGTCGGGAGATTTGTCGGCCGGCCGACAAACCTCAAGCCTGGACGACAAAGGTTCATCGTCCAGGCGCGAGTTTCATCGGCCGGCCGATGAAACCCTCAAGCCGGCCTCAGCCGCCGATGGCGGACATCGGCCGGTCCGGCTGGAGGAACGACGGGTCGTCGATGCCGTGGCCGGCGCGCTTGCCGTACATCGCGACCACCCAGCGGTCGGCGATGTCCTCGTCGTTGAGCCCGGTGCGCAGCGCGACCCGCAGGTCGGACTCCTCGCGGGCGAACAGGCAGTTGCGGACCTGGCCGTCGGCGGTCAGCCGGACCCGGTCGCAGTCGCCGCAGAACGGGCGGGTCACACTCGCGATCACGCCGACCGTCGCCGGCCCGCCGTCGACGAGGAACAGCTCGGCAGGGGCGCTCCCCCGCGGCTCGATCGCCGGCGACAGCTCGAACGCCGACTCGAGGCGCTCGAAGATCTCGTCAGCGGTGACCATGCCCTCGCGGCTCCAGCCGTGCTGGGCGTCCAGCGGCATCTGCTCGATGAAACGCAGCTCGTAGCCCTCGCCGATCGCCCAGCGGAGCAGCTCCGGCGCCTGGTCGTCGTTGATCCCGCGCATCAGCACGGCGTTGACCTTCACCGGCCCGAGGCCGGCCTCCTGGGCGGCCGCCAGCCCCGCGAGCACGTCGGCGAGCCGGTCGCGACGGGTGATCTCGCGGAACGACTCCCGGCGGATGCTGTCGAGGCTGACGTTCACCCGGTCCAGCCCCGCCTCGGCGAGCGCGTGCGCGGTGCGCGCCAGGCCGAGCGCGTTCGTGGTGAGGGACGTCTCGACGCCCAGAGCGCTCGTCCGCCGCACGATGTCGACCAGGCCGCGGCGGACCAGCGGCTCGCCGCCGGTGAACCGCACCTCGCGGACGCCGAGCAGCTCGACCCCGATCCGGACCAGCCGGACCACCTCGTCGTCGGTCAGCACCGAGTCGTCGGGCAGCCAGTCCAGGCCCTCCGCGGGCATGCAGTACGAGCAGCGCAGGTTGCACCGGTCGGTCAGCGAGACGCGCAGGTCCGTGGCGACTCGACCGTAGCGGTCCGCGAGCTTCCTGGTGGGCACCCCTGCAGTCTAGGCGGCGGCAGTGCGTCGCCGGATAGCCTCAGCGGGTGCGTTCGTTCCGGTTCCTGCTGAGTCGCAGGTGGGTGCTGTTCGCGCTCGTCGTGGGCGTGCTCTGCTACGCGCACCTGGTGGCTGGGCGAGTGGCAGTTCGGCCGGCTCGAGGACCGCAAGGACAGCAACGCGGTGATCCGCGCCAACGAGGACCTCGCGCCGGCGCCCGTCGAGGACGTGCTCTCACCGTCCGGCACCGTGGCCGAGGACGACGAGTGGCGGCTGGTGACCGCCACCGGCACGTACGACACCGACAACACCGTGGTGGTCCGGTACCGCACCCGCGACGGCCAGTCCGGTGTCGACGTCGTCGTGCCGCTCGTCACCGCCGACGGCACCGCGCTGCTGGTGGACCGGGGCTGGATGGCGTCCGAGAACCAGGGCGCCAGCCCGACCGACCTGCCGGCGCCACCCGCCGGCGAGGTCACGGTCGAGGGCTGGGTGCGCGCGGACGCCACCGGCGACAGCACCGCGGTCGACGACCACTCGACCCGGGCGATCTCCAGCACCGAGATCGGGCCGCGCCGTCGACCATCCGGTGTACGGCGGCTTCGTGCGAGCTCAAGTCCGAGGACGGCGAGCCGGCCGAGGGCCTGGAGCCCGTGGAGCTTCCCGAGCTGAACAACGGGCCGCACTTCTTCTACGGCCTGCAGTGGTGGTTCTTCGGCGTGCTGGCGGTCTTCGGCTTCTGCTACCTCGCGTTCGACGAGTGGCGCTCAGGCCGCCGCGACGAGGAGCCTGCGGAGGCCGGTGCCCTCACCGGCCGCAAGCAGAAGCGGGCCGAGAAGAACGCCCACAAGCAGGCGGTGCGCGCGGCGTACCAGCGTGCCTACGAGTCCGAGCGCCGCGAGCGGGATCAGAGCGCGCGCAGCATGCCGCCGTCGACCGGCAGCATCGCGCCCGAGACGAACGACGACGGCGGGCGACAGCAGGAACGCCGCCACCCGGCCGAACTCCTCCGGCTCGCCGTAGCGGCCCAGCGGGATCGTCGCGGGTCGCGGCCTCGCGAGCCGCATCCGCGTCGCCGGTCGACGCGTCGAGCTCGGCCACCCGCTCGGTCCCGACCCGGCCGGGCAGCAGCCCGTTGACGCGGACGCCCGCCGGGCCGAGCTCGTCGGCCAGGGTCTTGGCGACCATCGCCAGGCCGGGGCGCAGCCCGTTGGAGATGGCCAGGTCGGCGAGCGGGGCCCGCACGCTCGACGACAGCACGAACGCCAGCGAGCCGCCCGCGGGCAGCGCGGCGCCGATCTCGCGGCCCAGCCGTACGGCGCCGAGGAACACCGACTCGAACGCCGTCGTCCACTGCTCGTCGGTGACCCCGGTGACCGGGCCGGTCGGCGGGCCGCCGACGCTGATCAGGGCGCCGTCCAGGCGTCCCCACCGCGTCGCGGGCTGCCTCGATCAGCCGCTCGGGGGTCGCCGGGTCGGCGTTGTCGGCGACGACCGTCTCGACCGCGTCGCCGAGCGCGGTCCGCGGCGGCCGCGAGCGTCTCCTCGGTGCGGCCGGACAGCACCACCCGGGCGCCGTCGGCGACCAGCACCTCGGCGGTCGCCCGGCCGAGGCCGCGGGCGCCCCCGGTCACGATGTAGACGCGGTCGGTCAGGTCGAGGTCCATACGTCCTCCGTGAACTGGGTCCGGTAGAGGTCGGCGTACAGCCCGCCGTCGGCGAGCAGCGACGCGTGGGTGCCGCGCTGGACGATCCGGCCGTCGTCGACCACCAGGATCTGGTCGGCGTTGCGGACCGTCGAGAGCCGGTGTGCGATCACCAGCGAGGTGCGGCCCTCCAGGGCGGCGTCGAGAGCGCGCTGCACGGCGGCCTCGGACTCGCTGTCGAGGTGCGCGGTCGCCTCGTCGAGCACCACGATCGACGGGCGCCTTGAGCAGCAGCCGGGCGATCGCGAGCCGCTGCCGCTCCCCACCGGACAGCCGGTAGCCGCGGTCGCCGACGACGGTGTCGAGGCCGTCGGGCAGGCTGCGGATCAGCGGCGCGATCTGCGCCGCCTCGAGCGCGTCCCACACCTCGAGGTCGGTGGCGCCGGGCCGGGCGTAGAGCAGGTTCGCCCGGATCGTGTCGTGGAACATGTGCGCGTCCTGGGTGACGTAGCCGACGGCGTCCTCCAGCGACTGCAGTGTCACGTCGCGTACGTCGCGGCCGCCGACGCGGACCGTGCCGCGGCCGACGTCGTAGAGCCGGGCGACCAGGTGGGTGATCGTGGTCTTGCCGGCGCCCGACGGCCCGACCAGCGCGACCATCTGGCCCGGCTCGGCCGTGAACGTGATGTCGTTGAGCACCGGCCCGGAGTCGCGGGACTCGGCGCGGGCCACCGTCTCGAGCGAGGCGAGCGAGATCTCGTCGGCGCGCGGGTAGGCGAACGCGACGTGGTCGAACTCGAGCCGGGCCGCGGTGCGCGGGCAGCTCGACGGCGTCCGGCTGCTCCTGGATCAGCGACGGCAGGTCGAGCACCTCGAAGACCCGCTCGAAGCTGACCAGCGCGGTCATCACGTCGATCCGGACGTTGGAGAGGCTCTGCAGCGGGCCGAGCAGCCGCAGCAGCAGCGTCGCGAGCGCGACCAGGGTGCCGACGGTCAGCGCCTCGTCGATCACGAGCTGGCCGCCGACGCCGTACACGAGCGCGGTGGCCAGCGCCGGGACCATCATCATCGTCGGCGGCGAAGATCCGGGTGAGCAGGGAGATCCGGACACCGAGGTCGCGCACCGTGGCCGCCTTCGTCGGCGAACACCTCGTCCTCGTCGGCGCGCCGGCCGAACAGCTTGAGCAGCATCGCGCCGCCGACGTTGAACCGCTCGGTCATCGCGTTGCCCATGTCGGCGTTGCCGTCCATCTGCGAGCGGGTCAGGCCGGCCAGCCGGTGGCTGACCCAGCGCGAGCTGAGCAGCATCAGCGGGAAGATCGCCAGGCACAGCAGGGTCACCTGCCAGCTCAGCGCGAGCATCGCGATGCCGACGACGATCACGCGAGATGGTGCTCGCGACCGTGCTCGAGAGCGTCGAGGTGAACGCCCGCTGGGCGCCGATCACGTCGTTGTTGAGGCGCGACACGAGCGCGCCGGTCTGGGTGCGCGTGAAGAACGCGAGCGACTGTCGCTGCACGTGGCCGAAGACCTGGGTGCGCAGGTCGAAGATCAGGCCCTCGCCGATCCGGGAGGACAACCAGCCCTCCCCCACCGTCAGCACCGCGCTGAACAGGGCCACCCCGGCCATCGCGAGGGCCAGGGTCACGACCAGCTGGCAGTCACCGCCGAGGATGCCGTCGTCGATGATGCGCTGGGCGAGCAGCGGCGACACGACGACCATGCCGGCGTCGATGACCGTGAGGATCAGGAAGAACGTGATCAGCCGGCGGTGCGGGCGCGCGAACCCGAGCACCCGTCGCACGGTGCCCGGCTCGATGCGGTTGTGGACCACGCTGCGGTCCGACCGCAGGTGGCGCCACGCGGCGCCTGCTCCCTGCATCCCCGACATCGGACCTCCTACTGTCCCATCAGCGCAGCCAGCTCCCGGAACCTCCGGATCTGCGCCTCCCGCTCCAGCCGGCGCTGCTCGTCGAGGCTCCGGTCGGAGGCTCCCTGGAGCAGTGCCTTGGTCTCGCGGACCGCACCGGCGAGCGGCGCGGTCAGGGCGGCAACGAGATCGGCCACCGTGTCGTCGAGCTCGTCGGCGGGTACGGCGGTCAGCGCGAGCCCGATGTCCACGGCCTCGGCGGCCCCGACCATCCGGGCGGTCGCACAGATCTCCAGTGCCCTGGCGTAGCCAACGCTCTCGACCAGGGGCTTTGTTCCCGTGAGGTCGGGGACCAGGCCGAGCGCGGACTCCTTCATCGAGAACTGCACGTCGTCGGCGACCACCCGCAGGTCGCACGACAGCGCCAGCTGGAACCCGGCGCCGATCGCGTAGCCCTGGACCGCGGCGATCGACACGAACCGTGGGTCGCGCAGGAACGTGAAGCCCTGCTGGAAGTCGTCGATGGTCGTCGAGATCTCCTCGTCGGAGCGCCCGCAGCAGGCCGGCGACCGACTCCTCGCCGGACGGGTTCGCGGGGTCGAGCATCGCGCGGTCCAGCCCCGCGGAGAACGTCGTGCCGGCGCCCTTCACGACCACGACCCGGACGTCGTCGGGGATCTCGCTGGCCGATCGCGGCCAGCGCCCGCCACATGGTCGGCGTCTGGGCGTTGCGCACGGCCGGGCGGTCGAGCGTGATGGTCGCGACGGGGCCGTCCACGGCGTACTGAAGGCCTGCGTTCTCGAGGGTCTGAGCGTCCATGGACCGAACCTTATGCGGGGGTCATCCGAGCGCCGGCAGTCGGTCGGCGAGCTCGCCGAGGCCTTCGGGGACAGGCTGCCGTCCAGTACCGATCAGAACGACCTCCTCGGTCGCCCAGGTGCCCGGGAACTCCCCTGACAGTGCCTCGATCGTGGCCCGACAGAGGTCGAGCGCGGGGGTCGACGCGGGCTCGTCGGCGAGCAGGTCGAGGTGGTGGACGGCGTCCTCGACCGCCCAGACCGTCAGGTAGTCACCGGCCGTGAACACCTGGTCCTGCCACCGGTAGCGGGTGTCGACCATGCTCGCGGTCCCACGGAGCACCGCGGCCGCGACGTCGCGGAGGTGCTCGCACGCCGACTCGGGACGGGCGTAGACCGCCGTCCGCCGACGCTGTCCCATCAGGTCGCCGATCGGGTCGCCGGCGTACTCCTCCATGAACACCGGCCAGTACGACGCGGCGTCCACGGTCGGCGCGTCATCGACGACCGACACCATCCCGGTCAGCATCTCCTGCCAGCCGCCGATCACGTGGACCACGACGTCCAACCGGGTCCAGCCGTGACACCGGGAGGCACCGAGCAGGGCGTGTTCGTCGAGGCCGTCGACCGCGCGCAAGAACGCACGCACCGAGTCGTCGAACGCCTCGCCGTCCGGTCTCGAGATCCACTGTCAGCGCCACCCGGCTCACCCTAGAGGCGGGCGGGGACAGCGCCGGGTCAGGCCAGCGCCACCAGGTCGGCGTAGTCGTCGTTCCAGAGGTCTTCGTCACCGTCGGGCAGCAGCAGCACCCGGTCCGGCTCGAGCGCGCGGACGGCGCCCTCGTCGTGGGTGACCAGGATGATCGCGCCCTCGTAGGTGCGGATCGCGGCCAGCACCTCCTCGCGGGAGGCCGGGTCGAGGTTGTTGGTGGGCTCGTCGAGGAGCAGCACGTTCGCGCTCGAGACGACCAGCGAGGCCAGCGCCAGCCGGGTCTTCTCGCCACCGGAGAGCACCTTGGCCGGCTTGTGGGCGTCGTCGCCGGAGAACAGGAACGAGCCGAGCACCGAGCGGGCCTCGGTGTCGGTGAGCTGCGGCGCCGCGCTCTGCATGTTCTCGAGCACGGTGCGGCTGACGTCGAGCGTCTCGTGCTCCTGGGCGTAGTAGCCGATCTTGAGCCCGTGACCCGGTACGACGGAGCCGGTGTCGGGCTGGTCGACGCCGGCCAGGATCCGCAGCATCGTGGTCTTGCCGGCGCCGTTGAGGCCGAGGATGACCACGCGGGAGCCCTTGTCGATGGCCAGGTCGACGTCGGTGAAGACCTCGAGCGAGCCGTACGACTTGGACAGCTCCGCCGCGGTGAGCGGGGTCTTGCCGCACGGTGCCGGCGCCGGGAACTTGATCCGGGCGACCTTGTCGGACTGCCGCTCGCCCTCGAGGCCGGCGATCATCTTCTCGGCGCGCTTGAGCATCGACTGTGCGGCGGTGGCCTTGCTGGCCTTGGCGCGCATCCGGTTGGCCTGGTCGGTGAGGGTCTTGGCCTTCGACTCGGCGTTGGCCCGCTCGCGCTTGCGGCGGCGCTCGTCGGTCTCACGCTGGGTGAGGTAGGCCTTCCAGCCCATGTTGTAGACGTCGATCTCGCCGCGGTTGGCGTCGAGGTGAAGCACCTTGTTGACGGTCTGCTCGAGCAGCGCGTTGTCGTGGCTGATCACGATCAAGCCGCCCTTGTGCGCCTTGAGGAACCCGCGCAGCCAGACGATGGAGTCGGCGTCGAGGTGGTTGGTCGGCTCGTCGAGCAGCAGCGTGTCGGCGCCGGAGAACAGGATCCGGGCCAGCTCCACGCGACGACGCTGACCGCCGGACAGGGTCTTCAGCGGCTGGGCGAGGATCCGCTCCTCGATGCCGAGGCTGCTGGCGATCGTGGCGGCCTCGGACTCCGCGGCGTACCCACCACCGGCGTGCAGCTCGGCGTCGGCGCGCTCGTAGCGGCGCATCGCGCGCTCGCGGGTCGTCGCGTCGTCGCTGCCCATGTCGGTCTCGGCCTGCCGGAGGCGACGTACGACGTCGTCGAGCCCGCGCGCGGAGAGGATCCGGTCGCGGGCGATCACCTCGGGGTTGCCGATCCGCGGGTCCTGCGGCAGGTACCCGACCTCGCCGGTGTTCTGCACCGTGCCCGACGCGGGCACGGCCTCGCCGGCCAGGATCTTGGTGAGGGTCGTCTTGCCGGCGCCGTTGCGCCCGACCAGGCCGACCTTGTCGCCGGCCGCCACCCGGAAGCTGACGTTCTCCATGAGGAGGCGTGCGCCCGCACGGACCTCGAGCTGGTGGGTGGTGATCATGAGGGCTGAAGTCTAGATGTGGGTACGGTCCTCTCTGACATCGGCGACGACGCCGGACGAGCAGGAGAGCGGATGCGGTTCAACCCGAAGGCCCGGCTGAACACCCGGCGGATGAGCGACTCGGGACGATCGGGTGGCGGCGGCCGCAGCGGCGGCGGGATCCCGATCCCCGGCGGTGTCGCCGGCGGCGGTGTCACCGGCCTGATCATCGTCGTGGTGATCGTCGCAGTGAGCCTGTGGCTGGGTGGCGGTTCGAGCGGCGGTGGCTTCGACGACAGCCGGATGTCCGACACCGGCCGCTACGAGAACTGCAAGACCGGCGAGGACGCCAACGACGACCCCGACTGCGCCCGGGTCGCGGTCGAGAACTCGCTCTACGACTACTGGGACGAGACGCTCCCGGCGCAGGCCGGCACCGATCTCGCGGAGGAGCGGCTGCAGACGTTCTCCGGCGGCGTCGGCACCGGCTGCGGTCAGGCGTCCGCCGATGTCGGCCCGTTCTACTGCCCGTCGGACCAGACGATCTACCTGGACTCGACGTTCTTCGACGACGTGCTCGAGCAGCAGCTCGGTGGACCGAGCGGCGCGTTCGTCGAGCCGTACGTGCTGGCCCACGAGTACGGCCACCACATCCAGAACCTGCTCGGCACCATGGGCAAGGTGCGCACCCAGCAGGGCCCGCGCAGCGACGCCGTCCGGCTGGAGCTCCAGGCCGACTGCTACGCCGGCATGTGGGCACGGGCGGCGACCACCACGGAGGACGAGGACGGCAACGTGCTGATCTCCGACCTCACCGAGCAGGACGTGCAGCAGGCGATCGACGCCGCGACTGCCGTCGGGGACGACCGGATCCAGTCCTCCGGCGGCGGCGACGTGGACCCCGACTCGTGGACCCACGGCTCCGCGGAGATGCGGGTCGAGTGGTTCCTCACCGGCTACCGCTCGGGCTCGCTGGAGGCGTGCGACACGTTCGCGAGCGGCGCGGTCTAAGTCTCGAGCAGCGCCTCGAGGTGCGGGAACTGCCGCTGGAGCGCGCGCAGGTGCGGCGCCACCGACGGGTGCCGGAACTTCCCGGCCAGGGCGCCCTCTCCCCCGGCGACCCGGGCCAGCGCCCACTCGGCGCGGTTGAGGACTGTGTAGACGGCAGTGATCCGGGCGCCCAGCGTCACCTCGTCGCGGGTGGCGAGGCCCTCGGGCAGCCCGATCAGGTACGCGTCGATCAGCGGCTCCAGCTCCTCGCGGGCCGCCAGCGCGTAGTAGCCGAGGTCGGCACCGACCGGACCGGTGCCGAGCATCGCCCAGTCCACCGCGACCACGTCGTCGCCTTCGCGGCCGGGTAGGTTCGCGGGCGTGGGGTCGCCGTGCTGCGGCACCTGGACCAGCGCGTCGGCCGCGGCCAGCATCTCGGTACGACGCGCCCACAGGTGGTCGGCCACGTCCGCGACGGTGGTGCGGGCCAGGGTCGGCCAGCCGCCGCGTCGTTCGACCCGATCCATCCGGTCGCGCAGCTGGTTGCGGGCCAGCCACGGCGCGGGTTCGAGGTGCGCGCCCGCGAACCGGCCCAGCGCGTGCGCGATGAACAGCCCGCTGCTCGCGGCGTCCTCGACCCACTCCTCGGTGAGCGTGATCCCCTCGACGTCCTCCTCGACGGCGCCCAGCTGCGGCCCGCGCAGGCCGGGTGTCTCCGCGACGACGCCGCTGACGACGACCTCGGCGGACCGGCGCCAGTACGCGAAGTGCCGCGGGTGGGTGAGCTCGGCGGGATCGTCCTCGAGCGGGGCCGCGAGCCGCTTGACGACCACGGGCTGATCGCCGAGCACGGTGCGCCACACGCCGACCGTGGAGGCACTCGAGCCTCCCGGAAGCGCCAGCCACCCGGGTTCGGGCTGCCACATGGCTCGCACGCTAGTGCACGTTGCGCCTGCGGAACGCGAACTGGCCCGCGACACTCAAGGCGACCGCGAGCGCGCCGAGCGCCAGCACCGGTCCCCACTCGAAGTCGGCGGCGGGCACCATCGGCAGGTGCTCGAACGGCGAGACGTCCTGGAGCCACTGCGGCAGCTGGAACAGCTCGCCGAACAACATGACCACCGCGGCGAACACGAGCGGCACCCAGGCGAGCACCATCCAGCGCGGCAGCAGCCCGAACAGCACCCGCGCCACCCCGCTGAGCACCAGCACCGGAGCGACGTACTGGAGCACCGGCCAGGTGAGGGACCACGCCGTGTCGCCGTCACCGGTCACCAGCAGGTACCCGGCGCCGAGGCCGAGGCCGGACGCGACCAGGACGAGGGCGGTGCCG
Source organism: uncultured Actinomycetota bacterium (assembly GCA_963716655.1). Classification (GTDB taxonomy): domain Bacteria; phylum Actinomycetota; class Actinomycetes; order Propionibacteriales; family Nocardioidaceae; genus Nocardioides. The sequence continues at coordinate 736,122 of CAVQTV010000001.1, read as the reverse complement.
CCGACGGTTACGACGACGTGGCCGAGCAGCCACCGGGTGCGCGGCAGGGCGGTCGCGAGCAGCACCTCGAGGTGGGAGTTCTCCTCCTCGGTGCGCGGCCGCAGCGCCGAGGAGATCGCGAACCCGGCGCAGATCACGGCGAGCATCAGGATCGAGGTGCCGTAGAAGCCCGTCACCAGGTCGTCGCCGCTCTGCACGAACATGTCCTGGGCCGCCGTGGAGTCCCCGATCAGCGAGTCGACATCGTCGCCGATCGCGCCGTACGCCAGGCCCGCGAAGAACATCCCGGCCGCCCAGCCGATCACCGCGCCGCGGTGCAGCCGCCAGGCCAGGCCGAAGCCGGTGAGCAGGCCGCCCGACGCACGCGCGGGGCCGGGCCGCGCCGCGAGGATCCCGGAGCCGTAGTCGCGCCGGGAGAACAGCGGGTACGCCGCGGCGAGGGCCGCGCCGGCGCCGGCGATCATCAGCAGCATCGGCCACCAGCGCAGGCCGGAGAACTGGTGCATCGCCTGGTACCAGCCGATCGGCGACAGCCAGCTCAGCACGCCGTTGCCGACGTCGCCGATCGCGCGGAGCACGTAGGCGACGCCGATGAACGTGCCCGCGATCCCGTACGCCGAGCGGGTGCTCGCGGTGAGCTGCATGGCGATCAGGGCGGTGCCGGTGAAGACCCAGCCGCAGGTGGTGAGGCCGAGACCGAGACCGAACGAGTCGGCGGCCTCCAGGCCGTACGCCGTCAGCCCGACCGAGACCAGGATCCCGAGGACCAGGTTGGCGAGCACCGCGACGAGCACGGCGGCGGTGGTCGGCGCGTAGCGGCCGACGGCCGCGGCCCGCAGCAGCTCGTCGCGGCCGGTCTCCTCCTCGGCGCGGGTGTGCCGACCGACGAGGAACATGCTCATCAGGGCCGCGACGATGGCGCCGAACGCGGTCGTCTGCCACGCGGTCTGCCCACCGAGGGTGTCGAGCGCCCGGGCCGGGCCGGCCATCGCGATGAACGCGGCGTTCCCCTCCGCGCTGGCCGCGGCCGCGTCGTACTCCGCCTGGGTCGTGTAGAGCCCGTCGACGCTGTAGACCGTCGCCAGGTAGAGCATCAGGCCGCCGAGGATCCACCAGAGCAGCATCCAGCGGTCGCGGCGCAGGAACGTGAGCAGGAAGCTCCCGGTGCCGGTCATGCTCGATCTCGTCGCCGTAGTGGCGCAGGAACAGCTCCTCCAGCGTGGGTGGCTGGCTGGTGAGGGTGCGTACGCCGGCGCGCACCAGCACCCCGAGCGCGGGGTCCAGGTGGGCGGTGTCGACCTGGAACCGGACGCGGGTGCCCTCGACGACGAGGTCGTGGACTCCGGGCACGCCGTCCAGGCCGTCGACCGGCTGCTCCAGCTCGGCACTCACCGACGTGCGCGTGAGGTGCCGCAGGTCGGCGAGGGTGCCGCTCTCGACGACCTTGCCCGCCCGGATGATGCTGACCCGGTCGCACAGCTGCTCGACCTCGGCGAGGATGTGGCTGCTCAGCAGCACCGCGTGGCCGCGGTGGCGGTACTCGTCGACGTAGCGCTGGAAGGTCTCCTCCATCAGCGGGTCGAGACCCGAGGTCGGCTCGTCGAGCACCAGCAGGTCCACGTCGGACGCGAGCGCAGCGATCAGCGCGACCTTCTGCCGGTTGCCCTTGGAGTAGGCGCGGCCCTTCTTGGTCGGGTCGAGCTCGAACGCGGCGATCAGCTCGGCCCGGCGGGCCTCGTTGATGCTGCCGCGGAGCTTGCCGAGCAGGTCGATGACCTCGCCGCCGGTCAGGTTCGGCCACAGGTTGACGTCGCCCGGCACGTACGCCAGCCGGCGGTGCAGCTCGGCCGCCTGGCTCCAAGGGTCGCCGCCGAACAGCCGCACCTCGCCGCCGTCGCTGCGCAGCAGCCCGAGCAGCACCCGGATCGTCGTCGACTTGCCCGCGCCGTTCGGGCCGAGGAAGCCGTGCACCTCCCCTGGGCCGACGTCCAGGTCGAGCCCGTCCAGGGCCCGGAAGCTGCCGAACTTCTTCACCAAGCCGCGGATGTCGATGATCTGCTCACCGGTCACCGTTCGACGTTAGCGTTCTCCACCTCGATCCGCGCGGCACACGCCTCGCGGACGGCGTCCTCGAGGACGTTCCGCTTCGGGTCAGGAACGGCGAGCCACGGCGCCACGACCTGGAGGCCCTTGAGCCGAGCATCGGACAGCACCTCGTCGACCGCCGAGTGGTCACCGCCGGTGACGACGGCGCCGCGGAGGCTGCCGAGGATCCGGGCGGCATGGTCGGCGGCCGCCTCGTAGGCCTGCCGGGCCTGGTTGTCCCGTCGTCGGGCGAACCGCTGCTGGCTCTGCCCGCCGGCCTTGGTGCGACCCTGGACGTGTCGCTGTCCGACCTTGCTCTCGACGAACGTGTCGCCGTGCAGCCGGGCCACCGCGAACCCACCCTTGCGGACCAGCAGCACGCCCCAGTCGTCGGGCGGCGCCATCTCGGTCCGGAACCCGGCCGGGTCCGGGAGGCCGTCGTACCTCCTAGCGAAGGGCAGCCGGGCGGTGAACGTGCTGCCGTCGGCCGCCGCCCCGGTGAGCGCGCCGTCGGCGACGCCGAGCCCGGTCGCGCCGTGCCGGCCCTGGAAGTTGAGGACCCAGCGCTCGAAGCGCTCGGTGGGGACGGACACGGGCATGCGGCGACGCTACTGGAGCCGATCGGGTCGCCGAACCGTCCCACTACCCATGAAGAGCCTTCTCGTGCTCACCGTCCTGCTCGTGGCCGGTTGTGGTGGCGGCACGAACGTCGTCGGCGGCGGGCCCGATCTCGCCGAACCGCCGCCGGTCACCCTGCACCTCGACGACGGCGACCTGGAGCTCGACGCCTGGGCGTGGTGCTGGGAGAACGGCTGCGTCGACGGCTGGCACGGCAACGACCTGGAGTCGGTCGGGAGCCCGTCCGAGGTGGCGTTCTCGTTCCCCGAGGAGGACTGGGAGTTCACGGCGACGTTCAACGAGCACGGGGTGAAGAAGTGCCCGCGGCGGATCAGCGTCCCGGCCTCGGCGAGAGACGACGGCACCTGGCTGGTGCAGCCGACCGGCCCGGCGGGCGTCTGGGACGTCGACCTCTTCGGCCAGGGGCCGGGCGGCGACGTGATCACGACGTTCACCTGGACCACACCGACCGGCGGGTCGCTTCCCGAGCCGGCCACCGGCTCGGCCGCGGTGCTCGCCGACAACGACGGGGAGCTGGACAGCTACGGCGTGGAGATCGCGGTCGAGGACCTGCTCAGCCAGCCTGATGACGCGTCCGCGTCGGTCACGGTCACCAGCGCCTCCGGGGAGTCGGTCACCATCGACACCCGTCGGCAGCGCGGCTGCTACTCGGAGGGCTCGCTGTGGTTCACCGCACCCGACGACGCCGGCCGGGCCGCCACCTCGCTGGGAGAAGGCCCGTTCGAGTACGTCGTCGAGCTGACTCTGGACGGTACGACCTACACCGGGCGCGGCACCTGGCCGGACGGCGAGGCCGAGGACAACGCCCCGCACGTCCCGCTCACCTGGACGCCCGCCCTGCCGACGTACCAAGGTTGAATCGGGACTTTCGACCACTTGAGTCGGGAGTTCTGGTCAGTGCCGCGCCGGAACTCCCGATTCAACCGTCCAGAAGTCCCGATTGAACCGGTCAGAAGTCCCGACTCAACATTTCAGACGTTGAACCCGAGCGCCCGCAGCTGCTCGCGGCCGTCGGGGGTGATCTTGTCGGGGCCCCACGGGGGCATCCAGACCCAGTTGATCGCGACGTCGTTGACCAGGCCCTCGAGGGCGCTGTTGGTCTGGTCCTGGATCACGTCGGTGAGCGGGCAGGCCGCCGAGGTCAGCGTCATGTCGATGACGCAGTTCGAGCCCTCGTCGAGGTGCACGTCGTACACCAGGCCGAGGTCGACGACGTTGATGCCGAGCTCGGGGTCGACGACGTCCTTCATCGCCTCGGTGACGTCGTCGACCGAGACGGTCGCGACGGAGCCGGAGGCCTCGGGGACCTCGGGCAGGTCAGAGTGGTCAGCCATTTGATGCCTCCAGGGATTGGGCCGTGGCGTCCTTCCAGGCCATCCACGACAGTAGTGCGCACTTCACACGGGCAGGGAACTTCGCGACACCGGCGAACGCGATGCCGTCCTCCAGGACGTCCTCGTCGGGCTCCACGGTCCCCTTGCCCTGCATCAGGGTCAGGAACGACTCGTGGATCGACATCGCCTCGTCGACCGGCTTGCCGATCACCAGGTCGGTCAGCACCGACGCGGATGCCTGCGAGATCGAGCAGCCGACCGCGTCGTACGACACGTCGGAGACGACGCCGTCGGAGACGTGGACGCGGAGCGTCACCTCGTCGCCGCAGGTCGGGTTCACGTGGTGCACCTCCGCCTCGAAGGGCTCACGGAGTCCCTTGTGGTGGGGGTTCTTGTAGTGGTCCAGGATGATCTCCTGGTACAGCGCGTCGAGCTCCTGGGTCATCGATCAGCCCAACTTGAAGTACGAGCGGGTGTATTCCAGGCCCTCGACCAGCGCGTCGATCTCGGTCGGCGTCGTGTAGAGGTACGACGACATCCGGGTCGAGCTCTGCACGCCGAAGCGCGCGTGCGCGGGCCGTGCGCAGTGGTGGCCGGCCCGGACCGCGATGCCGCGCGAGTCGAGCACCTGCGCGACGTCGTGCGGGTGCACCCCGTCGATCTCGAACGAGATCGCTCCCCCGCGCTCGGTGGCATCCAGCGGCCCGAGGACCGACAGCCCCGGGATGGTGGCCAGGCCCTCGAGCGCGTACGCCGTGATCGTCTGCTCGTGCCGGTGGATCGCGTCCATCCCGATGTGGGACAGGTAATCGACCGCCGCGCCGAGCCCGACCGCCTCGACGATCGGCGGGGTGCCGGCCTCGAAGCGGTGCGGGCGCCTTGGCGTAGGTCGACTTCGCCATCGTCACGGTCTCGATCATCTCGCCGCCACCGTGGAACGGCGGGAGCTGGTTGAGCAGCTCCTCGCGGCCCCAGAGCACACCGATGCCCGTCGGACCGACGACCTTGTGACCGGTGAACACCAGGAAATCGCACCCCGTCGCCGCCACGTCGACCGGCAGCTGAGGTGCAGCCTGGGACGCGTCGATCACCGAGTAGGCGCCGACCGCCGCGGCCCGCGCCACGAGGTCGACGACCGGGTTGATCGTGCCGAGCATGTTGGAGACCCAGGTGAAGGCGACCACCTTGGTGCGCTCGTCGATCAGCTGGTCGGCGTTGCTCAGGTCGAGCTGGCCGTCGTCGGTGATCCCGAACCACCGCAGCTCGGCACCCGCGCGCTCGCACGCCAGCTGCCACGACACGATGTTGGAGTGGTGCTCCATCTCCGTGACCACGACGTTGTCGCCAGGTCCGAGTGCGATGGTGCGAGCGAGGAGGTTCAGCGCCTCCGTGGCGTTCTTCGTGAACACGACCTCGTTGCGCGACGGCGCGTTGATGAAGGCCGCCACCTTGTCGCGAGCACCCTCGAACGCCTCGGTCGCCTCCGCACCCAGCAGGTGCATGGCCCGCGCGACGTTGGCGTTGTGCCGCTCGAGGTGGTCGACCATCGTGTCGATGACGACCTGCGGCTTCTGCGAGGTGTTGGCGCTGTCGAGGTAGACCAGCGGCAGACCGCCCGGTGTGGTCCGCGTCAGGATCGGGAAGTCGGCGCGGATCACCTCCAGCTCAGGGAGGAGTCCGGGCAGCTGCACGGTGGTCATGTCAGACCGCCGCCGTGAGGTACTTCTCGTAACCGTTGGCCTCGAGCTCATCGGCCAGCTCCGGGCCGCCCGACTCGGCGACCTTGCCGTCGACGAAGACGTGGACGTGGTCGGGCTCGATGTAGCGCAGGATCCGCGTGTAGTGCGTGATCAGCAGGACGCCCTTGCCGTCCTGGGCGCGGAACCGGTTCACGCCCTCGGACACGATCTTCAGCGCGTCGATGTCGAGGCCGGAGTCGGTCTCGTCGAGGATCGCGAACTTCGGGTTCAGCAGCTCGAGCTGGGCGATCTCGTGGCGCTTCTTCTCGCCACCGGAGAAGCCCTCGTTGACCGAGCGGGTGCCGAACGTCGGGTCGAGGTTCAGCTGCTCGAGCGCGGCGTTGACGTCCTTGACCCAGGTGCGGAGCTTCGGGGCCTCGCCGTCGAGGGCGGTCTTGGCGGTGCGCAGGAAGTTCGACACCGAGACGCCGGGCACCTCGACGGGGTACTGCATCGCGAGGAACATCCCGGCGCGGGCGCGCTCGTCGACGGTCATCGCCAGCACGTCCTCGCCGTCGAGGGTGACGGTGCCGCCGGTGATGTCGTACTTCGGGTGGCCCGCGATCGAGTAGGCCAGCGTCGACTTGCCAGACCCGTTCGGGCCCATGATCGCGTGCGTCTCGCCGTCCTTGATGGTCAGCGTGACGCCCTTGAGGATCTCCTTGGGGCCGTCGTCGGTGCTGACCGAGACCTGCAGGTCCTTGATCTCGAGGGTGCTCATGAGGGGGTGACTCCGTTCAGGGTGGTGGTCGTGTCTACGTAGATGTCGTCGCCCCGCACTTCCAGCGGGAAGGTGGCGACAGGTTCGGTGGCCGGGAGGCCGGTGGGCTTGCCGGTGCGGAGGTCGAAGCGCGAGCCGTGCAGCCAGCACTCGACCGTGCAGTCCTCGACCTCGCCCTCGCTGAGCGCGACCGCGGCGTGGGAGCAGAGGTCCTGGACGGCGAAGTACTCGCCGTCGTGGCCGGCGACCGCGACGTCGTACTCGCCGACCGTGACGCCGAGCGCCTCGTCGGTGGGTACGTCGCTCGGCTCGAAGCCGCAGGCCCGCGTCTCGAAAGCCATCAGGGTCCCGAAGTCCTTCAGGATGACGTTCTTGGCGAGCTCCGCCTCGACCGTCTCGAGCAGCTTCTCCTCGATCATCGGGATGCCGACCTTGCGGATCAGGTCGTTGAAGAAGCCGTGCACGACCAGGCGGCGCGCCTCCTTCTCCGAGACGCCGCGCGAGCGCAGGTAGAACAGCTGCTCGTCGTCGAACCGGGCGGTCGCGGACGCGTGGCCGGCGCCCACGATCTCGCCGGTCTCGATCTCGAGGTTCGGCACCGAGTCGGCCTGGCAGCCGTCGGAGAGGACCAGGTTGCGGTTCTCCTCGTACGTCTCGATGCCCTCGGCGACCTTGCGGATCAGCACGTTGCCGATCCAGACCGTGTGCGCGCCCTGGCCCTGCAGCGCGCCCTTGTAGAGCACGTGGCTCTTGGTCTTCGGCGCGGTGTGGTCGGCGAACAGCCGGTGCTCGAGGTGCTGGCCCTCGTCGGCGAAGTACAGGCCGAGCAGCTCGGCGTCGCCGCCGGGGCCGTCGTACTCGACGTTGGCGTGCATGCGGACCACGTCGCCGCCGAAGCTGATCGACGTGTGCTTGACCGTCGCGTCGCGGCCGACCCGGATCGCGTCGCGGCCGAGGTGCACCGCGTCGTCGTCCCAGTCCTGCAGCGAGAGCACGTTGGCGGCCGCGCCGTCGCCGACGAGCACCGTGGTGATCGCGGAGTAGCGGGCGGAGCCGGTGTGCAGGATCGCGACCGTCGCCTGGGCGTGCCGGCCGACCCGGATCACCAGGCGGCCCCAGACCAGGTCGTCGACGGACTCGCCGTGCAGGCGGAGCACGATCGGCTCGGCGATCTCGGCGTCGGCCGGTACGTCGAGCAGCAGCGCCCCGGCGTTCGCGGCGGCCAGCGCCGAGGGCCGGTCGTTGGGCGCGAGCTCGCCGATCTCACGGGCCTCGGCCGTCGCTGATCTCGGTCAGGGTCACGCCGGCGGGCAACGTGGTCTCCCACGTCAGCGCGGCGGTGGACGCCTCGCCGTCGAGGATCCCGCGCAGCCGCTTGAGCGGCGTGAAGCGCCAGATCTCCTCGCGCCCGTTCGGGAGCGGGTGGTCTGCCAGGTCGTACGACGGGGGCGGGTTCAGGTGGCTGAACGCCTCGCCCGGCTCGACGGCGGACGCCACGCTCTCGCGGGCAGTGTCGGTCACAGTCACTACAGAGTTCTCTCTACGTGCGTTGGTTGGATGGCAGGTGGTGGTTTCGAGGCTCGCTTCGCTCGCACCTCAACCACCGAGGGGTTAACCCACTGCGCCTTCCATTTGCAGCTCGATGAGCCGGTTGAGCTCGAGGGCGTACTCCATCGGCAGCTCCTTGGCGATCGGCTCGATGAAGCCGCGGACGATCATCGCCATCGCCTCGTCCTGCTCCATGCCTCGCGACATGAGGTAGAAGAGCTGGTCGTCGGAGACCTTCGAGACGCTCGCCTCGTGGCCCATCGACACGTCGTCCTCGCGGATGTCGACGTACGGGTAGGTGTCGCTGCGGCTGATCTGGTCGACCAGCAGCGCGTCGCAGAGCACGTTCGACTTCGAGCCGTACGCGCCCTCGTTGATCTGGATCAGGCCGCGGTACGACGTCCGGCCACCGCCACGGGCCACCGACTTCGACAGGATCGAGGACGAGGTGTGCGGAGCGGCGTGCACCATCTTGGCGCCGGCGTCCTGGTGCTGGCCCTCGCCGGCGAACGCGATCGACAGGGTCTCGCCCTTGGCGTGCTCACCCATCAGGTAGACCGCGGGGTACTTCATGGTCACCTTGGAGCCGATGTTGCCGTCGACCCACTCCATGGTCGCGCCGGCCTCGCAGACGGCGCGCTTGGTGACCAGGTTGTACACGTTGTTCGACCAGTTCTGGATCGTCGTGTAGCGGCAGCGGCCGCCCTTCTTCACGATGATCTCGACGACCGCGGAGTGCAGTGAGTCGGAGCTGTAGATCGGCGCGGTGCAGCCCTCGACGTAGTGCACGTAGGCGCCCTCGTCGACGATGATCAGGGTCCGCTCGAACTGGCCCATGTTCTCGGTGTTGATCCGGAAGTACGCCTGCAGCGGGATGTCCACGTGGACGCCCGGCGGGACGTAGATGAACGAGCCGCCCGACCAGACCGCGGTGTTCAGCGCGGCGAACTTGTTGTCGCCGACCGGGATCACCGTGCCGAAGTACTCCTGGAACAGCTCCGGCTGCTCCTTGAGCGCGGTGTCGGTGTCGAGGAAGAGGACACCCTGCTCCTCGAGGTCCTCGCGGATCGAGTGGTAGACGACCTCGGACTCGTACTGAGCCGCCACACCCGACACGAGGCGCTGCTTCTCCGCCTCCGGGATGCCGAGCCGGTCGTAGGTGTTCTTGATCTCCTCGGGCAGGTCATCCCACGTGGCCGCCTGCTTCTCGCTGGAGCGCACGAAGTACTTGATGTTGTCGAAGTCGATCCCAGAGAGGTCGGAGCCCCAGTTCGGCATCGGCTTGCGGCCGAAGAGCTTCAGGCCCTTCAGGCGCAGGTCGAGCATCCACTGCGGCTCGCTCTTCTTCGAGGAGATGTCGCGGACGACGTCCTCGTTGAGACCACGCTTCGCGGTCGCCCCGGCGACGTCAGAGTCGGCCCAGCCGAAGTCGTAACGACCGATGCCCTGAAGCTCCGGGTTGAGCTCTTCGATGGAGGTCATGAGCTGACCCGCTCCTTCTTCTCGATGGGTGTGCTCGGAATGCATGTGGTGCAGACCCCGTCGCCGTGGGCGATCGTGGCCAGCCGCTGTACGTGGCGGCCGAGGACCTGGCTGATCGCCTCGGTCTCGGCCTCGCACAGCTGGGGGAACTCGTGGGCGACGTGGGAGACCGGGCAGTGCTGCTGGCACAGCTGCTCCCCCACCGGCAGGTCGCGAACCGACGCGGCGTACCCCTCGTCGCTGAAGACGCGAGCCAGGATCTCGGCAGAACCGAGCTCGGGGTGCTCCGCGCGGATCCGTTCGAACCGCTCTGGGATGAACGCCATCCGGCGGGCCGCGAATTCCCGGACCGCCTCCTCGCCACCGGTCTCGGCCAGGAACCGGAGCGCCTGGACGGCGAGGTCGTCGTACTGCTGGTCGAAGCCGTCGCGTCCCGCCTCGGTGAGCGCGAACACCTTCGCCGGCCGACCGCGGCCGCGGGCCGCCTGGCTGCGCGGCTCCCGGGCCTCGACGGCGCCCTCTTCGAGCAGCTGGTCGAGGTGCCGGCGGACCGCCGCGGGCGTCAGGTCAAGACGCTCGGCGAGGGCCGCAGCGGTGGACGGTCCGTTGACGAGGATCGACCGGGCCACACGCTGACGCGTGGTCTGGTCGTGCCCGGAAACCAGGCTCTCGTCGAATTCCACAACACCAGTGTGCCGTTATTGCTTGGAGGGGTTCAAGGAAGGCAACCCTTACCTCGCCCTGTCATCCAGGGGAGGGCGTGAGCCGGGCCACACCGCCCTGCTCCCTACACTGACGGGCGTGCCCGACGCCTCCCCTGCCGTGTCCGTCGACGGCCTGGTGATGAGGTACGGCGACAAGGTAGCCGTCGACGGCCTGTCGCTCACCGTGGAGCGCTCCACCATCACCGCCGTGCTGGGTCCGAACGGCGCCGGCAAGACCACCACGCTCGAGACGTGCGAGGGCTACCGGAAGCCGCAGCGGGGGTCGGTGCGGGTGCTCGGGCTCGACCCGACCCGCGACCGCCGTGCGCTGCTCCCCCGGATCGGCGTGATGCTCCAGGGCGGCGGCGCCTGGAGCGGCGTACGCGCCATGGAGATGCTCGACCACGTCGCGCGCCTGCACGCGCACCCGCTGGACACCGCGATGCTCTCCGAGCGCCTCGGGCTGGGCGACTGCGGCCGCACGCCGTACCGCCGGCTGTCCGGCGGCCAGCAGCAGCGGCTCGGCCTGGCGATGGCGCTGGTCGGCCGCCCCGAGATCGTGTTCGTCGACGAGCCGACCGCCGGCATGGACCCGCAGGCGCGGCGTACGACGTGGGAGCTGCTCGAGGAGCTCCGCGGCGACGGCGTGACGGTCGTGCTCACCACGCACTACATGGACGAGGCCGAGCGGCTCGCCGACCGGATCCACATCATCGACCGCGGCCGGCTGATCGCCTCCGGATCGCCGCTCGAGCTGACCCGCGGCGGCACCCAGGCCACGATCCGGCTGGTCGTGACCCGACCGTTCCCCGCCGGGTCGCCCGAGTCGCTGCGCGGAACCCTCGGCGCCGGGACCGAGGTCACCCAGCTCGACGAGCGCAGCCTGCTGGTGGTCGGCCCCGCGGACGCCTCGACGCTCGCGAAGGTGTCCCGCTGGTGCGAGGAGAACGACGTACTCCCGGAGTCCCTGACCCTGGGCCAGCGCAACCTGGAGGACGTGTTCCTCCAGCTCACCGGCCGGGAGCTGACTCCATGACGCACCTTCACCCCCATGCCCGGCGCCGCGCCGCTGCACCGCCAGGTGCGCGCGCAGGCCGCGATGGAGTCGAAGCTGATGCTGCGCAACGGCGAGCAGCTGCTGCTCGCCGTGGTGATCCCGGTCATCGTGCTGATCGGCGGCGTCACCGGAGCCGACCGGGTCGGCATCGAGCTCGAGCACTCCGCGATCGACGTGTTCGCCCCCGGCGTGCTGGCGCTGGCGATCATGTCCACCGCGTTCACGTCCCTGGCGATCGCCACCGGCTTCGAGCGGCGCTACGGCGTGATCAAGCGCCTCGGCGCCTCGCCGCTGCCCCGCTCCGGGCTGCTCGCCGGGAAGATCGGCGGCCTGCTCCTCGTCGAGGCGATGCAGATCGTCGTCATCTCGATCGTCGCGTTCGCGCTCGGCTGGGACCCGGCCACCGGCGTCACCGGCGCGGTGCTCGCCGTCGTCCTCGGGACCGCCGCGTTCGCCGCCCTCGGACTCTTCCTCGCCGGGGCGCTGCGCGCCGAGGCGACGCTGGCCGCGGCCAACCTGGTCTACCTGCTGCTGCTCGCCGGCGGCGCGGTCGTGCTGCCGATCTCGGCGTACGGCGCGTTCGGCGACGTGGTCCGCTGGCTGCCCTCCGGGGCGCTCGGCAGCGCGATGCGGTCGTCCCTGATCGACGGCGTGGTGGCCTGGCGCGACCTGGCCGTGCTGCTCGGCTGGGCGGTGCTCGGCACCGTCCTCACCGCAAGGACGTTCAAGTGGGAGTGACCGAGCGGGTGCGGCACCTGGACCGCTGGCTCACCGGCTGGGCCTGGGCCTCGATCGTCGCCAACATCGGCATCGTCGTCACCGGCGGCGTGGTCCGGCTCACCGGGTCCGGCCTCGGCTGCCCGACCTGGCCGCGCTGCACCGAGGAGTCGTTCACCCCGCACGGCGCGTACGACGTGCACTCGGTCATCGAGTTCGGCAACCGGATGCTGACCTACGTCCTGGTGGCCGTCGCGGTCGGCACGTTCGTGGCGGCCTGGCAGTCCGGCCGTCGCGACCTGCGCGGCTGGCGCTGATCATGGGGCTCGGGATCCCCGCGCAGGCCGTGATCGGCGGGATCACCGTGCTCACCGACCTCAACCCGTGGATCGTCTCGCTGCACCTGCTCTGCTCGATGGCGATCATCGGCGTCGCGATGCTGTTCCTGCACCGGGTCGACCACCCTGCCCCCGCCGTACCTCCGCGGTGGAGCGCTGCTCGGGCTCGCCTGGACGACGTTCGCCACCGCCTGGGTCGTCCTCTACCTCGGCACCATCGTGACCGGCTCCGGCCCGCACGCGGGCGACCAGGACGCCGAGCGCAACGGGCTGGACCCGCTCCAGTGGAGCCAGCTGCACGCCGACGCGGTCTTCCTGCTGGTCGGGCTCACCGTCGGGCTGCTGTTCGCCGTCGTCGCGAAGCGGCTGCCGACGGCCACCCGTCGCGCCGTGGCGGTGCTGCTCGGCGTCGAGCTGGCCCAGGGCGGGATCGGGTTCGTGCAGTACTTCACCGACCTGCCGATCGTCCTGGTCGGCTTCCACATGCTCGGCGCGGCGCTGGTCTCGGCGACGGTCACCTGGGCGCTGATCCAGGTGCGGGAGCCCGCGGGTTTCACCGGCTGACCGCCGAAACCCGCACGACTCGCCGTTGCCGCTCGGCGTGTCCGCCGGTTCACCGGGCGACCGGTGAAACCCGCGACGCCCAGGCATGGTGACGGCGGCCGCCCGTACCCCCGTGGACGGGCTGGCCGCCGTCATACCTCAGACGTCGTGGCGCGCCGATCGGTTGCCTGGCGGCGCAAGAACTTCTATCGGCTGATGAGCGGGTCGAGAGCGACCGCGACGAACAGCAGCGACAGGTAGAGGTTCGAGGAGTGGAACAGCCGCATCGGCTGGATCAGCGCGAGGTTCTCGGTGCCCTTGGTGCGGGTCCACATCCGGTGCGCCTCGAGCAGGAAGCCGGCGCCGAGGACGGCTGCCGCGATCGGGTAGAACAGCCCGGTGTCGGCGACCGGCCACAGCAGCAGCGACGTGGCGACCATCACCCAGCTGTAGATGACGATCTGCCGGCCGACCTCGGCGGCGGGCGCGACGACCGGGAGCATCGGCACGTCGACGTTGGCGTAGTCCTCGCGGTAGCGCAGCGCCAGCGCCCAGGTGTGCGGCGGCGTCCAGAAGAACACCACCGCGAACAGCACGACCGGCGTCCAGGACAGCTCGCCGGTGACGGCGGTCCAGCCGATCAGGGCCGGGAAGCAGCCGGCCAGGCCGCCCCAGACGATGTTCTGGGTGGTGCGCCGCTTCAGGACCATCGTGTAGCCGAAGACGTAGAACGCGTTGGCGACCACCGCGAGCAGCGCCGAGAGCGGGTTGACCCACACGTAGAGGATCACCGTCGACAGGATCCCCAGCACGAAGCCGAAGACGAGCGCCGCGCGCGGCGACACGATGTGCCGCGGGATCGCCCGGCGGCGGGTACGTCGCATCTGCTCGTCGATGTCGCGGTCGTAGACGCAGTTGAACACCGACGCCGAGCCGGCCGAGAACGTCCCGCCGACCACGGTCGCGACGACCAGGCCGAGGTCCGGGACGCCGCCGGCGGCGAAGAACATCACCGGCACCGTCGTCAGCAGCAGCAGCTCGATGACCCGCGGCTTGGTGAGCCCGACGTACGCCGCGATGACGTCCTTCGCGGTCGCCCGGTCCGCCGCTGGCTGCTGCGCAGCAGAAGCCGACTGGCCGACGTACGTCACTGGGTTCCTCGAGCGAGATGGCGGGTACCGCCTAGGGCGATGGACGAGTGCGAGTCTATCGCCAGAGCATGGGTAGGCTCGGCATCGCCTGATCCACCCGAAAGGAACCCTGTGAGCAACACCTCTGCGCTGGACTGGACCGACCTCGACCAGAAGGCGGTGGACACGGCGCGAGTGCTCGCGATGGACGCCGTCCAGAAGGTCGGCAACGGGCACCCGGGCACCGCGATGAGCCTGGCGCCGGCGGCGTACCTGCTGTTCCAGAAGGTGATGCGGCACGACCCCGCCGACCCGCGCTGGATCGCCCGCGACCGGTTCGTGCTGTCGTGCGGCCACTCGAGCATCACGCTCTACACGCAGCTCTACCTCGGCGGCTTCGGCCTCGAGCTCGAGGACCTCCAGGCGCTGCGCACCTGGGGCTCGAAGACCCCCGGCCACCCCGAGCTCCACCACACCGCGGGCGTCGAGGTCACCACCGGCCCGCTCGGCCAGGGCGTCGCGAACGCCGTCGGCATGGCGATGTCCGCCCGTCGCGTGCACGGCCTGCTCGACCCCGATGCCGCTCCCGGCGAGAGCCTCTTCGACCACCACGTCTACGTCATGTGCTCCGACGGTGACCTCCAGGAAGGCGTGAGCGGCGAGGCCAGCTCGATCGCCGGCACCCAGGAGCTCGGCAACCTGACGATGATCTACGACCGCAACCGGATCTCGATCGAGGGCGACACCGACATCGCCTTCACCGAGGACGTCGCGGCGCGCTACCAGGCGTACGGCTGGCACGTCCAGGTCGTCGACTGGACCAACGGCGGCAAGGAGTACGTCGAGGACGTGCCCGCGCTCCACAAGGCGATCACCGCGGCCGGCCGGGTGACCGACAAGCCGTCGCTCATCGTGCTCGACACGATCATCGCGTGGCCCGCCCCGAACGCTCAGGGCACCGAGAAGGCGCACGGCAGCGCGCTCGGCGACGCCGAGGTCGCGGCCACCAAGAAGGTGCTCGGCTGGGACCCCGACAAGACCTTCGAGGTGCCCGACGACGTCATCGCGCACACCCGCAAGCTGAGTGAGCGCGGCGCCGCCCTGGGTGCGGCCTGGGACGAGCAGTACGACGCCTGGGCGAGCGCCAACCCCGACGCCGCCACGCTCCTGCACCGGCTCAAGGCCCGCACCCTCCCCGACGGCCTCGCCGACGCGCTCCCGACGTTCGAGGCGAGCGAGAAGGGCGTCGCGACCCGGGTCGCCTCCGGCGAGGTGATCAACGCGATCGCACCGCTGATGCCGGAGCTCTGGGGCGGCTCGGCCGACCTCGCCGGGTCGAACAACACGACGATCAAGTCGGCGCCGTCGTTCCTGCCCGAGGGCGGGGGCGTCGAGGAGTGGAAGGCCGACCCGTACCAGGGCCGCGTGCTCCACTTCGGCATCCGCGAGCACGGCATGGGCGCGATCATGAACGGCATCGCGGCCGAGGGCCTCACCCGCGTCTTCGGTGGGACCTTCCTCACGTTCTCCGACTACATGCGCGGAGCGGTCCGGGTCGCGGCGCTGAGCCAGCTGCCGGTGACCTACGTCTGGACCCACGACTCGATCGGGCTCGGCGAGGACGGCCCGACCCACCAGCCGATCGAGCACCTCGCCGCGCTGCGCGCGATGCCCGGCCTCGACGTCGTACGCCCGGCGGACGCCAACGAGACCGCGGCGTGCTGGCACACGATCCTCGGTCACACCGACCGGCCCGCCGCGCTCGCGCTGACCCGGCAGAACGTGCCGGTCTTCCCGCGCGGCGCCGAGGGCTTCGCCGACACGGCCGACGTTCACCGAGGCGGCTACGTGCTGATCGATGCCGACGGCGGCGCACCCGACGTCGTCCTGATCGCCACCGGCTCGGAGGTCCAGCTCGCCGTCGCCGCCCGCAAGCAGGCTCGCCGAGGCCGGCGTCCGGGCTCGCGTCGTGTCGATGCCGTGCCGGGAGTGGTTCGAGGACCAGGACCAGTCCTACCGCGACACCGTGATCCCGCCGATCGTGAAGGCCCGGGTGTCGGTCGAGGCCGGCGTCAAGCAGGGCTGGCGCGAGTACGTCGGCGACCACGGCCGGATCGTCTCGATCGACCACTACGGCGCCTCGGCCGACTTCGCCCGGATCTACCAGGAGTTCGGCGTCACCGCGGAAGCGGTCACCGCCGCCGCCCACGACAGCATGAGGAGCATCCGATGACTGACCGTTTGAAGGCACTGTCCGACGCCGGAGTGTCGATCTGGCTCGACGACCTGTCCCGTGAGCGCATCGAGACCGGGAACCTCGCCGAGCTGATCGCGGAGAAGCAGGTCGTCGGCGTGACCACCAACCCGACGATCTTCGCCGCCGCGATCGCCAACGGCGAGCGGTACGACGAGCAGGTCGCCCAGCTCGTCGACAAGGGCGAGCCGGTCGACCGGGTGGTGTTCGAGCTGACCACCGAGGACGTCCGCAACGCGTGCGACATCATGCAGCCGGTCTTCGCGTC
Organism: uncultured Actinomycetota bacterium; assembly: GCA_963716655.1. Lineage (GTDB taxonomy): Bacteria > Actinomycetota > Actinomycetes > Propionibacteriales > Nocardioidaceae > Nocardioides. Next base: position 719,563 of record CAVQTV010000001.1, on the reverse strand, counting down.
GACGAAGGCCGACGGCCGGGTCTCGATCGAGGTGGAGCCGGACCTCGCCAACGACACCGAGGGCACCATCGCCTCGGCGCAGGCGCTCTGGGCCGCGGTGGACCGCCCGAACGTCGCTGATCAAGATCCCCGCGACCCGTGAGGGCCTGCCGGCGATCAGCGCCGCGATCGCCCAGGGCATCAGCGTCAACGTGACCCTGATCTTCGGCATCCAGCGCTACCGCGAGGTCATGGACGCCTACCTCTCCGGCCTGGAGGCGGCCCGCGACGCGGGTCTCGACCTGGGCCGGATCCAGTCCGTGGCGTCGTTCTTCGTGTCGCGGGTCGACACCGAGATCGACCCGCGTCTGGAGGCGATCGGCACCGACGAGGCACTCGCCCTGCGCGGCCAGGCCGCGGTCGCCAACGCCCGGCTCGCGTACGGCGCGTTCGAGGAGGTGCTCGCCAGCGACCGCTGGAAGTCGCTCGCCGACGCCGGCGCGAACCCGCAGCGCCCGCTGTGGGCGTCGACCGGCGTGAAGAACCCGGACTACTCCGACACGATGTACGTCGCGGACCTGGTCGTCGCCGACACCGTGAACACGATGCCCGAGAAGACGCTCGACGCCTTCGCCGACCACGGCGAGGTCACTGGTGACACGGTGACCGGCCGGGTCGCCGAGGCGCAGGCGGTCTTCGACCGGCTGGCCGCGGTCGGCATCGACTTCGATGACGTGCTGGTCGTCCTCGAGACCGAGGGTGTCGACAAGTTCAAGAAGTCCTGGCATCGAGCTGGTCGCGACCGTCGAGGGCCAGATGGCGGCGGCCGGCTAGTCGGTTGACGCAGACGCGGGTGGCCGCCCGTCGACCCGACCTCGACGGAGGCGTGGGCGCGGCTGAGCGCCCTCGCCGCAGACTTCGCGCCCGACCTGCGCCGCTGGTTCGACGAGGACCCGGGCCGGGTGGAGCGGCTGACGTTCGGCGCGGGCGACCTCCACGTCGACCTGTCGAAGTCGCTGCTGGACGAGCCGGTCCTCGCCGCGCTGCTCGCGCTGGCCGAGGAGGTCGGCGTCGCCGCCCGCCGCGACGCGATGTTCCGCGGTGACCACATCAACGTCACCGAGGACCGCGCCGTACTCCACACGGCGCTGCGGCTGCCTGCGGATGCATCGCTCGAGGTCGACGGACAGGACGTCGTCGCCGACGTCCACGACGTCCTGGGCCGGGTCTACGAGTTCGCCGAGAAGGTCCGCAGCGGCGCCTGGACGGGCGTCACCGGCGAGCGGGTCCGCACCGTCGTCAACATCGGCATCGGCGGGTCCGACCTCGGCCCGGTGATGGCGTACGAAGCGCTGGCGCCGTACCGCCAGGACGGGCTCGAGTGCCGGTTCATCAGCAACATCGACCCGACCGACGCGGCGACCACGCTCGCCGGCCTCGATCCGGCGACGACGCTGTTCATCGTCTCCAGCAAGACGTTCGGCACCCTCGAGACGCTCACCAACGCGCGGCTGTGCAAGGCCTGGCTCCTCGACGGGCTGGCAGGCCACGACGAGAAGGAAGCGGTCGCCAGGCACTTCGTCGCGGTCTCCACCGCGCTCGACAAGGTGGCCGACTTCGGGATCGACCCCGCCAACGCGTTCGGCTTCTGGGACTGGGTCGGCGGCCGCTACTCGATGGACTCGGCGATCGGGACCTCGCTCGTGGTGGCGATCGGTCCGGAGCGGTTCGCCGAGCTGCTCGCCGGCTTCCACACGATGGACGAGCACTTCCGTACGACGGAGCCGGCGCGCAACGTGCCGCTGCTGATGGGGCTGCTCAACGTCTGGTACACCAACTTCCTCGGCGCCGAGAGCCACGCGGTGCTCCCCTACGCCCAGCTGCTGCACCGGTTCCCGGCGTACCTCCAGCAGCTCACCATGGAGTCGAACGGCAAGGGCGTCCGCTGGGACGGCACCGCCGTGTCGACCGAGACCGGCGAGGTCTACTGGGGCGAGCCCGGCACCAACGGCCAGCACGCGTTCTACCAGCTGATCCACCAGGGCACCCGGCTGATCCCGGCCGACTTCATCGCGTTCGCCAACCCCGCCTACCCGCTGCAGGACGGCGGGGTCGACGTGCACGAGCTGTTCCTGGCGAACTTCCTCGCCCAGACCAGCGCCCTCGCGTTCGGCAAGACCGCCGACGAGGTGCGCGCGGAGGGGACACCGCGAAGCCGTCGTACCGGCCCGGGTGTTCACCGGCAACCGGCCGACCACGTCGATCATGGCGCCGGAGCTCACGCCGTCCGTGCTCGGGCAGCTGGTGGCGCTGTACGAGCACCTGACCTTCGTCGAGGGCGTCGTGTGGGGCATCGACAGCTTCGACCAGTGGGGCGTCGAGCTCGGCAAGCAGCTGGCCCAGCAGGTCGGCCCGGCGATCGCCGGCGACGGCGCCGCGCTCGCCGCCCAGGACGCGTCCACCCGAGCCCTGATCGCCTACTACCGGGAGCAGCGCAGCCGATGACCTACACGAACCCGCTCCGCGACCCGCGCGACCGGCGACTGCCGCGGATCGCCGGCCCCTGCGGCATGGTGCTCTTCGGCGTCACCGGCGACCTGTCGCGCAAGAAGATCATGCCGGCGATCTACGACCTCGCGAACCGCGGCCTGCTGCCGCCCGGCTTCAGCCTCATCGGCTTCGCCCGCCGCGACTGGGCGGACCAGGACTTCGCGCAGATCGTCCACGACTCGGTGAAGCAGTACGCCCGCACCGAGTTCCGCGAGGAGGTGTGGGAGCAGCTCGCCGAGGGGTTCCGGTTCGTGCCCGGCGACTTCGACGACGACCACGCCTTCGACCAGCTGCGCCGGACCATCGAGGAGCTCGACGAGGTCCGCGGCACCGGCGGCAACCACGCGTTCTACCTCGCGATCCCGCCCGGCTTCTTCGGCGACGTCGTCGGCCAGCTCAAGGAGCACGGGCTGTCCTCCCCGCAGGAGGGCTCGTGGCGCCGGGTCGTCGTCGAGAAGCCGTTCGGCCACGACCTCGAGTCGGCGCGGGCCCTGAACGCGACCCTGGCCGAGGTGTTCCCGACCGGCTCGGTCTTCCGGATCGACCACTACCTCGGCAAGGAGACCGTGCAGAACATCCTGGCGCTGCGCTTCGCCAACGAGATGTTCGAGCCGATCTGGAACGCCAACTACGTCGACCACGTGCAGATCACCATGGCCGAGGACGTCGGCATCGGCGGCCGCGCCGGCTACTACGACGGCATCGGCGCCGCCCGCGACGTGATCCAGAACCACCTGCTCCAGCTGATGTGCCTGGTCGCGATGGAGGAGCCGATCTCGTTCGACGCCGAGAACGTGCGGATCGAGAAGCAGAAGGTCCTCTCCAGCGTCGACGCTGCCGAACCGGCTCGACCTGACCACGGCCCGCGGCCAGTACGCCGCCGGCTGGGCCGGCGGCGAGAAGGTGGGCGGCTTCCTCGACGAGGACGGCATCAAGGCGCAGCTCCACGACCGAGACGTTCGCGGCGGTCAAGCTCAACGTCGACACCCGCCGCTGGGCCGGGCGTCCCGTTCTACCTGCGCACCGGCAAGCGGCTCGGCCGCCGGGTCACCGAGGTCGCGATCGTGTTCAAGCGGGCGCCGCACCAGCCGTTCGCCGCCGCGTCGACCGAGGAGCTCACCCACAACGCGCTGGTGATCCGGGTGCAGCCCGACGAGGGCATCACCCTGCGGTTCGGCTCGAAGGTGCCGGGCACCCAGATGGAGATCCGCGACGTCAACATGGACTTCGTGTACGGCGGCTCGTTCACCGAGTCCTCTCCCGAGGCCTACGAGCGGCTGATCCTCGACGTGCTCCTCGGCGACCCGCCGCTGTTCCCCCGGCACGAGGAGGTCGAGCTGTCCTGGCAGATCCTCGACCCGATCCTCGAGCACTGGGCGAAGCAGGACGCGGCCGGCAAGGGCAAGCCCGACCCGTACCCCTCGGGCACCTGGGGTCCGGCGTCCGCGGACGCGATGCTGGCCCGAGACGGAAGGACGTGGAGGCGACCCGATGATCGAGCTGACCTGGACACAAACTCTGCGGAGATCGCCGCGGAGTTCATCCGGGCCCGCTCCCGGGCCGGCAGCCCGGCGATGGGCATGGTGATGACGCTGATCATCGTGGTCGACGAGGACGACGCCGAGGACGCCATGAAGGCCGCCCGCGCGGCGTCCCACGAGCACCCTGCCCGCGTGCTCGGCGTGATCCTCGGCGACGCGCCGAGGCGCCGCGGAGATCAACGCCCAGGTCGGCACCGGCTCGGGCTGGAGCGGCGAGACCGCGCTGATCCGGCTGCGCGGCGAGGTGGTCAAGCACGCCGACTCGGTGGTGCTCCCGCTGCTGCTGCCCGGACTCGCCGGTCGCGATCTGGTGGCCCAGCCACCCGCCCGCGGACCCGGCCGAGGACCCGCTCGGGCGGCTGGCGCGGCGTCGGATCACCGACGCCGCCGCCGCCGTACGCGGCAAGACGAAGGCGATGCACCAGCAGTGCACGACCTACACGCCCGGCAACACCGACCTGGCCTGGACCCGGATCACGCCGTGGCGCGCGCTGCTGGCCGCGGCCCTCGACCAGCGTCCCGTCAAGGTCACCGGTGCGTCGGTCACCGCCGAGCGGATCAGCCCGAGCGCCGACCTCCTGGTCGCCTGGCTCGCCGACCGGCTGCGGGTCAAGGTCGAGCGCAAGAACTCCCAGGGACCCGGGATCACCGAGGTCATGCTGACCACCAAGGAGGGCACCGCCCGGATCTCCCGGCCCGACGGCAAGCTCGCGACCCTCTCGTCCCCGGGCCGTCCCGACCGCCCGGTCGCCCTGAAGCGCCGCGACCTGCCCGAGCTGCTCGCCGAGGAGCTGCGTCGCCTCGACGAGGACGACGTCTACGCCGAGACCGTCCGCAAGCTGGTGGCGATGGAAGGTGCGAAGAAGTGACGAGCGAGCCCCGCATCGAGGTCCACGAGGACTCCGCCGCGCTGGCCACCGCCGTCGCCGGCGAGCTGCTCACCCGGCTCGCCGACGCCCAGGCGCGCCGGCGGGTGCCGCAGATCGCGCTGACCGGCGGCACCATCGCCGAGGACATCCACCGCGAGATCGCCCGGCTCTCCCCCGGCTCCGAGGTCGACTGGAGCCGGGTCGTCGTCTGGTGGGGCGACGAGCGGTTCGTCGCGCCCGACTCCCCCGACCGCAACGTCGGTCAGGCCCGGGCGGCGTTCCTCGACGCGGTCGGCGCCGACCCGGCCAACGTGCACGCGATGCCGTCGACGGCGGACGCCGCCGACGTCGAGGCCGGCGCCGCGGCGTACGCCGACACGCTGCGCGAGCACGGCAGCGGCGAGTTCGACGTGGTGATGCTCGGGATCGGCCCGGACGGCCACATCGCCTCGCTGTTCCCGGGCTTCGCCGCAGCTCGACGTCGACGACGAGATCGCGGTCGGCGTCACCGGCTCCCCGAAGCCGCCGCCGGAGCGGATCAGCCTCACCTTGCCGGCCCTCAACCGGTCCCGGTCGGTGTGGTTCCTCGTCAGCGGCGCCGGCAAGGCCGCGGCGGTCGCCTCGGCCCTCGGCGGCGCCGACGTGCACGAGATCCCCGCCGCCGGCGTCACCGGCCGCGAGGAGACGATCTGGTTCCTCGACCGGCGACGCGGCCAGCCAGCTGTAGCGGGCGGTTCGTCAGGGAACGCGCATGTCCTGGTTTCGAGACGCCGGTCGCGACCTCGTTCCTCGGTCGCGCGGCTCCTCAACCTTGCTGCAGATTCTTGTGGTCCCGTGCTTCGCACGGGACCACAAGGCAGCTAAAAGATGATGTCGCCGGACTTGCGGCGGGAGCGCAGCAGCTGAGCGCCTCGTCGAGGATGTCCGCCGCCTCCTGGTCGGAGCGGCGCTCCTTCACGTAGGCCAGGTGCGTCTTGTAGGGCTCGATCTTCGGCGCGGGCGGCGGGTTGTCGGAGTCACGTCCGGCCGGCAGCCCGCACTTGGGGCAGTCCCACGAGTCCGGCACGGTGGCCTCGATCGAGAACGTGATCACCGAGCGGTGCTCGTGCGCGCAGAAGTACGTCACTGCCTGACGCGGTGCGGCCTCGCCGCGCTCCGCCTCGCCCATCGGGCCGGCACCGACCCGGCTCCCGCGAATAGCGTTTCCTCCACCAGCCACGGAATCAGTTCCCTTTCGAAAGACTTGTCAGTACGCCAGCAGAAGCCCGAGGGCGATCACGCAGGCAAACCAGATGACGCCGATCCCGACCGTGAGCCGGTCGAGGTTCCGCTCCGCGACGGACGAGCCGCCGAGGGAGCTGGAGACGCCACCGCCGAACATGTCCGAGAGACCGCCGCCGCGGCCCTTGTGGAGCAGCACCAGCAGGATCATCAGACCGCTGGTGATCATGAGCATGATGGTGAAGAGCAGAGTCACGGGCGCAGAGCCTACGTCAGAGGTCCGGCGGATCAGAGGACCGGCATGTCGTAGAAGCGGCAGATGCCGCCGAACTCGTCCACCTGCAGGCTCGCGCCGCCCACGAGACAGCCGTCGACGTCGGCGCTGCGCCATGATCCCGCCGACGTTCGCGGCCTTCACCGAACCGCCGTACAGGATGCGTACGGCGTCCGCCGCGGCGTCGCCGTGGACCTCGCGGACCTGCGCCCGGATCGCCGCGCAGACCTCCTGCGCGTCGTCCGGGGTCGCCACCTCGCCGGTGCCGATCGCCCACACCGGCTCGTAGGCGATCACCAGGCCGGCGACCTGCTCGGCGGTGAAGCCCGCCAGCGAGCCGTCGACCTGGCGACATGCAGTGCGCCACGTGCTCGCCGGCCTGGCGGACCTCCAGGCCCTCGCCCACGCACACGATCGGCGTCATGCCGGCGGCGAGCGCCTTGTGCGCCTTGGCGTTGACGACCGCGTCGGTCTCGGCGTGGTACTGCGCGCCGCTCGCTGTGGCCGACCACGACGTACGAGCAGCCGAGCTTGGCGAGCATGCCGGCCGAGATCTCGCCGGTGTAGGCGCCCGAGTCGTGCGTCGGAGACGTCCTGGGCGCCGTACTTGATCGGCAGCCGGTCGCCGTCGACGAGCGTCTGCACCGACCGCAGGTCGGTGAACGGCGGCAGCACGACGACCTCGGCCTGCGCGTAGTCGTGCTTCTTGTCCGCCAGCGTCCAGGCGAGCTTCTGGACCAGGACCACCGCTTCCTGGTGGTTCAGGTTCATCTTCCAGTTGCCCGCCATCAGCGGCGTGCGGCTCTTGGTCGAGCAGCCATCAGTCCTCCAAGACCTTGATGCCGGGGAGCTCCTTGCCCTCGAGGTACTCGAGGCTGGCGCCGCCACCGGTCGAGATGTGGCCGAACGCGTTCTCGTCGAAGCCGAGCGTGCGGACGGCGGCGGCGGAGTCGCCGCCGCCGACGACGGAGAGCCCGTCGATCTTGGTCAGCGCCTCGGCGACGGCACGGGTGCCGTCGGCGAAGGCGTCGACCTCGAAGACGCCCATCGGGCCGTTCCAGAAGACCGTCCGCGCGTCCGCGAGCGCGGCCGCGAACGCCGCGGCCGACTCCGGGCCGATGTCCAGACCGAGGCTGTCGGCCGGGATCTCGGTCGGCGGGCACGACGCGCGGCTCCGGGTCGCGGTCGCCCGACGGGAACGCGGTGTCGACCACGATGTCGGTCGGCAGCAGGATCTCGACGCCGGACTGCTCCGCGCGCTCGAGGTAGGCGCGGCAGATGTCGAGCTGGTCCTCCTCGAGCAGGCTCTTGCCGACCTCGTGGCCCTGGGCCTTGAGGAAGGTGAACACCATGCCGCCGCCGATCAGCAGCTTGTCGGCCTTGCCGAGCAGGTTGTCGATGACGCCGAGCTTGTCGGAGACCTTCGAGCCGCCGAGCACGACGACGTACGGGCGCTCGGGCTCGTCGGTGAGCCGGCGCAGCACGTCGATCTCGGTCGGCCGACCAGGGTGCCCATCGCGTGCGGCAGCCGCTGCGCCACGTCGTACACGGACGCCTGCTTGCGGTGCACGACGCCGAACCCGTCGGAGACGAACGCGTCGGCGAGCGCGGCGAGCTGGTCGGCGAACGCACCGCGCTCGGCGTCGTCCTTGCTGGTCTCGCCCGGGTTGAACCGGACGTTCTCCAGCACGGCGACCTGGCCGTCCGCGAGCCCGTCGACCGTCGACCGCGCGCTCTCCCCGACCGTGTCGGTCGCGAACGCGACGTCCTGGCCGAGCAGCTCGCCGAGGCGGGCGGCGACCGGGCGCAGCGAGTAGCGGTCCTCCGGCGCGCCCTTCGGGCGGCCGAGGTGCGCGATCACGACCACCCGGGCGCCGGCCTCGGCCAGCTCCCGGATGGTCGGCACGCTCGCCCGGATCCGGCCGTCGTCGGTGATCGTCGTGCCGTCGAGCGGGACGTTCAGGTCGGAGCGGACCAGGACCCGCTTGCCGGCGACGTCGCCCGAGCGAGGAGTACGTCCCCCACGGTCAGAGGGTCTCGCCGACGTAGGTGATCAGGTCGGCGAGGCGGTTGGAGTAGCCCCACTCGTTGTCGTACCAGCCGACGACCTTGACCTGGTTGCCGATCACCTTGGTCAGCGGCGCGTCGAAGATGCACGACGCCGGGTCGGTGACGATGTCGGAGGAGACGAGCGGGTCGGTGGAGTACCGCAGGATAGCGGCCGTCGGCGGCCGCCTTCACGATCGCGTTGACCTCCTCGACCGTGGTCTCGCGGCCGGCCTCGAAGGTGAGGTCGGTGGCCGAGCCGGTCGGGACCGGGACGCGCAGCGCGTAGCCGTCGAGCTTGCCCTTGAGCTCGGGCAGCACCAGGCCGATCGCCTTGGCGGCACCGGTCGAGGTCGGCACCATGTTGAGCGCGGCGGCGCGGGCGCGGCGCAGGTCCTTGTGGATGTTGTCCTGGAGGTTCTGGTCGGCGGTGTAGGCGTGGATGGTCGTCATCAGGCCCTTGACGATGCCGAACTCGTCGTTGAGCGCCTTGGCCATCGGCGCCAGGCAGTTGGTCGTGCACGAGGCGTTGGAGATCACGGTGTGCGCGGCCGGGTCGTAGTCGCTCGTGGTTGACGCCCATCACGACGGTGACGTCCTCGTTGGTGGCCGGCGCGGAGATGATGACCTTCTTGGCGCCGCCGTCGATGTGGGCGCGTGGCCTTGGTGGCGTCGGTGAAGAAGCCGGTCGACTCGACGACGACGTCGGCGCCGAGGTCGCCCCACTTCAGGGCGGCCGGGTCGCGCTCGGCGAACGACCTTGATGACCTGGTCGCCGACGCGTGATCGCGGTGTCGGTGGCGACGACGTCGGCGTCGAGGCGGCCGAGGATCGAGTCGAACTTGAGCAGGGGCGCCAGGGTCGTGTTGTCGGTCAGGTCGTTGACGCCGACGATCTCGATGTCGGCGCCGGAGGCGCGCACGGCGCGGAAGAAGTTGCGGCCGATCCGGCCGAAGCCGTTGATACCTACGCGAACAGTCACAGCAGGCTCCTGCTTCTCGATCGGCTCGTGTCAAGGGGAACGTCTCGACCCTATCGCCCGCTCGCGGCGTGCTCAGCGGGCGCGTCCGGCGTACGTGCGGGTAACCGGCCTCGACACGCCGGTCGGCCCGCGTCAGGCTTCGTCGGCGAGCATCTCCGGGGTCAGCGACGCCTCGGTGTCGGGGATGCCGAGCTCCTCGGCGCGCTTGTCGGCCATCGCCAGCAGCCGGCGGATCCGGCCGGCGATCGCGTCCTTGGTGAGCACCGGGTCGTGCAGCTGGCCGAGCTCCTCGAGCGAGGCCTGCTTGTGCTCGAGCCGCAGCTGGCCGGCCAGCTTGCAGGTGGTCGGGGACCTCCTCGCCGAGGATCTCCAGCGCCCGGTCGACGCGGGCGCCGGCGGCGACGGCGGCGCGGGCGGAGCGGCGCAGGTTGGCGTCGTCGAAGTTGGCGAGCCGGTTGGCGGTGGCCCGGACCTCGCGGCGCATCCGGCGCTCCTCCCAGGCCATCAGCGACTCGTGGGCGCCGAGCCGGGTGAGCAGCTGGCCGATCGCGTCGCCGTCGCGGATCACGACCCGGTCGACGCCGCGCACCTCGCGGGCCTTGGCGTGGATGCCGAGCCGGCGGGCGACGCCGACCAGGGCCAGCGCGGCCTCGGGGCCGGGGCAGGTGACCTCGAGCGACGAGGAGCGGCCGGGCTCGGTCAGCGAGCCGTGGGCGAGGAACGCGCCGCGCCAGGCGGCGACGGCGTCGCAGCCGCCACCGGAGACGACGGCCGGCGGCAGCCCGCGGACCGGTCGGCCGCGCTGGTCGAGCAGACCGGTCTGGCGGGCCAGCGCCTCGCCGTCCTTGACCACGCGGACGATGTAGCGGCTGCCCTTGCGGATGCCGTTGCCCTGCACCATCACGACGTCGGACTGGTGGCCGTAGACCTCGGCGATGTCCGTGCGCAGCCGCCGCGCGGCGGCGCCGGTGTCGAGCTCGGCCTCGACGACGATCCGGCCGCTGACGATGTGCAGGCCGCCGGCGAACCGCAGCATCGAGGCGACCTCGGCCTTGCGGCAACAGGTCTTCGTGATCTGGGTGCTGGACAGCTCCGCCTTCACCTGTGCCGTCATCGCCATGTGGCCGATCCTGTCACGCGCGTCAACGCGACGAACCGTGCCCGTCGCGATCAGCGGCGCCCATGATGCGGGAGTACGCCGCGGCCAGCTTCGCCGGGTCGTGGCGCGGGCGTGCCGTCGTCGCGGGCGACGTCGGCGATGACGCAGCTCGGCGCCGAGCGCCTGCGACCAGCGTCCTCGCAGGTCGGCGAGCGCCGTCGCCGACGCTGTCGCGAGTCGGCGAGGACGGTGTGGACGCGCAGGTCCGGGGCGTGCTCGGCGAGCACCGCGAGGTGGTCGGCCGGCGTCGAAGCCGGGGGTCTCGCCCGCCTGCTCGCCGAGGTTGAGCGTGACCACGACCCGCGGCGTCGCTGCTGACCAGCGCCTCGCGCAGCGCGGGCACCATCAGGTGCGGGATCACCGAGGTGAACCACGAGCCCGGACCGAGCACGACCCAGTCGGCGGCGCGGACCGCGTCGACCGCCTCCGGGCACGGCGTCGGGTCGGGCGGGTCGAGCGCGACCGAGGCGATCGCGCCGGCGGTCGTGGCGACCTCGACCTGGCCGCGCACCGTCGGTCAGCGCGTCGGGGTCGGCCGGGTCGAGGCCGCGGACCTCGGCGGTGATGTCGAGCGGCGTGAGCGCCATCGGCAGCACCCGGCCCGGCGTCCGAGCAGCCGGCCGACCCAGTCGAGCGCGGCGACGGGGTCGCCGAGCAGCTCCCAGAGGCCGACGATCAGCAGGTTGCCGATCGCGTGGCCGTGCATCTCGCCCTGGCCCGGCGAACCGGTGCTGCAGCACCCGGGCCCAGGTGTCGCCCCACTGGTCGTCGCCGCACAGCGCGGCCAGCGCCATCCGCAGGTCGCCGGGCGGGAGCACGCCGAACTCGCCGCGCAGCCGGCCCGACGAGCCGCCGTTGTCGGCGACGGTGACCACGGCGGTCAGGTCGTCGACGACGAGGTCGTGCGACGAGCTGGCGGAGCGCGCGCAGCGAGGCGGCGAGGCCGTGCCCGCCCCCGAGGGCGACGACGGACTGGGCGCGGTCGTGCGTCATCAAGCGCGTCACTCCCGGCCCAGGTCGCGGTGGGTGGCGCGGGCGTCGAAGCCCGGCGGCGCGCAGCCGGCGGGCGATCTCCTCGGTCATCGCGACGCTGCGGTGCTTGCCGCCGGTGCAGCCGATCGCGACCGTCATGAACCGCTTGCCCTCGCGGAGGTAGCCGGCGGCGACGCTCTCGAGCACCGGCACGTAGCCGTCGAGGAACTCGGCCGCGCCCGGCTGCGCTCATCACGTAGTCGGCGACGTCGGCGGTCGCGGCCGGTGCTGCGGCCGCAGCTCGGGGACCCAGTGCGGGTTGGGCAGGAAGCGCATGTCGGCCACGAAGTCGGCGTCGACCGGGATGCCGTACTTGAAGCCGAAGCTGATCACGGTGACCTTCAGCCGGGTGGTGTCCGGGGTGCCGAACGCCTCGGCGATCCGGTCGGTGAGCTGGTGGACGTTGAGCGCGGTGGTGTCGATGACCAGGTCGGCGTCGCTGCGCAGGTCGGCGAGCACCTCGCGCTCGCGGATCAGCCCGTCGAGCAGCCGGCCGCTGCCCTGGAGCGGGTGCGGGCGCCGGGCGGCCTCCTGGCGGCGGACGAGGACGTCGTCGGTGGCCTCGAGGAAGAGCAGGGTGGCGTGCCGGCCGGTCGCGCCCTGGGCGAGGTTGGCCTGCAGGGACTGGAAGAACGACCCGGAGCGCACGTCGACGACGACCGCGATCGGCTGCTCGGTGCCGCGGCTCTCGTCGACCAGCCGGACCACGTCGCGCAGCAGGCTCGGCGGCAGGTTGTCGACGACGTAGTAGCCGAGGTCCTCGAGCTCCTTGGCCGCCGTGCTGCGGCCGGCGCCGGTCATGCCGGTGACGACGACGAGCTCGCCGTGGCTGGTCCTGCGCGTCCATGCCATGGCACTCCTCGATCTCGCCGGTGGCGGTGTTGACGCTGACGATGGCGGGCCCAGTCTTGTCGTTCGCGCTGCGGCCACCGCATCCTTGATCGCCGTAGCGGTCGCGCGGACCGATGCCCGGGCACCTGCGCGATCTCCTCGACGGTGGCGGCGCGGAGCTTCTTCAGCGAGCCGAAGTGCTTGAGCAGCGTCTTGCGGCGCACCTCGCCGAGGCCGGGCACGTCGTCGAGCAGGCTCTCGACCATCGTCTTGGAGCGCCGGGAGCGGTGGTGGGTGATCGCGAACCGGTGCGCCTCGTCGCGGATCCGCTGCAGCAGGTAGAGGCCCTCGCTGGAGCGGGCCAGGATCACCGGGTCCTCCTGGCCGGGCAGCCAGACCTCCTCGAGCCGCTTGGCCAGGCCGCACACCGGGATGTCGTCGATGCCGAGCTCGTCAGGGCCCGCTGCGCGGCCGCGACCTGCGGCGGCCCGCCGTCGACGACGACCAGGCCGGGCGCGTAGGCGAACTTGCGCGGCCGGCCGGTCTCGGGGTCGACCAGCATCGGGCCGTTCTCGCCGGTCGACCTGCGGTGCTGGCTCGCCTGCTCGTCGAGCAGCCGCCGGAACCGGCGGGTGATCACCTCGTGCATCGACGCGACGTCGTTCTGGCCGTCGACGCCCCGGATCACGAACCGGCGGTACTCGCTCTTGCGCGCCAGGCCGTCCTCGAAGACCACCATCGAGGCGACCACCTCGGTGCCCTGGAGGTTGGAGACGTCGTAGCACTCGATCCGCAGCGGCGCCTCGTCGAGCCCGAGCGCCTCCTGGATCTCCTCGAGCGCCTGGTTGCGGGTGGTCAGGTCGCTGGCCCGCTTGGTCTTGTGCAGCGCGAGCGACTGCGCCGGCGTTCTGGGCGACGGTCTCCTGCAGGGTCCGCTTGTCGCCGCGCTGCGGCACCCGGATCGACGACCTTCGAGCCGCGCAGGTCGCTGAGCAGCTGCTCGAACGTCGCGGCGTCGGGCGGCAGCGCCGGCACCAGGATCTCGCGCGGGATCGCGTCGCGGCCCGGCGCCGGCGTAGAGCTGGAGCAGGAAGTCGTCGACCAGCTCGGCGGTGTCGCCCTCGTCGACCCGGTCGGCGACCCAGCCGCGCTGGCCGCGGATCCGGCCGCCGCGCACGTAGAAGATCTGCACCGCGACCTCGAGCGGGTCCTCGGCGAGCGCGATCACGTCGGCGTCGGTGCCGTCGCCGAGCACCACCGCCTGCTTCTCCAGCGCCTTGTTGAGCGCGCCGAGGTCGTCGCGCAGCCGGGCGGCCTTCTCGAAGTCGTGCGCCTCGGAGGCGGCGTACATCTCCTTCTCGATCGCGCTGCACGAACGCCGTCGGTCTGGCCGGCCATGAAGTCGCAGAAGTCGTCGACGATCGCGCGGTGCTCCTCGGCGGTGACGTTGCCGACGCACGGGCGCCGCGCACTTGTCGATGTAGCCGAGCAGGCAGGGCCGGCCGATCTGGCTGGACCGCTTGAAGACGCCGTTGCTGCACGAGCGCATCGGGAAGACCCGCAGCAGCAGGTCGACGGTCTCGCGGATCGCCCAGGCGTGGCTGTAGGGGCCGAAGTAGCGGGTGCCCTTGCGCTTGGCGCCGCGGCCGACCATCACCCGCGGGAACTCCTCGCCGACGGTGACCGCGAGCCACGGGTAGGACTTGTCGTCGCGGTACTTCACGTTGAACCGCGGGTCGAACTCCTTGATCCAGGAGTACTCCAGCTGCAGCGCCTCGACCTCGGTCTTCGACCGACCGTCCACTCGACGCTGGCCGCGGTGGTCACCATCGTGGCGGTGCGCGGGTGCAGGTTGCCGACGTCCTGGAAGTACGACGACAGCCGGGCGCGCAGGTTCTTCGCCTTGCCGACGTAGACGACCCGGCCCTTGGGGTCGCGGAACCGGTAGACGCCCGGCTGGGTCGGGATCGACCCCGGTTCGGGCCGGTACGACAGCGGGTCGGACTGCGGGCGGAGCGGAGGCACGCGCAACCCTACGGTGCCGGCGTCCGACAGTCCCGGCCGATCCGTGTCCAGTGCTTTATGTCTAGTGACTTACTATGCTTTCATGCGTGTCGCGACCCCTACGGCTACGCGCTCACCGTGCAGCCCCGAGGCCGGCGCCGCCTTCAACCGTGGCGTCGACGGATCTGCTGCGGCTGCGGGCCGGCGCCGAGCAGTCCGTGGCCGCCGTCGATCGCGCTCGACCCGACCTTCGCGCTCGGGCACGCGACGCTCGCGCTGCTCGGCCACGAGATGTGCGCCGCGGTCGACGTCGGCGCCCGGATGCGGCGACGCGCTCAGCGCACGCGCCGCGAGCCACCGACCGCGAGCGCAGCCACGTCCAGGCGGTCGTCGCGCACCTGCGCGGCGACTCCCGCCCGCTGGTCCGCCACCTCGAGGCCTACCCGCGCGACGCGGTGCTGCTCTCGACCGCGGTGCCGACGATCGCGTTCGCCGGCGTCACCGAGGTCCCCGAGGAGGCCTGGGCAGATCGTCGAGCGGGCCGTCGCCGGCGTACGGCGACGACTGGTGGTTCACCGGGCTGCTCGCCTTCGTCCGCCAGGAGCAGGGCCGCTTCGACGAGGCGATGGACCTGTCCTGCCGGTCGCTCGCCGAGGAGCCGGGCGCCGGGCACTCCGCGCACGCCCGGGCGCACGCGCACTACGAGACCGGCGACCACGACGCCGGTCTCGCCTGGATGGACGACTGGGTGCGCGGCGACGGCGCCGTCGACCGACAGCCTCAGCCACTTCTCCTGGCACGCCGCCCTGCACGAGCTCTCGCTCGGCGACCTCGACGCGGTCCGGCGCCGGTACGACGGCGCAGCTGCGTCCCGAGCACGGGCTGGGCTGCCGGGCGCTGGTCGACACCGGCTCGCTGCTCTTCCGCTGGGCGCTCACCCCGGACGCCGCCGACGTCCCCGACCTGACCCGGGTCGCCGACGTCGCCGGCCGCGACACCCTGGAGCGGCCGGCGACGCCGTTCCTCGGCCATGCACGCCGCCGTCGCACTGCTCGCCGTCGGCGACGCCGCCGGGCTCGAGCCGGCTTCGCGCCTGGGCCGGCGCGCACCGCCACCCGACCCATCGCGAGGTGGTCGCTCCGCTGGCCGGCGCGCTGCGGCCTGATGGCCCGCGGGCACTGCTCGGCGCGGCCGCCGACGCGCTGGCCGCGCTCCAGCCGCAGGTGCTGGCGGCTCGGCGGGTCCGACGCGCAGCGCGAGGTCGTCGAGGAGACCCGGATCGCCGCGCTGCTGCGCGCCGACCGGCTCGACGAGGCCCGGGTCCTGCTCGACGCGCGGCTCGACCGGCGGCGCTCGCCGCGCGACGAGCGGTGGCGCCGGGCGTGCCTGGTCTGCCGCCGTCAGGCCAGGCTGATCTGGTCGCCGTCGCACGGTGACGTCGACCGCCGGCAGCGGCGAGGTCGCCGGGCCGCTCAGCACCGAGCCGTCCGCGATCGAGAACTTGCTGCCGTGGCAGGTGCAGTTGATGCTGCCGTCCGTCGACGTTGGAGACCAGGCAGCCCTGGTGGGTGCAGACCGCCGAGAAGCCTTGAACTCGCCCTCGGTCGGCTGGGTGACCACGACGCTCTCGTCGGCGAAGATCGTGCCGCCGCCGACCGGGATGTCGGACGTCGAGGTCAGCGCCTCGCCGCCGGCATTGCCGCCGCCGTTGCCGCCGTTGCCGGCGTTGCCGCCGCCGCCGGCGCTGGAGCTCGACCCGCCGCCGGCACCGGCCGGGTCGATGCCCGTGGTGTCGTCGCCACCTCCGCACGCGGCGAGCAGTGGGAGACCCACGCCCACGGTCGCGGCCCCGGTCAGGGCGTTCCGGCGGGTGATGCCCTCGCGGCTCACGATGATCGTCCTTCTCGGCAGGAGTCGTTGAATCTTCACGGTACTAACGCAGGAGGACGTTCCGGGGTTCGGACCGATGAGAGTTCGGTGAGAATCACGGGCCTCAGCCGCGTCTTCCGCGCGGCGGCCTTCTTCGCGGTCGCCTTCTTCGCAGCGTGCCTTCTTGGCAGCCGCCGTCTTGGCGGGTGCCTTCTTCGCCGTCGCCCGGCGAGCCGGCTGCCGGGCCGAGCGCCCCTCGAGCAGCGGCGCGAGGAACTGGCCGGTGTAGCTGTCCGGGTTGGCGGCGACCTCCTCCGGGCGTGCCCTCGGCGACGACCATGCCGCCGCGCGAGCCGCCCTCGGGACCCATGTCGACCAGCCAGTCGGCGGTCTTGATGACGTCGAGGTTGTGCTCGATCACCAGCACCGTGTTGCCCTGGTCGACCAGCCGGCCGAGCACCAGCAGCAGCTTGCGGATGTCCTCGAAGTGCAGACCCGGTGGTCGGCTCGTCGAGCACGTAGACGGTGCGGCCGGTCGAGCGCTTCTGCAGCTCGCGAGGACAGCTTGACCCGCTGCGCCTCGCCGCCGGACAGCGTCGTCGCCGGCTGGCCGAGCCGGACGTAGCCGAGGCCGACCTCGACCAGCGTCTTCATGTGCCGGGCGATCGCCGGCACCGCGGCGAAGAAGTCGGCGGCCTCCTCGATCGGCATGTCGAGGACCTCGGCGATGGTCTTGCCCTTGTAGTGCACCTCGAGCGTCTCGCGGTTGTAGCGGGCGCCGTGGCAGACCTCGCACGGGACGTAGACGTCCGGCAGGAAGTTCATCTCGATCTTGATCGTGCCGTCGCCGGAGCACGCCTCGCAGCGGCCGCCCTTGACGTTGAACGAGAACCGGCCCTGCAGGTAGCCGCGCATCTTCGCCTCGGGCGGTCGAGGCGAACAGCTTGCGGACGTGGTCGAAGACCCCGGTGTACGTCGCCGGGTTGGACCGCGGCGTGCGCCCGATCGGCGACTGGTCGACGTGGATCACCTTGTCGACGTGGTCGAGGCCGGTGATCTTCTGGTGCCGGCCGGGGACCGCGCGGGCGTTGTAGATCTGCTTGGCCAGCGAGGTGTAGAGGATGTCGTTGACCAGGGTCGACTTGCCGGAGCCGGAGACGCCGGTGACCGCGACGAACAGGCCGAGCGGGAACGAGACGTCGATGTCCTGGAGGTTGTGCTCGCGGGCGCCGTGCACGGTGAGCTCGCGGCCCTTGGTGCGCGGGCGGCGGACGGCGGGGACCGGGATCTCGCGGCGGCCGGAGAGGTACTGCCCGGTCATCGAGTCGGGGTGCGTCGAGCAGGTCCTCGACGCTGCCGCTGTGGACGACCTGGCCGCCGTGCTCGCCGGCGCCGGGGCCGATGTCGACGACCCAGTCGGCGACCCGGATGGTGTCCTCGTCGTGCTCGACGACGATCAGGGTGTTGCCGAGGTCCTTGAGCCGGACCAGGGTCTCGATCAGCCGGTGGTTGTCGCGCTGGTGCAGGCCGATGGACGGCTCGTCGAGGACGTAGAGGACGCCGACCAGGCCGGCGCCGATCTGGGTGGCCAGCCGGATCCGCTGCGCCTCGCCGCCGGACAGCGAGCCGGACGGCCGGTCGAGCGAGAGGTAGTCGAGGCCGACGTCGAGCAGGAAGTTGAGCCGCTCCTGGATCTCCTTGAGCACCCGCTCGCCGATCTGCCGCTCGCGGGCGGTCAGGTCGAGGTTGCGCAGGTAGTCGGCGGTCTCGTTGATCGGCAGCGCGCAGACCTCGGCGATGTTCTTGCCGCCGTCCTGCAGCGAGCCGCCGAGGGTCACCGACATCGACACCGGCTTGAGCCGGCTGCCGCCGCAGGCCGGGCACGGCACCTCGCGCATGAAGCCCTCGAAGCGCTCGCGGCTGGTGTCGGACTCGGCCTCGCGGTGCCGGCGCTCGATGTAGGGGCGGACGCCCTCGAACTCGGCGTAGTAGGAGCGCTCGCGGCCGTAGCGGTTGCGGGTGACGACGTGCACCTTGGTCGGGTGGCCGTCGAGGATCGACTGCTGCGCCTTGGCGGAGAGGTCCTCCCACGGGGTGTTCAGGTCGAAGCCGAGCTCGTCGCCGAGCGCGCCCATCAGCCGCAGGAAGTAGTCGGCGACGTGCGCCTGGCTCCACGGCTGGATCGCGCCCTCGCCGAGCGTCGCCTGCGGGTTCGGGACGACCAGCTCGGGGTCGACCTCCATCCGGGTGCCGAGGCCGTGGCACTCCGGGCAGGCGCCGAACGGCGAGTTGAACGAGAACGAGCGCGGCTCGAGCTCGTCGGTGTCGATGGCGTGCTCGTTGGGGCAGGCCATCTTCTCGCTGAACCGCAGCTCGCGGTCCGGGTCCTTGGCGTCGAGGTCGACGAAGTCGAAGAGCACCAGCCCGCCGGCGAGCTTGAGCGCGGTCTCGACCGAGTCGGTGAGCCGGCGCTTCGAGGACTCCTTGACCGCGAGCCGGTCGACGACGACCTCGATGGTGTGCTTCTTCTGCTTGTCGAGCTTGGGCGGCTCGTCGAGCGAGTAGGTCTCGCCGTTGACCCGGGCCCGGGAGAAGCCCTGGGTCTGCAGCTGCTTGAACAGCTCGACGTACTCGCCCTTGCGGCCGCGGATCACCGGCGCCAGCACCTGGAACCGGCGGCCCTCCTCGAGCGAGAGCACCTTGTCGACGATCTGCTGCGGCGTCTGCCGCTCGATCGGCGCGCCGCAGGTCGGGCAGTGCGGCCGGCCGGCGCGGGCGTAGAGCAGCCGGAGGTAGTCGTAGACCTCGGTGATGGTGCCGACCGTCGAGCGCGGGTTCTTCGAGGTGGACTTCTGGTCGATCGAGACCGCGGGCGAGAGGCCCTCGATGAAGTCGACGTCGGGCTTGTCCATCTGGCCGAGGAACTGGCGGGCGTACGCCGACAGCGACTCGACGTAGCGGCGCTGGCCCTCGGCGAAGATCGTGTCGAACGCCAGCGACGACTTGCCGGAGCCGGACAGGCCGGTGAACACGATCAGGGAGTCGCGCGGCAGGTCGAGCGAGACGTCCTTGAGGTTGTGCTCCCGGGCGCCCCGGATGATGAGCTGGTCGGCCACTGATTCCCCTCGTCTTCGAACAGGTGTTCGTCATCCTACGGTGTCTGGCCAAGCACCACGACCCGGGCACGCGGCCGTGTCGCCCACGATCTCACGCGCCACCGACAGCCTGAATTCGGTCACCCGTTCGGGCAGGATGGGCCCATGGCCGACCCGCACCTCGACGCCGCCGCGGAGCGGCTGCTGCCCGACGCGACCCGACGGCTGATCCGCACCGCCGACGGCCTCGACGGACGACGACTACGCGCGCGCCGAGCGGGCTGCCGGGCTGGACCCGCGCCCACGTGCTCGCCCACCTCGCGCTCAACGCCGAGGGCCTCGCCGGCGCGCTCGGCGGGGTCGTCGACGGCGAGCCGGGTGCCGATGTACGCGTCCCAGGAGGCGCGCGACGCCGACATCGCCGAGCTCGCCGGCGGCGAGCCCGCGCGCGATCCGGACCCGGCTGCTGGGCGCGCTGCACCGACCTGGCCGACGCGCTCGACGCCGTGCCCGACGACCAGTGGGACACCAGCGATCGACCGGGTGCCCGGCGGGCGCGACGTTCACCGCCGTCGGCCGTGCCCGAGCATGCGGCTGCGCGAGGTCGAGATCCACCACGCCGACCTCGATGCGGGCTACGGGCCCGAGCAGTGGCCGCCGGAGTTCGCGATCCTGACGCTCGACCGGATGCTCGTCCGAGGCGACGCGACGACGCCGTTCGTGGCGCGGGCGGTCGACCTGGACCGGACCTGGACGTTCGGCGACGGCGGGCCCGACCGTCAGCGGCACCGGAGCCGACCTGGCGTGGTGGCTCACCGGTCGCGGCGACGGCGAAGGACTGACCAGCGAGCGGCGGCGACCTGCCGCAGATCGGAGCATGGTGACGTGCTACACCGGACGAGGTGAAGGCCGGCGGCGGGCCCGGACGTGCGCGAGCTCGCGCACCTGACCATCACCAAGGTGGCCGTCGACCCGCAGATGTCGAACAACTGCTACCTGCTGCACTGCCGCGACACCGGCGAGCAGGTGCTGATCGACGCCGCCGACGAGTCCGCGACGCTGCTGCCGCTCATCGGCGACGCCGGCCTGACCACCGTCGTCACCACCCACCAGCACTGGGACCACCACCGCGCGCTCGCCGACGTCGTAGCCGGCCACCGGCGCGGCGGTCGTCGCCGGCGCAGCCCGACGCCGCCGCCGATCACCGAGCAGACCGGCGTACCCGTCGACCCGGCCGGTCGACGCACGGCGACACGGTCGCCGTCGGCGACGTGCACCCTCGAGGTGATCGCGCTCGCCGGCCACACGCCCGGCTCGATCGCGCTGCTGTACGACGACCCGTCCGGCCACCCGCACCTCTTCACCGGCGACTCGCTGTTCCCGGGTGGGGTCGGCAACACGTTCGGCGACGACGCGGCGTTCGCGCAGCTGATCGACGAGGTCGAGACCAAGGTGTTCGGCCGGCTCCCCGACGACACCTGGTTCTACCCCGGCCACGGCGACGACTCGACGCTCGGCGACGAGCGTGCGTCGCTCGCCGAGTGGCGGGCGCGCGGCTGGTGACCCCGCGGGCACTGCGGACGGTCAGCCCGCGGCGCCGGACGTGGAACAGGACGCACCATCGGTATGACGTCCCGGGGACGCCACCTGCTCAGGCGACGGCGGGCCAGTCGCCGCCGCCGTCCTGGTCCTTCTTCGATTGCGCTGCGGGCGGGTCCTCGGCACCGACGCCGCGCTGATCGGCAAGATCACGCAACGCCTCGGTCGGCGAGAACGGGCCGAAGCCGGGGTCGGCGATCGGCGGCAGCGAGTCGAAGGCCGCCAGCTCGTCGTCCTCGACCGGGTGCGTCGTCCAGTCGTCGAGCTCGGAGGCGAAGGTCAGGTCCGACATGGTGGGTACGGCGTCCAGGTCGACCAGCTCGTCGAGCGGCATGCCCGCGGGCAGCGTGTCGTTCGCCAGGTCGGCGAAGACGCTGATCGAGTGCCACTCGGGCGTGGTGCCGGCGTCGAGGTGGTCGAGCATCGTGTCCTCGGCGAGGCCGGCGTCGAGCACGTCGACCAGCCGGGAGCTGCCGTGCCGGTCGGCCCAGACCCACATGGTGCGGGCGCAGATCCGGCGGGTCTCGGCGCGGCGGAGCACCCGCGACACGGCGTCCTCGGGGATCCCGTCGGCCCGAAGCAGGTTCTCCACGTCGAGAAGGTTCACCAGCTCCGGGTTCTTGTAGAGCCGCCGGAACCGCCGGTCGTACTCGCGGCGGTGGGCATCGGCACTTGGTGGGCGCGCGGCGACAACTGCGATGGCCCACCCCAGGGCGGCCACGCAGATCAAGCACAGTCCGAGAATCATCGCTTCGCCTTCAATCCGACTCGATCCGGTCGGCAATCAGGGGAATTGCGAGATCACCGGTCACGGGTCGTCGTCAATGCGACTTGGTTGAGGGTCAAACTTCCCCAGGTCGCATTGGTTAACCATGGTGCCGCAAATTCGAACACTGGTCTGGACCAGAGCCCTCCTTAATCGAGGCGGGCTTCTCGGAGCGTCGGCGTCCGGTGACCCCGGGCCGAAATCACGTCGACCCGCCCGGGTGGCCCGGGCGGGTCGACGACGGTGGATCAGGCGGCCTGGGGGTCCTCGTTGTCCCAGATGCCGGCCGGGGTCGCGAAGTCCCAGCCGGAGAGGTCGTCCGGGCAGGTCGGGTGGGCCATCGCCGGTACGACGGCGTGGCCGTTCAGGTTCGCGAGAACGCCGACCGACGGCCAGTCCGGCGCCGTGCCCGCGTCGAGGTGGTCGAGGAGGGTGTCCTCGGCGAGGTCGGCGCCGATGACGAGCACCACCTTGTCGGAGCCGTGGGTGGCGGCCCAGCGCCACATCGTGCGGGCACCGATCCGGCGGGAGTGCGCCTTGTCCAGCACGCGCGCCACGGTGGTCGCCGAGATCGAGTCCGAGATGAGCAGGTTCTCCACGTCGAGAAGGTTGGCCTGCTCAGGGTGCCGACGGACCTGGCGGAACCGACGGGCGAGGCGACGTCGCCGGGTACCCCGGTCGGCAGGTCGGGTGGCGACGGTGGCGATCGCCCAGCCGAGGCAGGTCACGGTGATCAGGCAGAGTCCGAGAATCATGGGAGCCAACTTTCCGGTCCCGAGTCCCGGCGCCAGTCGTCGTGCAGTGAGCTGCAGAACGCTGGCTGGGATTTCGGGGGTCGTGCCCGTTCGTGGTTGATAGGGAAACTTCCCCGAGACGGACCCCGCTACGCACCACCGGGCGAAACGCTCGCTGCGACTAGACCGGCGGCCCAGCGAATCCGCCATGCGGCTCGCCCGCCCGACACGCCACCCTGGAACCGCTGCCGGGTCGGCGCGGCGTGCTCAGAAATACATTGCCTCCCGACAATGGGATTACCCGCGCAGGGTCAGTGGTAGGTGACCTTCACGGTGTCGGTGACCGGCACCGACTGGCAGCCGAGGCGGATGCCCTCGGCGAGGTCGTCGTCGTCGAGGACGTCGTTGTGGAGCATCTTGACCTCGCCCTCGATCAGCCGGATCGCGCAGGCCGAGCACTCCCCCTCGCGGCAGGAGTACGGCGCCTTCACGCCCTTCGCCTCGAGGTGGTCGAGCAGCTTGGTGCCGGGCGCCCAGTCGTCGAAGACGTAGTCCTCGCCGTCGAGCTCGACCTCGAGCCGCACCGGCCCCTC
The DNA here is from genome assembly GCA_963716655.1 of uncultured Actinomycetota bacterium. Lineage (GTDB taxonomy): Bacteria > Actinomycetota > Actinomycetes > Propionibacteriales > Nocardioidaceae > Nocardioides. The sequence continues at coordinate 696,419 of CAVQTV010000001.1, read as the reverse complement.
CGGCTGGCCGGCGCGTCCAGCGGCGGCGTCGTCGGGGTCGGTCTCCGCGTCCTCGATCTCGTGCTCGGCGACCTCCGGTCGTGCAGGTCGCCGAACGGGTTGCCGCCCAGGGAGACGAACTTCTCCTGGTGCCGGCGCTCGCGCGGGAACTCCAGCTCCTTGAGCGCGGCGATCGTCATCTTCATGAACGGCGCCGGGCCGCAGACGAACGCGTCGTACGACAGGTACGCCGGACGCGAACGCCTTCATCTGCTCCTGGCTGGGCAGCCCCTGCACGGACTCCAGCCAGTGCACGACCACGCAGCCGGTCGGGGTGCTCGGCGGAGAGCCGGCTGAGCTCGCGGGCGAAGATCACCGACTTCTCGTCGCGGTTGGCGTAGAACAGCACGATCCGGCCGGTGCCCTGCTGCAGCGCGGTGCGGGTGATCGAGATGACCGGGGTGATGCCGCTGCCGCCGGCGAACAGCAGCAGGTCGGCGCTCAGCGAGGCCGGGCGTGAAGATGCCGCTCGGCGGCAGCACCCGCACGCGAGTCGCCCTCGCGCACGTTGTCGCACACCCAGTTCGACGCGTAGCCGTCGGCGGTCCGCTTCACCGTGATCGTGAGCGGTCCCCCGCCGACCGGGCTGCTCGAGAGCGAGTAGCACCGGGCGGCGACGCCGGTCTGGTCGGACGGTACGGCGAGGGTCAGGAACTGCCCCGGCTTGTAGGCGAACTGCTCCTCGGCGCCGGCGGGCACCTCGAAGGAGATCGAGTGCGCGTCCGCGGTCTCCTCGACCACGTCCACGACCTTCAGCTCGAACGAGTCGTCGGCCATAGGCTCAGTAACCGTCCTCGGCGCCGATGGGGATCTCGCCCTCGCGGGCGGCGGCCTCGATGCTGGCCAGCAGCCGCGGGCAGCCCGGGTGGACGTCGCGGCCGCCGGTGCGGCGGGACAGCTCCGGGCAGTGGTGGCGCGCCTCGGCGGTCCACTGGATCGACGTGTGGTGCTCGCTGTTCTTCTTCACGCCGACCGTCGCCAGGCAGTCCAGGCAGGCGACCTCGACCAGCCGGGCGCTCGTGTAGAGCCGCTGGTCCTCCAGCGTGTCGGCGCTGGTCGGGACGAAGGACGGCATCAGGCGTCCGCCGTCGCCTCGGCGGCCGCCTGCGTCCTCGGCGGCCTTCTTCGCGAGGTTCTCGGCGACCTCCTCCTGCCAGTACTCGTTGGCCTTGGTGGTGTCGACCTCGAACTCGAAGCGGTCGACCATCTCCGGCGCGATGTCGGCCTGGTCGACGTAGAACTGCTCGTACCACCGGCGCAGCTGGTAGACGGGGCCGTCCTCCTCGCACAGCAGCGGGTTCTGGACCGGCACCTTGTTCTTCCAGATGTGCACGTCCTGGAGGAAGCCGCTGCCGAACATCTCGGCGTACTTCTTGGCGATGAAGTCGCGCGGTCTTGTCGTCGAGGCCCTCGGGCTTCTTGACGGTGATGCCGTACTGCAGCCGGAACGAGTTCGGCCCGGTCGGGATGTGGCAGTTGACCAGGACGACCTCGGTGTTGAAGCCCTTGTAGTCGATGTCGAGCCAGTTGATCATGTACGACGGTCCGTAGTAGGTCGCCTCGGACTTGAGGAACAGCTCGGCGTCGCCGTACCCGCCGGTCTTGTCGGGCCGGCCCTTGGACTCCATGAACTGCGTCGCGACGTGTGCCCTCGAAGACGTTGCGGAAGCTGGTCGGGAACGCGAAGTGCACGTAGTAGAAGTGCGCCATGTCGACGACGTTGTCGATCAGCTCGCGGCAGTGCGAGCCCTCGATCTCCTCGACCACCCAGACCCAGTCGGTGTACTCGCCCTCGGCGAGGCCCGGCAGCTGCGGCGGGAGGATGTCGTAGTCGGCCTTCGAGCCCTCGACGTCGTGCCAGATCAGCAGCTGGTCGTTGACGATCGCGGTGTCGTACTTCTGGGTGCGCGCCCGCAGCGGCACCCGCCGGGCGTACGGGATCGCCTTGCACTTGCCGTCGCCGCCCCAGCGCCAGTCGTGGAACGGGCAGGCGATCTCGTCGCCCTTGACCTCGCCCTGGGTCAGGTCGCCGCCCATGTGCCGGCAGTAGCCGTCGAGGACGTTGATGCTCGCCCTTGCGAGTCCTGCCAGACGACGAGCTTGCCGCCGAACGCCTCGATGCCGTGCGGCTTGCCGTCCCGGAACGTCTCCGCCAGGCCCAGGCAGTGCCAGCCGCGAGCGAAGCGCTCCGGCGGCTTGCCGTGGTCGAGGCTCGGACACTCGTGGGGTGTCGCTCATGGCGTGCCTCCAGACGATGTGGACCAAAACGAGAACAGGTTATAGTTTTTGGGTCGCGGTTTCCAGCGCGCCCCCCCAACCTTCCCACCGCCAGCTTTGGGAGTCTCGATGCACATCGCCCTCACGCCCGAGCAGGAGCAGCTCCGCGAGGAGCTGCGCGAGTACTTCGCCGCGCTGGTCACCCCCGAGGTCAAGGCCGGGCTGGCGTCGGCGACCGGCGAGTTCGGCGACGACGCCGTCTACAAGACGGTGATCCGCCAGCTCGGCACCGACGGCTGGCTCGGGCATCGGCTGGCCGAAGGAGTACGGCGGGCAGGCCCGGTCGATGGTCGACCAGCTGATCTTCACCGACGTGGCCGCGGTCGCCGGCGTACCGATCCCCTACCTGACGCTCAACACGGTCGGGCCGACGATCATGCGCTACGGCACCGACGAGCAGAAGGACTACTTCCTCCCCCGCATCCTCAAGGGCGAGCTGCACTTCTCGATCGGCTACTCCGAGCCCGGCTCCGGCACCGACCTCGCCTCGCTCAAGACCCGCGCGGTCCGCGAGGGCGACGAGTGGGTGATCAACGGCCAGAAGATGTGGACGTCGCTGATCCAGTACGCCGACTGGATCTGGCTGGCCTGCCGCACCGACCCCGACCTGCCGCGCCACAAGGGCCTGTCGATGATCCTGGTGCCGGCCGACGTCGCCCGGCTTCTCGTACACGCCGGTGCACACCGTCGCCGGCGTCAGCACCAGCGCGACGTACTACGAGGACGTCCGGGTCCCGGCCGCCAACCTGGTCGGCGAGCTGAACGGCGGCTGGTCGCTGATGACCAACCAGCTCAACCACGAGCGGGTCGCGCTCACCTCGGCCGCGCCGCTGACCTACTCCATCGACATGGTCCGGCGCTGGGCGCAGGAGACCAAGAACCCCGACGGCCAGCGGGTGATCGACTCCGAGTGGGTGCAGATCGCGCTCGGCCGCGCGCACGCCCGGACCGACGGCGCTGCGCGCTGATCAACTGGAAGCTCGCCGCCGACGCCGACGCCGGTGTCGACCTGTCGCCGGCCGAGGCGTCGGCCACCAAGATCTACGGCTCCGAGCTCGCCACCGAGGTCTACCGCTCGCTGATGGAGATCGTCGGGCCCAACGCCGGCATCACCGGCGCCTCCGAGGGCGCCGTGCTCGCCGGGCCGGCTCGAGCGCTTCTACCGCTCCGCCCTGGTGATGACGTTCGGCGGCGGCACCAACGAGATCCAGCGCGACATCATCGGGTACGTCGGCCTCGGCCTCCCCGCAGCGAAGAGGAGCGGAGCTGACATGGACTTCCGGTTCACCCAGGAGCAGGACGAGGCCGCCGAGCTGGCCGCCAGCATCCTCAAGGACCGCGCCACCAACGAGCGGCTGAAGGCCGTCGAGGCCGCGCGGCGACCGGTTCGACCGCGAGCTGTGGGCCGAGCTCGGCGCGGCCGGGCTGCTCGGCCTCGCGCTGCCCGAGGAGTACGACGGCGCCGGGCTCGGCATCATCGAGCTCTGCCGGGTGCTGGTCGAGGTCGGCCGCACGGTCGCGCCCGGTCCCGCTGGCCGCGCACGGGCCGGCCTCGCGGCTGGTCGCCGAGCTCGGCTCGGACGCGCAGAAGCAGCAGTGGCTGCCCGGCGCGGCGTCCGGCGCGCAGCGTGCTGACCGCCGCGGTCGCCGAGGAGCGCGCCTACTCCCCCACCCGACCGACCACCGTGGCGACGCCCGACGGCTCGTCGTACCGCCTCACCGGCAGCAAGGCGATCGTGCCCGCCGGCCCGTACGCCGACGTGTTCCTGGTGCCCGCCGAGACGCCGTCCGGCGTCGGCGTCTTCCTCGTCGAGCCCGGCGACCAGGGCGTGACCGTCGTCGCCCAGACGTTCTCCGACGGCGACGGCGTCGCGCGCCTCGACCTCGACGGTGCCGTCGTCGCCGGCGGACCGCCTGGTCGGCGCCGGCCGACGGCGCCGCCGACCAGCGGCTGCGCCAGCTGCTGGTGCTGGCCGGCTCCGCCGAGCAGCTCGGCATCACCGAGGGCGCGCTGAAGCTGACCTCGACGTACGCGAAGACCCGCGAGCAGTTCGGCCGCCCGATCGGCACCTTCCAGGCCGTGTCGCAGCGGCTCGCCGACGGCTACATCGACGTGCTCGGCCAGCGGCTCACGCTCTGGCAGGCCGCGTGGCGGCTCGACGAGGGGCTGCCCGCCGACAGCGAGGTCGCGATCGCGAAGCTCTGGGCGGCCGACGCCGGCCACCGGCTCGCGCACACGACCGTGCACGTCCACGGCGGCGTCGGCATCGACCTCGACGGCGAGGCGCACCGCTACTTCACCAGCGCCAAGCGCTTCGAGTTCCTGCACGGCGGCGCCACCGAGCAGGCGCTGAACGTCGGCCGGATCCTGGCGGCCGAGCCCGGCATGGTGGTCGAGGCTCGCGCTCGACCACCTGCCCACCGTGCGCGACAGCTGCTGGCGCGCGCGGCCGACGACGACTCGCCCGGGCTGCTGTTCGAGGACGAGTCCTGGACCTGGGCCGAGGTCGTGCGCGAGTCGTGCGTGCGGGCGGCCGTGCTGGCCACGCTGCTGCCCGACCGGCGAGCCGCCGCACGTCGGCGTGCTGCTGGAGAACGTGCCGGAGTTCGCGTTCCTGCTCGGCGGCGCGGCCCTCGGCGGCCAGGTCGTCGTCGGGCTGAACCCGACCCGCCGCGGCGAGGCGCTGGCCGCCGACGTACGCCGCGCCGACGTGCAGGTCGTCGTCACCGACGCGGCCCACGCCGACCTGCTCGCGGACGTCGACGTGCCGGTGCTGCCGATCGAGTGCCCGGACTGGACGGCGCTGCTGGAGGAGCACGCCGGCGCGCGCCGTGCCCGACGTCGACGGTCGGCCCGGACGACCTGCTGATGCTGATCTTCACCTCGGGCACCTCGGGCGAGCCCGAAGGCGGTCAACGTCACCCAGGCGAAGGTCGCCTACCCGGGCCAGTTCCTGTCCGAGCGGTTCGGGCTCGGACCCGACGGACGTCGCGTACCTGTCGATGCCGATGTTCCACTCCAACGCGATCATGGCCGGCTGGGGCCCGGCGCTCGCGGCGGGCGCGACGATCGCGCTGGCGCGGCGGTTCTCGGCGTCCGGGTTCCTGCCCGACGTACGGCGATACGGCGCGACGTACGCCAACTACGTCGGCAAGCCGCTGACCTACATCATGGCGACGCCCGAGCAGCCCGACGACGCGGACAACCCGCTGCGGCTGGTGTTCGGCAACGAGGCCAACGACCGCGACATCGCCGGGCTTCGGCCGCCGCTTCGGCTGCGTGTCGTCGACTCCTACTCCTCGACCGAGAACGCCGTGATCGTGCAGCGGGTGCCGGACATGCCGCCGGGCAGCGCTGGGCCGGCCGCTCGACGGCGTGAAGGTGCTCGACCCCGAGACGATGGCGGAGACGCCGGACGCGGAGTTCGACGCCGCACGGGCGCCTGGTCAACGCCGAGGCCGCGACCGGCGAGCTGGTGAACACCGCGGGCGCCGGGGCGTTCGCCGGCTACTACAAGGACCCGGACGCCGAGGCGGAGCGGATGCGCGGCGGGATGTACTGGTCGGGCGACCTCGCCTACCGCGACGCCGACGGCTTCGTCTACTTCGCCGGCCGCACCGCGGACTGGCTGCGCGTCGACGGCGAGAACCTCGCCGCCGCGCCGATCGAGCGGATCCTGCTGCGCCACCCGGCCGTCGACGAGGCGGCCGTGTACGCCGTACCGGACGAGTCGGTCGGCGACCAGGTGATGGCGGCGCTCGTGGTCCGCGGGACCCTGACGCCCGCAGGACCTCGAGGCGTTCCTGGCCGACCAGCCCGACCTCTCGCCCAAGGCCTGGCCGCGCTACGTGCGGGTCGTCGACACGCTGCCGCGCACCGCGACGAACAAGGTGCTCAAGCGCGCCCTCGCCGCGGAGGGTCCGGTCGCCGGCGACGGCGTCCTGTGGACGCGCGCGCCGCGCGGCCGGGCGTTCGCGAGCTAGTAGTCCAGGCCGTAGCCGAACGGGAACAGCTCGCCGGTGCCGTCCGGGCCCGGGATCGAGACCGGCAGCCGGCCGACGGGGTTCACCTCGCCGAAGAGCACCCGCACCAGCGACTCGATCTGGCTCGCGGTGTAGCCGAAGGTGTCGACCACGGTCGGCGCCTCGGGGAAGGACGCGACGTCGTAGGGGTTGCGCATGGCGGCGACCACGACCGGCTTCCCGGTCGCGAGCAGCGCCTCGCACCAGCTTGGTCTGGGCCGCGGCACCCGCGGTCGGCAGCCCGGTGGCGGCGGAGACGGCGTAGGCGTTGTTGGTCGACACCACGACGAGGTCGGCGTCCTCCGCGGCCGCGACGGCGGTGTCGATCGCCGCGTCCGAGGGCGTCGTGCCGGACTCGAGGACCTGCGTCGTCGCGCCGCGGGCGGTGAGCGCCGCCGAGAGCGTCGAGGTCGTGGTCACACCCCAGCCGGCGACGAGCACGTCGCGCGGCCCGGCCGCCAGCGGCAGCAGCCCGGCGTCGTTCTTGACCAGCGTCGTGGTGCGGTTCGTGATCGCCTGCGCTGCCGCGAGGTGCTGGGGCGCGCCCGACGATCTGGGTCGCCGCGGCGGCGTCGACGTACGGGTCGCGGAACAGGTCGTGGTGGAACTTGTGCGTCAGGATCCGGTAGACCGACTGGTTGAGCCGCTTCCTGCTGATCTCGCCGCTGGTGACCGCATCGAGAACGGCGGCGTACGCCGTGTCCATCTCCGGCGGGACGAGCAGCTGGTCGGCGCCGGCGAGCAGGGCCTGCACGGGCGCGACGTCCGGCGGGAACGTCTCCGTCGCGCCGGCCATGTCGAGGGCGTCGGTGACGATCAGGCCCTCGAACCCGAGCTCCTCGCGGAGCAGCCCGGTGAGGATCGGGTGCGACATCGTGGCCGGCACGCCGGTCGGGTCGATCGCCGGGAGCACCACGTGCGCGGTCATGATCGTGTCGACCCCGGAGGCGATCGCGGCGCGGAACGGCGGCAGGTCGATCTCGTCCAGCTCTTCGGCGGTGTGGGTCACCTCGGGCAGGCCGAAGTGGCTGTCCACGCCGGTGTCGCCGTGGCCAGGGAAGTGCTTCGCGACGGCCGAGACCCCGGCGGAGTGGTAGCCACGGACCTGCGCGGTGACCAGGTCGGCCACGAGCGCCGGGTCGGACCCGATCGACCGGATCCCGATCACCGGGTTGTTCGGGTTCACGTTGACGTCGGAGACCGGCGCGTAGTCCTGCGTCACGCCGACCGCGGCGAGCTCGGTGCCGATGACCTTCGCCGAGCGCCGGGCGTCGACGGCCGAGCGGCCGGCGCCGAGCGCCATGTTGCCGGGCATCTGCGTCATCGGTGCGCCGAAGCGGGCCACCAGCGAGCCGCCCTCCTGGTCGACCGCGATCTGCAGCGGGATCCCGAGCGGCGGCGCCAGCGCCGCGAACTGCAGCCCGTTGGACAGGGTGGCCACCTGGGCCGGGGTGCCGATGTTGTCGTCGCTGTTACGCGTCGTGTAGTAGATGACCCCACCGGGCCGGTACTTCGCGATCGCCTGGGCGGGCGTGTCCACGCCGTACAACCGCTGGTTGGTGGCCTTCGCCGTGTCGCTCACCCGGAACGCGTCGCGACCGGCGACCTCGATGACGAAGAGCTGGCCGACCTTCTGCTCCAGGGTCATCTGCCGCATCAGGGACCGCACCTGGTCGTGGTGCGGCGCGTCGGCGGGGCGGGCGGTGGCCGCGGGTTGGCCGACCACCGCGGTCAGCACCAGGGACAGGCCGACCAGCAGCCGGAGCGGTCTCCGAGTCAACATGAGGAGAGACTAGGGTCGCGGGACCTCGGCGAAGACCGGAACGCCGATCTCCGGGTCCTCGAACAGCCGGTTCGAGACCTCGTCGTCCGGCCTGACCGTGCAGGGCCACCGTCCGACGCATGCGCACAGCCTGTCAGTGATCGAGCGGTGGCGCCGGTGATGCCTCGTTGTCCGCGGCCGTGAACGGGACGCCGCCCCCGAAGCCGTCGCGCACCTGGCCGGCGTCGAGAACCCGGTACGGCGCCGGGGCCTTCGCCGCACGGGCCTGCAGGGCCGCCAGCGGGACCGCGGCCCGCGAGGCCACGACGACCAGGTTGCCGAGCCGGCGGGCGCGCAGGGTGGCCGGCTCGGCGCTGAGCATCAGCTCGGGGAACGAGCCCCGCAACGCGGCGAGCGCCCGGCGGGTCCAGCCGAACGGCGCCCGGTCGGTCAGGTTGAGGACGAACAGTCCCTCGGGGTCGAGCGCCCGCGCGACATCGGCGAAGAACTCGACGGTCACCAGCTCTCCGGGCACCCGCCCGTTGGCGAACGCGTCGAGCACGACCACCTCGGCGTACCCGTCACGGAGCTCGGCGATGCCCGGTCGGCCGCCGAGCGGCCGGACCTTGATCCCGCTGCGCTGCGGGAGCGGGAGCTCGCGGCGGACCAGGTCGGTGACGTCGACCGCCGGCTCCAGCACGACCTGGGGCGAACGCGGCCGGACCGCCGCGACGTACCGGGGCAGGGTCATCGCCGCTCCCCCGATGTGCACCACCCGCAGCGGCGCCCCGGCCGGGGCGGCGAGGTCGAGCACGTCGCCGATCCGCCGTACGTACTCGAACTCGAGGCGGGTCGGATGGGCCAGGTCGACATGGGACTGGTTCATCCCGGCCATCCGCAGCACGAAGCTGCCGGGGCGGTCGCCCGGCACGATCTCGCACGTCTCCACGGCTGCACCGTACGATGCCGCGGTGCTCGGCGCCCGCGACCCGCTCCCCCGCCGGCCGAGGCGGGTCACCGTCGCCGGCGTCAGCGGCTCGGGCAAGAGCACGCTGGCCCGCCGGATCGGCACCGCCCTCGACGTGCCGTACACCGAGATGGACTCTCTGTTCCACGGGCCCGGGTGGACGCAGAGGCCGACGTTCGAGGCCGAGGTGGACGCGCTCGTCGCGGGCGACCGGTGGGTGACCGAGTGGCAGTACGAGCACGCCCGGCCGCTCCTGTCCGCCCGCGCGGACCTGCTGGTGTGGGTGGACCTGCCCTACCCCGTGACCCTGGGCCGGGTGGTGCGTCGTACCGTGCGCCGCCGGGTCCGCAGCGAGGTGCTCTGGAACGGCAACCGCGAGGCGCCGCTGCACACGTTCTTCACCGACCCCGAGCACATCGTGCGCTGGTCGATCAGCACCCGGAACCTCCTCGACGAGCGGATCCCCGCCGTCGCGGCGGAGTATCCGGACCTCTTGATCGTGCGGCTGCGCAGCAGTCGCCAAGTCGACCGCTGGGTCAACGACGTCGTGCGGCCACTCGCCTGAGCGGGTCGCTGTTCAGGTTGTCGCGCACTCATCTGCAGAGATCCAGACACTGCCCCGGCCCAGCTGCGTCAGCCGGACCGGGACGTTGCTGTCGCTCTCAGCTGTGGTGTCCGCGGGGCTGCAGGGAGTGCGTCGCGGTGTACTCGGCGGCGTCCATGCCGAGCCCCTTGGCCTGGACGTCGGCGGTGCGGAAGTGCAGGCCGGCCCAGATGCGGGCCTCGACGAGTTCGGCAAGAGCCTGCGAGAAGCTCTCGAACTCGCGCGTGCGGGCATCGGCGGGCTGAAGCAACGTCGAGATGCTCGTGATCGAGAAGCCGCCCGCGATCGTGTCACCGAAGAACATCTCCAGGATGCTGGTGTGGGCGCCGTCGAGACAGAGGTGGCCCGACGGGTGGTCGGGATACGGCGCAGCGATCAGTGGTAGCCAGGTGGGGTCCGGCTCCGTGGCCGTGTTGCCGTCATCCGCGGCGCGTCGGACCGCGTTCAAGGGACGCCAGAAGTCCCAGTGGTACTTCTCGTACCAGCAGCTGATCGACGCGTCGGCTCCGCTCAGGTTCTGCAGGGCGAGCAGGCGAGCGGTGTCGAGCGCGTCCAGGTCGTTGCGCATCGAGAGGTCGCGGGCGACCTCGTTCCAGCTCTTCACCGGCGTGCTCTGCCACCACCGGGCGATGTAGGTCTGGGTCGCCGTCCGGACGCTGCTGTTCACAGCGCCGATCGCCTTCACCTCGTTGAACTCAGTCGCCCACTGGGTGCTGGAGAGCATCAGTGGCCCGTCGGTGAGGAACTGGGAGGCAGACTTCAGGACGAACGGCTCGACCCCGCCCACCCAGGGCGTGGGATCGAGGATGGGCTGCAAGGTGATCGGGTCGGTCATCGGCCACCAGTGCCCCGGAGCGGTGTTGGGCACCCACTGCGAGGGTCCGAAGCGGCCGTCGTCCTCGCGGTCCGCGATCATCGCTCTGGCGGCGGCCCTACCGGCCTTGATCCCCTTCTCCTCCGCCTCGCCATCGGGAACGTCGGCGAGCGCGTCCGTGTACTGCGTGGCGAGCGTGGCGAGCGTCGTCGTCCGGATGTCCTCCGGGATGTTCGGCACGGTGGACACGATGTCGCGGAGCACCCCGTAGGCCGCGGCCGCCACGGCGGCGTCCTGCGAGCTCCGCGCGGAGAAGCGCTTGTGCAGCAGGTATGGCCGGTACTGCTGGTGACCGATCGCGTTGACCGCGTCGAAGACCGCTCCCTGGACCATCGCCACGTGGACCTGCGCGGCCGGCGGGGCGCCGCCGGCAGGCCCGGGCAGGCCGATGAGCGTGTTGACCGCGATCTCGTTCCACGCCCTGACGGCGTCGCCATTGGCAGCGTCACCCCCGTGGCCACGGCCGTTGTGGGCTTCGCTGGATGGCGTCGAGACAGTGCCGAGTGCGAGCACCGCCGTGGCGACCACCCCGATCAACCTGCGAGTCGATCTCATCGCTCCTCCTTCTCCGCAGACGACGACGCGATCCCGGGGAACGGTCCTCCGGTTGGTTGTCGCTGACTACTCAGCCAAGAGGACGGCGGCCGAAACTTGCATCGCCGAACTTGGGGAACTTCCGCCCCGCTCTGCATCGCCAAACCTGGGGAACTTCCGCGTCGGGCATCTGGGCCGTCCACCGGAGTCGAGCGGGATTCCCGGCCGGGAGCGTCACCAGTCCGAGCCGGGCGGCAGCAGCGGCGACGCGGCGGACGGCCCGTCGGTAGCGAGCGCGGTGATCGCGGCGAGGTCGAGGTGCTCCTCGACCAGGTCCGCGAGCAGCTCCATCCGGCGCTCGCGGGCGGCCGCGAAGCTCACCCCGGACGGCGTCCAGACGTGCCCGGTCATCCGGGCGACCTCGGTCAGGAGCGCCGACCGGAAGCCGTCGCTCTCCAGGCTGCCGTGCCACATGGTGCCGAAGACGTGGCCGGCCCGCGCGCCACCGAGGAACTCGTCGACGTCCGGTCCCAGGCTCACCCGGCCGTGGTGGATCTCGTAGCCGCTGGTGCCGGCGCCCAGCGCCGCACCGCGCGGCAGCCGGAGCACCTTCTCCGCTCCGAACTCGGTGCGCACGTCGAGCAGCCCGAGGCCGTCCACCTCGCCGGGTGCGCCCTCGACGCCGTCGGGGTCGGCGACCTGCCGGCCGAGCATCTGGAAGCCGCCGCAGACCCCGAGCACCGGCCGGCCGGCCGCGGCGTGAGCCTGTACGGCGCGGTCGAGGCCGCGCTCGCGCAGCCAGGCCAGGTCGGCGATCGTCGCGCGGGTGCCGGGCAGCACCACCAGGTCGGCGTCCGACAGCGCGCGCGGGTCGGCGGCGAAGACGACGTCCAGCCCCGGCTCCAGGCCGAGCGCGTCGACGTCGGTGAAGTTGCTGATCCGCGGCAGCCGGACCACCGCGACCTTGAGCGTCCCGCGGTCGGCCGCGGCCCGGCGGCCCGCGAGGTCGAGCGCGTCCTCGGAGTCCAGCCACACGTCCGGGTGCCACGGCAGCACGCCGTACACGCGCCGGCCGGTGAGCCGCTCGAGGTCGTCGAGCCCGGGCTCGAGCAGCGAGAGGTCGCCACGGAACTTGTTGATCACGAAGCCGGCGATCAGCCGCTGGTCGTCCGGCTCCAGCAGCGCGACGGTGCCGAACATGGACGCGAAGATCCCGCCCCGGTCGATGTCGCCGACGACGACGGTCGGCAGTCCGGCGTGCCGGGCCAGCCCCATGTTCACGTAGTCGCTGGCGCGCAGGTTGATCTCCGTCGGGCTGCCCGCGCCCTCCGCGACGACCACGTCGAAGCGGGCGGCCAGGTCGTCGAACGCGTCGTACGCCGCCGCCGCCAGGTGCCGCCGGCCCTCGGTGAAGTCCTTGGCGTCGACGAAGCCCGCCGGCTTGCCCATCACCACGACGTGGCTGCGCAGGTCGCTGCCCGGCTTGAGCAGCACCGGGTTCATCGCCGCCTCCGGCTCGACGCCCGCGGCGACGGCCTGCACCCACTGGGCGCGGCCGATCTCGGCGCCGTCGGCGCAGACCATGGAGTTGTTCGACATGTTCTGCGCCTTGAACGGTGCGACCTTCACCCCGGCACGGGACAGCGCCCGGCACAGGCCGGTGGTGACCACGCTCTTCCCCGCGTCGGAGGTGGTTCCGGCGACCAGGATTCCGCTCACTGGTGGTTGCCGCCGGGAGATCGTCGTGGGTGGCCCGTGCTCTGGGTGCGTGCATCGCAAGGCGCCGGAGCGATGCCGTACTGGGTCGTCCAGCGAGCGACGGCAACGCCGCGAGGTGCGTGCCCAGGGTGCGGGACACCTGACGAACTTCCGGTGGTGACCACCACGGCAGCCTACGGGCCGGTTCCGGCGCCCGACCATGCGGACCACAGCCGCGCGTAGACGCCGCCGGCCGCCACCAGCTCGTCGTGCGTACCGCGCTCGACGACCCGGCCCGCGTCCATGACCAGGACGGTGTCCGCGGCCACCGCCTGGGTCAGCCGGTGCGCGATCGTGAGCGAGGTGCGACCGTCGGTGACGGCCAGCGCGGCGCGCTCGAGGTCCCGCGCACCCGCGGACCCGGCCTCCGCCGTCGCCTCGTCGAGCACGACGACCAGCGGGTCGGCGAGCAGCACCCGGGCGAGCGCGAGCTGCTGGGCGAGCGCGGGCGTGAGGGTCAGCGCACCGTCGCCGACCTGGTGTCGCGAGACCCTCGGGCAGCGCGACGACGCTGGGCCAGGCGCCGACCGAGCGCAGTGCCTGCTCGAGCACGGCGTCGTCCGCGCCGGGCGCGGCCAGGGTCAGGTTGTCGCGCACCGAGCCGGTGAAGACGTGCACCTCCTGGCTGACCAGCGCGACCGGTGGCCGACCCTGGCCGTCGACGTGGTCGAGCGGGACCCCGCCGAGAGCGATGTCGCCGCGCGTCGGGCACCAGCCGGCCGGCGACCGCGGCACCGAGGGTGGTCTTTCCGGCGCCGGAGGCGCCGACCACCGCGACCCGCTGGCCCGGCGGGACGTCGAGGTCCGCCTCGTCGACCGCCGGGCGGCCGGCGACGTACTCGTGGTGGAGGCCGCGGACGGTGAGGTGCGCATCCGCCGGGCAGCTGCGGCTCGGCCACCGGGGCGGGCGGGCGCAGCAGCGCGAGCCCGGCCAGCCGGGTCAGCGAGGCGCCGGCCGACTGGACCTCGTCGAACAGCGTGAGCAGCGCGCCGATCGGGTTGAACAGCCGGTGGAACAGCAGCGCTGCCGCGGTCACCGCGCCGACCGTCACCTCGTCCTCGCGCACCAGCAGCGAAGCCGGTGCCGAGGATCAGCAGCAGCCCGATCAGCTCGGCCCGGTTGGAGCGGCCGTAGAAGCGGGTGAGCAGCCGGAACACGTCGATCGAGATCTGGGCCGAGCGCCAGGACGCCTCGTCGGTGCGCTGGTGGTGCGCGTCCGCGATGCCGTAGCGCGCGCAGCGTGCGGCTCGCGTGCACGCCGGTCAGCAGCGCCTCGGCCCGGACGCCGTTCGCCTCCCGCTCGCGCCGGTAGTAGGGACCCGAGCGGGGCAGGTACCACCGCAGCCCGAGCACGTAGAACGGCACGGCGCCGAGCCCGGCGAGGCCGAGCCGCCAGTCGAGGGCGAACAGCCCGAGCGACGTGAACACGACCGCGATCGCGGAGTTCACGATGAGCGGGATGACCTCGGTGAACGACTCCGCGATGAAGCGGACGTCGTCGCCGACCCGCGAGAGCAGGTCGCCGCTGCCGGCCGCCTCGAGCTCGGTCGACTCCAGCTCGAGTGCGTGCTCGACGACCTGCTCGCGCAGGTCGGCCAGCGCCGGCTCGGCGGCGCGGGCCAGCAGCGCGATCGACAGCGCCGTGGCCAGTCCGCCGACCACCGCGGCGCCGAGGATCCACGCGAACGCGACGGTGATCTCGTCCGCGTCTCCCCCGCTGCTGACGACGTCGACGATCCGGCCGAGCATCAGCGGCGCGACCAGGCCGGCGAGGCCCTCGACCACGAACATCGCCAGGCACGCCGCGAGCGCCCAGCGCCGGGTGGCGACCAGCGAGCGGACCAGCGCGGCGGCCTCGCGCGCGCGTCGAGACCGGCAGCAGGAGGCCGGTCATCGCAGCACCGCCGTCCGGTACGCCGGGTCCGCGACCAGCTCGGCGTGCCCGGCTCGCGCCGTCACCCGGCCGCCGCGGATCCAGACGACCAGGTCGGCCCGGGCGAGCAGCGCCGGGCTGCTGGTGAGGACCAGGGTCGTGCGCTCGCCGGCGGCACGCCGTACGTCGGGGAGCCGGTCGGCGATCAGCTGCTCGGTGACCGCGTCGACCGCGGTCGTCGGGTCGTGCAGCACCAGCACCGGGGGTCGGCCGCCGAGCGCGCGGGCCAGGCCGAGGCGCTGCCGCTGACCGCCGGAGAGCGTGGTGCCGTCCACCTGGACCGGCTCGTCGAGGCCGTGCTCGGCTCCGGCGACGATGTCGGCGGAGCCGGACGCGAGCAGCACCTCGGCCAGTCGCTCCTCGGTCAGCAGCGCCAGCGGGTCGACGTTCGACCGCAGCGTGCCCTCGAACAGGTCGACGTGGTGCTCGGCCACCAGCAGCCGGCCGCGGGACTCCTCGATGCGCAGCTCGGTGAGGGGCACGCCGTCGAGCAGCACCCGGCCGGCGTCGGGTGCGGCCTCGCCGCGCAGCAGCGCCATCAGTGCCGCCGCGTCGGCCGGCTCCTCGGCGACCAGGGCGACGAGCGCACCGGGTTCGACGGCGAACGTGACGTCGTGCAGCGATCCCGCCGCCGACCGCGTCGAACGCGAGCCGCGGCGGGCCGTCGGCGGTCCGGTCGCCGACGATCACCAGCGGCGGGGTCGCGAGCAGGGTCGACGATCCGGCGGGCGGAGGCCCGGGACCGGGCGAGCTGGGCGACCAGGTAGGCGAGCATCCCCATCGGCTCGGCGACGAACTGCGCGAGGCCGACGACCGCGACCAGCTCCCCGATCGACATCTCGCCGGAGAGCGCCCGCTGGCCGGCGATCAGGGCGACGGCAGCGAGGAACGCGACGCTGATGCCCTGGGTGACGCCGTACAGGACGCCCTCCCAGCGTGCGGCCGCGACGCTCGCGTGCATCGCCGAGCGGCTCCGGACCCGGTACCGGTCGAGCGCGACCGCCTCGGCGCCGATCCCCTTGAGCGGGCGCAGCCCGCGCACCAGGTCGGTCGCGAGGCCGGTCGCCAGGCCGATGCTCTCCTGGCGCGCGTGGCTGCGGTGCGCGAGCCGCGGCGCGAGCACCTGGGTGCAGACGAGGACGACCGGTACGCCGACCAGCACGACCACCGCCACCAGCGGGTCGATCGTCGCGAGCACGATCCCGCTGATCACCAGGCCGATCAGCGCGGCCGTCGTCATCGTGAGCTGGCGGACGATCGCCCCGACCGCGTCGGCGTCCGCGGTCGCGACCGAGAGGACGTCGCCCGGCAGCCGGTCGGTGCGGGCGCCGCGCGGGGCCAGCACGTGCGCCGCGATCTCGGTCCGGAGCCGGTGGCTCTCCACCTGCTCGGCCCGGAACCCGATCCGGGAGCCGAACCGGTAGCCGAGGCTGAGCACGCGCGAAGTGCACGCACAGCACCGCGCCCCACAGCACCAGCTTCTCCACGTCGCCGGTGGCGACCGCGCGGTCGATGACCACGCCGATCAGCACCGGGACGCCGGCCTCGCAGACCTGCCACAGCGTGATCAGCGCGATCGCGCCGGCCAGCGCCCGCCGTTGCCGGCCGAGGGTGCGGCGGATCAGCCGGCCGGCGGTGAGGGGAGCCGGGTCCGTCGTCACGGCGACCAGTATGTGTCGACACGTCCGGTTCACCCTTACCGGGTGGGCGCGCGCGGGCCTCCGCACCGCTACGGTCGCCGCATGGGTCGACCGGAGACGGCAAAGCCCCGCAGGCGACGCCTGCGCTGGGGCGACCTCGGGCGTGCGCTCCTCGGCCTGATCGGGGCCACCCTCGGCCTGCTTGATCGCCTCCTGGCTGCTGCCCGGCTTCGACGTGCACGGCATCGAGCAGGCGTTCGGCGTCGCCGTGCTGGTCGCGGTCATCGGTGCCGTGCTCCGCCTCTTCCTCGTCGAGGGCGCGGTCTGGATCGGGTGGGTCGGTGCGCTCCTCGTCGGACTGTTCGGTCAGGCGCTCGCCATCTGGCTGGTCCTGTACCTGGTGTACGGCGAGAAGGACGACTCGATCTGGTGGGCGCTGGTCGCGTCCTGGATCGTGTCCGCGGTCTCGACGCTGTTCGTCTGGGTCGCCACCGCCGGGACCGACGACGCGGCCACCGCCTCGCTGCTCCGCCGCGCGCGCCGCCAGAACGTCGTACTCGACGATCCCGACGTACCCGGCATCCTGTTCGTGCAGGCCGACGGCGTGCCGTACCCCGTCCTCGAGTGGTGTGTCCGGGCCGGCACCCTGCCCACGCTGTCGCGGTGGATCCGCGAGGGCAGCCACAAGATGGCCGAGTGGCGACCGAAGCTCCCGGCCACCACACCCGCCAGCCAGATGGGCCTGCTGCACGGCACCATCGACGGGATCCCGGCGTTCCGCTGGGTCGACCGGCCGACCGGCCGGGTCTTCGTCGCGAACAAGCCCGGCGACGCCAAGGTGATCGAGGCCCTGCACTCCAACGGTCGCGGCCTGCTCGCCGACGACGGCGTCTCGGTCAGCAACCTCTTCACCGGTGACGCGCCCACGGCGTACGCGACGATGAGCGCGGTCGACCGCACCGGCGAGACCCGGCAGGCACGGCGCACGGTGACCGAGTACCTCAGCCGGCCGGCCGGCTTCACCCGCAGCATGTCGCGGACGCTCAGCGAGATCGCCCGCGAGCGGTTCCAGGCCTCCCGCGCCAAGCGACGCAACGTGCGACCGCGGGTGCACCGGGGCTGGTCCTTCGCCCTGGAGCGGGCCGCCCTCACCGGTGTGCTCCGCGACCTCAACACCACCCTGGTCGCCGACTCGATGCTCCGCGGCCGGCGGGTCGTCTACGTCGACTACGTCGACTACGACGCGGTCGCCCACCACGCCGGCATCATCCAGCCGGAGTCGCTCGACGCGCTCGCCGGCATCGACGCGGTGCTCGCCCAGCTCGAGGCGGTGGCCGCGGTCGCACCGCGGAAGTACCACCTGGTCGTGCTCTCGGACCACGGCCAGAGCCAGGGCGAGATCTTCGCGGACCGGTACGGCGAGGACCTGGCCACGCTGGTCGCCCGGCTCTCCGACTCGGCGGCGATGGACGCGTCCGAGAACGCACGAGGCGCAGCGGCGCGCTGAACTCGCTGGTCGCCGGCTCGGCAGGCAACGACACCGTGCTCGGGCGCGCCCTCGACCGCGCGTCGACGCAGCTGACGACCGACACGATCGACACCGAGGTCCCGGGCGACCGGCGACAAGTTCCTGGTGTTCGGGTCCGGCAACCTCGGCCTGGTGTGGGTCGCCGGCGAGAAGCAGCGCGTCACCCTCGAGGAGCTCACCCGGCGCTGGCCCGCGCTGCTGCCCGGCCTCGTCGCCCACCCGGGGTCGGGTTCGTCGTCGTCGAGACCGACGACATCGGGCCGGTCGCCCTCGGCGTCGCCGGTGAGCACCGGCTGCGCGACGGCATCGTCACCGGGGTCGACCCGCTGGCGAAGTTCGGTCCGCACGCACCGGAGTTCGTGCTGCGGGCGGCGACCATGACCGAGGCGCCCGACATCTACGTGAACAGCCTGATCGACGACATGGGCGAGGTCGCGGCGTTCGAGGGCCTGGTCAGCTGCCACGGCGGCCTCGGCGGCTGGCAGGACCGCGGGATGATCGTGCACCCGGTGGACCTCGAGCTTCCCGAGGACATGGTGATCGGCGCCGACGCACTGCACCGGGTGCTGGTCGGCTGGCTCGAGGAGCTCGGCCACCGCACCGACCTGGCGGGGAGCGCCGATGGCTGAGCAAGCTCCGCTGAGGAAGGACTGGTTCTTCGTCCAGAGCAGCGGGCCTCGGTCCCGACGCCCGGTCGACGTGGTGGTGGTCGTCGTCGGCGTGCTGATCGCCATGGCGGCGGCGACGTTCCACCAGCACCGCCTGATCGGCTACGACATCCCGTCGTGGGTGGAGAACCTCGCGGCCGCGGCGTACCTGGCCGGATCCGTCTACGTCCTCGGCGTGGTCATCGTCGTGCTGCTGCGGGCGCCGAAGCACTTCCGGTTGGTGCTGACCGTGCTGGGGGCGGCCGGGCTCGCCGTCGCCGGGTCGCTCGCACTGTGGGTCGTTGCCGACGACATCTACGCCGCCCGGGTCGCGCTGAGCACGGCCGTGCTGCTGGCGCTGCGACCCTGGGTGACCTTCCCGTTCCGGCGGCTGCACGCGCTGATCGTGGCCGCTCAGTGTCTGGCGGCCTGGGCCGCGGGGTACGCCGGACCCGTCGAGGTCCTCGGCGCGGTGGCCATCGGTGCGGCGGCCGCCAGCGCGGTGCTGGTGGTCCTCGGCTCGCCCGGGGGGCACCCGGACCTGGTCCAGGTCCAGGAGTCGCTCCACCGGCTGAACATCTCGGTCCAGGGCCTGCGGTTCGCCGACACGCAGCCATGGGGGGCACGGGTGCTCCTCGGGACCACGGCCGCCGGCCCGGTCCTGGTCAAGGTCTACGGGCGCGACGCCACGGACGCGCACAAGGCGGCGCGCTGGTGGCGGTCGCTTGCGTTTCGCGACCAGGCGGCTCCCGGAGCCACCCGGCTGCAGCTCGTCGAGCACGAGGCCCTGGTGACGATCCTCGCCGATCGCGCCGGAGTGTCGGTCACGCCGGTGGTCGCCGCAGCCTCGAGCCAGGGCGACGCCGTACTCGTCCTCGGCGCCCCACCGGCGCCGCTAGGCGACGACGACCTCGACGACGCGCTGGTCGGGCGGATCTGGGCCGAGGTCGCGAGCCTGCACGGCGCCGGCTTGTCCCACGGCGAGCTCACCCTCGAGAACATCGGCGCCGGTGCGGTGCTCTCCGGGTTCGCGAACGGCACCATCGCCGCCTCCGCTGCCCGCCGGGCGCAGGAGGTGGCGACGCTCCTCACCGCACTCGCGGCCCGGATCGGGCCGGAGCGGACCGTCGCCACAGCCGCGGCTGCGCTCGGCCCGGACGCCGTGGCCGCGGCGCAGCCGTACCTCCAGCAGGCCGCCCTGCCGCACTCGCTGCACGGCGTCGCAGACCTGAAGACCACCCTCAAGGCGCTCCGCGACCAGATCGGAGAGGCGACCGGCGTCGCACCACAGCCGCCGGCCGAGATCGCCCGGGTGAGCTGGCGCGACCTGATCACCGTCGCCCTGATCCTGCTCGCGGCGTACGCGCTGTTCACCACGTTCGCCCAGCTCGACTGGGCGACGGTCCGGGACGCCTGGGCGAACGCCGACTGGCGCTGGGTCGCCCTCGGCTTCGTGATCGCTCAGCTGACCGCGCCCGTCGACTCGGTGTCGACGATGTCGATGGTCCCGGTCCGGTTGCCGTTGCGGCCCTTGGCGATGCTCCAGTACGCGATCAAGTTCGTCGGCCTCGCGATCTCGGCCACGGTCGGCAAGATGGCCATGAACACCGCGTTCCTCGCCAAGTTCGGCGTCGCGGCGACGGTCGCGGTGACCGCGAGCGCGCTGGGCTCCTTCGTCACCGGTGCCGTCAACGTGCTGGTGGTGCTGGTCGCGCTGCCCTTCATCAACGATCGTCCGACCGTGAGCCTCGGCGGTGGCGACGCCGAGCGGCTGGCGACCATCCTCGGCGTCGTCCTGGTCGTCTCGGTGATCGCCCTGGTGTTCGTCCGCCCGCTCCGCCACCGGGTGGTGATGGTGGTCCGGAACGCCTGGGGCGCGGTCCGGGTCGTGACCGACTCCCCCGCCCGCGGGATGCTGCTGGTCGGCAGCCGACTGGCCTCACTGATGATCACCGCCGTAGCGCTGTGGTGCATGGTCCAGGGCATCCACCCGAATCACCCGTCGCTCGGGTACGGCACGGTGCTGGTGATCGCCGCGGCCGCGGCTGCGTTCGGCGCCATCGTCCCTGTGCCTGGCAACGTCGGTGTCGGCGAGGCCGCGCTGACCGCCGGTCTGGTCGCGGCCGGAGTTCCCAGCGGGCCCGCGTTCGCGATCGCGGTCACCCAGCGGCTCAGCACGTCGTACATCCCGGACGTGTTCGGCGCCTTCGCGGTGCGCTGGCTGCGCAAGGGCGACTACGTCTGACCTCGGCTGCGCATGCGTGGGTTCAGGTCAGGTTCAGTCCGCCGTCGAGCACGATCACCTCGCCGGTGAGGTACTCACTGTCGACCAGGTCGGCCACCAGCGCGGCCACGTCGGCCGGCCGCGCGGCTCGGCGCATCGGCGCCCGGGTCGCCCAGAGCTCCTGCGCCTCGGTCCAGCTCGCCGTCATCGGGGTGTCGACCAGGCCAGGGGCGACCGCGTTCACCCGGACCTCGGGGCCGAGTGCGGCGGCCAGCAGCCGAGTCATGTGGTTGAGGGCGGCCTTGCTGGCGGCGTACGGCACCGACGAGCCCTTCGGTCGCACCCCGGCGTGGCTGGTCACGTTCACCACGCAGCCGCGGGCCTCGCGCAGGTAGGGCGCCGCCGCGGTCGTCAGGGCGAACGGGCTGATCAGGTTGACCTCGAGGACGTCCCTCCAGGTCTGCGGCGTCGCCGCCGCCAGGTCGTGGTGCGGGATCGGCCAGCTGACGCCGGCGTTGTTGACCAGGACGTCGAGCCGTCCGAGCCGAGCCAGCGCTTCCCCGGCTGTCGCGCCGGCCGAATCCGCGTCGGCCAGGTCCGCCTGCACGTAGCTGCCGCCGAGCTCGGCCGCGAGCCGCTCCCCTGCCTCGACGCTGGTGCCCGAGTGCACCAGGACATGGAACCCGTCCGCAGCGAGCCGACGTGCGACCGCCTCGCCGATGCCTGACGTGCTGCCGGTGACGAACGCGACCCGCTGATCCATGCCGCGGAGCCTAGGAGATCGAGAGCCCGCCGGGTCACTCGACGTCGGGCCGGAGCCGGTCCGCGGCGTCATGCAGGCCCGCCGCCAGCCGGGAGAGGTACGGCGTGCTGTCCTCGCGCGCGTCGTCCAGGTCCTGCTGCCAGGCGATCGCCTCCTCCCGCGCGGCCGCGCGCACCGCAGGATCCACCGCCATCGAGCGGGCCGCCAGGTCGAGGGTGTCCTTCACCGCCTGGTGCAGCGCGGGCAGCGCCAGCTCCGGCCGGCCCGCGAGCTCGCCTGGCTCACGGCCTGTGCGCCGGGCCAGCCAGGTCATGCCGGGACCGGGTGTCGTGCTCATGGGAGGTTCGCCTTCGCTGCTCGGAATGCGGTCTGGATCTGCTCCCACCGTCGTTGCTGCTCCTCACGCACGTTGGCCACGGTGAGTCCGCCGGTGAAGCCGCCCGGCATCGAGTAGAAGACGTTGATCGGCCGGTTCAGCAGCTCCGGCGGGATCACGACGTTCGAGCCGGTCCACATGATCGTCGGCAGGTGGGCGAGCAGCGCGTCGACCCAGTCCGCCGGTGCCATCGACTTGTACTGCTGGAAGAAGAGCCGCAGCGCGTCGTGGAAGTTGCCGGTGCCCACGGTCAGACCGTCCTGGACCAGGGTGTACCGGTCCAGCGACAACGACGCGACGTGGCCGGCCGGCGCCGCCTGCGGGCCTTCCTCCACGGGTCCGCCGGGAACGATGATCGGGTCCCGGGTGATCCGCCACAGGATGCCGTCGGTCGGCGTCCGCAGGCTCTCGATGAGCGAGAGCCAACCCATCCCGCGACGGAGGTCGTCGCGACCGACGGTCACGGCGTGGTCGAGGACGTCCAAGGCGATCGACACCGGCATCCACTCGTGAGTGCCGACGCTGAGCCCGCGGACCTGCCCCGAGAGCCACGTCTGGGTGCGCTGGTCGCGGAGAAGCTCGGCGCGGAACTCCTCGAAGCTCACCGCACCCACCGGGTCCCCGCGGACGAACGCGGCGAAGGCGATGAGCAGCCCGGACCGGACGACGCCCTGCACCAGGACCGAGAGTGGGTTCGTCGGCCACGGCGCGAAGGTGCCGATCCCGCCCTCCGCGTAGTCGTACCTGACCCGCTGGATGGTCCTGAGCAGCTCGCTCTCCCCCTCGGGGGCGAGACGCGCCTCGGCCTGCGACTTCATCAGGGTGACGGCGTTGCGGCCCATGCCCCGGTGGAACTGGGCGCGCACCGGGTGCGGCGTACCGCCGGCCACAAGTGCGTAGTCCGCGAACACAGCGGTCTCCGCCATCCCCGTGCGGCGGGTGTCCCAGAAGCTCAGCAGCGAGCCGAGGTTGGAGGAGGAGGTCACCACCTCCAGCGGCATCAGAGCCGACACCGTGAACGCCACGGGGTCGAACACCGCGCCCTCCGCCCCCGCGACCGGCTTGGCGCGGACCGGATCGATCTGGTCGCGCAGCCAGCCGTCCCGCACGAATGTGGCCCGGTCGTCACCGTGGTTGGGCAGGTGGGTCCGCATGCTCGCCTTGCGTTCCTCGTTCTGACCCTCCGGGTCGAAGATCGTGAACAGCCGGTCGAGGATGCCGGCCATCGCCCGCTCCTTGTTCTCGACCGCGTCGTCGCTGACCGCCTGGGCCGGGTCGGGCGCGTCGCCTGCGGCCGCCCGCTCGCGCTGGGCCTGCTCGAGGAACTGGATCGCGATCGCCTCGGCCATCGTGTCCGTCTCGGTGTGCATCGCCTCGAGGTTCCCCAGCAGGGCGGTCGCCTCCGCCGCCTTCACCTCGTCGAGAGTGTCCAGCTTGTCCCGCCAGGCCGAGATCTTCGCCGCGATCGGCTCAGGCACCGAGGCCACCATCACGGTGACGTTGCTGCCGCCCTCCGGCTCGATCCACAGGCGGTGGCTCTCCCCCGCCGCCGAGAAGCGCACCGTGGTCCCGAGCTCGTCGTCGTCGTCGCCCTGTCCGCCCTCCGGGTCCTCCTCCTCGCCGCCGATGCCCATCCGCCGGAGCAGCGCCCGGCCCTGCTCGGCCAGGAAGCCGATGACCCGGTCGAGGATGCTGTAGACGTAGGCCTGCATCCGGGTGATCACGTCGGCGATCTCGCCCGGCAGCCCGCCGAGGTGCAGCAGCCCGGCCAGGAAGTCGATGACCGGCGGGATCAGTGAGGCCAGGGCCTGCTCGACCTTCATGGCCAGGCCGCCGACGTTGCCGGCGATCACGTCGGCCATGCCGTTCACGACGGCCTCGACGAACCGGAAGATCCTCGCTGCGTTGCGGAAGATCCACGCGCAGACCTGGTAGATCAGGTCGATCGCCTGGGCGATCGCGCCGGCCGGGTTCAGCATCCCGATGACGCGTACGACGACCTGCTGGATCAGCGTCTCGACGAGATACTCGACGGCGGCCTCGAGGATCATCCCGACGATGTTCTCCGGGGTGAGCTGCTCCTTGATCAGCTCGACGATGCCCTCGGGGCCGCGCTCGATCAGTACCGAGATCAGCTGCCAGGCGGCCTCGATCACCTCGACCGCGGTCGGCCCGATGTGGCGGACCAGGATCTCCCGGATCCGGGGCCAGGTGATGCCCATCAGCTGGAGGGCGAACGAGAACAGCGAGCCGGCGGAGAAGTCCCGGGGCATCGGCACGGGGCTCTCGAGACCGGAGAACAGCCAGTCCCAGAAGCCGTGGAGGACGTGGGTGCCGAAGTTGTCGAAGAACTGCTGGAAGCCCTGCTTCACGCCGGCGACCAGGTTGTTGATGAAGTTCTCGGGGTCGTCGGCGATGTCCGAGATGACCTGCTCGATCTTGGCGATCAGCGCCCAGAAAGCGGAGGGTGGGATGCCGACCAGGCGGAGCAGTCCGTTGATGATCGCCCGGACCGGGTCGTCGATGAACTCCTGGATGGCGGCGACCACCCGGCCGACCAGGCCGCCCGCCGCGTCGCGCAGCTCCTGCGCCTGGCTGTGCACCTCGTTCACGGCCGCGATCGCGCGCTGGGAGACGTCGCGGACGAAGCTGGTCTGGGCGGCGGTGACCTGCTGGCTGAGCCCGTCGAGCATCCCGTTGAACCGGGCCCGCTCCTGGGCGGCCCACTCCGGGAACTCCGCCTCCATCGCGGTGAACGCGGTGTCGATGTCGGTGCGGGCGTGCTGGATCAGCGCCTGGGCCGCGGCGATCACGCCGTTGACGTCGCGGGAGATGTCGATCAGCAGCTCGGTGACGCCGTCGCCGAACGCGCGCTCGGCGCGGTCGTACTCGTCGGTGACCCAGTCCGGCAGCCCGGCGATGTAGTCGCCGACCGCGACGATCGCGCCGCCGACGCCGGAGTGGCGCTCGTCGATCCAGCGCTTCACCCGGTCCAGAGCGTCGTGGAAGTCCTGCGACAGCCGGGCCAGTCCGGCCTCCCACCGGGCGATCGCCGTACGTCCCAGCGGCTCGAGCAGCGTGTTGACCTGGGTCTGGGCGTTGTCGAAGATCTGCTGCGCCCGCTGGGAGACCGACTCGCGGGTCTGCTCCTCGGTGACGACCATCCCGTCCTGGGCGCCGCCGACCCCTTCGACCGTGCCGGCGCGAGAGGCCTGGAGGGCCGCGACCGCCTGGAGCTGGAGCTGGGCCATGTCGCCCTGGGCGGAGTCGATCGCGACCTGCTGCTCGGCCTGGATCTGCTGCGGGGTGCGGGCGGCCGCCTCGCCGAGCTCGCCGCGTGCCTCGCGGACCTCCGCGAACGGCCCGTCCGGGATCTCCTGGGTGACCCGGGTGTCGATCCCGGAGTCGGCGATCCGCTGGTCGGTGGCGGCGACGTCCGCGTCGAGGCTGGTGTTCTCCGGCGGGATCGGGTCCGGCGCGGCGGCGGCCGCGGCGACACCCATCCCGGGCGACGTCGGCGACGGCTGCTCGATCGGCGCCGGGGTCAGCGCCGGGGTGCCGGCCGGCGGCGTCGCCATCTCGTCGTAGGCACTGCCGACCTCCTCGACCTGGCCCTCGACCGAGCCGGTGATCGCGCCACCGGCCTGCTGCGCCTCGTGGGTCGGGTCGGTCTCGAGCAGCTCGTCCTCGTCCTCGGGGCGGTTCTCGTAGATCGCGGTCCGGATCCGCTCGCACAGCTCGACGATCTCGGGGCTCGGCGCCGGGCGCTCCCCGAGCTCCGCGGCCAGCTCCTCGCGGGCCCGCGCCGCCGTCTCGGCGACCGGCTCGGTGACCGCACCGCGGGAGTCCGCGACGTTCTCGTCGGCGGTCGGCAGCTCGCGCGCGGCCCGCGCTGCGCCCCCGGCTCCCCCGGCGACCGCGCCACCGCGGGCGCTCGCCGCCGGAGTCAGCTCGGTCGGCGGCTCGGGCATGATCAGCTCGACCGGTGGCGGCGGCGCCTCCTCGGCCGCAGCGCCCTCGATCCCGGCCTCCGGTACGGCGCCCTCGGCCGGCGCCCCCTCGGTCGGCACCTCTGCCGTGGGCGCAGCTCCTTCCTCCGGTGCCGCTTCGGCCGTGGGCACCGGCGGCTCGGCGGCCGCGACGGTACCGGCGGGCGGCCCACCGGCCGCTTCCGTCGGCTGCGCGGCCGGGGTGGGCGGTCCCGCGACCGCACCGACCAGGCCCGCCGCCGCGGCCCGGATGGCGGCGTCGAGGAGCCGGAGCGGCTCGGGTGCGTCGACGCCGTACACCCCAGGGGCCAGGAACAGCTGCCGGTCGCTGACGAAGGCCGGCACACCGCCGACCGCCGTATCGGCATGGACCCGCAGGTCGCCCAGGTCGACGCCGAGCAGGCCGCGGTAGACCTCGACCATCCGCGGGCTGAGCGGCTGGCCGGCGGGTACGGCGTCCGCCGGCAGCCGGATCGTCGCGCCCTCGGGTGTCCGTGGTGCGTCGAGCCCCTCCCGCGCGGTGAACCCGGTCTCCGCCGGGAGGGCGCGCAGGTCGACGGCGAGGGTGCTCCCCTGCAGCGCCACGCCCGGGGCGGCGAGCGGGGTGTCGGGCGTCCAGCCGTCGACCGTCCAGGTGGCCTCGCCGAGGTCGAGCCCGAGCAGGCCCACCCGCGCGCGCATCTGGACGGTCCCGTCGAGCGAGCCGTCGGAGCGGAACCCGGCCCGGCCCGTGAGGTCGACGAACGGCGCCTGGCCGGTGAGCACGACGGCGCCGCCGTCCAGCCCCCACTCGGCCTGGACGGCGGCGAGCCCGCCGGCCACCGTCGCGCCCAGCGCGACCACCGACGCGTCGGTCTGGGGCCGGGGCACCGTCGTGAGCACCGACGGTCGCTCGGGTGCCGGCAGGTCTGCTGCCGACCGGGTGGAGGTCGTCTCCTCCGGTCCGGCGTGGGTCGCGACCGGCGGGCTCACCCGGGAACCGTCCGCCCGGCCTTCTCGTACTGGCGCCGCACCCCGGTCAGCAGGTGCTGCTCGGTGACCACCCTCCCGTCGGCAGCCGCGAGGTAGGCGGCGTCCAGGGTCGCCTCCCGGATCTGGGCGCCGGTGAGCTGGTAGCGCCGCGCCAGCCCGGGCAGGTCGACCTCGTGGTCGAACGGCAGCTGGGCCGGCATCACGGTGCGCCACAGCCGCTCCCGCTCGCCCGGCCCCGGCTCCGGGAACTCGACCATCACGTGGATCCGGCGCTGGAACGCGGCGTCGATGTTGGCGATCAGGTTGGTGGTGAGCACGACGGTGCCGGGGTGCTGCTCGATCCGCGACAGCAGGTATGACACCTCCTGGTTGGCGTACCGGTCGTGGGCGTCGTCCACCTCGGTGCGCGCACCGAAGACCGCGTCCGCCTCGTCGAAGACGAGGAGGCAGCGCTCGCGGGCGGCCCGGTCGAACACCTTGGACAGCGACTTCTCGGTCTCGCCGACGTACTTCGAGACCAGCGCGGACAGGTCGACCATGTAGGCCGGCAGGCCGACCGACGCCGCGAGCGCCGCCGCGGTCATCGTCTTGCCCGTCCCGGGCGGGCCGTGGAAGAGCGCGATCAGACCGGACGCGTTGTCGTGGTGGCTGCCGAAGCCCCAGTCGTCGACGACGACGCTGCGATGCGAGATCCGCGCCTCGAGGTCGGCGATCCGGCCGCGGGCGCCGGCGGGCAGCACGACGTCCGCGAGCGTGTGCACCGTGCTCAGCAGCCGCGCCGGGAAGTCGGCGGTGACGGTGGCCTGCGGGGGCGGCTGGCCGGTGATCCAGGCGAGCAGCGCAGGGTCCGGGCGCAGGATGCCGGAGAGGTCACCGGGCGGGTCGAGGTCGACCAGGCCGCCCGACCGCAGCCGGCCGTGCTCGGAGAGCAGCACGGTGGCGTCCAGCCGGCCCGCGAACGAGCGGGCGACCAGGGTCCGGGCGACCTCGCCGGTGAGCCCGGTCACGCCGGGACGGTCGGTGAGGTCGGCGTACCGGACCAGGAAGCGTTCGTCGATGTACGGCGCCACTGCGGCGAGCAGCACCACGGCCTCGGCAGCGGTCAGCTCACCGGTCGCGACGATCTCGGCGAGCGGCCCCACACCGTCGAAGCGGCGCCGGTCGGGGATCCCCTCGCCGCTGCCCTCCACTCCGAGCGGACGGCCCGCCGGCCCCGCCCGCCGCTCCTCGATCCGGACCTCGATCAGCGCCTCCAGCATCTCCAGTGCCGCGCGGAGCTCGCGCACCGGCGCCGCGACGATCATGGCCGGAACCTCACGGTGAGCAGTCCGGACCACGGCAGCTTGAGCAGCCCGAGCGGGTACGGCAGCAGCGGGAGCAGCACGTCCAGCGGGTGGGTGGCCGCGGTCAGCATGACCGGGTCACGACCGACGTCGAGCACGCCGAGCCGCGCCAGCCAGGCGTCTCGGACGAAGGCCGGGCTCGAGCGCTCGAACCCGGGCAGCAGCGCGGCGAACGACGCCACCACGCGGCCGGCCGACTCGGCGACCTCATCCGCGCTCGGCAGGTCGAACCGGTCGCGGACGACCGGGTCGAACGGGTCGGACCGCCCGGCCAGGAACCGCACCAGCGGGTCGTCGGCGGCCGACGCGTCGTCGAGGACGGCGGCGAGTGCGGCCTCGCGCACGTCGTACGCATCCAGTCCGGGGTGGAGCTCCTCGGCCCGTCGACAGTGGTCGGCGAGCCACGGGTACAGCAGCACCAGCCCGGCGGCGCGGGTGACCACGGCGGGGTCCAGCGGGGTCGGGTCACCGGCGCGCAGCTCGCGGAGCACCTGGACGACGGCGAGCACGTCCTCCTGCCGCAGATCCGCCTCGGTGGCCGGCTCCTGGAAGTCGGGGCGTGCCTCGTCGCGGCTCGGTTCGTCGGCTGCCTTCGGCGGCGGGCCGACGACCGTGTCAGCCACCTCGCCTGCCGGCTTCCCGGTCGCGTCGCCCGGCCGGTCAAGGGGGCGACCGGCCGGTTCGTCGTCCACGTCGGGATCGACGCCGGTCCGCCGGGTCGGGAAGGCTCGACGCAACGTCGTCACCAGCGCCGCCCAGTCCTCCGCGCCGAGCTCGCTCGCGACCTGTCCGGCGACCGCCGGGTCGCCGAGCGCGAGCAGCGCGGCCGGCACCGCGGCGGTGGCCTCGGCCACCTCCAGGGCCAGCCAGGCGCGGGCGATCATCACGAGGTCGACGTCGCGACTCGGCAGCACCGGCGGCAGGTCCGCGGGTCGGGGAGCAGAGCCGCCGCGGTCGGTCCGGGGCTGCGCGAGGATCTCGGCGCGGATCCGGTCCGCCCAGAGGATGGCGAGCGTCTCGTCGTCGTGGTCGGCCGGGTCGACGTCGAGGACGACCCGGATCGAAGCGATCTCGCGCCCGTCGACGTCGGCCAGCGCCCGCTCGAGGGCGGCCGGCAGCGCGCGGGCGGCGACCCGGGCCAGCCTCTGCGCGTGCGTCCCGCGCAGCCGGAGGGTGTCGACGACGACATCGGTCACGGCGACCTACCCGTACTGCTGTTCGAGGTCGCGGATCTGGGCGTCCAGCTGGCTGCCGAGCGTGGCACCTTCCGGGGTGTCCTTCGTGGCCGACTTGACCATCGTCCGCATCAGCTTCATCAGCCCGATGGCGGAGCTGCCGATCGCGTCCGGGTCACCGGTCGCGACCTCGACCTCGAACGCCGCGTGGGCCCGCTCCACGTCCGTGGCGTAGCGCTGGGTCAGCGCTCCGGACTTCTCCAGCGCCCGGACCGCCGCCACCGTGGTCTCGGCGAACTCGGCGAAGCCGCGGCCGACCATCGGGGACATGCCCTTGACCTCGCCACCTCGGGCGATCATCTCCTTGCCGAAGAAGCCGACCTGCCCTTCCAGCGTGGCGATCCGCTCACCGAACATCTCATCGGAGACCTGGCCTTCGAGGGTCGCGATCCGGTCCTTGAACTTGCCCACCTCCGAGACCTGGTCGGAGAGGTTGTCGAACTGCATGACCTGCCCCTCCAAGGTGGCGATCCGCTGGCCGAGGCCGCCGACGTCGACGATGTCCCGCTCCAGGTTCGCGATCCGCACGCCGTACCCGTTGATGTCGAACTGGCCGCCCTGGTAGTCGGCGAACTCGTCCTGGAGCTCCAGGAAGTTCTCGCCGAGCAAACCCATGCCGCTCGCGAGCTCGCTGAAGTCGTTCTGCAGGCCGGTGGCCAGGTTGCTCAGCTCCGTCGCCACCTGCTGGGCCTCGGCCACCGCCGTCTCGGCGGCCGGCAGCGCCGAGGCCACCCGCCGGGTGTTCCGCACCGCCGCGACCCGTCCGGTGGCCACCACGTTCCCGGCCTGGTTCACCCCGAGCACGATGGTGTCCGACGGGCTGAAGCTGCTCGCGGGCCGGTAGCCGTCGAGACCTTGGGCGTCCGCGTGGCTCATCACGCGGATGTCCGCGACCCCGCCGTTCACGTCGATGAAGTCCTCGAGGACGCCCTGGACGTCGTCGCCCGGCTGGCCGACGTACTGGAGCCCGCCGATCTGGCCGTCCCCGAAGAAGTCGATCGGGTCCTCGCCGTAGATCACCCACGGGTTGACCAGCCAGCCGGGGTCCTCGAGCGGCGGGTTCCAGATCGGGTCCAGCGGGTTCACCGGGCCCAGCCACTCCTCGTACCAGAACTCGGGGATCACCTCGGGCGGGAAGTACACGTGCTGGCAGTGGTTGCCGATCCGGATCGTCCCGGGCGGACAGTGCACCGGCGGATCCACGGTGCCACCGCCGGACGGCGGCGGGGGCGGCGGTGCGTACCCGTCGATCAGCGCCTCGACCAGGTCCCGGTAGTGGCCCGCCGGATCGGCGCAGCTGCCGCCGAGGAAGGCATCGGTGAAGCCCCGCGGCGGCTCCCAGGCGTGCCGGTAGCCGCACTCGAAGACCCACGCACCGCTGACCTGGTGGACCCAGCCCAGGACCACGCCCGGTCGGGTCGTCGGCCGGTTGGCGGCGATGGCGAGCAGCGCCTCGCAGCGCAGCAGGTCGAGCGTCGCGAACAGGATCATGTTCAGCCAGCCGCACTTGTAGCCACGCACGGCAGGGCTGTCGGCCGCGGCGATCGTCCGGCTCCGCAGCGAGGTGATCAGGGCGGGGTTGATGAACGGGTCGCTGCCGTTGGTGAGCCGGTCCGCGATCGCGTCGCGCAGGCCGTTGAACGACGTGATCGGCGCCGAGTCGAGGCCGAGGCGGACCGGCTCCTCGGACAGCAGCGGCTCGGACGAGAAGTCGAACCGGGTCCCGGTGACCCGGCCGTTGACCACCCGCAGCGTCACGCCGCGGGTGTGGTGCTCGGCGTGGCCGGCGCAGTCGGGCGACTCTCCGCAGTCCGGCGCCGGGTCGACCTCCTCGGTGGCCTCGAGCACGACGCTGAACCCACCGGGTCCGGTCGCGATGAAGTCGAACGACGGGGTGACCGGCGTCGGCGGCAGCGGGATCGTCTGTGCGGTCGGCAGCACCAGTGGCTCGCCGACCTGGTCGACCGCGAGTCCCGGAGCGATGGTCAGCGCCGTACCAGCGACGGTGCCGCTCAGGCCGGCGTTGATGCCGAACCCGATCATCCGGCCGACCAGCCGGTCCCGCTCGTGCAGGAACGACCGGAGCAGGTTGAGATCGGTCGCGGTGAGGGTCTGACCGCTCTCGAAGAGGGGGTAGGTGTTGTCGGGCATGGGATCTCCTGACCTCGGCTGTCACGTGGTCGGCAACCGACCCACGTCGAGCCGGTCCTTGTGCTCGCCCGTGTCGATGCACTCGTAGATGTGGACTGCGCTCCCGTGGTTCACGACGGACACCACGGAGCACAGCAACTGGTTGAGGTCGGCCTGCTGGGTTGCGAGGTCGGCCTGGTACTGGGTGAGCGCCGCGGCGCTCGGGTTCGGCGGGAGGGTGGGCTGGGCGACGAGGACGCCGAGCGCGGCGAACGCGGTCGGGTCGACGAAGCAGACCCGGATCAGGACGTGCGCGGGCGCGTAGCGACGGGCGAACTCCACGGCCTCCTCGCGGCGGCCCCACGGCTCGAACGACTCGATGAGCGGCACGAACAAGGTCGCGGTCCACGGCTGCCCGGTGATCGCGGCGCCGGGCGCCTTGAAGTGCTCCAGCAGGTACGGCATCTCGTCCTGGTCGCCTTCGGCGATCCCGAAGTAGAGCGCGAACCAGCTCAGGAAGCCGCGCGGGGTGCCGCGCCGGCGCCACAGCCGGGCCGAGCGGGCCAGGAACTCCCGGCGCCGGGCCAGGCCGGGCACGTCGGTCCCCCAGCTGGCCGGGAAGGTGAACCCCACCCAGCTCGCGACCTCGTCGTACGTCCGGAGATAGCGACGCGAGCAGTGCGTCCCGGCCCGCGTCCAGCGGCAGGTCCGCCGGCCAGCGCAGGGTCGCGTCCGGGCCGAGCGCGAGCATCAGGTCGTCGAGCCGCTCGACGACCGCGTGGTTGAGCTCGTCCGCCAGCCCGAGGTAGGCATCGACCTGCGCGAACGACGCCTGGTCGTCCTGGTAGACCGCCGGCAGCTGGGCGGCGAGCCGGGTGTAGTCGGGGCTACGCATCGCCGCACCTCGCCGTCAGGGAGAACCGCACTCGCAGGCAGCGGCCGTTGGCCAGCGCCGGGACCGCGTTGGCCGGGATCGTCAGGCTGCCCGCGGACTGGGGCACGAACTCCGCCGCGCCGTCGAGCTTCATCGCCAGCCGCTCGATGCCCCAGACGTCGAGGTTCGCGACGATCGCACCGACGACCTCGGTGAACCGGACCGGCTCCCCCGGGATCCAACCACCCGGCGGCTGCTCGATCCGCGGCGACGGGCCGTCCACGCTGCCGACGGGATCCGGCGCGCGCGTCTCGGGCCGGCCGGCGTCGAAGAACGCCGCGATCCGGTTGCGGACGTCGTTCACCAGGGCGGCCGGGTCGACACCGATCCCCGTGACCAGGGTGCCCTGCACCACGATCGGCGCGGGACGGAGCAGGCTCGCTCCCACCTCGTCGCAGAGCGTCCGGCGCGGGGTCAGGTCGTCGGCGTGCTCGGGGTCGCGCCAGTCCGGGAACGGTGTCCGCACCTCCGGGCCGATCGCGATCGCGAGCACGTTGCGGAGGAACTCCCGGCGCGCGGCGGGCGCCAGCTCCGGGCCGGGCCTCTCGACCACGAGGGTGAGAGCGGGGGCGTCCACGTCGACCGCGATCGCGGCGGTGGTGCCGGTGGCCAGCCCGTTCCAGGCGATGCCGTCGAGCCGGCCCGGGACCGCCCACGCCCGGCGCACCTCTGGATGCGCCCGGGCGCGGCGGGCGTAGTCCTGCGCAGTCACCGGCTCGCAGGTCAGCGCCTGCACCGGGTGCGCCGGCCAGACCTGGGTGCGCCCGTGCCAGAAGGTGCCGTCGGCATCCTCGTCGAGCTCGAGGTCCTCGGGGTCGAGCCCCGGAGGCTGGTGGCCGGCGGCCATCGCGATCCTGACCTCGTCGGCGGTGAGGTCCGCGTCCGCCAGGTCCGCCGCGAGTGCGGGCGCCGTCGCCGCGGTGGCCGCCCGGACCTCGGCCAGCCGGGCCACCAGGGTGTCGCGGGACAGACGCCGTCGCTCCCGCCGTACGACGGCGCGGACCTCGTCCTCCCACAACGGCAGCGAGAACGCCAGCTCGGCCACGGCGCGCTCGTCGCGGACCGCCACCGGGTCGCTGCTCGATCGCTGGGCGGCGACCGCCTGCGCGATCACGTGCGCCTGCTCGTGCGCGACCTGGCGGACCAGGCGGCCGCGCAGCAGCGCGACCACGACGGGCCGCTGGGCCGCGGTGAAGGCGTCCGCCCACGGGTCTCGGCCCAGCACCGCGGTCGCGTCCAAGGCGGACCCGCAGGCCCGGATCTCCGGCTCCAGCAGGGCGGCCGAGGTGGCGGGCTGCGCGAGCACCTCGGCGACGCCCACCAGGGTGTCCTCGGCGAACGCGCGGTTCCAGTGCCGGTCGATCTCCGGGAGCCAGTCCGCGACCTCGAGCGGCCACGCGTCGTGCCGCCGCTCGGCGACCCGGTAGTGCAGGTCGGCGAGCCCGAACGCCGCGCTCTCGACGAGGGTCACGCCCGGGTCGGCGACGTTGTGGTCGCTCCAGGCCTGCGGAACCAGCTCGGTGAGGACGGCGACCAGGCGGCTGCGCACGGTCGTCCCAGTCGGCGTCCGCGTCGGTGGGGACGAAGCGGGTGATGGGTGCGGGCTGGGTGGTCACAGCTGCTCCTCACAGGTGAGGACGTGGGCGCCGGACGAGCAGTAGAGCCCGCGGCAGGGGTCGACCTCGACCACCTCGACGGAGGTGCCGGTCTCGTCGCGGAGGTCGAACAGGGTCACCACGTCGACGCTGGGCTGCTGCTCCAGGAACGCGATCAGGCTGCGCGGCGTACAGCGAGCGGCCCCATCGTGGCGGGTCGGCGAGGGTCGGGTGCAGCACGGCCTCGAGGGCGTCGCGGATCTCCTGCTGGCCGGTCAGCGCGGCCACCCCGCGGCGCAGCCGGATGGTGGCGACCACCGTGACGGCGGCGTACGACGGGCAGAGCACGGCGATCCCGGCGCCGACCGGCGCCAGCGGCGTGAGCACGTCCATGATCCGCCCGATCAGGCTCACCGACGGGCGCGGCGACGGGTCGTCGGGCCGGTCCGGCACGACGACCAGGCCGACGCTGCCGGGGGCGTTCGAGCTGGTCCGGCTCGGTGTGCGGCAGGCAGAGCACGGCGGCCACCTCCGGGAACGAGAGCGCGACGTGCTGCTCGTAGTCCCACGGCACCAGCGCCCGGTTCGCGGTGCCGGACCTGGCTGGACGCGCGGGCCTGGTAGTCCGGGTCCCCCTCGGGTCCACGACCGCGGACCGCGGCCAGGTTCGTCACCTTCTTCACGCCGCGGATCGGGGTCAGGGTGCCCTTGATGGTCCCGGCCGGCAGCGCGGTCGCCGAGCTCGGGTCCTGCTGCGGGTCGGCGGCCGAGCGACACGAACTCGGCCATCACCGCGTCGACCACGACCGAGCGGATGGACCCCAGCCGGTCGGGGCTCGTGGTCACCAGGCGGATCCAGCGGCCGGTGTCGGCGTCGACGTCGCGTGCAACCGACCGCCCACGCCAGCGGCGCGACGAACCGGAGCAGCCCGGACTCCCGCAGCTGGCGCGAGCCGTCGGCGACCGGCAGGTCCTGCCAGCCCCCGCCGTCCCACCACTGCCAGCCCGCCTCGACCGGGTCGGTCGACCCGCAGGGCGCGGCCGAGTCGACCTCGAAGTACAGCGACACCGTCGAACCGGCCGCGGAGTCCGGGAGCGCGAGGCCGACGGCGACCATGCCGGTCGCCCCCTCCGCCGACACCGCCCGCCGGAACGGCCGGAACGTCCCGGTCGCCGACTTGACGAAGTGTCGCCACCCGCTCGTCGACTCGACCCGGGTGGCCGCCTCGGCCGTGGTCGTGTAGCTGAGCAGCAGGCTCGAGGCGATCGGCGGCGCGGGCGGGACCTGCATCGCGGGCAGGTTGGTCGCCGCCCTTGGCCGCCTTGGTCGCGAAGTCGGCGATCGAGGCCTGGTAGGCCTGCCAGCCGAAGTCGCCCTCGGCGAGGAACGCCCGGACGTAGTGGCCCTGCTGGCCGGAGACCGTCGACCGGTCGGAGCCACCGCCGACCGAGCTGCGAGTACACACCGTCGAACTGGTCCTTCGGGTCCCCGATCGCGAGCCACTGGCCACCGGACCGGCGCTGCCACCGGACGCTCGGGTCTGCCGGTCGGCGCCAGGTAGCCGCCGAGCAGTGTCGAGCTCCTCCTGGACGGCCGCCGCGTGGCTGCCCAGTGCGATGCCCAGGTTCGCGAGCCCCTGCGCCATCTGGATGGCGTAGTGCTGCGGGAGCCCGGTGCCGCCGGCGGACGACGAGACGACGGCGCCCGCCCTCGTCGAGCACGACCACCGAGACCGTGAGCGCCTTGACGTTCTTCGCGAACGCCTCGTCGCAGCGCAGGTAGAAGGCGTCGCCGCGCTTGGCGACGGCACCGAACGGCTGGAACTCCTTGGTGATGTCGACGGCGCCGTCGTTGTAGAAGCCCGGCCTGCGGGACGAACGGCGAGCGCGACGAGACCGGCGACCCTGGCGGCGGTGAAGCCGAACGACTCCGGCACCGGATGCGTCGCCGGGACGGCCCACTCCAGCCACGGGTCGCCGGTCGGCGCGCCGCAGTCGCCGGTGAGCTCCAGGGTCGCGGTGGACCCGCTGATGCTGGCCGTCGTGGTCGACGCGGTGCCGTCGGCTCTGGAGTAGCGCCACCCGGCGCCGTGCAGTCCCGACGCACCCTCGGCGCCTTCGAAGGTGACCGTGACGCCCATGGTGCCGCCCGAGAACGCGAGCGCCGGCGAGCTGATCCGCAGCACGTGTGGCGCATCCGGCCCGGCCAGCGGGGTCAACGGGAACTCGGGGCACGCGGCCACGCCGGGGAGACCGGCGGCGGTGCCGCCCGGCACCAGGCTGCGGACGCCGGTCAGGGCGGCGCCGTGGGCGGTGAGCGCGTCGACGGTGCGGTAGCGCCGCTCGTTGCCGAACGCGTCCTTGCCGCCGCGGAGGATCGTCCCCAGCGGGACGACGGCCGGGCGCGAGCTTCGGGTCGACCTGCGCGTGCGCGACGACCTGGTCGGGCAGGACCGGGAGACGCGGGATGTCCAGGATCTCGCTGAGCCAGGCCCGGTGGGTGGCCGCCGGGAGCGTGTCGAGGTGGTCGTCGAGCGCCGCGTACTCCTCGGCGAGCGCCAGGAGCAGCGCCCGGTCGGGCAGGTCCGGCGCCAGGGTCGGTCCGTCCGGGCCGGTCTCGAAGAGCGCGTCGAACCAGCTGTGGTCGGTCGTCGAAGGGCGTCAGCCGGGCGACCGCCGCCAGGTCCGCCACCACCTGCTCCGGCGTGCGGCGTCATGGCGCACCGCCGACCTGGTAGCCGACGAGGTAGAACGGGACGACCAGGCTGTTCGGGCGGCGGTGCCGGTCGATCCGGAACTCGATGGTCACGTCGATCCGGTCCTCGGCGGTCCCGGACGGGCGTGGCATCGACGGTGTCCACGATGACCCGCGGCTCGCCGAGCACCAGCGCCCGTCGTACGTCGTCCGCGAGCCGGTGGCAGGCGTCGGCGGTGCGCGGCTCGAACACGTAGCGGTCGACGCCGGCCCCGAGTCCCGGCCGCATCACCCGGCTGCCCAGCGCGGTGCGCAGCAGGATGACCATCGCCTCCATGACGTGCTCCGCGCCGTCGTTCGTCTCCACGCGCGCGCCGCCCTTGCCGGCGGTCCACCGCGGCGGGAAGGCCCAGCCGCGCCCGACCTGCGGGTACGTCCATGCTCACGTTCAGCTGGTCATGCGATCACCACCGTCGGGCTGCCGACCGCCACCGAGGCGCCGCAGGCGCACGAGTCACCGGCCCGCAGCGCGGGGCGGCCCTGGATCATCACGGTGGCCGAGCCGGCCACGAACGGGGTCGAGGGCGGGTGCGGCGGGGGCGACGGGATCACGCACGCGTGCATGTCACCGACGACGGCGGCCGGCATGGCCGGCGATCAGCACGGTCGCCACGCCGGGCCCGACGACGGTGCCGCCGTGCACGGTGGTGTCCCCCACTCGGGCTGCTCCGGGCATCGCCCCTCCCCCTAGTTGATGTTGACCAGGGCACCCTTGAGGCCCAGCGGCCCGGATGCCTTGATGTCGAAGGTGGCCGAGCTCTCCAGCTTCGACGGTGCCGCTGGCCTTGCCCTCCAGCTTGATCGACGTCGAGCTTGATCGAGCCGGCCTGGAGCTCAGCGAGATGTCGCCCTGTGCTGCGGTCAGCTCGATCCCGTCGGCGGAGATCCGGATCGAGTTGCCGGAGTCGGCGTGGGTGAGGACGACCTCGGAGTCGGTGTCGTTGAGGACCAGGCTGTTGCCCTTGCCGGTCGCGAGCGTCACCGCCGCGGCCGATCGCGTCCTCGAAGCGCAGCGTGTGCCGGTCCGGCGTCACGATCGCGCGGACGGCGTTGGTGCCGGGGTCCACGGCCTCCGGCGGCGCCTGGGTGCCGTTGTGGAGCGAGCCGAGCACCACCGCGGACGACGGGTCGCCGTCGACGAAGGCGACCAGCACCTCCTGGCCGACGGACGGCACGATCACGACGCCGTAGCCGTCGCCGGCGTCGAGGCAGCACAGCCGCGCCCACACGCCGTCCCCGCCGTCGGTGCGCCACGGCAGCCGGACCTGCACCCGGTTGAGGCGACTCGGGGTCCTCGAGTGACTCGACGACCCCGAGCGCCGTCCCGCCGGAACGCGTACGCCGGCTCGGCGGGTGCCAGCCGCGGCGGCGCGCCGACCTGGAACTCGGTGCGGTAGCCGTCGGCCGACAGCCGCTGTCGGGCCGCGCTGACGTAGTGCGGCCCGGACATCCGGGTGCCCGACACCGCTGATCGCCACCCAGCTGTCGCAGCGCAGGGCCGGGTTCCCCTGGATCGACCCCGGTGCCGTAGAAGTGTGCGAGCGCGGCGGCTCGTTGCGCTCCGACCGCTGCCGCGTCCGCCGCGTCGGCGGCCGACCGGGCGTCGGACTCGACCCGCTCGGTGCGCATCGGCCAGCCCGCGTCGCCGATCGCGGCGTCGTGCGCCGGCCGGTCGCCGGTGGCGATGCCGGCCGACGATACGCCCTGCTCGGCCTCGCTCGGCTCGAGGGTGTCGACGTCCCAGCCGACGCCGACCGCGCTGTCGACGACGTGGGCGAGGTCCTGGGTCAGGTGCAGCTCCACGATGGAGCGGGTGTAGTCCAGCTCGATCGCGTCGGCGTGCGGCGTGGGCGGCCGCATCACCAGCGTGTCGCCCCGGACGTAGGCGACCCAGCCCAGCTCGGCGGCCCGGCGCTTCACCGCGTCCCAGTCGCTGACCCGGTCGGTCACGACCTGCTCGCGGGTGATGCCGTCGGCGGCGTCGGTGCCGAGGGAGTAGTCGGCCGCGATGGCGGCAGCGAGGTCGGCGTCGGACGCCTCGGAGAGCTGACGGGACCGGGGCGGGTGCTCGAGCAGGATGGACTTGGCCCGGCCCTCGACCCGGAGCACCGGTCGCCCGTCGCTCGGGAAGTGCGTGGTCAGCGACGTCACGACGCCCTCGAAGACCGTGGTGAGCTCGCGCGTGGTAGCCGATCGAGACCGCGAGCGGCTTGCCCGGGGTGAAGGGTCCGGTGTCGCTGTGCCGGACGGTGCGGGTGTCGGCGTCCCAGTTCTGCACGAGCAGCGAGCAGCGCCCGTGCCGGCCGACCTCCTCGTGCACGTCGATCTCGACCACGTCGGCCGCCACCAGCGCGTCGAGGGCGGTGCCGTCGACGCGCACCTCGAAGCTGGGCCGGTCCTGCTGCGTCATCGACGACACCGCCAGGGGCGGGAGCATGAGCAGCTGGCCGGTGACCAGGCCGCGCGGGTTGGCCAGCCGGTTGGCGGCCGCGAGCGGTCGCCAGTACGCCGGCTCGCCGTACACCTTGGCCGCGATCGCGTCGAGCGTCTCGCCGTCGCGGACCAGCCAGGTCTGGTAGAGGTCCGGGGAGGCGCGGCCGTTCCTCGGCCGCGACCTCCTCCGGTGACAGCGCCTCCTTCAGCGACAGCTTCACCGTCGCGCGCAGCGGCTCGCCGGCGCGGTCGAAGAGCTTGTAGGTGACGTCGGCCTGGGTGAGGATCCCGCGGAAGCTGAACCGGCCCCAGTAGGCGTGCACGTAGTAGGGCTGGTGGGTCTCGCCCTGGAACTTGGTGAGCGCCAGCAGCTCGTCGAGGATGTCCCCGATCGGCCCCGGGTCGCCCACGACCCCGGTGCCGTCGAGGAGCAGGTCGAGCTGGACCGCGTCGGGCTCGCCGCCGCTGAAGGACTGCTGCGGCGCCGAGCGTCCCGGCGGACTGGGTGGCCTGGTAGTTGTTCTTGCGGGAGAACGACAGCTCGGTCGGGTTGAGCAGCGCCTGCCAGGTGATGCCGGCCGGGTTCTCGAACTTGAGGTCGGTGTAGGCGTCGATGGTCAGCTTGGTGAGCTGGGTGGCCGTCAGGTTCATCGGTCCCACTCCCTGCGCAGCACCTCGAGGACCCGCTCGACGGCCCGGCGGACGACGAGGTCGACATCGACGTCGGCGGCTCCGGGACCTGCAGCGGAGCGCGGCCGCGTCCGCGGGCGGTGCGAGGACCGTCTCGGTCACGATCTCGCCGATCACGACGGCCATGTCAGGCCACCTTCTTGAGGACCAGCCCGTGGTGGGCGATCTCGATCGCGTCGATGGCGACGGCGGAGGACTGGGCGTCCAGGTCGGGGCCGGTCAGCTTGACCGGCCAGCCCCGGGTGAACGACCAGACCCGCACCGGCGCCAGCGCCCCCTCGACCGTGCTCATCAGCACCACGGTCCCGTCGCGCGGCGCGACCAGGCCGGTCACGTGGAACTCGTAGAACCAGTCCCACAGCTCCTGGGTCGGCCCCGCACCCTGGTTGAGCACCAGGTTCGGGAACGACGCCCGGCTCGGGAACCGGTGCGCGAAACGGTTCTCGCCGCCCTCCTGGTACTCCTCCACGCTGACCTCGCCGGCCAGCCCGGTGCACTTCGAGAAGTTCACCGAGGCCAGCCCGTCGATGGCCAGCACGAACTGCGCCGTGGTGAACGGCAGGACGGCGGGCGAGGAGACCGGGAGCATGGTCACGAGACCTCGATCGCGATGCCCTCGTTGGCGAACTCGACCGACTCGACGGCGATGTCGGTGCCGGTCGACTTGAGGCCCGGTCCCTCCAGCTTGACCGGCCAGGCCTCCTTGATCTTCCAGGTCATCACCGGCGCGTGCTCCTCGTTGAGGAGGCTGATCGTGACGTCGCGGCGGTCCACGGCTCCGACGGTGACGGAGTTGTACCAGTCGAACAGGCCGTTGCCGGCCTCGCGCGGCGCGATCCCGCGCTTGAGGGTGACGTTGGAGAACTTCCGCAGGCCGGGCTGCTTGTGCGTCGAGAACTGGGGATCCGCGCCTCCGCGGTACTCGACGACCTCGGCCTCCATGGTCAGGCCGCTGACCTCGGAGAAGTTCGAGGTCTGCTCGCTCGTCGCCCCAGCTCACCGCGAAGTGCAGGGTCGTCATCGGGTAGACAGTCATCGCTATCGCTCCTCAGGTCTCACTCGGACAGTCGCTTGTGGCTGAACCGGAAGACGACGAACTCGGCCGGCTTGGCGGGCGCGATCGCCACCTCGACGATCAGGAGCCCGAGGTCGATGTCGGTCTCGGTCATGGTCTCCCCGAGGCCGACCCGGACCCGGTAAGCCTGCTCCGGCTTGGTGCCGGCCAGGGCGCCGGCGCGCCACTGCTGGTCGAGGAAGTTCTCGACCGAGACCTTCACCCGGATCCAGGTCTGGGCGGTGTTCGGCTCGAAGACGACCCACTGGGTGGCCCGGTCGACCGAGGTCTCGATCATGTTGAACAGCCGACGCACGTTGATGTAGCGCCAGGTGCCGTCGTCGGTCGCGTTGCGTGCGCCCCACAGCCGGGTGCCGCGACCGGGGAAGGCCCGGATCAGGTTGACCCCGTTCGGGTTCAGCAGGTCCTGCCGACGCTGGGTGTAGGCCTGGGTCAGACCGACGATGCCGGTCATCGGTCTCGTTGCCGCCCGCCTTGTGGACGCCGCGCGAGACGGTCGGTCCGGGCGAACACGCCCGCGACGAATCCGGACGGCGGCACGATCTCGAACCGGTCCGACGACTCGGTCACCAGGTTCACGATCTTCAGGTGCGGCGCGTACATCGCGGCGTACGTCGACGACAGCGTCGTGTTGCGCCAGGCGAGCAGGTCGGTGTCCTCGTCCTCGTCGAAGTCGGGCGGGTCGACGATCGCGAAGCGACGGAAGTTCTCGCAGTGCGTGACGACCTGGCCGATGACGTCCGCGGTGAGCAGCGGATCGGGCAGGGTCAGTGCGTCGGGGCAGATCAGCATCGCCGGCTCGGGCACCGCCTCCAGCCTGGTGAGACCGCTGCGGAAGTCGTTGTTCGTCGGCGCGATGTCCGAACCGAGCGCACCCCCTTCGACGTAGTACGGCGCCGTGGCGAGCGAGATCGCCGGCGCGGCGGCCGGCCGCGGCGTGACCGTGATCAGCTCCGAGGCGTCGTTGACCACGTCGTCCTTGGCGAAGTACTGCGGGTGGCTCGGGCTGAGCGACAGGCCGGTGATCTGCTCGGCCTGGACGCCGTTCTGGTTGACGGTGAGCGTGAACCGCGACGAGCGGACCGCTGCGCTCTCGACCGCGAACAGCGCGAACCGCACCTGGGCGGCGTCGGAGACGGCGGTGCCGTTCGCGAACCGCAACAGGTAGGTGTCCCCACCCTGCTCCTCGACGGCGGTGATCGGCGCGAACGCCGTGCCGAGAGCGATCCGGTCATCGACCCGCGGCTTGACCGCACAGCGCACCGCGACGCCCTCGTCGGCATCGGCCTGGAGCACGAACGTCGCGTCCGTGTAGGTGTGGGCGGCGTTCGGTGCCGGGGTGAGGTCGAAGCCGGACGCGGTGCGTTCGGCGACGACCGTCGTCGCGCCGGTCCCGGTGTAGCGGACCTGCGCTCCCGTCGGCAGGAAGCCGTACGCCGTCGCGACGTCGCTCGCCTGGAGGTTGGTGAGCGACAGGCCGGTGTCGGCGAGCAGCACGCAGGCGACCCCTGCTTCCACCGTGACCGGACCGGTCGGCGGCGGGGTGCTCCCGACGATGTCGAAGCGGTTCGTGACCCAGGATCCGGTCCGACCGTCCGCCATCGTGATCCGGGCGGCGGCGCGCTGGGGGTTGGCGGTCGCCAGGTCAGCCGACACCGGAGCGGTCAGCGGCCGCTCGAAGACCAGCGCCGACATCGGGACGCTGGTGGTCGGCGGACTGCCCGCCGGTGTGGTCGTGACGGTGGCGACGGCGCGGAAGGCGGTCCGGCGTTGCACGAACGCGGCACCCGGGACGCTCGTGCCGAGCGCGGCCTCGAGGGTGAGCGTCGCGGCGGTGCCCGCAACGGCCACGTCGGTGACGACGGCCCCGGTCCGCGCGCCGTTCGGGGCGACCGCGACGACCACGTCTCCGACGCGGAAGCCGCTGCCGTTCGCGACCGTGATCGAGGTGGCTGCGGTGTCCGCACGGGTGGCGACCACCGAGCCGGCGGCCATGCTCGCGTTGCCGCTCGCCGAGAGCTCGATGGCGGTCGGCGTCAGCGACACCACGCTCGCGTTGACCGGCGCGGTGATGGCGCCGGTCGCCGGGATCGGCACCAGCGAGAGAGCGTCGCCCGGGCTGAGCCCGGCGGTCGAGTGGACCTGGAGGGTGTGGGTGCCGGCGTTCGTCACCGCGACCGTCGCCCCGGTCGTCGTGGCCCGGTACATGG
Source organism: uncultured Actinomycetota bacterium (assembly GCA_963716655.1). Classification (GTDB taxonomy): domain Bacteria; phylum Actinomycetota; class Actinomycetes; order Propionibacteriales; family Nocardioidaceae; genus Nocardioides. The sequence goes on along the minus strand of CAVQTV010000001.1, from coordinate 653,108 downwards.
TCCCGGTGCCGCTCCCCTCGTCGGACGAGACCGACACGCTCAGCGCGTTGCCCCAGATCCCCGGCGACAGCGCCGAGATCGTGAAGCTCTCGGCGCCGGCGACGTCGCGGACCACCCAGGTGGCCGCGGTCGACGGGTCGACCCTGACCACCCAGGCCGCAGGCCCGCCGTTCTCGAAGAACCCGAAGACCGACTCGCCGGTGTAGCCCCGCGCGGTCGGCGCACCGAAGGTGCGGACGTAGTCCGCCCAGCTGGTCACGCGCGTCGGGTCGAGGACCGGTCCCTTCCGGGTGGTCCCGAGGATGGCCATCACGCTGGTGGGGGCGGCTGCGATCGGCTGAGGTCCCGAAGGAACCTCCTCGATGTAGACGCCTGGTGACAGGTAAGTGCTCACGATGCCCTCCTCGGCTCGTGGTCAGGTGACATCGACCAGGCGGATGCTGGTCGTGCTGGTGGTGAAGTCCATGGACACGGTCCGGAGCAGGTCGCCGTTGACGAGCAGCTCGCTGGGCGTGAACGCCGCCGTCCACTCGACGGCGGCGGACGTGTAGACACCCGGGTCGGTCTCGGCGAGCGAGATCGACGGGCGGGGGTTGGGGCCTGAGGTCGCGTGCGCCTCGACGGTCCGGCCGGTGCGGGGATCGCCCGTCGTCGGCTCGCTCAGGTGTACGACGAGGCGCATCGGCTCTGGGTGCAGCGCGACCTCGATCTCGGGCACGTCGAGGTCGACGACCACGGTGCGCGGCGGCTGGTCGGGGAGGCTCGGGAAGTCGAGCACCTCGCCCCACCACGCGGGCTGCAGGGTGACCGCCAGCTGCGGGATCTCGGCCGGGTCGGGCAGGTCGGCACGGGTGGTGACGACGGCGCCGTCGCCGCCCGCGCGCGCCACCCAGGTCGCGGGGGTCGACAGCAGCCGTGCCTGCACCGGCCCGAGCACGGCTCCGGTGGAGGCGTGCACCAGGCGCACGTGGTTGCGCAGCGTCGTGGTCGAGGTCGCGATCGTCGTCATGAGACGGCCCCGACGTACTCGATCCGCTGCTCGCGGACCCGGCCGGCGCCCTCGCGCTCGATCACCGGGATCGGCATCACGTCGGCCTGGTAGAAGAGCGCCAGCCGCCCGGCTCGGCCGAGCGCACCCCAGATCTGGTTGCGCTCGTCGTGCGTGGGGTTGAGCAGGCGCACCGTGACGGTCTCGACCTGGTCGGCGAGGGGCGGCTGCAGGTCGGGTGACCGGAGCACCGGTGTCGTGTGGAAGGCCTGGACGATGCGGGCCAGCCGGGCCTGTGCCTCGTCGTGGACCCCGATGTAGGTGACCAGGTACTGCAGGCGCAGCGCCAGCGGCGGCCGGACCAGTCCGGCGATGCCCTCGACCAGCGGGCGGTTGCGCAGGTGCCCGTGCTCCTCGACCGCGATCAGCGCCAGGATGCCCCGGGTGTCCGGGACCGGCGTGGTGTCGCCCTGGGACAGCGAGTGCTGCACCATCCAGGGGGTCAGGTCCGGCGTGGCCTGGTGGATGACGTCGACGAGCGCGCCGCTGACCTCGGCGATCACGCGCGCTCCCAGCGTCGCGGGGTCACGCCGTCGTCGTCGAGGCGTGCCTCGACGAGCTGCTGGAGCTCGGCGATCGATCCCACGTACGTCTCCTCGTCGGTGCTGAGGTCGCGGACCCTGGCGCGGAGTACGGCGGGCAATGTCTCGATCTCCCTGGGCTCTGCCCAGATGTCGAGGAGGTATCGCACCCGCCATGGACTCTTCGTCACGCCGTGACCCTTCCTTCACGAAGGACCCTGCGCGGTTGCGGTCACCGGACGATCACCGCGAGCGCGACGGCCGGTCACCGAGCGGTCACGGCCACCCGGGTCAGGCGAGCTGACGCAGCTGGTCGAGCGCGCGATCGACGCTGACGGCCAGGCGCGCGACGTCGCGCCGGGCGCGCTCCAGCTCGCCGACCAGGGCCGCGACCTCGGTGGTCGGGCCGGTCTCGCCGCGCCGGCAGCGCACGTACGCCGCCAGCGTCTCGGGCATCGGGTCGGCGCCCAGCTCCTCGAGCAGCAGCAGCCGGCAGCGCTCGAACTGGCGCTCCACCAGGTCGTCGCGGCCGGCCGCGGCGTACGCGTGGATCAGGTGCCGGTGGATGTCCTCGCGCAGCGGCTCCAGGTCGAGGGCGAGCTCGCCGTACCTGGCGATCCGGTCGATGTCCCCGTGGGTGCCGTGGAACCGCAGCAGGTAGTCGAGCGCGGTCAGGTAGAGGTTCTCGAAGCGATGCCGCTCGGCAAGGATCCACTCGTCGTCGCAATACTCGACGAGGCGGCCGCGGTGCAGTCCGACCGCGCGCTCGAGACAGGCCGCGTCCGCCGGGGTGAGGTCCTCGGGCGGCAGCCGCAGCGCCGGCGCGACCAGCCCCTCGAAGACCGAGATGTCCACGGTGACGTCGGCCGTGCTGCTCAGCCCGACCCGTCGGTCGTCGCTCGCCTCGACGATGTCCACGCCTGCGTGCAGGCGGACCTCGTTCTTCAACCGCCATACGGCGGTGTTCAGCCGGCGTCGCGCAGACGTCTCCGGGCTGTCCGCGAACAGCTGGGCGGCGGCGACCGTCCGCGGTCGACCTTCACTCGGCGCGAGCGCCAGGTAGGCACACAGCAGCGCCGAGCTGGGCGAGAGTGCGACCGGCCGTTCCTCGACTGCGAGCGAGGGCGCGCCCAGCAGGTTCAGCGAAAGCCGGGTCCGAGCCACGAGAGCCTCCCTCCGAGTGGGCGCATCTCGCAACTTAGGACGGCTCGCCGTCCGCCGCCATAGCCCGGATGGGCTGCAATCATGGGCAGATGTCGGCGTGGCTCGGGCCGGACGCCGCCGCCGTACAGTCCGCGGTGCTCGACCACCTGGCCGGGCACCAGGACTGACCCTTCCAGTTGGGCTATATCTCGGCGGGCGGGGCGGCACTAGGTTCCGAAGGTGCGCCACCTCCGCCGAACGATCCTGTCCGCACTCGCCCTGGTCCTCGTCCTCTCGGTGACGACGGTGCCCGCACAGGCTGCGGTCCCGGACACCTGGACGAAGTGGAACCTCGGCGACATCTGGGTCCGCTCTCTCGACTACGTCACGCCGGCCATGCTGGTCGCCGGGTCGGAGAACTCCGGCGTCTTCACCGCGTCGACCGCGGCCGGCCCGTGGACCGACATCAGCGGCAACCTCTCCACGACCGCCAAGCAGGTCCGCCAGGCGGTGGGCCAGTCCGGCCAGATCTACCTGGCGACGAGTGCCGGGCTGTTCCAGGGCAGCGGCAACGGCTCCTGGACCCAGCTGGGCGTGGACGAGTCCACCCCGCAGCCGCAGCGGCTCGACCAGGGCGGCATCCAGTCGATCGTCTTCCCGACCGGGCAGCCGAGCACGATGGTCGTGGCGGCCGCCGGCTCCGGCAAGGACGGCGTCCTCTGGTCGACCGACTCGGGCGTGACGTGGACCCGCGCGACCGGGCTCACGACGAGCACGTTCTACATGACCGGCAACGCCGCGGCGATGTACGCCGCCGCCTCCACCGGCTTCTACCGCTCGCTCGACGGCGGCCACTCGTGGTCCCTGGCGTCCGACGGGATCCCCCCGGGTGAGACTCCGAAGCGGATCGCCATCTCGCCGCTCAACCCGCTCCAGCTGATCGCCGCGACCGTCGGCGGCGTCTACCGCTCCGACAACGGCGGGCTCTCCTGGTACGCCGCCAACGGGTCGGGGGACGGCGCCCTCAACGTCTCCGAGGTGCGCGCCTTCCAGTTGGTGCCGGCGAGCTACTGGACCGACGGGCAGCCGCGCATGGTCGTCGGGACCAGCAACGGCGTGTGGGCGACCCTCGACGGCGGGCTCAGCTGGGCCAAGCTGTCGCCGACGAAGACCGTGGCGGACGGCCTGTCCATGGGCAACGAGTCGGTCTACTCGCTGAACATCGGCTTCGGCCTGCCCGGCGCCCTGATCGCCGGCACCCAGGGGCACGGCGTCTTCGTCCTCTCGCTCCAGGCGGTCGAGGTGCCGGCCTCGATCCCGGCGCCCGGCGGGACCGCGGCGCAGAAGGCTGTGCTCACCGCCAACACCGGCACCTGGGGAGGCACCGCGCCGTTCGAGTACGCCTTCCAATGGAAGCGGTGCACCCAACCGAGCAGCGCCGATGCGTCGGGAGCCTCCTGCACGAACATCGCCGACGCCACCGAGAGGACCTACCAGATCGCCGCCGCGGACGTCGGCAAGCACCTCCGCGTCGGTGTCCGGGCGAACAACCTGGTCCTCCCCCTGCTCTCGGCCGAGCGGCTGTCCGCGTCGATCGGACCGGCCGTCGCCCCGCCCGGCTTCGACCCGACCCCGCCGAACGGCTTCCCGAAGCTGCTCGACAAGGCCTCGGCGCCCTGGGGCCAGACGATGTCCATCGACACCGGCGGGAACTGGAAGAGCAACGGCGTCACGCAGCCGACGACCTTCGCCTACCGGTGGTACCGCTGCGAGACGAACCAGACCGGTTGCGAGCTGCTGCCCGAGACGAGCTCGTCGTACGAGACCACGACCGACGACGTCGACCACGTCGTCAAGGCGACGGTGATCGGCACCATCACCGATGGAGGCGTGACGACCAGCTCGGTGGAGAAGCTCGCGGACGTGTCCGGCGCGGTCTACGAGCAGACCCCGTCGGTGCTCGACGCGCCGCTCGTCGTCGGGCCGGCCTTCGTCGGGACCCAACTCCAGTCGACGGCGGGGGCATGGACGGGCAACCATCCGACGTTCACCCGCCGCTGGCTGCGCTGCAACGACGAGGGCGTCCAGTGCGGTGTCACGAGCCCGGTCGTGACGACGTCGACGTACCCGGTCACGGCGGCCGACCTCGGCTACACGTTCCGGATCGAGATCACCGCCCAGGTCGTGGACAGCTTCCAGACGCGCACCAAGACGGTGAACTCGGCACCGTCACCCGTGGTGGCGGTCGAGCCTCCCGACACACCGGACTGCACGGCGCTCGACGCCGCCGTCGCGGGCGCCCAGCAGAAGGTGAAGGCCGCCCAGAAGGCACTGGCCGCCGCGAAGAAGACCGGCAACAAGACCAAGATCAAGAAGGCGCAGAAGAAGCTCACCGCCGCGAAGGCCGCACTCAAGAAGGCCCAGGCAGCCGCAACCGCCGGCGGTTGCTGAAGCGAGGCGCGTCGACCTGAGGACAGATGCCACCGAAGGGGCCCAGCCGGGCTATTTCGCCGACCGGTAGGCCAGGAGCAGACTGGACGACGGACAGGACCGACTCGGGCAGAATCCGGAGCCTTTCCGATCGCCTCGCGCTCGAGCCGGCCGTGATGAACGCCGGGAGGCACACCATGATCGAGACAGCGACCCTTGCCACCTATGTCGTCGGGTCCTTCCTCGTCCCGCTCCTGAAGAAGGGCGCGGACAAGCTGGCCGACGATCTCGGCGAGAAGGTCGGCGCCACGGCTTCCGACGGCCTTGTCGACGTCGCCAAGAAGCTGTGGGACAAGGTCCGAGGCAAGACCGCAGACACGAACGACGCCGCCGTGGTCGACCTCTTCGAGCAGCAGCCGGACCGGATGCAAGGTGCGCTCGCGGAGGTCGTCAACGAACTGCTCGAGAACGACCAGGAGTTCCACCGCGAGGTCAGTGCCATGCTGGAGAAGGAGACCGCCGGCGGTACACCGACATGGCAGCTGATGGGCCAGAACGTCGGCGTGGTCAACGCACAGGGCGCTCACATCGGCGGCTCCGCCCAAGTTGCTGGCGTCATCTACGGCGTACCGCCCGCGCCGGCGCCGGGCCCGGCTCCCACCCCCGAGACCACCGGATGATGACGGCCGTGTCCCACCAGGCGCCCGTCGGTCGGTCGCGCGAGTACGGGGCGCTGGTGTCGGCGATCGAGCCGGACGCGCCGCGCCTACTCGTCGTGGTCGGCCAGCCGGGCTCGGGGCGCAGCTACATGATCGACCACCTGCGGCCGGTCGCAGTCGACCTGGGTTTCCGCTGCATCGGCGTCGACGAGGAGCTCGTGGTCGACCGCACGACGACGTCGACCGACGTGCTGCGTGTGCTGCGCACGCTGGGTGGTGCGGCAGATTCGCCTGCACCGGAGCAGGCTGTCGAGGATCACTGGTGGAACCGGGTCGTCGGCTTGGAGGACAAGACCATCGACGCCACGCGAGTCGAGCAAGCGGTGCTGGAGGAGATGATCAACTCTGCTCCCCTCCTGCTGGCCGCGGAAGGCTACTCCCCGAGCCCCGGCTTCGACACGTGGGTGTGTACGCGCCTGGTCCCAGCACTGCGCGAGGCGAGGGCGCCCGTGATTCTGGTGATCGCCGGTGTCGAGTCGAACGTCGAGAACCTGAGCGCAATCGCCGACATCAGCGTGACGCTCGGGCCGCTGGACCAGGCCGAGGTGCGCGACTTCCTGGCGGAGAAGGCCGAGTTTCTGACGCCGCCCCTGAGCGACGACGAGCTCGCTGCCTACGCCGCGGCCGCGGCCACCCAGCCGGCGTACGTCGACTCCTTCTCCGTCCTGTTCGACGTACTCGGAGAGGGCAGTCATGGGACGCCCTGACCCAACCCAGATCGTCGACCGCGACGGCGACAGCGCGGCCTTCGCGGCGATGCTCGCACTCGACTCGGGCCAGCGCGTGATGGTCGTCTCCGACAGCCGCGGGCGCGGCAAGACGGACTTGCTCCGAAAGCTCCGGCATCAGTGCGAATGGGGAGATCCGCAGGTGCCTGCCGCCATGTTCGACTTCGAGGCGCGCAGCGTGACGTCCGAGGTCGAGATCATGGACGACGTCGCCGATCAGCTCAAGCAGGTCGATGTCGACCTACCGTCGTACGAGAAGCTCGCCCAGGCCATGCTCTTCCGGGACATCGGCCAGTTCGCCGAGGTCTGGAGGAGCGTGAGCGGGTCGATCGACCTCACCGGTGCGCAGCTGTCCGGTGCGGCGCAGGCCGCGGGCATCATCGTGAACATCCGTGTCGAGAAGGGCGGGAGCCTCGAGGGTCTCCCTGGCGCCACGTGGAGCGACGCCCTCGACAAGCACGCCTGGCGGCTGTGCCGCGAGGCCTTCTTCTCGGACCTGCTCGAGGTCGCACGCGAGCGACCGGTCGCGCTCTTCTTCGACACCGTGAACTCCGCGGACGAGGAGATGCGACGCTGGCTCGTCAACGAGCTCGTGCGCCGCCGGCTGCTCACGAACTGGCGGGAGCACCACCTCGTGCTCGTCCTCGCCGGCACCGACGCCGACGTACTGATGGCACCCGTGAACGCGCTGGGACCCGACTGCCTGCTCCCGGCCGAGCCGCTGCAGGAGTGGGAGAGCGAGCACGTGCAGGCGTTCCTCGCCGTTCACGGCTACCAAGACCTGACCGTTGAGGACGTCGAGAGCATCCGCAGGATGATCGGGGCGGGAAAGTCACTCGTGACGGCGATCCAGATCGCCGAGATCCTGAGGGAGTCGACATGACCGGCGGCACGGAGTCCGCCGAGCGGCTCCTCGAGCTGCACGGTGTCGACCTCGCCCGGCGTCTCGTCGCCTCGCTTGCGCGCCGAGACGACTCATTGCGCCGCCTGTTGATGCTGGCCGCGGTGCCGTACCGGGTCGACCGCGAGCTGCTCGAGCGGCTGTCGACCGGGCTGATCCAGCCCGGAGAGTTCGACCGGGCGTATGACGCGCTCCGCGGGCTCTCCTACCTCAAGGAGGCTGCCGACCACACCTTCACCCTGCACGACGACCTCCGGCTGCCCCTCCTCGAGCTCTGGGATGCCGGCGAGGTCGAGGACACCTCGCTCGCCGACGTGCGGGTGCTGGTCCGCGACGCCTGGGACGAGCGCTACCTCGCCACCTGCCGCGCCGAGGTGGCGCTCGACACCGTCTCGGGGATCATCCGGAGCACATCCCCGCGTCGCTTCACCTCTGTGTACCGCTCGGTCCATCGCCGAATGGAGCACACTCTCGCGCACGGCATGGTCGCGGCCGTGGCAGCAGACCCGGACGAGGCGCGGCTGACCCTCGGGCGACGCCTCGACGAACGCGGGTCACGCCGCGAGTACTCCCAGTGCGACCTCTTGTCCCGCGCCTTCGTTGATGCGGTTGCCACGCTGCCGGACGACGACCAGCGAACCCGCTTGCATGCTTGGGCGGCGTACTACCGCGCGCGGACGGCGGCGGACCTGCACGACTGGGCGTCCGCAGACCAGTGGCTCGACAAGGCCCAGCCCCATGCCGAGCAAGACCCGATCCTCGCCCTGTGGGTCGCCGCCCAGCGGGAGAGCATCCTCGCCGACCAGAACCTCTACGAGGACGCCCGCGTTGCCGCCGAAGAACTCGTGCGGCTGAATGACGAGTCGCACGCCGACCGCTGGAACGAGCACGTCGCCCACAGCGAGCTGGCTCAGATCCATCACATGTGCTGGCGACCGGACGAGGCGATGGTGAGCCTCCGCCGTGCGATTGACTCCGCCACCGACGCCGGCAACAGCACAGCGGTCATCGCGTGCCGGCTGAACTTCGCAACGATGGCGACTGACGACGACGCGGCCGTCGTCGAAGTTCTCCGTGCGGTGGTTGAGGCGCGCCTCCAGGACTTTTCCGCCGCCACCAACGGTTCCTGCGTCCGAGCGGCCCTCCAAGTGCTCGGCTGGCGCTCGGCCAGGCTGACCGCCGTGCTCAGCCAGGAGCTGCGCCAGCTCACCCGTGGGCAGGGACCGCACGCGTTGATCGACCTTTTCGAAGCACGGTCTCAGGTGTTCAGCAAGGCAGCCCTGCCGTTCGAGGCGTGGGACGCGATCCAGGAGGCAATCCGCGAAGCGAGCGAGTTCACGCCCGAGCGACTCCCGGACCTCCAGGCGTCGCGCGCAGCACTGGGCGACGAGGTGGGTCACGCCCGCGAGTCCGCCGCGGAGAACCTCGCAGTCCTGGCGGACCCGATCGGGCACCTGGACACCTGGCTCCGCGCCCGGTGCCTCACCAACGCGGCGCTCAGCCTCCTGGAGGTCACCGAAGGCGAGCAGGCATGGGAGCTCGCCGAGCAGGCCCGTCCGCTGTTCGCCGAGATGGGGAACGAACGCGCCGCGGCGTACATGGGGGTGATCCAGGCCGAGTCGTACCGCATCCGCGGCGACCTCGAGCGGGCCCGTGCCGCGCTCGATCAGGTCGACGTCTCGCTCCCCTGGAACTTCGAGCTCATGCACGGAAAGGTCGCGCTGCGCCTCCGGAACTCGGGCGGGGAGCGCTCGGCCGCGGGCGAGTCGGCCGCGAACCTCTGGGCGCACTACCTCGTGAACGGCGATCCCAACGGGCTTGCCATGATCGGTGCCGACGTCCTCCGAGGCTTCCAAGATGCCACCCGCTACGACGAGGCCGCGCAGGTCGCACGCGAGATCGGACACGCCGCGGACACCGCATCGGCCTTCGCGGCCTGGGCACCGACCGAGAAGACGGCAGCCGCAGACGCACACGTCGCCGAGGGGTTGCGGATCTGGAAGGCGGGCATCGGCCATGAACGAATGCGCCTGCGGTCAGCGCGCGAGCACTGCGCCGAGGCGCTCCTGCTCGATCCCGACATGTGGTGGATCCACCTCGAGGCGGGCCTGATCGAGCGTGCCGCCCAAGACCCGGAAAGCAGCGAGCGGGCACTCGACCGGGCCGCGTCGCTGATCGACGACCCGACCGTGCGACGGGCGTTCGACGTCGTCCGAGCCGGACTGGACTGACCGAGCGCCCATTGCTGTCGCTGGTCCACCGCGCCGTCATCGCGGCTGGCCCACCCGATAGTGCCTCTGTGCTGCGGCACAGCAGTTCGGAGGCGATCTCGCGTTGGGATCCTCGCGGTTTAGGCCTCTCGTCGAGGTGTTGCCTCGACCGTGCGGGCCAATTCGATCCGCGACGTGACGTCGAGCTTGTGGAAAATGTGTCGAAGGTGGGTTTCCACGGTCTTGGGGCTGAGGAAGAGAGCCGCGGCGATCTCTGGGTTCGTGTAGCGCGAAACGACCAGGTCGGCGACGGGTCTCTTCTTCGTGGTGCCCCTGTTCCTCTCGGTCGCGCTTGGGCTGTCGGCCGTGGAGACCGGCGTCCGGGTGCTCCCACTGTCGGTCTCCCTGCTGCTCACGGCCGTGGGCATCCCGAAGGTGTTCCCGCACGCGAACCCGCGGCGCGTGGTGCGCGCGGGTTTCCTGATGCTCCTCGCCGGGATCGTCACGCTCATCGTGCTGCTCGACGCGGGTGCAGGCCCCGAGATCGTCACGTGGCCGATGCTGCTCGCCGGGTTCGGTGTCGGCTCGCTGGCGTCCCAGCTCGGTGCGGTCACGGTGGGTGCTGTGCCGGACGAGCAGACCGACGAGGTTGGCGGTCTCCAGAACACGGTCACAAACCTCGGGGCATCGGTCGGCACCGCGCTCGCAGGTGCGGTGCTGATCGCCGCGCTCACGTCGTCGTTCCTCTCCGGGATCACGAACGATCCCGACGTGCCTGACTCGGTGTCGAACCAGGCGCAAGTGGAGTTGTCGAGCGGTGCCCCGTTCATTTCCGATGCGCAGCTCGAGGACGCGCTCGCCGACGCCGACGTTCCCCAGGACACAGCCGACGCGATCGTCGACGAGAACGCCGCGGCTCGCATCGACGGCCTGCGTGCTGCGCTCGCTGTCCTCGCGCTCTTCGCAGTGGTCGCTCTGTTCGCGACCTGGCGACTTCCGACGAAGCAGAACGGTTCGAACGGCGCGCGAGCCTCGTCCTCCGCGTAGGCTCGCCCCCAGCCGCCGGGGTTGCCGCGATCTGCCCGACATGTGCGATCAGTAACCCACCAGGCCCGATCCCGCCTCGGTCCGGACTCATCCGGCGTTAGAGGCCTTCGATCGCCCCCAATCGGCCGGAGCGGATCGCTTTAGTGAATGCTTGGTGGTCCTGCTCGTTCTGATCTGCATAGCGCTCGGAGAAGTTCGTGACCGACTTGTCGAACGCATCACTCTCGCCCAAGTAGTTGGCGATCGCGACTGGGTCTCCGGAGCGGGCGTGCGCACGGGCGAGTGTCCATCCGCACCAGTGGGCGTAGAACGCCAGAGCGGCAGGGCTGAGCGACTCGACCTTTGCCGAGCCCTTCATGTCCCGGAGCTGGCGCCAGTACAGATAGCGGTTTCCCTGCGGGGCTTTGGTCCAGCCGAGGAAGATGTCGCTCGCGGCCTGCATCAGCCGTTGACCTTGGACGACGCGCTCCCCGGGGTGCTTGTAGCGGCTCTTTGGCAAGTGATCCTCGAGCACTGACGCCGTCGCCTCTTTGACCTGCAGAAACAGCGGATCGTTCTGGTCGCGTCCCTGCAGCAGAACGATGAATGCGCGTGTTCCGACGCTGCCGACGCCAACGACCTTGTGAGCCATGTCGACGAACCGGAACCGCTCGAGGAGGCGTCGCCGGTCATCCTGCAAGGTTGCCCTGTAGGTACGGAACTGTTCGTGGATCACGTGCTCGAACTGCTCGGCGGAGAGGCCGTGACTGCCTTCGAGGTCCCGCATCGGGACGACGACCGGCGGGTTGCTGATGATCCGGTACTGGCCGTCCACGAGCTCGCCGAGCTTCGACAGCGCCTGAAGGCTGTCGCGCGTGCGGGCCTTCTCTGCCGCCTTCCTCGCCCGCCTGGCCTCCTCCTTCGGCGTGCGCTTCTTCGCAGCCTCCTCCTCGGCCTTCGATGCTGTCTTCTTCTTCTTGGAGGCCTTCTTCCGAGACGTGTCCGTGCTCGCGCCAGCGAACCCCTGGATCGCCGCCATGAGCGTCTCCTCGGAGAGCTGGGCGTACCAGACGTCCATGGTCGACATCTCCGCGAACTCTGCCATCGTCTCTCGGTAGCCGCGCACGGCCGCGAGTGTCGCATCGCGCGCGTTGGCCCGGTCGAAGCCGTTGTTGCGCGCCGCGATCGTGAAGCTCGCTGCGAGGCGTTTGACATCGTATTCGAACGGGCCGGGCAGCGTCTCGTCGAAGTCGTTCAGGTCGAACAGCAGGTGCCGCTCCGGCGAGGCAAACGCGCCGAAGTTCGACAGATGGGCGTCGCCGCACAGCTGAACGGTCAGGCCGGCTCTGGGGGTGTGTTCGAGGTCGGCAGCCATGATCTTGGCGGCGCCCCGGTAGAACGTGAACGGGGAGGCCGCCATCCGGCCGTGCCGCACCGGCACGAGGTCGGGCTCGCGGGTTGCGTTCTGTTGCTCGAGCAGGGCGATCGGGTCGAATCGGTCGGCACCCGGCATCCACTCTCCATGGGTGGAGGGAGGCGTCCGCTCCCGCGACTCCTCGCCCTTCGCTCGACGCTCCTCGACACTTGGATGACGGATCTTGGTGTCGCTGATGGCGTCCTCCTTCCCTTCACGTCGTGCCTTGCGGCTCCACACCTACATCCACCACCGCGGCCACACCGCGCTCGGCGGTCACCCACTCATCAGCCGGTCAACGACCTACCGCGGCACCGCACCTAGGCGCTGATCCCCTGGGCCGCCGCGTGGTGCGCTTGGCCCTCGTGCAGCGCCTTCTCGTCCTCGTGGTTGCCCGGCTTGAGGTCGAAGACGACCTTTTTCACCGTTCCAGTGAAAGGGTAGGGCGACTTGGCCGCGTAGTCGCGGTCGACGGGCAGGCCGTTGTCGCAGCCGACGTCCATGCCGGCGTAGCCTGAGAAGCGGACGCCGACGGTTCTCTCCATCCGCCCCTCGCCGATCTTCTCGTCGTCCGCGAACAGGGAGACCGTTCCGCCGGCCGACCGTTCTTGCCGGTCGGCGTCGAATTGCATGCGGACCGTGATGTCACCGGTCGGGATCGGCTCGGTCGAGACCTGCGTGTAATGCTCGACGCCCATCATCGAGTAGCTGTGGTGCAGCAGGCCTTCCTCGTCCACCCAGAGCGAGAAGCCGCCCATCTCGTCCGCCTCGGCCACGATCACGCCTTCGGCCCCGTTGTCAGGGACCGAGAGCTCCGCCTCGATCGCGTAGGATCGGCCGTAGACGCGCGGGATCATCCCGGATGCGATGTTCTGGACGCCGCCGTAGAACGTGTAGGTCGTGATCGTCGGCATCGGCGGCAGTATCCCGAAGAAGACCGTGAGCCCCCCAAGCAGCGGCAGGACGTTGTGCTTCTCCGCCTCCTCCCAGAACAGCTCCTTCAACTCGGCGAGCTTCTCCGGGTTGTCCGCGGCGACGTCCTTCGCCTGGCTGAAGTCGTCGGGGAGGTAGTACAGCTCCCAGGTGTCTTGCTCCGGGTCGTAGGCCCCGGGGGCGAACCTCGCCATCGTCGGCGGAGAGAGATCCCACGGGATCCGGTCGATCATGCAGGCGGCCCACCAACCGTCCTTGTAGATCGCCCGGTTGCCGACGATCTCGAAGTACTGCACGGTGTGGCGTTCCGGGGCGTTTCCGTCCTCGAAGGTGTAGAGGAAGCTCGTCCCCTCCATCGGCTTTTGTGCGGTCCCGTCCACGACCGTGGGCTCGGGGATGCCGGCCGCTTCCAGGATCGTCGGCCCGACGTCGATGCAGTGGGTGAACTGGGCGCGCAACCCGCCGGCGTCCTTGACCCGCTCCGGCCAGGAGACGACCATGCCGTTGCGTGTGCCGCCGAGGTGGGAGGCGCACTGCTTGCCCCACTGGAACGGCGCGTTCCCGGCCCACGCCCAGGCGGCCGCGTAGTGCGGCGCGTACGCGTCGGTGCCCCAGGCGTCGAGCCCGCCGTAGTGCTCGACCAGCGAGAGTTGCTGCTCGGAGGTGAGGGCGATCCCGTTCTGCATCGTCAGCTCGTTGAAGGTGCCGGTCAGCGTTCCCTCCATGCTCGCGCCGTTGTCCCCGAAGATGTAGAGGATGAGCGTGTTGCCGAGCTCGCCCATTTCCCCGATCGCGTCGAGCAGGCGGCCGACGTTCCAGTCCGTGTTCTCCTGGAAGCCGGCGTAGACCTCCATCTGCCGCGCGTACAGGGTCTTCTCGTTAGCCGAGAGCGAGTCCCAGGCGGGGAGCGCGTCCGGTCTCGGCGTGAGCACCGCGTCCGACGGGATCACGCCCAGCGCCTTCTGCCGTGCGAAGGTTTCCTCGCGGAGCACATCCCAACCCTGGTCGAACTTTCCGCGGTAGTTCGCGCTCCATTCGACCGCGACCTGGTGCGGCGAATGCGAGCATCCGGTCGAGTAGTAGATGAACCACGGCCTTTCCTGGTCCTGGGCGCGCACCTCGTGCAGCCAGCGCACCGCCTGATCGGTGAGGTCGTCCGGCCAGTAGTACTCCTTGCCGTCCTCGCCCTCCGGAACGCCGAGGGTCGTGTTGTCCTGCGTGATCACCGGGTCGTACTGGCCCGCCTCGCCGCCGAGGATGCCCCAGAAGCGATCGAACCCCCAGGCATTCGGCCAGCGGTCGAACGGCCCAGCCGCACCCTGGACGCGATCGGGGGTCAGGTGCCACTTGCCGAACCCGGCGGTCGAGTAGCCGTTGCCCTGCAAAGCGCGCACGAACGGGGCGCAGTCCTTCGGCACGCTCGCCGAGTAGCCGGGGAACGGGCCAGGGAACTCGCCGATCTGCCCGAACCCGACGGTGTGATGGTTGCGGCCCGTCAGCAGGGCGGCCCGGGTGGGCGAGCACAGCGAAGTGACGTGGAAGCGGTTGTACCGGAGGCCTTGCTCGGCGACCCGCGTCATCGCGGGCGTCGACACGGGCCCACCGAACGTCGACGGGTTGCCGAAGCCGGCGTCGTCGATCAGGACGAGCAGCACGTTCGGTGCGCCCTCCGGCGGCGACGGTGTCATGTTGATCGTCCAATCGGCGACGGACGTGTCTAGCGTGCGCCCGATCGCGCCCCCGAAGTTCGGATCCGGGATCGGCAGCACCGTCCGGTCCGGGCTGAATTTCCCCATCGCTTCGGCGAGCGACTCCTTCAAGGCGCTGACGCCCGTCTTGTCGCCCTGGACAACAGACCGGAGCTGCGCGCCGGCGAGCGCCTGCTGGACACCAAGCCGCTGCTCGTCGTCGAAGACCGCGATGATCCCGGCCGACCCCGGCGGCAGGTTCTCGCCGATCTTGGTGTGAATCTCGTTCTCGACCCGGTGGTCGGCGAACCTGCCAACCACCCTGCCGGCGACCGCTCCGACGGCGACCGACGCAAGCAGCGGCGGCGCAAACAAGCCGACCGCGAGCCCGACCCCGCCACCCCAACCCGTCCCCTTACGGCCGAGGTTGTCGCCGGTCTGCTGCACCGCGACGCTGCCGTCCTCCGCGTGCGTGACGAGGATGACGCTCTCGATCGAGACCTTCTTCTCCTTGACGAGCGCGACGAGCGCCTCGAAGTCATTCGTCGCCTCGTCTATGTCCTGGTAACCGGCAACGAGGATGTCAGTTGGTGTCTCGGCCATCACGGCTCCCTTTGATTCCATCGCGAAACGATGTGTGCGCTGCACGGTGGGCCGCCGCAGGCTGGCAGCGCAGACGCGACGCGCGTTGTCGCGGCCGCGGGACTGGTGAAGGATGCCGCAGCGCAGATCGAGCGTGCGCCGCGGCGTCGGTCACTGCCGGTCCACCGAACAGCTACGTCAGGACCGGCTTGAAGCCCCCATACTCGGCGGCAGATCACGGGCCTTCTCCCAAGTTGGCGATGAACTTGATGGCCGTGACGCTCGGCAGAAACACGTAAGCAGCGGCTTTGGTAGTAACGAAGCTTGACAGACCTGTCACCTCGATCGGCGGTTCCTCATTTGCCTGCGGTATCACGAAGATGCTTTCTGCCGGTGTCTGAGTGCCAATCAGTGGGTCCTTCGACTTTGGGGGAAGCCTGACGGCCCCGGCGAACTCGCTGTCGTTGACCCAACGTCGCAGCACGAACTCGTATTGGTTTTCGATGTTCGAGTTGATGAATTGAAAGAGCATCCCGCGTTCGATGCCATCGTGAGGCTTCCTCGGGTCATAGGTCGGCCCGTACGGCAGACCGCGACGAATAAGCCGGTGGGAGTTGTTGCTGCCGCCGGGTAGGCCCTGGCCGGCGACTGGTTGACCCCGTGGATTAACGCGGCGTATGTGTGCACCGACAGGACAGCGGATGCCCTTCGGATCTCCCGAACCGTCGGTATCTACATACGCGAAGTCGTTCAACTCTTCGGGCGAGATACCTCCCGCAGAGCTGTCCGTATCTGGTGACAAGGCGAGCGGAACGCCGTTGCGCCAACGCCCGCACATCTTTGCGGCCAGCAGTTCTGGATCGATCTTGTCTTTGTTCGACTGCAAGAAGTCTTCAAAGCCATCGACGTCGGTCTCCACCTTCTTGAAGACCGCAAAACTACCGTTCAGGCCCAATTGGAGCGGCTCCGGAACGTTGTAGTTCGCGGCGTCCTCCCGCAAGACGAAGAGCCATGGCTCGCAGGGCTGCTGGTGATCGGCAGGATACTGTTCCGGGCCTCCGCGAATGGTGGGCATGGTGATGCCGTCGGTGTATCCGAAGTGAATCTTGGCGGTGGGCACGGGTTGGCCGTCCTGCATCTCTATCAACGCCATGCCGTCCTGACGCCAGATTTCTCGAAAGGCATCCCCCTCGGAAATCCATGCACACAACCTGTCGCTGTAGCTCGTCATCGCCTCCGGGCTGATGGCGTGCAGCGTCACCAGGACGTGGTCGTCCCCCGTCCCAAACCCGTTGATCCAGTTCTGCGGCAAACTTGCTCCGGTCTCGCCGACCAGCTCCGCTCGTTGCGCGGCTCCTTCGATGAACGCACCGAAGGACTTGAACGACAACGTTGGCACGCGTACGTCCATCTCCAGCGCGACCAGTCCGGGCCACGTGATACCGATGTTGAGGCAATAGTCGGGCTTGTGACGCGGGGCATCGGCGGGATTGTCTCCCGGTCCGGGCGCGAACCCCACGTGCCAGTCCGCGGCAGTCGTGATCTGCGGGATATCGGATTCGTCGCCACTTACGAGCCGTCCGAGTTGCCTGCGGGCGCCGGTCGGGTGCTCTACGGTCAACAAGAAATGCCGCACCATCGGCATTCTGTAAAGGCGCAGAACAAAACCCTGAATGTCTGCGAGGTCCAGCGCAGACCCATCATCCAGGGCGCGTTGACCGCCCGCACCTCCCGGCCGTTCATGCGGCCTTCGACCAAGCAAGCGGCGAACAATCCCCGGGCGCTTCATCACGCGAGCCGCCAGGTGTTGCTTCTCCGGGCCAACACCCTACTCCAGACTTATCATGGTTCGTGACCGTGTGACGGCGCTGCTAGCCAGCCGTGCCCGCAGATGACTCCCGATCGGCCAGCAGGGCTTTGATGTCTTGAACCGAGAGGCCCGGATAGGCGCTGTAGAACCCAATTGCTGGATAGTTGTTTTCCAATCCCCACTGATAGAACGCATTGGCGTTCTTTGCTACCGGGGTAGGCGGCGCGCCGTCGACATGTGGAAAGAGAGTATCGAAGACGTAGGCGTTGTAGTCTGCGAAGTCCTGGAAGTACTTCGCCATATCACCGTCGAAGATCGTGAAGAAGCCTAGATGGTTGTTCTCGAAAGGCACGAAATGGGCGACATGCAGCGTGCCGATAGCATCCGCTCCTTCATGTCCCTTCTCGCCCACCTTGGCCTTGGCGACCAGCTTCATGGCGAAGGCTTGCAGCCGTGACTTGAAGGTCCAGTATGTCAGCAAGGCGCCCTGCGAAGTATTGCCAGTGAAGCCAGCGGCATTCGCGCACGTCTTGATGTCCTGGACCGAAGCGTCATCGTAGGCAAAATACGTATCAATAGGCTCGCGGACATGACGCTTCAGCCATTTGATGACCCGCTGAGGGTCATCAGCCACTTTCGCGCCCGGAGGGTCCTCCACACACTCGAAGATGGCATCAAACACCGAGCCGGCATTCTCCACGAGCCGCTCAATATGCTCGTCGGCCTCGCCGTCTACGTCCGAAAGGAACAGAAGCTTCTCGTCCCCCTGGACCATGAAACGGGAGAAGTGGACGGTGCCGAGGTCTTCCTGCGCCCTCACGAGATCGGGCATCAACGGCGGCAGTTCGTCGGGTAGCGCCTTGGCGATGGCGGGACCCTTGATCGGGAAGTCAATGACGAGATGACTTTGGGCCATGGAGTGCTCCTTCGCGCAGGTTTCGTTCAACCGGACGAGCGTGTCCAGGGTGCTGCAGCGAGGCCTGCCTTCAACGAACTTCGGAGGCCGGGCCCCCGCGGTCGATCGTAACCCCCGGAGCGCGATGGGCCTACAGCCGTCGGCTGGGGCTTCTGAACGCGGCAAGGGCCACCCGTCCTCGCGGCATCGAGCCGCCGCCAGGGACGGGTTCACAGGCCCGCGGTTCGCGCTGCCGCTGTCCGCAAGACCAGGCCAGTCTTGCCGGACTCACGGCGAGCCCCGGGCCATGCTCGGCAGGAGCCCTGGTGCCTATGCTGATCGTTCTATGCGGAGGGCTGACATGGACGGAGCTGGTTCGCCCCCGGAGCTGTCTGGCTGGGGCGCCCGGCTGCAGTCGCACCTGCGGTCAGGGCCGGTGTCGCGGGTGGTGTACGGCTCGATCATCGGGCTGGCGCTCGTGCTCACCCTGGAGGCGAAGCCGTCTGGCCCGGGGACAGCAGCCGGCACACTGGTCGCGACCGCCGTCGCGGTGGGCCTGGCAGAGTTGTACAGCGAAGTACTCGCTCGCCACGCCCGGGTAGGCCTCGACGGTGAAGCCGAGCCGTTGCGGGAGGTGCTCGAGGACACGGTGGCGGTCATCTTCGGAGTCGCCTTCCCTGCGCTGTTCTTCCTCCTCGCCGCCGCCGGCTGGATTGAGTTGGATACTGCCTATCGGCTGGCGAAGTGGACTGGTCTGGGTCTGATCGCCCTTTACGGGTACCTGGGCTCCAGGTTGGGGGGATCCAGCCAGCCACACGCCGTGCTCCGGGCCGCTGGGGTTGCCCTGATCGCCGCCCTCCTGATCCTCTTCAAAGCCCTGGTCCACTGATAGCGAGCACCGGGTTCACCCTGGGGGATCCTCCCGTGACGGCTCCGTTCCTGGTCCCCGCTTCGCCACTTCCCTCCTGCCTCGCCTGACCGCCCCCAAGATCACATGGATGCCAAGCCCAAGCACCACGAGATCCAGGAGGATCTGCACAGTGACGACCCACCGGGCAATCTCGCCACGTGCGGCGATGTCGCCGAAACCAACGGTCGAAAAGACGGTGACCGTGAAGTAGAGAGCATCGGATCGAGTCAGCGGTTCGGTGAACGCCTCCGGGTCGCCCTTGCCCAGGATGTAGTAGGTGGCTGCAAAGAGGAGGAGGAACAACGGAACCACTACCGCTAGGCCCTGTGTTGCCCGGATGGCGGGATACTCCGACCGGATGATGGCATGTAGCTGCCATGCCACCATCGCACTCAACAGCGCGATGCCGATCGACAACTCGACGACGATCGAGATTGTCGCCAGCCGGTTCAACGGCAGCACGAAATACAAGGCGACGAGCACGACACAGATTGCGCCCGCATGCAGTAACCCCCGGATGACGAGCCACCATTGCCGCCGAACGCTCAGGCGCCCCACCGGACCCCCCGGTGCGAGCAAGCAGTCAGCGGAACACGCCACGGGCACTCGGCGCACGGAGGCGGGCCACTCGTTTGCGTGCTGCTCGACCTATTCGGCATGACAAGAACCTCCAGAAAGAGCCAGCACGCGATCGGCACAACAATCCCGATGATCGCCGCCCGCACGAGGGACTTCGGTACTGCCTGCTGCGGACGAGAGCACCCGGGTTTTGAAGAGTGATCGCTTCCCGTGCCCGGGGCCGCTCCGCCATTTCAGACTCACGCCGCCTCCCTAGCCGTGCCGATGCTAGCCATCTTCGGGCGGCCAACGCACCCCTCCGACGGGCAGGAACCAGATGGGCTGGCGACCTCCTTGTGTGGTTCGCGGACAGATGAGCGAAGGCCTGGGCGCGGTGCCTGGTCTCAGCGATGTCAGCCTTTGAGCCGGTCGCACTTGACCTCCCGCCGCTGCGCATGAGCAGTCTTGGGTCACACGTCTTGGAAGTGAGTTAGCGCGAGGAGCCCAAGATGGCCGATGAACTTGTCCGCGATCACCTCCTCCAGATCGCCACGGCCCGGCAGTAGTGTCAAGGCACGCATGATGACCCCCCTCGCAGCAATCCCGGCGCTGGCCTTCGGATTGCGTCCCGCGCAATACGGGGACCTCGTCGCCAGATCTGGCGGATCATGAGGTTCCGGATTGCGACGCAGCGCGACACGCTGCGCGACGATTCGATCGCCGGGCTGGTGCTCGGTGTGCAGAGCGTGCCCGATGGCCTCGCCACGGGCTTGCTCGCCGGGGTCAACCCGCTGAACGGCCTGTATGGCTACATGTTTGGGACATTCATCGGTGCGCTGTTCACGAGCTCGGCCTTCATGGCCGTCCAGGGCACCGGTGCGATGTCGATGGTCATCGCCGATGTCCCGGCGGTCCAGGTCGCCAGCGATCCGGCGGGTGCGTTGTTCACCCTGTCCGTGCTCACCGGTGCGGTGATGTTGATCGCCGGGTTCCTCCGACTGGGGTCCGCAACGTCGAGCGGCGGTGGCGGCAGATCCGCAAGGACACCGGTTATGAGTGGGTGACCCCCCACACCTTCCGCAAGACGGTGGCGACCCTGATCTCCGAGGCAACAACGTCCGAGCTCGCCTCGCGCCAGCTTGGCCACTCCTCGAGCCAAGTCACCCGCGACCACCACATCGCCAAGCCGCCGGTCTCGGCCGACCTCTCCGAGCTCCTCGAGCATCTCGCTGAGAGCGACGATCGAGCGCGGATTCATAGGCCGCGAAATCGTTTGCGACTAGTAAACGACCATTCCGCGGTTCCACGTCAAAACCATAACCGCCCCCGACCCACGTTTCCGCAGGTCAGAGGCGGTTTCTCGGTCGGGCTGACAGGATTTGAACCTGCGACCCCTTGACCCCCAGTCAAGTGCGCTACCAAGCTGCGCTACAGCCCGAACGGTCCCTCGTGAGGACCGCAGGAACCTTATCGCAGCCGGGCGCTCGGCACGGAATCGGGTCGTGTGCCTGAGACGGTTATGGCGCGTCGGCAGGCGCACGACCCGAACCGGCGCCGGCTCAGCCCATCGACTTCTGGCCGTCGATCGTCTCGCGGATGATGTCGGCGTGGCCGGCGTGCTGGGCGGTCTCCGCGACGATGTGGGTGAACGCGCGGCGGGCCGACCAGGACGCGCCGGCCTCGAACCACGGCGCCTCCGGCAGCGGGTGGCGGGCGTCCAGGTCGACGGTGCGGACCAGCTCGTCGGTGGCGGCCGCGACCTCGTCGTACGCCGCCAGCAGGCTCGTCCAGGGTCTCGTCGCCGACCATCCGGAAGCCGTCGGCGTAGACCTGCACCTCCGGCGGCGGGTTGCTCCAGTCGATGCTCGCCCAGTCGATGTCCGGCTGCTCGGCCGGCCCGTTGACGACGAAGTCGGCCCAGTTCTTCTCGACGGCGGTGACGTGCTTGACCAGGCCGCCGAGGCAGAGCTCGCTGGCGGTCGGGCGTGGACGCGGCCTGCTCGTCGGTCAGGCCCTGGACGGTGAACCGGAACAGCTCCCGGTGCTTGCGGAGGAGGTCGAGGATGTCGTCGCGTTCGGTGGTCATGACCACGACTCTACGAACGCATCCGGTCAGAACCTGACCTCAATCAGAATCCGACCTGCGGCCGAGTCCGGCGACACCTGCAGCGACGAGGTGTCGACGGCGACGAACGCCGACGCCGGGATCTCCTTGAGCTCCTCGATCAGCCGGGCCGGCCAGCGCGCGTTCTGCTCGCCCTGGAAGAACCACGGCGACCCGTTGTCGGCGAGCACCAGCCCGTAGCGTCTTCATCGCCCTGATCACCGCGACGGCGTACGCCGAGAAGCCCTCGGTCGAGAACCCGGCCTGCAGCCGGAACCGCGCCCCCATCGGCGGGTAGGCGAGGCTGTCGCGCGAGCCGGCGTCGTGCCGGGCCGGCCAGAGGTGGTGCCGGCTGGTGACGTCGGTGGTGAACCGGATCGCGTGGTCGACCTGGCCGGCCTTGACCTCGTTCCAGCGCAGCAGCCCGGGCAGGATCGGCAGCCCGGCGGCGTCGGCCGAGGTCCAGCCGTCCGGGCGCAGCTTGTTCGACTTCAGCGACCAGACCGCGCCGGAGCCGGCGACCCAGCGCCCGCCGCGGACCCGGGTGTTCCAGGTCTCGTAGAGCCGGCAGGAGCCCTTGTCGACGACGATCGCGTGCTTGTCGCCGTCGGAGCCGCGGCCGCCCTCGATCCGGGTGTCCGCGCCCGAGCGGGTAGCGCACCTTGTCGCTCTCGCTCGGCGTAGTCGAACCGGACCCGCACCTTCGGGTGCGACGACTTCACGACCGTGATCGGGATGCCGTAGTTCGGTCCGTCGCCGTACGACGGACCGAAGTCCGGGTGCAGGTCGACGCCGGTCGACATGTGCGACAGCCACTGCCGGCTGCGGGCGTGCACCGGCAGGTCGCGGACGTCGGCGTGCCACCAGTTGTCGCGCGGGAACTCCGAGCACGACGTGCCGGCGACCGGCTTGCGCCGCGCTCACCGGGGCCGACCGGCGTCGGTGACGGCCGAGACAGCGACGACGCAGGCGACGAGCGCGCGGATCACCGCTTGCGCTTCTCCCGCGGCCGCTGCTGCAGCACGATCGGGGTGCCGACGAAGCCGAACTCCTCGCGCAGCCGGCGCTCGATGAACCGCTCGTACGACGCGTCCAGCTTGCCGCTCGTGAACAGCACGAACGTCGGCGGCGCGGTCGAGGCCTGGGTGCCGAACAGGATCTTGGGCTGCTTGCCGCTGCGCACCGGGTGCGGGTGCTCGGCGACCAGGCGGCCGAGGAAGCCGTTGAGCGCGCCGGTCGAGATCCGGGTCTCCCAGCCCTCGATCGCCCGGTTCAGCGCCGGGACCAGCCGGTCGACGTGCCAGCCGGTGCGCGCGGTGATGTTGATCCGCGGCGCCCACTGCACCTGCACCAGGTCGCGCTCGATCTCGCGCTCGAGGTAGTAGCGGCGCTCCTCGTCGACGAGGTCCCACTTGTTGAACGCGATCACCAGCGCGCGGCCGGCCTCGCGGACGGTCTGGAGGATCCGCACGTCCTGCTCGGAGATCGACTGCGCCGCCGTCGAGGACCAGCACGGCCACCTCGGCGCGGTCGATCGCGGTCGAGGTGCGCAGCGAGGCGTAGTACTCGTGGCCGGACGCCTCCTTGACCCGCTTGCGGATGCCCGCGGTGTCGATGAAGCGCCAGGTCTCGCCGCCGAGCTCGATCAGCTCGTCGACCGGGTCGACGGTGGTGCCGGCGACGTTGTCGACGACGACCCGCTCCTCACCGGCCAGCTTGTTGAGCAGCGAGGACTTGCCGACGTTCGGCTTGCCGACGATCGCGATCCGGCGCGGACCGCCGACCTCGTCGAAGCTCTGCGGGCGGCGGCTCGGGCAGCGCGGCGAGAACGGCGTCGAGCATGTCGCCCGAGCCGCGGCCGTGCAGCGCGGAGACCGGGTACGGCTCCCCCAGCCCGAGGTTCCAGAGGCCGTAGGTCTCGGCCTCGGTGCGCTGGTCGTCGACCTTGTTGGCGGCGAGCACGACCGGCTTGCTTCGGACGCGCGCAGGATCTTGACGACCGCCTCGTCGGCGTCGGTGATCCCGACCGTCGCGTCGACGACGAACAGCACCGCGTCGGCCAGGTTGACCGCGATCTCGGCCTGGGCGCGGATCGCCTCGGCGAGGCCGCGGGCGTCGGGGTCCCAGCCGCCGGTGTCGACGACCGTGAAGGCGCGGCCGTTCCAGTTGGCGTCGTACGAGACCCGGTCGCGGGTCACGCCGGGGACGTCCTCGACGACCGCCTCGCGGCGGCCGATGATCCGGTTGACCAGCGTCGACTTGCCGACGTTGGGCCGACCGACGACGGCGAGCACGGGGACGGGACCCAGAGCCTCCGGGGCGGCCTCGGTGGTCGCGTCGGGCGTGGGCTCGGTCATGGTGCTCCTTGGTCGGTGACGCCGGTGGCGGGGTCGGGTTCCACATCGTTGGCCGGCAGCGGACCGGGCAGTTCCTGCCCGGTCAACGCGCGCGCCTGGTCCAGATGGACCAGCATGTGCTCCCGCAGCAACAACGAGTACTTCTCGACTTGTTCCCGGGTCCGCGGCCACGGCACGGCGTCGACCCGGAACGGCTCGCCGAACACCATGTCGATGGTCGCCCCGCGCCGCGGCAGCGAGCCGTTGGAGCCGCCGGGCTCGCGGCTGCCGAGCATGATCACCGGGACGACGGGCGCCCCGGAGACCAGCGCGAGGTAGGCCGCGCCGCGGTGGAACCGGTCGAAGTCGCCGGCGCCGCGGGTGCCCTCGGGGTAGATGCCGACGGCGCGGCCGTCGCGCAGCGCCCGCAGGCAGATCTTCACCGCGCCCGGGTCGGTGTGGAACCGGTCCAGCGGGATCTGGCCGGACTGCCGCAGGAAGAACCCCAGCGGCCCCTTGAACATCTCCATCTTGGTCAGCGCGTGCACCGGCCGCGGCGCGTAGATCGCCAGCAGCGGCCCGTCGATGACGCCGACGTGGTTGGAGGCGAAGATCACCGGCCCGCTGGCGGGCACCCGGCCGGTGTGGTGCAGGCGGACGTCGTACCGGCGCCGGATCAGCCAGGCGCGCGATCGGCCGCAGCGCGTGCAGCAGGTACCGCGGCGGCGCCGGAGTCCGGTCGCTCCGCGGCAGCGCGCGGTGCGCGGCGTGGCTCGGTCACGTCGCGCCTCCACGTCCTCGACCAGCGCGACGACCAGGTCGACGACCTCGTCGAGGGTGTACGGCGTGGTGTCGATGTGCACGGCACCGTCGGCCATGGTGAGCGGCGCGGTCGCGCGGCCGGAGTCGATCCGGTCGCGCGCGAGCAGCGACTCGCGGGTGGCGTCGAGGTCGGCGCTCCCCTGCTCGGCGGCGCGGCGCAGCGGCGCGGGCGGAGGGGTCGGCGCTCAGGTACAGCTTGACGGGCGCGTCCGGGGCGACGACCGAGCCGATGTCGCGGCCCTCGACGACGATCCCGCCGCGGCGGACTCGCTCGGCGATCACCGCGCGCTGGAGCTCCAGCAGCCGGGCGCGGACCTCGGGGACGGCGCTGACCGGCGAGACCGCGGCGTTGACCTCGTCGCTGCGGATCGCGACCGCGACGTCGACGCCGTCGACGGTGATCGTCGGCGCCGAGCGGGTCGGTGCCGGAGACGATCTCGGGCTCCTCGCAGCGGGCGGCGACGGCGGCCGGGTCGTGGACGTCGACGCCCGCGCGGAGCAGCCACCAGGTCATCGCGCGGAACATCGCGCCGGTGTCGAGGTAGCGCAGCCCGAGCCGCGTCGGCGACCCCGCGCGACGTGCTCGACTTGCCCGATCCGGAGGTGCCGTCGATGGCGACGACGAGGCCGGCAGGGCGGGTGGGAACGGAGCTGCTCACGGGGCCGCAGCCTACCGGTGAGTGACCCAACCCCGGGATTCCAGAGAGGCGAGCAGGTGCTCGGCGCGGGTCTCGTCGACGAGCAGCTCCACCAGGCCGACCGGGCGGCCCGGGTCGTGGTCGATGTGGACGTCCTCGATGTTGACCTCGCTGGCGCCCGCGTCGGCGAACAGCCGGGCCAGCTCGCCGGGGTGGTCGGGCACCGAGACGAACACCGAACGCATCGGGCGCACCGGTCCGCCGTGCTTGCCGGGGATCGCCCGGGTGCCGGCCACGCCCGGCCTCCAGGACCGCCTCCAGGCCGCCGCGGTCGTCGCTCGACGACCGCGTCGATCAGCGCGTCCAGCTGGCCGCGGACCTCGCCGAGCAGGTCGAGCACGGCGTCGGCGTTCGCGGTCACGATCTGGCCGTACAGCTCCGGGTCGCCGGCGGCCACCCGGGTCACGTCGCGGACGCCCTGGCCGGTGAGCGCGAGGTGGTCCTCGGGGGCGTCGGCGAGCCGCGCGGCGACCAGCGAGGCGAGCAGGTGCGGCACGTGCGAGGTGCGCGCGACCGCGCGGTCGTGCTCCTCGGGCGTGAGCCGGACCGGTACGGCGCCGCAGACCGCGACCAGCGCCTCGACCAGCGCGACCGCCTCCGGGCAGCGACCCGTCGTGCGGCGTGACCGCCCACGGCCGGCCGTCGAACAGCGCCGCGCTCGCGGCCAGCGGCCCGGAGCGCTCGCTGCCGGCCATCGGGTGCGCCGCCGACGTACCGCTCCGACGCCGGGGTGGTCGGCCACCGCGGCCAGCGGGCCGGTCTTCACGCTGCCGACGTCGGTCACGAACGCGTCGGACGTCCGCGAGCGCGCGGGCGATCACGGCGCCGAGGTGGTCCGGCGGGACGGCGACCACGACCAGCTGCGGCCGGTCCTCCGGCGTGCGCGGACGGCCGGCGCCGAGACCCGATGCGGTGCGCACGTGCTCGGGCGAGACGTCGCTGAGCAGCACCTCGATGCCCGGCGCGGCGGCAGGCCAGGCCGATCGAGGTGCCGAGCAGACCGGTGCCGACGACCTCGACGGGGCCCGCAGCAGCTCACTCATCGTCGGGCACCGCGTGTACCCGGGTCAGGTCGCGGCGCAGCGCGGCCGCGCCGTGCAGGTAGACGTGCGTGATGTCGGCGCGGGGCAGGTCGGTCTCGATGTGCGCCATCATCCGCACGACGCGCGGCATCGAGCCCTCGATCTCCAGCTCGCGCGCGCAGATCAGCGGCACGTCGCCGAAGCCGAGCCGGCGGGCGGCGTACGCCGGGAACTCGGAGTTCAGGTCGGAGGTCGCGGTGAAGATGATCGAGATGAAGTCGTCGACGTTCGAGCCCGTTGGACTCCATGACGTCGGTGACCATCTCGGCCACGCGCTCGAGCATGTGGTCACGCACGTCGTCGTCGAGCTGGGTCGCTCCTCGCACTGCCCTGACTGCCACGCGGCAGACATTACCGAGGCTGGTAGCTCCCGAAGGACCAGTGGTTGCCCTCTGGATCCTCGACGCTGCCGCCGCGGCCGCCGTAGTCCTGGTCGACCATCGCCCGGAGCACCGTCGCCGCCGGCCGCGACCGCCCGGTCGAACACGGCGTCCGGGTCGTCGACGACGAGGTACGCCGCGGATCCGCCGACGTTCGTGACCGCCCCGTCGGGCCGCTGGCTGCCGAACATGATCCCGCCGCCGCCTGGCCACAGCCACTCGGCGTGCTCGACGACGGACGGGTCCGCCTCGTCGCGGTACGTCGCGTGCTCGACGAACCCGATCGCGCTCAGCCACGCGATCATCGCGTCGGCGTCGCGGAAGGACATCGTCTGCCAGTGCTTGATGTCTGCTGCGTTGGTCATGACCTCAGCCTGCCTCGTCGACAGGCGTCGAGGTCTTGGAGGAATGGGAACTCCTCGCGCAGCCAGGTCGTCGGCGGTGCAGCCCGCGAGCGCGACCCACTCCCGGGTGAGGTGGGACTGGTCGGCGTACCCGCACGCGATGCGCGACCTCGGCCAGCGGCACCCGTCCGATCAGCGCGCGGGACGCCTCGAACCGGCCCAGCCGCTGCACCTCCTTCGGCGCCAGCCCGCACTCGGCGCGGACCAGGTCGCCGAGGTGCCGCCGGCTGTAGCCGACCTCGTCGGCCACCTCCTGGACCGTGGCGCCCCGGGTCAGGCCGGCCAGCGCTCGGCCGACCTCGGCGCGCGGCCCCGGGGCGTCGTGGTGCGCCAGCGCGGCGAGCAGGCTCCGCTCGACCAGCGCGGTCCAGCCGTCCTGCGGGCGTCCCGTGCAGGCGCTCGGGCAGGTCGCGCAGCGACGGCGCGACGTCGCCGAGCTCGAGCAGCTCCCCCGCCAGCGCCGCCGCCGGCAGCCCGAACAGCGCCCGCGCGCCCGCCGTGGTGAGCGCCAGCTGCACGCCGGTCTGGTGACCGTCGTGGTGGATCTCCGCCGGGCGCGGGTGCAGCCCCGAGACCGTCGACCACCGGCGGCCGCGGCTGTCCGGCCGCCCGGCCCACCCGACGTCCAGCGGCTCGCCGACCGGCAGCACGAACGTCAACGTCGTCGACGGCAGCCCGCGGTGCACCCCGGGCGCGCCCAGGTCGACGTCGTACGCCATCACGGAGGCGACGTACGGCGCCAGCGCCGGGTGGATCGCTGCGCCCACGCAGCCACGGTACGCGCGTCACCCGATCCGGGTGGTGCGACCGCTCGGGGGCCGGGCAAGACTTGCGGAATCACACCCAATCGCCTGAACACGACCATCGCCGTGCTGTTCATGATCGGCTCGGCGTGCTTCGTGCTGGGCTCGGTCCCGGCGTACTTCAACGCGGTCAGCGAAACCGTCGACGGCGTGACGTTCGTGGTCGGCTCGGTGTTCTTCACCTCGGCGTCCTTCTGCCAGCTGCTCCAGGCCAACACGCCGGCGATGACGGCGGTCGACCAGCGCAGCCAGCACGAAGCGACTCCGGTGCGCTGGTGGGCCTGGCTCCCGCCACGACCAGGCCTGGCTCGCCGCCGCCACCCAGTTCCCCGGCACCGTCTTCTTCAACATCACCACCACCGCCGCCCTGCTCACCTACTCGTCCACCCGGGACGAGAACCAGCACGTGTGGCGCCCGGACGTCTTCGGCTCGACGCTCTTCCTCATCTCGAGCTGGTACGCCGTGCGCGCGCTCGGCCGCACCTCGTTCGCCAGCCAGCTGCGCTCGCTACCGGGCCAGATCGCCTGGCTGAACATGCTCGGCTCGATCCTGTTCGGGATCTCCGCGCTCGGCGCCTTCGTCCTGCCGACGGGGAGCGCAGTCGACGAGGCCGCCGACATCGGCGGCACCCTCCTCGGCGCCGCGTGCTTCCTCGCCGGCGCCGCCTTGATGTTCCCGGCGTGGAAACGCGCCGTACGACAGCCATCCATCCAAGGAGAAGCGACATGACCAGCTCGTACGACGCCGACGCCGCCCTGTTCGGCAACCGGTTCGCGACCCATGACGTCCCGAGCCGCGCCTTCCCGGACGCCGGCATGACCTCGGAGGACGCCTACCGCCTGGTGGCGGAGGACCTGGTCATCGAGGGCGACCCGGCCCGCAACCTGGCCACCTTCGTCACCACGTGGATGGAGCCCCACGCGCAACGGCTGATCGCCGAGAACCTGCACCGCAACTTCATCGACCACGCGGAGTACCCGCGCACGGCGGAGATCGAGCAGCGCTGCATCCGGATGCTCGCCGACCTCTTCCACGCACCCGGCGAGACCACCGGTGCCCGCACCCAGGGCTCGTCCGAGGCGATCATGCTCGGCGCGCTGTCGCTGAAGTGGAACTGGCGGACCCGGCAGCAGGCCGCCGGCCGACCGACGACCAACCCGAACCTGGTGTTCGGCGGCGACGTGCACGTGGTGTGGGAGAAGTTCTGCCGCTACTTCGACGTCGAGCCGCGGATCGTGCCGCTGCAGCCCGGGCAAGTACACGATCGGCCCCGAGGACGTCGAGCCGCACGTGGACGAGAACACCATCGGCGTCGCCGCCGTCCTGGGCACCACGTTCACCGGGCACCGCGACGACATCGTCGGCATCAACGACCTGCTGGTCCGGATCCGCACCGAGCGCGACATGGACGTCCCGTTGCACGTGGACGGCGCCAGCGGCGGGTTCGTCTGGCCGTTCCTGTACCCCGACTCGAAGTGGGACTTCCGGCTCGAGCAGGTCCGGTCGATCAACGTGTCCGGGCACAAGTTCGGACTCGTCTACCCCGGCGTCGGCTGGCTGATCTTCCGCGAGAAGGCCGACCTCGCTCCCGACCTGGTGTTCAAGGAGAACTACCTCGGCAAGACCGACGAGACATTCACGCTGAACTTCTCGACCGGCTCCGGCATGGTGCTCGCGCAGTACTACAACTTCGTCCGCTACGGGCGCGCCGGCTACAGCTACATCCTCCGCAACATGCAGCACAACGCCCACCGGCTCGCCGACAAGCTGGAGGAGATGGGCCGGTTCGAGATCATCGGCCGCGAGCACGAGCAGCTGCCCCTGGTCGCGTTCCGGCTGGCCGGCGAGGCGCCGTACGACGAGTTCGACATCGCCTGGCAGCTGTCGGCCGAGCGCGGCTGGATGGTCCCGGCGTACACGCTGCCGCCGGACGCGCAGGAGGTGAGCATCATGCGGGCCCTGGTGAAGGAGACGTTCAGCCAGGAGCACGTCGACACGCTCGCGCGCGACATCGCGGACGCCTGCGCCACCCTGCAGGAGAAGGGCGGCGCGCACGAGTCCGAGCGGGCCAAGATGGTCGTCGGCCCCGGCCACTGAGGGAGAGCAAACGACGTGCCCTGAGGTGTGCCGGGTGCGTCAGGCCGCGGAGACGAGGACCGTCAGCGCCCAGAGTGATCCGACCACAGCCGCGCCGTAGCAGAGCACTGCGACGAGCAGCTTCTGCTTGATCTGGAGTCCGTCGTAGAGGGTGTACCGGAACCGGTGGGCGGCGTGCACGAGCATCACCACGAAGGTGCCGAGCAGCACGATGATGGTGACCGGGTTGCCGACCACGGCAGCCAGGTGGTCGTGGTCGGGTGGATCGATCCAGCCCAGCGGGACGGCGAGGGCGAACAGGAACGCCAGGATGGGCAGGAACATGGCGGCCACCACGCCGCCGACGCTGAAGGTCAGCCATACGATCGGCTCGATGCGTCGTTTGCTCATGACATCACCAGCCAGAAGACGGAGCCGGACACCATGGCCAGCCCGACGTACTGCGCGGCGACCACCGCGGCCGCCGGGACCCGGGTGCCACGCATCCGCACGTCCATCGCCTGTGGGGTCAGGTTGAA
This sequence comes from uncultured Actinomycetota bacterium, assembly GCA_963716655.1. Lineage (GTDB taxonomy): Bacteria > Actinomycetota > Actinomycetes > Propionibacteriales > Nocardioidaceae > Nocardioides. Next base: position 622,347 of record CAVQTV010000001.1, on the reverse strand, counting down.
CCAGGTGACGGTGTGCAGCAGTACGAACAGGAACGCGACCAGGTTCAGCACCACCAGCCACGGGGCGTCGGCCCAGTCGAGGAAGTCCTCGTACGCCGTCGAGCCGCGGCCGACCGCGCGGATGAGCAGGAGGAGGTACACGACCAGCCAGGCCACGAAGACACTGCTCAGCTCCCGCATCACGAACGCGAAGTAGGAGCGCCTCCGCAGCCACCACCAGGTCGAGATCGGCCGACGGTAGGTCAGCTCCGTCATCTCGCGCTCCTCGGCAGCAGGAACGCCTTCACCGACTGCTGCGCGGCCTTCAGCTTGTACCGCTGGATGGCGCCGGCCGGGTCGACGTGCTTGGGACACACGCGCGTGCACTCGCCCACGAAGGTGCAGCCCCATACCCCCTCATGCTCGATGAGCACGTCGAGCCGTTCCCGTGCGCCGTGGTCGCGCGAGTCGAGGTCGTAGCGCTCGGCCAGCGCGATCGCGGCCGGCCCCATGAACTCCGGGTCGAGGCCGTACACCGGGCAGGCGGCGTAGCAGAGCATGCAGTTGATGCACATGCTGAACTGCTTGTAGGCGTCCAGCTCCTCCGGAGTCTGGAGGTACTCGCCGTCCACGACCGTCACGTCGTCGTCGCGGATGATCCATGGCTTGACTCGAGGCAGCTTCTGCATGAAGTCGTCGATGTCGACGACGAGGTCGCGGACGATCGGGAAGTTGTCGAGCGGCTCGACCCGGAGCGGGCCGGGCGCGTAGTCGGACAGGAAGGTCGCACAGCTCAGTCGCGGTTCCCCGTTGACGTTCATCCCGCAGCTGCCGCAGATGCCCATCCGGCACGACCATCGGAACGCCAAGGTCGTGTCGACGACGTCTTTCACGTGATTGAGTCCGTCGAGGACCGTCCATTCCTTGCGCAGAGGTACGTCGTACTCCTGCCAAGCCGGCTCACGATCCCTGTCCGGGCGATACCTCGTCACCTGCATGCGGATGCTGTCGGACGCTTCCTGAGCCATGTGTCACCTCCCGTAGACCCGTTCTCCCGGCGGCCACTTCGTGATGGTCACCGGCAGCGACGCCGTCGCCGGGGTACCGTCGGCGGTCCGGCGCGACAGGTGATGGGTCAGGAACCGGTCGTCGTCGCGGTCGGTGAAGTCGGTGCGCTGGTGGGCTCCTCGGGACTCCTCGCGCTGCAGGCCGGAGGCGAGCATGCACTCCGCGACGTCGAGCATGTTGGCGAGCTCGAGCCGGGCAACCAGCTCGGTGTTGAAGGTCCGGCTGACATCCCGGACCCCGACCAGCTCGACGCGTTCCTGCAACCCACGTAGCGTGTCGAGGCCCTTGGCCATCGCCGGTCCGGTCCGGTAGATCCCGGCCGCGTCCTCCATGGTCGACTGCATCTCGTCACGGATCGCCGCGACGCCGTCGGAGCGCGGCACCAGGCCGAGTACGTCGCGCTCGATCCGGCGGACCTCGTCGGCGGTCTGGCTCCGGATCGACGCCGGCGGGTCGCCCGCGGAGGCGGCGTACTCCGCCGCGGCGCGGCCGGCCCGAGCACCGAAGACGAGCAGCTCCGGCAGCGAGTTCGACCCGAGCCGGTTCGCGCCGTTGATGCTCACGCACGCGGTCTCGCCGGCGGCGTACAGACCCTCGACGGGAGTCGCGCCGTGGATGTCGGTGTGGACGCCGCCCATCATGTAATGCACGACCGGCCGGACCGGGATCAGCTCGGTCACCGGGTCGATGCGTTCGTACTTGAGGCAGAGCTCGCGCACGAACGGCAGCTTGGTGTCGATCAGCTTCTCACCGAGGTGGCGCAGGTCGAGGTACACGACCGGTCCGTACGGCGAGTCGACCGTGCGACCCTTCTCCACCTCGTGCACGAACGCCTGCGAGAGACGGTCGCGAGGTCCGAGCTCCATGCTTCGTAGCTGCGGGGTTGGTGACGGCTCGCCGAGGTCGTAGTCCTGCAGGTAGCGGAAGCCGTCCTTGTTCAGCAGCCAGCCGCCCTCGGCTCGGGTGGCTTCGGTGATCAGGATCCCGGTGAACGGCAGCCCCGTCGGGTGGTACTGGACGAACTCCATGTCCTTGAGGGGCGCGCCGGCGCGGTACGCGAGGGCCATGCCGTCGCCGGTGTTGATGTTGGCATTCGTGGTGAACGGGAAGACCTTGCCGCAGCCGCCCGTGGCGAGTACGACGGCCTTGGCGGTGATCGCCTGGACTCGCCCGGTCATCACCTCGACGGCCACCACGCCGTGGACCCGACCGTCGTCGACGAGCAGCCGGGTCACGAACCACTCGTCGTAGCGAGCGATCTCGTGGTACTTCAGCGACGTCTGGAAGAGCGCGTGCAGCATGTGGAACCCGGTCTTGTCGGCCGCGAACCAGGTGCGCATCTTCTTCATCCCGCCGAAGGCGCGCACGGCGACGTGGCCGTCCGGCTCCCGGCTCCACGGGCAGCCCCAGTGCTCGAGCTGCAGCAGCTCACGCGGGGCCTCGTTGACGAACGCTTCGATCGCGTCCTGGTCGCCGAGCCAGTCGCTGCCCGAGATCGTGTCGTAGATGTGCTCGTCGATCGTGTCGCCCTCGGCGATCACCCCGGCTGCTCCGCCCTCCGCCGACACGGTGTGGCTGCGCATCGGGTAGACCTTGGACACGACGGCGACGTCGAGGTGCGGGTCGGCCTCGGCGATGGCGATCGCGGAGCGCAGCCCCGCGCCCCCGCCTCCCACCAGGAGCACGTCGTGAGCGCCGACTGTCGAGTCGTCACTCACCTCGTAGTTCCTCGTCCATCAGCGTTTTCCCACGGTGGTTCACGATCATGCGGTGGACGCTTCCGTCGTGGAACTCCTCGCGATGGACCTGGCACCCGCAGGAGAACGCCACGTCCTCAGTGACGAGTCCCTGTAGGTCCTCGGTCATCGTCCGCTCGCCGTCGTGGGCCTTGCCGCACGGCGCGAGCGTCGAGTCGAAACCGGGTGACGCTTGTCGTCACGGTGCACCTCCCTTCTGCGCGGTCACTGCACGTCCGGGTTCCAGATTCCTCCTCAGGCTGCCGGATGGGAAGGGTGCAGCCCGAGGACGTCCAGCACGGAGCCGACCATGGGCCGTGTCAGATCTTCGCGAACGGGGTCGGGTTCAACGGCCGGTCATGCTGAAGTGGTGGTAGTCCTCGAGGCTCGACCAGTCGCCGCCCCATTCCCAGCCGATCGATGCGAACGCGCGCACTGCTGGTCCGCCGGGCGTGATCATGCCGGGCCGTAGCCAGTCGCGGTCGAGGTACGCCGACGCCAGCTCGGGGAGGACCAGGTCGCCGTTGCGGTACGGGTTCTGGAACGGGTTGAGATCCACCGCGAGGCCGTAGGCGTGCTCGGAGTACGTCGTCCCGCCCGGGATCGGTCGACAGGCGAACGAGCCCGTCGTGTTGCCGTCGCCCGTCGGTGGGGCGTGGAGATCGTCGTGAGTAGCGATGCCCATCGACTCGATGGGGAACCTCACCCGGTAGAGGTACCGGAACACATCGACCACGTCGCTGGCCACCGACCCGTTGACCAGCATCTCGCCGGAGTGGCGAGCCTTGTCGAAGCCCCAGTAGGTCATCCGGATCCAGGCCAGGTCGGCCGGGCCGAGCGGGCAGCCGGGCTGCCAGGTGGAGCGGGTGATCACTCGCCTCGGCGCCGGGTCAGCCACCACCGCCTTGAATCCGGTTCCCGGGAGTGCCGGGATCGAGTCGCGGGTGTTCCAGCGCCGCACTCGCATGACCCTGGGCGTGGGCCGGACCTCGCCGTACCCGTCCACCGTCTTGGGCAGCCTCCGCGTCCCTAGCCACGGTGGAGGCACGGTGCCTCGTGCCGCCTGCGGCACCGGCGAACCGCTGGGGAGCTGCAGACTGTGCGATGGAGTCGACGTGACCGCACCGGGCTCCGCGCTCGTGATGGACGGAGGGCTTGTCGAGGGCGACACGGGCTCGGGCGACGCTTCCTGCTCGCCTCCGCACGCCGTCAACGCGCTCGCCAGCAAGGATCCCAGCAGCGTCAGCCGCAGCCCGTCGCAGAACACGAGGTCACCGCCTCGAGCTCGCAGGCAGCGAAACGGGCCGCTTCTCCGGGTAGCCGACCGGGAGCACGTAGGTTCCGCGCTCGTGGAAGTAGAACACCCGCCAGTGCCAGTACCCGCCGTAGGCAGCAGGCGATCTCTGCATCGTCCGGGCGTACTCCAGCACCGCGCCCACGTAGTTGTCGGACGGGTTGTAGTGCCACAGCGCATCGGCCATGTCGCCAGGGGCCCCGTGGTGCCTCAGGAGGCGGGCCGCGGCGAGGGTCGCGTCCCGCGGGTCGTGGATGTCGCCACCGGCGCCGTAGAGGTCCCAGGTCGTCGGCAGGAACTGCATCGGCCCTTGCGCACCGGCCGTACTGGTGCCGCGGACACGGCCCATGCGCGTCTCGACCAGGTGAATGGCGGCCAGGTAGGTCCACGGCACGCCGGTGCGGCGCTGTGCCCGCTTGTAGTAGCCGAGCAGCTCCCCCGCTGGACGTGGTGCGACGATCCGCCAGTGCCGCGGCAGCTGCTGCTGGGGTGCTGACATCGAGTGCAGCAACGTGCCGGCCCTGACGTCGCCCCCAACGTCTCGGGCCGTGTGGGGACGGAGGAGGCCCGTGACCCTCCGGAGGAACGCCTCCGGAGCGGTCACCAGGGCGCGGACCGCCAACTGCTGGAACTCTGCCGCGCTTCGCAGGTCGGAGGTCGTGGCGTCCCGCACGCGTTGCGTCGCCGCGGCATGGTTGAGCTGGCGGGCGAGTGAGGCGGCGTCGTGCGTCGCTGGAACCCGCGGGAGCCGCCCGGTCGGCTGCTCGGCGTGGAGGCGTGGTGATGGGGACCCGGACGCGGCTTGTCCCGAAGGCGTCGACGAGGTTGATGCCGGGTGCCTCGGCTCACCCTCGCCGTTCCGGGTCTCGGGAGCGCTGCAGGACGCAAGCAAGCCGGCGGCCATCGCGAGCGTCACCGCTCCTCGAGCCCCACGGCACATCCGGACCATCCTTCCACTACGACCGGACCGGGGAGCAGTGGTCCGCGGCCCTGATGCGTCACTCCGCGGGTACCCAAGCCCGCCCGGGGTCCGCACTACTCAAGGTCGGCGGTGACCCGATTCCTCTCCCTCGAACGAGGATCGAGCTCCGTTCGGTTCCGGATACACCAGGATCGCCTCGTCAGCGTCCTGCTCAGGCGCCCGCCCCCGACCTGGCGCAACGGCTGGCGTCCCGGAAGCGACAGCCTCGAAGTAGCGAAGCATCTCGACGGGGAAGGGCAACACGAGCGTCGAGTTCTTCTCGGCGGCCACCTCAACCATTGTCTGGAGAAGTCGCAGTTGGAGCGCCGCTGGCGTGTCGGCCATCACCCTGGCTGCCTCGGAGAGCCGCTGCGATGCCTGGAACTCGCCATCAGCGGTGATGATCCTGGATCGACGCTCGCGCTCAGCCTCAGCCTGACGGGACATGGACCGCTTCATGCCCTCCGGCAGCGCGACATCCTTGATCTCGACGCGGTCGATCTCGATTCCCCAAGAAGCGGCCGGATTGTCGAGCATCACCTCAAGACCCTCATTGAGGTGCTCGCGGTTGGACAACAGATCGTCGAGATCACTCTTCCCGATGATCGAGCGCAACGACGTCTGCGCAACCTGGGCAATCGCGAACCCGTAGTCCTGCACCTCGACGACAGCCTTCAGGGGGTCGATCACCTTGAAGTAGACGACGGCGTCCACCCGGACCGTCACGTTGTCGCGTGTGATGCCGTCCTGCGCGGGAACAGGCATGGTCACCACCTGCACGTTGACGCGCGTCATCCTGTCAACGACAGGTACAAGCAGGGTCAGGCCGGGGCGTCTCAACTGATGCTGGGCGCGACCCAGCCGAAACACGACGCCTCGCTCGACCTGCTTGACAACCCGCGCGACGGCGAGCCAACCCACAACGACCACGGCGACCAGAATTGCCAACACGATCCACAAGACGTCCACGACGACCTCCGCCCAACAGGAGAGCCTCAGTTTCGAGAGTACGCCGGGCGGAAAATCCTCAAGTCGCAGTCATCGATAGTCGATCGACGTTCGAGCAGTACCACGCACTTCTGGCTGCCGAGTACGCGCTCGACCACTGTCTGGTGGGCGAGTCGGGACGGGCGACGCTACTTCAGCGGGGCAGACAAGTCTGCCCCTCCTCTTGTCAGTTCGGCTCGCCACCAGGCGCCGCCCTCGATTCGCTCGACTCGGCGCAAGATGATGTCGCCGTTCGCAAACTCCTCAAGCTCTGCACGGGTCAGCGGCCACGGCGGTCCCTTCAACTCGGAGCGTTCGTCCCGTGTGGTCGCCAGCACCAGGAGAGTGCCTTCTGGTGCCACTAGCGCGGCGATGCTCTGCGCCGCGACGGTGTGCTGCTCGGGCGGCATCGACTGCACCGTAAGACTCTCTACAACCAGGTCGAACCTGCCGTGCCATTCACGGGGAAGATCCAAGACGTCGGCAACGAGGTAGTCCACCTCGGTGGCCGGATACTTCTGCCGCGCTGCAGCGATCGCGGTCGGCGCGAAGTCAAACCCCGTCGTCCGAAATCCCAACCGCGCAAGGAACTCGGCATCGGCCCCGTAGCCGCACCCCACCACCAGCGCCTGGTGGCCACCACCCGCTAGGTTCCGCGCCCCGGCCCACTCCACGAGCTGTGGACGAGGGGCGCCGTAGTCCCAGGGCGGCATGGCTCCACCGGCCTCCGCGCCTGCGTAGATCGCCTCGAACATGCCGGATGGCTCGCCCGTCACAACTCGAGACTACCGAGCACGTTGGCCCGGAAGGTCGAGCGCAGCGCCGAGTTCGCGGGCAAGGGACCCACCATCGTGATCGATGTGCCGAGCATCGACGAGGCATGCGCAGGGTCGAAGCGGCCGGAGGGAAGATGCCGGTCGGGGAGATGGGTTTCGCCGGCTACTTCACCGACACCGATGGCAACCTGATCGGGCTCTGGGAGAACGCCTGAGCACTCCCGTCTTGGAGACGGTTCTAGGCCGGACGCACCCGGGCGTCCGGCCCGGGGAAGCACAGCGCCTCATGCCCGTCCGGCCAGCGCACCAGGAACGGCGGCTGCCCGTCCGCGCCATGCACCTCGATGATCTCTCCCTCGCGACGGTGCTGCTCCGCCGAGTTGCTCTCCACCACCAACAGATCGCCGACCTTCGCCCTCATGCGTCCTCCTCGTGCCGGTTGCTCCCACGATGCGCCCCGACCGCCGCGCGGACAAGAGTCGTGACCCGACACAGCCCCCCAACGCCAGCTCGCTCCGGCGCGAAAAGCACCTCCCGGCCTCGGCGAGAGTGCGGGTTCGCTGCATTGGTTACCCGGGATCTCGGACGCCTGCGCCACCCCGCAGGAGAAGGGCGGCGCGCACGAGTCCGAGCGGGCCAAGATGGTCGTCGGTTCCGGCCACTGACCCTCGAGCCGGCCCCAGTGCACAAGAGCCCCGACCGCAGATGCGGTCGGGGCTCTTGTGGTGAGGTCAGGAGACGCGGACGTTCTCGGCCTGGGGACCCTTGGGGCCCTGGGCGAGGTCGAACTCGACCTTCTGGTTCTCCTCGAGCGACTTGTAGCCGCCGGACTGAATAGCGGAGAAGTGGACGAACACGTCCTCGCCGCCGCCGTCCTGGGCGATGAAGCCGAAGCCCTTCTCGGCGTTGAACCACTTGACGGTGCCCTGAGCCATGATCTTTTCCTTTGTTTCGTGCCCGGGGCACTGTGCCCCGACGCCGCTGAAGACATCCAGATTGCTGATGTCCAGCGAACCGAAAACCAGGAGTACGAGATACAAGCCGCGACATCATGTGCGGCCGGGACGACTCTCGGAGCCATCCGCTTCAACAGAATCCACCATACGGCATCACCAGTCCGTAGCCGAGTCCGTGGCGCGACCTTGGGTGCGCGAGACCGCCTCCCCGTCCCCCAGGAGCTCCCTGTGCGCGCCATCTCGTCGTTCCGTCCTGGCCGCAGTCGGCCTCAGCGCCGCCATCGCCGGCATCGTGCGCGACGACGTCGGCCCGATCATCTGAGCCCAGCTACGGCGTGACGATCGGGAACGCCGGGTCCGGGTCGTCGATGTACGAGACCAGGCGCCACAGCACGGCCGGGTCGCCGGTGTGTTCGACACCGTCGAGTCCGCCTCCGCCGAGGATCCCGAGCAGCTGCATCTTCGTGAGGGTCAAGGTCAGGTCGGGATCGACCGAGCTCCTCGGGCTCTCGGTCTGGACGAGGACGCCGTTCGACAGGGTCGTTCGGACCAGGGTCCCGGAGTCGGTGAAGTCCCAGTGGATGACGATCCGCTCCGAGGCGGCCCGCAGGCCGTCGATCCGGATCGCGACCGAGTCGAAGAGCTGCTCGATCGACAGCGCCGCGGCCATGCCGCCGCCGAGGTCGATCGTGGGCGGGCTGATGCCCTCGCGCAGCTCCAGCGCACCGGTGAGGTAGAACCCGCGCCAGGTGGCGTTCTCCGCGCCCGTGCCCGAGCCGGTCGTAGACCTCGGCCAGCGCTGCCTTCGCGTCGGCGGAGTCCGGGTCGCGCGAAGACCGCGTGCTTGAGCAGCTCCGCGGCGAACCGGAGATCGCCGTCGGCCGCGTAGGCCCGGCCCTTCTCGATGGCCGCGTCCAGGCCGCCGAGCGCGTCGACGTACCGGGTGGCCGCCGCCTCCGGTGGGTGCTGCCACAGCGAGCTCGGGTGGCCGTCGAACCAGCCCATGTAGCGCTGGTAGATCGCCTTCACGTTGTGGCTGACCGAGCCGTAGTAGCCGCGCACGTGCCACGCGGAGTCGAGCGCGGGCGGGAGCTGGAACGTCTCGGCGATCTCGATGCCGGTGAACCCCTTGTTGAGCATCCGCAGGGTCTGGTCGTGGAGGTAGGCGTACAGGTCCCGCTGCTCGGACAGGAACCGGACGACGTTCTCGCGTGCCCCACGTCGGCCAGTGGTGGGACGCGAACGCGACGTCGCAGTCGGTCGCCGAACAGCTCGATCGCCTCGTCGAGGTAGTGCGCCCAGATCCGGGTGTCACGGACCAGTGCGCCGCGCAGGGTCAGCACGTTGTGCAGGTTGTGCGTGGCGTTCTCCGCCATGCAGAGCGCCCGGTGGTCCGGGAACAGGAAGTTCATCTCGGACGGCGCCTCGGTGCCGGGCGTGATCTGGAACTCGATCCGCACCCCGTCGACGGTCTCCTCCTGCCCGGTGTGGGTGATGTCGACCGTCGGCGGGATCAGCCCGATCGTGCCCTCAGCGGTCGCGATGCCGAGGCCGGTGCTGACCTGGCCGAGCGGGCTGCGCGGCAGGAGCATCCCGTACATGTAGTTGGCGCGCCGGTTCATCGCGGTGCCGGCGTAGACGTTCTCGGAGACGGCGTGCTCCATGAACCCCTCGGGCGCGAGGATCGGCACGTCGCCCGCGCCGTCCGGCAGCACGCCGAGCACGCCGCCGAAGTGGTCGGCGTGGCTGTGCGTGTAGATCACGCCGGTGACCGGCCGGTCGCCGCGATGCTTGCGGTACAGCGCGATCGCGGCCGCCGCGGTCTCGCCGAGATCAGCGGGTCGATCACGATGACGCCGATGTCGCCCTCGACGAACGTCATGTTCGAGAGGTCGTAGCCGCGGACCTGGTAGATCCCGTCGGTGACCTCGAACAGACCGTGGATGGCGCAGAGCTGGGCCTGGCGCCACAGGCTCGGGTTCACCGTGTCCGGGCAGTCCGCGTCGAGGTACCGGTACAGCTCCATGTCGAAGACGGTGCGACCGTCCGCTCCGGTGATCGTGACCGGGTCGCCTGCGTCGATCAGCCCCCGCTGCGCGTTGTCGAAGTCGGTGCGGTCGTCGAAGGAAGGCCCGAAAGGATCCATGCGTCCACCGTGTGCGACGGTTCCGGCCGCTGCCTCGCCCGCGCCGGGTGAGTTTGGAGTCAGAGCTGGGCGCGGTCCAGCAGCTCGCCGAGCTCGTCGAGCGTCAGGTCCCGCATCTCCCCCGACAGCAGGCCCCGCAGCACGACCGGCCCGATCTGGGTGCGAGTGAGCCGGCGCACCGGGTAGCCGATGTGCTCCATCAGCCGCCGCACGATCCGGTTGCGGCCCTCGTGGATCACCAGCTCCACGATCGACTTCTCCTTGCCGGCCTCGATGATGCGCGCCCGGCTGACGGTCACCGGACCGTCGTCGAGGGTGACGCCCTCGGTGAGCTGCTTGAGCGTGCGGCGGTAGATCTCGCCCTCGACCTCGGCGACGTACGTCTTGTCCACCTCGTACGACGGGTGCGCCAGCCGCTGGGCGAAGTCGCCGTCGTTGGTGAGGATGATCAGCCCGGCGGTGTCGGTGTCGAGCCGGCCGACGTGGAAGAGCCGCTCGGGCCGGTCGGCGACCAGGTCCTGCAGGGTCCGGCGGCCCTCGGGGTCCGACATCGTCGACACGACGCCGCGCGGCTTGTTGACGGCCAGGTAGACCTTCTCGGAGACCGGTGGCAGTCGCTTGCCGGTCGACCCGGATCACCGCGGTGCGCGGGTCGACCTTGGTGCCGAGCCGGGTGACGACCTCGCCGTCGACCTCGACCTGCCCGTCGAGCATCAGCTCCTCGCACTTGCGGCGCGAGGCGACGTTCGACATCGCGAGCAGCTTCTGGAGCCGGATCAGGCCCGTCGTCGTCGGTCTCGATCGGCCGGACGTCATGTGGGTTCGGTGCCGCCGTCCGGCTCGGTGCCGTCGCCGCTGTGCGGCGAGTGCGGGTGCGGGTGCGGGTGCGGCTCGGGCGCCGGCTCGGTGGCGACCGGCTGCGAGACCATCTCGGCCAGCTCGTCCTCGAGGTCGTCCATGTCGGGGAGGTACGGCGCCAGCTCGGGCAGCTCGTCGAGCGAGGTGATCCCGATCCGCTCCATGAAGTAGCCGGTGGTGCGGTACAGGTTGGCGCCGGTCTCGTGGTCCTGGCCGGCCTCCTCGACCAGCCCGCGGGTCAGCAGGGTGCGCATCACGCCGTCGACGTTGACGCCGCGGATCGCGGACACCCGGGCGCGCGACACCGGCTGCTTGTAGGCGACGACGGCGAGGGTCTCCAGCGCCGCCTGGGTCAGCCGCGCCTGCTGCCCGTCGAGCACGAAGCCCTCGACGACCGCGGCGTACTCGTCGCGCGTGTAGTAGCGCCAGCCGCCGCCGATGTTGCGCAGCTCGAAGCCGCGGCCCTGCTCGGTGTACTCCGCGGCCAGCACGGCGAGCGCGTCGGTGACCTCGCCGACCGGGTAGCCGACCGCGGTCGCCAGGGTGACCGCCTCCAGCGGCTGGTCGGCGACCATCAGCAGCGCCTCCAGCGAGGGCCGCAGCTCGGCCACGGGGACCGCCAGCTGCTCCTCGACCTCACTCGTCTCGGTCATCGTGGTCTCCCTCCACTGCTGCGTACGGCGTCCTCGGGCGGCGCGCCGTCGAACTCGTCGGTGATCAGCTCGTCGACGTCGGCGTCGTCGTCACCAGTCCACCGTACGGTCAGCTCGCCCAGCGGCGTCACCTGGTCGAAGGCGACCGCGCCCTCGCGGAACAGCTCGAGCAGCGACAGGAACCGCGCCACCGTGGTGAGCCGGTCCGGTGAGTCGCCGCACAGCGCCCGGAACGTCATCGTCCCCGACCGCCGCAGCCGGTCGACCACCAGGGCCGCCTGCTCGCGCACGCTCACCTTGTTGGCGTGGATGTGGTGCAGCGACACCTCGAGCACCGGCTTGGGCTCCAGCGCCTTCGCCGCGATCTGCGCGAACTGCTCCAGGCCGATGCCGATCAGCACCTCCGGCAGCAGGCCGGCGAACCGGTCCTCCAGGCCCGACCGCCCGCGGGTGCCGCTTCGACTCGCTGGCCAGCCGGTCGCGCGAGCACCGCCGCCACCTGCTTGAAGGCGCGGTACTGCATCAGCCGGGCGAACAGCAGGTCGCGGGCCTCCAGCAGCGCGAGGTCCTCCTCGTCCTCGACGTCGCCCTGCGGCAGCAGCCGCGCCGCCTTCAGGTCGAGCAGCGTCGAGGCGACCAGCAGGAACGACGTCGTCTGCTCGAGGTCCCAGATCTTGCCGCCGGCCTTGACGTGCGCGATGAACTCGTCGGTGACCGTCGACAGCGACGACCTCGGTGATGTCGAGCTTGTGCTTGGAGATCAGGCTGAGCAGCAGGTCGAACGGGCCCTCGAAGTTCTCCAGCCGCACCTCGAACCCGGGCGCGGCCTCCGGCTGCTCGACGGACGCCGTCATTCCTCGGTCAATCGACGGACCAGCGCGCTGTCGTCACCGTGGGCCTCGAAGTCGGCCAGCACCAGCGCGATCGCCTCCCGGACCACGCGGCCCCGGTCGACCGCCAGCCCGTGGGAACGGCGCAGCACCAGCCGGGCGTGCTCGAGGTCGAGCAGCTCGTCGGAGGTGATGTACACCGTCATCTTCTCGTCGTGCCGAACCCGTCCGCTCGGCTTCTTGCGGCCGTCCTGATCCGTCTCGGCGCCCTCGTCGGGCTGCGGCAGCCGCCTGCTCCTCGGCGCGGGCGGTGGGGCGGAACAGATCGTCGGCGGCCGGCAGGCTCACCCGTCGAGGCACCGGGCCAGCACCTCCTTGGCCAGCTGCCGGTAGGCGTCGGCACCGGCCGAGGTCGAGGCGTACGTCGTGATCGGCTCGCCGGCGACGGTGGAGTCGCTGAACTTCACGGTCCGGCGGATCACGGTGTGGAACACCATGTCGCCCCAGGCCTGGACCAGCCGCTCCATCACCTCGCGCGAGTGCAGCGTGCGGCCGTCGTACATGGTGCCGAGCACGCCGTCGATCTCGAGCTTGGGGTTGAGCCGCTCCTGGACCTTGTCGATCGTGGTCTTGAGCAGCGCGACGCCGCGCAGCGCGAAGTACTCGCACTCCAGCGGCACGATCACGCCGTCGGAGGCGGTCAGCGCGTTGACCGTGAGCAGGCCGAGCGAGGGCTGGCAGTCGATCAGGATGACGTCGTACTTCTCGAGCGCCGGAGCGAGCACCCGCTTGAGGGTCTGCTCGCGGGCGACCTCGTGGACGAGCTGCACCTCGGCGGCCGAGAGGTCGATGTTCGACGGCAGCAGGTCCATGCCCGGCGACGCCGGTCGGGACGATGACCTCGTCGATCGTGACGTCGCGCTGCATCAGCAGGTTGTAGATCGTCAGCTCCATCTCGTGCGGGTTCAGCCCGAGACCGACCGACAGCGAGCCCTGCGGGTCGAAGTCGACGAGCAGCACCTTGCGGCCGTACTCCGCCAGCGACGCGCCCAGGTTGATCGTGGTCGTGGTCTTGCCGACCCCACCCTTCTGGTTGCACATCGAGACCACCCGCGCCGGACCGTGCTCGGTCAGCGGCCGCGGCTCGGGGATGCTCGGGCATCGGCCGGCCGGTCGGGCCGAGCTTCGACCTCGGCGGTAGCGGCGGGCGCTCGAACGGGAGGGGGTCGGCCACGGGCAGCGTCATCTCCGAGATGTGGGGGTAGGGGAAGGAGCGCGGAGCAGCGGGGGCATCTCGCCGGCGGCACCGGTGGCGTTGCCGCCTGGGGGAACGATCCTCCGAACGTGCCACCTGCGCTCATCCCACGCTCCTCAACGACTTGTCGACACAACGACTTGTAGTCGACTCGCGGGCGACTCTAGGTCCGGGCTCCGACAGCGACAACGCCGAACCCGGAAACCCCCAGCCCATCAGGCAAATCTGTTGATGAACTGTGCACTGCGCCCCCGCTGGTTGCACAGGCAAGGGCCTGCCTGTGCACTCACCTGTGGAGGAAGGTCAGCCCTCCGACGGGGTCTCCGAGCGACCTCGGCGTACTCCGGGTGCTTCTCGATCCACGTGGTGATGAACGGGCACGGCGACCAGCACCCGGCGGGTGCCGTCGGCCCGGGCGTCGTCGAGGGCGAACCGGGCCAGCGCCGACCCGACGCCCTTGCCCTCGAACCTGTCGTCCACCTCGGTGTGGGTGAGGGTCACCAGCCCGCGGAGAGCTGGTACGTGACGAACCCGGCGAGCTCACCGTCGAGATGGGCCTCGTAGCGGTGCTTCTCCTGATTGTGCGAAGTGACAACGTCGGTCATGCAACGACCCTAGACTGGGCCGGTGCGACCACGGGGGGCCGTCATGGTCTGGCTGGCGGGGTTGCTCACGGGGGGATTGATCGTGTCCGGGGCGACTCCTGCGTTCGCGCGCCCTGAGCCGCCTCCCCGGGGAGGTACGACGTTGACCGCCCGCCTCGCTCCCCCGGTCGTCACCGCCGGCGAGCCGGCCGCGCTGGTCGCCCAGCTGACCCCGGCCCAGCAGGGTCGGCCGGTCGTCGTCGAGCGACTCCTCGAGAACACCTGGACCGGGGTGGCCGAGGGCAGCGTCAACGGCACTGGCCGCTCCGTCGTCCGCCTCGACACGTCCGTCGCCGGCACGCAGGTGCTCCGCGTGGTCGCCGAGGAGTGGAACGGCAAGGCCGTGGTGATCTCGCCGCGGGTCACCCTGTCGGTGCTCACGATGTCGTCCTGCACGCCCAAGGTCCCGCTCGTCGACCCGGACGCCACGACCCCGGCCCGCTGCCTCGCCAAGCGCCTGGACCGCTGGAAGGCCGCCGGCCTGATGGGCGTCGGCCAGCAGCTCAACATGTCCAACCAGGGCTACCTCGACCCGCTCAACGCAGCTCGGCGGCCGCCAGGTGCAGGTGATCGGCTTCGACCTCTGGGAGCTCGACAAGACCAAGCACCTACCAGTTCCCGTTCTTCGACCAGGCCTTCGAGGACCTGGTCGCGATGGCGCAGAACGGCGCCGTGCTGACGGCGTCCTGGCACGCACCCAACCCGCACAGCGGCGGCGAGTACAACGACCGCAGCTGGCACGACCTCGGCGCCCTGCTCGACAGGACACGTCCCGAAGCGCAGACCTTCTGGGCGGCGTACGACGAGCAGCTCGCCGCTGCTCGGGGCGCTCCAGGACCGCGGTGTGGCCGTCGTCTTCCGGCCGTTCCACGAGGCCAACGGCGACTGGTTCTGGTGGGGCCGGCCGTCGCCGACGACGTATCAAGGCGGTCTGGCGCGAGATGCAGGACCGCGCCTGGGACGCCGGCGTGAACAACCTGCTCTGGACGTACTCGTTCGCCGCGCAGACCCGCTCGGGCATCACCGACCCGGTGAAGCTGCTGCCGGCGCGCGTCGACGTCGCCGGGATCGACAGCTACCACCCCTCGACCGGCGCCCACCGCGGGCAGACCGCCGTCGATGAACGGCTACTCCGCGGTCGCCAAGCGGGTCTCGCGGATGGCGTTCACGGAGATCGGCCCCGCTGCCGACACCACGCGCAAGTGGAAGCCGTCGATCATCAGCGCGACCGCCCGGGCGCAGGCCCGCAAGCCGCTGTGGTCGATGCTCTGGGTCGACGACTCCACCGGGCGTCAAGCAGATCGGCGTCGCTGAACGGCGGCACCGCGTGGCTCGACACCTGCTCGTTCGGCCTCTGCGTCGTCGACTGACGCCGGCCACTAGAGTCCGGGCATGCCGCTCTCGCCGGAGGACTTCTACGCCCACGCCCTCGCCGCTGCGGATGACGACGCGCCGGTTGCCGCTGTCTCGGATGACGGGCTGGGACATCAGTCCCTTCGAGGAGGAGCGGCCTGAGTGTCTCCCGGCTTCGGCCGCCCGTCGTTCCGGAGCCGCCGCGGCACGGCGAGGACCCAGCCGACTGCGGGTCCTGCCGGCGACGAGACGAAGGCATCTGGCTGAACGACCGCTGGCGGCTGACCCAGGTCACCGGGGTCGGGGTGCCACTGGCGCTGATGCTGCATCCGCGTGACCACCACGACCTCGAGGACCTCAGCGACGACCTCGCGGCCGAGATGGGGGTGCTCAGCACTCACCTCGCGCGACACGTCCAGGCCCTGCCGCACATCAGCCGGTGCCACATCTACCGCATCGGTGACGGCGGCGCGCACCTGCACGTCTGGTTCTTCGCCCGTCCCGAGGGTCAGGGTCAGCTGTTCGGGTCGTGGCTGGTGGTCTGGGACGACCTGCTGCCCGAGTACCCGGCCGAGCTCGCCCGGACGGATGCGCTGCGCGTGGCGGATGCGCTCGTCGCCTCCTGCGGCGGTCAGCTCGGAACGAGCTAGGACCGCGGCCGCCAACGTTTGCCCCGGCGAGCGTCGTCCAGGGCGTGCGATGGCAAGGCGCCGGAGCGAATGTCATACCCGTTCGTATTTTCGAGCGACGGCAACGCCGCCAGCGTGCGTCCTGGGCGGCGCGTAGCGGGCGAAGGTTGGTGGTCGGGGTACTAGTCCCCGAGGTTCCGCATCGCGGCGGTGCGGAGCACCAGCTCGCCGGCCTCGTCGGAGGCGTCCAGGTCGACGACCGCCTCGATCACCCAGTCGTGGTGGCCCTCGGGGTCGTGGATGCGTCTGCCGCACCTGCCAGGTCCGGCCCGGCCTGCGGTGACCTGCGAGCAGCGCCGGGCCGCGGGCGTCGGCGTCGAGCAGCACCGTGTCGTGCTCGGCGTAGTACTCCTCGATCGCCTGCGTCCCAGACCGACCGGGTCATCACCACCTCGCCGGGCGGGTCGGTGCGGTCGGCGGCCGCGCGCTCCATCGCCATCAGCCCGTCGAGGTTGTCGCGGGCGACCAGCTCGACCCGGCGGAACATCGCGTTGCGGATCATCACCCGGAACGCCCGGTCCTGCTTGGAGATCGGCCGCGGGGACGGCGGCGGCTCGTGGTGGGCGACGTCGGGCCGCACGTGCTCGGGGTCGGCCAGCGCCTCCCACTCGTCGAGCAGCGAGGAGTCGGTCTGCCGCACCGTCTCCCCCAGCCACTCGACCAGGTCCTCCAGCTCCGGCGTCCGGTGCGCCTCGGGCACGGTCTGGCGCAGCGTCCGGTAGGCGTCGGTCAGGTAGCGCAGCACCAGCCCCTCCGACCGGGCCAGCTGGTAGCGGCTCACGAAGTCGGTGAAGCTCATCCCCTGCTCGTACATCTCGCGCACGATCGACTTCGGCGACAGCGCGTCCTCGCGCAGCCACGGGTGCCGCTCGCGGTAGATCTCGTACGTCGCCTCCAGCAGCTCGGCCAGCGGCTGCGGCCAGGTGACCTCGTCGAGCAGCACCATCCGCTCCTCGTACTCGATGCCGTCGGCCTTCATCTCGCGCGACCGCCTCGCCGCGCGCGACGTACTGCTGCTGGAAGAGGATCTGCCGCGGCCCCTCCAGCACCGCCTCGATCACCGAGACGATGTCGAGCGTGTAGGTCTCGGACTCGGGGTCGAGCACGTCGAGCGCGGCCAGCGCGAAGTGCGCGAGCGGCTGGTTGAGCGCGAAGTCGACGGGCAGGTCGACGGTCAGCACGTAGCGGCGGCCGAACTCGTCGGGCTCGTCGAGCCGCGTCAGGGTGCCCGACCGCAGCAGCGACCGGGCCAGCCGCAGCGCCCGCCGGGCCAGCCGGAGCTGCTGGCGCCGGTCCTCGTGGTTGTCGGTGAGCAGCCGCCGCATCACGCGCGAAGGCGTCCTCCTCGCGGGCGAGGACGTTGATCAGCATCGCGTTGTCGACCTTCATCCGCGACACCAGCGGCTCGGGCTGCCCGTCGACGAGCTTGTCGTAGGTCTGCTCGGTCCACACGACGGTGCCCTCGGGCGGCTTCTTCAGCTGCGCCTTGCTGCCCTTCTTGGCCCGCTTCTCCTCGCTCATGGCGGCGTTCTTGGCCGCGGACTTGGCCTTCGCCCGCTCGTTGGCGATGGTGTGCTCGGGCGCCTGCACGACGACGTACCCGGCCGTGTCGAAGCCGGCCCGGCCCGGCGCGGCCGGCGATCTGCAGGAACTCGCGGGTGCGCAGCACCCGCGACCGGTTGCCGTCGTACTTCGCGAGGCCGGTGAACAGCACGGTGCGGATCGGCACGTTGATGCCGACGCCGAGGGTGTCGGTGCCGCAGATGACCCGGAGCAGCCCGGCCTGGGCCAGCTGCTCGACCACGCGGCGGTAGCGCGGCAGCATCCCGGCGTGGTGGACGCCGATCCCGCGGCGCAGCAGCTTGGAGAGCGTCTTGCCGAAGCCGGCGCCGAACCGGAAGCCCGCCAGCCGCTCGGCCAGCTCGTCGCGCTGCGCCCGGTCGGCGGCGGCCCAGCCGGCGTTGAGCAGCGACGGTCGCGTGCTCGACGGCGTCCTTCTGGGTGAAGTGCACGACGTAGACCGGCCCCTGCCCGGTCGTCACCAGCTCCTCGAGCGTCTCGGCGAGCGGGGTCAGCGCCAGGAGAAGGTCAGCGGCACCGGGCGCTCGGCGTCGGCGACGACCGTGGTCTCGCGACCGTTGCGCCGGGTCAGGTCGGCGGCCAGCTCGGTGACGTCGCCGAGGGTGGCCGACATCAGCAGGAACTGCGCCTGCGGCAGCTCCAGCAGCGGCACCTGCCAGGCCCAGCCGCGGTCCGGCTCGGCGTAGAAGTGGAACTCGTCCATCACCACGAGCCCGACGTCGGCCTGCGCGCCCTCGCGGAGCGCGATGTTGGCGAGCACCTCGGCGGTGCAGCAGATGATCGGGGCGTCCGGGTTGACCGACGCGTCGCCGGTGAGCATGCCGACGTCGTCGGCGCCGAAGACCTCGCACAGCGCGAAGAACTTCTCGCTCACCAGCGCCTTGATCGGCGCGGTGTAGAACGACACCCGGTCCTCGGCGAGCGCGGCCCGGTGGGCGGCCTCGGCGACCAGCGACTTCCCGGAGCCGGTCGGCGTCGCCAGGATGACGTTGTCGCCGGCCAGCAGCGCGAGGATCGCCTCCTCCTGGTGCGGGTAGAGCGGCAGTCCCGCGCTCGGCGGCGTCGTGACGGTGATCTCGTCGAGCGAGGTCCATCAGTCTCGGGCCCGCGGGTGCGCGGTCGCGAAGACCTCGCGCAGGTTGTCGACGGTCACCAGCGTGTAGACCTGGGTGGTCGTCACCGACGCGTGCCCGAGCAGCTCCTGGACGACGCGTACGTCGGCGCCGCCGTCGAGCAGGTGGGTGGCGAACGAGTGCCGCAGCGTGTGCGGCGAGACGTCCCGGGTGACCCCGGCCCGGTCGGCGGCCTTGACCAGCACCGCCCACGCGCGACTGCCGCGACAGCCGGCCGCCGCGGGCGTTGAGGAACAGCGCGCCGCCGGTGGTCGCGCTCGTCGAGGCGCGGCCAGCTCGGGCCGGCCGCGGACCAGGTAGGCGTCGACCGCCTCGCGGGCGAACGACCCGACCGGGACGATCCGCTCCTTGCTGCCCTTGCCGCGCAGCAGCACGGTGCCGTCGACGGCGTCGAGGTCGTCGACGTCGAGGCCGACCGCCTCGGAGATCCGCGCGCCGGTGCCGTAGAGCACCTCCAGCAGCGCCCGGTCGCGCAGCGCCAGCGTGGTGCCCGGCGCGCCGGCGGCCTCCAGGATCGCCTCGACGTCGGCCAGCGGCAGCGCCTTCGGGCAGCCGCTTGGCCGGCGCCGGCGGCTTCACCCCGCTCGCCGGGTCGACCGTGGCCAGCCCGTCGGCGACCGCGAACTTGTGGAAGCCCCGCACCGCCACGACCGTGCGCGCCGCCGACGTCGAGCTCAGCGGCGGGTGCTCGGCGTCGCCCTCGCGCAGCCGCACCAGGAAGCCCGGAGACCGTGGCCTCGGTGACCTCGGCGAGGTCCTCGATCCCCTGCGCCGGCGAGGTACTCCTGGTAGCGCCGCAGGTCGCGCCGGTACGACGTCAGCGTGTTCGCCGCGAGGCCGCGCTCGACCGACAGGTGGTCGAGGTAGGTGCGGACCGCGCGAGCGACGTCAGGCATCGGCGTCAGGCAAGCGCCGCCTCCAGGGCGGACCGCGTCGATGCCGACCGCCTCGCCGACCGGCCCGTTGGTGAGCTGGCCGGCGTGGGTGTTGAGGCCGAGCGCGAGGCTGGCGGTCGTCGCGGCAGGCCTGCTGCCAGCCCTTGTCGGCCAGCGCCACGGCGTACGGCAGGTCGCGTTGGTCAGGGCGTACGTCGAGGTGTTCGGCACCGCGCCGGGCATGTTCGCGACGCAGTAGAACGTCGAGTCGTGCACCTGGTACGTCGGGTCCGCGTGCGTGGTCGCGTGGGTGTCCTCGAAGCAGCCGCCCTGGTCGACCGCGATGTCGACGAGCACCGAGCCCGGCTTCATCCGCGAGACCAGCTCGTTGGTGACCAGCTTGGGCGCCGCCGCGCCGGGGATCAGCACCGCGCCGATCACCATGTCGGCCTCGATCACCTGCTGCTCGATCGCGAGCTTCGACGACGCCAGCCCGTGCACCCGGTTGTTGTAGCGCCAGAACGACATCCGCAGCTTGTCCAGGTCGGTGTCGAGCAGGGTGACGTCGGCGCCCATGCCGAGCGCGATGTTGGCGGCGTTCTGGCCGGAGACGCCGGCGCCGATGATGACGACCTTCGCGTTCGCGACGCCGCCGACGCCGCCCATCAGCACGCCGCGGCCGCCCTGGGCCTTGAGCAGCGAGTAGGCGCCGACCTGCGGCGCCAGGCAGCCGGCGACCTCGGACATCGGGTAGAGCAGCGGCAGCCCGCCCGAGGGCAGCTGCACGGTCTCGTAGGCGATCGCCGGTGACCTTGCGCTTCAGCAGCTCCTCGGTCAGCGGCTTGTCGGCGGCCAGGTGCAGGTAGGTGAAGAGGGTCAGCCCCTCGCGCATCCGGTGGTACTCCTCGGCGACCGGCTCCTTGACCTTGAGCACCATGTCGATGCTGCCGTCGGTGCCCCACGCGGCGTCCGCGTCGGCGACGATCGTCGCCCCGGCGGCGACGTACTCCTCGTCGCTGATCGACGAGCCGACGCCGGCGCCGCGTCTCGATGAAGACCTCGTGACCGTGCGCGATCAGCTCGTGCACCCCGATCGGGGTGATCGCCACCCGGTACTCGTGGTTCTTGACTTCCTTCGGGACGCCGACCTTCACGCGCTGCTCCTTCAGTGATCTGCGCCACGACGCTGTGACGGCGCGAGCCTACTCCCGGCCAGCAGCACCGCGAGCGCGAGGTGGGCGTCCGCCAGGCGGCCCGCCACGACCGCCTCGTGGCAGCTCGGCGAAGGGCACCCAGCCGGTCTCCATCTCCGCCTCCTCGTGCTGCGGGCTCGAAGTCGCCGCGGCCGACCTCGGTCAGGCCGCGGGCGAGGAAGTAGTGCGTGTTCTCGGCGATGATCCCCGGCGAGGAGTACAGTCGAGACAGGTGCGTCCAGTCGGTCGCCTCGAGGCCCGCCTCCTCGGCCAGCTCGCGGCGGGCCACCTCGAGCGGGTCCTCCCCCGCGACGTCGCACAGGCCGGCCGGGAGCTGCGACCAGCCGCCTGCCGACCGGGTGCCGGTACTGCCACAGGCAGAACGCCCGGTCCTCGCTCGTCGAGCGCGAGCACCATCGCGGCGCCGGGGTGCTCGACGACCAGCCGCGAGAACGGCTCGTCCTCGGGGTGCCCGGGTCGGCGGATCCGGTCGTCGCGCAGCTTCACCACCCAGCCGCCGCCGTCGTACACGAGGCGCGGACTCGGCGACCGGCCACGCCTCCGGGACGTCCGCGAGCTCCGGCGGCGGCACCCGGTCAGTCCTCGTCGTCGAACTCGCGGCGCAGCCCGGACTCGTCGATCGGGAACCGCAGCTCCTTCTGCCGCTCGATCGCGGCGCCGACCAGGCCCGCGAACAGCGGGTGCGGCCGGGTCGGGCGCGAGCGCAGCTCGGGGTGCGCCTGGGTGGAGACGTAGTACGGGTGCACGTCGCGGGGCAGCTCGACGAACTCGACCAGGTTGTTGTCCGGCGAGGTGCCGGAGAAGACCAGGCCGGCCTCCTCGAGCTGGTCGCGGTAGCTGTTGTTGACCTCGTAGCGGTGCCGGTGCCGCTCCTCGATCAGCGGCGGCGCCGTACGCCGCCCGCGCGACGGTGCCCTCCTTGAGCGCGGCCGGGTAGAGGCCGAGCCGCATGGTGCCGCCCAGGTCGCCGGCGCCCTCGACGAACGCGAGCTGCTCGTCCATCGTCGCGATCACCGGCTCCGGGGTGTCCGGGTCGAACTCGGTGGACGCGGCCTTCTCGAGACCGAGGACGCTGCGGGAGTACTCGATCACCATGCACTGCAGGCCCAGGCACAGGCCCAGGGTCGGGATGCCGTGGGTGCGCGCGTAGGTGAGCGCGCCGAGCTTGCCCTCGATGCCGCGGACGCCGAAGCCGCCCGGCACGCAGATCGCGTCGACGTCCTGGAGGTGCTTCGCGGCGCCGGCCGGGGTCTGGCACTCGTCGGAGGGGATCCAGCGGATGTTCACCTTGGCCTCGTGCGCGAAGCCGCCGGCGCGCAGCGCCTCGGCGACCGAGAGGTAGGCGTCGGGCAGGTCGATGTACTTGCCGACCAGGCCGACGGTGACCTCCTCCTTCGGGTGGTGCACCCGGCGCAGCAGGTCGTCCCAGACCGTCCAGTCGACGTCGCGGAACGGCAGGTCGAGCCGGCGTACGAGGTAGGCGTCGAGGCCCTCGCGGTGCAGCACCTTCGGGATGTCGTAGATCGACGGCGCGTCGGCGGCGGTGACCACGGCCTCCTCGTCGACGTCGCACATCAGCGAGATCTTCCGCTTGATCGACTGCGGCAGCTCGCGGTCGGCGCGGCAGACGACCGCGTCGGGCTGGATGCCGACCTGGCGCAGCGCGGCGACCGAGTGCTGGGTCGGCTTGGTCTTCAGCTCGCCGGACGGGCCGATGTACGGCACCAGCGAGACGTGCAGGAAGAAGCAGTTGTCGCGGCCGATGTCGTGGCGGACCTGGCGGGCGGCCTCGAGGAACGGCAGCGACTCGATGTCGCCGACGGTGCCGCCGACCTCGGTGATCACCACGTCGACGTCGGGGCCGCCCATGGCGAGGACGCGGTCCTTGATCTCGTTGGTGATGTGCGGGATCACCTGGACGGTGTCGCCGAGGTAGTCGCCGCGGCGCTCCTTGGCGATCACGCTGGAGTAGACCTGCCCGGTCGTGACGTTGGCGATCTGGCCGAGGTCGGTGTCGAGGAACCGCTCGTAGTGGCCGATGTCGAGGTCGGTCTCGGCGCCGTCGTTGGTGACGAAGACCTCGCCGTGCTGGAACGGGTTCATCGTCCCGGGGTCGACGTTCAGGTAGGGGTCGAGCTTCTGCATCGTGACGCGCAGACCGCGCGCCTTCAGAAGGCTGCCGAGGCTGGACGCCGTCAGGCCCTTCCCGAGCGAGGAGGCGACGCCTCCGGTGACGAAGACGTGCTTGGTCGGCGTCCCGTTGCTCACGGAACTCCATCCTACGTCAGAGGGACGGCTCCGTCCGACCCCGACGCACCGAAGGACCCACCTTGGACCGTGAAAGAGCGGATCAGGGCGAGCACGGCGGTCACCTGGCCGAGCGGCGTGTCGACGCCGTCGACCGTGGCCGACCGTCGCCGCATCGGGCTCCGCGCGGAGCGCGAGGTCGCCGACGGCCGTGCGGCGGTGTCGCCCGTGACCACGACGCCGGTCGCCTTGGCGGCCAGGCCCGCTCACGACGCCGGAGAGGATCGCCGGGTCGGTCTGGTCGCCGAGCACGACCAGCACCGCCGGCGCGCGGGACCGCGTCGTCGGGCGAGGTCGAGCAGCTCGGCGCCGGCCAGGCCCTGCCGGATCGAGGACGCGTCCGAGCTCGGGCAGGTCGTCCCCGGCGACGGCGAGGCCGAGGAGCTGGCCGATCCGGACGTACGTCGGGGCGTCCGCGCTCACCGCGCCCGGAGCCGAGCTGGTCGGCCAGCTGGCTGCCGAGGGTGTCGACCAGCGACTTCTCGGCCGCGTCGGTGAGGGCCGGCTGCACGTCGTACGTGCCGGCGACGGTGCCGCCCGCCGCCTCGACCTGGGCGCCCAGCGCGCTGATCGCGTCGGCGTCCGCGCCGGGCAGGGTGACCACGGAGACCGTCCGGTCGCTGAGCCCGTTCGGCGTACAGCGGCCACGGCGCTCGCGGTCGCGAACTCGTCGCCGTACGCCGCAGACGGGCGCGGTCGGGCGCTTGTCGTGGGTGGCCGCCGCGGCGGGCCGGTCGTCGCGGCCGAGGTCGCTGAGCGGACCGCCGCCGAGGGCGATGCCGACGGCGAGCGCCAGGAAGACGGCGACCAGGGAGACGATGTGGTGGCGGTACGAGATCACGAGAAGAGTCCTTGCGAGGGTCGAGTGTCGGTGGCAGCGTCGGTCGGCCCACTCCTGGCCGACGGGGGTGACGGCGACGGCGGCGGCGAGGGCGACCAGGCCGGCGAGCATCACCAGCAGCAGGTGCCACGGCCGCACCCGGCCGGAGTACAGGTACGGAACGGCGGCGGCGTCGACCAGCCGGGGCCCGACCTTGAGCCGGGTCAGGTAGGTGCTGGCCAGGCCGGCGCGCTGCCGGTCGAGGAAGTCGTCGAGGGTCGCGTGCATGCCGACGCCGACGATCACCGCGGCGTCGCGCGGCGTCGGCGAGCGATCAGCGCCGGCGTCCTCGGGGGTCGCGGCGGACTCGAAGCGCAGCGGCCGGACCCCGAGCCGCTCGAGCTGGTCGACGGTCGACCGGTGCGGCGCCGCGGTCGACCCGGACCACGACGTCGCGGGCGGCGCGCAGCGTCTTCGCCGCCGGCATCTCGGCGCTCGTCGGCGAGCGCGTCCAGCACGACGACGTCGGGCTTGAAGCCGGCCTCGCGGAGCACGTCGGCGCCGCGCGCCGACGCCGATCAGCACCGGGTGCTGCTCGCGCAGGAACGGCCGGATCTGCGGCGAGCTCGGCGCTCGTGGTCGTGGCCGCGGACGACGACCACGACCGGGCGGCCCGCGACCCGGGTCGCCAGCCGCGGCACGCCGCGGCCGTGCAGCAGCAGGTCCTGCTCGCGGCGCAGGAACTCGGTGCTGTTGTGGGTGAACGTCTCGAGCTGGGTGGCCAGGCCGGAGCGGGCCAGGTCCAGCTCGGCGAGCGACCGTCTCGGCGTCGAGCTCGCGGCCGCTGCGCGACCGGCTCGTCCGCCGACGTACACGACGCCCGTCGTGGAGCCGGACGGTGCGGCCGTCGCCGACCGCGGCCAGACCGGCGTGGCCGATGCCGTCGACGACCAGGACGCCGGCGTCGGCGAGGACCTGCGGGCCGAGGTTCGGGAAGCGCCCGGAGATCATCGGCGCGGCGTTGACGACGGCGGCGACGTCGGCGTCGACGAGCGCCTGCGCGGTGGCGCGGTCCAGGTCGAGGTGGTCGAGGACCGCGATGTCGCCGGGTCTGCAGCCGGGGCAGCAGGCTGCTGGGTGCGGCGGTCGACCCGGGCGGTGCCCGACGAGGCCGGGCAGGCCGAGGGCGGAGCGTTGGCGAACGGGCATCCTCATGCACCGGCCCCATGGTGCCAGACGGGACGGGCGGGATCGCGGACCGCGCAGACCTGGGCGCGTCGGCGCCTCAGCGAGCCGCGCGCGCCTCCTGGGCGACGTCGAGCAGCTCGCGGGCGTGGGCCAGCGCGGTGTCGGAGTCGGCCAGCCCGGCGAGCATCCGGGACAGCTCCCGCTCGCGCTGCTCGTCGTCGAGGACGGTCAGCCCGGAGCTGGTGACGGTGCCGTCGGAGGACTTCTCGACGACGACGTGCCGGTCGGCGTACGCCGCGACCTGCGGCAGGTGGGTCACCACGAGCACCTGGGCGGTGCGGGCCAGCTGGGCCAGCCGGCGGCCGACCTCGACCGCGGCCGCGCCGCCGACGCCGGCGTCGACCTCGTCGAAGACGAACGTCGGCACCGGGCTGGTGCCGGCCAGCGCGACCTCGAGGGCCAGCATCACCCGGGACAGCTCGCCGCCGGACGCGCCCTTGTCCAGCGGCCGCGGCTCGGAGCCGGTGTTGGCGGCCAGCAGCAGCTCGACCTCGTCGACGCCGGAGGCGTGCCGCAGCCAGCGGCCGTCGACCACAGCGCCGTCCGTCGGGCGCGCGACCGCTCGACGCGTGAACCGGGCGTGCGGCATCGCCAGCAGCGCCAGCTCGGCGGTCACCTCGCCCGACGAGCCGTCCGGCCGCCTCGGTGCGCGCCGCCGAGAGCGCGGCGGCCGCGGCGGCGAGGTCGCGGCGCAGCACCTCCTGCTCGGCGCGCAGCGCCTCGATCCGCTCGTCGGTGTCGTCGAGGTCGAGCAGCCGGGTCGGCGGACCGCTCCGCCCAGGCGAGCACCTCGTCGATGGTGTCGCCGTACTTGCGGGTCAGCGCGGTCAGCGCCGCCCGTCGCTCGGAGACGGCGGCCAGCCGGGCCGGGTCGGTGTCGATCCGGGTGGCGTACGACGCGACGTCGGCCGCCAGGTCGGACAGCAGGTAGGTCAGCTCGGCCAGCCGGTCGGCCAGCTCGCCGGCCTCGGCGTCGTGCTCGCGGACGCCGTCGAGGAGCGTGCGGGCGGCCGAGGTGGTCGCCAGCGCGTCCGGGTCGCCCTGCTCGCTGGAGAGCGCCTCGCGGGCCTGCTCGGCGGCGGTGCGCAGCGTGTCGGCGAACCCGAGCCGGGTCTCCTCGGCGGCCAGCGCGGCGTCCTCCCCCGGCTCGGGGTCGACCGCCTCGATCTCGCCGAGCCCGAACCGCAGCAGGTCGGCCTCCCGGGCGCGCTCCCGGGCGGTGGCCACGACCTCGTCGAGCTCGCGCTCGGTGGCCTCCAGCCGGCGGTGCAGGTCGGCGTACGTCGTCAGCAGCCCGGCCAGCGGCTCGCCGCCGAAGCGGTCGAGCGCCTCGCGCTGGGCGCGGGCCTGGAGCAGCCGGTGCTGGTCGGACTGGCCGTGCACCGCCACCAGCGGCTCGGCGACCTCGGCGAGCGCGGAGACCGGCACCGACGCGCCGCCGACGAAGGCCCGCGAACGGCCCTCGGCGGACACGTTGCGGGCCAGCACGACGCGGTCGTCCTCGACCTCGCCCCCGGCCTCCTCGACCGCGTCGGCGAACGCGGCCAGGTCGCCGACCCGGACCACGCCCTCGACCCGGGCGGTCTTGGCGCCGGTGCGCACCGCGCCGGTGTCGGCGCGGCCGCCGAGCAGCAGCCCGAGCGCGGTCACGATCATGGTCTTGCCGGCGCCGGTCTCACCGGTGATCACGGTCAGGCCGGGGCCGAGCTCGAGCGTCGAGGACTCGATGACGCCGAGCGAGCTGATCCGGATCTCCTCAAGCATCGGTGTCCTCCTGGCACCTCGCCGACTCCTGGCAGCCGGCGGCGGCGCTCGGTCGACCCGCGCCAGCCCTCGACGGGCAGCCCGAACTTGGCGACCAGCCGGTCGGTGAACGGCGCCTCGTGCAGCCGGACCAGCCGCACCGGGGTCGCGCCGCGGCGTACCTCGATCCGCGCGCCCGGCGGCAGGTCGACCGTGCGCCGGCCGTCGCACCACAGCACGCCGGCGCCGTCGGTGCGGGCCAGCACCTCGACGGCGAGCACCGAGGTCGGCGCCACCACCAGCGGCCGGGCGAACAGCGCGTGCGCGCTGATCGGCACCATCAGCAGCGCCTCGACGCCCGGCCACACGACCGGGCCGCCGGCGCTGAAGTTGTAGGCCGTCGAGCCGGTCGGCGTCGCGCAGACGACGCCGTCGCAGCCCCAGCGCGACAGCGGCCGGCCGTCGACCTCGACGACGACCTCGAGCATCCGCTCGCGGGCGGCCTTCTCGACGCTCGCCTCGTTGAGCGCCCAGGTGCGGGTGACGAGCTCGCCGTCGCGGTAGACGGTCACGTCGAGGGTGAGCCGGTCCTCGATGGTGTAGCGGCGGTGCGACGATCGCGTCGATCGTCGACTCGACGTCGTCGTACTCCGCCTCGGCGAGGAAGCCGACGTGCCCGAGGTTGACCCCGAGCACCGGCGTGCCGGAGCCGCGGGTCAGCTCGGCGGCGCGCAGGATGGTGCCGTCGCCGCCGATCACCACGACCAGCTCGCAGCCGGCGCTCGGCGTCGCTCGTCGCCGGCGATCTCGAGCGCCGGTCGTCGGCGTCGGTCGAGGCCGAGGTCGCCGGCCTCCTCGGCCAGCAGCCGCACCACGAGGCCGTGGGCGGTCAGCGCCTTCACGAACGCGCGTGCGACCTCGCGCGCGTCGTCGCGCCCGGTGTGGGCGAGCAGCAGCACGCGACGGGTCGCCTCGGGGTCGCTGCCGGTCACGGGTCCACCTTCTCACCCGGCGCCCCCGGCGGTGCGGCGGCGCGCACCGCGGCTGTGGATCGCCTCCTCGTCGAGGGTCGCCGGCCCCCGGCGCAGCCACAGGAAGAACTCCACGTTGCCCGACGGCCCGGGCAGCGGGCTGGTCGCGACCATGCGGGCGCCCCAGCCGCGAGCGGCGGCGGCCGCGGCGACGCTCGCCACCGCCTCGGCGCGCAGCGCCGGGTCGCGGACCACGCCGCCCTTGCCGACCCGGTCCTTGCCGACCTCGAACTGCGGCTTCACCATCAGCGCCAGGTCGCCGTCGGGCGCGGTCACGCCGAGCAGCGCGTCGAGCACCAGCTCGAGCGAGATGAAGGACAGGTCGCCGACGACCACGTCGACCGGGCCGCCGATCAGCTCGGGGGTCAGCTCGCGGACGTTGGTCCGGTCGTGCACCACGCACCCGCTCGTCCTGCTGCAGCGACCAGGCCAGCTGGCCGTAGCCGACGTCGACCGCGACCACCTGCGCGCGCGCCGTGCGCGCAGCAGCACGTCGGTGAACCCGCCGGTCGACGCGCCGGCGTCGAGGCAGCGGCGGCCGGAGACCACGAAGCCCGCCGGCGCGAACGCCGCGAGCGCGCCGGCCAGCTTGTGCCCGCCGCGGGAGACGTAGTCGGGCCGGTCCGGGTCCTCGGCGACCACGATCGCCACGTCGGTGGTCACCCCGGTCGCCGGCTTGGTCGCGACCGCCCCGGAGACCTTGACCCGGCCGCGGCTCGATCAGCTCGCTGGCGTGCTCGCGCGAGCGGGCCAGCCCGCGGCGGACCAGCTCGGCGTCCAGACGGAGACGTCGTGGCGGCACGGTCAGGCGTCGTCGGCCGGGCGTGTCCAGGGCGCGGCGCAGCTGGCTCGTGGGCGGTCTCGAAGACGCCGACGTGCTCCTCGATCGGCCGCTCCTCGAGCTCCTCGACCGCCGTGATCACCTCGTCGACGTCGGCCACCCCGGTGCGCACGCGCTCCGGCTCCGGCGGCACCGTCTCCGGCTCGTCGGGGCCGGGGAAGTCCGGGTCCTCAGTCATGGCGCCGAGGCTACCGCGCGGGCACCTCGACGCCGGACAGGTGCACCGGTTCGCCGGCGCCGTCGAGGTGCGCCCACGCCGCCGCCGCGACCACCCGCCACCAGTCCTCGGCCGGACCGCTCGCCGGTCACCCGGAGCCCGCCGTCCGTCCACCGTCGGCGCGCCAGCCGCCGAGGCGCCACCCGCCGTCGCTCGGCTCCGGCGCCGGGTGCGGCTCCAGCAGGCCGGCCAGGTCGGGAGCGACGTACGTCGGCCGCTGCGGCGCCGGCGCCGCCACCAGCTCGGCCAGGCCGGTGACGCCGGTCAGCACCAGCAGCGAGTCGCAGCCCGGCGCGGTGCGCGCCCTCGATGTCGGTGTCCAGCCGGTCGCCGACCATCAGCGGCCGGCGCCCGCCGACGCGGCGCACGGTCTCGTCGAGCAGCGGCCGCTCCGGCTTGCCGGCGACCACCGGGTCGACCCCGGTGAACCGGCGCAGCATCTCCACCTGGACGCCGTGGCCCGGGCGCGACCCCGAACGCCGTCGGGATCGTCAGGTCGGTGTTGCTGGCCACCCACGGCAGCCCGTCGCGGATCCGGACCGCCGCCCGCATGATGTCGCGCCCAGCGCACGTCCGGGCCGTAGCCGGTCACGATCGCCACCGCGTCGTCGTCGGCGCCGACCGGCGTCAGGCCGGCGTCGCGCAGCGCCTCGTCGCAGGCCGTCGGCGCCGAGGCAGACCACGCGCGCGCCGGCGCCGACCCGCTCGGCCAGCACCCGGGCCGCCGCCTGGGCGGAGGTGACGACGTCGTCGTCGCCGCGCCTCGACGCCGAGCTCGCGCAGGTGCTCGGCGACCTGCTCGGGCGGGCGGGAGGCGTTGTTGGTGATGAACGCCAGCCGCATCCCGGCCTCGCGCGCCGCGGCCAGGTGCTCGGGCGCGCCCGGGACCGCGTCGCCGCCGACGTAGACGACGCCGTCGAGGTCGAGCATCGCCAGGTCGTAGGCCCCGGACAGGGGACTCTCGCGACGTGCCGAGCACGCGCACCTCCTCCGGGATCGGACGTGGCAGGCACCCTACGATGCTCCGATGGACGCCGACGCCGTGGTCACCCCACCGCACGTCGCGCGGCCGCTCCGGCTCCTGCCCTTCCGCGGCGCTGACCCTGGCCCCGAGCCGGATCGGCGACCCGGCCTCGGTGCGGGCCTTCGCCCGGCCGTACCGCGGACGTCGCGGACCGGCTCGCCGCGCTGGGAGCAGCGCGGCCAGGTCAGCCGCGACGAGGAGCCCGCGCTGTACCTGCACGAGTACACCGCCGACGGCGTCACCGTCCGCGGCCTGGTCGGTGCCCTGGACATCTCGCGGCGCGCGACCACGCGCGCCGAGGTGGCGGTGCTTCCCGCACGAGGGCATCCACCCCGCCCAGGCCGACGAGCTCGCCGACCGGATGCTCGAGATGCAGATCAACCCGGCGCCGATCCTGCTCGTGCACCGCGGGCCGGCCGCGGTCCGCGACCTGCTCCGGCGAGGTGCGGCAGCGGCAGCCGGAGCACGACTTCACCGACCGCGGCGAGCAGCAGCACCGGATCTGGGCCGTCCGCGACCCGCGCGAGCTCGACCTGCTCGCCGCCGCGCTGGCGCCGGCCCGGGCCCTGATCGCCGACGGTCACCACCGGTACGCGGCCTACCTGCGGATGCAGCAGCAGGAGCCCGGCGCCGGCCACGGACGCCGGCCTGGCGATGCTCGTCGACCAGGACGACACACCGCTGTTCCTCGGCGCGATCCACCGGGTGCTCGGCCGGACGCACGCTGGCCGCGCTGCAGCACGCCGCCGAGCGGGCCGGGATCGGCTGGCAGCCCGCCGACCCCGCGACGCGCGCTGGGCAGGCTCGCCCCGGACCGGCTGGTCGGCGACCGACGGCCGCGGCCTGGGTCACGCTCGCGGTCGACGTCCGCCCGGACCGGGCCGCGGTCGAGGTGCTGCACGAGGACCTGATCCCGCGCCTCGCGACGCGCGCCGAGCTCGATCGGGCACCACCACGCCGTCGACGAGGCGCTGGCCGCCGTCGGCGGGCCGACGGCGTCGCGGTGCTGATGCCGGCGCCGGACTTCGAGCAGGTGCTCAGCGTCGCGGCCGCCGACCGGCTGCTGCCGGAGAAGGCGACGTCGTTCCAGCCCAAGCCCAGCGTCGGGGTGCTCATCCGCGCGCTGCGCGACGGATGAGCCGGCCCGACGCTCATCTCGACCTCCACCCGGGACGCCGACCGCGCCGCCGGCGCGGAAGAACCGCCGGCGCAGCGACCCGACCACCTCCACGACGTCGTCGGCCGCCCAGGCGGCCACCGAGCGGCGGGCCCGGGCCGACCAGGCGGCGCACTCGAGCGCGTCCACCGTCTGCCGGCTCCGCGACCGGCCCGCCGGCCGTGGCGACCACCACCCGGAACGTCCACACGGTGTCGCCGCTGGGCAGCACCCGCTCCTCGGGCGCCTGGGAGAGCCGGCCGACCAGGCGGACCTCGTTGGCTGTGGCGGCCTCGGGAGCCGCCTTCGTCTTCTGTGCGGACATCGCACATCACCTCCGCGCACCACCCTCGGCGCGGGCGCCGACAGTCCCGGCGCCGGCGTGCGGGCGGCTTGGGGACAACGCAGCCGGAGCTGTGCGATGTGCACGGAAAGTGGCCCGAAATGCAAGTAGGGCCACCCGCAAGCGGGTGGCCCTACTGGAAAGAATGTCCGGCGGCGTCCTACTCTCCCACAACCTCTCGGTTGCAGTACCATCGGCGCTGAAAGGCTTAACTTCCGGGTTCGGGATGGGACCGGGTGTTTCCCTTTCGCTATGGCCGCCGTAACTCTTGCGGTCACACGTCCCCGGATGTGTTCACGGGCGGTGTATCCAAGCCACTATTCGTTGTGTGCAGTATGTTGTGGACTGTGATTCGTGGACGCGAACGCGAGTGCGTTTTGTAGGTTTTTGTTGAGGGTTTGTGAGACAAGCCCTCGGCCTATTAGTACCGGTCGGCTGGGCATTGCTGCTGTACACCTCCGGCCTATCAACCCAGTGTTCTGCTGGGGGCCTTACCCCCTTAACGGGGTGGGAAACCTCATCTTGAAACGTGCTTCCCGCTTAGATGCATTCAGCGGTTATCACTTCCGAACGTAGCTAACCAGCCGTGCCCCTGGCGGGACAACTGGCACACCAGAGGTTCGTCCATCCCGGTCCTCTCGTACTAGGGACAGCCTTTCTCAAGTTTCCTGCGCGCGCGGCGGATAGGGACCGAACTGTCTCACGACGTTCTAAACCCAGCTCGCGTGCCGCTTTAATGGGCGAACAGCCCAACCCTTGGGACCTACTCCAGCCCCAGGATGCGACGAGCCGACATCGAGGTGCCAAACCATCCCGTCGATATGGACTCTTGGGGAAGATCAGCCTGTTATCCCCGGGGTACCTTTTATCCGTTGAGCGACGTCGCTTCCACATGCCGACGCCGGATCACTAGTTCCGACTTTCGTCCCTGCTCGACATGTCTGTCTCACAGTCAAGCTCCCTTGTGCACTTACACTCGCCACCTGATTGCCAACCAGGCTGAGGGAACCTTTGAGCGCCTCCGTTACATTTTAGGAGGCAACCGCCCCAGTTAAACTACCCATCAGGCACTGTCCCTGAACCAGATAATGGACCTAGGTTAGACATCTAGTACGACCAGAGTGGTATTTCAACGTTGACTCCACAACCACTGGCGTGGCCGCTTCACAGTCTCCCACCTATCCTACACAAGCCGAACCAAACACCAATACCAAACTATAGTAAAGGTCCCGGGGTCTTTCCGTCCTGCCGCGCGTAACGAGCATCTTTACTCGTAGTGCAATTTCGCCGAGTCCACGGTTGAGACAGCGCCCAAGTCGTTACTCCATTCGTGCAGGTCGGAACTTACCCGACAAGGAATTTCGCTACCTTAGGATGGTTATAGTTACCACCGCCGTTTACTGGGGCTTAAGTTCTCAGCTTCGACACTTGCGTGTCTAACCGGTCCCCTTAACCTTCCAGCACCGGGCAGGAGTCAGTCCGTATACATCGTCTTACAACTTCGCACGGACCTGTGTTTTTAGTAAACAGTCGCTTGGGCCTGGTCTCTGCGGCCTTCACCGCTTCCCACAGCAAGTGTGGTAACGGATCCGGCCCCCCTTCTCCCGAAGTTACGGGGGCATTTTGCCGAGTTCCTTAACCATGGTTCGCTCGATCGCCTTGGTATTCTCTACCTGATCACCTGAGTCGGTTTGGGGTACGGGCGGCGCGTAGCTCGCTAGAGGTTTTTCTCGACAGCATAGGATCACCCACTACTCCATACGGGATCGGCATCGGATCTCAGGGCCGGCATCGAAGCCAGCGGTCCGGATTTGCCTGGACCGCCCCCTACATCCTTACCCGTGGACAACCATCGCCACGGTTGGGCTACCTTCCTGCGTCACCCCATCGCTTGACTACTACCAGATCGGGTCCCACGCTCCGCTCAGCCGCCTCGCCCCGAAGGGTCCGGTCACTCGAGTTTCGGGTGGTTAGCATCACCGGGTTCGTCATGGGCGCTACTTTGCCGGTACGGGAATATCAACCCGTTGTCCATCGACTACGCCTGTCGGCCTCGCCTTAGGTCCCGACTTACCCAGGGCAGATTAGCTTGACCCTGGAACCCTTGATCATTCGGCGGCAAGTGTTTCTCACATCTGCATTCGCTACTCATGCCTGCATTCTCACTCGTGTCGCGTCCACCCCTGGATCACTCCGGAGCTTCACTCGCGACACGACGCTCCCCTACCCATCCACACACCTGAACCAACCTACGAAGGGCGGCTTGGCTAACGTGTGAATGCCATAGCTTCGGCGGATGACTTGAGCCCCGCTACATTGTCGGCGCGGAATCACTTGACCAGTGAGCTATTACGCACTCTTTCAAGGGTGGCTGCTTCCAAGCCAACCTCCTGGTTGTCACTGCGACTCCACATCCTTTTCCACTTAGTCACCGCTTAGGGGCCTTAGCTGATGGTCTGGGCTGTTTCCCTCTCGACTACGGAGCTTATCCCCCGCAGTCTCACTGCTGCGCTCTCACTTACCGGCATTCGGAGTTTGGCTAACGTCAGTAACCTTGTAGGGCCCATCGGCTATCCAGTGCTCTACCTCCGGCAAGAAACACGCAACGCTGCACCTAAATGCATTTCGGGGAGAACCAGCTATCACGAAGTTTGATTGGCCTTTCACCCCTATCCACAGGTCATCCCCTCAGTTTTCAACCTAAGTGGGTTCGGTCCTCCACGCGGTCTTACCCGCGCTTCAACCTGCCCATGGATAGATCACTTCGCTTCGGGTCTTGATCGTGCTACTCAAACGCCCTATTAGGACTCGCTTTCGCTACGGCTTCCCCACACGGGTTAACCTCGCAACACAACGCAAACTCGCAGGCTCATTCTTCAAAAGGCACGCCGTCACCCCAACACCACAAGTGGCAGCCGGGCTCCGACGGATTGTAGGCACACGGTTTCAGGTACTATTTCACTCCCCGCCAGGGGTACTTTTCACCTTTCCCTCACGGTACTTGTCCGCTATCGGTCATCAAGGAGTATTTAGGCTTAACGGGTGGTCCCGCCAGATTCACACGGAATTTCAGGGGTTCCGTGTTACTTGGGATACCACTCAACAGTCATACGCTTACACTTACGGGGCTATCACCCTCTACGGCGCCACTTTCCAATGGACTTCAACTTCAACAGTGATTTTCTTACTGTCTGGTCGAGCCGGCAGACTCGATCCGAATGGTCCCACAACCCCCACTGCGCAACCCCTGCCGGGTATCACACGCAATAGGTTTGGCCTCATCCGATTTCGCTCGCCACTACTCTCGGAATCACTATTGTTTTCTCTTCCTACGGGTACTGAGATGTTTCACTTCCCCGCGTTCCCTCCACACACCCTATATATTCAGGCGCGGGTAACACGACATGACTCGTGCTGGGTTTCCCCATTCGGACACCCCCGGATCACAGCTCGGTTGCCAACTCCCCAGGGCTTATCGCAGGCTCCTACGTCCTTCATCGGCTCTTGATGCCAAGGCATCCACCATGTGCCCTTCATAGCTTGTCTCACAAACACTCAACAAAAACTACAAAGACTCTGACACCACCCACACACCACCGGTCTGACACCGGCCAGCATGCGTCACCAAACCAGGCCAGGACCCAACGGTCCGACACGCCCAACAGGCTCGATGGCGTCAAAAAGTGACAGCTCCATGGTGTAGAGCTGCCACAGATGCTCGCGTCCACTATCCAATTCACAAAAAGCACGCCCACCACGGCCACCCACCCACCCACAGGTGAACAGGAGTCCTAGGAGGCACTGAGCACATCACAAGACCCAGCCCGACAGAGCCTGGCGGTCTGATTCCTCAAAGCTCAACAGTGTGTCAGGACCCATCCCAGCATCCACGACCGCCCAGGTTCCACACCCACCCGCAAGCAGCGCGGGTAGTACTGAGAGACGACCGGCCACCACGACCGGGTCGTTCATCGACGATTCCACTAGTGAACACCACCAGTGCCAACCAGACGACCCACCCAGAAGACCTGGACAGTTGCTGGCCGTGCGGGGTGTGTGCTCCTTAGAAAGGAGGTGATCCAGCCGCACCTTCCGGTACGGCTACCTTGTTACGACTTCGTCCCAATCGCCAGCCCCACCTTCGACGGCTCCCCCCACAACGGGTTAGGCCACCGGCTTCGGGTGTTGCCGACTTTCGTGACGTGACGGGCGGTGTGTACAAGGCCCGGGAACGTATTCACCGCAGCGTTGCTGATCTGCGATTACTAGCGACTCCGACTTCATGGGGTCGAGTTGCAGACCCCAATCCGAACTGAGACCGGCTTTTTGGGATTCGCTCCGCCTTGCAGCATCGCAGCCCTTTGTACCGGCCATTGTAGCATGCGTGAAGCCCTGGACATAAGGGGCATGATGACTTGACGTCATCCCCACCTTCCTCCGAGTTGACCCCGGCAGTCTCCTATGAGTCCCCACCATTACGTGCTGGCAACATAGGACGAGGGTTGCGCTCGTTGCGGGACTTAACCCAACATCTCACGACACGAGCTGACGACAGCCATGCACCACCTGTATACCGACAAAAGGGGCCATATCTCTAGGGCTTTCCGGCATATGTCAAACCCAGGTAAGGTTCTTCGCGTTGCATCGAATTAATCCGCATGCTCCGCCGCTTGTGCGGGCCCCCGTCAATTCCTTTGAGTTTTAGCCTTGCGGCCGTACTCCCCAGGCGGGGCGCTTAATGCGTTAGCTGCGGCACGGAACCCATGGAATAGGCCCCACACCTAGCGCCCAACGTTTACGGTGTGGACTACCAGGGTATCTAATCCTGTTCGCTCCCCACACTTTCGCTCCTCAGCGTCAGGACATGCCCAGAGAACCGCCTTCGCCACCGGTGTTCCTCCTGATATCTGCGCATTTCACCGCTACACCAGGAATTCCGTTCTCCCCTGCATGCCTCTAGTCTGCCCGTATCGAAAGCAAGCACCGAGTTAAGCCCGGTGTTTTCACTCCCGACGCGACAAACCGCCTACGAGCCCTTTACGCCCAATAATTCCGGACAACGCTCGCACCCTACGTATTACCGCGGCTGCTGGCACGTAGTTGGCCGGTGCTTCTTCTGCGGGTACCGTCACCACCATCATCGGCGCTTCGTCCCCGCTGAAAGAGGTTTACAACCCGAAGGCCGTCATCCCTCACGCGGCGTTGCTGGATCAGGCTTCCGCCCATTGTCCAATATTCCCCACTGCTGCCTCCCGTAGGAGTCTGGGCCGTGTCTCAGTCCCAGTGTGGCCGGTCACCCTCTCAGGCCGGCTACCCGTCGAAGCCTTGGTAGGCCATTACCCCACCAACAAGCTGATAGGCCGCGAGCACATCCCCCACCGAAAAAACTTTCCACGCAGATCCCATGCGAGACTGCGTCGTATCCGGTATTAGACCCCGTTTCCGGGGCTTATCCCAAAGTGAAGGGCAGATTACTCACGTGTTACTCACCCGTTCGCCGCTCGAGTACCCCCGAAAGGGCCTTTCCGCTCGACTTGCATGTGTTAAGCACGCCGCCAGCGTTCGTCCTGAGCCAGGATCAAACTCTCCGTTGAAAACAACACCCCCAACCACCCACCCGAAAGGCAAGGCAGCTGAGGAAAAAGAGATGCCTGACAGACGACACTGACAAAATTGTCAGAATCATTGTCAAAGAAACCATCAACCAAACCACCAACCCAAAGGGCAGACATCAGACAACGGGGCATTACAAACTAATTCGTCGACTATGACACACTGTTGAGTTCTCAAGAATCAGACGCACACCGTCCGTACCCTTGCGGGCCGGCTGCGGGGCAACCTGCAGAAAC
Source organism: uncultured Actinomycetota bacterium (assembly GCA_963716655.1). GTDB lineage: Bacteria > Actinomycetota > Actinomycetes > Propionibacteriales > Nocardioidaceae > Nocardioides. Next base: position 584,780 of record CAVQTV010000001.1, on the reverse strand, counting down.
TTACCGGTTTCGCTTGGCCTGGTCAACTCGGGGCTGACTCGGCTCAGGCTCTTCCGGCCCGCGACAGTTCGCTCCCCATCCAGATGGCCTCTCGGCCGGGAGTGGGAGCCGCTTGCCGCGGCGAGGAGGAACATTACCAGCGCCTCCCGGAGGTGCCAAACCGGGGTCGATTCAGGCTCGGTCCGCCGATCCACGCCTGAGCGGCGCCGCCGGACGGTAGGTCGACACGGTCGGATCCCCCGTGATCCAGAACCGCCACGGCCGGTCCGGAGCACCGCGCAGACCCACGCGCGGGCCGGTGGAGATCGTCGTTCGGCGGCGTCACCGAGGGTGAGGGTCACCGGGCCGGCGGCCAGATCGGTCCCGTCGTCGGTCGAGCTCGATGCCGAGCGCCCGGCACAACCGGGCCGGTCCGCGGGCCAGGTCGCGGTCGGTCGCACCGGGCCGGCGCTCCCGCGCGAGATCGACGCCGTCGACGACCTCGCCGGCGCGGATCAGGACGGCGCTCGGCGGTCCCGTCCGGGCCGCAGACGACGTTGCAGCACACGTGCATGCCGTAGGTGAAGTAGCAGTACAGGTGCCCGGGCGGGCCGAACATCACCGCGTTGCGCGGTGTCCGGCCACGGAAGGCGTGCGAACCGGGGTCGTTCGCGCCGTCGTACGCCTCGACCTCGGTGAGCCGGACCGCGACGTCGCCGTGCCGGAGCACAGCGTTGAGCAGCCGCGGCGCCACGTCGAGCACCGGCGCCGGACAGGTCAGCCGAGGCGGGCACGGTGCGCGTCGGCGACGGCGGTGAGCTCGGCGAGCTGCTCGCGGACCCGGACCGGTGCGGTGCCGCCGCGGCCGGTGCGGGACGCCACCGAGCCCTCGACGGTCAGGACGTCGCGGACGCCGGGCGTGAGCGACGGCGAGATCTCGGCGAACTGCTCGTCGGTGAGGTCGGCGAGCTCGATGCCGAGCTCCTCGCAGCGGCGCACGCAGGCGCCGGCGACCTCGTGCGCGACCCGGAACGGCACCCCCTCGCGGACCAGCCACTCGGCGATGTCGGTCGCGAGCGAGAAGCCCTGCGGCGCGAGCTCGGCCATCCGTTCGGTGTCGAAGGTCAGCGTCGCGACCATGCCGGTGAACGCCGGCAGCAGCACCTCGAGGGTGTCGACGGAGTCGAAGACCGGCTCCTTGTCCTCCTGGAGGTCCCGGTTGTAGGCGAGCGGGAGCGCCTTGAGGGTGGCCAGCAGGCCGGACAGGTTGCCGATCAGGCGGCCGGCCTTGCCGCGGGCCAGCTCGGCGATGTCGGGGTTCTTCTTCTGCGGCATGATGCTCGACCCGGTCGACCAGGAGTCGTGCAGCGTCACGAACCCGAACTCGCGGGTCGACCAGAGGATGACCTCCTCGGCGATCCGGCTGACGTCGACGCCGATCTGCGCGGTGACGTAGGCGAACTCGGCGACGAAGTCGCGGGACGCGGTGCCGTCGATCGAGTTGGCGCTGGAGCCGGTGAAGCCGAGCTCGGCGGCGACGCCCTCCGGGTCGAGGCCGAGGCTGGAGCCGGCCAGCGCCCCGGAGCCGTACGGCGAGTCCGCGGCCACCCGCGGCGTCCCAGTCGCGCGAGCCGGTCGACGTCGCGGAGCAGCGGCCAGGCGTGCGCGAGCAGGTGGTGCGACGAGCAGCACCGGCTGGGCGTGCTGGAGGTGGGTGCGGCCGGGCATGACCGCGTCGAGGTGCGTCCCGCGCCTGGTCGGAGAGCGCGTCGACGAGGTCGAGGACCTGGCCGGCGATCACGCTGGCGATGGTCGCGCAGGAAGACCTTGAACAGCGTCGCGATCTGGTCGTTGCGGCTGCGGCCGGCGCGCAGCCGGCCGCCGACGTCGGCGCCGACCTCCTCGACGAGCAGCCGCTCCAGGGCGCCGTGGACGTCCTCGTCGGACGGGTCCGGGCAGCAGGTCGCCGGCGGCGTACCGCTCCCCCAGCACGTCGAGCCCGCGGATGCAGCTCGGCGTGGTCGTCGTCGGTGAGCAGGCCGGCGCGGTGCAGCGCGTTCGCGTGGGCGCGCGAGCCGGCGAGGTCGTACGGCGTCAGCCGCCAGTCGAAGTGCGTCGACCGGGACAGCGCGTCGAGCTCGGGCGACGGGCCGCCCGCGAAGCGTCCGCCCCAGAGCTTGCCGGTGTTGGTGCTCATGCTTCTCCTAGGACTGCTCGGACCGCGGCCCTCATCATCGTGGTCAGCTGGTCGTTGGCGGCGGACCCGTCGGCGTCGAGCGCGTCCGGAGTCCACCAGGCCGCCTCGTCGATGGTGCCCCGCTCGAGCGGCTCGAGGCCGTCGAAGTGCAGGCCGGTCGATGTCGTCGAGGCGGATCGCGAAGTAGGTCTGGTCCTGCACCAGGCGCCAGAACCCCCAGTCGAACTCCGCGAGCTCGTGCCCGACCGGGTCGCCGAGCTCGGCGGGCGAGATCGCCGAGCCCGGTCTCCTCGAGCATCTCGCGGGCCGCGGCGTCGACGAGCGGCTCGTCGTGGTCGGCGGCACCGCCGATGCTGAACCAGTACGGCGCCTCCGGGCGGACCGGGTCCCAGCCGTGCAGCAGCAGCACCTCGCCGCGGCCGTTGACCGGGAGCACCCGCGCGGTGGTGCGGTGCCGAACTGTGCGGCGTCATCAGTCGGTGCCGAACTCCATGGCGGCGTTGTCGAGCGCGACGTCCTCGCCGGCTCCTGCTCGACGCGCCGGGTTGTCCGCGATCCGCTCGGCACCGCCGGCCGGCGAGCGCGCCGAACAGGGTCCCGTGCTCGACGAGGACCTGGCCCTGGTCGAGCGGCTGCGCGGCGTACAGCTCGAGCTTGGCGCGCGAGTCGGCGATGTCGAGGTTGCGCATCGTGAGCTGGCCGATCCGGTCCACCGGGCCGAACGCGGCGTTCTCGGTGCGCTCCATCGACAGCTTGTCGGGGTGGTAGGAGAACGCCGGCGCCCTCGGTGCGCAGGATCGTGTAGTCCTCGCCGCGGCGCAGCCGGAGCGGTCACCTCGCCGGTGACCAGCGAGGCGATCCAGCGCTGGATGGACTCGCGCAGCATCAGCGCCTGCGGGTCGAGCCAGCGGCCCTCGTAGAGCAGCCGGCCGAGCCGGCGGCCCTGCGGCGTGCGTAGTTGGCGATGGTGTCCTCGTTGTGGATCGCGTTGAGCAGCCGCTCGTAGGTCGAGCCAGAGCAGCGCCATGCCGGGCGCCTCGTAGATGCCGCGGGACTTGGCCTCGATGATCCGGTTCTCGATCTGGTCGGACATGCCGAGGCCGTGCCGGCCGCCGATCGCGTTGGCCTCGTGGACCAGCGCGACCGGGTCGTCGTACCGGATGCCGTTGATCGCCACCGGGCGGCCGCCGTCGAACCGGACGGTGACGTCCTCGGGCGCGATCTCGACCGACGGGTCCCAGAACTTCACGCCCATGATCGGCTCGACGATCTCGAGCGAGACGTCGAGGTGCTCGAGGGTCTTGGCCTCGTGGGTGGCGCCCCAGATGTTGGCGTCGGTGGAGTACGCCTTCTCCGCGCTGTCGCGGTACGGCAGGTTGCGCGCGGTCAGCCACTGGCTCATCTCGGTGCGGCCGCCGAGCTCGGTGACGAAGTCGGCGTCCAGCCAGGGCTTGTAGATGCGCAGGTCGGGGTTGGCGAGCAGCCCGTAGCGGTAGAACCGCTCGATGTCGTTGCCCTTGAACGTCGAGCCGTCGCCCCAGATGTCGACGCCGTCCTCGTGCATCGCGCGGACCAGCAGGGTGCCGGTGACGGCACGGCCGAGCGGCGTGGTGTTGAAGTAGGCGCGGCCGCCGGAGCGGATGTGGAAGGCGCCGCACGCCATCGCGGCCAGGCCCTCCTCGACCAGCTCGAGCCGGCAGTCGACGGCGCGGGCGATCTCGGCGCCGTACTCGACCGCGCGGCCGGGCACGCCGCTGATGTCGGGCTCGTCGTACTGGCCGATGTCGGCGGTGTAGGTGCACGGCACGGCGCCCGTGGCGCGCATCCAGGCCACCGCGACCGAGGTGTCCAGCCCTCCCGAGAACGCGATGCCGACCCGCTGGCCGACCGGGAGGGACGTCAGGACCTTGCTCACGAGGTTTCTTCCTTCTGCTGGTAGTGGCTGTCGGCGAGGGCGAGGAACCGGCGCGCCAGGTCCGTCGCCGCCGCTGCGGTTCGCGGCCGATGACGAGCACGGTGTCGTCGCCGGCGATGGTGCCGAGGATCTCGGGGAACTCGGCCTTGTCGACGGCCGAGGCCGAGGAACTGGGCGGCGCCCGGCGGGGTGCGCAGGACGACCAGGTTGGCGCTGGCGTCGGCGCTCACCAGGAGCTCGCCGCACAGCCGGGCCAGCCGGGTGACCGCCGCCGCGGTCTCCACGGGCGCGGCCGGGCGTCGGTCGCCGCCCTCGGCGGGTACGGCGTACACGAGGGTGCCGGACGGCGCCGCGGACCTTGATCGCGTCGAGCTCGACGAGGTCGCGCGAGAGCGTCGCCTGGGTGACGTGCACGCCGCGCTCGGCGAGCAGGCCGGCGAGCTCGGCCTGGGAGCGCACCTCGTCCGTGCGTCACCAGCTCGATGATCTGCTGGTGGCGCGCGCTCTTGGTCGCCGGACGTCAGGGCGACGTCGTTCACGGGTGGGCCTCCTCGACCAGGAACGTCAAGATCGCCTTCTGGGCGTGCCGGCGGTTCTCGGCCTCGTCCCACACGACGCTCTGCGGGCCGTCGATCACCTCGGCGTCGATCTCCTTGCCGCGGTAGGCGGGCAGGCAGTGCATCGCGATGGCGTCCGGCTTCGCGTGCTCGAAGAGCGCGGTCGTCAGGGAGTACGGCGCGAACACCTCGGCGCGCGCCGCGGCCTCCTCCTCCTTGCCCATCGAGATCCAGGTGTCGGTGACGACGACGTCGGCGCCGGTGACCGCCGCGACCGGGTCCGGCTCGAGGGCGACCGAGCCGCCGGTGGCGGCGGCGATCGCCGCCGCCCGCTCGACCATCGCCGCGGACGGCGCGTAGCCCTCGGGCGAGCTGATCCGCACGTGCATGCCGGCGGTGGCGCCGGCGAGCAGCCAGGAGTTGCCCATGTTGCAGGCGCCGTCGCCGACGAACGCGACGGTGAGCCCGGCGAGCTCCTGCTTGTGCTCGCGGATCGTCAGCAGGTCGGCGAGCAGCTGGCAGGGGTGGAAGTCGTCGGTGAGCGCGTTGACCACCGGGACGCCGGCGTGCTCGGCCATCTCCTCGAGCCGGGTCTGGGCGTAGGTGCGCCACACGATCATCGAGGCCTGGCGGCCGAGCACCCGGGCGACGTCGTGACACCGACTCGCGCACGCCGATCCCGGCGAGCGCGCCGTCGACCAGCATCGGGAACCCGCCGAGCTCGGCGATGCCGGCGGCGAACGACGCCTGGGTGCGCAGCGTCTGCTTGTCGAAGATCATCGCGACGGTGCGCGGGCCGGCGAGCGGCTTCGCGTCGTACGGCGCGTGCTTGAGCTCGGCCGCGAGGTCGAGGACCCGGGCCTGCTCGGCCGGGGTCAGGTCGTCGTCGGCCAGGAAGTGCCTCACTGCGCGCTCTCCCATCGCCTCGTCGAGGATGCCCGGCCAGGCGGCGAGGAACGCGTCGGCGTCGTCCTCGGTGAGCACCAGCGGCGGCGCCAGCCGGATCCGGGTCGGGCGTCGGGTTGTTGACGATGAACCCGGCGCTGCGCGCGGCCAGCGAGCACGTCGGCCGACGCGTCGGCGCACAGGTCGAGCCCGATCAGCAGGCCCTCGCCGCGCACCTCGGTGACCCGCGGGTCGGCGGCCAGCCCGTCGCGGAGCTTCTGGCCGAGCACGGTGACGTGCTCGAGCAGGTCGTCGTCCTCGATGGTGCGGATCACCGCGAGCGCGGCGGCGCAGGCGACCGGGTTGCCGCCGAACGTGGTGCCGTGGTTGCCCGGCTGGAGCAGCGTCGCCCGCGGTCGCCGAGGCCGATGCAGGCGCCGATCGGGAAGCCGCCGCCGAGGCCCTTGGCGACGGTGACGATGTCGGGCCGCACGCCGGACGGGAGGTGCGCGAACCACTCGCCGGTGCGGCCCATGCCGGACTGGACCTCGTCGAGCCAGAGCAGCGCGCCGTGCTCGTCGGCGATCGCGCGGGCGGCGGCGAGGTAGCCGTCGGGCGGTACGACGACGCCGGCCTCGCCCTGGATCGGCTCGAGCAGGATCGCGGCGGTCTCGTCGGTGACCGCGGCGGCGAGCGCGTCGGCGTCGCCGTACGGGACGAACGTGACGTCGCCGGGCAGCGGCTCGAACGGGCTCGCGGTAGGCCTCCTTGGAGGTCAGCGCGAGCGCGCCCATGGTGCGGCCGTGGAAGCGGCCCTCGGCGACGACGACGTGGGTGCGGCCGGTGCGCCGGGTCAGCTTGAACGCGGCCTCGTTGGCCTCGGTGCCGGAGTTGGTGAAGAACACCTTGCCCGCCGCCGGCGCCGACGCCGAGCAGGTCGAGCAGCTTCTCGGCGAGCTCGACCTGCGGGCACGCTGGTGAAGAAGTTCGAGACGTGGCCGAGCGTGCCGCAGCTGGGTGGTGACCGCCTCGACGAGCGCCGGGTGGCCGTGGCCGAGCGCGTTGACGGCGATGCCGCCGAGCAGGTCGACGTACTCCTTGCCGTCGGCGTCCCAGACGTGCGCGCCCTCGCCGCGGGTGAGCACCAGCGTCGGGCGGGCCGAAGGTGTTCATCAGGCGAGGCGGCGTACCGCTCGCGTAGTGTCACTGCGTCGCTCACTGGGTGTCCCTCGCCTTCCGGGTCTTGGTCTCGACGCCGGGCAGCACCTGGGTGCCGACGCCTTCGTTGGTGAACAGCTCGAGCAGCACGGCGTGCGGCTCGCGGCCGTCGACGACGGTGGCGCGGGGCACGCCGCCGCTGGACCGCCTGCAGGCAGGCGCCCATCTTCGGGACCATGCCGGTGGCGAGCGTCGGCAGGATCTCCTCGAGCGCCTCGGGGCTGATCTCGCCGATCGACGTCCTCGGAGTTCGGCCAGTCGAGGTAGAGGCCCTCGACGTCGGTGAGCACGAGCAGCTTCTCGGCCTTCGAGCGCGACCGCCAGGGCCGCGGCGGCGGAGTCGGCGTTGACGTTGTGGACGACGCCGTGGACGTCGGGCGCGACGCTGGAGACGACCGGGATCCGGCCGGCCTCGATCAGGTCGAGCACCGACTCGGGGCGCACCTGCGCGACCTCGCCGACCAGGCCGAGGTCGACCTCCTCGCCGTCGACGACGGTGTTGGTGGGCTCGGCGGTGAACAGCCCGGCGTCCTCGCCGGAGCAGCCGACCGCGAGCGGGCCGTGCTCGTTGATCAGGCCGACCAGCTCGCGCTGGACCTGGCCGACGAGCACCATCCGGACGACGTCCATGGCCTCGGGCGTGGTGACCCGCAGGCCGCCGCGGAACTCCGACTCGATGCCGAGCCGGTCGAGCATCGTCGAGATCTGCGGGCCGCCGCCGTGGACGACGACCGGCTTGAAGCCGGCGAACCGCAGGAACGCGATGTCCTCGGCGAACGCCCGCTTCAGGGTGTCGTCGGTCATCGCGTTGCCGCCGTACTTCACCACCACGATCTTGCCGTGGTAGCGCTTCAGCCACGGCAGCGCGGCCGCGAGGGTGCGGGCCTTCGCCGGGTCGGGCTTGCTGGTGTCGAACTGGCCGGTGCTGCGAGTCGTTCATGAGCGAGTACGCGCTGTTCTCGTGGACGTAGGCGTGGGTCAGGTCGTTGGTCCAGACCGTGGCCCGCTCGGAGCCGGCCTTCAGGTCGATGGTCACGCTCACCTCGCGCGGCTTCAGGTCGACGGTCGCGGGGTCGGCGTGCGGCGTGGACTGCTTGCACACCCACACGCCGTTCATCGCGACGTCGAGGTCGGCGGGGTCGAACGCCGCCTGCGTCGTACCGATGCTGGCGAGCACGCGGCCCCAGTTGGGGTCGTTGCCGAAGACGGCGGCCTTGAAGAGGTTGGAGCGGGCCACGCTGCGGCCGACCTCGACCGCCTCGTCCTCGGTGGCGGCGTTGAGCACGGTGATCGCGATCTCGTGGTCGGCGCCCTCGGCGTCGCGGAGCAGCTGCATCGCGAGGTCGGTGCAGGCCTGGGTGAGCGCCGCGGTGAAGTCCGGCAGCGACGGCGTGATCCCGCTCGCGCCGCTGGCGAGCACGGTCACGGTGTCGTTGGTGGACATGCAGCCGTCGGAGTCGAGCCGGTCGAAGCTGACCCGGGTCGCGGCGCGCAGCGCGGTGTCGAGGTCGGCGGCCGGTACGACGGCGTCGGTGGTGAGCACGACCAGCATCGTGGCCAGCTGGGGCGCGAGCATGCCGGCGCCCTTGGCCATCCCGCCGATCGACCAGCCGGCGCCCTCGACGACGACCTGCTTGCTCACCGAGTCGGTGGTCATGATCGCCTCGCGCCGCCTGCGTCGCCGCCGTCGGCCGCGAGGGCGTCGTACGCCGCGGCCGCGCCGGCGAGCACCTGCGTCGCGGTCGTTGGTGAGCCCGATCAGGCCGGTCGAGCAGACGACCACGTCGATGCGCGCCGATGCCGAGCCGCTCGGCGACGGTCTCGGCCACGGCGTGCGTGGTCTGGAAGCCCTCGGGGCCGGTGTAGCAGTTGGCGCCGCCGGAGTTGAGGAAGACCGCGCGGACGGTGCCGTCCTTGACGACCTCCTGGCTCCAGAGCACCGGGTTGGCCTTGCAGCGGTTGGCGGTGAAGACGCTGGCGGAGTCGAAGGTCGGGCCGTCGTTGACGACGAGCGCGACGTCCTTGGCGCCGGTGGACTTGAGGCCGGCGGCGACGCCGGCGGCCCGGAAGCCGGCGGGGGTGGTGATGGTCATGGAGCGACTCCTACGGTCGAGAGGCCCAGGCCTTCGTCGAGGCCGAGCGCGAGGTTCATGCACTGGACGGCAGCGCCGGCGGTGCCCTTGGACAGGTTGTCCACGGCACCGACGGCGATCATTCGTCGTGCGTCCTCGTCGACCGTCACCTGCAGGTGGACGGCGTTGGAGCCGGTGACCGACTTCGTCTGCGGCCACTGCCCCTGCGGGAGCAGGTGGACGAACGGCTCGTCGGCGTACGCCTTGACGTAGACGTCGTAGACCTCGTCGGCGGTCACGCCGTCCTGTGAGCTTCGCCGAGCAGGTGGCGAGGATGCCGCGCGGCATCGGCACCAGCAGCGGGGTGAAGCTCACGCGTGACGGTGCCGTCGACGAGCGCCGAGAGGTTCTGGGTGATCTCGGGGGTGTGCCGGTGCACGCCGCCGACGCCGTACGCGCTGGCGTTGCCCATGATCTCGCTGCCGAGCAGGTGCGGCTTCGCGGCCTTGCCGGCGCCGCTGGTGCCGGAGGCGGCGACGATCACGACGTCGGGCTCGACGATCCCGGCGGCGACCGCCGGGGCGAGGCTCAGCGTGGAGACGGTCGGGTAGCAGCCGGGTACGGCGACCCGGGTGGCGCCGGCGAGCACGCTCGCGCTGGCCGGGGAGCTCGGGCAGGCCGTAGGGCCAGGTGCCGGCGTGGTCGCCGCCGTAGAACTTCTCCCAGGCGGCGGGGTCGGCGAGCCGGAAGTCGGCGCCGCAGTCGATGACCACCGTCGTCGGGTCGGCCTCCCCCAGCTGGGCGGCGATCTCGCCGGACTGGCCGTGCGGCAGCGCGAGGAAGACCACGTCGTGGCCGCGGAGGGTGTCGAGGCTGGTCTCGTCGAGCATCCGGTCGGCCAGCGGGACCAGGTGCGGCTGGAGGCCACCGAGTGGCTGGCCGGCGTTCGACGCGCCGGTGAGCGCGCCGATCTCGACCTCGGGGTGCGCGAGCAGCAGCCGCAGCAGCTCGCCTCCGGCGTACCCGCTGGCTCCGGCGACCGCGATCCGCTTCGTGGTCATGTGCATGACTATACAGAAGCGCGCATGTTCATGTAAAGTGTGATGCGGTGTGTCGGCGCGCACCTCTAGGTTCGCTCCATGGCGAGACTCTCCTTCGAAGACTACCTGCGACACCTCCGATCCGACTCCGCGCGCTTCCGCGAGGTGCTGACCGGCTGCGACCCCGAGGCGCGGGTGCCCGGCTGCCCCGACTGGACCGCCGCCGACCTGCTCTGGCACCTCGCCGAGGTGCAGTGGTTCTGGGCGCACACGATGCGCACCCGCCCGGCCCCGGCTGACGAGGACGCCGAGGGCCCGAGCGCCCCGCGTCGTACGACGGGCTGCTGGCCGCCTTCGACGAGTACTCCGCCGGCGCTGATCGCCGTGCTCACCGCCGCCGACCCCGCCGAGCCGGCCTGGAGCTGGTCCGACGAGCAGACCGTCGGGTTCACCTACCGGCGGCAGGCGCACGAGGCGCTGATCCACCGCCTCGACGCCGAGCAGACCGCGGGCGACGTCACGCGCGCTGGACCGCGACGCTGGCCGCGGACGGCGTCGACGAGGCGCTCGGCGTGATGTTCGGCGGCACGCCGCCGTGGGGCACGTTCACGGGTCTCCCCCAGCACGTCCGGGTCGACATCACCGACACCGGCGAGTCGCTCTGGGTGCAGCTCGGCCGGTTCAGCGGCACCGACCCCGAGACGGCGACGTACCACGACGAGCGACGACATCTCGCGTGGTGCCCGACCCCGGCGCCGAGCGCGGACGCCGTCGTCAGCGGGCCGGCCGCCGCGCTCGACGCCTGGCTGTGGCGGCGCGGCGACGACGGCGCAGATCGAGGTCAGCGGCGACCGGGCGACCTGCGAGCACTTCCGGCGGGCGGTCGACCAGCCGATCGACTGAGGACCGTGAAACCGGCGTGAAGGCGGGGTGAAACCGCGCGCCCGCACGCTGAGCGCATGACACGAGTCCCTGACACCGACCTGGCCGTCGCCGCCGCCGGCCTGGTCAAGACCTTCGGCGAGCAGCGCGCGGTCGACAACGTCGACCTCGAGATCCGCCGCGGCGAGGTCTTCGGCGTGCTCGGCCCGAACGGCGCCGGCAAGACCACCACCCTCAAGATGCTCGCCACCCTGCTGCCGATGGACGGCGGCGAGGCCGAGCATCTTCGGCGTCGACGTACGACGCGAGCCGCACATGGTGCGCCAGCTCGTCGGCGTGACCGGGCAGTACGCCTCCGTCGACGAGAACCTGACCGGCTACGAGAACCTCTGGCTGTTCGGCAAGCTGCAGGGCCTGTCCTCGGCGAAGGTCGAAGGCCGACCGCGCACGACCTGCTCGGCCGGTTCGGCCTCGAGGACGCCGCCGACAAGCACATCTCGAAGTTCTCCGGCGGCATGCGCCGGCGCCTCGACCTCGCGGCGAGCCTGATCACCCGGCCGCCGCTGATCTTCCTCGACGAGCCGACCACCGGCCTCGACCCGCGCACCCGCGGCCAGATGTGGGACACCATCCGCGACCTGGTCCGCGACGGCAGCACCGTGCTGCTGACCACGCAGTACCTCGACGAGGCCGACCAGCTGGCCGACCGGATCGCGGTCATCGACCACGGCGTCAAGGTCGCCGAGGGCACGCCCGACGAGCTCAAGGCCTCCGTCGGCAGCTCCACCCTGCAGCTGCGGATGTCGGCAGCCGACGACACCGCCGACGCCGCGGCCGTCGTACGACGGGTCCTCGGCGAGGAGCCGGTGCTGACGCCGGAGCTGGGCGGGCTGAACGCCGCCCTGCTCGACGCGAACCAGGCGGCCGACGTGCTGATCGCGCTGCGCCAGTCCGGGCTCTCGATCGCCTCCGCGACCGTGCAGAAGCCCACGCTCGACGAGGTGTTCCTCGCCCTGACCGGCCACGGCGCCGAGGACGAGACCGCCGCGAAGGCGACCGACAACGAGCTCGCCCTGGAGGTGACCCGATGACCACCACGACCATCACCCGCGACCTCGACACCGAATCTCGAGCGCAACCTGGCGCCGCGCCCGACGCTCCGCGACACCGTCGACCAGACCCTGGCGATGGCCTGGCGGGCGCTGAAGAAGATGCGCCGCAACCCCGAGCAGTGGTTCGACGTCACGCTCCAGCCGCTGCTGTTCACGGCGATGTTCGCCTACATCTTCGGCGGCGCGATCTCCGGCAGCGTGGAGAACTACCTGCCGATCGTGATCACCGGCATCCTCGGCCAGACCGCGCTGACCGCCTGCATGGCGACCGGCATCCAGCTCCGCGAGGACATGGACAAGGGCGTCTTCGACCGGTTCAAGTCGCTGCCGATCGCCCGGATCGCACCGCTCGCCGGGCCGGCCCTGGCCGACCTGGTCCGCTACGCGACCGCCGCGACGCTGACCATCCTCACCGGCATGCTGATGGGCTACCGCCCCGGCGGCGGCGTCCCCGGCGTGCTCGGCGGCGTGGATGATGACGATCATCGCCGGCTGGTCGCTGGCCTGGATCTTCACCTACCTCGGCACCAAGGCGCGCAGCGCCCAGGCGGTGCAGGGCATCTCGATGATGATCATGTTCCCGCTGACGTTCCTGTCGAACGCGTTCGTCCCCGTGGACACGCTGCCCGGCTGGCTGCAGACGTTCGTGAACATCAACCCGGTCTCGCTGGTGATCACCGCGCTGCGCGACCTGATGAACGACGGCCAGTTCACCGCCGAACGTCGGCTGGGCGCTGCTCGGCTGCGTCGTCGTGGTCGCGGTCTTCCTGCCGCTCTCGGTGCGGTCGTACTCCCGCAAGATGTGATGCGAGCTAGCTGAGCCGGCGTACCCACGGACGAAATGGCTGCTGCAAGCGCGGCAGGACCAACCACTTCGTCCGTCGGGTATCGCTACGAACGCCGTCAGGCAGGGAGCTCCGTGACGAGGCGAAGTGCCTCGTCGCGGAGCTCTGGTGCGCGGTCGGACGCCGATCTCGGCGCGGATCCGCGCCAGCCCACCCGGGAGCACCGCCTCGGCCATCGCCTCGGCCGGGCGCCCAGCTCAGGCTGGGCAGCTGCCGGTTGTAGCCGAACAGGTCGGCGACGACGAGCAGGCGTACGGCGCGCTGCGCGCGGCTCCGGGTCCGGGTCGCCGGACAGCTCCCACTCGGCCAGCGCGAACATCACCGAGCCGACCACCGGGTAGTCGATGAAGCCCTGCTCGCCCGCCAGCGTGCTCGGGACCTTCGCGCGCAGGTCGGCGCGCAGCGCCGGCCGCCAGCTCGCGGCGACCGTGCCGGACGTGCGCCGACAACGCGGCCGCCTCGGGGAAGTAGATCCACGGCTCGTAGTCGATGCTGCCGCCGAGCCCGGGGACCGGCCGGTTGATCAGGCGTGCGTACGGCGTCGCGGTAGCCGCGCAGCCCGTCCTCGATCCGGCCGGCGACCAGGTCGAGCTCGGGACGGCCGCAGAGCAGGATGATCGCGGCGCCGAAGACGCCCGCGCTGGCGTCCTGCTGCCTCGATCTCGTCGAAGATCCGCGCGGCCTCGTCGAACCGGCCGTCCTGCATCGCCGCCATGGCCAGCACCGCCTTGAGCTGGGCGACGTCCTCGGAGGCGCCGAGCGCCTCCATGACCGGCAGCGCCTCGTCGGCGTACCGGAGCGCGTCGTCCATCGCGCCGATCTGGATCGGCGTGCCGGCCAGCTGCGCGGAGACCAGTGCCCGCGGCCACGGCCCGTCGCTGCCGTCGGCGAGCTCGAGCGAGCGCTCGGCGCGGATGCCGTGCCTCCGCGAGGTCGCCGAGGTTCTCGTACATGTTGGCTCGCCCACTGCAGGGCGAGCTGGCGGACCCGGACGCTCGGGGTCCTCGCAGAGCCGCTCGATCTCCTCGGAGTCGTCGTTCGGCGAGCCCGCGGCGGGCGGCGAGCAGCACCATGGCCTGGGCCTCCGAGCGGGTGCGACCGGTGCCGGGGTCGAGCTCCTCGAGCCGGGTCATCGCGCGCGGTCGGTGAAGTCGTCGGAGAAGATCATCGAGTTGAACGCGATCGAGGCGAGCGTCGTCCGGAACGCCGGCATCAGGTCGTCGGCGACCACGCGCGTCGGCGACGACGTCCTCGACGTCGTGGGCGAGGTTGACCACCTTCAGGTGGCTGCCCTCGACCGTCCAGAAGTCCGACAGGCAGGCCATCAGCTCGACCACCGCGTCGACGTCGCGCTCGCGCAGGCAGCGGCGGAGCAGGTCGACGAGGTTGCCCTCCTCGGTGCGGATCTCGGCCATCGTCTCGACCTGCGCGCGGCCCGAAGAGGACCGCCTCCGCGCGTCGCGAGAACGCGACTCCCCAGTCGCCGCAGCCGGCCGCGCGGTCTCGACGTCGTCGCCGGCGTCGATCAGCTGCATCTGGCCGAACTCGCGCACGGTCTCCAGCAGCCGGTAGCGCAGCTCGCCGGCGCCCTCGACGACGGTGACCAGCGACTGGTCGACCAGGCTCGACAGCGGCCCCAGCGCGTCGCCGTCGATCACCGCGTCGGCGCCGCCGAGCGAGAACCCGTCGCGGAAGATCGAGAGCCGCCGCAGCGCGGTGCGCTCGCTCTCGTCGAGCAGGTTCCAGCTCCAGTCGATGACCGCGAGCAGGGTCTGGTGCCGCTCGGGCACGTCGCGGGAGCCGCCGCGCAGCAGCGCGAACCGGTTCTCCAGGCGCCGGTCGATCTCGGCGACCGACATCACCCGCACCTTGGCCGCGGCCAGCTCGACCGCGAGCGGCAGCCCGTCGAGCCGGGCGACCAGGTCGCGCACCTCGGCCAGGTCGAGCCGGGCGCCGGGCCGGGCCGCGGACGCGCGCTCGATGAACAGCTCGACGGCGTCGTCGAGCCCGAGCTGGGGCAGCTGGTAGACCCGTTCGGCCGCGATGCCGAGCGGCGCCCGGGTGGTGGTCAGCACCCGGAGCGCCGGCGTCCGGGTGACCAGCACCTGCACCAGGTCGGCGACGGCAGTCGACGAGATGCTCGCAGTTGTCGAGGATCAGCAGCGCCGGAGCGGTGCCGACCTGGTCGACGATCCGGCCGACGAGGTCGGTACGGCGGGCCGCGGCCGTGGTGAGCCGGCCGGCGACCGACTCGCGGACGCCGAGCACGTCGCCGACCTCGACCGCGACGCCTTCGGGCGAGGTGACGCCGGCGAGCTCGACGAAGTGCACGACGGGCTGCTCGGCGAGCCGGCCCATCAGGTGGGCGAGCCGGGTCTTGCCGAGCCCACCGGCGCCGACGATCGAGGTGACCCGGGAGGTGCGGATCGTCTCGGCCAGCGCGGCGACGTCCTCGTCGCGGCCGATCAGCCGCGACGCCTCGAAGAGCAGACCCTCGCGGACCGGGTGGTCGCGGGCCAGCAGCTCGGCGTGCAGCGCCCGCAGCGTCGGGCTCGGGTCGACGCCGAGCCGGTCGGCCAGGTCGGCGCGGTAGCTCTCGTAGCGCTCCAGTGCGGCCGGCACGCCGTGCACGGCCGCGACCGCGCGCAGCAGCGCGGTGACGACCTCGTCGTCCGGCTCCGCGCGCTCCAGCAGCGGCAGCGCCGCGGCGTACTCACCGGCGGCCGCCAGCCGGAGACCCTCCGGGCGCAGCGCCCACGCGTCGACGTCGGCGGCGGCCAGGGCCAGCCGGTAGCCGCGGGCGGTGCGCTCGATGACCTCCGGGCTGGTCGCGGACCGCGCCCGGGAGACCACGACCTGGAGCGCCTTGGTCGGGTTGGCGGGGACGTCGTCGCCCCAGACCTCCTCGACCAGCGCCGTCTCGGACAGGCCGCGCGGGCCGGCGTCGGCGAGGCTCCGGAGCAGCGCGTGGGTCCGCTCCCCCGGGATCGGCTCGCCGTCCCAGGTGACGTCGTCGAGGACCGAGAGCCGAGGAGTCGTCGGCCCGTCAGCGCTGGACGGCACCGGTCCGCTCGGCGGCGAGCGCCACGGCCGCGTCACGCGCGGCCGCCGTCTCCTCCTCGGTCAGGGTGCGGTCGGGTGCGCGGAAGCGGAGCGCGAAGGCCAGCGACTTGTGGCCGGCGCCGACCTGGTCGCCGGTGTAGACGTCGAAGAGCCGGATCGACTCGAGCAGCTCGCCGGCGCCCTCGCGCAGCGCCGCCTCGACCGTCGGCGGCCGGTGACGGTCGTGCGTCGACCACGAGGGCGACGTCCTCCTTGGCGAGCGGGTACGTCGAGAAGGTCGGCGCCGGGCGGACGTCGCGCGGCGTGCCGCATCAGGAAGTCGAGGTCGACCTCGACCGCCGCGACTGCGGCCGGGCAGGCCGAACGTCTGGCAGACCTTGGGGTGCAGCTCGCCGGCGTGGCCGAACTCGACGCCGTCGACCAGGAGCAGCTCGGCGCAGCGGCCCGGGTGCCACGGCGCGCGCGCGGCCGAGACGACCTCGACGCTCGACGCCGAGCTCGGTGCCGAGCCGGCGCGACCAGTGCCGATCGCGTCGGCCCAGCCGGCCTCGCGACCCGCGCCCCACCAGCCGGCGCGCTCGCGCTCGCCGGCGAGCGACCAGCGCCGAGGTGCAGCGGCTGCTCGGGCAGCGCCTCGAACAGCTTGGCCGAGCTCGGCGTCGCTCGGACGCCAGTCGACGCCGTAGATCGGCGCCGGGCCGCGGTCCGACCGGGAACGCGACCGTGCCGGTCTCGAAGAGCGCCACGCCGGTCGCGCCGCGGCCGAGGTTGCGGGCCGCGGCCTTGCAGCAGCCCGGGCAGCAGCGTCGTCGTGTACGACGGCTCCTCGCTCGAGAGCGGGTTGGCCAGCCGGACGCGTCGCTGCGCAGCACGTCGTCGGCCGGGAGGCCGAGCGCGTCGAACGCGGCGTCGCCGACGAACGGGAAGCTGATCGACCTCGACGCAGCCGGCACCGGCGAGGGTGCGGCCGACCCGGCGGCGCAGCCGCTGCTCGCGGGTGAGCCCACGGCCGGCGGCCTCGCGCGGCAGCACCGACGGGACCTGGTCGTAGCCGACGATCCGGGCGACCTCCTCGACCAGGTCGAACGGGTCGGCGAGGTCGGGGCGCCACGGCGGCGGGGTCGCGGTGAGCGTGGTGTCGCCGTCTCGACGCACGCAGCCGACGGCCTCGAGGTTGGCGACCGTGGTCGCGGCGTCGATCGGCATGCCGGTCGACCCGGGCGGGCAGGTCGTAGGCATCGATGGTGATCGCGGGCGTGCGCCGGCGGCGTGCCGACCACGGTGACGCCGGGGTCGGCCGTGCCGCCGCCGTACGTCGTCAGCAGCTCGACCACCCGGTCGGCCGCGGCCTGGCGTGATCGACCGGGTCGACGCCGCGCTCGTTGCGCTTGCCGGCCTCGGAGGTGAGCTTGTGGCGCTTGCCGGTGCGGAACATCGAGGTCGCGTCCCAGTGCGCGGCCTCGACCAGGATGTTCGTGGTCGTCGCGGACATCTCGGTGGTCTCGCCGCCCATCACGCCGCCGAGGCCGATGATCCCGGAGTCGTCGGTGACGACCAGGTCCTCGGTCGAGAGCGTGCGGTCGGTGCCGTCGAGCGTCGTCAGCTGCTCGCCGTCGCGAGCCCGGCGGACCCGGATCGGGCCCTGCGAGCTTGTCGGCGTCGTAGCCGTGGATCGGCCGGCCGATCTCGAGCATCACGTAGTTGGTGACGTCGACGGCCAGCGAGATCGGGCGCATGCCGGCCTGCTGGAGCCGGCGGCGCCATCCAGTCCGGGCGTGGCCGCGGCCGGGTCGAAGCCGGTGACCTTGCGGGCCACGAAGACCGGGCAGCCGGCCGGGTCGTCGATCGACGACCGGGTAGCCGGCGTCGTTCGGCTCCGGGACGGCGCGCGTCGGCCGGGTCGCGGTACGGCGCGCCGTACGCCAGCGCGGCCTCGCGGGCGATGCCGCGCAGCGACAGCGCGTAGGCGCGGTCGGGGTTGATCTCGAACTCGATGACCTCGTCGTCGAGGCCGAGCACGTCGAACGGCGTCGTCGCCGGGCTGCGCCGGCGTCGGCGGGCAGCACGATGATGCCGTCGTGGTCGTCGCCGAGGCCGAGCTCGCGGGCCGAGCAGATCATGCCCGGCGGAGACGTGGCCGTAGGTCTTGCGCGCGGAGATCTCGAAGTTCCCCGGCAGCACGCCGCCGGGCAGGATCACCACGACCAGGTCGCCGGGCGCGAAGTTGTGCGCGCCGCAGACGATGCCCTGCGGCTCGCCGGTGCCGTTGGCGTCGCCGACGTCGACGGTGCACCAGTTGATGGTCTTGCCGTTCTTCTGCGGCTCGGGCTCCATCGTGAGCACCCGGCCGACGACGAGCGGGCCGGTGATCGCCGCGCCGGGCGTCTCGATCGCCTCGAGCTTGAGCCCGAGCGCGGTCAGCCGCGCGGTGAGCTCCTCGGTGGTGACGTCGGCCGGCAGGTCGACGTACTCCCGGATCCAGGAGACGGGGGCCTTCATGGGTCGTCTCCTCAGATCTCCGTTCCGAATGCGGTGGTGAAGCGGATGTCGCCCTCGAAGAGCTCGCGCAGGTCCTCGATGCCGTGGCGGAACATCAGCGTCCGGTCGATGCCCATGCCGAAGGCGAAGCCGGTGTAGCGCTCGGCGTCGACGCCGCAGGCGGTGAGCACCCGCGGGTTGACGACGCCGCAGCCGCCCCACTCGATCCAGCCCTCGCCGCGGCAGGTGCGGCAGGCGCGCCGTCGAGCGTGCCGGCGCCGCGGCAGACGAAGCAGACCAGGTCGACCTCGGCGCTCGGCTCGGTGAACGGGAAGTACGACGGGCGGAACCGGGTGTTGATGCCCTCGCCGAACATCGACGCGGCGAAGTGGTCGAGCGTGCCCTTGAGGTGGGCCATCGTGATGCCCTCGTCGATCGCCAGGCCCTCGACCTGGTGGAAGACCGGGCTGTGCGTGGCGTCGTACTCGTCGGTGCGGAACACCCGGCCGGGGCAGACGACGTAGATCGGGGGCTTGCGGGTCAGCATGGTGCGCGCCTGGACCGGCGAGGTGTGGGTGCGCAGCACGAGGTGGTTGTCGGCGGGCTCGGTCCAGAACGTGTCCTGCATGGTGCGGGCCGGGTGGTCCGGGCCGAGGTTGAGCGCGTCGAAGTTGAGCCACTCGGCCTCGATGACCGGGCCCTCGGCGACCTCCCAGCCCATCGCGACGAAGATGTCGGCGATCAGCTCGGACGCCGGTGGTGATCGGGTGCCGGGCGCCGGTGGGCACCCGGTCGGTCGGGAGCGTGACGTCGACGGTCTCCTCGACCAGCATCCGCTCCTCGTGCTCGGCCTCGAGCACCTCCTGCCGGGCCGCGAGCGCCTGGTTGACCGCGCCGCGGGCCTGGCCGATCCGCTGGCCGGCCTCCTTGCGGGCCTGCGGCGGCAGCGCGCCGATCTCGCGGTTGGCGAGCGCGAGCGGCGAGCGGTCGCCGGCGTGGTCGAGCCGCACCTGCTTCAGCGCGGCGAGGTCGGTCGCGGCCGCGATCGCGGCGAGCGCTGCGTCGCGAGCGGCGTCGACCTCCTCCGGCTTCAACGGGGTGACCTCCACGGGGTCGTAATCGGTGTTCGGTCCCGACAAGGCGCGCCTCTTCGTCGTTCGATGCAAGTGTCACGGCGAGTCTAGGGAGGTCGGCACCGCCGACGCGAACCGGTTCCGGGCTGCAGCTCAGCTCGTCGGGGGCTGCCGGGCAAGGTCACCGACGATCCGGGCACCGCCGCCGGGAGCGTCCTCGATGGCGACGGTCCCGCCGTGCGCCTTGACCAGCCCGTTGACCAGGTAGAGCCCGAGGCCGGAGCCGCCGCCGCGTGCCGGCGGTCCAGAACTTCGTGAACACCCGGCGCCGCAGCTCGGGCGCGATCCCGTCGCCCTCGTCCTCGACGGTCAGCCGGACCCCGGCCTCCGTCGCGCTCGACGCGGCTCACCCGCACCGTGCCGTCGCCGTGGCGTGACGGCGTTCTCGACCAGGTTGGTGACGACCTGGGTGAACTTGTCCGGGTCGACAGTGACCTCGCGGCAGCCCGTCGGCGGTCGTCGAGCTCGAGCGGGCGGCTGGTGCCGGCGCGCGACCGAGTCGACCACCCGGCCGCACCAGCACGGCCAGCGTCGACGGCCGCGGGTAGAGCTGCAGCCGCCCGGTGTCGATCCGGGCGACGTCGAGGAGCTCGGCGATCAGCCGGCTCAGCCGGTCGGAGTCGGCGCTCACCGTGGTGAGCATCAGCTTCTTCTGGTCGTCGTTGAGCTTGTCCCACCGGTTCAGCAGCGCCTGCACGAAGCCCTTGACGCCGGTCAGCGGCGAGCGCAGCTCGTGGGCGACGGTCGCGACCAGGTCGGAGCGCTCGCGGTCCAGGCGGGCCCGGCCGCGGCCGGAGCGGAGGCTGACCGCGACCTGCTCGACCGGGCCGTCGAGCGCCGGGCGGTGGATCCGGGCGACGACGAGCACCTCGGTGCCGTCCGGCAGCAGCCAGGACTGCTCGGGGACGGCGGTCCGGGTCGCCAGCCCGTCGTACGGGCAGTTGGCGGAGTACCAGGCGCGGCCGTCCTGGTCCTGGAGGGCGAGCACGTCGGCGAGCGGGCGGCCGACCGCGCGTCGGCGTCGACGCCGAGCAGCCGGGCGGCGGCGGCGTTGATCGCCGTCACCCGGCCGTCCGGCCCGGCGAGCACGGCGCCGTCGGCGAGCGCGTCGAGGTCGGCTGGCTCACGGCGCGACACCCTACTGACGGCGGTGCGACGCGAGCGGACGCGTAGAGGCAGAGCGCGGCGGCGGTGGAGAGGTTGAGGCTCTCGGCGCGGCCGTGGATCGGGATCCGCACCCGGTGGTCGGCGAGCTCGGCGAGCTCGGCGGGCAGGCCCCACGCCTCGTTGCCGAACAGCCAGGCGGTCGGCGCGGCGAGCAGGTCGTCGGCGTGGTCGAGGTCGACCTCGCCGGCGCCGTCGGCGGCGAGCACCTGGAGGCCGGCGGCCTGCGCGGCGCGGACCGCCGCGGCCGGGTCGGGCTCGACCGCGAGCGGCAGGTGGAACAGGCTGCCGACGCTGGCCCGGACGGTCTTGGGGTTGTAGGCGTCGACCGAGTGGCCGGCGAGCACGACGCCGTCGGCGCCGGCGGCGTCGGCGCGGCGGATCACGGTGCCGGCGTTGCCGGGGTCGCGGACGTCGGCGCAGATCGCGAGCAGCCGCGGCCGCCGTCGGCGACGTGCTCGACCGGCCGGTCGAGGAAGCGGCAGACGCCGACGACACCGGCCGGGGTGACCGCTGTCGCTCAGCGACGCGAGGGCCCGGTCGTCGACCAGGGTCCACGAGCGGCGCGGCGGCCGCGAGGTCGGCGTACTGCTCGGTCGCCGTCGGGCGTGGCGAAGACCTCGACGACGCAGCCGGGCACCCCGAGCGCGCCTTCGACGGCCTTCGGGCCGTCGGCAAGGAAGAGCCGCCGCTCGGAGCGTTCCGAGCGGCGGCTGAGCTTCCGTGTCTCCTTGACGCG
Organism: uncultured Actinomycetota bacterium; assembly: GCA_963716655.1. GTDB lineage: Bacteria > Actinomycetota > Actinomycetes > Propionibacteriales > Nocardioidaceae > Nocardioides. The sequence goes on along the minus strand of CAVQTV010000001.1, from coordinate 563,501 downwards.
GGTGTTGCCCGCGGTCAGGGGGACGGCGTCGTGCGTCAGGCCGAGACCTTGGGCGCGTTGACGTCCTCGGGCAGCGCGGCCTTGGCGGCCTCGACGAGCGACGTTGAACGCGGCGACGTCGTTGACGGCCAGGTCGGCGAGGATCTTGCGGTCGACCTCGATGCCGGCCAGGTTGAGGCCCTGGATGAACCGGTTGTAGGTCATGCCCTGGGCGCGGGCCGCAGCGTTGATCCGCTGGATCCACAGCTTGCGGAAGTTGCCCTTGTTCTTGCGCCGGTCGTTGTAGCTGTAGACCAGCGAGTGGGTGACCTGCTCCTTGGCCTTGCGGTAGAGCCGCGAGCGCTGGCCGCGGTAACCGCTGGCGCGCTCGAGGACGACCCGGCGCTTCTTCTGGGCGTTTACCGCCCGCTTGACGCGTGCCACTGATTTACTCCTTGGTGCTTGTTAAGTCTGGGTGCGAGCGTCGGTCAGAGACCGAGCATCTTCTTCGCGCGCGGGACGTCGGCCTTGGCGACCTCGACGGTGCCCGTCAGGCGACGGGTGACCTTGGAGGCCTTCTTCTCGAGGTTGTGGCGCTTGCCGGCCTTCTCGCGAAGGATCTTGCCGGACCCGGTCACCCGGAAGCGCTTGCTCGCACCGGAGTGCGTCTTGTTCTTCGGCATCTCTGCTCTCTCTTCTCGTCCTGCTGGGGCTCCGGTGGGCGCGACCTGCGCACGCCCCCGGATCCGTGTTGGTCTCAGGCCTCGATCTCGGGATCGAGGTTCTCGGAGCGGCCACGCTCCTTCTTCTGGGCCACCGGTCCGGCGGCGTGCGCGGCGTCGCGCTCGGCCTGCTCGTCGGCCACGGCGGCGGCGCGCTCGGCGGCCTTGGCTCCTTCTCGGCCTTCATGTCGACCTTGGCGTCGGCCTTCTTCTTGTGCGGGCCGAGCACCATGATCATGTTGCGGCCGTCCTGCTTCGGCGAGGACTCGACGAAGCCCAGCTCCGTGACGTCCTCGGCCAGCTTCTGCAGCAGCCGGAAGCCCAGCTCGGGGCGGTGCTGCTCGCGACCGCGGAACATGATCGTGATCTTGACCTTGTCCCCGGCGCGCAGGAACCGCACGACGTGACCCTTCTTGGTCTCGTAGTCGTGCGCGTCGATCTTCGGACGAAGCTTCATCTCCTTGATGACCACGTTCGTCTGGTTCCGACGGGCCTCGCGAGCCTTCTGGGCGTTCTCGTACTTGAACTTGCCGTAGTCCATGAGCTTGCAGACAGGCGGCTTGCCCTGCGGGGCGATCTCGACGAGGTCGAGGTCCGCCTCCTGGGCAAGCTTCAGGGCCTGGTCGGTCGGCACGATGCCGACCGTCTCCCCGTTGGGTCCGACGAGCCGGACCTCGGGAACCCGGATCCGGTCGTTGATTCGCAGCTCGGTGCTGATGTGTCCTCCTGGTGGCAATTCGGCCGGAGGTCCTTGTCGTTCGTCACGCCCGAGAAGGTGGTCCGAAATCAACAAAAGGCTTCCGCTGTCTGCAAGCGGAAGCCAGTCCGACGCCTCCCACGGATGGGCGACACCACCGAGGACCACGTCACGGTACGTACGTCGTACGTTCCGAGGCCGGAGCCTTCGGGACCGGACCCGACGACCTGTGGAGCAGGGCGGTCGATGCGGGTGGGAGACGATCGTGCGAGCCTCCGCTTGCGGATCTGCTCCGTCGTGGGTACGGCGGAACTGATCGGTCAACACAGGAATGCTAGCCGACGATTCCCCGGCGGGCCGAATCCAAGCGGTCGCCGGCACCGACCCGGGCCAGCGTCCAGCCGTCGCGCGAGGCCCGCAGGTCGTCCCCCTCGACGACGAAGCGGACCGGGCCGGCCAGGTCGACGACCAGCGCCGCGGCGCCGTCCTGGAGCGCCGACTGGGCCGCGAGCCTGCGCCGCGACCGGCACCGGCCGGGCCTCGGGGTCCCAGCCGGTGAGCGTCGACGGTGCCGGTGAACGCGAGCAGCGCCAGCCGACCGTCGGCGCCCTGCAGCAGGACCGTGGCCATGTCGCTCGTCTTGTCGTGAGCGAGCCCGGCGTCGTCGTACTCGACCTCGCCGAGCACCGCCACGACCGGCACCAGCAGCCGCGCCTGCTGGAGCGCGGCCAGCACGTCGGCGTGGGTGGCGTCGCCCGCCGACCAGGCGGCCAGGGCAGCGCTCAGGGCCGGGTCCGCGGACCCGTCGTCGCCGGCGAATCCCGGGTCCGGGATCACGCGGAGGTCGTTCGGCCGTCAGTCACCCCGTCATTCTCACGCCCGATCCCCGGTCGCGCCCAATCCAAACCCCGACCCGGTGTGATCCAGTCGACGACTCAAAGTCGAGTGTTCCAGTTGATTTAATCGCATTAAGTGCGTAGACATGGTCCCCATGAGCTTCGACCTCGCTGCCCCCCAGCTGGCCGGACGTCTGCAACAGACACCACCGCCGGTCCAGCGCACACCCCGACGATCGCACCTCCGCCACCTGGGCCGGTGGATCTCGCCGCTGGTGATCCTCGACCGTCTGGCAGGTCCTCTCGATGACCGGTGTCATCGACGAGCGCACCATCGCCTCCCCGGTCCAGATCGCGCAGCGCGCGATCGAGCTGATCCAGGACGGCACCCTCGGCGCCGCGACCCTGATCTCGCTGCAGCGGGTGGCCCTCGGCTTCCTGATCGGCGCCATCATCGGCCTCGTCGCTGGCCATCGTCGCCGGTCTCACCCGGATCGGCGAGGACGCCATCGACCCGCCGATGCAGATGCTGCGCACGCTGCCGCACTTCGGCCTGATCCCGCTGTTCATCCTCTGGATGGGCATCGGCGAGAGCCGAAGATCGCGCTGATCGCGATGGGCGTCTGCTTCCCGCTCTACCTGAACACCTTCGCCGGCATCCGCGGCATCGACCGCAAGATGCTCGAGGCCGCGCAAGTCGATGCACCTGACCTGGCCGCCAGCGGATCCGGCACGTGGTGATCCCCGGCGCGCTCCCGCAGACCCTGATCGGCCTGCGGCAGAGCCTCGGCATCGCCTGGCTGTCGCTGATCGTCGCGGAGACCATCAGCGCCGACGCCGGGCTCGGCTACATGATCAACCACGCCCGCGAGTTCCTCCAGACCGACGTGATCGTCGTCGGTCTCGCCGTCTACAGCCTGCTCGGCCTCGCCACCGACGCCGTCGTCCGCTACCTCGAGAGGAAGGCGCTCGCATGGCGCTCCTGAAGTCCTCCCCCGTCCCCGCCGGAGCGCCCGGCACCGACGCCGGGAGCCCCTACGTCGCACGCGTGCGCGGGCACAGCCGCTCCTTCGGCGACACCCACGTGCTGCGCTCGATCGACCTCGACATCCGGCCGCGGCGAGTTCGTCGCGCTGCTCGGCCGCAGCGGCTGCGGCAAGTCGACCCTGCTGCGCAGCCTGGCGCGGCCTCGACCCCGTCCCCGCGGGCGAGGTCGAGGTCAACGGCCGCACCTCGGTCGCGTTCCAGGAGCCGCGGCTGCTGCCGTGGCGGACCGTGCACCAGAACGTCGCGCTCGCGCTGCTCAACAGCACCGGAGCGCAGGTCGCGCTTCGAGCTGGCCGAGCAGACGCTGGCCGAGGTCGGCCTGACCGAGAAGCTCGGCGCCTGGCCGCTCCAGCTCTCGGGCGGGCAGGCGCAGCGGGTCTCGCTGGCCCGCGCGCTGGTGAGCAACCCGGCGCTGCTGCTGCTCGACGAGCCGTTCAGCGCGCTCGACGCGCTGACCCGGATCGAGATGCACCAGCTGGTGATCGAGCTCTGGCGCAGGCACTCGATGGCGATCCTGATCGTCACCCACGACGTCGACGAGGCGCTCGCGCTCGCCGACCGGGTCCTGGTGATCGACGAGGGCCGGTCGCCCGGACCTGGGAGATCACCCTCCCGCGCTCCGACCGCGCGCCGTCCCAGCCCGAGATCGCCCGCACCCGGGGCGAGGTCCTCGCCGCGCTCGGCGTGCAGCCCACTCCCCCGAACCCGAAGCGCAACCCGCTCACGAAGCAAGGAGCAGCATGAGACTCAAGGCATTCACCTCCGCCGTCGGCCGCGCATCGCCGCCGGAGCCGCGCCTGCTCAGCGGCTGCGGCGGCGACGCCACCGGCAACGAGGCCGCCGTCAACGACGACGGCTCGGTCGACCTGTCGAAGGTGACCCTGATCGTCGGCGACCAGAAGGGCGGCTCGAAGGCGCTGCTCACGGCGGCCGGCGCGCTCGACGACGTCGACGTACGAGATCGAGTGGAAGGAGTTCACCTCCGGGCCGCCGCTGCTCGAGGCGCTGAACGCCGGCGCGATCCACGTCGGCGGCGTCGGCAACACCCCGCCGCTGTTCGCGGCCGCGGCCAGACGCCGAGTTCAAGGTCGTCCAGGCGGCGACGTACGGCGGCCATCGGCGACGCGATCGTCGTCCCGAAGGGCTCCCCGATCAAGGACGTCGCCGACCTGAAGGGCAAGACGGTCGCGCGTGGCCGAGGGCAGCTCGGCCAACTACAACCTGCTGGCCCAGCTCGACGAGGCCGGCCTGGAGTACTCCGACGTCGAGGTCGAGCAGCTCCAGCCGGCCGACGCGCTCGCGGCGTTCACCGCCGGCCACGTCGACGCCTGGGCGATCTGGGAGCCGTTCACCTCGCAGGCCGAGATCGAGGCGGACGCGCAGGTGATCGCCGACGGCGAGACGCTGGCCAACGGCTACGTGTTCCAGGTCGCGTCCGACGACGCGCTCGACGACCCGGCGACCCAGGCGGCCCTCCAGGACTACCTCGCCCGGATCGCCGCAGGCCCAGGTGTGGTCGCAGACCCACCAGGAGGAGTGGGCGAAGGTCTGGGCCGAGGAGACCGGTCTGACGCGAGGACATCACGCTCGCCGCGGTGAAGAAGCGCGAGATCGAGCTGGTGCCGGTCGACCAGGCCGTCATCGACTCCGAGCAGGAGATGGCCGACGCGTTCGCCGAGAACGAGCTGATCCCCGGCGCAGTTCGACGTGGCGCCGTTCTTCATCGACGACTACAACGAGTACACGACCGGGGAGTGCGGTGAAGTGACGGCCGCCAAGCTGCACTGGTTCCTGCCCGACCTCCGGCGACAGCCGGTCGCTGGTCGGCGCCGGCCAGGGCGTGCCCGGCGAGGTGAAGGGCGGGCTCAGCGAGACCCTCGCCCACGGCTTCCGCGAGCCGTCGATCGACTACCTCGCCGACGTCGCCCGGACCGCCGAGAAGCTCGGCTTCGAGGGCGTGCTCACCCCGACCGGCACGTGCTGCGAGGACGCCTGGCTGACGACCGCGGCGCTGCTGCGCGAGACGTCGACGCCTGAAGTTCCTGGTCGCGTTCCGGCCCGGCGTCGATCAACCCGGTGCTCGCGGCGCAGATGGCCGCGGCGTACCAGCGGATCTCCGGCGGCCGGCTGATGCTCAACATCGTCACCGGCGGCGAGCCGCGCGAGCAGGCCCGCTTCGGCGACACCGCGTCGAAGGAGGAGCGCTACGCGCGCACCGACGAGTTCCTGTCGGTGCTGCGTGGCGCCTGGACCGCAGGCGCCGTTCGACTTCGACGGCGAGCACTTCCAGGTCGAGGGCGCGAGGTCAGCGGCGAGCATCGACCCGCTGCCGGACATCTACTTCGGCGGGTCCTCCGGCACCGGCCGGGCCGGTGGCCGCGCGGCACGCCGACGTCTACCTGACCTGGGGCGAGCCGCTCGAGCAGGTGGCCGAGAAGCTCGACTGGATGCGCGGGCTGGCCGCCGAGCAGGGCCGCACCCTGCGCTTCGGCCTGCGGATCCACACCCTGTCGCGCGACACCAGCGAGGAGGCCTGGCAGCACGCACAGTGGCTCCTCGACGGGCTCGACCCGGCGACCGTCGCCAAGGCGCAGGAGGCGCTCGCGCGCAGAGCGAGTCCACCGGGCAGCAGCGGATGCTGTCGCTGCGCGGCGGCCGCTCGTCGTACACCGACGCGCACGAGCTCGAGATCGCCCCGAACCTCTGGTCGGGCGTCGGCCTGGTGCGCGGCGGCGCCGGTACGGCGCTGGTCGGCAGCCACCAGGAGGTCGCCGACCGGCTCGAGGAGTACCACCGGCTCGGGATCGACGAGTTCATCCTGTCCGGCTACCCGCACGTCGAGGAGGCGTACTGGTTCGGCGAGGGCGTGCTGCCGATCCTGCAGGCCAAGGGCATGCCGCTGGGCGCGTCTGCCACGCCAATCGGTCGCTAGTTGTCCGTATTGCCTCCGTTCGACCGCCCCTGTGGGACGATTGAGCCGTGGACGATGCCGCCTGGGCAGCGCTGACGCTGAGCCTCACCGTGGCCGGGTCGATCTGGACCTGGGTCGCCTTCCGGCGACCGCGGTCTGGCGTCCGGCCTGCGCGCGCTGGCGTTCACGCTGCTGCCGGTCGCGGCGTACCTCACCAAGACGCTGCAGATGTTCACCGGCATCGTCGGCGAGATCACCGACTGGGCGGGCAACCTCGTCTGGAACCCGATCGTCTGGGTCGGCGTCGCTGCTCGGCGGCGTCTCCGTCGTGCTGTTCGTGGTCTCCGGCATGCTGCGCACCCGCCAGCTCGCCAAGGCCGACGGGTCCACAGCCAAGCCACTGCCCCAGGGCAAGGCGCCGAAGTCCGAGCCGGCGCTCGCCAGTGACGACGACATGGCCGAGATCGAGGCGCTGCTGCGCAAGAGGGGCATCACATGAGCGGACAACAGACTTCGTGGAGCGCAACCGGCTGTGGTCGCGGCTCGGCGACGCCGTCGCCAAGCAGGGCGTGCCGCTGCCGACCCCGGTGTTCGTCGTCGACCTCGACGCCTTCGACGCCAACGCCGACCGACCTGGTCCGGCGGGCCGGCGGCAAGCCGATCCGGGTGGCCTCCAAGTCGCTGCGCGTCCCGGCGCTGATCAGCCGGGCGCTCGCCCGCGACGGCGTGCAGGGCGTCCTCGGCTACACCCTGCGCGAGGCGCTCTGGCTGCACGAGCAGGGCATCTGCGACGACATCGTGGTCGCCTACCCGACCGTCGACCGCGGCGCGCTCGCCGAGCTGGTCGCCTCGCCGTCCGCCGCCGCCGCGATCACGCTGATGGTCGACAACGTCGCGCACCTCGACGTCGTCGACTCGGTGCGCTTCTCCCCCACCGTCCCGGTCCGGGTCGCGATCGACGTCGACGCCGGCCTCCGGATGGGCGGCCAGCACGTCGGGCCGAAGCGCTCGCCGCTGCACGACACCGCGCGCGATCGTCGACGCTCGCCCGGACCGATCGTCGAGCGCGACGGCTTCCGGCTGGTCGGCGCGATGACCTACGAGGGCCAGGTCGCCGGCCTGCAGGACTCCGTGCCGACCGCGCGGGCCAAGTCGCTGGTCGTGCGCCGGCTCAAGTCGCTGTCGCTGACCCAGCTCGCCGTACGCCGGCGCGAGATCGCCGACGCGCTCGCCGAGCTCGCCGACCTGGAGTTCTGGAACGCCGGCGGCTCCGGCTCGGTCGAGGACCTCCGCCGCCGACCCGGTCGTCACCGAGGTCGCCGCCGGCTCCGGGCTGCTGGTGCCGACGCTGTTCGACCACTACCGCTCCTTCGCAGCCGCGGCCGGCGTCGTTCTACGGCCTGCCGGTCACCCGCAAGCCGTCGCCCGAGCATGGCGACCGTCCACGGCGGCGGCCTGATCGCGTCCGGGCCCGATCGGCCCGGACCGGCTGCCGACCCCGTGGGCGCCCGCCGGGCTGCACCTGACCGGGCTCGAGGGCGCCGGCGAGGTGCAGACGCCGCTCACCGGGCACACCGCGGCGCTGCTGGAGATCGGCGACCTGGTGTGGTTCCGCCACGCGAAGTCCGGCGAGCTGTTCGAGCACGCCAACACCGTGCACCTGCTGTCCGGCAGACGAGTTCGTCGACTCGGTCCCGAGCTACCGCGGGTGTGGCCAGGCCTTCTGACGCGCCGGCGCGTCCTCGACCTGACGCGCTCGCGGCCACCCGACGCTCGGCGCCGGGCGGCTGATCTGCGTCGACGGGCCGGCCGGGTCCGGCAAGACCACCCTCGCCGCGGTCGCCGAGCTCGACCGGCGCGCCGGTGGTCCACATGGACGAGCTGTATCGAGGGCTGGGGCGGCCTGCCGCACGGTCGACGCGCAGCTCGACGGGCTGCTGCGGCCGCAGGTCGCCGGGCGGCCCGGCTCGCTACCGGCGCTACGACTGGCAGCGCGGCGAGTACGCCGAGACCGTGACGGTGCCGCCCGCGCCGCTGCTCGTGCTCGAGGGCGTCGGGTCCGGGTCGCTCGTCGTCGCCGACCTCGTCACCGTGCTGGTCTGGATCGAGGCGCCCGACGACGTGCGGATGGCGCGCGGGATCGAGCGCGACGGCGACGCGTTCGCGCCGTACTGGGAGATCTGGGCGGCCGAGAGGCGGAGCACTTCGCGCGGACACCGCACCAGGGAGCGGGCGGACCTCCACCTCCGCACCTAGGCTCACGCCCATGTTGTCCGGTGAGCAGTTCGAGATCGAGGGCGGCGGCTACCGCGCCGTCGTGACCGAGAGCGGCGGCGCGCTGCGGCTGCTGGAGCACGACGGGCGGCCGCTGCGTCGACGGGTTCGGTGTCGACGAGATGGCGCCCGGCGGACGCGGCCAGCTGCTGGCGCCGTGGCCGAACCGGATCCGCGACGGCGTCTACTCCTTCGGCGGCCGCGACCTCCAGCTCGCGCTGACCGAGCCGTCGCTGCGCAACGCCTCGCACGGGCTGGTGCGGTGGGTGGCCTGGTCGCTCGAGGAGCACACCGGGCACTCGGTGTCGCTGACCTACCGGCTGATGGCGCAGACCGGGTACCCCTGGACGCTCGACCTGCGGGTCGTCTACGACCTCTCGGCGGACGGGCTGACCGTCACCCAGTCCGCGACCAACCTCACCGACGCGGCCGGCGCCGTACGCGAGCGGCGCGCACCCGTACCTCGCGGTCGGTCCCGGCCCGGTCGACGGCTGGGAGCTGACCCTGCCGGCCGCCACCCGCTCGCTCGTCGACGACCGGCTGCTGCCGGTCGGGCGCGAGGACGTCGGCGGGACGGCGTACGACTTCCGGATCGCGCGGCCGATCCGCGACGTCGGCTTCAACGACGCGTTCACCGACCTGGCCCGCGACGCCGACGGCGTCGCGACCGTCCTGCTGACCGACCCGGCGAGCGGCCGGGGCGTGGCCCTGTGGGTCGACGAGCGGCACGGGTGGCTGCAGGTGTTCAGCGCCGACGACGCGCCCGGCACGGCGCGCCGGTCGCTCGCCGTGGAGCCGATGACCGCGCAGGCGGACGCGTTCCGCAGCGGCGAGGACCTGGTCGCGCTCGCGGCCGCTGGCGAGGACGGCGACGAGTTCTCGGCGACCTGGGGCATCCGCGCGCTCGACTAGGGGTACTAGACGGGCGGGCGGCTGCCGGTCGGCGACGGCACGCAGCTCGCGTACCGCGCGCCGGGCCCGGTCGCCGTCGGAGCCCTGGATGCCCATCGCGGCGACCGTGGTGCCGTCGGCGAGGTCGAGGGTGACCCACGGCGCGCCCGGCGGCAGGTGCACCGCGACCACCTCGGCCCACTCGTACTCGCGGCGCCGGTAGCCGTTGACGACCACCAGCCGCTCGGCCTCGGCGACCACCCGCGAGCGGACCAGCGCGAACCAGAGCGCGAAGGCACACAGCCCGACGACGAGCAGGGTGCCGCGCTGGAACGTCGTGAACCGGGCGCGGGTCTCCGTCGTCGAAGCCGACCCACGCGAGCGCGCAGACGACGAGCAGGCCGCCGCCGAGGACCGCGCCGGCCATCCGCACGCCGAACGGCCGCCAGGTGTGCGGCAGCGACAGCGGCCCGCGGGCTCAGAGTCGGCAGGCATGGATGTCGGTGAGCAGGATGCCGCGGGCACCGATGTCGAACAGCTCGTCCATCAGCCGCTGGGCGCCGGCGCGCGGGACCATCGCGCGGACCGCCGACCAGCCGTCGCGATGAAGCGGCGCGACGGTCGGGCTCTCGATGCCCGGTGTCAGCTGCGACCGCGGCGGCGACCTGCTCGGTCGGGATGTCGTAGTCCATCATCACGTAGCTGCGGGCGACCAGGACGCCCTCGACCCGGCGCCGGAAGACCTCGAAGCCGTCCGGCACCGCGCCGCGAGCGGGTGATCAGCACCGCCTCGGAGTCGAGGATGGTCTCGCCGAACGTCTCCAGCCCGGCCTGGCGCAGGGTGCTGCCGGTCTCGACGACGTCGGCGATCACGTCGGCGACGCCGAGCTGGATGCTGGTCTCGACCGCGCCGTCGAGGCGGGTCACGGTCGCGTCGATGCCGCGCTCCTCCAGGAACGCGCGGACGACGCCGACGTACGACGTCGCGATCCGCAGCCCGGCGAGCTGGCCGAGGTCGGTGTACGACGCCCTGCGGGCCGGCGAACCGGAACCGGCTGCGGCCGAACCCGAGGCCCATCACCTCGTCGGCCTTCGCGCCGGAGTCGCAGCAGCAGGTCGCGGCCGGTGATGCCGACGTCGAGGGTGCCCTCGCCGACGTACAGCGCGATGTCGCGCGGGCGCAGGTAGAAGAACTCGACGCCGTTCTCGGTGTCGGTCAGCGTCAGCTGCTTGGAGTCGTCGCGCTGCCGGTAGCCGGCCTCGCGCAGGATCTCGGACGCTGACTGGGAGAGCGAGCCCTTGTTGGGGACCGCGATGCGGAGCAGTGACATGCTGCCGAATCCAATCCGCTCAGAGGTGTGCGTAGACGTCGTCGAGCTCGATGCCGGTCGCGAGCATCAGCACCTGGGCGTGGTAGAGCAGCTGGCTGATCTCCTCGGCGGCCCGCTCCCGGCCCTCGTGCTCGGCGGCCATCCAGGACTCGGCGGCCTCCTCGACCAGCTTCTTCCCGATGGCATGGACGCCGGCGTCGAGCTGGCGCACGGTGCCGGATCCCTCGGGGCGGGTCCGGGCCTTGTCGCTCAGCTCGGCCCAGAGCTCGTCGAACGTCTTCACGGTCGACCAGCCTACGGCGTGGGGCCCGCGACCTCCGTCAGGGTCCGCGGTGCGACTCTCGGCCAGGGTCCGGGCGGTGAGCAGCGGCGGCGCGACGGTCGCCTCGTAGCCCTTGTCCTCCCGGGAGCCTGCGCAGCCCGGCCCGGTCGAGCGCCTGCTGGTCGTTGTCGCAGGTGAGCACGCCGAAGCCGATCGGCGACCGTGTGGTCGAGCGCGACCCGGATCAGGCCGTCGGTGGCGGCGTTGCAGACGTAGTCGAAGTGCGGCGTGCCGCCGCGGATCACGACGCCGAGCGCGACGACGGCGTCGTACCCCTGGGCGGCGAGCGCGCGTCGCGACGACCGGCAGCTCGAAGGTGCCGGGCACGCGGACGATCCGCTGCGAGCGCGACGCCGTACTCGCCGGCAGCGCGCGCTCGGCGCCGGCGAGCAGGCCGTCCATCACCTGGGTGTGCCAGCTCGCCGCGACGATGGCGACCTTGAGGTCGCTGGCGTCGAACGGTCTGCCTGGTCGGGGGCTCCGTGTCCAGCCATGGTCAGGCTCCGTTCGATGCGAGGTCGGCTGCCGTCGGCAGCGAGGTTGGGCAGGTCGTGGCCCATCCGGTCCCGCTTGGTCAGCAGGTAGGCCAGGTTGTGGTCGTTCGGGTGCGGCGTGAGCGGCGACCCGCTCGGCGACGTGGACCCCGAAGTCCTCGAGGTTGCTCGACCTTGTCCGGGTTGTTGGTCATCAGCCGGACGCTGCCGACGCCGAGGTCGCGCAGCACCTGGGTGGCGGTGCCGTAGTGGCGCGCGTCGGCCGGCAGGCCGAGGTCGAGGTTGGCGTCGACGGTGTCGCGGCCGCCGTCCTGGAGCTGGTAGGCCTGCAGCTTGGCGACCAGGCCGATCCCCCGGCCCTCGTGGCCGCGCAGGTAGACCACGACGCCGCGGCCCTCCGCGACGATCCGCTCCAGCGCCTCGTCGAGCTGCGGGCCGCAGTCGCAGCGGTGGCTGCCGAACACGTCGCCGGTCAGGCACTCGGAGTGCACCCGGGTCAGCACCGGCTCGGGGCCGGAGACGTCGCCGTACACGAGCGCGATGTGCTCGGAGTCGTCGACGGTGATCCGGTAGCCGTACGCCGTGAAGTCGCCGTGCCGGGTCGGCAGCCGGGTCTCGGCGACCCGCTCGACGAGGGTCTCGTGGCGGCGGCGGTAGCGGACCAGGTCGTCGATCGAGATCATCGCGAGCCCGTGCTCGTCGGCGAACTCGCGCAGCTCGGGGGCGCGCTTCATGGTGCCGTCGTCGTTGACGACCTCGACCAGGACGCCGGCCGGGGTGAGCCCGGCGAGCGTGGCCAGGTCGACGGCGGCCTCGGTGTGGCCGCGGCGGACCAGCACGCCGCCCTCGCGGTAGCGCAGCGGGAAGACGTGGCCGGGCCGGGTGATCTCCCACGGCTCGGTCGCCGAGTCGGCCAGCACCCGGGCCGTGTGCGCGCGGTCGGCGGCGGAGATGCCGGTGCTGACGCCGTCGCGGGCGTCGACCGAGATCGTGTACGCCGTACGCAGCTTGTCCTTGTTGTGCGGCGTCATCAGCGGGATCTCGAGCCGGTCGAGCATGTCGGCCGGCATCGGCACGCAGATCACGCCGCTGCTGTGCCGGATCGTGAACGCCATCAGCTCCGGCGTCGCCTTGCTGGCGGCGAAGATGATGTCGCCCTCGTTCTCGCGGGTCTCGTCGTCGACGACGACGACCGCCTTGCCGGCGGCGATGTCCGCGATCGCGCGCTCGATGGTGTCGAGCCGGACCTTGTCGTGCTCGCTCATGCTGCTGCTCCTTCGTGGGTCTCGGCGGGTGCCGGGACCGAGCGGCGCTGCACGCGCCACCAGGTGATGAAGCCGACGACGCAGAAGCCGCCGTAGAAGAGGTACATGCCGGCGGTCGGGTAGTAGCCGGCGTTCACCAGCGTGGTCACGCCGACGACGTCGACGGCGATCCAGACCAGCCAGAACTCGACCCAGCCGCGGGCCATGCCGTACGTCGCGAGCAGCGAGCCGGCGAGGATCCAGGCCTCGGTCGCCGGACCCCACGAGCCGATCTGCAGGAGCGACCTCGTACGCCACGACGTAGCCGACCGCCGCGATCCCGAGCATCTGCGAGGCGCTCCGCGCCGGTCGCCCAGCGCGGCGTGATCGCGCCGCCGTCGGCCGCGCCGCCCGGGCGTGCTGCCAGCGCCACCAGCCGTAGAGGCTGACCGCCGCGAAGATGACCTGGCGGCCGGCCTGGCCCCAGAGCGGCTCGGAGACCGCGCCGCTGAGCTCGCCGCTCACGAAGACCGTGAACAGCAGCACGTTGCCGACCAGGCCGACCGGCCAGGCCCAGACCAGGCGGCGCATGCCGAGCAGCGCGCTGGCCAGGCCGAAGAGGTTGCCGACGACCTCGCGGACGGAGAGGTAGCCGTCGCCGACCGCGATGGTGCCGTTGAGGAGCCAGTCCAGCATCAGGCGTGCTCCTCGCCTCGGTAGGCGAGCAGCTTCTCGACGTGCTTGGCGAGGATGTCGACCTCGAGGTTGACCCGCTCGCCGGGCTGCCGGGTGCCGAGCGTGGTGCGGGCCAGGGTCTCGGGGATCAGGCTGACCGTGAACCGGTCGTCCTTGGCCTCGACGACGGTGAGGCTGACGCCGTCGACGGTGATCGAGCCCTTGTCGACGAGGTAGCGGCGCGAGCGTCGCGGCGGCATCGCGATCTCGACGACCTCCCAGTGCTCGCTGGGGGTACGCCGGGCGACGGTGCCGACCGCGTCGACGTGGCCCTGGACGATGTGGCCGCCGAGCCGCGTGGTCGGCGGTGACCGCGCGCTCCAGGTTGACCCGGTCGCCGGGCCGGACGCCGTACAGGCTGGTCTTGTCGAGCGTCTCCTGCATGACGTCGGCGGTCCAGGTGTCGCCGTCGCGCTCGGCCACGGTGAGGCAGCAGCCGTTGACCGAGATCGAGTCGCCGAGGCCGGCGTCCTCGAGCACGGTGGTCGCGCGGATCGTGAGCCGGATCGCGTCGCCCTGGTCCTCGACGGCGGCGACGGTGCCGAGCTCCTCGACGATTCCGGTGAACATTCAGGCTCCTTCGGGTTCCAGGGTCAGGCGCACGTTGGGCTCGTCGCCTCGTCCGAGCACGGTGATGTCCGCGACGCGGGGACGGAACGCGTCGGCGATGGTGGTGATTCCGAGGTCGGCGACGGCGGTGCGGCCGGCGCCGAGCAGCATCGGGGCGACGTAGACGACGATCTCGTCGACCAGGCCGGCCCGGAGGAACGCCGCGGCCAGGGTCGGGCCGCCCTCGAGGAAGACGTGCTGGCGGTCGCGGGCGTAGAGCTCGGCGAGCGCGGTCTTCGGGTCGCGGGTGCGCAGGTGCACGGTCTCGGCGTCGGCGTTGAAGATCCGGCGGCCGGGGTCGAGGTCGCGCTCCCCCATCACCGCGCGCAGCGGCTGGTCGGCGAGCGGCTGGTCGTGCTCGTCGCGGACGGTCAGCAGCGGGTCGTCGACCTCGACGGTGTTGGTGCCGACCAGCATCACGTCGCAGAGCGCGCGGAGCCGGTGGGTGTCGATCCGGGCGGCCGGCGAGCTCACCCAGCGGCTGGTGCCGTCGGCGGCGGCGCTGCGGCCGTCGAGGGTGGTGGCGAACTTCCAGGTGACGAACGGGCGGCCGTGCTCGACCGCGAACGTCCAGACCCGGTTGAGCGCCCGCGCCTCGTCGTCGAGCAGTCCCGCACTCGACGTCGACGCCGGCGGCGCGGAGGGTGTCGGCTCCCCCGGCCGCGGCCGGGTTGGGGTCGGGCTGGGCGAACACCACCCGTCGTACGCCGGCGTCGACCAGCGCCTGCGCGCACGGGCCGGTGCGGCCGCTGTGGTTGCAGGGCTCGAGGGTGACGACGGCGGTGGTGCCGCGGGCCCGGCTCGCCGGCGTGGGCCAGCGCGTCGGCCTCGGCGTGCGGGGTGCCGGCGCCGCGGTGGTAGCCCTCGGCGACCGTCGTGCCCGTCGTCGTCGAGGAGCACGCAGCCGACCCGCGGGTTGGGGCCGAGCGGCACGCCGGGCGTCGCGGCGAGCGCGAGGGCGCGCCGCATCGCGGCCTGCTCGGCTGCCGTGCGTGGTCATCGACTGCCCCTCATGTCCGGTCACGGACTCCGGGGCTGACGGGTCGCACACGTACGACGTACGCGTGACGACACCTGCGTGCGCTTCCCATCCGGACTTTAACCGTCGGTCCAGGAGTTACACCTGGTCAACCGGTCACTGGCTGTGACCGGGTCGCGGACTTCATTCACCGCCGGCTCGGAATTACACCGACCCCAGAGCACGCGAGTTGAAAACTCGTCGGGGCGAAGTCTGCCACAGGGAGCGCTGCTCGGCCCCGTGGTCCGTGTCACACGGGCCGTGGGGGGCAGTTCACCGGCTCCCCGGTGAAACCGGAACCTTTCGGGGTTGCAACGGGGCAAAGGTCCAGTTCGCCCGACGGACTGGCACCGGGCTCAGCTGCGGGTGGCCTCGGCGCGGGCGCGCAGCTCGGCGACCATCCGGTCCGGGTCGTCGGCGGAGTAGACGGCCGAGCCGGCGACGAAGACGTCGGCCCCGGCCTCGGCGCAGCGCTCGATGGTCTCCAGCGAGACGCCGCCGTCGACCTGGAGCCAGGTCTCGACGCCGTGCTTGTCCATCAGCTCGCGGGCGCGGCGGATCTTGGGCAGGCACAGGTCGAGGAACTTCTGGCCGCCGAAGCCGGGCTCGACGGTCATGATCAGCACCATGTCGAGCTCGCGCGAGCAGGTCCTCGTAGGGGTCGATCGGCGTGGCCGGCGCAGCGCCATGCTGGCGCGCGCGCCGTGCGACCGGATCTCGCGGGCCAGCCGGACCGGCGCCTGCGCGGCCTCGACGTGGAACGTCACCGAGCCGGCACCGGCCTCGACGTACGCCAGCGCGTTGCGGTCGGCGTCCTCGATCATCAGGTGCACGTCGAGGGGTACGTCGGTCGCGCGGGTCAGCGCCTCGACCATGGTCGGCCCGAACGTCAGGTTGGGCACGAAGTGGTTGTCCATCACGTCGACGTGCACCCAGTCGGCGCTGCCGATCCGCGCGACCTCGGCGCCGAGGTCGGCGAAGTCGGCGTTGAGGATGCTCGGCGTGATCTGGATGTGGCCCACGGCCGGGAGTCTAGTGAGCCGCATCGAGCCGGTCATTTCCCGTCGAGGCACGCAAAGTGGCTGTGAGAAGCACCCCAATGACAGCCAGTTTGGGTGTCTCGACGGACAAACGACCGGGTCACTCAGTCGCTCCGGATCGGCAGGCGGCTCGGCGCCCTCGTCGCTCGTCGCGCTCGGCCCACTCCAGCAGCGGCGCGATGTCGAAGACGTCGCCGTCGATGTCGGCGTGCAGGTCGCCCAGGTCGGCGAACCGCTGCGGGACCGTGAAGATCGTGAAGTCGTGCGGGTCGGCGTCGTCGACCTCGTCCCAGCGGATCGGCGTGGAGACCCGGGCGTCGGGCAGGCCGCGGACGGAGTACGCCGCGGCGATGGTGTGGTCGCGGGCGTTCTGGTTGTAGTCGACGAACAGGTGGTGCGGGTCGCGGTCCTTGCGTCCACCAGGTCGTCGTCACGTCGTCAGGCGCCCGGCGCTCGACCTCGCGGGCGAAGGCGAGCGCGGCCCGCCGTACCTCCTTGAAGCCGTGGTCGGGCCGGATCCGCACGTAGATGTGCATGCCCTTGCTGCCGCTGGTCTTGGGGTAGCCGACCGCGCCGAGCTCGTCGAGCACCTCGTGGGCGACGTGGGCGACCCGGCGGACCTGGTCGTAGTCGCTGAGCGGGCCGGGGTCGAGGTCGATCCGCCACTCGTCGGGCTTCTCGGTGTCCTCGCGGCGGCTGTTCCAGGGGTGGAACTCGACGGTGGACATCTGCACCGCCCAGATCACCGCGCCGAGCTCGGTGACGCAGAGCTCGTCGGCGGTCCGGTTCCAGCGCGGGAAGTGCAGCGCGGACGGTCTCGAGCCACGGCGGCGCGCCCTGCGGCACCCGCTTCTGGTGCACCTTGTCGCCGGCCAGCCCCTTCGGGAACCGGTGCAGCATGCACGGCCGCTCGAACAGCGCGTTGACGATGCCCGGCCCGACCGCGAGGTAGTACTCGACCAGGTCGAGCTTGGTCGCGCCGCTCTCGGGGAAGTAGACCCGGTCCGGGTTGGTGACCCGGACCACCCGGTCGTCGACCTCGATCTCGACCGACGGCGACTTCGAGGGCATGGCGCCAAACTAGGCGGTACGACGCAGCAACGCGAGGAACATCGCGTCGGTGCCGTGCCGGTGCGGCCACAGCTGGACGGTGCCGGGGACCGGGCCGGCGCAGTCGGGCACGTCGGGCAGCAGCGCCGCGGCGTCCTCGAGCCGGACGTCGGTGCGGGTGTCGAGGACGGACGTCGACGACGCCCCGGGTCTCGGCGAGCACCGGCGAGCAGGTCGCGTAGAGCACCACTCCGCCGGGCCGGGTCAGGTCGAGCGCCGTCGAGACCAGGCGCCGCTGGAGCAGCACCAGCGCGAGCAGGTCGTCGGCGCCGGCGCCGCCAGCGCGCCTCGGGCCGGCGGCGCAGCGCGCCGAGGCCGGTGCAGGGCGCGTCGACCAGCACCCGGTCGAAGCTGCCCGGCCGCGAACGGCGGGGCGGTGCCGTCGGAGGTGACCACGCCGAGCACGCCGTCCGCGCCACGCAGCGCGCGCTGCACCAGCCGGGCGCGGTGCTCCTGCCGCTCGGCGGCCACCAGCCCGGCGCCGCGCTCGGCGGCGAGCGCGGCGAGCAGGGCGGCCTTGCCGCCGGGTCCGGCGCACAGGTCGAGCCAGGCGCTGTCCGAGCCCTCGACCGGGGCCGCGGCGAGGACCGCCGCCACCAGCTGCGAGCCCTCGTCCTGCACGCCGGCGCGCCCCTCGGCGACCGCCGGGATCTCGCCCGGGTCGCCGCCGGCCAGCACCACGCCGTAGGGCGAGTACGGCGTGGGCTCGCCGGGCAGCTCGTCGCGGGTCGAGCGGCCGGGCCGGGCGACCAGGGTGACCCGCGGCGGCTCGTTGTCGGCCGCGAGCAGGGCGTGCAGCTCGGTCGGGGCCGACCGCGGACGCGCAGCTCGTCGACGATCCAGCCCGGGTGGCTGTAGGCGATCGAGGCGTACCGCGACGGCGCGGCCTGCGGGTCCGGCGCGACCCGCTCGATCCAGGTCGGCGAGGTCCTGCACGGAGACCTTCCGCAGCACCGCGTTGGCGAAGCCGCCGGCGCCCGAGCTGACCTTGGCCCGGACCAGGTCGACGGTGGTGCTGATCGCGGCGTGCGACGGCACCCGCATCGACAGCAGCTGGTGGGTGCCGAGGCGCAGCGCGTCGAGCACCTTCGCCTCGACCTTGCCCAGCGGCCGGTCGATGCAGGCGGCCAGGATCGCGTCGTACGTGCCCCGCCGCCGGATCGTCCCGGAGACCAGCTCGGTGACGAACGCGGCGTCCCGCCCGGTCAGCCCGTGCTGGCGCAGCACGGACGGCAGCACCAGGTTGGTGTAGGCGTCGTCGACGCGCACCGCCTTGAGCACCTCGAGCGCGGCCAGCCGGGCCGGGTCGACCCTGGGGCGGGCGCGGGTCTCAGACTTCACCGGACACGTCACCCAACCCGGCGCCCGACTCGAGCCGGACCCCGCGCGCCCAGTCGGCGGCGGGCATCTGCCGCTTGCCGAACGCCTTGACGTCGCCGAGCAGCACGGCGTGGGTGCCGGTGCCGACGAGGACCCGGCTCTTGCCGACCGCGACGCGTGCCGGGCTCGACGACGCAGGTCGGTGACCGTGACCGGTCCGAGCTTGAGCCGCTCGCCGGCGTACGTCGTCCAGGCGCCGGGCGCCGGCGTGCACGCGCGGATCTGCCGGTCGATCGCGATCGCCGGCTGGGTCCAGTCGACCCGGGCGTCGTCGACCTGGATCTTCGGGGCGAACGAGACGCCCTCGGCCTGCTGCGCCCGCGGCCTCGAGCGAGCCGTCGGCGATGCCGTCGAGGGTCGCGACCAGCAGCCCGGCGCCGCCCTCGGCGAGCCGCTCCAGCAGGTCGCCGGCGGTGTCGTTCGGGCGGATCCGCTCGGTCATCACGCCGAAGATCGGCCCGGCGTCGAGCTCCTTGACGATCCGGAACGTGGTCGCGCCGGTGACCTCGTCGCCGGCCCAGATGCGCGTGCTGCACCGGGCGCCGCGCCGCGCCAGGACGGCAGCACCGAGAAGTGCAGGTTCACCCAGCCGTGGGCCGGGATGTCGAGCGCGGACTGCGGCAGCAGCGCGCCGTACGCGACGACCGGGCAGCAGTCCGGGCGCGAGCGCGCGCAGCGCGTCCTGGAACTCCGGGTCGCGCGGGTGCTCGGGCTTGAGCACCGGTACGCCGAGCTCCTCGGCGCGCAGCGCGACCGGGCTGGCGACCAGCTTGCCGGCCGCGGCCGGCCGGGGCGTCGGGCCGGGTGACGACGCCGACCAGCTCGTGGTCGGAGGCGGCGACCGCGTCCAGCGACGGGACGGCGACCTCGGGGGTGCCTGCGAAGACGACGCGCATCTAGAGGCTCAGCCCGCGGGTGGCGTGCGGCGAGACCTTGACCAGCGGCTGCTCGAGGCCGAACCACTCCGACTCGCGGATCTCGCGCATCGCGGCCTTGCGGGCCTCGGTGTCGAGCCGGTCGATGAACAGCACCCCGTCGAGGTGGTCGGTCTCGTGCTGGATCGCGCGGGCCAGCAGGTCCGAGCCCTCGATGGTCACCGGCTCGCCGTGCATGTTGAAGCCGCGGGCGACCACCGACAGCGCGCGCTTGCAGTCGAAGGTCAGGTCCGGGATCGACAGGCAGCCCTCCGGGCCGTCCTGGATCTCGTCGGACAGGTCCAGCCGCGGGTTGACCAGGTGGCCGACCTCGCCGTCGACGTGCCAGGTGAAGACCCGCAGGCCGACGCCGATCTGCGGCGCGGCGAGGCCGGCGCCGGGCGCCTCGAGCATGGTGTCGGTGAGGTCCTCGACGAGTCGGCGCAGCTCCTTGTCGAAGTCGACGACCTCGAGGGCGGGCTTGCGGAGGATCGGGTCGCCGAACAGGCGGATCGGCTGGATGGCCACGGGGCGAGTCTAGGGAGCGACGGTCAGAGGGTCGAGCGGGTCGACCTGGATCCGTACGGCGTCCAGCTTGCGGCTCGAGCGGACCCGCTGGAGCTCGCCCAGCGCCCGGGAGAGGTCGGCGCCGTGGGCGCGCGGCACCCGCACCACGACCCGGCACTCCCCCTCGCCGATGTCGACCGGGCCGAGGACCTCGGCGCTGGGCGGCGCGGCGAGCAGCGTGAGCGCGTCGTCGACGGCGCCCGGCTCGCCGGTGATCGTGGCCAGCCGGCTCGCCGGCGGCAGGTGCGCCTCGGAGCCGCTCCGTCGGTCTCGCGGGCGGCGAAGCCGGCCGGGTCCCAGCGCACCAGCGCCTGCAGCGCCGGGTGCCCGGGATCGCCGACCGCGACCACCCGGCCGCCGGGGCGGGCCAGGGCGGCGGCGTTCGCCCAGCGGCGCAGCGCCTCCTCCTCGGCGCGCAGGTCGATCCGCGACAGCAGCAGCCAGGTGTCGAGCAGCACGACGGCGGCGTACCCGCCCTCGGCCACCGGCTCGGCGCCCGGCGTCGCGACCACGATCTGGCGCTGGTCGCGCGACGGTGGCGAGCACCTGGTCGCCGGAGCTGGTGCGCACCGGTGACGCCCGGGAAGCGCGCGGCCGAGCTCCTCGGCGGTGCGCGCGTCGCCGAGGACCGGCGCGCGCAGCCCGCGGTGGCCGCACTCGCCGCAGGCCCACGCCTCGGCGACGACGCCGCACCAGCGGCAGGCCGGCGGCGTGGTCGGCCCGGTCAGCGCCAGCGGCCCCTGGCAGGCGTCGCAGCGGGCCGGCGTGCGGCAGCGCTCGCAGGCCAGCGCGGTGACGTAGCCGAGCCGCGGGGTCTGCACCAGCACCGGGCCGTGCTCGACCGCGTCGCGGATCGGCGGTGTGCACCTCGCGCGGGATCCGCGCCCCGCGGGCCTGCACGTCGCGGACACCGGCTCGCCGGCGATCGCCACGGTGACCCGGCGCCGCGCCTCGCGGGTCGGGGTCGAGCTCGCGGGCCCAGCCGGTGCGGAGGAGGTACTCGCCCTCGACGGTGCGCACGAAGCCGCCGACCAGCGCGGCGGCGCCCTCCCGCTCGGCGCGGAGCAGCAGCGTCTCGCGGGTGTGGGGGTACGGCGCGCGCGGCTCGGCGTGCAGGTCGTCGCCGTCGTCCCAGATGACGACCAGCCCGAGGTCGTGGACCGGCGCGAAGCTCGCGGCGCGGGTGCCGACGACGACCCGGCGGGCGCCGCGGCTGACCGCGAGGAAGTCGCGGTAGCGCCGCGCCGGGCCGGAGTCGGCGGTCAGCGTGACGTGCTGGCCCGGCCCGAGGACGTCGGTGAGCGCGCGCGTCGACCCGGGCGACGTCCTTGCCGTCGGGGACGCAGACCAGCGCACCGCGGCCGGACGCCACGGTCGCGGCGACGGCGTGCGCGACCAGCGCCGGCCAGTCGGTGGCCGGCGCGGCCGTCCAGACCGCGCGCGGGCGGCCGCCGTCGGCGAGGTGGCGCAGGAACGCGGCCCCCGGCTCGTGGTCGGCCCAGGCGGCCTCACCGGCCGCGGCGTCCCAGGAGGTCGGCTCGGCGGCCGGCGACGGCTCCCGCTCGGTGGTCGCGTGCCGGGCCGGGACGGCCAGCCGGAGCACGTCGGAGCGGGTGCCGGCGTACCGCTCGGCGAGGTCGGCGGAGAGGGCGGCGACCTGCGGGCGCGAGCACCGGCTCGGCGCTGACCACGCGGCGCAGCGGCGCCAGCCGGCCCTGGTGGTCGGAGGCGGCGACCCGGGCCACGACGTACCCGTCGACGTCCTGCCCGGCGAAGCGGACCTTCACCCGGGCACCGGGGACGGCGTCGTCGGCCATCGCCGCGGGCACGGCGTAGTCGAAGGGCCGGTCGAGGTGCGCCAGCGGCAGGTCGACGAGCACCTGCGCGACCGGGTCGACGGCCGCCGGCTCCGCCTCGGCCGCCTTGCGGGCCCGGGTGGCCCGCGCCTTGGCCTGCGACTCCTTGACCGTCGCCCGGACCATCCCGGGCAGCAGCTCGGGTTGCGGGTCGGTCATGGGCGCAGTTCTACCAGCGCCCGCCGACCGCGCTAGGCCGGGTCACAGGTGTAGACCCGGATGTCGTCGAGGAACCAGCCGATGATCGAGCCGACCCGGTTGGACCGGCTGGTGAACTGCAGCCGGATCGGCCGGCCGGCGTACGCCGACACGTCCACCCTGCTGGCGAGCCAGCCGAAGCTGTCTCCGGCGAACGCCGAGATCCCGCCGTGGACGGTTCCCCACCCGGAGGCCAGGACCCGCTCGGGCCCGTTCACCCAGGGCAGCCCCGAGGCGTCGACCGCAGCCCGGTTGTCGCTCCGGTCGTCGATCTCGACGGTCCCGCCGTCGAAGTACCGGGGCCTGCCCGTCCTACCGGGCGCGTACTCGTACACCCACCAGTGCTGGAAGTGCACGAACGACGGCTGCCCGGCCGGGAGCAGGATCGACGCCTCCGAGCGCAGCCTGCCGATCCGTGGGCCGCCGGTCCAGGCGGGGTCGGTGTTCCGGGCGAACCACGAGCCCGTGCCGGAGTAGGCGTTCCGCCCGATCGGCTTCTCGGCATCGCGCTTCCAGACCGCTCTCCGGCCGGAGAACTTGCCGGCCGGGTTCCCGGTCTCGCTGTCGAACATCACCCGCACCTCGGTGCCCTCGGGGCAGGTCATCGGCGCGTCGGCCGGCTGCGGCGCGTTGGTCGGCGTGGTCCGCAGCTCGGTCGCGAGGACGGCGGCCTGGACCGTCGCGCAGTCCGCAGCGGTGAAGCCGGCGACTCCGCCCGTGACCAGGTCCTGGCAGGTCTGGTCGAGCGCGTCCGCGAGGTTGGCGTAGTCGCTGCCGGACACCAGGGCGTGCATCGCGTCGAAGTACAGGACCGCGGTCTTGCCGAGTCCCGGGTCGCCGGCGTCGATCCCGGTGATGGTCTGCCCGTTGAAGGTGCCGCCCTGGCTGATCAGGTACGCCGTCTTGTTGCCGACGCCGCTGTTCGTGTGGACGCCGCCGCCGTCGTAGTACCCGTACTCGGAGTCGTTCGTGTAGAGCTTGCTGGTCATCCGGTCGGGCTGGTCGAACTCCCGCGGGTCGGCGAGGTCGCGGAGCGCCCCGATCCCGACGAGGTCCTCGCCCATCTGCCAGCTGTCCGCGGTGTCCCCCGGCGAGGGGTGCCGGTGGTCGAGGATCTCGCCCATGATGTCGGCCATCGACTCGTTGATCGCGCCGGACTGGCCCCAGTAGAGGAGTTCGGGGCCGTGCTCGATGACGCCGTGCGTCATCTCGTGCCCGGTCACGTCGTCGGCGTTGGCGAACCCGTCGCCGTAGAACATGCCGACGCCGTTCCAGAACGCGTTCTGCATCGGGCAGTCGAACCGCGCGATGCAGTAGCGCACCGTCGAGCCGAGCATCGGCTTGCCGTCGACCTCGACCCCGAGCTGCGCGGTCACGTCGAGTCCGCCGACCTCCTCGTAGAAGTCGGCGACCGCGCCGCTGAGGTCGTAGGCGCCGTTCACGTCGGTCACCGTGCTCGGCCGGCCCGCCCTCGACCCGGGCGAACCGGCTCGTGCAGGGATCGTCGAAGCGCGGCTTGTTGCGGTTGTCGCACACGACCCGGTCCACGTGCGCGATCAGGTCGGCCTCGAGGAGCACCGCACCCAGCTGGTCGTCGACCAGCACCAGGCGTCGTACGGCGGGGCCGCCCGTGACCTCGAACCGCCAGACGGAGCGGGCGCCGAGGCCGCTGGCCAGGCCGACCGCGGCCGGGTCGTAGAACCACCGCCCGGCGCTCTCGACCGTCGAGCAGGCGACCCGGGGTCCGGCTGGTCCTCGCCACGCGCTCACGCGCTCGGTCGGCCGCGCCGACGCGCCGAGCCGGCGGTGCGGTGACCGCGGTCGGAGCCGCCAGGTCGCGAGACGACCGACGCCAGGGACCGGTCGGCGCGCAGGTTCACGAGCACCTCGCCGCCGAGCACTGGCAGCCCGCCGACCTACTGCTGGTAGCGCACCACGGTCGTTCCCGGACAGCCGCGCCCTCGACCGAGCTGCGCCGGAGCGTGGCGCTGGAGGCGCCGAGCGCGGCGCCGTACCGGGCCAGGTGGGCGTCCGCAGCGGCCGCGACCGGGGTCTTCGACGTCACCGCCGGGTTGTCGACCTCGACCCCGGCGGGCACGCCGACGAAGCCGTCGCGGACCGTCAGCCGACCGTCCGCGTCGGCGGCCAGGCGTGCGGCGGCCGCGCGGTCGGTGTCCGGCGCCGGCTGCGCCACGACGGGCGCGACCGCAAGCCCTGCGGCCAGCAGGGCGCCGACGGATCCGAGACCGACCAGGACCCACGCTCTGCTCGACATGGCGCGAGCCTAGGGCTTAGCAGAGCCGGCGGCGGCCTTCAGCGCGTCGGCGCGGTCGGTGCGCTCCCAGGTGAACTCGGGGAGCTCGCGGCCGAAGTGGCCGTACGCCGCGGTCTTGGCGTAGATCGGGCGCAGCAGGTCGAGGTCGCGGATGATCGCGGCCGGGCGCAGGTCGAAGACCTCGAGGACGGCCTGCTGGATCTTCTCGTCGCTGACCACGCCGGTGCCGAACGTCTCGATGAAGACGCCGACCGGCTGGGCCTTGCCGATCGCGTAGGCGACCTGGGCCTCGCAGCGGCGTGGCCAGGCCGGCGGCCACGACGTTCTTGGCGACCCAGCGCATCGCGTACGCGGCGGAGCGGTCGACCTTCGACGGGTCCTTGCCGGAGAAGGCGCCGCCGCCGTGGCGGGCCATGCCGCCGTAGGTGTCGACGATGATCTTGCGGCCGGTCAGGCCGGCGTCGCCCATCGGGCCGCCGACGACGAAGCGGCCGGTCGGGTTGACCAGCAGCCGGTAGCCCTCGGACGGGATCGCGAAGGTGTCGAGCACCGGGTCGATGACGTGCTTCTTGACGTCGGCCTCGAGGGTGTCGAGCTCGGTCTCCTCGGAGTGCTGCGTGGAGAGCACGACGGTGTCGACGCGCACCGGGCGGTTGTCGGCGTCGTACTCGATGGTGACCTGGGTCTTGCCGTCGGGACGCAGGTAGGTCGAGCGTGCCGTCCTTGCGGACCGCGGTCAGCTGCTCGGCGAGGCGCTGGGCGATCACGATCGGCAGCGGCATCAGCACGTCGGTGTCGTCGCAGGCGTAGCCGAACATCAGGCCCTGGTCGCCGGCGCCCTGCTTGTCCATCGCGTCCACGGAGCCGGTGCGGCTCTCGTGGCCGGTGTCGACGCCCTGGGCGATGTCGCCGGACTGGCCGCCGATCGCGACCATCACGCCGCAGGAGGCGCCGTCGAAGCCCTTGAGCGAGGAGTCGTAGCCGATCTCGAGGATCCGGTCGCGGACCTTCTGCTTGATGTCGACGTAGCCGGTGGTGGTCACCTCGCCGGCGACGACGACGAGACCGGTCGTCAGCAGCGTCTCGACGGCGACCCGGCTGTGCGGGTCCTGCTCGAGCATCGCGTCGAGGACGGAGTCGCTGATCTGGTCAGCGATCTTGTCCGGGTGACCCTCGGTCACCGACTCCGACGTGAAGAGACGTCCAGTCACAGCTGCTACTCCCGTTCGCGCACGTTTGAGGTGTGGCACACATTATCCGTCGTCCCGGATCGCGGGACGGCGGTCTCAAGCCTGCTCAGTCGCAGCCTGGCGGCGACCTCGTCCCAGATGACGTGGGCGAGGGCGGTCTTGGAGCCGCGGGGTACCTCGACGGCCGCGCCGTCGGCGCCGAGGATCACCGCCTCGTTGTCGGGGCTGCCGAACACGGCTCCCCCGCTGACGTCGTTGACGACGAGCAGGTCGCAGCCCTTGCGGGCCAGCTTGGCGCGGGCCAGGTCGAGCACCGACCCGGTGTCGTCGCCGGTCTCGGCGGCGAAGCCGACGACCACCGAGCCCGGCCGGGCCCGGTCGGTGCTGATCTCGTGGAGGATGTCGGGGTTCTGGGTCAGCTCGATGGCCGGGGCCGAGCCGTCGGCGGACTTCTTGATCTTGGCGTCGCTGACGTCGACCGGGCCGGAAGTCGGCCGGGGCCGCGGCCATCACGACCGCGTCGGCCGAGGACGGCCGCCGCCAGCGACCTCCTCGCGCAGCTGGGCGGTGGTCTCGACCCGGACCACCTTGACGCCGGCCGGGTCGGGCAGCGTGACGTTGGCGGCGACCAGGGTGACCTCGGCGCCGCGGGCGGCGGCGGCGCGGGCCAGCGCGTAGCCCTGCAGGCCCGAGGAGCGGTTGCCGAGGAAGCGGACCGGGTCGAGGTACTCGCGGGTGCCGCCGGCGGAGACGACGACGTGCCGGCCGGCGAGGTCGAGCGCGGCTGCGGTCGCGGCCCGGGCCAGCACGTCGCGGCAGACGTCGAAGATCTCGGTCGGGCTCGGGCAGCCGGCCCTTGCCGGTGTCCTTGCCGGTGAGCCGGCCCTCGGCGGGCTCGATCACGAGCGCGCCGCGCTCGCGCAGGGTGGCGACGTTGGCCTGGGTGGCGGGGTGCTCCCACATCTCGGTGTGCATCGCCGGCGCGAACACGACCGGGCAGCGGGCGGTGAGCAGGGTGTTGGTGAGCAGGTCGTCGGCCAGCCCGTGCGCGGCCTTGGCCAGCAGGTCGGCGGTCGCCGGGGCGACCACGACGAGGTCGGCGGCCTGGCCGATCCGCACGTGCGGCACCTCGTGGACGTCGGTCCAGACGTCGGTGGCGACCGGCTTGCCGGACAGCGCCGCCCAGGTCGGCGCGCCGACGAACTCCAGCGCCGCCGCGGTCGGGCACGACGGTCACGTCGTGGCCGGACTCGGTGAAGCGCCGGAGCAGCTCGCAGGCCTTGTACGCCGCGATGCCGCCGGAGACGCCGAGAACGACGCGGGGCCGCCCCCCGGACGGGGAGGCGGCCTCGTGCGTGGTGCTGGTGGTCAGCGGGTCACTCGCTCAGCGAAGAGCCCGCGTCGGCGGCGGCAGCCTTGGCGGCGGCCTCCTCGGCGGCGAGCTCGGCCGGGTCGATGTCCTCGCAGGTCAGCAGGTCGTCGTTGATCTCGCGGAGCGCGATCGACAGCGGCTTCTCCTGGACGTGGGTGTCGACGAGCGGGCCGACGTACTCCAGCAGGCCCTCGCCGAGCTGGGAGTAGTAGGCGTTGATCTGCCGGGCGCGCTTGGCGCTGTAGAGGACCAGCTTGTACTTGCTGTCGGTCTTGGTGAGCAGGTCGTCGATCGAGGGGTTGGTGACGCCCTCGGCGGCGATGGTGGGAGCAGACACGCAGATGCCTCACAGATCAGTTGGGGATTGCTACCATCAAGGCTACCAACTCCTCGGCTGCATCGTGAACTTCGTGGTTGACGATGGTCACGTCGAACTCCGGCTCGGCGGCCAGCTCGCTCGCGCGCGGTCGTCCAGCCGGCGCTCGCGCTCCTCCTCGGTCTCGGTGCCGCGGCCGACCAGCCGGCGCACCAGCTCGTCCCACGACGGCGGCTTCAGGAACACGAACAGCGCGTCCGGCATCGTCTCGCGCACCTGGCGGGCGCCCTGGAGGTCGATCTCCAGCATCGCCGGGCTGCCCGGAGGCCAGCGCGAGCTCGACCGGCTGCCGCGGGGTGCCGTAGCGGGCCGCCTTGTGCACGACCGCCCACTCGAGCAGGTCGCCCTCGGCGATCATCCGGTCGAACTCGTCGTCGGAGACGAACCAGTAGTGGACGCCGTTCTCCTCGCCCGGGCGCGGCGGGCGGGTGGTCGCCGACACCGAGATCCAGACCTCGGGGTGGCTGCGGCGGACCTCCGCGGCGACGGTGCCCTTGCCGACGGCGGTCGGCCCGGCGAGCACGACGAGACGGGAACGTCGGGTCTGGGCCGCGTCAGTCACGCGCGGCGAACTCCTTCTCGAGGGCCGCGACCTGCTTGGTGCCGAGGCCCCGGACCCGGCGGCTCTCGGCGATGCCGAGCCGCTCCATCAGCTGGCGGGCGCGGACCTTGCCGAGACCCGGCATCGACTGCAGCAGGTCGACGACCCGCATCTTGCCGATGACCTCGTTGCGCTGGCCCTCCTGGAGGACGTCGACGATCGAGGCGCCGGAGTTCTTCAGCCGGTTCTTGACCTCGGCCCGCTCCCGGCGGGAGGCGGCGGCCTTCTCGAGGGCCGCCTGGCGCTGTTCGGGGGTGAGCGGGGGCAGAGCCACGTGCGTCAGGTCCTTCTGGTGGATGGGGAGGAGCCGGTGAGAGGTCACACTAGTCAGAACCGTCGACCGTGCAGCAATCGACGCCCGGCAGGCTGGCACGGTCACGAGCGTCAGCGGGGTCTTGCAGACGTCGCGGGCCTGCTGGTCGAGGTCCTGCAGCGCGCGCAGCGTGGTGCCGCTGCCGAGCTCCGTCGGCGGCCGCGTCGATCGCCGCCGCCTGCTCGTCGGTGAGGTCGGCGGGCGGGTTGTCGCGGTCGTACGTCGCGGGGTCGACGCCGGCGTCGTCGAGGGCGGCCGACAGCGCCTCGATCCGCCCGACCACCTGCTGCCACTCGTCGGAGATGTCGTCGGGCGCCTGGTCCTGCGAGCTCGCGGAAGACGTCGAGCGCCTGGATCAGCGCGTCCGGCTCGCCGCTGCCGACGATCTCGCTGAGCTCCTGCTGGTGCTCCTCGACGGCGTCGCAGTACGACGTCCTGGTCGGACCCGCACGCCGGCGAGCAGCGGCAGCAGCAGCGCCGACCGCCAGGACGACGCCTCACGCGCGCAGCTCGTCGTTGGTCGCGGCGTACGGCGTCGCGCATCGCGGCCGACGTCCGGGCCGAGCCGCAGCACCTCGCGCGAGGAGCTCGGCAGGACCGCGGCGGCGGCGCCGAAGATGCCGGCGTACGTCGGCGACGGTGCCGCCCTGCGCGCCGAACCCGGGCGCGAGGATCGGGCCGTTGAACGCGAGGTCCTCGTCGGTGTCGCCGATGGTGGCGCCGACGACGGCGCCGAACGAGCCGAGCGGCTCGGCGCCGTCGTTGAGCCGGCGCAGGTGGTCGAGCATCCGGCCGGCGACGGTGCCGTCCGTCGGCGCGCGGCGTGCTGGACCTCCGGGCCCTCCTTGTTGGAGGTCAGCGCGAGCACGAACAGGCCGGCGTCGTGCCGCCGGGCGGTGTCGACGATCGGGTCGAGCGAGCCGAAGCCGAGGAACGGGCTGACCGTGATCGCGTCGCTGGCCAGCGGCGAGGTCGGGTCGAGGTAGGCGTCGGCGTACGCCTGGCTGGTCGAGCCGATGTCGCCGCGCTTCACGTCGAGCAGCACCAGCGCGCCGGCCGCGCGGGACTCGGCGATCACCCGCTCGAGCACCGCGATCCCGCGGCTGCCGAACCGCTCGTAGAACGCCGACTGCGGCTTCACGACCGAGACGTACGGCGCGACCGCCTCGACGGCCGTCAGCGCGAACCGCTCCAGCCCGGCGACGTCGTCGGCGAGGCCCCAGTCGTGCAGCAGCGCGGCGTGCGGGTCGATGCCGACGCAGAACGGGCCGCGGTCGGCGATCGCGGCGTGCAGGCGGGCTCCGAACGTGGTCATGACACTCCCTTGACGATCCGGCGCGGCCACAGCGGGCCTTCGTAGATGAACGCGGTGTAGCCCTGGACCAGCGTCGCCCCGGCGTCGAGGCGGGCCTGGGCGTCGGCGACGGTGGTGATCCCGCCGACGCCGATCAGGGTGAGGTCGGGGCCGACCCGGTCGCGCAGCAGCCGGAGCACGTCGAGCGAGCGACTGGTGAGCGGGGCGCCGGACAGCCCGCCGGCGCCGATCTCCTCGACCTTCGCGGCCGGGGTGCGCAGCCCGTCGCGGGAGATCGTGGTGTTGGTGGCGATGATGCCGTCCAGCCCGATCGCGAGCGCCAGGTCGGCGACGCCGAGCACGTCGTCGTCGGCGAGGTCGGGGGCGATCTTCACGAGCAGCGGGACGCCGCCGGCGATCGTCTGCACCGCGGTGAGGATCGGCTCGAGCTTCTCGACCGCCTGCAGGTTGCGCAGGCCGGGCGTGTTCGGCGAGCTGACGTTGACGACCAGGTAGTCGGCGTGCGGCGCCAGCAGCCGCGCGCGACTTCTCGTAGTCGCGGACCGCCTCCGTCCTCGGGGACGACCTTGCTCTTGCCGATGTTCACGCCGAGCACCGGCGCCGGACGCGCCGGCCGCGAGCCTTCAGCCGGGCGGCGACGACCTCGGCGCCGTCGTTGTTGAAGCCCATCCGGTTCACGACCGCCCGGTCGTCGGGCAGCCGGAACAGCCGCGGCGTCGGGTTGCCGGGCTGCGCCTCCCCCGTGACCGTGCCGATCTCGACGTGCCCGAACCCGAGCGCGCCGAGGCCGTCGATGCCGACGGCGTTCTTGTCGAAGCCCGCGGCCAGGCCCAGCACGTTCGGGAAGGTCAGCCCGAGCGCGTGCACCGGCTCGCCCGGCGTCCGCCGATTTCGGCAGCAGCCGGGTGACCGGACGCGCCGCCCGGATCGCCCGGAACGCCGTGTGGTGCGCCTTCTCGGGGTCGGTCCGGGTCAGGACGTGGTCGAAGAGCGCCCGGTAGATCACCGGCGGGCCCAGTCCTGCAGCGACCGCACCTCGATGTCCCCGCGCTTGAGCGCCTCGATGCCCTGCACGGCGGCGCCGAGACCCTGCACGGTGGTGATGCACGGGATGTTGGCCATCACCGCCGCGGTGCGGATCTCGTAGCCGTCGAGCCGCGCCGAGGAGCCGCTGGTGGAGCCGTTCGGCGTGTTGATGACCAGCTGGATCTCGCCGGCCAGGATCAGCTGGACCGTGGTCTGCTCCCCCGCCGGCCCGGCGCCCTCGTAGTGCTTGCGCACGACCGTGGTCGGCCACGCCGTTGCGGCGCAGCACCTCCGCGGTGCCCTGGGTCGCGAGGATCTCGAAGCCGTGCTCGGCGAGCACCTTGATCGGGAAGATCATGTGCCGCTTGTCGCGGTTGGCCATGCTCACGAAGACCTTGCCGCTGGTCGGCAGCGGGCCGAACGCGCCGGCCTGGGCCTTGGCGAACGCGGTGCCGAAGTCGGCGTCGAGGCCCATCACCTCGCCGGTGGACTTCATCTCCGGGCCGAGCACCGTGTCGACCTGCTTGCCGTCCGGGGTGCGGAACCGGTTGAACGGCATCACCGCCTCCTTGACCGCGATCGGCTGGTCGGCCGGCAGCGTGCCGCCGTCGCCGGTGGCCGGCAGCAGCCCGCTGGCCCGCAGCTCGGCGATCGACTCCCCGAGCATCACCCGGGCGGCGGCCTTCGCCAGCGGCGTGGCGGTCGCCTTCGACACGAACGGCACGGTCCGGCTGGCCCGCGGGTTGGCCTCCAGGACGTAGAGCACGTCGGAGCCGAGCGCGAACTGGATGTTGAGCAGCCCGCGCACGCCGACGCCGCGCGCGATCGCCTCGGTCGCCTCGCGGATCCGGTCGATCTCGGCCTTGCCGAGCGTGATCGGCGGCAGCGCGCACGACGAGTCGCCGGAGTGGATGCCGGCCTCCTCGATGTGCTCCATCACGCCGCCGAGGAAGAGCTCCTCGCCGTCGTACAGCGCGTCCACGTCGATCTCGACCGCGTCGTCGATGAACCGGTCGACCAGCACCGGGTGCGCCGGGCCGATCTCGGTCGACCGCGCGATGTAGTCCTCGAGCGCGGCGTCGTCGTACACGATCTCCATGCCGCGGCCGCCGAGGACGTACGACGGCCGCACCATCACCGGGTAGCCGATCTCGGCCGCGATCCGGTGTGCGTCGGGGAAGCTGGTCGCCATGCCGTACTTCGGCGCCGGCAGCCCGGCGTCGGCGAGCACCGCGCCGAAGGCGCCGCGCTCCTCGGCGAGGTGGATCGCCTCGGGCGAGGTGCCGAGGATCGGTGACGCCGTTGTCCTTGAGGCCCTGCGCGAGACCGAGCGGGGTCTGCCCGCCGAGCTGGCAGATCACGCCGACGACCGGGCCGGCCTGCTCCTCGGCGTGCACGATCTCGAGCACGTCCTCGAGGGTGAGCGGCTCGAAGTAGAGCCGGTCGGAGGTGTCGTAGTCGGTCGACACGGTCTCGGGGTTGCAGTTGACCATGATCGTCTCGTAGCCGGCCTCGGAGAGGGTCAGCGACGCGTGCACGCACGAGTAGTCGAACTCGATGCCCTGGCCGATCCGGTTGGGGCCGGAGCCGAGGATGATCACCGCCTGCTTCTCGCGCGGCGCGACCTCGGTCTCCTCGTCGTACGACGAGTAGTGGTACGGCGTGGCCGCGGCGAACTCGGCGGCGCAGGTGTCGACGGTCTTGTAGACCGGGCGGATGCCGAGCGCGTGCCGCACGCCGCGGACGACGTCCGGCGTCATGCCGCGGATCTTGCCGATCTGCACGTCGGAGAAGCCGTGCCGCTTGGCCTTGCGGAGCAGCCCGGGCGTCAGCTCGGGCGCCGCGGTGACCTCCTCGGCGATCTCGTTGATCAGCAGCAGCTGGTCGACGAACCACGGGTCGATCTTGGTGTGGTCGAAGATCTCCTCCGCCGTCGCGCCGGCGCGGAGCGCGTCCATGACCTTCTTCAGCCGGCCGTCGTGCGGGACCTCGATCTCCGCCAGCAGCGCGGCCTTGTCGAGGTCGACCCACTCCTGGTGCCAGTCGAACGCGGCGTCCTTGGACTCCAGCGAGCGCAGCGCCTTCTGCAGCGCCTCGGTGAAGTTGCGGCCGATCGCCATCGCCTCGCCGACCGACTTCATGTGCGTGGTCAGCGTCGGGTCGGCGCCCGGGAACTTCTCGAACGCGAACCGCGGCACCTTCACGACGACGTAGTCGAGCGTCGGCTCGAACGCCGCCGGCGTGCTCGAGCCGTCGGCGCGCATCGTGATGTCGTTGGGGATCTCGTCGAGCGTGTAGCCGATCGCGACCTTGGCGGCGATCTTCGCGATCGGGAAGCCGGTCGCCTTGCGAGGCGAGCGCGCTGACGAGCGCGACACCCGCGGGTTCATCTCGATCACGATCACCCGGCCGTCGGCAGGGTTCACGGCGTACTGGATGTTGCAGCCGCCGGTGTCGACGCCGACCTCGCGGATGATGCCGATCGCCAGGTCGCGCAGGTGCTGGTACTCGCGGTCGGTGAGCGTCATCGCCGGCGCGACGGTGATCGAGTCGCCGGTGTGCACGCCCATCGGGTCGAGGTTCTCGATCGAGCAGATGATGACGACGTTGTCGGCCTTGTCGCGCATCACCTCCAGCTCGTACTCCTTCCACCCGATGATCGACTCCTCGATCAGCACCTCGGTGGTCGGGCTGGCGGCGAGGCCGGCGCCGGCGATCCGGGTCAGGTCGGTCTCGTCGTAGGCGATGCCGGAGCCGGTGCCGCCCATCGTGAACGACGGCCGCACGACGACCGGGTAGCCGAGCTCGGCGACCGCCTTCTCGCAGTCGTCCAGCGTGTGGCAGACGAAGCTGCGGGCGGTCTCGCCGCCGACCTTCTCGACGATCGCGTTGAACATCTCGCGGTTCTCGCCGCGGTGGATCGCCTCGAAGCTGGCGCCGATCATCTCGACGCCGTACTTCTCCAGCACGCCGTTCTCGTGCAGCGCGATCGCCGCGTTGAGCGCGGTCTGGCCGCCGAGCGTCGGCAGCAGCGCGTCGGGGCGCTCCTTGGCGATCACCTTCTCGACGAAGTCCGGGGTGATCGGCTCGACGTACGTCGCGTCCGCGAACTCGGGGTCGGTCATGATCGTGGCCGGGTTCGAGTTCACCAGGATCACCCGGATGCCCTCGGCCTTCAGCACCCGGCAGGCCTGGGTGCCGGAGTAGTCGAACTCGCAGGCCTGGCCGATGATGATCGGCCCGGAGCCGATCACCATGACCGACTTGATGTCGTCGCGCTTCGGCATCAGGCTCCCTCGCTTTCGGTGGTCGAGTAGGCGCGTCGTGAGGGACGAGCCTGCGTATCGAGACTCCATGAGCTCCACGAACCGGTCGAAGAGGTACGCCGCATCGTGCGGTCCGGCCGCGGCCTCGGGGTGGTACTGGACCGAGAAGCCCGTGAGCTTCCCGTCGGCGTCACGCAGCTCGAGGCCCTCGACCACGTCGTCGTTGAGGCAGACGTGGCTGACGTCGCCTCGCCGTACGGCGTGGTGGTGCTGCCGTCGAGTGGCGCGTCGACGGCGAACCCGTGGTTGTGGGCGGTGAC
Organism: uncultured Actinomycetota bacterium; assembly: GCA_963716655.1. Classification (GTDB taxonomy): domain Bacteria; phylum Actinomycetota; class Actinomycetes; order Propionibacteriales; family Nocardioidaceae; genus Nocardioides. The sequence continues at coordinate 529,272 of CAVQTV010000001.1, read as the reverse complement.
CTCGACCTTGCCGGTGGTGCGGTCCATCACCGGCTGGTTGATGCCGCGGTGGCCGTACTTGAGCTTGTAGGTGCCGAAGCCGAGCGCCCGGCCGAAGAGCTGGTTGCCGAAGCAGATGCCGAAGTACGGGATCCCGTCGGCCAGCGCGCCCTGGAGCACGTCGATCTGGTGCGTGGTCGCGGCCGGGTCGCCGGGGCCGTTCGAGTAGAACAGCCCGTCCGGGCGCGACCGCCTTGATCTCGTCGAGGCTCGCGGTCGCGGGCAGCACGTGCACCTCGATGCCGCGCTCGGCCATCCGGTGCGGCGTCATGCCCTTGATGCCGAGGTCGAGGGCGGCGACGGTGAACCGCTTCTCGCCCCATGCGCCGGGACGACGTACGTCTCCTTGGTCGAGACCTCGGACGCCAGCTCGGCGCCGGCCATCTCGCCGGACGCCATGCACCCGCTGCAGCAGCGCTCCGGCGTCGGTCTCGGTCGAGGAGATGCCGACCCGCATCGCGCCGCGCTCGCGCAGGTGCCGGGTCAGCGCCCGGGTGTCGATGCCCGAGATGCCGACCACGCCCTGCGCGCGCAGCTCGTCGTCGAGGCTGCGCTGCGAGCGCCAGTTCGACGCGCGGCGGGCGGGGTCGCGGACGACGTAGCCCGCCACCCAGATCCGCGACGACTCCGCGTCCTCGTCGTTGACGCCGGTGTTGCCGATGTGCGGCGCGGTCATCACGACCACCTGGCGGTGGTAGGACGGGTCGGTCAGCGTCTCCTGGTAGCCGGTCATGCCGGTGTTGAAGACCGCCTCGCCGAACGTCTCGCCCTCGGCGCCGTACGCCTCGCCGTGGAACGTGCGGCCGTCCTCGAGGACGAGAAGCGCCGGGCCGGGGCCGTCGGGCTGGTTCGGGGCATGCGCTGGCACGCCGTACCTCCTTCTCCGCCTCACGGGACGGATCGTTAAAGGATGTCGATCGCGGATGACACTACCAGTGGGAGCAGACCCCGATCGCTGTCCGCTCAGGGGCAGGACAGGGCCTGGCGGCCTCGTTCCCGCCACCTTCGTCCTACTCCTCCTCGTCCTCCTCGTGCTCGTCTTCCTCGTTCTCGTCGGCCTCGTCGCTCGTTCTCGTCGTGCTCGCGCTCGTTCTCGTCACGCTCGTTCTCGTCGCGCTCGTTCTCGTCGCGCTCGTTCTCGTTCTCGCCGTTGCGGTCGCGCTCGCCGTCGCAGTCACGCTCGTTCTCGTCGCGCTCGCGCTCGTTCTCGTTCTCGCCGTCTTCCCGGTCCAGCTGCTGGTACGTGGTCAGTCTCGGCTGCTGCGGCTGCTGCTCTTCGTCGGCATCGGCGACCCCGCAGGCCGCCAGCGCGGCGAGCAGCGCGAGAGCGGTGAGGGCGTGCCAGGCGCGGAGCCCGGTGGTGCGGGACGACTGGGTGGTGGACATCGGTGGCTCCTTGCTCGGGTCTCGGCGACCGGTCGGCCTGCCGTGATCCGAGCCTGCCGATCCCGGTCGGCCCGCGCCCCCCTGCTACCCGGTCATCGACTACCCGCTAGCCCTACCTTTCCGTCGAGCACGGTGGCCCTGCCGCGGAGGAACGTCGCGACCACGCGGCCGGGCAGCTCCATCCCGCGGTACGGCGTGTTGCGGCTCAGGCTGGCCGACTCCGACGGGTCGATGACGCGCCGGGCGGCCGGGTCGTAGAGCACCACGTTGGCCGGCTCGCCCTCGGCGATCGGCCGGCCGTGGTCGGCGACCCGGCCGATCCGGGCCGGGGCGTAGGACATCCGCTCGGCGACGCCGGCCCAGTCGAGCAGGCCGGAGTCGACCATCGTGTGCTGCACGATCGACAGCGCGGTCTCGAGGCCGAGCATGCCGAACGCCGCGGCCGCCCACTCGCAGTCCTTGTCCTCGTGCGGGTGCGGCGCGTGGTCGGTGGCGACGATGTCGATGGTGCCGTCGGCCAGGCCGGCCTTGATCGCCTCGACGTCGGCGGCCGAGCGCAGCGGCGGGTTGACCTTGTAGATCGGGTCGTACGTCGCGGCCAGGTCGTCGGTCAGCAGCAGGTGGTGCGGGCAGGCCTCGGCGGTGACGTCCCAGCCCTTGCTCTTCGCCCAGCGGACGATCTCGACCGAGCCGGCGGTCGAGACGTGGCAGACGTGCAGCCGGGAGCCGACGTGCGCCGCGAGCAGGCAGTCGCGGGCGATGATCGCCTCCTCGGCGACGGCCGGCCAGCCGGCCAGCCCGAGGCGACCGGACAGCTCGCCCTCGTTCATCTGCGCGCCCTCGGTGAGCCGCGGCTCCTGGGCGTGCTGGGCGACGACGCCGTCGAACGCCTTGACGTACTCCAGCGCCCGGCGCATCAGCACCGGGTCGCTGACGCACTTGCCGTCGTCGGAGAACACCCGGACCCGCGCGGCCGAGTCGGCCATCGCGCCGAGCTCGGCGAGCTGCTGGCCCTGGAGGCCCGACGGTGACCGCACCGACCGGGTACACGTCGCAGTAGCCGGCCTCGCGGCCGAGTCGCCAGACCTGCTCGACGACGCCGGCGGTGTCGGCGACCGGCTCGGTGTTCGCCATCGCGTGCACGGCGGTGAAGCCGCCGAGCGCGGCCGCCCGGGTGCCGGACTCCACGGTCTCGGCGTCCTCGCGGCCGGGCTCGCGCAGGTGGGTGTGCAGGTCGACGAGGCCGGGCAGCGCGATCAGCCCGGTCGCGTCGATCGCCTCGAGCGTCCGGTGATCGGCTGTCGAGATCCGGCGCCGATCTGCGTCGATCACGCCGTCCGCGAGCAGCAGGTCGGTCGGCGTCACCGCCGAGGATCGCGACGTTCTTGATCAGGTAGGTGGTGCTCACTCTTCTCCTCCGACGGCCGGCTCGGAGCCGCCCGAGCAGCAGGTACAGGACGGCCATCCGCACGGCGACGCCGTTGGTGACCTGCTCGACGATCACGGAGCGGTCGGAGTCGGCCACGTCGGCCGTGATCTCCATGCCGCGGACCATCGGGCCGGGGTGCATGACGATCGTGTGGTCCTGGAGCATCGCCATCCGCTTGCCGTCGAGGCCGTAGCGGCGGGAGTACTCCCGGGCGGTCGGGAAGAACCCGCCGCTCATCCGCTCCCGCTGGACGCGCAGCATCATCACCGCGTCGGCCTTGGGCAGCACCGCGTCCAGGTCGTACGACGTCTCCACCGGCCAGCCCTCGATGCCGACCGGGAACAGCGTCGGCGGCGCGACCAGGGTGACCTCGGCGCCGAGCGTGTGCAGCAGCAGCGCGTTGGAGCGGGCCACCCGGCTGTGCAGGACGTCGCCGACGAGCACGATCCGGCGGCCGTCGAGGCGCGCCGAGGTGGCGGGTCATCGTGAAGGCGTCGAGCAGCGCCTGGGTGGGGTGCTCGTGGGTGCCGTCGCCGGCGTTGATCACGTTCGACCGCACCCAGCCGGAGTGGGCGAGCCGGTGCGGCGCGCCCGAGGCGGAGTGCCGGACGACGACCGCGTCGGCGCCCATCGCCTCGAGGGTCAGCGCGGTGTCCTTGAGGCTCTCGCCCTTGGACACGCTGGAGCCCTTGGCGGCGAAGTTGATGACGTCGGCGCGAGAGCCGCTTGGCCGCGGCCTCGAAGCTGATCCGGGTGCGGGTGGAGTCCTCGAAGAAGAGGTTGACCACGGTCCGGCCGCGCAGCGCGGGCAGCTTCTTGATCGGCCGGTCGGCGAGGGAGCGCATCTCCTCGGCCGTCGACAGGACCAGCTCGGCGTCGTCGCGGCTCAGGTCGGCCGCGCTCAGCAGGTGCCGCTTCACTGGACCACTCCCTGGATCGTGACGGCGTCGACGTCGTCGATGCCGGCGAGGGTGACCTTGACCCGCTCGACCAGCGAGGTCGGGAGGTTCTTGCCGACGAAGTCGGCGCGGATCGGCAGCTCGCGGTGGCCGCGGTCGACCAGCACGGCGAGCCGGACCGCCTTCGGGCGGCCGATGTCGTTGAGCGCGTCGAGCGCGGCGCGGATGGTGCGGCCGGAGAACAGCACGTCGTCGACCAGGACCACGATGCGGCCGTCGATGCCGCCGGTCGGGATCTCGGTCGGCAGCAGCGCGCGGGCCGGCTTCATCCGCAGGTCGTCGCGGTACATCGTCACGTCGAGCGAGCCGACGGGGACGTCGTACCCCTCGACGGTGGCGATCCGCTCGGCGATCCGCTCGGCCAGCGGCACGCCGCGGCTCGGGATGCCGAGCAGGACGAGGTCGTCGGCGCCCTTGTTGCGCTCGAGGATCTCGTGGGCGATCCGGGTCAGCGCCCGGACGATGTCGCGGTCGTCGAGGACGACGCGGGCGGCCGATCGGGCGACTTCTTGAGGGTGCGTAGGCAACAGCCTCGGACCTCCTTCTCCGCCTCACGGGACGGCTCGTTAAAGGATGTCGAACGGGACGCACCCTACCCCGATTGGTGCCGCGGGAAGCAACCGGGACGGCGGGTCTTCAGCGACCGGACGAATTCGCCGCGGCCGCGGATCCCGACCCACACGAGCGCGGCGCCGGCGAGCATCACGAGCGGCCCGATGATCGACCAGGTCGTGGTGCCGCTCATCGAGCTGCCGCCGATCACGTCGAACCCCTGCAGCGTCCACAGCAGGCCCATCAGCGACGAGCACCACGCCCGCCACCACCCACAACGGCTTCATGGGCACACTCAACCACCTTGTCGACGGGTGGTTGAGTGGGTCCATGCCCGAGCTGCCGTTCCCCGATGACCTGCGCACCCTGCTGGAGAAGCCGAACCCGGCCGTGGTCGCGACACTCCGCTCCGACGGCCACCCCGTGACGGTCGCGACCTGGTACCTGCTCGACGGCGACCGGATCCTGCTGAACATGGACGACACCCGGGTCCGCCTCGGCCACCTGCGCCGGGACCCGAGGGTCAGCCTGACCGTGCTCGACGAGGACAGCTGGTACACCCACGTCTCGCTGGTCGGCCGGGTCACGGAGCTGTACGACGACGAGGACCATGCCGACATCGACCGGCTGAGCATCCACTACGGCGGCAAGCCGTACCCGAACCACGAGAGCCCGCGCACGTCGGCGTGGATGGAGATCGACCGCTGGCACGGCTGGGGCGCCGCCCGGCGCTGAACGCTCAGAGCGCGGCGGCCATCCCCGCGCACGCCTTGAGCCACTGCCGACGGGTGTTCGCCGAGAGCTGGGCGTACGGCACGACCGAGCCGGCCACCAGCGCCGGGTCGTAGGGCACGCGGAACACCTCGCGGGTGCGCTGCTGGTAGACCTCGACCAGGTCGTCGGCGAGCTTGGCGTCGACGTTCGCGGACGGGTCGGAGAGCACCGTGATCGTCTTGTGCTTGAGGTTCTGGTAGCCGGCGTCCTGGAGCGCGTCGAGCATCCACAGCCCGCTGTAGCCGGTGTCCTCGCGGACCGTGCTGGTCACGACGAGCAGGTCGGCGGCGCCGGCGGCAGCGAGCCAGTTCTCGGCGCGCATGTTGTTGCCGGTGTCGATCAGGATGACCCGGTAGAACCGCTCGAGCAGCTTGTGGACCGCGTCGAAGTCCTGGGCCCGGATGGTGCCGGTGACGTCCGGGCGCTCGTCGGAGGCGAGCACGTCGAAGTGGGCGTCGCCCTGGGAGCGCACGAACGCGCCGAGGTCGCCGATCCGCGACTGGTAGACGTCGGTGAACCGCTCGAGGTCCTCGAGCAGCTCGCGGGTGGTGTTGCGGTGGGTGCTGCGGGTGCCGCGGATCCCGAGGGTGCCGCGGGTCTCGTTGTTGTCCCACGCCACCACGCCGCCGCCGCGGACGGTGCCGAACGTGTAGCCCGCGGCCAGCACGCCGGTCGTCTTCGCGGCGCCGCCCTTGGGGTTGATGAACGCGATCGTGCGCGGGCCGTCGAAGTCCCGCTGGATGCTGCGGCGGTCGTCCTCGTAGCTCCGCTCGGCGGGACCCATCCGCGGCGAGACCAGGCCACCGGACCACCGGCGGACGCTGCCGCGCCAGCCCCAGGTCGCCGGGCCGTGCTCCTGCTCGGCGTCGCGGCGGTCGAGGAAGTCGGTGGCCGTCATGAACCGGCGCACCTCGCCCTCCTCGGCCTCGGGCGGGTCGACGGGCGGGGCCTGCGGAGCCGCACCCGTGGGCACGTAGCCGGGCGGCGGACCCGAGGGCGGTGGGGTCGTCGGTGCCGTCGGGCTGCCCGGGCGGTAGGCCGCGTCGGCCGGCGAAGGAGCGGTCCGGTCGACGAGCACCGGGTCGGTGAGGGGGTCGGCGAGGTGGTCGTGCGTGTCGCGGGTGCCGGCGCCACCTGGCGCCCGGGCGTCGCGCCGGGCGGCGTACGCCGCGAGGTCGTCGGCCGAGTAGAGCCGGTCGCTGGTGTCGTCGTGGTCGTGTCGCGAGCCTGCCGAGCTCCATGCTTCCTGCGACATCGATGTCCTCCCTCGGGTGCCAGGCGGGATCCTGCTGGCTGGCTCCTTCCCCGAAACTCGCGGTCACCACACCCCGGGAGCCCTGCGATCATGAGCCATGCCGCTCTCGACCCGACGCGCCCTGATCGGAGCCGGCCTGGCGGGAGGTGCCGCGCTCGTCGTCGGATGCGACGACGACGCCGATCCCGCGGCCGCCCACCACGGCCACGCCGTCCGCTCCCCCGAGCGGGCTGGTGGTCCCGGACTTCGACCCCACGGACTGGGAGTCGGTGCGGGCCCAGTTCCCGCTCGACCCGGAGATGTCCCAGTTCGCGGCGTTCGTGCTGTCGCCGCACACCGCCCAGGTCCAGGCCGCGATCGACTTCCACCGCGCCCGGCTCGGCTTCGACACCGAGCAGGCGCTGCTCGACGGGATCGGGCTGGAGGACGACGTCCGCGCCGCCGCGGCGGAGTTCGCGGGCGGTGCGCCCGGCCAGTACGCGCTCACCGACAGCACCACGATGGGGCTGGGGGTGATCTACGGCGGGCTCGCGCTGACCGCGCGCGACGAGGTGCTCTCGACCACCCACGACTTCTTCTCGACCGAGGACGCGCTGCGGCTGCTGTCGCTGCGCACCGGCGCGCAGGTCGCGCCGGGTGACGCTGTACGACGACCCGTCGGCCGCCACCGTCGACGAGATGGTCGACCGGCTGGTCGCCGGCGTCACGCGCCCGCACCCGGGTCGTGGCGATCACCTGGGTGCACTCGAGCACCGGCGTCCGCACCCCGGTGCGCGAGATCGCCGACGCGCTCCCCGACGGCGTGCTGCTGTGCGTCGACGGCGTGCACGGGTTCGCCGCGGTCGACGTCGACCTGCCCGACCTCGGCTGCGACTTCCTGTCGACCGGCACCCACAAGTGGCTGTTCGGCCCGCGCGGCACCGGCATCGTCTGGGGCGCGAACTGGGGGCCGCTGACCGAGATCATCCCGTCGTTCTCGCCGCAGACCCGCGGCCGGGCGGCTCAGCCCCGGCGGCTACCACGACTTCGAGCACCGCTGGGCGCTGGCCGAGGGGTTCGCCTTCCAGCAGCGGATCGGCCGGACCGCGGTCGTGGAGCGCACCGTCGAGCAGGCGACCCAGCTCAAGGAGGGTCTCGCCGGCAGCGGCGTCACCGTGATCACCCCGGTCGACCCGGCGGTGTCGGCCGGGATCGTCTGCCTCGACGTGCCCGGCATGCCGCCGCAGAACGCCGTGCTGACGCTGCGCGAGCAGGGCATCGTCGCCAGCTCGACGCCGTACGCCACGTCGTACCTCCGGCTCGGGCCGAGCATCGTCACCAGCCCCGAGCAGGTGGACGCCGCGATCGAGGCGGTGGCCGGGCTGGCCTAGGTGTCACCGGATACCCGCCAGCAGGTACCGGCAGGGGGGCTAGCCACGGCGAGTTTCGGCTGGGACACACCTAGTTTCGATGATCCAGAGGGTGCCGAACGCCAGCGCAGCCGGCCCGGCTGATCGGCGCCCGGACATCACGCAGTTCCTCTCGGAAAGGCACTCATCATGCACCAGCGAACCTTCTTCAGGACGGCCACCACCAGCGGCGCAGCGGTCTTCTCGGCGTCCTCGCGCTGTCCGCCGCCCCGGCGCACGCGGCGGAGAGCTGTGCCGGGGCGCGACCCACGATCGTCGGGACCGCCGGCGACGACACCCTCCATGGGACACGACGCGACGACGTGGTCTTCGGGCTCGGCGGCGACGACCGGCTCATGGGTCATCGCGGTCACGACCTCATCTGCGGAGGTAGCGGCGACGACGCGATCCGCACCGGATGGGGCGATGACGACGGCTACGGCGGAGACGGCGACGACCACTGGTACGGCGGACACGGCGACGACGTGCGGCTACGGCGGAGACGGCGACGACCACGGCTACGGCTACGGCAGGCCGGACTACGACCACTGGTCCGGCGATTCCGACGATGCCTGAGCTCGACGCCGCGATCGAGGCGGGAGTGGCCTGGCCTAGCCAGGCCACTCCCGCCTGAGCAGCCCGAAGACCCACGAGTCCGACACGTCGCCGTTCACGACACAGTCCTCCCGCAGCGTCCCCTCGAGCTGGAAGCCGAGCTTCTCCAGGACGCGGGCGGACGCCGGGTTGCGCGTGTCGGCCTCGGCCTGGACCCGGTTCAGGTCCAGCGTGCCGAACGCCCACTCCAGCAGGGCGCGGGCGGCCTCCGTCGCGTAGCCCTGGCCCCACGCCGCGTCGTCGAAGCAGTAGCCCAGCGAGGCACTGCGGTACCCCGGGTTCCACCGGGTCAGCCCGCACCACCCGAGGAAGGTCCCGTCGGACGCCCGCTCGACCGCCGGCCGCGCACCGCTGCCGTCCTCGGCCATCTGCCGACAGGACGCGAGGAAGCGCTCGGCCCGCTCGCGCTCGGTCCACGGCGGCGAGTCCCAGTAGCGCAGCACGTGGGCGTTGCTGTGCAGCGCGAACAGGTCGTCGGCATCGGTGTCGGTGAAGGGGCGCAGACGCAGCCGAGCGGTGTGCAACGTGGGCGTGGCCAGGGGCATGCGGGCGATGCTGCCGCGCCGTGCCGCCCGCAGGCCACCGATTTGGCGTTGCGCGCCACCGGTACGCAGCTAGCGCGACAGGTGCCGCGCCTGGGCGAACGTGAACAGCCCGAAGCACGCCAGGCCGACACCGACCACCGCGAGCAGGAACGGGCCGAAGGGCTGGTCGAGCACCTCGAAGAGCGCCTGGTCGAGGCCACCGGACTTCGACGCGTCGTGGGTGGCCGCGGCGTAGCAGAAGAGCCCGCCGACGATGATGAACGCGATGCCGCGGGCGGTGTAGCCGGCCCGGCCGAACGCGAGGTACGCCGTACCGGACTTGCCGCTCTGACCCTCCGCGTCGAGCTTGTCGGCGAAGTCCTCGGTCCAGGCCCGGTAGAGCTGGTAGACGCCGAAGCCGACGATCGCGAGGCCGACGGCGGCGACCAGCAGCTGGCCCGCCGGCAGGTTCATCAGCTTGGCGGTGAACGTCTCCTCGCCCTTGCCCGACGAGCCGCTGCCGAGGGCGATCTTCACGCCGCTGACCCCGATGACGACGTACACGATCGCCTTGCCGACGGAGCCGGCCCGCTTGGCGAGGCGCTTCTTGCCCTCCTCGTCCCGGTGGCCGACCGCCGCCTCGATCAGCTGCCAGAGCGCGAGCAGGAACATCCCGACGGAGACGACCCAGATCAGCACCTCACCGAACGGCTGCTGGGCGAGCTCGCGCAGGGCGCCACTGCTCGACGGGGCGCCCGAGCGGTCGCCGAAGGCGAGCTGGATCGCGAGCCAGCCGATGAGCACGTAGACGACGCCGTACGCGACCAGGCCGGCCCGGGCGATGTGATCGACCCAGTCGCCGTCAGGAGAGATCGGCGAGCGCAGACTCGATCGCTCGGTGGAAGGTGGGGTAGGCATAGATCATCGTCCTGAGGGTGTCGACCGGGACCTCCGCGTGGACCGCGACGGCCAGGAAGCCGAGGATCTCGCCACCCGCGGGGCCGACGGCTGTCCCTCCCACCAGCACTCCCCGGTCGGCGTCCTCGACGACCTTGATCAGTCCGTGCCCACCCGGGCCGTGCGTGAAACCGCGCGAGGACTGCTCCAGCGGTGTCGAACCCGTGCGCACCCGCAACCCGGCGTCGCGAGCCTGCTGCTCGCTCATCCCGACCCCGCCGACCTCGGGATCGGTGAACGTCGACGTGCGGGACCGCGTGGTAGCGCGCCGGGGCGCCCGCCTCGCCGAGGATGTCGCGCAGCGCGACGGCCGACTGGTACATCGAGACGTGGGTGAACGCACCGTGCCCGGTGACGTCGCCGATCGCCCACAGCTTCTCCCCCGCCCGCAGGCGGTCGTCGACCTCCAGCGTCCGGGCGCCGGGGTCGAGGCCCACCGTCTCGAGGCCGAGGTCGTCCAGGTTGGGCGTGCGCCCGGCGGCGACCAGCAGCTTCTCGGCGGTGAGCTCCTCGCCGGTGTCGAGTCCGAGCGAGAACTCGCCGTCGGCGTACGACACCCGGGTCAGCTCGACGTCGGTGAGCACCCGGATCCCCTCGTGTCCGAAGACGTTCGCGAGCAGCTCGGACGCCTCCGGCTCGTTGGCCGGGAGCAGCCGCGGGCCGTGCTGCACGACGGTCACCTGCACCTCGAAGCGCGCGAACACCTGCGCCAGCTCGCAGCCGATCGGGCCCCCGCCGACCACCACGACCGAGGAGGGCAGCTCGGTGACCCGCACCGCGTCGCGGTTGGTCCAGTACGGCGTGTCCGCGAGCCCGTCGACCGGCGGGACCGCCGGCCGGGTGCCGGTGTTGAGCACCACCCCACGGCGGGCGGTGTACGTGACGGTCTCGCCACCCGCGACCTCGACCGTGACCCGGCCGGTGCCGGCCAGCCGGGCGACGCCGTGGTGGACGGTCGCACCCGCGTCGACCAGCCGGTCCACCGCGATGGTGTCGTCCCAGCCGGTCGTGGCCTCCTCGTCGATGCGCCGCGCGACCGGCGCCCACGAGAGGGTCAGCTCGTCGTCACCCACCAGGACCGCCGCACGGCGTACCTCGGCGATCGCGTCGCTGGCCCGGACCATCATCTTGGTCGGGATGCAGCCGTAGTACGGACACTCGCCGCCGATCAGGTGCCGGTCGACGACCACCACCTCGAGGCCCGCCTTCGCGGCGCCCGTGGCGAGCGACTCGCCGCCGGGTCCCGCACCGATGACGACCAGGTCCACGTCCGTGAGCACTCATGTGCTCAGACTAGGGACTCCTTGTTGCGCTGGATGTTGCCGAGCACACCGTTCACGAACTGTGGGGAGTCGTCGGTGGACAGCTCGGAGACCAGGGCCATCGCCTCGCTGACCGCGACGGCGTCCGGCACGTCGTCGGCGTACAGCAGCTCCCACACGCCGAGGCGCAGCACGTTGCGGTCCACCGCGGGCATCCGCGAGAGCGACCAGCCCTCGGAGTACGACGCCAGCACCTCGTCGATGCGGGCCCGGTGCTCCTCGACGCCGCGCACCAGCTGCGCGGTGTAGTCGTTGGTCGGGCCCTCGCCCTCGGCGATCGCCCGGTCCAGCGCCTCGGTCGCGGACTCGCCGCGCACGTCGGAGGCGAACAGGACGTCGAGCGCGCGCTTGCGGGCCTTCGAACGGGCACTCATCAGGACTTGACGCGCCCCATGTAGGAGGAGTCGCGGGTGTCGACCTTGACCTTCTCGCCCTGGTTGATGAACAGCGGCACCTGGATCTCGTGACCGGTCTCGAGCGTCGCCGGCTTGGTGCGGCCGGTGGCGGAGTCGCCGGCCAGGCCGGGCTCGGTGAACGTGATCAGCAGCTCGACCGACGCCGGGAGCTCGATGAAGAGCACGCGGCCCTCGTTGGTGGCCACGACGGCCTCCTGGTTCTCCAGGAGGAAGTTGGCGGCGTTGCCGACGATGTCGGGGCTGATCTCGAGCTGCTCGTAGCTCTGCACGTCCATGAAGACGTACGACGAGCCGTCGTTGTAGAGGTACTGCATGCGTGCGGCGGTCGACCGTGGCGGTCTCGACCTTGGTGCCGGCGTTGAACGTCTTGTCGACGGTCTTGTTCGACTCGACGTTCTTCAGCTTGGTGCGCACGAAGGCCGGGCCCTTGCCGGGCTTGACGTGCTGGAACTCCACAACCGCCCAGAGCTGGCCGTCGATGTTGAGAACCATGCCGTTCTTCAGGTCGTTCGTCGTTGCCATGCGCGCGTGTCAGCCTTCGTACGTCGAGGGATCGGAGTGGTCGCCCGGCGGACCGGGCACCAGCGCACGAGTCTATCGGCTGGACCGACCCCTCCTGAAACCAGCGTTACGTCAGCTCCCACACCAGTCGCACGGTCACGGCCGCCCGTTCCTTGCCCGCGCGGATCGGGACCGACGCTGCGTCGCGGCTGAGCTTCGCGGCGGAGAGCTCGGCGTACACCGGCGTCGGCACCGGCTTGATCCGGCACCTCCCGGAGCGTGAGCACCTCTCCGAGCTCCTGTCCGGAGGCCGCGGCGTACTGCTCGGCCTTCTCGGTGGCCTCCGCGACGGCGGCGTCGCGCGCCTCCGCCATCACCGCGTCGCTGTCCCCGACCAGCAGCCGGATGTCGCCGACCCGCACCTCGTTGCCGCCGGCCTCGACCGCGGCGGCCACCGCGGCGCCGCCCTGCTTCAGCTCGCGGACCAGCACGGTCGCGCGCTGGTTGACCCGGTAGCCGGTGATCGTCGGCGGGTCGTACGGGTCGTAGTCGTACACCGCGGACATCGACAGCCCGGTCGTCTGCACGTCGGCCTTCGCGACGCCCTGCTCGGCCAGGGTCCCGAGCACCCGGTCCATGGTGGCGCTGGCGGCGTCCAGCGCGGCGTCCAGGTCGGGTCGGACCGCGGTCACGCCGAGGTCGAACGACAGCTGGTCCGGGACCGCGGTCGCGTCCCCGGTGCCCGTCATGGTGAGCTCCCGCGGCTGCTCCGCCGAGGGTTGCTCCTCCTCGACCGCCTGCGCCGGTGACCCGCCACCACCCGCGCTCCCGAGCAGGTAGGCGACCAGTAGGGCCAGAACCACGAGGGCCGTCACCAGGATGCTGCGCACACTCACCGTCAGTTTCGCGTCCATGCCTGCTCGGACGCGCCCCCAGCCCCATCGGTTCCGATCGGCGTTCCAGACGTGTCAGCGCGATGGCCCGGACGACCTATGGCCGCTCGATGGGGCCGTACCTACCGTCGACAGATGGACACCTTCAAGCGTCAGTGGATCGGCGTCGCTCTCGGCATGCTCGCCCTCTTCGTCGCCCTCAACGGGCCGGCCGTCGCGTCCGACGCCGCGAAGGCCGCGGGGAAGCTCGTCACGAGCAAGCAGATCAAGGACGGCACCATCCAGACCAAGGACATCAGCGCCACCGCGCGCAACGCCCTCAAGGGCCAGGAAGGCCCGGCGGGCGACACCGGGCCCACCGGGCCGGCAGGGGCCGCCGGGCCTGCGGGGCCTGCCGGCCCGCAGGGCGAGCCCGGACCGGCCGGCTCCATCCAGGACGCCCCCGCGGGCGGCGACCTCGCCGGCAGCTACCCGAACCCCGAGATCGGGCCGGACACGGTCGGCATCCCCGAGATCGCGGTGATCCCGGCGGTGCGGATCACCGGGTCGGCCATGGACGTGCCCGACACCACCGTCACCACGGTCAACTGGGGCAGCGGCCAGCAGTACGAGACTGTCGCCTCCATGTACGACCCCGCGGAGGGCACCAAGCTGGTCGCCCCGGTCAGCGGGCTCTACCTGGCGCACGCCTCGCTCGGGTTCGACGGCAACGCCACCGGTGTCCGGACCGTCGCCATCGCGATCAACGGCAGCAACTCGAACCCGGCCTGCTTCGACCGACGGGGGTCGGCGAGCCCCACCCTCGCGACCTTCGTCAACGCGACGTGCGTCGTGCAGGCTCAACGCCGGCGAGTTCATCACCACGACGGTCACGCAGACCTCGACCGTGCCGCTCGGGTTCAACAGCTTCGAGTCGGCGTCGCTGACCTGGATCGGCAGCCTCACCTGACGTTGAGTCGGGACTTCTGGACGGTTGAATCGGGAGTTCTGGTCACGATGCTGACCAGAACTCCCGACTCAACTGACCAAAACTCCCGATTCAACGTCGGGCGATGACCTCGAGTGCCATCCGGTAGCCGTCGATGCCGTGGCCCGGCGATCACCTCGGTGGCGTACGGCGTCACGACGGACGTGTGCCGGAACTCCTCGGGACGCTGGTGGGGGTCGGAGATGTGGACCTCCACCAGCGGGGCGACCAGCTGCGCGCAGGCGTCGAAGATCGCGTAGGAGTAGTGCGTCCAGGCCGCGGCGTTGAGCACGACCGGGTTCGCCGTCGTCGGCGGCGGCGTTGAGCCAGTCGAGCATCTCGCCCTCGTGGTTGGTCTGCCGCACCTCGACGTCCAGGCCGAGCGCCCGGCCCCACTCGACGCACAGGTGCGGCGAGCTCGGCGTGCGTCGTGGCGCCGTAGATCTCGGGCTGCCGACGGCCCAGCCGGCCCAGGTTGGGGCCGTTGAGCACCAGCACCTTCACGTCGCGACGCCGCCGATCGCGGCGTAGGCGTCGCGCAGGTCGGCCACCGACGGGCCGGCGAGCACGGTCGGGACGGCGATGTCGGAGAGCACCACGAACCGGAGCTGGGAGCCGCGGGACTTCTTGTCCACCTTCATCGCCCGGTGCAGGTCGTCGAAGGACGCCTTGGAGTACGTCGTCGGCAGGCCCGACCCGCGCGAACGCGTCGTGGTGCCGCTCGACGACCTCGGAGTCGAGGGTGCCGGCCCGGCTGGCCAGCTCGGCGACGTACACGCACCCGATCGCGACGGCCTCGCCGTGCCGGATCCGGTAGTTCTCGGTGCGCTCGATCGCGTGCGCCATCGTGTGGCCGTAGTTGAGCACCTCGCGGCCGGGGTGGCCCTTCGGCGCCGCCGGTCTCCTTGAGGTCGCCGGCGACCACGTCGGCCTTGACCGAGACCGCCCGCTCGACCAGCTCGCGCAGCACCGCGGAGTCCGGCGGTGATCGCGGCCGGGTCGTTGTCCTCGATCAGCGCGAGGATCTCCGGGTCGGCGATGAAGCCGCACTTCACGACCTCACCGAGGCCGGCCACCAGCTCGGCGCGCGGCAGGCTGCGCAGCGTCGCGAGGTCGCAGAGCACGCCGGCGGGCTCGTGGAACGCGCCGACCAGGTTCTTGCCGCTGCGGGTGTTGATGCCGGTCTTGCCGCCGACCGCCGCGTCGACCATGCCGAGCAGCGTGGTCGGGACGTGCACGACCTTCACGCCGCGCAGCCAGGTCGCGGCCACGAAGCCGCCGACGTCGGTGGTCGCGCCGCCGCCGAAGGTCACCAGCGCGTCGGACCGGGTGAACCCGGCCTCGCCGAGCGCCTCCCAGCACGACACCGCGACCGCGGCCTTCTTGGCGCGCTCGCCGTCGGGGATCGGGAGCACCATCACGTCGTACGCCGCCGCGAGCGAGTCGAGCACCGGGCGGACCAGCTCGGCCAGGGCGTCGGAGAAGACGACCGCGACCCGCTGCACGCCGACGCCGAGCATCTGCGGCAGCCGCTCCGAGAGGTCGTGGCCGATGACCACGTCGTACGGCGACGGCCCGGCGACCCGCAGCACGGTGTCCTTCTTCTTCATCCTGCCCCCCTTCACGACCGAGCCCTCCGCGTGAGCGCCGTGTCGATCTCCACCGCGACATCCTCGGGGGTGCGGCCGTCGGTGTCCACGACCACGGTAGCCACCGACTCGTAGATCGGGGTGCGTTCGTCGAGAAGCGTCTTGATCTGCCCGCGGACGTTGCCGAGCAGCAGCGGCCGCGCGGTGCCGAGCCCGACCCGCTTCACGGCGTCGGACAGCCCGACCCGGAGGAACACGACCTCGTGGCCGGCGAGCAGCTCGCGGGTCGCCGGGTCGAGCACCGCTCCCCCGCCGAGCGCCAGCACGCCGTCGTGGGTGGCGAGCGCCTCGGCGACGGCCGCGCGCTCCAGCCGCGCGGAACTCCGCCTCGCCGGAGTCCACGAAGATGTCGGCGATGGTGCGCCCCTCGGCGGCCTCGACGTCCCGGTCGGTGTCGCGGGCGGCGACGCCCCAGCGCCTCGGCCAGGAGCCCGGCGACCGTGGTCTTGCCGGCGCCCATCGGGCCGACCAGCACCACCCGAGGACTCACCTGAACCTCAGCGTGTCCAGGTAGCTCTCGGCGTTGCGGCGGGTCTCGGCGACCGAGTCGCCGCCGAACTTCTCCAGGACGGCCTCGGCCAGCACCAGCGCGACCATCGCCTCGGCGACGATGCCGGCGGCCGGAACGGCGCACACGTCGGAGCGCTGGTGGTGGGCGACGGCCTCCTCGCCGGTGGCGACGTCGACGGTGCGCAGCGCGCGGGGCACGGTGGCGATCGGCTTCATCGCGGCGCGGACCCGGAGGATCTCGCCGGTGGTCATGCCGCCCTCGGTGCCGCCGGAGCGGCCGCTGACCCGGCGGATGCCGTCGGCGGTCGGCACGATCTCGTCGTGCGCCAGCGAGCCCGGGGTGGCGGCGAGCTCGAAGCCGTCGCCGACCTCGACGCCCTTGATCGCCTGGATGCCCATCAGCGCGCCGGCCAGCCGCGAGTCGAGGCGGCGGTCCCAGTGCACGTGCGAGCCGAGGCCCGGCGGCAGCCCGTGGACGACGACCTCGACGACGCCGCCGAGCGTGTCGCCGTCCTTGTGCGCCTGGTCGATCGCGCGCGACCATCTGCTTCGCGGTGTCCGGGTCGAGGCAGCGGACCGCGTCCTCGTCGAGCCGGGCGACGTCGTCGGGCTCGGGCCAGAGCCCGGCCGGGGCGCGGACGCCGCCGAGCTCGATCACGTGCGACACGATCCGGGCGCCGACGGACTGCTCGAGGAAGTTGGACGCGACCCGGCCGAGCGCGACCCGGGCGGCGGTCTCACGGGCGGAGGCGCGCTCCAGGATCGGGCGGGCCTCGTCGAAGTCGTACTTCTGCATGCCGGCCAGGTCGGCGTGGCCCGGGCCGGGGCCGGGTCAGCGGGGCGTTGCGGGCCAGCGCGTCGAGCTCGGCCGGGTCGACCGGGTCGGCCGACATCACCTTGTCCCACTTCGGCCACTCGGTGTTGCCGATCTGGATCGCGACCGGGCCGCCGATGGGTCTCGCCGTGGCGGATGCCGCCGACCAGGGTCACCTCGTCCTGCTCGAACTTCATCCGCGCGCCGCGGCCGTAGCCGAGGCGGCGCCGGGCGAGCGCGTCGGCGATGTCGGCCGACGTCACCCGGACATGGGCCGGCAGCCCCTCGAGGATCGCGACCAGGGACGGGCCGTGGGACTCGCCCGCGGTGAGCCAACGCAGCATGGCGCAAGTGTTTCACGCCGGATTCGACCGGCGTCGGCGGTCACCCGGTGACGAGATGGCTCCAGATCTCCGGCCCGACGGCCAGCCCGGCGAGCGCGCCGACCAGCAGGAACGGGCCGAACGGGTACGACGTCCGCAGCACCTGCCGGTCCCGGCGCACCATCGCGACGACGAACCCGGACACCGCGAACGCGAGGAACCCGCCGTAGATGCCGACCAGCAGCTCCGGCCAGCCCAGGTAGCCGAGCGCGAAGCCGAGCACGGCGGACAGCCGGACGTCGCCGTACCCCATCCCGGCGGGGTGGACCCACCAGAGCAGGTGGAAGAACGCGAACACCACGGCCGCCCCGAGCCCGGCCCGGCCGAGCGCGGCCAGGTCGTCCTCGAGCAGCGCGCTCACGGTGGC
The DNA here is from genome assembly GCA_963716655.1 of uncultured Actinomycetota bacterium. GTDB lineage: Bacteria > Actinomycetota > Actinomycetes > Propionibacteriales > Nocardioidaceae > Nocardioides. The sequence continues at coordinate 511,572 of CAVQTV010000001.1, read as the reverse complement.
CAGCACCGCGACGCCCGCGAACGTCGGCCACACGACGGCGGTCGGCAGCAGGTGGGTGCGCCAGTCGACCACGCCCAGCGCGACCCCGACCGGGACCAGCGGCAGCAGGAACAGCAGCGGCCAGGCCAGCCCGACGGACGCCCCGACCACCCCACCCGCGACCGCCGACAACAGCACCGCGACCGCACCGAGACCGGGGCTCGTGGCGACCTCGACGTACGGCGTCTTCGGGTGCTCCGGGTCCGGCTCGGGCTCGGGGAGCCGGCCGATCAGCGCCGGGACGGCGTACCCACCCAGCCCGCAGGCCACCACGCCCAGCAGGACGGCGGCGGCCTGGACGTCGCTCACCCGGTGGCCTTGCGGCGCTCGCCAGGACCTCCTCGCCGGCCGCGCGCATGGCGTCCAGCGGTCCGGGCACTCCGGTGAACAGCTCGAACTGCAGCACCGCCTGGTGCACCAGCAGGTCCAGCCCGCCGACCAGCACCCGGTCGGCCGCCGCGGTGGCCAGCGGGGTCGGCCACGGGTCGTAGAGGACCTCGAACACGACCGGTACGTCGGCGCAGCGGGCGACCAGCGCGGCGTCCTGGGCCTCGGCGGGCACCGTGGACACGACGATCTCGCCCTCGATCCGGCCGTCGGCCAGCGCGGCGACGGTCACCTCGGGTGCCGACGGGTGCGCGGCGATCGCGGCCGCGGCGTCGGCCGCCCGCTCGGGGCTGCGCGCCAGCACGCCGCACCGTGCGCGCGCCGAGGTCGCACAGCGCCAGGCCGGTGGAGGCCGCGGTGGCGCCGCCGCCGAGGACGGTGGCTGCGGTCACCGGCCCGTCGTACCGCTCGCGCACCGCGGCAGCGGCACCGGGCAGGTCGGTGTTGTCGGCGAGCACGACCACGCCGTCCTCGAGCAGCAGCGTGTTGGCGGCGCCGGCCAGCGCGGCCCGCGGTGTGACCGACCGGGCCAGCCCGAGCGCCCGGCGCTTGAGCGGCATCGTCAGCGACAGCCCGCGCCAGCGCGCGTCCAGCCCGCCGAGGAAGCCGGCGAGCTCGTCCTCGGCGACCCGGACGGCGTCGTACTCCCAGTCCAGCCCGGCGCGGCGTAGCCCGGCCCGGTGCAGGACCGGCGAGAGCGAGTGGGCGATCGGGTCGCCCAGGACGGCGCACCGCATCGGTCAGGCTCAGCAGCGCCGTCGGACTGGTCGCGCAGTACTCGCAGATACTCCGCCTTGTACTGGTCAGGAACTCGTCGTAGGTCGTCGGCGAACTTCGTCTCGCCGGTCTTCAGGTTGACGGTCACGTAGTAGTACCAGGCGCCGTCGGCCGGGTTGAGCGGCCGCCTTGATGGCCGCGTCGCCCGGGCGCCTCGATCGGCCCCGGCGGCAGGCCCGGGTGCAGGTAGGTGTTGTACGGCGAGTCGACCTGGAGGTCGCTCCTCCGGTCAGCGCGACGACCGAGGTTCCGGCCGAGCGCGTAGTTGACCGTCGCGTCGATCTGCAGCAGGCCGTTGGTCTCGGCGTTGTCGGGTCTCGAGCCGGTTGTAGATGACCCGGGCGATCTTCGGCATGTCGTCGCCGCGGCCCTCGGCCTCGACCAGGCTGGCGATCGTCATCAGCTCGGCCGGCGTGTAGCCGAGCTCCGCCGCCGTCGCCTCGAGGTCGGCGTCCTCGGCCGCCTGCTCCCAGCGGTCGACCATCGCGGTCAGCATCTCCTTCGGGTCGTCCTTCGGCCCGAAGTCGTAGGTCGCCGGGAAGAGGTAGCCCTCCGGGTTGCCCTCGGCGTAGTCGGGCAGGCCGAGCTGGTCGGGGTTGTCCAGGACCTTCTCGAAGTCCTTGGCGTCGTACTTCGTCTCCTTGGCCAGGATCTCGACGATGTCCACGACCCGGAGACCCTCCGGGATGGTGACCGTGTTCTTCACCATGTTCGCCGGGTCGACCAGGATCTCGACCACGTCGTCGGCGGCCATCTCCTTCTGGAGCTGGTAGTAGCCGAACTGGATCTGGTTGGAATCCGGGTTGGCGACCGCGGCGTCGGTGAACGCGTCGACCGAGGCCACCACGCCGGCCGCCTTCAGGTTGCGGCCCATCTCGGCGACGGTGTCGCCCTGCTCGACCTCGAAGACGACCCGGCCGTGTCCCGGCCCGGGGTAGTCGTCGGGCGAGTCGAACTGGTCGCGGACCGTGTCGATGCCCCAGGAGACGACGAAGTAGAAGCCGCCGATCACGACGGCGAGCGCCACCAGCACGGCGATGCAGCCGGGGAGGCTGCGGCGCTTGCGGCCGCGGCGCCGGCCGCCGGGCTCGTACGACGCTTCGGCCCCGGAGCCGAGCACGCCGGCGTCCTCCTGGGTCGGCGTCGTACTGGTCCTGCCCGTCGGTCATCTACGTCTCCTCGACGATCTCGCCCGGCGCGGCCCCCGTCGCGCGTTCGGTGTCCAGTGCGTGCTGCAGGATGAGGACGGCAGCCGCCTGGTCGACCACGGCGCGCCGCTTGCCCCCCTTGCGGCCCTGGTCGCGCAGCATAGCCTCCGCAGACACCGTGGTCATGCGCTCGTCGACCAGCCGCACCGGCACCGGCGCCACCCGGCGAGCGAGCGCGGCGGCGAACTCACGCACCTTCACCGCCGCCGGTCCCTCGCGTCCCGGACAGCGATCGCGGCAGCCCGACGACGACCTCCACGGCCTCCTCCTCGGCGAGGATCGCCGCGATCCGGGCCAGGTCGCCCTTGCCGCGGCGCACCGTCTCGACCGGGGTGGCGAGGAAGCCCGTGGGGTCGCTGCGCGCAACCCCGATCCGGGCGTCGCCGGGATCGATGCCGAGGCGTACGCCGTGCCGCATCCGAGTCGTCCTAGCCTGCGGCGACCCGGCCGACCTCGGCGGTGACCAACGCGACTGCCTCGTCGATCCGCGAGGTGTCGGTGCCACCGCCCTGGGCGACGTCGTCCTTGCCACCACCCTTGCCGCCGACGAGCGGGCCGACCGCGCGGACCAGGTCGTTGGCGCTCAGCCCACGGGCTCGCGCCTCGTCGTTGGTCGCGGCCACGACCGACACCTTGCCGTCTGCGGCACCGATGACGACCACGACGCCGGGCTCGCCCTGCGGCAGCCGGCCGCGCACGTCGAGCGCGAGCGTGCGGACGTCGCCGCCGCTGGCGCCGTCGGCGCGGTGCGCGACGACGTTGACCGGGCCGACCTTGGTCGCACCGGACGCCAGGTCGCCGCCCGCGGCGAGCAGCTGGCCGACGCGGACCTTCTCGATCTCCTTCTCGGCCGCGCGCAGCTTCTCGACGATGTCGTTCGACCCGCTCGGGCAGCTGCTCCGGGCGCACCTTGAGCGCCTCGGAGAGCTGGTGCGACGAGCACGTGCTCGCGGGCGAGGAACTGGTAGGCGTCGGTGCCGACGAGCGCCTCGACCCGGCGCACGCCGGACCCGATCGACGACTCGTGGAGCAGCTTGATCACGCCGAGCTTGCCGGAGCTGCCCGCGTGCGTGCCGCCGCACAGCTCGCGCGCCCAGTCCCCGACGGAGACGACGCGGACCCGGTCGCCGTACTTCTCGCCGAACAGCGCCATCGCGCCGGACTTCACGGCCTCGGCCTGGGTCATGATCTCGGCCTCGACGGCCAGGTCGGCCAGACCAGGTCGTTGACCCGCGCCTCGACGTCGGCCATCACTGACACCGGGACGGCGCCGGACGCCGAGAAGTCGAAGCGGAACCGGCCCGGGGCGTTCTCCGAGCCCGCCTGGGTGGCGGTCTCCCCCAGCGCCTCGCGGAACGCCTTGTGCACCATGTGCGTCGCGGTGTGCGCGCGGGAGATCGAACGGCGGCGCTCGAGGTCGACCGCGGCGTGCGCGCCGAGGCCGGTGCGTGACCTCGCCCGAGATCACCTTCGCCTTGTGGACGACCAGGCCGGTGACCGGCGACTGCACGTCGTAGACCTCGAGCGCGGGCGCCGTTGGCGAGCTCGATCACGCCCTGGTCGGCGAGCTGGCCGCCGCCCTCGGCGTAGAACGGGGTGCGGTCCAGGACGATCTCGACCTCGTCGCCGGGACCGGCGGACCCCACGACGCCGCCCGCGGCGACGATGCCGCGCACGGTGCCCTCGTCGGTCGTCACGTCGTAGCCGGTGAACTCGACGGGTTGGCCCATCGTGTCCGCGACCTCGCGGTAGGCGCTGGCGTCGCGGTGCTGGCCCTTCTTGGCCCGCGCGTCGTCCTTGGCCCGCTGGCGCTGCTCGTTCATCAGCCGCCGGAAGCCGTCCTCGTCGACCGAGAGCCCCTGCTCGGCGGCCATCTCGAGGGTGATGTCGATCGGGAAGCCGTAGGTGTCGTGCAGGGCGAACGCCTTGTCGCCGGACAGCTGGCTGCCGCCGGACCTGCTTCACGCTCGGTGGTCGCCAGGTCGAAGATCGAGGTGCCGGCGCGCAGGGTCTGCCGGAAGGCGTGCTCCTCGGCGTACGCGACCGTCGAGATCCGCTCCCAGTCCTGGTGGCAGCGCCGGTGTAGGTCTCCCCCATCTTGTCGCGGCTGATCGGCAACAGCTCGGGCAGCGCCGGGTCCTCGTAGCCGAGCAGCCGCATCGAGCGGACCGCGCGGCGCAGCAGCCGGCGCAGCACGTAGCCGCGGCGCCTCGTTGCCGGGGGTGACGCCGTCGGCGATCAGCATCATCGAGCTGCGGACGTGGTCGGCGACGACCCGGAACCGGACGTCGTCCTCGTGGTCGGCGCCGTACCGGCGGCCGGAGAGCTGCTCGGCCATCTGGATGACCGGGAACATCACGTCGATCTCGTACATGTTCTCGACGCCCTGGGTCATGAACGCGACCCGCTCGAGACCCATGCCGGTGTCGATGTTCTTCTTCGGCAGCGAGCCGACGATGTCGAAGTCCTCCTTGGACCGCACCGCGCTGAGCTCGTCCTGCATGAAGACCAGGTTCCAGAACTCCAGGTAGCGGTCCTCGGCGCGAGAAGTCGCCGTCGGCGCCGTACGCCGGGCCGCGGTCGATGAGGATCTCCGAGCACGGTCCGCCGGGGCCGGGCACGCCCATCGACCAGTAGTTCTCCTTCTTGCCCGAGGCGGATGATCCGCTCGTCGGGCAGGCCGGTGACCTTGCGCCACAGCTGCGAGCGCCTCGGTCGTCGCCGTCGAGGATCGAGGGGTAGAGCTTGCTCTCCTCGAAGCCCCAGCCGCCGTCGGCCTGCGACTTGGTGACCAGGTCCCACGCGAGCTCGATCGCGTGCTCCTTGAAGTAGTCGCCGAAGGAGAAGTTGCCGCACATCTCGAAGAACGTGCCGTGCCGGGTGGTCTTGCCGACGTCCTCGATGTCGGGGGTGCGCACGCACTTCTGCACGCTGGTCGCGCGGTTGTACGGCGGGGTCTCCTGGCCGAGGAAGTAGGGCTTGAACGGCACCATGCCGGCGTTGACGAACAGCAGGTTCGGGTCGTCGAGCAGCAGCGATGCGGACGGCACCGGGGTGTGGCCGTCGCGCTCGAAGTGAGCGACGAACCTCCGGCGAATCTCCGCGGTGTCCATCAGTTGCTGCCTTCCTGCTCGTCTCGTTCGGTGGCGGCGACGGCCCGGTGCCGTCCGCCTTCGAGCTCGGGCCTTCCATGAGGCACGAGACCGAGCTTCTCGCGCAACTCGGATTCCTTGTCCGCCTGGCCCTGGGCGACCTCGTCGCGGAACATCCGGGCGCCGACCTCGAGCGCGCCGACGCGGTCCTTGAGCCCGTCGACGGTGAGGGTCTCCGCCGCGCGCCGGCCACGGACCATCACGTAGACGGCGGTGCCGGCCCCGGCGACGAACCAGAGGCCTCGTCTCATGCTGCCGAGCCTTCCGAGTCGAGGCCGGCGCGCTGCCGGGCCTCCCACTCACGGCGGGCCTGGCGGGTGTCGGCGCGGCGCTGCTTGCGCGCCCGCTTGACCTCGCGCTTCATCTCGAAGCGGATCCGGTTGCGGGTCTCGGGGTCGAGCGCCCGGCGTACGCCGTGGGCCAGCGACGCCGCCTTGACGACGGTCTCGCGCAGCACCAGGTCGGCGAAGAGCGCACGGCTGACCTCGGGTGCCGGCTAGGTCAGGCTCGGCGGCGTCCGTGCCGAGGTCGGTGATCACGAACTCCGCCTCGGCCGGCGCGGCGTGACCGCCGGGCGGTCGAGCCGCCGGGCCAGCGCGTCGAGCTGGTCGCGCAGCGCGGCGGTCTCGGCGCGGGCGGCGGCGAGCTCGCGGTCGGTGCGGGACCGGGCGCGCAGCAGCGCGACGCCGAGGGCGAGCGCGACCAGCGCGAGCACCCCCGCGACCGCGGCTCCGATCCAGTCCTGCATGGTCCCCGACCCTATCGCCCGCGGATCAAGCGTCGTACCCGCTCCCAGCGCTCCTTGATCGCGGCCTCGGCCCCGAGCGAGGTGGGCTGGTAGTACTCGGCGTCGACGACGACGTCCGGGGCGTACTGCTGCTCGGCGATGCCGAACGGCTCGTCGTGGCTGTACTTGTACGTCGACGCCGTGGCCGAGCTTCTGCGCGCCGGAGTAGTGCGCGTCGCGCAGGTGCGGCGGCACCTGGCCGATCTTGCCGGCCCGCACGTCGGCGATCGCGGCGCCGATCGCGGTGGTGACGGCGTTCGACTTCGGGGCGACCGCGAGCGCGATCGTGGCGTGCGCGAGGGTCAGCTGGGCCTCGGGCATCCCGATCAGCTGGACGACCTGGGCCGCGGCGACCGCGGTGGTGAGCGCGGTCGGGTCGGCCAGCCCGATGTCCTCGGAGGCGAGGATCATCAGCCGCCGGGCGATGAACCGCGGGTCCTCCCCCGCCTCGATCATCCGGGCCAGGTAGTGCAGGGCGGCGTCGGCGTCGGAGCCACGGACCGACTTGATGAACGCGCTGGTGACGTCGTAGTGCTGGTCGCCCTGCCGGTCGTAGCGGACCGCGGCCTGGTCGACGGCGGTCTCGGCGGTCGACAGGTCGACGGTGTCGAGCCCCTGGGAGGTCGCCGCGCCGGCGGCCGCCTCGAGGTAGGTCAGCGACCGGCGGGCGTCGCCGCCGGCCAGCCGGACCAGGTGCTCGAGGGCCTCGTCGTCGACCTTGACCGCGCCGCCCAGGCCGCGCTCGTCGACGATCGCCTGGTCGAGCACCGCCCGGACGTCGTCGTCGGTCAGCGACTCCAGGCGCAGCAGCAGGCTGCGCGACAGCAGCGGCGAGATCACGCTGAAGAACGGGTTCTCGGTGGTCGCCGCGATCAGGGTGACCCAGCGGTTCTCGACGCCCGGGCAGCAGCGCGTCCTGCTGGGCCTTGCTGAACCGGTGCACCTCGTCGACGAACAGCACCGTCTCGCGACCGCCGGCGACCAGCTCGGCGCGCGCCGAGTCGATCGCCGCGCGCACCTCCTTGACCCCGGCCGAGACCGCGGAGACCTCGACGAAGCGGCGGTCGGTCTGCTGGCTGACGATCGCGGCGATCGTGGTCTTGCCGGTGCCCGGCGGACCCCACAGCAGCAGCGACATCGACTGGTCGCCCTCGACCAGCCGGCGCAGCGGCGAGCCGGGGCGCGCAGCTGCTCCTGGCCGACCAGCTCGTCGAGCGTGCGCGGACGCATCCGGACCGCGAGCGGCGCCGACGCGTGGGTGTTCGCGTTCAGCGAGCCGCCCCCGGCCGCGCGCGCAGCCGGGGGCGTCGAAGAGTCCGTCGTCCACGCGTGGTCAGGTCGTACGGCCAGCTGGCTGACGCGACGGTCGAGGCTGGAGCGGTCAGGCCGGGCCATCGTCTTGCGCTCGAGGTCGAACCAGGTGTCGGCGTAGCCGGGCTCGTTGCCGACGTCCGGCGTCGGGCTCGCGCCGGGGTCCGGCGTGCCGGAGTCGTCGACGCCGAGCAGCGAGGCCGTCACCGGCTGGTCCGGGTGCTGGCCGAGCTCGCCCGCGAAGTGGCAGGCGACCTTGTGCCGCTTGCCGATCTGCAGCAGCGGCGGCTCGACCCGGGCGCAGATCTCCTGCGCGAGCGGGCAGCGGGTGCGGAACCGGCAGCCGGACGGCGGGTTGATCGGGCTGGGCACGTCGCCCTCGAGCCGGATCCGCTCGCGACGGCCACCGATCGCCGCCTGCTTCACGTCCGGCACCGCCGAGAGCAGCGCCTGCGTGTAGGGGTGGTTCGGCCGGTTGTAGAGCGTCTCGCGGTCGGCGATCTCGACGATCTTGCCGAGGTACATCACCGCGACCTCGGGGCAGAAGTGCCGGACCACCGCGAGGTCGTGCGCGACGAAGAGGAACGCGATGTTGAACTCGTCCTGCAGGTCCTGGAGCAGGTTGATCACCTGCGCCTGGATCGACACGTCGAGGGCGGACACCGGCTCGTCGGCGACCAGCAGCTTCGGCTGCAGGGTCAGCGCCCGGGCGATGCCGATGCGCTGGCGCTGGCCGCCGGAGAACTCGTGCGGGTAGCGGTTGTAGTGCTCGGGGTTGAGGCCCACGATCTCCAGCAGCTCCTGCACGCGCGGCAGGATCTTGCTTCTTCGGCACGCACGTTGTGGATCGCCAGCGGGGCACCGACGATCGCGCCGACCGTGTGCCGCGGGTTCAGCGAGGTGTACGGGTCCTGGAAGATCATCTGGATCTCGCGGCGCAGCGGCTTCAGCTCGCGCGGCGGAGGTCGTCGTGATGTCCTGGCCCTCGAACTTGATCGACCCGCTGGTCGGCTCGTACAGCCGGGTGATCAGCCGGCCGGTCGTCGACTTGCCGCAGCCGGACTCACCCACGAGGCCCAGGGAGCCACCGGTCGGGACCTGGAAGGACACCCCGTCGACGGCCTGGACGTGGCCGATGGTGCGCCGGATGATGCCCGACGACTTCACCGGGAAGTACATCTTGCAGGTCGCGGACCTCGAGGATCGGCTTCGCGTCCAGGTCGGCCACCGTGGCGGCGTGACCCTTCACCGGCGGGACGACGTCGCCGCTCGTCCGGTCGAGGCCCTCGGTCGTGCTCGACCGGGTCGCTCGTGGCTCGGCGATGCCGCCGACGATCGGCAGCTCGTCGTTGCTCATCGGTCCTCCATCGGCTCCTCCACCAGGTCCGGCGCGATCTCCGGCAGGACCTCTTGTTCGTACACGACGTCGGGGTTGGTCAGGTGGCACCGCTTGAGGTGCGTCTCCGACCGGGAGCCGGGCGCCAGCTCGGGCAGCGTCGTGCGGCACAGGTCGCCCGGCACCTTGTCGCGGTGCGGGCACCGCGGGTGGAAGGCGCAGCCGGTCGGCGGGTTGAGCAGGCTCGGCGGGTTGCCCGGGATCGGGATCAGCTGCGCCGACGGTGTCGCCGAGCGACGTCGGGCACGCTCGAGAGCAGGCCCCAGGTGTAGGGCATCTCGGGGTGCGTCAGGATCTCCTTGCTGGTGCCGTACTCGACGGCGCGGCCGGCGTACATCACCAGCACGTCGTCGGCCATCTCGGCGACGACGCCCGAGGTCGTGGGTGATGATGATGATCGCCGAGTCGAACTCACGCTGCAGGTCCTGGAGCAGGTCGAGGATCTGCGCCTGCACCGTCACGTCGAGCGCGGTGGTCGGCTCGTCGGCGATCAGCAGGCTGGGGTTGTTGATCAGCCCCATCGCGATCATCGCGCGCTGCCGCATGCCGCCGGAGAACTGGTGCGGGTAGTCGTCGACGCGCCGGTCCGGCTGCGGGATGCCGACCCGGTCGAGCATCTCGATGGTCCGGGCCTTCGCGCGGCCTTCTTGCTGACGTTGTGGTGGACCCGGTAGGCCTCGGCGATCTGGTTGCCGACCGTGTAGTACGGGTGCATCGCGGACAGCGGGTCCTGGAAGATCATCGCGACCTCGCTGCCCGCGGCGCTTGCGCATCTCCTCGTCGGAGAGCTTGCAGCAGGTCGACGCCGTCGAGCATGATCTCGCCGCTGACCTGGGCGTTCGTGCCGCGGTGCAGCCCGATGATCGCGGAGCTCGACACCGACTTGCCCGAGCCGGACTCGCCGACGATGCCGAGGGTCTTGCCCCGTCTCGAGCGTCGTACGAGAGGCCGTCGGTCGCCTTGACGATGCCGTCGACGGTCGGGAAGTGGACCTTCAGGTCCTCGACCGAAAGAAAGCGTGGACACATGGTACTCCCCCTCAGCCGACCCGGACGCGCGGATCGATGACGGCGTACAGGATGTCGACGATGATGTTGGCCACGATCACGAAGGTGCCGAGCAGGAGCACCAGGCCGACCATGGTCGGCAGGTCGTCGGCGTTGAACGCCTGGAGCGCGACCACCCCGAGACCGTTGTAGTTGAACACGGTCTCGGTGATGATCGCGCCGCCGAGCAGCGTCGCGAAGTCCAGTCCGATCATGGTCACCAACGGGGTCAGCGCGGCCCGCAGCGCGTGCTTCGAGATCAGCACCCGGCCCTTGAGCCCCTTGGCCCGAGCGGTGCGGATGTAGTCCTCGCTGAGGGACTCCAGCACGTACGACCGGGTGATCCGGACGTAGCCGGCCAGGTAGAGCAGGGCGAGCGTCAGCGCCGGGCAGGAACAGGCTCGACAGCCAGCCGAAGACGCCACCCTCCGCGATCGTCATGTAGGCGGGGTACTCGACCAGCTGCCACTTGATGGCGACGTACGTGAGAGGAACTTGCCGATGAAGAACGACGGGAACGCGTAGGCGACCAGGGTCAGGCCGACGAGGCCGCGGTCGAGGAACGAGCCCTTGGTCATCGCGGCCAGGACGCCGAAGAGGACGCCGCCGGTGACCCAGAACACGAGTGCGACGAGGGCGATGGACGCCGAGATGGGCAGCGCGTCCGTGATCAGCTCGTTGACGGTCTTCTGGTTCACGAACGAGTAGCCCAGGCACGGTGCCGGCGCAGTCGGTGACCAGCTCGGGGTTGCTCGCGCGCAGCTCCGGGTCGTCGGGGTACTGACGCCCTTGCACGACACCCTTGAGGAAGTCCGTCCACTGGGATGACCCAGGGCTTGTCGTAGCCGAGAGCGATCCGGGTCTGCTCGATCTGCTCCTCGTTGCAGTTCTTGCCGCAGGCCTGTTTCGCCGGATCCGACGGGACGCGAAGAAGAGGACGTAGGTGAAGAACGTCAGCGCGAGGATCAGCAGCGTGCCGATCAACAAGCGCCGGACGGTGTAGGCAATCACCGGATGCTCTCGATTCAGGTGGTGGACCAGCCCAGATCAGGCCAGGTGTGGCGGACGACCCTGGCGCCTTGGTGGGGCGCCGCGGGTCCACGGTATTACGAAGTGAGGCCGGGTGGGCGGCGCGGACGCCGCCCACCCGGCTTCGGCACTACTTCATGCTAGGTGGTGCGGTGCGACCTTTCGGTCACTGCTCCACGCCGATGGCACCCAGGTCGGGGTACATCGAGGTGGACGGGGTCACGATGTAGCCGGTGACCTTGGAGCCCCGCAGGTAGTAGTTCTTCAGAACGTACAGCGGGATGTAGGCGACGTCCTCACCGAGAACGGCGTCGGCCTGCGGCCAGCGTCGCGGTCTGCGCGTCGATGTCGGTCGCGTTGGCAGCCTCGTCGACCAGGGCGTTGAACGCGTCGCTCTCGTAGCAGCCGTAGTCCTGGCCACACGTGGTGGACGAGAAGTTCGGGCGGCTGTCGAACAGCGGCGGCGTAACGGTCATCGCGGACGGCCAGTCAGCACCCCAGCCGGCCATCATGACGTCGCGAGTCCTTCTCCGGCTTCGAGATGACGTCGTAGTAGGTGTCGGTCAGCGGGTCCAGCGTGGTCTCGAACCCGGCAGCGTCCCAGCTCTCCTTCAGAACGGCAGCGATCTTGTCGTTCGTCTCGGACGCGGAGTAGGTGAAGGTGATCGGGTACGGCATCTCGACGCCAGCGTCCTCGAGCATCGCCTTGGCGGCCTCGGGGTCACCGGCGGGTTCGGGTCCGCGAAGGCCGGGTTGGCCGTGTAGCCGGCGACACCGACGTTGACGATCGACTCGGCGACGGTCGCGGCGAGGTCGCCACCGCGGGCCTTGACGACACCCTCGAGGTTGGTCGCGACGGCAAGCGCCTGGCGGACCTCGACGTTGTCCATGCTCTTCATGTTCGGAACCAGGTAGAAGTTGTACGGCGAGCAGCGTGCTCACCGCGCGGTCGGCGACCGGGCCCTGGATCGCGCTGTAGCGCGTCGGCGGGATGTTCGGCGCGGCGACGGCGTACTGGTCGTCACCGGAGTCCGCGATCAGCCGGTCGATGATCAGCTCGACGGAGGTCTCCGAGGTGTTGATCTCGTAGTCGATCGTGTCCGGAAGGGCCTGCACGGATCTTCGGTGTCGTCGGTGGCCGGGTCGTAGTTCTCGTTGCGAACCAGGGTCGCGCCCTTGTTCTTGTCCCAGACGCCGCCCTCGACCTTGTACGGACCGTTGGAGAGCACGTTCCAGGTCGACTTCGCGCCCTGGTCCTCGGTCTCCTTGTACGGGTCCATCATCGACAGCGAGGCAACGGCGAGCGGGAAGTCCGCCCACGGCTTGTTGAAGTTGTAGGTGATGGTCTTGCCGTCACACTGGATCGGCCTTGTCGAAGGCAGCCTGCTGCTCACGCGGTCGCCTTGTACGGGCCCGGGTACGTCCTCGACGTCGAGGTAGCTCAGGATGTAGTTCGGGCCGCCGGTGATGAGGTCGTTGGCGAACGTGCGCGAGGCGCCGTAGCGGAAGTCCTCACACGTGATGTCGGAGCCGTCCTCCCACTTCACGCCGTCCTTGATCGTGAACGTCCACGAGCTGGCGTCCTCGTTCGGCGTGCCGGTGTCGGTCGCGAGGTCGGGGAGCGGCTGTGGCGGCCTCGACCTCGTCCTCGGTGATCGGGAACGCCACCAGGCTGCGGTAGATCGTCCGGCTGAAGTTGGCGAGCTCGAGACCGTAGTAGATCCGCTGCGGGTCGGCGCTCTCGAAGGGGTAGTGCTGCAGGTAGTTCAGCGTGCCGCCGGCCTCCGCCGCACCGGTGCCACCGGTGCTGGCGACGAAGTCGAGGTCGTCGTCTGAACCGCCGCCACAGGCGGCCAGACCCAGAGCCAGGGAGGCGGCCGCACCTACGGCAAGCATCCGCTTCAGATAGTTGGGCATTACTTCTCCTTCGGTGTGTGACTCGCCAGGCAAGTGGCGGCACGTGCGACGACTCGGTGTCGTCGACAACTGGGGTGGGCGAAACGGCTGTGGGCGGCTCGGATCAAGATCGATCGGCCTTGGGGTCGAGGGCGTCGCGCATGCCGTCACCGAGCAGGTTGAACGAGACGACGATGATCGCGATCAGCGCGGCCGGGGCGAAGAAGAAGACGAAGTCGGCCTGCGCGTAGTTCAGCGAGCTACGCCAGGATGTTGCCGAGCGTGGGCGTCGGCGGCTTGATGCCGACACCGAGGAAGCTCAGCGCGGCCTCGGCGGAGACGAAGACCGGCATGTAGAGCGTGAAGGTGATCAGGATCGGCGCCCACAGGTTCGGGAGGATCTCCTTGAAGTAGATCCGCCACCGCGAGGCGCCGATCATCCTCGCCGCCTCGACGAACTCGCGTTCGCGGATCGAGAGCACCTGGCCACGGATCAGTCGGCCGACGCCGGTCCAGCCGAACAGGCCGAGGATCGCGGTGACGTAGACGGCGTTCGCGACGTCACCGCCCGGGATGTGCAGGGTGTCGGTGATGAACGCGAGGCCGAGGCTGTAGAGCGCCAGCACCATCAGCGTCTGCGGGAACGCGAGCGTCAGGTCGATGAACCGGCCGAGGACGGCGTCGGTCTTGCCGCCGGTGGCGCCGGAGACGATGCCGATGAAGACGCCGATGCCGATCGCGATCAGCGTGGCGGTGAGCGCGATCGCCGAGCGAGAAGGTCAGGCCGTACCAGATCCGCGACAGCACGTCGCGGCCGATGCCCGGCTCGACGCCGAGCGGGTGGTCCCAGCGAGATGCCGCCGAAGGCGCCGATCGGGAGTCGTCGTCCGGGCCGATCAGGTCCTGGTTGAGTCGTGTACGGGTCGAGGACGCCGGCCTTCACCAGGAACGGCGCGGCGATCGCGGCCAGGACGTAGGTGACGACGAAGCCGAGCGCGATCAGCGTGAGCTTGTCGCGGCGGAGCCGGCCGATTGCGAGCTGGAACGGGCGACTTGCCCTCGATGGCCTCCGCAGGAGCGCCTTCGAGCCGTCACGACGCCAGGCTGGACACCGCACCGTGGGTCTCGAGGTCGCTCATTCACTGCCCTTCACGCCAAGCCTCGGCACCGACAGCGAGTGCCGCGAGCCGCGAGTGACTCTATGTCACATGCCGACGCACGAACGAGTCACCCGGACGTAACGATCTGGTCTCGACAACGTGGACCGGCATCGTCCCGTCGATCAGGCGTCGACGGGAGGTTCTTCCGTCGCGCCGGGCGTCGACACCGGCTTCCTTGCGCTGCTCCGCCGTGATCGGCGCAGGAGCTGCGGTGAGCGGGTCGAAGCCGCCGCCCGGACTTCGGGAACGCGATCACGTCGCGGATCGAGTCGGTCCCGGCCAGCAGCGCGCAGATCCGGTCCATGCCGAACGCGATGCCGCCGTGCGGCGGCGCGCCGTACTTGAACGCGTCGAGGAGGAAGCCGAACTTCTCCTGGGCCTCGCTCCTCGGTCGAGGCCCATGACCGCGAAGACCCGCTTCTGCACGTCCTCGCGGTGGATACGGATCGACCCGCCGCCGATCTCGTTGCCGTTGCAGACGATGTCGTAGGCCTAGGCCAGCGCGTTGCCGGGGTCGGTGTCGAAGGTGTCGAGGAACTCCGGCTTCGGCGCGGTGAAGGCGTGGTGGACCGCGGTCCAGGCGCCGGCGCCGACCGCGACGTCGCCGCTGGCGGTCGCCTCGGCGGCCGGCTCGAACATCGGGGCGTCGACGACCCAGATGAAGGCGACAGGCGCTCTCGTCGATCAGGCCGCCGCGACGGCCGATCTCCAGGCGGGCAGCACCGAGCAGGGCCCGGCTCGACTTGGCCGCACCGGCGGCGAAGAAGACGCAGTCGCCCGGCGCGGCGCCGACGTGGGCGGCCAGGCCGGCCTTCTCCTCGTCGGAGATGTTCTTGGAGACCGGGCCGGTCAGCTCGCCGTCCTCCTGGACCAGCACGTAGGCCAGGCCCTTGGCGCCGCGCTGCTTGGCCCACTCCTGCCAGGCGTCGAGCTGCTTGCGGGGCTGGCTCGCGCCGCCCGGGCATCACGACGGCGCCGACGTACGGCGCCTGGAACACCCGGAACGGCGTGTCCTTGAAGTAGTCGGTGCACTCGACGAGCTCCAGGCCCATCCGCAGGTCGGGCTTGTCGGAGCCGTAGCGCGCCATCGCCTCGGCGTACGTCATCCGCGGGATCGGGCGCGGGATGTCGTACGTCGATGAGCTTCCACATCGCGGCGAGGATCGTCCTCGATCGAGCGCGATGACGTCGTCCTGCTCGACGAAGCTCATCTCGATGTCGAGCTGGGTGAACTCCGGCTGCCGGTCGGCGCGGAAGTCCTCGTCGCGGTAGCAGCGCGCGATCTGGTAGTAGCGCTCCATGCCGGCGACCATCAGCAGCTGCTTGAACAGCTGCGGGCTCTGCGGCAGGGCGTACCAGCTGCCGGGCTGCAGGCGGGCCGGCACCAGGAAGTCGCGGGCGCCCTCGGGGGTGCGAGCGGGTCAGCGTCGGCGTCTCGATCTCGACGAAGTCGTGCGCGTCGAGGACGTCGCGGGCGGCCTTGTTGACCTTGCTGCGCAGCCGGAGCGCGTCGTTGGGGCCGGAGCGGCGCAGGTCGAGGTAGCGGTGCTTGAGCCGCGCCTCCTCCCCCACGTCGACGTGGTCGCTGATCGGGAACGGCAGCGGCGCCGCGGCGCTGAGCACCTCGACGTCGGTGGCGACGACCTCGATCGCGCCGGTCGCGAGGTTCGGGTTCTCGTTGCCCTCCTTGCGCGCGGTCACCTCGCCGGTGACCTTGAGGCAGTACTCGGCGCGCAGCTGGTGGGCGACCGCCTCGTCGCGGATCACGACCTGGACGACGCCGCTGGCCTCGCGGAGGTCGATGAAGGCGACGCCGCCGTGATCGCGACGGTTGGCCACCCACCCGGCGAGGGTGACGGTCTGGCCGACGTGCTCGGCGCGCAGGGCGCCGGCGTCATGGGTGCGGATCACTGCTCTGTCTCCTTGATCAGGACCTGCGGTCGCAGGTCCTCGGTGGGTGGGGTCCAGGTCGCCGGGTCTGCGGCCACCTGCTCCCCCGATCGGATGTCCTTGACCTCGTGGCCCCCGTCGGCGTTGGTGAACCAGACGTACGGGATGCCGCGGCGCTCGGCGTAGCGGATCTGCTTGCCGAACTTCTGCGCGCTGGCGGCCACCTCGCACGGGATGCCGCGGGCCCGCAGCGCCGTGGCGATCGCGTCGCTGTCGGCGCGGCACTCCTCGTCGACCAGCGCGACGAGCACGGCGCTCGGCACCTTCCGGTCGGCGGCCAGCAGCCCCCGGCTCATCAGCGGCACCAGCGAGCGCGAGATGCCGAACGAGATGCCGACGCCGGGGTACGTCGTCCGGCCGTCGGACGCGAGGGCGTCGTACCGGCCGCCGCCGCCGACCGACTTCAGGAACTCGAAGCCGACCATGTAGATCTCGAAGACCGTGCCGGTGTAGTAGTCGAGGCCGCGCGCCAGGCTCAGGTTGGCCTCGACCTCGAACCGGTCGCTGCGTGACGGCGGCGCAGCCGTCGATCACGGCGGCGAGCTCGGCGAGGCCGGTCTCGAGCAGCTCGTGCTCGACGCCGAGCGCGCGGACCTGCTCGACGAACGACGTGTCGCTGGTGGTGATGGTCGCGAGCTGGAGGCACTGCGCGGCCTGCTCGCTGGTCAGGCCGGCGTCGCTGACGAGCAGGGCGGCGACCTGCTCCGCGGGCAGCTTGTCGAGCTTGTCGATGATCGTGATCACGGCCTGCGGGTCGGCGGCGCCGATGCCCCGGTAGAAGCCCTCGATCAGCTTGCGGTTGTTGACCTGGAGCCGCAGCGGCGGCAGCGGCAGCGCTCGAGAGCGCCTCGACCATCACCCGGGCGACCTCGACGTCGAAGTGGAAGGGCAGCTCGTCCTTCATCACCACGTCGATGTCGGCCTGGGTGAACTCGCGGTAGCGGCCCTCCTGCGGCCGCTCGCCGCGCCAGGCCTTCTGGATCTGGAAGCGGCGGAACGGGAACTCGAGCTTGCCGGCGTTCTCCAGCACGTAGCGCGCGAACGGCACCGTCAGGTCGAAGTGCAGGCCGATGCCGGAGTCGCTCGCGGCGTCGGTCTCCTGCAGGCGGCGCAGGACGTAGACCTCCTTCGAGGTCTCCCCCTTGCGCAGCAGCTGGTCGAGCGGCTCGACGGCGCGGGTCTCGATGCCGGCGAAGCCGTGCAGCTCGAAGGTGCGACGCAGGGTGTCGATCACCTGCTGCTCGACGAAGCGCTGCTCGGGCAGCAGCTCGGGGAACCCGCTCAGCGGGGTGGGCTTGGGCATGTCAGAGGTCCTGGAGGAAGGGGTTGGTGGCGCGCTCGCGGCCGATGGACGTCTGCTCACCGTGTCCGGGCAGCACCACGATGTCGTCGGCGCAGGGTGCAGCACCTTGTCGGCGAGGCTGCGCAGCATCGTCGCGTGGTCGCCGCCGGGCAGGTCGGTGCGCCCGATCGAGCCGGCGAAGAGCAGGTCGCCGGAGAACATCACCTCGGAGATGTCGTCGCGTGCGTACGGCGACCGGAAGGTCACCGAGCCCGCGGTGTGGCCCGGGCGTGTGGTCGACGACGAAGCGCAGACCGGCCAGCTCGAGCTCCTGCAGGTCGTTGAGCTCCTGGACGTCGTCCGGCTCGGCGAACTCGTAGTCGCCGCCGAGCAGCATCTGGCTGGTCTCGCGGGACATCCCGGCCATCGGGTTCGCGAGCAGGTGCCGGTCGTCGGGGTGGATCCACGCGGTGGCGTCGTACGTCCCGGCGACCGGGGCGACGCACCACATGTGGTCGATGTGGCCGTGGGTGACGAGGACCGCGACCGGCTTGAGCCGGTGCTCGCGGACGACCTCGGCGACGCCGTCGGCGGCGTCCTTGCCGGGGTCGATGACCACGCACTCGCTCCCGGGACCGGTCGCGGCGACGTAGCAGTTCGTGCCCCACGGACCTGCGGGGAAACCGGCGATCAACACCCCGGCAGACTATCGAGCCGGCGAGCGGCGCGTCGCATCGGTGCTGGCCTGCGAGCGTGCGGCCAGGGCGCCGGCGCGCTTGACTAGCATGGTGCCGGCGTCGCCGTGGGACCGCGCCGTGGACGGACAACGAGCGATCGAGCGGAGTGCATCACAGTGACCAGCCACGAGTGGGGTCGCGTCGACGACGACGGCACCGTCTACGTGCGGACCGCCGACGGCGAACGCGCCGTCGGTCAGTACCCCGAGGGCACGCCCGAGGAGGCGCTGCGCTTCTTCACCGAGCGCTACGACGCGCTCGCCTTCGAGGTCGACCTGCTCGAGCAGCGGATCAAGTCGGGCGTGATGTCGCCCGAGGAGGCCAGCGCCTCGGTACGCACGGTGCGCGACCCAGGTGGCCGAGGCGAACGCCGTCGGCGACCTCGCCGCGCTGGTCGGCCGGCTCGACGCGCTGGCTCCCGTGCTCGAGTCGCAGCGCGAGGCGCGCAAGGTCGAGCGGGCGCTGCGCTCCGCCGAGTCCCGCGAGGGCAAGGAGAAGATCGTCGCGGAGGCCGAGAAGCTCGCCGAGGGCTCCGACTGGCGCCACGGCGCCAACCGGATGCGCGAGCTGCTCGACGAGTGGAAGGCGCTCCCCCGCATCGACCGGGCCTCCGACGACGCGCTGTGGCGCCGCTTCTCGACCGCGCGCACGGCGTACACCCGGCGCCGCAAGTCGCACTTCGCCGAGCAGCACGAGAAGCGCGACGCCGCCCGGACCGTGAAGGAGCGGCTGGCCGTCGAGGCCGAGGAGCTCGCCGGCTCCACCGACTGGGGCCCGACCGCGGCCCGCTACCGCGACCTGATGCGGCAGTGGAAGGCCGCCGGCCCGGCCCCGCGCGAGATCGACGACGCGCTGTGGAAGCGCTTCCGCGGTGCGCAGGACACCTTCTTCGGCGCCCGCGAGGCCGCGGCGGCCGAGCAGGACCAGGAGTTCGCCGCCAACGCCGAGGTCAAGGAGCAGCTGCTCGTCGAGGCCGAGGCGCTGCTCCCGGTGACCGACCTGGAGGCCGCGAAGCGCGCCTTCCGCGACATCGCCGAGCGCTGGGACGCCGCCGGCAAGGTGCCCCGCGAGCGGATGAAGGACCTCGAGGCCCGGATCCGCAAGGTCGAGCAGGAGATCCGCGGGCTCGAGGACGAGCAGTGGCGCCGTTCCGACCCGGAGAAGTCGGCGCGCGCCGACGACATGGTCAGCAAGCTCGAGGCCGCCATCGCCCAGGTCGAGGACGACCTGGAGAAGGCCACGGCCGCCGGCAACGAGAAGAAGGTCAAGGAGCTCGAGGAGAACCTCGCCTCCCGCCAGTCCTTCCTGGAGATGGCGAAGCGGGCCAGCGCCGACTACTCGGGCTGACCCGCCTCCAGACCGCGGGCGACCGAGGAGCCACGACTGCGACTAGGAGCGCTGCCGGTCGCGCAGCTCCTTCAACCGTGCGGTCAGCTCGCGCCGTTCGCTCGCGGTGAAGCGCGGGCTGCGGACCTTGAACGCGGCGGGGGTCGTCATCCATCTCGAACACCGTGACCCTCGACCTGCAGTCGGGCAACGCGCCGCGCATCCGCACCGGAGCATCGCCGAGCGCGAAGACGGCGCAGCGGCACGCTCGCCGGCGCCCGGACGGCACGACGTACGGGATGGCTCGCCTGACACATCGTAGACCAAGCGACATGCACGCGTTGGGATAGAACTCGATCGCCGTGTCGTCGTCGTACAGGTCGAGCGACGCCGCCTGGATCCTTGAAGAAGATCGCGCCGCCAGGGCGCCCAGGACATAGGACGCCTGCACGCTGACCAGGTAGGTGCCCGGTCCGGGGAGGTTGATCCGGTGCTGCGCCGGGCTCCAGTCCGGAGTACGCGTCGTGATCGGCGGGTCGCCGGGTCGTCGGTCCAGGCCATCGTTGATGACCGACGAAGTCGCCTGGCAGGTACGTCTTCGAGTCGACCAGCCCGCCGCCGGGCGCACCCGTGGCGCCGCGCGGCACCAGCGGGACCGGCCGGTCCCGCTGGCCCCGGCTGACCGGCTGGCCCTGGCGCCGTCAAGCCATCGAGCCCGTGACTCCGTCGACTCCGTCGACGCCGTCCGCTCCCGCCAGGGCAGCGATTCGCTTCGCGTGGCCTGCGTCGAGCGCGCTCGTCCCAAGTCGACGAGCTCCGGGCCGAGGTCCCTGCTCTTGACAGCGTTCGTCTGCGGATGTCCGTCGAGACTTGATGGTGCTCGTCCTTGATGTCCTTGGACGTGATCAACTTGCCGGCCACGGCACCGGATGTCGCGCCGACCACGAGGGTCATCGCGAGAGCTCCGGTGACGAGGACTGCCTTGGCGGAGGGCCGAGAGAAGATGCGCATGCCGCACCGTAGGCCCGACGACAGCGGCGTACGGGCCAGTACTGGCCGGCGGTCCAGACCGCTACTGAGTGACGCGGTAGGCGTCGAAGACGCCGGGCACCGAACGGACCGCCTTGAGCACGCTGTCGAGGTGCTTGGCCTCGGCCATCTCGAACGTGAACCGGCTCTTCGCGACCCGGTCCCGCGTGGTGGAGAGGTTGGCGCTGAGGATGTCGACGTGCGCGTCGGAGAGCGCCATCGTGATGTCCGAGAGCAGCCGCGCCCGGTCGAGCGCCTCGACCTGGATGTTGACCAGGAAGCTGGACTGACCGGTGGGTGCCCACTCGACCTCGAGCAGCCGCTCGGACTGGGCCTGCAGGCTCTTCGCGTTGGTGCAGGCCTGCCGGTGCACCGACACTCCCCCGCCCTTGGTCACGAAGCCCAGGATCGGGTCCGGCGGGACCGGCGTACAGCACTTCGCCAGCTTCACCCACACGTCCGGCGCGCCCTTGACGATGACGCCGGAGTCGCCGCCGGACTGCACCTTGGACCGGCTGCGCCGGCTGGTGATCGTGACGCCCTCGGCGAGGTCCTCGGCGGCCCCGTCGTCGCCGCCGTGCAGGTCGATGACCCGGCGTACGACGGCCTGGGCGGACAGGTTGCCCTCGCCCACCGCGGCGTACATCGCCGAGACGTCCGCGAGCTTGAAGTGGACCGCGGCCAGCATCAGCGACTCGTGGGACATCAGCCGCTTGAGCGGCAGCCCCTCCTTGCGCATCAGCTTGGCGATCTGCTCCTTGCCCTGGTCGATCGCCTCCTCGCGCCGCTCCTTGGTGAACCACTGGCGGATCTTCGAGCGCGCCCGGGGCGACTTGACGAAGCCGAGCCAGTCGCGCGACGGACCGGCGTTCGGGCCCTTCGAGGTGAACACCTCGACCACGTCGCCGTTCTCGAGCCCGGACTCCAGCGGCACCAGCCGGCCGTTCACCCGGGCGCCGATGGTGCGGTGGCCGACCTCGGTGTGTACGGCGTAGGCGAAGTCGACCGGCGTCGCGCCGGTCGGCAGCGCGATCACGTCGCCGCGCGGGGTGAACACGTAGACCTCGGCCCGGTTGATCTCGAAGCGCAGCGACTCCAGGAACTCGCCCGGGTCCTCGAAGTCGTTCTGCCAGTCCAGGAGCTGGCGCACCCAGGTCATGTCGTCGAGGTCGCCCGGACGGTCGGTGTCGACACCGGCGCGGCCGTCCTCCTTGTACTTCCAGTGCGCGGCGACGCCGTACTCGGCGCGGCGGTGCATGGAGAAGGTCCGGATCTGCAGCTCGACCGGCTTGCCCTGCGGGCCGATCACCGTCGTGTGCAGCGACTGGTACATGTTGAACTTCGGCATCGCGACGTAGTCCTTGAACCGCCCGAGCACCGGGTTCCACCGCGAGTGCAGGACGCCGAGCACCGTGTAGCAGTCGCGGTCCTCCTCGACGAGCACCCGGATGCCGACCAGGTCGTAGATGTCGGAGAACTCCCGACCGCCGACGATCATCTTCTGGTAGATCGAGTAGTAGTGCTTGGGTCGGCCGGTGACGGCGGCCTTGACCTTCGCCTCGCGCAGGTCCGCCTCGACCTGGGCGATCACCTCGGCCAGGAACTGGTCGCGCGACGGCGCCCGCTCGGCCACCATCCGCACGATCTCGTCGTAGATCTTCGGGTGCAGGGTCGCGAACGCGAGGTCCTCGAGCTCCCACTTGATGGTGTTCATGCCGAGCCGGTGGGCCAGCGGCGCGTAGATGTCGAGGGTCTCGCGGGCGACCCGCTCCTGGGTCTCCTGCTTCACGTAGCGCAGGGTCCGCATGTTGTGCAGCCGGTCGGCGAGCTTGATGACCAGCACCCGGATGTCGCGCGACATCGCGACGATCATCTTCCGGATGGTCTCGGCCTGCGCGGAGTCGCCGTACTTGACCTTGTCGAGCTTGGTCACGCCGTCGACCAGCTGGGCCACCTCGTCACCGAAGTCCGGCGCGGACCTGGTCGAGGGTGTACGGCGTGTCCTCGACCGTGTCGTGCAGCAGCGCCGCGGCCAGGGTCGGCTCGGTCATGCCGATGTCGGCCAGGATCGTGGTGACCGCGAGCGGGTGGGTGATGTACGGGTCGCCGCTCTTGCGGGTCTGGGTGCCGTGCATCTTCTCGGCCGTCAGGTAGGCCCGCTCCAGCAGCGCCAGGTCGGCCTTGGGGTGGTTGGCCCGCACCGAGCGGAACAGCGGCTCGAGCACCGGGTTCGCCGACTGGCCGCGGGTGCCCATCCGGGCCAGCCGGGCCCGCATGCTGCGGGTGGAGGACGGGGCGCCGGACGGTGCCCCCGATGAGCTTTCGGGCGCGAGCTGCTCCTCGTCTAAGGGAGCGGCTCGTTCCTCGGTCACGCTTGCAGTCTAGGGGGCGATGCCGAGCCGGTCAGACGGTCAGGAGACAGGTCAGCGGAACGTCGCCGATGGCGTCGCGACCCGGCAGGAACGCGAGCTCCATCAGCATCGCGACCGCGTGCACCGAGGCGCCGCACTTCTCGACCAGGTCCATGGTCGCGCGGGCGGTGCCGCCGGTGGCGAGCACGTCGTCGACGAGCAGCACCCGCTCGCCGGGAGCCAGCGCGTCCTGGTGCACCTCGAGGGTCGCCTCGCCGTACTCCAGCGCGTAGGAGACGGCGTACGTCGCGCGCGGCAGCTTGCCGGCCTTGCGGACCGGGACGAAGCCGACGCCGAGCGCGAGCGCCACGGGTGCGCCGAGGATGAACCCGCGCGACTCCATGCCGAGCACCTTGTCGACCACCGGTCGCCCGGAGTCGTCGCGACCCGGCAGCGGCCAGTGCGTCGACGATCGCCGTCAGTGCGGCGTGGTCGGCCAGCAGCGGGGTGATGTCCTTGAAGAGGATCCCGGGCTCGGGGAAGTCGGGGACGTCGGCGATGAGCGCGAGCGCCCGGGCCAGCCCCGGCCCGGGCTCGCTCACTTCTTGCCCCGCTTCGACTTCGGCTGGCGGGTCGGCTGCTGACGGCCGGACGACGTGGCTCTGCTGCGACCGGGCCTCGCGCCTGAGGCGCGACCCGGCCGCGACCCGCGGCCTCGGGAGCCGGGGCTTCGCCGGTCGGCGTGACCGGGCGGGACACCGGAGCGTCGTCCAGCAACTCGTCCTCGTCGGGCTCGTCGTGGATCGGCATGTCCTCGGTGAACGCCGGGACCGAGGCGTACCGGTCGGCGTCGTGCTTGACCCGGGACTTCGCGCGCTTGTCGGAGAGCAGGATGTCGGCCTCCGACGACTTCAGGTGCACGAGGATGCGCGGCGCGATGAAGACCGACGAGAACACGCCGGCTGCCATACCCACGAACTGCGCGAGCGCGAGGTCCTTCAGCGAGCTCGAGCCGAGCTGCACGGCGCTCACGTAGAGGATCGCGCCGATCGGGATCAGGGCCACGATCGAGGTGTTGATCGAGCGGACCAGGGTCTGGTTGACCGCGAGGTTCGTCGCCTGGGCGTACGTCTGCCTGCTGGTCCGGAGCTCGTGGGTGTTCTCCCGGATCTTGTCGAACACGACGACCGTGTCGTACATCGAGAAGCCGAGGATCGCCAACAGACCGGTCACGGCTGCCGGCGTCACCGGGAAGCCGGAGAGCGCGTAGACGCCGATGGTCAGCACGATGTCGTGTCCCAGTGCGACCAGCGCCGCGACCGACATCTTCCACTCGCGGAAGTAGGCCCAGATGAACACCACGACCAGGAGCAGGAAGATCACCACGCCCAAGATGGCGCGCTCAGCGACCTCCTGGCCCCAGCTCGCACCGATCTCGTCCCGGGAGATCTGATCGTCGGCTGCACCGGTGGTGTCGACGATGATCTCGCGGACCTGGATGTTCTGCGCGGCGGTCAGGTCCTCGGTCTGGATCACGATGCCGCCGAGGTCACCCTGTCCACTGGTGGTGGTCACGGTCGGCTCGGCGGTGAGGCCCGGGACCGTGGACCCGATCTCGTCACGCAGCTCGTCGGCGGTCTCCTGGGTGGCCACGCTCGCTCGGCAGGTCGCTCAGCGTGTACTGCGTGCCGCCGGTGAACTCGATGCCGAAGTTCAGGCCCTTGACGAGGATCACCAGGATGGCCAGACCGACCAGGGTGCCCGAGATGGCGTACCACAGCGCGCGGTGGCCGACGAAGTCGTAGGACTTGCGACCCTGGTAGAGCTCGTTGCCGAGCTTCGAGAACTTGCCCATCAGGCCTTGCCTCCTACCGGAACGCTGGTCGGGATGCTGTCGAGGCCGAGCGTCTTGGCGCTCAACCCGGACAGCTCGCCGCCACCGTTGAAGAACTTGAACCGCGCGAGCGTCGACACCAGCGGCTTGGTGAACCAGAACAGGATCGCGAGGTCGATCACCGTGGAGAGACCCAGCGCGAAGCCGAAGCCCTTCACGACGCCGGTCGCGAACAGGTAGAGCACCGAGGCGGACAGCAGCGAGACGACGTTGGCCGCCAGACGGGTCTTGCGCGCCCGTCGCCAGCCGGTCTCGACCGCGACCCGCATCGACTTGCCCTCACGCATCTCGTCACGGATTCGCTCGAAGAAGATGATGAAGGAGTCCGCGGTGATACCGACCCCGATCACGAGGCCGGCGATACCCGGCAGGGTCAGCGTGAAGCCGGCGGTGTTCGCGAGCAGCAGCACCATCGCGTAGGTGATGGCGGCTGCCATCACCAGCGAGAAGAGCACGACCAGGCCGAGCCCGCGGTAGTAGATGAGGCAGTAGATCATCACCAGGAGCAGGCCGAGGAGCGCGGCGGTGAGGCCCGCCTGGAGCTGGTTACCGGCCAGCGAGGGGCCGACCTCCTCCGACGTCACGTCGTCCTCGAAGTCGACCGGCAGCGCACCGAACTTCAGGCTGGTCGCCAGGCTGTTCGCGCTCTCCTCGGTGAAGCCACCGGTGATCTGCGCCTCTCCGGTCGAGATCACGCCCTCGAAGCCGGGGTGGGAGATCACCTTGCCGTCGAGCACGACGGCGAACTCCTGGTCGGTGCCCACCATGGCGCGGGAGAGGTCCTCGAAGACCTGCTCGCCCTCGCCGCCGATGGTGAGGTTGACCTGCCAGGCGAGCTGACCGGACGGGACGCCGGCCGAGGCGTCGGTCAGGTCGGTGCCCTCGACGGCGACCGGCGAGAGCAGGAACTTCACGTCCGCGAGCTCACCGACGCCGCAGGTGACCAGCGGCTGGTTGGGCTCGTCCACGACCGGCTCGTCGTTCGGGCAGGTGTAGGCGTTGTACGCGTCGATCGAGGCCTGGTCGGGCTGGGCCATGAAGTCCAGGGCCCGCTTGGCCTTGTCCCCGCCCTGGGCCGGCTCGGCGGTGGGCGACTCTGACGGCGCACCGCTCTCGGACGGGGACGCGGAGGGCGACTCCGACGGCTGGTCGCCCTTCTTGTCGTTCTTCTTCTCGTCGGCGAGACCGAACGCCGGCCGGTTCTTCGGCGTGGCGGTGGCCTCGCCCGAAGGCTGCTCGGACGCGTCGCCGGAGGGCTGGCCGTTCGGGTCGCCGGTCGCGCCGTCGCCCGGCACGACCGGCGAGGTAGCCGTGGCGCACGGCCCCGGGTTCATGCTGCTGCACGCGACGCGTGCGGAAGCGGAGCTGCGCCGTGCGCGTCACGACCTCGACCAGGTCGCTGCGGTTCTCGCCCGGGATCTCGACCACGATGAACTTGTCGCCCTGGGTGGTGACCTCGGCCTCGGAGACACCGGAGCCGTTGACGCGCTGGTCGATGATCTTGCGCGCCTCCTCCAGGCCTCCTGCGTCCGGCTCACCGGTGGCGATCAGGGTGATGCGGGTGCCGCCCTGGAGGTCCAGGCCGAGGGCCGGCTTCCAGTTGCCACCGATCGCGACCAAGCCGTAGAGGATGGCCACGCCGACGAAGAAGACGATCAGGGTGCGTCCGGGACGAGCTGACCTGCCTGCCATGTCAGTTCTCCTCCGGGCCGTTGGCGGCGTCGGACTGGTCTCTCGGTCCTGCTCGGGCTCGTCCGCCCGTGGTGGCGATGGTGCCGACCGCTCCGCGCGCGACCTTGATGATCACGCCCTCGGCGATCTCGACGAGACGTGGTCGTCCTCGATGCCCTGCACCGTGGCGAAGACACCCGACGTCAGCACGATCTCGTCACCTACGGTCAACGAGGACTGCATGCGTCCGAGTTCCTTCTGCCGCCGGCTGGCCGGCCGGATGATGAAGAGCCAGAAGAGCAGCGCGATGCCGACGAGCGGCAACAACTCCAGCACGAAACAACCTCTCGAGCGCGAACGGGGATGGCGCGACCCAAAGACCGGGGCGGCCGACAGGCGAAGTGTAACCGTGGGGGTGTCGTGCGCCACGAATCCGGGGCCGTCCGGCACGGCTCAGTCCTCGAAGAGCGTGGCGTCGGCCCCGCCGACCGGCGGAACCGGTGGCGGCCGCATCCCGAGGTGCTCCCACGCCGCCGGCGTGGCGACCCGGCCGCGCGGCGTACGCGCGAGGAAGCCGTTGCGGACGAGGAACGGCTCGGCGACCTCCTCGACGGTCTCCCGCTCCTCACCGACCGCGACCGCGAGGGTCGAGATGCCGACCGGGCCACCGCCGAACCGACGGCAGAGCGCGTCGAGCACGGCCCGGTCGAGCCGGTCGAGGCCGAGCTGGTCGACCTCGTAGAGGTCGAGCGCCGCCTGCGCGACCGGGAGCGTCACGACGCCGTCCGCACGCACCTGGGCGAAGTCGCGGACCCGGCGCAGCAGCCGGTTGGCGATCCGCGGCGTGCCGCGCGAGCGCGACGCGATCTCGGCGGCGCCGTCGGCCTCCAGCTCGACGCCGAGCAGGCCGGCCGAACGGTGGATGATCAGGTCGAGCTCGTGGGGCTCGTAGAACTCGAGGTGGGCCGTGAACCCGAACCGGTCGCGCAGCGGTCCGGGCAGCAGCCCGGCGCGGGTCGTGGCGCCGACGAGCGTGAACGGCGGGATGTCGAGCGGGATCGCGGTCGCGCCCGGGCCCTTGCCGATGACGACGTCGACCCGGAAGTCCTCCATCGCCATGTAGAGCATCTCCTCGGCGGGCCGCGCCATCCGGTGGATCTCGTCGACGAAGAGGACGTCGCCCTCGTTCATCCCGGAGAGGATCGCGGCCAGGTCGCCGGCGTGGGTGATGGCCGGGACCGCTGGTCAGCCGGAGCGGCGAGGACATCTCGCTGGCGATGATCATCGCCAGCGTCGTCTTGCCGAGGCCCGGGCGGCCCGGACAGCAGCACGTGGTCGGGCGCCCGGCCGCGGCGGCGGGCCGCCTCGAGGACCAGGCCGAGCTGGTCGCGGACGCGGACCTGGCCGACGACCTCGTCGAGGGTCCGCGGGCGCAGGGCGGCCTCGATGGTGCGCTCGTCGCCGTCGGCCTCGGCGGCCGTCAGCGAGGCGAAGTGGGTCTCCTCCGCGGCCGCCAGGTCGTCCTCGTGCATGCTCAGGCCTTGCTCAGCGTGCGCAGGGCGGCGCGCAGCAGCGCGCCGACGTCAGGGGTGGACCCGGCCTCGGGCGCGACGGCGTCGACGGCCTTCTCGGCGTCGCGGGTCGTCCAGCCCAGGCCGATCAGTCCCTGGTGGACCTGGTCGCGCCACGACTCGCTCGAGGCCGCGGCGGCCGGCCGGCCTCCGGTCGGGGCGCCGATCCGGTCCTTGAGCTCGAGGATGATCCGCTGCGCGCCCTTCTGGCCGATGCCCGGGACCCGGGTCAGCGTCTTGACGTCGTCGGAGGCGATCGCCCGGCGCAGGTCGTCGGGCGCGAGCACCGCGGTGATCGCCTGGGCGACCTTGGGTCCGACACCGGACGCCGTCTGCACGAGCTCGAAGATCTGCTTCTCGTCCTCGTCGACGAAGCCGAACAGGGTCAGCGAGTCCTCGCGCACGACCATGCTGGTCGGCAGCGTGGCCGAGTGGCCCGGGCGCAGCGTCGCGAGCGTGCCGGGCGTGCACATCAGCTCGAGGCCGACTCCCCCGACCTCGAGGACGGCGCTGGACAGGGTGACGGCGGCGACCTGGCCGCGGACGAAGGCGATCATCGGTTCCTCTTTCCGGCCGCGGCGAGCGCGGCGTCGATCCGGGCCTGGGCGCCACCGCGCCAGATGTGGGTGATGGCCAGCGCGAGCGCGTCGGCGGCGTCGGCGGGCTTCGGGCGGTGCGTCGAGCCGCAGGATCCGGGTGACCATCGCCCCGACCTGGGCCTTGTCGGCGCGGCCGTTGCCCGAGACCGCGGCCTTGACCTCGCTCGGGGTGTGCAGCGCGACCGGCAGCCCGCGACGGGCGGCGCACACCATCGCGATGCCGCTCGCCTGGGCGGTGCCCATGACGGTGCTGACGTCGGAGCGCGCGAACACCCGCTCGATGGCGACCGCGTCGGGGCGGTACTCGTCGAGCCAGGCGTCGACGCCCGCTCGATGGTCACCAGCCGCTCCGGCACCGGCAGGTCGGAGGACGTGCGCAGCACGTTCACGTCGACCAGCGTGAGCGGTCGACCGACCGAGCCCTCGACCACGCCCATGCCGCAGCGGGTCAGCCCCGGGTCGATCCCGAGCACGCGCATCGTCGACGCCTTCCGTCCGAACAGGTGTTCGGAGGCAACGCTAACCGTCGACTCCCGCAGCGCGTCCGGCAGGACACGCCCGGTTTCGGTCATGCGTCGATGGAGTCCAGTACCTCGTCGGGGATGTCGGCGTTGCTGTAGACGTTCTGGACGTCGTCGAGGTCGTCGACGGCATCCACGAGCCGGAAGACCTTGCCCGCGACGTCGACCTCGCCGACCGGGATGTCCATGGTCGCCACGAACTGCACCTCGGCGGAGTCGTAGTCGATGCCGGCCGCCTGGAGCGCCGTACGGACCGCGACCACGTCGCCGGACTCGGACTGGATCTCGAAGCTGTCCCCGAGGTCGTTGACGTCCTCGGCGCCCGCGTCGAGGGTCGCCTCGAGCACGTCGTCCTCGCTGACCTCCCACGGCTGGCCGCCGCGCTCCTGGCTCTTCTCGACCAGGACGACGCCCTTGCGGGTGAAGAGCCGGGAGACCGAGCCGGGGTCGGCCATCGTGCCGCCGTTGCGGGTGACCGCGGTGCGGACCTCCATCGCGGCCCGGTTGCGGTTGTCGGTGAGGCACTCGACGAGGAGCGCCACGCCCTGAGGCCCGTAGACCTCGTACATGATCGTCTCGTAGTCGACGCCGCCACCGTCGAGGCCACCGCCGCGCTTGACCGCGGAGTCGATGTTCTTGTTCGGCACCGACTGCTTCTTCGCCTTCTGGATGGCGTCGTACAGCGTCGGGTTGCCGGCCGGGTCGGGGCCGCCCATCTTGGCCGCGATCTCGATGTTCTTGATCAGCTTGGCGAACAGCTTGCCGCGCTTGGCGTCGATCGCGGCCTTCTTGTGCTTCGTGGTCGCCCACTTGGAGTGGCCAGACATGCGTCCCTCTTCTACTCAGCTCTGGTGACCAGGTCCACGAACAACCGGTGGACCCGGGCGTCGCCACCCACCTCGGGATGGAACGACGTCGCCATCAGCGGTCCCTGACGGACCGCGACGATCCTACCTGCGGCCTCGCCGTGCTCGACACGAGCGAGGACCTCGACCGACTCGCCGACGGACTCGACCCACGGCGCCCGGATGAACACGGCGTGCACGGGCTCGTGCAGCCCCGCGAAGTCCACGTCGTCCTCGAAGGAGTCGACCTGCCGGCCGAACGCGTTGCGCCGGACGGTGATGTCGAGACCGCCCAGGGTCTCCTGGTCGCGGGTGCCGTCCTCGATCCGGTCGGCGAGCATGATCATGCCGGCGCAGGTGCCGAACGCCGGCATGCCCTCCTTGATCCGCTGCCGGATCGGCTCGAACAGGTCGAAGGTGCGGGCCAGCTTGGCCATCGTCGTCGACTCGCCGCCGGGGATCACCAGACCGTCGCACGCCTCGAGCTCCGAGGTACGACGGACGGGCAGCGCCGTGACCCCGAGCGAGTCGAGCGTGCGGACGTGCTCGCGCACGTCGCCCTGGAGCGCGAAGACGCCGACTGTCGTTGTCACGATGCTGAATCCTAGGTGGCCCTTACCTATCCTCCATCACATGACCCGTGCCCTGCCGACCCTCGTGGCGTCCGCCCTGGCGACCGCGCTGCTGGTCGGCGGCACCGCTCCCCTGCCGGTCGCGAGTGCGATGCCACCGGCGAAGCCCGTCAAGATCGACGGCTGGCGGATCACGACGCCGGCCCAGGCCGGCTTCCGTCCCGCGCGGCTCGACGCCATCGCCCGCGACGCCAAGCGCCAGGACAGCACCTGCCTCGCGGTGGTCCGCAACGGCCGGCTGGTCGACGACTGGAACTGGGGCACCCCGCGCACCACGCCGCGCGAGGTCTTCTCGATCACGAAGTCCATCACCAGCGCGCTCGTCGGGATCGCGGTCCGCGACGGCGACCTCGCCCTCGACGACCCGGTCTCCGACTACGTGACCGCCTGGCGCGGCACCGACTCCGCGACCGTGACCGTCCGCAACCTGCTCAGCAACGACAGCGGCCGCTACTGGTCGCTGGACAGCGACTACAACCAGCTCACGCAGGCGCCCGACCGGACGGCGTACGCCGTGGGGCTGAGCCAGCAGTTCCCGCCCGGGACGGCGTGGGCCTACAACAACGCCGCGATCCAGGTCCTCGACCGGGTGCTGCGCAAGGCCACCGGCGTGCCGACCCACGAGTTCGCGGCCGACCGGCTCTTCGGGCCGCTCGGCATGACGCACACGGGCCTGACCACGAACGCCGGCGGTGCGTCGACGAACGTCTACTTCGGCGCCCAGACCACCTGCCTCGACCTGGCGCGGTTCGCGCGCCTCTACCTCCGCGGCGGCGAGGTCGGCGGCAAGCGGATCCTGACCCGCTCGTGGGTCCGGCAGTCGACCGGTGGCTCCTCCACCGACCTGAACGCCGCCTACGGCTACCTGTGGTGGCTCAACCGGGACGGCCTGCTCCGCGGCCCGACCGACCTGACCGACGAGCAGGGCCAGCCCGTCGACCCGGTCGTGGGACAGCTCGTGCCGGACGCCGCGCCGTCGTTGTTCTCCGCGATCGGCCTCGGCGGCCAGATCGCCATGGTGGACCGGAGGTCGGGCACCATCGTGGTCCGGCTGGGAGTCGGGACAGATCGCCGACCCGGACCCGTACGGCCTGGTCGACGCCGCCCGGGTCGTCACCGAAGCGCTCAGTTGAGCGTGAACGACACCGCGGTCGTGGTCACGTTCGCCCAGCTGTCGGTCACGGTGAGCGTCAGCGTGT
Source organism: uncultured Actinomycetota bacterium (assembly GCA_963716655.1). Classification (GTDB taxonomy): domain Bacteria; phylum Actinomycetota; class Actinomycetes; order Propionibacteriales; family Nocardioidaceae; genus Nocardioides. The sequence continues at coordinate 479,777 of CAVQTV010000001.1, read as the reverse complement.
AGGAGCCGGTCCCGGTGTTCGGGTACACCGTCGCCGTGCTCGCGTCCTCGTAGAACGTCAGGACGCCCAGGTAGGTCGTCGACAGCGCGTTGATCTCGTTGCAGGTGGTCACCCACGACGTGCCGTTGAAGCAGCGGATGGTCGGGCCCTGCGTCCGCCTGAGGACGTAGGTCACGCTGGAGATCGTCGACGCGTCCTGGATCGTCCCGCAGAAGCCGATGTCGGCCGTGCAGCCGGTGGCGCCGCTGATGAACGCGCGCTGCGCGGTCGGCGTCCGGGTCGCGCCGTCCGGAGCGCGGATCTCGACGACAGCGGGCGTCGCGTCGCCGCAGACGGGCGGAGTCGTGTTGTTCGCTCCGGTCCGGAACTTCCAGCGTCGCGACCGGCCCGGTCCAGCTCGTCGTGCTCGTGAGCCGCGGCGTTGCGGTGACCGTCACGATCTTGTTCTGGTTCGCGCCCGTGCTCGGGTTGTAGCGCACCTGGAGCTGCTTGTTCGTGCTCACGTTGGCGACGTTGCTCGTCGCGGTGATGCCCGTGACGGTCGGGGTGTAGCTGAGCAGCGGGAGCGGCGCCACGTTGGCCGGCCAGGTGAGGTTCACGCCGCGCGAGCTGGTCGTGCCGCCCGCGGCGACGGTGCAGGTCGCCGTTCGGGGCGGGCACGGTGTACGCCGTCTGCTTGGTCCCGGAGACCGTCACGGGCTCGGTCCACGCGGCGAGCGTCGGCTCGGTCCACCCCAGGGCCAGGGTGCCCGCGACCAGCGTGACCACCGTGAGAGCCGTGGAGACCGCCGCGAGCGGCAGGCTGAGCGTCGGCCGGGCGACCCGGTGGCGGGCCACGGCCTTCCGCCGGCGCGGTGTCACCACGACCGGAGCGGCGACCGCTGGAGCCACCCGGTGGCGAGGCACGTACCTCCGTCGACGGAGGACTGCCAGGAACGGGAGGCCGAGCACCGGTCGGGCGGCCCGGTGCCGAGCACCGCTGGTCCGCCGGCGGTCGCTCACGGCGACGGACGGCGAACGACGGCTGCCCGGCGTCCCGCGCACGACGATCGACACCAGGAACGCGGCGTAGAGGCCGAGCGCGAAGATCCCGACCGGGCTGGCCAGCCAGCCGAGGACGTACCCGACCTCGGGCACGGAGAACAGGACGACGTCGGCACGGTCGATGCGGTACGGCGCGACGTCCACCGCCGTGTTGGCGTCACCCTTGAGCCGGAGGACCGCGGACCCGTCCTGGTGCTCGCACGGAGACGACGCGGTGGGTGACCCGCTGCCCGGCGGCCGTGGGCAGGGAGACGATGTCGCCGAGGCGGAGGTCGTCGGCCCGGGTCTCGCGGGCCAGCGCCAGCGCGCCGGTGTCGATGCTCGGGCTCATCGAGCCGGACTGGAACACCAGCGGCCGGACCCCGAACGCGAACGCGGCGATCGTGACCAGGATGCACAGCACCCCAGCCACCGCACCGACGGTCAGGGCGACCTGCCGGACGCCGCAGGCGACCCGGGCCGACCCGGACCTCATGACAGGTCCGAGGTGGCGTTGAACGTGAAGACGACGTCGGTCGTCGCGCCCTGCAGGGCGGTCGCGGCAGCGGAGTCGAGGCGTCACCTGGACGCACACCGTCTCGCTCGCGCCTGCGGCGAGCTGGCGGGCGGTGGACAGCAGCGACCCGTTGAGCGTCGTCGCGGAGCCCGGCGAGCGCCGTACCGCCGCACGTCATCGTCGGCGAGGATCCGGTCACGGCGGCCGCGCCGGTGACCTTGACGACGAGGCTGCCGCGCAGGTTCTTGCCGTCCGCGTTGGTCGCGGTCGTGACCGCGGTGTACTTCAGCGGCGCGGAGCCGCCGTTCCTGATGGTCAGCACACCGGCCATCGAGTTGCCCGGCACCATCGTGGACAGGTTGAGCGTGGTGTACCCGGAGACCGTGTCGAGGTTGTTGACCTTCAGGTCGATGGTGCCGGCGGTGAACCTCGCGCCGCTGACCGTGACGGCGTCGGTCCAGTAGGCGAAGGTCCCGGTGACGAAGACGGAGAGCACGACGCCCAGGCCGAGCGCTGCCCGGACGCGGGTAGACGTCAGCGCCCGCCGCAGCCGTTGCTGCGGTCGGCGCCGACGCCCATTGCGTCCGGTCATCGTCTCGTCATCCCGTCTTGTCGTCGGGTTGCGGCGTCAGCCGCTCGTGTCGGCGCCTCGACGCCGATCACGCCACGCTGCAGCGAACTGGAGCACGGCGTAGCCGACCAGGCCGAGAGCCAAGGCCCCGACCAGGACGCCACGCTGTTGCTGAGAGACCAAGGTGGTCACGTGTCCGAGCATTGGCACGCCGTACCAGAGCCGGCCCCGGAGCTGCGCCGGCTGGACCCACTTCTTGTCCACCGCGGAGTTGGCGTCGCCCTGGGTCTGCCAGCGCACCTCGCCATCGCTGTCCGTAGCCGACGGCCACCACGCGATGAGTCACGACCGTCGGGTCACCGGAGCGCAGCTGGTAGGTGATCACGTCACCGACCCGCACGGCGCTCGAGTCGGCCGGCTGCACCGCGACCATCGTGCCCGGGGGCAGGTGGGGCCGCATCGAGCCGGTCTCGATGACGAACGTCGTGGCCCCGGCCATCCGGGGCACGATCAGCGAAACCAGCAGGACCGCACCGATCGCGAACATCACGAACCAGGACAGCACCTGCCCGATCCAGGACAGGGCCCCGCGTCGTCGACGCGGTGCCCTGCCCCGAACGGTCGATTCGCCTCGGGGAGGTGAGAACTGACATCGGACTACGGCGGCGTCGTGCGTCTGCGTGGCGGTCACGGTGATGTCCTCGAGAATCGCCGCGAGAGCCGGACCTGCGAGCGGGCTGTTCGAGTCGTTGTCCTCCACGCCGTACGGGAAGTCGACGGTGATCGTCGCCTGGATGACGTAGGTGCCAGCAGCGGTGATCGACGGAGTAGGGGTCGCCCGTTGACGGTGAACGCCGCGATCCGGCAGCAGCTCGTCGGTCAGGCCGGAGTCGCCGGTGAGGCTGGCGGTGACGCTGCCGACGTCCAGCGTGGCACCGATGTGGCTGCCCACCAGGGTCAGGGTCGAGGTCGCAGACCTTGGTCAGCGTGTCACCCGGCACGACGGTGTCGGAGGCCGGGTTGAACGCGGCGTTGGAGGTGTCGAACTGCCAGTCGTGGGTGCCTGCGAGCACGTCGTCGGTGCAGTCCGGCGTGCGTCAGGTCGAGCGTGCCGGACTCGATGCTGTCGCCGGTGACGGTCGACTCGCCGGTCCAGTACGCGAGCGAGCCGGCGCCACCGAACAGGAGCGAGCCGCCCGCGACCGCGGCGAGCGCGCCCTTGGTTGTCTTCTTCATGTTCATTCCTCAAGTTCTCGAAAGGTGGCGCCACGTCATCTGTGACACCCGTTACGAAAACCGTCGGCAGAACTGAGGCCGACCGAAGGAATTGGTGGAATTTGTCGACTTTTCGCGGGACCTTCACCCGCGGGTTGAGCCTGGGAGCTGTCTAGTCGTCACCAGCCGCGCTCGGACGAGCCGGTGCGGCTGCGGGAGCTCCTCGACGTTGATGCCGACCATCGCCTCGCCGAGGCCGCGGGAGACCTTGGCGACCATGTCGGGGTCGTCGTAGAACGTCGTCGCCTTGACGATCGCCTCGGCGCGCTGCTCGGGGTTGCCGGACTTGAAGATCCCGGAGCCGACGAACACGCCCTCGGCGCCGAGCTGCATCATCATCGCGGCGTCCGCCGGGGTGGCGATGCCGCCCGCGGTGAACAGCACGACCGGGAGCTTGCCGCTCGCGGCGACCTCCTTGACCAGGTCGTACGGCGCCTGCAGCTCCTTGGCGGCGACGAACAGCTCGTCCTCCTCGAGCGCGCCGAGGCGGCGGATCTCGCGGCGGATGGTGCGCATGTGGGTGACGGCGTTCGACACGTCACCGGTGCCGGCCTCGCCCTTGGAGCGGATCATCGCCGCGCCCTCGGTGATCCGGCGCAGCGCCTCACCGAGGTTGGTCGCGCCGCACACGAACGGGACCGTGAAGGCCCACTTGTCGATGTGGTTGGCGTAGTCGGCCGGGGTCAGCACCTCGGACTCGTCGATGTAGTCGACGCCCAGCGACTGGAGCACCTGCGCCTCGGCGAAGTGCCCGATCCGGGCCTTGGCCATCACCGGGATCGAGACCGCCTCGATGATCCCGTCGATCATGTCCGGGTCGCTCATCCGCGACACGCCGCCCTGGGCGCGGATGTCGGCCGGCACCCGCTCGAGGGCCATCACCGCGACCGCGCCGGCGTCCTCGGCGATCTTCGCCTGCTCGGCGGTGACGACGTCCATGATCACGCCGCCCTTCAACATCTCGGCCATCCCGCGCTTGACGCGGGTGGTGCCGGTGCTGGTGGCCTCGTGACGTGGAGCTCTCGGGGGTGCTGTGCGACATGCCTAGATCGTAGTCGGGCCTCGGCCAGGGCCTGCTTCCGGACCACCCACACCCGCTGGCCGACGGTGATCGTCGACGCGATCGCGAGCGCCCAGAGCGCGATGTAGAGCAGCACCGGCAGGTCGAGCACCGCGCTGAAGAACGGTCAGCACGAGGATCGCGACCAGCCGGTCGGCCCGCTCGGCGATGCCGACCTTGACCGAGAACCCGAGGGTCTCGCCGCGCGACCGGGCGTACGACGTCACGCCGCCCATCAGCAGGCAGACCAGGCTCAGCACCAGGTAGAGCTTGCTCGGCTCCTCCCACGCGAAGTACAGCGCCAGGCCGATGAAGATCGCGCCGTCGCCGATCCGGTCGAGCGTGGAGTCCCAGAACGCGCCGAACTTGCTGACCCGGCCGCTCGTGCGGGCCATGTAGCCGTCGAGCAGGTCGCTGAAGACGAACGCGGTGATCACCAGCACCCCGGTGGCCAGCATCCCCTGCGGGAAGAACACCAGCGCGCCGGCGCAGACGCCGAGCGTGCCGACGAACGTGACGGCGTCGGGGCTGACCCCGAGCCGGAGCAGCAGGTTGGCGACGGGCGAGAGGATCTTCGTGAAGAAGGCGCGGAATCGTTCCAGCATGGCGGCAGCAGGCTACCGGTCGCGACGGTCGCACGGCGCTCAGCCCGCCTGCGGCACGGCCTGCGGGTGCTCCAGCACCGGCGCGAACGCCAGCTCGGCGGCGCCGATCAGCGGCGAGTCGCCGCCCAGGCCGGCCGAGCGGATCACCACGTCCTCGCGCGGCGACATCATCGGCGCCGCGGTCGATCGCCTCGTCCACGCGGTCCTCCGCCGCGCGCCACACCTGGGCGAGGGTGCCGCCGAGCACGACGATCTCGGGGTTGAACAGGTTGACGATCGCCCGGATGCCGACGCCGCACCACTCGGCCACGTCGGCCACCGCGGCCGCGGCCCGCGCCTCGCCGGCCTTGGCCGCCGTGATCACCTCGGCGACCGCCGGCGGTCCCCCGCCGGCGAGCCGGCCGGCGTGCCGGAGCAGGACGTTCTCGCCGACCTTGGTCTCCCAGCAGCCGACCGCGCCGCACCGGCAGACCGGACCGGCGCTGTCGACCTGCATGTGGCCGACCTCGCCGGCGTACCCGCTCGCACCGGCCATCGGCCGGCCGTCGAGCAGGAAGCCACCACCGATACCGACGCTGGCGTTGAGGTAGGCGACGTCGTGAGTAGCCGACCGCCACCCCCCGCATGTGCTCGGCGAGCACGCCGAGGTTGGCGTCGTTCCCGGTCACGACCGGTCGTCCGAGCCGCTGCGCAAGGAGGTCCGTGAACGGTTCGTCGACCCAGCCGAGGTTCGGGCGCGAAGCGGACCACGCCGTCGCTGGCCCGGACCGCGCCGGGCACCGCGACGCCGATGCCGAGGCACCGGACGCCCGGGGCGCCGGCGAGCACGTCCTCGACCATCTGCGCCACCGCGTCGACCACGTGGGCGACGTCGTGCTCGCCGCGCTGGTGGCCGCGGGTACGCCGGTCCGAGGACCTCGCCGCCGAGGCCGACCAGGGCCACGGCGATCCGGTCGACGCCGACGTCCGACGGCGACCACCACGTTGTCCTCGCGAGGGCACGACCAGGTGCGAAGGGCGCCCGGAGCGCCCTCCCACCGCCGCCGTCTGCTCCGAGACCAGCGCGAGGCTCTGCAGCTCACCGGTGAGCGCACCGATGGTGCTCCGGTTCAGCCCGAGCTGCTTGGTGAGCACCGCGCGGGTGGTCGGTCCGTGCGTGTGCACCGTCTGGAGGATGGCGCGCAGGTTCGCGCGCCGGAGCTCCTCGGTGCCGACGCCGGTCGGGGTGGGCATCTGGTCTATACCCGACCCGATGCCGATGCTCGTCGCCTGCTGAGCGCGTCGACCGAAGCGGCCAGCAGCAGCACGCCGCCGGTCACCATGAACACGACGCTCGACGGCTGGTCGAGCAGGACCATGCCGTTGCTGATCACCGCGACCACCAGGCCACCGATGACGGCGTCGGTGATCCTGCCCTTGCCGCCGAAGAGGCTGGTGCCGCCGATGACCGCCGCGCCCACGGCGAGCAGCAGTGTGTCGCTGCCACCGGTGTTGGGCGAGACCGAGTTGGTCCGGCTGGCGAGCAGGATCCCGCCGACGGCCGCCAGCGTCGAGCACATCATGAAGCAGGACATCTTGACCCAGGCGACGTTGATGCCGGCCCGGCGGGCCGCCTCGGCGTTCCCGCCGACGGCGTAGACGTGCCTGCCCCACGACGTCCGGGTGAGCAGGTAGCCGAGCACCACGACGAGGACGACGATGATCACGACGACGTTCGGCACGCCCTTGAGCGACTTCAGCAGCGGGTTCGGGCTGCGCTCGCTGCGACAGGTAGCCCACCACCGCGACGACCGCGACCGCGAGCGCACCGGTCTTGATCGCCCACAGCAGCATCGGCTCGGCGACGCAGGCCGCTGCTCCGGCGGCGCCGGATCGTTGAGCAGCGTCGCCAGGCCGTACCCGAGGATCGTCAGACGCGGCCAGCAGCCAGCCGGCCCAGAGCGGCATCGTCCCGTTGTTGAGCTTGATGAGGAACTCGTTGCGGTAGCCGATCGTGCCGCCCTCGCCGATCAGCTGGAGCATCACGCCCTGGAGACCCAGGAACGCGCGAGCGTCACGACGAACGACGGGATGCCGATCCTCGCGACCATCAGGCCGATGCAGAAGCCGATCACGGTGCCGGTCAGCGAGGCCCGACCAGGAGCGCCAGGCCCACCGGCCAGCCGTGGTTGGTCGAGCGTGATGCCGAGCGACGGCCGCCGCGACGCCGCCGGTGAAGCCGGCCGACAGGTCGATCTCGCCGAGCAGCAGCACGAAGACCAGGCCCATCGCGATCACCATCACGCCGGCGGACTGGCCGATCAGGTTCGCGAAGTTCAGCTCGGTCGGTGAAGGTCTCCGGTCGCAGCGACCGAGAAGACGATGACCAGGGCGACCAGGCCGAGGACGGCCGGCAGCGAGCCGACGTCACCGCCCTTGACCTTGGCGAGGTAGTCGCGGGCGATGGAGCCGAGGTGTTGCCTGCTCCTCGGCGGGAGCCGGTCGTCGGCGGCGCTCATCGGAGCTCTCCGTTCGTGTTGTCGGTGCCACCGTTGCGCTTCTCGGACGTGCCGGTGGTGATCAGCTCGACCACCTCGCCGCGGGTGACGTCCTCGCGTCGCACCTGGGCGACCAGCTGGCCGAGGTAGAGGACGGCGATGTCGTCGGCGACCTCGAACACGTCGTTGAGGTTGTGGCTGATCAGCACGACGCCGAGGCCGCGGTCGGCGAGCCGGCGCACCAGCAGGAGCACCTGCTCGGTCTGCGCGACGCCGAGCGCGGCGGTCGGCTCGTCGAGGATGACGACCTTCGAGTTCCACAGCACCGCGCGCGCGATCGCGACGGTCTGCCGCTGGCCACCCGAGAGCGAGGCGACCGTGGGTGCGGACCGACTGCAGGGTGCGCACCGACAGCCCGTCGAGCGTCTCGCGGGCCCGCAGCTCCATCGTGGTCTCGTCCAGCGCGGACCGACGGCCCGAGCTCGCGGCCGAGGAACATGTTGTCGACGACGTCCAGGTTGTCGCACAGCGCGAGGTCCTGGTAGACGACCTCGATGCCGAGCTGCGTTCGCGTCCTTCGGGCCGTGCACCTTGACCGGCTGGCCGTCGAAGAAGTACTCGCCCTCGTCGAAGGCGTGGATGCCGGCGATGCCCTTGATCAGGGTGCTCTTGCCGGCACCGTTGTCGCCGACCAGCGCGGTCACCTGACCGGGTCGGACGTCGAGGTCGACGCCGCGCAGCACGTGCACGGCACCGAAGCTCTTCTGGATGCCCCGCAGGCTGAGCAGCGGCTGGTCCGACGCCGCCGTCACTTCCTGCTCGAGGGCTGGGACGGACACAGGGTTCTCCTCGCCGAGTGGGTGGGCGCCGAGTGGGCGGCGCCCGGATTCTGAAACGGGCTCGGGGGCCCGTCCCGGTAGGGACGGACCCCCGAGCAGTGCAGTACTGCGCCGTCCTTACTGGACGCCGTACTCCGTCGCAGAAGTCGGCGAACTCGTCGACGCAGATGTCGGCGGCGGTCTGGTAACCGTCGTCGACGACCGTCTGGACCGTGTCCGCGGTGATCCACACCGGGATCGCCAGGGACGGACGGGACGTCCTCGCCGGTCTCGGTGTCCTCGACCGTCGCCGGTCGCGAGGGCCGGCGGCGTCCGTCACCGTTGATCAGCGCGATCGCCAGGTCGGACGCGGCCTTGGCCTCGAGGTCGGTGTTCTTGTAGACCGTGCCGCACTGGTTGCCGGCGAGCACGTTCTGCAGACCCTCGACGGAGGCGTCCTGACCGGTGACCGGGACGGTGCCCGCGGTGCCGTTGTCCTTCATCCGGGCGATGATGCCGCCGGCCATCGTGTCGTTGGCCGAGACGACGCCGTCGATCTTGCCGTTGTTCTGCGTGTACAGCTGCTCGTAGGCGTCGCCGGCCTTGGTGGCGTCCCAGAAGCCGCTCTGGTCACCGACGAGCGTGTAGTCGCCCGAGTCGATCTTCGGCTGCGAGCGCCTCCTCGTAGCCCTGCTTGAACAGCGCCGCGTTGTTGTCGGTCGGGTCGCCGTTGATGTAGACGATGTTCGCCTTGGTCTTGCCGGCCGTCGTCGAGGCAGTCGATGCAGGCCGGTGCCCATCAGCCCGCCGACCTCGACGTTGTCGAACGACACGTAGTACGACGCGCCGCCACCGAGGGTGAGCCGGTCGTAGTCGATGCTCTGGACGCCGGCGTCGGTCGGCCTTCGTCAGGCACGCCTTGCCGGACTCGGAGTCCAGGTTGACGATCATGAGGACGGTGACGCCCTCGTTGATCATGCTGTCGCAGATCTCGCCGAACTTGGCGACGTCGCCACCGGCGTTCTGGATGATCGACTCGACGCCGGCGTCGTCGAACGCCGCCTCCAGGCTCGGACGGTCGTTGGCCTCCCAGCGCGGCGAGGTCGTCGTGTCCGGCAGGATCACGCCGACCTTGCCGTCGGCCTCGGCTGCTGTCGCCGCTGTCGCCGTCGCTGCCGCCCTGTCGCTGTCGTCCCCGCACGCCGCGAGCGCGCCGAACGCGAGCACTCCCGCTGCGACCAGGGACGCGTAGCGCGCTCCCTTGTTCCTGACCATTTCCTCGACCTCCATGGCTCGGACCGGTGCCGGACGTGGACCACTGTGATGTGACGCCCGTCACGGGTATGTTGTGGCGGACAACATACTCACGAGCAGCCCAGCGCGGCAAGCAGTTCGTGAGAGCGTGTTTTGTTGCACGTTCAAACCAAGTGCGTCCCCGCCTGAGCGTGACCGAATCGTGATGGAGATCGAGGATTCCGATGAGCGTCGACGACAGCTACTCCCCCACCCGCGACGACCGCTTCTCCTTCGGCCTGTGGACCGTCGGCTGGCAGGGCGTCGACGTCTTCGGCGGCGCGGTGCGCCCCGAGCTCGACCCGGCCGAGGCGATCCACCGGCTCAGCGACCTCGGCGCCTACGGCATCACCTTCCACGACAACGACGTCTTCCCGTTCGACGCCGACGCGGCCACCAAGGAGCAGCACCTCGCGCCGTTCCGCAAGGCGCTCGAGGAGACCGGGCTGGTCGTGCCGATGGTGACCACGAACCTGTTCTCCCACCCGGTCTTCCGCGACGGCGGCTTCACCAACAACGACCGCGACGTACGCCGGTTCGCGATCCGCAAGGCCGCCGACCAGATCGACCTGGCCGCCGAGCTCGGCGCCGAGATCTTCGTCGCCTGGGGCGGCCGCGAGGGCGCCGAGTCCGGTGCCGCGAAGGACGTGCAAGTCCGCGCTGGACCGCTACAAGGAGGCGTTCGACGTCCTCGGCGCCTACGTCGCTCGAGCAGGGCTACGACCTGCGGTTCGCGATCGAGCCCAAGCCCAACGAGCCGCGCGGCGACATCCTGCTGCCGACGATCGGGCACGCGCTGGCGTTCATCAACGAGCTCGAGCACCCCGAGCTGGTCGGCCTCAACCCCGAGATCGGGCACGAGGAGATGGCCTCCTCAACTACGCGCACGGCCTGGCCCAGGCGCTGTGGCACGGCAAGCTCTTCCACATCGACCTCAACGGCCAGACCGGCCCGCGCTACGACCAGGACCTGCGCTTCGGCGCCGGCAACGCGCGCGGCGCGTTCTGGACCGTCGACATCGTCGAGAACGGCGGCTACGAGGGCCGCGGCACTTCGACTACAAGCCGCCGCGCACCGAGGACATGGACGGCGTCTGGGCGTCGGCGCGCGGCTGCATGCGCAACTACCTGATCCTGCGCGAGAAGGTCGCGCGCCTTCCGGGCCGACCCCGAGGTGCAGCAGGCGCTGGCGGACGCCCGCGTCGACGAGCTCGCGCGTCTCCACGCCTGGCCGCCGGCGAGACGCGTCGCCGACCTGCGCGCCGAGTCCTTCGACCCCGAGGCCGCCGCCCAGCGCGGGATGGGCTTCGAGCGCCTCGACCAGCTCGCCCTGGAGCACCTGTACGGCGTGCGCTGAGCGATACTCCCTGACGTTTTCGGGGTTCGTGAGCCGATTTCAGGCCCGGAACGTCAGGGACTATCCGCGACCCCAGCGTCGGGCGATTCCGGCCCGGGGGGCCGCGTGGCTGTGGATACTGAGCCCACCCGAGCGACCGGGGAGGAGCCAGCGTGGCGCGGCAGATCGATGAGCGGCAGCTGCTGCATGCGCTCGGCCTCTCCGTGCTCGCGACCGACGACGCGGGCATCGTCGACGTTCGCCAACGACGCCGCGACGCGAGCTCTTCAGGACGAGCGCGGACGACCTGGTGGGCCGCCGGGTGGGCGAGCTGGTCGAGCCCGACGACGCGGCCGAGCAGGCGCTGCTCGACGTGCTCGGCGGCGCCCGCTGGCACGGTGACCTGACCATCCGCCGCGCCGACGACACCCTGGTGGCCGCGGTCGCGGTCACGCCGATCCACGACGCCGCCGGCGGCGTCGTCGGCGCCATCATCGCGCTCGAGGACATGACGGAGATCCGCCGCGCCGACGGCCGAGGCCGCGGAGAGCGACCAGCGGCTCCGGCTGGCGCACGCGGCGGCCGAGCTCGGGACCTGGCACTGGAACGCCGTCGACGGCACCAACGTCTGGGACGCCCAGATGCACCACATCTACGGTCTCCCGCCGGGCGGCTTCGACGGCACCTGGGACGCCTGGGTCAGCAGCATCCACCCCGACGACCGGGCCGAGGCCATCGCGGTCGTGCAGGAGGCGATGGAGAACCGCTCCACCTACGTGCTGCGCAACCGGATCGTGCGCCCGGACGGGAAGCCGCGCTGGATCGAGGCGCACGGCAAGGTGCTCGTCGGCCCCGACGGGAGCCCCGCGGGCACGATCGGCTGCGTCCAGGACGTGACCGAGCGGATCCAGATGCAGCAGCGGCAGGAGGACGCCGCCGCGCGGGCGCTGCTGCTCCAGGAGGTCACGGCCGACTTCTCCCGGGCGCTGACGCCCGACCAGGTCGTCGACCGTGCACGAGGCCAGCCTCGAGCGGGTGCGGGCCATCGTCGGCGCGGACCAGCCCTTGACCGAGGCCGACGAGCAGCTGCTCGACACGCTCGCCTCGCAGCGCGCGATCGCCGACGAGCGCGCCGAGCTGTTCCGCCACACGACGGCGATCTCCGAGGAGCTCCAGTACAGCCTGGCCGCGAGCCCGCTGCCGACGCTGGACCGGTTCGAGATCGCGGCGTACTACGCCCCCGGCGGCGACGACCTCGAGCACGTCGGCGGCGACTGGTACGACGCGGTCGGCACCTGGGGCGGCGGCCTGGTCCTCGTGGTCGGCGACGTGATGGGCCGTGGCGTCCGCGCGGCGACCACGATGATCCACGTGCGCGCCGGCATCCGCGGCCTGCTGACGGTCGAGCCGGACCCCGCCGCGCTGCTGGAGGCGGCCGACCAGCTGATGGCCCGCGACGCTCCGGAGCAGTTCGTCACGGCGGCCGCCGTGCTCATCGACCCGGACGCCGGCACGCTCGGAGTGTGCAACGCCGGGCACGTGCCGCTGGTGCTGGTCCGACCCGACGGCACGGCCGACGCTGGTCGAGCTCGGCGCGGGCGCGCCGCTCGGCGTGCTCCCCCGGCTGCAGCGGCACACCGAGCACGTTCGCCCTGGAGCCGGGCTGCGTGGTCGTGCTGGTCACCGACGGGGTCGTGGAGTCGCGCGACCGCGACATCGACGAGGGCATCGAGCGGCTCCGCCGACGGGTCGCCGAGCTCGTCGACCGGCCGCTGGAGGAGCTGGTCGCCGGGGTGGCCGCGCTCGCCGACGACCGCCTCGCGGACGACGTCACCGTCGTCGCCGCCCGGCTGCGCTAGGACTGATCGGAGCAGCGCGGCGCAGACCTCGTCGACGGCGGTCGGCGCGCCGGCGACGTACCACTCGACGCCGGCCGCCCCGACCTTGCGGGTGACTCCCCCGGCGCCCCGGATGATCGCGGCGCCGGGCAGCTCGTCCCACGGCGGGACGGAGTGCTGGCACAGCACGTGCAGCCGCCCCTCGGCGACCGCCATCGCGTCCATCGAGCCGGAGCCGAGCATCCGGATCGTCGCGGCGCCGTTCGACCATCCGCCCGAACGCCGCGCCGACCTCGCCGCCGAAGAACGGCGGGTGCAGGTACGTCGTCAGGCAGGACTCGGCGAGCGGCCGGTCGGCCAGAGCGGTGCGAGCGGCACGCCGTCGACGGTGGACGGTAGGTCCGGGCCGCCCACGAAGGTCCGGCCGGTCGCCGGGTGGTGGATCGCGCCGAGGACCAGGTCGTCGCCGTCGGTCAGCGCGATCGCCGAGCACCACCAGTCGAGGCCGGCCAGGAAGTTGTAGGTGCCGTCGACCGGGTCGATCACCCAGGTGCGGCCGCTGGTGCCGGTGCGGTCGGCGCCCTCCTCGCCGAGGACACCGTCGTCGGGTCGCTCGACGGCGAGGGTGTCGACGACCAGCCGCTCGGCGGCGTGGTCGGCCGCGGTGACGACGTCGGAGACCGACGTCTTCGTGTGCCCCTCCAGGCCCTCGGCCCGCATCCGCTGCGCGAGCGCACCGGCCTCGCGCACCAGCCGGGCCGCGAGCTCCGCGTCGCTCACTCCGACCACGCGTCCGCGAGCAGCTGCCGGGTGTCGGAGAGCAGCTCGGGCAGGGTCTTGGTCCGGCCGATGATCGGCATGAAGTTCTGGTCGCCCGGCCAGCGCGGCACGACGTGCTGGTGCAGGTGCGGCGGCGATGCCGGCGCCGGCGATGTGCCCCTGGTTCATCCCGATGTTGAAGCCGCCGGCGCCCGACACCGAGCGGACGACCTGCATCGCGGTCCGGGTGAGGTCGCGCGATCTCGGCCGCCTCCTCGTCGGTGGTCTCGGTGTAGTCGGCGACGTGCCGGTACGGGCAGACCATCAGGTGGCCGGGCGAGTACGGGTAGAGGTTCAGGACCGCGTAGGCCAGCTCGCCGCGCCGTACGACGAGCCCCTCGCTCGTCGGGCAGCGCCGGGATCCGGCAGAACGGGCACTCCCCCGACGTCGCGTCGACGGGCTTGTTCTCGCCACGGATGTAGGCCATCCGGTGCGGCGTCCAGAGCCGGTCGAGCTCGTCCGGCTCGCCGACCCCGTCCTGGTGCTCGGTCATGGGCCCAACCCTAGGGTGAGCGCATGACGCTCCGCCCGGCCGTCCCAGAGGACATGGCCACCGTCGCCGACATCTGGCACGCGCCTGGCACGCCGCGCACCCCGGCCACGTGCCCGACGGCCTGACCGCGGCCCGCACGCCTCGAGGCCTTCCACGAGCGCACGCCGGCCCGGGTCGCCGACACCACGGTCGCCGAGGTCGACGGCGAGGTCGTCGGCTTCACGATGATCGACGGCGACGAGGTCGAGCAGGTCTTCGTCGACCCGGCCCGCCAGGGCACCGGTCTCGCCGGTCGCTGCTCGACGAGGCCGAGCGGCAGGTCGCCGCCGCCGGGTACGACGTCGCCTGGCTCGCCGTCGCGATCGGCAACGCCCGCGCCCGGCGCGTTCTACGAGAAGCGCGGCTGGACGAACGACGGACGACCTGCCGTACGAGGTCGTCGCGGGCGGCACGACGTACATCTCGCCCTGCCGCCGCTACGAGAAGACCGTCGCGTTAGACCTGCTCGCGGGACGCGACCGCGTCGGCGACCCGCTTGATCGCCTCGTCGATCGGCACGCCGTTGTCCTGGCGGCCGTCGCGGTAGCGGAACGACACGGCGCCGGCCGCGACGTCGTCGGCGCCGGCGATCATCATGAACGGCACCTTCTGCAGCTGCGCGTTGCGGATCTTCTTCTGCATCCGGTCGTCGGAGTCGTCGACCTCGACCCGCAGCCCCTGGGCGCGCATCTTCTTCGCCACGTCGTAGAGGTAGTCGGAGAAGGTGTCGGCGACCGGGATCGCCTGCACCTGCACGGGCGCGAGCCACGGCGGGAACGCGCCGGCGTAGTGCTCGACGAGCACGCCGAAGAACCGCTCCAGCGAGCCGAACTTCGCGGAGTGGATCATCACCGGCTGGTGCTTGGCGCCGTCGGCGCCGTTGTACTCGAGCTCGAAGCCCTTCGGCTGGTTGAAGTCGTACTGGATGGTCGACATCTGCCAGGTGCGGCCGATCGCGTCCTTCGCCTGGACCGAGATCTTGGGGCCGTAGAACGCCGCGCCGCCCGGGTCGGGCACCAGCTCGAGACCGGACTCGACGGCGACGTCCTCGAGGACCTTGGTCGCGACCGCCCAGTCCTCGTCCGAGCCGACGAACTTGTCGGGCTTGGAGTCGTCGCGGGTCGACAGCTCGAGGTAGAAGTCGTCGATCCCGAAGTCACGCAGCAGCCCGAGCACGAAGTTGAGCAGGTGCTTGATCTCGGCCGGCGCCTGCTCGGGGGTGACGTAGGAGTGCGAGTCGTCCTGGGTCATGCCGCGCACCCGGGTGAGGCCGTGGACGACGCCGGACTTCTCGTAGCGGTAGACCGAGCCGAACTCGAAGAGCCGCAGCGGCAGCTCGCGGTAGGACCGCCCGCGCGACTTGAAGATCAGGTTGTGCATCGGGCAGTTCATCGGCTTGATCATGTAGTTCGAGCCCTCGAACTCCATGGGCGGGAACATGGTGTCCGCGTAGTACGGCAGGTGCCCCGAGGTGTGGAAGAGCTGGTCCTTGGTGATGTGCGGCGTGCCGACGTACGAGAAGCCCTCCTCGATGTGCCGCTGGCGGACGTAGTCCTCCATCTCGCGCTTGATCACGCCACCCTTGGGGTGGAAGACCACGAGGCCGGAGCCGATCTCGTCCGGGAAGCTGAACAGGTCGAGGTCGCGGCCGAGCTTGCGGTGGTCGCGGCGCTCGGCCTCCTCGATCCGGTGGAGGTGCTCGTCGAGCGCCTCCTTGGACTCCCAGGCGGTGCCGTAGATGCGCTGGAGCATCTTGTTCTTCTCGTCGCCGCGCCAGTACGCCGCCGCGGAGCGCATCAGCTTGAACGCCGGGATCCGCTTGGTGGTCGGCAGGTGCGGGCCGCGGCACAGGTCGCTCCACGCGACGTCGCCGTTGCGGCGGACGTTGTCGTAGATGGTCAGCTCGCCGGCGCCGACCTCGACGCTGGCGCCCTCGGCGGCGTCGTCGGACTTGCCGGAGCCCTTGAGGCCGATCAGCTCGATCTTGTACGGCTCGTCCTGCGAGCTCGTCGATCGCGTCGTGGTCGGTGGTGACCCGGCGCTCGAAGCGCTGGCCCTCCTTGATGATCTTCCGCATCGCGGTCTCGATCTTCGCGAGGTCCTCGGGCACGAACGGGGTCTCGACGTCGAAGTCGTAGTAGAAGCCGTTCTCGACCGGCGGGCCGATGCCGAGCTTGGCCTCCGGGAACAGCTGCTGCACGGCCTGCGCCATCACGTGCGCGGTGGAGTGCCGCAGGATGTCGTGGCCGTCCTTGCTGTCGATCGCCACTCCCCCGACCTCGTCGCCGTCGGCGAGCTCGTAGGCGAGGTCCTTGAGGTCGCCGTTCACCCGGGCTGCGATCACCGAGGTGTCGTCGGCGAACAGCTCCCACGCCTTGGTGCCGGTCGTGACCGTCCGGTCCTCACGCGCGTCGGCGTGGGCGAGGACGATCTTCAGGTCGGACACGGTGGCTCCTTGCGATGGGGAACGGACCGCTCGATCGTATCGACCCGCCCGTCCCCACCGCGCAGCGGTTTCCCGCCGTCACATGTCGCGGTAGCGCTGCGCCTTCCCCAGCTGCTCCACCAGGAACTCCCGGCTCACCGGGCGGTGGGCCTGCGGCGGCCAGGTGCCGGGCGGGTCGGCGCTGTAGAGCTGGGCGTACGCCGGGAGGTCGCGCTGGAAGCGCCAGCCCTCCGAGAGCGGCCCGGCGTCGTACGCGTCGTAGCCGATGTCGTCGAGGAACTCCGCGACCGCCGACTTCGCGTCGGCGTCGTCGCCGGCGAGCGCCAGGGTGCTGCGCTCCGGGTCGCCCGCGGGCCGGGCGAGCTGGCGCAGCGCGCCGTAGTTGATGTTGTTGAAGCCCTTGACGACCTGCGACTCCGGCAGGTGCGCCTGGACCAGCTCGGAGGTGGTCGTCGACTCGTCGTCGAGCTCGGCGATCTGCCCGTCGCGCTGCGGGTAGTAGTTGCCGGTGTCGATGACGACCTTGCCGCGCAGCGGCTCGACGGGCACGTCGACGTAGTTCTTCAGCGGGATCGTCACCACCACGAGGTCGCCGGCCGCGGCCGCCTCCTCGGGGGTGGCCGCTCGCGCGCGCTCGCCGAGCTCGGCGACCAGGTCGCTGAGCGTCTCCGGCCCGCGACTGTTGCTGAGCACCACGTCGTACCCCGCCTGCACCGCGAGGTGCGCGACTGCGCTGCCGATGTTGCCCGCTCCGATGAGCCCGATGGTTGTCATGGAACGGAAAACCACCCGCGGCCTCGCGGCATTCCGAACCGGCTAGCGTCGTGGCATGAAGGTCGTGACGGCAACCAGCGCCGGTCACGACGGCCGCCCGAACGAGGACTTCGTCGGATCCGTGCCGGGCGTCGTGGTGCTGCTCGACGGCGCCGGCATCCCGGGGACCGAGCACCTCTGCCGGCACGGCGTCGCGTGGTACTCCCACACGCTCGGCGCCACCCTGCTGGAGCGGATCACCCGCGGTGTGGACCTGGCCACGAGCCTCGCCGAGTCCATCGAGCACGTCGCCGGCCTGCACCGGCACACCTGCGACCTCGCCGACCCGAGCAGCCCGCAGGCGACCGTGGCGATGCTTCGCGTCGACGACGGCCGGGCCGACTACCTCGTGCTCGCGGACGCCTACGTCGTCCTCGCGCCAGTGGCCGCCGAGCCGTGCGTGATCGCCGACCCGCGCGAGATCGACGTACGTCGGGAGTGCTCCGTGCCGCTGCTCGGGCTGTCGGAGGGGACGCCTGAGTATGAGCGCGTGCTGCCGTCGGTGGTCGACGCGTTCCGCGCCCGGCGCAACCAGCCGGGCGGGTACTGGATCGCCAAGGACGACCCGCGCGCGGCGACCGAGGCGGTCACCGGCAGCGTGCCCCTCGAGGACCTGGAGTCGGCCGCGCTGCTCAGCAACGGCGCCAGCCGGATCGTGGATCCGTACCGTCTCGCCGACTGGCCGGCCGTGTTCGACCTGCTGCGCACGAGCGGGCCGGACGAGCTGCTCCGGCGGGTCCGCGAGGCGGAGGGCGAGGGCGCGGACGCCCGACGATGCGACGGTGGCGTACTGCGACGTGCGCAAATAGAGAGAGCCGCACGCTCTCGCGTGCGGCTCTCGATCTGTGGGCGATACTGGGTTCGAACCAGTGACCTCTTCGGTGCAAACGGCAGAGCCGCGCTACCACCACCGGGACAAACGACGAGAGCCGCACGCTCTCGCGTGCGGCTCTCGATCTGGTGGGCGATACTGGGTTCGAACCAGTGACCTCTTCGGTGTGAACGAAGCGCGCTACCACTGCGCCAATCGCCCCAGGTTGCGGTCGCAGACTCTAGCGCACCGGTTCGCTGGAGATCACATTCGGGCAGTGGCCACGCTACCTGTCGGCGGCCGCGTCACGGAACGCCGGACTCGTCCGTCTCCCCAGCGTGAACCAGCAGCCGAGCTCCCGACTCCTGTCCCAGGAGCTCACCCTCCAGTGCCTCGACGCCCGGGGCCGCACCGTGGACCTCCCGGCGTCCTTCGAGCTACGACCCGAGCGACCCGTGGGCGGTCGGCGATCACCTTCCGCGGACCGGACGAGCAGGTCCGCTGGGTGGTCGCCGCGACCTGCTGGTGCAGGGCCTCACCGACCCGGCCGGCGAGGGCGACATCCAGGTGTGGCCGAGCATCGACGAGTACGGCCGCGCCGCGGTCGTGATGGAGCTCCGCTCCCCCGACGGCCACCTGGTCACCCAGCTGCGAGACCCACGAGCTCTACCGGTTCCTGACCCGCACGCTGGCGCTCGTCCCGGCGGGCACCGAGTCCATCGACCTCGACCAGCTGGTCGAGTCGCTGGTCCGGCAGTCAGAGCCCCAGTAGCTCCGGCTCCCGCTGCTGCCACAGGTCGCGCACCTCGGCGGTCACCGGCCCCGGCGCCGGCAGCTCGCGGTCGTCCCAGCGGCGCGACCGCCTGCACGTCGCGCGTCGTCGACGCGAGGAACACCTCGCTGGCCCGCTCGACGACCTCGATCGGCTCGTCGACCTCGCGGCCGCCGTACCACTCGAGGACCAGCGCCCGGGTGACGCCGGCCAGGCAGCCGCTGCGCCAGGGTGGGCGTCCGCAGCTCGCCGTCGACGACGTAGAAGACGTTCGACCCGGTGCCCTCGCAGAGGTGGCCGGCCAGGTTGGCGAAGATCGCCTCGCTGGCGCCCCGGGCCCTGGCGGCGGCCAGGGCGACGACGTTCTCGGCGTACGACGTGGTCTTGAGGCCGGCCAGCGCGCCGCGCTCGTTGCGCGGCCACGCGACGGTGGCCACGGCGGTCGCCTCCGGCCACGGCTGCATCGCGTCGGCGACCACGATCAGCGTCGGCGGCGCGTCGCCACGACCGGACCCGAGCGGCGCCGGTCCGCCGGTGTAGGTGATCCGCATCCGCCCGAGCGGCAGCGTCTGCGCCCGTCGAGCACGGCGGCCACCCCGCGGCGTACGGCGGCCGTCGTCGACGTCCGGCAGGCCGAGCCCGGCCGCCGAGCGGTGCAGCCGCGCCAGGTGCCGGTCGAGGGCGAACGGCAGCCCGTCCACGACCTTGATCGCCTCGAACACCCCGTCGCCCACGGTGAGCCCGTGGTCGGTCACCGAGACCGCCGCTGCGGTCGCGTCGGGGAGCAGTTCTCCGTTGATCCAGGCGCGCATGTGGCCACTCTAGAAGTGCCCTTCGACGGCCTCATCGCGGGGCGACGCGCCAGGCCGGGGGGCGATTTTGCGTCGTCTAGGGCATCGGCTACTGTTCTCACGCACGCCGACCGGGACACCGGACGGAGCGCAGGCGGACGTAGCTCAGTTGGTAGAGCGCAACCTTGCCAAGGTTGAGGTCGCGAGTTCGAGCCTCGTCGTCCGCTCGGAGAGGTCTCTCCCTGGTTTGGCCTCCATGGTGGGTTGGCCGAGAGGCGAGGCAACGGACTGCAAATCCGTGTACACGGGTTCAAATCCCGTACCCACCTCCACGCAGTCCCTCTCACAACTCAAGACCCGGGCGATTGGCGCAGTGGTAGCGCGCTTCCTTGACACGGAAGAGGTCACTGGTTCAAACCCAGTATCGCCCACCAGCAGCAAGACGGCCCCTGAGCAGGCACACACCGCTCAGGGGCTCTTTCCATTTCAGGTCGTGTGCGATCTGTGCGCGATAGGCGGAACGATGTAGCCAACCATCAAGACCTTCGTCCGCCGAGCAGAACGAATCGACGTCGGGCCGGTGACGACTCCTCATCAAGATTGAGTATGTCCCGCCAGGTCCGTGAGATCAGGGCACCGACATCGCCAATCCTCGCGCTCAAGGAGGCCACGATGCGCAGTTCGTCCCAGGCTCGAGGGAGGCGTTTTTGTCGAGTCGGCGTCGCCTTGCTGGTGACCCTGTTCGTGGCCATTGGTTGCGAGGATGAGCCGGAGCCGACTGCCGCCCCGCTCCCGACACTGTCGCCGGCTCCAAGTTCGCCGACGGCGTCCCAACCTCAAGAGCCCTCGCAGGTTCCCGAGCCCGACGTGTCCGGGGGTGGTCCGCTCGGCGGCGACCCAGCCGCTGTGGCCCGGCTCAAAGAGCTACTTCCGACCTTCACGAATGCAGTTCAGCTGGACGACTCCGAGGCGCTCGGATATGCCGAGAAAGTCGCGAGCTTCATACCTGCGGTTGGCCAGACCTTCAACGCCATCAAGTCGGGAGCGCAATGCCTCCTCGACAATGGGGTCGTAGGCGCGCGCGCCTACATCCTTCCGGACCGGTCGATGGCAAGTGCGGTCGTGATCGTCTCCCAAGGACAACTAGCGCAGATGCCCCAGATCGCAGCACAGTGCCTCCTCGCCACCGTGCTCGGAGGTGGCCCAGGCTCCGTGTGGGATCCGTGCGCGCGTACCTACAACTTCAGGGCCCAGTCCACTGACGGCACGATCGATCACTACTTCGTCCTCGCCGTCAGCACTAGCTCAGCGGGATGTGAGGACATCGCGGCGTTCCATCACCGCTTCAGTCCCACTCCGGGATTCTGATCCTGCGCCAAAGTCGGTAGGCCGCTGCTGTTCTCCACCGCGGTCGACAGGTTCACCACGGCGGAGGATGGTGCCCTCGCCCTGCCCCTTGCGGATCGCCCGACCGAGGTCTTCCGCACGAGAACACCGCGGTCGTGGACGACTCTGACCATCTGGCTCGAGTCC
Organism: uncultured Actinomycetota bacterium; assembly: GCA_963716655.1. Classification (GTDB taxonomy): domain Bacteria; phylum Actinomycetota; class Actinomycetes; order Propionibacteriales; family Nocardioidaceae; genus Nocardioides. The sequence continues at coordinate 458,447 of CAVQTV010000001.1, read as the reverse complement.
CCTCTCTGGGGGACTTTTCGCAGCGTGACGAGTGGCGCGTCGAGCGGACAACTACCGTCCATCCATGGTGGCGCAGCGGGTTGTCCGTCCGGGGCCGCAGACGCTGGCTGACCTGCGAACGGCGGTTGACGAAGCACGTAGGGAGTTGGCTGCAGCCAGACAGCTCGACGGCGTGAAGCGCAGTCGGTTGGATGCCTCACAACGGCACCTGTTGTCCGCACTCGAGAGTTTCATCGAGGCACTCAACGCCGGTGGGCTCTCGCCGCACTGGCAACTGCGTGTTGAGGTCGAACTACTGCGCGGCCTGACGGCAGGGAGCGAACCGCAGTACCACCGAGGTACGGCCGCGGGAGGCGCTATGCGGCGAAATGACGATGCAGAGCCCGGACGGCCGCGAGTTGTTCGACGTCCCGGCGTCGGAACCTCCGCTTCCGCCGACCCGGGTTCAGCGCCGCCGGCAAGCGCCCCTGACCAGCTAGCCGCCCGAGGTACTGCGGACTGACACCGACCACGCTTGAGTCGTCGTTCCTCTGCCTCACGCTGGCTCGAGCGCCACCAGTCGGCGAACTCCTCGACCGAGGCGCGGTCCAGGTTCGGCGTCTTGCGTCCAAGCGGATACCGCCGCCTGATCTGGCCCTCGTCACGTACCGGCCACCTGGCTACGGGAACCGAGGCAGGATCCGGCAACCGTTGCGTTGGAGCTGCCCTATCGCACACAGATCGCACACGACCTGAAATTGGAAGAGCCCCTGAGCGGCGTTTGCCTGCTCAGGGGCCGTTTTGCTGCGGCGCCATTCCCGTTCGAATTGGGGAACTCGCGATCGCCTCAACTTCCGGACACCTCCGTCCGTTAGTGTCTTCACGTCCTCAGAAAGCGGGGACCGTGCCGGCGGCGGCGCATCTGTCCCCCGTGACTCGCCGCCGCCGGTCACCGAAGCTCGCAGGAGTGTGCCCGACGACCTTCCGGTCGGCCTCGTCGCGTTCGGCGGTGACTTGCGCCAGGCGAGGACAGGGAGGGCCCGAGGGCAGCGACGACCTCGGGCCACCTCCCCGTCGACGTTGCGTTCCCCAGGTTCCGGTGAGCCCCGGAGAAGGACCTCGACGGCTCACGTCACCGACGCGATCCGAGAAGACTGTAGGCAGAACCGGGCCGGTCGCGCGCGGGCTTGCGCGAATCTGGAGGAAGAACTCCAGACCGCTTGGATGCCGTACGGGTCAACCCGGAGGGGTGTGCCGCCGGGAGAACGCCGGTCGCTAACGTCGGGATCAGCCGAGAGCTCCTCCGACCCGGCCCCTGCCTCCGGACCGGACACCGCCATGGACTTCGCGCTCACCGTCGATGTTCGGCTGCCCACGGTCGGGCTGACCGCCCTCGGGGAGCTCGACCTGTTCAGCGCTCGGCTGATGACGCGCATCCTCGGCGCGGCCCTCGCCGTCGGCTGCGACGACGTCCACGTCGACCTGGCCGGGGTGACCTTCGTCGACGCCTCTGCCCTGGGCGTGCTGGCCCGGACGTACGGCGCCCTGACCGCCGCCCACGCGACGATGGAGTTCGTGGCGGTCAGCCCGTCGTTCCACCGGCTGTGCGCGATGACCGGGCTCGAGACGGTCTTCGCCCTGAACTAAGCGTTGGTGCCCGGCGGCCGCGCCATCGCTCCGGCCCCCGTAGACGCGGGACGGGCGCAGCCGCTCGGGCTGAGTCAGGATGCGCGCCCGGAGGCTCTATCGGGCTCACCCCTGGGGATGAGTGGCTATTCGTCGTACGCCGGGAGCGTGAACTCGAACAGCGAGCCCTGGCCAGCGGGGTTGGCGCGGGCGACGATGGTGCCGTCGTGCCGGGTGATGATCCGGCGCACGATCGACAGGCCGAGCCCGCTGCCCTCGTAGTCGCGGTAGTGCGCGCGGTGGAACTCGTCGAAGATCCGCTCCCGCTCCCCCGCCGGGATCCCGATCCCGTTGTCGGCCACCTGGACCGTGACCAGTCGGGGGCCGGAGCGCCAGCCGCGCACAGCGATCTTGGGCTCGACGTCGGGCGCGACGTACTTCAGGGCGTTGCCGATCAGGTTGTCGAGCACCTGCCGGACCAGCACCGGGTCGCCCAGGACGAGCGGCACCGGCTCGCAGCTGACCAGCCCCTCGGCGTGCCGGGCCGCGGCGATCTCGTCGACCAGCGCGGCCGAGGTCGATCCGGCTCATGGTCGAGGTCGCGGGACCCGCTGGTGGCGTGCGCGAGCAGGTCGCGGATCAGCTCGCGCATCCGCCGGGACGACGAGCGCACCCGGGAGACGAACTCGCGGGCCAGGTCCGGGTCCAGGTCCCCGCCGTCGAGCTCGTCGGCGATCATCTCCGTCCAGCCGTCGATCGCCGCCAGCGGGTTGCGCAGGTCGTGGGCGACGACGCCGGCGAACATCGACGAGCTCCTTGCGGTGCGCGTGCTCGCTGGTGACGTCGCGGAAGATCATCAGGGCCCGGGTCCGGTCACGGATGTCGTCGTGCGGCAGCGGGATCCCCGAGATGCTGAGCACCCGCTCCGGCACGCCTTCGACCCGGATCGACGATCTCGGCGCCGTGCACCGTCTCGCCGCGGAGCGCCCGCGCGGTGGGGCGCTCGGCGTCGTCGAGCTCCTCGCCGTCGACCGACCAGCTGCTCATCACGTGGCGGGACTCGGTCGTCAGCGGACCGTCGCCGCCGCCGAGCAGCGCGACTGGCGGCGTCGTTCTGGATCAGCAGCTCCCCGGAGTCGTCGACGACGATCAGGCCCTCGGTGATCGAGCCGATCACGGCGTCCCGGACGCTCGCCTCGTAGAGCGCCTCCTCCTGGCTGCGCAGCAGCTCGGCGGAGAGTGCCTGCCGCTCGTCGCGCCCGGTCGAGAGGCTGAGCCCGGTGATGACGATGGTGGCGACGTAGAACTGCGCGACCAGGTAGCCGACGTCCAGCGTCGCTCGACCGCGGCGAACGGCCCGACGCCGTCGATGGTCAGGGCACAGCGTGGCGACCCCGACGACGAACGAGTGTGCGGCGCTGAGCAGCGTCGAGAAGCGCAGCCCGAACCAGACCGTCGCGGCCAGCAGCAGGAACGCCAGCGGCTGCTCCTCGAAGGTGAACGCGACGCCGTACATGAAGATGGTGGCGACGCGACGCGGCCAGGAACTCCAGCGGCCCGGCGTCGCCGAGCAGCGCCGGGCGCGGCCGGGGGGACGTCAGCCGCTGGCCCAGCAGCAGGCCGAGCGTGACCACGACAGGGCGCTGCACAGGTTGCGGCCGAACCAGAGCATCCCCTCGAAGGTGTGGTCCGTGCCGCCGTCGATCGCGGTCATGCCGGCGGTCGTCAGGACCGCGCCGACGGCCATCGCGAGCACCAGGGCGGCGCCGAACCGGGCCAGCACCCGCGGGCCGGTCGAGCGGGCGGTCGCCGCCGCAGCCCCACAGCGTGCGGGCACCAGCGCCGCAGCAGGAACACCGCGAGCACGGTCTGAAGGACGTTGGTCGCGGCGACCAGCGCGGCGACCTCGGGATCGGCGCCCGTGAGGCTGTTGGCGACGAACGCCACCGCCGCCAGCAGCAGCGTGTCGATGCCCAGGACTCCGGCGCTGGCGCACCAGCAGCCAGAGCACGGCGAGCCCGCCGGCCGGGCCGGGCGACCGAGTCGAAGCCGGCGCCCACGGCCTCTCGGCTGGCGAGTCGCGAGCGCGAGGTAGAGACCGGCGAAGCCGATGGCTACGCCGGGACTGCACCCGCGCACGCTCCTCCACACTCCGGTCGCCCGGCATCCCCAACTCCTTCAGGCCCCCACCCGTGGCCTGCAGGCTAGCCCGAGCCTCGCCCGGATTTGGGTAACCGGGCCGAGACGGCGACTACTCGTCGGTGGAGAGCTGCTCGTCGTGGGTGCCGGGGCGCGGCGCCCAGGGCAGCTCCTTGGCCGGGCGTACGACGATCAGCCGGTCGCCGCGGGAGAGCTGGGTGACGACCGGGTCGAAGTAGCGGTAGACCTTCTCGTCGCGCACGACCGCGATCACCTGGTCGGGCAGCGCCTGCGGCTGCTTGCCGACCTCGGTCACCAGCAGGTCGCGCTCGGCGACCTCGAGGCCCTCGCCGTACGTCAGCAGGTCCTCCATCACCGTGCCGAGCGTGGGCGACAGCGACGACAGGCCGAGCAGCCGGCCGACCGCGTCGGAGGAGGTGATCACCGAGTTGGCGCCGGACTGGCGCATCAGCGCGACGTTCTCCTGCTCGCGGACCGCGGCGACGATCCAGACGTCCGGGTTGAGCTGGCGCACGGTGAGCGTCGCGAGCACGTTGGTGTCGTCGCGGTCGGTGGTGATGATGACCTGGCGGGCCTCGGCGACCCCGGCGCGGCGGAGCACCTCGCGCCGGGTGGCGTCGCCGCTGACGACCGCGAGCCCGTCGGCGTGCGCCTCCTGGAGCGCCTACCGCCCCCGGGTCGACGATCACGATCGCCTCGCGGTCCTCGCCGTTGTTGACCAGGGTGTCGACGGCGGCCCGGCCCTTGGTGCCGTAGCCGACGACGACGACGTGTGCGCCCATCGTTTCTTCCTCCACCGGGAGATCCGGAACATCTCGCGGCCCTGCGAGGCGAGCACCTCCAGGGTGGTCCCGATCAGCAGCACCAGGAACGCGATGCGGAGCGGGGTGATCACGAACGCGTTGATCAGGCGGGCGTGCGGCTCGACCGGCGCGATGTCGCCGTACCCGGTCGTGCTCAGCGTGACCGTCGTGTAGTAGATCGAGTCGACGAGGTCGACCTGTAGCCGGTCGGGTCGTTGCCGTCGATGTAGGCGTTGCGGTCGAAGTAGACCAGCAGCACGGTGCCGACCAGGATCGCGAGCGCCAGCAGCAGCCGCCGCGACAGCTCCCACCACGGGGAGCGCGCGGGGTCCGGGAGCGCGATCATTCCGCGCTCGCGGCCCTGCGGCGACGTCGCTGGAGTCCTCCGGCACGGGCGTGAATCTAGTCCGTGTCCGGCCGCGAACCGATGCGACGCAGCCGCTGCATGAGCTCGAGTCTTGCCAGCATCGTCGTCTTCTGCGGGAAGACGGTGTCGAAGGCGGCGTTCACCGCGGCCCCGATCAGCACCGCGATCGAGACCAGGTAGAGCCACAGCAGTACGGCGATCGGCGCGGCGAGCGGGCCGTAGATCGAGCGCGAGTCGGTCGAGGTGACGGTCAGGAACCAGCGCAGCAGGAAGGACCCGACGATCCAGCAGAACAGCGTGAACGTCGCGCCCGGGAGGTTGAAGCTCCAGTTCGTCCGGACCGGCACCGACACGTGGTAGAGCGTCGCGAGGAAGCAGATGCAGACCACCACGACGACCGGCCAGTAGAAGCGCGATCAGGAAGTCGAGCCGCTGGCGGCAGCCAGTCCTCGACCAGCGCCGGGCCGGCGACGACCAGCGGGATCGAGACCACCCCGGTGACCATCGCCAGGACGTACAGCAGGAAGGACAGCGCCCGGGTCTTCACGATCCCGCGGTGGCCGCCGAGCCCGTGCATGATCGTGATGGTGTCGACGAAGACGTTGAGCGCCCGCGACCCGGACCAGAGGGCGAGCACGAAGCCGAGCGAGATGATGTCGAACCGGCCGCCGCCGAGGACGTCGTCGATCGTCGGCGTGATGATCCGGTTGACGGCGCCGTCGGTCAGGGCGCGCTCGGACAGGTCGATCACCGCGGCCCGGACGTCGTCGACCTGGGCGGCGCGAGAACTGGTCGGACACGTAGCCGATCGCGCCGGCCATCGCGAAGATCAGCGGCGGCACCGACAGCACCGCGAAGAACGCGGCCTCGGCGGCCAGGCCGGTGACCCGGTACTTCAGGCAGGTGCCGACCGTCGTGACGATCAGCCGCCAGATCAGCTCGCGGGCCTGCCGCAGCCAGGCGGCCAGCGGCGAGGCGGACGCCTCGTGCGGACTCTCCGCACGCTCCGCCTCGGCCATGGAACTACCGTAGGCGCATGCGTTCCGACATCCGGGTAGCCACGAACCAGGCGCCGCCTCTGGTAGGTCACAACATCGTCACGGCCGACGTGGCGCTGGTCGAGGCGGTCACCCGGCACGCCTCCGCCGAGGTCGTCGAGGACCTGGTCGGCATCGGCGCGGAGGCGGGCACCGCCGAGGCCCGCGAGCACGGGATGCTCGCCAACGAGCACCACCCGCGGCTGATCGCCTACGACCGCTACGGCAACCGGGTCGACGAGGTCGAGTTCCACCCGTCCTGGCACTGGCTGATGGAGCGCGCGGTCGGCCACGGTCTGGCCGCCGCGCCGTGGGAGTCCGACGCCGCGCACGCGCACGTGCGCCGGGCCGCCGGGTTCATGGCCTGGTCGCACACCGAGCCGGGGCACGGCTGCCCGATCTCGATGACGTACGCCGCGGTGCCGGCGCTCCGCGCCGACGACGCGCTCGCGAAGGAGTGGACGCCGCTGCTCGCGTCCACGTCGTACGACCCGGGCCTGCGGGTGGCGTCCGGCCAAGCGCGGCGCGCTGGCCGGCATGGGGATGACCGAGAAGCAGGGCGGCTCCGACGTCCGCGCCAACGTCACCGAGGCGCGGCCGACCTCGGTGGACGGCGAGTACACGCTGCACGGGCACAAGTGGTTCACCTCCGCGCCGATGAACGACGTCTTCCTGGTGCTCGCGCAGGCCGAGGGCGGGGTGACCTGCTTCGTGGTGCCGCGGGTGCTCCCCGACGGCACCCGCAACCAGCTCGACGTCGTGCGGCTCAAGGACAAGCTCGGCAACCGGTCGAACGCCTCGTCGGAGCTGGAGTTCGACGGCACCGTCGCGCACCGGCTCGGCGACGAGGGCCGCGGCGTGCGCACCATCATCGAGATGGTCGCCGCCACCCGGCTCGACTGCGTGCTCGGCTCGACCTCGCTGATGCGGCGCGCGGTCAACGAGGCGACCTGGCACGCCGTCCCACCGCTCCGCGTTCGGCTCGCTGCTGGTCGACAAGCCGCTGATGCAGAACGTGCTGGCCGACCTGGCCGTCGAGACCGAGGCCGCGACCGCGCTCGCGATCCGGCTCGCCGCCGCCGTCGACAACCTCGCGGACCCGCACGAGGCCGCGCTGCGCCGGATCGCGCTGCCGCTCGCGAAGTTCTGGGTGTGCAAGCGGACGCCGTACCTCGTCGCGGAGGCGCTCGAGTGCCTGGGCGGCAACGGGTACGTCGAGGAGTCCGGGCTGCCGCTGCTCTACCGCGAGGCGCCGCTGAACTCGGTCTGGGAGGGCTCCGGCAACGTCAACGCGCTCGACGTGCTCCGCGCGCTCGGCCGCGAGCCCGAGGTGCTCGACGCCTGGATCACCGAGGTCGGCCGTGCCCGCGGCGGCGACGCCCGGCTCGACCGGGCCATCGAGGACACCCTCGCGCTGATCGGCTCGCTGATGGGCGAGCCGGCGTCGATGGAGGTCAACGCCCGCCGGCTGGCCGGCCGGATGGCCGCCTGCCTCCAGGGCTCGCTGCTGGTGCGCTTCGCGCCCCGCCGAGGTCGCCGACGTCTTCTGCGCATCGCGGCTCGGCACGTCGTACGACGGGGTGTTCGGCGCCCTCGACGGCGGCGACCTGCGGGCGATCGTGGAGCGCGCGACCCCCGTCGTCGCATGAGCGGCACCCGCGAGTGGGACGCGACGTCGTACGACTCGCTCCCGCTCCCCCACGTCGCGTGGGGCCTCCGGGTGCTGGACCGGATGGGCCTGGTCGGCGACGAGCGGGTGCTCGACGCCGGGTGCGGCACCGGCCGTGACGCCGCGGCGCTGCTCGAGCGGTGGCCGGGCGCCCGGGTGATCGGGCTCGACGGGTCGCAGCAGATGCTCGACCAGGCCCGCGAACGGCTCGGCGACCGCGCCACCCTGGTGCGCGCCGACCTCACCCAGCCGCTGCCGCTGCCCGAGCCGGTCGACGCGGTGATGAGCGTGGCGGCGTTCCACTGGATCCGCGACCACACCGCACTGTTCGAGCACCTGCATGCCGCGATGAAGGCCGGGGCGACGCTGACCACCGACTGCGGCGGTCGCGGCAACGTCGCCGGCGTCAACCGGGCGCTGGCCCGGGTGACCGGCGAGGACCACGACGGGTGGGAGTTCGCCGGCGCCGAGGACACCCGCGCCCGGCTGGAGGACATCGGCTTCGAGGTGCTCTCGGTCGGCCTGCGCCCGGACCCGTTCCGGTGCGAGGACCCCGAGGTCCTGGAGCGCTACCTCGCCACCGTCGTCCTCGGCTCGAAGCTCGACGCGATGCCGGAGGCGGAGCGCGCCGGGTTCGTCACCGAGGTGCGGCTCGCGATGGACGAGCCGGTCGTCGACTACGTGCGGCTGGAGATCGACGCGACCGTCCGCATGTAACGCCGGGTTACCCGTTGTTCCCACGCTGAGCCATCCCGGGTCTGTCCACTCCCTCGTGAGGGGAGCAGGACGTGACTGGGATGCCGAAGAGTCCGCGTGGCCGACGACTGACGCGAGCGCTGCGCTGGACACCGGCACCTGCCGTTCACCCGGCTGCAGCACAATCGGCGAACGTGCCGACCTCCCTGCTGCCGAGCCTGCTCGCCGCCGACCGAGCGCCGGCACCGCGGACCCTGGCGGACATCCTCGCGGCGACGACCGATGCGCACCCGAACGCGCTGGCGCTCGACAGCGGCGTCGACGTCCTCACCTACACCGAGCTCGAGGAGGCGGCCGACGAGCTGGGCGCCCGGCTCCGGGACGCCGGCGTCCAGCGCGGTGACCGGGTCGGCGTCCGGGTGAAGTCGGGGACCACCGACCTGTACGTCGCGATCGTCGGCACCCTGCTGACCGGAGCCGCCTACGTCCCCGTGGACGCCGACGACCCCGACGAACGCGCCCGGCTCGTGTTCGACGAGGCGGACGTCGCCGCGGTGATCGGCAACGACCTCGCGATCGAGACCCGGCGGCCGGCGTACCTGCCGGACGCGGGGCCGGTCGACTACACACCACGACTCACCGACGACGCGTGGGTGATCTTCACGTCCGGCTCGACCGGCACACCCAAGGGGGTCGCGGTCACCCACCTGAACGCCGCCGCGTTCGTGGACGCCGAGGCCCGCTGGTACCTCCAGGACGCACCGATCGGGCCGGGCGACCGCGTGATGGCGGGGCTCTCGGTCGCCTTCGACGCGAGCTGTGAGGAGATGTGGCTGGCGTGGGCGTACGGCGCGTGCCTGGTGCCGGCGCCGCGCTCGCTGGTGCGGTCGGGCGTCGACGTCGGGCCGTGGCTGGCAGCCAACGACATCACCGTGGTCTCGACCGTCCCGACGCTCGTGGCGCTGTGGCCCGCGGACTCGCTGGAGCAGGTCCGGCTGCTGATCATGGGTGGCGAGGCCTGCCCGCCGGAGCTCGCGGCCCGGCTCCAAGCGCCGGGCCGGGAGGTCTGGAACACCTACGGACCGACCGAGGCGACGGTCGTCGCCTGCGGAACCATCCTCGACGGCACCTCGCCGGTCCGGATCGGGCTGCCCCTGGACGGGTGGGACCTCGCCGTCGTCGACAGAGAGGGCTACCCCGTCGGCGTCGGTCAGACCGGCGAGCTGATCATCGGCGGCGTCGGCCTGGCGCGCTACCTCGACCCGCGGAAGGACGCCGAGAAGTACGCCCCCATGCCCACGCTGGGCTGGAGGCGCGCGTACCGCTCCGGCGACCTCGTTCGCAACGACCCGGAAGGCCTCGTGTTCGGCGGCCGTGCCGACGACCAGGTCAAGCTCGGCGGCCGCCGGATCGAGCTCGGCGAGATCGATGAACAGCTGTTGCGGCTGCCCGGCGTCGTGTCCGCCGCGGCAGCGGTGCGCTCGACCAAGTCCGGCAACCACCTGCTCGTCGGCTACCTGGCCGTCGACCAGACCTTCGCCGACGCGGCCGCGCTCGAGCTGCTCCGCTCGCGGATGCCGGCCGCGCTCGTCCCCCGCCTGGCCGTCGTCGACGAGCTGCCCACCCGTACGTCGGGCAAGGTCGACCGAGACGCCCTCCCGTGGCCATTGCCGAGGTCGGGCACCGACGATCGGCCGGCGGGCCTCACCGAGACCCAGACCTGGATCGCGGAGATCTGGGCTGACGTCCTCGGGGCCGACGTCAGCTCGGCCCGGGACGACTTCTTCGACTTCGGCGGCGGCTCCCTGACCGCCGCCCAGGTGGTCGGCCGGCTCCGGGAGCGCTACCCCGAGGTGGCCGTCGGCGACCTGTACGCCCACCCGAAGATCGGCTCCCTTTCGGCGGCCCTGGACGACCTGGGTGCCGGCAGCGGCCGGACCAACCGGTCGGTCCGGCCGATCCCGCGCAAGACCCAGTCCGCGCAGGTCGCCGCCCTGGTCGGCCTGCGTGCGCTCGCCGCCGCCCGATGGCTCAGCTGGCTCGCCCTGGGCTCGACCGTGGCCGCTGCCGTCGCCGGACCAGGAGACGGTGCGCTCGACGCGCTCCCGTCGTACCCGGTCTGGGTGCTGGTGCTGACCACGGCGCTCTTCCTCACCCCTCCGGGCCGGATGCTGCTCGCGGCCGCGCTGGCACGCCTGGTCCTGCGCGGGGTCCGGCCCGGCACGTACCCGCGCGGCGGCAAGATCCACCTCCGTGTCTGGCTGGCCGCCCGGATCCAGGACGAGCTGGCGGCCGTCGGGACAGCCGGGGCGCCGTTGATCACGACGTACGCCCGGCTGCTGGGCGCTCGGATCGGTCGCGGTGCCGACCTGCACGCCCTGCCGCCGGTCACCGGCTTCCTGCGCGTCGGCGCCGGGGCCGCGGTCGAACCAGAGGTGGATCTCACCGGCCACTGGATCGACGGAGACGACTTCCACCTCGGCGAGCTGCGCATCGGCCGGGCCGCCCGGGTCGGCGCCCGGTGCACGCTCGCACCCGGTGCCGTGGTGGGCGCGCACGCCGAGGTGGCGCCCGGGTCCCTCGTCGTCGGCGAGGTCCCGGCCGCCGAGTCCTGGTCGGGGTCGCCCGCGGAGCGCCAGTCGGCACGGGCGCGGGGCCCGTGGCACGACCAGGCTCCGCCCCCGGCGCCGGGTTGGCTCGTCGGGTACGCCGCGATGGCGCTGCTGGTCGCCGCGCTGCCGTGCCTCGCCGTGGCGGCCGGCCTCCTGGTGGTGCTGGAACCGGTGCGCGGCACCGACACCCTGGGAGCCGCGGTCGCTGCGGCGCTGCCGTGGCTGCCGCTCGCCACCGTGGTCGGCTACGTCCTGCTCACCGTGCTGGTCCTCGGTCTGGTCCGCGCCCTGTCGCTGGGCATGACCGCCGGGGTGCATCCGGTCCGCTCGCTCGCCGGGCGTGTGCATCTGGGGCACGTTCCGGGTGCTCGACGAGGCGCGGACCTGGCTCTTCCCCCTCTACTCCAGCGCGCTCACCCCCACCTGGCTGCGGCTCCTCGGCGCCCGGATCGGCACCGGGGTCGAGGCTTCCGACCGTGCTCCTGCTGCCGAAGTTCGCGAACGTCAACGACCATGCCTTCCTCGCCGACGACACCCTCCTGGGCTGCTACGAGCTCGGCGGCGGCTGGGTCCGCGTCGAGAACGTCAAGATCGGCAAGCGTGCGTTCGTCGGCAACTCCGGCATGGCCGCCGCCGGTCGCAAGGTGCCGAAGGAGTCCCTCGTCGCCGTGCTGTCCGCCGCACCGCGCCGGGACGTCGCCAAGGCGGGCTCGTCGTGGCTGGGCAGCCCCCCGACCAAGCTGCGCCGAGCGGTCGGCGACGCCGCCGACGAGCCGGACCTATGCCCCGGCCCGCCGGCTCCGGGTCTACCGCGGCCTGGTCGAGGTCGCTCGGGTCGTACCGATGGTCCTGGCGGTGCTCCTCGGCGCGTCGGTCGCCGCCGTCCTGCTGGCGTTGATGCAATGGCAGCCGTGGGCCGCGATCGTCCTCGGCGGTCCGGTGCTGATCGCCGGCGGCTTCGCAGCGGCCCTGACGACCGCGGCGGCGAAGTGGCTCCTGGTGGGCCGGCACCGTCCCTCCGAGCACCCGCTGTGGAGCGGCTTCGTGTGGCGCAACGAGCTGGCGGACACCTTCATGGAGGTGCTGGCGGCACCCTGGTTCGCGTCGGTCGCCCAGGGCACGGTCGCGCTCAACGCCTGGATGCGGCTCCTCGGCGCCCGGATCGGCTCCGGGGTCTGGTGCGACACCTACTGGCTGCCCGAGACCGACCTCGTCGAGCTGCGCGACGGCAGCACGGTCAACCACGGCTGCGTCGTCCAGACCCACCTCTTCCACGACCGCGTGCTCGCGATGGACCGGGTGGTCTTGAAGGCGGGTGCGACCCTGGGTCCCAACAGCGTTATCCTTCCCGCCGCGACGATCGAGCGTCACGCCACAGTGGGACCGGCGTCGCTGGTGATGCGTGGGGAAGGGATCCCCAGCCGCACCCGGTGGATCGGGAACCCGGTCGGGCCGTGGGAGGGGGACCAAGCATGACGGGTACGGACCCGTACGTTCCGGGGCACGGGGACGCGACGTACGCCGTCGAGCACTACGACCTCCAGCTCGCCTACCGGCCGGACGGCAACCGCCTGGACGGCGAGGCCACCCTGCGCTGCCTGGCCACGGCCGACCTGGTGCGGCTGCGCCTGGACCTGCACCACCTGCGCGTCGCCCGAGTCACCGTCGACGGCCGGCCGCCGGCGCGCTACACCCACCGCGACGGCGGCATCGCCGTCTGGCTGGCCACCCCGATCACGACCGGAACGACGTTCGAGGTCAAGGTCAAGTACTCCGGACGGCCGACGGTGATGAAGAGCAAGACGGTCGGCGAGGCCGGCTGGGAGGAGCTGACCGACGGCGTGATCGTCGCGGGCCAGCCGCACGGCGCCCCGACCTGGTTCCCCTGCAACGACCGGCCCGACGACAAGGCGACGTACACGTTCGCCGTCACCGCCCCCGCGGGCTACTACGTCGCCCTGAGCGGCGACCTGATCGAGACGCGGACCGGCAGCTCGGCCCTGACCTGGCACTACGAGCAGGCCGCGCCGATGGCGACCTACCTCGCGACCTGCCAGATCGGCCGCTACACCGTCGTCGACCAGGACGGACCCGTACCAGCTGCGCGTCGTCGCCCCGGCCGACGTCGCCGGCGCGGGCTTCGACAGCGCCTTCGGTCGGCAGCCGGACATGATGCGCTTCTTCGTCGACCGGTTCGGCCCCTACCCGTTCGCCGGCTACACGACCGTGATCACCGACGACGACCTCGAGATCCCGCTGGAGTCCCAGTCGCTGTCGACGTTCGGCCGCAACTACTGCGTCGACTCCTGGGACGCGATCCGGCTCGTCGCGCACGAGATGGCGCACCAGTGGTTCGGCAACGCGGTGACGCTGAGTCGCTGGCAGGACATCTGGCTGCACGAGGGCTTCGCCTGCTACGCCGAGTGGCTGTGGTCGGAGGAGTCCGGCGGTGACAGCGCCGACGAGTGGGCGGCGCACCACCACAAGCTGCTCGCCGGCAAGGACCAGGATCTCCTGCTGGCCGACCCCGGCCCCGAGCTGATGTTCGACGACCGCGTCTACAAGCGCGGCGCGCTCACGCTGCACGCCCTGCGCAGCGAGATCGGCAGTGAGGCCTTCTTCGGTCTGCTCCGGCGCTGGGTGTCGCTGAACACCGGCGGCTCGGTCACCACCGAGGACTTCATCGCGCACTGCCACGGCGGCACCGGCATCGACCTCACGCACGTCTTCGACGCGTGGCTGTTCCAGACCGAGCTCCCCGAGCTGCCCGCCCTCACCTGAGGCCGGCGACAACCGCGACGTAGCCGTCAGGAGCCTCGACCTGTGCCCACCAGGGACCGTCCGGGTCGTCGAGGCGCACCGTCGTCATCGACTGGTCCAGGCCGACGCCGTACGCCTTGAGGACGGCCTCCTTGGCGGCCCACATCCGCGCCCGCTCGAGCGCGTCCTCAGCGCTCTCGCCGGGCGCCAGCACCAGGTCCGGCTGCCAGCGGCGAGCCACCTCGGCGATGGACTCGAGGTCGACCCCGACCGGCCCGTCCCCCATCACCGTGACCAGGTGCGGACCGGACCGAGACAGCGAGACCGGTACCTCACGGCTGTCGTGCTGCGCCCAGGGCCGACCGTGCGCCGAGGACGCGCAGCGCCCGCACAGCCGACCCGTCCGGACAGTGCCAACGCCGAGCCGGTCGCGCAGGTGAGCCGCCAGCGCGTCGTGAGCGCCCAGGTCGACGTGGTGCCAGGCGACGTCGATCGTCAGCTCAGCTCGAGACCGGGGTAGAGCGGGTGCTTGTCGAGCATCTCGGCGGACGCGTCGCGGACCTTGTCGGCCACGCCCTCACCGAGCGTGTACGACGCCTTCGACGGCCCGCCGGCCTTGGTGGTGCCCGCCTGGGTGTTCTGCAGGACGTGCACGATCAGCTCGGCGACCTTGTCGAACTCGTCGTGCCCGAAGCCGCGGGTCGTCAGCGCGGGGGTGCCGAGCCGGATGCCGGAGGTGTACCAGGCGCCGTTGGGGTCGCCCGGGACCGAGTTGCGGTTGGTGACCACGCCGGCGTCGAGCAGCGCGAACTCCGCCTGGCGGCCGGTCAGGCCGAACCCCGAGACGTCGAGCAGCACGATGTGGTTGTCGGTGCCGTCGGTGACCAGCTTGGCGCCACGGCTCATGAACCCGTCGGCGAGCGACTTGGCGTTGTCGGCGACCTGCTGGGCGTAGGTCTGGAACGACGGCTGGCGGGCCTCGGCCAGCGCGACCGCCTTGGCGGCCATCACGTGCGAGAGCGGGCCACCGAGGACCATCGGGCAGCCGCGGTCGACGCTCGGGGCGTACTCCTCCGTGGCCAGCACCATGCCGCCGCGCGGGCCGCGCAGCGACTTGTGGGTGGTGGTCGTGACGACGTGGGCGTGCGGGACCGGGTCCTCGTCGCCGGTGAACACCTTGCCGGCCACCAGGCCGGCGAAGTGCGCCATGTCGACCATCAGGGTCGCGCCGACCTCGTCGGCGATCTCGCGCATCTTCGCGAAGTTCACCCGGCGCGGGTACGCCGAGTAGCCGGCGACGAGCACCAGCGGCTTGAACTCCTTCGCCTTGGCGCGGACCACGTCGTAGTCGAGCAGCCCGGTCTCGGGGTCGGTGCCGTACTGCTGCTGGTGGAACATCTTGCCGCTGATGTTCGGCCGGAAGCCGTGGGTCAGGTGGCCGCCGGAGTCGAGCGACATGCCGAGCAGGCGCTGGTTGCCGAGCTCGTGGCGCAGCGTCTCCCAGTCGGCGTCGGTGAGCTCGTTGACGTTCTTGGCGCCGTACTTCTCCAGCCACGGGCCCTCGACGCGGTGGGCGAGGATCGACCAGAACGCGACCAGGTTGGCGTCGATGCCGGAGTGCGGCTGCGCGTAGGCGTACTCGGCGCCGAACAGCTCGCGGGCGTGCTCGGCGGCGAGCGCCTCGACGGTGTCGACGTTCTGGCAGCCGGCGTAGAAGCGGTGCCCGACGGTGCCCTCGGCGTACTTGTCGCTGAACCAGGTGCCCATCGTGAGCAGCACGGCCGGCGAGGCGTAGTTCTCGCTGGCGATCAGCTTCAGCGAGCCGCGCTGGTCGGCCAGCTCCTTGCGGGTGGCCTCCGCGATCCGCGGCTCGACCGAGGCGATCACCTCGAGGGCCTGCTGGTACGCGCTGCTGGTGAGGGAACTGAGGCGGGCGTCGTCCATGCCGCAAAGCCTAGGGCTCGCGTCGAGACCTTGTGTGACCTGGGCCGCAACGCTGCCCCGGTTCGAGGCGTGACGGCGGGGCCACGTGTCTCACATTTTGAATGCCCGTCTCACATCATGAGATTTCGTCTTGTGGGATGCGCGTCCGGCCCGTGAGACTGCTTGACATGATCACTGCTGCGACGACGTACCTCGTGGTTCGACGCCACGTGGACTTCGGTCGTACCCGCAGCATGATGTGTTGGCATTCCTGACCAGCCGCCCGCAGAGCAGCCCACCGCACAGCTGAACCGCCGGCCTCCCGGACCCCGACGACGTGGTCCCGGCCCGGAACGAGCGTCCTGCGCCTCTCGTCAAGGAAACCGCCAGATCATGTCCGATCTCCGCTACACCGCCAAGCGACCCGAGCACACCGAGGTCCCGCGCCCCAAGCGCGGCGAGGGCCAGTGGGCGTTCGGCTACAGCGAGCCGCTGAACAAGAACGAGCAGTCCAAGAAGGACGACAGCCCGCTGAACGTCCGCGACCGGATCCTCTACACCTACTCCAAGCGCGGCTTCGACTCGATCGACCCCGCCGACCTGCGCGGCCGGTTCCGGTGGCTGGGCCTCTACACCCAGCGCAAGCCCGGGCATCGACGGCGGCAAGACCGCGATCCTCGAGGAGGAGGAGCTCGACGACCGCTACTTCATGCTGCGGGTCCGCTCCGACGGCAAGCTGCTCTCCCCCGACACCGTCCGCGCGCTCGGCACCATCGGCGTCGACTTCGCCCGCGACACCGCCGACGTCACCGACCGCGAGAACATCCAGTACCACTGGATCCGCGTCGAGGACGTGCCGGCGATCTGGGAGCGGCTCGACGCCGCCGGGCTCTCCAGCATGGAGGCCTGCGGCGACTCCCCTCGGCCGTTCCTCGGATCGCCGGTCGCCGGTGTCGCGAAGGACGAGATCATCGACGGCTCCTCCGCCCTCGAGGAGATCGCCCGCCGCTACCTCGGCAACCCGGACTTCGCGAACTTCCCGCGCAAGTTCAAGACCGCGCTGACCGGTCACCCCGTCGCACGACGTCTCCCCCGAGACGAACGACGTCGTCGTTCGTCGGCACCGTGCACCCCGAGCACGGCCCGGGCTTCGACCTGTGGGTCGGCGGCGGCCTGTCCACCAACCCGATGCTCGCCCAGAAGATGGGCGTCTGGATCCCGCTCGACGAGGTCGCGGACGCCTGGGAGGGCGTCGCGTCGATCTTCCGCGACTACGGCTACCGCCGGCTGCGCTCGCGCGCCCGGCTGAAGTTCCTCGTGGCGGACTGGGGCATCGAGAAGTTCCGCGAGGTGATGGAGAACGAGTACCTCGGGCGCAAGCTGGTCTCGAACCCCTCCCCCGACGTCGCCCCTCGGTCACCGCGACCACATCGGCGTCCACGAGCAGAAGGACGGCAAGGCTGTACGTCGGCCTCGCGCCGACCGTCGGCCGGGTGTCGGGCACGCTGCTGGTGCAGCTCGCCGACCTGATGGACAAGTACGCCGTCGCGGGCGCCCGGCTCACGCCGTACCAGAAGATCGTGCTGATCGGCGTCGAGCCGACGGTCGTCGACGCGCTGCTCGACGACCTCGACGCGATCGGGCTCTCGGCCCGGCCGTCGAACTGGCGGCGGAACACGATGGCCTGCACCGGCATCGAGTTCTGCAAGCTGGCGATCGTCGACACCAAGGAGCGCGCCCGCGACCTGGTCGCGCGAGCTCGAGAAGCGGTTCCCCGACCTGGACACCCCGATCACCGTCAACGTGAACGGCTGCCCGAACGCCTGCGCGCGCACCCAGGTCGCCGACATCGGCCTCAAGGGACAGCTCGTCATGCACGACGGCGAGCAGGTCGAGGGCTTCCAGGTGCACCTGGGCGGCGCGACCGGCCTGCAGGCCAACTTCGGCCGCAAGCTGCGCGCCCACAAGGTCACCAGCGCCGGCCTGGACGACTACATCACCACCGTCGTGACGAACTACCTGGCCGACCGCGAGGACGGCGAGACCGTTCACGACCTGGGTGCTGCGCGCCGACGAGGAGCTGCGTGCGCGGCGACAAGACCCTGGAGGCGGCTGACCGTCATGAGCGAGCGCGCCGTCCCCTTCCACTGCCCGTACTGCGGGGAGGAGGACCTGCGCCCGCACGAGGTCGTCTCGGAGTCCGGCGAGGTCAGCTCTCCGCACGGCAGCTGGGAATGCCGCGGCTGCCAGCGCGCTTTCAGCCTGAAGCTGCTCGGCTTGATCCGACCCTCAGGAGCTGGTTCATCATGACCGCTGCCACCACCATCTCGGCCCGCAACAACCGCGGCACCGAGACCCACGGGCCGCTCGCCGGAGGAGCTGCGCGAGCTGGTGTCCCACATGGGCGCCGAGCTCGAGCTGGCCCCGGCCGAGCACATCATCGAGTGGGCGGTGGCGACGTTCGGCGAGCGGTTCTGCGTGACGTCCTCGATGGGCGACGCGGTGCTGGCCGACCTGGTCTCCAAGGTCGCGCCCGGCGTCGACGTGGTCTTCCTCGACACCGGCTACCACTTCGTCGAGACCATCGGCACCCGCGACGCCGTCGAGGCGACGCTGCCGGTCAACCTGATCACGATCACGCCGGTGCAGTCGGTCGCGGAGCAGGACGCGACGTACGGCAAGGACCTGTACAAGACCGACCCGGACCTGTGCTGCAAGCTGCGCAAGGTCCAGCCGCTGGCGGACTCGCTGGACAACTACGACGCCTGGGCCACCGGCCTGCGCCGCGCCGAGACCCACAACCGGGTGATCGCGCCGGTCATCGGCTGGGACGCCAAGAAGGGCAAGGTCAAGGTCTCCCCGCTGGCCCGCTGGTCCGACGAGCAGGTCGAGCGCTACATCGCCGAGAACGGCGTGCTGGTGAACCCGCTCGTGTACGACGGCTACCCCTCGATCGGCTGCTGGCCGTGCACCCGCCGGGTCGCTCCGGGCGAGGACCCGCGCAGCGGCCGCTGGGCCGGCACCAACAAGACCGAATGCGGGATCCACTCATGACCCGCATCCAGCACCTCGGCAGCGTGGCCGACAGGTGCTCCCGCAACACAGGCACGCAACGGTAAGGAGGCGGCGTGATGGCTGCTCCTGCACTGGTGGCCCTGGCTCACGGCAGTCGTGACCCCAGGTCCGCCGCGACCATCAAGGCTCTCGTCGACGAGGTCCGGGCGATGCGCCCCGACCTGCGCGTCGAGCCGGCCTTCCTCGAGCTGTCGAAGCCGTCGTTCACGACGGTCGTCGACCGGCTGGTCAAGGCCGGGCACGACGAGATCGTCGTCGTCCCGCTGCTGCTGACCGACGCCTACCACGCCAAGGTCGACGTCCCGAGCGCCGTCGCCGAGGCACAGGCCACGGCACGCCGGGCCTGCAGGTCCGGGCCACGTCGATCCTCGGCCTCGAGCCGCAGTTCCTCGAGGTCCTCGACGTGCGGATGCGCGAGGCGCTCCGGGCCGCGCGGGTGCGCGAGCTGGACGCGCTGGTGCTCGCCGCGGCCGGCTCGAGCGACCCGCTCGCCAACCAGTCCGTCGCCCGGCTCGCCCGGGTGTGGTCGTGCACGGCACAAGCTGCCGGTCACCGCGGCGTTCGCCTCGTCCTCCCCGCCGGCCACCGGCGAGGCGGTGCGGGCGTTCCGCGCCGAGGGCCGGCGCAACATCGCGGTCGCCTCGCTGTTCCTGGCGCCGGGGTTCCTCCCGGACCGGGCCGCCGAGCTGGCCGTCGAGGCCGGCGCGATCGCGGTGTCCGAGCCGCTGGGTGCGCACCCGGAGCTGGCCCGCGCGGTCCTGGCGCGGTACGCCGTCGGCGCCGTCGAGCTGGTCCCGGTCTCGAGCCGGCACCTGGGGGCAGGTGACCGGCACCTGAGGTGGAGGCGGAGCGGGGTCGCGGCTTCGTAGCGTCGAGGTATGACGAGCCTCGCTGTCGCCTCCAGGACCGACACCAGCAGCCGCCCGCGCCTCGACATCGACCTCGAGGCGGTCGGGCGCAACACCCGGCTGCTCGCGGACCGGGCGGCCGGTGAGCTGATGGCCGTGGTGAAGGCCGACGGGTTCGGCCACGGCGCGGTCGACGTGGCCCGCACGGCGCTCGCGAACGGCGCCACCCGGCTCGGCGTCACCACCCTCGACGAGGCCTGGCCGCTGCGCGACGCCGGGCTCGCCGTACCGCTGCTCAGCTGGCTCAACCCGGTGGACGCCGACTACGCGACCGCCGCCGCGCGCGACGTCGACGTCGCCGTGCCCAGCCTCCAGCACCTGGCGGCGGTCGCCGCGGCGCCCGGCCGCGCCCGCGTGCACCTGCACGTGGACGCCGGGATGGCGCGCGACGGCGCCGACCCGGCGAGCTGGGCGCTGCTGTGCCGCGCCGCCCGGCGGGCCGAGCAGCGCGGCGAGCTCGAGGTCGTCGGCGTGATGGGCCACCTGGGCTGCGCCGACGAGCCCGACGACGAGTGCAACGCGCTGGGCGCGGACCCGGTTCGCCTGGGCGCTCGAGACCGCCCGGGCCTGCGGCCTGCGCCCGCGCGACCGGCACCTCGCCGCCACCGCCGCGACCCTCACCGACCCGCGCACCCACCACACGATGAGCCGCGTCGGCGCCGGCCTGGTCGGCATCGACCCGTCCCGCTCGACCCGGCTGCACGCCGCGATGACCCTGACCGCGCCGGTCGTCCAGGTCCGGCGGGTCCGCGCCGGCACCCCGGTCGGCTACGGCCACACCCACCGCACCGACGGCCGCCACCCACCTCGGGCTGGTGCCGCTCGGGTACGCCGACGGTCTGCCGCGGCTCGCCTCCGGGCGCGCCGAGGTGCTGGTGCGCGGCGTACGGCGTCCGGTCGTCGGGCGGATCTCCATGGACCAGCTGGTCGTCGACCTCGGCGATCCGCGGCGTCGACCTGGGCGAGACCGTGACGGTCTTCGGGCCCGGCGCGGCCGGCGAGCCGACCGTCGCCGAGTGGGCCGCCTGGGCCGACACCATCGAGCACGAGATCGTCACCGGCATCGGCGCCCGCGTGCGAGCGCCGCACCCTGTCGACGCCGCACCTGCGGAGCCTGTCGTGAGGACCCGGGTCGCCGTGATCGGCGGCGGCCAGAACTGCGAGCACGACGTCTCCCTCGCCTCCGCCGCGGCCGTCGCCGGCGCGCTCGACCCGGCGGCGTACGACGTCGTGCCGCTCACCATCGACCGCGACGGCACCTGGCGCGACCGGCGGGCTGCGGCCGATCGGGCTGTCCGGCGCCGCCGAGCGTGCTGCGCGGCTGCGACGTGGTGTTCCCCGTCGTGCACGGCCCGCGCGGCGAGGACGGCGCGCTCGCCGCCCTCTGCGAGCTGGCCGGCCTGCGCGTACGTCGGCTCCGGGATCCGGCCGGGCGCCCTCGCGATGGACAAGTGGGCGACCAAGCTGGTCGCCGGAGGCGGTCGGCATCGCCACCGCGCCCGGACACCTGGTCACGCCGGCCGACCGCGGCGCACGAGCGCTGGACCCGCCCGGTCGTGGTGAAGCCGGTCGCCGCCGGCTCCAGCCTCGGCGTCAGCCTGGTCGACCGAGCCCGGCGAGCTGCGCCCGGCGCTGGACGCGGCGCTGGCCCTCGACGACCGGGCGCTGGTCGAGGACGTCGTCGTCGGCCGCGAGATCGACGTCGCCGTGCTGCGTCGCGCCGACGGCTCGCTGCTCGTGCCGCCCGCGCTGGAGATCGTCGCCGACGGGCTCTTCGACCACGACGCGAAGTACGGCGGCCACGCGGACTTCCGCATCCCCGCCGCGCTGGACGAGGTCGACGCCAAGGCGCTCGAGGACGCCGCGCTCGCGGCGTACGACGCCCTCGGCTGCTCCGGGCGTCGCGCGGATCGACTTCTTCCTCACCGAGGACGGGCCGGTGCTCAACGAGGTCAACACCGTGCCCGGGCATGACCGAGCACTCGCAGGTGCCGCGGATGTTCGCGGCGGCCGGGATCTCGTACCCGGCGCTGCTGGACGAGCTCGTCCGCGGCGCCCACCGTTGACCGCCGCGCCGAGCATGGTTCGATTGCCGGGTGGTGACCGCATGACCTCCTGGCGCCAGTGGGCGCCCGACGTCGGAGTCGGGCTCGCCGTCCTCGCTCCTCGGGGTGCTCGAGGTCCTGAACATCGACACCTACTTCTACGCGTCCGACCCGCGCCCGGCGCTCGTGCTGGTCGTCGTCGGGATCGCGACCGCCGTCGCGCTGTCCCGGCACCTGCCCGGTCGCGGCGCTCGCGCTGGTCTGGGCGGTCTGCGCCCTGCAGGTCATCACCGGGACAGCGGCTGCTGATGATCCAGCTGGCCATCGGCGTCGTCGCCTTCGGTGCGGCCCGGTGGGGCAGCGCCGTCACGGTCTGGGCGAGCGCGCTTGTCGATCCCGGTCGCGGCCGTGATCGCGGTGCTCTGGATCGACCCGGGCGTCTTCTACGGCGCGCTCGACACGGCCGGCTTCCGGTCCCTGGTCGAGACGACCTCCCGGTTCAGCGACCGCTGGCAGATCACGCGCGGCCATCCTCGGCATGTCGGTGCTGGGGGTGCCCTGGCTGGCCGGCCTC
This sequence comes from uncultured Actinomycetota bacterium, assembly GCA_963716655.1. Taxonomy (GTDB): domain Bacteria; phylum Actinomycetota; class Actinomycetes; order Propionibacteriales; family Nocardioidaceae; genus Nocardioides. The sequence continues at coordinate 436,213 of CAVQTV010000001.1, read as the reverse complement.
GCGCTCCGCTTCTCGGCGCGGGCCGACCAGTCCCGCGCCTCCCAGGTCACCGCCGAGGCCGAGCGCGACCAGGCCGAGGAGATCGCCGAGCTCCGCGAGGAGCAGGCCCGGCTGGCCCGCGACGTGCACGACGTGGTCGGGCACTCGCTCGCGGTGATCCTCGCGCAGGCCGAGTCGGCGCAGTACCTGAAGGACGCCGACACCGAGCGCCCTGAAGCAGACCATGGCCAACATCGCGACCTCGGCCCGCACCTCGCTCCAGGACGTCCGGCAGGTGCTGACCACCACCGGCGGCGGCACGCCCGCGCCGGCGCGCACCGCCGGCCTGGACAGCCTGGTCGACGGGCGTCCGGGCCAGCGGCCACGAGGTCGCCTCGACCGAGGTCGGCACCCCGCAGCCGCTGCCGCCCGAGCTCGAGGTGGTGGCGTTCCGGGTCCTGCAGGAGATGCTCACCAACGCCATCAAGCACGGACGGCGCGACCGGCCGGTCCTGGTCGAGCGGCACTGGGAGGGCGAGCTGCGGATCGAGGTGCGCAACGTGATCGACACCAGCGCCGCCGAGACGCAGCCGCTGGTGATGGCGGAACCGATCCCCGAGCACAGCGGACAGGGGCTCGACGGGATGCGCCGCCGGCTCGAGTCGGTCGGCGGCCGCCTCGACGTACGCCGGCGCGCCGAGCCCGGTGGCCCGACGTTCACCGCGACCGCGTGGGTGCCGGTGAGGTCGCGCGATGACCGATCCGGGTGCTGCTCGTCGACGACCAGGAGCTCTTCCGCGAGGGCGTCCGGGTGATCGTCGACGCGCAGGACGGCATGGAGGTCGTCGGCACCGCCGCCGACGGCCTGGAGGCGGTGCGGCTGGTCGACGAGCTCGCTCCCGACGTGGTGCTGATGGACATCCGGATGCCCGAGATGGACGGCGTCGAGGCGACCCGGCAGATCTTCCTGCCCGACCGCGCCGCCCGCCGCGAGGCGCCCGGTGCGGGTCGTGGTGCTGACGACCTTCAACCTCGACGACCGCGCCGCGACCGCGATCCGGTACGGCGCCAGCGGCTTCCTGCTCAAGGACACGACCCCGGTGATGCTGCGCGACGCGATCCGCACCGTGCACGCCGGCAACGCCGTGCTCGCGCCGGCGGACCTGTCCACCCTGCTCGACGGGCCAGTTCCGCGAGCCGGACGCCGACCCCGCCGGCGTACCTGACGCTGACCGACAAGGAGCGCGAGGTCTTCGCCGCCGTCGCGAAGGGCATGTCCAACACCGAGATCGCCGGCCTGGTCTTCGCCAGCGAGTCGACCGTGAAGACCCACGTCGGCGCGATCCTGCGCAAGCTCGGCCTGCGCGACCGGGTGCAGATCGTGGTGTTCGCCCACGAGCACGGGCTCGCCGGCTGAGATCTACCCGCGGTCTAGCCGACCAGCTTCTCCCGCAGGTGCTCGAGCTGGCGGGGCGGGTCGGCGGTGATGCCGCCGTGCACCGGGCCGGGCTGGAGCACGGTGCTGCGCGGGCGCCTTGAGGAAGCCGAACCGCTGGCTCGAGCGGCTTGCGCGCCGCCTCTCCCCCGCGCTCGTCGCCGGCGCAGACGCCTTCGACGAACTGGAGGGCCTCGCAGACCTGGTCGAGGTCGAGGCTCGGGGTCGAGCGCACCGAGCCGGTCGCGGTCGACGTGCCAGGCGACGTCGAGGTAGTCGGTGGCCTGGCAGTAGAGCACCACCCCGACGTTCACGAACTCCTCGCGGTCCACGCGCGGCACGCAGCGCAGCACGACGTACTGGTAGGCGAGCCGGTCGCGGTCATCGCGCCGCCACCTCCGGCAGCCACTGGCGGGTGCCGAGCCGGGCCGTCGAGGAACGCGACGTAGGCGGCGCGGACGGCGTCCGGCGTCTCCGCGCCGGGCACCGGCTCGAGCCAGCCGTCCGGCACCTCGGCGAGCACCTCGGTGAGGACGCGCTCGTCGAGCAGCGCCGCGATCTCCTCGTCGGCCGCGGGAGCAGGTGCGCGCTGGAGAGCAGCACGTGGTCGTCGGGGCTCCACGGCTGGGCGGCGAACCGGGCCGGGTCGGTCACCCCGCCCGACCAGGCGTGGTGGAAGTAGAGCGCCGCGCCGTGGTCGATCACCCACAGCTCGCCGTGCCAGAGCAGCAGGTTCGGGTTGCGCCAGGAGCGGTCGACGTTCGCCGTGAACGCGTCCAGCCACAGCACCTTGGCGGCGATCTCGGCGCCGGTCGGCAGCTCGCCGTCGTACCCGAAGGCGCCGGGGAGGAAGTCGACGCCGAGGTTGAGCCCCGGGCTCGCGGTTGAGCAGGTCCTGGACCTCCTCGTCGGCCTCGTAGCGGGCGATCTCGGGGTCCAGGTCCAGCGCGACCAGCTGCGGGGTGCGCAGCCCGATCCGGCGCGCGAGCTCGCCGACGATCACCTCGGCGACCAGCACCCGCAGCCCCTGGCCGGCGCCGCGGAACTTGCAGACGTAGGTGCCCAGGTCGTCGCCCTCGACGATGCCGGGCAGGCTCCCGCCCTCGCGCAGCGGCGTGACGTAGCGGGTCACCGCCACGGTCGGGATCACGCGATCGGCTCCTCGGCCAGCAGGCGGGCCCGCTCGGCCTCGACGTCGAAGTTCGCCGCCGGCCAGGACAGGTCCATGCCGCGCAGCGCGTCCATCAGCAGCTGGCCGACGGCGAGGTTGCGGTACCACTTCTTGTCGCTCGGGACGACGTACCACGGCGCGTGCTCGGTGTTGGTGCGCTCGACCGCGATCTCGTACGCCGTGCGGTACTCGGGCCAGCGGGCCCGGGCGTCCAGGTCGCCGGGGTTGTACTTCCAGTACTTGGTCGGGTCGTCCAGACGGGCGAGCAGCCGCTCGCGCTGCTCCTCCGGCGAGATGTGCAGCAGGCACTTGATGACGACGGTGCCGTCCTCGGTGAGCTCGCGCTCGAACTCGTTGATCTCGTCGTACCGCTTCTCGATCACGTCGGGCTCGGCGAGCCCCTCGACCCGGGCGATCAGGACGTCCTCGTAGTGGGAGCGGTCGAAGACGCCGAGGTAGCCGGGCTCGGGCAGCGCCCGGCGGATCCGCCACAGGAAGTCGTGCTCGAGCTCCTCGGGCGTCGGCTTCTTGAACGACGCGATCCGCACCCCCTGCGGGTCGACCAGGCCGACGGTGTGCCGCAGCACGCCGCCCTTGCCGGAGGTGTCCATGCCCTGCAGCACCAGCAGCACCCGCCGGTTCGACGCCTCCGCACGGCCCTCGGCGTAGCAGCCGCTCCTGGAGGTTCGGCGAGCTCGGGTCCGTGCTCGACCATGCGCCTTCAGGCCGGCCTTCTTCCCGTGCTTGAAGCCCGGGGTGGCATCGGTCGGGATCGCCGTCAGGTCGACCGGGCCGGGCGGCGAGCAGCAGCGGGTGTGTGGTCACCGGGGCATCATCCCAGCACCCGGGGCACGTCGAGGGTGCAGCCGACCACCGTGTCGACGCTGCCGTCCTCCTGGGGCTCGTCGAACCACAGCCCCTCGGTGAACCCGGCCTTCGCGAGCATCCGCAGCGACGCGGCGTTGCGGTGGTCGGGTGCGGCGAAGTACGTCGTCACGTCCGGGCACCGGTGCCGGGTCCGGACCATCCACGCCCACAGCACCTGGGCGCCGAACCCGCGGCCGCTCCACTCCTCGCACAGCGCGAAGTCGACGCCGATCGCGGCCGGGTCCGGGCCGAGCAGCGCGTAGTCGGGGTAGTCGCCGATCCGGTAGTCCTGCACGAAGCCGACCGACCGGCCGTTGATCTCCGCGACCCACATCCGGGTCGGGCTCATCCCGTCGATGCGCGGGCCGTACGTCGCCTCGATCCGCTCCGCCGTCGGCTCGCCGTCCGAGGCCCACCAGCGCCGGACGTGGTCGCTCTGCCGCCAGCGGGTGACGTCGGGCAGGTCGCCGCGGGTCATCGCCCGCACGGTCACCCGGTTGTCGTGGTCGACCACGAACTGCTTGACCTCGCCCGACAGGTCGACCGGCACCGGATCGGCGTGCATGCTGGCGACGGTACGGCGGGCCGCGGTCGCCCAGGACTCGCCGTCGTGGACGACGCCGGCGAGGTCGTGGCCGCGGTCGTGCACGACCACCCGCTGGCGCGGTCATCCCGCGGACGCGGTCCCGGCTCGGTCGCGCCGCACCAGCGGCGGCGCCGCCGACCACGGGAAGTCGATCCAGGCCTCGGTGCGCCGCCAGACGTAGTCGGGCCGGACCACCGTCCACGGCTTCTCGTAGATCACCGCCACCCGGGCCTCGGCGACGTGGTCGGCGCAGAAGTCGCGCACGATCTCCAGCGTCTTGCCGGTGTCGGCGACGTCGTCGGCGATCAGCACCCGCAGGCCGGCGAGGTCGACGGCGTCCGGCGTCGGCGGCAGCATGATCGGCACGTCGAGCCGCTCGTCGACGCCGGTGTAGAACTCGACGTTGATCGCCGACAGGTTCTTCACGTCGAGCGCGTAGCCGAGGCCCATCCCGAGGCCGAGCCCGCCGCGCGCGATGGAGAGGATCAGGTCGGGCTCGTAGCCGTCGTCGACCACCTGCTGGGCCAGCTCGCCGCACGGCGATGCCGAACAGCTCGTAGGTCAGGATCTCGCGCTCCGCCACGGAGCATTGTGCGGGTCGACCCGGGCATTCGTCCAGCGTTCCGACCGGCGGACGCCAGCTCGTCGCGGACGACCGCGAAGGCCAGACCGGAGCCGTAGCCCTTGCGGGCCAGCATCCCGACCAGGCGCCGGGTCGCGGTCGTGTCGTCGACCCGGCTCAGCGACCGCAGCTTCTTGCGGACCAGCGCCCGCGCCGCGGCCTCCTCGTCGGCCGGGTCGACCTCGTCGAGCGACCTCGCGGGCGACCTCGTCGTCGATGCCCTTGCGGCGCAGCTCCTGGGCCAGCGCCCGCCGGGCCAGACCCTTGCCCGGCTGGCGGGACTGCACCCAGGACCGGGCGAACGCCTCGTCGTCGACCAGCCCGACCTCCTCGAACCGGTCGAGGAGCCGGGTGGCGACGTCGCTCGGGCACCGCTTCTTGGCCAGCTTGTCGCTGAGCTCCTTGCGGCTGCGGGCCTGGCCGGTCAGCTGGTCGAGCAGGATCTTGCGGGCCACCGCCTCCGGGTCGGCCTCGGGCACCTGGGTCGCCGTGTCCTCGGGGCGGTGGTTTCGAGGCTCGCTTCGCTCGCACCTCAACCACCGGGTCGCGGCGCGCGTCGGGTCCACGCGTCCACCCCGGCCGAGACGTCACCGAGCCAGTCGGGTGCGCGGCCGGTCCTCGTCAAGCGTCATGTCACACCCCTCGGTGGGGTGGTTTCGAGGCTCGCTTCGCTCGCACCTCAACCACCGACGTCGGTGGTTGAGGTGCGAGGAGCGCCAGCGACGAGCCTCGAAACCTTGGATTGAGGAGCCGAGGACGAGGCGTCTCGAGATCCTCAGAAGGAGTCGACGCCGATCGGCTCGTCGGAGAGCGGGGCCTCCTGGTCGACGGTCGGGCCGATGCCGAGCTTCTCGAGGATCTTCTTCTCCAGCTCGTTGGCGAGGTCGGGGTTGTCGCGCAGGAAGTTGCGCGAGTTCTCCTTGCCCTGGCCGAGCTGGTCGCCCTCGTAGGTGTACCAAGCGCCGGCCTTGCGGACCAGGCCGGCCTCGACGCCGACGTCGATCAGGCCGCCCTCGCGGCTGATGCCCTTGCCGTACATGATGTCGAACTCGGCCTGCTTGAACGGCGGGGCGACCTTGTTCTTGACGACCTTGACGCGGGTCCGGTTGCCGACCATGTCGGTGCCGTCCTTGAGCGTCTCGATGCGGCGCACGTCGAGGCGGACCGAGGCGTAGAACTTCAGCGCCTTGCCACCGGTGGTGGTCTCGGGCGAGCCGAACATCACGCCGATCTTCTCGCGCAGCTGGTTGATGAAGATCATCGTGGTGCCGGAGTTGTTCAGCGCACCGGTCATCTTGCGCAGCGCCTGGCTCATCAGCCGGGCCTGGAGGCCGACGTGGCTGTCGCCCATCTCGCCCTCGATCTCGGCGCGGGGCACCAGCGCGGCCACCGAGTCGATGACGATCAGGGAGAGCGCGCCGGAGCGGACCAGCATGTCCGCGATCTCGAGCGCCTGCTCACCGGAGTCGGGCTGGGAGACCAGCAGCGAGTCGGTGTCGACGCCGAGGGCCTTGGCGTAGTCGGGGTCGAGCGCGTGCTCGGCGTCGATGAACGCCACCACGCCGCCGGCGCGCTGGGCGTTGGCCACGGCGTGCAGGGCGACGGTCGTCTTGCCGGAGGACTCCGGCCCGTAGATCTCCACCACCCGACCGCGCGGGAAGCCGCCGAGGCCGAGCGCGATGTCGAGGGCGATCGACCCGCTCGGGATGATCTCGAGCGGGGCCCGGACCTCGTCGCCGAGGCGCATGACCGAGCCCTTGCCGAACTGCTTCTCGATGTTGGCGAGGGCGGCGTCCAGGGCCTTCTCGCGATCTCCTCCAGCCATCTGCTGCTTCCTTTTCTGTCGTGGGGTGTCAGGCACATCGGCGACGCTAGAGCGAGCCACCGACAGCGCCTGATCAGCGCCGTCGACCACTGTGGACAACCTCGTCCGACGTCGTGCCTGTGGAGAAAACCTAGCCGAACACCTGTTCGATCCGACGGGATTCGATCAGGGCGTGTCGTAGGTGAGTTCGAGGCCGTCGGCCCAGCGTCGAGCAGGAGCAGCCGCGGGGTCCGGCAGCGCCCTCGACGGCGGCGGTCAGCAGCCCGGTGAGCCGCTCGAGGTTCGCGCGGAACAGCGCGAAGACCTCCTCCTGACCGACGCCGGAGCCGGACTCGGCGCCGGCGTCCATGTCGGTGACCAGCGCGATCGCGGCGTAGCACAGCCGCTGCTCGCGGGCGAGCGCCGCCTCGGGAGCGCCGGTCATGTTGATCAGCGTCCAGCCCTGGTCGGCGTACCACTGCGACTCGGCGCGGGTGGAGAACCGCGGCCCCTCGATCACCACCATCGCTCCCCCGGCCTTCACGGCCGGGTCGCGCGGCCAGGACCGCCGCGGAGACGCCCGGGCAGTACGGGTCGGCGAACGGCAGGTGCACCGCGCCGCTCTCGACGTACGACGGGATCCGGCGGAACGTGCGGTCGACGAGCTGGTCGGGCACCACGACGTCGCCGGGGGCGACCGCCTCGCTCAGGCCGCCGACCGCGCACGGCGCCAGCACCTGGCGGACGCCGAGCGAGCGCAGCGCCCACAGGTTGGCGCGGTACGGGATCGCGTGCGGCGGGTACTCGTGGTGCGGGCCGTGCCGCGGCAGGAACGCGACCCGGCGCCCGGCGACGGTGCCGACCGAGACCGGTGCCGACGGAGCGCCGTACGGCGTCTCGACGACGTGCTCCTCGGGGTCGTCGAGGAACGTGTAGAAGCCGGTGCCGCCGATGACGGCGACGTCCGCGATGCGTCATGCGCTCAGACTGCCGCACGGGTGGTGGCCCGCGCGCCGAGTCCGGCGATCGCGACCAGCGCGACCAGGCCGGTCGCGCAGATCGCCAGCTCCGGGTAGCCCCAGACGCCGACCACGACGCCGGCCAGGCCACCGGCCGCGGCCGCGGTCAGCCCCATCACCAGGTCGGCGGCGCCCTGGACGTCGGTGCGCGCCTCGAGCGGCGCGTGCTGGGCGATCAGCGTGGACGCCGCGACGGTCGCGAACGACCAGCCCAGGCCGAGCAGGAACAGCCCGACGAAGATCTGCCACGAGCTGCCCTCGGGCGCCAGCGCGCACAGCACCATCGCGGCGAGCAGCAGCACCGCACCCTCGACCAGGACCGCCGCCGTCCCGGTGCGGTCGGCGAGGATGCCGACCAGCGGCGAGAACGCGAACATCCCGAGCACGTGCACGCTGAGGACGAACCCGATCACCTCGCAGCTCGGCGTGCCCGTGCTCCATGTGCAGCGGGCGTCATCACCATCACGCCGACCATCGCGGCGTGCGCGCACGCCATCCCGAGCACCGCGAAGGCGAGCACCGGCCGCTCGCGGGCGACCGCGACGGCCCGGCCCCACGCGGTACCGTGCGGCGGCTCCGGTACGACGCCGGCCACCTCGCGGGCCAGCAGCAGCGGGTCGGGCCGCAGCAGGACGCCGATCACGATCGCCGCGGCGACCATGGCGATCGCACCGAGCGCGAACGGCCCGGTCAGCTCCGGGATGCCCGAGCGCCTCGGCCAACGCGCCGGCCGGGCCGGTCAGGTTCGGTCCGAGCACCGCGCCGATGGTGGTCGCCCACACCACGGTCGAGAGCGCGCGGCCCTTGTGCTCGTCCGCGGCGAGGTCGGTGGCGGCGTACCGGGCGCTGCTGTTGGCCGCGGTCGTCGGATCCGAGCAGCAGCGCGCCGACCAGCAGCAGCACCATCGAGTCGACGACGCCGGCGACCACGGCGAGCAGCGCGCCGCTGGCGCCGAGCAGGTAGCCGGTCGCCAGTCCGAAGCGCCGGCCGCGGCGCCGACATCAGCCGGGCCAGCAGGTACGCCGCGACCGCGGCGCCGAGCACCTGGAAGGTCTGGGCGAGTCCGGCCTGGCTCTCGGACCCGGAGATGTCGCGGGCCAGCAGCGAGGCGGTGGCGATGCCGATGGTGATGCCGATGGCGCCGACGGCCTGGGCGACGACCAGCGTGCGGACGGTCCGGCGCTGCACCGCGACGACGTCGACGGCGGCGCGCTCCTGGGTGGTCACTTCTTGCTCGCCGGCAGCTCGAGGACCCGCCAGACCGCGGCCCAGACCTCCTTGGGCGACATCGCCGGCGTCCAGCGCGTCCGACGCCGTGCGGCCGCCGAGCTCGCCGATCACGAACATGCTCGCCCAGGAGCGGGCGTACGCCGGCCCGAGCGCGTCGTCCATCCGGGCCCAGAACTCGGTGTGCCTCATCGACGCCTCGCCCGCACGTCCAGCCAGGGCTCGCCGGTGCGCGGTGCTGGTCGTGTGGTGCACCTCGTCGACCTCCCAGCCCGCGGCCTCGAGCACGGCGCGCAGTGCGCGGCTCGCGCCAGAAGACGAAGTGCCGCGGCGCCCCGACGTACCCGTGGGTCGACCAGGCCTCGCCGTCGCCCTCCTTCAGCCAGACCCGCGAGCAGACCGCCGGCTCGGGTCGCGCGGCCAGCCGGTCGAGCAACACCGGCAGGTCGGCCCGGTCGACGTGCAGCAGGCTGGCGCTCGCCCACACCCCGTCGTACGGCGTGCCAGGCCGGGCCGGGTCGTCGAAGTCGTCGGTGAGCGGGTCGAGCACGTCGGCGTCGTGGCCGCGCGGCGCGGAGCAGGTCGACGAATCCCGGTGAGATGTCGGTGCGCCGCACGCTCGAGCCCGAGCGACCTCGAGCAGGGCGGCGTCGCGACCGGGCCCGCTGCCGATCTCGAGCACCCGCGCGCCGTGGCCGACGGCCGCGGCGAAGGCCGCGACCGTGCTCCTCCATCAGGTCGCCGGCGGCGAGGATGCCGTCGCGCGTACGCCGCGGCGTGGGCGTCGTACGCCGCGACGGTCGCGCGGGCGACGGCGGCGCGGACGTCCCAGGCGTGGTGGACGATGTCGTGCAGGTGGTAGAGCCCGATGCTCTCGACGGTGAACTCGCTGCCGTTGCTGCGGTAGCCGCGCCGGCCCCACGCGTCGGCCGGCACCGACTCGTAGCGCTCGGCGACGGCCTCGGCGGCGTCGATCAGCTCGGCCGAGACGGTGGCCGGGTCCTGCTCGCCGTACCGCTCCTCGACCGCGGTCTCGTCCTGGTCCCAGTTGGGGAACGTGCGGGTCGTCCTGGTCGAGCATCATGCCCGACCCGCAGGTCGAAGATGCGGTGCACGTCGCGGACGTGGCAGGCGTACTCGAGCGGCGACCAGGTGTCCGGCGCGGGCCGGGCGGCCGCGTCGGCGAGGCCGAGCACGGCCGTCCAGGTGGTCGCGTTGTCGCGGACGACCGCCGCGATCCGGTCCGTCGGTGACCTCGGACGCCACGAACCCGCACTCCGCGCAGGGCCGGTCGAGGACCCAGGTCCAGTCCTTGGTGTCGGGGACGATCGTGGTCTCGCTGCTCATGGCGTCATCCTCTCAGCCGCCCCGACGCGGCCGCGCGCGAGTTCCCGCCACCCTCCGGGAAGATGGCGCCATGACGGACATCCGCCCGGCGACCGAGGCCGACCTGCCCGCGGTGAAGGAGATCTACGACGAGCAGGTGCGCGACGGCATCTCGACGTTCGACGTGGAGCCGCCACCGCTGTCGTACTGGGAGCACCGGCTCGAGAGCACCGAGCCGGGCGACCGGTTCCTCGTCGCCGCCGACCGAGTCGGGCGTGGTCGGGTACGCCTACTCGTCGTCGTACCGGCCGCGCCCGGCGTACCGGCACACCCGCGAGACGTCCGTGTACCTCGACCCCGCGGCGCAGGGCCAGGGACTCGGCCGGCGTCTGTACGACGACCTGCTGGCCGGGCTGCGCGCCGACGGCGTGCACCAGGTGGTCGCCCTGATCGCGCTGCCCAACCCGGCCAGCCAGGCGCTGCACCGGGCGTGCGGGTTCACGTCGGCGGGCGTGCTGCGCGAGGTCGGCCACAAGTTCGGCCGCTGGATCGACACCGAGTGGTGGCAGCTGACGCTGTAGATACAGGTCGACCGGTGCGGTGCCGAACGCCACGTTGAACCGGTCGCACCACACGACGACCGACCGGAGCCCGTCGAGGTCGGCGTCCGGCGGGATCTCGTAGTTCTGGTCGCCGTTCGTGGCCTTGAGCTCGCCGAGCTTCACGTACGCGCCGTCGTCGTACGACCCCCAGTCGCCGCCGCTCGGCTGGTCGGTCAGCCACACGTGCAGGTCCGGTCCGTCGGACGTCGCCAGCCCCTCCAGCCGGACGAACCGCCGGCCGTCGGCCAGCGCGAGGACCCGGGCGGTCCCGGACGTGCCGTGCTCGGCGTCCTCGAACTCCCCTCGGGCCAGCTCGCGGTCCTGTGGTTCCGGAGTGGTGGACCCGGACTCGGTCGGTGTCGACGGCGGCGCGCTCGGGGTGCTGGTCGGCAGCGCCTCGTTGACGGTGCTGCTCGTGAACAGCCGCCACGGTTCGAACGCCCAGAGCCCGACCGCGAGCACGACCGCGGCCACCACCACCGCGATCCGCCAGACCATGCGGTCAGGCTAGCCCGGCCATCTCCAGATCAGGTGAGCAGCAGCTTGTCGAGGCGACGGCGGGCGATCGCCAGGCCGACCACGCCCATCACGACCAGGTAGACGACCGAGACCAGCGACGCCCACGACAGCGCGCCCGTGGTCAGCTCGCGGCACAGCACGACGCCGCGGTAGAGCGGGGTCACCTCCACCACCCACCGGGCGACCGGCGGGCAGCGCGTCGATCGGGAAGAACGTGGCCGAGAACAGGAACATCGGCATCATCGCGAGGGTCACCCACTCGAAGTCCTGCCAGGAGCGCATGTACGTCGTCAGCGCCATGCCGAGCGCGCCGAAGCGCGAGCCCGATCAGCAGCGCCGCCGGCACCGCGAGCACCGCCCACCACGACGAGACCAGGCCCATCGCGACCATCACCAGCAGGAACGCCGGCGGAGTAGATCCCGCCGCGCAGCAGCGACCAGCTGAGCTCGCCGCGGGCGATGTCGAGCGTGGTCAGCGGCGTGGCCAGCATCTGGTCGAAGAGCTTGTTGTACTTCAGCTTGAAGAAGAAGTTGAACGTGCTGTCCAGCAGCGACGCCGTTCATCGCCGACGCGGCGAGCATGCCCGGCGCGACGAACTCGGCGTACGGGATCGTGCTCGCCGTTGAACTCGAACCCGGTCACCAGCGAGCCGACGCCGACGCCGATCGAGAACAGGTAGAAGACCGGCTCGAGGAAGCCGGAAGCGAAGATGTACCAGGCGCGGCGGTAGGCCAGGTAGTTGCGGTAGACGAGCAGGCCGGTGGCCTCGCCGGCCGAGAGCGGGCGGGCGACCGCGCGGGTGGCCGCGGTGGCGACGACGGCCATCAGCTCGACCATCCGCTTCGTGAGGCGACGTACGGCCCAGAACCAGCCGAGCCACCGCCAGGACGGTCAGGTAGGTGACGTGGACGAGGCCGGCGGTGCCAGTCGACGGTGTCGAGCGTGAGCATCCGGGTCAGGTCGACGCCGTGCCACAGCGGCGTCGCCTTCGCGAACGCCTCCATCCACGGGTCGAGGTTGTCGATCGGGAAGAACGCGCCCGAGAACAGGAACAGCGGGATCATCCCGAGCCGGAAGACCAGCGCGAACGGGCTCTCGTCCTTCAGCCCGGCCGAGAACGCGTAGATCGGCGTCGCGAACGCCAGCGCGACCAGGAACTGGACGAGGAACGCGAGCGACCGCGCCCCACAGCGTCGCGAACACCCCGAACGGCGCCATCACCAGCGTGAACACGCCGCAGGTCAGCGCGACCCGGAACAGCACGAACCCGAGGTGGCCGAGGATCACCTCGCGCACGCTCAGCGGCGTCGCGGTCATCCCGAAGTAGGTCTTGTGCCACTTGATCATGCCCATGACCGGGTAGGTGACCTCGCCGAACACGGTCTGCATCGCCTGCGCGGCCAGCAGGCCGGGCGCGATGAAGATCGAGGTACGACGACGCGCCGTCGAGCTGGGCCGGGTCGTCGGCGACGTAGCTCGCCGAGCAGCACGCCCATCGCGAGCACGTAGAAGAGCGGGTTGACGAACGACGAGATCGCCGAGCCCTTCCAGGTGCGGCGGTAGACGATCGCCCAGTAGTCGACCAGCCGGGCGGCGCCGGCGAGCGACGTTGGTGGGAGCGGTGGACTCTGTCGGGCTCTGGGCCATCAGTCGACCAGCGTCCGGCCGGTCAGCCGGAGGAAGACGTCCTCGAGGGTGGAGCGACGGACCAGCGTGGCGACCGGCTCGCAGCCCGCGCTCGTGGACCTTGGCCACGATCTCCTCGCCGTCGGCGGTGTAGAGCAGCAGCCGGTCGGGCAGCACCTCGACCCGGTCGGCGAGGTCCTCGACCTTGCCGACGTGCGCTCGTTCTCGCCCACGCCGAACCGGAGCTCGGCGACCTCGCGGGTGGAGTGCTCGGCGATCAGCGCCAGCGGCGAGCCCTCGGCGACGATCAGGCCCTTGTCCATGACCACCAGCCGGTCGGCGAGCTGCTCGGCCTCGTCCATGTAGTGCGTCGTGAGCACCAGCGTCACGCCCTGCTGCTTGAGCCGGAACAGCCGGTCCCAGACGACGTGCCGCGCCTGCGGGTCGAGGCCGGTGGTCGGCTCGTCGAGCAGCAGCACCTCGGGCCGGTTGATCAGGCTGCGGGCGATGGTCAGCCGGCGCTTCATGCCGCCGGAGAGGTCCTCGACCATCGCGTTGGCCTTCTCGGTCAGCTGCACGAACTCCAGCAGCTCGTCGACCCGCTCGCTTGACCTCCTTGCGCGGCAGCCCGAAGTAGCGGCCGTAGACGTAGAGGTTGTCGCGGACGGTGAGCTCGGTGTCGAGGGTGTCCTCCTGCGGGCACACCCCGATCCGGGCCCGGATCTCCGGCCCGTCGGTGGCCGGGTCGAGGCCGAGGATGCGCAGCGTGCCGTCGCTGACCGGCGAGACGGCCGCGATCATCCGCATGGTGCTCGACTTGCCGGCGCCGTTCGGCCCGAGGAACCCGAACGCCTCCCCGCGTCGTACGTCGACGTCGATGCCGCGCACCGCCTCGAAGCTGCCGAACGACTTGCGCAGGCCCGAGGCGTAGATCATCGAGTCCTGGTCTCCGAGTTGGTCCACGTCCGGAACCCTAGATCGCCGCGCCGACACCCGCCTCCGTTTATCGCCGAGGGCGCCGGGCAGGCTGGTCCGGGTGAGTCGGAGAACCGGAGCAACCGCCCTGGTCACGGCGTTGGTCCTCACCGGCGTCGCCGGATGCAGTGACGGCGACGGCGCATCCGACTCGGGCCCGGTCGCAACCGACGATGACGTGGTCCTCTACGCCGGCGAGAGAGCTGACCTGGACCCGCTGGCGAACGACACAGGTCCAGGCATCCGCGTCTGCAAGCTGCCGCCCAGCGGGAGCGGCAGGCTCCACTACGAGTACTCAGACGTTGCGGAACGCCTCAACCTCAGCGCGATGCCCCGGACCAGGGCCGGGGAGCACCGGATCGGGTACGCCGCGTGCGCCGGGGACGAGCGCGCGACGGCGACCGTGCACGTCACCGTCCTGGCGCGCCCGGCCGTCACCGTCACGAAGACGTCGCGACCTGGGCGGCTCCGGGTCACCAACCCGGCGGACGTTCCGATCCAGTTCGAGTACGGCCACCCGAACGAGGAGCTGCTCAGCCACGACGACCGCTTCCGGGTCCCCGCCGGCGGGGACGCGGGTGTTCCGCGTGCGCCGGGACACGATCGACTGGAGCGCTGGCTCCCCGTTTGAAGTCGAGCCGGGCTTCCGGGTTGCTGGCCAGGTGGACCGCATCCGCCTGCCGCCCGGTGTCGAGCCGCTGCCGGACCCTCGGAACCCGGGGTCGACCTGACGGTGTTGTCCTACGCTGCGCGTCATGGCCGAACCCACTCGTCAGCACGCACGTAGCGGCTCGCCGTTCGAGGCCACGATCGGCTTCAGCCGAGCCGTCCGCGTCGGCGACACCATCGCCGTCAGCGGCACCGCGCCCGTCTGGCCGGACGGCAGCGTGGACCCCGACCCCGCCGTCCAGGCCCGGCGCTGCTGGGAGATCGCCCTGACCGCGCTCGAGGAGCTCGGCGGCACCGTCGACGACGTCATCCGCACCCGGCAGTACGTCGTGGCCGCGGCCGACGGCGACGCCGTCGGTGCCGTCCACGGCGAGGTCTTCGGCAACGTCCGGCCGGCGAGCACCATGGTGGTCGTCGCCGGGCTGCTCGACCCGCGCTGGAAGGTCGAGGTCGAGCTGGACGCGGTCACATCGTCGAGATGACGTCCGCGGCGCAAGGCCGTCGTTGAATCGGGACTTCTGGTCGGTTGAGTCCGGACTTCTGGTCAGTTGAATCCTGATTTGGTGACACGACTCGACCAGAACTCCCGACTCGACTGACCAGAACTCCCGATTCGAGCGGTCAGAAGTCCCGACTCAACATGGCTGTCGGTGCCGTGAGCAAGGATGGGCGGGTGCCCGACCCGCTCGACAGGTTCAGCGAACCGACCCGCACCTGGTTCGGTGCGGCGTTCGCCGAGCCCACCCCTGCCCAGGTCGGCGCCTGGGCAGCGATCGGCGCCGGCAAGCACGCGCTCGTGGTCGCCCCGACCGGCTCCGGCAAGACCCTCAGCGCCTTCCTGTGGAGCCTCGACCGGCTGCTCACGACCGAGCCGCCCGAAGGACAAGCAGAAGCGCTGCCGGGTCCTCTACATCTCGCCGCTCAAGGCGCTGGGCGTCGACGTCGAGCGCAACCTGCGCGCCCCGCTGACCGGCATCCGCCACACCGCCGACCGGCTCGGCGTCACCGTCCCGGACGTCAGCGGTCGGCGTCCGCTCCGGCGACACCCCGGCGGCCGACCGCCGCAAGCTCGTCACCGCGCCGCCCGACATCCTGATCACCACCCCCGAGTCGCTGTTCCTGATGCTCACCAGCCAGGCCCGCGAGTCGCTGCGCGGTGTCGAGACGGTGATCGTCGACGAGGTGCACGCGGTCGCCGGCAGCAAGCGCGGCGCCCACCTCGCGGTCAGCCTCGAGCGCCTCGACGCGCTGCTCGACGAGCCGGCCCAGCGGATCGGCCTGTCCGCGACGGTGCGCCCGCTCGAGGAGGTCGCCCGCTTCCTCGGCGGCAGCGCCCCGGTCGAGATCGTCGCGCCGCCGCAGCGAGAAGGAGTGGGACCTCAAGGTCGTCGTCCCCGTCGAGGACATGACCGCCCCCGAGGAGTACGACGAGGACGGCGACGACCCGCAGCGCTCGCAGAGCATCTGGCCGCACGTCGAGGAGCGCGTCGTCGACCTGATCGAGCAGCACCGCTCGACGATCGTCTTCGCCAACTCCCGCCGGCTCGCCGAGCGGCTGACCGCGCGGCTCAACGAGATCGCCACCGCCCGCGCGGGAGCCGAGCTGGCGGCAGGGAAGCCGCCGGCCCAGGTGATGGCGCAGTCCGGGGTTTCGAGGCTCGCTTCGCTCGCACCTCAACCACCGAGTTCCGGGGAACAGGTCATCGCGAAGGCCCACCACGGCTCGGTGTCGAAGGAGCAGCGGGCGCTGATCGAGGACGACCTCAAGCGCGGCCGGCTGCCCTGCGTGGTCGCGACCAGCAGCCTCGAGCTCGGCATCGACATGGGCGCGGTCGACCTGGTCGATCCAGATCGAGAGCCCGCCGTCCGTCGCGAGCGCCCTCCAGCGGGTCGGCCGAGCCGGCCACCAGGTCGGCGAGGTGTCGCGCGGCGTGCTGTTCCCGAAGCACCGCGGCGACCTCGCCCAGACCGCGGTCGCCGTCGAGCGGATGCGCACCGGCGCGATCGAGTCGCTGCGGGTGCCGGCCAACCCGCTCGACGTGCTCGCCCAGCAGGTCGTCGCCGCCACCGCCCTCGACGCCTGGGCGGTCGACGACCTGTTCGAGCTGGTGAAGCGCAGCGCGCCGTTCGCGCAACCTCCCCCGCAGCGCGTACGACGCCACCCTCGACCTGCTCAGCGGCCGCTACCCGTCCGACGAGTTCGCCGAGCTCCGCCCGCGCATCGTGTGGGACCGCGTCACCGGCACCCTCACCGGCCGGCCCGGCGCGCAGCGGCTGGCGGTCACCAGCGGCGGCACCATCCCCGACCGCGGCCTGTTCGGCGTCTTCCTGGTCGGCGGCGAAGGGCCGGGACGACGGGTCGGCGAGCTCGACGAGGAGATGGTCTACGAGTCCCGGGTCGGCGACGTCTTCGCCCTCGGCGCGACCAGCTGGCGGATCGAGGACATCACCCACGACCGGGTGCTGGTCACCCCGGCGCCCGGCATCCCCGGTCGGCTGCCGTTCTGGAAGGGCGACACCCTCGGCCGCCCGGCCGAGCTCGGCGCCGCGATCGGCGCGTTCACCCGCGAGCTCGGCGCGCTGCCCCGCGACCGCGCCCAGGCCCGGGCCCAGGAGGACGGCCTCGACGAGTACGCCGCGGCGAACCTGGTCGCCTACCTCCACGAGCAGCTCGACGCCACCAACCTGCTGCCCAGCGACCAGACCATCGTCGTCGAGCGGTTCCGCGACGAGCTCGGCGACTGGCGGCTGGTCGTGCACTCGCCGTACGGCGTCCCGGTGCACGCGCCCTGGGCGCTCGCGATCAACGCCCGGCTCCGCGAGCGGTACGGCGTGGACGGCCAGGCGGTCGCGTCCGACGACGGCATCGTGGTCCGGATCCCCGACACCGACGCCGAGCCGCCGGCCGGCGACGTGATCGTCTTCGAGCCCGACGAGATCGAGTCGCTGGTCACCGACGAGGTCGGCGGGTCGGCGCTGTTCGCGGCCCGGTTCCGCGAGTGCGCGGCCCGCGCGCTGCTGCTCCCCCGCCGCGACCCCGGCCGCCGCTCGCCGCTGTGGCAGCAGCGGCAGCGCTCCGCGGTGCTGCTCGAGGTGGCCGCGAAGTACCCGTCGTTCCCGATCGTGCTCGAGGCGGTGCGCGAGTGCCTCCAGGACGTCTACGACCTGCCGGCGCTGGTCGCGCTGATGCGCGGCGTCGACCGCCGCGAGGTCGCAGGTGGTCGACGTCTCGACCCAGCACCCGTCGCCGTTCGCGCGCAGCATGCTGTTCGGGTACGTCGCCCAGTTCATGTACGAGGGCGACTCCCCCATCGCCGAGCGCCGGGCCGCCGCGCTCGCCCTCGACCAGGGCCTGCTCGCCGAGCTCCTCGGCCGCGCCGAGCTGCGCGAGCTGCTCGACCCGGAGGTGCTCGCCGAGGTCGAGGCCGAGCTCCAGCGCACCGCACCCGACCGGCGCGCCCGCGACGCCGAGGGCGTCGCCGACCTGCTCCGGCTGCTCGGCCCGCTGAGCACCGCCGAGGTCGCCGAGCGATCCGTCGACGCCGCCGACGTCGGCGCCTGGCTGGCCGCGCTCGCCGACCGCCGCCGCGTGGTCGCGGTCCGGATGGGCGGCGACGAGCGGTGGGCCGCGATCGAGGACGTCGGCCGGCTGCGCGACGGGCTCGGCGTCCCGGTGCCGCCCGGCACTCCGGACGCGTTCACCGACCCGGTCGACGACCCGCTCGCCGACCTGGTCGGGCGCTACGCCCGCACCCACGGCCCGTTCACCACCGACGACGTGGCGGCCCGGCTCGGGCTCGGTGCCGCCGTCGTCCGGCACACCCTGCAGCGGCTGGCCGCCCAGGGCCGGGTGCTCGACGGCGAGTTCCGGCCCTCGGGCTCCGGCACCGAGTGGTGCGACGCCGAGGTGCTGCGCCGGCTGCGCCGCCGCTCGCTGGCCCGGCTGCGCCAGGAGATCGAGCCGGTCGAGCCGGAGACCCTCGGCCGGTTCGTCCCCGCGTGGCAGCACGTCGGCGGCCGGCACCGCGGCGTCGACGGCGTGCTGACCGTGATCGACCAGCTCGCCGGCTGCCCGGTCCCGGCCTCGGCGCTCGAGCCGCTGGTGCTGGCCGCCCGGGTGCGCGACTACGAGCCGTCGTACCTCGACGAGCTGACCGCCTCCGGCGAGGTCGTCTGGGCCGGCCACGCGCCGCTCCCGGGATCCGACGGCTGGGTGTCGCTGCACCTCGCCGACCAGGCGCCGCTCACGCTGCCCGACCACCAGCCCTTCGAGCACAGCGAGCTGCACCAGGCCGTCCTCGACGCGCTCGCGCCCGGCGGCGCGTGGTTCTTCCGCCAGCTCTCCGACTCGGTCGGGTCCACGAACGACGCCACCCTGTCGACGGCGCTCTGGGACCTGGTCTGGGCGGGCCGGGTCAGCAACGACACCCTCACCCCGCTGCGTGCCCTGACCCGCAGCGGCACCCCCGCGCACCGGACCCGGCGCCCGCCGCCCCGCCTGGGTCGACCCGGCGTCGCCCGCACCGGCCCGCCCGAGACCGCCGGCCGCTGGGCGCTGCTGCCCGCCGATCGACACCGACCCGACCCGCCGGGCGCACGCCACCGCCGAGCGGCTCCTCGACCGGCACGGCGTGGTCACCCGCGGCGCGGTGGTGAGCGAGCGGGTGCCCGGCGGCTTCGCCGCCGTCTACAAGGTGCTCTCCGCGTTCGAGGACTCCGGCCGCTGCCGGCGCGGCTACTTCGTCGCCGGCCTCGGCGCGGCGCAGTTCGGCACCGCCGGCTCGGTCGACCGGCTGCGGACCTTCTCCGAGGTCCCGCCCGACGCCAAGCCCGCCGCCGTCGCGCTGGCCGCCACCGACCCGGCCAACCCGTACGGCGCCGCCCTCCCCTGGCCGCGAGTCGAGCGGCCACCGGCCCGGCCGCAAGGCCGGCGCGATCGTGGTGCTCGTCGACGGCACGCTCACGATGTACGTCGAGCGCGGCGGCCGCACCCTGCTCACCTGGACCGACGAGCCCGACCTGCTCGGCCCGTCCGCGGCGTCGCTCGCGGAGGCCGCCCGGCGCGGCACGCTCGGCCGGATGACGGTCGAGAAGGCCGACGGCGAGCAGCTGCTCGGGTCCGGGCCGACCCCGCTGCGCGAGGCGCTGCAGGCGGCCGGCTTCGTGGCGACCCCGAAGGGGCTGCGGATCAGGACGACGGGTGCCTGAGGGCGACGCCGTCCGCCGCACCGCCCGACGGCTCGACCAGGCGCTGTCCGGCCAGGTGCTCACCCGGACCGACTTCCGGGTCCCCCAGCACGCCACCGCGGACCTCGCCGGCGGGCGCGTCGTCGAGACGGTCTCCCGCGGGCAAGCACCTGCTCACCCGCATCGACGCTGGACCCGATCGAGGGGGCCGGCCGTGACCCTGCACACCCACCTGAAGATGGAGGGCTCGTGGCGGGTGCACGAGCCCGGTCAGCGCTGGCGCGGCCGCAGCCAGGACGCCCGGGTGGTCCTGGAGACCGACCGAGCGGTCGCGGTCGGCTTCCTGCTCGGCGTGGTCGAGCTGCTGCCGCGCGAGCGTGAGGCCGACGCCGTCGGCCACCTCGGCCCGGACCTGCTCGGCCCGGACTGGGACGAGGCGGAGGCGCTGCGCCGGCTGCTGACCGAGCCGGAGCGCCCGCTCTTCGAGGCGCTGCGCGACCAGACGAACCTGGCCGGCGTCGGCACCATCTACGCCGCCGAGGTCGGCTTCGTCATGGGCGTCGCGCCGGCCACGCCGGTCGGCGAGGTGCCGGACCTGCCGCGGCTGGTCCGCCGGGTGCGGCAGATGCTCGACCAGGAGTGGTCACGATCGACCGGCAGTGGGTCTACCGCCAGCGTCTGTGCCGACGCTGCGGCACGCGGGTACGCGTCGACCAGCTCGGCCCCCCGGGCCAGGAGCGGACGGCGTACTGGTGCCCGTCCTGCCAGCCGGTCAGGCAGCCGACGTGACGACGCCGGCCGGGGCCGCGACGGGGAGCCGGGTGAGGCCGGCGGCCGCCTCCTCGAGCGCCACGGCGGTGGACACGTCGCGCAGCACGTCGGACAGCGGCACGTTCAGTGCCCCGCACAGCGAGGCGAGCAGCTCCGAGGACGCTTCCTTCTGGCCGCGCTCGATCTCGGAGATGTAGCCGAGGCTGACCCGGGCTTCGGCGGAGACCTCGCGCAGGGTCATGCCGCGCTGCATCCGCAGGTCGCGGAGCACGTCGCCGAGCAGCCGACGAAACAGCACCATGCGCGTCTCCTTCCGAGGTGGGTCCTGCCCCAACGCTACCGGAGCGCCGAATCTTCCCGACGCAAGACCGCCTCGAACGCCTCGAACGCCTCGCGACAGGTGCGGTCCTGGATCTGCTGGCGCTTGCCGGTCAGCTCCAGCGCCACCACCTCGACCAGCCCCGGCCCGGCGATGCCGACGAAGACGGTCCCCGGCGGCTTCCCTTCCTGATCGGCAGGTCCGGCCACGCCTGTAGTGGAAAGCCCGTACGTCGCGCCCAGCACCGCCCGGACCCCGGACGCCATCGCCTTGGCGCACTCCGGCGGACACGACGCCGTACCGCTCCACGATCGTCCTCGTCGACGCCGAGGACCGACGCCTTGACCTCGGTGGCGTAGCTGACCACGCCGCCGACGTACGTCTCCGACGCCCCGGGCACGTCGGTGAGGGCCACCGCCAGCCGGCCGCCGGTGAGGGACTCCGCCGTCGCGACCGTGCTCCCGCCCGACCGGAGCAGCAGGTGCACGCGCTTGAGCAGGTCGGTCACCCGGCGCTACCCCCTGACCTCGATCACGTAGGTGACCGACACCGACTTGGTCCGGTCGTCGCCCAGGTAGGTGACGGTGACCGTCTTCGCCCCGGAGCTCTGGAACGCGTCGAGCTGGAACGTCACCTTGCCGTTCTTGAGCAGATCGGTCTGGGTGCCCTGGCCCGGGACCGCGATCCGTACCATGCCGGTCGGCTGAGCGCCGTCGGAGTCGACCCGGACCTTCAGCTTGGCGCGGGTCTTGTCCTCCCGCACCACCGACGGCGTGTGTTCGATCTCGAGCGTGGGCGTGGCCTTGACCGGCTCGGGGGCGACGTGACCGTGACCGTGGCGGTCGCTCGACGCGGTCGCCGTCACCGGAGTACGACCGATCGACCTGGCGTGCCCGCCCGGTCGATCTGCGACCGCGCCGCGACAGCGTCGTCGCGCCTTCGAGACGTGCGGCCGCCGAGCGTCGTCGGCCGGTCGCGCGTCACCGTTGCCGTCGACGATCGTCACCGCCCGGTCGCCGGACCGAGACCATCGCCGATGACGTCGTGGACGTCGCGCCGCAGCTCGGCTCGCGTCGGCGTCCGAACCGACCGCGGCTGTGTCGCCGACGTCGGCGCGGCCTTGGCCGTCGGACGCGTGCCGTGGTCGTGGTGCTGCCCGCCGTGGTCCGGCGTCACCGGAGTACTCGATCGTCACCGTCCGGTCTCCGGCGGTCGCGAACGGACCCACGGTGAGCGTCGCCGCACCACCGGTCAGGGGCGCGGAGTCGACGACCGAGCCGTTGATCGACGCGGTCACCGTGCCCGTCGGGCTGACACCGATGGCGGACACGTTCACCGCGATCGAGGACGTCTGACCGGTCTGGACCGACGCCGGCGTCGCCGTGGCGGTGATCGTCGGCGTCGCCGTCGTCACCGTCATCGTCACCGTGCCCTGCGAACCGGAGTTCGCCTGGTCGCCGCCGTACACGAGCGTGAGCTCGTGCTCGCCGACGTCGAGCGATCCGGCCGGGATGGCAACCGTCGCCACTCCCCCGGTCAGGGTCGCCGAGCCGAGCGTGGTGGCGCCGTCCAGGACGGACACGGTCCCGGTCGCCGTCGACGGGTCGACGACGACGTCCACCGCGCCGGACTGACCGAACACCATCGTGGCGTCCTCGGCCGAGACCGTCGCGTCCGGCAGCCCGTCGGTCGTCGCGATCGGCACGATCGCCTCGGTGCCGGTGGCGATCCCGCGGACCACCACGTCCGCGGACCCGTCGGCCAGCCCGTCCGGCAGCACGACGGTCACCGACGCAGTGCCGGCCTCGTCGTCCGGTTCGGTGCGCAGCGTGTTCGTCACCGGGAAGGTGCCGAGCACGGTGTCACCGAGGAGCACCTCGACCTGGCCGTCCTGGACGTCGTCGAGCCCGGTCATCGCGAGCGACGACAGCGTGAAGGTGAGGGTGTCACCGGCGCCGTACGACGCGGGTGCGCCGGCCGGGAAGTGGACGCCGACCGCGTGCTGGGCGTAGTCGACCGGCAGCGGGTCAGCGAACTCCGCCATATAGTCGACGACCGCCTGCAGGTCGGTCTTGCCGGTGTCCTGCTTGTCCGTCGCGGCAGCGAAGCCCCAGAAGTTGTCGCCGGTCCCGGACGCGAGGAACGACGTCGCCGCGACCCGGTAGGTCGCGTCGGGGTCGAGCGGCTCGTCGTCCCAGCCAGATGCCGGTGATCCGGTCGCCCTCGGGACGGGTGGCGTCCTCGGTGAACCTGAACCCGTCGGAGGTGCCGAGCCGCAGGAACGGGCGCGACGGGATGTTGCCGTCGGCGTCGCGCTGCCACTGCTGCTCGAGGATCACCTTGATCTGCTCGCCCGTGAGATCCATCGTCACCAGGGTGTTGGCGAACGGCTGGACGTCCGCGGCCTGCCGGTAGGTCAGGGACCGCGGGTCGCCCGGATTGCCGTTCAGGTCGGCGCGCAGGCCGCCGGGGTTCATGAACGCGAGGTCCGCCCCGGTCTTCCAGCGCTGGATCTCGGCGACCAGGTTGCCGAGGGTGGACTCGCCGCCACGGTTCTCGACGACGGCACCGCCCGAGCCTGCTGCGGGGTCGGTACGACGGGCCCGCCGGAACGGGTCCTCGATGTCGCCGAGGACGGTGTCGCCGACCTCGGCCGCCTCGGTGACCGCCTCGTCGACGATCGCCTGGGTGGCCGGGTCGGGGTCGAAGTCCTTCAGCGACACCACGGTCTGGCGGATGTTCACCAGCTCGTCGGTGCCGGGCTCGAACTCGAACCGCAACCGGTTCAGGTAGGCGCCGTACTGACCGGCCGAGACGACCGGCCGCTCGGTCACGGCACGCCCCTCGGTCGCCCACGCCGGCACCGGTACCTTGTGGTTGTAGGCGAGGTGGGTGTGGCCCGAGACGATCGCGTCGATGTCCTCGTGCGCGCCGCGGACGATGTCGGCGAACGTCGAGTCGTCGGTCACCGCGGCGTACGACGTGCTGGCGGCACCCTCGTGGACCAGCATGATCACCAGGTCGCAGCCGTCGGCCTCGCCGCAGCCGCCTGCGCTCTTCAGGTCGTCGGCGTGCTCGTTGACCGAGTCGACGATGTCGGTGACCTCGATCTCGGCGATGCCCTCACCGGCGACGAGCGCCGGCAGGTCCTCGGTCACCGCACCCACGAAGCCGACCGTGCGGCCGTCCGAGAGTGTCTGGTACCAGGTCTCCGGAAGGGCGGGCGAGTGGTCGTCCTCCATCCGCACGTTCCCGCCGATGTACTCCCACTCGGCACCACCCTCGGGGTTGGTGACCGGGTCGTAGGGCGCCATCACCCGGTTCACCAGGTCGTCGTACCCCTGGTCGAACTCGTGGTTGCCGACCGCCGACACTTCGAGGCCCGCCTCGTTGAGGGCGTCGATGGTGGGCTTGTCGTTGGCGATGAACGACTCGAACGTGGAGGCACCGATCAGGTCACCCGCCGCGGCGAACACGGTGTCCGGGTTGCCCGCGCGGAGCTCCTTGACGGCGCCGGCCAGCGACGCGGCACCGGCCGCCGCGCTGCCCGGGTCGTCGAGGATCCGGCCGTGGAAGTCGTTCGTGGCCAGGATCTGCACCACGTCGCGGTCGGGGTCGGGGACGACGGCGCCGGTGTCGATGCCGATGATCTCCGGGTTGTGGTCGGAGCTGCGGAACGGCGACTCGTCGTACAGGTTGGTGAGGTTGGCGTTGAAGCGGCTGTACTCGTAGTAGACCGACTCGTTCGCGTTGATGGACCACACGTCGGCGCCGGTGACCATCTCGTGCGCGGTCTCGTTGGCGAAGACGTGGTCCAGCGAGCCGGCGAGACCGCCGAAGCTGTAGGTCTTCTCGCCGTCGGCGGGGTGCAGGTCGTGGTAGCCGGCGTCGGTGATGACCTGGACCGGGTCCTCCATCGCGTAGGCGTTGAAGTCGCCGCTCAGGAACACCGCGTCGATGCCGCGCTCTGCCGAGAACTGGTCGGCGAACGCGACCAGCGCGGCGGCCTGGCGCTTGCGGTCACCGTTGTAGAAGCCGGCACCGTCGCCGGAGTCCACGTTGTCACCGTTGACGGTGGCCGGGGCGGTCGGCCCACCCTTGGACTTGAAGTGGTTGACGATCACGCCGAACGCGTTCGCCTGGCCGGACCCGACCGGCTTGAACGCCTGGGCCAGCGGCTCACGCGCGTTCCGGAACACCGGCGAGTTCAGCAGGATCTGCGAGCGACCCACGAGCTCGACCTTGTTCGGGTTGTAGATGAACGCGGAGCGGATCGCGTCCTGCTCGGCGATCGTGGGCTGAGCCTGCGGGCGCGGCGACGGGGCGTAGGCCCACCTGTCGCCGACGTACGTCGGGTGCTCGGCCGCCCAGTGCGCATTGAGCTGCGCGACCAGGCGGATCAGCGCGTCGTCGCGGTTGGCGTCGCGGGTGCCGTCGAGAGCCGGGTCGTGCAGCTTGATGGAGTTCTCGACCTCCTCGAGCGAGACCACGTCGGCGTCCATCGTGTTGATCGCCTCGAGCTCCTTGGCCTCCTGGCGCAGGAAGTTCACCTCGTTGGCCGCGCCGCGCGGTCCGGGCAGCGCGATCTCCAGTCCGGTGAGCGGGTCGATCGCGTCCTGCTCGCAGGTGTTGTTGGTGATCCGGTTCGAGGGCGTGGCCCGGTCGGTGTAGTAGGTGCAGGTCCGGTCGCCACCGGCGCCGTCGGCGTCCGCCCACTCCTCGCCCGTGGTGTTGAAGTAGTTGAGCATGTTGAACGTGGCGATCTTCAGGTCGCCACCGACGTCCTCGGGCTGGGCCGGACGGTCCTGCTCGAACTGGACCAGGCCGGAGCCGGTGCTGCCACCGGCGACCTTGGTCTCCGGCTGCAGCCGCCACAGGTCGCGGCGGTACTCGAGGATCACGGGCTTCACGAACGTGACCGCGGCGCCGACCCGGACCGTGTTGGTCGGGGTCAGCCACGGGAAGCCGGCGACGTCCTCGACGGAGGCGCTCGTGTAGTCGAGGTCGGCACCGTCGTCGAGGATCAGGCCGTGCGCGTCGTTGAACGCGCGCCGGTCGGCGATCGAGGCGGTGTCGGTCTGGTCGTAGAGCTCGGTCGGGATCATCAGCGGCTCGGTGCTGTTGGCGGCCAGACCGATCTCACCCTGCATCTGGAAGCCACGCGAGGAGTCCTGGACGAACGGGGTGCCGTCGTAGGAGTCGGTGACCGTGTAGTCGCCGGTGGGCAGGAACGCCTCGCCCTCGTGCTCCTCGCGCTCGGCCTCGAGCGCCGCGCCGGTGAGGCAGTCGGTGCCGGGAAGCGCGCAGTCGGTGCCGGGCACCGTGTCGCCGGGCACCACCGCCGGGAGCGGGGCCGGGAGGACGTCCACGTCCGCCGACTCGGCCGGGGTGACCTCGGTGGTGCCGAAGAACTCCGAGACCTCACCGGTGACCTCGACGGAGGTGCCGACGGCGGGTGAAGTCTTGAAGCCCATGAAGACGAAGATCGCGTCGGACGCGCCCGGGGTGTCGAAGTCGACGCCCTCCTCGCCGGCGGTCTGCACGTAGAAGCCGCCCAGGTTGCCGGTGCCGGACGGGTACGTCGCGGTCACGACGCCCTGGACGCGGACCCGGTCGTCGACCATGTCGCTGGCCGAGCCGGTGCCCTGGACCTCGGCGATGGTGAACAGCGGCGCCGGCGGCGGCACGAACGGGCCGCCGCGGCTCAGGGCGCCGGCGCGGAAGTCGGCGCCGTTCTGGTCGGTGTCGTCGTTGTCCTCGCTGCGCTGTGCGCTCTCGGCGGCCGAGCCGGCTGGTGCCGGGGCGTCACCTTCGTGCGCTCCGGTGCCCCAACCGACCAGGTCGAGGGTGGAGCCGTCGTTCTCCCACACAAGCTCGGTGCTGCCGTTGTCGTCGGCGAGGTCGGTGTCGACCACGCGGTAGCCGCCGGCGGCGAGCGAGCCGCTCAGCGGGACCGGTGCGCCGTCCACCTCGAGGGTCACCTGGGTCAGGTCGGCACTCGCCGTGCCCGCGTTGTGGGCCTCGACGAAGTCCGCGCCGTTCGGTCCACCGACGGTGCCGTGGCTGAAGACCTCGGAGATCACCAGGTCCGGCGGAAGCACGACCGCGCAGTCGCACCGCTCGGGGGTCGGCGCGGCGTTCTGGAAGTCGGTGCTGTTGTTGTCGGCGTCGGGCTGGTTCTTCCGGTTCGCGGACAGCGTGTTGGTCAGGGCAGTCCCGGTCCGTGCCGTCTCGTAGGTGTTGGCCGTGTTGCCGTACCCGACCAGGTCGATGAGGCCGTTGGCGGTGACACCCGCGAGGTTCACGCCCGTGCTGGAGCCGAACGTCGGGTAAGGCGTCGTGTTCGACACCAGTGCGACCACGCCCGAGCCGGCCGCCATGTTCAGGGTGCCCTGCTCGTCGGCGACGAACTGGGTGCCGGTGGTGAAGTTGCCCTCCTGGAGGAGGTAGCGCCTCCCCGGCGGGATCTTGCCGGTCAGCGCGTGCACGGCGAACGCACCGGTGCCCGTGGCGGAGTGGTACTGGACCGACCAGCCGGCGAGGTTCACCTCGGTCGGACCCGGGTTGTAGAGCTCGATGAAGTCGTTGCCGAACGTGTTCGCGGCGCCCGAGTTGGTGCCACCGCCGTACACCTCCGCGATCACCACGGAGGGGCTGACGGCCGCGGCGGGTGCCGCCGTGAGCCCGAGAGCGAGGGTGCTCCCGACGAGTCCGAACAGGGCCACAGCCACGCTGGTACGGCGGCTGCGGGCTCCCCGGGACGAGGACGACTTGCTGGGCATCGGGCGGCCTTTCAGAGGGTGGGAGCCACATCGGGGCCCACCGGTGTGGTGGGCCCCGACGGGGTGCTACTTCTTGGTGACGGTGATCGTCACGCTGGCTGTTGCCGACTTGCTGGAGTCGTTGCCGAGGTACTTGATCTGCACCTGCTTCTCGCCGGCCTTCTTGAACGCCGGCAGCTTGACCTCGGCCTTGCCCTTCTTCAGCGTGGCCTTGTAGGTGTGGCCGGCGACCTTGAGCTCGACCTTGCCGGTGGCCGGCTGGCCGCCGGACTTCACGGTCACGAACACCGTCGGCTTGGTCACCTTGGCGATCACCTTCTTGGGCTTCGCGTTGGCGGAGATCTTCGAGTCCGTCTTGGCGAGGTCCACCGGGATCCAGACGGAGGTGCCCGTCTCGGTGCCGGTCACGGTGACGAGCTGCGCGCCACCCGGAAGGCCGGCCGGCAGCACCACGCTGACCGAGGCCTTGCCGGCCTCGTCGTCGGTTGCGCCCGCCGGCGACGGTGTTGTCGACCGGGAAGGTGCCGAGGTCCTCGTCACCGACGGAGACGACGACCTCGTCGTCCTGGACGTCGCCCGCACCGGTCATCGCGAGCGAGGACAGGTCGAAGGCCAGGCGTGTCGCCCGCGCCGTACGTCGCCGGGGCGCCGTCCGGGAAGCTCACGCCGACCGCGCGCTGGCTCGTAGTCCACCGGGCACCGCGCCGGCGGCGCCGAACTGCGTCAGGTAGTCGACCATCGCCTGGAGGTCGGTCTTGCCGGTGTCCTGCTTGTCGATGCCGTCGGCGAAGCCGAAGAAGTTGTCACCGCCGGAGGCCAGGAACGAGTTCACCGTGACCGAGTAGATCTCGCCGTTGCCGATCGGCTCACCGTCGAGCCACATGCCCGGTGCCGTCCTCGGCGGTCGGGTCGTAGGTGTAGGTGAAGCCCTCCGAGACGCCGAGCCGCAGGAACGGACGCGAGGAGCCCGCGGGCTGCCACTGCTGCTCCAGGACCGTCCTGGATCTGGGCGCCGGTCAGCTTCATGTTCACCAGGGTGTTGGCGAACGGCTGCACGTCGGCGGCCTGCCGGTAGGTCAGCGTCGGTCGGGTAGCCGCCGTCGGCGTTGCCGACCATGTCCGCGCGGAGCCCGCCCGGGTTCATGAAGCGCGATCTGCGCGCCGGGCTCGCTCGGTCGCCCAGCGCTGGACCTCGGCCACGAGGTTGCCGAGGGTGGACTCGCCACCCCGGTTCTCCTCGGCCGGTCCCGTCGGCCTTCGGCCGGGAGGCCCGCTTGAACGCGCCGGCGATCTCGCCGAGCTGACCGCGCCCGGGCACGTCGGCGTCCGCGACCGCCTGCGTCGACGATCGGCCTGGACCTCCGGGTCGGCGCGGTAGTCTGCCGGCCGCGAGCGTCGAGCGCGTCGCACTGGAGTGACAGCCTGCACGACGCCGGTGGCCGGGGTCGACGGAGAAGACCAGCTTGTTCGAGGTTGCTAGCCGTACTGGCCGGCCGAGACCACCGGGCGGTCCTTCACGACCCGCGCGGCGTCGGCGGCCCAGGCCGCGACCGGGAACGAGCAGTTGTAGCTGCGGTGGGTGTGGCCCGAGACGATCGCGTCGACGTTGTCGTCGATCCCGGTGACGATGCTGCCGAAGTCGGAGGTCGGGTCGTCGTCCATCGTGGCGCAGTCGGTCGACGGACGCACCCTCGTGCACGAGCATGACGACGACGTCGGCGCCCTCGGCCTTGAGCGTCGTCGGCCTCCTCGTTGGCGGCGTCGACGATGTCGGTCACCTCGATGTCCTCGATGCCGTCCGGGCGGACCAGCTCGGGGAGGTGCTCGGTGACGGCGCCGACGAAGCCGACCTCGACCTCAGCGATGTCGCTTGATCCACGACGGTCGGGATCTCGTCGGGGTCGCCGGGCTTCATCGACGTTGGCGGCGATGTACTGCCACTCGGCGCCACCGTAGGGGTTCGCCTCCGACTCGTACGGCGCCATCACCCGGTCGACGAGGTCGTCGTAGCCCTGGTCGAACTCGTGGTTGCCGACCGCCGACACCTAGAGGCCCGCCTCGTTGAGCGCGTCGATGGTCGGCTTGTCCTGCGGCGATGAACGACTCGAACGTCGTGGCGCCGATCAGGTCACCTGCCGCGGCGAAGACGGTGTTGGGGTTCTCGGCGCGCAGCGCGTTGACCGCGCCGGCCGTACTTCGCGGCGCCGGCCTCGACGCGGTCCGCCATGAGCCGCCCGTGGAAGTCGTTGGTCGCGAGGATCTGGATGTCGACCGGATCGGCCGCGTGGGCCGGGCTGCTGACGAGAGCGGCAGAGGACGCGACGAGCGCGAGTCCGGAGACGGCGGCGAGGGCACGCATGCCCTGGCGCGCCCGAGAACTGCTGGGGGCCACGTGGAGACCTTTCGGCGGACGTGTTGTTGGGACGCCGAAACATAACCCCGAAACGACCGTGCCACGCAAGGCCTTCGGTGAACTACTTGTTGCAGACCGGAAGAGTTTGCATAACGGTTCAGGAACGCAGGCTGTGCCGCTGCTTCCAGACGCCGCGGAAGAACTCGTAGCCGGACCAGAGGGTGAGCGCGACCGCGATCGCCAGGCAGCCCTGGGCGAGGTAGAAGAGCACCTCGCCGGGCACCTCCATCCAGGTCGGGAGGTCGGGGTCGCGCAGCGGCAGGCACAGGGTCGCGAGCGCGATCGCCTGGAACGTGGTCTTGAGCTTGCCGAGGTCGGCCGCCGCGATGACGACCTTCTTGAGCACCGAGAGCCGGAGCAGCGTGACGCTCCACTCGCGCAGCAGCACGACGATGGTCACCCACCACCAGATGTCACCGACGATCGAGAGCCCGATGAAGGCCATGCCGGTGAGCGCCTTGTCGGCGATCGGGTCGGCGATCTTGCCGAAGTTCGTGACCAGGTTGTGCTTGCGGGCCAGGTCGCCGTCGATCTTGTCGGTGATCATCGCCGCGACGAAGATCGCGAACGCGACGCAGCGCCAGGTGATCGAGTCGCCGCCGTCGATCAGCAGCGCCCAGGCGAAGAACGGCACCGACGCGATGCGCAGCCGTGGTGAGGATGTTCGGGACGTTCCAGTTGCTGGGCTGCGTCTCGACCTTCGGTCATCACAGCTCCCGAGCGTAGAGGTCGGCGCCTTCGGCACCGACGACCGCCGCACGAACCAGGTCGCCGACCTTGGCGGTGCTGTCGAGAAGGTAGGTCGAGCCGTCGACCTCCGGGCCCTGGTGCGCGGCGCGACCCTCGGTCTCGCCGTCCTCGGTGCGCTCGACCAGGACCTCGACCTGCTCGCCGACCCGCTCCAGCGCGCGCTGGGCGGTGAGCTCCTCGACCAGGGCCGAGACGTGCTCGGCGCGGGCCCGGACCTCGTCCTCGTCCAGCTTGCCGTCGTACGTCGCGGCCTCGGTGCCGTCCTCGTCGGAGTAGCCGAAGACCCCGGTGACGTCCATCCGCGCGGCGACCAGGAAGTCGCAGAGCGTCTCCAGGTCCGCCTCGGTCTCGCCGGGGAAGCCGACGATCACGTTGCTGCGTACGCCGGCCTCGGGCGCGTGGCCGCGGATCTGCTCGAGCAGGCCGAGGAAGCTCTCCGGGTCACCGAAGCGGCGCATCCGGCGCAGCACCGTGGCGCTGGCGTGCTGGAAGGACAGGTCGAAGTACGGCGTCACGCCCGGCGTGGTCGCGATCGCCTCGACCAGCCCGGGCCGGGTCTCGGCCGGCTGGAGGTAGGACACCCGGACCCGGTCGACACCGTCGACGGCGGCCAGCTCGGGCAGCAGCGTCTCGAGCAGCCGCAGGTCGCCGAGGTCCTTGCCGTACGACGTGGAGTTCTCGCTGACGAGGAACAGCTCGCGGGCGCCCTGGGTGCCGAGCCACTGCGCCTCCTGGAGCACGTCGCTCGGGCGCCGGCTCACGAACGAGCCGCGGAACGCGGGGATCGCGCAGAACGAGCAGCGCCGGTCGCAGCCGCTGGCCAGCTTCAGCGGCCGCGGTCGGACCCGGCTCGAGCCGACGTCGTACCGACGCGGGCCCGGAGGCGTGGCCGGGCACCGCCGCGGTCGACAGCGACCGCTCCACCGGCGAGATCGGGAGCAGCCGGCGGCGGTCCTGCGGGGTGTGCGCGTGGTGCACCTCGCCGGCCACGATCGACCGCAGCCGGGCCGAGATGTCGGGGTAGTCGTCGAAGCCGAGGACCGCGTCCGCCTCGGGCATCGAGTCCGCGAGCTCCTTGCCGTACCGCTCGGCCATGCAGCCGACCGCGACGACGGCCTGCGGCCGACCGGTCTCCTTCAGGTCGGCGGCGGCGAGCAGCGTGTCGACGGAGTCCTTCTTCGCCGACTCGACGAAGCCGCAGGTGTTGACCACCACGGTGTCGGCGTCGGCGGGGTCCTCGACGAGCAGGAAGCCGTCGGCCTCGAGCCGGCCGGCGAGCTCCTCGGAGTCGACCTCGTTGCGGGCGCACCCGAGGGTCACCATCGCCACCGACAGCAGCTCGCGGGCGGGGGCAGGCGTGGTCTCGGAAGTCATAACCGATCGAGTATGTCAACCGATCCGGCCCGCGTCGAAACGAGCGGGCCGGCCGACTCCCGGGCTACTCCGGTGCGGTGAACGTGTTCGACGCCGGCTGGCCCTCGGTGCCCAGCGGCCCGCGGTCCTCGCCGTCGATGGTCACACCGAGCGCGCCGTCCGAGGACTGCACCAGCACCGGCGGCGCCGCCTTGACGGTCCGGGTGTCGCCGTAGGCGAGGTCGCCGTTGAACACGACCTGGCCGGCGCCGTCGTGCACCACCACGTGGGCGCCGCCGGACGACGCGTCCAGGAGCACCGGGACCGGCGGGCCGAGCTTGGTCGTGCTGGACGGCGAGCCGTTGAGGACCGGGCGGTCGTCGAGCTGGATCGGGCTGTCCATGATCAGCCGCGCGATCGACCAGGCCAGCACGATCGCCATCACCGCGGCGACCAGCACCGACCAGTTCGGGCCGCCGCGGGTGCCGCGGATCGGGCCGTCCTTGCCGGTCGCCAGCTCGGCCTCGAACACCCGGCGGGCGTCGATCGGGGCGTCGGCGTAGCGCTCGTCGTACGACGCCAGCAACGGCGCCGCGTCGACGCCGAGGACCCGGGCCAGGGTGCGCAGGTGGCCGCGGGCGTAGAAGTCGCCGCCGCACGGCGCGAAGTCGTCGACCTCGATCGACTCGATCACGTGCGGGCGGATCCGGGTCCGCTCGGCGAGCTGGTCGACGGTCAGGCCGAGGCGGGTGCGGGCCGCGACCAGCTCGGGCCCGACGACCGGGTCCTCGACCGGCGCGACCGCGAGGTCGTCGATGAGCAGCGGCTCGGCGGAGCGCCGCAGCTCCGCGGACTCGGGCAGCACGGGCTGGATCGCGGCCTCGGTGTCGGCCGGGTCGAAGGCCAGCGCCGCCGCGCCCTCGAACCGCACCTCGGCGCGGGTGCCGGTGACCGGGTCGCGCAGCGGGATCGGGGTGGCCGAGGCGACCAGCGGCAGCGTGTGCTCGCGGTCGTCCGCCTCCTCGACGATCTCCCCGACGAGATCGTCCTCGTCGAGATCGTCCTCAGGCGGGCGGCGCAGGCTCAGCCGGTCGGCGAGGAAGCCGATGCCACGGGCCAGCGTCGGCCGCGGGTCGTGCAGCACCGGGTGCGCGGGGAGCTCGTCCTCCTGCTCCCACGGCTCGTCCAGGTCCTCGACGTCCTCGACGTCGCTCGACGTCCTCGACGTCCTCGACGTCGTCGAAGGTCCCGCCCGTCTCGACCACCTGGTCGGGGTCGCCGGCCAGCCGCTCGAGCGCGCCGGTCAGGTCGCCGTCCGCGCCGACCACGCGGGTCGACAGCGACAGCCGCACCGACTGGTGGGTCGTCCTCCTCGTCGCGCGGCACCAGGGTCACCCGGCCGTCGCGGAGCAGGCCGTGCCGCGGCTGGTGCTCGACGCACTCGATGTCCCGCCACGGCAGGCCGTGCCAGGTCCGGCCCTTGCGCAGCCGGACGCCGTGCTCGTCCACGACCATCAGCGGCACGCGGGCGTCGACGAGCGACTGGAGATGGGCGGCCGCGATGGCGCCCGTGACGAGCACCAGCGCCCAGTCCAGCCACCCGCCGCCGCCGATGGCGCGCGCCAGGTAGGCGATCGAGACGATCGAGGCCACGCCGCCCACGGCCGCCGCGAGGCGGGCGTCGGTGCGGACCTCGACCGGCTGACCGACGTCGGTGGTCTCCTGCACGTCTGCGCTGAGGTTGCTCACATCTCCCCCTGGAGGGTCGCGATCACGGCATCGATCTCGTCGGGCTTGACCAGGACGTCGCGGGCCTTCGAGCCCTCGCTGGGCCCGACCACGCCACGGCTCTCCATGATGTCCATCAGCCGGCCGGCCTTGGCGAAGCCGACCCGGCAGCTTGCGCTGCAGCATCGACGTGGAGCCGAACTGCGTCGACACGACGAGCTCGATCGCCTGGATCGACCAGGTCCATGTCGTCGCCGATGTCGTCGTCGATCTCCCGCTTGCTCGCGGCGGGAGCCGTGACGTCCTCGCGGTACGACGGCTCCAGCTGCGACTTGCAGTGCTTGACGACCGCGTGGATCTCGGCCTCGGTGACCCAGGAGCCCTGCACACGCACGGCCTTGGACGAACCCATCGGCAGGAACAGCCCGTCACCCTGGCCGACCAGCTTCTCGGCGCCCGGCTGGTCGAGGATGACCCGGCTGTCGGTCGACCGACGACGTCGCGAACGCCAGGCGGGACGGGACGTTGGCCTTGATCAGGCCGGTGACCACGTCGACCGACGGACGCTGGGTGGCGAGCACCAGGTGGATGCCCGCGGCCCGCGCCAGCTGGGTGATCCGGACGATCGCGTCCTCGACGTCGCGCGGCGCGACCATCATCAGGTCGGCGAGCTCGTCGACGATCACCAGCAGGTAGGGGTACGGCGTGAGCTCGCGCTCGCTGCCCGGCGGGACCTGCACCTTGCCCGCGCGGACGGCCTTGTTGAAGTCGTCGATGTGGCGGAAGCCGAAGTTCGCGAGGTCGTCGTACCGCATGTCCATCTCGCGCACGACCCAGGCGAGCGCCTCGGCGGCCTTCTTCGGGTTGGTGATGATCGGGGTGATCAGGTGCGGGA
Source organism: uncultured Actinomycetota bacterium (assembly GCA_963716655.1). Lineage (GTDB taxonomy): Bacteria > Actinomycetota > Actinomycetes > Propionibacteriales > Nocardioidaceae > Nocardioides. The sequence continues at coordinate 401,586 of CAVQTV010000001.1, read as the reverse complement.
CGCCCTCGTAGGCGTTCAGCTCGACCCGCTTCGGGTCGACCATGATCATCCGGACCTCGTCGGGCGTGGAGCGCATCAGGATCGACGTGATCATCGAGTTGATGAAGCTCGACTTGCCGGAGCCGGTGGCACCGGCGACCAGCAGGTGCGGCATCTTCGCGAGGTTGGCGACCACGAAGCCGCCCTCGACGTCCTTGCCGAGCCCGACCACCATCGGGTGGTGGTCGGAGCGCGCGGTGTTGGACCGGAGCACGTCGCCGAGGGAGACGATCTCCTTGTCCAGGTTGGGGATCTCGATGCCGATCGCGGACTTGCCGGGGATCGGGCTGAGGATCCGGACGTCGGCCGACGCGACGGCGTACGCGATGTTCTTCGACAGCGCGGTGACCTTCTCGACCTTGACCGCGGGGCCGACCTCGACCTCGTAGCGGGTGACGGTCGGGCCCCGGGTGTAGCCGGTGACCTGCGCGTCGATGGCGAACTCCTCGAGCACCTGGGTCAGTCGCTCGACCACCGCGTCGCTCGCCTTCGAGCGGGCCTTGTGGACCGAGCCGGGCTTGAGCATCTCGTTGGCCGGCAGCGAGTAGGCGATGTCGCCGGACAGCGCGAGCTGCTCGACGCGCGGCGGCAGCGGAGTGTGCGGCGGCGGCTCGAGGTCGACCTTCTCCTCGACCACCGGCGTCACCTCGGTCGGGACGTCGGGCGCGAAGATGTCCAGCCCCTCGTCGGTCGTCTCCAGTGCCTTCTTCCGCTTGCGCAGCTCGCGGTCCGAGAGCACCGGGCTGTCGTAGGCCGGGTCGCCCATCTCCGGGTCGATCTCGCCGGTCTCGTCGGACTTCTTGCGCCGCGAGCGGGTCGCCGGGATCGCCTGGGTGGCGTCGGGGTCCTCCTCGGTCGCCGGCTGCCGGCCGAGCAGCCGGTCGCGGGTCTCCGCGAGCTTCGTCGGCACCTGGTAGAGCGGGGTCCCGGTGATGATGAGGACGCCGAAGAACGCGAGCATCGCCAGCAGCGGCACCACGACGAACGGCGAGCGGAGCAGGTCGAGCAGCAGGCTGGCGACGACGTAGCCGACCGCGCCGCCGGCCGAGCGCAGGTCCGCGGTGTCGCCGAGCACCGGCTGCGGGTTGTCGGCGGCGATCTGCACGATGCCGAGCAGGCCGAACGACAGCGCCGCCCAGCCGACGACCTGGCGACCCATCGGGCCGTTGTGCTCGGGGTCGCGCATGGTGCGCCAGCCGACGTACAGCAGCGCCAGCGGGACGAGGAAGCCGACCTTGCCGACCGAGCCCTCGACGACCGTGCGGGCGGCGTCCATCACCGAACCGGGCAGCTGCCACCACACGGCGGCGGCCACGACGACCGCGCTGCCCAGCAGGAGCAGGCCGACGCCGTCGCGGCGGTGCGCGGGCTCGAGGTCCTTCGCGGTGTGCCCGATGCCCCGGGCGAGCGCGCCGAGTCCGTGCGCGACCCCGAGCCAGATCGCCGAGAGCGCGTGCCAGAGCGCGCCGAACGTGCGCGCGATCGGGCCCGGGCCGTTGCGAACGGCGCGCGGGGCCGGCCGACGAGCGGCGGGCTTGCGCTTGCTCGAGGTCCGCGCTGCGGGCTTCCGGGCAGGCTTGCGCTTGGGGCTGGTACTCCGGGATCGGGTGCTCGAGCCGCTTTTCGACGTGCTCTTGCTCCGCGAACCCGGCGGGGAAGACGTACGGGTCGCCATGTTGTCCACCCTAGGCGTCGGTCACTCCAGTCACACGCATCACAGGAGTGCGTGTCTCGCGCGGCCCGGTGGCCGACGGAAGACCTCCGGACGGTGCACGGAGAGTTCCGCTAAATCTCCCGCGACCCTGGACCCGGGCCGTGATCAGTTCCTAATGTGCCCCATGGCCCCCACCCCCTGGGCGGCCACGTACCTACTCGGAGGAATCGTGAAACTTCTCAAGACAGGGGTCTGTCTCGCGCTGGTGACAGCCGGGCTGAGCGCCGCTCCCGGGCTACCCGCCCAGGCCGGTGCACCAGCCACGCGCGCCGCAGACCAGTCGGTGACGCAGCAGATGCGCGCCGAGGCGTCGGACGGCGCCCGGCTGACCATCGACAAGGCCACCGGCCGGGTCGGCTTCGTCCGCGCCTCCGGCCAGGGCGACCTGATGCCGTCCGCGACCGCCGACACCCGTGCCGAGGCAGCCGCCAAGGCAACGAAGTACGTCGAGAAGTACGCCGCGGCGTTCGGCGCCAGTGCTTCCCAGCTCGAGCAGACCGACGTGGCCGGCACCCGCTACGGGTGGACCGTCACGTTCCGCCAGAGCTACCAGGGCGTCCCGGTCTTCGGGGCCCGGCTGCTCGCCAACCTCGACAGGGCCGGCGACCTGAACTCGGTCAACGGCTTCGTCGCCCCCGACGTCAGCCTGAGCGTCACCCCACGGATCACGCAGTCCGAGGCGGCCGAGCGCGCCCTGGCCGAGGTCCGGGCGAAGCCCCCGGGCGACCGCCGGGACGGCCGCGCCGACCTCAGCGGCATCAAGGCCGTCTCCACCGAGCTGAACGTCTACCGGATGGGCGCGATCAAGGGCGAGAAGGGTGCCAACGTGCTCGCCTGGGTGGTCGAGGTGACCAACCGCAGCACGGTGCGCGACATGGTCTTCCTGGACGCGAACACCGGCAAGCCGGTCAACCGCTACTCGATGATCCACAGCGCGCTGGAGCGGCACCTGCTCGAGGCCGACGGCGGCACCGACCCGGCGGCGTTCGTCGAGGTCTGGACCGAGGGCGACGCGTTCCCCGGCGAGCTCAACGAGTCCCAGCAGCAGCTGGTGGAGGGCACCGGCGAGTCGTACTGGTTCTTCCGCACCACGTTCGGCCGCGACTCCTACGACGGCGAGGGCCACTCGATGACGACCGTCAACAACGACGGCCGGATCCAGTGCCCGAACGCGAACTGGAACGGCGTGACCACCAACTACTGCGACGGCGTCACCTCCGACGACACCGTCGCCCACGAGTGGGGCCACGCCTACACCGAGTACACCTCCGGGCTGGTCTACCAGTGGCAGTCCGGCGCCATGAACGAGGCCTTCTCCGACATCTGGGGCGAGACCGTCGACATGGCCAACACCCGCGAGAACGACGAGCCGGACACGGTTCGCCCCGACGGCCAGTGCTCGACGCACTCCCCCGCCGCTCCTGAGGTCATCGTCAACACCCCGGCCAGCATCGCCGGCCCGTGTGAGTTCGTGGGCGGCGCGTCGTACGGTCCGCAGCTCGACGGCACCGGCATCACCGGCGACGTCGTGGTCGGCACGGACGTCGCGGAGCCGGAGGACCCGGTCGGGGGCCTGCCTGCCGGCACCACGACCGACGGCTGCTCGCCGCTGGACAACGCGGCCGAGGTCGCGGGCAAGATCGTGATGCTCGACCGTGGTCGGTGCGCCTTCACCGAGAAGACGCAGACCGCCGAGGACGCCGGCGCCATCGCCGTCATCATCGGCAACCGCGAGGACGCCATCATCTCGCCGTCCGGTGACCTCGAGGCCACCATCCCGACGGTCACCATCGGGCTGACCTCCCGCGAGGAGATCAGGTCGGCGCTGGCTGACGACGAGACAGTCAACGTCACGATGAACGACGCGGCCGGCGACCGGTTCGACTCGTACCGCTGGCTGTCGGGCGAGAACGACCCGGCGTTCGGTGGCGCGATCCGCGACATGTGGTCGCCGAACTGCTACGGCGACCCGGGCAAGGTCTCGGACACCCAGTACTGGTGCACGCCGGACGACGCTGGCGGTGTCCACACCAACTCCGGTGTCGTCAACCACGCGTACGCGCTGCTGGTGGACGGCAGCACCTTCAACGACGTCGAGGTTCCGGGCATCGGCCTGGACAAGGCCGCGAACATCTTCTGGCGCACCCAGACGTCGTACCTGACCGCAGACGTCGAACTTCATCGACCTCGCCGACGGTCTCACCGCCGCCTGCGACTCGCTGGTCGGGCAGCCGATCAACGCGGTGTCGACCGAGGAGCTCGCCGTCCCGGTGCCGGCCGTCCCGATCACCCCGGTCGACTGCGAAGCCGTCGACGCCGTGATCGAGGCGGTCGAGCTGACCGCCGAGCCGACGCAGTGCAACTTCCACCCGATCCTGGCCAAGAACCCGCCGCAGCTGTGCGGCAACAAGTTCAAGACCAAGACCATCTGGAAGGAGGACTTCGAGAAGGGCCTCGGCAAGTGGAAGCACACCGAGACCATCGTCTTCGAGGACGAGGGCAACCACGGCTTCAAGTGGAAGACCACCTCGGACGTCCCCGGCAACCACGGCACCAAGGTCGCCTTCGAGCCGTCGCCCGACGAGGGTGACTGCTCCGGCGGCGCCGGCGACCTGTCGAGCGCGAACGGCATCATCAGCCCGAACGTGAAGCTGCCCGGCGGCGGTGACCAGAAGCTCAGCTTCCAGCACTACATCGCCACCGAGTACGGCTTCGACGGCGGCAACGTGAAGATCAGCGTGAACGGCAAGGCGCTTCAAGGTGATCCCGGCGTCGGCGTACCTCTACAACGCGCCGAACGCGCTGATGGAGCCCGGCCCGGGCAACACCAGCCCGCTGGCCGGAGAGCCGGGCTTCACCGGCACCGACGGCAACGTCCCCGGCGGCTCGTGGGGCCAGTCGATCATCAACCTGAAGAAGGTCGGTGCCGGCAAGGGCGACAAGGTCCGGGTGAAGTTCGAGCTCGGCCGTGACGGCTGCGGCGGCATGGACGGCTGGTACGTCGACAACGTCAAGCTGACCGTCTGCAAGAAGAAGGGCAAGAACCGCGAGGCAGTCCTGGGTCGCCAGGCCGGCTGAGCACCGTCGAGTCGGCGCAGTTCCCGCGTGGGAACTGCGCCGACTCGGGGCGGGTCAAGTTCGTCGAGACACCCAAAGTGGCTGCTTCTGGGCAGCAAATAGCAGACCAGTTCAGGTGTCTCGACGGGAATTGACCCGCAGCGATCAGGCCTCGATGACGACCGGGATGATCATCGGCCGGCGCCGGTGGGTGTTGCTGACCCAGCGCCCGATCACCCGGCGCACGGTCTGCTGGAGCTGGTACGAGTCGGTGTTGCCCTCGGCGATGGCCCGGTCGAGGGCGTCGATGATCGGCTGCTTGACGTCGTCGAAGTTCGAGCCGTCCAGGGCGTTGCCGCGGGCGTGGATCTCGGGGCCGGCGGACACCTTGCCGCTGACCGAGTCGACGACGACGATCACCGAGATGAAGCCCTCCTCGCCGAGGATCAGCCGGTCCTTGAGGTCGGACTCGGTGATGTCGCCGACCGACGAGCCGTCGACGAAGACGTAGCCGCAGTCCACCTTGCCGGCGACCGCGGCGACCCCGTCGATCAGGTCGACGACCACGCCGTCCTCGGCGATCACGACGTTCTCGACACCGGTCGCCCGGGCGAGGGCGGCGTTGGCGAGCATGTGCCGGATCTCGCCGTGCACCGGCAGCACGTTGCGCGGCTTGACGATGTTGTAGCAGTAGAGCAGCTCGCCGGCGCTGGCGTGGCCGGAGACGTGCACCAGCGCGTTGCCCTTGTGGACGACGCGGGCGCCCCAGCGGGCCAGGCCGTTGATGACGCGGTAGACGGCGTTCTCGTTGCCCGGGATCAGGCTGGAGGCGAGCAGGACGGTGTCGCCCTCCTCGATGTGCACGAAGTGGTGGTTGCGCTGCGCGATCCGCGACAGCGCGCTCATCGGCTCGCCCTGCGAGCCCGTGGAGATCAGCACCTGCCGGTCGGGCGGCAGGTCGGCGAGGTCCTTGGCGTCGACGAGCACGCCCGGCGGGACCTTCAGGTAGCCGAGGTCGCGCGCGATCGCCATGTTGCGGACCATCGAGCGGCCGACGTACGCCGCCTGGCGCTCGTGGTTGTACGCCGCGTCGAGCACCTGCTGGACGCGGTGCACGTGGGAGGCGAAGCAGGCGACGATGATCCGCTGCGCGGAGTCGCGGAAGACCTGGTCGATGACCGGGCTGATCGACTTCTCGGCCGGGGTGAAGCCCGGGGTCTCGGCGTTGGTGGAGTCGGTGAGGAACAGGTCCACGCCCTCCTCCCCCAGCCGCGCGAACGCCCGCAGGTCGGTGATCCGGCCGTCCAGCGGCAGCTGGTCCATCTTGAAGTCGCCGGTGTGCAGGACCAGCCCGGCGCCGGTGCGGATCGCGACCGCCAGCGCGTCGGGGATGGAGTGGTTGACCGCGACGAACTCCAGCTCGAACGGCCCGAAGGTGATCCGGTCACCCTCCTTGACCACGTGGTGCACGGTCTCCTTGAGCCGGTGCTCGCGCAGCTTGCTGCCGAGCAGCGCCAGCGTGAGCTCCGAGCCGACGAGCGGGATGTTGCCGCGTTCGCGGAGGAGGTACGGCGTCGCGCCGATGTGGTCCTCGTGGCCGTGGGTGAGCACCAGGGCCTCGACGTCGTCGAGACGGTCCCGGATCGAGGCCCAGTCCGGGAGGATCAGGTCGATGCCGGGCTGGTGGTCCTCGGGGAACAGCACGCCGCAGTCGACGATCAGCAGGCGGCCGTCGTACTCGAAGACGGTCATGTTGCGGCCGACCTCGCCGAGGCCGCCCAGCGCGGTGACCCGGAGACCCCCCTTCGGCAGTGCGGCCGGCGCGGAGAGCTCGGGATGCGGGTGACTCAAGAGGTGTCCTTTGTTCTACAGAAGGCCCGACGCGGCGAGACCGGCACGGAGCGCGGTCACCTCGTCGTCGTCCAGCGGCACCAGCGGCGCCCGGACGTTGCGGTTGTCGAGGACGCCGAGGAGCTGGAGTGCTGCCTTGGCGGTGGTGGCTCCGTAGTTGGGGACGCCCATCACGGCGTCCGTCGCGGGGAGCAGCCGCGTGAAGATGGTGAGGGCCTGGGCCTGGTCGCCGGCCAGGAAGGCGTCGATCATGGCCCGGATCTGGTCGCCGGCCGCGTGGCCGACGACGGAGACGACGCCGGCGCCGCCGTGGGCGAGCCAGCCGAGGGTGCTGACGTCGTCGCCGGAGTAGAGGGCGTAGCCCATCTGCATGATCTTGACGCCGCGTGCGAAGTCGCCGACCGCGTCCTTGACGGCGACGACCGACCCGAGCGCGCATCGCCTGCTCGTAGACCTCGAGCGAGATCTGGGTGCCGGTGCGGCCGGGGACGTCGTACAGCATCACCGGGACGTCGCTCGCCTCGGCGACCGAGCGGAAGTGGTGGAGGACGCCGGCCTGGCTCGGCTTGTTGTAGTACGGCGTGACCAGCAGCAGCCCGTCGGCGCCGATCTTGGCGGCCTGCTCGGCGAGCTCGACGGAGTGCGCGGTGGAGTTGGTGCCGACGCCGGCGACGACCTTCGCGCGGTCGCCGACCGCGTCCTTCACGGCCGCGAGGATCGCGCCGTCCTCGGCGGTGGTGGTCGTCGGGGACTCACCGGTGGTGCCGGAGACCACGACGCCGTCGTGCCCGTGCGCGACCAGGTGGGCCGCGATCCGCGCCGTGCCCTCGAGGTCGACCGAGCCGTCGTCGTGGAACGCGGTGGCCATGGCCGTGAGAACCCGGCCGAACGGGGCGTCAGGAGCGGACGTCATGCCCGACAGGTTATCGCTCCCGGCGCCCGAGCCTCACAGCGCGGCATCACGTCGCGCGCCACCAGCCGCAGGTGGTCGAGGTCGGCGAGGTCGAGCACCTGGAGGTAGATCCGCTGGGCGCCGAGCTCGGCGTACCTGCCGATCTTGTCGACGACCTCCTGCGGGGTGCCGGCCACGCCGTTCTCCCGCAGCTCGGCCTTGTCCCGGCCGATCGCCGCGGCCCGCCGGTCCAGCTCGGCCTCGTTCGCGCCGACGCAGAGCACCAGCGCGTTGGACCAGCGCATCGTGCCGGGGTCGCGGTCGCGCGCCTCGCAGGCCTCGCGGACCCGCTGGAACTGGGTCTTCGTGGTCTCGAGGTCGACGAACGGGAGGTTGAACTCGTCGGCGTACGTCGCGGCCAGCGCCGGCGTGCGCTTCTTGCCGGTGCCGCCGATGAGGAGCGGCGGCTTGGGCTGGGTGGGCTTGGGCAGGCCGGGCGAGTCGGCGACCTGGTAGTGCTCGCCCTCGAACGTGAACCCGCCGTCGGTGGCCCAGAGGCCGGTGATGATCGCGAGCTGCTCCTCGAACCGGTCGAACCGCTCCCCGGTGCTCGGGAACGGGATGCCGTACTTCGTCGTGCTCGGCCTGGAACCAGCCGGCGCCGATCCCGAGCTCGACCCGGCCGCCGCTCATCTGGTCGACGTTCGCGACCGAGATCGCCAGCGGGCCGGGCAGCCGGAACGTCGCGCTGGTCATCATCGTGCCGAGCCGGATGGTGCTGGTCTCCCGCGCGATCCCGGCCAGCGTCACCCACGCGTCGGACGGCCCGGGCAGCCCCTCGGTGCCCATGCCGAGGTAGTGGTCGGACCGGAAGAACGCGCCGAAGCCGAGCTGCTCGGCCTCCTGGGCGACGGCCACCAGGTCGTCGTACGTCGCGCCCTGCTGGGGTTCGGTGAAGACTGCGCAGCTCCATGCGCCGGGCCAGCCTGCCAGGTACCTACAAGCGGTTGGCGGCGCGCTCCAGCCAGACCCGCTCGTAGCCGTCGAAGCGCTCGCGGTCGGTCTCCAGCCAGGCGTTGCGGTCGAAGTCCGGGTAGAACACGTCGCCCTCGGGCTCCAGCGGCACCTCGCTGATGACCTGCTCGGCGGCCAGCGGCAGCGCCTCGGCGTAGACCTGCGCGCCGCCGACGACGAGGACCTCGCCCGTCGTACGACGCCGCCTTGCGCGAGCGCGTCGACGAAGCTGTGCGCGACCAGCACGCCGTCGGCCGACCAGTCCGCGGTCGCGGGTGAGCACGATGGTGGTGCGGCCGGGCAGCGGCCGGCCGATCGACTCGTACGTCGTCCGGCCCATCACCAGCACGTGGCCCATCGTGAGCTTCTTGAACTCCGCCTGCTCGCCGGGGATCCGCCACGGGATGTCCGGCCCGTTGCCGATCACCCGGTTGCGGGCCACGGCCGCGACCATGATGATCCGTCTTGCTCATACGGCGATCGGTGCCTTGATGCCGGGGTGCGGGTCGTAGCCCTCGATGGCGATGTGCTCGAGGTCGAACGCGTCGAGCTCGGTGACCGACGGGTCGAGCGACCAGCGTCGGCAGCGGCCGCGGCGTCGCGGGTGAGCTGGAGCTGCGCCTGCTCGAGGTGGTTGAGGTAGAGGTGCGCGTCGCCGAGGGTGTGCACGAAGTCGCCGACCTCGAGCCCGGTCACCTGGGCGACCATGTGCGTGAGCAGCGCGTACGACGCGATGTTGAACGGCACGCCGAGGAACACGTCGGCCGAGCGCTGGTAGAGCTGGCAGCGACAGCCGGCCCGTCGGCCACGTAGAACTGGAACATCGTGTGGCACGGCGCCAGCGCCATGTCCGGGATGTCCGCGACGTTCCACGCCGACACGATGTGCCGCCGCGAGTCGGGGTTGTCGCGGATCTGCGCGACCACCTGCGCGATCTGGTCGACGTGCCGGCCGTCGGGGGTCGGCCACGAGCGCCACTGGTAGCCGTAGACCGGCCCGAGGTCGCCGTTCTCGTCGGCCCACTCGTCCCAGATCGTGATGCCGCGGTCCTGGAGCCACTTCACGTTCGTGTCGCCGCGCAGGAACCACAGCAGCTCGCCGAACACCGACCGGGTGTGGATCTTCTTCGTCGTCACCAGCGGGAAGCCGGCGGCCAGGTCGAAGCGCATCTGGTGGCCGAAGACCGACCGGGTGCCGGTGCCGGTGCGGTCGCTCTTCTCCACGCCCTCGTCGAGGACCCGCTGGAGGAGATCGAGGTAGGTCTGCACGGCTCCGAGCCTAGGCGTCAGAGGGCGACGGATCCGGTGACCGTGGTGCGGGTGTCGCCGCCGACCCAGACTCTGACCCGTCCACGCTCGACGTGCACCCGGCCGGCGCGCCCGAGCGCGGTGCCCTGGCGCGGCGACGTACGACGTGGGCAGCCGCCCGCCGGCGAGCCACTGGCCGATGCCGGCGTTGAGCGAGCCGGTGACCGGGTCCTCCGGCATGCCGTAGCCGGGGCAGAACGCGCGCACCTCCACCGCGACGCGGGCCGTCGGCGTACGGCCCGACGACGCCGATCTTGAGGTCGCCGAAGGCCGCCCAGTCCGGGCTCGAGCGCCAGCACGGCGGCGGCGTCCTCGAGCAGCACGCCCGACCCAGCCCGGGCCGTTGTCGATCCACGTCGACTCGACGATCGTCGGACTCCGGCGATCCGCAGCGCCCGGCAGATGCCGGCCACGTCGTCGGCGTCGACCGGTCCCGACCGGGTCAGCGGCGGCGCCGCGAACGACAGCCGGCTCGCCACGCCGGATCCGCACCAGCCCGGCGCCGCACTCCTGGACGACGTCGTCGCCCGCCGGCACTCCCCCGGCCTCGAGCCACGCGTGCGCGCTGCCGAGGGTCGGGTGCCCGGCGAACGGCAGCTCGCCGCCCGGGGTCCAGATCCGCAGCCGGTAGTCGGCGCCCGGCTGCGGTCGGGCGGAGCAGGAACGTCGTCTCCGAGAGGTTGGTCCAGCGCGCGAACGCCGCCATCTGCTCGTCGGTGACGTCGTCGGCGTCGTGCACCACCGCGACCGGGTTGCCGAGCAGCGGCTCGGCGGAGAACACGTCGACCTGGCTGAATCGCATGGCGGCCAGTCTGCCGCGCGTCAGTGCGCGAGCCGCGGCTCCTCCCCGCTCGGTCGGCAGCGGCACGATGTCCGTGCAGTCGTCGGTCGCCGAGGTCGCAGCTGCGGAGCACGAGCGAGCGGCATCCTCGGTCGGCCGGTGTCCGTGCGCCTGGACGACGAGGTAGTCGACGGTGCCGTCCGGGCCGAACGCCGCGTCGACGGCGAGCTCCTCGGGGCCGAGTCCCGTGGGCAGCCGCTCACCGGAGCGCGCGTCGTAGATCAGCGGCTGGAACGGCCCGAGCTGGCCGGGCGGACGGGCCAGCACGTAGGTGCCGCCCGGCGAGAGGTCGGCGGTCGCCCCCGGGCGCACGAAGTTCACGCTGAAGAACGGCTGCACCATGTCGATCCGCTCGCCGTCGCCGTAGACCCGGGTCGCGGACTCGACGTCGAGCACGAGCGGCAGGCCGACGTCCTCGACCCGGCCGGTCAGCGGCTCCCAGGTGTGCGTGCGCCCCTCGGCGAGGTAGTAGACCCGGTTCTGGTCGAGCGCGACCGGGCTGGCGCCGCGATGCCACCTCGACCCGGGCGACCTCGTAGTCGTCGACGACGTCCCACACGACCAGCTGCGGGTCGTCGCCGCTCGTCCACCCAGGCCACCCAGCTGCGCTCGTCGGACGCCACGACCGGCGCCCCGACCGACTTGCGCCCGATCTCGGTCGGCTCGCCGGCCGGCCCGACGTAGACCAGCACGCCGTCGTCGTCGGCGTACACGACGCCGCCCGCGACCGCGACCAGGTCGGTGCACCTGCGGCAGGTCGACGGCGACGTCCTGAAGGTGCAGCCGGCCGGCGCCGTACCAGGCGCTGGTCGATCGGGTTCTCCGACTCGACGACCGCCGGCTGCTCCGGCTCCGGAGCGGGCCGGGTCGAGACCCAGACCAGCGCGGCGACGACCACCGCCCCGACCACGAGGCCGACCGCGACGAACCGGCGCCGCCGCCGGCGCAGCGTCGGTCGCCCGTCGGACGACGGCGTCGTACGGCGGCGGCGGGACCTCGATCGTCTCGCGCGCGATCCGGAAGTCCACCTCGGAGAACCGGCTCGGCACGGTGCCGACCGGCCGCTCGAGCAGGTCGGCGACCTGGACCTCCGACAGCTCGGCGACGAACCGGAGCACCAGGACCTCACGGTCCTCCGGTGTCAGCCGGCGCAGCTCGGCCTCGATCTCCCGGCGGAGCAGCTCCGCGTCGGTCAGCTCCTCGGTCGGTGCCGACCTCGGGCGGCCCCGACCACCCGCGCCGCTGCTTGTGGCAGCCGTCGAGGACGGTCCGGTAGACGAAGACGTCGATGTCGTCGTCCTCGCGGACCTTGTCCCACGAGTCGTGGCAGCGGGCCAGACCGGCCTGGACGACGTCCTCGGCCTCGGCCTGCGGGCAGCCGATCAGGACCAGCGAGCGCACCAGGAACGGCCAGCGCGCCGCCAGGTAGGCGGCGAAGTCGGCGTCGTTCCGCATGGCCGCATCCCGTCAGTCAGGCATGCAGCGACATCGGGCCGTAGACGCGGCGGTCGTGCTCGAAGAGCGTGACCGCGTCGACCCCCTCGGCGGCCAGGTCGGACCAGATCTCGCCGACCCACGACTCGGCGTCGGCCTGGCTGGCGAACCGCTGCCCGGCGAGGTCACCGGTCGCGGCGACCTCCTCGCCGGCTGCGTCCTCCAGGCGCCACCACCAGGGGCGCTCGGCCGGTGTCGGGGGGCGGAACGTGGGTGGCTGCTCCGGCAGGTTCATCTCAGGCCTCTCGCACGGACGGGTCGAGGAACGGCGGCTTCACCAGCTGGAAGATCTCCCGCCGGCCGCGGATGTCGACGCCGACCTCGGCGTCCGGGTCCACGAACGACGGCAGCAGCGCCAGCCCGATGCCCTTGCGGAGCGTCGGGGAGAACGTGCCGGACGTGATCTCGCCGAGCAGCACGTCGGGCGTGAGGCTCACGCTCATGTGCGGCCGCGGGATGCCGCGGCCGGTCGCGACCAGGCCGCGCAGGATCCGCTTCGGGCCGTCGGCGCGCTCGGCGAGCAGCGCGTCGCGGCCCCAGAACGCGTCCTTCTTCCAGCCGACCGCCCAGCCCAGCCGGGCCTCGTTGGGCGTGACGTCGAGGGAGATCTCCTGGCCGTGCAGCGGGTAGCCCATCTCGGTGCGCAGGGTGTCGCGGGCACCGAGCCCGGCACGCCACCATCCCGAGGTCCGCGCCCGCGGCGAGCAGCGCGTCCCAGAGGGGTACGGCGACGGCGTTCGGCGCGATCAGCTCGTAGCCGCGCTCGCCGGTGTAGCCGGTGCGGCAGACCACGACCGTCTCCCCCTCGAAGGCGCTCTCCGTGAAGGACATGTAGTCGTGGCCGGTCGGCAGCCCGACCTTCGCCAGCACCTCGTCGGAGCTCGGGCCCTGGACGGCCAGCACGGCGAGGTCGCGGTGCCGGTCGGTGACGGTCACCCCGTCCGGCGCCTCGGCCGCGAGCCGGCGCACGACCTCGGCGGTGTTGGCGGCGTTCGGGACCAGCAGCACCCGGTCGTCGTCGTACAGGTAGGCGATCAGGTCGTCGACCACGCCGCCGGTCGCGGCGTCGCAGCACAGCGTGTACTGCGCCTGGCCGGGGCCGATCCGGCGCAGGTCGTTGGTGAGCGTGCGGTTGACGAAGTCGGCGGCGCCGGGGCCTTCCACGGTCGCCTTGCCGAGGTGGCTCACGTCGAAGATCCCGACCGCCTCGCGAACGGCGGTGTGCTCCTTGACGACCCCGGTCGAGTACTCCAGCGGCATCGACCATCCGCCGAAGGCGGCGAACTTCGCCCCGAGGGCCTCGTGCCGGTCGTGGAGCGGGGATCGGAGCAGGTCGGACATGGCCGCGAACCTACCCGACTATCCTGCCCCGGTGACGACCTACACCCTGCGCAGCGCGAGCCCCGCCAAGACCCGGAGCGACGCTGTCGTCGTCGGGGTTGTCCAGACCCCCAAGGGGCCCGAGCTGGCCGACGGCGGCGACGACGTCGCCAAGGCCTACGGGCGCAAGCTGCGCCCGCTGCTGTCCAGCCTCGGGGTGACCGGCAAGGCCGGCGAGGTCGTGAAGCTGCCGACCTCCGGGACCATCTCCTCGCCGCTGCTGGTGCTGGTCGGGCTCGGCAAGGATCCGGGCGCCACCGCGGTACGCCGGGCGGCCGGTGTCGCCGCCCGCGGGGTCACCAACGCCGCCTCCGTCGCGCTCGCCCTCCCCGCCGACACGCCCGAGCTGGTCCGCGCCGTGACCGAGGGCTACCAGCTCGGCGGCTACACGTTCACGACGTACAAGAAGGACAACGGCAAGAACGGCCCGGGCGACGTCGTGGTGCTGAGCAGCGGCGCGCGACGCAAGGAGGTCATCGCCGCCTTCGAGGAGGCGCAGGTCGTCGCCCGCGCCGTGGCCGGGACCCGCGACTGGGTCAACACCCCGCCCGGCGACCTCACCCCGCCGGCGTTCGCCGACGTCGTCGCTGCGGCCACCAAGGAGCTCACGAAGGGCCGGGGCGCGCCCAAGGTCGCGATCCGGGTCCTCGACGAGACCAAGCTCGCCGAGCTCGGCTGCGGCGGCATCCTCGGGGTCGGCGCCGGCTCGTCGGCCGCGCCGCGGATGGTCGAGCTGACCTACGCCCCGAAGGGCGCGACGAAGCACCTGGCCCTGGTCGGCAAGGGCATCACGTTCGACTCCGGCGGCCTGAGCATCAAGCCGGCGCAGGGCATGGGCGAGATGAAGTCCGACATGGCCGGCGCCGCGGCGGTCGTGCAGGCGACGTTCGCGATCGCCTCGCTCGGGCTGCCGATCAAGGTCACCACGTTCGCGCCGATGGCCGAGAACATGATCTCCGGCGCCGCCACCCGGCCCGGCGACGTGCTGCGGATGTACGGCGGCACCACGGTCGAGATCCTCAACACCGACGCCGAGGGCCGGCTGATCCTGGCCGACGCCCTGGTCCGCGCGACCGAGGGCAAGCCCGACGTGATCCTCGACGTCGCGACCCTGACCGGCCACATGGTGGTCGCGCTCGGCGACCGGGTCGCCGGCGTGATGGGCACCGAGTCGGTCGTCGACGACGTGCTGGCCGCGGCCGGCACCGCCGGCGAGGAGATGTGGCCGATGCCGATCCCGGAGGGGATGACCGACCGGATCCACAGCAGCAAGATCGCCGACCTGTCCCAGCACGACTGGATCCGCTGGGGCGGCGGGCTGTTCGCGGCCGCGTTCCTGCGCGAGTTCACCGCCGGCATCCCGTGGGCGCACCTCGACATCGCCGGGCCGTCGTTCAACACCGGCGGCGCCGTGGGGTCACATCACCGCCGGCGGCACCGGCGTCGCGGTGTCGACCCTGGTCGACTACGCCCGCACGTTCGCCGGCGTCGAGGAGTCGCGGCCGTCGGGCTAGCAGCTGAGGCCCTGCTGCTTCTTGCGCCGGTTGTAGTCGCGCATCCGCTGCGGGATGCCGACCACCGCGGCGTCGTACGACGGGATCTGCTGCTTGTTGCAGAAGTCGTGCGCCCACTTGACCGACGGCACCCGCCGCCGCGTCCACTCGCCGTCGTGCGCGACGAGCAGCAGCGTCACGTCGCTGACCGCGGTGCGCGGCTCGACGAAGCCCTCGACGCCGCGGCGCTCCGTCACCCAGGACTGCAGGTGCCCGAGGTCGACCGAGTCGGACGCCCGCACCGTCGTCGAGCCGGTGCGCGCCGCGTCGCGGGCGGGGCCTCGCATCTTCGGCGCCGAGCCGCGCCGGAACCTGTCCATCCATGCCATGGGTACCAGTGTGCCAACTACTCCTACTGAGGCGTAGGAGGGCGGTGTGGACACGCTTCGGAGAAGTGCAAAGATGTGACCCGTGGCCGATCCCGACTTCGACGTACTCATCCTCGGTGCCGGCTCGGGCGGCTACGCCTGTGCTCTCCGCGCAGCTCAGCTCGGGCTCTCCGTCGGGCTGGTCGAGAAGGGCAACCTCGGCGGCACCTGCCTCCACGTCGGTTGCATCCCGACCAAGGCGCTGCTGCATGCCGCCGAGATCGCCGACCAGGCCCGCGAGTCCGAGACGTTCGGCGTCCGCGCGACGTTCGAGGGCATCGACATGGCCGGCGTCAACGCCTACAAGGACGGCGTCGTGTCCCGGCTGTTCAAGGGCCTCAGCGGGCTGGTGAAGGGCCGCGGCGTGACCGTGATCGAGGGCGCCGGCCGGCTGACCGGCCCGCGCGAGGTCACCGTCGACGGCAAGGCCTACACCGGCAAGAACGTGGTCCTCGCCTCCGGCTCCTACGCCCGCAGCCTGCCCGGCCTCGACATCGACGGCGAGCGGGTGATCACCTCCGAGCACGCGCTCACGCTCGACCGGGTGCCCGCGTCCGTGGTGGTGCTCGGCGGCGGCGTGATCGGCTGCGAGTTCGCCAGCGTGTGGCGCAGCTTCGGCGCCGAGGTCACCATCGTCGAGGCGCTGCCCCGGCTGATGGCCGCCGAGGACGAGGCGTCCTCGAAGGCGCTCGAGCGTGCGTTCCGCAAGCGCAAGATCAACTTCCGCACCGGCACCC
The DNA here is from genome assembly GCA_963716655.1 of uncultured Actinomycetota bacterium. GTDB lineage: Bacteria > Actinomycetota > Actinomycetes > Propionibacteriales > Nocardioidaceae > Nocardioides. The sequence goes on along the minus strand of CAVQTV010000001.1, from coordinate 385,339 downwards.
CGTTCCAGAGCGTCAAGACGACCGACACCGGCGTCGCGGTCACCGTCGAGGGCGGCGACGTGATCGAGGCCGAGCTGCTGCTCGTGGCCGTCGGCCGCGGCCCGGTCACCGAGGGCCTCGGGTACGACGAGCAGGGCGTCGCGATGGAGCGTGGCTTCGTCCTCGCCGACGACCGCTGCCGGACCAACGTCGAGGGCGTGTACGCCGTCGGCGACATCGTGCCCGGCCTCCAGCTCGCGCACCGCGGGTTCCAGCAGGGCATCCTGGTCGCCGAGCACATCGCCGGGCTCGACCCGAAGCCGATCGACGAGGACGGCATCCCCCGGGTCACCTACTCCCACCCCGAGCTCGCCTCGGTCGGACTCGACGAGGCCCGCGCGGCCGCGACGTACGGCGCCGACGGCATCGAGACGGTCACCTACGACCTCGGCGGGAACGGCAAGAGCCAGATCCTCAAGACCCAGGGCTTCGTGAAGCTGGTCCGCCGCAAGGACGGACCCGTCGTCGGCGTCCACATGGTCGGCGACCGGGTCGGCGAGCTCATCGGCGAGGCACAGTTGATCTACAACTGGGAGGGGTACCCCGAGGACGTGGCGCCGCTCGTCCACGCACACCCCACCCAGAACGAAGCCCTTGGCGAAGCGCACCTGGCGCTCGCCGGCAAGCCCCTCCACGCACACGCCTGATCAGAGAAGCGAAGGAAGTCCATGGCCACCGAAGTCACCCTGCCGGCACTCGGCGAGTCCGTCACCGAAGGCACCGTCACCCGCTGGCTGAAGCAGGTCGGTGACTCGGTCGCGGTCGACGAGGCGCTGCTCGAGGTCTCCACCGACAAGGTCGACACCGAGATCCCCTCCCCCGTCGCCGGCACCCTGGTCGAGATCAAGGCCAACGAGGACGACACCGTCGAGGTCGGCGCGGTGCTGGCGCTGATCGGCGAGGAGGGTGAGTCCTCGGGCTCGCAGGAGCAGGAGCAGCAGTCCGAGCCGGAGCCCGAGCCCGAGGAGGAGGAGCCGAGGAGCCCGAGCAGGCCGAGGAGCCCGACCCGCAGCCGAGCGAGGCCGAGGAGAAGCCGGCCGCCGAGGCAAAGCCCTCCGGCGGTGGCGGCGGCGGTACGTCGGTCACGCTGCCGGCGCTCGGCGAGTCCGTCACCGAGGGCACCGTCACCCGCTGGCTGAAGTCAGGTCGGCGACGAGGTCGCGGTCGACGAGCCGCTGCTCGAGGTCTCCACCGACAAGGTCGACACCGAGATCCCCTCCCCCGTGGCCGGCACCCTCCTGGAGATCAAGGTCGAGGAGGACGAGACCGTCGAGGTCGGTGCCGAGCTCGCCGTGATCGGCTCCGGAGACGCCGCGCCCGCGAAGTCCGAGGCGAAGGCGGAGGAGAAGCAGCCCGAGCCCGAGCCCGAGCCGGAGAAGCAGCCCGAGAAGGAGCCCGAGCCCGAGCCCCAGGCCGAGGAGAAGCAACCGGAGCCCGAGCCGGAGAAGCAGCCCGAGAAGGCGCCGGAGCCCACCCACGCCGAGGAGCCGGCCGGCGGTGGCGACGGCCCCGGCTACGTCACCCCGCTGGTCCGCAAGCTGGCGACCCAGCACGGCGTCGACCTCGGCTCCGTGAGCGGCACCGGTGTCGGTGGCCGGATCCGCAAGCAGGACGTGCTCGACGCGGCGGCCAAGGCCAAGGAGGCCGCCCAGCCGAGCGCCCCGGCCGCCCCGGCCGCGTCCGCGCCGTCGGCCCCCGCCTCGTCGGCGCCGTCGCCGCTGCGCGGCAAGACCGAGAAGATCTCGCGGCTGCGCAAGATCATCGCGAGCCGGATGGTCGAGTCGCTGCAGACCTCCGCGCAGCTCACCCAGGTGGTCGAGGTCGACGTCACCGCGATCGCGCGGCTGCGTGAGGCGGCGAAGGCCGACTTCCTGGCCCGCGAGGGCGTGAAGCTGTCGTACCTGCCGTTCTTCGCGAAGGCGGCCATCGACTCGCTCAAGGAGCACCCGTCGCTGAACGCGACGATCGACACCGAGGCCGGCGAGGTGACCTACTTCGACCGCGAGCACGTCGCGTTCGCCGTGGACACCGAGAAGGGTCTGCTCACCCCGGTGGTCAAGGACGCGGGCGACCTGTCGATCGCCGGGCTGGCGAAGAAGATCGCCGACATCGCCCAGCGCACCCGCTCCAACAAGATCGGCCCCGACGAGCTGTCCGGCGGCACGTTCACGATCACCAACCTCGGCAGCGTCGGCGCCCTCTGGGACACCCCGATCATCAACAAGCCGCAGGTCGCCATCCTCGGCCCCGGCACCGTCGTGAAGCGCGCCGTGGTCATCGACGACGCGAACCTCGGCGAGACGATCGCGGTCCGGCACATGGTCTACCTCGCGCTGACCTACGACCACCAGCTGGTCGACGGCGCCGACGCCGGCCGCTTCCTCCAGGACGTGAAGCAGCGACTGGAGAGCGGCCGAGTCGACGCGTCTCCGGAGACTGCGCCGACTGGCGGGCGTGACAGGTGGATGCCGCTGAACGTCGTGATCGCCGGGGCCTCCGGGTTCCTCGGGACGCACCTCTCCCGGGAGCTCGTGGGCCGCGGCCACGCGGTGGTGGCGCTGGTACGACGTCCGACGTCCGCGCCGGACGAGTCGACGTGGGACCCGTACTCCGGGGTCTACGACCGCGACACCATCGAGCGCGCGGACGTGGTCGTCAACCTCGCCGGCACGCCGACCATCGGCAACCCGCACTCGAAGAAGTGGGCGCGCAACCTGCGCACCAGCCGGGTCACGACGACCCGGGTCCTGGCCGAGGCCATCGCGGGCAGCGAGCGGCGCCCGGCGTACCTCGCCGGCAGCGCGATCGCCTGGTACGGCGACCACGGGGGCGAGGTCGTCACCGAGGAGACCGGCAGCACCGGCGACAGCCTGCTCACGCGCGTGACCCGGGAGTGGCAGGACGCCACCGCACCGGCCGTCGAGGCCGGCGCCCGGGTGTGCGTGCTGCGCACCGCGCCCGTGATGGACCGGCGGTCGGCGCCGTTGAAGCAGCTGCGGCTGCTGACCCGGCTCGGCCTCGGCGCCCGGCTCGGCAGCGGCGCCCAGCACATGGCGATGGTCTCGCTGCGCGACTGGACCGGCGGCGTCGCGCACCTCGCGGAGTACGGCGACGTGAGCGGGCCGGTCAACCTCTGCTGCCCGGAGACCCCGACCAACGCCGAGTTCACCGCCGCGCTGGCCCGCGCGGTCGAGCGCCGGGCGTTCCTCGCGGTGCCGTCGTTCGCCATCCGGCTCGGCGCCGGGCCGCTCGCACCCGAGGCGCTGGGCTCGCTGAACCTGCGGCCCACCGTCCTCGAGGAGACCGGCTACTGGTTCCGCGACCGGACCGTCCACGAGGTCCTCCGCACCGGGCTCAGCTGACCCGCACCACCCGCCACTCCCCCGCGACCACCCGGAGGACGACGACCCGGGTCGTCGCGCGATCGGTCGGCAGCGCCGCTCGCACCCCCGGCCCGACGGCGGTCCCGCCGGCCACCCGGTCGGTGACCCGGAGCCGGAGCCGGTCGCCGGACCCCGCGAGCACCCGCACCGCCAGCAGCTGCGTCACGCAGGCCCTCGACCCGCAGGTCACGAGCCTGCCAGGCGCGGAGCATCGCGGCGTCGGCCCGTCCGGCGGTCGACCGGGGCGTGTAGAGCGCGCGCAGCCCGGCGACGTCCCCGGCCGCCCAGGCGTCCGCCCGGCGCTCGTCCCAGGCGTGCAGCACCTCGACCGGGGTCGGGAGCGGCGGCGGTGGCATCACCTCCACCGGTTACCCGTTCTGCCGGCCCCGCCCGCGTTCATCCACAGGGCTGGCACACTCGCCGCGTGCTCAGCCGACGCGCCCTCCTCCTCGGGGGCACCGCTGCAGGCGCGACCGTCGTGGTCGGCGCCGGAGTCGGCGTCGAGCAGGGCGTGCTACCCGGCCGCCCCTGGCTCCAGGAACGGCTGGGCCTCAACGGCCCCGCGGGCGTGGTGCCCGACATCGCCCCCGGGCCGGTGGAGTACGGCAGCTTCGCGTCCGCCGCCCGCGGCGTCGACACCGGCTGGTGCCTGATCCGCCCGCCCGGCGACCACGAGACACTCCCGGTCGTGATCGCGCTGCACGGGATCGGCGGCGACCACACCTCGGTCGTGAGCCCGGCATTCGGCCTGGACCGGTACCTGGCCGCGGCGGTCGCCGACGGCGTACCCCCGTTCGCGATAGCGGCGCCCGACGGAGGCCGGTCCTACTGGCACCCGCGCCCGAACGGCGAGGACGCCGGCGCCATGGTCGTCGACGAGCTGCTGCCGCTGCTCGACGAGCGCGGCCTCTCGACCGACCGGATCGGGCTGCTCGGCTGGTCGATGGGCGGGTACGGCGCGCTCCGCCTGGCCGGCCTGCTCGGCCCGGACCGGGTCGCCGCGGTCGTTGCGGTGAGCCCGGCGCTCTGGAGCGACCCCGACGACGCGTCGCCCTCGGGGTTCGCCGACGCCGACGGAGTACCGGGAGTTCAGCGTCTTCGAGGACCAGGAGGACCTGGCCGGCATCGCCGTCCGCGTCGACTGCGGCACCGGCGACCCGTTCTACCGCGCACGCGCAGGACTACGTGGAGGGCTTCCCGGACGACGCCGACCTGACCAGCACGTTCGAGCCGGGCGGCCACGACGAGGGCTACTGGCGCCGGATGCTGCCTGACCAGCTGGCCTTCCTCGGCGCCGCAGTAGGCTCGACGTCGTGAACTTCGAGGAGGCCGGGCTGGTCGACTACCTCGCCGCCTGGGACCTCCAGCGCGAGGTGCACCAGCGGGTGGTGAGCGGCGAGCAGCCGGACACCGTGCTGCTGCTCGAGCACCCGCCGGTCTTCACCGCCGGCAAGCGCACCGAGCCGCACGAGCGGCCGGCCGACCCGGACGGCGCGCCGGTCATCGACGTCGACCGCGGCGGCAAGATCACCTTCCACGGCCCCGGCCAGCTGGTCGGCTACCCGATCGTCACGCTGCCCGACCACGTCAAGGTCGTCGACTACGTGCGCCGCGTCGAGGAGGCGCTGATCCGGGTCTGCGCCGACCTCGGCGTCACGACGGCACGCGTGCCCGGTCGCAGCGGGGTCTGGCTGCGCGCCGACGACCGCGGCCCCGAGCGCAAGATCGCCGCGCTCGGCATCCGGGTCAGCCGCGGCGTCACCATGCACGGCTTCGCGCTCAACTGCGACGTCGACCTCGCGCTGGTACGACCGGTTCGTCCCGTGCGGCATCGACGACGCCGGCGTCACCTCGCTGAGCCGAGGAGCTCGGCCGCGACGTCACGGTGGCCGAGGTGCTCCCGGTCGTCGAGAAGCACCTGCGCGAGCTACCTCGCCTGGGCGCCGTACGACGCCACCCCCGACTACGACGCCCGCCCGGACCCGGCACGGCACCCGAGGATCGAGCTGCTGACGCCCTAGGGTCGGGCCGGTGAGCGACCTCGTCATCGAGACCACCGGCCTCCGCAAGGAGTTCCGCAGCCGTCGGGGTCTGCGGGTCGCCGTCTCGGACCTGGACCTGGCCGTCCCCGCGGGCGGCGTGCACGGCTTCCTCGGCCCGAACGGCTCCGGCAAGACCACGACGATCCGGATGCTGCTCGGGCCTGGCCCGGCCGACCGCCGGGCTCGATGCGCCTGTTCGGCCAGCCGGTGCCGGCGCGGCTCCCGTCGGTGATGAACCGGGTCGGAGCGGTCGTCGAGAGCCCCAAGTTCTCCCCGAACTTCACCGGCCGGCAGAACCTCACCCTGCTGGCCCGCACGATCGGCGTGCCGACGCGCCAGCGTCGACGCGGCGGTCGAGACGGTCGGGCTGACCGGTCGCGACCGGGACCGCTACAAGTCGTACTCGCTGGGCATGAAGCAGCGGCTCGCGATCGCGGCGACGCTGCTGAAGCAGCCGGACCTGCTGATCCTCGACGAGCCGACCAACGGCCTCGACCCGGCCGGCATCCGCGAGATCCGGGAGACCATCCGCGACCTCGGCGAGTCCGGCGTCACGGTGCTGCTCAGCTCGCACATCCTCGCCGAGGTCCAGCAGGTGTGCACCTCGGCCACGATCATCGGCAACGGCCGGCTGCTCGCCTCCGGGCCGGTGGACGAGCTGGTCGGGGTGAGCACGGCGTACCGCGTCGGCGCACCCGACCCCGAGGCCGCGCGCCAGGTGCTGACCGAGGCCGGCTTCACCGTCGGCGACGGGCTGCTCGTCGAGACCGACCGGCCGGCCGACGTCACCCAGGCGCTCGGCGCGGCCGGGATCTGGCTGACCGAGCTGACCCCGGTACGACGGGACCTGGAGGCGGTCTTCCTCGAGCTGACCGCCGAGCGACACGCTGGGCGGGGCCGCCTGATGCGCCGGCTGACCGGGGTCGAGCTGACCCGGCTGCGCTGGCGGCGCGCCGTCCTGCTCCTGCTGCTGATCGCCGTCGCCGTCCCCGTGGTGATCGGGGTGGCCCGGGTCTGGTCGACCCGGCCGGTCTCCGACTCCGAGATCGCGCGGGCCGCCGAGAACGGCGCCAGCGAGATCGCCCGGTGCGCCGACCGGCCGCGCCAGTTCGGCCTGCCTCCGGGACGCCACCGAGCAGCAGTGCACCGACCTGATCGTCAGCTGGTACACCGGCCGCGAGAAGCTCAGCCTGGCCAGCGAGCGCACCGGCGGCTCCGGCATCGGCGTGGTCGCGGTCCTCACCGCAGCGCTGCTCCTGGCCGCCACCACGTTCGTCGGCCACGACTGGAACAGCGGCTCGATGAGCAACCAGCTGCTGTTCGAGCCGAGACGTGGGCGGATCTGGACCGCCAAGGCGCTGGCGGTCACCCTGATGGCGCTGCTGACCGCGGTCGTCGTCAGCACGGCGTACTGGCTCGCCATCTGGGCGACGATGAAGGTCGCGCGACCTGCCGATCCTCGAGGGCTCGCTCACCGACTCCCTCATCTACGGGCTGCGCGGCGCCGGCTTCGCGGCCGCTGCCGCGCTCGGCGGCTACGCCCTGACCATGCTGTTCCGGCAGCACGGTCGCGACCGTCGGCGTGCTGTTCGCGGTGTCGGTCGCCGGCGGGCTGTTCATCGCGCTGCTCGGCCTCGAGCGAGCAGTGGCAGCCGCACAAGAACGTGGCCGCGATCGTGAAGAACGGCACCACCTACTACGTCGACGTGCCCGACTCGTGCTGCGATGGGCAGCGGGCCGATGCGGCCGCCCGAGGACGACTCCGAGTGCGACACCGAGCGCGACCTGTCGCTGTGGGCCGGCGTCGGCTACTACGGCGTCGCGCTGGTCGCCGTCGGCGGCGCGTCGGTCCTGTCGTTCCGGCGCCGGGACGTGCCCTAGGAGCGCCTGCGTCCGGTAGTGCTCGAGCATCGCCGGGTAGTAGTCGCGGTCGAAGTCGATGGCGCCGACGTCGCCGCCGGTCACGGAGGCGACCAGCCGGTCCAGGTAGTACTCCCAGCCGGGCCCGACGCTCTCGGCCTCGACCGGGTCGATGCTCGGGCTGGGTGAAGACCAGCGTCGTGCCGCCGTCGTGCTCGGTGAGGTCGAGCTCGAGGTCCCAGTGCGAGCTGAGCGCCAGCCGCCGCGGCGGCACGCACTCGCGGATCTCCATGGTCTCCGCGGGCGCGTCGTCGGCCTCGGCGGTCATCCGGAACGCGACCTGTCCCGCCTCCGGGTCGCCGGTCCAGGTCCCGATCCAGCGCTCGAGCCGCTGCGGCTCGGTCACCGCCGCCCACACCTCCTCGATCGGTGCGTCGAGCTCACGCTCGATGATCAGCCGGCGTACGCCGTCGCGGGTCTCGATCCGCCCGGTGGGCTGAGTGCTCATGCGGTCCTCCTCCGTCGTTCTCAGGCAACCACGCGGAGTCGGAGGATGCCATGCCCCCCGCGTACAGTTGCGGGCGTGACGCAAGCTCCCGCCCCAGAAGGACGCAAGCTGCTCCGACTCGAAGTGCGCAACGCGGAGACCCCGATCGAGCGCAAGCCCGAGTGGATCAAGACCCGCGCGAAGATGGGTCCGGAGTACAAGCACCTCCAGAACCTCGTGAAGTCCGAGGGCCTCCACACCGTGTGCCAGGAGGCCGGCTGTCCCAACATCTTCGAGTGCTGGGAGGACCGCGAGGCGACGTTCCTCATCGGCGGCGACCAGTGCACCCGCCGCTGCGACTTCTGCCAGATCGACACCGGCAAGCCGCAGCCGCTGGACCGCGACGAGCCGCGCCGGGTCGCCGAGTCGGTGCAGAAGATGGAGCTGCGCTACGCCACGATCACCGGCGTCGCCCGCGACGACCTCGAGGACGGCGGCGCCTGGCTGTACGCCGAGACCGTGCGCGCCATCCACGAGCTGAACCCCGACACCGGCGTCGAGAACCTGATCCCCGACTTCAACGGCAAGCCCGACCTGCTGCGCGAGGTGTTCGAGTCGCGGCCCGAGGTGCTCGCCCACAACGTCGAGACGGTGCCGCGGATCTTCAAGCGGATCCGCCCGGCGTTCCGCTACGACCGCTCGCTCGACGTGATCACCCAGGCCCGCGACTTCGGCCTGGTCACCAAGTCCAACCTGATCCTCGGCATGGGCGAGACCCGCGAGGAGATCTCCCAGGCGCTGCGCGACCTGCACGGCGCCGGCTGCGAGCTGATCACGATCACCCAGTACCTCCGCCCCTCGGTGCGCCACCACCCGGTCGAGCGGTGGGTCAAGCCCGAGGAGTTCGTCGAGCTCGAGCGACGAGGCCGAGGAGATCGGCTTCTCCGGCGTCCTGTCCGGACCGCTGGTCCGTTCGTCGTACCGCGCCGGTCGCCTGTACCGTCAGGCCATGGACGCCCGCGAGGGCGCCGTCACCGCCTGAACCGACCCACACTGACACAGAACGAGGCACCGCAGAAGATGGCGAAGGATCCCAAGCCGGTCGACCCGGACAAGATGAGCCGGGTCAAGCAGTTCGTCGAGACCTACCGGATGGCGAAGCAAGTCCGACCCGCGCCTCCCGCTCTGGCTGATCCTCGGTGCTTCCTGGTCGGCGCGGCCGTCGGCTTCGCGCTGTTCACGCTGCTGCCCGGCGACGGCTGCCTCGAGTGGGTCCTGTCGGTCGTCGGCGCGCTGCTGCTCGGCATCCTGTTCGCGATGATCGTCTTCGGTCGCCGCGCCCAGAAGGCCGCGTACGCCCAGATGGAGGGTCAGCCCGGTGCCGCGGCCGCCGCGCTGCGGATGCTGCGCCGCGGCTGGAAGACCGACCCGGTGATCGCGTTCACCAAGCAGCAGGACATCGTGCACCGCGTGGTCGGCCCTCCGGGCATCGTCCTGGTCGGCGAGGGCAACCCCAACCGGCTGCGTCAGCTGATGACCAGCGAGCGTCGCAAGCACGAGCGGGTCGCCGCCGAGCGCCCCGATCCACGAGGTCGTCGTGCGGCAACGGCGAGGGCCAGGTGCCGCTGCCCAAGCTGGTCAAGCACGTCCAGAAGCTCGGCCGCAAGGTCAAGCCCGCCGAGATGACCGACATCCTCAACCGGCTCAAGGCGCTCGACGCCAACCGGTCGACGCATCCCGCTGCCGAAGGGCCCGGTGCCGACCAGCATGAAGGGCATGCGCGGCAACATGCGCGGCCGCTGAGCGCGTCAGGCGCTCGGTGCCTGCGGCATCAGCGAGCCCAGGTCGGGCATCTCGGCGATCTGATCGGCCGGCGGCGCCTCGATGGTGACGTCCTCGCCCCAGTCGTCGACGGTCATCTCGCATCGACACCTGCTTCGCCATCACCGGGAAGTCCATCTCAGCTGCGCGCACGCGGTCCTGGTCGTCGAGCCAGATGTCGTACGTCGACGAGTCTCGGGCAGTCGGCCTCGGCGCCGCGCCGGGCATCGGTCCCGACGACTCCGGCACGGCCTGCGGGTCGACCGTCAGCGCGTAGTGGTCGAGGTCGCGCCGTCGACCTCCTCGTCGCCGACGTAGCGTCACCGTCGTCGATGCCGGCCTCCATGGCTCGAGCGCGACCGAGCGGGTCCAGCTGGTCGAGCATCTTGCCCAGACCCATCCGGCCGAGCGGGCCGTCGGGGTCGTACGGGTCGACCTTCCAGAACTTGCCGTCGCTCAGCTGGCCGACCTGCATGTAGATGACGCCGTCGACCAGGCGCATCTCGATCTCGCCGCGCCGACGGCGGATCGTCCATCGTCAGCGCCATCGCCGGCGGGGTCGTCGGTGTAGTCGACGTCGCCCGTCGGCGACTAGTCGCCACCTGGTCGCCCAGCGACATCTTCATCGTCGATGTGCGCCGGCCTGCGTCGGCAGGCCGTCGACGCCGTCGGACGACGGCGTCGATCGACAGCTCGTCGCGGGTCCGACCTGGTCGCCGCTCCTGCAGGCTCGGCCGAGGCCGGCTCGAGCCGGACGTCGCCGCGTCGTCGTCGCCGCACGCCGGCGACCGCCGGTCAGCAGGCAGCGACGGCCGTGCAGCGCGAGTACGGCGTGCGACGCGGACGACGTGCCGCGACGTAGCGGAGCTGATCACGGTGGCACCTTTAGCCGAGAGCTGGCGACCTCGACGACCTCGAGCGTGACCGTCGCCGAGCCGGCCACGATGTCGTGCAGGCCGCGGCCGTCCGGGCGGAAGACCAGCGGCGGGATCACCAGCGCGATCAGCATCGAGCGGGCGAGCGACCGGAGCAGGTCGACGCGGCCGCCGTCGGCGACGCGGACCACCCGGAGCCGGGTCGACCAGCTTGCCGAACGAGCCGCCGACGGTCGCGGTCAGCAGCGCGGACTCCGACGACGAAGACGCAGCAGCGCGTAGAGGCTGCCCGGTCCCCCGGTCGTGCCGAAGCACCGGGACGAACAGGCTGACCACGAGCGAGCGAGGCGAACCAGTCGACGACCAGGGCGAGCGATCCGGCGACCCCAGGACGCGGTCTCGTACGGCAGGGCTCCAGGGTCGGTCACGCCGGTCAGCGTAGAACGCGTGCCCACCGGTCCAGTCACGGACCACCTGTTACATGCCGAAACAAACCGGATACGGTCGAGAAACTGCCCATGCATAGGTTGCGGGCATCGCCCGGCGCAGCGCCGCACCGGTCGCCTTGCTCGCCAGACTTTTGTCGGCTGCACCACGCGTCGCAGCCAAGGAGGACGAATGTTCCAGAACAGCGACGAGCTGCTGAAGTACGTCAAGGACGAGGGCGTCGAGATGGTCGACGTCCGCTTCTGCGACCTGCCCGGCGTCATGCAGCACTTCACGGTCCCGGTGTCGTCGTTCGACCAGTCGGTCTTCGACGACGGCCTCGACTTCGACGGCTCCTCGATCCGTGGCTTCCAGGCGATCCACGAGTCCGACATGTCGCTGTTCCCGGACCCGACCACGGCGTACCTCGACCCGTTCCGCACCGCGAAGACGCTGGTCGTGAACTTCTTCATCCACGACCCGCTCACCGGCGAGGCCTACTCCCGCGACCCGCGCAACATCGCCCGCAAGGCGATGGCCTACCTCGTCGACGCACCGGCATCGGCGACACGGCGTACTTCGCCCCCGAGGCCGAGTTCTACGTCTTCGACAACGTGCGCTTCGAGACCAAGCAGAACGCCGGCTACTACGAGATCAACTCCTCGGCCGGCGCCTGGAACACCGGTGACGCGTTCGAGAACGACAACCGCGGCTACAAGGTGAAGTACAAGGGCGGCTACTTCCCGGTCGCGCCGACCGACCACTTCGGCGAGCTCCGCGACGAGATGGTCATCGAGCTCGAGAAGTCCGGCCTCCAGGTCGAGCGTGCCCACCACGAGGTCGGCACCGCCGGCCAGGCGGAGATCAACTACCGCTTCGACGAGCTGCTCAAGGCCGCCGACGACGTGATGAAGTTCAAGTACATCATCAAGAACATCGCCTGGCGCAACGGCAAGACCGCGACCTTCATGCCGAAGCCGATCTTCGGTGACAACGGCTCGGGCATGCACGTGCACCAGTCGATCTGGAACGAGGGCTCGCCGCTGTTCTACGACGAGACCGGGTACGGCGGCCTGTCCGACATGGCGCGCTACTACATCGGCGGCATCCTCAAGCACGCCCCGTCGCTGCTGGCGTTCACCAACCCGACGGTGAACTCCTACCACCGCCTGGTGCCGGGCTTCGAGGCCCCGATCTCGCTGGTCTACTCGCAGCGCAACCGCTCGGCCTGCGTCCGGATCCCGATCACCGGCTCGAACCCGAAGGCCAAGCGCATCGAGTTCCGCTGCCCCGACCCGTCGGCCAACCCGTACCTCGCCTTCTCGGCGCTGCTGCTGGCCGGCCTCGACGGCATCCAGAACAAGATCGAGCCCGCCGCCCCGATCGACAAGGACATCTACGAGCTCCCGCCGGACGAGATGGCCGACATCGACCAGGTCCCGACCTCGCTGAACGCCGTGCTCGACTCCCTCGAGGCCGACCACGAGTTCCTGACCGCCGGCAACGTCTTCACGCCGGACCTGATCGAGACCTGGATCGACTACAAGCGCACCGAACGAGATCCTGCCCGTGCAGATGCGCCCGCACCCGCACGAGTTCGAGCTCTACTACGACATCTGAGTTCGCACAGATGTACCTGCGGCCCAAGCCGCGCGGGAGTGAAGAACCGGCCTCTGACCTGCGAAGACACCGTCAACGTCTTCCACAGTCAGGGACCGTTCTTCGTCTGATCTGACTCCACCTGCGGCCCCAGCGCGGCCCCGGAAGGCCGTCCCGAAATCAGATATAAGAGTAGAGCTCGAACTGCGAGCTCTGTGCCCCACGGAGGCCCCCGAGCACGAACTCGGGGGCTCTTGGCGTCAGATCAACTCCGAGCAAGCCGGACCGCCGGTGGGCTACTCCCCAGCGCGGTGTCCCGCTGCCGCAGCCTTGTGGCCCAGTTCCGGCCGACACCGGCTCCGCTTGCTGCGGTGGTAGGCCTGGACGTATGCCGCCAGTAGCGTCGAAACGCTGACACGCGAGTTCGACCTCGGTCCTCGCGCCGGTCGACGCTCTCGCCCGTGTCCCCAGTGTGTCCTCACACCGCGGAAATCGACCGTTTGCGCAGGTCAGGCCGCATCTCTAGTGAGAACTACGACCTGTGATCACTTCTGCGCGTGGTGCTCGAGCCCATTGATGGCGGAGGCCCTCGACTCAGTTCACGGTCCTTGCTCTCGGTCGGTGCGGCGCAGTTCGGCGCCTGGTGAGGTCAGGCCAGACCTCCTCATTTTCGCCCTCGCCGAAGTGCACGCTTATGGCATGAGCTGTTGGCCGAGTCGTGCCCACACGCGTTGTTGCCCTGGGTCAGCGCGCGATTCCCACTCGCGCGGTGTTCTCCAACACCGGGCTGGGCTGCGTGGTGGTCCCGGATCAGGACGGTTCCGCCTCAGCGAACCGACCGTGGACCGCGGCGAGTCCGAGTGCCCAGTCGACCTCGACGGCGCCGAGCCCTGAAAGGACAGCCTCGCAAGCGACCGGGTGTGGCTCAGGTCGGCAACCGGACAAGGAACCGGCAGCCGGCCGCGCCGTGTGTCGGGTCGTCGCGGACGTTCTCGACCCGACCGACGCCGCGGTGTGCCTCGACGATGCCCTTCACGATCGCGAGGCCCAGCCCGGCGCCACCGGCGGCGTCCGGGGTGCGGCGCGGGTCCCCCGCGCCAGGCCAGGTCGAAGACCCGGTCCATGTCCTCCTCCGAGAGCCCGCCGCACTGGTCGCTGACGCTGAGCTCCACCCCTCCGGCACCGCCCGGCCTCGGACCTCGACCGTCCCGTCGGCGGGGGTGTGCCGGATCGCGTTCATGATCAGGTTCGTCATCACCCGCGACAGCCCGGCGGCGTCGGCGGTCACCTCGACGCCGTCCTCGACGCTGCCGCCGAGCCGGACGCTGCGCGCCCGGGCCACCGGGTCGGCCCCGGCGATCGCCTCGCTGACCAGGTCGCGCAGGACGAGCGGCTCGGGGCTGATCTGGAGCACGCCGGCGTGGATGCGCGAGAGCTCGAAGAGGTCGTCGACCATCCGCACCATCCGGTCGACCTCGGCCCGGATCTGGCGGTGGTAGCGCTCGGGGTCGGCCACCATCCCGTCCTCGAGCGCCTCGGTCATCGCGCGCATCCCGGCCAGCGGCGTGCGCAGGTCGTGCGAGACCCAGGACACGAGCTCGCGCCGGGACCCCTCGAGCCGCGCCTCGCGCAGCCGCGACTCCTCCAGCCGCTCGCTGGTGCGGGCGAGCTCCTCGGAGAGCGCCTGGAGCTCGCTCGGCCCGCGCCGGCTGTCGACGTACGAGCCGTGCGCGTCGAGCTGTCGGGCGTCCTGGCGCAGCGCCTCCGACCAGCGGGCGATGGCCGCGCCGACGGCGAGCGCCACGACCAGCGCGACCGCCCCGGCCACGCCGGCGACCAGGCTCGACGACCTGCCGGTCGTGGGTCGAGATGAACATCAGCCGCGAGACCGCGACGACGCCGACCAGCACGGAGCCGATGCGACACCACGACCACCAGCCCGAGCTGCCAGCGGATCGACAGGTGCCGGGTCAGCCACGCGACGAGCAGCCCGAGGCAGCCCACGCCGATCGCGCAGGCGGCCGCCACGAGCACGATCTGCACCTGGTCGCTCGGTCATGTCGCCGCCTCCCATCGGTAGCCGACGCCCCACACCGTCTGCAGCCGCTCCGGCCGGGTGGGGTCGCGCTCGATCTTCTCGCGCAGCCGGCGGACGTGCACGGTGACCGTCGACGTGGTCGCCGAACGACCAGCCCCACACCTGCTCCAGCAGGTCGTCGCGCGAGTACGCCGTCCCGGGTGCGCGACCAGGAAGCGCAGCAGGTCGAACTCCCGCCCGGTCAGGGCGAGCGGCTCGCCGTCGCGGTACGCCGCGTGCGCGGCCTCGTCGACGACCAGGTCCCCGTCGACGAGACGGCTGCGGCTGACGCGGGATGTGCCGGTACGACGGAGCACCGAGTCGACCCGCAGCGCCAGCTCGCGCGGGCTGAACGGCTTGGTGACGTAGTCGTCGGCCCCGACCTCGAGCCCCATCACCCGGTCGGTCTCCTCGCCGAGCGCGGTCAGCATGATCACCGGCACGTCGCTCGTCCTCGCGCAGCCGCCGGCACACCTCGATGCCGTCGATGCCCGGGCAGCATCAGGTCGAGCACGACGAGGTCCGGCGGCGCCTCGCGCATCGAGCCGCAGCGCGGTCTCCCCGTCGCCGGCCTCGACGACCTCGTGGTCGTGCGCGCGCAGGTAGGTCACGACCACCTCACGGACGGTGGGGTCGTCGTCGACCACGAGCACCCGGGCCATCGGCATCACCTCCGCCGCGAGCGTACGAGCGCGGCGATCAGCGACGCCCAGCAGCGACCAGGCCGGCCAGCACCAGCCAGCCGGCGACGTAGTCGCGGTCCAGCAGCGTCGGGTTGTCCGGGCGCGCACCGAAGCGACCGAGCACCGGGATCGCGAGCAGCGTCGGCGGTCCCGAGCACGACGAACCCGACGACCGCCGGGATCCGGACCGGTTCGGGCAGCAGCCGGGCGCCGACCGACGACGAGCACCAGCACGCACCGGGGCGAGCACGAAGTCGTGCAGCACGACGCCGGACGCCAGCCAGATCGCGGCGTTCGACCAGCTGGTCGAGGTCCTGGCGGCTGAGCAGCAGCCAGGCGCCGTACAGCCCGACGACGGCGCCGAGCGCACCGAGCAGCAAGCGGCCGCGGTCACCATCAGAGCACCTCGATCCGGGTGACCCACTTGGTCTGCAGCACGCCGGGCCGGTTGGGCGCGATCAGGCGCGCCGGGTAGCCGTGGTCGATCGACAGCGGCTCCCCCGCCAGCGCGAGCGCCAGCAGTCGTGCGGTCGTCGTCGGCGAAGTTGCCCTGGAGCGATCGTGCGCCGGAACGGACCGCGTCTCCTGCAGCGAGCGTCACCATGCACGTCGCGTCCCGGCGGGCGCCCCGACGAGATCGAGCAGGTCGCGCACCCGCACGCCGGTCCACGTCGCCGCTCGCGCTCCAGCCCTCGACGCACGCGATCGGCAGGGTCTCGGTCTGCTGCGGCAGCGCCGAGCAGCTCCTCGCGGGTCAGCGACACGCAGCTGGTCGCCGTTCACGAGCTCGAGGCGGTACGCCGGGCTCGTGGCCGTCGCGGTCACGTCGGCCGCCTCGGCGGACTTGTTGATCGGGATGCCCTGCGGTCCGTCGCCGGAGCGCACCCCGAAGACCGACACCTTGCGCAGCAGCGGGACGGTGCTGCCGGCGGTCGCCAGCACGGCCACGCCGGCCGCGAGCCAGGTCGTGCGCAGCAGCCCGCGCCGCGACATCGCGCCGGGCCGGGTCGCGGTCGGCCGGTCGTACGTCGTGTCGTCGACGTCGCGGGTGAGCGTGCCCCGGATGATCGGCAGCTTCACCGCGATGTGCACGACGAGCGCACCGATCGCGACCCAGGCCATCGCGTAGTGGGTGGTGCGGAACGAGAAGCTCCACGGGTACCACTGCGCCGAGTTCGCCAGGCCGCTGGCGAGCTGGAAGATCGCGGCGGCGACCAGCACCCCGATCGAGCCGCGCTCGAGCCCCTCGAGCAGCAGCGCGCGGCGCTCCTTCGGCGGCCGGATGAACAGCCGCGGGATAGACCGTCCAGAGCTTCACCAGCAGCAGCGGTACGGCGGCCGTGCCGGTGATGACGTGCAGGCCCTGGGTGACCCGGTAGCCCCAGGACGGGCTGGTCGGGAACGGGATCGGCTGGTCCGGGGTTCTGCGCGTAGTGGCTGACCAGGCCGGTCAGGAAGCAGATCCCGAAGCAGATGCCGAGCCACAGCCCGACCCGCGACGGCCACGGCCGCGCTGCGCAGCCGCGAGGTGAAGTCGACTCTCGGCGGTCGGCAGCCTTCACGTCGGCGCTCCTCGAGCACGGCGCACCAGCGCTCGCCGAGCCGGTGCAGCTCGACCGACCGCGAGGCCCGCCTCGCGGGCGATGCCGTCGATGTCGTCGACGCCGACGACCGCCCACGGGAACGGCTGCGCTCACCTGGTCCCGCAGCGCACAGCGTCGCCCAGCCGGAGCTGCGGCTCGGTGCCGGGTGCGGCCAGCTCGACGACGATCCGGCCGCGCGGGTCGAGCACCTCGCGCAGCCGGCGGAGCAGCGCGACCGGGTCGCCGCCGATCCCGATGTTGCCGTCGGCGAGCAGGGCGGTGCCCCAGCGGCCCTCGCCCGGCAGCGGCGCGAACACGTCGCGCCGGATCGCGGTGGCGCCCCGCGGTCGACGGTCCGGCCGATCGCCTCGTGGGCCACGTCGATGCCGAGCACCACGTGGCCGCGCTCGGCCGAGGCACTGCGGTCAGCCGGCCGGGCCCGCACCCGACGTCGAGGGTCGGCCCGACGCACAGCGCGAGCATGGCGCGGTCGTCGGCGTCGGCCGGGTGCGTCCAGTCCTCCAGGCGACAGCACCGTCGACCAGCGACGCTCACGGTCGGCGCTCACCGCGCCACCTCCGCCCAGGCGCGGGCGAACTCGCCGTCCGGCGCCTGCCGGGCGACCGCGTCGGCGTCAGCGGCGGTGTCGACGTCGCGCAGCGTCGCCGTGGTCGCCACCCCGAGGCCGGTCGCCGACCAGCGCGCGCCGGGTGTCGTCGTACGTCGTCGGCGTGGACATCGGGACGTCGCGCGAGCGCGCGCGCGGCGGCCGGGGCGCGCAGCCCGAGCACCCACCAGCCGCCGTCCTCGGCCGGGCCGAGCACCGCGTCGGCGCCGTCGAGCGCCGCGGCCGCGTCGTGCAGGTGCTCGGCCGTCAGCTGCGGGGTGTCCATCCCGACCTGGAGGACCGGCCCGCCGGGCGGCACGTCGGCGTGCGCGTTGGCGAGCCGCTCGCGCGAAGGAGTGCCCCGCTGCCGCGGCGACCCGCCAGCCGGCGAGTGCCGCCCGGATCTCGTCGCCGCGGACGGCGTCGGTGAGGTCGCCCGGACAGCGCGAGCAGGCAGCCGGACGGCGCCGAACGCCGCCCGGCAGGCCGCCATCGTGTCGAGCAGGGCGGCGGCGGCCAGCTCGGCCGCCGCGGCCATGCCGACCTCGGCGCCGAGCCGGGTCTTCACCCGGCCCGACGACCGGCGCCTTGGCCACGACGAGCGCCGCGGGTCACGCCAGCACCCGCCAGAAGTCGCGGGCGGCGCGGACGGTGCCGCGCACCGAGCCGGACACCTTCGACCGGGTGCCGGCCGCCCGCGGGTGGTAGGCGACGTCGCGCTCGACCACCCGCCAGCCGGCCATCGTCGCCTTCTGCAGCAGCTCGACCGGGTAGCCGAACCGCCGGTCCCGCACGTCGAGCGCGAGCAGCGCGTCGCGACGGCACACCCGCATCGGGCGCGATGTCGTGGGCGGTCATCCCGATCCGGCGGCGCAGCCACCAGACGACCAGGCCGTTGCCGGCGCGCGCGTGCCACGGCCAGACCCCGCGGCCGACCGGGCGACGGCGGCCGACGGCGAGGTCGGCGCGGCCGGACCGGACGTCGTCGAGCAGCGGCAGCAGGTCGGCCGGGTCGAACGAGCCGTCGCCGTCCATGAACGCGACGTGGTCGTGCGGTCGCGGCGAGGAGCCCGGCGTGCACGGCGGCGCCGTACCCCGGCGTCGGCTCGGCGACGACCGTCGCCCCGAGCCGCCGGGCGACCTCGGCCGTGCCGTCGCGCGAGCCGTTGTCGACCACGACCACCGCGAACGCCGCCGGGACACCGCCGGCAGCAGATGCCGTCAGCGCGGCCGCCTCGTCGCGGCACGGCAGCACGAGGTCGCAGTCGACGGTCGCCATGTTCTCGGACGGTAGGCAGCGCCAGGCGCCGAGATGACCGGTCTCAGGCCCTTACGAAGTGGTGACGCTTGCCCGGCGCCGGCGAGTCCACCGGCCGCGCGACCTAGGGTCGGGACATGCCGACGCGAGCCCTGGCGCCCTGGGTCGGCCTTGCTGGTCGCCGCTGGTCGCTGCTGCTGCTCGCGTTCGGGCTCCCCCACTGGCTCGACTGGGACGTTGCCGGCGCGCGCGCCGCGCAGCGCCTCGCCGCGACGAGGTGCCGCCGCTGCACGGGCTGTGGGAGCCGAAGCTGTTCGGCGCCGGCACCCTGCCGGCGGTCGCGCTGGCCGCTGCTCGGGCTGGCGGTACGCCGCCGACCTGGCCGAGCGGCTGCCGTGGCGACGGCTGCTGCTGGCGTCGTACGCCGCCAGCCTGGCCTGGCTGCTCGCGCTCGCGTTCGTCGACGGGACCGACGGGATCTCCCGGGTGCTCGGCAACCCGTACGAGTACCTCGAGACGGCGCGCGCAGGTCGACGACGTCCCGGCTGCTGCTGCGCGAGTACGTCGACCGCATCCCGCTACGCGGCCGACGACAACTGGCCCACGCACGTCGCGGGCCACCCGCCGGGCCTGCTCCTCGTGTTCGTCGGCCTGGTGCGGATCGGACTGGGCGGCGACTTCGCGGCCGGGATGGTCGTGACCGTGCGTGGCCGCCTCGACCGCGGCCGCCGTGCTGGTCACGCTCCGGGCGCTCGGGCGCGGAGGACGCAGGCCCGGCGCGCGGCACCGTTCCTGGTGCTGACTCCGGCGGCGGTCTTCATGGCGGTCTCGGCGGACGCGCTGATCGCCGCCGTCACCGCGTGGGGGCTGGCCTGCCTCGCCCTGGCGGCCACTCGCGGCTCGGTGGTGGGCGGTCGCTGGCGGGCCTGCTGCTCGGCGCCGGCGTGCTGATGTCCTACGGGATGCCGCTGATGGGCGTCCTCGCGCTCGCGGTGCTGGTCGCGGCGCGCGTCGTGGCGGCCGCTGCCGGTCGCGGTCGTGACCGCGCTCGGCGTCGTCCTGGTCTTCGCCGCGCTGGGCTTCGCGTGGTGGGAGGCGTACCCGGTGCTGCGGGAGCGGTACTTCGACGGCATCGCCGCGCGACCGGCCGCTGTCCTACTGGTGGTGGGGCAACCTCGCCGCGCTCGCGGTCTCGGCCGGCCCGCTGCTCGGTGCCGGCCTGGCGACCGCGCTCGGCCGGCCGGCGACGCGACGTCGCGGGTCGCCGGGACGCGCGGGTGGTCCTGCTGGCTGGTCGGCGGCGGCCGTGCTGGCGATCGCGCTCGCCGATGCGTCCGGCATGAGCAAGGCCGAGGTGGAGCGGATCTGGCTGCCGTTCATCCCGTGGCTGACGATCTCGTGCGCGCTGCTGCCCGAGCGCTTGGCGGCGCTGGGGCCTGGGCCTGCAGGTCGTCTTCGCCCTGGTCGTCCAACACCTGCTCTACACGACGTGGTGAGCCCCGAGCGAAGATGGAGACTGGCGGCATGATCACTCGACTAGGAACGGTGGCCCTCCTGCTCAGCCTGCTCGCCGCCTGCGGCGAGGACTCGGGCTCTCGCCGAGGGTGCGGACCAGCCGTCCGCCGCTCCCAGTGACACCGTCAGCCCGAGTGACACACCCACCGAGGAGCCGACCGACGAGGCCACGCCTGGACCGCTCCGACTCCGAGTCCACGCCCGCCGCGGATCCCGGCACCGACGATCGTCGTCGCCCCCAGCGACTTCGGTCCGATGCTGTTCGACGACACCGGCCAGGCGATCTACCTGTTCGACGTCGAGACGACCGCCGAGCCAGCCTGCTACGGCGCGTGTGCGAAGGCCTGGCCACCGGTCCTCACCGAGGGCTCCCCTGTCGCCGGCAGGGGCGTCGAAGGGGTCACTGCTGGGCACGACCGAGCGGAACGACGGCAGCACCCAGGTCACCTACAACGGGCCACCCGCTCTACTTCTACGCGCACGAAGGCAAGCACGAGGTGGAGTGCCACGACGTGTTCCTCAACGGCGGCAACTGGTACGCCGTCCAGCCCGACGGCGACGCCGTTCCCCCCGGCTGACGCCTTGAATCAAGACACGAGGAGACGACGTCGTCTGCCAGGAACTCAGCGAGCGCCATCAAGCCTGGGGGCGGCCGTTCTTCGGCCGCCGGAGTGGGCAGCTCCGTGTTCGAGACCGGTAGCGACGATCCCGTGGTGGCCGATGGTGCCTGCACGGCGTGCCCGCGTCGGCCTTCCTCCACCGCAACCTCATTCTCGAACTGGCGCGAGTGGCCTTCGTGGCGTCGCGGTCGAAGTGCTGGGGCGGGTCTCGCCGACACCACCCTCCGCTGCGCACTAGGTCCGCACCTGCCCTCGACGGGTGCTCGAAGGTCGTACGGCCTGGCTACGGCTCGCGCAAGGGTGCGGTGGCCAAAGCCGGGAGGCCGTCCTCTGGGCGGACCTCGGCGCCGAACCCGAGCGCGACCCGGGCTCGCTCCGGCGAGGCGACAATGTGCCGCACGTCGCCGAGCCGGTAGCCACCGGTCACCTCCGGGACGAGATCGCGTCCCGAGCCCGGCCGTGACCAGCTCAGCCACCGTGCCGATCGAGACGGGCTGCCCCGACGCGACGTTGAAGGCATCGAACTCCCCCGCTCCTGCCGCCGACCACCGCCTCCAGCGCGGCGAGGTTGGCCCGGGCCACGTCGTCGACGTGCACGAAGTCGCGCATCTGGTCGCCGTCCTCGAACACCTGCGGCGGCTCGCCACGCTCCAGCGACGAGCGGAACATCGCGGCGACGCCGGAGTACGGCGTGTCCCGCGGCATCCCCGGTCCGTAGACGTTGTGGTAGCGCAGCGCGACGGCCGAGCCCCCGGCCTGGCGGACCCACGCCGCCGTGTAGTGCTCCTGGGCCACCTTGCTGGCGGCGTACGAGCTCCGCGGGTCCAGCCGCGCGCCCTCGTCGACCAACCCCCAGCCGAGCGGCGCACCGCAGCTCGGGCAGTGGTTCTCGAAGTCACCGGCGTCCAGCGCCTCGCGGCTGCGCGGCGGCGGCGACTGGTCGCCCGTGCTCGGCGCACGTGTAGCGCCCCTCGCCGTAGACGACCATCGACGAGGCCAGCACCAGCCTGTCGACGCCGGCCTCGTGCATGGCCGCCAGGAGCGACGCCGTCCCGAGGTCGTTGTGTCCGGCGTACGACGGCAGGTCGGCCACCGACAGCCCCGCGCCGACCATCGCCGCCTGGTGGCACACGACGTCGACACCATGCGAGCAGCGCCGCCCACGAGTCGGCGTCCCGCACGTCGAGAAGGTGCGTGCCAACGGGCGGGGTCGGCACGCCGTGGGCCTGCGGCAGCATCGCGTCGACCCGGACGACCTCGTGCCCCAACGTCTCGAGGTCCCGCCCGACCGCGGAGCCGATGAAGCCGGCCGAACCGGTGAGCAGCACCCTCACGGGATCTCGTAGGTGAGCTCGATGTCGTCGGCCCAGCCGGCGCAGGTGCAGCCGGCGGGATCTGGCAGGGCGGCGATCGTGTCGGTGAGCAGCCCGGTGAGGCGCGCCAGGTTCGCCTCGAACAGCGCGAAGACCTCGGCCTGGCTGACGCCGCCGCCCTCCTCGACTCCCGCGTCCATGTCGGTGACCAAGCGCGATCGAGGCGTAACACATCCGTTGCTCGCGGGCGAGGATCGCCTCCGGGTAGGCCGTCATGTTGATGAGCGTCCAGCCCTGGGCCGCGTAGTGCCGGGACTCAGCGCGGGTGGCGAAGCGAGGTCCTTCGATCACCACCATGGTGCCGCCGACCTTGATCGCCGAATCGGCTGCGGCCGACGATCGCCGTCAGCCGCGGACAGTACGGATCCGCGAACGGCAGGTGCACCGCGCCGCGCTCGACGAACGTGTGGGTCCGGCCGCTGGTCCGGTCGACGAGCTGGTCCGGGACGACGACGTCGCCGGGCGCGACGTCGGTGCGCAAGCCGCCGACCGCGCACGGCGCGAGCACCTGACGGACCCCGAGGCGACCGCAGCGCCCAGAGGTTGGCGCGGTAGTTGATGCGGTGCGGCGGGAACGCGTGGTCGGGGCCGTGGCGGGGCAAGAACGCCACGGGGCGCCCTGCGACGATGCCGACCGCGACCGGGGCCGACGGGTCGCCGTACGGCGTCTGCACGTCGTGGGTCTGCGGGTCTTCGAGGAACCGGTAGAAACCCGTGCCGCCGATGACGGCGACGCCCGCGATGAGATCTCTCATGTGCCCCACTGTGCCAAGTCGTGTGCGCAGCCCTGTCCTCGAACACGCTCGAAGCCTCGCCCCTCTCAAGTGACGAGCGGAAGATCGAGGCGACCCCGGAGTACGGCGTGTCCCGCGGCATGACGGGTCCGTAGACGTTGTGGCACCTCAGCGCGACGACCACCCCGTCGGCCTGTCGAGCCCACGCGGACGCGTAGTGCTCCTCAGGAACCTTGCCGGCGGCGTAACCACTTCGAGGCATCAGCGATACGCAATTCGCCGACCAAGGAACTGCGCCACGAAGTCCATCCGCGAGCCCACCGCGACAGGCGGCGTCTCTCACCGCACCGACTTGATGTTCACGTACCACTCCGATGCCTTGGTGGGATCACCGACGTACGCCGCGTACCTTGCCAGGCGGCCGCGCGAGCGTCGTCTCCACATGGACGTCGACCGTCACGAAGCGTCGACCCCGTTGCCGTCGCGCAGCTCGATCCAGGACCGCACCAGCCCTTGCAGCGCGGGCGTCTTGGCCGTCAGGTCGTCGTCGTCCACGATCTTCAGCGACCGCGACGTCGCTCCCTCACCTTCGAGGATGCCGCTGGGGTCCGATAGCGCGGCGCCCGCGTGGAACATCAGCGACACGTGCTTCTTGGCCTTGGGAAAGAACGATGCGATGTTGCCCTGGTAGGTGAAGGTCGGTGCCTGCCACTTGATGCACTCACCGACCCGTGGGTCAGCCTCGAGCACCACATCGCGCACCGCGAGCACCAGGGGCTTCTGCGGGTTCTCGTAGCGGTCAAACCAGGCGTCCACCTCGGGGTCATGTCGCACCACCCAGCCATCGTCATGCGGGTCTGCGGTTCGCACAAGCGCCCCGATCTACGCGACGGGCAGAGCCGCGTCACCGGTCAGTCGATGGCGGTGCGGTGCGGCCGCCTCCCAGCGGAATTGATCGAGTTCATCACGGCCCACACGACGACGAGCGCTACGGCGAACATCCAAACGGGATCGCCGAGGACGTGTTCAAGCGCTGCGAGGACGGGCAGCACAGAGGCGCCGAGCCCGGCACCTGCGCCCGTCAGGGACCAGGAGACCCGCTCGTTCTTGCACATCACCTGGTCGTAGAGCACGAACCAGGCCCCGAGCGGAGCACCCAGCAGGGCCAAACCGATGATGGCGGACGCGTCGAGGGCCACGGTGGCGATGGCGATTCCGCCGCCGAGGAGACCGGCCAGGATGACGACGTGCGAACCATGCTGTCGCCTTGGCATGCCTCAATCCTCCGACCACCATGGTGTGACGTCAACGGCGCGGCTTCGAGGCGTGTGGGCTTTGGGACCGGTTTCCGGGCACGTTCGCATGGGCCCGCCCTGTGCGACAGTGACAGCGTGAAGGCAGTCGAGCCTCGCCGAGCAGGTCCCCACGGTCACGAGCGCGACGACAGGGGCCGAGGCGGCCCGCGTCATCGCGGAGTACCGCCTGTCCGGTTTGGTCGTGGCCGATGACCAAGGCGTCCCCATCGCGATCATTCCCGGCAGCCAGCTGCTGACGCTGGTCCTCCCGCAGTACGTGCGTGACGAGCCCAACCTGTCACACGCCTACGACGAGCGCGGCGCCGACGAGCTGTGCCGAGTCTTGAACGAAGCCACCATCGGACAGCTGCTGGAGGCCAAACGACTGACCGCCGCCAAGCCACCGTCCGTGCTTCCGGAGGACACGCTGATCGAGATCGCCAGCGTCATGGACAGCGGCCACACACCGCTGATCCTGGTAGTTGACCGGAAGGGTGACTATCACGGCGTCATCACGTTGAGCAGGGTCCTGGCTGCGATCGCCACGGCAGCGGGACAGGACAGCCCTCTCGTCCAGCGCCGGCTGGCACGTGATGTGCTGCACCGCGGTGACGACGACCACTGACCGCGACCGTTACCCCGCGCTTTGCACGTGTAGCCTGAGCCTCGGAGTGCCGGGAAGTCTGGTCGGCGAACATCGTTCGCGACCCCGAAAGGTGCACATGCACGCCACTCCACGCTCTCGTGCCGTGACTGGTCGGTGAACGCATGTCAGCTGACTGCCTGGTTGGCCATCCTGGTTTTCGCCACCGCGTATGTCGTCATCGTCACCGAACGGTTCAACAGGGCAGCCGTGGCTCTGCTCGGCGCAGCGGCCATGGTCGCGATCGGGTCGGTGCGCGGCCACGACATCTTCTTCTCCGAGGACACCGGGATCGACTGGAACGTCATCTTCTTGCTGTTCGGCATGATGGTGATGGTCGGTGTCCTCCGGCAGACCGGCGTCTTCGAGTTCGTGGCGATCTGGTCGGCACAACGCGCCCGTGCCCGCCCGTTCCGGATGATGGTGCTGCTGGTCCTGATCACCGCCGTCGCCTCAGCCTTGTTGGACAACGTGACGACGGTGCTGCTCATCGCCCCGGTGACCCTGCTGCTGTGCGAGCGTCTGGGCCTGAATCCCATTCCGTTCCTGTTGGCGGAGGTGATGGCCAGCAACATCGGCGGCACGGCAACACTGATCGGCGATCCGCCGAACATCATCATCGCCAGCCGAGCCGACCTGGGTTCAACGACTTCCTGATCCATCTCGCTCCGATCGTGGTGGTGTTGCTGGTCGTCTTCGTCGGACTTGTGCTGGTGGCTCTGGGGCCGTCACCTGACCTACGACGCCGAGCGAGCTGAGGCGGTGATGCGGCTGGAGGCTCGAGAGACGATCACCGACCCACGTCTGCTCGTCCGTGTCGGTGTCGTGCTGCTCCTCGTGCTTGTCGGCTTCGTGACGCACTCGCTCACCCACCTCGAGCCTTCGTTGGTGGCCCTGCTCGGCGCGGGTGCGGCGATCCTCGTCTCGCGGGTCCCGCACACGTCGTACCTGGAGGACGTCGAGTGGGAAACACTGCTCTTCTTCGCCGGTCTGTTCATCATGGTCGGTTCGCTTGTCCACCAAGGCGTGATCGCCGACCTGGCCGGCACACTGACGACCCGCATCGGCGACAACTACGCCCCCGCCGCGGTGGGCATGCTGCTGGGCTCGGCTGTCCTCTCAGGCATCGTCGACAACATTCCCTACGTGGCCACCATGGCGCCCCTGGTGTACGAGCTCGTCGGACCGGGGCACTCCGCCCCACCGGCTCAACAGTCGCTGTGGTGGGCCCTCGCGCTCGGTGCCGACCTTGGAGGAAACGCCACCGCCATCGGCGCCAGCGCGAACGTGGTCGTCACCGGTATCGCCAAGCGCAACGGACATCCCATCACCTTCTGGATGTTCACCCGCTACGGGCTGGTCGTCACTGCCGTCACCATCACGCTCTGCGTGCCCTACGTGCTGCTTCGATACTTCGTTCTCGCCTGACATGCCCAGGCTTCGCCTGACCGGTCGGGCTGCAGCTCTCCACCCTGGGTCAGCCGCCGCCCTCCGGCGAGCGATATCCGTCGCCGCCGCTGGTGGCCTCAGCGAGGACCTGCCTGAGATGCCCCGCCATGAGGAAGCTCGCAGACCGTCGCGACCCCACGATGCGGTCCTCCGCCCATCCGCATCGGCAGCGGACGCGGAGCGCGGCAGGGCCACCAGGCGGCTCGGGGGCGTCGCACTGACCACCGAGAGCTGGTGACCCAGCTCCTTCGCCATGTGGACCTGCTCACGCGCGGAGCGAGGACTCTTCCGACGTGGCAGCGGGCCGTCCTGTCCGATCATCCTGTCAGTGTCTCAGGAGCCCGGTGACCGGACGAACGCCCTGGGACGACTCTCGACCCCTCCGCACCACAGGGCGAGTTCCGTGATTTCACTTGCAGCTCCCGGGCCGGCGGCACGACTCGGGGTTCGACCCCGAGTGCCCCTAGGGTGTTGGAAGAGGTGTGCCGGGAAGCCTGGTCGGCAGTTCCGGCCCCGACCCCGAAGGACCCTTCAGATGGCTACCGCACCGTCTCGCTCGCCCAGACTGTTCTCGCGTGGATCTTTCCTCGAGCATTCCCGGGTCGCGGACATCCTGCGGGCCGAGACCACCGGCGGGATACTGCTCATCCTTGCCGCGACTGCGGCCCTGGTGTGGGCCAACAGTCCCGGTGCGTCCACCTACGAGGACCTGCGTGACCTCACCGTGGGCCCCTCGGCGCTACACCTCGACCTCAGTCTCGGCACCTGGGCCGCCGACGGGCTGCTCGCGATCTTCTTCTTCGTCGCCGGCCTGGAGCTCAAGCGGGAGTTCGTCGCCGGCGACCTCCGCGACCCTCGCCGCGCAGCACTCCCGGTCGCAGCAGCCTTCGGCGGCATGGCTGTCCCAGCTCTGTGCTACGTCCTCTGGAACCTCGGCCCCCAGGGAGCCTTGAACGGCTGGGCCATCCCGACCGCTACCGACATCGCCTTCGCCGTCGCGATCCTCGCCGTGATCAGCACCCACCTGCCGAGCGGGCTGGGCACCTTCTTGCTGACGCTGGCCGTGGTGGACGACCTTCTGGCCATCACCATCATCGCGATCTTCTACACCGACCGGCTCGACCTCGGGTTCCTGGCCCTGGCGATTCTGCCGATCGCGGCGTTCGGCTACCTCGTGCAGAAGGGCATTCGCTCGGCCTGGCTTCTGATCCCCCTGGCCGTGGCCACCTGGGTGCTCATCCACGAGTCCGGAGTCCACGCCACCGTGGCGGGCGTCCTCCTGGCCTTCACCGTCCCCGTCGTGCGCAGTGAGGCAGCCGGCGGCCCCGAGGCGGGGCCCGGCCTGGCCTGGCAGCTCGAGCACGCGGTCCGACCCGTCAGCGCCGGGGTCGCGGTCCCCATCTTCGCCTTCTTCGCCGCCGGCGTCTCCATCGGAGGCTGGGAAGGCCTGCTGGACTCCCTCAGCGACCCCGTCGCACTGGGCATCGTCACCGGGCTGGTCCTCGGCAAGGCCGTGGGCATCGCGGGGAGCACCTGGCTGCTGCACACCTTCACCCGGGCCGACCTCGACGACGAACTTTCCTGGATCGACGTCATCGGCATGGCCATGCTCGCCGGCATCGGCTTCACCGTCTCGCTGCTCATCGGCGACCTCGCCTTCAGCCGACGGCTCCGAACGCGAAGACCACGTCAAGGTCGGCGTCCTGGTCGGCTCCGTAGCCGCTGCCCTCGCCGCCATCGTGGTGCTACGCCTGCGCAACCGGACCTATCGCCGGATCTGCGAGGCGGAACAAGTCGACGCCGACCATGACGGGATCCCCGACGTGTTCCGGACCTGACCCAGAAGACCGAACGTCATGCCCTCTCGGGCGATCGGTCCCGGCTTCCGCTCGAGGTCGGCGAGCGACAGTGCGGCGAGCGTCAGTGCGGCGGCTCGGAGCGGCGCAGCGCGGCGGCGATGGGGCCTCGTCGGAGATGATGGCCGGCTTGAGGGCTGCGGTTCACAACGCGTGCCGGGTCGCGGCGCGCATCTGCTGGGCTTACTCGGCCTATGCGCGGGGAAACCGCGCCAACGCTCGAGCGGGAATGTCTGGCCCGGAACGAGCCCCACTCGCGGAGCAGTCGTCATCGAAGGGAGGAGACAACCTCTCGGTCCGGTCTGACCCCGGTCACTCGATTTGGACTCGCCGAGCGAGCCCCTGTCACTCGGGCGCAGTGACGGGGCCGCTCTTGGTGGGGGCCTCGGCTCGCGTCATGCGTACCTGCGAAATGTTCGAACCACTCCCCCAAGAACCGGACAGTTCGCATTCTCTTCCGAAGCTTTGCGGCCCGAGGGCGGCCCATGACGATCTCTATGGGGTGTTTGCGCAGGTCAGCCCCAGTGCCCAGTCAGAACTACGACATCTGATCCAGCGTGGCCTGATGGCCGCGTGACCGGTGCCTGAAACGGCCCCTGACCTGCGAAGACACCTTCCATCGTCAGGGGTCGTTTTCCGTTCGCCTGCGGCCCCACGAGGTTGTCGAGACTACGGCGGCGTCGCGCGTGCCTGGGGCCCGTGGCGTCCCCGGCCGCGCGGCGACCTCGGCGTCCGAGCAGAAGCCGCGGCCGTGCCGCTTCAGGCACAGCAGTCCGAGCAGCCGGCCGTCCGCGTCGACGACGGCGAGCCGGCGGCGTCCGGCGTGCATCGACGCCCGGACCGTCGCCAGGTCCGCGTCGGGACGGACGATCCGGCCCGCCAGCGCGCCGAGGTCCCGGGCGCGGGTCCACCAGGCGGCCCCGGCCAGGTCGTCGCGCTCGAGGACGGCGACCAGTCGCTCGCCGTCCTCGAGGAGCAGCGCGGCATGCACGTGGTCGTCGGCGAAGAACCGGCGCAGCTCGGCGACCGTCGCGTCTGCCGGAGTGGTCCTCGGGTGGCGCAGCATCGCGTCCTGCACGGCACCGGCGAGCTGCATGGTCTGGAGCGTACGCCATTTTCAATCATGTGATTGAACCACTTTGATACTGTCCGGCCATGACCGACCTCCCGCTCGTCGTCCACAAGCGCACCTGCCCGCTGTGCGAGGCCATGTGCGGACTGAACGTGCACGTCCGCGGCGACCACGTCGAGAAGATCACGCCGGACCGCGACGACGTCTGGTCGAAGGGCCACATCTGCCCGAAGGGCACGACCCTCGGCGCCCTCCACCACGACCCCGACCGGCTGCGCCGACCCGTCGTCAAGCAGCCGGACGGGACGTTCAAGGAGGTGTCGTACGCCGAGGCGTACGCCCGCTGCGACGAGCTGCTCGCGCCGGTCATCGCCCAGCACGGCATCGAGGCGGTCACGGCGTACGTCGGCAACCCGCTCGCCCACGCGATGGACCTCAGCCGCTACATCGGCATCCTGATCGGGATGTCGGGGATCCCGATGATCTACTCCCCCGGCGTCGTCGACCAGTGGCCCAAGAACCTCGGTGCGCACCTGATGTACGGCGGCATGTGGAAGATCCCGGTGCCCGACGTCCAGCGCACCGACCTCTGGATCATCATGGGCGCCAACCCGCAGGCCTCGCAGGGCTCGCTGCTCGCCTGCCCGGACCTGATGGGCGAGATCGCCGGCATCCAGCGGCGCGGCGGCCGGGTCGTGGTCATCGACCCGCGGCGCACCGGCACCGCGGCCAAGGCCGACGAGTGGCTGCCGATCGTGCCCGGCACCGACGCGGCGTTCCTGCTGGCGATGGTGCAGGTGCTCTTCGAGGAGGGGCTGGTCGACCTCGGTCACGTGGCGGAGCTGGTCGAGGGCGGCGCGGACGCGGTGGCGGCGCTCGGCGAGCTGGCCCGGAAGTGGACGCCGGAACGGGTGGCCGAGGCCACCGGCATCGCCCCGGAGAAGGTGCGTGAGCTCGCCCGCGAGCTGGCGAGCACCGAGCGCGCCGTGCTGTACGGCCGGATCGGCCTGTGCACGCAGGAGTTCGGGACGCTCGCGAGCTGGCTGGTCGAGGTGGTCAACATCCTCACCGGCAACTTCGACGTCGAGGGCGGGCTCATGTTCCCGCTCCCGTCCGCGTGGACGGTCAGCGACCTGCCCATGCCCGACCTCGAGAAGGGCGTGCCCAACTTCGGCCGCTGGCGCAGCCGGGTGCGCGGCGCACCGGAGGTCCTCGGCCATGTGCCGGTCTCCTGCCTGCACGAGGAGATCGGGACGCCCGGTCAAGGCCAGATCCGGGCGCTCTTCACCGTCGCCGGCAACCCGGTGCTGTCCTCGCCGGAGGGCGACCGGCTCGACGCCGTACTGCCCGGCCTGGACGCGATGATCAGCATCGACCTCTGGATCAACGAGACCACCCGGCACGCTGACGTGATCTTCCCGGGCCTGTCGGCGCTCGAGTCGCCGCACCACGACGACATGCTCTGGATGTTCGCGGTGCGCAGCGCGGCCAAGTTCTCGCCGGCGATCTTCCAGCCGGACGAGGACCACCCCGGCGAGTGGGAGATCCTGATCCGCCTCGCCGGCGCGTGCCTGGGCACCCCGATGGCCGACTTCGACGTGGCGGCGATCGACGACGGGTTCTTTGACGTGCTGGCGATGGCGCACGGGGTCGACGGCGCGGCCGCGCGCGAGCACTACAGCGAGGGCGGGCCGCTGCGGCTGCTGGACCTCCAGATCCGGTCCGGGCCGTTCGGCGACCGGTACGGCGAGAACCCCGACGGCCTCACCCTGGCCAAGGTGCAGGCCGCCCCCGACGGCGTCGACCTGGGACCGATGCGGAGCCGGCTGGCCGACGTGCTCGACACCGAGAGCGGCCTGATGGTGCTCGCCCCGCCGTACATCACCGACGACCTGCCGCGGCTCGAGGAGCGGCTGGCGCGGCCGCGCCCGGAGCTGGTGCTGGTCAACCGTCGCCACCTGCGCTCGAACAACTCCTGGCTGCACAACGTGCCCGCGCTGGCGAAGGGCTCCAACCGCTGCACGCTGCTGATGCACCCCGTCGACGCGACCCGGCGCGGGCTCACCGACGGCGACCTGGTGCGCGTGAGCTCGGAGAGCGGGACCATCGACATCCCGCTCGAGGTCGACGACGGGATCCTGCCGGGCGTGGTCTCGACGCCGCACGGGTGGGGCCACGACAAGGAGACAGCGCGGCTGACGGTCGCGGCGGGCCAACCCGGCGTGAACACCAACGCCTTGTCGCCGGGCCGGCTCGTGGACACCCCGTCCGGCAACGCCGTCGTCAACGGCTTCGAGGTGACGGTCCTCCCAGCATCGCGGTGACCAGGGCGAGCAGCTCGTCGACCACGACGGCGTCGCCGACGAGCCCGCCCCGCGGGGTCAGGGTGCGGCCGGTCGCCTCGAGGTCGCCGAGCACGCGGAACGTCGTCACCAGGGTCTCGCTCACCCGGAAACGGACCGTGGTCTGCGGAAGGTCGGGGTCGGTCCGCCGGAGGAGGGCGCCGATGCGGTTCGCGGCCGGCGCGAACGTGTCGTCGAGCAGCGTCAACGCCGGGTGCCGGGTCGCCGCGATCCGGTAGACGAAGCGCACCCACGCCTCGCCGCCGTCGGCGACCATCTCCGCCACGGGCCGCACGATCGCCTCGGCCAGCCCCGCCGCCGTCGGCAGCTCCAGCTCCTCCAGCGCCAGCAGGTACGGGTCGCGCCGCTGCGCGACCTCAGCGCTGCGCCACTCGACCAGCGCCCGGATCAGCGCGTCCTTGCTGCCGAAGTGGTAATGGATCGCGGCCACGTTGGTGCCCGCCTCGGCCATCACCGCGCGCAGCGAGACGGCGTCGAGCCCGCGCTCGGCGAAGAGCCGCTCGGCAGCCGTGAGGAGGAGATTACGGCTGGCCTGAGTCACGCGCCGACCCTAGCGGTTGGTACCTCGATCAAGGCGCCCGCCGCTGGGTCCGCCGCCACTCAGCCACAGCGACTGGGACAGGAGCCGCGCCCCAACCATCGAAGACCCAGCGCTAGCATCGGCAGCCAGCGCTCGGCGCCACCCGGGTCCGAGGTCTCCGATCTGGTGAGGACCGCTGCCATGGGCGCACATCACCCGCGACACGCAGCGCCGGAGAGCGGGCAGCTGCGCCGACTCGCCTGTCGCGGTGATCGCGCCGATCGCGGTGGTCACGCTGGTCGCGATGATCTGGCTGTGGCCGTCCGACGGCGTCGATCGCGCTCGGAGCAGTCCGGGTCGGCCGAGCAGTTCAGTGGTGAGGTCATCGCCATCGATCAGGAGCCGTGCTCCGAGGAGCTCGCTGACGACGTCAACGGGTGCGGCACCGCCACGGTGCGGGTGACCACCGGTGCCGACGAAGGTCAGGAGGTCACGACGCCCCTGCCCAACGGCCCGGGTGCCCCCGAGATCGCCGAAGGCGATGACGTCGTGCTGATCCAGACCGACGACCCCGGACGGCGAGGTCTACGCGATCGTCGACCACCAGCGCGGCAGCGGGCTGTGGATCCTCGTGGCGGCGTTCGTCCTCGCGCTCGTCGCGTTCGGTCGCTGGCGCGGTGTCACCGCACTGGTCGGCCTGGCGGTCACGTTCGCGCTGCTGCTGTTCTTCGTGGTCCCGGCGATCCTGGCCGGCGAACCGCCATTGCTCGTCGCGATCGTCGGGTCTTCGGCGATCGTGCTGACGGTGCTGTACCTGACCCATGGGTTCGCGCTGTCGACGACCGTGGCGGTGCTCGGCACGCTGGTCAGTCTCGCCCTCACCGGCCTGCTGTCCGCGCGTCGCCGTCTCCGCGCTGCACCTGACCGGCATCACCGACGACATCTCGACGTCCCTCGGCATCACCCACGCCGTCAACATGGAGGGCCTGCTGCTCGCCGGGATCGTGATCGGCTCGCTCGGTGTGCTCGACGACGTCACCGTCACCCAGGCCGCCACCGTCACCGAGCTCGCCCACGCCAACCCGGCGTACGGCGTCGCGCAGCTCTACCGTGCCGGCAGCCGCGTCGGGACGCTCCCACATCGCCTCGGTGGTGAACACGATCATCCTCGCCTACGCCGGCTCGTCGCTCCCGTTGCTGATCCTCATCGTCGCCAACAACGAATCCATCGGCGGGGTCGTGACGGACCAGCTCATCGCGCAGGAGATCGTGCGCAGCGTCGTCGCGACCCTCGGCCTGATCGCGGCGGTGCCCGTGACCACCGGCCTCGCCGCGTTGACCGTTCACAGACGGCTCTGAGCGGGATCGAGCGAATCGGCACGAGCGCCCGCGTCTTCGAGTGCGAAGGGCGGAGGTCAGTCGTCGTCCCTTGTGAGTTCGAGTGCGTTCAGGTGGTTGGCAAGTTCCGTCCGTGAGCGTAAGTCGAGCTTGCGATAGATCCGGGTCAGGTTGGCTTCCACCGTCTTGACCGACACGAAGAGCGCGTCTGCCGTCTCCTGGTTGGAATGTCCCGACCCGACAAGGCCGGCGACTCGGCGCTCCGTCTCCGTGAGCTCGTTCGTCGTGGGGTGCAGACCCACCCGGCTGGCCTCGTCTCGGGCCCGCTCGGCCCATCGCGGTGTACCCAACAGCTCGAACCGGGTCGCCGCCTCTTCCAGTGCGTCGCTGGCCATCCGCTTGTACCCGGCGCGGCGGTAGACCTGTCCCAACGCCAGCCGGGACCGTGCTGCCTCGAAGGGACACTCGGCTCCCGAGCGGTCGACGATGGCGACGAGGTCGTGCAGGGCGTCGTCGACGTCTCCGCGAGCGGCCTTGAGCAGCGCCTGGCAGCGGTCCGCGGCGACTGTTGCCTCCGGACGGCCGGCTGCCCCTTGACGTCGCAGCACAGCGATGGCGGTCTCAACGTCCGCCGTGAATCCGGTCTGCAAGGCGGCGTCGGCGTAGTCGACGCCCCAGAGCAGCTGTTCGAGGTCGACCATCCCGGTGGTCTCGAAGATCTCCGCGAGCTCCCGGAGTGCCTCGAGGGCTGCCGGCCAGTTCCGGGCCGAGGTCTCGATGAACCCGAGCTGGGCGAGGAAGCCACCTCGCCAGTACGTCGATCCGCTGTTTCGCGGTCGCGTCAGCGCGCGCTGGGCATTCTCCCGAGCCGCGTCCAGGTGGCCGGTGTAGGCGGTGACCAGGATGCGGGCCATGTCCTCCTGGCGGCCATCTGCCGTCGTCCATGCTCCGGAACGGTCCGCTTCGTCCAGCGCGTCGTGGGCATCCTCCACCCGTGAGGCGCGGATCAGGACGAGAACCAGACAGATGTAGAGCCCCGGCAGGTCGCCATACCTGCCGACGTCAATGGCCGACCTGATTCCGACCCGGGCATGGTTCTCGGCCGTCTCGTCGTTCCACGCTGCGTGGAAGCTCTGTGTCCACGCCCACTCCGCTGGCGGTAGGTCCAGCACCGACTGTCGCCAGCTGCTCGACGTCGCGCCTGGACTGGTCGGAGTCGCCCAGTCCCCAGAGTCCTTCGGTCTCCAACCGCTCGTTCAAGGCCACGAGCTGGAGGTCGAATCGCTGGACTGCGTTCGACTCGGCGACGGCCATCTGGGTCAGTCGCCACGCAAGCCGGCCGTTTCCCAGCAGGCGGTGGATCGTGCCGAGGACCTGCAAGGTCTGAGCGCGGATCTCACTGCCCTGCGGCGCCAGCCGGAACGCCTGCTCGGCCAGGGACCGGTCCCAGGAGTAGTCGTCCGAGGCCAGCTTCACCCGTCGCACCAAGACTTCGGCTCGCGCTTCGGAGTCGATCGCGAGCGCCGACACCTTTGCCAGCACTTCGTCCGCGGCGAGGTCGTCTCCCGCGCCCATGTAGGCGTCCACGGCGCGGAGCCAGCGATCGACGCCGGCGGGGGTCTCGTCGGGAGACGGCGTGGCCAGGGCAGCTCGCCTCCAGTAGGTCACCGGCCAGCTGTTGGGCTCCACGTGCTCGCGAGATCTCGGCCGCTCGCTCGAGTTCGACGGCAACCGCCTCGTCGGGTGCCGTGACGGTCCGCGCGCGGTGACGAGCCCGCTCAACCGGGTCGTCGAGCACCTCGGCGAGGACACGATGCGCACGACGACGTTCGGCAGGTGAAGCGGCGTCGTAAATCGCTGAGGCCAGCAGCGGGTGCGTGAACGTGACCACGGACCCGGCAGCAACCGTCGCCACGTCCCAGTCCGCGGCGGCATCGAGTGCCGGGCGGAGCTGCCCTTCGCCGACGACGCCTTGCAGCTGCGCGACGGTCAGCCGCCCAGCCGCGGACACCAGGAGCAACACGTCGCGTGCGTGCTCTGGCAGCAGCGCCACCTTCTCGCCGAGCAGGCCGGCGAGGCTCGGGGGAACCGGGAACACGGGATCGTGCTGGTCCTGGATGCTCCAGCGCCACTTGGACACGTCGGACTGCATCGCCTGCGCGATCATCAGCGCCAGGAACGGGTTCCCGCTGCTCACGCGCGCGACTCCGGCGCTCATCGGTGGAGTCCAGCGGGGTCCCAGCCGGGCGCGGAGCAGCTGACCCATCGCCCAGTCCTCCAACGGCGCCAGCGTGAACTCGTGCCGGGGCTCCGGCACGCTGCGGATCAGGTCGGCACCGATCCCGTCCGGCCTGGTGCCCACCAGGACGCTCAACCGGTCGCGCTCGATCCCGATGCGGCGAAGAGCGAACCCGATGCTGCCGAGGCTGGCCTGGTCCAGCCACTGCAGGTCGTCGATGATGAGGGTGACCGGCTCGGACGCGCACAGACGTGTCAGCAGTCCTTGGACAGCCAGCGGCACGGCCAACGCGTCGACCTCGGGGCCATCGGGTTCGGCACGCTGCAAGGCGATCGCGAGACCGCGCCGTTGCGGTTCCGGAAGGTCGCTGTCGGCTCCCTCAGGAACTTGGTCGACCAGCGCGGCGAGGCCCGCGAAGGGCAGCCCACGGTCGAACTCCTTCGGCGTGACGGACAGGACCCGCCGGCCGCGCCGCTGTGCGAGCTGGTCGGCTACCCGGAGCAGGCTGCTCTTCCCGGCTCCCGGTTCGCCCGTGACGACCGCGCTCCCGCCGGCGTGGAGGACGCGGGTGATGAGACGAAGCTCGTCCTCACGGCCGAACAGCCCGAACGCTGCCGCCGATGCTTCCTCCACAACGGCCATCATCCTCCACCTCGCCGGTCCCGGCGCGAGGGTCCACTCGACCGCACAGAGGGTTTTCCCCGATGCCTTGCGTGCCGGCCCGTTCCTAACGTCGAGACGATCTCCCAACCGACCCATGGAGGAACGCCATGAACGCAACCACCCGACCGGCAGTGGTCCTCATCCACGGCGGGTTCGTCGACGGCTCCGGCTGGCGCGGCGTCTACGACCGGCTTCGCGCCCAGGGACACCGGGTCGCGGTCGTGCAGAACCCGACCCTGTCCCTCGAGGGCGACGTCGCCGCCACCAAGCTGGTCCTCGACGACATCGACGGCCCCGTCGTCCTCGTCGGTCACTCCTACGGCGGCGTCGTCATCACCGAGACCGGGAGCGACCCGCGCGTCGCCGGGCTCGTCTACATCGCGGCGTTCGCCCCCGACAAGGGGGAGTCCGTGAACACGCTGATCGCCGACCCGCCACCCGGAGCACCGGTCCCGCCGATCCTGCCGCCCCGCGACGGCTACCTGTTCCTGGACCGCGACAAGTTCCACGAGTCGTTCGCCGGCGACCTGCCCGCCGACGAGGCGGGATTCATGGCCGACTCGCAGGTCCCGTGGGGGGTCGGCGCGCTCGGCGGCACCGTCACCGAGCCCGGCTGGCGGCTCAAGCCGAGCTGGTACCTGGTCGCCAGCGACGACCGGATGATCCCGCCGCCGGCCCAGCGCGGCATGGCCGAGCGCGCCGGCGCCATCCGTCGGGAGGTCCCCGGCAGCCACTCGGTCTACGTGTCCCAGCCGCAGGCGGTCGCCGACCTCATCCACGGCAGCCGTCGAGCTCGCTCGGCGCCTGATCACACCCATCCGCCGAGACGTCACGAGCAAGGAGAAGAACCATGTCCCATCTCGATCTTCGCCGTGGACGACGCGCTCGTCGCCGTCGCCGCCGCCGTCATCGCGCTGACCAGCGCGACGCCTCGCCACGAACAGCACCGCCGACGCGACGACCTCAGCCGGTACGTCGAAACCGACCGTCGTCTTCGTCCACGGCGGCTGGGCCGACTCGTCGGGCTGGAACGCCGAGATCGAAGCCCTCCAGAAGAAGGGCTACCCGGTCATCGCGCCCGCCAACCCGCTGCGCGGCCTGACCTCGGACGCCGACTACCTCCGCAGCGTGCTTCAGACCATCGACGGCCCGATCGTCCTCGTCGGCCACTCCTACGGCGGCGCCGTCATCAGCAACGCCGCCCGCGGCGTCGACAACGTCGAAGCGCTTGGTCTACATCGCCGCCTTCGCCCCCGACGCCGGCGAGAGCGCTGGAGCAGCTGGTCACGAAGAACCCGGGCACCCAGATCACCCCCGACGCGCTGGTCGACCGGCCCTACCCGCTGCCCGACGGCAGCCAGGGCGTCGACCTCTACATCAAGGCCGAGGTCTTCCGCAGCGCCTTCGCCGGGGACCTGCCCCGCAGGACGACCAACCTGATGCAGGCCACCCAGCGCCCGTTCTCGCTCGCCGCGTTCATCGAGCCCTCCGGTGAACCGGCGTGGAAGACCATCCCGTCGTGGTACCTGGTCGCCACCGACGACCACGCCATCCCGCCGAAGACCCAGCGGTTCATGGCAAGCAGGGCGGGCGCCACGATCAGCAAGGTCGCGTGCTTCACACGTCCCGATGATGTCGCAGCCGAAGGCCACCCTGGCGACCATCACGGCCGCCATCCGCGCGGTCGACTGATCTCGCCCTCGTAGGAATCCAGGCCATCGACTAGGGCGCGGTCAGCTGGCGGGCGGCATCCACGAGAAGCGGCACGGCGCCCTCGATGACGTCGTCACTCATCCGGACCGTCGGGCCCGACACGGACACGGCCATGAACGCGGCCGGCCCGCGGGCGACGGGAACAGCGACGCACCGCACACCCAGCTCCTGCTCCTGCTCGTCGACCGCGTAGCCCCTGGTCCGGGTCCGCTCCAGCTCCTGCAGGAGCCGGTGTTCGCTGGTGATCGTGTACGGCGTGTGGGCCGACAGCCCCACCCGCCGGACGATCTCGGACACACGGGACGGGTCGAGCTGCGAGAGCAGAGCCTTGCCGACCCCGGTGGAGTGGAGCTCGACGCGGCGACCGACCTCGGTGAACATCCGCATCGAGAACCGGGACGGTGCCTGGGCGACGTACTCGGCATGCGTACCCGAGAGGACGGCGAGGTTGGCCGTCTCGCCGAGAGCGCGGACCAGGCCCGCAAGGATCTCGTCCGCGTTGTCACCGACGAGCACGTTGGCGACGGCGCCGAGCGGGACGAGCCGGAAACCCAGCGCGTACCGGCGGTCCGGGAGCTGACGGACGTAGCCGCGCTCCGTCAGCGTCCGGAGGAGTCGATGGGCGGTGGGCAGCGGCAGGTCGGTGGCGACCGCGAGGTCGGCGATGGTCGACCTGCCGCCGGCCGAGGCGATGGCCTCGAGGACGTCCAGCGCGCGGTGGACGGACTGGACGCCACCCAGGTGCCTCTCACGATGCGTTCCCAGGTCTTCCATGGCGGCCACCCTCATCTGCTAGATTTCGTCATGCAGAAGCATACTTCCACGATGTGGAAACTGATCGCATGAGCCGCGTCCACGAAGCGGGCCTCGACATCGCCGAGCCGCTGTACCGGTTCGTGGCCGACGAGGCACTGCCCGGCACCGGTATCTCTCCGGCCAGTTTCTGGTCGGCAACGGCGAGGATCGTGGCCGACATCGGTCCGCGGATCGCCGACCTGCTGGCGGTGCGAGAAGGGCTGCAGCGGCAGCTCGACGCCTTCCACCTCGCCGGCCCCGGACAGCCCGATCCGGTCGAGTACGAGCGGTTCCTGCGCGAGATCGGCTACCTGGTCGACGCCCCCGAGGACTTCCAGATCACGACGTCGGGGGTCGACTCGGAGGTCGCGACCGTGGCCGGCCCACAGCTGGTCGTGCCCCTCCTCAACGCGCGGTTCGCGACCAACGCCGCCAACGCCCGCTGGGGTTCGCTGTACGACGCCCTGTACGGCTCGGACGCGATCGAGGAGTCTGGCGGGCGCTCCAAGGGGCCGGGATACAACCCGGTCCGGGGTGCGGAGGTGATCGCGCGCGGGCGCGCCTTCCTGGACGCGCACTTCCCGCTGGCGGGATGCTCACACGCCGAGGTCACGGCGTACCGGATCCGCGGCGGAGGCCTCGTCGCTGACCACGCCACCGGCCCGGTCGGCCTGGCTGAGCCGAGCCAGCTCGCGGGCCACCGAGGACCGGCCGACGCCCCGACGGCAGTCCTGTTCGTGAACAACGGCCTGCACGTCGAGCTGGCCATCGACCCGGCCGACAGCATCGGCAGCACGGACCTTGCCGGAGTCCGGGACATCGTCCTCGAGGCCGCTCTCACGACCATCATGGATCTCGAGGACTCGGTCTCCGCCGTCGACGCCGACGACAAGGTGCTCGGCTACCGGAACTGGCTCCTGCTCATGCAGGGCACCCTCAGCCAACAGGTCACGAAGGCCGGCCGAACCTTCACGCGATCACTGAACCCGGACCGGACCTACTGCGCTCCCGATGGCGCCGACCTGGTGCTCCCCGGCCGCTCCCTCCTCTTCGTCAGGCAGGTCGGGCACCTGATGACCACGGACGCCGTGCTCGACGCCGCCGGCGATCCGGTCTCGGAGGGTGTGCTCGACGCACTGGTGACCGCTCTGGGCAGCCTGCACGACCTGCGGGGCGACACCGCGCGAGGGAACTCCCGCACCGGCTCGATCTACGTGGTCAAGCCGAAGATGCACGGCCCGGACGAGGTCGCCCTGACCTGCGACCTGTTCTCCCAGGTCGAGCGAGCACTGGGTCTGGACCACGGCACGATCAAGGTCGGCATCATGGACGAGGAACGCCGAACCTCGGTCAACCTCAAGGCGTGCATCCACGCGGCCCGCGACCGGGTCGTCTTCATCAACACCGGCTTCCTCGACCGCACCGGCGACGAGATCCGCACCTCGACGTACGCCGGGCCGATGGTTCGCAAGGCGGAGATGCGGCAGCAGCCCTGGCTCGACGCCTACGAGATGGCCAACGTCCACACCGGTCTGGCATCCGGTTTCCAGGGTCGGGCCCAGATCGGCAAGGGCATGTGGGCGGCACCGGACGACATGGCCGAGATGCTGAAACAGAAGGCAGCACACCCCCTGGCGGGCGCGACCTGCGCCTGGGTCCCGTCGCCCACCGCCGCGACACTTCACGCCATCCACTACCACCGGGTCGACGTCACAGCCCGACAGAACGCGGTACGCCGGGAGCCCCAGCCCGCCCTCGCCGATCTGCTGACGATCCCCCTCGGCGACCCCGCCTCACTCCCAGAGGATCAGGTCCGGGCCGAGCTCGAGAACAACCTGCAGAGCGCTCTTGGGTACGTCGTCCGGTGGATCGAGATGGGCGTCGGCTGCTCGAAGGTCCCCGACATCCACGGGACGGCGCTCATGGAGGACCGCGCGACCTGCCGGATCTCCACCCAGCACGTCGCGAACTGGCTGTGGCACGGAGTCATCACCCACGAGCAGCTCGACCAGGCGATGCGCAGGATGGCCCTCGTCGTCGACGAGCAGAACGCCGGCGACCCCGACTACCGCCCGATCGCCGACGACCCGAGCAGCGAGGCTTTCCAGGCGGTCCGCGAGCTCGTACTCGACGGCCTGGCGCAGCCCAGCGGCTACACAGAACCCGTTCTGCACCGGCGCCGACAACTCGAGAAGCGGCATCACCCGAACCCGGAAGGATCGACGGCATGCGACTAGAACTGGACACTGCCAACCGCATCATCGCCGAGGTCCTGGCCCACGCCAGGTCCGCCGGACTCAAGCCGCTGACGGTGACGGTGCTCGACGCGGGAGGCCACGTGGTGGCCGCGCAGAGGCAGGACGGATCGTCGAACGCCCGCTTCGAGATCGCGTTCGGCAAGGCGAATGGTGCCCTGGCGCTCGGAATGGGCTCCCGGTCACTCATGGCCCGGGCCGAGCAGCAGCCGTACTTCATCACCGCCGCCGGTGCCGCGGTCGGTGGCGCCTTGATCCCGGTACCGGGTGGCGTGCTCGTCAGGTCGGGGAACGGCGACCTGATCGGAGCGGTCGGGGTCTCGGGCGACTCGTCCGACAACGACGAGACCGCCGCATGCGCAGGGATCGACGCCGTAGGGCTGGTCGCGCAGCCCGACTGACGATCGTCAGGTGCCGACCGACGGCTCAGGGCGAATGAACGCGGACTCCGACACCGCCTTGTGCACGGCCTTCACGACGGCTGCCACCTCGGGCAGTGTCTCGTCGCCGGCACGGACGGCCAGCACGCTGTAGCGGCGCGTGCGCATGCCGTCGATCGGGAGGCGGTGGACGGAACCCACGTGCGGCGGTGGCGTCAGCTCCGGTGCCAGGGTCACGCCCCAGCCGACGCCGACCAGACCGAGCGCGGTGGCCACGTCGTGCACGGACGCGTTCACCCGGGGCAGGAAGCCGGCCTCGCTGCACATCCGGGTCGACAGCTGCCCGAGGGAGTTGTTCTGGCACATCACCCAGCCCTCGGGTTCGAGGTCGGTGATGGTGCACTTCGCCCGCCCAGCGAGCTTGTGGTCGGTCGGCGTGCAGACGACGAGGCGGTCGCTGCCGAGGATCCACTCGCGGAGCCCCGGGTCGGAGGGAGGGGTGGTGTTCGAGAACCTGGACATGATCGCCACGTCCAACCTCCCGTGCCGCAGGTCATCGGCGCACTGGTCCCCGGTGACCGCCGCCAGCGTCAGCTCGAGCTGCGGGTAGCGCTGCCGCACCCGGGTCAGGGCGGTGCTCATGATCGCCGGTCCCTCGCGAAAGGCGACCCCCACCGTCAGCGCTCCGGCGACCTCACCGTCTGCCTGACGGAGGACTGCCTCGGCCGCGCGGAGCTCGACGAGGATCCGTTCGGTGTGCTCGAGCAGCTTGCGCCCCAGCGGCGTCACCGTGACCGTCTTGCCGCCGCGGATGAGCAGCGCGGCGCCGGTGGATCTCTCGAGCGCCGACATCTGCTGCGAGATCGCCGAGCGCGTGTAGCCGAGGTCTCGGGCCGCGGCCGCGATGGATCCGTGGGCGGCGACGGCGCGCAGCATGATGAGCTTCTCGGTATCCAGCATGCGTCATCCCTGTTAACGGTTGGTGCTCGTAAGCGTTAACTCAGCCTACTTGCGACGGAAATCACAAGTCGAGTTACATCGAGGTCATGAAGTCCGTTCTCCGCGAGGTCCAGCGGATCCCCACCTCCGGGGCACGCGCCGTCGAGTGGTTCCAGCTCGACGGGCTGGACCTGCTCGCGATCCCCCAGCTCGCGTACGACGTGCCTGGCGCACCCGCCGGCATGAACGCCGGGGACAGCGACACCAGCCTGCTGCTGATGCGCAGGGTCGAGGGGCGGTTCAGCCCGTACGCCGAGCTGCCCGGTCCGGGCGGCGAGGACGCGGAGTTCTTCCGGATCGGCGAGCGCGCGTTCCTGGCAGTCGCGTGTATCCGCACCGGCGCGGGGCCCTACCAGTTCGCGACCGAGTCGCTGATCTACGAGTGGGTCGACGGCGCCTTCCAGCTGTTCCAGGGGGTTTCGTCGATGGCCGCCAAGCAGTTCAGGCACTGGCAGTGGGACGGCCGCCACTTCCTCGGACTCGCCCAGGGGCTCGCCCTGCCCGGCATCGGCGCGGACAACCGCGACTCGCTCATCCTCGAGTGGGATGGGACGTCGTTCGTCGAGTTCCAGGCGATCCCCTCGACGTGGGCCTACAACTGGCACCCGTTCGAGGCCGACGGTCAGCTCTTCGTGGCCCACGCCGACCACAGCGGCCCCAGCGTGCTCTACCGGTGGCAGGGTGAGCGCTACGTCCCTCACCAGGAGCTCCTCCCGCACGGCGGGCGTGCCTTCGCCCACTACCACCACGACGGATCCGACTACCTGGTCGCTGCGAGCATCGACGCCCCGCCCACCGTGATGGAGCTACGAGACGGCGTGTTCGACCGGATCCGCACTCTGGAAGGTCCCGGTGCGCGCGAGCTGCGCATGGTCGAGGTCGGGGGCCGCGACTACCTTGTCCGAGTCAACTTCATCACCGGCACTCCAGCCGACCCCAAGCCGTCACTGACGTCGCAGATCTATGCGGTCGACGGCGCCGACTTCCTGCCGGTCGCTGAGTTCGCGACCAGCGGCGGAACCGATGTGGAGCCGATCGCCCACGCGGAAGGCTCCGTGCAGTTCGTGGTCTCCAACGCCTTGTCCGGCGACGTGCGCTTCGCGACCGAGACCGTCGTCTACGACTTCGAACCGCGGAACGGGGTGAAGGCATGACTCCCCCGAACCCCGAGCTGCTCGACCTGTACGAGACCTACACCGGCTCGGCGACCAGCATCGGCGCGAACTTCTCCGCCCTCTCGGAGTCGTTGAACGCCGAGCGGCCGCTCATCGTCGTCACCCACGGAGACGTCGCCTTCTACAGAGGCAGCGGCTCGGCGCCGTTGATCGAAGGGTTCCGGCTGAAGACTCGTGGCTTCAAGGAGCTCGCAGCCGTGTCCCACCTCGGTCCGGCCGTTGCCACCATCGCTCGGATGAAGAGCCTGGCACCCCAGGGAGACTGGCGGCGGGAGTGCGAGCGGCTGATCCGGGCATGCGCCCAGGCAC
Source organism: uncultured Actinomycetota bacterium (assembly GCA_963716655.1). Lineage (GTDB taxonomy): Bacteria > Actinomycetota > Actinomycetes > Propionibacteriales > Nocardioidaceae > Nocardioides. Next base: position 341,293 of record CAVQTV010000001.1, on the reverse strand, counting down.
GGGGCGCCAACTCCCCCGAGCTCTGGTCCGAGGGCATCGCGGTCGGGGCCTTCGCCGGCCGCGAGGGCGCGATCGCGCGCATGGTCGACTACACCTGCCGCCAGACGGAGACGTTCCTCTCCCGATCGCTCCGCGACGACCACTACCTGACCGCATCCGCGGTTCGGCGCGACTACCTGTCCGGCCCCGCGGCCCACCTGCCCGTGCCCGTGAACCGGGTCATGGTGGCGACGTTCTTCCTCTCCGGCCTCGACCTGGCGCACCGTCTGATCGGGTGGTTCGACGCCCAGGTCGTTGCCTGGGAAGACGCCATGGTGGTGGTCGCCGGCCAGCAGGGACGCCCGACCGCCGGGGTGACGATCGAGAGCAACAGCGTCGCCAAGGTGATCCGCACCATCTCGCGGGGGCGGCTGCCGTACCGCAACCTCCTCATTGCACCGCACGCCCCCGTCTTTCCGCTGTACGACGGCGCAGACCGCTCGGAGGCTGCGGCCCTGGAGACGACGTACCGGCGCCTCTGGTCCACGATCATCGCGACCTCTGACCTCGGCGAGGACATGTTCGACGGCTACCCGGCATTCGAGCCGCACGCGCCGCGCGACATCGCACCGTCGCGAAGCCGCGGCGTGAGCGAGATGCCGCCGATCACGGCGCCGGACGACTGGGCCGCGATGACGACGCGCCTGCGGGTCGTGCTCGAAGACCCCCGACAGCTGCTGTCCGGCGCTGTCACCGACTACGCCAGTCAGCAGCTCATCGACCACGACAACGACCCCAGCCGGGTCACCGTCCCGGGCCTCGATGGCGAGCCCTACCCCGAGCACGAGCCATCCGACCCGCGAAACGTCGCCACCAGCGCCACCTGACCACAACCAGCCGCCGCCTCGGGAGCCGATCCAAGGAAGTGACACTCAATGCGACACATTCTCTCCACCCACCGACGCACCCACGTGCGAGCCGCTGCGGCGGTCGCATCCCTGTTGGCGCTGTCCGCCGGCTGCGGGCTCTCCGGCAATGACGACAACGCCGACGACGGCTCGGACTCCGACGAGCCGATCGTCATCGGCATGTCACTCCCGCTCTCTGGCCCGGTCGCAGACCGCGCGAAGCCCGGCATGGAGGGCTACCAGTACTGGGTCGACGAGCTGAACGCCAACGGTGGCCTCCTGGGCCGCGAGGTCGAGCTCAAGGTTCTGGACGACGGCTTCGACCAGCAGACCGCGGTCTCCGACTACAACCGGCTGATCTCGCAGGACAAGGTCGACCTCCTGCTCGGCACCTTCTCCTCCGACCTCAACATCGCGGTCGCTCCCATCGCCGAGCGCTACGGATACGTCTACGTCGAGCCCTCCGGCGGCGCGGACGAGATCTTCGACCGCAACTTCAAGTACCTGTTCTTCGCACAGCCCGCGACGACCCAGAAGCTCCCCGATCGCTTCGTCGAGCTGATCGCGTCGATGCCGGAGGACGAACGCCCCGAGACGCTCGCGCTTGCCCAGATCGACGACCCCAACACCACGCAGGCTGCTGCGCTGTTCGAGGAGCAGCTCGGCGAGCTCGGAGTCGAGACCGTCTACAACGAGACCTACGCCCCGGACACGACGAACTTCGACTCGATCGCGAACTCCATCAAGCAGGAGGACCCCGACCTGGTCATCAACGGCGCCATCGCCGTCGACGGCATGTCGCTCATCCAGTCGATGCAGAAGGTCGGCTTCTCGCCCGAGATGCTCTACCAGATGAACGCCCCGACAGACCCGACGTACGTGGAGACGGTCGGCGAGGCGAACACCGAAGGCATCTTCACGTACCTGGCCTGGAGCTCCGAGGCGACGTACCCGTCCAACGAGGAGTTCGTGTCCGGGTACACAGAGGAGTACGGCTACGCCCCGAGTGAGGACGCCGCCAACTCCTACACCGCGGGCCAGGTGCTGGCGACCGCAGTCGAGGCCGTCGGCAGCCTCGACCAGGACGCAATCCGTGACTGGCTGCACGAGAACCCGGTCGAGACCATTGTCGGTCCGCTCGACTGGGACGAGAGTGGACGCCCACAGGGCGACATGCTCCTCGGTCAGTTCCAGGGCGGCAGCATCGAGATCGTCTCGCCTGAGTCTGCGGCGACGACCGAAACGATCGTGAACCCGAAGCCGGCCTGGCAGTAACCGCCACTCAGACCGAACGACGACCGGAGAGAAGCCGTGACCCAGCTGATCCAGACGCTAGTCCTGGGCCTCCTCGTGGGGGGTGTCTATGCCCTCATGTCATCGGGGTTCACGCTGGTGTTCGGCGTCATGAGAATCATCAACCTGGCGCACGCGGCGATGATCGTCCTGGCGGCGTTCCTCACCTGGTGGGTGTGGGACCGGACGGGCATCGACCCGCTGCTGCTGGGCGTGCTGGCCACGCCGATCATGTACGGCGTCGGGTGGGTGTTCTACCGGGCGATCATCGCGCGGGTGCACCGGATCGACCACGAGCTGGCGATGGTGGCCTCGTTCGGGGCCGCCATCGCCGCCGGCGGCGTGATGGCCCTGATCTGGGGAACCGACCTGCACCTGGCGACCCCCGAGTACTTCAACCGGTCCTTCACGATCGGCCCGATCGTCGTCCCGCAGGCGCAGCTGTACGCCTGCCTGGGTGCCATCGTCCTCCTGCTCGCCCTGTATGCCCTCCTACGCGGGACGTACGCCGGACGAGCGATCCGGGCATGCTCGGTCAACCGCGACAGCGCCGAGCTCGTGGGGATCAACGTCGAGCGGACGATGGCGCAGATGTTCGCGATCGGCGCAGGCACCACCGCCTTCGCCGGGGCGGCGATGTCCGTCATCTACCAGTTCTTCCCCGAAGCGCACTTCGTGTGGATCGGCCGGATCCTCTGTGTCGTGATCCTCGGCGGACTCGGAAGCCTGCTCGGGGCCGCGCTCGGCGCAGCGATCCTGGGCGTCGGTGAGGCGCTCACTGCGTCGTACCTCGACACCCAATGGGCAACCACCGTGCCCTACATCCTGATCATCGCGATCCTCATCGTCCGTCCGCAGGGTCTCCTCGGCAGCACGCAGCGAGCAGACGGGGCGCACGTGTGATGCCCCGGACCGACGCCGTCTCCAGGCTCGTCGCGCTCCTCGCGCGGTACCGGACCTGGATCATCACCGCAGGGATCGTCTTCGTGGGGAGCATCCCGCTGCTCACGCCGAGCTCCTACATCCAGAACGTCCTCATCCTCACGTTCCTGATGGCGGTGCTCGGCCTGGGATGGAACATCATGGCGGGGTACACGGGCTACATCAGCCTCGGCCACAGTGCCTTCATCGGCGTGGGTGGCTACACGGCCGGCATCCTGTCCGAGCGGTGGGGTGTGTCGCCGTTCCTGGTCGCTCCGCTCGGCGGGCTCGCGGCGGCGCTCGTCGCGCTCGCGCTCGGGCTCACGACCGGCCGAACCCGTGGTCCGGCGTTCGTCATCGTGTCGTTCGCGATGCTGGAGCTCCTCGGCCTGCTGACGCGGAACTTCTCCTCGCTCACCGGCGGCAGCCAGGGATTCCCCATGCCGCTGCCACAGTGGAACCTCACGTTCTACAACTGGCCGTTCTACTACTCGCTGTTCGCGCTGGTTCTGCTCAGCCTCCTGATGACGAGGGCGATCCGCCGTTCGAAGTTCGGGCTCGGCCTGGTCGCCATCCGCGACGACGAGGACAAGGCGGCCGGCATCGGCATCGTCACGTCCGTCTACAAGAGCCTGGCGTTCATGTCGAGCGCGGTGCTCGTCGGGGTCGCGGGCGCCATCTACGGCTACTACCTCAGCTACCTGTCGATCAGCACGATGTTCGACATCGTCCTGTCGATGCAAGTCGTCCTCGCCGTGCTGATCGGCGGCAGGGGTACGACGTGGGGACCCGTGCTCGGCGCCTTCATCATCGTTCCGCTGTCCGAGGCCACCAACACGACCATGGGCGGCCTGAGCGCCGGCGCTTTCCGGCTCATCATGTTCGGTGGGCTCCTCCTCCTCGTCACCCTCGCCCTACCGCGAGGCATCATCCCGACCATCGAGCAGTGGTGGCGGCGCCGGACCGCTGGCCCCGTCAGCAGGACCGGGGCCCGCCTCGTCGACATGGACCTCCCGCCGGTGCCGACAAGCCTTCGGCTGAGCGCAAGGGGCACCGACGACGTCCTCCGCACCGACGACATCGTGATGAAGTTCGGTGGCCTGCTCGCGCTCAACAAGGCGAGCGTGACCATCCGTCACGGAACCATCTCCGCGCTCATCGGCCCGAACGGATCGGGCAAGACCACACTGTTCAACGTCATCGACGGCACCTACAGCCCCGCCGAGGGACGCGTTCTCCTCGAGGGGCGCGACGTGTCAGGACTCGGCCGAACAAGGCGTGCGTTCAAGGGCATCGGCCGCACCTACCAGCTCCCCCGGCTGTTCGCGAGCATGACCGCCCTCGAGAACGTCGTGGCCGTGAACTCGTCCTTCAGCCTCCGGCGACTGACCAGATCGGCGGTCTCCGGAGAAGAAGCCGCCCGCGCGACCGAGCTGCTCGAGTTCGTCGGTCTCGCTGACTACGTCCACGCCCAGGTCACCGACATGTCGTACGGACAGAAGAAGCTCGTCGAGCTGGCCCAGGTCCTGATGCTCGACCCCGCGGTCATCCTCCTCGACGAGCCCGCCGCCGGCATCAACCGGACACTCCTTAACCGGCTGAGCGCGCTGATCAAGGCACTCAACGCCAGTGGCCGCACCATCGTCATCGTCGAGCACGACATGGAGTTCGTGCTCAACCTGGCCGACGAGGTCACGGTCCTGGCGCGAGGACAGGTGATCGCCTCCGGCGCCCCGGACGAGGTGAGCACCGACCCGCAGGTGCTCGAGGCCTACCTCGGTGAGGACTTCGTCCTCGAACCCGCGAACGGAGGCCCGGCATGATCGAGTTCCGCAACGTCCATGCCGGCTATGGAGGCGGCGACGTCCTCCAAGGCTTCGACCTGGACGTCGCCGACGGCAGCATCACCTGCATCGTCGGGCCGAACGGCGCCGGCAAGTCCACCGTTCTCCGAGTGCTGAGCGGCCTCATCGCTCCCCGCCTCGGCGAGGTCCTCCTCGACGGCAGCCCCATCCAGGGCAAGAGCCCGGCAACGATCCTCGCCGCCGGCATCGCACAGGTGCCGCAGCACAACGCGCTGTTCGGCAACCTCACCGTCCACGAGAACATGCTGCTCGGTGGCTACATCGGGCGCCGCGACCGGCGCGCCGTCCGGAGGCGGGTCGATGAGCTCGCCGAACTGTTTCCCACGGTCGCCGAGCGCGCACACGACAAGGCCGTGAACCTCTCCGGGGGCCAGCGTCGCATCGTCGAGTTCGCCCGCGCACTCATGACCAAGCCGCGCGTCGTGGTGCTGGACGAGCCCACGCTCGGACTGGACCCGAAGACGTCCGAAGCGGTCTTCGAGACGACGCAGAGGATCAACGCGCTCGGAGCCACCGTCTTGATGGTCGAGCAGAACGTCCGCTTCGGGCTGCGGCTCGCGACCGACGGCGTCATCATGGAGCGCGGCCGGGTGCTCCTCGCGGAGCCGGCTGACGACCTCCTCGGCCGGCCCGACATGGGAGCCCTGTTCTTCGGGCACGGCCTCGAGCCGACTGCCCCGGCAGCCGTGGCTCCTCGCGAGAACGAGTCGTGAGCGCACCCGACCAGTTCCTCGCGCGGCTGCGCAACGGGACCCAGACGCTGATGCTCGGCATCAGGAACGCACGGACCACTGACATCATCCGGATGGCGAAGGCCTCCGGCCACCACGCTGTGGTCATCGACCTCGAGCACTCGGCCATGTCCGTCCAGACCGCCTGCGACCTCAGTGCCGCGGCCGGCGATCTCGGTATGTCCGCTTTCGTACGGATCCCGGAACGCGACTACGGGATCATCGGCCGAGTGCTCGACGGCGGCGCCCACGGCGTCGTGGCGCCACGGGTGGAGACAGCCGAAGAGGCCTACGAGATCGCCAGGGCATGCCGGTTCCCTCCGACCGGGCAGCGCTCGCAGGTGTCCACAGTGCCGCTGCTCGGGATGAAGCCGACGCCGGCCGCGGACCTCAACCCGTTGCTCGACGCCAGCACCGTCGTCCAGATCCTCGTGGAGACACCCAAGGCCATCGAGAACATCAACCAGATCGCGGCCCAGCAGGGCGTCGACATCCTCGTGCTGGGTGCCAACGACTTCACGGCCGAGCTCGGGGTCCCCGGGAACCACCGGCACCCGGCGGTCGACGACGCGGTCAAGGCGATCGCGGCCGCGTGCGCCGAGCACGGAAAGCTGTTCATGATCGGCGGCATCGGCGATCGAGAGAGGTACGACGAACTTGCGGCGTACGGCGCCTGCCCGCTCGTGCTCACCGGGATGGACACCGACCTCCTGTACGCAGCCCTCTGCGCTCGCGCGAACTCATTCGCGAGCCTCGCGACCACCAACGGGGAAGACCCGGGCCGCTGATGTCCACCACCCCTCTCCAGACCACCCCGATGCGGCCCGCGGACAGCAACACCCCGCCCGGGTTCGAGGTCCCTGCCGGGGCCTGCGACGCACACTTCCACGTGTTCGAGCCGGGCTACCCGCACGTCGCGGACCCGTTGTACACGTTCCCCGACGGCACCCTCCAGCAGTACCTCGACATGTCCGACTTCCTCGGGCTCGCTCGAGGTGTGCTCGTCCAGCCGACCTTCTACGGCACCGACAACCGCTTGACGCTCGACGTGCTCCGTCGCGCCGGCGACCGGTGTCGCGCTGTGGTCCGCGTCGACGAGGACGTGACGGACGAGGAGCTCGACGAGTACCACGAGCTCGGCGTACGAGCCATCCGTCTGGACCTGTTCGCCCGCGCCGACTCCGACATCGACGACATCGCTTCCTATGTGACGCGGATGGCGACCCGGACCCGACCGCGCGGTTGGCACCTGCAGTTCTACACACCAGGCAGGGTGGTCAGGGACCTGATCCCGTTCCTCTCCACCTTCGAGGACACCTTCATGATCGACCACATGGGGTACATGAAGGAGGACGAGGGCCTCACCCCGCAAGACTCCGAGGCGATGCTCGCCATGTTCGCGGACAACACCAACTGCTGGATCAAGCTCTCGGGCGCGTACCGGATCGCCAAGGACCGCCCCCTCTCCGCGGTCGCGGAGCTCGGGCGATCACTGGTGGCGACCTGCGCGGACCGGTTGACGTGGGGATCGGACTGGCCGCACCTGCCCAACGGACAGCGCGACACCGGTGAGCTGCTCAACCTGCTCGCCGACTGGGCCCCGCACGCCGAGGACAGAGCCAAGATCCTCGTTGCGTCGGCCGATCACCTGTTCTTCGAGGCCTGAGGTAGACGCGCGTCGATCACGTCACCGACCCCATGGCCTTTCGCCTTCTGAGCCTCGACGGACCCGGTGAACTTGAACGGCGGCCGGGCTTCGCGGTCGCCTTCACCATCCATCTCGCTGGCTAGTACCCCGACCACCAACCTTCGCCCGCTACGCGCCGCCCAGGACGCACGCTGGCGGCGTTGCCGTCGCTCGAAATACGAACGGGTATGACATTCGCTCCGGCGCCTTGCCATCGCACGCCCTGGACGACGCTCGCCGGGGCAAACGTTGGCGGCCGCGGTACTAGTTCCGGTCCGGCATCACACACATCGGGTGACGCGCCGCGTCTGCCGTCCCCGTACGTTCGAGTCCTCGGGCCGCATACCGAACCAGTACCGGAGGAGACGCCATGTCCGCCGACCGTCACGCCCGCACGATGCTGCCGATCCCGCATCGACGCCGGCCGGGCCTGACGACGTACGACGCCAAGGACCCGGACGACCAGCTATCCCGCCATCGAGCCGCTGCGGCCGCCCGCGGGCGCCCCGAACGTGCTGGTGGTCCTGCTCGACGACGTCGGGTTCGGCGCGTCGAGCGCGTTCGGTGGGCCGTGCCAGACCCCGACGGCCGAGCGGCTGGCGGCCGGCGGGCTGCGGTTCAACCGGTTCCACACCACCGCCCTCTGCGCGCCGACCCGGCAGGCGCTGCTGACCGGGCGCAACCACCACTCGGTCGGCATGGGCAGCATCACCGAGACCGCGACGTCTGCGCCCGGGCAGTCCTCGGTGCTCCCGAACACCAAGGCGCCGCTGGCCATGACGCTGAAGCTGAACGGCTACTCCACCGCGCAGTTCGGCAAGTGCCACGAGGTGCCGGTCTGGCAGACCTCTCCGATGGGCCCGTTCGACGCGTGGCCCTCGGGCGGCGGCGGGTTCGAGACCTTCTACGGCTTCATCGGCGGCGAGAACAACCAGTGGGACCCGGCGCTCTACGAGGGCACCACGCCGGTCGAGCCGCCGGCGACGGCCGAGGAGGGCTACCACCTCACCGAGGACCTGACCGACCGGGCGGTCGGCTGGATCCGCCAGCAGAAGGCGCTGATGCCGGACAAGCCGTTCTTCGTCTACTACGCGCCAGGGCGCCACGCACGCACCGCACCACGTCGCCCAGGAGTGGGTCGACAAGTACCGCGGCAAGTTCGCGCACGGCTGGGACGCCCAGCGCGAGCAGACCCTGGCCCGCCAGAAGGAGCTCGGCGTGGTACCCGCCGACACCGAGCTCACCCCGCGCCATGACCTGATCACCGCCTGGGACGACATGCCCGACGAGCTCAAGCCGGTGCTCGAGCGGCAGATGGAGGTGTACGCCGGCTTCCTCGAGCACACCGACGCCCAGGTGGGGCGGCTGGTCGACGCCCTCGAGGACCTCGAGATCCTGGACAACACGATCGTCTACTACATCATCGGCGACAACGGCGCCTCCGCCGAGGGCACCATGAACGGCGCCTTCAACGAGATGGCCAACTTCAACGGGATGGCCGACCTGGAGACGCCGGAGTTCATGGTCAGCAAGCTCGACGAGTTCGGCTCGCCGAGCTCCTACAACCACTACTCGGTCGGCTGGGCCTGGGCGATGAACTCGCCGTTCCAGTGGACCAAGCAGGTCGCCTCCCACTGGGGCGGCACCCGCAACGGGACGATCGTGCACTGGCCCGAGGGCATCGACGAGGCGGGCGGGGTGCGCTCGCAGTTCACGCACGTCATCGACGTGGCGCCGACGATCCTCGAGGCCGCGGGCCTCCCGGAGCCCGCCATGGTCAACGGCGTGCAGCAGGCCCCCATCGAGGGCACCAGCATGCTGTACGCCTTCAACGCCCCGGACCTCCCCGAGCGGCACGACCTCCAGTACTTCGAGATGTTCGGCAACCGCGGCATCTACCACCGCGGCTGGAGCGCCGTGACCAAGCACAAGACACCGTGGGTGTTGGTCGGTGGCGACATGCCGGCGTTCGACGACGACGTGTGGGAGCTCTACGACGGCGCCGGCGGCGACTTCAGCCAGGCCCGTGACCTCGCAACGGAGCAGCCCGAGCGGCTCGCCCACCTGCAGCGGCTGTGGCTCATCGAGGCGGTGAAGCACGACGTCCTCCCGCTCGACGACCGGTCGGCGGAGCGGGTCAACCCGGAGCTGGCGGGCCGACCGTCGCTGATCCGCGGCACCTCGCAGCTGTTCTTCCCCGGCATGGGGCGGCTGTCCGAGAACAGCGTGGTGAGCATCAAGAACAAGTCGTTCTCGATCACCGCCGAGGTCGACGTGCCCGACGGCGGAGCGGACGGCGTGATCATCGCCCAGGGCGGGCGCTTCGGCGGCTGGGCGGTCTACGCGAAGGACGGCCACCTCAAGTTCGTCTACAACCTGCTCGGCATCCACGAGTTCGCGACCACCGCGACGGTGCCGATCCCGGACGGCAAGCGCCAGCTGCGCATGGAGTTCGCGTACGACGGCGGCGGTCTCGCCAAGGGCGGCGCCGTCACGCTGTTCCACGACGGCGAACCCGTCGGCAGCGGCCGGGTCGAGGCGACCCAGGCGATGATCTTCTCCGCCGACGAGACGACCGACATCGGCTACGAGTCCGGCACCACCGTCAGCCCCGACTACACCGCGCACGGCTCCCGGTTCACCGGGAAGCTGCACTGGGTCCAGCTCGACACCGGCGACGACGACAACGACCACTACATCGATCCCGAGGAGCGCCTCCGGGTCGCGATGGCCCGGCAGTAGCCGCGGTCGTCCTACGACATCTGGCCGGCGATCGGCGGGATGGTGACGACCTGAGATGCGTAGCTCAGGCCGGCGCCGAACGCGATCAGCAGGGCGGTGTCGCCGACCTTCGCCTCGCCGTTGCGGAGCATCGCCTCGATGGCGAGCGGCACCGACGCGGCCGAGGTGTTGCCGGCGTCCTGGACGTCGCGCGCGATCGCGATGCTCTCGGGCAGCTTCAGGTTGCGGGCCAGGGTCTCGGTGATCCGCAGGTTCGCCTGGTGCGGGACGAAGGCGTCCAGGTCGGACATCTCGAGACCGGCCTGGTCGACGGCCGCGCGCGCGACGTCGGCCATCGCGAACGGCGCCCAGCGGAAGACCGCGGTGCCCTCCATCCGCACGACCATCGGGTGCTCGGCGTCGGACTCCTGGCAGCCCGGCTCCTGGGTGATGACGTGGGACTGCGACCCGTCCGACCCCCACGCCACCGGGCCGATGCCCGCGTCGTCGGCCGGACCGACGACGACCGCCCCGGCACCGTCGGCGAAGATGAACGCCGTCCCCCGGTCGGTCGGGTCGAGGAACGCGCTGAGCTTCTCGACGCCGATGACCAGGACGTAGCGGGCGTTGCCGCCGCGGACCAGGTCCGAGCCGACCGACAGCGCGTGGCAGAACCCGGCACAGCCGGCCGACACGTCGAACGCCGCCGCCTTGGAGCCGATCCGGTCGGCGACCATCGGCGCCGCGGCCGGGGTGTGCTGGGCGTGCGTCGAGGTCGCCACGATGACCGTGCTGAGCTCGTCGGCGCCGACACCCGATGCTTCGAGGGCAGCCCGTGCGGCGCGGGTCGCCATCTCGACGAGGGTCTCCTCCTCGTTGCCGTAGCGGCGGGTCCGGATGCCCGAGCGGGTCTGGATCCACTCGTCGCTCGAGTCGAGCACCTCGCAGACCTCGTCGTTGGTCACCACCCGCTCCGGCCGGTACACCCCGAGCCCGAGCATCGCGGTCGCCGCCGCTCCCGACCGCTGGCTGATCGTCGTCATGGTCCGAAGAGTACGACTACCCGTGGGCGAACTCGCGCACGGTGAAGCTGTCGACGTCTCCCTCGAGCGCGGCCAGCACCTCGCCAGCGTCGAACGCCTCCCCAGGTGCGACCGCACCCGTGCTGCGGAAGCGCCCGTCGAGGAGGCGGACGACGCCCTCGACGACGATCGGCGCGCTGACCGCGTAGATGTCGCGGCCGGACGCGCTGACCCGGCGCGTGTCCGAGCCACGTCGTACGACGACGTCGACGACGAACTGCTGCGCCGAGCGACCGCCCTCGTCGACCGCGGCGGGCGGCGGGGTCTCGGCGTCGCGGAGCTCGGCGAGCGGGCCGGTGTTGAGGTACGACGTGAGCTCACCGACGTCGAGGTGCCGGGCGATCGTGATCACCTCGGAGAACGGCAGCTCCACGACCTCCTGGTCGCCGAGCGGCGCCGGGTAGGTCCAGGAGCCGGTGGGCGCCGGGCTGGCCAGCGGGGCCAGGGCTCCGTCGCGGATCACCAGCCGGGTCGCGGTGTTGCGCTCGCCGGTGATCCGGGTGCCGGCGGTCGGCCACCAGCGGTCCAGCCCGATCGCGATCTCGACCTGGTCCGCGCGGCCCTCCCCGTCGAGCGCCCTGGTGACGAGCAGGTCCGCGAGCCCGCCGTAGAACGCCATCGCCGGGATCACGGCGACGCCGGCGACGCGGGCGACGGCGTCGAGCTCGCGGTAGACCTCCCGCACGGCCGGCTGCTCGGCGGTGACGTCGAGGTAGTGGGCGCCGGCCGCCACGGCGGCGCGGGCGAGCGGGACCGCGGTGTCGAGGAAGGGCCCGGCACAGTTGACGACGGCGCCGACCCCCTCGACGGCCTGCCGCAGCAGCTCCGGGTCGTCGACGCCGACCACGCGGCGCTCGAGGGAGGCGTGCCGCGGCGCGACGGCGGCGAGGCGCTCGGCGCTGCGACCGGCGAGCACCGGCGTGAGGCCCCGGCGCAGCAGTTCTTCCACGACGAAGCCGCCCGTGTGACCGGAGGCGCCGTAGACCAGGACTCGCTCAGGTGCGTTCATGAGACCCATCCTCGGGTGCCGCGCCGGTCGGGACGAGCGTCTGAAACGACCTTGTGCGTACACTTTCAGACATGCCCCGGGTCGCCCTCGCCATGCACGGCTCCGTGATGCTCTACGAGGCCGCGATCGCCGCCGAGATCCTCGGTGTCGACCGCTCGGAGCTCTCGTCCAGCGGCGAGTGGTACGACCTCGTCGTCTGCACGCCCGACGGTTCCCCACACCCCTGGCTGCCCAACCACCCGACGGCGTCGTACGCCGAGATCGTCCGCGTCGACACCGTCGTGGTGCCGTCGGTCGACGACGTGGAGGCCGATCCCGACCCGGCGCTCGTCGAGGTCCTGCAGACCGCGCACGCGCAGGGCGTACGGATCGCCTCGCTGTGCACGGGCGCCTACGTGCTGGCGGCGGCCGGGCTGCTCGACGGCCGCGTCGCGACCACGCACTGGATGCACGCCGACGACCTGGCCGCCCGCTACCCGCAGGTCGACGTACGAGCCGACGTGCTCTACGTCGACGAGGGCGACGTGCTCACCTCGGCCGGCAAGACCGCGGCGCTGGACCTGTGCATCCATCTCGTCCGGCGCGACCTCGGCGCCGCGGCCGCCAACGGGATCGCCCGGCGGCTGGTCATGCCCGCCCACCGCGGCGGCGGACAGGCGCAGTTCATCGCCCCGCCGTCGGAGCCGCGCAGCTCCCGACGGGTTGGCGCCCACCCTCGAGTGGGCGCGGGCCCGCCTCGACCAGCCACTGACCGTGCCCGACCTCGCGAACAGGGCCGGCCTCAGCACCCGTCAGCTCGCCCGCCGGATGCATGCCGAGGTCCAGGCGGGGCCGCTCGACTGGCTGCACCAGCAGCGCATCGCCCGCGCCCAGGAGCTCCTGGAACGCACCGACGCCTCCGTCGAGCAGGTCGCCGCCAGCTGCGGCATGGGCACCGCGACCACCCTGCGCCGGCACTTCCAGCGCACCGTGGGGGTCTCCCCCACGGCGTACCGGGCGACGTTCCGGCTCGGGTGAGCCGTCAGCCGCTCTCGGCGGTGAGCCGCCCGTCCCGAACGGCTTCCGCCAGCGCGGCGTGGTCGCGTTCGGTCTGGTCGGCGTACGTCTCCGCGAAGTCGGCGAGGGCGTTGGCGAACTTGTCGGTCTTGCCCAGGTAGGCACCGATGGCGATCCGGTCGCCGGACCGCGCATGCGCCCGGGCGAGCGTCCAGCCGCAGAACCTGGCGTACTGGGTCAGCTCGGGCGGCGGCAGCTCCTCGACCGGGATGGAGTACTTCCCGTCGCGCAGCTGGCGGACGTAGAAGTCTCGTTCGATGCCGTCGACACCCTTGGTCCGCTGCCAGCCCAGGAAGATGTCGCTCGCGGCCTGGCAGAGGTGCTGGCCGGCGACCACCCGCTGCGCCTGGTTGTCGTACACGCTGGCCCCGCAGTAGTCGGCGAGCACCGACTTCTGAGCCTCCTTGGCCTGGAGGAACAGCGGCTCCTCGTCGTCGCCGGCGTCGAACAGCAGGATCCAGGCCCGGGTCCCGACGCTGCCGACCCCGACCACCTTGCGCGCGATGTGGGTCAGGTCGAACTGCTGGAGCAGGTGCCGCCGGTCCGACTGCAGGCTCAGCGCGTAGTCCGCGATGACCTTGTCGAACCAGATGTTCATCGAGTCGGCGTCCATACCGAACCCCATCTCGTCGACGGGGACGATCATCGGCGGGTCGCTGATGATGCGACGTTGCCCGTCGACGACCGTGGTCAGCTTCGCGAGCGCGTGGGTGCTGTCGCGGGTGCGGGCCTTGGCGATGGCCTTCTCGGTCCGCTTGCGCCCCGCCGCCGTCATCGTGTCGGCGAGCTCGCGCATCGTGTCCTCGATGTCGAGGCGTGCGTACCAGACGTCGAGCAGTCGCATGGTCGCGAACTCGCGCATCGCGGTGCGGTAGCGCTCCACGCCGCCGACGACGACCTGACGGCGTTCACTCGCCGAGAACCCGTTGTCACGACCGGCGATCGCGAGGCTGGCCGCGAGCCGCTTGACGTCCCACTCGAACGGGCCGGGAAGGGTCTCGTCGAAGTCGTTGATGTCGAACACCAGCCGCCGGTCGGGTGCGGCGTACACCCCGAAGTTGGACAGGTGCGCGTCCCCGCACAGCTGCACCCGGAGGCCGGACGTCGGCGTCCCGGCGAGGTCGGCGGCCATCGGCAGCGCCGCGCCCCGGTAGAACGTGAAGGGTGACACCAGCATCCGGGCGTGCCGGAGCGGGACCAGCTCCGGCACGCGGGACGTCGCCTGGCCGAGCAGCAGCCCCACCGGGTCGCGGTCGGGCCCGGCCTCGAAGTGGGCGTGCGACTCGAGGGGCGCGTCGGGCTCGTGCCGCCTTGCCCGCTGCGTGGTGTTGCTCCCGGGAGAGCTGCTTGCTGCTCATGGCTTCTCGGTCGACCCTAGTCCTGCAGCCGACCTCGTCCGGTACGACGGCGATGACGACCACCATCAGCAAGGCCAGCGCGAGCAGCTCGCGGAACGTGCCCTCGGCGCCGTAGGCGAGGAAGAACTCGGAGCCGACGATGAAGGCGAACCAGACGCCGACGTTCCAGAGCAGGGCCTGGTAGGCCTCCACCACGCCGGTGCCGGCGCCGCGGTAGCGCAGCAGCGCGCGGGTGAACAGCACCGCACCGGTCGCCTCGATCACCAGTGCGCCGACGACGGCGAGCTCGTCGAACCAGCCCGGCCACCCGTAGACCTCGACGACGGATGCGACGTAGTCGGTGTTGCCGGAGTTGAGGAACGTCCAGTCGGTGGTGGCCGCGGACGTGAGGTTCACCAGGTTGGTGAGGGCGACGATGCCGAGGAACACCGCGCCGAACGCGAGGACCAGCTGCTTGAGGCGCAGCCCGATGGAGGTGGACATGCCGAGATCTTGACCTAGCGGCGTGGGTCACCGTCGGCCGATCCGAGAGTAAAGTCGACGCACTGAGCCCCGGGAAGGCGGCCGCCCGATGCAGGACCGTTCCACCCTCGTGCTGGAGCTCACCCAGGAGCTGTCCCGGATCACTCCGTCAGAACCCTTCCCGCTGCGGCTGTGCCGGGCGTTCACCAAGTTCGCGGACGCGGACGGTGGCGCGATCTCGATGGGGTTCACGACCTCCGAGCGGACCTTGCTCTGCGGGACCGACGACCTGGTGTCGCTGTTCGAGGACGTGCAGGACACGCTGCGGGACGGGCCGACGCTCGACGCCTTCCGGACCGGACGCCCGGTGACGTGTGCGACCTGGGACGAGCAGGCTCAGCGGTGGCCGATCCTGATGGAGGCGATGCCGCCGGCGGTGTCGTCCACGTTGCTCTACGCGTTCCCGATGCTGCCCGAGCGCATCCTGGTCGGCGTCGTGAGCCTGCACGTCCGGCCCAGCCGGCCGCTGACCCGCTCAACGGCCGACCTCGACTTCCTGGCCGACGTCGTGGGGGCGGCGATCATCGGCGGCGTCCCGTCCGAGGACGACCACCACCCCTGTGGTCCGAGCGCGACAAGGTCTCGCAGGCCACCGGCATGATCGTGGCCCAGCTGGGAGTCAGCTCCGCCGACGCCCTCGCGGTGCTGCGAGCGCACGCGTTCGCGCACGAGGCCACCGTCGCCGAGATCAGCCGCGCCGTACTCTCTCGCGAGCTGATCTTCACGAACCGGGACGGGGAGGACTCCTGATGGCCGTCGCGAACAGCATCGCCGAAGCGTTCGCCGATGCCGTCGCCGCGCTCGTCGGCGAGCCGGACGTGGCCGACATCCTCGCGCACCTGGTCAGCGACTGTGCCGCGGTCATGGACGCCGAGGCGGTGGCCATCCTCGCCCGCGACGAGCGGGGCGGGCTGTCGTTGCTCTCGGCCAGCTCGCATCGCGCCAGCGAGCTCGAGGTCCTGCAGATCCAGCGCTCGTCCGGTCCGTGCATCGACGTGGTCGAGAGCAACGCGGCCCTGTACGTCGACGGCGCCGAGCACATCCGGGAACGCTGGCAGCACGTCGGCGACGCGATCGTGCGGGCCGGGTTCACCAGCGTCGAGTCGTTCCCCATGCGGTGGCGCGGCACCGTGCTCGGCGGCCTCAACGTCTTCCGGACGACCGCGCCGATCGGCGGGCACGACGCCGCGACCGGCCAGGCGTTCGCCGACATCGCCACCCTCGCCATCATCTACTCGATGCCTGTCGCCGCCGAGCAGGCCGCGGCCCGACTCCACGAGGCCCTGAGCGCCCGGGACCTGGTCGAGCAGGCCAAGGGCGTGATCGCCTACGTCGACGACGTCGACATGAGCACCGCGTACAACCGGCTGCTCGAACGCGCCGACCTCACCGGCGAGACCCTGACGCACACCGCGGCGGCGGTCATCGACGAGCGGCGGCACACTCGCTGACGTCGACACGCCGACACAAGATGTGGTCCCACACATCTGAACGCGCCCTACATATGGTGGTCGACGCAGCTGGTTCGCGTCTCAGCCAGGGACGTCGAGGCAACAGGGAACCCGGTGAGAGACCGGGACTGCCCCGCAGCGGTGAGTGGGAACGACAGCCGTCAACAGCACTGGGCACTCCGAGCATCGGGGAGCCTGGGAAGCGACGGCCGGTAGGGGTCGAGATGCGTGCGACGTGCCCACGAGTCCGAAGACCTGCCAGCGCGCCGCGCCCGTCGGGTGTGGTGGTCCGAGGCCTCGTGGGACGGCCGACGGCATCGTACGACGCTGCGTCGCCGGCGACGTACCTCCGTCTCCCCCTCGCGACCCCGGACCTCCAGGGACCGATCTCGCGAGGAGAGAGACGTGACGGTCACAGAAGCACCGGCACGCGCACCGCGATGCAGGTCCGCAAGCGCAACGGCGACAGCGAGCCGGTCGACGTCAACAAGATCGTCCGCGCCGTCGACCGCGTCGCCGGCGACCTGGCCGACGTCGACCCGATGCGGGTCGCCACCCGCACCATCAGCGGCCTGTACGACGGCGCCACCACCGCCGAGCTGGACCGGCTGTCGATCCAGACCGCCGCCGAGATGATCGGCGAGGAGCCGCAGTACTCCCGGCTCGCCGCCCGGCTGCTGTCCGGCTACATCGACAAGGAGGTCCGCAACCAGGGCGTCGCGTCGTTCAGCCAGTCGGTCGCGCTCGGCCACGCCGAGGGGCTGATCGGCGACGAGACCGCGTCGTTCGTCAAGGACAACGCCCGCAAGCTCGACTTCGCGATCGACGGGGAGGCCGACCGCCGCTTCGAGTACTTCGGGCTGCGCACCGTCTACGACCGCTACCTGCTGCGCCACCCCGAGCACCCGGCTGGTGGTCGAGACGCCGCAGTACTTCCTGCTGCGGGTGGCCTGCGGGCTGGCGCAGAGCCCCGGCGAGGCGATCCGGTTCTACCGGCTGATGTCGTCGCTGGCCTACCTGCCGAGCAGCCCGACGCTGTTCAACTCCGGCACCCGGCACACCCAGATGTCGTCGTGCTACCTGGTCGACAGCCCGCGCGACGACCTCGACTCGATCTACTCGCGCTACGGCGCAGGTGGCGAAGCTGTCGAAGTTCGCCGGCGGCATCGGCATCGCCTTCTCCCGGGTCCGCTCGCGCGGCGCGCTGATCCGCGGCACCAACGGGCAGTCCAACGGCATCGTGCCGTTCCTGCGCACCCTCGACTCGTCGGTCGCCGCGGTCAACCAGGGCGGCCGGCGCAAGGGCGCGGCCTGCGTCTACCTCGAGCCGTGGCACCCGGACGTCGAGGAGTTCCTCGAGCTGCGCGACAACACCGGCGAGGACGCCCGTCGTACCCACAACCTCAACCTGGCCAACTGGATCCCCGACGAGTTCATGCGCCGCGTCGAGGCGGACGCCGACTGGTCGCTGATCGACCCCGACCAGGCGCCCGAGCTCCCCGACCTGTGGGGCGAGGCGTTCGACGCGGCGTACCGCCGGGCCGAGGAGGAGGGCCGCTACGTCCGCCAGGTCAAGGCCCGCGACCTCTACGGGAAGATGATGCGCACCCTGGCGCAGACCGGCAACGGCTGGATGACGTTCAAGGACGCCGCCAACCGGACCTGCAACCAGACGCGGGACACCCCGCGGCGGCCCGGTCGTGCACCTGTCCAACCTGTGCACCGAGATCATCGAGGTCTCCTCCGACGGCGAGACCGCGGTCTGCAACCTCGGGCTCGATCAACCTCGCCCAGCACCTCGCCGCCGACGGCGGCGGTCGACTGGGACAAGCTCCGCGAGACGGTGCGTACGGCGGTGCCGCTGCTCGACCGGGTGATCGACATCAACTACTACCCGAGCACGGAGTCGGCCGCGTCCAACCCGCGCTGGCGCCCGGTCGGGCTCGGGCTGATGGGCCTCCAGGACGTGTTCTTCGCGCTGCGGCTGCCGTTCGACTCCGACGAGGCGCGCGAGCTGTCGACGCGGATCCAGGAGGAGATCTACCTGACCGCGCTCGAGGTGTCGCTGCGACCTGGCCCGCCGGCACGGCCCGCACCCGTCGTACGACGAGACCCGCGCGGCCGGCGGCGTCCTCCAGCCGGACCTCTGGGACGTCACGCCGTCCCAGACCGAGCGCTGGGCGGCGCTCCGCGCGGACGATCGCCGAGCACGGGCTGCGCAACTCGCTGCTGATCGCGATCGCGCCGACCGCGACGATCGCGTCGATCGCGGGCTGCTACGAGTGCATCGAGCCGCAGGTGTCCAACCTGTTCAAGCGCGAGACGCTGTCCGGCGAGTTCCTCCAGGTCAACGCCGCCCTCACCCGCGAGCTCAAGGCGCGCGGGCTGTGGACCGCCGAGGTGCGCGAGGCGATCAAGCGCGCCGAGGGCTCCGTGCAGGGCGTCACCGCAGCTGCCCGAGGACGTGCGGACGCTGTTCCGCACGGCGTGGGAGCTGCCGCAGCGTGGCGCTGATCGACATGGCGGCCGAGCGGTCGCCGTACATCGACCAGAGCCAGTCGCTGAACCTGTTCATCGCCGGCCCGTCCATCGGGAAGCTCTCCTCGATGTACCTGCACGCCTGGAAGGCCGGCCTGAAGACGACGTACTACCTGCGCTCGCGTCCCGCGACGCGGATCCAGCAGACGACGACCAGCGTCAACGCCCCGGTCGTCACCACCACCCTGACCATCTCGGACGACGAGGCGCTCGCCTGCTCGCTCGAGAACCCCGAGAACTGCGAGGCCTGCCAGTGACGATCACTCACGAGAACACCAAGATGCTGCTCGACCCCGGGATGAACCTGACCCTGCGGCCGATGCGCTACCCGCACTTCTACGACCGCTACCGCGACGCGATCAAGAACACCTGGACCGTCGAGGAGGTCGACCTGCACTCCGACCTCAAGGACCTCCAGCGGCTCAGCGACGCCGAGCGGCACCTGGTCTCGCGGCTGGTCGCGTTCTTCGCGACCGGCGACACCATCGTGGCGAACAACCTGGTGCTGAACCTCTACCAGCACATCAACTCCCCCGAGGGCCGCCTCTACCTCTCCCGCCAGCTCTTCGAGGAGGCGGTGCACGTGCAGTTCTACCTGACCCTGCTCGACACCTACGTCCCCGACGAGGCGGAGCGGCACGAGGCGTTCGCGGCGGTCGACAACATCCCGTCGATCAAGGCCAAGGCCGACTTCTGCTTCCGGTGGATCGACTCGGTCTTCGACCTCGACCAGCTGGAGACCCAGGAGCACCGGCGGAAGTTCCTGCTCAACCTGATCTGCTTCGCGGCGGTCATCGAGGGGCTGTTCTTCTACGGCGCGTTCGCCTACGTCTACTTCCTGCGCTCGCGCGGCTTCCTCAACGGTCTGGCGTCCGGCACGAACTGGGTGTTCCGCGACGAGTCGATGCACATGGCGTTCGCGTTCGACGTGGTCGACACCGTCCGCGCCGAGGAGCCCGAGCTGTTCGACGACGAGATGGCCGCCCAGGTCCGGCAGATGCTGATCGACGGCGTGGACGCCGAGGCGCAGTTCGCCGAGGACCTGCTCGGCGGCGGCGTCGCCGGCCTCTCGACGGCCGACATGCGCTCCTACCTCGAGTACGTCGCCGACCGGCGGATGGAGCGGCTCGACCTGCCGCCGATCTACGGCTCGAAGAACCCGCTCGCGTTCATGGAGCTCCAGGACGTCCAGGAGCTCTCGAACTTCTTCGAGCGGAAGGTCTCGGCCTACCAGGTCGGCGTCTCCGGCTCGGTCGGGTTCGACGAGGACTTCTAGGGATGGAATGCCGTGGGCTCGGCCGGGGTACGGCACGTCGGTGACCGCCACCCTGGACGATGCCCACGAGCACGTCTGGCAGCTGCACGCCGTGCACCACGAGGACGGAGCCGACGTCCAGGAGCTCGGCTGCACCTGCGGCGCGATCAACTTCCGCTGAGCGTCCGACCGCACGTGTGAATTCCGGCGTGGGGGGAACCGCATGCCACAGAAGGAGGGCGACATGGACGAGAGTCAGACGATCGACGCCACCACCGGCGAGCTGGTGTCGCGCCTGTCGCACGAGGTCTCCGAGCTCGTGCGCAGCGAGATGCGGCTCGCGCAGGCGGAGGTGTCGGAGAAGGCCAAGCGGGCGGGCATCGGCGCCGGTCTCTTCGGGGGCGCCGGGCTCCTCGCGCTGTACGGCGTCGGCGTGCTGATCGCCTGCGCGATCCTGGCGTTGGCCCTGGTACTCGATGCCTGGATCGCCGCGCTGATCGTCGGCGTCGTGCTCCTTGCCGCGGCCGGCATCGCCTCACTGCTCGGCAAGAAGCAGGTCGAACAGGCGGCTCCCCCGGTGCCGACCGAGACCGTCGCCAGCATCAAGCAGGACGTCCGGGCCGCGACGAAGGGACACGACCGATGACCACGCGCCGAACCGATGCGAAGCCCGGGATCGCGGAGATCGAGGCCGACATCGCGCGCACCCGCGAAGAGCTCGCGGACACCGTCGACGAGCTCGCCGCCCGGCTCGACGTCAAGGCCCGCGCGAAGGCGCGGGTCCAGGAGCTGCGCAGCCTCGCCGGCCCGGAGGTCCGCAGCGCAGCCGGGATCCTGGCCGCCGTCATCGTGGCGTCGGCCGTCGTCCTGATCTGGCGCAGGAGGCGGTCGTGACCCGCATGCAGCGCGAGGAGAGCGGCACCAAGACCGCCAAGATCCTCTACCGGCCGTGGGGCCTGATCGGCTCGCTGGTCGGAGGACTGGTGGCCGGCCAGGTCTTCCAGCAGGTCTGGAAGCACCTGGCGCCCGGCGACCAGGACGACCCTCCGAAGCCGCTCGAGTCGGAGTACCCCCTGCGACAGATCCTGATCGCGGCGGTGATCCAGGGCGCGATCTTCTCGGTCGTAAGAGCTCTCATCGCCCGCGGCGGGGCACGCGCCTTCCAGCGCTGGACCGGCGAGTGGCCCGGCGACTGAGCGCACCGAGCCACTCGTCCTTCACGACAGCTGGGTGCCGAACCGGTCGGGGTGACCGGCGATTACCGCCTCGTCGCCAGCCGGCGCTCGAGAACGGCAATCCGCTCCTCCAGAGCCAGGACCTTGCCGATTCCGGCGAGGTTGAGACCTTCTGCGAGCAGCTCGCGGATCCGGTGCAGACGGTCGATGTCGTCGAGACTGTAGAGCCGACTGCCACCGGTCGACCGTCCCGGATCCACCAGGCCGCGACGCTCGTAGACCCGCAGGTTCTGGATCGCCATCGAGACCATGTCGGCCGCGACCGAGATGGCGAACACCCCTTGCTCTCGTCTCGGCATCGCACGCTCCTTCTGACGGCTTGACGATTTCGGTGCCGTTGACTATAAGAAACCTGTATCCATCATTACAGGTTTGGGCCCGTCGGGTCCATCCGAGATCGAATCAGGAGGACAGTGATGCTGCTTCGAAACACCGACCCGTTCCGCGACCTCGACCGACTGACCCAACAGCTCCTCGGCACCACCAACCGACCTGCCGTGATGCCGATGGATGCCTGGCGCGAGGGCGACCAGTTCGTGATCGAGTTCGACCTCCCCGGGGTCAGCACGGAGAGCGTCGACCTCGACGTCGAGCGCAACGTGCTGACCGTCCGGGCCGAGCGGGTCGCTCGCAACGGCGACTGGGAGGCACTGGCCTCCGAGCGCCCGCGCGGGGTCTTCAGCCGCCAGCTCGTCCTGGGCGACAACCTCGACCTGGACCGGATCGAGGCGGCCTTCACCGACGGGGTCCTGCGCCTGACGATCCCGGTGGCCGAGAAGGCCAAGCCGCGCAGGATCGAGATCGGCACCGCGGGCACCTCGGACCGACCCGCGGCGATCAACGCCTGAGCGGACGCGGTCGAACCAGCCGGCATGGCGGGCCCGGGCCCTCACGCAGCGCGCCCGGTCCCGCCGCCGGCCGCACGCATGCGCCGTGACCCGCCGGGTACCTCCGCCGAACAGTCCCGCCACGCATCGGAGGAGCCATGAAGGCAGTCACCTGGCAAGGTCCGCGCGACATCCGCGTCGAGGAGGTGCCCGACGCACGCATCGTCGACCCGACCGACGCGGTGATCCGGGTGACGACGACCGGTCTGTGCGGATCGGACCTGCACCTGTACGAGCCGCTCGCACCCTTCATGACACCGGGCGACATCGTCGGACACGAGCCGATGGGGATCGTGGAGGAGGTCGGCCCGGAGGTCACCGATCTCAAGGTCGGCGACCGCGTGGTCGTCCCGTTCAACATCAGCTGCGGATCCTGCTGGACCTGCGCGCAGGGTCTGCACAGCCAGTGCGAGACGACCCAGAACCGGGAGCACGGCACCGGTGCCAGCCTGCTCGGCTACAGCAGCCTGTACGGCGCGGTGCCGGGCGGTCAGGCGGAGTACCTGCGCGTGCAGTTCGCGGACTTCCTGCCGATGAAGGTGCCGCACGGACCGCCGGACGACCGGTTCGTCTACCTCTCGGACGTGCTGCCCACGGCGTGGCAGGGGCTTCGGTACGCCGACCTGCCGGACGACGGCACGCTCCTCGTGCTCGGCGCCGGGCCGATCGGTGACATGGCGACCCGGATGGCCGTCCGCGAAGGCCACCGGGTGATCGTCGTCGACCGGGTTCCAGAACGGCTCGAGCGGGTCCGCGCGGGCGCGGAGACGATCCACCTCGACGAGGTCGACGACCTCGCTACCGAGGTACGCGACCGCACCATGGGGCGCGGCGCGGACGCCGTCATCGACGCCGTCGGCATGGAGGCGCACGGCAACCCGGTGGCCGAGAAGGCGATCAAGGCCATCGGCCTGCTTCCGGACCCGGTCGCCCGCCCGCTCATCGCCAAGCTCGGCTTCGACCGGCTCGCAGCGCTGCACGCAGCCCTCGAGTGCGTCCGCCGCGGCGGCACGGTGTCGCTGCTCGGGGTCTACGGCGGCGCGGCCGACCCGATGCCGCTCATGCAGATGTTCGATAAGCAGATCCAGCTCCGGATGGGCCAGGCCAACGTCCGGGCCTGGACCGACGACCTGATGCCGCTCGTGCTGGACGACGACGACCCGCTCGGCACCGAGAGCTTCGCCACCCACCGGCTGCCGCTCGACGACGCACCGAAGGCCTACGCCCAGTTCCGGGCCAAGGAGGACGGGATGGTCAAGGTCGTCTTCACGCCCTGACCGGTCAGGCGACCTGCCCGGACGAGCCCTCGGCGAGCCGCTGGCGCATCCGGTCGAGGATGCCGGCCAGCAGCCGCGAGACCTGCATCTGCGTCACCCCGATCTCGTCGCCGATCTCCTGCTGGGTGCGGTCCTCGACGAAACGGAGATAGAGGATCAGTCGCTCGCGCGGTGCGAGTTCGAGGGTGAGCGTGTGCAGGATCAGCCGCGCTTCGACGGCGTCCAGCGCGCCCTCGTCCGCGGGCAAGAGGTCGATGATGCTCAACGAGTCGTAGCCGGGCAGCGCCGAGTCCAGCGGCCGGGGCTGGAAGCAGCCCCGGGCCCCGAGGGCCTCGCGCACGTCCTCGACCGGGAGGTCGAGGCGCGCCGCCAGCTCTTGGGCACCGAGTGCGAGGTCGAGCCCCGAGGACAGCAGGGTGGCCTGCACCTCCTGGACGCGCCGCGGCGGCCGCACGCTCCAGGCCTGGTCGCGGAAGTAGCGCTTGATCTCACCGCGGATCGTGGGTGTCGCAAAACTGAGGAAGTCGTCGGCCAGGTCCGGGTCGAAGCGCTGTGCCGCGCGGACCAGCGCCAGGCAGGCGATCTGCTCGAGGTCGTCGTCCGAGACGCCCCGGTTGCGGAACCTCCTCGCCATGGTGCGCGCGACCCCGAGGTTGAGCAGCACGACCTGGTCGATCAACCGGCGGCGCTCCACCGGGTCTGCGGTCGTCGCTGCCTGACGGAGGAGCAGGTTCGTGTCCGACTGGCGACGCCCTCGTACGTCCGTCGTGGTCATGTACGGAGTGTTGTCACGACGCATCCGCTGTGGCACCACCCTTCGGGGTGGCTCGTCGCTCACCAGGTCGGGCTGCTCGAGAACAGATGCGACTGCGATTCACCCCTCCGAGGCGCGTGCCGGCTGCGTCAGCGGGTACGTGAGTCGCATGACTCTCCCCCAGGCTCGTGGCCCGCTGACCGAGGAGCTGTTCGCCGCCCTTCGAACGGGAGCGGCCGACTTCTACACTGCGCTCGCGGAGGCGCCGAGTGCCTCCGGAGAGGATGCCGCCCTCGCGCTGTGGGTGCTGCACGAGCTGCACTACCGCGGCTTCGACGACGTGGACGACGGCCTCGAGTGGGACCCGCAGCTGATCCGGATCCGGGGTGTGCTGGAGCGCGACCTCGAGGCCCGACTGCGGTCCCGCTTCTCCTTGCCCGAGGGGCTCGCGTTCGTCGCCGACGCCTTCGACTGGATCGACGCGCAGGACGGGCCGTCCCTGGCGCGGCACGTGCACCGCGACGCGAGCGAGGAGCAGGTGCTGGAGCTGCTCCGGATCCGCTCGATCTACCACCTCAAGGAGGCGGACCAGGTCGCCTGGGCGGTCCCGCGCCTCGGCGTGCGCGCCAAGGCGTCGCTCATGGAGCTCCTGTTCGACGAGTACGGCAACGGCGACCCGAACCGGCTGCACCACCATCTGTGGGCGACCGGCATGCGGGCATGCGGGCTCGACCCGTCGTACGACGCCCACCTGGACTCGGTGCCGCTCGAGGCGCTCGAGCAGAACAACGCCATC
Organism: uncultured Actinomycetota bacterium; assembly: GCA_963716655.1. Taxonomy (GTDB): domain Bacteria; phylum Actinomycetota; class Actinomycetes; order Propionibacteriales; family Nocardioidaceae; genus Nocardioides. Next base: position 315,968 of record CAVQTV010000001.1, on the reverse strand, counting down.
TCGATGCTCGGGCTGCACCGACGCCTCCGCGGCGCCGCGCTCGGCCACCTCGCCGCGTTCGAGGCGAGCAGCTCGCTGCCGTCGCGCCGGATGGTCGAGGGGCTGAAGCGGCTGGGCTTCCCGGACCCACTGGTCGAGTACTACGCCGAGCACGTCGAGGCGGACGCGGTGCACGAGCAGCTCGCGGTCCGCGCCATCTGCGCGGGCCTCCTGGCGGAGGAGCCGCACCTGGAGCCGGACGTCTGGTTCGGCGCGTTCACCTGCCTCGACCTCGAGGCCCGGTTGGCTCGGACCGTGCTCGCCCGATGGGGAGTCGAGGAGCGCGCGGCATGATCACCCCACGGATGAGCTTCGAGCATCCCGACGTGGTCCTCTGCCCAGGCGGACCCACGCTGCTGCGCGGCCACCACGTCGTCGAGGACGCCGACGGCGTCCCGCACGAGACGACCCGCCCGGTGACCGCGGTCTGCCGGTGCGAGCGCTCGGCGCTGTTCCCGTGGTGCGACGGCACCCACAAGGTGCTGCCGCCCGACCTGCGTCCTACGTGAGGTCCAGCCGGACCAGCACACCACGGTCGAACCACCGGACCTCGGTGACCGCGAGGCCGTCCTCGCGAAGCGTGTCGGCCTGCTCGACGCTCCCGAGCTGGAGCAGCAGGGTGCCTCCCGGGCTCAGGTGCCGCCGGGCGACGTCGACACAGGTCCGGGCGACGTCCATGCCGTCGTCGCCGCCGTCGATCGCGCGCAGCGGGTCCTCCGGGTAGCGCTCGACCTGGTCACGACGTACCCAGGGCGGGTCCGCGATCACCAGGGCGAAGCGCTCACTGTCGCCCAGCACCTCGTCCATCGCGCCCTGGCGGACGTCGACGCGCTCGGTCAGACCCGCGTCGGCGACGTTGCGCCGGGCGAACTCGCAGGCCACCGGGTCCACGTCGACGCAGACGAGCCGGCGGGCGCTGCCGATCACGGCGCGCAGGCCGATCTGGCCGGCGCCCGCGCACAGCTCGAGCACCGGTCCGGGCGGCGCCGTCTCGAGGATCTCGGCGGCCCAGACCGACTGTGCCTCGGTCCACGGCCGGGGCCGGAGGACGCGGCCGTCGAAGGTGATCCGGAGCGGCCCGAACGCCACGGTCTCGGCGCGGCAGACGTCGGTCATGCCCACCGGTGCCCACCGCATCGCTGGGACATGCAGCGGGGCAACCAGACCCCCCGGACTGGCTGCCCCGCTTGTGTTGCGCACCCCCACGGGTGACTAGAGGAAGCCGTCCCTGTCGCCCGATGCCGGGCAGACGATCGACTTCGTGTAGGTGCCACCGGTCCAGTTCCGCAGGGTCGACTGGATGGTGACGGTCCAGGTGGTGGCCGCGCTGTCTCGCGACTTGGAGCCGTCGAGCTGGGCGAACTTCGAGGTGCTCTGCGCGGTGTCCGCGACGGTGGAGCCGCGGGTGAGGCGGTAGGAGTACGTCGCGCCGGCGGGGCCGCTGTCGGTGAACGAGATCACGGTCACCGCGATGGTCTCGCTGGAGGAGCCGCGCTTGCACGAGTAGGCGCCGAAAACGCCGGTCGGGGTCTCCATCCGATCGGTGCCCACCTGCTGGGTGGCCGACTTCGCGGAGTTGAACTTCGCGTTCGCGATGGTCGGGACGGCGATGATGCAGAGCGCGACGAGGACGACCGTGGCCGCGCGGCGGCTGAGGTCGGTCCAGGTCATGTCGGGCTCCGGGGGTCGGCGATTCGTGCTTACAGGAGCAACTCTCACGTGCGGGATTCAAGCGTCCCGGGAGTAAAACTCAAGAAATCCGCAAGAAGTGGCATCATCTGGCCCATGAGTAACGACTCGGGTCGCGAGCGGACCGCCCTGGTGGTCGAAGACGACGAGGACATCCGCGCACTCATCGAGTTCACCTTGACCACCCAGGGCTTCGCCGTGACCGCCGTCGACTCCGGTCTGGCCGGCGTCGAGGCGGTCCGCGACCTCCAGCCCGACCTGATCACGCTGGACATCGGGCTCCCCGGCATCGACGGCATCGAGGCGTGCCGGCGGATCCGCCAGATCAGCGACGCGTACGTCGTGATGATCACCTCCCGCGACGACGAGATCGACCGGCTGCTGGGCCTCGAGACCGGCGCCGACGACTTCATCGCCAAGCCGTTCAGCGCCCGCGAGCTCAAGGCCCGCGTCAACGCGATGTTCCGGCGCCCCCGCACCAGCGCCACCGGGACGAACGGCGCGGAGGCAGCGGTCAGCGCTGCGCCGGACCACGGCAACGAGGTGCTCGAGCACGGCGCGCTCCGCGTCGACATCGACGGACGCCGGGCGTTTCGCGACGGCGAGGAGCTGGTGCTCACCCGCACGGAGTTCGACCTGCTCACCGAGCTGATGCGCACCCCCGCGCGGGTGTGGTCACGCGAGGCGCTGCTGCGGTCGGTCTGGGGCACCGAGTGGGCGTCGGACACCCACCTGGTCGAGGTGCACATCGGCAACCTGCGCCGGAAGCTCGGCGAGACCAAGGAGTCGGTGCGTTACATCCGCACCGTGCGCGGCGTCGGCTACCGGATGGAGCTGCCTGCCTGAGCTCGGCTCAGTCGCGGAGGTACGCCGCGAGGGCGTCGTTCGCGCGCTCGGCCGCGGCCGGCAGGTCCTCGGCGACCTGGGCCGCGCCGGCGAAGTCGCGGCGCTTGAGCTGGACCTCGATCAGGCCGCCGAGCACGAACAGCTCGCCCGCGCCGACGGTTCCCGCAGCGCCCTTGAGGCTGAGCACGGCGTCCATCGCCTCGGCGAACTCCTCGTCGCTCAGGGCGGCGTTGATCCGGCTCACCCGCTCGGGGAGCATCGTGCGGAAGCGGCCGACGAACACCTTGGCGAACTCGGAGTCGTCCGCGTGCCCGGTCAGGTCCGCCACGACAGCGGCGTCGAAGACCAGCGGGTCGTCGCTGCGGAGCTCGCTCATCACGACTCCTCCCTCGGTGCCTCGTCGCCGTCTGATTTCTTGCCCCAGATCATGCTGAGGCCCAGGACCAACGCGCCCCCGAGGGCAACCCAGAGAATACCGTGCTGGACGACCGGAGCGCGGAGGGCGCGAATCGCCACGCCCACCTTCGGCACAACGGTCTGGACCTCGTAGACGGTGTCCTCCTGGATCACCGCGACCCACGGGTCGGCGTTCTCGTTGGCGTCGCCCTTGGTCTTGATCGCGATCGATCCGTCGGCCTGGTGCTTGACGCTGGTGACCCGGTGGGTCTCGACCCGGAAGTCCTCGACGGGGATCTGGTAGCTGATCACGTCGCCGACCTGGAGATCGGCGGTCGGCTTCGGCGAGGTGACGACCATGTCGCCCGGGTCGATGCCCGGAGCCATGCTGCCGGTGAGCATCGTGGAGGTGCGGTAGTCGAACAGGTGCGGCCCGACCGCAACGCCGAGGAAGCCGAGCAGCGACACCAGCATGAGCAGGTTGCCGAACAGGCTCACCAGCCGGCGCGGCACCGACCGCCGTACGACGGGAGCCACCACCCGCGGAGACGCGACGGGCGCGATGGCCCGGTGACGGGCGACGGTGGTGCTGCTCATCTCGATCTCCTCTGGCTGGTGGCGGCTGGCGGAATGCGGCCCGGGCGCCACTCACGTCGTGAGTGGCACCCGGAGTCGTGGATCAGAGAGCCTTCGCGGCGCGCTGGGTGGCGTCGAAGGTGAAGTTGATCGTGTTCTGCAGGCCCTGGAAGTTGTTGTCCGCAGCGGTCGGCAGGGTCAGGGTGACCTTCAGGTTCGCGACCTTGTTCGCACCGTTCAGGTTGGTGAGGGTCGCGGCCGGGACGTCCGTGGCGCCGACGACGGCGCGCTGGGCGATCACCGTGGTCGTGGTGCCGGTGCAGGTCAGGTTGTCGCCCGTCTTGACCCAGGCGACCGAGCACTCCTCGACCTTCATCTGGAGGCCGTTGGTGGCGTCGGTGGTCAGCAGGTTGCTGGCGGTGCCGGCGGTCGTGATCTTGACCGAGCCGAACGCCTCGGTGTCGTTCGAGCGGGTCAGGACGACCGAGCGCTGGATGTTGTCGCCGGGGACCAGGTTGGAGATCCGCGGTGCCGAAGCCCTGCACACCACCGGCCGAGGAGAGGACGACCTTGCCGGTGGCGACGTCCTGGCTGGCGCTGGTCGTCGAGGTGAAGGCACCGAACGTGCCGAGACCGGCGACGGAGGCGGCGGCGCCGACGAGGGCGACGGAGGCGAAGACCTTGACGGCGGCGGACTTGGAGGCGAGCAGCTTCATGGCTAGTTCCTTTTGGTTTGAGGGACCAGCTCGGCGGGTTCTGCTGGTCGGTTCCTTGATGACCAGAACTCTGCCGACCGCAGTTCAAGCAAGCCGGGGGCAAACCCCGGAGGTTTCCTCAAGGGATTCTCAAGGGTCGGATCTCGACCAGGAAATCGCCTCTGACCTGCGGAAACGTCGCGCCAGCGCTCGCACCTCAACCACCGGGCCGCGTCAGGCGGTGTCGAACCAGGCCGACAGGGCCGGAACCCGGCGCAGCACCAGCTGGTCGAGGAGCAGCACCGCCACCAGCGAGACCCCGAAGACCGGCAGGAACAGCCCGAGCGCGACCAGGGCGACGACCAGCAGCGGCGAGGAACGCAGCGGCATCCGGCCGCGGGGCGCGCCCAGCGACGACGCGCCCTTGGGACGGCGGCGCCACCACATCAACGGACCGGTGACGCACATGAAGATGATCGCCAGGCACATCAGTGCCGAGCCCCAGAACGACCACAGCCCCAGGCTGCGGCCCTCGTGCAGACCGATGCCGAGCGAGACCACCTGGGCCAGCGCCGGGTAGTCGTCGAAGCCGTACGTCGAGACCACCTGGCCGCCGTACCGGTCCACGTGGACGGTGCGCTCGTCGGTGGGCGCGTCGAAGGCGTACCCGATCACCGAGTAGACGCCGTCGTCCTCGCCGGGCAGCGCGACGGTCATCGGGTGCCGCAGCCCCTCCGCGTCCGCGACCGCGACCGCGGTGTCGACGTTCGCGACGCTGCGGCCCTCCTGCGCCTCGGACGTCGGGACCTCCGACTTGCCCATCCCCCACGGCACGTCGGTGGCGTGGCTGTGCGGGAGCGACTCGTCGAGCGTCGAGGTCGGGTCGCTGATCGCGCCGTGGTCGAGGCTCCACATCGAGGTGCCTCGCTCGGTGGCGATCTCCTGCACCTTGGTCCCCCAGACGCCGGTCCACGGCAGGCCGGACGCGAGCAGCATGAGCAGGCCGAGCCCGACGAACAGCCCGACGTACCCGTGCCGTGACCGCAGCTTCTGCTTGGCCCGCCGGCGGGCCCGCCAGCCCTTGAAGAACAGGAAGTAGCCGGTGAGCGCCATCACCAGCGCCCAGCAGGCGCCGAGCTCGATGAGCAGGTCGCCCTTCTTCCCGGCCATCAGCTCGCCGTGCAGGCGGACGGCGTAGCCCGACAGCGTGGTGTCGGGGTTGACCGCGCCGAGGTACGTCGGGCCGTACGGGTCGACGTACGCGTCGCGGGTGGAGCCGTCCGGCATCGCGAGGGAGAACCTCGTGCTCTGGTCCGGGCCGCCCGGCTCGGTCATCGACACGATGGTGGCGTCAGGAAAGGCGTTCTCGACGGCGGCGAGCTGCCCGGAGTACGGCTGGGCGATGGTGTTCTGCTTCTGCTCGACCCGCATCAGGTCGGCGTGCAGCAGCGGCTCGATCTGGAAGCGGAACAGGTAGATCAGCCCGGTGGTGGCGAGCACCAGCAGGACAGGGACCACCACGAAGGCGGCGAAGAAGTGCCACCGCCAGGCGGCACGGAACAGTCCGCCGCCCCGGCGGCGGGGTGGTTGGTCGGGTCTGGGCGCCCGTCCGGGCGCGAGCACGTCGGTCATCGGTCTCCTCGAGAACGCAGGGTCACGCGACCGGGCCCGAAGGCCCGTCGCGTGGGGTGGTGGGTGCGTGCTGCCGTCAGGCGGCAGCGAGGAGAGCCGGTGGCCCGCGTCGTACGACGGAGCGCGCCGTGCGGGCCGACGCCAGCAGGACCGGCGGCGCGGCCGGCACGAGCTCGAGGCCGCGGGCCGGGAGGACCGGGCGAGTGAAGCGTGAGCTGGCGCAGGACGACCGCGGTCGCGAGCGCGAGCAGGGTCCAGAGGGCTCGCTCCCCCACCGCCAGCCAGAGCCCGACCAGGACCGCGGCGAGCAGGTGGACGGCCATCATCGGCGCGTGCGCCGAGACGTCCTCGACCAGGTGGCCGACCGGCAGCGCCGGCTGGGCGTGGGCCGTGCCGACCGCCGCTTCGTACTGGTCCTGCAGCGAGCCGACCCGGCGCCCGTCGACGGTGGGCAGCGCCCGCCCGACAGGGTGCGCCGTCGCCCGGATCGGGTCGCCGACGTGGCCTGCGGTCACGGTCAGGAACAGGTGCACGAGCGTCTGGCCGCCGACCAGCAGCACGACCAGGCGGAGCGCCGAGGCCGGGCGAGACAGCAGCGGCACGCAGAGCGCGGCGCCGACGGCGACGAGGAGCGCCAGCCAGCCCGGCCCGGGCAGCAGCCCGTCCGCGGTGACGTGACCGGCGACGCCGAGGAAGCAGGCGATCGAGGCGAGAAGGAACGCGCGCGCCCAGAGCAGCGCGGGGTCCATTCTCGAGTCCACGAGTCGACATTCTGCCATGTGGACCCTTCATTCAAACCAATGGCAACCCGCCCTGCCCCCTCGGCGTCACACCAACGCAGGCATGAGAACGTGGGGACGACCCAAGACACGAGGCGGGGGACGACGTGCCGAAACCGGTCGGCGACAGCAGCGCCTACGTCCCGGGGCTCGATGGCATCCGGGCGTTGGCCGTCCTTGTCGTGCTCGGCTACCACCTCGGGCTGCCGCACCTGGCCGGCGGACTGCTCGGCGTCGGCGTGTTCTTCACGCTCAGCGGCTTCCTGATCACCCGGATCCTGCTGACCAGCTGGTCCCGCACGGGGACCCTCGAGCTGCGCCGGTTCTGGCTGCACCGAGCCCGCCGGCTGCTGCCCGCCCTGGCGCTGGTGCTGGTCGTCGTCCTCGCCGGTACGGCGCTGACCGACCCGGGTGCGATCGCCGAGCGCTGGGGCGAGACCTGGTCGGCCGCGGCGTACGTCGCGAACTGGCACACGATCGCCGAGGGCGAGTCCTACTTCGAGCGGTTCGTCGGGCCCGGCCCGCTCGACCATCTCTGGTCGCTCTCGGTCGAGGAGCAGTTCTACCTGATCTGGCCCGTGGTGCTGCTGGTCGCGCTGAGGGGCTTCGGGATGCGCCGGCGCAGCCTCGTCCTGCTGACCGCGGGCATCACCGCGGTCTCGTTCGCACTCCTGGCCGTGCTGGCGAACCCGGGCTTCGACCACACTCGCGCGTACGAAGGCACCGACACCCGGGCGGGCGGGATCCTCGTCGGCGCCCTGCTCGCGCTGGCCTGGGAGCGGCTGGTCAAGGTCAGCCACCTGCCCGACGTCCGCGCCGGGGTGCAGGCGGCGGGCATCCTCGGCCTGGTCGGCATCGCCTGGCTGGTCACCAGCACCGACGACTACTCCATGCAGCTCTACAGCTACGGCCTGCTGCTGCTCTCGCTGTGCTCGGCCGCACTGGTGGCGGCCGTCGCGATCCCCGGATCGCTGCTCGGCCGGCCGCTCGGCGTCGCCCCGCTGCGCTGGCTGGGCGAGCGGTCCTACGGCATCTACCTCTGGCAGCTGCCGGTCATCGCGTTCCTGCCCACGGCCGTCCTCGAGGAGTCGCGGCTGGCCTGGTCGCTGCTGCTCACCGCGACCACGCTGGTGCTCGCCGAGCTGTCCTGGCGCCTGGTCGAGGACCCGGTCCGCCGGCTGGGGCTGCTGGGCGCGGTGCGTCAGGTGCGGTTCCACCGGCTCCGGACGGCGAGCGGCCACCGCGTCGTACGGGTCCCGCTGCTGCCGGCCGGCGTGCTCTGCGTAGCCCTGGTCGGCACCATCAGCCTGATCTCCTGGACCCAGGTCGGCGACGAGCCGCCGGCGGCCGCGCTGACCGCGGGCCTGACCGACGAGGGGCTGCCGCCGCTGCCCCCGCCCGAGACCGCGCCCGCCGCGCCGCTCCCCGACCCGCCGAACCCGTCCGGCAAGCCCGGCCCGCCGCGCACCTCCTGCACCACCGTCGTGCACGTCGGCGAGTCCACGTCGGTCGGCCTCGTGGACCATCGCTACCTCCCGGACGTCGACGACCGGCTCCCCGCCCAGCTGCGCCGGGTCGGCGTGAAGCGCGTGGACACCGACATCTCCGGCGCCCGCTCGATCGTCGAGACCTGGCACGGGCAGCCCAACGCCCAGGCCGCGGTCCGCGGCCGGATGACCGACGGGTACGACGGGTGCTGGTCGGTCGCGATGGGCACCAACGACTCGGCCAACCAGACGGTCGGCGGGGTCTACCCCTACCCGGAGCGGATCGACCTGCTGATGAAGCGGCTGCGCGGCCAGCCGGTGATGTGGCTGACCGTCCGCAGCCTGAAGCACACCGGGCCGTACGCCGACGCGCACATGCGCGCGTTCAACGCGGCGCTGTTGGACGCGTGCGACCGGTACCCGACGCTGCGCATCTACGACTGGCGTGCGGAGGTCCGCGACCCGTGGTTCATCAGCGACGGGATCCACTTCACGACCCCCGGCTACCGCGAGCGGTCGCACCGGATCGCGCTGGCGCTGGCGAACGCGTTCCCGAAGGACGGGCCGCCGGCGTCGAGCTGCGTCGTACGTTCCGGGTTGGAGTGAGGCTCCGGGCTCGCTGCAGAGGTGGGGAGGGTTTCATCAGGCCTCGCTGGACGGGCTAGCCCCAGAAGACCCGCTCGACCACGGCCCGGGCCAGCCGGGTGTAGCGCAGCTGGTCGTTGACCATCGCGTCCGACGAGCCGGCCGGGTAGCCGAGGATGCTGGCGACCGCGGCCCGTTCGCGCACGTCGCGGGGCAGCTCGTCGCTGGGCTTGCCGCGCACCAGGGTGACCGCGTTGCGCACCCGGCTGACCCGGCGCCAGCTCTGCGGCCAGCACCGACGCGTCGTCCTCGTCGATCAGGTCCGCGTCGCGCGCCGCGGCCAGCGCCTCGAGGGTCCGGGAGGTGCGCAGCGCCGGGACCGGGCCGGCGTACCGCATCTGCAGCAGCTGCACGGTCCACTCGATGTCGGCGAGCCCGCCGCGGCCGAGCTTGAGGTGGGTGTGCGGGTCGGCGCCGCGCGGCAGCCGCTCCTCGTCGACACGCGCCTTGATCCGGCGCACCTCGAACACGTCGTCCGCGCCGATCCCCTCCGGCGGGTAGCGCAGCGGGTCGATCAGCTCCTCGAACCGGCGCCGCAGGTCGCGGTCGCCGACGATCGCGTCGGCACGCAGCAGCGCCTGGGCCTCCCACACCTTCGACCACTTGGCGTAGTAGGCGGCGTACGAGTCGAGGGTCCGCACCAGCGGACCCTGCTTGCCCTCCGGTCGCAGGTCGGCGTCGACCTCGAGCGCCGGGTCGGGGCCGGGCAGCGCCAGCAGCCGGCGCACCTCGTTGGCGACCGCCTGGGCGTACGACGAGGCGACCTGCGGGTCGGCGTCCGGCTCCGGGTCGTGGACGAACAGCACGTCGGCGTCGCTGCCGTAGGACAGCTCGAACCCGCCGTACCGGCCCATCGCGACGATCGCGAGCCGGGTCGGCGCGGCGTCGAGCTCGCGCTGCCGGCGGACCGCCCGGCCGGCGACGTCGAGGGTGGCCTCGAGGGTGGCGTCGGTGAGCCGGGACAGCCCGGCGCCCACGTCGGCGACGTCGGTGAGCCCGAGCAGGTCGCCGGCGGCGATGCGGAGCAGCTCGCGGCGGCGGATCCCGCGGATCGACAGCACCGCCGCCTCGGGCTCGTCCTGGCGGCCGGCCGAGGCGAGCATCTCCTCGGTCAGCGCCTCGGACGACAGCGGGGTCAGGTCGCCGTTGAGCATCCGCACGCCCTGCGGCTCGCGCTCCAGCAGGTCGGTGGCGTAGCGCGACGTGGCCAGGATCCGGGCCAGCCGCTCGGCGACCTGGCCCTCGTCGCGCAGCGTGGAGAGGTACCACGGGGTCGAGCCGAGCGACTCGCTGATCCGCCGGAAGCCGAACAGGCCGGCGTCCGGGTCCGGCGCGTCGGCGAACCAGGCCAGCAGCACCGGCAGCAGGGTGCGCTGGATCTGGGCGGCGCGGGTGACGCCGGTCGTGAGCGCCTCGAGGTGGCGCAGTGCGGCCTGCGGGTCGAGCGAAGCCGAGCGCGGCCAGCCGCTTCTCGGCGGCCTCGGGCGAGAGCCGGGCCTCGTCGCCGGGGATCTTCGCGACCGCCGCGAGCAGCGGCCGGTAGAACAGCTTCTCGTGCAGCCGGCGCACCTCGCGGCGGTGGTGCTGCCAGGTCTTGTCGAGGATCCGGACCGGGTCCTTGATGAAGCCCATGCTCCGGCCCAGCCGGCGCAGCGACTGCTCGTCCTCGGGTACGACGTGGACGCCGGCTCAGCCGGTACAGCTGGATCCGGTGCTCGAGGGTGCGCAGGAACGCGTACGCCTCGTGCAGCGCCTCGCCGTCCTCGCGCCCGACGTACCCGCCGCGGGTCAGCTCGGCCAGCGCGCTCAGCGTGGTCGCGGGCGCGGACCCGCTCGTCGGCGCGGCCGTGCACGAGCTGGAGCAGCTGGACCGCGAACTCCACGTCGCGCAGCCCGCCCGAGCCGAGCTTGAGCTGGCGCTCGGCCTCCTTGGCCGGGATGTGGTCGACCACCCGCCGGCGCATCGCCTGGGTGTCCTCGACGAAGCCGTCGCGCTCGGCCGCCGACCAGACCATCGGCCGGGTCATCTCGACGAACTCCCGGCCGAGCTCGAGGTCGCCCGCGACCGGGCGCGCCTTGAGCAGTGCCTGGAACTCCCAGGTCTTCGCCCACCGCTCGTAGTAGCCGCGGTGGCTGGCGATGGTGCGCACCAGCGGCCCGGCCTTGCCCTCGGGGCGCAGCGCCGCGTCGACCGGCCAGATCGTGCCCTCGCCGGTGTGGTCGGAGCAGACCCGGATCAGGTTGCTGGCCAGCTGGGTCGCGGCCTTGAGCGTGCCGCGTCTCGTCGCGCTCCCCCGCCTCGGTCGGCGCGTACGCGAAGATCACGTCGACGTCGGAGACGTAGTTGAGCTCGTGGCCGCCGCACTTGCCCATCGCGATCACCGCGAGCCGGGCCAGGCCGGCGTCCGGGCCGACCCGCTGCCGGGCGATCGCCAGCGCCGCCTCCAGGGTCCCGGCCGCGAGGTCGGACAGCTCGGCGGCGGCGTCGTCGACGCCGAGGTGGTGGGTCAGGTCGCGGGCGGCGAGCCGCAGCAGCCAGCGCCGGTACTCCACGCGCAGCGCGTCGACGGCCTCGGCGTCCGGCAGCGTCGCGGTCGGCGCGGGCGCGTCCGGGTCGGCGCCGACCGCGCGCAGCAGCGCGGCGCGCACCGCCCAGGCCGCCGGCCGGGTCGAGCCCAGCGCCGGGTCGGTGAGCTCGCGCCAGTGCTCGGGGTGCCGGACCAGGTGGTCGGACGAGCGCCTCGCTCGCGCCGAGGACGCAGAGCAGCCGCATCGCGGTGCCCTCGTCGTCGACCAGCGCCTCCAGCAGCGCGGCCGGGTCGTCGACGCACGTCGGTCAGCCGGACCAGCCCGGCGATCGCCTCGTCGGGGTCGGCGGTGCGGCCGAGCAGCGCGAGCAGCGGCTCCGCGGCGTCACCGAGCAGGCGCGAGCGACGTCCAGCGCGGCGTCCGGGTCGAGGAAGCCGAGGCGCAGACAGGTTGCCCGTGCTGGTCGCCGGCCGGGTCATCGCCGGCCGGCTCCTGGTGCTCGCCGGCGAGCGCCGCGAACCCGGTCGCCAGCGGCCGCCAGGCGTCGTCGAGCTCGGCGCGGGCGGCGTCGATGTCGCGCAGCAGCCGCGTCGGTGTCGATGCCGCGGGTCTCGTGCGAGCCGCGGTCCGACTCCGCCCACGGCTGGAGCACGGGTACGTCGACCTCCGGGTGCAGCTGCACGCCCCACATCAGCGGCGCGAAGCGGACCGCCTGCACCTCGCCGTGCCCGGTCTGCGGCGAGCAGGGTGGCGTCGGCGGGCAGCCGGGTCACGACGTCGTCGTTCCACTGCACGCCGCGGCGCGGGGTGGCCAGCGGCCCGAGCAGCCGGTCGCCGGGCGCGGCCTCGGTCCAGCCGACGGCCGAGCAGGCCGACCTGCTGGCCGCGCGGGTTGCGCTCGACGCGTGCCGCCGAGCGCGACCGCGATCAGCTGGTGGCCCAGGCAGATGCCGAGCGTCGGCAGCCGGGTCGCGCGAGCCTCCCGGACCAGCTCCTTCACCGGGCCGAGCCAGGCGTGGTCGGCGTCGTCGTTGGCGCCCATCGGGCCGCCGAGGATCAGCAGCGCGTCGTACGCGTCGAGGGTCGGGCAGCTCGTCGCCGGCGTACGGGCGGCGCACGTCGAGCTCGCAGCCGGCCTCGCTCGAGCCAGTCGCCGAACAGGGCGGGCGGGCACTCGGCGTCGTGCTCGACGACGAGGACCGCGGCTCACTGCCTCGGCGCTCCTTGCTGAACACGACGAAGAGCATGCCGACGCCGCCGATCGCCATGATCAGGCCGACCCAGATCTGCACGGCCGGCAGCGCGAGCAGCAGCATCAGGACGCCGGTGGCGATGCGCGCCGCGGCGGGCGCGGACGTCGCGCGCGGGCAGCACCCGGAGGGTGAAGCCGGCCGAGGCGAACAGGAACGCCGCGACGACCGCGAGCGTGATCGCGTACGGCGTGTTGCCGCCGACGGCGGCGAGCACGGCGAAGAGCGCGACGGCGGACGGCGCAGCGCGAGCGCCACCCAGAGCAGCCGCTTGATGCCCTTCGCGCGGTCCGCGCTGAGGACCGCCTCGGCCATCAAACGACCGGGAGCATGCGGTCGCGCTCGAGGGCCGAGACCTGGCCGCGGTAGTCGTCCCACTCCGCGCGCTTGTTGCGCAGGAAGAAGTCGAAGACGTGCTCGCCCAGCGTGTCGGCGAGCAGCTCGGAGTGCTCGGCGATCGCGATCGCGTCGGACAGGCTGCTTGCGGCAGCGGCTCGATGCCGAGGCTCGTGCGCTCGCGCTCGGTCAGCGACCAGACGTCGTCCTCGGCCTCGCGCGGCAGGTCGTAGTCCTCCTCGATGCCCTTCATGCCGGCGGCCAGCACGACGGCGAACGCCAGGTAGGGGTTGCACGCGGCGTCGATGGTGCGCAGCTCGATCCGGGTCGACTGGCCCTTGTTGCGGCTTGTACATCGGCACCCGGATCATCGCCGAGCGGTTGTTGTGGCCCCAGCAGACGTACGACGGCGCCTCGCCGCCGAACATCAGCCGCTTGTAGCTGTTCACCCACTGGTTGGTGACCACGCTGATCTCGCGGCGCGTGCGCGAGCACGCCGGCGATGAACTGCCGGCCGGTCTTGGAGAGCTGGTACTCCGCGCCGGCCTCGAAGAACGCGTTCCGGTCGCCCTCGAACAGCGAGACGTGGGTGTGCATGCCGGAGCCGGGGTGCGTGGTGAACGGCTTGGGCATGAACGTCGCCCAGATGCCCTGGCTCAGCGCCACCTCACGGATCACCGTGCGGAACGTCATGATGTTGTCGGCGGTGCTGCAGCGCGTCGGCGTACCGCAGGTCGATCTCCTGCTGGCCCGGGCCGCCCTCGTGGTGGCTGAACTCCACCGAGATGCCCATCGCCTCGAGCATGGTGATCGCCTCGCGCCGGAAGTCGGCGCCCATCGACTGCGCGGTGTGGTCGAAGTAGCCGCTGCGGTCGACCGGGACCGGCTCGACGCCGGGCTCCGGCGGGTCCTTGAACAGGTAGAACTCGATCTCGGGGTGCGTGTAGAACGTGAAGCCCTTGTCGGCCGCCTTGCGACAGGGTGCGCTTGAGCACGTGCCGCGGGTCGGCGTACGACGGCGAGCCGTCCGGCATCTCGATGTCGCAGAACATCCGCGCCGTCGACGGACCCTCGCCGCGCCACGGCAGGATCTGGAACGTCGACGGGTCGGGCTTGGCCAGCATGTCGGCCTCGTAGACCCGGGCGAAGCCCTCGATCGCGGAGCCGTCGAAGCCGATCCCCTCGGCGAACGCGCCCTCCAGCTCGGCCGGTGCCACCGCGACGGACTTCAGGAAGCCCGAGCACGTCGGTGAACCAGAGCCGGACGAACCGGACGTCGCGCTCTTCGAGTGCGCGGAGAACGAAGTCTTCCTGCTTGCCCATGGCGCGCAGCCTAGGGCTATCGGCTCAGCGGCCGGGAGTGAGTGTCCGTCCCTGCGACGTCACCCCCAAGGGAGCCTCACTCGCCGAGGTCGCCAGAGGCGACGCGCCGAAGCCTGGCGCATGGATCATTGCGGGGTTCGTTTGAGCACAACAAGATTCCCTCCTTCAAGGCCAATGGTCTCCCGGAAGGATTGACTACCACCTTCTGGCGAAGGCTGGAGATAGTCGAGCCACACCTCATTGCCCACTCCGGAGAGGTCTTGTCCGTACATCTCCGCAATGGGAACGTGCTGGGCGATGATCTCCTTCGAGTCAGGGTTCCAGAGGGCGACGGCACTGCCAAACTCGCTGCCCCGTAGAAGGCATTCAGCTGCAATGATCACCTCGAGCGACCCATCTTGATCGACCAGATCGATGGGATACAGGTCCACGACGCGGTAGTCCAGGCCGAAGCAGACATCACCGAAATACCGAGTCGTTTGGCTCTCAGCCATGCCCTGCACTACTTCGGAGAACAATGAGAGTTCCTCAGCTATGGCACCGCGCTCGAACAGGATCTGCTGTAGTTTCCGCAAGTTCTGGCCAGCACATCCCGAAAAGGCTTCCCTAGTCGGATCGAGAAACGCGGCGTAGTGCGGCAGTTCGTTTGCCACCAGGAAGGTCCCGGCTTCAAGCCATTGGCCGGCCCCGGACCGCATGCTCATAGCGAGCTGGTAAATCGGAACTTCCGTCAGCGTAGTCGCGTTCGATTCGCCCAGCGTGACTCGAAAACTGTCGTTGCTGTGCCCGTCCACCTGCCAGGCAATATCAGTAGATGACGTGCGGTTCGACAGCGGCGTAGGCAACTCGAGCTCATAATCACCAGACACAGCGACATCACCACCTGCCACTTGGCAGTCCTTCAATGTGACCGCATCCAGAACGGTGGCTTTCAGCTCGTAAAAGGCCATTGCTGTAGGGGTTGGGTTGTTCAGCGCGATCGTGGCATCGGTGGCGGGGAAGATGCGAACGTCGCCCAGCCCCCCTTCCATGCTTGAGTACTGCACTTGCACCGATCCCTGCATAGATGCCGAGAAGTTCTCGACACGCACGGTTGGATTCTCCCTTGTCACGCGGTCCCAGACGTCCAAAGTGCTTCCAACCAGACCGACGACCAGGGCAACTCCGGGGGTGATCACGATCGCCCATCGCCATGGACGAGAAAGCGCATCCCACATGCGGCGCGCTAACGCCGGACGTGCGCTTCGGTCGTTGGTAGCAGGCTGGTCAGGAGACCGGCCTGGCTCCTTCGGTTGATCATCGCCCTTGGCGTTGCGCGAGTGCCCATTCTCAGTCATGGGGATCTACCTCACAGTCGTGCCTCTATCTAGGCTCGCACGAAGGACGCAGCCTCGGGTAGGGCAACACCAGGTGTGCCACACCTGCTGGGGGTTGCATTCACGGGCGAGACGTCCGTGGGCGCGGGCTGCGGGCCGGTTGCATCCCGACCCGTCTTTTCTACGACGTGGGGACGTTCGCCTCGAGCTCGGCGAGCCAGGCCGCCGGGCTGGCGTCCGACGGCATCCGCCAGTCGCCGCGCGGCGACATGGTGCCGCCGTGGCTGACCTTCGGGCCGTTGGGCAGCGCGGAGCGCTTGAACTGGCTGGCGAAGAACCGGCGGACGAACACGTCGAGCCACCTGCGGATCGTGGGCAGGTCGAACTCCACCCGCCGGTCGTCGGGGAAGTTCGGCGGCCACTCGCCGGCGTCCGCGGTCGTGCCAGGCGTGCCAGGCCAGGAACGCGATCTTGCTCGGCGCGTAGCCGTAGCGCAGCACGTGGAACAGCGTGAAGTCCTGGAGCGAGTACGGGCCGACCGACTGCTCGGTCGACTGCGGCAGCTGGTCCTCGCGGGCCGGGATCAGCTCGGGGGTGATCTCCTGGCCGACCACGTCGAGCAGGACGGCGTCCGTCTCGTCGTCGAACTGCCCGGTGCTGATCACCCAGCGGATCAGGTGCTGGATCAGGGTCTTCGGCACGCCGGCGTTGACGTTGTAGTGCGACATCTGGTCGCCCACGCCGTACGTGCACCAGCCGAGCGCGAGCTCGGACAGGTCGCCGGTGCCGAGGACGATCCCGCCGCGGTGGTTGGCCAGGCGGAACAGGTAGTCGGTGCGCAGCCCGGCCTGGACGTTCTCGAACGTGACGTCGTACACCTCCTCGCCGTCCGCGTACGGGTGGCCGAGGTCCTCGAGCATCTGCCGGGCCGCGCCGGTGATGGACAGCTCCTCGAAGGTGATGCCGAGCGACTTGGCGAGCCGGGTGGCGTACGACTTGGTCGCCTCGCCGGTCGCGAAGCCGGGCATCGTGAAGCCGAGGATGTCGCTGCGCGGCCGGCCGAGCCGGTCCATCGCCTTCGCGGCGACGATCAGCGCGTGCGTGGAGTCGAGGCCGCCGCTGATGCCGATCACGACCTTGGGCTGGCCGATCGCCTGCAGCCGCTGCTCGAGGCCGGACACCTGGATGTTGTAGGCCTCGTAGCAGTCCTGGGCGAGCCGCTCGGCGTCGTCGGGCACGAACGGGAACCGGTCGACCTTGCGGCGCAGCCCGATGTCGGCGCTGGTCGGAGCGAGCTCGAACTCGACGGTGCGGAAGTCGTCGAACCGGTCGTTGAGGTGCGCGCGGTTGTCGTCGAACGTGCCGACGCGCAGCCGCTCGAGCCGGAGCCGGTCGAGGTCGACGTCGACGATGGTGGCGCGCGGGCCGTCGGGGAACCGCTCGGTCTCGCCGAGCAGGTCGCCCATCTCGTAGACCATCGTCTGGCCGTCCCACGACAGGTCGGTGCTCGACTCGCCCTGACCGGCGGCGGCGTACAGGTACGCCGCGAGGCAGCGGCTCGACGCGCTCCGGACCAGCAGCCGGCGCTCCTCGGCGCGACCCACGGTGATCGGGCTGCCGGAGATGTTCGCGAGCACGGTCGCGCCGGCGAGGGCGGCCTCGGCGCTCGGCGGCACCGGCACCCACATGTCCTCGCAGACCTCGACGTGCAGCACCAGGCCGCGTACGTCGACGGCCTCGAAGAGCAGGTCGGGGCCGATCGGCACCTCGTGGCCGGCGAGCACCGTCGTACCGCGCACGTCGTCGCCGGGCGCGAACCAGCGGCGCTCGTAGAACTCGCGGTACGTCGGCAGGTAGGACTTCGGCGAGACGCCGAGGATCCGGCCGCGGTGGATCACGACCGCGGCGTTGAGGACCCGGTTGCCGTGCGTGATCGGCGCGCCGACCACGAGCACCGGCGACAGGTCCTGCGAGACGTCCACGATCTCCGCGATCGCGTCGGACACCGCGTCGAGCAGCGCGTCCTGGAGGAACAGGTCGTCGATCGCGTAGCCGCTCAGGCACAGCTCCGGGAAGATCGCGACCGCGACGTTCTCCTCCGCGCACCGGCGCGCCTGCTCGATCACCGTGCGGGCGTTGGTCGCGGGGTCCGCCACGCGAACGGGCACCGTGCAGGCCGCGACCCGGGCGAACCCGTGGGCGTAGGCGGAGTAGAAGTCCACGCGCTCAGTGTTTCACCACAACCGTCCACGCCGTTGCCGCCACGGTGAACGGACCGTCCGGCAGCAGCTCCGCGCAGCGTGCCCGCAGCCGCTCCCGACCGGCGTCGTCGAGCCGGGCGACATGGTCACCGGCAGGCCCGACGCCGAGCGTGTACGGCTCCCACCACTCCTCGAACGACGGGTACGCCGACCGTCGACGGTCAGCTGCACCGTCCACGACGTCGGCGCAGCCCGGCCGCCCGGGCGAGCTCACCGAGGTGGCCCTCCCGGTCCCCGGGCAGCCGCGACTCGTCGGGGGCGTCGGCGTCGAGGTCGCGGACGGCGTTCCAGAACGTCGAGAGCGGCCCGCGGTCACCAGCGTGGTCCCAGACGGTCGCGCCGACGAGTCCGCCCACCCGGCCCATCTCCCGCAGTCCGGCGACCGGGTCGGACATGAAGTGCACGACCAGGTTGGCCAGCACGGCGTCGAACGAGCCGTCCTCGAACGGCAGTACCTCCGCGCTCCCCTCGCGAACGTCCACGCCCGGGCAGCGCTCCCGTGCGGCCGCGACGAACGGTGGCGACGGGTCGAGCGCGGCGACGTTCTCAGCGCCCAGTCGAGCAGCGAGCCGGCTGGTCAGCACACCTGGCCCGCAGCCGACGTCCAGAGCACGCATTCCGGGGCGGATGCCGGCCAGCTCCACGAACTGCTCCGCGAGCGGCTCGGAGTAGCGCCCCATGAACCGGAAGTACAGGTCGGCGGCGACGTCGAAGGCCACGGCTCGAGGGTACGACCGTCCTCAGCCGAGCAGGGCCAGCGCGATCAGGATCGTCGAGACACGCAGAGTGGCTGCTTTCGGGGCCGATCTGCGACCAGTTTGGGTGTCTCGACAACTCATGACCAGCCCCCGACGTCGGTGGCCACGTCGAGGGTCCAGGCCCACCAGTCCTGGCCGTTGTACCCGGGGCCGGTGGTGATCGGACGGACCGCACCGGCGCGGAGGTCCCAGACGAACAGTCCGTCGCGCGCCTGGATGAGCAGCGTCCGGGGGTCGAGCCACCAGAGATCCCCCAGCTGCACCCTGCCCTGGTCGAGCCTCAGCACGTCCTCGACCTCGTTGCTCGCTGCGTCGAGGACCACGAGGTCGAGCAGCCGCGCGCTGCGGTTCTGGGTGATGACCGCGTAACGGCCCGTGGTCGGATACGTCCCGATCGCCCGGTTCAGCCGGCCCGGAAGTGGCAGCGACACCGACCCGCGGACCTCAGCGCGCGGACCGGGCGAGGCGACGACGTCGTAGTCCCCCCGGCGCGTGCGCCGGAGCGTGAGCGGTGTCCCGTCCGGCTCGAAGCCGACCTCCCAGACCTCGTACGGCACCGGCCGAGTCCGGAGATCGGGAACGGTGACCCGGCGCGCCCGCAGCCCGGACCGGTTGCCGAGTCCATAGGCGACGACGAAGCCCGAGCTGTCCGGCAGCCACTTCACCTGAGCCACCCAGTCGGTGTCGAGGGCGACCAGCCGGTGCTCCCCCGACCGGAGGTCGAGCAGGATCACGCCGATGCGCGACTTCCCGGCCCACCAGCGTCCATCGGGTGACAGCTCGCCGGAACCATACGTGTCGCTGCCCGGCCAGGCGCTCTCCGGCGGGCCGAGGTCGGAGAGGTCCAGACGCCGCCAGCGCCCGTCCACACCCTCGAGCAGCACGGTCTCGCTCGCCCAGCCCGCAGCGTCGTCCCACCACTCCGGTGGGTGGTACGCGATCCGGGCGCGGCCCGGTGGGTCATCGAGCACCGACGGGAGCGGCGCGTCAGCGGCCGGGAGACCGGGAGTCTCCCGCCACGCGAGGTCGTTGGCTCCCAGGTGCTCGATGCCAGTGCCGTACTCCTCGACCTCGGCGATCGCGGCGGGCGCGATCGAAACGTCCCAGTTGTCGTCGTGGGCGGCAGCGGGGACGTCGACGACCCGGTGCATCGTCCGGCCGCCGGGTCGCCAGGCGACCAGGCCCTGGCGGCCCTCGAGGAGGAGGGTCTCGGAGTCGAGCCAGCCGTGGACCAGGCGCACGGTGAAGTCGTCGTTCTCCAGCCGGAGTGCCGCTGACAGGCGGTACTGCTCGGTGTCGACGACCGCGATCTCGTACTCCTCGTTCGGGCCGTTGACGAAGGCGGCCCGGTCGTCGGTCAGGTGCGGTCCGAACGGGCGGTCGTCCCAGCCGCGCACCTCCATCGGCACCACGCCGCGGACGTACTGCTCGCTGCCCTTCCACTCCAGCACCTCGAGCCCGCCTTCGGTCCGGCGCAGCGAGACCTGCTGAAGGTCCGGGCCGAGCCCGACCTGCCAGGCGTCGTACGGCGCGCGCACGGTCTGTCGCGTCTCGATCGAGTAGGTCGCGGATCCCCGGCCGACCTGCATCAGGAAGCCGCTGCTGTCCGGAAGCCAGCTGGAGAAGTTGTGGCCTGTGTCCAGCAGCTCGGCCTCACCCGTCTCGAGGTCCAGCAGCACGGCGCCGGGGTACGCCGGGCCGAGCCACCAGCGCCCGTCGGGCGAGAGGGCGCCCGCGCCGTAGCCATCGTTCATCGCCCGCCTCGCATCGGGCAGCCCGAGGTCGTCCATCCGCAACCGCCGCCAGTCGCCGTCGCTGCCGAGGAAGAGCAGCGTCTCGCTCCCCCACCCCTCGCCGATGTCGAGGGGTTCGGGTGGGTGGTAGCTCAGCAAAGCCCGGCCCGGCGGGTCCTCGATCAGTGACGGCAGGCCCCGAATGCGGGACGGCACAACCGGGTCGAGGCCGGTTCGCAGGACCGGCCAGTCAGCGGCCTCCTGGCCGCCGACGTCGAGGACGTCCGGGCCGCGGCGCTCGCTCGGCTCGTCCCGCTCCGTGGCGGAGCCGCCCGCGCTGCAACCGGTCAGGAGCAGCGCGATCAGGACCGTCGAGACACCCGAAGTGGTTGCTCTCAGGCCTGAATTCCAACCAGTTTGGGTGTCTCGACGAGAAATACGCATCAGCCCAGCAGGTCGGTGGCGAAGACAGCCTCGAACGACGACAGCCAGCACGAGATGCGGGAGACCTCACCGGTCTCGACGTTCCAGGTGAGCAGGTACTCCTTGGCCGCGTCCTTAGGCAGCACGATGAAGGCCAGGGTGTCCTCGTCCAGCCAGGTGACCGGCCGCAGTTCCTCGGCGTGCACGTAGTAGTGATGGTCCGGGACCGGCAGGTAAGCGCGGGTCTCGAAGGTCTCCCGGTCGACCACGACCAGCCCGTCCCGGTCGTCCGCGCGGTCGCGGAGCACCAGGTTGGACCGCGCGAAGGCGATCGCGGACTCGCCGACAGCCGGCAGGACCAGTCCCTCCAACGGCCCCGTGGCGAGGCGCGACTGCTCCTCGCCGTCCTGCCACTCGGCGACCTGGCCGGGCTCGGTCGAGATGATCGACCCGTCCGGTCCGATGCCGACGTGGGAGACGCCGCGCAGGTACGGCAGCTCCTCGACCTCGCCGCTGCTCAGGTCGAGACGGACCGCGCCGTCGTAGTCGCGAGCGATCACGCCGGAGCTGTCCGGCAGCCAGGTCACCTGCGCCTCGCCGGACACGCCGGGTCGCTCCACCCGCTGCCACTCACCGTCGACGGTGCGCCAGTAGATCCCGCTGAGACCGACCGCGAGCAGCCGGGTGCCGTCCGGCGACAGCGACACGTCGCGCGAGCGGCCGAGGCCTTCGGGCAGGTCCAGGTCGGCGGAGAGCCCGTCCGCGGAGACCAGCAGCGCCCGCTCGCCGTCGTCGAGGACGGCCACCGGCCGGGTCACGACGCCCGGCGTGAGCTCCTCCATCACCCGGGGTACGCCGAGCTCGACGACCGGCAGCCCCTCGGCACCGCGCGGGTCCCATACCGGCTGGATCGCGGCCCGCGGGATCGCCGGTGCGGTCGCGGTCACGGACGGCGTGGCCGTCGGCGACTCGGCGGGCGGCAGACCGGTGCCCGAGGTCGGGCCGGACGCGAGCCGGACGCCCACCACGACGGCGAGCACGGCGGCGGCGGCGACCAGACCGGCGGCCGCACCGCGCTGCCGGACCCGGCGCCGGCGCGCCTCGACCAGCGCGTCCGCCGCGCGGCCGGGGGCGTCGATCCGGTCGGTCGCCCGCTCGAGCACGGCGCCGAGGTCGTTGAAGTCGCTCATCGTGCCCTCCCGATCAGGTCGAGCAGCTCGGGTGCGCCGTCGCGCAGCCGGGCCAGTGCGGCGGCGTTCTGGCTCTTGACAGTGCCCGGGGCGATCCGCAGGAGGGTCGCGGTCTCCTCCACCGACAGGTCGTCGAAGTGCCGCAGCACCACCACGGCCCGCTGCCCCGGCGTGAGCCGCTGCAGCGCACGTCGTACGACCATCGCGGTGTCGGGATCCGTCGAGACCGCCGCGGCGCCGAACGGCTCCGCGACCGGGGTCTCCCGGCCGCGGCGGCGCCACCACGAGATGTTGTCGCGCACGACGATCGTGCGGGCGTACGCCGTCGGGTTGCCGTCGCGCAGCCGGTCCCACCGCAATGCGACCTTCACGAGCGCCTCCTGGACCAGATCCTCAGAACGTTGGAGGTCGCCGGTGAGCAGGTACGCCGAACGCAGCAGCCGGCGCTCGACGCCGACCGCCCATGCGGTGAACTCCTGCTCGTCCATCGGCCTCCTCGCCCCTTAGACGCTCGCACGGGTGCGTCCGGTTGGCGCGAGTTCCGATGAGTTCGGCGAGCCGCCGCGGTCAGACCCGGGTATGCCCGAGATCAGCACCTGCCTGTGGTTCGACGACAACCTGATGGACGCCGTGGCGTTCTACACCACCGTCTTCCCCAACTCCGAGATCCGCGGTGTCTCCCACTACGAGGACGGGCGCGTGCTCGCCGCCGAGTGGACCCTCGACGGTCAGCCGTTCCGCGGCATCAACGGCGGGCCGGTGCACGCCGGCTTCAACGAGACCATCTCGCTCAGCGTCAACTGCGCCGACCAGTCCGAGGTCGACTACTACTGGGACACGCTCGTGGCCGGAGGTGTGCCGGACCAGTGCGCCTGGCTCAAGGACAAGTTCGGGCTGTCCTGGCAGATCGTCCCGGTCCGCCTGTACGAGCTGGTCTCCGACCCCGACCCGGCCCGGGCGGCCGCCGCGATCGGCGCGATGATGCAGATGCAGAAGATCGTCGTCGCCGACCTCGAGGCCGCGGCCGACGCAGCGGCCTAGTCTCACCTGAGTGACCCTCCGTCCGTGGCTGCGCGTCTCGCTGGCGCTGTTCGCGGTCGGCTGGGGCGCCAACCAGTTCGCGTCGATGCTGCTGGCCTACCGCGACGAGCTCGGCATGCCGGCCCAGACCCGCGCGCTGCTCTTCGCCCTGTACGCCGTCGGGCTGATCCCCGCGCTCCTGGTCGGTGGCTCCGCATCCGATCGCTGGGGTCGGCGCGCCGTCGTCCTGCCGTTCGTCGCGCTGTCGCCGGTAGCGACCGTGCTGCTGATCATCTGGAGCGACTGGGCGCCCGGGCTGGGCGTGGCCCGGCTGCTCGCCGGGCTCAGCTCCGGCGTGGTCTTCGGTGCGGCGACCGCCTGGGTCACCGACCTCTCGACCGGCGACCCACCGGGGGCCGGTGCCCGGCGGGCCGCACTCTCGCTGTCCGCCGGGTTCGCCATCGGCCCGCTCGTCGCCGGCCTGGTCGCGGAGTTCTCCGCCCAGCCGCTGACCGTCCCCTACCTGCCGCACCTGGTCCTCGGAGTCGTTGCCCTGCTGGTCCTGCTGCCCGTCCCCGGCCCGCGACCTCAGCCGATGTCGCAACAGCCGCTGGTCAGCCTGCCTGCCGTGACGCTGCGGCGGCGGTTCGTGCTGACCGTCGCGCCGACGGCGCCCTGGGTGTTCGCGTCCGCGGTCATCTCCTTCGCCTACCTGCCCAGCGTGATCGACGCCCCCGTCGAGGGCGCGCTCGCCTTCGCCGCCGTCCTGACCTTCGTCACCCTCGGCACCGGCGTCGCGATCCAGCCGATCGCCCGGCGCCTCGACGACCGGGTGCCGCTGCTGGCCGGGCGAATCGCGATGCTGTGCACGATGACGGCGCTCGGTCTCGGCCTGGTCGCCGTCGCCACGGACCTCCGCTGGGTGCTGCTGGTCGCGGCTCCGCTGTTCGGCGCCGGCTACGGTTTCGGACTCGTCTCCGGCCTGCGCGAGGTCGAGCGGCTGGCTCCCCCGGCCGAGCGCGGCGCGGTGGTCGGGGTGTTCTACGGGCTCGCGTACCTCGGGATGTTCGCGCCCTACCTGCTCGGCGCGATCGCCGGTCTCGGGCTCGGCCCGCGCGGCGCGCTGCTGGTGGCCGTCGCCGCTGCCGCGGCGGCCCTGGCCGTCGTCACGATCGCCGCGCGTGACCAGCGACACAGGGTTCAACCCCGGTCGACGGGGCTAGCCTGAATGATGGTCCGTGGACTCCATCAGGGAGCTGCGAGATGACAGCCAGGGAGAGATCCATGAGCGAGGAGACCGCGCCGTACGGCACCGGCCCGGCCAAGGTCGAGCAGAGTCCGGATGCCCCGCAGATCAAGCGGATCCGCACCCACCACCTGCGTGAGATGAAGCAGCGCGGCGAGAAGTTCGCGATGCTCACCGCCTACGAGCAGTACGCCGCGCAGACCTTCGACGAGGCCGGGCATCGAGGTCCTGCTCGTCGGCGACAGCGCCTCCAACAACGTCTTCGGCAACGAGACCTCGCTGCCGGTGACCGTCGACGAGCTGATCCCGCTGGTGCGCGCGGTCACCCGCTCCGCGCGCCGCGCGCTGGTCGTCGCCGACCTTCCGTTCGGCTCCTACCAGGCATCCCCGGAGCAGGCCTACCTGACGTCGGTCCGCTTCATGAAGGAGGCGAACGCGCACGCGGTGAAGCTCGAGGGCGGCGTCGCGATGGCGCCTCAGGTGCGCAAGCTCACCGAGGGCGGCATCCCGGTGATGGCGCACATCGGCTTCACGCCTCAGTCCGAGCACAACCTCGGCGGCTACCGGGTCCAGGGCCGCGGCGACGCCGCCAAGCAGGTCGTCGAGGAGGCGATCGCGATGGAGGAGGCCGGCGCCTTCGCCGTCGTGATGGAGATGGTCCCCGGCGACGTCGCCGCCGAGGTGACCGCCGTCGGTCTCGATCCCCACGATCGGCATCGGCGCCGGGCCGCAGTGCGACGGGCAGGTGCTGGTCTGGCAGGACGCCTTCGGCCTGCGCACCGGCCGGATGCCGCGGTTCGTCAAGCAGTACGCCGACGTGCACGGCGTACTCCTTCAGGCCGCCCGCGACTACGCCGCCGACGTGAAGGCCGGCACGTTCCCGGGGCCCGAGCACACGTTCTGAGCCGGAGCTCAGCTCAGTGGCAGGACCCGCCAGGAGATCCAGCTCCGCGTCGTCGCACCGGGTGCCAGGACGGTCATCTCACCGCGGCGGCGCGCCTCCGACCGTCCGTCGGGCGAGTTGCTGGCATGCTCCAGGCCGAGCGCATAGCGGCCACGCTGGAAGTCCTCCCAGACGACGCGATACCGCATCAGCTCCCCGCCCGCGGACTGAACGACACCCCAGGTGCCACTGGGGTGCCACAGCGTGATCTCGTCCGCGGCAGCGTCGCCCGTGTGGTTCTGGCCGAGCCGCTCCCAGCTGACCCGCTCCGGCGCTGAGTCCAGGGGCGCGGGACAGGCCACCAGCGCGTCGGGCGACACGTGCGCACCCGAGGTGACCATCGAGCCTTCCGCCACGAGCGGATAGCCGAAGTTGGCGTGGTAGTTGAGCATCACCTCGGTGGGGACCGGGGCCTCGTTGGCGATCTCGTCCGAGACCGTGATCGAGCAGCGGGCAGAGTCCAGCTCGATCCGGCGTCTGAGCACGAGGTTCTCGTCGAAGACGCTCGCCTGCCGGATCTCCAGCTGGCACCAGACCACGGTGGTGGACTCCGACCGGATGGCGCCATGCCCGCGGATCGTCGCACCGGCAGCGGAGAGAGACCCGTGCAGCGGGTACTCGCGCGCACTCGCATGGGGGTTCGCTGAGTTCGCCACCGGCTCGGTCTCGGCTCCGAAGATATGCTCGAGACCGCAGGTCGACAGCAACCCGCCGGGGAAGGTCCTCAGGAAGCCGAGACTCGATCCGCCACCCCGGGCCATCGGCACGTAGCCGACCGGAGAGGTCCAGCTCAGCGGCAGGCCCCGGTGTTCGACCCGGCCGATGTCCCCCGCCCGGTCGAGAAGGACCTCGGCCCGGAGGCCACTGCTCGCATACATCTCGAGGACGCGTAGACCATGCCCCGGGCCATCCCCCTCGATTCGGAGTCGGGTGCCGTCGAGATGGGAGTCGGAAGCGAGATACCCAGCCCGCCTCGCGGTCGAGTCGCTGACGTGCGGGAGGGCGCCGTCAGTCACCGAGGAGGACCGGGAGATCGGTCAGCCGGCGAGTAACTCCGTCGTGCCCGATCACGTACGGATCCTCGAACCGCCCGTTGAGACCCGCAGGGTTGCGGAAGACACCGACATCGAGTGACATCGCGATCCCGGCCGGAAGGACGTAGTCGCTCACGCTCGTCGCGGTCTTCAGCTCCAGGCACTCCGAGAAGCCGATGCCATGGCCGACGCCGTAGGCATGGAACTCGCCAAGACCCCGCTCGGTGAGGAACTCCCGCGGCGCCCGGTCGACAGCGTTCGCGGGTCCCCCGGCCACCAGGTTCTCGGCGGCGAGCTCAAGCGCACGGGCACCCGCCTCGAGGAATGCGCGCTGCTCTGCTGTGGCGCGACCAGCGACCACCGTCCGGCCGACGGTCGAGGCGTAGCCGGCGTAGCGCGGGCAGGCCCCGACGAGCACGAGCTCACCAGCCTGGATCGGCTTGTTCGAGGACCTGCCGATGATGCTGTTGACGCGCTCGCCCGAGAGGACCATGGTGTCCCAGCCGTACGAGTAGGCCCCGGCGGTCTTCATCGTGGCGTCGCCGATGGCAGCGAGCTCGAGCTCGGTGATCCCGGGCCGCAGCGCGTCGATCATCGCGGACGTCGCCTGGGTGGCGATCCGGCTGGAGTGCTCGAACACCTCCAGCTCGGCCGGGCTCTTGAGGTAGCGGCACTCGGCGAGGATGTCCTCGCCGTGCTCAATCGCGATCCCTCGGGAGGTGAACTGCTGCACGAGCGCGTACGGGACGTACTTGCCGTCGCTGAGCATCAGGACGGAGGCGGGACTCTGCACGTTCAGGGCCTCGAGAATCTCGTCGAGACTCCAGAAGCGGAGCGTCCCGTAGTCCTGGAAGGGCACCTCGAACAACTCGAAGTTGAACCACGATCCCACCCCCTCCTGGTCGGCGAACATCGCCGCGCCCTCGGGACCCCCGAGGAGGCCGACAGCATCGGGGGTGACGATCGCGGCGACCGCCTCGATCTGGGGGTCGTAGCCGGACATGTACTGGACGTCGCCGGGCACGAACTCGTTGCTGTAGGCGAGCCCCACCTCCGCGCCACGCTGGGCCATCACGGCCCTGATCCGCTCCAGGCGGTCCGAGTACTCAGACTCGGCGAGTTTGGTGAGCTGGATGAGTTCCATGACTTCGGGCCTTTCGATTTCGTGATGTGTGGAGACGGGTCGGCGGGCTACAGTGCGGGACCCCGGAACGAGAGCACCTCGACAGAGCCTTCGACTGCCCAGCGCCCGAGCGACGCCGGCATGACGAAGCCGTCCCCCGCCGTGATCGGGATCCGGTCGGACCTCGTCACGAGGAACCCGCTCCCTGAGGTCGCGAGCACCAGCTGGTAGGTCTCTCGCGTGCTCTCGTCGCCGCCGGACAAACCGTCCGCGGCAAAGAAGGTTTCACATGCGCCGTGGAGGAGTGAGCTGCCGTCCGGACGGACCCGGTACTCCTCGATCTCCGTGGCTGATCGAGGTCTGAGATCGAGGCACTGGATGCCGTCGTCGAGCGCCATGCCGAGGTAGGCGTCGGCCGTGTCGATCGGATAGCCGTCGTGCTCGCACATGAAGGAGAAGTCGGTGGGCTCCTGCACCTCGGCCAGGAAGATGCCGGCACCGATGGCGTGCGGTACGCCGCTCGGGACGAGGATCACGTCCCCGCGCTTCACGTTGAGCTCGTGGAGACTCGCGAGGATCCGCTCGGTGTCCTGCTCCTGCACCCAGCGCTGGTACAGGTCGGTCGGCACCTCGTCGCGGAGACCCAGGTGCACGCTTCCAGCGGTGTCGTCCCTGGTTCCGAGGACGATCCACGCCTCCGTCTTCCCGAAGGGCGATCCCAGGTGCTGGTGGGCGAACTCTCGGCTCGGATGGGCGTGAACGGGGAGTCGCTCCGCGGGATCGAGCAGCTTGACGAGGAAGCCCGGCGATGATCCGTACCTCTCGACATGCGCGGCGCCCAGGAACCCGACCGGGTCCTCGTCGACGAGCCCTTTGAGCTGCCGCACGGTGCCGTCGTGCCACTCGACCTCCGAGAGCCCCTTGCCTCCGTGGGAGCCGGCCGACTCGGTCGTCGAACCAACCCACTCCTCCGGGTACTCGCCGTCCGTCGCCTCCCGTCCTCGGAGGGTCTCGAGCTGCCCGCCTCCGGTGTAGTACCGCCAGGTGCGGTTCTCGACAACCTTCAGCGGGGCCATCTTCTGATTCATTGCTGTGTGGACTCTGCTCTCTGGATCATGGGGGACGAACGGGCTCATCCGACGATGTGCACGACGATCTCCTGGGATGTGAGTCCCTCGGTGGGCATGTCGGCGACCTTCTCGCCCCGTCGCATCACGATCACCCGGTCCGCGACCTCGAGGACGTGGCTCATGTTGTGGCTGACCATGATCACGGCGGTGCCTTGGTCCCGCAGCCGCCCGATGAGGGCGAGGACCTTCGTCGATTCCTGCACGCCGAGGGCCGCCGTGGGCTCGTCGAGGATCACCAGTCCCTTGCCCCACGCCATGGCGCGGCCGATGGCGATCGACTGCTTCTGTCCACCTGAGAGGAAGCGGATCGGCGTCTTCGGGTTCGGCAGGTTGATGCTGAGCCGCTCCAATGTCTTGTACGTCTCGTCGCGCATGCGTCGGTGCTGGAGCAAGCCCCACTTGCGGATCTCGCGCCCGAAGTAGAGGTTCTCCGCGGCGTTGAAGTCAGGGACGAGCGCAAGGTCTTGGAAGACCGTCTCGATCCCCAGCTCGCGAGCCACCTCTGGGTTGGACAGATCCACCTGCTCGCCCATCCAGGCGATCTCACCGGACGTCGGCTGGATCGCCCCGGCGATCGCCTTGACCAAGGTGCTCTTTCCAGCGCCGTTGTCTCCGACGATCGCGACCACTTCGCCTGACTCGAAGGTGGCGTCGACGTCGTGGAGTGCCCGGACCCCGCCGTAGTACTTCGAGATGCCCGTGAGTTGCAACAGAGTCATGGGAGTGTCCTTACGACTTCTGCGTCAGCTCGGACGCGATGACTGCGATGGCCAAGATGACGCCGACGACGATCTGCTGGATGAAGCTGCTGATGTTCATGAGGTCGAGGCCGTTCGCGATCACGGTGATGAGCAGCGCGCCCAGGAGGGTGCCGATGAGCGTTCCGCGGCCACCCGAGATGCTCGTGCCCCCGAGCACCACTGCCGTGATCGCCATGAGCTCGAGGCCCTCACCCGACGTGGGCTGCCCGGACCCGAGCCGGGACGCCAGGATCGCGCCGGCGAATCCCGCGAGGAGCCCGGCGAACGCGTAGATGCCGAGCAGGTGGGCCTTGACGTTGATGCCCGCCAGACGGGCCGCCTCTCGATTGCTGCCGATACCCACGACGTAGCGTCCAGCCGCTGTGTTCCGCAGCAGGAAGTAGACGACGGCGTAGAGGATCAGCATGGCGATGACCGAGACCGGGACGGCGCCGAGCATGCCGCGCCCGAGGAAGTCGTAGTCCTCCGCGATTCCCGACAGGGGCGTCCCGTCCGTGTAGGTCAGGGCGATGCCTCGGGCGATGCTGAGGGTGGCGAGCGTCGCCACGATGGGCGGCACTCGGAAGTACGCGATCATCACCCCGTTGAGGAGTCCCATCGAGAGGCCCACGGCCATGGCGACGACGGTGCCCAGGACGGGTCCGAGGCCCGCCTGGACCATGCTCGAAGCCAGGAGAGTTCCGGATAGACCCACGACGGAACCGACCGACAGGTCGATTCCACCGGACATGATCACGATGGTCATCCCGATCGACACGATCGCGACGACGGCCATCTGCCGGCCGATATTTCCTTGGTTGACGGTCGAGACGAAGAACGGGTTCGCGAACGCGAAGTACACCCATACGACGACCACGCCGATCAGGGCGGCCCCACCAGAGCGGTAGATCAGATTGCCCAGACCGGGTTGGCCCGACACTGTCGATGACCTGTTCGCCGTCAGGCGGCTTGAGATTGCTAACACGGCTTGCACCTTCTTGAATCGGAACACAGCGGCTCATGTGCGACTGTGCCGTCGGCGTACGACGTGCGGAGGATGTGGCGGACCGCTCGGGACGGCCCGCCACACCGGTTCCTCGGCAGAGGTGGGATCTGAGCCGACCTACCAGGCGAAGTCGGCCGCGTTGTCCGCGGTGACGAGCTCGAGGGGAACGTCGACCGTCTCCGGAACGTCCTCGCCGTTCAGGTAGTCCACGAGCGTCGCGACAGCGAGACTGCCCATCAGCGTGGGCTGCTGACCGACGGTGGCCTTGATGGGAGACGTCCCGCTCGCGATTGCGTCGACCACGGCCGGCACACCGTCTACACCGACGACGAAGACGTCGGTCCGGCCCGAGGCCTCGATGGCGCTGGCCGCCGCCGCTGCGGCATCGTCGTTCACAGCGAAGAGGTACTGGATCTCCGGGTTGCCCGTGAGGACGTTCTCGCTCACAGCCGTGAACGCCTCCGGGGTGTTGGCCGTCGCGTTCGGGTGGGCGGCGACCTCGAGGCCGGCGTCCTCGACGGCGTCGACGAAGCCGCTTGACCGCTGCTCGAAGGAGGAGATGGGCGGGCCGTCGATGACGCCGACCTTCCCACCCGCCCCCAGCTCGTCGACCACGAACCCGCCGGCAAGCTGACCGGCCTCGTAGTTGTTCGAGGCGACGTGGGCGACGACCTCGCCGCCGCGTGCCTCCACGTCCAGGGTGACGATCGGGATGCCCGCGTCGTTCGCCGCCAGGATCGCGGGCACGACGGCGTCGGAGTCCACGGCGTTGAGGACGATCCCGCTCACGCCCTGGGCGATGAGGTTCTCGATGCCGCTGATCTGCTGGGCGACATCCAGACGCGAGTCGACCTCGACGTACTTGACACCCATGTCTTCGGCCTGGCCCTTGGCTCCAGCAGCCATCGG
This sequence comes from uncultured Actinomycetota bacterium, assembly GCA_963716655.1. GTDB lineage: Bacteria > Actinomycetota > Actinomycetes > Propionibacteriales > Nocardioidaceae > Nocardioides. The sequence continues at coordinate 284,914 of CAVQTV010000001.1, read as the reverse complement.
ATCGAAGAAGGCGTTGTTCAGCGTCATGTAGGACACTCCGACGGTGAGGTCGTCGGACCCCGATCCGGACGAGGCGCCGTCGGAGCTCGAGGAGCATCCCGCCAGGGCGAGTGCCAGAGCCCCCGCCGCGAAGAGGGCGGCTGCCAGTGTGCGGTTCTTCATTTCGAACTCCCTTTGTTCTTGTTCGAGCACCATTCGATGACGAAGGATGCATACGTCTTGGCGGCGTCGATGACGCTGTCGATCGACACGCGCTCGTCGAGCCCGTGCACTCCGTCTCCCACAAGCCGACCGGGCCCGCAGACGAGCGTCTCCTGGCCCTCAGCGGCGAAGAAGTTCGCGTCCGAAGGTGTCGCGAGCAACGCGAGCCGCCCCGGTGTCCCGACCTGGTTCCTCGCGCGCAGCAGGGTTTCCCGCGCGAGTGGGTCGGCCGCTAGCGGCACGGGCTCGTACACGTCCTGGAGGAACGGCGCGGTGATCGTCGGGGGGTTCGCCGTCAGCCACACGTCACCGACGGTGACGCTCTCGACGGCGGCCCTGATCTGGTCGATGGCTTCCTGGCAGGTCCGGTTCGGGCTGACGACGACGGTGAACTCGGCTGCGCAGTAGTCGGGCGTGGTCGCCTGCAGCGCCCCGCCGTCGATGTGGATCGGGTTGATGGCCATCGTCCCCGGATCCATGAGCGGATACCGCTCGTGAAGTCCCCACTGGGCTTCCAGGTCTCGCAGGCGCGCCATGATCCGACTCATGTTGTCGATCGCGTTGACCCCGACCGCGCCCTCCGCGGACGGGTGGATCGACTGACCCCTGCCTGCGGCGTGGGCCGCCTGACCAGTCACCTCGACCCTGAAGAAGAACCACCCGACGGCGGCCGCGCAGACCTCCAGCCCGGTTGGCTCTCCGATGAGCATGAGATCTGACCCGTAGCCTTCCCGCAGGATGGCCAACGGGCCGATGTCCTTGTTGCCCGACTCCTCACCCACGGTGAAGGCGACCGAGCATCGGCCTGGGGGAACGACTCCGGCCTCGATGAGTGAGTGCACGGCCCAGATGAAGGCCGCGCTTCCACCCTTCATGTCCGCTGCGCCACGACCGTAGAGATACCCGTTGAGGACCTGGCCGCTCCAAGGATCGCCGCCGATCCACTCGTCGTACTGGTCCGCCGTCACGGGAACGACGTCGGAGTGTCCGTTGAAGGTCAGTGACCGGTGGTCGTCAGGCGCGGACGCGGGCAACCGAGCGGCAACGGTGATCTGGTCCGGCCCGGCCGCGAGCCGCTCGACGGACTCGAAGCTGCCGAGAGCGACCAGTTGCTCGTACAGCCACTCCTGACACGCGTTCGTCTCCCCCGGCTCGACGTCGAGCTCTCGGCGCGGATCGATCGACCGGTGCCGCACGTACTCGGCGAGGAACTCCTGGATCGCCGCTCGGTTCGACTCGATCACGGCGTGGACCTCGCGGATCTGACCGCTGCGGTCGTTCATCGGCGCGATCCGCGCAGATGCTGTCCGGGGTTCACCATCGACTCACCTTCCGACCGGGTCTCGGTTGGCACCGAAACGTCCAGTACTCCCAGGCCTCGAGTCGCGGAGGGTTACCCGATCCGTCGACCTCGGAAGCAATGTGGTGACGATAACAGTTTGGAGATACCGCACGTCAAGAGTCTGAGGAATTTTTGATGTATCGAATGCCCGCTGGTCCAACCAGCAGGCGGCGCCGCCCTCAGATCCGCGCGACCGAGTCCCGGGCGATGAGGTGACCGGGGAACCGAAGGTGAGCGGGATCCGGCGCGACCTCCGCTTCCAGAGCTCCGAGGAGAAGCTCGACAGCAGCGGTCGTCATCCTCTCCAGGGGCTGCCGGACGGCCGTCAGGGGCGCAGGCACCCAGCGCATCCAGGGCAGGTCGTCGAACGTCAGCAGGGAGATGTCCGACGGCACGACGATGCCCCGCTTCGCGAAAACCTCCATGCAGGCCTCGGCAACGACGTTGTTGCCGGCCACGATCGCCGTGGGATCGAGCCGAAGGGCGTCGCGGACGGACTGGGCCGCGTCGGAGTGGAGGTAAGAGCTCGCCTCGATGATCTCGAGCGCCGGCCCGGCCCGGAGCTGATCGGCCGCCCGACTTGCCCCCCGGGACCTCTCCTCACCCGTGGTCAGCTCCCGGGGGCCGGAGATGAACACGATCTTGCGATGGCCCATGGTCACGAGGTACTCGATCGCGTCGAACCCGGCGGCCTCGTTGTCGAGGAGGACGCTCGAGCACAGCGTGCGATCGACGGAGCGGTCGAGCTGGACTATCGGCAGGCCTCCGCTCGCCAGGCCGGCGAGGACGCCGCCGTTGTGGGCGGTCGGCGTGATCAGCACGGCCTCCGCGCGGATCTCGAGGACGGAGGTCAGGAGTACTCGCTCCTTCTCGGGATCCTCCTCGCTGCTGCTGATGAAGAGTCGGAAGCCTGCCTTGCCCAGGAGCGTCTCGGCCGTCTTCGCCATCCGCGCGTAGAAGACGTTCTCGATGTCGGAGATGATGATCGAGATCATGCCCGTGCGGTTTTGCCGCAAGCTCCGGGCGACGCCGTTGGGCACGTAGCCGAGGCGCGCGGCCGCCGCCTGCACGGCAGCGGCGGCGCGCGGGGAGACATATCCACGGCCCGAAAGCGCCCTGGACGCGGTCATCACGGAGTAGCCGGAAGCCTCCGCGACATCCTGCAACGTCACCATGTTCGTCCGTCCCTCCGAGGATTCTCCTTCCCAGCCTGGCCCTGCACTCCAGGGTGCGCCATGTGCTTCAGCTGAGGAGGAGGATCTTGCCGCATGCGCCCGAGTCCTGCTGGTCCATCGCATCCGCTGAGCGGTCCAGCGGGAACCGGTGGGTCACGATCGCGTCCAGCAGCGGCCCGGATCGCCGGATCGTGGCCCACATGTCATCCGCGTGCACCTGGTGGTTCCAGTGCCAGCAGGCGTGCAGGGTGAGACCCGTCGGCACCGGCGGACCGAGCTCGACCGGCGCGCCCCAGGCGACCACCGCCAGCTGCCCCAGCGGTCGTAGGCAGTCGACGGCAGTGCGCACGGCGAACGGCGCACCGCTGGTCTCGATGACGGCGTCGACACCGGACCCCGAGGTCAGCTCGAGCACCCGCTCGACGACGTCGTCGCTGCCTGGATCTAGGACCTCGAACGCCCCGACCGAGCGGGCCAGGGCGGCGCGGTAGGCGTTGGGCGACACTGCGATCACCCGGGCTCCCCGGTCTGCGGACTGCACGATCGCGCCCAGCCCGACCGGGCCACACCCGGAGACGAGGACCGTCTGGCCCGGGCCGACCGACATCCGCTCGGCCGCGGTCAGACCAGGCCCCAGGGTGCAGCAGGCGAGCGCCGCGTGCTCATCGGAGATGTCGTCCGGGACCGGCAGGAGGATGTGGTCCGGACGAACCACCGTGTCGGCGAACGCGCCCAGGCCCGCCTCGAGATCCAGCTCGACCCGCAGGTCACGCTGGTGGCGGCAGTAGATGTGCTCGCCACGGAGGCACAGGTCGCACGCTCCGCAACCGAAGTGAGGCATGACCACGACCCGATCGCCGCTCCGGACCCGGGTCGAGCTGCCGGCGTCGATGACGATGCCCATCGCCTCATGGCCGAGGCGATCGGTCGGAAGCCGCTGGGCGCGCTCCTTGAACTCGGTGCACATCGGCACCAGGCTCGTGCGCACGACGACGAGGTCGCCCTGTGCACGAGCCGGTCGAGCGACGCGGACGACGTTCCCGGCGAGATCGAGCTCCCAGGTCTGAGCCTCGAATGGTGCCTGCGTCGGTCGTGCGGCTGGGGATGCCACGAGGTCTCTCTTTCGCAGAACGTGCTTGTCGGGGCAGAATGGAAGCGCTTCCAATGTTCGGCGGGGCGATCGCGTCTGTCAAGGAGACGTCGGCGCTCGGAGATAAGGGGACCCGGATGATCGAGACCACGCACGGGTACGCCCGCCTGCGTCCTCCTTGCAGTCGGGTCGAGCTGTGACTGATGACACCGGCCGACCTGGCCGGGTCCCGACGAGGTCGGCGACGATGAAGGACGTCGCCGCGGCGGCGGGCGTCGGCATCGGCACCGTGTCTCGCGTCTTCTCGGGTGGGCGCGGGGTCTCGCAGGCAACCCGGGAGAAGGTCGAACGAGCCGCGCAGGAGCTCGACTTCCGGCCCAACGCGCTCGGTCGAAGCCTGATGAGGCAGGGACGACAGGACATCGGGCTGCTGGTCGCCGACATCTCGAACAGCTTCTACGGCGAGTTCGCGAAGGGGGTCCTGTCGAGCGCCCAGGCCATCGGCCGGCACGTGCTCCTGTGCGCGAGTGGCGAGGACGAGACACTCGAGCGCGAGTACATCCAGCTCCTGGTCGACCAACGCGTCACCGGGATCATCGCCTTCCCGACCGGGCGAAACGTCGCCGAGTGGAGGAACGCTCGCCGCCTCGGCATCAACGTCGTGTTCGCGGACCGGACCATCGACGGCTTCAACGCGCCGTCCGTGGTCGTCGACAACTCCGCTGGCATGTCGAGGTTGACCGAGTACCTCCTCGCGGTCGGTCATCGCCGGGTCGGCTACCTCGGCGGACCGCACGACGTGACCAGCGGGCGCCTCCGCGAGGAGGGATTCCGGAGCGCACACGCCGACGCAGGCATCGACCTCGCCGAGGAGCTGGTGGTCCGGACACCGTTCACTCGTGACGCCGCGCGGGCCAGTGCGCTGCGCCTTCTCCAGGTGGTCCCGCGGCCGACGGCACTTGTCGCGGCCAACAACATCCTCGGCGAGGCAGCGCTCGGGGCGATCAGGGACAGCGGGCTCCGGGTGCCCGATGACATCTCAGTCGCCATGTTCGACGACGTGCCGTGGGCGAGCCTGGTCGAGCCGCCGATGACGGTCGTCGCGCAGCCGGCCCACGAGCTGGGTCAGCTGGCGACCCGGATGGTGCTCAAGCCGCGCACCGACCACGTCGACGACCTGATCGTCGAGACCGAACTCATCATCCGAGGGAGCACGAAGTCCGCTCCACCGAAGGCACGCGGCGCATGAGAGGACCGGACATGGAGCTTCGACAGCAGGCACTCGCCGAGCTCACCGACCTCGTCGAGCTCGGACCCCGCTTCCACGGAACGCAGGGAACCACCGACGCGAAGCAGTTCCTCGTCGACCGCCTGACTCGGCTCGGTCTGGCGGTCGAGTGCGCCGAGGTGCGCACACCAGGCTGGGACCCAGGAGCGTCCGCGACAGTGGAGGTCACCGCCCCCGCCGTCCGGGCGCTCACCTGCTACCCGATGCTCTGGAGCGGGCCATCCACCCCCGAGGTCACGGCGCGCCTGCGAACCCCCGGCAACCAGGGGCTGTGGGGCGAGGCGATGACCTGGACCAAGTTCGCTGCCGTCGCGGACGGCCGGGTCGTCGCCTATCTCCATGCGCGTGACGGCGGCCCGGCGGCTCCCCAGCCACTACCCGCAGGCTCCGACGAATCGGTGCCACACCTGGCCATCGGGGCGATCGATGGCCGCCAGATCGCCGAGTGGCTGTCGGACGGCCACGAGGTGGAGGTCCGGCTCTCCGCCGAGTGCGCACACGGCGGCGAGGCGGTGAGCGACAACCTGACGGTCAGGATTCCGGGCCGGTCTGATCACGGGACGATCCTGGTCTGCGGGCACTACGACACGTTCTGGAACACTCCCGGCGCCTACGACAACGGCAGCGGGACCATCGCCCTGCTGCTGCTCGCCCGGCGCTGGATCCAGGATCCACCCCCCAGACCGGTGGACATCACCTTCTTCACCGCCGAGGAGTGGCACCTCGCCGGCTCTCGGGCGATGGTCGCGGCAGCGAGCCTCGAAGAGCTGGAATCGCTGGACTTCGTCATCAACCTCGACGGCCTCGGCCGAGGGGACTTCCTCGAGGTCTTCGTCGGACCCGAGACGTTCGAAGAGGCCGTCGGAGAGCAGATCCGCATCTTTGGCCACGAGACGCGCGACGCCCTCCGGATCGGGTCCCGGTTCCCGCCCGTGTACGGCACCGATCACGCCTCGTTCTATGCGGCGGGCGTGCCCTCGGTGCATCTGACGTTCAACGACCATCACCGCCTCCACCAGCCGGACGACCTGCCGAACGAGGGCATCGCGTCGAACACGGCGTGGACCGTTTCGCTGGTGGAGCGGCTCGTAGACGTGCTCGCACGGCCGGTACGGCCGCCGACCGGCGGCATCCGGCTCCCGTTCTGACCTGTCAGGAGACGACCCACCAGGTCTTGCGACTCGGTGTGGCCGCGAGCCGGCTCCGCGAGGGACGGATCACGCCGGGTGCGCTCCAACTGCGGGTGACCGCAGCTGGACTTCCGTGTCCAGGACCCTTCGACCGATGTTCCGGTTGAGGGATAGCTCGCAGGTGTTAGTTCGGCGGCCCGCACCGAAACCCTGAGCAATGGCACGTAACGTGGGCGGCATGCGCCCGGTCATCCTCGGAACCCTGGTCGCCCTGACCGTCACCCTGTCGGCACCCGTTGCGAACGCCTGTACGCCGGATCCCGACCGGTCGGCGCAGGCGGCGCCCGAGCGCGTCGCCGAGCGGGCCGTCGTACCCGGGCTCGTGGTCAAGCGACGGGTGACCGGACTCGACCACCCCTGGGACGTGCGACCGATCGGTAAAGGCCGGCTGATCTACACGCAGCGGGACCGAGCCACCGTGTCGATCTGGGCGAACGGCCGCAAGCGAGTGATCGACGGCTTCCCGAGCGGCTCGGTGTGGGTCTCCGGGGAGACCGGGCTGATGGGCCTGGACGTGGACCCGAGGTTCGGGCGCAACCACCGCTTCTACACCTGCCAGGGCGGCACCGGCCCGGGCGGCGGGCACGACGTCCGGGTGATGGCGTGGAAGCTGAACGACGGGCTGACCCGCGTCGTCTCGAGCGAGCGGCTGCTGACCGGGCTGCCGGCCTCCAGCGGCCGGCACGGCGGCTGCCGGCTGCTCGCGCTCGGAGACGGGTCACTGCTGGTCGGAACCGGCGACGCCGCGACCGGGACCAACCCGCGCAGCCTCAAGTCGCTCGGCGGCAAGACGCTGCGCCTCGACGCCGACACCGGGCGGGCCTGGCCGGGCAACCCGTTCCACCGGTCCGACAACCGCACCAAGCGCTACGTGTTCACCTACGGGCACCGCAACGTGCAGGGCCTCGACCAGCGCGGCAACGGGACGCTGTGGTCGGTCGAGCAGGGCAGCTACCGCGACGACGAGGTGAACCGGCTCCGCGCGGGCGGCGACTACGGCTGGCACCCGGTGCCCGGCTACAACGAGAGCGTGCCGATGACCGACCAGTCGCTGCCCGGCAGGCAGTGGAACGCTGTCTGGGACTCCGGCGACCCGACCATCGCCACCTCCGGCGGCGGGTTCGTCCAAGGCCGCGCGTGGAAGGCGTTCAACGGCAACTTCGCCGCCGCCGCGCTCGCCGGCCAGCGGGTGGTCTTCCTGGACCTCACCAAGGCCGGCAAGCTCCGCACCGTGCGGACCCCGCCGGCGCTCCGTGAGTTCGGCCGGATCCGCACCGTGGTCGACGGACCGGGCTCGGTCATCTACGTCACCACCGACAACGGCGGCGGCAACGATTCCATCCTGGCGGTGCGTCCGCGGCGCTAGGCTCCCGGTTCACTCACCCGGGCAGGAGCCAGAGCCATGACCGCACCACGCAGGTGGCGCCAGCTTGTCGCCGTTGCTCTCGCGCCGCTGATCCTGCTCGGCACGGCAGCCGCGGGCTCGGCGGAGACCCGGGCCGACGAGCCCACTGGACACATCACCGGCACCGTCACCGGCCCGGATGGCGACGGTCTGTCCTGCGTCGAGGTCTACGTCATCGAAGCAGGTCCGTACGGCTACTACCTCATCGACAACGCCGGCACCGACGCGCACGGCGACTACGACGTCTCGGGCCTGCGCGCGGGCACCTTCCGGCTCGAGTTCCTCGATCGCTGCGGCCGGGGCTACGCGAGCGAGTACTGGGACAACGCTCCCACTCTCGCGCTGTCGACTGCCGTCGTGGTGCCCACGGGCGCGACGGTCAGCGGCAAGAATGCCCAGCTGAACCCGCCGACCGCGATCACCAACGATCTGCAACCGGAGATCTTCGGGGTGGCGAAGGTCGGGTCGGAGCTGGAGGCGAGCGTCGGCCATTGGAACCCGGCCTCCGGACTCGACTTCGCCGTGCACTGGTTCGCCGACGGAACGCCGATCCCGACGGTGACCTCGAGCTACACGCCCGTCCCCGCAGACGTCGGGAAGACGATCGTGCTCGAGGTCACCGCCAGCCTGGCCGGCTACCCCGACGTGGCCGCTACGTCGGAAGGTGTCGTGGTCGGACCAGGCATCATCACCGCAACCACGGACCCGGAGGTCCGCGGCAAGGCCAGGCGTGGCGCGACGATCGTCGTGAAGACCGGCGACTGGGACCCGGACGACACCACCGTGAGCGTCCAGTGGTTCGCCGGCAAGAAGGCGATCGCCGACGCGACCTCGACCAGGCTGAAGCTGACCGGGAAGGCCGCCACGGCGGTGACCGGCAAGAGGATCAGCGTCACGGTCACCGTGACCGCACCCGGCTACCTCCCGACGAGCGCCACCGTCACGGTGCCCGGCAAGGTGAGGAAGAAGTAGCGGTCACGCGGTCCAGCCGAGCCACGCTCCGCCAGCTGACACGGCGGCGAACCAGAACACGACCGCGAACACCGCGACACCCGGCACCCAGCGCGGGTGCGGCGTCCACCACGCGCACGCGACCACGAACAGCAGCACCCACACGACGAGCAGCAGCACGGCCGCCCACCAGGGCGCGACCAGCCCGCTGGCGGCGTACAGGAAGAACGCGCACGCCATCCCGGCCATCCCGACGAACGGCCACGGGGACACGTCGGGGCGGCCGCGTGGCCGCCGTCCCGGTTTCGCCATCAGTCGTCTTGCTCGTCCCACTCCTGGTTGCGCCGCTCGGCGGTCTCCAGTGCGTTCTCGGCGTCCTCCCGGGTGGGGTACGGGCCGAGCCGGTCGATCGGCGGGCACATGTCCTCGCCCTGCTCGACCCGGTGGTGCTTCACGCAGAACCAGAAGTCGCTCATGGCGCACTGCTTTGAATGATCGCTCGCCTGCGCTCGCTCATGCCACCTGAAACTACACTCGCGACCGTGACCACCCCGCTCCGTGACGTGCCCGTGTCGATCCCCCGGCCGGAGTACGTCGGCAAGGAGCTGCCGGCCCGGTACACCGGTCCCGAGGTCAAGGACGCCGACACCATCGAGCGGATGCGTGCCGCCGGCCGGCTGGCCGCGCAGGCGCGTGACCTGGTCGGCAGCCACGTCGCGCCGGGCGTCTCGACCGACGAGCTGGACCGGATCGGCCACGAGTTCCTCTGCGACCACGGCGCCTACCCGTCGACGCTCGGCTACCGCGGCTTCCCCAAGTCGCTGTGCTCGAGCGTCAACGAGGTCGTCTGCCACGGCATCCCCGACGGCCGTCCGATCGAGGACGGCGACATCGTCAACATCGACATCACGGCGTACCTCGACGGCGTGCACGGCGACACCAACGCGACGTTCCTCGCCGGCGACGTCGACGAGGAGTCGCGGCTGCTCGTCGAGCGCACCAAGGAGGCGCTCGACCGCGGCATCAAGGCGGTCCGGCCGGGCCGCCGGATCAACGTGATCGGGCGGGTCATCGAGTCGTACGCCGCGCGGTTCGGGTACGGCGTGGTGCGCGAGTTCACCGGCCACGGCATCGGCACCGCGTTCCACAGCGGGCTGATCGTGCCGCACTACGACGACCCGGACCACGACGACCTGATCGAGGTCGGGATGACGTTCACGATCGAGCCGATGCTCAACCTCGGCACCCCCGAGTGGGAGATGTGGGACGACGGGTGGACGGTCGTCACCAAGGACCTGCGCCGCAGCGCGCAGTTCGAGCACACGCTGCTCGTGACCGCCGACGGCGCGGAGATCCTCACCCAGGCGGATTGAGCAGCTGCTCCACCCGCAGCACGGCGAGCCAGTGGTCGGGGTCGCCACTCATCGCCGCGGCCAGCCGCAGGTGCGGCAGCGCCTCGGCGTCGCGGCTCTGCCGCTCCAGGCAGCGCCCCAGCGCGTGCCGGGCCCAGACGTCGGTGGGGTTCTCCTCGACCAGCCGGGTCAGCTCGGCCTCCGCGCGCTCGAGCCGGGCCTGCAGCAGGAACGCCCAGGCGCGCAGGGTGCGCAGGCCGATGTTGTCGGGCTCCTGCTCCAACGCCGGCTCGAGCACCTCGAGCGCCTCCTTGGGCGCCCGGCGATCGAGCAGGTCGAACGCGATGCGGTACGCCGACTCCGGGGCGTTCTGGCCCGGGAAGACGATCGGCGGCGGCCTCAGCTCGTCCACCACTCACGCCTCCAGTCGGGTCGTCGTGGAGGATGCGCTGGAAGAGCACGTGGTCGCGCCACTCGCCGTCGATGTAGAGCAGCCGCTCGGCCACGCCGTACTCGGTGAACCCGGTCCGCTTCAGTACCGCCTGCGAGGGGATGTTGTCCGGCATCGTGCCCGCCTCGAGCCGGTGCAGCCCCAGCGCCACCGCCTCGTTCGCGACGTGCTCCACCATGCCGACCGCCAGGCCACGGCCGAGGTGCTCGTGGTCGACCCAGTAGCCGACGGTGGCGCTCTGCATGTGGCCACGGATCGGGTTCGCCAGCATCACCCTGCCGACCGCGGCGTCGCCGTACCAGAGGACGAAGGCGTACGTCCGGCCCTCGTCCCGGGCGGCCAGCTGCCGCGCGACGTCGGCGACCTGCCCCTCCTCGGTGAAGAAGTGATCGGGACGGTCCGGGTCCCACCGGTCGAGGTGGTCGCGGTTCTTGCGGTACGCCGCGGCCAGCGCCGGTGCGTCGTCGGCGGTCAGCGGCCGGATCTCGTAGCCCTCGGGATGCACCCGCCCACGCTACCTGTCGGCGCCGGTCCGTCCGGGACCTCATACGGACGGTGCTACCTGTGGCTCCATCCGTATGACGTCCTGCGGCCTTCGACGCCGCTATCCTTGTCTCGCGGATGGGCTGGCCGGGCGACCGCGTGGAGGAAACTCCCCGAGGAAGGTCCGGGCTCTACAGGGCAAGGTGGTGGGTAACACCCACCCGGGGCAACCCGCGGGACAGTGCCACAGAAATGAAACCGCCACCGGGCTTGCCCGGTGGTAAGGGTGAAACGGTGGTGTAAGAGACCACCAGCGACCGGGGTGACCCGATCGGCTAGGTAAACCCCACTTGGAGCAAGGTCAAGAAGTCCCGTGCTTGCACGGGATGCGCGCACGTTCGAGGGCGGCCCGCCCGAGTGCGCGGGTAGACCGCTGGAGGGTGTCGGCAACGGCACTCGTAGATGGATGGTCGCCACGCTTCGGCGTACAAAACCCGGCCTACAGGCCAGCCCGTCCGCGCTACCCAACTCTCGGGTGGTGTCCGGACGCGCCTGAAAGACACCGGCGACCCGCCCGCCTAGAGTTCGTCGGGTGAAGACTCGATGAGCAAGGACGCGGCGATGCGGGCGATGCGGGAGGCCCGGTACAGCGAACGGTCAGCAGGGGCGACCGCCGCCTCGAGGCCGGCCACACCGGTAGCCAGACCGGTCAAGAGCGACCGTGTCGCTCCGGCTTCGTCCGCCGACGGGCTGTGTGGGCATCGTTCGATGAACGGGCGCACCTGCACCCGCGAGCAGGGGCACGCGGCGAAGAGCCACCGCTACTCCTGACGCTCACGGGCGAGGACGCCGAGCAGGACGATCACGCCCGTGATCCCGAGCACCCAGCCGACGCCGAAGGCCGGGGGTCGGACACCCTGCGCGGGAACCTCGGTCTGCCGTTCGCGGAGAACCGGCACAAGGTCGCTCGCCGGGCGTCTGCGGAGGCTGTCTGAGGCGCGTCAGTCAGGCGATCCGGCCGAGGCGCTCCTCGTCGGACAGCACGACGGTGAACCCGGTCCGGATGAGCTCGAGGAGCCGCTTGCGGAACTCGTCGACGAGCACGACCCGCTCGGCACCCTGCTGCCGCGCGATGCGCATCGTGTAGCGCTCGATCAGGTCGAGTGTCTCCGGGATCGCGGTCGCGATCTCCTTGAAGTAGCCGTCGAGGACGTCCTCGACGCCCACCCCGACGAGAACCCGTCGCTGCTGCTTGGCCATACCTTCTTCATCGGCCAGTACCCGGCCGACCTTGAGCAAACCCGCGCCGAGACCTCACTCCAGGGTGAACTCGACCCGGCGCGTGTCGACGTCGGCGACCGCCAGCTTCACGCGGACGTCGGTCCCGAGCGGCAGGACGCGGGGCGAGACCACGCGGGCCTCGACGTCGGGGTCGTGGAGTACGACGACGCCGCGACGCTGGTCCTTGTCGTCGACGTCCACGATCACGCCCTCGAACTGGTCGCCGACCCGTGCCGAGAGCACGCCCGCCTCGACCAGGTCGAGGACGGCGCGCTCGTAGGAGCGGGACCGGGAGTTCGAGGCCTGGAGCGTCCTGGGCAGACCGGGCAGCGCGGCGCGCACCCAGTCCGGCACGTCGGTGCCGGCGCACAGCGCGAGGCACACCTCGCCGGTGTACCGGTCGCCCAGCCGGCGCAGCGGTGCGGTGACGTGGGCGTACTCCGAGGCGAGCGCGGAGTGCTGCGGCTGCGCGGGCATCTCGCCGTCGAACGCGACGTACCCGCTGCCGCGCAGCAGCCGGGCGCAGGCGTTGACCATCGCGGCGTGGTGCGGCAGCGCGGGGTCGAGCATCCGGATGAAGTCCGGGTAGAGCTGCTCGGCCGGCCAGTCGATCCCGAGCGCGCGGGCGGTGCGGTGCAGGCGCTGGACGTCGCGCGGGTCCGGCTGCGGCAGGGTGCGCAGCAGGCCGACCCGGGCGTAGACCATCAGCGCGGCGGCGGCGAAGCCGGTGAGCAGCGAGATCTGCGCGTTCCACCGCTCGACCGGGAGCTGCGTCGCGGAACTCGAGGTGCCACTGCGGGCCGACGATGTCGACGTCCTGCTCGGGCAGCGGCAGCGACACGCCCCCGCGGTCGGCCTCCAGACCGATCCGCAGCTCGCCGACCTCGCGCAGCAGCACCAGCGACTCGGACGCGGTGCCCGTCGTCGATCCTGCGCTGCGCCTCCTCGTACGTCAGCCGCTCCCGCGAGCGGACCAGCGCCCGCTCGACGTGCACGTCGGAGCGGTGCCCGGCCTTGTCGACCTTGATCGTCCACAGCAGCGCGGGCCGCACCTGGTCGGGCAGCAGCGACGCGGCGCCCTCGGACAGCACCTTCGGGTGCAGCGGGATCTGCGAGTCCGCGCCGTACAGCGTCTCGCCGCGCCGGTTGCGCCTCGACGTCGATCGGGTCGCCGGGTGCCACGAAGGCGGCGACGTCGGCGATCGCGTACCGCACGACGAACCCGTCGCCGTCCCGCTCGATGTGCAGCGCCTGGTCGAGGTCCATCGAGCCGGGCGGGTCGATGGTGAGCAGCGGGAGGTCGGTGCGGTCGAGGTCGGGCAGCCGCGGCGAGCGCGCGGCGGCGGCCGCGGCGGCCTCGACCTCCGGCGGGAACTCGGGCGACACCTCGAGCTCGGCCTGGATCCGCGACATGCCGGCGCGCAGCGCCTCGGCGGCCACACCATCTCGGACGGACCGGACCCGGACGACGCGGTTGCTCGGCATACCGGCACCATAACGACGTGCTGATCATGCTGCCGCCCAGTGAGGGCAAGTCCGCCGCGCGTCGCGGCAAGTCACTCGACCTGGCCGGCCTCGACTTCCCGGACCTGACCGCACCCCGCGAGCGGGTCCTCGGCGCGCTCCTCGAGCTCTGCGACGGCGACCCGGACGTCGCGGCCAAGACGCTCGGGCTCGGCGGCACCCAGCACGACCTGGTCGAGCTCAACCGGCGGCTGCTGACGGCGCCGACCGCCCGGGCGGACCAGGTCTACACCGGCGTCCTGTACGACGCCCTGGACTTCGGCACCCTGTCCACGGGCGCGAAGCGCCGGGCCAACAGCCGGGTCGCGGTCACGTCCAGCCTGTTCGGCCTGGTCCGCCCCGGCGACCGGATCCCGGCGTACCGCCTCTCCGGCGACACCACCCTGCCCGGCCTCGGCGCGGTCGCCGGCGTCTGGCGCGAGCACCTCGGACCGGTCGTCACCGACGCCGTCGGCAGCGGCCTGCTGGTCGACCTGCGCAGCGGCACGTACGTCGCGTTCTGGCGCCCGGCCGGGGTCCGCACGGCGACCGTGCGGGTCCTCCACGAGCACCAGGGACAGCGCAAGGTGGTCAGCCACTTCAACAAGGCGACCAAGGGCCGGATCGTGCGCGCGCTGCTGGAGTCGGGCGCCGACCCGCGTACGCCGGCCAAGCTGGCCGCGACGCTGCGCGACCTCGGCTGGCTGGTCGAGGAGGACGGCAGCCAGCTCGACGTGGTCGTCAGCGAGCTGTAGCTCACCAGTTCGAGCCGGCGAACACGTCGTTCCCCGGGGGCAGCGCGTTGTACATCCGCATCGAGGCGCGGTCGCCGAACCACGACAGCACGGTCACCGACGCGGGCGTGAGCTCCATCCGGAACACCGACGTCCAGCGGCGCGTCGACGGCGTGCGCGACCAGGGTCTTGATCGGCGTCACGTGGCTGACCACGACGACGGTCTTGCCGGCGTGCGCCTCCAGGACGCGGGCCAGCCCGTCGAGCACCCGCTTCTGCACGACCCGGAACGACTCGCCGCCCTCGGGGGCCGCGTCCAGGAGCCCAGCCACGCGGTCGAGGTCGTCGTGGTGCTTCGCGTCCACCTCGGCGAAGGTCATCCCGTCCCAGACACCGAACTCCATCTCGGCGAAGCCCGGCTCCACCTCGACCGGATGACCGAGCGCCTCGGCGAGGATCTCGGCCGACTCCAGGGTGCGCCGCACCGGCGACGCGACGACGGCGTCGACCCGGTCGGCGAGCGGTGCCAGCCAGTCGGCCACCGCCCGGATCTGCGCCCGGCCCTCGTCGCTGAGCCCCGGGTTCGCGCTGGCCAGGCCGCCGGAGAACCGCTTCTCGACCGTGTGCGGCGTGACGCCGTGCCGCACCAGCACGATCGTCGTCGTCTGCCCGCCCGGCCCCCAGCCCTGGGTCTGGCTCTGCATCGACGGCGCCGGCGACTCGACCTCCTCGATCAGCGACTCGGACTCCGGCGACGGTCACGCCGCTGCGCTTGCCGTCGAGCGCCTCGTTGGCGAGCCGGTCGGCGTGCTTGTTCTGCTCGCGCGGCACCCAGGTGTACGTCGTACCGAACGGCGCGAGCCGGTTGGCCTCGGTCGCCAGCGGCAGCATGTCGGGGTGCTTGATCTTCCAGCGGCCCGACATCTGCTCGACGACGAGCTTGGAGTCCATCCGGACCTCGATGTCGGCCTCCGGGGCGAACTCCTCGGCCATCCTCAGCCCGGCGATCAGCCCGGAGTACTCCGCGACGTTGTTGGTCGCGACCCCGATCGTGCTGCCGTCCTCGGCGATCACCGCACCGGTCTCGGCGTCCTTGAGGACCGCGCCGTACGCCGACGGGCCGGGGTTGCCGCGCGAGCCGCCGTCCGCCTCGATGACGACGGAACGGGGTCCGGTCACAGGCCCGACTCGGGGGTCCGGACCAGGATCCGCTGGCACTCCTCGCACCGGATCACCTGGTCGTCGGGCGCCGCGCTGATCACCGCGAGCTCGGCGTTGTCGATGTTGAGCTGGCAGCCGGTGCAGCGCCGCTGCCGCAGCTCGGCGGCGCCGACGCCACCCTTCGACGCGCGCAGCTTGTCGTAGAGCGCCAGCAGGTCGGCCGGCAGCCCGCCGACCGCCGGGGCCCGGTCGGACGCGACGGTGGCGAGGTCGGCGTCGATCACGGCCAGCTTCTCGTCCCGCGCCGTGGCGAGGACGGCGAGCCGCTCGTCGGCCTCGGCGACCTGCGCGGTCAGCAGGTCGAGGTCGCGCTGGGCGTCCTCGAGGCGGGCCATCACCTCCAGCTCCTCGTCCTCGAGGGTGGAGATCCGGCGTTCGAGGGACTCCAGCTCGTGCTGCATCCGCTCGAGGTCCTTGGGGTTGGTGATCAGCCCCTGGTCCATCCGGTCGCGGTCGCGGGTGCGCCGGGTCTTCACGGCCTCCACGTCGGCGTCGACCTTCGCCTGCTCGGCGTTCAGGTCGTCGACGTTGATCCGAGCGTCGCGGGCCTGGTTGTCGAGATCGGTTCGACGGGCCTGGAGCGCGGCGATCTCGGTCAGCTCTGGCAGCGTGGCCCGCTGGTGGCGCAGCTGGTCGGCTCGGGCGTCGAGGCCCTGCACGTTGAGGAGCTCGAGTTGGGCGGACGGTTCGGCTTTCAGAGGGTGCTCCTAGAGGTGGAACTGCCAGGGATCGGTCCGGATGGTG
Organism: uncultured Actinomycetota bacterium; assembly: GCA_963716655.1. Lineage (GTDB taxonomy): Bacteria > Actinomycetota > Actinomycetes > Propionibacteriales > Nocardioidaceae > Nocardioides. Next base: position 268,503 of record CAVQTV010000001.1, on the reverse strand, counting down.
CTCACCCGGGTCTCCACCGTATCGCCCAGCGCCGCGCGCACGCGCGCCTCCACCACCGGGAGCCAGGTCCACTCGGCCGCCCAGTGCGAAACGTCGACCAGCGCCGGCCCGTCGCCGCTCGCCGAACTCGCTCGCCGGGTGGTGCCGCAGGTCGCTGGTCACGTACACGTCGGCGTCGGTCCCCGCCACGGTGTCGAGCAGGAAGTCGCCCGCTCCCCCGCACACCGCGACCCGGCGCACCGGCCGGTCCGGGTCGCCGGCCACCCGCACGCCCTGGGCGGTCTCGGGCAGCGCCGACGCGACGGTCGCGGCGAACTCGCGCAGCGTGGTCGCGGGCACCGTGCCGATCCGGCCGGTCCCGGTGCCGGCCAGCCCGGGGTCGGCGAGCTCGACCACGTCGTACGCCGGCTCCTCGTAGGGGTGCGCCGCCAGCAGCGCGCGCGACGACGCGGCCGCGCACGCGAGCGCGGCAGCACCACCTCGACCCGCTCCTCGGCGACGGTCTCGACCTCGCCGACGGTGCCGATGACCGGGTTCGCGCCCGCGAGCGGACGGAACCGGCCCTGCCCCGGCGTGGAGAACGACGCGTGGTCGTAGTCGCCGATCCGGCCCGCGCCGGCCGTCGGCGAGCGCAGCCCGCAGCGCGTCGGCGTCGCCGACCGGGACGTACGTCGTCAGCTTGTCCAGCGGGCCGGCCGGCGCCGGGAGGATCGGGGCCAGGTCGGTGAGCCCGAGCGCCTGTCGCCAGCGCCTCCGAGACGCCGCCGACGGCCTGGTCGGCGTTCGTGTGCGCGGTCAGCAGCGCGCACTCCGCGCCGACGAGCGTGGCGATCGTGCGCCCCTTGGGGGTGGTCGCCGCGAAGCCGTGGACCGGCTTGAGGAACAGCGGGTGGTGCACGACCAGCAGGTCCGCGCCCCACTCGTCCGCCTCGTGCGCGACCTCGATCGTCGGGTCGACGGCGAACATCACCTTGTCGACGCGCTGGCCCGGGATAGCCGGACACCAGGCCGACGGCGTCCCAGGAGCTCGGCCGTCGCGGGTGGGTACCAGCCGTGCAGCAGGTCGACGACGTCCTTGAGCGCAGGCATGACGGCCACCCTAGAGGGATCGTCTCCGGCGGTCAGTTGACCTGGCGGTCGCGGCCCTCCCAGTACGGCGCGCGCAGCTTGAACTTCTGCAGCTTGCCGGTGGCGGTGCGGGCCAGCTCGTCGCGGAACTCCACCGAGGTCGGCGCCTTGTAGCCGGCCGCCTTGTCCTTGCACCAGGCGATCAGCTCCGCCTCGGTCACCGCCGCGCCCTCGGCGAGCACGACGAGCGCCTTGATCGTCTCGCCCCACTTCTCGCTCGGGACGCCGATCACCGCGACCTCGGCGACGGCCGGGTGGGAGAACAGCACGTCCTCGACCTCGATCGACGAGACGTTCTCGCCGCCGGTGATGATGACGTCCTTCTTGCGGTCGCTGATCGTGAGGTAGCCGTCGTCGCCGAGCGTGCCGCCGTCGCCGGTGTGGAACCAGCCGTCCGCCAGCGCCCGGGCGCTCTCCTCGGGCTGCTCCCAGTAGCCCTCGAGCACGACGTTCGAGCGGGCCAGCACCTCGCCGGCGTTGTCGCTCGTCCTCGGAGATCGCGAGCCGGACGCCGAGCGCGGGCGCGCCGGCGCGGGTCAGCCGGGTGGCGCGCTCCTCGGCGCGTCAGGTCGTCCCACTCCGCGCGGGACCGGTTGAACGTGAGCAGCGGCGAGGTCTCGGTGAGGCCGTAGATCTGGATGAACTCCCAGCCCAGCTCCTCCTGGACCCGGACGACGGTCTTCGTCGGCGGCGGCGCGCCGGCCATGATGATCCGCACCCGGTCCCGCCCGGGGATCTCGCCCTCCCACGTCTGCGCGGCCTCGAGTACGGCGGCGGCGACCGCGGGCGCCGCGCACATCACGGTGACCCCGTGGTCGCGCACCCGGCGCAGGATCTCGGCGCCGTCGACCTTGCGCAGCACGATCTGCTTCACGCCCAGGCCGGTCATCGCGTACGGCATCCCCCAGCCGTTGGCGTGGAACATCGGCAGCGTGTGCAGGTAGACGTCGCGGTCGTTGACGCCGGCGTGCATCGCGAACGTCACCGCGTTGACCCAGATGTTGCGGTGCGTGATCTGCACGCCCTTGGGCCGCGCGGTCGTGCCGGAGGTGTAGTTGATGCAGGCGGTGGCGTTCTCGTCGGGCTCCCACGGCCGCGGCTCGGCGTCCTCGGGCACGTCGAGGGCAGCCGGGTCGCCGAGGACGTACTTGAACTCGGCGTCGACGTCCTTCAGCGAGTCCGTCGAGCTCGGGGTCGACCAGCAGCACCCGGGCACCGGAGTGCTCGACGATGTAGCGCACCTCGTCGGGCCGGAGCCGGAAGTTCACCGGCACCAGCACCCGCCCGTAGCCGCTCACCCCGAAGAACGCGCTCAGCAGCCGGGCGCTGTTGTGGCTGACGATCGCCACCCGGTCGCCGACCTCGAGCCCGAGCTTGTCGAGCATGGCGGCCTGCATCCGGGCGCGGCTGCCGAGCTCGGCGTAGGTCAGCTCGCCCAGGGACGGCGCGGGCTGGTCGGGCTCGTCGACGACGCCGACCCGGTCGCCGTACACCTGCACGGCGCGGTCGATGAAGTCCGAGACGCTGAACGGGACGATCATGGATGCCACTGTAGCCACCAGCGGGCGTCATGAGAGTCCTCTCATCGGGCTCTCACGGCCGCCCCACGATCGGGGAGGATGGTGGCGCCATGAGCACCGTGTGGAAGGTCATCGTCGCGCTCGCGCTCGTCCTGCCCGATCGGGGCGTTCGTCGCCGGGTCGCTCGTCGCGTCCGCGGCCGACGAGCCGTCCGACCGCGACCCGATCATCCTCCGCGAGGCGCCGCAGCACGACGTCGTCGAAGCCCGACGCCCGTGCGGACGCAGCAGCAGAACGAGCGCGAAGACCGTCGGCGGCGACGACGGCGGCGACGACGACGGCGGGGACGACGACGGCGGCGACGACGACGACGGCGGGCCCGTCGTGATCGCGCCGGAGCCCGCGAGCACCACCGACGACGATCGACGATGGGGACGACCGCGGTGGTGTGCGGGACGACTGGGACGATGACGACCGAGGGGACGACGATGACGAAGGGGACGACGACGGCGACGACTGAGCCGCGGGTCCTGCGCGCCCGTCGCTCCGGTATCTCGGTCCGGGTCCGGATCACCGCCACCGTCGCCGCTGCTCGTCGGCTCGCGCCTGGCCGGAGCCGGCCTGCTCGTCTACACGATCGAGAGCCAACGCATCGAGCAGCAGATCGCCGACGACGTCGACCAGGAGCTCGACGAGTTCCGGCCCTGCTCCAAGGACGGCACCGACCCGGCGACGGGCGAGCCCTTCGCGTCGGTGCAGGACCTCCTGACGCTGTTCATGATGCGCAACGTGCCCGACGACGACGAGCTGCTCGTCGGCTGGTGGGACGACCGAATCGCCAACTAGTCTCCGCAGACCGACCCACTCGCCAAGGACCCCGCCTTCCACGCCGCGGTCGCGCCGCTCGTCGAGCAGAGCGGCACCACCCGCTTCGACAGCCGAGTGCGGGAGCGCTGATGGTGACCAGCCAGCCGGTACGCCAGCGGTGACGAGCGTGGCGCCCTGATGGTCGTCGTCAACCTCGACGAGGACCGCGCCGAGCTGCATCGACGACGATGCGCACCTACGCGATCGTCGCCGGCCTCTCGCTGCTGCTGCTCACCGTGATCGCGTGCTGGCAGTCGGGCCGGCTGCTCGCGCCGCTGCGCACCCTGCGCGAGACCGCCGAGGAGATCAGCGAGACCGACCTGTCGCGGCGGCTCCCGGTCACCGGCAACGACGACATCACCGCGCTCACCCGCACGTTCAACGGGATGCTCGACCGGCTGGAGGCGGCGTTCGTCGGCCAGCGGCAGTTCCTCGACGACGCCGGCCACGAGCTGAAGACCCCGCTCACCGTGCTGCGCGGACACCTCGAGCTCCTCGACGAGGGCAGCCCGGAGGAGGTCGCCGCGACCCGGGAGCTGCTGCTCGACGAGACCGACCGGATGTCCCGGCTGGTCGGCGACCTGATCCTGCTCGCGAAGAGCGACCGCCCCGACTTCCTGCGCACCCGGCCCGTCGACCTGACCGAGCTCACCGACCGACCTGGTCGCGAAGGCCCGCGGCCTCGGCGACCGCGACTGGGTGCTCGACGGGACCGGCGAGATCAAGGTGCGCGCCGACGAGCAGCGGCTCACCCAGGCGGTCCTCCAGCTCGCCGACAACGCGGTCAAGCACACCCGCGACGGCGACCAGATCGGGATCGGGTCGTCGTACGACGCCGGGGTGGCCCGGATCTGGGTTCGCGACACCGGGCCCGGGGTACCGCCCGAAGATCGTGACCTGATCTTTGAACGATTCGGGCGCAGCGCCGTACCTCCTGGTGACGAGGGCTTCGGCCTCGGCCTCTCGATCGTCGGCGCCATCGTGCGAGCACACGGCGGGACGGTGCGGGTCGAGGACGCGGACCCTCCGGGAGCCTGGTTCGTGCTGACCCTGCCGATAGCCGCGGAGATGGAGGAAGAATGGCCCGGATCCTGATCGTCGAGGACGAGCAGCGGATCGCCTCGTTCGTCTCCAAGGGCCTGCGCGCCGACGGCCACCTCACGACCGTCGTCGGGGACGGTCGTGAGGGCCTCGACCACGCGATGAGCGGCGACTACGACCTGGTGGTGCTCGACATCGGGCTGCCGTCGATCGACGGGTTCGAGGTGCTCGACCAGCTGCGCTCGCAGGGCTCGCACCGTGCCGGTGATCGTGCTGACCGCCCGCGACTCGGTCGGCGACACCGTCTCCGCGCTGGAGGGCGGCGCCGACGACTACATGCCCAAGCCGTTCCGCTTCGCCGAGCTGCTCGCCCGGGTCCGGCTGCGGCTGCGGCAGGGCCGACGCCGCCGCGCCCCGCCAGGACACGGTCGAGGCCGGCGGCGTCCGCCTCGACGTACGCACCCGGCGGGCGACGGTCGGCGACCGCGAGGTCGACCTGTCCGCGCGCGAGTTCGCGCTCGCCGAGATCTTCATGGTGAACGCCGGCCAGGTGCTGTCCCGCGAGCAGCTGCTCGACCACGTCTGGGGCCTCGACTTCGACCCCGGCTCCAACGTCGTCGACGTGTACGTCGGCTACCTGCGCCGGAAGTTCGGCGCCGACACGATCACCACCGTGCGCGGGATGGGCTACCGCTTCGGCCGTTAGTGGTCACCACCGGAAGTTCGTCGGGTGTCCCGCACCCTGGGCACGCACCTCGCGGCGTTGCCGTCGCTCGCTGGACGACCCAGTACGGCATCGCTCCGGCGCCTTGCGATGCACGCACTCAGAGCACGGGCCACCGAGACGAACTTCCGGCGGCAACCACTAGCGCGTCCGGAGTCCGCCGCCGAGCCGGACCGACGGCTGCCGGTCGAGCACCGGCTCCAGTGCCTCGGCGACCTCGTGCGGCAGCGGCCGGTTCGCGGGGTCGAGCTCCAGGGCGGCGTACACGATCTTGGCCACCTCGGCCGGCACCCTGTCGGGCAGCATCCGCAGCTCGTCGACGGCGTCGTACCCCCGCTTCCCGGCGACCGCCTCGAAGAGCGTGGCGCCGAGCCCCCAAACGTCGCTGGCCGGCCCGGGCGCGCCGTAGCGCTCCGGGTCCCACTGCTCGGGCGACATGTAGGCGTCGGTGCCGATCCGCGCACTGCGCGCCGCCTCCTCGACCGGCCGGGCGACGGACAGGTCGATCAGCCGGGCGGGGGCGCCCATGATCACGTTGCTGGGCTTGATGTCGAGGTGGGTCCAGCCGATCCGGCCCAGGTAGTGCAGCGCGCTGGCGACCTCGATCGCCAGCGGGAGGTACTGCTGCTCCTGCAACGGGCCGTAGCGCCGGATCAGCGTGGACAGCCGCGGCCCGTCGACCTGCTCGAGCACGACGTGCGGGCGCTCGCCGCCGAGCTCGTGGCGCAGGCCGCGGACCACGACGGGGTGGTTCACGGTGGCCAGTGCCTCGACCTCGCGGGCCAGGCCGCGCAGGCTGTGCTCGTCGTCGACGCGGTCCGGGCGGACCACCTTGACCACGACCGGGCCGTAGGTGTGCTCGTCGAAGGCGAGGTAGGCCTCGTACCCCGACCCGCCGCCGAGCCGACGGACGGCCGTCAGCTCGGCGGTGATCGGGTCACCCTCGACGAAGCCCCAGCTGCTCGGGACGCGTCATCGACGTCACCCGCGGGTGTTGTGGCGGGTGCGGTCGTTGGTGTGGTTGCGCGAGTGGTCGACGTTGCCGCTGCCCGGGCCGTCGTTGGTGAGGTCGCGGACCGAGCGGTCCCGGCTGTTGTCGTGGCCACTGTTGGTCCCGGTCCGGGAGTTGGTGCGGGTGTTGCGTGTTGGTGTCGCCACCGGTCCGGGTCCGGGTGCTGGTCTGGTCACGGGCGCCGGTGTCGTCATCGTCGTCGTCGTCGACCGTGGTGACCACGACCTGCGAGTCGTCGTCCCGCTTGAGTGGCGCGCCGGATCGTCGTCCTGGGCCAGGGCGGTCGTCGCCGGCCAGGCGACCAGGCCGGCGGTGACCAGGCCTGCGAGTCCGATCGTTCCGGTCTTGAGCAGCGTGTTCATCGTGTGTCCTCTCGTCGGTGTGGTTGCGACGAGGTCGACCCTTCCGTGCCGCGGTGAGCGGACGATGAGTCCCCGATGAGAGTGCTCTCACCGCCGAGTCGGCGTCAGCGGCGCCAGGCGCGGAGGGTGCGGGCGGGCGCGTCGGCCTGGGGCGACTCGGACTGCTCCCAGACCCGGCGCCACTGGGCGACCTGCGGGCCGGACGGGTCCGGGATCGCGCCCTGGGCTGCGCCGGCGACGCGCCTCCCACCAGGTGGAGCGGTCCTCGTCGAGGAGCGCGGCGACGGCGTTCTTGATCCGCGGCGCGAACTCGCGCACCGACTCGTCCGGTCCGGCGACCAGCGGCTCCCCGAAGCGGATCGTCACCTGCCGGCGGCCCGGCGAGGGCCAGCCCTGGCCGCGCGGCATCGCGGCGAACGTGCCGCGGTGCGCGACCGGTACGACCGGGACGCCGTACTCCTTCGCGAGGAACGCCGCGCCCATCCGGAACTTGCCCATCCAGCCGTCCGTCGACCGGGTGCCCTCGGGGAAGATCACCAGGCTCCACCCGTCGGCGAGCACCTCGCCGGGCGTGGTCGCCATGGTGCCGCCGCGGCGGTCGATCGGGAACGTGTTGAACAGCAGCGACGAGCCGACCGCGCGCCACCAGGTGTCGAAGAAGTAGTCGGCCGCGGCCGCCACCGCCGGTACGACGGCGCCACTCGTCGGGCAGCGAGAACAGGATCAGCGGCGTGTCCAGGTGCGAGGCGTGGTTGGCCACGAAGATGACCGGGCCCTCGATCCGCTCCAGCACGTCGAGGCCCTCGACGCGGGTGCGCACCTGCGAGCGGAACAGCGGCTCGAGCCCGACCTTGTGGGCGACCTCGCGGACCACCATCGCCGGCCGCTGGCGCGACCAGTCGGTGCGGAACACCGTCGACCGCGCGGCCGGCACGAACTCCTCCGCCGAGCGCGGCACCATGCGAGCGCCGGCCCCAGCGCCAGCCGCGCGCGATCTGCCGGAGGTCGTCGGCGCTCTCCTTGATGAAGGAGCTCATCGCACGTCCGCGAGCAGGTGCGGCGGGTTGTGCAGGTAGGTGATCGACGGCGACGAGCCGACGGTGCCGGACGCCATCTCGAGCGCGTCCTGCAGCGTGGTCGCGGCCCGGAAGCCCAGCCGCGCGGCCGCCCGCCGGTCGCCGCCGACCCAGATCACCTCGTCGACGTGGTCCATCGCGTGCGCCGCCCAGTACCACATGTAGAACGGGTGGACGCCGTGGTAGGCGTGCGAGGTCCGGTACAGGTGGATGTACCAGGGGTCCTGCGCGAACTGCTGCTCGTACTTCTCCCCCACGACCGCCGGGTCGGTCGACTCCGCGAGCACCTCCTCGTAGAAGTCGACGTACGACGGGTGGTGCAGCTGGTTGAAGCCCTCGTTGAGCGGGTGGTACAGGATCACCGCGCCGCCCTTCCGGACGACCGGCTGGCCGATGTACGAGTTGAAGTAGTAGCCCAGGCCCATGCAGGTGGCCAGGATCGGGTTGAGCGACGAGTTCACGTTGTACGGCCCGACGTACGGGATGCCCATCACCAGCACGTCGGACTGTCCCTGCACCTCGACCAGGTGCTGCTGGTGCACCTTCTGCAGCGTCCGCTCGTGGACGGCCTCGACCTCGCCGGCGTTCACCCCGGTCAGCCCGTAGACCGAGCGCATGTCGTGGAACATCTTGTGCCGCAGCTTCTGCGGCGCGACCGAGAGCCCGCGGCGGACGCCGAGCATCGACGCCTGGTCCTTGACCGACCACTCCCACTCGCGCTTCTGCAGGAACTCGTAGGGCTTCGGGAAGATGTCGTTGTTGAGCGTGGTCTCGATCTGGAAGACCTTGACCGTGTCCTTGATGACCCGGCCGATCCGCCAGGCCGAGTGGTGCATCGCGGAGTGCTTGTGGTCCATGAACGACCGCGACTGCACCATCGTCTTGGCGTTGTGGTGGTGCCGCAGCGACTTGTACGACGCCAGCCCGATGCCGACGGACTTGTGCCCGCCGTCCATGGCGACGAGGTTGACGTTGACGTAGACGAGCAGGTCGGACTCGGCGGCCCGCTTGCTGATCTCGATGTCCTCGCCCTTCTCGGTCGTGCCGAGGTGGGAGAGGTTGTCGCGGTCCTCCGCGTCGAAGTTGTAGAGCTTGCCCTGCGGGTAGAACGAGCGGAACACCCGCTCGCCCACGATGTGCTTGAGCTCGGCCGCGGTCATCCGCCGGTGCAGCGCGTTGGCCGCGATCAGCTCGACGTCGTCGACGCCGGCGTCGGCCGCCATCGTCAGCACGTGCTCGATGATCCGGCCGCGGATGTCCGGCGGGCGCATCGTCGGCAGCGGCAGCGAGATGTCGTCGAACGCGATGGTCAGCTTCATCCCCGCGAACAGCAGCTCCGGCAGCGGGTCCATGTCGTGCGGGTGCAGCAGCGCGTCGCCGGATCGCCTCGTCGACGTCGGGCACGGTGGGGATCGACTCCGGCGGGTAGACCACGCGGGTGCCGAGCGGGAAGCTCTCCAGGCGGAAGCCCAGCCCCTCGTGGACGACCAGCGGCGGGGTGCGGTCGTCCACCTCGAGAACGAATCCTGGGCGACTCATGAGGTACTCCTCGGGTCGAAGGCCACCTTGACCGTACCGAGACGGCCGGCAGAGTGGGCATGGTCGAGTGCTTCACGCCAGCGGTGCAGCGGATAGCTGGCGACGCTCTTGGCGAGCTGTTGGACCGCGTCGGTGGCGACCAGCTCGGTCGCCTTGCCGAACGCGTCGTCGGACTGCGCGGACGCGTACGTGCCGACCACCTCGAGCTCGCGGAACCACGCGGCCGACAGGTCGGCGGCGGCGGGCATCCCGGACAGCACGACGCGGCCGCCGGCCCGGGTCGCCTGCAGCGAGGTCTCCAGCGACTGCTTGCTGCCGACCGCGTCGACGGCGACGTCCACGCCGCCGAGGAGGTACGGCGAGGAGAACTGCGGCTCGAGCTGGAACGCACCGGTGGAGCGACGTACCCGCCGGAGCACCTCGCTCGGGCGCGACCACCTCGGTGGCGCCGAACTCGCGGGCCAGCTCGCGCTGGTGCGGGTGCTTCGCGACCACGATGATCTCGCCGGCGTCGGTCAGCTCGCGCAGCGCGAGCGTGGCGAACAGGCCGACCGACCCGGCGCCGCTGACCAGGACCCGGTCGCCGCTGCGGATCCCGGCCCGCAGCGCGGTGTGCACGGCGCACGCGACCGGCTCGATCAGGATCGCCTGCTCGTCGGAGAAGCCCTCGGGGACCGGGTGCAGCTGGCTGCGGTGCGCCGCGAGCATGCTGCCCCCAGCCGCCGCCGGTGTCCTTGCAGAAGCCGGTCTGCAGCCCGGGCGCCAGGTGCCCGACGGTGATCCGCGAGCACCGGTTGGTCGCGCCGGTCGTGCAGCCCTCGCACGGCTCGACGCCGCGGGCCGCGCAGGTGAGGATCGGGTCGACGACGACCCGGGTGCCGGCCGGCAGGTCCTCGCAGTCCTCGAGCAGCTCGGCGACGACCTCGTGGCCCGGGCACGAACGGCAGCGACACGACCGCCGAGAAGTACAGGCTGGTCCTGCCCGACAGCGCGCCGAGGTCGGAGCCGCAGATGCCGGAGAGCCGGGTGCGCAGCCGCGCCCAGCCGGGCCGGTCCACCTTCGGCTCCTGGATCGACACCAGCCGCAGCGGCGCCGCGAAGCCGGACAGCACGCCGGGCATCCGGCCGCCGATCGCCTTGCCGGCCATGGTGCGCGACACCGACCGGAACATCTCCAGCGCGAGCATCATGCGCGACCACCTGCCGGGTTGAGGGTGCGGGTGGACGACGTCGAGCTGGTCCAGTCGACGATCGTCCAGCGCGCCCTGCGGGCGTGTCGGAAGAGCGGTACGTCGGGCCGTACGGCGACCGGGTGGCCGACGGCCGCCAGCAGCGGCAGGTCGGAGTGCGAGTCGGCGTACCCGAACGACGCCTTGAGGTCGATCCCGTTCTCGACGGCGTACGACTCCATCCAGGCGGCGCGCGACTCCCCCACCAACGGCGACGAGGCGAGGTAGCCGGTGCAGATCCCGCGGTCGTCGACGGCCAGCTCGGCCGCCTCGATGTGGTCGAAGAGCGGGATCAGCGGCCGGGTCAGGGGCCGCACGGCGCCGGTGATCAGGACCGTCTGGTGGCCCGGCCGCGCGGTGCTCGCGGATCCGGCGGACCGCGGCCGGCGACAGCCGGGCCAGCACGTGGTCGGTGAGGTGCTCGTCGGCGATGGCGTCCAGGTCGGCCAGCCGGGCGCCTTCGTAGTCGCGGTAGACCGAGCGCAGGAACGCGCTGCGCTCGCGCCGCTCGGCCTGGATCAGGCTCGGCACCCGGGCCGCCATCCGGCTCAGCTCGGCGAACCGCTCGGTGCCCGAGAGCTCCCGCAGCCGCAGCCACAGGTAGGTCTCGATCACGTTCGACGACAGCAGCGTGCCGTCCATGTCGAAGAACGCCGCGACGCCCGGCTTCTCGACCAGCGCCTTCTGGGTCGAGGCCGACGGCCGCTTGCGCGCGGCCCGCACCTCGTCGAGGCGACGGATCGGCGCCGTGACCGCGGGGCAGTGGATGTCCTGGAGGTAGACCTTCCAGTCCACGACCGCCGTGTCGAAGGCGAACGCCTCCTGGTCGGCCGCCGAGAGCGACCGGAAGAGCGCCAGCGTGTTGACGTCCGAGAACCGCAGCTCCGCCTGGGCGTACTCCTGGTAGAGCCCCAGGTAGCGGCGCAGGAACTCCAGCCGCCGGCCCTGCTGGTCGAGCTTGCGGGCCAGGTCGCGCGTGCGGTCGCTGCGCGGCGCGTGCCCGATGACGTAGTCGGCGACCTTGAACGCGCGCTCGCTGGTGCTGAGCAGCCGCTCGACCGACTGCGATCCCGGGAAGCGCCACTCGGGCAGCCGGGTCGCGCCGCGGTCGCCGGACTTGAACGGGTGGGCGTCGAAGTAGCCGCGCACGTACTGGTAGAGCGCCCCGAACGTCAGCGGGTTGCGGTCGCCCGACGAGACGTGGAAGTACGCCGGGGTGCCGATGCCCGCCTCGGGCGGGTGGGCGAGGACGGCGACGATCGCGGCCACGACGTGGTCGACCGGGACGATGTCGACGATCGTGTCCGCCGCACCGGGCATGTCGGGGAGCTCGCCGCGCCCGTAGGCGAGGATCAGCGGCTCGGCCATCTTGAAGCCCTCGATCCAGCCCGGGTAGGGCTTCGCGAGCGCGGACTCGATGATGCTCGGCCGGACGATGGAGACCCGGTTGGTGCGGGCGTGGTCCTCGACGACGCGCTCGCCGAGCGCCTTGGTGAACGTGTAGCAGTCGGTCCACCCGAGGCTGCGGGCCCGCTCGGTGCCGATCCGGACCAGCTCGTCCTTCACCCACTGCTTGCGGGCTTCCTCGGTCGCGTTGGCGGCGGTGAGCAGCCCGGCCCGGCTGTGCTGCTTCTCGGCCTTCTTGCGCTCGGAGGTGAGCACCTCGGTGCCGCGCGAACGGTGCTCGATCGCCTCCCGCTGACCCAGGCCCCACGCCAGCTCGGCCTCCAGGTCCAGCACCTGTGGCACCGGTCCCTCGGGGATGCTGCCGCGACGGCGCCCCGCGACGTACGCCGTCGAGATGTGCACGTAGTGGATGTCCGAGCCGGCCTCGCGGACCCGGTCGAGCAGCTGCCGGGCACCCAGCACGTTGGTGCGGAAGCCCTCGTCGACCGGCGGGTCGAAGGAGACGTCGCCGGCGCAGTGCACGATCGAGTCGAGGTCGGTCGGCAGCGCGGGCAGGTCGTACAGGTCGCCCTCGAGCACCGCGACCCGGTCCGCCATCAGGGCCTCGACGCCACCGGCCGCGGCGACGACGTCCTCGAAGATCGGCTTCCCGAGCAGGGACGCGGTGCCGGCGGTGCCGCTGGTCGAGCCCTTCGGCCGCACCAGCACGGTGAGCCGGACGCCGGGCACCTCGCGTGAGCATCAGCTGCAGCAGCGCCTCACCCACGAACCCCGTGACACCCGTGAGGAGGACGTGCTGACCATCGAGTCGCTCTGCCACCGATCCCGTCACCCGCCGTAGTGTGCCCTGTCCGGCGGGTGACGGGCGAGTAACCCCTAGTCAGTGGGCCACTCCGTGGACGTGACCTCGCCGCCGCGGACGTCGACGGCCAGGACCGGACGGGTCGAACCCATCGGGTACAGGTCGTAGCGTCCGGCCACCAGGTCGGGGAACACCAGCGCGGGGACCTGGCCCCCCTCGACCGGGCGCCGTACCACCGCGACGTGGGGGCGGTGGTGGAGCTGGACCCCCTGGGGCGCGATCTCCACCTCCACCCCGACCATGGTGGCCGGGGTGCTGATCACCAGCGCCCCCACGTCACCCCCGATGTCGAGCAGCACGCAGCCCTGCCCGGCGTGCGGGTTCTCCGGCAGTCGTGTGCGCGTGCGGTTCGGGGTCCCCGCGGAATTGGGGGCTGGAGGAGCGCAGCGGGGGAAGCACGGATTCCGTGGGGTGTTCATGACGCCTGCGTCGTGCCGGGCACGGTCTGGTAGCCGCCGCCGGGCAGACCGAGGTACGGGAACGTCTCGAGCAGCGGGGCGTTGGTGTCCGTCGTACCGTCCTGGACCGCGCTCGCCGCGCCGTCCGGGGTGTACGACGGGTCGACCAGCGGGAGCGTGAGGCCGGCGACCGCACGGATCTCGATCGTGACGACGTCGTCCCCGATCCGGCGACCGTTCGGGAAGCCGGCCGCGTCCCCGGCGACCAGGCCGAGGCTGTTCTCGGTCTCGCTCGGCGGGATCGCGACGTTGAGCCGCAGCATGTCCGACGGCACCGGTCCGGTGTAGTTCTGGAACCCCGGGACCACGCCCTCCGGGATCCCGGTGAGCAGGATCGCGTGCAGGTCGGCACGTGCCGACGTGTACGCCGCGAGGTTCGGGAACACGCCCGGGTAGAGCACCGGCAGCAGGCCGGCGAGCTCGGGCTTGTTGACGTACTTCTCGTAGCGGACGTCGCCGGCGGGTGCCGCCGAGTTCCAGCGGTCCTTCTCCGCCATCGGCACGATCACCTCGTTGAACAACGGGTTCCCGAGCCGCGACACCTGGACCCACGGGCCGTTGCCGACGAACTTGCCCTTCGCGGAGTCGTAGACGCGGCCCTTGCGCCGGCTCGCCGTCGCCCAGACGCCGATCACGGCACCGGGGCTCGTCGGGTCGGTCGGCTGGTTGCCGCCGCGAGTGAGCTCCTTGATCGGGACCTGGAGGGCGATCGTGTGGACGTTGTACGACTGCACGGCGTTGCGACCGTCCATGGCCGGCATCGAGATCAGGTGCGCCTCGTTGAACGGCCGGAGCGCACCGAGGTCGAAGATGCTGCCGAGGTCGACGTGGAACGCGTCGGCGCGCTGGCCGGCGAAGACCCGGCGGCCGCCGCCGATCGAGTGCGTCGCCTGGCTGCCGAGCGTGGCGTAGTCCGGGGTGCTGCGAACGCCCACGTTGACCGGCGGGCAGGCGAGGTCCTGACCGAGGACCTTCTTCTTGCCGCCCTTCACGCGGGTGACCGTGTAGTGCTGCGGCCGGTTCCAGGTCTCGTCGCCGATGTCACTGATCGGGCCGGTGTTGTAGAGGAACGTCTTGGGGTTGCGGATCCGGGTCTCGAACCGGAACTGGTAGGTCACGTCCGGCTTGCCCTTGCCGGAGTTGGCGACGTGGATCTCGTAGAGCACGTCGTCGCCGAACTCGTAGAAGTTCGGGCCACCGTCCGGCTTCTGCAGCGGGATGAAGTTCGCGATCAGGGTGACCGTGTCGGGACGGTCCGGGCTGACGAACGCGTAGGTGTCGGTGCCGTCGGCCACCGGGTCCTTGGAGATCTCGGGTGCTTCGCGGTGCGACGACATCACTGACCCCCTGCCGCGTTGAGGATGCGGGTGACCAGGTCGCGGTCGTGCACGACGACCTCCCGCTCGCCGACCAGGAGCCGCAGCTCGCTGGTCTGGTGGTCGGGGACCACGGCCAGTACCGGCTCGCGGGCGCTGCCGGCGTTGCGCCGCGCCTCGGCCGCGCCGGCACCGGCGACTCCGGTCGCCAGCGCGATCGTGCCCGCGGTCGCGCCCACGCCCGCGGCTGCCAGGAACTTCCTTCTGCTCGTGTCACTCATCGGGGACTCCCTCGTCGTGCGCGGTCGGTGTGAGCCGCGCCACAGGCGGTTCGGAGCCGGTACCGGAACGGATTGGGAGTGCCCGGATGTGCTAGCCCAGGTGCTTGAGCGCCTCACGCCGAGACAGGCCGGAGAGCCGGTCGCCGAGCCGGTCGACCTCCGCTCGAACCCACGCGGGGTCGGTCCGTGCGTAGTCGCGCAGCGCCCAGCCGATCGCCTTGCGCAGCCAGAACGTGCGGTCCTCGACGTTCGCCTCGATCGCGTACCGGAGCAGGCCGAGGTCGGTCTCCTGCTTCGCACCGAGCTGGCAGATCACCGACGTACGCCGGATCCAGAGGTCGTCGTCGAGCGCCCAGTCCCGCAGCACCGGTGTCAGGTCCACCCGGTGCGCCCGGAGCGCGACCCCGACCAGGTGCTGGGCGATCACGTCGACGTGGTCCCACCAGGCGCCGGTGACGACGAGGTGGCGCCACAACGGCATCGAGGCCGGGTCCAGCCACGGGCGCGCCGCCCGGTGCCGGGCGACCTCGAGGGCGGCGTACCTCTCCTCGCGGTAGGCGGCGTCGTCCCAGAGCCCCCGCACCGTGGTGTCCCACGCGGCGCGGCTCTCGGGCGGGTGCTCCGCGAGCAACGGCTTGAGCACGCTGCGCAGCTCCGCCGAGGTGAAGCCGCGGTAGGGCATCGCAGACTTCATGTAGCGCTGCTGCCCGATCGCGCGCTCGGGGTCGCCGCCGGTCGCGAGCGCGGCCCGGACCGCCTCCGCCAGGTCGGAGTGGGTCACCGGTTCGTCAGCGTCCCTTGCGCTCCTCGACCCGGTTCTTGAGGAAGATCAGCGGGAGGATCAGCACGCCCAGCAGCGAGACGAGCCAGACGATGACGGTCGCCTCGATCCAGGTGGCGGTTCCGGTGATGTGGAGCCCATCCGAGATCCACTCGGTGATGATCAGCGCGATGAGGGTCGCGACCAGGGCCACGCCGCCCCGCAGCGCCGACGCCTTGCTCAGCGCGAGCTGGGTGAAGAACGGCTGCGCGAGCATGTAGACGAGGGTGAAGATCACGACGGCGACCAGGAACGCCGATCCCGTGATCTCCATCTTGTCGAGGATCGCCGCGGCCACGATCAGGCCGAGCGCGTTCGAGGCGATCTGGATGACGAAGCTGATGATCATGCGGACCATGCCCGCACGCTACTCGCGTCTGGTACCGAAGTTCGGGGACTCCCAGCTGCCATCGACCGTAGACCCATCGGACTAGCAAGAACCTGTGACGACCGCAGAGCTGCCCGGAGCGTCATCCTCGAAGGAGTGCGCTCGAGGAGGAGGAGACGATGGCGACCGACGCGTTCGAACACGTGACCTACCGTGGCCGGCTGATGGACCGAAAGACGATGGCGTTCCTGCAGGCGATGGAGCAGAAGCTCGGCTACGACCTGACCGTCATCCAGGGCAGCTACAACGGCGGCGGGGTCCCGGCGTCGGCCGGCACCCACGACGGAGGCGGTGTGGTCGACCTGGTGTCGTGGGACCACAAGCGCAAGGTGCGCGTCGCCCGGGAGCTCGGTGCCTTCGCGTGGTTCCGGCCCGACCTGCCCGGGGTCTGGGGCGAGCACGTGCACCTCGGCATCCGCAGCCACGGCAAGTTGTCGGATGCCGCAAAGTCGCAGCAGGCCGATTTCGACGCAAACCCGGCCCGCAACGGCCTCGCCAACAACGCCGTCGACCGGACCTGGCGCCCCGACCCGCTGGTGACGTTCAAGTTCAAGGCGAACACCGACCCCCCGCCGCCGCCCCCGACCCGGGTCGCCCGGGCCCGCGACGCACTCGCCCAGGCCATCCACGCACTCGGCGACGCAGCCGCGCTCCTCGACGCCGCCGAGGAGGGTCGCGAGCACGCGAAGAAGCAGATCGACGACTGCCGCAAGCTGCGTGAGACCGCGCGCGACGTGCTGGAGAAGCTGCCCAAGAGCTGAGCCGGGGTACGGCGTCCGAGGAGCCCGTGGGGTCGCGTAACGTATGCCCCGCTTCGGCACCTGGGGCGTATAGCTCAGCGGTAGAGCACCTCCCTTACAAGGAGGTGGTCGGGGGTTCGATCCCCTCTGCGCCCACCCACTCTGACAGGCCGCGCGGAGCGCGGCCTGGTCTGTGTTTGTGACCGGCCGGCGCGAAGCGTCGGCCGGACGTGTTCGGACCGAGCGGGGGACGCACCATCCGTATGACGTTACGGCCGCCACACCCCGGCGGCATCCCGATAGGCGCGCTCTTCTGTTCCGGGCGGCGGCCGTCAAGGGCGGCGAGCCGAGCGAAGCGATCCCTTGACGGCCGCCGGACGGGACGGACAATCAAGCGCCGGGAGGCCGCCTGATCAGCACCGAGGTCGGACCGGATCGACGGGGCACATCACGTCGGATCAACCGGCCCGAAATGAAGTTGAACCGCAGGCGTCTCGGGTCACCTGCGGTTCAACGAGGACAACCTTAGAGGCGTGATTCAAGCGCTGTCGAAGAATCTCGGGAATTCCGGAAGATTTGCGGGACCAAGGTCTAGACCGGCCCCAGGAGCCGCTCAGGCGACCGCGGTCAGCTGGCGCAGATGCTCGTCGAGGTCGCGACCCTCGGGCATCGCGTTGTGCACCGCCCAGCTCACCAGGCCGTCCTTGTCGACGATGTACGACGACCGCCGCGGGCAGCCCTTGGCCTCGTCGAAAACGTCGAACGAACGGGTCACCTCGCCGTGCGGCCAGAAGTCCGACAGCAGCGGGAAGTTGAGGCCGTCCTGGTCGGCGAAGGCGCGCAGCGAGTAGACCGGGTCGCACGAGATCGCGAGCACCTCGGTGTCGAAGGTCAGGAACTCCGCGAGCCGGTCGCGGATGCCGGCCATCTCGCCGGTGCACACCCCGGAGAAGGCGTACGGGTAGAAGAAGATCGCCACCGCCTTGGAGCCGCGGAACGACGAGAGCGTGACGTCCTGGCCGAACTGGTCGCGCAGGGTGAAGTCGGGCGCGGGTCCGCCGAGCTCGAGTCCGGTCATGGCTTCATCCTTGCACCCGGTCCTGACACCCCTTCAGCCGGTGTCGAGGTCCCGTTTGAGCAGCTTGCCGGTCGCGTTGCGGGGCAGTTCGTCGACGACGACGATCTCGCGCGGCACCTTGAAGCGGGCCAGGTTCTGCTTCACGTGGTCCTTGAGCTCGTCCTCGGTCGCACTGCTGCGGAGCACGACGAACGCGCGCAGCCGCTTGCCGAACTCGGCGTCCACGACCCCGACCGCGGCCGCCTCGAGCACGGCGTCGTGGCGGGCCAGGCAGTCCTCGACCTCGCGCGGGAAGACGTTCTCCCCGCCGGAGACGATCATCTCGTCGTCGCGGCCCTCGACGTGCAGCCGGCCGTCGGCGTCGAAGCGCCCGACGTCGCCGGTCGACATCAGGCCGTCGACGACCTCCTTGTGCCCGCCACCGGTGTAGCCCTCGAACAGCAGCCCGTTGCCGACGAAGATCCGGCCGGTCTCACCCAGGGCCACCTCGGTGCCGTCCGGGTCGAGGATCTTCACGACCGTGGCGTACGGCGGCTTGCCGGCCGCGCCGGGAGCCTCGCGCAGGTCGACGGGGTCGGCGATCGACGCGTAGGCGACCTCGGTCGAGCCGTAGATGTTGTAGAGGTGGTCGCCGAACCGGTCCATCCAGTCGACGGCCAGGTCACCGGGCAGCGCCGAGCCCGACGACGCGACGACCTGGACGCGGGACAGGTCGTACCGGTCGAGTGTCTCCTCGGGCAGCGCCATGATCCGCTGGAGCATCACCGGGATCACCACCATCGAGTCGCACCGCTCGTCCTGGGTGACCCGCAGGCAGTCCTCGGGGTCGAACCTGCGGCGCAGCACCAGCGTCGACCCGAGCAGCATCGCCAGCGCCAGGTGGGCGAAGCCCCAGGTGTGGAACAGCGGCGCCGCGACATGGGTGCGCCAGCCGTACTTCAGCGGCATCCGCGACAGCAGCGCCACCGCGGCGTCGATCCCGGCCTCGCTGCGGGGCGCACCCTTCGGTGCCCCGGTGGTGCCGGACGTCAGGATCACGATCCGGCCGTGGCGGCCGGCGGGGGCGAGGTCCGCGTCGGACTCGGTGTCGATCAGCCGCTGGAGCGTGTGCCGCCCGGCCGAGGCCTCGTCGGTGTCGGTCCACCCGAGGACCGACGTACCGACGTCGGCCTTCTCCAGCAGCCCGGTGAACTCCTCGTCATGTACGACGAGAGTCGGTCGCTCGCGCTCGAGCACGTCGACGAGCTGCGGGCCGGCGAACGCCGTGTTCAGGTACAGGATGTCGGCGCCCAGCTTGGCGGCGGCGATGCTGGCGTCGACGAAGCCACGGTGGTTGCGGCACATCACCGCGACGCCGTCGCCCTCGGAGACGCCGAGGCGGGCGAAGGCCCGGGCCAGCGAGTTCGAGCGCCGGTGCATCTCGAGGAACGTCGACGAGCCGATCTCGTCGATGACCGCGGTGCGGTCGGGGTCGAGGGCCGCTGCGGCCGTGAAGCCACCGGCCGGACCGGGGCCCCAGTCCTTGAGCGCCTTGGCGGCCCGGGCGAGCGCGACCGGGTTGTGCAGCCGGACGACACCCGCCCGGCTCAGCACCTTCAGCGTGGTGCCGGCAGCGCCGGCACCCGCGGTTGTCCTGCGGAGCAGGTCAGGCAATGGTCTTCGGTGCGATCAGCCGCGTGGCCGACCAGTCCTTGCTGACGGATGCCGTAGTGGTCTGGGAGAGGCCGGCGATCGGCGCGGCCTCGGCGATGTCGGCCGGGTCCACGGAGTTGGCTCGGCCGACCTTCGGGGTGAGCAGCCAGATGGCGCCACCGCCGACCAGGTCCGTCAGGGCGTCCACGAGTCCGTCGACCAGGTCGCCGTCCTCGTCGCGCCACCAGAGCAGCACCGAGTCGACCACGTTGCCGTAGTCGCCGTCGACCATGTCGGCGTCGATACGGTCCTCGATCGCGACTCGGAGCTCGTCGTCGGTGTCGTTGTCCCAGCCCAGCTCCTGGACGACCATTCCGGGCTTGAAGCCCAGTCGGTCGGCCGGACCCGCGTCGGGCCCGTCAGTCTGGGTGGACCCGCCACCCGCGGTCGCGCTCAAGTTTCCGCCTCCAAGTCTGGTGTCGTACGAAGTGGGGAGTAGTCCACCGGAAGTACCGCAGAGGCGCAACCCGTGTCCACAGGTGGAGCCTGCCAGTAGCGCCGGTCGGACCGGTCCACCGCCCCGGCAGGTGGGCTACCGGACGGTAGATTTTCTGCCCTCCTGGAGCGTGCGACGATGAGCGGGTGACCGTAGACGAGAACCCCACGTCGGGCACGGACAGCCAGCGGAGCGGTGCCATCCCCACCGTCATCCACGAAGGTCTGCCCACCCAGCTGCCCGACATCGACCCGGACGAGACCCACGACTGGATCGACTCCTTCGACTCCCTCATCGACGAGCGTGGCCGCGAGCGTGCCCGCTACGTGATGCTCCGCCTGCTGGAGCGGGCCCGCGAGATGAACGTCGGCGTGCCTGCCCTGCGCAGCACCGACTACATCAACACGATCCCGCCCGAGCGCGAGCCGTGGTTCCCCGGCGACGAGGAGGCGGAGCGCCGGATCCGCGCCTTCATCCGCTGGAACGCCGCCGTGATGGTGTCCAGCGCGAACCGCAAGGGCCTCGAGGTCGGCGGCCACATCGCGACGTACCAGTCCTCGGCCAGCCTCTACGAGGTCGGCTTCAACCACTTCTTCCGCGGCAAGGACCACCCCGGCGGCGGCGACCAGATCTACATCCAGGGCCACGCCTCCCCCGGCATCTACGCCCGCGCCTTCCTCGAGGGCCGGCTGACCGAGGAGCAGCTCTACCGGTTCCGCCAGGAGGTCCAGCACGGTCCGGGCGCCGGCCTGTCGTCGTACCCCCACCCCCGGCTGATGCCGGAGTTCTGGGAGTTCCCGACCGTCTCGATGGGCCTGACCGGCATCAACTCGATCTACCAGGCCCGGTTCAACCGCTACCTGGCCAACCGCGGCATCAAGGACACCAGCGACCAGCGCGTCTGGGCGTTCCTCGGCGACGGCGAGATGGCCGAGCCCGAGTCGCTCGGTGCCATCCGGATCGCGGCCCGCGAGGAGCTCGACAACCTCACCTGGGTCATCAACTGCAACCTGCAGCAGCTCGACGGACCGGTGACCGGCAACGGCAAGATCATCCAGGAGCTCGAGGCCAACTTCCGCGGTGCCGGCTGGAACGTCATCAAGGTCGTGTGGGGTCGTGAGTGGGACCCGCTGCTGGCCCGCGACGTCGACGGCGTCCTGGTCAACCAGATGAACAGCACCCCCGACGGCGCGTTCCAGACCTACTCGGTCGAGGACGGCGCCTACGTGCGGGAGAGCTTCTTCGGCGGCGACCCGCGGCTGCGCAAGATGGTCGAGCACATGACCGACCAGCAGATCGAGAAGCTGCCGCGCGGCGGCCACGACTACCGCAAGGTGTACGCCGCCTTCGAGTCGGCGACCAAGCACGTCGGCCAGCCGACCGTGATCCTGGCCAAGACCATCAAGGGCTGGACGATCGACGCCCTCGAGGGCAAGAACGCCACCCACCAGATGAAGAAGCTGACCCCGGACGACCTCAAGAAGTTCCGGGACCGCCTCTACCTGCCGATCTCCGACCGCGACCTCGAGCGCTCCTACGAGGAGACCGGCGGCGCGCCGTTCTTCCACCCGGGTACCGACGCCGACGAGATCGTCTACATGCTCGACCGTCGCAAGCAGCTCGGCGGCTCGCTGCCCAAGCGGGTGCTGCGCGCCAAGCAGCTCACGCTGCCCGGCGACGACATGTACGCCGAGCTCAAGAAGGGCGGCGGCAAGAACTCCATCGCCACGACGATGGCCGTCGTCCGGCTGCTGCGCGACTGGATGAAGGACCCCGAGATCGGCAAGCGGCTCGTGCCGATCGCGCCGGACGAGTACCGGACCTTCGGCATGGACGCGATGTTCCCGAGCGCGAAGGTCTACAACCCGGGCGGACAGCAGTACGAATCGGTCGACCGCAATATGTTGCTCTCCTACAAGGAGTCGGCGCAGGGCCAGATGCTCCACGAGGGCATCTCGGAGGCCGGCGCGATGGCCTCGGCGACCGCCGCGGGCTCGGCGTACTCCACCCACGGCGAGCACATGATCCCGTTCTACATCTTCTACTCGATGTTCGGGTTCCAGCGCACCGGCGACTCGATCTGGGCGATGGCCGACCAGCTCGCTCGGGGCTTCCTGATCGGTGCCACCGCCGGTCGCACCACGCTGACAGGTGAGGGCCTGCAGCACGCCGACGGCCACTCGCCGCTCCTCGCAGCGACCAACCCGGCCGTCGTGCACTACGACCCGGCGTTCGCCTACGAGGTCAGCCACGTCATGCGGTCCGGCCTCGAGCGGATGTACGGCGAGGACGCCGAGGACGTCATCTTCTACGTCACCGTCTACAACGAGCCGGTGCACCAGCCGGCCGAGCCGGAGAACGTCGACGTGGAGGGCATCCTCAAGGGCATGCACCACGTCTCGTCCGCTCCCGAAATTCGGGGAGGGCGACGGCCCGCGGGTGCAGCTGCTCGCGTCCGGCGTCGGCTTCCCGTGGGTCAAGGAGGCGCAGCGGATCCTCGCCGACGAGTGGGGCGTCCGCGCCGACACCTGGTCGGTCACCTCGTGGAACGAGCTGGCCCGCGACGCCATCGCGGCCGAGGAGTGGAACCTGCTGCCACCCCGGCGAGAGCCCGCGCACGGCGTACGTCACCGACCAGCTGGCGGGTGCACCCGGGCCGGTCGTCGCGGTGTCGGACTACATGCGCGCCGTACCGCTGCAGATCGCGCGGTGGGTCCCGGCCGACTACCGGGTCCTCGGTGCCGACGGCTTCGGCTTCGCCGACACCCGCCCCGCCGCCCGCCGCTACTTCCACATCGACGCCCAGTCCGTGGTCGTGCAGACGCTGCAGGCACTCGCCGACGCGGGCCAGATCGAGCGGTCCAAGGTCGAGGAGGCCTTCGCCCGCTACCGGATCGACGACCCGACCGCCGTCGCCGGCGTGAAGCAGGAGGGCGGGGACGCGTAGCCAAGGAGCGTCCGGTTAACTGCCCGGGCCGCCTAGCCCGTCGAGTCCTCGACCACGTGCAGCGCGGGCCCGCCGGTCTGGCCAGACTTGAGCAGCGCGCGGAACCGGGCCCGGCTGTACTTCGCCGGCGCGGTCGAGCGGACGAACTCGTGCACGATCTGGGCGAACCGGACCGGGTGGTCCTTGTGCGGGAAGTGTCCGGCGTCGGGGATCACCTCGACCCGGGCGTTCGGCGCGAGGGCGGCCGCGGAGCTGGCGTGCCGCACCGGGATCACCCGGTCGTCACGGCCCCAGACGACCCACATCGGCATCGCCTCGGTCAGGTAGGCCCGGTCGGCCATCGTGACGATCTGGCCGCGCCAGTCGACGACGGCACGTACGACGTGGCGGATCGCGTGCCGCGCCTGGGGATCCTTGAAGGTGTCGTAGATCGCGGCGACCTCGTCGAGGTCGCGGGTGGCCTTCAGCGGCACGGCCGACAGCGCCCGCAGCCCAGCCATGCCGGCGTGCCGGATGCCGGGGAGCGTCAGCACGCCCATCACCTGGTGGAACCCGGGCGTGCTGATCGCCCGGATGCCGGGCGTCACCTCGGGGCCGAGGCCGCCGGAGGCGACCAGCATCAGCCGCTCGGTGCGCTCGGGGAACTGGTAGGCGAACTGCATCGCCACGCCACCGCCGAAGCTGTGCCCGATCACGGTCACCTTGTCGATGCCGAGCACGGTCAGCAGGTCGCGCA
This sequence comes from uncultured Actinomycetota bacterium, assembly GCA_963716655.1. Lineage (GTDB taxonomy): Bacteria > Actinomycetota > Actinomycetes > Propionibacteriales > Nocardioidaceae > Nocardioides. Next base: position 244,844 of record CAVQTV010000001.1, on the reverse strand, counting down.
TCCCGTTGGCGTAGCCGCCCAGCGAGTAGTCGGCGCGCGGCTTGTCGGACTCGCCGTGGCCGAGCAGGTCCGGGGCGATCACGGTGTAGCGGCGGCTCAGCGCCTCGAGGACCGGCTCCCAGGTCGTGTGGTCGCAGCCGAGGCCGTGCAGCAGCAGCACGACCGGGCCCTTGCCGGCCTTCACGTAGGCCCGGCGGTGCCCGTGGATCGTCACGAACTGCACGTCGAAGCGGCCGTTCGGCACGCTGCCTCCCAAGGTGGACTGGTCCATGATTCAATCACGGGCACCCAGGGTTCGGGTCCCCGATTCCCTTGATTTACCGGGGTTTTACACCGATCTGTCGGCGCGGCGAGCCGTCCACTAGCCTCGCACCGTGACTCCACGACGGGCCGCGACACCGCATCAGCGGGCCGCCGACGCGCTCCAGCGGGCGACCGGTGCGCTCAGCACCTCGGCGACCGCCCGGATGGAGCAGGACCTGCCGTGGTTCGCCGAGCTGCGCGCCGAGGACCGCTCCTGGGTGGGCATGATCGTGCAGGCGGGCATCCGGGAGTTCATCGTCTGGTACCGCCAGGAGAGCGACGTGCCCGCCCCCGGCAGCAACGAGATGGTCGCCTCCGTCTTCGGCGCGGCGCCGCGCGCCCTGGCCGGCGTCATCAACCTCCAGCAGACCGTCGACCTGGTCCGGCTCTCGATCGACGTCGTCGAGGCGAACATCGACGAGCTGCTCGATCCCGCCGACGTCCCCGACGTGCACGCCGCGGTGCTCCGCTACGCCCGCGAGGTCGCGTTCGCGACCGCCGCCGTCTACGCCCGCGCCGCCGAGGTCCGCGGCGCCTGGGACGCCCGGCTCGAGGCCCTCGTCGTCGACGCGGTGCTCCGCTCCGAGGCCGACGAGACGCTGCTGTCGCGGGCGAGCGCGCTCGGCTGGACCGGCCGCGGCGAGGTCGCGGTCGTGCTCGGCGCCGTACCCGCCGACCGCAGCGAGTCCGACACCTTCGACGAGGTACGACGGGTCGCCCGGACGGCCGGCATGGACGCACTCTGTGCGGTCCAGGGCGACCGGCTCGTCGTCGTACTGGGCGGCGTCACCGAGGCCCAGGCCGCCGCCGGGGTGGTCAGCGACCTGTTCGGCGACGGCCCGGTCGTCGTCGGACCGGTGGCGAGCGACCTCGCGCAGGCCTACGGATCGGCCCGCGCCGCACTCTCCGCGCACCGGGCCGCGGTGGGCTGGCCCGAGGCGCCGCGGCCGGTGCGCAGCAGCGACCTGCTGCCCGAGCGGGCGCTCGCCGGCGACGGCCACGCCCGCCGCCAGCTGGTCGAGGAGGTCTACCTGCCGCTGGTGCAGGCGCGCGGCACCCTGATCGAGACGATCGCGGCGTACTTCCAGCACGGCTCGTCGATCGAGGCCGCCTCCCGTGCACTCTTCGTGCACGCCAACACCGTCCGCTACCGGCTTCGCCAGGTCGCCGAGGTCACCGGCTTCTCCCCCACCGACGCCCGGGACGCGTTCACCCTCGAGATCGCCCTGGTGCTGGGTCGGCAGTCCGGGCGCGTTTTGTAGGGTTCCTACAAAGATCGCGCAGCGGTTTTCGTGCGGGCCGGAGGCGTGCTCATGCCCCCGGGTCGGGCAGGCTGGGGACGTGCTCGTGATCGTCGCTCCCGGCCAAGGTGCCCAGACCCCCGGATTCCTGCAGCCCTGGCTCGAGGATCCGACCTTCGCCTCGCGGCTCGGCTGGCTGTCCACGGTCGCCGGCCTGGACCTGGCCCACTACGGCACCGAGGCCGACGCGGACACGATCCGCGACACCCGGATCGCCCAGCCGCTGCTGGTCGCCACCAGCCTGGTCGCGGTCCTCGAGGTCTTCCCGCACCCGGCCGACGCGTTCGAGCAGGTCGGCGCCGTCGCCGGCCACAGCGTCGGTGAGATCTCGGCCGCCGTCGGTGCCCGGGTGATCACCGCCGAGCAGGCGATGGTGCTGGTCCGCGAGCGCGGCAACGCGATGGCCGAGGCCGCCGCGGTCACCCCCACCGGCATGACCGCCGTTCTCGGCGGCGACCGCGAGGAAGTGCTCGCCGCGCTCGACAAGCACGGGCTGACCCCGGCCAACGACAACGGCCCCGGCCAGATCGTCGCCGCCGGCACCCTCGAGCAGCTGCAGGCGCTCGCCGACGAGCCGCCCACCAAGGCGCGGCTGATGCCGCTCAGCGTCGCCGGCGCGTTCCACACCGACCACATGGCGCCCGCCGTCGGCCACCTCGCCGGGCCTGGCCCGCTCGGTCTCGGTGCACGAGCCGCGCACCCGGGTGATCTCCAACCGCGACGGCAAGGTCGTGCACGACGGACGCGACGTGCTCGCCCGGATCGTCGGCCAGATCGCCAGCCCGGTCCGCTGGGACCTGTGCATGGAGACGATGGAGGACCTCGGCGTCACCGGCATCCTGGAGATGCCGCCCGCCGGCACGCTCACCGGGATCGCCAAGCGCGCCCTCAAGGGCGTCGAGACGTTCGCCCTCAAGACGCCCGACCAGCTCGACGCGGCCCGCGAGTTCTGCGCCAAGCACGGCGAGGCGTCCGGTGTCGGCATCGGCACCAGCCCCACCTGGCGGATGGTGGTCTCGCCGTTCAAGGGCACGTTCCACAAGTCCGAGGAGGCCGCGAGCCTCGACGTACTCCCTGCCGGCACCGCGATCGGCGAGGTCGCCAGCCTGCGCGACCGCACCACCGTCTCCGCCGCCCACGGCGGCCAGGTGGTCGAGTGGCTCGTCGAGGACGGCGACCCGGTCGCGCCCGGTCAGCCGCTCATCCGCCTGCACCCCGAGGGCGGGGGGCACTGATGGCCACCATCAACACGTCCGAGGGCGCCCGGCACGCCGCCATCCTCGGGATCGGCACCTACCGGCCCTCACTCGTGGTCCCGAACTCCGAGATCGTCGAGGCGATCGACTCCAGCGACGAGTGGATCCAGCAGCGCTCCGGCATCAAGCAGCGGCGCTTCGCGACGCCGGAGGAGACCGTGCAGATGATGTCGGTCGCCGCCTCGCGTACGGCGCTCGAGCGGGCCGGCATCGACGCCCGGCAGATCGACGGCGTGATCGTCGCGACCGTCACCCACATGTTCCAGACCCCGGCGATCGCGACCGCGATCGCCCACGAGCTCGGCACCGACCAGGCCGCGGCGTTCGACATCTCCGCCGCCTGCGCGGGCTTCTGCCACGGCATCGCACTGGCGTCCGACCTGGTCCGCGGCGGGAGTGCCGGCCACGTCCTGGTGATCGGCGTCGAGCGGCTCTCCGACATCACCGACGGCGCCGACCGCGGCACCGCGTTCATCTTCGCCGACGGCGCGGGCGCCGCGGTCGTCGGACCCAGCGAGACACCGGGCATCGGCCCGGTCGTCTGGGGCTCCGACGGCGAGCAGTACGACCTGATCCGGCAGCGCGAGGACTGGCGCGACGTGGTCGCCAGCAAGAACCCGGTGATGCCGCACCTGGTGATGCAGGGCAACGCGGTCTTCCGCTGGGCGTCGTTCGCGATGGCCAAGGTCGGCCAGCAGGCCCTCGACCGGGCCGGCGTGAGCCTCGACGAGCTCGACGTCTTCGTCCCGCACCAGGCGAACATGCGCATCACCGACGCCATGGCCCGGGCCATGAAGCTCCCCGAGCGGGTCAAGATCGCCCGCGACATCGCGGAGCAGGGCAACACCTCGGCAGCGTCCATCCCGCTCGCCCTCGACCGGATGATCGAGGAGGGTGACGCGCGCAGCGGCGACACCGCCCTCCTGATCGCCTTCGGCGCCGGCCTGGCGTACGCCGCCCAGGTCGTCACCGTCCCCTAGCTCCACCACACCAACCGAAAGGGAACACCAGCAATGGCCACGACCGAAGAGATCCGCGCCGACCTCGCCGACATCGTCAACGAGGTCGCCGGCATCGACGCCGACGACGTCCAGCTCGACAAGTCCTTCGTCGACGACCTGGACGTGGACTCGCTGTCCATGGTCGAGGTGGTCGTCGCCGCCGAGGAGAAGTTCGGCGTCTCCATCCCCGACGACGAGGTCAAGAACCTCCGGACCGTCGGCGACGCCGTCGCCTTCATCGAGCGGGCCCAGGCCTGAGCCTCCGCTCCCCAGCACCACGCCCCACCATCTAGGAGCAGCATGTCTTCCACGCGAGTCGTCGTCACCGGTCTCGGGACCACCTCCCCCGTTGGCGGTGACGTCCCCAGCACCTGGGACGCCCTGGTCAACGGACGGTCCGGAGTCCGGTACCTGACCGACGACTGGGCCGAGGAGCTGCCGGTCAAGATCGCCGGCCGCATCGCCGTCGAGCCGACCGAGGTCCTGGAGCGGGTCAAGGCCCGCCGCCTGGACCGCTCCGCGCAGTTCGCGATGGTGGCCGCCATGGAGGCCTGGGCCGACGCCGGTCTGGTCGACGCCGAGCTGGACAACAACCGGCTCGGCGTCGCCATGGCCTCCGGCATCGGTGGCGTGACCACGCTCCTGGACAACTACGACACGATGAAGGCGAAGGGCCCGCGCCGGGTCTCTCCCCTCGCCGTGCCGATGCTGATGCCCAACGCGCCCGCGGCGCAGATCAGCCTCTACGTCGGAGCGCGCGCGGCGGTCATCACGCCGGTCTCGGCGTGCGCGTCCGGCAACGAGGCGATCGCCCACGCGATCGACCAGATCCGGCTCGGCCGAGCCGACGTCGTGGTCGCCGGCGGCACCGAGGCGGCCATCCACCCGCTGCCGATGGCGGCGTTCGCCAACATGATGGCGCTGTCGAAGAAGGCCAGCGGCGAACCAGGGGGCGACCCCACCGCGGTCTCGCGTCCCTGGGACCTTGCCCGAGACGGCTTCGTCCTCGGCGAGGGCGCAGGCGTGCTGGTGCTGGAGTCCGAGGAGCACGCGAAGGCGCGCGGTGCGCGGATCTACGCGACCGTCCTCGGCGCCGGCATCACTGCCGACTCCCACGACATCGCCCAGCCCGATCCCGAGGGCCGTGGCGGGTCGCGGGCGATCCTCCAGGCACTGGCAGAATCCGAGATCAGCCCGAACGACATCGCTCACGTCAACGCGCACGCGACGTCGACCCCTCAGGGTGACATCGCCGAGGGCCTGATGCTGCACGCGACCCTCGGCGCGCACGTGACCGACGTCGTCGTGACCAGCACCAAGTCGATGACCGGGCACCTGCTCGGCGGCGCCGGCGCCCTGGAGGCGGTGGCGACGGTGCTCGCGCTCCACCACCGCACCGTGCCCCCGACGATCAACCTCGACAACCTGGACCCCCAGGTCGAGCTCGACATCGCGACCAAGGCCCGCGACCTGCCGCTCGGCCAGATCGCGGCTCTGAACAACTCCTTCGGCTTCGGCGGCGCCAACGTCGCCGTCGCCTTCGGGAGCGTGTGACCATGCGACGGCCACGGCGACGAAGCCGGCGAAGCTCCCCCGCGAGGAGGACCCCCGCCACCCGGTGCGCCGGCTCGGCGCGCTGTTCGACGAGGGCACGCTCGAGCTGATCACCCCCGACGACGACTCCGGCATGCTCGCCGCCGTCGGCAACGTGGAGGGCACCCGGGTCGTGGCGTTCTGCTCCGACGCGACCGTCATGGGCGGCGCGATGGGCGACGTCGGCTGCCGCGTCGTCGTCGACGCCTACCACCGGGCGATCACCGACGGGGTCCCGATCATCGGCCTGTGGCACTCCGGCGGTGCCCGGCTCGCCGAGGGCGTGCTCTCCCTGCACGCGGTCGGCCGGATCTTCCACGTGATGACCCAGGCCTCCGGCAAGATCCCGCAGATCTCCGTCGTGCTCGGTCCGGCTGCCGGTGGCGCGGCGTACGGCCCGGCGCTCACCGACGTGGTGATCCTCGGCCCCGAGGGCCGGATCTTCGTCACCGGCCCGGACGTCGTCCGCTCGGTCACCGGGGAGGACGTCGACATGCTCCGGCTCGGCGGCCCCGAGCCGCACGGCCGCCGCTCCGGCGTCGTCCACATCCTCACCGAGTCCGAGCGCGAGGCGCTCGACCGGGCCCGCGGCGTCGCCTCGCTGCTCGGCTCGCAGGGCAGCCTGGTGCCGTCCGAGGTCGAGGACCGTGACCTCGAGGCGCTGCTGCCCGAGTCCAAGAAGCGCGCGTACGACGTGCACCCGCTCGTCGAGTCGATCCTCGACGAGGGCACCACCCAGGAGCTGCACGCCCGCTGGGCGCCCAACATCGTCACCGCCCTCGGCCGCTTCGGCGGCCGCACCGTCGGCGTCGTCGCCAACAACCCGCTGCGCCTCGGCGGCTGCCTCGACTCGCTGTCCGCCGAGAAGGCGTCCCGCTTCGTGCGGATGTGCGACGCGTTCGGCGTCCCGCTCATCGTCGTGGTCGACGTCCCCGGCTACCTGCCCGGCGTCGGCCAGGAGTGGGACGGCGTGGTGCGCCGCGGCGCGAAGCTGCTGCACGCGTTCGGCGAGTGCGTGGTCCCCCGCGTGACCCTGGTGACCCGGAAGACGTACGGCGGCGCCTACATCGCCATGAACGCCCGCTCGCTCGGCGCTACCAAGGTGTTCGCCTGGCCGGGCGCCGAGGTCGCGGTCATGGGCGCGGTCGCCGCGATCCGGATCCTGCACCGGCGCCGGCTGGCGGAGGTGCCCCCGACATCCGGCCCCAGGTCGAGGCCGAGCTGGCCGCCGAGCACGAGCGGATCGCCGGCGGCGTGGACAAGGCCGTCGAGATCGGCGTGGTCGACGAGGTCGTGTCGCCGTCGCGGACCCGCTCCGCGATCGCGCACGCGATCGACGACGCCGTACAGACCGTCGGCGTGCTCGGGGCGCGCACGGCAACATCCCGCTCTGACCTGCCGTAACCGTCCGCCGGGGTGACCCGTTGGACTCCTATGACGTCCGTCACCCGCCTCGTCGCGGCAGCCCTGGCCATCGTGCTGCTGGGGGCACTGCCGGTCGACGCGGCGACCTCGAAGTTCGGCCACACCGATGCGAGGGACCGGCCGCTGCGCGACGGGTGCCACAACTACCGCTACCACTACGTGATCAAGACGCCGACGAACGACTGGACCCTGGAGACCTTCCTCGTCGACCCGACGGGCGACACCCTCGCGTCCGGGACGTTCATCGCCGGCGCCGACCCGCGCCGCGGCCCCGGCTGGTTCCGGTTCTGCCGCTACTCGACGCGGCCGGGGACGTTCACGATCCGGGCCAAGGTGGTCTGGTACTCCGGCTCAGGCGCCACGGAGCACAAGCGCTGGTTCAAGCCGTCGAAGTTCCGGCTGAGCGCGCTAGCTCAGACCACCTGGTGCAGCCAGCGCACCGGCGCGCCGTCGCCGGCGTGGCGGAACGTCTCGAGCTCGTCGTCCCACGGCTTGCCGAGCAGCTTGTCGATCTCGACGAGCATGGTGGTGTCACCGAGGGCTGCCTTCACCACCGCGGCCTTGAGCCGGTCCTCCGGAATCATCAGGTCGCCATGCAGCCCCGTCACCGCATGGAAGACCCCGAGCTCCGGGGTGTACGAGTAGCGAGCGCCTTCCGAGGCCGCCGTCGGCTCCTCGGTGATCTCGAAGCGGAGCTGGTTCCAGCCGCGCAGCGCGGACGCGACGCCGGCGGCCGCGCCGACGTCACCGGTCCAGGACAACTCGGCACGGTAGGTGCCGGACTGGGCCGGCTGCGGCGTCCAGTCCAGGCTCACGGGCACGCCAAGTACACCGCTGACGGCCCACTCGATATGCGGGCACAACGCTGACGGCGCTGAGTGGACGTACAGGACGCCCCTCGTCGCGGTGCGGGTGGCAGTGCGTGCGGTCACCGTGACCTCCTTCAATCTCCGGCGCGAGATACGCCTTCCCCAGCGGTCTCTCTTCGGAGTGGAACGAGGTACAAATGACACGCGTGTAGTTGTAGTGACCATTGTTGCCCATGGGGCCGTGGAACGCCAGCGTCAGCGCTTGCGAGCCGTCTCGGCGCGTCGGCTCCGGCGCGGCCCGAGCTCCATCAGCGTGGTGATCACGTCCTGGGCGATGCCCAGACCGCCGAGGTGGCTCTCCCCGTCGATGACCGACATCGTCGCGTCCGGCAGCCGGCCGACGACGTGCTCGCCGTGGCGGAACGGCACGATGTGGTCGGCGTCGCCGTGCCACCAGCGCACCGGCACGCTCACGTCGGCGGCCTCGAAGCCCCAGTGCCGGGTGAACAGCACCAGGTCGTTGAGCGCCGCCGAGCTCTGGAACCGGCTGCCGTTGAGCAGGTCGTCGAGGAACATCGCCTTGAACTCGGGGCGGGCGAGCAGCGCCTTGTCACCTTCGGGCTGAACGGCGGCGTACAGGTCGAGCGCCGGGCCGGCGAGCGGCCGGACCAGCCGGATGGTCTGGGTGAGCGCGATGCCGAGCGGCACCCGGGTCACCGAGAGCAGCGGCGCGAGGTGCACGGCCAGCTGGATCGCACCCCCGTCGGTGGCGTCGGCGCCGCGGGTCGGCGCCACCCCGCCGAGGACGCCGACCCCGTGCACCCGGTCGGGCAGCGCGGCGCCGGCGGCCAGCGCGTACGGACCGCCACCGGACAGGCCGATCACCCGGACCGTGTCGACCGCCAGCGTGTCGAGCACCAGCTCGAGGTCGCGGGTCCAGTCCAGGATGTCGGGGTAGAGGTGCGCCGTCGACGACCCGATGCCCGGGCGGTCCAGGCCGATGATCCGGACGCCCTGCCGGTCGGCGTACTCACGCGCCTCCAGCGGGATCTGCCGGCGGGCACCAGGGGTGCCGTGCATCCAGATGATCGCGGGACCGCGCCGCGGGCCGTACTCGGCGAAGCTCAGCCGACGGTCACCGCGAACCGCGACCGTGCCCTCGAGAGCCGGTCGCCTGACGTTCCCCATGCCCGGAAGTCTTTCACGGTCAGTGTCGGAGCCGAACGGCGGCCGGATCGACGATGTTGCCGAGGTCGGCCACCGCACCCAGCAGCTGGCCGTCGCCGACGACGACCGGACCCTCCACGACGTCGAGTACGACGGCGGTGACGTTGTCGCGCCCGCCGGCGGCCAGCGCGGCCTGGGCGAGCACCGCCGCCGCGGACTGCGGGTCCTCGGTACGCAGCAGCTCGACGATCACCTGGTCCGGGACCAGGTCGCTGAGCCCGTCGCTGCACAGCAGCAGCCGGTCGCCCGGCGCGATCCGGACCGGCATCAGGTCGAGGCCGTCGTGGACCGGGTCGCCGTCGATGGTCCGCAGCACCACGTTGCGCCAGGGGTGCCGCAGCGCCTCGGCCCGCCGGAGCCGACCGGTGTCGACGAGGTGCTGCACGTAGGTGTGGTCGGTCGACAGCTGGATGAGCCCTCCGTCGCGCAGCAGGTAGGCCCGGGAGTCACCCAGGTGGGCGAGCACGGCGCGGTGTCCGTCGCAGGCGACGGCGGTCAGGGTGGTGGCCATCCCGAGCCGGTTCAGGTCGCGCTGCACGCCGAGCTGGACGTTGGCCCGGGCCGCCTCGAACCCGGCCTGGAGCACCGTCTCGGGGAGGTCGCCGAACCGGGCCAGGGCGGTCGCCGCGACGGCGTACGTCGCGGTCGCGGAGGCCACCTCGCCCGCCGCGGCGCCGCCGACCCCGTCGGCGACGACGGCCACGTAGGGACCGACGAACGCGGAGTCCTCGTTGTGAGGGCGCACCAGCCCGACGTCACTGACACCGGCACCCGAGAATCGCAGCATCGTGGTCCTCCTCGCGGGATTGCCGAGCAGTACACCGTGAGGATCGGACCGGGTCAAGCCTTCCGGCTGGGTGTCAGCCCAGGCGCTTCTCGAGCACGGCGGCGCGCTCGTCGGCGTCGGTGAGCTGGTCGGCGTCGATGGAGTGGGTGCGGTGGAACCACGCGAGCGCGTCCTGGTCGCGGCCGGCCGCCTCGAGCGTGTCGGCGTACGCGTACCGCAGCCGCACCACCCAGGAGCCGCGGCTCTTGGACTGCAGCGGCGCGAGCTCGAGGGTCCGCAGGGCGGCGTCGAGCTGACCCATGTCGCGGCGCGCGCCGGCCTCGACGATCGTCATCTCGGCCTTCGGCTCGGGCGCGAAGTTCGCGACCGACGGGCTCTTGGCGAGCTTCAGGGCGTCCTGCGGCTTGCCGAGAGCGCGGTGGCAGTCGGCCATGATCGGGAGGTACGCCGTCGCGCCGTTCATCCGCTTGGCCGCACGCAGCTCGGCGAGCGCCTCGGCGTAGTGGCCGGAGGCGTACGCCGCCTCACCGGTCGCCTCGCGCACGACCGCGAGCCGCGGCGCCCGCGCACGGGCGGCCAGGGTGTGCTGGTAGGCGGTCTCGGGGTCGTCGTCGATGAGCATCTGGGCGGCCGCGAGATGCCGGGCGACCCGGTTGGCCAGCTTCTCCGGAAGCCCCTTGAGCTGGCCGCTGACCGCGCGGTCGATCTCGGCGCCGGTGATGTCCTCGGGGAGCTCCGGACCGTCGTACCGCTCCTGCTCCGCGGTGCGGTCGGCCTGCTTGTCGGCCGGACGCTTCCAGTCGCTCTTGCGACCGGGCCGGTCGCCGGACTTGGCCGGCGGGCGTCCACCGCTGCGGTTGTCGCGCCGCTCGGGACGCGACGAGCGCTCGGAGCGGTCGGAGTCCGGGCTCCAGCGCTGGGAGCGTTCGCCCGACTTGGCCGACGACGCCGGCTTGCCGCCCTTGGCGCCCGACGGCTTGCCACCGGTCGAGGGCTTGCCGCCGTAGGACTTGCCACCCGACGGCTTGCCGCCGGAGGACGACTTCCCGCCGTAGGACTTGCCACCTGAGGGCGTGCTGCCGGACGGCTTGCCACCCGACGGACGCTGGGAGCGATGCTGCTCGGCCACGACGTTTCTGCTCCTGTACCTGGGCCAACCGACCCGTGGGGAAATGAACGTAGGGGCCACCAGATGGTGGCCCCTACGAAGTGTATGTCCGGCGGCGTCCTACTCTCCCACAACCTCTCGGTTGCAGTACCATCGGCGCTGAAAGGCTTAACTTCCGGGTTCGGGATGGGACCGGGTGTTTCCCTTTCGCCATGGCCGCCGTAACTCTTGCGGTCACAACTTCCCCGGTACGTGTTCACGGGGGTTGTTTCCAAGCCACTATTTTGTTGTGCGCCCCCCAGTCATTGGGTTGGGGCGCTGTTACACAGTGTGTGTTGGATCGTGGACGCGAGGCGTTTTTGTAGGTTTTTGTTGAGGGTTTGTAAGACAAGCCCTCGGCCTATTAGTACCGGTCGGCTGGGCATTGCTGCTGTACACCTCCGGCCTATCAACCCAGTGTTCTGCTGGGGGCCTTACCCCCTTAACGGGGTGGGAAACCTCATCTTGAAACGTGCTTCCCGCTTAGATGCATTCAGCGGTTATCACTTCCGAACGTAGCTAACCAGCCGTGCCCCTGGCGGGACAACTGGCACACCAGAGGTTCGTCCATCCCGGTCCTCTCGTACTAGGGACAGCCTTTCTCAAGTTTCCTGCGCGCGCGGCGGATAGGGACCGAACTGTCTCACGACGTTCTAAACCCAGCTCGCGTGCCGCTTTAATGGGCGAACAGCCCAACCCTTGGGACCTACTCCAGCCCCAGGATGCGACGAGCCGACATCGAGGTGCCAAACCATCCCGTCGATATGGACTCTTGGGGAAGATCAGCCTGTTATCCCCGGGGTACCTTTTATCCGTTGAGCGACGTCGCTTCCACATGCCGACGCCGGATCACTAGTTCCGACTTTCGTCCCTGCTCGACATGTCTGTCTCACAGTCAAGCTCCCTTGTGCACTTACACTCGCCACCTGATTGCCAACCAGGCTGAGGGAACCTTTGAGCGCCTCCGTTACATTTTAGGAGGCAACCGCCCCAGTTAAACTACCCATCAGGCACTGTCCCTGAACCAGATAATGGTCCTAGGTTAGACATCTAGTACGACCAGAGTGGTATTTCAACGTTGACTCCACAACCACTGGCGTGGCCGCTTCACAGTCTCCCACCTATCCTACACAAGCCGAACCAAACACCAATACCAAACTATAGTAAAGGTCCCGGGGTCTTTCCGTCCTGCCGCGCGTAACGAGCATCTTTACTCGTAGTGCAATTTCGCCGAGTCCACGGTTGAGACAGCGCCCAAGTCGTTACTCCATTCGTGCAGGTCGGAACTTACCCGACAAGGAATTTCGCTACCTTAGGATGGTTATAGTTACCACCGCCGTTTACTGGGGCTTAAGTTCTCAGCTTCGAACTTGCGTTCTAACCGGTCCCCTTAACCTTCCAGCACCGGGCAGGAGTCAGTCCGTATACATCGTCTTACAACTTCGCACGGACCTGTGTTTTTAGTAAACAGTCGCTTGGGCCTGGTCTCTGCGGCCTTCACCGCTTCCCACAGCAAGTGTGGTAACGGATCCGGCCCCCCTTCTCCCGAAGTTACGGGGGCATTTTGCCGAGTTCCTTAACCATGGTTCGCTCGATCGCCTTGGTATTCTCTACCTGATCACCTGAGTCGGTTTGGGGTACGGGCGGCGCGTAGCTCGCTAGAGGTTTTTCTCGACAGCATAGGATCACCCACTACTCCATACGGATCGGCATCGGATCTCAGGGCCGGCATCAAAGCCAGCGGTCCGGATTTGCCTGGACCACCCCCTACATCCTTACCCGTGGACAACCATCGCCACGGTTGGGCTACCTTCCTGCGTCACCCCATCGCTTGACTACTACCAGATCGGGTCCCACGCTCCGCTCGAGCCGCCTCGCCCCGAAGGGTCCGGTCACTCGAGTTTTGGGTGGTTAGCATCACCAGGTTCGTCATGGGCGCTACTTTGCCGGTACGGGAATATCAACCCGTTGTCCATCGACTACGCCTGTCGGCCTCGCCTTAGGTCCCGACTTACCCAGGGCAGATTAGCTTGACCCTGGAACCCTTGATCATTCGGCGGCAATGTTTCTCACATTGCATTCGCTACTCATGCCTGCATTCTCACTCGTGTCGCGTCCACCCCTGGATCACTCCGGAGCTTCACTCGCGACACGACGCTCCCCTACCCATCCACACGCCTGAACCAACCTCGAGGGCGGCTTAGCTGATATGTGAATGCCATAGCTTCGGCGGATGACTTGAGCCCCGCTACATTGTCGGCGCGGAATCACTTGACCAGTGAGCTATTACGCACTCTTTCAAGGGTGGCTGCTTCCAAGCCAACCTCCTGGTTGTCACTGCGACTCCACATCCTTTTCCACTTAGTCACCGCTTAGGGGCCTTAGCTGATGGTCTGGGCTGTTTCCCTCTCGACTACGGAGCTTATCCCCCGCAGTCTCACTGCTGCGCTCTCACTTACCGGCATTCGGAGTTTGGCTAACGTCAGTAACCTGGTAGGGCCCATCGGCTATCCAGTGCTCTACCTCCGGCAAGAAACACGCAACGCTGCACCTAAATGCATTTCGGGGAGAACCAGCTATCACGGAGTTTGATTGGCCTTTCACCCCTATCCACAGGTCATCCCCTCAGTTTTCAACCTAAGTGGGTTCGGTCCTCCACGCGGTCTTACCCGCGCTTCAACCTGCCCATGGATAGATCACTCCGCTTCGGGTCTTGATCGTGCTACTGAACCGCCCTATTAGGACTCGCTTTCGCTACGGCTCCCCCACACGGGTTAACCTCGCAACACAACGCAAACTCGCAGGCTCATTCTTCAAAAGGCACGCCGTCACCCCAACACCCACAAGGGGCAGCCGGGCTCCGACGGATTGTAGGCACACGGTTTCAGGTACTATTTCACTCCCCGCCAGGGGTACTTTTCACCTTTCCCTCACGGTACTTGTCCGCTATCGGTCATCAAGGAGTATTTAGGCTTAACGGGTGGTCCCGCCAGATTCACACGGAATTTCAGGGGTTCCGTGTTACTTGGGATACCACTCAACAGTCTCTGACTTACACTTACGGGGCTATCACCCTCTACGGCGCCACTTTCCAATGGACTTCAACTTCAACAGAGATTTTCTTACTGTTTGGTCGACCGGCAGATCGACCCGAATGGTCCCACAACCCCCACTGCGCAACCCCTGCCGGGTATCACACGCAATAGGTTTGGCCTCATCCGATTTCGCTCGCCACTACTCTCGGAATCACTATTGTTTTCTCTTCCTACGGGTACTGAGATGTTTCACTTCCCCGCGTTCCCTCCACACACCCTATATATTCAGGCGCGGGTAACACGACATGACTCGTGCTGGGTTCCCCCATTCGGACACCCCCGGATCACAGCTCGGTTGCCAACTCCCCAGGGCTTATCGCAGGCTCCTACGTCCTTCATCGGCTCTTGATGCCAAGGCATCCACCATGTGCCCTTCATAGCTTGTCTCACAAACACTCAACAAAAACTACAAAGACTCTGACACCACCCACACACCACCGGGTCTGAAACCGGCCAGCATGCGTCACCCCACCAGGCCCGGACCCAACGGTCCGCCGCCCAACAGGGTCGATGGCGTCAAAAAGTGACAGCTCTAGGTGTTAGAGCTGCCACAGATGCTCGCGTCCACTATCCAATTCACAAGAAGCACGCCCACCACGGCCCCACCCACCCACAGGTGAACAGAAGTCCTAGGAGGCACTGAGTCTCAAGTCCAGGCAGAGCCTGGGTCTGATTCCTCAAAGCTCAACAGTGTGTCAGGTCCGACCCCAGCAACAGACGCCTCAGGTTCCACACCCGCAAGCGGGTAGTACTGAGAGACGCCGGCCACCACGACCAGCTCTTCATCGACGATTCCACTAGTGAACACCACCAGTGCCAACCAGACAGACCCACCCAGAAGACCTGGACAGTTGCTGGCCGTGCGGGGTGTGTGCTCCTTAGAAAGGAGGTGATCCAGCCGCACCTTCCGGTACGGCTACCTTGTTACGACTTCGTCCCAATCGCCAGCCCCACCTTCGACGGCTCCCCCCCTTACGGGTTAGGCCACCGGCTTCGGGTGTTGCCGACTTTCGTGACGTGACGGGCGGTGTGTACAAGGCCCGGGAACGTATTCACCGCAGCGTTGCTGATCTGCGATTACTAGCGACTCCGACTTCATGGGGTCGAGTTGCAGACCCCAATCCGAACTGAGACCGGCTTTTTGGGATTCGCTCCGCCTTGCAGCATCGCAGCCCTTTGTACCGGCCATTGTAGCATGCGTGAAGCCCTGGACATAAGGGGCATGATGACTTGACGTCATCCCCACCTTCCTCCGAGTTGACCCCGGCAGTCTCCTATGAGTCCCCACCATTACGTGCTGGCAACATAGGACGAGGGTTGCGCTCGTTGCGGGACTTAACCCAACATCTCACGACACGAGCTGACGACAGCCATGCACCACCTGTATACCGACAAAAGGGGCCATATCTCTATGGCTTTCCGGCATATGTCAAACCCAGGTAAGGTTCTTCGCGTTGCATCGAATTAATCCGCATGCTCCGCCGCTTGTGCGGGCCCCCGTCAATTCCTTTGAGTTTTAGCCTTGCGGCCGTACTCCCCAGGCGGGGCGCTTAATGCGTTAGCTGCGGCACGGAACCCATGGAATAGGCCCCACACCTAGCGCCCAACGTTTACGGTGTGGACTACCAGGGTATCTAATCCTGTTCGCTCCCCACACTTTCGCTCCTCAGCGTCAGGACATGCCCAGAGAACCGCCTTCGCCACCGGTGTTCCTCCTGATATCTGCGCATTTCACCGCTACACCAGGAATTCCGTTCTCCCCTGCATGCCTCTAGTCTGCCCGTATCGAAAGCAAGCACCGAGTTAAGCCCGGTGTTTTCACTCCCGACGCGACAAACCGCCTACGAGCCCTTTACGCCCAATAATTCCGGACAACGCTCGCACCCTACGTATTACCGCGGCTGCTGGCACGTAGTTGGCCGGTGCTTCTTCTGCGGGTACCGTCACCACCATCATCGGCGCTTCGTCCCCGCTGAAAGAGGTTTACAACCCGAAGGCCGTCATCCCTCACGCGGCGTTGCTGGATCAGGCTTCCGCCCATTGTCCAATATTCCCCACTGCTGCCTCCCGTAGGAGTCTGGGCCGTGTCTCAGTCCCAGTGTGGCCGGTCACCCTCTCAGGCCGGCTACCCGTCGAAGCCTTGGTAGGCCATTACCCCACCAACAAGCTGATAGGCCGCGAGCACATCCCCCACCGAAAAAACTTTCCACGCAGATCCCATGCGGGACTGCGTCGTATCCGGTATTAGACCCCGTTTCCGGGGCTTATCCCAAAGTGAAGGGCAGATTACTCACGTGTTACTCACCCGTTCGCCGCTCGAGTACCCCCGAAAGGGCCTTTCCGCTCGACTTGCATGTGTTAAGCACGCCGCCAGCGTTCGTCCTGAGCCAGGATCAAACTCTCCGTTGAAAACAACACCCCCAACCACCCCACCCCGAAAGGCAAGGACAGCTGAGGAAAAAGAGATGCCTGACAGACGACACTGACAAAATTGTCAGAATCATTGTCAAAGAAACCATCAACCAAACCACCCCAAAAGGGCAGATCAGACAACGGGGCATTACAAACTAATTCGTCGACTATGACACACTGTTGAGTTCTCAAGAATCAGACGCACACCGATTCGACTCGATTTCTCGGGCCTCGTTCGGCGACTGGTTAAACTTAGCGGATGTAATTCCCCGGTGCAAATCCGGTGTTTCGCATCCTCATCCTGCATGCACAGCAGAACTCACCCGGTTTTGGAGGCCGCGTCTAGGCGGGCACTCGATCACCGGAGAGGTGATGTGAAGAGGTGGTCTACCTGGGGCCGGTGGCCCGACCTCGCGGTCTTGCCTCCCGCCGCTCCCTGGCGACTCGGAGAACATTAGGGGAACCGGCGGTGGAGTTCAAATCGACCAAACGTGACCCGGCCCACAACAGCGTTTCCGCAGGTCAGAGGCGGTTTGGCTGCTGAGCCGCCGCGAGTCCGCGCGTGTCGGCGGGGGTCCGGCAGCCGGCCAGCCGGAGCGCCTCGACGGTCTGGGCGAGCAGGACGTCGTGCCACCGGGTGACTCCGGCACTGCCGTCGACGAGCGCGAGCAGCGGTGATCGGCCGAGGAAGACGGCGTCCGCACCGAGGGTCAGTGCGGCCAGGACGTCGAGCCCGGTGCGCAGCCCGCCGTCGACGTACACCTCGGCGCGCTCCCCCACCGCTGCGACCACGTCGGACAGGCAGCCGGCGGTGGTGGCGGCCCGGTCGAGCTGGCGACCACCGTGGTTGGAGACCCAGACGGCGCCGGCGCCGGCCTGCACGCTGCGCACCGCGTCCTCGGGCCGCAGCACGCCCTTCACCACGACCGGGAGCCCGGTGCGGTCGGCGAGCCAGCCGATGTCGTGCGGTCCGAGGTCGAGCGCCTTCTCGGCGCCGGGCTGGTCGTCGTACTCCGGCTCGAAGTTCACCCGCAGCAGCGCGGGGTCGACGGTGTCCCAGACGACGTCGGTGCCCGGTGTGGCGTACTTGGTGCCGACGACCGGGGTGTCCACGGTGAGCACGACGGCGCCGGCGCCGGCCGCGACCGCTCGCTCGAGCAGCGGCTCGGCGAGGGTGCGGTCGGCGGGGAGGTAGACCTGGAGCCACCAGCTGCACGCCGGTCGCCGCGATGTCGGCGAACGTCGTGCCGGCGTTGCTGGAGACGACCAGCACCGACCCGGCGGCCGCGGCCGCCCGGGCCATCGCGACCTCGCCCTCCGGGTGCACGGCGCGCTGGAGCGTGGTCGGCGCGATGCCCCACGGGACGTCGCACCGGCCGCCCGAGCAGGGTGACGCCGAGGTCGACGTGGGTGACGTCGTGCAGGACGCGCGGGCGGAACCGGAGGTCCCGCCAGGCCGCGACCGCCTCGCCGGCGGTCACCGAGTCGCGCGCGCCCTGGAGGAGGTACTCCAGGACGGGGGCGGGCAGGACGGCGCGGGCGCGCTCCTCGAGGGAGTCCAGCCAGCGCGCGTCCGCGCCCACCGTCAGCGGACCTCGACGCCCGCGAAGTTCTTCTTGCCGCGGCGCAGCACCAGCCAGGTGCCGCCGATCAGGTCGTCCGGCGCCGGGCACCTGCTCGGGGTCCTCGACGCGCACGTTGTTGAGGTAGGCGCCGCCCTCGGACACCGTGCGCCGGGCCTCGCCCTTGCTCTTGGCCAGCCCGGTCGCGACCAGCAGGTCGACCACGCTGGGCAGGTCCTCGTCGCCGTCGACCGTCGGCGCTCCCGGCCTCCCGCAGCGCGGCACCCAGGGTGGCCGGGCTCAGGCCGGCCAGGTCGCCGCCGCCGAACAGCGCGGCCGAGGCCGCCTTGATCCGCTCGGTCTCCTCGGCGCCGTGCACCAGCGTGGTGACCTGCTCGGCGAGCGCCCGCTGGCCGGCCCGGAGGAACGGCTTCTCGGCGTGCTGGGCCTCGAGCTCCTCGATCTCGGCGCGGGTGAGGAAGGTGAAGACCCGCAGCAGCTCGCCGACCTTCTCGTCCTCGACGTTGAGCCAGAACTGGTAGAAGGCGTACGGCGACATCATCTCCGGGTCGAGCCACAGGGCGCCGCCCTCGGTCTTGCCGTACTTCGTGCCGTCGGCCTTGGTCATCAGCGGCGTCGCGAACGCGTGCGCGTGCCGCCGTCGGCGCGCCGGATCAGCTCGACGCCGCCGGTGAGGTTGCCCCACTGGTCGGAGCCGCCGAACTGCAGCGTGACGCCGTGGTCGCGGTAGAGGTTGAGGAAGTCCATCGACTGGAGCAGCACGTAGCTGAACTCGGTGTAGCTGATGCCCGGCCTCGAGGCGGCTCTTCACGACGTCGCGGGCGAGCATCCGGTTGACCGGGAAGTGCTTGCCGATGTCGCGCAGGAAGTCGATCGTCGACAGGCTCGCGGTCCAGTCGTAGTTGTTGACCATCGTCGCGGCGTTGTCGCCCTCGAAGGACAGGAACGGCTCGATCTGGCGCCGCACCCGCTCGACCCAGTCCTTGACGGTGTCGAGGGAGTTGAGGGTGCGCTCCCCCGAGTCCTTGGGGTCGCCGATCATGCCGGTGGCGCCGCCGACCAGGGCGTACGGCGTGTGGCCGGCGTCCTGGAGCCGCTTCGCGGTCAGCACCTGGACCAGGTGGCCCATGTGCAGGCTGGGCGCGGTCGGGTCGAAGCCCACGTAGAACCGGACGCTCCCCGCCGGCGAGCGCCTCGCGCAGCGCGTCGAGGTCCGTCGAGTGCGCGATCAGGCCGCGCCACTCGAGGTCGTCGAGGAGGGTGGAGTCGACGGTCACGGTGAGCCTTTCGGTGAAACTGGGTAAGTCTGGACAAGCGTAGAGCGTGGCTAGGCTGACTCGGATCCGGGAAGGACGACGTAGGTGATCGCAGGCAGGTACACGCTCGATCGAGAGATCGGGCGCGGCGGCATGGGCGCCGTCTGGCTCGGCCTCGACGAGGTCCTCGGCCGGCAGGTCGCCCTCAAGCGGGTCGGCATCGCGCCCGGCGGCGGCACGCCCGACCTCGAGCGCGCCGAGCGCGAGGCCCGGCTGGCGGCCCGGCTCAACCACCCGCACGTGGTCGCGGTCTACGACCTGGTCACCGAGGGCGACGAGCCAGTGGCTCGTCATGGAGTACGTCGAGGGCAGCACGCTGGCCGCGCTCGTGCAGCGCGACGGTGCGCTGTCGCCCGACCAGGCCGCGTCGGTCCTGCGGCCAGGTGGCCGACGCCCTCGCCGCCGCGCACGCGGCCGGGATCGTGCACCGCGACGTGAAGCCGTCCAACATCCTGGTCGCGCCGGACGGGCAGGTGAAGCTGTCCGACTTCGGCATCGCCCGCGCCGAGGCGGACGCCTCGCTCACCCAGACCGGGCTGGTGACCGGCTCGCCGGCGTACCTCTCCCCCGAGGTCGCCTCGGGCCAGCAGGCGACCGACGCCAGCGACGTCTGGTCGCTGGGCGCCACGCTGTACCACGCGCTCGCCGGCCGACCGCCGTACGAGGTCGGCGACAACGTGCTCGGCGCGCTCTACCGGATCGTGCACGAGGACCCGCCGCGGCTGCCGGACGCCGGCTGGCTGGCGCCGCTCCTGGAGGCCACGATGACCCGCGAGCCGGCCGACCGCTGGTCGATGGCCCAGGTCCACGACTTCCTCGCGGCCGGGCCCGACGGCGCGGGTCCGGCCGCCGGCCCCGCCGGCCGCGGTCGCCGCGTCCCCGGAGCCCACGCAGGTCATCAGCGTCGTCCCACCCGCGCCCGCCGCCGCACCCGCGGAGGCGTCGGCGCGGCACGGTCGGGGCGGTGCTGGGGGTGGTCATCGCGGTGGTCGTGGTCGCGCTGCTGGGGTGGATCGCGTTCAGCCTCGGCAACGACGGCGACGTCGACCAGGACCAGACCGCCTCCTCCTCGTCGAACCCGCCGAGCAAGACCCGCTCGTCGACGCCAGACCCGTCGCCGTCGGTGACCGCCGCCGGCATGGAGACCTTCGTCGAGGACTACCTCGCCATGGTCACGTCCGACCCGAAGCAGGCGTGGGACCAGCTGACGCCGGCGTTCCAGGACGCCAGCGGCAACTTCGGCCAGTACCAGGGCTTCTGGAAGACCATCGAGAGCGCTCAGGTCGTGTCCGTCGAGGCCGATCCGAACAGTCGGACCGTCACGTACACCGTGGACTACGTGCGTGCGGACGGCTCCACGACCACTGACGAGGTCACGCTTCAGCTCGAGGGCACCGACGGGGTCTACCTGATCTCAGCCGAGACCTGACACCACGCCCCTATCGTTGGCCCCGGGAGGATCCAATGGAGCTGGCGGCGCTGTATCGGGACATCGTGGAGAAGTCTCCGGACGCGATGTGGGTGTACGACCTCGAAGGTCGCACGATCTACGGCAACCCTGCCCTGCGCCGACTCTTCGGCGTCGACGAGGAGGAGATGGCGCAGCTCACCGTCTTCGACTCCCTCGACGACCTCGGCAAGATCCACTTCGCCGGCCACCTCGCCGACCTGCGCGACGGCCTGGTGAACCAGACCGACGTCGAGACCATGTTCGTGCGCCGCGACGGCAGCCGTCGTCTGGGTGACGATCAGCGAGAGCGAGCTGCGCGGACCCGACGGCGAGTTCATCGGCATCCTGAACCGGCTCAGCGACTACAGCGAGCGGCGCGCCACACTCGACAACCTGACGACGGCCCGGAGGCGACTGGACGAGGCGCAGCGGATCGCCCGGATCGGCAGCTGGGAGTGGGAGCTCGACAAGGACCAGATCTGGGGCTCGGACGGCCTGATCGCGCTCTACGGACTGAGCGAGGACGCCTTCCCCGCGCAGTACGCCGACTTCCTCGAGATCGTCCACGAGGACGACCGCGCCGCGGTCGACAACGCGGTGCGCGAGGCCATCGACACCGCCGGTGAGTTCATGTTCGTGGCCCGGATCAACACCACCAGCGGAACCTGGGTCTGGACCCGCATCCGAGGCGAGTGCGAGGTCGACGACCTCGGCGTCGTCGTGAGCATGTCGGGCACCCACCAGGACATCACCGAGACCAAGCTCGCCGACCTCGCGCTCGAGGACCAGGTCCGGCAGAACGCCCTCATGCAGGCGGTGGCCAGCGCCGCGAACGAGGCGGCCACGCCTGGAGGAGGTCCTCGGGCAGGCACGGCACCTGGTGCTGCTCCACGACGACTGGGAGCGCGGCCGCGCGTTCATCCCGACCGAGGACGGCGAGGGCGTCGTACCGCTCTACGTCACCGAAGAGGACCGCGCGACCGACGCCGAGACGTCCCGCGGAGGCTGCGATCGAGCTGGCGCTCGCCGACCGCGCGCTTTCAAGTCCGGGACGCGGGTGTGGGACGACTCGATGCTCACGATCGCGTTCCCGGTGTCGTTCGCCGACCGGATCTGCGCGGTCGTGACGATCACCTCGGCTCCCCCGCTCTTCCGCTTCGACCTGATCGAGTCGATGGTCGAGCAGGTCGCCGTCCAGCTCGGCCGGGTGGCCGAGCGCGAGCAGGCGCAGCGCGAGCTCGCCGACGCGCGGGACGGGGCGATGGAGGCGTCGCGGCAGAAGTCGGAGTTCCTCGCGACGATGAGCCACGAGATCCGGACCCCGCTCAACGGCGTGATCGGCCTCAACGACCTGCTGCTGCGCACCACCCTCGACTCGGACCAGCTGCGGCTCGCGTCCGGCGTCCAGGTCGCCAGCCGGGCGCTGCTCAGCGTCATCAACGACATCCTCGACTTCTCCAAGATCGAGGCCGGCAAGCTCGAGCTCGAGCGCCTCGACTTCGAGATCCGCCCGGTCTTCGACCAGGTCGCGAGCGTGCTCGCCGAGACTGCTCGGGCCAAGGGCCTGGAGCTGATCGTCTCCTGCCACCCGGACGTGCCCGAGGTGCTGGCCGGCGACCCGACCCGGCTGGCCCAGGTGCTCACCAACCTCGGCTCGAACGCCGTGAAGTTCACCGAGCACGGCGAGGTCTTCATCCGCGCCACCGCCTCCCCCAGCCCGGATGGCCGCACCCGGCTCCGGGTCACCGTCGCCGACACCGGCGTCGGCATCCACGACCTCGACGTCGCCATGCTCTTCGAGGCCTTCACCCAGGCCGACGCGTCCACGACCCGCAAGTACGGCGGGACCGGGCTCGGCCTGGCCATCTCCCGCGAGATCGTCGAGGCGCTCGGCGGCGAGATCGGCCTGGAGCCGAACCCCGGCGGCGGCAGCATCTTCTGGTTCACCGCCGACTTCGACGCACCGACCGGCCCGGCCGTCGACGCGGACGACGAGTACGCACGCAGCTGGCTCGCCGGTCGCCGGGTCCTGGTCGTCGACGACAACGAGCACAACCGGCTGATCTTCGCCGAGCAGCTGGCCTGGTGGAAGCTCCGGTCGGTCGTCGCGGTGAGCGCCGACGAGGCGGAGCGAGCGGTGGCCGAGGCGGTGGCCGCCGGCGACCCGTTCGAAGCGGCTCTGCTCGACATGTCGATGCCCGAACGAGACGGCCTCGACCTGGCCCGGGCACTGCGCCGGAACCCGGCGTACGCCGGTATGCGCCTGCTGATGCTCACCTCGGCCACCACGCCGAGCACCCAGGAGCTGCGCGACGTCGGCATCGCCGAGTGCCTGACGAAGCCCACCCTGTCCGTCGACCTCCGGCGCGCGCTGCTGCGGCACCTGGCCGGCGTCGAGCCGCGGCCGGCCACCGAGGCGCCGCCCGTTCCCGAGATCGGATCGGCCCGGCGGATCCTCGTCGTCGAGGACAACCCGGTCAACCAGCTCGTCGCCGTCGGGCTGCTCGAGGCTCTCGGCTACGTCGCGACCACGGCGGACGACGGCCAGGTCGCGCTGGAGATGCTGGCCACCGAGGAGTTCGACGCGGTGCTGATGGACGTCCAGATGCCGCGGATGGACGGGTACGCCGCCACCCGGGCGATCCGCGCCGGCGAGGCGCCGGGCGTGCGGCTGCCGGTGATCGCGATGACCGCCGCCGCCGTCGAGGGCGAGCGGGAGCGCTGTCTCGGCGGCCGGAATGGACGACTTCCTGACCAAACCGGTCAACCCCGGAGCGCTGGCGGCGATGGTCGCGCACTGGATCGGTGACGAAACACCCGGCGAACCCCGTAGCGTGCCGCCTGTGCATTCAAACAACGGCGGCGACGAGCGTCTCGCCCAGCTGGCTCTCGAGCGGCTGGACGAGCTTCGGGACCTCGACCCCGACCAACACCACGTACCTCGACCGCGCGATCGGCAACTTCGTCAACAACACGCCGACCACCCTCGAGTCGATCCGCGCCGCAGCCGCGGCCGGCGACGCCGAGACGCCTCAAGCAGGTCGTCCACAAGCTCGCCGGCGGCGCGCTCAACCTCGGCGTGATGGCCGCCGGGCGGACCGCCCAGGAGATCGAGCTGGTCGCCGACACCGGCACGACCGCCGGCACCGAGGAGCTCCTCGCCAAGCTCGAGGCCGAGCTCGAGACCGGTCGTGAGGCGCTGCGCGCCTACCAGGCGACGTACTCCACCGGCTGAGCCGGCTGAGCCGGTTCGCCCACCCGGCCGCGGGGTACGAGTCAGCGGACACGTCACCGAGGCAGGGAGTCACCATGAAGAGCATCATCTCGATCATCGTCGTCGTCTGGCTGGTGATCGGAGTGCTGGCAGCATTCCAGCGCGGCTACTTCGGGGACGACCGCGACGTGAACTGCAAGACCACCGGCGACACCGCGCTGACGATCCTGGCCGGCCCGCTCAACTACCTGGGCGCCAACCCGAAGGTCGACTGCCAGGTGAACGTGCCGGAGCCGTCGGAGTGAGCTGAGGTTCCGGCCGATCTCGACAACTTCCGGACAGGACGCTCGACGGCACCTACCGTCGACGGTGTGTGGAAGATGGGAAGATGCGCGCGTCTTGCGCTCGGGATGACCGCGGCCGGCCTGGTGCTGGCCGGACTGACGACGCCGGGAGCGGCCACCGAGAAGCAGCCCGCACGGCGATCGGCCTCCCTGGTGGTGACCCCGGGCTCGCTGTTCATCGCGGGACAGAAGCTCACCTTCGAGGGTGACCTCGGCGTCCCCGGCGTACGCCGGATCCATCTCGAGCAGCACATGGGCCGGATCGGTGACGCCTGGGGCGTCGTCGAGGGCTTCCGTGCCAAGACCAAGTCGGACGGCACCTTCAAGTTCACCTACCCGGCCCCGTCGATGTTCGACATCCGGATGCGCGTGGCCGCCAAGGGCGCCGCGACCCCGGACTGGGCGTTCGACGCGAAGTCGCAGGACCTCACGCTGTCGACGCCGAAGCTGCCCGGCCTGGACGACAACGAGGTCCTGATGGGCGTCCCGTTCACGATCCTCGTCGACACGACCCCCACCCTCGTCGGCCGGCCCGACCTCCCGCCCCCGGCGATCCCGGGTCGCGGGCTCACCCTGCAGCGGCGCGTCGACGGCGACAGCTGGGAGACCCTCGCCACCTCCGTGACCGGCCCGCTGGGCAACGGCGTGTTCCTGCAGACCGTCGCCGACCCCGGGACCGTCACCTACCGCGTACGCCAGGAGGACTGGACCAAGGGCGGTGACAAGATCGGCTGGTACCCCTCGTTCCCGTTCACCGTCCGCGTCGTCGACCCGCTCGACCTCCGTGCCGGCCGGACCGACTCGGGAACCCCGGAGTCGCGGCCCGTCGGGCGCGACGACGGAGCGCCGACCACCCGCGGTGGACAGACCGCCGCGAAGATCAACAAGTGGGGAGTCTCACTGTGGGACTTCGCCTGGACCTACGGTGAGTCCCTGACCAGCAAGCCCGCGCGCGGCACCGACCGCAACGGCTGGTGGCTCGACTCCTCCGACGGGTCGGGCCGGGTTTCCAAGCTCAACGGCCAGCTCGTGCTCGACAGCGGCCGCAACTTCAAGGGCACCGGCGACGTGGGTACGACGCGGGCGACGCTGCGGGGCAACCCGGCGACGTACGGCCGGTGGGAGACGGCGTTCCGCATCAAGCGGTTCGAGACCGGTGCCGGCGACTACCACGCGGTGCTCGAGCTGGTCCCCGACCGTGCGAGCGACTACCGCTGCGGTACCCGGAACATCACCCTCGCCGAGGTCAGCGCCAGCGGGAAGACGCTCGACATCGGCGTCCGCACACCCAAGGGCCTCCGGTGGACGGCCACTCCCAAGATCGACATCGGCACCCGCTCCGCGGCCCTCGGCATCGAGGTCGCCAAGCGGCACATCACCTGGTTCGTCGACGGCAAGACCGTCGGCGTGGTCCGCAGCAAGGCCGCCGTTCCCGGCGTGCCGATGACCCTGCGCCTCAGCCTGGTCGGCAACGGCGACAACGAGATGAACCACACCCAGCTCCTCTCCGACTGGGAGCGTGGCTGGTCGCTCGATCGCGGCAAGCAGGTCACCAAGGGCCCCGCGCTCAAGCGCAGCTCGTACGACGCAACCTGCTGACGAGCAGCGCGCCGTCACGACGGCCATCGGAGTGAGAGCGGCGGCTTCGCCACCGCTCTCCACAAACGCGACAGGTCCCCGCCGCTTCGCGGCGGGACCGGATCGCGTTTGTGGGGCGTGTCGGACTCGAACCGACGCTGGGAGATTATGAGTCGCCTGCTCTAACCAACTGAGCTAACGCCCCTCGGCCGGGCAGCCTACTGGGGCCCGGCCGGCGGGGTGGCCGGCGGCGGTGCGAGCACCCGGAGCTGGAGCATCGCCACGAACCGGGCCTCGGGGTCGGTGAGGTCGATCTCGCCGACCTCGGCCACCCGGCGCAGCCGGTAGCGGAACGTGTTGGGGTGGACGTAGAGCGCCTCGGCCGCGGCGATCACGTCGCCGAACGCGTCCAGCCAGGCCTGGAGCGTCTGCACCAGGTAGCTGTTGTGCTGGCGGTCGTACTCCATCAGCCTCGCCAGCGACCCGGTCGGCCGGTCGCCGCGGGCCGCGACCATGTCGCGCAGCTCGAGCATCAGGGCCTCGACCTGGATGTCGGCCAGCCGGGCGACCCGGCGCCCGCCGCGGCCGCCGCGCAGCACCCGCAGGGTGCGGTCGGTGCAGGCCCGGGAGAGCGCCAGCCCGGCGAGGTCCTGGGCGACCGGGCCGATGCCGAGGACCGGCCGGTGCCGGTCGCCCACCCGGTCCAGGAAGTCGTGGCGATCCGGACCGCGCGCTCCTCGCCGTCCTCGGCGGAGCCGGTCACCGGCACCAGCCCGTAGGCGACGCCGCCGACCAGCGCGGCCGCCGACCGCGGGTGGACGGCGCTCGAGGTGCATGGCGAACGCGTCGCTGAGCCGCTGCCGCTCGTGGGCCGCGGTGGCGCCGTCGCTGCCCTCGTCGTCGGCGTCGGACACGGCGACGCCGAGCACGAGCAGCGGCTGGCCGGCGAGCCCGAGCCGCTCGAGCGCCTCGCGGGCTGCCGGCGCCGCCCTCGAGCGCCGAGCTGAGCAGGTCGGCGCGGAGCCGGCGTTGTACGTCGGCGCCGGCGCGGACCCGGAGCAGGTGCAGCGCGACCAGCTTGGCGGCGTCGCAGAGCGCCTCGGTGCGCTCCTCGCTGAGCGGCTCGGGGACCGCCGCCCAGATCGAGCCGAGCACCTCGTCGCCGGCGCGGACCGCGACCGCGACGCGCGGCATCGAGAACGCGTCCTGGTCCGTCCTGGACCGGCTCGATGAAGATCGGCCGGTCGCTGCGGTGCAGCTCGCGGAACACCCCGCGCTCGTTGAGGATCCGCGAGTACCGCTCGGGCACCTGGCGGCCGAGGATCGTCTCGACCCGCGACGGGTCGGCCTCGTCCTGGCGGCCCGAGAACGCGAGCACCCGCGAGCTGCGGTCCTCGATCGTGATCGGCGCGTCCAGCAGCGACGGCGATCGCGTTGGCGACCGCGAACAGGTCGCCGGACGGCAGGCCGCCGAGCGACTCGGGCTCGGCGACGCCGACGTCGCCCTCGGCGAGCAGCGAGCGGAGCATCGCGGCCAGGTGCGCCCACGGCGCGCCTCGGCTCAGGCCGAGCAGCGCGACGCCGCCGACGGTCGGCGGCCGCGCGGACCTCCGCGGTCACCGGGACCGGTGCCCGCAGGACCAGGCCGGCGGCCTGCTGCCGGCCGAGCGCGTCGAGCAGCTCGACGACCTGCGGCCGGCGTCGTCGACGCCGACGCCGAGGACCAGCGCGTCCGGCGGCAGCACCGGGTGCGTCGACCGGGTCGTGGATGACGACGCCGCCGATGTCCTGCGACCCGCTCGGGGTCGCCGTGGACCAGGTCGAGCAGGGTGGCGCCGAGGTCGTCGAGCACCCGGCCGAGGCTGGCGCGCGGCCGCGAGTTCGGGACCGGGTCATGGTGGTCAGCACGCTCCGACGGTAGGCGGGTCAGTGCCAGCCTACTTCGTACGCGCCACCAGATGCGGGCACCTGTTCGTGCTCCGCGACAGTCGGTCAGAGCGGCAGCCACTCCGTCGAGGTGGTGACCTCGTCGAGCCGGTCCGGGATCGGCAGCGACCCCGAGGCCGGGACCGGTGGGCACGTCGAGGTGGCCGTCGTCGAGCACGAACGGCTCGGTGATGTCGGTGTGGTAGTAGCGCCCCGAGCCGGAGGTGTCGCCGGGCAGCGTGAAGCCCGGGCAGCGCCGCCAGCGCGACGTTGGCCGCGCGGCCGAGCCCGGTCTCGAGCATGCCGCCGCACCACACCGGGACGCCGTTCGCGACGCACACGTCGTGGATCTTGCGCGCCTCGAGGTAGCCGCCGACCCGACCGGGCTTGATGTTGACGATCGCGCAGGCGCCGAGCCGGATGGCCGCGGCCGCGGACTGGGCCGAGACGATCGACTCGTCGAGGCAGACCGGCGTCCTGATCAGCTTCGCCAGGTCGGCGTGGCCGAGCACGTCCTCCTCGCTCGAGCGGCTGCTCGATGAGCAGCAGGTCGAACGGGTCGAGCTTGGCGAGGTGCCGGGCGTCGGCGAGCGTGTACGCCGTGTTCGCGTCGACCTGCAGCAGCACGTCGTCGCCGTACGTCTCGCGGACGGCGCGCACCGGCTCGACGTCCCAGCCGGGCTCGATCTTCAGCTTGATCCGGACGTAGCCCTCGTCGAGGTAGCCGCCGACCGCGTCGAGCAGCGCCGGGATGCTGTCCATGATCCCGACCGACACGCCGCACGGCACCCGGTCGTGGACGGCGCCGAGCTCGCGGGCGAAGGAGCGGCCCTGCGGCGCGCAGCTCGGCGTCGAGGACGCCCATCTCCAGCGCGGCCTTGGCCATCCGGTGGCCCTTGAACGGCGCCAGCACCGTCGCCACCGCGTGCGCGTCGAGCGGGCCGGCCGCGGCGAGCGCGGGCACCAGGAAGCGGCGCAGCACGTCGGCGGCGCGCGTCGATGTACTCCGAGGAGTAGAGCGGGTCCGCCATCGCGACGCACTCGCCCCAGCCCTCGGCCTCGTCGGTGACGACGCGCAGCAGCATCAGCTCGCGGGCGGTCTGGGTGCCGAACGAGGTGCGGAACGGCGACACCAGCGGCATCGACACCCGGCGCAGCTCGACTCCGGTCAGCTTCATGACGGCACTCCACTCACAGGGGCCCGGCGCACGACGTACCAGCCGTCGCGGTCGAAGCCGGTGATCCGCGCGCCGTCGGCGACGAGCGCGGTGAGGGCGTCGCGTACGGCGACCCGCCACTGCTGGGCGAGCGCCGGGTCGGACAGGCGCAGCGCGGCGATGTCGCGCGGGCACCGCGACCAGGGACGTGGCGCCGTCGAGGCGACCGGGCACGGGCGCGCCGTCGGCCGAGACGCCGAGAGCGACGACCGCGCCGGCGGCGAGCTCGTCCGCGACGGTCGACGCGGTGCTGCCGCCGTCACAGGCGACGACCACCGCCGGGTCGAGCAGCCGCCAGCGGATCAGCAGCCGGTCGGAGTCGTCCTCGCCGTTGATGGTGTCGAGCATCGCGCCGTAGAAGTTCGGCAGGTACTCCACCGGCTCGGCGCCGAGCTTGACCAGGTTGAAGTACGCGTTGCGGCTGACCAGCGGGTCGAAGGTCCAGGCGACCTCGGAGACCCCGCGGAGCAGCGCCCACGCGCGCTGGTGCAGCTTGAGCGCGAAGCCCACGCTGCGACCGGTCATGGCCGCCGAGACGCCGGCGATGTGGCTGTGCAGCGCGTCCTCGGACGGGGCGTGGAAGAACCCGACGCAGGCGCCGACCAGCCGGCCGTCCTCGTCGTACGCACCGCCGACGTAGTTGCCGGCCTTGGTGAACGCGCGGAGCAGCTCGATGGACACCGGCGGGTTGCCGCCGCGGCCCCAGATCGTCGCGTAGAGCCGGACCACGTCGTTGAGCTCGGCGAGGTCGGACACCTCGCGCACCGAGACGTGGGCCGCCAGCGCCGCAGCGTCGGCCGCCTGGACCGCACGGTCCAGGTCGACGTCGGCGCGTGGCGTCGTCAGGTTGGTCACGACACCCATGCTGGTCCGGTTCTCCTGGCTCGTCATGGTCGCTGCGCACCAGTCGGCTCGGGGACGTTCGTCCCGGACAACGGGTCGGCCAGCAGGTCCGCGACCAGCGCGGCCAGCAGCAGGGTGCGCCCGGGGAGCTCCTCGACGAGCACGTGCTCGTCCTCCGCGTGGGCCCCGCCCCCGACGGCGCCGAGGCCGTCGAGGGTGGGGGTCCCGACACCCGCGGTGAAGTTTCCGTCGGACGCACCGCCGACCGCGGCCGAGCCGGGCACCGGCAGTCCGAGACGTACGGCGACCAGGCTGGCCCGCTCGTACAGCGCGGCCGAGGCCGCGGCTTCGAGCGGCGGGCGGTTCGGCCCGCCGGTGACGTCGAGTGCGGCGCCGGGGAGCACCGGGCGCAGCGAGCGCATCGCGGTGTCCACCCGGGCCTGCTCGGCGAGGGTCCGCACCCGGACGTCCACCGCGAACGAGCCGTCGGCGGGCACGGTGTTGGTCGTGGTGCCGGTGCCGGACGCGGTCGGGGTGACCGACGTGCCGGTGACGTGCCGGCCGAGGGCGGCGATCGCGAGCACCTGGTGGGCGAGCTCGACGGTCGCGTTGACCCCGAGCTCCGGCTCCAGCCCGGCGTGCGCCGCGCGGCCGAGCAGCCGGACGTCGTACAGGGAGACGCCCTTGCGCTCGGTCTTCAGGGCACCGCCGTCGGCGGAGGCCTCGAGCACCAGTGCGGCCTCGGCGATGCGGGCCTCGTCCTCGATCAGCCCGCGCGAGGTCGGCGAGCCGAGCTCCTCGTCGCCGGTGACCAGCAGCGTGACGCCGTCACGGTCCGGGAGCGAGGCGAGGGCGTGGAACGCCATCACCACGCCGGCCTTCATGTCGAAGCAGCCCGGGCCGCGCAGCACGCCGTCCTCGACGGAGTACGGACGCGTCGCCAGCGAGCCCATCGGCCACACGGTGTCGTGGTGGCCGAGCACCAGCACCCGCGACGGGCCGGTGCCGAGCCGCCAGCGCAGGTGGGTGCGGCCGTCGAGGACGATCCGCTCCGGCTCGACTCCGAGCCGGGACGTGCCGACCCGCGCGACGACGTCGGCGGAGCGAGCGACCGCAGCCAGGTCCGACGAGGGCGACTCGCACTCGATCAGCTCGCGCAGGTCGGCGAGGATCAGGTTGAGGTCCATCAGTCGACCCGCGGGGTGGCGCGTACGCCGAAGTGGACGTAGCGCTCGCCGGTCGGCAGCTCGTAGAACGTCACCGGCGCCCAGGTGTCGGCCTCCGGCGGCTTCACCGCGAACAGCGCCGGGCCGACCGGGACCAGCGGGTACTCGTCGACCGGGTCCGGCACCATCTCGGCCAGCGGGCCGAGCACCGTGGTCCGCAGTCGCGGGCCCTCGTCGCCGACGAAGACCTCCATGCGGACCGACGAGCGGGCGTAGGTGCCGACGTACGGCGTGACGTCGACCTCGACCGGCTCCGTCGGCGGCGCGAACGGCTCGGCCATCTCGACTCCGGCGACGTCCCAGAAGATCTCGCGGTAGAGGTCCTGGTACAGGTCGCGGGTGTGGCCGCCGTTGCGAGCAGCGCGACGGCGACTCCCCCGTGGTCGGCAGTCCCGGGCAGCAGCCGCAGGAAGCCGGCCTGGCCGAGGGTGTTGCCGTCGTGGCCGATCAGCCGGGTGCCGTTCCAGTCGAACCGGATCCAGCCCAGGCCCCACGAGTCGCCGAGGATGAACTTGTCGGGCAGGTCCGCGTGGTGCTGGGTCATCGCCTCGGCGGACTCCGCCGACAGCACCCGGGTGCCGTCGGGCGCGAGGCCACCGGAGAGGTGCAGCCTGGCGAAGCCGAGGACGTCGCGGACGGTCGACTTGATCAGGCCGGCCGGACCGACCGAGCGGGGCAGGTCCCAGACCGGCGTGACGATCTGCTCGCCCTCCGCCTCGACGTGCCCGACGGCGGCGCCGAACAGGATCGCCTCCTCGGCGAGGGTGACCGTGCTGTCGAGGCCGAGCGGCGTGAACAGCTTGTCCTTCATCGCCTGGTCCCACGTCTGGTCGGTGAGCTTCTCGATCACCCGGCCGAGCAGCGACCAGCCCGAGTTGCAGTAGGACCACGTCGCGCCGAGCGGGTGGTTCTGCGCCACGTCGGCGAGCAGCTCGGTGTACTTCTCCAGGCAGTCGTCGCCGCGGCCGGTGTCGGTGAAGACGTCGCCGTCGATGCCGCTGGTGTGGGTCAGCAGGTGCCAGATCGTCAGCTGCTTGGTGACGTCCGGGTCGGAGAGCTGGAGCTCGGGGATCACCTCGACCACCGGGGTGTCGAGCGCGAGCTTGCCCTCGTCGATCAGCTGCATGACGACGGTCGCCGTCCACACCTTGCTGACCGAGCCGATCTGGAACACGGAGTCGGTGGTCGCCGGCTGCCCGGTCCGCTTGTTCAGCGTGCCGACGGCCACCTCGACGATCTCGTCACCGGCCAGGATGCCGAGCTGCGCGCCGGGCACCTTGTGCTTCTCGGCGAGCTCCTCCAGGCGGTCCTGCCAGTGGGCGAGGTCGAGGTTCGTGGATCGGGTCATCAGAGGCTCCTATTTCCGGGTACGGCGGCAAGCAGCTCGCGCGTGTAGTCGTGCTCGGGTCGGGCGAGGACCTGCGCGGTCGGGCCCTGCTCGACGATCCGGCCGCGGTGCATGACCGCGACCTCGGAGGCGACGTAGCGGACCACCGCGAGGTTGTGCGAGATGAAGAGGATCGTGAGTCCGAGCTCGCGCTGGAGCTCGCGCACCAGGTTGAGCACGGCGCCCTGGATGGAGACGTCGAGCGCGGAGGTGATCTCGTCGGCGACGATCACGTCGGGCTGCCCGGCGAGAGCGCGGGCGAGGGCGACCCGCTGGCGCTGGCCGCCGGAGAGGTTGGCCGGACGCATCCCGACCCGGTCGGGGTCGAGGTGCACGAGCTCGAGCAGCCGGGCCACCTCGGCGCGCCGCTCGGCGCGCGACATCCCGGGCGGGATCGCCTCGGCCACGGACTCGCCGATGCTCATCCGCGGGTCGAGCGAGGAGTACGGGTCCTGGAACACCATCTGCAGCGGCCGCTTGCGGCCACGGGTCGGGACCGGCTCGCCGTTCAGCAGGATCCGGCCGGAGTCGACGGGCGCGAGCCCGACCGCGGCCCGGGCCAGCGTGGACTTGCCGGACCCGGACTCGCCGACCAGGCCGAGCACCTGGCCGGACGGCACGGTCAGGGTCACGTCGTCCACGGCGGTGGTGCTGCCGTAGCGGACGGTGACGTCCTCGAAGCGCAGTTCGCTCATCTTTTGGGGTCCCCTCGGAATCGTGGGCTGGAGGAGCGAAGCGGGGGAAGCACGCGATTTCGTGGGGTATTCACGGGACCTCCACCTCCTCGAGCTCGCGGTCGGTGATCTCCAGCAGGACCGGCTCGCCGGAGTGCCAGCAGGCGACCCGCCGGCCGGCGGCGTCGGCGACCAGCGACGGCTCCTCGGTGCGGCACTTGGCCGACGCGAGCGGGCAGCGGGCGGCGTACGCGCACCCGGGCGGTACGTCGGACGGGTCGACCGGTCGGCCCGGGATGACCGCCAGCGGCTCGGCCAGGTCGGTGTCCATGTCGGGCACCGCGGCGATCAGCGCCCGGGTGTACGGGTGCTGGGCGCCGCTCTCGAGCTCGGCGGCCGGGATGTCCTCGACGATCCGGCCGGCGTACATCACCAGCACCCGGTCGCAGACCTCGCGGACCACGGTGACGTCGTGGCTGATCAGCACCAGCGCGACGTCGTCGGCCGCGCGGATCGAGGCGAGCAGGTCGAGCACCTGCTGCTGCACGGTGACGTCGAGTGCGGTGGTCGGCTCGTCGGCGACGATCAGGGCGGGCGTCCCCATCAGGCCCATCCCGATCATCGCGCGCTGGCGCATCCCGCCCGAGAACTCGTGCGGGTACTGGTGCGCCCGCTTCTCGGGCTCGGTGATCCGCACCGCGCGCAGCCGGTCGACGGCTCGGGCGAGTGCAGCCTTGCGGCCGAGACCCTGGTTGTGACGAGCCGTCTCGGCGAGCTGGCCGCCCATCCGCCGGGTCGGGTTGAACGAGGTCATCGGGTCCTGGAACACCATCGCCAGCGAGGTGCCCAGGAACTGGCGGTGCGCCTTGGAGTCGGCGGCACGCAGGTCGTTGCCGAGCAGCTCGAGACGGGTGGCGTCCACGCGGCCCGAGTCGTCGACGAGCCGCGAGATCGCCAGCGCGGTCAGGGACTTGCCGGAGCCGGACTCCCCCACGATGCCGACGGCCTCGCCCCGGCGAACGCCGAACGAGACGCCGCGCACCGGGCGGATCGGCCCGTGCGGACCGGGGAACGTGACCTGGAGGTCGCGGACGTCCAGGACCAGGTCGTCGGCGGCGTGGTGGGACTCGTCGACCGGCGGGGCGTCCTCGATCGCGGCCGCCACCGAGGGCAGCTCGGGGATCCCGCCGACCACGCCGACGCCGAGCGCCTTGGCCACCGACTCGCCGAACAGGTTGAACGCCAGACCCGCGATGATCACGGCGAGGCCGGGGCACAGCGCGGCGGCCGGGTTGACGTAGAGGGAGCCGATCCCGTCGAAGAGCAGCCGGCCCCAGTCGTACTGCGGCTGCTGGACGCCGAGACCGAGGAACGACAGGCCGGCGAACGACAGCAGCGCGCCGCCGGCGCCGATGGTGGCGTTGACGACCAGCGGCTCGGAGATGTTGGGCAGCACGTGGCGGAACAGCAGCCGCACCCGGCCGACGCCGGCCACGCGCGCGGCCGAGACGAAGTCGCGGGACCCGACGGAGGCGACCAGGGTCTGGGTCAGCCGGCCGAACGCCGGGGCGCCGGCCAGGCCGATCGCCAGCACCGCGCCGGTCGCACCGACACCGAAGATCACCGCGAAGAACAGCGCGAGCAGCAGGCCCGGGAACGCCACGGCGATGTTGATGCCGGCGTTCACCAGCCGACCGGAGCGTCGGCCCAGCAGGAACGAGGCGGTGCCGAGCAGCAGCCCGACCACGACCGCGATCACGGTCGCGGCCAGCGCCAGCTCGACCGAGAGCCGGGTGGCGACCAGGGTGCGGTAGAAGATGTCGCGACCCAGGTTGTCGGTGCCGGCCCAGTGCTCACGCGACGGCCCGGCGAGGATGTCGCTGGTGTCGATCGCGTCGGCCTGGTCGGTCCACAGGATCGGGGCCACGATCGCCAGCACCAGCACGCCGACCGTCAGCACGGTCGCGGTGATGCCCAGTGGCGTGCGCAGCACGTTCATCCACCTGCGCACGTTAGATGCCCCTTTCCGAGGTCTCGCACGCTGCGCGACGCTCAGCATCCGCGCTGGCTGCGTTGCGGTCGCTCGTGGGACGGACCAGTACGACGTCGCTCCCGCGCCTTGCCAGCGCGGCGCCGAGCGCCGCTCGCTTGCACGACCCCTCGGAAAGGCGCATCTTCAGTCCTCCCTGATCATCGAGCGGGGGTCGAGCAGCGCGAGCGCCACGTCGACGATGGTGTTCACGAGCAGCACGCCGACGCCGTAGATCAGGACGATGGCCTGCACGACCTGGTAGTCCTTGTTGAGGATCGACGACACGATGGTGCTGCCGAGCCCGGGCCAGGCGAACACGTTCTCGACCAGCACGGTCCCGGCGACCATCGCGCTGAGGATCAGCCCGCCCAGGGTCAGCGACGCGGTCAGCGCGTTCGGCAGCGCATGGCCCAGGTAGACCGAACGCGCCGGGATCCGCTTGGCCCGCGCGGTACGGATGAAGTCGGCCTCGAGCACCGCGACCATCTCGACCCGGATGATCCGCGACAGGATCGCGGCCGGCCCGATCGCCAGCGCGATGACCGGCATGATGTACGCCGACGGGGTGTCGTTGCCCGCGACCGGGAGCCAGCCGAGGCTGACCCCGAAGACGTAGACGAGGCCGACTCCGACCAGGAAGTCGGGGATCAGCCCGACCACCACGCTGGTGGTGGTGAACCCCAGCTCGGTACGTCGTCCGTGCCCGCGCCGGGTCAGCACGCCCATCGTGACGCCGAGCGGCACCGCGATCGCGATCGCGACCACGAAGCCCAGCACCGCCAGCTGCAAGGTGGCCGGCAGCCGCTGCGAGATCACGTCCTGGACCGCGAGCCGCGAGATCATCGAGGTGCCGAGGTCACCGTGCAGCAGGTTCTGCAGGTAGTGCCAGTACTGCACCAGGATCGGGTCGTCGAGACCCATGTCCGCGCGCGTCGACGCGACCAGGTCAGCGGGCGCGGTCGGGCCGAGTGCCGCGCGTACCGCGTCACCGGGGACCAGGTGGATCATCAGGAAGGACGCCGTCACCAGCACCCACAGGGAGACCAGCAGGCGACCGAGACGTCGGATCCCGAACCGGACCCACGGGTGGGAGCGGACTCCCACCCGTGGCGCCGGGGCGACCGAGCTCGCCAGGGTCATGTGCTACTCCGCCAGCATCCGGATGCTGGTGGGCAGCAGGGTGCCCGGGTACTCGAACTCGGCGCCGTTGCCGAAGGTCTTCACCAGGTTGTTGGCGAAGGGCACCAGGTCCGCTGCGGCCATCAGGGCCGACTCGGCCTCGAGCCAGGTGTCGCAGCCGTCGGTACCGGCCATCTCGCTCGCCGCGGCGACGCCCTCGGTGTACTCCGCGTTGTCGATGCCCGAGAAGTTGGTGCCGCCGTCGGCCATGCCCGGCACCGGACAGGAAGGGCACCAGCTGGTCGGGGCTGTTGACGTTGAGCGGGACCCAGGCGATGTCCCAGTCACCGGTGCCGAAGATCGCACCCTGGAGCGCGGTCTCGTCGACGCCCTTCGCGTTCACCGTGATGCCCGCGGCCTCCCACTGCTGGACGGCGAGCTCGGCGGCGGCCGCCACCGCGGCACCCGCTGCGCTCGAGTAGAGGAACGTCAGCTCCGGCTGGCCGGAGAGCGCGGCCGTGGCCGCGTCCACGTCCTGCGCCGGGAGCGCGGAGACCGAGTCACCCGGGCAGGCGACCGGCTGGATCGCAGCCAGGGTCGTGGCCGGCGTTCCGGCGCCCGCGGTCGACACCGAGGCGAGCTCGGCGAGGTCGAGCGCCTGGGTGAGCCCCATCCGCACGGCCGCGTCGCTGGTCGCGTGGCCCTCGTTGTGGTTGTACCACTGCTCGCCCATCAGGGCGGGGGTCTCGGCCGCGAACAGGCCCTGCGCGTCGAGGCGCTCGACGTCCGGGCCGAGGATCTGCGCGGCGTTGATCTCGCCGGACACCACCAGGTTCGCGGCGGTGCTCTCGTTCTCGACGATCTTCATGACGATGGTGTCGGGCTGGCCCTGCTCGGACGTCGTGGCGCCGTTCGGGCCCCACGTGTAGTCGTCCCGGATCTGGTACGTGTAGTGGTCGCCGGGCACCGCCTCGGTGAGCTCGTACGGGCCGGTGCCCTCGGTGGAGTCGTCCAGCGCCTTGCGGTCCGCCATGCCGGCGTCGCAGACCATCGGCAGGCTGGCCAGGCCGTTCAGCACGAACGGCGCGGGCGCGGTCAGCGTGATCGTGACGGTGCCGGCGGCGTCGTCGGCCTCCGCGGTCGCACCGACCGGCAGGAACGTGCCCAGGAACGGGCTCTTGTTCTTCGGGTCGGCCACGTAGGCGAGGTTCTCGGCGGCGGTGGTCGCCGTGAAGTCGCTGCCGTCGGAGCAGGTGACGCCGTCCTTGAGGGTCAGCGTGACCGTGGTGCCGTCGACCGCCCACTCGCTGGCCAGCTGCGACTCGACGGCACCGGTGTCGGCGTTGACCGCGACCAGGTTGTCGTAGGCGAGCTGGTTGACGGCGAACAGCTGGCTGCTGGCCGAGGACTGCGGGTCGAGCTTCCCCGGGTCGCCCTTGAGCGCCATGGTGAAGGTGCCGCCGTCGGCGTACTCGCTGTCGCCGCCATCGTCGGAGTCGGAGTTGGAGTCGCCGTCGCTCCCGCCGCACGCGGCAAGGAGTGCGGCGGTCGCGCAGAGTGCGATGGCGGAGCGGCTGAGACGCAGAGTGCTCGGCTTCATGGGCATTCCTGATTCGTCGCGTGTTGATTGGCTGTTGCTGGATTTCGGGTGGACCGGTCAGTGCAGTTGCTGCTGGTGCAGTTACCGAGCGGGGCCCGGACTCCTTGCGAGTCAGGCTCCGGCGCGCCGGACGGCGCGGCCGACGTGCAGGTAGAGGGCGCGGCCCTCGCCGTCGTCGCCGACGAACGCGTGCGGCATGTGCATGCCGTGGTCGGCCTCGACGGGGATCAGGGAGTCGTCGCTGTAGTAGACGAGCTCCTTGCGCTCGGGCTGCTCGCCGAGCTCCTCGAACATCCCCTTCGGGGTGGTGACGATCCAGACCCGGCCGTCCTCGTCCTGGGTCACGTCGAGGTCGAAGACCTCGGCGGAGTACCTGCCGACGTACCGGCTGGCGTCGACCGGCGGCGGGTCGGCCGACGGCACCGGCAGGGCCGGCAGGTGGGTGTCGGTCAGCGCGTCGAAGACGTGGCCGTACAGCTCCTGGTAGAGCGAGACGATGTCGCCGCCGTTGGTGAGCAGCGCGACGGCGACGCCGGCCTCGGGCACGATCCGGAGGAAGGCGTTCTGGCCGATGGTGCTGCCGTCGTGGCCGATGATCGCGCCGTCGGCGGTGTCGAAGCGCTCGAAGCCCAGGCCCCACGAGGTGCCCATCAGGCCGAGGTCGGGGAGCTCGACCTCCTTGGCGTGCATCGTCGCGGCGGTGCCGGGCGCGAGCACCTGGGTGCCGTCGGCGGCCTTGCCGTCGTTCATGTGCATCGCGGCGAACGTCAGCAGGTCGCGCGGGCGCATCGCGAGCATCGAGCCGGCGGGCGCGTTCGAGCGGGCGAACGTCCAGACGGGTGCGGGCTGGTAGCCGGCGCCCGGCTCGAGCTCGATGTGGCCGACCGCGGCGCGGTACATGATCGCCTCGTAGACGTCGGTCGCGGCGTGGGTCAGGCCGAGCGGCGCGAACAGGTACTCGCGCAGGCAGTCGTCGTAGGTCTTCTCGCGGAGCACCTCGACGAGGCGGCCGAGCACGCAGAAGCCGGCGTTGTTGTAGGAGAACTGCTCGCCCACCGGGAACAGCTGCGGCACCTCGCCGAGCACCCCGAGGTACTTCTCGACGCAGTCGTCGCCGACCCCGGTGTCGGTGAAGATGTCGCCCTCGAAGCCGGACGTGTGGGTGAGCAGCTGCCGCGTGGTGATCACCGCGGCGGCGGCCTCGTCGCCGATCTTGAACTCCGGCAGGTAGGTGCGCACCGGCACGTCGAGGTCGAGCTTGCCCTCGTCGACCAGCTGCATCACCAGCGTGGCGGTCCACAGCTTGGTGATCGAGCCGATCTGGAACACGGAGTCGGCGGTGGCGTCCACGCCGGTCGCCTTGCTCAGGACGCCCGCGGCGCCGTCGACGACCTCGCCGTCGGCGAGGACCGCGTACGCCACACCCGGGCACCTGGTACTTCTCGATCAGGGCGGGCAGCTGCTCGTTGATCCAGGCCTCGACCTCGCGCAGTGTGCTCATGCCCACACGGTAGGAACGCCCGCGACCCGGCAGTTCGTCGCGCCACACAAGGCCGGACGGGGTCGTCCGTATGTCCGGACAGGTGGATGTCACGAGCGGGTAACGACCGCTCCCCCGTGTCGGTCAGTCGTCGGAGCTGACCCGGACGACGAGTGCGTCCGACTGCAGCACGAACCGGATCGACGACGCCTCGGTGAGCACGTCGCCGTCGACCTCGCACAGCTGCGGCGGGTCGACTGCCAAGGTGACGTCGCACCCGCTGGTCCGCTCGAGGGCCGGGCCGTCGTCGCGGTTCGCGAGGACGCGGGCCGCGACGCCGATCCACTGGGTGAGGCTCTCCGGGCTGACCGTGGCCACGTCCAGCACCCCGTCGTCGAGGAGCGCGTCGGGCAGCAGCACCATGCCGCCAGTCAGCTCCCCGCAGTTGCCCACGACGACCGTCCGGGCCTTCCGGGCGGCGGTCGGCTGTCCGTCGACGACCAGGTCGAGCGAGAACGGCGGGTCCGTCAGGTGCTTGCCCCCACTGGCGACGTACGCCGCCCACCCGACCTTCCCCTTCACGCCCTCGGGCGCGTCGGCCATCATCTGGGCGTCGAAGCCGACTCCCGCCATCACCGTGAAGCAGTGCACGTTCTCGGCGCGGTCGGGAAGGCCATGGAGCTGTTCGGGTGTCGGGTCGAGGACCAGCCACCCGACGTCGATCGTGCGGTCGCGGCCCGTGAACGCCACCCGCGCGGCGTCCTCCATCGGGTCGACGCGACCACCGACGTTGCGTGCGAGCAGGTTGCCGGTGCCCCCGGGCAGCAGCCCGAGAGGCACTCCGGTACCGACCAGCTCCTGGGCCACTGCACGGACCGTGCCGTCACCACCGAGCGCGCACACCAGGCCCGCGCCACTCTCGACCGCCGTGCGGGTCTGGCCGAAGCCCGGGTCGTCCTCAGTCGTCTCCACGAAGGTCGGCTCGGCGAGGCCGGCCGATCGTGCGACCTCGGCCAAGGTCTCGCGGACCTCGTCGATGTCGACCTTCATCGGGTTCACGACGACGGTGACGTTCTCTTCCTCCACGCGAGTCTCCTCAGACCCGCGCGTAACGGGCCCGCGCGAAGGAGTAGACGCCGTACGCCGCGAATCCGAGGGCGATGCCGACCAGGAGGACCGAGCCTGCAGGCAGGTCGCGCAGCGACGTCAGCGCGCCGTCGAGGCCGGTGTTCTGGCCGGCCTGGTGCTGGACCGCCGCGACGATGAACAGGACGCCGACGGCGAAGAGCGCGATGCCCTTGCCGATGTAGCCAATCCGGGCGGCGACGACGGCCCAGTGGCCGGGGTGCTCCTGGAGGTCCTCGAGGAACTTCTTCTTCCACCCCTTGTACACGTGGTAGGCCGCGACGCCGATGATCGCGACACCCACCAGGCCGACGAGCAGCTGGCCCGCGGGCGCGTCCATCAGCGTGCGCGTGAAGTCCTTCGTCTGCTTGTTGCTCGACGTGTGCCCGCCGAGCGCGAAGACACCGGCGGTCCAGGCGAGCGCGGCGTACAGCACCGCCTTCCCCGCAGCCTTCGCCTTGTCGAAGGCCTCCCGTGCCGTGAAGAGCTCGGTCACCTGCCACAGCGCCAGAAGCGCGAAGCCGGCCACCAGCACCCACAGCAGGAATTGCCCGAACGGCTGCTGCGCCACGGTGCCGACGGCGCCCGACTGACTGGCGTTGGCCCCTGCGCTGATCGCGATCTGCACGGTCAGCCACGCGAGCACGAGGTGGAGCGCGCCGCTGGCCGCATAGCCCAGGCGTGCGCCCCACTCGATGACGGGGTGGTTCCCGGCCTGGGCGGCGGCTCTCTTGGCACTCGTGGTCGCCCGATTCGCCCGCGCAGACATGTCTTGGTGCGTCATGGTCTCCCTCATCTCCCGTCCCCGCATGTCCGTACCCTCCGCGCGGCACCGCCATACCTACGCGAGGGTCTGGTCCGCGCGCCGTCCGGACCCGTCGCGCTCGACGGCCGACTCGCCCTCAGGGTCGGGATCGCGGCGCAGCCAGTTCCAGGCGAGCAGGCAGGCGACCAGTCCGTTGACGACGGCCACGACCAGGTCGCTGACGTGGTGCATCCCTCGGTAGAGGCGCGCCGAGGCGACGAGGAACGGCACCAGCAGACAGACGGTCACGACCACGGCGCGCAGCGCCGGCTGCCGGATCCGCAGCGCCATCAGCGCGAGAGTGAAGTACAGGCCGGTGGCGGCGCCGGTGTGACCGCTGGGGAAGCTGGACGTGGGCGGCGAGTCGTCGAGCTTCTCGACGTGCGGCCGCTCGCGGTCGATGAGCAGCGTGGTGAAGAAGAACACCAGCGCTTGTGCGGAGATCGCGATCAACGGGACCACGGCGTACCACCACTGCCGGGTGCGCCACCAGACCAGCGCGACGACGACCAGGCAGACCCCGATGATGCTGACCGTCGCGCCGG
This sequence comes from uncultured Actinomycetota bacterium, assembly GCA_963716655.1. Taxonomy (GTDB): domain Bacteria; phylum Actinomycetota; class Actinomycetes; order Propionibacteriales; family Nocardioidaceae; genus Nocardioides. Next base: position 203,024 of record CAVQTV010000001.1, on the reverse strand, counting down.
TCCACGAGAAGACCAGGGTGATGTTGTCGAAGAGGGCGGTCCTCGACGACTCCAGCCGCTTGCTGATCTTGTCCTCGGAGGTGCCGAGGTCCTTCAACGGGCCGTCGGTGAGGGACCAGCCGATAGCAAGCACGATCAGCCACCACACGACGAGCGGGAGCAGCACGCGGACCGCAAGGTCGCGGCCGGCCTCCTTCAGCGTCGGGCGCGACTGGTCGTCATGCCACCTGGTGAGCATCGTCATCGGCTGACTCCTTCGAGGTCGTGTCACTAGGTGCTGGCGGGCTCCATCCCACGTAGCCGGCGTACGAGGCGACGCAGAGGCCGACCCCGAGCAGCACGCCCGCGGTCACGTCGGAGAGGAAGTGCGCGCCCATGAAGATCCGGTCCACACACGTGAGGAGAACCCAGGCCGCCCCGATCGCGAGGAGCAGCCGTCGCGCCGTCACACCCAGGACCGGGCCCAGGAGCAGCAGGACGACCGTCACCACGATCGCGTTGTTCGTCGCGTGCCCCGAGGGGAACGAGTAGCCGTGGTGCACGGCGAACGGCTCCTCGATCACCGGCCTGGACCGCTGCACCAGCAGCTTGAGGGCGGCAGCGAGGATCCAGCCCGTGGCCATGGTGGCCAGGGCCCACATCGCGCGGGTGCGCAGGTGCCAGTGGAACCACGCGAGCAGGCACAGCGGCACGCCGATCACGGCGTACATCACCCACGGCTGGCTGATCAGCTCCCACGTGTGCGCGAGCGAGTGGAACCCGTCGTGCGACCGGGTGAACTCCGTGGCCGCGACGCTCACGTCCAGGTCGAGGTCGGTCAGCGGGCCGAACTGCGTGCGCACCAGGAAGGCGAGCACGGCGATCGGTACGGCCACGACAACGGCGTAGACGACGGCGCGCGTCAGACGACGCCGTCGACTCGGGTGCCCCTCCCTGCCTCCCATGTCTCGCATCCTGCGCCGCGGTCGGCTGGCCCAAACGCATCAGATGGTTGATGTTTGCGCTGCGTTCACCTGAGCAGGATGAGCGATGTGGAGGTGAGGGAGTGGCTGCTGGAGAGCGCCGAGAGGGAGAACCCGCACACGTCGATCGACGCAGCACGCGGCGACGGGACGGCGTGGAGCACCGGTAACACGGTCAGGGCGCTCGTGCATGGTCGCGACTACTTCGCGGAACTACACGAGCGGATCTGTGCGCTCGGGCCCGGCGACCGGTTCTACTTCGCCGATTGGCAGGGCGACCCGGACCAGCAGCTGACCGACGACCCGCGGGCGACGCTCAACAACACACTGGTCGACGCGGTGCACCGCGGCGTCGACGTCCGCGGGCTGCTGTGGCGCTCGCACTGGCACCGGCTGGGGTTCAGCGCGCACCGGCACCGCCAGCTCGGCGAGGACATCGGCGAGGCCGGGGGCCAGTGCCTGCGTGACATGAGGATCCGCACCCGCGGCGCGCACCACCAGAAGTTCGTGGTGATCCGCCACGCCGACGACTCGACGCGCGACGTGGCGTACATCGGCGGCATCGACCTCTGCAACGGCCGGCGCGACGACGCCAAGCACCAGGGCGACCGGCAGCCGGTCGAGATGGCCCGCGCGTACGGCCCGACGCCTGCGTGGCACGACGTGCAGGTGGCCATCCAGGGACCGGCGGTCCATGACGTCGAGACGACGTTCCGCGAGCGGTGGGAGGACAGCACCCCGCTGACCGTCAACCCGGGCCGGATCCTGTCGAGCCTGGTGCACCGCGAGGACCTTTCCCCCGAGCCGCTCGGGGAGCAGGCGCCACCACCGCCGCCGCGGCCCGGCGGGCACGAGATCGTGCAGATCATCCGGACGTTCCCGGTGATCTACCCGAAGGCCTTCGATTTCGCCCCGGACGGCGAGAGGTCGGTGATGCTGGGCAACGCCAAGGCGATCGCACAGGCGGAGCGCCTGGTGTACGTCGAGGACCAGTACCTGTGGTCGGAGGAGGTTGGCGACCACTTCGCCGGCGCCCTGCGCGACAAGCCCGACCTGAGGCTGGTCGTCGTGCTGCCGATGGTCCCGGACCGCGAGGGCGCCGCCACCGAGGTGCCGCAGCTCTACGGCCGCGCGCTGGCGATGCGGAAGATCCTCGAGGCCGGTGGCGACCGGGTCGCGGTCTTCGGCCTGACCAACGACAGCGGGATGCCGGTATACGTGCACTCGAAGACCTGCATCATCGACCACCGCTGGGCGAGCGTCGGCTCGGACAACCTCAACCGCCGCTCCTGGACCCACGACAGCGAGATCGCCTGTGCCGTGGTCGATGACCGCGGCAGGGCGGGTGCTCCGGCGCCCGAGGACTCGTTCCCGCGGGTGCTGCTGCGCACGCTGGTCGCCGAGCACCTCGACTGCGACCTTGACGACGTGCCGGAGGACCCGCACGAGCTCTTCGACGCAATGGTGTCGAGCGCGGAGGCGCTCGACGAGTGGTACTCCGTCGACGGCCGGGACCGGCGTACCGGGGTCCGTGGGCTGGTGGCGGACAAGCTGCCGCGACGGCCAGTGCCGGTACCGCGTTCGCTGGTGCGCTTCGTCCCTGGGCACGCGCTCCGCCGGCGGCGGGCGCAGGATCGCGCGGCCGCGTTCGCGGTTGGGGATCACGCCCAGCAGCGGCCACCGGGACGGCTGCGCCGACTGTCCACGCCCGAGCTCACGGCCACCCAGCTCAAGTGGGCGCCGCGGCTGTACGACCTGATGTTCGACCCGGACGGTCGACCGCGCCCCGGACAGGCGAGCTGAACATGGGGAAACGACGCACTGCCGAGTGGAGCGACGACCCGCGTGAGCTGATGCGTGCCGGCGAGGACTTCGACCTCGAAGGCATGGACCGGGGCGCCACGCCGGGTTGGAAGTTGGGGAAGAAGGCGGCCAGGAGCTTCTGCCGCGATCGGGGCGACCTGCTCAGCGAGCTCCAAGAGCGGCTCTTCGCCGAAGGTCGGGCCGGAGGCAGCCGATCGCTGCTCGTGGTCGTGCAGGGGCTCGACACCGCCGGGAAGGGCGGCGTCGCCCGGCACGTGATGAGCAAGGTCGACCCGCAGGGCGTCTCGCTGCGATCCTTCGGCGCACCCACGCCCGACGAGCAGGAGCACCACTTCCTGTGGCGGATCAAGAAGGCGCTGCCCGAGCCGGGCCTCATCGGCGTCTTCGATCGGTCCCACTACGAGGACGTCCTTGTCGCTCGCGTCGACGACCTCGTGCCCGAGAAGACCTGGGAGAAGAGGTACGACGAGATCAACGACTTCGAGGCTGGCCTCGTCGCGTCCGGGACGACCGTCCTCAAGCTCGGGTTGATGATCAGCCACGACGAGCAGGGCCTGCGACTCATGAAGCGGCTCGATCGGCCGGACAAGCACTGGAAGTACAGCAAGAACGACGTGCCGACCCGCCGCAAATGGGACGACTACCAGGGCGCTTACGCCGACGTGTTCCGGCGCACCTCGACCGAGGAAGCGCCGTGGTACGTCGTGCCGGCGGACCACAAGTGGTACACCCGGCTGGCGATCACCGAGATCCTCACCCAGACCTTGATCGACATGGATCCCGAGTGGCCAACCGTCCGGTGGGACCCGGAGGTCCAGCGCCGTGAGCTCGCCGCCACCATGAGCACCAAGGCGCTCCGGGCATCGCTCGCGGACACCAGGTGCCAGGTCAAGAAGGCCGTGAAGGACGACCGGCGGGTGCAGGAGGAGGCCGCCCGGGCGAGGGAGGCAGTCGCGGGTTCTGACCCGATCGCCGAGGCCGAGGTCGAGGCCCGCCAGGCCGAGGCGGTGGCGTCAGCGGCGGCCGCCATGCTCGACCTGCAGCGGACGAGGAAGCAGAAGGCCGAGCTCCTCGAGGAGCGCTCGTAGCCGCACGGCGCCGTGCGGGGCAGATGCCGATCCGGATCTCACCCCAAGCGATAGCGGTACCCATCTAGGATCTGCGCGTGCTCACCGCTGCCCGCTCCATCGTCGTGACCCTCGTCGCCCTCCTCGGGGTCGGCCTGCTCGCCCCGGCTGCCTCCGCGTTGAAGCCGGACCGGGACCCGGCGCCGCTCGCCCGGGCGCACGCGCATAACGACTACGTGCACACGCGCCCGCTGCACGACGCGCTCGCGCAGGGGTTCACCAGCGTCGAGGCCGACGTCTGGCTCGTCGACGGCAAGCTGCTGGTCGGCCACGACCTGGTCGACCTGAAGCCCAAGCGCACCCTGGCGTCGCTCTACCTCGACCCGCTCGTCAAGCGGGTGAAGTCCCGCGGCGGCGCGGTCTACCGGAAGTGGGCCGGCCCGTTCCAGCTGCTGATCGACGTCAAGAGCGATGCGGCCACGACGTACGACGCGATCCACGCCGAGCTGCGCGCGCACCGCAGGATCATGACCTCCTTCACCGGCGACTCGGTCGACGAGCGCGCGGTCACCGCGGTGATCAGCGGGAACCGCGACCTGGCGCTGATGCAGGCCCAGCCCAAGCGCTTCGCCGGGTACGACGGCCGGGTCGCCGACATCGACTCCGGCATCTCGCCGGCGGTGATGCCGCTGGTGAGCGACAGCTGGCTCGGTCAGTTCACCTGGTGGGGCATGGGCGAGATGCCCGAGGACCAGCGGGCCAAGCTGCACGACATCGTCGACCGCGCGCACGCAGCGGGGTACCGGGTCCGTTTCTGGGCGACCACCGACCTGCCCTCGCCGGCCCGCACGGCCGTGTGGAAGGAGCTGCTCGCCGCCGACGTCGACCACATCAACACCGACGACCTCCCGGCGCTCAAGAAGTTCCTCCGCAAGTTCGACTCCTGACCCGGTCGATGAGCCGCACGGCGTCGTGCGGCGCGAAGCCCTTGGCGTCGTTGTCGAAGTAGACGACCACGTCGGCGGTCTCGGCCCAGCGGCAGCACTTGTCGGCCCAACGGTCGAGGGCCGCGTCGGCGTACCCGCTCGTGTACAGCTCCTCGTCACCGTGCAGCCGGACATAGACGAGGTCGCTGGTGACAGCCTCGGCCATCGGCCACCGTCCGGCCGAGTCGGCGACCACGCAGGCCACGTCGTGCTGCCGCATCAGCTCGAACGCCTCCTCGGTGCAGAACGACGGATGCCGGAACTCCAGCGCGTGCCGCACCCGTTGCGTTGCCAGACCTCGCGGGGCGCGGGTCAGCGCGCGGTCCTCGGCGACCTTGCCGTCGTGGCGGCGGGCCAGGGCTGCGGCGTCACCCACGCTGCGCGGCAGCAGGTCGAAGAACGAGCCAACGGTCCGTTCGTCGAAGGCGAGGTTCGCGGGCGTCTGCCACAGCACCGGACCCAGCTTCGGCCCGAGGGCCAGGACACCGGAGGCGAAGAAGTTCGCGAGCGGTGTCTCGACGTCGCGGAGCCGCTTCATGTGGGTGACGAACCGGCCGCCCTTGACCGCGAACACGAAGTCGTCGGGGGTCTGCTCGGCCCAGGAGGCGTACGACGTGGGCCGCTGCAGCGAGTAGAACGATCCGTTGATCTCGACCGAGTCCAGCCGCTCGGCCGCGTACCCGAGCTCGCGCCTCTGGGCGAGACCCTTCGGGTAGAAGTCACCGCGCCAGCCGGCGTACGTCCACCCGGAGATGCCGACCCGGATCTCGCCCATGAGTGGGAGGTACCCACCTACGCCGGCAGCGGCTGGCCGGTCTCCAGCAGCGTCTTCAGGCTGGCCAGGATCTGCGGCCAGCCGCCGCTGATGCCCTCGCGGATCTGGCTGTCCGGCCCGAACCCGCCGTGGGTGACGGTGAGCCGCACCTGCTCGCCCTGCGGCTCGATGTCGAACGCGACCTGCGAGAGCGGCTCGGCCGCCATCGCGGCCAACACCTCGGGGTCGCCGTCGATCGCCCGGCCGAACTCCTCGGTGATCGCATGCCAGGTGAAGGAGAGCCGGTGCGGCGGGTCGGCGACCAGCACCCGCTGACCGGGGTCGGCCATCGTGATGCCGGCGAACTCCCAGGTGACGGGCGCACCCTCGGTCCACTCCGAGGTGAGCGCGACGCCCCAGTACCGCTCGGTGAACGACGGGTCGGTGAGCGCCTGCCAGAGCTGCTCGGGCGTCGTGCGGATGTAGGTGGTGTAGACGAAGTCGTTCATCGGTGGTCCTTCCAGGGCGGTCTTGAGGTCCGCCAGCGCCTCGGCGCGGTGACGGTCGTAGCGCGAGAGCCAGCGGTCGGCGATGGCGTTGATCGGGGCGGCGTCGAGGTAGTGGAGCTTCTCCCGACCGCGCCAGCGGGTGGTGACGACACCGGCCGCCTCCAGCACGGTGAGGTGCTTGCTCACCGACTGACGCGCGATGTCGGCCCCGTCGCAGAGCTCGCCGAGGGTCTGCCCGTTGCGCTCCTGGAGCGAGTCGAGCAGGGCCCGGCGGGTCGGGTCGGCGATCGCCTTGAACACGGCATCCATCGACACCATTTCATGCAGCCATTTGGCTGCATGTCAAGCCCGGAGCCCTAGCGATAGCGAACCGGCGGCGCCTCGGTCAGCGAGGCCAGCCACTCGCCGGCGACCGTGGCCCAGTCCGCGAGCTCGGCGGCGTTCATCGGCGCGGTGCAGCGGATCCACGCCTCGACCCGCGCCAGCCGGGCCAGCTGGAGCGCGGCCGGGAGCGCGGCGCGCAGCTCGGCGATCGGGGCGTAGTCGGTCCAGACCTCGAGCGCGGCGTCGGCGACCCGGTGCAGCCGCGGGTCGTCGGGGCCGGCGTCGATCGACCGGCCGAGCACGCGCAGCGGGATCAGCAGCGCGGCCAGCGGCTCGGTGAGCAGCGCGTCGGCGAAGTCGAAGAACCGCAGCTCGCCCCCGACGTCGAAGACGTTGTGGCCGTGCAGGTCGTTGTGGCACAGCGTCAGCGGCAGCCCGAGTGCGCCGACCTGGTCAGCCCACCCGGCGACCTGCGGCAGCAGCGCGTGTACGGCGGCGCGCCGCTCCGGCGCGAGCCCGCGGGGGTCGTCCGCGGGCAGCCCGGCGAACGCGTCGAGCTGCTCCTCGACGTACCCGACCGCGTCGGCGGGCGCGAGCGTGGTCAGCCCGGACGCCATCAGCCGCTCGGCGTACCGCGACACCTCGAGCTGGAGCTGGGCGCCGGACGCGGCGACCCGGCACCAGGAGTCGATGTCGTCGCCCGCGGTCTCGCCGAGGGGCCGCCCCAGGTCGGGCGTGAGGAACAGCCCGCGCACCAGGTCGACGCCCTCCAGTGGGACGACGTGCCGGGCCGCGAGGTCGTTGAGAGCGACGAGGAGGGCGGCCTCGAAGGACTGGGTCGAGCAGTTCTGCTTCGCGTAGAACACGCCGCCGCCGGTCTCCGCCCGCCACACCGTCGCCCAGGCGCGCACCTTGACCGGCTCGAGCGCGGTCGGCTCCCCCACCTGCCCGGCGACCCAGGACCGCAGCTCCTCGCGGAACGCCGCGCTGGTCCAGCGCTCGCTCGCGGACGGCAGCCGGAGCGCGATATCGGCGTACCGCTTCATGTGCGCACCCTGTCATGCTCGACGGCATGGACCCGCTCGAAACACTCCCCGAGGACTGGGACCGCGCGCTCTGCGTGGTCGCGCACCCCGACGACATGGAGTTCGGCGCCGCGGCCGCGGTCGCGCGCTGGACCGGCCAGGGCAAGAGCGTCACCTACTGCATGGTGACCAGCGGCGAGGCCGGCATCGACGGGCTCGCGCCCGACGAGTGCCGCGCGGTGCGCGAGGCCGAGCAGGTCGAGTCGGCGCGGATCGTGGGCGTCCCGACCGTCGAGTTCCTGCACCAGCCGGACGGCATCCTCGAGTACGGCGTGCCGCTGCGCCGCGAGATCGCCCACGTCGTACGCAAGCACCGGCCCGACATCGTGATCACCGGCAACTTCCGCGACACCTGGGGCGGGACCAACCTCAACCAGGCCGACCACATCGCGACCGGGAAGGCCGTGGTCGACGCGGTGCGCGACGCGGGCAACCGGTGGGTGTTCCCCGAGCAGCTCGGCGACGGCCTCGAGCCGTGGGGCGGGGTGCGCGCGGTCTGGGCGTTCGGCTCACCCTCGGCCACGCACGCGGTCGACACGACCGACACGTTCGACGCCGGCGTCGCGTCGCTCGAGGCGCACCGCGCCTACATCGACGGGCTGGGCTGGGAGAACTGGGACGGCCGGGAGTTCCTCGAGGGGTTCGGCCGGCAGACCGGCCAGCGGCTCGGGGTCGCGTTCGCCGCGGCGTTCGAGGTGTTCCCGATGGGCTGGGGCGATTAGAAAGCGGGAATGGGCCTGCCATCATCGCCAGGCCCTCCGTCCGCTCTGCTCAGTAGTCACCCAGTTCGGCATGAGCGCGCACGATCAGCGGCATGGGAGCGGGTATTTCGATGGGCTGCTGCACTCAGACCGATGTGGCTCTCTCGTCCAATCGCGAGACCTGGCGTGTTGTGACAAAGGCGGTGGCGCCGACCACGAGCGCTGCACCGAGCCATTGCCCTGGGTCGAGCCGTTCACCAGTCAGGTACGCGACGGCCACCCCGAACACAGGGATAAGCGGTAGGAACGCGCCCGCTACCGACGCCGGAACCTGGCGTAGCCCGGCGAGGTAGAACCAGAAGGCCGCCCCGTAGTACAAGACCCCCGACGCGGCTGCGATCAACAAGGTCAGCGGGGTCATCGAGCCGGTCGACCAACCATCGCCACCGACTCCCTGCACGATGACGGCGAGAACGATTGCGAACCCCAGCGCAGCCGCCTGCTGGGTGAGGACCACCAGGAGCGACCCGTCGTCGATCAGCAAACGGCGGGTGAGGACCGTGTAGACGGCGCACGCGCCGACGGCGGCCAAGGTGAGTGCGACGCCGACGGCGTCACCGGTGGCGCCGGGCTGGTAGACAACGAGCACCACACCGAGGACCGCGACAGCGATGGCCGCTGCGAGCGCGAGCGGCACATGTTCGCGCAAGACCGCGGCCGCGAGCAGCAGGATGAGGACCGGCTCAGCGGCCCAGAGCAGCACCGACATGCTGGCGGTGATTGAGGCGAGACCAAGAAGCCCGAGCGCGTAGGCCAGCCCCGGGTTGAGGATGCCGAGAAGCGTCAGTCGGGTCATCTGCGGCGACCACGCGACCCGCGGGCTGCTGATGCGGACTGCCGCGAGCAGGAACAGGCAACTTGCCGCCAACTGCAGAGGTAGCAGGGTCAGCGGCTCAACCGAGCCAAGTACCTGCTTGGTGACGACCGTGCCAGCGCCCCAGCAGGCCGACGCCGCGACCAGCAGAGGGACGCGGCTGTAGGAGACGTTGTGAGCCATGACTGTGACAACTCCAGCATTGGGAGAAGAGAAGGGTCAGCGAAGGTCGCCCCGGGCAGGGCCTGGAGGTTCAGTTCGCTGAGTCTTCGTCGTCACAACGGTCGTACGCGGGCAGCCGACACGGAGACACAGACCGTCCCGCGCGTGCCCTCGGACCCATACCGCCACATTACGCCAGGCCATCCGCTCATCGGCTGCCACGAACCGCGCAGCAGTGAGAAGAGTCGGGACCACTTGGCTCGGGGGCGCCATGCCACACGAAACAGCCGCACGAACTGCCGCACGGAACGTCAGAGGCCCTGCCACCAGTCGGTGACAGGGCCTCTGACCTGCTCTCTGCTCCCCCGGTTGGACTCGAACCAACAACCCTCCGGTTAACAGTCGAATGCTCTGCCAGTTGAGCTACAGGGGATCGGTGCAGCCCGCACAGATTAGCAATCGGCATCGCCGAGGGAAAATTGAGGTCCCTGTCAGCGATTCAGACCACACCGACCTCGAGCTGCGCGGCCGCGAGAGCCGCCTCGGCGGCCCGGCGGACGGCGGGATCGTCGGGGTCGACGCCCTCGTCGTACTCGTAGAGCCACACGACCGGCTGGTCGCCGTGCGGCGCCCGGCGGGCGATCACGCGGACCCCGCGGCGGCCGGCGACCGGGACGTGCCGCTGCAGCACGATGCTGGCGGTGACCCGCTCGCGGACCAGCTGGAGCAGCAGCCCCGGCGTCGTCGAGGGTGAAGCGGTGGTCGGGGCGCTCCTCGCCCCAGGTCCCGACCTCGGTGACCCGCAGCGTCGAGGAGTCCTGGTCCCAGTCGGCGGCCTGGACCTCCTCCCACGGGATCCGGACGGTCTCCTCGAGACCGAACGTGTCACCGCCGCGCGAGCGGACGACGTAGAGCGCGTCGCGGGTGCCGCCGACGAGCGCGCCCTCGCCGGCCGCGTCGGCCAGCAGCCGCTCGCCGCGCTCGACGCGGATCGGCGGGCGGTCGCGCCGGAACGGGCTCACTGCGGCGGCCCGGCGAGCCGGTCGCGCAGGGCTCGGCGGTGCGCCTCGAGGGCGGCCAGCTCGCCGAACATCTTGTTGAACTCGTCGGCCTGCTCGACCGGGTTGGTGCGCTGCAGCTTGGACTTGATCGCGTCGATCCGGCGGGCGGTGGTGAGCTCCATCAGCCGGAAGACGTGCTGCGCGACGTACGCCGCGTCCGGCTCCTTCATCAGCGGCTCGACCGCGAGCGCGCTGATCGCCGACGACGACGGCCGGGTCGGTCGCGGAGTCGCGCAGCCGGTTCGCCCAGCCGTCGTCGCCGGCGCCGGCGCCGGGCCCGCCCGCGGCCGCGACCAGCTCCCAGACGGCGCGGTACGTCGGGTGGGTGAAGTCGTTCGGCCCGATCTCGGAGGTCGAGCGGCCGATCGTCATCGGGTGCTGGACGACCAGCTTGAGCGTCTCGCGCTCGAGGGAGAAGCGCGGGTCGCGCAGGTCGGGTACGGCGGACCGCGCCGGCGCGGGCGCCTCGGTGGCGGGCGTGCCCGACCGCGGGTCCTGGCTCGGGCGGCGGTTGGCGGCGCGCCGTACCTCCGAGCGGGCCTCGTCGATGTCGACGCCGATCATCCCGGCGATCTCGCGGGCGAACGCGTCGACCTTGGACTTGTCGCGGATGCTCGAGACCAGCCGGGCGCTCTCGCGGAGCGCGTCGATCCGGCCGTCGGCGCGGTCGAGGTCGTACTTGCCGACGATGTTGGCGAGCACGAACCGGTAGAGCGGCACCCGCCGGGCGACCAGCTCGCGGACCGCGGCGTCGCCCTTCTTGATCCGCACGTCGCACGGGTCGAGGCCGTCCGGCTCGACCGCGACGTACGTCTGCGAGACGAAGTTCTGGTCGCCGCCGAAGGCGCGGATCGCCGCCTTCTGCCCGGCGGCGTCGCCGTCGAAGGTGAAGATCACCTCGCCGCGGAACTCCTCGTGGTCGTTGAGGAAGCGGCGCAGCACCTTGGAGTGCTCGTCGCCGAACGCGGTGCCGCAGGTGGCGACCGCCGTGCCGACGCCGGCGAGGTGGCAGGCCATCACGTCGGTGTAGCCCTCGACGATGACCGCCTGCGACGACTTCGCGATCTCGCGGCGGGCCAGGTCGATGCCGTAGAGCACCTGGCTCTTCTTGTAGATCCTGGTCTCGGGGGTGTTGAGGTACTTCGCCTCGATCTTGTCGTCGTCGAAGATCCGGCGCGCGCCGAAGCCGATGGTGTCGCCGGGAGCGTCGCGGATCGGCCAGAGCAGCCGGCCGCGGAACCGGTCGTACGCCGAGCGCCCGATCGCCACCAGCCCGGCCTCGACGGCCTCCTCCTGGGTGAAGCCGCGGCCGCGCAGGTGCTTGAAGAGCGCCTCGCCCTCGCGCGGCGCGAAGCCGATGCCGAACGTCGCCGCCGCGGCCTGGTCGAAGCCGCGCTCGGACGAGGAACTGCCGGGCCACCAGCGCGTCCGGGGTGGCGAGCTGCTCGGCGTAGAACTCCTGGGCGACCTTGTTGGCCTCGATCAGCCGCTGGCGCGGCGGGCCCTTCGGGCGCTCCTCGCGGACGTCGCCCTCCTCGCGCCGCAGCTGGCACGCCGTACTTGTCGGCGAGCCGCTCGACGGTCTCGCCGAAGGTCAGCCCGTCGATCTTCATCAGGAAGCTGATGACGTCGCCGCTCTCGCTGGCAGCCGAAGCAGTGGAAGAAGCCGCGGGCCGGGTTGACGTTGAAGGACGGGGACTTCTCGTCGTGGAACGGGCAGAGCCCCTTCTGCGAGCCGCCGCCGGCGTTCTTCAGCGTGACGTACTGCGAGACGACGTCGTCGATGCGCGCCTTCTCGCGCACCTCGGCGATGTCCTCCTCGCGGATCCGGCCTGCCACGTCGCGGAGTCTACGGTCGCGGTCAGTAGTCGCCGGACATGACGTTCACAAGTTCCTCGCCGGCGGCGTAGCGGTGCAGCTGGTCGCGGACCAGCCGGTGGGCGCGCGGCCACATCGCGCTGCTCGCGCCGCCGACGTGCGGCGAGATCAGCAGGTTCGGCGCGTCCCAGAACGGGTGGTCCTCCGGGAGCGGCTCCGGGTCGACCACGTCGACCGCGGCCGCAGCCGGCCGGAGCTGCAGCTCGGCGACCAGGGCGTCGGTTGTCGACGACCGGCCCGCGGGCGACGTTGACCAGCAGCGCGCCGTCCTTCATCGCGGCCAGGAAGCCCGCGTCGACCAGGCCGCGGGTCTCGTCGGTGAGCGGTACGACGAGCACGACGACGTCCGCGTCCGGGAGCAGCCCCGGCAGCTCGGCGATCGCGTGCACGCCGTCGCGGGCGCTGCGCGCGACCCGGACCACCTCGACCTCGAACGGCACCAGCCGGCGCTCGATCGCCTCCCCGATCGCGCCGTACCCGACGAGCAGCACCCGCTTGTCCGCGAGCGCCGGGCGCCAGCCGGGCTTCCACTCGTGCCGGTCCTGGGCGCGCACCCAGTCGGGGATGCCGCGCAGGCTGGCCAGGATCAGGGTCAGCGCGAGCTCGGCGGTCGAGGTGTCGTGGATGCCGCGGCCGTTGCACAGCAGCACGCCGTCGGGCACCTTGCCGCGCACGTTGTCGACGCCGGCGGTCAGCGTCTGCACCACCTCGAGGCTGCGTCATCCGCGGCAGCACCTCGGCGACCTTCGGCGCCGACCTGGTACGGCGGCACGTAGAACCGCACCTCGCCGACGCTGTCCGGCACCTGCTCGGTCGGGTCGACCACCTCGTAGCGCAGCCCGGCCGGCGGGTCGCCGAGCAGGGCGGGCTCGAACGGCAGCCAGACGAGTCGATCGGTCACGGTTCGCGAGCCTAGTCGACGTCCGACCGACTAGGGTGACAGGACGCATCCGCCCGGCCTAGCGTCGTGCACATGACCGACGCGAGCATCCCCCGCCCACCGCATCCGGAGCTCGAGGAGGTGGAGCGCGCGAACGCTTCGGGCAAGCAGCCGGTGGTCTTCGTGCACGGCCTCTGGCTGCTCGACTCGCAGCTGGGACCTCTGGGCGACGTTCTTCGAGGACGCCGGCGTACGCCGCCGTCACGCCCGGGATGGCCCGACGAGCCCGCCGACCGTCGACCGAAGCCACGGGAGGACCCCGACGGTGCTCGCCGGCAAGCGCGTCGGCGACGTCGCCGCCTACCAGCAGCAGATCATCGAACGCCTCGACCGCAAGCCGGCGCTCGTCGGGCACTCCTTCGGCGGCCTCCTCGTCCAGATCCTCGCCGGGCGTGGGCTCTCAGCCGTGACCGTCGCGATCGACCCGGCGCCGACACGGGGCGTCCTTCCGTCTTCCGATCGCGGCGCTCAAGGCCAGCTCGCCGGTCGCTGTCGCCAACCCGACGCAACCGGCACAAGGCGGTGACCCTCACCTTCGACCAGTTCCGCTACGGGTTCGGCAACGCGGTCGTCCGAGGAGGAGGCCGAGGAGCTCTACGACAGCTACCACGTCGCCGGCTCCGGGATCTCGGTCTTCCAGGCGGCGTTCGCCAACTTCAACCCGCGCTCGGAGCTGAAGGCCGACAACAAGAGCCCGGACCGCGGCCCGATGCTGGTGATCTCCGGCGAGCTCGACCACCAGGTGCCGCACGCGATCGCGCACGCGACGTACAAGCGTCAGGCCAAGAACGACGGCGTCACGGAGTTCACCGAGATCCCGGGTCGCGGCCACTCCCTGACCATCGACGCCGGCTGGCGCGACGTCGCCCAGGTGGTCCGCGTCGACTATCGTGTGCAGGCCGCTTGTCGTCGCGACCCAGGTCCAGCGCCGGGTCGGCGCTCAGCGCCGCGCCGCGAGCGCGTCGTGCCAGGCGACCGCGCTGGCGTCGGTGAGCGAGGCGACCTGGTCGATGACCACCCGCAGCCGGGCGGCGTCGTCGGCGGCGGCGCGCCAGTCGTCGGCGAACGGCCGGTCCAGGGCGTCCGGGCCGCGGTGCGCGAGCAGCGCGACCAGCTCGGCGAGCAGCTCGCGCTGCCGGACCATCGCCGCGACCCGGTCGTCGGCCTGCATGACGTAGTGCGCGGCGATCCCCTTGAGCACCGCGATCTCCAGGCGGGTCTGCTCCGGGACGACGAGGTCCGCGGCGTAGCGCACGAACGGCCCGTCGCTGGCGGCGAACGTCGCGTGCTGCACGGCGCCGCAGAACCGGCCGATCAGGTCGCTGGTGAGGTTCTTCAGCGCGGCCAGCGAGCGCCGGGTGCCGTCGTACGGCGTCTCCGGCCAGCTGCCGACCGCGCGCAGCCCGGCGAGGGTCTCGTCGAGGAGGTCGTCGTCGGCGTCGGGGAGGTACCAGGCGCGCACGGTCTCCCAGACCGCGGCCGGGTCGATCGTCACCAGGTCGACCCGGTCGGCGACGACGCCGTCCTCGATGTCGTGGACGGAGTAGGCGACGTCGTCGGCGAGGTCCATCACCTGCGCCTCGAGGCACTGCCGGGTGCCGACCGCGCCGCTGGCGCATCCAGTCGAAGACCGGCCGGTCGTCGTCGTAGACGCCGAACTTGAGCACGAACCGCGGCGACCCGTCGGCGTGCACGCCCTGCGGCTCCTCGGCGGCGGTGCGCGGCCAGGGGTACTTGGTGCAGGCGTCGAGGGTGGCCCGGGTCAGGTTGAGGCCCGACCGACTCCCCCGCCGGCGTGAACGTCTTGGCCTCCAGCCGGGTGAGCAGCCGCAGCGTCTGCGCGTTGCCCTCGAACCCGCCGCAGGCCGCGCCGAGCTCGGCCAGCACCCGCTCGCCGTTGTGGCCGAACGGCGGGTGCCCGAGGTCGTGCGCGAGCGCGGCCGTCTCCGCGATGTCGGGCTGGCTGCCGAGCGCGCGGGACAGGTCGCGGGCGACCTGGGCGACCTCGAGGCTGTGGGTGAGCCGGTTGCGCACGAAGTCGTCGCTCTGCGGGCCGACCACCTGGGTCTTGGCGGCCAGCCGGCGCGACGCCGCGGCGTGCACCAGCCGGGCCCGGTCGCGCTCGAACGGGGTGCGCACCGGGGCGTCCACCCGCTTGGGTGGCTCCTCGACGAGCCGCTCGCGCGAAGCGTCGTCGTACAGGTCGTGGGCACTCATCGCAGGCGAGCCTAGGCGGTCGGCCGCGGTAGTAGTTCGTCGAGGGACGCTTAGGTCAGCCGTTGGTGGCGACGTGCACGTGGTCGTAGTGGTTCGCGGTGACGAGCCCGTGGTCGCCGTACGCCCGCCAGCCCTCGCCGGAGCGCACGGACGTCCAGATCTGCTGCCGCCAGATGATGTCGTAGAGGTTCAGCTCGGCGGCGTGCTGCAGCAGGAAGGCCGCGATCGCGTCCCCGAGCGCCGCGTCGCTGGTCATGATGTCGATCGCGCGGCCCGAGGCGTGCTCGCCGTGGCCGTCCCAGCCGCCGTACGACGTGATCTGCGGGAACGCGTGCGCACACCGAGCGGTAGACGTAGACGGCGTCGGAGGTCAGCCCGCTCTCGACGCTGGGGTCGGGGCAGGGCGCCATCGACAGGCCGGCGGCAGCGGCCAGCGGCTTCTCCTCGGAGAGGTAGCCCGCGGTCACCCAGCGGGACTCGCCGTCGACGACGATCTCGACCCGCTCGGCGGCCTTGCGACCGGTGACGAGGACCTGCTTGCCGGACTCGATCTCGCCGAGCTGCCGGGCGTCCTCGCCGGGGGCGGACCACAGGTTGAGCGGCGGTCGGTGGTCCACAGCTTCGTGTCGGCGTTCTGCACGGCCTGGAGGGTCGCGGTGCGGACGACGTTCCGGTCGAACGCCTCCTGCAGCGCCCTGCGGTCCAGCCGCGAGTCCAGCCGCGAGTCGGACCGGGAGACGGGGTCGCGCGACAGGGTGCCGCCGGAGATGTCCCGGCGGTGTCCTCGGCGACCAGGTCGCGGGTGTCGGGGTCGGCTGGCGAGCACGCCGAGGGTCACGGCGGACACGGTCGCCAGCAAGGCGAGCGGTCCGGCCACGAGGGCGGCGCGGGGCTTGCGGCGGGCAGTGGTTTCCCGCTTGTGGCGATGGTCTGCCACAGCGCTGATCCTTTGCTGTTGCTGTCAGGGACGCGCCGCTACCGATGACCCCCCGAAAGGTCACGAAAAGGCAACGACCGGTCGACTAAACCACACCCTGGACGTCGTTTCGCAATGCGGGGGGTCTTTTTACCGGGTGTTCCCGGTCACCCGCCGGTGGTCTCGCTCGCGTCTTCCTGCACGTGGCAGCCGCTGCCGTCGGCTGTCGTCGAGCCAGCCCTCCGGGAGCACGACGCGGTCCCGCGGGGAGCCCTGGCGACCGCGCGGTGAGCCCAGCTCGCCGACCGGGAACGGCTCGTTCGGGTCGAGGTCGGCGAGCAGCCGGTCGAGGCCGACGAGGCTGTCGACCAGGCCGAGCGAGCGGCGCATCTCGCCGCCCGCGGCGAAGCCCTTGAGGTACCACGAGACGTGCTTGCGGAACTCCTTGCAGCCCCGCTCCTCCCCCATGTGCTGGCACAGCAGCTCGGCGTGCCGGCGCATCATCGCGGTCACCTCGCCGAGCGTCGGCAGGGTCGCGACCTGCTCGCCGGCGAACGCCGCGGCCAGGTCGCGGAAGATCCACGGCCGGCCCAGGCAGCCGCGCCCGACGACGACGCCGGCGACGCCGGTCTGCTCGACCATCCGTACCGCGTCGGCCGCCTCCCAGATGTCGCCGTTGCCGAGCACCGGGATGTCGACGTGGTCGACCAGCGCCGCGATCGCGTCCCAGTCGGCCGCGCCGGAGTAGGCCTGCGCGACCGGTCCGCCCGTGCAGCGCGATCGCCGCGCAGCCGGACTCCTGGGCGATCCGCCCGGCGTCGAGGTAGGTGAGGTGGTCGTCGTCGATGCCCTTGCGGGTCTTCATCGTCACCGGCACGTCGTACGGCGTGGCCGCGGCGACCGCGTGCTCGAGGATCTCGCCGAGCAGCCCGCGCTTCCACGGCAGCGCGCCGCCGCCGCCCTTGCGGGTGACCTTCGGGACCGGGCAGCCGAAGTTGAGGTCGATGTGCGCGACGCCGTACTCCGCGCAGAGGATCTCGGCGGCCTTGCCGACGTAGATCGGGTCGGTGCCGTAGAGCTGGACCGACCGCACCGTCTCCAGCTCGTCGAAGACCAGCATGTCCTTGGTGTGCTCGTCGCCCTCGACCAGGCCGCGGCTGGTGATCATCTCGCAGACGTAGAGGCCGGCGCCCTGCTCGGCGCACAGCCGGCGGTACGCCGCGTTGGTGATGCCCGCCATCGGCGCGAGCACCACGGGGGTGTCGACGCGCACGGACCCGAGGGTCAGCGAGGTGGGCAGGGCGGGCATGGCCCCATTGTCCGCCGGGGCGTCGCCAGCGGCTCAAATCAGCCCTTCGTCGCCCTGCTTCTTGTCCTTCTTCTTCTCCGGCTTCGGGCTCCCGGTACTTCTTCACGTCCGCCGGTCCAGGTGATCGGGTTGAACGTCTCCTCGGGCCGGAAGCTCACCGCGACCAGCTCGCCCTTGTCCGGAGCGAGGTAGACCAGGCAGACGTCGGCCGTGTCGCCGGGCCCGAACTTCTCGGGGAACGGCGTGCTCGGGCACGGCTTGAACGAGCTCGCGAACGGCGTCGCCTCCAGCAGCACGTTGTCCTCGTTCACGACGTACAGCGGCACCGGGCGGCCACCGAGGTCGGTGTCGCCGACGTTCTCGATCGTGGCGCGCACGTAGTACGGCGTTGGAGCTTCTGCTGCGCCTCGCTCAGCTGCCAGGCCGAGAAGTCCTTGATCGAGGTCGTCTCCAGGTCGGTCACCGTGATGTCGAGCGCGCCGACCTGCTCCTGGCGCGGCTCGTAGGCGACGACGGCCTGGTCGCCGACCGCGAGCTGGCTGCCCGGCGGGGTCAGCGTGACCCCCGTCGGGCACCGGCAGGTACGGCGTGGCGCTGGCGTCCGCGGTCGCCGACGTCGAGGCATCGGCCTCCGGCTCGTCGTCGGAGGCCGAGCAGCCCGCCAGCACCAGCGCGGCGCTGACGGCCAGCGCGAGTACGGAGGCCCTCGTCATTCGGCCATTCTGCACGCGCGAGTCGCTCAGCAGCCGACGAAACGCTCGGCGAAGTACGTCGTCACCGCGTCGAGCGAGATCCGCTCCTGCGCCATGGTGTCGCGCTCGCGGATCGTCACCGCGTGGTCGTCGAGGGTCTCGAAGTCGACGGTCACGCAGTACGGCGTACCGATCTCGTCCTGGCGGCGGTAGCGGCGGCCGATCGCGCCGGAGTCGTCGAAGTCGACGTTCCAGCCCGCGGTGCGCAGCGCCATCGCCAGGTCCTTGGCCTTCGGCGACAGGTCGGCGTTGCGCGACAGCGGCAGCACCGCGACCTTGACCGGCGCCAGCCGCGGGTCGAGGCGCAGCACGGTGCGCTTGTCGACGCCGCCCTTGGTGTTCGGCGCCTCGTCCTCGGTGTAGGCGTCGACGAGGAAGGTCATCAGGCTGCGCGACAGGCCGGCCGCCGGCTCGATGACGTACGGCGTGTAGCGCTCGTTGTTGGCCTGGTCGAAGTACGACAGGTCCTGGCCGGAGTGCTTGGAGTGCGTGGTCAGGTCGAAGTCGGTGCGGTTGGCGATGCCCTCGAGCTCGCCCCACTCGGAGCCGGCGAAGTTGAAGCGGTACTCGATGTCGACGGTGCGCTTGGAGTAGTGGCTGAGCTTCTCCTGCGCGTGCTCGTAGTGGCGCAGGTTGTCGGGGTCGATGCCGAGGTCGACGTACCACTTGGTGCGCTCGTCGATCCAGTACTGGTGCCACTCCTCGTCCTCGCCCGGCTTGACGAAGAACTCCATCTCCATCTGCTCGAACTCGCGGGTGCGGAAGATGAAGTTGCCGGGCGTGATCTCGTTGCGGAAGCTCTTGCCGATCTGGGCGATGCCGAACGGCGGCTTCTGCCGGCTCGAGGTCACGACGTTCGCGAAGTTGATGAAGATGCCCTGCGCGGTCTCGGGGCGCAGGTAGTGCAGGCCGGACTCGTCCTCGATGACGCCGAGGTAGGTCTTCAGCAGGCCGGAGAACTGGCGCGGCTCGGTCCACGCGCCGCGGGTGCCGCAGTTCGCGCAGGCGACCGTCGACAGGTCGACGTCGTCGGGGTTGGCGATGCCCTTCTTCTCCGCGACCTCCTCCTGGAGGTGGTCGGCGCGGTAGCGCTTGTGGCAGGACTGGCACTCGGTGAGCGGGTCGGTGAACGTGTCGACGTGGCCGCTGGCCTCCCACACCTGGCGCGGCAGGATGATCGAGGAGTCGAGGCCGACCATGTCGTCGCGCATGGTGACCATCGACTTCCACCACTGGCGCTTGATGTTCTCCTTGAGCTCCACGCCCAGCGGGCCGTAGTCCCAGGCGGAGCGGGTGCCGCCGTAGATCTCGCCGCACGGGTACACGAAGCCCCGGCGCTTGGCGAGGGAGACGACCTGGTCGACGGTGGACGGAGGCGGCTTGGCCACGGGTGAGCTCCTTGTTCTCGGCCGGCTGGCTGCCGGTCGGTGGTCGAAGGGCTCAGCCTAACGACCGGGCCGCCGCGGTGTTCAGGGCGGTCCCGGGCTCCGCGGACTCGTACGCCGACGGCTCCTCGATCGCCCGGCTGAGCACCGCGACGGCGTGCAGCTTCACGTCGTACGACGAGAGCGCGCGCCGGTAGCTGCCGACGTTCTCCCACCGGGTGGTCAGCACCCACAGCTCGGGATCGTCGACGTTGCGGCCGATCTCGCCGCCGACGTAGCCGCGGCAGGCGGCCAGCGCCCCGCGCGCGGTCGCGAGGTCCGACGCGGAACGCCTCGCCGTCGCCGACCGGCACCCGGAACCTGTTCACCACCAGCACGCCGCGACCCTAGTGTCGACGGCGAGTTGACAATCATTCTCAACTGACCTGAGAATCATTCTCATGAAGATACTCGTCGCACTGCTGCTTCCCGCGCGCCCTCGCGCTGGGCGGGTGCGCCGCCTTCTCCGACGACGCCGCGTCGACCGACGACGGGATCCAGGTCGCGACGGCGTTCTACCCGCTCCAGTACGTCGCCGAGCGGGTCGCCGGCGAGCACGCGACGGTCGAGAACCTCACCGCCCCCGGCGGCGAGCCGCACGACCTGGAGCTCAACCCGAACGAGACCGCCGAGGTCGCGCGCGCCGACCTGGTGGTCTTCCAGCACGGCTTCCAGCCGTCGGTCGACGACGCGGTCGAGACGAACGCGACCGGTGCCGTTCTCGACGTCGCGGAGGTCGTCGACGCTGCGCCCCGCCGAGGACGGTCACGAGGAGGAGTCCGCCGAGGAGCACGAGGAGCACGACCACGGCGACCTCGACCCGCACTTCTGGCACGACCCGCTGCTGATGGCCGACCTCGGCGACGAGGTCGCCGACCAGCTCGCCGACCTCGACCCGGAGCACGCCGACGACTACGCGGCGAACGCCGCCGACCTGCGCGCCGACCTCGAGTCGCTCGACCAGGAGTTCACCGACGGGCTCGCGCAGTGCGAGCGGCACACCGTCGTCGTGTCGCCACGACGCGTTCGGCTACCTGGCCAGGTACGGCCTGGAGTTCGAGCCGATCGCCGGCCTCTCCCCCGACGCCGAGCCGACCCCGGCCGACCTGGGTCGCCTCCAGCAGCTGATCGTCGAGCGAGGGCATCACGACGGTGTTCTACGAGTCGCTGGTCAGCCCGGAGATCGCCGAGCAGCTCGCGGCGGACACCGGGGTCGAGACCGCGGTGCTCGACCCGATCGAGGGCCTCACCGACGAGACCATCGACGAGGACTACCTTTCCCTCATGGAGGCGAACCTCGCCGCCCTCGAGGAGGCGAACGGCTGTTGAGCGACCGTCGCGAGCCCGTCGTCGAGCTGGAGCAACGGCGCGGTCGCGATCGCCGGCCGCCCGATCCTGCGCGCACATCGACCTGACCGTCCGCTCCGGTGAGTTCGTCGCGCTGATGGGTGCCAACGGCTCCGGCAAGTCGACGCTGGTCCGGGCGCTCACCGGCCTGCTGCCGCTGGCGACCGGCTCGCTGCGGCTGTTCGGCACGCCGTTCGACAAGTTCCACGACTGGCAGCGCATCGGCTTCGTGCCGCAGCGCGGCGGCGCCGACCTCCGGCGTGCCGGCCTCGGTGTGGGAGATCGTCGCCTCCGGGCGGCTCACCCGGCGCCGGCTGCTGCGTCCGCTCGGCCGGGCCGACCGCACCGCCATCGCCGACGCGCTCGAGGTCGTCGGCCTCGCCGACCGCGCCGGCGAGGGCGTCTCGTCGCTGTCCGGCGGCCAGCAGCAGCGGGTGCTGATCGCCCGGGCGCTGGCCGGCGAGCCGGAGCTGTTCTTCCTCGACGAGCCGACCGCCGGGGTCGACCTGCCGAACCAGCAGGTCCTCGCCGACACCCTGCAGACCATGTCCGGCCGCGGCGCCACCATCGTGCTGGTCGCCCACGAGCTCGGCCCGATGGCGCCGCTGATCGACCGGGCGGTCGTGATGCGCGACGGCCGGGTGTCGTACGACGGCCCGCCGCTGGCCAGCGACGAGGTGGCGACCGCGCACCTCGACGGCCACCACCACCATCACGCCGAGCCGGACCACCACGACCACGCGCCGCACGTCTCCTCCCTGATCGAGGGTGACCAATGAGCTACTGGGAGCTCCTCAACCTGCAGTTCATGCAGCGGGCGCTGATCGCCGCGGTCTTCACCGGGCTGGCGGCGCCGGCGATCGGCACCTACCTCGTGCAGCGCCGGATGGCGCTGATGGGCGACGGCATCGGCCACGTCGCCGTCACCGGCGTCGCGATCGGCCTGCTCACCGGGGCCTCCCCCACCTGGACCGCGGTGCTGGTCGCCGTGGTCGGCGCGATCCTGATCGAGGTGATCCGCGAGCGCGGCCACGCGAACGGCGACGTCGCGCTCGCGCTGCTGTTCTACGGCGGTCTGGCGGGCGGCGTGCTGATCACCGGGCTCGCCGACGAGAGCGGGGACGAGCCTCAACCAGTACCTCTTCGGCTCGATCACCACGATCGCACAGGGCGACGTGATCGCGGTGATGGTGCTGGCCGCGGTCGTGGTCGGCATCTGCGTCGGGCTCTCGCCGCAGCTGTTCGCGGTCACCCAGGACCAGGAGTTCGCCCGGGTCGCCGGCGTCAACATCCGGTTCTACAACCTGATGATCGCGGTGCTGGCCGCCGTCACCGTGACGGTCGCGATGCGCACCGTCGGGCTGCTGCTGGTCTCCGCCCTGATGGTGGTCCCGGTCGCCACCTCCCAGCAGCTGACCCGGTCGTTCCGCACCACCCTGGGGGCGGCGATGGTCCTCGGCACGCTCGCGTCGGTCGGCGGCCTGCTGCTGTCGGCGTACGCCTCGAAGCACGCTGACGTGGCGACCGGTCCGACGATCGTGCTGCTCGCCCTCGCCGGCTTCGCTGTCGCCTGGCCGGTCGGGGTCCTGCTGCGCTCGCGGCGCCGGCTGCGGCGGCCGTTCCCGGTGGTCGAGACGGCCGCCGCACGAGACCATCGACGAGCACCCGCACGAGCACGGCGACGACTGCGGCCACGTCGCGGTCCCGCACGGCGACCACGTCGACTACGTGCACGACGGCCACCGTCACGCCCCCCACGGGAGGCACTATGACGAGCACTGACCAGACGCCCCCGCTCCGGCCGACCAAGCAGCGCAAGGCCGTCGTCGAGGCGCTCGAGTCCTTCGCCGACTTCCGCTCGGCGCAGGAGATCCACGACCTGCTCGGCCGCCGCGGCGAGACGGTCGGGCTGGCCACGGTCTACCGGACCCTGCAGCGGCTCGCCGAGGCCGGCGAGGTCGACCTGCTGCGCACCGAGGACGGCGAGGCGATCTACCGCCGCTGCTCCGACACGCACCACCACCACCTGGTCTGCCGCTCGTGCGGCGCGACCGTCGAGGTCGAGGGCCCGGCCGTCGAGCGGTGGACCCGCGCCATCGCCGCCGAGCACGGGTACGACGAGGTCAGCCACACCCTGGAGATCTTCGGCACCTGCCGCGACTGCGGCTGAGTCCTGGGGCGGACTCCAAGCGCCTGTCTCGAATCCACGGCCAGCTGACGACGGGCTACTGGCCGCGGGTGGTTGCGATCGACAGGCTTATTAGGCGGGTACGGCGGGCTTCGGGTTGCGGTCGCTTCCCGGCTTGCGGGCCGCCGCACCGGTGGTTGAGGTGCGAGGAGCGCCAGCGACGAGCCTCGAAACCACCGCCGAAGATTGGCGCCGCAAAATCTTCGGAAAGTGTCCACATGCCAGACAAAACAGGGGTTCTGGGGCTCTGACTGTCGGTGCCCGGTGCTTGGGTTGAACCATGACAGCACTGGCCACACCCCGACACCGAGTGTCGGTCGCGACCGCGCAGATGCGCGCCGCTGCCGACGCCGTGGTGGACGCGTCGGTGTGGTCGATGGACGCTGCCGAGACCGCCGCGACGCTGGTCGAGCTGACCCGGCTCGAGGCCCAGGTCGCGGAGGTGAAGGCCCGGGTGGCCGGGCACGCCGACGACCTGCACGTCGGCCAGGCCGCCAGTGCATCGTCCGCGGCGAACTGGCGCACACCACCAAGAGCACCCGGCCGGCCGCGCACGGCACCGTGAAGCTGGGCCACGACCTCGAGGTGCACTCGCTGACTCGGGACGCGCTCGCGGCCGGCGAGGTGTGCGTGGACCAGGCGCGGACGATCATCCGCTGGGTCGAGGCGCTGCCCGACGACCTCGACTTCGAGCTGGTGACCAAGGCGGAGGCGCACCTGCTGGCCCAGGCGAAGGAGTACGACGCGAGGGCGTTGAACCATCTCGGCAAGCATCTGTTCGAGGTGATCGCTCCCGAGGAGGCCGACGCCCACGAAGCCGCGATCCTCGAGCGCGAGGAAGCAGCCGCCTGGAGGAAGACCTTCCTCAAGGCCTACGACGACGGCCGCGGGATGGGGCGCGGCTCCTTCGCCGTCCCGATCTACCACCTCGCCGCACTGAAGAAGATGCTGCTCGCGACCATGGCGCCCAAGCACCAGGCCGCCACCAAGGGCGCCGGCATCCAGCGGCTTGCCACACCGGAGGCGATGGGGCACGCGTTCTGCGAGCTGATCGAGCGCTACCCGACCAAGCAGCTCCCCAAGGCCGGCGGTCTCAACGCCACCGTGGTGGTCACGCTGTCGTATGAGTCGCTGGTCGGACAGATCGAACAAGCCGGCATCCTCGACACCGGAGAACACATCTCACCCGGCCTGGCCCGGAGGATCGCGTGCGAGGCCGGGATCATCCCCGCCGTACTCGGCGGCAAGTCCCAGCCCCTCGACATCGGCCGCAAGAGCCGCTACTTCACCGAGGCTCAGCGGATCGCGCTGATGCTCCGCGACCGCGGCTGCACCACCGAAGGCTGCGACCGCACCACCGCGATGACCCACGCCCACCACGACACCCGCTGGACCGACGGCGGCACCACCGACCTCGCCAACGGCCGTCTGCTCTGCGGCTGGCACCACGCCAAGGCCCACGACCCGAACTACGAGATGAGACACCTACCCGGCGGGAAGGTCGCCTTCCACCGACGCAGATAGGCCGCCCGTGGATCCCGTGGTCGGAGTACATGCAGACTGGGGCCATGGGCTGGTTCTGATGGTGCGCCACCGCGCGAGCGTGCCGGGCCGACCTGGACGGACGGACTTGGGCACCCCAGATCTGACGATGCCCCTAGCCGCCGACCGGCAACCGGACCCGGAAGACGCTGCCGCGCCCGAGCTCGCTCTCGACCTCGATCCGGCCGCCGTGGCTCTCGACGATCGACTTGGTGATGCTGAGGCCCAGCCCGACGCCCTGGATCGACCGCTCCTCGGCCTGCCGGGCCCGGAAGAACCGGTTGAACAGCCGGTCCCGGTCGGAGGCGTCGATTCCGATGCCGCTGTCGATGACGCACAGCTCGACCCGGTCCGCGTCGATGCCGAGGGACACCTGCACCATCCCTCCGGGCAGCGAGTACTTGATCCCGTTCGACACCAGGTTGTCGACCACCTGCGCCATCCGCTGCTGGTCGACCATGGCGATCAGCGTCTCCGGCACCGCGAGCTGCAGCTCGATGCCGGCGCGCTCGGCCATCGGGCCGGCCGCCTCGACGCTGTTCCGCACGATCTCGGCGACGTCCGTGGAGGCACGGACCACGTGCATCGGGCCGGCGGACGCCTTCGCGGTGTGCAGCAGGTCGGCGACCAGCCGGTTCAGCCGGTCGGTGTTGCGCGAGACCACCTCGAGCTGGGCGGTCACGTCGCGCGGGAGGTCCTCGCGCTCGAGCAGGATGTTGACGTAGCCGACGATCGACGTCAGCGGGGTTCGCAGCTCGTGGGAGACCGACGCGACGAACTCGTCCTTGACCCGCAGGGCGCGCATGAAGTCGGTGACGTCGTGGTAGGCCAGCGCGGCGCCGGCGAACTCCCCGTCGCTGCTCCGCACCCGGCGCGCCGACACCGACAGCGCCCGCCGGGTGACCGGGTCGGTGCCCACCCAGATCCGGACGTCGTCGTACTCCTCGCCGTTGCTGGCGCGGTACGTCGGCATCTGCTCGCGCTCCAGCTGCGCGACGCCCGTCGGCGTCGTACACCTCGCCGATCTGGCCGGCGTGCCCCTCGTGGCCGCCCGGGAAGGCGAGGTGCAGGAAGTCCTCGTGCCGGCGGTTGATCCCGCGGTAGCTGCCGTCGGCGGCGAGCAGCACCAGGCCGACGTCGACGGTGTCGAGGATCGCGTCGGAGAAGCGGCGCTCGTTCTCGATCGTCTCCAGCGCGGCGGCCAGCTCGAGCCGGCCCTTCTCCGCGGCGTCGCGGCTGGCGCGCAGCCGGTCCAGCGCGTAGGCGATCACCAGCGCGGACCAGCCCGCGACCACGGCGATCATCAGGGCGCGCGAGGCGCTGACACCGGACACGCCCTGGTAGGCGATGTTCGGGATCGCGATCAGCATGACCGCGGCGACCACGGCGGCACCCGCGCCGCGCACGCCGAACTGCCGGCCCAGCCACAGCGCCGGCACCACCGCGAGGATGCCGGCGCCGCCGCCGTCCGCGTCCATCCGGGACATGCCGAGCGCGGCCAGGTCGAGCACCGGCAGCACCCCGACCGCCCAGGGCGGCAGTCGGTGCCACGGGACCGCGACCGCGGCAAGGGAGGTGAGGATCACCAGGCCGAGGCCGGCGGCCGGCCAGGAGTCGACGTCGTACGGCGTGCCCCCGACCGCGCGGAGGGTCAGGTCGAGCATGAACAGCAGCGTGAAGACGCCCTGCAGGACGCCCGTGTCGGGATCGTCGGTGAACAGCAGGCGCTGCCGCACGACCGCGAGGCGCCGCCCGAGCTGGCCCATCGGTGGTCTCCTGTCAGCGCTCAGTGGGGAGGGCGTTCGGTGCCGCTCCTCCATAGCGCCGGTCGCGGCTGGCGTAGAGCTCGATCGCGTGCCACAGGTGCCGGCGATCCACATCCGGCCACAGTATGTCGGTAAACACCAGCTCGGAGTAGGCGGCTTGCCACAGCATGAAGTTGGAGAGTCGCTGCTCCCCCGACGTCCGCCAGACCAGGTCGGCGTCGGCGCCCTCGGGCACGTAGAGGTGCCGCGCGAAGGCCCGCTCGTCGATCTTCTCGGGGTCGAGCCGGCCGGCGGCCACCTCGCGGGCCAGGGACCGGGCGGTGTCGGCCAGCTCGGCGCGACCGCCGTAGTTGACGCACATGGTCAGGGTCAGCACGTCGTTGCGACGGGTCAGCTCCTCCGCGGCCTGGAGCTCGCGGATCACCGACTTCCACAGGCGCGGCGCCCGACCGGCCCAGCGCACCCGCACCCCGAGCTCGTGCATCTCGTCGCGGCGGCGGCGGATCACGTCGCGGTTGAAGCCCATCAGGAACTTCACCTCGTCCGGAGAGCGCGACCAGTTCTCGGTCGAGAACGCGTACGCCGAGATCGCCTTCACGCCGATCTCGATGGCGCCTTCGACGACGTCGAACAGCGAGTGCTCACCCTGCTCGTGGCCCCGGGTGCGGGGCAGCCCGCGCTCCTTGGCCCAGCGCCCGTTGCCGTCCATGACGATCGCGACGTGGTTGGGCACCAGCTCCTTCGGGAGCACCGGCGGCCGCGCTCCGGACGGATGCGGGGTCGGCTGGCGTACTGCGCGTCTCACGAAGCGTGAGCCTAGACCGCGACCGGCACCTCCTGCTGGGGGAGGACGACACGGAACTCGCTGCCCCGACTTCCTGAGAGATCTGGGTCAGCGTTCGACGTACACGAGGGACTTGAGACCGCGTTCGAGGTGCCAGGAGAGGTACGCCGCCACCAGCGTGCTCGACTCCTTGAGGTACCGCGGCTCGGCGGTGTCGACGACCTCCCAGTCGCCGGCGAGCAGCGCGCCGAGCAGCGCGACGGTCTCTGCGGCCGGGCTGGCCGACCCCGGCACCCGGCAGGTCGCGCACAGCACCCCGCCCATCGACGGGTTGAACCACCGGTGCGGTCCTTCGGTGGCGCACCGCGCGCACGCCTCGAACGACGGCGCGTAGCCGGCCACCGAGAGCGAGCGCAGCAGGTAGGAGTCGAGCACCTGCCCGGGACCGTGCTCCCCCGTCACCATCGCGCGGAGGCCACCCACGAGCAGCAGGAACTGCTGCACCGACGGCTGCCGCTCCTCGGCGACCAGCCGGTCGGCGGTCTCGAGCATCACGGTGCCGGCCGTGTAGCGGTCGTAGTCGAGGCCGAGGCCCTTCGAGAACGGCGTCAGCGTCTCCGCCTGGGTGATCGTGTCCAGGCTGCGCCCCTCGGCGAGCTGGAGGTCGACGTGGGTGAACGGCTCGAGCCGCGAGCCGAACCGCGACGTCGTCCGGCGGACGCCCTTCGCGACCGCGCGGACCCGCCCGTGGTTGCGGGTCAGCAGGGTGATGATGCGGTCGGCCTCACCCAGCTTGTGGGTGCGCAGCACGATCGCCTCGTCGCGGTAGAGCATCAGTGGTCACCGCCTGGCGTCCGGCGGGGGTGGCCCGTGCTCCGGGTGCGTGCATCGCAAGGCGGCGGAGCGCTGGCGTACCGGGTTGTCTGTCGAGCGACGCCAACGCAGCGAGGTGCGTGCCCGGGGTGCGGGACACACGTCGGACGTCGGGTGGTGGCCACTAACCCATTCTGCCGGGTGCGAGGCGCGAAATCAGGCTCCGGTGCGTCGGCCGCGCCGGGGTGTCTTCCAACAACCGGTCGCCAGGGTGACCGCGGCACGGTCCAGCCGCTCGGGCGCGAGCCGCCACTCCAGCAGCGATCGGGCCTGCACCAGCGTGGCCTTGGGCAGCTCGTCGGCGACCATCACCGCGTCGGCCAGGGGATGCAGCGGGTCGCGCGGGTGGCCGACCACGAGGGCGGGGACGGCGATCCGGCTGCGCTCGCGGGCCGACGGCGCGGCCCGGCCGAAGAACAGCCCGTGCAGCATCGCCGCGACCGAGGCCGGCCGCTGGTCGCAGGCGTCCAGGGCGATCCCGGCCCAGAACGGGACGATCCCGCGCGGCACCGGACGGGTCAGCCGGCGTACCGCCGTGACGGTCAGCGGCAGGAAGCGGGCCGCGATCAGCAGCGGCCCGAAGGCGAGCACGCCCGCCTCCACGCCGTTGTCGAGCAGCGGTGCGTCGAGGATGCAGGCCGCGGACCCGCTCGGGAGCGATCGCGGCGGTCTCGAGCGCGACGTTGGCGCCGAGGGAGGTGCCGCCGACCACGGCCTGGGCGGCCCCGAGGTGGTCGAGCAGCGCCACCACCTGCTCAGCGAATGCGGTGACTGAGTAAGCATGCGGGTCTGCTGGCCGATCTGACCTACCGTGCCCCAGAAGATCCAGCGTCACGACGTGCAGCCCGGCCGTCGCCAGCGTGCGCGCCAACGGCTGCTGCATCCGGCGCGGCATCAGCTCACCGGGGAGCAGGACGACCCATGCGTCTCCGGCGCCGTACTCGGTGAACTCGAGTCGATCGCGCCCGGCGTCGGTCGCGAGGAAGAACTGTCCGATCCGCTCCGACACCAGCATGTCGCCCAGCCTAGGCCCGGGCGCCGAACCCGCGTGGTGACTCGCCCTGCAGGGGTCGCCTGGCCCAGACTTGCCGCCATGTCGTACTCGGGCCGCGGCCTCCAGGGCTGGCGGTTGCCGATCGCCCTGCTCCTGGCCGTCTACGCTGCCGGTGCCAGTGCCGTGCTGTTCCGCCCGGGCGACGCACAGATCGCGACCTGGTGGCCGGCCGCCGGCATCGCCGTGGCCGTGGTCGCGCTGTCGCCACGGCCGAGCCGGTTGCCGCTCACCGTCGCCATCGTTCTCGTCACGGCCGCCGCCAACATCACCGGTGGCCAGGATGTCGACGCCTCGGTCTGGCTGGGCGTCGGCAACGGCCTCGAAGCGTTCGTCGCGAGCGCCGTCCTGCTGCACCACCAGGACCGGATCCCCCGGCTGGACTCGCTGCACACCTTCGGCCGGCTGGTCGCGGCCGCCGCCCTGGGCGGCCTCACCTTCGCGGTCATCGCCGCCAGCGGCCTCGCCATCCTTCAGGACCAGTCCTGGGGCAGCGTGTTCCGCCTGGTCTTCACCTCGCACGCCGCATCGATCCTGGTGATCGTTCCGGTCGCGATGACGTCGCGCGCCTACCAACGGCGCACCCCGCTGCGCAGCTGGGAGATCCCGGTCCAGGTGCTCGCACTCTCCGTGGCGACGCTCGTCGTGTTCGCGCCGGACCAGTCGCTGGCCATCACCTTCGCTCCGCTGCCGATCCTGGTCTGGGCGGCGCTGCGCTTCGACCTGCGCATGGTGAGCTGGGAGCTGTTCGGCTTCAGCGTGGTCGCGACGTACCTGAGCTCCCAGGGTCACGGACCGATCGGCTTCGACTACGCACGCGGCGTCATCGACGTGTCGGAGATGGCGAACGTCGTGCACGCCTACCTGCTCGCAGCCGCGCTGCTGTCCCTCCCACTCGCGATCGTCGTCGAGCAGCGGCACCGCACTCTCGACCGGCTCAGCCACAGCGAGCTGCTGTTCCGCCGCAACTTCACCGAGTCCCTTGTCGGCATGCTGCTGCTGCGCGGTGGCGACCGCCCGTTCGAGATCGTCGACCTCAACGACTCCGCGGCCCGGCTGCTCGGCGGCGACGGCTCGCCGGTCGGTCGCGGACTGGGTGATTTCGTCGACGCCCGGGAGCCGCTCGACCTGATCCAGTCGCGGATGGTGTCCGGACGCATGGACGGCTGGAAGTCGCAGTGCGGCCTCCGGAACCGGCCCGAGGCCCGGGTCCACCTCGCGGTCTCGCTGCTCACCACCGTGCCCGAGCCGACGTTCGCCGCCCAGCTCCAGGACGTCAGCACGGAGTACGAGGCGCGCCGCCAGCTCGAGGCCGCCGAGAAGCTGACCAGCGCGACGCTCGACACCGTCGCCGCGATGATCCTGGTGACCGACCTGTACGGCGTCGTGGTGCGCGTGAACGGCGCCGCGACCGCCCTGACCGAGTTCAGCGAGGCCGAGCTGGTCGGCGTCGAGGTGTGGGACCTGCCGTTCGCGCCACCCGGCGCCATCGGCTATCCCGCCGGGCTCCCGGAAGGCCCGTTCGACCAGGTCGGCCGCGAGTCCGACGTCGTCACGAAGGCCGGGCTCCGGCACCGGGTGCTGTGGAACACCAGCTACGTGCGTGACGATCGAGACCGCCCGACCCACGTCGTGCTGACCGGCACCGACCTGACCGCGGAGCGGACCGCGGCAGGACTCAACCGGCACCTGCTGGAGGCCGCGGCCAGCATCGCGATGATCGGCATCGACCCCGACGGCCTGATCACCGTCTTCAACACCGGCGCCGCGAACCTGCTCGGTCACGACCAGCAGGACATCATCGGCACGCCGTTCATCGACCTCCTGGACCCGGCGCAGCTCGCCGAGCGCTGCACCGGCGACACGGCAGCGGAGCGGTTCGACGATCTGGTCGATGGGCTCGAGACCGCCGGAGAGAGCAGGGCCCGGGACTGGACCTGGATCGGCGCGGACGGGCGTGGCCACATCGTCTCGACGACGCTCAGCATCGCGGCCGACTCGTTCGCGGCCCGGGTGGGCTACCTGTGCGTCGGCCGGGACGTCACCGAGTCGCGGGCCAGCCAGGAGATGCTCGTCTCCGCACTGGAGAAGGAGCGGCTCGCGGTCGAGCGGATGCGCCGGCTCGACGAGGCCAAGAACGACTTCGTCTCGACGGTCAGCCACGAGCTGCGCACCCCGGTCACCAGCATCGTCGGCTACACCGAGGTCCTCGAGGACGGCGACGTCGTGACACCGGCACCCGAGCAGCTGCCGATGCTGGAGAGCATCGCGCGCAACGGCCAGCGCCTGATCAGTCTCTGCGACGACCTGCTCACGCTGAGCGGCCTGGACTCCGGCGCGCTGCGGTTCGAGCGCGGCGCCATCGACCTGCGAACGATCATCCCGGCCGCCGAGGACGCCGTCCGCCCGCTGCTGCGCAACCGCGACCTCGCGGTCACCTACGACACCGACCACGACCCGGTGCTCGTCCTCGGCGACCGGGGACAGCTCGAGCGGGTCGTGACCAACCTGGTCGGCAACGCGGTCAAGTTCACCGAGGACGGCGGCCGGATCGAGTGCCGGTCCTCCGTCCACGAGAACGAGGCCTGGCTGACCGTCAGCGACACCGGGATCGGCATCCCGGTCGAGGAGCAGGCCGACCTGTTCCAGCGGTTCTTCCGCTCCTCGACCGCGCAGAAGCGCGCGATCCAGGGCACCGGCCTGGGCCTGTCCATCGTCGCGGCGATCGTCGCGGCCCACGGTGGGCGGATCGACGTCCGCTCCGCCCACCTCGAGGGCACGACGTTCACCGTCAGGTTGCCGCTGGCACGCGGTTGACCGCGCTGATCACTGCCTTGAGGGACGCGGTCACGATGTTGGCGTCCACGCCGACGCCCCAGTAGACGGTGTCGCGCACCAGGCACTCGACGTACGCCGCGGCGAGCGCGTCGCCACCGGACGAGAGCGCGTGCTCGGCGTAGTCGAGCACGCGTACGTCGAGGTCGAGAGGCAGCTCGTTGATCGCGTTGACGAACGCCGCGATCGGGCCGTTGCCCTCGCCGTGCAGCGACATCGAGCTCGCCATTGACGTAGACGTTCACGTCGAGCGCGTCCTTCTCGCCGGCCGCCGACGACGTGTGCACCGAGTTGAGCTGGAGCGGCGCCTCGCGGTCGAGGTACTCGGCGCGGAACATCGCCCAGATCTCGTCGGGGACGATCTCGCCGCCCTCGGTGTCGGTGTGCTGCTGGACGACGCGGCTGAACTCGATCTGCGCGCGGCGCGGCAGGTCGAGCTTGTGCTCGGCCTTGAGGACGTAGGCGACGCCGCCCTTGCCGGACTGGCTGTTGACCCGGATCACGGCCTCGTAGGTGCGGCCGACGTCCTGCGGGTCGATCGGGAGGTACGGCACCGCCCACTCGTGCTCGGCCACCGGCACGCCCGCGGCCGCGGCGTCGCGCTCGAGAGCCTCGAAGCCCTTCTTGATCGCGTCCTGGTGGGACCCGGAGAACGCCGTGTAGACCAGGTCGCCGCCGTACGGGTGCCGCTCGGGGACCGGCAGCTGGTTGCAGTACTCGACCGTGCGTCGGATCTCGTCGATGTCGGAGAAGTCGATCTGCGGGTCGATGCCCTGGGTGAACAGGTTGAGGCCGAGCGTGACCAGGCAGACGTTGCCGGTGCGCTCGCCGTTGCCGAACAGGCAGCCCTCGATCCGGTCCGCGCCGGCCAGGTAGCCGAGCTCGGCCGCGGCGACGGCCGTACCCCGGTCGTTGTGGGGGTGCAGCGAGAGGACGACGTGCTCGCGGTTGTCGAGGTTGCGGCTCATCCACTCGATCGAGTCGGCGTAGACGTTCGGCGTGGCCATCTCGACGGTCGCCGGCAGGTTGATGATCACCGGCTTCTCGGCGGACGGCTCGAACACCTCGAGCACGGAGTTGCAGACGCGGACGGCGAACTCGAGCTCGGTGCCGGTGTAGGACTCCGGGGAGTACTCGTAGAAGACGTTCGTCTCCGGGATCCGCTCCTCGAACTTGCGGCACATCCGGGCGCCCTGCACCGCGATGTCCTCGATGCCGTCCATGTCGAGGCCGAACACCACGCGGCGCTGGAGCGTGCTCGTGGAGTTGTAGAGGTGCACGATCGCCTGCTTGGCGCCGCGCAGCGACTCGTAGGTGCGCTCGATGAGCTCCTCGCGGGCCTGGGTCAGCACCTGGATCACGACGTCGTCGGGGATCAGGTCGTCCTCGATGAGCATCCGCACGAAGTCGAAGTCGGTCTGGCTGGCGCTCGGGAAGCCGACCTCGATCTCCTTGTAGCCCATGTCGACGAGGAGCTGGAACATCTTCTTCTTGCGCGCCGGCGACATCGGGTCGATGAGCGCCTGGTTGCCGTCGCGCAGGTCGACCGCGCACCAGCGCGGGGCCGTGGCGATGGTCTTGTCCGGCCAGGTGCGGTCGGCGAGCTGGACGGGGATGAACGGTACGTAGCGCTGGAACGGCATGCCGCTCGGCTGCTGCGGGGTGCTGGTCATGGGTGTCCTCCGAGGTTCGGTCCGTGTGGGCCGGCGCACGCACTCACTCCGCAGCGAGGGGGTCCGGCTCGGGCTCAGACCTCGCTACGGCAGCGAAGGAGGAGGTTGCGCAACATGACCCGATCACCATAGCCGATACCCGGCGTTTGCGGTCCCGAAGTCCGGGGTAGGGCGTACGCGGGAGGAAGATTACGCGGAGGCGCATCTCGGGATGGATCCGTACGACGACTCACCGCTCGACCGGGCGGAGCGCGCCGCGAGCACGGCGCGCCTGCTCCTCGCCGCGCACGACTGCGACGATCCCGTCGAGGTGGCCGCGCTGCGCGAAGAGGTGGTCCTCCTCAACCGCGGCGTCGCCGAGGCGGTGGCCGCTCGCTACCGCAACCGCGGCATCCCTCAGGACGACCTCGAGCAGGTCGCCTACGAGGGGCTCACCAAGGCCGTGCTCCGGTTCGACCCGCAGCTGTGCAAGGACCTGCTGACCTACGCCGTCCCGACGATTCGCGGCGAGCTCCAGCGCTACTTCCGCGACCAGGGCTGGGCCGTGCGCCCGCCGCGCCGGATCCAGGAGCAGCAGTGGCAGCTCCCCCAGGTCCTCGAGGACCTGAGCCATCAGCTCGGGAGTGACCCGACGGCCGAGGACGTCGCAGAGGCGCTCGGAGTCCCGGTCGCCGAGTACCGCGAGACCGTCTCCGCGTTCGGCTGCTTCCAGCCGACCTCGCTCGACCAGCCCGCCACCGGCGGCTCGGCGGTCGGCGACCTGCTCGTCGCCGAGGAACGCGAGACGGCCGCGGCCGAGGCGCGGGTGACCCTCGCCCCCGTCGTACGCCGGCTGCCGGAACGCGACCGCCGGGTGCTGTACCTGCGCTACTTCGAGGACCTCACCCAGGAGGAGATCGGCAACGACCTCGGGGTCACCCAGATGCAGGTCTCCCGGCTGCTGCACCGGATCCTCGGCACCCTGCGCAACGAGCTGGTGACAACCTGACCCCATGGCCCGGCTGCTGATCGTCCACCACTCCCCGACCAGCACCGTGCGGTCGCTCACCGACGCTGTCGTGGCCGGTGCGCACGACGACGCCATCGAGGGCGTCGAGGTGGTCGTCCGGCCCGCACTCGAGGCGACCGCCGACGACGTGCTCGCCGCGGACGGCGTCCTGCTCGGGACGACCGCGAACTTCGGGTACATGAGCGGGGCGCTCAAGCACTTCTTCGACACGATCTTCCTCGAGGCCGGCGGTGCGCTCACCGACGACGGGTCGGCGGGGTCGTCGGGCGGAGGCAAGAAGCCGTTCGGGCTGTGGGTGCACGGCCGCTACGACACGACGGGCGCGGTGCGTTCGGTGCTGTCGATCGTCGGCGCGTTGCCGTGGACCCGGTCCGCCGAGGTGCTGGAGGTGGTCGGCGACGTCGGCGAGGACGAGCTCGCGACGGCGTACGAGCTCGGCGGGACGCTGGCGGCGCTGCTCACGGACTGAGGAGGCCGGTACGCCCCGCCGGGGGTACGATCGCGCGGTCCGATCCCGGGGATCCGCACGAGGAGGCAGAGTGACGCGCTTGGGCTGGGTCCTCGTGCTCGTCCTCGGCCTGACCGTGATGGCAGCCGGCTGCGGTGACGCCAAGCCGGAGGAGGCCGAGAAGCCTCCGACCCTCGGCGCCTGCCGGGTGCTGACGCCGGAGGACGTCACCGAGGCGAGCAACACGACGGAGCCCGTCGACTGCGCCGAGCCGCACACCGCCGAGACGTTCGCGGTCGGCGAGCTGCCGACGTCCTTCGACGACGCCGAGTACGACGACACCGAGCTGGGCGGCTGGGCGTACAAGACCTGCTCGAAGGCGTTCATGAGCTTCCTCGGCGCCGACGAGAGCCTGGTGATGCGCACCATCGTGAGCTGGGCCTGGTTCCGCCCGACCGAGGGCGCGTGGGACGACGGCGCCCGGTGGTACCGCTGCGACGTCGTCGGCGGTGGCGAGCAGACCGAGGCGTACGTCGACCTCCCCGGCACCGCCGAGGGCCTGCTGGGCGGCCGGATGGAGGACCAGTGGATGGTCTGCGCCGACGGGCCGACCGTGTCCGGGTCGGTGAAGGTGCCCTGCACCGAGCCGCACGAATGGCGCGCTGTCACCACGATCTCGATCGGCGAGGAGGACGAGAAGTACCCCGGCGACCGGGTCGTCGAGGTGACCACGCGTGACTACTGCTCGGACTCCGTCTGGGCCTGGCTGAACTACCCCGTCGACTTCGAGTTCGGCTACACGTGGTTCCACGAGGCCGAGTGGCAGGCGGGCAACCGGCGATCTGTCTGCTGGGCGAAGACCGACCTGTGAGTCGGCTCGCGGGTGCGCTCCTCGTGCTGCTCGCGTTCACCGCGTGCAGTGGAGGCGACGAGCCCACCGCCCAGCCGCCGCAGTCGACCTCCGGCTCCCCCACGGCGAGCCCGTCCACCGCCGTACCACCGCCCGTGCCGGCGAACCGAGCCTGCTACCGGCTCGACTACGACGAAGCGCTCGAGGCCACCAGCGACGCGGCCCCGGTCGACTGCAGCGACGGACCCACCGCGATGACCTTCTTCGTCGGCGAGCCTGACCGGGTCGCGCCGGCGCGGGTCGCCGAGGAGTGCCCGCGCCGGCTGGCGGGCTTCATCGGTGGCTCGCGCTGAGGACCGCCGACTGACCATGCTGCGGCCGGCGTGGTTCACCCCCACTCTCGAGGAGTCAGGACGCCGGTGCCCGCTGGTTCCGCTGCGACGTGGTCGCCCTGGCCGCCGACGGCGAGCTGGCGCCGCTCTCCGGCAAGGTCGCCGGAACCCTGAACCGTCCCGACGGACGCGACCGCTACGGCATGTGCGGCACCGCCGAACCCGGCACCCCCGCGTTCGACCGCGTCATCTGCTCCCGCGAGCACGCCTGGCGGGCGATCCAGGTCGTCCCGTTCCGCGGTGCGACGTACCCCGGCGTGGCCGCCGTGCGGACGGCCGGCGAGCAGCCGTGCCAGGACGCCGGTGCCGCCGTCGCCGACAGCGCGCTCGACTACCAGTGGGGCTACGAGTGGCCCACGGCCGAGCAGTGGAAGGCCGGGCAGCACTACGGGCGCTGCTGGGCGCCGGACTGATCCTGGGCGGAACTGGTTCGGGCGTCGTCGGGCTCATCGAACTGGGTACGTCCCAGCACGAAGATGCCGACCAGCACGACGGCGAGTCCGAGGCACTCCAGTGCCAGTGACAGCGGCGAACCGCTCGGGCGCTCGGCGAACACCACGATGCCGAAGGCCAGCGCCACCAGGGGGTTCACCAGGTTCAACATCGGAAGCGACTCGGGCAACCTGGTCCGGTTGTAGATGTACTGGTTCAGCAGGAAGCCGCTCAGCCCGATCGTGACCATCGCGTAGAGCGGCCACGACGTGAAGAGCTCGCCGACGCTCCAGGCGCTGGTGGTGGACTTGATCGCCCCGGCCATCAGGCCGAACACGATGCCTCCGGCCGTCCCCAGCAGCAGGCCCGCGTGCGCCGGAAGCTGCCCCGACGCCCACAGGGCCACCAGCATCCCGCCAGCCCCGAGTCCGATCAGCAGCGCGGCCGCCTGCGTGTCCGGCAGGTCCTCGCCGCCAGTAGGCCCGGCCGCGGTCAGGAAGAGTCCCAGCCCGACGGCCGTGATCGCACCCCACGCGACCGTCCGACGCGGTGGCGACCGGCGGTCGAGCAGGTCGCGGAACACCATCGCGAAGAACAGCGCAGTGACCGCCAATGGCTGGACGACGGTCAATGAGCCCAGGTGCAGTGCGATGGCGTGCAGAGCAAGCCCCACCAGGGCGGCCGCGACCCCGAGCCGCCACCGCCACTCGGACAGAACGTGACGAGCCAGCTCGCCGGTGCTGGCTCCGCGAACGGCACCGGACGCCCCGTAATGCATCAGCGCCGTGGACCAGCCCGCGGCTACCGCCGAGGCCAACGCGAGCGCTGCGGCCAGCCAACTCACTCGAGCACTCCCGTTTCACGGAGGGTCGGAAACCTCACACTGTCAGTTGCAGGGCAATTCTGTCAGTGCCGAAGGGTCGGGTAGTCAGCGCCTGGTCTCGTACCTGGTCAGGAGCACGCCGTCGGGAAACGTCCGAGTCTCCACCAGGTTCAGGTTCACCCAGTTGTCCAGGGCCGTGAAGAACGGCGTGCCGCCGCCCACCAGGACCGGGTGGGTGACGATCGCGTACTCGTCGATCAGCCCTGCCCGCATGGCCGCCGCGGCGAGGATGGCGCCGGCGACGTCCATGGGACCGCCGTCCTCAGTCTTGAGCCGGGTGATCTCGGTGACCGCGTCGCCGGTGACCAGGCGGGCGTTCCAGTCGACCGCGCTGGTCGTCGAGGAGAACACCACCTTCGGCATGTCCCGCCAGCGGCGGGCGAACTCGATCTCCGCCGCTGTGACGCCAGGCTGTTGGTCGGCGGTCGGCCAGTGGGAGCTCATCGTCTCCCACAGCTTGCGCCCGTACAGCGCCAGGCCCGTCGCCCCCACCCGGTCGGACCACCACTGGAACAGCTCGTCGCTCGGCACGCTCCAGCCGATGTCGTCGCCCGGCGCGGCGATGTAGCCGTCCACGCTCAGGTTCATGCCGAAGGTCAGTCTTCGCACAGCGTCAGCCTCCCGTGAGTCGGTATTCGGCGTACAGACCAACACGGTGCGGGCGCCGAGTCGGTTGGGACGACAAGCAGCCGTTGTTCCGCCCCATCCGGCACGCCTGGCGCCAGGCCGCAGCGTGAGTGCGCACGGAACGCGGCCTGAGCGGACGTCTTTGCCTGCCCGCTGCCGGGCAGTGGCCCACTAGCCCGTGATCGTCCAGGTTTGCCCATGACACGGTTCCGCGAACTCCTCGATAACGCGGCCGGAGATGCTCGCGGTGAGCGGGAGCCAATCGCAAACTCGCTGTGACCCCAGATGCAGGGACCTGCCGGGGTTGATGGTGGCTGTGTTCTTCGCATCCGCGCTGGTCAGCAACACACGGTGGGCTGTCTTGTTCACGATCAGAAGCAGGGTGGGCATCTCGGAGGCGTGCTGGCTTGCGGCCCCCGCGAGGTCAGCTAGGGCGTCGGCTCTCTCGCTCCTCTGAGCCGAGGATGGTTCGGGCGAGGACGTAGTCCCGACTGAGGACGATTCCGTCGAGGTCGAAGTCTCGGCGGCAGGTTCGGGGGCGTCCCCTGCACTGCACGCAACGAGCGCTATCGAGACCAGGCAACAGGCGACGATCGGCCTAGCCGTCGAGAACGTCATGCTCATGCGACGCAGTCTGCAGCGAAACGGTTGCCCGCCGCCATCCTCCCCAGCGCCCCGCCGTCGGCATGAGTGCGTCATCGACATGACTATTGCCCCGCCGGCCGTGGTCGGCGGGGTGTGCGTCAGCGGATATGTCGGTCGGACTCGACGTCGTAGGTGCAGCCGTGGGGGCTGGTCCAGGTGAAGGTCCGGGGGCCGGTGCGGACGTAGGTCCAGGCGGTGTGGGTCTTGAGCCGGTGGTGCCGGCGACACAACGGCGCCAGATTTCGGCTGGTGGTCCTGCCGATCGGATACTCGACGATGTGGTCGGTGTCCGTGCCGCGACTCGGTCGGGTGCAAAGCGGGAACACGCACGTCGGATGGATCAGCCGGGCCTGTTCCTTCTGCCGATCGGTCGGCTCGTAGCAGTCGGTGGTGATCTCTTCGTTGAGGTCGAGCACCGGCCGGACGGTGACCTTGGTGCCGGCCTGCTGGCACCAGGTCCGGAGCTGCTCGGGGGTCACGGTGGTGCGGGTGTTCTCCACCTCGACCA
Source organism: uncultured Actinomycetota bacterium (assembly GCA_963716655.1). Taxonomy (GTDB): domain Bacteria; phylum Actinomycetota; class Actinomycetes; order Propionibacteriales; family Nocardioidaceae; genus Nocardioides. The sequence goes on along the minus strand of CAVQTV010000001.1, from coordinate 163,426 downwards.
TCGGAGTGTCGGGGCGGGTGTGGGTGTAGACCACGACCTCCCGCTGAACGTCGCTGCCGGTGCCGAGGAGGCCGGCGGCCATCGACCGGCGCACATCCAACGACAGCTCCGGGTCCAGGGTCGCGGCCCGGGCGGCTGATCACGTCGTCGAGCGCGAACGCATCGGCCAGATCCAGGTCGCCCTCCACGTGCACCCGTCCGTCGTAGGAGACCTGGTGCAGATGGATGTCGAAGTGCCCCACCTCGGCCGCGGCGATGCGGCGGGCCTCGGCCTCGGCCGGGTCGTACTGCCTGCGGGCATCGTCCACGGCCCGCTCGATCTGCGCGAACGAGCACCGGTGCAGCGTCGGCGCCAGGTGCTGGTCGACATAGCCGGCGGCGTCCAGCGACAGCGACCGGGTCTGCTGCGGCGACCCGGCGGGCCTTCCACACCGGCACCTCGCCGGCCATCACCCGCGCCCACAGCCGCGGGAGCCGGTGGCACAGCTCGACCGCGTCCCCGACGTACGGTGATGCCGGCGTCGGTGGACTGATCCCGATCGCGAGCGCGAACTCCGCGACCGAGAACTCACTGACCGTCGGTGCACCCGGCCCGGCGACCTCGAGCTCCCGCTCGGCCCACGGGACCGACTCGTCGACCGGCTCACCCGGGTGCAGCTCGGCCCACTCGACGGCGAGCTGGAGCTTGTCGATCTCGGCCTTCACCGCCGCCGCGTGCCGTTTCCGGGCAACCGCCAGCACCTGCTCACGAGTGAGGGTTGCGGTGGTTGCCATACGACTACCCAAGCATCGACCACCGACAGTCGGAGGCCCGAAAGCCCTTTGTGCACAGGGTTCTGGAAATTCCTTGGTAAAGAAATCGGCAGCCCGTTGGGGTGGTTTCGAGACAGGCGCTAGCGCGCCTTCCTCAACCACCGATTCAGCGGCTGAGCTCGGCGGCCATCTGCTCGATCAGCTTCTGGAGGCCCTTGAAGGGGCGGACCATCACCGTGAAGTCGGTGAGCCGGCCGTCGGGGCCCCAGGTGAGCATGTCGACGCCGTGCACCGTGAGCCCATCAAGCGAGGCGCGGAACTCGAGCACCGCCGAGTCCTCGGCGTACCACTCACGCACGTACGTCAGCGACGGACCGAGGACCACGATCGCCGCGGAGAGGTACGCCGTCGTGAGCGCCTTGCCCTCCTGCGGGGTGTGCACGGCAGGCGAGTGGAACACGACGTCGTCCGCCAACAACGCAGACAGCCCGGCAGGGTCGCGAGACGCAGCGATCGAGTGCCACGCCGAGACCGGATCAGGGCGAGACATCAGAAGCCCAGCTTCCGCAGCTGCCGCGGGTCGCGCTGCCAGTCCTTGGCGACCTTGACGTGCAGGTCGAGGTAGACGGGCGTGCCGAGCAGTGCCTCGATCTGCTTGCGGGAGTTGGTGCCGATGGTGCGCAGCCGGGCGCCCTTGGGGCCGATCATGATGCCCTTCTGGGAGTCCCGCTCGACGTAGAGGTTCGCGTGGATGTCGAGCAGCGGCTTGTCCTCGGGCCGGTCCTCGCGCAGCCGCATCTCCTCGACGACCACGGCGACCGAGTGCGGGAGCTCGTCGCGGAGCCCGTCGAGCGCGGCCTCGCGGATCAGCTCGGCAGCCAGGATCTCCTCCGGCGCGTCGGACAGGTCGCCGTCCGGGTAGAGCTGCGGCCCGACCGGGAGCAGCCCGACGAGCAGGTCAGCGAGCAGCGAGACCTGGTCCCCGGACTTCGCAGACACCGGCACGATCTCGGCCCAGTCGGTGTTCGTCTCGGCGCCGAGCTTCGCGATGTCCAGCAGGTGCTCGCCGATCCGGTCCGGCTCGGCGAGGTCGGTCTTGGTCGCGATGGCGACCTTCTTCGTGCGCTTGACCTTGGCCATCTCGTTGACGATGAACCGGTCGCCTGGGCCGATCTTCTCGTTCGCCGGCAGGCACACGGCGACCACGTCGACCTCGCCGAGCGTGGTCTTCACCAGGTCGTTGAGCCGCTCGCCGAGCAGCGTGCGCGGCCGGTGCAGCCCGGGGGTGTCGACCAGGATCAGCTGGGCGTCGTCACGGTGCACGATGCCGCGTACGACGGTGCGGGTGGTCTGCGGCTTGTCGGAGGTGATCACGACCTTGCTGCCGACCAGCGCGTTGGTCAGCGTGGACTTGCCGGCGTTCGGCCGGCCCACGAAGGACACGAACCCACTGCGGTGCTCGTCGGTCATGATTCCCTCGCCTCGTCGTACTCGGCCCAGATCTGCTCGTCGGACTTGCCCGCCGCCTTGCCCGCCCGCCAGATCGGGCCCGGGGTCGACCGCGCGCGGCTGGCGCTGTGCGACGCCTCGCCAGTAGCCCATCACGTCGTACGCCGTGCTCGGCAGCCTACGGTCTCGCATCAGGTGCTTGCGGATCGCGCGCATCTGCGCCGACTCCCCGGCCATCCAGAAGTAGCCCTCGCCGGCCGGCCAGTCGATCGACTCGACGACCGCCGCCAGCCCGCTCTGCCCCTCGGCGGGAGGCGTCAGCCAGGTGACGTCGCCGGAGAGATAGGACGACAGGTCGTCGGGTACCTCGGCCCAGATCCGGGTCGGTAGCGTCGACCTCGGATGCGATCCGCGCCATCGCCGGCATCGCGGTCAGGTCGCCGACCAGCAACAGCCACGCGGCGTCGTCGGGCATCGCGAACGAGCCCTTCGGCTCGGTGATCGTCACGGTCTCGCCCACGACGTCGCGGGCCGCCCACTCGGTGACCAGCCCGACCTCGTGCACGACGACGTCGAGCACCAGCTCACCGTCGGACCAGGACCGCACGGTGTAGTAGCGGCTCTGGAACTGGCTCGGGCACGACCAGGCCGACCCACTCGTCCGGGATCCCGGTGCGCTCGAACGCCGCCAGCCCCGGGCCGCCGAGCACGAGCCGCACCAGGTGCGGCGAGAGCTGCTCGCGGCGCAGCACCTGCGCGTCGTACTGCTGGGCCCGCGTGCTCACGGGTCCAATCTATGGGTCAGTCAGAAGCTGTGCCGCAGCGGGTAGCCGCTGACGCCGGCTCGTCGGTCTTGGTCGCGAGCACGTGGTGGAGCTGGATCTCGTTGCGCTCGAAGCCCAGCCGGGAGCCGGCCATGTAGAGGCCCCAGACCCGGGCGGTGCCCTCGCCGACCTCCGCGACGCAGGCGTCCCAGTTCTCCTCGAGGTTGCGGCACCAGCCGGCCAGCGTCTTGGCGTAGTGCACCCGGATGTTCTCCTCGTGCTGCACCTCGAGCCCGGCGTCCTGCACCGCGGTGACGATCGTGCCCGAGCCGATCAGCTCGCCGTCCGGGAAGACGTAGCGGTCGATGAACGCGCCGGTGTCGCGCGGCCGGTTGTCCTGCCGGGTGATGCAGTGGTTGAGCAGCCGGCCCTGCGGCTTGACGTGGTCGCGGATCCAGGCGAAGTACGACGGGTAGTTCTTGACCCCGATGTGCTCGGTCAGCCCGATCGAGCGAGATCGCGTCGAAGCCGGTCTCCTCCACGTGCCGGTAGTCCATGAACCGGACCTCGGCGAGGTGGTCGAGCCCCTCCTCCTTGATCGCCTGCTGCGCCCACGACGCCTGCTCGCGCGACAGCGTGACGCCGAGCGCGTGCACGCCGTACTCGCGGGCCGCGTGCCGCACCATGCCGCCCCAGCCGCAGCCGAGGTCGAGCAGCCGCTGGCCGGGCTGGAGGTCGAGCTTGCGGGCGACCAGGTCGTACTTGGCGTACTGCGCCTCCTCGAGCGTCGCGTCCTCGGTCGGGTAGAGCGCGCAGGTGTAGGTCATCGACGGGCCGAGGACGTACTCGTAGAACGTGTTGGAGACGTCGTAGTGGTGGTGGATCACCTCGGCGTCGCGCTTCAGCGAGTGCCGCACGCCCTCGACCGGTGCGGCGCCAGCGCGGCAGGTGCTCCTGCGGCGGGTGGCGGCGGCGGCTTGAGGTTGGAGAGCCCGAGGCTGCGCAGCGATCGCGACCAGCTCGGCCGGGCGACGGCCGGCGGAAGCCGGTGTGGTTCAGCAGCAGCCGCAGCAGCCGTCGTACGGGTCGCCGGGGTGGACGCCGACGATCTCGAGGTCGCCGGAGACGTAGGCACGCGCCAGCCCGAGGTCGCCGGGCGCGGTCATGATGTAGGCCAGGCCGCGCTCGTTGAGCAGGTTCAGCCCGTACGCCGCGTCCGCCGGCCCGGCCGAGCTGCCGTCGTACGCCGTGAAGCGCAACGGCAGCCCGTCCCGCATGAGGGCTCGCAACGGCCTCGCCGATCGTGTAGGTCTTGGTCATCGTCTCTTCACCGCCTTGTCGTACAGGGTGGTCAACCGATCCTGCGGGTCGTAGCGACCCTTCACGACGGCGAGGTTGGCGCCGTCGTAGAGCTCGGTCGAAGGTCTCCCGGTCGTAGAACGCCTCGGTGTAGAGCGACTTGTGGCCGTCGAGCTCGTGGACCTTCGCCTCGATCGCGCGGTTGCGCGGGCCGTTCGGCGGCGTCGGGGCCGACGTGCACCGTGCCCCAGAAGCCGACGTTGACGTAGGTCGCGCCCGGCTCGAGCGGGTACGACGGCCAGGCCCGCAGGGCGACCAGCGGGCACAGCCAGACCGGGCGCATGCCGACCTCGTCGTCGAACCAGTCGAGGAACTCCGGCAGCCGGTCGACCGGCACCTCGATGTCCTGGATCACCCGCTCGCGCAGCGGCCGGCCGGCGCGGCGGTCGAGCCGGTCGGCGATGGAGAAGCGACGGTCCAGGCCGAGCAGCTTGTGGTAGACGTCCGAGCGCCGCCAGCGCCGCGGCCAGAACCGGCGGACCACGGGGTGCTGCGCGCCGAACGCACCGCGAGCACCAGAACCAGTCGGTGTCCCAGCGCCACAGGTAGTCGTACATCGTCAGCAGGTCGGTCTCGCGCTGCTGGATCGAGCGGTAGTAGACCTGCTGCCCGGCGTAGTCGCTGGTCGCGCCACCGACGTCGCTCCACGTGGCCAGGGTCAGGTAGTACTCCCCCGGCTCGAACGCGACGCCGTCGAGACCCGTCGACCCGGCACGCCGTCGTAGCTGCCGCGGTCTCGGCGATCTCGGCGACCGTCTTGGCGAGCAGCCCGGCGTCGTCGAAGCGGACGTGCCGCAGCGCGACGTACGCGGGCACCGGCTCGAGCCGATCCTGCAGCCGGGTCGCGTAGCCGAGCGAGCCGTAGGAGTTGGGGAACGCGTCGAACAGGTCGTCGCCGGGTTGCGTCGTCACGACCTCGCCGGCGCCGGTGAAGACGTCCATCTCCAGCACCGACTCGTGCGGCAGCCCGTTGCGGAAGCTGGTCGACTCGATGCCGAGGCCGGTGACCGCGCCGCCGAGGGTGATCGTGCGCAGCTGCGGGACGACGAACGGGATCAGCCCGTGCGGCAGCGTCGCGTCGACGAGGTCCTCGTAGGTGCACATGCCCTGCACGTCGGCGGTGCGCGTCGCCGGGTCGATCTCGATCACGCCGTCGAGGCCGGAGACGTCCAGGCCGGGGGCGTCGGTCGCCGCGCGCGGGCGGAACAGGTTCGACGTCCGCTTCGCCAGCCGCACCGGCGCACCCGCGGGAATGGCGGCGTACGACGACCGCAGGCGTCCTACCGCCTGCTCGTGTGCTGCCCAGCCTCGGGGACTCACGACCGGAAACATACTCCTGCAGACGCGGGCAGTGGCGATCAGTCCGTGACGGCCGTCTCAGTGACCGTGCCCCGCGGCGTCCCCCCGGTGTACGACGACGCCCGGCCCGCCGAGGTCGCGCAGCGCGGCCAGATCGGCCTCGGCGACGGCGTCGGCCTCGGTGAGCACGACCGCCGCCTCCAGGCCCTTCGCGCCGGACGCGACCGCCATCGCGACGCAGACGCCGACGGCGGAGACCTGCAGCGACGGCAGGTCGACGGTGGCCGCGGCGTAGGTGCGGCCGTCGGCGTCGCGGACGGCGGCGCCCTCGGCCGCGCCGGTGCGCGCGCGGGTGGCGCGGGCGAGGGTCACCAGCTTCTTGTCCTCCGCCGACAGCTCCTGGGAGCTCAGTCATCGTCGTCCTCACTTCTCGCCGTGGCGACCCGGCCGATCAGCACGGTGCCGATCCGGTTGCGGCGCCCGGACGCCGCCTCGGCCTCGAAGCGCAGCCCGTGCGCCTCGACCGACGAGCCCGGGATCGGCACCCGGCCGAGGTGCTTGGCCATCAGGCCGCCGACGCTGTCGACGTCCTCGTCCTCGACGTCGAAGCCGAAGAGCTCGTCGAGGTCGTCGATCGGGTAGCGCGAGGACACCCGGAACCGGCCGTCGTCCAGCGTCTCGACCTCGACCTGCTCCTCGTCGTACTCGTCGGTGATCTCGCCGACGATCTCCTCGAGGATGTCCTCGATGGTGACCAGGCCGGCGGTGCCGCCGTACTCGTCGACGACGACGGCGATGTGCTGGCGCTTCGCCTGCATCTCCGAGAGCAGCGCGTCGACCGGCTTGGAGTCCGGCACGCAGTACGCCGGCCGCATCACCTCGTCGATGCGCTGGGTGAACTCCACGTCGGGCGCCTCGAAGTCGCGGCGGACGATGTCCTTGAGGTAGGCGAACCCGACGATGTCGTCGAGGTTCTCGCCGACCACCGGGACCCGGGAGAAGCCGCTGCGCAGGAACAGCGACATCGTCTGGCGCAGGTTCTTGTGGCGCTCGATGTAGACGACGTCGGTGCGCGGCACCATCACCTCGCGCGCGATGGTGTCGCCGAGCTCGAAGACCGAGTGGATCATCTTGCCGCTCGCCGGACTCGATCACCGCGGAGGCCTCGGCGAGGTCGACCAGCTCGCGCAGCTCGGTCTCCGTCGAGAACGGGCCCTCGCGGAAGCCCTTGCCCGGGGTGAGCGCGTTGCCGACCAGGATCAGCAGCCGCGGCAGCGGCCCGAGCACGGCGGTCACCAGGTGAGCGGACGCGGCCGAGACCAGCGCGACCCGCTCGGAGTGCTGCCGCCCGATGGTGCGCGGCGCGACGCCGATGGCGACGAACGAGATCACCAGCATCACGCCGATCGTGGTCAGCACGGTCGGCCACCAGGCGCCGTCGTACGCCTCGTGGACGCTGCACGGTCGACGAGCACGATCGCGGAGATCTCGCAGAGCAGCCGCAGCAGCAGCGCGGTGTTCAGGTAGCGCGGCGGGTCCTCGAGCAGCGCCAGCAGGCGGCGGGCGCCCGGGCGGCCGTCGGCGACCAGCTCCTCGGCGCGGGCGCGGGAGAACGAGCCGAGCGCGGCGTCGGCGGCCGAGAACAGCCCGGCGAGCACGACGAGGGCGGCCGCCGCGAGCAGCAGCCAGACGTCGCCGCTAGTCACCGGCGGCGCTCGGGGCCCGCCACGCGGCCAGGAGCTCGTCCTGGAGACCGAACATCTCCTTGTGCTCCTCGGGCTCGGCGTGGTCGTAGCCGAGCAGGTGCAGGATGCCGTGGACGGTCAGCAGCTCGATCTCGGCCTCGGTGCCGTGGCCGGCGGTCTCGCCCTGCCGGGCGGCGACGTCGGGGCAGAGCACCAGGTCGCCGAGCACGCCCTCCTCGGGCTCCTCGTTGACCAGGCCCGGGCGCAGCTCGTCCATCGGGAAGGCGAGCACGTCGGTCGGGCCCTCCTTCTCCATCCACTGCTCGTTGAGCTCGGCGATGGTGGCCTCGTCGACGGCCTTGATGCACAGCTCGGCCAGCGGGTGCACGCGCATCCGGTCCATCACGAAGCGGCTCAGCGTCGGCCAGCCGTCGTACGTCGAGCTCGCTGGCCGGACTCGTTGAGCACCTCGATGCTCACGGCTGGCGCGACCTGCGAGACCGGGCCGCGCGCGTCGAACTCGTCGTACGCCGCGACGATCTTGCCGACCAGCTTGTGGCGGACGACGTCGTGCGCGGTGAGCCGGTTGAACGAGATGTCCTCGACGCTCGGAGAGGATGTCCTCGACCACCCGCAGGCCGGACTTGGTGCCGCTCGGCAGGTCGACCTGGGTGACGTCGCCGGTGACCACGATCTTGGAGCCGAAGCCGAGCCGGGTCAGGAACATCTTCATCTGCTCGGGCGAGGTGTTCTGCGCCTCGTCGAGGATGATGAACGAGTCGTTGAGCGACCGGCCGCGCATGTACGCCAGCGGGGCGACCTCGATGGTGCCCGGCGGCGAGCAGCTTCGGGATCGTCTCGGGGTCGATCATGTCGTGCAGCGCGTCGTACAGCGGCCGCAGGTAGGGGTCGATCTTCTCGCTCAGCGTGCCGGGCAGGAAGCCGAGCCGCTCCCCCGCCTCGACCGCCGGCCGGGTCAGGATGATCCGGTTGACGTTCTTCGACTGCAGCGCCTGCACGGCCTTGGCCATCGCCAGGTAGGTCTTGCCGGTGCCGGCCGGGCCGATGCCGAAGGTGATCGTGTGCTTGTCGATCGAGTCGACGTAGCGCTTCTGGTTCAGCGTCTTCGGCCGGATCGAGCGGCCGCGGTTGCTCAGGATGTTGAGGCTGAGCACGTCGGCCGGACGCTCGGTGGTCTCGGTGCGCAGCATCGTGTGCACGCGCTCGACGGTCTCGGTGGTCAGGCCCTGGCCGGTGCGGATGATCGTCACCAGCTCGTCGAGCAGCCGCTCGGCCAGCGCGACCTCGCCGGGCTCGCCGTGCAGGGTGATCCGGTTGCCGCGCACGTGGATCTCGGCGTCGAACGCGCCCTCGATGATCCCGAGGAACTCGTCGCCGGGGCCGAGCAGGCTGACCATGTTGATGCTGTTGGGGACCACGACCGTGTGCCGGGTGGCGTTGGCGGGTCGGTCTCCCTGGCGGTTGCTGTCAGTCATGGATGCCCGGGCGGGCGGCCTTTCGAGTAGGTGAATCGAGCACTTCCCATGCTACGGGAGCGTCGGACACCGGCCCAGCGAGTTACGCGGCGGGTAGCGTGGACGCATGGAGAGGGAGCCGGACGAGGACGCGCCGCCGTACTGGTTCCCCGGCCAGCACCTGCCCGACGACGCCCGCGCCATGGGGCTCACCCACCACGTCCCCGACGGCGCGCTGCTGGACTTCGCCGGCTCGCTGGACCCGAACAAGCCGCGGCACCTGATCACCGCCTGGGTGATGCTGCTGGTGTTCGGGCTGCCGGTCGTGCTCGCCGTGCTGCGGCTCTTCTACGTGTTCTAGCCGGTCTTCTAGGACTCGTCGTCGAAGGCGACCGAGCATCGTGCCGAGGCACATCTCGTCGGTGCTGCCCTCGGCCCAGATGACGTAGCGGTCCTCGCGCTGCCCCTCGAACGCGGGCAGCACGTCGCGCAGCCACTGCACGTGCTTGCAGGTGACCTTGACGGTGTCGCACGGCGTCGAGGTGCACCGGCTCCTTCAGCGGCTTCGATGCCCTGGTTGTCGAAGTCCCAGATCGGGATGTCGAGGATCGTCTCCGCCTCCGGGGTGCCCGGGTTGGTCTCGATCTTGATCTCCCGGCCGAGCAGGTGCATGTGGCCGGCCACCCCGAGGATCGTCATCGCCCCGGTTGATGGTGCGCGTGCACGTCGTGGTGTTGGACGGCTCGATCGTCGGTGCCGCAGAGGAAGTGCAGCAGGCTGTTGGTGTTGCCGGCCGCGCCGAAGCGCTGCATGACGTCGGCGACCGCGGCGTCGCGGTCGCACAGCGGGCCGTCGTCGTGGTCGGGCCGGCACGGCATCTCGACCGGCGCCGGCATCAGGTAGGTGTGCAGCGGCGTCAGGTCGGTGCTGCCCTTCATCCAGCGCAGCTGGGTGCTGGAGACGTCCGGCGCCGCACCCTTGAGCAGGTTGTAGTGGACCTGCATCACGATCCGCGAGCCGGCCCGCGAGCTCGATGCCGTAGCCGTCCTGGGTCTTGGTCTCGTCGCCGCCGGGCGCCCACGCCGCCAGCCAGTTCGCGTCGTCGACGTTCGCGAACTCGCCCTTGAGGCCGGTGCCGCCGAAGCAGGTCCAGCCCTCGTCCGGCGTCTCCGCGTCCTTCGGCTCGGCCTCGGCGACCTGCTCGGGGTCGACCCGGAACAGGATCACGTGGTGCACGACGCTCGGGTTGCCGGGCAGCACGTTGGCTGCCGGTGAGCCAGACGTCCTCGTCCAGCTTGCGGGTCGAGCAGGAAGCAGCGGTAGTCGTCGGTGCCGACGCCGGTCGGCGCGGACGGGGTGTACTCCTCGTCCATCGTCAGCGTCATCCGCTGCTCGCCCGCGCGCAGCGGCACCGGCTTGCCGGGCTTGACCGCGGCGAGCTGCGAGGCCGCGACCTCGGGCGGGTCCGGCGGGTTCGAGGAGCGTCGGTCGGGCGAGCCGGTGCGGCGGTCGTCGTCCTTCGGCGACGCAGGCGGCGAGGGGCAGCACGAGCGACCGCCACCAGGGCGACCGCGAGGCCGAGTCGACGCTTCATCCGGGAGGCCAGGTCATCGGGCGACCGGCGAGCAGGTGCAGGTGGGTGTGGAAGACGCTCTGCCCGGCGCCGGCGCCGGTGTTGTAGACGAGCCGGTAGTCGTCGTACCCCTCGGCGGTCGCGACCGCGGCGGCGGCGCGTGACCAGCTCGGCGGAGGCCTGCGGGTCGGCCGGCGGCGAGCTCGGCGGCGTTCGCGTAGTGGTCCTTGGGCACGACGAGCACGTGCGTCGGCGCCTGCGCGTTGAGGTCGCGGAACGCGACGGTGCGCTCGGTGGTGTGCACGATCTCGCCCGGGATCTCTCCGGCGACGATCTTGCAGAACAGACAGTCCTCCACGTGTTCCTCCTCCGGCATCGTCCCATGGATTCGGCCACGTGCTTGACGCCGCCTAAATCAGACGATCTCCGACGAAATCGCGGGTAAACCGCCGGAGCGGGTCGCGCGTCCCACTAGCGTGACCACGGTGACCGACCGAGCCGCCTGGACCGCCGACGAGGCGCTCGAGCAGCTCTACGCCGCGCACTGGCGCCAGCTGGTCCGGCTCTCGGTGCTGCTCGTGCGCGACCAGGGCATCGCCGAGGAGGTCGTCCAGGACGCGTTCGTCGCGGTGCACGCCCGCTGGTCGCGGCTGCGCGACCCCGACAAGGCGCTCGCCTACCTGCGCCAGACGGTCGTCAACCGGTCCCGCTCGGCGCTGCGGCACCGGGCCGTGGTCGAGCGGCACGCCGCCCGCGAGGGCGCACCCGCCGACGCGCCGGGCGCCGACGACTCCGCGCTCGCCACCGAGCGCCGCGCCGCCGTGCTCGACGCGATGCGGGCGCTGCCCCAGCGGCAGCGCGAGGTGCTGGCGCTGCGCTACTACCTCGACCTGTCCGAGGCCGAGATCGCCGACGCGCTCGGCATCAGCCGGGGCGCGGTGAAGAGCCACGCGTCCCGCGGCGCCGCCGCCCTCCGCACCCTGCTCGAGGAGGAGCTGTGAACGACGACCGCCTGGCCGAGCTGCTGCACGACGCGGTGGCCGACGTCGAGCCGGCCGACCGGATCGCCGAGATCCGCGCCCGCACGGCGAGCCCGGCCCGGTCCGCCGCCCGGCCTGGTTCTACGCCGCCGGCGCGACCGTGCTCGCGACCGCCGCCGCCGTGGCGGCGTTCGCGGTGCTCGACGACGACGCGTCCGCCGACACCGGGCCGGCGCACCACGGCCACGAGCGACCGACGCCGACCCAGCTGGTCCCGGCGTACTTCGTCGGCGACACCCCGCAGCGGCGACGCGGCTGTTCCGCGAGTTCGACGAGGTCGCCGGCCGGCGACCCGCTGCAGCGCCGCGCTGGACCGGATCCAGCAGCCCGCCGAGCGACCCCGACTACCGGACCGCCGTGGACGCCGGGCTCGTTCGAGACCGCGACGCTCGGCGACGGCACCATCGACGTCGAGCTCGGCGACGTCGGACCGGCCCGCGTCGGACGAGCTCGCCGTGCAGCAGGTCGTCTACACGCTCCAGGGCGCCGCCGGCGAGCGGCTGCCGGTGCGGTTCCTCGAGCGACGGCGAGCCGGTCGGCGACCGGTCGACGCGCGGCGCCGCAGAGCGACGTGCTCAGCCCGGTCAGCATCAGCGACCCGGCCGAGGGCAACGCGTACGACGGGCTCGTTCATCGCCCGCGGCCGGGCGAACTCCTTCGAGGGCGACCGTGCCGTGGGAGATCCGGGACGGCGACGACGCGTCGTCGCAGCGAGGGCTTCGCGACCGCCGACGGGCTGCGGCGACCGGCTCTACGCCGTGGGAGGCCGAGGTCGACCTGTCCGGGCTCGCAGCCCGGCACCTACACGTTCGTCGCGATGACCGACGACCCGTCCGGCGGCGCCGAGGGCGCCGGTCCCGTTCGCCGACACGCGCACGATCGTCGTCCGATAGCCGCCCGACCCCGAGAGGATGAGGACCATGAATGCCCGCACCCGGATCGCCGTCCTGCTCACCGCGTCCGCGCTCGCCCTCGCCGGGCTGCGGCGACGACCCGACGGCCGAGGACCCGACGCCGGCGAGCGGCTCGACGAAGCACCAGGACGGCAACGGCTCGGAGACCCCCGAGCCGTCGGAGTCCGGCGACGACGACCGCCGCGACCACGACCGTCCCGGTCTACTTCGTCGGCGACACCCCGCAGGGCCCGCGGCTCTACCGCGAGTTCCGCAAGGTCGAGGCCGACAACCCGGCCGACGAGGCGCTGGCGCTGATGACCGCCGGCGACGCGCTCGACCCGGACTACGGCACGCTCTACCCGGGCGGCACCTTCGCCGGCGTCGAGATCGGCGACGACGTGATCACGGTCGAGCCTCCCCGACGAGTCCTGGACCACGGTGCCCGACGGGATGTCGCGAGGACGACGCCCGGCTGGCCGCCCAGCAGCTCGTCTACACGCGTGCAGGGCATCGCCCAGTCGCGGCTCCCGGTCGAGATCACTGCTCGACGGCGCAGCCCGCCGACCTGTTCGGCCTCGGCGGCGAGCTCGAGCAACGAGCCGGAGATCGACGTCCGCGCGCTGGTCAACGTCACCACGCCCGAGGAGGGCGCGACGGTGAGCGACACGTTCACCGCGAGCGGCGTCGTCGAGCTCGTTCGAGGCGACCACGCCGTGGGAGATCCGCCAGGGCGACACCGTCGTGAAGAAGGGGCTTCGCGACCGCCGAGGGCTGGATGGACAAGCTCTACCCGTGGGAGACCGAGGTCGACGTCTCCGACCTGCGAGCCCGGCGACTACACGTTCGTCGCGATGACCGACGACCCGTCCGGCGGCGAGGGCGGCGGCCCGACCGAGGACACCAAGACCATCACGTGCGAGTGAGGCTGACGCCGGCAGCGGCTCAACCGCACGCTGCTCCGGCGCCAGCACCTGCTCGAGCGGGTCGACGCGACGCCGGTCGAGATGGCCCGGCACCTGGTCGGGCTGCAGGCGCAGGAGCCGCTGCCGCCGTACCTCTCCCTGCACGCGCGGCTCACCGCCTTCGACCCGTACGACGTGACCCGCGCGCTCGAGGAGCGCACGCTGGTGCGGCTGCTGACGATGCGCGGCACCATCCACCTGCTCACGCCCGAGGACGCGCTGGCGCTGCGGCCGTGGACCCAGGTCGGTGATGGAGCGGGTGCAGCGCAACCACGCACCGACGCCGGCGTGCCGCAGTTCGCGCCGCGGCGCTGGTCGCAGAGCGCCCGCCGCGGCGGCGACGCTGCCGAACTGCCCACGGCGACCGGCGGTCGCCGCGGTGGTGCCGCTGGCGCAGCCGCTCGAGGCACGTGGGGTGCGGCGGCGTCTACGACGTCGACGCTGAGCCGGACGTCGCCGCGAGACGTCGTGCGCCGCTACCTGCGGCGTTCGGGCCGGCGTCGGCCGCCGACGTGACCGCCTGGTCGGGCGTCACCCGGCTCGGTCCGGTGCTCAAGGGCGATGGCCGACCTGGTGCGGCACGAGGACGAGGCCGGCAAGGTCCTCTACGACGTGCCCGACGGCGTGATCGACGACGAGGACGCTGCCGGCGCCGGTGCGGCTGCTCGGCACCTACGACAACGTCTGGCTCTCGCACGCCGGGCGCGACCGGGTCACCGACCGCCGACGAAGCGCCGACGCCTGGATGGGCGCCGAACGGCGGCGTCGGCGATGATGCGTGCTTCGTCGACGGGATGCTCGAGGGCCTCTGGCGGGTCGACGACGACCGGGTCGAGATCGTCGAGCTGCTTCCGCGACGCTCACGAAGCGCGGAGCGGTCCGACCTCGACGACGAGATCGCCCGGGTCGAGGAGCTGCTGGCGCGCTAGCCCCAGCGCGGGGTGCGCGACAGCAGCGCGGCGACGGCGGCGACTCCGGCGGTCGAGGTGCGCAGCACCTCGGCGCCGAGCCGCACCGAGACGGCGCCGGCGGCGACGAACGCCGCGACCTCGTCGTCGGACAGCCCGCCCTCGGGGCCGACGACGACGACGATCCGCCCGGACGGCGGGACGTCGAGGGCCGCGAGCGAGCGACGGTCGCCTCCTCGTGCAGCACGACGGCGAGGTCGGCGCCGGCGACCAGCGCGACGACGTCCGCCGTGGAGGCCAGCTCGGCGACCTCGGGGAACCACGAGCGCCGGGCCTGCTTGGCGGCCTCGCGCGCGGTGGAGCGCCAGCGCGCCAGCGACTTCGCGGCCCGCTCGCCCTTCCAGACCGCGACGCTGCGCGACGCCGCCCACGGGACGATCCGTCGCGACGCCGATCTCGGTCAGCACCTCGACGGCGAGCTCGCCGCGGTCGCCCTTGGGGATCGCCTGGACGACGACGACCTCGGGCTCGGGCCGGCTCGTGCCGGATCACCGCCTCGACCGTCGACCGTGAACACCCGCTTGCCGGTCGACGCGACGACGCCGCGCACCGACGTCCCGGCGCCGTCGGTGAGCACGACCTGCTCACCGACCCGCAGCCGGCGTACGGCGACCGCGTGGTGCGCCTCGTCGCCCTCGACCGTCACCTCGGCGCCGACGCGCGACGCCGTCGAGGTCGGGACGAGGTGGACCGGGAGAGACATCAGTGCGTGGTTGAACGCGTCGCGCAGCCGGCCGAAGACCGACTTCTGCCCGGGTCGCACCTGGCCGGACGGCTGCTCCTCGTCGCGGATCGCCGCGAGCTCGCGGAGCAGCTCCTCCTGGCGCGGGTCGAGCCTGGTCGGGGTCTCGACGACGATCGTGACGACCAGGTCGCCGCGGCCGCCGCGCAGCCCGGGCACGCCGCGGCCGCGCAGCACCTGGTCGGCGCCGGACTGGGTGCCGGGGCGGACGTCGAGCTCGAAGCTGGTCTCCAGCTCGGGTCGTCGGCTCTCGTCGCTCGGCCGACGACGTCGGCCTCGAGGGTCGGCAGGGTCAGCGTCGTGCCGAGCGCGGCCGCGGTCATCGGCAGCGTGACCGTGCAGTGCAGGTCGTTGCCGTGCCGGGTGAACGACCTCGTGCGGGGCGACGTGGATCTCGACGTACAGGTCGCCGGCCGGGCCGCCGCCGGGGCCGACCTCGCCCTCGCCGGCGAGCTGGACGCGGGTGCCGGTGTCGACGCCGGCCGGGATCTTCACGGTGAGGGTGCGGCGCGAGCGCACCCGGCCGTCGCCCGAGCACTCGCGGCACGGGTCCGGGATGATCGCTGCCGAAGCCGCGGCAGGCCGCGCACGGGCGCAGGGTGCGGATCTCGCCGAGGAACGAGCGCTGCACGTGCGCCACCTCGCCGGCGCCGTGGCAGGTCTCGCACGGGAGCGGGTGGGTGCCCGGCGCCGTACCCTCGCCGTGGCAGGTGGTGCAGAGCACCGCGGTGTCGACCTTGAGCTCGCGGGTGACGCCGAAGGCCGCCTCGGCGAGCTCGACCTCGAGCCGGATCAGCGCGTCCTGGCCGCGGCGCTCGCGCGGTCGCGGGCCGCGGCCCGAGGCCGGCGCCGGCGCCGCCGCCGAAGAACGCGTCCATGATGTCGGTGAACGAGAAGCCGGCGCCCTGGCCGAAGCCCCGCCGGCGCCGCCGAACGGGTCGCCGCCACGGTCGTACGACGCGCGCTTCTGCGGGTCGGAGAGCACCTCGTAGGCGAGCGAGATCTCCTTGAACCGGTCCTGGGCCTCCGGGTCCGGGTTGACGTCGGGGTGGTACTGCCGGGCGAGCCGCCGGTAGGCCTTCTTGATGGCGTCGGCGTCCGCGTCGCGGGAGACGCCGAGAAGCTCGTACAGGTCCTGACTCAACTGTGTTCCTTCAGTGTGTCGTGATCGGGGCGAGGCTCAGGCCTCGTCGAGGATGCGCGAGACGTAGCGGGCGACGGCGCGCACCGCCGCCATCGAGCCGGGGTAGTCCATGCGGGTGGGGCCGACGATGCCGAGCCGGGCCAAGGCCTCGTCGCCCGGGCCGTAGCCGGTCGGCGACGACGCTCGTCGAGGCGAGCTCCTGGTACGGGCCCTCGTGGCCGATCCGGACGGTGAGCAGCTCGCCGGTGGACGCCTCGCCGAGCAGCTTGAGCAGCACGACGTGCTCCTCGAGCGCCTCGAGCAGCGGCCGTACGGCGGAGTCGAAGTTGTCGCCGAAGCGGGCCAGGTTGGCGGCGCCGCCGACCGCGATCCGCTCGTCGGAGCGGTGGTCGGACATCGCCTCGACCAGCGTCTCGACGACGGCGCCGAGCGGGCGTGACCGCCGTCGGCGGGCACCAGCGCCCGCAGCGCGGTCGCCGGCGTCCGCGATGATCTCGCCGGTCGCGGCCCGGTTGACCTGGGTGCGCAGCTCGACGAGGTCCTCGTCGCCGAGGTCGGTGGCCGAGCTCGACGAGCCGCTGCTCGACCCGGCCGGTGCTGAGGATCAGCACGACCAGCAGCCGGTTCGGCGCGAGCGCGACCACCTCGACGTGCCGCACCGTGGAGCGGGACAGCGTGGGGTACTGCACGACCGCGACCTGGCGGGTGAGCTGCGCGAGCAGCCGCACCGAGCGGTTGACGACGTCGTCGAGGTCGACCGCGCCGTCGAGGATGGTGGCGATCGCCCGCTTCTCCGCCGCGCTCATCGGCTTGACGGTGGTCAGCCGGTCGACGAAGAGCCGGTAGCCCTTGTCGGTCGGCACCCGGCCGGCGCTGGTGTGCGGCTGGGTGATGTAGCCCTCGTCCTCGAGCGCGGCCATGTCGTTGCGCACCGTCGCCGGCGAGACGCCGAGGCCGTGCCGCTCGACGAGCGCCTTGGAGCCGACCGGCTCCTCGGTGGTGACGTAGTCCTCGACGATCGCGCGGAGCACGGCGAGCCTGCGCTCCTCCTGCACTCGCCCGCCTCCTCCCGCGATGTCGCTGCTGGCACTCGATTGTCCGGAGTGCCAAGGGTACTAGCCCGGCGGCCGTCGGCCGCATCGCGGAAGCCCCGGTGCGCCGACGACGATCGCAGTAGGTTAGGCTTACCTAACTTCATCGCGCAGGAGGAGTCACCGGTGACCACGACCGAGCACCGCAGCCCGACAGCGACCCGCGCCTGCGTCGCGGCCGACGCCCGCAGCATCCTGGCCTGCCCGGCCACCGTCAGCCTGGTCGATCGAGGGCGAGCCGCACGCCGTCGCGAGGACGACGACGCTCGGGCTCAGCGACCACCGCGGCTACGCCGACCGTTCGTGCTGCCCGCCGAGCTCCCCCGTCGCCCGCGGCCGCCGCCGGCAGCCGCAGCGCGCTGCTGACCGTCACCAGCGGGCTCGGCCCGCGCCGCGGCGGCCGCGAGCGCGGCGACACCCTGACCCTCGCCGGCCGCCTCGAGCGCACCGGCGCGAGCACTGCGACTGCTGCGACGAGGTCCGCCACGTCGTGCGCTCGACCTCAACTTCGTGCTGCTCGCCCGCCCGGCGACCGCCGCCGACGCGCCGAGCGCCAGCTCGGGTGCCGCTCGAGCGAGTTCCGCAGCCGCGCGCACCACCTCAACCGCGGCCACCTGCAGCGCTCGGTCGAGCACGCCAACGACTGCCACCAGGACGAGCTGCGCCAGGCCGTCGTCGCTCGGCACCGGCACCCGCCCGGGCGACCTGCTCGGCGTCCGCATCGCCGCGGCTCACGCCCGGCGGCGTCGAGATCCAGTGGGTCGACGACGCCGGCGCGCACGCAGCAGGTGCATCGCGTTCCCCCGCACCGCCCGCGACCTCGCCGAGCTCGGCGAGATGCTGCGCCGCGGGCTGCACGCCGGCCTCTGCTGAGCCGCTGCACCCCTAGGGTGACCGGGTGGCCTTCACCGAGATCGCCGACCGGGTCTGGGTCGCGCGCTACGAGTGGTTCGACGTCAACGTGACCCTGGTCGGCGGCGCCGCGGCCTGCTGGTCGTCGACACGCACGGCTCCGGCCGGCGCGGCCCGCGAGGTCGTCGACGACGTACGCCGGCTCGGCGCCGGCGAGGTGATCGGGATCGTCAACACCCACGAGCACTTCGACCACACCTTCGGCAACGGCACGTTCCGCGCGGCGTACGGCGAGATCCCGATCGTCGCCCACGAGATCGCGGCCGAGGAGCTGGCCACGTGCGGGCGAGCGACCTCAAGGAGCGGTACGCCGACGCCCCCGACGACCCGCACCCGACGGACGTGCTGGCGACCGAGATCGTGTCGGCCCGGACCGCACCTTCTCCAGCGCGCTGGTCCTCGACCTCGGCGACCGGCAGGTCGAGCTGGTGCACCCCGGCCGCGGGCACACCGCCGGCGACCTGGTGCTGCGGGTGCCGGACGCCGACGTGCTGCTCGCCGGCGACCTGGTCGAGGAGTCCGCTCGCACGCCGTGCCGTTCGGCGAGCGACTGCTGCCCGATGGACTGGCCGCTGAGCCTCGACATCGTGCTCGGCCTGACCACCCCCGGCAGCGTCGTCGTGCCCGGCCACGGTGCGCCGGTCGACCGCGACTTCGTCGAGGAGCAGCGCAACACCATCGGCATCGTCGCCGAGACGATCCGCGACCTCGCCGGCCGCGGGCGTGCCCGTCGACCAGGCGCTCGACGCGGGCGAGTGGCCGTGGCCGCGCGAGGGGCTGGCGGCCGCCGTACGCCGCGGGCTACGAGCAGCTGCCGCGCAGCCAGAAGCGGTTGCCGCTCGATCTGAGCGGGTACGTGCTCCGTCATGAGCGACGAGCACGCCCACCCAGGCATCGAGGACGAGGACCTCCCCGAGGACCTCCAGCCCACCGACGACAACCCGCTCGCCAAGCCGCTGCCGACGAGGACGACGCGAAGTCGCCCGAGGAGCTCGACGTGCACGGCGGCAAGACGCCGGAGGAGAGTCGGACGAGCGACGACGCGACGACGACCGACGACTCCGACGACTGACGGCGTGCCCTCCCGGGCGCTGTCGGTGCTGCCGCCTAGCGGTCGACGGGTGACTTCCCGCGACCGCTACGGCACCGACGTCCTGGCCACCGACTGGCGCGCCCCGAAGCGCGGCCGCGCCGTCGAGGCGCCCGCCGAGCTCGGCGCCGTGGTCGAGGAGGTCACCACCGACTGGTGCGGCGAGATCGTCGCGGTCGACCGCGACCTGCACACGCTGACCCTCGAGGACCGGCGCGGCAAGCGTCGCACCTTCCCGCTCGGGCCCGGGCTTCCTGCTCGAGGGCCGGCCGGTGATCCTGGTCGCGCCGCCCGCGCGGCGGCGCTCCGGCGCAGCCGACGCGTACGGCGTCCGGCTCGGTCGCCGTGCCACGGCGCGAAGGCCCGGGTCGCCCGGGCCAGCCGGATCTTCGTCGAGGGCCGCCACGACGCCGAGCTGGTCGAGAAGGTCTGGGGCGACGACCTGCGCATCGAGGGCGTGGTCGTGGAGTACCTCGGCGGCGTCGACGACCTGGCCGACCACCTGCGCGACTTCCGGCCCGGCCCGGAGCGCAAGGTCGGCGTGCTGGTCGACCACCTGGTGCGCGGGCTCCAAGGAGAGCCGGATCGCCCAGGGCATCGCGAAGTCGCCGGTCGGCAAGCACGTGCTGATCGTCGGTCACCCGTTCATCGACATCTGGGCCGCGGTGAAGCCCGAGCGGCTCGGCCTGCAGCGCTGGCCCGACGTGCCCGCGCACCATCGAGTGGAAGAAGGGCGTCTGCCAGCAGCTCGGCTGGCCGCACCGCGACCAGGCCGACACCGCCCGCGCCTGGAAGCACATCCTCGGCAGGGTCTCGTCGTACAACGACCTCGACCCGGCCCTGCTGGGCCGGGTCGAGGAGCTCATCGACTTCGTCGGCTACCGCTTGATCGCGAGCCTGGCCACCAGCACCACCGCGACCGCCTGCAGCAGCGCCGCCGACGACGCTGAACGCGACCGGGAACTCACCAGAGCCGAGGACGAACCCGGCGAGGTAGAGCGGGCCAGCCCAGACGGTGAGCTCGGACCGCGCCCGGATCATCGCTACGCCGGCGAGCAGGCTGCCGAGGATCGCCATCACCAGCAGCGGGGTCAGGACGTTGAAGGCCGGACCCTCCTGGATCCGCGACCAGATCTCGACGGCACCCGCCGACACCTCGCCGTCCGCGACGAAGGAGCACGCCGCCAGCCGGAGCCCGGCGAAGCCGGACCCGCCGATCGCGGCGAGGGTCAGCATCGTGGCGGTGGTCGCCGCGAGCTTCGGCATCCGGTCGCGCAGGGCCGCGAACAGGGTCAGCGCCCACGCGACCAGCGTGATCATGCCGACCACGTAGACGACCGTCGAGAGCGAGGTACTGGCCCGGCTCCTCCGCGATCGCGGCGAGGAAGCCTGCGGAGTCGTCGCGGGGCAGCATCCCGGTCGGGTCGAGCGCGTACTGCGCC
Organism: uncultured Actinomycetota bacterium; assembly: GCA_963716655.1. Taxonomy (GTDB): domain Bacteria; phylum Actinomycetota; class Actinomycetes; order Propionibacteriales; family Nocardioidaceae; genus Nocardioides. The sequence goes on along the minus strand of CAVQTV010000001.1, from coordinate 142,782 downwards.
GACAGGGCGAGCGGCGACACCACCGCGGCCAGCGGCGAGCAGCCGGCGGCGGAGCGGGACGGCGTCGGGTGGCCGCGGTGGTTCGTGGTCTGGGTGAGCTGCGGGTCCAGGACGCCGGCGCCCAGGTGGATCTCGTTCATCGGTGTTCTCCTGTAGTGGGTCGGTTCATGAGCGAGAACAATCCGGCGGCCGACGTCCCGCCGGCATCTGCCCGATGTCCCGATCTCGACACGGGACATCGAACCCGCTCCCTCGGGGCGCCCGCGCTGGAAGGATGACCGCACCATGAGGACCCGGATCGATCACCGCAGCAGCCGCCGCCGGCGGGCTGCTGTGCGTCGCGCTCGCGCTGGTGGTCGCCGCCGACCTGACCGTGAACGACGACTACCGCCCCGAGATCGACCAGCTGCTCCGCGGCGTGACCGCCGGGGTCGCGTACGGCGGGCTCGGCGTCAGCTGCGTAGCGGCAGCGCCGTCCCTGGCGTCCTTGCTGTCGGTCGCGAGGATCATGATGCCGTCGATGAACGGCCACAGAGCGCCGATGCCGCAGGTCAGGATCGTGACGACGAGCTGCCAGACGCCGATCTTGGTGTCGCCGATGTAGAACCGGCCGATGCCGAGCGGGATCAGGATCTGGAGCAGGCCGGCGACCAGCTTGGACTTGTCGGAGTACGGGATGCCGGTGACCGGGTGCACGCCGTACGGCGCGGCGGGTTCGGCCGTACGGCCGCCCGCCTGCGGCGGCGGGTAGCCGGCTGGGCGTAGCCGGCGGCTGGGCCTGGCCGCGGCGGCGGCGGCGGGCTGGCCGTACGGCGGCGGGGCGGGCTGGCCGTAGGGCGGCGGCGGGGCCGACTCGCCGGCCGGCTGCGCGTTCGGGTCCGGGTCTCGGGACCTTGGGTCATGGCCGACACCCTAGGCCCCGTCGGAGGTCCTACGGCAGTAGGTCGCGGACGATCGCGTCGGCGAGCAGCCGACCGGTGCGGGTCGGGACCAGCCGGTCGCCGCGCTCCGGTCGAGCAGCCCGCGCGCCACCAGGTCCGGCACCGCCGCCCGGCCGTGCGCGTCGAGCACGCTCGGTCGGCAGGCCCGTCGCGCAGCCGCAGCTCGAGCAGCACCCGCTCCACCCGGCGGCTGTCGTCGTCGAGCACCTCGCGGGCGTGCGCCGGGCTGTGCCCGGAGCCGATCCGGTCGGCGTACGCCGCCGGGTGCTTGACGTTCCACCACCGCACGCCGCCGACGTGGGAGTGCGCGCCGGGGCCGACGCCCCACCAGTCGCCGCCGGTCCAGTAGAGCAGGTTGTGGCGGCAGCGGCTCGCGTCGTCCTTCGCCCAGTTCGAGACCTCGTACCAGCCCAGACCGGCTCTGTCGAGCCGCTCGTCGACCAGCACGTACTTGTCGGCGAGGTCGTCCTCGTCCGGCATCGGCAGCTCGCCGCGCTTCACCCGTCGCGCGAGCGCGGTGCCCTCCTCGACGATCAGCGAGTACGCCGACACGTGGTCGGGCGCGCAGGCGAGCGCGGCCTCGACGCTGGTCTCCCAGTCCGCGAGCGACTCGCCGGGGGTGCCGTAGATCAGGTCGAGGCTGAGCTGCTCGAAGCCCGCCGCCCGCGCCCAGTCGACGACGTCCGGCACCCGGAGCGGGTCGTGGGTGCGGTCGAGGACCTCGAGCACGTGCGGCGACCGCGGACTGCATGCCGAACGAGATCCGGTTGAAGCCGCCCTCGCGCAGCCGGACTCAGGTCCGCAGGCGCCACGCTGTCCGGGTTCGACTCGGTCGTCACCTCGGCGCCCGCGGACCAGCCCGAACTCGTCGCCGATCGCCGCGCACGATGCTCGCCAGGTCGGCCGGGCTCAGCAGGGTCGGCGTGCCGCCGCCGAAGAACACCGTGCTGACCGGGACGTCGCGTCGCCCAGCACGGCCCGCGCCCGCCGTACCTCCGCGATCGCGGCCTCGGCGTACGTCGCCCGGCTCGCGCCCGGCGCTCCCCCGGCCGGCCCGAGCTCGTCGACCGTGTAGGTGTTGAAGTCGCAGTAGCCGCACCGCACCGTGCAGAACGGCACGTGCACGTAGAACCCGAACGGCCGCGTCCCGACCCCCGCCAGCGCGCTCTCCGGCAGCGCACCGTCCTCGGGGACCGGATCACCGGAGGGCAGGGCGGACGGCACGCGCCCATCCTCCCACCACGTTGAATCGGGACTTCTGACCGGTTGAATCGGGAGTTCTGACCGGTTGAGTCGGGAGTTGTGGACAGGGCATTGACCAAAAGTCCCGATTCGAGTGACCAAAACTCCCGATTCAACGTTCAGACGGGGACGTTGAGGGTGATCGTGTAGCCGTCGTCGACGGAGCCGGTGACGGTGGCCATCTGCAGCGAGTAGCCGTCGGCGAAGATGCCGTCGCTGTCCAGGCTGACGCCGGCCAGGTTGGTGACCGACTGCTCGTAGCCCTCGGTGGCGTAGACGTCGTCGCAGACGTCCTGGGGCAGCGCGAGCTGCGAGGTGCGCAGCTTGTTGGTGTACGACGTGGCGTCGTCGAGCGACTGGTAGACCTCGAAGTGCATGTGCGGCCAGCGGCCGGCGTAGCAGGCCGGGAAGATCGAGGTGAACTCGACGCGACCGTCGGCGTCGGTCTCCTGGACGCCGCGCAGGTAGTTCTCGTCGGCGACCTCCTCGGCGTACATCGAGTAGTGGCCCTCGCGGTCGCAGTGCCACAGGTAGACGGCGGCGCCGGCCATCGCGGAGACGTCCTCGCCGTTCAGGTCGTAGACCTTGAGCCTGATCGTGACCGGGACGCCCTCGGCGACACCGGACGCCGAGCCGAACGACGTGGTGAGGTCGCTGCGCACGACGCCGGACTCGGTGAGCACGTTGACGCCGTTCGAGCCGTCACCCGGGTAGGGGCCGGCGGTCTCCTCGGGGATCTCGCCGTCGGCGACCTGGACCGAGGACGCCTGGCCTCCGGGCGGCGCGCCGCCACCGGGCGGGGCGCCCTGGGGCGGAGCTGCTCGTGGAGGTGCTGGTCTCCGGGTCGTCGGTCCCGCAGCTCACGGCGACGGCGGCGACACCCGCCGCGCCGAAGACGGCGAGCATGCCGCGCCGTCCCATCCTCTTGTTCCGCTCGACGATGCGGGGCAGGTCGTGGGAGAGGCCGAGATCGTGGTCATCGAGTCCATGTCTCGATGAGACCTCCCGTCTCTGTGCGTTCCCTGTGTGGTTCCGGTGAGCCTCATTGGAAGTCGCGCGAGCGGTGCCGCGCCGCGCAGCGCCTGACCGGCCTCCGCGTGCACCGTCTCGATCGGCGCGAGCCGGTCGGCGAGCAGGTTGGTGACGCCGTCCTGGCGCTCGAGGATGCCTCGGATCACCATGCCCGCCGCAGCTGTTGGCGACGCTCCGGTAGCGCCGCCACACCCCGACCGTGCAGATCACGTTGAGCATCCCGGTCTCGTCCTCGAGGTTGAGGAACGTGACGCCACCGGCGGTGCCCGGCCGCTGCCGGTGGGTGACCAGCCCCGCGACGTGCACCCGGCGCCCGGACTCGGCGGTCGCGGTGTCGGCGACCGCCTTGATCCCGGCCGCGCGCAGCCGGTCCCGCAGGTGCTCGAACGGGTGCCCGCTCCGGCGTGATCCCGGTGGCCCACATGTCCGCCATGGTGATCTCGACGTCGTCCATCTCGGGCAGCATCGGCGCCGGCCCGGCGACCCGGATCCCCTCGAGGTGCTCGTCGGTCTCGGTCCAGCCGGCGTTCCACAGCGCCTGCCGGCGGTTGAGGCCGGTGCCGTCGAAGACCCCGGCGGTCGCGAGTGCCTCGAGCTGCCGGGCGTCGAGCCCGGCCCGCCGCGACAGGTCGACCTGGTCGGCGAACGGCCGCTCCGCCCGGGCCGCCACGATCCGCTCGGCGACCGACGTGCCGATCCCGCGGACCGAGTCCAGCCCGAGACGTACGGCGTACGCGCGTGTCCCGCCGGTGCTCCGGGGTCGGGTCGGGCGTGCCGGCACCCACTCGGCCCGCGCGCCGTCCACGAGGCAGGACGTCGAGCCCGGTCGGACCGGGTGAGCCGGCGAGCTCGAGGTCGGCGGTCGCCCCGGACAGCGTGAGGTCGGGGCGGAGCACCTCGACGCCGTGCCGGCGGGCGTCGTGGACCAGCGACTGCGCGCGAGTAGAACCCCATCGGCTGGGCGCGCAGCAGCGCGGCGAGGAACGCGCCCGGGTAGTGCAGCTTGCACCACGAGCTGGCGTAGACGAGCTTGGCGAAGGACAGCGCGTGGCTCTCGGCGAAGCCGAAGTTCGCGAAGGACAGGATCTGCAGGTAGATCGCGTCGGCCTCGGTCGCCGGCGATCCCCTTGCGGGCCATCCCGGCCATCAGCTTCTCCTTGATCGACTCGATCCGCTCGATGCCGCGCTTGGAGCCCATCGCCCGGCGCAGCAGGTCGGCCTCGTCGCGGTTGCAGTCGCCGAGCACCCGCGCCATGTCCATCAGCTGCTCCTGGAACAGCGGCACCCCGTGGGTGCGCTCCAGCACCGGGATCAGCAGCGGGTGGGCGTACTCGACCGCCTCGCGACCGGTCGCCCGGCGTACGTAGGGATGGACCGCGCCGCCCTGGATCGGCCCGGGCCGGATCAGCGCGATCTCGATCGCCAGGTCGTAGAACTCCCGCGGCCGCAGCCGGGGCAGGGTGCCGATCTGGGCGCGGCTCTCCACCTGGAAGACGCCGACCGAGTCGGCCCGGCAGAGCATGTCGTAGACCGCCGGCTCCTCCTTGGGGATCGTGCTCAGCTCCCAGTGCTCGCCGAGGTGCTCGGCGACGATCCGCATCATGTGGTCGAGCGCGCTGAGCATCCCGAGGCCGAGCAGGTCGAACTTCACCAGCCCCATGAACTCGCAGGCGTCCTTGTCCCACTGCAGGACGGTGCGCTTCTCCATCCGGGCCCGCTCGATCGGCACCACCTCGCCGATCGGCCGCTCGGTGAGCACCATCCCGCCGGAGTGGATGCCGAGGTGCCGCGGGGCGCCGAGGAACTCGTTGGCGAGCTCGACGACGGCGGTGGGTACGTCGTGCTCGCCGCCGTCGTCCGCGAGGCGACCGTGGTCCAGCTGGTGACCTGCTTGGACCAGGCGTCCTGCTGCCCCGGCGAGTGGCCGAGCGCCTTGGCGGCGTCGCGGACCGCCATCTTGGGCCGGTAGCCGACGACGTTCGCGACCTGCGCGGCGTTGTGCCGGCCGTAGCGCTCGTAGACCCACTGGATCACCTCCTCGCGCCGGTCGGAGTCGAAGTCGACGTCGATGTCGGGCTCCTCGTCGCGGTGCTGGGAGATGAACCGCTCGAACGGCAGCCGGTAGAAGACCGGGTCGATCGCGGTGATGCCGAGCGCGTAGCAGACCGCCGAGCTGGCCGCCGATCCCCTGCCCTGGCAGAGGATCCCCCGCGACCGCGCGAACTGCACGATGTCGTGGACGATCACGAAGTAGCCGGCGAAGTCCTTCTCGCCGATCACCCGCAGCTCGTGCTCGACCTTCTCGCGGGCCTCCTCCTCGAGCCGGCCGCCGGCGTACCGCTCGGCGAAGCCGCGCTCGGTGAGCTCGCGCAGCCAGCTGGTCGCGGTGTGCCCGTCGGGGATGCCGTTCTTGGGCAGCCGCGGGGTCGCCTTCTGGAGGTCGAAGGCGATCTCGTCGGCGAGCGCGACGCTGCGCGCCACCGCACCCGGGAAGCGGGCGAACCGGCGCGCCATCTCCGCCCCCGACCGCAGGCTGGCCGTCCCGGCCGCGGGCAGCCAGCCGTCCATCTCGGCCAGGCTGCGGCGGGCCCGGACCGCGGCCATCGCGCCGGCGACCCGGTGCTCCGTCGGGTCGCGCGTGGTGGACGTTGTTGGTGGCCACCACCGGCAGCCCGTGGTCGGCGGCGAGCGCGGCGAGCAGGTCGTTGTGGGCGCTGTCGGTCGGGTAGCCGTGGTCGGTCAGCTCGACCACGACGTGCTCGTGGCCGAACAGCGCGGTCAGCCGGTCCAGCTCCGCGGCGGCGTACGGCGGGCCGGACTCGACGAGCGCGCGACGTACGGCGCCCTTGCGGCAGCCGGTCAGCACCAGCCAGTGGTCCGCGGCCGCGCTCGGCGAGCTCGGCCAGGTCGTAGACCGGCTTGCCCTTCTCGTCGCCGCGCAGCTGGGCGTCGGTGATCGCGCCGGCCAGCCGGTGGTAGCCCTCGACCCCGCGGGCGAGCACCAGCAGGTGGCTGCCCTCGGGGTCGGCGACGCCGTTCTGCGGCCTGGTCAGGCCGAGGGACAGCTCGGCGCCGTAGATCGTCGCGATCCCGCCGTGCAGCTGGGCGGTCTCGGCGAACAGCGGCGCGCCGTAGAACCCGTCGTGGTCGGTGATCGCCAGCGCGTGCAGGCCGAGCCGGATCGCCTCCAGCACCAGCTTGTCGGGGCCGCTGGCGCCGTCGAGGAAGCTGAAGTTGGAGTGGCAGTGCAGCTCGGCGTACGGCGTGACCGGGCCGGTCGGGTCGCTCGATGTCGACCCGCTGCCGCTTGCGCTTGCGCGGTCGAGATCGGCGCCTCGGGGTCCTGGGGCGTGCTCGACCCGCCCGGAGAGCCGCTTCTCGAGCTCGCCCCAGGAGATCGCGGGGTTGGTCCAGCCCATCAGTCGGCCCTCAGTCTACGCCGCTTCCGTGAACCAGACGCCGTCGTCCCAGGTCATCAGCCAGGCGCGGCCGTCGACGCCGACCACCTGGAAGCGGGCGACCCGGCGCGGCGTCCGGCCTCCCACCAGAGCTCCTCGACCGGCCACGGCCCGGCCCAGGCGGCGACCGGCTGCCAGTCGCCGGACGGGCCGGGGCGGAACCGCTCCGGCTCGCAGGTCACCGCGCCCCGCTCGTCGACGCCGACCGGGCGGCCGCCGGCGCCGACCATCGCGGCCGGCCACGGGCTGGCCAGCACCCGGGCCGGCGCGGGCGGCGGGATGCTGCCCGGCCACGGCGGGCCGGTGGGTCGCAGCCCGGTCGGCCGCTCGCCCCACGGCACCAGCACCTGCCGGTCGGCGGGCGCGCGGCCGCCCTGGAGCACCGGGACGGACCACGGCCTCGTGGCCGAGCATCCCCTGCACCCGGGCGATGCCGCGCTCGACCCGCTCGTCGGTGCCGCCCCAGAGCCCGTCGGCGTGCACGGCGTCGGGTACGACGGTCAGCGGCGTGAAGAGCACCCGGTCGACCGGCGCCCGCACCTCGCCGGCCCGGAACCCACCCTGCAGCTGCCAGTGCAGCCGGTCGACCAGGTCGGCGGCGGTGAACCAGCGCGGGTGCAGCCAGACCCGCGACGACGCCGGCTCGCTGGAGCCCTCGCAGCGCGCCTCGACCAGCACCTCGGTGCAGACCAGCCCGAGCCGGGCCAGCTGGTCGACGACCCGGTCGGCGGTCTGCCGGACGCTGAAGCTGATCGTCTCGGCGTTGTCGAGCGGCGGCTCGAAGTCGACGTGGCAGGCCAGGTCGGGCGGCGGGGTGCGGGTCGCGAGCTGGTACGGCGCCGGCGCCGCCGACCACCCGGTGCACCCAGGCGACCTGCCGGCCGAACCGGTCGCGCACGTCGACCGCCGACAGGTCGGCCAGGTCGCCGAGGGTGCGCAGCCCGAGCCGCCGAGCAGGCTGACCGCGTCGAGCGTCCTCGAGCACCTCGACCGGCAGCCCGCGCAGGAACGGCACCGACTCCCCCGGCTCGACCACCCGGCAGTCCTGCGCGCTCGGCCAGCCGGGCCGCCTGCTCGGCGGTGAACAGCTCGTCGGCGACGCCGAACCGGCAGTCCCAGACCCCGAGCCCGACCAGCCGCTCGGCGAGCAGCGCGGCGCCGGCCGGCTCGCCGCCGTGGAACCGCCCCGGCGCCCGCACCGCCAGCAGCCCCGGCCGCAGCGGGGTCACCCCCGGGCCGCAGCTCCTCGACCGCGGCCAGCACCGGCTCGAAGCGCCCGGGCGTCGCGGTCGGGGCGGCGGCGTACACCTTCAGCTCGGGGCAGCGCCCCTGCGCGTCGCGGCGCCGCATCCCTCGACGTACGCCGGACGACGCGGGCGGCGACGTTGCCGGCCTGACCACCCGGTTGGCGTGGAAGACCGCGGCCGGCAGGTGCGTCGGCAGGCCCGTCGTCGGCCAGCGCGGCGACCACCGGCCAGTCCGGGCACCAGACGACCATGACTCTCATGCTCAGCTCGCCGCCTCCACGGCGGGTACGGCGGCGAGCTGGCTCGACCCGGCGGTAGGTCTGGTCCTCGGCCGGGAACCACAGCGCCCCGCGCCGCGGCGGCGCCGTACCCGCGCTGCGCCTCGACCACGAGCCGGCGGGCCGGCAGGTGGCCGTGCCCCTGCCCGACCCCCGACCAGGTGGGCTCGCGGGTGGTCAGCCGCACCTCGCAGCGCGGCCAGTCACCCCACGCGACCAGCGCGGCCGAGCGCTTGCGGAGCCGGGCGCCGAGCTTCTCGGCGACCTGCTCGGGGACCCGCCCGCGCGGGCGGACCACCACCACGGTCGCGACGTCGACCAGCGCGGCGGTGACCTCGAGCCACTGCGTCCCCCGGGTCGGGCACCAGCACGGTGCGGTCCAGGTCGACGCCGAGCGCGCTGGCCGCCTCGGCCCCGAAGTCGCCGACCCCCACGACCGCGCACCAGCTCCCGGCCCGCGACGGCCCGGCCATCAGCGCCAGCGCGAGGGTGGCGCTGTCGACGGCGTAGCTGCCCCCGGCGCGCAGCTGCACCAGCCCGGCCAGCGCCGGGTGGGTCTCCAGCGGCAGCCGCGGCACCCCGTCGTGCAGCCGCTCCATCCGGGTGCGGAGCTGCGCGATGGTGTCGAGGGTGTCGGTCGCTGCCACACCTCATCATCGAACATATGTTCGAACAGGTCAACACAGGAGCTCAGTCACAGCCCGGCGGCGACCGTGGTCACCGCCCTGCGCGTCTGGACTGACCGGGGTCTCGCTCAGCTGTAGAAGGCCGCGATCCGGTCCTTGTTGTTGTCCTCGACGACGTTGCGCTTGACCTTCATCGAGGGGGTCAGCTCGCCGGACTCGATGGTCAGGTCGTGGTCGAGGATCTCCCACTTCTTGATGGTCTCCCAGCGGTTCAGGCGGGAGTTGAGCTCGTCGACGTAGCCGGCGACCATCGTCTTGACCGCGTCGGAGCCGACGATCTCGGAGTACGACGTGCCGGACATGCCGTTCTCCTCCGCCCAGCCGGCCATCGCGTCGGGGTCGAGGGTGATCAGCGCGACCACGAAGTTGCGCTCGCTGCCGAACACCAGGAACTGGCTGGTGTAGGGGCAGATCGCCTTGAACTTCGACTCGATCGCCGGTCGGCGCGACGTACTTGCCGCCGGAGGTCTTGAACAGGTCCTTGATCCGGCCGGTGATGGTCAGGAAGCCGTCGGCGTCCAGGCTGCCCTTGTCGCCGGTGTGCAGCCAGCCGTCGGCGGTCAGCGTCTTCGCGGTCTCCTCCGGCAGGTTGTGGTAGCCGGCCATCACGTGCGGGCCGCGGAGCATGACCTCGTCGTTCTCGCCGATCTTCACCTCGCTGCCCGGGAGCGCGGGGCCGACGGTGCCGATCTTGTAGTCGCTCGGGGTGGTTGACCGTGGCGCCGGCGGCGTTCTCGGTCATGCCGTAGCCCTCGAGGATGAGGATGCCGGCGGCGTGGAAGAACTCGGCGATCTCGGAGTTCAGCGCGGCCGAGCCGGAGATGAAGAACCGGACCCGGCCACCGAAGCGGTCGCGCACCTTGCTGAAGACCAGCTTGTCGAAGAGACCGTGCTGCAGGTTCAGCAGGAACGGCACCGACTTGCCCTCGAGCTTGAGCTTGTCGACCTTGATGCCGACCTCGAAGGCCTTGTTGAAGATCTTCTCCTTGGCGCCGCCCTCGGCGGCCTGCATGGTGACGATCCGGCCGTGCGCCTTCTCGAAGATGCGCGGCGCGGCACCCATGAACGTCGGCTTCACCGATGCCGCAGTTGTCGACGATCTTCTCGACCCGGCCGTCGACCGCGGTCGCGAACCCGCAGGCGAGCTGCGCGGAGAGCAGCACCTTGCCGAACGAGTGCGCCATCGGCAGCCACAGGAACTGCAGGTCGTCCTCGTCGAGGATGTCCTGCACCTGGATCGCGGTGCCCTCGTAGACCCACGAGCGGTGCAGCAGCCGCACGCCCTTGGGCCTGCCGGTGGTGCCGGAGGTGTAGATCAGCGTCGCCAGCTGGTCGGGAGCGATCGACGCGCGAGGTCTCCTCGACCACGCCGGGGTGCTCGGCGAGGTAGGCCTCACCGAGCTTGGCGAGGTCGTCGAGACCGATCACCCAGTCGCCGTCGACGGTGCCGTCGAAGGTGACGACCTTGCCGACGTGCGGCAGCTCGCTCTTGTGCTCCTTGAGCTTGGCGATCTGCTCGTCGTCCTCGGCGAACACGACCCGGCTCTCGGAGTCGCCGAGGATGTACGCCGTGTCCTCGGCTGTTCGTCGACGGGTAGACGGTGGTCGTGGCGCCGGCGGCGCACATGATCGCCAGGTCGGCCAGGATCCACTCGTAGCGGGTGCCGGACACGATGCCGACCCGCTGCTCGGACTGGATGCCCGAGCGAGAGCAGGCCGGCGGCCAGCTTCTCGACGAGGTCACCGGCCTGTTGCCAGGTGACCGACTCCCAGGCCTCACCACGGGGGTAGCGGAACGCCTCGTGCTCGGCGGACGCGGCGACGCGGTCGAGGAACTGCACCGCGACAGTTCTGGGTCAGGTTGTCGACGAAGCCAGCGTCGAAATGGGGGGCCGGGCTGGCCTGGGCGGTCATTGATCACTCCTGCGGTGCGGCCGAGAGGAACGGGGTTGCGGAGTAACCTAGATCACGAACCCAACTCACGGGTAGCAAAGCTCGCTCAGGTCAGCGTGGCGACGTACTTCTCGGCCTTCTCCCGGGCCTCGGCGACCAGTCCGTCGACCCGCAGCAGCTCGCGGCAGCAGCGCCGGCTCGGTGGTCAGCGCCCGGAACATCGTCGTCACGGTGACCCCGTGCCCGGGCCGGTGCACGACCTCGATCGCGTCGCCCGCGCCGATCTCGCCCTCGACGAGTCACCCGCAGGTACGGACCCGGCCGGCCGACCGCGGCGAACCGCTTGACCCAGGCGCGGTTGTCGAAGCCGGACAGACCCATCCAGTTCTTGAAGTCGTTGCACGGGGTCCGGATGCTGCGCGACCTCGAGCTCGGCCGTCGCCGATCCGCCAGCGCTCCCCGACCTCGGCCTCGTTGACGTCGATGCCCTGGCGTGGTGAGGTTCTCGCCGAACTGCCGTCGCGGGATCTCGTGGCCGAGCTCGCCGGCCCAGCAGTCGAGGTCCTCGCGGGCGAACGCGTAGACCGCCTGGTCGACGCCCGCCGTGGTGCTTGGTGTCGGACACCTGGTCGCCGTCGACGCCGAGGGTGCGTACGGCGACCCGCCCGGCGACCGGGTGCTTCTGCGATCGACGTGCGGCCGATCTCGGCCCAGTCCGCCTCGCGCGGGGTGCCGACGTTGACGGAGATCAGGGTGGCCACGGCGACATCCTCCCAGCCCGGACCGCTCAGTCCTGAACCGATTTCGCGATCGTGATGCAGCGCGTCACCTGGTCCGGGGTCCGGCAGCCGCGCGGAGGACGGTCCGGACCACACCCAGTCGCGCGCCCGGTCCTCGTCGAGCCCGCCGCGTCGATCGCGGCGTGGAAGCGAGCCCGTACGCCCCGGCGTACGTCGCCGGTCGCAGCTCGTCCCAGCGGTTCCACAGCAGCGGTGCGACCTCGTAGTGCGGGTCGCCGCTGAGCGGCTTCGGGTGCGATCGCCAGCCACGGCTCGCGGTCGCCGGCGAGCACGTGGCCGTAGTGCAGGTCGGTGTGCAGCATCCGGCCGTCGGTCGCCTCGTCCGTGGCGAAGTCGCGGCCGAGCGCGACGGCCTGCTCGACCAGCCGCCGCGGCAACGGCGCGTCGGCGAGAGCCCTCGGTCCAGCGCCGTACCTGCTGCGACAGGAGCGGGCAGCTGCGGCGGGGCCGGGACGTGCAGCCGCGCGTAGAGACCGCCGACGATCTCGCACGCCTCGACGTCCCAGAGGTCGGTGAGGTCCTCGGGGTGCAGCCGCTCGAGCAGCAGCGCGCAGCGGTGCGGGTCGGCCCGGAGCAGCTGGACCGCGCCGACGCCGTGCCAGTGCTGGAGCGCCAGGTGCTCGTGCTCGGCGGCCCCGAGCTTGAGCACGGCCGGGCGGCCGCCCGCCGTGCGAACCGGGGCGACGCCCGTCGGCTCGCCGTCCGGCGTGAGCTGCCACTCCTCCAGCAGGTCCTGCCGAACGCTCACGCGCTCCGGATCCAGTCGACCAGGAGCACCGTCACTTCTTGGGCTTCTCCCCGGTCGGCTGCGAGGTGGAGAGCGCGGCGACGAAGGCCTCCTGGGGCACCTCGACCCGGCCGACCATCTTCATCCGCTTCTTGCCCTCCTTCTGCTTCTCGAGCAGCTTGCGCTTGCGGGTGATGTCGCCGCCGTAGCACTTGGCGAGCACGTCCTTGCGGATCGCGCGGATGTTCTCGCGGGCGATCACCCGGGCGCCGATGGCGGCCTGGATCGGCACCTCGAACTGCTGGCGCGGGATCAGCTCCTTGAGCTTGCCGGCCATCATCACGCCGTAGGAGTAGGCCGCGTCCTTGTGCACGATCGCGGAGAACGCGTCGACCGGCTCGCCCTGGAGCAGGATGTCGACCTTCACCAGGTCGGCGGCCTGCTCGCCCGCGCGCTCGTAGTCGAGCGAGGCGTAGCCCTTGGTGCGCGACTTCAGCTGGTCGAAGAAGTCGAAGACGATCTCGCCCATCGGCAGCGTGTAGCGCATCTCGACGCGGTCCTCGGAGAGGTAGTCCATGCCCTGCGAGGGTGCCGCGCTTGGTCTGGCAGAGCTCCATGATCGTGCCGATGTAGTCGCTCGGCGACAGGATCGTGGCCTTGACGACCGGCTCGCGGACCTCGGCGATCTTGCCCTCGGGGAACTCGCTCGGGTTGGTGACCTCGAGCTCCGAGCCGTCGTCCATGAGCACGCTCGTAGACGACGTTGGGCGCGGTCGAGATCAGGTCGAGGTTGAACTCGCGCTCGAGCCGGTCCCGGGTGATCTCCATGTGCAGCAGCCCGAGGAAGCCGATCCGGAAGCCGAAGCCGAGCGCGCCGGAGGTCTCCGGCTCGTAGGTCAGCGCGGCGTCGTTGAGCTGCAGCTTCTCCAGCGCCTCGCGCAGCGTCGGCGAACTGGTCGCCGTCGATCGGGTAGAGCCCGGCGTAGACCATCGGGTTGGGGTGCTTGTAGCCGCCGAGCGCCTCGGTGGCGCCGTGGTGCTGGGTGGTGACGGTGTCGCCGACCCGGGACTGGCGGACGTCCTTCACGCCGGTGATCAGGTAGCCGACCTCGCCGACGCCGAGGTCGCCGGCCTTGACCGGCTCGGGGCTGATCACGCCGACCTCGAGCATCTCGTGCACGGCGCCGGTCGACATCATCTTGATCCGGTCGCGGTGGCTGAGCTTGCCGTCGATGACCCGGACGTAGGTGACCACGCCGCGGTAGGTGTCGTAGACCGAGTCGAAGATCAGCGCGCGGGCCGGCTTGTCGGCGTCGCCGACCGGTGCCGGCGTCTCGCTTGACGATCTCGTTGAGCAGGCCCTCGACGCCCACGCCGGTCTTGGCGCTGACCCGGAGCACGTCGTCCGGGTCGCAGCCGACCAGGCCGGCCAGCTCCGCGGCGTACTTCTCCGGGTTGGCGCCGGGCAGGTCGATCTTGTTGAGCACCGGGATGATGTGGAGGTCGGCGCCCATCGCGAGGTAGAGGTTCGCCAGCGTCTGCGCCTCGATGCCCTGCGCGGCGTCGACCAGCAGGACCGCGGCCTCGCAGGCCTCGAGCGAGCGGGAGACCTCGTAGGTGAAGTCGACGTGGCCCGGGGTGTCGATCATGTTCAGCACGTAGGTGCCGGGCTCGGCGCCCTCGGCGTTGTCCGCCGGAACCGTCCAGGGCATCCGGACGGCCTGGCTCTTGATCGTGATGCCGCGCTCGCGCTCGATGTCCATCCGGTCGAGGTACTGGGCGCGGGCGGCCCGGGCGTCGACGACGCCGGTCAGCTGCAGCATCCGGTCGGCGAGCGTGGACTTGCCGTGGTCGATGTGCGCGATGATGCAGAAGTTGCGGATGATCGCGGGGTCGGTCTGACCCGGCGGGGGCGCGGTGTTCGTGGGCACAGACGTCTCTCGGTCAGCGAACTGGGGACGTCCCAGTCTCCCACAGGACGGTGCCGCGGACCTGCGTCCGCGAGGATGTGCGGCGTGAGCGACGTACGCCTTCCGACGACCATCCCGCACGGCCGGACCGCCCGGCGCCTCGAGTGGCCGCACCTGCCGCCGCACGTCCGCGCGGTGATCGAGGAGCGGTGCGGGTCGCCGGTCGTCGACGCGCGCGTCCCAGGGCGCCGGCTTCACCCCCGGCTTCGCCTCGGTGCTGACCTGCGAGGACGGCTCGCGGCACTTCGTGAAGGCCGCCTCGCTGAAGGCGCAGCGGATGTTCGCCGAGGCCTACCGCGAGGAGGCCCGCAAGCTCGCGGCGCTGCCCGAGGCGCGCCCGGCGCCGCGGCTGCTGTGGACCCACGACGCCGACGACTGGGTGGTGCTCGGCATCGAGTACGTCGACGTCGCGGCAGCCGCGCCGCCCGTGGCGGGCCGCGGACCTGGACGCGCTGCCTGGCGATGACCGCAGCAGATGGCCGACGGTGCTCACCCCGGCGCCGGCGGCGCTGGAGCTGCCGAGACTTCGCGGACGAGTTCGCCGGCTGGCCGGCGTACTGGGACAAGCTGCGCGCTGACCGGCCCGGACCTGCCCGGGCTCGCCGAGCACCTCGACGAGGCGGCGGCGCTGGCGGCGCGGTTCGCCGAGGTCGCGGCCGGGTCGACCGTCGTGCACACCGACATCCGCGACGACAACCTGCTGCTCACGCGCCGACGGCCGGGTGCTGCTGTGCGACTGGAACTGGCCGGTCGTCGGCGCGCCTGGCTGGACACCGTGTTCCTGATGATCGGCCCGCGCGGCGACGGACTCGACGTGGACGCGCTGCTCGCCGCGTCCCCGCTCACCCGGGACGTGCCCGCCGAGTCCATCGACGTCGTGATCGCGCTGGTCACCGGCTACTTCCTGATGTCGGCGGCGCAGCCGGTGCCGCCGACCTCGCCGTACATCCGGGACGCGCAGCGCTGGCAGGGCGAGGTGTGCTGGGGCTGGCTGGCGAGCGCCGCGGGTGGGTCTGACGCTCCAGGTTCGGATTTGGGCCGTGCCGCAGCGCCGCTGCTAACCTTGTCCGTCGCGTCGTCTGGCTGTCCGCGCGCCGCAACCCGACGAACAGACCTCGATTCCAGCACCACACCATCGACGCGAAGGCGCATCTAGTGGCGAACATCAAGTCCCAGATCAAGCGGAACAAGCAGAACGAGAAGGCTCACGAGCGCAACAAGGCCGTGAAGACCGGCCTGAAGTCCGCCGTGCGCAAGTTCCGCGAGGCCGCCGAGGCCGGCGACAAGGACGACCGCGGTCGTGGCCGGCCGCGACGCCGCCAGCAAGCTCGACAAGGCCGCCTCCAAGGGCGTCATCCACAAGAACCAGGCCGCGAACCGCAAGTCCGCGATCGCCAAGAAGGCCGCCTCGCTCTGAGCGCACCCGACGTCTGACCACGTCGACCCGTCGGCGAGACCCGTCGATCTTGGGCGGGTCGACTGCGTTTCGGGTCAGCGCGGGTCGCGCAGGCCGGTGATGGTGAGCACCAGCCGCTCCAGCGTGTACGACGCGTCGCTGGCCGCGCCCTTGATGTCGGCGTCGGCCTGGGCGATCGCCCGGATCGCCCGGGCGATCCCGCCGTCGGACCAGCCGCGGGACTGGTCGCGGATGGTGCGCAGCTTCCACGGCGGGACGCCCGACCTCGCGGGCCAGGTCGGCCTCGCGCATCCCGCGCGGCGCGGACTTGTAGCGGGCCACGCCCGCGGGCGCCGCCGGCGAACGCCGAGGTGACCAGCACCGGCGCGGTGCCGCCGTCGAGCGCCCAGCGCAGCTCCTCGAGCGCCGCCGTGCGCCGCCCCCAGAAGGCGGCGTCGGCGACGGCGAAGGACTTCGCCTCGGCCCGGCCGCCGAAGTACTGCTTCACCTTCTCGACGGTCAGCGGCTCGCCGGGGAAGTCGTTGGTCAGCTGGTCGGCCGCGGCCGACAGCGAGCGCAGGTCCTGGCCGACCGCCTGGACCAGGAAGTCGGCGGCGTCCTGGTCGATCGTCGCGCCGTGGCCGGCGGACCTCGGCGGCGACGAAGCCGGGGTACTCCGACGGCCGCAGCTCCCCCGACTTCGACTCGGTGACCGTGTCGCAGCTTGCGCAGCTTGGTGAGCGTGCCGCTGCCCTTCGGCCCGCCGCCGTGCACCAGCACCAGCGCGACCTCCTCGGCCGGCGCGGCGGCGTAGCCGAGCAGCCCGTCGACCGACTCCTCGGGGAGGTTCTCCAGGCCGCGCACGACCACGCAGCGGATGCTCGAGAACAGCGACGGGGCCGCCAGCTCGCCGAGCGTGGCCAGCGAGAGGTCGGAGGCGACGGTCTCGGAGAACTCCGCCTCGGCGTCGTAGTGGCGGACGGCGTCGCGCACCGCGCGCGACCGTGCGCTCGTTGAGGAACTCCTCCTTGCCGGTCACCAGCGTGACCCGGCCGAGGACGTCTGCCGCGCGCGGCTGCGAGGGACCTGCCATGGTGCGGCAAGCCTGCCACAGCGCGCCGACGCCGCGGCGACCGCTGGCTCACCGGGTCTCGGTGAGCCAGGTCGCCGTCCGCGCACGACCACCGCCAGGTCGCCGTCCAGGTCGGTGCGCAGCACCCGCGCGCCGGCCGCCTCGAGCGGGTCCAGCGCCTCGCGGCGCCGGGTGGCCGTAGTCGTTGTCGGCGCCGACCGAGACCAGCGCGACCCGGGCGCCGAGCGAGAGCAGCCAGTCGCTCGTCCTGGTAGCGGCTGCCGTGGTGCGGGCACCTTGAGCACGTCGACCCGCAGCCCCGGGCAGCGCCCGGGCCAGCGCCGCCTGGCCCTCGGGCTCGACGTCGCCGGTCAGCAGGATCCGGACGCCCGCGCACCTCGACCAGCAGCACCACGCTCGCGTCGTTGGCGGTGCTGCCGTCGCCCGGGCCGGTCGTCGGCGAGTCCGGCGGCGGCCAGAGCGCCTGGAGGCGTGACCTCGCCGACCTGCCGGGTCGACGCCGTACGGCGCGGGCACGGCACCAGGCCCGCCGGTCCGGCGGCCGTCGACCTCCGCGACGCCCTCGGGCGGGTCGAGCAGCCGGGTGGTCTCGACCGCGCCGACCGCGCGCCCGTCGAGCACGCCCGGCGAGCCCGTCGACGTGGTCGGCGTGGAAGTGGGTGAGCACCACCAGCGGCACCGCCTCGACCTCCAGCCGGTCGAGGCAGCGGTCGACCGCGGCCGGGTCGGGGCCGGCGTCGACCACGACCGCCGGCGTGCGGGCCGGCGTTGAGCACCAGCGCGTCGCCCTGGCCGACGTCGCAGGCCACGAGCACCCAGCCCGGCGGCGGCCAGCCCGGGCGTCGGCGGCCGGACCAGCACCGCGAGCGACCAGCAGCAGCGCAGCAGCCGAGCCCGGTCGCCGGGCGGCGCAGCAGCGGCCGGCCCGGCCAGCGCGATCAGCGACGACCAGGACGGTCAGCACGCGCGAGCGCGAGCGGCACCGGTCCCCCAGTCCGACCGCGGCCGTCGGCAGGTCGGCGCCGCGGGTCGCGACCGCGACGATCCAGGCGACGCACCAGCCGGCCAGCGTGCCGAGCAGCCGGCCGCCGTCGGCCCAGACCAGCCCGACCAGGCCGCCCGCGAGCCCGAGCACCGTCGCCGGCGCCGACGACCGGCGCGACGGCGAGGTTGGCGGCGACCGCGACCAGGCTCACCTGCCCGGAGATCGCGGCGACGACCGGCGTGCAGGCCAGCTGGGCGGCCGCCGGGACCGCGATCGCCTCGGCCACCCAGCGCGGCAGCCACCGGGCCATCGCGTCGCGCCAGCCCGGCGCGAGCAGCAGGATGCCGGCGGTCGCCAGCACCGACAGCGCGAACCCGGCCGAGACCGCCAGCCCGGGCTGCACCAGCAGCAGCGCCAGCACCGCGACACCGAGCGCGCGGGTGCCGCGCTGGCGACCGTTGGCGCCCATCGCGAACAGCGCGACCGTGCCCATCACCGCCGCCCGCAGCACGCTCGGCTCGGTGCGGGCCAGCAGCACGAACCCGACGATCCCGACGCGCACCGACGACGTAGCAGCCAGCGCCCGCGCACCCGGCACCACCGGGCCAGCACCAGCAGGAAGCCGACCACCAGGGTCAGGTTGGTGCCCGAGACCGCGAGCAGGTGGGTCAGCCCGGTGGTCCGGAAGTCGTCGGCGAGCGCCGGGTCGAGGCCGGCGTCGTCGCCGTCGACCAGGGCCGGCACCAGCGCCCGCTGGTCGTCCGGCCGGTGCGCGACCGACGTCGCGGATCGACGCCCGCACCGCGGCGGCGCCCCGCCACCACACGTCCGGGCGCGCCGACCACCTCGGGCGGACCGCGGGCGCCGAGCACGGCCGCCAGGTCGTCGTCGTCGGCCGGGCGAGAGCCGGCCGGTCGCGCGCACCGTGGCGCCGAGCCGGACGTCGAGCCAGTCGCTGTCGGCCGAGGACGAGCACCGGCGCCGCCAGCGCGTAGGTCGCGCCCCGGCCGGTCACCTCGCGGACGTCGAGCCGGACCAGCACGACCTGTCGCCGAACCGGCCCTCGGTCGGGCGCGGGTCGGAGGCGACGGTGCCGACGCACCTGGACGGCCGCGCCGTCGGCGGCCAGCCGGGCCACCGGGCTCCGCGTCGACCTGGTCGGCGCGCAGCGTCGTCACGGCCGCCGACCGCCGCCAGCACCAGGCGCCGCCCCGGCCGCGGCCCGGAGCCGACCGGCACGGCACCGGCCGACCGCGGCGAGCGACGAGCGACCAGCCCGGCGGCGAGCGCCGGCACCCACCAGCCGGCCCAGCGCCCGGCGAGCGCCGCCGGCCCAGGCGGCGGCGCCGAGCAGCAGCATCCGCAGGTCGGGGACCGAGCGGCCGTCGTCGAGCGTCGGCACCGCACGTCACACCGTGACGTAGCGGCGCGAGCTGGGCCAGGGTCGCGTCGCCGATGCCGTCGACCTCGAGCAGCTCGTCGACGGCGGTGAACCCGCCGTGCTCGTCGCGCCAGGACAAGATCGCCTGCGCGGTCACCGGGCCGACCTCGGGCAGCGTCTCGAGCTCGGCCTGGGTCGCGGTGTTGAGGTTGACCAGCGGACCCGCCGGGCGCCGGGCGCGGCCGCCGCGGCGGCCGCGACCCCGGCGGGCGCCGGGACCCCGACCAGCGATCTGCTCGCCGTCGACGAGCACCCGGGCCAGGTTGAGCCCGGACAGGTCGACGCCGGCGCGCGCTCCCCCGGCGGCCTCGAGCGCGTCGACCACCCGGGCACCGGCGTCGAGCACGGCGATGCCCGGGTCGGCGTACCTTGCCGGCGACGTCGACGGTGACGCGTGCCGCTGCGCTCGACCGGGCTCGCCGGCGACCGGGCGTCGGCGTCGACGGGCGGCGCCGGTGACCGCCGCCGCTGTGACCGGGGTGATCACCGGCGCCTCCAGCCGCTCGGCGTCGCCGCGCACCACCCACCAGCAGGTCACCGCCAGGCCGACGGCCACCAGCACCGCGACGACCGCGAGCTGGGCCGGCCCGAGCGCGACCCGGCCGCGCAGCGGCTCGGGCACCGGCGACGGCCGCCGCGCCGCGTGCCGGCCGGGCGCCGGCACCGGCGGGCGGCGTGCCGGCCCGGGCAGCCGGCACCGCGGTCGGCGCCGGCGCGGCGGCGGATCCGGGTGTGGCCGGTCGGCGCGGTCGTCGGCCGGATCCGGCGTCCCGGCCGGTCGCCGGCGAGCTCGGCGCTCAGCAGCGCGAGCCGGCGGGAGACGGCTTCCTGGTGCTCGGGGCTGGGACGACGAGTCGGCATGCGCGCGACGCTAGGCAGCGCCGCCGACCGGACGCGGGGTGCCGGCGCGCGCCTGTGGAGAACCGGGCCGCGGGCCGCGCTGTGGACGGATTCAGGCCGCCGCGGGCGCGACGCAGACGGCGATCATGCCCGGCCCGACGTGGGCGCCGAGCACCGCGCCGAGCTCGCCGCACCAGACCTCGCGCCCGCCGAGGTTGGCCTCGAGCCGCTCGGCCAGCTTCTCGGTCAGCTGCCCGGCCCGGTCGGGGTTGGCCAGGTGCGCGACGCAGACGTCGACCGGCGCCTCGCCGGCCGCCTGCACGGCGAGCTCCTCGAGCCGGGCCAGCGCCCGGCCGGACGTCCGCACCCGCTCCAGCGAGGCGACCTTGCCGTCCTCGATCTGCAGCAGCGGCTTCACCGCCAGCGCCCCGCCGAGCAGCGCCGCCGCGGCGCCGATCCGGCCGCCGCGGCGCAGGTACTCCAGCGTGTCGACGTAGAACAGCGACGACGACGCCGCCGCGCGCGCCCGGGCGGCCGTCGGCGGCCTCCTCGGCGCTGCCGCCGGCGTCGAGTACGTCGGCGGCGGCGAGCGCGGCGTACCCGGTCGCCACCCCGACCTGCCGGGTGTCGACCGGCGAGCACCGGGACCGACGCGTCGCGGGCCGCGAGCTGGGCGGACTCGAAGGTGCCGCTCATGTCGCCGGACAGGTGGATCGACACGATCTCGGTGGCGCCGTCGCGGCCGCGGCCTTCTCGTAGACCTCCAGCAGCGCCGCCGGGCCGGGCCGCGACGTGCTGACCGGCTTCCACTCCTTGAGCGCCGCGGCGACCAGGTCCGGGCGTCGCGCCGTCGGCGCCCTCGTCGTACACGGTCGCGCCGATCACGACCTGCAGCGGCACGACGACGATGCCGCGCTCGGCCGCCACCTCCGGAGGGAGGATGGCGGTCGAGTCGGTGACGATCACGACCGGCATGCGAGGAAGGCTAGCGACCTCAGACGACGACGTTGACCAGCTTGGGCGCGCGGACGATCACCTTGCGCACCGCGCGGCCGTCGATCGCCTTGACCACGCCCGCGTCGGCCAGCGCCAGCGCCTCCAGGTCGGCCTCGGAGATGTCGGGCGCGACCTCCAGGCGGGCCCGCACCTTGCCCTGGATCTGGACGACGGCGGTGACCGACTCCTCGACCAGCAGCGCCGGGTCGACGACCGGCCAGCCGGCGCGGGCGACGGTCGGCTCGTGGCCCAGCCGCTCCCACATCTCCTCGGCGGTGTACGGCGCCACCAGCGACAGCAGGATCGCGACCGCCTCGGCGGCCTCGCGCACGGCCGGGTCCGCCGGGCCGCAGCCGGAGTCGATGGCCTTGCGGGTGGCGTTCACCAGCTCCATCACCCGGGCGACCATCACGTTGAACCGGTAGCGCCTCGACCAGCTCGGCCGCGTCGTGCACGGTGCGCGCGGTGACCCGGCGCAGCGCGACGTCGCCGCCCTCCGGCGACGGCGCCGACGGCCGAGGTGACGTCACCGGACAGCCGCCAGGCGCGCTGCAGGAACCGCAGCGACCCGGCCGGCGACATGTCGGCCCAGTCGATGTCGTCCTCCGGCGGGCCGGCGAAGACCAGGGTCAGGCGTACGGCGTCCACTCCGAACTCCGCAAGTTGGTCCCCCAGACTGACGCCGTTGCCCAGCGACTTGCTCATCTTCTTGCCCTGGTTGATGACGAAGCCCTGGTTCAGCTGGGCGGCGAACGGCTCGCCGACCTCCAGCATCCCCATGTCGCGCAGCACCTTGGTGAAGAAGCGCGCGTACAGCAGGTGCAGCACGGCGTGCTCGACGCCGCCGACGTAGATGTCGGCCGGCATCCAGGCGTTGGCCTTGGCGACGTCGAACGGGCCGTCGGTGTAGTCCGGCGAGCAGTAGCGCAGGAAGTACCACGACGAGTCGACGAACGTGTCCATCGTGTCGCTGTCCCGCTTCGCCGGGCCGCCGCACGTCGGGCACTCGACGTTGACCCAGTCCTCGGCCGCGGCCAGCGGCGAGACGCCCTTCGGCTTCAGGTCGGCGCCGCGCAGCTCGGGCAGCTCCACGCGGCAGCTGGTCGTACGGTACGGCGACCTCGCCGTCCTTCTCGCAGTGGATGATCGGGATCGGCACGCCCCAGTAGCGCTGCCGGCTCAGCAGCCAGTCGCGCAGCCGGAAGTTGATCGGCGCCCGCGCCGGTCCCCTGCTGCTCCAGGAAGTCGATGGTCGCGCGCTTCGCCTCGGCGACGCCCAGGCCGTTGATGTCCAGCGGCGCGTCGACGCCGGGAGCGGGCGAGTTGATCGCCGGTCCCTCGCCGTTGTAGGCCTCGCCCTCGTAGTCGGCGGGCGGCTGCGGTGGTCCGGACGATCGCCAGGCCCATGACCGTGGCGAACTCCCAGTCGCGCTGGTCGCCGCCGGGCACGCCCATGACCGCGCCGGTGCCGTAGTCGGCCAGCACGTAGTCGGTCGCCCACACCGGGATCTGCGTCGCCGGTGACCGGGTTGGTCGCCGTGACGCCCAGGTCGACGCCGGTCTTCGGGCCGGTCGGTGGACAGCCGCTCGATCTCGGTCTCCTTGCGGATCTCCTCGCGGTAGGCCTCGAACGCGGCCCGCTGCCCGTCCGTGACCAGCTCGGCGGCCAGCGGGGAGTCGACCGCGACGACCATGAACGTCGTGCCGAAGATCGTGTCGGGGCGGGTCGTGTAGACGGTGATCGGCTCGTCGCGACCCTCGACCGCGAAGTCGACGTGCGCGCCCTCGGACCGGCCGATCCAGTTGCGCTGGGCGGTGACGACCCGCGTCGGCCAGGTCGGCTCCAGGTCGTCCAGGTCGAGTCCAGCAGCTCCTGGGCGTACTCGGTGATCTTGAAGTACCACTGGGTCAGCTCGCGCTTGGTGACCTCGGCGCCGCAGCGCTCGCAGCGGCCGTCGACGACCTGCTCGTTGGCCAGCACGGTCTGGTCGTTGGGGCACCAGTTGACCGGGCTGTTCTTGCGGTAGGCCAGGCCGCGCTCGCGGAACTTCAGGAACAGCCACTGCGTCCAGCGGTAGTACTCCGGGTCGGAGGTGTGCAGCCGGCGCGACCAGTCGAAGCGAGATGCCGTAGCGCTTGAACGACTCGTACTGCGTCTCGATGTTGGCGTAGGTGTACGTCGCCGGGTGCTCGTTGTTGCGGATCGCGGCGTTCTCCGCGGGCAGGCCGAAGGAGTCCCAGCCCATCGGGTTCAGCACCTCGTAGCCGCGCTGCCACCAGTAGCGCGCGATCACGTCGTGCAGCGCGGTCACCTCGGCGTGACCCATGTGCAGGTCGCCGCTGGGGTAGGGGAACATCGTCAGCGCGTACTTCTTCTCGCGCGGCGAGTCGTCGTCGGCGCGGAACGGGTCCAGCTGGTCCCAGACCGGCAGCCACTTGTCCTGGACCGCGGCGACGTCGTACGTCGCGGCCTCGCCGTGCTGGGTGTCCTGCTCGCTCATCTTCGTCTCTCTCGTCGCTCGTCCTGTGTCGCTGGGCTCGGCTCGTCCTGTGGCTCGCGGGCACAAAAAAACCCCTCGGGCACGGAGGGGTAGCCGCGTCGATGAGCTCGGTGCGTGACTGCGATCGCGCGGCTGGCTAAGGAGCAGGAGCCGACGAGTTCATGTCGCCGCATGGTAGCGCCGTTCGCCGGCGACGGTGCGCGCGGGCAGGTCGCGCTACGCGTCGGCCGTCCTAGAGTGCGAGCATGACCGTCACCGACATGTTCCGCCTCGACGGCAAGGTCGCCGTCGTCACCGGCGCCTCCAGCGGCCTCGGGGTCGCCTTCGCCCAGGGCCTGGCCGAGGCCGGCGCCGACGTCGCGCTCGGCGCCCGCCGGGTCGACCGGCTCGAGGACACCGCCGCGCTCGTCGAGGCCGCCGGCCGCCGCGCGCTCGCCGTCGAGACCGACGTCGCCGACCCGGACTCGTGCACGAAGCCTGGTCGCGCTCGCGATGGAGGAGTTCGGCCGGGTCGACATCCTGGTCAACAACGCCGGCATCGGTACGGCGGTGCCGGCGACCCGCGAGACGCCCGAGCAGTTCCGCCAGGTGATCGACGTCAACCTCAACGGCTGCTACTGGATGGCGCAGGCGTGCGGCCGGGTGATGCAGCCCGGCTCGAGCATCATCAACATCAGCTCGGTGCTCGGCATCACCACCGCCGGGCTCCCCCAGGCGGCGTACGCCGCGTCGAAGGCCGGCCTGATCGGGCTGACCCGCGACCTCGCCCAGCAGTGGACCGGCCGCAAGGGCATCCGGGTCAACGCGATCGCCCCCGGCTTCTTCGCCTCGGAGATGACCGATCAGTACCCGCCGGGCTACCTGGAGTCCCAGGCGCCGCGGATCCCCGCCGGCCGCAAGGGCGACCCGGCCGAGCTCGCCGCGACCGTGGTCTTCCTCGCCTCCGACGCCGCCGGCTACATCACCGGCCAGACCCTCGCCGTCGACGGCGGCATGACGATCACCTGATCGCGCCTGACCAAATGCCGAGTCGGCGCCTGTGCACTGCACAAGCGCCGACTCGACGTACTCACTAGCGCTGGCGGTAGGCCACGCAGACCGACGGGATCGGGAAGTCATGCGTGTGCGGCCACGTGCTCGCCGGGGCCTCGAAGGTCGCCCCTGACACCTCGCCGGGGTGCTGGGGCGCGAAGAACACCGACTGGTCCTTGTCGTAGACCAGCGGACCGCAGCACTCCGCGCCCTTCGGCACGGTCAGGAACGCCTGCACCTGGCCGCGGCTCGCGCCGCGGACCGGGACCCGGTAGAGCGCGTCGTTGCCGCCCAGGGTTCCGGGCATGCCGTCGGTCGAGATCCACAGGTTGCCCTGCGAGTCGAACGACAGGTTGTCCGGGCAGCTGATCGGGCTGACCTTGGTCTTGTCGAACCCGGCGAAGTAGGTCTCCGGCGCCTCCGGGATGCCGCAGATCAGCATCAGGTCCCAGGTCGCCGTCGGCTTGGTGTGGTCTCCGCCGGCCGGGGTGATCTCCAGGACGTAGCCGTTGCGGTTGCCCGACGCGCTCGTGGGCTCCGAGACCGGGCTCGAGCGGACCATCGACGACGCGACCGGGTTGGCCTCGTCGACCGGCTGGCCGGGCGTCCCGCGGTTGGAGTTGTTGGTCAGAGCGACGTAGACCTTCTTGTTGACCGGGTTGATCTCGACGTCCTCGGGACGGTCCATCTTCGTCGGTCCGACCAGGTCGGCGGCCTGACGGGTGAAGACCAGGACCTCCTCGACCGTCATGCCGTCGACGAAGGACATCGTGTCGGTGCACAGCCGGATCCACTCGACCGTGCCGTCGTACGGCGCCGTCGGTGCGCTCTGGTCGGCGTCGCTCCCGGTGAGCTTGGCGACGTAGAGGGTGCCCTCGTCGAGCAGCGTCATGTTCTTCTTGCGGGCCTGCTCGTTGCCGCCGACGACGCCCTTGGGGTCGAACTTCCCGGCGGAGACGAGCTTGTAGATGTAGTCACCCCGCTCGTCGTCTCCGGAGTAGGCCACGACCTTGCCGTTCTTCGCGACGATGACGTTGGCGCCCTCGTGCTTGAACCGGCCGAGCATCGTGTGCTTCACGGGCGTCGAGGACTTGGTGAACGGGTCCACCTCGACGATCCAGCCGAAGCGGTGCGGCTCGTTCGGCTCGGCCGCGAGGTCGAACCGGTCGTCCACCGTGTGCCACTTGCGCGGGTCGCCTGCGCTCTTCACGATGCCGTAGCGGCCGTACGCGTTCGCGAGCGTCTGGCCGCTCGCGAGTTGCGGACCGGCCGGCACGTCGCCCTCGGTGTTGAAGTACTGGTTGAAGTTCTCCTCACCGGACAGGATCGTGCCCCAGGGCGTCATGCCGCCGGCACAGTTGTTGAACGTGCCCTTGACCCTCGTGCCGGTCGGGTCGGCCGTCGTCTGCAGGAGGGCGTGGCCGGCGGCGGGGCCGGCGAGCTTGAAGGTGGTGTCGGCATTGATCCGCCGGTTGTACGTCGTGTTCTTGACGGGCACCTGGAACCATGAGCCGGGGATCTGGCCACGCTCGATCTCGACCACCGACAGACCGTGCCAGTAGATGCCGAACTCAGCGAGCTGGTCCTGCGTGTACCTGCCGGCCGGGTACATGACCGCGGTGTCGTCGTACTCGTGGTTGACCGTCATCAACGCACGGTCCTTCTTCTTGGGGTGCGGGAAGACACCGACGAAGTCGTTGTTCCAGCCGAACATCTTCTTGAGTGCGTCGACGGTGAGGTTGTTGATGTCGAAGGCCGGTGCCCCGGGGAGGACCGCGTCGCCCGCGCTGATGATGACGTTGTGGTCGAAGCCGTCCGCCAGGACGACCGCGTCGCGGCGGTTCGGGGCAACCGGACTGAACTTCGACGCGGCGAGCGGGCCACCCTTGTTGGCAGCACGTGTGGCGGGCTCGACCGCCGCGGCCGCCAGCGAGCCGGTGCCCCCGACGGACACGACCAGTGCGCCGGCACCGATGGCGGCGCCGCGCATGACCGCGCGTCGGCCGATGGCGGATGCGATCACATCCTGGAACTCGGGATTGCCCGAGGTGTTCGGGATGGGGTGGTCGCAGGCGTTGCCACACTTGAACAGGCAGGTCAGGTACGAGCGGGAACCGTGCCGGTTTCCCTCCTGCACCAACGGAAGCAACTTGGGCTGCGGAGCGGGGTTGGTCGGGGTGGTCGTCATCTGCGCTGGGTCTCCCTCGCCTAACTGTCTGGATACGACGGCGTCACGCTAGGGACAGCCGGTGGTGGAAACGGTGATCCAGGCATGGCGCCGACATGAACGGACGGCGTACTCCGGGCGGCAACCCCGGGCTCATCGCTGGGGGATCACCGACCGGTGGCCTGCGCCTTGGCCCAGCGGTAGTCGGCCTTGCCGGACGGCGAGCGCTCGACCTTCGGCACCCGGACGATCGACTTCGGCAGCTTGTAGCCGGCGATGTGCTGCGCCGCCTCGGCGAGCAGCTCCTCGTCGGTGGTGGTGCTGCCCTCGTCGAGCTGGACGACCGCGACCACCTCGCTCCCCCAGCGCTCGGAGGGGCGGCCGACGACGACCACGTCGCGGACGTCGGGGTGGGTGACCAGCGCGCGCTCGACCTCCTCGACGAAGACCTTCTCGCCGCCGGTGTTGATCGTGACGCCGTCGCGGCCGAGCAGCTCGATCCGGCCGTCGTCGAGCAGGTCCGCCCGGTCCCCCGGGATCGAGTACCGCTGCGCCGTCGATCACCGGGAAGGTCCGGGCCGTCTTGGCCTTGTCGCCGAGGTAGCCCAGCGGCACCCGGCCGCGCTGGGCCAGCCAGCCGCCGCCCTCGCCGGGCTCGAGCTCGCGCATCAGCAGGTCGTCGACGACGGTGGTCGCCGCGACCGGCGTGAACGTCGCGGTGTCGGCCTCCATGCCCTTCAGCGACATCGAGCTCATCTGCAGCCCGGTCTCGGAGGCGCCGGCGGCGTCCATCACGATGATGTGCGGCAGCGCGGTCGAGCAGCCGGTCGCGCACGGTCGGGGTCAGCGGCGCGCTGCCGTTGTTGACGGCCGCGAGCCCGGACAGGTCGTAGTTCGCCGCGCTCGATCTCCTCGACCAGCGGCAGCGCGACCGCGTCACCGACGACCGGGATGCTGACCGCCCGCTCGCGCGCCGCGACCGTGAGCACGTCGGCCGCGTCGAAGCGCTGCACGTCGTCGGGCAGCACGATCTTGCCGCCGCCGGTGATCGTGTGGAACGTCGACCACTGGGCGGCGCCGTGCATGAACGGCGGCACCATCAACAGGCATCATCCCGCCGCCGGCGGCGCGGGCCGCCTCCGCGATCGCGTCGTACGACGTGTGCGGCTCGTTGGTGCCGAACGGCGTCCCGCCCATCGAGGTGACGTAGATGTCGTCGTTGCGCCACAGCACGCCCTTGGGCATGCCGGTGGTGCCGCCGGTGTAGAGGATGTAGAGGTCGTCGCCGGACGGCACCGGCATCCCGCCGGCCGGTGCCGGCGTGGCCAGCACGGTCTCGTAGTCGACGGCGCCGGGCAGCAGGTCGTTGCCGGACTCGTCCGCGACCTGGATCGAGCACCTCCAGGTCGGGCAGCCGGTCGCGGATCGCGCCGACCCGCGGCGCGAACTCGGCGTGGTAGACCAGCGCGCGGGTCCGGGCGTCGGTCAGCAGGTAGAGCAGCTCCTCCTCGACGTACCGGTAGTTGACGTTGAACGGCGCCACCCGGGCCCGGTAGCCCGCGACCATGCGCCTCGAGGTACTCGTTGCCGTTGCGCAGGTACAGCCCGACGTGGTCCTGCCCGGACTCGTGCCCCGCGAGCTGGTCGCGCTCGGTGTGGCAGCCGAGGCCCCGCTCGACCAGGAAGTGCGCGAGCCCGTCGGCGCGGGCGTCGACGTCGGCGTAGGTGAGCCGCCGGTCCCGCCAGACCAGGACCTCCTGGTCGGGGACGGTGCGCGCGATCGTGGCGAACACCGTCGAGAGGTTGAAGCCGTCCGGACCGGGACCTGACATGGAGCACCACCTTGGTAGAACCGGTTCTCGTTTGGCGATGCTAGCGGCTAGATTCGGGCGGTGACTGATCAGCACACGCGCTCGCCAGCGACCGACGCCGAGGTCGCGGCGCACACCTCGCCGGGACGGGCCCGGCTCGAGCTGCTCGTGGTCGGTTTCGCGGCACTCACGGTGGCGCTGACCCAGGCGCTGCTGATCCCGGTGCTGGCCACCCTGCCGGGCACGCTGGACACCTCGGTCACCAACGTCGAGTGGCTGCTCACCTCGACGCTGCTGGTCAGCGCCGTCGCGGTGCCCGTCTTCGGCCGGCTCGGCGACATGTTCGGCAAGCGCCGGATGATGCTGGTCGCGATCTCCGCCCTCGTCGTCGGCTCGCTGATCACCTGCTTCACCAGCGACGTCGCCCTGCTCATCGTCGGCCGCGCCATCCAGGGCGCGTCGATGGCGACCATCCCGCTCGGTATCAGCCTGCTCAGCACCACCCTGCCGCGCGAGCGGGTGGGTGGGGCGATCGCGGTGATCAGCGCGATGCTCGGCGTCGGTGGCGCGCTGGCGCTGCCGTTCGCGAGCGTGATCGCCGAGCACTTCGACTTCCACGCGCTGTTCTGGGTCACCGCGATCGGTGGCGTGATCGCGTTCGTCGCGGTGCTGCTGATCGTCCCGGAGTCGCCCAACCGCAGCGGCGGGAAGGTCGACCTGATCGGCACCGCGCTGCTCAGCGCGACCCTGGTCTGCCTGCTGCTCCCGCTGGCGCAGACCGCGGTGTGGGGCTGGGGCTCGACCCGCGTGGTCGGCCTGCTGGCGCTGTCCGCCGTGCTCGCCGTCGTCTTCGGCTGGTCGCAGACCCGGATCCGGGAGCCGCTGGTGGACCTCGCCGCACTGCGCCGCAAACCGATCGTGCTCACCAACGTCGCGTCGATCCTCTTCGGCTTCGCCCTGTTCGCCTCGATGATCGGGACCGCCGGCTACCTCCAGGCCCCGGTCGAGTCCGGGTACGGCTTCGGCACCTCGCTGCTCGTCAGCGGCCTGGCGATGCTCCCCTGCGGGATGATGATGCTGTTCTTCGCGCCACTCGCCGCCCGGATGATCCGGCGGTCCGGTGCGTCGCTGACCCTGGCGTTCGGCGCCACCATCGTCGGCTTCAGCTGGCTGATCCGGATCTTCCTCACCGACTCGATCTGGTGGGTCATCCTCGGCGGCCTGGTGCTCGGCATCGGCATCGGCTTCGGGTACGCCTCGATGCCGACGCTGATCAACGAGCACACCCCGGTCCACGAGATCGCCGCCGCCAACGGTCTGAACACGCTGGCACGCAGCATCGGCACGTCGCTGGCCAGCGCGGTCGGCGGCAGCATCCTCGCGGCGTCCACGATCACCGTCGGCGGCCTCGTCCTGCCCTCGCTCGACGCGTACCGCCAGCTGTTCGCGATGTGCGTCGTGGCGTCGTTCGTCGCCGCCGCCCTGGCGCTGCGGATCCCCAGGCAGCGCAGCGAGGCCGTGAGCGCCGCCGGTCAAGCTTGTCGCCCTCGCTCGGACGTCATACGGATGGAGCAAGCGGATGCACTGCCCGTATGACGTCTTCAGCACTGCCTGTCATCGGCATGAACGCCACGGTCAGCGGCATGTGAGTGTGTTGGCGACGCGGTGGACGTGGTGAGGTGGCGGCTTGCCCCGTCCCGTCGTGGTGACGGGACGGAGGCGGCGTTGCTGCGCTAGCCGACTGCCGTCAGCCGAGCCTGATGTGCCCGCGGTACACGTAGACAATCGGGTCACCGATGATGTCCTTGAAGTCGATCCGACCCTCGGCTCCCTCGAACCCGCCGGTCCCCGAGCCCGCAGCGATCGGGTGCTGGCAGCGCCCGAAGATCTCGACGACAAAGCCCGGCTCGTACTTCCCCTGGAACCGGTAGTTCGTCGTGAACGTCCCCTCGGCCCCGCCGTTCAGCGACCCGACGAACGTCTCGTGCCCGGTCTCGATCCAGACCCCGGACGGCTTCTGCAGGCCGACGGTCACCAGCGCTGGTAGGACTGGAAGGCGCGACCCCGTAGGCCAGTCCAGGTGCTGGCCCCGGTACAGGGCGGTCGCTCCGGTCACGCCGTAGACGTCGATGTTCCCCAGCGCGCCGCGGTGCCAGCGCAGCCGTTGCCGCCACAGGTCGCGCCAGCCGCATGATCTCGGTCGTCCCCCGGCCTGCGCCGGCGAGGTCATCCGGGCACCCATGGTCTTCAGCGCCCAGTGAGCTCGTTGTCCTCGGTGAGCGCCAGCGTGTCGTAGACCTGATCCTTCGGGCCGGCATGATGGGTCCCCGGCGCCAGCCACGTCGCGCATCGCGTCGGCCCGGGTTACCGAGGCCGTCCCGGTCAGGACGAAGACGCGGCCTAGCTTGCGCGCGACGATGCGCTGGTAGCGGGTGTACTCGTTGCGCTGGAACTGTCCGACCAGCCGACCGCCGTCCTCGCCGTAGAACAGCCACCAACTGCGGTCAGTCCCGGTCGGCTCCGGCAGGCCGAGCGCGACCTCCAAGAACTCCGGCGCGATGGTGGAGTCGGCGTCCATCACCATCACCACGTCCCGTGGCTCGGTGCAGGACAGGAGACGGTCCTGTTCCTGGTTCAGGGCACCTGCCTTCTTCTCGGTGTTGCCGACGGTCTCGAACACCTCGACATGGTGCGCGCGGGCCACCTCGACCGTTGCGTCGGTGCAGTTGTCCGCGACGACCACGATCCGGTCCCGCGGGCGCGACTGCTCGTCCAACGACTCCCGAGTCAGCCCGAGAACGCCGCCTCGTCTGTGCGCGGAATCAGCACCGTTCACCGGTGACGGTCCCGACCGGTAGCCCGTCAGGGCCCAGAAGCGCTGAAGACGGTAGGGCAGACCCGAGCTCGACGAGCCTGATCGCGTCGTCGAGCGGCCCGAGCAGGAGCCGTCGTGCGCGGCGCATGGCGGGCGGTGGCGGACGATCGGACGTGTCGGTCTGGTGCGAGGACGCGCTGAAGCTGCCGACACAAGCCCAGAACGGCCTCGAAGTCATCAGGCGCTGCTTCCCGGAACACACCCGGACCCTACAAGTGCCATCGCCCCGCCATCCTCAATTCGGCAGAGCGAGCGGTTCGCGGCGGCTGAGTGTGTCTGGCGATGATTCGGGACGGACCACCGCCCGCAGTCGGTGCCTGGAACGCCGAACGGCGCCCGGGGTGACCTCGGGCGCCGTTCGTCTCGTCCTACTGGCTCAGGCCAGGTCGAACCGGTCGAGCTCCATGACCTTCGTCCACGCGGCCGCGAAGTCGCGGGCGAGCTTCTCGCCGGCGTCGGCGCTCGCGTAGACCTCGGACAGCGCCCGGAGCTGGGAGTTCGAGCCGAAGACCAGGTCGACCGCGGTCGCCGTCCACTTCACCTCGCCGCTGGCCAGGTCGCGGATCTCGTAGACGTTCTCCTCCGACTCCGACGCCTTCCACTGCGTGCCCGGGGACAGCAGGTTGGCGAAGAAGTCGTTGCTGAGCACGCCCGGACGGTCGGTGAGCACACCGTGCTGCGCACCGCCGACGTTGGCGCCGAGCGCCCGCAGGCCGCCCACGAGGACCGTCATCTCGGGCGCGCTGAGGTCGAGCATGTACGCCCGGTCCACCAGCAGCATCTCGGGCTGCAGCTTCTCGCCGGCCCGCAGGTAGTTGCGGAAGCCGTCGGCGCGCGGCTCGAGCACCGCGAACGAGTCGACGTCGGTCTGCTCCTGCGTCGCGTCGGTGCGGCCCGGCGTGGAACGGCACGGTGACCTCGACGCCGGCGTCCTTGGCGGCCTTCTCGACCGCCGCGGAGCCGGCGAGGACGATCAGGTCGGCCAGCGAGATCTGGGCACCGCCGGCGCCGTTGAACTCGGCCCGGATGCCCTCGAGGGTCTCGAGGACCGTCGCGAGCTGCTCGGGCTCGTTGACCGTCCCAGCCGCGCTGCGGCTCGAGACGGATGCGGGCGCCGTTCGCGCCACCACGCTTGTCGGTCGAGCGGAAGCTCGCGGCCGACGCCCACGCGGTGGAGACGAGCTGGGCGACGGACAGCCCGGAGCCGAGGACCTTGGCCTTGAGGGCGGCGACGTCGGCGTCACCGACCAGCTCGTGGTCGACGGCCGGCACCGGGTCCTGCCACAGCTGCGGCTCCGGCACCCACGGACCGAGGAACCGGTCGACCGGGCCCATGTCGCGGTGCAGCAGCTTGTACCAGGCCTTGGCGAAGGCCAGCGCGAACTCGTTGGGGTTCTCCAGGAACCGGCGCGAGATCTTCTCGTACGCCGGGTCGATCCGCAGCGCGAGGTCGCTGGTCAGCATCGTCGGCTTGCGCTTCGGCGAGTCCGGCGTCGGGCCGGGGACGATGTCCTCGGCGTCCTTCGCGATCCACTGGTGCGCGCCGGCCGGGCTCTTGGTGAGCTCCCACTCGTAGCCGAACAGGATCTTGAAGAAGTCGTTGCTCCACCGCGTCGGCGTCGTGGTCCAGGTGACCTCGAGACCCGACGTGATGGCGTCCGCGCCCTTGCCGGACCCGAAGGCGCTCTTCCAGCCGAGGCCCTGCTCCTCGATCGCGGCACCCTCCGGCTCGGCGCCGACGAGGTCGGCGTCACCGGCACCGTGGGTCTTGCCGAAGGTGTGGCCGCCGGCGATCAGCGCGACCGTCTCCTCGTCGTTCATCGCCATCCGGGCGAACGTGTCGCGGATGTCGCGCGCCGAGGCGAGCGGGTCGGGGTTGCCGTTCGGGCCCTCGGGGTTGACGTAGATCAGGCCCATCTGGACCGCGCCGAGCGGGTCTGGCGAGCTCGCGCTCGCCGCTGTAGCGCTCGTCGCCCAGCCACGTCGTCCTCGGCGCCCCAGAAGATCTCCTCCGGCTCCCAGACGTCCTCGCGGCCGAAGCCGAAGCCGAACGTCGTGAAGCCCATGTCCTCGAGCGCGACGTTGCCGGCGAGCACCAGCAGGTCGGCCCACGAGATCCTCTGGCCGTGCTTCTGCTTGACCGGCCACAGCAGCCGGCGGGCCTTGTCGAGGTTGGCGTTGTCGGGCCAGCTGTTGAGCGGAGCGAACCGCTGGCCGCCGTCGCCGGCGCCGCCGCGGCCGTCGTAGATGCGGTAGGTGCCGGCGGCGTGCCAGCTCAGCCGGATCATCAGGCCGCCGTAGTGACCGAAGTCGGCCGGCCACCAGTCCTGCGAGGTGTTGAGCACCTCGACGATGTCGCGCCGGAGCTCGGCGAGGTCGAGCTTCTCGAACTCCGCGGCGTAGCTGAAGTCCTCAGCCCAGCGGGTTGCCCGCAGACGAGTGCGCGTGCAGCACCGAGAGGTCGAGCTGGTTGGGCCACCAGTCCTTGTTGGTGTGCGGGCGGCCACCCGTCTTGGGCGTCGGCGAGTCGATCGCCGGGTTCTCGCTCTCACTGCCGTTCGGGCCGTCGTGCGCGACCGGGCAACCGCCCTCAGCGGGGTTCGTGCTGTCCTGGCTCATGTCTTTCCTTCCAAGGTTCTTCACTGTGGGCTAGCGTGCGGTGGAGCAGGCGGGGCACAGGCCCCAGTAGACGACCTCGGCCTCGTCGATGACGAAGCCGTGGTCGTCGGCGGCGGTCAGGCAGGGCGTCTCGCCGACGGCGCAGTCGACGTCGGCGATCACGCCGCACGACCGGCACACGACGTGGTGGTGGTTGTCGCCGATGCGCGACTCGTAGCGGGCCACGGAGCCGGCCGGCTTGATCCGGCGGACGAGGCCGTGGCCGGTCAGCGTGTGCAGCGAGTCGTAGACGGCCTGGTGCGACACCTCGGGCAGGTCCTCGCGGACCGCACCGAGGATCGAGTCGGTGTCGGCGTGCGGGTGCGAGTGCACCGCGGCCAGCACCGCGACCCGGGGCCGGGTCACGCGCAGACCCGCCTCGCGCAGCTGCTGCTCCGGGCGTCGTCACGCCGCCAGTCTTGACCCTTTTCTTGAACGAGTCAAGATTAGTCGACGGTGAACTCGAGGGTCGTGACCGGGTTGTCGAACTCCGTGACCCGTAGGGACACCTGGAGCTCCCAGACACCGGGCGACGGGAGCACGACCGACGCGGAGTAGGCGCCCGGCGCGATGGACGTCACGGGTACGGCGCCGAGGTCGACCTCGTCGGAGGACAGGCTGAGCCGGGGCGCCTCGTAGCCCTCGAACGGCGCACCGGCGGAGTCGGTCATCTCGATCGTCACGACGCTGGGGCCGGTGGTCGCGGGCGACACCGTCGCGCGGACCGAGACGTCACCCAGCGATCCGGCGCTGACCGCGGGGCCGGCGATCGCCGAGGTCGACACCGGGTCGGGGGTCTTGTCGACGAGGAAGCCGGTGATGAGCAGGACGGCGACCAGCACGGCCGCCTCGGCCGTGGTGGCCCGGACGACCCGCCGCGTGGCCTCCTCGCGGTCGCGGCGCCGGCCGGCCTCGCGCAGGGCGGGCAGCAGCCGGAAGCGGTTCCACGCCGCGATGAGGACGGCGACCAGCGCGGTCGCGATCTTGACCAGCAGCAGCTGGCCGTAGCCGGTGTCGACCAGGTTGTCCCACGAGCCGACGATCCGCCACGCCATCAGCGTGCCGTTGGCCACCAGGGCGACCAGGATCACGGCGCCGAGGCCGGAGAACCGGGCGAGCACCTCTCCCCCGAGGTCGTCGTGCGCCGCGAGCCCGGGCAGGGTGAGCACCAGGGCCAGCAGCCCACCGAGCCAGACGCTGCCGGCGAGCAGGTGCAGCATGTCGGCCGTGACCACCAGCACCTCGGGGCTGGCGGCGCGGGTGTGGCCGGTGAGCGCCGGGGCCACGACCGCGACGCCGCCTGCGACGATCGCCGCCACCCGTCGTACGCCGGTGGGGTGGCCGTCGCCGAGCAGCAGTACGGCGGCGCCCAGTCCGAGCACGACGAGCGCAGCGACGACGTACTGGGTCGACGGCAGGGCCGACCAGGTCGAGCCCTTCGTCAGGGCATCGACCCCGACGCCGAGCTGGTACGTCGCGGTCAGCGGCAGCGCGCACAGCCAGGAGATCGCGGTGACGGCGGCGGCGGCCCGGGCGGCGACCACGACCCGGCGCCGGCCGGGCCGCACGGCGTCGCCGGCCGGCAGCAGGAACACGGCGAACCACACCAGGCCCGCGCCGGCGAGGAGGCCCAGGTAGCCGATCCACCGGACCAGGCTCAACGTCCAGGGCGCGTCCGAGTCGACCTCGCCGACCGGTGGCTCCGCGACGGTGGCACTCGGGGCGCCGACGGAGAACGTGAGCGATCCGCCGATCGGGTGGCCGTCCTCGGAGACCAGCCGCCACACCACCACCAGGGTGCCGGTGTCGACCTCCTCGTCCAGGGAGACCAGCAGCTGCGAGCCGCTGACGCTGGCGGTGGACGCGACCTCGGCGCCCTCGGCGTCGAAGACCCGGACGCCGGTCGGCACGCCGATCACCGACTCGTTGAACGTGAATGTCACCTCGTCCGGCGCCTCGGCGAGGACCGCTCCCTCGACCGGGTCCGTGGCGACCAGGGTGGCGTGCGCGCTGGCCGGACCGGCGGCGCCTAGGACGAGTCCGGCGACCGCGGCGAGGACGACGAGCAGAGCGGCCGCCGGCCGCAAGCACCGGCCGATCACAGGCTACGGCGCTGCCGCGCCAGGGCGATGAGCGCGAGCAGGACCCCGAGCACGCCCAGCGCCAGGGCGCCGTACGCGACCGCCGGGATGTCGGACCCGGACGAGTCGCTCCCGCCCGACTCGACCGCGGTCACGACGACGGTCGGCGCCGGCAGGGCCAGCTCCTCGGGATCCTGCCCGGGCCCCGCGACCTCGATCCACGCGGCCTCACCCTGCTCACACGTCTGGATGGTCGGGAACACCAAGGTGGTGCCCTCGCTCTCGGGAAGCTGCAGGGCGAGCTCGAAGACGTCGCGCTGACCGTCGGGCAGCGGGGTGACGGCGCGATAGGTGACGGACGCGACCCGCTCGGTGATCTGGTTGCCGTGGCTGTCGGTCACCGGCGGGTCGAGCTGGACGGTCTCCTTCTCGAGCTCCCACAACGCGTTCCGGGTCGCGCTGACGGCGTTGATCTCCTCGGGGATCCGGATGGTGACCTCGGTGGTCGCGGAGTCCTCGCAGCCGTGCTGGATGCTCACGTCGAGGACGGCGTAGGCGCCGGCGGTCGTGGTGGACGGCGTGATCGTGACGTGGGCGCTCGCCGGGGCGGCCACGGCGACCACCACGAACGGGGCCGCCGCGACGACCCCGAGGCGGACCAGGGTCCGACGCACCCGCCTGGTCTGATCCCGGTCCACGGCCACGTCCTGAGTTCGTCGAGTGCTGGTTGGGCCCCGACTGAACCAGCCAGCCGAACCCGTCACTGTCAAGGATGTGAACTATTGAAGTCGCTCAGCGGAGACACTAGATTGGCGGTTCACATCACTGAACTCTGATCGCCCTTGTGGACAATCGTCCCGGGCGATCCCGAGAAGGGACCACCATGCCGAACATCACCGTCGAGCTGCTGCGCGGGCGCACCATGGAGCAGCGTCGCGCCTTCGCGCAGGCCGTCGCCGACAGCGCCGTCGAGATCCTCGGCGCCCGGCGCCAGGACGTCCGGATGGTCTTCCAGGAGATCACCGCCGACGACGTGGCCAACGGCGGCGTCCTCGCCAGCGAGGACGAGACTCCGCCCCCCTCCGACGCGCGAGATTCGCGCCCGCGCCGACTTCCGATGTTTGGTCCCCACGTCCACCGTTCGCCAGCGAGACACCGTCCGCTACTCCCAGGCCGGGCCGGGGTCGTCGCCGGACTCGCCGACAAGTCCTGACGACGACGAAGCGGGCCCGGAGGAGCCCACCCTCCGGGCCCGCTTCGCCGTTCGGCCACACCGGCCCCGGGATCTCCCGGGGCCGGTGTCGTGCGTCGGTGCTACCTCACCTTGTCATCGAAGTCGGCGCTCACCCCTTCGACCAGGTCGCTGCCGAGGTAGGTCGCCGTGAAGGCCAGCCGGCCGCCCCTGAGCTTGGGCCAGACGAAGACCGCTCGGCCGTCGCTCAAGGTCTCGACGAGGGTCGCTTCGTTCTCGACCCGTACCCGGACCTCGCCGGCCACCGGCACCCCGTCGGGGGCCGTCAGCTGGACCACGATCCGAGCCTTGGTGCCGGTCTCCTTCGTCACGGTGAGCACCATGGTCGGCACCACCTTGGTCACGACCACCTCGACGGTCGACGACGACGCCTTGTGGGCGGCGTCCCCGCCGTAGCGCAGGGTCAGGTCGTGCGTCCCGGGCGGCAGCGCCTTCGCCGGGAGCAGGACCGTGGCCCGGCCGTCCGCGACGGTGGCTGTCGCCAGGACCGTCGTGCCCCGGACCAGCTCCACCGTCCCGGTGGCCTCCGCTGGGGCGACCGCCACGGACACCGTGCCCGGCTTCCCGTACGTCGTGGGCAGCGCCACTCCGGCCACAGCCGTGGTCGCGCGTCCCTCGTCCTCGTCCAGCACCGTGATGATCACCCGCACCCGCTCGGAGACGTCCTCCCCGTCGGAGGCGCGGTAGGTGAAGACGTCCCGGCCGGAGAACCCGGCGTCGGGCGTGTACGAGAACGACCCGTCCGCGGCCAGGGTCACCGTGCCGTTGAGGGGTTGGACGACCTCGGTGGCGGTGAGGACGTTGCCGTCCGCATCGGTGTCGTTGGCCAGGACGCCCGGCGCCGGCAGCACGAGGGGTTGTCCCTCGACCGTGCTGAATGCGTCGTCGCCACCGACCGGTGCGGTGTTGACCGGCGGCTGCTCACCCTCCTCCACGGTGATGGTCACCGTCGTCGCCGCCGAGGTGGCGGTCCCGTCGTCGGCCTTGTAGGTGAAGGTGTCCGTGCCGAAGAAGCCGGCATCGGGGGTGTAGGTGAAGCCAC
Organism: uncultured Actinomycetota bacterium; assembly: GCA_963716655.1. Classification (GTDB taxonomy): domain Bacteria; phylum Actinomycetota; class Actinomycetes; order Propionibacteriales; family Nocardioidaceae; genus Nocardioides. The sequence goes on along the minus strand of CAVQTV010000001.1, from coordinate 104,338 downwards.
CGTCGGCCGCCAGCACGACCTCGCCGTTGGCCGGCTGGGTAGCACCGGTCGCGGTCAGGTCGTCGCCGTCGACGTCGGTGTCGTTGCCGAGCACACCGGGCGCCGGGACAGTGAGCGGCTCGTCCTCGACGGTGCCGAAGGCGTCGGCCGCCCCGACCGGTGCGGTGTTCGGCGGCGTCGGGCCGACGAACAGGTCGTCGATCTGCTCCTCGGTCAGCTCGTAGCCGAACATCTGGAACTCGTCGACGAGGCCGTCGAACCGGCCGTCGGGCCAGCTGGTGCCACCGATCATGTTCGCGGTGGTGCCACCGGCCACTCCGACGTCACCCATGTCGAGCGTGAAGTCGGTCCGGGTGCCGACGAGCTGACCGTTGAAGTAGATCTTCCCGGTCGTGCCGCCGTGCGTGTAGACCACGTGCGTCCACTGGTTCAGCGGCAGGTCGTTGCCCGCTCCCAGCGTCAGCCGCTCCTGGGTGGCCACGCCCGCCTTCTTGAACGTCGCTGCGAACCCGGTCGCGCCGGCCGCGTTGGTGTTCGACTGCAGCAGGAAGAACGTGTCCGTGCTGCTGCCGATCTGCACCAGCGGAACCCAGGCCGGCAGGACGTCCGGACGTGCCCACACGGACACGCTGAACTCCTCGTCCATGTCGGCCTGGATGTTGTCCGGCAGCCGGACGTGGTTGCCCGTGGCCGAGCCGCCGCCGGGCAGCGACACCCCGGAGCCGAACCGGCCTTGCGGGGTCCAACCGGTGCTGCCCTGGAGCGTCGCCGCCCCGACCGACTGGTCCACGCCGCTGTTGGCGGACGTGGCGCCGGTCCCCTCGTCGAAGGCGTACCGGATCGGCACTCCCACGCCGGGGGGCGGACGCTCGACCGTGTGCGTGACGGTGGCGACCGAGTCGCGCCACCCGTCGGCGCCCACGAACCGGACCTCGACCTCGTGGTCGCCCCGGCTCAGGGTGAGCTCGGGGAACGTGGCCGTGCCGGCCGCCAGGGTCACCGGCGATCCGACGGAGGTCCCGTCGACCCACAGACTGGCCACGCCGCTGGCGGGCAGGTCGTTCTCACCCTCGACCGAGGCCGTGAAGGCCACCGGCTCCGCGAACGGCGACGGGGAGGCCGGGTCGGCCGTGACCGTCGTCGTCGTGCGCAGCGCCGTGCCCTCGTCGTACAGGGCGGAGATGTCGTCCGCGGACAGGGTGGAGGTGTAGAGGCGGACGTCGTCCATCAGGCCGTTGTACGACGGGTCGGGGAACCCGTTGCGTCCCAGCCAGTTGTTCGCCGTCGGACCGACGTCGGCCATGTCGATCGTCAGGTCGTTCCTGCTGGCCACCGCCACGCCGTTCAGGTAGAGCGTGCCGGTCGCACCCTCGCGGGTGAACGCCACGTGGTTCCACTGGTTCGCGACGACGTCCTTCGTGGGAGTGGCGTAGATCCGCTCCTCCAGGGCGTTGCCCTTCGCCTTGAAGGTCGCGGCCAGGCCGGTGTTGCCTGCTGCCTGGGTCTGCATCTGGATCTGGAAGAAGCTGCCGGCCCCCTCCAGCCCGTCGCCGATGTGGAACAGGCCGATCCAGTTCGCCTTGGCGTCCGGGCGCACCCAGAACGAGGTGGAGAAGTCCGCCTCGCCCTGCAGCAGGTTGTCCGGCAGGTCCACCGCGTTGGCGTTGGAGCCACCCGACAGGTCGAGCGACCCGCCGAGCACCCCGTTGGCGGACCACCCGGTGCTGCCGGTCAGGGTCGCCGCCCCGACCGTGGCGTCGGTGCCGGTGTTGGCCGCCGACGTGCCCGAGCCCTGCTCGAACTCGTAGTGGACCGGGACGTCCTCGACGCCCGGGTCGGTGCCGATGACGACGAGGTCGTCCACCATCAGGCCGGCGCCCGAGCCGGGTCCGGCGAGGGTCAGCGTCTCGGCGCGCGCCGAGGCGGTGAACGTCCCGACGTACGAGCCGAACGTGATCGCCCGGTTGCTCTGCGATGGCATGTCCGTCGTGGCGGTGAGCGTGGTGCTCAGGTCGCCGACCGACAGTGCTGCCGTCGCCGGGCTGGTTCCGGCCGACCGGCTGTCGCGTGCGTAGCGCAGCGAGATCCGGTACTCAGAACCGGGCTCGAGGCCCGTGAGCCGGCGCTCGATGCTGCCCGAGCCGCCGAGGCCGAGGTGGTAGCCGGTGAGGCCGAGACCGCCCTGGCCGGTGGCCGTGCCGCGCACCAGCTGGACCTGGCTGTTGACGGTCCACGGAGCCATCCGGCCGTTGCCCGGGGCGACGTCGACGACCGCAGCGGGGTTGCCGCCGCGCCAGTCGGTGGGGAGCCGCGGGTACTCGAACTGGTCGACGACCTTCGGGGTCCGCTGGTCCATCTCGACCTCGGGGTCGATGTCCAGGATCTTCGCGACCGACGGGGTGCCGTCGGCGTCGAAGACGAACAGCATGTACGAGCCCGGAGGTGCGTACGTGCCGTCCTGCGGCGCGGTGACCGTGAGCTCGCCCGTGCCGGACTGGGTGAACTCCAGGTCCTGGAAGCTCTGGTCGTTGTTGAACCCGTGCGTCACCGACCCGTTGCGGACCAGCGTCACCCGGGAGACCGCACCGGTCGTCTCGACGCCGAACGTCCCGTCGTAGCCGATCCGGTTCGGGGCGTCGATCTCCGGCCGCACGGCCGGCTCCTCGCCGTCGAAGAGGTACGACGGGGAGTAGTACTCCACGTCCGTGTAGTTCCGCGGCCCGGGAGCACCGCCGCCGCCGATCATCACGCGACCGTCGGGGAGGAGCAGCGCAGCGGAGTGGTAGAGCCGGGCGTGCTCGTGGGGCACGACGACCTCGGTCCAGTCACCGGTCTCCGGGTCCCAGATCTCGGCGTTGGTGGCGTAGCCGCCACCGCCGTTGTTCTCCCGGCCACCGCCGGTGACCAGGACGTCGCCGTCGGGAAGGACGGTGGAGGTGGCCCAATGCCGCTGGTACTTCATCGGGTCCGTCGCGGTGATGACCGGGCTGGCCGTGCCGCCGGTGATGTCGACGGTGAAGCCGGCGCGGGCGCCGGCGGGGCCGCCGCCGTTGGCCCACCAGCCGCCGCCGACCTGCAGGATCTTGCCGGGCCGGTACATCGTGGCCGTCGAGGTCGCGCCGACCGGGTTGCCGAGGCCACCCTGGTTCGCGATCGCCGCGGGCAGGGTGCCGCGCAGGGTCAGCTCACCCTCACCGCCATTGCCGGCCGGGTCGAGCTCGTACATCTGCGTGCCGGTGATGTTGAAGAGGGTGCCGCTGCCCGGCGCCACGAACGCGCGCGGGTACCACCAGCGGTTCTCGTCGGCGCCGGGGTGGTCGGCTCCGCCGTCGCCGTACGCCGCCGAGCTGGTGGCGCCGTCGAGCGTCTTCCAGCCCGTGCCCTCGTCCGGCGTGTAGATCTCGGGGGTGAGCACGCCGGGACCACCCGGTCCGCCGCGGAGGGTGCCGCCCTGGACGACGATGTCGCCGTTCGGCATCGTCGTGCCGGTCGGGTACCAGCGGGGGAAGTTCATGGGCGCTTCGTTCTGCAGCCCGTTGTTGGTGCTGTAGCTGGTGACGCCGATGGCGGCGTCGTTGGGCGCGTTGCCGCCCAGGCCGTCGTCACCGCCGACCGTCATCGTCGCGCGGGTGTGGGGGTTCTGCACCTGCATGGAGCAGAACAGGTCGGTGTAGGTCGTGTTCGCCACCAGGCCGGCGTTGACGTTCGCGAGGGTCCGCGGCTGCGCCGGGTCCCAGACGTCGATCTCCATCTGGCCGCCCTGGGTGATCGAGCTGTTGCCGGTCCAGTCGTACGGCGTGGTGTCGCCACCCCAGCCGCCGACGCTGCCGAAGGACTGCACCTTGCCGTCGGAGGTCAGTGCCATGTTGATCGGCATCAACGGCCACGGCGTCACGCCGCTCCAGGCGCCGTTCTCCTCCTTGGACGGGGGCGAGCAGTCGGCCGGCAGGAGGCCGGCCGCGTAGGCCAGGCCGCTGCGCATCTGGGTGCGGATGACGGGCTCGGCGTAGGCGGTGCCCTCGTGGCCCATGCCGGTGTACCAGGACCGACCGCTGTCGATCTCCTGGCACCACGTGATCGGGTGCAGGGTGCCCTGGCGGCCCCCGCCGTACGACGCCTCGTCGGCCTCGAGGAGGGTGCGGACGTTGGGCGCGGGGTTGACCGTCCAGTCGTACCACTCGTCGCTGCGGGTGAAGCTCGCCGGGAGCCCTGCCGTCAGCGGGTGCGAGGCGTCACGGACCACGACGCGGCCCGGCCGCACGGCCGGGTTCTCGGGGTGACCCTCCGACATCGCGCCGACCAGGCGCGCGTAGAACGGGTTGACGTCGTGCTCGCTCTGCCCGACCGACCAGCCGGCGTAGTGGAGGCCCATGTAGCCGCCGCCGCCGCGGATGTAGCTCTCGAGGGCGGCCCGCTGGGCGGTGTCGAAGAGGACCCCGCCGGTCTGGGCGAACACGACCGCGTCGACCGTCGCCAGGTTCTCCGTGGTGAACGCCGAGGCGGCGTCCGTCTCCTGGATCTCCACGGTCTGGTCGTACTCCGTGCCGAGCTCGGTGGCGAGGTCGCGGACGGCCTGCCGGGCCTGCACGTGCGAGGCGTGGAAGTTGGGCTTGTAGAAGAGGAGGACCCGGAGGACCCCGTCGTCTGCTGCTGCCGCGGCCGCCGTGACTGCGGTCGCCGGGACGGCGACGGTCAGCGCGACGACCACTGCGACGAAATACAGGACAGATCTGCGAAGCACGTTCATCTGGACTCCCTTGGGATCGGGGCTCGGATCGGCTCAGCTCGCCGGCGGCTCTGGGCGCGCGCCAGCACTCGGCGTGGCGGTCCCGTGGGACCACCGACGCCGTCGTACGAGATGTCAGCGACGGACGCGGGCGCTGCCGCCCGACGCGAGTGCGAGGACCTCCTCCCGAGATGCCATCGAGGTGTCCCCCGGGGTGGTCATCGCCAGGGCGCCGTGGGCGGCGCCGAGCTCCAGGCACTGCTGGAGCTCCTCGCCCTGCAGCAGCCCGTAGACCAGGCCGGAGGCGAAGCCGTCGCCGCCGCCGACCCGGTCGTAGATCGCGAGGTGGTCGCGTGCGACCGAGGACAGGACGCCGGTCTCCGGCGACCAGGCGATCGCCTGCCAGTCGTTGTCGCTGGCGGAGTGCACGGTGCGCAGCGTCGTCGCCACGACCGACAGCCACGGCATCTTCTCCGCGACGGTCGCGACCATGGCCGCGAAGCTGTCGATCGGCAGCTCGCCGCAGCTCCTCGTCCACGTGCTCGACGCTGAAGCCGAGGGCGGCCGTGAAGTCCTCCTCGTTGCCGATCATCACGTCGACGTGGCTCGCCAGCCGGGTGTTCACGTCGCGCGCGAACTCGGTGCCGCCGATGCCCGCCCACAGGCTGGGCCGGTAGTTGAGGTCGAAGGAGACGACCGTGCCGTGCTTGCTGGGCGGCGACCATCGCCTCCTCGGCGACCGCGGCGGTCGCTCTCCGACAACGCCGCGAAGATGCCGCCGGTGTGCAGCCAGCGCACTCCCCGGCGACCGAACAGGTCGTCCCAGTCCACGGTGCCGGGAGCGAGCTGGCTGATCGCGGTGTTGGCCCGGTCGGACACCCCGACCGCGCCGCGGACGCCGAAGCCGCGCTCGGTGAAGTTGAGCCCGTTGCGGACGGTCCGGCCGATCCCGTCGTACTTCGCCCAGTGGATGAGCGAGGTGTCGACGCCGCCCTGCATGATCAGGTTCTCGACCAGCCGGCCGATCTCGTTGTCCGCCAGCGCGGTCACCACACCGGCACGCAACCCGAAGACCTTGCGCATGCCGCGGGCGACGTTGTACTCGCCGCCGCCCTCCCAGGCCTCGAACCGGCGAGCGGTCCGGACCCGGCCCTCGCCCGGGTCGAGCCGGAGCATCACCTCACCGAGCGCGACGATGTCGAACTCGCACTCGGCGACGGGGCGCATCTCGATCATGCAGGGGCTCCTTGCAGCTCGAGCACAGCGGCGGGTGACCTCGTCCCAGTCCCCCGCGGCCAGCAGGTCCGGCGCGACCATCCAGCTGCCGCCGATCGCGGCCACGGCGGGGTGGGCGAGGTACGCCGGTGCGCGATCGGCGGTGATCCCACCGGTGGGCACGAACCTGACCTGGGGGAACGCGGCGGACAGCGCCTTGACGGTGGGCAGGCCGCCACACGCTTCGGCCGGGAAGAACTTGACGGTGTCGAGGCCCAGGTCGAGGGCCTGGATGATCTCGGTCGCGGTGGACACCCCGGGGAGCACGGCCAGATCGAGCTCCTGGCAGCGACGAACGACGGCGGCACTCAGGCCCGGCGAGACCACGAAGCGTGGCCCCGGCTTCGTGCGCGGCGTCGACCTGCTCCGGCGTGATGACGGTGCCCGCGCCGACGACCAGGTCGCCCCGGGCCGCCAGGGTCGCCAGTACCCGGGCCGCCTCGGGCGTCCGGAAGGTGACCTCGGCTACCGGCAGGCCGCCGGCCACCAGGGCCGCGCCGAGGTCGTCTGCACGGTCGGCGTCCCCGAGGACGACGACCGGCACGACCCGGTGCGGACCCAGGACGTCAATGGCGCTCACCGGAGTTCGGCGATGACGGTCTTGAGCTCGGTGTAGTCGTCCAGACCGAACGACCCGAGCTCACGACCCCAACCGGACTGCTTGAAGCCACCGCGCGGCAGGACGACGTCGTCGGCGTGCCAGGTGTTGAGCCACACCGTGCCGGCGCGCAGCTTCGAGCCGACGCGGTGCGCGGTGCCGAGGTCCTTGGACCACACGCCCGCGGCCAGGCCGTAGACGGTGTTGTTGGCGGCCGCGACCACCTCGTCCTCGGTGTCGAACGGGATCGCCGTGACGACGGGCCCGAAGATCTCGTCGGTCTGGATCGCCATCTGCTCGGTGACGCCGGTGATCAGGGTCGGCGAGAAGAAGTAGCCCTTGTCGCGGGCCGGGTCGGCACTGCCGGCGTTGATCGTGGCGCCGTCGGCGATGGCGCCGCGGACGTAGCCCATGACCTTCTCGTGCTGCTCCTGCGACACCAGCGGGCCCATCGTCGTGTCGGCGTCGAAGCCGTCGCCGACCTTGATCGCGCGGGCCGCCGCGGCGACGCCCTCGATGACCTGGTCGAAGACCGAGCGCTGGACGTAGAGCCGCGAGCCGTTGACGCAGCACTGGCCCTCGTTGAAGTAGCCGGCGAGGGCTGCCCCGGCGACCGCGGCGTCGAGGTCGGCGTCCGCGAAGATGATGTTCGGCGCCTTGCCGCCGAGCTCCAGGGAGACCTTCTTCAGGTTCTTGGAGGCCCCGGCGGCGATCTTCTTGCCGACCTCGGTGCTGCCGGTGAAGGCGACCTTGTCGACGCCGGCGTGGTCGACGAGCGCAGCACCGGCGTCGCCGTACCCGGGCAGGACGTTGACGACGCCCGCCGGGACACCGGCCTCGAGCAGCAGCTCGCCGAGGCGGAGCGCGGTCAGCGGCGTCTGCTCGGCCGGCTTGAGGATCACGGTGTTGCCGGCCGTGATGGCCGGGACGACCTTGAAGGCCGCCATGGTGAGCGGGAAGTTCCACGGCACGATGCCGGCGACGACGCCGATGGCCTCGCGGCGGGTGTAGGCGTGGAACTCGCGGCCGGGCACCGACATCGGGATCGACGTGCCCTCCATCTTGGTGGCCCAGCCGGCGAAGTAGCGGAACAGCTCGGCCGCGACGCCGACGTCGCCGCGCGCGGACGCGAGGCTCTTGCCGTTGTCCAGCGACTCCAGCTGGGCGAACTCCTCGGCCTGGGCGTCGATCATGTCGCCGATGCGCCACAGCAGGTGCGAGCGCTCGCGGGGCGTCATCCGCGACCACGGCGACGGCGACTCGAACGCGTTGCGCGCGGCCACGACGGCGCGGTCGACGTCCACGGCGGACGCCTGGGCCACCTGGACCAGGACCTCCTCGGTCGAGGGGTCGATCGTGGCGAACGTCTTGCCGTCCTTGGCGTCCACCCACTCACCGTCGATGAGGAGCTGCTTGGGCGACGAGAGGAACGAGCGGACGGCGGGCAGGAGGGCGGAGCGGTCGTGCGACATGGGAACCTTCCAGAGAAGTGGTGGCGGGGTTCGGGTCGGGGTGCGGGCTACTTGATGATCAACACCTTCGATCGGTCCAGCGTGAGCGCGACGGCCACGACGATGATCGCGCCGTACAGGATCTGCTCGTAGGCCGAGGGGACGCCGACGATCGGCAGCCCCACGCGGAGCAGGGTGATGACGAGGGCTCCGACGAGCGAGCGCCAGAGGCTGCCGTGACCACCGGTGATCGCGGTGCCGCCGACGACGATCGCGGCGACGGCCGGCAGCAGGAGGTTGTCGGCCATGGTCGGGCTGCCGCTGAAGTTGCGCGCGACCAGCATGATCGCGGCCAGCCCGGCGCAGGCGCCCGACACCGCGAACGCCCCGACCTTGACCAGGTCGACGGGCGTCCCGGCGAGGCGGGCGGCCGACTCGGAGTAGCCGGTCGCGGTGAGGTAGCTCTGCAGCGGCGTGACCTTCAGGATCAGGGCGATCACCGCGACCACGATCACGGCGACGGCGAACGCCATCGGCACGTACCCGCCGACGTACTGCGTCAGCCACTTGGTCGACTCGCGGTCGACGACCCGGATCGGGCCGGCGTCGGAGATGACCAGGGCGACGGCGGAGAAGATGCTCATGCCGCCGAGCGTCACGATGAACGACGGGATCCGGAGCACCACGTGGGCCACCCCCTGGACGGCGCCGATCAGGCCGGCCACCGCGATCACGGCCGGCGTGGTCAGGCCACCCAGGTCTGGCAGCCACATCGCGAACAGCACCGTGGACAGCGAGGCGAGCGCGGCGATCGACAGGTCGATGCCGCCGCAGAGCACCACGAGCGTGGCCCCGGCGGCGAGCACGACCAGTGGCGCCGAGGTCCGGACCACGGCGGTCAGGCTGCGCTGGGTGAGGAAGTCCGGGTCGGCGATCGTCAGCGCGGCCAGCAGCGCGGCCAGCGCGATGAGGGGCATGAACAGCGTGAGCCGCTGTGAGAACGTCGGACCGCCCTTGACGACGGCCCCGTCCGAGGCCGGCTTGGCGATGACGGAGGTGTTCACACCATCTCCTTCACGAGGTCGAGGGGGGTCGGCTTGGCGCCGGCGGAGCAGTCCACCTGGGTGGCCACCCGCCCGTCGCTCATGACGACGATCCGGTCGGACATGCCGATCGCCTCCTCGAGGCTGTCGGCGAGCAGGACCGTGGCGACGCCGTTGTTGGCGAGCTCGCGCATCAGCCGGTACACCTCCGAGCGCGCGCCGATGTCGAGGCCGCGGGTCGGGTGGTCGAGCAGCAGCAGCCGGATGTCGTCGGCGACCAGCCAGCGGGCCAGGACGACCTTCTGCTGGTTGCCGCCCGAGAGCCGCTGGATCGCGGTGCCGCGGTGCGGCGTGCGGATGGAGAGTCGCTCGATCCAGCGGTCGACGACGCTGGCCTGCTTGGGCGGCGACACCAGCGGCCCGACGCATCGGGACTCCTGCTTGGCGAGGGTCATGTTGTCGGCGACCGACATCGGCCCGACCATGCCCTCGATCTTCCGCTCGGCGGGGACGTAGCCGATGCCGGCCGCGCACGCGGCGCGGGTGCCGGACAGGTCGAGCTTCTTCCCGTCGAGGAGGACCTCGCCGGCGGTGGTCGGCTCGGCGCCGAACAGCGCCCGGCAGACGTCCTCGCGACCGGAGCCGTGGACGCCGACGATGCCGACGATCTCCCCCGGCCGGACGTCGAGGTCGACGTCGCGGAACGTCTTCGCCGAGAGCCCCCGGATGCTGAGCATCGGCTCCCGCGGCTCCTCGGAGCGCACGGCGACGTTGCCGTGGTAGTGGTCGTCGGCGCCGACCGAGCCGATCATCATCCGGTGCAGCGTGGTCGGGGCGGCGCCCGCGGTCGGCACCTCGCCCACCGACTGCCCGCCGCGCAGCACGCTGACCCGGTCGCAGACGTCGAGCACCTCGTCGAGGCGGTGCGAGACGAAGATGACCGACGCGAACTCGCGCAGCCGACGTACCTGGGTGAAGAGGGTCTCGATCTCCTTCGACTCCAGCACCGAGGTGGGCTCGTCGAGGATGATCACCGGCGGGTGCTGGGTGCGCTGCTCGATGCGCAGCACCTTGGCGATCTCGACCATCTGGCGGTCGGCGAAGCTCAGGGAGTCGGTGCGCGCGAGCGGGTCGATGTCGGAGCCGATCTTGTCGAGCTGCTCCTGCGCCATCTTGCGCATCGTGTCCCAGCGGTAGACCCCGCGGCGGACGCCGGGTCCTTCCGAGCCGAGCACGATGTTCTCGGCGGCGCTGAGGTTCGGCACCAGGGACTGCTCCTGGAAGACCATCCCGATGCCGTGGCCGGCCGCGTCGACGACGCTCTTGAGCCGGACCTTCTCGCCGCGGACCCAGATCTCGCCGGCGTCGGGCCGGACCAGGCCGACCAGGGCCTTGAGCAGGGTGGACTTGCCGGCACCGTTCTCGCCGGCCAGCCCGAGCACCTCGTTCTGCCGGACGACGAGGTCGACGCCGTCGAGGGCCTTGACGCCCGGGTAGTGCTTGACGAGGCCGCGCACCTCGAGCGCCGGCACCGGGGTCGGCGCGGTCACGTCCTCCGTCGCCTGCTGATCGAGACTCACTTGGTCACCTGGTTCCTTCGACGCTGAGGTGCGACCGCCGCGGCCACCGCGGCGACGACGATGAGGCCCTGGACGCCGCCTTGCCAGTACGGGCTCACGCCGACCTGGACCAGGCCGTTGGTGAGCACCGTGACCAGCAGGACACCGACGGTGGAGTGCAGAACTCCGCCGCTGCCGCCGGTCAGCAGGGTCCCGCCGACCACGGCGGCCGTGATGGCGGCGAAGTCGTAGCCCTTGCCGGCCTGGACGAGCCCGGCGCCGAGCTGGCTGGTCACCATCACGCCGGCGAGCCCGTAGAACGCGCCGGCCAGCGTGAACACGGCGACCTTGTACGGCGCGACCCTGACGCCCGAGAGCGCCAGGACCTCCTCCGCACCGCCGATGGCGTAGGCGTAGCGCCCGAGCCGTGAGTACCGCTGGATGAGGAAGCCCACCAGGACGCAGGCCGCGGCGAGCCAGGTCAGGTAGGAGAAGCCGAGCAGCCGGTCGACGGCCAGGCTCTCCAGCATCGCGTCGGAGATGTTGGGCTGGACGCCCGCGAACATGAGGGTCGCGATCCCGAGGCCGATCGCCGCGACGCCGAGGGTGGTCATGAACGACGGCACCTTGAGCAGCACCAGGGCCATTCCGCTGAGAAAGCCGAGGGCTGCGGCGAGGAGCACAGCGATCAGGACCCCGAGCAGCCCTAGGTCGTTGTCGTTGCGGTTGTTGGCCACGAGCAGCGACACGGCGATCGCGGACGCCCCCATGACGCCGGCGGCGGACAGGTCGATCGAGCCCATCATCAGCACGAACGTGATGCCGCAGGCGACGACGGCCAGGACCGACGCCGTGTCCATGATGTTCTGGAAGTTGGTCAACGTGCGGAACTGCGAGCTGAGCACCGAGAAGACGGCCACGATCACGACCAGCGCGATCGAAGGGCCGATGTCCAGCAGGGACACCCCCCGCCGAGGCCGGGGGCGCGCCGGAGCAACGTCAACGTCCTCGGCGGGGGATGTCATGGTCACGAGATCGAGCCCTGGTTCCGGCTGAAGACGTTGGCGCACTCGAAGTCGGCCGGGTCGGTCGACGGCGTCGCGAACTCGGCCACGTTGTCAGCGGTGATCAGGAACTGCTCGGCGAACCAGGCACGGTCGTCGTCGGCGATGTCCTCCACGGCGAGCTCACCGGTGGCCACGCAGTAGCCGATGGCCAGACCGATGCCGCCCTGCCACGGACCGTCGCTGGAGACGGTCGCGGTCATGCTGCCGTCGGCGATGGCGGTGAGAGCGTCGGGAACGGCGTCGATGCCGACCACCGCGACCTCGCCCGCCTTGCCCGCGGCCTCGAGCGCCTCGAGCGCACCGAGCGCCATGTCGTCGTTCGCGGCCCAGATGCCCTTGATGTCATCGCCGTGCTTGGCCAGCAGGGTCTTGGTCACCTCGAGCGCCTCGGCGCGGGAGAAGTTGGCGGTCTGCTGGTCGAGCAGGGTGACGCCGGGGTTGGCAGCAAGGGACTCCTCGAGTCCGGCGAACCGGTCCTTGGCCGCCCCGGTGTCGAGGATGCCCTGGAGGGCGATGATGCCACCCTCGCCGCCGATCGCCTCGGCCAGCGCGTCACCGATCTGCTTGCCCCCGGTGACGCCGTCGTAGGTGATGTGGCTGATCCACTGGTCGTAGTCGGTGACGTTGAGGTCGGCCGGCTTGTTCCACTGGGTCACCAGGAAGGCACCTGCCTCCTCGGCCTGCTCCACGATCGGCGGGGTGTCGGAGTCACCGTTGGGCAGGATGTTCATGACCAGGCACTCGGTGTCGCCCGCCAGGAGCTGGCTGATCTGCTCCTGCTGCTTGGTCGAGTCACCGTCGTACGTGAGTCGCTGCTGCTCCAGGCCGACCGAGTCGGCGAAGGCGTCGCCACCGTCGAGCCAGGCGGCCTCGTACGGGTTGGACTCGTTGCGGACCTGACCGACCAGCTGGACGTCGGCCGGGTCGCAGGCGCCCGCGGCGGAGCTCGAGCCCGAGTCGTCGTCGGCGTTGGACTCGTCACTGCAGCTCGTCAGGGCCATGGCCGCCAGGCCAAGGCCGAGCAGGGCGACTGCAGGGCGGGGAATGCGGTACATCGTCAGTCCTCGATTCTTGGTGCCGGAGGTCCCGGCGAGTGGAACTTCAGGGTTAGGTGGTGCGCCCCGAGTGGCGGGTGACGGTGAATCGGTGTGCGGGGAAGGTCAACGGGCCATCCAGCCCCCATCGACGACGAGGACATGGCCGTTGACGTAGTCGGCTGCGGGCGAGCTGAGGAACACCGCCGCACCGGCGACGTCCTGCGGCGTGCCCCACCGACCGGCCGGGATGCGCTCGAGGATCGACCGCGCACGGTCGGCGTCCTCGCGCAGCGCAGTGGTGTTGTCGGTGGCCATGTAGCCGGGGGCGATCGCGTTGACCTGGACGCCGCGCGGGCCCCACTCGTTGGCCAGGGCCTTGGTGATGCCCGCGACGCCGTGCTTGCTGGCGGTGTAGGAGATCACCCGGATGCCGCCCTGGAACGCGAGCAGGCTGGCGATGCTGACGATCTTGCCGCTCCCCCGCTCGACCATGGGCCCGCCGATGTGCTGGGTCAGGAAGAACAGCCCCGACAGGTTGATGTCGAGCACCGAGTTCCAGGAGTCCTGGGTGACGTCGACGGTGTCGTGGCGGTCGATGATCCCGGCGTTGTTCACCAGGATGTCGACCTGGTGGCGGCCCGAGATCTCGGCACCGACCGCGGCGACGGCGGCGTGGTCGCTCACGTCGAGGTCGACGACCTCCACGTCGCGGCCGAGGCCGCGGACCAGCTTCTCGGTCTCGGTCTGGCTGTCGGGCAGGCCGACCAGCACCAGGTCGGCGCCCGCCTCGGCGAGGCCGAGGGCAACGCCCTGGCCGAGGCCGCGGCCGGCGCCGGTCACGACGGCGCGCTTGCCGGAGAGGTCGAAGGGGCTGCTCACAGGTCCTCCAGCGCGACGGGGAAGAGGTCGGTGTACTCGGTGTTCTCGCCGGACATCGCCCAGATGAAGGCGTAGGAGCCGGTGCCGGCGCCGGCGTGGATGGACCACGGCGGCGAGATGACGGCCTGCCGGTTGCTCATCACCAGGTGCCGGGTGGCGCCGGGCTGGCCGAGGAAGTGGAAGACGCGATCGTCAGCGGCCAGGTCGACGTAGAGGTAGACCTCGGTACGACGGTCGTGGAGGTGCGGGGGCATCGTGTTCCACACCGAGCCGTCGGAGATCACCGTGACGCCGAACTGCAGGCCCGCCGTCGCCAGGTCCGAGCCCCAGGCGTAGCGGTACAGGTTGCGCTGGCTGGCACCCTGCGTGGTGCCGATCGCCACCGGCTCGACCTCGGCGTGGCTCAGCGCCACCGTCGGATGCGTGGCGTGTGCCGGCGCCGACACGAAGTAGAAGGCGGCCTCGGCGCCGACGAAGACGACCTCGTTGCCGCGGCCGACGAACAGCCCGTCGAGGTGGGCCAGCTCGAACTTCTCGCCGTCGACGAGGACGTGGCCGGACTCGCCGACGTTGATGATGCCGAGCTCACGGCGCTCCAGGTGGGAGGCGACGCCCAGCACCTCTCTCCAGGCCGGCAGCTCGAGCTGTCCGTTGCCGGGGACCGCGCCGCCGACGACCAGGCGGTCCTCGTGGGTGTAGACCCCGTGCACCTCGCCGGCCTCGAAGAGGTCCTCGATGAGGAAGTTCGCGCGGAGATCGGCAGCGTGGGCTGTCTCCACGCTCGACGGCGATGTCGAATACCGGACCTGGATCACGCGAGCTCCTCGTTTTGTGAACTGTGTTCGTCTATGTGAACTCGGAACGTACACGTGACCACCGTCACGGTCAAGGGGTTGAAACCCGTCCACATATGTGGACACTGGAGTACGGTGTGCACAGCGACGTGCTTCCTAACACGTCGACCAAGTGGGAGGCGTGCGCATGCAGCTCGAGAAGGCGGCGAACGGCAGTCCGGCCGCGGGGCCGGTCAAGTCGGCGGCGCGCGCCCTGGACCTGCTCGACGAGATCGCGGCCAACGGCCCCGGCACCCAGCTGCAGCTGTCGACGCGGCTGAGCATCCCCAAGAGCAGCCTGCACGCTCTGCTCCGGACGATGACCGACCGCGGCTGGCTGCAGACCGACCCGACCGGCAGCGTCTACCAGCTCGGCATCCACTCACTGGTCGTGAGCTCGGCGTACCTCGCCGGCGACCCGGTGCTGTCTCGTGCCGCAGCGGTGATGGACGAGATCGCCGCCGCCACCGAGGAGACCGTCAACCTGGGCCGGCTCACCGGCTCGTACGTGATCTACACGGCGAAGCACGAGTCCGTGCACCCGCTGCGCATGCACTCCCCCGTCGGCCGCCGGCTCCCGGCGTACTCGACCGCCCTGGGCCGGGCCGTCCTGGCCGAGCAGCCCGCCGACGTGCGCGCCGAGCTGGTGCCGGACGCGATCGCGCCGATCACCGCGAACACCATCACCGACCGCGACGAGGTGCTGGCGGTCATCGACGACGCGGCCCGACTCGGCTACGCGGTGGAGAGCGACGAGTCCTGCATCGGCGTGCGCTGCTTCGGGGTGGCGCTGCCGTTCACCCGCCCGACGATCGACGGGCTGAGCGTCGCGGTGCCGATGAGCCGCCTCGACCAGCGTCGTGAGGACCTGATCATCGAGACCCTGTTGAGCGTCAAGGCCCGGCTCGGGATGGAGCAGGGCCACAGCATCATCCGCTGAGGCCTCTAGTCGGCCGGTGGATGCGGGTTCCCCAGGTAGGGGAACTCCGTGAGCGTGTCGGTGTGTGGCGCCAGTCCCGGGGGCGGGACGTCACCCTTGGACAGGAACAGCAGCCGGTGGTTGATGACGTCGTCGGTGAAGACCCGCCCGTTCGGGTAGCGCGCCGGTTCGGACGGGTCGAAGGTCAGTACGTCGGGGAGCAGTCCCTCGGCCTCGATCGCGGCGATCGCCTCGTCTCGTGAGTAGCCGCCGGTGTGCCCCATCAGGTGGACGAAGAGGTCGGTCCAGCGCTCGCGGTCGTGCACCGGCTCGCTCGCGTTGTACTCCTCCTTGGTCTCGTCGGTGTTGAAGAAGCTGCTCACCGACGGGTGACCGGCCCGGTCCACGTGCAGCAGCTCGCCGTCCTGGCGCACGCTGCACCGGCCCCAGATGTGCACCGCGGAGTCGGCACCGAGAGCCGCCGTCGGCAGCTCGACGACGGTCGAGAAGACGTTGGCGCGCAGGTTCGAGTCGACCCCCGTCCACGGGGACGGGCCACCGAAGTGCGGTGCCGTGAAGTTCCGGTTGCCGCGGATGTCGAAGAGGTTCTTGATGCCGTCGAAGTCGAAGAAGAACGCGTCGCTACGGGCGCCGGCGAAGAACGTGTGGTCGCCCGCGCGGACGATGCCGGCCTCGGTGCCGAACGAGACCTCGGCGTCGGAGACGACCTTGGCCCCGACCGCCTCCGCGGACCGAGCCTCCGCACCGGTGGCGACGTACACGTCGAAGGTCTGGACGCCGTCGCTCGGCGGCGCGAAGACCCAGCTGAACGCGATGTCGTCGAGGTAGTCACCGTCGTTGTCGATCGCCAGCCGGTAGATGGCGTCCGGGTGGAGCGCGTCGGCGTTCGGGTTCGCGTTGAGGATCAGCACCGTCCGGTCCGGGTCGCCCGGCGCCTGGAACGCGTATAGGTCGCACAGGTCGAGCCGCTGGTCGCCCAGCGGCGGACCGAGGCTGAGGCCGGTGAAGTGGTTCGACATCGTTTCACTGTAGGACGCGGGCCGCGCCCACACGACCCTCCAGTGACCACAGCTCTGGTCAGCCTCCACCTAGCACGAGTCCGCCCGGCCGACTCTGGCCTCGAAGTCCAGCCCGAGGAGCCCTCGACATGGAGGACGGAGTTCGCGGGCTAGATCACGTGGTCGTGAGCCGCAGGCCGAGCGCCACTGCGGCGACCAGCAACAGGGCCAGAGGGGGACCGAGATGCGTGTCTCGGACGCGGATGTGCGCGCCCGTCGCGCCGACGAAGTAGAGGATCACCCCGATGGCCGCGGCCACACCGATCGGCCACCAGAACAGGCCGACCACCAGGCCGATGGCGCCGGCGACCTCGGCGACTGCCAGCAACCAGAGCCTGTGCTCCGGGACGCCGACCGCCGCCATTCCCTCCACGAGGTCCGGGTTCTTCTTCAGCTTGAAGGCGCCGGACACGACGAGGGCCAAGGCCAACAGGATGCACACGATGGCGACTGCGATGAACATCAGACCTCCACGAGCTTGTCGATGGCTTCCAGAGCGTCGGCCAGGCTCTGGTCCTCGGCCTCCCCGAGATCGAGCGGGATCATCGCCGGAGACTCACGCGCCAGGGTGAGCTCGGTGTCGATGAAGTCGACGTTCTCGACGCCGAGCAAGGACAGGGCGTGCCGGAGCCAGGGCTCGCGGTGGTCCCAGCCCTCCCGCGGGGTGCCCGGGCGGTAGCCGCCGCCACGCGCGGTGACGATCACGAACTCCTTGTCACCGAGCTTTCCGACGGTTCTGTCAGCCGAGACGATCCGGTCGAACCACGACTTGAACGTGCTGGGCGGCCCGAAGTTGTACAGCGGCATCGCCATGAGCACCGTGTCAGCGGCCACGACCTCGTCGATCAGTCGGTCGGCGAGTGCCCGCGCCGCCGCCTGTTCCGGGGTGTGGTCAGCAGGGGTGACGAACATGGATGAGACGGCGACGAGGTCGAGGTGAGGCACCGGGTCTGCCGCGAGGTCGCGGTAGGTGATGCTCCCGCTGGGGTTCCGCGCCAGCCAACGTTCGGCGTAGTGGGCGGACAGCTTGCGGCTGCGGGACCCCTCGTGACGGAGGGACGAGTCCAGGCGTAGGAGGTTGCTCATAAATAGATGGTACTGCACAAATCATCGGTACTAAACTATCTTCAGACCTCTGGCGTACTCTTGGTCCCATGGCCACGACCAAGGCAGGCGCAGACCACCAGCTGCTGCCCCTGCTCGAACACCTCGCTCGGGTGTCTCGTCGCGCCGCCGAGGCCTCGATGACGCCCGGCGGTCTTCGCCCGCGTCACCTGATCGCCATGAAGCTGCTCAGCGAGAACGGACCCGCGGGACAACAAGGTCTCGCGGACGCGCTGAGCCTGGATCCGAGCAACGTCGTGGGACTGCTGAACGAGCTCGAGGAGCGCGGACTGGTCACGCGTCGCCGTGATCCCGCCGACCGCCGCCGGCACATCGTGGAGCTGTCGGCCGCCGGAGAGGACGAGCTCGCGCTCGCCTACGCCCGCCTCAGCCATGTCGAGGAGAATCTGCTTCACGCCCTCACTGCCGAGGAGCGCGACACCCTGCGCACCCTGCTCGTCCGCGCCGTGGGCGTGATCTCGTCGCCCTGCGTGGTCGACCAGGTCGAAGAACCGCCGGCCTGCCCTGCCTGACCCGACAGGCTGGCGTGAGTCAGGCCAGGATTCGGACCGGGTGCTCCACCAGGTCGACCAACGCACTCAACCAGCGCGCGGCCACCACGCCATCGACGGGCCGGTGATCCACCGACAGCGTCACGCGCAGCACCCGGCCGATCGCAAGGTTCCCGTCCTCGACGACTGGCTCCTGGCGCACCGCACCCACCGCCAGGATGGCCGCGTGCGGAGGGTTGATGATCGCCGCGAACTCCTCGGTCCCGAACATGCCCAGGTTGGTCACGCTCATCGCTCCACCCTCGAGCTCCTCCTGGCGCAGCCTGCCGATCCGCGCGCGCTCGACGAGGTCACGGACGCGAGCGGAGAGGGCGGTCACCGACAGCGAGGCGACGTCACGGACCACCGGCGTGAGCAGACCGCGCTCGGTCGCCACCGCCACGGCGAGGTCGACGGTGTCGAAGCGACGGACGGCGTCGGGGGTCCAGACGACGTTCATCTCTGGCACCTGGACGTGCGCAGCGGCCGCGGCCTTGAGGAGGAGGTCGTTGAGCGACACGGGGATGGTGGCGCCCTCGTTGAGCTCCGCCCTCAGGTCGAGCAGCCGGTCTGCCCGCAGAGTCGCGCGCAGGTAGAAATGTGGGGCGCTCTGCTTGCTTTCGGTCAGCCGCGCGGCTGTCGCCCGACGGATGGGTGAGTGCGGGACATCCTCGTACGACGGCGCTGCGGACGACGAAGGAGCGGCAGCCGTCGTGGCGGCCGGCGTCGCCTCGGAGTCCGTGGCCGCTCGACCAGCGATGGCCATCTCGACGTCGCGCCGCAGGATCCGGTGGCGAGGGCCGGTCCCGTCGATCTCGTCGATCGAGAGGCCCGCCTCCTTCGCGAGCCGACGAGCGAGGGGGCTGGAGAAGACGCGAGCGCCGGGCGCGCGGGCCGACCCGGAGGCGGGCAACGGCGCGGTGTCCGGCACGTCACGTCGTACGGCGAGGACAGGGTCGACCGGCTCGTTCACACCGAGCTCGGCGAGAAGCGCTGCCAGGTCGGCCACCAGCTCGCCCGGCTCGCCCAGGACCGCGATCGGCGCGCCCACCTCGACCCGGGCACCCGGTGGCACCAGGGACTTGAGGACGACTCCGTCGTCCTCGGCTTCGACGTCGACCAGGGCCTTGTCGGTCTCGACGGTGGCCAGTACGTCGTGGGCCACGAACGTGACGTTCTCCTTCACGGACCATTCGGCGAGGACGGCCTCGGTGCTGTTGGCCGCGACCTCCGGCATCCGCAGCAGGCGCGCCACGTCAGTAGCTCGCGATCTGGACGAGGGCGGCGACGACCTCGTCGGCCTGGGCGATCGCGGCACGCTCGAGGACCTTGCTGATGCTCGGCGAGGCCTCCCCGCCGGTCACCCGGTGTACGGGGGCGTCGAGCCAGTCGAAGAACCGGCGCTGCACCTCGTCGGCGAGCCAGCCGCCGTACGACGTCCCGACCGCCCCCTGCTCGGCGATGATCACCTGGTTGGTCTTGCGGATGCTGGCACCGATGGTCTCCCAGTCGATGCTGGCGCGGTCGAGCCAGCGCAGGTCGATGACCTCGGCGTCGACCATGCCGAAGTCCTCCACCGCCTTCAGCACGTAGGAGACCATGGCGAGGTAGGACAGGATCGTCACGTCCGCACCGGTGCGCCGTACCGCGGCCCGTGCCGACGGGCAGGCAGTAGTCGAGGTCGCCCACGGGCGCCGGACCGACGCTGTTGTAGAGATCCACGTGCTCGAGCACCACGACCGGGTCCTTGCAGCGCAGGGCGGAGTTCATCAGCCCCACGTAGTCGTAGGGCGTTGTGGGTGCGACGATCCGCCAGCCGGGGGCGGTCGCGAAGATCCCGGCCGGGTCCATCGAGTGCTGCGACCCGTAGCCGGTGCCCATCGCGACCTTGCTGCGCAGCACGAACGGCATGTCGCCGTCGCCTCCGAACATGTGCCGGGCCTTGCCGATCTGGTTGAAGAGCTGGTCGGCAGCCACCCACATGAAGTCGGCGTACATGAACTCGACGACCGGAAGGAACCGGCCGTCGAGCGCGATGCCGCCACCGAGACCCGCGAAGGCGTTCTCGCTGATCGGGGTGCCGAGCACTCGCCCGGGGAACCGGTCCGGCAGGCCGCGGGTGGCACCGTTGGTGCCGCCGTTGAGCCGGTGCACGTCCTCCCCCATGATCACGACCCGGTCGTCGGTCTCCATCCGGCGGCCCAGCACCGCGGCGATCGTCTCCACGAACTTCTGGTCGATGACCTCGACGTGCGGTTCAGCGCCCACGACCACCGCGCTGCCGTCGAACTCGCTCAGGTCGCCGCGGACGCCGACGTCGGCGAACGCCGGGTCGGGCCACTCCGCGGCGCGGATCTGCCGGATGCCGGGCTTGCCGCCGGGCACGGGCTCGAGCAGGACGTCACCGACCTCCTGCATCACCTGCTTGGCGCGAGTGACCGTCTCCTCGAGGTCGTCGCGCGTCATCAGGCCACGGCGCTCGAGGTGAGCCGGCGGTCTGGCGCAGCGGGTCGCGGTCGCGCCACTCCCGCTCCTCCTCCTTGGTGCGGTAGCCGAAGGCGCTGCCGGCGAAGGCGCCGTTCTGATGGAAGAAGCGGTAGGTGTCGGCCTCCACGAGGGTCGGGCCGTGCCCGGCCCGCATGTGCGCGACGGCCTCCCCCATCGCCAGGTGAACCGCCAGCGGATCCATGCCGTCGACCTTCCAGCTGGCGATGTTGAAGCCCGGGCCGCGACCGGACAGACGCGGCTCGCCGGTGGCCTCCTCGACAGAGGTGGACACGGCGTACCGGTTGTTCTCGACGAAGAAGCAGACCGGCAGCTTCCATGCGGCTGCGAGGTTGAACGTCTCCAGCGTGGATCCGATGTTGATCGCGCCGTCGCCGAAGTAGGTGACCGACACTGCGTCCGTCCCTGCCTGCCGGTGGGACCAGGCGAAGCCGGCCGCCTGCGGCACTCCGCCGCCGACGATGGCGTTGGTGCCCATCGCGCCGGCCTCCTTCCACTGCAGGTGCATGGAGCCACCTCGACCGTGGCTCCAGCCTCGGTCGAGCCCGCAGATCTCGGCCAGGGTGCGCAGGAGGACGTCGCGGAGCTCGTCCGACACCTCGGCGACCGGGTCGAGTCCCTTGGGCTCGAGATGGTGCAGGGCCTTGGCCAGGAACTGGTGGTGTCCACGGTGCGAGCCGTTGACGGAGTCCTCGCTGGTCAGCGCGAGGACCGAGCCGACCGCGCCGCCCTCCTGGCCGATGCTCGAGTGCGCCGGGCCGTGCACCAGGCCGGCGCTGGCGAGCTCGAGGACGTACTCCTCGAAGGTCCGGATCCAGACCAGCTGGGCATAGATGGTGCGCAACAGGTCGGGGTCGGCCGCGTCCCAGTCGTCGGCGGTCGCGACGATCTCGACCCACGGCGACGCGGGTTCGAGCCGGTGGTGCTCGGGCATGGGGCCTCCTCGGACGAATCTCAGCAGCCTGACACAAGATTGGATCCAAAATCTAGGCTTTGGCTCCGCTGGACAGCCGATTCCCGACTATGCTTGGCTGATTGGATCCAGTTGTCGATGACCGCGTGCACGGATGGAGGAGTCATGGGACTGCCCGGCCTGCGTCGCCTGGACCACATCGGGTTCACCGTGCCGGACCTCGACGAGGCGCACACCTTCCTCGTCGACGTGCTCGGCTGCGAGTACCTCTACTCCCTCGGTCCGTTCCGCAGCGACGACGACTGGATGCGCGACCACCTCGCTGTGCACCCGCGCGCCGAGATCGTCGAGAACCGCTTCTTCCGGTGCGGCGACCAGGCCGTCTTCGAGGTGTTCCACTACTCCTCCCCCGACCAGCGCGACGCGATGCCCCGCAACAGCGACATCGGCGGCCACCACATCGCGTTGTACGTCGACGACCTCGACCTCGCGGTCGAGCACCTGCGGGCACAGCGGGGTGCGCGTGCTCGCCGGACCGACCGCCAGCAGGGGCCCGGGCCTCGGCAACCGCTGGATCTACTTCCTCAGCCCCTGGGGCATGCAGTTCGAGCTCGTGTCCTACCCGCAGGGGAAGGCCTTCGACACGATGGAACCCCAGGAGGACCCGCGATGACGCCGACTCGCACGGCGACGGCTCCGGTCGAGGCCGCCAGTGATCGGATCGCCACCCACCTGCGGGCCGCCATCCTCAACGGCGAGCTACGACCTGGGGACCGGATCCGGCAGGAGGAGGTCGCCGAGCGGCTCGGAGCCAGCCGGCTGCCGGTCCGAGAGGCCCTGCGCATGCTCGAGGCAGAGGGCCTCACCGAGCACACCCAGCACAAGGGCGCCCGCGTGCCCCGCCTCTCCCAGCACGAGGTCGAGGTCATCTACCAGATGCGCGAGCGTCTCGAGCCGCTCGCGCTCGTGGAGAGTCTCGACCAGCTCGCGCCCGTGGACCTCGAGCGGCTCGAGGAGGTGCAGCGCGAGATCGAGGGCAACGACGATGTCGGCCGCTTCCTCGAGCTCGACCGCGAGTTCCACTTCCTGACCTACACCGGCTGCTCCATCGACCCCCTGATGTCGATGGTCACGCGGCTGTGGAACTCCACCCAGCACTACCGGCGGGCGTTCGTCGCACTCAGCGGGCCGGGCCGGATGTGGGTGGTCAACGCCGAGCACCGGCTGATCCTCGACGCCGTCGAGCGACGCGACCCGGTCGACGCGGAGCGCCATCTCAGCGGCCACATCCGACGGACCAGGATCGAGCTCGCCAAGCACCCGGCCGTCTTCGACGGGTGGTCTCCGTGACCGGCACCGAGCTGACGGTGAACGGCGACCGGGTCGTCGTCTCCTCCGATCCGGACACCCCGTTGCTGACCGTGCTCCGCGACGAGCTCGGACTCCTCGGCACCAGGTTCGGGTGCGGCCTGGGCCTCTGCGGTGCCTGCTTCGTCCGCCTCGACGGGCACGTCGTCGCCTCGTGCGACACCCCGTTGTCGCAGGCCGCCGGCGGCGACGGTGGTCACCGTCGAGGGTCTCTCGACGGACGGCGAGCCGCACCCGGTCCAGCAGGCGATCCTGGACCGCCAGGCCGCGCAGTGCGGCTTCTGCATCTCCGGGATCGTCGTCCGCGCGGCCGCGCTGCTCGACGAGACTCCCGCACCCGACGAGGCCACCGTTGCGGCGGCCCTGGACCGGAACCTGTGCCGGTGCGGGGTGCAGCGACGGATCATCGAGGCGGTCGTCGGCGTCGGCCGGGAGCCAGGGTGACCGGGTCCGCGCCGAGCGACCCGGCCCCGGTGCCCGCCGACGTCCTCGCCAACCCGCGGTTGGGCTCCTGGATCTCGGTGACCGACGACGCGCTGATCGGGGTCCGGGTCGGCAAGGTCGAGCTCGGTCAGGGCATCCTGACGCCCTCGCCCAGATCGCCGCCGACGCGCTCGGCGTCCCGGTCACCCGGGTCCGGATGCTCGCCGCCCACACCCTTCTCGGGCCCGACCAGGGCCTGACCGCGGGCAGCATGTCCACGGCCCAGGCCGGTGCCGCGCTCCGCTACGTCGGCGCGGCCATGCGGACCCTGGTGGCCGAGGTCGCCGCCACGACGTGGGGGGTGCCCGTCGACGACGTCCGGGTGGTCGACGGTTCGGTCCGGTGCGGCGACGCGATCGGCGTCCTTCGTCCAGCTCGCGCGGAGCGTGTCTCCCGACAGCGACCTGCCCTCGGTCCAGCTCCTCGACACGAGAGCCGGCCAGAGCGGATCGAGCCGGGCGGTCGGGTCCAGCCAGGCTCGCCTGGACCTGCCCGACAAGGTCCTCGGACGGCCGAGCTACATCGCCGACCTCCGTCCGGACGGGCTGCGGTTCGGACGAGTGGTCCGCCCGCCGTCCCCGGGAGCCCGTCTGGTCGACGTCGACGAGTCCAAGCTCGACGGGCTGGACGTCGAGGTGGTCCGGGACGGCTCGTTCCTCGGCCTGGTCGCGGCCTCGGAGGACCGCGCCGACCGTGCGGCCGCCGTGCTGCGTGCGGCCGCCTCGTGGCAGCGAGCAGGACCTGCTGCCCGACGAGGACGCACTCGCCGACTTCCTGCGGGCAGGTCCGCACGACGAGATCGAGGTGCTGTCCGAGGACGGCTCGCTCGACGGTCCACCCGCCGGTGCCAGCACGGTCGGCGGCACCTACAGCCGTCCCTTCCTCGTGCACGCCTCGATCGCACCGAGCTGTGGTGTCGCCCGCTGGGCTGGGCGACACCGTGCACGTGTGGAGTCACAGCCAGGGCATCCACCGGCTTCGGGACGCGATCGTCGCGGCGCTCGGTCTCGACCCGGACCAGGTGACCGTCGAGCACGTCGAGAACGCCGGCTGCTACGGCCACAACGCCGCCGACGACGCCGCCTTCGACGCGGTCCTGCTCGCCCGCGCGGTGCCCGGGGCGCCGGTGCAGGTCCGATGGAGCCGCCAGGACGAGCTGACCTGGGGGCCGCTGGCCTCGGCGATGGTGGTGGATGTGTCCGCCCACCTCCTCGACGGTCGGGTCGTGGGCTGGCGCCACGACGTGTGGAGCCAGGGCCACTCGGCGCGACCGACGTACTCCGGGGTGCCGGGGCTGCTGGCCGGCCACCACCTCGCCGACCCGCTGCCGTCTCCGGCGGCGGGCGACCCGCCGTTGACCGGTGGCGCCGGCACCACGCGCAACGCCGTGCCGATCTACGACGTCGGACCGCGCCACGTCGCCGGCCACCGGCTCAACCGGACCCCGCTCCGCAGCTCTGCGATGCGCGCCCTCGGCGCGTTCACCAACGTCTTCGCGATCGAGTCGCTCATGGACGAGGCGGCCGAGCTCGCCGGGAGCGACCCGCTCGACTTCCGCCGCGCCCACCTCTCCGACCCACGCGCGGTCGCCGTGCTCGACGCCGCGGCAGAGCAGGCGGGGTGGGGCCGTGACCTCCCGGACGGCACGGGCCTCGGGATCGGCTTCGCCCGCTACAAGGACAAGGGCGCGTACTGCGCGGTCGTGGCCGAGGTCGCCGTCGACCACGAGGTCCGAGTACGTCGCCTGACGATCGCGGTCGACGTCGGGCTCGTGGTGAACCCGGACGGTGTCCGCAACCAGATCGAGGGCGGCGCCACGCAGGCCACGAGCTGGACCACGAAGGAGCGGGTGCGGTTCGACAGGCGACGGATCACCAGCGACGACTGGGAGTCCTACCCGATCCTGAGGTTCAGCGAGGCGCCGCTGGTCGACGTACACCTGATCGACCGTCCGGACCTGCCGTCGCTGGGGTCAGGCGAGGCGGCACAGGGGCCGACCGCCGCCGCGATCGCCAACGCCTTGTACGCCGCGCTCGGCGTGCGGGTGCGCGACCTCCCGATCACCGCGGCAGCCGTCGTCGCCGCCATCGACACGGACGTCACCAGGTGACGGCGACGTACTTCGACTCGAGGTAGTCGAGCATCCCCTCGTGGCCGCCTTCGCGGCCGACCCCGCTCTGCTTGGTGCCGCCGAACGGCGCGGCGGGGTCGCTGACCAGCCCGCGGTTGAGCCCGACCATCCCGGAGTCGAGCGCCTCGCTGACCCGGAGGCCGCGGGCGAGGTCGCCGGTGTAGACGTAGGAGACCAGGCCGTACTCGGTGTCGTTGGCCATCCGGATCGCGTCGGCCTCGTCGGTGAACGTCACCACCGGCGCGACCGGGCCGAAGATCTCCTCGGCCAGGATCGGCGAGTCCGCCACCACGTCGAGCAGCACGGTCGGGTCGTAGTAGAAGCCCTCGCGGTCGGGCCGCGCGCCGCCGACGACGATGCGGCCGCCGGCCTCGACCGCGCCCCGGACGAGCTCGTCCACCTTGGCAACGGCCTCCTCGTTGACGAGCGGGCCGACCTCGGTGTCGTCGGCCGTACCGGGACCCACCCGCAGCGCGGACATCCGGTCGGCCAGGCGGGTGCCGAACTCCTCGGCGACCGAAGCCTCGACGTAGAACCGGTTGGCTGCGGTGCACGCCTCACCGGCGTTGCGCATCTTGGCGATCATCGCGCCGTCGACGGCGGCGTCGAGGTCGGCGTCGGCGAAGACCAGGAACGGCGCGTTGCCGCCGAGCTCCATGGAGCAGTTGATGACCTGGTCCGCGGCCTCCTTGAGCAGCACGCGGCCGACCTCGGTGCTGCCGGTGAAGGACAGCTTGCGGACCCGGGGGTCGTGCAGCATCGCCGAGACGACGGCGCCGGACCGTCGCGCGGGCAGCACGTTGACCACCCCTGCGGGCACTCCGGCGTCCTCGAGGATCCGCGCCATCAGCAGCGCGGTGAGTGGGGTGTCGCTGGCCGGCTTGAGAACGACGGTGCAGCCGGCCGCGAGGGCCGGGCCGATCTTGCGGGTGGCCATCGCGGCCGGGAAGTTCCAGGGGGTCACCAGCACGCAGATCCCGACCGGCTGCTGCAGCACCAGGATCCGGTTGGCGCCCGACGGGGAGGTCATCACGCTTCCCGAGGCGCGCACTGCCTCTTCGGCGTACCAGCGGAAGAACTCCGCGGCGTAGGCCACCTCGCCACGGGCGTCGGCCAGTGCCTTGCCGTTCTCCAGGGAGATCAGGTGGGCCAGCTCGTCGGACCGGGCGGTCATCAGCTCGAAGGCGCGTCGCAGGATCTCCGAGCGCTGTCGCGGCGAGGTGGCCGCCCAGCCGGCGGCCGCCTTGTCGGCGGCGTCGACACAGGCCATCGCGTCCTCGACCGTGCCGTTCGCCACGGACGTGAGCACCCCGCCCGTCGCCGGGTCGTGGACGTCGAACCGGCCACCGTCGGAGGCGGGGACGAACGTGCCGCCGAGGTAGAGGTCGGTGGACAGGTCGGCGATCGTGTCGAGGCTGAAGTCGCCCATGGTTGCCTTTCCGCCGGTGGGCCGTCCGGCCTCCGGTCGAGCTCGCTGCGAGTGGTCAGTACGGGTTGGTGACGACGAGGTCCTGGGCGGGGAACAGGGTGAGGATGCGGGGTCCCTGCTCGGTCACCACGACCTCCTCCTCGATCCGGGCCGCGGAGAACCCGTCGCTGGCCGGGCAGTAGGTCTCGAGTGCGAAGACCATGCCGACCTTGAGCTCGACCGGCTCCTTCATGGAGTTGAGCCGGGAGATGATCGGACGCTCGTGCAGGCCGAGGCCGAGGCCGTGGCCGAACTGGAGCCCGAAGGCGGCCATCTCGTTCTCGAAGCCGAACTCGGTGGCCTTGGGCCAGACCGCGGCCACCTCATCGGTGCCGACACCGGGCCTGATCATCGCGATCGAGGCATCCATCCACTCCCGTGCCTTGGTGTAGGCCTCCCGCTGGCTCGGCGTGGACATGCCCACGCTGAACGTCCGGTAGTAGCAGGTCCGGTAGCCGTTGAACGAGTGGATGATGTCGAAGAACGCCTGGTCGCCCGGGCGGATCAGCCGGTCGGAGAAGTTGTGCGGGTGCGGGTTGCACCGCTCGCCGGAGACGGCGTTGACGGCCTCGACCTGGTCCGAGCCCATCTCGTAGAGGCGCTTGTTGGCATGCGCGACGATCTCGTTCTCGCGGATGCCGGGCTTCAGCATCTCCACGATGTCCTGGTAGACCCCGTCGACCATGGCAGCGGCCTGCGTGAGCAGCGTGATCTCGTCGTTGGACTTGATCACCCGTGCGTCGAGCATCAGCTGCTGCGCGTCGACGACGTGAAGGCCCTGCCGCTGCATCTCGAAGAGGAACGGCGGCTCGACGATGTCGACCCCGACCGGCGCGTCCGCGACGCCCGCGTCCTCGAGCATCCCCTTGATCTGCCGGACGGCCTCCTCCATAAGGCCGACGGTCGGGGCGATCGCGCCGCGCAGGCCGAGCATGCCGGCATGGCAGTTCTCCGGCTCGAGCCACGGCGAGTAGAGCCGGTGGTGACGGGCGGCGGATCCGAAGTCCCACAGCCGCGGCTCGTCGGACTCGGTGAGCAGGGCGTAGCGGGTCATCTTGTCGCCGAGAGCACCGCCGATCCAGGTGCTCGTCGTGTAGCGGATGTTGTAGAAGTCGAAGAGCAGGAACGACCCGCACTCGCTCGACCGCAGCGACTCGCGGGCTCGGGTGAGCCGGTAGTCGCGCAGCCGGGCGAAGTCGACGCGCTGCTCGTAGTCGACTCCCATGTGCCCAGGCGCCGGAAGCGGTGCGGCGCTCGCACCCTGCGACACGGTCAGCCCGCCGAGTCCGGGACGCCGAGGCCGTCGTCCACGACGACGTTCTCGGCCTTGATGTCGAGGCCGGAGCGCTCGGCCTGGAGGTCGAGCAGGATCGCGAAGTCCTCCTCGATCCGGCCGCTGCTCACACTGGCCTGGACGAGCTGGGCCGTGGCCGCGGCGAGCGGCATCGGCACATCGAGTTCCCGTGCGGCGGCCAGCCCGAGGTCGAAGTCCTTGCGGAGCAGGATCGGGGTGAACGTCGGGGTGTAGTCGAGGTTCACGAACGCCGGCGACTTGTAGCGGGTGAACACCGAGCCCATCACCGAGTTGTTGAGGAACTCGAGGAAGGCCGCCCGCGGCACGCCGCCCTTCTCCGCCAGGACGGTGATCTCGGCCAGCGACTGGGTCACCACGCCCAACATCAGGTTGTGGCAGATCTTCACCAGCCGCGCGACATCACCCTCGCCCACGTAGGTGACCGCCTTGCCGAGGTGCTCGAGCAGGTGCACCACCTGGCCGTAGGTCTCCTCGGGCCCGGAGACGACGAGGCTCAACCCACCCGAGCGGACCACCTTGCCGTTGCCACTCACCGGCGCCGCGAGGAAGGCGACCCCGCGCTCCTCGGCGGCCGCTCGCATCGCGGCGGAGGACTCGGTCGACACCGTCGAGCAGTCCACGACGACCCCGGGCACGCGAGCGGGGTCGGCGAGCAGGCCGCCCTCACCGAGCAGGACCTGCTCGAGGTCGGCCGGGGTGGAGACCATGGTGAACACCACGTCGAGCCCGCGCAGCTCGCTGATCTGGTCGGCGATGCTGCAGCCGTCCTCGGCCAGGGGCTCGGCCTTGGCCCGGGTCCGGTTCCACACGGTCACATCGGTGCCGGCTCGGGCCAGGCGGGACGCCATGGCGGCGCCCATCCGGCCGGTGCCGATCCAGCCGACCTTCAGCACCGGGGTGTGGGTGTTGTTCATGCGCCTACCTTTGCAATCGTTTGTGTCACGGTAGAGGTCGGTTCTGCGCCGGGTCAACCAGGCGGCGGGCCATCCAGTCCGCTGCGTACGGGCGATGCCACGGCGCGACGTTCGCGCAGCCGTGGTTCCCGTCCTCGAGCATCAGCAGCTCGACCTCACCGGCAACGGCAGTGCGGAGTTGCTCGGCCTGTTGCCACGGGATCAGCCGGTCCTGGCGGCCGAAGACGATGAGCAGCGGGGCCACGAGGTCGGCGGCGACGCGCTCCATGCCGAGGGTGCCGGCGATCCGCCGGGCCTCGTTGTCGTCCAAGGCGCCGGACCGGACCCGGAAGGTGTCGCGGGTGAGCTGGGGCAGTCCGTCCCAGCACTCACCGAAGTTGAACGGTCCCGCCAGAGCGACGCAGGCGCGGACCCGGTCGCCGAGCGCCGCCGCCGTGCGGGGGGCGTAGTAGCCACCGAGGCTGACACCCCAGAGCCCGAGCCGGCTCCGGTCAACCTCGGGCAGCGAACCGAGCGCGTCCCAGAGCGCCTCGGCGACACCGCTCCAGTCCCCGCGGATCGGGACGTCGTACTCCGCCTCGCCCTGCCCGGGACCGTCGATGCTGAGGGTCGCGAGCCCGCGGTCGAGGAAGGTCTGCTCGGTCGACCGGAGCTCCTCCTTGGTCGAGTCGAGACCCGAGAGCAGCACCACAACCGGGTGCGGCCCCTCCCCGGCCGGGTGCCGGAGCACCCCGATCAGCCGGCCGCCCTCGAAGGGGATGTCGACGCGGCGTCCCGGCGGCGAGAGGTACGGCAGCGCATCGGTCATGCACGCGACAGCGCGGCGGTGTGCCTCGCGCATCTGGTCGAGGTCCTCGACGAAGACGAACTTGCCGAAGTGGAAGCAGTGCGCCGCGGTGGCCAGGTGCTCCCCCGCCGAGAGCAGCCTGCCGTCCGCGAGAGCAACCCGGCCGAGGCGCTCGTGCTCGGCGCCGACCTCGGACCAGGCAGCGCACCAGTCCGGCCAGCCCTCGACTCCGCGGGTGACCCGTTCGAAGTCGGCGACGCTCACACCGTTGACGGTGAAGCGTGGGCCCCAGTGGGCGACCGCGGAGGCGACGAGCTCGTCCATGCCTGGCCCTTCGAAGTCGACTGCAAACGAGTGCAGTCTCGCCGACCTCGAGCCGCGGTGTCAAACCAGGGAGGACTTCCTTTGGGCGGGACGGCCCCCGGGAACCTCGGTTCTAGAGTCTGCAATCGACTGCAGGATGGGCTATCGTTTGCCCATGACGACGGACCTAGTGGTGGGCACCTTCACCCCATCGGTGCTGCTCGACCTCGCCCAGTCCACCGGTCGGCTGACCCGGGCCGGGATCACCGCCAGCCCCGTCCCGGTCACCTCCTCACCAGCCCAGTTCCGCTCCCTGCTCGACGGCGAGCACGACGTCGCCATGACCAGTCCGGACAACGTGCTGGCCTATCGCTTCAGCCCCTCGAACCCGCTCGGAGCCGTCGCCGACGTGCGGATCGTCTCCGCGGTCGACCGCGGGATGGGTCTCGGCCTGTACCTGCGTCCCGGTCTCGGAGCCGAGGACCTTCGCGGCGCCGTGGTCGGGGTCGACGTGCCGAACTCCGGGTTCGCCTTGGCCCTCTACGCCCTGCTCGAGTCCCGCGGACTCAACCGCGACGACTACGAGCTCGCGAAGCTGGGAGCCACGCCGCGGCGCCTCGAAGCGCTCCTCGATGGTGGCTGCGACGTCACCATGCTCAACGCCGGCAACGAGCTCGTCGCTGAGCAGCGCGGCTGCACCCGGTTGGCCGGGGTCCACGACGTGTGCGCGCCGTACTTGGGCACCGTGCTCGCGGTGGCTGGGGACAGTCGGCTGCCGGAGGCGACCGCGCTCGCCGCGGCACTGAGCGACACAGCGGCCGCGGTCGTCTCCGGCGAGCTCGCCGGAGCGGCTCGCGAAGCAGCGTCCCGGCTGCTCTCGCTGGACGGCGACCTGACCGAGCGCTACCTCGCCCGCATGCAGGACCCGGACGAGGGTCTCGTCCCGGACGGACGCGTGGACAACGGTTCCCTGGTCACCCTCGTGGGTCTGCGTCAGCGACATCTTCCCGAGCTCGTCGACGGCATGGACGTCCTCGACGCGGCCCTGGCGACCGACTCAGGACTCGTCGTTCCGTTCCCGTGACCCGGGCCTGACCGCTCGCCCGGGCGGCGTGGTCTTGCTGGTCTGGACCACGAGTGGTGGCGGATCCAGCGGTACCGCCACCCTCTCGATGCTGCCCGCTCGACGACCCGGCCACAGCGCGGCGACGTCCTAGGATGCGGCTGTGCAGCAACCGAAGCTACGAGACGTCGCCAAGGCGGCCGGTGTCCATCCGGCGACGGCCTCCCGAGCTCTCAACCCCGCGACGCGTGGCCTGGTCAACGCCGAGACCGCCCGACGGGTCATCAACGTCGCCGAGTCGCTGGGCTACCGAGCCAACCCCATCGCCCGCGGGCTGAAGACGTCGAAGTCGCAAACGGTCGGCATCGTGATCCCCGACCTGACCAACCCGCTCTTCCCGCCGATCATCCGCGGGATCGAGCACGTCCTGGAGCCTGCCGGATACAGCGTGCTGATCGTGAGCACCGACAACGACCCCGCTCGCGAGCGCGCACAGATCGAGTCGCTGCGATCTCGTCAGGTCGAAGGGCTCATCGTGGCCACCGCCCTCCTGGGGCACCCGCTGCTCGAGGAGCTCGCCCGGCAAGACCTCAACCTGGTGATGGTGAACCGGCGTGCGGAGAATCTCGGCCTCTCGTCCGTCACGCCCGACGACGCATCCGGCGTACGGATCGCCGTGGAGCACCTGGCCGCGTTGGGTCACCACCGGATCGTCCACCTGGCCGGGCCGCAGGCGACTTCGACCGGCGTCCTCCGGGCGAGCGCGTTTCGCAGCACCGTCAGCGAGCTCGGGCTCGACAGCGACCCCCGACTGGTCGTCACCAGCGCGTACTGGACCGAGGCCGACGGCGCCGAGGCGCTGCGCGGACTGTTGGACGCCGGCATTGAGTTCACGGGCATCGTCGCGGGGAACGACCTGATCGCCCTGGGGTGCTACGACGTCTTCGCCGAGGTCGGCCTGAGCTGCCCGACCGATGTCAGTGTGGTCGGGTTCAACGACATGCCGTTCCTCGACAAGCTGCAGCCCCCGCTCACCACCATCGCCGTACCGCAGTTCCAGATCGGGGTGGAGGCGGGACGGATGCTCCTGGATGGCATCGAGGAGCCGGGCCGCCAGGCCCGGTCCGTGCTCCTTCCCGTCTCGTTGACCGTCCGCGGCTCGACGGCGCCACCTCCTTCGAAGCCGTAGCGTCGGGCCGATAGTCGCGCCCAGGAGAGCCCTCCGGCCGGGCCACCCGCTTGACACCGGGCACCGGGAGAGCCACGATCGCAATCGTTTGTGGTGCATCGGTGTGGAGGGCGGCATGAGGACAGTGACGGCACGCTCCCCCACCATCTCGGCATGGTGACGGCCGCGACGAGGGACGGCTGGCTGCGACCGGTGCTGCCCGTGGCAGCCTGCGTCCTCCTCGTCTCCGCCGTGGCACACGTGCGGGTCCCCCTGCTGCCCGCCCTCGGCGACGACCTCACGATGTCGGCCAGCGAGCTCGGGATCGCGGTGACCCTGTTCGGGCTCGGCCGGCTCGCGCTGGACCTGCCGGCCGGCCGGCTCGCCGACCGGTTTCGACCGATGCGGCTGATGGCGGCGTCCGCCGTCGTCATGACCCTGGGCAGCGTGGGTCTCATGGGCGCCCACGGAGCAGCGGCGGTCATGGCGTCCTTCCTGTTCATAGGCGCGGCCAGCGCCACCGCCAACACCACGGGCATGACCACCCTGTCCGGAGCGGCACCGCCGAACCGCCGAGGATCGGCGATGGCGCTGTACTCCGGATGCCTCCTGGCCGGACAGGCCCTCGGGCCTGCGCTGTCCGGGGCCGTCGCCGCAGTCGGGACCTGGCGCACCGCCGCGGCGATGGGCGCGATGTTGGGCCTCGCAGTCACCGTCCTCGCCCTGACCTGGAGACCTCGGCCGGTTGTCGCGGCGAGCGCCTCTCCCCCGCCCAGCCGACCGCCCGGACCGCGCCTCCGACTGACCGAGCGCGTCGTGCTCTCCGCCGTCGGCTTCGGGGTCTTCTTCACCATCGGCGCGCTGCCCCAGACCCTGCTCCCGCTGATCGGAGCCGATGAGCTCGACCTGCGCGTGTCGACGATCGGGCTGGCGCTCGGTCTCGGCGGACTGGCCCGGATCGCCAGCGCCTTCGCCGTGGGGGCGGTCTCCGACCGGGTCTCCCGGCGAGCCGCCCTGCTCCCCTGCCTCGTCCTCCAGCTCGCGGGGGTGCTGCTGCTGGCGGTCGACGGCGGTGCGCGGTGGTGGCTCGCCGCGATCGTGCTGATGTCGCTCGGGGCGTCTGCACACGGCGTCGCGGCCACCATGCTCACGGACCGCACCGACCGCGCGCAGCTCGGCCGCAGCCTCGGCAAGTTCCGCTTCAGCGCAGACCTGGGCCTGGTCGCCGGCCCGGCGCTCGCCGCCATCGTCTACGAGACGTCGGGCCGCACCGCAGCGGTCGGCATGGTCGCCATCGTGCTCGTGCTCATCTCGGTCGCCGCCGTGTTCAAGCTGCCCGAGACCGGCGACCGCTCGGTCCGCACCCACACCGACGAGCCGGGGGTCTGACCGATGGACCTGGTAGTGATCGTCGTCGCGATCGGCGTCGGAGCCTTCGTCAAGGGCGTCACCGGGACCGGGTTGCCTCAGATCGCGATCCCGGTGATGGCAGCCGTCATCGGGGTGGAGCGCGCGGTCATCATCATGGCGATCCCCGGCATCTTGTCGAACGCCTGGCTGGTCCGGGCCAACCGGGACATGTGGCACGAGACTCGCGACCTGCCGGTGCTCAGCGCCCTCGGCGTGGTGGGCGCCGTCGCCGGCACGGTCGTGCTGACCACCGTGGACGGAAGGTGGCTCTCACTGGTCCTCGCCGTGGTGATCTTGGTGTACGTCGTCGTCGTGACCCAGAACCCACACCTGTCATTGAGCCCGCGGCTCACCCGCTTCACGTCCCCGCCAGTGGGCCTGGTCGCGGGCGGCCTCCAAGGCGCGACCGGGGTGTCCGGACCGCTACTGTCGACCTACCTGCATGGCTACGCGCTCGCGCCGGCCGCCTACGTCCTATCGCTCTCGACGCTGTTCCTCGTCTCGTCGGTCGTCCAGGTGGTGACCCTGGCCGGGCTCGGGCTCTACACCGCCGACCTCGTACGCGACAGCGCTCTTGCTCTCGTCCCGATCGCGGTCATGCTCCCGCTGGGCAACCGGCTCTCCCGAAGGCTGCCCGCGGCCATGTTCCGTCGGCTCATCCTCGTCGGCCTGGCGCTCACCGCCATCGCCCTCGGCTACGGCGCACTGACCGGATGAGGCCGATTGACCGACACCAGAACGGCCCCCTACGATGACCGCAAACGTTTGCACGAGATCGAGGAGGTTCGGGTGAGGACGTCGAAGCTGGACGCCGTCGTCGAGAACTGGTTCCCCCGATTCCTGGCGAACGGGCTCGACTACTTCGACGTCCGGCGCATGCTCGACGCAATCGCCACCTGGGACGACTGGGCTCCGGTCTGGACCGAGGCCGCCGAACGCTACGCCGACCTCGGGCACGCGGCGCTCGCGACCGGCCACCGGGTCACGGCGGCCGAGCACCTCCGGCGTGCGGCGCTCACCATGCAGTTCGCGCAGTTCGTGCTCACCGACCAACCGGACCTGCGCAAGGTGCTGCAGGGTCGGCAGGCCGACCTCTACGCGGCCTGTGCGCCGCTGCTCGACCCGCCGGCCGGTCGCGTCGAGATCGGAGAGGGTGCGGAGATCGTCCTGGGATACCTGCGCACGCCTCCGGCCTCGCCATCGTCGGTCCTCCCCGGACTCGTCGTACTCCTGCCTGGACTGGAGTCGACCAAGGAACAGTTCAGCACCTACGAGCCCTACTTCCTGCGTCGCGGCGTGGCCACCCTCTCGGTGGAGGGGCCTGGCCAGGGCGAGCACGCCGCTCCCTTCCGGAGCACCGCCTACGGGCGGGCGATGTCCGCGGTCGCGACGCACCTGCTGAGTCTCGAGGGCGTGGACACCAACCGAGTCGTGGTGCTCGGGACCAGCTTCGGTGGCCATCTCGCCCTGCGCTTCGCCGACCGGTTCCCCAACCTGCGCGGTGTCGTGGACATCGCTGGTCCCTATGACCTCGACGACTTCGACGGACTCCAACCCGTAACCCAGGAGAGCCTGCGCGACTTCGTTGGTGCCGACGGGCTCGACGAGGCCAAGCGGCTCCTGTCCGACGTCAGCCTCGACGGCGTCCTCGAGAAGATCCGGGTCCCGGTGCTCGTGGTCCACGGCGAACGCGACGCCATCATCCCTGTCTCCCACGCGCATCGCATCGTGCGCGGTCTCGGAGAGCTCGCCGAGGCACGGCACGACTCTGCGGGCAACCACTCGTGCAACAACCTCGCCACCGTGGTCCGGCCGTTCGTGGCCGACTGGGTGGCCGACCGACTCCTGGAGGCGTCATGACCCACGACTTTCTGGCCGTAGGCGAGTTCAACGGACTGCACACCATCGGTCACCACGACCTGGGCGGCCTCGGCGACGGCATGCAGGTGCTGCGTGAGGGCGACGCGCTCTATGTCGGTCACTTCGGGCCGACGGGCGCCGGGACCAGCATCCTGGACGCCTCGGACCCGCGCGACCTGCGCCTGGTCCGGCAGTGGCCCGCTCCCCACGGCACCCACACCCACAAGGTCCAGGTCGGCGACGGCCTGCTGCTGGTGAACCACGAGCAGTTCCGCGGTGGCGAGCCCTACAGCGCAGGGATGGCGGTCTACGACCTGGCCGACCCGTTCGATCCCCGACAGATCGGGTGGTTCGACTCGACCGGGCTCGGCGTCCACCGCATCGTGTGGACGGGCGGCGACTACGCCTACGTCTCGGCGATCCCGGAGGGCTACAACGACCGGATCTGGGTGGTGGTCGACATGTCCGACCCCACCAACCCGGTTGAGGCGGGACGTTGGTGGTGGCCCGGGCAATGGACCGCCGGCAACGAGGAGCCGACCTGGCCCGAGGGCAAGCGCTACGCCGCGCACCATGCCCTCGTCGACGGCGACCTGGCCTACGTCGGGTGGGGCGACGGAGGGCTGGTCGTGCTCGACATCGCCGATCGCACCCGACCGCGGCACCTGGCCGACCTGCAGTGGACACCCGGCGGAGACACCCACACCTGCATGCCCCTCCCGGGACGGAACCTTCTCGTGATCACCGACGAGGTCGTCACCGACCGCTGCGCCGGCGAGGAGCACCTGGTGCGCATCGTCGACGTGTCGGACCCGACCGAGCCGCGGGTCGTCTCGTCCTGCCCGCCGCCCGTCGGCGACTTCTGCGACCGCGGTCTGCGCTTCGGGCCGCACAACACCCACGAGAACCGGCCCGGAAGCTACCGCAGCGCCGAGATCGTGTTCGTCACCTACTTCAACGCCGGGCTCCGCGTCTACGACGTCTCCGACGCGGAGCACCCGACGGAGATCGCGTCGTGGATCCCGCCGACCCCACCGGGCCAGGAGGCGTCCCAGATCAACGACGTGTTCGTCGCCGCCGACCTCGACATCTACGTCACCGACCGGGTCAACGGGGGTGTCTACGCGGTGCGCCCGGACGAGTGGCTGGCCACGCGCCTCCGCGAGGCTGCCCTGTGACCACCTACCGGACGAGCCCGGCGAAGGCCCCGTCGAGCATCGACATCCACGCGCACTGCGTGCCCACGGGTCTGGTCGAGACGCTGCTCGCCGAAGGCGGTCGCTACGGCATCGAGATCAGCGAGGAGGACGGCCGCCATACGGCGATCGTGGCCGGCCGGGTGCGGGCGGGACCGATCCGCCCCGACCTGAGCGACCTGACCGGCCGCTTGGCCGCGATGGACGCAGCGGGCATCGACGTCCAGGTGCTCTCGAGCTGGATCGACCTGACCGCCTATGCCCTCCCGACCGCCGAGGGGACCCGCTACGCGCGGATGTTCAACGAGGCGCTGGTGGCCACGGCGGCCCAGGCTCCTGGGCGGTTCGAGACGCTGTGCACCGTGCCCCTGCAGGAGCCGGTCGCGGCCGCCGTCGAGCTGCGTCATGCGGTGACCGCGCTGGGCATGGTCGGCGTGGAGATCGCCACCAGGGTCGACGGCCGCGAGCTGGACGACCCCGACCTCGAACCCTTCTGGGCCGCGGCCGAGGAGCTGCGGTGCGTCGTCCTCATCCACCCCTACGACTCGCTGGCCGGCCGGGGGGTGTCCCGGTACTTCCTCGGCAACCTCGTCGGCAACCCGGCGGAGTCGACGATCGCCGCCGCTCACCTCATCTTCGGCGGCGTCCTCGAGCGCCACCCCGACCTCCGGGTCTGCCTCGTGCACGGTGGTGGTTTCGCGCCGTACCAGCTGGGTCGCTGGGACCATGCATACGGACGCAACGCCCGAGGGGCCGCCGCCCAGCTCACCCGGGCCCCGAGCGAGTGGCTCTCGCACCTGCACCACGACACGGTGCTGCACTCGGCGCACGCGCTGCGCTTCCTCATCGACACCGTCGGGGCGGATCGAGTCGTCCTCGGCAGCGACCACCCCTTCGAGATGGGTGACGCCGACCCGCTGGCGACGCTGCGTCGGGTCTCCGGCCTGACCGCGCAGGAGGTCTCGCAGATCTCGGCGGGCAACCTCCAGCGGCTGTTCTCCGACGTTCGTAGGTAGGGGATGCGGACCCAGGTAACCGCCCAGTCCCGCGGCCTCGCCCTCGCCGCCGCCTTCGCACTTGCCGTCGCCGTGGCCGTTACAGCCAGGTTCGTGCACCACCTGCTGCCGGAGTCCCTGGCCTACCCGGTCGGAGAGGTCATCGTCGCGGTCATCCTGGGCGTGGCCATCGGCCAACTGTGGGCCATCCCGACAGCTCTGCGGGACGGTCTCCACCGCGTGGTGAAGCTGGTGCTCCCGTCAGCCATCGTGCTGCTCGGTGCGCGACTCGCCCTGGACGAGATCGTGGCCACCGGCGTCCAGGCACTGGGCATGGTGCTGATGCTGATGGTCACCGCCCTCGGTGTGGCGCACCTCGTCGGCCGGCTCACCCACACCTCGTCGGTGCTGTCCACCCTGCTGGGAGTCGGAGTGTCGGTGTGCGGCAACACGGCGATCATCGCCACCGCCCCGGCCATCGAGGCCAGGGAGGACGAGGTCTCGGTCGCGATCGCGGTCAACACGCTGTTCGGGATGCTGGCCGTCCTGACCTACCCGCTGATCGGCGACGCCGTCGGGATGAGCCAGGCCTTCTTCGGGACCTGGGCGGGCACTGCGGTCAACGACACGTCCCAGGTCGTCGCGGTGGGCATCTCCTACGGCGACGAGGCGAGCGACGTCGCGACCACGGTCAAGCTGGTGCGCAACACGATGCTCGGTGTCGTGGTCGTGGTGATGGCGGTCC
Organism: uncultured Actinomycetota bacterium; assembly: GCA_963716655.1. Classification (GTDB taxonomy): domain Bacteria; phylum Actinomycetota; class Actinomycetes; order Propionibacteriales; family Nocardioidaceae; genus Nocardioides. Next base: position 65,593 of record CAVQTV010000001.1, on the reverse strand, counting down.
TGCACGCCCGCAGCCGGGGGGCCTCGTCGGGCCCGTGCACCAGCCGCGCCGCCTTGCTGCGACGCTCGTTCCCCGCGTTCGTACTCGGCTTCGTCGCCATGGCGGTCGCCAACACCCTCGGCCTTCTGGACACCGCGTCGGGAGTCGTGGGCACCGACCTGGTGGAGCTCTTCGCGGCGACTGCTGCGCTGCTGCTCGTGATCGCCCTGGCGGCGGTTGGCCTGACGACCTCGCTCGGAGCCGCCCGTCGTTTCGGATGGCCGCCCCTGGTGATCGGGTTCACCACCGCCCTCACCACGTCGGTCCTGAGCCTGGTGCTGATCCTCGTCCTCGGGCCGGCCGGCTAGCGCCCCGTCCGGAGCAGTCCTCGGGGCGCGTCGTGGAGGCGACGTACGCCGTCCTCGGTGACGAGCACGAGCTCGCCGCACTGGACGCCGGCGCGGTGGTCCTGGGTCGCCACGTTGGGCTGCACCACGACGGTCATGCCGGCCCTGACGACCGCCGATCCCCCCGGGTCGTGGTCGCGGCTGCGCGAACCCAGGATCGGCGGGAAGTAGCCCCCGCCGAACCCGTGCAGCAGGTCGTCGATCGTGGTGAACCCGGCGTCCTCGATGACGGAAGCGGCTTCCTGCACCTCTTCCGGGGTGGTCCCGTCGCGCAACACACCGAGCACCGCGTCCAGGGCTCGCTCGGCAACGTCGTGGAGCTCCTGGTAGAGCGGGGTCGGGTCGGCCTCGACGGTGAAGGTCCGCAGCACCTGACCGGCGTACCCGCCGAACGCCGCGCTCAGCTCCACCGACACGGCGTCGCCGGAAGCCACCAGCCGACCCGAGGGGTGCTGGGCCGGGTTCGCCCGGCGCGGCTCGGCCATCGGCGTCACCCCGAAGTAGTGGATGTGGGTCGTGCCACCGAGGGGCACGTAGGCGCGCTCCACGAGGTCGGCGAGCTCCCACTCAGTGAGTCCGCTCCGCAGGCCGGACGACAGGGCGCCCAGGCCCGCGTCGGAGAGCGCCGCACCCACGCGGAGCCACTCGACCTCCTCGGCGGACTTGATCTGACGTAGCCCGGTGTACTCGGCGTCGAGGTCGATCACCTCGATGCCTGCTGCCACCAGTGCGTCGCGCAGGCGGGGGCCGTGCGGCCCGATGACGCCGACCGGGCGGGATCCGTGCCCACGCCGGGCCAGCTCGGCGAGCGCGCTGCGGATCAGGGAGGGACCCACCCACTCGACCTGGGCATCGCGCGCCAGCTCCCGGGCCTGCGGGACGTGGTTGTAGAAGCCAACGAACAAGGTGTCGGGCGAGTCGGCATCGACCACTGCGCAGGCCTCGCGGGTCACCGGCCAGCCGGTGATCCAGGGCACGGCCGTGCCGTTGCGGTTCGAGCCCAGCAGGAGGACCCGCTCGACACCGCGCTCGGCGGCGACCGCGAGCAGCGCCTTCCGCCGGCGGACCATCTCGGCGTCGCTGAAGCGGGGATGACCGTCAACCAGCAGGTGCGCCGGCACCAGGCTCTCGGTCATACCGGCGGCTCCGCGGTCGATCCGCGGACGATCAGTTCCGGCTTGATCCGGACATCCGCAGGAGCCGTCACGGGGCCGGCCATCGGCCGGTCGATGGCGTCGATCAGGAGGGCGGCCGCCCGGAAGCCGATCTCGTAGTGCGGGATCCTGACGCTGGTAAGCGGCGGCCAGAGGCCGTCGTTGAACGAGGTGTCGTTGTAGCCGACGACCGAGATGTCCTCAGGACAGCGCAGCCCCCGCTCGCGCATGACGTGGTAGACACCGAGCGCGATCAGGTCGTTGCCGCAGACGACCGCCGTGAACTCGGCGCCGCTGTCGAGGAGCTCCTCGAACGCCTCGGCACCTCGGTCCTCCTGGAACCACCGGGCGAAGATGATCCGCGACGGGTCTGGGTCAAGCCCTTCGGTGCTCATCCAGGAGATGAAGCTGTGGTGGCGGGCCAGGCCGGTGGACACGTCCTGGGTGCCGCCGACGTGGGCGATCTTGGTGTGGCCGAGAGCAACCAGGTGCCGCACCGCCTGACCGATGCCGCTGTGGTCGTCTCCGAGCACGGCCGGCACTGTCGGCTCGTCGGTGGTCCGGTTCACCAGCACCATGGGAATGCCGCTCGCGGAGATCTCGTCCAGCAGCGGGTAGTCCCGGCGAGCGGTTGCCAGGATCAGTCCGTCGACCCGCCGGGCCGTCATCGAGTCGAGGATCGAGCGCTCCTTGATGTCGTCGTTGTCGGTGTTGGCGATGATCAGAGTCCAGCCCGACTCACGCAGTCGGTCCTCGATGCCCCGAACGATCGGCGGAAACAACGGGTTGGTCAGGTCGGGGATCAGCATCCCGACCGTGAAGGTCCGGCTCATCTTGAGGCCCCGAGCCAGGGAGTTCGGCCGGTAGTTGAGCTCGCGTGCGGCGTCAAGGACCGCCGCCACGGTGGCGCGGCTGACCTTGGGCCGGGTGCTTTCGTTCAGAGCACGGGACGCGGTTGAGGTGTGTACGCCGGCCAGCCCGGCCACGTCTGCCAACGTGGCCGGGCTACTCCTTTGCGACTCCACCCACACCTCCGGTGTCTACCGTCCCTACGCCGTCCGGTGCAGGCGAGTCAGAACGAACTCCTTGTGACCGAGCACCTCGGCCGCCGCCCATCGACCCGAGGCCGTCTGCACGACGAGGTCCTCGGTCGCCGTCGCTGCCTCGTCGAGGCTCATATCGGCGGTGATCACCTCGGACACGTCGAGATCGATGTGCTCGGACATCGTCCGCGCGGTGTTCGGGTTGGCGGTCAGCTTGAGCACCGGGACGATCGGGTTGCCGATGATGTTGCCCTGCCCGGTGGTGAAGAGGTGCAGCGCTGCCCCGCCGGCGGCGAAGAGGGTGATGGACTCGGCCGCGGCGGACGAGGTGTCCATGAAGTGCAGACCCTTGCCCTGCGGCGCCTCCGCCATCTCGAGCACCTCCGTGACCGTGGCTCGTCCGATCTTCTGGATGTTTCCGAGCGCCTTCTCCTCGATCGTGGTCAGGCCTCCGGCGATGTTGCCCTCCGTGGGCTGCGAGCCGAGGAGGTTCGCCTCCTGGTCGAGGATGACCTTCTGGTGCTCGTCGAAGAGTCGGTGGAACTTCTCGCGCTGGACCGGGTCGACGATGCGGTCGCTGACGATGTTCTCGCCGCCGGTCAGCTCGGAGGTCTCCCCGAAGAAGAAGGTGCCTCCCGACGCGACGAAACGTTCCGCGAAGCGTCCGATCGTGGGGTTGGACCCGAGCCCCGAGGTCGTGTCCGACTCGCCGCACTTGGTGCTGATCAACAGCTCGTGGAGGGGAATCTCCTCCCGCGCGAGAGCGGTGGCGTCGTGCACCAGCGTCTTGGCCGCGCGGCTCGCCTGCTCGATGATGGACAGGTCGCCCTGACCCTCGATCGAGAACGCCACGACGGGCTTGCCGGAGGCGGCAATGCCGTCGGCGACCCGACGGGTCCAGTTGGGCTCGATCCCGATGACGACCACGGCGGCGACGTTCGGGTTGCAGCCAGTGCCGATCAGCGTCTGGAAGTGCAACGCGAGGTCCGGGCCGAACTGCAGCCGGCCGTAGGGGTGCGGCAGGGCCATGGTGCCCTGGACCACGGCGGCGACCGCCTCGACGGCTGCATTGGACAGGTCGTCCACGGGCAGCAAGATCACGTGGTTACGGCAGCCGACGCGCCCGTCGGCGCGACGGTAACCCAGGAACGTTCGACCGCTACTCATGCCCACCGCTCTCCCTTGAGGTTGTGGACGTGGACGTGCTCGCCCGTCCTGATGTCCTGCGTGGCCTTGCCGATGGCGACGCCGTACTTGATCACGCGCTCGCCCGCGGCGATGTCGCGCAGGGCGATCTTGTGGCCGAGCGGCACCTCGGAGACGACATCGAGCTCCACCTCGCCACCACCGTCCATCACCCGGCCGCGGATGCCCGGGCCCGGTGAGATGTCGCGCACCGCGACACCCACGGCATCGTCCGGGGCATGGACGAGGAAGTTCTGATGCATCGCTACCTCCAGTCGGCCGGGGACTCCGGACCAGGTTTGTGGTGTCGCGACCATACAATCGTTTGCACATCCCTTGTCAAGGGTGCCCACGAGTCGCTTGCAACAAGCGTTGAACGACGGTCATTGACGGCTGCAAACGATTGCCCATACGTTGGCCCCATGACCCAGCCCCTCCCCTCGGGCCGGCCGGTCGTCGCCGTCCTGGGGACCCGCTACCCCGACTTCGGCATCGAGCTCGCCGCCTTCGAGGATCTCGATGTCGAGCTGGTCTCCGGAGACGGCGGCACTGCGGAGGCGATCCTCGGTGTCGCCTCGACGGCGGACGTGATCCTGGCCGGTTCCCGGCCCCGCTTCGGCGCCGACGTTCTCGCCGGGCTGCGCTGCCGAGGGATCGTCCGCTACGGAATCGGCACCGACTCGATCGACCTCCAGGCCGCCGCCGGCCACGGCATCGCGGTGGCACGCGTGTCGGACTACGGCACCGAGGCCGTCGCCTTCCATGCCGTCTCGCTCGCGACCGCGCTCCTGCGACGCCTCGTCGAGGCCGACCGGGGCGTGCGGGGAGGCGAGTGGGGCGTCGCGGGGATCCGTCCGCTCCACCAGCCCAGCGGCCTCACCGCCGGCGTCGTCGGCTTCGGCAGGATCGGCCAGCAGGTCGCTCGGTACCTCACCGGGCTCGGCATGACCGTGCTTGCCCACGACGAGTACGTCGACGTCCCGACCGCACCGGGCCTGTCGCCGGCCGACCTCAGGGAGCTCTTGTCCGCGAGCGACGTCGTCACCCTGCACGCGCCGGGCAATCCCGACGGCTCCCCCCTCCTCGGTGCCGAGGAGTTGGCGCTGATGCGTCCCGGAAGCGTCCTGGTGAACACCGCGCGAGGCTCGTTGGTCGACGTACCTGCGCTGGTCGACGCGCTGTCCGCAGGACGTCCCTCCGGTGCCGCGCTCGACGTCTTCCCCACCGAGCCGCCCGACCTGACGGTGTTCGATGCAGTCGCCGACCGGATGATCTTCACCCCGCACATGGCGTGGTACACGGAGGAGTCCGAGGTCGACATGCGCCGAAAGGCGGCCGCCGAGGCCGTCCGGATGCTCCGTGGCGAGTCCCTGCACGATCCCGTCGTCCCACCGGAGGTGCGCGTCCCATGATCTATGACCTGACGACAATGACCAGCCCAGAGGCCGCCGAGGCGATGCGCTCGTCGCGGACCGTGGTGATCCCCGTGGGCAGCATCGAGCAGCACGGCCCGCACCTGCCCAACGGCACCGACACCTTCGCGGCCGAGCTGGTGGCGAAGGGCGTGGCCGACCGGCTGGACGCCGTGTACGCCCCCCTCGGGCCCTACGGCGTGACCCCGATCCACGCGGGGCATCCGGGCACGGTCAACCTGCGCCGGGAGACCTTCGAGGCCCTCCTGAGCGACGTGTGCACCGAGCTGATCGCCTTCGGCATCGAGACCGTCGTCCTGGTCAACTGGCACGAGGGGAACATCGCCTCGATGAACGCGGTGGCCACCGATCTGCAGGACCGCTACGAGGTCACCTTCGTGGCCGCCCAGGCCTGCTACGTCGCCCAGCGGCTCTACAGCGCGGAGGGTGGCGAGCTGACCCATGGGGGAGGCATCGAGACGCTCGCGGTCCTCGCTCACGACCCCGCTCTGGTCAAGGTCGAACGGGCGGGCGAGCCGACCCGGCCCCCGGGCGCGCACGAGATGGACGCGATGCGCCGCTCGCACGAGGTCTACGGATTCATCACCGACGTCAGCGAGCTCGCCGTCGACGGCTGGTACGGCAACCCGCTGTGGGCCACGCAGGAACGCGCATCTGACTTCGTCGATGTGGTCGCCGACGGCGTCGTCGAGCTCGTCCGCGTCGTCAGGTCAGCCCGAAGCAACCAGTGATCAGAAGAGCCCGACCCCGCGCTGGTTCCAGTGCGGCTCATCCAGGAGGAACAGCATGCAGGACAAGGTTCGACTCGCATCCGTCGGTCTGGGTCGGTGGGCCCGCGTGCTCGCCAACGGCGCCCAACGCGGGGACACCGTAGAGCTCTACAGCTGTTTCAGCCGCGACGAGGAGCGTCGCAACAAGTTCGCCGAGGAGTACGGCATCCAGAAGACCGCGGGCAGCTACGATGAGCTGCTCGCCGACCCTGACGTCGAGGGCGTCATCGTGACCACGCCCAACGACACCCACCTGGACGTGATCGTCCAGGCGCTGGAGGCGGGCAAGGCCGTCTACACCGACAAGCCCATCGCCCACACCCTCGAGGACGCCAACCAGATTGCCGCCGCCGTAGCGTCGTCCGGCCAGGTCTTCTCGGTGGGCCACAGCCCGCGCCGGCTCTCCGGACACCGCGAGATGAAGCGCTGGCTCGATGACGGTCGCATCGGCGAGATCAGCCTGGCCGAGGCGAACTTCTCCAACGAGCGCGGTCTCGAGCTGACCCCTGCGACCTGGCGCTACTACGCGGCCAAGAGCCCCGGCGGAGCCTTCATCCAGCTCGGGGTGCACCACGTCGACACCCTCCAGTACCTCCTCGGGCCGGTCCGCTCGGTCACCGCTCACGCCCGGCAGCTGTTCACGAAGTCCGAGGTGCCCGACGCGATCATGGCCATCCTCGAGTTCGAGCGCGGCTGCCTCGGCTACATCGGCACCGGCTGGGCCTCCCCCGGCGTGTACTCGATGAACCTGCTCGGCACCAAGGCCAACTTGATGTACGACCTCGACTTCACGCACTGGGACGAGTCGCACCTTGCCGACGACTGGTCCGTGCTGCGCTCGCAGTTCTACGGCGAGTCGGTGCGCCAGACGGTCGAGCTGCCGCGCACGGACATGTTCCGCGAGCAGCTGGACGAGTTCGGTCTCGCCATCCGCGGCGAGGCCACGGTGGAGGTCGGTGCCGCCGAGGCAGTCGGCGCACTCGCCGTCGTCCGTGCGGCCCTGGAGTCCTCGGCGCGCAACGGCGAGGCCGTCGCCGTGGCCGAGGTCATCGAGGCGGCCGGCGTCCACCCACAGAGCTGACGTCGACGGGAGGGAGTTCACCGTGACCGTGCATTCGGCCAAGGCCCTGCACTTCGACGAGCTCGTCGGACGCCTGTCCGCCAACCCCCTCCCGTCCGACGTGGACAGCTGCTCGATGCGGGTCGTCCGCATCGCACCCGGGCCGCGCACTCCCCACCTGCACCCGCACAGCGTCGAGGTGATGTACGTCGTCGAGGGCTCGGGCACGACGTGGGAGCACGACGTGGAAAGCCAGGTCGGGCCGGGCGACGTGGTCGTCGTCGCCTCCGGAGCACCGCACGCAACCGTGTCCGCGGGTCCCGGCGAGCTGGTGCTGGTCTGCTTCTTTCCGCACGCCGACCTGGCAGCCAACACCGTGGAGCTCGACGGCCCCGTCCGGGAGTGAGCCTGCTCCGTGTCGGGTCAGCGGGTCATCGTGGTGGTGAGCACGCCCAGCCCATCGATCTCCACCTCGAGCACGTCTGAGTCCTCGAGGAAGCGCGGCGGGGTGCGCGCCATGCCCACGCCCGGAGGGGTGCCGGTGACGATGCAGTCGCCCGGCTCGAGGGTCAGGGTCGCGCTGATGACGCTCACCAGCTCGGCGACGCCGAAGACCATCTGGGACGTGGTCGAGCTCTGCACCACCTCGCCGTTGAGGCGGCACACGATTGAGAGCTGCTGCGGGTCGGGCACCTCGTCGGCGGTGAGCAGCCAGGGCCCCATGGGCAGGAACCCGTCGATGGCCTTGCCGCGCGTCCACTGGCCGCCGCTGCGTTGCAGGTCCCGGGCCGAGAGATCGTTCATGCACGTGTAGCCGGCGACGTACCCGAGCGCGTCCTCGACGGACACGCGCGAGGCCCTGGCCCCGATCACGACACCCAGCTCGGCCTCCCAGTCGGCCTCGACGGTCTCCGCCGGGATCGGGACGACCGCGCCATCGGCGACGACCGAGTTGGCGTACTTGGCGAAGAGGACGGGCTCGGCGGGCACGGCCTTGCCGGTCTCGGCGGCATGGTCCCGGTAGTTGAGGCCCACGCAGATGATCTTCCCGGGCCGCGGCACGGGTGCCAGCAGCGCGCGGCGGTCGAGAGGGACCCGGGGTTCGTCGGCGGCAGGGGCCCCGGCGAGATACCCGACCAGGTCGGGCCCCATCGGCACCACCGTTTCCACCCCGTCCACTACCTCGAGTCGACCGAAACCACCGTCGAAGGACACCAGTCGCATGCGCTTTGCCTTTCTGGGATGGAGAAGCGGCTGGCGCCGGCTCCGTCGGAGCCGGCGCCAGCCGCGTCAGGTCCTGCTCAGATGTCGCCGGGGTTGGGCTCCAGGCCCAGGTTCTCCTGAGCCTCGGTCAGGCACGAGAAGTCGACGTTCTCGCGCCAGTCGAAGTCCGCGGGAACATTCTCGTTGTCGATCATGTCGACGTTCCACTGCTCGAATGCTTCCTCGGTGGCGCCACCGTCGAGCGACCAGTTGTGCTCCATCTCAGCGACCCACTCGTCGAGGTCGCCCTCGGCCGGCGCGAGGTCACGATCCTCGGTGATCGCCACGGCAGCGTCCTGGTTGTCCGAGTAGTCGTCGCCTTCGGATGCCCACTGCTTCGCAGCGATCCGACCTTCGACGAACGCACAGACTGCGTCCCTGTTCTCCTCCAGGGTCTCTTCGGTGACGACCCAGACCTCCTGCGGCACCTCTCGGTAGTCCTCGAAGATCATCTGGCCGCCAGCATCATCGAGCGGGATGAGGTGCCTCGGCTGAAGCGCGGCGATGTCAAGCTGCCCGGCGATCATCGCGTTCATCCGCTCGTCAGAACCGCCGTCGATGCTGACCCACTCCATGGAGTCGGGATCGACGCCCAGCTCCTCAAGCATCTTCCTGGCGACCGTGATGTTGCGGTCACCGGCTGCCCCACCACTGATCCGGAGCCCCTCGAGGTTCTCCGGGTCGACGCCCTCGGCGATCCCCAGGAACCACGCCTCCTGGCCCTTGTCAACGCCGATCACCTTCATCGGGATGCTGCCTTCGGCCATCGCCGACCAGATGACGTCGCTCTCGCCCTGCGCGACCCAGACGTCACCTCCGAAGAGACCGGCCAGGTACTCGTCCGAAGCGACGACCTCGGCGGCCTCGCCGAAGCCGAGGTCGCCCCAGTACCGCTCGTCCGCGACCATCCAGGCGAGCTGGTTCATGTAGTCGTCGCCGTCCATGGCCATCCGGACCTGGTCGAGACTCAGCTCTCCCTCACCACCACCCTCGTCGTCACCGCCGCAGGCGGTCATGACGAGTGCGAGCGAGAACACTACGGCTCCTATTTTGAGACTCTTCACTGTCCACTTCCTTCCATCTCTGACTGACCTGCCGGGCCGGCGGACGCCGCCGGGTTCTATGCCGAGATCGGTTGGGCTCGCCACTGGGACACCTTTCGTTCCAGGAGCTGGGTGAGGCCGACCATCGCCACGCAGAAGAGCACGAAGATCAGCAACATCCCGTAGGTGCGACCGGTGTTGAAGGTCTTGCTGGACACCGCGATGATGTAGCCGATGCCGTTCGCAGCGGTGAAGAGCTCACCGATGAAGAGGCCGATCAATCCGCGCGAGACGCCCATTCGTACCCCGGTGGCGATGAACGGCACGGTGGCCGGGAACACCACGCTGCGGAAGCGCTGGACGCGGCCGGCACCGAAGCACTGGGCAGCCTTGAGCAAGGAGTTGTCGGTCGTCTTCACGCCCTCCATGACCACCACGAGCGTGGCCGGAACCGCAGAGAGCACGATGATCACGATCCGCGCCGTGTCGTTGATCCCCACCCACAGCAGGATCAGCGGCATCAGGATCAGCCGGGGGGTGGTGTACACCGCCCAGACGTAGGGAGTCAGGACCTTGTCGAGGATCTTGATCCCGCCGATCGCCAGACCCGCGGGGATGGCGATGGCCAACGAGATGATCATCCCCACGATGTAGATCCAGGTGCTGATCCACAGGTTGCTCCAGAGGATCCCCTCCGCGGACATCTCGCGCAGCTCCCGAATCACGTCGGTGAACGATGGCAGGAACAGCTGGGGGATGCTGGAGTACACCGCGATGAGCTCCCAGACGACGAAGAACATCGAAAGGTTGATCAGGCCGATGATCCACCGCTGCTTGCGCGTGTAGATCCGGCGGTTCTTCCGCCGCCGGTCCTCTCGACCCTTGAGCCGGACCACGTCGTCCCGGAGCCCGTCAACGGGCACGGCTGCCTTGCTCACACCACCACTTCCTCGCGCCAGCGACTGGCGTAGTTCTCGAGCCGACGGGAGATCCCGATCAGCACCATCGCGAACACGATGAGAACCCCCGCGAACGCGAACATCCGGGCGGTGTCGAACTGGCGCATGGAGCGCATGACCTCGGTGCCGATGCCACCCGAGCCGACGGTCAGCTCGATGACGAGCAGACCGACGAAGCCACGGGAGATGCCGTTGCGGATCCCGCTCGCGATGAACGGGAGCGTGCCAGGGACGATGATCCTGGCGAAGAGGTCGAGCTTGTTGGCGCCGAAGCTGCGCGCGGCCGCGATGAGCGAGGCATCCGCGGTGTGCACGCCGTCCTTGCAGCTGAGCATCAACGGGATCACCGCGGACAGGAAGACTAGGATGATCTTGGTCTGCGTGCCGAAGCCGGTGATCAGGATGATGATGGGCGCCAGCGCGATGCGGGGCATGGCGAAGAAGCCCCAGAGGTACGGCGACGTCAGCAGGTCGGCGGTCGGCGACATGCCGATCAGCAATCCCAGCGGGATCCCGATCACGAGCGAGAGCGTGAGCCCGATCAGCATCGCGTACATGCTGTCGGAGACGGCCGGCACCATGGTCCCGTCCTGCATGGCTTCGATGAAGGCGTTCCACACGGCCAGCGGCGTCGGGAACAGGATCGGGTCCGGATCGAAGATCCAGATCACCGCGTACCACAGGAAGATGAAGCCCGCGAAGCTCAGCAGACCCGGCAGCCGATCGCGGAAGCGCTGGCTCCAGACCGACCGCTTCGGCTTGCGTCGCTCGTGCGTTGCGGCGCGAGGAGGAGCGGCGATCGTCGTGTGGTGCTCGCTCGGCCCCAACATGTCAGACATCGGCACCGCGTCCATCGAGCCGATCCGTTCCGAGCGGCACGGTCACCTCCGGCACGAGTCCCGCCTCGGCCCGAGCCGGCCGCTCCTCGGCCAGGAGGTCCCACACGTGGTCACGGAGCTTCTGGAACTCCGGCAGCTGTCGCGACGCGCGGCTGCGGGGGCGCGGCAGGTTGACCTCGACGATCTCCTTGATCCGACCCGGACGGTTGGTGATGACCGCGATGCGGTCGCCCAGGGTGATCGCCTCGTCGACGCTGTGGGTGATGAAGATGATCGGCTGACCGGTGGTCGCCACGATCTTGGCGAGCTCGTCCTGCATGATCTCGCGGGTCATCGCGTCCACCGCCGCGAACGGCTCGTCCATGAGCAACAGGTCGGGCTCGGTCACCAGCGCTCGGGCGAGCCCGACCCGCTGACGCATGCCGCCCGAGAGCTCGCGGGGGAACGCCTTCTCGAAGCCGGTGAGCCCGACCATCTCGATGTAGCTGGCGACCTTGGCCGGGGTGTTCTTGTCCACCCGGCGCTGCATCTCCAGGCCGAAGCGAACGTTTGCCTCGACCGTGCGCCACGGCATCAGCGCGTAGTCCTGGAAGACCACGGCTCGATCCGGTCCGGGGCCGGTGACCGGCTTTCCCCGGACCAGCACCTCGCCGGCGACCGGGAAGATCAGACCGGCGACGGCGTTGAGGAACGTGCTCTTCCCGCACCCGCTGGGTCCGACGATCGCGACGAACTCACCCTCTTCGACGTCGAGAGTGAAGTCCTCGAGCGCCACGAGCGTGGTCTTGTCGCGAGTTCGTTCGTATTCCACGACGACGTCTTTGGCCTGGACCGCGAGGCCCCTGTTCGTCCTTGATGTAGTACTCATGCCCACCCAACCTGCCCTTCCGGGCCCTGAACTGATGTCGACGCACCGAGTGCTGCAAACGTTTGCCGTCCGGGCCCATTTTGTCAAGGGTGTGTTTCCGAAACGTGTCATCCAAGTCGTGCGCCGCGCCTCGAACGGCCTATTGTCGGTCGCGCATCAGTCCTCCGGACGCATTTCGTCGACCGGGTCAGAGTCGGTCCAACGCTGGCCTAGACCGCTGCCGCGACGCGTGCAGGGCACCGACCACGGTCGCTACAGCGACGACCGCGGCAGCGAGCATCAGCCCCGCGCCGATGTGCCAGCGGAGCAGTGCGGCACCGGCTCCTGCACCGGCGAGGATCAGCGCCACGGCCAGCACGCGACGGGTGCTGTGTCCGCCGGACGCGCGGGCCTTGCCGCTGCCCAGGAACGAGTCCGCGGCGAGGCCGGTGATCGTCGATGTGACCACGACCGTGGTCACATCCCTGACCGCGATCGCGCGGGCAGCGGCGGCCTGGATACCCATCGCCGCACCGAGCAGGGTCGTCACGGCCAGGGCGATGCCTCGGTCCGGGTGCTCGCCGGTCACCAGGAGCGTGGCCGAAAGTACCGCCATCAGGATCGCGACCGAGCCGAACAGGGCGGTGGTCAGCCCGGTCCACCCGACGCGGGCGCGCTTGAGGACCCGACCGGCGAGCGCCGCGCCGGCCATGAAGCCCACCAGGGCCAGCACCGGACCGGCGACCGGGAGGTCATCGGCACCGACCAGCGCCATCCCGAGGATGACGACATTGCCGGTCATGTTGCCGGTGAACACCCGGTCGAGGCCGAGGAAGCCGACGGCGTCCACGATCCCGGTGCCGAAGGTGAGCGCGAGCATGAGCACCAGGTGCATGCGCTCGGAGGACACGGCAGCGAGGCGCGAGATCACCCCGGCATTCTGGGGTACCTCTGCGGCTGGGCCGGGGCATGGTCCAAAAGTGGACGGCCAGCGACGCCCAGGATTGACGGAGCCGCGACCAGCTGCGCCACAGCCCCAACGGCGCCGAAATGCAGAAAGGCCGCCCAGCGGGCGGCCTCTGTGGTGCCAGATCTTGTCGGTGGAGCTGAGGGGACTCGAACCCCTGACCCCCTGCATGCCATGCCCAGGCTTGACGGAGCCGCTACCAGCTGCGCCACAGCCCAACGCCACCGAAATGCAGAAAGGCCGCCCAGCGGGCGGCCCCTGTGTTGCCAGATCTTGTCGGTGGAGCTGAGGGGACTCGAACCCCTGACCCCCTGCATGCCATGCAGGTGCGCTACCAGCTGCGCCACAGCCCCAATCGTTGTTTCCCGTGCGGGTGACAACTCGCGGAATACTAGCCAACCTGTTCGGCCGGACGCGAAATCGGGGGTGGCTCCGGGCGGTGCGACCCGGTTGTAGGCCGACATCCGCAGCGGTTCGCCGGGCTGGACCTGGTCGAGCTCGACCCAGCCGCAGTTGTCGAGCCCGTGCAGCACGGCGCGCTGGGCGACCGGCCAGCCGAGCAGGACCGGTACGGCGTCGCGGATCGCCGCGCCGTGCGAGACCACCACGGCCAGCTCTCCCGGACCGACCTGCGCCAGCGCGTCCCGGACCGCCGCGGCCACCCGCGCCGACACCTGCTCCGCGTTCTCGCCACCCGGCACGACGTCGAAGTTGCCGCCCCGGAAGAGCGCGAACTCCTCGGGCGCCGCGGCGGCGTACTCGGTCGTGGGTCAGCCCCTGGCGGTCGGCGAGGTAGTACTCACGCAGCCGGGCGTCGTACACCGGGTCGAGCCCGCTCTCCTTCGCGACGTACGCCGCGGTCTCGCGGGCCCGGACGCTGTCGGAGGACCACAGCGCGGTCGGCGCGAGGTCGCGGCGAGCACCGACGCCGACAGCGGCCGCCTGCCGGTGGCCGAGTGTCGTCGAGCTCGGAGTCGAGCTGCCCCTGGACCCGCCGCAGCGCGTTCCAGGAGGTCTGCCCGTGCCGCAGCAGGATCAGCCGGCGGGGCTCAGCGCTCATGCGAGACGACGTCGGCCGGCAGCTGGATCGCCGGGCAGTCGCGCCACAGCCGCTCGAGGGCGTAGAACTCGCGCTCCTCCTCGTGCTGCACGTGCACGACGATCTCGCCGTAGTCGATGAGCACCCAGCGCCCGTCGCGCTCGCCCTCGCGGCGGACCGGCTTGGCGCCGATCTCGCGGAGCTTGTCCTCGACCTCGTCGACGATCGCCTTCACCTGGCGGTCGTTGCTGGCCGAGGCGAGCACGAAGGCGTCGGTGATCGCGAGCTGCTCGCTGACGTCGAAGGCGATGATGTGCGTGGCGAGCTTGTCGGACGCCGCGCGGGCGGCGGCCTGGACGAGCTCGATGGCGTGGTCGGTGGCGGTCACTGCTGGTCCTTCGGGATACAGGTCGTGCTTGGCGATGTACTGGACGACGCCGTCCGGCACGAGGTACCAGACGGGCTCCCCGCGCCGCGTGCGGTCGCGGCAGTCGGTCGACGAGATCGCCAGGGCGGGGATCTCGACCATGGTGACGCGGTCGGCGGGGATCGACGCAATCGTCGCCTCGTCCATGGTGTAGCCGGGCCGGGTGCAGCCGACGAACTGGGCGAGCGCGAACAGCTCCTCGGCGTCGCGCCAGGTGAAGATGTCGGCGAGGGCGTCGGCGCCGGTGATGAAGTAGAGCTCGGCGTCGGGCAGCTGCGCCTTCAGGTCGCGCAGCGTGTCGATCGTGTACGTCGGGCCGGCCCGGTCGATGTCGACGCGGGAGACCGTGAACCGGGGGTTCGAGGCGGTCGCGATGACCGTCATCAGGTAGCGGTCCTCGGCTGGCGAGACGGCCCGGTCGGACTTCTGCCAGGGGTCGCCGGTCGGGACGAAGACGACCTCGTCGAGGTCGAACCAGGCCTGCACCTCCGACGCGGCCACGAGGTGGCCGTGGTGGATCGGGTCGAAGGTGCCACCCATGACCCCGACCCGCCGGACGGGCGCAGGGTCGACGGCCGAGTCGCTGGTCAGCTGTGCTCGCGTCCCGCACCGAAGAAGAGCAGGCCCAGGATCAGCGCCATCAGGATCGCCAGGGTGACCCCGCCGAGCAGCCAGTCGTTCGGCACGTTGGGGTTCTCGGTGTGCAGCACGGTGAGGAGCGCGTTCGGCATGGGCGACAGCCTACCGGGTCCGGTCCGGCTCAGCGCACGTGGCCGTCGCCGGTGACGACGTACTTGGTCGACGTCATCTCCGGCAGCCCCATCGGGCCGCGCGCGTGCAGCTTCTGGGTGCTGATCCCGATCTCGGCGCCGAAGCCGAACTCGCCGCCGTCGGTGAACCGGGTCGACGCGTTGACCAGCACCGCCGCCGAGTCGACCGCCGCGGTGAACCGCCGGGCGGCGGCCAGGTCCTCGGTCACGATCGCCTCGGTGTGCTGGCTGGAGCAGCGCCGGATGTGGGCGATCGCCGCGTCCAGGTCGGGTACGACGGCGGCGGAGATGTCGAGCGAGAGGTACTCCGTGCGCGTAGTCCTCGTCGGTCGCCGCCACGACCCCGTCGTACGCCGCGAACGCGGCGTCGCCGTGGATGGTGACGCCGGCGTCCTGGAGCGCGGTCACCACCCGCGGCAGGAACTCGTCGGCGACGTCGGCGTGCACCAGCAGCGACTCGGCCGCGTTGCAGACGCTGGTGCGGTGGGTCTTGGCGTTCAGCACGATCGCGAGCGCCTTGTCGAGGTCGGCGGCGCGGTCGACGTACACGTGGCAGTTGCCGACGCCGGTCTCGATCACGGGCACCGTCGACTCCTCGACGACCGACCGGATCAGCCCCGCTCCCCCGCGCGGGATCAGCACGTCGACGTGGCCGCGGGCGCGCATCAGCGCCTTGACGCTG
The DNA here is from genome assembly GCA_963716655.1 of uncultured Actinomycetota bacterium. Taxonomy (GTDB): domain Bacteria; phylum Actinomycetota; class Actinomycetes; order Propionibacteriales; family Nocardioidaceae; genus Nocardioides. Next base: position 49,726 of record CAVQTV010000001.1, on the reverse strand, counting down.
TCGTGGGTGTCGCCGGGCACCAGCTGGACGACGTCCGGCGTCCAGGCCGGCGGCCGCGACCGCGTCGCGCAGCACCGCGACGATCGCGGCGTTGCTGGAGCGGGCGCTGGAGCTGCCGCGCAGCAGCACGGCGTTGCCGGACTTCAGGCAGATGCCGGCGGCGTCGGCGGTGACGTTGGGCCGGGCCTCGTAGATCATCCCGACCACGCCGAACGGCACCCGCACCTGGCGCAGCTCGAGCCCGTTGGCGAGGGTGCTGCCGCGGACCACCTCGCCCACCGGGTCGGGCAGCCCGGCCACGTCGCGCAGCCCCTGGGCCATCGCCTGCCAGCCGGTCCGGGGTGAGCCGCAGCCGGTCGACGATGTTGGCGGGCGTGCCGCCCGACTCGGCGCGCGCGACGTCCTCGGCGTTGGCGGCGAGGATCTCCGTCCGCGCGCGCCAGCAGCGCGTCGGCCATCGCGTGCAGCGCCGCGTCCTTCTCGGCCCGGGTCGCCAGCGCCAGGCCGTGGCTGGCCGCCCGGGCCCGCTCGGCGACCGCGATGACGTCGTCCTGGGTGCTCATGGGCCGAGGGTAGAGCAACCAAATCGGCTCCGGCGGATGCGTCAGTACGCTCGATCGGACGTCACCGCAGCGTCTCGCTGCCGCTCGGGGAAGGACCCGCCTTGTTCGCTCCGCACCCCTCGAGCCCTCGGGCTCGCCGCCGCCCTCGCGCTCGCCGTCCCGGCCCTGGCCGCGATCCCGGGCGCCACCGCCGGCCACCGACGAGCCGGCCGCTCGGGCCGCCGAGACGCCCGCGATCTCGCTCTGGGCGCCCAAGCAGGTCACGGCCTACGCCTACCGGCAACCGAGACCTGGACCGACCTCGGCCTGCGGGTGATCGCCGGACGGCGCGCCGTTCGAGCTCTGGTCGAACCGCCCGTCGTACGACGAGCAGATCCAGACCGTGTGGCGCATCGCCGGACGGCGACGTCGCGCTGCCGACCGGCTCGATGGACGACGTTCTCCGGCCTCGACGACTTCCTGACCCTGGAGATCGATCAAGAACGGGCACGGCGCAGCCCGCCGACGCCTCACCCGCGACGTCTGCCTCAACGGCTACGCCGAGCGGGTCCGCCCGGACGCGCCGGCCGCGGTCGCCGTACCCGTCGGCTGCTGGTACAACCCCTACAGCGTCGGCTCGGTCCAGGGCGTCCAGGAGGGCTGGGCGACGCCGCTCCTGAGCCAGGACCGGCCGCTGCGGCATCGGCGCCGGCAACTACAACGTCACCGCCCGGATCGCGCCGGCGTACGCCGACGCTCTTCGGCCTCACCGACGAGCAGGCGACCCGGACCGTCCAGCTCACCGTCGTCGACGAGGACGACGGCGGCGGCGAGCGCGCGAGCCGCCGCACCAGCACCGCGCGCTCGCCGTACCGGCCGGCCGCCCACGAGCCGACCGGCCCGGAGCGCCGCGCCGACGAGGACGGCCCGATGCCGGACCTGCGCTCGCTGCCGGCGTGGGGCATCAACGTCGCCGAGAACGGCAACTTCCTGCGCTTCTCCGCCACGGTCTGGAACGCCGGCAACAGCCCGCTGGTCGTCGACGGCTTCCGGCGCGACGGACGAGGACGAGATGGACGGCTACCAGTACTTCTTCGACGGCGACGGGCAACCAGACCGGCTACGAGGAGGTCGGCCACATGCACTGGGACGCGAAGCCGTCCCACCAGCACTGGCACTTCGAGGACTTCGCCCGCTACTCGCTGCTGCGACGAGGACCATGACCGAGGCGGTGCGCTCCCAGCAAGGAGGCGTTCTGCCTGGCCAACACCGACGCCGTCGACCTCACCGTCCCCGACGCCGCAGTGGAAGCCGGAGAACACCGACCTCGTCGACGTCGTGCGGCGACTACTCGTCGCTGTCGATCCGCGAGGTGCTGGCGGCGGGCTGGGGCGACACCTACACGCAGTACCGCGCCGGCCAGTCCTTCGACCTGACGCGGCCTGCCGAACGGCACCTACTACATCGCGGTCATCGCCAACCCGGAGAACCGCCTGGTCGAGTCCTCGCCGACAACAACGTCGCGCTCCGCAAGATCCAGCTCAGCGGCAAGCCCGGCGCCCGCAAGGTCACGCGTCCCGCAGGTCGGCATCATCGACGAGGAGGAGTACGGCGGCACCGGCTGAGCCGGTCGAGGTCCCGCGGCATGGCCGGGCGCCCGGATCCGCAGGTCGCAGCGGCCCACGCTGGCCGACGACGACGGGACCCGCGCCGAACCGGACGGGCTGCGGATCGGACGGTCCCGCAGGCGCCGCGATCGGCAGGCCGCGGCGCGCCGGCCGCGGCGACGGCGTCGACGGGACGGCGTCGAGCTCGCCGCAGCGCGCGTGCGGCCAGTCTCCGCGGACGCCGACGGTCGGGCACATCCGCCGGACGGCACCGTGCGCCAGCGGCGACGCACTCGAGGCGCATCAGGCGAGGACCGCCGCGCCACCCGGCGTGCACGGCGCCGTGCCGCCGAGCAGGCCGACGACCGAGCGGACTGCCTGCAGCGAGTCGAGACCGTCCGCCGACGGTCACGCGGACGTCGGAGCGCGAGCCAGCGCGACCGGTCGCGCGGTCCGGTGGCGAGCAGGCCACCACGCGGCGTCGGCGTCCGCGGACGCGCCGGCCGACGGACCTGGCTGCCGAGATCGCGTGTCGGCTCCGACGGCGGAGCTCGCAGCCGGGACCGGCTCGGTCGACCGCAGCGCGACGTGGGCGACCCGCGAGCTCGATGCCGAGCATCGGCGGCGTCGGCGGCGCGGCTCTGCGCGTCGAGCGACGGCGCGGCACCGCAGCCGCACGGCGGCCCGGGCGAGGTCAGGCCGGCCGGCTCGCGCGATCGCAGGTCCGCGCCGACGCGTCGCCGAGCGGCATGCCGCCAGCACGTCCGGCGCCCGGCCCGAGCGAGCGCCGCCCAGCGACGACGATGCCGCGCACGTCGCAGCGCCGGCCAGCGACAGCGTGGCCAGCGGCGCGTCGATCGCCGCGACGGCCCAGTGACCGCCAGGCGTCCGGGAGCTCGCGGGCGCCCGGTCGTGGCGACGTCGCGCCAGGACCCGCGCCGGGCAGTGCCGGCACCAGCCGGCAGCGCGGTGACCGGTCGGCTCCGACGCAGCCGCGGTGGCCGGCACCAGGTGCGACCCCGGACTCGGCCGACGTGCAGCCGCCGCCCCGTGCGGCCAGACCGAGCCCGTCACCCGAAGTGCGCTGACCGGGTCGACGTCTCATGGCGGACAGCGGTCAGCGTGCGGGTCAGCCCTTGCGCTTGGTGATCTCCTCGGTGGCGGCCGGGAGGACCGTGTGCAGGTCGCCGACGACACCGAAGTCGACCAGCTCGAAGATCGGGGCCTCTTCGTCCTTGTTGACGGCCACGATGGTCTTCGAGGTCTGCATGCCGGCGCGGTGCTGGATCGCACCGGAGATGCCGGCGGCGATGTAGAGCTGCGGCGACACCGTCTTGCCGGTCTGGCCGATCTGGAAGGTGTGCGGGATCCAGCCGGAGTCGACGGCGGCACGCGAGGCACCGACGGCCGCGCCGAGGGCGTCGGCGAGGCCCTCGACCGGCTCGAAGTTGCCGCCGGTGCCACGACCACCGGCGACCACGATCGCGGCCTCGGTGAGCTCGGGGCGACCGGTCGCCTTGCGCGGCTGCGAGGCCACGATCTGGGCGCCCTTCGCGGCGTCGGAGATGGTCGCCGAGAACTCCTCGACGGCGCCGGCGCCCGCGGACTCCTCCGGGGCGGCGGAGTTCGGCTTCACCGTGATGATCGGCGTGCCCTTGGTGACCTTCGCCTGGACGGTGAAGTTGCCGGCGAACACGCTCTGCGTGGTCACCGCCGCCCTCCTGCACGTCGACGGCGTCGGTGATCAGGCCCGAACTCGAGCTTGATCGCCAGGCGACCGGCGATCTCCTTGCCCTCCGCGGTCGAGGGGATCAGGATCGCGGCCAGCCGCGCGAGGTCTTCTCGGCGAGCTGCTGCAGCGCCTCGGCCTTCGGGGCCACCAGGTAGCCCTTGATCTGCGCGTCGTCGACGACGTAGACCTTCTCGGCGCCGTACGCCTTGACCTTCTCGGCCACGTCGGCGCCCTGGGCGGCCGCTGCCGATGAAGACCGCGGACGGCTCACCGAGCCGCTTGGCGATGGTCAGGAGCTCGTACGTCGGCTTGCGCACCGCGCCGTCGACGTGGTCGATGAGAACCAGAACTTCAGACATCGGTCAGCTCCTCAGATGAACTTCTTGGAGGCGAGGAACTCGGTCAGCGCCGTGGCGCCCGAGCCGTCCTCGTCCTTGACGATCTCGCCGGCGGTGCGCGGCGGGCGGGGCGTGGTCTCGTCGACCGCGGTCCAGGCGCACCGACAGGCCGACCTGGTCGGCCTCGACACCGAGGTCGCTCAGCGACCAGGTCTCCAGCGGCTTCTTCTTGGCGGCCATGATCCCCTTGAACGACGGGTAGCGCGCCTCGCCCGACTGGTCGGTGACCGACAGGACCAGCGGCATGGTGCCGCCGATGACCTCGGTCGCGGTGTCGCCGTCGCGCTTGATGCGGACCTGGTCGCCCTGGGTCTCGACCACCGAGGCGAGCGTGACCTGCGGCAGGCCGAGGCGCTCGGCGAGCATCGCCGGGACGACGCTCATGCACGGCGTCGGTCGAGGCCATGCCGCAGACGACCAGGTCGGCCGGGCCGGCCTTCTCGACGGCCTTCGCGAGCACCAGCGAGGTCGCGAGCGCGTCGGAGCCGGCGATCGCGTCGTCGATCGACGTGGACGCCCTTGTCGGCACCCATCTGCAGCGCCTTGCGCACCGCGTCGACGGCCTTCTCCGGTCCGACGGTGACCACGGTGACCTCGGTGTCGTCGCCGGCCTTCTCCTTGATCTGGAGGGCCTGCTCGACGGCGTACTCGTCGAGCTCGGACAGGAGCCCGTCGACGCCGACACGGTCCACGGTGTTGTCCGACTCGAACTGCCGGTCGGCAGTGGCGTCGGGTACGTACTTCACACAGACGACAATGTTCATAGTGTGTGGCCGGGGTCGGCCCCTCCTGTGCACTAGATGTGGTCGGAGGCTACCGTCGCGTCACGCGCCGTAGAAACGCAGGACGAGGGTCGGGTTCGTCACAGCGACGCTGTCACGGTCAGACGGTCAGGGCCGGATGATCCGCTCCAGGATCCGGCCGACCACCAGGTAGCCGACCGCGGCGAGGCCCCAGTTGGTCAGCGCGCTCTTGGTCTCGGCGTCCTGCGCCGCTGAAGGTGAAGATCCCGTTGTCGCGGGAGAAGACGTCGAGGTCGACCGCGTCCGCGACGTCGAGGACGAACCTGACCAGGGCGTTGTCCTGGTTCGCGTCGAGCGCGATCAGCAGCGCCCCGACCGCCAGGAACAGCGCGCAGACGACGGCGGCCAGCCAGACGATCTGGCTCAACCGCAGCCGGATCGTCGCCAGCACTGTCCTCGATCTCCGGTCCGTCACGGACGAAGGATGGCACAGGCGCCGTCGTTCCAAACCTGGCCTCGCCGGAACGTAGATCGGCCCCGGCGAGGAGGCGCCGGGGCCGATCTGGGTGTGGCTGTGAGCTGGGTGCTACTTCTTGACCGTCACGGCCTTCGAGGTCTGCACGGTCTCGAGGAAGCCGTCCTTGCCGTAGGTCGCCTGGACGGAGACCTTCTTGCCCTTCAGGGCCTTGGTCAGCTTCAGCGACGACTTGGTGGCCTTGTTGATCGCCTTGCCGTTCGCGAGCCACTGCTAGGTGACCGTCGCGCCGTCAGAGGTGCCGGGGACAGCCTTGAGGGTCTTGCCGACCTTCGGGGTGCCCGTGACCTTGACCGCACCCGTCACCGGCACGGCGACCGGCTCGGGCTCGGGCTCGCCGGCGACCGTCACCGAGCCGACTCTCGCCGGGTCGGCGTCAGGCCGTCGAAACCGAGGCGCAAGTGCGTGATGTGCCGCGAATCGGGCGCCCCAGGCCGGGGCCAGGACGTCCGATGACCGAGACACACCCTGTCGGCCACGAGCCATCAAGAGGTGGCCGCGCCGACCGCCGCATGTCGAGCGCCCGTGATCCGCCGGGCAAACCTTCCCACCCGCTGGTCTGGCCCGCAGTCGACTGGTCCACCGGCCCTCGAACTCGGCCTTGCCGGGCCCGTTCTCGACGAACGACCGCATGCCGATGGTCCGGTCCTCGGTCGCGAACAGCGCCGCGAACTGCTGCCGCTCGATCTCGAGCCCGGTCTCGAGGTCGACCTCGATGCCGCGGTCGATGCTCTCCTTGGCCGCGCGGATGGCGTACGACGCGGCGCCGGCGAACTGCCCCGCCCAGGCCAGCGCCTCGTCGTACACCGACTCGGCGGGCACCACCTTGTCGACCAGCCCGATGGCGAGCGCCTCGTCGGCCTTGACGAACCGGCCGGTGAAGATCAGGTCCTTGGCCTTGCTCGGGCCGACCAGCCGGGTCAGCCGCTGGGTGCCGCCGGCGCCGGGGATGATGCCGAGCAGGATCTCGGGCTGGCCGAGCACGGCGTTGTCGGCGGCGATCCGGATGTCGGCGCAGAGCGCGAGCTCGCAGCCGCCGCCGAGCGCGTAGCCGGTGACCGCGGCGACGACCGGCTTCGGGATCCGCGCCACGGCGGTGAACGACGACTGCAGCGCGCCGGACCGCTTGACCATGTCGGTGTACGACATGTCGGCCATCTCCTTGATGTCCGCGCCGGCGGCGAAGACCCGCTCGCCGCCGTACACGACGACGGCCTTGACGTCGTCGCGCTCGGTCGCCTCGACGGCGACGGCCCGGATCTCCTCCTGGACCTGCACGTTGAGGGCGTTCATCTTCGGCCGGTCGAGCCGGATCGTGCCGACGCCGTCGGCGACCTCCAGTCGTACGAACTCGCCCATGCCGCAACCCGCCTCTCGTCATCGGGTCTACCGGTCTCCGGCATTGTTGCCGTCATCGGGAACAATGGCGCGGGTGACCCCTGGACTCTGGCGCAACCGCGGCGAGCGAGCACCCGTCTGGCCGGGTCGCAACTGGCCGCTGGGCTCGACCTGGTCGGCCGGAGTCGACGAACTTCGCGGTCTACGCCCCCGGGCGACCGCCGCCTGGGTCTGCCTGTTCGACGACGAGGGCGGCGAGCACCAGCACCGGCTGACCGAGCAGACGCTCGGCATCTGGCACGGCGCGCATCCCGGACGTCGCACCCGGGCACCCGCTACGGCTTCCGGGTCGACGGGCCGTGGGACCCGGAGCAGGGCCTGCGGTTCAACGTCGACAAGCTGCTGCTCGACCCGTTCGCGACGGCGGTCAGCGGCGAGGTGACCGTCCGACGCCGGCGATCTTCGGGTACGACATGGGCGAGCCCGACGACATGCGACGACCACCGACTCCGCGCCGTACGTCCGCGCGCAGCGTGGTCGTCGGCCCGGACGACTTCGACTGGGAGGGCGACAGGCCGCTGCGGCACCGGTGGCGCGACACCGTCATCTACGAGCTGCACGTCAAGGGCATCACCGCGCTGCACGACCGGGTGCCCGAGGAGCTGCGCGGCACCTACGCCGGCCTCGGCCAGCCCCGCGGTCGTCGACTACCTCAAGGACCTCGGCATCACCGCGGTCGAGCTGCTGCCGATCCACCAGTTCACCTCCGAGCCGGCGCTGGTCGAGCGCGGGCTGGTCAACTACTGGGGCTACAACTCGATCGGCTTCTTCGCCCCGCACAACGCGCTACTCCGCCTCCGGCGACCGCGGCCAGCAGGTCACCGAGTTCAAGCGATGGTGAAGGCGTTCCACGCAGGCCGGCATCGAGGTGATCCTCGACGTCGTCTACAACCACACCGCCGAGGCCGGCGCCGCTCGGCCCGACGCTCTCGTTCCGCGGGCTCGACGACCGCGGCTTCTACCACCGGGTCGGCGACCGACCGACGACCGGCGGCAGCCGTTCGACGACACCTACTGGGACGTCACCGGCTGCGGCAACACCGTCGACGCCAACGAACCCGCTCGCGCTGCGGCTGATCCTCGACTCGCTGCGCTACTGGGTCACCGAGATGCACGTCGACGGCTTCCGCTTCGACCTGATGTCGGCGCTGACCCGGACCGGACCACGACATCGACATGGACTGCCACCTGCTCGACCGCGATCGGCCAGGACCCGGTGCTGCGGCACGTGAAGCTGATCGCCGAGCCGTGGGACGCCTCGATGGACGGCTACCGGGTCGGCGAGTTCCCGCCGCCGTGGGTGGAGTGGAACGACCAGTACCGCGACGAGATCCGCGACTTCTGGCGCGACCACGTCCGCCGGCATCCGCACCGTCGCCACCCGGCTCGCGGGCTCCTCCGACCTCTACCTGGACGACGGGCGCTCGCCGTACGCCTCGATCAACTTCGTCACCGCCCACGACGGGTTCACGCGTGCGCGACCTGGTGACCTACGAGCAGAAGCACAACGAGGCCAACGGCGAGGACAACCGGGACGGCACCGACAACAACCGGTCGTGGAACCACGGGCGTCGAGGGCGAGACCGACGACCAGGAGCTGCTCGCCGTACGCCGCCGGCAGGCCGCGAACATGATGGCGACGCTGTGCCTGTCCAACGGCGTCCCGATGATCACCGCCGGCGACGAGCGCGGCCGCACCCAGCGCGGCAACAACAACGCCTACTGCCCAGGACAACGAGATCTCCTGGATCGACTGGCGCGCCGACGACGCGTGGCTGGACGTCTACGAGATCACCAAGACCGCGCTGCGGCTGCGGCGCGAGCACCCGGCGCTGCGGCAGCGGCACTGGTTCGAGGGCCGGCCGACGATCCGCGGCGGCCCCAAGGACCTCGCCTGGCTGCACCCGACCGGGCGCGAGATGACCGGCGACGACTGGCACGACCCGCACCTGCGCGCGATCGGGATGTTCGTCTCCGGCGCCCCGCTGCGCTCCCCCGGCCCGCGCGGCGAGCAGCAGGTCGACAAGTCGTTCGTGCTCTGGTTCAACTCCGACTGAGCTACCCGCAGCGGATCTCGCTGCCCGAGAACGACTGGGTGCAGACCGGCGAGGTCGTGCTCTCCACCGACGCCGAGCTGCCCGTCGGCACCCAGCGTCAAGGCCGGCGACCGGCTCGCCCTCGGCCGCCGTACCGTCGTCGTCATCCGCGAGGACTGACGGGTCGTGGTGGTGGCGTCCTTCCGAGCGGCGCCAGTTCGCGTCCTCCACCACCCGGGTCAACGGGTCCCCTTCGGCGCCTTCGGCGCCCTTGACCCGACCGGCTCCGGACGATTTGGCGCCTATCGGAGGGACGCCGACCTCCGGTCGGGGTCATCAGTACGCGTGAATCCGGGCCGGCGGTGAGATCCACCTGCTCAACGGCCGATTCGGTGGGTAAGTCACCGCCGGCCCCCCAAAGGCCTGCGGAATGGTCACCAACCGCAGCTGGGAGCGCGCCCAGATTGCGGTTTGTGACCATTCGACGCGCTCACCCCAGGAGGTCATACGAATCGTGGCCTCGATGCCTACCATCCGTACGACGTCCCGCGCCGCCGCAGCAAGGCGGCATCCCGATAGGCGCGCTCTTCTGTTCCGGGCGGTGGCAGTCAAGGGCGGCGAAGCCGAGCGAAGCGATCCCTTGACGGCCGCCGGCCGGGCACGGACAATCGCAGCGCCGGCGAGGCCGCCGACCGAACACTGCTGCCGGCTACGGCAGGGCGACGACGCCGAGCTCGGCGGGGGAGGCGAGCAGGTCGTTGCGCGGGATGACGCGGACGGTGTAGCCGAAGGCGCCGGAGTGGTCGAGCAGCGAGGTCGCCGTCGAAGCGGTGCCGGCCGCCCTCGTAGGACTCGGCGACGCGCAGCGACTCGACGGTGGTGTCGACCAGCTCGTCCTCGCCGTTGCTGCGGCCGTGCACGAGCTGGACGTCGACGTCCGTCGGGCGCGAGGTCGCCGAGGGCGACGAAGGCGCGGACGCTCATCGGTCGCCGACCTCGGGGGCGTCGCTGACGCCGCTGCTCTCGACGTGCTCGACGCGGACGCCGGGCCAGCCGGCGCGCACCTTCTTCTTCCACGCGGCGAGCTCGCGCGGCGCCGGCGTAGTCGGAGTTGAGCCGGCGCGCGGTCGTCGGCGGCCGGGGCTGTAGAGCTGGCGCACGTAGTCGCGGACCATCCGGGTGGCGAGCACCTTCGGGCCGAGCGACTTCAGCGTGTGCCGGGTCATCTCGATCCAGCGGGTCGGCACGCCCTCGGCGTCGAGGTCGTAGAACCGCGGCGCGACCTCGTTCTCGATCAGGTCGTAGAGCGCGGTGGCCTCGAGGTCGTCGCGGTGGTCGGCGTCGCTCGACGCCGTCGGCGGACGGGATCGCCCAGCCGTTGTTGCCGTCGTACCACTCGTCCCACCAGCCGTCGAGGATCGACAGGTTGAGGCCGCCGTTCAGCGCCGCCTTCATGCCGGAGGTGCCGCACGCCTCGTAGGGGCGCAGCGGGTTGTTGAGCCAGACGTCGCAGCCGGGGTAGAGCGGCTGCGCCATCGCGATGTCGTAGTTGGGCAGGAACACGATCCGGTGCCGGACCTCGGGGTCGTCGGCGAGCTGCACGATCGTCCTGGATCAGCTTCTTGCCGCCGTCGTCGGCCGGGTGCGCCTTGCCGGCGATCACCAGCTGGATCGGGCGCTCGGGGTCGCAGCAGCAGCCGCTTGAGCCGCTCCGGGTCGCGCAGCATCAGCGTCAGTCGCTTGTACGACGCGGCGCGGCGCGCGAAGCCGATCGTCAGCACGTCGGGGTCGAGGGCGGTCTCGATCCAGCCGAGCTCGGCCTGGGCGGCGCCGCGCTTCTCGCACGAGCGGGCCAGCCGCTTGCGGGCGTCCTGCGACGAGCCGCTCGCGCAGCTGGCGCTTGGTCGCCCAGATGTCGGCGCTGGGGACCTTGTCGACCGCGGCCCAGAACGCCGTCGGTGTCGTCGGACTCGGGGTCGGCGCCCTGGCTGACGGCCAGCTCGAAGACCTCGCGGGCGACCCAGGTCGGCGCGTGCACGCCGTTGGTGATCGAGCTGATCGGCACCTCGGCCTCGTCGAAGGCGGGCCACAGCCCGCTGAACATCCCGCGGCTGACGTGGCCGTGCAGCTGGGAGACGCCGTTGGCGCGCTGCGCGAGCCGGAAGCCCATCACCGCCATGTTGAAGACCGACGGGTCGCCGCCCTCGTAGTCCTCGGCTGCCGAGCGCGCAGGATCCGGTCGACCGGGTACGCCGGGGGTCGGGCCGGCGTCGCCGAAGTACTGCTCGACCAGGGTCGCGCGGGAAGCGGTCGATGCCGGCGGGCACCGGGGTGTGCGTGGTGAAGACGGTGCGACGCGCGGCCGACCTCGAGCGCGGTGTCGAAGTCGAGCTTCGGGCCGCCCTCGGCGACGGTGAGCTCGCGGATCCGCTCCAGGCCGAGGAAGCCGGCGTGGCCCTCGTTGGTGTGGAACACCTCGGGCGCCGGGTGCCCGGTGATCCGGCGAGAACGCCCGCAGCGCGCGGACGCCGCCGACGCCGAGCAGCAGCTCCTGGCGCAGCCGGTGCTCGCTGGTGCCGCCGTACAGCCGGTCGGTCACCTCGCGGTAGTGGTCGGGGTTGCCCTCGACGTCGGTGTCGAGCATCAGCAGCGGCACCCGGCCGACGCTGGCCACGAAGATCCGGGCCACCAGGTCGGGGCCGCCGGGCACGCGCGATGCTGATCGTCGCGCGCTCGCCGTTCTCCTCGCGCAGCAGCGAGATCGGCAGGCCGTCGGGGTCGAGGACCGGGTAGGTCTCCTGCTGCCAGCCCTCGCGGGAGAGCGCCTGCTTGAAGTAGCCGTGCCGGTAGAGCAGCCCGACGCCGATGATCGGCACGCCGAGGTCGCTCGCCGCCTTGAGGTGGTCGCCGGCGAGGATGCCGAGGCCGCCGGAGTACTGCGGCAGCACCGCGGTGATGCCGAACTCCGGGCGAGAAGTAGCCGATCGCCTTCGGGCAGTCGTCGCCCGCGGCGACCCGGCGCTGGAACCAGCGGTCGCCGGTGAGGTACCTGCTCAGGTCGTCGCTGCGCGGCGCTGAGCTGCGCCAGGAACGCCTGCGTCCGCGGCCAGCTCCTCGAGCCGGTCGCCGCCCGACCGCGCCGAGCAGCTTGACCGGGTCGTGACCGGTGGACTCCCACAGGTCGGGTCGACGGCCGCGAAGACGTCCTGGGTCTCGGGGTGCCAGGACCACCGCAGGTTGCCGGCGAGATCGCCCAGCGCGGCGAGCGCGGGAGGCAGGACAGGACGGACGGTGAATCGACGGATCGCACGCACAGCAGGACGCGTACCGCGTGCATTCTTGGAACGATCAAAGAGAGGCTGGAGCCACCGGACGCGCAGGTTCACATAACGAAACCCTCGGGTCCGGCGTTGAGTGCGGCATGACCCGCTCACCCCTGCGCCACGGCCGCCACCGCGCCGTCGCGCTCGCCCTCCTGACCGCCACCCTGGTCCCCGGGCTCGCGCAGCTCCCCGCCCTCGCCACGAGCCAGACCCAGGCTCCGACCGCCGACCTCACCATCACCCTCGGCGGCCTGGGCGACCCAGTCGCCGGCCTCACCGACCTCGACCTCCGCGGCACCGTGCAGCCGACGGCCGCCCAGCGCTCCGCGGCCCGCCGGCTCAACGCCGTCGACGTGCGCTGGAACCAGTTCGGTACGCCCGTCCTCGATCCTCCCCGCTGTACGGCGTCCTCGCCCGGGCGACCTCGCCCGACCCGGCCACCGCCGCGCGCGCCTGGCTCGCCGACAACGCCGCGATGTTCGGCCTGACCGCGGGCGACGTCGCCGACCTCGAGCTGGTCAACGACCAGCGGCTCGCGCAGAGCAACGCCCGCGCGGTGCTGTTCCGCCAGAAGTTCGGCGACCTCACGCCCGCGCTGGCGAGCATGGTCACCGTCGGCGTCGCGAACGGCGAGATCGCCTACGCCTCGTCCTCGATCACCCAGACCACCGGCACCCCGCCCGCCGCGACCCTCACCCCGTGCAGGCCTTCGCCAAGGCCGCCGCGAACGTCGGCCGCCCGCTCGCGGGCGGCGTCCTCGACGACATCACCTCCGAGGTCGCCGACGGCTGGACCCGCCTCGCGGTCCCCGGCTTCGCCCAGGAGCAGCTGGTCCGGCTGCGCGCCCTCGCGCTGGCCGACGGCACGCGTCCGGCCGGTCTTCGAGACCAACGTCGTCGACGTCCAGGGCGGCTCCGCGTTCGCCTACACGCTGATGGTCGACGGGGTCAGCGGCGAGGTCCTGCACCGGCAGAACCAGGCCGAGAGCCACTCCGACGCGTTCCCGTTCCAGGGCGAGATCACCGCGACCGAGTGCGGGCCCAAGCACGAGTTCGAGCTCACCGACGACGCCACCCGGCAGATCGTCGCGGTCGCCGCGATGGCGAACACCCTCAACGACGCCGTCGTGAAGATCTTCGGCCCGAACGACGAGCTGCTCGTCTCCGGCGACCTCGGCACCAGCCCCGAGACCGCGACGTACTCCGCCGAGTCGATCCCGGCCGGCGTCTACTCGATGCAGGTCTGCCCGTTCGACGCACCCGACCGTGCCGTTCCTGCCGCCGGGCAACTACGCCGCCGCTGGTGACCACCAGCGACGCAGGCCGCGCCCGACCCCGGCGACACCGCGTTCCCGCCGAGCTGGCGCTACTTCACGGCGAACCCGTCGCTCGACTACTCCCCCGAGACCACGCCGACCAACTCCGTGGTCGGCTGCTGGTACCGCCGGCGCCGGCTGCACCAGCCCGACCGGCCCGTTCGAGAACGTCGCCGCCCCGGGCCCGTGGGACATCGTCAACCAGACCGGCGAGTCCACCCTCACGACCGTCGGCAACAACGCCAACACCCACGAGGCGTGGGTCAGCCCGCTGACGCCGGGCGGTACGGCGCAGGCGCCGGTCTCGCCGACCCGCGAGTACACCCAGGAGTTCACCGACGCCTGGAACAACTCCAAGTGCGACCCGGCCCAGCTCACCCCGGGCGGCAACGACATCAACCAGTCGGTGACGAACCTGTTCGTCGCGCACAACCGGATGCACGACTTCAGCTACTACCTCGGCTTCACCGAGGAGAACTACAACCTGCAGCTCGACAACCTCGGCCGCGGCGGCGTCGACGGCGACCAGGAGATCGGCAACGTCCAGGCCGGCGCGCTGACCGGCGGCCAGCCGTCGTTCCTCGGCCGCGACAACGCCAACCAGATCACCCTCCAGGACGGCGTCCCCGGCATCACCAACCAGTACCTCTTCCAGCCGCTCGCCGGCGCGTTCTACGCACCGTGCGTCGACGGCGGCCTGGACATGGGCATCGTCGGGCACGAGTACACCCACGCGATCAGCAACCGGATGATCGGCGGCCCCGACGAGGGCCTCACCTCCGAGCAGGGCGGCGCGATGGGCGAGTCGTGGGGCGACCTGGTCGCCGGCGAGTACATGTTCAGCCACGGCTACTCGCAACGGCGGCAACCCGTGGGCGGTCGGCGTCTACGCCACCGGCAACAAGTCGGTCGCGCATCCGCGACTACGCGATCAACGGCAACCCGCTGAACTACTCCGACTACGGCTTCGACAGCACCGGCGACGAGGTGCACGCCGACGGCGAGATCTGGAACGGCACCAGTGGGAGGTCCGCCAGGCGCTGGTCGAGAAGTACGAACGCGCAGTATCCCGTACGCCAACAAGGCGCTGCAGCTGCGCTGCGCCCAGGGCAGCGCGACCCGGAGCCCGCTGCCGGCGAGCCAGTGCCCCGGCAACCGGCGCTGGGTGCAGCTGATGTTCGACGCGTTCCTGCTCCAGCAGGGCGCGACGTCGATGCTCGACGCCCGCGACGCGATGCTCGCCGCCGACCGGATGCGCTTCGGCGGCGCGAACCGGCGAGGCCATGTGGGACGGCGTTCGCCCGGCGCGGCATGGGCAGGGCGCCTCGACCCCGAACGCCGACTCCGGCGACGTCGACGCCGAGCTTCGCCTCGCCGCGTCGCACGCAACGGCACGGTGAAGTTCACCAGCGGCAGCCCCGGCAAGGTCTACGTCGGCCAGTACGAGGCCCGGGTCACGCCGGTCGCCGACACCGCACCGAAGGGCAAGCTCGAAGAACGTCGTCCAGTTCGCTCCCGGCCGCTACCAGCTGCTGTTCGTCTCGCCGACGCGCGGCTTCAAGCGGTTCACGCTCACCGTGAACCCCTGGCAGCGCAAGACGGTCCGGATCTCGGCGCCGAAGAACCTCGCGGCGACCAAGAACGGCGCCACGGCTGATCGGCGCCAGCGACGGGCTCGCTCAACGCGAGGCTGGCTGATCGACGGCACCGAGGCGACCACCTGGGGCGGCGTCATCGACGGACGAACGTCGACGCGTCGCACCCGTTCGTCGCGGTCGACCTGGCCGGCGGCGTGCACACCGTGCGCCGGGTCCAGGTCAGCGCGATGCTCAACCCGGCGCCGCCCGACGCGCACCGAGATCCCGCTCGCGGCCGACCCCGACCCCGACTCGGGCTCGCGGTTCACCGCGCTGCGCCGGTTCGCCCTCGAGGCCTGCGTCAGCGACTGCGCGCAGCGCAGACGCCGTCTGGAAGCGCTTCTACACCTCGCCGGCGCGACGCGTTCCCGGGGCAGCGGCCGCGGCCGGTGGCGCCGAACCTGACGCTGCGCGGCTTCGACGTGCCCGACACCAAGGCCGCCGCGTCCGGCTGGTCGTGCTGGAGAACCAGTGCACCGGCTTCGGCGGGTACGCCGGCGAGCAGGACAACGACCCGGTCAACGACACCGACTGCAAGACGGCGTCCGACCGCGGCACGATCGTGCACGCCGCCGAGCTGCAGGTGTACTGACTCCTACGATGGAGCATGGAGCGGGGCCGCATTCTTGTGCTCGTCCTCGTTGCCGCCGCGGCAGTGCTCGGTGCACTCCGCGGCGGTTTCGTCGACCTGCTCGTCTACCAGTACGGCGGCCGGGCGGTGCTCGACGGGCTGCCGGTCTACGAGACGGACGAGCCGACGACCGGCTACCCGTTCACGTACCCGCCGTTCGCCGCGGTGCTGATGGTGCCGCTGGCGCTGGCGCCTGAGTGGCTCGCGGCCGGGCTGTGGACCGCGGCCTCGGTGGCCGCGCTGGCCGCCGTGATCGTGGTGGTGCTCCGCGCGCTCGACCGCCCGACGCCGGGATGGCTGGTCGCGGCGCTGACGGCCGGCGCGCTCGCCCTGGAGCCGGTGTGGCAGAACCTCACGTTCGGACAGGTCAACCTGGTGCTGATGCTCGCGGTGCTCGTCGACCTGCTGCGGCCGGGACGCCCCTGGTCCGGGGTGCTGATCGGCATCGCGGCGGGCATCAAGCTCACGCCGTTGGTGTTCGTCATGCTCCTCGTGCTGATCGGGCGGCCCAAGGACGCAGGCCGCGCCGTCGTGGCCTTCGCAGGGACCGTGGCGATCGGGTTCCTGGTGATGCCGGGCTCGGCGACGACGTACTGGACCGACGGTCTGGTCGACGCCGGCCGGGTCGGGCCGCCCGCGCTCGCGCACAACCAGTCGGCGTACGGCGCCCTCACCCGCCTGCTCGACGGTCCCCCGTCGACGCTGGTGTGGCTCGCGGTCGCCGGGCCGCTTGCGCTCGCGGTGCTGGTCACCGCCGCGCTCTGGTGGCGCCGCGACCCGCTGCTCGCGGCCTGCCTGGCCGCCTCGGCGACGTTGCTCGCCTCGCCGGTCTCGTGGTCGCACCACTGGGTGTGGGCGGTGCCGGTCGCGCTGGTGCTGTGGGACCGCAACCGCTGGGCCGGCGCCGCGTGGACCGCGGTGTTCGTCGCCCGCCCGATCCTGTGGCCGCCGTGGGGCGCGGCCCGCGAGTACGCCTGGAGCCCGCCGGAGCACCTGCTCGGCAACGGCTACCTGCTGGCTGCGCTGGCACTTTGCGGCTGGGCGGCGGTCCGCCACTACGTGAGACGGCCCGGTTTTCATGGAGCGTCGACGGGTACGCCGTATCCGTCGGCGCGCACCCTCGCTAGGTTGGAGATCATGGTCGGACGCATCCCCGTCATGAACGTCACGCCGCTGGTCGACCTCGGTCGACAGCCCGCGAAGGCGACGGTCGGCGAGCCGTTCCCGGTCACGCGCGACCGTGTTCCGCGAGGGGCACGACAAGCTCGGCGCCGAGGTCGTGCTGACCGGCCCGGACGGGCGTACGCCGCCCGCCGGTGCGGATGACCAAGCACGCCGACGTGCCCGACCGCTACGAGGCCTGGGTGACCCCGGACGTCGGCGGCGCCTGGACCTTCGAGGTCGCACGCCTGGTCCGACCCGATCGCCACCTGGCAGCACGCCGCCGGGCTCAAGATCCCGGCCGGCGTCGACGTCGAGCTGATGTTCACCGAGGGCCGGCTGCTGCTCGAGCGGGTCCTCGGCGTCGCTCGACCCGAAGGACCCGCCGCAGCCGAACGCCGCCGTCCTGCAGGGCGCGATCGACGGCCGCGACCGACACCAAGCGGCCCGCCGGCCGCGCGGCTCGCCGTGCTCGAGTCGCCCGACGTCGGCCGCCGTCCTCGCCGCCCACCCGATGCGCGAGCTGCTCACCGTCGAGGGCCCCTACCCGGCGTACGCCGACCGCCCGCTCGCGCTCTTCAGCAGCTGGTACGAGTTCTTCCCGCGCTCCGAGGGCGCCACCAAGGACCCGAAGACCGGCAAGGTCACCAGCGGCACCTTCCAGACCGCCGCCAAGCGGCTGGACGCGGTCGCCGCGATGGGCTTCGACGTGATCTACCTGCCGCCGATCCACCCGATCGGCGAGGTCAACCGCAAGGGGCCGAACAACACCCTCGACCCCGGCCCCGACGACCCCGGCTCGCCGTGGGCGATCGGCTCGAAGGACGGCGGCCACGACGCGATCCACCCCGACCTCGGCACGTTCGAGGACTTCGACGCGTTCGTCGCCCGGGCCCGCTCGCTCGGCCTCGAGGTCGCGCTCGACCTCGCCCTCCAGGCCGCGCCCGACCACCCGTGGGTCGACCACGCACCCCGAGTGGTTCACCACCCGCGCGGACGGCACCATCGCCTACGCCGAGAACCCGCCGAAGAAGTACCAGGACATCTACCCGATCAACTTCGACAACGACCCGAGCGGCATCTGCCAGGAGGTCCTGCGGATCGTCCGGCTCTGGATGTCGCACGGCGTCCGGGTCTTCCGCGTCGACAACCCGCACACCAAGCCGGTGGCGTTCTGGGAGTGGCTGCTCAAGGAGGTCCGGCGCACCGACCCCGACGTGCTGTTCCTCGCCGAGGCGTTCACCCGCCCGGCGATGATGCACGGGCTCGGGGCGATCGGGCTTCCACCAGTCCTACACCTACTTCACCTGGCGCACCGCCAAGTGGGAGATCGAGGAGTACCTCCGCGAGCTCTCCCACGAGACCGACCACCTGATGCGGCCGAACTTCTTCGTGAACACGCCCGACATCCTGCACGCCTACCTCCAGTACGGCGGCCCGGCGGCGTTCAAGATCCGCGCGGTGCTCGCGGCGACCGGCTCGCCGAGCTGGGGCGTGTACGCCGGCTTCGAGCTCTTCGAGCACGTCGCCGTCAAGCCCGGGCAGCGAGGAGTACCTCGACTCGGAGAAGTACCAGATCCGGATCCGCGACTGGGACGCCGCCGAGCCGCGACGGGCGCACGCTCGCGCCGTACCTCACCCGGCTCAACGAGATCCGCCGCGCAGCACCCCGCGCTCCAGCTGCTGCGCAACGTCACGATCCACTCGAGCGACGACGAGAACATCCTGGTCTTCTCGAAGACGGCCGGCGCCGACGTCGTCATCGTCGTCGTCAACGTCGACCCGCACGCCGCGCGCGAGACCGATGGTCCACCTCGACCTGGCCGCGCTCGGCCTGGGCGAGCAGCGACTCGTTCGTGGTGCACGACGAGATCACCGGCGAGGACTGGAACTGGGGCGAGCACAACTACGTGCGCCTCGACCCCCACCACGAGCCCGCCCACGTCCTCACGGTGAGGACGGATGCGGTGACCCCGGAGATCACCGACGAGAGCACCAACGGACCCCCGAGTGGTTCAAGACCGCCGTCTTCTACGAGGTCCTGGTCCGCGCGTTCCGCGACTCCAACGGCGACGGCACCGGCGACTTCCGCGGCCTGGTCGAGAAGCTCGACTACCTGCAGTGGCTGGGCGTCGACTGCCTCTGGATCCCGCCGTTCTTCCCGAGCCCGCTGCGCGACGACGGGTACGACGTCGCCGACTACACCGGCGTCCACCCCGAGATCGGCACCATCGAGGACTTCCGCTTCTTCCTCGACGAGGCGCACAAGCGCGGCATCCGCGTGATCATCGACTTCGTCATGAACCACACCAGCGACCAGCACGCGTGGTTCCAGGAGTCGCGGTCGAACCCGGACGGGCCCGTACGGCGACTTCTACGTCTGGTCCGACACCGACGAGCTCTACCAGGAAGCCCGGGTCATCTTCGTCGACACCGAGCCGTCGAACTGGACCTGGGACCCGGTCCGCCAGCAGTACTTCTGGCACCGGTTCTTCTCCCACCAGCCCGACCTCAACTTCGACAACCCGAAGGTCCACGACGCGATCCTCGACGCGATCCGCTTCTGGCTGGACATGGGCATGGACGGCTTCCGCCTCGACGCGGTGCCCTACCTCTACGAGCGGCCGGGCACCAACGGCGAGAACCTCCCCGAGACCCACGAGTTCCTGCGCAAGGTGCGCAAGGTCGTCGACGACGAGTACCCCGGCCGGGTGCTGCTCTGCGAGGCCAACCAGTGGCCCGAGGACGTCGTCGACTACTTCGGCGACCCCGAGGTCGGCGGCGACGAGTGCCACATGGCGTTCCACTTCCCGGTGATGCCGCGCATCTTCATGGCGGTGCGCCGCGAGTCGCGCTTCCCGATCTCGGAGATCCTCGAGCAGACGCCGGCGATCCCGGACAGCTGCCAGTGGGGCATCTTCCTGCGCAACCACGACGAGCTGACCCTCGAGATGGTCACCGACGAGGACCGCGACTACATGTGGGGCGAGTACGCCAAGGACCCGCGGATGAAGGCCAACATCGGCATCCGCCGGCGGCTCGCTCCCCTGCTCGACAACGACACCAACCAGATCGAGCTCTTCAACGCGCTGCTGCTCTCGCTGCCCGGATCGCCGTGTCCTCTACTACGGCGACGAGATCGGGATGGGCGACAACATCTGGCTCGGTGACCGCGACGGCGTGCGCACGCCGATGCAGTGGACCGCCGACCGCAACGCCGGCTTCTCCTCGGCCACGCCCGGCAAGCTCGACCGCCCGGTCATCCAGGACCCGGTCTTCGGGTACCAGTCGGTCAATGTCGAGGCCCAGCTCGAGAACTCCTCGTCGCTCCTGCACTGGACGCGGCGGATGATCCACGCGCGCCGCAACCACCCGGCGTTCGGGCTCGGGGAGTTCCACGACCTCGGCGGCTCGAACCCGTCGGTGCTGTCCTACGTCCGCGAGCACGTCGACGCGGACGGCCGCGAGGACCTGATCCTCTGCGTCAACAACCTGTCCCGCTTCCCGCAGCCGGTCGAGCTGGACCTGCGGCGCTTCGAGGGCCGGCCGCCCGGTCGAGCTGCTCGGCGGGGTGCCGTTCCCCGAGATCGGCGAGCTGCCCTACCTGCTCACCCTGGCCGGCTACGGCTTCTACTGGTTCCGGCTGACCGCGCCGGAGCCCACCGAGGAGGGCCTGCTGCTGTGACCGCAGCCATCGAGAGGACCCGAAGTGTTCGCGCGATACCTCGAGCGGACCCGCTGGTTCGGCGGCAAGGGCCGGCCGTTCGAGATCGCGTCCGTGCGCCGCATCGGCGAGGTCCCGCACGCGAGCGACGAGGGGCCGCGCGTGGTGATCGACCTGGTCGAGGTCGCGTACGGCGACGGGCCGGGCGGCAGCGAGATCTACCAGGTGCCGATGGCGCTCTACACCGACCCGGAGACCCGGCTCGACCACGCCTTCATCGGCTGGTGGGAGGAGCCGACGTACGGCTGGGTGCACGCCTACGACGCGCTCCACGACCGCGAGGCGATGGGGCTGTGGCTGCGGGCGTTCGACCGTGGCCGCGCGCGAGCCGGGCGGCAACCTCAACGACGAGAGCGGGCTGCGCTTCCACCGGCTCCCGGGCCACGACCTCGACCTGGACACGCACTCGACGCTGTTCTCGGGCGAGCAGTCGAACTCGTCGGTCGCGTTCGGCGAGGACGCGCTGATGAAGGTGTTCCGCAAGATCACGCCCGGGCGTCAACCCCGACATCAGCGTGCACGACGTGCTCACCCGGGCCGAGCTCCGAGCACATCGCGGCGCTCTACGGCTGGCTGGACTGGGTCGACGAGGACGGCCGACGACGGCGCCGGCACCACCATGCAGCTGGCGATGCTCCAGCAGTTCCTGCGCACCGCCAGCGACGGCTGGGACCTCGCGCTCGCCAGCGTCCGCAACCTGTTCGCCGAGGCCGACCTGCACGCGCACGAGGCCGGCGGCGACTTCGCCGCCGAGTCCGCGCGGCTCGGCGACGCGCTGCGCGAGGTGCACGACGTGCTGGCGCGAGCACTTCCCGGTCGAGCGGCTGGACGCCGCGGCGGTCGGCGAGCTCGCCGACGCGATGGACGCCCGCCTCGACGACGCGCTCGACGTCGTGCCCGAGCTCGCCGAGCACGCCGACGCCCTGCGCGCGGCGTACGACCGGCTCCGCGCTCTCGACGGCGTCGCCGTCCAGCAGATCCACGGCGACCTGCACCTCGGCCAGACGCTGCGCACCAGCCTGGGCTGGAAGATCGTCGACTTCGAGGGCGAGCCCGCGAAGCCGCTGTCCGAGCGGCTGCGGCCGGACTCCCCCTGGCGCGACGTCGCCGGGATGCTGCGCTCGTTCGACTACGTGCCGCACGTCGTCGAGCGCGCAGTTCGCCGAGGACGACCCCGAGGGCGCACGAGCAGCGCGCCTACCGCGCCGAGGAGTGGGCGCACCGCAACCGCAACCACTTCCTGACGGCGTACGCCGGCGGCGAGCTCACCGACGAGCAGCGGGTGCTGCTCGACGCCTACGTGGCCGACAAGGCCGTCTACGAGACCGTCTACGAGACCCGCAACCGTCCGGCCTGGGTGGCGATCCCGCTCGAGGCCGTCGCGAGGATCGGAGCCTGATGACCACCACCCCCACCCTGCTCACGGTCGTCGCCCGCCGAGCTGACCCAGATCGCGCACGGCGAGCACGGCAACCCGCACGGCGTGCTCGGGCCGCACCCGCACGACGGCGGCGTGACCGTCCGCGTGCTCAAGCCGCTCGCCGCCACGGTGGCGGTGCGCTGGGACGGCGGCGAGGTCGCAGCTCACCCACGAGCACGAGGGCGTCTGGGTCGGGGTGATCCCGCTCCCCGACGTCCCCGACTACCGGGTCGCGGTCGACTACGGGCGGGCGAGCACGTCGTCGACGACCCCTACCGCTTCCTGCCGACGCTCGGCGAGGTCGACCTGCACCTGATCAACGAGGGCCGGCACGAGCAGCTGTGGGACGTGCTCGGCGCGCACGTGCACCACTACCCGGGCGCGCTCGAGCCGGTCACCGGCACCGTCGTTCGCGGTCTGGGCGCCGAACGCCCGCGCCATCCGGGTCAAGGCCGACTTCAACAGCTGGGACGGCCGCGAGCACCCGATGCGCCAGCTCGGCACGCTCCGGCGTCTGGGAGCTCTTCGTGCCCGGCGGTCGGCAGCGGCACGGCGTACAAGTACGTCGATCCTCGGCCCCGACGGCGAGTGGCGCGAGAAGGCCGACCCGATGGCCACCTGGGCCGAGAAGCCGGCCGACACCGCGTCGAAGGTCTTCGAGTCGTCGTACAGCTGGGGCGACGACGACTGGATGGACGCCCGGCGCGTCGCGGCAGCCGGTCGCGTCGCCGATGAGCGTCTACGAGATGCACCTCGGCGTCCTGGAAGAAGCACCACGACGGGCGCTACTGGTCGTGGGCCGAGCTGGCCGACGAGCTGCCGGCGTACGTCGCCGGGCTGGGCTTCACCCACGTCGAGCTGATGCCGGTGATGCAGCACCCGTTCGGCGGCTCGTGGGGCTACCACGTGACGTCGTACTTCGCGCCGGACTCGCGCTTCGGCGACCCCGACGGCTTCCGGCTGCTCGTCGACCGGCTGCACCAGGCCGGCGTCGGCGTGATCCTCGACTGGGTGCCCGGGCACTTCGCCACCGACGAGTGGGCGCTGGCCCGCTTCGACGGCACCCCGCTCTACGAGGACCCCAACCCGCAGCGCGGCTGGCACAAGGAGTGGGGCTCCCACATCTTCAACTTCGGCCGCCGGGAGGTGCGCAACTTCCTGTACGCCAACGCGCTCTACTGGCTCGAGGAGTTCCACGCCGACGGGCTGCGCGTCGACGGCGTCGCGTCGATGCTCTACCTCGACTACGCCCGCGAGGAGGGCGAGTGGTCGCCGAACATCCACGGCGGCCGCGAGAACCTCGAGGCGGTGCAGTTCCTCCAGGAGATGAACGCGACCGTCTACAAGCGGGTCCCGGGCATCACCACGATCGCCGAGGAGTCGACGTCCTGGCCGGGCGTCACCAAGCCGACGTCGGAGGACGGGCTGGGCTTCGGCTTCAAGTGGAACATGGGCTGGATGCACGACTCGCTGGACTACATGGAGCACGAGCCGGTGCACCGCGCCTACCACCACGGCGAGATGACGTTCTCGCTCGTCTACGCCTGGTCCGAGAACTTCGTGCTGCCGATCAGCCACGACGAGGTCGTGCACGGCAAGGGCTCGCTGCTGCGCAAGATGCCCGGCGACCGCTGGCAGCAGCTGGCGAACCTGCGCGCCTACCTCGGCTTCATGTGGGCGCACCCCGGCAAGCAGCTGCTGTTCATGGGCGTCGAGCTCGGCCAGGAGTCCGAGTGGGCGGAGTCGCGCGAGCTGGACTGGTGGCTGCTCGACCACCCGGAGCACCGGGGCGTCTCGCGCTGGTGCGCGACCTGAACGCGGCGTACGTCGAGCTCGGCCGCCGCTCTGGGCGCGCGACCACGAGCCCGACGGCTTCCAGTGGATCGACGCCAACGACGCCGGCCGCAACGTCTTCTCGTTCGTACGCCGCGGCGGGTCCGGCGACCCGGACCTGGTCTGCGTCGCCAACTTCGCGGCGGTGCCGCACGACGACTACCGGCTCGGGCTGCCGTCGGCCGGCGAGTGGGACGAGGTCCTCAACACCGACGCCGAGGCCTACTCCGGCTCGGGCGTCGGCAACTTCGGCGTCGGTCACCGCGGTCGACGGCGAGTGGTCCGGCCAGCCCGCGCACGCGACGATCGTCGTGCCGCCGCTGGCGACGGTGTGGTTCCGGAAGCGGGTTTGAGCAACCGCTAGAGTTCCGGTCGTGACCGCGCCCGAGACCTCAGTGACGACCGTCGCGGAGGGTGTCGCCCGGATCACCTGGACGCCCGACATGCCGATCGACGTCCTGCGCAACCACGTGGTCGACGGCGCTCGTCGACCACGCCCGGGTCGAGGCGCTGGTCGACCCCGACGACGAGGGCGCCCAGCGCGCCGCGACCTGGTCGGGGCTGCGCCGCGAGGGCGTGATGCGCGGCGTGACCGTGGACGGCGCGCCGGTCGACCGGATCGTCTACGCGCGGCTCGCCACCGACGTACCCGCTGCACGAGCCGGAGGGCTTCCGGGCGCTGCTGAACTCGTTCCTGCCGCGCAAGCGCGCGATCAGCCAGATGCTGGTCCGCGACCGACGACGGTCGGGTGCTGCTGTGCCAGCTGACCTACAAGCAGGACTGGGACCTGCCCGGCGGCGTCGTCGAGGTCGGCGAGTCGCCGCAGCTCGCGGTCGCCCGCGAGGTCGAGGAGGAGCTCGGGCTCGACGCTGCCCGCGGGCCGGCTGCTGCTCACCGACTGGCTGCCGCCGTGGAGCGGCTGGGACGACGCGCTCTGCCTGGTGTTCGACGGCGGCCGTCCACGACGCCGCGCTCACCGACCGGATCGTGCAAGCAGGACCGCGAGATCCGGTCCGCGGAGTTCTGCACGCTCGAGGAGGTGCGCGAGCGCTGCGCCGACTTCACCGCCCGCCGGATCGAGTCCGCGCTCGCGAACCTCGACGGCCCGCGGCCCGGCGTACACCGAGTCCGGGCGCTAGCGCCGAGTCGGCGCAGTCTGACCCTGGTCGGCGAGACTCGCCGAGTCTCGGCAGCTCTTGAGCCGTGTAACACTGATTACATGATTACAAACGAGATGCAGGAGCGGGTGACGGGCTGGTTCGCCGGCCGGCTCCCGGCGGAGTGGCAGCAGGCCCCCGCCGAGGTCACCGTGGACCGCGAGGAGATCACGGTCGTGCTGACGATCGCCGACGTCGAGCTCGAGGGCTCGGACGCGGCACTGGCCGAGGCGCGCGCCGGGCCGCGCGTCGGCGTTCCGCGAGGAGACCCGCGAGCAGCGGATGGAGATCGCCCAGGAGGCGCAGCACCGGTTCGAGCGCAAGGTCTCGTGGGGCCTGGCCGTCGGCGAGCGCAGCGAGCTGTGGACGCACGTCGCCGCGCCGGTGATGACCCGGCTGCGGCAGCCGCAGCGACTGGTGCTCGACACCCTGGTCGACGCCGGCGTGGCCCGGTCCCGCTCAGACGCGCTGGCCTGGTGCGTCCGCCTGGTCGGGCAGCACGAGGGCGACTGGCTCACCGAGCTCCGCGACGCGATGACCGCGGTCGCCGACGTCCGGGCCAAGGGTCCGGACGCCTAGCGACTCCTCGGCCAGCGGTGACCTAGCCACCCTTTCGGTCCCGGATTCGGTGGACAGCTCACCGCTGACCGGCCGGCGACCTGTCGGCCGCTCACGGACCCCCTGGTCGCCGTACCCGCCCGCGACCCCGAGCCGACCCGCGACGTGATCGCAGTGCACCGGCGGAGCATGTCCGCGTCACCCGCCGTGCGGGCTGTCCTCGAGGCGCTCGCCCGCTGACAGGTCGACCAGCACGAACGTCCGGTCGTCGTCACTGTCGGCGCCTGGCTTGAGCGCCTTGGGACCTCCGTGCGGGCCGATCCGCAGCGGGTCGGCCGCGAGGTCGCGCCGCAGCGCCACCTCGGTCTCCTCCCAGCTCGGCTCGAGCACCGGGTAGCCATCGGAGGCCAGGCACAACGTGCGGGCGCCCGCCGGTACGTCGACCACCGTCAGCAGCCGGTGCGGCACCGGGCGCCCGTCGAGCGCGGCGTAGAAGTACGGGCCATCGGTGTCGACGTTGCGCAGTGCGGTCTCCCCCACCAGCAGCGGGTAGACGGCCTGCCAGCCGGGGTCCTCGGCACGCAGCTCGTCCACGGTGCGACCGGCAGCCAGCTCGGCCTCGGTGAGGGCCTGACGTGCCTGGCTGACGACGGTCTCGAACTCGTGGCCGTAGAAGCGCGGCACACCGTCGACCGACACCCACGTGTCGGTGATGACGACCACCTGTCGCCGGCGCAGCGAGAAGACCGCGCCGGCCGCGGCCGGTCGATGCTCACGCTGGTGACCGGCGGCGACCTCGGCGAGCCGGTCGACCAGCGCTACCGGATCGAGATCTGCCGCCGCCGACCGGACCGCGTCCACCAGGTCGTCGACGAGCGCAGAGGTGGCAGCGGTCGCCCCGTCGAGGTCCGCGCTCTTGGGGCTCACCCCGTCGAAGACCGCGACCCAGTCGTCGGTCACCACGAACCGGTCGAGGTTCGGCGCGGTCCCCTTGGCCCGCGTGAACGCGGTGAGCACCCTCACGCCGGCACTCAGAACAGCGCAGACGCCAGGTTCTGCCGGCCCCTGAGCACCCGCGGGTCGTCGTTGCCGACGGCACCGAACAGGCCGAGCAGGTGCTCGCGCGCCTTGTCGCGGTCGTCGCCGGCCGACCGGCGGACCAGGTCGACCAGCCGGTTGAACGCGTCGTCGACGTGGCCGCCGAGCATGTCGAGGTCGGCGACCAGCGTCTGTGCGTCGACGTCGTCGGGATTGGCGGCGCCGGCGGCGCGCGCGGCGTTCAGGTCGACGCCCTGGGTGCGCTGGAGCACCTTGGCCATTGCCAGCCCGGCGGCGGCCTCGGTGTCGGCGGGGTTGGCGGTCACCAGCTTCTGGTACTCGGCAACGGCCCGGTCGATGTCGCCGTCGCCCAGTGCGTCCTGCGCGGCCGCGTACCGCGGGTCGACGGCGGGCTCGCCGTTCTCGTCCTCGACGACGCCCACCGAACGCGGCTGGTGGCGTCCGGCGACGCCGTTCGCGGTCAGCTGCTGCATCACCTGGGTGAGCGCGGTCCGCAGCTCGTCGATCGGGAGCACGTCCTGGAACAGCGGCGCGGGCCGGCCGTCGATGATCGCCACGACCAGCGGGACCGACGGGATCTGCATCGCCTGCGCGATCGACGGGACGGCGTCGATGTCGACGAGGCCGACGAGGAACCGGCCCTCGAACTCGCCGGACAGCGTCTCCAGGTCGTTGGCCAGCCCGACGCTCTCGGGCATCCGGGTCGGCGAGTAGAACGCCAGTAGCACCGGCGCCGTCATCGACGACTCGATGGTGCTCTGGAAGTTCTCCTCGGTGATCTCGACGGCGTACGACGACCCGCCGGCCGGTGCGCCGCCGGCTCCGCCGGGCTGGGGCTGGGCGGCGGGGCGCTGGAGACCGGAGAGGTCGATCGCGCCGGGGCGGGTGAACGGCTGCTGGCTCATGGGGCCAATCCTATTGACCCGTCCTCACACCGAGCGCTCAGCCTCTGTTCGCCCGGGCGCCATGGCACGCGAGGGGTGTCCGATGGCATCGTGGCTGCATGATTCTCACCTCTCGGGCAGCCCTGGCGACCGCCGCGGCTCTCACCACGACCATCACCCTTCTCGCCGGCCCACCGGCCGGCGCCGACCCCGCTCCCCGTGCCGATGCGCACGGCGGCCACGGCGGCCACGGCGACGACCGGACGGTCCGCTTCCAGACCTTCAACGCCTCCCTCAACCGGACGCAGGCCGGCCAGCTGGTCGCGGACCTCTCGACGCCGAACAACGCCCAGGCCGCGACGGTCGCGGAGATCATCCAGCGCACCCGGCCCGACGTGCTGCTCATCAACGAGTTCGACTACGTGCCGGACAACGTCGCGATCGACCTGTTCCGGGAGAACTACCTCGAGGTCCCCCACAACGGAGCCGCGCCGATCCACTACCGCTACGCGTTCGTCGCCCCGTCCAACACCGGGGTGCCGAGCGGTCACGACCTCGACAACAACGGCACCGTGGGCGGCGGCAACGACGCCTTCGGCTTCGGCGACTTCGAGGGCCAGTACGGCATGGCGGTGCTGAGCCGCTACCCGATCGACACCCGTGACATCCGCACCTTCCAGCGCTTCCTGTGGAAGGACATGCCCGGAAACCTGATGCCGACCAGCTTCTACGACGCCAAGGAGCAGGCGATCCTGCGCTTGTCCAGCAAGTCGCACTGGGACGTCCCGATCCGGGTCGGCCGCCACGACACGGTGCACTTCCTCGTCTCGCACCCGACACCGCCCACCTTCGACGGCCCCGAGGACCGCAACGGGACCCGCAACCACGACGAGATCCGGTTCTGGGCCGACTACGTCGCCGGCGAGCGGTACATCTACGACGACCGCGGCCGCCGCGGCGGCCTGCACCGTGGCGAGTCCTTCGTGATCGCGGGCGACCAGAACAGCGACCCGGTGGACGGCGACTCCGTCGACGGCGCGATCCAGCAGCTGCTCGACGACCCGCGCATCGAGGACCCGCTGCCGACGTCCCTGGGCGGCCCGGAGGCCGCGGCCAGGCAGGGCGGCGCGAACACCTCGCACCTCGGCGACCCGGCGTACGACACCGCCGACTTCGCCGACTCCCAGCCGGGCAACCTGCGCGCCGACTACGTGCTGCCCGCACGACGCCTGAAGGTGCGCGGCGCCGGCATCTTCTGGCCGGTGCCGTCGGACCCGCTGTCCCGCCTCACCGGTGAGTTCCCGTTCCCGTCGTCCGACCACCGCGCGGTGTGGGTGGATCTCCGCTTCTAGACCGTCAGGCCAGACCGAGCTCGACCGCCTCCTCGCGCAGCTCGTCACGCACCCGCGGGTGGGCGGCGTGCTCGATCAGCTGCCGGGCCTGCTCCCGCTGGTCGCGGCCGTACAGCTCGGCCACCCCCTGTTCGGTCACGACCGCCGTCATCTGGAACGACGTGACCGGCTCGTCGACGAGCGGGACGATCGTCGAGCAGTCCGCCTTGGGGTGCCAGGACCGCATCGCGATGAACGCCTGGCCGCCGTCGCTGTGCATCGCTCCGACGAAGAAGTCGGTCTGGCCGCCGAAGCCGGAGTGGATCCGGGCATTGATCCGCGACGCGTTGGCCTGGCCGAACAGGTCGACCTGGAGGGCGGTGTTCACGCTGACCATGTGCGGGTTCCGGGCGATCCGCGCCGGGCTGTTCGTCACCTCGGTGCGCACCATCTCGACCCGCTCGTTCTCGTGCACCCACGCCAGCAGCTCCGGTGAGCCGAACAGGAACGACGCCGAGATCGCGATGTTGCGGTCCAGGGCGCCGACCTTCTCCAGCGCGAAGATGCTGTCGGAGAACATCTCGGTCCACACCCGCAGCCCGCTGCGGCTGGTCAGGCCGTGCAGCGTGGCGTCCGGTACGGCGCCGATGCCGGCCTGCAGGGTCGCCCCGTCGCCCACGCGCGCGGCGACCAGCTCGCCGATCCGGGCGGAGTCGTCGTCGATGGCGGAGACCGGCGCGGTCGGCAGCGGCGCGTCCGCCTCGACCAGGACGTCGACCAGGTCCAGGTCGACCAGCGCGTCGCCGTACGTCCACGGCATCTGGTCGTTGACCTGGGCGATGACGACGCCGCCCCGGCGCCGGGCCGCCTCGAGCGCCGCCGGCAGCACGTTGACCTCGACGCCGAGCGAGAGCTTGTTGCCCCGCGGGCGGGTGGTGTGCAGCACCACGGCGTCCGGCGGCAGCACGGTGCCGAACAGCTTGGGCACCATCGACAGCCGCGACGGCAGGTAGCTCAGCCGGGGGCTCCGGCGCTGGCCGGGCCCGACGAACGACGTCTCCAGCGTCACGCCCTCACGGTCGGGCAGACCGGGCTGGCCGTTGAGCGCCCACAGCCGGTACTCGTCGAGCGCCTCGTCGATCAGCCCGACGGTGTGCCACGGCGTCACGTGGTTGCCGGTGACGACGATCCGCGGGTTGGCGGGCAGGTTCGCGAGCGCCTGGGCGAGGTCCACGCCTCGATTCCACCAGACCGGAGTCAGCAGGTCACGGGCCGGAAGTCCCCATCACGGTGACCTTCACCGTGCCGCCGACCTCGATCGGGGTGCCGAGCAGGGGCTCGACGTCGAGCAGCGAACCCGGCGGCAGGTCGGCCACATCGCCGTTCGGGTCCGGTTCGACGGTCTCGACCTCGACCACCAGGCCGGCGTCCTCGATCGCCTTCGTGAGGTCGCGCGCGAAGGCCGGTTCGGCACCCCAGGTCGGCGTCCATCCGCCGACTCCGCCGATCGCCAGCGGGACCGTCGTGACGCCGTCGGGGAGCTCGCGCGCCGAGTCGCGGATCGCCTCGTAGTCGCCGTCGCCCTCCTCGTCGATCGTCACCGCGAACACCACCTCGGTGTCGGGGACGGCGAACAGCCGCCGACAGACGTCCGGGAACCACTCCTCGCAGGAGCCGTCCAGGTCCGCGTCGTCGTACCGGTCGTTGTCGCGAAGGACGGCCAGCGACGACACCGCCCGCACGGTTGCCGGGTCGGCCGGGTCCGCGCAGTCGTAGACCGCGCCCGAGTCGAAGTAGACCGTGTCCTCGACGGGCGCGCCGCACTGCGTCTCGCCGGTCGTCCACCAGTCCGGTACGGCGACCACCACGCCGTCGTACCCGACCCAGCGAGTGCCCTCGGGCGGGTCCGCCCACCAGTCTCCGTCGTCGCCACCGCAGGCCGACAGCGCGACCAGCAGTGCCGTCAGCAGAGCGAGCCTCATGCCGACATGGACGGGCTCAGAACCGGACGGGTTCCCGGTACTCCCCGAACTCGGCGCGCAGCGCGTCGCAGATCTCGCCCAGCGTGGCCTCGGCCCGGCAGGCGTCGAGCATCGGCTCGATCATGTTCTCGTCGCCACGCGCGGCCTGGACCAGCCGGTCCAGGGTCGCCGTGACTGCGGCGTCGTCGCGGCCCAGCCGGCGGGCGTTCAGCACCCGGACCTGCTCGACCTCGACCTCATGCGAGACCCGCAGGATCTCGAGCTCGTGGGTGACCGACTCCTCGTGGCAGTTCACGCCGACGATCCGCTTCTCGCCCTTCTCGAGCGCGACCTGGTACTTGAACGCCGCCTCGGCGATCTCGGACATGAACCAGCCGTCCTCGATGCCGCGCAGCAGCCCGCGGGTGACCAGCCACTCGCCGCGACCGACCGCCTCGGCGATCTTCTCGGGCTCGGCGGACGTGAGGGTCGAGCCGCCCATCGCGAGGATCTTGTCGAAGATCGCGTTCGCCTCGGCCTCGATCTTGTCGGTGAGGGCCTCGACGTACCAGGAGCCACCGAGC
Source organism: uncultured Actinomycetota bacterium (assembly GCA_963716655.1). Taxonomy (GTDB): domain Bacteria; phylum Actinomycetota; class Actinomycetes; order Propionibacteriales; family Nocardioidaceae; genus Nocardioides. The sequence continues at coordinate 18,156 of CAVQTV010000001.1, read as the reverse complement.
GGGTCGGCGACGTTCACGACCCCGGTCTCCTCCATGATCACCTGCTGGGTGCGCAGCGCGATCTCGGCGGCCTGCTCGCTGGGCAGTGCCAGGGTCTCGTCGAGAGCGTTGGTGTGCAGCGAGTTGGTGCCGCCGAGCACGGCGGACAGCGCCTCGATGCCGGTGCGGACCACGTTGTTGTAGGGCTGCTGGGCGGTCAGCGAGACCCCGGCGGTCTGGGTGTGGAACCGCAGCCACTGCGCCTTCTCGGTCTTGGCGCCGTAGACGTCGCGCAGCCAGCGGGCCCAGATCCGGCGAGCGGCCCGGAACTTCGCGATCTCCTCGAAGAAGTCGACGTGCGCGTCGAAGAAGAACGACAGGCCCGGCGCGAACAGGTCGACGTCGAGGCCGCGGGACAGCCCGAGCTCGACGTACCCGAAGCCGTCGGCGAGCGTGAAGGCGAGCTCCTGCGCGGCCGTCGAGCCGGCCTCGCGGATGTGGTAGCCGGAGACCGAGAGCGGCTTGTACGCCGGGATGTTCTCGACGCAGTACTCCATCAGGTCGCCGATCAGGCGCAGGTGCGGCTCGGGCGTGAAGAGCCACTCCTTCTGGGCGATGTACTCCTTGAAGATGTCGGTCTGCAGGGTGCCGTTGAGCTTGCTGGTGTCGACGCCCGCGCGCTCAGCGGCGACGATCATCATGCAGAAGACGGGTACGGCGGGGCCGCTGATCGTCATCGAGGTGGTGACGTCGCCGAGGTCGATCCCGTCGAAGAGGATCTCCATGTCGGCGGCCGAGTCGATGGCCACGCCGCAGTGGCCGACCTCGCCGAGCGACACCGCGGCGTCGGAGTCGTGACCCATCAGGGTCGGCATGTCGAACGCGACGCTCAGGCCGCCACCGCCACGGCCCAGGATCATCCGGTAGCGCTCGTTGGTCTGCTGGGCGTTGCCGAAGCCGGCGAACTGCCGAATCGTCCAGGCGCGACCCCGGTAGCCGGTGGGGTACAGGCCGCGGGTGAACGGGAACTCGCCGGGCCACTCCGACTCGTCGGTGCCGTACGCCGGCTCGAGCTCCACCCCGCTCAGCGTGGTGAAGTCGGTCTCGCGGACCCGCGACTTGTCGTACCGGGCCTGCCAACGGGCGCGCGCGTTCTCGCTCATATCGAGATAGTAGGACGTCCTACTAAAGGCGCCAAACGAGCGGCCTCAAATCCCGGTTGGGTATTGCCACCGCGTTGGAGTCCGGGGTAGGACGTACCTCGGCGCCATCTCGCTACCGCGGGTCAGCACTCGGCACGGCGCCATTCTCGGGAGGTCTCATGAAGACGTCGTTCCTGCCCGCCGGGGTCGCCCTCGCCACCTGCGCGGCCGGTCTCCTCATCCCCTTCGGTGCCGCTACTGCGACGCCGACGATCGCAACCGCCGCTCCACCCGGCATCTCCGGCCCCAGCGACGTGCGCGAGGTTTCGCCGGACGCGAAGTACTCCACCAAGCAGCTCGACAAGATCGGCGCCCGGGCCCAGCACAACGCACTCGCCGCCCCCACCCCGCCGACCGGCACCGTGCGGCCCTGGCTCGCGCTCGACGACTTCAACGGGCAGCTGTACCTCAAGCCGTACACACTGCTCGGCGTCGGCGACAAGATCGAAGTCTGGGTCGCCAACGACACGTCCTTCCCCGCCGGTGACTGCCGCGGCGCGGCCAGCACCGTCGTCACCCAGGCCCAGGTCGACCGCCTGGTCAGCGAGTTCGACGGCAACATGTACCCGAAGGAGACCGCCGCATTCAGCACTCCGCCGGACCTCGACGGCACCAACGCCCAGATCGCCGGCGACTACACCGGTGACGGGGACAAGACCGTTGCTCTGATCGACAACGTGCGGGACGACAACTACTACGACTTCCCCGCGGCACCGACCTACATCGCCGGCTTCTTCTCGTCGCAGTTCAACGACCTGGTTGACCGCAACGTGATGACGATCGACGCCTACGACTGGGCGCACCGCACCGGCGACAACCCGCCCGACGCGTCGACCGCCGACCCGTGCACGAGCCGCCCGGCGCGGCCGAACCTCTACGAGGGCACCTTCGCCCACGAGTGGCAGCACCTGCTGCACCACTACACCGACCCGTTCGAGACGAACTGGATCAACGAGGGACTCTCCGACTTCGCGCAGACCCTGGTCGGGTACGTCGACGCCACCAAGACCGTCGACCAGCCGGGCGCCGACAGCCACATCTACTGCTTCCAGGGCTTCGGCACCGTGCAGACGCCGTACAACCCCAACCCCCGTGACTGCGGTGGCGCCCAGAACTCGCTGACGCTGTGGGGCGAGGACCCCAACCCGAACGCGACCCTGGCCGACTACGGCAACGCGTACTCGATGATGCTCTACCTCTACGACCGGTTCGGCACCGACTTCTTGTCGGCACTGCACCGGGACGGTGAGTTCCAGGGCATCGCCAGCCTCGCCAACGAACTCAAGGGCGAGGGCATCAACGACCCCTACATGGTCATCCACCAGTTCCAGTCGATGGTGCTGCTCGACAAGATCATCGGCGATGCCAAGCACTCGATCGTGCTCGGCACCGACAGGCGGGTCGTCACCACACCGAGCCTGCGCTCGACGGTCAACCTCGACAACCCGGAGTCCTACGACACCCCCGGCGCCGCACCCAACGGTGCCGACTACGTCGCGCTCCGCGGTGCCGACGGCCAGGCGCTGAAGGGCAGCAAGCTGAAGTCGCTGACCTTCGACGGGGCCTCGACGCTGCCGACCCAGCCGCTCACCTGGACCGTGGTCTCCAACGACCCGGACCACGCCGGTGACCCGGCGCTGTGGTCCGGCAACGGCAACAACCTGGACTCGGCGGCGGTCACCCCGGTGACGGTCCCGGCCGCGAACCCGACACTGACCTTCGACGCCAAGTACGGCGCCGAGGCCGGCTACGACTACGGCTACGTCCAGATCTCGACCGACGGTGGCAAGACCTACACCTCGATCGCCGGCGACAAGACGACCGACGGTCCGCTCGGCGCCGCGCTCAACGGCACCACCACGGGGTTCGAGCCGCACTCGTTCAACCTCTCGGCGTACGCCGGGCAGAGCGTGCTGCTCAGCTTCCGCTACGTCAGTGACGGCGGCGTCAACGAGGGTGGCCTTCTGGTCGACAACGTCAGGGTCGGCGGCACCACGATCAGCGACGGCTCCAGCCTGGCGCCGTTCAAGTCGCCCACGGAGATCAGCCCGCTGACGGTCCAGAACTGGAACGTCAAGCTGGTCGGCATCCGCGAGGGCAAGCTCCCGACGGTGCTGCAGGTCGAGTGGAACGGCCGCAACCACCTGTCCCTGGACCGTCGTGATCTGCTTCCCGCAGTGGTCTTCGACAAGGTGGTGGCGATCGTCGCCACCGACGACTCCTCGGAGCTGGTCCAGCAGTTCGCGCCGTACACGCTGAAGGTCAACGGTGTCACCCAGCCGGGAGGCGCCTCCTAGGCTCCCGTCAACGCACCCACCGATAGAGCTGCCCGTCGCGGATCTCCACCGCGGCGGGCGGCTTCGGGGTGGGGTGGGAGCGCAGGTGGTCGAGCACGTTCTTGCGGCCACGGAGCACGGTGTCGCCGTCGGTGAAGTGCAGGTAGGGATGCAGCAACGGCTGGAGATCGTGCCACTCGCCCGCGTCCATCGCGTTCCAGGCGGCGGCCGTCGGCGGCGACATCTCGGGGAGGTCGTGCAGCATCTTCGGCGTGCACATCCGCCAGGCGTCGACGACCAGCTCGCGCATCTCGTCGGCGTCCAGCCGGTCCAGGTGGGCGCACACCCACTGGTAGCGCAGGTCGCGCGCGGGCGGCAGGAAGAACGTCTCGGGGTCGGACTCGATCAGCCCGTCCCGGGCGTCCTTCGGGTAGCCGATCCCCATCAGCGTCTCGTCCTTGGAGAACCCGACGTACACGATCTGCTTGACCTTCAGCTTGTACCGACCGCCGGTGAAGAACTCGTAGGTCCGTGGCAGCGCCAGACCGACCGCGCGGACGTCGTCGGCCGTGACCATCAGAAGTCACCGGCGGCCTTGCGCACGGGCGCGAGCAGCGCGGACAGCGCCTGGAGCTCGGGGTCGGAGAGGGCACCGAGCGCGAAGTCGGTGGCAACCAGGTCCCGGGTCGCGGCCTCGACCAGCTCGCGGCCGGCCGGGGTGATCTCGGCCAGCACCGCGCGACCGTCCTCCGGATGGGCGCGGCGTACGACGAGGCCGGCCGCCTCGAGCCGGCGCACGATCGAGGTCACCGACGTCGGGTGCACCTGGAGCCGCTCGCCCATCTTGCCCAGCGGCAGCGAGCCGCGCGAGGAGAAGACCAGCAGCACCAGCGCCTCGTACCTGGCGAAGGTCAGCCCGTGCGGCTTGAGCAGCGCGTCCAGCCGGCCGATCACCAGCTGCTGCACGCGCATCAGCGAGGTGACCGCGTGCATCGCGGGCACCCGCTCCCAGTGCTTGCCCCACTGTCGAGCGGCTTCGTCGATCGGGTCGAAGGAAAGGCTCACGGCAGGAGGCTAGTCGCCCACACCGACGTCACATCCCACAGCCGGGCGGCGACGGCGGCGTCCCGGGCGTCCTCCGACGGCTCCGCCTGCGCCTCGCGGCGGTGGTACGCACCCGGCACGGCGTCCGGCGACGTCGCGCAGAACACCGTGGTGCGCGCGCCAACCTCGGGGCCGGTGAGCGCCCGCCGCTCCAACGGCGCCGCCAGCTTGCGGAGCATCCCGAGCACCGGCGCCGTCTCCAGCCCGCGGTCGGCGATCCGCGTGTAGACCGAGCCCGGGTGCAGCGAGTAGCCGCGCAGCCCGCGCCCGCCGTACCTGCGCTCGATCTCGGCGGCCTCGTGGACGAGCGCGAGCTTCGAGGTGCCGTACGCCGCCCAGGAGTCGTACGGCGTCACCGGTTCGAACAGCCACTCGTTGCGGCCACGTTCGTGGAGCTTCGAGACGACGTTCACCACCCGCGCATCGTCCGCGGTCAGGAGGTTAGGCAGCAGCGCGCGGGTGAGCTGCGCGGTGCCGAGGTAGTTGGTCCGCCAGTGGACCTCGTGCCCGTCGACGAGTTGCGGCTCCGACCACTTGGAGCGCAGGTCGAGGTGGATGCCGGCGTTGTTGACGAGCACGTCGAGGCGGTCAGGAACCCAGGCTGCGAGCCGTTCGACCGAGGCGCGCGACGTCAGGTCGAGCGGGTGCGTGTCTGAGGCGATCGGGCAGCTTCGCGTGGTGGTCAGGACGCGAAACCCCTGTGCTCGCAGGGCATCCGCCGTCGCGGCACCGAGCGAGCGGTCTCCCGCGCCGGTGACCAGCGCGACCTTGGTCGTCACGGCGCGACCCTAGTTGACCTGACGACCCCGGATGCCGGAGCGCTGCACGACGCGCTGGATCGCGAGGTCGCGCTGGTAGGGACGGGCGACGTAGCGGATGTCGCGGATCCCCTGCTCCTGGGCGGCGGACTCGAAGCAGAAGTGCCCGTACCCTAGCAACCGCCCGTGCAACGGCCGGCGCACCGTGATGTCGAGGATCCGGGTCAGCGGCATCGTCGCCAGGCTCTGGCCGAGCACGCCGTGCACCCGGAAGACCCGCATGTTGGTGATCACGAAGCGGTCCCGGTGCGCGCTCAGCGCCTTCCAGCCGGCGTGGCCGAGGAGACCGAAGGCGACCAGGATCGGCACCCAGGCGATGTCGACGGGCGTGACGCCGCTCAGCGCCAGCAGGGCGACGGCGCCGACCACCTCGATGGCGGGCCGGACGTACGCCGCCCAGTGGTGCCGCACCTCGTCGACGATCACCTCGCCCTCGTCGCGCAGCAGGTGCTTGGCGATCCGCGGGTCGGTCCAGGCGGCGAACCCCACCGCGGTCTACTGGAGCTCGCGCACGAAGGCGATCACCGCGGTGAAGAGGTCACCGGTCAGCTCGGCGCCGTTGCCGCCGGCGGTCTGCGCCGACTCGGCCAGACCGTGCGGATCGGTGACCATCCAGAACAGGCCGAAGCCGACGAGCAGTACCAGGACTGCTTTTTTCATGGGGAAGCGCTCCATCCTCAGTGACACCCGGAGTCATGACGTGGACCAGCCCCGATGTCTACCGAACCTCGGCCCGCGCTTCCACGGGACACGCCGGTCTAGACCGGATCGCTGGAGTCGGCCGCTCGGATGGCGTCGTAGAACGCCTGCATCTGCGGGCCGATTCGCGCCAGCTCGACGTACGGCGCTCCCCCGGCGGAGCCGTCGACGTAGGCGAACTCGATCTCGCCGTCCATCATCGAGCCGCGCATCAACACCGGGACACCGGCCGCCTCGGCGGCCGCGCAGGCGGCCGCGACGTCGTCGACCGCGAAGCAGACGTGATGCAGGCCGGAGCCGTGCGCGTCCAGGAACTCGCGGTGGATCGACGGGCCGGCGACCGGCTGGATCAGCTCGAGCTGGAGATTTCCGGCGTAGCCGAGTGAGACGTGCAGCGTGCAGTCGACCGGCTGGCCACGCAGCGTGGTCGTGTCGGGACCGAACTGGACGTCGGGGATCCGCGTCCACGCGCCGACGCCGAACTGCTCGCTCAGCAGCCGCTCGGTGGCCTCGATGTCGTCGGTGACCCAGCAGATCTGGATGACCGGACCGCGCGCGATGGTCACAGGCCCTCGAGCAGCTCGTCGGCGGCGGCGTACGGGTCCGAGTCCCCCGACACAACAGCGGCGGCGAGGTCGTCGAGCTCGCTGCGGCCGTGCACGTCGCCCCACCGGGCGCGCAGTGCGGTGACCGCGATCGCCTCGATCTCGTCACGAGCGCGGCGGGTACGACGGCGGGCGAGCTCGCCGGACGACTCCAGCCAGGCGCGGTGGTTCTCGATCTCGGCGACGACCTCGTCGACGCCTTCGGCCTTCTGGGCGATCGTCTTCACGATCGGCGGCTTCCACGAGCCCTCGGGGTTCTGGGCGAGCGCCAGCATCGAGCGCAGGTCGCGGCGGACCTGGTCGGCGCCGTCGCGGTCGGCCTTGTTGACGACGTAGAGGTCCCCGATCTCGAGGATCCCGGCCTTCGCGGCCTGGATGCCGTCCCCCATGCCCGGCGCGAGCAGCACCAGTGTGGTGTCGGCGAGCCCGGCGATCTCGACCTCGCTCTGCCCGACACCGACGGTCTCGATCAGGATCACGTCGCAGCCCGCGGCGTCCAGGACCCGCAGCGCCTGCGGGGTCGACCACGAGAGCCCGCCGAGGTGACCGCGGGAGGCCATCGAGCGGATGTAGACGTCCCGGTCGGTCGCGTGGTCCTGCATCCGGACCCGGTCGCCGAGCAGCGCCCCGCCCGAGAACGGCGAGGACGGGTCGACGGCGAGCACCCCGACCCGCTTGTCGTTCCTGCGCAGCTCGGTGACCAGCGCGTTCGTGGACGTCGACTTGCCGACGCCTGGCGAGCCGGTGATGCCGATGACCTGCGCGTTGCCGGTGTGCGCCGACAGCGCGGCCATCACCTCGCGCAGCAGCGGCGACTCGTCCTCGACGAGCGAGATCAGCCGAGCGACCGCCCGGGCCTCGCCTGCGCGAGCGCGCTCGACGAGGTCCCCGACGTTCTGCTCAGCCCTTCGGGACACGCACGATCAGGGCGTCGCCCTGCCCACCGCCGCCGCAGAGCGCGGCGGCACCGACTCCGCCGCCGCGGCGCTTGAGCTCGAGGGCGAGGTGCAGCACCACGCGGGTGCCGGACATGCCGACCGGGTGGCCCAGCGCGATCGCGCCGCCGTTCACGTTGACGATCGAGGGATCGAGGTCGAGGGCGCGCGCGGACTCGATGCCGACCGCGGCGAACGCCTCGTTGAACTCGACCAGGTCGAGGTCGGCGGTGGTGATCCCCTCCTTCTCGCAGGCCCGCTTGGTCGCGTTGGCCGGCTGCATCTGGAGGCTCGAGTCCGGCCCGGCGACCATGCCGTGCGCGCCGATCTCGGCCAGCCACTCCAGGCCCAGCTCCTCGGCCTTGGCCTTGCTCATCACGACGACGGCGGCGGCGCCGTCGGAGATCTGCGACGCGGAGCCGGCGGTGATGGTGCCGTCCTTCGCGAACGCCGGCGGCAGCTTGCCGAGCGACTCGGTGGTCGTGTCGCCGCGGACGCCCTCGTCGGCTGAGACCACGATGTCGTCGCCGCGGCGCTGCGGGATCGTCACCGGGACGACCTCGTCGTCGAAGACGCCGTTCTTCCAGGCCTCGGCGGCCTTCTGGTGCGAGGCCGCGGCGAACGCGTCCTGCTCCTCGCGGGTGAGCTTCACGCCCTCCGCGTTGATCTGCTCGGTCAGGCCGCCCATCGCCTGCTTGGTGGCCTGGTCCCAGAGCGCGTCGTACGCCATCGAGTCGACGAGCTTCACGTCGCCGAACTTGAAGCCCTCACGCGACTTCGGCAGGAGGTGCGGGGCGTTGGTCATCGACTCCATGCCGCCGGCCACCACGATCTCGCACTCGCCGGCGCGGATCAGCTGGTCGGCCATCGCGATCGCGTTCAGGCCGGAGAGGCAGACCTTGTTGATCGTGATCGACGGCATCGTCTGCGGCAGGCCGGCCGCGATGCCGGCGGCGCGGGCCGGGTTCTGTCCGGCGCCGGCCAGGATGACCTGGCCCATGATCAGGTAGTCGACCTGCTCGGGCTGGACGCCCGCCTTGTCGAGGGCGCCCTTGATCGCGACCCCGCCCAGGTCGGCCGCCGACAGGCTCTTGAAGCCCCCGAGGAGGCGGCCGATCGGGGTGCGTGCACCCGCGACGATGACGGACGTACCGGACATGGGTTGCCTCCAGGAGCTCGTGAGTGGATCTCTACCGACCTTACCCAGCGGTCCGGGCACCGGCGAGGGTGGAACATGTCACACCGGGTCGCGGCCGCGCGTGCGTCGTACGACGATGTGCCCCATGACCACTCCGTCGTCTCTTGGCGCCGCCGCTCACCTGTTCACCGCGATCGACCACGTCGGCATCGCGGTACCCGACCTCGACGCCGCGATCGCGTTCTACGAGGAGACCTACGGCATGCGGCTGGCGCACCAGGAGGTCAACGAGGAGCAGGGCGTGCGCGAGGCGATGATGGCCGTCGGCGACTCCGGCAGCCACATCCAGCTGCTCGCCCCCCTCAACGAGAGCTCGACGATCGCGAAGTTCCTGGACCGCAGCGGCCCCGGCGTCCAGCAGATGGCGTACCGGGTCACCGACGTCGAGGCGGTCAGCGCGATCCTGCGCGAGCGCGGGATGCGGCTGCTGTACGACGAGCCGCGCCGGGGAACCTCGGACTCGCGGATCAACTTCATCCACCCCAAGGACGCCGGCGGCGTGCTGGTCGAGCTGGTCGAGCCGGCGGCCGGTTAAGCCGGGGAGCAAGATAGGTCACACGGGGGTGTGCACGACGGTTACCCGTGGGTAATCTCCCGTCCAACCGCCCGACCCCATCATCAGGAGCCGACGTGCAGCACATCCTCGACGCGATCATGGCCGGCGACAGCGCCGCCGACGACTTCGCGAACCTCGAGATCCCGGACCACTACCGCGCTGCGACCGTCCACAAGGACGAGGTCGACATGTTCGAGGGGATGGCGGCCAAGGAGAAGGACCCGCGCAAGTCGATCCACATCGAGGACGTCGCGCTGCCGGAGCTCGGCCCCGGCGAGGCGTACGTCGCGGTGATGGCCTCGGCGATCAACTACAACACCGTGTGGACCTCGATCTTCGAGCCGGTCTCCACGTTCGGCTTCCTGGAGCGCTACGGGCGGCTCTCGCCGCTCACCAAGCGGCACGACCTGCCCTACCACGTGGTCGGCTCCGACCTGGCCGGCGTGGTGCTCCGCACCGGTCCGGGCGTCACGAAGTGGCAGCCCGGCACCGAGGTCGTCGCGCACTGCCTGTCGGTCGAGCTCGAGGACCCCGACGGCCACAACGACACGATGCTCGACCCGCAGCAGCGGATCTGGGGCTTCGAGACCAACTTCGGCGGCCTGGCCCACATCGCGCTGGTGAAGTCCAACCAGCTGATGCCCAAGCCCGCCCACCTCACCTGGGAGGAGGCCGCCTCCCCCGGCCTCGTGAACTGCACGGCGTACCGCCAGCTGGTCTCCAAGAACGGCGGCGACATGAAGCAGGGCGACAACGTGCTGATCTGGGGCGCCTCCGGCGGCCTCGGCGGCTTCGCCACGCAGTACGCCCTGAACGGCGGCGCCACCCCGGTCTGCGTGGTCTCGAACGAGGAGAAGGCCGCCATCGCGCGCTCGATGGGCGCCGAGCTGATCATCAACCGCTCCGAGGAGGGCTACAAGTTCTGGAAGGACGAGCACACCCAGGACCCCAAGGAGTGGAAGCGCCTCGGCGCCAAGATCCGTGAGCTCACCGGCGGCGAGGACATCGACATCGTGTTCGAGCACCCGGGCCGCGAGACCTTCGGCGCCAGCGTCTACGTGACCCGCAAGGGCGGCACCATCACCACCTGCGCGTCGACCAGCGGCTACATGCACGAGTACGACAACCGCTACCTGTGGATGAACCTCAAGCGGATCATCTCCTCGCACTTCGCGAACTACCGCGAGTCCTGGGAGGCGAACCGGCTGATCGCCAAGGGCAAGATCCACCCGACGCTCTCGCGCACCTACTCCCTCGACGACGTCGGCCAGGCCGCCCTCGACGTCCACCACAACACCCACCAGGGCAAGGTCGGCGTCCTCTGCCTGGCTCCCGAGGAGGGTCTCGGAGTGCGCGACCAGGAGCTTCGAGCGCAGCACCTCGACGCGATCAACCGGTTCCGGGGCGTCTGAGCCGCCCCGGCGACCGCAGGCCGGGGTGGGTTCTGTTGCGTTGATCCGCCAGACTGTGCCGCACAAGGCCGATCAACACCGGAAAAGGGGAAGCGCCTCCATGACCGACCAGGGACTGTCCATCTTCGACGAGGACCCGGGCGAGGACGCAACCGCCGCTGCCGACGAGGACGCGACCCGGGTGATGCCGCCCGTCCCGGCCGAGCAGCCCGAGCGGCCGAAGCCGGCCGCCGAGCCCACCAAGAAGGCACCCGTCCTGCCTCCCGCGTCCGCACCGGCGGCCCCGGCCGCGGCCCCGGCGCCGGCCGCCGCCACTCGCGCCGCCGCCGGCGGCCCGATCGCCTCGCCCGCGGGGTTCCCCGTGGTGCGCCGCGGCGGCTACGACAAGGACGCCGTCGACACCCGGCTGCGCCAGCTGACGACCGAGAAGTCCGGCCTGAGCAGCAGCCTCAGCGACTCCGAGCGCCGGGTGCTCCAGCTCGAGGAGCAGGTCGAGCACCTCCAGGAGGACCTCTCCGAGCGGCAGAAACCGTCGTACGCCGGACTCGGCGGCCGGGCCGCCGCGATGCTGCGGCTGGCCGAGGAGGAGGCCGCTGAGGTCCGCGAGACCGCCCTGCAGGAGGCCCGCGACATCCGCGACCAGGCCACCCGCGACGCCCACGCCGATCCGTGCCGACGCGTCCCGCGAGGCCGAGGACATGCGGCTGGTGCAGATCAAGGAGCTCGAGGAGAACCGCGCCCGGCTGCAGGCCGACGCCGAGCAGGAGCGGGCACGCTCGCGCAGCGAGGCCGACGACTTCCTCGTCGTCGGCGAAGCGCGAGGCCGCCCAGATGCTGCTGGCCGCGGCCCAGGAGAGCAACGAGCTGCGCACCGCCGCGCGGCGCGAGGCCGAGCAGCAGCGCGCCGCCACGGACCGCGAGGTCCAGGAGGCCCGCCGGATGCTCGCGGTGGAGAAGGAGCGGCTGGCCAAGGAGGCCACCGACCACCACGCCGCCGCGATGATGGAGACCAAGCGCCTGATCGAGGAGGCCGAGGAGCGCGCCGCGATCTCCGAGGACCGCCTCCGCGAGGCGATCAGCCAGGCCGCCGAGCACCGCAACCAGCGCCGAGTCCGAGGCCGACGCCCAGCTCAGCCGGGCCCGGCGCGAGGCGGAGCAGATCGTCACCACGGCCCGCACCCAGGCCGAGGCGATCACCTCGACCGGCACCGCCGAGGCCGAGCGCGAGCTCGCCGCGGTGCGCGCCGAGGTCGAGCGGATGACCAAGCGGCGCGACGCGATCACCGCCCAGCTGGCCTCGCTGCGTGACGTCGTGGCCGGGTTCGGCGAGGACGAGGAGTGACACGACGCCCCGGGCCGCCGCGCCGAGGAGAGCAGCCGACCGACCAGGCCGAGGCGTGCCGGTCAGTGACGACCTCGGCGAGCCGGGGCCGCCGCTCGACCACCGCGCGCCGTTCTTCGTCGGCTTCGTCGGTGGTCTCGGCGTCCTGATCGCGCTGTGGCTCGCGATGCAGATCAGGTCCATCGGCTCCACGCTGATGCTGATCGTGGTCGCGCTGTTCCTCGCCGCCGGGCCTCAACCCCGCGGTCGGAGTTCTTCGAGCGGCGCGGCATGCGCCGCTCGTACGCCGTGCTCACCGTGATCGTCGCGGTGCTGATCGCGATCACCCTGTTCGTGGTCGCGATCGTGCCGGTGATCGCCGACCAGGTCCGCGCGCTGACCGACAACGTCCCGCACTGGCTCGACGAGCTGCAGCGCAACCGGCAGGTGCAGCGGCTCGACGACGAGTACGACATCATCGACAAGATCCAGGACTACGTCACCGACGGCGACGTTCGTCAGCGCCATCTTCGGCGGCGCGGTCGGCGTCGGGCTCGCGGTGCTCGGGGCGCTCTTCAACGGCTTCATCGTCGTCGTGCTGACGCTCTACTTCCTCGCGTCGCTGCACGACCACCAAGTCCGCGCTCTACCAGCCTCGCCCCGGCCTCGCGCCGCGACCGGGTCTCGCGGCTCGGCGACCGGATCATCCGCAGCGTCGGCGGCTACGTCTCCGGCGCGTTCGTGGTCGCCATGTGCGCCGGCATCTCGTCGCTGGTCTTCCTGTTCATCGTCGGCCTCGGCGAGTACGCCGTCGCGCTGGCGTTCGTGGTCGCGCTGCTCGACGTGATCCCGATGATCGGCGCCACCATCGGCGCGGTCATCGTCACCGCGATCGCGTTCGCCACCGACTGGAAGATCGGCGCTCGCCTGCCTGATCTTCTACGTCGATCTACCAGCAGCTCGAGAACTACGTGATCTACCCGCGGGTGATGTCGAAGTCCGTCGACCTGCCCGGCGCGGTCACCGTCATCGCCGCGCTGATCGGTGCCGCGCTGTTCGGCGTCGTCGGCGCACTGCTGGCGATCCCGACGGCCGCCGTCGATCCTGATGCTGACCCGCGAGGTCTGGGTCAGACGGCAGGACGCTCGCTAGCGAGCACCGGGCAGTCTCGACCGCCGTTGCGGTGTCCCGCTCGCCGAGCTTCACCACACGACACCGGCCAGGATCAGCAGGCCGCCGAGCAGCTGGACCGGCCGCGGCAGCTCGTCGAGCAGCAGCCACGCGAACACCACGCTCGCGACGACCTCGCAGCAGCGCCACGAACGACGCCAGCCGGGAGCCGAGCCGGCGGCTGGCGGCGATGCCGCTGGTGTAGGGCAGCGCCGCGGTCACCACGCCGAGGACCAGCAGCGGGACCCACCACGTCGACCGTGCGTGCCGGCGTACTCGACGCTCGCCGTGGAGGTGTGCATCGGCAGCAGCCCGACCAGGCCGAGCGACGGCCGAGGACGACGGCGCCGACGACCAGTCCCCCGGCCGCGAGCGCCATCGGCGGCAGGCCGTTGTCCTCGTCGGCGGAGATCGACGAAGTACGTCGCCGCGCCGACCATCGCGGCCAGCGCCCAGAGCACACCGACCAGGCTGAGGTCGGCACCGGAGAGCAGGTCGAGCACCAGCACCAGGCCGAGCGCGGCGAGGCCGGCGCCGACCAGCGTGACGCGGACCGGGACGCTGCCCGTGCCGCAGCCACAGCCAGACCACGACCGCGGCGGGGGCGGTGTACTCGATGAGCAGCGCCGGACCGACCTGCATGTGCTGGACGGCGGAGAAGTAGCAGAACTGGGCGCCGGCCACCGCGACCGCGCCGTACGCGAGGATCAGCCGGGCGTTGCGCCGGACCGCGCCCCAGCGGCCGCGCAGCGAGACGATGCCGAACGGCAGCACCACCAGTGCGGCGATCCCGACCCGGATCAGCACGATCGCGCCCGCGCTCCAGCCGGCGTGCAGCAGTGGCGCGGGCCAGCGACCCGGACAGGCCGAACGACGACCGCGGACAGCACGGCGAAGCCGAGCCCGCTCGCCGAGCCGGGAGCCGGACGCGACCACCGCGCGCTCGTCATGAGCCATCGTCGTCATGACACATGACACTAGGCGCCGCAAGGTGTAACCTGTCAACGTGCTTTTCACTCATGACACCGAGATGTCGCTGCAGGCCGCCGTCACCGCTGGCCAACTCCGGCCTCGAGCCGGACACCCTCGACGACGATCGAGGACCTCGACGCGTTCTACGCCGAGTTCCAGTACACCGGCCGCCGCGACGGCGACGCCGCCGAGCTGGCCGCGGTCCGCGCGATCCGCGGCGACCTCTACGCGCTGCTCACCGCGTCCGACGACGACGCGGTCGCGCTGGTGAACGAGATGCTCGCCGCCGCCGGCGCGGTCCCCCAGCTGGTCCGCCACGACGAGTGGGACTGGCACCTGCACGCGGTCGGCCCGGAGCGCGACCTGCCCACCCGGATCGTCGTCGAGACCGCGATGGCGATGATCGACGTGATCCGCGCCGACGAGCTGTCGCCGGCTCGGCGTCTGCGCCGACGACACCTGCGACGGCGTCGTGCTCGACCTGTCCCGCAACCGCTCGCGGCGGTTCTGCTCGACGACGTGCGGCAACCGCAACGCGGTCGCGGCGTACCGGGCCCGGAGCAGGCCTAGTACCCCGACCACCAACCTTCGCCCGCTACGCGCCGCCCAGGACGCACGCTGGCGGCGTTGCCGTCGCTCGAAATACGAACGGGTATGACATTCGCTCCGGCGCCTTGCCATCGCACGCCCCGGACGACGCTCGCCGGGGCAAACGTTGGCGGCCGCGGTACTAGCCGAGAAAGCGGCGCAGCACCTCGGTGAACACCTGCGGCTGCTCGGAGTGCACCCAGTGCCCGGCGCCCTTGATCGTGACCCTGCGGTTCTTGGGGAACCAGCGGTCCATCGCGTCGGCGTACTCGTCGCTTGACGTAGTCGGAGTCGCTCCCCGGCGACCCACAGCGTGCTGCCCGTCGTACGGCGCGGTGCCGGCGAGCGCGTCCTCCGGCCAGCCGCCGAGCGCCGGCGAGGTCGCGGCCGAGCACCTCGAGGTTGGGCTGCCACCGCCAGCCGTCGCCGTCGCGGCGGAGGTTCTGGAGCAGGAAGCTGCGCACGGTCGGGTTGGGGACCGCCTCGGCCAGCGCGGCGTCCGCGTCGCGCGGCTGCTCGAGCGTGGTCAGGTCCAGCGCCAGCATCGCCTCGATGTAGCCGGCGAACTCGCTGCGGGACTCGTAGTCGACCGGCGACGACGTCGACGACGCAGAGCCGCTCGACGAGCTCGGGGTGCCGCAGCGCCAGCACCATCGCCGCCTTGCCGCCCATCGAGTGGCCGACCAGCGCGACCGGGTCGCTCTCGTCGAACAGCTCGGCCACCCGGTCCGCGACGTCGACGTAGTCGAAGTGGTCGGGCCACGTCGACCGGCCGTGGTGCGGCATGTCGACGAGCAGCACCCGGTGGTCCTCGGCGACCGCCTTGGCGATCGTCGTCCAGTTCTTGCCCTGGCCGAACAGGCCGTGGCAGAAGGCGACCAACGGGCCGCTCGGCTCCCATGGGTCGTCGTGTTCAGCACCACCGGCGCACTCCCGTCGGGCTCAGGTCGCGGTCGCGGAGCACGACGGCCAGCTGGTCACCGACGTGCTCGCAGGTCCAGCGGAAGTCCTTCCGGCGGTACTCGATCGACAGCACCGGCGTCGCCGTAGTGGTCGACGTACGACGCGCACTCCCTGTACCGCCCGCACTCCTCGGCCACCGCGAAGTCGAAGCCGATCGCGGTGCCGTCGTACTGCGCGAGGTTCTTCTGCCCGGCCTCGAGGCCGGCGTCGTGGGCCCGGTCGACGAGCAGCGCGGCGAAGGCCAGCGCCTGGCGGCGCTGGATCAGGCCATGGCTGCGCGTGAACGAGTCGAGGTTGTCGTACTCGACGGCGTCGAAGCCGTCGTCGGCGCAGCCGTCGACCCACCCGCCCACGATCCGGGCCAGCTTCCGGCGCTTCTCGGCGGTGCGGGTGTCGAGCAGCCACTCGCCCCACGCCTCGTCCACGACCGGCTCGCCGTCGCGCTTGAGCACCAGCCCCCAGTGCCGGCGCCAGAAGCCGCGCTCGTTCGGCTGGGTCTGGAAGCCGTTGACGTAGCAGACGTTGTACTTGTCCGCGAGCGGGCTGGGACTCGCGGTCGCGCACCACGATGCCGACGTGGTCGGGCACCGATCGGTCGCCACCGAGCTGGTAGTCGACGTCGGTGCCGGTGGGCAACGGGTCGGCGTACGACGGCGCGGCGGCCGCACTGGTGCAGACCAGTGCCGCGGCGGCGACGTAACTCCACCAGCGGACGGCGCGTCGACGGGACACCCCACGCTCACGAGATCGGCTCATCCGTGCCATCCTCGCGCACTCGGCTCCTCGCGCTCACCAGCGCCCTCGCCGTCACCGTCTCACTGGCCGGCCTCGCGCCGTCCTCCGCCGGCAGGCACGCCGACTCGAGCTAGAAGTCGAAGCCGCCGAAGTCCATGTCGCCGAACGAGTCGCCGATGCCGTCGCCGATCGAGCCGATGCCGTCGCCGAGCGCGTCGAAGCCACCGAGACCGCCGAACATCATCCCGGCGAACAGAATGTTCATCGGACCGAAGGCGGAGAAGTAGCCCGATGCGTAGGGCTGGTACGCCGCGCCGCCCTGGTAGTACGGCACCCGCTGGGCGCCGACCATCACCATCCGTGAGTCGGGGTCGGCGCCGGCGGCGACCCGCTCGGCGTCGAGGGCGCAGGCGGGCACGTCCCGGGTGGCGCCACCGGGCGGCGTCCACGGCACGTCGGTCACGGACAGCCCGTGCCGCGGGTCGAAGAAGCACGGCGGGCGGCGGGTCGGCAGCGGCTCGCCCGCCGCCCGGGCGCGGACGCACGCAATCGCGTAACGCCCGTCCTCGAGGATCTCGGTGACGTGCCGGACGTCGTCCGGGCTCGCCATCGCGTCACCGGCGGTCTTGGCAGCCTCGTAGGCGTCCAGGGCCCGCTGGTAGTCGGCGTTCCCGCCCGCGTCGAGCTGACGTCCCGCGAGATCCAGGTCGAGTGCTTGCAGCTCCTCGCCGAGGACGGTGATGTCCTCGAAGACCAGCTTGCGGACCGGCTCGAGCTCGGCCCGCTTCTGCTCCAGCTGGCGGCGCCGGCCGGCCCGCCGGGCGAGCAGCAGCACGGCTGCGATCACGGCCAGAATGAGGAGCAACAGCCAGCCATCCATGGCTCCAGCGTACGGCGGGGCAACAAGGTGCAACGATCGGCAGCATGGAGGTCCGGGTCGAGCAGGCGCGGCGGATGAGCTTCGCCGACGGCCGACCGGTCCGGGCCGCGTCGGCGCTCGTCGAGCTCGGGCCGGGCTGGCTGGTCGCCCAGGACGACGCGACGCTCGCGTGCTGGTGGACCGGCGAGACCGGCGTCCGGGTGCGGAGCGGCCGACAGTGCTGCTCCTCGGGTCCGGGTCGACACCGCACCGGATGCGGTCGGCACTGGTCCGCCTCGACGACCCCGAGCCGGTGACCGCCGACCTCGCCGCGCTGTACGGCGCGGTCGGCGCGGCGCTCGACGTACCTCCCGAGGCGCTCAACCTCGAGGGCGCCTGCATCGTCGGCGACTCGCTGCGCTGGTTCCAGCGCGGGCTCCCGTCGGCCGGGGTCCCCACCGCGAGCGTCGACCTGGCCCTCTCGGACGTGCTCGCGGCCGCGGCCGGGCGGCACGACCCCGCGGCGATCGCGGTGCGAGACGTCAGGCGCTACGACCTCGGCGAGATCGGCGGGCTGGGCCTCGCGGTCACCGACGCGGTGACCGTCGAAGGCACCGACGTACTGGTCAGCGCGGTCGCCGAGGACAGCCCCAACGCGTACGACGACGGCGTGGTCGTCGGCTCGGCGCTGGCCCTGCTGCGCGGGGAGGCCGACGTCGGTGCCGTCCTGGCTGCTGACCCTGCGGGTGCGGCTGGACCCGTGT